>NZ_CP084579.1:0-5184168 GCF_021869745.1 Chryseobacterium sp. MEBOG07
AATCAGGGCAAACAGAATTCCTATGGCAAATTGGGTAAAAACGACAAAGAATTTTTTGGTTTTATAAATTTCTAAAAAAGGACTCCAAAGAGGTTTCAATGTCCAGGAGAACAGGATAAGTGCTGTCCAGAATGTGATCTTCGAATCCGAAACTCCCATATCTTTATACATAATTCCTGAAACCGCATTAATGGTTACAAAGGGAACACCCATTGCAAAATATAATGTGGAAATCCAGAGAATTGGCTGAATCCGACGGGTTCCGGAGTTGTTTTTTCCCATATTTGAAAATAAAATTCTAAATAAAAGAGAACATCTCAAAAGTTTATTCAGGCTAAAAACGAAACTATAAATTTTTTGGAGATTTTACTCTCCTGCCTTAATGAACAGATCAAATAAAAATCTGATTTTGAGATGCCTCTTTATTAATGAGTGATTCTGATTATTTCTTATCCCACCATAGCTTAGTTCCTCCGGTATCCGGTCCGTTAAGCATTTGGGAAGCTTGCTGATAATTGTATAATGAAGTTTTGGTATCAATAGTAAAAGGAATTCTTCTGATCATTGCTTCTGTACTGATGGCACCACCACTATCATTTTTTCTTACTTTGAAAAGAATAGGATAACCTGTTCTTCTCTGTTCTGCCCATGCTTCCGGTCCGTTTGGATACAGGGAAAGCCATTTTTGGGTAATAATTCTTTCTAATTTTCTTTCGTTGGTATCACCATTATTCCATGCAATAGTAATGGTACTTAACTGAGAATTTCCTACAAGCACGTTATTGTCTACATTTTTTGGATCAACATAAGGTGCTTCCGTAGAAGTTGTATCGGCAAGATAAGCTCCAACATTGGCACTTTTTCCCCATTCTCCGAAAGACTGTTGAACACCTGTAGTATAGTTGGTCTGAATATCTCCAGCTCCTGCATATCCTCTCAAAGCTGCTTCCGCTTTCAGGAACCATACTTCTGCAGCAGTAAATAATTTCATTTTACCATCAGTAGCTGAAAAATAATCTCCCGCTGCTGATTTTGCCTGTGGCTGAGAGAATCCTCCGTACGTTGTTTTACCATTTAACAAATCAATTCCCTGACGAATTCCTATATATTTCCCCTGAAGACTTGGATCAGCTGCCGGAATAGCATATGCAGGAAGTCTTGGGTCATTATATCCGTTCATATAGGCCATCAAAGGTGCCCCTATTAAACAGTCTCCCCATGAGTAGATGATGAAGCTCAATTCAGACTGCCCTACACTGATCAAAGCGTTATCTGCATTGTCAGTAATCAATCCTGCGGATGAAGCCAATGCCTCTTCTGCGTATTGTTTTGATTTCACAGGATCAGCATAGCTCATTCTCATCGCTAATCTCAACTTTAGTGAATTGGCAAGTTTTGCCCATTGTGCCATATTTCCACCGTACACCAGGTCGGCTCTTTTCAATGCTGCTTTATCACCTTCATTTCCGGTAGCAGGCATATTCTGTATTTTTTGCAAATCTGTAATAGCCACAGTAAGGTCATTGATAAAGTTTTGATATGCCTCTTGCTGAGAATCAAAATCGGTTACCCCGTTTGCATTTGGTGTTTCATATTTGCTGTATACTACCGGACCGTGATTGTCTGATACTCTTGCTGCTGTGATTACCTTTAAGATCTTTTTAACAGCAAATGTTCCTGTAAAATCTATTCCCGGATAGAAGTTTTTAGCGGCGTTATCGATGATGATAGAATAGTTGAAAATATCCTGTTGTCTTGCAATAATCCTATTGTTCCACCCATCCATCATAAAATAGGTCATATTGTTCTTGCCACCATTAAACTGGCTTGCGGTACTGAACATACCACTGAACATATCCGCACTCAGGTTGGGATACAGCTGATAATCTGACTGAAGACCTCTTTGAAGGGATTTTAAAGGATTAACAACCGCGTTGTAATCCGCATACATGTTTTCAGGATTCCCTAGCTTTTCCTGATTATACTGATCTAGATCACCGCATCCGGAAGCAGTCATCAAGACTACTGCGCCAAATACCAGTGTTTTAATATTATTGAATTTCATTTTCTTAAAATTAGAAGTTAGCCTTTAATGATAGTCCGATTGATCGGGTAACCGGTAGTCCAAATGAATCTACCCCAACCCCACCAGGTGTATTTCCTGATACTTGCTCCGGATCAAATGGTGCTTTTTTATAGAAGAAAAACAAATTGGTTCCTACTAAGCTTACCGTTGCATTTCTCATATATTTTGATTGGATATCAAAACTGTATGAAATGGATGCCTGACGTAAACGTACCGTTGTTGCACTGTACAAATAAGCCTCATCAATTCCTGTCCCGATACCACCGGCACCACCTGTTCTTTTATAATATGCTTTTGCATCGGTAACTCCATTATAAGCCTGTCCTGCCAGAGGTGTCCCCGGAGCATATACGGCATTTGGAATGGACACTCCACCAGCATCTCTTGCATCAGCAGTCGCCTGGCTTACTCCGTACAAATCATTTGCTTTCTCAGTAAGAGACAATACTTTACCTCCGAATTTACCATCGATAAGGAAAGATATCCCCAGTTTCCCAATATTAAAAGAGTTATTAAAGCCTATAATAAACTTAGGATTTGGATTACCCAAATATTGAGCGTCACCTGTAGTACCCAATGGAACTCCATTTTCATCTACTAAAACACGTCCCTGGTCATCTCTTTTGAATTTAACTCCATAAAGATCTCCAAAAGATCCTCCCAGTCTCAGTTTTGTAAAATCTCCACCACCAGTTAATGAGAAAAGTCGGTTTTCTGATATAGGTAAGCTTGATGGAAATAATTCAACAATTGTATTTTTGTTTGCTGAAGCATTTACTGTAGTTGTCCACCCGAATTGTTCTGTACCAAAAACTTTGTATGATAAAGAGGCTTCAAAACCTGTATTGCGTATTTTTCCAGCATTAATATAATATGAACCTGATGGAATTCCTCCAAAGTTAGAGCCTATAGTAGTCTCCAACAGCTGATTGCTGGCATTAGAATTATAATAAGTAAAATCAAAATTTAATCTGTTGCTAAACATTCTCAACTCAGTTCCTGCCTCAAAAGTTTTATTAAGTTCCGGACGAGGAATAAGGTCTGGTCTGCTGGTAACGAATGAACTTTTTGGATATACAATAGTTCCTGCGTCTACTCCATAAGAATACGCATTATAATAGGCTACCATTGCATTAGAAATATTGGCTGGTAATCCCAATCCAACAGTTGCATAAGAACCTCTTACTTTCCAGAAATTAATCACTTCCGGAAGTTTAAAGATAGAAGATAAGATCGCATTAGCCCCTACAGACTCATAATCAAATCCGCTTCTTCCTGTTAATGCCAAAGTAGAATCCCAGTCATTTCTAAAGGTCATATCTACATAAAACATATTCTTATAGCCTACTGAAGCACTTGCAAAGACTGAACGCACCTGTTTTTTCAAGTTCCAGTAAATATTATGATATCCATCTCCAGGACTTCTGTCTACATTCCATTGCAGGTTATTTATTGTAAACAAATTAGGGTTTGATAAATAAGCATTATCAACCTCTGTTACTTTATTACTTGTCGTATTCACACTTCCCCCAACTGTAAAGTCTAAGGAAATTGATTCGCTTAATTTTGGACTACCAATCAACAAAACATCACCATAGGTAGACGAATTTTCATATACATTTTTAAGAATTCTTCCATTTTGTCCTCCTGCCAATAAACTTGGCGCTGAATAGGCTGAAATATCACGCTGGCTGTCTGAACTATTCCAGCTATAATTACCTCTTACCCTTGCAGTCAACCATGGATTGATCTCATAAGATAATGAAACGGCGCTGTATGCATTTTTATTTTTAACAGTAACTGCGTTTCTGTTTAAAATCCAATATGGGTTTTGGGTTTCCGGGTTTCCTTTGAAACCTCCGTCAGGTTTTACTTCCCACCAGTTTTGTGCAAGTAAAAGTCTCTTTTTATCGATGAAAGAATAGTTATCCGGTCCATATTGATCGAAATCTACCCCTCTCGGCAGCCAGTATAAACTTGCTAAAGGAGAAAAAGATGCCCCTGGAGTCTGTCTGTTTTTACTGTCCTGTAAGGAACCAATGAAGTTAGCATCCAATGTCAGTTTATCATCAAGAAACTTACTTGAGTTTCTGAAAGAGACGTTATACTGATCAAAATAAGACATTGGGATCACCCCTTTATTGGTCGTATTTCCAATGGAAAAATAGTTGGTTGATTTTTCATTTCCAGATTGGAAAGAAAGACTGTTTACCCATGTTGTTCCGGTTTGCAGAAAATCTTTAAGATAGTCCTTCGAACTTCCTTTTGCTCCCCAGCTCTCAATATTATTTCCTGGAGATTGAGTAGGATCCGATGGATCATAAGATAAATAACTATGTTGCAGTTTTGGTAAGCTATAAGCTCTTTCTACCGTTAAACTCGAGCTATAAGAGATAGAACTCTTACCTATTTTTCCTTTTCTTGTGGTAATCAAAATAGCTCCGTTTCCACCTGCCGAACCATATAATGCTGATGCTGACGCTCCCTTCAGAAAGTTGATACTCTCAATATCATCAGGATTGATAGAACTCAGTACATCTCCCGGATCCGGCATATTGGAATACTGGCTTATATCTGCAGACTTTCCTGTTCCATTGATAATAGGAATTCCATCCACTACATACAAGGGCTGGCTGTTTGATACAGACTTATTACCCCTCATAATCACCCTTACGGAGCTTCCTACACCATTGGTTCTGTTGATCTGTACATTGGAAACTTTTCCATTGATCGAATTTAATAGATTGGGAGTTTTCACTTCAGTAAGCTCATCTCCACCAATCTGCTGACTGGAATACGTCAAAGAGCGGGCCTGCCTTTTTATCCCCAAAGAGGTGACTACGACCTCCTCAATACTGTTTGTCTTCGTAGTGTCGGCCGATTTTTTCTCCTGTGCATTCGCAGAAATTGAAAAAACGAACAGAACAGGTATAACTGCTTTTCTCATAAGGTTTAGATTCGTTAGATTTAATTGAGAATCAATTACATTGCTTTATTTTTCAATACAAAAAAAATTATTGTTTTTTCAGCAAAATTTTAACGTTTATGTATTAAATTATTTAAAGTTTTGTTAAGATTTAATTCACATTCACAAATCTAAATTTTGTAACCAGTCTGATATAATACTATTTTATCATAAAACGATATTATTTTTTCAGTCATTAAATTTAAAAGCCATTAATATACTATATATCAATAAAATACACCTTATCTCAAACAATTAAAAAAAGGGGATTTATTCAGATATTTTGGCAAAATAAAAATGAAATTTTTACTTAGAAATCTAATTGAGTTTTTTCGTAAAAAGTGAAATTTAGACAGATATTATTCAATCTTTTTAACTCCTTTAAACTGTTCTTTAAATTCTGTGGGAGTTGTCTTTTTGATTGACTTAAATACCTTATTGAAGTTGGCAATATTATTGAATCCGGCCTCAAAAGCAATTTCAAAAACAGTAAGATTCTTTTCCATCAGCCAGCGTGCAGCATAGCTGATCCGTATTTCGTTAAGATAATTGATGAAGGTTTTCCCTGTTCTTTTTTTAATAAATCGATTGAATGTCACATTGCTCATATTCACCATTGAGGCCACATTATCCAGCGTAATTTTATTCTCAAAATTTTTATGGACAAAATCATGGATGACCTTCATTTTATCATTATCTGCAAAAGATTCAAGCTCTATGCTATATGATGACAAAAGGGTCTTATTTTCCGCAACGGCAAGTTCATTCAAAATCTTCATAATTTCTATAAAAGACTCAAAACTGTTCATTTTTGAAAGATTTAGAAACGAATCTTTTAGTTTTTCGGCCGTTTCCGTTGAAAACAGAATTCCTCTGATGGAATCTTTCATCAGGTTATTGATGGGTTTCAGAATATTTTTTTCCATCAGTGACTGGTGAAAGAAATCCTGATTGAACTGTATGGTAATTTCGTGGGTTTTTCTGTTTTTACACCTGTAATTGGCCCAGCAGTGTGGCAGATTGGGACCTACCAATACCAGTTCTATATTCCCTATCTCTCCTGTGTGATCACCTATCATCCTGCGATAGCCTTTTCCTTTGTACACAAAATTGATTTCTATTTCCGGATGGTAATGGTATGGAAAATCAAATGATGCTTTGATCCTGTCAAATACAAGAAAACTGTCCTCAGGAGATAGTGGAGTTATTTCTCTAAGAATATTTTCTAGTTCGCTCATACAGGCTGTTTTGGAAAAAGGTTAATAATATTGGGTTGCAGTACAAATCTTTGTAAAAATGATAAAATAAAATCAATGTAAAAACATAATTACGATTTATTTTATTACCATTCTCTATGCCGGCATCAGAAACTGGGGTTTCGATAATTTAATACCGCTCAAATCCTGCTTTTTTGTATCTTTAAACTAAAGTTAAAATATGTCGCACCCGCTTATTTTTGAAGATCACTATAAAAGACTTGGACTGGAAATTTTTTCGGAAGAAACTCTGAGTAGCTTCAACGGGAATCGGTTCAGAACAGATATCAAAGTGTTTTTCATTCCTGCAGGGTATGAACTTACTGTTGATTTTCACGAATATAAAACAAAGAAACACTCTCTGTTTTTTTTGACCAATCAACATCTGAATATAGAAAAAGGAAAAGAAGAATCTATCCTTCTTTTCTACAACCGGGATTTCTATTGCATCCAGATCCATGATAAAGAAGTGGCTTGTGACGGGCTTCTCTTTCATAATGTATTTGAAATTCCTTTCGTGGAGCTTGACGATTCCGAGACTGCTCTTATAAAAGGATTATTTCAGAACATTCAGTATGAACTTGAATGGAAAGATTCATCTGCAGAGGAAATGATCAGAACGTATGTAAAACAGATCATCATACGTGCTACCCGAAAATGGAAAAAGCAGAATTTAGACAATGACACGCTCAAAATACCGGGCAGTGAGCTGGATGTTTTCAGAGATTTCAGCAGATACCTGGAAATTCATTTCAGGGAAAAACACAATGTTGCAGATTATGCAGAACTTCTTCATATCGCTCCGAAAACTTTAACTCATAAATTTAAAAATCTAAATCTCGACTCCCCCAATCAGCTTATTATCAACAGAATTTTATTAGAAGCTAAAAGATTATTATTCTATACAGATAAACCTGTGAAAGAAATAGCCTATGATCTTGGGTATGAAGATCCGGCTTATTTTAACAGACTTTTTACCAATAAAACAGGAAGCACTCCTTCAAATTTTAAAAAAAATTATTCCTCGGGAAAAAAGTACAATATTTAAGTCTTTTTATCTATTGAATCAGACCGACCACCACTCTATCTTTGTATTATCAAAATCAAACAATATTAAAACAAAAAAACAAACATTATGAGACGTAACGCAACAGCCGTTTGGAACGGAACTATCAAAGAAGGAAAAGGACACCTAACTACTCAAAGTACTACTTTAAATGAGACTCAATATTCTTTCAACAGCCGTTTCGCAGATGGTGTGGGTACTAACCCTGAAGAATTGCTGGCAGCAGCCCATGCAGGATGTTTCACTATGAAATTGGATGCAGAGCTTTCACAAGCAGGGTACAATCCTGAAGAATTAAAAACAACTTCTGTAATCACTCTTGATCCTAACATTGGAAAGATTACAAAATCTGAACTGACTTTAACCGCTAAAGTTCCGGGAATATCAGAAGAAGAATTTCAGAAATTGGCTAAGATTGCTGAAGAAGGATGTCCTGTAAGTGCAGCATTCAACTTTGAAATTACATTGAATGCTACTTTAGAGAATTAATCATAAGTATTTATTCAAAATCAATAGGAACGGGCTTTAGCCCGTTTTCTATTTTAAGAACACTTCTATTGGCTTTAGCCAAAACGTAAAGACCAAAATATTTTCCCACCTAAACTTCTTGAATAAAATATACCGAGTGGTATATTTTTGTATATTTGCATCATAAACTCAACATACATGTCGAAGGCGGAGAAAACAAAACAGCATATTATCGAGAAAACAGCAACTCTTTTTAACACAAAGGGTTATATTTCCACATCGCTGTCTGACATTACACAGGCAACCGGATTGACGAAAGGCAGTATCTATGGAAATTTTGAAAATAAAGATGAAGTAGCCATTGAAGTTTATAAATATAACGCAGGATTATTGAGCAAAACACTTAGCCGTTCTTTTGGTGAGGAATATCCTACTTCATTGGATAAACTTCATGCTTTTGTAAATTTTTACAAAAAAAACTGGCTTTTTGTCTTTTCAAACGGAGGCTGCCCTTTGATGAACGCTGCAACAGAGGCTGATGATTCTTTTCCGGCTTTAAAAACTCAGGTTAAAAGATCTTTTGAACAATGGATGACAAAAATATCAGCAGCAATTGTAGAAGGACAAAAGAAGGGAGAAATTAATAAAAACCTCAATGCAGAGCAATACGCCTCCCTATTCATCATGCTTATTGAAGGCGGAATCCTCCTTTCAAAAACAATGGGTGACCAAAGTTTTCTAAACCATGCTTTAGATAAAATCACCAGCATGATTGATCATGAACTCAATATTCTTCCATCATAAATTATACCATATGGAAACAAAAAAAGTGGCTATTGTAGGATACAACAGAATTCCTTTTGCCAGAATGAATACCGCTTATTCAGAACAGGGAAACCAGGATCTTTTACTTGCTTCTCTGAATGGACTGATAGACCGTTATCACCTCAAAGGAAAAAGACTTGGAGAAGTGGCTGGCGGAGCAGTTATCAAACACATTTCTGAAAGCAACCTCATCAGGGAAACCGTGATGAATACGACATTAGACCCTGCTACTCCTGCCTGCGATCTTCAACAGGCCTGCGATACAGGAATTGAAGCCGCTATTTACATTGGAAATAAAATTGCTTTAGGGCAAATTGAAAGTGGCATCGCATGCGGGGTAGAAGCCATGAG
The DNA here is from genome assembly GCF_021869745.1 of Chryseobacterium sp. MEBOG07. Taxonomy (NCBI): domain Bacteria; kingdom Pseudomonadati; phylum Bacteroidota; class Flavobacteriia; order Flavobacteriales; family Weeksellaceae; genus Chryseobacterium; species Chryseobacterium sp. MEBOG07. Next base: position 9,018 of record NZ_CP084579.1, read on the forward strand.
CAATATTCCGTTTGAGTCTTCACCAAGATTAAGAAAAGCCCTTTTAAAAGCCAATAAAGAAAAATCAGCCTTTGGAAAATTAAAACATCTGTTAAGCCCAAAACTGAAAGACTGGATGCCTATTCCTTACAAAGGGCAGGAACCCAAAACGGGCCTTGTAATGGGTGAACACACCGAAATTACAGCAAAATATTACAATATACCAAGAGAAGAACAGGATCAATTGGCTTTAAGAAGCCATCAGAATATGGCAAAAGCTTATGATGAGAGCTTTTTCGAAGATATGATCACTGCAGCTTTTGGGCTGGATAAGGATAATAACTTGCGCCGTGACAGCAGTATTGAAAAACTATCACAGCTGAAACCTGCTTTTGATAAGCAGAACGGAACATTGACTGCAGGTAACTCAACGCCATTCACAGATGGAGCTTCAGCCGTTTTATTGGCCAGTGAAGAATGGGCAAAGGCTAATAATTTGCCTATTTTAGCTTATATCACTTTTTCAGAATTGGCAGGAATAGAGTATGTTGAAAATAAACAAGATTTACTTCTTGCTCCGGTATTTGCGGCAGAAAGAATGCTGAAAAAAGCAGGCATGAGTCTGTCAGAATTTGATTACTACGAAATTCATGAGGCCTTTGCGGCACAGGTTTTAGCCACTATAAAAATCTGGGAAAATGATGAACTTGCTAAAAAGTTCGGATTGGAAAAAGCACTTGGAAAGATTGACAGGAGCAAATTGAATGTAAAAGGAGGAAGCCTGGCTGCTGCCCATCCTTTTGCTGCAACAGGAGGAAGAATTATTGCAACCTTAGCCAAATTACTTCATGAAAAAGGCAGTGGAAAAGGTTTTATATCAATCTGCGCAGCCCGTGGACAGGGGGTAACCATGATTTTAGAAAAATAAAAATTGAAAGTATGGATAGATTAGCACAATTAAAACAATTCATCGGAAAAGAATTTGACCAGTCACCATCTCCTTTTATGAAATGGCTCAATCCCATCGTTCTTTCTGTAGAAGAAGGGCAATTGGCATTTCAATATACAGTAAGACCGGAATGGCTGAATCCTATAGGAAATCTTCACGGTGGAGTTACAGCGGCTATTGTAGATGACATCATTGGAGCCACCATGTTTTCTTTAAATGAAAATTCTTTCATCACCACTATAAATAATGTCATTGATTATTTTTCAACTGCAAAAGAAAATGATAATATTGTAGCTGAAACTAAAATCATTAAAAGAGGTAAGCAATTTGTAAACGCGCAATGCGAAATATGGAATGCAGACAAAACACGCTTAATCGCAAGAGGAACCTCTAATTTATTCAAAATCAATAACTAAGTATGAAAAGAGTTGTCATTACAGGTCTTGGCGCAGTGACGCCTTTGGGAAATAATGTCGAAGAATTTTGGCAAAACAGTATCAATGGAGTGAGTGGAGCAAATGAAATCACCCATTTTGACACAGAAAAATTTAAAGTACATTTCGCTTGTGAGGTTAAAAATTTTGATCCAAAAGTACATTTAACACACAACGAAATCAAAAGAAGTGATTTATTTTCACAATATGCAATGTACTCCACCGCGGAGGCATTAAAAGATTCCGGGCTTGAACTGGAAAATATGGACCCATTTGATGTAGGTGTTATCTGGGGAACAGGACAAGGTGGAATGTGGACTTTCGAAAGTGAGGTCATGAATTTTGCAGCCGGTGACGGAACTCCAAGATTCAATCCTTTCTTTGTACCGAAATTCATTGCGAACATGGCTTCGGGAATGATCTCCATGAAATATGGTCTTCAGGGCATCAACTATACAACAGTTTCTGCATGTGCAACCGGAAATACAGCATTGATGGATGCATTCAATTATATCCGTCTGGGAAAAGCAAAGGTAATTGTCAGTGGAGGTTCTGAAGCGGCAATCTCTCCGGCTTCTATCGGTGGATTTTCCATTATGAAAGCTATGTCTACAAGAAATGACGATTTTGCTACAGCCAGCCGTCCTTACGATGCAAACAGAGATGGTTTTGTAATGGGTGAAGGTTCTGGAACTTTGATTCTGGAAGAATACGAACATGCTAAAGCAAGAGGGGCAAAAATCTACGCAGAATTAGTAGGCGCAGCTATGACAGCCGATGCTTACCACATGACAGCACCTCATCCTGATGGCGTTGGAGCTATCAAAGCAATGCAATTAGCCCTTAATGAGGCAGGAATTAACGTAGATGACATTGATTATATTAATCCTCATGCTACTTCTACTCCTCTTGGTGACCTGGTTGAGCTGAATGGAATTAATAAATTATTTAAAGGAAGTAAAAACCTTGACATCAGTGCTACAAAATCCATGACAGGTCACTTATTGGGTGCTGCAGGAGCTGTTGAAGCTATTATTTCCATTAAAGCGATTCAAAATGGGATTATTCCGCCAACGATTAATCTTCATTCTATTGATGAAAATATTCCACAGGATATCAATATTGTCTTTGGACAAGCAAAGGAAAAAGATATTACGTATGCTTTAAGTAATGCCTTTGGTTTTGGAGGGCATAATGCGACATTAATTTTCAAGAAGTTCAGCTAATTAAGATTTAAAAATAATTGAAAAAATCCCTGTATGAAAGCCATGCAGGGATTTTTTTATTCTATCTTAACTTTAATTGTTACATAAAATCAGCATCAGGAATGAAAAAATCAGCATCATTCTCTGAGATCGGGATATAAAGCCTCTCCCATTCATCACCTTTTACCATATCCCAGCTGTGTCCGGCACCTTTAAGATCTTCAGCCAAAAGGATGATTCCGGGTTTAATAATAAATGTAGTACCATCTGTTACTTTAAACCTTATATCCCCTTTGATAGTAATAACATATTGTCTTCTGGGTGCTGGGTGAACATTTTTTTCCCATTCTTCCGTTTCACTACTCATCCAGAAAACCGTTGTATTTATGCGTTTAAGAGTAGGCATCTTACCTTTCTCAAAAGAACATGAGCCATCGGGATTATTAATCAGTCTTATGGCTGGAATGAATCCGGTAGAGGTTTCCAGAGCTGCACTTATATTTTTGTGATTTTCATGTTGTCCATTCATCATTCTATTATACTTTAAGGCTAAAAGGTTTATATAAATTTAATTTTTATTTTCGAATTGCAGGATTTATTTTAAAAGAAAAAGAGCAGTCAAATCTGACTGCTCTTTTTATCTTTATGCTTTCAACCATTCTGAGGAGGAAAGATAATTCTGATCGGGATAATAGATGAACAGACAATTTTTACCTTTAATTGTGTTGACAATTGGCTGTATCAAATCTCTTGGTACGGCAGGGCATCCCCAGCTTCTTCCGATTCTTTTGTGCATTGCAGCGAATGCATCACTTACATAGTCTGCACCGTGCATTACAATTGCTCTTCTGTAAGCCGCATCATTAAAGCCTTTATCCATTCCCAATAATTTTAGAGAATATCCGTTGTCTCCCTGATAGGTTGCATCGGTGATATAAAATCCTAAGCTGCTCTGCAACGAACTTTCCCTGTTAGAAAAATTCGTCGCAAATTCTTCGCCTGTATTTTTACCGTGGGCAACCAATGAGTTGAACAGAACTTTTTTGTCTTCAAGATCAATTATCCAAAGTCTTTTGGTATTGGAAGACATAGAAAAATCGCAGATCGTTAATAAATGCGAGTCCTGAGTAAGCAATCCTGCTTTCTTTAAGTTTTCATATCCTGTCAATGCTTTTGAGAACACTTCATAATTAAGTTCATGCTCCGGGTCAAATGCTATTGATTGGTATAATGCTTCTGATGCAGATACGGCCGTCGTACCCTTCTCAGATTTCGTTTCAGCAACTTTTTCAGTTTTCGTTGTTTTGACATTCTCACTTTTCGCCGCCACTCTTGGGGAAATGTAGAATGAAGTCGTCACCATGTAAACAAGGCCTAATACGCTATAAAATCCTTTCATTCAATACTATATAAATCCAAATTAGTGGGGCAAAATTATAAAAACATAATTACCAAGGGGTTATAACTCTAAAAAGTTTAACGCTATTTAAGAAATTTTAACGTCCTGATTCTGTGAATTAAAGCACTTTTTTTTGAAAATCCGGGAAAATTTCAAGGTTCATACATTCATTCTGTTTTCCAAGAAAAGTCTCTATCGAAAAAATCATACACCTGCCTGATTATAGATCTCTTCCACTCTTTTCCAATAGTTCTGGTTCATTGGTTCGTAGAGATAATAAATACATTTGATGGCAAAAATATCCAGCTGATTTCTGGATTCCAGCCAGTTCATAATATTTTTAACTAATCTCTTTTCTTCAAATCCAGCCCATTCTCCCGCCGGATCCAGCAGATTGGAGAAGAGAACGGGAAAAACTTCGTACTGATCTATTTTTTTAATATTCTCAAGGCTAAAAGGACTTTCAAGGAAAACCCGGGTCATATACTGAAAATCCGATTCCTGAAGTTCTTTATCCAGGTATAAGTCAGAAAGCGCACACCAGACTTCCTTCCTTTCATCCAAAAATTCGAGTTCGTTCATACAATATTTACTTCTGAGAATCGGAAACAAATTCCAGGCTCACAGAATTCATACAGTATCTCAGCCCTGTAGGCTTGGGACCATCATCAAAAACATGCCCCAGATGGGAATCACATCTTTTGCAAAGCACTTCTACTCTATCCATTCCATAGGACTGATCTCTTACATAATAGACTCCTTCTTTATCGGCTTCAAAGAAACTCGGCCAGCCACAGCTGCTGGAAAATTTTGATGTGGAACGGAAAAGGTGATTTCCACACACCGCACAATAATAGTCGCCTACTTCATCAAACTCGTTATATTTTCCTGTAAAAGCTCTTTCTGTAGCGGCTTCTCTGGCGATTGCATACAAGTCCGGAGCGAGGATCTTTTTCCATTCTTCATTGGAAATAGTAAGTTTTGCGGTATCAGTTCTGGAATAGTATGGATTGTTTTTTGCTTCTGTATTTTCCATAGGAGAGTTTTTAATAGGTTGATATTTCTGCGTACAAGCCTGCAGAAAAAATAATAAGGTAATTGAAACTAAAAATTTCATCGTAAATTTTATTCTTTAACCATAAAATTTTTTGTGGTGTAAAAGCTTTTATTAAGATTAAACGGTTTCATAACCAAATTTAGTAAATTTGAGAATATGAATGACGAAGCAAAAAGAAAACAGCTCAGAAAATATAAAGCATTTGCCACAGGATTATTTGTCCTGATGGCTATTATTTTCATCGTTACCACTATTGCACAGAAGTCTAACCCTTCTCATTGGATTGGCTATGTACGGGCTTTTGCCGAAGCCGCGATGGTAGGTGCGTTGGCTGACTGGTTTGCTGTAACCGCATTATTCCGCCATCCTCTCGGACTTCCGATACCTCATACCAACCTGATTGAAAACAGTAAACAGAGATTGGGAGACAATCTGGGCAGTTTTGTGGTGGGTAACTTTCTTTCTCCTCAGAATATACGGCCTTATATTCAAAAGCTTAAAGTTTCGAACTTTGTCGGAGAATGGCTGGGTAAAGAAAAGAGCCAGGAGATTTTGATTAAAAATCTTTCAGATATTGTTCTTGATATTCTTAATAAACTTGATGATTCTACCGTGAGCCAATTTATCAGCAAAAAGGTTTCTGAAATGACGGATGATATTAAGCTTAATAAAGTCGTAGGAAACGGAATTGGCTATATTCTGGAAAAAAATGACCACCAGAGAATCATCACCAACCTTTCCAAACAGATCAAAGAATACATCATTGAAAACGACGAAATGATCAAAGATCGTGTAAAAAAAGGCAGTTACACGTTCATTCCATCTTTTGTAGATAATAAGATTGCAGATAAAATTGCAGACGGACTTGCTGATTTTTTCAAAGAAGTAGAAGAAGATCCCCAGCATGGAGTAAGAGGGCTGATCACTCAGAAAATCCATGAATTCGCTGTTGATCTGAAAGAAGATCCGAAGTGGGATAGCGAGTTTAAAACCATCAAAAACGGACTTCTCCGAAATGATAAACTTGATGAATATTCTAATGACATCTGGGTTTCTATCAAAAAAACACTCATGAAAGAACTGCAGGAAGAGCATTCCGCATTGAAAAGCTATCTTTCTAAAAATCTGAATGAGTTTGCACAAAACTTAAAGACCGATGAAAGTCTTCAGAACAAAATTGACCACTGGGTTCGGGTAACGGCTTATAAATACATTCTTAAAAACACCCACCAGTTCGGGAACCTCATCAGTACTACCGTTGGGAATTGGCAGGGAAAAGAACTTAGCGAAAAACTGGAACTGGAAGTAGGAAAAGATCTCCAGTTTATCCGGGTAAACGGAACGCTGGTTGGAGGTCTGGTCGGACTGATCATCTACACCATATCCCATTTCTTTCTCTGAAAAAACTACAACTAATGATACCCAACCATGAAAAAACTTTTTACCGTATTCTTTTTCTTATCCCTCACATTTTTTCTCTGCCAAAAAGTTGAATTGAAGAAAGTAACAGATTCTTCGCAGGTTTTCAAAGGAGAAATCGCAGGAGTTCCTATTACCATGCAGCTTCATTTCGCAGGAATTGCAGATTGCAGTCTCTACCAGTATTTTGTAGATGGATGGTATTATTACGATAAATATCAGAAGAAAATTCCGCTAACGGGGGTTTATGATTATGGTAAACTCTCATTGTATAACTTTGGTGCTAAGCAGAAAATAAATTCCAAAATATTTAAAGAAAAGATCACGTCACCACAAACGGTAGAAAAAACAAATGAAACAGCACAGTTATTGACTCCCAAAGAATATATTACCTTTAATCAGCAAGAAGCTAAAGAAAATACAATTCAGGGAAGTATTTATCTGGATAAAAAAACTCACTCTGCCAGACTTTTTACGGGTAATGATATGATTTACCGCTACAACAATTATCTGATTTTACCCAATAATAAAAAGATCAATACATTCGACTTCATCAATCAATATGGAGGAAATGAGCTGGTCTCCTATACATCGGGAGAAAATAAGAACCGGGTTTTGCTGTATTTTGAACATTCCTCGAATCTTAATGCGTGTGGAAGATGTGGGGCTAGTGAAGGTGAAAAAGGATACCGGGTTCTTTACTTTACAAAAGACTGGAATTATAAAAACTATGAGGAATTCCTGACAGAAAGTTGTCTGGAGAACATTGATGATGTTACCAAAACGAAATCCAAAGACAAGCAAACAATACGATATAAAATAGGTAAATCTGACACTACTCCTGCCCATACCCTTACCGTAGACCTTAAGAATGCATCAGTGGTAAAGTCAAAATAAAAAAGAGAGCTATCTCAACTCTCTTTATATTTTTATCTCGGTAATCTGCTTGCTCTTTTCAGAAGCTCCTGGTTGATCTCGTTGATCAGTTGTGGCCCTTCATAAATAAATCCTGTATAAAGCTGGATCAAACTTGCGCCCGCATCTAATTTCTCTATAGCATCTTTCGCAGAATGTATTCCTCCTACTCCAATGATTGGGAAAGCTCTGTTGCTTTTATCGGAAATATATTTGATCATTTTTGTACTTCTTTCACGAATAGGCTTTCCGCTTAGTCCGCCATTTCCTATTTGTTCCAAAACTTCCGGAGAAGTCTTCAACCCCTCTCTGTTGACAGAGGTATTGGAAACTACGATACCATCGATTTTTGTTTCTGCAATCAAATCAACAATTTCGTCCAGTTGATTGTTATTAAGATCCGGAGCAATTTTCAGTAATATAGGCTTCTGTACAGATTTTGACTGATTGATCTTCTTCACTTCTGTAATCAGCTCTCTCAGATATTCTACATCTTCAAGTTTGGCGTGGCTTCCTACATTCGGGCAGCTTACATTCAGTACAAAGTAGTCTACATGAGGATGAAGACCTTCAAAACAGTCAAGATAGTCCTGGGTATAATTTTCAGGGCTTGTATCTGTATTTTTTCCGATGTTTCCACCGATAATGATCTTTCCTTTGTTGGATTTCAGTTTTTCAATAGCCGCTTCAAGACCGTCATTGTTGAACCCCATTCTGTTGATAATTCCCCCGTCTTCTATTAAACGGAACAGTCTTTTTTTAGGATTTCCTGCTTGGGCTCTAGGGGTTACGGTTCCAATTTCTACAAATCCAAAACCAAGATCACCCAATTCATTGAACAAAACTGCATTTTTATCAAAACCGGCAGCCAGTCCTACAGGGTTTTTAAATTTCAATCCGAAAAATTCTCTTTCAAGACGTTTATCTTCAATAGGTTTAGGGAAAAATAATTGGGTAAGAAATCCAAAATTCTTAAGCATCGAAAAAGTAAAGTGATGAACTTCTTCGGGATCAAATTTGAAAAGAATTGGACGAATGAGCGATTTGTACATTGAAAAAAAGTTTTACAAAATTACTCATTTTAAAATTAATCTTTGGCTATCCTGTGATATTTTATCAAAATGTCTTTTATATATAGAATCTAAAAGATACCAATCTCTAATAGGATAGGATATTTAGAAAAACACACCTTGCCAAAGTTTAAAATCTTGACAAGGTGTGCTAAGATTCTTTTTATTTAAATTAAGAATACGGACTCAAATCGAAATTTAAGATATTCCCTACCCTTTTGAACTCTTCGTTTACTGTAGCATTCAGTGTTATTTTTTCGTTGGTAATGGGATGATTAAAGACCAATTGATGGGCGTGAAGCATCAGTTTGCTCATGTCAAAAGTTTCCAGCCACAGTTTATTTTGTTTATTACAGCCATAAGGACGACATCCCAAAATAGGGTGTAAGATATATTTAAAATGCTTTCTAAGCTGATGCATTCTGCCCGTTTCCGGAATGGCTTCTACCAGACAGTACCGCGAAGTCTGATGTTTTCCAAAAGCTAAATCTATTTCCGAAGTCTGCAAACGGTGATAATAAGTAATAGCATTTTGCTGGGTTCCATCCTCATTGATTAAATCATAATCAATTGTTTCTTCTTCTTTTGCCCAACCCCTAAGAATGACTAAGTATTTTTTTTCAACTTGCCGTGTCGCAAATCGATCGTTCATTACTCTCAATGTATCTTTATCTAAAGTAAACAGCAAAACACCCGAAGTTTTCCGGTCTAAACGATGCGCAGGATAAACATACTGCCCGATCTGATCTCTTAATTCCTGAATAGCATAGGTATCGGCTTCTCCTGCATAATAAGATTTATGAACCAATAATCCACTGGGTTTATTAATGGCAATAAGATGTTCGTCGCGATAAAGAATTTCTAACATGGGGCAAAAGTAGAAATTTTCAACCGATTTAGCCCTGATTGAGCGGTATGTTTGAGCTCTTTTCTGGTATTTTGCGGCGGCTTCGCCGCCGCAAAATACCAGAAAAAGCGAGCAGCGAAAGCAGGTTCCCGGCTCCTTAATAGAATGATCATTAAACCTCAAATAAAATCTCTATATTGGTATAAGGTTTTACCGTAATTTTTTAAAAAAATGACAGATTATTTTGGCTTTTTTGTAAAATTGATTGTGATCGCTGTTGTTATAACGATCGCTACAATTCTTTTTGTCCCATTAAAAAAATACAGAATAGCAAAGATATTACTGTTTATTATTGCCGGTATTTTATTTATCATTGGTGCAGGAGGATGCTTTTTGATGACCATCTCTAATGTAGGATCTTACAGGTATTAATATTTTCCCAATAAAAAACATTATTTTTGCACATCAGACGTAAAAATTATGGCAAAGCAAGAAGATGTTTTCAAGAAAGTGATTTCTCACGCTAAAGAATATGGTTTTATTTTCCCATCGAGTGAGATCTATGATGGTTTATCCGCTGTTTATGATTATGGACAGAACGGGGCCGAACTTAAAAATAATATCAAACAATACTGGTGGAAAGCTATGGTACAGCTTAACGAGAATATTGTGGGTATTGATTCGGCGATCCTTATGCACCCAACAACATGGAAGGCATCAGGCCACGTAGACGCTTTCAACGATCCATTGATTGACAATAAAGATTCTAAGAAACGTTTCAGAGCAGACGTTTTGGTGGAAGACTACTGTGCTAAAATTGAAGATAAAGAGAATAAAGAAATCGAAAAAGCTGCGAAAAGATTCGGGGAGGCTTTCGATAAAGATCAGTTTGTTGCAACGAATCCAAAAATTTTGGAATACAGAGCAAAAAGAGAAGCTATTCTTTCAAGACTGGCAAAATCTCTGGAAAATGAAGATCTTGCTGATGTAAAAGCATTGATTGAAGAGCTTGAAATTGCAGATCCTGATACAGGTTCTAGAAACTGGACAGAAGTAAGACAATTCAACCTGATGTTCGGAACAAAACTGGGTGCTTCTGCAGACTCCGCAATGGATCTTTATTTAAGACCTGAAACAGCACAAGGTATCTTTGTGAACTTCCTGAATGTACAGAAAACTTCACGTCATAAACTTCCTTTTGGTATCGCACAGATCGGTAAGGCATTCAGAAATGAGATTGTTGCAAGACAGTTTATCTTTAGAATGCGTGAATTCGAACAGATGGAAATGCAGTTCTTCGTAGCTCCGGGAACGGAACTGGAATTCTACGAGAAGTGGAAGCAAAAGCGTCTGAACTGGCACTTGGCTCTAGGTTTAGGAAACGACAACTACAGATTCCATGACCATGAGAAATTGGCTCACTATGCGAATGCTGCTGCTGATATTGAGTTTAACTTCCCATTCGGATTTAAGGAATTGGAAGGTATTCACTCAAGAACGGATTTCGATTTAAAAGCGCATGAAGAATTCTCTGGAAGAAAGCTTCAGTTCTTCGATCCTGAAAGAAATGAAAACTATGTTCCTTATGTAGTGGAAACTTCAGTAGGTTTAGACCGATTATTCCTTTCCATTTTCTCACATTGTCTAAGAGATGAAGTATTGGAAGATGGTTCTGAGAGAACTGTTTTATCTTTACCTCCAGCAATTGCTCCAATCAAAGCAGCCATTCTTCCATTGATGAAAAAAGATGGTTTGGCAGAGTATGCAGAAACAATCTTCAACGATCTGAAATATGATTTCAACCTATTCTACGAAGAAAAAGATGCGATTGGAAAACGTTACAGAAGACAGGATGCCATCGGTACTCCTTACTGTATCACTGTAGACCACGATTCTCTTGTAGATCATACAGTAACCATCAGAGACAGAGACACGATGCAGCAGGAAAGAGTTCCTGTTTCAGAGTTGAGAAGAATCATTGATGAGAAAACCAACTTCAGAAATTTACTTTCTAAATTATAATTTAAAAGCCCTGTTCGCAGGGCTTTTTTATTTTTATCAACATATGGGTTAATTTATTATTTTTATCCCTCAAATTTTAACCATGAAAAAAATAACACTCATAATGTTTGGAGTGATCCAGACATTGGCATTTGCCCAAACCCAGGATTTGACGACACTAGCTGCTGGGGATCATGTGGGAATGAATGCTCTATTCGATGATAAAGACAATCTTTACGGTTACGTTTCTCTATATTCTTACGGAAAATCCGGTGATAAGACCAAAAAATTTGAATACGTTGTATTAGACAAAAACCTCAACCCTGTTGCCAACAAAGAGTTTGAAGGAGATATCACCGCAGCATCGTATGTAGGATATGTTGATTTTAAAGGTCAGATTATCTTAAAACCCTCCATGATGGATTATTCTCTGGTAAAAAGCAGAGAAATATTTACTCCGGTTTCTATGGTAATTGATCCAAAAACCAACTCTATTACCAGAAAAATATATTATGACTATCTGGAAAATGGGACTTTCAAAGAGATCAATGAACCTAAGAGTTGGAAAGAACAGCGCAAGGAAAACCGTGATGAGAAAAAAGACAAAGGTTACAACTATGTTTCTGCTGTAGGAGAACTGAAAGAAGGGGGTTATTTTGCTGTTGAATACAAAGACTATGGAAAGTATGAGAACAGCAACAGCCTTATAAAGTTTGATCCAAACAAAAAGGAAGTCTGGAGATACAAATACAATACAGACGGAAGCAAGAAAATTTATACCACCTTATCTGTTCTGGAAAGAGACGAAAACTATATGTACTGCATCATGAAAAAAGTCAATGAGAAGCAGAAAACATTCAGTCTCCTGGTTCTTGATATGAAAACAGGAAAAGAAACTTCCAATAAGCCCGTTACCGGATTATCGGATGACACCATGGATAATATTGAGTCCTTCTACTCTAATTACAGAAAGATTGATAATGATAAAACCTTTGATGATAAAGTAGTTCTATTGGGAAGAAACTATGATGATTCTGAATCTGTAGGATTTGCTAGAATGATGGTCAATAAATCTAATTTTTCAGTAGATACGAAAGCGATTAATTATGAACCTAATATTTCTGCCTTTCTTCCAAAACTCAATAAAAATGGGATGGTGGAAAGCGGCTATATGCTTCAGACTAAGGACATGTATTTTATGAATGACGGAAGTGTAGGGATTCTATCTGAAAAATATAAACCGGCAGGCCAATATTCGGCTCCTAAAACAACTGACCTTGTGTATATCTACACCGATAAAGATTTCAAAGTAAAAAATGTTCAGGTTTTTGAAAAAGAAAAATCAAAATGGGTAAACAGTGATTATCTGTTCTCACAATACCTCAACGGAGGAAAAGATGTGGTATTTTTCTATCGTGACTATCAGAAAGATGAAGTGACGAAGCAAAAAAGATGGAATTTATTCATCAATACCATTATTGACGGGAAATTCAAACAGGAAATTGTTCCTATTTCTGAAAAAGACAATTATACAGTAACACCTTACGTAGGAAAAGAAGGCTATATCCTGCTTCGTGAGTATAATGAGAAAGAAAAGTTCAATAAGATCCGTTTAGAGAAATTAAATTACTAATACAAAAAAGAACCCTGATGAAAATTCAGGGTTTTTTTCTTGTATGTTTTGGCTAAAGGCCAGTGGATTTTTTATTATTTTAAAACAAGCTAAAGCTCGTTCCTATTGATCTCTTACTTATTATCAATTTACTTTTGCTAATGTCTCATTCGTCTGATAAAAGTCTGCAATATTCTTTATTTCATCCAAACTCAGGTTCCACATAAAATTCAGGAACTGCTGATAACTTTCACTTTGATTTTTGGATTCTATCCTATCCAGATATCGGTTTAGGTTGTAGTTTTTTCTCGCTTCATATATTTTGGAAAAACATCTTCCTAGCCAGCTTTTATAATATTTTTCCTCCTCTTCATCCTGTAAAAACTGCATGGCGGTATAAATTCCCAGTCCATAGTCTTCTGAGTGGAAATAATTGGGTAAAATCTCCATTCTTGCTGCTTTCTTTAATGTGATAAACAGATCTGAGGGTTTATCCGGAGCAACAGGTGTTTTAAGTTCTGCAAATGTTTTTTTAAGCATCTCAATTCTTCTGGACACTTCAGGATGAGAAGCTAGAGAATCTTTATTTAGCTTTTCTTTGTAGAAATTATAATTGTACAGTGAAAAATCCTCCTTCTTCATCCATTTTTCATTGAAAACCTGCTTGGGAAGGTTAAAAAGTTTTTTATACGTTTCTACTTTCAATTCTCTTGGTGAAATCGTATCAAAATCCTGCAGCCTCTGAAGAGCATTCACAAATTCTGCTTTCTTAAAATCGCTGTTTTTAAAAATAACATAGCCCAAAGAATCTGCCTGCATTTCACTCTGTCTCCTTTCTACGCTTTTTTTATAGACTCTATTTTTTACAATATCAAAAGCTTTCTGATTCTGGCTCTGACTTTGGCTCGTTGTGGTGGATTTTATATTCTCAACCAGTACTTTATCAAGCTTGTCCTGTTCTATAATTTTTAAAAAGGTTTTCAGGGAATGCTCTTCCATTTTATGTCCCAGCTCATGAGAAATCACGGCAGCAATCTGTTCCTCATTGTTGAGCCAGCTGTAAAGCCCCATATTGATTACAAAAGTGCCGTCAGCAAGACAATAAGCATTGGGAGTATTGTCTTTTGCAATCAGAATTTTCAGATCCTGAGGAATTTTAGGATTATTCTTTTTAAGACGTTGAATCATAGAGTATATACTGGTTTCAAATTCAGATTTAAAGATAAAATCCTTATTTTTCACCTGCTTTTCAAAGTCAGTTCCAAATTCTTTGTAAATTTTGGAGAGTTGAGAACCTGTTTTCCCTGAATACTGGGACCTTAATTTCTTTACAGTCGCTTCATTATTCGCTTCAAAATTATTTAAAAATGCTTTTCGCTGTATGTAATCTGCAGTATCTATGGGCTTATAAATCTGTGACATTCCCATAATAGAAAATAGGAAGCAGCCCAATACAATTAGTTTTCTGGTCATAGTTTTCATCAATAAGAACAAAAATAACGTATTTGATGATTCATTTTAATTTTTATAACCAAATTATTCTAAATTTGTTAGAGACACATTCATGAAAAAATGAGAATACTAAAGTATATGATAGGCGGAGCCATAGCAGGTGCTGCAGCAGCTTATTTTCTGGGATATGATTATTTATTTAGTGGTATCTCCAAAACCTATCTTAAAGGAAAATCAAGCGCCTATATTGATGACGGAAATCTTTTCCCGAGCAACCCTATTGCTACAGAAGAACCCAGGCTGTGGGAAGAAGATCCTGATTATAATAAAAAAGAACTACCGAAACATTTAGTTGAAAATTTAGAACACTCTAAAACAGCATCTTTTGTAGTGATACGGAATGGGAAAATTCTTCATGAGCAATATTGGGACGGGTACAACCAACTGTCACAAACCAATTCTTTTTCTATGGCAAAGGCAGTCACTGTCATGCTTTTGGGAAAAGCACTGGAAGAAGGTATTATTCCCTCTATTGATGAAAAGTTCTCTGATATTTATTCTGAATTTAAAAATAAGCCATTAGGAAACCAGGTTACCCTTAAAAACTTAGCTCAAATGGAAGCCGGATTGGACTGGAATGAAAATTACAACAATCCTTTTTTTCCTAATGCCAAAGCCTATTACGGAAAGAGCCTTGTAAAAGCCGTATTCCCAAGAAATTTTAAAGAAGAACCAGGAACCCGATTTGAATATCAAAGCGGCTCTACACAGCTTCTTGGTTTTGCCCTTAGAAAAGCAATCGATAAGCCATTGGCCAGGTATTTATCAGAAAAATTTTGGGTTCCTTTGGGAATGGAGCAAAATGCAAAATGGAGTACAGACGATTATGGAATGGAAAAAACCTACTGCTGTATTCATTCCAATGCAAGAGATTTTGCTAAACTGGGACAATTATTTCTGGATGATGGAAAAGTTGAGGATCAGCAAATTCTCAACCTTGACTTTATTGAACAGATGAGAACTCCTACAGAAAAATCTGAAAACATTTATGGAATGGGACTTTGGATCAATCATGATAATCCCATCAAACATTATTATTTCCTAGGATTGCAGGGACAATATATTATTATGGTTCCTGAGCACAATATGGTGATTGTAAAAACCGGAAGCTATTCCAACAACCCTAAAAATGATAGAGGAAGACCCGACCAGGTTAGATTCTTTGTGAATGAAATTGTATCTTTATTCCCATAGAAATGATGGGAAAATACAGCTCAAAAATAGATGCTTATATTGAAAAATCACAGGATTTTGCCAAACCGATATTGCATTATATCCGTGAAATCGTGCATGAGTTCTGTCCGGAAGCTGAAGAAACCATGAAATGGAGTTTTCCCCATTTTATCTACAAAGGGAAAAATCTCTGTGCCATGGCTTCTTTTAAACAGCACTGTACATTTGGGTTCTGGCTGGAAAAAGAAATGAAAACCATGCAGGAAATCACTCAGGATATTGAAAAAAACTCAATGTTCAGCTTAGGAAAAATCACCAGTATGGAAGACCTTCCATCTAAACCTCAGCTTAAAAGTGCCATTACAGAAGCCATGGAGCTTACAGATATGGGGGTTACCATGAAAAAAGCGGCTCCTTCCAAAACGGAAATGGAAGTTCCGGATTATTTTCAATCAGCTTTAGATGCTCAACCAAAAGCTCTGGAAGTTTTTGAAAAAGCTTCACCATCATTCAGAAAAGAATACATCTCCTGGATTGTTGATGCTAAAACAGAGGTGACCAGAAATAAGAGAATGGAACAGGCTCTGGAATGGATCTCTGAAGGTAAAGGCCGCAACTGGAAGTATGAGAGAAAATAAAAACACATATGCAATGAAGAAAAAAATTATTCACTTTTTCTTCCTTATTATTTCAATTTTTACATTTGCTCAAAAATTTGATTTTGAAGGGCAATATAGGTATGCCCGAATGCTTTCATCCAAAAATCCGGACAGCTCGGAAATCATTCTGAATAAGATCATTGATTCTGCGCAGAGAAGAAATCTACCGGAATTTCTTGCAAAGGCATATTATTTAAAGTCTTTCAACAGCTATTTGAAATCTGATGCCGAGAAAAGTCTTGATTTTGCAGACAAAGCGCTTAAAGTATCTATCCAAAGTGACTACAGCATCGGGAAAGCACTAGCGTACAGAATGCAGGGAACTCAATATGCAAAGCTTGGGCTGCTTAAGGAGTCTTCGAAAAGTCTTCGAAATGCCTTGGCAGAAGTAAAAAACAATAATACGGAAGAAGGACATGAGCTGAAAGGTATGATCTTTAATTCTTTTCTGATCCTTCTCAATAAGAACCAGTATAAAGAGAAAGAGTACTATTCTACAGGTGCCATTCAGGAATTTAAGAAACTTAAAAATGTAACCAGACGAAATGAATTGCTGATTTCAGCTTATACCAATATGGGGTATAATTTATCTGAAGTAAAAAAATTCAAGGAAGCCAAATATTATTTCGCAAACGCTCTTTCATTGGTAGGAGAAAGCAATTATTATCTCCGGGCCAATATTCTTAATGATATAGGGTTTTCGTTTTCAAAACAGAATAAACCGGACAGTGCTGTACTTTATTATCAGAAATCCCTGGCGATTGTAGACCAATATGGTTTCAATGAAAAAAAGATTGAGGTTACCAAACATCTTGAAGAAGCCTATGCCTTGCTTCACGATGACTCCAATACCGAGAAATATAAAATTGAAAATCTTACATTAAAAGACAGCATTGCTTACAATAAAGCCATGGCCGTCAACAAAACATTATCCAAAAAAGAGGAGAGTTTTCATCAACAGCTTAATGAAAGCCACAGCACTTCAAAAGGGCTTATTATAGCATGTCTTGCACTGATTTTTGTTTTAGGAGCTGCAATTTTCAATACCATCCGTCTCCGCAAAAAGCATAAAGAAGCTGTTGCTAAAATCTACAGAGAAGGGATTTCTCCCGTTGTTTATGAAGAAGACCCACAGGAAGCTTCTGAAGATATTCAAACAAAAAACACCTCTACTCCGATTGAAATAAAAATTTCGCCTGAAGTAGAGGAAAACATACTAAATGGATTAAAAATTTTTGAAGAAAACCTTGAGTTTAACAACAAAAACATTTCTCGTTATAATCTTGCAAACACGTTGAATATCAACACAAAATACCTTTCAACGGTTATTAAGAGATATAAAAAATTCAATTTTAACCAATACATTAATCATCTGAGGATCAATTATATTGTCAATCAGTTGAAAAATGAGCCACAATACAGAAAGTACAAGATTAATCACCTTGCTGAAATCACAGGATATTCATCTCACAGTGCTTTTTCTCTTGAATTCAAGAAGATTACAGGACTGCATCCGTCTGCTTTTATTAAAACTCTGGATGAAATCTCCTGACTATTGTTCTGCTATGGTCAGGTTATTATAACCTCCCGTATTGTTGAGCGAAAAATTCGCAACATTTGAGTTATTTAAATTAAACCAGATATAAGGCATCAGCCTCTGCCCTGCCGTCATGTAGAATGAAGCGGTGCAGTTACTTCCTGCATCAATATTTCCTACACTGTTTGAGGACATGGTATTGGCACATTTTACAGTATTGACAATATTGGTGGCAGCCAACCCTGTGGTATTATCATAAAGCTGCCAGATCGCTTCTATCTGAATAGGATTTAAAGAATCAGCAGTATAATTAATGGCTAACGGAGCCAGATCTGTGGTGAAAGTAGCAACATAAATTCCATTTCTGGGGGCTGTAAAAATACCTGTCCCCGCATTAAAAGTCGTCCCTGAGTTACTTTCAAAGGTCTTGCTCCAGTCTACAAGATAATTACTGGCTCTGTTCTGCAAACCATTTGTTACAGTAGGTATAGAGGGAGTTGCCAGCTTTACGTTATTCGTCGTTTTGGCTGCAATAACAATCACCTTATTGCTGGCGGGTTGTGCTGTAAGCAAAGGAAGCCACTCGCTTCCGTTGGAATATTCCACACCGCTGTTATAGCGTACTGCCCCCTCATCTGCCGCAACCGCTGTGAGTGTAGAAGTTCCAAAACCAATGGCTCCGTTTCCGGAATTTCTGGCATCTACTTTTACCGCCGGGCTCAAAGTCCCTGCACCTATTTTTCCCGCAGTGCTCACAAGCACATCATTGGCCTGCTGAGCCGGAGTAAATGTCGATCCTGACGAAGGATTATCTTTTTGCCCATCAATATGCAGAATTCCTTGTGGATTTGGAGTATTGATTCCAACCTGTGAAAATGCATATTGGAAGCTTAAGGTCATTAAAATCAGTAAACAATTCTTTTTCATCATCTATTTTTTATAATCCGAAAATACTTAAAGAAGTAAGCGTAGAATCTGTATCCAGTGTTTTTGAACTTCCCAGTTTTTGATTCAGGCTTATGGTAATATTATCTCCCTGGTTCAGGTTAAAAATTCCGGAACAGTTCCCTGCGACACGGTTCCCAATCGTATTGTTTCCGGGATAACTTCCTACACATTTGAAAACCTTACCTGTTGCCGAAGATGTAGAATTGGTTTGAATCAGCGTTTCATACCTTGAATCATCCGCAATGCTTCCCGAAGCCAGTGAAAAGGTAAAGGATACGATGTATACACCCGTTTTTGAAGCGGTAAAAATTCCTGTCCCTGCATTAAAGCTGCTATTTACATCTGTTTTTTTAGTCCAGTCTATAACGGCAGTCTGTATCCCGTCACTGAAACTTTGTGTAGAAGCATTTTCTGCATCCACAAAATCATTGGGAGCCTTATGAGCCAGTGCTACCCAAGCCGTTCCGTTAGAATAGCTCAGATCCTGAGTTCCGGAATTATACCTCATCGCTCCGGCCTTTGCTGCAGAAGCAGATTGTGAAGTACCTCCAATTCCTATTGCATTTAAACGTTCTCCTGATCTGAGATCCAGTCTTGTTTTGGGAGATTTTGTTCCTATCCCTACATTTCCGGAAGGGGTAATAACTACATCATCATAATAAGTGGAGGGTATTGAAATACTCGTATTCTTCTGTCCGTCAATGTGTAGCGCTCCTTCCGGAGAAGACATATTGATTCCTACCTGAGCATTCATCCATAAGCCACAGCAAATGAGTACAGCCAGTCCTAATTTTTTTCTCATATCAAAATGTGTTATTGTTCTAAAATAGAAAGATTTACAAAGCCATATTCATTACTTGCAGAAGATGTATCTGTTCTCAAACTCAGGCTGCCATTATAAACAGACTGATAGATATAGGGCTGAAGGGTATCTCCTTTATTCAGCTGAACTCCGGCAACGCAAGAGCCTGCTACCTGTGCCTGTTTTGAAATATTTGAGTAAGATTTTACGCATTTTTTTACGGTACTATTTCCATTTACAACATATCTCGCTTCTGAAAAATAGCCTGAAACTATAGGAATTCTTACAAAATCATATGTAAAAGAAACAAGATACACTCCGGTTCTTGGGGCTGTAAAAACGCCTGTTCCGGGAGTAAAGTTTCCTGTGGGGTCGGAAACTTCCGTCCACCCTGCAATACCTGTAGAAACCTGATAGGGAATTTTAACGGCAAAGTTCGCTGCCTGAAGATTGGCTACTACTACCGCTTTGGTAGGGGAAGAAATAAGGTCCTGCCATACAACACCATCTGAATACTGTATCTTACCTCCATTCAGCGGGTTATATCTTACAGCGCCTCCACCTGCCGCTGAGGCGGTCTGACTGGTCTCTCCTATTCCGATTGAGTTGTCTGTATTTGTTACGGAACGAGTATCTATCTTAACGGCTGGTGTTAAAGTTCCAATTCCTATTTCTCCGGCAGAGGTGATGGCAACGTCATTGGCTATCTGAGTAGAGGATGGAACTCCGGATGAGGGATTATCTTTTGCCCCATCCACATGGAAAGTGGTTTGAGGGTTTGAGGTATTAATACCTACTTGAGCTTTTGAGTAGCTTATGGTAAAGCATAAGGGAATAAGGATTCCCTTCATCAAAATACTTAGATTTTTCATGTAATTTGTGGTTTTTAAATCGTGTCCAATTCTTGCCAAAGATAAATGTAAAAGCACATCTCATACAATAGCACCATTTAAACCAAAAACACATAAATCACTGAAAACAAACAAAATAACACTTTGTTTTACATTGTCAAAATACGGAATTTTACTACTTAAAATAAAACCCGTATGCTATTTTATTGAAAATTTTTAAAGAATTTTTGTTTTTTGAAGAAAAAGGTTGGATATCATCAATAAGTTCATGGTATGATCTCTTATCTCCCGACTTCAAAACATTCCCAGTTTCGAGCTCTTCAATAACGAGATAATAATTATTGGTGTTAGTAGAATTAAATGTTGAAATATAAATGACAACATTTCCTTTCTGCAATCCTAAAGCTGTTGTATCTGCATCCCAATAATCGACAAATTCATACCCGGAAAAGTCTTCCTGGGAAAGTTTGTGTACTAAATTATTGATCTCAATAGTTTTATTTTCCATTCAATAAGAAATAAGGAGGTGAAAAATAAGGAGAATTTTTGAATTAAAATAACTTCTAATGAAATCTAAAGTTCGCTTCCGGCAAGGTATTCTTTTTCAGGAAGGCTTCATATTCGGGAGACAGTTTTGCTCGTCCAAAAGTATTTTCTCCACTCATGCTTCCAAGACGGACTTTATCCTTTCCGAATTTTCTGTTCATGGCATCCATCGCCTTCATCACAGGAAGATGCTGGTTTTGTATATCTTCTTCAAAAAGACCAATCTGTCTCTGATCTTCAGGAACAAAATCATTCACCATAACCCCAGCTCTTTTATAATGAAATCCTTCTCTATAAACGGCTTCAAAAAGCTCATCGACCACTCTTCCGATCAAGATGGATGAATTGGTAGGATTAGAAAGAATCCGGGTCATTGCATTTTTGTATTCGGGCAGGTCTTTTCTGAATCGGTTGGTCTGCACAAAAACGGTAATCATTTTACAACAGGTATTCTGCTTTCTCAATCTTTCTGAGCAATACATTCCAAAAGTTTCCACCCTTTCTCTTACTTCCCCTTTCTTAGTAAGCATCTGCATAAAGCTTCGGGTAACCGCGATGGATTTTTTAGGAGAAGGAGAATCCAGTTCAAGCTGGCGGATTCCTTTCAGCTCATTGATCATCCTTACTCCATGAATTCCCATAATTTTTCTGACCCACATTTCGGGTTTCTGAAGAAGATCCCAGGCCTTATAGACGCCATTGTCATTCATTTTTACAGCAAGCCTTCTTCCTATTCCCCATACATCTCCTATATTGAGCCATTTTAATGCCTTTTCAATTTTTTCGGGAGTGTCTAAGATATAAACTCCCTTAAAGTTATCAGGAAAATCCTTTACAATTCTGTTCGCCACTTTGCATAAGGTCTTGGTAGGCGCAATTCCTATACTCACGGGAATCTCTTCCTTATGAAGAATCTCTTCTCTGATTTTTAGGCAGTATTCATGCATATCAATATATTTAAAGCCTGTTAAATCAAGAAAAAGCTCATCAATACTGTACACTTCATGATCGATAACGTAGGATTTGGCTATATTGATGACCTGTTGGCTTTTATAATTATACAGTTCAAATTTAGCAGAAAAGCTCTTCACATCATGTTTCTGAAAAAGCTCTTTGTACTTGAATGCCGGAGCTGCCATAGGAATCCCCAGGTCTTTTGCTTCTTTACTTCGGGATACAACACAACCATCGTTGTTGGAAAGAACCACGACGGGCTTGCCCTCAAGCGCAGGATCTAAAGTCCTTTCACAGGAAACAAAAAAGTTGTTACAATCTACCAGAGCGTACATGACAAGTGTATAAGAAATATCTATACAAAATTATAGCTTTTAAAGAATAAAATAATCTTTTAGACTATAATTAACATCATATTTAACAATCTGAAAAACAAATGAATAAAATTTTAAACACGACACGTTTTGTCGCATTAGTACTTTAATTTTGTTTTCAAAAACATTATTATTTAATAGCTATCCTGCAGATTAAATCATTTTTAACCGCTCTTCTTCAAGGTCAATCTGATAAAGCTGATGACGGATAATCTCTTCATTCACGGATATGTCTTTATTGAGTTCTGAAAGAAATTGTCTCTGGCTTTCTAACATCTCAAAAAAGACCTCTTTCGTCTTTTCATTCATCCATTCTGTACCATCGGACTGTATTTTTTCTTCCCAATGTTTCAGCATTCGCTCTATTCCAGCATGGCTGCTCAGTTCGCTTTCATGCTTATTTTTAAGAAAATGATAAACATGCTGCTTCAGTTTTTGTTTTATTTCTTCTCTTGCCTGTTTGTCTTTCTCTTCATCTGTAAAATCATCAAATACATGTCCATATCTGATAATGTATGGCAGCGTAAGTCCCTGCACCAGTAATGTAAGTAAGATCACAACAAAAGTAATGAACAGAATAAGGTTTCTGTTAGGAAAAGGAAGTCCGTTTTCAAGGGTGATCGGAATTGCCAATGCGGCAGCTAATG
The DNA here is from genome assembly GCF_021869745.1 of Chryseobacterium sp. MEBOG07. Taxonomy (NCBI): domain Bacteria; kingdom Pseudomonadati; phylum Bacteroidota; class Flavobacteriia; order Flavobacteriales; family Weeksellaceae; genus Chryseobacterium; species Chryseobacterium sp. MEBOG07. Next base: position 31,908 of record NZ_CP084579.1, read on the forward strand.
AAACAACACCTCTCATCCCCGTCCATCCAAGGATAAGCGGCATCAGCAAACGCCTCCTCGCAGAAGATGCACGCGGTGCTACACTTGGCCGAAAAATCAAAGTAGCCAGCATGGCAGCGTATGCACTTATTATTCTGGCGGCAATGAGAATAACTGTCACCAAAACTCCATACTGGATGGCAATTCTCAGAGGAACTCCCTCTGACCGCAATCCGCCAACAATTTCGGGAAGCTCAAGCCCAATAATTAAAAATACGATCCCATTCAGAATAAATACAAAGCTTTCCCATACACTGTAGCCTCTTATACGACTGCTGCTGTTTAAAAATATCATTCTTTTGGCAGACATATACAAACCTCCACAAACGACCGCTAAAACTCCGGAACAATGAAACTGCTCTGCCACCCAATACATGAGATAAGGTTCAATAAGAGTCAATGCAATATCTGATGAAGGTTCTGTAGGAAGACGCTTGTGAGCTTGTACAAAAATCCAGGCGAGCAGCAAGCCAATTCCAGCACCCCCGATAATCATCCAAAAAAAGTCTAAAGAAGCTTCCTGCCATACAAATTGTCCGGTTCCTACAGCAATCAAAGCAAAACGGAATATAATAAGTGAAGAGGCATCATTCAATAAACTTTCTCCTTCCAGAATAGCGGATGTAGTGGTTGGTATTTTTACAAATTTCATAATAGCTCCCGTACTTACCGCATCAGGAGGAGATACTATTCCTCCCAGCAAGAACCCTAAAGCAATCGTAAATCCTGGAATAAAATAATTAGCGGCTACCGCCACTGCCAGCGCTGTAAAAAAAACGACCAGAAAGGCAAAGCTTCCAATAATACGCCACCATCTTTTCATTTCTTTAAAGGAAATAGACCATGCTGCTTCAAATAGTAAAGGAGGTAAAAAAATAAAAAATATAAGATCCGGATTGATCTTTACAACAGGCAAACCAGGTATAAAAGAAACGAAAAGTCCGAATACAACAAGTAAAATCGGATAAGCAATTTTTAATCTGGTAGCCCACATGTTTAGCAGCACGATAGCTGCTACCATAGCCAGTAAAAAAGGTAAGATGGTATGCATTTGATATTGTGTTTTTTGTCCATCATATTTACTACTTCTATTTGATTTTTAAAAATTTAAAAGCAATTTTTTTCTTGTTTTTTATGCTTGTAGATTAATTTGATGCCATCAATCTATTTTCATATTCCCTTTTTATCTCAGATTGAATATTGTGAAATTTTAAACAAATTTTAAATAAAACACGTCAAGTTTCGTCGCTTCCGTTCTATACTTTTGTATCATAACAATAAGAAATATGGACAAAGTAACCTTAGAACGAATTCAGAAACTTCACCCGTTGGTAAGAGATGAAGTGAAGCAGATTATAAAGGAATGTGATGAAGCACTCACCGGAAGAGCGAAGATACGAATCACTCAAGGGTTAAGATCTTTTGAAGAACAGGAAAAGCTTTATGCGATCGGAAGAATTACATCAGGAAAAAAGGTGACCAATGCTAAAGCGGGACAGAGTATTCACAATTACGGCCTTGCTGTAGATATTTGTCTGATGATAGACGGAAAAACCGCTAGTTGGGATACCGTAAAAGACTGGGATAATGACAAAGTTGCGGATTGGTACGAGTGTGTAAAGATTTTTGCCCGCCATGGCTGGGATTGGGGTGGAAACTGGAAAACTTTCAAGGATCTTCCTCACTTCGAAAAGAAAACCATTCCTTCTAAAAAAGGTCTCGTAAAAACCAGCTGGAGAACGCTTTTGAAGATGCCCAGAGACAAGCAGAATTATGTTGTTTTTTAGTGATTATTTATTTGAAAATAATTAAAACACGACACCTTCTGTCGCTTCCCCAGCCTACCTTTGCTTTATAAGAAAACAACGAAAAAAGCAATGAAATTTAAGAATGGAACCTTACTATTTTTCTGACAAATCAATGGGTTCTGTAAATTTAAGATTGCATGTGTCCTTTTAACAAACCATTAAAAATATCACATGAAAAAGACAACTATTCTTTCTTTGGACGGAGGTGGAATAAGGGGAATCATCACCTGCATTATTCTGCGTTACATAGAGGAGCAGCTCCAGTATTATGATAAACCGACTGCCAAGCTCGGAGATTATTTTGATCTGGTAGCAGGCAGCAGCACCGGAGGTCTGATTGCTTCTATTATTCTATCTCCTGATGAAACCCGAAAAGCAAAATATTCTATTCAGAAAGGATTGGAATTATATGCTGAAAAGGGCGGCGACATCTTCCAGGTTTCTTTTTGGGAAAAGCTGGTCAATCCATTCGGATTATTGAATGAAAGAATTTCTCAGGAAGCTCTTGAAAAAAATTTAAATGATTTTTTTGGAAATTTAGAATTAAAAGAATTAATAAAACCATGTTTGATAACAAGTTACGACATAGAAAACAGAAGGGCAAAACTTTTCAACTCATGGAAAGCCAACCTCAGCACAGACAACTTCTATGTAAAGGATATCTGCAGGGCAACTTCGGCGGCTCCCACCTATTTCAGCCCTGTTCAGATCAAATCGATGTATGGACAGATTTTCAGTCTGATTGATGGGGGAATGTTTGCTAATAATCCGTCGCTTTGTGCGTATGCGGAAGCAAGAAAAATTCCTTTTGCAGAAGTGTTGAAAAATCATCAGAAAGCCAATCATCCGAGTGTAAACGATATGATCATTGTTTCTATCGGAACAGGAATTGAAGCCAGACCTTATCCTTTTAAAAAACTGGAAAAATCTGGAAAAATAGGCTGGGTAAACCCAATTATTGACATTCTGATGTCTGCGAATGCCGAAACAGTAGATTATCAGCTGGAGCAAATGTTTCAGACTTTAGGTCTCAGAAATCAAAAGAACTATTACCGCCTGAATCCTTCACTGAAAAACGCCTCTCCGGCAATGGATAATGTAAGAAGGTCTAATATTGAAAATCTTATACAAGCCGGATTAAGCTATATTGATGATCACAGAGAAACATTGAATCAGATTGTTCAAAAACTCATCAAAAATAAAATATAATCTTTTAACCTTATAACAGGTCAATATAAGCTCTAAAGATTATATTAAAAATTTAGAAAATCTTTTTTTAACACGTCAAGTTTTGTCGTTTCGCGCCATTATCTTTGGAGTATCAAAAAGACACAAAACAACAATCTATAAAAACTTTTAAAAGCCATTGAATTCAACATTCGCCTATGCTGAACAGCCTGAAGTATGTTCAAACTATACCCAACACCTTATAACACAAAACATAGAAACACCCAATCACAATATACTCTTCGATGAAGATCTCTATACCATAGAATGGAGCGATATCGAAAATACTGAGATGGATTACGAAAACTATCTCAATGACATTGAAAATTTCTTCAGAGGAGACTTTGAAGAAGACCAACTTGAAGAAGATACATTTTAAATAAAAATTTAAAACACGACAAGTTCTGACGCTGTCCAACATTACCTTTGAAATCTCTCTAATACGCGTACAGCAGTTTCATTAAACATTCCCAACACCTTTGAATTCACCATTCACAAAAATGCTGGACAGCCAGAACTATGTCTGAAAATTTCTAAGAAAACAACAAACAATGAATCTGAAAATCAAGAGCAAAGGTGGATATCTTTTGTCTGAAACCACCTAAAAAAATAAGACTACAACCTGAGACCTATCTATTAAAAAGAAGTTTTAAAATTTTAACTCAATTAATAAAATACCTAACAAAATTACAAAATGAGTAATACTGAAAACAAAGTCGCTGGTTCTTCAGCTGACAACACCCCATCACAAACACTTTTCAGATTTGTAAGCTTAAGAAGCCCACAACTCCCTGATGAAGAAAAGGAAAACAAAAAATTCATCACCATTCCGGATAGCTTAAAAAGCGATGATTCTTTCTACAAACCTGTGGCTTCAAACAATGGCTCTAAGCAAAGAGTATTAAAAGAAAAAGCCCAACTGTACAAACAAAACAGTAATTTCATTCCAGATACTAAAACTTTGAAACAAGTTTATACAGTAGTATATGATTATGCACTATGGCTTGCTAAAAACAAAAACACATGTTCTTATAATCAATTCAATGAGAAAAAGAATCAGGTAAAATTTTCCCCTTCTTATGCATTCCCTAATCTTATCAATTTATGGAATAACTTAATTTATCAGATTGCTACTCAAAAAGACTTTTATGTTAAAGAAGGATTGATGCAGGTTTTATTGGCTGCTCATACTCTTGACCCTAAAAATTCAGCCCCAGTCGGAGATGAATACAAAGATCTATTATCTGCAAGAGTTGTAATTCCCAGAGAACTGATGCTGGATACTCCGGATGCTAATCCAATTGGTCTTGCATCCAAAATGGCAGAAAGGGAATCAGGAGAAATTACCGCTCCTTCTGCTTACATGGAAAAGCAGCAAAAGATTCAGGAAGCGAAGGCCTTACTTAGCAGATATGAAGTTTTAACAAAAGAGATCTCTCTTATTGAAACCGGATATAATAAAGAGTATGCACAGGAATATAAAAGAAGTGAAGAAGAGCACAATGAAAAAAATCAATCAATCATTGATGAATATTATGTTCGTTTAGAAGAAGCAAGAAGAAAATACTGTGAGATCAGAAAACCTGACCAGCCCTATAACCCTGCAGACCCTTGTCACCAGCCGGAAGCAATTCCTTATCCGAAACTTCCTAAATTCGAATTCCCATTCCGTCCTGAAATTGAGGCGAGAACACTTGTCAATGCATTGAAACCAAACAGTATTGATACCGTTTTGTCTCTTTTAGACTATGATTTTTCAGAACCGGTTAAAGCAAAAATGGACAATGTAGGGACTATCGATAATTTACTAGCAGGCAGGAATACTTTCTCTGAAGTAAAAGATATTATTTCAAATGCAACGGAAAGAGCCAACAAGCTTATCCTGGATAACATCACGGATAATTCTGAATCCTATACCAGTATTGGTGGAATCCTGCTTCCTGTTTCCAGAGTAGAAACCATTCCGTTTACCTATCAGTTATGTCCGAAATTTATAATGAGACTCACCTCTCTGGATTTATCTATTGATGTACCTGATGCTTCCTGGAATGTAGCGAGCATGAGTTATATTTTTTACACCAATGCAGGTCCTATTTCGGGAACTTATTTTGAAAAAAGCCGTGTCGGAAATAAAATTTTCCTAAGTAAATTATTGGGAACAGCAACTTCAGACGGGGTATACATCCCTCAGACTGAGAACTTCACAATGGATGTAAAGATCACCTTTACGAATGGTAAAGTAACTGCTTTCAATCCAAGGATCATCACGATGAAATCCTGCTATACGTCGGCTTTTGAATTTGTAAATGAAATTAAGGATCCTATCGAAGAGCCGGATGATGCTTACATTCCTTCAGGATTTGGATTCAAACAAATTGGGATTGCAGATTATCTTAAGGTAGAGCAAACTACTCATGCTTATGTAGAAGGAGAAGTAGCTCACATTGAAAACGTAATGGCTCGTGAATATCGCGAAAAAGCAACAAGAAGGCTAAGAAAAAGCGAAAACACAACCACGACCTCTTCAGATACTGAAAGAGAGAAACTTACAGATACAACGACTGCTACCAGATTTGAAATGCAGACTGAAATTGCCAAAATGATGCAGGAATCTAGAGATACCAATGTACAGGCACATTTTGATGCAAGCTGGAAAACAGGAACAGGAGCAATGGCAGCTACAATAAACACGGGAGTTGCAGGAGGATATGCCAGTCATTCATCCAAAGAAGAAAGTACAAGACAGGCACTCACTCAAGCTCAAGATGTTACAGCAAGAGCATTAGACAGAGTGGTGACTAAAGTTCATGAAGAAAGGATCGAAAAAATCATTGAGGAGTTTGAAGAAAACAACAAACACGGCTTTGATAATACGAAAGGAGACAAGCATGTTGTCGGTGTTTTCCGTTGGGTTGACAAACTAATGAAAAACCAGATCTATAATTATGGAAAACGTCTGATGTTTGAATTTATGATTCCTCAGCCGGCTAAACTTCATACATTGGGTATGACTCTGGATAATTCAGCAACAAAAAGTGATCTCGTAAAGCCTGAAGATCCGAGAAAAGCAAGCTATTTACCTTTGGAAAATTATGCTTCTTTAAGTAACGAAGCTGCATTAAAATATTGGGTAAGTAAATACAATGCTGAAATTGACGAAAGACCTTCCGAGTATTTTGGTATCAGTAAATCATTCAGTGGACGCGATGGAAATTTTGGAGGAAAAGATGATGATAAAGTTCAGATCGTCAATGGAAATGGAGAAGTAGAAGTTCCTGAAGGATATTTATTAAAAACTGTTGATTATACGTTCCAGACCTATCCACATAGCTTCAAAGGAGCACACCAGGCCTTCATGACCATTGGAGGGCAAGGTACTTATTGGATTAGTTCACCCAACAGTACACAAGTAAGTGGAACAACTACAACACTGAATATCAAAAACAAACTTGAATTTAGTTTCGCTACCGGAGAAAGTCCAATTATGCAAGGAACTCTAAAACTGAACTTAGAATTAACTTCTGAATCAAGAAATGTATGGTTCCAAAAAACATTCAAAGCTATTATAGACAGCTACGAAAAAGCATTAGCAATTTACGAACAGAAAATAGCCGAAGAAAAAGCAACCGGAATTCAGATTAAAGGTTCCAACCCAGGATTCTACCGTCAGATTGAAAATACGGTTCTTCGTAAAAACTGTATCTCTTATATGATCAACAGATCTGCCAATTCTACCCATGGATATGGTATGGCAGGCTTAACCACTGGAAGTACTTTTATGGATTATGAAACAGACCTGTCTTCAAATCTGGATAAATATACTGCCTTCCTTAAGTTCATGGAACAGGCTTTTGAATGGGAAAATCTTTCTTATTATCTGTATCCTTATTATTGGGCTAACAAAACTGAATGGAGTAAACTTTACCAGTCAGGAGATGTGGATCCTTTATTCAGAGCGTTCTTACAAAGTGGTATGGCAAGAGTGGTTGCAACCGTTCGTCCAGGATTTGAAGATGCTGTCCAGTTCTATATGGCAACAGGAAAAATCTGGAGTGGTGGAGAAGTCCCTGTCATTGGTGATAAGCTTTACTTGTCTATTGTAGATGAAATGAAGCAGCCAAAAGGAGAAAAACAAGGAAAAGCTTGGATTACGAGACTTCCTACTCCATTAAATATTCTTCAGGCAGAGAGCATCGGCTTAAAAGTAGGGCACGCTTTACCTTTTACAGCTGAAGATCCTAACGATTTTGAAGTGCCGGGTGATGTTATCACTGAAAGCAATTTCGTGAAAGATAATTCTTTAATGGGAATTAAATCAAGCATTAAGCAGATCCAATTTTCACTAAAACAGTTAGACAGTATGGGATCTTATAAGACCATTGGTGATCTTGATAATGCAGGTGAATTTCCTAGAAAATACGAATGTATGGGACAAACCATTGAAGTCATAAGAGATGCAAAATGGGCTAAAACAGATTCATTGGTGAAGCTTTATGGTGATTTGGCTAGTGGCCTTTCCAGAATAGATGGTCTTGAAGCCTTTGCCAATACAGAAAACGGAGTTACCATTCGAGTAGATATAGACAAAATCAAAAATTTCAAATTTGTAAAACCTCCTTATTCTGGTTCTGAGGATACCTTGAGCTTTACAACAGATGGTCTATCCTTCATAAAATTTGGCAGTGACAACTTTACAGGTTCCACAAATAGACTTTTTGACAAAGACAACAAGTCTATTGATTTCCAAGAGTATACAGATAAAATTGCTCTGTCTAAATTTTTAATTTAATTCTCTAAAATATAACCATGAGCCGAGTAAAACTCGAGGCTATTTGGCAGCACGATCAAGTGCTGCCTTATATTCTCACGACCTTAAAGGATAAGATTGATGATATAACTGCTGTGGAAAAGATCTTTCTTTTCGGAAGCAGAGGCCGGGTTCCTTTTGATGAATGGGATACTTTGGAAGGAAAAGACTGGGATGTTTTGGTTCAGGCTAAATGTAAACTTAAAAATGCTTATGCATTGATTGATCAAGATTACTATTTGGATCTTCTTGTTCTAGATGAACAAACAATAAAAGAGCATTATTCTAAAAATAAACTTGCGATGATCTTCCCGGAGAACAAATTAGAATATTCAACAGAAAAAAAACAAAATAATGGGATTACTTGAGGACTTATCAGAATTTAAAACATTGTCTCTCGAAGACATAAATAAAGAATTTACAAATAATAATTTCTTTGGCAAAAGCATTAATAATGAGGAATACCGTAGCCCCTTTATGGATCAAAGAAATATTCCTTTAGGTGAATCATTTATGGATAATTCTGATATTTCGGTTTTTCCAGGAACTGGGAAAGATGAAGAAGGAAAACAAGGCTACCATTATAATGTGGAAACCATACCTTGCGAAAGCGGCTCTATGGTTTATGAAAAATATGAAAATACAAAAGAAGTTCCTCACATCCTGAACTTATTCTATGAAAAAAATAGTAAAGGAAAAAATAACTTTTTTGGTAATTTTTATATTGCTCAGATGGGAAGCTATCATATCACCTTAGCCAATCAATTCCCAACTCCGTTACCTGCTAAAATAAATGGAACATTGTATAAAAACCTTACTTCCTTAAAAGATGAAGCAGGATATTTATCACAAGTTGCCTATTCAACAAATGGAGACAAACTAGATTCTTCGCTGGTTTATCTCGCTTTAATGAGGGAATATGATTACAAAATTGGAAACACTAAATTCCAAGAACTTATAGGAAACATTGAAAGTATTCCTCAAGATGCTCTTAATTGGTGTGCAGAACAGATTGGGAAAATAATTCCTGATGAAAAAAATTATGAGCCATCTCATGAAAATTATTCCCCTTTCATTCCATTACCAATAGTAGGACTGGTTCCTGTAAACCTGAATAAAGCAGCACAGTATTTTGAAGATATTAAAAGTAATCCTTTTGTACAGGGAGTAGAAAATGCTTTTTCCACTGCCTGGAATCTGATCACTAATGCTGCTAGTAAAGTGAAAGATGCCGTAATAGACCATCTCCCTGATCCCGTAAAGAATTTAATTCAAAAAATATCAGATATAGTAAACCAGATAAAAGTATTTTTAACTGATATTGAGAATGTTATAAAAGAATTTTTAAATACCGGATTAGAGACACTTAAAATTTTAAATGCTTTTGTTTGCGGTATCATTAGCGGACTAATAAGCCTGATTCAATGTATCATTTATCTATTGGCCTTTATATGCTCTCCTACTGTTACATTCTCATATAAACAATCTCTTGAAAGAAGAGCGTTTCAGGAAAAAATAGAAGATGTTATTGATTTTATCAAAGAACATACTTCGACAGTTTTCAATGCCATAAAATCACTTTTAAGCAGTGGTGACACTGAGGGAATTAATGACTTATATTCAACAGTGGCCAATTTTATTGGTGGTCTGTCTACATACAAAAAAGCATATTATGCAGGATGTATTGTTTTTGAAATCATTATTAATATTCTTTTATTGGTATTCACAGAAGGAGCCGGTAATCTGGTAAAAGGGACAACCTATCTTCAGAAAGCTCAAAGTCTGTTAAAAGTCATCCTCAAAGAAACCATTTCAGTGGTTACTTTAGGTCTGGCGGATCTCTTGACTTTGTTAGGCAGAATTATTTTGAGATTTGCCAAAGCTTGTCAACAAGGTTTTAAATCATTAGCTCTTTATATTGAAGAATTAATATCTGGTATGCGGAATGGTTCCAAGCTTGATAACTTAGCTCAAGAAGCTACGGATCTTGATGTAGTTACTGCACCAACTATAGGTAACGAGATAAGAAAAGTTAAAGGGCTGATTGCTCAGGATATCAAAAACTGGCTTTTAAGCAAATATAAAATTAGCAAAGCTTTTTTAAAACTCTTAGAAGAAATAGGAATATCTATTTTTAAAAATACGGATCATAATTACGCGTATGCACTATCAGAAAGATATATATTAAAGTTTGGAGATGACAACATATTTGAAGGAACAGGAAAAGCATTAGAAAAATTTTCAAAAAAAGTAGATAACATTAAAGCTTCATCTGGTACAGGTGCTGTAAGAAGATATGTTAATGAAAGAGTAGCCATTGCTAATTATGTAAAATTAAGAAAAGAACTAAAGGCACTGAAAAAACCAGATGTTCTTCTTGCAAAGTTCAAAGGAGCTTTTATAGTTAAACACTTTGATGCTGTAGATTTTTTTGAGAAAATGGTAAAAAAATATCCCAAATTAAAAGCAAGTATCAATGAATTGGGTGAAGTTCACCAAATAAATATTGCAGAGTTTACTATACAGAAAACAAAAAATGGGAAGTTTGAAAAAGTAGATGAATTATACCATTCCGGTTCAGAAAGATTCTATGAGGATGACTTTATTCATCCTTTTGAAGAAGGTGATACTTTAACAAGTACCTTTCAAAGCGGTGTTTCTGATATCACTGGAGCTCCAAGAAGAAGAGATAGCGAAGTCAAATTTATTTTTAACTTTATACGCAAGCATTTAGACACTGCAGATGAGTTTATCATTGAGACAAAAAACATTTACTTCACCTGTACCTCTTGTCAAAGGGAGATGTTGATGTTAAAAGAATATGTTGAAAGTCTTGGAAAAAAAATAGAAATTATTATTCATGGTGATGAGACTATTCTTGGTGGTAGTGAATTATTTAAAAAAATAAAATAATATATGGAAATAGTGTATTTAAAAAATTATGAGCGTTACAAACAAAGTGGAACGAGTAAAAGAATTTCTGCATTCGGGCCTCCTGTAGGGCTAAACGAAACAGATATCACACAGCTAGAACTTGAAATGAATGGAGGTTCTCCTTTTCCTAAAGTTTATAAAGAATTTCTTTTTATTGGTGGTGAATTCAGCTGTATCTCATTAAATCATGTGGGAAAAAATGCAGGAAAACTGGTTATAAAATACAAACAGGCTCTGCAAAAAAGAAAATCCGGTATTGCTCGACCGATTGCTATACTTAATACATTAGAGGGTCAATGCGGTACATTTATTTATCTTGACAGCGGAGACAATCCACAACCCTGGCTTTTTTCCATCAATGAAGATTATGACAGTGATAATGGTGAAGTAATATGGAAATCTCCTTTTAAAACTTTGAAAGATATGATTGATGAATTAGTTGATATCTCTGAAAGAAATCTTGCTATTTAATCAAGCTCACGATTATTTTTGCTATAGAAAAATTCATCAAAAAAATAAAACACGACACCTTTTGTCGCATTAAGCACATATATTTGTCTTACAAAACTTTACTATGAAGAAAGACTTTTATCTGACAAGATATGCCTTAATAATTAAAAGATTAGAAAGTTCTCCGGCTACCTATTCTCAGCTGGAGGACTATCTTTTAAACTCTTTTGAATTTCAGGATGCAGAAATCAAGAGCTACTCTATCCGTACCTTGCAGAGGGATATCCGTGAGATTTCTGACCTTTTCAATCTTTCTATTCACAACAAAAAAAAGGGGGATAATCGATATTATATTGAGAGCCGCCCGATCATGGAAGTGGATGAATACAACCAAAAACTATTGGAATCTTTTCAGGTGAGCAACGCCATGAATACCCATCCCAATTTTTCAGATTTTATCTTTTTCGAAAGCCGGAAACCTACTGGTGTGGAAAATTTTTATGACCTGTTCTTTGCCATCCGAAATAAAAGGGTTGTGACTTTTGAGCACTACAATTACAAAAACAAACTAATGACATCCAGAAAGGTTCATCCTTTGGCATTAAAAGAATCCAAAGACAGATGGTACCTCATCGCTATTGATACAAAAGATAAGATTTTAAAATCATTCGGTCTTGATAGAATTAATTACTTGGATGTGGCTAAAAATCAGTTCAGAGAGAAGTATAAATATAACTTCAGAGAGCATTTCAAAAACGCTTTTGGAGTGATGAATCTGGCAGAACAGAAACCACAAAATATTGTATTGAAATGCAGCCGCCATCAGGGAGAATATATCAGAAGCTTTCCTCTTCATCAGTCACAGAAGGAAACCAAAGAAACTCCGGAAGAGATCTATTTTGAGTTCTTTCTTCACCCCACCTACGACTTTATGCAGGAAATTCTTTCTTTTGGAAAAGAAGTAACAGTTCTGGAACCTAAAGCTTTAGTTGATGATATCCGCAATCATCTGCAGGAATCTTTAAACCGTTATCTTGAAAGCTGAGAATAAGAAACACATCTCATATTTTTTGTTATATTTACATAAATATACCCTTATTGAAAACTTTATTTATTGGCATCAGCTGTTTTATTTCTTCTTTTTTACTGTCACAGCAGAAAGAAGAATTTAAGCTTGTAAAAAATTATTACAACCAGCACAGAAATATGCTGAATAAAGAATTCAAGAAAAAATTTGATGCAGAATCCAATACCGTAAAAAAAATTGAAATAAAGGGAGACTTTCTCTATTTCATGAAAAAAATGGACAGCATTGAAAACAATGCGCTGATTGGAGCTTTGTTAAGGGTTAGAAACCTGGAAGACCTTAATACTATCAAGAGCCCCAAACTCATGTCATCTGACAAATTTTTGGATGCAGAAAAGGTTGCCGATTATCCCGGCGGACTCAATTCTTTGAGACAGGAAGTCGCCAATCTGCTGTACATTGACGGGGTATATTCTGAAGAAAAAATGGTAAAAACTGATGTTGCTTTTATTGTAGAAAAAGATGGAACCATTAGCAATGTTCATGCTCAGGGAGATAATTTCACCTTCAACAGACAGGCTGAAATTGCATTATATTCTCTGGCAGAAAAGTTTTCTCCCGCCATGATAAAAGGAGATCCGGCGATCTATCGTTTTACTCTTCCTTTAACTTTAACCATGACAGACTAATGAAGAAATACTGCAGTTTATTTCTGCTCTTTACCCTTAATTTTTATTTTTCACAGCAGACAGAAGGTCTTAGGCTCATTAAAGAAAAATATGATCTCGAAATTCAGAAAGTAAAAAACATTTACCTAGATGAAGTTTTAAAAGTTCCTTTAAGAAAACGCGCTAAAATAACTATAAAAAAGAGAGTGACATAAGCTCTCTAGAACTTAAAAGAGAGCAAGAATATCAAGAAGAGATAAAAAAGATACAATCTGTTTATCCAATCTCTGATACGAATATAACATCTTTAAAAGATAGTAAGGTTACTTATCAACCTAATTACCCTGGAGGAATGGAGGCCTTTAAAAAAGAGATTATTGATCATTTCAATATTAATGCTATTAATGGGAAAGGGAAACTCCAAAGTATTGTAATATTCATTATAGAAAAAGATGGAAGCATTATTACAGCAAAAGGCTTTGGCGAAAATCAAAATTTCAACAAACAAGCTGAGCTTGCAGTTCTACTCATTCAAAAGAAATGGGAACCCGCGATAAGAAATGGACAACCAGAGCGGGCTTATATGAGCGTTCCTTTAACATTAAACTTTGATTAAATTAAATGTTTACTGACGAATATTACATGAAAATGGCGCTGCAGGAAGCAGAAGCCGCTTTAGAAAAAGATGAGGTCCCTATTGGATGTATAGTGGTTTCTAATAACCGCATTATTGCAAGAGCTCACAACCTTACGGAAACATTGAATGATGTTACAGCCCATGCAGAGATGCAGGCCATCACCTCAGCAGCTAACTTCCTTGGAGGAAAGTATTTAAAGGATTGTACGCTTTATGTGACGATGGAACCTTGTGTCATGTGCTCAGGAGCCCTTTCCTGGTCTCAGATCTCAAAAGTAGTGATTGGAGCAAGGGATGAACAAAGAGGATTTATTAATAAACATCTTTCCCTACATCCGAAAACAGAGATTATTACTGGTATTATGGAAGCTGAGTGCTCTTCTATCGTGAAAGATTTTTTTAAAAGCAAAAGATAGACTTTTAATCATAGCATAAAAAAGCAGAGAATATTTTTCAATATTCTCTGCTTTTGTTTTTATAATGTCCGGAATGGTAAAAATACTTTTCCGGAGTCAGTCTTTGAAAATAGAATACCTTACAATATCAAAATATTCACCATTTTTTTTCATTTCCTGTTTTAAAATAGCTTCCTGTTCCATTCCTATTTTTTCCATAATTCTTCCGGAAGCAGGGTTATGAAGAAAATGAGTGGCGAAAATTTTATTGAACTCCAGATCCTTAAAACCAAAATCCACTATCGCCTTTGCCGCTTCAGTCACATATCCTTTATTCCAGTAAGGAATTCCGATCCAATAGCCCAGCTCTGCTTTATCATCATCCCTGTCATGAAGCCCGATAGCTCCTATAATTTGACCTTCTTTATTACGGATAGCAAACGTATAACCGGTATTCTCATCAAAAACTTCTTTTGACATTTTCACCCAGGATATGGCATCACTTTCCATATACGGATAAGGAATATTGGAGGTAAGATCAGAAAAAATTCTATGCTGAAGATATTCAACGATGAAAGGAATATCCTTCTCTTCCAATTGGGAGAGAATCAATCTTTCGGTTTCTAGTACGGGAAACTTTTTCATTATATTAAATAGTAAAGCTGAGGTTCGAGCTAAGTATCTGTTCTTAATTCTCTAGGTTTACAGGTCTTTTCCAAGGAAATAAAGCCCTTTTAGAGTATGAAGCCTATCCATCACATGAATTTTATCTGTCAAAGGTTTATAGACATGGGAAACCCCTCCAGTGGCAACTACAAAACAGTCATCATTCACTTCTTCATTGATACGGGTGATAAAACCTTCTACCATACCCAGGAAACCATATACCATACCGCTTTGCATGCAGGTTACCGTATCCAATCCTAAAACAGTTTTTGGCTTTTTAAGTTCAATATCCGGAAGCTGTGCAGTCTGATTGATCAGTGAATTGAGTGAGGTCACAATTCCCGGAGCAATAATCACTCCTAAAGTTTCGCCTGTTTCTGTCACGCAACTTGCTGTAAGGGCTGTTCCAAAATCAATGACAATCTTTTTCCTGCCTGGGTACAAATTGTGTGCTGCCACAAGATTCGCATAGATATCCGTCCCCATCTGCTTTGATTTTGCCTGAACTCCCGAAGGTGTTCCTCTGTCAACAATCACAGGAGTCTTTCCATGAATTTTTTTGATTCCTGAGCTCATTACTTTGGTAAGCTGGGGTACCACCGATCCGATAATGACCTTATCAATATCTTTTGGATCAATTTTATAGGTCTGGTAAAGCATCAGGATTTGTGCATACAGTTCATCTGCCGTTCTATAGGGTTTTGTATTGATGACCCACGAAATATCACAGTTATCACCATTGAAAAGCCCAAATCGGATATTGCTGTTCCCTACGTTGATTACGATTGAATTCATTGACATATTTTTCAGAAGAAACCTCATAATCTATAACTGAGATTCCTACTTAATTTTGAGGGAATAAATTTAATGATTTTTATAAAAACTATCCCCTGATCTCTCATAAATTACTTCTATCTTAAAAATATCCTTCCTAAAAAACTTATTTAATCAAAACAAACCTGTTTGGAACCTGCACAACTCCTCGGGAGATTACAAACAATAGTGTTTTACCCTTCCTGAGGACTCAGGAGATTACAAACAGGCCTGCGTATGACTTCCCGAGTCCTCAGGAAGTCTCCTGCAAGTTGCGGGAAAGCTCCCGAGTCCTCAGGAACTCTGAAACAAGGGTGTTTGTAACAAAATGATATTTTAGAGGTGATAAGAGATTTCATACTTTTTAATTCCCGTAGATTTTCCCAATTGAGCAAGATAAGTTGTTTAAAACCTTCCGCATCTGTGGAAATTAGTAAAAATTGGAAGACCAGAATATTGCTTCATCTTTAAATTAAACGGCGCGGAAATTTTATTTCCGCGCCGTTCTTTTTTATTTCGTGTTAATTATTTCACTTCAACAAAATTGTTCTCCATATTCACATCAGCAATTCTCTGACTGAAATCAATTCCCAGAACAGACAGCTGAGATTTTGTATAAGGAATCGTCAATGTATATTCTTTTTGAGTCCAAGGCCAGTAAGGCATTGTTTTAAAATCACCATAGACATCTTTTTCTTTCCATGTATGAGTCATATTCAATGGAATCTGGTAAGTCACTATTTTCTTATCAGTGGTCATTACCCCAAAATCGATCGGCATAGGAACCTGACCATTATTGACTAAGGTAATGGTTGTAGATTTTGCATCGTATTTTACATCCTTAATTCCATAATCGATCGTCTTTGTAGTATTGATCCAATAGTTATGAAACCATTTCAGATCCATTCCGGAAACTTGTTGAGCAATATGAAGGAAATCTCTGTCTGAAGGATGTTTCATACTCCACTGATCATAATACTGCTTTAAGGTTTCTGCAAGATTCTGCTCTCCCATAATATAGCCAAGCTGTACCAGATATAATTCTCCTTTTACATAAGATGCATACGTATAAGCATTCCCGTTATCATGGTGATCCCCCAGCCAAACCGCAGGTTCTTCAATTCCTTTTTTAATAAACTTTCTGTAAGCATCCAATCTTTCCATAAAAGGATTCGGAAGATCTTCCGGGAATAGCTGATACATCGTATATCCTTCTGCATAGCTTGTAAAGCCTTCATCCATCCATGGACGAACAGATTCATTAGTGGCAAGCATCTGCTGATACCAGGAGTGAGATCCTTCGTGGGCCATTAATCCCAATAGATCTTTAACATTTTTAGCTTCACCTAAAATCATGGTACACATCCCGTATTCCATTCCGCCATCTCCTCCCTGGATAAATGCGTAGGTAGGATATACATATTTTCCAAAGTGAGAATTCATGATCTGGAAATATTTGGTGATATAAGGCTGTGCTTCTCCCCATGCTTTTGTTTTATCGTTTTTCTGATACACCAAATATACTTTTGGTCCTTCCGGAACATTGAAGTTTTCTACAGAATAATCTCTGTCTGCGCTCCATGCAAAATCAAGAATATTTTTTGCTGTCCATTTCCAGGTTACTTTCTTATCTTTTTCTGCTTTTATTTTAGCATTGGCATCATAGCCTTTTACTTCTGTTGGGTTTTCGAGGATTCCTCCTGCTCCTACAACATAATCTTTATTGATTTTAATGGTAACATCAAAATCAGAGAACGGCGCATGAAATTCTCTTCCCAAATAGTCAAAAGTTGCCCAGCCGTCATAATCGTACTCTGCAATTTTTGGGTACCATTGTGTCATCGTCATGTCTACTCCTTCTCTGTTGTTTCTTCCGCTTCTTCTGATCTGCTGAGGAATCACAGAATCCCAGTCCATCGTAAAGGTAGTGGTAGAATTGGGCTTGATGGGTTCTGCCAGATATACTTTCATAATGGTTTCCTGAACTTCAAACTTCAGGTCTTTTCCATTCTGTTTAATCCAGTGGATATTCTGAACACCTTCCTGATCTTTTGGAATAGAAGCCAATCTTGAGACTCCGTCTTTCTGCAGCCTTCCGTCACCATTTTTTCCTTGGGAAGCCACTCTTTGGTCCATCATAGAATTTGGCTTGAAAGCATTCCAGTATAAATGAAAATACACCACCTTCAACTCATCGGGTGAGTTATTGGTATATTCTAAAGTTTGTTTTCCCTGGTAGGTAAATTTTTCAGCATTAACATCAATATCCATCTTGTACTTCGCAGCCTGCTGATAATAAGCTCCTTGCTGAGCCTGAAATTGTGAAATGATAAACGCAAAAATGATTGCAGCCGATTTTCTCATTTAAAATTTTATTTTTTCTAAAGTTAGGTAATTTAAATAAGAACCTCAAATAGGAGTTATTCTGAGATTTTATTCTGTTTGATATGGTTTTAGATAGATTTTAATTAAAATTGTTAAATTCTTTTTTTGAGCTTTATTTACAATGATTCTGTATATCTTTTTATCTGTTTTTTAATAGTTTTTTGATTAAAGTGATCTGTCCCAGATGATAATAACAGTGTTCGATCATTCCGTCTATATTTCTTCTGTAGGTTCCGTACTTCTCATCCACAAATACCTCATCAAGTTTAGAATCCTGCATCTGCTCCAATAGTACAGCAAACTTCTCAGAATCGTTCCATAATGTATGTAATAAATTTTCCCACTGTTCCTGAGATTCGATGGGAGGAAGATCAAAACTAAATTTATCTTTGATCTCGAGATTACCGCCTTCAAAAACATTCACCATTCCTGCAATATAATAATCGATATGAAAAGTGAGCATCGCAATGGTATTCAAAGAATCTATCTTCGTCACTGCCTGTTCCCAGCTAACATCCGAAAGCTGATCTTTAAAATTGGTATTGGCAATCCAGAGACCATCTAACAATACTTCCCTAAATCTTTTTGATAATTCTGATGCTGAACTCATGGGTACTATATTATGTTTTCTAAAGATAAATAATAAAAAAAGAATGTCAGTTTTTTAGAAAACTGACATTCTTTTGGAAAATAATTGTGATAACCTGCATCACAAAAGCAATAATTATAAGGCTGAGTATTGATTAATCCGCTTCATAGAAAAGTTTCTTCCATTTTGTTATTGTATTTCTGCTCAGTTTATAATGATTCGCCAATTGAAGATTATTCAGATTATTCTTTTTCTGATAATCTAATATTTTAAGAATAGCAGATTTACTGTAAGAACGGTGTTTCTGATTAAAAACTTCTGTTTCTCTATCTGCTTTCCCGAATATTTTATGGTTCAGCTTTATAATATCTATTGCTGAAAGGTTTTCATTTTTCAATAAAGAAAGACATTCCGCTTTTTTTTCAGGATATTTAGCGTCGAGAATATCCATGAAAATTTGTCGATAATTAATGTTAGATTTTTGCATGGCTTTTTGAGGTTTAATAGATATTAGTCTACATATTTTTTGATTTTCTGTATTTTCCAATCCATTTATAAAGGGTTGTTTTAGGTATTCTGTAATCTTCTAATACCTGAAACCTTGTTTTTTCTCCACTTTCAATAAGTTCCAGTACAAAATCTATGATCTCTCTGGTATAAATATTTTTCCTAAATTGTGGAAGAGCCGTCTTTGTCTTTTTATCAATTCCTCTTTCAGAATTAGCCGGGGCATACAATATCAAATGTTGTGTATAAATCCTAAAAAAATCATATTCCAAAAGCTTGCTCCAGCGGAGTAGAACCTCGCTATCTAAGCTTTGGGCTTCATACATTTTGCTTACTTCCTCCTGTGAACATTTCATAAAGTTGCAGATCCGGAATATTTCTATCCTACATTCTGTAACTCTTTTTTCAATCATCTTTCCTATATGTATTTCTTTAAAATTAACCATTGTTTTACTTTTTATTACCTTCTGTAACCCAAAATTGGAAATGCTTTTAAGTTCTTTTAAATTCTATACAGAGACTTTAATGAGAGTTAGCCTTTCTCTGGGCTTTCTCTTTTTTAAATAATTTAAAAGATGCAGCCTTCTATACTTTTATAACCATATTAAAAGAAAGAAGTACTGCATCATTATTTTAGATCAGATTTTATACATTAAAATCCTGCCTTACCTAGAGCATAAGCCATTATATTATGTAAAAATCGCTCTTGTGGAGTATCAATTACAGTACCTGCAACTGAAGTATCTCTGAAAACACCTTCATCCCAGAAGAAAATGGCTTTATTCTGGTTTCCGGTAACAAATATCTGAGGAGCAGCTCCATTAGCTGCCAAAAGCGTATATCCTGCAGGCAATTGAGAAGTCGTAACAGCACCAAATGATCCCTGACCGGTTATCAGAGTGTTTGTTGTATTCCCAAATATTCCATTGTTGATCGCATTTGTATTGGTTGTTGCAGTTGCTACACCAGAACCTACAGCACCTGTACCTCCGAACGCATTAAACAGACTGGTTCCAGTACCAGAATCAAAAAGGATGATTGCAACTCCTCCACCATCTACAAACCCTTTAATTTTGGCAGCATCTGCAGCTGTC
Organism: Chryseobacterium sp. MEBOG07; assembly: GCF_021869745.1. Taxonomy (NCBI): domain Bacteria; kingdom Pseudomonadati; phylum Bacteroidota; class Flavobacteriia; order Flavobacteriales; family Weeksellaceae; genus Chryseobacterium; species Chryseobacterium sp. MEBOG07. The sequence goes on from NZ_CP084579.1 coordinate 51,954, forward strand.
ATATTGGCAAATCCTGTACTTATAACATCATAGTTACTTAATAAGTTTGCCACAGTAAGCCCAGATAAAGTGGATGTGATATTTGTAAAAGTAAACCCATTGAAATTGCCTGTATATGTTCCGGAAGCTCCATAATTAGCAGCATTGCTGAGCTGCGAATTGTACGCCGCTTGTTCGGTACTTCCTATTGAATACGTTGACCAATATGCAAAACGAACTGTTTTTCGAACAGCTACAGAATTTGAACAGCTTAAGTTCAGTTTACTCCATGCTCCAGTTAAAGTTCCTGATGCAGCAGGTGTTCCACTTAGAGTATATGTGATTATTTGAGATTGTCCTGCATTAAGAGTAGCCGATGCAGGTGTTACAGAAGCAACGGTAACTCCACTTACACCGCTCAAAGTAAGGTCGCTTGCCTGAAAACCTATTGTAGCCGTGGAGAAGGAATTATTCGTTAAAGTCACGGAAAATGTTGCTCCGGATAATGCTACACCTCCGGTATATGTACCCTGAAATCCGCTTTGGGTACAGTCCGCTGCTATAGTAGGTGTTGTGGAACAAGCATCACATAAACAGTTTGACCATGCTGTCCCGTTAAATACTTTTACGCATTTCAGGCTGCTGTCATAAATGATAGTTCCTTCTGCAACATTTCCTCCCTGAGGGTTTATAATGTTTCCGGTGGAAGCATTCGTAGGCAATACCAAACCCATATTATAGGTGGTAGGCTTATTAATATCTAATGCACCTCTGGGTGCCGTCGTTCCGATTCCAACCTGTCCGTTTGCTATTTGAAATAGCACTATTAATATAATTAATAAATACTTGTTTTTCATACTATGTATTTTTTACGATGATAATTTGTAAACTTGAATATTGTTAAGTTAAAAATGCTTCACATCCTTTTCATGGTTTTGAACTTTGATAAGGCTAATTGTAAAGGCTTAAGCAGTAAAGTCTATCATAAAAGGCGGCGGTCGGGAATAATGAGCCAGCACTTTTTCTTTTACAAGAGAAGAGTCACAAAATGAAAATATAATAGTGTCTTCCCAGGCAAAAGAGTGTATGGATATATATAAATCTTCGTATACAATCTGAAATTTCTGGATAATGGGATTATTATTCAGTATCGCAAACCCCAAATAACTACCCGACATCGCAAAGAATGTATCTTTATTTCCTGAAGGTTTAACATAAGAAAGGCTTTGAGGTTTTTCTTCTGGCTTGTAAAGTTTTGCTTTTTGAAGTTTTGGACGTACAGTCCATTTTTTCTTTACCGATTTGCGGGCAATTGTTTTTTCTTCATTCAATTTTGAATTTCCGAAATGTTCCGCACCATATATATGAACGCCTTTTGCAATATAAATTTCGGGTTTTCCTGTCCCTGTACTGATTTTCGTTTTTGAGTTATCAGAATCCTTTGCTTCGCTGTTAAAATCATCTGCTACATAAAGAGTAACATTTTCTTTGACAGTAACCGCCGGATTATTTTTATTAAAAGTTTGGGAAAATAAAAACACGGAGATGAAATGCAGAAAAAAGCCAATAGACATACCGCACTTACGGTATGCTATTGGAAACAAACTTTCTTTCATCAGAATGTTTTTCATCATATTATTAAACAATAGTCCTCTTTAGACTATTATTTAACCCATTGATTTACAAATCAATATTTTTAGAATAAAGAATTGGCATCAATAAAAATTTATCTTTCTATTTTTTTTATCTATAAATATTAAATCAATGAAAAAAAGTATACACAATGAACTAGAAAACAGAATTTTAAATTATTCTGTTTCTCAAAAAAAGTTTATATTTGCACTGAAAAAGTAGTCTAAAGAGGACTACTTTTTTTATGTTAATTTAGCTGATAATAATCGCTAAACCCGACAGAATGACACTTCAATTTTTTCTATCTGAAAATTGTGGCATACAGAAAAATATCCACCTGGTAATTACTGACAATCAACAAAATAAAAAATACAATTTTCGCACAAATCTTAGTATTTCTGAAGAAAACTGGGACAAAGAGAAGCAGCGTCCCTGCAATATTTATATAAAAAAGTATAAAATACTCAATGCAAAATTGGATTGTATAAAAAGAAAATAACAGGACATATTAATAATAAAAAATTTCTTCGCCGCGAGATATCATGCAAAATAAAAAACATAGGTAACGGAGTGCAGGATCCACCACAGGAAAACACCCTCCTATATTATATGCAATGGTACATTGACAGCAAAAAGGACTTAATATGCCATTCCACTTATAAAAGATACAAAGTTTTCTTCCGCCTTATGGAACGTTTTGAAGGGTTTTTATGCAAATCCGTTTATATTGAGAATGTCAATTCTGATTTCATAAGGGATTTTATGATTTTTGGAAAAAAAGAAGAATACAGCGAAAATACAATCTACCGCACCATTCATTTTATCAAAACCATTTTGAATTTTGTAGAAAGAAAAGGCATCAGAACTTGCGTAAGAGAACTGGAGCTGCGCAGGGAGAAACAAAAGAAAGATGTGGTAACACTTACAGAAAAGGAAATCATCACAATACAAAAAACAGTTGTTCCGGAAGAATTGCAAGCCGCAAAAGATTGGTTGCTCATCAGTTGTTATACCGGTCAGCGATTTTCAGATTTTATACGTTTTAATACTCAACAGTTACATAGTATAGAAGGGAAAACCTGTCTTTCGTTTGAACAGCAGAAAACAAAAAAAGAAATTTTCCTGCCCTTACATCCTAAAGTACTGCACATCATTAAACAGAATAAGAATCGCTTTCCAAAAATAATGGACATCCAGCATTACAACAAATACATTAAAGAAATCGCAAAACTCGCCCACCTGAATGAGTCTTTAAAATCCAGGAAAAGAATTGGTTACAGAAGTAAGGAAGTACAATCGGAAAAATGGGAAACGCTGTCCAGCCACATAGGGCGAAGGAGTTTTGCGACCAACTTCTATGGAAAAATTCCCACACCACTGTTGATGGAGGCTACAGGGCACAGCACCGAACAAATGTTTCTGCGATATATTAATCCCGTGAATAAAGACCGCATCCTCTCTCTAGGCAATTATTTTGATAGAATTGATGAAGGAAGAATGGCGTATCAATTCTAAAAATGGACATTATTGTTTCATTTATATTTAAAAAAACCTCAAATGCAAAATACATCTGAGGTTGATATTATAATATTGAATTATTATTATTTTTTAGCAGAAGCTTCTTTCTTTCCACTTCTTAGAATTTTTTCAAGAATTCTTAAAGTGATCAGATAAGTTGGTTTTACTCCTGTAAGGCCAAGACCTCCTGAAGATAATGTACTTCCTGTTTCCAACGGATTATCAGAAGCGTAATACGCATACATCACAAACAGGTCCGGCGAAATGTGGTGTCTGATTTTAGAAGCTACCTGAATAGCTTTCTGATAATGTGCCCCTTCCATTTCAAGACCGATTGCCTTCCATGAAGTATTCATAAAGTATGATAAAATATCTCTGTTTTGCAGTGACGTTCCCAATACTGTAATCATTGGTCCTTCAAAAGCTTTCAGCTCTTCATCATTGAAATCATCAAGTTTTAATGCATTTTCAAATGGATAGTTATCTGCTGTTCCTTCAAAAATATGAGAAGTAGGAATCATAATATCTCCTTTTGCTCCTGTAAGAATTCCCGCTTTCCCCATGATAGATACAGATTTCACCTTCATCATATATATTTCCCCTTTGTGCTCAAAAGGTCTCAACAGCTCATCCATCACTTCGAAAGCCTGCTCACCAAAAGCATAATCGAATACCATTACCACATCATCACCTGAAAACTTGCAGTCTGCAAACGGTGTATTCTTTAAGTCTGTTTTGCTGAGGTCAATGATCTGAACATCGATATTACTTCCACTCTTGTCAGCAATATGAATCATTCCTTCATCCAGCGCATATTTTAAAACTTTATCACGAAGTTCTTTTTTATTTGAAATCTCTTCGTACAGTTTATAGTCAATTTCATGATGCTGTTTCTTTTTAACTGCATTGTTGGCATACAGCATATTTTTCACAGAGTGCATGTTGGCAGAAATAATATGAAGCGGGCGCATGTGAAGGTTGTTATCAAATAAAACCTCTTTCACTTTATTGGCCCATTTCTCACCAAAATAATGGTGTCCTACTCTTTCCTTTAATATAGCGCTGAAATAAACTTCTCTTTCTCTGCTACCTTTCGCATCCTCAAGACTTACTTTTCCTAAGTTGTAGATGATTTTGAATAAACGATCAGGATTATGATCATCACCAAAAGTATTATAAGCTCTTAACGTTTCATCAAAAGATCTTCCTATTAAAGAAGAAAGATGAATAAGTGCTACTTCTTTTTCTTTTCTGCTGAATTTCTTTTCCCCTTTCACGACTTCTTCAATAATTTTGAAAGCACGTGTGGGTTTCCAGTTTTCATTCTGAATGAAAGCCAGATTACGGATTTTATCCGCTTCTATAAATAAAAAGGTAAGGTGGGTAAGAATGTCATAAATTTCGGAACGCCCCAAAAGAACCTCAATATTCATCTGGTGTTCGTCTATTCTATAACAGTTTCTTCTTCTTTTCTTTGGAACAATTGGTTCGAAACTTCCTTTATCAAAACCTTCATCAGATGTAAGATGAATAAAAGCACATTCTTCAATCCCTTCCGGAAGTCTGTCTAATACATACATCAAACCGTCAAGTTCCAATTTGCTTGGAATATTCATGGTTCCATAAATCTCCGGATTGATCGTCTTCAACAAACTTCTGATACTTTCTCCTGAAACACCTCCCGGCTTGAAAAATCCTCTATAAAATAAATGTCTCATAGAGATGTATAATCTTTCAATAGCTTCTGTTGTCTCTCTTGCTCTAGAATTTGTCATAAAATAAATTTCACACAAATATACAAAATCTTTGCCCATCTTATTTTAACTGTCTTTTAATAAGTTGTTTAAAACCTACTGATAAGAAGATGTATTTTAAGATCTATCTTCACTCCTTTTTGTTTAATTATTTAATGTAAAATTGAATATCCATGTTTTATTCTTATATTTATATAGGCATAAGTGGTCATGAAAGTTGTTATTAATATGATTCCTCTTAAGAGATCTATTTTAAAAGCACATTACAGTAAAAGCTCCTATTTTCGGATTTAAAGCCATCCATTTTTAAACTTAAATACAAATTACCCCTCTTCAAAAACGCCAAACAAGTGTTTAAATTATATAAATTTTCAAAACACCCCTAAAATTTTTAGGGTTAAAATGTTTTCAATTCATTTTTTTTGTAAATTTGCCCTGTAAAAAATCACCCAAATATGTCAACCTTAAGATTCAAAGCATTAGAAACCCTACCATTTAAGGATTTCAGAAAAGACAACGCTGTCGAAATCCCTGCAAAATTATCTGAACTTTTCTGTAAAAATGTTTTCTCAGAAGAAACAATGAGAGAATATTTAACAAAAGAAGCATTCAATTCTATTATGGATGCTATTAAAAAAGGAACTAAGATCCAGAGACATATCGCAGATCAGGTAGCGGTAGCGATGAAAGACTGGGCAATGAGCAAAGGTGCAACTCACTACACGCACTGGTTTCAGCCTTTAACAGGGACTACTGCGGAAAAGCACGATTCTTTCTTTACCCCAATTGAAGGAGGAAGAGCGATTGAAAGATTCAGCGGAAGCATGCTAATCCAGCAGGAACCTGATGCATCATCTTTTCCTAACGGAGGTATCAGAAATACTTTTGAAGCAAGAGGTTATACAGCTTGGGATCCTACATCTCCGGCATTCATCATGGGAACTACATTGTGTATTCCTTCAATCTTTATCTCTTATACCGGAGAAACATTAGATTACAAAACACCACTTTTAAGATCTCTAAGTGCTGTGGATGATGCTGCTACGAATGTAATGCAGTATTTTGACAAAAACGTTACCAAGGTAACTCCTACTTTAGGTTGGGAGCAGGAATATTTCCTTGTTGATTCAGCATTATACCAGTCACGTCCGGACCTTGTATTAACAGGTAAGACATTATTAGGACATTCTCCTGCAAAAGGACAGCAGCTGGATGACCATTATTTCGGTTCTATTCCTACAAGAGTAATGAACTTCATGAAAGAATTGGAAATCGAATGTATGAAATTGGGAATTCCTGCAACAACAAGACATAACGAGGTTGCTCCAAACCAATTCGAGCTTGCTCCAATGTTTGAAGAAGTGAACGTTGCTGTAGACCACAACTCTTTGTTGATGGACATCATGGCAAGAGTAGCTCACAAACACCATTTCCATATTCTTTTCCACGAAAAACCTTTCGCAGGAGTAAACGGAAGCGGAAAGCACAACAACTGGTCTTTGGCAACAGATACAGGTGAAAACCTATTAAGCCCGGGAAAAAATCCAAAGAAAAACTTACAGTTCTTAACATTCTTTGTTAACACAATTAAAGCTGTACATGAATATGCAGATCTTTTAAGAGCAAGTATTGCTTCTGCAAGCAATGATCACAGACTTGGTGCCAACGAAGCTCCACCAGCAATTATTTCCGTATTTATCGGAAGTCAGTTGTTCAGTGTGTTGGAAGAACTTGAAAAAGTAACCAACGGAAAATTATCTCCGGAAGAGAAAACAGAATTAAAATTAAACGTAGTTGGAAAGATTCCTGAAATCTTATTAGACAATACTGATAGAAACAGAACTTCTCCATTTGCATTTACAGGAAATAAATTTGAAATCAGAGCTGTAGGTTCTTCTGCTAACTGTGCAGAATCTATGACTGTAATGAACACTATTGCAGCGAAGCAGCTGAATGACTTCAAAAAAGAAGTAGATAAACTTATCGAAGGTGGATTAAAGAAAGATGAAGCGATATTCAATATATTAAGAGAGTACATCAAGCAATCTAAGAACATCATGTTTGAAGGTGATGGATATTCTGATGACTGGGCAAAAGAAGCTAAGAAAAGAGGATTGAACAACCTGAAAACTACTCCGGAAGCTCTTAAACAGGAAATGGACAAAAAATTCTTAGACCTTTATGAGGAAATGGGAATTTTCAACCACAGAGAAGTTGAAGCGAGAAACGAAATCAAATTAGAAAAATATTCTACCGTTATCGATATTGAAGCAAGAGTTTTAGGTGATATCGCAAGAAACCACATCATTCCTTCTGCTTTAAACTATCAGAACAGATTGATTGAAAACGTAAAAGGTCTTAAAGAGATCTTCGGAGATAAAGATTTCAAGCCATTGGCGAAAGAACAGATGAGCTTAATTACAAGCATTTCTGAAAATGTTTCTAAAATCAAGCTTGGTGTTGAAGATCTTCTTAAAGCCAGAGAAACGGCAAAAAATATATCAGACAGCCAAAAACAGGCAGAACAATACTGCAACAAAGTAAAACCATTATTCGATCCTATCAGAGAAGCTTCAGATGCTTTGGAAATGATGGTAGATGATGAGCTTTGGCCAATGACAAAATACAGAGAAATGTTATTTACAAAATAACCTCTGTAAAGTTCCATATTAGTTCAAATTCCCCGGTTTTCCGGGGAATTTTTTATTTTATTTAAAACACTAATAGACAAAGACTTCCACAACTTCAAAATTGGTACAGAATTTAATTTTACCTTTGTTTTCATTATGAAAATCCTCATCGTAGAAGACAACAAAGAGCTCGCCCAAAGCATGGAATATTATCTTGAAGGCGAGAACTATATCTGTGAATGTGCTTACCATTACAGTGAAGCCCTGGAACGTCTGAGCTTCAATTCATATGACTGCATTTTACTGGATATTATGCTGCCCGACGGAAACGGATTGAACATTTTAAATTACATTAAAACCGAAAAAATCAACAGCGGAATTCTCATTATTTCTGCTAAAAATGCATTAGACGACAAAATAAACGGACTGGAAAAAGGAGCCGACGATTATATTACAAAACCTTTCCATCTCCCAGAACTGCATGCCAGATTAAGAGCTGTTTACCGCAGGAAAAAAATGGATGGCTACAGTGAAGTCAAATTCAATGAAATACTATTAAATACAGATACATTCGAGGTTGCCATTCATAAAGCAAGACTGGAAGTTACTCAAAAAGAGTTTGAATTATTGCTCTATTTTCTCGTCAATAAAAACCGCGTATTATCAAAGCAATCCATCGCCAATCATCTTTGGGGCGACTATACAGATAATTTGGCTAATTTTGACTTTGTGTATCAGCACGTCAAAAATCTGAGAAAAAAAATAGGGGCTGCCCAGGGAAATGACTATATCGAAACCATCTACGGTTTGGGCTACAAGTTTAATGCTTTAAAATATAATGGTTCATGAATTTATTGAATAAAATATCGGTCTGGTTTATTGCCATTGTATTGCTTGTCACCCCTGTAAGCATGTATATTTCGTACACCAGTATAAAAAAGCGCCTTGACAGTGTTGAAATCGAAAGACTTAAAAACGTCAATAACTACGTCATCAACCAGATAAAAAAAGGTGAAGCTCCCGCAAAAACTTCCCAGGGACTTCCAATTTCTGTAAGCTTATTTAAAGGAAAAAATATTCCCGCAGAACCTCAGGTTATTCACACCTGTCTGGAAAACAAAGGCGTTTCAAAGAATGAATGTAAAATTCTGATCAATTCCTACGCAAAAGTTGACAACACAACTTACAGGATATCTTCATACGGTTATATTACCGCCACCCAGCAGATCATGGACGGAATGCTGGTTGCATTTTTTTGGAAAGTACTATTAATCACAGTCATCGTTTTCATTACCGCAAGAATTCTATCTCGATTTATTTTAAAACCTTTTCACCATGCCATCAATGGATTGCAGCAATTCAGTATTCAGAAAAAAGAACGCCTGCAGCTTTTACCCACAAGCACAAAAGAGTTTAAAAAATTAAATGAATTTCTGAAAACAATGACAGACAAGGCGCTGGAAGATTATGCTTCAATGAAAGAGTTTTCAGAAAACGCTTCGCATGAAGTTCAGACACCTCTAGCCATTATCCAGAACAAAATTGAACTGCTTTCACAAACAGAGATTAATGAAAATCAAGCTATTTTATTAACCGACATTCAAAACTCCATTGATAAACTGAGCAGAATAAACCGTTCATTAATTCTTCTGACCAAGCTTAACAACAATGAATTCCTGACCGATGATGAGTTGAAATTCTGCCGTGTGGAAAGAGAAGCATTATGCATGTATGCCGATCATCTCGCCCTGAAGAATATTACCTTAAACAGAAATTGTGAAAAGAGTGTTTTTGTCAAAATTCATCCGGCATTAGCAGAAATTCTATTGAGTAATCTCCTTTCAAATGCAATCCGTCATAATCTTGAAGGAGGGAAAATTGAAATCAATTTAACGCATAATTACTTTCAGATCAGCAACACCGGACTGCCACCCCATGTTCCCACACAGGAACTGTTTAAAAGATTCAAAAAAAGCAATCAGTCCCAAGAAAGTATAGGACTCGGACTTTCTATTGTGAAACAAATCTGTGAGGTAAATGACTTTTCTGTTCATTATGATTTTGCAGACGGATGGCACAGTATCACCGTATATTTCGACAATACCAAAGTACACAAATCATCAATTTCTAAAAGGATATTAACTGAAAATACAATGGCTTTTGAAAGCGTAGAACAGATAGTAAATTTTGCTAAATAACTGCCGCTTTCATTATTTTTTCTAACTTCAAATTTGCTTCAAAATGTATTTTTTACTTTGAAAAAAGAAAAATACGTTAAATGCTTTCAAGAGTTTTTATTCTCGCATTATTATCCGTCTTTTTTGTCAACAACGTACAAGCACAGGAAGTTCTCACACTTCAGTCTGCGCTGGAAACGGCCGTTCAAAATTACGGATCTATCAAAGCCAAGGAATCTTATCGGCAATCATCAAAGGAGTCGATAGAGCTGGCAAAACGGCAATACCTGCCTAATCTTAACATCAGTATTCAACAGGATTACGGAACAGTCAACGGACAAAACGGTCCTCTGTATGGTTTCGGAGGATATGGAGTAGCTTCATCCGGACTTCCGCTCCCCGATCAAAACTGGAATGCTTCTTTCGGAGCCTTATATTTAGCCAATGTCAACTGGGAGTTTTTCTCTTTTGGAAAAGCCAAACAAAGAGTGAAAGTTGCAGAATCTAAAAATCAGAGAGACACTAAAGATGTATCTGATGAAATTTTCCAGCACAAAGTAAAAGTCACAGCCGCTTATCTGAATGTTTTAGCCGCTCAAAAATTAAAACTTTCCTATGCCCGAAATCTCGGAAGAACCGATACGATCAGAAGAATCGTTGAGGTAAAAGAAAAAAACGGCATTGTTCCGGGAGTTGATTTATCCCTTGCAAAAGCAGATTACGCCAATGCAATGATCACCTACACCAAAGCAAAAGACAACGAGCAGGAGCAGGAAAACAAGCTCGCCCAATTGCTGGGAATTCCGGCTCAGGAGTTTGTGCTCGACAGCACTTTATTAAAAAGAATTCCTGAAGAGTTCCCTACAGAAAAGAGTTCTTCTTTGGAAAGCCATCCTCTATTGGCATTATATAAAAGCAGAATCAATGTAAGTGAACAGGAAAAACAATTCCTGAAAACACAATATTATCCGTCATTTTCAATGGTTGGTATTTTCCAGACAAGAGGTTCTGGATTTGGAAACGGGTATGCACAAAATCAAAATGACTATTCCACCTCTTACTGGGACGGCATTCACCCTACAAGAAGCAACTACCTTCTTGGGATCGGTGTTTCATGGAACTTCACACAAACCTTTAGGCTATCAAAGGAAATAAGCGCTCAGGAGTATGTAAGCCAGGGTTTACAACATGAATATGATCTTGCAGAGCAACAATTGAAAGCCCAGCTGGATCTATCTGATAATAAATGGAAAAACGCCATCCTGATTTATGATCAGGTTCCGGTTCAGCTTAAATCTGCCGGAGACGCTTATATTCAGAGGTCTGTTCTCTACAAAAATGGTTTAACAGATCTCGTTGATTTGTCTCAGTCCATTTATGCACTGGTAAGAGCCGAAACAGACAGAGATATCGCGATTACCAATGTGTGGAATGCTTTATTGTTAAAAGCTGCCGCCATGGGGGACTTCTCTGTTTTCGAAAACGAACTGTAAGATTAATATCAATTATAATCAATAGTATTTCAATGAACTTAATAAGATTTGCATTAAGAAAACCCATTACGATTTTAGTGATTGTTGCCGGGCTGTTTTTCTTCGGATTACGGTCGGTAAGCTCTATTAAAGTCGACATTTTTCCAAAATTGGATTTACCTGTAATCTATGTTTCCCACCCTTTCAGCGGATATACCCCGCAACAGATGGAAGCATTTTTTGCCAAACAATACATCAATATTTTCCTCTTCGTAAACGGGATTAAAAGTATTGAAACCAAAAATATTCAGGGACTGACTTTAATGAAAATTAATTTCTATCCCGGAACCGATATGGCACAGGCTGCAGCAGAGCTAAACTCTTTTTCCACCAGAATTCAGGCCGCCTTTCCGCCAGGCTCCAATCCTCCTTTTATCATCCGTTTTGATGCTTCTACTCTTCCGGTGGGACAGCTTGTTTTGAGTAGTGACAAAAGATCAAACAATGAATTGCTTGATCTCGCGAATGTATACGTCCGATCCACTTTCACCTCCATTCCGGGGATTGTTTCATCTCCTCCCTTTGGGGGAAATATCCGTACGGTGGTCATCAATGCCAACCCGGATTTGCTCCGTCAGCATAATATGACCCCCGATCAGCTTGTGGAAGCCTTACGTCTGAACAACCAGACAGCGCCTTCAGGAAACGTAAGAATAGGAGATAAATATTATATTACTCCGACTAATACGATGATTAAAAATGTAAAGGATTTTGAAAATATTCCTTTGTATAAGGGCAGTGTTCAGAATCTTTATTTAAGAGATGTTGCCACAGTTACCGATGGAGCAGATATGACTTCCGGCTATGCTTTAGTCAATGGCCGGCGTTCCGTTTATCTGAGTATTGCTAAAAGTGCCGATGCTTCTACCTGGGATGTGGTTCAGAATTTGAAAAAACAATTGCCACAGATTCAATCCAATCTTCCGGATGATGTGAAAGTCAGTTTTGAATTTGACCAGTCTACGTATGTAATCAATTCTGTTAAAAGTTTATTGAGTGAAGGAACCATTGGCGCCATACTCACCGGATTGATGGTTATTTTATTCCTCGGGGATATCAGAGGTGCATTGATTGTGATCCTCACCATTCCGACCTCCATTATTTCGGCAGTTTTATTTTTAAATCTTTTCGGTCAGACCATTAATATCATGACCTTAAGCGGACTTGCCCTCGCCATCGGAATTCTCGTGGACGAAAGTACCGTTACCATAGAAAATATTCACCAACATCTGGATATGGGCAAACCAAAATCTCTCGCGGTCTGGGATGCCTGTAAGGAAATTGCCTTCCCGAAATTGCTAATCTTATTCTGTATTTTGGCGGTTTTTGCGCCTGCATTTACGATGGGAGGAATTCCAGGATCGCTGTTCTTACCTCTTGCGCTGGCGATCGGTTTCAGTATGATTGTTTCTTATTTTCTTGCGCAGACCTTCGTTCCCATCATGGCCAACTGGATCATGAAAGTGAAGCATCACAAAGCAAAAGACGGACATATTCTGACAGATTCCGAGGAATTACAGGCAGCAGGCTTAAGTGATGAAAGTGATACATGGAGCCAGAAAGAAATTCTGCTCCAAAATGAAGACAGCAACCGTGATGGCAAAGTAAGCTTGTTTGAGAAAATACGTTTCCGTTACCTTAAATTTTTAGACCGGATCATGCCCTACAGAAAGATATTGGTTTCAGCTTATATTATACTGATGATGGCAATGGTTGCCTTATTCCTGAACAGTATCGGACGAGATGTTTTACCGCAGGTAAATGGAAATCAATTTCAGGTAAGAACGCGTATTCCTGACGGAACAAGGATTGAAAAAAACGAACTTCAAACTTTAAAACTATTGGATGGAATTAAAGAAATTGTAGGAAAAGACAATGTTTCGATCACCTCTGCGTATGTAGGAACACACCCTACTCTTTTCTCGGTAAGTCCGATTTACCTTTGGATGGCGGGTTCCCATGAAACAGTATTACAGGTTGGCTTACATGAGGATTATCACACCAACATGGATGATTTGAAAGACAAAATCAGAGAGAAAGCGAAAAGCATTAATCCTGATATGAAATTATCTTTCGAACCGATAGAATTAACAGAAAAAATCCTTAGCCAAGGTTCTCCAACACCTATTGAAGTACGATTGTCGGGAAGGGATAAAAGCATGAATGAAGCGTATGCTAAAAAAATAGAGACAGAGCTTAAAAAGATTCCGTATTTAAGAGATGTTCAGATAGGGCAATCTATAAAATATCCAGCACTAGACATCAGTGTTGATCGTGTTCGTGCGGCTCAATTGGGTATTGACATGTCTGATGTTTCACGTTCGCTGGTGGCTTCTACATCATCTTCAAGGTTTACAGAAAAAAATATCTGGACGGATGAAAAAGCAGGCTACAGCTACAATGTACAGGTTCAGATCCCTGAAAATAAAATGAACAGTAAAGAAGAAATTGCAGGAATTCCGTTGCTAAAAAACACCAACAGACCGAATTTGGGAGATGTAGCAACCATTAAAAACAGCTTTACTTACGGTGAAACCGACAACCTGGGAGCAATGCCTACATTAACGGTTACTGCAAACCTTAATCATACCGATTTGGGAACAGCTTCAAAAGATGTACAAAAAGTCATTGATAATATCGGAGAGCTTCCGAGAGGGCTTAATATCCAAATGATTGGTTTGAGCCAGACTTTACATGAAACCTTAAGCAGTTTACAAAGTAGCCTGATCATTGCGATCGTCGTGATTTTCTTAATGCTGGCTGCCAACTTCCAGTCTTTCAAAGTTTCAGCGGTTGTATTAACAACAGCTCCGGCAGTTTTAGTGGGATCATTGGCTTTATTAATCATCAGCGGATCAACGCTTAATCTTCAATCCTACATGGGAATTATCATGTCGGTTGGGGTTTCAATCTCCAATGCGGTCTTATTAATCACCAATGCAGAGCAATTAAGAAAACATAATGGAAATGCTTTACTTTCTGCCAGAGAAGCCGCAGCGTTGAGGTTAAGACCTATCGTAATGACTGCTTTAGCGATGGTTGTAGGAATGATTCCTATGGCTTTGGGATTGGGAGAAGCCGGAGATCAGGTTTCGCCACTTGGAAGAGCCGTGATCGGAGGTTTGGTCGCATCTACTTTTGCAGCCCTTTTCATTCTTCCGCTAGCCTTTGCATGGGGACAAGGAAAAGCAACCACTCAAAGTGTTTCCCTTGATCCTGAAGACGAAGAAAGCATTCACTTCATGCCCGAAATTGTAAAATAATAAGCTTTTAAAAATAAAATATGAATCGATTATATAAATATCTAATCCCGACAATACTTGTTTTCAGCTTGCAGAGCTGTGGACATGAGGAAAAAAAGGAAGTAAAAAAATCTGCAGAGCCTTCATCCCCTGAAATTGAAACGGTGAATCCCAAGCAGGAAGAGTTTTCTTCATCAACAGCCATTCCTGGGGAGCTGCAGCCTTATCAGAAAGTGGATGTCTATGCTAAAGTAAGCAGTTTTGTTAAAAAATTATACGTGGATGTTGGAAACGAAGTAAAAGCAGGACAATTGCTGGCCACTTTAGAGGCTCCTGAGATCAATTCTCAGCAAAGTGCTGCCTCATCGGCTTTGAAATCAAAGGAAGCGCTATATATTGCCAGTAAGGCAAAGTATGACCGTTTAAAAGAAACCAGCAAAACTCCGGGAACAATTTCTGCTCTTGATCTGGAACAGGCTTTAGCGGCTCAAAAATCTGACATGGCTCAATTGGAAGCTGCAAAAGCATCTTACCGTGAAGTGGCTGATGTTAAAAACTATTTGCAGATCAGAGCTCCATTTAGCGGAAACATTGCAACGAGAAATGTAAGTGCAGGAGCTTATGTAGGCCCATCAGGAAAAGGATCGGATCTTCCGATGTTCAGTCTGGTTCAGCAGGACAGATTACGTTTGGTTGTGAATGTCCCGGAATCTTACACCGGATTGCTGAATAAAAATGGAGCTATAAAGTTTTCAATTCAATCTATTCCGGGTGAAACATTCACAGCAAGTGTGTCGAGATTTGCAGGCGCTTTAGACAACAAATTACGTTCTCAATGGGTGGAAATGGATGTTTATAATAAAGACAAAAGACTTTTACCGGGAATGGTTGCCAACGTAATTCTTCCTTTAAGTGAAAACAACAAGTCATTGTCTGTTCCCACTTCTGCTGTTCTCAACTCTACCTTGGGGGTATTCGTTATTAAAGTAGAAAAAAACATAGCCCATTGGGTACCTGTAACTTCAGGAATTGCTAATGGCGATATCACCACGATCATTGGGCAGGTATCGTCAAGCGACGTAATTGTTAAGAGTGCATCAGAAGAAATCCGTGATGGACAAAGTATTAGAATTAAACTCCCAAAATAGGCTCATAACCATCTGTTTATTAACAAAAATTATAATCTGTCTTTCTGGTATAAAAAATTAAAAAACACACTCATGAAGGATAAAGTGAAATAAGTTTGTTAAAGAATCTTAATAAAAAAAACCGCACACTTACCAAAAACAGGCTGTTGCGGTTTCTTTTTCTTTAACATATGTAAATAATATGTTAAAATGTGTTAAAGTAAGATCCTGATAATTATCATAACAGGGGTCTTTTATTTGGAATCTCTACTTTTGTATTGCTTTTGAAAATAAATTTTCCTTTTTAACACGGATAATCAAATATATATGAAGAAAAGAGTTTTGTTTTATTTAGTTGCTTTAGTTACTACAGTTTCAATGCAATCGTGTGCTACAAATTATGTGGTTTCAAAACCAGCAACTTACGCAAAAGAATACAAAACAGATGCCAAACTAGCTTCTATAGATAACAAAAAAATGGAGCAGGATAAGCAGAAACTTATCGACTCTTTTCTTGCTGAAAAGGCTGCATCTATAGCAAATGCTAAAAAAGCAATTAAGAATTCTGAGATTGCGAAAGTAATCAAACATAATAAAACCATTGATGGTATCCTTACAGAAGCTGAAACATACCTTGGAACTCCTTACAGATACGGAGGGACTACAAGAAACGGTATAGATTGTTCAGCTTTCGTTCTTTCTGTATTCGGAGCAGCAGCAGGTCTTAGCTTACCAAGAGTAGCAGCATCTCAAGCTCAGGAAGGGGAAAGAATTGAAAAAGGAGAATTACAGAAAGGAGACTTAATCTTCTTTTCTCATGGAAGAAGAATTTCTCACGTAGGTATTGTAGAAAGTGTTACTGAAGAAGGTGAGATCAAATTTATTCACGCAGCAACTTCAAAAGGAGTCATGATTTCTTCACTGAATGATTCTTATTGGGGACCTAAGTTCAGATTCGCGAAAAGAGTAATCAATGAAGAAGGAGAATCTTACAACAACTTAGCATCTGTAACTCCTGCTACACCCGCAAATTTTTAATTTTATAAATAATTGATTTAAATAATGAAGCCATCAGATTCCTGATGGTTTTTTTATGTGCTTTATTTATAGTAATTTTTGGTAAAGCCAATGGAATAGATAACTAAAGAAAAAAGCGGACTAAAGCCCACTCCTATTGAATCAATATTATATTTTTTATAATAGCCAGTACATGGCTAGGGACATCAGCTGTGCTTATCAATTTCAATATCCAGCTTATATAACAGTCCATATATTTCGGAAAGGGAAAATTTGGCCTTTTTAAGCCTATTTAAAGCCGGATCTATTGAATAGTTGACCGAGGTTCTGAAATCTGCCTTTTCGAGGTTTGTATTATCGAAAACAGCGCCTGACAGATCACAGTTACTGAAGACTGCATTGGATAAATCACATTCAGCAAAGTCTACCTCAATTAATTTAGAGTTTTTGAAAACTGCTTTCTTAACGGATGTTTGATAGAAAACAGAATTATTCAAAGCACTTGCATCAAATCTAAAAGATAATCCGAATGGATTACAATCATTAAACTGAAGCCCAAACATTTTGCATTCTTTGAAAATCACATTGTGAAAAGCAGTCTTGATAAGCTTTGCCATGCTGAGGTTGCACTCCACAAATTCACAATCTGTAAAACTGAATCCCGACAGGTTAGCATATTCAAAATTACAGTTCCTGAATGTACAGTTTTCATACTCACCTTTTTCAAACTGAGAAACATCTGTATTTTCAAAATCCTGATCCAGGATATAAGCTTCTTTCATATTTTTTATGATTTATAAAATGAGAACACACTCCGTCATCTGACCGATTTTTAAACAACAGTAAAAACTTTCGTCCTTTTTGCGATTTTGTATTTCCGCTTCAAAGACAGTTATACCAGGCTGTTCTTATCCGAATAATTAAGCTTAAAGAAGATAAAAGTCATGATAGAGAATGCCAGCAAAGAACTTCCCCCGTAACTGAAATACGGAAGAGGAATCCCAACGGTAGGGAAAAGCCCCATAACCATCCCCAAATTGATTGAAAAGTGCATCATTAGAATAGATGCAAAGCAATATCCGAATACGCGGTTAAAAGCAGATTTCTGTTTTTCTGCGAGATAGTATATTCTTCCGATATAGACCATATAACACAGGATAAGGGTAGCACTTCCTAAAAAGCCCCATTCTTCTCCTACCGTACAGAAAATATAATCCGTTTCCTGCTCTGGCACAAATTTCCCTTGGGTAACAGATCCTTCACGGTATCCTTTCCCCCAGATTCCACCGGAACCTATAGCTGTTTTGGAATATAATAAGTTGTATCCTGAAGTATCTCTGAATGCTTTCTCACCTTTATAAAGAACCTCAATTCTTTCTCTCTGGTGTTTAGGAAGCTTTTCTAGAACATAAGGAGAACCGAAAGCCAGTCCACATAATAAAATAATAGATCCGGCAATTCCTGAAATTGAAATCACATCCCATGACATTCTATGATAATTCATAGCAATAAGAACACCAGCAATCAGCAAAATAGCTGCTGCAACATAGATGGGAGGAATCGCTAATGACACCAGAAAAACTCCGGCAAAAACAAATCCTACACCGAATAAAAGACCATTAAGCCCCTCTCTGTATAAAGCGATGAAAAATGCAATAAACACAAGCATGGAACCTACATCCGGAATAGCCAGAACAACCGCTGCCGGAATACCGATAATCGCTAAAATAGTCCATAGAGACTTCTTATTTTTAAGATTAAAATCCGGTCCGGAAACATAATTGGCCACCATAAGCGCTGTCCCGATTTTTGCGAACTCAACAGGCTGCATGGTAAAACTACCAAACTTATACCAGTTCTTTTGCCCCAGGATCTCCTTACCAAATGGAAAAAGCCCTACCAGTAAAAGAACACCGCCAATATAAATAATTCCGGACATATTTTCGAAGAACTTACTTCTTCCAACGAATATAATAAGCCCCACAAATAAGGAGATACAGAAGAAAACCAATTGTTTCTCCCCCAGTTTCTGGTCAACACTGTAGATATTTGCAATCGCAAAAATACAAAGCAGGAAATACAGCCCAAGGCCCAGTTTATCTATTCCTTCTGTCCATTTCATTGCTTTACAGGTTTAGCGGATTTATTCTTTTTAGTTTCTTCGTCTATTCTTTTCTGCAGTTTGGCTTTTTGTTGTTTCACAAACTCCAGACTATCCTTTATTCTTTTTTGTTTAATCGAATCAGGTTTAGGGTCGACATATAAACCTTTACGTTTAAGGTCAATCACCCATTGTCTCTTATATTCGGGCATGAAACTGGAAGTGATCATCTTTTTGTAAAGATTTTCACGTTTCAGATCTCCTGTGATATATTTTTCTGCAATTACTGTAGAAGCAGGGCCTGCCCAGGTAGCCCCAAATCCGGCATGTTCCATTACTGCAACCACCACAATTTTGGGTTTATCAGCAGGAGCTATCAATACAAAAATTGAATTATCTTTTCCTTGCGGAACCTGTGCTGTACCTGTTTTAGCCAGCTGGGTAAAGTCATTTGACTTTAATCCACGGGCTGTACCTCTCAAAACTACCGCTTCCATTCCTTTTAAAACCGGTTCGAAATGCTTAGGATCTACAAGTGTCTTATGTTTTACTTTAAATCTCGGATCAGGATTTGGCTTTCCATCAACACCTTTTACAATATGAGGGGTATAATACCAGCCTTTATTTGCGATTGCAGCGACATAGTTAGCCAGCTGAAGAGGGGTGATCATAATATCTCCCTGCCCCATTCCGTTGAAAACGGCTCCTGTCGCTAAAGGATCCCAGTTTTTATAATCTTTTGTTGAACCACTCGCCTTAAGAATAGATTTCATTCTTTTCTCATAAAACTCACCGCTTGGAATTTTTCCTCTTGCACCTGAGGCCAGATCATTATTTAAAAATTCCCCGACTCCGAAACTGTTCATGATTTTTTTCCATTCATCAACCCCTTTGGAAGGATTTCCAGGATATTTATTGACAATTGCTAAATAAGCATAAGAGAAAAAACAGTTACTGGAAATCTGAATGGATGGAATTAATGGGTCTGCTCCCCCGTGTCCTTTAATTCTTAATCCACGATAATTAAACCCACCGCCACAAGGGAAAACTGTATTTTCGGTCATTACTCCCATTTGCATCGCAGCAAGAGCTGTCAGCAGTTTGAATGTAGAACCTGGAGGATACGCTGCCTGAACAGACCTGTCAAACATGGGCTTATTTTCGTAAAGCGTATCTTTATTTAAAGCGTAAATATTTTTGGATTTATAGGGTCCTGTAAATAAATTAGGATCCACATCAGGACCTGTTGCCAGGGTTAAAATATCCCCGTTATTCGGGTCGATGGCAACAATGGCTCCATGCTTATTAACAAGCATTTCTTCTGCTGTCCTTTGAAGATCATAATCAATTGTTAAAGTAATATCCTTTCCGGTAATAACGTCTTTATCTAAAGTCCCATTTTTGTAAGAACCAACGTTTCGGAGTCTGATATCTTTTTGGATATATTTTACTCCTTTTACTCCACGAAGTTCTTTTTCATAGGATTTTTCAATCCCTTTCTTACCGATAAAATCACCAGGAAGATAATATGTAGAATCTTTTTTAATTTCGGGTTCATTTACTTCGCTGGTATATCCCAAAAGATTTCCAGAAGTAGAAACTTCATATTGACGCTGAGGTCGCTGTACAATAGTAAAAGCGGGATATTTAAAAATAATTTCCTGAACTCTTGCAATATCTTCTCTGCTGAGATCTTTTAGAAAAGTCATCGGAGTCAGCTTTGAGTAATATTTTTCTTTTTTAATGATATTGATTCTTTGGATAAAATCTGCTTTATTGATCTTCATCAGACTACAGAATCCAAGTGTATCAAAATCCGGTCTCATTAATCCCTGCGTAAAAGATATCTCATAAGCAGGCTGGTTTCCCACCATGATTTTACCGTTCCTGTCAAAAATAACCCCGCGCTGAGGGATAACATACTCAGTCTTAATGGAAGTATTGGCAGCATTCAGTGCGTAACGGTCTGTAAACAACTGCAAATACGCAAGCCTCGCCACAAAAATAAGGGCGATGGTAACAAGGATGGAAAAAATTTTAAAATAACGTGTGTTCAAACTTTTTGTTTGATTTTAAATATTAATGCGTAGATGACTATAAAGATAAACGAAATTACACTTGTCACCAAGACATTAAATAATATTTCAAAAAACCTGCTAAACTTAAAGAACTCGATATACTGTAATAAAAGCTGATGCAGGAAAATACTTGAAAATAAAAACAGCAAAAACTGCGCCCATTGAAGGGACTGAAAAGAGAAAAAGTCGGTAGACGTATCTGTGGAAGTCCTGAAGATCAACGTTCTGAAATAAGCAATCAACGTTGTCGCAAATGCATTGATCCCCCACGTATTAAGGAAACCGTCAATAGACAAGCCTATTAAAAAGCTCAATGCCAGGAACTGAAATTTATTTCTAAAAAATGGATAGAACATGACAAACACAGGATATAATACCGGAGTATATTTCCCGAAAAGCGTAATCCTGTTCAATACAAATATCTGTAATGCCACAAGAAAAATCATGATCAATATATCAGTAAATAAAGTCCTGCTAATCATTTTCTTTTTTTATTACAGCCTGCATAGTATCCTGAATCTTCTGCACTTCTGCTTTCTTAAGATTCTTCACTACATACACTTTATTCAACGCTCCCATTTTTTCACTCAGCTCAACGGATATATCCCAGAAGCCGGTTTTGTTGTCTACAGAATACCCTGCAATGGTTCCTATGGTAACACCTTTAGGAAAAATAGCAGATTTACCATCAGTAACAACGGTATCTCCTACTTTTAATGCAACATATTTCGGAATGTCTGCCAGGTGCATGACCCTTGAATTATCTCCATTCCATGTTAAAGTACCAAAATATCCTGAGCTTTTAAGTGCTGCATTAATTCTGATCTTATTTACACTTAAAACCGATTGAACTAATGCATAACTATCTGTAGAATTGATTACAATCCCCGCAATACCTTTTGGCGCCATTACCCCCATTTGAGGAAAGACTCCGTCTCTTCGGCCACGATTGATTGTAAAATAGTTATTTCTTCTGTTGATACTGTTGAAAACAATTTCTCCATCAACAAAAGTATAGATCTGCCCTCCACCAATGGTATCATGAACTCTTTTGAAAACAGGATTCTTCGTCCCGTCTTTTCCATAAAGTTCAGTCATAAGGGCTTTATTCTGAACTACAAGATCTTCGTTGATCTGTTTTAGTTTCAGATAAGAAACTCCTTCATCAATATACCCGGAAACCCATGAGTTGAACGCAGCCGTTTGACCCGCTACCCATGATTTCTGCATTGCATTTCTGGAGAATATCAAAACCAAAGCAATAATTTGCAGGAATATAAAGAAGACGAAAAGAGTGTTCTTCGAAAATAATCTCAGCAAAAATCCCATTCAGATATAAAGTCGTAAAAAGTTAAAATTATTTAATTAAGAAATTGAACTTGTCCATATTCTTAAGGGCAATACCTGTTCCGCGAACTACAGCTCTCAACGGATCTTCAGCAACAAATACAGGAAGACCTGTTTTTTTGTGGATTCTGTCCGCAAGACCTCTTAGTAACGCTCCTCCTCCCGCAAGATAAATACCTGTTTTGTAAATATCAGCTGCCAATTCCGGTGGTGTAAGAGAAAGTGTTTCCATTACTGCATCTTCGATTCTGATGATCGATTTGTCTAATGCACGGGCAATCTCTTTATATCCAACCATAATTTCTTTAGGTTTACCTGTAATAAGGTCTCTACCTTGTACCGGGATATCCTCGATGTCTACATCAAGATCTTCTACTGCAGAACCTACTTCAATTTTGATTCTTTCAGCAGTTCTTTCTCCGATATAAAGGTTATGGTGAGTTCTTAGATAATAAGCAATATCATTGGTAAATACGTCTCCTGCAATTTTTACGGATTTATCACATACGATACCTCCTAAAGCTACTACAGCAATTTCCGTAGTACCTCCACCTATATCGATGATCATATTCCCCTCAGGCTTCTGCACGTCGATTCCTACTCCAATTGCGGCTGCCATTGGTTCGTAGATCAATCTTACCTCTTTTGCGTTTACTTTCTGAGCAGAATCTCTTACCGCTCTTTTTTCAACTTCAGTGATACCAGAAGGAATACAGATTACAATTCGTAATGCTGGTTGTATGAATCTACCTTTGATCCCAGGAATTTTTTTGATAAACTCCTTGATCATGTGTTCAGAAGCATGGAAATCTGCAATAACCCCATCCTTCAAAGGACGGATTGTCTTGATGTCCTCATGAGTTTTACCTTGCATATGCTTAGCTTGTTCCCCTACAGCAATGGGTTTACCCGTAGAACGTTCAATTGCAACAATTGACGGTTGATCTATAACAATTTTATTATTATGGATGATTAGGGTATTAGCCGTTCCGAGGTCTATCGCAATTTCTTGCGTAAACATATCAAATAAACTCATATTTTTCTTCTGATTTTAAGTTTACAAAGATATAAATTTAAGACTACTAAAGAAATTTCCCACCAACTTAATTTGGTTAAAGTTTTATTAAAATTTACAATTCTTTATTAACTTTCAATTTAGATGTTTACAGACTTTGAGTTCAACTAAAATTAATGTGACGTTGAAAGGGCGGAAAAGCAAAATTGCAAATGAGAAAAACGGTAAAGAAAACAATATGATCGAGAAATTTAATACGCGAATTTGAAAATTGTTTTTGGGGTATAGGGCAGCAATTTCCGTCTAATTCAAGAATAACCTTATTTAACTGACTCAAAATCAAATTTTTAAAATAACATTAAAAGAGTATTTCATTTTTAAAATTTCACCAACAAGATCTGTAAGAAAATCCGCTTTTTCACCTTTTTGCACTTTTGCCCTTACTTTCTGGCGTCATATCAACCTTCTCTATTCTCTTAGCTTCTGACAAAATCGTTTACTTCCTATAGTTTTTTACGATAATTATCATATACACTATCAGAGAATGATTAATTAAAAAAAGCGTAAATTTGCGACTGCTTATGTTACAGTATTCCAACATCCATCAAACGTCAAATTTTGCCGTGCTTTCTATAAGCTACGAGAAAGCCGACGTAGAAACGAGAGGAAAGTTTGCATTCTTTGATGAAAACATCAAAAACTTTGTTTCCAGGGTTCACCAGGAAGATTTAGGGGATGCATTTGTGGTTTCCACTTGTAACAGGACCGAGATTTATACCACGTCTCCCAATTACCTTTTAGTCGCTGAAGAGTATTGCAAAACCATTGGAGTACATCTGACTGATTTTCTTCAATTTGCCAATATTCTTACCAAGGAAGAAGCGTTGATTCACCTTTTCAGAGTAGCGGCAGGTCTTGAAAGCCAGATTATCGGAGATTTTGAAATCATCGGACAAATCAAAAAAGCATATAGCCGTTTCAAAAAAGAAAGGCAGAATTCTAACCCTTATCTGGAAAGAGCAATCAATGCGGCGATTCAGATTTCGAAAAGAATAAAAAACGAAACAGGTATTTCCAATGGAGCTGCTTCTGTTTCTTATGCTGCCGTTCATTATATTTTAAACAGCCAAAAGAGAATCGCCGAAAAGAACATCCTTCTTTTAGGAGTAGGAGAAATTGGACAAAATACGGTTGAAAATCTGGTAAAACATGTTTACCAGCCCAAAATTAAAATCGCCAACAGAACTCAGGAGAAAGCTGAAAAGATTTCCCAGAAATACAATATCCCTCACGTTGATTATTCTGATTTTGACCAGGAATTAAAAAACACGGATATTCTTATTGTAGCAACAGGAGCCAAACATCCTATTGTAAACCAGTCTCATTTTCCCAATGGGAAAGAAACACTGATCATTGACCTTTCCATTCCTCACAACGTTGAAAAGAACGTTACCGAAAATAAAAACGTAACATTGATTGATGTAGATGAGCTTTCAAAACAGATCCAGGAAACAATCCAGCAGCGGGAAAGAGAAATCCCGAAAGCGGAGAAAATTATCAAGGAACTGATGAAAGACTTCATTGAGTGGGAAAAAAAGAGAAAATTAGCACCAAATATTCATCATTTCAAAGCCGTTTTAAAGAATATGGAACGCAATGAAATGCATAATTTTTATAGAAAGAACAAATATATAAACATCACGGACATGGAACTTTCTGATAAAATGATCCAGAAAATCACCAACCGTTTTGCAAAATATATCATTGACAATCCTTTAAAAGCCGAAGAAATTAGTAAATTAATGCACGAAATATTAGTTGAACAACCAAACAACGAATTCAATGAAAAGCATTAGAATCGGAACGAGAAATTCCGCACTTGCACTTTGGCAGGCTAGAGAGGTTGCGAGGCACCTTCAGAACAACAATTATTTAACGGAAATTGTTCCTATCGTTTCTTCTGGCGATAAGAACCTTAATCAACCTTTATATTCTTTAGGAATTACCGGGGTTTTCACAAGAGACCTTGATATTGCCTTATTGAATGATGAAATTGACATTGCCGTTCATTCTTTAAAAGATGTTCCTACTCTATTGCCTCAGAATATCGAGATGATCGCCTATCTGGAAAGAGATTATCCCCAAGACATCCTGATCAGAAAAGAATCTGCCAGGAATAAGGAGTTCCATGAGCTTAAACTGGCAACCAGCAGTTTGAGAAGAAGAGCGTTTTGGCTGAGAAATTATCCAAACACAGACTTCTCGGATATCCGTGGAAATATTCAGACACGACTTCAAAAATTGGAAGACGGGAATTTTGATGCGACCATTTTATCTTTGGCCGGTATCAAAAGAATGAAAATGGAAATCGATTATGAAATGCTTCCATTAATGATTCCTGCGCCGTCACAAGGAGTAATCTCTGTGGCCGGACACACGGACAAACCTGAGATCAACGAAATTGTACATCAGATCAATCATAAACAGACTCAGATCTGTGTAGAGATTGAAAGAAACTTCTTAAGCACTTTAGAAGGCGGTTGTACTGCACCTATTGGAGCTTTTGCAGAAATTATCGGTGACCAGATCCGCTTCAAAGCAGCACTTTGCTCTTTGGATGGAAAAAACTGTATTGCTGTTGACGAAAACTTTGTCTATACTCCAGCAGAGAATTTTGGAGAAAAGTATGCAAAAGTAGTTCTTGAAAACGGTGGAAAAGAATTAATGGCAGAAATCAAAAGCCAAATCTAGAAATCTCTGTTATAGATTTTACATTCTTTATAACCGCATTTTTTCATCTTCTTAATTTTACCTACAGACATGAAAATCTTATTTACCAAAAATATAGACCAAACCATTATATCCAAAGAATTAGGAGAGGATAACATGGTTGACTGTATTGAGGTAATTAAGACCAAACCTATTATGATCAGTCCTTTTGATCTGAAAAACTATTCTTTGATTTTTACCAGTGTCAACGGAGTAATTTCGTTTTTTAAAAACAAGTTTAAGCCCAATGAAAATTTCACTACAAAAAATTACAATAAGATCTATTGTGTTGGCGAAAAAACGAAAAGGGAATTGAGGAAACATGGGTTTGGAACATTTAAGGTTTTGAAAAATGCTGAAACTCTTTCGAGGTTTATTATCGGAAAATGCCAGCAAGAGCAGTTTCTCCACTTCTGTGGGAATCTTGCCATTAATGTTCTGGACAAGGAACTTCCTTTACAAAACATTAAATACAAAAAAGTTACGATTTACAATACCGAAGAAATCAATCCTTTAATAACTGAAAAATATCATGCTGCAGTATTTTTTAGTCCGAGCGGAGTTCGTAGTTTTGCAAGGCGAAATTCTCTGGAAGGGATGACGCTTTTTTCAATTGGTGAAACTACTTCTGGTGAGTTGAGAAATTATACGCAGAAAGAAATTTTCACTTCTGAAGAAAATACACTGACTTCGATCTTTGAGCTGATAAGAAGAGAAATCAGGAATAAAATTTAGAATATCAGTTGCCGAACATAGCCGGTAATATTAGTTTAAATAGATTATGATAAAAAACGACCTATATTTAAAAGCACTTCGCGGAGAAACCGTTGAAAGACCTCCTGTCTGGATGATGAGGCAGGCTGGAAGATATCTGCCGGAATTCATTGCTTTAAGAGATCAATATGATTTCTTTACAAGATGTCAGACCCCTGAACTTGCGGCTGAAATTACCCTACAACCGATCCGTAGATTTCCGTTGGATGCTGCGATCCTTTTTTCAGATATTTTGGTAGTTCCTCAGGCAATGGGAATCGATTTCAAAATGAAGGAATCTGTTGGCCCATGGTTAGATACTCCAATCAGAACGATGGAACAGGTTCAGAATATTGAAACTCCGGATGTGAATGATACTTTAGGCTACGTTTTTGATGCTATTGAACTGACTCTTCAGAAGCTTGACAATGACATTCCATTGATCGGTTTTGCTGGTTCTCCATGGACTATCCTTTGTTATTGTGTGGAAGGAAAAGGAAGTAAAGCTTTTGATATTGCAAAGTCTTTCTGTTTCCAACAGCCTGAAGCTGCTCATTTATTATTACAGAAAATTACAGATACTACGATTGCTTATTTAAAAAGAAAAGTAGAGAAAGGAGTTTCTGCAGTACAGGTTTTCGATTCTTGGGGAGGAATGCTTTCTCCGACTGACTATCAGGAATTCTCATGGCAGTACATTAATCAGATTGTTGAAGCATTAAGCCCGCTTACCCATGTTGTTGTATTTGGAAAAGGATGTTGGTTTGCTCTTGAAGAAATGACCATGTCTAAAGTATCTGCTTTAGGTGTTGACTGGACCATTAAGCCGGAACTTGCAAGAACATTAACAAACCATACAATGACGCTTCAGGGGAATTTTGATCCTGCAAGACTTCATTCTACTCCTGAGACGATCAAGAAGATGGTAACTGAAATGATCAACCGTTTTGGAAAAGACAGATACATTGCCAATTTAGGACACGGAATTCTACCTAATATTCCTGTTGAAAATGCTGAAGCATTCATCAGAGCTGTTGTAGATTGGAAACCAAACATTTAAGGTTTATTTCATACAAAATAAAATCCCTTTCAAAATAATTGAGAGGGATTTTTTATAAGAAAAAATCAGTAATTAATTCACTTCGGTAATAAAAGCTTCTTTAGGCTTTCTCACTTTCGTAAGATTCACCAACCAGTCTGATTCCGTATTTCTGTACCCGATTGGTAGCAACAAAACACTTTTCAACCCTTTTTCTTTTAAGTTTAGCACTTCATCTACCGCATCAGGTGAAAATCCTTCCATGGGTGTAGAATCTACTTCTTCAAAAGCAGCTGCGATAATGGCAGCCCCGAAGGAAATATAAGCCTGTTTTGCAGCATGGGTAAAGTTTTCTTCAGCAGATCTTTGAGGATATGTTCCCAACAGCATTTGTCTGTAGTTTTCCCAACCTTCATTTTTAATGCCTCTGATCTCATTGGTAAGATCAAACATACTGTTGATTCTTTCTTCTGTATAATTATCCCATGCAGCAAATACCAAAAGATGCGAACAGTCTGTGACTTGTGGCTGATTCCATGCATGAGGCTTAATTTGCTCTTTTACCTCCTGATTAGTGATTACAATGATCTCAAAAGGCTGAAGCCCGCTGGATGTGGGCGCCAGTCTTGCAGCTTCTAATATTTTATCCACTTTTTCCTGTGGTACTTTTTGACCGTTCATTGCTTTGGTTGCAAATCTCCAGTTCAGTTTTTCTATTAATTCCATTAAATTAAATTTAGACTAAGGCAAAATTACTCCAAGAAGAAAGACGAGCAGATATAAAAATTCCTATCTCAGAGATTGTCAAAGTCTATTATTTACGAACTGGTTCCTAATATTCCATGAATTAAACTAATAAACCCTCCAAAGTTTGGAAGATTTATTAGTTTTCCCGTGATATTTTTAATTATCTTCATATCACCATTAACATTTTAAATCATTGAATATGAAAAAATTAAACAAAGACAAAATGAAAAGTATTATGGCCGGAGGAGAGATCTGCCTTGAATGCGCGATTGGATATTATCAGGTTATTATTAATGGCCGATGTAATTGTATTCCGTGGGAATAAAAAAAGCAGCTTAATAGCTGCTTTTTAATTTATATAATAATGAATATTGTATGATTAGCTCAACATTCTTTGTGCCTTCTTAACTCCTTCTACCAGGCTGTCAATTTCCTCGAAAGTATTATAAACAGCAAAACTAGCTCTTACTGTTCCTGCAATATTAAAGAAGTTCATGATAGGCTGTGTACAGTGGTGTCCTGTTCTTACCGCAATACCCATTTTATCAAGGATCATTCCTACATCAGACGCAATCCCTACTCCTTCTAGATTAAAGGAAACCACCCCTGTTCTTTTTGCTTTTTCACCATAGATTTTAATTCCTTCTATTTCCAAAAGCTGTTTCTGGGCATATTCGAGTAAAGCATTCTCATGATTCTGAATATTAGCATGGCCTACATGGTTCATAAAATCAACAGCAGCTCCTAAAGCAATATTTCCTCCTACATTCGGTGTTCCTGCCTCATATTTAAATGGAAGGCCTGCATAAGTAGTTCCTTCGAAAGAACATGTTGCAATCATCTCCCCTCCTCCATGAAAAGGCGGCAGGGCTTCTAATATCTCACGTTTTCCATATAAAATACCCGTTCCCATAGGAGCATACATTTTATGACCTGAGAATACAAAGAAATCACAATCCATCTTCTGAACATCAATATTGAAATGCGGTGCAGATTGAGCTCCATCAATAACAATATAGGCTTCCGTATTCTTTCTTGTTTTAGCAATAATCTCTTCAATAGGATTCACAATTCCCAACGCATTGGAAACCTGGTTTACAGAAACTACTTTAGTCTTTTCGCTTAAAAACTGATCAAAATGATCCATTTGAAGGATCCCATTTTCATCAATAGGGATCACTCGAAGTTTTGCTCCCGTTCTTTCGCAAAGCATCTGCCAGGGAACAATATTGGAATGGTGCTCAAGATATGAAATAATGATCTCATCATCTTTCTGCAGTTTCTGTGTTAAAATATAAGCGATAAGGTTCAGCCCTTCTGTTGTTCCTTTTGTAAAAATCACTTCAAAATCATGCTCAGCATTGATGAATTTCTGGATTTTTCTTCTTGAAAGTTCCATTTCTTCTGTAGCCAGCTGGCTCAGGGTATGAATCCCTCTGTGAACATTAGCATTAAGTTCTGTATAATATGTGTGACAGACATCCAAAACTGAATTTGGTTTTTGAGATGTAGCTGCATTATCCAGATAAACCAAAGGCTTACCATTCACTTCTCTGTTCAATATAGAAAACTGACTTCTTATTTCCTGAATGTCAAACATTTATTTATTTTTTAAATTAAAACGTCCTTATTTAGAACACTTCAAATTTACGGTTTTTTTTCTGAAAGAAGGCATGGGGTTGCATGCTGATACTTGTCAGCTGATAGAAATATTCGATGGTTTGTGGTGGAGAAAAACAATGAGATAAAGGAAGGTGAGAAGGATCGATGTACAAATTCACTTATTTATCTTCCACTATAATATAAATAAAAAACCCGCCAAAATTGACGGGTTCTTATATTGTTTAAATAAGCAATTCTTATTCTGCTGCAGTTTCTGCTGCTTCAGGAGCTGCACCTTCTTCAGTTGCAACTTCTTCATCCTCATCATCTTCCTGTACTGCACCACCTTTCATTGCATTTCTAGACATCTTAACAGCAACTACTACTGCGTTGTCAGGGTGAACGAAAGAATATCCTACTGTTTTGATGCTACCGATGTAAAGTTTGTTACCGATTCTTAATGGAGTAACGTCTACAACGACTTCATCTGGCAAGTTAGCAGGGATAGCTTTTACTTTTAGCTTTCTGAAAGACTGACGTAAAACACCACCAGCTACAACACCTTTAGAACGTCCAACAAGTCTTACTGGAACTTCCATAACAACTGGCTTATCGTCAGATAGTTGATAGAAGTCTGCGTGAAGAATTTTGTCCGTGATTGGGTGAAACTGAATATCTTGAAGAACTGCTGGAATTGTTTGACCATCAACTTCAATAGATACCGTGTGTGCTTCAGGAGTGTATACTAACCCTTTGAAAGCTCTCTCTTCAGCAGAGAAGTTCAATGGTGCACCACCTCCATAAACAACACAAGGAACTAATTCAGCATCACGTAAAGCTTTTGTAGACTTTTTGCCCACGCTTTCTCTTTTTGTACCTTGAATTGTAATAGATTTCATTTATAAAAATTTAAAAAATTGTTCTAATTATAATTTGCAATTCGCTTAAAATCAATTAAATAACAAACTTACTGCTAATTGATTTGTGCTCATGAACCATTGTCATAACATCTGCAAATAATGGGGCGCAAGATAGCACTTTTATTTTAGATGACAAATTATTTTTAACAGGAATTGAGTCAGTTACAATAACTTCCAAGAGTTTTGAGTTCTCAATATTATCGTAAGCCTTTCCTGAAAGCACTCCGTGAGTTGCCATTGCTCTTACTGTTTTTGCTCCTTTTTCAATTAAGATTTCTGCTGCTTTGCAAAGCGTACCTGCAGTATCAATCATGTCATCAATAAGGATTACATTTTTACCTGTCACGTCTCCGATAAGGAACATTTCTTCTACAACGTTTGCTTTTTTTCTTTCCTTATAAGCAATTACTACTTCAGCACCAAGGTGTCCTGCATAGTTTTTAGCTCTTTTTGCACCTCCCATATCCGGAGAAGCAATAGTAAGATTATCAAGATTCAAAGATCTGATATAATCTACGAAAATAGAAGATGCATACAGATGATCTACCGGGATTTCGAAGAATCCTTGAATCTGATCTGCGTGAAGATCCATGGTCATCACTCTTGTTGCTCCCGCTGCTGTAAGAAGGTTGGCAACTAACTTAGCACCGATCGGTGCTCTTGGTTTGTCTTTTCTGTCCTGTCTGGCAAGTCCGAAGTAAGGAATTACAACGGTAATGCTCTTTGCAGAAGCTCTTTTCGCTGCATCAATCATTAGAAGAAGCTCTAAAAGATTGTCTGCAGGAGGGAATGTAGATCCGATTAGGAAAACTCTTCCTCCTCTTACAGACTCGTCCAAAACAGGCTCAAATTCCCCGTCGCTGAACTCCTGAAAGTTGATTTTTCCTAATTCTTTCCCATAATTCTGGGCAATTTTCTCTGCCAAGTCCCTGCTGGTTCTTGTACAAAATAGATAACTTAACTGATCGGCCATTTTTACTTTTTAAAAGATTTTGCAAATTTAAAAAAAAACCACAAGATTTACTCTTGTGGTTTCTAAGTTTTTATTTTATCAATAATTAAGGGAATTTAACTCCTGAATATTTGTTCGGATCTACCTGTGGAAGTGTAGAACCATATTTTGCATTAATAGTTTTGATAAATTCATTAGCTACAATACCGTAACCACGTCCTGTAAGGTGTACCCCATCTAAAGAGAAAGCTCCTCCTGTAACGAATGTTGCTGTATATTTCACGCCATCCCACATAATTCCTGATTTGGAATTCAGCTCCTGCATTTTAGCATCCATATCTACGAAAGCAATTCCTTTATCCGCGGCTGCCTTTTTAATAGCATTGTTATAACCAGTGGTTGCAGCAATTACTTTTGCAGTCTCAGCTTCTGTAAGTACAAGTTTATCCTCTAAAGGAACTGAAGTACCACCACCTGCTTGCGGAGTAAGAACTTTACTTGCCGGTAAAAGAATTAAATCTTTAGCTGTAGTCTGTCTGTATTTTGGAAGTCCTGGAACTGTTGAAAGATCTTTATCTACAATAACCGCTCCGTTAACCGCTGCTCCTGCAGTGAATTTAATTAATCTTCTCTGGTATTCAGCATCGTTGATCGCTCCCAGGGTTTTAGCCTGAAGTAATCCTGCATTATACTGACCATATCCTGTATTCAACTGAGTTACCTGAGCATCTGTTAATCCTGTTAATGGCATTGCAGGAACTCTTGTAAAATAAGGTACATTGGTAACAGTTGGAATATTCGCAAGAATTCCTTTTCTTTTTGTTCCAGCAGGGAATAATTTATCTACTAAATATGCATAGGTATTACTGAATCCTACTCCTACAGCACCATCTACCGGTGTAATTGGAATATTGGGATCAGCACCTCCTGAAGTTGCATATAATAAAACATCATTATTTCCAATCCATAAAGAAACAAAGGTAGGATCCTGCTTCAACGCATCTTCTAATACAGAAGCTGTTGTTGTTGATGCAAATCTTACAAAATAAGGATTGGCTGTAGCTGGTGTAGATGTTAATCCAGCTGGATTTCCATATCCTGGTGCTATTAAATGAGCTACTCTTGCACCTGGAACTCCCATATTCTGGTAAGGACCACCTGAAGAGACATTATCTAATGCTCCACCAGGAGCTGTTGGACCTGGAGTTAAAGCACCGTTAACAACACTTAACACATATTTACCTGCAAAATCTCCAGTTGCCGGGTTAAATAGATTGGTAAATCCTCCGATATCATTAGGCATCATAGGCTGCTTAAAAGCACCACCACCAGCCAATTGCATTTGTGCTGCAATCATGCTTGGGTAAGATTCATTCTGCCCGCTGCTATAAAGAGCTCCGTCTCTATAACCAGCAGTTAGTGAGTTTCCTAAAGAGATATATCTTGTAAAGTCTGCGTCTCCTTTTGTTACCTGGATATCTTTCACATCCGTATCGAAATCCGTATTACAGCTTGTTACTGTAAAAAGAAGTGCAGAAACTGCAATTGTCGATATTATAATTTTTTTCATAGTCTTCTAAAATTAAAAAGGATTATAAGATAAACCTAGACCCAAGTAGAACGCTGTTGCTTTCGACTGTCCGTAGAAACCTAGACCAGCGTTATTTACATTTCTGTATTGAGGCATTGCATATCCTCCTGCGATATCAATTCCGAACTGCTTCAATTTGATACCTATACCTCCTGTTACCACATAAGTATCGTATGAAGGTGTTTCCGGAATAAAGTTATCTGTAGTATAAGGCGCTTCATCATAATAAGCTCCCAAACGTCCGTAAATCATATTGGTGAAGGCATATTGAGTCCCCAATCTGAATGTTTTGGAGTTTTTGAAGTTCTTAGGACTTGTAAGAATAGTCGGATCCGATGGATTATTTCCGATAGGTGCATTCTCGAAATCTAAAGTAAGTTTGCTGTATCTTTCCCATCCGTGGTAGTTAAAGTCTGCAGAAACCTGCCATTTCGGTGTTACTCTATATGTTAAACCGATTGTATATTCTTCAACAAGAGGAAGAACTGCTGAGAAGCCATCCTGTCCTGCTGCATTCAGCTTCAACTGTGTATAAATAGATTGAGACGGGAACTGGAATGTTGCTGTACCGTTTTTAGCTTTCATATCTATTGCAGAGCGGTAAGCAATACTCACGTCTAATTTTGGATCAGGTCTGAAATAGAAACCGAAACCATATCCATGTCCGCTTGCTTTTTTATCATTGATATTCACCTGCCCACCGAATTGTGTTACAGCTTTATCCCAATCTACAACTCCTTTTGCATAAATATAACTTGCACCAAAAGATACCCAAGGGGCAAGTTTCACAGAAACCATCGGCTGGAAGTAGAAACTCTTCAGTTCCAGTTTCTGAACCATTTCTCTACCTTCCCAGTTTTCCGGCCACTTAATTGTACTTCCAAAAGGTGTTGTAACACTAAGACCTACTGTTAGTTTTTCTATTGGTCTATAAGTAATCGCAGCATAGAAAGGAGTTCCTACAGGGTTATCTGTTTCTGTACTTTGTAAAGTATTAAAGTTTTGAAAAGTAACCTTGTTACTTGCAGCAAACCCTCCAGCCACTACACTCAGTTTGGAAGGGATAAATGACATACCCGCAGGGTTAAAAAATGTCACACTCGCGTCTTCGGCATGAGCACTAGTATGCGCCATTGCCAATTGTTTCACCCCTTGCAGGGAAACTCTGAAGCCTCCTGCGTAAGATAGAACTCCCGCCAATAAAGCAGTTGATACTAATATTTTTTTCATAGACTATTATATATAAGTCAAATATAAAATTATTTTGAATACGTCTGTTAATATTTCCTAATATTTTAAACAATATCTTAAAAGAAAACTATGTTTAAAATAACACATTGAAATAAAGGCAATACAATATTTTAATTATTAAACACTTAAGCACACTATAAAATAATTAAAATCAAACTGTTTAATATTAAACAACTGTTTAACTATTAAATAATCTTACTCCAAAAAAATGAAGCGGGAGGGTAAATGATAATAAATGTTAATTTAAAAAAGAAGTCAAATAAAAGATATTTATTATTTAATATCTTCTCCTTTTATCCCTCTGTGACATCCTTATTTCAGTTTCGAGCTCTTATTCTTACTTAAAATACCCAAATGTTTTATACCGAATTCAGGTTATTTAAGTATTTTAGAATTGCATAAAGATAAAAATACATAAATTTGCAGATTATAAATAATAGTAATATATGAGTTGTGGATGTAAAACATCCGGCGATTCTGCACATTCTTGTGGTCCTAAAAAAACTGCAAGTGGCTGTGAAAGTGTAAATACCTGCGGGAATAGTTATAAATTAAGTGTTTTTGACTGGCTTTCTGACATCAACAATCCGGCACCAAACAGGTGTGATTTTGTGGAAGTTAGATTTAAAAATGACAGGAAATCGTTTTATAAGAATGTAAATAATATTCCTTTACATATAGGTAGCGTAATTACAGTAGAATCAAGTCCGGGACACGATGTAGGTGTTGTAAGCCTTACAGGAGAACTAGTAAAGATTCAGATGAAAAAGAAAAAATTTTCTGAAGAATCTGCACTCAAAATATACAGACAAGCCAACCAAAAGGATCTTGAGGTATGGCAGGAAGCAAGAAAAAAAGAAGATGGTGTAAAACTTGAAGCGAGAAAAATCGCTCAAAGATTAAACCTTGAAATGAAAGTTACTGATGTGGAATATCAGGGTGATTCTTCAAAAATCACTTTTTATTACACAGCTGATAACCGAATAGACTTCAGACAGCTAATCAAAGATTTCGCTGGAACTTTCCGAACTAAAATCGATATGAAACAAATCGGTTTCAGACAGGAAGCTGCAAAAGTAGGTGGAATAGGGTCTTGTGGACGTGAGCTTTGCTGCTCTACATGGCTTACAGATTTCAGATCTGTAAACACCAATGTTGCAAGATACCAGCAATTGAGTATTAACCCTCAAAAACTAGCTGGGCAATGTGGAAAGCTAAAATGCTGTCTTAACTATGAACTTGACAGTTATTTGGATGCATTGAGCAATTTCCCATCTTCTTCAACAATGTTGGAGACGGAGAAGGGGAAAGCATTCTGTATCAAAATTGATGTTTTCAAAAAGAAAATGTGGTTTGCCTACGTAGATAGTTCTATGGCATGGTACGATTTTGACATTGATCTTGTGAAAAAGCTGATTGCAAAAAATAAAAGAGGAGAAAGAATACTTCCTCTGGAAGACCTGAAACAGCCGGAACCTTCTACTCACAATATTGACCTTATCCAGGAAAATAATGTGGATCGTTTTGAGAAGAAGAACAGAGGAAACAGGAACAAAAACAACCAGAATAAGCAAAATAACAATCAGCAGGCACCGACCGCACAAGGACAAGGGCAAAAAAGAAACAGACCGGAGAGACAAGAAAGACCGGAAAGATCTGATAAAGCCGAAAATCCAAATGCTCAGTCTGGAAATCAGCCTAGACCACAAAAACAACAGCCACAGCAAAAAGGACCTGTGGAAAAAGTAGAAGGCAATTCTGATGCTGACAATAAGCCACAAAACAATCCGAACAAGAAGAAATTCAAAAAGAAATTTCCCCCAAAAAAAGATAAAGATGCGTAAAATTTTAGGATTATTTTCCCTTATCCTTTTCTTTAGCTGTAACTCTTCTTCAGGAGGAGATGTTATCATGAATTCCGTTGATAGTAAATGGAATAAGAAAAGTGAGCAAAAATTTAATCTTGAAATTTCAGATCCGCAGAATCCTAAAAATATTATATTTGTCGTAAGAAACAACAGTAGTTATCCTTACAGCAATATAAGGTTCATTGTAAATTTCACCAATCTCCAGAACAAGAAAAAGGAAACCGACACCTTGAATTATGTTTTGGCAAAACCAAACGGAGAATGGCTTGGTACAGGCTTTGGTGATACAAAGGAAACATTGTTTCAGTATAAATTAAACTATAAATTTCCGGGAAAAGGAAAATATGAAATCGGCTTGATTCAGGCGATGAGAAACGATAACCTTCCGGGAATTGAGGATATTGGGGTAAAAATAGAAACGGCTAAACCGTAACCATAAATGGAAGAAAACAAAAAAAATGCAGGAAATAAGGGGAAAACATTTCCTCTGCCTCCCAAAAAAAGAAAGATACCTCCTGGAGAAAATGGGTTTCATTTATTTGGATTGGACTCATTGCAGTAGTGCTGGGAATTTCGGGGCTTTTCTTTGCGGTTTCCCAAGGATTCGTTGGGGAAATGCCTGATGTAAAAGAACTGGAGAACCCAGATATCTTTGTCGCTTCTGAAATTATTTCTTCAGACGGAGTTACTTTAGGTAAATTTGAAAAAGAAAAAACGCAGCCTATCGTTTATAAGGATCTTCCTCCTTATCTTATTTATGCTCTTCAGGCTAAAGAAGATGAACGTTTCAAAGAACACTCAGGAATCGACTTATATTCTGTTGCCAGAGCTGTAGCCTATGGTGGTGGACGTGGTGGTGGTTCTACCATTACCCAACAGCTTGCAAAACTTCTTTTTACAGGGAATGCTTCTCAAAACAAAGTTGAAAGAGGATTCCAGAAATTAAAAGAATGGGTTGTAGCAGTAAGTCTTGAGAAAAGATATACGAAAGAAGAGATCATCACTCTTTATTTCAATAAATTTGATTTCCTTTTCAATGCTAATGGTATTGAAATGGCTTCCAGAGTTTATTTTAACAAAAAAACTTCGGAACTTACATTACCTGAAGCTGCAACATTTGTAGCAATGCTTGAAAATCCAAGAAAAAACAATCCTTACAGATATCCTGAAAAGGCAAAAGAAAGAAGGAATGTCGTATTGGATCAAATGCAGAAAACCGGATATATTGATGCTGCTACTTATGAAAAGGCTGCCAATACTCCGATTCAAGTAGACTTCCACCCTATTAAAAGCATTACTGACGGATATTCTGCTTATTACAAGTTTTATCTGAGAAAAGAGATTGACAAATATCTTGACGCTAATGAAAAAGAAACGGGTAAGAAGCTTAACCTTTACAAAGACGGTTTAAAAATATATGTAACCCTTGATTCTAAAATGCAGAAGTATGCAGAAGAGTCTATCAAGGAACACTTAACTGATCTTCAGAAGAGATTTGATGCAGAGCAGAGAGGAAGAAAAAACAGACCTTTCTATTATCTGAACGATAAACAAATCCAAAGCGTGATGCTTCAGGCCATGAAAAGAACCGGCCGATATAAGCTTTTAAAAGCTGACGGCATGCCTGAAGATTCTATTATGATGGAATTCAAGAAACCTATCAAAACTTCAAGATTCACATGGAGTGGCGAAGAAGAGGTAGAAATGTCTCCTTGGGATTCTATCAGATATCACAAACAAATTGCACAGGCCGGCCTTATGTCTATGGTTCCCGGAACAGGAGAGATCAAGGCATGGGTAGGTGGTATAGATTGGCAGCACTTCCAATATGACCACATCAAGCAAGGTAAGAGACAGGTAGGATCTACCTTCAAGCCTTTCGTATATGCAACTGCTATTATGAAACTGGGAATGACTCCTTGTTCAGCTGTTTCTAACGGAACTTATGATCATAACGGATGGCATGTACCGGGAAGAGGAGGAATGCTTACTTTAAAAGATGCATTGGCACACTCTCAAAACCCTGTTGCTGCAAGACTTATTGAAATGACAGGAGTAGACGCTGTAATCCAGACCGCAAGAGATCTGGGAGTAACAGAAGATATTCCGAGAAACAATACAATTGCTCTAGGTTCATCAGACATTACAATTTACGAGATGCTAGGAGCTTATAGTACTTTTGCCAACTATGGTAACCACAACAAACCGGAAATGATCTGGAGAATTGAAGATGCCAATGGTAGAGTAATTAAGGAAGTAAACGTAGAACCAAAAGAAGTGATGAACCCAATGTATGCTTACACCATGATTGAACTGATGAAAGGTGTAGCACAGTACGGAACTGCTTCTGGAGAATTAGGAAGAAGAGGAATCTCAAAAGCGGTAGAAATTGCTGCTAAAACAGGTACAACTCAGAACAACTCCGATGGATGGTTTATGGGAATCACTCCAAAATTAGCAACCGGAGCATGGGTTGGATGGGAAGACAGAGCAACTCACTTCTTCGGCACAGGTGAAGGTCAGGGTGCGAAAATGGCATTACCGATCTGGGCAATCTTCATGAAGAAAGTATGGGCAGATAAGAGTTTAGGAATAACTCCTGACGATAAATTTGTCAAACCTTCAGACTGGAAAGATGGTTGTTCAAACCTTAAAGGCTTAAGTGGAGGATATGGAGATGATGGAAGTCTTCAGACCATCGATGAGATTAAAAATCCAAGACCGGCAGATCCTACCCCTAAAAAACCTACAGAAAAGAAAGAGGACAACGTCAATGAAAACCTTCATTCCAATGATGAAGTAGATTTCAATAAATAAATTCTCTTTTAGAAATACACAAGACCTTTCAATTATTTGGAAGGTCTTTTCTTTTATAATTAATACCTTTGAAGCATGAATATCGAACGTATCAGACAGCCTTTCATTGAGAAATTCCCTGGTGATTTCTCAAACAATTCTATGCAGAGAAATACTCCAAAGGTTTTATTTGCCACCACTAAACCTGCTGGCTTTGACAAACCTGAACTGATTGCTTTTAATGAAGCTTTATCAGAAGAAATAGGATTGGGGAAATTTGAAGATAAGGACCTGAATTTCCTGGT
Organism: Chryseobacterium sp. MEBOG07; assembly: GCF_021869745.1. NCBI lineage: Bacteria > Pseudomonadati > Bacteroidota > Flavobacteriia > Flavobacteriales > Weeksellaceae > Chryseobacterium > Chryseobacterium sp. MEBOG07. The sequence continues at coordinate 91,696 of NZ_CP084579.1, forward strand.
AGGAAGTAACCTTCCTGAAAACGTTCAAACCTATGCTACAGCCTATGCAGGACATCAGTTTGGAAATTGGGCAGGCCAACTTGGAGATGGAAGAGCGATCCTTGCAGGTGAAATTACCAATGAAGCCGGCAAAAAGACAGAAATTCAATGGAAGGGTGCAGGAGCCACACCCTACTCCAGACATGCTGATGGAAGAGCCGTATTAAGATCTTCAGTACGGGAATACCTGATGAGCGAAGCCATGTATCATTTAGGAGTACCTACAACCAGAGCGCTTAGCCTGGCATTTACAGGAGAGGATGTGATGCGCGATATTATGTATAGCGGAAATCCACAACTTGAAAAAGGTGCCGCAGTCATCAGAACGGCTGAAAGTTTTATACGCTTTGGACATTTTGAATTGATGTCTGCCCAAAGAGAATATAACACTTTACAGGATCTTGCCGATTTTACCATTGAAAACTATTTTCCGGAGGTTACATCTACCGACAGTCAGAAATACAGAGACTTTTTTGAAAGCATCTGCACCCGGACTGCCGATATGATCGTGGAATGGTTCAGAGTGGGGTTTGTACATGGAGTTATGAATACAGATAATATGTCTATTCTCGGATTAACGATTGATTACGGGCCTTATTCTATGATGGATGAATATGATTTGAATTTCACGCCCAATACAACCGACCTACCCGGAAGAAGATATGCATTCGGAAAACAGGGACAGATTGCTCAGTGGAATCTCTGGCAGCTTGCCAATGCCCTTCACCCATTAATTAAAGATGAAAAATTTTTAGAAGACACCTTGAATAGTTTTGGAACATATTTCTGGGAAGCCCATGATCAAATGCTTTGTAAAAAATTTGGGTTTGATCAACTTCAAAAAGAGGATGAGGAGTTCTTCACCAATTGGCAGGGATTAATGCAGGAACTTCAGTTAGACTATACCTTGTTTTTCACTCAACTGGAAAAAATAACTCCGGATACCGATATAAAAGAACACTTTAAAGACGTCTCTTATGTTGCCATTAATGAAGAAAAACTTTTAAAACTTACCAGCTTTATAAAGAACTACGAAGCAAGATTAAGCTTAAACTCTATTTCAAGAGAAGATTCTTTAGCGATGATGAAAAAAACAAACCCCAAGTTTATTCTTAGAAATTATCTCCTTTACGAATGCATTGAAGAGATCAGTAATGGTAAAAGAGAAATGCTTGAAAAACTCACCAAAGCATTAGAATCTCCTTATCAGGAAATACATCCTGAGTTCTCCGTCAAAAGACCATCCGGCTATGATGACACAGCAGGATGTTCTACACTTTCATGCAGTTCTTAAAAAATTAACAACAAAAAATACACTTATCTAGTATATTTTCAACATATTAAATATTTTCACTACATTTAGAAAAATCTTTAATATGAAAAAAATTGTATTTTCTCTAGCATTGGCATCATGCTTTTACAGCAATGCCCAAACCTTGCTTTCGGAAAGTTTCGAAGGAGCGACATTTCCCCCAACAGGATGGACCAGGTCTAATACAAACGCGACAAGGGCCTGGGATTTAACCAATGCTGTTTTTATCGGGACTTCCGCAAATTCTCTCGAGTTAAAAGCAAGATTTACTATTCTCGGAAACAATTCTGCTACTATTGACTGGGTCTCCGGAGCCAATACTGCGAATCTTGTAAGTCCGGCATTCAGCTTAGTCGGAGCGACAAGCCCCATCTTCAGCTTCAAAGTAAAAGTAGGCTGGGGATATATGATAAGCTTGAACAAAGGTAACCTGGTAGCACAGATCTCAACAGATGGAGGAACCAACTGGACTACCCTCTGGAATGAAGACAGTGAACCCGCTTTTACCGACGATGGTGACGGAAATATAGACACCGACCTTTACAACACTGTTATTGTACAGAAAAGTCTTAGCACCTATATTGGACAAGCTAATGTAAAAGTAAGGTTCCAATATGTTGCCAATGATGCTGATGCCGTTTCAATTGATGATGTAGTGGTTGTTGCCAACGGAGTTCTCGGCACCAATGAAATTTCAAAAACAAAGGCAAACAATCTTTCTGTTTATCCTAATCCTTCAAAAGGAGAAGTCAATATTAAGTCTGATAAAAAAATCAAATCAACATCCGTGATTGATATGTCAGGAAAAACCATTAAGGTGAGCGATTACGGAAATACAGATATTTCTTCACTTCCAAAAGGAACCTATCTGTTGAAAGTAGATTTCTCAGATGGAACTTCCACCACAGAAAAAGTGATCAAACAATAACAACGTTTATACAATCTTTATACAACCACCAATTTTGGTGGTTTTTTATTTTACTTTTGCAAAAAATTTGACACGTGTCTTTTATCAAAACAAAAATCATCAGTTTCCTTAAACTAGTTTTCCCTTCCACCTATACCGAGCTGGCTGTTTTCCTGTTTTTCATTACCTGCTATGGAATTCTAGGTTCCTATATTGCCATTCATTACAGAATCATATTTGACAGCAGAATACCGTGGGATGCTTATTTTAGCTTTGATAACAAATCTATCCTTATGACTGGAGGAAGCTTTGAAAGACACCCGCTATCCTATTACTTTTTCAACTGGGTAAGAGAATTTTCATTATTCATTTCAGGCGGAAAAATGGATGTGAACTTCAGACTCACCCTCGCATGGCTTAGCAACATTATTATCAGCTTGAATATTATTCAGGTTTTCAAATACTTAAAGAATATCATCTCTCTTCCACTGTGGTTAAACGTTTTGATCATTCTATTCTTTGGAACATTTTCAACCAATATCATCCTATCCTTTACTCCGGAAAATTTCACGTATACCTTATTTTTATTATCCTTATACAATCATTATGCGGCGATAAAACTAAGGAAAGAAGAAAAAACACCTGCTGCAGCTCTTACTCTTGCAGGAATTACCATTGGAGGGCTTACCATTACCAATTTTGTAAAAGTTTTCATTCCCCTTCTTTTTGAAAAAAATCTTTTCAGAGACTGGAAAAAATTCGGAAATGCTGTAATCAGAGTAGCTATAGCCACCATTTGCTTTATACTCCTTTACCTGAACAGAATAGATTTCAAATACCAGACTATCTTTTCTAAAACAAACCAGCAATATGAGAAGTTTTCCAATGTAGAATCTATTCCGACATGGGATATGATTAGCTCATTTTTTTTCGGAGGCAATATTCTTTTCCCAGGATTCATTCTTTCGGACAAACATAATATGAAAGGATTCGATTTCAAGGGCCTTTACATGGATGTTTATTCTTCAGTTTTCCCTTACCTTTTTATAGCGGTATTATTAGCCCTTATAAGTTGGAGTTATTTTAAAAATTTTAAAAATAAATGGGTTCAGGTTATTACTCTTTCATTCATTGTTGACATTGTCATTCATTGTGTTATGAGATTCGGACTTCATACATCATACATCTACGGAGGACACTTTGTTTTTGTATATCCTCTTCTCATAGGATGGCTTTTTTATGCATACAGATCATCACCAAAAACACTCTCATTTTTAACATTGACAGTAGCCATATTGTTTGTTTATCTTCTGGCCAATAATCTATTTAGAATGTCAGAATTTTTCTGGTTTATGGAAACTTATTACCAATAAAAAAGCCGAGAAATTTTCTCGGCTTTTTGTTTATTTTAAAAAGAATCTCTTCTATTTTGCTTCTGCACAGAAAATCCTGTACTGTACTGGTACTGCAGATTTGAAGTACTCTCTTATTTTTGAAAGATCTCCCGCAGCACTTTGTTTAGTGAAATAACTTCCCGCCAAAATTTTATAATTCGGTCTTAAAGAAGCATCCGTTTCTACTTTCAGATTAGGAAATCTTTTTCTGAAATAAGACTTCACTTCGTTGGCCTCTTCATTACTTTTTACTGTTGTAATCTGAATTTTAAATCCTAAAATTCTTGGATTTTTCTTACAAATTTCAGCATTGGTAAGTTCCCTGTTTGGAATATAAATTTTGGGAGGCTTCGTAATTGTCCCTGTAGAAATTCCACTATCAATATTCGTAATATCTTTAGAAGAATTATTGGTGACAACTTTAGAACACTTTCCTTCGATTCCTTCCAAAGCAGCATTTATTTTGGAGTCCATTGTCATGACAAGCTCTGTTCCTGAAAGAGTGTCCTTCTTAACAACCTGCTGTGCTTCAATATTATAAAACCAAAACAATGATAATATCGAAAATATTTTAATCAAATTTCTCATTTAAACTTGTTTGCGCAAATTTATACAAATTAAAAAACTATACCAAACTAGTTATTTAGAATCAATACAAATTAAACGTAAATGATATTTTCCCTTTTGGATATACCGTTAAATTCCTGTTAAAAATATTATTTTTGCGGAATTGATTGAATGTTCAATAATTTACTAACATAAGATAATTTAAATGATTAGTTGGAGAAAGCATTATAAAAAAACGTTGATTGCAATAGGTTTATTGTTATCAACCAGTGCTTCATTTTACGGGCAAGACGGCGATCCTAAAAACGGAGAGAAACTTTTCAAAGCGAATTGTACTGCATGTCACGCGCTGGACAAACAAGTTGTTGGACCACCATTGAAGGGGGTTGTGGAACGAGTAAAGACAGAAGGTGGTGTAGACAAAGATTGGCTTCACAAGTGGATCAAAGACAACAAAGCTCTTAGAGCTTCTGGGGATAAATACGCCAATGAGATTTTTGAAAAGTTTAACAAGACTGAAATGCAGGTCTTTCCAAATCTTACAGATAAGGATATTGACGACATTTTAGCTTTCACGACTAATCCTCCTGCTCCGGAAGAGAAAAAGCCGGAAGCAACAACTGCAACTGACGCTGCTGCGGCAGCTCCTGCAGACAAAACTACTACAAACATAGTAATCATTTCACTTTTAGCGATCGCAGGTTTACTGGTTTGGATCTTAGTTAAACTAAGACAATTGGTAACTTTAGGTCAGTCTGAAGAATTAGCAGGACTCAACGAAACAAGAGTTCGTTCGTTCAGTGAAATGTATGAGAAGTTCCACTTTATTGGTAAGGGCTTATTAGCTATTCTGGCTATTTTAGCGGCTTATGGAGTATGGAACTGGTTAATGTGGATTGGGGTTTATAAAGGGTACAAACCTGAACAGCCTATCTACTTCTCTCACAAGATTCACGCTGGAGAACAGAAAATTGACTGTCAATTGTGTCACTCTAGTGCTAAATACGGAAAAGTATCTGAGATTCCTTCTATGAACGTTTGTATGAACTGTCACAGAACAATTTCTGAATACAACAAAGATCACTACATGGAGCCAGGAAAAGACAAGGCTTTCTATGACGGAGAAATCCAGAAGATCTACGCTGCAACAGGTTGGGATGCTGCTAAACAACAGTACACAGGAAAAACACAGCCGGTTGAATGGACAAGAATCCACAACATGCCAGATTTCGTATACTTCAACCACTCTCAGCACGTAGTAGCAGGTGAACAAGCGATCATCAATTCTTTCAACAAAAAGAATCCTAACAACAAAATTGACGTTGTATGTAAAGCTTGTCACGGTAAAATTGATACAATGAATGTTGTTCAGATGGCTAATGACTTTACTATGGGATGGTGTATTGAATGTCACAGAACGACTGAGGTTGATATGAACAACGGTTATAATAAAGAGTACTTCAAAAATCTACACGACAAGTTGAAAAAACAATATCCACAAGATGGAGGTAAGATCACTGTAGATGCAATTGGAGGTCTTGAGTGTGGTAAATGTCATTATTAATAACTAAAAAATTAGAAGTATAAATGGCTTCAAACAAAATACAATTCAGAAGTATTCATGAACTTAAAGACCCAGCTTTAAATGGTAAGCTGGCTCTTAAAGAGTTTCAGGAAGAAATTCCGGTAGAAGATTTCCTTGGAGATGCTGAACAAAACGGATCAAGTACTTCAAGAAGAGATTTCCTTAAATTATTAGGATTCTCTACAGCAGCAGTAACATTAGCTGCCTGCGAAGCTCCGGTAATCAAAACAATCCCTTACGTGGTAAAACCACATGATATTATTCCAGGGGTTCCTAACTATTACGCATCAACATATTTTGACGGTTTCGATTTCGCTAGTGTTTTAGTAAAAACCCGTGAAGGGAGACCCATCAAAATTGATCCAAACCCAGCTGCTGGTGATTTAGGAAAAACAAACGCAAGAGCTCAGGCAAGTGTACTTTCTCTTTATGACAATGATAAAGTAAAGCAGCCTAAACTAGACGGTAAAGACGAAACTTTCGATAAAGTAGACAGTTTTGTTCTTAAAGGTCTGGAAGAAGCTAAAGCGTCAGGTAAAAAGATTGTGCTTTTATCACACTCTTTTGCTTCACCTACTTTCAAAAAGCTATTTGCTGAGTTTAAGTCTAAATATCCTACAGCAGAATTAGTAACTTATGATGCTTTCCCTTATTCTGCAGCTCTAGATGCTGCTCAGGAAGTATTCGGACAGAGAGCATTACCTGTTTATGACCTTAAAGGTTCTGAACTAGTAGTTTCTTTCCAGGCTGATTTCTTAGGGGATTATAACGCTTCAAGCTTAGAAACATCTTATGCAGCAGCTAGAAAGCCTGGTCAAAACATGTTGAGACACATCCAAGTGGAATCTAACATGTCATTAACTGGTGCTAACTCTGACTCAAGATATAGATTAAAACCAAGTGCTGTAAACAAAACTTTAGTTGAAGTTTACAACGCAATCGTAGGTGGCGGTACTACTGATAAGACTGCTACTGAAATTGCTAACGAACTTAAAGCAAAAGGAAGCAAAGCTGTTGTTTTAGCTGACGGTTCTAAAGGAGCACAGGTTTTAGCACACTTAATCAACCAAAAATTAGGATCAGTAGCTTTCACAGGTAAAGCAAACTTCCTTAAAGAATTTGATAAAGCAAGATACCAGGAATTCTTAGGATGGGTAAATGCAGGTCAGGTTGGCGTATTAATCGCAAACAACGTAGACCCTATCTACTCTCATCCAAAAGGTGAAGATTTCAAAAAATCTTTATCAAAAGTTTCTTATGTAATTGCTGTAGCTGATAAGAAAAATGAAATGTACAAAGCAGCGAAAGCTGTAATTCCAGTGGCAAACTGGCTAGAGTCTTGGGGAGATATCGAACCACAGACTGGTGTATATTCATTAATGCAGCCTACGATCCAGAAGATCTACAAATCAAGACAGATTGAAGAGTCTCTATTGGTTTGGAAGAACGGTAAAAACAATGCAGCAAATAATTACTATGATTATTTAAAATCAAGTGCAGCTTCTATCTTAGGTGCTACTTCTTTCAACAAAGCATTGTACAACGGTATTACTACTTCTAATAATGCAACAACATTAGCTTATGCAGGTGGAAACGCTGCTCAGGCTGTTGCTGAACTAGGAAACTTCAAAGCTTCTGAATTAGAATTGGTATTATATACTAAGACTTCAATGGGAGATGGTACACAATCTAACAACCCTTGGTTGCAGGAGTTACCAGATCCATTGACAAGAATGTCTTGGGATAACTACTTAACAATTTCTCCTAAAGATGCAGAGAAATTTGCAATTGATAACGATCTTAATGCAAGAATGCAGTTGGATGGTTCTATTGTAAACCTTACTGTAAACGGAGTAACAATAAAAGATGTTCCTGTATTTATTCAACCTGGTCAGGCAGAAGGATCTGTAGGTCTTGCACTTGGTTATGGTAAGAAAAACTCAGGAGCAACTGCAGATACAGGGGTAAACGCTTATCCTTTATTTGACGGTTCTAATCTTGCTGTTTCAGGTGTTAAAATTGAAAAAACAGGAGAAGACCACGAATTTGCAGGTATCCAGCTTCAAAATACATTAATGGGTCGTTATGAAATCGCTAAAGAAGTTCCTTTGGCTGAGTTCATCTCTGTTCCTTTTGATGATGAGCACAAAGGATGGAACAAGCCTTTGGAATACCACACAATCAGTGGAGCTCTTCCAGCAAGAAAAATTGACCTTTGGGATGCTTTCGATGATACAGATGGACCTCACTTCAACTTATCAATCGACTTGAACTCTTGTACAGGTTGTGGAGCATGTGTAATTGCTTGTCAGGCTGAAAACAACGTTCCTGTAGTAGGTAAAGAAGAGGTAAGAATGTCTAGAGATATGTATTGGTTAAGAATTGACCGTTACTATTCTTCAAGACAGAAAGTAGAAGTATACGAAGGATTGAAAGAAGGAATGGCTGTACCAGAATTGTACGGTACTGCTTTCGGAGACGGAGGTGCATTGAACCACCCTGCAGACAATCCGGATGTAATCTTCCAACCAGTAATGTGTCAGCACTGTAACCACGCTCCTTGTGAAACTGTATGTCCGGTAGCGGCTACTTCACACGGTAAGCAAGGTCAAAACCATATGGCTTACAACAGATGTATCGGTACAAGATATTGTGCAAACAACTGTCCGTACAAAGTAAGACGTTTCAACTGGTTTACGTATAACCTAAATGATAAGTTCGATTTCAACATGAACAACGATTTAGGAAGAATGGTACTTAACCCAGACGTAGTTGTAAGAACTAGAGGGGTAATGGAGAAATGTTCAATGTGTATCCAAGAAACTCAGGCTACTATTTTAGCAGCTAAGAGAGAGAACAGAAAAGTAACAGATACAGAGTTCAAGAACTCTTGTGCTTGTGCTGCTGCTTGTTCTACTGGAGCAATGACTTTCGGAGACATGAATGATAAAGAGTCTGAAGTTAGAGAATTGTATTCTAGCAACAGAAGATATTATTTACTAGAGGAGATCGGAACAAAACCAAATGTGTTCTATCATACTAAAGTAAGAAACAGAGTAGAAAAATAAAGTTTAAATAATAAATAGGTAAAAAATGTCAGGACATTACGAAGCTCCGATAAGGGAACCTCTAATTATTGGTCACAAAACTTATCACGATATCACAGAAGATATTGCACGACCTATCGAAGAAAGAGCAGGTAAATTATGGTGGATCTCATTATATGCTGCGCTAGTTCTCTTTCTCTATGGATTCGGCTGTATCGCTTATACTATCGGGACAGGTATTGGAGCATGGGGGCTTAACAGAACTATTAACTGGGGTTGGGACATCACCAACTTTGTATGGTGGGTAGGTATCGGTCACGCCGGAACCTTAATCTCAGCAGTATTATTATTATTTAGACAGAGATGGAGAATGTCTGTAAACAGATCTGCAGAGGCGATGACGATCTTTGCGGTTGTACAGGCAGCAATCTTCCCTGTAATTCACATGGGTAGAGTTTGGGTTGGATACTGGGTATTCCCTTTACCAAACCAATTCGGTTCTCTTTGGGGGAACTTCAACTCTCCTCTACTTTGGGACGTATTTGCGATCTCTACGTATTTCTCAGTATCAACTGTATTCTGGTTCATGGGATTAATCCCTGACTTTGCAATGATCAGAGATAGAGCTAAAACTCCTTGGACGAAGAAAATCTATACATTCCTAGCATTCGGTTGGGGTGGTAAAGCAAAACACTGGCAGAGATTCGAAGAGCTTTCTTTGGTTCTTGCAGGTTTGGCAACTCCCCTTGTATTCTCGGTACACACAACCGTATCTTTTGACTTCGCAACTTCAGTTATTAAAGGATGGCACTCTACAATCTACCCTCCTTACTTCGTAGCTGGTGCGATCTTCTCAGGATTCGCAATGGTACAGACTCTATTGTTGATTGCTAGAAAAGTGTGTCACTTAGAAGAATACATCACAATGTATCATATCGAAATTATGAACATCGTAATCGTTCTTACAGGTGGTATGGTAACGGTAGCTTATGCTACTGAATATTTCATCGGATGGTATTCAGGATCTAGATTTGAAGATTTCACATATCTTTCTCCAGGTGCTGCAGTAGGACCTTACTGGTGGGCATTCTGGGCGCTAATTACTTGTAACTTGATTGTTCCTGCATTATTCTGGTTCAAGAGAGTAAGAACAAATATTATTGCTACATTTATTATCGCGTTAATTATTAACATCGGTATGTGGTTTGAGCGTTTTGATATCATCGTTATCAACCTTTCAAGAGATTACTTACCAGGATCTTGGACTATGTTTAAGCCAACGATCATTGATGTGGGTGTATATTTAGGAACAATCGGATTCTTCTCTGTATTATTCTTACTATACGCAAGAACATTCCCTGTAATTGCACAGGCTGAATTAAAATCGATTCTGAAAATTTCAGGTGAAACTTATAAAGCAAAAGAAGGAGATGAGCACCACTAAAATTGTATACGGACTTTATGCTGACGACGACGATTTAATGAACGGCGTTAAAGCATTCAACGATAAAGGAATCGCAATAAACGAGGTTTACACTCCGTTTCCGGTTCACGGACTAGACAAAGCTTTAGGGTTAAAGAAAACTAGAATTTCTGATGCTGCTTTCTTCTATGCTCTTTATGGTGTTACTATCGGTGCTACGGTTACCTGGTATGTAATGAATCATGACTGGCCTCAGAATATTGGTGGTAAACCAGCTTTTGACTGGGCTCACAACATGCCAGCATTCGTAGTTCCTATGTTTGAATTAATGGTATTCTGTGCTGCTCACATGATGTCTCTAACTTTCTTAGTTAGAAACAAAATGTATCCAGGGTCTCCAGCTCAGAACCCAGATCCAAGAACTACCGATGATAAATTCATGATGGAATTTGTAACTGAAGATGTAGAATCTGTAAAGCAGTTGCTTATTGAAACTGGAGTTGAAGAAATAACTGTTAAAGACGCTTAAAATGAAAAAGAATGTATTAAAAATTACAGCAGTTTTAGGTTTAACAACAGTTTTACTTAACTCTTGCGGTCCAAAAGAAAATACACCACTGGTATACTTCCCGGATATGTATTTTCCGGTAGCTTATGATCCATTGATGAAAGCGCAGGATGCTTATTCAGATCATGAAAATGAAATTCCCGCTTTTGTTAAAAATAATGGTGCAACAGGTCTTTCTCCCGTAGAAGGATCAGTTCCTCAGAATAAAGACGGAGTTTTTGAAGAAAGTTTATTACCAAAGAATGTTGACCAGTACAACGCAGGATATGATGCTTCTAAAAAGCTTAATGTTTCTCCTCTAAACCCAGCGAATGCTGCTAAGGATATTGAAAGAGGAAAAGTATTGTTTGATCATACTTGTGCTGCATGTCACGGAACAGGAGGTGATGGACAAGGACCTATCGTACAAAGTGGAGCATTCTCCGGAGTGCCAAACTATGCTGACAGAGAAATTACTGTAGGATCTGTTCATTATGTATTAACAAACGGTAGAAATGCAATGGGATCTTATGCGGGACAATTGAACGCAGGAGACAGATGGAGAGTAGCAATGTATGTGATGAGTGCTTTCAAAAAAGGAGCAGCAGCACCGGCAGCAGCTACAGCGGCGGCACCAGCAAAAACTGAAACGACTACCGAAACTAAAAAATAAGAAAAGAAATGTATAGTTTTTCACCAAAATTAAAATCAACTTCTATAATACTTCTTGTTGTAGGTTTAGTTCTTTTCGGTATTGGTTTCTTTTTGAACAAAGGAATTTCTACTGAGAAAATAGAACAAATGATGGAAGCTGTTCATGCTTCAGGTCACGACGCTCCTACACACTCAAGTGAAATGGTGGGACCTCAGGATCACGCAGCTCATTTAGAGCATACTGAGCTTCAGGTTCACAACCAGCCATTGGCATCGCTGCACTTTGTAGCTGTCTTTTTCTTTGGAGTAAGTTGCGCTGTACTGTTTTTCTACTGTATTCAGCACGCAGCTCACGCAGGATGGCCGATTATCATCACAAGAGTAATGGAAGCCATCGCTTCTTATATTCCTTATGGAGGTGCTATCTTGATTATCATGATGATCTTAAACATCACTCATAATGGTCATTTATTCCACTGGATGGACCCTGAATTGACAAACCCGGATTCTCCGCATTTTGATGTGATCTTATTCGAAAAGAAAAGATTCTTAAATATTCCTTTCTATGCTATCAGAACGATCATCTATGTAGCAGGTGCTTCTTTCTTCGCATGGAAATTGAAAGCTCAGTCTAAAAAAGTAGATGAGACTAAATCTAAAGTTGAATATCAATTCCTTTACAGATGGGCAGTAGGATATATTGCATTCTTCGGATTTGCTTCTGCAGCTTGGGCTTGGGACTGGTTGATGTCTATTGACCCTCACTGGTATTCTACAATGTATATCTGGTATTCAATGGTTAGCTGCCTTTCAAGTGGTATTGCTGTAATCATTCTATTAAGTGTTTATCTTAAGAAAAATGGTTTCTTACCACAGTTCAATGACAACCACTTACACGATTTAGGAGTTTTCCTTTTCGCAACAAGTATGCTTTGGACATATACATGGTTTGCACAGTTCATGCTATACTGGTATGCAAACGTTCCGGAAGAGGTAAATTACTTCTTCGGAAGATTCCAACACTATGGTACTACATTCTTACCAATGCTGATTGTAAACTTCTTATTACCATTATTGGTACTAGTGAGCAGCAGCATCAAGAGAAATTACAAAGTAGTAACAATAATGGCGGTTGTAGTTATTTTAGGTCACCTTTTAGATTACTTCAATATGGTAATGCCGGGAACGGTAGGGCCATACTGGAAAACTCCTGAAGTGTTCTTATTAATTGTTGGAGCTGTATTATTTGTTGGAGGATTGTTTATGTTTACTGTACTTTCAGCTTTATCTAAACTGAAGTTGATCCCTACAGGAAACCCTTACCTACACGAATCTGAAATTTATGAGTATCCTTTCTAAGGACTTGTAACAAAATAAAATTATAAAAGACTGATTGTTAAACAATCAGTCTTTTTTTTGCATATTAATCACCAGGCAACCATTCTGAACTTTTTGCGTCTCTATAATGAGATGAATAACTAAACCAAATTCTTATTATGAAAACAAAATTTTTCCTTTACTCGCTATTCATATTCCTGTTCGGCTTGATCCAGGCTCAGACGATCACTTTCGTTTCTGAAAAAAACAATCAGCCCCTTCCAAGAGTTTCGGTGTTTGGAAAAGACGGAAGCATACTCGCTTTTTCTGATATCGACGGAAAAATTGATAAACATGCGTTATCTCCGGCTCAGGAAAAATTCCAGCTGGTTTATAATAATTTTCCAGTAGCCACACTATCCTATTCAGACTTTGATCAGCCCATCATTAAAATCAATGATCAGGTAAAGGAAATTGAAACTGTGGTTATCAAAAATAATAAACCGGCTAAGTACATTTTCATCAAAGGAAATTTTAACGCCTATGTAACGGTAAACAATAAACTGAATAGTTATACAGACGGAATTGTAACTTACATTTTTGATAATAAGTCCAAAAAACTGAAAAGCACCAATGTTGAACAATACAGAGTTTTCAGACTGACAGATTCTAAAAATGAGAAAAAAGAAACTTCCTCATGGGATTATGGCAATTCTCTGCAGCTCCCAAAACTTAAAAATGTAGGAAATCCCGAAGACTATAAAACAAAAAGAAATACCATTAAAGAATTAAAAGGCGAACGTAAAGATCAGATCGAAGTAACGGATGCTGCCCTTCAGGAAAAAGAATTTTCATTATTCGGATTTCGATTCTATGATATCAGAACCATCCTGAATATGTCTTTCGAAAAAGGATCAGAAAAAACACTGAAAGATTTCCTGGAATATAATGAATTAGCTTTTGTAAAACTGAAACATAAAAGCGAACCCGATTACAACCAGATCATTCTGTATAATAATTTTTATCCTACAGAACTTAGCTTCAGCAATGACAATGATGTTGAGAAAGTAAAATTTGATAAAGACAACAGCAATTACAAAATACCCTACTGGCAGGATCCTTCATTCCCCAATATGCAGACTATTTTCAGCAGCTTTTTCAAAGGAGAGCTAAAAGAGCAGCCTAAAAAACAATAATACGCTCTAAATTAATATGAAAACAGCATTGAGATTTCCGGGAGAAACAATAAAATCAGCTTGAAAACATAAAGTAAAAAATAAAATCCAGTATTAATAAAGGTTTTATTAAATTTGCAACAAACCAAATAAAAATGAAAAAGTTTTCTTTTCTACTTGTTTTCAGTCTGTTGCTTTTTACAGCATGTAAGAAAGATCATGTAGATGCTACGAATACTAAAACACTACAGTCAAGTATCAATGATATGACTGCCAGTTTACCTACCATTAAGCAGATTAAGTTTAATGAAGCTCTTTATATCCTTAAAACATTTGGTGTAGAAGCTGATGGCGATATCAATGAGCTAAAAGCGCTTGGAAAATTGATCAACGGGAAAAAAGTTCCCGAAGTTATGGCACTTGCAGACGAAGTTGCACAGAAAAACGGAATAGAATGGGCAAGTACTGCCCCACCATCGCTTGGAGAAATGAATATCTTCGGGGATGATAAAGCCAAAGAAAGCGATCCTAATGACGTTAAAGCCGGTTCATTAACCCTTATTACAACCCCTACAGGAGATGACGGATCTGGAGCAGCTACGGCAATTCAGATTGTTCCAAGACTTGTGGATGCGGCTGGAAAGCCTGTTGCCTTCACTGGAGCAGGTCTGGAAGCTACATTGGAAGTCTTCAGTAATGGAGTAAGACTTGCTACGGCAAAGAACCTGATGCAGGATAATAATTTTAAAGGATTCAACTTAAAGTTCTCCTCTATTCCTGCGGCAAAAGTAGTAGACAACAAAATTGATATCACGGTTTCTGTAAAAACAACTGCCAAGACTTTCAAAATGTCAAAAATCGGGCTTGATGTAAATGCAGCAGCTCTGAAAGTTCCTGCAGTTCCTAAAACTGATACAACTGCAGTACCGGAACAACCAAGTGCTGTGATAGATCCAAATAATCCATCAGCGACTCCAGCAACCACTACAGATCCAGCGACAGCTACTCCAACAGCTTCAGCTTCTCCAAAACAGCCAACTACAGATCCTAAAAATACAGTAAATAAATTTTTGAACAATGTAAGTTCACAGAACTTGAAAGCAGCTTATGAAACAGCCAGCAATCCAAGCTGGGGAAGTTATGAGTCTTTCTCAAATCCTACTTCAGGTTTCGGATCTGTGAAAAATGTAAGTGTGAAAAATATTACAACAAACGGAGCCACAGCAAACGGGGCCAGTGTAAACGCCACTTATGATGTAACGGATAAAAGCGGTAAGACGACTTCTTTAAAAGTAACTTTCGGCCTTAAAAATGTAAACGGAGACTGGAAAATTTCCAGCTATAAAATCAATTAATAAATGGCTTCAGCAGAACTGATCAAAAAATTAGAAGAAACAATTGAAAATATCCCTGATTTTCCGATTCCGGGAATACAGTTCAAGGATATTTCGCCCATCTTTTTAGACCCAAAACTTTACGAAGATGTTATTGCAGACCTTGTTACCTTCAGTAAAGGAAAAGTAGATGCAGTCTGCGGAATAGAAAGCCGTGGTTACTTGTTTGGGATCGCCATTGCTGTAGCATTAGAAGTTCCGTTCATCCTGATCAGAAAAGCAGGAAAACTTCCACCCCCTGTCATTTCAGAAAAATATGACCTGGAATATGGAAGCGCTATTATCGAAACTCGTGAAGGACAAATAAAACCCGGACAAAGAGTTTTGATTCACGACGATCTTTTAGCAACAGGAGGAACTACTGAAGCAGCAGCAAAATTGGTAGAAAAACAAGGGGCTACTGTTTCCCAATTCAGCTTCCTTATTGGCTTAAAAGGCTTGAATGGAGATGAAAAACTGAAAAAATTTGGTGCAGAGATCTACCACATTTTAAATTATTAAGAATTTACCCTAACAATATATTTTGACTCCGCTCAGTATGCCAATCAGTACAAAACTGTTTCTCATACTGAGCGGAGTTGATGCTTTTTACAGTAAATAAAAACAAATTCACAACATTTATACAATAATCGCAATAAAGTATTTTGTAAATCTCTCAGAAACAATTAAATTTGCATTTCAATTTTTAAAAACTTATGGCAAAATTGGGAAAGAGTGCTCAGAACGAGCAAGAAGGTAAAGAAACAGTTGAGTTCTTTAAAGACCTTGATAGAGAAGCTTTAAACACTGAAAGATTTGTTGAAAAATATTCAAAGCCACTAGGTTTTGTATTTGGAGTATTGATTTTGGGAGTTTTAGGATTCTTTGCTTACAAGCAATTTGTAGTTGCTCCGAAGAACACTGAAGCTGTGAAAAGTTTCCTTTCTGCTCAAAAAAGCCTTGCTGAAGGTAAAGATAAAGACGCTTTGGGAGGAAAATCTGCAGCTAACCCAGGTTTTATAGGTACAGCTAATGAATATTCTTCAACGGAAATCGGTAAACTTTCTTCTTACAACGCTGGTTTATTAAAATTCAAAGAAGGAAAATATCAGGAAGCTTATGATCTTTTAGACAAGTTTTCATCTGACAACAAAACATTAGTAGCAATGAAATTCGGAGCTATGGCAGATGCAAAATCAGGTCTTAATAAAAACGACGAAGCTTTATCTTTATTAGACAAAGCGGCATCAGCTTCTGACGATCCTTACACAACCTATTACTTCACAAGAAAAGCGGGTATTGTTGCTTTAGGATTAAAGAAAAATGCAGAAGCTAAAAAATACTTCTCTGCAATTGACGAGAAATATCAGGACTACGACAACGGAATGTCTGATTCTTATATTGAAATGACTAAATATTACTAAAAATGGCAACAGTTAATCTTTCGGATTACAAGCCACTTCATATAACTAATGCCGAAGAATTTTCTATCGGCATTGTTTTTTCTGAGTGGAATGATTTTGTAACGTACAATCTTCGTGATGCAGCTTTGGAAATTCTTGAAAAAGAAGGCGTAAAACCTGAAAACATCAAACTTTTCCCTGTTCCCGGAGCTTTTGAATTAAACTATGCAAGCATGCAGCTTTGCAAAGAGAGAAAATATGACGCAGTAATCTCTATCGGATGTGTAATCCGCGGAGAAACGCCTCATTTCGATTATGTATGTTCTGCAGTAGCACAGGGAATCAAAGACTGCAACATCATGACTGATACTCCTACTATTTTCTGTGTATTGACAGATGACACAAAAGAACAATCTATCGCTAGAAGCGGTGGTGATCTTGGAAATAAAGGAGTGGAAGCAGCTGTAACAGCTCTAAGAATGATTGATTTCAAAAAGAAATTATCTGATAAAAAAGGAAATATCGGTTTCGGGCATTCTTAACCGAAGATCAACCTTAACGAACACATAGGGACTATTTTTTAATAGTCCTTTTTTATTGGGATAATTTTAAATCTAAAATCTCATTAATAAACAGGATGTTTTTGTTTTTTTCCATCAAAAGTTCTGTACAAAAACTATCTTTGTGAAACTAATATAGACAGTCAATACATGTTTTTAAAAAAAATAAAGCCGTTCCTATATTTAGGAGTTTTCTATCTTATTATTTCGTTGATAATAAGAACAGTATTCTTTTTTCATCCTATTACAACAGCTAGTTTTGGATTTTTCGAAATCGTAAAGGTTTTGCTGATAGGTCTGGTGAATGATATTTTCGTTTTCATTCTCGCCAGTTCCATTCTCGCACTCTACTTTCTCTTCCTTTCCAATTCAAAATATAAAAAACCTTACGGCTATATTATTTTTGGAGCGCTTGTTTTATTTTTTCTCTATATCTGGCTTATTCCCAATAATATTTTCAAGCAATATGGAGGTTCTGTAACGGAAGTAGCCCTTGTTTTTGTAGGAATAAAGACTTTTTTCTTTGGACTAATGCTTTTCCTTCCCACACAAAGGATCAAAATACGCAATACACTGTATTTCATAACATTATTATTATATGTTCTTCTGATTATTTTCAACGGGGTAAGTGAATACTTCTTTTACAATGAATTTGGAGTACGCTATAATTTCATTGCAGTAGATTACCTTATCTATACAAATGAAGTTATTGGAAATATCATGGAAAGCTATCCTGTTATTCCATTGTTTTCTGGCATCATGATCGTTACCCTTACCATCACGTGGTTTATTTATAAAAGAACAAAAGATGAACTGCTGGAACTTCCGGATTTTAAGCAAAAAATGGTTCTTTTAGGAAGTTTCATAGTACTTGGTGCTCTTAGTTTGCTGGCAATACCCTCTCTAATGCAAATTAAATCTGATAATGTTTTTGCAGATGAAATTGAAGCCAACGGAATCCCAAAATTCTATTGGGCCTTTACTCATAATGAGCTGGATTATTTTCAGTTTTATTCACAGATCAACCAGCAGCAGGCAGAAAAAAATTTCCTAAGTCAATATCCGCAACAGACCTTATCAAGAAATATTGTTGCTGAGCAGCCTGATATGAAGAAAAATGTAGTGTTGATCTCTATTGAAAGTCTTTCTGCAGATTTCATGGAACATTATGGAAATACACAAAAAATCACTCCATTCCTAGACAGCCTTGCAGACAAGTCAATGATGTTCACCAATCTGTATGCTACCGGAAACAGAACGGTACGCGGACTGGAAGCTTTAACATTGTGTATTCCTCCAACAGCTGGAGAAAGTATCATCAAAAGAGATGATAACAAAAATAAATTCACAACCGGGAGCGTTTTCAAATCCAAGGGATATGATGTTAAGTTTTTATATGGTGGTTACAGCTATTTTGACAATATGCAGGACTTCTTCAGTGGAAACGGCTATGGCATTGTAGATAGAAACAACTTTAAACCTGAAGAAATCAGTTTTGCCAATGTTTGGGGAGTTGCTGATGAAGATATGGCTAAAAAAGCGATTCAGGTAATGAATGCTGAAGCTAAATCAGGGAAACCATTCTTCAATCACTGGATGACCGTTTCCAATCACAGACCTTTTACTTATCCTGACGGAAGAATTGATATTCCCGGAACAGCAAAATCCCGTGAAGGAGGTGTAAAATATACAGATTACTCCCTGAAATTGTTCTTCGATATGGCCAAGAAACAGGATTGGTATAAAAACACCGTTTTTGTCATCATTGCAGACCACTGTGCATCGAGTGCCGGAAAAACCGAGCTTCCGATGGATAAATACAGAATTCCTGCTATGATTTTTTCAGAAGGATTTATTCAGCCTCAAAAGTTTGATGCGTTGATGTCTCAGATAGACCTAATGCCTACCCTTTTCGGATTATTAAACTTCAGCTATCAATCTAAATTCTTGGGTCAGGATGTCTTCAAACAGGAATTCCAGCCCAAGGCATATGTTGCCACTTATCAGGATCTTGGACTCATAAAAGATGGGCGATTGACCATTATCTCACCGGTAAAAAAGGTGAAGCAATATTCTTTAGAACTTGAAAAAAGTGATCTTGCTCCGGCATTTAAGCTGTATTACGACGAGAAATTATTAAAAACAGAAGATCCAAAACTGGTAAATGATGCCGTATCCGCGTATCAATCTACCTCTTATTGGCTTAAAACAAAACAACTTAACAAATAAAGATTTAAATATTTTACCGCTATAGTTTAGCTTAAAATATTTAAATTAACCAATAAATTTATTAGTATGAAATGGACAGACGACAGAGGCGGAAACGTTGATGACCGCCGTGGTTCCGGAGGCGGAGGTGGTGGTATGATCGTAGGTGGCGGACTTGGAACTTTAATTATAGCAGCTATCGTATTCTTTTTGGGAGGTGATCCATCCGGTATTCTGAATTCCGGCAGTATGCAGTCTTCAGGAAACTCCGGGGAACAAAGAGAGCTTACAGCCGGTGAAAAACAAATCGGACAAATGGTCAAAATGATGGATGCATGGAATAGCCAGACCTGGAATCAGATTTTTAAAGAAAATGGGATGACTTATACTGATCCGGGTATTGTTCTTTTTGAAAATACAACTTCTTCAGCATGTGGTACAGCTCAGTCTGCCATGGGACCATTCTATTGCCCCGCTGATCAGAAAGTCTATATGGATATGAGTTTTTTTGGTGAACTACAGCAAAAATTCGGGGCTAAAGTAACGGAATTTACGGTAGCTTATGTTTTGGCCCATGAAGTAGGACACCATGTGCAGACTCTTTTAGGTACTACTCAAAAAGTAGATGCATTAAGAAGAAGCGGAAGATATTCTGAGGCTGAAATGAACAAAGTATCTGTTGCTACAGAATTACAGGCTGATTTCTATGCCGGAGTCTGGGCGAAAAGAACCAATGACAGCAAACATATTCTGGAGCCCGGAGATATTGAATCTGCAATAGATGCAGCGGAAGCTGTAGGAGATGATAATATTCAGAAAAGAGGGCAAGGATATGTTAACCAGGAAAGCTTCACTCATGGATCATCTGCACAACGTAAAGAATGGTTTATGAAAGGCTATAACACCGGTGATATCAGACAGGGTGATACTTTCAATCAGCTTTTGAAATAATACTGAACCATTAAGAGTCGTTAAAAAGTTAAGTATCATTAAGATAAAAGCTAAAGCTATTGATAAGCAGTCTGCTTTATCATCTTGGAAAGATGAATCTTAATGGATCTTAACCATCAATTTTCTTAATGTTTTAAATAGCATACAAAATAAAATGCGGTCTCAGAGTGAGACCGCATTTATTATTTATTGCAATTCGATTGGGTTAGAATTTTTCTTCGCTTCTTCTTTTACCCTTTCTTCCATTCTTTTCTTAAAATCGCCAGGATTTTGATTTCCGCCTCCTCCAGGTCCTCTTCCTCCCCCAACTCTCACTGTAGTCGAAAATCCACCTTGTCCGCCGCCTTGATTCATGAATGACATAGGGTCACTAATAAATTTCTGCTGCTGCTTTAAATAATCTGTTCTTTTCACTTTCAACGTGTTTCCAAACTGGTTTAATGTCGGAAGTTCTGGAATCTTATAATTTTTCATTAAATCAAAAGAATATTCTCCTTTGTCATCTTCTACTTTTACAATCAATCCTGGAAGGCCTCCAAACTTGTAAGGTCCATCCTGATAAGGAAGATCAGTGGTAAACCATGCAGTCCATTTCCTTCCGCCAAAGTCTGCTTCAGCTTTCTGAACTTTATATTCTCCTATTTTTCTTGTCTCCGACTCAATTTTCCAGTTCAGAGGTCTGTCTTCTTCATACGAATAAACATCACGGCCAATTCTGTCTTTAAAATACGTCTTTTGGTTCTTTTTATCCTTTTCTATAGAATAGTTGATATTCGTTCTCAAGCCTTCCATCTGATCTCTGTTGATGCTTCCTCTTCCACCTCCTCCCTGAAATGCTTTTTGCATGATAGAGTCTCTTTTGATTCTGTTTTCAGAATAAAATACAGATTTTTCGGAAGAAATATCCAGATATGCATTTTCTGTTTTGATATCTGTTTTGTTTTCTGCATCCGGTTTCATAGTCACCTGATACACAAACCTATTTGTCTGTGCAGAAACATTCTGGATGAAGAGTGCCAATGCGATGATACCTAATTTTTTCATTTATATTTTTCTTTTATTTTAATTCAATTGGATTCTGGACCATACTCCCCGTAAAAGAGTGACTTTCTATAGATGAATTCTGCTGTGTAGGAAAACTTTGGCTTTCTCCACTCATTCCTCTATGCATTCCGCCACCTCCGTGACCTCCGTCTCTCATTCCTCCTCCATTCATGCCGCCACCGCCCATACCGTTTCCGCGTCTTCCTCCTTCAAGATTCATATTTCCTCCTCCATTATTTCCGGCCATAGATCTTCTGTTTTTACCAAACTCCATCTCCAGCGCAGCTTTATCTCCATGGAAATTAACTCTTGTACTTTGTTTTGCGTCAGCGTTTATCTGTTCTTCAAAAGCATTTTTGACTATCATTTTTTTAACAAGATCAAATTTATAATCCCCCTTGTCATCTTCCAGTTTTACAATCAATCCAGGTAATCCTGAAAATTTGTACGGTCCGTCAGAGAGAGGTATCTCTTTTGTAAACCATGCTGTCCAGACTCTGCCTCCAAACTCCGTGACTGCCTTTTGAGCAGAATATCCATTTTGCTTCTCAACAATATTGGTCGTTTCCCATTGTATGGGTTTGTCTTCCTGATAATAAATTTGTTTTCCGGCCGCCTTTTCGTAGTAATATACTTTCTGATCCGGAACACTTTTAGTAATAAAATATTCAAAGAAAGTAGGTTCAAGATTTTTACCTCCTTCCGGTTTTGAAAAATCTTTTTCCTCTTTTTTATGAGTTTCCTTCATTTCTGACCTTAAGGAAGCAAAAAGAGAGTCTCTTTTCAATTTATTTTCACTAATAAATAGAGAATGATCTCCTTTAATATCCAGAAAAGTTCTTTCACTTTTCATACTTACCAGATTGATTG
The DNA here is from genome assembly GCF_021869745.1 of Chryseobacterium sp. MEBOG07. Lineage (NCBI taxonomy): Bacteria > Pseudomonadati > Bacteroidota > Flavobacteriia > Flavobacteriales > Weeksellaceae > Chryseobacterium > Chryseobacterium sp. MEBOG07. Next base: position 114,072 of record NZ_CP084579.1, read on the forward strand.
AATCTGGGTTTACTAGGGTTTCATAAACAAATCTTGTCGTTTGTCCATAAGACACTGCGGTGAAAAACAGCACAAAAAAAACAGTTATTTTTTGTTTCATTACCAATTTTATTTATAGATCGAAAATACGATTCAAGGTTAAAGCTAGAAATAAAATCTTCACACAAGGATAACAATTTTATCTATTTTTAACATAAATGATCCCTCCAAAGTCGCTATTAATATCATAATCATTAAAATAGACATCTTCGATTTGAGATTGCGGAAATTAGTTCGTATTTTTGCATCATTAAATCATTCTAAATAAATACAATGATAAAAGTATCAGACTATGCAAAGGAGAAAGCCATCCAGTTGATGACGGAAGATGGTTTTAACCCTGCTGAAGATTATATAAGAGTAGGGGTGAAAAGCGGCGGATGCTCTGGTTTAGAGTATGTTTTAAAGTTTGATAACCAAAAAACAGACGCAGATCAGATTTTTGAAGATAATAACATCAAAATTATCATAGATAAAAAATCCATCCTTTATCTAGCAGGAACAACTCTTGAGTATTCAGGAGGATTGAACGGAAAAGGGTTTGTTTTTAACAACCCGAATGCATCCAGAACATGTGGATGTGGGGAATCATTTAGTCTTTAGTGAAAAGACATTAGATCCTAGATTTCAGATCTCAGAGTAACTTCTGAATTCTGAAATCTAAAATCTGAAATCTAAAAAAAATAATGAGTAAATATACAGAAGACGATTTAAGAGTCGATCTAGAAAATAAAAAATATGAATTCGGTTGGGAAACGAAGATAGATTATGAAGACTTCCCAATTGGTTTGAATGAGGATATCGTCCGTGCAATTTCTGCTAAAAAAGAAGAGCCGGAATGGATGACTGAATGGCGACTGGAATCTTTCAAAATCTGGCTGAAAATGGTAGAGCCTACCTGGGCAAATATCAAATATCAAAAACCAGATTTCCAGGCAATCCGTTACTACGCTGCTCCAAAAGCAAAACCTGAACTGGAAAGTTTAGACGAGGTTGATCCTGAATTATTGGCAACTTTTGCCAAATTAGGAATCAATATTGAAGAGCAAAAAAGACTCTCTGGTGTCGCTGTAGATATTGTAATAGATTCAGTTTCTGTGAAAACTACTTTCCAGGATACATTGGCAGAAAAAGGAATTATTTTCTGTTCAATCTCTGAAGCGATTAAGAATCACCCAGATTTAGTAAGAAAATATCTAGGAAAAGTAGTTCCAAGAGGAGATAATTTTTATGCAGCATTGAATTCCGCAGTATTCTCTGACGGAAGTTTCTGCTATATTCCTAAAGGGGTAAGATGCCCAATGGAACTTTCCACTTATTTCCGTATCAACCAGGCAGGAACAGGACAGTTTGAAAGAACTCTTGTGATTGCAGATGAAGGAAGCTATGTTTCTTATCTTGAAGGATGTACAGCACCATCAAGAGATGAAAACCAGCTTCACGCAGCAGTTGTAGAGCTGATCGCGATGGATGATGCTGAAATTAAATACTCAACCGTTCAGAACTGGTATCCTGGTAATGAAGAAGGTAAAGGAGGGGTATTCAACTTTGTAACGAAAAGAGGGCTTTGCGAAAGAAATGCAAAAATCTCATGGACACAGGTTGAAACGGGTTCTGCAGTAACATGGAAGTATCCATCTTGTATCCTTAAAGGGGACAATGCAATTGGAGAGTTTTATTCTATTGCTGTAACCAACAATCACCAGTATGCTGATACAGGAACAAAAATGATTCACATTGGTAAAAATACCAGGTCAACGATTATTTCAAAAGGTATTTCTGCGGGAAAATCTCAAAATTCATACAGAGGATTGGTAAAAGTAATGCCTTCTGCAAAAGGAGCAAGAAACTTCTCCCAGTGTGACTCTCTATTGATGGGTAATGAATGTGGAGCACACACTTTCCCTTATATTGAAATCAAAGATCCTACTGCACAGTTAGAGCACGAGGCAACGACTTCAAAAATTGGGGAAGACCAGATTTTCTACTGTAACCAGAGAGGGATTGATACAGAAAGAGCTATCGCTCTGATTGTAAATGGATTCAGTAAAGAAGTTTTAAACAAGCTTCCGATGGAGTTTGCTATTGAAGCTCAGAAATTGTTAGAAATTTCATTAGAAGGTTCAGTAGGATAAATCCTTCAAAAAGGATCTCTCAAATAAAAACTAACTGATATAATGGCAAGGTTTTCAGCGTTTTTATGAGATCAAAAACCGTTATAAACGGAAATATAAGTTCTAGTCTTCACAGAAGATTATAACAAACATAAAATATAAAAAGCTTCTATCCGTCTGTTGGAGAAATTTCCAAATAAAGACATAATGTATATACAGGAGAAGCTCACACAATTATAAAAGCAAAAGTTAGCAAGAATGTTACAAATTAAAGACCTTCACGCCAGAATTGAAGATGGCGCAGAAATATTAAAAGGTATTAATCTTGAAATAAAGCCGGGCGAAGTTCACGCTATCATGGGACCCAACGGAGCTGGTAAGTCTACCCTATCTTCTGTAATCGCTGGAAAAGATGATTACGAAGTAACTGGTGGAGAAATTCTTTTCCAAGGGGAAGACATCAGCGAAGACGCTCCAGAAGATAGAGCTCACAAAGGGATTTTCCTTTCTTTCCAGTATCCAGTGGAAATTCCGGGAGTTTCTGTAACGAACTTTATCAAAGCTGCTTTAAACGAGACTAGAAAAGCAAACGGACTGACAGAGATGCCGGCAAAAGAAATGCTTGCATTGATCCGTGAAAAATCTGAAAAGTTGGGTATCAAGAAAGATTTCCTTTCAAGATCATTGAACGAGGGATTCTCAGGAGGTGAAAAGAAAAGAAATGAGATTTTTCAGATGATGATGCTGAATCCTAAATTGGCTATTCTTGATGAAACCGATTCCGGATTGGACATCGATGCACTAAGAATCGTTGCAGATGGGGTAAACCACTTTAAAAATGAAGGAAATGCAGTTCTTTTGATTACTCACTATCAGAGATTGCTTAACTATATTCAGCCTGACTTCGTTCACGTTTTAGCTAACGGAAAAATCATCAAAACGGGTGATAAATCTTTAGCGTTAGAACTTGAAGAAAAAGGGTACGACTGGCTTCTTAACTAAGAAGAATATATTATTTCAGAGATTAAAGTTTTCTGCGATTATTCATGAAACGTAACAAAATGAAGAATCTCTAATATTAAAAATTGGGTTCCACATTGTTTGGAATAACAATATTTTAATTCAAAATAAAAAGAAAAAATGGTGCAAACCACAGATATACCAGTAATGGCATTAAAAGAACAAATTATAGAGAACCATAATGAATTTTTGGAGAGTCTTCGTCACAGGTTTCTGGATGATGAAAGAAAAGCGGCTCTTCAGAGATTTGCAAACATTGGCGTTCCAACAAAAAAAGACGAAGAATATAAATATACCAATCTAAAGGAGATCACGGAAAAAAGCTATAACTTCTTCCCGAAAGAGAGCCACAATATTACTAAAGAGCAGTTTGATGAATTGCACCTTGGAGAGGAAAATTTTGATTGGATTGTTTTTGTAAACGGTAAACTTCACAAGGAACTTTCAAAAGTTTCTATTGAAAATGTAGAGTTTCTTTCATTCAACTACGCATTGAACGACGAGAAGCATAAAGAAGTTTTTGAAAAATATTTCAACACGGCAGCTTCTAAAGACGAGGCTTTTACCAACTTAAACCTTGCTTACTGCAAATACGGTTTCTTCCTTAAGGTTCCTAAAAATGTAGTGATTGAAAAGCCAATCCACGTTTTTTATATTTCTCAAAATCAAGAGGAAAATACGTTCTACAATACAAGAAACCTCTTGATCGTAGAAGAAGGAGCAAAAGTAGAAGTGATTGAAAGCCACCATAATTTTGACAGCACATATGTATTGACTAACTCTGTAACGGAGATCTTTACTTATCCAAACGCAAAAGCAGATTGGCACAAGCTTCAAAATGATAACAATACAACTTATCTTATTGACAGTACTTTCGCAAAACAGGAGAAAGACAGCGTAACGACTGTAAATACATTCTCTTTCGGAGGTAAACTGGTAAGAAATAACCTGGATTTTATTCATAATGGATCAAACATCAATTCATTCATGAACGGAATCACCATCATCGGAAAAGATCAGTTGGTAGATCACCATACAGCGGTTCACCATAACTTCCCGAACTGTGAAAGTTACCAGAACTACAAAGGAATCTTCGATGGCAATGCTCACGGAGTTTTCAACGGAAAAGTTTTTGTAGATAAAATTGCTCAGAAAACAAACGCTTATCAGCAAAACAACAATGTATTGCTAAGTGAAGGGGCAACCATTGATACAAAACCTCAGTTGGAGATCTTTGCAGATGATGTAAAATGTTCTCACGGATGTACGGTAGGTCAGCTGAATAAAGATGCTTTATTCTACCTGAGAGCAAGAGGAATCTCTAAAAAAGAAGCTCAGGCATTGCTTTTATATGCTTTCGCAAATGATGCTATGCAAAATATTGATATAGAGCCTCTAAAAGAAAAAATTTCAAAGCTATTGGCTGAGAAACTAGGAGTAGATATAGAATTTTAAAACTTTATATATATTGATACATAAAAGCACTTCTTTTGAAGTGCTTTTATAGTTTTAGCTGGTTTATTTCCGCTTTATTTCTTTAACCAGCCTTGGTTATCTTTATTATCTGAACGTTTCTTACCGTTATCAAAGTTATAGGCTAAACCTACGCCTAATGTCTGCTTCAACTGTGTTTTCCATATCTGGTTATGATCATACAGCAAATCCAGGGTAATATTGGATGAAATATACTTATTGATCTTCATATTTAAGATCGCTCCATAAGCCAACACCAATCTATCTGGATGATCCAGATAATTTGAAAATACAGACGCTGTATTGGTCAGGTTAATATTCTCCATGATTTTGATCTTATAGATAGCTGTCCCAAGGAAACCAAACTGGAAAAGTGATGAATCACCATTATTTTTAAGACCATACGTTCCTGCAGTTTGAAGATCTTTATCCAGGACAAAAGTCCATCTTCCATTGGCCGGACGTAAAGTCACTGTCAAATTATCATTAGGACGGTAGGTAACCCCTGCACCCACATTTAAATATCCCGGAGCCATGAAATTGGAAATCTTCTTAGCATCAGGATTGTTCCCATCTTCATATCCCGGAGCAAACTGAGTCTGAAGCCCGACTCCTCCTGAGAAATACCAGCTTTCAGCAAATTTTCTACCATAGTTTGTAGAAAGGTTGATGACATCCTGAGTTTTTCTCACTCCCGTTCCCTGAGTATTGTTCTGTCCGTAGCCCAGAATAATAATATTTTCCCAAAGATCTTTCCCTTTTTCATAAGTCATGTTGTAATTGACACCGGCAAGCCATCCCACGTTGTTGGCTCCCCCACCTACCCAGTTTGAAAAGGCAGCCTGATTAAGCATTAATGTGTTTTGTCCCTGAATAGACCAGGCTTTAACGGTGTCTACTGCCGGAGCATCTGTTTTAGTCTCTTGCGCCAAAGCTATCGCTCCAAAAGAAATGGAACTGATCAATAAAAGTTTTTTCATAATGTCGATTTATTACAAATGTATAAATAATAATTTACGCCGGAAGAAAATTCACTTTAAAATGAATTTAACATAAGCGAATTTAGCCTCATAACACCATGAAAACAACTCGTTTAAAGATAACCCATATCCATTATGAACTTAAACCAACTTAAAACGACAGTATTTTAAAAGCAAAAAACACCTCATTTCTGAAGTGTTTTTATCTATTGAATATATGATTCTATATTATTTTTTTATCCACCATTGGCTGTCTTTACGCTCAGATCTTTTCACCCCATTATTCAGGGTATAGGCGAATCCAATTCCAAGGGTCTGTTTCAGCTGCGTTTTTTCTATCTGATTGTGATCGTACAGCAAATCTAATGTCACATTGGATGAGATATACTTGTTTACTTTCAGGTTCAATAATGCTCCATACGCAAGGACCAATCTGTCCGGACGGTCAAGATAATTTGAAAAGACAGAAGCTGTATTCGTTAAGTAAATATCTTCCATTATTTTCAGTTTATATATTGCCGTTCCCAGAAAACCGAATTGTAATAAGGAAGTATCACCATCGCTTTTCAAACCATAACTTCCTGCCGTCTGAAGGTCTTTGTCTAATACAAAAGTCCATCTGGCATTGGTAGGACGTAAAGTGACCGTAAGATCATCATTAGGTCTGTACGTGATACCCATACCGACATTCACGTAACCTGGTGCCATAAAATTCGATATTTTCTTTGCTTCAGGATTATTCCCATCTTCATACCCTGCGGCAAACTGGGACTGAAGCCCTGCTCCTCCAGAGAAATACCAGCTTTTTGAAAACTTCCTCCCATAATTGGTAGAAACATTGATAACATCCTGGGTTTTTCTTATTCCCAATCCCTTCGTATCATTCTGCCCATAGCCCAGTATAATAATATTCTCCCAAAGATCATTATCCTTTTCATAGGTCAGATTGTAATTGACACCGGCAAGCCATCCCACGTTGTTGGCTCCCCCACCTACCCAGTTTGAAAAGGCAGCCTGGTTGATCATTACTGTATTTTTTCCTAAAACTGACCAGTATTTTACTGTGTCTACCACTACGGAATCTTTTTTCAATTCTTCTTGTGCACTTGCATAAATTCCCATAAAAATGGAAAGAATCAATAAAAACTTCTTCATTACTGTAAATAATTTTCGGTACAAAAATATTAATATTTTTTTTTTAAAGGTAAATTCTGCTTTAAAGAATCCAATTTCCTTACAGTTGAATTACTTCTAAAACTTATATTTCTATAAAATCAATGCCAAAATAATAAGTTTGAAAAATAAATTTGATACCTTTTGTCTTAAAACCAGTTTGATAGATCCATATTCATCGACAAATTTTCCGAAATTTATCATTGGCTTTTGATTTGACGTAAAATCCTCATGTTTAAAAATGTAATTTCCAAAAAAGCAGTTATATACCCATTGTTGATGCTATCTGCGATGTGGTTCGGGTATTTTTTACAAATGCAGGGCTTTTTTCAAAGCTGTTTTGGAGCCATCATTCCGCTTTTGCCAGAAGGACTGCTGGGTATAGTTACATCTCCCCTTTTACACGGAAATATCGATCATATTATAGGAAATTCAATCCCGATAGCGGCATTGATGTTTCTGCTCTATCAGTTTTATCCTTTAGTTGCGAACAAGGTTTTCATTATCGGCTGGCTAGCAACAGGACTTTTGGTGTGGCTGCTTCCTCCTATTGACATTCTCACCGGCGAATATATGTACACCTGTACCATCGGAGCCAGTGGTGTGGTATATGTTCTTGCATTTTTCCTCTTTTTCAGCGGCGTATTCAAATGGAATACAAAACTTCTGACCATATCAATGCTTGTCGTTTTGTATTATGGAAGTTTAGTGTGGGGAATGCTTCCGGAAGAATTGTTCTATAATATGCAGGAACCGAGTAAGATTTCATGGCAGGCCCATCTTTCCGGAGCGGTAGTGGGAAGTATCATTGCATTTGCTTTTAAAAATGTTGGGGAAAAGAAGAAAAAATTCATTTGGGAATTCCCTAATTATTATAATGAAAAGGATGATAAACTGTGGCAGGAATACAAGGAAAATCACCCGGAAGACTTCATGGAGCTTCCTTACAAGAAAAGAGATGACATCTGGGATCATTTGGATGAATTAAGAAAAAGATAAAGCTTATTTCACTACATTTGAAAAAACACACACATGATCTCCGAAGAATATTTTTACGCCATCGCTCTCCGCGAATGCAGCCAGATTGGCGACATCCATTTTCACAGACTGGTGCGTACTTTCGGAAGTGCTCAGGAAGCATGGAAAAGAGCAAAGAAAGAATATAAACAACTTGATGGAATAGGACAAAAAACTGTTTCTGATATTGGCAACAAGGATCATTTGAAATTCGCAGAAGAAGAATTAAAATTTTGCGAAAAGCATAATATCCAAATCAAGCTTAGACACCTTAATGAAATTCCTTCTCTCCTTAATGAATGTACGGATGCTCCAGCTATACTTTACCAAAAAGGAAGCCTTGATGATACTCTTTCCACAATAAGCATGGTAGGATCCAGGAATATGACAGCCTATGGCCAACAGTTTATTGCGGATTTTTTTGAGGCCACGCAATCTTCAAAATATATATCGGTAAGCGGCTTGGCATTAGGAGTGGACAAAGAGGTTCACGAGCAGTCTATTCATCACCAAAAACCTACAGTAGCAGTTCTTGCCCATGGTTTTCAATATTTATATCCGGCAAAAAACAGAAAACTTTCAGAAAAAATTCTTCAGGAAGGAGGAGCATTAGTAACAGAGTTCAGTTCTTCCAGAAAACCAGACCGTGAAAACTTCATCCAGAGAAATAGAATTGTGGCGGGAATATCACCTTCAACTATTGTCGTGGAAACCGGTTTTGGGGGAGGCTCAGTAAGTACAGCAGCTTTTGCCAATGACTACAACCGTGATGTTTTTGCCTTACCGGGAAAAATCACAGACCTCTGCAGTCAGGGGTGTAATCAACTGATTTTCCATAACAAAGCGACAGCCATTTCTACCATAAAAGATCTTATCGGCTTACTGGGGTTGAATGGTCCTAAAGAAAAAATTGAAGAGTTATTTCCTTACAGCGAGACCATAATAAAACTGTCTGATAATCAACATTTAATATATCAATCTATAAAAGAGCATCCCCAGATTTCTCTGGACGATTTGTCACAGAAAATGGATGTCTCTACTCACAAAATCTTACCAATAATTTTAGAATTGGAACTTTTAGGGAAAGTAAAATCATTTTCCGGGAGGCAATTTGTGGCAATTTAAGAATTAATGATTTCTTAATATTGCATTATTTCATACATAACATTTCATTTTTAATAAAATTTAAACACAAATTATCAATTTAATAATATTATGAAACATTATTATTTAATTTTTAACAATCTTAAAATATAGTGTTGTGAATCTTGAAAAAAAAATTAAATTTGTTGACAATAATATTCAACCTTAATATATGGAACAATATAATATTGACCAGAAAATCCAAGAGTTTATTGCAAAAATTGAAGCAAAAAATCCTAACGAACCAGAGTTCTTACAGGCCGTAAAAGAAGTTGCCGTAACTGTAATTCCGTTCATTGCTACTAAAAAAGAATATACCGGAATGAAGCTGCTTGAAAGAATGGCTGAAGCTGAAAGAATTATTATTTTCAGAGTTCCATGGGTTGATGACAAAGGAGAAATTCAGGTTAACAGAGGTTTCAGAATTCAGATGAACTCTGCAATTGGTCCATACAAAGGAGGAATTCGTTTCCACCCTACTGTAAACTTATCAGTTCTTAAGTTCTTAGCTTTCGAACAAGTATTCAAAAACTCTCTGACAACTCTTCCAATGGGAGGTGGTAAAGGAGGTTCAGATTTTGATCCACAAGGAAAATCTGATATGGAAGTAATGCGTTTCTGCCAGGCTTTCATGACAGAACTATGTAAGCACATCGGTCCTGAAACAGATGTACCTGCAGGAGATATCGGTGTTGGAGCAAGAGAAATCGGATATTTATTCGGACAGTACAAGAAAATCAGAAACGAGTTTACCGGAGTTCTTACAGGAAAAGGTCTTGCTTACGGAGGTTCATTAATCCGTCCTGAAGCTACAGGATACGGTGTTGTATACTTCGCTGAGCAGATGCTTAAAACTATCGGACAAAATTTCCAAGGTAAAATAGTAACTGTATCAGGTTTCGGAAACGTAGCTTGGGGAGTTATCAAAAAAGCAACTGAACTAGGGGCTAAAGTAGTAACGGTTTCTGGTCCTGACGGATATATCTACGATAAAGATGGTATCAGCGGAGAAAAGATTGATTATTTATTAGAGCTTAGATCTTCAGGAAATAACAGAGCTGAAGATTATGCTAAAAAATATCCATCTGCTGAATTCCACGCTGGAAAACGTCCTTGGGATGTGAAGTGTGATGTTGCTTTCCCTTCTGCAACTCAAAACGAATTAGATTTAGATGATGCAAGAAAACTAGTTGAAAACGGATGTGTTTGTGTAACTGAGGCGGCTAACATGCCTTCCACATTAGATGCCATCAACTATTTCTTAGACAATAAAGTATTATTCTCTCCTGGTAAGGCTTCCAATGCTGGAGGTGTTGCTACATCAGGATTAGAAATGACTCAGAACTCTATCCGTCTTAACTGGACTTCTGAAGAAGTTGACGCAAGATTAAAGGAAATCATGATCGGTATCCATAAAGCTTGTAGAGACTACGGAAAAGACGAAGACGGTTATGTAAACTACGTAAAGGGTGCAAATATTGCCGGCTTCGTAAAGGTAGCAGAAGCAATGTTGGCTCAAGGAGTTGTGTAACAGAAAAAAATAAAGGTTGGGAAAAATTCCCGACCTTTTTTGATAAAGCCTGTTCCCGGGATAATGGGAAAAAAGTAAAAAGTGAAAGGAGAAAGCGCTGCTATATGCAGCGCTTTTTTTTATTTTTATGTCATGAAAAACACTTTTAAAAATATAGATGAATACATTCTTCTATTTCCAATAGAAGTGCAGGAAAAACTGCTTGAGCTGAGACAAGCCATTCACTCACAGGTTTCGGATCTGGAAGAGTATATTGGATACCAGATGCCTACTTTCAGGTATAAAGGAAAACCTTTGGTTTACTTTGCAGGGTATAGAAAGCATATTGGTTTCTATCCGGGGGCTGAAGGCATCAGCAATTTTGAGAAAGATTTTGAGGAAAGAAATTATAAATTTTCAAAAGGAGCTGTACAGTTTCCGATTACCGAAGATCTTCCGCTGGATTTGATTCATGCAATTGTTCAGTTCAAAGTAGAAGAAACGGAACATAAAAAATCCTGAAATACAAGATTTCAGGATTCTGACTAGTGTTTACTAAAGTATTTACTTTTTCTTCTTTTTGTCTTTCTTTCCTTCTTTAGGAGCATCTGCAGGCTTAGTGGCATCCGTAGGTGTTGTACTTACCGATGGATCAGCTGCGGGAGAAGTCTCCATTGTGGTAGCGGGTGTTTTTTCCTGTTGATTCTTTGGATCCGAAGGACTTGTAGTCTGTGTATTCGGTTGTTGAGTTTGAGTTGTCGTTGGTTTATTAGTGGAGGTATCAGCTGGCTTTTGTGGTGTTGATTGTGCTGATACTGCGATTACTCCGACTAATGTAAACGCTGCCGTTAAAAATAACTTTTTCATAATGTAATATTTAAATGATTGTTTAACTTAAACGAGGTATCATTTATAAAATTATGTGTAAGAAGCTTATTTAACGTACTTTATAATTATTTAAGAGGATTTTGCAAAAAATTATTTTGCTATATTTTTCATCATTCTTTCTACAAATTCAAATGCTGCGGGGCAGATTACTGTATTTTTCAGCATCAGATTATTAATCTGATAAATCTTCTTACGGTCTGTATGAGGGTATTCTCGGCAGGCTTTGGGTCTTACTTCATAGATAGAGCAGGTATTATCAGTGTTCAGGAAAAAGCAGGGAAGATTCTGTAATACTTTGTCATTATCTTCATCTACCCTTAGAAACTTGGCTTCAAAGTCTGCAGACTTCATGCGGAGATGCTTGGCAATACGTTCAACATCCTTTTCAGTATACAACGGACCGGTTGTTTTGCAGCAATTGGCACATTGTAAACAGTCTATTTCATCAAAAACTTCCTCATGGGTTTCCTGTACGATATAATCAAGGTTTTTGGGCGGTTTTTTCTTTAATCCGTCCAGAAACTTTTTGTGCTCTTTCTGTTTTTGTATCGCTTGTTTTTTATAAAAATCTAAATTCATTTATTCTTTATTTCTCACGGCATCCGGAAGTTCTTCTTTCTTATATTCATTGATTTTATCCAGATCCAAAACAGTCGTGATATTTTCTCTGCTTGGATAATACATCGGGATAAATCTGGCTCCATAAATAATCTCTCCTGTAGTGTACGAAGATCTTTGAACTACTGTATTTGAGAACACTTCATCAAACGCCCGTACCTGTACAATAAGCTCAATATCCGTATTTTTAAAATCATCTTCAGAAAAGCCATAAAACGGGGAATTCTCATCAATTTTATGCACAACGGTCCAGTTGAGTGCCAGAGTATTAATCTTATTTAATTGAGTTTCCAGTCTGTAAAAATTGCTTTTAGCAATACCATTTTCTATTACTTCAATAGCCGCCGACAAGATCACATCAGCATCTGTCAATGCATTATTTTTATAAGGAGCAAGCCTGAACATTAATGCTGAAGATTCCTGAAAAGGAGCAATAACAGCTATATCAGAAAACCTCAGGTATGCTCTCGGTCTTGAAAACCGTCCGTAAAAAAGTCCTGTTGCAATGGCAAAGGTAAGCAATCCCAGAAAAGCTTCAAAAGTAGCCACAAGACTGGCTAAAAACCCCACAGGAGCTATTCTTCCATACCCAACTGTTGTAAAGGTCTGGGAGCTGAAGAAAAAGACATCAATAAATTCATTCAACGGATCACTTTTATCAATTCCGGTAAGATGCTCCACCCCGATCAGGTAGTAGATCATGGCAAAAATAATGTTGATCACAATGTAAGCAATGACCAGATAGGAAATAAAACGAAATGAAGAGAGATTCAGCATGGTATGATACCAGCTGAGCCTGTTGAAAACATTCACTCCTCTTCTCTGAACATTCGGAAGGCCGTCTTTGTTGATAAATCTTCCGGATGCATTGGTTCCGAAGCCACTGTTCTCCGCATTTTTCTGGCGGATTTTTTTTCTGAATCCTCCTGTCATTTTTTAATCATTTTGACTGTGTTATATAATGATTTCTCTGCAAACAAGCCGGTTGATGATCAGCTCTTCCCTTCTGTTTTATACTATTTAAAAAAGCAAAGTTATGTTTTTTAGTCATCATTTCTTTAACATTCATCATTCAGATGACAGATTATTTTCCCAAAGATCTATATGATGTTTTTACTCAAAATAACCTATACAAAAACAGCAGAAAGTTTTTGAATTCCTGCTGTTTATACAATATTGATTATAGTGACTTTATATCGTTTGTGCAGGCGACTCTATGACAGTAACACTTACATTGCTGACAGATTTTACAGTCCCCGACTCTCCGTGTATATCAGAAAGAAAATTAGGAAAGTCTTCAATAGGAAAAGCCCAATAATAATGCCCATTGACCGGAGAAGAAAAGTTGGCTTGCAATCTTCCATTCAATTTCATTGGTACAAAGTATTCTACAGAAGACCCTTTTAATTTCGTTAGGATAGCAATGGTCTTTTTAGAGTGCGCCGGAACAATCGTTTTATAAGTACTGGTTTCTGTAATTTCTTCAGAATTTTCTGTGCCTTCCGTTGTATCTCCTCCTACAACAACTTTAGTGCTTGCTGAAGCTTTTGCAACCAACGGAATATCAACGGATACGGATGCCGCCACTTCAAATGATCCTGAAACAGTACGTTTCCACGAGGTAGAATATCCCTTTTTGTAAGAATAGGATACTGTAATTTCGCTTTCACGATCTCCATTATTAATAGCTTCTGTAGTATAAGCATTATCCGGCAAATCTATTCCGTCTGTTTTTATCGTTACCTCAGGAGTTCCCAAAACAATGGAAACATTAGGATTAGGAGCTGTATTCCGGGTATCTCCATCTACGGACAGATCGGGATTAAAGATAATACCATCCGGAATTTGGCCATTGTATGCAAAAACATTTTTTAACCTCGTTCTTTCTCCGGAATAATTGATATCATATCCTATATCTTTCAAATGGTTAGACTTGAAAGGGATTTCACGCTCTTCATTGACCAAACTGTTTACAACCAGACTATTATTATCCGGCAATTTAAACTCATCTACAATTTTCCAGCCTTTCTGCAGCATCTCAGCCTCTGTCAGCTGTACTTTCTTTACTTCAGCAGAATTTACCTTTGCTGAATCATCATTAATTGCACTCACTTCATCTCTTGAACATGACACCGAAAACATCAATAAGAGAAACCAAAAAGAATTGATTTTTTTAATCATTTTAATAATTTTTTAGTGTTTAATAATTAAATTTACAAAAAATGAACTTTTTTAAGCCATTTTTTTGCGAATTAATCAAATTTTAATGTTTCCCAATTTTCCATCTGATTATCCTATATTTTGCTCTAAAATGCTGTTTATATGAAATTTATCAATTTAGAGACTGGATTTTTTTATATGATTTATACTAACTTTGAACTATGAAAAAGCTTGAATCACGAGAAGATATTGAAGACCTAGTCAATGCATTTTACAATAAAGTCGTTAAAGATGAAACCATAAGTTTTTTCTTTAATGATGTCGCTAAAGTAGATTGGGACCAGCATCTTCCTAAAATGTATTCTTTTTGGGAGACTATTCTTTTTGGACAGATGACCTATAAAGGTAACCCAATGGGGGTACATTTCCCCATCAATGAGATACAGGCCATGGAGCAGAAACATTTTGACAGATGGCTTGAGCTTTGGCGAACGACAATTGAAGAAAACTTCGTTGGAGAAAATGCCGATATGGCGATTTACAAATCCGAAAACATAGCAAAGCTGATGGCTTTCAAGATGGATTTGGCAAGAAGACTTTAGCGAGTTCTTGGATCCGGGATTCTAAATTTCGAGGATTTATTTTGTAAATAAGTGCAAATGCGATTGTATCATTACATCCTTCTAAGGAACGATTACCGTAAAGATATAGGCCGCCAGATTCACTAACAGAACTGTTCCATAAAGGATATTGGTCTTTCCGCGGCTCAATGAAAGCATTACAATAAAGACTGATAAAGAAAGAAGGATAATGTCTTTCTTGTCTAAGCCCAGTACCAGTGGAATATCATACATAATACACACTGCTGAAACGGCAGGAATACTCAATCCGATACTTGCCAGAGCTGAACCTAATGCCAGGTTTAAACTAGATTGTATCTGATTGGCTCTTGCGGCACGAATCGCGGCTACCCCTTCAGGAAGCAGGACTACAGCGGCAATAATTACCCCAACCAAAGATTTAGGAGCTCCTACACTTTGTACCATCCCTTCAATAGTACCAGAAAGTCCTTTTGCCATTAACACAACAATGATCAGGCAAACGACCAAGAAGGCAAAACTGATCAGGGTTTTTGTCAATGACGGGATATAGTGTTCTTCAGGATGTTCATCAGGAATGATAAAATAGCTTCTGTGGCGCACTGTTTGTACCATCAGGAAAATTCCGTAGATCACCAGACAGGCAATGGATATAAAAATAAGCTGTGCTTCGTTATAGAAAGGACCGTTTACACTTGACGTAAAATTGGGAAGAACAAGGGTAAGCACCAGGATGGAAACAATACTTACCAGATAAGTAGTAGCAGAGGTTCTTGCGAAGAACTGCTCATGATATTTAACACCGCCTACAAGGATACATATTCCCAGAATTCCATTTAGAATAAGCATGACAGCGGCAAAGACTGTATCTCTGGCCAGCGTGATCGCCTGATCTCCGCCGGCAACCATGAGCGAGATGATAAGCGCGACTTCAATAATGGTGATACAAAGAGCCAGAATAATGGTTCCAAAAGGTTCTCCTACTTTATGAGCCACTACTTCTGCATGATGTACTGCTGATAAGACACTCCCGATCAATAAAATACCGGCAATGACATCATAAAGAACTCCTCCCCCCATCAATCCAGAAAAGTAGTAACCTACCGCAAGGACAGGGAAAATATAAGTATAATGTAAGAATTCTTTAGGTCTCATAAGTGACTACAAAATACAAAAAATCTATTGAATTTTCAATATTAAAAGAAAATATTAATAATATTTTAATGAGGCCAGAACGTAAAGTCCTGAAAATCTGTCAACATATGAAAAAGAAGCCCGATTCCAATAATTCTGATATTTCCTTTAAAAAACAACATCAAAAAATACACCGCAATGGCATAATATGAATGTAAAAAATGAAAACCGATGCTTCCTCTTGAAGGATCAAAAATAGGATTGGCAAAAAGATGATCCAAATCTACCAGCATTGTCGCCAATAGGATAAGATATACTTTCTTCCAGTTTTTAGGATAAAAAACCAATGCAATAAAGACTGGAAATACAAAATGTAAAAAATAATGTGTGCATGTTTTGAGCAATGCAATGTCTGATGGAGCCATTAATAGGTATTTATTTTTCGGTTTCTATGCTTACCACCGTAAAATTAAGGGTAATTCTCCTTTCTTGGCTTTTATTTTTACCCAATAATTCTGTGACTTATTCCCATACAGCACATAATCTATGTCGGAAATGATCTTTTTTTCAGTATTATTCAGCATTTTCAAAGAAGAATACAGCAGGGAATTGTTTCTGATGAAAATATAGTTTTCGTTGAATTGAGCCGATAACATCACGGGGTTTCTGGTCGATTTTATTACAACTCCGCTATTATTTTGGCTGATTTCATTGGGTTGAAAGGGAATTGCGGTGAATTGATTTTCCGTATTAATCCACTTTTTAGACTGAAAGTATTCCCATGTCTGTGCAGGGTTTCTAGATTGGATATCGATGATATAATTAGGCTGTGTTATCTTTTGAAAGGTCTTCTTTTCAACTTCATTGAAATTGTCATCATACTCATAACTGATAATGGTGTCATTAACGCGTTCAAGATCTACCGCCGCTTTAATGTAAGATGCCTGCGAAGAATCCGCAATGCTTTTATTGAAAAACCGGCTGAAGTTCCTGATATTTTCTTTATCTAATTCCAATGTCAGGAAGTGGCTTTCCTTTTGAACTTTAGAAGCCATCGAATTAAAGATTTCCTGATTTGCATTATTTTTTATTTCAATCTCATCATCATGTAATTCAATCGAAAAGTTTTGAATGTTCTCTCCTGAAATGAAAGAAAGGCTCCCCAATGTATTATCAATAAACTGATCTGCATTCCAAACACGATTTGCGGAAGTTTGCAGAAGTTTTTTTCGAATGGCTTCAAAAGCCTGGTCAGAAGTTCCCGCAATACAGCGGTCCCCATTAAGCATAATGAAAATCTGGTCCTTCTGAAAGCGATTGTTCCCTTTGTCTGTAAATTTTTGCTTCTTTAAAAAAGCAATGAATTTCTGTGGATCTTTAAGTTCTATTACAGTGTACCATTCTGAAAACTTACTGTCTTTTACATGGAAGATCTGTAAAAAATCCGGGATTCTGATTCCTGAATCTTTCAATGACCCGGAGCTTTTACCTTTTGTTTTGCTTCCGGACCAATGTGAAGGATGGGTTATCCAACTGAAAAGATATTGCCCCGTTACTTTCTTGATATCAATTAAAACAACTGCATCTGCGTTCTCAGGAATATATCTGAGGTTCTTATCTTTATGAAAAACCACAAAATATACTGCAACAGCGAGCAATAAAAGTAACGGGACAATAATTTTCTTTTTCTTCATTTATAAAATTTGTGGCTTCTCTTCTTTTTCTTTTGTTTTAAAAACCTGCTCGAATACATCAAAGAAATACATCAAGCTGTTTTCAGAAGAATCTTTAATATTATAATTCATTTCAGTCTGGATACTTTCTCCTTTTACTTCAGTTTTATAATACAATTCGCCTACATTTTTTCTGATTGCCTCTAATGTTTTTCTTTCTTTAGGACTTTTGAACTCTTTATCTAAGCCTGTTAAAAGTTTCTGAATATCCAATCTTCCGGATAAAGGATACTTCGCGGAATCTTTCGCCCATTTTCTGGAAACATCAGACTGGCTGACAGGCAACATATTATCAGCAGAACTCATCATATACACCACACCGTCTTTTACGGTAAAGAATAGTTGATCAATATACCCTCCGTTTTTCTCTTCTTTAAAAGTGTAGACGTTTCCTTTTTTAGAGAATCTTTTAGCCAGTTTTTTATTGGTTGCGAGTACATCAAAAATACGGTTCCAATATCCTTCATTTTCCGTTGCAAAAGCAAAAGTGAAGTTAGGAACAGCGATCTCTTTGGTTTTCTTTACTTCTTTTTCATTAAAATCAGCATCGTATTCGTAATCAGTATATTCTACTTTTTTGGATTTCAGTTCGTTTAAAACAAAGATTCCGTTTCCTGGTGCTATTTTGGTAATGGCTTCTTCATCCAAAACGATTTTCATGGTTTCCATGATCAGTTCCATTTCTTTTTTGTACTCATTTTCTCCGGAGTTCTGAAGAAGGCTGTACATCATGTCAAAACATTTCGCCCCATTGACGTTCATTGCATAATAGCCAACGCTTTTTTCATTGATCAATTCCAGCAATTTTTTGTTTTTCTTGCCTTTATAAATGGCAGAGATATTCTTTTGAATGTCAGCATCTTTGTGCTGATAATTATTCACCAGCCTTACTTTGTCTTTATCAAAATACAGATTATAAGCATAGTTAGAGTTGTAAATATTTTTGAAGAACTGTCCATAACTATAGAACTTCGCCATCTTACCATAAATTCCTTCATTTACAATTCTGCCGTAGTCTGTATAGACAAAAACATCGGAATTGCCATCTCTGAAAGCCAGCATTTCTTTAGGAACTTCTATTTCTAAATTTGAACTGAAGTATTGGTCAAAACGATCTTCTGCGTTCTTTTTAACGATCTTGAAGTTTTCTCTGCGGATAGAATCCTGCTCTTTTTGGAAGGCTTTCCCATCATCTTCATATCCCTCATCAGGCATATTTTCATCCTCATGCTGCTCTGCATTTTCTTTTTCCTGTGGGTATTTGTGATGCTTCTGCAGGTATTTGATATCTTTCTGAATTCTTGCGATCTCGTTGTTATTATCTTTAATGCTTTCTTTCAGATATTTAACATCTTGCTTCAGGCTTTTAATTTCTTCTTTATAATTAAAAGGCTTTTCCGGCTCATCGGTATAAGCACTATCTCCTGCCTCTGCATAAGCGGTATCAACAACAACGGCAGCACTATCTGCAACAGCTTCCGTTGTCCAAAGGTCTTTGTAAGGTTTGGTATAGCTTATCATGCTAAGCACCGCACGGCTTCCGTTCCAGGCTACAAAAACATCATCATTGATATCAACGTAGGAATAGTTGGGCTTCTTAGAAACTTCCTGTCCTTTTTTCTTCACAGAATTAACGAATTCCTGAAATTTCTCTTTATTATCAATGATAAAATGGGTATTGTAGGTCTTAATGGAATCATTAAAACTTGCATAATGGTATTGAACAGCATCGTATTTAATTCCTGTTTTGGAATAATCTGTCCATGAAAGTGTTTCTTTGCTCTTTTTGCTGAGTTCGTGCAGCAAAGGATTCAGTTTATTCCAATTGATTTTATTGTTAAGCTGTTTTCCGTTGACTTCCATATAAAATACGGCGTCAGACGGGATTTTCATACTATTTTGAGCAAAAACCAGTGTAAGCCCAAAGAGTATAAAAATAATTTTTTGTGTTTTTAATAAGATAGATTTCATGACGATAGTTTAGAAATTTATTGAAAAAGAATTGTGTTTTGTATTTGTTTTTTCTGAAGAATCAGATCCAGGATATCAGCCTCCAGTTTGAGTGCTTTTTTGTTGGGAGAAAGCACATACGTATTATTCGTCTGTGATTTCACTGTACTTTCGAACTGCATAATGGAAGTATATTTTGCATCGTTAAAAACCTCCTTATCTGCCTTGCTCATCTTGTCGTAATCTGCTTTGAAGGTATTGACTTTATTCCTTGTCAACGTCTTTTTTTCAAGATTCTGGCTGTAGACTTGTGTTGGAACCATTTTGCCCAATATATTCTGAGCTTTCAGTTTTTCCAGGCCGGCATTGATATTTTCGATCTTTTTGAAATTACAGCTCAGTTTAATGATATAATTATCAAAATCCATGGATGTTTTCACATTGCTGATTCCGGGAGTTCCTTTGAAAATTTTTGCAGCTTCATTGATTTTATTCTCAATTTCAGCCTTTTTCGGAACTTTTTTCCCGTTGATGGTTTCCATTTTGGAGATGGATGCTAGTCTTGTTTTGCTTTTACTGGCGTTAAGAATAATAGTATATTCCCCTGTTCCGTCAGCCTTTACATTCACTTTATCAAGGATATCGAAGCAACTTGTAAGGAATAGCAAAGGAAAAAATAGAAGAAATAATCTGAGAAAATTTTTCATGATTGGTTTTAAAGCCACAAAATTACTCAATTTTGACCTTAAATCCTTATCATCTTTGATTTTTCGAGCATAAATAGCTGTTTTCCGGTACTTTTTTAAGACAGGAAACGACACCACTTTTGGTTTTATTCTTTTTTAAATACGTCCTTTCAAATAATCCTGGCGAAGATCTTCGTCCAGCTTTTCAATAGCGTACCGAAGGCAGGTTCTGGGCATTTCTTTATAATACTGATTCAGATAGCTGATCAGTGCTCCTTCATTTTTATTTCCCATTTCCCTTAATAACCAGCCATTTGCTTTATGCATCAGATCATGAGGATGTTTCAGGTTTCTGGTTACGAATTCCTTAGTAAGATCAAACGATCCTTTTTTTATGTAATGCATTGTCCCCACAACGGCTATTCTCTTATGCCACATTTCTTCAGATCCCGAAAGTTCTCTAAGAAGGTTTTCTTTCTGATTTTCAAAAGCATACCTGCCTAAAATTTTATAACAGGTAGAGTCTACCAGATCCCAATTGTTGACATAAGGAAGGTGATTAAGATAGAAAACGACCACTTCTTCTTTTACAGCTTTATCCTTTGTTTTTTCAAACTTTGAAATCAGCATAAAAAGAGCTGTCAGCCTATGTTCATGATATTTTGAAGAAAGTAAAGTACTGAGGTCTTCTAAATTGATTTTCGAATAATGCTCTTTGGCTACAGAGCGCTGATCCGGAACTTTTACGCCCAGAAACAGATCTCCTTCTCCATATTCTCCTTTTCCGGTTTTAAAAAATCTTGGAAAGAATTCTGCCTTTTCAGGAATGGATAAAACAGCTAAGGCTTCCTGTATTTCTTTGACAATACTCATATTTCTGAACGATTGTTACTTCTAGGCTTTCTCCTCTGCCGCAAGGCTCTCCTGCTCCTGCTCTTCTTCTTCTTTTGCAATCTTGTTAGGATTAGCCACTTTAGCAATAGTAAGCCCCTGAACAATGATAGAGAAAACCACTACACAGTAGGTAATACTTAAAATAATCTCACTGTATTCACTTTTAGGAATAGACATTGCCAGCGCAATAGAAACTCCTCCACGAATTCCTCCCCAAACCAGAACTTTTACAGTCTGCGGGCTGAAACTTTTTCTCAGAGAGGTAAATTTTGTAGGCCCCCAAATGGAAATAAATCTTGCCAAAAGAACAACAATAATTGCCAGTAAGCCAGGAACCATAAAATGTTTCAGATCTTTAATCATCAAAAGCTCAAATCCGATGAATAGGAATAATACAGCATTCAGAATTTCATCAATCAGTTCCCAGAACTTAATCAGATAATCCTGAGTGACCGATTTCATTTTAAAACTTCTATTGAAGTTCCCCATAAATAGTCCAGCTGCCACCATTGTTAATGGCCCTGAAATATGCATTTGACGGGCAATAAGATATCCTCCCATTACAACAGAAAGTGTCACCAATACGGAAATAATATAATCATCCACTTCACGCATAAGTCTTGACGTAACCCATCCAAGTAAAACTCCCAGTAAAAGACCTCCTCCTGCTTCTTTAAGCAGAAGTAACCCTATTGTTTCAACACTCAGATCCACTTCTTTCCCTACCGCAAGCTGTAATATCACTGTAAAGACTACTACCGCCATACCGTCATTGAAAAGAGATTCTCCAGCTACTTTTGTTTCCAGTGATTTGGATACATTAGCCTGTTTTAATACACTCAGAACAGCTACCGGATCAGTAGGTGAAATCAAGGCTCCAAAAACAAGACAGTAGATAAAAGGAAGCTTAACACCCACATAAGGAAGCAGATAAAACATTCCAAATCCTACCACAAAAGTTGAAATCACAACACCTACTGTGGAAAATATAACAACAGGTCTGAATTGTTCTTTCAGGTCGTTAATATTAATATGAATTCCTCCTGCAAAAAGAAGAAAATTAAGCATAGCTCCCATCAAAACCTCCGTAAAGTCGATGCTGTCCATTAGGTTGTGAAGGTGCCCGAAAGTTCTCGGAAGCACTGTTTCTCCGAACATTACCAAAAAAATAGAAACCACAATTGCGATCACCATAATTCCGATGGTACTCGGAAGTTTTAAAAACCTGTAATTGAGATATGCAAATATTGATGCTAATACGATTAACGCTGAAAATGAATAATATAATTCCACTAAGTGTCTTTATTTTGAGATTAATTGGTGAGTTCCCAATAGAGTATTTTTATGTAAATCTTTGTACCATCTTTTTCCCAGATATCAAACATACCATCTTTAACCGTTTTTGAGTTTCTTTTGTAATCCTGCCCTATGTTCAGAATGTTCAGCAGAATGTACTCATCTCCTACGGAATTAACGATATAAGCCGTCTTCTCAGATTTCCCGTCCCCAGAGCTTTTTATGCCTTCAGTAATCGCACGGAACTGATTCAAATGGTGTATAAAATTGTTGCCGTCCTTTACAGAGTCATAAGCCCTGAGAAGGATCAGCAGGATATCCAGATTTGTTGGATCTTTATTATACAAAGCTTTCCCTTGTTTGATACAGTCTGCAAAATTGTTCTGCTTAAAGGCATCTACAAGGTTTTTAAAGCTTTCTTCTGAAGTAGTTACTTTATCTTTTCTGAAATTTCTTCCATAATAAAGATATTGTGACTCTATACTATCCAAAGACTTTGGATATCCTTTATACTTGAAAATAAGCTTCTCGTAATTATAAGGAGAGTCAGAATTTTGGAGACTTTTCTCAATAGCTTTTAAGTCTATTTTCGAGTTCTGACCGAAGCCAAAAACCGAAAATAGAATGAATAAAAGGAAAAATTGGTATTTCATTAATTGTCGCTTTCTTCTTCCTCGTCGTTATCGAAATATTCGAAAAGGAAATCGTTGTATGGAAATCTCGAAATATGAATTTTCATAACCTCGTCGTAGATCATTTTCTTCATTTCCGGGAAGTTTTCCTTCGTTAAGGCAGAAATGAAAACTGTTGGATATTTCGATTTTGCCATCCATGTTTTTGTCCATTCTTCCAGAGAGATATTTTTACGGGTTGACGGCGTAAGATCATCATCATCCTTTTTCTCATAACTGAAGTCATCAATCTTATTGAAAACCATAATCATAGGCTTCTGGTGAGCATTGATTTCCATCAGAATATGATTTACAGATTCTATATGGTCTTCAAAGCTTTCGTGAGAAATATCCACCACATGAATCAGAAGATCAGCTTCACGAACCTCATCCAAAGTAGATTTGAACGATTCTACCAGCTGCGTTGGCAATTTTCTAATAAATCCTACGGTGTCTGTAAGCAGGAATGGTAAATTTCCGATCACCACTTTTCTTACAGTCGTATCCAGTGTTGCAAATAATTTATTTTCTGCAAAAACCTCAGATTTTGAAAGAGAATTCATCAAAGTAGACTTACCCACGTTGGTATACCCTACTAAAGCTGCACGAACCACTTTTCCACGGTTGTTACGCTGAGTAGCCATCTGCTTGTCAATCGTCTTCAGTTTTTCTTTCAGCAATGTAATTCTGTCACGGATAATACGACGGTCAGTCTCAATTTCCGTTTCACCGGGACCTCTCATCCCAATCCCCCCTTTCTGACGCTCAAGGTGGGTCCACATTCTTGTCAATCGTGGTAAAAGATATTGATATTGTGCCAGTTCCACCTGAGTTCTTGCATAAGAAGTCTGTGCTCTTTGGGCAAAAATGTCAAGAATAAGATTGGTACGGTCCAGAATTTTAACCTCCATATCTCTTTCCAGATTTTTAAGCTGTGAAGGAGAGAGTTCATCATCGAAGATTACGGTCCCGATCTCGTTTTCTTTTACATATTCTTTTATTTCAATAGCCTTTCCACTTCCGATAAAAGTTTTGGAATCAGGCTGAGTCAGTTTTTGAGTAAAACGTTTTTCTACGGTTGCTCCTGCTGTGAAAGCTAAAAACTCAAGTTCATCTAAATACTCCGTCAGTTTATCTTCGTCCTGATTTTGGGTAATAACACCCACCAAGACTGCTTTCTCATAGTTATGTTCTTTCTTTTCTAACATTAAGTTCGGTCTATGTTTATGATTTTTACAAGTTAATATTTTTCAGAAAAAAAACAAAATCAATTTTTATTTAATAACATATTTTAATATAAATTTAAGTTTACATGAGGAAGATTCTACAAAAAATCAATAACTTTATATAATAAATTTCTGATTTTTAAATATTTAAATTAAAAATAATATCCGGAATATCATGATTAGCCATATAAGATGTATGATTATTGATAATGATGAACTGGACAGGCTGGTTCTTCAGCATTATATCAGACAATATCAAAACATTGAGATTGTCGCCTCTTTTGATTCTGCAGAAAAGGCTGTTCCCTATCTTGATCTCCCCATAGATCTTCTGATCACCGAAACCAATTTGCAGGGAATGACCGGGCTTGAATTCCGGAAGCTGGCTCATAAGATCCCTGCCTGCATTTTTGTAAGTTCCCATCCTGAATTGGCTGCCAGAGTTTTTGAGATCAATACATTAGATTTTATTACCAAACCTCTTACTGCCGAGCGCTTTCATTATTCTATGCAGAAGCTTTTCGATTTTTTTGAAGTCAAAGAAAAATGTGAATGCTATGATGCTATGGTAGGTGAAAATTGTATTAAAATAAAAGAGGGTGGAAATATTTTTCAACTCAAAATGAAAGATATTCTGTATCTGGAGGCTTTAAAAGATTACACCCGGATCATCACCCTTGAAAAAAATCACTGTATTTTAAATTCTCTGGGGAATCTCCTCCAAAAAAGTTTTTTCGATTCTTTTGTCAGAATACACAGAAGCTATGCTGTACCACGCCATCTCATTCGCGGGAAAAACTGTCATGAAATAGAGCTTACCCATCACATAAAGCTTCCTATAGGCCGTACATACAAGGATAATCTTTCTTTTTTCAATCCTTAAAAACCTAACCGGACATTCAACCAATAATTCATAAAATGCCATTGGTCGATTATTTCTGCCGTTGGTCTATTTTCCTGTCATTTGATTAAGATAGATAGTAATTTAGTCTTCCCAAGTTACCCCACATTATAACACTGAAACCTAATACTTTAAAAACAACTCTCTATGAAAAAAAAATCTATCTATTCTCTCATTTTTTGCAATTCCGTATGTTGATTCTAAGTTTTGGCAGCAGATCCGATTTTCTAAACAGGGACTTGATGTAAAAAGCAAGAATGTAAAAACAATATCTTTATTTGAACTCTTGGAAAACTTTGTTCCAACATCCTAAATTTCGACTATTTTAAAAAACTATGACCAACAGGCATGCCCATCATACTATTATAAATTCTAGGAACACAAATACAAAATTTATTGAATTAATCATTATATAGACAAGCACATAAAAAAACTATTCTCAAAAACTAATAATCTTCAGAACTAGTAACCCTCAAAAAGCTGATAACCAAACTAGATTTTTTAAACAAAAAAGTCCGCTCCGGCGGACTTTTATATTGTAAAACGGGAATCATTAATCCCAATCGGCTGCTACAAATTTCATTGAAACTCCTTTATCATCGGATAAAGTGAGAAAATGTCCTTCTATCGAATACCTGGTCATGGTTTCAATTTTTTTCTGAAAAGATGTTTCAAGATCCATATCCTGACAAGCCTTCATGGTACTCACTCCTTTTGAGATTTTCACTTTTCCTCCTTTTTTAAACTCGGATACAAAAGACATTTGATTACAACCCATATAGGTACTCGCTTGAATTTTACCATTATTCATACTGCCTGTCAGATTCATTTCGGCTTTATTGGCTATCAATTGATCTTTTGAAAAACCATCAAAAGAAACCAGCATCCATTGCCTTTGAAGGGAGGGATTTTTATCAGGTACAGTGGAGCAATTTAAAACAACTCCTAAAAGTAAAACGGCAAAAAGTGGTAATAGTATCTTTTTCATAGAGGTTATCCTC
The DNA here is from genome assembly GCF_021869745.1 of Chryseobacterium sp. MEBOG07. NCBI lineage: Bacteria > Pseudomonadati > Bacteroidota > Flavobacteriia > Flavobacteriales > Weeksellaceae > Chryseobacterium > Chryseobacterium sp. MEBOG07. The sequence continues at coordinate 140,298 of NZ_CP084579.1, forward strand.
CCATTTTCATACCAATCCGGGACAGAATCTCGTAAAAATTAGTAAATTAGCGACACAAAAATTATTTTATAAAATGAAAAGACTATTTCTACTATTCACTTTCTTATTGGGCTTTGCTCAGATGAGGGCGGATGAGGGGATGTGGCTGCTTATGCTCATCAAAAGACTTAACGGTGTTGATATGCAAAAAGAGGGTCTACACCTTACGCCTGAAGAAATTTATTCGGTAAACAATTCAAGCTTAAAGGATGCTATCGTAAGTTTCGGTGGTTTCTGTACAGGTGAGATTGTTTCTGATAAAGGACTTATATTTACAAACCACCACTGTGGTTACGGTGCTGTTGCTGCTGCTTCCACACCGGAAAAAGATTATTTGAAGAACGGTTTCTGGGCAATGAAACAGAAAGACGAGTTCAATGCAAAGGATCTTTACGTAAGATTTTTAGTGAGAATGGATGATGCTACTCAAAGGATCACTTCTAAACTAAACAACAATATGACCGGAGCAGAGAGAAAAGCTGTTATTGATGCTGAGACTAAAGCAATCCAGACAGAAAACTCTGAAAACGGAAAATATACTGTAGTGGTAAGAGATTTCTTCAACGGAAATGAATTCTACTATTTCGTATATCAGGATTATAAAGACATCAGATTGGTAGGTGCGCCACCTTCATCATTAGGAAAATTCGGAGGAGATACAGACAACTGGGAGTGGCCAAGACATACTGCAGACTTTACCGTTTTCAGAGTGTACGCTGATGCTGCAGGAAACCCTGCTGAATATTCTCCAAGCAATACTCCTTTGAAGCCTAAGCATTTCCTTCCTGTTTCTCTTAAAGGAATTAAGCCTGGTGACTTCTCAATGATCCTTGGATACCCTGGAAGAACAAACCGTTACCTGACTTCTTACGGAATTCAGCAGATGGTAAACAAAGATTACCCGGCTTGGGTTGAAGCTTCTAAACTTGCTATGGACGTAATGAAAAAGTACATGGACAAGGATAAAGCGACTCAGCTTAACTATGCTTCTCAATATGCTTCAGTAGCAAACTACTGGAAAAACAGACAAGGTACTATTGATGCAGTAGATAAGAACGGAACCATTGCTGACAAGCAAAAAACTGAGGACATTTTCAGAAAATGGTCTATGACAGCTGGTAATGAGGCTTATGACGGAATTTTGGAAGACATTGCCATGTACTACAAGCAGGTTTCTGAAAGAAATGTTGAAAGAAACTACGCTTCTCAGTTCTCAAGAAATGCAAAATACATATCACTTGCTCTACAAGTAGGATCTGTTCTTAAGGCTTATGCTGCTCAGGATATGCAAGGAAGACTGGCTATGAAAGCTAAAACTGAAGCGGCTATTAAAGCAGCTTATGAAAACATTAATCCATCTTTAGAAGGAGAAATGCTTACTTCTATGGTTAACTTATACCAAACAAGAGTTACCAATAAAGACATTGCTTCTGCTACTATTTTAGGTCTTGATGCTAAAACAGTTTCTAACTTGGCATATTCTTCAATTTTTGCCAACAAAACTTCTGCAACGAACTTCTTATTGAACCCAGATGCATTGAAGCTTGATGCTGATCCACTTTGGAAGGCGGCTAACGGAATTGCTGCTGATCAAAAAATGAGTACTGAAAGATATGTTCAGGTAGATGATAATTTTGCTAAAAAGAACCGTATGTTCTTAGCTGGTCTAATGAAAGCTATGCCTGAGAAAAAATTCTATCCAGATGCTAACTCTACGATGAGATTAACTTACGGTACTGTAGATAAACTTCCTGTAAGAAATGACAGAAACTATTTCGGTATTACGGATAACTATTATACAGACATGACTGGTCTTGTTGGAAAATACAAGAAAGGTGATGAAGAGTTTGATCTTCCTCAAAGAGTGATCGATCTTTATAACCTTAAAGACTTCGGACAGTATGCTGATGCTGCAGGATATATGCCTGTAAACTTCCTTTCTAACAATGATATTACGGGTGGTAACTCTGGTTCTCCGGTAATTGACGGAGACGGTAACCTTATCGGTATCGCTTTCGACGGAAACAGTGAAGCATTAAGTGGTGATATCGTATTCGAGCCTGAATGGCAGAAAACAATCAACGTAGACGTTCGTTTCGTTCTTTGGACAATCGATAAGTATGCAGGTGCAAGAAGATTAGTTGACGAATTGAAGCTTGTAAGAGGTGAAAATACTCCAGCTGATACAAAAACTAAAAACTCTGGTACTACTACAACCCCTAAGAAAATCAATAAAAAATAATCTTATCTGATTTATTTTTAAAACCGTGAAATTTACTTTCACGGTTTTTTTATTTTTGACTATTAAAATTTCTCATCATGAAGTCTCAAACTATCAAATTCACAGCTGCTATACAGCAAAACGGAGAGATGGATGCTGCGTTTGTGGAATTTCCCTTTTCTACGGAAGAACTTTTTAATAAAAAAGGTCAGGTAAAAATTAAAGCTCTATTTGACGGTAAAGTTGAATATCGCGGAAGTCTTGCCAAAATGAAATCGGACTGCCACATGCTTGGTCTCACGCAGGAAGTCAGAAAACAGCTTGGTAAAACGTTCGGAGATCATGTCTCTGTTTCTCTTACTGAAGATAAAGAAGAAAGAGTGGTAGAGGTGGCCGATGATATTGTTTCTGTTTTTAATGAAAGCCCCGAAGCAAAGGCTTTATTTGACAAGATGAGTTATACGCACAAAAAGGAATATATCCGTTGGATAGAAGAAGCCAAGAAACCGGAGACCCGAGAAAACAGAAAGATAAAAATGATTCAGATGATTCTGGATGGAAAAAAAGGAATATAAACCTATCTGCACTCCCCTTTCACTCACTAAAAAATCTTTAGGCAATACGATAAGTTTGCTCATTTGTATGAATTAAAAACTGAAAAACATCTGGCTTTTCCCTCATGTAAAACCCTTTTTGCATAACTCCAAAACTTACGTATCATTTTATCTGGTAAAAAATATTTATTATTTTTTGTCAGGATCTCAAAAAGTAGTCGACTATAGTTACAGATATCAATTATAACTATAAAAAAATTACTTTTATGAACAAGTTTATTTTCAGAACATCAGTTTTAGCGGCAGCTACTCTAGCTGCATTTACTCTTTCTTCATGCAATGATTCGGATAACGACATGATGATGGATATGGCTTTTCAAAGAACTATTACTTTTGAAAACGTTGTAACTCCTAAAGATTTTGTAGAAAGCGGGAGTTTTCAGGGAGTGGGAACTCCTCCTATTATTTTACCCGGGCAATCTGTTTCTGTTAAATTCAGTGCAGGAAAAACACAAGCTTTAATGTTTGCCACCATGTATGGAGCTTCAAAAGACTGGTTTTTTGCTTCCCAACAACCAGGCATCAAATTGTTTGACAACAATGGAAATGCCATTACCGGAGACGTTTCTTCAAGCGTACGATTATGGGACAACGGAACGAAAGACGATGTATCCGGGCAAACGGAAAGTAAACCCATCATGCCGGTTGCTAATGTAAATGCAGCTCAGCTTATGAAACTTAATCTGGCTTACAATGACGTTTCTTCTGAATTCACCCTTACGATCACCAATACTTCTGGCGGAACAGCCAACGAGACTCCTTTTTCTCCCGGAGTATGGGCGGTTTCCAATTACAATGGTTCTCAGCTGCTGAACAGTGCGCCTTTCTTTACCCCTAATGCTTTATCCAATCCTGAAATCACAGATATTGCTCAAATGGGGAATATCAGCAAGATGATGACTAAACTGAATGCCAACACAGGAATTATGACTGGTCTTTCTCCTGCATTGGTGGTGGTATACCGTGGAGATAAAAATCCTATTTATGAACTGGGAAAAACAGACAGCGGAATGGGACTGAAAGACATTGCTCAATTTGGAAATGTAGCCAAGCTTCAAAACAGTCTTAAATCCTTACCGAATGTAAAAGGGGTATATGTTGCAGGGAGTGCTCCTGTAGCGCCGGGAAGTAAAGTGACAACAAGCTTTAATGCTGATCCGGGTGATAAAATTGCCTATGCAACAATGTTTGGTTTTTCCAATGACTGGTTCTATGCCAACGAGCAAAGTATTGACGCAAATACTAAAGGGGATCTTACTTCAAAAACCTCATTATTTGATTCAGGGACAGGGATTGACCAATATCCGGGAGCTGGAAATCACCAGGCTTTGTTTGGTGGAACTCCACAGGCTGAGAATATGGTTATTTCCAAAGTTGGAAATCACTATCCGGTTCCTGCTGTTCAGAATGTAGTGAAGGTAACAGTAAATTAAAATTAACCTTCAGATAAAGAAAAGGCCGAACATTAATAATGTTTGGCCTTTTTTAATGGTAAAATATAATGATTTCCGGAAAGGAAAATTAGCCTTCTTATATTTTCAATTCCCCTTCCAAATATTGTTTTCCGCCACCATTGGTAATGGTTATAAAACCTTCATAATGGCTTACTTTCACCCCTAAATCATTAATTACTTCTTTAAAATAGCCTGTTTTTTCTCTGTTACCTGAGATGATATCTCCCTGCCAAAGAAATCTGGCTGACAGTCCTGTTTTATTCTGAAACGTGAGTACTCCTAGTGGGTTTATAAATCCCCAGGATTTAAGATCAATCACGGCACTCTCATTGGCCGCAAAATCTTTAGACAATACAATAAAATTATTCATTTATTATTATTTACTTTCAGTTGATAAGGAAACAGAGCAGTGACCTCATTTTATTACGAGACAAATATCAGTCTGTATTACGACAAAACTTGACGCTTCATTTATTCTATTAAAAATTTGTACGCCCCCATAACCGGGTCCGGATAAAATTCTTTTTTCAATAGAAAAGCCCAAGCAGAATCTGTTTGGGCTTTTTAAATCTTCAAATATTATTCAACCTGAATTCCGAGGTATTTTAGGTAGGAATCCAATATTTTTTTATCAAATACCGGTTCCTGAATATCTGAGCCTTCCAGAAACTGAATGACATTGGAACAATCCCATACATAGGTATTCTGATAAAGCTCTACAGTGGATAACCCTTCGTGCATATTGTCCCTGAAAAGACTCGTCAGTGGATACAACCTATTTTTGCTGTCATCTTCCCATTGTTTTCTCCATTCTTTATAAGGAAGATCTTTCAGCGTGAAAGGATAATATTTTTTCATAAGTCCAAAGAAATCTTCCAATGTAAGATTGGTTTCCGGGCGGGCAATCAGGTTGAATTTTTTGCCTATCGCTTCTTTATTCTTTGTAATATGAGCCATAGACTTCGTCATATAATCTACTGTGATAAGACCTTCTCTAAGTTCTGTCAATGCCGGATAAGATTTGAATTCTATGCAGTTTTTCACCAATCCAGACCACCATTGATAAGATGCACTGGCTCCCGTTTCACTATGGCACATGGCATAACCAAGACGATAAGTAATCAATGGCAGCCCTTCTTTTGCTGCTAAATCTGCGACTGCTTCCATTACCCATTTGCTTCTTACATAGCCTATATCTTTACTTACCGACATCAGGTTCTGTTCGATATCATCAGATTCAAGCATCACTGTTTTCCCTGTAAACAGATGTCCCCAACTATACACTGAAATGGTAGATAATAAAGCAAGACATTTTGTTCTTTCTGCTCCTGCCAGTTTTATGATTTCTCTTAATCCTTTTACATTCGGGGCTTTCATATAAGAATAAGGTTCAATAAAGTTTACTGAACTTCCTGAATGGTAAATCAGATCGGTTTGCTTTGCTAATTTTCTGAATGTTTCTTCTGACAATCCTAATGAAGGCAATGCTAAATCTCCAATTACAGGGATAATTCTTGATTTCTGTTCTTCTTTTTGAGGGATATGGTATTGTTTAAAACATCTCTCAATTTTTTCCATCGCGTAAAATTCATCCTGCGCTCTTACGAGGCAATAAATATCAGCAATTGTCGTATCCAGAAGTTCCTGTAAAAGATGAATCCCTACAAATCCTGTAACTCCGGTTAGAAATATTGTCGTTGGGTTTTCTATCTGTTTAGGATCAAATCCTCCCGCAAAAATAGTTCCTGGGGCAAGATAAACGTCTTTCTGCAGTTCGACATATGGTTCCATATCTTCCATGGGAAGAGCTTCCCTGGTTTCTCTGGCTCTTTCTATAAGCACTTCCGATAGCTGCTGTAATACCGGATATTGATAAACATCCCTGAGATACACTTTTACATCAAGCTTTCTTTGTAATGTGACAGCAACCGTTGCCACCAGCAAGGAATTTCCTCCAATATCAAAAAAGTTATCTGTGATATTAATCACAGGACGTTCCAGTGCTGAAGCCCAAACATCTACGATAATTCTTTCGGTCTCATTAGTTGGTGGCTCAAATGAAATAAGTTCTTTAGCTTCTTTATCGGCCAGATCTCTTAGCGACTGAGTATCTGTTTTACCATTTGCTGTTACGGGAAATTTATCTATAAAAATAATCTGTGCAGGGATCATATAACCCGGAAGTTCTTCTTTCAAGGCATTCCGGACTGATGCAATATCTTTTTCAGCTTCTGGTTTTAGAACAATAAAAGCAATAAGATATTGAGTACTCCCTTCTGTTTCTCTACTGATGACTACGGCTTCCGTGATATCATCCTGCTGAACCAATGTACGTTCTATTTCTCCCAATTCAACCCGGAATCCACGAATTTTCACCTGATTATCTATTCTTCCTAAAAATTCAATATCGCCATTCGGCTGCCATTTCGCCAGATCTCCGGTACGATATAATTTTTCCGTTTCATTAAATGGGTTGGTAATGAATTTAGATTTTGTGAGTTCTTCATTATTAAGATATCCTTTCGCTAAAATATTTCCGCCGATGCATAGCTCTCCAACCGCTCCCAATGGTAACAATTCCATATTTTCGCTTACAATATAGGCTTTGGCATTGGCAATAGGTTTACCTATTGAGGAAATATATTTACCATTCGTGTCTTTCACTTTTTTGAAAGTAGCATATACTGTACATTCGGTGGGACCATAATAATCTACCAATTCGTAACTTAATTCAGAAGTCAGCACCGGTTTTAGCTTTTCACCACCGGTAAAAAGATATTTTAATTTCAGATCATTATAATTTCGGGTACAATTGACTACAGATGGAGCCAGAACAGATGGTACGAAACCGTGTGTAATCTGATTTCTTCTATAGTAATCTACCAACGCGTGAGCATCTGTCCTATCCTCATTATCTGCAATACAAAGAGTTGCTCCGGAGGTAAGTGCCGACCAAGTTTCCCATACCGATATGTCAAATGCCAATCCTGCAACAAGGGTCAACTTTGAACTGTGATCCACATGGAAATGATGATTATGCCATGTTACCAGATGCTGTATCGCCTGATGGCTTACCATTACTCCTTTCGGCTTTCCCGTTGAACCCGAAGTATAAATTGTATACGCCAAATCATTCTGGTGAATGTTAGTTTCCGGATATTCTGAAGGTAAGTCGTTAAGATGATCCATACTGCTCAAATCCAATACTTTTACCTTTTCTTTTTCAGATAAAAGACCCTGAAGATTTTGATTGGTAATGATTATATCAGAAGCGGTATCTGAAAGTATATATTCCACTCTTTTAACGGGATAGGCAGGATCTATTGGAACATAGGCTGCTCCTGTTTTAATAACTCCAAGCACCGCAACAATCCATTCTAAGGAACGATCCAGCCAGATAGGAACATACTTTCCTTCTTTGATACCCTGGCTCAATAATGTATTGGCAACCTGATTGCTTCTTTGGTCTAACTCTCTATAAGTGATCTCCCGATCCTCATAAATAACGGCAAGCTTATCGGGATGAAGTATTGCCTGTTTCCGGAAAAGAGACTCCAATGTTTCTTCATGGTGATAGTCCCAACCGGTTTTATTAAATCCATTTAAGAGCTTTTCTCTGTCTTCAGCTGACAGCAATATAGCAGCACCTATGGATAAGGTTTCGAGTGAGGGAATTGTATTTGACATTTTAATAGTGTGATTTGGTTAAAAATTTTGTAGTCAATAAATTTCTTTCTCTGTGAATCTGATTTTAAACTATAAGAAAAGATGAAACATCAGGGCATAAGCTATAGGCACAGTTTATTTACTAAATGTGTTTTCATAATAGATTATTAAAAATCTGATTTACAATGATTTTAAATTGATCCACTTAATAAGCAGAACCGTAAACAACTTGAAAAACGTTATTTATTGCAATCGAAAAGTAGGAAGAATATATTTTCATTATTCTTCAGAAGTTAGATCTACCCCCCTACACAGTGTTTAAGATTTTTATTTTCATAATGTAATATTTTAAATAATTTGGTAATCAAACTTAACATAATAAATTAGACCAATTGTTACATAATTACTATTATTTGCCACAATCGCGAATTGACATTCTAGAATAAAATATTGAATTTTAATCTATTACAACTATAACATTCAATATCAATCCACCTATCGATCAAGGTATGGGAATAATCTTTAAATTTGCAAGAAAGAAAAAAACACTTCATTTTAATATGGATCACAAACTGAAGAGAGAGCATGGATTTATACATATTCCATGTCATGAGCTGGATATTTTTATACTTTCTGACGGGTATTTTGGTATTGGTTACCATCAGCCGATTTTAACACCCGGTATTCCTCAAAACAAGGTAAAAAATGAGCTCCGAAATCTTTATTTATCGGACTCTTATTATGAAGCACCCATTAATGTAATGCTTGTCAAGAAGGCCGACCGCATTATTTTAATAGATACCGGAGAAGGGTTTTATGATGAAGAAAATGCAGGGCAACTGCTGCACAGCCTTGCGGCGGCTGGATTTGCACCTGAATCCATAACGGATATTCTGATTACACACGCCCACAGGGATCACATTGGAGGAATTCTTTCTAAGAATGATGAGATGATATTCCCGAATGCGAATTATTATATTTCACGTCAGGAATTCGATTTCTGGATAACTAATGAACCCGATTTTCAGAAAAGCAAAAACCCGGAAGGAGGAAAACCAAGTATTCCATTGGTGAGAAAAATCCTTTCCATCATTGGTAGCCGACTTACAACATTTGAAATGGGAGATCTTCTGTTCTCGTGTATTCAGACACAGGCTGCTCCAGGACACACTCCAGGACATATTATTTATACCGTAAATGATGGAGATATTTCAATCACCAATGTAGTAGATGTCTTCCATTCTCCCCTGCTTATTGCAAAACCTGACTGGGGAACGCAGTGGGATATTGATTTTGAAACAGGTGTAGAAACCCGTAAAAAGGTTCTGGAAAATTGTTATAATAACAGAACACTTATCTGCTCCGCTCATCTTCCATGGCCAGGGATTGGGTATATTAATAAGGTGAATGATCAGTTTCAATGGATTCCAAAAGTTTACAACCATCCTTTTTTAATCAATCTTAAAACAGATCTTGAAATAACTACATAGATAATTTCAGAAATAGAAGTCCTGATCAGCCATTCCAAAACTCCCGGTCAAGACTTCTATACTGTATGGCTTCGGAAATATGAGAAGAAAGGATGTTTTGAGATTCTTCAAGATCTGCAATGGTTCTGGACACTTTCAGGATTCTGTCATACGCTCTTGCCGAAAGGTTTAGTTTCTCCATTGCTAATTTTATGAGATTGAAAGAGGCCTCATCCAAACTGCAAAATTCTTCAATTTCTTTGGGGCCTATCTGAGCATTGCTGCTGATATTGAGGTTCTGATAGCGTTTATTCTGAATGTCTCTCGCTTTCAATACCCGTTCTCTAATGTCTTTGCTTTTTTCTCCTTTCCTTTTTTCAGAAAGCTGTTCAAATTCTACTTTCTGGACTTCGATATGAATATCAATCCTATCCAGAAGAGGTCCCGAAATTTTATTCATATACCGCTGCATCTCATAAACAGAGGATGTATTGTTAGGATCATCCGGAAAGAATCCGCTCGGACTGGGATTCATTGAAGCGACGAGCATAAAACTTGCCGGATAGTTTACGGTAAACCGGGCTCTTGAAATAGTGACTTCTCTGTCTTCTAAAGGCTGTCTCATTACTTCCAGTACTGTCCGTTTAAATTCAGGCATTTCGTCCAAAAATAGTACCCCGTTATGAGCAAGAGAAATCTCTCCGGGTTGCGGGTAGCTTCCCCCTCCTACTGTAAATTAGCAAAGAAAACGAGAATATTTACGCGATATTGAGCTTCATTCTCGTCTACTATGCTGAATAAATTGCATAGTAAATAAGAATAGTTTAACTTTTAAGCTAAGTAAATGCGAATAGTTCAGAATAAAGTGAGAAAAATTGGCTTAAAATATCGATCATTATCAGGACGCTTTTATAGTGTAAAAAATAATTCGGAAGTAATATTCGAATCCTCATTGGAGCGGGATATGATTATGATGATGGAAATGGATAATTTTGTCCATAGCTATTATGAACAACCTGTAAAAATCATTTTTACAGATAAAACAGGAAAAAAGCGAAGTTACACTCCTGATTTCTTGATGCACTATCATCCCGGGCTCAAATCTGAGGGTTTAAAGCCATTGCTTATCGAAGTAAAATTTAGGAAAGATCTGAGTGAAAACTTTGCTAATTACAAGGAAAAATTCAGAGCTGCAATTGATTTCTGTAAAATCAATAACTACGAATTTAGAATTATGACGGAAAACGAAATCAGAACTCAGTTTTTAGAGAATGCATCCTTTCTCTATCGTTATAAAAAAGATAATCAATTAGATTTTGGTCATCCTGATGTAGAACTTTTATTGAAGATAATGTGTAACTTACAGTATACAACTCCAAAAAAACTAATAAATTTATCAGCACAAGACAAAGCAAAGCAACAAGAACTGATCTATGTACTATGGTACTTAGTTTCCAGGAATATAATTTGTTGTGATTGGGACTCTCCAATTAATATGCATAGTGAAATATGGATTGATGATTTATTTGCAAACAGATATGACAAGGAATAGCAAATGAATAATATATTAAACGTACAAGAAGGCGCTAAAGTACTCTACAAGGGTTTAGAATGCAAAATTTTCCGCGTAATTGATATCAAAAGGATAAGCATACAAGAAATCGCTACAGATATCATCCATACTGTAAGACTTGAAGAAATATCCCTTCCCTTAAGCAACAAACAAAATGTTCGAGACTTTATTGATTTTACAAAAGAGGAATGGGATAAAGTTCAATTTAGATATGATATTATTTCTCCTATCCTTAATAATAAAGGGGATTCTAAATTAATACTTAGAAAAGCTAAAGAAGCCAACGTTCACCGTTCTACCCTCTATAGATGGATTAACTGGTTTGAATCAACTGGTCAAAAATATCCATTACTTGGAGATCGTAAAACAGGCGGAAAAGGAAAATCTCGTTTAAATAAAGAACAAGAGGAAATTATAAAAGAGTCAATAGAGGAAGTTTATCTCAATCCATTACGGAAGTCAATTTATGCCGTTATAATTGATATAAGTAGAAAATGTAGAGAAAGAGAAGTTCCCCCCCGCATGAATCAACTATTCGTAGAAGAATACAAGCTATTTCAAAAAAGGAAGCTATAGCAATGCGATATGGAGCTAAAGTTGCAAAGGATAAATTTGCTCCTTTGCGAGGATCTTTCCCTCATGCAAACACCCCTCTATCTGTTGTTCAAATTGATCATACTCCTGTTGATATTATTCTTGTTGATGAAGTTTTCCGAAATCCTTTTAACCGCCCACATTTAACCCTAGCAATAGATGTCTTCAGCAGAATGATTGTTGGTTTACATTTATCTTTTGACCCTCCTGGTGCAGCCGGTACGGGAATATGCATTTCAAATTCAATATTACCTAAAGAAATGTACCTTGAAAAACTTAGCATTAGTGGAGAATGGCCATGCTGGGGAGTAATGCAGACCATCCACGTAGACAATGCAAAAGAATTCAGAGGGAATATGTTGAGAAGAGCATGTGAGAATTATAATATAAATCTTGAGTTCCGTCCTCCTGCAACTCCGGAATACGGAGGTCATATTGAAAGACTTTTGGGGACATTGTCCAAAAAAATTCATGACCTGCCAGGAACTACATTCTCCAATCCACAGCAAAAAAGCACTTATAAATCCGAAAAGCATGCTTCATTTACTTTGGAAGAATTTGAAAAATGGTTAGTAACCTATATTGTTAATGTATATCATAAACAAATCCACTCAGGTATAGGAATGTCTCCAGAGAAAAAATACCAAATTGGAATTGAAGGAGATGAAACGACTATAGGAACCGGAATTCCCCCAAGACTCCTAAATGAAAGAAAAATAAGATTGGATTTTATGCCTTATTATGAAAGAACTATTCAAAAATATGGCATTATTATCGATCACATATACTACTACTCTGATGTTTTAAAAAATTACATTAATATAAAAAACAATAAATCTTCTGTTTCCCCCAAATATATATTTAGAAGAAACCCAAAGGATATCAGCACTGTTTATTTTTATGATCCGGAAACGAATGAATATTACGACATTCCATATCGAAACTCAACATATCCACCAATCTCAATCTGGGAATATAGAGCTGCAATAGAAAATTTAAAAAAGCAAAATATAAATGATATAGACGAACAAAGTATTTTTGATGCTTATCAGAAGTTAGAAGAACTAGAAATTAAATCTATTAACTCTACCAAGAAGATGAATAAAAAATCAAGACGCATTCTCAGCAAAAAATTTAATACAAATAATGATTTTTTAGATGAGATTATTAAAGGAATAGAACCACCCACTTCAAAACAATCACCTCAAAAGGAACAACCTCGTTATACAGACTATAGTTATTTAAAACCTAATGTAAATTTAGATGATGAAGCATTTAACTCTTAGGACCAAAGAAGCTGCACAATTAAGCAAAGAGGAAAGAATCAATTACCTACTTAAACCTAAGTGGATCCCTTATCCTCGTGCCCAGAATATTATCAAGAAAATGGAAGATATGATGAGCTATCCTACTGTTGACAGAATGCCAAATCTTCTAATTGTTGGTCAGACAAATAATGGTAAAACAGCCTTAATTAGACATTTCGAAAAAAACAATGCTCCATATATCAATAAACATGATGAAAAACTTGTTTTACCAGTTCTTCTTATCCAGGCTCCACCGGAACCTGATGAAAGAAGCTTTTACAACAAAATCCTTGAAAAACTAAATGTACCTATCGTTAACAGCGAAAAATCTGATAGCAGAAGAAGAAGAATCGTATTTTTTTTCAAGGAAATGAATATTAAGCTTTTAATTATTGATGAAATACATCATGTTCTTTCTGGAAGTGCACATAAACAAAGATTGTTTCTTACTGTTCTAAAATACTTAAGCAATGAATTAAGAGTATCAATAGTTTGCGCTGGAATTTTAGATGCATTTAATGTTATACAGTCAGACCCACAGCTTTCTAATCGTTTTGATAACAAAATGCTTGATACATGGTTGGAAAATGAAGATTATTATCAATTACTGGTTAACTTTGAGGCTCTTTTACCATTAAAAGAACCTTCCATGCTTATTGAAAATTCTATTGCCACAAAGATTCTTCAACGTTCTGAAGGTTTAATTGGGGAGATCACAACCATATTAACACTTGCGTGTAAGCTTGCAATAGAAACCGGAAGAGAAAAAATTACTCATGGAATTTTAGATAGTATAGATTATACATCTCCCCAAGATCGTAAAAAATCATTTAGAAGATTTTCATAATTTAAAGCTCACAGGCATTTAATTTCTTTATATATTTGCTGCAACATATAATAAAACGTAAAGCGTAAGCTATCGTATTGGACAAAGAAAACCGCTAATTTTCAAAAAATATCCAAAATTCGATAGACTTACGCCCATGTCATATATTGGCGTGGGCTGAGTCTTTTTGGATATTGGGTTCTTAGCGGTACCTCTTTGTCAGATTGATGTCAGTTCCACGCTTTCTGTTTTTCTTAAGAAAGATTACACGCCAATATTATGAAAACAATTTACCATGCATCTTTAAGCATCCTTCTGGTATCAATACTTAGCTGTAATAATGCTAAAAAAGAAAATACTTCAGATAACCCTTCATCCATTCAAAAGCTAATCAATCCTGCTGACGATCTTTTAGGATTCTATTCAACTAAAAAAGACAAGATCAAAGAAATTGATTTTAAACTCGTTAAAGAGTCAGGGAGATACATTTTATATAATTACAATAAAAATAAAAGTTCCTGGGTCTTGTACACTGAAATGACACCTATTTCAGGAGAGGATACTAGAGCATTTGTAGGGTTCTCAATATTTAAGAACCTATTAAACGACACAGGTCTTTATAGTGATAAGACCGGAGGTATGGGCTTTTTTAAAATAAAACAAGGAGCTGAAGTCCGTACAACCTGGGCTTCGGGAAAATCAGCTTCAGAATATCTTTTAATATCCTCTAACGGGAGTGCAAAAAATGCGTTTAAAGTAACTCAGTAAACACCTTAAGTTATTAAATGGTTTTTGTACCAGACCTCCAAAAAGATGTTTGGGGAGGTTATATCCCTCCCTATAAAGATGAAATATTCTCCAGTTGGTTTTTTAGACTTTCTCAAGCTCACTTATTGAAGAGTCACAGTTTCAGTAAGGCCGTTTTGAAAGGTTACTCAATGTGGAACAGAGATAATGATTTGGCAGCTAACGAAGATTTAATTCAGATACTAGCAGACAATACCCCCTTACATACAACAGAAATTAATAATCTTTTTTTAAAGAGTTATGAAGGATTCCTATATGAAAAACTTAATATTTTCGGTTTTACAACAGGAATAATTCCACTTAAAATTTACCATAGAAAGAGAAAAGGGAATAGTATCATGTACTGCCCTTCTTGTCTTCAAAATAAGCCATATTATAAAAAGCAATGGAGGATTTTCTATTCTATAGCCTGCACAGAATGCGGTGTCGAGCTTAATGATCATTGTACACAATGTAAAAATCCGGTAACATTCCACCGCTTGGAACAAGGATACAAGTATGAAATCCTTCGAATTCCTCTCAACCATTGCGCTTATTGTGGTTATGACATTTCTCAAAACCCTATCAGAGCCAGTAAAATACAGTTAATGTTTCAAAAAAAGATTAATTTTTATCTAATGAAGGGATTTACAGAAAATTTGAATTATTCGCATCTATATTTTAGCATGTTATATAAAATTTGCTCCTTAATAAGCAGAGAAAATGACCAATGGGGGCGCCTTCGAAAAGCTTGTTGTATAGAATTTGGTCATCTACCGGATATTAAAGACAAACCATTTTATCTTACTAACCTTGAGGGCCGTAAGGAGATTATTTTATTATCACATAGGTTAATTCAGGATATCGACCTTTTAGAAAAAATAATAAAAAAATACAATGTAAGATTATCAGAATTTACCAAAGATAAAGAGATTCCTTTTTACTACCTTAATAAATTAAAATCTGCAACATAATTCGTACAGTATTATTAATTACGGGTTTCCGTAATTATAGATGTATAATGATTACTATCTTCGTTGATTAAAGTACATATTTGTTTAATGTACGTCAAAATATAATTTTATATTTATTTCTATAATAACAAAAATATGGTTGAGCAATTAGACTTTTTAAAGTGTTACTACAGACCTGCCTTTTTTCAAATTAAAATTGATTTACCTGTAGATTTAGGTAACTTACAAGAGGCTACAGATGCCACTCTTTCTTTATATCTACATGAATACATACATTTTATTCAAGATCTTTCAACTATTTATGGTCTTATGAATATTTCAACTATAAACTATTATTTACAAGATTGTGCTGCCCGAATCTCAAAACAGGAAGAAAAAGGTTTTGAAGTACCTCAAAAGCTTGTTAAAAGAGACGACTTTGGCTATTTAAACTTTAATTTGAGTCCAATATATCTTGGTAGTGATATCAATCCTAAATATAAAAAGATAACATATTTATCCTACCAAAAAGAACAGAAGAAAGTAGATAATAATGATATAGACACAATCATTATTTATTTTAGAGATGAAATTTCTGGTGTAGAAAAAAAAATCTACTTAGGAGGAAAGATAATAACTGAAGGAATGGCCTATTTAGCAGAAAGGTATATCTATGAAAAAATATTAGCAGAACAAAATATAAATATTCCCGTTGACGAGTACCCTTATTGTTTAGTAGAGAAAATAGCTAATTCTATCTATCCTGAAATTGCGGAAGATATTATTCTTATTGCAATATGTGATTGTTGCTTGATGACTTATCACCCAGGATTAAGTTTCATTAGAGCTATTACCTTTTTAAAACAACAGAATTTTATAGAAAATAATGCAGACAATCCCGATTTTATTGAAGAACTATATTCAATTTTGGAGGCATATTTAAAGGGAAGTCATGTTTCATTCGAAGTTATTTTAGAAGATGTAAGAGCCTCTATTAAAAAAAGTTTTAAAGCTGATATCTTAGAAGAAAACAACCAATGGATAGATATCATATTCAACAGGATTAAGTCTGCCCGAACAACTAGACCTCCCTTTATCGTTGATTTTTTACAATTTGGAGAGTTAAAAAACAATCAATTTTTTTCAATAGTTCATAAGTCACTAGGCTCACCACTAGTTTTAAATAGTGAAAATATTGCTACAATTACCTTACCTACAGGATTTACTCCTACTAGCTTTCATCCATACTTATTTTGGGCTATTAATCAGACGTTGAGAATTTTTTCGAAGCCTACAACCTCACCATGCGAAATGAAAGATTTTTGTAAAAAAAGTAACAAAATATCAGATCCTAATATTATTGTAGATAAAAGATGCGATACAGAACCATGGACCCGTTATAACGATCGAAATTTATGTCCCATGGGAATAATGTGGAAACATTGGGGATTATCAGGCTATTTTCCAATCTATAAATAAGAATAGATTAAAATTTTATTTTTAATTTATTAACTTATGAAAAAATTCACGAAACGATTATCACAAAATTACATATAAAAAAAACTAATAATTAATGCAAAAAAAATTTAGCATAGATGCACGCGCTCTGATTCATTTGGGCCGTGAGAGTATAAAAAACCATACAACAGCGTTAATTGAGCTTGTAAAAAATTCCTATGATGCTGATGCTAATGTCGTAGAAATTGACATAAATACAGACCCTCAAAATAGTTATGTGAGAATTTCTGATGACGGAGATGGAATGACAGAGGATGACATAGACAATAAATGGCTTAGAATCGGTTTCTCACATAAAAAAACAGAAAAATCATCAAATACTAAACAGCGCAGAAAAACGGGAGAAAAAGGAATTGGAAGACTATCTGCTGATAGACTTGGAGAGGTTTTAGAAATAAAAACAAAAACAGATGAAACTGAGATCTTCGGGTTAAAAATAAATTGGGAAATGTTTAATCAGGATGGACTTGACCTAACTGACATTCCTATAGATGTAATAGATGAACCAGATTTACAGTTACCAAGACTAGCCAGAAAAGAAACTGGTACAGAAATGTTAGTGTATAACCTCAGAGAGAACTGGACATTTGAAAATATTGAAACCCTTTACAATGAGCTTTCAATTTTATCTTCACCCTTTGCAGACGTAGAAGACTTTGAAATTTTTTTAACTAATGATGTAGCTAAAGAATTTAATGGTAAGATCAAACCTCCCCAACAAGTAAGACCTGAAATTGAAATAGAACTAGATTATGACGGGGAATCCTTTGATTTAGCTTATTCTATACGAGATAGATCCAGTGAAGAGGAATTTATTGATGTAATTAGCTGGCAAAATTTAATGCAAAAAGTAATTGATCCTTTCAATTACCAATTTACAGATAAGCTCCTGTGTGGGCCTGTTAAAATAAAACTATTGTTATACCCCAGAACGAAAGCTTTAGCGGAAGGTACAGATTTCACATTAACAGAACTTCGCGAATATGTTAACAAAAATGTTGGCGTAAAGATATATAGAGACCAGATAAGTGTAAAACCATATGGATTTACAAATATACAGCATGGTGGTGATTGGCTAGGATTAGCGGAAAGGCATTCTAGAAACCCAGCTGGTGTAGATAGAGAAGGCTACCGTGTATTGGGAAGCCAATTAGTTGGGGCAATTTTTATTGAACGGGACAAAAACCCTTTACTTACGGATAGTGCTTCAAGGGAAGGTCTTGTAGAGAATGATGCCTTCTACGACCTGCGTGCATTAACATTAGGAGCATTAGCTCTTTTAGAAAACAGGAGGCATAAATTATTTAAAGATCAAAAAGGCACCCAAAAACCAAAAACACCTTCAGAAAAATCGGACATCTTTAAAAGTAAAATTGACAATGTTAAAAAAGATGTAGATGTGATTAAAAATACAGCTAATATTCCAGATGAAGTTAAAAATGCTGTCGACAATATCGAAGAATTTATAGACCTATCTCAAGAAACATCTGTTGCTCTGGATGAAGTACTTAACCATAATCGCGTTTTAACAGGATTAGCTACTTTAGGAATATCCTCAGCGGTATTTGCTCACGAAACTCAAACTGCTATTACCGGGTTTAACAGTGCGGCAAAAGTTGCAAGAGACTGGTTAGAATACCCCAATCAGGTAGCAAAAGTAAAGAAAGAGTTGGATAAGGCTATTGATTATGGAGATCAAGTGTCAAGTTGGGGAGCTTTTGCATTAACGAGAGTCCATACAGAAAAAAGAAAAAAAGAACCCAAACAAATTGATGATATAATTGAGAAAATATTAAAAGACTTGGAAAAGGTTTTCTTAGCAGTAAATATTATTGTAGAGACTAATATATCACCAGTAAAGGCAAAAGTTTTTCCAATGGATATTGAATCTATAATATTAAATGTGCTAACAAACTCCTATACTGCCTGCCTACAAAAACCTGCCGATCTACGAAGAATTGTGATTGACCTAAGTGAAGCAGAAAGAGAAAATATTAAAGGATTTAATGTAACAATATCAAACTCGGGACCTTTTATCGACGAAAGTTTATTAGAATGGATATGGAAACCATTAAATACGTTAAAAAAAGATTCTGAAGGAAAAGAGACTGGTACTGGATTAGGACTATTTATCATCAAATCGACAATTGAATCAATTAAAGGTAAATATGAAGTACTTAATAATACAGATAATGAAATGGTTGATTTTAATTTTTGGATTCCTTTAAAATAATCTTATGGCTGGAATTTGTATAATTGATGACAGAGTAGACATTCGAGAAACTCTGCAAAATAGGATTGAGCTTATTTTTCTACGTAATAATTTAAACTGGCATGTTATAAGCAATGATCCTTTTTCCGACAAAATGGAATACTTAAACTTTATTAAGGAGCATGATATTGCCGTGTTAATTTTAGATGAAAGATTACATGAGTCAAGTGGTAGCAACGGAAGCGTTAGCTACAATGGAAGCCAGCTGGTAACTTTTCTAAGACAATATTTAAAAAGTTTTCCAATTTATTCAGTAACAAGTTTTCACTTAGACAATGATTTAGAAAATCAATTCAGTGAATTTGATGAAATAATAGCCAGAGATACTTTCTACGCAAAACCAGAAGAATATGTAGCTAGATTTATTCGAGCCGGCCAAAGGTTTCATGAGGCAAACAGTGAACAATTACTGAGATTATCTATTCTATCAGAGTTAATTGCAAAAGGCACTGCTACAGAGCAGGATTTAGCAGAGCTTAGGGTTGTTCAGGAAAATTTAAATATTCCATTTAGTGATTACGGCTTCTCACATAGAGAAAATTGGTTAAATGAGTACGAGAGTAACATTAATGAGTTATCTACTCTTAGTAATGATATTTCTGAATTTTTAAAACAAATTGAGGATGTGGAAAAGGATACCTAAAGAAGTGTCAACATGCCCTACAGAAGGGATATATTCAGATTGGAAACCTAATTTATCGGTAGAAGGATATCATCAGTGTGTTTATTGCTTTGTTAGTGAGACATATTTTGGCGGAATAAGAAATTTTCACGTAGAACATTACAGACCCAAAAAGAAATTCGAAGAATTAACTAACGATTATAAAAATCTCTTTTATGCTTGTTCTATTTGTAATTCTTTTAAATCGGAAGATTGGCCTAATGAACCTAACGCGGAATATGATATTGCTTTTTATCCTAATCCATCTGTAATTGATTACTCTGAAATTTTTGAAATAGATGCTAATTCATTTGATATAACGGGAAATAATTTTACATCCCGATATTTAGTTAATAGACTATTTTTAAATAGAAGACAGCTTATTGTTTACCGCAAAAGTAATTTTGTTGAAGAAAAATACAGAACAGAAATAGAAAGAGCTGGGCAAATAAAGGAGTTATTATTTCGAAAAATAGAACAGCAGAAAAATCCTACTCAATGTGTGGGTTATTTGCGTAAATTTGAAGAAATATTAAATAGACTTCAGAGTGTCTATAGAAAAAAGAAACAACCATTCCTTATACTCGTGAAGACATAACTAAGACGTGAATAATAAGAAAAATACAGGATCATATTATACACCTGCATATTTAGCTTCTTTTATAACTAAAAGGGTAATAAGAAATTTATCCTCAAAAAAGTTTGAAATTTTGGAGCCGAGTGTAGGTGATGGCTCATTTATAGAGGCATTGCAGGAATGTAGCGAAAAAGATATTTCTGTAACGGCACTCGACATCAATAAGAAAGAGCTTCAAAAAGCATCTACAAAGTGGATAAATAATAATTCTTTTATTCATCAAAATTTTTTAGACTTTGCAAGTGTAAAGAAGTTTTCTGCTATCATAGGTAACCCGCCGTACATCAAAAAGAAACTTCTTACTGATGAGGATTTACTTAAAATTAAAGAGATCCATTTCAATTCAAATTTAACTGAAAACTCAATTAGTAATATTTGGACAGCTTTTTTAATCAAATCAATTTCCTTACTTAAAAGTAATGGAATAATTTCTTTTGTTTTACCATCTGAGCTTTTACAAGTAAAATATGGAGAGGAAATCAGAAGATTTTTAATTAGTCAGTTTGAGCGTATAGAAATTTTCACTTTCAATGATCTTATGTTTGAATGTAAAGGGCAAGATACAATCGTTGTTATTGGATATAAAAAGCATAGAACAAAAGGACAATATTTTGTTAATATTGAATCACAAGAACAGCTAAATAACAACAATTTTTCACTTCAGAAAAATGATATTTTAGTGCGTAATGATACAAAATGGTCGCATCATTTTCTGAATGAGAGGGAGCTCAATGTAATTGTAGAATTAAAAAGGAATCTCAACGAAATAAAGTATTATATTGAGTCAAAGCCCGGCATTGTAACGGCTGCAAATGATTTCTTTATTGCAGACTCAGAAACTATAGAAAAATATGATTTAAGAAACTTCGCTGTCCCTATCATTAAAAGGGGTCTATATGTTAATGGTAGCGTTGTTTTTGATAATAATAATTTGAGACAATTAAGCGAAAATAATATTCCTACAAACTTTATCTACATCAAAGAATCTGATCAATTATCAGATAAAGCAAAAGATTATATAGAAATTGGAGAACAGCAAGAGCTACATAAAAGGCATAAAACTTCAATAAGAAAAAAATGGTATGCTGTTCCAAACGTAGCCTCTGCTCCTAAAGCTTTTTTCTTTAAAAGATCTCATTTATATCCAAAGCTTGTAAAGAATAATTCTGATGCCTACGTTACTGATTCTGCTTATAAAATTGAAATGAAAGAGAACTTCAATATTAACAGTTTTATATTTTCTTTTTATAATTCTTTAACACTTTTGTTTGCAGAATTAGAGGGTAGATATTATGGCGGTGGAGTCCTTGAACTTATTCCTAGTGAATTCAAAAAATTACCTATACCCTTTATTGATATTAGTGAGGAAGATTTCAACGAATTTGTTATAAATTTTGAAAATAAAAGAAATATTGAGGAGATTCTGGATAAATATAACTACCGAATATTAAACCAAGCTTTAGGATTAACCCAAATAGAAATAGATCATATTGAGATGATCCGAAGAAAATTAGTTGATAAAAGAACGAGAAAATAATCATTTCAGATATAAAAAATAAACCAATTTGTTTATTTTTTATATCTTTTTCTTTTAGCAATAAATAGTATCATTTGACTTAGAAAATTTAAAAGCAAGAATCTTGTTTATTTAAGGCAAGAACTAACTACTTATAATTGCCATAATTCTCTCAAATATTTTTTCTGACTCCTTCTTATAAAAATCATAATCAGCATTATTATCCACACCTCTATTGATCGAAACACCAAATTCCATCCCTTCAAAAGCATAATTACTTTTTCTCCATGGCAGCCAACTATTGAAATTATGATTTTTAACCGAATCAATGACATTCTTCAGTTCTTTTTCTGAATAACGAGACAATGTTATATGATAAATAACTTGAAGTCGTTGCCCAAACGCATCAATAAAATACACGAATTTATCAGTATCTTTTTTGTTAATTTCTACAAAATCAATTCTTGTATTATCTCCAAGTACATAATAAAATGAATAAACCTTAAAATCATCAAACTCCATAGTAAAGACCTTTATAACTTCTTTTAAATAAGTTTTGGTTTTCTCTTCATTTCTGCTATTATTATCACTATTTTCAGTATTCTCAGTACTCGTTTTTATACTTCTCTTTTTACTGTCTTTCTCTCCGTTTTCTGGATGCAGACTATCTCCGTCTGAGATTTTATTTTCAATAATAATTTTATCAGTTATAAGTTGAACTGTGGATTTTCTATCACTATACTTTTCAACAGGAATAATATCACCAAATCGTTTTTTTTCTTGTATCATATTCCTTGGTTTGAAAGATGAATTTGAGGGATATGAACCGTAAATTTCTAATGAATCTATTGCTGCTTGGTTTTTAATACTTGGTCTTCCTATAGCATCCTCAGGTTTTCTCAGACCTTTTAAAGAATACTCAATGTCTGGATGGTATTCAATCTTATCTACAGTAAATAAATTTTTCATACTAGATCCTTTGGTTTCAAAATCTAAAATCTCCTTAATTAAAAAGATTCCAATACCATATTTATCTTTAAAATAATTTCCTCTCACTTTCAATTTTAATTCTGCATCAATAGGAATTTTGTAATGAAAGGGAATCTTATATGGATTATGATAAACAGATCTCAAATTTTGATTAAATGAATTATATAGAGCCTTTATTAATTGGTCATTTTTAGAAAATAGAAAATTACTTGCCGCTGATAAAACATTATCATTCTTGCACTGTTCCCACTCATAAAAAAATTTCCCGATTTTCAACCCATCCCGATATTCTATATTTTCTCTATTATAATTTCGGAAAATATATTTCAAATTGATACTATATAACAAATTACTAAAATCACTTTCCAGAAAGTAAAAAAATTGGCCTATAACACTTGCTGGCAAAATAATAACGTTCTTTTGTGAAATCACTTTCTCATTATCTTTCTTATCATAATCAAATAGATCGTAATATAGCATTCCATCTGAAGAGCAATTTAAAGGGAACGAATCTCCCAAATTTAAAAAATCCAAGTGGTTGTAGACTTTCATTTCCAACTTATCTGGTTTGGTTACAATATTCCATTCTAAAGTTTTTAACCGTTTTTTTTTAATTCCTCTTCCTTCAAGGTCAAATTCATCACCAGCAGTGATATACATCATATATTGTAAAGGATACGGATTAACTATCCTATCACCAAAAATATATTTTTCAAGCATGAGATCATAGATCACATGTACAATTTCAATCTTAACCCAAATATGATGATCTGAGTGCTTAAAACACTCCAAAAAGTCTGTTATTAACCAGAACCCATTATCTTTGTCTGGAACGTCAATATTAACCCTTATACTCATTTAATATTTTCCATAGGATCATGTTAAACAATAGGCTAAGCTTTGATAAATTACACTCTAGAAGGTATCCAACAAAATTATTTTTCTCTTTATAACTTGTTGAAAGATCTATTCGCCTTTTAGTGTAGGGCCCATTCCCCAAACTGACAGATAATAATAAAAGATTACTCTCAGTAGAAAATTGATTTGATTTTTTCTTCATATTGTAATTGGATATTGTGTAATTGATTTTGTTATCTTTGTAATACAAATAGCCGAATAGACTAAGAATTTTTTCTTAATCTTCAGCGATATAGTTTAAGATCCACTTAAGTGTTCCTGCACAGTGGATTTTTTGTTTAACAAATATATTAAGTTCATCAATTACTACAAAAATATAGTCCGATTCTTATAATCTGTTTTCAAAAACTAGAATTTAATATTTGAAATTAGCCTCAAGAAGCTAAAATACTTACTTTAACAAATATCAACATTAAGAAGTAAACCCTTCTTAAGATTCAGCTAATTTATTGTTGATTCAGAAACACAAGCCTACAAAGAAGTAACAGTATCCTTGATCTTAAATAGTATCCCGTTCCATACAAGGGAACTTAATATGCTCTTGGTCCTACTAAAGATATAAACAATGCTAATAAGAGATAAAATAGTGTGATAATAGAAGTGTTAATTTTAAAATTAACACTTTTGGATGGTATTGAAACATTTTGTACCTTCGTTATCGAAGACAAAGTCTCTCGCTCAGCGAGGGGCTTTTTTTTTGCGCCCTATAAAAACTAAAATTTGGGTTGAATGTAATATTAATTTTTATGAAAAGTGTTAAACGCTGTATACTTTTTCCGGGACAAGGTGTATTACACAAGTATATTTTTTAATGCTTTAGAGAAAAGTTGAATATTAATAATAAATATTTTTTACATATGGAAACATTTTTAATTGTAGTAGTAATAGGATTGTTCGTCTTATTCACAGTAGGAATTCTCGGTAAGAGAAAATTTAAAGGTTCGATAGAATACGAATCATTTAAAATGGGAATAGAGGCAGAGGATTAGCCTCAATAAAAAGATTAGGCAGAATTATCTGCCTAATCTTTTTGCTTTAATTTTAATCCGCCATGTAAATTGTAAGGAGGCCTTCTTATTTTTTTAATTTCTTTTTAATTGAAAGCTTCTGATTCCTAAGAAAATTAAAATTTATCTAGTTCGATATGGTCTTCCTCAAACTCTTGTTCTGCTTTACGTAAATCAAAAGCAGACTGTAATCTAATCCAAAAGGCAGGATTTCCTCCAAAAACTTTAGAAATTCTTATGGCCATAATAGGAGTAATTGCACTCTTTCCATTAACAATATTTGATAATGTAGGCCGAGTAATACCCAAATGTTTAGCAGCCTTATCGACTGTCAAATTATTAGCTTTAACAATTTGGTTCAAAAGGATTTCTCCTGGATGCGTATTGTGCTTTATACCACGAGTTAAACTCTTCATAATTCTTTTATATTTTTATACAATTTACAATTATAAATAAAGTAAATACATCTTAGTTGCCTCTAAAATTTATTTTTGATTATATAGAATATATATATTAACTTTGATAAACTAATGACAACAAAAGTATTACATATCAATAAGCCAAGTAAAGACGCTCTTAATGTTTTTATGAGACTCCGTATTGAAAAAGAGGAAAAAATAAGATCTGTAAAAGAATCTAATCTTTATAAGACTTTTAAAAAGATATAATAATTGGAATTAGAAATTCTCTTTGAAAAAAAGAAGGGAATAAATATGTATTACATTTCTCTTCTTTCAACGGTACACCAACAAATACAACCAATGGTAGATATTCCTTTAAGAATCTCTGAATAATTGCACAAAAAAAACTTACAATTTACAAATGCCAGGAATTCTCACATTTCTGGCATTTTATCACACAAATATTGCCTTTAAATTCTAAATAATCAATTTTTAACTATAAAATTTGTTTTTAATAATTGCATAGTGTATATTTGCACTATACAATTCAACAATAATTAAATCATAGCACGAACCATGAATACAAAAAAATTGATGACACGGTATAGGAACCGGAATTAAAAATTATTGTTATGGCTATAGCCCACATTAAGCATAAAGGCTTATATAAGTTATTCGTCGAAGGAGACGGAAGTAAAATTCAACCACACTTGGTAAAAAAATTAAGTTTATTACTTATTGTGATTGATACTATGGAAAGTATTCCTGAAGATCTGGATAGACTTCAACATTTGGACCCCCATAAATTAAAGGGTAAGCTATCTGAATATTGGTCTATCTCTGTATCAGGGAATTACAGATTATTATTTAAATTTGATAATGATACTCAAACAGCATCTCATCTTGATCTGGTGGATTATCATTAATCATAAGAGTTTTATTATATGGCAATCAAAAGACACAAAAGTCTATATGTCCACCCTGGTACAATATTAAAGGATTTAGTAATTGAACCAGCTGAATTAAGCATAGGTGAAGCAGCTAAGCATCTAAAAACAACAAGGCTGACTTTATCTAATATTCTAAACGGTAAATCTGGAATTTCACCAAATATGGCGATCAAAATCAGCATTGTTTTTGGTGGAAGCGCTAAACTGTGGGTTAAACTGCAAAGAGAATACGACCTTTTTAAGGCCGAAGAAGAATTTAATGAAGAGTTAAAAAGGTTTTCACACCAGGACTAATAAGGATTATAGTGTAAAACATGAAACTCTTTCCACAATCAATTACTCTAAAAAAGATAAGGCTTCTCTAAGTGAGAGGCCTTATCTTTTTGTTTTTTTCCTTCAGTTATTTTACACAAATGGGTAATTGTTCACTCTTTTTATTATCGTGAAATTTGAAGACACATAAATCATTATCGAACTGACTATAAAAAACTATTATTAAATAAATATCAATTTTGTAAATTAGAAAAACAAAACATAACCATAATTAAATTAACAATAAAAGCAGAATAGAATCATTATCCCTACCTATCCACATATTGATAGTAAACGCTAATTTACCTAGCATAGAGTATAGAACGAACAGCTGGCCACATTAAACCAATACGCTAGCAGTTAACCGGACCAGAATCAATACCTGGCTTTTCGATTAATATTTTATTACCAACAAAAACAAAATAATCCCTAATGAAAACTCGAACAATCACATTACTATTGATTGCTTTATCTCTCGTTGCCTGTGAAAGCCAAAAAGAAAAGGAAAGAGAAAAGCTAAAGGAATTCACAATATCCCAAAAAGGCTACAGTATAACTAAAAGCGCAACTCCTTTCATCGCTATAACATCTTACAGTATATATTACAACCCATTATCAAATGGAACAGTTAAAATAACACTGGAAGATGGTTCAGCTTATACCTCCAAAAATTTAGAAGGAAGCAATATTTCTGCAGTTATTTTACTGCTAAAAGACTCCCGAACAGTATTCGATACTAATAGAAAAGAACTCGCCATTAGAGAAGCCATTGACAAATAGTAAAAACATAAATCATGAAAATAATAACTTTTATAGTACTTACTTTACTTGTGTCCTCATGTAACGCAAAAAAAACAGTATTTGCTGGACAAAAGGTCTACAAATATGTGAATAGACAGGGACAGGAAGACGGCAAAGATCAGATTATTGAGTACACTGTAACCAAAAAATTCGCTACAGTACTTAATGACAGAACAACCCGGTTTGAAATACCTGAAAATATTAAAGAAAACATTTCCCAAACAGATATCGTTGACGTAGAACCTGAAAATGTTGTGCTATATAAAGGGATGGAAAATATTTATTATACTTCTGAAGTCAGAAAATTTGCTAATAACAAGTATTTTGAACAGAAACCATTTCACTTCTACTATAGTAAATTTTCACTTACCGCTCTGACAGTTCCATTAAAATTCCGAAAAGGAATTGGTGATGAATTGTTAAATCCTCCAAATGTGGAGACTGGATTTAATGTGAATTTTGCTCCTGCCTACAGATTGAACTATAGCAGCTTTAATCCTTCAAAAAAATTTCTGGGCTCCAATATAACTAACTATTCAATAACTTTTGGCGGAATATTCGGTATTGGCGGAGTGGATCTAAAGACTAAATCAAATGCTCCAGGTCTTATCTCTGATAGAAAGTCAGCAGCTTTTACATATGGTGGAACTGTTATTTTCGGGCTTAATTCAATAGGGTTAGGCTATGCATTTGGATTTGACAATGTATTGGGAACAGGTAGGAAATATTGGGTATATCAGAATAAAATCTGGCATGGTATCATTGTATCTGTAGACTTAATAAAATAAATCTTTTGAAAATCTCAACCTTAAATGGATTATTTTCTATAGAAAAGAAGATTTTGGAAAAGATTTTAAGAAAAATGGAATTGAGAACTATGCTTAAGGTTTATGGGCAAAAAATTCTAGTTTTTGCCAGTGGGAATAAAAGCAGTTAGAAACCTAACTGCTTTTATCATCATTAAGAATCTCCTTTATTAAAGCAAGTTTTTTATCATCTATCCCCAACTTTTTTATACTTTCTAAAATATTAGTTTTTGGTTTAATTTTGGTAAGTATAGAAAGTTCATCTTTATAAGAAAGGAAAGGTTCATAAATTTTATGAAAGGTTTTTCCAATAGCTCCCTGAAACATAACTAATTTTGGATTTTTTTAATATTTAAACCATTTTTCAGCGTATGCTTAGAGGCAATACCCGGATAAGGATCTGAATTGGTATTTGAAAGAAGAGATAAAACGTATTAAAAATATTGCAATGATTGAATTCCATCTTTTCTGGCTTCTCCAGAAAAATAGTATCTAAATTATTTCTTATTATGTTTTCAGGTAAATATAAATTTTATTCTCGTTTACTTTGATAATATTCGCATTTACTTTGAATATTCTCGTTTACTTTGAAAATTAACACCTACTAAAGCAACATCAGAAATCGTGTGGTGTGGCGATCTGAAGGGACGAACGGTCATTAATGAGGCTTCGGTTCCTATCTTTCCTGCTACAGAATGAATTTTGGTGGTTTCTAGTGCTTCTCTCAATGTTAATGGCGGTAAAATACCGGGAACTCTTTTAGCCAACATCGTCTTTCCGCTTCCGGGAGGTCCGATCAAAATGATATTATGGCCGCCTGCTGCTGCCACTTCCATCGCTCTTTTGGCGGCTTCCTGACCTTTAACTTCAGAAAAGTCAAAAGGAAAGTCGTTGATTTTCTCCTGAAATTCCTTTCTCGTATCCAATATAACTCTGTCCAGAGGCTTTCCTTCATTAAAAAAGTCAATGACCTCTCTGATATTCTCTATACCATATACTTCAAGATCACTTACAATGGCCGCTTCTCTGGCATTTTGCTTTGGGAGAATAATGCCTTTATAACCTTCTTCTTTGGCCTGAATAGCAATTGGTAAAACGCCTTTAATAGGCTGCAGACCTCCATCGAGAGACAGCTCCCCCATAATAATATAGTCTTTAATATTTTCTGCCAGTATCTGATCTGAAGCCGTTAAAATACCGATTGCAATACTCAGGTCATACGCGGAACCTTCTTTCCTGAGATCTGCCGGAGCCATATTAATTGTAATTTTTTTCCCGGGAATTTTATATCCTACATTTTTTAAGGCGGCAGAGATTCTATAACTGCTTTCCTTAATAGCATTATCGGGAAGACCCACCAGGTGGTATCCTATTCCACCGGTATCTACATTCACTTCAATTGTTATAGTCTGGGCAGCTACTCCATGAATGGCACTTCCATAAATTTTGATCAGCATGGTGTGTTTTTGAGGTAAAAATAATCAATATATTATTTTGAAAATCTGAGAGTTACTTTAATGATTTTCTATAGAAATAAGTATATTTAAAAAGATATCAATAAAAGAGCATTGAGAGTTGATTTTCAGAGCGATCAGGCCTGCATAAGAGACTTATTCCAAATTATTTTTGGACGAAACATTATGCAAAATATTCTATCACTTTCAAGTCAGGAAAAATATTCCTTCCCTATAATTATCTACCCAATGAGATCCTTTTTTACGGTCTTCTCTTTATTTCCCATAGCATACATCCTAATAAAAATCAGGTTTTAAAGGAGAAATAAAACCATCTCACTGTTTAGAATTAGTATAAATAAAGTTATATTTGTAGCTTATTTATTTTTAATAAGACTAAATAGATATAAAAATGCAGCAGACCGCCATCAAGAAATCCAAAGGTACCTTCAAAAAATATATTCTGAAAGCTCATTTATGGCTCGGATTGTTTTCAGGTATCATTGTGTTGGTAATTTCTCTGTCAGGTGCATTTTTTGTTTTCAATGAAGATATTACCGCTGCCCTGCGCAAGGAAAATACTTTTCATGGAGAAAAAGATATTCAGCATAAGAAGCCCATTCCTATACGCGAGTTAAAAGATCTGGTGAATGCCCAGCTGAAAAATGAAATTGTAAAAACAGATGAAGTAACCATTCCTATAGATCCTGCCCGCTCCTACCAGTTCGGACTCATTAAAACGAATCCCGATGGCTGGAATCACTTCAATACCTTCATTATTTATAAAAACGTTTATGTAAATCAATACACGGGAAAGGTCCTCGCCATATACGATGTAAAAAACAATCCTTTCTTTATCTGCATGATTTTGCACCGCTCTCTGTTACTGAGTAATAAAATTGGGGGTACTATTGTGGGGTATCCACGATTATCTTTGTAATAATGCTGATTACCGGGATTATCCTATGGTGGCCGAAAAATAAAAAAATGCGTAAACAACGTCTATGGTTCCGTTGGGAAAAGGTAAAAGGCTGGCGACGCAAGAATTATGATGTACACAATATCCTTGGCTTTTATGCCTCTTTTCTTGCAATCGTTGTAGCGATTACCGGTATTATGTATTCGTTCCGTATTACCCAAATGTGGCTATATGCATTACTCAATGGTTTTTCTTCTGCTACACCAGATTACAGTCAATATAAAACAACCGCACCGGAATCTGTGGAAACCGTAACCACCATAGACCGTATCATAGAACAGGTAAAAACTCATTATCCGAAAGCTTATTCTTTTGGGATTGATCTTGAAGACCATGCTGAAGCAGACCACAAACACGACAATTTAAGCATCTGGATCAAGGATAAAGAATTCACTTATGCTGAGTCTTCCATGATGATTTTTGATGAGCATTCAGGGAAGCTTTTATTTAATCACCCATACGAAGACAAACCTATGGCTGAAAGAGCTACAGACGCTACGTATGATTTGCATGTAGGAGCTTTTTTCGGAATGCCTGGGAAAATATTGGCATTTATCATGAGTTTATTCTGCGCCTCATTGCCCATAACCGGATTTATGATCTGGTGGGGCAGAAAAAATAAAAAAAAACCAACAACCTAAATCTATTATCATGAAGAAACACTATATATGGCTCCCTTTAATGGCGAGCCTGAATGCCTACGGACAGACAGAGAGCCAGAACGATTCTTTACAGACAGATAAAATCTCCGAGATTAGCGGCATTGTAGTAAAGGGGAGTAAAGTCGTTTTCCAGCAAAAAGCTGATAAAATGATTTTTAATGTAGAGAATAGTGTATTATCTGATGGTACTACTGTTTTGGAATTGCTGGGCAAAACACCCGGTGTGGTCGTTTCGCAGGAAGGTGAACTTTCTTTACGGGGCAAAAAAGGAGTAAGTGTAATGATCAACGGGAAACTCAGTTCGCTTTCAGCAAAGGAGCTGGCCAACCTGTTACGCTCTACCAATTCCACATTGGTAAAAAATATTGAAATTATAGCCAACCCTTCCTCCAAATATGATGCTGCGGGAAATGCCGGTATCATTAATATTATACTGAAAAAGAGCTCATCGGAAGGACTGAGTGGTAACTATTATCTAAACGGAGGAAGAGGCCGTAAAAGCAGAGTAAATACAGGATTAAGCCTGAACTATACTCATAACAAACTCTCTCTACACGGAGACTACAGCTATACTTTCCGTGGTGAGGAAGAAAGAAGGGACTTCAGTCAGATTTTCTTCGATGAAAAACAACCTCAGCAAATGACTCGGAGAACCGATCAAAATTCAGTAACCAATGAGCCTTTAACTTCTAATAATTTTAAATTCGGGGCTGATTATGCTTTGAGTGACAAAACAACTATTGGTGCTTTATTTGATGCTAAAATAGGGCGATATGAAGATTTTTCGAAAGGGGAAAACAGAATATTTCAGCCCATAGATAATCTGTTTGCTCATGTACTCTCAGATAATAAAAGCAAGGAAAACTGGTACGATTATACCTACAATTTAAAGGGTACCCACATCTTCAACGACAAGGATTATAAGGTAGATGTGGATCTGGAATACGAAACTTCACGTTTCTCTTCCCGCCAGAATCAGATTTCAGATGCATTGGTGAATCTGGGAACAGAGAAATTCAACAATAGAAGAGGCAGCATTGCTTCCCGTCTGAAAGTCTTCAATGCTAAGGTAGATTTTACCCTGCCTTTTAGCGATATGCATAATCTGGAAACAGGGTTGAAATCTACTATAAAGTCTAATAACAATCCTTCGGAGTATTTTATACAGCAGGGTGACGAATGGATTAATGATGATAAAGCAAGTAATGAATATGCATACAAAGAGCAGATCCATGCATTGTACGCCAACTACAAACTTAATCTGACAAAATGGACATTCCAGCTGGGGCTGAGAACGGAGATGACCCATACGGATATCAACCAGAAAACTTCCCAGGAACAGCGAAAAAGAAATTACACCAACCTTTTCCCGAGTGCCTCCATCAAATATCAGATGAATGATCAGCATGGATTTTATGCTTCATACAGTAAAAGAATCAACAGACCAAGTCACTTCGATCTGAATCCGTTCCGTTTTTATGACGATCCTTTCAACTACTGGCAAGGAAACCCTAATCTGAATCCGGAATTTACACACGCAACAGAATTGGGATATACCTGGGGAAAATACATTATTGCATCGGCCTATTTTAGTGTTACAAATGATGTAATGACAGAAGTATACAACTACCAGCCGGACACAGGAATCCTCGTAAAAACGCAGGACAATCTAAACAAATCTTATGTATATGGAGCCAATATTACCGCCACTACAAAGCTTTTCAAATGGTGGTCGCTGACCTCTATGCTGAATGTATTCAACAATGAATATAAGGGTAATTACCAGAATTATTCGATCAACAGTTCGCAACTGGCATTTACCCTAAACGCACAAAACAGCTTTACTATTGCAAAAGGAGTAAAAGCAGAGGCTAATGCTCAGTATTTTTCGAAATCTAACATTGGCTTGTTTATCCGCGATGCTTACTTTGACCTAACCCTTGGTATTTCTAAAACATTATGGAAGGATAAAGCAACCGTAAAACTTGCAGTGACCGACTTATTGAAGACCAATAATTACCGTGTAACAGGAAATAACTTCAGCTCTACAATCCGACAAAAATACAATCTGGACAGCCGGGTGGTAACACTGTCATTCAATTATAAGCTTTAAAAGAGCAAATTATTGTAGTAGACCCTTGTCAAGGTTTATAACCTTGACAAGGATCTACTTTAAACAAATAAAAAACAATGCATTAAGCAACAAAAAGCAGTTCTCAAAATTTTTGAGAACCGCTTTTTTAATCAAATAAATATTCTATATTTTCTACGAAGTTTATAGGCTATAATTAGTCATATAATTTATCGAAACGGGCAAACCCGGAAATACTATTAGGAAGCTTCATCCCTTTAGTTACTTTATCAGTCTGCGGATCGTAAATCCATACATAGTTCCCTACTTTATTGGTATTTACAGCAATATATAGCTTTTTATTCTGAACAAACATGCCTTGTTCATAAGGTTCATCTCCCGGCAGTTCGTCCAGAACCCGCACCAACTGCTTGGTTTCAATATCTACAATAGCATATCGACCATTGTAACTGCTTCCTAATGCCGGATCACGGTACAGAACTACCATTTTATTGTTCCCAATATATTCTATAACGGTTTCCAGAGGCTTGCCGCCAACTACATTGGTAAGATTGATCTGATAGCCTGCATCAGGTGAAGTTGCTCCTTTGAGAGCCCTGAAAAGGTAAATATCACTTGTTCCGGCTCCTACACGTGGAAAACATGTATAATAAAAAGCTTCTTTATCTTTTGTAAAGGTAGTTTTGAAATAAGGAGAACCATTGGCTATACCAGGGCTTCGGCTATCCGTTATAGAGTTTTTCACTTTGAAGGTTTTATAATCTATTACCGCAAAATTGTAATATTCAGGAGTGAGCCATTTACCATCACGGAAGCTGTACTGCAGGTAGATCTGCCCATCCATATAGGTCATAGCACCCACCGAATAGAAATTATAAACATTTGGGAAAGGCTGAAACCCTTCGATCTCACCCTGACGGATAATACTAAGGTCGGCAGCATTGAAAACAGTATAGCGTATATGCTGACCATCCCCTGTTTCTCCAACGATAACCAACGTATTATCATCTATCCAAACATAGCTGGAAATATCACTTATATAGGTATAAGGTACTTCTTTTACGGTCGTCAGTCTATCCTGTGTATATTTAAATTTTTTGAAGATCCCCTGATCGGTTTTATAGTTATAGATAAAACCATTTTTTACAATGTAGGAGTAGGTTCCTTTGGAGTTAATTTCATCTCCTTCTTTGGTAATATCCATTTCCCCTTTTGTAAGGTCGTTGGTAGCTGTCATATAATGAACAGTATTGGGCCAGCTTCCAAGAGCGGAAAGTAAAAAGTATTTATAGTCTTTTTCACCGCTTTCAGAGTCACCTAAACCGGGTTCTCGTTCACAACTCATGATGGTTAAACATGCGAGTATTAAAAATATACTGTTTTTGATATATTGTGTCATAATCTTTTACTTAAGTAGGTATCTGAATTTTATATAGAAAGCACGTCCCTGCTTCTGAAGTTTGAAGTTATCATATGCCAGTGCATCCCCAACGTTGCTTACATCGAACGCCAAATTATATCTTCCCTTCTTCATAGAATAACTTATCCCTATGTTGTGAAGGGTTTGTCGTGGAATAATCGGAATGTTTCGTGGGTTTCCATAAGATTTCCAGTTTTTGTAGAACCACTCTGTCATCTGTAGTCCGTAGTAAAGTTCTATTCGGCTGTCTTTCTGAAACCAGTCGTCTTTACCAATGCTTACATTTACATTTCCAAATAACCAAGGCTGGTTAGGAACATCTTTTTTGTAAGTAGCGGAAACTACATCATCACTGTTGTTGGCAAATTTTGTATTGTCAGAAGCTTTGTTGTAGCTCACATTCATTAACACATTCAGGAGTCTTTTATATTGGTAATTTATCTCTCCTTCCAGTCCGCGTGTAAAGATATTGGACAGGTTTTCATATTTGAAAGTACTGTTATATAAATTAGGAACGGTATAGATAAAATCCTTTGTATCCCGAATGTATCCTGCCCCTTCTACACGGAAAGCGTGTTCCCCCCAATGGTGGCCATAGTAAAACCCTACATTTACATTATTGCTGGTTTCAGGCTTCAGATTCATATTACTGGTTACAGCAACACCATCTCCGAAAATTTCCTGTGGTTCTACTAAACGATAAGAACGTTCAAATGATCCTTTTATCCCCAATCCTTTTGTGATTTTCACCGTGGTAGCAAAGCCGTACCCCCAACTGCTAAAATGATCCTTTGCCGGGTTATCAGTTCTGGTCACCGGATCGAAAACCATTTTCTGAAGTCCTACCTGATAGTATTTAGCAAAGAAAATATTAGTCCAATGCTTATTGAAAAACTCCTGTTGATAAGCCATAGACAAGATCTGTTTGGTCATCTTCGCCGGAGGTACATTCTTTTTTTCCTCTTCAAGTTGATTGAATGTGGTATTCTTAAGATAGTCAAGTACATAATTGAAGATAAGCTTGTGATGCTCAACTATTTTGTAAGTAGCCCCTACCTGTGAGTAAAGACGGTCTTCATGCTGCATGATAATAGTCCGTCCTCCTTTTTCACTTGTTGCGGAAGGCTCAAAAGTGTTATCCCAGCTGTATTTACGCATAAGGGTATCTGTGGCTTTCTGAACGCTTTTTGAGAAACCTGCATACACATTCACATCCAGATGATCATTGAACAGGTTCGCTTTTTTATACTTCATAAAGTAGTTATTAGCTTCTCCGTTTTGTTTTACCCCGCCATACACTACTTCCTGATTGGAACCGGTCTGTATCTGTTTATCAAAAACCGATTGTGACATTCCTACAAAGAAAGAATCTGCCCAGCTTTTGTTTTCTAATCCTACCTCAGCCATTCCAAAAACAGATTGATATCTGTCATTAAAACGTTTCAGGTCTCTTAGCTCATATTCATTTTTGGCAGCATTCCAAATTTTCATATCCTTCATCAGATAGTTGTTATCGGAATGATTATAAAAACTGTTGATACGCAGGATAATTCCGGTCTTATCATCTTTAAACTGTCCATTCAGATTGATACGCTGTGTATTAAAAGAACCTAGACTTATACTTGCATCCAGGTAATTTTTGCTGCTTGCCGGCGTAATAATATTGACCGCTCCCCCCATAGCATCCGTACTTAAATGGATAGGAACAACCCCTTTGTAGATCTCTACACGGTCGGCCATATTTACAGGCAATGTACTCAGATCCACTCCTTTTCCAAGCATTTCCAAAGGAACACCATCTATAAAGAATTTCACGGCTTTTCCAGACATTCCGTTGATAGAGAAGTTATAATCGGAACCTATACCACCCTGCTGGCGGACTTTAATCCCTGTGCTTCTGTTCAGAACCTGATTAAGATCTGCCGTGGTATTGGCCAATTTAGCAACATCTATAGTATTAACAGTAAAAGCACCGTCTTGCAGTGCTTTTACTTTACCTTTGCCGTGTACTATAACTTCTTGCACAGTCGCATGATCCTCAGCTAACTGAATATTTACCAGAGATTCTTCGCCACCGAAGTTTATTTTCTTTTTGAGCTTTTTGTAGCCATCCAGACTGAATACTAATGTAGCTTCTCCTTTCTTGTAACTAATTTTGAAATTTCCGTTTTGATCGGTTTTTGCTTTTATTTTTGTGTTTTCAACAAAAATGTTTACTCCATTTAATCCCTGCTTTGTATGATCCTGTACAACTCCCTGAACCGAAAAGCCAGTATCCTGTGCTTTGATGAGGAAAATTGTAAGGGTAAAAATGAGAAAGATAAAAATACGCTGATACAATTTCATTATTTATAATTATAAAGCGCAAAATTAGAGGTTACCTTGTAAATTCCCAAACGAAAAAGGATTTTATTTTTAATTGTTCTAATTATAATTAATGGTTGTTTATATATAATTTTACCTTTCAAACCGTAACAAGCTTACATTCAGATATCAATATAAAAACATCGTGATACTCTATCTTGTCCGTATGAAAAAAGTCATACGAAGAGCAAAACATACCACTAGAGAATATTCATCTTATAGATTTAAAAGAAAGAAGCAGCCATAAACAAGCTGCTTCCTGTAATTGAATAATTGTGAATCTTTTCTTATAAAAAATCATTTAATAGGCTAAAGAAATTCCGGCTCCCCATCCCATATCACTGTCATAGTGGGCACGAATACTCACATTTTTATTAAGAATATACTTTAGTTCGGTCATGTATTCTTTGTCGGTATTCACCATAAAGCCTCCTCTCAATCGTTTTGATATTGGAATATCTTCTCTCATCAACTGTAAACGAACGATCCCATCATGATATACTTCTGCCTGAAAGTTGACCAACATCGGAAGGGTGTATATAAAACCTAAGCTGACCGCTCTTCGGGTGTCTTTTTCGTTCTTTTGTCCAAAGATATTTTTCTCCTGTTCATCCATTCCCATTTTTCTATAACGGAAATCAAATCCTACAAACGGCATAAACCACTGCATTTTCCCGATGTATCTTCCCAAGTGCGTTTCTACTTCATATCCGTGCATATCATTGTATCCCAAACGCCATTCTGTAGAGAGGTTCCATCTTGCATTCTGAAGCATGGCATCCCCGTCGTTTCCATTGGTTGCAAAATCGTTCTGAATCATGAAATGGGGCATATTGCTTTCTTTTTGAAGCATATTATACGCCTCTTTTTTGTCTGGTAAATACGGATTTTTGTAATCATCCACCGCAAAAACTCTGTTCATCCCAGCCATCATATGATACAGGATATGGCAATGGAAGAACCAGTCTCCTTCTTCATTGGCCAGAAACTCGATCGTATCGGTTTCCATTGGCATCACATCCAGTACATTTTTCAGGGGAGACTTCTCTCCTTTGCCGTTAATCACTCTGAAATCAAAGCCATGTAAATGCATCGGGTGTCTCATCATGGAATTATTATAGATGGTAATCCGCAATATCTCTCCCTTCTTTACAGGAATTTTATCGGTTTCTGATAAGATTTTATTGTCCATGCTCCATACATAACGGTTCATATTTCCAGTGAGGATAAATTTTAATTCTTTTACCGGAGTATTTTTGGGAAGTTCAGTGTTATAAGGAGACTGAAGCATGGCATAATTCAAGGTCTTGATGCTGCCTAAAGCATTGGCATTATATCGATTGCTGTCCATGTTCATTTCCTTATCCATTCCTTTATCTGCATTCATATTGTGCTGACTGTGATCTACCTTCTTACTGCCATCTCCGGTGATCTCAGGATACATAACCACATTCATATCCATTTGGTTGAGGCTCATTTTCATCCCCATATCATTGAGGTCTCCGTTCATTTTCATCATATCATTCATCATTTTCATTCCTTCAAAATATTTAAGTTTGGGAAGAGGAGAAATGAGCTGTTTTATACCATTCCCTACGAAGTAGCTTGCGGACTGGGTTCTGTCTTCTGTGGTGGCTAAAAATTCATAGGCAACACCGTCCTGAGGAATTGTTACCACAATATCATTGGTTTCAGAAACAGCAATAATCAGCCTGTCTACTTCTACAGGTTCCACGTCATTACCATCGTTGGCAACAACTGTAATTTTACCTCCGGCATAGCGTAACCAAAAATAGGAGGAAGCACCGCCATTTGATATTCTTAACCGTACTTTATCTCCCGCTTTCAGTTTTTTTCCATCTACGGTTTTTAAATCTGTATTGTTGTTTCCATTGATTAACACTTTATCATAATACACATCACTTACATCCATTGCCAGCATACGTTTCCACTCATTGGTAAGTTTTGTTTTAAGATGTCCTTCTTTAATGGCTTCTACATAAGACTGTGTCGCATTTTTCTTAATGGCAGCCCAGTCATTGGCGTTATGCAGCATTCTGTTGATATTGTCAGGGTTCAGGTTGGTCCATTCGCTTAAAATAATGGGAACTGTCGGCAGGTCATCAATTCCTTTTCTGAAGGTTTTGTCATCGGCTCTTTTTTTCATGATGAAACTTCCATACATCCCAATCTGTTCCTGAAGCCCGGAATGTGAATGATATCAGTGTGTTCCATGCTGAATAATTAGGAAACGATAGGTATAGGTGGCCCCTGCCTTTATAGGTTTTTGGGTGAGCCATGGCACTCCATCTTCTTTATTGGGTAAAAATATTCCATGCCAGTGTAATGATGTACTCTCCTTCAACTGATTGTGCACCACAATCTCTGCTATATCTCCTTCTGTAAAGGTAAGAGTAGACATTGGGATCTGTCCGTTGACGGATATGGCTCTTTTTTCTTTCCCGGCGTAATTGACCAGGGTATCTTTTACATACAACTCATATCGTACTACTTTTTGTGCAAAAATACCCTGCCAGCAGAAGAGGATCAAAGCTACCTGAAGTAGTCTTATCGTGATATTATGAGGTATATTCATTGTACTATTTTTATTCATAAACTTTGTTCTGTGCGTTTAACCAATCGGTTATCTTTTTAATTTCATCATCACTCAGCTTTGCTTTTCTGTGCATTAGAGTATATGATGACAATGGCATTTTTCTGTTTACAATCTGTTCTTTTATTGAATTCAACAATCTTTCCTGCTTTCGGCTTGAATAGGTATCCCATTCGCTGAAATTAAGGTCATCTTTTGCCTCTCTAATGTGATTTTCTACAAGTGTTCTTGCAGGCTGTATGTAATCGTACCAAGCATACTCGGTATTGTTACTATGACAGTCATAGCATGAATTCCGAAACAAAGTTTTTACTTCATCCGGCATTTTATAAACCCTTGTAAAATCTTTTGTAACAGCCTGTCCTTTATCTACATTTAAGGCAGGCTGATACAGTTGTATTGCAATAAAAATGAACAGAACAAATACCAAAATTCTTTTTAGTATTTGTTTCATTTTCAGAACTCTTTTTTCACAGAACCACAGCTTAACATCTGATTTCCATAATATGGATTTTTGATCGCTTTGGTTTCACTGATCCATATCGCTCCTTTACCGTCATTAAACATTGGGCAATGATCCTGATACAGTTTTTGTGAGCTTCCAAATAAGGTAACAAGGTCTGAAACATCTTTACTTAAAAAAGCAAGATGCTCTCGCTGATGGTCAATCTTTCCTGCATTATCACTTATATGTTCAGCATTTTCCCTAGCGTCATCTGCTATTTCTTTATATTCTTTTTGCTTTCCGGAAGGAATGCTTTTAACATCTACATTCTTTAAGGTATTCAGCAATTGTTTTCCTGCATTGGATGCACCTTTATCATTATCAGCTATCAACGCATTTTTAAGGGCTAAATAGTCTTTAATAATAGGGTCAATGGTAAAGCTTTGGGATTGAGCCTCTATTTTAACCGTTTCAGCTTTCTGAACCGGAGCGCTTACAGGTTCAGCAGAAGCAGCTGAATCATGTAATGGCAATGTCTTTGTTTCAGATACTGATGTGCTATCCTGTGTCTTTAATTCATTGTTTTTATTTGGAGATTTTTTGCAGGAAACTACTGTTAATGCTGCGGTTGTTGATATGATGATTGATAAGATTATATTTTTCATTGTATTGATATTTACTTATTAA
Organism: Chryseobacterium sp. MEBOG07; assembly: GCF_021869745.1. Taxonomy (NCBI): domain Bacteria; kingdom Pseudomonadati; phylum Bacteroidota; class Flavobacteriia; order Flavobacteriales; family Weeksellaceae; genus Chryseobacterium; species Chryseobacterium sp. MEBOG07. Next base: position 181,306 of record NZ_CP084579.1, read on the forward strand.
GTCCTTTATTATTTGCTGTTAATCGTTTCCTGAACACTTCCACAGGTAAGCATTTTGGAACCGTAAAACGGATTTTTGATTGCTTCTTCTTTACTAAGCCAGTTCGCTCCTTTTCCATTATTAAACATTGGACAGTGCTGATAATAAACAGGTTCGTCCTGTTTTGAAACTTTGGTAAGGGCATAGATATTTTCAGACAGAAGCGCAAAAGTGTCTCTCTGTTTTGAGATATCTTTGGTGGCTGCCATCTTTTCTGCCTGTGCTGTAAGTTCTTTTAAAACTTTCATCCAAACGGTGTGCTCTTCATTGGAAAGCTTACTCATTTCAACGTTTTGAATGGCTTTTACCAAAGAGGTGGCTTTTGCAGATGAGGTGGCTGTATCAGTATTTACAAGAGCATCTTTTAAGGCAAAATAATTGTTGAAAACCACACTAAGCTGGGAAGCGTTCTTATTTTCAGAGCTATTGGACTGGGTCATTTTACTATGATCATGATTTGAATGTTCATTATTCATATCCATTCCTTGATCTTTATCCACGCTGGCGGGTTTTAGCTCTCTTTTGTACTGGCAGCAGCCCGCTAATTTATTGTAGGCATCATCCGGTGCTAAGAATTTTTCGCTGTCATAACCGGCTAAAGCAATACGCTTGAGGATTTCATCTTCATTTGTCTTTTGCGCGTCATAGCTCAGCGTAGCCATTTTGGTGTCTTCATTCCATTCTACGGATGAAATGTTCTTTAGATTACCTGCTTTTTCGATATTAGTTTTACACATGTCGCAGTTGCCATATACTTTTATGGTTGATGTTTTTACATTTTTTATCTGTGCAAAACTTAGGGTGTATGATAGTAATACCGTGATTACCATCAATATTTTTGATATTGATTTCACTTTTTGATTTTTAAAAATTAAGAATTGGAGTACAATAGATTGTCCGAAAACAAAAATTTTGCTTTCGACAAGACATATTTCTGGCTGTTAAACCAGGAGTTACCCTATTTTGGGAGGTTGCCAGATGGAAGAAAAACCTGAAGAATAATAGGTTTGGCTGAAACTAAATTTAAGTTTCCTTTCTTCTATAAAATGATTTTTGATTTTTAGATCGGACATCACAGGCAGGCCTGTTAATGAGATCACGGTTCCGCATCGGCAAGAGTTGTGTTTGCATTTGCCATTGCAGTCATTATGGTCTCTGTCTTTTTTACAAAAACCAGGCTGGCAGCAGAATTTATCAGAAAAAGTTCTGGTTTGACACTTATAACCTAAGGTTTCATCCTTTTTTACATTTTTCTTGGTACAGGCAAAACTTAAAGTAGGTACTAAGAAAAGCACCAAGCACAGGATAAGAATGTGACCAATATTTTTGTTATAAGTTTTCAACAAAACAAAGTTACAATTTTTATCATTTATATGTTTTTTTATCAAATTATTTTCTAAAATTTTATTTTATTGACGAGAACAGGCAGGTATATTTAGCCAAGAAATCCTATCAAAATTTTCCACGGAAAGCTTATTCCAATGGGTAAAATAAAAAAATCGGTACAAATAAATTTGTACCGATCCAACCATTATTAAAACTAACGAAAAGATTCTTTATCTGAATTTTGCATAAAAAATGTAAGTCAGGAAGACGGATGCCAAAAAGAGGGCTCCTTTGGGGGTAATTATGACCGTCTTAGATTAACAAGGATGAACTTTATCTATTGAGCGTAAAGTACCAGAATAAAAATACTTTAGTCCTTCTTCAATACAAGGAACATCCCTCCTCTGACATCCTTTCTTCCTTCCCACAATCAATCTTTAAACATCTTCAGATTCTATAATCCTATTTCTTTATAAATCTATTTTTGTATTCACTTCCATCTGCACTTTTAGAAACAATGATATAATTTCCGGGTACCAGCTGGCTCACATCAATTGCCTGATTATATCGGTGGTCATTTTTCTTCAGAACAAGTTTTCCGGACATGTCTATAATGGTAACTTCCTTATAGACTTTATCTGATTCTTTCCCAATATAAAGGTGCTGCGCGGTAGGATTCGGATAGATTTTCAAATTGTTATCTTTAATTTTTGTATCTCCAGTTCCCAGATTGCTGCAGAATTCCCAGTTTCCAAAATTCACCTCCACAAAAGCAAAGGGGTCTAACATCTGACATTGATCCGGGCAGTATTCTGTACAGGCATAAAATCCATATTTCCCTGAAGTTGTTGCTACATAGGTATCTCCTATTACGCCAGGAATAATGCAGGGATCTCCCGCAACCGGAGGGTTACTGCTTGGGACACATCTGAACCAGGTATGCTTGCCATATACTACAGGAAAGATGTTGTCAAACTGTACAGAAGCACCGTTGCAAACATTCACTGTTCCTCCATTTTCCTCATACGTTCCGGGAGTATAAGTGGTCATCATAGCCGGAAGACCATATACAAAACCATCTGCCATTGCTGTGGTACTTTCTGCTGTACAGTCTCCTTCTGTAACCACTACTTTAAAATAGTTCAGCTGATCATTCCCATTGATGGTTAACTGTTGTGAGGTAGCCCCCGGAATCAAAACCCAAGGATTGTTATTGGGGGTCTGCCAGGTCCATTCCTGTTTATACCATTGGTAACTGGCGTAAGTCTGTGTAGTGGAAAGTATCTCATCTTCCGTATCACAGAATAAAATCGTTCCAGGGTATTTTTGCCCTAATCTCGGGCTGGTAAGTGTAGGGGTACATTGTGCTTTTACATTCAAAATAGTGAATAATAAAACCACTAAAAAAATTAGCTTTGTTTTCATATATAGATTATTAAGTTTGGTGTTATAATAAAATCATCTACATTCAATCCAGCAGCACTCTGATCCCGAATTTCATATTAAAATGAAGCGGTTTTTCTTTATAAATTGTATTGGGAGCTTCTTCTTCCTTAAAATGATATCCTATTCCCGGTTCTGCATACACTCCAACTTTATCAATGATTTTCAGCTGAAATCCTACTGCTGTATTGACAGAAAACTGTAAGGGTTTGTGATCCAGACTTTCCTTCGAGGATTCTTTTATTTCATCATTGACAACATAAGTCGTTGTAATGCTTCCTGATACGGGTTTCTCTATGAGTGCTCCTCCCGTAACATATCCTGTAAATCTTCCTTTCTGAATAACATTGTAGTTGACCTGAACAGGAATTCCTATATAATGAACGGTCTGGTCTCCTTTTATATAGTTATTATCACTTCCCGAATGCAGCTCAGAAGCCAGTTTGGTATAATTCAAACCTGTCCCGATTCCCCATCTTTTCCCCAAATTGTAGTAAAGGGATAATCCGAATGTTACAGGTACTTTATGCCTGATTCTCGCTTCTACCGGCTGACTCTGATTTGCCAGGAATATTGCTGTCAGAGGATCATCATTATATTCAGCCGTACTCCACAACTGCTCAACATTCATTGCTTTTCCCGTAATCGAAGCATACCCCGGAAACTGCTGTTCTGCAGAGTTGGAAGCAACATTTCCTGTAAGCATACTCAGCATCCAGGACTTTTTATCACGGGATTTTCCAGTATTACGCTTGGTATTTTCAGCATATAATTCCTTTGGTTTCTCCTGTTCAAAAGGAGTCGCATCGGTTTCCTTTTCTCCAACCGGATCTTTTACTGTATCCTCAGTAGGAGCTATTTTCTGAGCCATCTTACTTTCCTGCTGAAAGGACTCGGCTCCTGTCGAAAGCCTGAAGATATCCTGAACATTCTGATTATTTCCGGCTTCATTTCCTTCTCGGCTATTAGAATATCTTTGGGTTAAAATTTTCTGCGGAACTTTTGTATTCAGCATATTGTCAGCTAAAAAAGCATCTGATCCTGATTTCACTTCACTGCTTGAAATACTCTCAGTTTCTATAGGTTTTAAAGAATTTCCTCCCTTTCCCTTTTCCACATCTTCCGGCTTCTGAGACAAGGTTTTCTCTATATCTGTATCATTCTGTGGTCCTATTTTCGTCAGTAAAAACAACAATGCAATAGCAGCAGCAATACCTCCTATACGATAGAATAAAGATTTTCGTCCTGCACTGGCTATCTTTTCTTTTTTCTTCGCTCCCCCTTCATGAATTTCTGGAATAAACCCGGGAATGCTGTTTTTTTCTTCCCCGGAGAATAATTCATCTTTGATGTCATCCCACAACCCTTCCGGAACGTCCTCTTCATGGTCATCCATTCTGCTTCGCAGGTTATTTAGCCACTCGTTATTCATATTGTGCTTTTTTTGACATTTTAAATTCTTTTATTTTCTGAACAAGCAGTCCTTTTGCACGGTGAAACTGAGATGCAGAAGAGTTTTCTGCAATCCCCAGCAGTCCGGCAATCTCTTTATGGCTTTTTTTCTCAAACACATACAGGTTAAAAACAGTTCTGTATCCTTCGGGAAGAGCTTTGATCATCATCATAATATCATCACGCGGAATCTCTTCAAAATCCGGTTCTTCTTCATTGGGAATGTCCGGAAGATCATCTACTTCAACAGCAGATTTAAAATCGCCTTTCTGTTTTATATGCTTCAACGATTCATTGATGGTGATACGGGTCATCCAGGCTTTTAAAGAGCCACTTCCTCTGTACTCAAAAGATTCTATCGAACGGAACATTTTGATAAAACTGTTTTGGAGTACATCATGAACATCTTCTTTCTCCGCTACATAACGAGAGCATACATAGGACAGATTTCTGGAATAAGCCCCAAAAAGCTCTTTCCAGGCAGCTTCCTCCTTCTTCAGGAGATGCTTTACCAAAATCTGTTCTTTACTTTCTTCCATATATGCTGCCGCCGTATCCAGTGGATGTTATAAAACTGTCAAGCAAAAATAGATTGCATCTTATTAATAAAGTGCAATCCATTGATGATAATATCTATTAATTAATTTTTTATACAGAAAGGAAAATTATAATTAATAACCTCATATGGTGTAATCAACGTACCATCTACGGTAATCTTTTCTGCTGTGACAGCAAACCTCAGCGATTGATCCAGTCCTACATAATATCCTTTTTGCTTAGAGACGAATTCTACAACCGTCTTTTTATTAACACCATCTACAGGAATCTGAAGTTCCAAAGCTTTTGGCGCTAAAGTCAGCTCAATTACATTATTCGCTGTATTGATCGCTGCTGCATATTTTAGATCATACTTCACTTTTGCCATTGCTTTTAATGCAGCTTCCGCTTTTACCGGGTTTTTCACTACTGTTTTTACAATTTCCTCTATTGGAAATTCAGCAAATGAGATGGTATCTTTTTTTACTTTAAACTCTTTTATGCCTTCTCTTTTGCTATTTCCCTGTACTATAACCAGCTTTCCTTTATAATTTCCTGGTAAATTTTCCATTTTTACAGGTGGAATATCCGGACCTTCATTATCATTGCATGCGGATAGGGCAAATCCTGCTAAAACCATTAAAACTGTTATAAAAAATCGGGGTACTGTCAATTTTTTCATTGCATTACTTTTTCGTTAAACATTAATTATTTTCGAGTACTCATCTATATAAATCTCACTTTCTAAAAATCTTGCATGATTTCTTGAAAAAAAAGATAAATTTTCCATAACCATTTGATTTTATGGAGATAAAATTTCATCACTTCTTTGCAAATTCCGGACCTGATGTAAAAATTTCATTTTATTTACCCTCATAAATAACAAAAAAGGAAGCTACATCACATAGCTTCCTTTTATTATTTATCATTTACATTTTACTGTACTCCTCCGCCAAGTGCTCTGTAGAGGTCTACCTCAGCATTTAGTCTCTCCAGGGTTACATTAATCGCTTCCAGATCATTCTGAAGTTTATTATTCTGAGCGGTGATCACTTCAAGATAGGTAGCCATACCGCTTTTATACAGCTTAAGCGCATCATTGATTCCTTTGTCCAGAATGGCTGTTCTCTGGTCTAAAAGCTGAAGTCTTTCCGAAGAACCTTTAGACTTAGCCATGGCATCAGAGACTTCTCCAACAGCAGTCATTACAGATTGTTTAAAATTGATGGCTGCTTTTTCCTGTTCAATCAAAGCTGTTTCGTAAGCTGTTCTCAGTTGTTTTTTCTGAAAAATCGGAGCCGCTAAATTCGCAGCTATTGCTTTGGTAATGGATCCCGGAATATCAAACCACGAGCTGAATTTATTGGAATTCACTCCTATCTGCGGACTCAGACTGATACTTGGATACATCGCTGCCTTTGCCAGTCCGGTTTTAGAATTTAAACTGATTACGTTAAATTCTGCTACTTTCAGATCCGGTCTCCGGCTCAGCAGTTGTGCCGGTAATCCTTCTGACAGCTTATTTTCAGGAATCATTGTTTTCAGATTTCCTTCCCTTTCTATCTGGGTTGGATATCCTCCGCAAAGAATACTCAAAGCATTTTCCTGGATAGAAATATTCTGTTTCGCCAAAGGAATCAGCAGTTCAGCTGTTTTCTTTTGTGCTTCTGACTGCTGAATAGCCAATGATTTAATCTGTCCTGCCTTAAACTGAAGATTCATCATTCTAAGAGTATTATCACTCAATTCAATATTCTGTTCAGCAATTTTCAGCTGTTCATCCAGACTTATAAGGTTGTAATAAGCCTGTGCTACCTGAACAACAATTCTGCTTTTGATGGCATTTAAATTTTCTTTTTGACCAAAATATTCTGCAGCAGCAGATTCCTTTTGCATTTTAGCTTTCCCCCAAATATCTACTTCCCAGGAAAGTTTCAACGCAGCACTAAAATCATCTATGTATTTTGTCCCTACAAACTGTTCGTTAAGAGAGCCGTTAAGTGTATTGGGAGAAGCCCAGCTTCTGTTGGCTCCCGCAGTGAAATCCAGTGTTGGCATCAATCCTAGCTTCGCTTGCTTATAAATCAGATCCAGCTGTTCTATATTCTTCAGGGCTACATTCACTTCATTATTTCTGGAAAGGGCTTTATCTATTAATCCTATCAGTTTAGGATCTTTGAAAAAGGTCTTCCACGGCAGTACTACTGTATCTCCCGTTACCTGTACAGATTCTTTGTATGTTTCGGGAACCTGAAGATCTGTTCTTGTATATTTTTTCCCTACGGCACAAGACACCAGCAGTGATGCCATTGCGCCTGAAATAAGGAAATTCTTTATATTAAATATTCTCATTTGTCAATTGATTTTCTGTCGTATTATACTTCTTTTTGGTAGAGAATTTCTCATCCAGATACTGAAAGAACATGTATAGTACAGGAATTACAAAAACTCCTAAAACCACTCCACTCAGCATCCCCATTGCCGCACTCGTACTGATGGATTTGTTTCCTGAAGCCATCCCTCCTGTGGAAATCATCAGCGGAATCATCCCCACAATAAAGGCCAGTGAAGTCATGATGATCGGACGTAATCTTGCTTTTGCCCCTTCCAGTGCAGAATCCAGAATCGAAAATCCTGATTTTCGCCTTTGAATGGCAAATTCTACAATAAGGATGGCATTCTTGGCCAAGAGACCAATAAGCATGATCAATCCTACCTGTACATAGATATTATTATCCAGTCCAATTGCTTTTATTCCTAAGAATGCCCCTACAATACCTGTCGGAATGGAAAACATTACTGCCAGAGGAAGAATATAACTTTCATATTGTGCTGCCAGCAGCAGGTATACGAACAGTAAACATAATCCAAAGATGGCAATCGTCTGATTTCCTGCAGATTTCTCTTCCAAACTCAATCCAGTCCATTCGTAGCTGTAGTCAGAAGGTAATTTGCTTAATGTCTGCTCCAGCTTGCCCATTAATTCTCCGTTACTTACTCCAGGTTTCGGAGACACATTGATATTTAATGAGTTGTAAAGGTTATAACGCTGAACGGATTCCGGACCGTAGACTTTTTTCAAAGTGATCAGTGTATTCACCGGTACCATATTTCCTTTGTCGTTCTTTACGAAAATATCATTGAACGCCTGTTCATCCATTCTGAAAACTCCGTCCGCTTTAATATTGACTCTGTAGAACTTTCCGAATCTTGAGAAATTCTGAGACTGGTCTCCTGAAAAATAGGTCTGAACAGTTCCCAATAGATTTGAAATACTTACTCCCAGCTGTTTTGCTTTATCTTCATTCACTTCAAGCTCCATCTGAGGGTAATCTGCTCTGAACATTGTGTAGGCGAATCCCACTTCCGGAACCTTCATCAGCTGACCGATCAGTTCGTCTGCTTTGGCTTTAAGAACCTGAGGATCTCTACCCATACGGTCCTGAAGTACAATTTCGGCATCATTCGTCATTCCATATCCTTCTACCGGAGGCATTCTGAAGGTCATTACGCTTCCTTCCTTAATGACACCCAACTTTTCATTAGCCATATCTACAACCGCCTGGATATCCTGAACCTCACCTCTTTCTTTTTTAGGTTTCAGCTTAACAAACCCCATTGCATAAGCCGGTCCTGCACTGTTACTAAGAAGGTTGTATCCTGTAATGGATGTATTTTCCTTCACCGCATCTACCCCTTTTAAGATTTCATTGATCTTATTGGAAACTTCTGTCGTTTTTGTCAATGCTGTTCCTGGAGGCATACTTAAGGTATACATGAAGAATCCATCATCTTCCATCGGTACAAAGCTTTTAGGTGTGCTTGACATCAGCCATCCTGCAACACCGATAATGGCGATCACCAATCCTCCTGCAATCCATTTTCGTCCGATTAAAAAACGAACTCCTTTCGCATAGCGATTGGTCATATTACTGAACCCGGCATTGAATGCTACCGCAAATCTCTGTCCGAATCCTTTCGGTTTTTTACCTTCTCCTGTGTGGTTGTTTTTCAAAAACACAGCACATAAAGCCGGAGTTAAAGTCAGTGCGTTGACCGCTGAAATAATAATTGCGATGGCCAATGTATAGGCAAACTGCTTATAGAATAACCCTGCTGAACCGGACATAAATCCAATTGGAATAAATACCGCTGACATCACTAATGTAATGGAAATAACCGCTCCTGTGATTTCACTCATCGCTTTGTGGGTAGCCTCTCGTCCTGAAAGGTCTGTTCCTTCCATATTACTGTGAACGGCTTCCACCACTACAATGGCATCATCCACTACAATACCGATCGCCAGTACAAGGGCAAAAAGCGTCAGTACATTGATGGTAAATCCTAAGACCAAAAGGAAGAAGAAGGTACCAATAATGGCTACCGGAACAGCTATTGCCGGAATAATGGTAGATCTAAAATCCTGTAAAAAGATAAATACTACGATAAATACCAGAATAAATGCTTCTATCAGGGTAGATTTCACCTGTCCTGTCGCTTCATCCAATCTTTCTTTGGTACTCATTACATTCGTAAACTTAATTCCCGGAGGAAACGATTTTGACAGTTGAACAAGGGCTTTGTTTACTCCTATTTCAATCTGATTGGCATTGGATCCTGTGGTTTGCATGATCGCTACCGTCACCGCATTTTTCCCATTGGAAAGGTTATCTCCTGTATTCGAAATAGCCCCGAATTCTACGCGGGCCACGTCTTTAAGTCTGATTACCTGACTTCCGGTATTTTTAACAATGATATTCTCATATTGTTCCGGCTTGTTCTTTTTCCCTTTATATCTGATAACATATTCCAGGGCTGCATCTGACTCTTCCCCCAATTTACCCGGAGCAGATTCCAAACTGTGGTCGGCTATTGCTCTGGAAACATCAGCCGGTTCAAGTCCGTAGGAAGACATTTTCTGAGGATTAAGCCATATTCTCATGGAATAATCTTTCAATCCAAAAACCATGGCCTGCCCTACTCCTTTTACCCTTTTGACCTGTGGAATAAGGTTGATGTTCGCATAGTTCTGCAGGAAGGTTTCATCATATTGTTTATTATCTTCAGTATAAATATTGAAAATCAATACCATACTGTTCTGCTGTTTGGATGTGGTAAGCCCCATTCTCACTACCTCCTGCGGAAGTATCGGGGTGGCCTGCTGTACTCTGTTCTGAACATTTACGGCTGCCTGATCGGCATTCACTCCTTGTTTGAATATAATGGAGATGGAGAAGGTACCGTCATTACTTGCGGTAGACTTCATGTATTCCATGTCTTCCACTCCGTTGATCTGTTCTTCCAGCGGAGTTACCACGGAACGGATTACGGTCTCACTGTTCCCTCCCGGATAAGATCCTGAAACAGTGATTGTAGGTGGAGAAATATCCGGAAATCTGGTTACCGCCAGCTGGTTTAATCCTATAGTCCCTAAAATAACAATGATAAGGGATATTACTGTCGCCAATACCGGACGGTCTATTATCTTTTTTAACATTTTTGAATTTTCTATGAATGGTTATACAACTATTTCAAAGGAACTGTTTGAGCAGCAACCTGTGCACCATCTGTAAGAGCATCAATCCTGTTGATGGCAATCTTATCTCCCGCATTCACTCCTTCTTTGACAAAGTAATCCTGAGATGTACTTCCTGAAATGGTAATCTGGGTCATTTTCACTTTGTCTTTACCGTTCAGTTTATAGACAAAAAACCTGTCCTGAATGTCTTTCACGGATCCTTTTGGAATCTTGATCACTCCGTTCAGTGCATTATGAATCATTACTCTTGCTGTTCCCCCGGCTCTCAATAATTTATCCGGGTTTTGGAAAACAGCTTTCATCTGAATACTTCCGGTATTTTTGTCGAAGTTTCCACTGGCATTTTCCAATTTTCCTTTAAGAGAATAGGTGGAACCATCTGCAAGGATAAGCTCTACATCTTCTGCTGCATTTCCTGAAGTTGCCGCTTTGCTGTGTGCAATAAAATCTGCCTCATTCATCGAGAAATAAACATTGACACTGTTTATGCTTGAAAGTGTTGTCAACGGAGACGCATCCGACGGACTGATGAGATTTCCTACTCTATTGGGAATTCTTCCTATGTATCCGCTAACGGGTGCTTTGATGTACGTAAAGTTGGCATTGATTTTTGATGAACCTAAAGAAGACTGTGCCTGAGCTACCTGTGCTGATGACGCTTTGTAACTCGCCTGAGCTGTTTTCAGCTGCATATCAGAAACTACTTTTCCTTCTACCAACGGTTTCAGTTTTTCAACTTCAAGTCTCGCTGTTTCCTGTGCTGCCAAAGCTGACTTCAGAGCTGCGGCATTGGTATTTACCTGCTCATTGTACACCGATGGATTTATTCTGAAAAGGGTCTGTCCTTTACTTACATACTGTCCTTCTTTGATATATACCGCCTCCAGATAACCTGTCACCTGTGCCTTAATGTCTACATTGTCCTGCCCTTCTATGCTTCCAGGGTATCCCGTAGATACATCTGCATCTCCGGATTTCACCTGAATAAAATCTGTTGGAAACGCCTGCTGCATCTGCTGGGCATTTTCCTGGCCATTCCCCGAACCACACGAGTATAGTATCGCTGCAGCTGTAAGTGAAAGTACCAGATATCCTTTTCTGTAATTCATAACATTGGTTTTTAAATTTTACAGCAGCAAAATAACTTCATCTTATAGTGATATTCATTCAGAAGTTGGGTGAAGTGTCGTTAATCGCAGGTGAAGCGTATCATACTAAAAATGAAAAGAAAACATGCATTTCAGCGTATAAAAACGATAGAAAAACCTCTTTTTCGGTTGAATATTTCAAAAATACGGTTGAGATTCAAATTTATACGGTTCACATTTAAAACTCTCGGTTCAGGGCATTTACGGGCATAATTTCGCAGTATCAATACAACAAAAAATAAGTTATTAATTTAAATTTTTATCAAATGAAAAAGTTTTTAGCAATCACGGCTCTTGTATTCGGTTTGGGAGTACAGGCACAACAAACAAAGGAAACGAAAAAAGAATCCGGCATAGAACTGATTCCTAAAGCGGGGATCAACTTTGCCAACCAGTCTATTAAAAATGTGAATGGAGAAAAATCCAAAGTATCCTTCCAGGCAGGTTTAGGGGTAAATATACAGACAGGCGTGAAGAATTTTTCCATACAGCCGGAAGTTAACTTTATCAGCAAGGGAACCAAGTTTAAAAACAGCTTCGGAAACGAAACTTACAATTTCAATTATATCGAGGTTCCTGTATTGGCTAAATACAGCTTTGGTCCGGTATATGTAAATGCAGGTCCTTCTATTGGCTTCCTGATGGGGAAAAGTGATAAAATAAAGGCGGCCTATGGGAAAACCAAGACTATAGATTTCGGTGTACAAATGGGTGCCGGTATAGCAATTCCGGCCGGTCCTGGTAAAATGATTATCGATGGAAGGTATAATTTGGGACTAAGCAATATTTCTGATGAAAAAGGGGTTGATGTGAAAAACAGAGGTTTTACTGTTTCTTTGGGTTATGCTATTCCTTTGTAAGGCTAGATTGCTAAAAGGCTAAATCATAAAAAAGTAAATTTACTGATCTGCTTTTTACAAGTATATTCTTTCTTTATATTTCTGATCTCCTCAAACTTTATGAGGAGATCATTTTTTATCATGTCGACCTTATAGAAAAATAAAAGTTGCCCTCTGAAAAGGCAACTTTATGTACTTTATCTTATTTTGTTGACTAATAATCCATCCAGGATTTGAAAATAGAGGCTTTTTCTCTGCTTACAATCACGTCTATATCTGGTTGTTTTCTGAGTTCCAGCTTCAGTTTTCCATTAAAATGATTGAAAATTTGTTTTACAGAATCTATGTGAATGATAAACTGTCTGTTGGCGCGGAAAAAGAATTTCGGGTCTAACTGCTTTTCCAGTTCTTCCAGAGTCTGAGGAAGATTTTCCACTACTCCGGTAGTCAGCATGGCTTTACTGATTCCCAATTCAGTATAAAAGTATAAGATATCTTCCGCCAACACGGTTTTATATCCGTCCCGGTGAGTAATCAGAAAGCGTTTTCTGTAATCTTTGGGCTGGATATAATTCAGCAGTCCTTCAATAGCTGTTCCCAATACCGGGACAGAATCCATAAAGGTTTCATAGCGTTTTAAAGCTGCATCCAGCTCTTCTTCTTCAATAGGTTTCAGAAGGTAATCTACACTGTTGTATTTAAATGCCTGTACTGCATATTCATCGTATGCTGTGGTGAATATGACGGCACTCTTAATTTCATGCTTGTTAAATATTTCAAAGCTGAGTCCATCTGCCAGGCGGACATCCATCATAATAATATCCGGAACCACGTTATTTTCCAACCAATGTACCGTTGAGGTAATTGAATCTTCTACAGACAAAATCTCGATATGGGGTCTTAGCTTCAGCAATAGTCTTTTTAATCGGTCTGCATTGGGTCTTTCATCCTCAACTATTAAAATTTTATTAATCTTCATATCAATGGAAGTTTTACAATAAATTTATCTTCAGTTTTTTCAATAACAGGTTTAGGATATCCTAAGATTTCGTACCGTGCAATGATATTGGTAAGCCCTACTCCAGAAGAATCCGGCTTATTGATCAAGGGCAGGAATGTATTGGATACCACCAGCTCTCCTTCAGGATTAGTATAAACCTCTATTTCCAAAGGATTTGCCTTTGATGTCTGATTATGCTTAATGGCGTTTTCAACCAGCAGCTGTAAAGACAATGGAAGGGTATACATCGATTTGTATTTTTCCTGAACATCTATTTTAAATACTACTCCTTCACCAATTCTTTTTTCAATCAGAAAAATATAGGATTCTAAAAATTTCAGTTCCTCTTCCACTGCAATGATGTCTTTTTTGGAGTTGACCAACAAGTATCGGTATACTCTTGCAAAATTCTCCGAATAGTCATAACCTAGCTGCTGATCTTCCAAAATAAGCTCAGACAATACACTTAAGTTATTGAAAATAAAATGAGGATCTATCTGCAGCTTGAGCGCCTGAAGCTCTGCCGCCATAGCTACTTGCTTATGTTTGGATGCCCTCAATTTATGCTGAGCTGCTTCCACAGCTGTTTTTTTCCAGTTTTCCAGTAAATAATCCACGGTATTGAATGCGCTGATAATCAAAGATATTACTAGATTGGTTGCAATCCACTGCCCCAGGAGTGTATATTCTTTGCGGGAATCCATCTCAGGTAATTGCAATGAAGTACAGTCTACAATGGCGTTAATAATAATCACAATCATAACACTTCCCACGATCTGGAGTAAACACTGAATGAGCAGTCGTTTTATGGTTCTGTCTCTCCAGGGAAGCAGTTTATTAAGAGTCCTGTCTATAAATATACTTACCTCTGAAATAATGATGGAAAAAAAGATAATCCATGTGGCATCTTCCAGGATCATTTGCAGCGGAGCTTCCAGATATCCTTTCCAAACGGGATCAAATGGATCAATAAGATAGGAAAAAACACAGAAAGTGACCACTGCTACCGCCCAGATCACGAGCCTTCTCTTCATGGTAGAAAGAATCTTCTTATTCCGTACTATATTTTTCCTGATGGTAGAAATCCTATTCATATCCGGGATTTTATGAATGTAAATATAGAAATAGATTTTATATGAGTGCTCCCTATTTTGGCCGAGACCGCCAAAACCGTCCCTGAAACGTAAAATAGAAGACTTAAAATGGAGGCTAACGTTTCATCACCTGAAAAAGACATTTCATCATCATTTTATGCAACATCACATTATTTTTATCACTAGAAATCAATGGTCTCTCCTAGTTTTGCAGTATTAAATCCGGTACAATGAAAACAATAATTGTCTGCACAGATTTTTCCCCTGAAGCTGAAAATGCTACCCATTATGCAGCTTCTATGGCTAAAGAAAATAAATACAGAATCGTACTGTTTAATCTACAGACTATTTCTATTCATGCTTTGAATGCTCAGGCTTCAGCAGATTTTTTCTATTCCCAGACTTTTAAAAATCAAAAAAAACTTGAAGATAAAGCCACTGAACTTAAGGTGCTATACACTATAGAAACCGACCATCATCTGGCTTCCGGTAATTTCATTGAAGAACTGGAAAACTGTATACAGCTCCACGGGGGTGATTTTATTGTTATGGGAATGACAGAAAAGACCCTTGAACAAAGGCTTTTGGGCAATAGTGTAACAAGGGCCATCCATAGAATACAAAAACCGATATTAATTGTTCCTGATCATATAGAATACACAGGAATCAGGAAAATTCTCTTTGCTTACGACAATCATAAAAATATGACCTGGTCTGCGATGAATGACATTTATTATTTCATTAATGAATTTAATGCTGAGGTAGAGGTATTCAACGTAAGTGAAAGGCTGGAAGATTTTGCTGAAGTGATCCATGATATCGATCTGAATTCGGGGCATGATCTGGATGATATTAAATACAGCTTTAAAATGATTCAATCCATCGAGGTGATCAAGGCTATTGAAGAAGAAATCAGATTGACGAACCCAGATCTTTTGACTATGGTTCCCTATAAGTACAACCTTGTGGAAGCTCTTTTCCATCGAAGCAAAACAGCTATTATGGCTTATAAAAATAAAATACCATTGCTATCAATTCCCCTAAACGTAGATTAAGATCAATAAAAATCTGTACACATTTTGAATTATCCTTTTTTGCCTTTGAAGGCTAAATTTTACACTTAATCTTGTTTAACAGGACCGGAAAGAGGTTTCTGGTCCTGTTTTTATTTTAATTTCATATTATTGATAATCAAATAGATAAAACTATACCATTAGAGCCATTAAAGCCTCATAATAGTTTTCTAATAAACGGTGATCTCCATTCAGAAATAAGTAAGGTTCTATCAGCTCCAATTCCATTAATTGAAATGAATTGCTGATTAAAACACCATCTACTCTTGCATAAAGTGTCGCTTGTGGCAGGCTTTTCAAATAGGAACCCGCTTGTTCTATGTGTAAGGGATCCGGAGCAGGGTAACTGATGCTTCCTCCATGATAATGCTGCACTCTAAAATCTCCTTTTTTAGGTGTTTTTAATGAACAATGGCTATATTTTCCATTAAAAAACAGGAAAGACCATTCTCCGTTTCTGATCTCATCTACAAATGGCTGTACCATATAATCCTGCTCTTTCAAAAGGGTTTCAATTTCCACAGAACGTTCATTGAAATTATCTATGCTTACCGTGATTGTATTTTGTGCTCCTGCACTTACGCAGGGTTTTACAACCAGCTTATCCGTATTGAAATACGCAAAGAAACGGTTGTCAAATCCGGAACCTTTTTCAATATATTCAGCAGGGATAAC
Organism: Chryseobacterium sp. MEBOG07; assembly: GCF_021869745.1. Taxonomy (NCBI): domain Bacteria; kingdom Pseudomonadati; phylum Bacteroidota; class Flavobacteriia; order Flavobacteriales; family Weeksellaceae; genus Chryseobacterium; species Chryseobacterium sp. MEBOG07. The sequence continues at coordinate 197,471 of NZ_CP084579.1, forward strand.
AGGAAGTTGTTTTTCTGCAAGATCTTTCAGATAATGTTTATCGCTATTCCATTGAATGATCTCAACAGGATTTAATACCCTTACTCCTAATTTTTCAAGGTTGTCCAGCCAGTTTACGAATTCATTTAAGTGATTGTGGTAATCCCAGGGAGATTTGATGACAACGACATCGAAACTGCTCCAATCAACATTTCTATCATTCCAGATGGTGGGAGCAACGTCTAAGCCTTTATGTATTAAAAAATTAATCAGTTCTGTATCTTCATCATTGGCAACCCCCTGCGAGAACCTCTCTTCTTTTTTATAACCTACTATTGTGATTTTCATGCTTCTGTTTTTGAGTTTTATTTCAACCTCAATTTCGGGAAACCTTAAGAATAAACTCAGACACAGATTTTTATATTTTTAGGGGTACAATTGGGATTTTTTCTGATAAGGAAAACAAATTGACAATTCCTATCCATCTGAATATCAAAAAGTCGTAGATTTATTAAAGGATAAAAAACAGTGTTTTCCCTCTTTTTTATAGTTATACCGTTCGCTAATTTTGTTCAATAAAATTAAAAACCATAAAAATGAAAACTTCCTTTTTTACTAAAATCTTAAGTCCGCTTTGTGCAGCATTTGTTATCGCTTTTTGTTTACTAAGCTGTACCCGCTGCTCCGAACCTCCTAAAGAACCCTTTAGCAACAGTTATAAAAAGAAACTGATCAGCTATCGTGAAGGCCGGGTTCTTTTTGATGAATACACGAGAACCAATCATGAAGCTCTCACCAAATACAGGAACGGTGAGCCAGATTCCCGATGGTACTGGTTTTCGCTGGAAGATATGGAAGGATATATTAAATATGTAAAAGAAAATGCCAAAAAACAAAATTTAAAAAATCCGGGAATCAGGATTTACATGGGAAAATATCCTTTGAATCATCCTAAAAACCGAATGGCAAAACCTGAATATGCAGGCTATCAAACCATATTTTTGGCCCCTACTGCCCAAAAGAAAAAAAGAGACAATGCCATGTCGAGATCCGCAACATCCGCAACATCCGAGGAAAATACAGATGTACCTTCAATAGAATCTATGAATATGACCAATCTGGCTCCGCCACCAAAAACTTTGTCTGGAACAATGCCATAAAAAAATAAAACTATGAACTGGAATATTGAAATAGGAAAACAGATATCTATGGTCATCTCTATTGTAGTCATGATTTTAATGATTATAAAATATAGAAAAACGGGAAAGGAAAATTTGTTTTTTATCATCGGATATCTGTTGTTTTCCCTGATTGATATTTTCTGTTATTTCTACTTTGCGCTGAAGAGTCTGCCTACGGATATATTCTATGTCATTGGTTTTTTGATGGTCGTATTTTTTTTATACTTACTGTATTATTATCATTTGTTGTATGTTCCGCTGCTCAAAAAAATACAGATGCTTATTCTGATGCTTTTTGTCCTCAATATTGCGGTAATGTTTTACACGGAAGATGATCTGCTTCATCATTTTTCTTTTAATATGCTGTATGTAGATATTCTGCTGCTGCTATTTTCAATTATTTTGTTCCTGTACCAAACCTTTAATTCAGATAAAATACTAGAAATCAAAAACTACCTGCCCTTCTGGATTTCAGTAGCTTTACTGATCTTTTTTATAGGAAGTATTCCTATTTTCTTTTTCAGGACTACGGTTTCGGAGAATATTTATTTCTTCATTTTATTTATGTTGAATTTGATCAGCAACAGCATCCTTATATTGGGTTTAATTTGGAACAAACAAGACAGAAACAGATAAATGCTTCTTAGATATGGAAGAGAATAACTTGGTCATCATCTTTACCATTACTTTATTCATCGTTGTTTTGACAATGATCTTCATTTATGCTGTTTTTATCAAGAAAAAAACAACGCTGCTGATAGAGCAAAAGGAAAAAGATCTGCGGTTTGAAAAAGAACTGGCCACTTCTCAGGTGGAAATGAAGGAACAGACCCTCAATTATATCGGGCAGGAATTGCATGATGATCTTGGGCAAAAACTTTCCGTGGTCAGGTTACGACAAAATCAACTGATTACGAAGTTAAAAAACACGGAAAAAGAAGATCTGATGGAACTGAATGACCTTTTAGGCGAATGTATACAGGATATAAGAAACTTATCCAAAACATTGATTACCGAACAAATCATTCATTTCGGACTGGCAGAATCCATAGAAAGAGAGGTTCAAAGGATCAAAAAACTGAAATTATTAAAAATAGAATTCGTCACTCAGAAACAGGACATTGATATTTCGCCGAAACATGGGCTGATCCTCTTCAGAATCATCCAGGAAAGTATCAATAACGTTTTGAAACATTCAAAAGCCAAAAATGTTTCTATACAAATGGAAGATGACTGTGAAAAATTACACATTAGTATCTCAGACAATGGAAAAGGCTTTGATACGAGCAATATTCAGGACGGTTCAGGATTGAAAAACATGAAATTGAGGGCCAAGCTTATTCATGCTGAACTGTCTATACAATCGGAACTGAACAAAGGAACACAAACTTTGATAACCTATCACAAAAATTTATTATGAAAACCATTCCCATAGCCATCGTGGATGATCATACTTTAATTTCCAAAGCATTGGAAAATATGATCTCAGAAAATCCTCAATATAGGGTGATCATGAACCATCCCAACGGAGAAGATTTTATTGCTGGCATAGAAAAAGCGTCCGAATTGCCGGATGTTGTATTGATGGATGTCAACATGCCTTATAAAAACGGCATAGAAACTACAGAATGGCTTAGTGAGCACTATCCTGACATCAAAGTCATTGCTTTGACAATGGATGATGATGAAAAAACATTGATTAAAATGCTAAAGGCAGGAGCTAAAGGATACTTACTCAAAGACATGCAGCCTTCTATCCTCTTTCAGGCGATCGACACTGTATTTGAAAAAGGGAGTTTTTATACTGATTTTGTGGCCCAGAAACTTCTGAAAGTAAAAACAGAAGAAATAAAAACTGCCTCTTTACTTTCGGAACTGAAAGACAGGGAGAAAGATTTTATAAGATGGGCCTGCAGTGAGCTTACCTACAAAGAAATAGCAGACAAGATGTGCCTCAGCCCCAAAACAATTGATGGCTACAGAGATTCCGTTTTTGTAAAACTGGATATAAAAAACAGAGCCGGTTTGGTGCTCTTTGCTTTAAAACACGATCTGTGTTGATAGAATATTTCAATTTTCTGATCTTATTTTATCTCATAACATAAACATCCTTACATCCTACTTACCCATCCGGCAGCTTTTCAAGCTGCCGGATTTTTTATAACATAACATCCTCATACAGAATTAAAAAGGGGCTTTTCCCTTTACTAAAATACGGTTTTATCCTCTGTTTTTGTTCTGTAGAATGACGGAATTTTGTCATAGAAAAACAAAGGAAGGCAGAACCCGAAAAGCCGAAACAGAGTAGGGATTATTTTAAAACTAATACAATGAAAAAAGCACTCATCGTAGGAATCAATGATTATGCACCTATCGGATACGGAGGACCGGATCTTAATGGCTGCGTAAATGACGCGAGGGATATGGCCAACACATTGGTGATCTGTGGTTTTAGTCCGGCAAAGATTAAAATCCTGACCAATCAAAATGCCACAAGAGCGAATATATTAAACTATCTGAAATCGATCATCAGTACCAGTGTAAAAGGAGATTCTCTTGTTTTTTATTATTCAGGACACGGAACCCGAGTGGCTAATATCGGGTTAGATCTGGAACTGGATGGTCTGGATGAAGCTATTTGTCCGCACGACTATGCCAATAATGGGGTCATCCGTGATGATGATTTTAAAACCGTTCTCAGCAAGCTAAAACCAGGAGTGAATATGGAGGTCATCTTCGACTGTTGTTATTCCGGAACTGGAACCCGAAAAATGGATCTTGGACTGGAAGCAGACCTCCTTAATGAAACTGCCCGTTATATTCCTCCAATGCTTGAGGATGAATTTTATCTGACATATGCCAGTGAAATGGAATCTTCTAAAAATGCTAAAAAATCAACTGTTCTGACTAAAGCATTGATCCCTGTTGCCGGAATGAATCATACGTTATGGGCTGCCGCGAAAGACAATCAGGTTTCTATGGAAGGAAATATCAGCGGTCAGATACGAGGGTATTTCACGTATCACTTCTGTAAAATATTGCGTGCGACCAATGGTAATATCGTCCGAAAAATCCTGGATAAGCAGGTTGCTATCGCATTAGCAGCAATGGGAGCCGCTCAGATCAACCAAACGGAAAGCATCCCGGCAGAATTTTCACAAAAAATATTCACCTAATCATAAAACCACTACCGGCGGAATCCGAAAAGCCATCAAAAGAGTAGGAATATACCAGATTAAAAATAATAATCATGTCTAAAATTGAAAACAACAACCCAATGACAGCAGAAGAAGTTTTAAGACTTAGAGCTGTTAAAGCAAAACTAACTGAAAAACCTGCAGCAATTGAAAAATTATTCAGCCAGCTTCCAGCCATGGAAACCATTAACGGAAGAACTTTTCCTAAAGGAATGAAAACAATAGGAATGCCCATGGATGAAAAAACAGCAGAAAACCGATCGCTGGAAACTGACCATTTCTATCCTACCCATGCTGATTTTGAATACAATCCCAAACTGGAACCCAAAAGAGACCGTAAACCTAAATTCATTGACAGAGATTCTTTCCTGACTCCTGAAAATGCAAGAACTATTTTCGGTGCAGATCAAAGAAAAGTATATAATTCTACTGCTTATCCGTGGAGATGTGTGGGCAGAGTAGAAAGTTCTTTAGGCTCAGGAAGCGGTGTAATGATCGGACCAAGACACCTTCTTACCTGCTCTCATATTGTAGACTGGCAGCCTAATAATACAACAGGATGGCTGAAATTCACACCCATGTATTACAACGGAAGCGCTCCTTACGGAACTGCCTGGGGTACATTAACGTATTATAAGTATAAAGTAGCAGGCCCTAGCATTGATTCGACAGAGATACAATATGATTATGTAGTGATTGTATTAGACAGACCTATCGGAAACAGCACAGGCTGGTTAGGCTCAAAATCATATTCCGATTCTTGGGATGGAGGTGCTTACTGGACTCACGCAGGATATCCGGGAGACCTTACAGGAACCCAAAGACCCACTTACCAAACAGGAATTGCTCTGGACGGAGACTTCTGGAGTGCAGATGATAACGAAAGCATGAGCCACAAAGCAGATATATGGCCTGGACAAAGCGGCGGCCCTTTCTGGGGATATTGGGACGGCTCTCCGTATGCTGTAGCCACTCAAAGCGCTCATAATCCGAGTGATAATTTTGCAAGCGGAGGCTCAGATTTAGTAAATCTGGTCATCAAAGCAAGAAATGAACATCCTTAATTTATTTTTTAGTTTAAATAGCCCGGCAGCCTTTAAAGGCTGCCGGGTTTTACATAAGCATGATATTTTAGAATTATTAACTAAAATATCATGCTTATGATTCTATCCAGAAAAACTTATATTCTAAGTTAATGTTTTATAATTATTTTTCTTGACACTCTCATGTTTTCAAAAGTAATGTTTATAAGATAGTTTGAATCAGGAATAGAACGTACATCTACTCTATTGGAGTTCCCCTTTTGTACCATTTTTCCGGAAAGGTCATACATTTCCCAGGAAATTACTTTTTCCTGATCTGTATTAATATCAAAATATGTTGATGCAGGGTTCGGGTAAATTTCAAAATTTGAATTTGAAATTATTTTTTCGTCATTTCTTTTACTAGAATAGTTTTCAATGTCTGAAATTGCTGCCATGCGTTCTTCGCTTTTTAAATCTAAAGAAATTAAACCATTTTGTCTCTGGGAAGATGTAGGAGAACCTCCAGAACAATCACCGATATAGGCATGAAACAAGCTATTACTATCTGTTGCTTTCACACTAAACCCTGGTTGGAGAGATACATAATTTTTTGCTTTATACTTTACCAGTAATCCATCACTAATATTTGACAATGCAACAATAGAATTACTAGCCTGATAAATATTATTTTTTATTACCGGTGTATTTATTGTCAAATCAGGAGCACATTGAGTTCTAAAACTAATTGTTCTAACATCATTATTTTCATGATTATTTAAACAAGCATGGGCAACTGTAAAAGTATAAGGAGTATCAGGGCTAAGATCGGTGTAATCTTTTTGTAAAGGATGATAATTATTACTATATACTAATGTCCCTGTTGAATTATTATATAATCTAATATCATACCATAGCCCTGTTCCAACAGCTACATTCCATTCTAATCTCACCGAAGTATCTGTTAAATTTGAATATTTCAGCATAGTAGGTGGTGGTAAATTACAATCATTAGAACCTGAACCTGAATTACCATCATAATACATTTCAACTTTATCAATATCTACGTATTCTCTAAAATTTAGAGTTGTATTCAAATTGGATGTAATCCACAAATACTTATAAGACTTATTAGGAATTATTTGTCCTTGTTCTTTAGATTTTACTTGACAAGTATATGTATCCTGCAAGACCTCCCCATTATTAAAAGTAAGAATTTTCATCTTTTCTGATACATTCGGGAATGTTTCTTCATCACAATTATTATTTGACTTTTCAATCATACCATTGGCAAGATATACATCAAAATTAATGGCTCTATTGGGGTTATGAGGTAAGGAATAACGATAGGAAACGATTATTTTATATTTTTTAGAAGTATCAATATTGATCCCTATATTATTTAAATCAATAAATACTCCCTCTGATTTTCTATTTGTAATATTATCATTTTTACTATATAATCGAACCACTTTATTACCACAGCCTAAATCTATAACATTAGGACTTCCATGGCTGGGCTTCCACTGATTATTATAGTTTCCCATTAAGTTATTACATTGAGAAGAAGCAAATGGAGTTGGCGTAAAGGCTGGGAGTGCTTGAGACTTGCCTAAATAAAAGGATAAAAAAAGTAGAATTACAAATAATCTTTTCAAGTGCATTTGGGTTATGTTTTTTTCAAAATTAACGTTTTCTTCTGTAATAGAGGACAAATTCAATGATCTCTTTATTGTAAAATATCATATACATTTCTCAACTCTTTAATCTTCAAATATTTTCTTAATTTCTCAATATTTTAATACATTTGTTATTAAACATATTTCAGATGAATTTCGAGCAGATCAACTTACACCTTGAGGCTTACAAAGAGCATGACCAGATTTTGGATGCTGCAAAATATCTGATCCATTCTTTTGATCTTGAACATGAGAACTTTGCAGGATTTGGATTCAGGGAAGAGCTTTCTCCCACTTCAATGCTTCTTACAGCAGAAGGAGGTCTGGGTGGACCGCAAACGGTAATGATCCCAAGAAATTTATTTGATTTTGACCTGAACCTTGTTCTGAATATGGTGGCTCACGAAATGCTTCATGTAAGACAGAAAGCTCCCGGACAGGTAATTGAAGACAAAAATGAAAGAGAATTTCAGGCGTATTATGAGATGCTTTTTCACAAAGTATTTCCGCAGATTCCGGAGGTTTCAGATTTTCATAAAAAATTCTTCGGCGGAAAAGCGTTGGAATATTACAAAAGAATGGGTGAAGGATCAGTATTACAACAAAAATATGCAGAGCAGAAAACAGAAGTAGAACATTTAATCAACGAATTACCATGACAGTAAAACCAGACATCTCCTGGGCAGATTTTGAAAAAATAGACATCAGATGCGGAACGATAATTTCAGTGAATGATTTTGAAAAAGCAAGAAACCCATCTTACCAGCTGGAAATAGACTTTGGAGATCTGGGAATCAGAAAATCATCGGCACAAATTACTTCTCTTTATGAAAAAGAGGAACTGGTAGGAAAACAGATTTTAGCCGTGGTTAATTTCCCTAAAAAGCAGATTGCCAACTTCTTCAGCGAATGTCTTGTTTTAGGATTGTATGGTGATGATAAAAAAGATGTTACTCTTTTAGCCCCTTCATTGCCTGCAAAAAATGGAATGCAGGTAGGATAGATACCAACAAAAACACATATGATACAGACCATACCCTTAGAAAGAGTTTTATTCCTTGATATTGAGACGGTTCCACAGTCAGGATCCTGGGACGAATTATCCGAAACAGAGCAATATCTGTGGGACAAAAAGACCAGATTCCAGAGAAAGGAAGAAATCTCGGCAGAAGAATTTTATGAACGAGCCGGTATTATGGCTGAGTTTGGAAAAATCATCTGCATCACCATCGGGATGATTGAAAAGAATGATACTTTAAAAATAAAAAGTTTTTCCGGACATGATGAAAAGAAAATGCTTCAGGAATTTGGAGAAATTTTCAACAGTCCCAGGCTCTATAATGTTATTCTGTGTGCTCATAACGGAAAGGAATTTGACTTTCCCTGGATTGCCAGACGATACCTTATCAATGGGATGCAGCCCCCAGCTCCGTTTCAGATGTTTGGGAAAAAACCCTGGGAGGTTCCTCATATAGATACTATGGAACTGTGGAAGTTCGGGGATTATAAGAGTTTTGTATCACTGGAATTACTGGCGCATGTCTTTGGCATTCCAACTCCGAAAGATGATATTGACGGCTCAATGGTTTCATCAATTTACTACATAGAAAAAGACTTGCAGAGAATTGTTGACTATTGTGAAAAAGATGTCTTAACTTTGGCAAATATTTTCCGGCGCATGCGTCAGGAAGATTTGTTGAAAAGGAATATCAATCTAGATTAAAAATGAAATTTACAGACGATCAAATTGCTGACATTGGTGAGGAAATCATTGGTGTACTAAAAACCGTATATGACCCCGAAATCCCGGTAGATATTTACGAATTAGGACTGATTTATGATGTCCAGATCTCCGATGATGCTGACGTAAAAATTATAATGACACTTACGACTCCCAACTGTCCTGTTGCAGAAACGCTACCACAGGAAGTAAAAGATAAAGTGGCTGAAGTAGAGCTTGTAAAAAGTGTAGATTTAGAGCTTACTTTCGAACCGAGCTGGAATAAGGATATGATGAGTGAAGAAGCGAAGTTTGAGCTTGGAATGCTTTAATTACTCTTAACAATATAAACCCCTGAAAGAATTCTTTCGGGGTTTTGTTTTTTAAATATCTTTTGCAATTTCTTTCCCTTCTCTCCTGCTCCACTCACTCCAGGATCCTACGTACAGATCCGGCATTGGAAAACCTGCATAATCCAGAGCCAAAATAGTGTGGCACGCAGTAACGCCTGACCCACAGTGAATGATAAGATGCTCAGGGTTATTTTGTAATAACTGACTGTATTTTTCTTTTAAAACTTCTGGACTCAGAAAATTACCGTTTTCATCAAGGTTTTCAGAAAAAGGAATATTGATCGCTCCCGGAATATGCCCCGCAACCAGATCTATTGGTTCAGACTCACCTCTGTATCGATAGGCATCTCTTACATCAATGACCGTAGAAGAATCGTTTTTTAATTCATTTTCAACAATTTCCAGGCTCGAAATCGGAAGGTTCCATTGATTTTTTTCAATCAAAACAGCCTTATTAAAAACTTCTTCTCCTGAAGAAAATTCAAAGTTATTTTTTTCGGCTGCCTGCATTCCGCCATCAAGAACCTGAACATTTGCAAGGCCGAAAGATCTTAACATCCACCATGCTCTTGCTGCTGCATTCGAAGCATTTTTATCGTCATACACAACAACGTGAGAGTTTTCAGCGATCCCTAGGTTTGACAATGTTTCAGCAAATTTTTCTACGGAAGGAAGCGGATGTCTTCCACCAAAAGCAGCATCTTCTCCTATCTCAGCCAGATCTTTATCCAGATCAATAAATCTTGCTCCTTTAATATGCTTTTCAAGATAGTTTTGCCTTATCTCTTTTCCTGTTCTTGCATCAAGAATGATAAGATTTTCTGTAGAAAGGTTCTTTAATTCGGAGGGTGAGATGATTGGAGACATTTTGTTGATTTTGGGGTTAATTTAATTATGTTTTGGCTAAAGCCATGTGTATCTTAATATAGCAAAGCGGGCTAAAGCCCGCTCCTATTGATTTTTTTATTCTTTATAACTATTTAAAAATGAAAAATATCCTTCGCTTTGTTATAAGAACTTTCAAAGTTCAGGAGGTTCAGCTTATGTTCTGCTTTTTCAACACTCATAAAGTTGATTACCTGCTCGGTAGGCATATTTCCTACCAGATCATCTTTAGCCATAGGACAGCCGCCAATTCCTTTGATAGCACTGTCAAATCTTCGGCAGCCTTTATCATAAGCCGCTTTTAATTTCGAGTAAGAATCTTCATAACGGTTATGAAAATGTCCTCCGAAGTTGATCTCAGGGTATTTTGAAGGTATTTTTTCGAACAAAAGAGCAATGGTTTCCGGAGTTGCCACACCGGTTGTATCTGACAATAAAATGTCTTTCACACCGATATCTGAGAATCTTTGTGCCCACTGGTCTACATCTTCCCATTTCCACATTTCACCATAAGGATTCCCAAAAGCCATGGAAAAATAGATATTCAGTTGTTTTCCCTCACCTCTTGTCAGCTCAAGCATTTTAATAATCTCCTCAAAAGCTTCTTCCTGACTTTTATTGGTATTTCTATGCTGAAAGGTTTCAGAAATAGAAAACGGAAAGCCCAGAATATCTACGGATGAGTGTTTCAATGCTTTTTCGGCACCTCTGTAGTTTCCGATAATTGCAGAAACTTTCGTTTTGGAACGTGATTTATCAATATTTTCAGCCACTTCATCAGAGTCAGCCATCTGTGGAATTGCTTTTGGAGAAACAAAACTCAGACAATCCAGCACATCAAAGCCAACATCCATCAAGGAGTTGATATAATCGATTTTTTTATCGGTAGGGATAAATTCTCCCCATCCCTGCATCGCATCTCTAGGACATTCGGTAAGAAACATTGTTACTTTTTGATTTTCTCAAATATAATAAAACTAAACTACTTAGTATACTGTACATACAAATCTAACACTATTTTGATTTTCAAAGTTTTATATCTGATTTATAATTTCAATAACTGATATTAACTCTCAAATAATGTATTCTGAGCATCAAATTTGCTAACTTTGTTAAAATTTATGATAAATCTGATGAGTACAATAGAATTCAACCCAATGTGGAAAGAGAAATTACTGAACCGTTTTCTTAGCTATGTAAAAATATATTCAACCAGCGATGCAGAAAGTGAAGCAACACCTTCTACTCCGCGCCAGTGGGATATTGCCAACTATATTACTGAAGAACTGAAGACTATCGGTCTGGAAAATGTTTCAATTGATGAGCATGGTTATATTATGGGATATGTTCCTTCTAACCTTGAAAATGATGACAGACCTACTATCGGATTTATTTCACACTATGATACTTCACCGGATTTCAGTGGAGAAAATGTACAGCCTCAGGTTTGGGAAAACTATGATGGAAATGATCTTCTTTTGAACCAGGCAACAGGATTCACATTATCCCCTTCAAGATTTGAAAGCTTAAAAAAATACGTCGGTAAGACCTTAATTACTACTGACGGAACAACCCTTCTTGGTGCTGATGATAAGGCAGGTTGTGCAGAGATTGTAACTGCTGCAGAATACCTTATCGCTCATCCAGAGATCAAACATGGAAGAATCGCTATAGGATTTACTCCGGATGAAGAAATCGGAAGAGGCGCCCATAAATTTGATGTCGCTAAATTTGGTGCAGAGTGGGCTTATACCATGGACGGTGGAGAAGTTGGAGAGCTGGAATATGAAAACTTCAATGCTGCCGGAGCTGTTGTAAAAATCCACGGATTGAGCGTTCACCCAGGTTATGCATATGGAAAAATGATCAATGCAGCTCTTTTAGCAGCTGAATTTGCTCAAACACTTCCGGCTAACGAAACTCCTTCAACAACAAAAGGTTTTGACGGATTCTACCATTTAATGGATATTACGGCTGACATCTCTGAAGCAAAACTTCAATACATCATCCGTGATCATGATGCAGAGAAATTTGAAGCCAGAAAGAAATTCATGGAAGGGAAAATCGGTGAATTCAACCAGAAGCATGGCGAAGGAACCGCTGAAGTGGAGATCAAAGAGCAATACAGAAACATGAAGCAGCAGTTTGAAGGTAAAATGCACATTGTAGATCTTGCTGCAAAAGCAATGACTGAAGCTGGTATTGAGCCTAAGATCAAAGCGATCAGAGGAGGAACGGACGGTGCACAGCTTTCTTATATGGGGCTTCCATGTCCGAATATTTTCGCAGGAGGAATCAACTTCCACGGACCCTACGAGTATGTAGCATTGGAAAGTATGGAAAAGGCAACTGAAGTAATTATTAATATTGTAAAAGCTTAATAAATCATGAAAAAGGTCTTAGCATCAGCATTCATTTTCACTTTTATTTTCGGCAGCGCCCAGATTTCTGAATTTCAAAGGGCAGATTCCCGCTATGAAAGAAAGAAAGCGGCTCTGTATAACAAATATCCTAAGCCTAATGATTTAAAAACCAAGAAAGAATGGCTTCTGACCGAGGATAAAATTGCAGCCTACAAGGATGCTTTGGATAAAGCTTCAGTTGAGGATAAGAAAATGATCGCTGCAGATCCACCCGCAAAAGGAAAGGTTACTAAAGAAGCTGAATACGATAAAGGTAAAGCCGCTTTCCAAAAGCTTTTAAATGAAGCAGTGGATCTTGGCTTTCTCAACTTTTCTTCAGATGCTTACAAAGCAACAATCACTTTTGTTGTAGACTCCAAAGGAAATGCTCTTGACCCCAACGTAAAAGGAAATAATGAAGATGTAAATGCATTCATTGAAGCCGCTTTTTACCGTATAAAAGACAAAGGCAAGTGGAAGCCGGCAGAAGATAAAGGAAAACCGGTATCTTCTACTGTTTCTATTCCTTTAGCATTGATTTTAAAAAAATAATCTATACAAACCCGCTCTCATCGAAGCGGGTTTTTCATTTCCTATATCTTGGAAATTCGTATTCACGATTAACGGGACAAAATGTAAATCTCACTGAAAATCATTATGTTATTGACAGTAATTTAATATAATTCTTTTGGGAGCGTTAAATAATTCATCTAAATTAGATAGAAACTTAAAATCACTGTTTATGAAAATGAAATCTAACCTCTTCAAAATCAGCAGAAAATTTTATATCTCTATCTTTTTTTCTATTTTCTGCTTGTTTCTTTTAACGTCTTGTTCTCAGGATGATCCAATGGATATTCCTGTTGAAAATTCTACACAGTCTGTTCCTATGAAGACATTAGGAAAACTGACTTTACAGAAAAATGTTATTATCTTGAGTGATGAATCGGTAAATGCAATTTCTGCCCACAATGACGGGGAAATTACATTTAACCGCAGTACTCCACAAACAGACAGTATTTTGGCAGGAACTGTTATTGTCGGTACAAAAGTAGAAGGTAACCAGGTGAGCACAATACTTTCAAAAGTGAGCTCTGTTTCCAAATCAAATAACGGCTTCACGGTACAAACTTCCAGTGCAAAACTTGAAGAATTTATCTATAGCGGAACCCTGAGCGGAGTGTATGATCCATCAGATAAAGCGCCCATTAATATCAATGGAAAAATGGTGAATTATGTTCCCGTAGAGGGTTTGGTTTCTCAGGAGATCAATCGTAAAATACTTTCTATTGAAGCCAGGAATCTCCAAAATCAAAAAGTAGTTGCTTTCAACCGTTTTGATTTTGATAAAACCTTTTCATTTCCCTTATCCTCGGCAGGAACTTCCAGTGTGAACGTAAAGGGCGGATTTACTCCAAAAATTGATTATAATATCACTTTTTCGTGGGGTCATTTATCTGATTTTTATGTCAACCTCATCATGGATGACATTAAACTTCAGAGCTCTGCAAGTATTGTAGGAAGCCTGGGCTATACAGCCAGCACGACAGATTATCTGAATATTCCTATCGTTCCTATTGTCTTGGGGCCTACTGGTCTTATTTTAAGCCCCACCATTTCTGCAGGACCATTTCTTGGAGTACAGGCAACAGGAAAGGTACAGGGACAGCTTTTGGATCTTGAAGGAAATGCCAACTTCCTGATAAGCAAAACTCCGGCACTGAATATCAATCTTCAAAAGAAATCAGATCCCGCCATCACCGGTGTGGAAGGAAACTTATCTGCTGAAGCAGGTTTAGAGGCTAAAGGAGCCGTAGGACTGCTATTTATTTCTATTCCTATTGCCAATTCCGGATTAAGAGGAAGAGCTTCTGCCCTTTCATCTTTAGGATTGACATTTATTCCTGAAAGAAAAGGAGTATTTTCTGTAAAAGGCAAAATTCAGGCAGATATGTTTTATGGTTTTGGAATAGCTCCTCTCAGGTATGAAGGGACTATCCCTCTTTTCAAAAAAGAATATCTGCTGTATCAAAAGGATTTCAGTTTCTAAAACGGAGCATATCATCTATCTCATTATCAATAAGCCACTCTTGAAGTGGCTTATTTTAGTATAAAAAAACACCATACATATAATTCATTTACAATTAATTAACGCAATTTTATTATATTTACAAGGATGTACAATTTTAAACTATAACATTTAATACCAAATTTAATCATGAAAAAAATGAAAAAACTTTTGAGAAAAGACTTATCTGCAATTCTGGGCAACGGTATCGGAGGCTGTCATATGGGAGGAAATTCCTATAATTGTCAGGATGACTGCCAGTGTGCCTGGGGAAATGCCTGTGAAATGTATGAAGACGGAAGTCCGGGACAATGCATCGCTGTAGGAGGTGGTGGAAATCCTGGCGGAGGCGGAGGTGGATGCATTCCTCCTTCTATCTGTGAAGAACAACCTTATTAGTAATAGAAAGCCGGGAGTAGCAAACTTCCGGCTTTTATTTTTCACCCGAAAACAGAACCTTGTCAAAGCATCTCTGCCGTTCATCAAATAAAATTTCATCTCCTGCTTCATAATTGTTGTTTTGCATCAGATTTTTAACAACACTTAATTTATGAAGCAGCAATTTTTAGCCTTGAGCTCTCTATTATTGTGCATTTCCTGCACCATAGACATTAAAGCACAGCAAACCCCAGCTTTTCACATCGGAATAAAGGGAGGAACAAATTTTACAAAAACCTCAACGGAATCTTCTTCCTTGGAAGGGAAATACGGCTTCGGTTATCAGGCGGGAGTTATGACAAGAGTAGACCTGGGAAGCCTGTATGTACAAGGAGAAGCACTCTTCAACAAAAGGAAAACATCATTCGAGTCCCAAGACGGAAGCTCTTCAAAACTTTCATGGAACGCTATTGATATCCCTGTAATGGTAGGATATAAATTCATTAAGACTGATGATTTCAATGTAAGGGTATTCGCCGGAGGTGTTTACAGCTATGCTTTTAATAATAATTTATCTACTTCTCAGGCTCTTCAGGAAGGTTTTAAAAAGTTTGACAAATCCAATATTGGAGTTACGGGAGGGGTAGGATTAGACTATAAAAATTTCACGGTAGATCTAAGATATGAGACCGGCCTTACAAGCATTAGTAAAGAATTTAAGTCCAAACCCCACAGTTTTTCCCTCGGGATAGGTTATTTCCTATTCTAAAAAACTTAAATTATCTTTACCTGTTAGAAACTGTTTTCCCTGCAGTTTCTAATTTTTTTATCAATCTACTTTATAACCACCCATGACAAGATCTTTTATTTTAAGAAAATATATTTTCATCGCTATTTTCTGGCTCGTTTTTGCGGTGGCAATCTGGAGTAATTTTCAGGCTACATCCGATGGATCTACAGCTGTATTTCAGACTGTAGTGATAACCGTTACCTCTTTCTTCTTCACTCATTTTCTCACGACAAAGCTTCTTCCAAAAGCATTACGTTTAAAGAAAATGAGATTATTCCTCATTCAAGCAACTCTTATTATTTTTGCATTAAGTTTTATATACTCTCTGATATTTACTTATGTCGAAGGGAGTACTCAAACAGTGCTTCCCGCCTCTTTTTCGGAACAGATTCCTATTTTATGGAAAGGATTTTATATTGCTCTCCCTGCCTCTTTCCTTATTAATGGGGCTGCCTGCGGAATTAAATTTTATCAGGAACACGGGGAAATAGAACGTGATCACATTCTCCTTCAGCAGGCTCATCTGGAAAACCAGCTTAAGCTTTTGCAGGATCAGATCAATCCTCATGTGGTATTTAATATTCTGAATCATATTCATATTCTGATGAAAACGGATACGCAGCTTGCAGATTTTCTACTGATGAAATTTTCGGATATTCTCCGGTATCAGCTGTATCATTGTAACCAAGCCATGGTTCCTTTGGATAAAGATGTTGAATACCTTCAAAACCTTGTTGAGGTAGAAAAACTGAGATGGGGAAATGAGCTTGATGTGAAAGCAAACTGGGAAATCGGGAATAGGAAAGCCTTTATTGCGCCACTGCTTCTCGTTCCTTTTATCGAAAATGCATTTAAATACGTCTGCAGGCTGCCCGGCCATAAAGGGTATATAAAAATCTCCTGTAAAGAGAAAGACAACCACCTCTATTTCTATGTTGAAAATTCCTATTCGGATATGGCTACTTATAAAAAGAAAGACGGAACAGGAGGAATTGGTCTTCAAAATGTAAAAAAACGTTTAAAACTACAATATCCGGATTCCCATGATCTGAAAATTGAAACAGATAATCATATCTTTAAAATAACTTTACGACTAACGCTATCTGACCATCATGAGTAATATTATTCCTAAAATGAAATGCCTGATTATAGATGATGAACCTCTGGCAAGATTCCATCTTAAAGAACTGGCTGATCAGATTGACTTTTTATCGGTTGAGGGAACCTGTGCCACAGCCCTGGAAGCTGACACCAAAGTAAAGGAGAGTGAAATAGACCTCCTTTTCCTGGATATCAATATGCCTTATCTTTCCGGTCTGGAGTTTCTGGAACAGCTTGAAAATCCGCCTTTGTGTATTCTTACCACAGCTTATTCCGAATATGCTTTGGAAGGATTTCGTCTGCAGGTAGCAGATTATCTTTTAAAGCCTATTGCTTTTAACCGTTTTTATCAGGCAGTAAATAGGGCACAACAGCAGTTTATCATCAGTGAAAAACTGAAAAAGAATACTTCACTGGATGATCCTTTTCTATACGTGAGGCAGTCCGATTCCTTTATTAAGGTTTCCTGGGTAGATATTCTTTACATTGAAAGTATGCAGAATTATACCAAGCTTCATTTTAAAGATAAATCGCTGATTATCCATCAGACGATGAAGGCTATTGAAGAATCGCTTCCTTCAGATCACTTTTTCAGGATTCATAAGTCATACCTCATCAATATCACCCATATCGATATGATCTCCGGAGGGCGGCTTTTCATTAATAAAATTGAGCTTCCTATTTCCCGTACCCGAAAAGAAGAATTACTTAATCAGGTGGTGTACAAGAAACTGATCAGCAAATAAAGAAATAACTTATTATAAAAAGGGAAGGTGTTTTAATACCTTCCCTTTCTTATTTTATGGCAGATTCCAGCGCAGTGATACTGCGGCGTAGAATGTACTTGCAAATTTTGGATCTGCTACTTTTTTGTCTCTGAAAATACTTTTGATCTTTCGGTCATTTTCGCTGAAGCTTCTCAGTATTGCTGTTCCACCTGTGAGACGTAACGTAAGTCTGTCATTGATTTTCAATTCCGGTCTAAGTCCTGCAGTGATCTGCTGGTAACCCAGCAACATAGATTTTCCGCCTACATTTCTCTCAACAGTCATCCCGTTAAGGTCTACAACAGCTTTTAAAGCAAATTTGTCTGAAAACATATAACCGGCTTCCATTCCTTGTGGGAAATTGAGGCTGAATTTTATCTTTCCATTCGTTTTCCAGTCAAGATAAATCCAGGGTAAAATCATAGGAACTCCAAAAGCAGTGGTAAGTACCGGCCCTCCACCCAATGAAAGATTGGGGTTAAAATGTCTGATAAACAAAACTCCTCCCTGCCCCAGTACATCATCAAAACTGACTCTTTCAAGGTCTGTATAAACTCCCACGGATGCGGTCATCATCATACTCCATTTTTTACCCAAAGGTCTCATATGCTGTATTCCGACTTGCGCATTCAACATCTGATCCGGAAATAATTGGGTTTCGTAATTTTTGTGTGTCATCTTTGCATAAGACCCGCTCAGCAGCATAGACCACAATCTTACTTTCCCATCGGTATCTTTTTTTACAGATAACGGAATACTCAGATTAAGATCGATCCTTTTAAAATCACTTTTAGAATTCGTCTTTGTGCTGTCTTCAGGGCGGATATAGTTTGAGCCCGGAATATATTCTGTTTTCAGCTCCGCAGAGAGCCCTGATTGTGCACTTACCCAATACCCTAATGGCATTAAACAGCATAAAACCGTCGAAAGGGTTCTTTTCATATTTTAAATTTTATGCAAAGAGAACCCTTTGGTGATTTTTTACAAAAATTACTTGATTAAGTGTCCGGATAGTATGACAACAGGATCAAATAAGAGGATTAGTTTTTCTGTTGTATGAGAACAGATACTTAAGCTGTTACTTTTTGAGCCTTAAAAATACGGTATCCGAACCACACTGCGATTAATGCCATTGCAGAACGTGTCACCACCATCGGGATGATGGAATCTGCTTCTAAAAGACCTATCAGCCCTGACATTAAGAATGTAACCATCAATTGCATGAATCCAAGTAATGCAGCTGCTGTTCCTCTTCCTTCTTTAAATGGAGATAGCGCATGGGCTGATGTGATAGGAAACAAAATACCGATGGCCAGTAATGACAGATAAAGCATTGCAATTTCCAGGGCTACAGAAACGTTTTCTGCAGCAATCAGAATATGGAGAGAACACACCACCAGCAGTACAATGGTAGCCGTAAATAAAAGCGTTGAGTTACTAATTCTTTTGATCAGCTTAGGGGTAATATACGCTGCCGTTATCAAGGCCAGAGAGTTAAAAGCAAATATAAAACTGAACACACCGCTTGAGAACCCATGGATTTCCATAAACAGGAATGGTGCATTCGAAATGTAGATAATAAGGGATGCAAAAGCAAGACTTCCTACCATCGTACTGTTGATAAAATCTTTATTGGAAATGATCATTTTCAGCTGATCTTTTAATCCTTTTTCATTCAACAGTTCATCATCCGGAAGATTAATTCTGCTATTGGTTTCCGGTACATATTTGTAAACCATGAAAAGCGTTATCAGCCCCATGATGCATAAAAAAGCAAAAGAACTGTTCCAGCCCCAGAATTTAAGGAAAACACTTCCCAATAGAGGTGCGACAATGGGAGCAATACCACTGATCTGAGACTGCTGGGAAAAGATCGTTACCGATTTCTGTTTATCGTAAAGATCAATAATGATAGCCCTGCCAATAACGATTCCGGCACTTCCTCCGAACGCCTGCAGAAAACGCATTGCCCATAAAACATAAATATCTGAGGTAAAATAGATGGCTGCTGTTCCTATAATAAAAAGTAAAAGCCCACAATACAGCATAGGTTTACGTCCTTTTTTATCGGACAAAGGCCCCCACAACAGCTGCCCGAAAGCAAACCCGGCAAAGAACACCGAAATGGATATCTGGATATGACCGATATCGGTATTAAAGATTTGGGCCATACTTGGGAAAGCGGGAAGATAAAGATCTATACTTAGCGACTCCAATGTGTTGAGCAGTGCTAAAATAAACACTACAATATTCAAATTCTTCTTCATAAATAACATAAGCCCTCACGGGCGATTTTTCAGCTGCAAAGTTGCTGTAAAAAGCTTAGTTTTTCAATAAAAGAACTGAAGGAAGGATAGCACAAACTGAAGATTTATGTACAACAATAAATAAAAAACATTAGTTTAAGCTTGTCATTATAGTAAATATTGAAGATTACTTTTTTTCATTATTCTTAAAATAGTCGGGATTTTGGCCAGTATGTTTCTTGAAAAATCTTGAAAAATATGAAGTATCATTAAAGCCAAGCTTAAAAGCAATTTCCTTCACCGTGAGCGCTCCAAAGCTAAGTTCTCTTTTGGCTTCCAGGATAAGGCGCTGAGAAATCATTTTTTTTACAGTTGTACCTCTTAAAAGGCGCACAATATCATTAAGATGATGGCTGCTTATCTTTAACTGGCCAGCATAGAAATTGGTTTCTTTATGTACGATATAATGTCTCTCAATAAGCCCTATCAGTTCCTGAATACGTTGACGGTCATTCTGTAAAGGTTCCTGAGGATTAATTTGTTCTCCGATGATGATACAAAATGCTTTCAGATAAGCCTTTAAGAGTTCTGTTCTTGCTGTTGTTTTATATTCCTGCTCCATTAATGCTATAATTGTACTGCAGGTGTTTTCATTTTGGGGATTTAAAAAAAAGGGAAGCTCTCCTCCCGTAAGTACCGATTCTATATTACAGGCCTCGTTGAAAATTTCCCTGCTTATTGCCATTGCATATCCTTCCTCTCCTTCTAATTTCATATTGAATGCCTGCCCTGGAGCAATGATGCAGATTTGATTGTTCTCAAGGGTATAGCTTTCAAAATCCAATTCTAAACGGCTGTTTTCATACACCTTTCTAAACCAGATAATCTCAAAAAAATTATGCCTGTGAACATCGTGAAAATTTTCAGGACCTGCCGCACTTAGCGTACTCATCTGAAATTTTTCAGAAGTGAGATGGTGAACCGGGATTTCTTTTTCTGGTGTAATCATCACTATATAATAAAGTAATTAGCTATAAACAAAAACCGCAGCAAAAAATACTACGGTTTTCTTACAATATTTAAAATTAAATATAATTTTTCGATTTTACTTCCCTAAAAAAGCATCCCATCCCTGAGCTGTAAGGGCCACAAGCTGGTTAGATCCTCTTGCTACCATAAAGTTTCCTTCTTCATTTTCTACCGCATATCCGATGATGGAAAAATCAGGGTGGTTTCTAATTTTATCAAAATCATTGGGTGAAATAGTGAACAAAAGTTCATAATCTTCTCCTCCACTTAAAGCAGTCATTACCGGATTCAAATTCATTTCATCTGCAGTAGAGATCGTAAGGTTGTCCAATGGAACTTTTTCCTCATACAATCTGAATCCTACTTTTGACTGATCTGAAAGGTGAAGGATTTCAGAAGCCAGACCGTCTGAAATATCAATCATTGAAGTGGGTTTAACATCCAGTTCCTCCAAAATATTTTTAACATCTGTTCTTGCTTCAGGCTTCAGCTGTCTTTCCAGGATATAATCGTAGCCTTCCATTTCCGGCTGCATATTAGGGTCGGCAAGGTATACAGCATGTTCTCTTTCCAGAATCTGTAAGCCCATGTATGCTCCACCCAAATCTCCTGTTACCACAAGAAGATCATTTGGTTTTGCACCGCTTCTTTTGACGATGTTTTCTTCATTTTCAATTCCTACAGCGGTAATGCTCATTACCAGCCCTGAATTGGAACTTGTTGTATCTCCTCCTACCAGATCGACTTTATATCTTGAACAAGCAGCCTGAATCCCGGAATAGATTTCTTCCAAAGCTTCCACCGGAAAACGGTTTGAAACCGCAAGGGAAACCAATATCTGGGTAGGCGTCGCATTCATTGCAGCAATATCGCTTAGGTTTACCACCACAGCTTTATAACCTAAATGTTTTAATGGAACATAGCCCAGATTAAAGTGTACTCCTTCCGCCAGCACATCTGTTGTAAGAACTACTTTTTTGTTATCAGGATTAATAACTGCCGCATCATCTCCTACTCCAAGCTCCGAAGATTCATTGGATAGAGGAAAATGCTCTGTCAAATGTTTAATAAGACCGAATTCTCCTAATTTCGAAATGGGCGTCAGCTCCTGTGATTTATCTTCAAACATAAATTTCTGTTTATAAGTGATCTTTGAGAAATGATAATTGATACATCATGAATACAGATTTTCATCGTATATCATTGATCAATCATCATTCATCATTTATATATTAATCTCTGCCGGGTCAATATTGTGTGGGTGGAAAGGAAACTTTTTGAAATCTTCTTTCGACAATACAACGGTTTCCGGGCTCTTATACTTATTCATTGCTTCCACAACGTCATCCGGCGGAGTGGTCATTTTTCTAAGCATCATATCGATCCATACTCCTGTTGCTTCTGCTGTAGCACAGTGTAGCCCATCCGGAGTATAGAATTTGTGAACGAAACGGTAAATAGAAGAATCTTCCGAGCATCCGTCAATTTCTACACTTACGATTACGATCTGATCTGCATAAATCTCTTTGAAGAAAGAATATCTTTCGTGCAGAATTACCGGACCAATTCCCCATCTGCTTAGCTGGGTAACTCCCATTTTCTCTTTAGTCATAAAAGCCATTCTGGCTTGCGCACAATATTGTACATATGATGAATTGGCTAAGTGCTTGTTGGCATCAAGATCGCTCCATCGCACTTCAAATTTATGGTAGAAAATCATTTGAAAATCGTTTTTGGTATGATTAAATTATAATCTTCAAAAATACTCAAATAAGATGGTTTATAAAAATTGTACTTTTGAAAAAATAATCTTCCGCATAGGATTACATAGACATGAAACAGATCATTATTATCGGAGGCGGTGCTGCAGGCTTTTTCTGTGCATCCAATCTTGACGAAAAAAAATATACAATTACGATTTTAGAGCAGAACTCTGATGTTCTTCAGAAGGTTAAAATTTCCGGAGGCGGACGCTGCAATGTAACCCACGCCTGCTTTGATCCAAGAGAACTTGTTCAGTTTTATCCTCGTGGAAACAAGGAACTGCTAAGTGTTTTCAGCAAATTTCAGCCTGGTGACACGATGGAATGGTTTGACCAGCGTAATGTTCCCTTGAAAATTGAAAATGACAACAGAACTTTCCCTGAAAGCAATTCTTCACAGACTATCATCAATACTTTTTTGAATGAGACCCAAAAGAAAAATGTCTCTATACAAACGAAATGTTCGGTAAAAGAGATTGAAAAACAGGATGAAAAATATATTGTAAAGACCTCTTCAGGAGATTTTGAGGCAGATTATATCGTGTATACTACCGGAAGTTCTCCAAAATCGTTGAAAATGGTTGAGAATCTTGGGCATAAGATTGTAGATCTTGTTCCTTCCCTTTTTACTTTTAATATTAAAGATAATTTACTAAAAGATCTTCCGGGAACAAGTTTCGAAAACGCGGGAATTTCCATTCCGAAGCTGAAAACTGAAGAAAGCGGACCGTTGCTTATTACCCACTGGGGACTTTCAGGACCTGCTGTTCTGAAAATTTCTGCATGGGAAGCAATAAGCCTGGCAAAGCTTAAATATAACTTTGAAATTGAAGTTAATTTTATTTCCATAGAAACGGATGAAGCGGAAGAAATTTTTACTCATTTCAAACAAAACAATCCTAAAAAAACCATCGGACAGTCTAAGATTTTTGATATTACGAACAGATTCTGGCAAAAGATTTTAGATATTTCAAAAGTCGACCTCAACAAACAGGTTGCGAATATTTCCGGAAAGGAAATGCAGAAAATCATTGAAAACCTTTGCCAAAAAAAGTTTCAGGTTACCGGAAAATCAACCTTTAAAGATGAATTTGTAACAGCCGGAGGCGTTGATTTAAAGGAAATTAACTTCAAAAACATGTCTTCAAAACTGCTTCCTAATTTTTATATTGCAGGCGAGGTTCTCAATATAGATGCTGTAACGGGAGGGTTCAATTTCCAGGCATGCTGGAGTGAAGGATGGCTAATTGCGCAGGATCTCAATAACTTATAAAAAACACTAAAACTAAACACATGAAAAAAATACTAGCACTCATTTTATGTCTTGGATTTGGGCTTGCATTTGCTCAAACAGAAGAAAATACAACACAACCTGTGGAGAATCATTCCGGAGATCAACTTAATCCAGAACAAAGTAAACCTGCAAAATATCCTGGTGGGGTTCAGGCATTTATGCAAGAGGTCTCTCAAAAAATTAAGATTACCAGAATAAAAGGAGCCAATGGTATGGTACGTTCCAAAGCAAAGTTTTCTGTCAATGTTAAAGGTGACATAGAAACGATTATTGTAACCGGGGAAAATGAATCTCTTAATCATGAGGTAGAAAGAGTAATGAAATCTATGAAAACCAAATGGACTCCCGGAGAATACAAAGGATATCCTATAATGATTTGGTTTGCCCTTCCATTCATTGTCAATTTTGATTAATTAAAATGCTCTCTGCTAAAAGAAATATATCTACCCTTTTTAAAATCCTTCTCATCATAGGATTTGGATACTTCTTTTGGCTGATGCTGAAGATTACGTTAGAATATATTCCTTTTAATCCTGAAGCCAGTTTTCTGATGATTAAACAAACGGAAGTGGTAGAAAGAACCGAGTATCTTGCGTTTTTCTATACTCATGTCTATACAAGTATTTTTGTACTTCTTTCAGGGTTTCTGGCTATTCTCAGACGGAATATGGGATTAAAAAACTTCCACCGGAATATGGGAAAAGTGTATATTTTTCTCATTCTGATCTGTGCTGCACCATCGGGAATTTATATGGGAATATTTGCCAACGGAGGCATCCTATCGAAGATTTCTTTTGTTATTTTGGGCATTTTATGGTGGTTTTCAACGTTTAAAGCCTATCAACTGGCAAGGCAGAAAAAGTTTAAAGAACACAAGCAATGGATGTGGCGGAGTTTTGCTTTTACATTATCTGCTATTACTTTGAGAATGTGGAAAGTTATTATTGTATATTTATTTCATCCCAATCCTATGGATGTCTATCAGATCATTGCATGGCTGGGCTGGGTTCCTAACCTCCTTATTATTGAATATTTAATCACAAAAAAACATATATGAAAATTCTAAATTACACTCTCATTTCTTTACTGACAGTTTCTTTGGTAAGCTGCAAAAAAGATGGGAAGACCAATGAATCGGGAAAAGATTCTCTAACCGCAAAAAAGGATTCTGTTGTTGTTCCTGAAGTTCATAAAGAATACTATGGAATTTATACCGGTGAATTTGCAGGAATGGAAAAGGTAGTTGACGAAATGGACGGTTCGGAATATGATGTCAATAATTATAAAAGAATTTCTTTGAAGATCAACAGGATCACAAAGGACAGTGTTTACGGACAAAGTATTGTGAATGGAAATCAGCGCCCATTCCGAGGAGTTTTCAATGAAACGGCAGCCTCTTTTGTTCTGGATGAACCTGGAAATGACAAAACAGACGGAAGATTCGAGGTAAAACTGAAAGGTGACAGCTTAACCGGAAAATGGAATGCCTTCAATAAAACATCGGTAAAAGCGCCTTCAAAAACACTTAAGCTGACAAAAAAAGAGTTCGTTTATAATCCTAACTTTATGCTGGATAAGGATTCTGATATCGTAGACTGGTCAAACCCTAAAGAGTTTACAGAAAAGTACAAGGACGAAGAAACCGGAAAAACAGAAAGCTATAAAACTTCTAAAAACCGTATCGCCTCAGAAGCGATATTCAAACTGAATGCATCCAAGCAGAAGCTGACGGAAAAAGATCTTAAAAACTTAAGAAAACTTGATCTTGAAATCATCAAAAATTCTGTATTTGCAAGACATGGCTATTCTTTTAAAAAAGAAACTTACAGAAACTTCTTTGAGCAGACAGATTGGTATATTCCTGTTTCCAGTAATGTAGATAATGATCTTTCTCCTATGGAAAAGGACAATGTAGCTTTACTGAACCGCTTTACCAAGTATGCGGAAGATAAATATGATAGTTTTGGAAGATAGGTGTTAGGTTGCAGGTATTAGGTATTAGGTATTAGGGGTCGAGGTTAAGCCATCATTGTTTGTCGCCTTTACAAAAATATAGAGAATTAGGCAGCCTACGGCATAACACAGATTATCAATCCACGAAAAAGAATTTCCGATGACAATATACATTAGGCTTCCAGGACGGAAGCCTAGTTTTTCTGCAATATGGAAATACTGGGCAAATTCTACCAGAAATGAAAAAATCAGAATTCCGAGGATCAGCTTCTGGTCATTTACTTTTACAAAACTCTTCACAAAGGTGTACATAAGCATTACCACAATAACATCTCCAAGATAGGCTCTGATGAAGAAAATATCGCTCAGTTTTGTAGCGATTAAAATTTCTACAAGAAAAATAAGAAGCGTCAGAAGGAGATACTTCAGGCTGAACTGTAATTTCATTTCAAATTGGGTTTAAGGCATAAAAAATCGGTATTCTAAGAACACCGATCGTATTGTAGGTAAGCAAATATATTATTTCTTTACTTTGATTGTACATCCGATGGCGACTGTTTTTGTCATTTTTACAGCATCTCCTTTTATTAAAGCATTTACAGCATCCTGAGCATAATATTCTGATACATCATTCGGATTATCATAATTGTTGTCGATAGCACCAATATATTTTACCATATTCTTTCCGTTTTCCTTTTTCAATACAAAAACATGCGGAGTCTTTGTAGCCCCGTACTGTGGGTAAATTTTCTGCCCTTCATCCACTAGATATGGGAAAGTAAAGCCCTTCTGCTTGGCTCTTTCGATCATCTGCTGATAACCGTCTTCCGGCTGTGCATTAGGATCATTAGGATTAATGGCAATCACCGGATATCCCTGAGCTTTGTATTTTTTATCCAGCTCAATGATTCTATCTTCATATTTCTTTGCATAAGGACAGTGGTTGCAGGTAAATACCACAATGAATCCTTTTGCACTTTTAAAATCGCTCAGAGAGACCATTTTCCCATCAATATTCTTAAGCTTAAAATCAGCAGCTTCATCTCCTACTTCATAGCCTTTTACAGTTGAAACATTCTCTTTTTTATTTTTGCCTTTATCGTGATCCGTTGTCGTAAAGCTCAGTAATCCAAGCCCAACAATGAATGCCGTCATTACAATTTTCAGGTTTTTCATAATAGATTATTTATTGTAGATTTTCTTTAATTGTTTTTTCAAGATCTTCTTTGCTCATTTCACCATCATTAAAATGAATTTTCTCCCCATTTTTATAGAACAGTGTTACCGGAATATTCCCATCCCAGTCTTTTTCTAACCTTGGGATCCAGGTATTCATTCTTTTGATATCATCCAGCAGAATTACTTCAGCCGTAAGGTTTTTATTTTTAATGAATTTCAAAACTCTTTCTTTATCTGCAAGCCTGTCCAGTGAAACCAGGATCATTTTAAATTTAGGATTTCCTGCATATTGATGATTGACCTCCATAAAATGAGGCATCTCCTTTACACAAGGGCCACAGGTGGTTGACCAAAAGTTGACCACAAGAAGTTTATCTTTCTCTTCCTGAATTCGTTTTTCCAGATTTTCATATTTCACCACTGAAATTTCAATCTGCTGGGCTTTAAAAACCGTACAAAATATAAATACAGCCAATATTTTTATTAAACTCTTCATATTAAAATTATAAAATACTACAATTCAACAATGTACAAAAAAAATAAATTTTACCTATTTCATAAATTATTTACAAATGAACAATTTATTTTTATCATGGATACATTTTTTAATACTTTTACAGCCTTAAAAAATTAAAACCATGAAAAAAACTTATTTGCTTCTGCCAATATTCTTTTTGGCATCATGCTCCAGCAGTAACAATGATGATGATTCATCCAACAACAACGGGAACAACAATGATAACAGTCCGGTTTTGGTAACAAAAATGACGATGGACGGAGATGTTTTAACGTTTTCTTATAACGGGTCAAAAATTTCCCAGATCAAAAATCTTACTGAAGGAAGTGTAACTACATTTATTTATTCAGGTGATCTTATTTCCCAGTCTGTAGTCAGTGGTTCAAATACATCTCTTACTACGAAATTTACCTACGACGGAAATGGCAGATTATCAAAGAAAACAATTAACGGTATTGATTTCGGTGGACAATGGAACTCAGAATCCAACTATACTTATCAAGCGAATAACAATGTGAAAATAGTATACACTGCGTCTACTTCAGCATCAACAAGAACCGAAACAAGAAATGCTGTCCTGAATGCTGATGGATCGATGAGCAGCTGGACTGGTACTCTTTCAAGAACTCAAAATAATACTACTGAAACAGCAACTTCTACCTTAAAAACAGTGGTATATGATACAAAAAATGCTCCTTTAAAAAATATTACCGGATACCTAAAGATCATTGACAATGAAGATGAAAGCGGATCTGCTCACAATACATTAAGCTACAATCACATCGTCAGTTACAATAATGGAACCGGAACTGAATGGACAATATTCAAATCCAATTTTGAATACAATGCCAGTGGTTACCCTACAAAAGAAATTCGAAGCTATTACGAGAAAACAGGAAATACACCTTCTGGTTCCACTGATGTTAATACTTACGAATACAATCATTTATAAAACACAGAGCGCTTAAGGCGCTCTTTTTTATAGAAGAAGATCGCGACATTAAAATTCACAAACACCTTATAATCAACAACATATAAAAATAGGTTTTATATATTTTACAAATAAACAGTTTATTTTCATCAGCAATTCATTTTTTTGATATTTTTACTGCCTTAAATTAAAACCATGAAAAAAGCTTATTTACTTCTGCCAATTTTCTTTTTGGCATCCTGCTCTAGCAGTAATGATGATAACGAATCATCCAACAATAACGGGAACAACAATGATAACAGTCCGGTCTTAGTTACAAAAATGGTTGCTGACGGAGACACTTCAACGTACACTTACAATGGCTCAAAAATCTCTCAGATTAAAAATATCACCAATAGTGAAGTTACCCTATTCAGTTATTCAGGAGATCTGATTACCCAGCAGGTAACTACCGGTTCAAGCACCAGCTACAAAACCAATTATACCTATGATGGAAACAGCAGATTGAGCAAAAAGATATATGTTGAGAATAATCTTTCATCCGGAACTGTTTCTACAGTAGAAACCAATTATACATATCTTTCCAGCAATAGTGTAAAAATTACCTATACCGCAAACTTTACAGGGTCTCCTGCTATGAGAACCGGTACGAAAATGGCAACATTAAATGCAGACGGCTCACTGAGCAGCTGGACAGAAACAGCATCAGTTCCTGCTAACACGGGAGGATTTCATAGTGCAACGGGATCTTTACAGCCTATCCAATACGATACTAAGAACATTCCTTTTAAAAATATAACCGGATTTTTAAAAATTATTGATACCGAAGATGAGAACGGATCTACCCACAATATCCTAAGCTATAATAATCTCCTTAATTATAACAATGGCTCAGGAAGTGCTGAATGGGATATCTTTAAGTCTACTTACGAATACAATACCAGCAATTATCCTACTAAAAATGTCAAAACTTATTATAATAAGACCGGCACAGGGGTAACGAACAGCGAATTGAATACTTACGAATACAATCATTTATAATAGAAAAGAGAGCTTAATGCTCTCTTTTTGTTTTCGTTAACACCTATGTTAAATTTTTCCCAATCTATGGAATTATATGAATGATTTTGTATATTAGCTCTGAATCAAAACTAAAAATTACCATGAAAAAATTAAACATTCAAAAAAGAAAATTAACCAAAACTGAGTTAAAAGAAATTAATGGTGGAGCACTTCCTCCGAGATGTCTCCGCGGATTCTGCACACTCCCTGACTCAGGAGAGATGGTACCCGGGCTTATCGGAAGAGATGGATTTTGCTGCTAATCAAAAAATAATACTAAAAAACTAATCAAACTAAAACTACCATGAAAAAATCAAACATTCAAAAAAGAAAATTGACAAAAAGTGAATTGAAAGATATCAAAGGAAGCGGAAGATTATGCTTTGATGGATTCTGCCGTATGGGAGAATTTGAAGAATGGCAGCTTGGCGCTGGTGACAAAAATGGATTTTGCTGCTAATCATTAACACTTTAATAATCAATTATCATGAAGAAATCAAACATTCAGAAAAGAAAACTGACAAAAAGCGAATTGAAGGAAATAAACGGAGGTAACGGACCTATCGTTTGCCCTGAAGGATTATGCAAAATAGGTGATGACCAATATGTTATCGGTCCTGTAGGTAGAGACGGGTACTGCTGTTAATATCACGTAATCTTGTTAGATAAAATAAGGATTGAGGAAACCCCTCAATCTTTTTTTGAATTAATATTTTAAACCTAAAAAAAGTTAACAATTTGACTCACAATATTTTGAACATAATAAAATAACTTGTAAATTAGCTTTTACCAAATTAAAATTATTATGAAAAATTCAAAAAATCAGAAAAGAAAGCTTAGTAAAAATGAGCTGAAAGAGATCAGCGGAGGAGCCAACAGACCTATCTGCCCAAGAGTAATAAGCTGTACAGATCCTAATACCGGAGAGGAAAGATCTGGAGTTCCCGGGATGCAGGATGGATTTTGCTGTTAATTAAGCTTTAATTTTATAACAAAAAAAATGATTGGATTATTTTCCAATCATTTTTTTTATCGCATTCAGCTTCATCAAAGCTTCAATCGGTGTCAAAGTATTGATATCTATTTTCGTCAGTTCCTCACGGATATTCTCCAGAACAGGATCATCCAGCTGGAAGAAAGAGAGCTGCATATTTTCCTCAGTCACTCTTTTGATACTCTCAGACGTATTTCCTCCCTGCGTTCTGCTCGCTTCAAGTGTTTTAAGAATTTCATTCGCTCTGTTCACCACTTTGGATGGCATTCCGGCTAGTTTTGCAACATGAATACCGAAACTATGTTCACTTCCTCCTGGTACCAGCTTTCTCAGGAAAATGATATTTCCTTTGTTTTCCTGGATAGAAACGTGGAAATTTTTCACCCTTTCAAAGTTGATGGTCATTTCATTCAGCTCATGATAGTGGGTAGCAAACAGGGTCTTCGCCTGCGTTGGATGCTGATGAAGATATTCTGCAATAGCCCATGCGATAGAAACCCCGTCATAAGTGGAAGTTCCACGGCCGATTTCATCCAGTAAAATCAGGCTTCGTTCTGAAATATTATTCAGAATGTTGGCCGCTTCATTCATTTCTACCATGAAAGTAGACTCTCCTGCAGAAATATTATCTGTGGCCCCTACCCTTGTAAAGATTTTATCCAGCATTCCGATTTCAGCATGCTTTGCAGGCACAAAACTTCCGATCTGAGCCAAAAGACATACAATAGCCGTCTGCCGTAGAATTGCCGATTTACCGGCCATGTTCGGACCTGTAACCATAATGATCTGCTGAGAATCTTTATCCAGGAAAATATCATTCGGAATGTACTTTTCTCCCAACGGAAGAGCATTCTCAATGATCGGGTGCCTGGCTTCTTTTAGATCGATCGCATAGCCGTCATTCAAAACAGGCCTTGTATAACTCTCAGAAACAGCCAGTTCAGACAAACCGGCAGCCACATCAAGTTGTGCAGTGATATTGGAGTTCCCTTGAATCTGATCAATATAGATCATCGTTTCTGCACATAAATTCCTGTACAGTGAAGTTTCCAGAACACCGATTTTTTCTTCGGCTCCCAGAATCTGGTTTTCATATTCCTTTAGCTCTTCGGTAATATATCTTTCAGCATTCACTAAAGTCTGCTTTCTTACCCAGTCATCCGGAACTTTATCTTTATGGGTGTTTCGGACTTCAATATAGTATCCGAAAACATTATTAAAATCAATTTTAAGACTTGTAATTCCCGTTCTTTCAATCTCTCTCTGGCACATATCATCCAGAAACCCGCGT
The DNA here is from genome assembly GCF_021869745.1 of Chryseobacterium sp. MEBOG07. Classification (NCBI taxonomy): domain Bacteria; kingdom Pseudomonadati; phylum Bacteroidota; class Flavobacteriia; order Flavobacteriales; family Weeksellaceae; genus Chryseobacterium; species Chryseobacterium sp. MEBOG07. The sequence continues at coordinate 229,252 of NZ_CP084579.1, forward strand.
CCTTTACTCTGCAGGTTTCTTAACCTGTCCAGCTCTTCAGAAATACCAGCTTTAATAATGTTTCCTTTGGCAATGTTTACCGGAAGTTCTTCATTAAGGTGGTTTTCCAGGAATTTAATTAATTCTTCCAGATCAAATAACGGTTCCAGCCACGCCAGCACTCCTGCATGAGGATGCAATAACGCTTTGATTTTATGGATATTAATCAAACTTTGACGCAGATATCCCAATTCTTTGGGTGAAATTTTTTCTGCAGCCAGTTTTCCCATTAATCTGTCAAGATCTGAAATCGATTTCAAAAGCTGGCAGATCTCATATTTCAGAGGTTCATTTTCGTTTAAGAAATCAATCAGAGAAAGTCTTCTCATAATCTCATCCACTGATTTTAAAGGAAGAATAATTCTCCTTCTCAATAATCTCCCTCCCATCGGAGTAGAAGTTTTGTCAATGATATCCAGCAGAGATTTTCCTTGTGGATTGCTTGGATAAACGATTTCCAGGTTTCTCAGGGTAAAATTATCCATCATCAGATAATCTTCCTGTGGAATGATCTGAAGTTTTGTAATATGGGAAAGCAGGTTATGGTGAGTATCCTCCACCAGATAAGCAAAAATAGCCCCTGCTGCAGTAATCGCCAGTGGAAGGCTTTCTACCCCAAATCCTTTTAAAGAATTGGTTTTAAAGTGATTCGTTAATTTTTCGTAGGCAAAATTATATTGGAAAGCCCAGTCTTCCAGTTTGAAAGCATTTTTATTTTTTATCTGCTCCGGAATCTGTGTACTTCTCTGGAAAATAATCTCGCTGGGATCAAAAGTATTGACAATATGCAACAGTTTTTCCAAAGTTCCTTCACTTACCAGAAACTCTCCAGTAGAGATATCAACTAAGGCCATTCCGTATTTCTCTTTTTCTTTGTGTAAAGAAAGAAGGAAATTATTCTTTTTTGAATTTAAAACCTGGTCATTGAAGGTAACACCGGGTGTAACCAACTCCGTAACGCCTCTTTTTACAATCCCTTTCACTGTTTTTGGATCTTCAAGCTGATCACAGATTGCCACTCTCATGCCTGCCCTTACCAATTTTGGAAGATAAGAATCTACAGAGTGATGTGGAAATCCGGCCAGCTCTATATGCCCATCACCATTGGCCCTTTTGGTAAGCACAATCCCCAGAATCTGAGAAGTTCTGACAGCATCCTGCCCAAAAGTTTCATAAAAATCCCCAACCCTGAATAATAATAGCGCATCAGGGTATTTCGCCTTGATGGTATTGTACTGCGTCATTAATGGGGTTTCTTTCTTCGCTGCTTTTGCCATAGTAAAAAATGAGCCCCAAATTTAGAAAAATAAATTCAGGGTATGAGAATTGTTTATCAGTTAATCTTTTATACTTTTCTTTATCAGCAATTAATCGTATTTTCACCATCAAATCACATTATTCATGGAATTTCCTGTTTTAGAAACTGAAAGGCTTATTTTACGTCAGCTTACTTTTGATGATACCCAAGACTTGTTCGAGTATTTTTCTCTGGATGAAGTTATGGAATATTATGATCTGGATACTTTTAAAACAGAAGAGGATTCCCGACGTATTATTCAACATTTTAACGATGAATTTGAAAAAGGAAAAGGTTTCAGATGGGCTCTGGAACTGAAATCCAATGGAAAAGTCATCGGAACTTGCGGTTACCACAACTGGTACAGAGAACACTTCCGGGCGGAAGTCGGCTATGAACTTAATCCCAAATTTTGGCAGCAATCTTATATGAAAGAAGCCATTCTCCCGATTCTGACCTATGGATTTGAAACAATGAGACTGCACCGTATAGATGCATTCATTGATCCCTCCAATATCTCTTCTGAAAGACTGTTATCTTCTTTAAATTTCAGCAAAGAAGGTACTTTAAAAGATTTCTTTTTTGAAAAAGGGAAATTTGTAGATGCCACAATCTTCGGGCTTATTAATAAATAAGCAGGAAGCACGAAGATGGAAGTTTCGATTGGTCGTTTTAAGTACTGCCTATCCTTTAAATAAAAATGAGATCCAGTAATACTAAGCTGTGAAGAGGCTTCCCTCCTCCAGCTTCCTTCTCCTCTTCCATTTTATTTTTCTGTTTCCAGATGTTTTTCCAATGCTTCTGAGCTCTTTTTATGAGCCCATTTCTGCTTGTAATTTACCCATTTGGCTTTGAAAAGCTTACGCATGAGTTTATCTGTATATCTCATAATAAAGACATGATACAGCATATTGGCAAAGACATTAGGCTTATTGGGAAGGGCTCTTAAAGAGAGTGAAAAACCGGGCTCCAGATATCTGTTGAAGTGCCAGAATGCCCCAGGAATAAAGAGCGCATCACCATGTTCCATGAAAATTTCATAACCTTTCGCATATTTCAGGGCGGGAAATTTTTCATAATCCGGATTCTCATAATCCAGTTCATAAATGGTATGAACCGATAAGGGAACTTTATATAAAAACGGAGATTGCTTCTGATCAAATAGCAGGATTCTTTTTTTTCCTTCAAAATGGATATGCATAAAATCACCCAGATCCACATCATAATGCATTAAAACATGAGCTTCACTTCCCCCGAAGAATAAAGTAGGCAGTCTTTTGAAAAACTTCATCCCCAAATCCGGATAGGTGAAATTTTTCAGTAACTCTGGAAGTTTGTCTGTGATGATATAGAAAAAGATTCGCAGATCTGAAGGTTTACTTTTTATAGTATCAATATACTCCTTCATTTTCATATGGGTGACCGGAGCATCTGAGCTTTTCGCAGCATCAGCCGGCTTATTGTTGTACAACGGAACCTCCTGATCTCCTGCTTTTTCCCGGATATATGACAGATTCCACTTTTCAAAAGCATCCCATCGGCTGGCGAAATTCTTGATTAAAAGAGGTTTCTGTTTTTTAAAATAGTTCTTCTGAAAATCTTCTTTACTGATATCATTTACAATATCTACGTTTTCGAGGATCATGTATTTTATATTTAGTGCGAACTAAAAATAGTCTTTTTTTGAAACCTGCAAAAATTTTAAAAGAAGAGATAAAAACTTATTTTAATAAATACAGCAGTATGGAAATGATTCCTCCCAAAAAAATGACAGCACAGCCCGGAGAACTTTTGCTTCCCCTTCCTCTGCCGCGGGTATTCACATAATGACCGCTTACCCAGGTTCCGTTTTTTTTGAAGTGTCCCTTTCTATAATAACCCATGTTTTAGTTTTTAAAGCAAAATAAAGAGGTCTTTCAGGATAAATTTTACGGTTTCCCATAAGTCAGCACTAAATGAAAAAAAATTATATTTGTAGTAATAAGTCAACTTATGAGAGCCTACAATACCAAACATTTCATTAAAATCCTTTTCAGTTTACACAAAAGCGATACCTTAAAAATTCTTTTCCCGAGTATGGTTCTTGTAGGATTGTATTCCTGGGGCATTCAGTATCTGGAGGTAGGATATTTCCATCTTACTTCAAAATCAGGAATCAGCAATGTGGGAATGATTCATTCTCTGCTGGGTTTTGTTCTTTCTCTTTTACTGGTTTTCAGAACCAACACGGCTTATGACAGATGGTGGGAAGGGCGTAAACTTTGGGGGAAACTGGTAAATGATACAAGAAACTTTGCTATAAAGATCAATACCATTTTGGGGGACAATCGTCAGGATGCAGAACAAATTGCACGATATTTAAAGTTTTTTCCACACTTTTTAGCCAAACATCTTTCTAAAGAATCTACAAGGCTGGCTTTGGATGAAGATTATTCTGAAATAGAAAATTCTTTAAAAAATCATGGTCCGAGTGAGATGATTATTCTGATGAGCCATAAATTGAACCTATTAAAGAAGGAAGGTAAGATTTCAGAAATTGAAATGCTGTATTTAGACACTCAGCTTTCGGGGTTTCTGGATGTATGTGGCGGTTGTGAGAGAATCAAAAATACACCGATTCCCTATTCTTATTCCTCTTTCATCAAGAAATTTATTATCCTGTACGTTTTTGCACTGCCTATTGCTTATGTCATCACCATCGGTCTTTTTATGATCCCGCTTACAGTTTTTGTCTATTATGTACTGATGAGTCTTGAGCTTATTGCGGAAGAAATTGAAGACCCTTTCAATAATGATGAAAACGATATTCCTATGGAAGCATTAGCACAGAATATTGAAAAAAATGTACATCAGATTATGAACAGAAAATAAAAAATCAAGCTTTTAAAGCTTGATTTCTTTTAATTCTCCGTCTTGTTTTATTTCTACAAACTTGCTTTCCCTGTTTGCAGCAGAATAGCCGTAGAAAAATGTATTATATATAGGAGAGGAATACATATATCCTCCCATCCCATTATAAGTATCTGTGGTTCCTGTCTGCTTCTGATAACTTGCCGTCGCTGTAAAATTGATAATCGTTTCAAGATAATATTTGCCGGGTTTCAGTTTTTCAAACTTAAATCTGCCGCGGTCATCCGTTAATGCCTCTACTCTATATTTAAAAGCCTCTTCAGACATATACACCGTATTTTTTTTGTTTTCATATTTCCTTCTCATGTCATAAAACTCTTCAAAATAAGGAGTCACCGGAAAGAGCATAATTACTGTTCCTTGTTTTGCATAATGTTTTTCCCCCAGCAAAGGTTTAATGCCCAGAGCTGTTTTCTGCTTGGTAGAAGCCACTCCTTCAATGGTAGAATTCCCGAATCCAAGCATATCACGGGCCATTTTTTTATCAAAAAAAGCTTGAGGATAATACGTGTTTTGTGCTCCCAGGTATACAAACCCCAACATCAGTATGAATAATGTGAATGATTTTTTCATAGTATATTTTTGAGTCAAATATAAGTATTTTACTATTTTTGAAATAAAAATAGCTATGAAGTACATGTTTCTATTGTTCTTTTCCGCTTCTGCTATCGTTATGGCACAGAAACCTTGTGGATATAAAGACGGATTACAAGAGGGATCTTGTAAAGAATTCTATGATAACGGACAGGTAAAAAATACCGTAGAATGGAAAAAAGGGAAAGTGGATGGCGATGCCGTTTTTTATTACGACAGCGGAAAAGTACAGTCAAAAGGAGAATACAAAAAGGGATTCAAAGTAAAAGAATGGTCCTATTTTGATAAGAACGGAGTACTCACATCTAAAGAAGCTTTTAGAAATGGGGAAAAGAATGTTTATGACAACAGTCTTACGGCTACTTTTTATTCTCCTGCAGGTAAAATAACTGAAATTTCGAATTATAAATTCAATAAATTACAGGGTGAAAGCAAAACCTTTCATGAAGACGGAAAATCATTGAAAGATATCGGGCAGTATGACAACGGCCTTGCTACCGGAAAATGGAAAGCGTTTTATCCATCTGGAAAACTACAGCGTGAGACGGAGCTTGTCAACGACAAAAGAAATGGCAACAGGGTTCATTACCGTGAAGACGGAAGTATAGAAAAGACCGAGGTCTATAAAGAAGGAAAATTAATCTCAACAAAATAATACAATTGGTACAGAAACTAAAACTGGAAGAACTTAACAGAATAGATGTAGAAACATTTAAGAAGGTTGAAAAAATTCCGTTGGTCATCATTTTAGACAATATCAGAAGTATGCACAATGTAGGTGCAGCTTTCAGAACGGCAGATGCCTTTTTAATTGAAAAAATCATTCTTTGCGGAATTACTCCCCAGCCTCCTCATCGTGAAATTCATAAAGCAGCATTGGGAGCTACGGAAAGTGTAGACTGGTCTCATGAATCAGACACCAATACGGCGATTGCTGATCTGAAAAGCAAAGGGTACGAAATCATCGGAATTGAGCAGACGACCAGCAGCAGGCTTATTACTGATTTTATGATTGACAGATCGAAGAAATATGCCCTTATTTTAGGAAACGAAGTAGAAGGAATCAGTGACGAAGTACTGCCTAATATTGATATATTCTTAGAAATTCCGCAGCTTGGAACCAAACATTCTCTTAATGTAAGTGTATGTGCTGGAATTGTGATGTGGGAATTTGCAAAAGCTTTAAAATAAAAAAACTGCATATGTCCTTAATAGACAGTGCAGTTTGAAATAAATCTAATAAAAAGTAAAAATGAAAGGCGACAAAGGTACTTTTTTTTCTTTACTATCAAATTTTGATGGCATTTTTTTTGTTTCATCTTAAAAAAAGTGGTGTTTTCAGAAAAAGATTCATTTAATTTTTTATAAATTAGCACAATGTTTATCAAGGACTATATCTCTAAAGACTTTCCGTGTTTTAGCCTGTCTGACTCTATAGAGTCGGCCAGAAACATATTGGAAGATTTCGGATATTCCCATGTTTTCATCAAAAAATCCCATCACTTCTACGGAGCCATTGCAATGGACTTTCTGTATGAAGAAGAGGGCGGAACCCTGAAGGACCTGGAACGCCAGATTGAGCGGTTTGCTATTTTGGAAGACAATAATATTATGGACAGTATCCGTCTGTTTTATACATTCAGTTCCAACGTGATTCCGGTGATTAATAAGAATGAAAAATATCTGGGATATATTACCTGTGAAGATATCTTTCAGGACCTTTCCCGTTATCCTCTATTTTCAGAATCAGGAGCTATTCTTACTGTAGAAACTCCCGCCAGAAAATATTCAATGACGGAAATTGCCAGTATTGTAGAAACCAATAATGCTAAATTCTACGGTGGGTTTATAAGTTTCATGTCTGACGAGGTGATCCATGTAACCATAAAAATCAGTAGTGAAAATCTGGCCTCGATAGACTCAACTTTTGATCGGTACGACTACAGAATTGTTGAAAAATATTATTCTGACGAGAAATCCGATCTGTTTAAAGACCGTTTTGGTTTTTTACAAAAATTCATAGAAATATAACATGAAGGCAGCCATATATTCTCAGAAAAAAGATCTCGATACTTTTTTATATTTAAGCAAGTTTATCTCTGAACTTGAAGCCAGAGATGTAAAATCTGTTCTATATGATGAAATGGCTGAAGCACTTCAGTTTTCAAAAATCTTCGAAACATTCAACTGTAAACAGGATCTTCTGGATAAAGAAGTAGATCTGTTTTTCACTTTTGGCGGAGACGGAACGATCGTAAACTCATTAACATTCATTGAAGATCTTGAAATTCCTGTTGTAGGAGTGAATACGGGAAGACTTGGATTTTTAGCCTTTTTCACGAAAGAAGAAGCCTTTAAAGAACTGGATTCCATCTTAAAAGGGGATGTAAAAACAAGCCGCCGTTCTGTCATTCAAGTCGTATCTCCCAATCTGGAAGGTTTTTTTCCTTATGCATTGAACGATGTCACTGTTTCCAGAAAAGAAACCACCTCCATGATTACGGTAGATTCTTACATCAATGATGAGTTTTTGAATGTATTCTGGGGTGACGGTGTGATCATTTCAACACCTACCGGTTCTACCGCCTACTCTTTGAGTTGTGGTGGACCGATCATTTCTCCGAACAACGAAAATTTTGTCATCACTCCTATTGCCCCTCACAATCTGAATGTGAGACCATTGGTGGTAAATGATAAAGTAGAAATAAAATTCAAGGTAGAAAGCCGTGTACCTCAATACTCCCTTTCTTTGGATTCCCGATTGATCCATATCGAAACTGATAAGGAAATTATTATCAAAAAGGCGGGATTCCAGCTTCTTCTGGTACAGCCCAACGGTTTGAGTTTCTATGAAACCATCCGTCAGAAGCTACTTTGGGGCAGGGATAAAAGAAATTAGTAATTTCTTAAAAATGATTACCTTTACACAAAATTAAAACACCTAATAAATTTATAATAAAAAGTAAAACATGAGCAGAATTTTTCCGGCAGGAGTTGCCACAGGTCAGCTAGTTACTGATATCTTTCAGTATGCTAAAGAAAACAAATTTGCATTACCTGCAGTAAACGTAATTGGATCAAGCAACATCAATGCTGTGATGGAAACTGCAGCGAAATTGAACGCTCCTGTAATTATTCAGTTTTCAAATGGTGGAGGTGCATTCAACGCAGGAAAAGGATTAAACAATGACGGACAAAAAGCTGCCATCTTAGGATCTATTGCTGGTGCAAAACATATTCACACTCTTGCTGAAGCGTACGGAGCAACAGTAATTCTACACACAGACCACTGTGCAAAGAAATTACTTCCTTGGATCGACGGATTGATGGATGCTAACGAAGAATTCTTCAAGCAAACAGGAAAATCTCTTTACTCTTCTCACATGCTGGACCTTTCTGAGGAATCTTTAGAAGAAAACCTTGAGATTTCAGCTCAATATTTCGAAAGAATGGCAAAACTTCAGATGACTCTTGAAGTAGAAATCGGAGTTACTGGTGGTGAAGAAGATGGTGTTGACAACTCAGACGTTGATAACTCTAAATTATATACTCAGCCTGAAGATATAGCGTATACTTATGAAAAATTAAAAGCTATTTCTGATAACTTTACCATTGCTGCAGCATTCGGTAACGTACACGGAGTTTACAAGCCAGGAAACGTAGTTCTTACACCGAAAATCCTTGACAATTCTCAGAAATATGTTCAGGAAAAATTCGGAACGGCAGCGAAACCTGTTAATTTTGTATTCCACGGAGGTTCAGGATCTACTTTAGAAGAGATCAGAGAGGCTATCGACTACGGAGTAATTAAAATGAATATCGATACTGACCTTCAGTTTGCATATACAGAAGGCGTTAGAGATTATATGGTAAACAATATTGAGTATTTAAGAACTCAAATCGGAAACCCTGAAGGAGAGGAAAAACCTAACAAAAAATTCTATGACCCAAGAGTTTGGGTAAGAAAAGGTGAAGACACATTCTCTACAAGATTGGTGAAAGCATTTGAAGATTTAAATAACGTAAATACTTTAAAATAAGACTGTACATTTGTACCGATGTAAAAGTATTCATGAGAAATACATTTACATTGGTACATTTTACATTTATACATTAATACAAGCAAAAATGGCATTCGACTGGTTTAAAAGAAAAGCAAAAAACATTACCACTTCTACTGATGAAAAAAAGGACGTTCCCAAAGGTCTATGGCATCAGACTCCATCCGGAAAAGTTGTGGAACATGATGAACTAAAGAGAAATAACTATGTTTCTCCTGAAGACGGATTTCATGTAAGAATAGGAAGTTCGGAATTTTTTGACATCCTTTTTGACGGTGGTAAATTTACCGAACTGGATGCTAATGTTGAAAGTATTGATATCCTAAACTTTAAAGATACAAAACCTTACAAAGACCGTTTAAAAGAAGTAAGAGCGAAGACAAAACTTACAGACTCTATCAGAAATGCTGTAGGAACTGTAAAAGGTACTGAAATGGTAGTTTCTTGTATGGATTTTGCTTTTATTGGTGGATCTTTAGGATCTGTAATGGGAGAAAAAATCAGAAGAGCAGTAGATTACTGTATTGCTAATAAACTTCCGTATATGATTATCTGTCAGTCTGGAGGAGCAAGAATGCAGGAAGCAACCTACTCTTTGATGCAGCTGGCAAAAGTTCAGGCTAAATTAGCTCAGCTTTCTGAAGCAGGACTTTTATACATCGCTTACCTTTGTGACCCTACATTCGGAGGAATCACAGCTTCTTTTGCAATGACCGCTGATATCATCATGGCAGAACCGGGAGCATTGATCGGTTTCGCAGGGCCAAGAGTAATCCGTGAAACGATCGGTAGAGACTTACCGGAAGGATTCCAGACATCAGAATTCTTACAGGAAAAAGGATTTGTAGATTTCATCGTAAAAAGAACTGAAATTCAGGATACTGTTGCCAAAACAGTTAATTTATTAGCTGTAAAAGCATAGTATCTGTAACAAAAACAATACAATCTCTCTCTAATTAGGGAGAGATTTTTATTTATGAGGACTTTTAAGATATTTTTCAATACCATCAGAAGTATGAGTTTTAAAAAGATTATGCGTCTTTTATCACTTATCCTTCCCCATCCTCTTTTTGCCCTATTGAGTTTTCACGCTACAGTAAAAGCATTTACTATTGCACAGAAAAAATTCCCAGAAACAGCCTCCAATAATGGAATTGGGAATGCTTTCAGACATGCTCTGTGGTGCTGCTTCATTATGATGTACTGCTGCAAGGTCTCTTCTCCTAAAAAAGCACTTGATTTTTGCAAAAGAATTACAGATATGCATGAAGAACTATTCCCGAATGAGCCTTTGGAAACAAAAATGGACCTCCACAACAATAAAATCGGAATGGACTATTTCATGGAGATCCTGCCAGGCATTCACCGACAGTTTTTTGAAAAAAGCTTTTTTGTAGAGGCATTGGTCAAAAAAATGAATGATGCCAAAGTTCTGAAGAATTTGGACGACAATTTTGAGGGGCATCTTGTATATTTAGAAGAGTAGATCTATTTTTTTCAGCCACAAAGTTTTATTTAGAATAACACTTTAGAACACTTAAGTAAGTTTAATAGGATACTGAATAAAAAAGTACACATAAGCAGAAAATCATAGATTTTTAAAAACTTAAGTGCTCTTCTCTGCTGTATAATATTTTACTTATGAAAACTTAAATGTTTAATTCTTTTGTGACTTTTGTAGTTTAAAGTATTTTTGATAAGTTTAAACAATTAAATCAATCAGATGGTTCTCAGCAGAATTTGGTCGGCTTTTATTATTATTGCCATTGCCATTGCCAGTATAAAATACGTTTCATCAGCTCACTACAAAACTATTTTCAATGATATGGTTGTGGGAAAAGGTGGTGATACCGTGAAGGTTGTGTCTCAACCGATGAACAGCCTCTCTCCTGTTATCAGAGACAGTCTGATGAAAAAAAATGATTTTGCAGACAGCAGAATTCACTACAAAACAGATTCTTTAAAACAAAATGTAAGCGTTTATCGTGTTCAGGAGGCTGATGGAGTGATCGGAACCTCAGAAACAGCAGTAAAGATCTGTATTGGCCTTATCGGAATCATGACCCTTTTCATGGGATTCATGAGTATTGCTGAAAAAGCAGGAGGAATCAATCTTTTAAGCCGTTTGATCCAGCCGTTTTTTTCCAAATTATTTCCTGACATCCCTAAAAACCATCCCGCTTTCGGGCATATGCTGATGAATTTCAGTGCCAACCTTCTGGGATTGGATAATGCAGCGACTCCTTTTGGGTTAAAAGCAATGGAAAGTTTACAGAGTTTAAATCCCAATAAAGATACCGCCAGCAATTCGCAGATTATGTTTTTATGTCTCCATGCCGGAGGGATGACCTTAATTCCTGTATCCATTATTGCGATCAGAGCATCCATGGGTTCAAAGACCCCTACTGATATATTTCTGCCCTGTATGATTGCTACTTTTGCGGCTACATTGGCTGCGATGATTATCGTTTCTTTATACCAGAAGATCAACCTGCTTCGTCCTGTCGTTATTGCTTATGTAGGAGGAATTTCAGCCGTTATTGCTTTACTGGTGATATATCTTGTACAGCTAAGTAAAGATGAACTGGATGACTTCAGCAAGGTATTAAGCAATGGACTTATTCTCTTTATTTTCCTTGCCATAGTACTTGGAGCTGTTTATAAAAAAATCAATGTTTTTGACGCTTTTATTGAAGGAGCAAAAGAAGGTTTTACCACCTGCGTCAAGATTATCCCTTATCTGGTTGGAATGTTGATTGCCATTTCCTTATTAAGAACTTCCGGCGTTTTTGATGTGATCATTGACGGAATGAAGTGGGTGGCCAACGTGGCTAATATGGACCCAAGATTTGTTGATGGGCTTCCAACGGCTTTAATCAAACCTTTATCCGGTTCAGGAGCAAGAGGAATGATGGTGGATACGATGTCAACATTCGGAGCTGATAGTTTCCAGGGGAAATTAGCGGCCGTGCTTCAGGGAAGCTCAGATACGACGTTCTACGTGATCGCGGTTTATTTTGGCGCCGTTGCCGTTAAGAATACAAGATACACGGTAATTGCTATGCTTCTGGCCGATTTAGTCGGTGTTATCACTGCAATTGCCTTAGCTTATTTGTTCTTTGCTTAATTAAAAGCTGCTGGTTGAGACCGATGTTATTAATTTTAAACACTAAACTTAAAACTTTAAATCATTATGATTACAGATAAAGAATTTACTTTAAGACTTATTCGCCAATTGACTCAGGCGCTAGAAAAACTGATCCTGGATAAACCTGAAGAAAGCTTAATGCAGAAAGAACTGGATTTTGATACTTTGATGAGAGATATTTTCAAGATAAGTTTCACAGAAGTCTCTTCTAAGACCAAAGAAGAAATAATTGCTATCGTTAACGAAAGACAGGAAAGGGATCACAAAGATTATTATGAAATGCTTGGAAACCTTTTCTACTTCAACAGCAGACATGATCAGAATAAAGATTTTCAGGATAAAGCAAAGACATTTTATGAGCTGTATCTACAGACCAGCGGTATTTTTGCCCTTCCGATTATCAACAGAATAAATGAATTAAAAAAAGCACTTGAATAAAGTGCTTTTTTATTTTAGAATGTAATTTTATAACTTCCGGTTGATGATGTATTGGCTTTCTCTGCCTTTACATATTTCTTCACCCAGGCCACAGATGTAGAAGATACACAAGGGTCTGAAACCCCTCCGGCTCTTCTTGCAGACACCACATTTCCTGCTTTATCTACAGTATAAGCAATGGTAATCGATCCGCTTACAGTACAGCTGTGAGAAGGCTGAGCCCCTCCTCTTCCCATTGTTCCGGGAATATAGCCCACGAGCTTTCTATCAATTCCAACTTTACTGTCTCCGTTTCCATCTCCTCCCAAAGGATCTCCTGCATTTCCAATACCCTCTCCTGTCCCTTGGCTTCCTGCTTTTGTACCTCTTCCTTTAATCAGGTTTCCAATAGCAGCATTTCCTTTTCCATCCCCGTTTCCGGTTTTTGAATTGGCTGTAGCAGCACCTGATTTCTTGGTATTTTTTGAAGCGCTTGTTGCGCTTGTTGCTTCTTTTTTCTCAGCTTTTTTTGAATCTTCCTTTTTAGGAACTGTTGCTTTTGAATTGTTTCCCGTAATAACCTTCTCCTTAACTTCTGTTTTCTTTGGTGCAGGAGTAGGTACCGGCTCTGGTTTTACTACAGTTTTTGTTTCCGGAACAGGTGTTTCTGCTGGTTCCGGTGTCACTTCTTCTGTAGCTGCAGCAAGACTTCCCGGCTGCTCAGCAGGCTCTTCAATACCCTTACCGTTTCTGTTATCTCCGAAGTTCACCAACATAGTCGTTATCACTTCAGGATCTTTATCCAGTTCAGGTTTTAATTTATATAAAAAAACAAAAAGCAAAACGGCAGCCCAGATGAGAATAGAAAGCACGGCGCTCTTTATCCTATCTTTGTTTTCGTCGTTTCTGTTTGCTGTATAGCTTTTCATCTTAAAAAGTAATTCTTTCCGGAAATCCGGATCTGTTATTTATCTTTAACCGTTGCAATAGCAATGTTAAATTTATGTTTTTCAGCGATTTCCATGACAAAAACAACATCTTTATGCAGTGTATTTTCGTCGGCTCTGATCGTGAAAGATTTATTCGTCTGACTGGCTAATTTATCAACAATAATCTTCTCCAGTTCTCCTTTATTAGCAGGATTATCATCTACAAAGAATGAGCCATCCGGCTTGATACTTACCGTAACAGGATTGGGTATATTATCGTCAACAGCTCCGGCTTTCGGCAGATTCACATCAATGGCGCTTTGATTGGCGGCAGAAGAGGTGATCATAAAGAAGATCAGCATTAACAGGATAACGTCTGTCATCGCTGCTAAACTGAATTCCGGGTTTGCTTTATTTCTTCTCTGAATTTTCATCGTAAGAAATTTTATAAAGGTTTATTGATAAGGTCTAAAAATTCTCCTGACATATTCTGAGCTTTCAGTACAAACTTATCAATCCTTGTCAAAAGAATGTTGTAACAGAAATTAGCAGGAATTGCTACTGCCAAACCTACCGCAGTCTGTCCCAAAGCAGTATAAATACCTTCTGAAAGTGTTTTTGGAGAGAAAGATCCTGTTGCGTGGGATAGATTAAAGAAAGCAATAATCATCCCGATTACTGTACCCAAAAGACCTAACATCGGCGCGATACTTGGTACTACAGCGAGAAGGTTCAGGTTTTTCTCCATATTAGCAACCTCTACCTGAGCCTGCGATTCCATGGCACTTACAATATCAGAAACAGGACGTCCCAATCTTGAAATTCCTTTTTCTAAAATTCTTCCTTCCGGAGAGTTCTGTGTTTTGCAATAATCTGCCGCAGCCTCTATTTTTCCAGCTTTTATAAAGTCTTCGATATTGTTCATGAAGTTGGAATCCGTTTTTGAAGTGAGTCTTTTGATAAAGAAAAATCTTTCAAAAAACAGATAGAGAGAAAATATCCCCAACAGCAACACAATGGCCATCACTATTTTAGCGAATGCACCCCCATGGAACATGATTTTCCAGAATGAGAACTCTAAGTTGTCTGCAGCAACTGCAGGTGTGGAGATTTGTGCAAATAAAATCTGAGAAAGTTCCGTTAACAGCATTAAATGTGAATTTTATTAAAGTTTCAACGACAAATGTAATAGAATATTATGAATTGAACTCTTAAAAATTGCTTAAAAACAACTTAAAATTTGTTATTATTTACCAATAGCAAATTTCTTTCCAAAAATAATTTTGAAAAGAAATTCGATAGTAAAAAAGGAACAAGGCTTCTGTTAATCCTCGTCTACCTCAATATCATCCTGCTTGAATTCGCATTTTAATCTAAAAGGAATCGGTGTATCAGATCCGGTATAGAAATCATCAATGGTGCCCTTCCAGATGACCTGAAGCTCTCCTTCTTCATTTCTTTCGAAAAGAAGCTCGTTGTCGTAGATATAAGCATCTTCGTCATCGAAAAGATCTACTTCTGTGTAGGTTTCTTCATCAGAGTCATTGATTTTGATAGTTTTTCCTTCTATTTCCGTCGATTCAATAGGCAAATCGAAAACTTCAAGTGAAAGCTGCGGAAACTTGTACTGTAGTGAATCATCGTCTACGTGATCCAAACTGTCATCCGTAATAACTTCAACCTCTAAAAAATGTTGTTGATTGCTGTAGACGGCTTTACAATAAGTATTTCTGATATTGTATTTTAGCGTCTCCTCCGGATGGTAAATTTTTAAAATCCCTTTCATTATTTCTTAAAAAAGAGCTGTAATAATATGATTGTTAAACGTTTTAGACAAAGATAAAAAATTGATTCAAAGTTGAAAGGATTTTAAAAATAATTTTTTCAAAATCAATTCATACCATAAGTCTGAATACCCCAATAATACTTATTTTTGTTTTCATAAAGATTCTGAAAATGAAAAACATTTTATCAAAAGGTATTCTAGGACTAGGATTGATGATCGGTCTTGCTTCATGCAAAAAATCGGATTCTCCCCTTACGAAAGTAACGCCCAGCAACCTGGACTCTATTGCTTCCAACTACTACGAGCAGTATTTGAAGCTATACCCTTTGGATGCTACTTCTCAGGGAGATACAAGATACAACGACCAGCTTCCTATCAATATTGATAAAGATTTTATCTCGGGGGAAGTCGCTTTCTATAATTCTGTACAGAAACAACTGGAGCATGTAGATTACAAAACGCTTTCTGATGAAGAAAAAGTAGTATATGATGTACTGGATTATACTTTAAAGGATAAAATTGAGGCATATGCTTATCATCCTGAATATATTCCTTTTACCCAATTCGGAGGTCTTCCGCTTACTTTTCCATTGTATGGAAGCGGACAGGGAAGCCAGCCTTTCAAAACTGAAAAAGATTACAGTGATTGGTTAAAAAGAATGGAAAAATTCCCGGAATGGATGAATGCAGCCGCAGATAACTTCCGTGAAGGAATCAGCAATAAGGTAGTCCTTCCTAAAAAACTGGTTGTCAAGATGATTCCTCAAATGAAAGCTGAGGAAATAACAACCTCTGACATGGAAAAAAACATTTTCTACGGACCGGTTAAAAACTTTCCAAAAAGCTTTACTCAGGATCAGAAAGACAAATTTTCAGCACTTTATAAAGATGTTATCACGAAAAAGATCATTCCTGCCTACACAAAAATGGGAGTATTCTTAGAGAAAGAGTACCTTCCAAAGGCAAGAGATACAGATGGATACAACAGCCTTCCTAACGGTAATGAAATTTACAACTATTATGTAAAAAGCTGGACAACCACCAAAAAATCTCCCACAGAGATCAATAAAATCGGACTACAGCAGGTAGCGATGCTTCGTGCGGAAATGGAAAAGGTAAAACAGCAGGTAGGTTTCTCCGGAACACTGGAAGAATTTATCACTTTTGTAAAAACAGATCCTAAGGCAATGCCTTATAAAACTTCTAAAGAGGTTTTGAATGCTTTCAATGGTATTCTAACGAAGATTACGCCAAAGCTGAAAACGATGTTTAACGTAACTCCGAAAACAAAATTTGAAATCAGACAGACGGAGAAATTCAGAGAAGCAAGTGCCAGCGCAGAATATATTCCCGGAACTCCGGATGGAAAAAGAGCGGGGATATTTTATGTTCCGCTACCCGATCCTACCAAATTCAATGTTACTTCAGGAATGGAATCTCTTTTCCTTCATGAGGCAATTCCAGGGCACCATTACCAGATTTCTCTGCAACAGGAGAATACAAAACTTCCTAAATTCATGAGGTTTGGATGGTTTGGAGCATATGGGGAAGGATGGGCACATTATTGTGAAACACTAGGTCCTGAGTTCGGTTTGTATACAGATCCTTATCAGAAAATGGGATACCTGAGCGACCAGATGCTGAGAGCCGTAAGATTAGTAGTAGATACAGGACTTCATACCGGAAAAATGTCAAGAGAAGAAGCCATCAAATATTTCTTAAGCAACATTTCTTATGACGAGGGATCTGCCACAGCAGAAGTAGAAAGGTATATGGTAATGCCGGGGCAGGCTTTAGGCTACAAAATAGGTTCTTTGAGAATCCGTGAGTTGAGAGAAAAATATCAGAAAGACCTTGGAAAGAAATTCAATCTGGCGAGCTTCCATGACGAAGTATTAAGCCAGGGATGTCTTCCTTTGGATGTTCTGAACAGAAAAATGGAGCTTTGGGCTCAAAAACAAAAATAAACTTACGTTAATAAAAAAGGATACTTCATTCAATCGGTATCCTTTTTTATTTCGTTCTTTCTAAATAAACAAAATTGATATGATCACAGAAAGCCTCAGATCTCTTTACAACAGAGATTTAAACAAACTAAAAACAGAGATAGAAGCCTATCAGAACGAAGAAAATCTTTGGAAAATTGATAAAAACATTGCCAATTCTGCGGGTAATCTAGTCCTTCATTTGGTGGGAAATCTCAACCATTTTATAGGAACCCATCTTGGAAATACAGGATATGTAAGACAACGTGACCTGGAGTTTTCATTAAAAGATATCCCAAGAACTGAGCTTATTGAAAAAATAGAGGCAACAGCAGCAATGATAGAGTCTTCTCTTGCTCCATTATCAGAAGATGATCTGAAAAAAGAATATCCACTGGTTGTTTTCGAAAATACAATGACCACAGATTACTTTCTGATCCACCTGCTTGCTCATTTGGACTATCATTTGGGGCAGATCAACTATCACAGAAGGTTGCTGGATATTTAATTTCCTTTTACTTTCTTTTGGATGATCTTTTATACCCTGTCAAGGTTTAAGATCTTGACAGGATATAAAATTCAAAATTTTTCAGAGAAAACTATTTCTCAAACATCATTTTCGTAATAAAATCCTTCTCTCCTTTTCCTCTTGCCGGAGAATATTCTCTTCCGTAGAAAATAATCTGAAGATGAAGTTTATTCCACACTTCTTCAGGGAATAAATTCTTTGCATCGCGTTCAGTTTCTACCACATTTTTTCCGGAAGTAAGCTTCCATTGTGTCATAAGACGATGAATATGGGTATCCACAGGAAAAGCAGGAAATCCGAAGCCCTGGCTCATTACCACCGAAGCAGTTTTATGTCCTACTCCCGGCAGCGCTTCCAATTCTTCATACGTTTGGGGAACGATACCATTATGTCTTTCCAATAATAGCTCGGCCATTTTTTTTAGGTTTTTGGCTTTTGTATTGGACAAACCTATTTCTTTGATCAATTCTTTAATTTGAAACTCCTCTAGTTTTGCCATTCTCTGAGGGGTTCCTGCAACCGCAAAAAGATCAGGGGTAACCTGGTTTACTTTTTTATCAGTTGTTTGTGCAGAAAGTGCCACAGCAACCATTAATGTATACTGATCAGTGTGATCCAACGGAATAGGTGTTGTAGGATATAATTTCTCCAGTTCTATCTGAACGAGCTCGGCTCTTTGCTTTTTTGTCATGTAACCCTTAAATTTGAACAAAATTAAATCATTATGTTGAAAGTTGGAGACAAATTACCTGAATTTGAAGGAACCAATCAAGATGGGGAAACAGTAACCTCATCAAAATTAATGGGAGAAAAACTAGTGGTTTTCTTCTATCCACAAGCAAGTACCCCAACATGTACCGTTGAAGCCTGCAATCTAAGTGACAATTATACTGAGCTTAAAAAGGCTGGATTTCAGCTATTGGGAATAAGTGGTGATTCTGTGAAAAAACAGAAAAATTTCCACAGCAAATTTGCTTTTCCTTATGATCTTATTGCAGATGAAAATCGTGATATCATTGAAAAATTCGGAGTGTGGCAGGAGAAAAAAACGTTTGGAAAAACGTATATGGGAATTGTAAGAACAACCTTTATTTTTGATGAAAATGGGGTATGTATAAGAGTGATTGAAAAAGTGACTTCAAAGACTGCTGCTGAGCAGATTCTGGAAGGATAATTCTTTTTTTAAAACACAGATATCACAAATCTTTTCACAAATAACACAATTATGTATCTGTGTTATTTGTGAAAATATTTTTTTTATGGATGTATTATTCTGTTTCGTAATAGTTTAATTCTTCGGTCTCTTCAGGAAGAGTCACGTGTTTTTGAAACTTTAAACCTAGCTTTTCGATCAACTTTTGGGAAGAAATATTATCTTTTGAAATGATTGCAGAAATCTTGGATAATCCAAAATCGTCCATCCCTATAGATTTAACTTTCTGAGCCGCTTCAAAAGCATATCCTTTTCCTTCAAACTCTTCCAGTAAAGAATATCCGATGTCTAACACATCAAGCCCTTCTCTTTCGAAGATTCCCACTGCTCCTATTTTTTCATTTCCTTCTTTGGTTACTAAAAGATAGTTTCCAAATCCTAGTCTTTCAATCTGTGGGGCAAATCTGTTTAGGATATAATTTTCAGCGTCTTCAATGGTATTAACATTACGGTTGCCGATATATTGAATAAATTTTGGTCTGTTATAAAGTTCAAAGACAAAATCTCTGTCTTCACGAGACATCGGACGTAGTATTAATCGCTCAGTCTCATAGGTATTATTTGCGCTTGGGTGTTTTTCTAGGCTCATCTTTCTTTGGTTCTTCCTTTTTTTCGATTTTTAAAAGTCTCGGGTTATTAGCACATTTTTTATTGTAAAGCTCAATATAAGTACCATTGTTCTTTACATTGCTTACAGCACCTGTAGATTTATTTACGGTTACTGTATAATGCGTTTTCTGGTAAGGGCACTCTTTTGAAGTAAGTTTTCCAAGATCCAGATAATAATTTGATTTGTCTTCATGATAGTTACCTGCAAGATCTTTGAATTCCTCATCTACCATGTATCCGTCAGCGGCTAGCATTATAGATGCTTCCTCGGCATTATCAATTCTGTCTACAAACTTTTTAAGTCCTTCTATATCGGTAATGTAGTTTATTTTACCTCCTTCTGAATAGGCGATATAATAAAAACTGTCTTCACTGGGAAACAGATTGAATCCTGAGAACTGAGGGGTATAATTCACCTTGCCCGAACTCTTTATTTCTTCTCCTTTTCCATAGCTATTGTATACCAAAACCCATGAGTCAACTTTGTTACTTGGGTTGATCTGTTGTAAAATACCAGGAATGCTTGAAAACTTTTTCTTCTCCTGAGAATATCCTAAGATTCCCAAAAGTAAAAATATAAGAATTGTAAATCGGGTTGCAGCTTTAATCATAATTAAAAAATGAGCAGAAAATATACCAAATATTACATAAACTTCTCGCCCTTCTTAAAGTTTTTTAAGTCAAGAACATAATCTTTAATGAGCTGGTCATTATCCCTCGGACAAATAAGAAGTGCTTTATCGGTATCTACTACAATATAATTTTCAAGACCATCAATGATTACGGCCTTGTTATTATTCCTTAAACGGATAATATTTCCTTTTGAATTATAAGAAAGTAAATGTTTCAGTGTTACCGCGTTTCCGTCTTTATCCTTTTCAGTATTTTCAAACACTGACGTCCAGGTTCCAAGGTCACTCCATCCTAAGTCTGATGGAATTACATATACATTCTTTGCTTTCTCTAAAATCCCATTATCAATGGAGATTTTCTGAACCTTAGGATAAATGGTTTCAATACAGCTGTTTTCTTTTTCCGAATTATACTCACACGCCATAAAATGCTGCATCATCTCAGGAAGATAAAGGTCAAAAGCATGATGAATACTTTTTACATTCCATACAAAAATACCCGCATTCCAAAGGAAATCCCCACTTTCTAAAAAGCTTTGGGCAATCTCGAGAATCGGTTTTTCTGTGAATGTTTTTACTTTAAAATATTCAGAGGCTTTCTTTTCTACAAACTGAATGTATCCGTAACCGGTATCAGGCCTTGTAGGGGTAATACCCAATGTTACCAAATAATCATGCTGTGAAGCTACCTCAAAGGCAAGCTCTACTTTTTCCAAAAATACATCTTCTTTAAGAATCAGGTGATCTGCCGGCAACACAATCATGGTAGCATCCGGATTGATCTCAGCAATCTTATTTGCCATATACAGATTACAGGCAGCTGTATTTTTCATAAGCGGCTCACCCACAATATTTTCTTCAGGAATCTCCGGAAGCTGCTGATGGGATAGAGTAACATACTCTTTGTTCGTAATCACGAAAATCTGCTCCTTAGGAATCACTTTACTGATTCTGTCATAGGTTTGCTGAATCATCGTACGTCCGGTTCCTAAAATATCCTGAAACTGTTTTGGAAATTTCTGCGTACTCATCGGCCAGAATCGGCTACCGATTCCTCCCGCCATTATAACACAGTATCTATCTGATTTTAACATTATTAACTACATTTTTGCACCCTTGCTAAAGGTTTGAAAGAATACTTCCTTCCAGTAGCCAGGTTCTTACAAAGATAGTTTTTTTTAACTAGACCTTCCAATAAATACTTTTCGTTGCGGTATATAAAAAACTCACCCTTCTGAAGTTCTTCTACAAAATGAAGACTACTATCCTGTTTTTCAGTATGAAAATACCTTACCAGATCAGGGCTCGCCATGAAATTTGCTTTGGGTGATTTGGAAAACTTTACGATGATAGGTTTGAGGTCTTGATCATAAATTTCAAGACTTTCAAGAAGCATATTTCTAAAAGTTTCTTTCCACTCGTTGCCATGAGGAGAAATTCTTCGTCCATATTTTTCAAAGGCAATCAAATGAGCCAATTCATGGGTCAATACAAAGAAAAAAAGTTGTGGGGTAAGCGTAGAGTTTACCGTAATTTCATGAGAATTATCCGGAAGCTTTCTGTAATCTCCCAGTTTTGAATTTCTATTTCGTGTAACTTTTATATGTATATAGTGATCTGAAAACCAGATTCTTAAATATTCAAGAGTATTTTGAGGTAAATATTTTTCTAATGATTGGATAGACATTTTACAAACTTAATGGAATTCCCGCATAGAAATTCAATAGTTTAAGACTGAATAGATAATTATATTTCGCCTGTGCTACTGATCCCTGTGCATTTGCATAATTATTTCTTGCCACGTTGACGTCATAGATGGTTGTTCTTCCTGCAGCATAGCTTTTATCAGCAAAATCAAGAGCCAGTTTGGAGCTCTTTTCTGCTTCCACAGCTGCCAGATAGTTTTCATAGTTGGCATCTGCATCAAACTGAGCTTTCTGTATATTCTGTCTTACCGTTTGTTTCTGCTGTTCAAGGGTAATTTTGCTCACGCTTTCATTTAATTTGGACTGCTCAACCTGTAATTTTGTTTTCCCTTTATTGAAAATAGGAATATTAAGGGATAATCCTACATTTTGTCCAAACTGATCTTTATATTGTTCGAAAAAAGTTCCCTGTACAATACCTGGAGGAACATTAAATTGTCTATTATAGAAAGTGTTAAGACCAGCACTTGCTGTTAATGTAGGCCAGAATGCTGTTTTACTTATCTCAGTTTGTGCTTCAGCAGATCTTATTCTGCTTTCGGCTGCTTTTATCTGGGGTTGTACATCATAGGCTTTTGTAAGAACCTCGTCAGCAGTTACCAATTGTGAATCTAATGCTTCTGGAATATCTACATTTTCCACATCAAAATCTTTATAATCTGAAAGCTGTAAAAGCTGAGCGATCGCAAACAGAGCTCTTCCTACGTTTACCTCTGCCGTCTTAAGATTTTGCTTTTCTCTCGCCCAGGCTGCATCTGCTTCCGCTAAAACAGTCTGTGCGGTAGTCCCAACCTGAGTGGTTATACTTGCTCTGTCACGCTGTTTTTTGGCATTTTCTACAGCGCTTTGAGAAATCTTAACAATTTCTTTATTCAATAAAGCAGTTAAATATTGTTGTGCAATTTGTACCGAAATATCATTTTTGATGGTTTCAATATCATACTGGCTGGCTTCTACATCAAACTGGAGTTTTCTTACATTCTTCTCCAATCTCCCATTATTATAGACCAAAATATCGGTACCTATACCAACACTGTTATTGAATCTATCATTTCTATAGCTTCCTGCTCCTAATGATCCTTGTCCGAAACTCACCCCACTCGTAATACTCCCCGATACGGAAGGCAAATAGTCTTTTTTTGCTGCTTTAAGGTTGTATTCTTGGTTTTGTTTGGTATACTGATTTTGGATAACCTGAAGATTATGCTCCACTGCATAGCTTACACATTCTTTTAAGGACCATTTCTTCTGAGCACTTAAACCCAGATAACCTAATCCAAAAACGATGATCCAAACTTTTTTCATATGTATATGTTTATTTGTTTTTAATGGTCATATGGAATCGTGTCATCTTCATCAGTATTGTAACTTGTAAATCACAACGATTTCATATTAAGATTTTTCAATATTAGACGAATTAAATATAAAAAAGTTACAGATTGAAAAATTATATTTTATTTTAAAAAAACTTTTGAGAATTTTGTACCATGACAAACGAACAATATCAGGAAGCTATTGACTGGCTTTTCGTACAGATGCCCAACTACCAGATCGATGGACAGCAGGCTTACAAACCCGGGCTTGATAATATAACTAAGCTTTGTGCTTTCTTTGGAAATCCCCAGGATAAGATCAAATGCATCCATATCGGTGGGACCAACGGAAAGGGCTCTTCAAGCAACATGCTGGCATCAGTTCTTCAGGAAGCTGGCTATAAAATAGGACTATACAATTCTCCGCATCTTATCGATTTCACAGAACGTATTAAGGTTAACGGGGAAAACTGCAATAAAGAATTTGTCTTTGATTTTATTCAGAAACTGAAGACAATTCCGGAAGATATTCGTCCTTCGTTTTTTGAGTTTACCACGATTATGGCTTTTGAATATTTTTATCAGCAGCAGGTAGATTTTGCCATTATTGAAGTCGGATTGGGAGGAAGACTGGATTCAACCAACATTATTAAGCCTCTTATCTCCGCCATAACGAACGTTCAGCTGGATCATCAGAATATTCTGGGAGATACGATTGAAGAAATCGCAACGGAAAAAGCGGGAATTATTAAAAGCAACATCCCTATTATCTCGGGTGACGATAACGAAGTAGTGAAAAATATCATCAGAGAGAAAGCAATTAAAGAAAATGCTCCGTTTATAGATGCCACCTATATCGATACTTCTCTTTCTTCCGACCTGAAAGGAAACTACCAGAAAAAGAACATCAGAGTTGTACTGGCTGTCGTAGAAGAATTAAGAAAACAGGAAGTCTCTATTTCCGATAAAGATCTGGAAAACGGACTACTTCATGTTCATCAGAATACAGGATTCATTGGCCGTTGGTTTGAATTTTCAAAAAATCCGCTTACAATTTGTGATACGGGACACAATCAGGCAGGTTTGGAGTCTGTTTTTTCACAATTAAATTCAATTGACAGGCACAAGCATGTCATTTTGGGGTTTGTAAATGATAAAAAAATAGATGATGTGATGAATTTACTTCCTGAAAATTCTGAGTTTTATTTTGCAAAACCATCTGTCAACAGGGGAAGACACCCGAAAGATTATGAAAATCTGCTTCAGGAGGCGAAAATTTTTTATAAAATTTTTGATTCCGTACAGGAAGCGTATCTAGCTGCAAAAGAACGTTGTACAAATGAAGAAATGATTTTTATTGGCGGAAGTAACTTTGTTGTGGGAGATTTTTTAGAAAAAAATTTGGAGATTTCTGAATAAGTTGTATATTTGCACCACTCTAAACGAGGAAACAAGTTATAGGGGCTCTTAGCTCAGTTGGTTCAGAGCATCTGGTTTACACCCAGAGGGTCGGGGGTTCGAATCCCTCAGGGCCCACACAAAGGATACTGAAGCCTTTAAAAAAATTTCAGGGCTCTTAGCTCAGTTGGTTCAGAGCATCTGGTTTACACCCAGAGGGTCGGGGGTTCGAATCCCTCAGGGCCCACAAAATCTCTCAGGAAACTGGGAGATTTTTTTGTTTTATCCCTATTACAAAAACTCTTTTTTCTTTTATATTTATTTACCTTTGCCTGCATTTGAATTCGCTCACGTGAAGGAACTCCATATCATATCATTCAACTATCCCTACCCTCCTTCTTATGGTGGAATTATTGATGTTTATTATAAGATCAAGAGTTTACATGATCTGAAAGTAAAGATCTATCTTCATTGTTTTGTAGACCAGGTTCCTAAAACGATTGATCCGGAAATTAAAGAGATTACCGAAAATGTATTTTTTTATAAAAAGAAAAAGAACCCTTTCCTTTATTTTTCAGGAACACCATTTGCCGCTGCGATCAGAGATTCCCAAGCCCTCCTTCAAAATCTTGAAAAGATAAAGGCTCCGATCTTATTCGAAGGCTTGCAGACAACCCGAATCATCCAGTTTCTGAAAAGTAACGAAACTCCACTCTATCTCCGCCATCACAACAACGAAACGGAATATTATAAAGGGCTTTCTTTGTCAGAAAAAAACATATTCAAAAAGATTGTGTATAAAATTGAATCTTTAAAATACACAGGATATCAAAAAAAGCTTCTCAAGAGATTTAAAACCGTATTCTGCCTGTCTGAAAAGGAGTACAACGAAGTCAACAATTATTCGAAAAATGCGCAGCTTATTCATATTTTCCACGGCAACCAATCGGTAAAACAATTGGACAAAAAAGGAAATTATTTTCTTTTCCATGGAGATCTCACTACCGCCGATAATAAAAAGGCGCTGAATGAAACTATAGATTTATTTAAAACTCTTCCTCAATATAAGCTGGTTGTCGCATCTGACCGTGCCAGTGAAGATATTAAGAAGAAAATTTCAGCCATTGAGAACATCAGCCTCACTCCTATTCAAACTACTGAAAACCTTCATCACCTTCTGGAAAATGCCCATGCAAACATTCTGTTTTCTTATCAAAATTCAGGAACCAAAGTGAAGCTTTTTAACACCCTTTACAACAGCCGGTTTGTTATTATTAATGAAAATATCACAGATGATCACACCCTGATGAGTTTATGCCTTTATGGTACTGATATGGCAGAAATTCGCCAACAAATCATCACTTCAGCTGAAAAAGACTATGATACCGCCAGAAACAGGAAAGAAATCCTGGAAAAAAGACATTCAGATCATTCCAAAGCCGAAGAAATGGTAAAAATTATTTTTAAAAATTAACCCTATTTATTACTTTCTGAATATTAAACTCTTCCAGGCAAGCCCAGTCGCCTCTGTAACACTCTTTGTCCCCAAAAACAGAACATGGTCTGCAGGTAAGATCCTTTACCTGAACAACATCTTCTTCACTCTGTCCGAATCCTAAAAATCCGGCATAAGGATGGGTTGCTCCCCAAATAGAAACACATCTGGTTCCCACAAGACTGGCAAGGTGCATATTGGCAGAATCCATAGAAATCATCAGCTCCAGTTGAGCGATTTGGTTGAGTTCTTCAGTAAGATTTAGCTTTCCGGAAAGGTTTTTTGTATTAGGAATTTCAGCTTCCCATTGGTCAAGGGTTTCTGTTTCTTTTTGCCGCCCCCAAAGAAATAGATCGTATGCTTCTTTGCCAGAATTCTGACCAGTTCGTATGATTTCTCTAAAGGAAGCATCTTCCCTCTATGTTGGGCAAAAGGAGCAAAACCAATCCCCGATTTGTACTCTGAAATAGGCCTTAGTGAATGTGAAAGCTCTACTTTGAATCCCATTTTACGAAATACATCAGCATAGCGCTCCACTGTTTTTTTCAGCTGTACTTTATCAAGATTCCACACATCCGTAAGATGTTCTTTCTCTTCTTTTCCTTTATCTATTTTGAAAACTTTCAGCCCTTTCCTTCTGTATATCCTATCTAAAATCTTGGTCCGGATTACATCATGAAGATTGGCAACACAGTCGGGATTAAACTCCCGGATCAGTTCGTTGCTCAGTTTTCGCAATCCGAACAGACCTTTATAATCATCCAGATCAATTCCTTTAAAGATAACATTGGGAATTCCGGCAAATAAGGCTTCAAAGTTCTTCCTTGAAACCATAATAATTTCCACGCCGGGGTTCTGCTCCAGAAATTCTCTGAAAACAGGCGCAGTCATCGCAACATCTCCGAATGCGGAAAAACGATATGCTAAAATTCTAGTCACGGTTATGATTTCAGTTGATAAGCAACAGCATAAAATTTGATTTGCTTGGTCATTGCCATCAATCCATTCGCTCTCGATGGCGAAAGAAATTCCTGCAATCCTATTTCTGCAATAAATTCGAAATCAGAATCCAGTATTTCCTGAGTGGAATGCCCACTGTAAATACTGACTAAAAGAGACACGATCCCTTTTGGTAAAATACCATCAGAATCTGCATTAAAGAAAAGTTTACCTTCTTTATATTCAGCATCTATCCAAACCTTACTCTGACAGCCCTTAATCAGATTGTCTTCGGTTTTCCTGTCTTCCGGTAAGCCTTTCAGTTCTTTTCCAAGATCGATAATGTACTCGTACTTTTGCTCCCAATCCTCAAGAAATGCGAATTCATCGATTATTTCCTGCTGTTTTTCTTTAATGGTCATTTTAAATCAAATTTCTTTATGCAAAGATAACCAATTTTGTAAAAATTATTTAAGGGATGCCTTTTCAAAAAGTTGTAGAATTTTCAATTCCTCATTCTCCCAGCAAAATACGTCTGCAGCTTTATTAAGTTCGCCCTGATAATACAGTCTTCCTCTTTCAAGAACCAGATTAATTGCTTTCTCAATAGTTTCTGGCTGATGATCTGTAATGATTTCTCCTACATCAAACTGATTTTTGATTCGCTGCATCTCAGGAAAATTAATCATTACAAGCGGTACTCTGGATTGAATATAGTCACAAACCTTATTAGGAAGAGAATAATAATAGCTTACCCCATTATTTTCCTCAAGACTGAAACCCGCATCTGCCGTTTTAGTTATTTCTCTGAGGTTTTCCGGTTTCAGCTTACCCAGAAAGAAGACTTTGTCTTGCAGTTTTTCCTGAGTAACCAATTCTTCATATGTTTTTTTCTTTGGCCCGTCCCCTGCGATTTTCAGAACAGCATCTTTAATATGATGCATCGCGACAATCATCTTTTCAATTCCCCGGGACTGATTGATTGCTCCCTGATACAGAATTATTTTAGGCTGGTTTTCCGGAATTTCCGGCAAAGAAAGAATTTTTCTCGGAATATTTCTTACCACAACAGGATCCACATTGTATTTTTCATGGAACCATTCGGCGTAGCTTTCACTTTCTGTCATCATGAATTCTATTTGAGGAACCAGTTTCTTTTCCAGTACTCTCCAGAATTTCTGTGAAAATCTGTTTTGGACCGATGGCATTTCTGTGAAAATTTCATGACTGTCAAAGACCAAAGGGATATTCAGTTTTTTGGCAATGAGATAATTTGGCAGAAGTGCATCTATGTCATTGGCATGAAGGATAGTATCTTTGTCAGCTTTTTTCTTTAGCTCCTTATACAGCTTCCAGTTGAATTCAAAATAGGCAGTCTTTAGACTTTTTGACTTCAATTCTATTCTGGAAAAGGGATAAGGACGCTCCATTTTCTCATTTCCTTCCCAGTCATTTCCTATAAGTTCTATGGGATATCCGTTATCAAAAAGGGTTTTACACACCTTTTCTATTCGTTGGTCGGTATACAGGCTGCTAAAAGCTGAAGTGATTACTTTTTTCCTCATTCCTTTTTCTTGCCTAGTATTAAATGATAGATCTGGATAAGGCAGATCAATCCGTTTGGAATGATAACCGGCCATAACGGCCCACTAAAAAAGCCATAAATGACAAAACAAAAACAGCCAATCATGTTGACAATTCTAATTTTTCTTACATCTTTCAGTATGAAACTCAGCACGATAAAAACTGAGGCAGAATATCCGATATAAGTAGTAGATTCGGGGCTCATGAGAAATTTTTAAGGATAACAAACTTAATCATTTTCAATAAGATAATAAAATTTTTTACTGCCATAAAGTCATTAATTGATTTTTGGTAAAATATTTGTAATTTAGATAATGAATAAATGGCAACGTTGCCATTATTCTAATGAGATATATTATGGATTATAAGTTTTCACAAGGTTTGAGCCAAGTGTTCAAACAAAGCAAAAGCGAAGCTAAACGGCTGAAAAGTGAATTTCTTAATACAGAACATCTACTTTTAGGTATTATAAAAACGGAAAACTCTGCAAAAGAAATCCTTCAAAACCTTAATGCGGATTTAACACAAATCAGAAGAAAAATTGAAACTTTAAATACAGCAAGTCTTAATCCTATTTCTGAAGAGGTTACCAATATTTCTTTCACCAAGATGGCGGATCATGCCATTAAACGTGCAGAGTTAGAATGCCGACAATATAAAAGCAATGAAATTAATACCGTTCACCTGCTTTTAGGTATTCTTTATAAATATGAGGATCCTACTTCAAATATTCTGGGAGCTTATGACATCGATTATGAAGGAGTTTCAAGAGAATATCAAACTATGCTTAAAAATTCAGGGCAGTCACCACAGATGAGTGCTTATGATGATGATGATGAGAGAGAAGAATTTGAGCAAATGAGAAAGCCTACAGGAAACTTAGGTTCTGCAAAAAGTAAAACGCCTACATTGGATAACTTTGGTAGAGACCTTACTTCTTTGGCCAGAGACGGAAAACTGGACCCAGTAATCGGACGTGAGAAAGAAATTGAGCGAGTTTCTCAGATCTTATCCCGTAGAAAGAAAAACAATCCGCTTCTTATCGGGGAACCGGGTGTTGGTAAATCTGCGATTGCGGAGGGGTTAGCATTAAGAATTCAACAGAAAAAAGTATCCAGAGTTCTTTACGGAAAACGTGTGATCACTTTAGATTTGGCAAGTTTAGTTGCCGGAACAAAATATCGTGGTCAGTTTGAAGAAAGAATGAAGGCCATCATGACGGAACTGGAGAAAAACAGAGATGTCATTTTATTTATTGATGAGCTTCATACGATTGTAGGAGCAGGAAGTTCTACGGGAAGTTTAGATGCTTCCAATATGTTCAAGCCGGCTTTAGCAAGAGGTGAAATTCAATGCATCGGGGCAACTACCCTGGACGAATACCGCCAGTATATTGAAAAGGATGGTGCTTTAGAAAGAAGATTCCAGAAAGTAATGGTAGAACCTACCAATATTGAGGAAACTATTCAGATTTTGAATCAAATCAAGGATAAATATGAGGAACATCATAATGTAATTTATACTCCTGAAGCAATTTTGGCGTGTGTCAATTTGACATCAAGATATATTACAGATCGTTTCTTACCGGACAAAGCAATTGATGCGATGGATGAAGCAGGATCTCGTGTTTATATTAAGAATATGAAAGTTCCTACAGAGATCATTGATTTTGAAAAGAAAATCGAAGATATCAAAGAAATGAAGCAGAAAGCAGTAAAAGCTCAGGATTATCTTGAAGCAAGAAAGCTTAAAGATGAAGAAGAACGTCTTCAGATGGAACTGAATTCTGCTCAGGAAAAATGGGATAAGGATGTAAAAGAGAAAAAAGAAACCGTAACGGAAGAAAATGTAGCAGAAGTGGTTTCTATGATGAGTGGTGTTCCGGTAACGAAAGTTGGTAAGAACGAGCTTGACAAACTTGCCCAGATGGATGAAAAGCTGAACGGAAAAGTGATTGGTCAGGAAGATGCTGTGAAAAAAGTCGTTAAGGCTATTCAAAGAAACAGAGCAGGTCTTAAAGATCCGAACCGTCCGATTGGTACATTTATTTTCCTTGGAACAACCGGGGTTGGTAAGACAGAATTGGCTAAAGTAATGGCGAGAGAGCTTTTTGAATCCGATGAATCTCTGATCAGAATTGACATGAGTGAATACATGGAGAAATTTGCTGTTTCAAGATTAGTTGGTGCGCCTCCGGGATATGTAGGATATGAAGAAGGAGGTCAGTTGACTGAAGCGGTAAGAAGAAAACCTTATGCTGTAGTTCTTCTGGATGAGATTGAAAAAGCTCACCCTGACGTCTTCAATATTCTGTTGCAGATCCTTGATGAAGGACACGTTACAGATAGCTTAGGAAGAAAAATTGATTTTAGAAATACGATCATTATTCTTACTTCAAACATCGGAACAAGAGATCTTAAAGATTTTGGAGATGGTGTAGGATTTGGAACCTCAGCTAAAAAGACCAGTTCAGATACCAGAGCGAGAAGCACCATTGAAAGTGCCCTTAAGAAAGCTTTTGCTCCTGAATTCTTGAACAGAATTGATGATATTGTAATCTTCAACTCTCTTGTACAGGATGATATCAAGAAAATCATTGATATTGAACTGAACAAGCTTTATGGCAGACTTGAAAAATTAGGATATAAAGTTGATCTTACTGAAGAGGCTAAGGACTTTATTTCTGAAAAAGGATGGGATAAAGATTTTGGGGCAAGACCATTGAAACGTGCGATCCAGAAATATATTGAAGACTTATTGGCAGAAATGCTGGTAAACAAGCAATTGAATGAAGGAGAAACCGTAGTTCTTGACCTTAATGAAGCAAAAGACGGACTGATTGGAAAAGCGCAGAAAACGAAAAAATCAGCGGCTGAGAAGTCTTCTCAATCTTAATTAAATAAATAATTTAATTTTCATAGAAAAGCCCAGGGAAATTTCCCGGGGCTTTTTGTTTTTATACATTTTCGCTGAAGCAAATAGCATTTTGAATATTGTATTGAACGGACCAAAGCCCACTCCTATTGATTGAATTATAAGATTAAAGCCCCACAACAAAACCGATATTAGGAACCAAACCGCTTGAAAACACACTGGAATTTTGTTTCCAAAGTACATTATACATGAGTCCCAGCTGCATAAAGGAGTTATTCCCGATCCTCTGCATATATCCTCCTCCTAGAAACAGGGCATTTTCTTCTGTATTGTATTTATAATCAAAGTATTTATCCTTATAATCAACAAAATAGTGCTGATAGTTCGCTCCCACATAAAATGATCTGGCGAAATAGTAATTCATAAATGGTCCCACTCCAAACATGGTAGATTTATAATAATCTGATGTCTGCCACGAAACAGTTCCTATTACTCCACCTTCAAGATCATTGGTAAGCCTGTAGCCTACTCTGGGTGAAGCCGACAAATTAAAAGCGCTGTTGCTTCCGAAACCCACTCCAATTCCACCACCGAAAGTCCATTTGCTGCCTTCCTGTGTTGGTGTACCCACAGAAACCTGGGAAAAGACGGATCCTGAGCCAATCAGCATTAGAGAAATAATAAGCTTTTTCATATATAGATATTTTGTTTTTGTAATATTCTTTGCTTTCTCCACTTATTCTGGTGGATGATAGTGGTGGTTACGATTAACATCGTTTTTATCAATGTTTAAAATTATGGTTTTTTTACGAATGTTTTTAATTGTATTTTTGCCGCATCAAACTAAGAACTCCCGTTAAGAGTTTCGTAAAATTGAAATACAATGAAAATAGTAGTAGGCCTCTCTGGAGGTGTAGATTCCAGTGTTACAGCATATTTGCTACAACAACAAGGTCATGAAGTAGTGGCTTTGTTCATGAGAAACTGGAATGATGCTTCGGTAACATTAGAAGATGAATGTCCGTGGATCGAAGACAGTAATGATGCCCTTATGGTCGCTCAAAAACTGGGCATCCCATTTCAGGTAATAGACATGAGTGAACTGTACAAGGAACGTATCGTTGACTATATGTTTGCTGAATATCAAAAGGGAAGAACGCCAAACCCCGATGTATTGTGTAACAGAGAAGTAAAATTCGATGTTTTTATGAAGACCGCAATGTCATTGGGCGCGGATAAGGTGGCAACAGGACATTATGCAAGAGTAAATTCTACTTTTGATCAAAATGGGAAAGAAATTTTCCACCTTCTGGCAGGGAAAGACAACAATAAAGATCAGTCTTATTTTCTATGCCAGCTAAGCCAGGATCAGCTTTCAAAAGCTTTATTCCCAATTGGAGAATTGACAAAACCTCAGGTAAGAGAAATCGCTAAAGAAATTGGATTGGTAACTGCTGATAAAAAAGATTCTCAGGGATTATGTTTTATCGGAAAAGTAAGCCTTCCTCAATTTCTTCAACAGCAATTGAAACCCAATGAAGGTGAAATCGTAGAAATTTTCAAAGATTCACCTCTGTTTTCGGAAGAAAAACCTGAATTTTCATCTAAAGAGGAGGAACTTGAATTTTTATCCAGAAAAATCGATTATAAAAAAGCTGACGGAAAAGTAATCGGGAAACATCAGGGAGCCCAATTTTTCACGATCGGACAAAGTAAAGGTCTTGGAATAGGCGGTCATAAAGAAAGCTGCTTTATCATCTCAAGAGAAATGGAAAACAACATCATTTTTGTAGGAGAAGGAAGCCATTTCCCCGGACTTCACAAAAAAGCCCTGAAAATTGATAATTCTGAACTGCATTGGGTTCGTGAAGACATGAAGCTTCAAAACGGAGAGTCTATGGAAGTACTGGCCAGGTTCAGATACAGACAATCTTTGCAGAAAGCAACCATTTATCAGTTTGAAAATGCTTTTTATATTGAATTTGATGAGCTGCAGTCTGCCATTGCTGAAGGACAATTTGCATCATGGTATATCGATGATGAGCTTATCGGAAGCGGGGTGATTGCATAAAAAGATTTGGAATTCAGTTTGCGGGAACGCAGTTTAAGGTTGTCTTTTTAAAAGAAAATAATTTTTTTGAAATTTTCTGTAACGTTTTTTAAGTTGTCATACTTACTGAGTAAATAACAATAAAAAATAGTACTATGAAAACAACGACAAAAAACCAGTATGCCTATGCAAACAATATCCTGATCTCAATTGTATCCGCTGTTTTTGGATATAACCTTTATCAGGCAATTGTACATCCGGAAAATTCAAATATTGCGATAAGCCTTATTTTGATAGTCCTGACCTCGATTATGGTTCGTAAGTATGGTTACCAGCCCACAGAGGAAAAAAAGAAAAATATTTAATATTAATAACTCATTATAAAACCCGGGACATTTTTGTTTCGGGTTTGTTTTTTTATTACTATTTACCTGATCTTTTTATTGACATGAGCCAACATAAAAAACACGGTGACAATACATTCTGCTATTAAAATCATGATCAAAAATCCGATAGGCTTTCCCAGTAGCATTCCTCTTATCAGTTTTATAATTCCCAATAAAAAAATAAGACCTCCGAAATACAGTGTTGTTTTCGGAATTGTTTCTGTCAGAGAATTTATCATAAAAACAGAAGCATAAAATCCTAGAAGCAGGATAATATAAAACTTCAGGAAATCTGGCCCTTTAAGAGTAAAAGGATTAAAGGTCTGACATGTTGCAAAAAGCCATATAAAGCTTATTACAACTGGAACTGAGTGAATGGTTATTTTTTTCATAATTATTCATTTTTTATCCACCGCAGCCTCCACATCCACCACCACAACCTCCGCCACAGCTTCCTCCTCCGCTGCAACCAGAGCTGCCGCTACAACTTCCTCCTCCATCAGGGCTTTGCTTATCCTTTTTACCAGGATCAGAAGTCTCCTGATCTCCCATTATTGACGTCATAGCTCCCAGGATAAAAATAATCACAAATACTACAGCCGTGATCAGCAATCCCGTAAACCCTGTTCCCTCTGTACAGGAATACAGCAGAAGTAAAATAAAGATCGGAGCAAAAAAAGTCATCCTTTTTATCCAGGACTGCACTTTGGATTTTTTCTTCAGTTCTTTCCATATCTCTTCAGGGGCTTCCTGTTGAAATACTTTCCGATACTGTACCAATGTATCTTCGAACCAGTTCTGGTGTTTCTTTTTCTCCAAAGCACCCCCTTTAGAAGGATGATGATGAAGTGATTTCTTTAAAATATGGGGGCAAAATTCTTCCCAATAATTCTGGGTATAAATGAGGTGCATATGCCATACCTTATCCACCGTTTCACTTGGTGAAGCTCCGTTTGGCAAAATACAGCATAAGTAAACGAATCTTTTATATTCTTCTATCGCTTTCTTCGCAAAATCCTGGCTCCAGCGTTCTTCTTTTGCCAGTTTTTTTGAAAACGGAAATGCAGCGTCTGCTTTATCAATGGAAAAATCTGAGATTCTTTGCCATAACTCGTTATCTGTTGCTAATTTATTCGTATTCATTTTGTGATTATTTAATTGTTTTTTTTTTGATCGTTTTTAATCTCTATGTCTTCATGTATGTACTGCTCTTTATAATTTAACTGGTGTCACTTTTAAGGTATTTAAATCTCTTTTTTAGACTTGATTATGTTTGGTTTTAAATCATTAAACTTATTACTGAAGAGAATCTTAATGCTTAATCTTGAGTCGTATCATCAAAGTTTCTCTTTTCCACTTTTTTTACCGGCTTTTTGGCATCTATCTGCTCTAAAAGCTTTAGACCCAGCAATCCGCTGATTCCCCCGTTTGCAGAGTCTCCTCCTCCGATTAGGATATCCGGCATTATCTTAACATTTTGATTGGCAATAGATTCCATTACTTTGAGTTGGGTAAAGTTGTCTTCACCCATTGCGTCTACCGACAGCTTATAGGCTTCCGCATTGGATTTACCGATGGCCAGGATTTTTTCGGCTTCCGCATTCCCTATTAAAGAGATCTGTTCGGCATTGGCTTTGGCAAGCAATCTTGTTTTTTCAGCTTCCCCATTGGCTTTTTTCACAGCTGCTGCGGCAACACGTTCTGCAATCAATACTCCCTGATCGGCCGTTACGATTTCTTTTTGGATATCTGCAACTGCGGTTTCCTTTTCAAGGCTTTGGCGGGTTTCCTGTGCCAGTTTCTGAACCTCGAATGTTGTCTTTTGTTCTTCCGCGATCTTCCTGTCTGTGAGAGTTTTCATTAGTGTTTCAGGAGGAACAATATCTCCAATCAGCGTATCTACTGCGGAAACGTTGTACTGTTCCAATACATTGCTGATATGCTCTCTTGCCGATTGCTGGCGTTCTTTTCGGCTTCCAAGGAAAGCGATCACATCGCTGTCCTGAGCAGAATTTCTGAAGTAATTCCCAATGGTAGGTTCTAAAACCTGCCCCACCAGATTCATCATATTTCCGAAGCGGGCGATTACTTTTGGAGCTTCATTGGATGGAATGTGAATGATCTGGGAAACATCAAGATTGAACGGGAAGCCGTCTTTACTTCGTACTGTGATTGTTGAAAGATTTTTATCCAGCTGATGAGATTCACTTCTTGCCGAGGCCCAGTTTAATACAAGGTTTGTCGTAGGAACCAGCTCTGTCTTCATAATGTATGGGTTGACAGGATATTTACCAGG
The DNA here is from genome assembly GCF_021869745.1 of Chryseobacterium sp. MEBOG07. Taxonomy (NCBI): domain Bacteria; kingdom Pseudomonadati; phylum Bacteroidota; class Flavobacteriia; order Flavobacteriales; family Weeksellaceae; genus Chryseobacterium; species Chryseobacterium sp. MEBOG07. Next base: position 265,442 of record NZ_CP084579.1, read on the forward strand.
TCCTAGTGCTTCTCCCCAGACTCCCTTGCAGCCTTTTTCGACAATATTTCCATGCTTAAATTCTATTCCGCTTAGATCTTTTCCTTCATTTCCTACATAACTTATGACAACTCCTACAGAACCTATTGGAATTTCAGTCATTTTTACCATTTCCAGAATAACAAACCAGGGGTTTAAAAAATAAGAGCCGGCTAAAATAACCTGCTCCTGCAATCCTTTATACCCTCCATTATTCAAAAAAGAATCTACATCCTGAAACTTATTATGTTCTTCCACTATTTTCCCCGCGATCTTCCCTTCTTCCAAAGGTTTTCCTTCTAAAGTAGTAATAACTCCGACTGCATTATCCGGAATCTGCGTCATATCCGTTAATGAAACTTCAAATAATAAAGTATTTATCCGGTATGATCCCGGTGCAATGACTGCGGTCTGCCTTCCTTTTCTTCCGCCGGTTTTTAGAAAAGCTTCTGCGTCCTGAAAGGAATCGCATTCTACTTTTCTTGCCAGAATTCTTCCTGTTTCCAGCTCTCTCCCGTCTCTCGCTAAAATTAAACCTATCTTTCCTGTCGGAATAATTGTAAAAGGCTGAAAATGGATAGAATACTGCCATATCCATTTCCAAAAGTAGATCCCCGGAGCCAAAGTCTGGGCCTGAAATCCTGCTTCACCGTTTGTGGCTATAATTCTGCCCTCCGGTAATTCCTGCTTTCCAATTAATACAAATTTCTTAGTGACCAGTCCTATCTTATCTTCGGGAATAATGACCAATCCGAAGAATACTCGTAAAATGAGTTTATAAAATAAGAGGCTTCCAATGATAACAACTGCTGGTATTAACCAAGCTGATTGTAAAATGTTTTCTATTTCCATGATGTTTATTTTGTTTGTATTCAAATATCATTGGATTTTAAAATATAAAAGTCTTGCCGCAGTATTTTTTAGTCTGATAAAAATCTTAAATTAGTCTCATAAAATAAAGCCCATGAAAAAGGACGATATTCTGCATCTTGAGAAACTCATGAATTTTTTAAGCCGGCAATTTTTAAAGAAAAACCATTGGGAAGATGTTACCAAAACAGAATGGTCTTATGTCTGTGCTGAGCTGAATGATCTCATTATTAATGATCTTTCAGAAAAAGGAATAAAAAAAGAACCTGATCTTCTGGGAACCAATTACCTTTATGAACACCTGATCATCAATAAACTGAAAAAATTCAGGCAGAATGAAAATGCTGTTCCGAGCAGACCCAATCTTGCTAAGCTAAGCCAGATTGTCAAAGTTTTGGGGTATTCCAATTATATAGATTTCATTAATTCTAATACGGAATCATTCAATTTCAATGATCTCAGAATTGATATGAATAATATAAACCAGAATACCGCTCTTTTAGACCGTTTAGTGGGCTGCTGGTATTCATACAATAGAAACCTACCCGACAACCCTTTGCTGGCAAAAGAAGACCGGATATGGCGTTCTGCAATGGAAATTTATAAGTCTGAAACAACCGGAGAGTATTTTATTGAAAGAAGCGGTGGTGACCAGCATAAGTATTTTGGTAAGGTAACAGCATATTCTGATTATGTTTTTATCATCATGAACAGCAATACTTTTATCCGGCAGAGACATTTTATTTCAAGAATAAAAGATATTAAAGAAAAACTTAAGAACCCAGACTATAAACTCCACGAAATCCATTTCATAAGCACCTGTATAAGTTTCAATCAGGAACCGATTGCTTTGTTTGAAATCTTCCGAAAAGCAGACAGAAAAAACTTTATTTCAGATTCTATCAGCTTCCCGATTGACAGTGATGAGATTCCTGAATCGATCATTAAACAGCTTGAAGACACTGAATCTAACAGAATAGATTACAGATAATTAAGAATTAAAAAAGACCTTAGCATTTTTGAAAGCTGTTGCAACGGATTTAAAACTGTCATCTCACTGGATCAATAACAATAAGAAACATCATTATCAATTCATATATACACCTCCCCGGAACAAAACTGCTCCGGGGATTACCATTTTTCTCCTATGCTTTGAATATATTTAACCTTTAAAAATCAATACATTACAGCAATATTTCTCTAAATTGAGAGTTCTAATTATGAATCCTCAATCCTCTTGCTATGGAATATTATGAATTGTATGAAGTTTTGAAAAGTCATTTTGATTCCGGAAAAGCGATGATTGAAATAAAGGAATTGAATGTTAGTATTGAAGCCATTTCTTTTGAGTCCAAGGCTTCTGAGCTTCTTTATGGTCCGGAACATCAACGTTGCGGCCAACACAATAAACAACTAAAAATCAACGAAAAAGAACACCATTTTCATGATCACCCAGCTGTAGACATCAACGATTTTGATATTGAATGCAATAAAAGATTTGAATATTATATCCTTAAGAGGTCTGATGTGGAAACAGCGAAAGGATGTATTTTTTTCTTCCATGGTTTGAATGAGAAGAAATGGGACAAATATTTACCCTGGGCCTATGAATTGGCTCAAAAAACACATAAAGCCATTATCCTCTTTCCCATAGCTTTTCACATGGACCGGGCAGAACCTATCTGGAGTAACCGTCATCATATGATGGAAGTGGTAAGTTTTAGAAAGAAAAAATTTCCAGAGAATACGAATTACTCTTATGTGAATGCCGCGATAAGTTCCAGGCTGGAGGCTCATCCACAAAGAATTTTTTGGTCCGGGCTTCAGACCTACTCGGATATTACGGAGGTCGTAAAAGATATTAAAAACAATAAAATCGGAAGCATTTCTCCTAATGCAGATCTGGATTTATTTGGATATTCTATTGGGTCTTTCCTTTCTCTGATCATCAAAATGGCTGATCCCAATCATTATTTCACCCAATCCAAAGTTTTCTGTTTTTGTGGAGGAATGACGATAGACCGGATGTTTCCGATATCCAAATACATTATGGATACACAGGCTGCCATTAAAATGCAGTCTGTTTTTACCGAACTACTCAGCTCAGATTTCAAATCGGATACCCGTCTGAAACATTATCAGAATGAAGGTTTACATCCTCAGGAAAGCTGGTTCAAAAAGATGCTCCGTTATAATTATTTTCAAAAGGAAAGGGAAGAAAGAATGCATGAAATTCAGTCTCAGATAAAAGCATATGTCTTGGAAAAAGACAGTGTTGCTCCTCCGATGGAAGCTTTAAATACTTTACAGGGAGGCTACAGGAATATTAATGTTGACGTTGAAATTAAAGATTTCCCGTATGAATATTCACATATGGTTCCATTTCCTTTGACCCATAAACACAAGAAAGAGGTTACGGAAGCCTTTCATCAGTTTATAAAATCTGCCAGCGATTTTTATAATTCTTAGTTATTATTTATAAAAAAGAGACAGAAATAGTTTAAAAATCAATAATATAAGATCCATGGTGTTTGTTTTTGGAGTGATGAGGAAGCATGATCAAACATCTTCCTTCTTTATCAGCTGACTAACCAGTCTTTGAAATCTTTCACGCGATCTCTGCTTACCGTAATCTCTTCTTCGGGCTGAAACTCCATATCTACTTTATAATAAGGCGAAGTATGGATGTTTTTGATGTAATCTGAGCTGATAATAAACTGTCTGTTGACGCGGAAGAATTTCTTTTCATCCAGAACATCTTCCAATTCATCAAGGGTAAAATCTGACGGATATGTACGGTCTCCTGTCTGAAGATATACGATTTTATTCTCACTGAAAAAGCAGCTTATTTCCGGTGTCTGTATAATTTTAAGGTTGTACCCTATTTTAACCAAAACCCTGGAAAGAGTAGACTTTTCTTTTCTGATCAGCTGTTTTATATCCTGAGAGCCATTCGTGTCATTGGCAGGAATGAATGATTTAAATTTCTCCACCGCTCCTTCAAGATCTTCATCAAGAATAGGTTTTAAAAGATAGTCAATGCTGTTCAGCTTAAATGCTTTCAGTGTGTACTGGTCAAAAGCTGTCGTATAGATAATGAATCCTTTGGTAGGAACTTTTTCAAAGATATCGAAAGACAATCCGTCACCCAGAACGATATCAGAAAAGATCAGCTGCGGGTGTTCGTTTTCAGAAAACCAGGCTACGCCTTCTTCTACTGATTCTATTTTGGTAACCACCTCAATTTCAGGAAATTTACTCAGCATTCTTTCTAATTTCCTTGAAGCAGGTTTTTCGTCTTCTATAATGACAGTTTTGATCATCGATCTTTAATTTTGGTTTTTAGATTTTAGAAAATAAAGTTAGATAAAAGTGGGCAGATTTTAATATTTTATCGGCTTTTTCTCTTTTTCAAGCTCTTTTTCGATCATATTTCTTTCCCATTCAGAATCAAAAAGAAACAGTTTTGATGCTTTTATAAGGATGATAAATCCCCAGATCCCAAGGATGGTATATCTGTCAAACAAATTGAAGCTGATAATCTTTTCTCCAAAAATATCATCGGGAATGATAAGAACAGCAAAAATTGCAAAAATAAAAAGGCTTTTATAGAATCTTTTGATACTTCTTGTTCTTGTAGCAGCTGTTTCGTAATCCATGATTGTATAGGTTTTTAGTTATTTTATTCGTTTATAATGTTTTTATTTTCCCTTTTTCTTCTTTCTCCATCAGTTCTTTTATTTTTCTTTCTTCCCAGCCTTTTCCTATTCCGAATACCCCTACTGCATGAAATGCAATACCAATTCCCCAGCCCATTGCCGGCCATAAAAACCATAAATATCCCGGAGCAGTCAAAAGATTTAATATGGCTAAAAAAGGAATCACCAGGCAATAAGAAGTAAGGTTTCCATAGAATTCTTTCAGTTCTCTTACTCTTCTTGAAGCTTTTCTGTAAGCAATTGTTTCTTTATTTGGTAAAATTTCCATAATGTTTTGTTTTAAAGGTTAATTTGTTTTTTCTTGAGTCAAAGGTAGGTCAGGAAAAAGCTCAAATCAATTTTATATTACTGAATGGTAGAAAATGCTATCCGAATGGTAAAAGCCTGTCATTAATAGATAAACGGGATCAGTTTCTTTGTATTTTTCCTGTATTCTATGTATTCATCACCGAACTTTTCCACCAAAGCCTGTTCTTCGATTTTAATCCTGTAAGCAAAGGCTAAAAACGGTGGTACAAAAGCGAAGATTAATGACAGCCAGTTATTCAAATACAAACCAAGCCCAATGGAAGTCAACAAAGAAAAAGCGTAGGAAGGGTGTCTCAGAAATTTATAAAAGCCTTCTTTTTTGATCTGATGATCCTGTCGGATGGTAACATCTACTGTAAAATATTTTCCCAGTGATCTGATGATTATATATCTGACAATAATTCCGATCAGAATAAAAAGCTCTCCCAGATAAAGAATCCAGCTGCCATCCACCATCGGAAAATGAGTATAAGTAGAGATGATGATTGAGGTTGCAATAGAAAAAGGGATGGCCAGCCATAGAATATTCAAGGTTGATTTATCCTTGTTCTTTTGGTCCTCTTTACCAGATTTCAGCATGTTTTTATAGAGAAATTCACTGAGAAACCAGGCAGCCATTGAAATGTAAAATAGTATGGATAAGGTGTTCATTTTTCAGTTTTTTTAAGGTTAAAAGGGCAAAATTGCAAAGCAGCTTTATAAGGATTGCTTTTTACTATTTTGTGTCTAATGATTTTTCTGTTTATCCATCAGCTCTTTAATCTTCTTATCTTCCCATTTTCTGATAAAGTTAATCTGAGGCACAAAAACCGTAACGGCATGTGCCACAAGCCCTATTCCCCAGAAAGTGGCTGTAAAGAAGTTTTTAAACTGAAAATAACTTTCTCCAGGCTTCAGATGGTTATAATTATACAAAACGATCATTACATTCACTGCCAAATAGGCAAATAGATGTCCGTAAAAGCCGCGTAGTTTTTCTACCTGTCTTTTGGCGCGTTGATATTCAATATCATTTTCATCAAATGTTTCCATCGATTTATTTTTTTTGTTTGTTCATTATTTCACGAATCTTTTTTTCCTGCCATGAATCTCCTACTCCAAACACCTGAAAGGCGTGGGAAGCAACCCCGATTCCCCATCCAAGAACAGGAAACCAGAACCATTGCGTTCTGCTGCTCGTAAAAAGATTGATAAAGATTAAAAAGGAGCAAACCGTACAATATGAAATCAAGTTCTTATAAAATCCTTTGATCTCTTTTACCCTTTTCTGTGCTCTTTTGTAAGCCGCAGTTTCATCCTCAGGTTCCGAACTGGAAACATGAGGCTTAGCTAAAAGCATCGGAAGTTTCACTTTAAAATAATTTTCAGATTTTTCTATAAACACATTCCGGTCCGTAAGCAGGGAATAACGCTGTACAATATTGGAAAGACCAATGCCTGAGCTTTCTTTGATCTGTTCTCTTACCTGTAAGTTGTTCTCAATACAAAGCGTATTTCCGTCTGAAAAAATTCTGATGATCAAAGGTTTTGATGATGTAGCAAAATTATGCTTGATACAATTCTCTAACAGCAGCTGTAAAGCCAGCGGAACAACATATTTCTGATAGTCTTCCTTTGGAACATCAAACGTAAAACCTACGCTGTCTTCAAACCTGGTTTTTAACAGTTCACAGTATGTTTTGGCAAATTCTATTTCATCTTCCACCGTTACCAGCTCTTTATCTTTCTGTTCAAGTACATACCGGTAAATCTTTGACATTGAAGCAGTAAACTTCTGAGCCTGTAGTGGGTTTTCATCAATCAAAGAACTTAAGACATTCAGAGAATTGAAAAGGAAATGAGGATCCAGCTGATTCTTTAAACTTTCAAACTGAGCGTTTGCCGACTTAGCGATAAGCTTCTGCTCTACTACTTCTTTTCGGGAAGTCTTCTTCAGTTCTTCCATGAAGCTTCTGGCATGAAGAAATGCTGATATCAACAATGCAATATTGATCGTAAACCAGTTGAGGAAATTATATTTTCCCCAGAAAAACTCTTCTGTAGTCGCTGCTTTTTGAATGAGTACAAAATTGACATAATTACAAAAATAGACGAGTACAAAATTGGCTACAATAATAGAAACAATACTTATAACTGCTCTTTTAGTAGTAGCTTCAGACCACGGAATTCTTTTATTCAGAAAGCTATTCAGCATTCCGTTTCCTCCTCCCAATACAAAAGAATAAATAAAAGAGATAAGTATGGTATAAAAAAAGTTTTCAAAATTCTTTTCTTCTGTAAAAACAAAAAAGAAAAACATCGAGACTGTAAGCGATACCCAGAATAGTATGATAAAATTTTTCCGTTTCATGATCTTTTTTCTTGACTCAAAATTAGCTTTTATTAAAGGTATCAAAAATTAATTCTTACCGAGAGGCTTATTTTCTTCTCCGAATGGTATAAAAAAACCTTCACGAATGAAGGTTGATTTTGTATATGAAAAGTAGAAATAGGACTATTTCGCTTTTTCAGCCGGAAGGCTAATGAAGTAATCCGCTTCTCCTTTTCCCCAATTAGGATCTAAAGCTGTTTTTGTTTTGTAAGCTTTAAATTTTGCCTGAGCATCTTTGAACATTTCCAATCCTTTGGTTTTACTTCCTCCGTACTGTTCAGGAGTAAAATAAATATCTTCTGCTTTGATAAGAGCGATTCTTGGATTCGCAGGCTCTAATTTCTCTGCAATATTAAGTTCTTCGGCAGCTCTTGCACCGTCTGTCATATATCGCTGCTGGGGATTTACCATCATTCTAAGAGAGTAAGACATTTTTCTCAACAGGTGAATTTCTGCATTATCTGCTCCTGCAAGATTCTGAGCCATTGACAAATGTTTCTCAGCCTGGTCTGCAATACCATCCAGTTCCTGCATTTTTCCGTCTCTCATCAATGTTCTTCCTTTCTGAATATAAGAAAATGCTGCATAATAAGCCGGAAGCCATTTGGAACTCTCTTTACTTCCTATTCTCTGGAAATCATTGGCCAGTGTTTGGAAATCTTCAGCCGTTTTGCAGGTTTCAATTTTGGCAATTTTCTCAGACATTATTTTGTCGTAATCGGCCTGTGCAAAAGCAGTTAAGCTTATAAAAGCTAAAGCAAAGCTTAAAAGGTATTTTTTCATGATATCAAATTTTAAAAGTTAGTTATGTTTGTTTGTCCTAAGTTATGTTTTTTATAAATTATTATTGATGGCATCATCGGTTTTATCCACCCCAAAGCTTATAAATGCTCCTATGAACACAAAAGTATTTACCGGAGGAACGACTGCTGAACTTCTGGATCCATCCGCAGAAAAGTTATAGCCATATATATTCTTTGATCCTAAAATATTACTTACACTCAATACAAATACAGGAAAAGCCTTCGCATTTTTCTTACCAATATTAGGCAGGTAATTGATACTGAAGTTCAAAGCATTGTAATCTTTCATTCTACCTTCGTTTCGGGTATAATTAACTGCTGTTCCATTCTCAAAAGTAGAAGCAATATCATAATAGGGACGCCCTTTTGCATATGTGTATGATAGATTTACCCCAAGTTTCCATTCCGGAATAAATCTTTTTGCGACAGCTGAAAGTGTATGTTCAGCAGCAAAACTTGGTTGAAGGCTGACCGGATAATTGAGAAAATCTCTTTTGGAATCCAGGAATGAATAGCTGATCCAGTAGTCGATATTTTCAAACGTTTTTTTGTTGTCTCTCCAGAAAAATTCAACGCCTTTTGCATAGCCATACCCACTGTTATTCAAAGCAGTCTGAATCTGCTGATTCTGTTCTTTATTCGGTGTTACATTAAATGTTTTGATCAACTGGTCATACTTTTTATAAAATGCTTCCAAACGTAACGTTCTGCCTTCTGAAGCTCTTTGAACCTGAAAAATATAATGCTGTGATTTCTGGAAACCAAGATCTGCAGGACCATTGATATATTTACTTTCAGGATTCTGATAAAAAAGACCGTAAGCTAATGAAGTTGTCCAGTCTTTTGCCAGACGATAAGCGATAGCAAAACGCGGGGCAATATTGCTCTTTCCTAAGAAAGATGAATTCTCTGCCCTTACTCCGATTTTCGCAGACAAAGCATTACTAAAGCCAAGGTCTGTTTCTACAAAAGCCGAAGAGATTAAATCTTTATAATTTTTCTGTACTTTTTCAAAGTTTAGATTTTCATCGGTATTATTCAGTTCAAAACCTCCTCTTACAGCACTGATTTTGTTGATCTTTCTTTCCAGGACCGCTTTAAAATTCAAATAATTTCCATCGGTAAGAAGCTGGCTTCTGTTGGATTCTACCTCATTCGTTTCTGTAGAAAAATGAAGATCTGATTTGTTGTAAGAATAAGACCCACCTACATTCAGAAGGTATCTTCCAAATTTCTGTTTAAAAGACAGATTATGAAACGTATTTTTACCATTAAGCTTTACCAGACTGAAATCATATCCAGGTTCAAGACTTTCTGATCTTACTCCCATTTTATTGGAATTGAACATCCCGTAATATTTGAAAAAGCCCCCTGATTTTGTTTTGAATCTAAAATTCATATCCCCATTAAGCCCTTGTGGTGCTTCCACAAAATCGGTATTAAAATTCAGGACTTTCTGCATCAGGCTTAAAAGAGAATATCCTGCTGTAGCTCCGTAGGAATAGTTTTTATTGTCTCCCAGCTTCTGAAATCCGGCACTCAGGAAAATAGGCGATATACCAAGGCTATAGGAACTTTCATCCGGAAGATCAACACTTTCCAGCATCAAAGCACCTGAAAGAGCCTGCCCATACAATGCAGAATAGCCACCACTTGAAAATATATTCCCTTTGAAAAGAGAAGTATTGAACTGATCCCTTCCTGCAATTCCCGGAACAGAGTTAGAAAAATAATTGTTGATAAGGCTTCCATCCATAAAAATCTTAGATTCAGTGCCTGTACCTCCACGAATAAACAACCCTTCAGTTCCTCCTACTTTCTGTACCCCAGGAAGATAGGTCAATGCTGAAGAAATCTGTCCGTCTGCTCCTGCGGTGGTATAAATATCAATTGGGGAAAGCAGTGCAGTCGCTCTTTTCTTATCACTGGCTTCAATAGAACCTGCAGAAACGACTACCGCATCAATCTCGCTGATCTGTTCTTTAAGATCTACATTCAAAGAAACATCCTGGTTATCAATAGTGATTGTTCTTTCTATGTTCTCATATTTCGGATGGGTAAAGGTTATTATGTGAGATCCTTTTTCTGAGGTCTCGAAAGAAAAGTTTCCCTGGGCATCGGTGGTAGTACCATCATAGGTATCCTTCAGGGTTACATTTACTTCACTTACTCCTTTATTTTTAAAGGCTACTTTTCCTGAGATTTTCACTTGTGAATATCCCATTATGGAAATGATAAGGAAAATCAGAAGCAGTAGATTTTGTCCTTTTGTTTTCATTGTTATTATTTTCTGAGTCAAAAATAGGATGAGAAATGCCTTTCTGGAAAAAAATTTTGACCGAAAGGCATTCTTTTGTTACCGAATGGTAATTAATGGATTGGAATGCAAAAATCCACGATCATTTTTCCTTCCGGATGTTCTTTAAAGTTGGAATGATAGATTTCAAAAGGAAGGGTTCTTCTTATGCTGTATTTATTTTCATTCATCCATAAAAATAAAGAAACCCAGCATTGTTCAAAATCGTCGAGGGTAACTTCACCACTTCCTACAATAAATCGTCCGGCATCTATGGTTTCGGCAAATACTTCTCCCTCCTGCTGTGCCAGTTTTTCATCCAAAAGCATACAGGCGTGAATCCTTACTTTATCCAGAGGTGTTATTTTGCAGCTGTCATGATACACTGAAATCATCTTGACGTTTTCCCTTGGGAAAAGAGCTTTCTTACTTGCCCAGTCTATTAAAATATTGAAGGAAGGCTCCACATTTGCAATTCCCAGGCTCATCACTGCTGCCAGATTCATTTCCGGCATTTCTTTTACTTCGATTTTTAAATTCATGTTCGTCCAATTTAATAGGTTTTCGATATTGCAAATGTATTGGCTGAAAACTGTATCAATTTGTCCGTTCTTGCTTTGTGTTTGTAAAATCTTGTGAAATATTTTGGGAGCTGATTTACGGAATTCTGTAGGAGGCAGACCGTAATGTTTTTTGAATGTTTTGCAAAAGGCTGAGTGGTTTGAAAATCCAAGATTCCAATAGATCTCTTTGATCTCCATATGTTTATACAGCGCCAGATGAAGAGCGCTTTTCTCTATTTTCTTCCTGATAATGTAACTCTGAAGGGTTTCTCCTGTAATCTGCTTAAATATTCTGTGGAAATGAAACGGTGAATAGGCACTTATCTCTGAAACCTTTTCCAGAGACAAATCTGCATCAATATGATTATCAATATATTGAATTGTCTTTACAATTCGCTTTTTATACTCTTCCAATTCAAAATTGTTAGTTAACAAAGATATTTTTCTGCCCTGGAATTCTGTTGTCTTTTATTGCTATTGTCAAGAGAACTTTTCATTTTTTTACTGTACAATATCCTCTTCAAAATGTTTAAAAAAAGGAATTACGTCTTTAATATTCGGATCTGAAGAGGCAATATAACTATGGTAGTCTTCATGAATAAAAATCTCTTTGGTAAAGAATTTTTCATCCTCAATGACGCATTCGTTATTAATTATTTCAAAAGAATCCAGAGGAAGCAGCATCCCTGCTCCGTGCGCTTTTATGACAGCCTCTTTTCGGGTCCAATAGGTAAAGAAGCTTTCTGTTTTATCTTCAGAAGTATCCATTTCCTGAAACTCATTTGCTGTCATTTGGAATGTAAAATCCAGATAGCTGGTCTTAGGATTATTGAATTCTACATCTATTCCCAAGGGATATTCTGCAATAGCACAAGCCACAAGATCTTTGGAATGCGAAATATTAAAATGAAGGTTTTGGTCTTTTAAGTAGGGTTTTTTGTTGGGAAGTATACCCGTTTCTGCTTGAGGGATGTTATAATAAGTCCTCAATCCATATTGCAAAAGAATCTTTCCCAGTAAAGAAAGCTGTGCATCCTGCCATCTTCTGTATCTCAGAATATCCTGTTTAGCTTCCTGAGAAAATGCAGGCAGATATTTGTCTAAAAGAGACTCATGTTTTTCTTCACTGATGAATGCATACAGAATAATCATTTTCTTTTTTCCTGCCAGAGATACCGGATTTATAAATTGCTTTCTGACGACTAAAATAAGCTTTTTTTCATCTCTTTTTAAATAAGTTAACCATCCTGTCCAAGTTTAAAAATTTAAGGTTAAAAGCAGCCTAATTGCGTTTATTATTTACACTATCTTTTTAAAAAAGACCCGGATCATAAAGCGCTTTGGAAAATCTTTTATAAATTTATCGTAAAATCACTATAAATCATTTAAAAAATGAAAGTACAAACATTAGCACTATTGGCGGGATTTGCATTTTTAGCAGTTTCATGCGGAACAACAAAAATGTACTCCGTAAATGCCAAAAGCGGAACACAGACAGGAGGAACTGCGAAGTTTACCCAAAATGGAAATGGGGTAACCATGAAGCTTGATATCACGAACCTTACTCCTGGAATCCACGCAGTACACATTCATGAAAAAGGAGACTGCTCTGCAGCAGATGGAACTTCCACCGGAGGCCACTGGAATCCTTCCAAGAATGATCACGGTAAATGGGGTGCTGAACATTTCCACATGGGAGATATAGGAAACCTGGTTGCTGATCAGAGCGGAACTGCCACATTGACTTTCAAGACAGACAAATGGTGTCTGGGTTGTACAGATGAGTCTAAAAACATCATCGGAAAAGGTCTTATTGTACACGCAGCAGCAGATGACTTCCATACTCAGCCTACCGGAAATGCAGGAGGAAGAGTGGGATGCGTAGAAATTAAGTAATCTTTTTACTCAATAAAAAACCGCTAATTTTCATTAGCGGTTTTTTTATGTTTAGGATTTAGCTCCCATATCTGATACAATATTCATTGCTTCCTGCAGGTAAAGATCTTTTTTCAGATTCTTAATCCACATTTCAGATTTTTTCTTGAAAGCTTCGTCTTTTTTCTCTCTTTCAATCTCACTTGGATACATCATAAACTGAAGTCCGTTCTCAAATTTAGTCAAAGCCTTGAACTTTTCAATCTGAGATTTTCTGTTCTTCATCAGCTCATTGAACTTGTTTATATTCAAGGTGATATTTTCTTCTTTATCTAACCTTTCTCTCCATTGAGCAGACTCTAGTAACAATTGATAATTGCTGTTTTTAGCCATTCTGTCTGCACTTGCTTTTTCCAGCGCCTGAATATTGAAGTAGTTCAGTTTCTGGAATTTTGTAGAAGGAATTTTATCCCATGCTAAAGCATAATCGTCATATCGCTCTCCTACTTCAGCATACGTGAAGAAATCTTTCATCTGAATATCAGAAACAATTCCTTTTCTCTGAGTAGATTCTCCGGTGATTCTGTAGAACTTCTGAATCGTTAGTTTTAAAGATCCGAAATCATCTTCCGTGTTCAGGAATCTGTTTAGGTCTACAAATGTCTGAACGGTACCTTTTCCGAAAGATTGCGGAGATCCTATAATCATTGCTCTTCCGTAATCCTGCATTACTCCTGCAAGGATTTCTGAAGCTGAAGCTGAAAGTTCATTTTGCATGATGACAAGAGGTCCTGTCCAGATAGGCGTTTCATTTTTATTTTTAAGGGTCTGTATTTTCCCGTTTCCGTCTTTCACCTGAACATAAGGTCCTGCCTCCATGAAAAGCCCCATAATATCCCCTACTTCAGTTAAAGAACCTCCTCCGTTATTTCTAAGGTCAAGAATGATTCCTTCAATATTCTGTTCTTTCAGTTTAATGATCTCATTTTTGATGTCATCAGAAGCATTTCTTCCTTTGGCATTTTCAAAATCAGCATTGAAACTTGGAAGATTGATGAACCCATATTTCTTACCGTTTGCTTTATTTACAACAATACTTCTTGCAAAAGTGTCTTCAATAGCTACTTCCTCACGAATCATTGTTACATCCTTGGTAGTACCATCTTTTTTCTGAACAGTAAGCGTTACCGGTGTTCCTTTCTCTCCTCTGATCAATCTTACTGCTTCATCAGAAAGCATTCCTACAACATTTACAGCATCTTCTTTCGGTTTGGATCTTACTTTTAAGATTTTATCTCCTTCTGAAAGCTGTTTAGACTTCCATGCCGGTGCACCAATGGTAAGAGCCCCGAGATAAAGGTTTCCTTTTTTCTCCTGGATCAATGCTCCGATACCGATTACTTTTCCGGTAAACTGAGTATCAAAGTCTTCTTTATCTTTTGGAGAATAATAGTTGGTATGTGGATCGAATACTTCTGTATAAGCATTCATATACACTGTAAACCAATCCATTTTCTTTCTCTTTTTGAATCGGGTAAAGGTATCTTTTACAAGATCTTTTACTTCATCAGTCGCTTTTTTGATCTTTTCATCCTGAGTAAGAGGCTTAAACTTGATCGTATCTTTAAGCTTGTACTTCTGAACAGAGTCTTTCTTTTCTTTCTGAGCCTCTTCTTTGCTGTTCATCGATTCAACTTCCTGAAGGATATTGTATTTGATGAATTTTTTCCACTCATTATACTGTTCCTGCTTGTTGGCAGGTACTTTCTTCAATTTTGGCTCAAGGGTAAGCGCTTCATCTTCCTGAAGGTTGATTGGTTTGCTGAAGATATCCTGAGTGATTTTATCGATCTCATCTACTCTCTGATACAATCTGTCGATTGTAAGTTTGTAGAATGTCAGGTCTCCTTGCCCAATATAATCATCAAGCTTTGTTTCATGCTTGCTGAATTCATCCATATCAGATTGTACAAAATATCTTTTTGCAGGGTCTACCAATTCGAAATAATGCTTATAAACATCCTTAGAATAGGCATCATTGATAGATTTTGGGCTATAATGCAGATAAGAAAGTGTATTTTTTACGCTCACCATTATTGTTTGCATCTTTTCATCGTCATTCTTTGGCGAGTTGAAACAAAACATTAGACTGGTTAATGGAATAAGAAGTAAAAATTTATTCAGTTTGAAATTTTTCCACATAAACTGTCTTTAATTTATTAATTTTTAAAATAAGTATAATAATTAGTAGCAACAAGTTTGATACTGTTACAAACGATCAAATTTAATACCTTATTTACAAATATCAGATAGTTTTAAATATTTTTTTATTAAAGGAATACAATTTCTGTTCATACAGAGATAATCTGACACAAAAAAGCTTGATCAGAAATATCATTCTATTTTTACATCTATAATTGGATAAGAAAAATATACGCACTAAAACTTTATAATCTAATAAAAGTATAAGACAAGAATATGACATTAAAAAAAGAATCTTATTTAACAGTTTATTGAGATTAAAATTTATAAAAATTGGGGCCAGATTTTAAAGGAAAATACTTTTTTCAAAGTTTCTCCCTTACCATAGATATAAAAATTCAAAACATTCAGTTTTCTACAACTTTACACTCTGTAAATATGATAGTTACACAAATGTCATATATGTGTAATACACATTGTTTATCAAAAAACAATGATAAATAATTACATTCACAGTCAAAAAGTTTGAGGACTCATAGGTCAAATTGATTTTGTATAACGATTCACTTCTTTCAAAAGTGAAATAATAAATACTAAAATATATTTTCTATTTGCATCCTGATAAACATTTCAAAAAACACATTTTTAAACTCATAAATATGAAAAAAAATATTCAATTGTTGTAGCAATTGCTGCTTCAGCGATGCTTAATGCACAAGCCAGTGCTGTAGGCATAAACACTAGTACTCCAACAAACACATTAGACATTAATGGCACAGCCCGCGTAAGAACCTTATTTCCCAACACTTACGTTTCTGGCGTTGATAAAATAGTAGTTGCAGATGCAAACGGAGTATTAAAATCTGTTCCTGAAAGTGCTATTCCTGCCACTCGTTCATATGATATTTTATTTGATCTAAATTCTTTAGGAATTGCTGCTATTGATGATTCCGACACCAGTGCAAGCAATGTCAGAACTCCTACTGAAATTCAAAGTAAAACTATAACCCTTGCGAAGGATGCCTTGGTACAGATTAATTTTTCTATCCCTCTTAATAAAATTTACGAACATGGTACTTCTCTGCCTCCAAAAGACGGAAGAATCAAAATGCTTAGAACCAATTTGGTTGTGGATGGTAACATCGTTACAAAATCAACTAACACAGCTACTAATTATGTAAATCCTGATGAGCCTACTCCTCCGCCTGCTTTAACTGGTGTTTTTTTTAACACTGGCAGTTTCTTCATCAATCTAACAGCAGGAACCCATACGATTAAAGTGGAAGGCACATGCAATCCATACATATCCTGTGAACAGGGAGGTAATATATCAGGATCCCGATTTCAGGCTGTAGCCTTTTATTAATAATTTTTTTACAAAAAATATTTTAACCTTAATTTTTAAATTAAATTCACGATGAAAAAAACAATTTTGGCAGGTGTATTACTTGCAACATTAAGCACTTCGTTACTTATGAGTGCAAACACAAAAGAACTTAGAACTAATGCTAACAGTGAAAAAACACTCTGTTGTTGGTTTAAAGTTTGTTATGAGGCCAGACAAGAAGGTTCTTGTACAGTTACATATAAAGTTGTAACTAAGTATTTTCTTTGCTGCCCATTAGGGACTACCAGAACAGTTTCTTCAAAAAGTTGCACTTCTACTACTATTCCTACCAATCCAGGAAATCCTGGGAACCCTGGTGGGGCAAATAAAACTGCAAAATAAAGTATTACTTATTTTAATTTTTAATTATTCCCTTCAGGTATAGCGTGAAGGGAGTTTTGTTTATATTCAATAATTTAAAAACAGATACCACAAAAATCAGTTTTCACCCATAAGGGCATAAAATATGATAGTATTACCATATACAAATTCAAAATATTAAGTTATGAAAAGTTTACTATGGTTAGTCGCAGTCATCTGCATAGTTGTTTGGCTATTAGGAATGTTGGGAATAGTTCCTGGAATTAGTACGGGTTATTTAATTCACATTTTACTGGTTATTGCCATTGTTGTTATTCTTTATAATATTATTTCCGGTAGAAAACCTCTTGATTAGTTTATTATTTTGTTAAACCACTTAAATCAAGACCGTCAAGCTTAGCAGGTGTTTTCGGATAATAAGAAATTATGTCTGTAAAAACACCTGCAAAGCTATGATGTAAATGTGATGAAGATATTAGTCTTTATTAATTTTTCTTCATTTCAGTTTCATGTTCTGAACTTTAAATTCATCTTACACTCCACTTTCATCCTCATTTCATCGTTAAAATATTGATATATTAATTCTAAATACACTATACTTAATAATAAACCTCTGTTTTATTGCGTCTTATTTTTAACTACATTTGATGTGTTGAAATTCTATTTGTTCGATTCTGAAAATGAACAAACTCACTCTATTTGAATAAAAAAATATTAAAGATAATTTATGGAAAGACCGCTTATTCTGGTTACTAATGATGATGGAATTACAGCTCCTGGTATCAGAAATCTTATCAGTTTTATGAATGAAATCGGAGAAGTTGTTGTTGTAGCCCCTAACTCTCCCCAAAGTGGAAAAGGCCACGCTATTACCATCAATTCTACCCTAAGCTATGAAGAAGTTACGCTGGATGGTCCACAGACTGATTTTTCATGCAGTGGAACTCCTGTAGACTGCGTAAAAATGGCTCTTGATAAGATTATGTCAAGAAGACCTGATATTGTGGTTTCAGGAATCAATCATGGAGCAAATTCTTCAATCAATGTGATCTATTCAGGAACTATGTCTGCAGCTGTAGAAGCTGGTGTAGAAGGAATTCCTGCTATTGGGTTCTCATTATTGGATTTCAGCTGGGAAGCAGATTTTACTCAGGCAAAAGAATTTATTCAGAATATTGTAAGAAGAACGCTGGAGCACCCAATGCCAAAAGGAGTTGTTCTGAATGTCAATATTCCGAAACTTCCTGCAGCAGAAATAAAAGGAATAAAAGTATGCAAACAGGCTAACGCAAAATGGGAAGAAAGCTTCGACGAAAGAATAAATCCACATGGTAAAAATATTACTGGCTGACGGGGTATTTCAACAATATGGATGATTCTGAAGATGCTGACGAAACTGCATTGGCGAACGGATATATTTCCATCGTCCCTGTAAAGTTTGACATGACTGCCTATGAATATATGAAAACACTGGAAGAGGTGATGACCTTTGAAAATGTAAATGAGGTGAAATAATCTTATTAATCATTTGCTTATTAAACAGTATAAAAAACTTCACTTCAGCAGATATCAGAAGTTGAAGTTTTAACGATAACACGGCATGAAAAATGGTATTTCATGCCGTCTTTTTATGTCATCTGTGACAAAATACATCCATTCAAAAAGCATCCGCTTCGGATTATTCACTACCTTTATTCTGACAAATAATTACAAAATGCGTATAGAATATGACATAAAATTAGGGTTCAAGGATGTAATGTTCCGCCCTAAACGTTCTACTTTAAAATCCCGGTCAGAAGTTGATTTACAAAGAGAATTTACCTTTAAACATACTAAGAAAAAATGGACAGGAGTTCCGATAATTGCCGCCAATATGGATACGGTAGGAACTTTTGAAATGGCCGTAGAACTGGCAAAAGAAAAAATTATTACAGCTGTTCACAAACATTATACTCCCGAAGAATGGAGCCAGTTTCTGGAAAGCCAGCCCGATAGTATTCATCAGTATATTGCTTTAAGCACAGGAACAGGAAAGGCTGATGAGGAAAAGATAAGACAGATCCTCGAAAAGCATCCAAAAATTGAGTTTCTCTGTATAGATGTAGCCAATGGCTATTCTGAGCATTTCGTTGGATTTGTGAAGAAAGCAAGAGCCAATTTTCCCGATAAAATTATCATCGCCGGAAATGTTGTGACCGGAGAAATGGTAGAAGAACTTCTTCTGGTAGGTGCAGACATTATAAAAGTAGGTATTGGCCCTGGATCCGTTTGTACGACCAGAGTAAAAACGGGGGTAGGTTATCCTCAGCTTTCTGCCATTATTGAATGTGCTGATGCTGCTCATGGCTTAGGAGGACATATCATCGCAGATGGTGGCTGTAAAGTCCCGGGAGATGTTGCTAAAGCCTTCGGTGGGGGTGCAGATTTTGTAATGCTTGGCGGTATGTTTGCCGGACACGACGAAAGCGGTGGAGAAATGATTGAAGAAAATGGTAAAAAATACCGTCTCTTCTATGGAATGAGTTCCAAAACAGCTATGGATAAACATTCCGGAGGTGTAGCAGAATATCGTTCTTCCGAAGGAAAAACCGTGAAAGCAGCTTATAAAGGTCCGGTTTCAGAAACGGTAAAAGATATTTTAGGAGGAGTACGCTCTACATGCACTTATGTAGGGGCGTCCAAGCTTAAGGAACTTTCTAAGAGAACTACTTTTATCAGGGTTCAAGAGCAGGAAAATCAGGTTTTTAATTAGTATTGACTTTACAAAGAATGAAAAAGGCTGCAAATATGCAGCCTTTTTTATATTTTAAGTTAACATTCCACCGTCAACGTTTAATGTTTGTCCGGTAATGTATCCTGACATTTCGCTTCCAAAGAATACACATGCATTTGCGATATCTGCAGGCTGTCCACCTCTTTTCATCGGAATCTCTTCTCTCCATCCCTGAACTGTTTTTTCATCCAGAACAGCTGTCATTTCTGTTTCAATAAATCCAGGCGCAATTGCATTACATCTTATATTTCTTGAACCTAATTCCAATGCCACAGATTTTGTAAATCCGATAACCCCAGCTTTAGAAGCTGCATAGTTGGCTTGTCCGGCATTTCCTTTCACCCCTACTACAGAAGTCATATTGATGATAGATCCTGATCTGGCCTTCATCATCGGCTTGATTACCGCTTTTGTAAGGTTAAAAACTGAATCTAAATTTACCTTAATCACTTTATCCCAATCTTCTTTGGACATTCTCAATAACAGGTTATCTTTTGTAATCCCTGCATTGTTTACCAAAATATCAATCTGCCCAAACTCTGCCATTACATCCTCTACCAACTTCTGAGCAGCATCATAATCTGATGCGTCGGACTGATATCCCTTAATTTGGGTTACAGAACTTAAAGCTGCTTCTAATTCTTTTGCTTTGTCTACAGAACCGGCATAGGTAAATGCTACTTTTGCCCCCTGTTGAGCAAACATTTCAGCAATCCCTTTCCCGATTCCTCTTGTAGCTCCGGTAATTATTGCTACTTTTCCTTCTAATATTTTCATATCTATTGATAATTATTTTCTTTTATAACTCATTCAGCTTGTGACAGCTGACTCTTTTAGTTCTTATACATTCCTTTCCGGAATTAAACGGTTTGCAAAGATATTATAAATTGTTATTCAACCCATTTAAATTGTTAAAATACTGATTTTTTTAATGTTTATTTAGCTTTTATTACAGCTGAACAGAATTATTTCTAAATCTAGTGAAATAAATGAAGTCTATTTTTTTATCTTTATCCAGTTTCAGAACTTCTTTCTGCCAAAAATATTTATCATAAATAATTTCCTTTAGAAGTTCATTCTGGAAATTTGAAACTCCGAATTTTCCTTCTTTTCTTACCACAATTTCGTTTTCAGCATTCCCGAATGTGATGATATCTTCGTAAACAAAGGGTACAATTTCTGTTCCTTTTCCATCCAGAATGCCATAAAAGCTGGCTGTATTTTTACAGACCAAAGGTTTTGAATATTGATTAAGAGGATTAAAGTACTCAACATCCTCATTTTTTATCTGACTGATGTTTTTCAGCTCCTTCATCGAGTGATCTACTACCGAAAACGTATAATATTTATCTTGTTTCTCAAGGATAAGACTCTCAGGATAGAAACCGAAAATTTGTACTCCATCTCCTACAATATTCTTAAGGTCTTTATCCAGAAATTGTTCTTCATTCCCTTTTTTAAGATAGATAAAATCTTTTCCGGAAATGGTAAAACTCCTGATGAAATCATATTCCTGCGGGAGAATGATATTCCCCTGAAGATCAATAATACCGGATTTTTTTACTTTATCGTTATAAACACTGAAGAAGTTATTCAATAAAGGATTTAAATATTTAAAAGTCTGGGGATACAAATTCCTGTCTTTCTTATTAAAAACAGTTGTTTTTCCTTTTTTTTCGAGGTAAATATATTCTTTTCCGCCAAAATATTCCGGGGTGATATCACTATAGATTTCTTCAGCAATGGTATTTTCCTCAGCATCGATTAAGCCATACTTACCCGTACTCTTATTCCTGGTAATCAGATAGGGATAAGCATTGATGTTCATCACCTGTTTAGAAAATTGATGTAAAGTATGTCCATTATCTCCAATGATTTCACTTTCATTATTATCATTGATAATCAATGCTCTACCGTCTTCAAAACTATAATCTTCTTTAAATTCCCTTCTGGTGACCTGCTTTCCATTGAGATCATATAGAAACCACTTTTTATCCTTTAAAACAAAAAATCTGTTCTTCCCTGAAAAACGGATCTTTTCTGAATAAGGAATAATTTCCTTTCCATTGTAATCATAAACTGCTTCTTTGTCTTGTTTTGAAGAAATAATGCGCTCCCTACTCCACCATGGTGTATTAAACTCCTGATTATCCAAAGAGATAATTTCTTTTCCTTTCTCGTCAATAATAGCTGATTTTCTATTGTTTCCTTCTTCAGAATAAAGGATAAACCTGTTTTTAAAAACATGCAGAATTCCCCCTTTATAAGGAGATTCAAAGGTAATGGCACCCAGAGAATCTACAATTCCCTGTTTTTTGGTCCCTGAGTCATATATTGTTCCATATCCGTCCGAATAGGAATTGACCTCCTTCCCTATCTTTTTTGACAGGATAACCTTCATATATTGGTTAGTCTGTGCTGTACAAACTACAGAACACAATACAAAAACTAATTTCTTCAAGGAAAATTAAATAGAATTATTGACTATAAGAACGATTTCTCCCTTTAAAGTTTTACTCTTGGAAAATTCAATTAACTCGTTGATTGTTCCTCGCTTAGTTTCTTCAAATTTTTTGGAGATTTCGCGGCTCAAACTTGCCTTGGTTTCTTCTCCAAAGAATTCTTTGATCTGCTCCAGAGTCGTATTGATTTTGTGTGGGCTTTCGTAAAGAACGATCGTCTTTTTTTCTTCAGCAAGCTGTTTTAGCTTTGTCTGTCTTCCTTTTTTTTGTGGTAAAAATCCAGCGAATAAAAATTCATTATTGGGAAGTCCTGAAACTACAAGTGCCGGAATTAAGGCTGTCGCTCCCGGAAGGCAGATCATATCAATCTGATTATCTGCGCCTGCTTTTGCCAGTAAATATCCCGGATCCGAAATACCCGGTGTTCCGGCATCGGTAATAATAGCGATATTCTGACCGCTTTTAAGATCTCCAATTACTTTCTCTGTTGCCTGATGCTCATTGTGTAAATGATAAGATTTTAAAGGCTTGGAGATTTCAAAATGTTTTAAAAGTATTCCAGAAGTTCTGGTGTCTTCACATAAAATATAATCTACTTCTTTCAGGACTTTTACTGCCCTGAAAGTCATATCTTCAAGGTTCCCAACGGGTGTGGGAACAAAATATAGGATTCCGCTCAAAATTATAAGAATTTATTTTCCACCAATATCCAAAGTCTCTGGGCATATTCATCCACTTTATTCCATTTTCTTTCGTAGTACAGATCACTAAGATATTCTTTAGCTTCTTCCATCGTTTTGAATTGGTTCAGCTGGAATACGGCATCATTAAGATCGATCTGGCTTCCTTCAAACAGCATTTTTGAGAAAGCAATTCTGTCATTCAGATCAAGCTTAAACTCAGGTTTCTGCTTGTCTGCTTCCATAAAGTTCGTAGGAATATTAGATTTCAGAATGCTTCCTGTATCTTCTTTTACAACCGAAACAGGAGTTTCTTCCTTAGGAAATTCCCTTTCCAGGTGATCGTCATCAAAAAGTGACTGAACAGCCTTCATTCCTTTGATATTGGCTAATTTTATTTTTTTCTCCCGATGATATTCTTCTAAATTTTCGAAGCTTTCATCGGAACGATGTTTATCTGTTTCTTCAGGAACAGGTTTGTCAATTTCTACAATTTTTCTTCTGTCATAGACTTCAGCAAGGATACTCTCTTCCTTTGTATTTTCTTCAGAATGGTCATTTTTGATCTCACTTAGAATATTTTCCACGTTGGAAGTTTCTGTAATCATCTCTCCTTCTTGTATTGAAATGTTTGAGGTAACAAATTGTTCTTCGTTTTCCTCGATCAGTATTTCATCTTCCAAAGTTTCAGTATCAAAAATACTAGGAATAGTTTCTGTTACTGCTACTTTAGCCTCATTTACAACAGCAGAATCTGTTTCTTTTTTGGCTTCTGATTCGGAGATTTCCTCTTCTGTATCGTCTATTTCATTCAGCTGATTATTGAAAATAACTTCTTCCTCAGTCACTTCATCATAAAACAAATCTTCATTGAGGTCTTCATCAGAATCCGGTGTAGCATCAGCAAGAATTTTATC
The DNA here is from genome assembly GCF_021869745.1 of Chryseobacterium sp. MEBOG07. Lineage (NCBI taxonomy): Bacteria > Pseudomonadati > Bacteroidota > Flavobacteriia > Flavobacteriales > Weeksellaceae > Chryseobacterium > Chryseobacterium sp. MEBOG07. The sequence goes on from NZ_CP084579.1 coordinate 289,008, forward strand.
TTCGTCTACAAATTTCAGAACAGCTCTCTGCTCTTCAGAAATTTCGTTTTCGTCAATTTCATTCAACTGATTATTGAATACGGCTTCTTCTTCAAGAATTTCATGATTAGAAGCGTGTTCCTGAGTGTTTTCAGGTACTATTCCTTCGTGATTTTCTTCTACAAAGCTTACCATATTTTCATGGAATTTATTTTCAACAATTTCATTCAATTGGTTGTTGAAAACGGCTTCCTCTTCTTCAGATCCGTCTGAAAAAATTTCATTTTCATCAATTTCGTTCAGTTCATTATTAAAAATAGCTTCCTCTTCCGTCACTTCATTCCCTGAATCATGATATTCTGTTTCTCCTGATACAAAAGAGTGGTGTTGATGAGCCTGATCATCTGCTACGAAATATTCAATATTTTTTTCCAGCAGTTTCAAAAAAGAAATTCTGTTAGCAAGCTCATCTACAAGATCTTGCTTGGAAAGTAATTCGTCTATATTACTTATTTTGTCCAGATTATCAATGATATTCATGGATTCAAAAAAAATCTTTTCCCTTAAATCTTGGATATTCTGCATAATAAGATTCTTATTAAAATTGCTTACTTTTGATGTTAAAAATATACGGCTAATTTAACAAATGTTTTTAGAAAATACAATTAATCATTCCAAACAAAGTGGTTGGATGGAAGTAATTTGTGGCTCTATGTTTTCCGGTAAAACCGAAGAACTGATCCGCAGATTGCGAAGGGCAGAGATGGCAGGACAGAACGTGGAAATTTTTAAACCCAAATTGGACATACGATATTCTGAAGAGGACGTAGTTTCTCATAATCAGAATAAAATCCGTAGTACAGCAGTAGAAAACCCTAATGAAATTCTTCTGTTAGCTTCCAATTGTGATGTAGTAGGAATTGATGAAGCTCAGTTTTTCGATGAAAGTATTGTTGATATTGCCAACCAACTTGCCAATAGCGGTGTAAGAGTGGTTATTGCAGGATTGGATATGGACTTTTTGGGCCGTCCATTCGGGCCTATGCCCAATTTGATGGCTACAGCCGAGTATGTTACAAAAGTGCATGCTATTTGTAAGAGAACAGGGAATCTTGCCAACTATTCTATGAGAACTTCCCAGGGGGATAATCTGGTAGAGTTGGGAGAAACTGAAAGCTATGAAGCAGTAAGCCGCCGTGTTTTTATTGACGAAGTACTTTTAAAAAGAAAATAAATTGCAAAACAGCAAAAGCTGAATGCACCAAAACATACATTATATTCACTAATATAAATGAAAAGCGAAAAAGCAGCATTGTGAAATTTCAAAAAGGAGAAGTTAGCTTATAAAAACTTTTTCTTCCTCTTTATTATTTTACCTTTTTGCCATTTCGCCTTAAAAATAAAGCAGAAAGGGTACCAATGGATTATACAGTACAACACATTGCAGAGATCACCAATGCACAAATCATTGGAGACGGAAATTTATTGATCAAAAATATAGCGTACGACAGCAGGATTATTTATTCTACCAAGAATACTGCATTTATCGCGATCAACACCTCTAAAAATTCGGGTGAAAAGTTTATAGAATCTGCAATAGACAGAGGGATCAATATTATTATTTCTGAGCATCATTATCCCGGGTTTGAAAATATAACCTGGATCATTGTTGAAAATTCTGTAGACTTTCTTCAAAAATTAGCAAAGTACCATTTCGAGAATTCTCACATACAATCTATCGGAATCACCGGTAGTAATGGTAAAACTATTTTAAAAGAATGGTTATATCAATGCCTGTGGAATGAATTTCCTACTGTAAAAAGTCCCAAAAGTTTCAATTCCCAGATTGGCCTTCCGCTCTCTCTTCTCCAAATCAACAGCTCTTATCAGCTTGGAATTTTTGAAGTGGGAATTTCAAAACCTCATGAAATGGAAAAACTTGAAAATATTTTCCATCCTCAGATCGGTTTGCTTACCCATATAGGAACGGCTCATGCTGCCAATTTTTCTTCCGAAGAAGAACTGATTGATGAAAAGATCAAACTTTTTAAAGATTCTGAAGTCATCATCTATAATGGTGACCATTCTTTGGTAGATCAAAAAATTAAAAATTCCTATTCTGATAAAAAATTAATTTCTTACGGTTTTAAAAAAGACAATCAGGTTTTCATCAAAAATAATATTTCAAAGGATGAAAACATCATTGTTGAATATTTTGGGGAAGAAATCAGTTTTCCCGCCCACCAAAGAGACGAAGCGACATTAACCAATGCTATGGCGCTCATTACAGTCCTTAAGGAACTTCATATCGAAAATAAAAAGATCGTTGAAAAAATCAACCTTTTAAAAGCCGTTGAAATGAGGCTTGAAGCGATTGAAGGAAATAAGAGCAATATCGTTATCAACGATTCTTTTAATCTTGACCTCGATTCTCTGAAAACTGCCCTTCAGTTTTTGAATGAGTATAACAAACCTAAAAAATCTCTGGTCCTAACAGATATTGTAGGAGTAAACAGCAATTCTCAGGAATTGTATGAAGAAGTCTCCGAACTGGTGAATGAACAAAATTTTGATTCCGTATTTTTAATCGGCGATGAAATATCATTATTTAGTGAATTATTTAAAACTAAAACATATACTTTCATTGACACTAGAGAGTTAATTGAAAGTAAATATCTTACTGAATTAGAAAATCAGATCATTCTGCTGAAAGGTGCCAGAAAATTTGAGATCGAAAGACTAAAGGATATTCTTGAACTTAGAAAACACGATACGGTACTGGAAGTAAACCTTAATGCAATTCTCCATAATATCAACTATCATAAATCTCTGCTGAAACCAGGAACCAAAATGATGGCAATGGTGAAAGCCAATGCTTATGGACTTGGAAGTTATGAGGTATCAGAATTTCTTCAGCATCATCATATTGATTATCTAGGGGTGGCCTATGTTGATGAAGGTGTTGAACTTCGTAAAAAAGGAATTACAACCCCCATTATTGTAATGAACCCTGAGCAGCACAGTTATCATACCATTATAGAATACAACCTTGAGCCTGAAATTTATAGTTTCAGAGTGTTGGAATTGTTCTATGAAGCTGTTCAGAAGTCAGGGCATGATAAAAAATACCCGATCCATATTAAGCTGGAAACGGGAATGCACCGTCTTGGTTTTAAAGATTTTGAACTGGATCAGCTAAGCGAGACTTTAAGTCAAAAAAATCTAAAAGTCCAAAGTATGTTCAGCCATTTATCATCTTCTGATATGCCTGAAGAGAAAGAATTTACTTTGAAGCAGCTTGCCGTTTTTGAGAAAAATTCCAGCTACCTAACTGAAAAACTAGGCTACACTCCTATCCGCCACATTCTGAATTCATCCGGGATAACGAGTTATACGGATCATCAGTATGACATGGTAAGAATTGGTATCGGTATGTTGGGAGAATCTCCCGATGACGAAATACAGAAACAATTACAATCTGTGGTAAGCTTTAAAACAGTAATTTCACAGATATCAATGGTTGAGAACGGAGAATCTGTTGGTTACAGCAGAAAATATAAAGCGGATCACCCTACAAGAATTGCAACAATCCCTGTAGGATACGCAGACGGCATTCCAAGGCTGATAGGAAATCAGGTAGGAAATTTAGGGGTCAACAAAACGCTTGCCCCTATTGTTGGAAATATCTGTATGGACATGATGATGATCAATGTGGACAATATTCCGAATGTAAAAGAAGGTGATACAGTAACTGTTTTCAATGCCAAACCAAGTTTAAAAGAATTTGCAGGATACTGCAAAACGATAACCTATGAAGTATTAACCTCCATTTCCCCTCGGGTGAAACGGATTTATATAAAAAATTAACTATGAGAAAACTCCTGATTCTGCTTTTCATATTCCCACTGCTATTGATCCATTCTCAGGTAAAAAAAGATTTGGTGATTCCGAAAAACCCAAAGATAGGACTCTCCCTCGCCGGTGGTGGCGCCAAAGGCTTTTCACATGTCGGAGTTCTTAAAGTATTAGATTCATTGGGAGTAAAGGTGGATTATATTTCGGGAACAAGCATGGGAGCCATAGTTGGAGGACTCTATGCGGCAGGCTATTCCGGAAAAGAAATTGAAAAAATAGTCATGGATACAGATTTCTATTCCTTGATTATGGATCCGAAATCACGACAGGAAGCCAGCTTTTTCAACAAATCTGTAGACAAATACCTTTTATCCATTCCACTCAAAAATGGAAAAATTACACTTCCCTCTTCTATCAGTACCGGCCAGAGAAATGTTTATCTTCTGAAAGAACTTTTTAAAAACGTTTCCAACATCGAAGATTTTTCTAAAATGCCCATTCCTTTTCTTTGCGTTGCCACCAATCTGGAAAGTGGAAATATGCAGATTTTTGAAAAAGGAGATCTGGTACAGTCTATTATGGCGAGTTCTGCATTTCCTTCTTTAATGGATCCTATTAAAATTGGTGACAGCATATATATTGATGGAGCAATGACGGTAAATTACCCTTCGAAACCTTTAAAGGATAAAGGAATCGATATTGTCATCGGTGTGGACCTGAATCAGGATCTGTCAAAAAGAGAGGATTTAAACAACATTATATCCATCCTGAATCAGGTAATCGATTTCGGAATTAAAAAAGATACCCGAAAACAGTATAAATATACAGACATCAATATCAAACCCAACCTGAAAGGGATGTCAGCTACAAGTTATGATGATAAGAAGAAAATTCTGGACAGCGGATATGTAGAAGGACTGAAATATTCTCAAATATTGGATCAATTACCAAAGCGCCCATTTGATCGTCTCAGACAGCGTGTAAACCCTATCTATTCCAACGTATATAAGATCGACAGTATTTCTATTGAAGGAAGCAAGATATACGGAAAAAACTATACGCTAGGGAAAATGGGACTACGTCTACCCTCTTTACAGACTTATGGTAGCATCAATAAAATGGTCGATAAATTGGTTGCTACAAACAATTATAGTTTTATCAATTATGATATCGTTCAGGAAAATGATGCCAACTATTTAAAGCTTTATGTAACCGAAGATGATACCCGTCATTTTTTAAAATTCGGATTGCATTATGACGAAGTTTTTAAGACCGGGCTTCTTTTGAATTATTCTGCAAAAAGACTTTTATTCAAAAACTCAAATCTTTCTTTTGATTTCGTTGTGGGAGACCGATTACGATATTATCTGAACTATTTTATAGATAACGGATATATCCCTGGATTTGGTATTTATTCATCAGGAATGAGCTTTGACCTGAAAAACGTCGACAATTATGTTATCGACAGATGGGAATGGAGCAGAAATGAAGTTTATATACAGTCTATATGGAAGGATAAATTTGCCATTGGAGGAGGTATGAGCCACGATTACTTTAAGGCGGAAAACAGCAATGGAGACAACAGACGTTACAGCCGTTTTCTGAACCCTTATGTCTTCATAAAAACAGATACACAGGATGACAAAGAATTCCCTACCAAAGGGGTTTATTTTGCCGCTGAAGGAAAAGTTATAGACCTTTTAAAATCTGAAGTTGACAAAAGGATTATTCAAATCAAGGCAGATCTTAAAATCAATATTCCTCTTGGCAAACAATTCTCTTACCGTCTTAATCTATTTGGAGGGATTACACTTGGTGAATATCTTCCTGCCTATTATCAATACAGATTAGGGGGAATTTTTGAACAAAATCTTATTAATTTCAAAAGCTTCGGAGGATTTTATTTTGCCCAGCTTTATACAAATAATGTAATATTAGCATCTAACGATATTCAATTTAAATTCAATAAAAACTATTTCATCAGTGGAAACTTCAGCTTTGCTAACTTATCAAACGATATCAAGTTTGAAGATGCAGTTAAAGTAAATTACAGCTCACTGGGATTAACAGCTGGTTACAAATCTCCTTTCGGGCAGATTAAAGTAAACTTCAGCCACTCACTTAAAAATAACCAAAAAGGTATATTCAGTGTTATTTTAGGACACTGGTTTTAAAAAAATGATACAGTTCTTTTACGAAAACTTACCAGAGTCGGTAAGTACAGATTACAAAAAATGGCTGGAAGATCTTATTCTTTCAGAAGGAAAAAAACTAGGAGAAATCAATTATATTTTCTGTGATGACGAATATCTTCTTAAGATCAATCAGGACTATTTACAGCATGATTATTATACGGATATCATCACTTTTGATTATGTAAAAGGCAAGACAATAAGCGCTGAGATTTTTGTATCTTTGCAGCGCATTTCTGATAACGCCTCTACCCTTTCCCGAGATTATGAAGAAGAATTAAGAAGGGTTTTAGCCCACGGAATTTTACACCTTGCAGGCTATAAAGACAAGACGGAAGAGGAAGAAAAAGAGATGCGGAGAATGGAAGATTTGTACTTGACCAAGTATCGGGATTTAAAGATTTAAAATTAAACAATCACTTAAGGTCCGTTATCTAAAGTACTCTATTCTAGCAGTAATATAAGCTTACCTAGAGTGCATTCTTCAAAAATGTTTCACGTGAAACATTGGTTATAAAGATAAGATTAAAAGCTTAAAACAAGCGAGATAAAAATGATTTCAGAAATATATGATGTGATCGTAGTAGGTGCCGGACACGCAGGTTGTGAAGCCGCTGCCGCAGCAGCCAACCTTGGTTCAAAAACACTACTCGTTACAATGAATATGCAGACCATCGGACAGATGAGTTGCAACCCGGCAATGGGCGGAATCGCAAAAGGACAAATCGTAAGAGAGATTGATGCAATGGGAGGATATTCCGGAATTATAGCAGACAAATCTGCTATTCAATTCAAGATGCTAAATCTTTCAAAAGGTCCAGCGATGTGGTCTCCGAGAACCCAAAATGACAGAATGCTTTTTGCCGAAGAATGGCGCTTAGCATTAGAGAATACTCCCAATCTTGATTTCTTTCAGGATATGGTGAAACAACTGATTGTTGAAAATAATAAAGTAACCGGAGTCGTTACTTCTTTAGGAATTGAGATCAAAGGAAAATCTGTTGTTCTTACTAACGGAACTTTTCTTAATGGATTAATTCACGTTGGAGATAAACAGTTAGGCGGAGGAAGAATGGGTGAACCAAGAGCATTTGGAATTACAGAGCAATTGGTCACTTTAGGTTTCGAAGCAGGAAGAATGAAAACCGGTACTCCACCAAGAGTAGATGGAAGAAGTTTGGATTATTCAAAAATGGAAGAACAGAAAGGAGATGAGAATCCCCAAAAGTTCAGCTATCTTGATACTCCAAAATTGACAAAACAATTAAGCTGCCATATCGTATATACAAACGAAACAGTACATGATATTTTGAGAGAAGGTTTCGATAGAAGCCCAATGTTTAATGGCACGATTCAAAGTTTAGGTCCAAGATACTGTCCAAGTATTGAAGATAAAATTAATCGTTTTGCAGAAAGAAACAGACATCAGCTTTTCGTAGAACCGGAAGGATGGAAAACTGTAGAAATCTATGTAAACGGATTCAGCTCTTCACTTCCGGAAGATGTACAGATCAAAGCTATGAAACATATTCCAGGATTTGAAAACGTAAAAGTATTCCGTCCCGGTTATGCTATTGAATATGATTACTTCCCTCCTACCCAATTGAAACATACTCTGGAAACAAAATTAATTGATAATTTATATTTCGCAGGACAGATCAATGGAACAACAGGATATGAGGAAGCAGCAGGTCAAGGTTTAATTGCCGGTATCAATGCCCATAACAAAGTTCATGAAAAAGGCGACTTTATTCTAAACAGAGATGAAGCTTATATCGGAGTATTAATTGACGACCTGATCACCAAAGGAACTGAAGAACCTTACAGAATGTTTACTTCACGTGCTGAATACAGACTTCTTTTGAGACAGGATAATGCTGATATCAGGTTAACTGAAAAAGCTTATCAATTAGGATTGGCAAAAGAAGAAAGATTAAGAAAAGTAGAAGCTAAAATATCTGAAAGTCAATTACTTGAAGAGTTTCTTCGAGAAACTTCTTTAAAACCAGGTGTTATCAACCCTATCCTTGAATCTATAGAAAGTAATCCGGTAGATCAGGCTTACAGAGCTGCTCAAATATTGACCAGACCTAATATAACTTTGAAAAAACTGGATGAAATAGATTTCATTAAAGAGTTTTCTTCTCAATATAATGACGAAGTAAGAGAACAGGCAGAGATCAATATCAAGTATAAAGGCTATATTGAGAAAGAAAAAGAAAACGTAGCAAAATTAAACCGTCTGGAAAATATAAAAATCCCAGAAGATTTTGATTATACTAATCTTTCCAGCCTCTCTACAGAAGCAAAACAGAAGATGTCTAATGTACGTCCGAAGACAATTGCCCAGGCAGGAAGGATAAGCGGGGTTTCTCCAGCCGATATCAATGTCTTATTAGTATATTTAGGACGTTAAAAAGAAATGTTTCACGTGAAACATTAAAAAATAAAACAAGAATTAAGGTATTTTGAGTGTATAATAGTCTCTGAATATCTTAATTTTTTTTAATAGATAAAAAAGATACCGATTTCAATGAAAATAAAAGATCATTTTCTTTCACAGGAAATATTTGAAATACAAGAAACAGAAACAAAAGGTGTATTTAAAACCACCCCTACTCCATCCAATATTTCCAGATATTACGAAAGCGAAGATTATATTTCTCACCACCAGGATTCCGGAAGTCTGAAAGAAAAGCTTTACAAATTTCTACAGTCTTTTAATCTGCAGTACAAAAAAATATTCTTATTGATAGAATTAAGAAAGGATCAAAAGTTTTGGACTACGGATGCGGAGCCGGAGAATTTGTAAAATATATAGAAAATGATTTTGAAACCTTCGGTTTTGAACCTGATGCCGACGCAAGAAAAGCTGCACAAAGTAAAATCACAAAAGCAGCAATACTAGACGACATTAGTAAAATTGAAGATAAAAGTTTAGATGCGATTACACTCTGGCATGTTTTTGAGCATATCGAAAACCAAAATGAAATGCTAAACATTTTTCATAATAAACTAAAGGAAAAAGGAATTCTTATTATTGCAGTTCCCAACCCTACTTCTTATGATGCTAAACATTATAAAGAATATTGGGCAGCCTATGATGTACCAAGACACATCTACCATTTTTCTAAAAACGGAATGGAAAATTTAATTTCTAAAAAACCAGACTGGAAATTAAGAAAAATAAAACCTCTTGTACTAGATTCGTATTACATCTCAATGTTAAGCGAAAAATACAAAAAATCACCCCTATTTTGGGCAAAAGCGGTCATTCACGGAACAATTTCCAACGTAAAGGCGTTATTTTCAAATGAATTTTCGAGTTTGATATACATTATCGAAAAAAGATAGAAAATCGATTTTTGACCCATTTATGAAGGTCAGTTTTCAGCATTTTCACTATAAAATTTAAAAAACTCAGGAAAAAATCCTGAGTTTTTTATTTCATCGAAATTAGTTTTTATCCATTTTTAAGCTTTCTAAAAAATACTTTAACTGGGATCGAAAAATTTTACATTGCATTTCTTAATTTTTAGAATCTTCTCCCCTACTCCATTTCATACGAAAACAAAAATCAATGATCAATAATTCTCTTCTTTGATTTCTTAAAATTTTCCACCTGCTTGCAAAAATTCACTTTTTAAAAAAATTTTACATAAAATTGATTGCAATGGAAAAAAATAGAATTTTAAAAACCAAATTCTTTCAGAATTATGATTAATTTCTCCTAAAACATACTTAAATGTGTTGGTAGTCGGAAAAGTATAATTTATTGATTTAAGAAGTATTTATGAAAGTCAATTTTATCACCTTACAAAAGTAAAAACCGGAATTGATCCGGTTTTTGTTATTTATAAATCAACAATCAAATTACTTAATAAGCTTGAATTTGCTGGAAAGGTAAAAGGAGTCATATTATCAACTTTAAATCTCACACTTAAAGGTGCTGTCGTTCCAAAAGTATGTGCGTTAAAAAAAAGTTCAGGAAAAGGATAGGTAGGTTGAATCGTGTACATTGCCCCTACTCTTCTATGACTATTGGAAAGTACAGGGCTGATCAAAGCTGATGTCATTCCATTAATAGTGGGTACAGGAGTATTTATCTTAGATAAAATATATTTAGCTTTATTCGATGGATCTGCTAGAAATACAGCTGAAGGAGTAAATTCCACTTTAGGTTGATTAGAGATATACACATTATCTCTGATGGTAGTAGACTGAATAAAATCACTTGTAATACTGATTACGTCTTCCATCGTAGACACCGGTATAACCAACGCATTATCAGATATTAAACAGTAATTTACTCTTTTAGCAACCATTGTTATCAACTTAGAAATGGCTGTAAAATGATTTCTGGAAACCTTTATGAATGAATATTCTGCATATTGACCGTTAATTTCATCATGATCCTTATCAAATAAGAAGCCCAAATAATGGCCTACAAATTGATTATCAGTGATTTCCAAGGACACTGTGGAAGCTAAAACACCTGCAGCATATCTAGAATAGTCTCCCTCTGTATAGAGAATATGTGAAGTGTTATTCGTCACTGCAACTCTCTCACATTTACCACCTTTACCTTGAATAATAAATAAACACTGTCCTCCATTATACAACATCCCTTTTCCTTGTACATGAAGATGCTTAATGTTATTAGAAGTAATAAATACATTAGAGATTGTACAATTTTTATCCGGCCACAGGTATACACCTGAATTAACAATTTCAGCAATATTATCTGAGATTGAAATATTTGTAATATTACCCTTTTCAGTGTAAATTCCAGCCACAAAATTCATTCTAGTATAATTGTACACCTTATTATTGGTAAAGGAAGAATTACTTCCGTGAATTTCGCAGGCACATCCAATTAATCTCGTCCGTTCATTACCTAAGAAGACATTATCATGCACCGATAAAAAATTAACATTTCCATAGATTGTAGAGTGATCATTATTAATAATTTCATTACTCTTAACCAAATCTTCGAAGATACAGTTTTGAATGGTAACTTTGCTGCCATTCTGAGACCAACCAACACTTATACAATTGGTTAGATCACCGTTAGTCCAATAAATTCCATCTATATCAACATTAGTACAATTGCCGCCTTCAAAGCCAATTCTACGCATATATGAGCTTCTCATTTGTGACAATTCACCACTAAAATTAATGACTCCCCTGCCCTTCATCGTAATATTATACAAAGGTTTAAACTTTGAACTGTCACTATCATTAAAACCGGAGAATAGAACAAAAGGCTTATCATCAAAAAAATCACCAACTTTTATGACGCTATATTCTTCAAATTCAATATCCAGATAAGATCTTAATTCTAAAATATTAGCGTGTGCAATAACTAATTCAGGCCTATCACTGTAAGAATTTATAAGAAAATGACCATTTGGAAAAACCAATTTCAATCCAAGCTTGGAACTAACATCAAAGGCTTTTTGAATGGCTGGTCTTTGATCTACAGTATATGAAGATTTTACACCAAAAGTCGTTACATAGACTCTTTTAGAAGAAAAAACTACGGTATTTACATAGTAATCATTCCCCCTGGATCGGTAAATAATCTCATCTTCCAGAACTTTGGGATCGTTAATAACGAGAATCGTTTCATCAATCCAGATGCTTACTTTTTGAAAAGTAACGCTTTCTCCTGTAAAGCTATCGATCAGCTGCACTAAATTGTCATTGGGAGCAGTATTTCCAACGGCGAAAAACTCATTTGTATACATCATAATATTTTAATTTGATACTGCAAATGTATTCGCTGACAACGTCAAAACTTGACGTAAAAAAAATATAATCTGAACAAATAATTTTATTATTACATTCAAGAAGAAAAAAAATCTGTCTTAAAAAGCGCATACGCTACATATAACCTCAGGTTATATCTGTAATCATTAGAAAACTACGATCAATAAAGGATTTTCTTCCTGTTTTAGAAATAAAAAAAGTCTGCTAATATAATTAGCAGACTTTAAAATATTTATTTTATTTTCTCTTAATTGTTGATTGCTGCTACCCCAGGCAACTCAAGTCCTTCAAGACTTTCAAGCATTGCTCCACCTCCGGTAGAAACATAACTTACCTGATCAGCATATCCAAATTGCTTAACAAAAGCTACACTGTCTCCTCCTCCAACTAAAGAGAAAGCTCCTAATCTTGTAGCTTCGGCAATACTTTCACCAAGAGCAATCGTTCCGCCAGCAAAATTTGACATTTCAAAAACTCCAATTGGGCCATTCCAAAGAATAGTTCTTGAATTTAACAATACATCATTGAACTGATCTCTAGATTTATGACCAGCATCAAGTCCCATCCACCCTTCAGGGATTGCATAGATATCAACCTCTTTTCTTTCTACCTCATTACTAAAGCTTTCTGCAATGATTGCATCAGATGGAAGATATACTTTTACTTTATGTTCTTTTGCTTTTCCTAAAATCTCAAGAGCTAAAGGAAGCTTATCCTCTTCTACTAAAGAATTTCCAATTTTTCCTCCCAAAGCCTTAATAAAAGTGAATGCCATACCCCCTCCAATGATCAGATTATCTACTGCAGGAAGGATATTTTCTATAATGGTGATTTTAGTTGAAACTTTAGAACCTCCCAGAATAGCTGTAACAGGTCTTTCTCCACTCTTTAATACTTTATCGATTGCCTGAAGCTCATTAGCCATCAGCAAACCGAAATATTTAGTTGACTCGAAATACTGAGCAATCACTGCTGTAGAAGCATGAGCTCTGTGTGCAGTACCGAATGCATCATTTACATAAGCATCCCCTAACTTAGAAAGCTTCTCAGCAAAAGCAGCATCTCCTTTTTCTTCTTCATCATGAAAACGCACATTTTCTAATAATAAGATTTCCCCTGGTTTTAGTTCAGCAGCAGCTTGCTCTGCTTTTTCCCCAATACATTCATCCACGAACTTTACTTCCTGTCCTAGAACATTAGAAACTTCGCCAAGAATATGTTTAAGAGAAAATTCATCTTTAACCTCCCCTTTAGGTCTCCCAAGGTGGGTAATTAAAATGACAGAACCACCATCATTAAGGATCTTCTCCACTGTTGGTTTTACAGCAACAATTCTTGTGTTGTCTGTCACCTTTAGCTGATCGTCCTGAGGAACATTGAAATCCACTCTTACCAGAGCCTTCTTGTCTTTAAAATTAAAATCATTGATTGTTTTCATAAGTAGATTTATTTTTTTCTAAGTTTCATGAAACCGCCGTGGTCAAAGCCCGGGATTCATTCCGGAAAATCTCGCAACGATAATTTCATAAATCTTATTGAATTTCTGTTTCACAAATGTAAGGTTTTAAACTTTTTCAACACTTTCATTAAAATAAAAGTTTTCAAAAACTTTCCCCAAACCCAATCACCCACTAATCAACAAATTTATCTCTTTATAGAAAAAGAATAATGTAGTTGTTGTTGTATGTTGTTAGTTTAGGGGATAAGTTTTAGCTTAAAAGTTGGTAACACTCAACTTGTATTGAATTCATATTTAACTCACAATATAAATCCTTGTAAACCCGCTATTTCACATACTTATTAACAAATGTTGGTAACTTTGAAAAGAATCAATTATTAGTTATTTTATTATGGAGAAATCTGGGGATAGCTGAAGAAAACATCTGGAAAGTTGTGGTGAAAATTTGCTGAAAGATTTTCTATTACGAAATAAATTGATCTTTAAAAATAGAAAGTTGATAAAAGTTTTCCACAGTTATTAACATACCTTTTCACAATTAACTCACGGTTTACTAACACGAATTGTTATTATTCTTACCTTTGTAAGGAAATAGAATCTAATAAAGCTTAATAAGAGTATTATGAAAAGAAAAATTGCGATTGCAGCGGACCATGCAGGCTATGAATATAAGGAGATTGTTAAGAACTACCTTTCAGAACGTTTTGAAGTACAGGATTTTGGAACGTTTTCCACAAACAGTGTGGATTATCCGGACTTTGTACACCCTGCTGCAACCTCTGTGGAAAACGGAGAAAATGAGCTCGGAATTTTGATCTGCGGAAGCGGAAATGGGGTTCAGATCACTGCGAACAAACACCAGAAAATAAGATGCGCACTTTGCTGGATGCCGGAGATTGCAACACTGGCAAGACTGCATAATGATGCCAACATGATTTCAATGCCGGCAAGATTTATATCAAAGGAACTGGCTCTTGAAATTGTAGATAAATTTCTTTCAACAGACTTCGAAGGTGGAAGACACCAGAACAGAGTTGATAAAATTGCTGTTTGCTAAATATACTAAGGCTTGTAAATCGTATTACAAGCCTTATTTATTTTTTATTCGTACATTTGCAATGTCCAATAGAAATTACACTCTATTATTCTCCAAAGCCTTTCTTATATTTGAAATATATTTAATAGAAGGTTTTTCTCTTTTCTTCTCAAGAATTGTATTAAATTTATACAAAACTAAAGCTCCCGTTGTAAGTAAACTGAAAGATAAGTTCTGATGATTTACACAAAGAATCTAATGATGAAATTGAATAATCTTTATAAGGAATAAAGAAGGAAGATTAGAAAAAGGTTTTATTTTAACTAAGACCAAAACATTTAAAAAGAAAATTAAAATGCCAAAAAAGGAAAATATATAAGTCATAAAAATGATTTAAAAATGATGGAGATCGGAAGATTGATTCTCCGTTTTATGAATGCAAATGCATCTAAAATTTATAATTATAAGCAGATCTCTGACGGTATAGATTACAAAAATCCGAGACAAAGAGAACTTGTAATCCAGGCACTGCACAAACTTCAGGGATCTGAAAAGATCAAAGAAGTAGAAAAAGGGAAGTATATCGTGAACCTGAAAATAGCAGGAACCCTAACTGGAATTATTGACTTCAACCAAAGCGGAAATGCGTACGTAAAAGTGGAAGGATTGGAAGATGATGTCTTTGTACATGCCAAAAATGTGAAGGATGCTTTGCAGGGAGATAAGGTTCTTATTATAACTTATCATTATAAAGGAAAGAAACTGGAAGGTTCTGTTCTGGAAGTTTTGGAAAGAACCAGAACTGAATTTGTAGGAATATTTCAGAAGGTGGCTCATAAGGATTTCGGCTTTGTTGTTTGTGATAAAAAATCAATCAACACGGATATCTTTATTTCAAAAGCAAAGTTCAACAATGCTGAAGATGGAGATAAGGTAATTGTAAAAATGACCGAATGGAGACCGGGAGATAAAAATCCAGAAGGTGAAATCATTCAGGTGTTGGGTGCTCCGGGAGAACATGAAACGGAGATCCACTCTATCCTTGCAGAATATGGTTTGCCTTATGAGTTTCCACAGGAAGTGGAAGCAGATGCAGATAAAATTGACAGAAGTATTACTGACGAAGAAGCTGCAAAACGATGGGATATGCGTAACATCTGTACGTTTACCATTGACCCTAAAGATGCTAAGGACTTTGATGACGCTTTATCAATGAGAAAACTGGAAAATGGAAACTGGGAAATCGGTGTTCATATTGCAGATGTGTCCCATTATGTAGTTCCGGGGACTATCCTTGATGATGAAGCGTATAAGAGAGCTACTTCGGTATATCTTGTAGACAGAGTGGTACCAATGCTTCCGGAAGTTTTGAGTAATGATGTTTGTTCCCTTCGTCCACACGAAGATAAATATACTTTTTCAGCTGTTTTTGAATTAAATGACAATGCAGAAATTCAGAAAGAGTGGTTTGGAAGAACAGTTACTCATTCAGACAGAAGATTTACCTATGAGGAAGCTCAGGAGCGTATAGAAAGCGGACAGGGAGATCTTGCTGAAGAAATCAATGTTCTTGACAGACTTGCGAAGATCATGCGTAATGAGCGTATCAGAAGAGGTGCTATTACTTTTGACAGAAGTGAAGTAAGATTTAATCTGGATGAAAATAATCAACCGATCGGAGTTTATTTTAAAATAAGCAAGGATTCCAATCACCTGATCGAGGAATTTATGCTTCTGGCCAATAAAAAAGTATCTGAGTTTGTATCCCTGACCAAAAAGAAAGAGATCACAAACAATACATTTATTTATAGGGTTCACGACGATCCGGATCCGGCAAAACTAGAGTCATTAAGAGACTTTGTAGCTACTTTCGGATATAAAATGGATCTTGCCAATACCAAGAAGGTTGCAGAATCTTTAAACAAACTTCTTCATGATGTGAAAGGGAAAGGAGAAGAAAATATGATCGAAACACTAGCGATGAGAAGTATGAGTAAAGCGGTGTATTCTACAGAACCAATTGGCCACTATGGTTTAGGTTTTGAATACTACAGCCACTTCACCTCTCCTATCCGTCGTTACCCGGATTTGATTGCCCACCGTCTTCTTCAGCATTATCTGGATGGAGGAAAATCTCCGGCCAAACCTGAGCTGGAGGAAAAAGCTAAACATTGCAGTTCAATGGAAAGATTAGCAGCTGATGCGGAAAGAGATTCCATCAAGTATATGCAGGTGAAATTCATGGAAAAACATCTTGGAGAAACTTTCACGGGAGTAATTTCAGGGGTTGCTGAATTCGGATTCTGGGTAGAAATTCCAGAAAACGGTGCTGAAGGTCTGATCAAATTAAGAGACCTGGTAGATGACTCTTATATGTATGATGCCAAAACTCACGCTGTTTATGGATCAAGACATGGAAATAAATATCAGTTGGGAGATCAGGTTCAGATCAAAGTAGTGAAAGCGAATTTGATTCAAAAGCAGCTTGATTTCAAGATTGTAGAATAAAAATAGGTCTTTAACAGACTGTAGATAAAATTATAAAAAGGCTGATTTGTTACTGAACAATCAGCCTTTTGTTTTTTAGGCTGAAAAAACTTTTGAATGCCCTATTCTATCATCTTTTCATATAAATCTTTACCTTAAACTCTTATTAAAATCCAGTTGATATATCACAGCTTTATTGAATAATTAAATCATAAAGTATAACTTTGTATAAAACGGAATGAATTTTTATTCATTTTAAAATACCACTTAATGCTAGAACTTGTACTATCTGCCGTCATATTAGGATTTATGCTGAGCCTGGTTTTTATAGGACCTATATTTTTCCTGTTAATTGAAACCAGCTTTTCCAGAGGCCCAAAACATGCCTTATCACTGGATCTTGGCGTTATTACTGCAGATTTATTATGCATTGTAGCGGCGTATTATGCCAGTACAGATATTGTTTCCTTAATAGATAAACATCCCGGGTTCTATAGAATAACTTCTATTCTTATTTTTATTTATGGGATTGTGATGCTGGTGACCAAGACCAAAATGCATATGCCGGGTGAAGAAAAGATTATTGGCCAAAATTATATTAAAACATTTTTCAATGGTTTTTTCTTTAATCTTTTAAATGTTGGAGTTATCCTTTTCTGGCTGGTAACGGTAATTTCCGTAAGGAATCAATACCCGGACACCAGCAGTTTTATTTTATACATAGGCATAGTATTGGCAACATACCTTTCTATAGATCTTGCCAAAATATTTCTTGCTAAACAATTTCACGATAAGCTTACACAGAAACTGGCCAACCGGATCAGAAGAGTTGTTGGCTGTATTCTTATTGTCTTCAGTTTCTTTATCTTCCTGCAGAGTTTCAAAAAGTTCAATCAGTTTGAAAGACAACTTGAAGAAGCAGAAAAGAAAGAAGTAAAATATCAAAAAACAAAATGAAAAAAATGATCTTTCAAAAGTTCCTTAAAAAAGGCGACAAAATAGCTGTTATTTCCCCTGCAGGAGCGGTAGATGCCACTCAACTGGAAAAGGGAATAGAAATGATTAAAAGTAGAGGTTTTGAACCCATTATCGGGGAACATCTTTACACCAAATTTTCAAACGGATATAATTATGCCGGAACAGAAAAGGAAAGAATAAAAGACATCAACTGGGCCTTAAATGACCATGAAATTAAAGCGGTTTGGGCTTCCAGAGGAGGCTATGGATGCCAGCATCTGATTCAGCATCTGAAGTTGAAAAACTTTATAGAGAATCCAAAATGGTACATTGGCTATTCCGATAATACAGTGATACAAAGTTATCTGTTGAAAAAAGGTTTTGTTTCGATCCACGGGCAGACCATCAAAACATCAAGTTTTGGAGTTACCGACGAAAGCTATGACCTGATCTTTGATATTCTAAAAGGGAAAACGCCAAAATACACCCTTGAATCTCATCAATTGAATAAAGAAGGCAATATTGAAGGAGAATTGGTTGGAGGGAATTTAGCCCTTATCTATGCCCTTCTGGGAACTAAATATTCTTTCGACTTTAAAGATAAAATCCTATTTATTGAAGATATCGGAGAAAACTACTATGCACTGGACCGTATGATCATGAGTCTCGAGCTGGCAGGAGTCTTCAATAAGATCAAAGGACTTATCGTTGGGGGGATGACCAATATGGGAGATGAAAAAGAAAATAAAAACTATGAAGAAAGCTTTGATGAATTTGCCTATAAACTGATCTCTGAGAGAATTTCAAAGTATAAATTTCCTGTGGTATTTGCTTTTCCAAATGGACATATTAAAGACAACAGACCACTTCTAATCGGAGGAAATGTTAAAATGAAAATTGGAGCTAAGGTAAAGATCGAATTTTAAAAGAGCACCACTCTCCTATCTCCAAACTCTTAAACATACAATATGGCTGATCATAATGATTTTGGAAAAATAGCAGAAGATCTGGCTGCCAATTATCTTCAGAAAAACGGCTATAAAATTCTTATCAGAAATTTTAGGTTTCAGAAAGCTGAGATTGATATTATCGCTGAAAAAAATGATCTAATTATCATTATTGAGGTGAAGGCGAGATCTACAGATACTTTTATGCTGCCCCATGAAGCGGTAACCAAAACAAAAATAAAATCAATTGTTTCTGCTGCCAATCATTATATGGAAGAATTTAATAAAGATAATGAAGTCAGATTTGACATTATCTCCGTTCTTCCCGATGAAAATAAGAACTTAATTATTGACCATATCAAAGATGCTTTTCAGGCCTTTGATGCCAATTAATAAAACAATTTTATGAAGACAATATTAATCACCGGAGCGACTTCCGGTATAGGAAAAGCCACTGCTGAGCTTCTTGCAAAACAAGGAAACAGAATTATTATTTGTGGAAGAAGAAGTGAAGTGTTGGAGGCTGTGAAATCAGAGTTATCTCAATATACCGAAATATTTAGTTTATTGTTCGATGTAAGAAATCTTGAAGAAGTGGAGACCGCTGTTAATTCTCTTCCTGAAAACTGGAAAGATATTGATGTTCTGATTAATAATGCTGGGAACGCCCATGGGCTAGACCCTCTTTCGGCTGGTAAGACAGATGACTGGGATTCTATGATCGACGGAAATGTAAAGGGACTCCTCTATGTTTCTAAAATGATCATCCCAAACATGAAAACTAAAAACTTAGGTCATATAATAAACATCAGCTCTGTGGCAGCAAGGCAGACGTATTCGAATGGGGTAGTGTACTGTGCAACGAAGAAAGCAGTAGATGTTATTTCGGAAGGAATGAGACTAGAGCTTACCGAGTTTGGCATCAAAGTAACCAATATTCAGCCTGGAGCTGTAGAAACCGATTTCTCTTTGGTAAGATTTAAAGGAGATAATGAGAAAGCTTCAACGGTTTATGCAGGGTATGATGCTTTGAAAGCTGAAGATATTGCCGATGCCATTGCTTACTGTGTAAATGCCCCGAAACACGTTACCGTTTCAGATATGACCATCTATCCAAGTGCTCAGGCAGAACCGAGAACGATTTATAGAAAATAGTCCAAAATAATGGATTAAATTTGCAGAAAATTGAAAGCGATTTTGCTCTCGCAATTTTGCATTTAGCTTAAAACAAAAAAATGAAAATTCTATATCTGGAAACATCTTCCAAGAACTGTTCAGTAGCAGTATCAGATAACGAAAAGCTGCTATGTCTGTGTGAAGAAGTTTCTGAAAACTACAAACAGTCTGAAAGTCTTCATTCCTACGTAGAATGGGCATTGGAAGGAGCAGGAATTTCAATTAAAGATATTGAAGCCGTTTCTTTGGGAAAAGGTCCCGGATCTTATACCGGTTTGAGGATTGGAGCAGCATCTGCAAAAGGATTCTGTTACGGACTCAAAGTTCCTCTGATTGCTATCAATTCTCTTGAAAGCATGATAGAACCTTTTTTAGGGGATAACTATGACTTTGTAGTGCCATTGATTGATGCGAGAAGAATGGAGGTGTATACGGCCGTTTATGAAGGTAATACAGGAAAGGAATTGTCTCAGACAGAAGCTAAAATTTTAGATGAGACTTCTTTTGAAGAATTCAAAGATAAAAAAGTTCTGTTTGTAGGGGATGGGGCTAAAAAAGCAAAAGAGATACTGAATCTTCCTGATGCTGTTTTTAAAGAGGATGTGTATCCTTCTTCCCAATATCTTATCAAGAAGACCCTGGAAAAGATAGAAAGCAAAGAGTTTGAAGATATCGCTTATTTCGAGCCTTTTTATCTCAAAGATTTCCATGGAGTAAAGAAAAAGAATTCTTAAAATTCTGTATAATCAGAAAAAAGACAACACATAAAAAAGCGAAGAGTATATCTTCGCTTTTTTGTTTTTATTGAGGTCTCGGTGGTGACTTTGACGATGGTTTGGTTTCGTTTGATTTTTTTGGTTTTTGCTGGGCTGGATTTGATACCTGTGGAGTCGTATCCATATTCAGGTTTTGTATATTCTCCAGTTTCTGTACTTTCCCGTTATTCATTTGTGGGATTCCCGTACCCTGGTTACTGGAAGTAGGTTGTACAGGAGGTCCTCCCGGTTGTTGAGGTACAGCATTTCCTTTGGTGTCCGTAGCCTGGAAGCTGAGATCACTTTTCAGGTAATTCAGCATTTCTTTAGCCCTTATTCCTTCCGGTGTCTTAGAATAATTCAGAGCGATCTGTTCCAGTTGGAGAATCATTACTTCTTTTCCGCTGGATTTTCCCGCATTGAATGCATTTAAAAGATATAATTTAGGAATAAGTGCATCCTTCGGGAATTTCAGAATAGTCTGATCGATGATATCCTTACTTTCTGCAAATTTTTCCGATTCGAATAAGGCGTATGCTTTTTTATACTCATTCTCAACTTCTTCCGTTGATTTTACGAAGGACTTGTTTTTAGGATTTCTTGCAAATTCAGCATAAGAAGTGTATGGATAATCCGCTAATAGAATTTGTTTTGCTTTTTCGGACGCCTGTGGATTTTTCTCATAATTCATGGCAAAAATCTCATACAATGCCTGCAGCATTACTTTTTCTTCCGGCTTTACATCCACAAGATCATACAGCGTTTTGGTCGCTAGGGGAGTATTGGTAAAATAGTTCTGATACATGATTCCTAAACCTAAAGAAGCGGTATCTCTGTCCTTTTTTAGCTGAGATAGCTTGCCTTGATCCGTAGGAATCTGCTCAATATAAAAAGCAGGTTCAAAACGTCTTGGATTAGGAGCTGAAGTTACCCCCAGCGCTTCATTCTTCATATCTTCAATAGAAGCCATTTTTTTGGAAAAACGCCAGTTATCAGCAAGAGCACGGTCTCCCCATACTTGCTTAAACGAAGATGTACCTTTGCTTACAGTTCCTGTATTACTGAAATAAAATCCTTTGGTTGTCACTCCAAAATCCTCAAAAGCATTAGAACTCTTAGCAAAAATAGAGTTGGCACTATAGTCTCCGGTATCAAATCCTTTGCTTCTTTCTGCACGCCTTCTCTCTTGTTCTTCTCTTTCTTCTTTAACCTTTAATTTTTCAATATATTTTGTGAAATAGTCTGTTTTCTGAGTGTTATCCATTTTTGCCAGGGAAAGAATACTGTCATTCTTTTTGATCAGATAGTAGTTCCTGGATATCTTTTTAATGTAGGCAGACTGATCTTTTAATAAAATCCTTGAAGGTTCATAAGTCATTACAGCCAGGGCAGAATCATAATAGCTTCCAGCTCCGATATAATCGTTCTTTTCCAGATAGCTTTTCCCTATTTCATAATAAGCCAACCCACGGATCTGAGGGTCAGAAACCTTTTCAAACAAGGATTTTCTGAAAAATTGCTGAGCTTCATCTTTCTTTCCCGCTTTGTTGGCCATCAAACCTAAAGCATAGTAAAATTCATTCTTTCTGGAGACATAAGTTCCTTTTTTACTGATTCCTTCCAGATAATTTTTTGCTCCTGCATAGTCTCCTTTACCGTTAAAAGTTTTGGCAATGGCGATCTGAGATTTTACTTCAAATTCAAAATCATTAGCATATTTGTACGCTGCAGTATAACTTTCTCTTGCTTTATCATTTTGATTCAGGTTTTCAAGAACCTGTCCTCTTAGGTAAGCAATTCTGCTCTTCAGTTTTCTATTGGAATTTAGTTCAAAAGCATTGTCAAGCTCTTGAGCCGCTTCCTCTTTTTTACCTGCATCAAGCAGAGACTCAGAATAGTATATGCTTAGCAGTTTTGCATAGCTTTTATTAATGTCTTCTCCTTTCAGTTTTGCAAAAGTTTCATGGGCTCTGTGATAATCCTTGATTTTATCATACGCAAGCCCCTGATAAATTCTTGCCAGTGCTATCCTTTTATCATCTTTCATGTGGGTGAAGACATAATTAAGAGCATCCAGCGCTTCCAGGGATTTACCTCGATAGATTCTCGATTGTACAAGGATCATATAAGCGTCAAAAATCGTCTTGTTTTTTTCTTCACCATTTCTGGTCACAGAATATTTATTAATTGCTTTTAAAGCTTTTGCTTCCGCAATTTCAAGCGTTGTTGCTCCTTTACCTTGTTCGCCATCGGGTCTCGCAGGGCCATTTCCAGAAGATCCGCCAGGTCTGTTGGGTGCTCCGGAATCACCTCTTCCAGAAGGTCTGTTGGCTACTTCAGCCATCTTCATAGAATTCTCGGCAAAAGCCTCTGACTGTCCAAGATCACTTCCTAAAGGCTGTTCTTCGTACGTAAGAATAGGAATATAAGGCGCATAGAAATTGTCTTTGTGCCCTTTGTCTCTGGTCGTAAATTCACTGTTTAATGCATCTTTCGCATTAAAAAGAGTGTTGTAATATGTGGAAAAACCTTTCAATAGCTTTGATCGCTGCTCTGGCTTTTTTGTTTTGGTAGCACAGGATGCAATAAGGCATATTACTAAAAGGAATAATATATTCTTTTTCATTATTCAATATAACTTGCTAATCTGCTTTTTATTATCAGCAGGTTGATGATTTTGTAAAAATAATAAAATTTTATAATGAATAATATTTATATTTCTTGCGGAAATATTTATTTCTTCTTTAATGGAGTTCTGGAACCTTAATAATTTTTTTAAATCAGTGAGGTTTCTTTCAATATTTTGTAAACAAGATGAGTAGGGAGTCCCATAATCGTATAGAAACTTCCTGTAAGACTTGTGATCTTCGCCATTCCCAACCATTCCTGAATACCATAGCTTCCGGCTTTATCGAAAGGCTTATAGTTTTGAATGTAATACTTTATTTCTTCATCGGTAAGTACATTCAGGGTCACATCGGCTACATCTGTTTCTGTAAAGGATTGATTAGCAGTTTTGATGGTAATTCCGGTGTAGACCTGATGGGTTCTTCCTGAAAGGCTCTGAAGCATCTTAAAGGCATCCGCTTCATCTTTAGGTTTTCCAAGAATCTGATTGTCGATGGCTACCACCGTATCAGCGGTCAAGAGGACTTCATCTGCCTCCAGGTTTCTGAAAGCCGCCGCTTTTAAATCAGAAAGATAAGCAGCAGCGTCTTCTATTTTGATCTGTTCCGGAAGAATTTCTTCACAGTCTATTTTTACCACTTCAAATTCAAAACCAAGGCTGGAAAGAAGTTCTTTTCTTCTTGGTGATTGTGATGCTAAAAGTAATTTCATATCGGTTATACAGATTGTGTGTTATCATCATGCCAGTTCCCCTGAATTTTCATCACCTGTTCGATCACGTCACGTACCGCTCCGGTTCCTCCTTTTTTCGGAGAAATATAATCGGAGATTCCTTTTACCTCAGGAACTGCATTTTCAGGACATGCGGCAATAGCTGAATTTTCCATGATATGAATATCCGGAAGATCATCACCCATGGTCAGAATTTCTTCATTTTTAAGATTATATTTTTTCTTAAAATCTTCAAAATCCTCAATTTTATTGTGAGACTTCGGGTAGTAATCCTGAATACCAAGATAATTGATTCTGTGTTTTACCATTTCATCATTTCCGCCCGTAATCACACCTATTAAATAATTGTTTTTTAATGCTTTTACTACGGCATAACCGTCCAGGACATTCATCACTCTGCACATATTTCCACCCGGAAGAAGATAAACACTTCCGTCTGTGAAAACGCCGTCAACATCAAATACAAATGCCTTAATATCTTTTAATTTCTCTTTATAACTCATACATTTTCTGAATAGAATGATTCATTGTTTTATAAATTTCAAGACTTTCATCTTTTAATAACTGTTCATGCAGCTGTAAAATTCTTACATCATTTCTTACTGCAGGTCCGGTCTGCGCCATTTTTGGTTCAATTTCATAGATTTTCTGAACCGTTTCATCAATTAATGGAAAGAAATAATCAAACGGAATTTCTTGTGAATCTGAAATTTCTTTAGCCCTTGAAAAAAGATGATTCACAAAATTGCACGCAAAAACAGCGGTCAGATGAATATATTTTCTTTTTTCGTGGCTGCTTTTCATTACCTTTTCTGAAATCTGAGAAGCAAGAGCAAGCAATATTTTCTGATCCTCTTCATTCTCTGCTTCTACAAAAAACGGAATTTTTTCATATTCCAGTTCTTTGGATTTTGAAAAAGTCTGTAAAGGGTAGAAGCTGGCTTTCCTATAGTCACCAGCCAGGACTTCTTTTGCAAGTGATCCTGATGTATGGGCAACCAGACAGTCTTTTCGGGTAATGACCTTTGAAACTTCTTCCACAGAATTATCACTCACACAGATGATATAAAGATCTGCCTCTTCCAGATGATCTTTGGAATAAGGAATGTGTAATTCTTCAGAAATTTTACTTAATTCTTTTTCGTTCCTGCCAAAAATCTGGGCCAGGGGAATACTTTTCAAAGTGAAAGCTTTTGCCATATGATAGGCAACATTTCCGGAACCAATGATTACAATTTCCATATAACAAATATAAGATTTTAAGCTGAGCCGGAAAAGGATGATGATTTCAGAAATGCTGTACCTCAATATAGGCACGTTTCTTGCGTAAGTGTCTCATATTATTTTTAATATTTAAATTGAAAATTGAATTTTTAATTTAACTTTCAGTTACTTTTGTAATCCAAAACAGTGTAAGGCATCTTATGAAGATTAAGGACGCGGAGATTATTTCGTTGATGCAGAATCCACGGACCCAGGATAAAGGGGTCCGGGCCTTGATGGATGCCTATCAAAGCAGATTGTACTGGCACATAAGAAGAATTATTGTGGACGGAGATCTTGCACAGGATACTTTGCAGGATACTTTTATTAAAGCTTACCAGAATTTTCATCAGTTCAAAAATGATAGCCAGTTGTATACCTGGTTGTACAGAATCGCTACCAATGAAGCGCTGCAGCAGGTCAACAAAATGAAGAAAATGCAGAAGACTGATGAGGACCCGGAGTATCACATGCAGAATCTGGTAGCTGACAATGCGGGAGGAGATGCTGAAGAAATACAGATATTACTGCAGAACGCTATACAAAGCCTGCCCGAAAAGCAGAAACTGGTATTTATGATGCGGTATTATGATGATTTGCCCTACGAAGAAATATCAAAAATTGTAGATATGTCTGTGGGAACATTGAAAACAAATTATCATTATGCCAAACAAAAAATAGAAGATTATATTAAAGAAAATTACGAAAAATAATTTTTGATTCAACAAAGATGAAAGAGTTCGACATAGAAAAACTAGAGCGTAAAAACATTTACACAGTTCCTGATAATATGTTTGATAATATTCAGGAGAACGTTATGAATGATATAAAGACAAGTAAAAAAGCGCCTGTCTTTAAGCTGAACTGGATGTATGCAGCAGCGGCATCACTAGCTTTGATCTTTGGAGCAACTTATGTTTTCAATTCAAATAATGATTCCGTTGAACAAGAACTGAATTCTAAAACAGGATATATTGCTCATAATGAAGAGCCAAAAACAGATGGCCAACTCGCTTATGAAACCTTAAAGTCTGATTTAACTTCTGTTGAAAATAATAATCAAACAGTTGAAAATCAAAAAAGTAACAATGATTACGCTTTCAAAAGTGACAATGAAACTGAAAAAACAACAGAAACACCAAAACCGGTGAAAGCTGTGAAGAAAAAAGAAGAAACCCGTATAAATGACTATCTGGACTCGTTTTCTAATTCTGAGATTGCAGAATTAGCAAGTAACTCGACTCAGGACGTTTATTTGGATATATATAACTAAAAGAAGATGAAAAAGATACTATTGACGTTTTTGATTATTTATGGCTTTGGCTTAAATGCCCAAAGGACAGATTATGATTGGAAAAAGATGGATCCAAAACAAAGGAAAGAGGTCATCAATAATCTTTCTCCGGAAGAGAGGAAAGATCTCCTTAAGAAATTTAGGAACAATATGATCATGGATAATCTGAATGTTGATCCTGGTGATAAAGCAGAATTTACACAATTATATAACGAATATCTGGATAGCCAGAAGCAGATAAAAAGTCAGTTTAACTCAAGTTTTGACCCTGAAGCTTTGACGGATGATGAAGCGAAAGCTAAATTGCAGCAAAGCTTTGAAGTAGGGCAGAAGCTTTTGGATAACAGAAAAAAATACGCTGATAAAATGCAGCTTGTTATTCCCTGTCAAAAAGTTCTGAAGCTGTTTCAATCCGAAAAGATGATGAGAGATAAAATGGATGAAAGAAAACCTCACGGAAATAATAATGCTTCGGGGCCTAAGCAGAACCCATAATAGTTTATTTTTTTAATGTTGGACGGCTCTTACGGATATTTCTGTGAGAGCCGTTTAATTTTTACAACAAAAAAAATTACTTTTACCACAAAGTTTACCTATGAAAAACACACTTTTCTTTTTATTATTTTCGATAATATTATTGGGTCAGAAAATAGAAACAATTGATCTTTCAAAATCCATTAAAGACAGCAAAAATTTTATCAAAAGTCTTACGGTGATAGATCAAAGAGCCAATCAGGAAGTCGGAGTGGTCATGTATCATAAGGATGAGGTGAAAATTATTTTCGAAAATAATGCCAGTAAAGACATACAAGATTGGTTTTATAAATACAATCCGGTAAGGGGGAATAATGACATGGTTTTTTTGCTGGAAAATTTGAATATTTCAGAAGATAAAAAAGAAAAGTTCTCTATCGGAAAGCTTGAATTAAGAGCAAGTACGTTTATTAAGAAAGAGGATGGCTATCATCTTATTGATAGAAAAGATACGATAACAACAGTTTCATCACGTACAACACCTTATTTAGGACAAAATCTAGCAAGAAAAACGACTTTGATTCTTACTGATCTGTTTAAAGAATCTTATAAAAAAACACCGTGGGAATTTAGTGTTTCTGAAAATGATCTTCCTAACTATGCCACTTTATTAAAAGAAAAACTTAGTATTTTAACAGCTAACGAATTAAAAGAAGGGGTTTACAAAGATTATTACAGCTTTTTTACTCACAATCCTGAACCTGGGTTTACTTTACAGGCTAATGATAAAGGAATCGTTACAAAGGCAGTAAAAGGAGAGGAGAAGATGGGAATAAGACATTTTTATGCTTTTGTGTATAAAGGGATAGCATACAAGAATATCCCTTTTGGTTACACCGAGATTTTCAAAGATGAAAATGGTGTTTTTATTGAGGCAACAAAAGCAGAATTGTTTCCTGAAACGTCTGTAAGTGGTGTCACGATTGGTGTTGCTGCCGGCGGTCTGATAGGTGGCGTTATTGGTGCAGTTGTTGACGTCAGTTTATCAAATAAAAAGAAGAATACGTTAGGAAATAAAGTTTATCTTGATCCTTTTACAGGAAATTATTTGTTACCGGAAGACTTTGGTAAAACGAAATAATAGGTAAAAAAAATTGGAGAAATTTGGCTTCTCTTCTTATTGTTACCTGTGTTTCAGTTAAAAGAAAAAATTAAGAATGAAAAATTCTCTTTCATTTTCTTATCTTTGCAAATTACAAGATTCTTAAATGAAAAACATACGAAATTTTTGCATAATCGCTCATATCGACCACGGTAAAAGTACCTTGGCAGACCGTCTATTGGAGTATACGAATACCGTTACCCAAAGAGAATTACAGTCTCAGACGCTGGATGATATGGATTTGGAGAAAGAACGTGGGATTACAATCAAATCACACGCCATCCAGATGGATTATGAGTATAAAGGAGAAAAATATATTCTAAACCTTATTGATACACCGGGACACGTTGACTTTTCTTATGAAGTATCCCGTTCTATTGCTGCCTGTGAAGGAGCACTTCTTATCGTGGATGCTGCACAGAGTATTCAGGCACAAACCATCAGTAATCTATATCTGGCCTTGGAAAATGATTTAACGATCATTCCGATTTTGAATAAAATTGACCTTCCATCTGCCAATCCTGAAGAAGTAACCGATGAAATCATGAATCTGATCGGATGCGAATATGAAGATGTATTGAGAGTTTCTGGAAAAACAGGAGAAGGTGTTCACCATCTTTTGGAGCAGATCGTAGAAAGAATTCCTGCTCCTGTAGGAAATCCTGATGGTCCGCTGCAGGCTTTGATATTTGACTCTGTTTACAACCCGTTCAGAGGGATTGAAGCTTATTTCAAAATAATAAACGGAAGTATTACTAAAAACGAAAAAATTAAATTTTTCGCTACAGGAAAAGAATATGGTGCTGATGAAGTAGGAACATTGAAACTGAAGCAGGTTCCAAAGAAAACGATTCAGTGTGGAGATGTAGGATATCTGGTATCGGGGATTAAAGATGCCCGTGAGGTAAAAGTGGGTGATACCATCACTTCTTTTGAAAACCCTGCAGACGGTCCGATTGATGGATTTGAGGAAGTAAAGCCAATGGTATTTGCCGGTATTTACCCTATTGATTCTGAGGATTTTGAAGAATTAAGATTTTCTCTTGAAAAATTAAGACTGAATGATGCATCTCTGGTTTTTGAACCGGAAAGTTCTGCGGCTCTTGGTTTTGGTTTCCGTTGTGGATTCTTAGGAATGCTTCACATGGAAATCGTTCAGGAACGTCTTGACAGAGAGTTCAATATGAACGTAATCACAACGGTACCTAACGTTTCTTATTTTGGATATACTAAAAAAGAACCTGAAGTTCCTATCCTGATCAATAATCCGTCTGAAATGATGGATCCTTCAACGATGGATAGAGTAGAAGAGCCGTTCATTAAGGCTTCTATCATTACAAAATCCGACTTTGTAGGAGCGGTAATGACTTTATGTATTGAGAAGAGAGGAGAGATCGTTAACCAAAGTTACTTGACATCAGAAAGAGTTGAGTTAATTTTCAATATGCCTCTTGCTGAGGTTGTATTCGATTTCTATGACAGATTGAAGTCGATCTCTAAAGGATATGCGTCATTCGATTATCATCCAATCGGATTCAGAGCTTCCAAGCTTGTAAAAATGGATATCCTGATCAATGGTGATATGGTAGATGCATTGTCTTCATTGATTCACGATTCTAATGCGTATTACATTGGTAAAAGGATGTGTGAAAAACTTCGTGAGCTGATCCCAAGACAGCAGTTTGATATTGCGGTTCAGGCAGCATTAGGAGCGAAGGTAATTGCAAGAGAAACCATTAAAGCCTTGAGAAAAGACGTTACTGCAAAATGTTACGGTGGGGATATCTCCAGAAAGCGTAAACTATTAGAGAAGCAGAAAGAAGGTAAGAAGAAAATGAAGCAGATTGGTAGAGTAGAAGTACCACAATCAGCGTTCATGGCTGTATTAAAATTAAATGATTAATTCATTATAAAATAAAAACCGCTTCAGATGAAGCGGTTTTTTTATTAATTTATTTCTTACGAGTATATTTTATCTCCATTGTTTTGTACTCCTTTCCAGTCTTGGAATCGGGACCATACATTTCCAGTTTCTGAGTATTGTCATCCACAAAGGTGAAAACTTCTCTGAAATCACAATCCTTTCCAGGTCTTGAAGGATCAGTCATTTTTCCTTTAAACTCAACTGATTTTGTGGAAGCATTCCAATCTCCTTCACTATGCATCATTCCGGTTCCCATATTGTCAATCCATGTATTGACAAACTTCTTTTTTGAGTTGTCATATCCTACAATGCTCATCCCTTCAAAAGGCATTCCCATAAAGTCACCTTGTGATTAGTGATCTGATAACGTCCCCCATACATCATTTTATTAGTAGCTTCGGATTTACTTATCATAGGTTTTGCTCCGTTTTCCATCCACATGGTAGTTTCTCCGGTCCAGGTTCCGTCAGATTTGGCCAGCATTTTTTGCATTTCCCCAGGAGTAGCATACTCCATCCAGGATTTCATAGCCGTTGCAGAGTCTACAGGTTTCCATTCGGAATTTGCTGCTGTAGAGTCGTTTTTACCGGAACCATTGGCAGCAGTTGTTTTTCCTTTCTCACAAGCCATTAATAAAAAGGCAATAGAAAGAATTGATAATAAATTTTTCATAATGATTTAGTTTTAAGATTGTTAGATTTGTAACTTAAAGATATGAACTTTTATTATATCTGAAATTATTTTTTACTACGGGCATAAATCGTAACTTTGTGTATTCGTAACGCAAATCAATTTATGGAGTCTCCAAAAAAATTACAAGATATAAAAGTGGCTGTAGATGCAGTTATTTTCGGATATTTTGACAAAAAAGATCTTCAGATCCTTCTGATTAAAAGAAATATTGAACCTTTTAAAGGAGGTTGGGCACTGCCCGGAGGTCTTGTTCTTGATGATGAAAGTGTAGATGATGCCGTAAAAAGAGAACTCTATGAAGAAGCGGGCATAAAACCCGATTTTTTAGAACAACTCTATACATTTGGCAATCTGGGTCGTGATCCAAGGAATAGAGTGGTTTCTGTGGCTTATCTGGGCCTTGTGAATCCATCTTATCATGAACTGTTTGCTGATTCTGATGCTGAAGACGCACAATGGTTTAGTGTAAACAAACTCCCTTCAGTGGCTTTTGACCACAAAACAATCATTGAGACTGCCTTAAAAAGACTTCGTACAAAAATTCAATACCAACCCATCGGTTTCAATCTTCTCAATGAAGAATTTCCTTTTTCAGACCTTGAAAACCTTTATAAAGCCATTGTAGGACAGGAAATTGACAGGAGAAACTTCCGTAAAAAAATCATGAGCTATGGACTGCTTAACGAAACCAACAACGTTAAAAAAGAGGGCAGCGGCAGACCCGGAAAGCTTTTTACATTTAATAAGGAAAAATATAAAGAGCTGGAAGAACAGGGCTTTTATTTTGAAATTAAATAGCTTGTTCTAAACACAAATATCACAAATGTCTTGCACAAATTTTCACTAATATTTTGAAGTATTGTGAAAATTATATTACAAAATATAAAATTTAAAATATTCAATAGGAACGGGCTTTAGTCCGTTTTTTTTATACCCTATTCTATTGGCTTTAGCCAAAACCTATTAAAGATTTGTGTCATTGGTGATATGAATTTGTGTTATTCGTGTTTCATAAAAATAAATTTTTATCATTGTAAATCAGTTGATTATATTTATTAGTGTAAAATTAACGCAAATAAATTTGGTGCAAAGACTGATTTTCTTTTAAATTTGTGTAAAAATAACACAATCATGAATTACACCTTACACAATATTACAGAACGCTTTCAGAAAAAAGAAAGAATAAAATTTCTTTTTTTCTGGGGACACACAGCAAAAGATATCATTACCAAATCATGCTTTAGCCAGTGGTTTCCTGGAAAATTTGAAGAAAATGGGATTGTTTATAAAACGGCTGAACATTATATGATGGCTGGAAAAGCAAGACTGTTTAATGATGCTGAAATCGAAGAGGAAATCTTAAAGGCGGCTACTCCTAATCAGGCAAAAGCCCTGGGAAGGAAAGTAAAAAACTTTGATCCTACAATTTGGGATGAGCATAAATATGAAATGGTAACCCAAGGGAACCTTTTAAAATTCTCTCAGAATCAATATTTTAAAGACTTTCTTTTGTCAACAGGAGATAAAATTCTGGTGGAGGCAAGTCCTTATGATAGGATTTGGGGAATTGGTATGCAGGAAACAGATACCAGAGCACAAAATCCTTTACTCTGGAATGGAGAAAACCTCTTAGGATTTGCTTTAATGGAAGTAAGAGATGAATTAAGAAAGTAAAAACATAAGACCAGACACAAAATACTATCATGGAAAAAGTTGAATTACACACACAGATATTTCTGATTGAAGATTTTCTGACCGAAACAGAATGTGACCATTATATCAGCCTTTCACAGGAAAAAGTTTTTGAAGAAGCAAAAATCAATGTTTTTGGGCATCAGCAAATGAACAAAGGAGTCAGAAATAACGACCGGCTGATGATCTTTGACGAAAGAATAGCTGAGGAACTTTTTAAAAAAGTTGCTATATTTCTACCCCAGGAACATGATGGACATCAGCTTCTTAACTTTAATGAAATGCTCAGGGTTTACAAATATGCTCCCGGACAGCAGTTCAAAATGCACAGAGACGGAAGTTATATCAGGAATGAGAAAGAGAAAAGTTTTTACACCTTTATGATCTATCTGAATGATGATTTCGAAGGTGGTGAAACAGAATTTGAAAACTTATTTACCGTAGCTCCAAAGAAAGGAACAGCACTTATTTTTTATCATCCTTTAAGGCATGAAGGAAAAACCCTTATCAGCGGATTAAAGTATGTGCTGAGAACAGATGTAATGTACTCAAAGGAATAAAATCATTCGTAAAAAGAGATCGCATTACTATGCCTTGTTTGATTAGCGTAATATTAACACAAATAAAAATATTTGGTCATGGAAGATGAATTAAAACCAAGATTTATCGAATCATTACAAAGAAATAATGATCAGATCAGAGAAGACCGTGCACGGATCATCGGAGGAGATTCCGAATTGATTTACAGACGCAGAGTTGAAGATATAGAATTAAAAATCAAAAGACTCGAGCGCGAACAGGAAGGGCTTATTGATATCAGTCCTTTAGACAGAAACAGTCTGACTTTTGCGGATTTCAATCCCGAAGCATTCGTTCAGAAAGACATGGAATTATCATTAACAATCAGAAATCTGAATATTCAGCTCGAAGTAACTCAAAAGAGATTTGAATATTTATTTGGAAAAATATTATAGTCATGGGAAGTACAAGATACGATTTAGACGCTCGTTATGACAGAGCAAGCAAAGCAGGTTACGGAACAAAATCCGCGGGAGAAATTTTCACCCAAAACGCCAAAAGAATGGCTCATGAATCCATGAATCCACATGGTATTTCTTTCAGAGAATCCAGAGATTCAGAGATTCATCCCAATTCTGTTCCGATTATTTTAGGATTGGATGTTACAGGAAGCATGGGACATATTCCCCATGAACTGATCAGAGAAGGGTTGCCAAAACTGATGGGAGGAATTATCCAGGGAGGAGTTCCCGATCCAGCCTTGTTATTCCTAGGAATCGGAGATCATGAATGTGACGGCTATCCGCTTCAGGTGGGTCAGTTTGAGTCAGGAGATGAAGAACTGGATATGTGGCTTACCCGTACTTACATTGAGTCTGGAGGAGGCGGAAATGCCGGAGAAAGCTATCTTTTAGCCTGGTATTTGGCTGCTTTCCATACCAGAACGGACGCCTTTGAAAAAAGAGGACAAAAAGGATTATTGTTTACCGTAGGTGATGAACCATGTTTAAAAACGCTTTCTGCCTCTGCAATCAGAGAAATTATGGGAAAAGGGCAGCAAACTTATACTCATTTTGGACTGCTGGAAGAAGCAAAGAAAAAATATGAAGTATACCATATCAGTGTTTTGCATTCCGATCAGGCACTCAGAGCAGACAGAGGCTGGAGAGAATTATTAGGCCAAAACTGTATATCCATAGAAGATCACAGGGAAATTCCCAACGTTATCAAAGGGATTATCTGTGATAAGTTTAAAAATAAAACCTTTGGAACAACAGGAGCAGAAGGGTTAGATCAGTTTCAAATGCTTTAGAACTAATAAATTGCCATCAGTACAATTATAAAAACACAAATGAAAATGGCAATGGAAAAGGATCTCAAAAAATATAACAACATGAAAAAGGCGCAAATAATAATAGGACTTGGTTTTGGAGATGAAGGGAAAGGAATAACCACCGATTTTCTCGCTTCTCAGAATCCGAAGGCTGTCGTGATCAGATTTTCAGGAGGTCAGCAGGCGGCACATACCGTAATGATTGATGAAAGAAAACATGTACATTCCAGTTTTACGAGCGGAGCACTTCGCGGTCTGCCTTCTTACTTCACCGAGCATTGTACCATACATCCGGTTTTTCTGCTCAACGAAAGAGAAGAATTGAAAGCAAAGAATGGTAACATTGAACTGCATATTCATCCGTTAGCAAAGGTTACAACTCCTTTTGATGTATGGCAAAACAGAACAAATGCACGGAATCTGGAGAATGGAACCTGCGGAAAAGGAGTAGGCGCTACCATGAAAAGACACGAAAGTCCCTATAAACTATTTGCAATAGACCTCATAGCACCCAAAGAAATGTTGTTAGAGAAACTGAAAGGGATCGCTTATTACTATGGTTTTGTAGATGAAAGTGAGATCAGTAAACTTTTACAGCCTTTTTTAGATGCTATTGAAGCCATTGATTGGAATATAAATGATTATAACTGCCTGGCTTCGTTTGATCACCTTATTTTTGAAGGAAGTCAGGGAGTTTTACTCGATATGGATCATGGGGTTTTTCCCAATGTGACTTATGCTCATACCACTTCAAAAAATGCATACGAGATCTGTCGGCTTTTAAAAATTGAAGACATAGAAATGTATTATGTGACCAGAAGCTATGCAACGCGCCATGGAAACGGCTGGATGAGCAATGAAAAAGAAATGAATCTGAGAAATAATGAAGAGGAAACCTGTACATTTAATGAGTATCAAAAGGAATTAAGATTTGGAGAAATAGATTACAAACTGCTGAATTATGCCTTAAAGCTGAATGGAGCTTATGTATTTCCGGTTAAAAAGAACCTTGTCATCACTTGTCTGGATCAGATTGACGAACAATTTAAAATAGAAAACCTGGATGTTGAATTTAATACCGTTTATGGATCCTATTCTCCGTATTCAAAAGATTTTAAACAGATTTTTTAATTTCCAAAGAAGATATAGGCATAGGATAAAAGCATTAATTTTATATTTAATGATAGAAAAAATAACCATGAAAAGAATACAATATATAAAGGGTGATGCTGCCCGTCCTCATGCTGAAGGAAATAAAATAATTGCTCATATCTGTAACGATATAGGAGGTTGGGGAAAGGGGTTTGTAACTGCCATTTCAAAAAAGTGGAAACAGCCGGAACTGAAATACCGTGAATGGTTTAAAAACGGAGAAAATTTTAACCTTGGAGAAATCCAGATTGTTCAAACAGAAGAAGATATTTGGGTCTGCAATATGATTGCTCAGCATAAAATTATAACCCATTCAAGTGTTCCACCTATACGATATGAGGCCGTTGAAGAATGTTTATTGAAACTCAGTCATGAAGCTTCACAACAGAATGCTTCAGTGCATATGCCGAGAATCGGATGCGGTCTGGCGGGAGGAAAATGGGAAGAAATAGAACCGATTATTGAAAGAACATTGCTGACAAAAGAAGTAGAGGTATATGTGTATGACTTTGAATAAATGAACAACAATGAAAGAATTTGAGATAAGAGCAGACTATAAAAATGACACCTTGGTGGTATATCAGGCTTATAATAAGGCAATTGCAAAATCTGCTCTGGAACATCAGAAATTTACGGCTCCGTTTTCATTCAACAGGATGACCTGGATAAAGCCTTCTTTTCTTTGGATGATGGAACGCAGCAATTATGGACAGAAACCCAATCAGGAACATACTCTTGCATTACATATTAAAAGGGAAGCATGGGAAAAAGCCTTATACAAAGCCGTTCTTACTTCACCTGAAAAAAGAGCCTACCCTGATCCCCGAAATTGGGAAAAAGAGTTTGAAAACGCTGAAGTATATGTACAATGGGATCCCGAAAGGAATATCAAGGGAACTAAACTTAATTATCGCTCCATTCAGGTCGGGATTAGCCGTTCGCTGATCGAGGAGTTTAATGAAGAATGGATTGTTAAAATAGAGGATTATACCCCTTTGGTTAAGAAAATATTGAATCTTACCAAATCCGGAGAATTCGACAAAGCAAAGAAGCTGCTACCCATTGAAAAAAACTATCCCTTATTAAGTGAACTGGCTCAAAGAATTGGAGCTGAGGTTTAATGAGTAATAATCTAAATATATGAAGACAACCACATTATACAGACCGGTAGGAGAAAAAGAAATGATCTTGATTATAGAAAATGGATTTAAAAGATTCCCTCCAAGATTGGAATGGCAGCCCATCTTTTATCCCGTTCTCGATGAAAATTATGCTTCAGAGATTGCTGAAAAATGGAATACCAGAGACGAATCCGGAAACTATCTTGGTTTTGTAACTCAGTTTGATGTATTGGAAAAAGTGGTATATCAGTATCCTGCACAGAATGTAGGGGCTAGAAACCATAATGAATTATGGGTTCCTGCAGAAGAACTGGAGAGTTTTAATGAGGCCATTGTAGGGAACATCAAAGTAACCAAAGTATTTATTGGAAATGATTTTGAAAAAGCTGGAAATACTGAGTTAGAAGACCTGATTTTTAACATAAAAAACGAACGATGACAAATAAAGGAATGGCAAAAGATACATTGGATATCCTTGCCAAAAAATATTATATCAACGAACATAACGAAAAAATAAATATAGAAAACGAACTGGAAATCTGTAAAAAAGGAACCGTTCTTTTCACTCCGGAGCAACTTTCTGAAATGAAAGAATCTCCATTATCAGAAAATAATTTTGAAACCAAAATTGAAACCCGAAACTGTAGCTCTTTAAAAGCAATTTTACAATTAACCGAAGAAGAAGATCAGGAGAAAATCATGTGTCTGAACTTTGCATCAGCAAAAAATCCCGGAGGAGGATTTATCAATGGAGCAGAAGCACAGGAAGAAAGTCTGGCAAGAACTTCAGGTTTATATGAAAGCTTACTTCAGGCATGGGATTATTATACGATTCACCGTGCAATGGAATCCTGTTTTTATACAGATACAATGATTTACAGTCCGAAAGTTCCGGTATTTAGAAAAGATAAAGGTGAATTGCTTCCTAAACCCATTCTGTGTAATTTCATCACGTCCCCGGCAGTCAATGCAGGAGTGGTAAAACGTCAGGAACCGGAAAGAGCGCATGAAATTCTCGATGCCATGGATCTAAGGATGGATAAAATGCTTTCACTGGCTTTACAGCAAGGAAATGAAGTACTGATCTTAGGAGCCTGGGGTTGTGGGGTATTCAAAAATGATCCAAAAGAAATTGCCGGATTGTTCAGGAAACATCTTCAAGCGAAATATAAAAATAAATTTAAAAGAGTGGTTTTCGCAGTGCTTACGAAGAAAGAAGAAATGCTGAAGCCATTTGAAGAAATAAAATGAAAATTGAATTAATAAAAGGCGACCTCACAGAGATCCACGCCGATGCGATTGTCAATGCTGCCAATTCATCCTTACTTGGTGGAGGCGGAGTGGATGGAGCTATTCACAGAGCAGGAGGCCCACAGATCTTGGAAGAATGCAGAGTGATCAGAAGCAAACAAGGCAAATGCAATACCGGAGAAGCTGTAGTAACGAATGCTGGAAATCTCCCTGCAAAATATGTTATTCATACAGTAGGTCCGGTTTGGAATGGAAATGAGGAAAAAGAATCGAAACTTCTGGCAAACTGTTATCGCAATTCTTTACAATTAGCAGAAAGCCTAGGAGTAAAGACCATTGCTTTTCCTAATATCAGTACAGGCGTTTATAGATTTCCAAAAGAACTGGCAGGAAAAATTGCAGTAGATGAGGTCAAAAACTTTTATTCAGATATCATTGAGAAAGTTATTTTTGTCTGTTTTGATGATGATAATGAAATGATTTATAAAAAACTATTAGAATAAACCAATGAAAAAACTAACCATATTAAGCGGCGCAGGAATCAGTGCCGAAAGCGGAATAAAAACCTTCAGAGACGGAGATGGTCTCTGGGAAAATCATAATGTAACGGATGTGGCAAGTCCGGAAGGATGGAGAAAAGACAGAGCTTTGGTTCTTGAATTTTACAATCAGAGAAGACGTCAGCTGCATGAAGTACAGTTCAACGAGGCTCATCAATTACTGGCAGAGCTGGAAAAACATTTCGATGTTCAGATCATTACTCAGAATATTGATGACCTTCATGAAAGAGCAGGATCTACCAACATTCTTCATATTCACGGAGAATTGTTCAAATCATGTTCTTGTAACAATAAAAACCTGATTTATGATCAAAAAGAGGATATCAATATCGGAGATAAAGCAGAAGATGGGGCACAGTTAAGACCTTTTATCGTTTGGTTTGGAGAAGATGTTCCTTTGTATCAGACGGCAAAAGAAATTGTAAAAGAATCGGATATCTTACTGGTAATCGGAACTTCTTTGCAGGTATATCCGGCAGCCGGACTGATTCATGATATAAAAGATGACTGTCTTTTAATTGTTATCAACCCTAATGAAACAGGATTTGGATACGGCCAGAGAGCGGTTGTCATGAAAGAAACAGCCACTCAAGGAATGAAACTCCTGTTCGATAAACTGGTAAACCTTGCCTGATGGAAAACAAAGTAAAAGCAGGAATTATGGGTGTTTGCATTGGAGATGCTCTCGGTGTTCCTGTAGAATTTAAAAAAAGAGAAGATTTAAAACGTTTTCCAGTCACAAAAATGCTGGAATACATGTCCTGGAATCAACCCAAAGGAACCTGGAGCGATGACAGTTCTCTTACACTTTGTCTTGCAGAAGAACTTACCAAAGGCTATAACCTGGAAAAAATAGGACAAAGCTTTGTAAAATGGAATAAATACGGTCACTGGACTGCCCATGGAAGGCTTTTCGATATTGGAGGAACTACAAGGCATGCTTTGGCAAGATTAATCAAGGGGTAGAGTGCTAGATTTTCAGGAAATATTTTTGAAGAAGACAATGGGAATGGTTCTTTAATGAGGATTCTTCCCTTAGCTTTTTATCTTGAAAAGGAAGATGATATTCAGAGGCTGTATCTTACAGTAAAAGAAGTTTCAGCGATAACGCACGGTCATTTCCGTTCTGTTTTTGCCTGTTTTATCTATGTGATTTTTGCCATTCAATTGTTGAAAGGGAAGAACAAAAAAGAGGCCTATTCTCATACACAGGAAGTTGCGTTGGAATATGCAGAAAAGCAAGAATTTAACCCAAATGAAATTGAACTTTTTCATAAGATTTTAAAAAATAATATTTCCGATTATCCTGAAGAAGAAATCAAGAGTGGCGGATATGTCCTTCACAGTCTGGAAGCTTCCTTATGGTGTTTTCTAAACTCAGAAAGCTACTCAGAAGCGGTTTTAAAAGCCGTCAATCTCGGAGAAGATACCGATACTACCGGAGCAATCACAGGAGGCATTGCAGGAATTTATTATGGATTTGAAAGTATTCCACAGGAATGGATTGCTGAGCTGGTGAGGAAGGATGATATTGAAGTATTGTGCGAAAAACTACACGAAAAATTAATGAATTAAAAAACAAACCATGAACGAAATAGAAAAGAAAAAATAAGTAAATTTCTAAGCCTTATTCTCCGGCATCAGCCTGACAGCATTGGACTTACGCTGGATGAAAATGGATGGGCAGATATAGAAGAGCTGAGAGCAAAATCCGCCAAGAGAAGAATATATTTTACTTCCGAAGAATTAGATGAGGTTGTAGAAACTAATAATAAAAAACGTTTTGCTTTTAACGAAGACAAAACCATGATCAGGGCAAGCCAGGGACATTCTATTGATATAGATCTGGCTTTGGAAGCAAAGCAGCCCCCTGAATTCCTGTACCACGGAACGGCAGAAGCTAATATCACTTCCATTTTAGAAAAAGGAATTGAAAAAAGAACACGCCAGCATGTACACTTAAGTGCTGATAAAGAGACGGCTACAAAGGTAGGAATGAGACACGGTAAGCCTGTGATTCTCACCATCAGAACCGGAACAATGCATCAGGAAGGATTATCTTTCTATCAGTCAGCAAACGGAGTATGGCTGACGGATTTTGTAGATTCAAAATACATTTCGAAGTAAAAATGAGCAGAACATTAGTAATAGGAGACATTCACGGAGGATTTAAAGCCCTGCAACAGGTCCTTGAAAGAGCAGCTGTGACAGAAAATGATCAGCTGATCTTCCTCGGAGATTATGTAGACGGATGGAGCGAGTCCTCCCAAATTATACAGTTCTTACTGGAACTTTCCAAAAAGCAGGAATGCATTTTCATCAAAGGAAATCATGACGCATGGTGTGAAGATTGGCTGGCATTGGGACAAAATCCTGATGTGTGGCTTTTCAATGGAGGAAAAAGTACCATAGAAAGCTATGCTGATTATTCCCTTGAAGAGTTGGATATTCAGCTCGAATTCTTTCAAAGGATGAAAAACTATCATATTGATGATCAGAACCGGCTGTTTATTCATGCTGGATATGCTTCCATGCACGGCCCAGAAAGAGAAGTGTATTCCAGTAATTACCGCTGGGACAGAACCCTTTGGGAAACTGCGGTGGCAATGGATAAAAAACTTGAAAAGAATTCAGAATTATATCCCAAAAGGCTGCTTCTGTACAAAGAAATATTCATCGGACATACCCCTACGCTGGATATCGGAATCAAAACACCCGTCAATAAAGCCAATATCTGGAATATGGACACCGGAGCAGCCTATACAGGATCTTTATCCATTATGGATATCGACTCCAAACAATTCTGGCAAAGCGACCCGCTTCCTTCCCTGTATCCCAATGAAAAAGGGAGAAATTAATAGAATGGAACAAATAAATCAAGCTTTTAGTGCTATTAGTAACAAACCTCACAGGTTTTCAAAACCTGTGAGGTTTCTATTTTCAAAACAATTCTGTTAGTCAGCACATTCTCTTTTTTCACAAAAGATGATTAATTTTAAAGTCTGAAAATATGACTTCAATGAAACTGAAATATCTTTTATTCACGCTGAGTTCTACCTTGTTTTTGGCTCAAAAATCATTTCAGACCCCTTTTGAAAAAGGAAATGGAAACCAGACTGTTACCTACGATGAAATGAATAGCTATTATGAGAATCTGGCTAAGAACTTCAATACCATTCAGTACCTTAAAAAAGGAGAAGATGACAACGGAAAACCCATTTATGTGGTCGTTTATAATCCTTTTCCTGAAAAAGACCTTGAAATAGTAAGAAAAGACAAAGCCATTCTCTTCGTCAATAATGGGATTCACCCAGGAGAACCGGATGGAATAGATGCTACCATGATGCTGATGAGAGATCTTGCAGTCAAAAAAATCAAAACTCCGCAAAACTTTGTCATTGCCGCTATTTCCGCCTATAATGTGAGTGGAATGCTCAACAGAGGATCTTATTCCAGAGCCAACCAAAATGGTCCGGAACAGTATGGTTTCAGGGGAAATGCAAGGAATTATGATCTGAACAGAGATTTTATTAAAGCAGATTCTAAAAATGCAAGAAGCTTTCAGGAAATTTATCAGTGGCTTAAACCGGATGTTTTCATAGATAACCATGTGAGCAATGGAGCAGATTATCAATATACATTTACCTATATTTCTACCTTTAAAGAACGTCTGGGAAATACTCTTGGAGCCTATTTCTATAACGATTATCAGGCTAAAAATCTTGAAGATATGAAGAAACTGGGCTACGAAAGTACTCCTTATGTCAACATTCACGGAGATGTTCCTGAAGTGGGATTTGCTTCATTTGAAGACTCTCCGAGATACTCTACAGGATATACTTCCCTTTTCAATTCTTTAGGAACTGTTCCCGAAACCCATATGTTGAAACCGTATGACAAAAGAGTAGATGCTACTTACAAATATATGCTGGTCAACCTGCAGAATTTAGATAAAGAGTATCATACCATAAAACAGCTCCGCATTGAAAATTTAAAACAATACCAGGCAGGAAAACAATACGGAATCTGTTGGAAAATAGACTCCACGAAGTTCTCTACGATGGATTTTAAAGGTTATGAAGGAAAATACAAGCCAAGTGAAATCTCTGGTAAACCGAGACTGTATTATGACCGAAACAAACCTTTTACGAAGAATATAAAACTCTTTACCACTGCTGTTCCTACTGGATATATTACCATTCCGAAGTATTATGTGATTCCACAGTCGCAATACCGTGTGATTGCCGAATTTAAAAGAAATAAAATTCAGATGAAACCGATACAGAAAGACAGTACTCTAGCGGTTGAGTCCTATAAGATCAAAGATTTTAAAACTGTTAAAAACCCTTATGAAGGTCATTATCTGCATTTTGAAACTACGGTAGATACTTCTCGTAAAAACATGACATTTTCTGCAGGAGACTATTTGGTTTCTACCAATCAGCCTGGTGTGAAGTATATTATAGAAACCCTTGAACCTGAAGCATTAGACTCATTTTTCAACTGGAACTTCTTTGACGGAATTCTGGCTCAGAAAGAATATTATTCCGCCTATATTTTCGAAGATACCGCTGCGGAACTCCTGAAAAAAGACAACAAACTACAAGAAGCTTTTGAAGCAGCCAAAGCATCGGATAAAAAATTGTCTGATGATGGAGATGCACAGCTGGATTGGGTGTACAGACACTCTCCTTATTTCGAAGAAAAAACCTTCAGGCAGTATCCTGTTTATAGAGTCTTTTAATGTTCTGATATTCAATAATTAAACAAAAAAATGCGTTTCGACCGAAACGCATTTTTAATTATCTTGGTAAGCCTTTTTTAAGGCTAATTCTGCTCTTTCAACTGCTAATTTTTCTTTCCACTCCATGTAATCCTTTTTGAAATTGGCCTTCATTATATCGTCAAATTTTCGCTGTACAGTAAGATTCCACAGTGAATGTGCTTTTACTGCCCACGATTTGTCCCATGCTCTTAAGGAAATAGAGAAACTTCCGTCCAGATATTTCATCCAGTGCCACCATCCCCTAGGCATAAACAGAGTATCTCCGTGCTCCAGATAGCATTCAATGCCTTCTACACCATCCAGTGCCGGAAATTTTATGAAATCCGGATTTTCTATATCATAATCTTCCAGTGCATACGTAGCATAAGGAATCTGGTAAAGCCTTTCTCTCCATTTGTAATCGAAAAGGAGAATATGTTTTCTTCCATTGAAATGAGTATGGAAAATATGAGCCATATCAATATCAAAATGAAGGAACGTTTCAGATCCTTGTCCGCCGAAGAACATATTAGGATATTTATCAAGAAAGCCTCCCATGAGTTCTTTTGGGGCAATATAATCTTCTAAAAGCTTAGGAGCATATTTTATAGGATCGAAAAGAAATATTCTGAGATCAGTTGGTTCCCGCTGTATAAGATCTATATAATCTCCAAACTTCATTTTGGCAGCCGATGCGTTGATGGGGGCAGAAGGATCTGCCTTTGAACTGTCATATAGTGGAACTTCCACATCTCCTACAACCTCCTTCATATATTCCATCGTCCATTTTTGATAAGCAGGCCAGTTTTTTGCCATATTCCTGATGACAACGGGCCTTCTTGGCTTTAGATATTTTTCGTAGAATTCTTCTTTTGAAATGTCTTCTACAATATCTATAGGCTTTAAAATAATTCCCATTTTAGTAAATTTAATGTTACAAAATTATTAAATATATATTTATGTGCCCATTTTTAAGGTTTTTTTAATCTATAATTCAAATCAGATTTTACTATCTGGAATAGATAAAAATATTAAAATTTATACTTCTCTTGAAAAGTTCTCCTTTTTTATTTAATATGATAAAGTGTATTAAGATTTTGTTACCGAATTTTTAAAAATAAATGATGAAAATTTTTGGAGATTTTATACGCCAAATATAATTTTTGAAGGAAAATAATCAGCTGCATAAAAAATAGCAGACAGAATTAAAATGGATATAAAATAAGCACACTTTTTAAAAAAATTCAAAGGTTTAAAAAATATAACTATGTTTGTAGTGATAATGATTTAACTTTTGTCATTAAAAATCATCTTTATAAA
This sequence comes from Chryseobacterium sp. MEBOG07, assembly GCF_021869745.1. Taxonomy (NCBI): domain Bacteria; kingdom Pseudomonadati; phylum Bacteroidota; class Flavobacteriia; order Flavobacteriales; family Weeksellaceae; genus Chryseobacterium; species Chryseobacterium sp. MEBOG07. Next base: position 333,506 of record NZ_CP084579.1, read on the forward strand.
AAGTGTAACAAAAAACTACAATGATTAACTAATTGAGCAAATAATAGGTATGAAAAAAAATATTTCTTTATTTCTGATGCTTTTCTTTACTGTGCTTACTTTTGCACAGAAAACGGTTTCAGGAAAGATCACTGATGATGACGGGGTAGCAATACCAAGTGCCAGTGTGACCATAGAAGAGCCTGGTAAAGATGCTATTCTGGCTTATGGAATTACCAATTCTAAAGGTGAATATAAAGTAACGTTCACTTCCGCTGAATCGAATGTGGATCTTAAAGTAAAAGCTTTCAATCAGAAACCTCTTACGAAGCAAATCAGCAACAGTGATCAGAACTTAAGTTTCAAAATGCAGTCTGAAGCAACAGAAATTAAAGAAGTACAGCTGAAAACAAAAATGATTACCGCAAGAGGGGATACCATTTCCTATGATCTTAAAGCATTCAACAACAAAAATGACAGAACCCTGGCAGATGTTATGAAAAAGATTCCGGGAATTGAGGTGAATACCGACGGAACAATCCTTTATCAGGGAAATGCCATCAATAAATTCTATGTGAATGGAAAAGACCTTATGGAAGGTGGCTATGGAACGATCAATAACTCACTTCCGAAAGATGCTGTACAGAAAGTAGAAGTTCTCGAAAATCACCAACCGGTAAAAATTCTTCAGGATAAAGTGCCTTCAGATCAGGCAGCGATCAATATCAAGCTTAAAAATTCTGTTACCATGACAGGTAGAGGAGAAGTAGGAACAGGCTTCGGAGATCCATGGCTTTGGAATGTAAAACTGACTCCCATGTTTTTCGGACAGAAAAGCCAATGGGTAGTCAATTATAAAACCAATAACATGGGTGAGCAGGTGGAAAATGAAGGGAATATCCTGGCATTCGGGAACAGATTTGAAGGCAAGAGAATCAATGCTTCTCAAAATGACTGGCTGAATGTAGAAAATGCAAGTACCCCTAATCTTCCGGTGAAAAGATATCTGATGAATAATGTTCATTACTTATCAGCCAACTATCTTACCAACATTGATAAGAAAAAAGAATGGGAGCTTAAAGCTAATGCAAACTATACCAATAATTCGGTAGAAAGAGAATCTTATAGCCAGACGGATTATTTTGGAGGAACTTCTAATATTATAAAAATCCTGAATAATTTTTATACAGATAAAGCGAAGGGAGAGTTAATATTTACAAAGAATGCAAAAAAAGGATTCTTTAAAAATACTACAAGCTTCTCTCAATACTGGAATGCAGACAGGGGAGTTGTTGACAGAACAGATGTGAAAGCTGGAATACAGAGAAACGCTAATGAAGGAGTTGAATCTCCTACAACATCATTCCAGAACTCACTAAGTACAATTATTCCTTGGAAGGAAAAAATGGTAAATCTTTTATCTTATGTAAGCTACCAAACAGATAGACAGACTTTGGAAGTTAACCCATCATCTTATTTGGACATCCCTGGATTCGAGTCTGTAGCTAATACAGAGTTTGCCACACAAAGTTTAAGACTTAAGACGTTTGAAGCTAATCATTCTGCAAATATTGGTTTTTCTGCTAAGGGATGGACGTTTACTCCTGAAGTTGGATTTAATTTTAAAAGTACAGATATGATGTCAGATTTGTCAAATATTAAAGCAATTCCATCTACCAATCCTAATACTCCTGACCCAAAACCTGAGGCATATAGTAATGACTTAAAGTATACCACAGCTACGCCATACGGAAGTTTAGGGATAAATTATAAAAGTGAATCATGGATGATCTATGCCAATCTTCCAGTAAATTCAAATAACATTAAAGCGGAAGACCCTCTAAGGCTTGTTTCAAAATCGGTAAATAAAGTAACGTTTGAACCTAATATTTTTGCTCAATATTCATTTGCATCATTCTGGAAAGCGTCCGTAAATGCTAATATTAATAATAATTTTGGAGAAATAAATACAGCATATTCTGGGTTTTTAATGACGTCTCCAGGAGGAATCATTGCAATGGATGTTAAAAACCCAATTCCTCAAAATAACAACAAATCTGCAGGAACAAGAATAGAATACAGAAATCCATTGAATAATTTATTCTTCAATATTAATTACAGATACTCTGATGCGAAGAGAAACTTAATTTCAAATCCGGAGATCAATGGAGCTGGATATACCATAATGAAATATAAAGAGCAGGATAATCATGTATTAAGTAATGGATATAGTGTAGAAGTTGGAAAATATTTTCCAAAGTTTAAAACGAACGCATCCCTTAGTTATAGTAACAATACGACAGAATCTGATGCATTCTTGAATGATAAATCCTATACTAATAAAAATAATGGACAGTCATTTGGTATTAAATTCAATAATACCTATTTCAGTTGGATGAGTATTGATTATAATGCTAGTCTTACTAGAACAAGACAAACAAGTGTCGGGGAATTAAACTCTAATGCCACCAGAACAGGATTTACTCATAATCTAGGTCTTTTCTTCTATCCTATGGAAAATCATACTGTTGGATTTAATTGGGATCAGGTAAATACAAATGCAGCAGATCAAAAATATCATAACGGATTCTATGATGTATCATATCAGTTTACTTGGGCTAAAAAGAAAATTGATTTTGAAGTGAAATGGATGAATATCGCGAACAAAAAAGTTTTCGAAACGTATGAAATTAATACTACAAATATTACGTATACAAGATATCAGCTCCGCCCTAGTCAAGTCATGTTTACCGTAAAATTCAACTTTAAATAAAAATAAAAACCAATCCATCCGGATTGGTTTTTTGTTGAGATATACTTAGGTATTAAAATTAAAAACTTTGCTGGTCTGCTGAAGGCCCATAGCTTCCCGGCAAAGGAATGTTGTTCAGTCTGTAATATACTCCCAGTTGAGCTCTGTGATGGGTGATCTGGTTCAAAGCATGGCGAATTGCTCCATATTTGCTCCAGCTTGCCAGTTCATGGCCATCATTTTTAATGGTCCAGCTGGGGTTCAGATCATCTTCGTTACTGTTTTCCAACGCCTTTTTACCGGCCTGAAAATCTTCTTCCAGTTTTTTCAGAAGATCTTCTCTCGTTGAAAGAACCGAAGGTTTGTAGTCTCCCTTGCCAAAATCCAGTTCGGAAGTATTTAAAATAGTATTCGGCCATTCAAAAACTTCTACAAGATGAGTGGCAAGCGGCATCATCTTCATGCTTTTTTCATGGGGGGCGAAGTCATTTTTTCCTTCGGGGAATAGTTCAATAAATTTTTTTGTGGTTTGGAATTCTCCCTCCAGTTCGGATTTTAATTGAGATAAGGTATCCATAATATTTTGTTTTTTAGAAACTTAAAGGTAAGCGTTTTAAAAAAGAAACTGTTTTAAGAGAATCATAATTTTTTAATCATCGGTTATCTGGAATGGGTGAATATTTTTATCAGAAAATAAAATTTCAGAAAAATTGTAACAAAACAAGACATATGAGCACTAATTATATAAACTTGCTACAATGAAAAAGTTATTCTCCGTATTTCTTATCGCTCTTTTTGCTTTTGCAGGAGCTCAGGAGTCAAAGGAAACTGCAAACCGTTTCTTTTACGAACTGACTTTTAAACCGAAAAAAGACTCAGCAAAGCTGGAAAAGATCATTACGATTCTTGATATTACTCCAAAAAAATCAATCTATCAGGATTACACAATGCCTGCTCAGGATTCTATCATTAAAATTCAGATAGAAGAGATGGAGAAAACCAAGTCTTTCAAGGATATGACCAAACTGATAAAATGGCCTAAATTTTCCTATAAAATTATCAAAAGCTATCCGGATATGAAAGCTCAGTATGTAGACAGAATCAGTAGAAACTTATTCTCATACGAAGACGATCCGAAACTGCAATGGAGCATTTTACCAGATAAAGAAAAGGTAGGTGCATACAATGCTCAGAAAGCAACTACAGAATTTGGAGGAAGAAAATGGACAGCATGGTTCAGTTCAGATATCCCTTTTCAGGATGGGCCGTACAAATTTAAAGGACTTCCAGGTCTGATTGTAAAAATTGAAGATGCTGATAAAAATTACTCATGGCAGCTGAGCGGAAATAAAAAGATCGAAAACTATGATGAACTGTCATACGCAGATAAGATCAATGCCAAGATGGGAATGATGAGCAATACAATAACGCCTACATCCAAAGAAAAATTCCTGAAATCTTACGAAGGATATAAAGCAGATCCATTCGCAGAATCAAGACCTTACATGACTGCAGAAAACATGAGCAGACCAATGCCTGGTACAGACGGAACGGTAGGAGATTTTATGAAGAGACTGGAAAAGCAGGTGAAAGATTTCTTTGGTTCTAATGACAATCCAATAGAAAAAGAACAAGCTTCTGAAAAGAAGAAAAAATAAGCATTCATATCAACTAAATTATATTTTGAATCAACCCAGATACAGCAATGTGTTTGGGTTGATTCCTTTTTGGTAGATCAATTCTATGCTTGATTAGAAGAAATTTTTAAAAATTATTCAGGAAAAATTTGATTTTGTTTTTTATTCTTTTATGTTTGTTAAAACTAATTTTAAAATTATACCATGAAAAAAATTCTTGTCACAGTTTTATTGACAACGTCAGCTCTGTTATTTGCTAAAAATGAATCTCCAACTAAAAATACGGAGTCCAAAAAAGCAACAGAAACTGTTTTAGTCGCTAAAAAAACGATCCAAACGGCAGATCAACAACAAAAACCTATTACAATATCTACAACAGCAAAAGAGATAGAATTGACTACAGCAGAAAAATGCGCTATTGAACTTGCTTTAGGTTCTGTAATTGCAGGTCCTCCTTACCACTGCTTACAACTTTAATCCTCAGAAGAAAATTCTTAATAAGATTCAAATCAACCCAGATACAGCAATGTATTTGGGTTGATTTCTTTTGTATTGAAACGTTATTTAGATTAAATTTAAATAGCGTATATTTGCAGGACTAAAAATTAGGCTTTGAAAGAGAAAGGATTACATAAATTAAGTGGATTCCCTAAGAATAAAATGGGGAAGATATTGGGGTATGATAATGACCATCTGAAAATGCCCAATAAAATTATTGAAATGGGGCTTCTTCCGGAGACCACTTTCAGAATTTTGTATCAGGCACCGTTCAATGGGCCTATGTATGTGGAGTTTGGAGCAGAAAAAAGCCGGATTGCTCTTCGTGAGGAAGAAGGAGATTATATCATTGTTGAAGAATTGAATTAATGCAGGAAAACAAGAAAAAACAGATACTTTTAGTCGGAAATCCTAATGTAGGGAAGTCAACGGTTTTTAACATGCTTTGCAACAAAAAGCAGAAGACCGGGAACTATGCCGGCGTTACCGTAGCAAGTCATTCTGGGAACTATGCCTATAAAAACGAAGATGTTGAGGTGATCGACCTTCCGGGTTCTTACAGTTTATATCCCAGTTCGGAAGATGAAGCTATTTTTTCCAAATATCTTATTGATGAGCAGAAAAACTATGCTGGAGTTGTTTATATTCTTGAAGCATTAAGTTTAAAAAGAGGACTGCTTCTGTTTCAGCAGATCCAGGATCTTGGTATTCCTATGATTTTGATTGTCAATCAGATTGACCAGGCTGAGAGAAGAGGAATTACCATAGATATTGAGAAGTTTTCCGATGCATTAGGCCTTACAATTATCCAGACCAATGCAAAAGAACAGATAGGAATTGATGAAGTAAGAGAAGCCATTTACAAAAATGAATTTGTAAAAGCAGATAAAGTTTCTTTTGAAACCCCAAACGAACACAAAGATTTTATTCAGAAACTGGCAGCACATAAAGGTTTCGACAACGAATATAAAGCCTGGATGAGTCTTTCATTGGGAACAAACCTGGGAAGAATAGGATCCGCAATGGAGCAGTTGAATGAAGCTGATACTAAAAGCTTGGTTCCAAAAGATTACAGGTTCAGGAAACCGTTAGAAGATATCAGAATGTAGATAGAATATTGGAGAATGTAATTTCCAAGAAAGCTCAGTTTAAAGAATTACTGACCGAAAAGCTGGATAAGGTTTTAGTTCATAAATTCTGGGGATATGTCGTCTTTTTATTGATCTTATTGGTTATTTTCCAAAGTGTATTCTTCCTTGCAGAATATCCAATGAACTGGATTGAAGAGACATTCTCGTGGCTGGCTGCATTTACCAGCGAACACCTGCCTGAAGGCCCTGTTAATTCATTGATCTCAAACGGAATTGTTCCGGGAATAGGAGGAATTGTGGTTTTTGCACCGCAGATTGGGATCCTGTTGTATTTCCTTTATCTCCTGGAAGATTCAGGATATATGGCGAGAGTGGTATTCCTTATGGACAGACTTCTTCGTCCATTCGGGCTTAACGGTAAAAGTATCGTTCCGCTTGTATCAGGAACTGCCTGTGCCATTCCTGCAGTAATTTCTACAAGAAATATTGAAAACGTTAAAGAGAGATTGCTGACGATCCTGGTAACACCGTTTATGACTTGTTCTGCAAGACTTCCGGTTTACAGCATCGTTATTGGACTGATCATCTCAGAAGGAACGTTTTTAGGAATAAAATACAAAGCGCTGGTTTTGATGGGAATGTACCTTCTTGGGTTCCTGGTTGCTTTATTCTCAGCGGCAATTCTTAAAGGATTTATTAAAAGCAAAGGAAAAACATACCTGGTAATGGATCTTCCGACCTATAAAAAACCACTTTTTGCCTATGACCTTAAAATGGTTTTAGGAAAAGTATGGGACTTTATTACCGGGGCCGGAAAAATAATTTTCATCGTAAGTATCATCATCTGGTTCCTGAGCTATTTCGGACCAAAACAGAAAGCGGATGAATTGGTAGCCGCCAATGTTCACCTTGACCATTCTTACCTGGCCAAAATGGGGAAAGGGATAGAACCTATTATTGCTCCATTGGGGTACGACTGGAAAATGGGAGTAGGAATCCTTACAAGTTTTGTAGCCAGAGAAGTTTTTGTAGGAACAATGTCTACACTATACAGCTTGGAAGATGATGCTCCGGAAGTAAAAGTAATTGATAAAATGAGACGCGATGTAAAACCGAATGGCGAAAAAGTCTTCAGTTTTGCAACAGGAATCTCAGTGCTTCTTTTCTATGCATTTGCAATGCAGTGTGTCTCTACACTTGCAGTAGTCTACAGAGAAACCAAAAGCTGGAAATGGACTGGCTTTCAGGTGGTCATGATGACAGGTTTGGCATACTTTGTGTCGATGATAGCATATCAGATTTTAAAGTAATGAATTCATCATTAATTTTTCAATACGTACTCATCTTATTGATTGTAGCATTCGCTTGTTACTCTCTATTTAAGGTGCTTAAAAAGAATTTTGCCCCTAAGAAATTCAGTTCCAAAAGAACAAACTGTGATAAAGATTGCGGCTGTTCTTAATATTGGGTTTATCGGATAATTGGAAAAAATAGAGTAAATTCATTTTTCTAATTTAAATTATTCGATTTGAATTTCTTAAAAACAGGATTATTAATATTATTTTCTTCATTTTCCACACAGGGAAAAGCACAATCCGATACCACGAATACCAAGTCCTATGCAGATCAGGTAATGATTCGTGTGAATCTTGATACCAATATCGAAAGCTATATTTTTTCAGAAGGAGAAGGGAAGAATGCAAATAAGACAATCCTGTCAATCAACAACAAAACCAAAACATCCCTTTCAGTCGATTATAGAATAATAAGTGCGACGTTATCATTTTCACCCAAATTTTTACAGGGAAATAGTGATGATCACATGAAAGGCGAAAGCTCATACACCGATTTTAGCTTCAGACTCTTCCCCGGTAGATTCATTCAGAATCTGTACTATAAAAATGTTACGGGCTTTTATATTGAAAATATGAAAGACCGGTTCCCGCAATGGCAGGAAGGTCGTGATCCGTACATTCAGTTTCCGGATCTTAGGGTACAAAGCTTTGGTGGATCCACCTCCTATATTCTTAATAAAAATTTTTCAGCAAGAAGTATCTACACACAGGGGGAATGGCAGAAGAAAAGCAGTGGAAGCTGGGTACCTTTTGTAGATTATGATCTTACTATTTTCAGAAATAAAATTGACGAAGTAAAAAGTAAAGAAACTCAATATAATATTGGAGGTAATATGGGGTATTTTTACAACTGGGTAATATGGAAAAATGTGAACATCTCACCGTATTTAGCTATTGGAATAGGAAGTAAATTCTCAAGCTACCGGAACTTTCAGAATGGAGGAGCAAAAGAAAATGCTCAATATGCCACCATAAGAATGCAGGGCGGTTTGCATGTAGGGTATAATACGGATCGGTTTTTATTCGGGGGTAAAATGAATTTTAATACATACGCCTACGATCAGAAAAACAACCAGGCAGTGGAGAATAATAACCTCTATGGCTTGCTGTATGTGGGATATCGTTTTGCACCACCGAAAGTTGTAAAAAATACCTACGATAAAATCCAAAAAAAGATTCCGGTTCTATAAGTTGAAAGGTCTTTTAAGTATCTTTGTCTGGTAAAATTTAGAAAATTATAAATTAAAAACATAATGTCGTTAATAAAATCTATTTCCGGAATTCGCGGAACCATTGGTGGAAAAGTAAATGATAACTTGACACCGCTTGATGTGGTAAAATTCGCTTCTGCATTCGGAACCTGGCTTCAGAATAATAAAAATAAAAAAGACCTTACCCTTATCATTGGAAGAGATGCCAGAATTTCTGGTCAAATGGTTTCTTCCTTAGTAACTGCAACATTGCAGGGATTAGGAATTAATGTTGTAGACTTAGGACTTTCTACAACACCTACGGTTGAAATAATGGTTCCTGAGCTGAATGCAGATGGAGGAATCATCCTTACCGCTTCTCATAACCCAAAACAATGGAATGCCCTTAAGTTATTAAACGAGAAAGGAGAGTTCATCACGGGTGAAAATGGAGCTGAAGTATTGGCTTTAGCAGAAAGTGAAGATTTCAACTATGCAGAAGTAGACGATCTTGGAAAATATGAAACAAGAGAGGATGCTTTTGATATCCATATTAAGCAGATTTTGGATTTACCAATGGTAGATGCAGAAGCCATCAAAGCTAAGAATTTTAAAGTAGTTCTGGATGCTGTAAACTCTACAGGAGGTATTGCAATTCCTATGCTTTTGGATACATTAGGATGTGAAACGGTCAAATTATACTGTGAGCCTACCGGACATTTCCCACACAATCCAGAACCCTTGAAAGAACATTTGGGAGATATCTGCGAATTGGTAAAAAAGGAAAATGCAGACTTAGGAATCGTGGTAGATCCGGACGTGGATAGATTAGCTTTGATCGATGAAAAAGGTGAAATGTTTGGCGAAGAATATACATTGGTAGCTGTGGCAGATTACTTGCTAAAGCACAAAAATGGTGCAGCAGTTTCTAATCTTTCTTCAAGCCGCGCCTTGAGAGATGTAGCACATACCCACAATTCTGAATATTTTGCAAGTGCTGTAGGAGAAGTAAACGTAGTTACTTTGATGAAAGAGAAAAATGCAGTCATTGGAGGCGAAGGAAACGGAGGAATTATCTATCCTGATTTACATTACGGAAGAGATTCTTTAGTAGGTGTCGCTTTATTTTTGACCCATTTGGCTAAAGAAAACAAAACGGTTTCTGAGCTAAGAGCAGGATACCCAAGCTATTTCATGGGGAAAAAGAAAATAGAACTGACTCCTGAGATTGATGTAGATGCAATCTTAAGCAAAATGGAGGAGGAATACAAAAATGAAGAAGTTTCTGTTGTAGACGGCGTTAAAATAGACTTTGAAAATAACTGGGTTCACCTTAGAAAATCTAATACAGAGCCAATTATCAGAATTTATACAGAAGCTAAATCTCAGGAAGAAGCAGATAAATTAGGAGATGACATCATTGCTAAAATCAAGAGTTTAATCTAAAAATATATGAAGAACGGACGCACTGTCCGTTCTTTTTTATATCAGGAATGTTTGAAAATATCAAAAACAGGTTTCCCTTTCCTAAAGAAAAATGGAGGAAATTTCTCGGCAGTTTCGAGCGTATGGAAGTTCCTGCCAAAACTTTGCTTTTAAAAGAAGACGAAGTTTCCTATAATGCCTATTACATTGAAAAAGGCATGGTAAGAGCCTGGTATAATAATGATGGGAAAGACGTTACATTCCAGTTTTTCCTGGAGAATACAATGTTCTCGTCCCTTGAAAGCTTTAGAAAAGGATTGCCAAGCATGGTTTCATTCGAGACCATAGAACCCTGTATATTATACAAAATCAAAAAACCTGATGTGGAAGCCTTCTTAGAAGAAGTTTATGAAAATCCTGAGCTCAGAACCCTGTTTATGGATGCTCTTTTCGAAAGGGTATTCGATTATATGAAGCATTTTTTTCATTTATTAAAGATACACCACAGCAGCGGTATATCAATCTGGTCAAAACCAAGCCGGAGATCATCAGAAGAGTTCCCCAGCATTATATCGCTTCTTATCTCGGTATTACAACGGTACATCTCAGCAGGATAAAAAGTAAGATCCTGAAAGAGAGACTTTAAGAGGTTGGAAGAAGGAAGTCAGAAGCTGGAAGTTAAAAAAACACTGTATAACTTCGGACTCATCTTAAACACGATGTCCGCAAAGAATAGTTTCCTTAATTGAAGAGGGTCGCAAAGGCGTTTCACTCAGCAATGTTGATTGTTCATTGCTAAACGAAGTGCCTTAACGAACACATAATACACAATATCCTGTCTACGCTTCTTAACTCTATTGTCCGCTTTATAAACTCCCAGCCTCCCTCTTCCAGCTCCCTTTCCTAAAACTGATAACAAATGTTATTGCTTTGCCGAGGTTCCCGGTAATAATTTTGTATAAAAATTTAGAGCAATGAAAGCAGCCGTAATATTCGAAAAAGGAAGAAGTCCTCAATATGCAGATTTTCCAGAGCCGGAAGCAGTAGCGGAAAACGAGATTTTAATATCAGTAAAAGCAGCATCTATTAAAAACCTTGATAGGGCAAGAGCGAGTGGAAATCATTATTCCATAGAGAAAGAAGAACATAAGCCTACCGTTATTGGTTCAGATGGCGCAGGATATCTTGAAAACGGAGATAAAGTTTATTTTTTCAGCAAAAAAGGGACTATAGCAGAAAAAGTGGTGGTCGATACAAAAATGACTGTTCCAATCCCCTCGGAACTGGATTTTTCTATAGCAGCAGCATTACCCAACGCGGTGATGGGATCTGCAATGGCATTAAGATTTAAGGCGGGCATACAACCTGGAAATACAGTTCTGATCAATGGAGCAACAGGAATTACAGGGAAGATCGCTGTTCAGATTGCCAGATTATATGGCGCAAAAAAAATTATTGTTACCGGAAGAAATGAAGATGCTTTGCAGGCCTTGCTTGAACTGGGGGCTGATGATGTGATTTCCCTCAAAGCAGATGATCATGATTTTAAACAAAAAATAAAAGAAATTCATAGCGAAACTCCTATAGATATTATCCTGGATTATATCTGGGGGCATTCCGTAGAAATGATACTGTCTGCTCTTAAAGGAGACGGAACATTTTCTCACCGATCAAAACTCGTTACCGTAGGCGGAATGAGCGGAGATACCATTCAGCTGTCTTCACAGATTCTCAGAGGAACCAATATTCAGATTTCGGGATCAGGATTGGGAAGCTGGACGAAAGAAGAATCAGCGCTTCTCTTTTCGGAAATCATTCCTGAAATGTTCCAGGCAGCTTTAGACGGAAAAATTAATATGGAGACGGAAAATGTTGATATTAAGGATGTTGAATCTATATGGAATGGGTATGTACAAAGTGGAAAACGGCTTGTCATAAGAATTTAACCCCAATTTGCGTTTTTTTATCCACAATCCTTTTATTGGTTTTCTTTTTTTACTATTTTTATAATAGAAATTAATGAAATGGAAAATTCAAAAAAAAGTTGCAACTTTGCATAAATATTTGAATATCAGTTTCAGATGTATTATTAACTAAAAGTTTGCCGAGGTTTGTAAGCAAATTCAGACATTGGGCCGACAGAGAGGACACTATTGGAAGAGTATTTTGGAAATGAACTTGTAAAAAAGTTCGAGGAAATGATGGAAAACAATGACGAATTCTACTTCGATACCGAAGAATTAGAAGATATTATTGTTTATTATTTGGAGCTTGGAGATTTTAATTACGCTGATATGGCGGTTACTTATGGTCTGAAGCTTCATCCCAATTCATTGGATATTAAGATTAAAAGACTTGAGATCCTTTTGGAGTGGGAAGAGTATAATGCAGCGAAAGAATTAATCAATGAGTTAAAAGGTGCTTCTATGGAGAACACAGACTTTTTGGTTTGCTACGCGAAGTATTATTCGAACCTAGGAAATCCTAGAAAATCCATTGAAATTTGTAAAAAAGCTTTGACATTAGAGGAAGAAGAAAACTTTCTCCACAACTTTATTGCGGATGAATATGTGAATCTTGGAGATCCTTTTAACGCTCTTAGACATTACAGAAAGGCACTTAAAGAAGATCCAACGGATGAATATTCGCTGGAGAATTGTATGGTGTGTTTCAGTGAACTGAATAAGAACGAGGAGGCTATTGCCTTTCTTAATGAATATTTAGATGAATTCTCTTATTCTGAAACCGCATGGTTTGAGTATGGACAATTCTATTTCAACAGAAAAAATTATGATGAAGCGATAAAAGGCTATGATTATTTGTTGGCAATCAACTCTACTTCTGTAGGGGTATATGCCAATAAAGCAGCCTGTTATGAAGCTTTGGGACAATACCAAAAGGCAATCGAGACGTATGAAGAGATGCTGGAGCTTGAATATACGAAGGCATTTACTTTTTATAAGATCGGACTATGCAATAAGGCATTAAAAAATCCTATTTTAGCTTTAAATGCATTCCAGAAATCATTGAGAGAAGACCCTCAGTTTTATCTTGCGATGATGGAACAGTCTTATCTTTACGAAGAAATGGGCGGAATGTCTGAAGCATTGCATTATGCTAAAGAAGCCACACAGCTGAATGAAAACAATCTTGATTATCAAAAGAGATTGGCTTTCTTATTCATCGATTCAGGGAAATTTGAAGAAAGTCTTTCCTGTCTTAAAAAACTCGTAGATGCTGAGCCCACAAGGTTCTACAACTGGTATGCCTATTCAGAAGTTTTGATGTTGGTAGGAGAATATGAAGATGCGGTAACGGTTTTGAATAAAGCGTTAAAAAATCACCACAGAGCGGAACTGTTTTATCAGTTAAGCAATTGTTTTTTTAACCTGAAAGACCAGGATAAAGGGATGGAAGCTCTTCAGAAAGCATTAGATCTGGATCCGTCTTTAGTAAAGGATATGCAGAAAAAGTATCCATATATTAAAGATGAGGTGAAAAAGGCTAAGGCAAGTAGAGTGAGAAAAAAGAACTAGATTGATCTAAAACAATAAAAAACCTGCAGAAATGCAGGTTTTTTTTATTGATAATTGTATTCGTACATAAATCGATCAGGAGCGCTGGTCATTGGGTTTCCATTGATATCAAGAGTTTGTCTGCTTTCTTCAGATGGATAACCGGCTGTATTAAATGTTGTGGTATACTTATGACTGCTGGTTCCGGTTCCAGTTCCGCCTCCGGCTGTTGTATTGGTGAATTGTCCTTTATAAGTACTTAAGCTGTTCTTTATATTCGAAAACAGCATGCTTACCCCGTCACTGCTTTCATTTCCATTGAATATAATTTTGTCAAAACCTTTTACATTTTTAAAAGGATAGTTTTTATCCGTATAAGTATAGGTCTCTTTTTCTGTGTAAGTAACGGTATTTCCATTGACGGTTCCGGTTCCCGATCCCACATTGCTTACCATATTTCCATTGTTGTATGTAAACACACTATTGATGGTAGAAGAACCTGCGATTCCCGAGTTCGTTTGTCTTTTCACATTGATCTCTGTAGTACTCGTATACGTATAGGTAAATGTAACCGTGTTTTGTACGGTACCGGTAGTAGAATATTCCTTAGTAACTGCTGAAGCCATACGTCCGCTGGAATATCCATATTCAACCGTACTTTCAAGAACGTTATTTTCGTAATTTTTGATGCCGGTAACGTAATCATCAGTATAAGTGAACTCAATTCTTTGTCCATGATTAATGTTGTTAATCATGCTGATGATTTTAGTTCCGTTGTAATTGATTTTCATGACAATACCATCCTTATTCATTTTTGTAGGAAGGATTACATTTTGAGTAGAAGGATCACTGTTATCAAAGGGAGTATCCTCAGAAGAAGTAGAACACGAAAGTGTAGATAAGGCTATAGAGCCATAAAGTAGAATTTTTTTCATAGTTATAAGTTAAATCATTCAAATATAATTTAATTTATAATATGATTTTATTTTTTTGGATTTGATCTTAAAAATATAAGCCCTGCAATGATAATTCCTGCTCCTGCAAACTGTAGGGAAGTCATTTTTTCACCATCTAAAATTCCCCATATAATAGCCACAATAGGCATTACTAAAGTAACAGTGGATGCAAAAAGTGGAGAAGAAACTTTCAGTAAACGATAATTCATCATCATCGCCAGCCCGGTTCCGAAAATAGAGAGTAGGCCAACGAACATTAACCCAAGCAAATTATCCTTTGAAAAACTAAACTCTGAGAAGAATCCGGTGCTTGTCAATGCAATTACGGAAGGAAATAATAAAACAAATGAGAAAACAAATGCAGACAAAACAGTAGAAGAAACCTCCATAAGCTTTGATTTTACCGTAGTTGTGCTCAAAGCATAGCATAAAGTGGCCAATAATAACAAGAGGATCGGAATCATCTTAAATTCCCCGCTGTCACCCCCTCCAAATGCCAGAATACAAACTCCCGTAAAGCTTATTAATATTCCTATAATCTGCTTTTTTGTGGTTTCGAACTTCCATACCAGTGCCCCTACAATAATCACAAAAATAGGCATCATAGAGTTGATGATTCCAGCAATACTACTGCTTATCTCGGTCTCTGCAATGGGAAACAGAAACATAGGAATAAAGTTTCCTGTAAAAGCAGCCAGAATCAGCCATTTCAAATGCTTTTTCGGGAAAAGCTTATAGTTGGAGATGGCAATAGGAAGTAAAATAATCCCGGCAATAAGAACCCTTAAAGATCCTACCTGAAACGGATTAAAATGTTCAAGTGATTTTTTGATCAAAATAAAGGATGATCCCCAGATGATGCTCAGGATAACCAGAAGAATCCATTTTTCTTTATCTGCGTTCATTATTTTCGTGTAAGATTTTTAGAAATTCTTTTTTAGCAATCATTTTTGCGCCCAAGCTTTCCAGATGTTCGGTATGAGATTGACAATCAATTAATTCAAGGGTGTTTTTGTTGCTTTCTACAAAATGAATAAATCCTGCTTTGGAGGCATTGCTCACTTTAGCAAACATACTTTCTCCACAGAAAACGTTTCCGATCTGCAGTCCGTAAAAACCACCCACGAGTTCTCCATTCTGCCACACCTCAATGCTTTTGGCCAAGCCATATTCATGAAGGGTAATAAATGAATTCATCAATTCATCAGAAAGCCATGTTCCAGACTGTCCTTTTCTGTTGGTTTGCTGGCAGTTCCTGATCACTTCCCTGAAATTCTGATTCTCTGAGAAAGTAAAAATATTTCTATTTAATATCTTTCTCATTGATTTTGAGACTTTTATTTCTTCGGGAAGAAGAACGAACCTTGGATCCGGGCACCACCATAGAATTTCTTCATCAGGATTGTACCAGGGAAAAATACCCAGCTGATAGGCAAACCAAATACGTTCTACAGACAGATCACCTCCGAAGGCAATCAGCCCGTCATGCCCGTCATAGAGCTCAGGATCGGGAAATGAAATTTCGTTTTCGTCTAATCGAACCATTTTTAGCAAAAAAATCCTACTTCAAAAAGCAGGATTTATATTTGATCTTTTATTCTTTTAATTAAAAAGGTAAATCATCGTCATCGTCACCAGCAAACGGATTCTCGTTAGAAACCGGTGATGCAGACTGCTGAGGCATTGCCTGAGTAGGTTCTGAAGCATTTTCAAAAACCTTCTCTATTTTCCACCCTGTAATAGAATTGAAATATTTAGTCTCACCCTGAGGAGAAACCCATTCTCTTCCTCTGATATTGATTCCTACCTTTACGTTTTCCCCTTCTTTAAGGTTATCTAATAAACTGATCTTATCAGATAAAAATTCTATGTTTATCGGCTGTGGATACTGCTCTTGAGTCAAAATAACCATTTCTCTTTTTTGAAATCCGCTCGCAAATGTTTGAGCATCAAAAAGTTTCTTTACCGTTCCTTGTAATTCCATATCGTAAATATTAACGATGTAAAAGTAAGAAAATGAAATGTAATAAAAGGTGTGGTGAAAAAAAAATGTGGAAATTTTATTTTTTTTTCCGGAAAAGTTTGCTGGTAAAGGAAATTGTCCTATATTTGCACTCACAAAAAAGAAGCAAGCTCTTTAAAACTTACAATATAAAAAAACCAGCGGATGTGGTGTAATTGGTAGCCATGCCAGACTTAGGATCTGGTGCCGTGAGGCGTGGGGGTTCGAGTCCCTTCATCCGCACTATGCGAAAATAGCTCAGCTGGTAGAGCACAACCTTGCCAAGGTTGGGGTCGCGGGTTCGAATCCCGTTTTTCGCTCCACACCATGCCCTGGTGGTGGAACTGGTAGACACGCAGGACTTAAAATCCTGTGTCCGCAAGGACGTACGGGTTCAAGTCCCGTCTGGGGTACAAGACCCTCTGTAATATCTTACGGAGGGTTTTTTGTTTTAATAGAGAGTGTTCTTTAAATAAAAAGTCTTATATTTGTAAGAAATATAGCCTGAATCTGTAAATTCAGATCAGCAAATCAGCGGATGTGGTGTAATTGGTAGCCATGCCAGACTTAGGATCTGGTGCCGTGAGGCGTGGGGGTTCGAGTCCCTTCATCCGCACTATGCGAAAAGACTCTTTCGAGAGTCACTGAAAAGGTTGGAACACTTAGTTCGGATCTTTTTTTTGCCCACACCATGCCCTGGTGGTGGAATTGGTAGACACGCAGGACTTAAAATCCTGTGTCCGCAAGGACGTACGGGTTCAAGTCCCGTCTGGGGTACAAAGTCCTCTGTAAGAAATTACAGAGGACTTTTTTGTTTACTACCTATACATTTTCTCTTCCTGTTTTTATACTTAAATAAAAAACCGTCTCACAGGCTGTGAAACGGTCAAAAATATATTGAGAGGTGATTAGTTGCCCAATTCAAGCTGATTTTTTACAAGACTGTAATAATCTGCTTTTCTGTTCACAAGCTCCTGGTGGTTTCCTTTTTCTACAACGGCTCCATTTTTCAGGACTATAATCTGATCTGCATTTTTTACGGTACTTAAACGGTGTGCTACGATAATTACCGTTTTTCCTTTGAAGAATTCCTGCAGGTTATCATGAATAATCTTTTCATTTTCGGCATCCAGCGCAGAGGTTGCTTCATCAAATAATATAAAATGTGGATTTTTATAGACCGCTCTTGCAATAAGGACTCTTTGTTTCTGACCTCCGGAGATTCCATTGCCGGCAGCCCCGATTTTGGTGCTGTATCCTAAAGGAAGATTATCGATGAAAGAGGAAATATTAGCTACTCTTACTGCATTTTCCATTTTTCTGGTGTTGATCTCTACTTCGCTGGTAGCAATATTTCTTTCGATGGTGTCTGAGAAAATAAAACCGTCCTGCATGACAACACCATAGTTTTCTCTGACACTTTTTGGAGATAGCGTTAGAATATCGTCCTCGTTATAATGAATGGTACCATGAGTTGGATTATAGAATTTCAATAACAGCTTCATTAATGTCGTTTTTCCGCTTCCGCTGGCCCCTACAATAGCAGTGACTTTACCTTCAGGGATAAACAGATTGACATCCTTTAAAACAAACTGAGATTTTGGACCTTCATATTGGAAAGAAACATTATTTAAGGTAATTCCTCTTTCTTCTTCTGAAGATGTACTATTAATTTCAAGGGCTTTCATTCCTTCTTTCTCCTCTTCTTCGTGATTCTGAACTTCATTTAATCTTGAAAGGCTCAGTTTTGCATCCTGTAAAGAGCGGAAGAAAGAAATCATTTGGTTGACAGGAGAGTTGAGCTGTCCGATGATGTAAGATATCGCCAATAGCTCACCAATAGTCATATTTCCTTTTACAACCTGCAATGCCGCAAAGAACGTAACGAAAATGTTTTTAAGCTGATTAAGGAACTCAAAGCCTGAAAACTGATACTGATCTACTTTTAAGATACGAAGGGTTGTTTTGAAAAGTTTATTTTGAATACCTTCCCATTCCTGTCTTTTATAGTCTTCAAACTGGTTCAGTTTCATCTCAGAAACCCCGTTCAGAATTTCATAAACGCTTTCCTGGCTTTGTCCTTTTTCTCTGAATCGGTAATAATCGAGGATTTCTCTTTTTTTAAGCCAATATTGAGCCCAAACCAATGATAATGCCGTCAGAGATGAGTAAATAAGCACGATTGTTACATTATAATACCAAAGCACTCCGAAAAATACAAGGAAGGTAACCATAGAGAAGAAAGTCATAAGACTCTGAGAGGTAAGGAAATCTTCTATTCTCTCGTTATCCTGGATTCTCTGGGTAAAATCTCCCTTCATTTTGGTGTCAAAAAATCCCATGGGAAGGAGAAGCATCTTTTTTAGGAAGTCTGAAATAATGGAAATACTAATTCTGGTTCCGATATAAAGCATCAGCCAGTTTCTGAGAATTTCTATCGTAATACTTCCTAAATACAACACTACCTGAGAGATAAGAATGATTGTAATCAAATCTACATCTTTCGTGTTAACTCCCTTATCAATAAGTGTTTGTGTAAGGAAAGGGAAGACAAGGCTCAGGCAGCTTCCGATAAGAAGCATACCAGACAAAAAGAGGAATTTGCTTTTATGCTCTTTGAAATATTTCATGGCAAAAGAAATACTCAATTTATCTTCTTCCGGGAATGTCTGCTGATAAAAACTATTGGTAGGACTTACGAAAAGAACGATTCCTGTTTCACCGTCTGACAACCAGCTTTTAAGAAAATCTTTTTCGTTCAGCCAGATCATCCCATGGCTTGGATCGGCAATTCTGTAACGTTTTTTCCCTGTGATAAGGCTTTTCTTTACATCAAGAAGGACAACGAAGTGGTTTTTATTCCAGTGAAGGATACAAGGCAGGCTGCCGTTTTCATCCAAAGTCTGTAATGTAAGCTTGGCAGGATAAGTTTCAAATCCAATATCTTCACATAGTTCACTGATGCTCAGTAAGCTAACTCCTTCTCTGGATAAGTTGGCATTTTCTTTTAAAAAATGTAACGGAATCTGCTTGCCAAAGTAGGAAGCCACCATTGCGATACATGCAGGACCGCAGTCCATTTGGTCGTGTTGAGGGATAAATTTTAGCTTCATGATACTAGATATTTTCTTTTGCCGATTTTCATTTTATAATACTTCTCTACAATTCCGTAGATGATCAGTTCGTGCATTCTGTGTCTGGATCTGATCAGCCTGTTGATATGCATATGAATAAAACTGCTGACTAATCTTTCTTTTTGAATGGTCTTCAGATTCTCTATTTCTCTGCAGTTTTCTTTGATGGAACTGACAAATTCTGAGAAATAAGGGCTGTTGTCTGTTTCTACAATCTCGCTGATGATGTTCAGGTTGTTTCTGTATTTCAAATCGAGTTGCTTCTTAAGGTTGCTGTCTACATTAAACTCCCGCTGAAACTGAGTATAAAGTTTGTTGATGACTTCATATCGTTTATCCAGATCCAGGTTGAAGACATTGAAGTATGTATCAATACTTTTGATGGTGTACAGCCAAAGGTCATCGTTATTGGGTATGTTTTTCAGTAGATTAACGGTCAGTTTGCTGTCATAATGGAAGATGTGTTCTGCGGCATCGATAAATTCACCTTCATATCTTTCATATTCTCTGTCATAGGTTCCCATTTCCACTTTATTAATAATTCCTTCGCTGATATATTTATCAAAATAATCGTTGAAAGTGGTAATGATCTGAGCGGTATTGGTGAGTTTACTGTCATTGATTTCCAGTCTCAGTCTGATGTGATTATCAGGGTCGCTGTATCTGATGTAAAACCATTTTTTGATCAGTTCTTCCTCACTGAGCTGAGGCAAAAGATCTGGGAAGACGTCCTGTAATATTTTGTCTGAGAACTTGTTGCCGCAATAGATTTTATAGTACAGCCACTTGTTTCCGGGAATAAACTTATTATCAGAAACGTTGATGTTGAAAAGATGATGGTCAAGCTCTGTTTTAAATGCTTTATAATTTTTGTTGATCATTGGGATGACAATCTCGTTGTTGAATTCGTCTGTCTCAAGATCATAAAGACATTCTGTAAGGGTTACCATTTCCTTGGATCTTAGTTCATCAATCAGGAATAATAAAAGGTTCTCATTTTCCGCGTCGATCAGTAACTTATTATCTCCCTGAGAAATAAAGAAATATCGGTTGACCTTTTTATCTGAAAGATATTCTTTTATCGTTTTAATGCTTTCGGTATTGTTTTTAGTCTTTACTCCTGATACTTCATTCTGGTATAATCTCCATAATGCCGGAGTAAAGATGATATCTTCGCCATACGTGATACGAGGAATATAATCATACATCAGATAGTTGGTATCTCCAATGTTTAAAACTAATGCAGAGGAGACATCCTGGTGCTGAAGGTCACATAAAAACTGATAGACCGGAAGCGAATTATAATCAAAATTGTGGGCGGTAGAATGGAAGATTTTAACCTCTTTATTCAGTCCTTTGTGGAATAATACAACTCTTTTATCAATCATTTTAATATAAAGATCCGTCAGGGCTATTGTATTTTCCGAAGCTGAAGATTTGGTAAGAAAGGAAAGCTGATTTCCTCTTTTCACCTGTCTCAGTAAGATATTTCCTACTCTGTTGTCTGGTAAATGAAGCAGCTCTGCGTAGATAAAATGATCATCATTCTGTTCTTCTTTGATAATTCTGTTCATTGGAGCCAGGATTTCTTCATCTTCATTGGAAAATCTGGCGATAAGATTGGTCCCGCTTGTTCCGCCTACAGAAGAGATTGCTATTTTATCAGAAACCTTTTCAATCATTACCGAAAGAGATCTTGCAAGGCTTACTTCTTCCGTATTCTGAAGGCTGTCGATATCGTGCTGGCTAAGGTCTATCGCAGTATCTCCATTGATATTGGCTTTGTTGATGAGTCTTCGCCAGAATTCATGAATTTTTTTATTGTAAGTGATGGAAAATGAATCATTGTTAGAATTAGGCCAGCTTAGAGTATCCAACAGGGAAGAAAAATCATTTTCATTGTTTTGCTCCTGAATATATCCGATGCCGCTTTCATTATCCAATACTTCAACCAAAGGCACCAGGCTTTCTTCATATCTTGTGTAAAAAGCAGATTTAAATTTTTCTAAATTTTCATTCACCGTTTCACTTCCTTTGTCCCAAAAGCAGGTTAAGGTATTGATTCCTTTTTTGATTTTGGAAAGATCTTCTCTGGTAACAGGTGAGAAGTCAAGATTTCTTTTTAAGGATGAGTTGATCAGATATTTTCTGTCATACAAAATCGAAAACTGGTTAGCAAGTGCGAATATCTCGTTGTAATATTCCTGAGCTTGCCCTATTCCTGAGTTCAGCAATTCCATATAGCCATCCATTTTGATGAGGGTTTCCAGATAGGTGTCGAGTTCAGGATGGATCCCTTTTTTTGAACTTAAATATTCAATAATCTGATACAAAGGAGAATGTTCATTTAAGCAGATGTCAAATCCGCTTTTAAAGAATTGGGCATCAATCAGGCTGAAAATGTAATATTTGGCATCTTCTTCAGAAACTCCTTCCACATTTTCTGCAACTAAGGCAACCAGGCTATCAAAAGAATAAGATTGGTCTGCTATGGTATCAACCAGAAAATCCAGAAGTTCATCTTTTTCCAATGAGCTTAAAGTGTAGACTCTTTTTTCGTTTTGTATTGTAGTTTCGATATATCGGTAATAATCACCTAACTTATAGATCGAGTCATTAAGTTCATATTCGTGAACTTCCGGAAAGTCTCTGTTGATTAATGTTATAACCTGAAAAAGGAAAGACAGATCCAGGGTAGTATACCGATGGATAGAATTCATATTTCCTGCTTCAATATTTTTGTTTTCTGAATTGAGTTCAAAAGCAGAGTGGGAAGCAAATGTTCCGAACGGAGTAGATCTGGTAGTAATTCTGATGTAGTATTTCAGAATAGAATTATTGATTTTGTTTCTCTTTACCAGAGATAAAGAAGGGTCGTTCTGGCACAATCTTGCCCATTCGTTATACAGCTCATAAGAGGCTAAAAAGATAGATTCTCTGAAAACTTGATCATTCCACAATTCCAGTACGAAATGATCAAGATCTGCCGTATTTTTCGGTATATTATTATATTGTTTGAATGAGTACAAAGAGTTCCTCATAAAGCCAATATTGATGTTATCTAACTGCGTTTTCATGTTGAATAGATTGTAAGTTGTAGTGATTGCTTATCGTTTCAGCGTTTTCTATTTTCTTGTCACTGTCGGGTTCTGTATCATATAAAATGAATTCATCGACGGACAGTTTTTCATCCAGTTTTTCAATCAGTTCAAAAAGCTCTTCAAAGTTGAGATTGAGAATTTTGAATGATTCGGATTCATCGGCATCGGATTTTATTTCGTTGACTTCCGAAAGATTGATGGCCAGTGCCAGCGATATTTTAGGAGCAAATCCGTTTTTCTGTACAAATGAGTCTCTGTATCTGTTGATCTCTTCTTTTTTATCTTCAAGATCTTCAAGGAATTTTCCGCTTCCATGAAATGCTGATACACAATAGTTTGAGTGTAAACTGATGGCGTCATCCAGATTGTTCAGAGAAGAAGAAAGATACCAGAGATCGGGGATCAGCCCGCCGTACGGAGGGATTAAAATTCCTTCTTTTTCGTTCTTTTCGGCTTCAGAATAAAACAATTCGTGAATTTCGTGGGCATTTTCTTTGAAAACCACTCCGGTGCCTCTTTCAAGGATATCCGGATTCAAAAGGTTTTTGGTATACGTGCTTTCAGGAATTCCTTTTGATAAACCAAGGTCTATTCTTCCGTTGAATATATTGTTGATCAGTTTATAATTGGTAGCGACAGCGTAAGGAGAATAACTGGGTACTGATGTTCCCGCTGATCCTACTCTTATCTTTTCTGTCATTCCGGCGATCATGGCAATCACGATATCCGGATTTGAAAATGCAAGATTCTTAAGGTGAGAATAATGATGCTCTGCCAGCCAGAATCTGCTGTATCCTAATCTCTCTGCATGAAGGGCATAATCAACTACATCGTTAAGAGCTGTGATGGAATCTTTGCCGCTTCTGTATCCTAGTTCTAGTAATCCTATGCTTTTTGTTTTCATGTTACAGTAAAAATTTTAGGTATTTAGTTTTGTCGATTTTATCATTCAGAGTAATCAATGCTCCGGTTTTCCCAAAGAGTAAAGAGCCGTCCTGCTCAGTAAGGGGTTGATCCAATTCGTTTTCCAGGATTTTCAGTGATCTTTTCACCCAGAAGTTTTTGGACTGTTTATAGTCCGGATGGGCATCTTTTTTATTGATCTCATCATAGAGCTGTACAAGTCCAGAAGTTCCATGGCAATATTGGATAAATTCTACGCCTGTATTGGCCATTACTCTTCTTTTTGTAGTTTCTAAACCCAGTTCATGGGCCATATCTCTGTATCTTGTTTCCTGCAGTGTTTCTCCTGTTTTATAAAGAAGATAAGAGAAGGAGAGGTCACTGTTGCACCAGCAAAGTCTGTTGTTGTGGAAAGGCTTCAACAGGTTTTCTGCTATTTTGTAATTGTATGGTTTATATATTCTGGCGTTTTCTACTTCGTGGACATCAAAATTGGAAATAATGAAATCCAGACAGGTGTTAATAATATGCCTTGCTTTTTCAGTCATTACCGGAAGGCTCAAAAGATTATTAACAATAGAAAGATAGCCATAGTTGAATCCTAAGTTAATACCATCTGCATAGCTGTCGTTCAGCTTATTTTCAAATGGGATAGGGTGGGAAATGCATTCATCATAAAGAATGTCTACAATTTCGCTGCTGTACTGTTCATTTCTGATGGTGTTGAAGTAATGAAGATTTCCTATCGGCCCATCAAAAAAAGTATAATTGTCTTCCTTCAGCATGGTAACGGATTGCTGGAAGATCAGTTCTCCGATGTCAGTAATCTGCTCATCAAAGTCATTTTGTATTAATCCGTCTTTTTTTAATAAATCCAGGATAATGCCCAATCCGGTCATTCCTTTGGATAGATTCGGGAGAGTATATACGTTGCTCTCTTTTTGCAGATTGCCATTCTCAAAGACTTCTTCAAGGATAGCTCCTACCTTGTTTACATAGATATCATTTCCGGAGATTTGATATTGTGTTAAGAAATAGAGCAGCAGTCCCAGTTTTCCATAAAGCAATCCATCAGATAAATTTCCATAATCAAAATCAAGAAGTTTTTGATCGTATTCATGAAGAATGGTCGTGATATTTTGAGATTGTAGAGTTTCCATTATAGATCGTAATTATAGAATGAGACGTAGTTATGATTGGTTTTAATGACATTGTTCATCAGGGTAATCCCGATTCCTGCTATGCCTTGGCCCAGGGCCATATTGATATTGTCAAACTCTGCATTGTAATAGGCTTTGAATCCTGCCCATTTTTCACTTTCATTATTTTTTGATTGAAGAAGATGCTCGTGCCAATATTCTTTGGCTTCCAAAAAGACATCCTGTTCAGTAAGATGATAGATTTTTTTGTACAAGGCGGATAATCCTGCGGAACCATAAATGAGTCCCGGCTCCAGGATGGCAGACTGATCAGTATCTTTAAATTTTGTAGTGTTGATCAATATTTGTAATCCTTTGTCGCAATACTCTTTATGTTCTAAGAGAATTCCGGCGTTGTAAAAAGTATAGCCGATTCCTATTTCACCGTAAGCTAAATTGTGATAATCTATGTAGACGTCTTCAAAGGCATTGAACGGGAAAAGCGTGATATTGTCCGTGTTGCTTTCTTTGCAGTTCCATATGAATGATAATCCTTTGTGAATGAGTTCCAGGGATTCCTGGTTGTAGATGTTATTTTTATAAAGGAATAATAAATAGTTGATCACTCCTGTGGTTCCATGTCCTAAACCTAGTTCTACATAAGGATTTTCTTTATCCCGAAGATCAAATTTCCAGTAGCTTCCGCTTTCATGAGGATGAGCAAGCGCAATGATTTTATTCAGCGTTTTGTCTATCAGATGTTTTTTGCCTTCAAGATTTCTCAGTACAAAATACTTGGCAAAACTCGGAAAGCCGCTTGTTAAGTCAAGATCTCCTTTTTCTGTTTGCTGGATCAGTATTTCTTCCAGAATTTCATCTATATTCTCCAGTAAAGAATCAATTTCGCTGTCTAAAACTTCTTCCTGTTTCAGGAACATAAGATATAATCCTAGCTCTCTTATTTCGTCATTAAAATGAAGACTTTTATAATCCTCTGTTAAAACAGACAGAGACTTCTCAATGTAATGGGTTACCAGTTCTAAAGATTCCGATTCTTTGGTCATTAGATAATGATAATAATAGAACATTGAAGCACTTAGAATCCCGTTATTAAGACCGATTCCGGTAAGGGAAGTATCTTTTTTGCGGATACATTCTTCTATTTCTGAGATGATTAGTTTTTCTTTTTGCATGATCTGAGAGCTATGAGATTATATAATTTTTTTTAAAAGAGGGAGGTCTGTGAAAAGTTCTCCCTCTTTTATAGGAATAGATTACTTTCTTGTTTGTACCACAGTGTTTCCACCACAAGAACATTGTCCACAAGACTGAGCTGCAGCCTGAAGACTGTTAACACCTCCTTTTAGGCTATTCATTTGCTCTTCCTGAAGTTTGCTGATTTGCTCTTTGTTGATTTGAAGACCCTTAGTTAATTTCATTTTGTTCATGATGTTTGATTTTAATTGTTATTGTTTATTTTAAATGTGATTTGGGAAGCTTATTATTGAGCTGCTCTTGTTTTTACGATTGTGTTTCCACCGCAAGAACACTGTCCGCAAGATTGTGCTGCCGCCTGAAGGCTGTTAACACCTCCTTTAAGGCTGTTCATTTGCTCCTCCTGAAGCTTACTGATTTGCTCTTTGTTGATTTGAAGACCTTTAGTTAATTTAATTTTGTGCATGATGTTTGATTTTTAGATTGTTATAAATATTTTCGAATTTTTGTGAGAATTACTTAGCAGCTCTTGTTTGTACCACTGTATTTCCACCGCAAGAACACTGTCCGCAAGACTGAGCTGCTGCCTGAAGGCTATTAACCCCTCCTTTAAGACCATTCATTTGCTCTTCCTGAAGTTTGCTGATTTGTTCTTTGTTGATCTGTAATCCTTTAGATAATTTCATTTTGTTCATGATGTTTGATTTTAATTGTTATTGTTTATTTTAAATGTGATTTGGAAAGCCGATTATTGAGCTGCTCTCGTTTTTACGATTGTGTTTCCACCGCAAGAACACTGTCCACAAGATTGAGCCGCTGCCTGAAGGCTGTTAACACCTCCTTTAAGGCTGTTCATTTGCTCTTCCTGTAGTTTGCTGATTTGCTCTTTGTTGATCTGTAATCCTTTTGTTAATTTAATTTTGTGCATGATGTTTGATTTTTAGATTGTTATTGTTTATTTTAAATGTGATTTGGAAAGCTTATTATTGAGCTGCTCTCGTTTTTACGATTGTGTTTCCACCGCAAGAACACTGTCCGCAAGATTGAGCCGCTGCCTGAAGGCTGTTAACACCTCCTTTAAGGCTGTTCATTTGCTCTTCCTGTAGTTTGCTGATTTGCTCTTTGTTGATTTGTAATCCTTTTGTTAATTTAATTTTGTGCATGATTTTAAAATTTTAGTATGGTTAGTTATGGTTATCTTTTCAAGTCATAAAACCTTTATTGGACCCTACTTGCAAGTATATATTTGATTAATTAATTCTGTTTCTTTCGTCCTCGTTTCCGAAGTTTCTCTGTTGTTCAGATTTTAGATTCTTGTTTCCGAACCTGTAGCTTAAAGAGACTCTTACCCCTCTTGTGTCACCATAGCTGCTGAAGTCTGTTTTTACACCATTCGATTCATAAGTGATCACAGGACGCTGGCCGTTCAAAAGATCCATACCGGTAACGGTAAGCGTCAGTTTCTTATCCAGGAGCAGGAATTTCATAGAAACATCCAGAATATTCATTGTTGAGATATGAAAGATCTGATACCGTCCCGGAAGCTGCAGCCCATAATTGGCACTGACGAATATGGTTTTAGACTTATTCAGCGTGAAGTCATTATTAGAATAGAAATAGGCATTATATCCGTCTATCGAGCTGATGAAATCTGTTTTGGACTTTACCTTCTGATAATTGACATTAAACCCTGTAAAACTGTTCCACCACGACCATTTATTAAAATTGTAATACGTTGAAACCCCGATCTGATAGGTGTTGGCATAATTCAAAGGCGTGCTTCTTGTGATATTGGTATTCTGATCCAGAATGGCAAGATCCTGGCTGAAGTCTGATACCTGAGAATAATACACTGAGGATACCCATTTTTGATTTCTTACGTATGAAAACTCAATATTGTCTATTATTGACGGCTTCAGGAACGGGTTCCCTTCCGAATAATAATAAGGGCTGGTGCGTACCACAAACGGATTCAGATAATCGAAATTCGGTCTGCGGATTCTTCTGCTATAGTTCAGCGAGAAAGAATTTTTATCATCAGGATTATAGGTCACATACGCTGTCGGGAACAATTTGACATAATCATTTTTGTTGGTTTGATTAAGATTATGCGAATATCCGGTCGTCTGTGTAGCCTCCATCCTCAAACCAGCCTGAGTTTCCCACTTTTCACCCAGCTTTTTGCTTGCAGAAACGTACAACGCTTCATTATGCTCTTTATAATTAAAAATATTAGACTGATCTGTATTTAAAACAGGTGCTCCGGTTTTATGATCCAAAACGACAAGGTCATTATTGGTATTTGTATACGTGTACTTCCCCCCGAAGGTTAAAGAAGCCCATTTCAACGGCATTTCCACATCCACTTTTCCAGAATAGTTTTCAATACGGTTCACGTTGGTATTCGTGGCTGAGAAAAACTTTCCAGGAAGAATATTTCTTTGAGGATCCAGCTCATTTCCTGCATAAAAGTTGTAATCACTTTTTCTGTAGTGGAAATAGTCAAAATCCGTGGTGATTTTTGTCCCTGCAGAATCTACTTTAAAGGTGTTGTACCAGTTAAGAGAATTCATATTAGGCTTATTGTTGGCATCCACATCAGACGTAATGTATGAGTTCACGGCTCCTGAAGGATTAAACCTTGAGGTGAAAGGACTGTTTGATGAGGTATTTCTGGTAAAACTGCCCAGATATTTTGCACCCGTTGTCCATTTATCCGATATTTTATAATCAATGCCAAACCCCAGCCCTAGATTGTTCTCTTCCGATTTATTTTTCACATTCAGGATCCATAGTTCATCCGGATAGTAAATCTTACTGTCAGATGTAGTCCGAAGCCTTTGGGAATTGGTATTGGCAGTGATTTGTAATGACAGCCTGTTGCGGTTGTAATTAAAGGCTCCCTGAACGCCTCCTCCTGCATAGGTTTTTTGGGTATAGTTGCCTCCGATATTGGCATTCCAGGAATTTGCCTTTCCTTTTTTCAATTTGATATTAATCAGTCCGCTGTCTCCTTCTGCATCATACTTCGCTGGTGGGGTAGTGATCACTTCAATAGACTGGATATTGTCTGATGGAATAGATTTTAGTAAGCTTGACAAATCATCCGGGGACATTCTCTGAATGCGGTCGTCAATCATGACCAGAACTTCACCCTTTCCAACAATAGAAACCTTTTCATCCTGAATACGAACCAGAGGAGTAGTTTTCAAAGCATCCAATGCCGTTCTTCCTGTTGCCGCAACCGAATTTTCTACATTGAAAACAAGACGGTCTATTTTTCTTTCAATCAGTTTTTTCTTTTTTGTCAGACTGATCGCCTGAATCTCCTGGCTTTCTTGCTGACTGTCTTTTATCGTATAGCTTCTTGTAATTTCACCTTCAATATTTTCATTTCCTTCATATACTTTGCTTCCGTTCAGGAAAAATTCCATTTTATAAGAATCAGCTTTCGGAAGTTTAATGGAGAAAAGTCCGTTTTCATCAGTGATCGTTGAGAACTTATCATTTCCTGCCAACAGGATCACTTCTACATAAGAAATATTTTTTGCCTTTTCATCAGATACTTTACCGGAAATACTCTGAGCATTAAGATGAATGCCCATTCCTAAAAAGGATAATAACGGTATTAAGTATTTCTTTGTCATGTCTTTTATTTTATATTTCAAATGTAGAATGTTGCGTTTTGAATGTTGCTACACGGAAGTGTAGTTTTAGGCGGTTTGTTTCAATACTACACTTTGGTGTAGGGCGCTCACCTGCTGTGTTGACATCAAATGACAGTTCTTATCAAAGAAGTTTTTCAGTCCATTATAAGTAAGCATTACAGGAATTGTTTCAGACCCCAGATAATGAATAGGTTCAGCCAGTATAACAGCTTCTATTCCCATAAGCTTAAGGACTTTCAAAAGCTTGGCATCACATTCAGCAATGGCAACAGAATTTTCATTCTGACAAACTTCATTAAGCGCATATGCCATTAACGTTTTGAAAATTCCAAAGCCTGTTTTATCAATTCCTTTTTTGATAGCAAATCTTCCGATGTGCCAAATGTTGGTTGTTTTATTTTTGATAAAAGAAGATGGATTGATCTGGAAAAGTTTTTCCAATGGAAGGATATCCTTATGATTCCATTTAAAAACTCTTATAGAACCATTGATCTTACCTTCGTGATCTCTGGAGACAAAAACCTTAGACTTTTTAAAGTTCTTTTCCTCATGATAGATATCCTCTACTTCAGCCTTAAACTGATCCGTATCAGAATAACTTTCATGATGATTAAAGTTTTCGGTAACAACAAATTCTGCTAATTCGTATAAGTTTTTATTACTTAAAGAATAAAAGTTAAGATGTTCCATATTTTTTTTATCTTTATAGTAAAATTATTACACTGAATAGTGGGATATGCTACACTTTAGTGTAGATTCCTTAAAGTCTACACTAAAGTGTAGTAACCTAAAAACTGTACCTTAAAAACTTAACTATGGAAGAGATTGGTAAATTCTTTTCGAAAAAAAACAGCATTGATGCGATCTCAGAGTCAGAGAATCATCAGACGTCTGATTACCTTGAGGTGATTAAAGCCTTTGCCAGGATCACTTATATGAGTTTGTATGTCATCGATTATCAGAAACAAAATTTTGAGTATGTCTCAGATAATCCTTTATTTCTTTGTGATCATACTCCCAAAGAGGTAGAAACAATGGGGTATGCTTTCTATTTCCGGCATGTGAAAAAAGAAGACCTGGATCTGTTGTTTAAAATTAATGAAGTAGGGTTTGAATTCTATGAGAATCTGCCCGTGAATGAGCGAAAATTATATACGATTTCCTATGATTTTCATTTAGTCAATGAAAGTAAAAATACCATCCTTATCAACCACAAGCTTACCCCGCTTTTCTTGTCTTCAGAAGGCAAAATGTGGAAGGCGATGTGTATTGTATCACTATCCCATAATCATGCATCCGGAAATATTTCTATTGTAAAGCAGGGAACAGATGAGATCTGGAATTATGATCTGAAAGACAACAGATGGATCAAAGAAGAGAAAGTAAAGCTCTCAGAAAGAGAAGCAGAGATACTGAGGTTATATGCCCAGGGACTTACCATCAATGAAATTGCCGATAAGATCTACGTGACAGGAGATACGGTGAAGTTTCACCGAAGAAAATTATTTGACAAAATGGGCGTAAGTAATATCACAGAAGCATTATCCTATGCAACCAATTACAAACTGATTTAAATTCCTGATATTTATTCGGAGATAGCGTTCATATAAAACTGAGGAAAAGTTTTATAAGGCTTTCCTGTGGCTATTTTGAACATTACATGCGTACACATTCCGGCAACAATCCATGAAGCGATCGCTAATTGAGGAGGAGGAAGATTTTCTTTTTCGTTCTTATAATCGTCAATAATATTTTCAAGCCACTCATTGGGAGTTCTCCAAAAGCGAAGATAACCCGCAATGTATTCTACCATTTTGAGTTCATTAAAATTATCATCAGAAAGAATGTCCAGAGGAAGACCATTAGGCTCCAGAACAGCTACTAAGCCTCCCCAACCAAGATTATAAGGATGCAATACATGCATGTCCTTTTCCTGACATATTTTGTCGAAGACCACAGGGATGTTGCTTGAAAAATCCAGTGCGTTGATTGCAATATCATGGTTGCCAATAATTTCATGAACATTATCCTGGGTGATAAATTCGCTCCGGTACCGAATATTGGCATCAGGGTTAATGCTTTTCAGACGATGGTATAAGGTTTCTGCTTTATAGGAAGAAATATCCTGATGGGTATAGTTTTGTCGGTTAAGATTAGACTGTTCGATGGTATCGCCATCCACAATGGTGATATTTTCAAAACCAAAACGCAAGGCACATTCGGCAATATTGCTGCCTATGCCACTTCCTGCCAGTAGAATAGAGAAGTTTTTTATTGCTGCTTGCTCTTCTTCCTGTACGTATAACCTGTTTCGAGAATATTTTGTTTCCATTGCTTCTATTTTAAAACAAAAATAGGTTTAAACGTCTTAATTTCGACTACACAACAGTTTAGTTTTAGGTCTGAAAATCAAAGTGTGCAAAACATACATTAAATATGGGTTTTGACACAATTGCAATATTTTATTATTCAATAATTGGTGATTAATTTAATGGTAGAAGCCATCTCAGTAATTTTACCATTCAAACGCTGTTGAATTGATGATTTAGTTTTTGAACTTATTTTCAAGATTTTCCAGCCTTTCAAAAATACCTGAGAAAATATTTTTATCTGCAGTAGAAACGTATCCTACAATCTTATAATACTCCTGATTATCAGTATTTTTGGTTTTTATTTCAGATCCGTATTGCAGGCTGCCGTCTGCATATACCAATAGATTAGATAAAGGATTGTTTTTCAGATCTGCTTTATTTAAAAATAAAACGTCTCCATAATGATATTCAGGAAGCAATTGTTTTTCAGGAGTAAATTCATAGACAAGGTCAACAGATGCTAATATTTTTTGCAATATTGGTGCGTTGGGATTAATATTGTCCGTTTTTGCCTGAACTTCTTTGCTGTTCTGAATAGCCAATTCAGGGAAAAGCATTAGCTGGTCTATGTCAGATACACTTACCAGTTGATTTACCTGTAGAGGCTCTGTCAGTAATTTATCAAGATTAAGGTTAAAATGATGGGCTACCTTTAATATCGTTTCGATTTTGGGTTCGGCACGCCCTTCCTCATAAGAGCTTATGACTCCTCTGTTTAGATCAAACATGTCTGCAAAGGCTTTTTGGCTCAGCCCTTTCACCTGTCTTATTTTCTTAATATTAGTTCCGAAGAAGCTCATTTTTGTCTAATATTTTTTGCAAAGATAGAGAATCTGAAATAAATAATTGCTAATAATATTTGCATTTTGGAAATTTTATTTTATATTTGTGTAGACGAAAAATAAAACACTAAACCAGCCATCATGAGAAATCAAATATTCAGTACGGTCAAAGAGTGGTTGTTAGATTATGAGTTTAACATCACGTTGGAGGATGAGGCTCAGAGAATCTTAATCATTGAAAAAGAATCCAACGGGATAAAAAATATGATCCTTATAATATCAGACTCTATTCTGATTATGGAACAGTTTCTTTTTGAAATCAAAAACCCATCCGAAAAAATATTCCTGAGACTGCTTCAGAAGAACAGAGATATCGTTCACGGCGCATTTGTACTGGACGGAACCGGAAGACGGGTAATTTTCAGAGATACACTTCCTACCGATAATATGGCTCAGAACGAAGTAATGGCCTCTATCAATTCACTGGGAATCCTTGTAGGAGAATTTACAACCGAAATGCTTGAAATGAGTAAGTAATTCACAAAAGATATTTAAAATGAACATTTTTAAAAGATTGTTAACAATAGGAAAAGCAGAGATCCATTCTGTGATCGAGAGCTTTGAAGACCCCATCAATTTAACGGAAGAGGGTATCCGTGAAATGAAAGAACAGCTGGGAAAAAGCATTGAAGCACTTGCTCAGTTGAAAGCACTTGCCATTCGCAAAAAAAATGAAGCGGAGACAGAAGAACAGACAGCTAAAGATTATTACAATAAAGCTATCGTAATCATTCAGAAAGCAGAAAAAGGAGAAGTGGAAACTGCAGAAGCAGACCGTCTTGCCAAAGAAGCCCTGAAAAAGCAGACTTCTTCACAGGAAAAAGCCAATACGCTTCAGAAAGAACATGAAAAATTGTATAACGAATGCGAAAAAATGCAGGGAAATATCAATCATCTGAAATCGAGCATTGCCAAGTGGGAAAATGAATTGAAAACCCTGAAAGCAAGAGTTCAGGTAAGTGAAGCCACAAAAGATATCAATCAGAAGATGACCCAGATGGATACCGGAAGTACGGTAAGCATGCTGGAAAAACTAAAGGACCGTATTGTACAGCAGGAAGCTCTGGCAGAAGCCTATTCGGATCTTTCAAAATCAGGAAAAAGCATTGATGAAGAAATAGATGCCATTGTAAACAATCACGATACAAAAGCTGAAGAAGCTTTAAACAGATTAAAAGAAACACTTAAAAAAGGCTAATATATGACCTTTCAGGAATTTTTAAATGTAGCATTTTCTCCGGTGAATACGGTGCTGACCGTCCTTCTTGGTCTTTCAGTGATCTATTGGCTCTTTACCATTCTCACAGGGCTGGATATCGATGTAGGAATTCATTCCGACCTGGATGCTGATACAGATATAGACGTTCCGCATGGGCACCTTCACGCTCCGGATCATGATCCTTCGGCATGGATGCATTTCCTGAAATTTCTTAATCTGGATATCGTTCCGGTGACCTATTTTCTTACGTTGTCATTGCTGATAACCTGGCTGGGGTCATTTTATCTGAATTATTTTATTCCACTTCCTACATGGGCCGGTATACTGATCCTGTTTCCATTGATGATTGGAGGAATGCTGCTGACCAAAATAATTCTAAAGCCCCTGAATCCCTTTTTTAAAGAAATCAACCATAAAGGCGAGCTATCATACGCCTTTTTAGGAAGAGAGGGAAGATTAAAATCAAGCATTCAGGATGATAAAATAGGAATGATGGAAGTCTTTATCGGAAGCGACCCTATGACGCTGATGGTGAGAAGTAAAGACGGAAGCAGGCTGGAGCATGGCACCCGTGTCATGATTGTAGATGAAGAACCGGAAAAAAGACTCTACTATGTACAGCGATCAATGAGATATTAAATATAAAGACTAATAACCATGTTAACCATTTTTTTGATCATGCTGAACTATATTCTGGAAATCCTTTTCCAGTATATCTAAACAAAAAACACATCTATATATAAACTATAAACTTATAAAACTATGAACTTACCTTTAATTGCTGGAATTATTGTTGCTGTCGTAGCAACAGTCGGATTGATTTTCTGGATTTTATCGATGTATAAAAAAACCGTTCAGGGAATCGTTATTTTAAGAACTGGCTATGGAGGTACAAAAGTCTTCTTTAATGCCGGTATTGTCATCCCCATCATTCACCGTATGGAATCTATTGATATTTCAGTAAAAAAATTGGAGATATCAAGAGAAGGAAGGGCGGGACTGATCTGTAAAGACAATATGAGAGCAGATATTCAGGTGGCTTTCTTTATCCGCGTTAACAAATCTGTAGATGATATTGTGAATGTGGGTCAAACGATTGGTTGTCAGCGTGCTTCGGATGCCCAGACCCTGAGAGAGCTTTTTGAGGCAAAATTTTCAGAAGCCCTTAAAACCGTAGGAAAGAAATTTGATTTTACCGAATTATACGAAGCCAGAAGCGAATTCCGTCAGGAAATTCTTGATATCATTGGAACAGACCTTAACGGATATGTACTGGACGACTGTGCAATAGACTACCTTGAACAGACTTCTATTGATAAACTGGATAAAGATAACATCCTTGATTCTGAAGGGATTAAAAAAATTACAGAACTTACAGCAACCCAGAATATCAAAGCCAATCAGGTTCGCCGTGATGAGGAAAAAACCATTACCAAGCAGAATGTAGAAGCTCGTGAAGCCATTCTGGAACTGGAAAAACAATTGGCAGAAAAAGAAGAATCTCAAAAGAGAGAAGTAGCCAATATCAAATCCCGTGAAAATGCGGAGATCTTAAAAGTAGGAGAAGAAGAACGTCTGAGATATGAAACCGTACGCATTGCAACGGAAGAAAAACTGCAGATTGCAGAAGAAAATAAACTTCGTCAGGTCGTTATTGCTGCTAAAAATAAAGAACGCGCAGACCTTGTAGAAACAGAAAGAGTATTAAAAGACAAAGCGCTTGAAGCTACCGAAAGAGAGAGGGTTGTTTCTCTTGCTCAGATTGAAAAAGAGAAAGCAATAGAACTGGAGAAGAAAAGCATTCAGGATGCCATCCGTGAGCGTTTGACCATGGAAAAAACGGTAGTTGAAGAGCAGCAGGGAATCAAAGATCTTGAAGCTTTCAAAACCGCAGAAAGAAACAAGCAGGTAGAAATTACCATTGCCACTCAGGAAGCAGAGAAAAAGCTGATTGAAGAAACCAGAGCTGCAGAATCCCGCAGATTGGCAGCAGAAAAAGATGCACAGAAATACGTCATCGAAGCACAGGCAAAAAGAGATGCAGCAGAAAAAGAAGCGGAAGCCCGTAAAATCATTGCAGATGCTAAAGCAAAAGAAGAAGCAACAGTAGGGTTATCAGAAGCTCAGGTACTGCATGCTAAAGCTGATGCTGCAGAAAGACAAGGGATTGTGGAAGCAATTGTTATTGAGAAAAAAGCAGATGCCAATAAGAAAGAAGGAATTGCACAGGCAGAAGTGATCAAAGAAAAAGCATTAGCAGAAGCAGCGGGAATCACCGAAAAGGCAGAAGCGATGAAGAAACTGAACGATGCCGGAAAAGACCACGAAGAATTCCGTCTTCAGCTGGCAAAAGAAAAAGATGTGGAATTGGCACAAATTGCTATTCAGAAAGATATTGCAGAAGCTCAGTCTATGGTACTGGCAGAAGCTTTCAAATCTGCAAAAATTGATATCGTAGGAGGGGACAATACTTTCTTTGATAACGTGATCCGTCAGGTTTCAGCAGGAAAAGGACTGGACAAGTTTATCAGCCACAGTGAGAATGTACAGATTGTAAAAGAAAGCCTTCTGGGTGATGGAGAAAACATCATTGGAAAAGTGATGGGAATGGTAGATAAATACAAGATTTCTTCAGAAGATATCAAAAACATGAGCATTGCTTCTCTGATCTTTAAGCTGAACGGAGTTGCCAGCCAACAGGAAAAAGGAATTCTGGAAAGAGCACTTGATATGGCGAAACATCTGGGCGTGGAAAACAAACCGGTGAATAATAACCATGTTTAATTCAACAATACTTTAGGGATACTTAAACCTTATAGGTTTTCAAAACCTATAAGGTTTCAATAAGGTAAAATTTCCAAAGTATCATAAGCTTATACAAGGATCTGCTGTCCATCAGCAGTCACGACAACCTAAATACAAACGATGTCAGAACAACTTAATTCCGGAACCTACGAAATCATTCAAAACCGTCTGAATGAGCAGAAAAATGACCTGATTCAGAGGCTTCAGAAGCTCAACGAGAGCCGTAAAAATATATTTGGAGGCGTAGATTTTTCTCTTATTGCTAACGAAAGAATTTCTACAGATCACACGTGTATTGCAAAAGATATCTATTCTTTGGGCGATCAGTTGATATTTGGTTCCAATGCACACCTTGGGCTTCAGACAGAAATCAACATTTCGGATGTTTTTTCAATCTATAAAATTAATAACAACCGTTTTGAACCTCAGGACTATATCTTAATCAATGATGAGGTGTTTATTGACGAGTTCAAAAACCTTTACAAATATTACAGAAATACATTCTTTGCCAGATTCGCCTTTACGGAAAACTATCTGTATATGGTTTTTCAACTGTCAGAAAGTACGACGGATATCAAAGCTTTTAAATGGCTTATTAAAGAAAATAAGCTTATTTACGTAAATTCCAGGAGTGCTTCAGAAACATCTTATCCTCCTCAACATGGTTTTGTTTGGACAAAGGCAACAAGAGATATGCAGCGGTCGGGAAAGCATCCGCATATTTCATTAGCAGATAAAGTTTTTGTAGAAAGTATTGGCGGAGATATTACCATCAAAGTAGAAGACAATACAGATACGGGAAAAGGGATTTATTCCGAAGATGTACTCCATAAAGACCAGAACCTGGATGATGCAGAGATCCATTTCTGCGATCTGGATAATCTTGTTTTGTTTAAAATAAAACCTTACCAGGAAACAGAACGTTATTTCATTTATAACCACAAAGAAAAAAAGGTTTCCAGAGCTGATGCTTTGAGATATTCAGGACTTTTGCTTCCGGAAAATCAAGGGGTATTATTTTCCAACGGATATGCCCTTCAGACCGGAGGATTAAAAGTTATTTCTCAGGACGAGAACAGGCTTTACTATCTGAAAACCGTTATAGAGCCTAATGGTGAGAATTTTTTATATGTTTTCTATGATGATAAAACCAACAATTATCAGCTGATTTCCTATAATATCATCACCCAAACCATAGAAACACCCATTAGATGCAGTGGGTTTACATTTCTCAACGACGGAAAGCTGATCTATCTCAGAGAAAGTATTGAAACAACCAAACACCATCTGGCTCAGATCTGGCAGACCCCATTTTCCAAAGAACTGGCTCCCAATATTGAAAAAGCAGACAGTTTATTATACAAAATCGGAAATAAAGATATAGTCCGGGTAATGGCAGAAAGCCAGGAACTGATCACACTTCTCAATAAAAAAGATTCATACAGTGGTCTTTATGATGATATTGTGAAGCTTTCCACCTTTATTTTGGATACATATTATTTCCTGAATGAAGATGAAGTTCAGAAGTTGGATGTCCCATTGAAAGAGATCAGAGGGATTGCCCATTCTGCAATCAATGAATACGAAAAAGTAGTAGAGCAGAAGAAGAACACAGAAGAAGCTTTAGAAAAGATAAAACAGGCCTGTGAAAAAATCCTTGACGATACCAAAAGGCTTCACTATTCACAGCTGACAGAATATATTGATGCCCTTTCGCAGATAAGAGCGTTAAGAGGAGATGTAACAGGAGCAAGAGAACTTAAATATGCGGATACCGCTTTGCTGGACTTACTGGATAAATCGCTTGCAGACCGTTATACGGAACTTTCAAATGCCTGTGTGGATTTTCTTTTGCAGGAAGGCGCATTGCTGCCTTATGAAGAAAAAGCTCAAAAGATCTCAGAAGATATCATTGCACTGCAGAAAGCAATTGATGCAAAAACAATTGAAGAAAATATCAATATCCTTTCCAGCCAGCTTGAATTACTGGTAGATATTGTCAATAATCTTAAAATAGAAGATACCTCTCAATCTACTCAGATCATAGAAAACATATCGCTGATCTTTGCGAGACTGAATCAGGAAAGGCTGGAACTCAGCAAAAGAAAAAGAGAAATTTCAGGAAAAGAACTGGCTTCAGATTTCCAGGCTCAGATTACCTTATTTGACCAGTCTGTGATCAATTTCCTCGAGCTTTCCCAAACACCTGAGAAATGTGATGATCATCTCACCAAACTTTCTATTCAGCTGGAAGAGATGGAGACGAAATTTATCGACTTTGAAGAATTTATCCAGCAGATAGAAACCAAAAGAGAAGAAGTCTACGGACATTTCCAGAACAAAAGAGTACAGCTTACCGAATCAAGAAATAAAAGAACTCAGAACCTGTTCGATTCCGCACAGAGAATTCTAAAATCCGTACAGACCAAAGCAGAATCTTTAGACTCTGAAAATGAGATTAATGGCTATTTTGCTGCAGATCTGATGGTTGAAAAGGTAAGAGATCTTTCAAGACAGCTCGCAGAACTGGAAGATTCGGCAAAATCGGAAGAGATTCAGACCCTTTTGAAAACTTCTCAGCAGGAAGCTGTAAGAAAGCTTAAAGATAAAAAAGAGATCTATACAGATGGTGAAAGCATCATTACATTAGGAGACTATAAATTTGCGGTTAACCAGCAGAAACTGGATCTTACCCTGGTTTTGAGAAATGCTCAATATTATTACCACCTTACCGGAACCAGTTTTTATGAACCCCTGAACTTCACGACAGAAGAATTCAAAGAAGTCTGGAATCAGGAATTTGTTTCAGAAAACAACAAGGTAAAAAGATTTGAATATCTTGCCTGGAATGTATTTTCTGCCCATAAGGAAGTGGCTACGGAGCAGCAAAACGAACAAGCTGTACAAAAATTCACGGCCGAGCATTTCGGAGAAGGTTTGGTAAAAGGAATTCATGATAAAGATGCCCAAAGCATTGTAATGAAAC
The DNA here is from genome assembly GCF_021869745.1 of Chryseobacterium sp. MEBOG07. Classification (NCBI taxonomy): domain Bacteria; kingdom Pseudomonadati; phylum Bacteroidota; class Flavobacteriia; order Flavobacteriales; family Weeksellaceae; genus Chryseobacterium; species Chryseobacterium sp. MEBOG07. The sequence continues at coordinate 373,290 of NZ_CP084579.1, forward strand.
TTCAGCAGATGCACAATGAGCTGGGACTGATGAGGTTCACGGCACAGGAGAGGGCATTGGCACAGCTTTTCTGGTTTTTCCTTGAAAATGAAAGAAAAGAATATTATGCTAAACAGTTTGAAGCGGCAGCCATTATTGTTCAATCATTTACTGTAAAACAGGGATTTGAGTATTTAAGCAGGGAATTGTCACAGGAAATGAATGTTTTTGCATCATCTCATGGCGTTTTTGCAGATACAGATTATATCAGCGCTGCCTTGTATCTTAAACAGGAAGACAAAGACAACTTCCTGATATCAGAAAAAGCAGGTGCTTTATATGAATTATTCTTGAAAGAGCTGAAAGAAAAAGGCAGAGATCTTGAGTTTATTGCGCAGTTACAGGCTATGTATCAGTATCCTTCAGCATGTTATTATATTGCTGAAAGCGCATTACGGGCCTTTGATTCCGAAGCGGATCAAAATATCATAAAGGAGACCACAGCATTTATCATTACCCAAAAGTTTGATCCCAAAAATATCAAAAGCATCTCTTTTGAAGTAGCCATAAAAGAACTAAGATCTCTTGAAAAGGACACAGAATACCATCTTAACTATTTTGAATTCGTATCCCGCCTGAACCATTTTAATACAGACACTGTTCCAAAGTATAAAAAATTACAGGAATTAAAATACAACTGGGTAAGCGAAAAGAAAAAAGCACTCAAACTAGATACTTTTAAGACTCAGGTATTAAGCTCATTCGTGAGAAATAAACTGATCAATGATGTCTATTTTCCTTTGATTGGAGCCAATCTGGCCAAACAATTAGGAACATCAGGTTCAGACAAAAGAACAGACAGAATGGGAATGCTTCTTCTCGTATCTCCACCGGGATATGGGAAAACAACCCTGATGGAATATATGGCGGAGCGTATGGGATTGGTATTTATGAAAATAAATGGACCGTCTTTAGGGTATGATATCGTATCCACAGATCCGGCAGAAGCCAAAAATGCAGGAGCAAGACAGGAGCTTGAAAAGCTGAACCTTGCGCTGGAAATGGGGGATAATGTCATGTTATATCTTGATGATATCCAGCACTGTAACCCTGAATTTTTACAGAAATTCATCTCCCTTGCTGATGGGCAGAGAAAAATTGAAGGGATCTATAATAGGGAAAGTAAAACATACGACCTTCGATCCAAGCGATTCTGTCTGGTAATGGCAGGAAACCCATATACCGAGAATGGAGAGAAATTTAAAATCCCGGATATGCTTGCCAACCGTTCAGATACGTACAACCTGGGAGAAATATCAGGATCAAAAACAACTCTTTTTGACCTGAGTCTTATTGAAAATGCCTTGATGTCTAACAAATATCTGACCCGATTGACCCATCCGGGAATGGAGAATCTTTATGAATTGTATGACTGTGTGATGACCGATAATCCTGCTGATAACCTGAAAGGAAACTTTAGTTCAAATGAAATCGCTGATTTCAGAGCAGTATTGCAAAATACCATCATGGTAAGAAATATGGTTTTAAAGGTCAATAAAGAATATATTGCATCTGCTGCCATGTCAGATGATTACAGAAATGAACCGCCATTCAAACTGCAGGGATCTTATCGTAATATGAATAAGCTTATTGCGCAGATCCAGCCGATCCTGAAAACGAATGAAGTCATTCAGATTGTATTGAATCATTATCAGAACGAATCCCAGACTCTGACAACAGGAGCAGAATCTAATATCCTGAAATTGAAAGAGCTGATAGGTGCTATTTCAGAAGAAGAAATGGGGCGTTGGGAGGAAATCAAGAAAACTTTTGTAAAAATAAAACCCTAAAAGGTTTAGGAGAAAACGACAGGATGTCACAGATTGTGGCACTGCTGGCACAATTTGGGGATGGGCTGGAAGGGATCAAAGAAGCCTTGAAAAAAGCAGAACAATAACCATGAAACTTTAATGAGTATCAAACAGGCTGTTTCAGATAGAAGCAGCCTGTTTTGTATTTCTATCCTTTTGTCAATCTTACAGCCACCAGTTCTTCATGAGAAAAATCTGCACAATTTGCTTCATCTGCGAGAGTAAAAATGATTACATAAAAAATTCTGTACCCATAATATTGTATAGTTCTGTATCTGTATCCAAAATTAAATACTCCATAATTTTGTTTAGCTAAAGAAGAAAATATGGAAACCATCGTTCAACATCAGAAAAAATTCCAATATGCTGAAGCTTATATATCAGATATGTGGATGCTGAAAAATATTTTTCTGGAGACACAGAATTTAAAGAAAGCAGATCAGAATTTCGGACTTCCTTTTCTTTTGGCTAAAAACGGAAATAAAGTAGTTGCTTTTGCCAGTCTTATTATGAGTGAAAAAGGTGAAATCTCTTTTAAAATTTATGATAAACGTAGAATGTCAGAAGCAGAAATGGAGAACTTTTTTTCCAGTGCTGAAAGATATTGTAAAAAGAATAATACTCCCAATTTCAGAGATCCGGAACAATTGAAAAGCAGTATCAATCAAATGATCAGCTGGCTGAATCTTGAATAAAGCCCGTATAAAATTGTACATTTACTTAAAACCGTATTCATGCCGAAAGACGTTCTATACCTTAAAATAGCCAATTCTGTTACAGAGCAGATCAAAAGCGAAACCCTGCAGTTTGGAGACAGGCTGCCTTCGCTCAGAAGTGCTCAGAAATTGTATAACGTAAGTTTGAATACGATAAAGCAGGCTTATATGGAACTGGAAAGCCGCTCCCTGGTAGAATCACGCCCCAAGTATGGATATTATGTAAGCCAGACTTCCCAGCGAAAGCTGGCGCTACCGTCCGTTACCCAGATGAAGGTTTCGGAAAGTAAGAATACACCACAGGATTTGATTGATAAAGTATTTGGAAGCATCGGAGGAACAGATGTTACGCAGTTTGCACTAGGTATTCCCGGAAAAAGCCTTCTTCCGGTTGCCAAGATGAAGAAATGTATGATTGATGTGATGAAAAGGAAAAGTGACAGCGGAACCAATTACGAACCCGTACAGGGAAGCGAAGTGCTGCGTCGGGAAATTGCCAAATGGTCGATGGTCATGGAGGGGAGAATTACAGAAGATGATCTGGTCATTACTTCCGGTGCGATGAATGCTGTTTATAACTGTTTAATGGCAGTTACACAGCCAGGAGACTCGGTAGCGGTAGAAAGTCCCGTGTATTTCGGAATTCTTCAGGCGATTCAGTTATTAGGATTGAAAGCTGTGGAAATTCCTACTCACCCAATTACAGGAGTAGATTTGGATGCCTTGAAAAAGGTGCTTCCAAAGCTCTCTGCGTGTTGTTTTGTGGTGAACTATAATAATCCGCTGGGATTTCAGATGCCTGATGAGAACAAAAAAGAGCTGGTAAAAATGCTTACCGAGCACAATGTTCCTTTGGTTGAAGATGATGTGTACGGAAATATTTATTTCGGAGCAGGAAGACCGAAGCCTTGTAAATTTTATGATGAAGCAGGAATTGTAATGTGGGTAGGCTCTGTTTCCAAAACATTAGCTCCGGGTTTTAGAGTAGGATGGGTGGCACCCGGAAAGTTTAAAGAGAAAATTATCCGCCAGAAACTGGTTCAGACGGTGAGTGGACCTTCCTTGTTTTCAGATGTGATTGCGGATTTCCTTGCGCACGGACGCTATGATCATCACTTGATGACATTCAGGAAAAAGCTGTATGCTAATTATCTGCAGATTCAGAAGTCGGTGACTCAATATTTTCCGGATAATACCAAAATTTCAGAACCCAAAGGAGGTTTTATGCTTTGGCTGGAACTGGACAAGAGAATCTGTACAGAAGATCTTTATGATAAAGCTGTCAGCCAGAAGGTAAACTTTGCCCCTGGAAGAATGTTTTCACAATATAATCAGTATCAGAACTGTATGCGGTTGAATTACGCCCTGGAATGGACAGACCGCGTAGAAAATGATCTGGAAAAACTGGGAAAAATGATTAAAAATAGAATTTAATACCATTTAAAAAGATGAATGATATGAATAATGAAGTGACCATAATAAGGTATCAACCTGAATATAAAGAAGCTTTCAAAGTTTTGAATGAAGAATGGATCAAAACATTCTTTGTGATGGAAGCCAGTGATTATAAGCTGTTGGATCATCCTGAAGAACAGATTTTAAATAAAGGAGGATATATTGCTTTTGCTTTGCTGAATGGAGAAGCAGTAGGAACCTGTGCATTAGTGAAGGCGAAAGATGAGCCTCTTACTTTTGAGCTTTCCAAGATGGCAGTAAGCCCTAAAGCTCAGGGTAAAAAAATAGGATATTTACTGGGAATGACATTGATCGATCTGGCGAAGAACCTGAATGCTGAAAAAGTAGTCCTGGAAACCAACTCGGTACTGGTTCCGGCCATAAAGCTTTATGAAAAAATAGGTTTTGTACATGTTCCCATCGTAGATGCCGGCTATGACCGTGTAGATGTGCAAATGGAACTGACTCTGAACAGATAACAAAAAAAATATTAGAACTCGGATAGGAATATCCTTGTTCTAATATTAAAATTAAATCTAATTGCTTTACTGTTTTATTTCTTGATAAATGTCTTGGTCAGTGACTTTTTGCTTCCGTTGATTTTAATGAAATATACGCCTGCCGGAATATTTCCAATACTAATTTTCTCATCGTAATATCCTCTCGAAGACTGTAAACGGGTTGTAGAAACAAGAGCCCCTTTACTATCGATGATTTCTGCTTTAATTTCCTTATCATCAGACTTGTACTGGATTCCGATGAATGTTGAAACAGGATTTGGATATACCTTAAAATCATCAGTTGTTACCTTCGTTTCTTTTGTTGTCAGAACCTCGTTGATACAAGCAGGAATTCTGTTGATTCCATCAATTCCCCATGAAGATTGTACCGGAATACAAAGCCAGTTCAATACCGTAGGGAAGTGGTCGGTTTCTCTTGTTGTTGAGGTATAATCGTAAATTTTAAAATTGTTGACTGTATTGGCATTATAGGCTGGAGAACCTGTCACCGTCATGTTATTGCCATTTGGACTTGAATCTGTCAACGTATTTCCTGAGGTTTCATTACATCTCCAATTGCCCAATAGCTGAGAATAATAAGGATGCGAAGGTGTAATATCCTGGTTAGCCCAGTTCACGATGACATCATTGGGAAGAGCAGATTTCCAAACTCTTACATCTTTATAAGAAGCGGCAAGATTGATCCCGTAGGTATTGGTTCCATCCTGATTTAATGTGAAAGGAAGCCCGGAATCAATATTTCCAATGGTATTCATTTTAGCAAAAGTTACAGGAACACCATCTTCATAAAGGGTTACAAGACCATCTCTGTCAAAGCTGGCAGCAATATGTTTCCACTTATTGGTTTCCACTTTTCCGCCAACAAGATCAATTCTGTTCGTACCGTCACCAATATTCATCTTGAAAGTCTGCCCGGAATATCCTGAGAAGATAATCCCTTTATTTTTTCCGTTTGCCCAGTTTTTATTCCCGATCATCACCGGATCACTGGAGTAGGCTTCATTAGGCTTTACCCAAAATTCAATCGTAAAATCCTGATTCGATCCAAAATTAAAAGGAGTCTGGTTAGCAGGTTTTGCATAAGTTCCCGCCGGGAAATTCAACTGATTAAACGTTTTGTTAGATTCCAGAACGGTTTTGCTGATCTGCTGTGGTGTAAATCCGGGATTGGAATACACCGTAAAAATATTTCTTTCTGAAAGGTTTCCTCCTCCGTGAGAGCTTTCAATGGCTCCATGATCTGTGGTCAGTACTACCAGCCAGTCTTCATTATTATAGGAAGGCCTGTTTTTCATAGCGGCCACAATTTCTCCTATATAAGTATCTGTCGTCTGAATAGAAGACACATATTGTGGAACGCTGGAAGCAAAACCATAAGAATGTCCTGCATGGTCTACATCATCAAAATCTACGAATAGAATATCAGGATTATCATTCTGCAAAGCGGTTACGGCCGCATTTTTCACGGCAAGATCTGTTGCTAGATTAGTTTTTACATCAGCATTCTGTACAATCTTATCATTGATGGGGGCCCAGTGAGCAAGAGAAATCGTTTTCAGACTGGGATTGAAGGTTTCTGCTCTTGTTAAAAAGTCAGGATAATTGACATAGTTCGGATTGGTAAAATTATTGTCCTGAACATTGTGTTTGGTATGCCATACGCCTGTAAGCATCGTGCTCCATCCGTTTCCGCTCCAGGTAGTGGAAGCGCAAAGCCCGTCAATAGAATAGATGGACTGACTAATGAGGTTTTGGATGTTAGGAGTGGGGGTAGACATCATTACATCTGCACGGCATCCGTCAATACCGATAAAAAGAACTTTTTTGGTCTGAGCTCCAAGGAAACAGCTCATTACAACAGCCATTGAGAATAGTTTTGTTTTCATGGGGAAAAAGGGTTTTTAAATCGTAAAAGTTTACAAATAGTAATTTATTTTTAACTATTGTAAAATTAGTTTACTATTTGTAAACATGTGTGAACTGAAAATTAATTTATTGATAATTAAAAAAGCTTGAATGCTAACCACAAAAGTCACAAAAGAAAAATGACATTACTTATTGTAAGCTAAAGACTTAGTGAATAGAAAGTCCACAAAAGCTTGCTTGAAGTTTCTAGTTTTAATAAATATTCAATCGAACGTCCTATATTCCCATCCTTTGGAGGGGTGGCAAAAATTCAAAGAATTTTTGACGGGGTGGTTAAAAAAACACAAACATTTTCAATAGAAGTATCCATGAAAACATTTGTGCCAAGAAGTATTAAAAAAAATAAGTTGAAAAAGAGGATGCTAAAGAAGACCTTCAGCCTCCGAAATGGTATTCAGAATATAATCAGGCGACGCTTTTTGAAGCTCTTCTCTGCTTTGAGCCCCTGAAAGTACAGCAACCGTTAGTCCGCAGCCCGCATTTTTACCTTCTTCGATATCAATCACAGAATCTCCTGCCTTTAAAACCTTATTGGCTTCAGTAATATTGAATTTTTTCATCGCAAGAAGAATCATTTCAGGGCTCGGACGGCTTTCTGAGACATCATCTGCGGTAATCAAAGCATCAAAATGAATGCTTTCTTTCCAGTTGAGCTTATTCAAAAGCTGATGAGCGATTTCAGAAGTATATCCTGTATTCAAAACGATTTTTTTGTTTTGAGACTTCATGCTTAGAAGAAAATCCTCGGTTCCGTTAATAGGTTTTACCTCAAGGTTTTTATAGGATTCCTTTAGCTGGTCAGAAAAATTTTCAAAAATAGCAGGGGCATCCTCTTGATTGCCATTGATTTCCTTTAAAAGACTTGTAATGGCTTCCAGTTTTTCCATTCCGGCACAGCTGGATAATACCTTTTCCAGGCTTACCACATAGCCATAATCGTTCACAGCATTCGTAAGCGTTTTGTATACTACATTGTCCTCATCAATTGTTGTTCCGGCCATATCCAGAACCAGTAATTCTATATTTTTCATTTAAATTTTATGCGTAGATTTTTTCAATATTAAATTTGGAGAAGCCTCCGCTTCCCGTCATTCCTTTTCCACCGATACCCGTTACAATATGAATGTTGGCAGATGGGCTGTGCTCAAAAAGATCTTTTGTTTTGCACTGGGAATAGATTCCAAACCATCTTCTCTGGATTTCATATGTGGGAAGATCAATAATTTTTTTAGCCTCGTGAATCATAAACTCATCAATCTCCATATTGAGATCATATCCAAGATCATCAGCATTTTTAGCATCAGCATATTCATGAGAATCGCCTATGATGACAGAACCGTCAAGAGCCTGCTTGAATAAAATATGAACACCATATTTCTTCTCAAATGAATTTTGATCTTCTAAAGCCTTGATTTTCTGAAAAGAAGCACATTCACCGAAAGATTCATATCTTCTGATAGAAAGCCCCGTAAGAATATTTCCCTGAAGCGAATAGATTCCCTGCGGTTTGGTCTGAAGCATCTGAAGTTTGCTTACTTCCAGATCGCTGTCATTGAATACTTTAGGATATAAAGTTTTGAATTCGTGTCCTCCGCAGATAATGATTTTAGAAGCATTGAATTCCGTTCCGTCTGCTGTTACCGCCGTGCATTTCTGATCATCTTCATGGGTTTCCAGTACCGTTGTATTGTAGAAAATCTGCAATCCCATTTTTTCCTGAAGCAGCTTATGAAGCTTTACAATCATATCTGCAGAATCTACAGAAAGTTCCTGTGGGAAAAACAGACCTCCTTTGCAGTAATCGGAACGAAGCCCGTCAAACTTCTTGATGCAGTCGTTTTTTGATAGCAAAACAGATTCATAATCATTGTTTCTGTTGATTTCATAAAGCTCTTCAATCAGCTGAAGCTCTTCATCATTGGAAGCGATATATACAGATCCATTTTGTCTGATGGTAAGATCTGCCTGATCATGAAGTTCATTATATATGGCCAGACTTTCTCTTCCGAAATTCTGCCATTTAAGATCCATTCCGGAAGGCACTACCTGTCCGAAGTTTCTTACCGTGGCACCCTGAGGAACAGAATTTCTTTCCAGTAAAGCGACCTTAAGATTTTTCTTCAGCGCATGATAAGCGTGGAATGTTCCTAAAATTCCACCTCCTACAACGAGTAAATCAAATTTTGTTGTCATTGTATTATTATTTATAAAATTTTCGACGTATCGAAATTGATGAATTGATTAGAGTTTGAGTTTGATTTTGGCTTCGATTTATTTCTGAAAGCCAGAAAAGCAATCACCGAGAGAATTAAAACAGCGATTGTTATAATATAATTTAAGTTGATATAGAAATTAAGCCATGAAGTCTGAGCTGATCCGAAGTTTTTGTACAACAGAATCAAGACACTTCCAAGGTACCCGAATGAGTCTACAATGTAGATCAGAAAACCTACATTTCCTTTGATTTCAAATGCTGCAATCATTCGGTCAAAATAAATTCCGTTGAAAGGAATATAGCAGATATACATTCCGAAGCCAGAAATGGTCATCCATAAAAAAGGGGATAGTGAGCCCTGCTGAAACAGATAGGTAGAAAGTCCTACCGTAATAATTCCGGCAAAAAGAATATAATGATAGTAGGCAAACGCCTTTTTATTGTTCTTTACTTTTACCATAAAGCTTAAGATCAGCAGTACCATTACTGCAATAGGGATTTCCGTTAAGGTGAAAATAGAGCTGTCAAAACTAAAATGAAGGCCATCCCAGATTTCACGGTTGAAATTATCCCTGAAGTCCCTTAAAACCGTTAAACAGATATACAGAAATATAATACACACAATAGGAATAAAAAACTGCTGGATAAGTGCTCTTCTTTCTCTTCCATTCAACGGCTGTCTCTTGTTTTTAAGCAAAATATCCTCTTCCGTAGGCTTCGGGATTTTATTTAAAAGCAGTCCGAAAAGCAGTAAAGGGATGATGAAAATAAGTCCGGCAGCAAAGGGCATCCAGAATTCTGAAATGTTGAAAGTATCCATCAGAAATTTTCCCACAGATTTTGTAAAACCTGAAGAAACCACAAAGCTTGAACATAAAAATAACCCTATAATTTCTGTCGTTTTGCGTCCTTCAATGTAGGAGAAGACAATTCCCCAGATCATTCCCAACGGAATACCATTGATAAACATAAACAAAATGTTGTAAGGAGCAGGAACAACTGCAAATCCTAATAAGGCAAGTTCAGCAATAGCAATGAAAGTAAAGAGATAAGTAATTCTTTTCTGAGGTTTCAGTTCGGAAATAAATTTGATTCCGATGAATTTTGAGATGAAATACCCTACAGCCTGGGCAATAATAATCAGAATCTTATAATCAACCCCGAAATAGGCAAGTCCCTCAAATGAAGCTACAGTAAAAGGTTTTCGGAACCCGTACATGCAGAAGTAAACACCGAAAGCGGCAAAAGCTGCCCTCAGTGTTACTAATGTTTTTTTATTGATGGTTCTGGCCATGATTTAGAAGTTCAGTTTTATTCCAAGATTGAATCTTACGCCATAATATTCTACCTGCTCAGGACGGTCTTCATTTTTACCGAAATGATAGATCAGAGGCTTGTTCAGAATATTGTTCACATCTGCATACAAAGTCAGGTATTTCGTAAATTGATAAGAACCTCCGAAATCCAGATTGCTGTATTTACCATAATAAGAATCATTGATATCGTCTTCAGCATATTCTACAGCGTATTTTCCTTTATAGTTATAAGCCAGTCTTGCGTTGAATCCTTTTTTCTCAAAGAAAAGCTGTGCATTATACAATTCCTTTGCCTGGTACGGCAGAGCTACCTTTCTTCCGCTAGGTTTCTCCATTTCAGAAGTCATGAATGTGGCATTCAATTGAACTCCGAAATACTGTAAAAACCCTGGAAGGAAGTCGAATCTTTTATTAATTCCCAGCTCAATACCTCCCAGCCATGCTGCTTTTCCGTTGTTGGGAGCCGTAAACTGTACTCCATTCATTCCATTATAATTTCCGATAAAAGAATCCTGGAAAATAGGATCTGTAATCGATTTATAGAAAACGCCGCCACTCAGAATTCCTACATTGGAAAAGTAATATTCTCCCATCAGGTCAAAATTCAAAGAATACGTAGGATTAAGATTTGGATTTCCACCTTTAAACTCATTATCCGCTTCACTATAAGTACCACCAGGAGTCAGATCTCCAAAATTCGGTCTTGAAAAAGTTCTTGTCGCGGCAAAACGAAGGTTGGTTTTATCATTCAGCGTATATTTCAAATGAATCATCGGAAGCACTGCCAGGTAATTTTTGGTATTTTCTACAGGGGTTAGAACATCATCATTCACACTGTATCCTTTCACTTTAGTATTGGTGTTGGATAATCTGATTCCTCCTAAAATGGTGATTTTATCGTTCAGTTTATACGTGGCCATTCCATAAGCATCTGCATGTTTTTCAAGCACATCAAAGTTTCTTCCTAATGCTTTATTATATTCCAATGCTTCGGAATCTGCTGTATTGATCTTTAAATTTCCCTGATTCTGATACCAAAACTGGTTCATTCCGGTGGTAGAAAGTACCGGGCCAAAAGTATTGCCGATGTGGGCATTCATTTCACTTAAATATTTCGGTCCGTTGGCTTGTGTCGTGATATATTGCGAATAATCAGACAGAAGAGGAGCTGTTCCGCTGCTCCAGTTGTAGAAAATATCAGAGAATCTGGCATTACGCTCTTTATCCCTGTATTTAAAACCATATTTTAAAGTAAGCTTATCAGAAGCATTGATCTCATGGTTGAATGCTGCTACAATCTTATCTTTTTCCTCTACAAAAACCTTATAGAATTCAAGATCTGTAAATCTCATCTGAGAAGCATCCATTTTAAAGTTCGGATCGCTGTAGAAACCGAAAAGAGCATCCGGATTTTTATAATCTAACTTTCCGCCATCAGCTTTCCAGTAGGCTCTCGGCCCGTTTCCATGATTTGAAATATAATCAGGATTGATGCCTACACCGGATTGAGTATATTTAATAGCATAGTAAGAATTGTTCTGTTTGTCAGGAATATTTCCATACTTGAATTTGTTGTCGTAGTAAGATAGATCCCAGTCGATCTTTCCTTTATTTAAATTATGAATACCTCCCAAAGACACAGAAGTAAGTTCTGTAATCAATAAGTTGTGGATATTCTGAAGCTCCACTCTTGCGGTATTGTTGGCACTGCTGAATTTGTCAAATCGGATTCTGTGCTTATAATGTGTTTCATCATCCGAAAGCGTACCATACATTCCTTTTAAATAAAACGTGGTTTTTGGAGATAATACATATTCAAAAGCAGTATTGATCCCTGTTGTTTTTCGGACTCCGTTATAATCACGAAGCTCCAGTCTGAAAACCCCTTCATCACCACTTCTTCTCGCTTCAAAATTATCCGTAGACCAATTCCTGATGAAATGGGCAAAATTAAATAGATACCCGAATTTTTTATCCTTTGTTCTTCCGCCATATAAAAATCCAAGGTTGTAAACCCCTTTGTCAGACTTAGCATTATATCCGCTTCCTACCGTTGCTTTGAACTCTGTTTTCATAGGCGGCGTTTTGGTGATAAAATTCACACCACCTCCTATGCCGTCAGCTTCCATATCAGGGGTAAAAGACTTATTTACATGCACATAAGAGATCAGTTCCGTAGGAAAGAAGTCAAATGCTGTTGCTCTGGATGTTGTTTCTTCTTCAGCAGTAGGTAGTCTGTTCCCGTTGATGGTTGTAGAGGCCCAGAATGGCGGAAGTCCTCTCAGAGAAACAAATCTTCCCTCTCCCTGGTCTCTTTCGATAGAAACTCCCTGTACACGCTGTACCGTCTCTGCTGCATTTCTATCCGGTAGTTTCCCAATCCCATCAGAAGCAATTACATTGGTGATATTGATCGCATTTTTCTGAAGGTTTAAAGCTCTTGCTTCCGTATTTTTCAACGTTCCGGTAACAACAACTTCATCAATGTTTTTTCGCGGCTGAGAAAGTTTGATGATTCCCAAATCTACCGTTTGCTCTGATTTCAGATCAATATTGATGTCTGTAGATTCATAACCGATATAGCTGATTTGTAAAATATATTGACCTTCTTTGATATCGTTAATGGTAAATTTTCCTTCAATATCAGTCGCTATATTCTTAGATAAGCCTTTTATTTTGACTGTTGCCCCGGGGAGAGGCTGGCTGTCGTCAAGAACCGTTCCTATAATTAATTGTTTCTGCGCTGAAATAAAGACTATGAAACAGACAAAAACAAGGGTAAGTAATTTCTCTAAATTTGTTTTCATTTTTACATATATTAAATTTTTTATGCAAATCACGCCAATAATTTTAATATATATAAATATTTTGTGTTAAGTATTATTTAACAAATAAGTGCTATTTGTTACGCCTATTTTACTTTTAAACCCATTAATGCCAGCCTTTGAAAACAGGTTGAAAGAAAGTTTAAATTCACTATTTCAATACTTTTCGCAAATGTTTACTAAAAATAAAAGGAATAGAAATCTTCCGAAAACAAGCCTGTTTTGGTTAATATTTCGTTCATCTTGGAAGAAAATGGAAAAGTAAAAGTTGCATATTTGTAAACTTTTATATTTGAATAGAAATTGGAAATAGAAGAATGATAGGAAAAATAGATAAAAAAGTGATTATTATTTAAACGCAAAGTTTAATAAGTCAACGGATATGTTTTAAGGAAGCAAAGGTTGCGACGTTGTCGTTAATGAAGTGTAATTATTAGGTATACGCTTAGAAAGAATCAATGAAATTGATTCCATTCTTTGCTCTCTTAAAGGTCGTGGGTTTGCTAGATAAAAACTTTGCGTTAAAAAAGAACGCAGTTAAGCAGTATAAAAATAAAGAACAAGCATCACGCAGCTTTCATCGCTGATGCTTACCGGAACGTGAGGAAACTTTCCGTTGAAATATAAAGAATCACCTTCTTTTAAGATGATCTCCTCATTATCAATTAGATACTTTACTTCTCCTTTCAGGATATATTTGAATTCCCAGGCATCTGTAATTACCTTTTCTCTTTTAGAATGAGGTTCAAGAGTCAATAATACCGCTTCAAAACCCAAAGAATGAAGGCTTTTGCTGAAGATATGCATATACTTGAATCCTTCAGCCTCTACTTCTTTTTCTATGGTTTGCTGGCTTTCTTTCGGAACATAAATGAACTTGGCATGGGACTTTTTCTCCACTCCTTCGAAAAAATAACTGGCATCAATCTCAAGAGACTGAATCAGATCCAGTAAAACAGGGAGCGAAGGAATTGTTCTTCCATTTTCAATCCTAGAAACAAGACCGTTACTCACATTCGCTTTGAAAGCCAGTTCGTTGATGGTTAAATTATTCTTTTTTCTAATATCCTTTAATCTCTTACCGATACCTATTAAAAAGTCGTTCATACGCTGTGCAATTTAACCTGAATTATTTTTTCGTCATTCTATTAAAAGCAAAGGTAATATTATTCTATAGAGTTTGGACAAGGGCGGGAATCAATTCATTGAAAATTATTATAGAGGATGAAAAGCTGAAGGAGGCCAATGATGTGAAAGAACAACAAGGCAGGTTTTCTTTTGAAAAGAATTGAATCGCTAATTTCCCTTTTTGCCCATCCCAAGAAAATTTCCCTATTTTTGTAAAACTCCTTATTTCATCTATGAAAAAAATTATTCTTATCGAAGACGAAACCAGTGTAGTTTCTTTTATCAAAAAAGGACTTCAGGAAAATGGATATGAAATTTCTGTGGCTTTTGATGGTCGTACAGGAGTGCAATTGGTGCAGGCCAATGATTTCGATCTGGTAATTTTGGACATTATGCTTCCGGAAATGAATGGTCTGGATGTATGTAAAGAAATAAGAAAAACCAATCAGAGTGTTCCTATTTTATTCCTTACAGCTTTGGGAACATCTGAAAATATCGTTCTCGGACTGGAAAGTGGAGGAGACGATTATCTGGTAAAACCTTTTAAATTCATTGAACTGGTAGCGCGTGTGAAGTCTTTGTTGAGAAGAAGCAACAACAATGGACCTCAGGAAATCGCTGAACCGGAGCCTGATAATGAACATGTGTTTCAGTTTTCAGACCTGATGGTAAATGATTATACCAAGAAGGTGAGCCGTGCAGGAGAAGATATTTCTCTGACATCAACAGAATACAAACTTCTGCTGTATTTCCTGAATAACCCTGAAAAAGTAATTTCAAGAGCGGAAATTCTGGATGCGGTATGGGGAGTAAACTATGAGCTGGGAACCAATGTAGTAGATGTTTACGTCAACTATTTAAGGAAAAAGCTGGATCATCAGGATGATAACAAACTAATTCATACTGTAATAGGAATGGGGTATGTATTGAAAAAAACATAATGTATGTTTAATAAAGTGATTACAAATCAGACCAAAACGATGGTGCTTTTGATGTTGGTTTTTACAGCCATCATTTTGCTGTTCAGTGGTTTGGTGTACTTTTCAATCGTTAATTTTTCACATCAGAGATTTTATGAACTGCTAAAGATCAGAACGGCAACCATTGTTCAGATTGAAAAAAGCAAAGATCACCTCGATCTTCCGGAAAACTATGTTCTCAGCAGTCTGAATGATGAGGAGCTTCCGATGGAAAAAGACTACGTTTTCGCGGTGCCTACGGATTCCAATTTCAAGAAGATTTCTCAGGAAGTTCATATTCCGGATTATTTCTTTAAAAATATTATCAAACAAGGTGAATCCAATTATAATGATGAGGAATTTTATTATATAGGTCAGAGCTTCAGGTATGATGATAAAGATTATATTGCGATTGCTTCGGCTAAAAACCATTACGTCGTTTATTATCTTGGCTTTTTAAAAAGAACCCTGCTTACCTGTATTGTACTTTCGCTGTTCTTCAGTATGATCTTTTCTTTTTATCTGTCTAAAACTTTATTTAGACCGATCTTAAAAATTACAGGAAAAGTAAAGGAGATCAGTTCTGAAAACCTTCACTTAAGGCTAGAGGCTCAGGCGGACAATAAGGAGCTTAATGAATTGGTGGATACCTTCAATGATATGCTCAACCGTATTGAAACCTCTTTTGAAACCCAGAATCACCTGATCGGAAATGTATCTCATGAATTGAGAACTCCTCTTACATCAATTATGGGAGAGGCAGACGTTGCACTTTCTATCAGTAGAACAGCTGACGAATACAAAGAAACCCTAGGAATCATTCTGGATGAAGCCGAAAAGCTGGATAAAAAGATCAAAGCTTTACTAATGATTGCCCAAACCGGTTTTGACGGAAAGATCCAGAAAATGGATAAAGTAAGAATCGACCAGCTGCTTTGGGATGTCATTGAAACCCTGAGAAGAATTGATTCCAGAAATAATATTTACCTTGATATCAGTATGCTTCCCGATAATCCGAAGAAATTAAAGGTACAGGGAAATGAACAGCTTCTCCATCTTGCCGTTGCCAATATCATCAGTAATGGCTGTAAATATTCTAACTTCCAGCAGGTAAAAGTTTCTTTAGGAGCCACCAATACAGATGTCTACATCATTATAAAAGATAACGGTATCGGAATTCCTGAAGTAGAAATGAATAAAATCTACGACCCATTCTTCAGAGCCTCCAATACAAACAACTATGAAGGCTACGGAATCGGGCTTCCGTTGGCAAGAAACATCGTAAGAATGCACCATGGCGAACTGATCGTAAGTTCACACGAAAATCAAGGAACAACTGTACAAATGCGTTTCCCGAATTTCTATAGTATGATGCAGAAAGGGGAATAAGCGAATAGGCAGATAAGGATCTTCCTTTATGGGTGTTTTCAGCTTACGACACTCTTTTTTTTCTTTTATTAGTCTGAAAAACAATCTTATAGCAAATAACTTCTATAAGCCATTCGCCCTTTTGCGATTTTGCTTTTTTGCCATGTTAACACCCCCTTAACAATTTTCTAATCTCATTTTAATCTCTTTAATCACATTTTAATTCCATTCCAAAGATCTTCTAATTTGGTCGTTCTAGTTTTGTATTATCAAAAAGATAACACAATACAAAATAATAAAGAACATGGCTAAAACAATTTTAATTGCGACAGATTACTCTCTTGAGTCATTGAATATATTGAAAAAAGTACTTAAGGAGAAAGATGCATCAGAAGATCAGAATCAATATAATATCCTTCTGACTTCCGGATACGATTCGGGAGATTCTATCAGAGACCTTTTATTCACGACCAAAACATCGGTTTTCAATAAAATCAGACCTGAAGAGTTTTGTGATGCCTATGGAATAATCAGTAATAAATACCCTCATCTGGTGAATAAAGTTATCTGCGATGTTTTTACAGGAAGCTTCCAAAGAACATTCAACCAGTATGTAAAAGCGGAAAATATTGAAGAGGCATATTATTCTCCATCTATCAAAAGCAAAGGAAAAGGGAAATTCGACCTTATTCCTTATATCAAAAAATGCAAAGAGCTGCAGTCTCGTGAAATTACGGTTGAAGTAAGAGAAAGACTTCCGGAAAGAGGAAGACTGGCGGAGATCTTTGTAGAGGTCTAAAAATTAAACACTATTTAAAAAGATAAAAAATGTTAAGAAATTATAGTAACAGCAGGACACTGGGAGACAATATCAGGTTGGGGACGCTGACTGCCTTTACGGCGGGTACTATAAATATTGCTTCCCTATTGATATTTCTCTCTTTTACATCGAACGTAACGGGACACTACGCTATTTTGGCGGCAGAAATCAGTAAAGGAAACTGGACTCAGGTAGGCGTAGTAGGCGGATGGATATTTTTATTCTTCTTCGGAAGTTTTCTATCCAACTTTATTGTGATCAATTTTAATAAGAAAAGTAAATACTTTGCCCATTCTATGCCTATTGTGCTGGAAATTATATGTCTGCTTTTTGTAGGGGTGTATGGGCAGTTCTATTATCAGAAAACATTAGAAGAGACAGAATATTTGGTAGCCCTGATGCTTTTTGCCACCGGATTGCAAAACGGATTGACGGCAAGTATCTCCAATTTCTCTGTGAAGACCACCCACCTTACCGGAACAACCACCGACTTGGGAATCCTGGTATCTATGTTTACACAGAAAAAATACAGAAGAAACGGAGAGCTGATTGGTAGAGCAAAACTGCTGATGAGTATTATGCTTGCTTACGTCACGGGAGCCGTCTTCTCTGGATTGACTTATTATTATCTGGAGTTCAGGGTATTCTACGTGATCAGTTTATGTCTGTTGATTGTAATTGGGTATGATGCCTATAAAATTCATGTGCGTCACTTCAATACGAAGTACAGATACAACAGGATTTATAAAAAGGCTAACCTCTTGGCTTACCTTTATGAGAAAATCCATGGAATTCCTAAAAGAGAAGAAAAAAGAAAGCTTGTCTTTGAGGATTAAAATATAAAACACACTATTAATTTTTTGTATAAACTAGCTGTAAATGCCCTTATTTTATTATAAAATAGGGGCGTTTTTGTGAAAAATTATCTCGCATATCAATATTTTGGTTGTTTTTCGCCAATTTTCATTGGTATATAAATGAAAATTTTCGGATCAAATAAATAAACTTGCTAAAGCCCTTCATTACAAACATTAAAAAAAATGGTTGGGGATAAATGGGCAAAAATGTTGATAATTAAATATTAAATCACGATTTTAGTGTTTTAATTCCCGTTTTCATTGACTATTTTTGTAAGTTGATTTACGTTTTTATGTCAGATATTATTCAGCTTTTACCGGATCATGTAGCCAACCAAATTGCAGCGGGAGAGGTGGTGCAGCGCCCTGCATCCATTGTGAAGGAGCTTTTGGAAAATGCTATAGATGCAGATGCAACGAAAATTGAATTGATCATCAGGGATGCCGGGAAAAACCTTATTCAGGTGGTAGATGACGGAAAAGGGATGTCCGAAACAGATGCGAGAATGGCATTTGAGAGACATGCCACTTCCAAAATTAAAGCGACAGAAGATATCTTTAAGATTTCAACAAAAGGTTTCCGTGGTGAAGCTTTAGCTTCTATTGCAGCGGTTTCCCAGGTGGAACTTAGATCCAAGCAGAAAGACACCTCCATTGGGACTAATATTTATATCGAAGGTGGAGTTTTTCAGTTTCAGGACCCTATTCAGACATCAGACGGATCAAACTTTTTAGTAAAGAATCTTTTTTATAACGTTCCTGCAAGAAGGAAGTTTTTGAAAAATAATAATATTGAATTCAGACACGTAATTGATGAATTTCAGCGTGTTGCATTGGCTCATGAGAATTTGGAATTTTCTCTTTTTCATGATGATGAAGCTGTTTTCAGACTGAGAAAAGGAAGTCAGATGCAGCGTATTGTTGATGTTTTCGGAAGAAAGCTTCAGCCGCTTTTGATTCCTATCAAAGAAGATATTATCTGGTGCAAGCTTCATGGGTTTGTTGCCAAGCCTGAAGGTGCCAAGAAAGCAAGAGGCGAGCAGTTTCTTTTTGTGAATGGAAGATATTTCAGAAGCCCTTACTTCAATAAAGCAGTACAGGAAGCTTTTGAAGGACTTCTTCAACCTGGATATGTGCCGTCATTTTTCCTTTTCCTGGATCTTGATCCGGAGAAAATAGATGTGAACATCCACCCGCAGAAAACAGAGGTGAAATTTGAAGATGAGCACCTTATTTTTGCCTTGCTTCGATCAACCATTAAAAGATCATTAGGGATCTACAATGTTTCTCCAAGCCTTGATTTTGACAGAGATCCGGAATTAGATCAAATGATGAATAAGCCGATTCCAAGCAAAGGAAATGGTTTTGTAAAAATGCCTGAAATCATTGTAGACAAAGATTATAATCCGTTTCTGGAAGAAAAAATTGTAGTGCATCCAGAGGAAATTCAGAACCTTACGGAAATGTACCATCAGAATATTACGGCAGAGCCTTCAAAAATCAATTTATTTGAGGATGAAGATTTTGACGAAGATCTTATGAGACTTCCCAACGGGTACTGGCTTTTCAATAAAGGGGATGTGACACTAATGCTGGATTTGGGGAGAATGCATAGGTTATTAGTTTCTGATGGTAACAAATCTACCAGAAAATCAGGTACAAACAGTCATGCTCTTCTTTTTTCTCTGGAGTATCATATGAATGAGATTGAAAAGACAAAATACAATTCGATCAAAAAATATCTTCCGGAATTAGGGTTTGACATGAAAATTGCACATGAAAGTGTACTTCGAATAGATTCACTTCCTGAGGGACTGAAAGAAACACAGGCTATGCAGTTCCTGGAAAATCTTTTTGAAATTCTGGAATATAAGACAGAAGATGAATTTATGCAGTATTACCATAACCAATGGAATAAAATGCAGTCGAAGTCAAGATTTGACTTTATTTATAAAAAAGATGCGGAACAGCTTATCAAAGATTTTACAGCATTAGGCTTCCCGGAATTTTTACCGGACGGCAAGAGATGCTTCTATGAAGTTCCGTTTAATGATTTTAAAAACAAATTTTAAAAAATATGTTTAACAATATACCGCCGATTACAAGAAATCTCATTATTATAAATGTTATTGTATACTTGGTTGCAAATTTTTTGCTTCCGAATTTATACAATACACTTTCAGGTTTTTATCCTTTTTCTCCCAATTTTGAATCTTGGCAGATTATTACGCATATGTTTATGCATGCTCCGCTTAAGGAATCTGGAGGTATAATGCATATTTTATTCAATATGTTTACATTGTTCAGCTTTGGGCCCATTTTGGAACAGACATTAGGTGAAAAGAAATATCTGATATTATATTTTGCGAGTGGCTTAGGTTCATTTTTTCTATTTAACCTTTGGAATTTTGTAGAAGCTCAACAAATTATTTCCGGCCTACAAAGTTTAGGCTTAAATGCATCTGAAATTTACCCGAAAGCAGCCATTGACTATTTGGGGGATTTGAAAATCAGTGCAACTACAGCTGAAGGACTGGAACTATCAAGTCGCTATTATACATTGTTAAAATCTCCTATGTTGGGTGCTTCCGGAGCTATTTTCGGAGTAGTAGCAGCATTTGCAACATTATATCCGGATTCTAAAATTGGAATCATGTTTATTCCTGTTCCGATTAAAGTAAAATATCTGCTGCCTATTATTGTTGTTGTTTCTGTATACCTTGGTCTTTCCGGTAATGGGGGCGGCATTGCTCACCTTGCTCACGTAGGAGGAGCTTTGGTAGGATGGCTGTTGGCACTGAGTTGGAAAAAGCATTTGTATAGATTCAATTAAAATAACATTGTGAAGGCTTTCCGACTCATCCTATTTATTCTGCATCTTGGAATTCTATTTTTACTGCTGGGCACTTTATTGAATGCTTATGTTCCACCGAAGGTTTTTCCTTGGTTTAATCTGCTTTCTTTAGGTTTCCCGGTGCTTATTATCTTATATGTCATTCTAACAATATTCTGGGTATTCAGCTGGAAAAAGAGAGCTTTTGTATTCATGTTTATGGGGTTGGCTTTTATCAATCCTGTAAAACGATGGGTCAATTATTCCTCTCCTAAAAAAGGACAGTCTGAGATAAAAGTGGTTTCCTTCAATACCAGAGCTGGCGGCCGAGGAGGTGAAGAGATAGGACCTTATCTGAGATCTCAAAATGCGGATGTGCTTCTTTTACAGGAAGATGCCGGTGTAGTGTATAAGTTTGAAGGGTATCAAAAAGCAAATCCTACTGCGGGTCTTACCGTTTTAACTCAACATAAAATTATCAGTTACAAACTATTAGAACCCCAAGATGAAAATGTAAGGATTCCTGGGTTACAGGTCGATATTGAAATAAAAGGAAAGGTTTACAGATTTATTGATGTTTATCTTAATCCGTTCAGGTTTGAAAAAGATATGATAAAACCTGGCAAGGATGCGGATACCAATGAACAAAAGGTAAAAGATGTTATTAAAAGACTTATTCCAACCTTTAAGAAGCATCAGGAGCAGGTAGACCTGATCAGACAATCCATTGAAAGTTCACCGTATCCTGTTATTCTAACCGGAGACTTCAATTCTGTTCCTAATTCTTATGAATATTACCATCTTTCTGAAGGACTTGAAGATGCATTTTTAACAGCAGGAAAGGGAAGTGCTACCAGTTTTCATGACTATAAATTCCCAATCAGAATTGACTATGTTTTTTCTTCTAAATCATTACGTGCATTATCTTATGAAGTAGATCGTTCTGTCAGAATTTCAGATCATTATCCGGTGATTGTAAAGTTTTCAACAGAGGGCAAGTAATCATAAAAATAGTTAAAGTTTCACTGCTTGGTAGGGTTTTTGCTTAAAAACATCCGTACCAAGACCGTTTTTATGAAGTCGAATCAGATATTACTATTTATACATATCGTTGTTGCTGTTTTACTCTTATGCACATTAGGGAATGCGTGGATTCCTCCTAATCTTTTAGGGACCCTTAATCTTCTCTCTCTTGGTTTCCCTTACATAATGGCAACGTATCTTATTCTTACGCTGGTATGGGTCTTTAAAAGACAAAAAATTGCTATTGCCTTTGCTTTAGGGACTCTTGTTTTTATTAACCCGATTAGACGCTGGGTCAACTTTTCTCCCAAAACAGAAAATTTAAAAACAATTCGAGATATCAAAGTATTGACTTTCAATGTGAAATATGGAGAATATGGCTGGGATAAAGTAAAAGACTATATCAAAGCACAGGATGCTGATATTATCCTTGTACAGGAAAAAGACACCAATCGCGCATTGAGGAGAGATCTTATAAAATATCCTTCAGTCATTCTTAAAACAAAGCATAAAATTGTAAGACAGGCAGAGCTGATTGATGAAAAAGCACGAGGAAATTCGTTTTATGCTGATATAGATATCAATGGAAAAATTATCAGAATTATAAATGTCTATCTGGAGCCTTTCAGACTTCATAAATCGATGTTTACAAAGCTGGATGCACTAGGTTTTGGGAATGTTTCTACTTTACTATCTCATATGACGCCGACATTTCAGGCACATGAAGATCAGGTAAAAAGAATCAGAAAAATGGTAGATCTATCACCTTATCCGGTTATTCTAGCCGGTGATTTCAACTCTGTTCCCAATTCTTATGAATATTATAACCTCGGAAAAGATCTTCAGGATGCTTTTTTGGTAGCAGGAAAGGGAAGTGCAAGCAGTTTTCATGATTATAAAGTTCCTTTAAGGATCGATTATATCTTTACTTCGAAATCCATTATTCCACTAAGTTATAAAGTAGACCAGTCTGTGAAATTATCGGATCACTATCCTGTAATTGCAGAATTTCTGCTAAATTAGTTCCATGAAAAATTTACTGTCTGCGATTTTTATTTTTACAATTCTCTTCACCTCCTGCTCTAAGAAAGAATCTCCGGGTTTCGCTGCTGAACAGGATGTTAAGATGCATTATGATACTGTTGCTGTTGATTCCTTTTCTACAGGAGCTGTTTCAGTAGATATTGCCCGTAAGATAAGAATGTCTTCACCACAATATCTAGACTCTGTAAAACAGGCTAAAAAGCTTCAGGCAGAAGAAAGTAAGCTTAAAGCAGAGCTTGAAAAAGAAAACAAAGCAAAACAGGAAGAGGAAAAGAAAAAAACAGACGCAGAAAAGAAGAAAGCTCCAGAAGGGCCATCTGTACAAAATACCAAAACAGAATAAATCAATATCATTAAAAATATATAATATGAAAAAGCAAATCCTTGCAGCTGTAGTGATCTCAGTATTCACTGTAGCGTGCACAAAATCAACCACAAAAACAGAACAAGTAGAAGGTTCTGATGGCTCAGTTACAACAACAACAACTACAGTTACGGAAACGCCTAACGTTGTTGATAGTGCAAAAGTCAACAAAACAAAAGAGGACGTTAAGACTAAAGTAGATGAAGCTGGAAACAAGATAGATAATGCTGCCCAAAAAGCTAAAGATAAAATTGATGCTACTGCAGACAAGACAAAACAGGATCTTCATAAGGCAGGACAGGATATCAAAACTGAAGCGAACAAAGTTGGGAAAGATATTAAAAGCGGAGCGCAGGAAGTAGGAAAAGATGCAAAAGATGCTGCGAAAAAAGGAGCTTCAAAAGTAGAGGAAGCTGCTAAAAAAGTAAAAGAAGACTTAAGCAAGTAAAATAAGAAGCCGCAACTCAATGAGATTGCGGCTTTTTATTCATTAGTTTGAAAGGAAAATTCTTTCTCTTATTTATTCATTTCCAGCAAAGGTTCAATATATTCCCGGTCATTGCTCAACCTTGGTACTTTATTTTGCCCTCCCAGCTTTCCTTTGGCCTCCAGCCAATGATAGAAAAGGTTGTTTTTAGCGATGTGTACAATCGGTCTTTTAAGAGTTATATTATTGTATCTTTTCGCTTCATAATCGGAGTTGATGGTCTTTAAATGCTTATCAAAAGCATCAACGAAGCTATCCAGATTATCCGGATGCTGACTGAATTCAAAGATCCATTCGTGAGCACCCCCTTCATTTTCTTTCATAAACACCGGCGCGCCTGTAAAATCAGTGATTTGTGCTCCTGTAGCTTCACAAGCTCTAGCCAGGGCAGATTCTACATTAGTGATCATCAGTTCCTCCCCAAAAGCATTGATATAGTGTTTGGTTCTTCCTGTTATTTTTATTCTGAAAGGGTTTGTCGAAGTAAAAACTACTGTATCACCTATGAGGTATCTCCATAGACCGCCGTTGGTTGTGATAACCATAGCATAGTTTTTTCCAACTTCCACATCTTCCAGACTTACGACTTTTGGATTCGAAAAATGAAACTGATCCATAGGAATAAATTCGTAAAATATTCCATAATCCAACATCAGAAGCATTTCATCACTGTCAGATCTATCCTGTATGCCGAAGAACCCTTCAGAAGCATTATAAATTTCGTAGTAATTGATGTTTTTTCCGATGATCTGTCGGAATTGCTCCCTGTAGGGCTTAAAGCTGATTCCACCGTGAAAAAACACCTCCAAATTAGGCCACAGCTCGGAAACATTTTCTATATTGGTTTCCTTTAATACTCTTTGAAGAAGAACCATCATCCAGCTGGGTACCCCAAGGATACTCCCCACATCTTCATTTTTTACTTCAGAGGTGATCGCTTTCAGCTTGCTTTCCCATTCTCCCATCAAAGAAACCTTCTTGCTGGGAGTTGTCGTTATTTCTACCCAAAACGGGAGATTATCGATCAAAATAGCAGATAAATCGCCAAATTTGGTGTTAAAGTCTGCATACAGTTCAGAACTTCCGCCTAAACGTAAGTTTTTATAATTAAAAAGCTGATTTTCAGGATGATTATTGGCATAAATGGAAACCATATCTTTTCCGGCTTTCATATGGCAGTATTCAAGACTTTCCGCTGAAATAGGAATGAATTTACTTTTCGCATTTGTTGTTCCGGAAGATTTTGCAAAATGTTTGATATAACCAGGCCAGCTTACATCTTTTTGTCCCTGTCTTGCTTTTTCAATATAAGGCTCCATTTCTTCGTACGTAACAATAGGAACTTTATTTTTAAAATCCTGATAACTTGATATAGAATTGAATCCGTATAATTTACCATACTCCGTATCTTCTGCATGAAACAACTGAGAAAAGAGTATACCTTTCTGTGTTTCAATGGGATGGTCCATGAAATTTTGTATCTGATCTATCCTTTGACGGATAAACCAATTGACTACAGTATTGAAAAGTGCTTTGGTTGCCATTCCAACAAATATAATGATATTTGAATTTTCAGGAAATTTTTTCAGAAATTAAATAAAAAAACCGTTACGAAATATGTAACGGTTTGATATTTAGATTGTTGTTTCTTAACAATACTCATCGTATGCTGCCTGAAGGTTAGCTGCAATAGCTCCTGCAGGGTTTCCTTCGATGTGGTGTCTTTCCAGCATGTGAACCAATTCACCATCTTTGAAAAGTGCTACGCACGGAGAGCTTGGTGGGAATGGAGCAAGGTGTTTTCTTGCTTCTACCACAGCTTCTGTATCGAATCCTGCAAATACAGTTGTTAAGTGATCCGGTTTTTTATCTCCTGTCAAAGAGTATACTACCCCTGGTCTTGCAGCTCCTGCAGCACATCCACATACGGAGTTGATTACCAATAGTGTAGTTCCAGACTGCTTCAGTGCATCTTCTACCTGAACCGGAGTTGTTAAATCCTGGAAACCTTTATCTGTAAGCTCTGCCTTCATTGGCATTACTAAATCTGTTGGATACATATATTTTGTTTTTTATCGTTACAAAGTTAAGAAATTCTTTGCGTTTGTTCAATATATAAAAACTATCAATCGTTTAGTCATATAAAATTAACCAGATATTAATATTGTAATAATATTTAAAAAATGATGAATTAAAATTAGGAATAATAAAATATTAGTATTAAATTTGAAATGATTCTGAAAAACAAACGACCATGAAAAAAACATTTAAGGCTTTCCCTCGAGCAATCAATCACTTAAATACTTTCTGAAATATGGTAGTATCTTAATTCTTTTTTTAGTTTAGAATCAAAACTGATTAACAAACTTTAATATCCAAAGAAAACGAAGCCCGAAACTGAAAAGTTTCGGGCTTGTTTAATCAAATCGATATGCAAAGGTTGTATATCCTTAGTTATGGAATGAGATACGTGTTATGTGAGGTTTGAAATCAACCCAAATCCCGGAACACGGATCACATTATGAAAGGAGCTTCTTAACCATCTCGGAAATACTTTTTCCGTCTGATTTTCCAGCTAATGCTTTTGAGGCAGCTCCCATTACCTTCCCTAAATCTTTAAGAGATTCAGCTCCGGTTTCAGAAATAATGTTTTTTATTTCTGTTTCTAATTCTTCAGCAGAAAGCTGCTTAGGTAAAAATTTCTCAATGACTTTCATTTGAGCCTCTTCTACTTCCGCCAGATCCTGTCTGCCCTGAGCTGAAAACTGCTCAAAAGAATCTTTACGCTGCTTGATCATTCTTTGTAGAATAGCGATCTCCTGCTCAGCAGAAACTTCAACGCCTCTTGCTTCTGTTTTTAAAAGAAGAATCTGAGATTTTACAGCACGAAGAGAATCCAGAGCAACTCTGTCTTTTTCTCTCATGGCTGTTTTTATAGCCTCACTGATAATATTTTCTAAACTCATAAATATATAATTTGAGAATTTGAAAATGAAATAATTTGAAAATAATAAAAGCAATGGTAAATGATTGATTTTTATATTATTAATTAAAATAATTAGCTAATACATTAAATTCATAGTCCCTACCAATTGGTTAATTTTCAAATTCTCAAATTATTTCATTTTCAAATTAATTTTAGTCTACGTCTTTATTTAAAAATCTGTTTTCTCTGATCTGCATAGATCCATTGTTGTCAGATAGATAAGTGTTGATATTCTGGTCTGAAGCATTGGTTCCGTCGATCGAAATATTTTTTCTTTTGAAAGCAGGAATAGATTCAAATTCACTTTTGCTGTCAAAATTCTGGTAGCGTGAATTGAATTCTTTTAATTTATTTCTTCTTTCAACCACTCTGTCCTGATCCATCGTTTTATTCACAAACGTGAATTCCGATTCTTCAGTTTGAGGGGCTTGAATTTCTGTTTTATTTTCAAAAGTTGATCTTGTTTCTGCCTTTGGCTCTTCCTGTTTCTGGTAGAATGTTTCAATCTTTTGAGCAGGCTCAGCTACTGCAGCATTCGAAGGGGTATTAAATTCTGCTTTTGGCTGTCCAAAATCTGTATTAGGCTCATTTCTGACAGGTTCGTTGACAAAGAAACTGAATTCAACAGATTTTTCCTCTGAAAAAGAATTGCTGAATGTGTTTCCTGATTGCGGCTCATCTTTTTTATTTTCAAAATCAAATGAGAAAGATTGGATCTCCAGATCATTCGGATCTTCATTTTCTTCATCAATAGACAACAAGCTGTATTCCTGATCGCCTTCTTCTTCGTTTCTCCAGTGTTGTTCAGGGGTATTTACTGTGTTTTCCTCTTTATCAAAGAATCTTACATCAGTTTTAATTTCTTCCTCCTCAATAATCATTTTTTTTTCAATAGATGTCACCTTAAACTGTGGAGTATTATGGTCTTCATCATCTAATCTGAAATGATTGCTTCTATTGGTGTCATATGCGGTTTCTGGAGCAGATTCTCTTTCCTCTCTTGTTTTGAAAGGAGAGTTTTTTGGAGCTTCAAAACTATCGTTAAGACTGATTCTGATTTTCTCAGTAGGGCCTGCAAATTTCTTGTTATCATTAGAGAATCCTGTTGCAATAACAAGAACGCTTACAGCATCTCCCAATTCTTCATCAGCACCCACCCCGAAGATGATATCTGCGGTATTTCCTGCTTCTTTCTGAATATGATCCATAATAATACCGATCTCATCCATGGTTACTTCTTCTGCACCACTTCTGATCAACAATAGAACATTCTTAGCTCCTGTAATCTTATTGTCATTCAATAATGGGGAGTCAAGAGCTTTTCTTACTGCTTCTTCAGCTTTATTTTCTCCTGAAGCTGTTCCTGTAGACATAAGAGCTGTTCCGGAGTTTTGAAGTACAGATTTAGCATCTCTAAAGTCAATGTTTACATCAAAATAACCCGTAATAACCTCTGCCATTCCTTTAGCAGCGTTTGCTAAGACTTCATCAGCTTTGGAGAATCCCTGTTTGAATCCAAGGTTTCCAAACTGTTGTCTTAATTTATCATTGTTGATAACAATTAAGGAGTCAACATTATTTTTTAATTTTTCAAGACCATTTTCAGCCTGGTCTAGTCTTCTTTTCCCTTCAAAACTGAAAGGAACAGTGACAATACCCACTGTTAAGATACCCATGTCTTTTGCTACTTTCGCAATGACAGGGGCTGCTCCGGTACCGGTACCACCACCCATTCCGGCAGTGATAAACACCATTTTGGTGTTTTGGCCCATAGCAGCTTTGATATCTTCAATACTTTCGATTGCTGATTTTTCTCCCACTTCAGGATCGGCACCAGCACCAAGACCTTCTGTGATGGTTGTTCCTAACTGAACTTTATTAGCAACGGGGTTATTATCTAAAGTTTGAGCATCCGTATTACAGATCACGAAATCTACTCCGTGAATTCCTTTTTCGTACATGTGCTTCAGAGCGTTGTTTCCACCGCCCCCTACACCGATTACTTTTATGATGGATGAATTTCCTTTTGGCAAATCAAATGAAAATCCTTGTGTACCTATATTTTCCATAACTATACTTTTAATAATTGATAACTGATAGATGATAATTGGTGAATGATATTCGTTTTAAGTTAATAAATATTAATTTATTTTACGTATAATTCATCAAAATCTTTTATCATTTATATTTATTCTACTTCTTCAAAGAATTTTTTTACTTTTTCCATAAGCGACTGCCCGAAGGTTAGTTTCGCTTTTCTGTTTTCTTGCTTTTCTCTCTCAAAAGACTGTTGCTCCTGAACAGGTGTTGCCTGCTGAACCGGTTGAACAGTTTCTGTCTGTGCCACAGCGACTTCCGGTTTTGATTGTTCAGTGACAATTTCTACCTCTTCATCAATATTCTGTCTTTTGTCTCTGATTTTTAAACTCTCCATCAGTAACCCGATAGACGTAGCAAATTCAGGACCTTTCAGATATTGATTTTTATCGTTGGCGATATATTCATTCGCAAAACCGATTCTGCTGTCAAAACCTGTGGTATAATTGGCCAGCTGACGAAGATGCTTCAAGTTTGAACCCCCACCGGTAAGAACAATTCCGGCAATCAGTTTTTTCTTTTGTTCAAAAGCTCCGTACGCTTTCAGCTCTGTATTTACCATTTCCAAAACTTCTTCTACTCTCGCATTGATAATCTGTGCAAGGGTTTTTAAAGAAATTTCTTTATCCGGTCTTCCATGAAGTCCCGGAATGGTTACAAAAGTACTGTCTTTTTCTAATTCGGGAACAGCCGAACCAAACTTTACTTTCAGTTGTTCTGCATGTTTCTCTATAATGGAACAGCCTTCTTTGATATCTTCGGTAATAATTCCGCCTCCGTAGGGAATAACACAGGTATGACGGATGATATTATCTTTAAATATGGCAATATCTGTTGTACCACCACCAATGTCTACAATGGCTACACCAGCTTCTTTTTCTTCTTTTGTAAGAACAGCTTCTGAAGAGGCTAGTGGTTCCAACGTAAGAGCTTCCATTTCTAGTCCTGCTTCACGAACGCATCTTGCAATATTTCTGATGCTGCCCATTTGGCCTACTACGACATGGAAGTTTGCTTCTAAACGTTTTCCGTGCATCCCAACGGGTTCCTGAATTTCACCCTCGGAATCCACTTTATATTCTTGAGGAAGTACATGGATAATTTCTTCTCCAGGAAGCATGACCAGTTTTTTTACCTGATCTTTTAATGCTTCGATGTCGTCGTCTGTAATAAATTTATCAGGATGTTCACGCATAATATAATCGGAGTGCTGCAGAGAACGAATGTGTTTTCCTGCAATACCTACCGTAACTTTGCGGATAGGAACTCCAGCACTGGATTGTGCTTCGGATACTGCAGCCTTGATTGAATTAATGGTTTGTGAAATATTATTCACAATACCTTTATGAACACCAAGACTTTTAGCTTTTCCTACACCGAGAACTTCTATTTTCCCGTGTGCATTCCTTCTTCCGACAATCGCGACTATCTTTGTTGTCCCGATGTCCAGACCTACTGAATACTCTTGATTTTCCATTTTTATATCGATTTGATTTTTTCTACTTTTTTCCTTTAAGGAGGATCTCCTATTTGTGTATTAAATGTGCTGAATAACTTATTCTATTTTTACTTTTGCCTTTGGCTTTGGTTTGGACAGGGCCTTAGCGGTTGATTTTTTCTCTGTTTTTTTCGTCTCTTTTGTATGTGTTTTTGTACTCTCTTTCGGTTTTGCCGGTGCAGAGCTTGTTTTTTTTGTTTCTGCTACTTTTGGCTTGATTTCAGTCTTCTTGCCAGAAGTTGCAGAAGAAGGAGCTTTTGCCAGTTCCATTTTTCCAGCTTTCAAAATGCTGTCGTTTTCCTTAAAATAAGGGTTTAAAGTAGTGACAATCTGGTTCTGGTATTTTACAGAAACCATGCTGTACTTCTGAGGATCCTGATATACGAGGTATTTTTCCACGAACGTTTTAAATCCTTTTACTTTAAAATCAATATTATCAAGATCTCCGATCTCTACTCTGTAATTTCCTTCACTCGTCAGAAGATTATAGCTCTCTTTATATTTTGAAATCCCAATGAAGTATTTCTTGCTAAAATCGTCTTTGTCTATCTTTTCAACCAGTTCTGCCAGTTTCTCATATTCATCCGGCTGTACATTTCCGGTTACCAGCATGCAAGGGTGCGAATACGTCCTTGAAATAGGGAATTCAATTCCTTTTTCATCCACATAAAAGTCTTTCCCGTCTTTGTTAAGTCTGAAAACCGGGACTCTCTGCTTGATATCCAGATTCAACTTCCCATTCAGATTCAAGTAGACATTGGCACTATCAACAGCTGGAAGAGAATTAATCTTTTTTTCTAAAGATGGGATATTAAGATCTCCAACGTTTCCTGATGGGTTTTCTTTTTTTACAATCTCCCTGATATCCTTTTCATCGACGAAATACACCGGAGTTTTCTCACTCATTTTTACAGAAATCTTATTGTCCGTAATCTGTTGGTGGCTGAATCTCTTCAACGAGAAACTCAGTAACAATCCAAGGATGATTACAGTGACAGCAATTTTTAATATTCTGTATTTATTTTTCATATTTTTTTCTTCGCGAGCATTGCGTTTATACTCAAATTTTCTCGATCCATTCACAAATAGGGTCGTACAGGATGTCTATATTTCCTGCGCCTACTGTAAGGAGGATATCAAAATCTTTTTCTTTTATTTTTTCAAAAGCATCGGATAATGTCGATACCTCTTTTTTATCTAATGTTACTTTGTCCAGCAGCCAGCTTGAGGTAACTCCTTCAAAGTTCTCCTGAAGCTCTCTTGCAGGGTAAATATCAAGCAGAATAAGTTCATCTGCTTTGCTTAAACTCTCTGCAAACCCGTCTGCGAAATCTCTTGTTCTGCTGAAAAGGTGAGGCTGGAAGACTACCAGTAGTTTTTTATCAGGGTAAAACGTTCTGATGGAACCTATTACAGCATTGGTTTCTGTAGGATGGTGGGCATAGTCATCAATATAAATTTTACCGTTTGGATAAATATGTTTGGTATATCTTCTTTTAATTCCTTTAAAGTTGGCAATTGCTTTTTTCAGCGTATCAAAATCTGCGCCTAAATTATGCAGAATAGCCAGGGCTACAGTAGCATTTTCCACATTATGGATTCCAGGAATTTCCCAGACAAAATCCTTTATCGTTTCCGTTGGCGTATGGAAATCAAAATAGATTTTATCATGATCCATACGCAGATTGTCTGAATAATAATCTGCAGGCTCATTCACCGCATAGGTTTGATGTCCTCTGCCAATTTCTACTCCTTTTCTTACAAAGAGCTGCTTGTCTTGAGGCACCAAAGCGGCAAACTGTCTGAATCCTTCTTCAATATGGCTTTTATCTCCATAAATATCCAGGTGGTCAGCATCCGTAGAAGTTACTACAGCCCAATCCGGGGATAGGCTCAGGAAGCTTCTGTCATATTCATCAGCTTCCACTACAGAATAAGTAGATCCGTTGTACAGAAAGTTGGATTTAAAATTTTCAGAAATACCTCCCAAAAAGCATGAGAAGGGAAGATCTGCTTCTTTGCATAAATGAGCCACAAGGGTTGACGTTGTTGTCTTTCCATGGGTTCCTGCAATGGCGATGCAGTCTGTATTTTCTGTAATTAATCCTAAAACCTTAGCTCTTTTCAACACTTCAAACTGATTTTGGTTGAAATAATACAAAATTCCAAGCGTTTTGATGGCTGGAGTATAGATCACCAATGTATCTTCTTTCTGAAGGGAAGTGATCCTTTCATCAATATGATCTTCAAAAACAATATCAATCCCTTCGTTCATCAGATTCTGAGTCAATTTTGTATTGGTTTTGTCGTAACCCAATACTTTTTTCCCGGATGCATTGAAATAGCGCGCCAATGCACTCATTCCGATACCTCCGATTCCAACGAAGTAAAAAGTCTGATATGTTTGTAAATTATTCATTTATTTATTTAAAAATTTTCATCTTGTCATTCTGAATGAAGTGAAGAATGACAAACATTCATTTATTGTATCACTTTAAAAATCTCGTCTACAATCTCTTTTGCAGCATTAGGCTTGGCAAAATATTTCAGATTGTCGGACATTTCTTTTCTTACGCTTTCATTTTCGCAGATCTCTGATAATGTATTCCAGAATTTTTCCTGCATTTCAGAGTCTTTTACCATTTTGGCTGCATTTTTTTCAACCAGGTTCATGGCATTTTTGGTTTGGTGGTCTTCCGCTGCAAAAGGGAAGGGAACCAAAAGGACCGGTTTTTGTGCTACAGCCAGCTCTGAAATGGCAATGGCTCCGGCTCTCGAAACGATGATATCCGCTGCAGAATATGCAAGCTCCATGTCTTTGATAAATTCTAGGATCTGAATATTTCTGGTATCAGTATCTTTTGTTTCGTCTAAAATATCTTTATAATCAAGCTTTCCGGTCTGCCAGATCAGCTGATAGTCTTTGTCTACTATTTCTTTTAAATGAGATTTCCAGGCATTGTTCAATGTTCTGGAGCCTAAAGAACCACCCACAGATAATATCGTAAGCTTATCTTTATTCAAACCCATTTTTTCCTTTGCCTGAGCAGTGTCCTGCATTCCTGAAATAATGTTTTCACGAATCGGATTTCCCAGGAATTTTATTTTTTCTGCCGGAAAACCTTCTACTTTTGGATAGGCTGTGAAAACAGCTTTTGCTTTCTTGCTTAAAATTTTGTTGGTTACTCCCGCATGAGCATTCTGCTCCTGTATGAAAATAGGAATTCCCATTTTGCTTGCCTCATAAAGAGCCGGTCCGCTGGCAAACCCCCCTGTTCCTACTGCAAAATCCGGGGCGAAGTTTTTGATAACCCTTTTAGATTTTGATAAACTCTTCAGAATCTTGAAAGGCAGTCCCAAATTGGACAAAAGGTTTCCTCTGTCGATTCCGGCGATATCAATTCCTTCTATTTTATAGCCTGCCTGAGGAACTTTTTCCATTTCCATTTTTCCGTTGGCACCAATGAACAAAAATTCTGCATCAGGAAATCTTTTTTTGATTTCATCAGCAATGGCGATGGCAGGGAAGATATGTCCTCCTGTTCCTCCGCCTGATAATAGTATTTTCAATTTTTTGTTCATGTTAAGCGATATCGTTTATTTCTGCTACACTTTGTTTTTTGCCCATTCCTTCTTCATCATAAATCTGTATTCTTGAGCTTATATTTAAAATAATACCTAATTGTAAATAGGTTACCAGCATTGAGGTTCCTCCATAACTTATCAAAGGCAGCGGCTGCCCTGTTACCGGGATCAGGTTCACGGCAACAGCTATGTTTACCGAAAGCTGAATAAAGATCATTACCCCGAGACTGAGCACGAGTAAGGATCCAAAAAATGCAGGCATTTTACTGGCGATCATTACGATCCGTATCATCATAATCAGGTATAAACAGATCAGAAAAGCAGCGCCTATCACGCCATATTCTTCTACAATCACAGCGAAGATAAAGTCGGAGGCAGACTGTGGAAGCATCTGTTTCAATGCACTTTTTCCAGGTCCCATTCCGGTAATCCCACCATGTACAATGGCTGCTTTAGCCTGCATTACCTGGTAGTTTTTCGCTTTTATACTTTCATCATCTACATCGGCTGATTTTGCTTTGCTTGAGGTAAATGTTTCTACACGGCTCATCCATGTATGAACACGGTTTCCGCCGATCATGTTTGTATTCAGGGCTATTAATAAAAATAATACAATGGCTATGAATGAGGCAGAAATAAATCCTGCAATGTATTTCCAGTGAAGCTGTCCTATGACTAAAACAATCACAGAAACCATTAAAATCATTAATGCTGTAGAACCGTTATCTTTGGCTACCAATACGAAAACAAGAAGAATAGGTCCGAAAATATACATGATATTCTCTATCGGAAGTCTTTCTCTTGTTATCTTTTTGGTTAAATATCGGCACAGATAGATGATTAACATTAAAAAGGCAAACGATGAAGGCTGGAAGGAAATAGGGGTTCCCGGAATTTTCAGCCATCTTGAAGCACTGGCCCCATCAATGGTCTGTCCTGTAAACATGGTAACGACCAGTAAAACAACCATCAGGCCGAGCAGAATACTGCTGAGCTTTCCGATGTATTCGTATTTTACGGTTCCTGCCAGTCTCATAATTCCTAATCCTAAGACTACAAAGAACATATGTTTGATAACGTGACCTGTTGTGGTCCCGTTATTGACAATGTATTCGAGATTTGAACTTGCAGAGTATACAGGGAAAATAGAGAAAATGGAGATCACAAGGATGACCATCCAAAGTACTTTATCGCCCTTTAGAAATTCAAATCTGCTTTCTGTGTTCTGTTCGTCCATATTGATTGTATTGATGTATGATATACGAAGTAAAATGTACTTTTACATCCAACATTTACATTTATTTTAATACCTGCTCTTTAAACTGGCGTCCTCTGTCTTCATAGCTTTTGAACAAGTCAAAGCTTGCACAGCACGGAGATAATAAAACAGTATCACCTTTTTTAGCCAGTGATTTTGAAATTTTCACTGCTTCTTCCATGCTTGAAGTATCATAAATGAATTCTTTTTTGTCTTTAAAGAAATCAATGATCTTTTTATTATCAACACCCAGGCAAACAATTGCCTTTACTTTTCTTTTGACTAAATCTTCAATTTCAGTATAGTCATTTCCTTTATCTAATCCACCAACAATCCAAACGGTTGGTGTTTTCATACTTTCCAAAGCATAGTAAGTAGCATTCACATTGGTTGCTTTGCTGTCGTTGATGTATTTTACTTGATCAATTTCAGTTACAAACTCTAATCTGTGCTCCACTGCCTGGAATGTCATCAATGAATGTCTGATGCTTTCATTGTTGATTTTTAATATCTTACCGGCAATAGATGCTGCTAAGCTGTTGGCTACATTGTGATTTCCCAATAGAGACAATTCTTCAACCTTCATTGCGAATTCATCTTTCATTTTTACCACAATTTCATCTTCATTAACGAAACCTCCTTCCTGTAACTTCTCTTTTGTTGAGAAAGGAATCATTTTAGCCTTTATTTCAAGCTTTTCAAGAAGATTTTTGCTCATTTCATCATCTTTGTTGTAGATGAAGAAATTATCATTTTCCTGATTTTCAGTAATTCTGAATTTTGCCAAAGCATATTCTTCATAGTTGTAGTTGTACTGATCCAGGTGATCCTGAGACAGATTCAACAATAAAGAGATATACGGTCTGAAATTCTGAATATCATCCAACTGGAAAGAGCTTACTTCCAGGACATAATATTCATGGTTTTCATCTGCAACCTGCTTGGCAAAGCTATATCCGATATTTCCACCCAACCCTACATTCAATCCGTCATTTTTCAGGATATAATAGATCAGGGAAGTGGTTGTTGTTTTTCCATTGCTTCCTGTAATGGCGATGATTTTTGCGTCTGTAAATTCAGAAGCAAATTCAATTTCAGAGGAAAGTCTGATTCCTTTTTCATGAATTTTATAAATGATCTCCGCTTTTTTCGGAATTCCAGGGCTTTTTACGATCCAGTCAGCATTTAAAATCCTTTCTTCATCGTGGTTTCCTTCTTCAAATTCAATTTCATTATCGGTAAGAAACTGCTTATAGTTATCCTTAATGGCTCCTTTATCTGAAAGAAATACTTCCAGACCTTTCTTTTTAGCCAAATAAGCAGCGCCGCATCCGCTTTCTCCACCTCCTAAAACAACTATTTTCATATTATTTTGATGTAATGATTAAAAGATTAATGATTAAAAAATTCTTCAATGTTTCAATCTTTTAATTTTTAAATTGGTTTTATCTCATTTTTAATGTGATCAGACATACAATAGCCAGTATTACTCCAATGATGATCATTCTGTTCACGATTTTACTTTCGTGAAATCCTTCTTTCTGATAGTGATGGTGTAATGGTGACATTTTGAATAGTCTATTGTTTTGGGCATATTCCAACCCATATTTTCTTTTTCTGTATTTGAAAACAATGACCTGCAGCATTACAGATACGTTTTCAATCAGGAAGATTCCGCATAATACAGGAATCAACAATTCTTTTCTTAAAATAATGGCTAGTACAGCAATCACTCCTCCCAGCATTAAACTTCCGGTATCTCCCATGAAAACCTGGGCAGGATACGTGTTGTACCAGAAGAATCCGATCACGGCACCTACCATTGCCACCGCAAAAATGGTGGTTTCTCCCATGTTCGGAAGGAACATGATATTGAGATAGTCTGCAAAGATGATGTTCCCGGAAAGATAAGCGAAGAGAGCCAGCGAGAGTAGTATAATGGCACTGGTTCCTGCTGCGAGACCGTCTATTCCGTCTGTAATATTGGCTCCGTTTGAAACTGCTGTTACAATAAAGATCACAATAGGAATAAAGACAATCCATGCCC
Source organism: Chryseobacterium sp. MEBOG07 (assembly GCF_021869745.1). NCBI lineage: Bacteria > Pseudomonadati > Bacteroidota > Flavobacteriia > Flavobacteriales > Weeksellaceae > Chryseobacterium > Chryseobacterium sp. MEBOG07. The sequence goes on from NZ_CP084579.1 coordinate 410,468, forward strand.
ATTCATGAGCATCCTTATCATTCATCCAAAATAAAATTCCGCTATAATCGAATTCATTATTCTTTGCAAAAGGAACAGTAGAAACAGTAATTTTCTCTGTAGGCATAAAGTTTTGCTCTACATTGTTTCTGTTTACCACTTTAGCATCTGCATATTTTCTTTTAACGGTGATATCCGGGTGGAAATACATTGTAATTCCGACAATTAGCCCTAATCCGACCTGTCCTACAATTTTGAATTTACCACTTAGCCCGTCTTTATTTTTTTTGATTTTCTTTAAGTAATCATCAAGGAAACCAATGGCACCCATCCAGAACATTGAAACAAGCAACAGAACAATATACACATTGGTAATTCTTGTAAACAGCAATACGGGAATGATGGTTGCCAAAATAATGATAAGCCCTCCCATGGTAGGAGTTCCTTCTTTTTGTTTTTGACCATCCAATCCAAGATCACGCACCAATTCTCCCATTTGTTTTGTTCTCAGGTAATTGATTACTCTTTTTCCGTAGACAAGAGCAATAATAAGTGAGAATAAGACAGCCATTCCGGCACGGAAGGAGATGTATTTCAACAGTCCTAATCCGGGAACGTGAATTCCATGGTTGGTTAGATATTCGTATAGATAGTATAGCATAGTTTCAATTGTTAATAAATGATCATTGATAATAGATAAATGATTAAATCAGTTATTATTTATCGACTATCGTTTATAATTTATTTGGACATTAATTTCCAAAGCTCATTAATTACTTCTTTGTCATCAAAATGATGTTTCACACCATTTATCTCCTGATAGGTTTCGTGGCCTTTTCCGGCAACTAAAACGATATCTTTAGGTTCTGAAAACTTTATGGCCATCTTTATGGCTTCTCTTCTGTCCGGTATTGAAGTGTATTTGCTGAAGTTTTGGGGTTCAACGCCTGCTTCAATTTCTTTAATAATCTGTGCCGGATCTTCTGTTCTCGGGTTGTCTGAAGTGATGATTGCCAATGTTGATTTTTTAGAGGCAATATTTCCCATTTCAGGTCTTTTGGAATGGTCTCTGTCTCCTCCGCAACCGAATACTGTGATTAATCTTTCGTTTTTGGTTCTGATATCGTTGATGCTGTCCAGAATGTTTTCCAATGCATCCGGAGTATGTGCATAATCTACGATAAAGAAAATCCCACCATCGGATTTGAAAGTTTCAAATCTTCCGGAAACTCTTTTTAATTTGCTGATCGCCTGAAGAATTTCATCCTGCTCGAAGCCAAGTTCTACAGCAATTCCGAATACAAGCAGCAAATTGTATACATTGAATTTCCCGGTAAGTGTCGTCCAGAATTCTTTTCCGTTGAAGTTCAACAGCATTCCGTTGAAATCTACTTCCAATAATTTTCCGTGATAGTCTGCCATGGTTTTCAAAGCATAAGACTTCTTTTTGGCCTTAGTGTTCTGAAGCATGACATTTCCATTCTTATCATCCACATTGGTGATGGCAATGGCTGTATCTTCTAATTGATCGAAGAATCTTTTCTTTGTTTTTAAATATTCTTCGAACGTTTTATGATAATCTAAATGATCATGGGTAAGGTTGGTAAAACCTGCTATTTTGAAGTGTAACCCTTCAATTCTGTTCTGAGCAATTCCGTGTGAACTTACTTCCATAAAGGCAAATTCACACCCTTTTTCTACCGCTTCAGCCAAAATCCTGTTGATCGTAATCACATCAGGAGTAGTGTGTGTTGCCGGGATAATTTCTTCACCAATTCTGATTTCAACAGTGGAAAGTAAAGCAGAATCATATCCTAAGTTTTTGAAGACATCAAAAAGTAGAGTAGAAACAGATGTTTTTCCGTTAGTTCCTGTAACGCCAATCAGTTTTAGTTTCTGAGAAGGGTTTCCATAGAAGTTGGAAGCAAGATGCCCCAAAGCTTTAGAAGAATCTTTCACTTTGACATAGGTGACATTCTCTGCCAATGTCTCAGGAAATTCTTCGCAAACGATTGTTGCAGCTCCTTTTTCAATAGCAGATACGATGAATGAGTGACCATCCACCACTGTTCCTCTCATGGCAACATACAGAGAGTTTTCTGTAACCTTTCTGCTGTCAATCACCAACTCAGTAACCTCACGGTTGCTATCACCGTGGATTTCCAATACTGGGATTCTGTTTACTAATTCTGTTATAATCATCTTTATCAATAGAGCTTTACTCTATTTTGTTTTATATCACTCTTTTGGAGTTCTGTTTCTTTAATTTTGCAGAGACAAATAAATTCTCTGGTTCTTACTGATCGTTGTGCCTTCCAGCGGGAATTGTTCTTTGATTCTTCCCACTCCTTTATAGTCAACACGGTATCCTAAGTTTTCCAATTGTGGGATTACATTTTTACCGATTAATCCTACTACATTGGGCATTTGTTTATCATTCACTGCTACTTTTACGTTAGGCTCAACCATTTTGCTCAGGTTTACCTTTTTGTCTACGAGCATTTCTTTTTCAATATTTTGAGGGGTCTTCAGGAATGTTTTTCCTGCAATTTCCTTAAACACCGGTGCTGAAACGGGTCCTCCATAAAACCCTATAGATGTATTGGGCTCGCTTATCATTACATAACAGGTGTATTTGGGTGCATCTGCCGGATAAAACCCTGCAAATGATGCTCTGTATTTCATAGGACCTGGAAGCCAATATTCAAATCGGGCGGTTCCGGTTTTTCCTGCCATTTTAAGATTCGGGGTAAAGATGCTTCGTCCCGTTCCCTTTTCTACTGCTTTGGTTAAGGCGTTGGTCATCATTTTAATCGCTTTTTCGGAAGCCATTTTGTTGACCATTACTTCAGGCTTGGCATTGTACATCACCTTACCATCTTTCATGATTTTATCGATGAATAAAGGCTTAAGCATTTTCCCTCCATTAGCAACTCCATTGTAGAATGTTGTTAATTGCAGAAGATTGATATTAGAAGAGTATCCGTAAGAAATAGAGGCCAGTGTTGCGGCGTTCCATCTCTTATTCTGTGGAGTAACGATCTTTGGTTTTGTAATTCCCGGAAGTTCAATATCCATTTTGTCGAATAATTTCCAACGTTTCAGGTGGTCAAGGAAAATCTGTGGCTTTTCTGCGTAATACTTTGTGATCAGCTTTGAAGTTCCTACGTTGCTGGACTTCGCCAATACATCACTGATATCGTAAGTTCCTCCTCCGTGACCATCAGAGATTCTCTGTTTTGCATATACCCAGACACCGTTCCCTACATTTACTGTTGTATTTTCATCGATAAATCCATCATCCATTGCGGCTAAAAGCGAAATGGTTTTAAAAGTGGATCCCGGTTCAATATTATCTTTCAGTGCGTAGTTGTAAGAGTCTTCGTAATCTCCTGATTCTGTTCTTCTTAAATTTACAAGGGCACGTACTTTTCCGGTTTCAACCTCCATCACAATTACGGTCCCATGTTTTCCTTCAAAATGGATCAGCTGCTTCTCCAGAGCGGAGTGTGCAATGTCTTGAATTCTAAGGTCTAAGGTCGTATAGACATCTTCTCCATCTACAGGTTCCTGAACTTTCCAGAAGTCGATGGGTTTCCATTGTGAAGAGTTGATTCTCTGCTCCAGTCTTTTTCCGTCTTTTCCGGTTAGATATTTTGAGAAAGCTCCTTCCAATCCGGATCTAAGTTCTCCGTTATCCATACCAATGGTTCCGGCTCCGATTTCTGAAGTGGCCAATTCTCTTTTATAGTTTCTGTCAACGATGAATCCTCCTTTATTTTTACCTCTTTTGAAGATTGGGAATTTTCTGATTCGGTCGTATTGGTCAAAATCAAGACCTTTTACTAAAGTGTAGTATTGGTTTTTCTTTTTCTTCTGCTCGTCAAATTTCTGTCTGAATTCTCCTCTGGATTTTCCGAACATTTTGCTCAAAGAATCTGTCAATGCTCCAATGCTGTTGGAGTACACCGTATCTTTCATCGTTTTGAAGTCAAGATAGATGTCATATCGCATCACTGTTGTGGCGAGAATAGAACCGTCGGAAGCAAAAAGATTACCGCGGGCAGCCTTTAAAGTGGCTTCGCGATAATTTTTATTAATGTAATCATCTTTAATTTCCTGGACATTAGTATTCTGAAGGATAACAATCCTTGCCAAGAACATTACAAACACGCACAAAGCTACCACTGCAAAGAGGTAGCCCCATCGTAACGTTTTCTTACGCTTATTGTCATATTCATTTTGCTTTTGCATCTGTACTATCCAGTTTTATTAGCAATTTGTGAGGGTGGTTTTCCAGGGTCATCAATGAATCCCGGGCGACTTCTTTCCCCAGCTCTGATTCCATTTTCACTTTGATCAGCTTACTCTGGGCGTAAGCGTTTCTCGATTTATATTCTTCTGTTTCTTCCTTTAAGGCGTTTACAATTTTAATTTTCTTATTGACGAGATGATTCGTATAAATCATGGACATCATCAGTATAAACAACAAGAGAAAATACCTGTAATGTATTTTGATCTCATCACGATTCAGAAAGTTTCCTTTTATAATATCTATAAAAGTGAGTCTTTTCTGGGGGCGATTTGTTGTTCTTTTTGCCAAAGCTTTTTTTATAATTGATTAATGATAAAAGATAATTGATATCGCTTATCACTTATGATTTATCATTTATACCTTTATTCCTGTTCTCATTTTGGCACTTCTTGCTCTTGAGTTTTCTTCGATCTCCTGATTGTCAGGAATGATTGCTTTACTCTTTATCAATTCGAATGCCTTTTTATAATTTCCGTAGATATCTCTTTCCGGTTCTCCCTCGAACATTCCGTTTTTCAGGAATCTTTTTACCAAACGGTCTTCCAAAGAGTGGTAAGAAATAACGACTAATCTTCCTTCCTGTTTCAAGACATTGAAAGCCTGAACCAACATTTCTTTCAATACTTCCAGTTCCTGGTTCACCTCAATTCTTATCGCCTGGAAAAGCTGAGCATAGAACTTATTTACTTTATGAGGCGGAATATAGCTGAAAAGCTTTTTCAGATCCTCTGTAGTATTTATCGTTTTTATCTTTCTATGATGAACAATTTCTCTTGCCAGCTTTCTTGCTTCTCTTAGCTCTCCGTAATGATAGAAAAGATCTGCAAGCTCACTTTCTTCATAGTCATTGATTACTCTTTTGGCATCCAGATTCTGCATTACATTCATTCTCATATCCAAAGGAGCGTTGCTTCTTGTGGAAAATCCTCTGTCTGCTTCATCAAACTGGTGTGATGAAACACCTAAATCTGCCAAAACACCATCTACCTGAGAAATTCCGTACATCAGTAAAGAGTTTTCCAGAAATCTGAAATTCTGATTTACCAATGTAAACCGTGGATCATCAATTGTATTTTTAAGTGCATCCAGGTCCTGATCAAAACTGAACAATCTCCCTTTATCGGATAGTCTGCTCAAGATCTCTCTTGAATGGCCTCCTCCTCCAAAGGTGCAGTCCACATATATTCCGTCAGGATTCGTCACCAAATCATCAACACTCTGCTTCAACAAAACGGGGTTATGATACATGCTTAATTGTGTTTTTTATTTAATAATAATCAATTAATAACCTACTAAAGTTATTCTTCATCGAAAGAACCCATCACATCTTCTGCAAGGCTTGCAAAATCAGTTTCATTGGTGGAAATTACCTTTTCATAGGCATCTTTATCCCAAATTTCGAAGAGCTCTCCCGCGCTGGTAATCACAATATCTTTCTGAAGATTTGCGAAATTCGTCAGGTCTTTGGAGATCTGTAACCTTCCTGCATTATCCAATTCTACTGTCTTTACTCCTGCCGTAAACATTCGTATGAAATCAGCATTCTTTTTTATGAACCTGTTCAGTTTATTAATTTTGCCCATCAGTTTGTCCCACGCATTCATAGGATATACCTCCAGACAAGGTTGGAACACAGATCTTTTGACTACAAATGCGTTGTCTTCGAAGTCTTCCATCTGTTTGATTAAAGATGAAGGAACTTTTAAGCGGCCTTTGTCGTCAATTTTACACTCGTATGTTCCAATGAAATTTTTCATTTGGGACAAATTTATATAATAATTTCCAAAATTTCCCACTTTTTCCCACTTTTTGACTCAATGTTAATAAGTTTTATTAAAGATTGAATTCCAATAATGTAAAATACTGATATGAAGACACTTGCTAGAAGTGTTATTTTAGCCATAATAAAGCGGTTTTGAAAAAAAAAGTTAAAAAGGGGAATATTATATTATTTTTATCTTAAATTAGGATAATCAAAATTTTTTTGAGGTTTAATTTGTATTTTTGCAAGGCTTTATTAAGGCGTTTTATGATATTTAGTACAAAAAAAGAAAAGAAATATTCCTATGTAGAAGCAGGAGAAGGACATCCATTGGTGCTGTTGCACGGGTTAATGGGTGGTTTGAGTAATTTCGATAAAATGGTAAGTTTTTTTTCGGAAAGGGGCTACAAAGTATATGTGCCTCAATTACCCATCTATGATCTTCCGGTACTCAATACGAATCTTACCACTATCGCAAAATATATTATCAAGTTTATAGAAAGTCATATTTCAGAACCCGTAACCATTGTAGGAAACTCAATGGGAGGGCATGTAGGGCTTATTCTAACTTTAGCAAGACCTGATCTGGTAAAAAATCTTGTTCTTACGGGAAGTTCTGGATTATACGAAAGAACTTTCGGGGACAGTTTTCCAAGAAAGAATGACCGCTCTTATATCAGAAAGAAAACGGAAGAAGTTTTCTATGATCCAAAAGTAGCGACAGAAGATCTTGTAGATGAAGTTTTTGCAGTAGTCAACGATAGGATGAAAGGAATAAAAACAGTAATGCTGGCAAGAAGTGCTATTAAGCACAACATGCTGAATGATCTTCCGAAGATTCTGACTCCTACATGTCTGATCTGGGGAAGGCAGGATAATGTAACTCCTCCGGAAGTGGCAGAAGATATGCATAAGTTTATTCCGAATTCGGATTTATTCTGGATCGATCACTGCGGGCACGCTGCGATGATGGAAAAACCTGATGAATTCAATGAAATCCTATACAACTGGGTAAAAGATAAAGTTTAAAATATATAAATGACCATTAAGAGCTTTTCTTAATGGTTTATTTTTCTAAAATACATTCAAAAATGATTATTAAAACAGCAGAGTTTGTAAAGAGTAGCGGAAAATGGCAGGAATGCCCAGAGCCCAATATTCCCGAATATGCTTTTATCGGAAGGTCAAACGTAGGAAAATCATCACTGATCAATGCCATGATGAATCATAAAGATTTGGCTAAAACTTCGGGGACTCCGGGGAAAACTCAGCTGATCAATCATTTTTTGGTGAATGAAAACTGGTACCTTACCGATTTACCAGGATATGGATATGCAAAGGTTTCAAAAGTTCAGCGAAAGGATTTTGAAAAACTGATCACCAACTATATTCTGAACAGAAGAAATCTGGTAAACCTTTTTGTTTTGGTAGATTCAAGACATACTCCACAGAAAATTGACCTGGAATTTATCCAATGGTGTGGGGAAAGCGGAATCCCATTCTCAATTGTCTTTACAAAAGCAGATAAGCTAAAACCGAATATCGTTATCAAAAACGTAGAGGATTATAAGATCGAGCTTCATAAAACCTGGGAAGACCTTCCTGAATTGTATGTTACCTCAGCAGAAAAGAAAGAGGGAGGAGACAAGATTCTTGATTTTATACAAAAAACCAATGAATTTTTAACGAATAATAGTATAAGTTTCGATGAGTAATATTGTCTGGAAAATTAAAACGTTTGACGAGTTTACGGTTCCTGAATTATATGCTGTACTGAAAGCACGTATAGATGTTTTTGTTATTGAGCAGAACTGTCCTTACCCTGATCTTGATAATTATGATCAGAAGGGAGTTCATATCTGGGCGGAAGAAGATGGGCAGGTTCTTGCCTACTGCCGTGTTTTTGATAAAGGAATAAAGTTTGACGAGACTTCCTTCGGCAGAGTTCTGACTACAGAACAGGCAAGAGGAAAAAGCCTTGGAAAGCAGTTGATACAATATGCAGTAGAAACCATAGAAAACCGTTTTCATACTTCTGAAATCAAAATATCAGCGCAGGATTATCTGTTGAGATTTTACAGTGGATTCGGGTTTGTAGATACCGGAAAGAAATATCTGGAAGATGATATTCCCCATACGGAAATGATCAGAAAATAAATAAAAGCGAGGAATTAAATTTCCTCGCTTTTTTGATAGTTAAATATATGGAGTGTGTTTTTTATTTACCTGAAATGGCTTTTAAAATAATAGGTTCCAGGTTGGATGGAAGGTCGGCAGATTTGATCTGATAATTTTTGATTTTCATGTCTTTGAACCAGTTTTCCCAGTATTCTTTAATAACAGCTTCTTCAAAAGGATTTCCTTTTTCCGGATTGATTCCTAAGACGATGACCTCGAGATTACTAAGGTTTTCATTTGCTTTTACAAATCCATAGCCATTTTTTTCAATGGTATCTTTAAAGCCTGAGGTAGTTAGATTGTTATTTCTTATAAGTTTAGTTGTTAAATAGGAAGTTCTATAAGAGTTTTCCTTTTTCTCGTCAAATTTGGTGTTCTGATGATACATATATCCGTCTGTCAAAATGAACAGAATATTTCTTTTATCCGGTTTTATACAGTAATCGTTGACTTTGTTTTTGAAAAACTCCCAAATATCAGAGCCTACAAATGCTTTGTCTTTTATAGCCGACTGATAGATGTTTAAAGGTAATTCTGAATATTTTTTGTCTACAGAATCAAAATAACTTCTTTGAATATCTTTATTGAAAGATACTTTCAGCTCTTTTGTGAAATCATTTATTTTTGGATCGGAAGGTTCCGGGTTGAAGAAAACCTGCATCTGATCATCATATGTAATGATTTTCTTGGATTTGATATGGTTGATGAATCCCTTTTCAATGGCTTTGATATATTCTGTATCCCGTTGGAAGTATTGCATTGTAGGATTGGGATTAGCTATAGTATCAATTCTGTCTGATAAATCAATTAAAATACTTACATTGATATTGTTTGAATCAAATTCCGGTGGGCAATTTGTGCAAGGTGATGGCTTTGGCTCTTTACAACAGGAAACCAAAGAAACAATGAATAATAAATAGAATATTTTTTTCATAATTTTCAGTTATAAAGATGATAAATACACTAAATTCTGATTGTCGGAATTAGCACCCACAGTTTCCAAATTGGTATTGTAAGTGGCAATACAGTCATCAATCATCGTTTGTTTTTCCGTTCTTGAAACGGCTATTTTTTCACCGATAAAAGTGATCCAGCCCTGAACATATTCCGAAGCATACAATTTGTAATCTTTGGTCGGAATGATGACTCCGTCAATGATATTTTGAAGCTCTTCGATTCTGCCTCGTGTTTTAATAACGGTTTCTTTTATACTTCCGATGCCGACAAGAATTTCTTCAATTTCCTTCTTCAAAGCATTGATCTTTTCCTGAAAGAATTCAACTTTTCTCTGTCTGATTTCCTGTTCGTTTTTGATCTTATCCTTTTCTCTGTGTTCTTTCATTACAAAATCGAAAACCAATCCCCAGATAATGTAAACGATGAAACCGGCGAAAATAATCCCCCAAAACTGTATTTGGGTAAAGGCTATTTTAAGATCAAAAGGTGGAGAATCAAAAGTTTTATTTAATTCATATAATTTTGACTCGATTTCATATGCTAAAATGGAATCGAAAATAAATGTCACGATAAATAGTAACCCAAGTTTGATGTAATTCGCTCTCGTTTTATTCTCCCAAAACATGTGAATCAAATAACCTAGTCCGAGAAATACAAACGGAATCAAAGTTACAAAAGCACCCTCTATAACACCTTCGCTCCATGCTTTGCTGAAAGCCTGTGCATCCAAAACACTTTGAATAACGGTGCTTTTGGCATCAAAACTTTTAAAAAAAGCGGAGTAAGAAGTTGAAATATAAAACGTCAACAAATACAAACTTATAGGGAGCAAAAGGATAAAACCTATCCAAAACTTTGCAGAAGCTCCCTTTGAAGCTTTTACATTGTATTTTTCGGGGTTTCTCGGAAGATCAAGGATTTCTGCCTTTAAACCTTCAATAGTATGCTGATGATTTTCAACTTCTGTGTTTTTGCTTTTTACTTGTTCCTCTTTGGTTTCGTGCGAGACAGTTAAAGCTTTGATCTCAGTTTCCCGGTTTTTCTGTTCATTGACGTAAGATTCTTTCAGGTTCTTCTGTTTTTCAACCATTTCTTTTTCCTCATTCTGAAATTTTGAGTAAACGGCGTCCAGACAGATGGATAGGGTAGAGTGGTTTCCACTGGTTCGCGAACTGTCTCTGTATCCGGATTCGTGATAAGTCCTTTTTCTATTTTCTTCGAGAGATTCATTATTCTGATTGTCCTCGTTTTTGGGGAATGTTTCCTGTTCAGGTTCTATCGGAACAGATTTTAGTTTAAATAAATTTTTTATACTGGTGGTATCCATGATCAGTTAGTTTTTTAATTCATATAAAATTTCACTTTTATTTTTTCCGATTTTCACGGCTTCAATGAGATAATCTACAATTGCAGTTACGTTTTCTTCCAAAAAACCAAACATCAAAACGTATTTTTGCACCGCAGAATATTCGTTTGGGGAAACAATTCCATCTGCCCAGATCATGACTGTGAGATCATACAGATAATCAACTTTTTCTTCAATAGTTTTAGGAATCAATGATTTTAAATTGATAGGATTTAAAAGAATTTCGTCTAAATTTTTTGATGAAATCCCCCTTTCTTCCGCACATTTATAGAGCATTTTTAATTCTAATGCGCTGAAATCATCATCACAGATTGCCATTTGATACAATCTTAAAAAATGAGCTTTGAGGTTTTCCGTTATATGATTGTTTTCCATGATGGTTATTCTTCTTTTGGTTTTTTAGGATTAATGATTCTGTCTCTTGACACAGTTCTTTGATGTATTGGTGCTGATGGTTCTGAGGCTTCTTCAATAACTTCTTCTTCCTTTTTCTGTTCTTTGTTTTCTATAAAATTGATCAATAAAAATAAAATCCCCGTTATAATGTCAAGCGGCATCCATATGCCTTTTCTATAGAGATAAATAGGAAAAACGGGATTGAAAAGGATAAGAATGATCAGGAAAATTATACTGAAGTAATGCTGTTTAGAGCTTAAAGTATTGTATAAAACCAGTAAAGCTCCAGCGGAAACAAGAATTCTCAGGAAAGTATAATATTCTATGGGAAATCTGAAAATAGCGATGAAACAGCATAACGCACAGAAGGTGAGAAAGACTTTTAAGGGGTTCATTCTATTCTTTGTTTTGCTTCAATCTGCTCTTCATACCAATACTTCTGCGTGCTGAAATCTAAAGGCCAATCTTTTTGAGCTCGTTGCTTTATGGAATTATCTTCTATCGTTTCCATATAATCATAGGCTTCAATTTGTTCATTAATCCAATATTCTTGTGTAGAATAATCATTAGGCCAGTCTTTTTTTGCTTTTTCTTTTAATTTAAGTAGGATAGCCTCCTTTTTTGGATCGGTATGCTGTACTGCTATTTCCTGAGGATGAACATCAGAAGTTTCCAGTGAATTAAGACTTTTGTAAGAATTTTTACTTTTTTTATCATCCATACTTCCAAAGGCGATGAATACAAAAATGAAGAATAGGCCTGCAGAAATGATGTGTTTAACGTTTTTCATATATTTTAATGTTTAAATTATTTTTTGATAGATAATAAGGAATGCTTGCTCCAAGCAAATAAAATATAATATCAATGGGATCGAAGGTTCCGGGGATAAGTCTAAATAGCTGAAGAAATTCTGACAGAACAGCGGCAATAGGAATACTGAAGATCCAAAAAACATTTTGGCAGGTTATTGAGAACTTCCATATTTGCAAAGAAACTGCAACATAGGAAAATGTCCAAAGTCCATCCGGAAGACTATAAATAAACCAGCTAGGAAAAGAATAAATAGTTCTGATATTTTTGAGAATATTAATTTGATGAGAAAGACTTAAATATTCAAACCAATGAAACATTATAAGTCTTTCTGTTCTGAAGATGATGTAAATAAATCCACCTGCAATGACGGGAAGAAATAGTGCTGCTATTTTTAAAGCCCGGATCATTATTTTACATCTTTATAAAAAACATATCCTTTTTTTCCATTTGATTTAATCAGGACTTTATACCATGAACCTTCCTTTGAAAGCTGGGTCAGTTTGGTGTTTTTAGAGACCGTTGTTATTACTTTAGATGTAAGAGAAGGTTTTTCGTAAATATTTACAGCTTCAATTCCCGCAATGTATCTGTTGTTGGAATTTATATTGACCTTAACCTCATCAATAAATGCTTTTGGCGGTTTAGTGGATTTAGCTTTTGAGGATTCGTGCTTCTTAGATTTACTTTTAGTAGAGCTGCCCGAAGATGAACTTCTGCCGGAAGATCCGCCACGACAGACACCACAAGTTCCACCACTACTGCAGTGTCCGCATCCTGAACAGTTGGAACAAGCCGTACAATAAGCAGAACCAGTACATCTTCCACCATGTCCTCCTACACTGTCATTGGCTTTAAAACAAGAATTTAAAAGAAATAAAGTAAAGATAACTATGAGGAATGGGATTAGTTTTTTCATGGTTATTAATTTTTATGAATAATTCTCCAAAGTCTGATGAAGCTGGTTCCTGTAATTGTAGATTTCATCCAGAGTATTTAGTAAAACCTTTTCTCCGGCCTCTTTTCCGTTATGGAATGTTTCTAAATATTTATTCGCGGTATTAAAATGTAGTCTGCAAAGCGGTTTTCTATTATTATCATCCAGCAAAATCCCGAAATAGGATAAAGTATCTCTGTAGGCAATTCTGGAAGACGGAATTTTCTCTCTCAGAATCGCTTTTACGATCTGAAAACCTTCCAGCTCTTCCTCTGTTGTTACGATTTTAGAATCATTATTTTCATCAATAGGCTGTGATGTTTTTACTTCATCTTCCCTTTTTTCAATTTGTTCATTAATGCTCAATGCAGATTTTAACCGGAAACTGATTGATTCATTAATAGACGTTGTTAATGCTTTTTTGGTATACTCTTTAAAAGAAAGCATTCGGTTGGCTGTCATCGGTTTTTCAAAAATCTTCCTACCAATAGCTTTACCAATTCATCAGAAGGAGACTCTATTTCTTTTTCAAATTCCTTTCTTATCGCCTTAATATATTTTAATGCTTCAGCAGAGTCCAGAATACTTTCAAGGTTGTAATCCTTTTTAGTAAAGCTCTCCAGAATTTTGATAGAACTGTCTTTTAAGTCTTCCATATTGATCGTGAAAAATGGTTTTTCATCCATAATATTGGGCTTTTCAAGATCTGTATAGAAATTATAAATAATACCGTTCGTAAGAACACCAAATCTTGTTTTAGAAACATGGTAATATCTGTGAAGCTGAGAATTGTGAGCGTCTGCACTTTCTTTCCAATGTTTGCATTCGATGATGAAGATAGGCTCATCATTATTTTTGATCACATAATCTACTTTTTCTCCTTTCTTGGTTCCGATATCACAAACATGCTCGGGAATCACTTCTGTAGGATTGAAAATGTCATAGCCTAAAATTTGTATAAAAGGCATTACAAAAGCATTCTTTGTAGCTTCTTCAGTACCGATCTGCTCCTTTAAGCCAGTTACTTTTTGATGTAGTTGTTCTAGTTTTATTTTAAGATCCATAGTTTTAGTTTTTTAAAGTTTCATCAATGACTTCTGCTGTTGGAGCATTTGATTTTACAGAAGCAATACCATTTTCCAGTCCTGATTTTGAACTGTACATTTGACTGTTTCCAATAATTTCACCGTTTCTTGCTTTTAACACGAAATAATCTTTTCCATTTTTCGCTGCTCTTTTGTCGTATCTTGAAAGATCCTGTGAATTAACTTTTACGGATTCTATTCCTTTTTGACATGATGCTTTCTGAACATATCCTTCGCTGGTTAAAATAATTTCGCCATTTCCGGCTTTAAGATTAAACTGATACTCTTTGTTGACTCTTTGTGTGATTACGAATTTTCCCATAGTGGTTATTTTTTATTTTTAATAAATCTTTCTGAAATTTCTATTTCATTAAGAATTTGATGATTAGGTAAAATGATTTGAATTTCTCCTGAAGGATTTTCTATAAGGCAAGCGCCGGATCTGCAGTTTTGAAAACGATATCTGAATGCTTTTAATCCTGAAATAAATCCATCCTGTATTGTTTTTTCATACACATACTTAGAACAGCTGGTTCTGAAGATACATCTCCTTCTTTTTGACGGAGGAATGCTCCACCAATAAATTTTAATAAGAAGAATTAATAGATTTTTCATTTTCTTTTTTACTGAAAACCACCATTTGATAAGAAGTCATATAGCCAGGTTTATGACCAAGACCAAAGCATCCATCAATAGGTTGTATGTAAGTGGATACACTTTCCAGTCTTACATACTCCCAGCCGTCATTGGTATGAACTTTTATTAAATTGTCTAATTGTTCTGCAATGTTTTTTGCACTCATATTTTGTTGATTGGCTGTGGCAACAAATGGTATTACTTTGTATTCCATAATTGTTTTTTATTTAACAATCCAAAAATATGAGCATTAAATTTTGATCCGTTACGGAAAACCGTAATAGGGGCGAAAAATAAAAAACCTTTCAAAAAGTTTGAAAGGTTGTAAGTAAAATGAGTTGTCTTTATATAATCCCAATATCCTTGCAAAAGGCTACCAGCTGCTCGTTGCTGTTTATTTCAAGGTCTTCTTTCAGGCTGTTTAATCTTTTCTCAACGCTACTTAGACTGGATGGTTTAATATTTCTCTCCTCAAGATGGATAGGAATGTTTTTCTGTAAAACCCCTTTAGAAAGGAGTGAGACAAGTGTTATGTCAAACGTAGAAAACTCATAGCTATTGAACTTTTTCATATCCTGCTTCAGATCAAAAGATAAATAGTTTTCACCAATGTATACGGAGGCAATGGATTTTTTTAAATCTTTTGAATCGTTTCTGGCTTTACGAACATAACCGTTAATTTGGTAATCTGAAAAAAGGCTTTCTATTACCCCCGTTTTATGTTCCGCCGAAAATACGATAACTTTCAAATTGGGCTGTATCTCTTTTGCTTTTCTGATAAGGTCTTTTCCGTCTTTAAGATTCTGTTCATGATGATCATCCTCATAGTAAAGATCTGTAATCAACAAGTCGTATGGCTGTTCTTCCCGTAAAGATTTCTGTATTTTTCCTATAGCATCGTCGCAATAGTATACATAATCTACTTTAGGGATATTCAGACCCTCAAGGGTTTTCTGGACGGAAATATTGATGCTTTCATGGTCTTCGGCAATTAAAACTTTTTTGAACATGGTTATACGATTTAATTTTAAAAAATAGGTTATGACCTCAAAAGTATATTCATTTATTAATTAATTCTTACGGGTTCACGTAAAGGGAACGAAAAAAATGATATTTTCAACAGGTTTGATCAGATGAGGCCAATATCTTTGCAGATTACAATCATCTCAATATTGTTTTTGGCACCAATGCTGTCCCGGAGCTCATTCAATCTCTTTTCAATGGATCTGATGCCGTAAGGCATCATTCGATGCTCTTTCAGATAGGTACTTATTTCACTTTGTTTGTTCCCTTTAGCAAGGAGCTCAAGCAATTTAATATCATACATATCAAACTCAGAAGAAATATGGCGCATTGTATTCAGAACTTCCTGAGGAATAACAGTCTCTCCATTAAATATTTTCCGTATTGTGCTTTTCAGATCTTGTCCGTCGCGTCTTGCCTTGCTTACAAATCCGTCCACTTGATATATCTTGTAAAGATCATCAATTGTTTTAGCTTTCTTTTCTACAGAAAATACGACTACTTTTAAACCAGGCTGAACCTTTTTTGCCTCAAAGATAAGCTCTTGTCCGGAACGAAGTTTCTGTGGAATATGGTCTTTGTCAAATGAAAGATCAGCAATAAGCAGATCGTATGGATTTTTCCTTTCTAAAGATGTTCTGATTCTGCTTAAAGCTTCATCACAATACATTACATAATCAAAATCAGGGATATTTAATTCTTTTATGGTATTCAGGATTCCCAGGTTCATTATTTCCTGATCTTCAACGATTAAAACTTTTTTGAACATAGCTAAATGCTTAGGAAGCAGGGAATGAAAGATTTATCTTCAGCCCTTTTTCAATTTTCGTGTCAAAAGTAATAGTTCCGTTAATTGTTTCAATACGGGTTGCCGCGTTACTTAGCCCATTTTTATAAATAAGGTCTCCTGAAATTCCTATTCCATTATCTTTGTATTGAATATCAATTCTATTGTTTGTTTTTTCAAACTTAACGGCAACATGGCTGGCCTGGCTATGTTTTTTCATATTCACCATTAGTTCGCGAATCATTTGGTAAACTTCCTCTTTTACTGTAGCAGAAATAGGCTCCCAAATCGCAGGACTGTTTCCTGCTGTAAAGGTTTTTAACGTTTCATTATTGAAGGAGGCAATAAGTTCGGAAATTACTTTGCTAAACTCTTCTTCTTCTCCAATTTTATCATAGGAAATATCTCTGGATTTTTCATATACAAATTCCAGTTCATCAAGCGCTTTATCCCGATCAAAATCTTCCTGGTTTTCAATCTTTGTCATCACCTGATAGATACCGTTGGCGACTACATCATGAACCTTTTTAGACATTTTGAGCTGGGTGTTTTTTATTTCGATTTCTTTTTCTTGTTTTAATTTTAATTGCCTTCTTCTGTAGCCAATTACAATAAATATTATTAGAACAATTAATGTCACTACTCCAATCAAAAGTTTTAGAATACTATTATCCTTTTCTACATTTTCTCTTTTCAGTTTTTCAGAATCATATCTTTCTAAAGCAAATTGATTTTTAGATTTATTTCTGGCTGTTTCTAAGCTATCCTTCAAATTTTGATATTGTTTGAAGGTTGTTTTTATATTTTCAGGCTTTTCTAATTGTATTATTTTTTGGAGGGCTTCCAATTTATCATCAGGACTCTTGTTAACCGAAGCAGTCTGGAACATTTTTTTTGCATAAAAAAGAGCTTTTGTGGGATCGCGATTCTCAAAGTAGTCAGTTAAGTGAGAAAAACTGGCATTTAGTCCATCGCTATCTTTTATGCTTTCTCGTATATGTAGGGCTTTGTTCAGTTCATATTCGGCATTATATTTAGGATTTTGTTGAAATTTTGCAAAAGCAAGGTTATCATAAACTTTAGAGAAAATGACAGAGCCTTTATCGATATTAGAAGAGGATAAAATACTGTTATAAATATTAATTGCCTTATCGTAATCTTTCAAATATACAAATGAAACGGCCTTATTATTAAGAAGAGTGAATCGTTCAATCGGATTTTGAGCATATAGCGCAGCCTGGTTGTAAAATTCTGCAGCTCTTTTATAATCTTTTAATTTTTGGCAAGAAACACCAAGGTTATTGTAATTGGAAACAAGGTCTTGTGAATCCTTTTTTTTATCTAAGAATTTGATGGACGATAGAGCTGTCTCTTGCGCTCCATAATAATCTCCAGCCTGACACTGGATGATTCCCATCAGTACTAAACAATTTCCGGCAAAAGAAGGATATCCTTTTTGAATAAAGTCATCTTTTGCCTTATTTAAATATTTAAATGCACTGTCTTTTTTTGATGTCTCTAAATAATCATAACCTTTATCGTAATTTATTCGATCGGCTACTGATGGCTTCTTCCTTGAGCAAGAAAGTAGAGTAGATAAGATTAATAGAAGAGTTATATGAGTTTTCAATGGTTTTTTTTCAAATTTAATAAAAAAAGCGGAAGATAATTCTTCCGCTTTCTTTGTTATTTTCTTGGAGGTATAATTTGTCCTGTTTCTCCTCCCGTATCACTTCCCCCTGTCTCTCCTGTAGAGCCTCCTGTCTCTGTAGACTCTCCTTGAGATTGCGTAGTTACAGTTGTTGGGTTATTATCATTTGCTGTTGTTGCATTGGCATTATTGTTTGAGAATGCTAAACCGAATAGCATTAATATAATTTCTAACATTGTTCAAAAAATTTATTGTTAAAGCATTCGTATTCTTCCCTGCGAAGCAGATCGCAGATAGTGTTATACGTTTAAAAAAATTGAAGCGCTTCTAAATTTTTTGGGAAGTGAACCTTCAAAAACGGAGGAGAAACATCTGCTTCCCAACCCGGAGTTTTCCTCCGTTTTATCTGGTGATTTTTGAAATCAGGGTTTTGATTTTCTGTTTATTTTTTGTCCCTGATTTCTTTTACAAATATCCGATAGTACGTTGTCTTATGTAAGACAGCGAGTGGACAAGCAAAACCTTATAAAATGCTGTTTTTTACGGGAATCCGCAATTATAATGTCTAAAATGTGTCTAATTTGGACAGCATATTAATCCATTATGGAAATTGTATGTTTGAGAAAAGAAAATTGCTCATAAAAGCAGCATATGAAACCGCAAAAAAAGAACTTAAACTTGAAACAGATGTTTATAGTACTGTATTCGATTTTTTAAGCCAGAAACTAGAGGAAAAGTTTGGTTCTTCTAAGGATGGAAGGACTTTTGTACGATACTATAAAAGATTGGTAAAGAAAAATGAAGACTATCCTATTGATGCAATTACTTTAGACCAATTAAGTTGGTATGTTGGCTATGATAATTTTGATAATTTTTCTGAAAATTATACAATTAAAAAAGATCATGGAGAGACTCAGATAGAAATGAGAATTGGAAATGATGAAGATTCTTTGTCAGAAAGGCTTTCTAAAATAATTATAAACATTACGAATACACCTGTTTTCAATATTCCGCAGATGGCAAAAAACGGAATGGGAGTTGGTGCGATTGTTTTAGTTTTACTTACAAGTTTAAATGGCGGGTTAAAAATATCTGGGAATGATAATCAATGTATGTATTGGGATGGGGATGAATATAAATTAACCTCTTGTAATGATAAAAATCCTAAACATCAGTTATTGCCTGTTGACACTGTCAAGCTAAAATATTTTAAGAGAATTACCAGACCAGATACTCTGACAGTAGAAAACGGATTAGGTAACTCCTGGTATACAAAGTATGATAATGCGGTAGAGTTTTTTACAATGGATGGAATAAACCCAGGTAATGGTAAAAGTCTGAGAGATGCAACGAGACACATGATCTTAACATATGGCAAAGGAGAGTAACTTCCTTCACAATTATTTAAAATTCAATTAAAACAAATCCACAGCGATTCCCTTAATTTCGTCTTATTTTAAGATGAACAAAGGAATATTCACCGTTTTATTTTTTGTATTTGCCCTTTTTCAGGCGCAAAAACCTGTGCAGATCGCTTTTCTTTCCGATGTGCATTTTCAGGACTTGTATGGACGTTTTTCGGATCATGATTTTAAAGGAATTTTGAACCCTAAAACAGGAAAATCCACGATTCTGAGGACGATGGATTCCCAATTGCATTCCACAAGAATTTTCAATGAAAATTATTTTGCTTTTCTTAAGGCATTGGATGATATTGCTGCAAAAGGAATTAAAATTGTAGCCATGCCCGGAGATTTTTCTGATGACGGACAGGCTTATAACCTCCGTGGGCTTCATACCATTCTAGAACAATACCACCGGAAATACGGGATTAATTTTTATTTGACGACAGGAAATCACGATCCGGTAGGACCGTTCAGAAATAATGGCGGAAAAGATGATTTTCTTGGGCAGAATGGGAAGCCGCTTGGAATTTACAGCAAAGAAAATATCGGAAAATCAAAGGATAAAGTGATTACAAAAGATATTGCAGAATCCGGATACCTTGAAATTCTAAATGAATTAAAAGATTTTGGCTTCTATCCAAAAAAAGGAGATCTGTTTTGGAGTACACCTTTTGATCATGATTCGTTTAAAGATTATTCTTACGAAAAAGCGCTGCAATCGGCAGATTACTCCCAAAGAATGTATGAAGTTGAAAAAGGGTTTTCTGTTCCGGATTTAAGTTATGTTGTTGAACCCGTGAAAGATGTATGGATGATTGCCATCGATGGAAATACCTATATCCCGAAAAACCTCAATCAAAATGCCCAAAATGCATCCAACTACAAAGGAGCGAGTATTGGTTATAATAACGTACTGACTAACAAAAAACATGTAATACAGTGGGTAAAAAAGCTTGCTGATGAAGCTAAGAAAAGTAATAAAACATTGATTGCCTTTACCCATTATCCCATGATCGATTTTAATGATGGAGTCACTCAGGAAATTAAAAACGTATTAGGGGAAAAAAAATGGCAGTTGGAGCGAGTTCCTCAGGAAGAAGTAGCAAAAGTTTTTGCAGAAGCCGGATTGCAGATTCACTTTGCGGGTCATATGCACATTAATGACACTGGAATTAGGAGGGTAGGAGATCATGTATTGATCAATGTTCAGGTTCCGTCACTGGCGGCATATTTGCCCAGCTATAAAATTCTGACAATACAATCTCCGGACATCATGGAAGTACAGACCGAAGTTTTGAATGAGGTTCCGCGCTTTGATGAATTATTTCCTTTGTATGAAAAAGAATATAAAGCGTTGCAAAAAGATACAGGTAAAATACGTTGGAATAAAGATATTTTGAAAACGAAATCCTACCACGATTTCATGCTCTTTCATTTAAAAGAATTGGTTCGTCTGAGAATGATTCCGGACGATTGGCCAAAAGATTTTATTGAAAAATCGAAGAATCTGAATGGAGAAGATCTCCTGTTGCTTATTCAAAATAAAAATCAGCTGAAGGAGAAAAAGATTGTATCAGAAACCTTTAAAAAGTGGTCTGTTGATGATCTGTTATTGGATCTGTATAAGTTTCAGTCTGCTGATGAATTGGCAAAGAAAGATATTCCCAAAGAAAGATTGGAGCAGTATCAGGTATTGGAGCAATTATACCAGGAGATTCAGTCGCAGGATCCATTGATGATCCAGCTAAAATCTGTTTTTAAAATACTTTCACTGCTTTCTAATGGAGATCCGGCAGATCATTTTGAAATAGATTTGAAAAACCAAAAAATAAGAAGACTGTAATGTTCTTGTTTACCAAGGATTTTTACAGACATTTCTATTTATGAAAAATATTGGGGCATTTTGTGGTAAAAAAGAAAGACCATCAGCACTCTGAAGGTCATTTCTTTTCAATATTTAATCATGAATATATTATTTTCCCGTTACAGGATTCTTTCTTTCATAGGTGTTGTTCTCAAAGCTCACCTTATAATTGGATTTGAATAATTTGCTTGGATAATAATAATCGGTCGTAATAATCTGTGCACCGCTTTGCTTGGCCTTTTCAAACCTTGAATAATCTTCACTACGTGCTTCCATGGTGTCTGCATCAGCCCTCGTACGGATGATATAGCCTTTTTTTACCAGATCTTTGATGACCGTATCATCTTTCTTCGGCTCATTCATCAGCAAAACAGCGGCTTCAGGTGTTCCCGGATTAGAATTAGTGAAAATCATTCTCCCTTTTAATGAAGGATGGTCTTTAATGTACAAATCCCTGTTTTCACTGTTATTATCCAGTACAAAAAGGAATTTCCCCTTTACTTCTTTCACTTTTGGCCAGTTTTTCTTTATGACAGCTTCGTTTAAGGTGGTATAAGAACCGCGGATATCATCCGGAGCAATGATTTTGTCCCTCCCAAGATATTTTTTCAGTTCATTATCAAGATCGTCAAAAAGTTTTGAAGTATAATGCTCAGGTTCTGTTCCAAACTGGTTGGCTTTTCCGTCTTTAGGTTCAAGGGTTATAAAAACAGGATCGTGATCAGGATGAAGGTCAGACCATTTTTTCAAGTCTTTCAGGCAGTCTTCCAATGTATAATACCACGTCTGAAAATCAATATCTGTAATATGAATCATTTTGTAACCCGGTTTCTTCATTTTACCATCCGGATCAAAAGACTCAGTGGTTTTTACCAGATCCAGAATTTTCGGATGGGCGTATTTTCCCCCTTTACTATCAGCATATACATCAATTTCCAGGTTTCTCAATCCAAGATCCAATTGTTGGGGAATAGGAATATGTTCATATTGAATTCTCGGCAACGCTTTGAGACTGTCTTTCTGGGATAAATAAGCGTATACTTCAGGAAGAATAGCCTTTTTATAAGAATTGTGAGAACCAATTACCTGAATTTCATTGATTTTTGATTCGCTTATATTTTGCGTCTGTGACCAAAGAAAATGGATGGAAGATAAATAGATGCCTAAGAAAACAGCCTTTTTCATTTCGATGAATTTTGTCACTGCGAAATTAATGACTCTTCCCGATGAATGATTTATATATTATGTTAAGTCTTTTTTAAAAAATTGTAATTGCTGAAAAAATATCTGCCTATAAATACCTGAAAATTAGTCAATTTCTAATATCTCAAAATGAGATATTTATATTTTGTTGACTTTAAGATAATATTATGTTAAGATAGAATTGTGGTAGATGCTTTTACTTTGTATGCCGAAATAAAAACTAACCGTTGCCTGAAAAGAAAACCACTGTTGCGGGAACAACAGCGGATTTTTAATAAGCAATATAACGTCTTGCAATTACTTTACTTATTGATATGTACCACAAAATTAATTTTTTTAAGCTTAAAAAGCTAATTCCGGTTGCATTAATTTTTTTGGTGGCCAACCAAGCTGATGCTAAGGGATTTACCTCCAACTATCCTGTATTTTCACAGGTAAATGAAACGATTTCCGGAAATGTAACGGATCAGACTGGCTCTGCAATAGAAGGAGCGAAAGTTACCGTTATAGAAACCGGAGAAATCGCTACTACCGATGCGTCCGGGAACTTTACGATTTCCGCAAACATCGGGCAGACTCTATCCATTTCTTATGACGGATATGGGATTCAGACAATGAAGATTTCAAGTACTTCGATTGCTGTAAAATTACAATCTAAAAAAGAGGCTACCTCCATTGAAGAGGTCACTTTAGTCGGGTATGGTTCTCAGAAAAAATCAGATTTAACGGGAGCGGTAAGCCAGTTGAAGGCTGAGAACTTCAAAGAAGGAATGAATATTTCTGTCGACAACCTGATGCAGGGGAAAATAGCGGGAGTCCGTATCGTTCAGTCGAGTGGAGAACCGGGAGCGGGAGTGAATGTTTCGATCAGAGGTATTGGTTCCATCAGAAGTGGAAGTACCCCATTATTCGTTGTAGATGGCATTCCTTTGAATAATGATCCGGTGAGTGCACAAAGTCCGAATGTAGGATTGGGAAATACAACAGCAAAGAACCCGTTAAACTTTTTGAATACAAGTGATATCGAATCCATCACCGTTTTGAAAGATGCTTCTGCGGCTGCTATCTATGGAGCGAGAGGTTCAAACGGGGTAGTTTTGGTAACCACAAAAAGAGGAAAGAAGGGAGAACCTATGTTTACGTATGATACGTATTTAGGTTTTTCTTCAGTGATAAAAAAATTAGATCTAATGACTGCAGATGAGTACAGAGCTGCAGGTATTGATAAATCTTATGACCATGGCGGAAATACAGATTGGCAGGACGAAATCTACAGAAATGCAGTGTCGTCCAATCATTCGGTTTCCTTCTCAAAAGCGACAGATACAGGGAATTATTTCGCATCCCTTTCTCACATGGACCAGGATGGTATTGTGCTGAACAGCAGCTTTAAAAGAACAACTGCGCGATTGAATGCAGAGGAGTCTTTCTTTGATAACAAAAGACTAAAGGTGAAGCTCAACCTTACCGCAAGTGATATCAGAGAAACAGGAATTCCAAACGGTGGAAATGCCGGGTCTGATGGCCAGCTGATTATCCATGCTTTGATGGCGAATCCTACGCGTTCCGTATATGATCAAAACGGAAATTATACGAATTTCAATATGAACGCCCACTACAATCCATTATATTTATTGAGCGTTTACGAAGATAAAACGAATACTTTCAGAGTGTTGGGGAATACGGAAGCAACGTTGAGAATTTTACCGGGATTGAATTATAAGTTTAATTTAGGAGTTGACAGAAGCTTATCAGAAAGAAATACAACCATGTTCCCGAATATTACAGACAGAAGCCCGAAAGGAATTTATTCTCAGGCAAATCTGGATTCTTATAATATTCTTTTGGAGCATTATTTAACGTATGATCTTAGCTTAAACAGACATAACTTCAGCATATTGGGAGGTTTCTCTTATCAGAAATTTAAAGCCACGGCTACTTATCTTGGAGTCAGAAACTTTGTGAATCAGGGAGTGGGGATCTCACCAGAAATTAATCCCGGATATTCCGGAGACGTGTTTATTCCACAACCAGGAACCTCTCAGGAAAATGAATTACAGTCTTATTTCGGAAGAGTAAATTATAATTTTGATAAGAAATATTTCTTAACAGCTTCCTTAAGAGCGGATGGTTCTACACGTTTTGGAGATAACAATAAATATGGATATTTCCCATCAGTGGCTGTAGGCTGGACAATTTCAAATGAAAATTTCCTGAAGGGAGCTTCATTTATTAACGAATTGAAACTAAGAGGAAGCTGGGGAGAAACCGGAAACCAGGAGGTTCTCAATAAAATTACAAAAGCAAGTTATCTATTATCACAAAATGCGGGATATTATTTATACGATAACTTAAACCTGATCAATGGAGTTCAGGTGGTGAGAACACCCAATCCTAATCTGAAATGGGAAATTGTAGCACAAACCAATATTGGGTTGGATTTCAGCTTATTTAGAAACAAATTATATGGTTCATTGGAGTACTACAACAAAACAACTAAAAATCCAATATTATATATCCCTTCCACTCCGTTAAGTCCCACAGATTTCGTTTGGCTGAATGCTGATGGAAAAATTGTGAATAAAGGTTTTGAATTCTCTTTAGGCTCAGAAATTATTAAAAACGAAAATTTCACATGGAATCTTGATATCAATGGAGCTACAGTAAATAATGTGGTAAAAGATCTTCCGGTTTCAGGAATTAATTCTGGTGAGGTTTCAGGACCCGGACTTTCAGGAGTTACTGCAAATATCTACAGAAATGGGTATGAGGCAGGATCTTTCTATATGTATAATTACTTAGGAATTGATGCCAACGGAAAATATATTTATGAAGATCTGAATGGAGACGGAAAGATTGACGCAAATGACAGGAAAATCTTTGAAGGTGCTATTCCTAATTTCACTTTCGGGATCAACTCTTATATGAAATACAAGAAGTTTGATTTTGCATTCTCATTGATTGGACAAACAGGAGGATATTTGGTAAATAATACAGCTTTGGATTTAAATATCAACAATTTAGCTTCAGACAGAAACGTTTTGAAGAAATATTATGATTCAGGAGCAAGCTTTGCCAATCAGCCTCAGCTTTCTTCTTTATATCTTGAGAAATCAGACTTTATTCGTTTAAGCAATGTAAGATTGGGATATACTTTTGACATGAATCAATTGAAGTTTTTGAAAAGTATCAATCTGTATGTAAGTGCACAGAATCTATTTACCATTACCAGCTACTCTGGATATGATCCACTGGTTGACACGAATAAGCAGGTGCAGGGGAACCAGTCCCTGGGAATTGATTACACGACGTATCCGTCTGCAAAAACTTTCATTTTGGGAGCTACTATCAAATTTTAATTTAAGTTAAAAGAAATCATGAAATCTAAATTTTTAAATATTAATAAAGTCGTTTTGTCCATCGCAGTAATGTCTTTAATTGGATGTACAAATCTGGATGAAAAAGTAATTGATGAGGTAATGGGAACTGAAAACGCAGACCCTGAAGCTTCTCTTGCTGCTGCTTACGGACAGCTTGGTGACGGAACTTTTGTAGACCATGGAAGTGTGTTTGCTTTGCAGGAATATTCTACTGATGAAGCCATCTTACCTACAAGAGGAAGTGACTGGGGAGACGGTGGTAAATGGAGAGCCATGCATGAATTCACCTGGGATGCCAATAATGACGTTGTAAAAACCACATGGAACCAGCTGAACTCAGGGATTACGAAATCTCTGTTTGCTATAGGAAGTATCAACAAAAGTAATGGGAATAATAAGGCTTTATTTTTGGCAGAAGCAAAAGGACTGTTGGCTTTTTACACGTATACAACGATCGATTTATATGGGCAGGCTCCTTACAGAGATCCGGATAACTTAAATGCACCTATTCAGATCCGAAAAGCAGATACTACAATTGACGGCTTAATCACTGAAGTAGAAGGTCTTATTCCAAATCTGGCTGATATTAAAACCCAGAATACCCACGCAGGAAGATTTACAAAGCAGGCTGCATATGCATTACTGGCAGATATGTATCTGAACAGAGCTGTATTAAAGAATAAGTCGGGAGGTAATTTCGACTTTAAGGAACAGGCTGTAAGTGGAGGAGGGAATGATATGGATAAGGTGATCAAATATTCTGATATGCTGATTAATGGCGGGCTTTTCAGCTTAGAATCGAATTACTTCCACAATTTTGATATCAATAATGATACGAGTAAAGAAATGATCTTTACCATTGTTCAGAAGAAGAATTCAAACAGAAATGCAGACAATGACCTTGCGTATATGTCTATGGAAAGAATTCAGAAACCTTCACCGGATAACAGAGGAACCAATGCATCTTGTATCACTCCGGAATTCTATTATTCATGGAACGGGAATCATGATGACCCGCGTTTCCAGAGAACTTATCAATATGAAGACGGAACCTGGTTCAGAAATGACGGAACCGATGTAAGTGTACCCTCAACAAGTAAAGTGGAAGGAACGGGGAAACCGTGGTTCCATTTCAACAGAGGATTACAGGTGGGTCAGCAATACGGACCTAAAATTCTTCCGAACGGAAACTTTGATCTGACTCCAGACGGAAGAATCAAAGTATATAAATTATTCACAGAAAAGAATACTACGCTTGCCGCAGATTTTACTCCGGAACTCAGCTTTGATAATCCTTCAGAAGCTGTATTTACCCAGGCGCAGATCAACAGAGGGGTAAGAAACTTCAAGTTTGAATTCGACCCTGGTTACGGAAACAACGGAACAAGCGGAATGGATGTCCCATTATACCGATTAGGAACCATTTATATGATGAGAGCGGAAGCATTCTTCAGAAATGGAAATATATCGGCAGCTTTGGCAGATGTCAATAAGTTGAGAACAAGCAGAACCAATGATGCTTTAAAGAGTAATGCTCCGGGAGCTGCCATCGCTGCTTTGGATGCGAACACTCTTTTTAAAGAATCAGGGTATGAATTGTATTGGGAAATGTACAGAAGAAAGGCGATGATCAGATTCGAGAAATTTGATTTGCCGGGAACAGCGAAGCCTGCGACTCAGTCTTTCAGAAGAATTTTTCCTATTCCTCAGGCTACCATTGATGCCTCAAAAGATTTCAAACAAAACCCAGGATATTAGTCTTCTTCATATCAAACAATTATTTTTTGTGTAAACAAGAAGCGAAGAGATTTTTCTCTTCGCTTCTGTTATTTTATATCGATTTGTCTGTATCCGGCATCAATTCCCATAAAATGATAGTAAATATCAATAGGAGCGGACTTTAGTCCGTTTTATAGATGTATACAATCAATCCGGCTTTAGCCGAAACTTAAAAAATAGTTGAATCTTATTCTGCGTTCAGCATTCCCAATTCTCCATAGTATTTTTTAAACTTCTGGATTTTTGGTCCCACAACAGCGCTGCAGTAAGGCTGAGTAGGGTTGTCATTGTAATATCCCTGGTGATACTGTTCTGCAGACCAGAATTTGTCGAATGGTGTTAATTCCGTTACATAAGTTCCGCTCCATCTTCCTGATTCCTGAGAAAGTTTGATGGCTTCTTCAGCTTTTGCTTTTTCAGCATCATCTTTATAGTAAATAACAGAACGGTACTGAGTTCCGATGTCATTCCCCTGTCTGTTAAGTTGAGTAGGATCGTGAAGGAAGAAAAATACATCCATTAATTGTTCGTAAGAAATAATAGCAGGATCATAAGTGATCTGTACCACTTCGGCATGTCCCGTTTCGCCTGTGCAGACTTCCTCATAAGTAGGATTATCTTTATGCCCTCCCGAATATCCGGAGATTGCAGATTTTACTCCTTTCAGTAGGTTAAAGCAGCTTTCCACACACCAGAAGCATCCACCGCCAAAAGTAATTTGCTCTAAATTATTGTTGTCCATTCTAAGGTTGATTATTTTATTTATAAAATTCTTTTTTTCATTCTGTACGATTGAGAAAAAAGACAATCAAAAATAGGAAAAACTTTTTCATTTGAACATGATTTTAACTCCTTAAACTTAAATTACAATGATAGATGCTGCAAATGATTTTAAACACGATTATGAACCGTTTTATGAATAAATATAGGAATTCCCAAAGTGTTTTAAAGCAGTTAGTATGAGCCGTGTCATGCTGAGCGGAGTCGAAGCATCTCAATTAAGCTGAATTATATTCTTCTATTTTAATTTTAAACACAAATAACACGAATGTTTTCACAAATAAACACAAGAATAATGTAACCTGATTATCTGTGAAAATCTGTGCAATCTGTGGGCAAAAAAAAGCACCCTAAAAAGGATGCTCTATATTATTTAGAATGTATTCAGTTATTTTTCCCAAACTAAAGCACTTGCTCCAAGAATGGCGGCATCTGCTTCGTCAAGTTCACTGAAAACCAGTTGTACTTTATTTCTGAAGATAGGAAGAAGGTTTCTTTCCATATGAAGTTTAGCCGGCTTTAAAATAAAATCTCCTGCTTTGATCACGCCGCCAAATAAAAGAATGGCTTGCGGGGAAGAGAACATCACAAAATTAGCTATTGCTTCTCCCAGTTTCTGACCTGTGTATCTGAAAACTTCAATCGCAATTGGGTCTTCTTTCATAGCACATTCATATACTGTTTTAGAATTGATTTCGTCTTCAGGATATTGGTTTAGCATAGATTCCGGGAATTCGGCTCTCATTTTCTTGGCTGTAATGGTAATTCCGGTTGCAGAGGCATAGGCTTCCAGACTTCCTTCAGATCCTGTGCTCCAGTGTTTTCTACCGCCTGGTTTTACGATCGTGTGTCCCAGTTCTCCGGCAAACCCGTCATGTCCATAGATCAAGCTTCCGTTCGCGATAATTCCGCTGCCTACTCCTGTTCCCAGGGTAATCATGATAAAATCTTTCATCCCTCGTGCTGCTCCGAAAAGCATTTCTCCCAACGCTGCAGCATTTGCATCATTGGTCACGGTACAAGGCAGATTGAATTTTGCCGTCATCAGCTCAGCAAATGGAATCACTCCTTTCCAGGGTAGGTTGGGAGCCAGTTCTATCGTTCCTTTATAGTAGTTCGCATTGGGAGCTCCTACTCCGATTCCGTCAAAGTGTGCTTCAGTACCATACTTTTCCATCATTGGACGAACACTTTCATATAAAGCATCGATGAAATCTTCTACTTTATCATAAGCATCAGTTCTGAGATTTCCTTTATCCAGAACTTCTCCACGGTGGTTTACGATTCCGAATTTGGTATTGGTTCCGCCGATGTCAACTCCAAGGGCAACTTGTTTTGATAAATCTATTAATGACATTTCTATTATTAAATTCTAGGGGCTAAAATTATAAAAAAGATTGTATTAATGGATTATTAACTCTATTTTATTTAATATGTTAAACCGTTTTTAGCGGTTTTTTCTTTTTTCTTCCCCACCAGATCATAAATCCGGTAACCGGAAGAGAGGCACAGATAAGACTTACAATAAAAGCAATGATCTTGGTAGGAAGCCCCAGAATGGCTCCAACGTGAATGTCATAATTGGCACTCACTGTTTTCTCGCCAAAGTTTTTATCCTTTGGATCATGAGTGTGAAGCAGTTCTCCTGAGTTTTCATCAAAGATTAAGCTGCTGCTTTTGTGGTAAGAATAAGAAAGATGTTTCACGTATACCTCAAAGTTGGGATGTTCGTGGTCATCCATATGTGGGTGGCCTAAATCTATAGCAAAACCATAGGAATCAGGATATTTTGTTTGTACCGTATTGATGATTTTATCCAGTGTTCCTTCCGTTCTCAGCTCAATGGGAGCTTTTGTTTTAATATGGGAGAAGTCAGGATACTTTGTCTCTCCACCGGAGAATATCACATAGATCATGGCCTGAACAACAAAGAAGGCATAGAATAGTCCTGTAATAGAGAAGATCAAAGCAAATATAGAGGCATAAAATCCTAGTACATTGTGAAGGTCATAGTTCTTTCGTTTCCAGCTTTTAATGTTTTTCCATTTGAAGGCGAAACGCTGTTTTCTTGCTGCTTTGTTCTTGGGCCACCATAGAATGATCCCGGAGATCAGCATAATGATGAAGATGATAACCGGAATTCCCACTACATAGGTTCCCCAGTCCTGCTTCAACAGGTAGCTCCAGTGGATCATTTTTACAATGTTGAAGAATCCGTTTTTCTCATCATATACCCTTAGTACTTTCCCGGTGTAAGGGTTTACATAGGCTTGTTTATAGATAGGAAATTCATCAAAATAATTCCAGGCATCCGTATTGTGCTCGTACCAAAAGAACATGTAAGACATTTTCTTGTCGATAGGAACGTTTACCCAATGGATGGGGTATTTTTCTTTTACCTGCTCTGCAACAGCTTTTTCCATTACCCTGATGGGAAGCACCTGTTTCTGCTCTATATTCTGTTCCTGATGGTAAATAACATCTTTTCGGGTAATATTTTCTACCTCATCCTTAAAGACATACAATGCTCCGGTAATCGAGATAATAAAGATAAGAAACCCTATTCCCAATCCGAACCATAAGTGCAGTTTAGCAGACCATTTTTTAAAGAATCCTGGCTTTTTTTTATGATGATTTTTCTTCATATAGCAGTAAAAAGTAAAGCAAAGATATGCTTTACTTTTTATTTAGTTTAATTAAAATTTGTATTCAATCATGAACGTTCCTCTCAATCCAAGAGCGTTGGTGAAGTCACTGTCTCTTGCTGTCCACCATGAAATAGTGGGCTGATATACTTTGTTGAAAAGGTTTTCAATACCTAATGACAGTCTCCAGTTGTTGTTGACTTCATAGCTTGATTTGAAATTAAATACAGTATATTCTGGAACATATCCTTCACCGTAACCATACTGGCCTGTTTTAGCATTAGGCTCGAATCTGTTCTGCTGGAAAGAGTGAAGCATGTCTAAACCAACTGATAATGCCGGGATAGGTTTTGCCTGCACATAAGCGAGAACTTTAGGAGCAGAAATTCTGCTGTTGTTGATTTTTGCAGAATAATCACCGTCATCCTTTACTGATGTGATCCCTTCCATCCAGCTGTAGCTTCCTCCAAACTGAATCCATTTTGTAGGGGTAAAGTGTAAGAAACCTTCCACTCCGTATACAATTTCTGGAGATCTCTGAATCATTAATGCTCTGTCCGGGCTTTGCACGAATGATGCCCCAAGCTTAGAAGTACTTACATAAGAAGTCAATTCATAATTTAGCCAGTTGGAAAGTTGTCCTGTTGCTCCTAATTCGTAATTGTTGACAATAATAGGCTTGGTTTCCAGGTTTTTAATTGTCTCAGAAGTTGAGGTTCTTAAAATTCTTCCTAATTCGTTGATAGAGTAGGCCTGTGAAAAACTTGCAAAAAGGTTGATATAAGGTTCTGCATTGTAACGTATACCAATATTTCCTACTAAGGCATTATAATTTAACTTTCCACCTGCAACCGGAATACTTTTGGTGAAAGTTCCGTCACTTTTAAGGGTAGAAAGGGTATTGAAGTCATCTACATTAACTTTGATATTTTCGTAGCGAAACCCTCCTTTGATGGTTAATTTTTTGAAAAGATCAATTTTTGCCAATACAAAAGGAGCAATATTGGTCATATTCATATTGGGAGTCCAGAAACGTCCGTCTTCCAGTTTTTGTACAGTTTCATCATTCAGAATATCAGCTCCGTAGATGATTTCTCCCTGAGAATTGGCTGAGTTCCAAAGCTGGGTATCGAAATTTAATCTTGCCCCTGCTTTTTTTGAAATAACATTAGACTGTCCGCCATTGAAAAAGGTATCGCTGTATCCGTAAACGGTTTTAAAGTCTTGATAATAAAGATTAATATTTAAAGAAGTCCCAGCAAACAGGTTCTTATTATCATAGCTCACTCTGATGTTGTGGTTTTTCGGAGTTCCCTGAGGTGTAGTTTCCTGACCTTTTCCTATTCCTTCTCCAATAGTGGGCGTTATACCGTATTTTCCTGTTTTTAATCCTACATTGAGGTCTGATCTTGAAGAATAACCGATATAAGAAGCCTCGATTCTTTGATTTTCATTGATGTCATAGCCTAATTTCAACAAACCGTTGTAGTTGTCCATCTTGGCAATGCTATAGGTAGGGCTTATCAAAACTCCATCTCCATCTTTTGTATATCCTGTTCTTTCGTAAGCTAGTGAAAGGGTATAATCAAATTTTTTGATCTTTCCTGTTAAAAGCTGGCTTGCTCTTACACCTAAAGTACCGCCATAAGGCTGTCCCGTCAATCCGATCTGAGAAACCCCAGAGATCTTTTTATCTGTTTTGCTTCTTTTTGTAATATAATTGATGATCCCTCCGTCTGCTCCGTTTCCATAGATGGAAGAAGCTCCTTTGATCACTTCGATTCTTTCGATGGCTGAAGGGTCAATAGTTCTTAAATCTCTTGCTCCGTTACGAAGTGGAGTAGACTGTGGAATACCATCAATCAATACCAGAACCTGGCGTCCTCTTAAGGTCTGTCCAGAGTTGGAAGTCTGTCCGGAGTTGGTTCCTAAACTGGGAACGGTATACTGAAGGATGCTCGTAATATCTGAGTTAACAGTCAGCTGAGACTGAATCTGCTTTTCTCCGACAATGGTAATAGAGCTTGGTACCTCTTTTATATTTTCTTTTTTCCTTGAGGCAGTCATCACAACCTCATCCACATTCTTGGTCTGTAAAGTATCTTTAACCTGAGCAAAAACGGTAGTCGTTCCTAAGCAGGCAGCTGACAAAAGTGCTTTTTTCATTATATTTTTTTTCCTTTTTTCTTTCTTTTTCCCCACCAGACCAGAAATCCGGTTACAGGGAGTGATGTACAGATGAGACCCGCGATAAACCAGATGATTTTTCCAATAATTCCGAAATAAGATCCGGTATGGATATCATAATTGGCGTTAGAATATTTCTCGGCGGTATTGAGTTTGTGATGAGGTTTGTTGGCTAGTAGTTTTCCTGAATATTTGTCAAATGTCAGGATATTTCTTTCACTGTATCTTCCGTCAAGCCCGTATACGGTTACTGGAAGGCTTTTCAGTTCTTTTCCTTTTTTATTTTTCCCGTTTAGATTAATTCTGAAGCTGGAGGATTTTGAATACAATTTTTCTGTCTGAGCTGCAGCCAGATCAAAAACAGCTTCATTCTTCACCATCAGAGAGTCCGGAGATTTTCTTTCTTTTTCCTTTGGAAGTTCCCAAGAGCCTGATAATGCAAATGTGAACGTATTTTTTACATAGGGATAGGCAAAATAAAGCCCTGTAATACATAATAATAAAGCGATAAACGATGTATAAAATCCCAGGATATTATGAAGATCATAATTTTTACGCTTCCAGTTTTTTACATTTTCCCAATTGAACCAGAAACGTCCTTTTCTTGCATTTTTATTTTTAGGCCACCATAAGATAATTCCGGTGATCAGCATGATGATAAAAAGAACAGTTGGAATTCCTACGGTGTAGGGTCCCCATTCTGAATTCAGCAAAAGTCCCCAGTGGAGATATTTCAGAATACTGAAGACATCGTATTTTTCATTGTAAACAGCAAGGATTTCTCCGGTATACTGATTCACATAAACCAGCTTGTTAATACGTACCTGCTGAAAATAATTCCATCCTTTTTTGCTTTTTTCATAGTATTCAAACTGATAGGACTTGGTTTTATCCAAAGGAATTTCTACAGCACTGACAGGATACTTTTCATTAAGCTCCAGCGATACTTTTTCACGAAGCAGAGTAATAGGCAATGGCTTTTTCCCGATATCTTCTTTTTTGAGTTCAATGGCTTCTTTGCGTAAGCTATTATGTATCTCGTCCTTAAAAACATATAAAGTCCCCGAAAGAGAGACTATGAATACAATAATACCAACAGATAGACCAAACCACAAATGCAGTTTTGCGGACCATTTTTTTGAAGAAGCTTTCTTTTTATTGTGATGCTTTTTTCTCATAGCAAAAAGTTAACCCCGTGAGGGGCTAACCTTTGATTTTTTTAAAATTTATATCCTATTGATAATCTCCAGTTACGTGGAGCATTGTAGATCCAAGCATATTCGCCGGCATCTCCTCTGTATCCACTGTAAAGTTTTTTGTTAAGGACATTATTCAATATTAGGTTGACATCGAATTTTTTGGCAACATAGGAAACTCCGAAGTTGGTATCGAAATAATCCGGAAGGCTTTGATCTTTTGTCGCACCTACCCCAAACCAGGATTGTCTTCCTCCCTGATACTGATAACCAGCTGAAATTCCGAATCCTTTCATAAGACCATTTTCAAACCTGTAGCTTACCCAGGTATTTTGTACATTTTTCGCATTTCCCGGAGACTGGATTCCAATTCTTGTAGGATCTGTGTCTTTGATGGTTTTTGCATCTGTATAAGCATAGTTGATAACAATGTTCAACCCTTTGATGATTTCTCCTTTGATATCAGTTTCAAATCCTCTTGCTCTTTGTTCACCTGTAGCAACCTGGAAAGGATTTCCTCCATTTTGCTCTTTAGCTCCGGCAACAAGAATGTTTTGTCTTCTGATTTCGTAAACAGCAAAAGTAGAGTTCCATTTTCCTCCGAACCAGTCTTTCTTCAATCCGAATTCAATATTCTGCCCTCTGAAAGGATCTGTGATCTGAGTATTATTGATTCCTACTGCAGATTGCGGAACAAAAGTTTTATCATAGATTCCATACGCAGAGAAATCGCTTAGGATAGAATAGCTAAATCCTACTCTCGGAGTGAATTCTCCTGCTTGATTTCTTGGAACAACATTTCCTGGTGAATAATATGGATATCCGGCATAAGTGGTACCACTTGTATATCTTCCTGCTAATGTTATTCTAAGCTTATTGTTAAACATTTCAATTTGATCCTGAGCATAATAGGATGTATATTTTACGCCTTCATCATCATAAAACGGAGCAGATGAGTTTAAAGTGTAGAAGTCAGAAGAAGGAAGCTTGGAAGGATCTACACCATACTGAACATTATAAATATCAATTGGGAATGGTCCTCCTGCAAAAGATGAAAAGTCTGCATTGTACTTTCTATCTCCGTAATCAAATCCTGCAATTATTTTATGAACAATATTTCCGGTATTAAGCTTTCCTCTTACATAGGTCTGGAAAATGTGGTTTTTTCCTTTAGCCTGCCAGTTGCTTACTGTTCTGTTTAAAACATTTTTATTGTTAGGATCAAAAGTTCCCCACCATGAACCACCGTCATAATTCAGATCCATATAAGCATACTGCGTACTCCAAACCCAGTCTTTGAATAATTTCTGATCTAAACTTAAAAATAAGCTCTGATCCTTTACTTCAGTTTTCTTGAAGTTCGGATCATTAAAGTTGGTATGTACATTCAGTGAAGCGTATCCATCGTTAGACATCAGATAAGCTCCCGGCTGATTGAATTTTAAATATTGATAGTTGTACTGTGCAGTAAACGTAGTGGTCTTTGTTGGTCTGAAAGTAATAGACGGAGCAACAATAATTTTGCTTGTTTTATCATTTTCAACCCATGAATTGTTAGAGCTTCCCATTAAGTTGATACGGTAATCTAAAACTCCGTCTTTCACAAGAACTCCATCCAGATCCGCCTCACCTCTGAAAAGGTTATAGCTTCCGGTAGTGAAACGTACACTGTTGGCAAATTTCCCGGTTGGTTTTTTGGTTACTACATTATAAAACCCGGCAGGATCTCCCATAGAACCCATAAATCCGGCAGGTCCTTTTACGAATTCTATTCTGTCAATAATGGATGCATCAGGGTTAATAGGTCCCCATGTCGAAGAAACGTTCATCCCGTTCATGAACGTGGAAATACTTGCTCCTCTCATGAAAACATTAGAATACACATTATCCCAGTGTTCTACTTTTCTTGCACCACTCACATTACGAACAATACCCTCGGACATATTCAGTGTAAGCTGATCGGCAAGAACCTGTGAGCTTATAGATTGTACGTTCTGTGGAAGCTCAAGAATAGGAGTTTGGATTCTCAATGAACCAGAAACCTCGTTGAGTTTGTATTTCTGATAATATCTTCCGTTAACAACTACTTCTTCAATATCGTTGGATTTGATGGTGTCTTTTTTTTCCTGGGCAAAACTTAGCATGGATGCTAATAATGCAGCTCCTATTGTTATTCTTTTCATTGTTTATAAGGGGAATAAATTATTCTAACAGTTTAAAATTTATAAGTGAAGTTTCCTACAGCATTAATCAGTCTTTGAGGATTTGCTGTTGTATATCCGATCCAGTAATGCTGATTGGTCAAATTGTCTACCTTAACACCGATTCTGAATTTTTTAGCATCATAATAAGCGCTGGCATTCAAAACTATATAAGATGGCAACGAAAATACTCCATCTGCAGAATTATAGATTTTATTTTCGCTGGCGTAGTTACCGCCAAGTCCAAATCCCAATCCTTTAAGCTTTCCATCTAAGAATTGATAACTTGCATATAGGTTTGCCAAGTAAGGAGATCCTGATGTGTTAGGTCTTCTGTCTGCTACAGAAGGGTCTGCTTTTGTGTATTTTGAATCATTATAACTGAATCCGGCAATCGCTGTGAAACCTTTCACCAGATAAGCATTGATCTCAAGTTCTACACCTTTGCTTACAATAGTACCATCCTGTATCTGAGCTTGAGGATTACTTGCAAGTTGTAAGTTTCTTAAAACATCTTTTACTTTAATATTGTAATAACTGAACGTGGAAGATACTTTTCCGTTGAAAAGACTTGTTTTAATTCCACCTTCCATCTGATTGGCCTGTTCTGGTAATGGCGTTCTTGTTAATCCTGATCCGTCCACATAATATGACAGGTTTTTAAAACTGTTCTGATAATTTCCAAAAACAGAAACCTTGTCTTTTATAAGTTCATATACGATACCTAGTTTTGGTGAAAAAAATGTCTGATTTAATTTTTCACTTTCTACAGAACTTGAAGCACCTGTAATGCCCGGCTTGTTTGTGAAATTGTCTACCCTTAATGCCATTAACACATTAAGATTATCAGTAATATTTAGTACGTTTGAAATATATACAGCATAGTTTTCTTGAATTCCTTTTATAATATAAGGATTTTCGTTTCCTGCCATTGCGTTATATTTTGCCTGTAAAGCAGTACCATTGAAATTTGTATAGTCAAATCCGGCTTGATGTAAAGGAACAGGAATTGAGTTTCCCTGCGCATCCCTATCAAATCCATTGACATCGTAGAAGTTTTGATTATTATTTACTCTTAAGTAATCGAAACCTAAAACGACTCTGTTTCTCAGACTCCCAATGCGGAAATCACCATTAAAATTTTGTTGAAAATTAAGAGACTTCTTTCTACTATCTCTTGTAGACTGGTCACTTCTGTACATGTTATCTGCGCTATCCCCCATAAAGTATAGGTAAGGCATAAACCCATTAGAATAGCTGGAAGATGTGCTGAAATTAGAAGAAGAGGTAATGGAGTTTGAAATTTTATAATTGACCTGTCCGAAAAAGTTGATGCTTCTTCCTGTATTGGTAAGATCTTTTCCCAAATATGAATTTTTGTAATCGAGATTAAGATCCTTGATATTGTTTACTTTTTGCAGATAGCTTCCAGAGTAGAAGAAAAATGTTTGATCGCTCATATTCTTCATCTGGAATAACTCCATATCAAGATTAATACTTAATCGATCATTAGGCTTATAGCTTAAGCTTGGGGCAATTGCCAGATTTCTTCTGAATCCTTCTGTCTGAAAGGTTCCCTCATTGGTATAAGCAGAATTTAAGCGGAATAATAGTTTTTTATCCTGTGTTAAAGGAGCGTTGATATCTACAGCAGCTCTGTATGTGTCATAACTGCCACCAGCTACGCTGATATTTCCTCCAAATGTTTCATATGGCTTTTTGGTTACCCTGTTAATTACACCACCATAGCTTGATAATAGGCTTCCAAATAAAGTTCCTGACGGTCCTTTCAGAACTTCCAGTTTTTCAAGATTTATTGCGTCTATAGTTCCTGTTACGGCTCCGAGTACACCGTTTCTTAAAGAATTGGCAGATACAAAGCCTCTTAAACTTACATATGCACCTCCATCTCCTGCTCTTCCATTTGAAGTCCACATGGGCTGCAAACCAGTAATGTTTTTAAAAGCGTCATCTACCGTATAAATTCCTTGATTTTCTAAAATGCTTTTGTCAACACTTGAATAGACTTGTGGATTTTCAATAGCCTTTAGTGGCATTTTATTTGAATATTCACTGTCCTTTTTAATATAAGTGTTTATCAGTACTACTTCATCAATGCTTTTGGTGGTTAATGAATCTTTTTTTTGGGCAGAAACCAGCATTGTTCCCAGTGCGGAAGCACAGATCAGTACATTTTTCATGAAAGTCAAATTTTCTGCAAATATATTATTTTTAACTGTTCTAAATAAATAATAAAATTGATATTTATCATAAATTATTATATGTTAAGTAAGAAAAAACCGCTCTAGCCAGTGCCAGAGCGGTTTTTATATGATTTTATTAAAATTTTCTTAAGCTGGGATTTCTCCTTTGTATAAGAAAGAAATAATCTCTTTGTTCAATTTGTCAATCATTTCACTGAATAAGTGGAAAGATTCTTGTTTGTAAATCACAAGTGGATCTTTCTGCTCGTAAACAGCTCCCTGAGAAGACCTTCTAAGATCATCCATCTCACGAAGGTGAAGCTTCCAGTTTTCATCGATGATTGATAAAGTGATGTTCTTTTCGAAGTCATTCACTAAACTTTCACAATTAGTATCATAAGCTTCTTTAAGATCAGCTACAATAGTCATTGTTTTGTGTCCGTCTGTAAAAGGAACCTGAATCATTTTAAACATTGAACCTTGATTTTGATAAACATTCTCAATAATAGGGAATGATTTTTCTTTCAATAAGTTCAGCTTCATGTTATAATCTTCCTGAGCAGCTTTGAATAAGATATCCGTTAATTCCGGAACTTGTTTATTGCTGAAATCACTTTCAGAAACAGGAGAAGCCATTGTGAAATGTTTGATTATTTCAAATTCAAAATCTTTATAACTTCCGTTTGCTTTACCTTTTGCAACAATAGAGTTAGAAACATCGAAAATCATATTCGTGATATCGTATTTCAAGTGATCTCCGAATAAAGCATTCTTTCTTCTCTTATAGATTACGTCACGTTGCTTGTTCATAACGTCATCGTATTCAAGAAGTCTCTTTCTTGTTCCGAAGTTATTTTCTTCTACTTTTTTCTGCGCTCTTTCGATAGATTTACTGATCATAGAATGCTGAATAACTTCACCATCTTTATGACCCATTCTGTCCATCATTTTAGCAATTCTTTCAGAACCGAACAAACGCATTAAGTTATCTTCAAGAGATACATAGAACTGAGAACTTCCCGGATCTCCCTGACGTCCCGCTCTACCTCTTAACTGTCTGTCAACACGTCTTGAATCGTGCCTTTCTGTACCTATAATAGCTAAACCTCCGGCTTCTTTTACTTCTTTAGAAAGCTTGATATCCGTACCACGACCTGCCATGTTGGTTGCGATTGTTACCACTCCCGGCTGTCCTGCTCCTGCAACAATTTCTGCTTCCTTCTTGTGAAGTTTCGCATTCAATACCTGGTGCGGAATTTTTCTTAATTGAAGTGCCTTTGATAATAATTGAGAGATTTCAACAGAAGTTGTACCTACCAAGACAGGTCTTCTTGCTGCTGTTAATTTTTCAATTTCTTCAATTACGGCATTATATTTTTCTCTGTTAGTTTTGAAAACTAAATCTTGTTTATCATCTCTTAAAATAACACGGTTGGTAGGAATTACCACTACGTCTAATTTGTAGATCTCCCAAAGTTCTCCAGCTTCCGTTTCAGCAGTACCAGTCATCCCCGCAAGTTTGTTGTACATACGGAAATAGTTCTGAAGCGTAACTGTTGCAAAAGTTTGAGTAGCAGCCTCAATTTTTACATTTTCTTTCGCTTCGATCGCCTGGTGAAGACCGTCAGAATAACGACGTCCCTCCATGATACGACCTGTCTGCTCGTCAACGATTTTTACTTCACCATCAATTACTACATACTCATCATCTTTTTCAAATAATGTATACGCTTTCAATAGCTGGCTCATCGTGTGAACACGTTCAGATTTTTCAGCAAAATCAGAGAAAAGTCTTTCTTTAGCTTCAAACTCTTCTTCTTTGGAAAGGTTTTTAGCTTCTACTTCAGCAATCTCAGTTCCGATATCCGGAAGTACGAAGAAGTTAGAGTCAGAGTTTCCTTGAGACATGTATTCAACACCTTTGTCTGTAAGGTCTACCTGATTATTTTTCTCCTCAATTACGAAGTAAAGATCTTTATCTACGATCGGCATATCACGGTTGTTGTCCTGCATATATTGCGATTCAACTTTCTGAAGCAATGCTCTGTTTCCGCTTTCCGATAAGAATTTGATTAATTGTCTGTTTTTTGGAAGACCTCTGTATGCCTGAAGCAATTTGAATCCTCCTTCTTTTGTATTTCCTGCAGCGATTAATTTTTTCGCTTCATTAAAAATAGCAGAAACTGTTTTCTTTTGTACTTCAACAATTCTGTCGATAGAAGGCTTCAGAACATCAAATTCCTGTCTGTCTCCCTGAGGAACCGGACCAGAAATGATTAATGGTGTTCTTGCATCATCTACCAATACAGAGTCAACTTCATCCACGATAGCAAAGTTCAATTCTCTTTGTACCAGTTCTGAAGGTGAAGTCACCATATTATCTCTCAGGTAATCGAAACCAAATTCGTTGTTGGTTCCATAAGTAATATCTGAGTTGTATGCTTTTCTTCTTCCGTCTGAGTTCGGCTGGTGGTTATCGATACAATCGATAGACATTCCGTGGAACTGATACAATGGACCCATCCAAGCGGAGTCTCTTTTTGCAAGGTAGTCATTCACGGTTACAACGTGTACTCCTCTTTCCGGAAGTGAATTTAAGTAAATAGGTAATGTTCCTACCAAAGTTTTACCTTCACCGGTTGCCATCTCGGCAATTTTTCCGCTGTGAAGAATAACCCCTCCGATAAACTGAACATCATAGTGGACCATATCCCAAACTACAGGAGTTCCGGCAGCGTCCCATGAGTTTTTCCAAACAGCTGTGTCTCCTTCGATCTGAACGAAATCTTTTCCTGCAGCAGCCAGTTCTCTGTCCCAGTCATTAGCAGTTACACGGATTTCTCCATTCTGAGCCCATCTTCTTGCCGTTTCTTTTATCAATGCAAAAGCTTCGGGAAGAACCTGAATCAGAACTTTTTCTTCAACTTCGTATGATTCTTTCTTTAGAGACTCAATTTTTGAGAAAAGAGCTTCTTTTTCGTCAACGTTGGTTGAATTTTTTATCTGCTCTTTAATCTGTTCTATCTGAGCTGTGATCTTACTGGTTGCAGATTTTATATTCTCTTTAAACTCAGCCGTTTTTTGTCTCAGTCCATCATCCGTCAATTGTTGGATGTTGGGTTCAACAGCCTTGATTTTTGTTACAACTTTTTTTACTTCTTTTAGGTCCTGCGCTTTTTTGTCTCCCAAAAACCCTTTAAGAACTTTGTTTAAAAAACTCATAAATTTTTTGCTTTATGCTTAATGCAAGATGCTTTAAGCGTTTTAAATGACACGCTTATCGTGTAAATTAATATATAAAAAGGGCAAAAAAGCTCTAAGCACGCAGCCTAAAGCTTATCGCTTTATTAATATTCGTCCTCGTTCCAAAGGAAATCCTCGTCAGTAGGGTAGTCACTCCATACCTCTTCGATAGATTCATAAATCTCGCCTTCATCTTCGATTGCCTGAAGGTTTTCAACTACTTCCATAGGTGCACCAGTTCTGATCGCGTAGTCAATAAGCTCTGCTTTTGTCATTGGCCAAGGTGCGTCACTTAAATATGAAGCTAATTCTAATGTCCAGTACATAATTTTCTAATTTTTTGCAAAAGTATAAAAATAGGTTGTATAATAAACTTTTTTATACTTGATTTTCAATTCTTTTTATAATATTTTTCTATAAATGGCTGTTACAAACTGAATGAAAGCTGTGTCAGCAATTTACTTAATGTCGTTTTCTCAAAAACCATTCCACAAATTTTTTTATGCCATTTTGGAGGTCTGTGGCCGGTGCATACCCTATTAAATCCTTTGCTTTTGTAATATCGGCATTAGTTTTTGTGACATCACCGGGTTGCATTGGCAGAATTTTTTTCGTGGCAGTTTTTTGCAATGCCTTTTCTATGGTAGAAACCATCTCAGATAAAGTGACCACCTGGTTTTCTCCCAGGTTAAGGATTTCGTATACTCCGGAGTGATGCTCTAAATAAGAAACTGACTTGATAATTCCGTCAATAATATCATCTATATACGTATAGTCTCTGGCTGTAGTTCCATCACCATAGAAAGGAATTTCCTGATCCTCTGAAATAAGCTTCACAAACTTGTGTATAGCAAGATCCGGTCTTTGTCTGGGACCATATACCGTGAAGAACCTAAGCTGGATCATATCTATATGGTATAGATTGTGGTAAACATGTCCTATAATCTCTCCGCTTTTTTTGGTGGCAGCATAAGGAGAGATCGGGTTGTCTACATTATCCGTTTCTGCAAACGGAGTCTTTTCATTATTTCCATAGACGCTTGAAGAGGAAGCGCAAATAAATTTTTTAATATTGAAATCTTTACACAGTTCCCAAAGATTCATCGTTCCACGCACATTTACTTCTTCATATTCCAAAGGACGTTCAATAGACGGACGTACACCTGCAAGCGCCGCCAAATGAATCACCATGTCGATGTGATGATTTTTAAAGATACTTTCAAGACCTTTTTTATCCCGGATATCCTGCCAATAGAGGGAATATTGGTCAGAATGGGAGAGGGAGATCAGATGTTGGATATCCTTCTCTTTGTCTGAGAATTCAAAATCCGAAATTTTGTCAATTGACTCTAAAGTATTTTTAATTTTCACCTGATAGTTATAGAAATCATCAAAATTGTCAATGTTTATGACAGAATGTCCATTTCTTAATAATCGTTCAATTAAATGGGATCCGATGAACCCACTACCGCCTGTTACAAGATAAACCATTTGTATTTTTTATGAGTACAAAAATATAAATTTTACTTTTTGAAAAATATAATCATTAAATTTACTTAAAAAAGTAATATAAATATAATATGCAGTTTCAAGGGCAAATTTTAAAGATGACAAGCTACGATGCAAAACCCATCCAATACTACCTAAATCTTTCAGGGGATCTGATCCATATGAATGAGCTGTTAGGAAAGGAGTTAAGCATAAAACATACGGGATTTCAATGTGTGAATTGTGGTAAAAATAAGCCTATTTACAGAATGGGATTCTGCAAAAGCTGCTTTTTTGAAAGTCCTTATGCCAGCGATACAATTATTCGACCGGAACTCTCTACGGCACATTTAGGTGTTGCAGAACGTGATCTTGAGGTAGAAAAACAAATTCAGCTTCAGCCGCACACAGTTTATCTGGCGTATACAGGAGATGTAAAAGTAGGAGTTACCAGAAATACACAGATTCCTACGAGATGGATTGATCAGGGTGCAACTTTTGCATTACCCATTGCAAGAACAGAAAACCGATATGAAGCAGGAATGATAGAAGTTGCTTTGAAAGAACATTTAGCAGATAAAACCAATTGGAGAAAGATGCTGCAGGATGATTTTGAAGGAGAAGTGGATCTTGCTGATTTCCGACAGAAGATAAAAGAATATTTCCCCGAAGATTTTCAAAAATTCTATAGAGAAGAAGAAGAGCTGTGGATGTTCGATTACCCTTTTGAAAAACCGGAAAAGGTTTCATCATTTACTTTGGATAAAAAGCCTGAATTTACGGGAAAAC
This sequence comes from Chryseobacterium sp. MEBOG07, assembly GCF_021869745.1. Lineage (NCBI taxonomy): Bacteria > Pseudomonadati > Bacteroidota > Flavobacteriia > Flavobacteriales > Weeksellaceae > Chryseobacterium > Chryseobacterium sp. MEBOG07. The sequence goes on from NZ_CP084579.1 coordinate 454,715, forward strand.
TTACCGGGATCAAAGGACAGTATCTAGGGTTTGAGGGTGGAAACTTTATCAATGTAAGAGGGCATGAGGGGTATGTTATTGAGCTTGATATAAAGAACTGACCAATAAAAATGTAAAAATCAAATCACAAAATATGAGAAAATGGGTTAAAAGACTATTGATAAGTTTCGGAATCCTGGCAGGAATTCTTCTTGCCGCGAATTTCGGACTGAATATATGGCTTAAAACCCAGCTTCCCGACTATATAAAAAAGAATACAGATTATAAGGTTTCCTACAAAACCCTGGATGTAGATTTAGGATCGGGAAATATCTTTGCCACCGGAATTTCTGTCAATAGTAAAAATCCTCAAAACACAGATGTTATTGGGCTGCAGGGAACTATTGATACCTTAAAAATAAACCGTTTTGGGATTTATGATGCTATTTTTAATAAAAGAATAAGCTCATCGGATTTGCTGCTGGCAAAACCTAATTTAAATATCATTCTGGCAAAACCGGTCCTTCGTAAAACTGGAAAGAAAAAAAATCCGTTTTTATTTGAAAATATAATGATCAATAACGGAAAGATTGCAATTTTCAGACCTACCAAACAGAAATTCTTATCCGTTGAGCAACTGGATCTATTCGTTGAAAATCTACAGATGACAGAAGAATCTGTAGAAGATAAATTACCCGTTGTTTTTGACAGCTACAGTATAAAAGGACAGAGATTCTTTTTCCGTCCTGATGAAACCTATGCTATTACCATTAATAGTATAAATACTGCTGATGGGCAAGTATCAGTGGGAGATTTCAAACTGATTCCACTTCTTTCTTTCGCTCAGTTTAAACGATTTTATCCTAAAAAAGCTCAGCTATTTGAATTTTCAGTTCCGAAAATGGAATTCAAAGATGTGGTTTTGAATAAAAATAAGGTATCCCTTAGCAATGCAGAATTTCAAAATCCCGTTTTTACAATCCATAATACAGGAGTAAAAACGAAAAAGAATGAAAAAAAATCAAATTTTGAAGTTGATTTAAAAAATATAAAACTGAATAACGGTAGAGTTCGGGTTAATAAACCGGATGGCAATACACTTTTGTCTGTCGGAAACTTTAACGTAAATATCAATCAGTTGATGTTTAATAAAGAAACCTCAGATCAGATTGTTCCCGTCGGTTATAAAGATTTTACACTAGCAGGAAACGATATTGTATATTCTAGTCACCAGAATATCGCTGTAAGAAGTATTGCGCTGAAGCCTACCAGCGGTGAAATAAGAGATGTTGTATTAACGCCGGGTTCTCCTGCGATTGAAAAAACAACAATGGATTTAAAAGTGAATCATATTGCTTTTAATATCAATAAACTGGAATTCGTTGATGAAAAACTGAATCTAGATCTTAAAGACCTTCTTGTAGAAAATGTAAACGGAACCGTTAAGGCAGGTGAAAAAAAACAGAACAAATCTCCTCAGCCCAATAGTATCAATTCAATCATCATAAGAAAAGCCTCATTAAAAAATTCAAACCTTACTTATGAAAAAGGAAAACAACCACTGGCTTTTCATGATCTGAATGCAACATTTAATGCTATTGAACTATCACCTAAGCCAAACCAGCAGGGGCTTTCTTTTACAATAAAAGACTATTATCTCACCACCCGGAATTTTGCTTACAAAACACCATTCTATAATCTTAGTATTGGTCTTTTGAAATTGAATAAGAATAAAGTTCAGATCAATAATTTTGCGATGAAGCCTCTTGTTTCGAGAGCGCAGTTTATCAAAATGATACCCGTTGAGAGAGATCTCTATGATTTGAAAGTCGGACAAATAAGCGCTGAAGGCAACTGGGATCTGTTTTCTCAGCATAAAATGGTGAATGCTTCCCATGTAACCATCCAATCAGCAGATGCTAATATTTTCAGAAGTAAAATCCCGAAAGATGATCCAAAAGTAAAGGCTTTGTATTCAAAAATGCTGAGATCCATTAAAATTCCGATGACAATCAATACTCTTGATCTGAAAAACTCAAAATTAGTCTATGAAGAAGATACTCCGGAAAGCATGGGTCCCGGAAAACTGATATTCAGTAATTTTAATATGAATGTTAAAAATCTGAACTCAGCTAAAGTAAAAGGAAAACCTACCAGAGTAGATATTAAAATCAATTGCTCTTTCATGGACCTGTCGCCGCTATCTGTAAACTGGAACTTTGATGTTGCTGATCAGAATGATGCCTTTACGATTTCAGGGAAAACTTTCAATCTTCCGGCCAGCGGAATTAATCCTTTTATCAGACCTTACCTTCATGTGACGGCTACTGCAGGGACTATTCAGGAGATGCTCTTTAATTTTAAAGGAAATCCGGCAGGGCTACATGGAACCTTTAATCTTAAACATAAAGACTTAAAGATTGCTGTATTAAATAAAAATAATCATGAAAAGAAAGGTTTTCTAACGGCCGTTGCCAATATTTTTATAAAATCAAACTCAGGAAGCTTTCCTGAAGCCGTTGCTGTAGAAAATGTGGAACGTGATCCCACAAAGTCTTTCTTTAACCTCTTCTGGAAAGGAATTGAACAGGGGTTAAAGAAAACGCTGATAGGTGCAAATGTCGAAAAAACAGAAAAAAAAGTGAAAGAAGCCGTTTCTTCCGTAAAAGAAATGAAGCAGTCTGTAAAAGAAATAAAACAGAAAATCAAAAATAAAAATGAAGCTTCCCCGCCGGAAGGAGAGAAAAAAGAAAAGAAAGGATTTCTGAACAATATATTCAAGAAAAAGGAGAAATCTGAAGAATAATTCTTTAAACCACTAAGATGTAATTATGGATTGCTGAGTATATAAATACAACTATTCTTTTTAATTAAAACAACCTTAATGGTTTAAAAAATTAATATAAGATAGATTCAGTTAAAAATTGAACTCGTCACTTTCTAAAATAGGAATATCCCTTAAGAACTTATCAAACGCTTCGCCTGGATAATTGCTGTCTGCCCCGTAAGAATCTATGATCATTCCACGATTTCCATTATTGTCTTTTAGTACATAAAGAACCGCACTGTCATCTGGATTGCTGTCTCCTTCAAAACGGTAAGTTTTTAAAATAACCAATTCCGCAGGCTGATAAATTTTGTCAGAATTTTCAAACTTCATTTCGCAATTTTCATTCATCCTGAATTCTCTCTGTATTCCTCTTTCAGAAAGCGTTTTCATGACTTCACTTAAGGTCGTCATTCTGTCGATGTTTTCTGGATTTTCCATAATAATATTTTTCTTGTTAAGTACAATAATTAAACCATTGCAATTTCTAAATATAAGAAAAATAGCAGATTATAATTTTCCTAAAAATAAACTTTAATGTTAACAAAATTTATAATTTAGAAAAATAGAATAGGTATACTTTTTGCAATCGTATCAATAATAAATCAAAGAAAATATGAAAAAAGAGATTGGAGTTTTACTGGCAGGGGGAGTTGGTCTTTTGGCAGTATTAAGCTTAATAAGTATTAAAAAGATATTAACTAAAAAAGATAAAAAATATAGTGATTCCTATTCGGACCATCACAGACACTTTGATGAAAAGTACAATGAAGATGAACATCACGGAGTGGAATTTTACGCACTGAAGTAGTAAAAAAATATATTTAATTATGTTTAAATCCAACGCTTTTGAAAGTGTTGGATTTTTTTTGTGGAAAACTTTAGTGTTAAAACTCATTATTTTATGAAAATTCCATTCTAATTTTACATCGCAATGCAAAACGAAAATTTCATAAAAGGTCAGGGAGCTCAGCGAAACGTAATCAACCGTTTCGACAGGTATACCTATGAACCTGAAGATGAAGATTTCGAAACTATAAAGACTTCTTTTACTGAGGTTTTCCCTAAAACCATTGTAAATCAGGTGAAAAGCGAAGACTTACCCATGGAATATTCGATGAACCCCTACCAGGGATGTGAACACGGATGTTCTTACTGCTTTGCAAGACCTACCCACGAATACTGGGGCTATAGTGCCGGGATAGATTTTGAAAGAAAAATCATGGTCAAGAAAAATGCTCCCGAATTATTGGAGAAATTTTTCCAAAAAAGAGGCTATAAAGCTGCCCCAATTCTTTTATCCGGAAATACAGACTGCTATCAGCCAGCCGAAAGACAATTTGAAATCACCAGAAAAATACTGCAGGTTTGTCTTGATTACAGACATCCTGTCAATGTTCTGACAAAAAATGCACTCGTATTAAGAGACCTTGATATTCTAAAACCAATGGCGGAACAGAATCTTGTTTCTGTCTCTTTAAGTATTCCAACAATCAATGAAGAACTGAGACGAAAGATGGAGCCAAGGACTAGCTCTGCAAAAAATAAATTAAAAGCCATAGAAATTCTTTCCGAAAACAAGATTCCCGTACATGTAATGGTGGCTCCCATCATTCCTGGACTCAACAGTGATGAGCTGTTGAATATATTAAAAGCAATTTCTGAGGCAGGCGCTTCCGGTTTTGGATACACTCTCGTAAGATTAAATGACACCGTTGAACCCGTTTTTGTCAATTGGATAGAAACTCATTTTCCAGACAGAGCACAGAAAGTATTAAATCTCATCCGCTCTATGCGGGGAGGGAAGCTTGGTGATAAAAGATATTTTGAAAGACAAAGAGGAGAGGGGAATATCGCAGAAATGATTCACACAACATTTAAGATTGGCAGAAAGAAGTTTTTCGAGGGTAAAGAATTTCCAAAACTATCTACTGCTAACTTTACAGGAACCCGTGATCAGCAATTGAGATTGTTCGATTGATGTGATTTCTCAAAAGTCCTATCTATTATATATAGTATATGTGGATTTATCTTTTCTAACCATTTTTTATTACTCGTAGATCATATATATAGTATATCATATTTCTTAGGAGCTCTTCCTGCTATCCATTTCTACTCCTCGCTCCAACGCTCTCCGCCCCTCCAACCCATCCACTCTCCAACACAAGCTGCGGGGTAACCATTCCTATCAGGGCTAGGGGAGGTCTAATTATAAATTATAAATGATGAATGATGAATGATGATTTTCGGGTTTTTCGTTCCGGGTTTTTGGTTTTGAGATTACAATTCTATGTTTTAGGTTATGAATAGATGTCTTCTGTATCATCAACTTTCTCTCTTATCTATATTATATCCATCATTCTCTGTGCAAATCCGCGCGATCAGTAGTTGATGATCCTATCAACAAGTAATCATTATCCTCACCCAGATAATCACCCAGACTATAAAAATTCAATAGAAACGGGTTTTAACCCGTTTAATAAAAAGAAAACCTCCTTGTTGGCTTTAGCCCCAACGTAAATAAAGAATATTTGTTTTCAAAAAAGCCACTTCTATTATATATAGGTATACCTTCCATTATACATTATACATTATACATTATACATTATACATTTATCCTATCCTGAATCCCTCCCAAAACACTCTCCGACCCTCCAACTCTCATACCCACCGGTCACCCATGCATTCTTTCAAACAAATGTTTAAAATTTTTCTCTCTGCCAGTCAGTGTATTAGGTTTAAATATTAATAAAAGGTAAAATTTATGTTAAATAAAGTTGCGTGGTGTGTAGTAAGTATCTATCTTTGCCCCACTGAAAAACGAAAGACATTCAGTAGCGCAGAAGAGCTTTTAGATAAGCAGAAACAATAAGAAACTTCAAAAGGGAAGAGCAAAAAAAACTTCAACATTTTTATTTAAAAAGTTGCGAGTTGAAATAAAGTTCTTATCTTTGCAGTCCCAATTAAGGGAGCGCAGGAGTGGAAGATTAGGTGATGAGAAGAGGGATTAAGGTTACTTAAAAAACTTTAAAATTTTCTTCAAAAACATTTGGTCAAATAGAAATAAAGTTTTACTTTTGCACTCGCAAATACGGAGCAACACTGACAGAGAAGATTGCATCGTTAAAAAGCGAAAGATATAAAGATCATTGACATACAATATAACAACCAAGTAAGGAAAAACTAAAGCGTCAAAACTTTGAGTGAGTCAGACAAACATACAATGGAGAGTTTGATCCTGGCTCAGGATGAACGCTAGCGGGAGGCCTAACACATGCAAGCCGAGCGGTAGAGATTCTTCGGAATCTTGAGAGCGGCGTACGGGTGCGGAACACGTGTGCAACCTGCCTTTATCTGGGGGATAGCCTTTCGAAAGGAAGATTAATACCCCATAATATATTGACTGGCATCAGTTGATATTGAAAACTCCGGTGGATAGAGATGGGCACGCGCAAGATTAGATAGTTGGTGAGGTAACGGCTCACCAAGTCTACGATCTTTAGGGGGCCTGAGAGGGTGATCCCCCACACTGGTACTGAGACACGGACCAGACTCCTACGGGAGGCAGCAGTGAGGAATATTGGACAATGGGTGAGAGCCTGATCCAGCCATCCCGCGTGAAGGACGACGGCCCTATGGGTTGTAAACTTCTTTTGTATAGGGATAAACCTACTCTCGTGAGAGTAGCTGAAGGTACTATACGAATAAGCACCGGCTAACTCCGTGCCAGCAGCCGCGGTAATACGGAGGGTGCAAGCGTTATCCGGATTTATTGGGTTTAAAGGGTCCGTAGGCGGATCTGTAAGTCAGTGGTGAAATCTCACAGCTTAACTGTGAAACTGCCATTGATACTGCAGGTCTTGAGTGTTGTTGAAGTAGCTGGAATAAGTAGTGTAGCGGTGAAATGCATAGATATTACTTAGAACACCAATTGCGAAGGCAGGTTACTAAGCAACAACTGACGCTGATGGACGAAAGCGTGGGGAGCGAACAGGATTAGATACCCTGGTAGTCCACGCCGTAAACGATGCTAACTCGTTTTTGGGTCTTTAAGATTCAGAGACTAAGCGAAAGTGATAAGTTAGCCACCTGGGGAGTACGTTCGCAAGAATGAAACTCAAAGGAATTGACGGGGGCCCGCACAAGCGGTGGATTATGTGGTTTAATTCGATGATACGCGAGGAACCTTACCAAGGCTTAAATGGGAAATGACAGGTTTAGAAATAGACTTTTCTTCGGACATTTTTCAAGGTGCTGCATGGTTGTCGTCAGCTCGTGCCGTGAGGTGTTAGGTTAAGTCCTGCAACGAGCGCAACCCCTGTCACTAGTTGCCATCATTAAGTTGGGGACTCTAGTGAGACTGCCTACGCAAGTAGAGAGGAAGGTGGGGATGACGTCAAATCATCACGGCCCTTACGCCTTGGGCCACACACGTAATACAATGGCCAGTACAGAGGGCAGCTACACAGCGATGTGATGCAAATCTCGAAAGCTGGTCTCAGTTCGGATTGGAGTCTGCAACTCGACTCTATGAAGCTGGAATCGCTAGTAATCGCGCATCAGCCATGGCGCGGTGAATACGTTCCCGGGCCTTGTACACACCGCCCGTCAAGCCATGGAAGTCTGGGGTACCTGAAGTCGGTGACCGTAATAGGAGCTGCCTAGGGTAAAACAGGTAACTAGGGCTAAGTCGTAACAAGGTAGCCGTACCGGAAGGTGCGGCTGGAACATCTCATTTTAGAGCGTCTTTAGACGATAAACAAAATTAGTATCGCAAGATACATGTACTTACTTAAAGTATAGCTTTAGTTTTTTGTTTGGTTGGTTATATTAAAAATACAAAACCCACTAGAAATTAGTATAGGGAAGAGATTGAGAAATGGAGAGAGTACTTACTTATCCCCATTACTCATAAAAAGTCTCGTAGCTCAGCTGGTTAGAGCGCTACACTGATAATGTAGAGGTCGGCAGTTCGAGCCTGCCCGAGACTACTAATTATAGGGAATTATAGATTAAGAATTATAGATTTTAAATTACGACATTGCTGTTTCATTTAAAATTTATCATTTAAAATTTAAAATTTCTACTAGAGGGGGAATTAGCTCAGCTGGCTAGAGCGCCTGCCTTGCACGCAGGAGGTCAAGGGTTCGACTCCCTTATTCTCCACAGTTTTGGAAGACTGATTTAAAAGTTACGGATAGAGCCAAAAACAATATCTGTTCATCAGTTGGACAAGAAGACATTAAGATCATTGACATTAACGGTAAAGACATCACAAAGAGATAACCGAGCACTTTCGAGTGCCGAGTTTATAAAAATATCGATAAATTTTAATTTATCAAAAAATACTGAACTAATATAATTATTAGGAAAGAAATCGTTAAGGGCGTATGGCGGATGCCTAGGCTTTCAGAGGCGACGAAGGACGTGGTAAGCTGCGAAAAGCTGCGGGGATTGGCACACACGAATTGATCCGCAGATGTCCGAATGGGGCAACCCGGCTGGTTGAAGACCAGTCACCTCTTAGGAGGAGCAAACCCGGAGAACTGAAACATCTAAGTACCCGGAGGAAAAGAAATCGAAGAGATTCCGTAAGTAGTGGCGAGCGAAAGCGGATTAGCCCAAAAGCTAATATATGTTTAATAGAATGTTCTGGAAAGAACAGCCGTAGAGGGTGATAGCCCCGTAAATGAAAGGCATATTTGAGTGATAAATGAGTAGGGCGGGACACGTGAAATCCTGTCTGAATATGGGGGGACCATCCTCCAAGGCTAAATACTCCTGAAAGACCGATAGTGAACAAGTACTGTGAAGGAAAGGTGAAAAGCACTTCGAATAGAAGGGTGAAATAGAACCTGAAACCGTACGCCTACAAGCGGTCGGAGCACCTATATGGTGTGACGGCGTGCCTTTTGCATAATGAGCCTACGAGTTAATTTTACTAGCGAGGTTAAGGTATTAAGTACCGGAGCCGGAGCGAAAGCGAGTCTGAATAGGGCGTATAGTTAGTAGGATTAGACGCGAAACCTTGTGATCTACCCATGGGCAGGTTGAAGCTCTGGTAACACAGAGTGGAGGACCGAACCGGTTGACGTTGAAAAGTCTTCGGATGACCTGTGGGTAGGGGTGAAAGGCCAATCAAACTGGGAGATAGCTCGTACTCTCCGAAATGCATTTAGGTGCAGCGTCGTATATAAGTTTATTAGAGGTAGAGCTACTGATTGGATGCGGGGGTTTCACCACCTACCAATTCCTGACAAACTCCGAATGCTAATAAATGTTCTACGGCAGTGAGGGCATGGGTGCTAAGGTCCATGTCCGAGAGGGAAAGAACCCAGACCAACAGCTAAGGTCCCAAAATATATGTTAAGTTGAAGCAACGCGGTTGGACTGCATTGACAGCTAGGATGTTGGCTTGGAAGCAGCCATTCATTTAAAGAGTGCGTAACAGCTCACTAGTCGAGCGGTCCGGCATGGATAATAATCGGGCATAAACATATTACCGAAGCTATGGATTTATACCTTAGGGGTATATCTGGTAGGAGAGCATTCTATTTGCGCTGAAGCAGTACTGTGAGGTATTGTGGAGCGGATAGAAAAGAAAATGTAGGCATAAGTAACGATAAAGCGGGCGAGAAACCCGCTCACCGAAAGACTAAGGTTTCCTCAGCCATGCTAATCAGCTGAGGGTTAGTCGGGACCTAACGCGAACCCGAAAGGGGTAGTGGATGGACAATGGGTTAATATTCCCATACTTGCTCACACTAAAAAGGGGACGGAGTGCCGTACTTACTGGAGACTGACGGAATAGTCAAGGCCTAGCCTTCGGGCGAAGCTGCTGTAGGGAAAGTGCTTCCAAGAAAAGCCGAAGTGAAGCAACCCGTACCAAAACCGACACAGGTAGTCGAGGAGAGAATCCTAAGGTGCTAGAGTGAATCATGGTTAAGGAACTAGGCAAAATAGTCTCGTAACTTCGGGAGAAGAGACGCCATCAGCAATGGTGGCCGCAGTAAAGAGGCCCAGGCGACTGTTTATCAAAAACACAGGACTCTGCAAAATCGAAAGATGCAGTATAGGGTCTGACACCTGCCCGGTGCTGGAAGGTTAAGGAAGGTGCTTAGGGTTAAACCGAAGGCATTGACTGAAGCCCCAGTAAACGGCGGCCGTAACTATAACGGTCCTAAGGTAGCGAAATTCCTTGTCGGGTAAGTTCCGACCTGCACGAATGGTGTAACGATCTGGGCACTGTCTCAACCATGAGCTCTGTGAAATTGTAGTCTCGGTGAAGATGCCGAGTACCCGCAATGGGACGAAAAGACCCTGTGAACCTTTACTATAACTTCGTATTGACTTTGAGTAAGTAATGTGTAGGATAGGTGGGAGGCTTTGAAGCTTGCACGCTAGTGTAGGTGGAGCCAACGTTGAAATACCACCCTTTACTTACTTGGAGCCTAACTTCTTAATAGAAGGACATTGCGTGGTGGGTAGTTTGACTGGGGTGGTCGCCTCCAAAAGAGTAACGGAGGCTTTCAAAGGTACCCTCAGCACGCTTGGTAACCGTGCGTAGAGTGTAATGGCATAAGGGTGCTTGACTGTGAGACCAACAAGTCGATCAGGTGCGAAAGCAGGACATAGTGATCCGGTGGTTCCGTATGGAAGGGCCATCGCTCATAGGATAAAAGGTACTCCGGGGATAACAGGCTAGTCTCCCCCAAGAGCTCACATCGACGGGGAGGTTCGGCACCTCGATGTCGGCTCGTCACATCCTGGGGCTGGAGAAGGTCCCAAGGGTTGGGCTGTTCGCCCATTAAAGTGGCACGCGAGCTGGGTTCAGAACGTCGTGAGACAGTTCGGTCTCTATCTATTGCGGGCGTTAGATGTTTGAGAGGGCTTGATTCTAGTACGAGAGGACCGAATTGAACAAACCTCTGGTGTATCAGTTGTACCGCCAGGTGCACTGCTGAGTAGCTACGTTTGGAAGAGATAAGCACTGAAAGCATATAAGTGCGAAACTCGCCTCAAGATGAGACATCTTTTAAGGGTCGTTGGAGATGACGACGTTGATAGGCTATAGGTGTAAAGACAGTAATGTCATAGCCAAGTAGTACTAATTACCCGTAGATTTATAGCCTAATATGGCGCACGGAAGTGCAGCAAGGTTACCTCTTTGTGAAAGTTTTTATCGAAAATAAACCAGGTAGCAGATGTTAGCTATTAGGAAGCAGGGAAAACCTGCCGCCTTTTACCTACGACCTGCAACCTTATATACAACCTTTAGGGTGGTTTTAGCGGTGGGGCTCACCTGTTCCCATTCCGAACACAGAAGTTAAGCCCACCAGCGCCGATGGTACTGCTAACGCGGGAGAGTAGGCCGCCGCCAGTTTTTATTTTATTTTTAAAAAGTCCTTTATCATACGATGAAGGACTTTTTTTGTTATATACATACAGCAAATAAGCAAGCAGATCGTTATTATAATAACATCCAATCCTCCTATTATCTTCTATTCCTAATCACTCCCAATTGCTGGTTACTTATCTTTCAATCTTTAATTGAGGCTTATTATTTATTTTCTTCAGTCAATAGGATTATCCCAATGATAAGTTTTGGCTAAAGCCAGATGGAAATAGCGTTTTTGACCAGAACGGGCTAAAGCCCGCTCCTACTGAATCTCATAAATGTTGAATAATCAAAGCTGATCAATTGCAGCCTGAATCTCGAAACCTGAAACTCATCATTCATAACTTATCATTCAATAATCTATCATCGTTATTTTAGAGGCATAAACAGCTTATCATCGGTAAAGGCTACTGGAATTCAAAAAAGAAAGATAAGCCTTCAGAACCCATCTTATTTTAATCCACAAGAAATAAAAAAACCGTCTCTGTAAAGAAACGGTTCTGATTTATGACATCTTGATTTTAATGCTTACATATCATTGTTTGTATCTGGACATTTGAAATCATCGCTGCAAGTAGCGCAAACAATAACTCCACTGCAATAATACATGCAGAAGTCTGCTTCAGGAAGTTTAGCTCCTCCACTAATGTTTTTTAATTGGCCTTTTTGTAATTTTTTTAAATTTTTCATATTGTTTTAATTAAAAATTTGTAGGTAAAGTAAATTTAATTAAAAAATTTTTAATTAAACAGAAATAATATGTTAAAAAACAAATATTAATATAAATAATTAGTCAATAGTCTTTAATACTACTGAATTTAGTTTAAATATTTGATTATTAATAAAATAAATATTATTTTTAAATAAGCGTTATCCGAAAAGCTTATAGAGTAGGAAATACCAAAAAATTAAAAACTATGAAAAATCTAAAAAAACTTTCAAGAGAAGACAAGAGAGGTATTATGGCAGGAGTAAATTTGCCAGCCTATTGTTTTGAAGGCGGAGGGCCTGGTGAAGGGGGATGCTCTGCGGGAGAAATCTGTTCAGGTGGAAAATGTGTGCCCTATGGAGGAGAGCCAGGTGGTGGTGGAAATCCAGGTGGTGGGGATAGTTATACCTGTATCTGTCCGTGGGGAACTTTTACGCAACCTACTCCGTGTCCGGAATTTTATTGTATAACAGGATAGAATAAAAAAATAGTCAATAATTAATCTGGCTAATACCATTGCTGATATTATTTATATGCAGATTAATTATTGACTATTATACTATTATTTTTTAATCAATCCCAGTTCGATCAATCTTTCATGCAGGAATTCTCCGGCAGTAGTATCTTCGTACAATTTTGGATTGTTTTCGTCTATACAATTTTCAAGTGCATTTAAAGACATTGCACTTACTGGATGCATAAAGAAAGGAATAGAGTATCTCGAAGTACTCCACGATTCTCTTGGTGGGTTTACCACTCTGTGGATGGTAGATTTCAATTTGTTGTTGGTATGTCTTGAAAGCATATCTCCAACATTGATCATCAACTCATCTGGTTCTGCAATAGCATCAATCCAGTCCCCATTGTGATTCTGAACCTGAAGACCTTTACCCTGAGCGCCCATTAAAAGAGTAATAAGGTTGATGTCTCCATGGGCAGCTGCTCTTACAGCATCATCCGGTTCTTCTGTAATTGGTGGATAATGAATAGGTCTTAAAATAGAATTTCCTTCTGCAATTTTGTTGTCAAAATAAAATTCATCTAAACCAAGGTGCAAAGCTAAAGCTCTTAGCACATTCTGTCCTGTTTTCTCAAGCATTTGAAATGCCTCTTTACCTACTTCGTTGAATTTCGGAAGTTCTTCAACGATTACATTGTCTGGATACTCCTTTTTGTATTCTGAATCATCAGACAGATATTGTCCGAAGTGCCAGAATTCTTTTAAGTCTCCTCTTTTGAAACCTTTTGCAGTTTCTTTACCAAAGCCTACATACCCTCTTTGGCCGCCGATTCCTGGAATCTCATACTTCTTTTTCGTTTCAACGGGTTGTTCAAAAAAGTTTTTTACCTCTCCATACAATTCATCTACTAATTGATCATCAAGAAAATGGCCTTTTAAGGCTACAAAACCAATTTCTTCATAAGCTTTTCCGATTTCATTTACAAATTTCTGTTTGCGTTCCGGGTTGCCCGAAAGGAAATCACGCAGGTCTACACTAGGTATTTTATCCATTTTTAGAAATTTACGAATAGCAAAATTACATTTTTTTTAATTGAAATGATTTTAAAATCATTATTTATAAGTTAAATTTGCTGTATGAAAAAATATTCTTCTAAGAGAAGTATCCAAATACTCGCACATCTTCTTCAACAGTACGGAATTGCAGATATTGTAATTTCTCCGGGGTCAAGAAATGCTCCTTTGGCCATTCATTTTTCAGAGATAGATAGTTTCAACTGTTACAGTATTGTAGACGAAAGAAGTGCTGCTTTTGTGGCAATGGGAATGGCAAAAAGCGAAAAGAAACCGGTAGCAATTACCTGTACCAGTGGATCAGCGGTAGTTAATTATTATCCTGCGGTTACTGAAGCTTTTTATCAGAATATTCCCCTTTTGGTACTGACTGCTGACCGGCCGACCGATTTTGTTGATTTATTCGACGGGCAGACGATTAGACAGAAAGATGTTTTTCATCAGCATTCCTATGGTGATTTTCAATTGTTGGAAGACAGCAAAGAAAATGCAGAAGATATTAATTTTGAAATCATTAAAAAAGCGATCGAGCTATGCTTTGAAAAGCAGGGCCCGGTGCATATTAATATTCCTTTAGAGGAACCTTTATACGAACTTGTATCGGAGCTTCCTACTTTTCCTACGGTAGAAAAAACAATCAAGCATAAAGAATATGAAATTCCATCTAATCTGATTGCGGAATGGCATACTTCCCAAAGAATTATGCTGTTGGTAGGAACGAGAGATTACAGCCCGGAACTGGAAAACCAATTGACACAGCTGGTGAAAAATCATTCTGTTGTGGTATTGAGTGAAGCCAATTCTAATCTGTATCATGAGAAGTTTTTCAGACATATAGACCGTTATATTTTTAATTTTACGGAAGAAGACTATAAGACATATGCTCCGGATTTATTGATTACCGTTGGGCAGAATGTAGTTTCCAAAAAAGTAAAACAATTCCTGAGAAGTGCCCGTCCGAAACAACATTGGCACTTGGATGAAGTATGGCAGCCGGATACTTATTTCTCATTAACAGAAAAAATAGAGGTTAAGCCTGAAGTTTTCTTCTCAAAATTGTTGAAATTTATTAATCTTGAGCCTAGACCTTATTTTAATCTTTGGGATGTTTTAAGGGATAAAAAAGATGCTAAACACGAGCAATTTTTAAATACTGTTGAGTTCTCAGACTTTTATTTCTTCAATAAGGCCTCACAGACAATTCCTGAAAATTATAATATCCATGTCAGTAATTCCTCCGGGATCAGATATGCACAGCTATTTGATTTTGGTAAAAGAAAAATATACTGTAACAGAGGAACGAGCGGTATTGACGGTTCTACTTCCACCGCGATGGGATTTGCCATTAAAAATGAAAAACCTACTTTGTTGATAACAGGAGATTTAAGTTTCTTCTACGATATCAATGGACTTTGGAACCAATATATTCCACCATTTGTAAGAATTATGATCTTCAATAATGGGGAAGGAAATATCTTTAAAATCATTCCGGGACCTGGAAATGCCAACCCGAATACATTAGACGAATTTATTGCTACGAAACACCGTAAAAATGCAGAATCTTTGGCTAAACATTTTGGATTCTCTTATATCAGAGTAGAGGATGAGCCTACCCTGGACAGAGTTCTTGAGAATTTCTTTAAACCTGATGCACAGCCAAAAATCCTGGAAGTAAATACTCACGGGAAAAATAGCGCAGATGTACTGAAGTCGTACTTTGAATTTATGAAATAAATTTAAAGATCAAGATATTCTTCACTCCCCGGCAGATTGGTAATTCTGTCGATAGGATAGATAAACATATCATCGAAATCATTCAACGCATTAATGATCTGGAAATGGGTGAATTGCTTTATATTCTGTAAAGTGATCTCCGTTTCTTTGATCTTTTTATGCTTTAAAAGATGCTGTCTTTGTACTCCGTTCAAAAGATAGGTAGAAGGCGTAAACCAGTCTTTTCCTTTTAAAAATAAAATGTTGGAAAAAGAGGTATCAGTAATATGATTGTTTTTGACAATGATAATTTCCTCAGCCTTGGCTTTCATCTTCATTTTTTCCAGCTCTTTTCGATCTTCGAACTTGAATGAATAATCGAAGCTGTTGTTTTCTACCAATTTGAAATCCTGTATCTCAGGAATAGCATAAGGAATCATTTGTGTCCTGATTCTCTTGTCTAGATCATAGGCAATTCTTAATTTAAAAAGACCATCCTCATCATGCTGCAGGTTTTTATAGATCTTGGCCAGATCGATAGAGTCTTCCTTCCCGAAATGGGAAAATGTTTGATTGACACGTTTCTGGTGTAGATCCAATAGAAAAATCTCCTTATCTTCTACTTTAATGCTTTCAATGAATTGGGACATAGATTTTATTTTTCATTTCCTGATATTCGTCTTCTAATTTACTCATATGCGTTATACCGCCTCCGCTCTTGAAATAAAGTTGATCTCCATCTTTTTCAATAAAGCGTATCATTACACAGCTGTCGACATTCTGGCCGTCAAACCAGCCGCAGACTCCTGTGTAATATCCTCTGTCATATCCCTCCGCATCCAGAATTATTTCCAGTGTTTTAGGTTTAGGAGCTCCTAAAATAGAGCCCGCAGGAAGCAGTTTCTGCATAATACTTCCTATTTTTCCGTCATATTCAGGCTTTATCATTCCTGAAATCTCGGAACTCATCGCATACAAATCCTTCTGTTGGGTTTTGATGAAATCTATATGCTGAAACTGGTCTACTTTTACATCATCAGCTACCATACTCAGATCATTGCGAAGTAGGTCTACAACGGTATAATGTTCTGCTTTTTCCTTTTTATCATTCTTCAGTATTTCTGCTGCATTTTCAATGGAAGCATCAATGGTTCCCTTCATGGGATAAGTCAGAATTTTGCCCTCAATGATCTTTACAAAAGTTTCAGGAGAAAAAAATACAAAAAAATCTTTATAAAAAACTTTATACTTTGCATTTGAATGATAAAAAATTTCTTCTAACGTTAAATTCGTCTCTATCTTCGTTTTTCTGGTGTAGTTTGTCAAATAAGAGTTTCCTAAGCGAATATTTTTCTGAACTTTGTCGAAACCTATTTTAAAATTTTCCTTTGTTTCTGGAAATGATTTCCATACTATTTTTTTGCTTAACGCTTGTTGTTGCTTTGTGTTTGCAAAATTTTGAAAATCAATAATTAAGCCTGATTTTTCAATTTCATTTTCCGGGTATATTTCGACATTCTCCGAAAGAAAGTCGATCATGAAGAAATAGGGAACCTTCTGCAGAGAAAGCGCATCCATTTCCATAAATTTTTGATTATTCACTGAAAACATTCTGCAAAAATAATTATTGATGTTTACTTTTGCATAAATTTTTTATGATGCAGAACAAATATCCCCAAAAACCGGGAATAGATTTTATATTGAAGCAGGCTTTTTTCTATTGGAATAAAACACTGGTTTTTCAGTTGATGTTTTCAATTATCTTTTTTGGAATCTTCCTTACCGCTATTATGCTTTTTGGGGGGAAGTATGAAATATTTTCTTACACTCAGCAGTTAACAGAAGCTTTTAAGCAGGGTACAGAAGCTTATATGGAGAAAATGGCAGCGCTAAGTGCTACAGAAAATTTTCAGATGTTTAATCTGGCCATCTGGGCAACTACAGCATTTTTATATCCTTTGAATCTTGGTATGTTCCAGATTTTTAGAAAGATTGATCTTAAAGAAAAAATTGTAATTGGCGATTTATTTGCAGGATACAATGGGCTGAACTTTTTTAAGTATGTGGGGTATTTCCTTTTCTGGTTCTTTGTTTACAGATTTACTGCTCCAACCATTATATTGGCGGTAATTTGGGTTGCTGTGACAATATTTGTAGCGCCACTCATGTTTTTCACCAATAAAAGGATTTTTGAAGCCATTTCTCTTAATTTTAAAGCACTTAAAGTGTATTTTGTAGAAATAATGGTGTGTGTGATCGTTGCTTTTCTATTTAAGTATTTAGGCTTTGCCTTGTTTTTGATAGGAGGTCTTTTCACATTTCCTTTTTGGAATGCTATGATTTACTCCCTTTACAAAACAGTTTTTTCAGAGAAAAGTTAAATATTCCTGCATGTTTAACATATTTTTTACTAAAAAAAACTAAATTTGGTAAAATCATTAAATATTTAAACTATGTCAGAATTTAACGAATTTGATCAACAGGGCTCTGTCCCTAACAGAGATACGGGATCAATTATTTCTCATGCTTTTGAAATGTACAAAGGTGTTTTCGGATACGGAATCGTCGCTATGATCATTTATTTAGCCGGAGGATTTGTGATTCAAATGCTTACAGGATTTGACTCTGCTTCAATGATGGAGGAAATGAAATCTTCGGGGGGTGACTTTAATTATTGGAGTGCTCCGGGGCTTCCATTGTACATGGGTGCTTCCGGCCTTTTTGGAATTTTATTGTCTCCTTTGTATGTAGGATTGATATACATGGTGAATAAGTATAATACCAAAGCTCCGATTGAGTTTTCTGATCTTTTCATCGGATACCGTCAGAATTTTGTAAACATATTGATTTACAGTCTTCTTTCATGGATTATTTGTTCTGTTGCACTTGCTTTGTGTGTTTTACCTATCATTTTTGTGTATCCTTTTCTTTTAATAGGATATCCTATTCTGTTATTTGAAAATGCTTCAGCTACAGATGCTTTAGGGAAATCTTTCAATATTGCTAAAGAAAATTATGGAACGTTCTTGCTGACAGGATTTTTAGGATTTCTGATCTCTATGGCAGGAGTTATTCTTTGTGGAATAGGAATTATCTTAACCGCTCCGTTTATTATGATTGTAATGTACTCTGCGTATTGTGCTTTCTTAGGAAAACCAAGACAAATTACGTACAGTAAATAAAAATACCAAAAATACATGATGAATAAGGACAAACAAATAAGCAGTGTTGCGATAAAGCAGATGTCGTTGCTGGCCATTATTGTGATATTGGCAGGACTTATATGCTTTAATCTGGCATTGTTTATTCCCTCAGTTCTGGGGGCGATTACCATTTATGTAGTCTGCAGGAAGTATAACTTTTATCTGCAGGAAGAAAAAAAATGGAAACCGTCACTGGCTGCCCTTGCATTAATGTTTGCAAGTCTTATTGTCCTCATTCTTCCCATCTATTTTATTGCTGATCTGATTATCGATAAGCTGGGAAATGCACAGGCTTATATGGCTAAGTTTAATGTTTTCCTCGACAAGATCCATTCTTATATTTTCTCTAAAACAGGATTTGATATTCTGAGCAAAGAAAATATGAACAAACTGAAGGATTCTGCAGGAAAAGTTTCAACATCAGCAGTCAGTGGAACATTCAATACTCTGACAGTAGTAATGTCCATGTATTTTATTCTCTATTTTATGCTGGATAGACCAAGGCTCTTCGAAAAGATCCTTACTACTTCCGCACCCTTGAAGAGATCCAACATTTCTTTGATTGGCGATAAAATGAGAAAACTGATTATGGCCAATGCTATCGGAATTCCGGTTGTTGCAGTAGGACAAGGGATAGTAGCTCTTATTGGTTATCTTATTTTTGGGGCACCGGGAGCTGTACTTCTTTTTGCATTAACGGCTGCAGCTTCAGTGATTCCTGTTGTAGGAACAGCTATTGTGTATATTCCGGTATGTATCTTTATGATTGCAGAAGGAAATACCGGACAAGGACTGGGGCTGGCTATATATTGCCTTGTAGTCGTAGGTCTTACCGATAATCTTCTCCGTTTTACCCTTTTAAAGAAGCTGGAAAACATCCATCCTTTAAATACCGTATTTGGAATTATTATGGGAATGAACTTGTTTGGCTTTATGGGGCTTATTTTTGGGCCTATTCTCATCTCATTGACACTTCTCCTGGTTCAGGTATACAGAAATGAATTTTCGGATGAAAATACCCCTCCGGAGCTTGAATTGCCCGGACAAGATGATATTAAAGAAAAATTAATTTAATTATATAAAAACGTGGAGGGAATCAATCCGGAAATATTAAAAGAAATCTGTGTATTTAAAATGCCGTTCGGTAAGTATGAAGGGACGGTTTTGGTAGACCTTCCGATAAGTTATCTGGAGTGGTTCAACAGAACCGGAATGCCCAAAGGAAAACTGGGAATGCAGCTTTCAACAGTTTATGAGATCAAACTCAATGGTCTAATGGATCTTTTGACTCCCATCAGAGCTTCAGTGAGAAATGGATTGTAACACTTAAAATATACCGATCTTAGTGTAAAGTTTCGGCGGCATCGAAGATGCCGCCGAAACTTTTTTAGTATAAGTCCTGTTAAGCTTTCAAAGCTGCAATTTCATCTCGTAGCTTAGCTGCTTTTATAAAGTCAAGGCTTTTAGCTGCAGCCTCCATTTCTTTCTGTTTCTGGGTAATCATTTTCTCAATATCCTCACTGGCATAGGTAGCCTTTGTTTCCGCAACTTTTTGCATGATTTCCTTTTGAGTATATTTCTGATCAGGAAAGTCTTTGCTTCTTCCGACAAGATTTTCAGAAATCTTTTTATTTAAAGCTGTTGGCTTAAGGCCGTGATCTTCATTATATTTCATTTGTTTAGCACGGCGATATTCTGTTTCATCTAGAGTAGCCTGCATAGATTTGGTGATCTTGTCAGCATACATGATCGCTTTTCCGTTGATATTCCTTGCGGCACGTCCCACAGTTTGAATCATCGATCTTCTGCTTCTTAGCATTCCTTCTTTATCTGCATCCAGAATCGCAACCAATGATACTTCCGGTAAATCCAATCCTTCTCTTAATAGATTTACTCCGATAAGAACATCAAAAAGTCCTAAACGAAGATCCTGCATAATCTGAATACGCTCCAGAGTTTCAACATCGGAATGGATATACCTCGTTCTGATCCCGAACTTGATAAAATATTTGGTAAGTTCTTCCGCCATTTTCTTTGTTAAAGTAGTTACCAGAACTCTTTCATCAGCATCAGATCTTTTGTGGATCTCTTCCATTAAATCATCAATCTGGTTGAGACTAGGTCTTACTTCAATAATTGGATCAAGAAGTCCTGTAGGACGGATAATCTGTTCTATATAAGATCCTCCTGTTCTCTCAAGCTCATAATCTGCCGGTGTTGCAGAAACATAGATGACCTGGTTTTGTATCGCTTCAAATTCTTCAAACTTCAAAGGCCTGTTGTCCATAGCTGCAGGAAGCCTGAATCCATATTCCACCAATGCTTCTTTTCGGCTTCGGTCACCACCGTACATGGCGTGAACCTGCGGAATCGTTACATGGCTTTCATCAATAACCATCAAAAAATCCTTTGGAAAATAATCAATCAGGCAGAAAGGTCTTGTCCCCGGAAGGCGGCCATCCAGATATCTGGAATAGTTCTCAATTCCTGAACAATAGCCCAATTCCTTGATCATTTCAAGATCCAGTTCAGTTCTTTCCTGAAGTCTTTTTGCTTCCAGGGGCTTTCCGATAGAACTAAAGAAGTCGACCTGCTTTACCATATCATCCTGAATCTCTTTGATCGCACCGTTTAAGGTATCCTTTGAGGTTACGAAAAGATTGGCAGGATAAATTTGAATTTGTTCAAAATTATCCTCTACATTCCCTGTAACAGGATCAAAACTTTGGATCTTTTCAATTTCATCCCCAAAAAACTGTATTCTGATGGCATTGTCAGCATACGCCGGGAAAACATCTATCACATCACCTTTTACACGGAATGTTCCCCTTTGGAATTCACTTAGCGTTCGGGCATATAATGCATTGACTAATGAGTGAAGAAGGGCGGTTCTCGTCACCTTTTCACCAATAGCTATGGAAATTAAGGATTTATGAAATTCAGTTGGATTTCCGATACCATAAATACACGAAACGGATGCTACAATCAAAACATCCCTTCTTCCTGAAAGAAGACTGGCAGTCGCAGAAAGACGTAATTTTTCGACTTCTTCATTGATGCTCAGATCTTTTTCAATATACGTTCCTGTTGTAGCTATATAAGCCTCAGGCTGGTAGTAATCATAGTAGCTAACAAAATATTCCACGGCACTTTCCGGGAAAAATTCTTTAAACTCCATAAACAGCTGTGCTGCCAGAGTTTTATTGTGTGCCAATACCAGAGTGGGACGTTGTACATTTTGTACAACATTCGCCACGGTAAAGGTTTTCCCAGATCCGGTTACCCCTAGAAGTGTCTGATATTTCTCACCGATCTCAATTCCTTCGGTAAGTTTTTCAATGGCTTGAGGTTGGTCCCCTGTAGGTTTATATTCTGATTGAAGCTTAAAATTCATAGAAAAGAATGTATAGAACAAAAATACGAAAGAAATTTTTAGACAGGATAATGTTTTGAAGATGAATATTTTGATAATATAATTTTAACAGTCTAAGCAAGGATAATTAAAAAAATAAAAAGCGCTAAAAATTAGCGCTTTTGTTATTATGGACGTGTAAAAGTCATGGTTGCGGGGACTTTTAGGACCGAAGCAATGGCTTTGCCATCTTTCGTAGCGGGTATCCAGACTGTGTTATTACTTATTGCACTAACAGTCTTAAGAAGTTCCCGGTTCAGGATTTCATTGTCTCCCGAAGTCGTTACCTGAGTTGTTTTTCCTGTTTCGTCGATGTGAATATAAGCCGTCGACGTTATAGAACCATTTTTAGATTCAAGATTGCTGGTATCGATGCCCTTATTTATTTGCATCCTTAAGTTCTTATCCCCATCAGCATATTGTGCCGGAAATTCTTTAGTATTGATCGTTGTGTTTTCACTTAAGCTATTTTCTCTTGGAATTATGGTGTCTGAAACAGCTTTTAACCCTGCACTTTTGAATCCCATGATGACAGACGATTTTCCTTCTTCTCTGGTCTTCTCAAAATAAGAATGAGTCATTAAGGTCACCTGGTAAGGCTGAGGGTTTTTTGTTGTTCTTGCATTTGGAGAAACTTTGCTGATGTAAACATTTGAAAAATCGTTTTTTGTATAGTTTTTCAAAATATCGTTTTCTATTTTTTTTGAATCAATCCAGACTGCGTAGCTTTTCTTGTTTAAAAATGATTTCAATTCATTGTCTGTAGGAATTCTCTTTTTCAATTCAGGCATCGTAAAGAAAGTAATCTTCTGCTCATTTCTCTGATTTTCATTGAGCAAAGGATAGAGCTCTTTCAATCTTTTTTTATCACTTTCGGAGACCTTTTTTGCGAAGTCAGCATATTTTTTATGGCTCAGGAGATCGGTATATTTAGCTAATATGTCTTTGAATTCCTGATAAGGATCCTGTCCGTTGGCTGGAACACTGGCTTCTGTTGTTTTTTCAGAAATCTGAGCATTTGCAGGATTACCAGCATAAGTTCTCTCAGAGAATAAAGCAACTGCTGCAATCAAAACCGTTATTCCTGTGGCTTTTCTTAGCAGGCTGAATTTTGTTTTTTTGGTTTTCATCATAATAAATCTTTTTTTGGTATTATTAAAATTGAATGAATGGGTCAAAGGTGGGTTTTGATGACTAAGAATTTCTTCGAGGATCAGACTCTGGTATTCTTTAATGTTATAATTACTTTTCATAACAGCCTCATCCGCTAAAAACTCATGATTAGTGATCACTGCCTTTTTATATAGGAATAGAACAGGATTGAACCAGGTGAAAATTTTTAAAATATTCAGAAACAATACATCTATACTATGTTTCTGTTCAATGTGAGTTTTTTCGTGAAGGAAGATTCTTGGATCAATGGTGTCATTTTTCATATAGATTTCCCCATATAGATTGTATTCCAAAAACTAAAAGGGGAAAGGTTTTCTTTTGTTAATATGACATTGTGGTGATGGTAAATATGGTTTTCTCCCTGTATTCTTCTGACAGCCAGAAGGGCAAAAAGGCTTCTCAGTAATAGAAAAAGAGTGATAATTATGTAAACGCCCCACACAATATTCATCCAGTTAAAACTTTCCTGCACTGGCTGCTCGATAAAAACCATTTGCTGGGCAGTTTCTTCCATAATCAGTTGAGGATTATTCTCTGTTTCCGGTCTTTGTGTGGTGATCGTAACAAATGGAATCACATAAGAAAGCAACAGCGAGCTTAATAAATAAAGCCGGTTGAATCTGTACATTTTTTCTTTTTCCAGAAACAAATAATAGACAGCTATGAAAATAGAAGAGCACAGAACTATTTTAAAAATAATGGCAGACATAGCTATTCTTTTATCTGTTCATCTATAATATCACGAAGTTCTTTCAGTTGCTTTTGGCTGAGTTTTGCATTTGAAGTAAAAAATGACGCAAACTGCGTTACCGAGCTATTGAAAAAACGGTCAATCATGGAAGTCATCTCTTCCTTGAAATATTCCCCTTTTTCTACCTTTGGATAGTATTCACGGGAATTTCCATACAGTTTATAGCCTACCAACTCCTTATTTTGCATTCTTTTAAGCAAGGTAGCAATAGTTGTAGGTGCAGGTTTGGGTTCCGGATAAGCATCCAGAATATCCTTCATGAAAATTGTTTTCTTTTCCCAAAGAATTTCCATGAGTCCTTTTTCGGAATCTGTTAATTTAATCTCTTTCATTCTACAAGACTGTAATTTGTTCTACAAATGTAGAATAAAAATTAATATACACAAACTTTATGGCATTATTTTTCCATTCAATGTAGAATCACCTAATCGTAATATTATGAAAATCAATCAATTTTATGTTCCGGCGCTCAGCCTTTTTCTTATTTTGTCCTCATGCAAAGAAAATCATGCGAATGCTCAGAAGACCGGAAATGACGGAAGTGTAGAGACAGAAAGTCCCAATTCAGACTACAAACCGGCATTTAAAGGGCAGACAAGAATTACTGCAGTAAAAACAAAAACGGCTTACCATGTAGAGGTATTAAATAAAGATTTGGGAAGACCTTGGGGAATTATCAATTTGCCTGACGGAAGATTTCTCATCACTGATAAGAATGGCCATATGAATGCTGTTTCAACAGACGGAAAACAAGTTTCAAAAATAGAAGGCTTTCCAAAAGTGGATTCAAAAGGGCAGGGAGGAATGTTGGATGTAGCCCTTGATCCTGATTTTAAAACCAATACTATGATTTACTTCAGTTTCTCGGAACCCTTTGGAAAAGGAAACTTGACTTCTGTGGCAAAAGGTAAATTGTCTGGCGATTTTAAAAGTATTTCAGACGTAAAAGTGATTTTCCGTGCAGAACCTTCTTATGATGGAGATAAGCATTATGGAAGTCGTCTGGCTTTTGATAAAGAGGGAAATTTATTTGTAAGTACCGGGGAAAGATCAGATAAGGTGACGAGGGTTTATGCCCAGAAAACAGATAATTATCTTGGAAAAATTCTAAAGATCACAAAAGACGGCAAACCCGCTCCCGGAAATCCTTTTATTGGAAAGCAAGGCTATAAACCGGAAATCTATGCCTATGGCGTTCGAAATCCACAGGGTATGGCTATTGATCCACAAGGAAACCTTTGGGACGTGGAAATGGGACCAAGAGGGGGAGACGAAATCAACCTGATCCAGCCCGGGAAAAACTATGGATGGGGAGATGTTACCTATGGAATTGAATATTCCGGGGATAAAGTAGGACAAGGAATCACCCAAAAAGAAGGAACCGAACAGCCCGTTTACTATTGGGACCCTGTGATCTCACCAAGCGGAATTACTTTTTATACCGGAAATATTGAGGAATGGAAAGGAAATCTGTTTATCGGATGTTTAAGTGGTGAGCACATCGACAGAATTATCATGAAAGATAATAAAGTAGTAGGAGAAGAACGTCTTCTTACAGATCAGAAAGAACGTTTCCGGGATGTATTGAACGGAATTGATGGTAATTTGTATGCGGTAACAGACAGCGGTAAGCTTTATAAAATTTCAAAAAAATAGAAAAAGCCTACTGATTTTTCAGTAGGCTTTTGTAATAAAGTTGGAGGTTGGAAGTTATTGGAGTTTAATATAAATTTCTATCTATCGTAAGTTCCATCTTCCATCATTTTTTAAAACTTAAAGTTAAGTCTGGCGAAAACCTGTCTTCCGGCAAATCCCATCTGTACAGGATCAAAAATACCTCCGGATTCTGTGTTTCCACTGCTCACCTGGGTGGTTTGTAATGTCGGATATCTGTTGAATAGGTTTTTACTTCCTAAAGTCAGATTCAGATTTTTGCAGAATTCATAGCCAAAGGAAAGATCGGTAGTTACTTTCGGGTTATAAACCTGTTCTACCTCATCATAACCGATTAAAGTTGCTTTATCAAATCTTACCATTTGCAGATTCACATTGAATTTGTTGACCTTATAATTAAGATTCAAATTAACCTTAGTTTTCGGAGCAGAAGCAAGAATGAATCCTCTTTCTCTTTTGCTCAGATAAATGTTTTCTTTTCCTGCCAGCTGCTCAGAAGTATTTACTTTCGTAATTTCCATATCATTATAGTTTCCGGCTAAAGTTGCCGTTAACTTTCCGGATCCAATGTTTTCAGTATAGCTTAAAATAAGATCTATCCCTTTTGTACGCGTATTGATCGCATTAGAAAAGAACTGTGCCTGGTCAATATAAGGATAATCTGTCTGAACATCTCCAGGCAGATCATCTCTTGAAAAGTTTCCTGTAAGAACAATTCTGTTTTTTACGTTGATATAATACCCATCTATTGTTGCTGTGAATTTTCCTGTATTATAAGTGAAACCAGCACTTCCGTTTACGGATGTTTCCTGTTTTAGCTGATCAATTCCCACTCTCTTGGCCAGATCGCTGTCATTAGAAGCCAGTTGTATGGTAACCAGCTGACCGCCCTGGAAGTTGGTAAACTGCTGGCTGTAATATTTCTGCGCTAGTGACGGAGCTCTGAATCCGGTAGAAACAGACCCACGGAAGGCAAACTGTGGAGTAATGGCATATCTTGTAGCGAATTTTCCGTTCAGAGTGCTTCCGAAATCATTATAATTTTCAAACCTTCCGGCAATACTTATCATCCAGTTTTTTGTAACATCCAGCTCAGTATCTACATAGGCAGCAAAGTTATTTCTGTTTTTGCCTAAATCAATAGAATAGCCGGGAAATCCTTGTGAGCCCCCTGGACGATAACGTACAGGATTAGAACCAGGAACTGTTATCAATTGATTTTGAGGAGTATTAGGAGTCACAATATTTCCATTCACATCATACATTGCATAAGATGCCTCCTGGCCTTTAATAATATTGAATTTTTCATACCTGAACTCTGATCCGAAAGCAACATTAAGCCCTTCCAGTACCTTGAATTGTTTAACAGCATTAAAACCTGTTGTATTTTGGAGTAATGAATGCCCTCCTGCATTAAAGCTTGTCGGTGATTTAATTCCTAAAGTGGCATTGATCGTATTGTCAATCTGATAAGTAAATCTATTGTTGCCAAAAGCATTATAAAAATCTACATCCCAGTCAGCAACTTTGAATTTTAAGCCGTTGTCAAACGTGAAATCTGTAATACTGGTGTTTTCAATTGGATTGAATCCTGTAGGGTAAACCTCAGGAATATTTCCGTCTGCATCCGGTGTTCTGGTCCAGGCATATGCCTTAGTATTTCTATGTGAAAAGCCTTGACGGGAATAGAACTTTAGTCCATCAGATAAAGGAACTTCAATATTTCCGAAAAAGTAAATGTTTTGAGCTTTAGCATCTCCAAAACGTTGTCTTGGTGCGGTATACATGTCCGGATTTGCATTTCGTATCGCATAATCTTTGTTGATAAATTCTACCGTAAAGTTTCCAAAACCACCTTTTGACCCTATTTTCGTTCCTAGATTTCCACTAAAATCAAAGGTTGTACCATCAATTTTATGATCAGAAACGATATCATTATTTCCAGGACTTTTGAAAAGGTTCATCCCTGTGAATAGATTCCCCTCAAAACCTTTATCACGGTCATTAAGAATAACATTGATTACCCCTGCGATAGCATCCGAACCGTATTGAGCTGAAGCCCCGTCACGAAGAACTTCCACTCTCTTGATGGCACCGATGGGAATAGTGTTCATGTCATACCCTGTATTTCCTCTTCCTTTGGTTCCGAAAAGGTTGATCAATGAAGATTGATGATATCTTTTTCCATTCAAAAGGAGTAAAGTCTGGTCAGGACCCAAACCTCTTAAAGTAGCAGGATCTACTGCATCAGCACCGTCAGATCCTGATTGTTTATTGGAATTGAAAGAAGGGGCAGAAAACTGCAGCAATTGGTTGATTTCCACCTGTCCTGTTGACTGGCTTACCTGTTTGATATCGATGATATCAATAGGAACGGGAGTATTAACGACTGTTCTTTTCTTATTCCGGCTTCCGGTAATGGCAACTTCGTCTATCTTTGATTCCTTCAGAGTATCCTTTATTTGCTGGGCATAGGAAAAGGTAGTTGCTCCAAGTAAGAAGAGGCTGATGTATTTTATTCTCATATTAATAATTTTGCATAGTGATTCCATCAAAATTATTAATATTTATTTTTAAATAGGTATTAAAATAAAATAATCGATACGAATATATTAATTTGGTATCGATTTGTATAGGATTTAGAAAAATAATAACATGATATTGAAATTTAATGAAAAATTTTAATGCTAAAAACTGGTGATGATTCTATTAATTCCTTCTTCTAAAATTTCCTGTGATGTAGAAAAGCAAATTCTGATATGACCTTCTGCTCCCTTTCCAAACCATCTTTCTGATCCGGGAACAATGGCCACTTTTCCTTGTGTTAAGACATGTTGGGCGAACTCATCGCTGGACATTCCGTTTTCAATCTTTGGAAATAATACAAAAGTGGCTTCGGGTAGGTTAGGCGTTACAATTTCTGAACGGCTCAATAATCTAAAAGCAAGATCTCTGTTGTTCTGTAAATGATTTAAAAATTCTTTATACCATGGTTTTGCTTTCTCCAATGCCACACTTCCGGCAATCTGTGATAAGGTGGAGACTCCCTCTATCGTAGAGTTGAAATTGGACTTTTCTGTAAAATCTTCAAGAATATCCTGGTCGTTACACAATACTGCTCCGATTCTCAGTCCGGCGATCCCAAACGATTTTGAAAAACCATAGACGGTAAAGCTCTTTTTCTTTGCTTTTTCAGAAACGGAAGAGTAGGTGTGGAAATCTTTGTTGTCATAGATAATATCACTCCAGATCTCATCACTCATTACCCACAGATTGTGCGCTGAAGCGATCTCAGCAATTTTTATTAATATTTCTTTAGAATAAACCTTTCCCAAAGGATTGTGTGGATTGCATATGCTGATAAGCTTGGTCTTGGAACTGATTAAAGAAACCATTTTTTCGAAATCAATTTCTCCGGTAGTGGTGTCAACAGGGCAAAGTACTACCTTTCCACCAGCTGTTTCTACCGATTTTTTGAATAGAAAATCTACAGGATCCAGGATAATGGCTTCATCACCTGGATTCAGAACATAGGTGGCGATTAGGTACATTCCCTGGGCTGCGCTGTTGACTGCTAGTATGTTTTCAGGAGAAAAGGTGCCCTGTTTTTCTTTGTTAAAATGATCTGCAACGCTTTTCTTGAATTCAGGAAGTCCGGAGAACGGTCCGTAGCTCAGGTAGCCGTCTTTAAGATATTCTATAATTCCCTGCTCTATTTCTGGGGCAGTTCTAAAATCAGGGTCGGCTGCCGTCAGAGGAATGATTCCTTCTTCCAGGGTTGCCCATCTTCCGTTGTAGGCTTTTCTTTTTAGTGCTTCAAAGTTGATATCGTTATTGGTAAACATTTTTATTTGTATGATATGGGTAAAATATTTTCTGTTTGCTGGTCAAGCGGAAGTAGAAACTGATTCAGTAATGTCCTTCCGTTGTTGATGTGGACTTCAATTTCCGGTTTCCTTTCGGCTTCATATTTACTGAAAGCTTCTGTTGTATTATTCTTTTCAACTAAATGTTTAGTTAGTGTAAATGAATCTTTCAGTGCTGAAGTAACTCCCTGACTTGTAAATGGAATCAGTGGATGTGCTGCATCGCCGATGAATACAATATTGTCTTTATAAAATGGATTCAATTTTTCCAGTTCATAAACGCGCCATAAATGTACGTTTTTGTAGTCTGATTTTTTTATGATTGATGGGACTAAAGGATGCCATTTTTCAAAAACTTCAAGCATGTATTTCTTTAGATTGTCGGCAGAACACTCATTGATACGGTATTTCTCGTTGTCAAACTGCGAATACCAAAGAATTGTATCTTCGGAAAGTTTGAGGATTCCGAAAGTCAGTCCGCCTCCTTCATGATGAAATTTCATAAAATCATTTTCAAGGGATTCTGCAATCTCTTTATTTTCAATGATATTTACCACTTCACTTTCCCTTACAATTCTTATTTTTTCATCTTTAAAAAGTTCCTTTCTGATGTGGCTTCTGGAGCCGTCAGAAATAATAATGATGTCACCATCAATATCAGTTCCGTCAGAAAGTTTCACTTTTCTACCCTGCTTATCATCGGAAATGATGGTTTCCTCGTAAGTTATTTTTTCAGAGGAAATGTTTTGGGATAGGAGATCAATTAATTGATGTCTGGAAATAGCAAAAACACTGTCCAGTTCCTTTTCTGCAAGTATTTTTCCTGTATGGGAATATTGTATGTATTTTTTCAGGAAATTTCCATGCTTATGAAGGAGGCTGGGATCAATAATCTGATAAAGATAGTTCATCCCCTCCTGCGGAATGAGAAAGCCGTGGCCTGCCAAATCTTCTTTTTTTCTTCTTTCGTAAATGTGATAATCTATCTTATATTTTTCTAAGTAATTCGCCATGCTTAAGCCGGAAATACCAGCGCCCACGACAGCAATTTTGTTCATTTTCGGAATAACGGATTTTCAGGTTGGTTTTTTAAGTATTTTTAAATCTACTTCATTAGATCAGTACAAAATTAAAATTAAAAACAGTTACTATTGATAAAAATGAAATTATTTGATTTTGATTTTGAGAAAAATAGAATGAAAAGCATGGTGTATGCCTGTTCATAAATATATATGGTTGATTTATACGTATTTATAAAATATGTGTATTGCTATATATGAATAATTTTTATTAAGTAAAATAACCTTTAAAGAGATGAGAATTTGTTTCTGTAATATGCTTTTAAACATAATGCATAAAAAAACCGGAAAAAATTCCGGTTTTATCATTAAGCTTTTTCAAGCTGAACTGTAAAGTGTCTTAAGATTTCCGGTTCCCAGACGATTTTATATCCTTTTGCTATTTCTTCACGTCTTTCATATACGTTTTTTATAGCTGCAGCAATATAATCCATATGGTTATTGGTATAGGTTCTTCTAGGAATTGCCAGACGTACCAATTCTAATTTCGGATAACGGTTTTCTCTGGTCGCAGGATCTCTGTCAGCCAGTAACGTTCCGATTTCTACGGTTCTGATCCCTGCTTCTTTATAAATTTCAAGGCCTAATGTCTGTGCCGGATATTCTTCACGGGAAACATTCGGAAGGAAGTTTAAAGAATCGATAAATACAGCGTGTCCTCCAATTGGTTTCTGAACAGGAATTCCATATTCAATCAGTTTATTTCCAAGATATTCAACCTGAGAGATTCTGCTTTCAAGGTAAGCAAATTCAGTTGCTTCATCCAGACCTACTGCCAATGCTGCCATATCTCTTCCAGCCATTCCTCCATAGGTAATAAATCCTTCGTAGATGATGGTGAAGTTGGATGCTTTTCTGAAAACATCTTCATTATTCAACGCAATGAATCCTCCGATATTGACAAGACCGTCTTTTTTGGAGCTCATGGTCATTCCGTCTCCGTAAGAGAAAATTTCTTTGCAGATTTCCTTGATGCTTCTGTTTTCCTGCCCTGCTTCTCTTTTTTTGATGAAGTAAGCATTCTCAGCAAATCTCGCCGAATCGAAGAATACAGGAATCCCATACTGATCTGAAAGAGCTTTTACAGCTTTCATATTTTCCAAAGAAACCGGCTGGCCTCCTGAAGAATTACAAGTGATCGTAATTAAACAGAAAGGGATACTCTCTTTAGAATGGCTTTTATAAACTTCTTCCAGCTTTTCAAGGTTGATATTTCCTTTGAATGGGTGAAGATCATTAATGTCAAAAGCTTCGTCTATCGTACAGTCGATGGCATGTGCCTTTCTGATCTCGATATGTCCTTTTGTAGTGTCAAAATGCGAGTTCCCGGGAACTACGTCACCTTCTTTTACCAATACTGAGAAAAGAACGTTTTCAGCAGCTCTTCCCTGGTGAGTTGGTAATAAATATTTGAATCCGGTGATGCTTTCTACTGTTTTTTGCAATTGTTCAAAAGAACGTGATCCTGCATAACTTTCATCTCCAGTCATTAGGGCACCCCATTGTCTATCGGACATTGCTCCGGTTCCGGAATCGGTAAGAAGGTCAATATAAACGTGTGAAGATTTTAAATTGAAAAGGTTATAATTAGCTTCTTTAAGCCATTGCTCTCTTTCTTCTCTGGTAGATTGGTAGATTTCCTCCACCATTTTAATGCGGAAAGGCTCCGCGTACGGTAATTTCATGAGTTAAAATATGTTTTAAATTGTTTTTAAAGAAAATGTGTTTGAAAATAATTTTCAAAATTCATCAATGTATACATAAGACGCAGGAAAGAATTATTCCGGTGCCTTAAATATGTTTTCATCAGAATGGAATCCGGCTACACCGCCACTCACTGCAAACTTCATTGCAGAAGCTGCTGTCATTCCCACTACAGGTTTGATGTTTTTTTCTTCAGTAACAATTACCCAGCCCGAGATGGCGTACGAGTGGGGAAGATATACCGCAACGTAATTATGCTTGTCAACGTCCGACATTTCTTTTTGAGTTAAAAAACCGATTCTCCAGATTTCCGGATTTTCATTGGTTTTTACCCATACAGGATCGTTGAATTTTTTCTTGTCGCCTACGAATGAAGACATGACATCTTTCGTAGGAGTGTAAATATGTTTTACTCCCGGAGTTTTCTCCAGTAAGCTATCCATCGTATCGAAAAAGAACCTTCCGACTACGAATTTATTTCCTAAAAATCCTAAAATTGCTGTAAACAGTATGATAGATACGAAAACAAGCCCCGGCACCTGCTTGGCAAGAGAGGGAATAAGATTGTCAATAGCACTTACCACATACCAGATGACAAAAATGGTAAGCCCGATAGGACCAATGATCACTAATCCCTGAAAAAAGTTTTTCAGAAATAAATTGGCGATATTTTCAAAGCTTGGCTTCTTCAACGTTTACTCTTTATTCTTTACTGTTTATATTTTAACCGTGAATGGTTTCTTTATTTCCGTAGGATTTGATAATACTGGCTTCATATTCCAGCCATTCTTCCCAACGTTTGTTTACCTTTTCGATATCGCCCAACTGTCTCGCGAAACCAATGAAAGTCGTATAGTGGTTCGCTTCTGAGATCATTAATTCTTTATAGAAAGTTTTAAGCTCTTCATCTTTAATGTTTTCAGTAAGAACTTTGAATCTTTCACAACTTCTTGCTTCAATCATTGCTGCGAAAAGCAGCTTGTCAACAATCAGATCTTCTCTGGTTCCTTGAACAACAAACTTAGCCAGTTCATTGACGTAATCATCTTTTCTGGCTTTTCCGAAAACAAACCCCCTCTTTTTGATAATTTCGTGAACCTGGCTAAAATGGTCAAGCTCTTCCTGCGCAATGGCAATAAGTTCTGTGACGATTTCCGGATGTTCGGGGAGCATATTGATTAAACTGATGGCATTTGTTGTGGCTTTCTGTTCGCACCACGCATGATCCGTTAAAATTTCTCCTATGTTTCCTTCTGCAATATTTGCCCACCTTGGATCGGTAGGAAGTTTCAACTTAAACATGTTTTGAATTTTTTGTAAAATTAAAATAAATTGCGATAATAAAGATTATTTTATTTCAAATTGACTGCTAATCTGTTAAGAAGCCGTTTTTTTTCTTAAAAACCCTAAGATTTGCCATCCCAGATCGTCTACCTTTTTTAATCCTGCAGCGAGAATGAAAGCAAGAATGATATTAAGAACATAAATGAAGACCATCAGAATCCACCAAGGCATATTTTCTTTCAAAGGAACGACCAGGAAATAAACCAATGATGAGCTGATCCCTTGTGCAAAGTAGAAGAAAATAGCATTCTTTCCAATATGGGTGATAAGGCTTTCTTTTGTGATTTTTAAACGGTTATAGAGAACAAATAATGTTACCAGAGAGAACAATGCCCAGATGATATAAGGAATTTTGGGTGGAAATTTATTTTTATTGATCTTATAAAAAATCTCTCCTCCATAATACCAAAACATCCATACAAGAGCTGCTCCAACAATTGCATATAATACAGGAATTGCTTTGGTAGGTATTTTTTTTCCACGCATTTTGTTACCGATTAGAAAGACGGCAAGATAAAAGGCAACATATCCCACCTGTCCTGTCGGATAATATTCCGGGAAAATGTTGAATAATAAGGTTAATGCGATGCTAAGTCCAATGAACCAGTTGATGTGCTTCGGGAAAAACCTCAGTATAAGTACTCCGAAAACAGTAAGGATAAAATATACTTTCAGATACCAAAAGCTTCCCATGACCACCGGAAATGTATCTGCATTGGTATACTGATGAAGATACCAATTGCCCAGGTTTTCCCATTGAGGATAGATCGAAATACTGGTCGTGGAATATTTGGACCCAAATGTTGAATAAAAACTCTGTAGCCATTCCATGGAAAAGAAACTGAGCCCGAAAACTTTAAAAAAGTAATCTAAAAAGAATAGGAAAGTCACAAAAATCATATAAGTGATCTGCAGCTTTAGAAGACGGTAGAATGTTTTTTCAATATTGGCTCCTGAAGTAATACCACTGAGTGCATAAAATAGAGCCACATCAAAAACAAGAGAGAAGACTCTTACTTCTGCGGGAATATAAAACTGCCCAGACCAGAAAGCTGTATGGATGAAGATAATGGAGAGTGTTGCCAGTCCTTTGGCGAAATCAATATAGAGATCTCTGTTCATTTTAGATTGATTGGAAGTTCTTTTGTTATTTTTTCAAAAATACAAACAAATTGATTTTATAAAACATAAAAAGGTTTTTAAAACAAAAAAAGGGGCGGAACATACTGCCCGCCTCCTTTCTTAAATATGCTAAAAATGAATGTTCTCGTTTATTTAAGATGTTTAAATTCTTCTGCAGAAATTTCTCCTGACTGAATTTTTCTCAGCTCATCGATATACTGACTCATGTATGCGTCAATTTCAGGATTTACTGTGTTTTTAGCCATCTTATAGGTACCATTTAATACTCCTTGATAGTAATAGAAGAAGTTATAATCAAAATTTGAAGCATTAAGATCATACTGTCCTAAAAGAAATCCTAGACGGACTGCAGATCTTCTCTGTGCAGGGGTTCCGTGGTGACCAGGACTGTTTGTTTGATAATCTCCAATACTTTGTGCAAACTCGTAAGCAGCGGCAATTTCAGAGAAATTGGTTTTGTTGTAACCATTTGGTCTTCTCAAATAGTACCCTGCGAAACCGTCAGCTTCAAGCTCATTAGGTCTTGCTGTATTTTCATTTACAGAAGGAAGTCCAAAGATATATTGCAGCTGATGTCCATACTCATGAGCAAGGATCATTGCATTGACAATATCGCCTCCTTTTGCTTTTGCATCATAATAGATGGCATACCCATAATAGATTTTCCCTGTAGAATAGGAAATCGCATTATACGTTGAATTGAAATTGGATGGATCATTCACAAATCTCAACGTAGGATTGCTTCTTCCCCATAAGCTTGCAATTTTAGTCATCTGTGAGTTCATAAAATTGGTGTCTGTGGAGTTTTGAAGTCCTGTCACTAAAACTGAATTGGAACTCCAGTTGTTGTCTACATAGTAACAGATTTTTTCAAGATCTCCCGGTTGATCAATTTTTGCACTAAGTGCTTCTGGCTGAGGTTGAACATTGTTGTCCATTTGGTCATCACTACATGCTGTTAATGATGTAACAGCAATGGCGCCTGCTAATAAGCAGAGATTAAAGTTTCTTTTCATATATATAAATTCAATTTGGTAAAACGAATGTATGAAATTATCTCTTAAGTGTGAGTACTTTATTGTAAAAAATTATTCAAAGCATAGTGAATAGGATTTATATTAAAAAAACATTGCTTTGATTGTAAGCTAATTAGAAATTTATATGTATATTTGCACCTCGAAATAACTAAAAATTTATAAACAATGTTTGCAATTGTAGAAATAGCAGGGCTTCAATACAAAGTTGAGCAAGACCAGAAGTTGTTTGTAAACCGTTTAAAAGGAGATAAAGGAGGAAAAGTTTCTTTCGATAAAGTTCTTCTTACTGTAAACGGAGCAATCACTGTAGGCGCCCCAGCTGTAAACGGAATCACTGTAGAAGCAGAGATCCTTGACCACGTAAAAGCTGATAAAGTAATCATCTTCAAAAGAAAAGAAGAAAAGGTTACAAAGTGAAAAACGGTCACAGACAATCTTTAACTCAAATCGTAATCACTGGTATTACAGGTTTTGAAGCAGGAGCTAAGAAAGCTGCTAAAAAAGAAACTGTGAAAGGTGAAGTTCTTTCAGACAACGCAACTGTTAACTTTGGTGAAGATCACGAGCTGAACTATCACTTAAAGAAAAACAACTTGTCTCAGTCTAAAGAGAACAGAGAAACTTTAATTACTTTAGGTAAAGCAGTTAAAGTTGAATTAGAAAAGAATATTCTTACACATGAAGAAGTAGATGCTGCTATCATTAAGAATATCGATCAATTTAAAGCACTTAATAAATAATCCAGTAATAAAATGGCACACAAGAAAGGAGTCGGTAGTTCCAAGAACGGTAGAGAGTCTCACTCTAAAAGATTAGGTGTGAAGATTTTCGGAGGACAAGCAGCTATTGCCGGAAACATTATTGTTAGACAAAGAGGTACTCAGCACCACCCAGGTGATAACGTGGGAATCGGTAAAGATCACACTTTGTTTGCATTAGTAGATGGTAAAGTAGTTTTCAGAAAGAAAGCAAACAACAGATCTTTCGTATCTGTAGAAGCAAACGCATAATTAATTAAGCGTTTTATAAAAATTAAAGCCTCAGTATTTATTTACTGAGGCTTTTTTTTTGTTTTATTCAATTTCAACAAAACATTTTCATAGATATTCATTTCTTTGTGAAATATTTTTATATTTGTTAACTGTCCAATTATGAATCAGTTGCGAAGGCCGAAAAGCATAAAGAGTAGGCGACAAATTAAAACAAAATATCTATGAAAAATCTAAGAAAATTAACCAAGAAGAATTTAAAAAGTATGACAGGTGGAGTAGCAGCAACCTGCCCATCCATGTTTCAGTCTTGTGATGAATGGTGCAGATGGTCTCCATGGCAAAAATCACACTGCATGCTTTCTCAGCCCTGTACAGAATGTTTTGAATAAGCTTTTTGAAGTATAGATCAAAGCTGAATATTTAACAATGTTCGGCTTTTTTAGTTAAAAATTCTTAATAATATCCTATAATAGTGAAATATTTATATATTTGTCCGTATCAAATAAAAAATCATTGCGGAAGCCGAAAAGTAGAGAGAGTAGGCAACAAATTAAAACTAATTTATCATGAAAAATTTAAAAAAATTAACGAAGAAGAATCTGAAAGAAATCAATGGAGGAGCGACTTTAGGATTGTGTCCACCAAAACCAATCAGATCATGTGATATCTGGTGTGGTATGACAAAAGAACAGAAAATGCGTTGCCTTCTTGATGTAGAAGAGCCTTGTGAGTGCTTTTAATCATCATCTCTGACTTTTTATAAAGCTGAAAATAAAGGATCGGCGGCTTCAAAGAAGCCGCCGATCTTGTTTTATATTATTTACTGTTTAGAATCCTACCTGGAATCCTGCTTTAACACCGAATTTTGAAATATCCGGTCTGTCGAGATAGTTTCCTCTCCAGTTGAAATCAACTCTGAAAATTCTTAGGTTTCCGATTCCTATATTTTCAATCCCGAAACCATACTCGTAATAAATGTGCTCGCTTGGTGCAGAGTATTTAAAGCCTTCTACATTGATTGCTTTGGAAGCATCGCTTAATGTTCCGTAAGCAGCTCTGATAAAAGCAACCTCTCTTAGCTTCAGTTTTTTAATCAAAGGAAGATAAGAAAGTATTTTACCATTAAAATGATGTTCCAAATGAAGGGTGGTATAAGCATCAGCAACAAATTCATAATAGTTTAGCTGAGAAAATGTATTAGGTGCCAGCCCATAGGAAAGATTGGCAGGAATGATATTCTGCAATGCCAAAGGAACGGTATTGAAGTTTTTCCCTGCTTCAAAATTAACAATCAATTTTCCCATACTTCCAATCAAAAATGGTTTATAAAGCATGAACTGAAGCTTGTCATAATTGAAATCCGCATTGAAAAGCCCTTCTATACCTCTCGTATATCTTAAAACAATTGTAGGGGCCAGGTTTTTTGCCTGATATCGGTCAATACCGGTTTGTGAAAATTTTGCTCCGGGTTTTGCTATTAAACTGATTGTTACGTGAGAATCATTTGTTGTTTGTCTCAGCTGTCCATCCTTAAAATACATAAGGTTGAATTTTTCAGGAATAGCCGATTTAACGCTCTGCATCACTCCGTCTACTCTTATCTGGAAATTTTTCCATGGTTCAATGGCGGCAAAAACATTGGTCTGGTTTACAGAACTTAAAGAAATATTTTCTCCTCTCGCAAAGAAAGTACTGGAAGATAAAGAACGGGAAGCAACTCCATCTCCGGCAGTAAGCTGCCCGCCAAGCTGAACAATGTCTCTGCTGGTTCCTGCCCCAATCATGAAGCGGTTGAGCCTATTGAACATATATCTCGCTTCCACTCCGTATTTGAACTGGTGATCTTTGAAACCGTAAGCAGTATAAAACTGAACTCTCCACGGATCATTCAATCCAAAATAAGATCTTGCTCCTAGTCTTATCCTATCTCCTTCTACTTCATTTCTTCCATAAATTGAAAAAATAGGACCGATATCTATCCCTTTAAAGGCGTTGTAATAACGGGAACCAAGGGTTTCAACCAGCTTTACCATTCGATTGAATTTTGGAGTCTGCTGAAGCTGATCAAGCATGTTGTAAACACCCTGTTCTGCTTTAGATAAAGTGTCAGGTCTGGCTTTGGTCCAATAGGCGTCGTCTTTATTTGTAAACTTGTCCTCATATTCTTCCTCCGTGCGTTTGAAGACTTTTGGATCAAGAGGTTTGTTGAATTCATAATCGGAGTAATCTACTGATCTTTTGGCTATAATACTTTTAGACCCTTTCTTTTTTGAAAAAGGACTCATTTCAAATTCTGTAACCAATTTTTTAGGAAGAAATGTTGATTCATCCGGATTATCATATTCCACCTGCGTATACACACTGTTGATGAAGTTCACGCCAATTTTCTGGGTTGATTTTAAAGTCGCTCCCAATACAGCATAGGTATCAGTGTCAATATATAGATTTCCCTGGAATGCAAGAACATCTTTTCTTTTAGGTTGATATCGTATTTGAAAAGCCTTCTCACCGCGGATGGTAATAGTATCCATCAGGTTGTAATCATAGGTTCCAAATCCGTCACTTCCTACCGGGCTCTGGAATCCGATATCAAAATAATTCAGCGTATTATCGTAGATATTAATGTCACGATATAGGTTTTTAGCGGAAACGGTAATTACCTGATTGTCCTGAAATCCTGAAGTCTTTTGCGCTACCAGTGTTCTTTTACTGTTCTTGTCGGGTCTGTTTTTACCATAATTTTCATAGACGGCTTCATTCAGGAAGATAGGAAGACCAAGCCTTCCGCTCGCGGTAGAATCTGCATAATTGAAAATGAAATCCAGTTTATTGAAAATCTTTTTCTTCATGAATGCGCTGTCCAGATTGTTAAGGTCAAACTGGGTTTTCTCGTATTCTTTGTATGAATAGGTATCAA
This sequence comes from Chryseobacterium sp. MEBOG07, assembly GCF_021869745.1. Lineage (NCBI taxonomy): Bacteria > Pseudomonadati > Bacteroidota > Flavobacteriia > Flavobacteriales > Weeksellaceae > Chryseobacterium > Chryseobacterium sp. MEBOG07. Next base: position 494,170 of record NZ_CP084579.1, read on the forward strand.
ACTTTTCTAACCCATTATTTCTTTTTTGTGCCCATACTTTCTGCATAATGGCATAAGCAGGGTTTTCTTTTTTGTTCTTGTATTTGGTTTTTCCACCTTGTAATACCACTTCCTGGATGTCACTTACTTTAGCCTGGGAAAGCTGTACGAAAACATTTTCAGCATTTTCTGGAGTGATATCAAGCGTTTCTGCAGTGTAATTTTTTCTGGAAAATTTTAACTTATGGATAATGCTGTCTGATTGTACAGTGAAACTTCCTGATGTCGTCGTCAGGGAAGGCGTTTTATTATCGTTGATAAAAATATCAACTTTAGTGAGCTCTTTGTTGTTTTTTTCGTCAACTACCTTACCGCTGGCTTTGTTTTGGGCAGATACCGAACTGGCGAGGACTAGGAAAAAAAATAAAAGATAGTGTTTTTGGGAGTTATTGTTTAACATCATTCGTTTCTTCAGGCAATTAGCATAAACAAAAAGCATGCAGTTTATTTAAAAAATAAGGTAAAAAAATAAAATATTTTTATTCTACTATATAAAACGACAAATGTAGCAAAAATTATATATGTGTTTGGTAAAATTAATTGGGAAATTTTAATGCTTATAAGGATAAGAATCAGTGAATTAATGACAATTAAAACATCCTGCTATTTATGAGTTATCCTGATGTTCTTTTTAAGGAGTTTATTCATAAAAAAAGACCTACATTTCTGTAAGTCTTTTTTGCTCCTCCTCTTGGGCTCGAACCAAGGACCCTCTGATTAACAGTCAGATGCTCTAACCAACTGAGCTAAGGAGGAATGTTCTTTGTTTTAAGTGGTGCAAATATAATAGGAATATCCGTACCAAGCAAGTTTTTATTCTCGAATATTCAGTGAAAAAAGCTATCTTTTTATTTTTCAATAAATTAAATTTTAAATATTTTTTTGTGACAGGTCGGAGCGCATCAATTTGCCATTCATGACTTCATAAATTCCAGCCTATAGGCCTTCGGACTTTTTCCATGCTGAGTTTTAAAAAATTTATTAAGATGACTCTCATCGGTAAATCCCAGTTCATCCGCAATTTCTGAAATTCGGTTGCTGCTGTGTTTTAAACGATGCTCTATTAAAGTCATTTTATAATTATTGAGATAAGACTGCAGTGTTTCACCACTATGTTTCTTAAAATATTTCCCTAAGTAATTTTCAGAAAAGCCGAACATTTTACAAATATTTTCAGTTCGTATTTTTTCAGGTTCATAAATATTAGCCTGAATGTAATTGAGAATGTTAATAATTCTTGATTCAGAGGTTTCGTCTATTTTCTGAGGGAGATACTTCGCAATATTACGGGCAACGATAACAATAAGCGTATTAATGAGTTGGGCCGTTAGATCGCTGTGATACACATCTTTATTTACAGCCTCTCTTATAAGAGCTTCTACGATAGGACGGACAAGTGTTTTGTCTGTCTGATTTTTTAAAATACATCCAGGTTTATGATTGGCATTTTCCAGAATAAACTCCAGCCTTTTGATATTCTCTTTTGAAATCTTATCATTTTTTAAATAAATATTGCTGAACCTCAGGAAGAAAAACCGTGTTTTAGTATCAATCCAGAACTGGCTGCAATCCTGTGGGGTCAGAAGAAACATATGATTGTCCGAATACGAAAAGCTGTGCTTATTAATACAGTGCTGTCCTGTTCCCGATAAAATGAAGACAAGTTCAAAAAAATTCTTCCTGCTTTCCTTATCCGGGAATGTTTCTAATGTTTCAAAATGAATGCTGTAAGGTTCATATAATACATCTCTGTTCATGAGTGTTATTTTATCTACTTGGCAAAATTATACAAAAATAAAGAAGTTTTGTACCGGTAATTTGCTAATTATCAGTATAATTTTGCCCTATCTAATATTGATTTTTTCTACTGAAATAAAAAAGTGGCTCCATACAGGACTAAACTTCAGTATTAAAAATTAAAATATAATAATTCCACATACAAATGAAAACCAATACATTATTTTTTATGTCTTCAATGGCATCTCTATTTTTCTTCAATGCAGCTTCGGCTCAGCAGAAAGTACTTCAAACCGATTTTAATAAAGGAACCTGGGAGCAGGTTGGGAAAGGGTTGCAGCGTAAATGGGTGTCCGGCTCGGAAAGTACGTTTGCCTTTTGGAAAATGGACAAGGGTGCACATGTATCTCCCCATAATCATCCGAATGAGCAGGTGACCTATATTAATAAAGGAAGTGTAAAAGTACTTATGAATGATAAGGAATATATTGTAAAAGCTGGTGGTGTGCTGGTAATCCCGGCTGGTGTTACCCATGAGTTCTTCTGTCTTGAAGAAGGAACTGAAGATCTGGATTTCTTTACTCCCGTGCGTAAAGACTGGATAGATGGGTCGGCTTCTTATCTTTCAGAGCAGGGGAAAAACCTTGAAATAGTTGCGCGGTTCAATGACGTACGACCGGGAAATGTAGCTGTAAGCCATACTGGTAGGGTGTTTGCGACAATGCATCCTTTATCCGGTCCCAAACAGCAGTTGGTTGAAATTGTCAATGGTAAAGCAAAACCTTTTCCTTCGGCTGATTTGCAGAAAAATGGCCAGCCGGCTGACAACAGCAAATTTGATACTCCGCTTGGGGTTACTGTAGATAAGGAAAATCGTCTTTGGATGATTGATATGGGCTTAGAGCTCGGAAAGACTCGTCTGTGGTGTTTTGATCTGAAAAAGAATAAAATAGCAGAAAAAATAGAGCTGCCCAATGATATTGCTCCTAAAGGCAGTTTTGTACAGGATGTTGCCATTGATGAAAAGAATGGATGGGCTTACCTTGCAGATATAGTCAATCCGGGGATTATCGCTTTAAACCTAAAAACGAAAAAAGCCAGAAGATTTAGTGGTCATCCAGCTTTGCAGACGGAAGAGGTAGATATGATCATTGATGGGAAAGTTATTGATTTTGGGGGTAAGCCATCCCGTGTAGGAATTAATCCTATTACGCTGTCAGATGACAGGGAAACACTGTTCTTTGGTTCTATGAACGGAACATCATGGTACGAAGTTCCTGCCCGGCTTTTTAGGGAAAATAAAGATGATAATGTGATTGGGAATGCTATTAAGAGATTTGGAGAAAAACCTGTGAGTGACGGTGTTGCAACAGACAAACAAGGGAATCATTATATAACAAATCTTGGAGGTCATGGGATCAGTAAGCTGGATAAAAATGGAAAACTGACGGAGTTTATTAAAGATCCAAAACTACAATGGCCTGATAATATTGCCGTTTCCGATGATGGTTACCTGTATATTTCGGTCAATCAGCTTCATACAACAACTGCGTTTTCAGGACAGCCGGATGCCGGAAAGCCTCCTTATTTTATATATAAGGTTAAATTATAAATATTTAAAAAATAATTACATAAAAACATTACTATAATGAATAAGGAATTTAAGTCGGTGGCGGTACTGAAATCTAAACCGGAGAAAAGAGAAGAACTAAAAAATGCGTTACAACAACTCATAGAGCCTACCCGCAATGAAGCCGGCTGTATCTATTATATTCTTTTTGAAGATAAAAAATCTCTGGGTACTTTCTACATGTGGGAAGCATTTAAAGATGACAAAGCTTTTAAATTGCATACCCAAACCGAACATTTTAAAAATTTCGCAGATAGGATGGATGAATTGATGAGCGATCCCATACAGGTAATTGAGCTGGAAAGAATTTCACAAGAATAAATGGGTGTTTACAATAGAAAATCCATACTTAATATTTAAAATAGAACAAAAAAGACTTACAGAAATGTAAGTCTTTTATTTTTATGGTTTTTGAAATTTTATTTCTTCAAATCTTTAAGTATTTCCTGAACAGCTCGTTCCAATTGAGGATCGTTGTTCTGAAGTCGGTCCATAAAGGTGTTTTTAACATAGATATCAGGTTTTACTCCTGTTTTTTCCAGATTTTGTCCGTCCAAAGTATAGGTTCCCCATGAAGGAAGTCTGTAAGAAGAACCGTCCACCAGGCCTTTAGCCGAAGTGAAAATAATCCATCGGTAAGTATCCTGACCAATAATTTTACCCAATTTCAGAGCTTTGAAACCAGCGGCAGTCATTTCTGCGTCACTTAAAGAAGCTTCATTGATCAATAGGACAATAGGCTTTCCGGAAGGAGCAAAGTTCGGTTGTGTTGTTATTTTTCCTTCACGGTATTTCCATTGTAAATAAGGTTTTTGAGAAAGGAAATTCAATACTTTATCATGAACATTTCCACCTGTATTATAACGTAAGTCAAGAATAACAGCATCTTTTCTGTTTTCCTGCTCTACCATATCCAGCAGGAAGTGGTCAAGCTCATCAGTAGACATGTTTTTCATGCAAGAATACGCAATACGGTTATTGCTCAGTTTGTCAACACGCTGATGATTGTTGAATATCCAATCGTCGTAAAGCAATCCTTTCAATTCTACATTGGAAATCGGGTGTACTTTGGTTGTTACCTCTTTTCCATCACGGCTGAAAGTAAGAAGGAGTTCATCCTGCTTCTTTGGAGTGGCGAAATAAGACTCACGGTTTTCATTAGAATCAACCTTTTTCCCATTTACAGCAGTCAGCTGATCACCTGGCTTAATATCAACACCAGAGCGGTAAGCCGGGGATTTTTTTACAATACTTTCTACAATATAAGGCTGATCTTTTTTAAATATGATCCCTGTTTCGTTGGTAAAATAGTTCAGATACCTTGTTTCTTCTTTTCCGGTTGATGAAAATCCGGTATGGGAAGAATTAAGTTCACCCAAAAGATCATTTAATAAAATTCGCAGATCATTTCTGTTGTGTACATAAGGAACATATTTAGCATATTGCTCCTTTTTAGCTTTCCAGTCTATACCATGGAATTTTTCATCGTAGAAATTCTCTTCCACACCCGTCCAGGCTTCAGCATACATTTGAGTGAATTCGGAAGCCAGATCTTTATCAAAAGTATATTGAATATTTATTTTCTCAGGCTTTAAAGCAGCCAGAGTTGTTTTATAGACATTACCCTCTATCAGAGCAAATAGGCTTTTCTCATTTTTAGTGATATAATAGGCTGCTTTATCAAAAACTTTTTCGGATTTAGCAGGTTCAAAATCTGTGAAAACCTTCTTGAACAGCTGTCTTTTACCATTATCCTGATTAGAATTAAATAATAGAATTTCCTTCTTGTCTTCAGTGAAAACGGCAGGGTCATCCTGGTATCCATATCGGTCGGTAACCAGTTCGATTCTTTCTAGCGTATCTTCAGGATTAACTTTCAGTTCTTTGATTACCGGTTCTTTTTCCTTCTCTCCCTTTTTATCTTTATCCTTGTCTTCCTCTTTTTTATCCTTCTTATCCTTGCTGTCTTTGTCTTTATCAGCAGATTTTGTTTCCTTCTTCTCTTCAGTGAAAAGATTGTCGAATTTTTCAGATTTAAAAGGTTCGTCAAACCAGTCTAATGCCATGCGGTAGATATTAGACTTTTGCATGCCTAAAGGATAAGACGGGTTAGTTCTGTCGCTGGCAAAATAAATGTATTTTCCATTTGGTGACCAAACAGGATCTTCTTCTGAAACTCCTGTGTTGGTAAGGTTTAATGTCTGTCCTTTTTTGATGTTATAGATGAAAATATCCAGTTCAAAGTTTCTTTTGGCAGAAAATAAAACATATTCATTGTTAGGCGAAAATGAAGGTCTTGAATTTTGGAATGCCCAGATTTCGTCCTTTACAATAGTTGTAGAGTTGAAGGTTTTCAAATCTAGAAGTCTTACTTCATCACGACCGCTTAAGTAAACTGCTTTTGTAAGATCACTATTAAGAGTGATGCTTCGGTTATTTCGTAAATCCTGAGTTAACTGCTTTGGCTGTCCTTTTCCGTCTGCAGAAATGGTAAACCAGTTTTGATATCCATTGTACGTCTGGCTGTAAAGCAGTGTTCGGTTATCTTTCAGCCATTTTACTTCCATTGCTCGCTCTTTTCCATCAGAAACCTGTTGTGCGAATTTCCCTTCAATATCTGAGACAAATACAATACCTCGGCTTATAAAGGTCATTTTTTTACCATCCGGAGAAACATCATAATAAGAAATGTTATTTTCCACATTGAAGTTTTGTTCTTTTTCCAGTGTTTTGTTAGTATTCAGACTGATATTAAGAGGTTTTGTGCTTTTTGAGGCTATATCGTAAGTATAAAGCTGATAATCCTTTTCAAAAATTACTTTGGATCCGTCTGCTGAAACAAAAGGCTTTTTAATAGAAGTATCAAATTGAGTTAAAGCCGTTTTCTTACCATTTTCGATTTTATAAAGATTGTATTCACCATTATTCTCGTCTGAAATAAAGTAAATAATCCCATTTTTATCTACACTTGGGTTGAAGTCTTTCCCTTCATAGTTGGTGTACTGTTTGAAAGAATTGCTCTTTGGGTTATATCCCAGAATGTCAGGATTGTTTTCTCCTTTATAACGCTTACGCTGTACCTGATGAGCACTTTCTGAAGAACTTGTAAAAAGATATTCTCCAGCCGGAGTCTCTACAAGGCCATTGGTGTTATTAAAGTAATTGTTGAAAAGCTTTTGAGGTGTTTTTCCTTCAATTGTTGTTTTAAAACTGCCAAAATTATTATTTCTGCTGGAAGTAAAATAAATCGTTTTGCTATCCCATCCCCAGTTTTCCATTTCATCTCTTCCGGTATGGAAGGTCAGTTGCTTAATCGTTCCCCCTTCGGCAGGCATTACATAAACATCATAATTTCCGTATTGATTGGAACTGAATGCAAGCCATTTTCCATCCGGGGAAAGACGAGGATTGATTTCCTCACCATCCAGAGCAGTAATTCTTGAAGCATTTCCTCCATTGGAATCTGCTTTCCAAATATCACCGTCATAAGCGAAATAAGCTGTTTTCCCGTCTGGGCTCAAAGATGGACTGGATAGAAAATAAGACTTTTCCTGTGCCGAAATCCCGATAATAGAAAATGCCGTTAATAGCGAAATAATAGTTTTCTTCATGGTATAACTGGTTATTTATACAATACTATAATTGATTTTATGGTTTTTTGGGTTATAGAGTATTATAAAACGTAATTATACTGCGAATATTTCTCAATATAACACGCTTTAAAAAAGAATAGTCGGATTATTGGGCAAATAGTTACACATATCCAGACTAATGATAGGGATGATTGTATATCCGATGTTAAAATAAAGAAGAGTTGTAGGTGGGAGGGATGATAATTTCTTGAATAAGATAATGCTACATAAAAAACCTAATATGAGGGGCAAAGATCTATTTGTATAGAATTGACTAGATTTTTAAAGTAAAAAAGACTTACATTTCTGTAAGTCTTTTTGCTCCTCCTCTTGGGCTCGAACCAAGGACCCTCTGATTAACAGTCAGATGCTCTAACCAACTGAGCTAAGGAGGAATGTCCCTTATTTTAGGTGGTGCAAATATAGGACGAATATTTATACCCTACAAATATTTTTAAGAAAAATTTTTAAAAATTATAATTTCCCTGTAAATACCTTGAAAATATCACTTCCGAAGATCAATAACATCAATCCTAAAAGGAAGATAACTCCAATCATCTGTGCGTTTTCCAAAACCTTCTGAGGAACTGGTTTTCCTACAATAATTTCATATAATGTAAACAAAACGTGTCCACCATCAAGTCCCGGAATAGGAATAAGATTCAGGAATGCCAACCATATAGAGAACATCGCTGTAAAGCTCCAGAAAGCAACCCAGTTGATCTTAAAGCTTCCGTCAGCATTTTTATCCACAGGCATATTTTTTACAATAGCAATAGGACCTCCTACATTTTTATACCCCTGAACTTTAGAGTTGAACATGATTTTGAACTGCTTCACCTGAGTAGTTAACGCTTCAATCGTTCTTGTAAACCCTCTTGGAATAGCTTCTCCAAAAGAATATTTTTTATTGGTTACAATAGCTTTTGCAATGCTTTTTGTTTCAATAGCGATTCCTAGTTTTCCGTTTTTATCAACAGAAACTGCTGGTAAGGTCTGCAAAGCTCCGTTTCTTTCAACGTCTACAGAAACTGTTTTTCCTTTATTTTCACTTAAAAGAGTACTTACTTCATCAAAGAATGCTGCTTTTTTACCATTGATTCCTACAATTTTATCCCCTTTTGCCAATCCTGAAGACTGAGAAGAAGGAGTTGCCAATGAATCAATCACCATAGAAACTCTTGGAGTGATGTAAAGTTTTGCTTCTCTCTGTTTAAGAACATCTGCTACACCATCTGCATTCACCGGGAAAGTAACTTCCTGGCCATTTCTGTTTACAGTAACATGATCTCCTAAAAGAATATTGATAGAAGTGTTTTCAAGTCTTTCTGCCGGTTTTCCGTCTACGCTGATGATTTTGTCACCATTCTGGAAGCCCATTTTCTTTCCTGCTGAAGTTGCCTCAATACCATTGTCGAATTTCGAGATATCTGTATACGTTTCTCCGTTGAAGAAAGATAGACAGCTGTAGATCAACCATGCAAGGAAAAAGTTTACGGTAACTCCACCCAACATAATGATCAATCTCTGCCAAGCCGGTTTAGATCTGAATTCCCATGATTCTGCCGGTTTTTTCATTTGAGCAGTATCCATACTTTCGTCCACCATTCCGGCAATCTTCACGTAACCTCCGAAAGGAAGCCATCCGATACCGTATTTGGTTTGCTCAGGGTGTTTTCTCCAGTCGTTGTCCGGAAGTTTTGATATATCGATAGGAACTTCTTCCTTCTTTCCGTTGACCTCTATCACTTCAGAATCAGGCAGGTTCTTTGATAAAAACTTATACTGCCATTTTCCGTTGATTTTCTTCATGGAGAATATGGAGAAGTAAGGATCAAAAAACAGGAAAAATTTCTCTGCTCTGGTCTTGAACCATATTGCGGGTAAAAAATGCCCAAGCTCATGAAGAAGCACAAGTATAGAGATGCTCAGAATGAACTGAAAAAGTTTGATTGCTATTTCCATTAATAAATTTTAGATTTTAATTTGCAAAGGTAACAATTATCAAAACTATGCCAAATAAAAAAGCTCCTCGAAACGAGAAGCTTTGTCATATTTAGAGACGTTTTGATTATAAATTGAAAGAAACCCCAAGGCTGCCGTTATTACCTACCTCTGCAAACACCCCAATTTTCTCTGTGAAGAAATATCGGGCTCCGATGTGAGCACCAATTCCGAAGTCTTTTCCAAGAACTCCAAGATCCACTCCAGGGTAAATGTCCCATTTTGAAGGCAAGTTCAGCGCTTCCTGTAAATGAAAATTCAGCCTTCCAAAAACAAATACACGATTGTCTTTATCATTGTTTTTATAATTGCTAAAATAACCATTAATTCCAGCTCCTACTGAAATAAGTTTGTTGAGTCCATAGTCGTAAGTTCCCGTTACTCCGGTTCCATATCCCCAGGCACTCAGCCCCAGTTGTACTTTCTGATCTCCCTTTCCTGTCCAGGCCTGAGCATTGGCCATTGCTCCAAAAAAGAAAATCATCACCATAAAAAACAATTTCTTCATAAATTTTTAATTTTTAAGGATATTAATAAAAAAATAACTCTATCAAAAATGAAACCGAAAGAGAATCTGTATTATAAAAATGGAAGACTTTAGTAAATTATTAAGAAATAAAGCGCAGCAGTTGAGGAAAAGACGCTGTTTTTCTACTGTTTAATTCGCCTGAAAGTTTTCTTTTGTAATGATAAAAGCTGTAATTTTATCAATCAGATTTGAAATAATTAAAAAAAATAAAAGATGAAAGTTGTAGGGCTAAATTTAGATATCATCTGGAAAAATAAAGCTGAAAATTTTAAACTCATAGAAAACGAACTTCAGAATGTGGAAGCAGATCTGTTTCTTCTCCCCGAAATGTTTTCAACAGGTTTCTGTATGGATGCTTCCGAAGTGTCGGACAGAAATGAGGAGTCCTTGGCGTTTTTAAAGAAAATCTCAAAAGAAAAAAATGCTGCATTCTGTGGAAGCGCTCCGGTAGAAAAAAACGGAAACTTTTACAACAGAATGTATTTTATAAAACCCGGTGGTGAAACGGTCTTTTACGATAAAAGACATTTGTTTTCCTTTTCAGGAGAAGATAAAGTCTACACTTCCGGAAAAGACAGAGTGATTGTTGAGTACCAAGGAATACGATTTCTGCTTCAGGTTTGTTATGATCTCCGTTTTCCGGTTTTTGCCAGAAATAATGATGATTATGATGCTGTTTTGTATGTGGCTAACTGGCCTGAGAAAAGGGTAGGGGCATGGGAACATTTATTAAAAGCCCGGGCTATTGAAAACCTGTCTTTTGTGTTTGGCTTAAACAGAATTGGAACCGATGGAAATAACCTTTTTTATCAGGAAAGCTCTCACTGTTTCTTCGCGGATGGAAAAGAAATTTCCGAAAAGAAAGGTAATCTTGTATCTGCAGAACTAAATATGGAGGAATTGAAAGATTTTAGAACGCACTTTCAGTTTTTGAATGACAGAGATCATTTTTCAATTGAAGTATAAATAAAAAAGAGGCTGAAATTCATTGAATTTAAGCCTCTTTTTTGTCTTTTGTTATGCGTATTGCTGCAGAAGGTTCGTTAACGTATTCACATCATGAACACCACTTTCCTTCCATAATAGTTCTCCTTTTTTGAAAATCGCCAGTGTAGGTACTCCACGAACTCCGTATTGAGCGGCTAATGCGGGATACTGGTCTACATCTACCTTGATGATTCTGGCTTCTTCACCAATATTTTCCTTTACCGTATTTAATACTGAAGACTGTACTTTACAAGGCTGGCACCATGTTGCGAAAAAGTCGATCAGTACGGGTCTCTCGGAATCAATGATTTCCTGAAATTTTTGTGACATATTTTGGGTTTATTAGTTTATCTTTTTGGATGTTTCGTCCTGAATAGCCTTTACATTTTTCCAGCTTGTACCATCATAAGCTTCCACTCCGTTTTTCTTCAAGATTTCCATAGCTTGATCTGCCTGGATTCCTTTGTTGCAGAAAACCACAACTTTTTTACCCTTAAGACTTTCTATACTGTTCTGAATCTCTGCCAATGGAATATTAATGGCATTTTTTGCCGTTCCCGCAGCATATTGTTCCGGAATTCTGACATCCACCAACGTTACATCAGAACTATTGACAACTTCCGTAATGCTGACTTTGGGTGTCTCTGCAATATGAGATGTTTTACAGGCACTTAGCGTAAAAGCTAATGCTAAAACAAGTCCAAAAAACCGAATCTTCATGACCTTACGACGTTTTGGATTGACATACAAAATCCGAAGTGGGTAATTTTTCCGTTTTTTTGATTCCGTTAAAACCTCCTTCGATCTCAGTGAAATTTCTGATTCCGTGTGAGTTAAGGATGCTTGCGGCGATCATGCTTCTGTATCCGCCAGCACAGTGCAGGAAGAAGTGTTCAGAATCATCCATCGTACGGGCCCAGTCACTGATAGCGTCCAATGGTTTGTTGTAAGCATTATCAATATGTTCTGCAGAATATTCAGTCAGTTTTCTTACATCAACTACTGTAGCATCTTCTGTAAACTGTTCAGCAAATTCAGCAGGGGTGATTCTTTTGATCTCATCCGTTTCTTTACCTGCATTTTTCCAGGCTTCAAAGCTTCCTTTTAGATAACCTACTACATTGTCAAAACCTACTCTGCTTAATCTGGTAATTACTTCCTCCTCAGTTCCCTCGTCTGTTACCAGTAATAAAGGATGCTTTACATCCACGATAAGGTTTCCTACCCATGGGGCAAAGTCACCTTTCAATCCTATATTGATAGAGTTGGGAACAAATCCTTTATGGAAGTCCGCAGCTCCTCTTGTATCTAAAATTAATGCTCCTGTTTCTTCAGCCAGTGCTTCAAAATCTTCCGGTGCAACAGGTTGTAGCCCTTTGTCCATGACAACATCCAGACTTTCATATCCACCTTTGTTTAGCGCTACATTCATTCCGAAATATTTCGGTGGAGCTGTTAAACCATCAAGAACTTCTCTGATGAAAGATTCTTTATCAGGTTGATTAAGTGCGTAATTGGTCTTCTTTTGATTACCTAAAATATCTACAGTTTCCTTCTGCATATTCTTTCCGCATGCAGAACCAGCTCCGTGAGCAGGATACACCGTGATACTATCAGCCAATGGCATGATTTTGTTCTGAAGGCTGTCGTACAGAATTCCTGCAAGATCCTCCTGAGTAAGGTTGGTCGCTTTCTGAGCAAGATCCGGTCTTCCGACATCACCTAAAAACAGGGTGTCACCGGTAAAAATTGCCGTTTCAACGCCATTTTCGTCTATTAAAAGGTAAGTGCTGCTTTCCATCGTATGTCCCGGAGTGTGCATTACCTTTATTTTTACTTTTCCAATCTCAAAAATCTGATTGTCTTCCGCAATAATTGCTTCAAATTCAGGAGCTGCAGTAGGTCCGTATACAATCGGAGCTCCTGTTTTCTTGCTTAAATCCAAATGTCCCGATACGAAATCAGCGTGGAAATGGGTTTCAAAAATATATTTTAAAGTGACATTATCTTTTTCCAGACGATCCAGGTAAGGTTTTACCTCTCTTAAAGGATCTATAATGACTGCTTCATTTTCTGATACAATATAATAGGCACCCTGAGCCAGACAGCCCGTATATATTTGTTCAATTTTCATTGGGGTCTTTTTTTAATGAGTTAAAGATACAAAGTATTAGATAAATTCTAAATGAAATGTTAAATTCCAGTGATAGTTTCTTTCAATATTTTGTTAAACGAACGTTTAGTACTTTTTGTTTTTAAGCAAAAAGAATGCCTTACATAATGATAATTTAAAAATGCTGTTTTTTATCATGTTTCTTCGGATGAATGAGCTTAATATCTAGGAATTTAATGGTCGTGGTTTAGAATTTGCTTAGCAGAGTTAAATTTATTCTTCCGGAGAATGGAGAAAAGTTCATTGTAAAATATTTAAAAATATCTTCTAAAAAATTTTATATTTATAAGTTAAAAACAATCAGATGGCAGACAAAGCACAATTTATTGAAGAATTAAATGCTAGATATACTCCGAAAGGAGAACATATTATATTAGGAAAAGGAATGTTGGATGGAGATGTCGTTACGGAAGTAAACGTAACAATTCCCCTGAAAACGATCAACCGTCATGGTCTTATTGCCGGAGCTACCGGAACAGGTAAGACGAAAACATTGCAGGTATTTGCAGAACAGCTTTCCCATGCGGGAATTCCCTCATTGGTTCTTGATATTAAAGGCGATTTCTCAGGGATTGCTGAAGCAGGACAGATGAATCCAATCATTGAAGAAAGATATGCTAAAACACAGCTTCCTTATAATCCACAAGGATTTCCGGTTGAATTGATGAGTATTTCCGGAGGAGAAGGTGTGAAATTAAGAGCCACTGTTACAGAATTCGGACCTGTTTTACTAAGTAAAATCCTTGAACTTAACGATACTCAGCAAAGCATCATGTCTATTGTCTTCAAATATTGTGATGATAAAGGACTTCCATTGATCGATCTTAATGACCTGAAGAAGGTATTGCAGTATGTAACAGATAATGCACAGGGAAAAGCTGAGCTTGCTGCCAATTACGGATCTATTGCTTCTGCTTCTTTGGGGACTATTTTAAGGTCTATTGTTGCATTGGAACAACAAGGTGCTGCAAGTTTCTTTGGTGAATTAAGCTTTGATGTTCAGGATTTACTGGAAACAAGAGACGGTAAGGGAGTTGTCAACATTTTAAGAGTATCAGACATTCAGAATAAGCCACAACTTTTCTCTACATTCATGCTTTCACTTTTTGCTGAAATTTATATGACATTTCCGGAAGAAGGAGACAGTGGAAGACCAAAGCTGGTATTATTCATCGATGAAGCTCACCTGATTTTTGATGAAGCATCAAAAGCCCTTCTTTCACAGATTGAGACCATGGTAAAACTGATCCGTTCCAAAGGAGTAGGGATCTATTTTATTACCCAGATTCCTGGTGATGTACCCGAAAATGTGCTTTCTCAATTAGGATTGAAGATACAGCATGCATTGAGAGGGTTCACGGCAAAAGATAAAAAAGAGATTAATAAAGCGGTAGAAAACTATCCTACAACAGAATATTACAATGCTTCCAGCCTGATCCAGAATTTAGGAATTGGAGAAGCATTTATAACAGCGTTGGATGAAAAAGGGATACCCACACCATTAGTACACACTTACCTGATCTCTCCGGAATCAAGAATGGATGTATTAAGTGGTGCGGAAATCTCAGAACTGACTTCTAAATCGGCTCTCGTTGCAAAGTATGAAGAGGCAATTGACAGAGAATCTGCTTACGAAATGCTAACTAACAGAATGGAACAGGCTACACAAAATCCTGCTCCGACACAAAAAACGAGACCGGTAAAAGAAGAGCCAGGAATGTTTGAACAAGTATTACAAAGTAAAGCGGGCCGTACTTTCACCAGCACATTAATGAGAGAAGGAGCCAAGGCGATTCTCGGTATGCTTGGTTTGGGAGGTAGAAGAAGATAATTTTGAAGTATAAACTGCTATATTTTGACATATTTTTTGTTATTTTAGCAGGTTATCTTTACATAACAGTAAAATAGAACCGGAACTTATTGGGGAATAATACACGGTTTTACAAATAAACTAAAAACAGCAGTTAACACACATTCAATGTATTCGATTATAGATATAGAAAGTAATGGTGCAGGTTATAGAGACGAATGCATTATAGATATTGCCATCTACCGGTATGATGGTCAGAAAATTACTGACCAGTTTATATCTTTGGTAAATCCTGAAGGAAATATTACTCCTTTTGTACAGAAACTGACCAATATTACCCCTAAAATGGTCAAAACTGCCCCAAAATTTCATGAAATAGCCAAAAGAGTTATTGAAATAACTCAGAATACCACTTTGGTAGGTCATAATATCGATTTTGATTACAGGATGCTTCGCCAGTCATTCAAAAGATTAGGCTATGATTTTAAAATCAATACTTTAGATACCATTCCTTTAGCAAAGAAGCTGATTCCTGATGAGGTAAGTTATTCATTAGGGAAACTGGTAAAATCACTTGGGATTCCTTTGACCAATCATCACAGGGCAGACGGTGATGCAAGAGCAACATTAGACCTTTTCAAACTTTTGATTTCGAAAGATACTGAGAATGAGATTATTCAGGAGCAACATGAAGAGTCAAATGCAAAAACTTACATCAACAAGATCAAACAACTTACTCAGGACCTTCCTAACGATAAGGGCTTTGTTTATTTTCAGGATGAGGTGGGGCGTATCATGTTCTCAGATTATGTTCAGGATATCAACAAGTTTTCTAAAAAAGTTTTCAATTCCAAATCAAAAAAATGGGAAGAGATTCAGAAGGATGTTGAGCAGATTAACTATGAACTTACCGGAACAGATATTATTGCAAAGCTGATTCTGAACTCTAAGAATATTAAAAAGAAAGAAGTTTTACCTTTTGGACTTTATTTCAGGAACAGTAAATATATTGTTGAAAAAAATAACCTCAATAAAACAGAAAAACCGGTTTTAAAATTCAGATCATTTACCCAAGGAACAAAAGCAGTTCAGTTTATTGGTTCTCAGGAAGAGTTTAATGATTTTTCTGTGCTGAAACAGAAAATTGAATTCAGGAAAAGAAATGAATTATGGCTGGGGCAAGGACGAAAATTGGGCGAAAAACTATTTCTAATCATTGAAAATGGAAAAGTGATTTCTTTTGGATTTTATGAATTGTTTACGCAGATTCAGACCTTAAGCAAGCTGGCTAAGTTAAAAATTGATCTTCCATTATCTTCCACAGACTTGAATAATGAATTGCAGCTGGCACTACTTCGTGGTGATTTTGAGACTCTGCCGTTACCGAAATAATAGAGGAATTTACACGTTATTAAGAAGATGCTTTTCAAATCATTTTTCTTAAAATAAAAAATAAATAGTATTTTTGTAAAAAATAAGTATAAGCAATGCAAAATTTTAAACAAATTAAAACTGGAAAAAAGGGAACTGTAAAGTTCTCTAAGGTTTGGAATATTTAAAAGAGTTGTCTTGCATAAAAAATAATCAATGTGGCAGACTCTTTTTTGGAAGAATCTGCCTTTTTTTATGTTAAAATGAAATTATGAATTCAAAAGAATTATTAAAGATTGCCAATGAGTTTGGCACACCAGTGTATGTTTATGATGCCGAGTCCATCAAAGTTCAATACGAGAAACTTACATCTTCTTTTTTAAAACATACAAAGTTCTTCTACGCAGCGAAGGCATTGACAAATATCAATATCCTTAAGTATGTCAAGAATCTGGGTGCATCTTTGGATTGTGTATCTATTAATGAAGTCAAACTTGGAGTAAAAGCAGGATTTACGAAAGAAAAAATATTGTTTACTCCCAATTGTGTTGACTTGGCTGAAATAGAAGAGGCAATGACTTTTGGAGTTCATATTAACATTGATAACATTTCTATTCTTGAGCAATTCGGGAATAAATACGGGAATACATATCCTATTTTAGTAAGAATCAATCCACATATTTTCGCCGGAGGTAACTATAAAATTTCAACGGGGCATATCGACAGTAAATTCGGTATTTCTATTCACCAGGTTCGTCACATCGAAAGAGTGATGAAAAGTACCAATCTGAATGTTGAAGGGCTTCACATGCATACAGGAAGCGAAATCAAAGATCCGGATGTATTTCTGCAGGCTTTGGAAATTATGCTTGAACTTTCTGAGCATTTCCCGAACCTGAAATACCTGGATATGGGAAGTGGATTCAAAATTCCTTATCAGGATAGTGAAGAGGAGACCGATGTGAGAACATTAGGTAAAAAAGTTGAAAAAGTAATTTCTGAGTTTTCAAAATCTACCGGTAAAAAATTTGAATTATGGTTTGAGCCGGGGAAATTCTTAGTAGGAAAAAGCGGATATTTATTAGTGAAAGCTAATGTAATCAAACAAACTACAGCTACCGTTTTCGTAGGTGTAAACTCAGGATTCAACCATCTGATCCGTCCCATGTTCTACGATTCTTATCATATGATTGAAAACTTATCCAATCCAAAAGGAGCAGAAAGAATTTATACTGTAGTAGGAAATATCTGTGAAACCGATACATTCGCGTGGGACAGAAAACTGAACGAAGTAAGAGAAGGGGATGTTCTTGCTTTCCATAATGCAGGAGCCTATGGTTTTGAAATGAGCTCAAACTTCAACTCAAGATTAAAACCTGCAGAAGTGTTGTTCTTAGATGGAAAAGCTCACTTGATCCGTAAGAGAGATGAGTTTGAAGACTTATTGAGAAATCAGATCGAAATAGTAATGTAAACGTAAGATATACTAGATAAACAGCCGCCTTTTTGGGTGGCTGTTCTGTTTTTAAATCAATTCGGTTAGACTTTGCTGATGGGCTAAACCTATAAGGTTTGAAGAAGAAGAAAAAATACACCAAAATAATGGGGTTTTTTCCTAAAAATAATAAGGTTTTATGATAAAATTACAAAGTTTTAACATTGAAATGGGACTGTGTTTTCAACTATATTAGCTAAATTTGATAGAGATAGGGATTTTTTCATCCATATCAATCACTATTTTTCATAAAAAACAACCACCAAAACAGATTAATTATGGCCAAAAATATTGCAGAGCAAATTGTTGAAATGCTTGAAAAAGCCAATGTGAAAAGAATTTATGCAGTAACCGGAGACAGCCTCAATCATTTGAATATTGCTGTCAAGAAAAGCAGCATTCAATGGATTCATGTACGGCACGAAGAAGTAGGGGCTTATGCAGCGGCTGCGGAGGCTGAGCTTGATGGTCTGGCAGTATGTGCCGGAAGTTGTGGGCCTGGGCACGTTCATTTAATTAATGGCGTTTATGAGGCACATCGTTCTCATGTCCCGATGTTGGTGATTGCTTCCACGATTCCCAGTGACGAAATGGGCATGGATTACTTTCAGGAAACCAATACCATAAAGTTGTTTGACGATTGCAGCTACTATAATCAGATGATTACACGACCGGAACAGGTACAGAGAACCTTTCAAACTGCCATTCAGCATGCAATTTCCAAAAAAGGGGTTGCTGTGATCGGTCTTCCTGGAGACGTTTCTGAACTGGATGCGGAAGAAGGACCTACTTCCCCGCAGATATTTAAAACCAATCCTATTATAAGACCCTCAGACGATGAGCTGAAAAGCTTGTCAGCATTGGTCAATCAAAGCAAAAAAGTGACCTTATACTGTGGAATCGGGGCTGCTGAAGCAAGTGAAGAGGTTATCGCATTGTCTAAGTTCTTAAAAGCGCCTGTAGGATATTCATTCCGTGGGAAAATGGCTATTCAGCCCAATAATCCAAATGAAGTAGGACTTACAGGGTTGCTGGGGTTTCCTTCCGCTTATCATGCGATGCATGAAGCAGATCTGGTAATTCTTTTGGGGACAGATTTTCCTTATCAGAAATTCATGCCGGTAAAAAATAAAATCGTACAGATAGACGAGAGTCCCGAAAGACTGGGAAGAAGAGCAAAATTGGAATTAGGACTTACAGGAGATATCAAAGAAACGATTAAAGCATTACTTCCCCTGCTTGAAGAAAAAACAGATGATCATTTTCTCAATCAACAGCTGGCATTTTATGACAAAGTAAAAGAAAACCAGTTAGATTATGTAAAAGACTTTGGAAAAGAAAATGCGATACAGCCGGAATATGTAGCACATACTTTAGACAGGCTTGCTAAAAAAGATGCCATCTTTACCGTAGATACCGGAATGTGTTGTGTATGGGGAGCCCGATTTATTACAGGAACCGGAGAAAGAAAAATGCTGGGATCTTTTAATCATGGATCGATGGCTAATGCAATGCCTATGGCAATTGGAGCAGCTCTGGCACATCCGGAAAAACAGGTTATTGCGATGTGTGGAGACGGTGGGCTGTCTATGTTATTAGGAGATATGGCAACAATTTTTCAATATAAATTACCGATAAAACTGATTGTTTTCAATAACAGAACACTCGGAATGGTAAAGCTGGAAATGGAAGTAGGCGGTATGCCCGATAATGAAACAGATATGATCAACCCAGACTTTGCGATGGTAGCACATGCGATGGGTTATCCTGGAAAAAACGTACATCTTCCCGAAGATGTTGAAGGGGCCATCAAAGAATGCTTAGATCACAATGGTACTTATCTTCTGAATATCTTTACCAATCCCAATGCGCTTGCCCTTCCTCCCAAAATTGAATTTGATCAGGTGATGGGAATGACCAAGTCTATGGCACAGCTCATGCTTGGGGGTAAAATGGATGAGGTTTTTGAAACGGTAAAGAGCAATTACAAACATATCAAAGGTTTGTTATAAGAAAAAAGCAAGCTAATATAAAAGGCTATCTGAAACTCAGATACAGATATTGTAAAACTTCGTACTTTGTGTGAAGTTTTTCTTTTTTATAAATGCGCTAAATATTTACCTTTGTTTATTATTAGCAAACAAAGTTATGAGAACTCTATTTTTATTTTTAGCTTTATGTGCAGCGAATTTCTCATTTGCACAGGATCAGGAAGAACGTGATGACTCTTTTATCAGAGACAGCAACAAGAATCTTTTGAAAATAGATATTAAAGAACCTTTTATGCAGGTTGCGGTGAAATGTAATGATTTTAAACCGGCAGCTTATGAAGGAGGGGTTGCGGCTTATAAAGATATCCTGAACAAATATATGTATGCTTATCTGAATTCAGATTTTTACGCTCTTACAGGTGACTTTATATTTACTTTAGTGCTTGATGCTAAAGGAAAAGTAGTTGATGTGAAAGGGATGCCTAAGGTTTCTAACAGTGAAGTGTTTTTTGACGATATGCAGTATGTCGTAAGAAGAATAAAGAAAAACTGGACTCCTGCATCTTGCAACGGACAGCCTGTAGCTTCACAGATCAAAGTTAAAATGAACTTCTCTTCAATTTCAGCAGACATAGACTAATACCCAATAAATGAAAAAATACCTTATGGTTTTACCCTTTTTACTTTTAAGTTTTAAAGGGTTTTCACAAGAAACAAAAACTCAAATTCAAGTACAGCCAGGAGAAGATTTCAGAAAAGCAGAATTCCCGGGAGGTGAAGATGCCTTTAGAAAGGAATTTCTGAATATGGTGCATGCTTATATAGATGTTGCTTTATATGCAATTCAGGGAGAAGTAACTTTCTTATTTAATATTAATTCAAAAGGGAAAATTGATAAAGTCGATATACTTCCCAGATTCAAAAATGATGAAACGTTTATTGATGATATGAAGTTTGCTCTTAAAAAAGTAAAAGGAAAGTGGCAGCCGGCTACAAAAAATGGGATACCGGTTGATTCAAAGTTGATCATGAAAATTCGTTTTAACAACAATGCTTATGACCATGATTAATTGTGGATTCAAATTATTTGTACAACTTTAGATTTTGTTAAAATAATAGCGCTGACAATCTGTCACAATATTTTGTATCTTTGCAAACTTATTTGTTCGTAATTTAAAATTGCGGACCTTAAATCGATTATCGTGCAGGAAAAATATATAGATGAAACAAAACAGGGCGAAGCTTTTGCTATTGCAGAAAGGCCGGAGAACTCTAAAAAACTGTTTTTGGAAAGCTATGGTTGTCAGATGAATTTTTCTGACTCTGAGATTGTTGCATCCATCCTTAATGAACAAGGATATAATACAACAATGAAGGTAGAAGAAGCGGACCTGATTCTTTTAAATACTTGCTCCATTCGCGAAAAAGCAGAGCAGACTGTAAGAATGCGTCTTGCCCAGTTCAAAAATCTTAAAAAAGAAAGACCGAATATGACGGTTGGCGTTCTTGGATGTATGGCGGAAAGGTTGAAAACCAAATTCTTAGAAGAAGAACAATTGGTTGACCTTGTTGTGGGTCCTGATGCCTATAGAGATTTACCCAATCTTTTAAAAGAAACGGATGACGGAAGAGATGCTATTAATGTAATTCTTTCCAAAGAAGAAACTTATGCAGATATCAATCCGGTACGTTTAGGAGGAAACGGAGTTACAGCTTTTGTTACCATTACAAGAGGTTGTGATAACATGTGTACATTCTGTGTAGTTCCTTTTACCAGAGGAAGAGAAAGAAGCCGTGATCCACACTCTATTATAGACGAATGTAAAGACCTTGCCAACAACGGATATAAAGAAATTACCCTTTTAGGACAAAACGTAGACTCTTATTTATGGTATGGAGGCGGTCCTAAAAAAGATTTTGTCAAAGCTTCTGAAATGCAGAAAGCAACAGCGGTTAGTTTCGCTCAATTGCTTGATTTAGTGGCTAAAGCTGTTCCTGAACTAAGAATCAGATTCTCAACTTCCAATCCTCAGGATATGAATCTTGATGTGTTCAGAATGATGGCAAAACACGATAACATTTGTAACTATGTACATCTTCCTGTACAAAGCGGAAGCAATAATATGCTTGAAGCGATGAACAGACAGCATACCCGTGAAGAATATCTGGAACTGGTTAAAAAAGCGAAGGAAATTGTTCCGGAAGTATCGTTTTCTCAGGATATGATCGTAGGATTCTGTAATGAAACGGAACAAGATCACCAGGATACCCTAAGTCTGATGAAAGAAGTAGAATATGACTACGGTTATATGTTTGCTTACTCAGAAAGACCAGGAACTCCGGCTCATAAAAAGATGGAAGACAATATTCCTGCTGATGTAAAACAGAGACGTCTTGCTGAGGTTATTGCCCTTCAGGGTGAGCTTTCAAGACAAAGAATGAAAACTTACGTCGGAAGAGTACACGAGATTCTGATTGAAGGAATTTCTAAGAAAAATAAAAACCAATGGAAAGGAAGAAACTCTCAGAATGCCGTATGTGTCTTTGATATGCTTGAAGGACAGAAAATAGGTGACATTGTGAACGTTTTTGCTTATGACAACACACAGGGCACACTTTTAGGGAGAACAGTGGAATAAAAATTAAGTTTTGATCAAAGCGATTTATCTTTTTGCCCTATTTTCTTTTGCTTTGGTATCTTGCCAGACAGAAAAAAATGCAAAAAAATATCCCGGCACCGTAGGAGATATTGAGTTTGATAAAAAACTGGATGATCCTGATTTTAAAAAATGCGGAGCCGGAAAACTAGCCTCTTTTAGCTTACAATATTACCAAGGTAAAGAAGGGTTTAGTTACAAAGGAGAAAAAATAGCGATCGCTGAAAAACTTAAAAAAGAATATATATATTCTGAAAAGAAAATCAACGGTTATATTACCGTAAGATTTTTAGTAAATTGTGAAGGAAAGGCAGGGGTATTCAGGTTACGGCATATGAGCTCAGATCTGAAAGATATTGCCTTAGATGAAGAATTGGAAAATAAGCTGCTGCAGTTTACAAAATCACTCGATGGCTGGATGCCCAAAGAGATAAAAGGTTTAAAAGTAGATTATTATCAGTATTTAACCTATAAAATTGAAAATGGAAAAGTTTCAGAGGTATTACCTTAGCTTTTTGTTACTTATAGTTTACACCAATACTATTGCACAGGTCAACTGTAATGCAGTAGAGGGTGAGAACTGCAAAAAAGCGTGTGAGTTATACAACTGGGCTTCAGATTTACAGGGTTTCGCAGCATCTCAGGAAGGCTTTGACAAAGCCATTGAATTGTGTCCCGATTTCTCTCATGCTTATATGGAGAAAGCCGTTCCTTATCTAAAAAACGGAGATTTTGTAACCTGGAAATTTTTAATCGATAAAGCGGTTGCTTTAAATCCTCAAATGTATCTTGGCTACAGAGGCTGGTGCAGGTTTCAGTTTGTAAGAGATTACAGTGGCGCTATACAGGATTTAAATGATTTAAAAAAATATTATCCCGAAGACTTAGGGAGATCCCAAAACGGAGATTATAATCTGGACGTGGTAAGAGCAATGTCCTACAGTGCGTTAGGGGAGAAAGACAAAGCCGCAGGGATTATTGAGCAGCTTCTGACCACCAGAGGTTATGTGAAGGGAATGTATGATCATTACCAGTTAGGAGTTACCTATTTCGAACTGGGAAGATATGATAAAGCCCTTGAAAATTTTGAAAAACAAAGCAAAGAATACGACTTTGCTGATAACATATACTTTAAGAGTAAAGTTTCTAAGATCAGAAACAAAGATTATTTGGATTTAAAGAAGTTAGCCTTACAAACGTATGATGAAGGAAAGACTATGAAAGATGTCTATACCCATCATTTTAACAAAGTCTACAGAAAACAGATTGAAGAGCTGTAGAAGATTAACATTAAATCAATAATCAAAAATTTACTTATGAGCAACGAGCTACAAAACATAAAAAACCGTTTCGGAATTATCGGGAACTTTCCCGCACTCAACCGAGCCCTGGAAAAATCTATCCAGGTCGCACCCACAGATATCTCTGTGCTGGTGATTGGAGAAAGTGGGGTGGGAAAAGAATTTATTCCGAAAATCATCCATTCAGAATCCAAAAGAAAACACCAGCCTTACATCGTAGTAAACTGCGGGGCTATTCCGGAAGGAACCATCGATTCTGAGCTATTTGGACACGAAAAAGGCGCTTTTACGGGGGCTACCACTACAAGAAAAGGATACTTTGAAGTAGCAGACGGTGGAACCATCTTTTTGGATGAGGTAGGAGAGCTTCCATTACAGACTCAGGTTCGTCTTTTAAGAGTTTTGGAAAGTGGAGAATTTATGAAAGTAGGGTCTTCACAGGTGCAGAAAACCAATGTAAGAATTGTGGCTGCTACCAACGTTAATATGATGAAGGCTATTCATGATGGAAGATTCCGTGAGGATTTATATTACCGTTTGAATACTGTTCAGATTGATATGCCACCTTTGAGAGAAAGAAAGGGAGATATTCATTTGTTATTCAGAAAGTTTGCGATAGACTTTGCAGAAAAGTACAGAATGCCGGAACTGGAGCTAGAACCTAGTGCAGTTCATTATATAGAAAGCTACGCGTTCCCGGGGAACATCCGCCAATTAAGAAACTTAGTGGAGCAGATGACCGTTGTGGAAAGAAACAGAAGCATCACTGCTGAGAAACTTGCGGAGTATATTCCTATGGAAACACACCTTCCGATGGTGGTAAATACCCAAAATGCTCCCAAACAAAACGACTTCGGAAGTGAAAGGGAAATCATGTATAAAATTCTATTTGATATGAGGAATGATATTAATGATTTAAAATCCTTAACTTCGGAATTGATCAAGAACAGAGGTACAGCAGATCTGAGCAATCATGAAAAAAGCCTGATTAACAGGATTTATACCCCTGAAAGTCAGCCACAGGTGAATAACTCAGGATCTTTATTATATTTTGAAAATAATAATGATACGCCGGCAGTTCAGACACCGACAATCATTTCAAGCCCTGAAGACAGCTATGAAGATTTTGAAGATATCGAAGTGGAAGAAAACAGACCAGAATCACTTTCTCTTCAGAATAATGAAAAAGATTTGATAATCAAAGCATTGGAGAAGCATAGGGGACGCAGAAACAGAGCGGCAGATGAATTGGGGATCTCACAAAGAACTTTATACAGGAAAATAAAACAATATAATCTGGAAGACTAGCACACCATAAATAATGAAAGTAATTTTAACACCTAAACCGATCAATTTTAAACTCGGAGAATATATTAATAAAGGTTTCGAACTTTTAAAGAAAGATTTCGGGAACATTTTTATAGCATTTTTAGTATGCTTTATCATGTCGATCATTCCTTTCTGTGGACTGTTAGCTATGGGTAATTTATACAAGTACCTTCAAAAGCTTAATAGAAATCAGGCAGCAAGTCCCGGAGATATTTTTGATTTTAAAGATTTCATGCCTTATTTTATGTTGCAGTTAATTCTTATTGGAGGTGTTCTAGTACTTTACATTCCTCTATTTGCTGTGCTGGGGATATCAGGCGCAATGTCTGAAGGTAATCAACCCAACCCAATGATCATGATTTTTATGTTTCCTTATATGTTTTTATTAATAGCAGCGATATATTATTTTCTATTGAAGGGGTTTTATATTATTCCATTAATTAGCCTTAAAGGAATCAGCGAAATAAAAGAAGCCTGGAATATTTCAAAAGTAATGACCAAAGGAAATCTATTGTCAATTTTTCTTTTCTCATTAGTGGTGAGTATTTTGTCTCAGATTGGTATTGTGGCTTGCGGGATAGGAATTTTTCTTACGTTACCATTTTTATACACTGCAAATTATTTTGCTTATGAAGATGCCATACAACAAATTGAGTATGATGAAATTACTGAAATTGGATCTAAAAATGAATTTTAAAATTAAAAATATTAGCCTGAAACAATCACTACTAACTGTAATGCTTTTTGCACTGCTGGGAGTTTTGAATTCATGCTACAGCTTTACGGGATCATCCCTTACAGATGAGAAGACTGTTCAGATCAACGAATTTCCGAATAATGCATCTCTCGTAAACCCGGCATTATCACAACAGTTTTCTACAGCAATACAAAATAGATTCCTTCAGAGAACCACTTTGAAAGGAACAAAAGAAAACCCTGATATCCTGATAGAAGGAGAAATCTCAGATTATTCAATTACTCCCACTACAGTAAGCTCCAGTACCGTGACAAACCCGTCTGGCGGAGTGATTCAGCAGGGGCAGAATAAGCTTACGATTACAGTAAAGGTACATTACGAAAATAAAATTCATCCGGATTCAAGTTTTGACAGAACGTATTCTGATGAAGCTGCTTTCAACAGTGATGTATCACTAAGTCAGATTGAAGACCAGCAGGTTAAGCTGGTGACAGATAGAATTATTAATAAGATATTTAACGACATTGTAGCGAATTGGTAAGATGAATCCCAGAGTTTTAGAATTAATAAAAAATCCGAAAAATATTCAGTTAGAAGACCTTGGTCTTTTGAAAGAAGAGATTCACACTTTTCCTTATATTCAAAATATTAGGGCGCTTCATCTGTATGGAGTACACCTGTACGAAAAAGAAAACTATCAGAAAGAACTTTCTACAACCGCTGCGTATACTACAGATAAGAAGATTTTATATCAACTGATCAACGGAAAGATCAGACAGGAGTCAAAACCTGAAATTGTTGAAGATAAAAAACCTGTCAAAGCGGTTGAAAAACCCGCTCAATATGCCCCGAAGAGCAAATCTTTTCCTATTAAAAGAGAAGAAGAAGTCTCTTTGGAAAAACAAGCAGATGAGCAAACCAATGTATGTGTCCTGCCAATTTTACAAGACGTAAAACCTATTTATGTAAATGGTGAACGAAACAGAATTTTATTTGAAGGAGAAGAAAACTTCCTGGATGAAGAAAATTCTGAGATCATAGATATTGAATCTACCCTTGAATCAGGAACTTTGGTAACCCAAAAGACTGAGACTGTTGCAGAGCAACCGGTTCAGGAACAAAAAGAAGAAATTCAGGCTGAAATAGAGGAGAATGCAGGAGAAGACTTTACACCGGAAACGATCATTCATGAAAATCAGCTTTCTTCAGAAAAAGAAGAAGAGAAAATAGATGAAGTAGAAAATGTAAGTTTCCATGAAGTAGAACCTTTATTGCCAGAAGTAAATGTTGACGAAGAAGTCACAGAAGAATCTGAAAGCATAGAAACAGCAGATAATCATGAAGCTGTATCTGATCAAGAGCAGCCGATAGAAGAAATAGATGCTGAAGTAAGCTTTCACGGAACAGATTCGTTTATGCCTGATGTTAAAATAGAGGCAAATAGCGGAGAGACCGTTGAAGCAGGTGAAATTTCCCAACCCAATGTGAATAGACATGAGGAGGAAATGAGGCGTCTGATTGAAGAGGTGGAGAAAAAAATGAAGGAGACTAAATCTGTTTCTCAGGAAGAAGAACCAGAGCCGGAAACCATTGAAGATCATGAAATAAGCTTCGCTGAAACGCAAAATTTCCATTTTTGGTCAACAGGCCAGGAAGAACCTGAGGAAACGAAAGAAGAGCCAATACAGGAAGAAATTGTTGAAAATCAATTGCCTGTAGAAGAGGAATCTAAAGTTGAAATTCCTGAGGAAAAACAAGAAGAACAAGTTCCCGAAGTTCAGTCTACATGGAAGCCAATGAGTGTGGAATCCAATATGCCAGATTCATTAATCAGCAAATCAACAGAAGGATCAGCCCCTGAAATAAAAACTCCTGCAGCAGAAATAATCCCCGCAACAGAGGCGGAAGTAATACTCGAAGAGCTACAACCAAAGGAAACGGCTGAAATTGTTATAGAAACGGCTAAGGAAGAAGCCGTGCCTGTAGAAGAAGAAACAGAAACTATTGAATCTCCTAAAGAAGAGAAAGCAGCAGAAGTTTCAAAAGAAGATGCTCCTGTAATGAATGTATCTTTCTTCGGAACCGATATTTCTACCCTTAAGGTTGAAGAAAAACGGCAGGAAAGTAAAGAAGAACCTGTAGAAAAAGTACAGGAGGTTATCATGAAGAATACCACTCAGCCATCAGCTGATAGCAATGTTCCCGGTTTTATCAATACATGGCAAAGCTGGCTTAAGATTGACAGAGTTGAAGAAGTCGAAAAAGACAAATCAGAAGTTAAAGAGAAAGCTATTGAAGCCTTTATCGAAAACAATCCTAGGATCAGTCAGTTAAGAGAAGAAAGCAGCTATGTTGTTAAAGAAAAGAACAGTGATATATCACATTTGATGACAGAGACGCTGGCCAAACTTTATTTTGAACAGAAACTCTATACAAAAGCGATAAAAGCGTTTGAAATATTAATCAAAAAGAATCCTGAGAAAAAGAAATATTTTGAATCTAAAATTCAGGATATTAAGGATTTCAGAAGTAAGAATTAAAAGAAAAAGGTACCGTTATAAGCAGTACCTTTTTTATTTATATATTTTGAGGCTTGTCTTTATTGCCTCTTAGTTTTTTCCAGGCCTTCCGCCCAAAAACAATAACAAGAATTAATATAATTATTGCAAAAATTGCTGCAATCACTGGAGCAGCCATTGCGAGAACAGACATAAGACCCGCTCCTGCCGTCTCTGTTGTTCCTACCACAGAATTTCCCAGCCCGCCCGTAGTAGCCGTAGAAGCAGCCCGTATTCCTGCAAATCCGGTACTGATGGTTGCTGCTGTACCACCACCTGCAATTAATGCCATTGCCCATTGCGGGAAAGTTCCAAGTTCGGTAAACTGGCTGGCAAATAATATAGAACCAGCAATCGTTGCCATAGGAATAGATACCGTATCCAGCAAATGATCAATAAAAGGAATATAATAAGCAAGGATCTCTGCAACCGTGGCAATTCCTGTTGTAATAAGCGCAGGTAAGCCTGCAAGCCACTCAAAATGCTCATTCATGGGAATCCAGTTGAAGTAAGAAGCAAGACTTACAACAAACATGGGGAGAAATACCCGGAAGCCTGTAGCCGCCGCCAATCCAATGCCAATAAATGCACTGATTATATAAGAGAAATAGGGAACATTATCTAACATATTAATTTTCAGATTTATTGTTTTCCCTAAAATTACAAAAACTATATGATATTTGGAGTGCTGTTAATTTCCGAGTTCCGGATACTAGATACGGGATGCAAGTTTAGAACTTTGCTATTCGTGATTTATTGTAGAATAAAAAAGTATCCACGCAATCATACGTGTAATTCTGTGTGATCTGTGGGAAAATAAAAAATCTCCCTGATTCACATAATCTGCGAGATAAAATACCTCACAGACCTCTTATTCTAATGAAAAAGATTACTTTTTCTGCGCTTCACAAAGCTTTATAAATTGAGCCTCCACGTCCTGAAATTTCGGGGGCATCTCAGAAGAAACCCAAAATACCATCGCCATTGTTTTCTCTCCGAAAGCGAGCTTAAATAAATCCTTATTCAAACGGTAGCATTCTCTCAGCAGTCTTTTGATACGATTTCTGTGTACGGCTTTTTTAAAATATCTTTTAGAAACAGAAACTCCAAATCTTGCAGACTCTACAGAAAGGGTGGGCTTATGTTTAAGAATGATGATTCTCAGATTGCCATTGGTTCTCCATTTGCCTTTTTCAAAAAGCAAACCGATTTCCGTGTTTTTTTTGAGCTTTTCCGCTCTGGGATATTGAGAATTTGTCATTGACGGAGTGTAATTGTAATTTTTATATTTTTTCTCCCACCTGTTTCACAAATTAATATACGATGTTGCTTTCGCAAATCTGCGAAGTAGGAGGGGAAATATGTTAATCTTGATTTAATAAATGATTAATCACTTCTGAAGCGGTGTACAACCCGAAAATGGCAGGCATATAACTTATCGTTCCATAAAATGATCTTTTATAATTGGTTCCGTCAGTCATTTTCAAGCTTTCTTCATCCTGAATATCATTGGCAAACACACAACGAACTCCTTTGTCAATTTTTACTTTTTTCAGCCTTTTTCTTACCTGTCTTGCAAGGTGGCAATGTTCGGTTTTGCTGATGTCTCTTACCAATACTTTGCTTGGGTCAGTTTTTCCACCGGCTCCCATTGAGCTTACGATTTTTATCCTTCTTCTTTTGGCAGCGATAATCAAACTAAGTTTAGGCGTAACGCTGTCGATGCAGTCCAAAACATAATCAAATTTTGCAGAATCCAGAACTTCATCCATTCTTTCAGGATTTAGAAACTCATTGATTTTGGTTAAATTAAGCTGTGGATTGATGTCAAGAAGTCTTTCAGCAACAACCTCTACCTTGTGCTTCCCAACAGTAGAATGCAAAGCAGGAAGCTGTCTGTTGATATTGGTAATATCTACCGTGTCACCATCCACTATCGTCATATTTCCTACTCCGGCTCTTGCAAGAAATTCAGCGGCAAAAGAACCTACTCCGCCTAGGCCTACAACAAGCACGTTCGCTTTTATCAGATTTTCCAATCCATCTTCCTTTATCAAAAGTTCAGTTCTTTCCAGCCAGTATTTATCCATTTTTTATTGAGTGTAAATTTTCTAAAATTTGTTCATTCAGTTGTTCCAAAGAAATTCCTTTTATTTCTGAAACCTTACCGTACAATTCTTCGATGTTAAAATCTTCATTGTCAGTTTCTAAAAACAATTTGTCTAATGGAGTGTTTTTTAAAATATCCTGCAAAGATAAATTATACAAAACAGCTTTTCCAAAACTCAGATAAAAATTATTAGCCAGAAGGTCTTCGGCAATTTGTCTTTTTTTATTAAAACCATGAATAATCATTGGTTGTTCGGCCTTCTTCTTAAAAGAAATAACCTCGTAAAATTTTCTTACACAATGGATGATAAGAGGCTTTTTTACTTCATTGGCTATTCTTATTTGCCTTAGAAAAACTTCTTCCTGAATTTTCTGATCTACAGAAACCAATGAATCCAAACCGCATTCTCCAATGGCAAAACAATTCTCCAACATCATACTCCTCATCCATGAAAACTGTACTTCTATATTGTTTATATCAATATCATTGGGGTGTATACCAATAGAATAAGGGAAATCCGGCGGAATATTTTCTATCCCAAGATTGTAGATTCCGTTCCTGATATATTTCTTATGATGATGAAAATCAAAAAATTCCATATTCAAAAATAGCATTTTTCAGATTTAATCTAAAATTATTAAACGATCGTTTATAAATGTGTTAAAAATTTCTTAACTTTACTCAAAGTGCACTTCATGAAAAAAAAATTTACGGAAAAACAGATTCACATACTGGATATTGCAGAAGAGCTTATCGCAAAGAAAGGATACGAGGGTACCTCTGTGAGGGATATTTGTTCTAAAGCCAATATCAATGTTGCCATGATCTCTTATTACTTCGGTTCCAAAGAGAAAATGATGTCTTATCTCTATCAGTACAGGGTACTGAAAACCAGAGAAAATTTCTCAGAATTTGCAGACACCATCAAGGAAGGAAAACCGGAGATGCAGATGAGAGAAATGATTAAATATATTGTTTCCCAGTTATTTAAATACAATTATTTCCATGGGTTTGTGACGCAGGAACTTCGTCATACAGAAAATCTAAAAGATGAACTGCTTGATTTTTACCAATTATTCGTAAAAAAACTGGATGAAGTGATTAAAAAAGGTGTTGCTTCCGGAGTTTTTACCTTTACACCCAAGCCGGAAGATATTCTTACCATGATTATCGGGTCCACTTTATTTGTGATCAGGAATAAAAACTTTTATGAATTATATGTTCCGAGTAAAAATGAAGAAACCTATACCAAAGAAGCTGAGAAGAAGGTGAGAATGAATCTTTTATTAAGTGTTTTTGCGATTTTGGGATACGCTGCAGACTAAAATTACGTTAAATATTCATAAAAAAAATCTATTGACAAAAAAGTTATATTTTTGCAAATTAGTAAATCGGCTGTGTAACCCGAAAACTGTTGAATTTTTTATATGAAAAAATATATTTTAGGTCTTTTTGCTGTAGCAGTGATTTCATCTTGTGTAAGCCAGCAGGAAAGAGCAATGAGGAGTGCTGATAAAGAGTTTATCTTAAAGGCGGCTAATGAAAACTTCGCTAAGAAAAAGTGGAAAAATGCTTTGGCTCTCTATGACAGACTTGCTAATCTTGTGGCAGGAACTGATGATTTTCCTAATGTAGGTTTCAACACTGCTTATGCCAACTATTATGACAAGAGTTATAAGCTGGCAGGTCACCAGTTTAAAAACTTTGCCGTTAGTTTTCCAAAAGATCCAAGAGCGGAAGAAGCAGCGTACATGTCTGCATTGTGCTACTATGAAGGATCTATGGATTACAACTTGGACCAGTCCAGTACAGAATTGGCGATCAATGAACTTCAGGACTTCCTGAACAATTATCCGAATTCCGAAAGATCTAAAAATATCAGTCAGCTTATTGATGAGTTGTCTTATAAGCTTGAATTTAAAGCTTATGAAAACGGAAAACAGTACTATAACATGGGAGAGTACAAAGCAGCGAATGTTGCTTTAGAAAATGTTTTGGAGGATTTCCCAAGTACAAAACTTCGTTCAAAAATTTATGATTATATCATGAAAGCCCGTTATGAACTGGCGGTAAAATCGGTATATGGTCTTAAAGATGAGCGTATTGAAAGTGCATTGACTTATACTAAACTGGTAGAGAAGGAACTTCCCAATACAGAATATTCTAAGACAGCTACCGATCTAAGAGAAAAACTGGAAAAGGAAAAGCAAAACTTTGTGATTGTTAAAAAACAAACTGAAGCAAGAATTGCAGCTTTAACAGCAAGACAGAAAAAAGAGGCTGAAAAAATGGCCGACAAAGATAAAACTGAGCAGCAGGTTAAAGATCAAATCAGCAATGAAAAGAAAGCAATGCAGTTACAGAGGGACAGTGCAGCACTTAAGACCCCTCCTCCGGCAGCGACTTTCAAAATCCAAAGATAATTCGTAAATTTGCCATCTTAAATAAAAATAATTTTCTCAAAATGAGTGTAAAAGATACAAAAGCCGAAGTAAATACAATTACTTACGACAAAGATAAGATTGAAGATAAAGTAGGTTCAATCTACGAAGCTATTGTTATCATGGGAAAGAGAGCAGAGCAGATCAATGCGGAGATCCGTACGGAACTTCACAACAAATTGGATGAATTTGCCGTTCACAATTCTACATTAGAAGAGGTTTTCGAAAACAGAGAACAAATTGAGATCTCTAAACATTACGAAAAGCTTCCAAAACCAACTTCAATTGCTATCGAAGAGTGGTTAAACGGAGATATCTATTTCAGAAAAACAGAAGACAGAAAATAATCATCTGTGTTTTAATAAATCAAGGTCATAAAGGAATTCATTTCTTTTATGACCTTTGTCATTTTAAAGCCTGATTGTGTGGGAAAAATTAAGTACTTTAGTATTTCAAAAAATTAGAACTAAATGAGTGTGTCCGGTAAAAAGATACTTATCGCGGTCTCTGGAGGAATTGCAGCCTACAAAATTCATTTCCTGATCAGAGATTTTGTGAAAAAAGGTGGTGAAGTACAGGTTATCATGACCCCAGATGCAGAACATTTCGTGACGAAACTAAGCCTGTCTACGTTGTCCAAAAAACCTGTGTATTCAGACTTTTATGGTGATAACGGAACCTGGAACAGCCATGTAGAAATGGCACTTTGGGCAGACATAATGATTGTTGCTCCCTGTACTGCCAATACACTGTCTAAAATGGTTCATGGGATGTGTGATAATCTGGTTATTGCAACTTATATGTCAGCAAAATGCCCGGTATTTATTGCACCCGCAATGGACTTAGATATGTATGTACATCCTTCTACAAAGAAGAATTTAGAGCTTGCGGAAAGCTTTGGACATATCATTATTCCTGCAGAAAATGGAGAATTGGCAAGTGGATTGATCGGCCAGGGAAGAATGGCAGAACCGACAACTATTTTTACGACTATTGAAAATTATTTTAATTCAAATATCCATTCAAAAAGTCTTGAAGGGAAAACTGTTTTAATTACGGCCGGACCTACCTACGAAGCCATAGATCCCGTAAGATTCATCGGAAATCATTCATCTGGAAAAATGGGATTTTCACTGGCTGAAGAAGCTTCCAAAAGAGGAGCAAGAGTTATTCTGATTTCCGGACCAAGCTTCCAAACCCTAAACGACCCAAAGGTTGAACTTCATAAAGTGACTTCAGCAAAAGAAATGCTGGCAAAAGTATTTGAATTTTATGATAAGATAGACATCGGAATTGCAAGTGCAGCCGTAGCAGACTATGCACCAAAAGAAGTGGCTAAGGAAAAGATTAAGAAAAATGACGACAGTCTCACTATAGAATTGGTTAAAAATCCGGATATTCTTAAAACTATGGGGGAGAAGAAAACACACCAGTTCCTGGTAGGATTTGCCCTGGAGACGCAGAATGAAGAAGAAAATGCAAAAGGAAAGCTGGAAAAGAAAAATCTGGATATGATTGTTCTGAACTCTCTGCGTGATGAAGGAGCCGGTTTTAAAAATGATACCAACAAAATCAAAATATTTACCAAAACGGAAAAGAAAGAATTCAATCTGAAATCCAAAGATGATGTAGCAAAAGATATTCTCAATTTTGTTGAGTCTCAACTTTTAAAATAATTTTAATAAATTTCCGTTCTCAATTTTTAATAGACAATGAAAAAAATTATAAGTTTATTTTTTCTGTTTTTCATATATACCCAAAGTTTTTCTCAGGAGCTGTTGGCTACTGTTCAGGTAAACTCCCAACTGGTAGGAGGAAGTAACCAGCAGGCGTATAAAGCATTGGAAAAAAGTCTCAGAGACTTTATCAATAATACCAGCTGGACTGGGAAAAAACTTCAGAATTTTGAGAAAATAAAATGTGGTTTTTCTGTTGTTATTGGAGAAAGAGACGGCAATAGATTCAAAGGGTCCATTGTTGTTCAGGCCATGCGTCCTGTTTATAATACGACTTATGAATCTCCTTTACTGAATCTTCAGGACCAGAGATTTGGTTTTGAATATATTGAAAATGAAAGTCTTATTTTTAATGAAAGACAGTTCTCGGGTAAGAATTTGACAGATGTTGTCAGTTTTTATATTTATGTTATTTTGGGCTTAGACGGTGACAGCTTCCAGTCGATGGGAGGATCCCAATGGTATGCAAAAGCACAACAAATTGCACAGAATTCTCAGAACAGAAACTATGAAGGCTGGAATACCATCAATGAGCCAAGAAGCCGTTCTATATTGATTAATGAAATCATGAACCCCAATTGGAGCCAGCTGCGTTCTACCATTTATACGTACCACAGAGCAGGAATGGATAACCTTTTCAACCAGGACCAGACTGCCGGTAAAAAAGTGATTTTTGATGCTCTGATGCAGTTGAAAATGTACGAGAATACTTTTCAGCAGGCATTTTTCTTCAACCAGTTTCTGGATACAAAAAGTGATGAAATCTTTAATATCTTCAATTCCGGCAATAACGGAGGCTTGATTCTCAATGATCTGAAGCAGACCATGATTATTCTTTCTCCGAAAAATATTGACAATAAGTGGAATAAATGGAAGGTATAAGATTGACACTTATAAAAAACCTTTAAAATTACTGACAGATCATTTGATTTTAGGTTAAAAATAGAATACTATAATTGAGCAGAATGCATAAAAACATTTTCTCACTTCATTAAAAAAAAACCTATTTTTACAGTTCAAATTCAAATTGAACCATAACCCGGATTATCAATGCTTTCGAGAATTTACATTAAAAACTTTGCCCTGATTGATACCCTTGACGTATCATTGAAGAATGGTTTACAGGTTATTACCGGTGAAACAGGAGCAGGGAAATCTATTATTTTAGGGGCTCTCCGTCTTATTTTAGGAGAAAGAGCAGATGTAAAATCCATTGCTAAGACCGAAGAAAAAAGTGTGGTGGAAACAGAGTTTTCACTCAACAACCAGTTTAAGAAATTCTTTATCGAAAACGATCTGGATTACGAACTTCAGACGATTATCAGAAGAGAAATCCTTCCATCAGGAAAATCGCGTGCATTTATTAATGACGTTCCTGTAACATTAGATATTCTTAAAGAGCTTTCTTCGCAGCTGATTGATATCCACTCCCAATTTGAAACATCCAATCTTTTTACATCAGAATACCAGTTTAAAATTATTGATGGACTTTCTGACAATAAAAAGATTATCGAAGACTATCAACAGACATTTTCTGAATTTCAGACCCTTAAATTACTGTTGAAAAAACTGAAAACTCAACTTTCAGAATCCAATAAAGAAAGTGATTATAAAGAATTTTTACTCAATGAACTGGAGGAGCTGAAGCTTGATGATGTAGACTATGAAGATGTTCAGAACCAGCTTTCTATTCAGGAAAATGCGGGAATGATTTCTGAAAACGTAGGTCAGATCCTGTCGAGATTCCATCAGGAAGAAATAGGAATTTTGTCTTTCTTTCATGAAGCGACCCACAAACTTTCAAAAATTTCTGAAGTTTCCACCAGTTTTGCAGAACTTGATGAAAGGCTTGAGACTTCCTTTGTTGAGCTTAAAGATATAATTTCCGAACTTGAGCATACCGCAGAGAGAGTTGAAATCAATCCTGAAAATCTGGTATATCTTACCGAGCTTAATAATAGAATCAACGCCTTATTCCTTAAACATAATGTTTCGGATCTTAATGAACTGATTGAGATCAGAAACCAGCTGGCAGGAGATCAGAAAGGAGCTTCAGAACTGGAGGCACAGATCGAAGAAACAGAGGGGAATATTTCTCAAAAAGAAAAAATACTTCAGAATCTCGCTGAAAAGCTTTCAAAGAACAGAACAAAAAATGTTCCCGTTTTCATCAAAAAAGCAGAAGGACTTCTGAAAAAATTAGGGCTGGAAAAGGCAAAAGTAGATATAGAACTGCAGGATGCAGACGAGTTCAATCAATTTGGAAAAGAAAATATCCAGCTGTTGTTCCAGGCCAATTCCGGATTTCCTTTAAAACCGATTCAGACAGCCATTTCCGGAGGTGAAAGATCTAGAGTGATGCTTGCTGTAAAGAAGATTATTGCAGAAAGTGATGAGCTTCCAACCCTTATTCTGGATGAAATTGATACCGGAGTTTCAGGGAAAGTAGCTGAAGAGATCGGAAATCTTATGAGAGAAATGTCCGAAGATATGCAGCTGATCGTTATTTCTCACCTGGCACAGGTTGCCGCTAAAGGAAATGACAACTATAAAGTCGTCAAACAGGATGTTTCAGGGAGAACCCAATCTACCATTATACCTTTGAGCGACGAGGAAAAACTCAATGAAATTGCTCAATTGCTTTCCGGAAGCAAAATTACCGAAGCTGCTTTAGCACAAGCAAAAGAATTAATTGGCTAGAAATCTGTAACATATTTTATTTTATATTTACTAATGTATAAAAACTAAAATATGTTTCTAAAGTTCCTTAGGCTTGAAATCAAAAGCTTCTTCCGTGGTACATCTTTAGGGATCAATCTGGCCATGAAGATATTCCGGTTCATCGGAATTCTCTATTTCATGGGATGTCTCGTAGGCGGGGCTTTTATTGCTTTTTTCTATGTAAAGGAAGAAATGCACCAGGATCCTTTAAAAGTAGTCTCAAAATTCATGATTGTTGCCTGGATCATTGATCTGGTCATTAAATATCTCTGGCAGGAAATTCCCACACAGAATATTAAGCCCTTTCTTACCATGAATGTCAGGAAGAATACACTGGTCAATTATATGCTGTTCAAAACCTTTCTTTCAGCATTCAGCTGGCTGAGTTCTCTATTCTTCATTACATTTTCATTGATTGCTTTATTTAACGGATATAGCATTTTAGGAATTTTGGTGTGGCTTATAGGCGTTATTTCATTACTCTATCTGAATAATTTCATCAATATTTTCTTCAACGGTAAAGAAACACTGGCAATTATTATAGGAGTTTTCTTTTTGGGAATCGGAGCTTTGGCATATTACAATATCGTTCCGGTTCTGTCTTATTCTGAATCTGTTTTCTACAGTTTCTATGAAAAACCTTACTTTGCTTTGATCCCTGTTTCCCTGTTTGTGATCTTGTGGTGGCTTTGTTTCCGTTATCTGCGTAAAGAATTTTACCTGGATCAGGGACTTGAAGCCAAAAAGACAATAGGAAAAACCGAGAATATTGCTTTCTTAAATAAATATGGGGCTACCGGAACATTTATCAATAATGATATTAAAATGTTAAGAAGGAATAAAGTGGCCAAAGGCATTCTTCTGGGAAGTTTTATGTTCCTCTTCTATGGATTGCTGATGTTTACGTCTTCCCTATACAAAACTCCGGCGATGATGATGTTTATGGGCCTTTTTGTGACAGGAGGTTTTCAGTTTTTGTTTGGACAGAGAGTTCCGGCTTTTGATAGTTCTTATTATCCATTGATGATGACCCTGAATGTTCCGTACAAAGACTATTTAAAGGCCAAATGGTGGCTTATGAATATTGTAACAGGAGTTTCTGTAATTGTAGCGCTGTGCTATGCGTACTTTGGCTGGGAGGTCTACGTTACATTCTTCGCTGCAGGACTATACAATATCGGAGTCAATTCTCAATTTACCTTATGGTCCGGGGCTTTCAATAAGACTCAGATCGATCTTAATTCAAAAGAGAAAAGGATGGGGCAGAAAGGAAGTTTCAATCTGGTAGCGATGCTTCTGTTGATTCCTAAAATGCTTCTTCCGATGGGGGTATTTGCGTTAGCAAAATATTTCTCAGGAATTACAGGAGGAGTAATAAGCATTGCCATTATCGGTATTATAGGATTTTTCATGAGAGAAAGAATCTTCAATATTATCGTAAAACTTTACAAAAAAGAAAAATACAGCACCATTGATGCATTTAAAAATAAAGGTTAAGCCATGATCAACATACATAATTTATCAAAAACATACGGAACAGCAACTGTTCTTAATATCGAACATCTTGACATTCCAAACGGGGAAACATTTGGTCTTGTAGGAAACAACGGGGCAGGAAAGACAACCCTTTTTAGCCTGATGCTTGATTTGATTCAGGCGACCACCGGATCTGTAAGCATTGACGGAATCAAAGTCAGTGAATCTGAGGCCTGGAAGAATAAAGTTTCAGCCTTTGTAGATGACACTTTTCTTATTGGCTATCTTACACCTGAAGAATATTTTTACTTCATTGGAGAGCTGAGAGGACAAAACAAAGCTTCAATAGATGAATTTCTGAAACCCTTTCACGATTTCTTCAACGGCGAGATTCTAAAATCAGGAAAATATATCCGTGATCTTTCCAAAGGAAATCAGAAAAAAGTAGGAATTGTAGGAGCCATCATTGGAAATCCTGAAATTATTATTCTGGATGAACCTTTTGCCAACCTGGATCCGTCCACACAGATCAAACTGAAAAACCTCATCAAAGAACTATCTAAGCAGGATGGTGTTACTTTCCTGATATCCAGTCATGATTTGTCCCATACTACGGAAGTCTGCAACAGGATTGTCGTAGTGAATAAAGGGCTACTGGTAAAAGATATTCAGACCAATCCTGAAACGTTAAAAGATCTGGAGCAATATTTTGCAGATCAGGTTTCAATTTCGGATATTTAGTATATTAAAAACAGACGTGTATGAATAGGGCAGAATCACAAAATGTAACAGATTATCCTAACAGCAATACGATTTTCATGGTGTGGAAACTTCATGATGATCCTCAATTGAAGGAGGTCTTTCAACAATTGTGTGCATTGGTACTTAACCTTAATAATTCGGTTTTCAACAGATTCCCGGACAGCAGAGCAAGCTGTGTAATGGGTATTGGGGCTGAAGCATGGAAAAAATTGGAACTTCCTACACCCCCGCCAAAAGAACTGACCAATTTTGAAGAGATCAAAGGAATAAAACATACCGCTGTTTCCACTCCGGGCGATCTTCACTTTCACTTAAGAGCAGATAATAAAAGCCTGATCTTTGATATGGCTATTGAAATATCAAATGTATTGAGCTCAGTTGCTGAAAGCATTCTGGAAATTCACGGGTTCAAATATTGGGATGCTCGTTCTATTCTAGGTTTTGTTGACGGAACGGAGAATCCTCATGGTGAAGACCGCGATTATTTTGCAAAAATCGGAGACGAAGACCCTCAATATAAAGATGGAAGTTATCTTTTCGTTCAGAAATATCTTCATAATATGGCTGCCTGGAAAGGGCTTTCCACAGAAGATCAGGAAAAAGTGATCGGGAGATCAAAGGAAAATGATATTGAAATGTCTGATGATGTGAAACCTGCCAACTCCCATATTGCTTTAGCCAATATTGAAGGGGAAAACGGTGAGGAATTGAAAATTGTCAGAGATAATATGCCTTTTGGAAGTCCTTCTTCTAATGAGTTTGGGACTTATTTTATTGCCTACTCAAGTACATTTACTACCACCAAAAAGATGTTGACCAATATGTTTGTAGGTGATCCCCCGGGAAACTATGACAGAATCTTAGATTTCAGTACAGCGGTTACAGGAACGCTTTTCTTTGTTCCTACCCGAAATATGCTTGATGAATTCTCAGGATAAAATATAAAAAGGCTATCTCACTCTGAGGCAGCCTTTTATCAATTATTTTTACAGAAATTATACAAAATTCTCAGATTTTTATGATTTGTATACTAAGTCATTAATATCTGATTTTCAGTATTATAAATACTGTTTTGGAACAGTGTCGTTATTAAGTAAATAAAAAATATTTTTTTAAGTTGTAACCTTTTTTTGTTTTGATTGTCTTTAAAGTAGAAACAGCATAAGCATGAAACTTTTGTTCGGAAATAAAAAGAATGATTTGTTGAGCCTCCTGAAGAAACAGGATCCGGCTGCACAGAAGATATTCTATGAACAGAATGTGAAGAGATTCCTGAGTGTAAGCAAAAGCTATGTGAGCGATTTGTATCAGGCGGAAGATTGTCTCATTAAAGCATTCTGCAAAATTTTTAAGCACATAGAAACTTTCAGAGAAGAGTCGAACCTGGACAGCTGGGCAAGAAGAATTGTGGTGAATGAATGCCTGAATTTTATCAAAAGCCATAAAACAGTATTCTATCTGGACGAGATCAACCAGTCTTTTCACGAAGATATCCACGAACCGGAGATTGATTGTGATTTTAATGCACAGGACCTTTTGGATCAGCTTCCCGATGCCTACAGAATGGTTTTTAACCTCTATGTGCTGGAAGGGTATTCGCATCAGGAGATTGCTGATACTTTGCAGATTTCAATGGCTGTGAGCAAAACACAGCTGTTCAGAGCAAAAGAAAAATTAAGAAAGATCTACTTTCAACAACAAAAAAAATTGAAAAATGAAAACGTCTAAAGATAATCTTGAATTTCAGATCAAAAGACAGATTGAAGAAAGAGAAATAGCTCCATCCAGAGATTTGTGGTCAGAAATTGAACTTCAGAGTAGGAGTACTCACCATCCCAAATCAAAAGTAAACTGGTTTTTGGTGGCTGCATGTTTACTTTTGACATTGAGTTTAGGAACTGTTCTGGTTTTTCTTAATCAACCCTCAGAAATTCAGCATGGAATTGTAAAAACGGCAGAAAAAACGGACACAGATAAAATACTAATAGAGCCTGCTCAAAATAATACTCCTTTAGCTGTTCAGGACGACGAAAAAAGGAAGTAAAGAAAACGCTTTCCCAAGATAAAGAAGAAGTGATTTCTGCAGTGGCGATAGGTGAAAATAAACTTATTCCTAGAGAAACTGCTGTAAAGAAGCTAGAAATTCCTCAGCTTTCTCATCCTAAGCTCATAGCAAAAGCCGATTCTTTGAAAACTCCGGTTAAAAAGAAAAAATATGTAGATCCTTCTACACTTCTCTTTTCAGTAGAACATAAAGATGTTATTGAAAAAACCA
The DNA here is from genome assembly GCF_021869745.1 of Chryseobacterium sp. MEBOG07. Lineage (NCBI taxonomy): Bacteria > Pseudomonadati > Bacteroidota > Flavobacteriia > Flavobacteriales > Weeksellaceae > Chryseobacterium > Chryseobacterium sp. MEBOG07. The sequence goes on from NZ_CP084579.1 coordinate 535,631, forward strand.
AGGATGGAAGTAACGTAGCGACTACTATCGATTTGAATGCCAGATAATTTATCCGTAAAAAATTAAAAATTAATAATATGATCAAGAAATTAATCGTAATGGGATTGGTATGCTTTTCTGCAGCATCATTCCATGCACAGAAGAAGGCGCTGAATATTAACCTGTCTTCTAAAAAAGACACCGAAGTAAGCCCGATTGTAAAAGAGAAAGTGGAAGAATATGCCACAAAGATCAATACTATTATTCAGGAAGAAAAGAAACTGATGGAAGGTGAACTTACCGTTTTACAGGCCAGAAATCTTGATAAAGCAGATTTTGACAGAGAGAAGGCCCAGATTGCAGACCGTTACTCCGAGAAAATGGATAAGAGAATTGAAGAATTGGGATTTGATCTGGACGATGTTATTCAGAAGCAGGTAAGATATTCACTTTTGAATACCGATGTTACCTCGAAAGAAGATCTTAAAGAAAAGCTGTTAAAAAAATTCCGTCCCAGCAGAAGCTTTACAGGCTATTTCTCCTACGGAATCATGACACTGACAAATAGTTCTCCCGATAATACTCTCGATAAAAATATCGGATATGCCAATAACCTGGAATTTGGTCTGAAACTGAATTATCAGCTAAGCAGAACAAGTCCGTGGGCCGTTATTTCAGGGTTAGGATTTTCCTGGAGAACCTTGAGAACAGACAACAATATGTACTTTACAAAAAGTGCTGACCAGGGAGTTGCTTTGGCACAGGCTAATGAAAATCTTGATAAAAGTAAACTAAGAACAGGTTATATTATCGTTCCTCTTGGTATGCAGTATAATTTTTCCAAGCTTAAAAATGCAGGAATGGATATCCAGTACAGAAGCTATTACACAGGATTTAAAGTAGCGGCCAATGTATATGGAGGAGTAAAAATGTCGACCAACAATATTGTAAAAGGAAATGATGGCGAAACCAGAGATCGCGGAAATTATCAGGTAAATCCTTTTGTCTATGGAGCGCAGTTTACTGTATCTTATAACAGCTTTAGCTTATTTGTTAAAAAAGACTTTAGCAACTTCTTTAAAGACAGTCATTTTAAGGATGATAAAGCTCTGATATTCGGCTTAGCCATTGGATTAGATTAAATAAACATTGAATGTAAATTAAAAACTCCGGGAATGACTCCCGGAGTTTTTACATTGTATCAGTTATAGAATCATTATTTTAAACTTCCTACCATATCTTCTGGTTTTACCCATTCGTCAAACTGCTCAGCAGTTAACAAACCAAGATTGATGGCTTCTTCTTTCAGAGTAGTTCCGTTTTTATGAGCGGTTTTGGCAATTTTAGCAGCATTTTCATATCCGATGTGAGTATTTAAAGCCGTAACAAGCATTAACGATTTATCTACAAGCTCTTTAATTCTCTCATGATTCGGTTCAATACCTACAGCACAATGATCATTGAAAGAAATACATGCATCAGCGATCAATTGAGCAGACTGTAAGAAATTATAAGCCATTACCGGTTTGAAAACATTCAGTTCATAGTTTCCCTGAGTTCCTGCAAACGAAATGGTTGTATCATTTCCTAAAACCTGAGCACAAACCATTGTTAAAGCTTCATTTTGAGTAGGATTTACTTTTCCGGGCATAATTGAAGATCCTGGTTCATTTTCAGGAATGTGAATTTCCCCGATCCCGGAACGTGGTCCTGATGCTAAGAGTCTCACATCCTGAGCAATTTTATATAAAGAAACGGCAAGCTGCTTCAATGCACCGTGGCTTTCCACAATGGCATCATGAGCTGCCAGCGCTTCAAATTTATTTTCAGCGGTAATGAAAGGATGTTTTGTAAATTGAGCAATATATTCGGCAACCTTTACATCGTAGCCGTTAGGCGTATTCAATCCTGTTCCTACGGCTGTTCCGCCTAATGCAAGTTCAGAAAGGTGAGGCAGAGTGTTTCTTAAAGCTCTTAATCCATATTCTAGCTGAGCTACATACCCTGAAAATTCCTGTCCAAGTGTAAGTGGAGTAGCATCCATCAGGTGGGTTCTTCCGATCTTTACAACATCTTTGAACGCTTTTGATTTCTCAGCCAGTGTATTTTTTAATTTCTCTACTGCGGGAATGGTTACCTCCACTACTTTTTTATAAGCAGCAATGTGCATAGCAGTAGGGTAAGTATCATTGGAAGACTGGGATTTGTTGACGTCGTCATTCGGGTGAACCTCAGATTTGTCACCCAATGTTCCGCCATTATTGACATGAGCTCTGTTTGAAATGACTTCATTGACATTCATGTTCGATTGTGTGCCGGAACCTGTCTGCCAGATCACCAAAGGAAACTGGTCGTTTAGTTTTCCTTCCAGAATTTCGTCACACACGTTGGCGATCATATCTCTTTTTTCGGCAGGAAGTACTCCCAGCTCAGTATTGGTAAAAGCGGCGGCCTTTTTCAGATAGGCAAAAGCTTCAATGATCTCATGCGGCATTGAACCTTCAGGTCCGATTTTGAAATTATTTCTTGAACGTTCCGTCTGTGCACCCCAAAGTTTGTCTGCAGGAACCTGCACTTCTCCCATGGTGTCTTTTTCTATTCTGTAATTCATATTATTTATTTGATTTTTCTTTTATTAAAATGACATCTTTTATATCAGCCATATTCATTAACACATCATAGCTTATAAAACATGTAGGGCCAACTGATTTTAAATTTAATCTCATGTTGTTTTGTGAGATGTCGGAGAGGGTTATGACTCCTTTAGAAAAGACACAATTTTCGTAGCGTTGAGAGGAAAATTTAGCTTCTTTAATATGGATGACAAATGTATTTTTTTCATTGTTTGCTACATCAGATTTTAGAATTGTAAACCGCTCATTTTGAAAATTAATGAATGAAAACGTAAATAAATTAGGCGTTTTTTCTAAAATTTCAAACTTAATTGGTTGGCCCTCAATTTTTCCGACCCAAGTTCCTGAAAGTTGTGTTGTGTTTTCTTGCTTTTCCTGAGCAAAACTGCTATTGCACATGATAAGACATAAAACAAGGGTTAGAATATTTTTCATTGAATTTAGAGATACAATTTTAAAACCTTTTACTATTAAAATAACTTTCTATAAAGTTAATTATAAATGAAAAACCCTGCAATTTATAATCATTATAAATATCAATTTAAATGACTGATTTTACTCATATTTTTTTTAATGAGGCGTATTTTTGCACAAACAAAAATTGAATGGACTTTAGATATCAGGATCCGTATCCAATTCAGAAAGATGATACGGTGTATAAGAAGCTTACATCAGACTATGTAAAGGTTGAAAAACTAGGTGACAGAGAAATTTTAACAATTGATCCGAAAGGATTAGAGTTATTAGCTGAAGAAGCGATGGCAGATGTTTCTTTCATGCTTCGTTCTTCACACCTGGAGAGCCTTAAAAGAATCATTGATGATCCTGAAGCTACAGATAATGACAGATTCGTTGCTTACAACCTTTTACAAAATGCTGCAGTAGCTGTTGAAGGAGCTCTTCCTTCATGCCAGGATACAGGAACAGCCATTGTAATGGGGAAGAAAGGAGAAAATGTATATACAGGAGTAGATGATGGGGAATACCTAAGCAAAGGAATCTTCAACACCTATCAAAAAAGAAACTTAAGATATTCTCAGGTAGTTCCTTTAACGATGTTTGATGAGAAGAATTCAGGATCTAACCTTCCTGCACAGATTGATATCTATGCTAAAAAAGGAGATTACTATGAATTTTTATTCTTAACTAAAGGAGGAGGTTCAGCTAATAAAACATTCTTATACCAAAAGACAAAATCTTTACTGAACGAAAAGTCTCTTGAAGAATTTGTTAAAGAAAGAATCTCAGATCTTGGAACAGCTGCCTGCCCGCCATACCACTTGGCATTGGTAATCGGAGGAACTTCAGCAGAAGCCAATCTTGCAACCGTTAAAAAAGCATCCGCAAAATATTATGATAATCTTCCAACAGAAGGAAATGAAGCTGGACAAGCATTCAGAGATCTTGAATGGGAAGCTAAAGTTCAGAAAATCTGCCAGGAAAGTGCAATCGGAGCTCAGTTTGGAGGAAAATATCTTACTCACGACGTAAGAGTAATCAGACTTCCGAGACATGCTGCATCTTGTCCTGTAGGAATGGGAGTTTCTTGCTCTGCAGACAGAAATATCAAAGGAAAAATCACAAAAGAAGGGATTTTCCTTGAGCAGCTTGAGCAGGATCCGAAAAGATTCTTGCCAGATACTCCTCCACACTTAGAAGAAGCAGTTGAGATTAACCTGAATAAGCCGATGCCGGAAATCCTTGCTGAGCTTTCAAAATATCCGATCAAAACAAGATTGAAACTGAACGGAACATTGATCGTAGCAAGAGATATCGCTCATGCAAAAATCAAAGAAATTATCGATAGCGGGAAACCAATTCCTGAATATTTCAAAAATCACCCAATCTATTATGCAGGACCTGCAAAAACTCCGGAAGGAATGGCTTCAGGAAGTTTCGGACCTACGACTGCCGGAAGAATGGATGTGTATGTAGACGAATTCCAAAGCCATGGAGGAAGTATGATCATGCTGGCAAAAGGAAACAGAAGTAAAGATGTTACCAATGCTTGTGGTAAATACGGAGGTTTCTACCTTGGATCTATCGGTGGTCCTGCTGCGATTCTTGCAAAAGACAATATTGTGTCTGTAGACGTAGTGGATTTCCCGGAATTAGGAATGGAAGCAGTAAGAAAAATCGAAGTAAAAGACTTTCCTGCATTCATCATTACCGATGATAAAGGCAACGATTTCTTCGCAAATCTTGCGCACTAATTAGTTTAAAATTAAAATAAATAAGAAAATAGAACATGTATCTTTTGTGTAAAAGGGAAAAAAGTTCTATTTTTGCCTAAAATCTTTAAGAGAATGATAACGATATTATCAGCATTTTGGCCGTTCTACCAGTTCCTTTGGACTATATTCTTCATTACTATGTTCTTAGTAGGATTCTGGTGTATTTTTATGTTCTTCGGATTAGTAATCCCAATGTGGCTAACTGAAGGTTTGAAAGAGTATTTCGGAAAAGTAAAGCCTTTCGATCCTGAAGATATCAGAAGAAAGCTTATTACTGAGCAGGAAGGTGTAGAAGTTATCTATAACGAGCCTAAAGGAAACGGACCTTTCCTTCACGATCACGGACATCATCATTAATTGATTGTCATTGCTTTTTCACCTGAATTCTGAAAAAGCAATATCAAAGCAAAACAACATATATAAACCGCTTAAGCAATTAAGCGGTTTTTCTATTTATTATTTCGCAGGCTTTCCGGTGATACTCCAAATTTCTTTTTAAAAGCCCGTGTAAAGTTCTGCAGGTATTCATAACCGCATTCAATGGCGATTTCTTTGATCATAATATTTTTATCGGGAATCAACTTTTTGGCTTTCAGCATTCTGAGTTCCGATATATAATGAGCAATCGTTGTATGGTACTGTGCCTTGAATTCTTTTCTGATGATATTCTGATTCATCCCGATATATTTCCCTATTTCTTCCGCCTTTATATTTCTGTGGTAATTTTCATCGATGAATTTTCTGATTATTTCAGGGGTCTTTGGATTTGATTCCAGTATATTCTTTTCATTGAACTGTTCGAAAATAAGAATAAGAAGCTTAATGATCTTGGCCTCTATAAATAATTTCTGCATGATTCCTTTCTTGGTGTAGCCCAGAATCTCTTTTATGATCATGTGCATTTCAACCGTTATGTCAGGAGGTGTTTCTTTATGAAGGAATATAAAATTATTGTGAGTCATGTTTTCCAGAATTTCTGCGTTCTCGAGATTAAGCTCCGGATTGATGAGGTTAAAAATATATTGATAATTAATTTGAATCTGGAGATATTTCAAAACCTCCTGATTTTCTGTCCATAGTTCAGCAACGCTTTCGTTGGGCGAATAATGAAGGATATATTGATTTTTCCTGAATAAGAATTTCGTTCCACAGTCGTGAGCTTCCAGATTGATACCATCACTTAGCAAGAAAATAAGATTAAAGCTTGACTTCCCTTCCAGCATATGAGACTTGAAGGTTTGGTCAGGACACAGGTCTTCCTGCATGATGATTTTGATGTCTTCGGATCTGAACAAAAGTCCACTTTTAGAATGATTCCTCATACAACACATTTTTACAGCCATGGTACAACTAACTTAAAGTAAAAGTACCGCGTAGGATAACCAAAAGTTCGGAAATGATAACTCGGGGTTAATTATGTGAGGTACTTTTGCGCAAAATTAAATTAAATTTAGAATAATTAAAAATAATATTTCATATGTTTAAAAATTTACATTTTGCAATAAAGAAAATCATCACGGGATTAGCATTGCTAGCTGCTGCTGGAAGCGGTTTGTATGCTCAGCAATGGGAAAATGTAGGAGGAGTTCAGAATGTATCAGCTGGGGGAAGCAGTTTTAATAACCTGGTTATTGATAATTCAGGAAATTATTATCTTTCCTATTATGATGTTTCAGTAACTAAAGGCTCTGTACAGAAATTCAATGGAAGTACATGGTCCTATTTAGGAGGAAGCCCTGGAGTTACCACCGGAACGGCAACTTACAATTCATTGTCTATAAGTCCTAACGGAAACAGCATCTATTACACCAACCAGATTGGTTATCCGGGATCCGGAATGGAAGTACGTCTGTTTACAGGAGCTTTATGGTCTCAGCTTCCTAACGCTACAGATAGCTCTGTTAACTATCAGGCTTCCGCAGTATCTTCTGATAATATTATATTCACTTATGGATCATATGGTTCAGGAACTGTAAAAAGATATTTTGGCGGTACATGGGAGCAGGTAGGTAATGCAGGTTTTTCTGGAGGTGCTGAATTTGCTGAAATGGTCATCGGAACCAATAATAAAGTGTATACATGCAATGTTTCAGGAGGTTTAAAAGTATATCAAAACAATACGGATGCAAGTTCATCACAAGACTGGAACTTAGTAGGTGGGGCTGCTGTAGATGCTTCTTCATCAGGAGAACAGTATAATGCTGATATTGCTTTAGATGGAGCTAACAGAATCTATGTTGCGTATGTTTCAAACTCAGGAGGAGGAAGAAAGGTCAATGTTAAAAAGTTTGACGGAAACTCTTGGGTACAGGTTGGAAATGCCAATTTTTCAGCAGGAAGTGTACAGCATATTGCTTTAGCCGTAACAGAATCCGGGAAACCTTATGTGGTGGCCAGCCGTTTTGAAAATGATAATTTCCTGAGAAATACAGTGTATAAATTAGATGATTCACAAAACTGGGTTCCTTTTGGAGGTGACTTCGTGTCTGATGGTGAAGCAAAATACAATGATCTTGCTATAGATAAAGCACACAATTACCTTGTTCTGGCTTATTCTGACAATACTACAAAAGTTAAAAGAATCTCTTTAACGTTAAATCCACAAACATGCAGCAATACAGATCCTGGATCAAATGTAGGAGATGTAGGCTGTGTGAGTTTTATGTATCGCGGTCAGCAGGTTGCCTATACCACGGTAAGAGGTGCAGACGGAAAAATTTGGCTTCAGCAGAATTTGGGAAGTGCACAGGTTGCTTCATCAATGGCTGATGCAAATTCATATGGAGATCTTTTCCAATGGGGAAGATGGGATGACGGGCACCAGCTTAGAAATTCTCAGGTGGTACAGGCTCCATCACCGAATACTCCTGAAGGAACAAGTACAACAGGAGGTGGATATATTGCCGGACCTACAGCATGGTGGGCGGCTTTTGCAAGTGGAGATACATGGACAGGAGCTTCCATTGCAGATGTTAGTGCATCTGCCGGAGTAGATCCTTGTAAAGCAATAGGAACAGACTGGAAAATACCTTCTCAGGCAGAATGGGCTGCACTGGTAGGAGCAGAAAGTATTGCAAACCCTGCAACAGCCTATGGAAGCCATCTTAAACTGCCGGCAGGAGGATTCAGAAGCTCAAGCAATGGAGATTTTACTTATGTAGGCCAAAGAGGATACTTCTGGAGTTCTGACACTTCGACTTCAGGAGGGAAATATCTTTATGTGGGAGCCACTATTGCTAATGCTTCGGCAGGTGCTATGAGAGGACAGGGGGCATCAGTAAGATGTATTAAACCATCATCTTCTCTGGGGACTTCGGATGTTAAGCTGAATAAATCAGTAGTAGGAATGTATCCAAATCCTACAAAAGGAATACTTACTATTAAGTCAGATTCCGGTATTGAAAAAGTGAATGTTATCAACGCTGTAGGGCAAAAAATGAATGTACAGTTCACGGATAACCAGATCAACATGACCGAGCTGCCTTCAGGATTATACATCGTAGAATTAAAATTAAAGAACGGTCAATCCATTTCAAAAAAGATTATTAAAGACTAACCGGATTTCATCAAAGAATTTCGTTAGATAAAAAATAGTTCATTACAATTACTTTTATTGGGAGGCTCATGAAATTTTCATGAGCCTTTTTCTTATTTGTTTTTCCCATTAAAATGAAATATCAGATCAAAATAATGTTGATGAATAAAAAATAATATTATATTCGATAAAAAATATGATAATGAAAAAATTTTATTCCGTTGTTTTTCTGTTGATTACCATGGCCGGTTTCGGGCAGATCAACTATACTATTACGCCCAATCCATTCAACGAAACCGATGCTGTTACGCTTACAATTCCCGGGGATCAGATTGATGAATCTGCCTGGGGTATTTCCAACAATGCTGTTTATATCTGGTCATGGTCTTTTGATACCAATTATCAGAACAGTCAGAACTGCCCCACCAATGGCAGCTGGGGCGATTCCAATGACCTGAATAAACTGAATTATAATGCAGCCACAGATACCTATTCCCTGGCTTTTACTCCGACTTCTTTTTTCGGAAGAACAGGAATCGGAAGGTTTGGTTTTTTATTAAAAGATAAAACAGGATCACATCAGACCTCACCGGATATATTTGTAAACGTGGGTACTTTAAGCTTAACCCTTACAAACCCGCTGGCAAATAGTCTTACCTCAGTCCCGGCAGGAAATTCCATCAATATTACAGCAACGACCAATGCTAATACTACTTTCCAGTTAAAAGCCAATGGAGTTGTTGTGAATTCAGCCCCAGCTCCTTCACAAGCTTATTCTTATACTTATACGGTTTCGGAAGATGCTAATATGGAGCTTACAGCAACACAGGGATCCAATTCCAAAAATGCTGTATTTATTCTGCAGACTCCGAGAAATGTAGTGTCTCAGGCAGTTCCGGGCTGGATCAGACAGGGGATTAATTATCATCCTACAGATCAGACCAAAGTAGGGCTTGCATTGTATGCTCCCGGTAAAAACTTTGTGCATGTTATCGGCAGTTTTAACAATTGGGCTGTGAATGATGCCTATTTGATGAAAAAAGATACCACAAATCCTGACCTTTACTGGATTGAACTCAGCGTACTGACTCCTCAGCAATTATATTCTTTTCAATACAGAACCAATGATTTAAGAAAAGTGGCAGACCCTTATTCACCACAGATTTTATCTTCTTACGACGACCCATGGATTTCGGCTTCTACCTATCCAAATCTACCTGTATTCCCTGCAGGACAGGGCTTTGAAGTTTCTACATTTAAAACAGGACAAACCGCTTATAACTGGCAGGTAACCAATTTTCAAAGACCTGCGAAAGAAGATCTGATCGTATATGAATTATTACTAAGAGACTTTACTCAGGAAAAAAACTGGCAGTCACTGATCAACAAGATTTCTTATTTGAAGAATTTAAAGATCAATGCTATAGAACTGCTTCCCATCATGGAATTTGATGGAAATCTTTCCTGGGGTTACAATACTTCCTTCCATTATGCATTGGATAAAGCGTATGGAACTCCTGAAAAATTCAAAGAATTTGTAGATCTGTGCCACCAAAACGGGATTGCGGTGATTTTAGATGTCGCCTTTAATCATGCAACAGGACGCTCACCTTTGGTAAGACTTTGGAATATAGATCCTGATGGAGATGGCTACGGAAATGTTGCTCCGGATAACCCTTATTTCAATCAGGTTCCCAAACACTCTTATAATGTGTTTAACGATTTTAATCATACAAGTTCTTCAACTCAATATTACGTTGAAAGATGCCTTCAGCAATGGTTGACAGAATACCGCATCGATGGATTTCGTTGGGATTTAACGAAAGGATTCACTCAAAACTGTTCCGAAAATGATGAAGCCTGTACCAATGCTTATCAGCAAGACAGAGTTGACATTATGAAACATTATGCAGACAGACAGTGGGCTATTGATCCCAATTCTTATATGATCTTCGAACACCTGGGAACAGATGCAGAAGAACAGCAGTGGGCCAATTACAGAATAGCAGAAGGAAAAGGTGTTATGCTTTGGAATAAGCAAACCGATCCCTATAATCAAAATACCATGGGATATAAGGAAAACAGCAATTATGACCGTATGAATCACAGTCTTCATGGCTTTACCAATATGAGTGCTGTGGGATATGGAGAAAGTCATGATGAGGAAAGACTCATGTTTAAAAACCTTGAATATGGTGCCGTCAATGGAGGTTATAGTGTTAAAAATCTGAATACGGCTCTTGAAAGAATGAAAACCTTCGGAGCTACATTTTTCACTATTCCCGGTCCGAAAATGATCTGGCAGTTTGGAGAATTAGGATACGAATTCAGTATCAACAGATGTGCGGACGGTACAATCAACAGCGGATGCAGAACAGATGAGAAACCCGTTGCATTTACGCTGGGATATGATACCAATGCAAACAGAAAAGCAGTGTACGACACATGGGCTAAAATACTCAATATCAGAAACACCCATCAGATTTTCAAATCTAAAACGTACAGTATAGAATCCAATAATCTTACGAATGATCCTGATGGCCTGATCACCAGGATTTATCTCTACGATACAACCATTACTACCGGAATAAAGAATGTGGTGGTATTGGCTAATTATACTACTTCTGCACAAAATGTTGTTCCTTACTTTCCTTACACAGGTCAATGGCAGAATCTGATGGATGACAGTGTTTCCAATATAGCTTCAACAACTGCTCCGATAACTTTACAGCCTGGAGAATTCAGGATTTTCGGAAATTACGCAGGCGCTTTATCCACAACGGATACTCATGCAGCTAATAAATTATCTCTTCAGATTGTTAATAATCCAATACAAAATGGGATCGCAAAATTAATTTTTAACAAAGCAAAAAACGGAGAAATTTTATTTTTCGACATGACCGGTAAAAAGCTGGACTCATTCAAAATTGATAAAGAAAATGGGACTTTTGAAACCAAAATCAATTATCCGCCAGGAACTTATCTGGTTCAATTAAAATCAGAAACAGGAATCGCAATTCAAAAGATGATTGTTAAGTAAAACAAAAAGGCAGATTGGCAGAATAGCTGATTTGCCTTTTTTGTATATTGAAAAAAATAGTCTACTTTTGCGGTAGATTTATCAAGAAAGGTGGAGGGATTTGGCCCAAAGAAACCTTAGCAACCTGTACAATTCAAAAAGTGCAAAGGTGCTAATTCCAACCCGGAAGGGGAGATAAGTGAAGTCAATATTCTTATATGAATTCCATTTCTTGAAGTCTTGTTTATCTGCGAAAAGGTTCGCAGGAATGTTATTATTAATTGGCAAGAACAAAAATGAAAAAATTAAGTACAGCGGTATTTTTGCTGAGTATAATTTTGGTAGCTGCTCAGGAGAATGAGGAGAAAGGAAAACAAATCGAAGACATTATCATTGTCGGAAACCGAAATGTCAAAAGAACAAAACTTGAGACAACGGTTCCTGTAGACGTTATTAATATTGACAAGATCCAGAGAAGCTCTCCACAAATGACTGCTCAGGATCTTCTGAACTATGTGATCCCATCATTCAATGCAGTGAGGCAGTCTGCTTCTGACGGTACAGAACATATTGATCCCGTGTCCTTAAGAGGAATGGGACCAGATCGATTTTGGTATTATTAAACGGAAAAAGAAGGCATTCTACATCGTTAGTCAACTATCAGAATACCGTAGGAAATGGCTCTGTAGGAACAGATCTTGGGACAATTCCCATCATTGCAATTGATAGAATAGAAGTCCTAAGAGACGGAGCTGCTGCACAATATGGTTCCGATGCCATCGCCGGAGTGATCAATATTATTCTTAAAAAAAATGCCGGAGCATCAGCAAGTCTTACTTATGGAGTAACCGGAAGAAATGATGGCGACACTTATCAGGCCGGAGCCAATTACGGAACTTCATTAGGAAAGAAAGACGGCTATATCAATCTTTCACTACAATTAAGCCATAGAGGAAAAACAACAAGAACTCAAAATCATGATTTAGATATTTTCGGAGATAATTTTGCGTATGCGTTTGCAAATGATCCCGAAGCCGCAAGAGCTGCAGATGATGCAAAAATTAAAGAGCGAGGATTGACACGTGACGACTTCAATTTCCAGATCGGAGATGCCCAGATTAGACAGGGACAGCTGTTTTTCAATGCAGAATATCCTTTTAATGATAATTTTAAACTGTATTCTTTCGGAGGTTTCAGTATCAAAGAAGGAAAAGGATTTGGCTTCAGAAGACTTCCAAGCGAAACATCTAATGTCGTTTCATCCATTTACCCAAACGGTTTTCAGGCAAGTCTTGGATCTCAGGTGTATGATGTCTCTTATGCTGTAGGCGCAAAATATAATGTCAATGACTGGCTATTTGACCTGAGTAATACGTTCGGAAGCAATACTTTCAATTATAATGTAAGCAATACCAATAATGCTTCTCTTGGGGCAAAATCGCCAGCCCGTTTTTATGCAGGAGCTCATAGTTTCCTTCAAAATACCGTTAATCTTGATGTTTCTAAAAATATAAAGCGGTTCAATATCGCATTCGGAGGAGAATTCAGATTTGAACAATACCAGATCAAGGCTGGTGATGAGGCTTCTTACACCCAATATGACATCAATGGAAATGTGGCTGCTGAAGGTTCTACAGTGCTTGGTGCGGGCGGATCACAGTCTTTTATCGGGTTTTCTCCCAATAATGCATTGACGAAGGACAGACATTCGACCGCAGTATACGCAGATGTTTCCTATGATTTAGATAAAAAGCTGAATATTGATGCCGCTGCAAGATTTGAAAATTACTCAGATTTTGGAAATACATTGAATGGAAAACTCGCTGTACGATATGAATTTGTAAAAAATTATGCAGTAAGAGCAGCAGTGGGAACAGGATTCAGAGCGCCTTCACTTCAGCAGCAGTATTTTAATAATTCTTATGCAGATATTTCGACTTCTGGTTCGGGAATTGTAACCAAAGGAATTTTCAGAAATGATAGCGATGCAGCGAGAATCCTGGGATTTGATAAACTCAAACAGGAAACTTCTGTCAACGCAAGTGCAGGATTTACCCTTCACCCTTTGAATAAATTATCTATTTCCGTAGATGGATATTGGATTAAAGTGAAGGACAGAATTGTAATCACCAGCAATATTACAGATCCAAGGCTGGCCCAGTTTATGGTAGAAAGCGGAAGATTCTTTGCCAATGCTGTTGATACAGAAACCAAAGGAGTAGATGTGGTTGTTTCTTACGACTGGATTCTCGGTAACGGAAAATTAAATATGAATCTTGCCGGAAACTATACAGAAACAAAAATTACAGATTTCCATTTTCCGGAAAACTTAGGAACCCCTCAGAATGAATTCTTTGGTCCGGATCAGATTAATATCATTGAAACATTATCACCAAAAACAAAAGCATCATTAGGATTAAATTATGGAATCGGGAAGTTCAATTTTCTCGTAAGAAATACCTATTTTGGCAAAGTAATAAGAGATGGTTATCCATTTGGCGGAGTTCAGGAGTTCTCTCCAAAAGTAGTGACCGACTTCAGCGTTGGATATGATGTCTCAAAAAGTATCAACTTTACCGTTGGAGCCAATAATGTTTTTGATGTCTTCCCGGATCGCCAGATTTATGAAAATTCATACTATGGAGTATTCAAATATGCACCGGTTCAGATGGGAACGCTGGGGAATTATTTCTTCGGAAGGCTTAATTTTAATTTTTAATCATTAAATGAGTACTACCTCACATCAGATTGGCTGGAAAACAGCCGCAGCCATCGTCGTTTCCAATATGATCGGAACAGGGATTTTTACCACCCTGGGATTTCAGCTATCCGATATTACCAATACCTACAGTATTTTCCTGCTGTGGGGTATCGGAGGGATTCTCGCTTTGTTCGGAGCTTTTTGCTATGCCGAACTAGGCTCACATTTTAAAGGAAACGGAGGCGATTTTATCTATCTTAAAGAAACCTATCATCCGTTGTTCGGGTACCTGATAAGCTGGGTTTCTTTGATTATTGGATTTTCTTCTCCTGTGGCCCTTGCAGCATTGGCAATGTCAAAATACCTTTCTGTATTTGATTATTCTTTTGGAAATGGTTTTGCGATTGCAGCCATTTTCCTGGTTGCGATTGCGTTGTCATTTAGCCTGAAAACGTCTAGCAGATTTCATAACTTTTTTACTTTCATCAAAATAACCTTCATTATTGTACTGGTTATTCTTGGAGTTGGGCTTTCAGATTCACCACAGATTGGAAATAGTCTGAACTTCAGTGACAACTGGAAAAACGAGATCATGCTTCCGGCTTTTGCCACTTCTCTTGTTTTTGTCACCTATTCCTACACCGGTTGGAATTCAGCTTCTTATATTGCTGGGGAAATAAAAGATGTTCAGAAAAACCTTCCCAAATCACTCATTATAGGAACTGTTTTCGTGACAGTAAGCTATATTTTGGTGAATTATATTATGCTGAAACATGCTTCTGTGAGTCAATTGGCAGGAAAAGAAGACGTGATGGGAGAGGCAGCGGTCAATATGCTGGGACCCACCTTCGGAAAAATTGTTAATATTTTTATCGCGCTACAACTGGTTGCAACCATAAGCGGATACCTGTGGGTAGGATCTAGATTGACGCAGGTTTTTGCAAAACACACCTATTTTTGGAAACCATTATCCGCAGGCAATGAAAAAGGAATTCCGGTAAGGGCTATTTTTGCGCATGCAGTGATTGCGGCCATTATTATTCTGACAGGAAGCTTTAAAGAAATTTTCGTGTACACGGCTTTTATTTTACAGCTTTTTGCAAGTCTGGCTATTTCTACCGTATTCTTTCTGAAGAAAAAAGACAGAAAAATTTTTAAGTCTAACGCTTTCCATATTTTTCCTGCTGTTTTTCTCCTGTTTAGTATTTATATTCTCTACTTTACATTTATTCATAATCCTAAAGAAAGCTTGATAGGACTGGGAATTATCGCAGTTGGAATTTTTTTATATTTGCTGGACAGAAGGCTCTCCAAAGGATCTTAGAAGCGGTTTTAATCTCATATAAATCCTGATAAACAAATTTGTAATTGGGCATTTTTGCTATTTTACTCCCTTTATCCCTAATGCTCAAAAATTTATGCTGATTCGGAATTTTAATTTTGAATTAATAATTCTTATCTTTGCACCCACAAAATTTCTACAATGTCTAAATCATTAATTCCAAAATTAGAAGCTATAAAACAAAGATATAATGAGGTTGCAGACCTTATTATACAGCCTGATATCATTTCAGACCAAAAAAAATATTCTTCTTTGAACAAAGAATATAGTGATTTGGGAAAAATTGTAAGAGTTTACGATCAGTACAAAGGTGCCCTTGACAGCATTGAAGAGTCTGAAGAAATCATTGCTGATGGATCAGACAGAGACTTAGTAGATCTTGCTAAAGAAGAGAAATTAGAAGCTCAGGCTAAAATTCCTGGATTGGAAGAAGAGCTGAAAGTATTGCTTATTCCTAAAGATCCTGCAGATGATAAAAACATCATCGTAGAATTACGTGCCGGAACAGGGGGTGATGAGGCGGCTATTTTCGTAGAAGATATCTACAGAATGTACAGCATGTATTTCAAAACCAAAGGATGGAGACATGAAGTTACAGATTCCAACGAAGCGGCGAAAGGCTACAAGGAACTGATCATGAAAGTAGAAGGAGAAGGCGTTTACGGAATCATGAAATTTGAATCAGGAGTTCACCGTGTACAACGTGTCCCTGAAACAGAATCTCAAGGAAGAGTTCATACGTCCGCAATCACAATTGCTGTTCTTCCGGAAGCAGAAGAAGTAGATTTTGAATTGAATCCTGCCGATATTGAAATGCAGACTTCCCGTTCAGGAGGTGCTGGAGGTCAGAACGTAAACAAGGTTGAAACTAAAGTTCAGCTTACCCACAAACCTTCAGGGCTGGTAGTGGTATGTCAACAGGCTCGTTCTCAGTTGGCTAACCGTGAATTGGCAATGGAAATGCTAAGAACAAAATTATACGATATAGAATTACAGAAAGTGCAGGGAGATATCGCAGCACAACGTAAATCTATGGTATCTACAGGAGACCGTTCTGCAAAAATTAAAACGTACAATTACCCACAAGGTAGAGTTACTGATCACAGAATCAACAAGTCTATGTATAACCTTGATGCCTACATGAACGGAGATATTTCTGAAATGATTGATGCAGTAATCATGGCAGAAAATGCTGAGAAAATGAAGGGAGAAGAAGAAAATTACTAAGATTAGAAAACATAAAAA
Organism: Chryseobacterium sp. MEBOG07; assembly: GCF_021869745.1. NCBI lineage: Bacteria > Pseudomonadati > Bacteroidota > Flavobacteriia > Flavobacteriales > Weeksellaceae > Chryseobacterium > Chryseobacterium sp. MEBOG07. Next base: position 552,319 of record NZ_CP084579.1, read on the forward strand.
TAAAGCCTCTGATTCTTCAGGGGCTTTGTCTTTTCAAATAACTAAACATAAAATATACTATGAAAACCTACAAAATTATTTTGCTGCTGATGCTTACCATGATGGGACAGCAACTTTTCGCGCAGACTGAAGTAAAGAAACCTAAAGAAGCCTTTGAACTGTTCTTTGGTACTTTCGTGAGCAATGATGAAGAAACTTTGAAAAAGCTTAATGATTATTTAAAACCTACAGTAGAAGGCCAGGATGCTTATCAGGTGAACTTCAAAGAAACTTCACAAGAAGTGATGAATGGCAGTGTAGAGAATTTTTTGTCGGCTTTTCCTAAAGCTACAGGTTCAGCATGTAAAAAAGAAGCTGAAGACTATTTCAGAGCCATGTTTGATAATTTTAAAAAAGGAAAACTTACCATTAAAGATGTAAAAGTAGTTCCTAATGAATACGTTGAAGGGCAAAAGATTGCAGAAATAACATATTCTGTAAGCTTCCTGGTTCCATCAAAACTGACCTCCGGGCCAAAAGGTGATCTGAAAAAAATAAAAGTGGAAGATCTGAAAAAATACCTGACTCAGGCAGTTCAGGATTTTAAAAATGCTGATAAAACTGTAACCACAGATCAGAACTTTAATCTATACGAGCTTAAAGAAGGTTATAAAATATACTATTGGAACGGAAGTCCCGATGAGATTGTTACCAACCTTACCGATTTCTATTTTGAAAGTTTCGGTGCTAGTGAATAGTCGAAAAATACTCTAGTAAAACATACAAGTCTCAATTTATTGGGACTTTTTTTATTTCATATACTTTGCGTATTTTTGAGAAAAACCGATCAGTATGAATTTTAAACCTATATTGTTAACAGCTGGAGTATTATTTTCAGCATCTTTTTATTCTCAGAAAATGAATTATCCTAAAGCATTAAAAGGAAGCCAGACCGATACTTATTTCGGAAGCGCAGTTTCTGACCCTTTCAGAGACCTTGAAAATGATTCTGAAGCGACCAAAAAATGGGTGGATGAAGAAGTTGCTTACAGTCAGAACTATCTTTCAAAAATTCCTTTCAGAGATAAAATCAAAAGTCAGCTGAAGGACATCTGGAACTATGAGAAAATTTCAGCACCCTTCAAAGAAGGAGATTATACCTATTATTACAAAAATGATGGTTTGCAGGCACAGTCTGTTTTGTACAGAACAAACAACAAGACGAATGCCACAGAAGTATTTTTAGACCCTAATAAATTCTCAGAAAAAGGAACAACTTCACTTTCTAATCTGTCTTTCAATAAAAAAGGAAACCTTGCCGCTTATTCTATCTCTGAAGGAGGAAGCGACTGGAACAAGATTATCATCATCGATGCAGTTACCAAAAAGCAGATTGATGAGACTTTGCTGGATGTGAAATTCAGTGGAATTTCATGGCAGGGAGATGAAGGGTTCTATTATTCAAGCTACGATAAGCCGAAAGAAGGGACAGTACTTTCCGGAATGACAGATAAACATAAGGTCTATTTTCATAAACTGGGAACAAAACAGTCTGAGGATAAGCTGATCTTCGGAGGAGATAAAACACCAAGAAGATATCTGGGAGCCGGAGTTTCTGAAGACCAGAGATACCTTATCATTTCTGCTGCTAATGCTACAAATGGTAATGAATTATATATAAAAGATCTTAAAAAAGGTGGAGACTTTGTACAGATTGTAAGCGGATTTGATGTCAATGCAAACATTGTAGACACAGAGGGAGATAATCTTTTCATTTTTACGGATAAAGATGCACCAAATATGCGTCTTGTAAAAACGACGATCAGTAATCCTGCTCCTGCAACATGGAAGGACGTAATTCCACAGACTGAAAATGTATTGGGAATTTCTTCCGGTGGAGGATATTTCTTTGCCACCTATATGATTGATGCCATAGATCAGGTAAAACAGTTTGATAAAGCTGGAAAACTGGTTAGAGAAATTACACTTCCTGGTAAAGGAAATATATCAGGATTCGGAGGAAAAGAGAAGGAGAAAGATGTTTACTTTTCTTTCAGTAATTATATTACACCGGGAACCACTTATAAATTCAATGCAGACTCAGGTAAATCTGAAGTATATCAAAAACCAAAAGTGAAGTTTAATCCGGATGATTATGTTTCAGAACAGGTATTCTATACTTCAAAAGACGGTACAAAAGTTCCTATGATGATCAATTATAAGAAAGGAACTAAGCTTGATGGTAAAAACCCTACTATTCTATACTCTTACGGAGGTTTCAACATTAGCCTGCAGCCATCATTCTCTGTAGTGAATGCTATCTGGATGGAAAATGGAGGTATCTATGCCGTTCCAAACATTCGCGGTGGAGGTGAATATGGAAAGAAATGGCACGATGCAGGAACAAAACAGCAGAAGAAAAATGTTTTTGAAGACTTTATTGCTGCCGGAGAATATCTTCAGAGCAAAGGATATACTTCAAAAGAATACATGGCACTTTCAGGAAGATCCAATGGAGGATTGCTGGTAGGAGCAACCATGACAATGCGTCCGGATCTGGCAAGAGTAGCTTTCCCGGGAGTAGGAGTTCTGGATATGCTGAGATATAATAAGTTTACAGCCGGAGCAGGATGGTCTTATGACTACGGTACAGCAGAAGACAGTAAAGAAATGTTCGAATATCTTAAATCATATTCTCCTGTACACAATGTAAAAGCAGGAACATGCTATCCATCAACAATGATCATCACCAGTGATCATGATGACAGAGTAGTTCCGGCACATTCATTCAAATTTGGAGCAGAACTTCAGGAAAAACAGACATGTAAAAACCCTATTCTTTTGAGAATTGAAAAGAATGCAGGTCATGGTGCCGGAAGAGCAACAGATCAGGTGATTAGCGAGAATGCAGATCTTATATCATTTGCTTTGTATGAGATGGGAATAAAGAAATAACTCTAAAAAAGTATATTATTTAAGGAAACAGCTGATTTTATTTAAAATTGGCTGTTTTTTTTATGTGGCTATGGTTATTATTCTTATTTTTATGGCGGATATTAAAAGTTTATTAATTCTAAATTAACTGTGTAATTATGAAAAAAAGAATTTTATTGGTTTGTGCATTAGCTGCTGGGTTGTCCAGTGTTAATGCTCAGAGGTGGGAGCCAGCCTCACAAAAAACGTCTCAGATCAGAAAAGAAGTAGAAGTAAAGTATTCTTATAGATTTGATTTGAAATCTCTTAGAAATATTTTAAAAGATGCTGTAGAAACAGGCAAAGGAGCTCAGGCTGTTATTGTATCTCTACCTACAGCAGAAGGAAAAATTGAAAAATTTGCTGTCTATAGCGATCCTGTTGTGGAAAAATCTATGGCAGACAGATATCAGCTAGGTTCTTATGTGGGAGTAGGAGTAGATGACCCTGGAAAATATGTAAGATTTAGTACTGCACCTACTGAAATGCAGTCGATGATTATCAAAGACGGAAAATTCGAGTTTATTGAGCCTATTACTACAGATAAGCAGGTTTATGGTGTTTTTTATAAAACCAAGAGAACAGAGGGAGAGCACGGTTTTGAATGTACAACAGAAGAGAACAACTTTAAAGATATAAAGTCATTAGAGTTCAACGGGAAAAAAAATCTTTCTAATGTAGGTATTACAAATAGACCTGCAAGTACAAAATTCAGAACTTATAGATTAGCTCTATCTACTACAGGAGAATATACAAAGAAATTTGATCCAGCAGGAGGGATAACCAATACGGTTATTCAAATGAATGCAACAATGACTCGTGTAAATGGTGTTTTCCAGAAAGACTTTGCCATTAAACTTATTGTTCTGGATCTTCCGGCTATTATCTTTACAGATTCTACATCCGATCCTTATACAAATAATTTAAACCTACAACTTCAGCAAACCTTAACAAGCCAGGTTGGAAATGCTGCTTATGATATGGGGCATGTATTCAATGCAGCCGGAGGTAATGGAAATGCAGGATCTATTGGATCTACATGTGTTGACCCTGCAACTAATACAACGTTGGCAAAAGGATCTGCTTTTACTCAGAATACAAACCCGGTAGGAGATTCTTTTGATATAGATTATGTGGCTCACGAAATGGGACATCAGCTGGGAGGTAATCACACTTTTTCTAATAAATCTGAAGCATCAGGAGCTAATGTAGAACCAGGAGGAGGAACTACAATTATGGGATATGCCGGAATAACAAGTGACAATGTTCAAATGTCTTCGGATGCATACTTCCATTATAAATCTATAGACCAGATTTTAACAAGTCTGGAAGGAAAACTAACTTGTGGTACTTCAGAAACAATTGCAAATACACCGCCTGTTATAGGGGCTCTTACTTCATATACTGTTCCTAAAGGTACAGCTTATTATCTTGATGCAACAGCTACAGATGCAGAAGGAGATGCAATTAATTATACATGGGAGCAAAACGATAGTGTAAGTGGTTTGGCTACAATCTCTGGTGACAGTGGTTGGGGGTATAACACACAGGGAGCTTTAACAAGATCTCGTTTCGGAACAAGCAGTGGGAGAAGATATTTCCCAAGTCTTCCTTTAGTAATGAACGGAATTCTTACCAATAAAACGGATGCCGCAAATAATCCAAACCCAAATTGGGAAACGGTATCTTACATTCCTAGAACTGTAAATTATGCAGTAAGTGTAAGAGATCAAAATGCACAAAGGCCAATGCTGTCTTCTTTAGAAATAGCTACAGTCATTGGTAATGATGGACCTTTCAAATTTAACGGAATTACTGCATCATCAGTTCTATATAAAAATGCTGCTAATGTTATTCAGTGGGAGGTTGCTAATACAAATACAGCTCCTTATAACTCACCTAACGTAAAGATTGATTATACTGCTGATAATGGAGCAACCTGGACAGACTTAGTAGCTTCTACACCTAATACAGGTAGCTTCACTGTGCAGATGCCAAATACTATTACGACACCAATCAAGTTGAGAGTATCAGCAATTGGTAACGTTTTCTATGCAGTTTCTCCTGCTGTTACTGTTGCAGATGCACCTACTTCTACAACTGCCGCTCCAACCGGACTTGCGACAATAAGCACAGAAGTATTCAAGACAACAGCAAGAGTATCTTGGAATAGTGTACCTGGAGCAACGTATTCTGTTAACTATAGAAAACAAGGTGCTTCAAGCTGGTCAAATGCAACAAGCCCAACGAGTTCAGTTGTATTAACAGGTCTTGAAGATGAAACAAATTATGAAGTACAGGTTGCGGCTGTAGTAAATACTGTGCCTGGAACATTCTCCAATAATTACACATTTAAAACGAATGGTTTAAAAACAGGTATTGATTATTGTATATTAAACACAGGAATTACTGACTATGGAACAGTATATCAGGTGTCATTGAATGGAACAGTAATTCAAACAGATGGTTCTTATAGAGGGTATAAAGATCTTAGCGAAAACCCTGCTATGACCCTTAACCTCGTAAAAGGAACTCAATATAGCTTAGATCTTAGAACTGTAATTTCAAGTAATTATTCTGGTTTGGCATCACGACCTATAAGAATTAATGCATGGATTGATTATAATAGAAACGGATTGTTTGAAACATCTGAAAGAATTTATGGATTAGGAAGTAGTAATGTTTCTGTAAATAGTGCTGTTGGAGCAGCCGTAAACTTTACAGTACCAGATACTGCTTATGCAGGAGGTAAAACATTAAGAATGAGAATTGTTTCTAAATTTGGGAATTCAGATTTAGTAGATACATGTGGTGAACTTGCTGCAGGTGCAGGAGGAATTATGGATCTACCTGTAAAAATTACAGAAACCCTTGCTGTAAACGAGACAAAAGATGTAAAATCATCTGAAATTTCTATTTACCCGAACCCGGCAGATACTTTCGTAGAAGTAAAAAATCTGAAAGGAAAAGCAGATTATAAAATCTATACTGCTGACGGAAGATTAGCTCAGGAAGGACAGATTGATGGACAAAGAATTAATGTTGCTTCATTAATCAAAGGGATGTATGTGATCACGATAAAAGATGACAAAAATACTTACAATACGAAGCTTATCAAAAAATAAGCAGACGATATACCAATAAGAAAGGCCGGGCATTTGCCCGGCCTTTTTCTTTTGCTAAAACTTAGAAAAACAGAACGTTAACAGAAGTTTCATGTTTCGCTCAAAAAAATTAACTTTACGCAGACAAAAATAATTGGAATGCGAAAGACAATTTCTGTGAAAAAACCTGATTTTAGTGTATCACCTCAGGAAAGAGAGATTTACAATTTTGAAAAAGATGGGCTTGAACTTAAATCATCCTATGAGAAAAAAGATGTAAAAGATAAATCATTAACGCAGACTTCTCCAGGAATTGAACCGTATCTGAGAGGACCGTATTCCACCATGTATGTTCAGAAACCATGGACAATCCGTCAGTATGCCGGATTCTCTACTGCTGAAGAATCCAATGCTTTTTACAGAAGAAATCTTGCTGCCGGTCAGAAAGGACTTTCTGTAGCATTCGACTTGGCGACTCACAGAGGATATGATTCAGATCACACAAGAGTGGTGGGGGACGTAGGAAAAGCAGGAGTTGCCATTGACTCGATAGAAGATATGAAAATTCTTTTCAATGAAATTCCATTGGATCAGATTTCCGTATCGATGACGATGAATGGTGCAGTACTTCCTATTTTGTCTTTCTACATCGTTGCAGCAGAAGAGCAGGGGGTGAAACAAGATCAGCTTTCAGGAACAATCCAAAATGATATTCTGAAGGAATTCATGGTAAGAAATACCTATATCTATCCACCTGCACCTTCGATGAAGATCATTGCAGATATTTTTGAATATACCTCGCAGAACATTCCAAAATTCAACTCTATTTCTATTTCCGGATACCATATGCAGGAAGCAGGTGCTACGCCAGTACTGGAAATGGCTTACACATTAGCAGATGGTCTGGAATATGTAAGAACAGGAATCAAAGCCGGAATGAAAGTAGATGATTTTGCTCCCAGATTATCCTTCTTCTGGGCAATTGGGATGAATCATTTCATGGAAATTGCTAAAATGCGTGCTGCAAGGTATATTTGGGCAACACTTTTAAAACAGTTTAATCCTCAGAATCCAAAATCTCTGGCATTAAGAACCCATTCTCAGACCTCCGGATGGTCTTTGACAGAGCAGGAACCTTTCAATAATATTACAAGAACAGCCATTGAAGCTCTATCTTCGGCTCTAGGAGGCACACAGTCTCTTCATACCAATGCACTGGATGAAGCCATTGCCCTTCCTACAGATTATTCAGCAAAAATTGCAAGAAATACACAGATCATTCTTCAGCAGGAAAGCGGAATATGTGATGTGGTAGATCCAATGGGAGGAAGTAGCCTGGTAGAAAGCCTTACTCAGCAAATGATTGAAGAAGCGATGAGGTATATCAATGAGGTAGAACAGGAAGGAGGAATGACGAAAGCAATTGAAGCCGGAATTCCTAAAATGAGAATTGAAGAAGCTGCCGCTAAAAAACAGGCTAAGATCGATAGTGGAGAAGAATTCATTATTGGTGTGAACTCATTCAAATCCTCATTGAAACAGGATGCAATAGAGATCTTAGATATTGATAATACAGAAGTCCGCAGAAAACAGATCGAAAGACTGAAAACGATAAAAGCAGAAAGAAATGCTGATGCCGTTGAGCAGATCCTGAATGAAATCCGCGAAAGTGCAAAAACAGGAAAAGGAAACCTTCTGGCACTATGTATCGAAGCCGCGAGAAGAAGAGTTACTCTTGGCGAGATGAGTGATGCTATGGAAGAAACCTTTGGAAGATATAAAGCAAATATTAGAACAATTTCTGGTGTATACGCAATGAATGCCGGTAAAAACGAATACTTTGAAAAAGCCCTTAATCTGACTCAGAAATTTGAAGAAGAAGAAGGACGCCGTCCAAGACTAATGGTGGCTAAAATGGGCCAGGATGGTCACGACAGAGGAGCAAAAGTAGTAGCAACAGCATTTGCCGATATGGGATTTGATGTGGATGTAGCTCCATTGTTCCAGACTCCCGAAGAAGTAGCTAAGCAGGCTGTAGAAAATGATATTCACATTTTAGGAGTATCCTCATTGGCTGCAGGTCACAAAACACTAGTTCCACAGGTAGTGGAAGAATTAGCTAAACTGGGAGCGGATGATATTACCATTGTTGTAGGAGGAGTAATTCCACAGCAGGATTATGAATTCCTGTATGCTAATGGTGCTGACTTTATTTTCGGTCCGGGAACCAACCTTCCGAAATGTGCCGTAGAAATTTTAGAAAGATTTTTAGAAAAATAAACAGAAAAGCTTTAATTTCAGCATAGAGATTAAAAGCATACACTATGAGTCTGAAAAATATAATAAAGCCGACAAAGAAAAAACTGCTTTTTCTTGTCGGCTTATTTGTTATTGCAGGTGTTTTTCTGCTGGCTTCCGGAAAGAAAAATACATCAGTACAAACCTCTCCAATACACGCAGATACGGGTTGGGTAAAAAAGCATTTAACAGCACTTACCCAAACACCGCAGTTCCGGAATCATAAAAATATAGACCAGCTGAACGCAGTAGCAGACTATATTCATCAGACTTTTGCTGCTTACAGTGACAGCACTTCTTTCCAGGAATATAAAGTTGATGGGAAAATATATAAAAACGTGATCTCCTCCTTTGGAACAGAGAATAAGAAGCGAATTATTATAGGGGCGCATTATGACGTCTGTGGGGACCAGCAGGGTGCAGATGATAACGCAACCGGAGTTACGGCTCTTTTGGAGCTGGCAAGAATGCTTAAAGGACAGAAGCTGAACTATAGAGTAGATCTTGTTGCCTACACACTGGAAGAACCACCTTATTTCAGAACCGAAAATATGGGAAGCTACATCCATGCAAAATACTTAAAAGACAAGAATATTGATGTGTATGGAATGGCAAGCGTAGAAATGATTGGTTATTTCCGGGATGAAAAAGGTTCTCAGAGCTTTCCTCTAGGTCTTCTTTCCTGGATATATGGAGATAAAGGAGATTTTATTACTCTGGTCAAAAAATTCGGAGCCGGGAAATTTGTTAATAATTTCAGCGGAAATTTTAAAGAAGCCAATCAAATAAAAACAGAAACATTTACAGCACCAAAATTCATATCAGGAACCGATTATTCGGATCATCTTAACTATTGGAAATTTGAGTATTCCGCCCTGATGATCACCGATACCTCCTTTTTCAGAAACAAAAATTATCACGAAACCACCGATACGTTGGAAACATTGGATACGAAACGAATGACCAAAGTTATTGATGCCATTTTTCTCAGTATTATTCACCTGAAGTGAAAAAAATATTTTGATTATCAGAAAAATTTATATATTTGCACCTGAAAATCAAGTTTAACCAATAAAAAACGACGAAGCAATGTTCAGAACAAAACAGAATTCTACAGTTGGATTACCCCTTATGGTGGTAAGGCTTCGCGGTTTGGTACATTCTTAGAATAATAGTACAATACAATATCAAAACCCGAAGTCGCAGAGATTTCGGGTTTTTTATTGCGCAATATTTCAAACTTCAAGTTTCCCCGAAATCTTTTTTAGTGTCATAAACGACAAAATAGGATGAGGTATACTCCTCAAAACCGTTACTGTCTATTATTAATCCATTCAACTAATGTTTTAGTTGATTAAAAGTTGTGTGAGATAAAATAAAGAACTTCTACTATCTCACATCAGACTTCTGTTAACAATGGAAAATGATAATCTTCTGTTTTCCCGCCTGAGAAGCGTGAGAAGCAGGAAAAGAACAATTAGAAAAGATGTAGAAAAGCAGATAAGAACAAAATACAAACGTAGTAGAGAACTTTGGAAAATAAGAAGAAATCTTCCACTGATTCCATTAGATAGACCCTATCAAAAAGGATTTGTAAGATTTTTTGTAGTAAGGGATGATGTAAAACAATCTAAGGATGGAGATTTTTTGAAGGAATTTTAAAGAAGATAAATACCTATATGTATTCTGAAAACCGAAAATTTCTAAAAAAGAAAAGAAAGTTTGGAAGAAAGATATATGTAGAAAGAGAACAGAAGCTCAGATATATTACTTCATTTTCCTGGGATTATCCAAAATTAGAACTTACCGACAGAGAAAGACAATACTTTGAAAAGAAGGAAGACTACTGTCCTGTCCGTAAAATATTCGGAACCTACTACATATTTACCGAGCCATGGAGATTTACCCTGAGGGTAAAACCCAATATGATTACCCATTACAAACCCTTGGATCTGGAGCTGGAAAAAGAAAATGCAGCGCTGGATTCCTATTTGGAACAGTATAAGGTGATAGGGATTATGCATAAAATTAATTTATATAAACCCAATCCATGGAAAGAAAGGTATCAAAGAGAACTTATCAAAAGCAGGAAATATGCTTCCTGCACAATGTCTGCAACAGAGTTTGCAGAAAGCTTACAGGACTTATAGGTCCAACTGTTATTTAAAACAAAAACAATGGGAAATTTAAAACTAAAAGGAAAAGATATATTAAAACTCGGCTATCCAAATAACCAAAGCGTAAACGTAGCATTGGAAGTCATGAAAAGAAATTTTGCAACCAAAAATATTGATCACGTAAAATCTCTTTTAAAGGAAATCCTGCTGAATCCGGAGAATTTTGAAAAAGATCTCACCTTCGGACAAATCGCAGAAACCCTGCTTTCATCCAAAAAAACAGAAAAAAGAATGTTGAATTCACAGCGTGCTTCATTTCAGATTTTTGGAAATAACATTTCAGAAGAGGCAAAAAATCAGTTATACACTGGTTTGAAACTGCCTATTTCTACTCAGGGAGCATTAATGCCTGACGCCCATAGCGGGTACGGGCTTCCGATCGGTGGAGTTCTGGCGGTGGAAAATGCAGTGATCCCTTATGGAGTAGGAATGGATATTGGCTGTAGAATGAGCCTCAGTATTTTGGATACACCGGTTTCATATCTTGAAGGAGCAAGAGATAAATACGAAAAAGCGCTTGCCGAACATACAAAATTCGGAATGTATGAAACGCATAAATCTCACATAGATCACGAAATTTTCGACAGAGATACATTCGATATGATCCCGATCTTAAGAAGATTAAAAGGAAAAGCAATCAAACAGATGGGATCCTCAGGCGGAGGAAATCACTTTGTGGAATTCGGAGAAGTAGAAATTACCGAAGAAGACAAACAGATTGGTCTGCCAAAAGGAAAATATCTTGGAATCCTTTCTCATAGTGGCTCTAGAGGGCTAGGAGCAGAGATTGCACAGTATTACTCAAGAGCAGCAACAGATCAGTGTCCGCTACCAAAGGAAGCGCAAAACTTCGCCTGGCTGGATCTTAATACCCATCTCGGACTGGAATACTGGACAGCGATGAATCTTGCAGGAGATTATGCTTCAGCCTGTCACAATGATATTCACAGAAGACTGGTAAAAGCAGTCGGTGGAAGAGTAAAAGCCAGAATTGAAAACCATCACAACTTTGCCTGGAAAGAAATTCATAACGGAAAAGAAGTGATTGTTCACCGTAAAGGAGCAACTCCTGCTAATGAAAATGAATTGGGAATGATTCCCGGATCTATGACAGCAAAAGGTTTTATCGTTCGTGGAAAAGGAAATCCAGAGTCTCTGAATTCAGCATCACATGGTGCGGGAAGAGCGCATTCCAGAGGAGAATGCAGAAACCTTTTCACTCAGCATGATATCAAAAAAGAACTGAAATTGAAAAACGTCACGCTTATAGGCGGAAATGCAGAAGAAGCACCTATGGCCTACAAAAACATCAATGAAGTGATGAATGCACAGAGTGAGCTGGTAGATATTCTGGGAACATTCCAGCCAAGAATTGTGAGAATGGATAAATAGCTAGTGTAATACTTTATAACCTTATAGGTTTCAAAAACCTATAAGGTTTAATAAGGAAATGTTTTAAAATCGATAAGGTTTAAAATATTCAATTTAAAAAAACAAAAAAATGGGAGCACCACATAACATAAAAAGATACGGTGAAGTCTGGCCGGAATTCAGAATCCGGTTTGGGCTCGAAATTTTAAATATATTAAAAGATAAAATCATTATATCAGGAGGCTGGGCATGGCATTTTATGTCAGAAACAGGACATATGGAATACAAACACGCTCATGACCATAAGGATATTGATGTTTTTGTAAAGAAAGAAAATGTAGCAGAAGTCGTAATCATTCTTCAGCAGGAAGGGTTTCAGAAAGTCTGGACCCGATATGATCATCTGCCGAGTGAGGAAAACTTTCGCAGGTATGAAAAAACGGTAGAATTGGACCATGATAAATTCCACAGAATTACGATAGACTTTTTTGAAAGAAATGATCTTGAAACAATTGAAGCCAATGGTTTTACCGTTGTGAAGCCTGATGTTTTACTTTCATTTTACAGAAACATTCATTCCAGCGACAAATGCTGGGCCGTGATGGCTGCAAAAGATTTATTACAAAAGGGAATAGATCCGGTAGGACACCCTTTATTAAGCAAAATGCCGACATAAAAAATGGAAAAATTAATACAGATCACTTCAGGAAGAGGTCCTTTAGAATGCCAATGGGTAGCAGCCAAGGTTCTGAAGACCTTTCTTGAAGAGGCAAAACAAAATACAATAGAATACGAAATCATTCATCGTGAGAACGGGGATGAAAACCTGACACTGAAATCGGTGACTGTGCTTCTAAAAGGCGAAGGAGTAACTCTGTTTTTAAAAAACTGGTTAGGAAGCGTTTGCTGGATAGGAAAAAGTACATTCAGGAAACTGCATAAAAGAAGCAATTGGTTTATCGGGATTTTTGAACTTGAAAATCTAAAAATGATTGATTTCAATGAAAAAGATATCCGTTTCCAAACTGCCAGAAGCCAGGGAAGTGGAGGACAAAATGTAAACAAGGTGAATACCGCTGTGCGTGCCACTCATATTCCTACCAGAGAAACTGTTTTTGTGCAGGATTCCCGTTCGCAGCTGGAAAATAAAAAACTATCCGTTATCAGATTAAAAGAAAAAGTAATGGCGGTTTATATTCAACAACTGGAAAGAAAGCTGAAAGAAACATGGTCTCTTCAGATGCAGATAGAACGCGGAAATCCGGTTCGTACATTTTCAGGTACAGATTTTAAAAAGAATTACGAAGACAAGACATTCAAAAAACAAAGGAATGCCTTGAAAAATGACCTTAAAAACTACAAAAATGACCTTAACTAAGAGTAAATATTATTTTGAAGCATTAGATTATTTTCCATTCAATCTTTCCGAATGTATGGATGCGCTGAACTATGCCTTGTCTTATGAACCTGAAGATGCAGACAGCCTTTGTCTGATGGGAAGAGTATATTCGGAGGAATTGAAAGACTACGAAACTGCAAAGAGATACTTTGATGAAGCCATGCAGAACAACATCGGGAATATCAATACTCCCAAGTATTATATTGAATGTCTTTTGAATAATGAAGACTACAAGGAAGCAGAAAAGTTAATTGAATTTGCTTTAAAGATAAAAGGAATTGATAAATCTGAAATTCTGAACTGTCTGTCTCTTTTGCAGGAAAGAAACTTTGAGTACAAACAAGCTTTGGCAACTCTTAAAGAAGCTAAAAAATTTGCCTACAGCCGCACTGCACTTGAAGTCATTGAAGACAGAGAAAAGTTCGTCAAAGGAAAAGTTACCAGAACAAGAACCATAAAAAAGGCAGAATAATCTTTTTTTGATTACACTTAAAAGAAATAAGCTTTCGTTAGAAAGCTTATTTTTATTAACAGAGATCAGATAATCATACACCATTTGATGTTGGTCATCAGTCAGTTTAGCCTTGGGAGCCATTCTGCTTAACGTGTTGATCCATCCCTTGTCGTCATGCTTGGTAGGTTCTGGAAGCTTGTGACATTTTGTACAGGAATTTTCAAAAATGGTCTTCCCTTGTGTCAATTGCTCAGATGAGGTATACTTTGGCCCTGTTACAGCCACACTTTTTGGTCCGCATGACACCAGAAACGCTGATGCTGCGATACCGCTCAAAATGAATTTTTTCATACCTATTTTTATTTAATGATTACTTCTTCACAGAAACAATATAATCATAAACCCATTGGTGCTGTTCATCCGTTAGTTTTGCCTTTGGAGCCATAGAATTCATAATACCTACCCATTGCACAGGATTGTGTGAAGCAGGATCAGGGAGTTTATGGCATCTTCCACAAGAGTTTTCAAAAATAGTTTTCCCTTGAGCAATCTGTTCTGCAGTAGATGTTGAAGTTCCTGCAGTAGCAGCAGATGTAGTAGCTTTTGGCGTACAGGAAACCAGCAAGATAGCAGTAAACGAAGCCGCAGCGATGAGTTTTTTCATGTTTCTTCTTTTGATATATAACAAATGTAATAAATTCCTTAACCTGTTGATACAGGGCTTTGTAGTTTTAATTTAGAAGAAATAAAAATTGAATTGATGAGAAATTGATAATTGTAAATAAAGTCAATGTAAATCTTTTGCCGATCATTATGAGCCGGCTATTGACCATTCGCATTTTAATTATTAATTTTGAATCAATGAAATTTTCTACAGAAGAGCTAATAGAAGGAATACAGTCAGGAAACAAACGCCTGATTGCAAAAGCTATTACATTGGTTGAAAGTAAAAAAGCAGAGCACAGACAACAGGCAGAGGAACTTTTAAAGAAGATCATGCCTTTTACCGGAAACTCCTTGAGGGTAGGGGTAACGGGAGTTCCCGGAGCTGGAAAATCCACCTTTATAGAAAACTTCGGACGTTTGGTTATAGCTCAGGGCAAAAAAGTTGCGGTTTTAGCTATCGATCCGAGTTCTGCGATCAACAAAGGAAGTATTTTAGGTGATAAAACCCGAATGGAAGAACTGGCCAAAGAAGAAAATGCGTTCATACGTCCTTCCCCAAGCTCAGGTTTTCTGGGTGGAGTAGCCAATACTACTTTTGAAACGATGATGATCTGCGAAGCTGCGGGTTATGATTATATTTTGATTGAAACAGTGGGAGTAGGTCAGTCGGAAGTTCTTGTAGCAGATATTACTGATGTTTTTTTATTCCTTAAAATCATTGGAGGAGGAGATGAGCTGCAGGGAATAAAACGTGGGATCATGGAAATGGTAGACCTCATTTTCATCAATAAAGTAGAGAAGGACAATCTTCAGAAAGCAAAAAATACAAGACTGGAATTAAAAAGAGCACTGGATTTTATTCCTCCTAAAGAAAAAGGATGGAAAATCCCTGTTTTATTGGGTTCAGCCCTCTATAATGAAGGATTGCAGGATGTCTATGATAAAATCTTTGAATTTATTGATCTGAAAAAGAAAACAGGACGGTTTGAGGAAATTCGTGTTCAGCAGGCCGAAAAGCGCTTTGAATATTGGGTTCAGGAATATATTTTGTCCCTGATGAAAAAGAGCAATGCCGTGGAAGAAGCTTACCACATGCACAAAAAAAATGCTTCAGCTATGGTTTCCAATCCAAGTACTGAAGCAAAATTATTTGTAGAGAAATTTTTATCTAACGAAAACAGGGATTAAGGTTTCTCTTTTTCCTGTTTTACCTCAGTTTTAGAAACATATCCGTCATAAGTAATGGGTTGTCTGTCATTACTTCTCATAGAAACGAAAGCTTTACCGTTTTTAAAGATCTCAATATTGACTTCATCTATGGTTCTTACATCCTTAGGCTTGAACTTTAATGTCCAGGTTCCTTTTTTATTCTGAGTTTTATTGACAGTAAAATCTTTTGAAGTGAATCTGTAGCTGTTGTCACCTGCATTTCCATAGCTTGGGTTGAATACCCTTCCGAAGTAAGGTAATACTACGTCCAGTGTATTTTTAGTTACATCAATTGTATAATCTCCATTCAGATTAAGCAATCTTGTTGCAGTGGCATTAGGCATAGAATTCATGACATTGATAACATCATAATTCGTAGGATTGGCTCTTTCTGCATGGAAGGTGAACTCCTGAGAATCTACCAAGGTGTTCACGATTTTCGGATCTAATGAACCCTGTGATGCACAACTTTGAAAAAAGAACAGAAATCCAAAAATACTCAGTAAAGAAATATACTTTTTCATAATGAAATAATTATTACATTTAAATAGCAAAATGTATGCAAATATATTCTTTCTGAAATATTTTGGAATAAAAATTGTAAAGGTTGAATTATTAACACTCAAACTATGAAAGTTACACATCTATTTGGAATGGGAGCTGTTGCTCTGTTGGCTGCTGCCTGTACTACAAACCCGATTACAGGAAGGTCTTCTTTACAGCTGGCCAACAATTCGGAAATTTTAACAATGTCTTCACAGGAATACAGAACGACATTGTCTAAAGGTAAAGTGATTACCGGTACAGCAGATGCAAAAAGAGTGGTAAATGTAGGAAGTAGAATTAAGAGCGCAGCAGAAAGATATTATCAGAGTATAGGAAGATCAGCAGATCTTGCTACTTACAGCTGGGAATTCAATCTTTTGCAGAGCAGCGAGCTGAATGCCTGGTGTATGCCTGGTGGCAAAGTGGCTGTATACACCGGAATATTACCGGTTACCAAAGACGATAATGGTCTTGCTGTAGTATTGGGGCATGAGGTTTCTCACGCATTGGCAGGACATGGAAACGAACGAATTTCTCAGGCAATGGTTGCTCAGTACGGAGGGGCTATCCTGGGAGGAACGATCTCAAATTCACAATGGGCAAGTGTTTTCCAGAAGGTATATCCTATCGGCTCACAGGTTGCTTTATTGAAATACGGAAGAGGTCAGGAATCTGAAGCTGATGAAATGGGGCTTTACCTGATGTCTATGGCAGGATATGATCCGAGAGCAGCAATTCCTTTCTGGAACAGAATGGAGGCAGCATCTACAGGATCAAGACAACCTGAGTTCTTATCTACCCACCCGAATCCGGAAACAAGAATTTCAGATATCAACAAAGATCTTCCGAAAGCATTAGAATACTATAAGGCTGCAGGAGGAAAAATATAATTAGAATTTTAATCTTGAGTAAGGCCTTATTAAATTTTTAGTAAATTTGGTAAGGCTTTTTTATACAACCACTTAAACACAATATTATGAAGAGTTTATCAATTACCGGACTTATACTTTTGGCTGTTTCTGCATTACTTTTCTATCTAACGACTGATTTTGCCGTAGAACAAATAAAAATCTCTCACATCATGGGAGTGATGGCAGGCGTTGGGATAGGACTTATCATTGGAGGAATGGTAGGATATTTAAGTAAGGGAAGCGCTATCAAAGCGGAACAGAAGAAAAAAGAATTCAAACAGCTGCAGAAAGACAAAGAAGATCTGGAAAAGCAGGCTGCAGAAATTGCAAAACGCCAAGCTGAACTTGAAGATCAAAATAAAAACCCTCAAATTTAATTTGAGGGTTTAAAAGTTGTTATTTTCGATACTTGATTAGAATTTATATCCTAAACCTACCATAAACAAGTTAGGTCTGTTGTCATATCTGATTTCCGAACCGGAAACTCTGTTGATAAAGTTTCTTTCATCCTTACTGAAAGCACCTTCATATCTTGCATTTACAAGAAATTTTTTGATTTCAAGCTGAGCACCAAACTGGTATCCTACTGTAAAATCATTTTTAGCATTTTCTTTAAAGTCGTTGTAAGTATTGTCTTTGTTTAAGTTGAAACTTCCGACAGGTCCAACGAAAACGCCCAGCATATTTCCTAAAAGATTGTATCCCAAAAGAACGGGTACATCTATACGGTTGCTTTTAACATCAAAAGTAGTGTTCTGTGTAGTAAACTCGTTTTTGAAGTGAGTATAGTAGATTTCCGGCATCACAAACAGTGAAGTAGGAAGACCCACTTTTAATGAAAGTCCCACATTGAAACCTACATTATTTTTACCTGTTCCGCCAATGGCATCATTCACTGTTCCTTTAATGTTGGACCATGAAGGTGAGCCTGTAGGAAAAATTAAGTTAGCCTTACCTGCCAGAGAAATCTGTGCAGAAGCCCACATTGAAAACCCTAATAACGCTATACTAAGTGCCTTTTTCATTATCGTCTATTTTTGTATTTGTATTTTCAATCGTTTTATTATTCTCAAGTAAATATTCTCTCAGCTCTTTAAACAGTTCTGAAGAATAAACGAAATCAATCAGATTTTTATTGCCTGCAGTAATCAGAATGTCTTTGTTCCCTTCCCATTCTTTGATTCCCAATCGTAGGTATACAATTTTCTCGCCAATCGTCATCACAGAGTTCATATCGTGAGTATTGATAATGGTAGTTGTATTGTACTCTTTTGTGATTTCATAAAGAAGATCATCAATGATCTTTGAAGTATACGGATCGAGTCCGGAATTGGGCTCATCACAGAATAAATATTTAGGATTGTTGACAATAGCTCTGGCAATGGCAACCCTTTTCTGCATTCCTCCTGAGATCTCTGAAGGGTATTTTCTATCAGCTTTATCAAGATGTACTCTTCCGATTACCTCAAAAACCCTTTTCTTTTTTTCTCTGTAAGTAAGATTGGTGAACATATCAAGTGGGAACATAATATTCTCTTCTACCGTAAGGGAATCAAATAATGCACTTCCCTGAAATACCGTTCCGATTTCTGCACGAAGATGCTGTTTTTCATCTCTGTTCATGGTATTTACATTACGGCCGTCAAATAAAATTTCTCCTGAAGATGGCATATACACATTCAACAGACTTTTTAGAAAAACTGTTTTCCCGGAACCACTCTGCCCAATAATTAAGTTTACTTTTCCTTTATCAAATGAAGTTGAAATTCCTTTCAATACTTCAACGTCATCAAAACTTTTCTTAAGATCTTTTACCTCAATCATTAGCTTAATATTAATTGGGTTAAAATTAATTCGGAAATGATAATAAATACCATTGTCCATACAACTGCCTGTGTACTGGCCCTACCTACTTCCAAAGATCCTCCTTTTACATTGTATCCGAAATAAGACGGCACAGTAGCAATGATAAAAGCAAAAACGGTTGTCTTGGTAAATGCATAGTAAACAAATAAATTGGGCATATACATTTGGATACCAACGATATAATCATTCTCTGTCCAGTTTCCTGTTAATATCCCGGCAATATAACCACCTCCGATACCGAATACAATACTGATAGCGATAAGAAGAGGGTTAAAAATCATACATGCGATAATTTTCGGAAGGATCAGAAAATTGGGTGAATTTACTCCCATAATATCCAAAGCATCTATCTGTTCGGAAACTCTCATCGTTCCGATACTGGATGCAATATAGGATCCTACTTTACCTGCTAAGATCAGACTGATGATTGTAGGTGCGAATTCCAAAACCAATACCGCTTTCGTAGCATATCCTACAAATGAAGGTGGAATAGGAAATGAAGAAGCATCAAAGTTATTGAACATTTGAATAGCAACTACTGCCCCCACGAAGATGGATGTGAAGATGACAAGTCCGAAAGAATTCACTCCCAAATCATTAATTTCTCTCATGAACAGCTTCCAGAAAACTCTCATTTTCTGAGGTTTCTGCAGGGATTTTCCCAAGAGGATCATGTATTCCCCTACTGCTGTGAAAAACTTTTTTAACATACTGCTAAATTAGACTTTTTTATTTAATTGGGCTAGAGTCGAGAATAAGACTAAAGCCTAGTTTTGTGTTAAAATTATTTCAATATTTACCTTATTATGATCTTTATTTGGCATTTTTATCACCTCCTATAACCAATAAAACGGTTTTTAAAATAATAACCAGATCGAGTACAAAGCTCCAGTTTCTTACATAGAAAGCATCCGCCAGCACTCTTTTTTTCATTTCTACTTCCACGTCTCCAAAATCACCACGCAATCCATTCACCTGTGCCAATCCTGTAATTCCCGGACTAACCATACTCCTTAAGCTGTATCTTCCGATTTTTGGTTTATAATAATTGTCTACAGAAAGCATATGCGGCCTTGGTCCTACGACAGACATCTCACCTTTCAATACATTAATGAACTGTGGAAGCTCATCAAGGCTGGTTTTTCTTAAAAATTTACCTACTTTGGTAATTCTGGAATCATTTACAGAGGTTGTTTTCGTTGCAGACTCATCGTTCACAATCATCGTTCTGAATTTGATACAATTGAAAACCTCTTCATGAAAACCATATCTTTTCTGAAGGAAAAAGACCGGACCTTTGGAAGTCGCCTTAATAAGAATGGCAATAATGGGAAATACCCAGGAACAGACCAGTGTCAATATCAGGATAGAAAAGAAAATATCAAAAGTTCTTTTCATCAGAAAATTGGAATAATAATCTAATGGATATCTTGCCTGATTAAGAACCGGCTGGGTTTGTATATATCCAAGATCATACAGGAAAAAATCGCTTTGCGTGATACTCGGAATCAATGAAATATGAATCTTGTTATCCTCCGCCAGTTTGAAAATCTCATTCTCAATCTTTTCATCGTAAGAGTTTTCCATGGATAAAAACAAGGTGTGAATCCCGTTCTTTTTCCAGAAAGTAACCAGTTCACTGATGTTAATATCAGAACTGTCATATTCAAATATCCTGTATCCATAGTCTTTACGGTCCATAAAGATATTTTTCAGAATATCTGTAGACTGATGGTCTCCTAAAAACATTACATTTCTGTAATTAGCTCCCAGAGATCGTAAATATTTGATCGCAAAATAGATCAATGATTTTGTCAGGAAGATGAAAATAAAAAGATAAAATGAAAGCCAGTAAATATCCGAATTGAAAAATGCATTATTACTTACCTTCCCTATAAGCAGAACGCCCAGTATAAAAAAGAGGAAATGGATTAAAAGGCGTTCAAGAAACAAGGTATATGTAAGGTTTCTCGGAATGTTGTATATTTTTGTTCTACCACTCAGAAGTACCCAGAACAAAAACAACAGAATCAGAGAAAAAATATTTTGATACCAGGTTTCTTTATGGTATTTTAAACTTTCGTTTCTGCTTATAAAAAAGAATATAAAAATAGATGCAATAACCATGAGGTCAAGCAACATAATGATCGATTTCAAGTATCTAGAGTATCGAATTCTCTGCATCTAACGGTATTATAGCTTATAAGACCAGCTAATTTACGCTTTTTTAAGGGATATTCAGATATTTATGAGTCTGAACTGAAGCCTGCCATTCCGGATGTTCCAGGATGAAGTCTGTGATCTTAGGATACATGTCATCTCTCTTGCTCCATTCACTTTGAAGATAAAGCCTGCAGTTTTCAGAAACTTTTGAAGCCTGCTCTTGCGCGAAGGTAAAGTCATGCTGATTGAAAATGATCATTTTAAGCTCATTGGCTTTTTGATAGATCTCTTCTTTAGGTAATCCTGTTTTCTTTGGAGAAAGCGTAATCCAGTCAAGGTGCCCGCTCATAGGATAAGCTCCTGAAGTTTCGATATGTACTGTGCACCCCAGTTCTTTTAGCCTAGAGGTCAATATTTCTAAATTCCACATTAATGGTTCACCACCTGTTAAAACAATTGTTTTACAATGTTTGGCAGCCATTTCTGCAATTTCTACTGCATTCATCAAAGGGTGGAGTTTCGGATCCCAGCTTTCTTTTACATCACACCAGTGACAGCCGACATCGCAGCCTCCAAGTCTGATAAAATAAGAGGCTTTTCCAGTGTGTGCTCCTTCTCCTTGTAAAGTGTAAAAATGCTCCATTACAGGGAGCATTTTACCTTCTTTTAATAAAATATCTTCTTCTTTATTCATTTTAAAATTAGTCGTTATAGACCGAAGTTTTGTAAGCGATGATGGTATTTTTCATCAACATTGCTCTTGTCATTGGGCCTACACCTCCAGGTACCGGTGTAATCCAGCCTGCTTTTGCAGCACAGCTGTCAAAATCTACGTCACCTGCAAGGTAATATCCTTTTGGAGAGTCGTTATCCACTCTGGTAATACCCACGTCAATAATTACGGCTCCTTCCTTGATCATATCTCCTTTCAAGAAATGAGGATCTCCCAAAGCGGTAATCACAATGTCTGCTTTTCTTGTGTATTCTTCGATGTCTTTCGTATATGAGTGTGTAAGGGTAACAGTAGAGTTTCCAGGGAAATCTTTTCTTCCCATCAGGATGCTCATTGGTCTTCCTACAATTTTACTTCTTCCGATAATTACACAGTCTTTTCCTTTGGTTTCAATATTATATCTTTCCAATAATGTTAAAATCCCAAATGGAGTTGCTGGCAAGAATGTATCCATTTCAAGAGCCATTTTTCCAAAATTTTCAGGGTGAAAACCATCCACGTCTTTTCTTGGGTCAATAGCATTGATGATCTTTTCCTGATCTATCTGATCTGGTAAAGGCAGCTGAACGATAAATCCGTCTACTGCTTTAGATTTATTAAGCTCGTCAATTTTTTCTAGTAACTCAGATTCAGAAACTGTACTAGGAAATTTAATTAAGCTGGACTGAAATCCTACTTCCTCACAGTCTTTCACTTTAGAGTTTACATAGGCTTTGCTTGCTCCATTATTTCCTACAAGAATAGCCACCAAATGCGGAGCTCTTCTTTTGCTTTCGAGAATCTTGTCTACTTCAACCTTGATCTCTGCTTTTATTTCTTTGGATACTTTAAGTCCGTCAAGAATTTCTGCCATTTTTACTTTTTTACTTTATAGATTTACTTTTACTTTCTTTTTACGTACTATTTATTTTCTTTATAGTAACTGATCAATCCATTGGTAGAGCTGTCGTGAGAGTTTATTGCCTCATTGTTCTCAAGCTCAGGAAGGATTTTACTGGCTAATACTTTTCCTAATTCCACTCCAAACTGGTCGAAGCTGAAAATATTCCAGATAACTCCCTGAACGAAAATTTTGTGTTCATACAAAGCGATCAGCTGGCCTAATGAAAAAGGAGTTAATTCCTTGAATAATATAGAGTTGGTAGGAGTGTTTCCGTGGAAAACCTTGAAATTGATCAATCTGTCTATTTCTTCATCAGATTTCCCTGAATTTCTAAGTTCTTCTTCCACTTCCTCTTCCAGCTTTCCGAAGGCAAGTGCTTCAGTCTGAGCGAAAAAGTTCGCTAATAATATATCCTGATGGTCAGAAACTTGGTTCGGGCTTTTTGCATAGGCAATAAAATCTGCCGGAATCAATTCTGTACCTTGGTGGATCAACTGGTAGAAAGCGTGCTGACCGTTTGTACCAGGTTCTCCCCAGATAATAGGTCCCGTTTCATATTCTACGAATTCACCATTTCTGTCTACACATTTTCCGTTGCTTTCCATATCTCCCTGTTGAAGATAGGCCGCAAATCTGTCCAAATACTGGGAGTAAGGTAAGATTGCATAAGTTGTTGCAGCGTAGAAATTACGATACCAGATCCCAAGAAGTCCCATTAATACAGGAACATTTTCAGAGAAATCTGCAGTCTGGAAGTGTTGGTCTGTATCAAAAGCTCCTTTTAAAAGCTGTTCGAAGTTTTCATATCCTACAGAAAGAACAATGCTTAATCCGATAGCACTCCAAAGTGAATATCTTCCGCCTACCCAATCCCAGAACTCAAAAATATTTTCTTCAGCAATTCCGAATTTTTTAACGGCTTCAATATTAGTAGACAGCGCAACGAAATGTTTGGCAACATCTTCCTGTTTTCCAGCTTTTAGGAACCAATCCTTAGCTGAATTTGCATTGGTCATTGTTTCCTGAGTGGTAAATGTTTTGGAAGCAATGATGAATAAAGTGGTTTCAGGATTTAAGTTTTTTACCACTTCTGCGATATGGTTTCCGTCCACATTGGAAACAAAGTGAACATCTAATCTTGTTTTAAAATGCTTTAAAGCTGAACAAACCATTACAGGTCCCAGATCTGAGCCTCCAATACCAATGTTCACAACATCAGTGATCTCTTTTCCGCTGAAACCTTTGTGCTCTCCTGAAATAATTTTCTCAGAAAAAGATTTCATGTGGTCAAGAACTCTCTTGATTTTTGGTTTGATATTTTCTCCGTCTACAAGAATTTCACGGTCAGAGAAATCTCTTAATGCCGTATGCAAAACCGCTCTTCCTTCTGTTTCATTTATTTTATCTCCGGAGAACATTTTAGAAATGGCATCCTTTAACTGGCTTTCTTCAGCCAATTGTAATAAAAGCTCCTTCGTTCTTGAATCGATTAGATTTTTAGAATAATCAAAAAGATAGTTGTCCTTTTGCAGGGAAAACTCGCTAAAACGGTTCGGATTATAATGGAAAAGGCTTCTAAGATCAAAATCATTTCCACCGAAGTGTTCGTCAAGTGCCTTCCAGCTATTAGTTTGTGTTGGATTTATTTTTGATAGCATAGTACAGAATTTTTATACTTCAGAAAATCATGTATTAGATCAAAATTACTGACAATCTATAATGATTTATTTCTGATTTGCAAATTTACGGAAAAATAAAACCTCAGATAAATTTGAAGATGAGAAATAACAATTTTTTAAAAAACAAAGCCTCAGATATTCTCTGAGACTTCATTTTTAGGGTGTATAAAAAAGCTGTTAAACTATTCTTCCATTTCATTCAGGATCTTTTCCAATTGTCTGGCACCAGGTCCGTAAATATATTTTGTCCATAAGATAATACTTACTACAATGGCTAAAACACCTATCAATACTAATAAAATGAGTGATAGTTGATGTTTATCGGTAATGTCAGCTAACGACTCACCCTTTTTCTCCAACAGATTAAAAGCGAGTAACCCTAGGGTTATTAGAAAATGGGGAAGTAACAAGAAACCAAAAGACTGGTATCTTTCCATGTTTAACTTGAGTTCGTGATAGATCTTCCACAGGCTGTTTCTTGTGTTTCCGGTATAAAGTTCTGCTTGTTTGTAAAATTGATAAAATCCGAATAAATAATAACAGGATACTACTACCAATACAGCGTAAGATATATAATAAATGATATACTGTGAAGAAGGAAATTGAAATAGTAGCGGGAAGAACCCAATAAGTATGATGGAAAGAACCTGTGCAGGAAATTCCTTTTTCATACTCTTTTGAATCTTTTCTATAGGATGTTTACTTTCTTTTAATTGTTCTATAGTGTCAGGAATATGAACGCTGCCGCCTTCGTTATTCCATTGTTCTTTTAATTGATCAAAATTCATAGCCTGATTTTTTTATGATTTGTTGTATTTTTTCTTTTGTTCTGTTGAGTTTTACACGGGCATTGCCTTCACTGAGTCCTAAATTGTTCCCTATTTCTTTGTGAGACATCCCTTCCATGAAATAAAATATGACTGCTTTTTCTAAAGAGTTCAATTCCTGAACGGCACTGTAGAAGATTTCCAGCTGTCTGTCCTTAGTGGGATTATAGTCTTCCTGTTGTACTTCAAAATAAGTAGAAGCATCTGTGTGGTTATTGGACCTCTGCTTTTCTTTTTTTAAATACGTAATAGCAGTATTGATGGCAACCCGATACATCCAGGTAGAAAACTCACTGTTCCCTTTGAAGGTCTGGTAGGATTTCCAAAGCTGGATAAGGATTTCCTGCTGCAAGTCTTCCCGGTCCTCTACAGAATCTGCATAGATCCGCGAGGCTTTGTACAAAATACCCTTGTGCTGGTTGACAAGCTTTAAAAAAGCAGTTTCAGTTGGATTGCTCACAATAGTTTCATGGTTTGGTTATGATTATAAACTTGATACAGGTTTTACAGTATAACCTTTTGCCTGTAGAAGAGGGATAATACCATTTTCGCCCATAAGATGAGATCCACCCACCGCAAATAAAGAACTTTGGTTTTTCATTATTTCAGGCATTGCTTTTACCCAATTTTGATTTCTGTCGGTAAGCATTGCTTTTTCCTGTTGGGTATTCATAAACCTTTCATCCTTAAAAAGACTGTAAAGTAATTGTACATTTTCATTTTTAAAAGCTTCTATCATCTGTTTAAAAAGGATTTCATATTCCTTACTCATTTTTAGCTGGGTGATGGTGCTTTTCAGGTTATAAGCTTCATTCATGCTTTTCATCTGATCTTCTACCTTTTCAAGTCCTCTGACCGTTTTTTTATCTTTTATTGCTTTCTGAAGAAGTTCTATTTCGTAGAGCTTTATTTCAGTCTGGGGACATGGTATTGCTTTAGTAGAAAGCAGAGCATACAGTGCTTGTGAACTTGATGAGTCAATGCTTTTTAAATCCGTCCCGTAATCAGCCAGAATTGTATTCAGCTCTTTGGCTTCATCCGGAGAAAGCTGATCTGATATTTTTTTATCTGTCTTATACATTTTTTGTAGCGATTTTATTTCAGCAGGATCTGTATAATTGATCTCCATGACAAAATTTTCAGATTTCTCAAGCGCTTTCAATACCTTAGATTTTATTTCAAAATCTTTACTGCATAAGATATGAAAAGTTCCGGTAATATAAGAAGGCTTAGAGAGACCATTCCCGGATACTTCCCATAGCAGGCTGTTGTCATTGTTGGTAGTTGCTTTCTGTGCTTTTGCAGTTGTCATACTCATTGATAATAACGCTGCGAATCCAAGTTTTACTAAATTTTTCATACTATTAATTTTTTTTGATTTTCTATTATTTTAAAGAGTAGGTAAAGCAGGCATTACAATCGTTACAGTTTTTTTTCAAAAAAAATAAAAACCTCCCGGAAAAGGAGGTTGTAAAATCTAAAATTATGATGATAACCAATTGGTTAGGAATGTTTTTTTTATTCTTGAATTTTTGGTTGCCCAGGCTTTGAAATTCTTTTTTTCTTAGGAAATAGATCACTGCAGCTGCAATTAATAGGATCGGCCAGATGTTGATAAGAGCCACTATGATTTTCTGGATCAAGTAGAAACCATAAACAAAGCCATCTTTGGCGTCATAAATGAAATTGTATTTATATTTATTATCAATGCTTGTTGTGTTGGTAACCGCAATTTCTGCAATACGCAATTGAGGTTCTTTGATGTAAATCTGAATGGTGCTGTATTTAAGATCGTCTGTCATATTCATACTTGACAGCTTTTGAAGATTTCCTTCAGACATATTTTTATCATCTAAGTTTACTTTATCCTTATTGGTTTTCAGCTTGCTGATATTTTCAGAGGTTTTTTGATTTCTTTTCCCTTCAAGTTCAGAATATTTGATGTTGGCAGTCACATCTTCCGCATTAATGGATCTGGAATTAAGAAATAATTTGTTCGTATTAATTGACATTAAAAGTTCACCTAGTTTTTCAGTCGGAATATGCACCTGCATTGTATTTTCTGTCTGATATTTTTTGACCAGCATAGCTTCTTCATTAGAAGTGTTGTAGGTGCTTTCAGAAACCACATTACTTTGAAGATTGCTGTTGGTAACAAATCCTCCAAGCTCCTGAACCGATTTTTCAATAGCGATGGTTGCATTGTACACATCTTTTACTTCCATATTGACATCTGCAGTCTTGATGAACTGTTTGTCTTTTACTTTCATATCTGCAACAGATGAGATACTGTCTGATACAACTGCCGTTGCTGAATCTGTAGTAGCATAGGCTTCAAGGTCTGTAGAAGAAACTTCGCCTTTTTTACATGAATAAATACCTAATAAAAGAACAGCAGATAGAGATAATTTAATGTAAGTGGTTTTCATAGCGTTTATTTTTAATGTTTTTGCTTGAGTCAAAGTTCAGTCAGGATCTTTTGTAACGCTTGAAAATCAAAAGTAAAAAACTTGTAAACGGAATATTCTGTTTTAATGAGTTGAAATTAAATGCTTTGTAAAACACGGTTGGGCTTTGCACATTGCTTTCGGAGCAATTTTTGCTTATCTTTTACAAACCAAAACTACAATCTATCATTATGTCAAATACCTTTTCCAAAATCAGAAACGCAATAGGACTATTCACATCCATAGATTTTGATCAGCTGAGTGCCATTTCTCAAAAAGTAGATCTGCCAAAACTGATGCATAATTTTTCAAAACTGGATGATAAACAGCTTTCCGGGCTTATGAAAATGCTTGATCCGGAAAAGAAAAAGAAGGAACTTCCCCCTATTGATGGAGACTTCTATGATATCTACCATACTCTGACTCCCGAACAGCGCGAAATTCAGCTTAAAGTAAGAGCATTCATGGAAAAAGAAGTAAAACCTCTGGTGAACCATTACTGGCTTAGAGATGAATTTCCTTTTGAACTGATTCCGAAATTCCAAAAACTGGATATCTGCGGTGTTACCTATGAAGGATACGGCTGTCCGGGAATGCCTTTCCTGATGGAAGGTGTTATTGCGATGGAGATGGCGAGAATAGATGCTTCTATTGCCACATTTTTTGGAGTACAGTCGGGGCTGGCGATGGGATCTATTTATATCTGTGGTTCCGAAGAGCAGAAACAGAAATGGCTTCCGCAGATGCAGAAATTTGAAAAAATAGGAGCTTTTGGGCTTACAGAACCGGAAGTGGGTTCCGGGGCAGCAGGCGGATTGACTGTAACCTGTAAAAAAACACCTGAAGGATGGGTACTGAACGGTCAGAAAAAATGGATTGGGAATGCCACTTTTGCTGATATTATCATTATCTGGGCAAGAGATTTAGACAGTGGAGAAGTAAAAGGATTTATTGTAGAAAAAGATAATCCTGGATATTCCGTAGAAAAGATCAAAGGAAAAATGGCTTTAAGGATCGTGCAGAACGGATTGATCACCTTAAAAGACTGTCTTGTAACCGAAGAAAATCGTTTGCAGAACGCCAATTCATTTAAAGATACTGGAAAAGTACTGAGAATGACAAGAGCAGGAGTGGCATGGATGGCAACAGGTTGTGCGCGTGGAGCTTACGAAAGTGCTTTAGATTATACCCGAAAAAGAGAACAGTTTGGAAGACCTATCGCCTCATTTCAAATGATTCAGGGACATCTGGTAGAAATGCTGTCTAACCTTACTGCAATGCAGACCATGGTTTTTAGGCTGTCTGAAATGCAGGATGAAGGAATTTTAAAAGATGAACATGCTTCGTTGGCTAAAGTTTTCTGTACACTCAGAACAAGAGATATTGTTTCCAGAGCAAGAGAAGTGCTGGGTGGAAACGGAATTTTGCTGGAATATGATGTCGCTCGTTTTGTAGCCGATGCCGAAGCCATTTATTCCTATGAAGGAACAAAAGAAATCAACTCGCTCATCGTAGGACGATCGATTACAGGATTCAGTGCTTTTGTGTAGGGAACAGGTAGTAGATGATAGGTTTCAGGTTATAGGTGCTACAACCTGAAATCTATTACCTGCAGCTTATGAAACTAAATGCTTGTATTTTTCTTTATTGTCAATAATGATCCAAAGGTTGATCAGGAACATCACCCCGGCGATGCTCATGCCCATTGGAGATTTATCCATCGTGAAAACGTGGGTAACAATTCCTACCATGACAGGTAAAATAACAATGGCCCCTAACGCTCTTGTTTTTGGAAAAATGAATAATAATCCGCCAATGACTTCTACAATACCCACCAAAGGCATCAGCCAGCTGATTTCTCCAAAAGCAGAGAAAAGTTTCATTTGCTCTGGAGTAGGTTTCTCCATTGGCATATAATTAAAAAACTTGTTTAATCCGGCATTAATAAACATAAGCCCGAAAAGTAAGCATAAAATGAATTTTACTATTTTCATAATTGATGATTTTACATCAAATGTAAAATAAAAATAGGATTCGTTGATTTAATTTTTATAAAAAACATTTAATTAATGTTAATGATAGGTTAATGTTAGATTTTGAATAATTTTATTATCTATATTTGAGATGCAAACAAAAACTAATAAAAATATTATGTTGAAAAGCTTAAAAAAATTAAACCGTACGGATTTAAGAGAAATTCAAGGGGGCGGTGGCATTGGAAAATGTGATATAGGCCCAATAGGATGTCCATGTAAAATTCCGCCTGGTGATCCTTGTTTAGGTGGGGGCGGAGGTACGACACCACCACCGGATTATGGATACTGTCCGGATATTCAAGCCAATATTCTATGTACAGAAACCTGTCCAAACGGAATGAGCCCATACTGCGCTCTTCCCTAGTAAAATATAAAAAGACTGTCTTGAAAAAGGCAGTCTTCTTTTTTATATAAAGTTCAGGTCCGAAATGATCTCGCTTACCCGTTATTATCCATTATTTATTACTCATATTCTAATCCATTTCCTCCAGGGTAATATTTTTAGAAATCTTATAGCTTTTCTTCTTTTTATTGGGCTTCTGTTCTTCACCCAATAATCTCCCCCAAGGTTTAAGGTCATCCACTCTTTCACAGATAATTTTAATAATAGCAATGGCTGGAATACACAGGAACATTCCTGCAATTCCCCAAAGATGTTCTCCTAAAAGAATACCAATAAAGGAAAATAAAGCATTGATCTTTACTTTGGAACCTACAACAAATGGAAGAACAATATTTCCATCTACCGCATGAATCGCAATATACCCCAATGCAACATAAATACATGTGGAAGGAGTTGAAGTGGCAAATGCTATAAAACATGAAATTAAAAGAGAAATAAAAATTCCCAGATACGGAATGACGTTTAGTAATCCTGTCAGAACTCCTAAAAGAATAGCATATTTCACACCCAGAATTGTAAGAAGGATTGAAGTAAGAATAGATACGATAATTACCTGTAGAAAAAGTCCGAAGATATATTTCTTGGTCATAATACGAATCTCACTTACAGCTTCCTGTACACTCGCTTTATGTCTTTCGTTGAAAACAGTAACGATAAAATTATTTAAAAGCCTTCTGTAATTTAAAATAAAGATAAAAAACAGGGTGAAAAATATAATAAATCCGAATCCCGTTGAAAATATCCCAAAAGTAAACCCTAAAATCATTCCTGAAGAAGATAGTAGTTTATTCAATCCCTGGTTGATATAATCTACCTGTTCATCCACTTTCACATTGAATTTTTTGGAAACCCAGTGCTGCAAACCATTAAAAACAGTTGTGAACTGTTCTTTAAGGTGGGGAAGATCCTTGCTGAAATCAGAGAGCTGATTGGTAAAGAAATAAATGATTCCACCTAAAATCATCAGCATAATAAATACCGAGGTCATGGTAGACATTGATCTTGGAAACTTTAACTTTTTTTCCATAAAAGTGGCAGCCGGTAAAAACAGCATAGCTAGCAGGAATGCTAGAAAAAACGGAGCTAAAATACTCTGTCCTAATGCCAGAAGATAACCAAGGCCGATAATGGAAACCACCACCAGCGAAAGCTTGAGAAGGAAAGGGAGTCTAAGAAAATTCATAATCTATAAAATCTGTAGTGTGGAATAAAAATAAGAAAACCCCACTGAATTGAAAAATTTTTATTCAATCCTTCAGGGTTTTTCTTGTAATGAAGCAAATTTTATTCCACCCAATAAATAAAATTCTGTTTTTTTATTTATAAAACAGAAACACGCTCTGAATATCAGAACGTGTTTCCTTATTGAGAAGTTAATATGTTATAAATTGTTTTATGCTTCAATAGCGATGTCAATTACTTCCTCCATTCTGTTGACGTAATGGATGCTTAGATTTTTCAAATAATCTTTTTTGATCTCTTCCACGTCTTTTCTGTTGGCTTCACAAAGAATAACATCTTTGACTCCTGCTCTTGTTGCAGCAAGAAGTTTTTCTTTGATTCCTCCTACAGGAAGTACTTTTCCTCTTAGTGTAATTTCTCCCGTCATGGCAAGGTGAGGTTTTATCTTTTTGTTTTTAAAAGAAGAAACCATTGAAGTCAGCATCGCAATACCCGCAGAAGGTCCGTCTTTAGGAGTTGCTCCTTCAGGAACATGGACGTGGATGTTTTTCTTATCCAGTTCTTCCTGAGAGATTCCCAGTTCGTCATGCTTGGCTTTAATATATTCCAGGGCAATCGTAGCAGATTCCTTCATTACTGTTCCTAGGTTTCCGGTCATCGTCAAAGAACCTTTTCCGTTGCTTAGGATACTTTCAATATAAAGGATATCCCCACCAACACTTGTCCATGCAAGACCTGTTACAACACCTGGAACCCCGGTGATTTCAGATAAGCTTCTTGGTCTTGGTACACCAAGGATCTCATCTACTTTTTCCACTGAAATTTTTGGATCATAATCTTTTACCAGAGCAGTCTGAAGAGCTGCCCATCTTGCAACGGCAGCAATTCTTTTCTCCAGAGTTCTTACACCGCTTTCAGAGGTATGGGCTTCTATAATATGCTTAAGCTCTACATTTCCAAGTTTGAATGATTTAGCATCTAAGCCATTTTCTTCCTGTTGTTTCTTGATTAAATGTCTTTTCGCAATCTCAGTCTTTTCTTCCAAGGTATAGCCGGCAATCTGAATGATTTCCGTTCTGTCCAAAAGAGGAGTCTGTATCGTTGAAAGAGAATTGGCCGTAGCAATGAACATTACTTTTGACAAATCATACCCCATCTCAAGGAAATTGTCATAAAAAGACTTATTTTGTTCAGGATCAAGAACTTCTAGAAGTGCTGAGCTTGGGTCACCATGGATACCTTGTGCAATTTTATCAATCTCATCAAGAACGACTACCGGGTTTGAAGTACCGGATTTTTTGATAGATTGCAAAATCCTTCCCGCCATAGCACCAATATATGTTTTTCTATGTCCGCGGATTTCGCTTTCGTCATGAAGACCACCGAGTGATAATCTTACATATTTTCTTCCTAAAGCATCTGCAATAGATTTTCCTAAAGATGTTTTACCCACTCCCGGAGGCCCTACCAATAATAAGATAGGAGATTTCATGTTGTTTTTTAATTTTAAAACAGCCATGTGCTCCAGAATTCTTTTCTTGATATCTTCCAGTCCGAAATGTGCCTTGTCTAGTACCTTTTCAGCCTTTGCAATATCAAAAATATCTTTTGTATAGGTTTCCCATGGAAGATCTGTAAAGAAATCCAGATAGTTTCTCTGTACATTATAGTCCGGAGAATTAGGATTCTGACGTTGCAGCCTGTTGATTTCCTTTTGGAAATGTTCCTCTACTTCCTTGCTCCATTTCTTCGTTTTAGCCTTGGTAATTAGATCTTCAATATCACTTTCAGGTCCTCCGCCCAGTTCTTCCTGGATGGTTCTGATCTGTTGATTCAGAAAATATTCTCTTTGCTGCTTGTCAAGATCTTTTGAAGTCTTCTGAT
Organism: Chryseobacterium sp. MEBOG07; assembly: GCF_021869745.1. Classification (NCBI taxonomy): domain Bacteria; kingdom Pseudomonadati; phylum Bacteroidota; class Flavobacteriia; order Flavobacteriales; family Weeksellaceae; genus Chryseobacterium; species Chryseobacterium sp. MEBOG07. The sequence continues at coordinate 585,509 of NZ_CP084579.1, forward strand.
GAATTTGATTTCTCAATTCAAGTTTTCTGAAATCCTCATGCATCATTTCGTAGCATTGCTTAGCCCTTATCATCAGGCTTTTCTCTTCAAGAAGCTTTTGCTTGGCAATCGAAGAAAAATTGGCGTTGGTACAGATGAAATTCAGAAGATCATCATTATTGTTGATGTTTTTGATTGCGAAATTTGCTGCATTAGGAATATTAGGGTCCAGTTCAATGATCTTTAAAGCAAGATCCTTGATATTTTCCAGCAATGCCTCGTATTCCTCCTGATCTTTAGGCTGGGTATCTTTTAATTTTGATATTTCTGCTCTGAAATAAGGTTGGTTTTCAATGATCTTTTTAATCTTAAATCGGTGAAAACCTTTTGTAATAGCAGTAATATTACCTTCCGGGAGCTTGATGATCTTAATGATCTTGGCCAATGTACCGGTTGTATAAATATCTTTTTCGGAAGGTTGTTCCACATCCGAATTTTTTTGGCTTACAATTCCAATGAAATCTCCGTTCTTTTGTGCTTCCTCAAGAAGTTGTATTGAGGTCTTTCTCCCTGCAGTAATAGGAATTACCACATTGGGGAACATGACCATATTTCTTACGGGAAGTATAGGGAATATTTTCTGTTCGGAATTTTTATCAGTCTCTGCGAAGTCGGAAAGATTGATTTCTTCAGTGACAATATCAAAACCGTCGCCGATCATTTCTTCTAAACTAATATCTTCAAATTCTGTCATAGTCAATCGAATGACAAATTGTCATTTTCGTTTTTTATCGTTATTGGGATTTTTTATAAGATGCGCTGAAAACGTGTGGCATATTATAATATTCTAGAAATGCACAATACTTATGCCATTTGTTTTTTACTTAAAAATGCGGTCAAAATTTCCTTTTTTAGTTAATCTTTACATTAAAAGTCAAAATTAAGCACTTCTATTTCTGTAATTTCTTAAAAATGTGTATTTTCGCAAACTGATAAAAAACTATAATTTATAAAATGGCAATTTTAGGACAGATTAGGAGTAAGCCTTGGCTTTTAATGGGTGTAATAGCCTTAGCGCTTTTGGCGTTCTTGGTAAACCCGGATAGTATCGACAAGGTTTTTGGTAAGAATCCTGACGTTTTAGGAAAAGTAAACGGTGAGAAAGTCACCCGCGAAGAGTTCAATGATCAACTTTTCGTGCTGCAGCAACAGGCTGAACAACAAGGTCGTCCAAAAAACGGTCTTGAAGAACAGGCTTGGCAGTTACTTGTACAATCTAAACTTATCAAACAACAGTTTGAGAAATTGGGCTTTGAAATGACTGATGATTATTTCTGGAATCAAATCCAGTACGATCAGATGTTTGCTCAGAATCAACAGTTCTTTGATGAGAAAGGTAATTTTAAAACTCAAGAGCTTAAAAAAGAAATTGAAACATTAAAAAACACCAATCCTCAAGGATATGCTCAATGGTTGAAAACTAGAAAGACAGTTGAGTATAGACTAATGGCAAGACAGGTGTTTACAAATATTTCAGCAGGTGTTACTACAGGTAAAAAAGAAGCTGAAGAATTGATGAAGCAGAGAGATCAGCTTGCAGATATCGACTTCGTGAAAGTAGACTATGCAGCTTATCTTCAGAAAACAAAGATCAGTGTTTCAACACAAGATCTTGCGAACTACATCAAGCAGCACCCTGTAATGTTCAAAGCTGAGCCGAGCAGAAATATCGGTATCGTATTTTTCCCATCTAAACCTAGTGCGGCAGATGATGCAGCAACTCTGAAAGAGATTACAAAACTTTATTCAGGAGGTACAGATGCAAGTGGAGGTGCTGAAAACTTCCAGAATACGAAAAATGATTCCATGTTTGTAACGGTAAATTCTGATGCGCCATTCAACCCTCAATATGTGAATCCTACACAATTGCCTCCAACTATAAAAGATCAAATCACTGCAGCAGCAGTAGGACAGACTTTTGGCCCTTATAAAGAGCAGGATGTATACGTAGTTTCTAAGCTTGTAGGTAAAAGAGCTTCAGATTCTACATTATCAAGACATATCCTTATTGCTTTCAAAGGAAGCCCGGCAGGTGAAGGAGTAACAAGAACTAAGGAGCAGGCTAAGAAATTGGCAGACTCTATCGGTGCTATTGTAAAAGCAACTCCAGCTAGATTTACAGAATTCCTTAAGGTTTCTAGTGATCCAAATTCTGCAGCTCAGGGAGGTAGCTTAGGATGGACAACTCCGGAAACGCCTTTCGTTCCTGAGTTCCTTACTTACCTTGCAAACAATCCAAAAGGAGCTACAGGAGTAGTAGAAACACAGTTCGGTTACCATATCATCAATATTGAAGATAAAAAATCAGGATCAATGGGGTATAAAGTTGCTAACCTTGTGAAAGCAGTTAAACCTTCAGATGCTACTGAGGCTGATACAGATAAAAAATCAAGAAAATTCATTCAGCAGGTTCAAGGAAAATCTTTCAACGATTTCGTGAATATTGCTAAAAAAGGAAACTATCAGTTCACCAATCCAAAAGCAGCAAAAAGATTTGAAGGTCAACTTCAGGGCTTAGGTACTGAAAAAGATCCGGAAATCCTTACTTGGGCTTTCGATAAGAAAAGAACTAAAGGAGATACTGAATTATTTACAGTAGAAGGAACAGGTGATAAAATTGTAGTTTATCTAAACGGAAAACAAGATGCAGGTCTTGCTGATCCGGAATCTGTGAGAGATCAGATTGAAGTTCTTGTTAAAAATAAATTGGCAGCAAAACAAATCTCTGATAAAATTGCAGCAGCTAAAGCTTCAAGCTTAGATCAGATTGCTAAATTATTCGCAGCTCCAAAACAGTCTGCTCAAGTAAACCTATTGAACCCTTCAATAGCAGGTACTATGGAACCTAAAGTTGCCGGTGCAGCATTTGGTGTTGCAAAAGGTAAACTTTCCAATCCGGTTGAAGGTGGAACAGGAGTTTATGTTTTGATCAAAAAATCAGAAACAGTAAACAAACAACCTGGAGATCTTAAGCAGTTCACAGAGTCTCTTACTCAAAGAAATTCCGGAATGTTCGGACAAGCTTGGATGAAGAGTCTTCAGGACAATGCAGATATCGAGGATTACAGAATTGAGATCTGGAACAAGCTGGGAAATCAGCAACAATAAGAAATTCATTTCAATGATATAAAAAGCGACAAATTTTTTGTCGCTTTTTTTGTATTTATCGCAGAACAATAAAGGAAAAGATTTATTTAAAATGTACTATATTTGCTTATTAGAAAAAATTAGCAAGTGAAGTTCAGTAAAGAAATAAAAGCAGGTGTGATTACACTTCTGGCTATTGTAGGTTTTGTGGTGTTGTTTCAGTTTATGAAAGGGAAGAGCCTTTTTACTACTGACAATATATTTTACGCAAAATATGATAATGTAGAAGGCCTTGCGCAGTCTTCAGCAGTTTCTATCAACGGTTTGAAAGTAGGGCAGGTGGATAAGATTATTCCTCTGACCGCGAAAGACGGTAAAATCAGTTTTGTTGTAAAAATTACAATAGATAACAAATTCGAGTTTTCGAAAAATTCATCATTGGAAATCTTTGAACCAGGATTAATGTCCGGTAAAGAGATGAGAGTAAACCTTGCATATGGAGGTCAGACGGCTAAAGACGGAGATACTCTGAAAGGTGCTTTCAAATTGGGAACACTCGGAAGTCTTTCTTCTCAGGTAGGCCCGGTAAAAGATCAGCTGCAGGTAGTGCTACACAGAGTAGACTCTCTAATGGCTAATGCCAATCTGCTTGTTGATGCTCAAAACAGAGCTGAAATAAAAGCTTTATTATCCAATCTTAATAAAACAGTAGGAGCATTACAGACTACAGCCGGAAGTGTAAACAGTCTGGTAGGACACAATGACCCTAAACTGCAGAAAGTATTGGATGATGCAAGTCTTACCATGCAAAGTGGAAAAGTGACTTTGGATAAATATGGAACCCTGGCTCAGAGCATCGATACTAAGCAGTTGAATTCAACAATTGCCAACTTAGATGCTACAGTAGGAAAATTGAATCAGGTGATTGGCGGTATTGATAAAGGAGAAGGAAGTTTAGGGAAACTGATGAAAGATGATCAGCTTTATAACAACCTGAATTCGGCTTCTACTAACTTGAATTCATTAATCGAAGATATGAAAGCGAACCCGAAGAGATATATCAACTTCTCGGTTTTCGGTAAAAATAACAAAGACTAATACGCCACCTTATGCAGTACATTGGTAACATTATTTTCCTGATTTTATTAGTGGCAGGATTTGGGCTGTTTGCTAAAAGCCTGCTGAAAATCTACAGAAATATCAGGTTAGGTCACGAAATCAATAGAAACGACAGAAAAGGAGAACGCTGGGGAACCATGGCTCGTGTAGCGATGGGACAGAGTAAAATGACGGCACGTCCTGTTGCCGGAGTTCTACACCTTTTTGTATATGTAGGTTTTGTGATTATTAATATCGAATTAATAGAAATCATTGTTGATGGAATATTTGGGACGCATCGTTTTCTATCAAGCATTTTCGGACATACATTTTATAATTTCTTCACCGCAACATTAGAAGTTTTAGCACTTTTGGTGGTCATTGGAGTTGTTATCTTCTTTATCCGTAGAAATTTTTACGGAGTTAAGAGATTGACAATGAAAGAACTTTTTGGGTGGCCGAAAAATGATGCAAACTGGATCTTGATCATCGAGTTTGCTCTGATGATGGCTTTCTTTAAAATGAATGCTTCAGATTTTATTTTACAGACGAGAGGCATTTTTCCAGAACATGGAAGCTTCCCGATCAGTGAATTGACATTAGTTCCGTTTTTGGAAATCTTCAGTTTTGATAGCGGATTTTTGATGTTTACAGAGAAAGCCGCTTGGTGGTTCCACTTTGTAGGGATTCTTTTCTTCATGAACTATCTTTATTACTCAAAACATTTGCATATTATCCTTGCGTTTCCAAGTACATGGTATGCCAATCTTAATAAAAAAGGGAAATTCAACAATCTTGACTCTGTAACCAAAGAGATCAAATTAATGATGGATCCCAATGCTGATCCCTACGCAGCTCCGGCTGAAGGTGCTGAAGCAGATACTCCTTCTAAATTTGGGGCAGAAGATATTTTTGATCTGAACCAGGTACAGCTTCTTAATGCATACTCATGTACAGAATGTGGACGTTGTACTTCCGTTTGTCCGGCTAATATTACCGGGAAAAAACTTTCTCCAAGACTGATTCTGATGAAAACCAGAGACCGATTGGAAGAAGTAGGAAGAAATATTGATAAAAACGGAAAATTTGTTGATGACGGTAAAAAACTGCTCAACGATTATATTACAAAAGAAGAACTTTGGGCATGTACAACATGTAATGCATGTACAGAGGCTTGTCCGGTATTGCTTGATCCGCTTTCCATTATTTTTGAGATGAGAAGATTCCTGGTGATGGAACAGTCTGCTGCGCCACAGGAACTGAATCTGATGATGACCAATGTGGAAAATAATGCTGCTCCTTGGCAGTATAATCAGGCAGACCGTCTGAACTGGGCAGCGGAAAACTAGATAATTAATCAATTTGTAAGTTTGAAATTGATTAAAGTCTACATCATTTTCAAATTTCCAAATTCTCACATTTTCAAATTGAAAAAGAAATGGATTTCAATATAAAAACAATGGCAGAATATGCTGCCGAAGGAAAAGCCCCGGAAGTTTTATTTTGGGTTGGATGTGCGGGAAGTTTTGATGACCGTGCTAAAAAAATTACAAAAGCATTTTGCAAGATATTAAACAAAATAGGGGTTGAATTTGCTGTATTGGGGCAGGAAGAAAGCTGTACCGGAGATCCGGCTAAAAGAGCAGGAAATGAATTCGTTTTCCAGATGATGGCCCTTACCAATATTGAAGTGCTGAATGCCTATGAAGTAAAGAAAATCGTAACGGCTTGTCCACACTGTTTCAATACCCTGAAAAATGAGTATCCAAGCTTAGGAGGACACTTTGACGTAGTGCATCATACTCAGTTCCTGAAAACCTTGATGGAAGAAGGAAGACTGAAAATAGAAGGAGGAGCATTCAAAGGGAAGAAAATTACATTCCATGATCCGTGCTATTTAGGACGTGCCAATGATGAATATGAAGCTCCAAGACTATTGCTTGAAAAGCTGGATGCAGAGCTTGTAGAAATGAAGCGTTGCAAGACCAACGGACTTTGCTGTGGAGCAGGGGGTGCACAGATGTTTAAAGAACCTGAAAAAGGAAACAAAGACATTAATATTGAAAGAACGGAAGAAGCTTTATCTTTTGAACCTAAAGTAATTGCTACTGGATGCCCTTTCTGCAACACGATGATGACGGATGGGGTAAAACACTTTAACAAAAATACTGAAGTTGCCGTAAAAGATATCGTTGAACTTCTTGCTGAAGCAGAAGATTTATAGTTGTAATCTTATACAGGTTTATGAAAGTAAAATGGAGATTCTCCTTTTTGTTTATAATTTCGATACTTACTCTTCTTACATTCTGGAACTACCAAACAGAGTATATGACTGGGATATGCCAGGCTATCTGGGATCTATGTATACTTCCGAATTTCCGGACTCACCGGATAAAGTTAGAATCATTACGTATCAAGAAATAAAAAAAGAGGCTCCTGCAGAGCATTACGCAGACGTAATCGGAATAAAGCAATGGGACATTCCCAGGCAGTATTTCGTAAAAAATACACAATCTTTTACAGAACAATTACCCTATTTTCAAATCAAAATAGGGTATATTCTTGTGATAACTCTTTTTTATAAGCTTGGACTTTCCTCCCCAATGGCCGTCCTGTTTACCAGTCTTATTTCTTACTTTTTTTCAGGATTATTATTATTTTATATTCTAAAACTCCTGTTTCCGAAGAAATACTGGCTTGCTGTACTATTAACGGTAGCTGCTATGCTTTTGCCGCCAATGACCTATATGTCCAGGGTTTCTACACCGGATATGTTTATTTTTCAGTTTATGCTGATCTTTATTATTGCTTTGATTAAGAATTGGAGCAAATGGATCATGTTTCTGCTTCTTTTTGGAATCACTTTCATACGTCCGGACTATATTACTTTTACTCTGACTTATATCATCGCTGTCTTCTTCTTTTACTACATTAGAGAAAAGAAAATTGATGTTTCCCTTATTGCGCAAGGAACAGTACTTTTACTAATGTACCTGGCAATTATTAAATTTTACCATTATCCCGGTTGGAAAGACGTCTTTTATGACACGTTTATAGACAGAAGACCTATTATCTCTACCCATCCTATCGATGTCAGTGTAATGGAGTATTTAAGCATTATTTATATTAAAATTATTTACTTTAAAAAAGTGACATTATCCGTAGCGATTATGATTGGCGTTATTTTCTGGAAATCAAAAGATATGTGGGTAAGGATGATCTCAGTTCTTTTTCTGGTGAATGTTTATATTAAATTCTTTTTCTTTCCGCAATCGGCGGCACTACGGTTTTTCTTTCCGTTTATTTTCCCGCTTTTCATTATGATGCTTTATGTACTGAGCAAAAAATACAATGATCTTAAACTCGAGAAAATTGCGTAATTTTGTCTTTTAGATGGTAAGGATATGAAATCACTGTTACAGTAATATTCTGTTCTATGAACCGAATTGAAGAGTGATTGCACAGTGCCTTGAAAAATAAATTGTTACATTATGAAAATCGAAGAATCTAGCATTGTAGAAACCAACGACTACAGAGTTATTATATACCCGGCTTCAAGACCTTTTGAAACGAAAGAGGCAAAGATCATTACTGAAAAACTATTTGATTTCCTTGCGACTTGGGCTGCCCATGGAAAACCGCTTTCTTCTTCATTTAAAATTGAAAAGAACCAGTTTATAGTGGTCTGTGTAGATGAAGAAAAAGAAATGGCTTCAGGATGCAGCATTGATGCATTAGGAAAGATCATGAGAGAAATTGATGAAGAATATCAATTGGGTCTTTTTGACAGAATGAAGGCAAGCTTTGTTGAAAACGGAGAAGTGAAAACTTTAAAACTGATCGATTTTAAAACAAAGTTGAGAAATGGTGACCTTTCAAACGATATCCAGGTTTTTGATTTCTCTAAAAATACGTATCTGGACTTTTTGAGCCACTTCCTTCTTCCATTGGAGAAGAGCTGGGCGGCTTCTATAAAATAAACGCTGTTAAGCTGATACAGCTGATCAAATATAAAGTGGGAACCTGTTTCCCACTTTTTTGTTTTATAATGTATATTTGCATAGACTCGAGTAAAACAGATGCCTAAAGTACTTTTTTTAACGACCTCCCACAACTATAATGATGATCGCATCTTCTATCATCAGGCGAAGGCTCTTAGAGATAATGGGTATGAAGTGAAAATATGCAGCTTATATGCAGAGTACAAAGGTCATATTGATGGGATTGAAATAGAGTCGTATGCGGTTCTGGAAGAAAGTATAGAAAAGAAGATAGAAACCTTGCGAAAGGTCTGTGATACTTTTCAGCCAGAATGTATCATTTGTTCCGAACCTTTGGCAGTAATAGCTGCAAAGAAGTTTGTAAAAAAACATAAAGTATGCTGTATCTATGATGTTACAGAATGGTATCCTTCCATGTCTATGCTTGATGGATACCGATATCCGGCTAAAATTTTCCAAGCTGTCAAGTTTTCCCTTATTCAGTTGTATGCAGGATTTTTAAGTACGCATTTTATTTTTGGCGAAACCACCAAAAAATTTCCCTTAGCCTATCTTTTTGGATTTAAAAGACAAATAATTCTACCTTATTATCCTGATACTGTTTACATCAGGGAAAGTGTAAAAAGACTCGATTCTGAAGCCATTACACTCTGTTACACAGGTCAAATTTCTAAGGATAAGGGAATTGATAATTTCTTTAAAGCAGCAGATAAGGTTCGTCAAAAATATCAGGAACTTCGTATGAAGATTCTTATTATAGGATCAACTGTACAGGAAAGTGATGAACTCTATTTTTCAACGCTATTGAAAAAGTATTCTTTTGAACATATTGAGATCAGAAAACCCACTACTTTTGAAAAATTTACAGAAGCATTGGCAGAAGCAGATGTCTGTTTTGACCTTCGGGAAATCAATTTTGAGAACAATCATTCACTGCCGATTAAACTTTTTTACTTTATGGGCGCAGGAAAACCAGTGATCTATTCAAATTTGAAAGGAATCAGAAAGCATATGGGAGATCTCTCATTTGGTAATCTGGTAGATCCGGAGAACGCTGAATCGATTTCAGAAATTATTATCAATTATATCAGGGATCCGGAACTGTATTATTCACATGCTCTCAATGCGCGAAAAGAATTTAACGAAAAATATAATTGGGAAGTGATAAGAAATTCCTTTGTTGATTTTGTGAAAAGTTCTATTGATAAATAATCACATCACCATGCAGTTTACTATTATTAAAACATTTGTCTCACGTTTTCTTATTCTGATCCTCAGTTTCGGTCTGGTGATCTATTCTACGAATATGTGGGGAAGTGAGGGTAAAGGAACCATTTCTATTGTTGTTGCCAATGCTGCTGCAGTAAGCTTTTTCAGCAGTATCTTTTCAGGAAGCAGCGCTTCTTATTTTGCTTCAAGGTTTAAAATAGAAAAGGTCTTATTGTATGCCTATCTATGGTCTATCCTGATTGGGCTTTTTGTGCCGTTTTTATTCAGTCTGGCTTCTATTCAGAGTGAATATCTTTTTTATCTTATCGGGATTTCAGTTTTTTCATCTCTTTTGTCTACTAATATCAGCTTGTTTATTGGCAAACAGGATATTAGACAGTTTAATGTGTATACTGTTTTACAGCAACTTGTCCATATTATTTTTATCGGAACATTGGTATACGTGTTCGGAAAGAAAGATGTTTCCGTATATTTTCTTGCACAGATCGGATGTCTGGCACTTTTATCATTTACCAGCTTCCTGCAGATCATAAAAAAATGTAAGATTTCAGAAATTTCATTCTCTAAAGATGTTGCCAAAAACATGTTTGAATATGGCTGGAAAACCCAGCTGAGTGCGTTTGTCCAATTTCTGAATTACAGGCTCTCATTTTATTTTTTAGAATATTTTGAAGGTATTGCCAGTGTAGGAATCTTTTCAATCGGGGTTACATTTTCAGAAGCTATTTGGACGATCACGCGAAGCATTGCCGTTGTTTTATACTCAGATGTGGTGAACAGCAAAAGCAGAGAAGAATCTGTAGTGAAAACCAAAGAATCCCTGAAGCTGACATTTATTTTAATGATAGGTTTTGTGCTGGGAATCATAATCATACCCTCACAGGTTTATGAGATGATTTTTGGGAAAGAATTCAGAAATACCAAAGAAATCATGCTCCTTTTATCTCCCGGAATCTTTGCCATTGCGGTAAGCGATATGGTAGGACATTACTTCTCGGGAATGAGAGAGTTGAAAATCCTGAATGTAAAATCAATAGTTGGGCTGATCGTTACCGTTGTATTCTCCTTTATTGTGATACCCAGGTGGGGAATTTTAGGAGCTTGTATTGCCACCACATCCTCCTATTTGGTTTCCGCTTTCCTGCTGTTCCGGAAGTTTTATGGCGCTACAACATTCAGTTTAAAAGATTATCTGGTTTCAAAAGAAGAAATACAGCTTTTAAAAGAAAATTTCTGAAGAAATAATTATTCTCTTCAGGTGCAGAAAATAAAGTCATTTCCCTATTTTTACAAATCTATTAAGACTTTACTATGTGCGGAATCAGCGGTTACTATTCATTTCATAAAAGTATTTCCTCAAAAAATATTCTGGAAATGAATCAGGCGATCAGACATCGCGGACCGGATGATGAAGGATTTTGGCTCTATGAGCATGGTCAGGCAACTTCTTTTTCAGGAAATGATTCTACCCTAAAAATTAAAGAACAATTTCCACTTTTACAGAACAGAAATTCAGAAATTGCCTTAGGTTTCCGCAGGTTATCCATTATTGATCTGTCTGAAAAAGGGCATCAGCCCATGCTCTCGGAAGATGAAAAGATTATTATTACTTTCAACGGAGAGATTTATAATTTTAAAAAATTAAGAAAAGAACTTGAGGCTGCAGGACATTTTTTTCAAAGTAATTCCGATACCGAAGTCATTTTAAAAGCTTATCAGGAGTGGGGAAATTCAACCTTTGCAAAGCTGGACGGCATGTTTTCCCTCTGTATTGTTGATCTTATCAGCCAAAAACTTATGCTGGCAAGAGACAGAGTAGGGATGAAGCCCCTATTTTACCATCAGAGTGAAAAGGGATTGGTTTGGGCATCGGAAATAAAAGCGTTATTAAAAAATGAATTTGTAAAGCCTGAAATCAATTGGAATGGAGTGTACACCAATTTTCTTTTTCAGACTACTCTGGCCCCACAAACGTGCTTTCAGGATATTTTGTCCCTTGAACCTGCTTCTTTTATGACCATTGATTTAAAAGATCAGAAGATGACCAAAGAGAAATTCTGGAAACTGCCTTTACCATCTTCTGAAAATATTTCTGAAGAAGAAGCCGTAAGAATAGTAGATGAATTGTTGTCTGAAAGTATATCAGAACAACTGAATGCAGATGTTCCTGTAGCAGTGATGATGAGCGGTGGAATAGATTCTACCTTAATTGCTTCAAAATCAAAACCTTTTAATGCCCATATCAAAACATACACGATCTCTTATCCGTTTTCTGAAGAAGAAGTGAAAAATGCATCTTTGGCCGCTGAGCATTTTGGAGTTTCGCATGAGGTAAAAGAGGTAAGCGATGAAGAAGCTTTGGAACAGCTTAAAGAAAATATCCAGCATTTTGAAGAGCCGTATAGCAGTTTTGAAGTGCTGATCAATGCAGCAAAATATGCACACGATAAAGATTTTAAAGTAGTATTAAGCGGAAATGGTGCTGATGAGCTTTTTACAGGCTATTCTCATACTTTGAAACTTAAAAGATGGCTGCTGATGAAGAATTTTAATTTTATAAAACCTTTTATTTTTACAAAAGATAAATTTTCGCAACGGGTAAAAAATTATTTCGGTCAGGATTATCTGTTTGACTTTTTCCGCCAGAGTCAGATCAGTATGATGCCTCTTGAAGCTAAAAACCTTATAACACCTGCTATTTACAATATCATTAATACTGATTTGTCCCGTTACCATGGTCTTGAAATAAAAGGGTATTCAGGATATTTTGAATATGATATGAAATATTCCCTGTCTTCCCATCACGTCTTTCGGGATGATCTGAGTGCGATGAAATACAGTGTAGAATTTCGGTATCCGTATTTAAGCAATAACCTGATCGATTATGTGGCAGCATTACCTGAACATATCCGCTTTAATGGAATACAGAATAAGCCATTGCTGCGTAAAGCTGCAGAAAAATATCTCCCCGACTCAGTTTTGAATATGCCCAAAAAAGGATTTTCGTTTCCCGTCAACTATTTCATCAAAAATGAAAAAAAAGTAAGGGACTTTATTGTTGAAACCCTTGAAAGCTTAAAGAAGAGAAACTTTTTCAGTGCAGCCGTGATTGACGAATGGTGGAATCATCAGGAACACGAATATGATTGGGTGAAAATCTGGCAGCTCGTCACTTTTGAACTGTGGTATCAGAAATATTTTGAAAAATAAAGAAGCAGCCTAAAGATTAATATTTTACCTTTGTAATTATGATGAAATATTTTTGGAGCATATTTGTTGCGGTTTTTGCACTGGTAAGTTGTAAAAGTGATGATGATTCTTTGCAGAGAGTGGATCAGGTACTTAATATCTATATGAAAAACAGTGCCGGTCAGGATCTTCTGAACAATAAACTTACAGGGTCTTACACCGGGTTTTCCGTGAACGATGTTTTTGGAACAAAAGATATTTCTCCGGTAAGTATTTCGTTAAGAACGTCACCGGAGTCATTATTCTATATGGAATATCTTGCGGGTGCAAAGAGAAGAAGATTAGATTCTATCAGCCCTGACAATCCGGGAACAGGAAATTCATACTATTCCCAAATGCGGATTACGTTTACAAAAAGTACTAATGTAAGTGATAATGTGATAGGATTGCTGGAAGTGCAGTATCGTAATACGCCCACAGCATTCCAGGTTTCAAAGGTATTGTATGACGGAAACGAAGTGTTTTCAAAAAATGCTGATGCACCAACTTCGATAAATACCGTTACTATCACAAAATAATTTTTAAATTTGCACAATTGTTAGCTTATTATAAGCTAAACATCTAATATTTAACATCTAAATAAAATGTTACAAGTCAATTTTTTGCGCGACAATAAAGAACGCGTTTTAGAAGGTCTTAAGAAAAGACAATTCAAAAATCTTGAGTTGGTAGACGAGGCTATCGCTGCCGACGACGAAAGAAAAAGAATCCAGTTTGAACTAGATTCCCAGCTTTCCGAAATCAATAAAATTTCGAAAGAAATTGGACTTTTGATGAAAGAAGGGAAAAAAGAAGAAGCGGAGTCTGCAAAATCTAAAACAGCACAATACAAGGAGTCGAGCTCAGAATTGAAATCTCAATTAGAAGTTAAAGAAAATGACTTACTGAATATTCTGTACCAGCTTCCAAACATTCCAAATGAATTGGTAAAAAGTGGTGTTTCTGCTGATGATAATGAAAATATTTTCCAGTCTCATCCTGTAGAAGGTCTTGGTGAAGGAGCTATTCCTCACTGGGAACTGGCAAAAAAATACAACCTGATCGATTTTGAATTAGGGGTGAAAATTGCCGGAGCAGGTTTTCCTGTTTATTTAGGAAAAGGTGCAAGATTACAGAGAGCTTTGGTTCAGTATTTCTTAGATAAAAACGTAGAAAAAGGATATACAGAAGTGAATCCTCCTCACGTTGTGAATGAAGCATCAGGTTTCGGAACCGGACAGCTGCCAGATAAAGAAGGACAGATGTATTATATCAATGAAGATAAGTTATACCTGATTCCTACGGCAGAAGTTCCAGTAACGAACCTTTACCGTGATGTATTGCTTGATGAGAAAGATCTTCCGATCAAAAATACCGCATTCTCTCAGTGCTACAGAAGAGAAGCGGGAAGCTACGGAGCTCACGTAAGAGGATTGAACCGTCTTCACCAGTTTGAAAAAGTAGAGATTGTAAGAATTGAAAAACCTGAAAATTCTTATGCTGTTTTGGAAGAAATGGTAGAACATATCAAAGAAATCCTTACAGATCTTGAACTTCCGTTCAGAGTATTAAGACTTTGCGGTGGTGATACTGGTTTTGCAGCTGCCATGACGTATGACTTCGAAGTTTGGAGTGCAGCTCAGGAAATGTGGTTGGAAGTAAGCTCTGTGTCTAACTTTGAAACGTTCCAGGCAAACAGATTAAAGTGCCGTTATAAAGCAGATGGGAAATCTCAGTTGGTTCACACCCTGAACGGGTCAGCAATGGCTTTACCAAGAATTATGGCAGCATTGCTTGAGAATAACCAGACAGCGGAAGGAATTAAACTTCCAAAGAAGGTTGCAGAGTATGCAAGATTTGATGTAATCAACTAAGCTTAGAAAGTTTAGCTTATAATAAAAACCCACCGAATTTCGGTGGGTTTTGCTTTATTTTGTAACGATAATAATCTTTTTATCAGCGTTTTTAAGTTTTGGATCTTTATCATAAATGGCTTTGAGATCATATTCTATTCTTACCGAATGATCATCAATCTGTTTCAGCCAGTCATGTTTTCCTGAAATGGATTGTATTGGGTTTTCAAACCTTATTGTGGTCCCTATCTTTTTGAAAAACATGATCATCATACCTCCGATCTTTTCAGTCTCTTCCTTTGAGCTTTTAGTTCGGATGGCTTCTTCAATACTTTTAAGGTTAAAATTTTCGGTATTGATAGTTAAAGTTTTTCCATCCCAATTATTGTAAATATTCTGATCTAAGGGTAATTTTTCAGTTTTTGTAAAGCTTTTTAATGCCTGATAATCCTCCTGAGCAAAATGTTCCATCTTAAAAGAAAAACCTGCCAGCTTATTATCTTCTTTCGTTGATTTCATGAAGATCTTTTTCATAATCTTGATGGAATCCGGATTTTCAGTTTTTAATTTTCCTTCCTGCTTGGCAAGATCATACATACTTGTCCAGTTAGTCGGAAGCCTGTCCATTTCTCCAAATTCCTTCTGTTTTAATGAATCCGGTGTCATGGCCATCATTTCTGCCATAAACTCTCTTGTATCAATATCTGTTACTGAAGTAGAAGCGGCATCTTTATGATAGACAATTTCAGAATTGACACTACAGGATTGCAGTATAAAAAGGCTTATCAGAAATAAGACAATGGTTTTCTTCATGGTTTGTTTAAATACAAATTAATGGCAGTTAACAGCCCCGTTTGGATCTTTGATGATGGTCATGGCTTCAGCCTTAGGAGAAACATAAGGAATTCCCAATTCAAGACCTCTAAGAATGAATAGTCCTCCTAAAATAATCATGATTACCGGAACAGCTTTCAAAACCTTTCCCCTAAAGGCCTGATTCATGAGATTTCCGGCTAAAACAATAGCAAACATGAACGGAAGGGTTCCAAGCCCAAATAAAGCCATATATAAAGCTCCCTGCCATATTCCTCCTCCTGCGAGGCTGGCGGTAAGGGCCATATAGACCATTCCGCACGGTAAAAAGCCATTCAGAATTCCTGTAGTAAATCTTGAACGGTAATCTGCTTTCTGAAGCAACCGGCCTAAGTTTAATTTAACAGTGTATAGAAACTTAGACAAAAAAGGGATTTTTGAAGCAAAATCTTTTCCTCCAAATGAAAATACAGCCATGATAATCAGCAGAACTCCCGCAGTAATCGTCAGATATTGCTGAAAGCCCGCCATTTCAAATCCTTGTCCTATAATTCCCAGAAGTGCACCCAATAATGAATAGGTGAAAATTCTTCCGAATTGATAGGTAAGGTTCTGAAGATAAAAATTGGCAGCCTGTTTTTTGGTTAATCCCATCGATAAAGCAATAGGTCCGCACATTCCGATACAGTGAAAACCGGAAGCAAAGCCTAAAGCGATAGCCGATACAATAAGTCCTATTTCCATATCACATCATAATCCATTCTGTAGTCTGTTTTATCTTTTGTCCAACTTAATCTTAATGTGTAGTTTCCTACTTTCAATACCTGTGCTGGTATTATGAAAGACTGGCTGGCGTCAAGCTGTACAGATTTTTTAATATCTAAATTCTGGTCGTCGGTTCTGTTTAAAACAAATTTTACCGTAGTATTTGAGTTGTTATATTCTTTTGGAAAAGTAATTTTAATTCCTTTGGTATCCTGACTGTATACTGGTTTTTCCTGTAAATCATCAGCCTTTTTCTTGGCGTCAATCACATCCTGATACTTCAATTCTTCTTCGTAATAGTTATCGGTTACCATTTCAGAATTCTTCTGCCCGTTCGGGAAAAGAAACATCATGGATAATATAAAAACTATGAATGCAAATAATGCAATTACAACACCGTGTCCCCAACTAAAGTTCTTCATTTTTTTCTAATTAAAATTGCAGTTTAAATGGCCCTTCAAAATATGTCTGATATGAATCAATCAATTTACCTTTCATATCATAAACGCCAATCGTGATATTCTGTTTAGAGAGTTTCATTTCATCTTCCGGGAAGCTGATATTGATTGTTCCTTTTGAAATTTTATCTCTGTCTACCTGAATTTTGCTTGATGCACTATAAGTAATTTCACCATGTGCCGGATCCATTACTTTGATGGTAACTATTTTTTATCGTTCGTTTTATTAAGGAAAGTATAATTATAGGTATTGGTAATTTTACCCTCTCTTACAAAGAATGTGCTTCCTGCCGGTTTGATGAATTTAGCTTCCATCTCACCACGGCTGTAAAGAAGATATCCCAAGAATCCTACAAGAAGGAAAAGGAATATTGAAAAACCTTTCATTCTTCCTGTAAACTTGAACTGAGTCTGTTGCTCAATTTCGTTTTCAGATGCATATCGAACCAATCCTTTTGGAAGGCCTACTTTTTCCATTACTTCATCACAGGCATCAATACATGCTGTACAGTTGATACATTCCAACTGCTGTCCATCTCTGATGTCAATTCCGGTAGGGCATACCACTACACACTGATGGCAGTCGATACAATCTCCTTTACCAGCTGCTTTACGGTCTTCACCTTTTCTCCATTTTGATCTGTTTTCTCCTCTTTTGAAATCATAGAAAACGTTGATGGTATCTTTATCAATCAATACTCCCTGAAGTCTTCCGTAAGGACATACCAGCGTACAAACCTGTTCTCTGAACCACGCAAATACAAAGTAAAATGCCGCCGCAAGAAGAATCATTACTATGAAATTGGTAGGGTGCGTAAATGGTCCTTCACCAACGATTTTAAATACCTGCTCATATCCTACGATATACATAAACATGAAGTGGGTAATGATCAATGAAATGATGACATAAACAGTCCATTTCAAACTTCTCTTCCAGATTTTCTCCGTATTCCATTCCTGTCTGTCCAGCTTCATCTGCTTGTTTCGGTCACCTTCAATCAGATATTCTATTTTACGGAAAATCGATTCCATAAAAATTGTCTGAGGGCAAATCCACCCGCAGAAAATTCTTCCGAACGCAATCGTAAAAACAATAATAAAGATTAAAGAGGCGATAGCACCTAAAGTAAGGATAAAAAAGTCCTGTGGATAGAAAGGCTGTCCAAAGATGAAAAATTCTCTGTCTATAACATTGAACAACAATAACGGGTTACCATTGATCTTGATGAACGGTAACGCAAAATAAATAATTAATAAGAGATAACTTACAATGTTTCTATAGTTGGTATATTTTCCTTTTGGTTTTCTTGGAAATACCCATCTTCTCTTTCCGGATTGCTCCATTGTCCCTATAGAATCTCTGTAAGTCTCAGGGTCCAGAACCTGTCCCTGTCCGCCTCGTACTTCTAATTCTTCTATGTCTGACATTTTGTAATGTGTTTAAAAAAGAAAAAACATAATTCGTTACTATTTTTAAGGTAATAACAAATTATGTTTTTTTCATATGTTTCTAATTTTTCTAAATTATTCTTTTTCCCAATGTGCTTCAGTTCCTTGAGGAGCTGCTCCTCCCTGAGCTGGAGTTATTGGTGATTGTTCCTGATTGATATGGTATACATATGCGGCAATCTTTTCAATCTCTGCACCTGAAACTTCTCCGTTTTTACCGAATGCTCTCATCGCAGGGTTAGTAGGAGAACCATTCCAGTCCATATGGAATACGTTTTTGAATAACGTTTTCTCAGGCTGGTTGATCCAGTAGTTATCAGTAAGGTTTGGTCCGATACCTCCACTACCATCTTCCTTGTGACAAGATGCACAGTTTGTTTTGAATAATTCTTTACCTTCTGCGATATTATCAGCTGAATACTTAGCTGTTTCAATCGTTACAGGAGGCTGAGTTTTTTGGTATTCTTCAATACTAGCCAATTGCTCTTTATACTCTTTTTCATATTCGCTTAACGGGTGAGCGAAGTCTGTGAAAGAATATGCTGCGATATATACAATACAAAAAGCGGTCCCAAAATAGAATAAACCTACCCACCATTTTGGTAATTGGTTATCCAACTCCATGATCCCATCGAAACCGTGGTCAATAAGGATATCTTTTTCTTCAGTTTCAGATTGCTTTTTGAAAGCGGCATCATACATTCTTCTCAAGAAAGGAACTTTCTTTTCAGCTAAGTAAGCTGCTTTCTCTTCCGGAGATAATTTTTTGAATTTGTTGTTCTCAATAAGGTCTCCAATAGCACTATGGATATAGGCAAGGATACCAGCGATCACAACTGTTCCCCAGAAGTAAGGCGAAGCTAGGAACGCGTAGCTTTGTACAAACAAATAATAAAAAACTATTAAAAGTCCTATTATTATCAAGATGTTTACGACAACAGGTGTTCTTTGTTTCATAAAAATAGTTTAATTTTTTAAATTAAAATCGTCATCCTCATCATCCCCAAGTGGTGCCTCTTCCTCCTCTTTGTAATATTTTTTAGGTCTGCTAAAAACATAGATTACTAGAGCGACGAAGAACAGCATAAAGAAAATCAGAGCCAACGTCTGGTAAAAACCAGCGTTTTCTGTATTGGATAATATATCTTTAAAGTTCTGAGGAATCATATGAACCTTTTAATGTTTTAGTTATTACTTGCTGTTTTGATTTCCGTTGTTTTGATATCAGTACCTAGTCTCTGAAGATAAGAGATAAGAGCTACAATTTCTTTTTTCTCTAATTCTCCCTGAGGTCTCTTTGCATAAGCCTGCTTAAGGTCATTTGCTTCAGAGAAGATATCTTTTACAATTTTTGCTGACTGGTTATTAGCCCATTTGTCTGCAGAATCGATTTGAGCCTTAGTATAAGGTACATCGAATACATTCTTCATCAGCTTCATTTTGTCTACCATCTTAGTTCTGTCTAAGTCTGTAGCAATTAACCAAGGGTAACGAGGCATGATAGAACCTGCAGAAGTAGATCTTGGGTTATACATGTGTTTGTAATGCCAAGAACTTGGGTTTTTACCACCTTCTCTATGTAAATCCGGACCTGTTCTCTTAGATCCCCATAGGAATGGTCTGTCGTATACGAATTCTCCAGCTTTGGAGTATTGTCCGTTTTTACCATTGAATCTTGTGATCTCATCTCTGAACGGTCTGATCATTTGAGAGTGACAAGCGTTACATCCTTCACGGATATAAATATCTCTACCTTCAAGTTCAAGTGGTGAATAAGGCTTCACTGCAGAAATCGTAGGTACACTTTTCTTAAGAGATAGTGTAGGGATGATTTCAATTGAACTACCGATAGATATTGTAAAGAAAGATAGAATACCTAATAATACCGGAGTTCTTTCCAGCCAAAGGTGAGTACCTTCTCCTTCTTTTCTGTTTTTACTGATGTTTGCTAATGCAGGAGCTTCAGCAGGAACTTCTTTTTGGAATGATCCTTTTCTTACCGTAGCAATTACGTTAACAATCATTAGGATAGATCCTGAGATATAGAATAAACCTCCTACAAATCTCATTTTGAAGTAAGGAATAATTGCCGTTACAGTATCCAACCAGTTTTTCCATAATAATGTTCCGTCTGGGTTGAATTGCTTCCACATTAAACCTTGTGTAAATCCTGAAATATACATTGGAACTGCATAGAAGATAATTCCTAAAGTACCTAACCAGAAATGCCAGTTAGCTAATTTTACAGACCAAAGTTTTGTTCTCCACATGATGGGTACCAAATAATAGATAACCCCGAATGCCATGAAACCATTCCATCCAAGAGCTCCTAAGTGTACGTGACCGATAACCCAGTCTGTAAAGTGACCAATTTTATTGATGTTTTTAGTTGCTAAAAGCGGTCCTTCAAACGTTGCCATACCATAACAAGTAACAGCTACTACGAAGAACTTAAGGATAGGATTTTCTCTTACTTTATCCCAAGCTCCTCTTAAGGTAAGAAGACCATTTAACATTCCTCCCCAAGATGGTGCAATAAGCATGATAGAGAACCCTGTTCCTACCGCCTGAGCCCAAGCTGGAAGAGCTGTATACTGAAGGTGGTGAGGACCAGCCCAGATATATACGAAAATTAATGACCAGAAGTGAATAATAGACAGTTTATAAGAGAATACCGGTCTGTCTGCAGCCTTCGGAAGGAAGTAATACATTAAACCAAGTACCGGAGTTGTCAATACGAATGCAACCGCATTGTGTCCGTACCACCACTGTACTATCGCATCTTTTACCCCTGCATACGCTGAATAAGATTTCCAGCCTGTGAAAGATAAAGGTACTTCTAGGTTGTTGAAGATGTGAAGCATTGCTACTGCAATCCAGGTACCAATGTAGAACCATATTGCTACATAAAGGTGTCTTACTCTTCTCTTCGAAATAGTAAGGAACATATTGATACCAAAAATGATCCATGAGAATGCTATCAATATGTCGATCGGCCACTCGTGTTCTGCATATTCCTTAGAGGTATTGATCCCCATAAAGAATGTAACGAACGTAGCAACGATCATAAACTGCCAAGTCCAGAAATGTAACCATGACAATGTATCACTGTACATTCTTGTTTTTAATAATCTCTGTAATGAGTAATAAATACCCGTGTAAACGATGTTACAAACAAATGCAAAGATTACTGTGTTGGTGTGCAACATTCTGATTCTACCAAAACCAAATGCACCATGAGTGTTTATTAACCCCTCAATATTACCCGATGCCAAACTTTTGATGGTCGTGTCATCTGTCCCGAAAAAGAATTCAGGTAATTCCGGGTAGAAAAGCATTAATGCCGCCGTAAGCCCGAACGTAAATCCAATGAGACCGAAAACTAAGGTCGCATAAAGGAACGCACGGACAATACTATTGTCATAACTAAACTTTTGTGTTTCCATATCAACTATTCACTATTTTTCTCAATTTTTATTATTTTCTCCTATTTCTTTCTCGTCTTTATCTTTGTCGCCACTTTCATCATTTTCTTTGACTCTTTCATCATCAAAAAGGATTCTGACAGCTGGAGATTCATCATCTTCAAACTGTCCTTTTCGGGCATACACTATAAATACGACCAAGAAAATCGCAGCTAAAGAAACACTGCAGAGGATCATTAAATATAGAATATCCATTGGACAACAAAATTAACCTATTTTCGGGGTTCAAATTTAGTGAAAAATAATGACATTCATCACGAAATGCCGATTTCAGCTAATTTAAAATCAGTCTAAATAAGGGCCTTTAAGCCTGCTTTTTGAAATATTTCCGACCTAAAATCCACGTTGAAACTGTAGTAAAGGTAACCACTGTGATCGAACTGATTGGCATAATGATTGCTGCGAAGAGCGGATGCATATGCCCTGTAACTGCGTAACTTAAACCAACAATATTGTACAAAAAGCTGATTATAAATGTCATTTTCACAATGGTGATAGAGCCTTTACAAACATTCAGATAATTGTCCAGGGTGACTACTTTATCCCCATTCATGATGACATCAGAGGATGGTGTAAAACTGTTGGTGTCATCGGCAATTGCAATACCTACATTACTCTGTTTTAAAGCTCCTGCATCATTAAGGCCATCTCCAAGCATTGCCACTTTCATGTGCTGATCCTGAAGGGTTTTAATGTAATTTAGTTTGTCTTCCGGGCTCTGGTTAAAGGCCATTCCTTTGTAATTTGGAATAAGCTCTTTAAGCTGGTTTTCTTCTGAGGAATTGTCTCCGCTCAGGATAAATATTTTGTAGTGGGTTAGTTTTGTGAAAAGCTCTCTCAGTTTCGGGCGGTATTCATTTTTAAAGATGAATTTACCTAGATACTCACCATTTTTACTGATATAAACTGCTGTTTCAAGATTTTTAGGCTCCTGGTTGTTATACCTTGCGGATCCGATTTTATAAAGATTTCCTCTGACGCTGGCTTCATATCCTTTTCCTGAAATTTCAATGAAATTCTCTACTGGGAAATAATCATCACTTACCTCAATGAACTCATATAACGACTTTGAAAGCGGGTGATTGGAGTTCTTTAATAATGTTTTAATATTCAAGGAATCAAACTCGTTGATCTCAGATCCGTCGTATTTGATATTTGATTTTTTTCTGTGGGTAATGGTTCCGGTTTTATCAAAAACAATCGTATCAAGTTTCGCGATTTTTTCAATCGTTAAAGTATCTTTTACATAAAATTTATTCCGGCCTAAAATCCTCATAATGTGTCCGAAAGTGAACGGCGCAGATAAGGCAAGCGCACAAGGACATGCAATAATCAGGATGGCGGAAATAACCTGGAACATCGTATTCAAATCAATAAAATACCAATAAGTTCCTGCAACTAAAGCGATACCTAAAATAATGAATGTGAAATATTTACTAACGTTATTAGTCAGCGTGTCAAGACCTGTTTCGTGTTTTTTAAATGCTTCTTTATTCCAAAGCTGAGTTAAATAACTTTGATCTACGTTTTTAATCACTTCAAGCTCTAAAGAAGATCCAACCTGTTTTCCTCCGGCAAAAATTTTATCTCCGGGTTGTTTGCTTATGCTTTCGCTTTCTCCGGTGATAAAACTGTTATCAATATTTCCTTCTCCGTTGATCAAAATTCCATCAACGGGTATGATTTCCTGATTTCTAACTAGAATTCTATCACCAACTTTTATTTCAGACAATAAAATATTATCCTGTTTTCCTTCGAAATCCACTTTCGTTACGGCAATCGGATAGAAAGATTTGTAATCTCTGTCATAGGAAAGAGCACTGTATGTCCTTTTTTGGAAAATTTTCCCGAGAAGCATGAAGAATAAAAGTCCACAAAGGGTATCGAAATATCCTGGACCATAATCTGTTACCACTTCATAAATACTTCTTCCGTATAGAACAAAGATTCCTAAAACAATCGGAACGTCAATGTTGACGATCTTATTTTTTAAACCGTACCATGCAGATTTATAATAATCAGAAGCTGAGTAAAATACAACAGGCGTCGCCAGAAGGAAAATCAAGGTTCTGAATAAACCTTTATAATGTTCCATCCAATAATCTTCACCTCCAATATACTCTGGAAAAGCAAGGAACATTCCATTACCAAAAGCAAAGGCAGCAATGGCAAATTTTACTAATAAAGATTTGTCGAGATGATCTTCATTTTTATCCGCCGTTTCAAGACTGATAACCGGTTTATATCCTAGGTTGGTTAAAAATTTAGCGAGTTCGCTTAATTTCAGATCGTTATGATTGAATGAAATCTGTAAGGTCTTCCTGGTAAAGTTTACCTGAGAATATTTGATGTCCTTATGTAAAGTATGAAGGCTTTCCAATAACCAGATACACGAAGAACAGTGAATTACAGGGATTTTGAATGTAACAAGACTGGTGCTTCCTTCAGAGAAATCAGTGACTTTTTCAAAAATTTCCGGAGTGTCCAGATAATCAAATTGGGTAGAATTTTCATCGTTCGGACGAATTCCGGCCCCTTTATTAAGCTCATAAAAGTTGCTTAAATTATTCGTGTTTAGAATTTCATAAACAGACTTACATCCGTTACAACAGAAAATCCTTTCATCAAATAAAATTCTCTCTTTTTCTATACCTTGACCACAATGAAAACAGTTCTCGCTCACCACCATAATATATTGAACGACAAAATTATAACAATTTTTTTTGTTTATCGCGTTAAAAAGTTCTATTTTTGTGATAAATATCATATAAAATGCCGCAGGAACAACAGATAGCAATTGAAGAGAGGTTCGCCAAAGTTTTTAATGATAAATCATTTAAGGAAAGACTTTCTAGCGTAGATTTTGAAAAATACATTAATGGCAAGAAGAGACTAAGTTTTCAGAAACATGATACCATTTTCGAGGATGGTGAAACTCCCAAAGGAGTGTTTGTTCTGGAAAAAGGGGCTGCCAAACTTTCAAAATCAGGAGCGTTCGGAAAAGATCAGATTTTAAGATTTATCAAAGAGGGGGATATCATCGGCTATCGTTCTTTGCTTTGCGGGGAAAATTTCCAGGCCAAAGCAGAAGCAATGACAGATATTGAATGTGTTTTCTTGCCTGCAGATATCTTTATGTATCTGTTAGAGGTAGATCCACAGCTGTCTTTCGTAATGCTTCAAAAAATCTCATACGAATTAGGTGAATCTTCAAATACCATTACTTTCCTTGCTCAGAAAACGGTAAGAGAAAGACTGGCAGAAATTCTCTTGCTTTTAGAGCAGAAGTTAGGAGTAGATCCTGAAGGGTTCATTAAGATCTCATTGACGAGAGAAGAAATTGCCAATATTATCGGTACGGCTACTGAAAGTGCCATCCGTCTGATCTCAGAATTCAAACAGGATAGTCTGATTGAAGTAGATGGAAGAAATATCAAGATTCTAAATCACGACAAACTCATGAAACTCGGTCACGTAGTTTTATAAAATCATACAAAACTTAAGTCGGCTGAAGGCCGACTTTTTAACTTTTAAAATAGATAAATTATGTCTGTTCACTCTGAAATTAAGAAAGTTACGACTGAAACCTTGCGTAAAATGAAATTCGACAAGGAGAAAATAACAATGCTTACAGCCTATGATTTTACCACAGCAAAGATGGTAGATGCAGGTGGAGTAGATGCTATTTTGATTGGAGACTCTGCGGCGAATGTAATGGCTGGTTTTGAAACTACATTACCTATTACGCTCGATCAAATGATCTATCATGCTCAAAGTGTGGTAAGGGGAACCGACAGAGCTTTGGTGGTAGCAGACTTACCTTTCGGAACTTATCAGAGTAATCCTGAAAAAGCATTGGAATCTGCAGTAAGGATGATGAAGGAAGGAGGAGCACATGCTGTAAAAATTGAAGGTGGAAAAGAAATTTCCAAGTCTATCAAAAAAATTATCAATGCAGGTATCCCGGTAATGGGGCATTTGGGATTAACACCACAATCAATCTATAAATTCGGAACCTATAAAGTAAGAGCTAAAGAAGAAGCAGAAGCTGAAAAATTGATCGCTGATGCACAGCTTTTAGAAGAATTAGGCTGTTTCTCTGTCGTATTAGAAAAAATACCTGCAGAATTAGCGAAAAAGGTTACAGAAAGCATTTCTATTCCTACCATTGGAATAGGGGCCGGAGCAGATTGTGACGGACAGGTTTTGGTATATCATGATATGGTAGGAATGAACAAAGGTTTCAGTCCGAAATTCTTAAGAAGATACCTTGATCTTTACACAGAAATTACAGGAGCGGTTGCTCAATATGTAAAAGATGTGAAAAGTGTAGAGTTTCCAAACGAAAACGAAAGCTATTAATCCATGCAAAATCAACAACAATCTATCCAGGGAATATTATCCATCGCAGCACTTATTTGTCTTGCGATCGGGTGGTTCAATTTATTTTCTCCGGAAATCAATCATTTACTTTCAAGAAAAGTTTTCTATGTCTTGATAGGTGCCAGCTTCTTTATTCAGGCTCCATTGCTTACCAACAAAAACTTTGTTTATGCGATGTATGCAGCAGCAGCTATTTGTGTAATTGGAGCTTTTATACCGGAAGATTCAAAGCTTTCAGCGGTTAAAACAGTAGGGCTTCTGGCGGGGATTATTCTATCATTATCTAATAGAAGAAGGTAGGCTGAAAAAGTATGAAGGAGCAGATTATATATGAAGACAATCATCTTCTGGTGATCAATAAAAAAGTCGGTCAGCTCGTACAGGGCGATAAAACCGGCGATGAATCACTATTAGAATCCATCAAGAATTTTATAAAAATAAGAGATGCTAAGCCGGGAAATGTTTTTCTCGGCTTGGTTCATCGTATAGACCGTCCTACATCAGGCTTGGTGATCTATGCAAAAACTTCCAAAGCGCTTTCCCGTCTTACTCAGATGGTGAAAAACCGTGAAGTGAAAAAAACGTATTGGGCTGTTGTGGGAAAAGAGATAATTCCACAGAGTCAGAGACTGGTTCATTACCTAAAGAAAAACGAGAAGAATAATAAAGCGATCGTCTTTACTAAGTTTACAGAAGGAGCGAAGGAAGCGATTCTAACTTATCATATTATCAAAACATTGGATAATTATCTGCTTCTTGAGATTGACCTTGAAACGGGGAGACATCATCAGATCCGTGCTCAGTTGTCTAAAACGGGAATTCCTATCAAAGGTGATTTAAAATATGGTGCCCCACGTTCTAATCCTGATGGAGGAATTAATCTTCATGCCAGAAAACTGGAGTTTATTCATCCGGTAACCAAAGAAAACATTGAAATCATAGCTCCCGTTCCGCAGAATGATGCGATTTGGAGAGCTTGTGAAGAATAGTGAAGAATGTAAATAAAAAATAAAAAGCCCGTCTCTGGAATTGAGACGGGCTTTTTATTTAAAATCATTTCAGATTTTGCCCATTCTAAAAAAATGTCTAACTTCGTCCCATACTTTAGGGGTGTCTGTTATCAACAGACTGAGACTTTACCCTTTGAACCTGATCTGGATTATACCAGCGTAGGGAAAAGTAGGTGACTTTTGCTGTACATTCTATTGTACAATAATGGCCATTCCTAAAGTATATTTAAAATATTAGGAATGGAACTTATAATCAACCACACCCGAAAAACATTTGATATACTTCCTGAAACTCTGGAAGCATTATTGGCTATTGAACTACCCGGAAAGAAAAAGGGTATTGCTGTAGCCCTCAACAATCGCATTATTCCGCTGTCGGTCTGGGCGGAAACCATCCTCAACAATAACGATTCAATTTTAATCATTACCGCTACTCAAGGCGGTTAATTCTCATACTTAATACCTATACTTATGGCTCACTCCATTACATGTTCGCCATTTCCGAACTCAAAGAAAATCTATGTTGAAGGAACAATACACCCTATCAATGTAGCAATGCGTGAAATACAGCTTAGCCCAACCAAACTGACGAACGGTGGCTTTGAACATAATGCTCCGGTAACCATTTACGACACTTCAGGTCCTTATACCGATGAAAATGCAGTCATTGATATCCAGAAAGGACTTCCAAGAATCAGAGAACAATGGATTCTGGACAGAAATGATGTGAATATCCTGGATGGAATTACCTCTGAATATGGAAAAGCACGTTTAGCAGATCCACGTCTCGACGAACTGAGGTTTTCTTATGATCATAAACCTAAAGTGGCACAGGAAGGAAAAGAATTGACCCAGCTTTACTATGCGAAGCAGGGAATCATCACTCCGGAAATGGAATATATAGCGATCAGGGAAAATCAAAGAATAGAACAGCTTGAATCTGTATCAAAAGAAATGGCTTTCCAGCATCCGGGACACAGCTTTGGAGCCAATACTCCGAAAGGAAAAATCACTCCGGAGTTTGTAAGAGACGAAATTGCAGCAGGAAGAGCAATTATCCCTAATAACATTAACCACCCGGAAAGTGAACCCATGATCATTGGAAGAAATTTCCTGGTGAAAATCAATGCCAATATCGGAAACAGTGCGGTTTCATCCAGTATTGATGAAGAAGTAGAAAAGGCAGTATGGGCTTGCCGATGGGGAGCTGATACCATTATGGATCTTTCAACAGGGAAAAATATTCACGAAACAAGAGAATGGATCATCAGAAACAGTCCGGTTCCGATTGGTACGGTACCTATTTATCAGGCCCTGGAAAAAGTAAAAGGAGTCCCGGAAGATCTGACATGGGAAATTTTTAGAGATACCCTGATTGAACAAGCAGAACAAGGAGTTTCCTACTTCACCATCCATGCAGGAGTTTTGTTGAGATACATTCATTTAACAGCGAAAAGAGTAACCGGAATTGTTTCCAGAGGAGGTTCCATTATGGCGAAATGGTGTCTGTTTCATCATAAAGAAAGCTTCCTGTATACTCATTTTGAGGAGATTTGTGAGATCATGAAGAAGTACGATGTTGCTTTCTCTCTTGGAGACGGCCTTCGCCCGGGATCTATTGCAGATGCCAATGATGCAGCTCAGTTTGCAGAACTGGAAACTTTAGGTGAACTGACAAAAATAGCATGGAAGCACAATGTACAGGTGATGATTGAAGGACCTGGCCACGTTCCGATGCACATGATCAAAGAAAACATGGAAAAGCAACTGGAAGAATGTCATGAAGCTCCGTTCTATACCTTAGGGCCTTTAACGACAGATATTGCTCCGGGTTATGATCACATTACTTCCGGAATCGGGGCGGCAATGATCGGTTGGTTCGGATGTGCGATGCTTTGTTATGTAACACCAAAGGAGCATTTAGGACTTCCAAATAGAGACGATGTAAAAGTGGGGGTTATTACGTATAAACTGGCAGCTCATGCGGCAGACCTTGCAAAAGGACATCCGGGTGCGCAATACAGGGATAATGCATTAAGCAAAGCAAGATTTGAATTCAGATGGGAAGATCAGTTCAACCTTTCATTAGATCCCGAAACAGCAAGAGCTTATCACGATGAAACATTGCCTGCAGAAGGAGCTAAAATTGCGCATTTCTGTTCTATGTGCGGTCCAAAATTCTGTTCAATGAAAATTACTCAGGAAATCCGTGAGTCTGCAGAACAGGGAATGTTTGATAAGTCTCAAGAGTTTATCGAAAAAGGGAAAGAAATTTATATATGATCCTTGTAATCACTTCTGAATTGATTGTTCCGAAAGAAACTGATACTATTAATCAGATGTTTCAGGAAGGGCTTGATTTGCTTCACATCCGTAAACCATGGATCACTCGCAATGAAATGATTGAGTTGATCAGCCAGATTGATAAAAATTTTTATCCACATCTGGTGCTTCATACTCATTATGATCTTGGAAAGGAGTATGATATTTCAAGGTTTCATTTCAGGGAAATTGATCGGAAGGAAGAAACGTATAAACCTTTTGCAATAGAAAATACAATTTCAACTTCAGTACACGATATCACAACATACAATACGTTGGAAAAAGAATGGGAGTATGCTTTCATAAGCCCGTTCTTTCCAAGTATATCCAAAAAAGGATATGGGATAGATTCTACCATAAAAGAAGAAATAAAACACCAGAACAATCCGGATGTAAAATTGATTGCCCTTGGAGGAATTGATCAGGATAATATTCACGAAGCTTTCGAAACAGACATAGATGGAGTCGCTTTATTAGGGGCGATCTGGGAAAGTGAAGAACCCTTAAAAGTATTCAGAAAATGCAGGAACGTCCTTATGCCATGAGTATTGCGGGCTTTGATCCGAGTGGTGGAGCAGGCTTACTATCAGATAGTAAAACCTTTGAACAATCGAAAGTGATGGGACTGGGAGTATGTACAGCTTTGACATTACAAACAGCTTCCAAATGTCTGAGCTTAGAATGGCGTCCCGTGGATGAAGTGGTTGAAGCGATTCAGATGCTGATGGAAAATTATCTCATTTCAGCAGTGAAAATCGGAATTGTGAAAGATGCGGAATTTCTAGGTAAAATTATAAAAGCATTAAAGGCTGGTAACCCTGAAGCAAAAATCGTTTGGGATCCGGTTTTGAAAAGCACTTCCGAATTTACCTTTTTTCACCTTGAAACACTTCCACAGTTGAAGCATATTGTAAACGATATCAGCTTAATGACTCCCAATTACAATGAATATAGGGTTTTAAAGGAAAATAATCTTTTGCCGGATACCAATAAATGTTCATTACTGATCAAAGGAGGACATAGAAAAGACCTTTTGGGAACAGATGTTTTAGTTGAAAACGGTACAGAAATACTTTTAAAACCAAAAGATGATAATGAGATCTATTTTCCCAAGCATGGTTCGGGCTGTGTTTTATCTTCAGCTATTACAGCAGAACTGGCGAAGGGTGAAAATAAGGAAACTGCCTGCCGGAAAGGGAAATTATACATCGAAAAATTTTTAAAAAGCAATCCCTCGTTACTGGGAACACATTCATCGTAAACATGGAAAAATTACAATATATATCACAGGGAAATACAATACAGGAACAGGAGCTTCATATTCGTAAAGCCCTGGATAACGGAATCAAATGGGTACAAGTCCGATGGAAAAATGCTCCTGAAAACGAATTAATTAACCTCTGTGAAATATCAAAACAGCTTTGCTCGGAATATCAGTCGGTTTGTATCATTAATGATCATGTACAGCTGGCAAAAAAGATAGATGCTGACGGGGTTCATTTGGGATTGAATGACAGCTCTGTCGAAGAAGCAAGATTAATCCTGGGAGAAAATAAGATTATTGGCGGAACGGCAAATACGCTTGAAGATGTGCTTCAAAGGCTCAATGAATCTTGTGACTACATTGGCTTGGGACCATTGAGATTTACGGCAACCAAAGAAAAGCTAAGTCCTGTTCTTGGATTTGAAGGATATCAGAAAATCGTTGATGGATTAAGAGAAAAATCAATAGACATTCCCAAAATATTTGCGATTGGCAGCGTAACTCTTGAAGATATTTTGCCATTGCAGCAGATCGGAATCTATGGGGTTTCCGTATCAGGATTGATTACAAAGCAGCCAACCATTATTAATGAATTAAAAAAAGTAATGATATGAACAATCAGAAATTAGAAATAGCAGGAAGAACTTTTGAATCAAGACTGTTTTTAGGAACAGGAAAATTCGGAAGTCTGAGAGATATGGTAAAGTCTGTCATCGCATCAGAAACCGATATGGTAACTATGGCTCTGAAAAGAATAGATGCCCAGTCTAATGAAGATGATCTGCTCGACTCATTAAGAGAAACCAAGGTTCATCTTCTGCCCAATACTTCCGGAGCGAGAACCGCCAAAGAAGCAGTATTGGCTGCACAATTAGCCAGAGAAGCATTGGAAACAAACTGGGTGAAACTGGAAATCCATCCGGATCCGAAATATTTATTACCAGATCCTATTGAAACTTTATACGCTACCGAAGAACTTGCCAAACTAGGATTCGTCGTGATGCCTTACATTCACGCCGATCCTGTCCTGTGCAAACGTCTTGAAGATGCGGGAACAGCAGTAGTAATGCCTTTGGGAGCACCCATTGGAACCAATAAAGGATTAAGAACCCTGGATTTTCTGGAAATCATCATCAGCCAAAGTAATGTTCCAGTAGTGGTAGATGCAGGAATTGGAGCACCATCAGATGCGGCAAAAGCAATGGAAATGGGAGCAGATGCGGTGCTGGTAAATACAGCAATTGCCGTTGCCGGAAATCCATTGAATATGGCGGCTGCTTTTAAAGAAGGAGTTATTGCCGGAAGAAGAGCGTATGAGTCAGGATTGGGAGCAATAGCCAACCATGCCGAAGCTTCAAGTCCGCTCACGTCATTTTTATTTGAATAAACCAAAATCATGAAAAGCTTTAAAGATGTTTTTGAAAACTATCAATGGGATGAGGTAAAGAATAAGCTTGAAAAAGTAAGTCTTTCTGATGTAAGACACAGTCTTCAGAAAAAGAATAAAACGCTTGATGACTTTCTGAATCTCCTTTCACCAGCCGCTGCTCAGGAACTGGAACTGATGGCAAGAATGACGCAGATGCTTACCCAAAAACGATTTGGAAAAACCATTCAGCTCTATGCTCCGCTGTATCTCAGTAATGAGTGTCAGAATATCTGTACTTATTGCGGATTCAGTCTTGATAACCAATTGAAGAGAAAAACGCTTTCTGATACGGAATTGATGATTGAAGCATCAGTATTGAAATCAATGGGAGTGAATCATGTATTGCTGGTAAGCGGAGAAGCCAATAAAATTGTAGGAGTTCCTTACTTCCAGAATGCTGTCCGTAACTTAAAACCTCATTTTTCCAATATTTCCATTGAAGTTCAGCCATTAATGGAAGAAGAATACAGGCTGCTTCATGAGGAAGGAGTACATTCTGTGTTGGTTTATCAGGAAACCTACCATCAGGACGTTTACAGAGAATATCATCCGAAAGGTAAAAAATCGAACTTCCATTTCCGGCTGGAAACTCCGGACCGTATAGGAAGTGCGGGGATTCATAAAATCGGACTGGGAGTTCTCCTGGGACTTGAAGATTGGAGGGTTGATAGTTTTTTCAACGCCTTACACATTGATTATCTTCAGAAACAGTACTGGAAAAGTAAGTTTTCCGTTTCCTTTCCAAGGCTCAGACCGGCAGAAGGAATTATAGAACCCAATTTTATTATGGAAGACAAAGATCTGCTTCAGCTGATCTGTGCCTACAGAATCTGGAATGAAGACCTGGAGATCTCTATTTCTACCAGAGAAAATGAAGTGTTCAGAAATAATATTATATCACTGGGAGCAACAGCGATGAGTGCAGGATCAAAAACCAATCCGGGAGGCTATGCTGTGGATAAAGAATCCCTGGAACAGTTTGAAACCAGTGATGAACGAAGCATGGAAGAGATTAAAATAATGATCAAAAAAGCAGGCTACGATCCTGTCATGAAAGACTGGGATTCCGTGTACAGTGGATTTTAAATTTGTAAACCATTAAGAACCTTGAAGAAATGAAGCTTACTTAAGAAAAATCGAAGATTTTTAAGATAGCATCTTTTTAAAACGAAGCTCAACTTAACTTTCCTTAAAAACTTAAAGAATCTTAATGGTTCAATTATAATTATGAAAGAAGATCATTTTTCACGATACAGCCGGCAGATATTTATTGAAGAAATAGGATTGGAAGGACAAAAGAAAATTAAGGCTTCAAAAGTCCTTGTTATAGGAGCTGGAGGTTTGGGAAGTCCCGTTATACAATATCTGGCTGCCGCAGGGATAGGAACCTTAGGGGTTGCAGATTTTGATTTGGTAGAGCTCCATAACCTGAACAGACAGATTATTCATACCGAAAATAGAGTAGGCCTTTCAAAAGTAAAGAGTGCTAAAATATTTGTTGAAGAACTCAATCATCACGTGATATGTAGAGGAATTGAAGAAAAAATAAATGATGACAACGCTGAAGATATACTTTCTCAATTCGATGTTATAGTAGATGGATCAGACAATTTTTCAACAAGATATCTGGTAAATGATACCTGTGTAAAATTAAAAAAGACACTGATTTACGGGAGTATTTTAGGATTTTCAGGACAAGTAGCCATATTTAATCATAAAGGAAGCAAAAACCTGAGAGATCTATTTCCGGACCCACCTTTTGATGAAGATATGCCGGATTGTGACAGTCTTGGTGTCTTGGGAGCTTTGCCAGGAATAATAGGAAGTATGATGGCCCTTCAGACCTTGAAAATCATTACGGATCTTCCGGTGAGCTTAAATCAGCTGACCCTGGTGGATACGCTGGATTGGAGATTTCAAACCATAGATTTTTGATGTAAATATAAACACTAATATCACTAATATTTTCACCAATAACACCACTTCAATATCAATAGGAACGGGCTTTAGTCCGTTTCACTTTTTAATACCATCCATTGGCTTTAGCCAAAACGTATTTCACATCAAAAAAAATAGGCAGTAATTATGTACTGCCTATTTTTTATCTTAAGAAATATTGAGAATTATTGTCCCTGCTGCATTACGCCGCCGTTATCTTCTTTTTTAGTACTATTCAGGATGTTTGGGTCTTCCTTAGCCAGCTTATTTCTTGTAGGAATCTTATAATTGATTGAGAATCCAAAGTTTCTCGTATCATATTTACTGCTAATCATTACCGGAGTTCCTTCTGGTGGATTAGAACGCACCTGCATCATCTGTCCGTTGAAAATATCATTCGCAAAAATAGAAAGCGTCAGACGGTTGTTCATAAATTTCTTCGTCAATGTAAGATCAAGCGAGTTGTTGAACGGTTTTTCTGCAGTGAAGTAGAAATATCCTGCTTTTGGAGTCAGGTAGCTGTAATTGGCTGTCAGTTTGATGTCTTTAGGCAAGATAATTTGCGTCATGATATTGAAAATCCAGAACCCTTTATTGTTCAGATTGTCAATTTCATGTTTCTGATAACCAGCATATAAATACATGAAGTTAATTTTGTCAGGATTAAAATTAAATTTCATGATTTCGCTAAAAGGCTTGCTGAAAATCATAAAAGGAACCGGTAATCCAACATTGAAGTTGTGAATTTTCATATTCGAAATATTCACTTGCTCATTGAAGAGTTTTCTTCCGTCCTTTCTGATAATCTGTGCCACCTGATTGCTTGCTGAACTTACGCTATATCCAATGAATGCATAGTCAAAAGCTGATATTTTTAATTCATAATTATCAAAAATAGTAGGCTGTAGATTCGGGTTACCGTTCACTTCTGTACTTGGCCCGGAGAATGTCACGTTATTAGGGTTCAGGGCAGAAATACTCGGTAAGCTGATTTTTTTGTTGTAATTCGCAGCAATATAAACCTGATTCATCACATTATACTGTACGCTTGCATTTGGGAAAAGCTTAAATTTATTGAAAGGAATCAAATCAGCCTCCACCAGCTTTGCATCTTTGTTGAAGAATCTTGTTACCCCTGTAATGTCATAATTTTCAGCACGGGTACCCAATGTGAAGTCAAACTTTTTCAGCTTAGCCTGAAATTCCAAATACGTAGAAGCCGTCTGTCTCTGATATTCAAGATTGGTTAGACCAAAACTTTCCGTATCATAATCCTGCCTTTCATACAACCCTCCCAAGCTTATCTTTCCACCATCAAGAAGCTTAATGGGTTGAGCATAATCTACTTTGAAGTTGGTAATATTCATCACAGATTTATTGTTCAGAATATCTTTTAATCCATTCGTAGGGCTATCGAGAGGTTCGCCGGGATAGTTTACAAATGTACCGTCCTGAAAGAAATTGTCCTGAGCAAACTTACTGTCAGATCTTGTATACCCCAACTGGAAGTCCAGTTTTTGAGATTTGTCAGCAAAACGCTTCTGATAAGTTACCACCGCTTCCTGTCTCAGGGTATTGGTATGAGCAACATCCGAAGAAGTATAAAAAGCTTCTTTTAAATCATTCAGATTTCTCTTGAAAGGTAAATCTCCATGTCCGTCACTTAAAGTGTAGTTATCATTATTATTGTGATAAATATCGTAGTTTACTAATAATCTGTCTTGCCCTAAATCAAAAGTCAATCCTGATTTTGCAAAATATCCTCGTCCATATCTGTCGGTATGACTTGATAGCAGCTCATCCTGCTGACCATTCAGCATACTTTCACGATAATTTTGGCCCACATTCAGCTGCCAGCCGAAAAGCTTATTTCTTGCATTTAAATTAACAGAATTGGTCGTTCTGTTTCTATATTTATCGTAATTCGTGAAAGAATAATTCCCTGAATAAGTAGCTGTTAAATATTTATTGGCGTTTTTGTTGGTAATGATATTCATGATAGCACCTCCGGAAGTCGCTGGAAATTCAGCACCTGGCTGGGTGATCACTTCAATTCTTTCTACAGAATTGGCAGGCATTCCTTCAAGAAAAGAGTTCAGTTCATTGGAGGTGATATTCAATGGTCTTCCGTTCAGATATACATCCAGTATTTTCCCCTGATACATCATCCCCGCAATATCTGTTGATACAAGCCCCGGAAGTTTTTTGATTCCTTCCAAAACGTTTCCGTTATTCAGCTGAGGCTGCTCGGAAAAGTCAAAAATTGTACGATCTGCTTTTTGTTCAACGGCTTTTTTAGTTTTGGTGATGACTACACCTTCAATTTGCTTTTCTTTATCAGCAGTAGTGTTCTTTTCCTGTGAGAAGACCAGCATAGAACTTACCAGTGATAAAGCGAAGATAGTTTTTTTCATAATGTTTTTTACTGATATCCGGTTAGACGCTGAAAAAGAGAAATTGTTACGCTAAAATGTTGAAAATCGAAAAATTAAGCCAAATATTTTTTTATTTACGAAATAATTATATCTTTGTCAGGTAATTATCAAGAATCTCTAGATGGGATAGCAACCTGCAAAAGCAAGCAAGGTGCTGCAATCGATAAGCCGGATCTTCCGGAAAAAATGTTTATCATTCTATCATTACCCCATCTTGAATTTTTGTTTTAAAGTTAAAATCAAATGTTTAAAGACAAGGGAAATCACCTTACATCAGTTATTTTTTATGCCTCGGATCATGAAGTGAGTCTTCATTATTCCGATATGTTCTCATGCCATTTCTACATGCGCATGTGTTGTTGTTTCTAGTCTTTTCTATTCCTAAAAAATAATACAAACATTTCGAGCATCTATGGTAACCTTAAAATTTAAGGCTACAGGATCTTTTTTGCTCAAAAAAGAATTTTTAACAACAAAAAGTAAACAACAATCAACATGCATAATTTCAAAAAAAGAATCTTTGTTCCTTCTATTGCGCTTATCTCTACATTTTATTATGCGCAGACAGACACTTTACAATCTAAGAAAATAGATGATGTGGTTATTCTTGGATCAAGAGGTTCCGGAAGATCACTGACAGATACACCCGTTCCGGTGGATATCATTAATATTTCTAAAATTTTAAAACAAAGCCCAACTAACAATATCAGCCAGGCTTTAAATTATATTGTACCTTCATTTTCATCCACCTCTCATACAGTGAACGATGGAACTGATTTTGTAGATCCGGCTCTTTTAAGAGGACTAGGTCCGGACCAAGTGCTGGTTTTGCTCAATGGAAAAAGGAGATATCAGTCTTCATTGATTAATGTTACCCTTACACCGGGAAGAGGGTCTGTGGGAACCGATCTAAATGCTATTCCGGCTTTCGCTTTGGAAAAAATAGAGGTTTTAAGAGACGGAGCTTCTGCTCAATATGGTTCTGATGCCATTGCAGGAGTCGTTAATCTCGGACTAAAAAAGAGACTGGGACTTTCCGGACAGGTATTTCTGGGAGGGTATGCTTCTCCTGTTACTAATAATTTCTCTGGGGGAGTAGATGGGCAGACTATTTCTGTAGACCTTAACTATGGTGCTAAAATTGGAAAAACAGGATTCATTAATATTACAGGTTCTGCACAATACCGAGATCCTTATTCCAGAGCAGGAGTAAGGGAAGGTGATATTTTCAATGCTTATAATGCAATTAATTACAGAGCATTGCAGGATGGAGTGAATATTGACGGTCTGTATAAAAATATTACCAATACGTCCAATACTCAACAGATTATTAATACCGTTAAACAGTATGCCACTAAGGTAGATTATTTTGGAACTAATTTTCAATCTCAAATTTCGGGAGCAAACAGCATTTCCGATCTTCAAAAAATATTGGGGCAAGATGTTACATCACAGGAACTTAATTACAGAGGATTGGAGAGAAAAGATTTCAGCCTGAGAGCAGGTCAGTCTAAATTACAGTCTGGGCAGCTCTTTTTCAACTCTGAAATTCCTGTGAATGATGATTGGAAAGTTTACTCATTCGGTGGTTACAGTTACCGTCTTGGAAATGCCGGAGGATTTTACAGACTTCCGAATACGGAAAGAAACATCAATGCTGTTACTCCCAATGGATATCTTCCACAGATTGAAGCAGCGGTAAATGATTATTCTCTGGCAGCCGGAATCAAAGGAAAATGGAATGGCTGGAATGTGGACTTCAGCAATACGTTTGGGAAAAATACCTTTGGTTTTGGAGTTGTCAACACTTTTAATGCATCGCTTACAGATAGCTCTCCAAGAACTTTTGATGCCGGAGGATCTGAGTTCTCCCAAAATACGGTTAATCTGGACTTCTCCAAAAAATATGATGTCCTGAAAGGATTAAACCTTGCCTTTGGTGCTGAATATCGACATGAAAACTATAAAGTGAATGTCGGAAAAGAAAACTCTTATGCTTCTTACGATATTTATGGGCGTGTGGTAACAGCTAAAACCCCTGAAAATGAAAAAGTAACCGACTTCTTCGGAAGTATAAGGCCAGCCGGAGCACAGGTTTTTCCCGGCTTTAGTCCGGAAAATGCCGTTTCAGGAAATAGAAACAGTATTGCTGCATATGCCGATGCAGAGTTGGAAGTTACGGACGGATGGCTTCTGGAAGGAGCATTACGATATGAGAATTATTCAGATTTTGGGTCTACCTTCAATTATAAAGTGGCAACCAATGTAAAGCTGGCCCCCAATCTGAACTGGAGAGGTGCTTTTTCTACAGGATTTAGAGCGCCTTCTTTAGCTCAAATTTATTATAGTTCTACTTCTACGTTGATTCAGCAGGGAAAAACTACACAAGTGGGAACTTTCAGGAATAATTCTGAAGCAGCACAGGCATTGGGTATTCCAAAATTAAAACAGGAAACTTCACAGTCTTACAGCACAGGAATCACATGGAAAATTCCGTCATTAAGTCTTACTTTCACAGCAGATGCTTATTTAATAAAGATTAAGGACAGAGTAGTGCTGACAGATCTTTTCTTCCGCCCTGATGGTAATTTTACCCCAGGTTCAGATCAGGCAGTTTTGCAAAGTGCTTTTGATCTGGCAAGGGCTAGTGCTGCTAACTTTTTTGCCAATGCGGTAGACTCTCAGACGAAAGGGCTGGATATTACTATCTCTCAGAATTCAAAGATTTCATCAGGGGTTTCTTTGGAGAATAATTTGGGAATCAATTTTAATCAGACCAAAAGAATCGGGGATATTCATGCGTCGCCTAAATTGGTAAGCCAGATTGATAATTATTTCTCAGAACCGAACAGAGTCTATTTTGAAGAGGCGGTACCGCGCGTAAAAGCGACCTTATCCAATGTTTTAAGAGTTTCCGAGTTTACCTTCCTGCTGCGTAATTCTTTCTTTGGCAAAGTGACTGATGCGGATGTTTTAGATGCTAATTTTGACGGTGTGACAGGAAGTACAGAGCATTTTATTCTTAATAACCGTTTTGTAACAGATTTATCCGTAGGATATGATTTTAATAGAAATATTTCCGCAACGATCGGAAGCAATAATATCCTGAATATTCTGCCATCTAAAAGCCCGAATATAAGTTCATTAACGGCTGATAACCAGTTTGTATATTCCAGACAGGTTTCCCAGTATGGGATAGGAGGAAGGTTCTTGTTTGCAAGAATCGAATTCAGGTTCTGATAGATAAAGCTTAAATGTCTTAAAAAAAACAGAGAGTTTATCTCTGTTTTTTTTATTCTATTACACCATAAAGAATGAATTTTCTATGAGAGTGATGATTCTGATTTTATTTATTTCAGTGAAGAAAACTCAATAAAATCATATTCGGCAGAAGAAGAGAAAAGCTGTCTGAGTACTGCTGCATGACCATTTCCTGCTATCACAAGAATTCGGTCTTCACTGTTATGAGGAATTTTTTGAATATTGCGGAACATTCTCAGATTTCTGCTGTACCAATACAATGCAAGCATATCTGCTCCATCAAACTCTCTAAGTTTAAAATCTCCGCTCAAATAGGCTCCATATCCATACTGATGACTTTCTTTAGAATTCATGTAGGTAAATGTGTCTAAAATCGATTTAAAATTTTTCGGTTCAGAGCTTTTAAAGAAAGCATTAAACTGTTCGGAGATCACATCATCACTTCTAAAATCATAATCTTGGCTGAGGTTGTTAAAAAATGTAGAATCTGTCTTCCCAAATTTTGTCTGGAGATCATTCCAGATCGATTCTGCATCTATACTGAACAGTTCTTTGATTTTTAGTTCATTGGCTATTCGCATAGCAAGCTGATAACGCTCATCTCTTTCTTCTCGGTGTTTTCCCTCACTATACTCTTTCAGTTTTTGATTTGCATTCCAGTTTGGCCAGGCTTCTATCGCAATTTTTGTAGGCTTAAACTTTTTGATGTACTCTACAAGTTCAGTAACTTCCTTTGCCGTTTTGGGAGACAACACGTCTATTTGGTCTTCTTTTTTTGTTTTATGAGCGTCAAGATTAGGATACTCAAAATGGAATGAGCCTACCACCAGGACTTTAGTCTTTGGGTTTTGAAAATAATCGGATGGCTTTTTCTGAGCAAAAATAGATGTTGATAAACATAGTAAGAAAATATAAATAAAGGTTTTCATAGTATTGCTTTTTTGTTGGTTTAAAAATTATTGTGCGCGGTTTTTTTCTTCAAAATTGACCGCTCTGTTATTTGACTTTACTTTCTGATTTCCAAAGGTGTAAGTGATGCTGAGTGTCATTCTCCTGGCATCCCAATAGTTGTCAAATGTCTGGGTGTTATCCGTAAAATACATCTCTCCTTTATATCCGGACTGTTTAAAAATATCACTCACTGAAAGATTGACCTGGAGTGCTTTTTCCACAAAACTCATTTTCACTCCGGCATCCAGGCTAGCCCTATTTCTTGAAGAAGAAAATCCATCTCTGGAAGGAAGATTATTCCAGTAGTTGACAAATAAGAGGAATGTTTTAGCTTTGTTCAGCTGGAAAGTATTGTTGAGAGAATAATAGAATGACTGTCCGCTTTTAGGAACCAAGTTAAATCTCGTAATTTGAGTCTCATTATAACTGAATGAAGTTGAGATATTGCTTTCCCAGATTTTGAAAAAAGTATCCGTATAATTGAAATTGATCCCATAATTATCCTGATTATAATAATTCTCAAACGTGCTGGTAAGGTCAATTCCGTTCAGGAATGAAATCTGGTCAAAATTATTGGTTGTTCTCTGATAATAAAGATTGGCAGAAAACTTATTTTTAAAGATATAATTGAACTCAATATTATGGTTAAAAGATGGCTGCAGGCTTGGGTTTCCGGAATAATAAGTGTTCGGATTAGAGTACCATCGGAACGGATCTAAAGCCCGGAAATAAGGACGGTTGATTCTTCGGGAATAATTAATGCTGTATTGATTGTTTTCATTGGCTTTATATGACAGATAAGCTGTCGGGAAAAACTTCCCATAATTGTTCTCAGATTTAGACGATGTAGTAGGAGAGAAACCGCTGGTTTGTGAATATTCATAACGAAGTCCTGCTTTCACAGACCATTTTTCGTCAAGATCTTTGCTGGCACTGATATAAGCGGCATAATTTTTCTCATTATACTCAAAAAGATTACTCTTAGAAGGATCTATGGTATAATTTCCATTCTTAAGATTAAAATACCCGATATCTGAATTATTGGAAAACTGACTATATTTTGCCCCGGTTTCCAGCTGAATTTTTTTGAAATTTAATGTTAAATCCCCCTGCCCGGAGTAGATCTTATAATCTACAGATGAAAGATTTCTCACGATCTGCGCTGCATTGTTGGCAAGATTTCTTGTTGTAAAATTAACCTCCGTATCAGGAAGGTTTCCATAATAATTGGCTCCGAAGTTTAGCTTGTGCTCTCCGAATTTCTGATCAAAATACAGATTCAGCATTTGGGAGGTGAAAGCAGAACGGTGTTTAGAGTCTGTACTCGTTTGTAAAGTGGGAGTATTTCCGGTGAAATAGTTTTGTGTTGAATTGATATCCATATTAGTATGCCCCTTCGTTATATCATATACCAACCCAATATTGGTATTTTTAGAAAGTGAATAATCAAAATTGGCATTCAGACCAAGCCCGTCATTCATATCCCGCCTCTCATCCCTGCTGATAGAAGAATTTTGGCCAATAATATTATATTTTTCCACTGATCTTTTATCTCCGTCATAGCCCATAAGCTTT
Source organism: Chryseobacterium sp. MEBOG07 (assembly GCF_021869745.1). Lineage (NCBI taxonomy): Bacteria > Pseudomonadati > Bacteroidota > Flavobacteriia > Flavobacteriales > Weeksellaceae > Chryseobacterium > Chryseobacterium sp. MEBOG07. The sequence continues at coordinate 627,583 of NZ_CP084579.1, forward strand.
ATGGAAGTTTTAATTTTTTCATTCTGATAATTAACGCCTGCTGCACTGCTGAAGCCGGCATATGTCTTTTGAACATAGTTGGTATTCAGGTAGCCGCTCCATCCGAGATTCTGATTCTTTTTGAGAACGATATTGATAATTCCGCTGTTTCCCTGGGCTTCATATTTGGCAGGTGGAGTAGTGATCACTTCAATTTTCAGGATATTTTCTGATCGGATATTTCTTAAATAATTGATCAGCTCAGCTCCGGAAAGATTAAGCATACGGTCATTTACCATTACAGAAACTCCATTTTTGCCGGCAATGGAAAGAAGTCCTTTATTTTCATCCACCTGCAATAAGGGAGTACCAGCCAGAACTTCAGTTCCGGAACTTCCCTGCGAAAGCATAGAATTCTGAACATTGTAAACAAGACGATCCACTTTACGCTCTACCAGAACTTTTTTACCATTCACTGTAACCGCTTCGATTTTGTTGACATTGGCGGTATCTTTAGTTTGCGCTGCTGCAAAAGAAGAGATTAGGGCAGCTATAAATAGAATAGGGTTTTTCATGGTATATAATTGACAGATTATGTTGTATTTCTCTGACAAAATTAGAGGGATGTTTTTTGAGATGAAATAGCATTTAGATGAAAGGCGTGATTGTGCATATCAAAAAAGTTTCGTCGGAAAAAAACAGGTTTTTATCGAAAAGGGTTGATAAAGTATCCCTGTATAGATTTATATTTGAATATGAATAAAAAACAAATAATCTGGCTGCAGGTTTTTTATTGGAGTTTCAATTTTATAGGAAATACCATTACCCCTTATTTCTTTTTCCCTGAGAGCCGGGGATTTGAATGGTATGTACTGAACGTCACTTATTTTATTACTGAAATTTCTACTTTTTATCTTTTGTATCTGGTTATTATTCCCAAAATATTAAATCTGGATAAAATTTATTCCGCTGTTTTGGTTTTTGTGATTTCTATTTTAAGCTTTGGAGTAATTCGGTATGGAATAGAAGAGGTTTTGCTTCCTCTTACCCTTGGATTCAGGAATTATAATAAAGATACCGGACTTCTGTATTATTTGATCGATAATATTTACAACGCTTCATTGACGGTTTTCATTGCTGGAATTCTATGGATACTGGAAAAATACGGAGTGTCAGAAAATGACAAAAAACAACTTCTGATCGAAAAGAAACAGGCCGAGCTTCAGGCATTGAAAACCCAGATCAATCCTCATTTTATTTTTAATTCATTGAATAATATTTATTCCCTTGTCTATCAAAAATCTGATAAGGCACTTCCGGCGATTGAAGAACTTGGTCAGCTGTTAAGATACAGTACAAAAGACCTGGAGAAGGATTCTATTTCTTTGGATAAGGAAATTGGATATATTGACAGTTTGATTGCTTTGGAGAAACTCAGAATCAGAAATCCGGAGTTGCTGCTCATAGAAAAAGATATTCAGCATCCTCACCTGAAGATCTCACCGATGCTGCTGGTTCCTTTTGTGGAGAATGCTTTTAAACATGGTGATTTCCGTGATAAAGGTTTTGAAATGAAAATCTCAGATCAGGATAAAACCCTGCATTTTTATCTTTTAAATTTTAAAACACAGAAAATGAAAGATACAGTGTCCGGGATAGGAATCCAGAATGTGAAAAAAAGGCTGGAAATATTGTATCCCAAACATCAGCTTGAGATCAAGGATTCAGAGAAAGAATTTATTGTTGATTTAAAAATTGATTTAAAGGATGAGTAAGATAAAATGTATCATTGTAGATGATGAGCCTCTGGCAATATCCCTTTTGGAGCATTATGTAGAGAAAATACCTTTTCTTGAACTGGTTTTTTCTACAGAGAATCCAATTCTTGCGTTGGAATATCTTCAGAAGAACGATTGTGACCTCATCTTTCTGGATATTCAGATGCCTGAGCTTACGGGACTCAATTTTATGAAAATCGTAGGAGTTGATCAAAAGTATATTTTAACAACTGCTTATTCGGAATATGCCTTGGAAGGCTACGAACATAATGTTGTTGATTACCTTCTGAAACCAATCTCCTTTGAAAGATTTCAGAAGAGTGTATTGAAGGCACAAGAACGTTTTTCTTTTCCACAGGAACAAAATACCCATTTCTTTGTAAAATCCTCGGGACAAAGGTATCGCATCGGCTTCAATGAGATTCTGTATGTAGAAAGCATCAAAGACTATGTCAATATCAGGACGGAAACTGATGAGTATATCGTTCTGGATACCCTTAAATCAATGGAAAGCCAGCTTTCCGAAAGATTTGTAAGGATTCATAAGTCTTTCATTGTTAATCTTGATAAAGTCAAAAGTATTGGGGCCAAAAAAGCCATTCTTCCCGAGTATGAAATTCCCATCGGAGAAAGCTATAGAGCGGGTCTTTTGGATAAATTAAAGTAAGAATATCATAAGATTATTATAATGATTAAACCTATAAGGTTTGGAATGTTTACCAAAGTTCAACACAGAATATTTCAACACAGTTAAAATAAAAAAGACGACTTCCGATGAAGCCGTCTTTATATTAATTAATCTAACAATTAATTTTATTTTTCCTGCTTCTTAATTAGGTTAAGGGCAGAACCTGCCTTAAACCAATCAATCTGCTGATCATTGTAAGTATGGTTGGCCATGATGATGTCCTTAGTTCCGTCAGCATGAACGAATTCTAAAGTCAATTGTTTACCTGGAGCAAACTGATCAAGATCTAAGAAGTTAACCGTGTCATCTTCCTTGATTTTGTCATAGTCAGCCTCATTAGCGAAAGTGATTCCCAGCATCCCTTGTTTCTTAAGGTTGGTTTCGTGGATTCTCGCAAATGATTTTACCAATACAGCTTTCACACCAAGGTGTCTAGGCTCCATAGCTGCGTGCTCTCTTGAAGAACCTTCCCCATAGTTCTGGTCTCCTACAACGATCGTTGGAACGCCCGCTGCTTTGTAAGCTCTTTGTACAGCCGGAACTTCACCGTATTCACCGGTTAATTCGTTTTTAACTTTATTGGTTTCCATGTTGTAAGCATTTACAGCTCCAATCAACATGTTGTTTGATATATTGTCTAAGTGACCTCTGTACTTCAGCCATGGTCCAGCCATAGAGATGTGGTCAGTTGTACATTTTCCGAAAGCTTTGATCAATACTTTAGCCCCTTCAATGTTTTTACCATCCCAAGCAGGGAATTCTTCTAATAACTGAAGTCTGTCTGAGGTAGGGCTTACATTAACAACGATTTGGGAACCATCTTCTGATGGAGCCTGGTATCCGTTGTCATCTACTGCAAAACCTTTTTCAGGAAGTTCAAAACCTTTAGGCTCGTCCAGTTTTACCTGCTCACCAGCTTCGTTGGTTAAAGTATCCGTAATTGGATTAAAGTCTAATCTACCAGAGATCGCCACAGCAGCTACCATTTCAGGAGATGCTACGAAGGCGTGAGTATTTGGGTTACCGTCAGCTCTTTTTGCAAAGTTTCTGTTGAAAGAGTGAATAATAGAGTTTTTCTCTCCTTTTTCAGCACCTTCTCTGTCCCACTGCCCAATACATGGTCCACAAGCATTGGTAAAAATTCTTGCGTTTTCAAATTTTCTGAAAGAATCTAAGAAACCGTCTCTTTCCGCAGTAAATTTTACCTGCTCAGAACCTGGATTGATTCCTAATATTGCTTTAGGCTTTACTCCTTTTGATACTGCGTCCTCTACAATGGAAGCAGCTCTTGATAAATCTTCATAAGAAGAGTTGGTACAAGAACCGATAAGAGCCCACTCAACTTCTAGCGGCCATCCGTTAGCTTCAGCTTTAGCCTTGAATTCAGCAACGGGAGTCGCTAAGTCCGGAGTGAAAGGTCCGTTTAGGTGAGGAGTCAGTTCAGAAAGGTTGATTTCTATTAACTGGTCGAAATATTGTTCAGGGTTTGCGTATACTTCAGCATCACCTGTTAAGTGTTCTGCAATTGTATCAGCGGCATTTACCACATCCTGTCTTCCTGTCGCAGCAAGATACCTTCTCATAGAATCATCGTATCCGAAAGTAGAAGTCGTAGCTCCGATCTCAGCACCCATATTACATATAGTACCTTTACCGGTTGCAGAAAGAGATTCTGCACCTTCACCGAAATATTCTACGATACATCCTGTACCTCCTTTTACGGTAAGAATTCCTGCTACTTTTAAGATAACATCTTTTGCAGACGTCCATCCATTCATTTTACCGGTTAATTTTACCCCGATAAGTTTAGGCATTTTAAGCTCCCAAGCCATTCCTGCCATTACATCTACTGCATCAGCACCTCCTACACCAATAGCAACCATTCCCAGTCCTCCTGCATTTACGGTGTGAGAGTCGGTACCAATCATCATTCCTCCCGGGAAAGCATAATTCTCCAGTACAACCTGGTGAATAATACCCGCTCCTGGCTTCCAGAACCCGATTCCGTATTTATCACATACAGAGCTCAGGAAGTTGAATACCTCAGAGTTTTTGTTAATACCTTCCTGTAAATCTTTATCAGCACCTACTTTCGCCTGGATCAGGTGATCTGCGTGTGCCGTTGAAGGAACAGCAACTTTAGTTTTTCCTGCCTGCATGAACTGTAAAAGTGCCATCTGCGCAGTTGCATCCTGCATTGCTACTCTGTCTGGTGCGAAGTCTACATAAGAGTTTCCTCTTTCATATTCTTGTGTAGCATTTCCTTCCCAAAGGTGGGTGTAAAGGATTTTTTCTGAAAGGGTAAGAGGTTTTCCCACGATTTGTCTTGCCGCAGCAATTCTTTCCGGGTAACGCTCGTACACCTTTTTGATCATATCAATATCAAAAGTCATATCGTATTTTAGTTTTGTTCTTTTTCCGTGAATGCTTCTTTCTCTTATGCTGAGAAAGAAAAATCATTTTTTTATACATCAAAAAACGTTCCTATAATCCATAAATAGGGATGGTTTTGACTATAAAATTGAGAGATTTTATAACTTTCAATTTAAGAAAAAATAGATTCTATTTTCTCGGTTTTGTCGAAAAAAAATGTATTTCTCTTAAAATAGAAACATTCTAAACAAAAAAATGAAAGATTTTAAATCCTAAAGGACTAAAATCTTTCATTTATATAACATTCAATAGTCTTGCGACTTATAAATTAATTTTGTTAGTGAGCGCTTGTACTTGTCAATTCTTTAATAGAAGGTACAAACGTTGTAAGGTCAATACCTTCAACAGCCGCTTTATATTCATCGATGCTAGGGATTCTTCCAATGATAGCAGAAAGAACCACTACCGGAGTCGAAGCAAGCAGAGATTCTCCTTTTTTACGTTCAGAATCTTCAACCACTCTTCCCTGGAAAAGACGAGTAGAAGTTGCCAATACAGTATCTCCTTTAGCTGCTTTTTCCTGGTTACCCATACAAAGGTTACATCCGGGACGCTCTAAGTACATTACGTTTTTGTATTCAACACGAGCTTCTCCTTTTGGAGTATTGTCATCAAATTCAAAAGCTGAATATTTCTCTAATACTTCCCAGTCTCCTTCTGCCTTTAGCTCGTCAATGATGTTATAAGTAGGTGCCGCTACTACAAGAGGAGCATTGAATTCTACTTTTCCTTGTTGTTTTTCAAGGTTCTTAAGCATTTGAGAAACAATCTTAAGATCTCCTTTGTGAACCATACAAGATCCTACGAAACCAAGATCTACTTTTTTCTCACCTCCATAGTAAGAAAGATCTCTGATGGTATCGTGAGTATATCTCTTAGAAACATCTTCGTTGTTTACATCCGGGTCAGCAATCATAGGTTCTACGATGATGTCAAGATCTACAACTACTTCAGCATAATATTTAGCATTTGCATCCGGATTTAACGCTGGTTTTTCACCAGATCTTATTTCAGCAATTCTCTTGTCTGCTTTATCAATTAATCCTTGAAGAACCTGATTGTGATTATCCATACCTTTATCAATCATAATCTGGATTCTGCTTTTTGCAATTTCCAATGATTCGATCAAAGTATTGTCTTCAGAAATGTTGATAGAAGCTTTTGCTTTCATCTCAGCAGTCCAGTCTGTAAATGTAAATGCCTGGTCAGCAGGTAACGTTCCGATATGAACCTCAATGATTCTACCCTGGAATACGTTTTCACCACCAAATTGCTTCAACATCTGAGCTTGGGTTGCATGAACTACATCACGGAAATCCATGTGTTCTTTCATGTTTCCTTTGAAGGTTACTTTCACAGATTCAGGGATAGGCATAGAAGCTTCACCTGTAGCTAATGCAAGAGCAACGGTTCCTGAGTCAGCTCCGAAAGCTACTCCTTTCGACATCCTTGTGTGAGAGTCACCACCAATAATAATCGCCCACTCATCTACCGTAATGTCGTTAAGAACTTTGTGGATTACGTCCGTCATCGCGTGGTATTCACCTTTAGGGTCACGAGCTGTAATCAAACCGAATTCATTCATGAATTTCATCAGTTTAGGAATGTTAGCCTGAGCTTTTTTATCCCATACTGAAGCAGTGTGACATCCTGACTGATAAGCACCGTCAACAATTGGAGAGATCACTGTCGCTGCCATTGATTCAAGCTCCTGAGAAGTCATCAAACCTGTTGTGTCCTGAGATCCAACAATATTTACCTGTACACGAACGTCTGAACCTGCGTGTAATACTTTTCCTGGAGTAGTTCCTACTGCATTTCTGTTGAAGATTTTTTCTACAGCAGTAAGTCCTTGTCCTTCGTGAGAAATTTCTTTTGATGGAGCAAATACAGCAGGAGCTTCAATTCCTAAAAGCTGAGCTGCAAATGTCTGTAGCTTCTTACCGAATACGATAGCGTAAGACCCACCCGCTTTGATGAATTCCATCTTTTGTGGTGTGAAAGACTTCGTAAGGTCGATAAGCTCTTTATCTCCGTTATATAATTTCTTTTCTTTTGTATTAATTGTTAAAACAGTTCCTGTAGCTACTGAATAAGCTTCTTCAAGAACTACATCACCATTTTCGTTACGAATAGGGTTTCCGTTTTCGTCTACTTTCTTCACCCAGTTTTTAAGATCGATACCAATACCTCCGGTAACGTCAACTGTTGTAAGAAAAATTGGAGAAATACCATTTGTTCCTGCTACAATTGGAGCAATGTTTACAAAAGGTACATATGGGCTTGCCTGCTTACCTGTCCAAAGAGCAACATTATTTACTCCTGACATTCTAGAAGAACCTACTCCCATTGTTCCTTTTTCTGCGATAAGCATTACGCTTGCATCAGGATGCTGTGCCTGTAAAGCTTTAATTTCTTCCTGAGCCTGAGGCGTAATCATACATTTACCGTGAAGTTCACGGTCAGAACGGGAGTGAGCCTGGTTACCCGGAGAAAGTAAATCGGTTGAGATATCTCCTTCACCAGCGATAAAAGTAACTACTTTTATTTCTTCTGCAGCTTCTGGCAGTTTTGTGAAAAATTCAGCCTGTGCATAGCTTTCAAGAATTTCTTTTGCGATTTCATTACCGCTTTCGAATGCTTCTTTCAAACGGGTAGTGTCTGCCTCATAAAGGAAAACCTGTGTCTTAAGGACATTTGCTGCTTCTTTTGAAGTAGCAGGATTGTTACCCAAAGCTAGATCAAGCAATACTTCAATGGAAGGACCTCCTTTCATGTGAGATAATAACTCAAATGCATAAGCCGGAGAGATTTCTTCTACTACGGATTCACCAAGGATGATTTCCTTTAAAAATTTAGCTTTTACCCCCGCAGCACTTGTCGTTCCAGGCAGTGTATTGTAAATAAAAAAGTTAAGAGAATCTGCTCGATATTCGTTACCTGAATCTTTAATTTGCGTAATGATTTCGCTTAGTAATTCAGCACCATCGATTGGCTTTGGATGAAGCCCTTGGGTTTTTCTTTCTTCAATTTCTTTGATGTAATCCTTATAAATATTCATAATAGAAGTCTTTCAATATTAAAGGTAGATTAAAATATTTGTTTATAAGGTGACTTCTTTACCGGCTTGTATAAAAAATACAATAATAACATTTTGATTTCTTGCATCTTAATGGGCAACATGAACCGGGGCTAAAGTCAAAATAATCTACGCTTTTTTAAAAGTTTTAAAATTATTAAACAATTCAAAATGTTCCCCAAAATTACGAAATTTTACTATTTTATAAGAATGAAATTATTTAGATTCTTTATAAATATGAATTTTATAATATCTATTTTTGGGCGTATTTTTGTAAACGATATGGTGAATATGAAAAATATCCTGAATGTTTTGTGCTTTTTTGTTTCGGTTTTCGTTTTCTCACAGGCCAAATCTGTGAAGAAAACACCCGTGGGAAAAGGGACTAAGACCACGATGAAAAAAGGGATTACAACGAATAAACCTAATCCTGATTTGGTAATTATCAATAAAGATATCCCTGTTTTGATTCCTAAAAAGAAAGGGGTTAGTTTTGGATATGTGAATCAAAATGGAAAATTTATCATTCAGCCGGAATATCATATTGCTGTATTTTTTTATGAAGACTGCAATCTTTTGAACTCTCCAAATGAAAAAATCAGAAAATTTGGGACAAAAGACTATGCGACAGTAGAAAAAGAGATGATCTCTTACCGTGTAGATCAATCAGGAAAGAGAGTTTACCAGTTCAAAGAAGCAGATTTTGGAAAATGTAAATTTGAAGAATATAAACAGCAGTTATTTCAGGCCTATATTCTGAATGGCTTTTATGGGATCATTGAAAAGTCAAAGTTTGTCAATGCTGCAGATTACAGACAGTTTCAGATCTATCCTCAATATCAGTACCTGTTCATACTGGAAGGGGATGATGTATCCAATCCAATGATTATCGCTTCCAATAATGATAAATTTGGAGTGATTGATGTTCATAATAAAGTCATTATTCCTTTTGAATATGCCAATATTAAAAGAAATTTCAGCTGGAAACTGGGTAAAATGTTTGAAGTGACAAAAGATGGGTCAAATTACTACTACATTGATGCAAATAACAAAACCTACTAAAGAATTATAAATGATGAATGATGAATGATGAATGATTCATTTGATAACTCCTATTTTCCAGAATGTTTTTCAGTCTCAGAAACCCAATATCACCAAGCTGACAGCCTGAATCTTATCGTTGATATCCATTCGTCCATATCTCATATATTTTTTGTAATTTTGCGGCTGAAATAAAGGGGTGCTTTAACAGGCTGAGATTATACCCAATGAACCTGGAACAGGTAATGCTGTTTAGGGACGTAGACTTTACTAAAGGTCTAATCTGTATAATATCTTATTGATCCCCTTTTATTCATTAAATGTTAAAGATTTATAGAATGAAAGGATTATTTTTTTTAGGGCTCACTGTAGGCTCTGTAGCCTTTATACAGGCTCAACAAAAGGACTCCCTGAAAATCAGGGAAATTGAAGCGGTCAGTTTTACCAAGAGACTTCCTGTTGCTAAGGAAATTATCAATGTTCAGAAAGATTTAGATGGAAGAAACTTGGGGCAGGATCTTCCTATCCTTTTAAAAAATCAAACTTCCATCATTTCCACTTCAGATGCGGGAAATGGAGTAGGATATACTGGTTTTAGAATTCGTGGAGTATCAGGATCAGCAATTAATGTAATGATGAACGGTGTTCCTTACAATGATTCTGAAAGCCAGGGAACGTTTTTCGTCAATGTTCCGGACTTAACAAGTTCTGCATCACAGATTGTTATTCAAAGAGGAGTAGGGACTTCCAATAATGGGGTTTCTGCCTTTGGGGCAAGTATCAATGTGATTTCAAGAGAGCCGGAAGAAAAGTTTTATTTTAAAACTGATGATAGCTATGGTTCTTTTAATACCTATAAATATTCAGCAGAGGCGGGTTCTGGTAAATTCTGGAAGAATCGTCTTTCTGTAATGGGAAGATATACCCGTATTCACTCTGATGGATATATAGACAGAGCTTCATCAGATTTGCATTCTTATAATTTTACAGCTTTGTTTGAAGAAGGGAAAACGAAATTACGTTTAATGGCTTTTGGAGGAAAAGAAAAAACCTATCAGGCCTGGAACGGGATCAGTAGAGAAGTCTGGGAAACAAATCCAAGATTCAACAATTCTGGGGCAATTAAGGATATCAATGGGAACGTTACAGGTTTCTATGATAACGAAACAGATAACTACAGACAGAATCATTATCAGTTGCTTTGGGAACAAAAATTTGATGACCGTTGGAACTTAGAAACTACTTTTCATTACACCAAAGGAAAAGGATATTACGAAAATTACAAACAGAGAAGTTCTTTCTCAAAATATAATCTGCCTGACATTATAGAGGGCGGGCAGACCATTAAAAAATCAGATTTTATCAGAAAAAAATGGCTGAATAATGATTTTTACGGTGTTGTTTCAACGCTTTACGGTAAGTTTGAAAACCTTGATTTAAACTTTGGAGCAGTTGCTAATCAGTACTATGGAAGGCATTACGGAAACGTTACCGGAGTGTTTTATCCGCAGATTGACGAAAGTGAATATTACAGAAATCGTTCTGTGAAGAATGAAGTTTCTGGTTTTGCTAAAGCGTTGTTCAGAATGGAAAATTTTGAATTCTTCGGTGATGTACAGCTTAGAAGCATCAATTATAACACTAAGATTCTAATGGCAGGAGATGGGGAAGGAGCCGATTTGGATAAAAACTGGCTGTTCTTTAATCCAAAAGCTGGGGTGAATTATAAAATCAACGGTGGAAAGATATTCTTATCCTATGCCCATGCCCATAGAGAACCAAACAGAGATGACATCATGGCCAACAATGATGTTAAGCCCGAAAAGCTTCATGATTTTGAAGCCGGTCTGGAAAAACAGTTTGGATTTTTATCCTTAACAGCGAATGTCTATTATATGTACTATGCTAATCAATTGGTTTTGAATGGCCAACTTAATAATGTGGGGGCATTTATCAGGACCAATTCAGGAAAGAGCTACAGAAGAGGAGTTGAAATAGGAGCACTGGCAAAACTATCCAAACAATGGGAAGTTTCAGGAAATCTAACGGTAAGCCAGAACAGAAATCAGGATTTTAATATCGAAGTTGGGGATGCACCGGTAAGTTTGGGAAATACTCAGATTTCATTTTCTCCGAATATGATTGCTAATTTGGGCGTGAAGTTTAATCCAACCCGAAATTTCCAGTTTGCTTTAATGAACCAATATGTTGGAAAACAGTATATAGATAATACGGAAGATAAAAACTTAGAGCTTAAAGATTATTTTCTTACCGACTTTAATGCGCAGTACCAGTTTAAAATTGGTAACAATGATATTGCATTAAAATTGTTGGTGAATAACCTGTTCAATAAAAAATATGTGAACAATGGTTCTATTAATGATGAAGGGAATCCTTTATACTTTTCACAGGCAGGAACTAACTTTATGTTCGGAATAAGCTGGAAAATTCAATAGTATTTCATGAAATTTTTAACTTGTTTTTTTAAAATAATGATATATAATAAATTGAAGACCACAAATGTGGTCTTTTTTTTCATTATGTAGAGATTTATGTTTTGATCTGATCTCCAAAATAATATATTTGTAGACTTAATATTAAAAAAACAAGATGAAAAAAATTTATTCATTGGTAGTGCTATTTCTTTTTACCACTATCGTCATGGCGCAGGTACAGGTTACTGTAGAAAGTCCGGGAGTTTGCAAAATAACATACGGAAGTACAAATGATTTTTCCCTGTACGATCCGGGATTTGGAACTCCTACGTTTTACGTCCATTTATGGGTTGATCAGAATAATAATTCACAGAACATTTTATTTGAAGACTCGTGGAGCAATTCAAATGTGACTATGAATTGGGATTCTTCAGCTAATGCTTATGTAGGATTTGTAAACCTTAATAACAAACTGTTTACAAATACCAATAATGTGATGGCGCCGGGAACAACAGTGTCTCAGATCAGTTTTGTCTTTAAAGACCAGCAAAACGGTGCTACAAAGCAATCTGGTAATACCTCAGTATTTGTCAATACAACAACTCTGGGAACGCTTGCAGTTTTAGATGCTAAAGCTGATAAGATAAAATCTTTCGTTGCAGAAGGGAAATTATATACTTCTGAAAAAGGAAATCTTCAGCTCATTATTTATGACTTTAGTGGTAAACTTATTAAAAAAGAGAATGTAAGGTCTTATGGAAGTCCAATAGATTTGAGTATTTTCCAGAAAGGGAATTATATTTTACATCTTTCTGATATCAATGTGAAAGAGATAATTAAGTTCAAATACTAAATCATTAATAACTCAAAAAATTAAGACTGCTCCGGCAGTCTTTTTTATATCCGTTAAATATCTTAAAAAGTCATGAAAAAGTTATAAATTTGCTGCCAAATGAATATTTCAGCATACATTTTAGAATATTTAAAACAATTTGGAACTGCCACGGTTCCAGGCTTTGGGGTATTTTCACTGAAAAATTCTAAGGCAATTATCAATTCCGAAAATGGGAGTATCCTACCTCCAGCCAGTCAGATTGAATTGACAATAGACTACGAAGTACAGACTGAAGATCTTACTGCCTTTATTGCAGAACAAAAACAGATGTCCCTGGAAGCTTCCAGAAGTGACCTGAAAATTCAGACAGATTTTTGGAAGAAAAAACTTCAGGCTGAGCAGGTTCTTGAAATTCAAAACCTCGGGACAGTCTTCATTGAAGAAGGACATACCCATTTCAAAGGAAAAAGGATAGAATCCGGACACCCGGACTTCTATGGATTGGAAGAAATTAGATTTTCAGATATCAATAACGGGGAAAAGGTAAATACTTCCGTCAACCGCGAAAAAGATTTTAAGTTCAAGAAAACGATTCTATGGATTTTCCTTCTGATAATTCCGGTTCTGGGAATTCTATATCTGGCATTTACCCAGCAGGAACTTCTTTTTGGGAAGAAATCTTTCGATAAGGTTTCTGTGCAGACTTCTACCCACAGAATTGTAAAAGATACCATTAAGATAATGGCTCATACTCCTGAAGCACCTGTTTCAGATTCTTTGAAAAAAGATTCACTTGTAAAACCTGCCGCAAAAGCAATACAATCTGCTCCGGCTGTTCCAAACAACACTAAGACTAAATGGCAAAAATAAAAAAAGCGTCAGAATCTCTGACCATTATGACCAATATCGTTCTTCCGAACGAAACCAATTCTTTAAGAAATCTTTTTGGTGGTGAGCTTTTAGCAAAAATGGACCGTTGTGCGTCTATTTCTGCAGCAAGACACTGCGAAAGAAGAGTAGTAACAGCATCTGTAAACCACGTATCTTTCAACCATCCGATTCCTGAAGGAGGAGTAGTGGTGTTGGAATCCAAAGTTTCCAGAGCATTCTCTACTTCTATGGAAGTGTATGTAGATGTATGGTTGGATGACCCAATCAATCAGAAGAAAATTCATACCAATGCCGGTATTTATACTTTCGTGGCTGTAGATGAATTCAACCGTCCAATTCCTATTCCAGAAATGATTCCTGAAACAGAAGAGGAAAAAGAAAGATTTGCTGCGGCATTCCGTAGAAAAGAACTTTCATTGATTCTTTCCGGAAGAATGAAACCTCTGGAATCTGTAGAGCTTAAGAAATTATTCCAGGAGCCACAGGAGTCTAAGAAAGACAAGAAATAAGAATCTTGTAAACACAAAAAACACAAATGTTTGGCACGAATTTTCACAAATGGTTTCTGCCACATAAAATGAAAAAATAATTAAATGGATATTTCAGAAAATGATATATCAAAAATTGTTTATGAATCAGGATATTTGGTTCATAAAGTTTTAGGGCCGGGACTTTTGGAAAGTGCTTATGAAGAATGCCTGTTTTATGAATTAAATAAGCATGATCTTCTTGTAGAAAGGCAAAAGCCAATGCCATTAATCTATGATGAGGTGAAGTTAGATGTTGGTTATAGGCTTGACTTTCTGATTGATAAAAAATTTGTACTGGAAATAAAATCTGTGGAGTCATTACATGATATTCACCTGGCACAAATACTTACCTATCTCCGCTTAAGCCATTGTAAGCTTGGAATGTTGATCAACTTCAATACAATTCAATTTAAAAATGGTGTAAAAAGAGTTATCAATGGAATATTATAACTTGTGTTATTTGTGAAATAAATTAGTGTCATTTGTGTTTGAACTATGAAAATACTTCTTTTAGATAAAAATCATCCTCTTATTACCGAGCAGCTTTTGGCTCAAAATTTTATTTTGGAAGAGGATTTTACTTCGTCCTATGATGAGGTTTGTGGTAAAATTGAGAATTACGATGGGATTATCATCAGAAGCCGTATTCCATTAGACAAAAACTTTCTGGAAAAAGGGAAGAACCTGAAGTTTATTGCAAGAGTAGGCGCCGGTATGGAAAATATTGATATTCCTGTTGCTGAAAAGCTGGGCATCCAATTGATCAATTCTCCGGAAGGAAACAGAGATTCCGTGGCAGAACATGTGGTAGGAATGCTGCTTGTCATCATGAACAGGCTTTTTATTGCTTCTCAGGAAGTGAAAAATGGTATCTGGCAGCGTGAAGAAAACAGGGGAGATGAGTTACTGGGAAAAACAATAGGATTGATAGGATATGGAAATATGGGGAAAGCAACTGCCAAAAGACTTTCCGGATTCGGATGTAAAGTGGTCTTCCATGATATACTTCCCGGTCTTTCAGATGAATATGGAACACAGGTTTCTCTGGAGGAGCTGAAGCAGTCTGCAGAGGTTATAAGTTTGCATATTCCTTTGACTTCGGAAACTCATTATCTTATTGATGAAACATTCATCGCAGAAATGAAAAACGACTTTTATTTTGTGAATACAGCAAGAGGAAAGAATGTGAAAACTAAAAGTTTAGTAGAAGCATTGAAATCAGGAAAAGTAAAAGGCACCTGTCTGGATGTATTGGAATACGAAAAGTCTTCTTTCGAGAATATTGAAGTAGAAAATGAAGACTTAAAATACCTTCTTGAATCTGAAAAAGCAATCGTAACGCCTCATATTGCTGGCTGGACTCATCAGAGTAAAGAAAAGCTGGCTCAGTTTATTGTAGACAAAATTGTAGCTTCATATTGTTAGACTAACGAGCTAAGAAAGCTGAGGAGGTAAATTGGTAAGTTTACTTATTTGCTTCCTTTGCCCTCTTTTTTATTTCACATTTTAGCCGTTTCACCTTTTCAAAATTTTACTTTTCCGCTTATTTATGTTAAATAATTCATAATGTCCCTCTCTTATTTATTATTTATTTTCGAGTTTTATTAAATTGCCGCTCATTTTGAATCTCATGACGACGCGTAATTTTATACTTATCTTAACTGTTCTTTTATCAATATTTTCTTGTAAAAAAAAGACTGAAGCTAAAGATGTTTCAGCTGAAAATACGACCAATCTTCCTAACTATGGAGATGTGGACCTCGGAAGTGTTTTCACAAAAGGCGATGGCCAGCTTTTGAATAGACAGACAACAGTAAATTATATAGATCAGTATTATAAGAAAATTTGGGAAGGAAGCGACCTTAGCGGTGGAATTCTTGTGGCTAAAGGAGATGAAATTCTCTATGAAAATTACAGAGGTTTCGGAAGAGAAGGAAACCAGATGCCGATTGATAAAAATACCCCTTTGCACGTAGCGTCAGTTTCAAAAACTTTGACGGCAATGGCGATGATGAAGCTGGTAGAGGCTGGAAAAATAAAACTTACCGATCACCTTACCCAGTTTTTTCCAGGATTCCCTTATCCGAATGTTACCGTTCAGACTTTACTGGATCAAAGAAGCGGTCTTCCGAAATACGAATATTTTATTACTAAAATACAGCCTGCTCCGGCAGAAATATCCAAGCCGTTTATTACCAATCAGGATGTATTGGACATGATTATCAAATATAAACCTGATCTGGCGAGAGATACAGATACAGGATTTATGTATTGCAATACAAACTTTGCTTTATTGGCTTTGTTGATTGAAAAAGTGACCAAAACTCCTTTTCCGCAAGCGATGAAAGAAATGGTTTTCACTCCGTTGAAAATGACTCATACTTACATCTTCCAGGAAAAAGATATTCCTACGGCTTCGCAGTCTTTCTACTATGGAGCAAACAAGCTTTACCCTCTGGATAGACTTGATCTTATTTATGGTGATAAAAATGTATACACAACACCAAGAGACTTATATAATTTTTCAAAAGCAATGTTTTCAAAAAACTTCCTGAAACCCGAATTGATGCAGATGGTATTTACCCCTTATAGCAATGAAAAGATGGGAATGAATAATTATGGACTCGGATTCAGAATGAAAATATTTGATAACGGAGAAAAGCTGACGTATCACAATGGATGGTGGCATGGGACCAACTCGGTATTTGCCCACCTTTTAAAATCGAAAGTGACCATTGTTGCGATTGGAAATAAATATTCAAACAAAGTATATACAGCCCTTGCATTGTCAGGATTATTCGAGGATTTCCCTTTACAAAAGGAGAAGCTTCATACAGTTATGAACGACAATAAAGATACTTTGAATTCCGGACAGGAAGTTTTTGGAGAATAATGTTTACTTTTGCTTAAACATTTTCATGAAAAGGTTTCTTTTATTATTCGTTATCTGTTTTCTTGTACACTCATGTGCAAGAGTAGGATCTCCTGTCGGAGGGCCTAAAGATACTCTGGCACCCAAATTTTTAAGCGCAAACATTGATACCACAAGAATTAATGTTAAAAAAGATATTCACGAACTCCGTCTGGATTTTGATGAGTATGTGACATTGAAGGATATCAATAAAAACCTGATTATTTCGCCGCCTATTAAAAATATAACAAGGATTCTTCCTTCCAATATTGCCAATAAATTTGTACTGATCCAATGGACAGATACGCTTCAGGCCAATACAACTTATAATTTCAATTTCGGAAATTCAATTGTAGATAATAACGAGTCGAACATATTGAGGTATTTCAATTTTGCTTTTTCTACAGGAGATAAACTGGATGATCTTTATATCAGCGGTGAGGTAAGAGATGCGTTCGATATCAAAAAGAAGACGACAACAACAACTGAAAATAAGCTGGTAGTTGGGCTGTATCAGGTAAAAGATACGATGGATTATAAGAAAAAGCCTTACTATATCACCAAGGTAGATGAAGATGGATATTATGAATTAAACTATCTGACCCCTGGAAAGTATAAAATCATAGCTTTTGATGACGAGAACGGGAATTCTATGTATGATCCTGGAAAAGAAAAGGTTGGATTTCAAAAAGATCCTGTAGATATTGAAAAGTCTATTTCTGGGTTGAACTTAAAGGTATATCCTTCCAAAAAGCCTGTGAAGTATGCAGAGATGAAAGAAATTGCAGGAGGTATTTTAATGACATTTGAAGGTCATCCGGATGAAGTAAAAGTTCAGTCGTTGAATGAAAAATTAAAGGACATCAAAATAATGCACAATCCAAAATCCGACTCTGTGAGAATATGGTTTGATGCGGTAAAAGATGATGTGGGGCAGACAGCCAACGAAAAACTCACATTTACTCATAATAAAGGGATAAAAAAAGACAGTGCCTACAGCGTTTCTTTATTTTACAAATACAATAAGAAAAATGCGATGGATGTCTTTAGTGATAACGACGGAACTTCACTGGCTCCAAAAGCAGACTTAAAAATTGCATCAAACTATATCGTAGATAAAATTGATCCTTCAAAATGGACATTAAAAATTAAAGGAGACAGCTTAACAACGTTACCATTCACCGCTAAAATTTCAGAAACTAACCCTTACCAAATCCATGTTCAATCGGATTTTGTGATGGGGAAAAGTTATGAACTTACTGTTCCTAAGGAAACCGTATCTTCATTCTACGCAAAAAATACCCAATCAAAACGTTTCGATTTTGATATTGCTAAAGTAGATCAGTTTGGAAGTGTTGAATTCACTATTCAGAATGCTCCGGCTACCAGTTACTGGATCCAGCTGGTAGATTCTTCCGATAAAATAGCATATCAGAAATACTTAAAAGGAAATAATGTAAAGTTTGATATTCTAAAACCGGGAGAATACATTGTAAGAATACTGGTTGATAACAATGAAAACAAATATTGGGACGAAGCTGATTTTGCGAATGATATTTTCGCCGAAGATGCATATATTTTCTATAAAAAATTAATCGTCAGAGGATTGTGGGAAACAAGAGAAGATTGGGATTTGAAGGATACCAGAACTCTTGATAGTCCTAAAGGAACAACAACCAATTCAGCACCGTCTTCTACTTCTACTTCAGTGCCAGAAACTTCTGTACCTGCTGCGCCTGCTGAAGTGAAGCAACCGCTGAAAAAAGAATTTAAATCCGGTAATGCCGTTCTAACTCCGGCAAAGTAAGCAAAAAAGATGGCTAAGAAAATCATATTTTGGATATTGGTGGGCTTTGCCCTTATTCAGTTTGTTCCTATTGACAGGACTAATCAACCTGTTGATTCTGCCAAGAACTTCGTCGTTGCAAAGAAAACCCCCGAAAAGATAGCAACACTGCTTAAAAATGCATGCTATGACTGTCATTCCAATGAAACAGTCTATCCGAAATATGCTTTTATTGCCCCTGTGTCATGGTCGGTAAAAAGCCATGTGAATGAAGGCCGCGAACATATTAATTTTTCTACCTGGGAAACATATAATAAGGATTTAAAGGAAAGTATGCTTACTAAGGTTGTTCAGACTATCCAAAACAAGACTATGCCAATGCCGGGATATATTGTCTATCATAAAGAAGCCAACCTTTCAGAGGCGGAAAGAGCATTGCTGATTCAGTATTTTGAAGAAATGCTGAAGAATAAAACCTATTAATTTACATCATAAAAAAACTCTCGCAGATTTTACAGATCCAGCAGATGATTGTGTTTTCCAATCTGCTCAATTTGCAAAATCTACGAGAGAATATATTACAAAAATTATTTCTTTAAATACCTCTCAAAAAATCTCTTCTGAGAATCAAAAGCAATATCTTCAAGATTGAGATCCTGTAAAGGAATCCAAACCGCTTCTGAGATCTCAGAGAGCTCAAGATTTACCTCAAACTTTTCCGAAACAGTATACTCATAAAAGAGATCGATTGTATTGTAGTCAATTTCTTTGTATTCATAAATATTCGGAAGGCTGGTAAGGTATTTCAGTTTTGAAATATCAATATCAAGCTGAAGTTCTTCAAAAAGTTCTCTTTTACAGGTTTCTTCTGCACTTTCTTTAGGGTCAACAAATCCTCCGGCAAGATCAAGTTTCCCCTTCTTAGGGTCTCTGTTTCTTCTGGTAAGATAAATTTCGTCACCACATCTGATGACAACCGCTACAGCGCCTGCCACGTTGTTATACAGGGTAAAACCACATTCCGGACAGCTCCATTTTTTTTCGCCGTCCCAATGTAGAGTTTCTTTGCCACAGCTTGGACAATATTTCAATAGTTTCATTGAGCAATATTAATATTTCTCGGGTGATAACTTAAAATAACATCCCTTAATTCTTCTGTTTTCAGATGCGTATAGATTTCCGTTGTGGTAATACTGGAATGTCCCAGCATTTCCTGAATATAACGTAAATCTGCCCCATTCTGTAATAAATGGGTGGCAAAAGAATGTCTGAAGGTGTGTGGAGATATTTTTTGTTAACCCCAGCTTTATCTGTAAGTTCTTTAATAATAAGAAATACGATTACTCTGGACATCGATGTTCCACGGCTGTTCAAAAACAGGGTGTCTTCATATTTCTTATTGATTTTACCTTTTGAACGTACCTCCTTGATATAATTTTCAAGCAAATCAGCGGTATAATCGGCCAAAGGAACAAAACGGGTTTTGTTTCCTTTTCCGTGTACCTTGATGTATTGCTCTTTAAAGTTGATATTGGAGATCTTCAGATCAATCAGTTCGGAAACACGAAGCCCGCAGCCATATAGAACCTCTATAATGGAGTGGTTTCTTTTTCCGAGATCGGTATTCATCTCAATAGCAGCAATAATTTTGTTGATATCAGTAAGGCTTAAGGTATCAGGTAGATATAGTCCCAATTTAGGACCTTCAAGTAGCGTTGCAGGGTTGTCTTCTCGATACTCATCCTCTAGCAGAAATTTGAAAAACGCTTTGATGGAAGATATCCATCTTGCTTGCGATCTCTCACTGAATTTCTGTTTGGAAAGATTGAAAATGTATTCCTGCAGGTTCTCGTAACCGATAGAATCTGGACCGACGTTTGCCAGATCTTCTTCTGCGTAATCTTTTAATTTCTTAATGTCCCGAACATAGGCGTCGAGTGTGTTTTCTGAAAAATTTCTTTCGAAACGAAGAAATATTTCAAAATCTTTGATCTTTTCATCCCAAGTCATTTGTGCTTATTTTTTTAGTTCACAGTCAGATATTTGTTCTATTTCAATATTATGGTTTCTCAGGAACGATATTCCATCGTCATCCGAATACTCATTTATATACACCAGTCTCGCAATTCCTGCCTGCAGAATCAGTTTACTACATTCTTTGCAGGGAGACAGCGTCAGATATAACGTTGCCCCTTTTGCAGATTGAGTAGAAGCGGCCAGCTTTAATATAGCGTTCGCTTCAGCATGCAATACGTACCAGTGTGTTCTCCCTTCTCCATCTTCACAGCAGTTTTCGAATCCCGAAGGAGTCCCGTTGTAACCATCTGAAATAATCATCCTATCTTTTACGATAAGAGCTCCCACCTGTTTTCTCTTACAGTAGGAGAGTTTTGCCCATTCCTGAGCCATTTTTAGATAAGCTTTATCAAACTTATTCATACCGCAGCATTGTTTTTTTTTCGAAATAATTTGGATTAAAATCTTTTGAAAGATTAAAAGTTAGGCTTTCTCTTCTCTAGAAACGCAGTAACTCCTTCTTTCTTATCTTCCATTTCAAAAAGTTCTCCGAAATATTTGATTTCAGTTTCAAAACCTTTATCCGTATCAGATAAATTTACGGCATTTATAGCCTTAGATATTGCCATAGGTGAATTGTGGGCAATGGTGTTCGCTAATTCTTTCGTTTTAGTTAATAATTCTTCGATAGGGTATACTTCGTTTACCAGTCCGATTTCTTTTGCTTTTTGAGCAGGAATCATTTTGGCAGAGAAGATCATTTCGTTGGCAATACCTTTTCCGACAAGCTTTGGAAGCCTTTGTGTTCCTCCATATCCCGGAATTAATCCAAGAGTTACTTCAGGAAGCCCTAGTCTGGCGTTTTCCGATGCATATCTGATGTGGCATGCCATGGCAAGCTCTAAACCTCCCCCTAATGCAAATCCGTTTACGGCTGCAATGACAGGTTTGGACATGTTTTCAATTTTATTGAACAATATATTTTGTCCGTTTCTCGCTAATTCTTCAGCTTTTTCCTGTCCGAAATCACTGAATTCCTTGATGTCAGCTCCGGCAACGAAAGACTTTTCTCCACTTCCGGTAAGAATAATTACCCTGCAGGAAGTATCAGCATTAAGCTCATCCATTGCGGCACTGATTTCCTGAATTGTTTTTGCATTTAAAGCATTTAAACTTTCAGGTCTATTTATGGTAATAATAGATAATTTATCTTCTTTTTTTAATAATATATTTTCGTAACTCATTTTTCCACTTTAAAATATCATCCTTTGCAAATTATGAATTTTTTACAAAAAAAGGAAAAATCTTATTTTTTTTCCTTTTTTTTAATTTATTGTTCAATATGATTATTTGGAATGATTCATCATATTTGCATCAATATTGACGTTTAGTTGAGAAGCTACTTTCATGCCAAGCTCAATATTGGCACGGAAAAAGTGACATAATTGTCGGTTAATGATCTCATCTTTTTTAAGTCCGCTTATTCCCTTCATGCTCCCTATGATATTTTTGATCAGATGATCTCTGTCTTCTGCATTCATTGCTTTTGAATAAAGAAGTCCCGGCTGAGTATAATGATCACTGTCGTTATCATTTCTGTTATAACTTGCAACATGAGCACTATCCAGCTCATATTCGTAGTTTTTATAATCAGAATCCGGTTGGATGTCATCAAAGCTGTTAGGATGGTAATTCGGTTTATCCTGATATTGGCTTGAGTCTGCCATATAGCCGTCTCTCTGGTAATTGTTGACTTCAAAAGGACATCTGTTTACCTCCAGCTGATGCGAATTCACTCCAACTCTGTATCGGTGTGCATCAGGATAAGAGAACAATCTTCCCTGCAGCATTTTGTCTGGTGAGAAGCTGATTCCGTTAATCAGGCTACTTGGTGAGAAAGTAGATTGCTCCACATGGGCAAAATAATTAACAGGAACTTCATTAAGCTCCATTTCTCCTACTTCGATCAAAGGGAAATCATCATGGAACCATACTTTTGTCACATCAAAAGGATTCCATCTGAAATCTTTTGCCTGTTCCTCAGTCATTACCTGGATGTATAAGGTCCATTTTGGGAAATCTCCATTTTCAATGGCATTGCAAAGATCTTCCTGTGCAAAGTCTGGATTTTCACCAGCCATTTTTCCTGCCTCTTCATCTGTGAAATTTTTTACTCCCTGTTTTGTTTTGAAGTGGAATTTCACCCATACTCTTTCATTTTTATCATTGATCATAGAGAAAGTATGAGATCCGAAGCCATGCATATGTCGGTATCCGTAAGGTGTACCTCTGTCTGACATTAATATAAGGACCTGATGAAGAGATTCAGGATTTAAACTCCAGAAATCCCACATCATGGTGGCGCTTTTCAAATTGGTTTTTGGAAGTCTTTTTTGAGTATGAATAAAATCCGGGAATTTTTTTGCATCCTTAATAAAGAATACCGGCGTATTATTTCCTACAAGATCCCAGTTTCCGTCTTCTGTATAAAATTTTAAGGCAAACCCTCTTGGGTCTCTTGCGGTATCTGCGCTTCCTTTTTCTCCTCCTACAGTAGAAAATCGGGCAAACATTCTGCATGAATTTCCAACTTGTGAGAATAATTTTGCTTTCGTATACTGGCTGATATCATGAGTTACGGTAAAAGTCCCGTATGCTCCGCTTCCTTTGGCATGCACAATCCTTTCAGGAATTCTTTCCCTAACGAAATGGGCAAGATTTTCCTGAAGAATAAAATCTTGCAGCAATACCGGGCCTCTTGGTCCTACCGTCTGTGAATCCTGATGCTCAAAATAAGGTGTGCCGTTGCTTAACGTTAATTTTTTAGAATCCATATCATTGATGATTTGTATAAATGTTTTTTGTTTTTCTAAATCGAAGTGTAAAGGTAATGAATGTCAAATTTACTTGAATTTTTAATTGCTAATAGCAAAAACGTTATATCTTTGTAATAGATAATATTAATCAAATGAACATTCAGCAACTGGAGTATCTTATCGCTGTTGATAAGTATAAACATTTTGGTAAAGCCGCTCAGGCGTGTTTTATTACCCAACCTACGTTAAGTGCCATGATACAGAAATTTGAGGATGAACTGGATGTGAAGGTTTTCGACAGGACTACCCACCCAATTCGTACTACGGATGTAGGGCTGCAGATTATTGATCAGGCTAAGGTTATTATAGAATCTGTCAATGAGCTGAAAAACAAAGCCAATCTTTTGAATAATATTCTGGGCGGAACCATCAACCTGGGAATCATTCCTACTGTTTCATCTTTTATCCTGCCTACGGAAATTTTCAAATTCCTTGAGGATAATCCAAAGATTCAGATGAATGTAAAAGAAATGACTACTGATAATATTATTAAAGCTTTGAAAGCCGGAGAACTGGATGCGGGAATTATCTCTACTCCTTATGATACAGCGGATGAGTTTTATCAGGATTTCTTATTCAATGAAGAACTGATGATCTACAGTTCCAATACTGAAGCCAACAAAAAGAACGCTTACATCATTCCGGAAGATTTGAATGTAGAAAAAGTTTGGTTGCTTGAAGAAGGAAACTGTCTTAGAAATCAGTTTGAAAATATCTGTCATCTGAAAGAAAATACGCTGAAACCTAAAAATTTAGACTTCCTGGCTTCCAATATCCAGACTTTGGTACATATGGTAGATAAAGTAGGAGGGATCAGTATACTGCCGGAACTTGCATTGAGCCAGCTTTCTGAAGAGCAGAAGAAAAATGTCTTCAGATTTAAAAAGCCTTTCCCATACAGAGAAATCAGTATTATTTACTACAAGCCTACCTTTAAGCAAAAAATTATTGATGAATTGTCACATTCTATCAAAACTGCTTTGGAACTTAAGCTGAATTATCATGCAAGTCCTAAAGAATTTGTAAGCATAAAGCCTCAGTAGTGAAAATGCTTTAAAGTGATAGAAATCATTAATTTAAATAATATCATAATTAATAAACAAAATTTTTGAGTATTACGAAAATAGTACTTAACTTTGCTGACGTTTATTACGAGGAAAAATTTGACCTGATTGCAACCTCTATAAAAAAATGCTAAAACAGTATAGTATTCTTTTTTCTGGGCAATTTTATTTCATATTTTTCTACAAAATTATTTTTTTTAAATCTTTAAAAACAAAAGAATTATATGTCTTATTTATTTACATCTGAATCAGTTTCAGAAGGACATCCGGATAAAATCGCCGATCAAATTTCCGATGCACTTATCGATCATTTTTTAGCATACGATAAAAATTCTAAAGTAGCATGTGAAACTCTTGTAACTACCGGACAGGTGGTATTGGCAGGAGAAGTAAAATCTGATGCTTACCTTGATGTACAGACGATTGCCAGAGAAGTAATTAATGGAATAGGGTATACAAAAGGAGAATATATGTTCAATGGAGATTCATGTGGGGTTATTTCCGCAATCCATGAGCAGTCACCTGATATCAACCAGGGAGTTGACAGAGTAGTAAGTGACGAATCTTTCGAAGCTAAAGCAAATGCACAGGGAGCAGGAGACCAAGGAATGATGTTCGGGTATGCTACCAATGAAACGGCAAACTATATGCCTCTTGCATTGGATCTTGCCCATACAATCCTTAAAGAGCTTTCTGCAATAAGAAGAGAAAATAAGGAAATCACTTATCTTCGTCCGGATGCAAAGAGCCAGGTAACGATTGAGTATTCTGATGATCACAAACCTGTTAGAATTGATTCTATCGTGGTTTCTACTCAGCATGATGACTTCGGAAATGAAGAAGAAATGTTGAACAAGATCCGTGAAGACATTAAAAATATTTTGGTTCCTAGAGTAGTTGCACAACAAACTGAGGAAATCAAGGCTTTATTCAACGATCAAATCAAATATCACATCAACCCTACAGGTAAATTCGTTATTGGAGGACCTCACGGAGATACTGGTCTTACAGGTAGAAAAATCATTGTTGATACCTATGGAGGTAAAGGAGCTCACGGTGGTGGTGCTTTCTCTGGAAAAGATCCTTCTAAAGTAGACAGAAGTGCTGCTTATGCAACAAGACATATTGCTAAAAACTTAGTGGCAGCAGGAATTGCTGATGAAGTTTTGGTACAGGTTTCTTATGCAATCGGTGTAGCTGAGCCTTGTGGTTTATACATCAATACTTACGGAACGGCAAAAGTAGATCTTCATGATGGTGATATCGCTAAAAAAGTTTCTACAATTTTCGATTTAAGACCTTATGCTATTGAGCAGAACTTAAAATTAAGAAATCCTATTTATCAGGAAACAGCTTCTTACGGACATATGGGTAAAGAGCACTATATAGCTGATAAAACGTTCAATAAAGGACATAAAAAGAACTTACATTGAAAGATCTTGAGTTCTTTACTTGGGAAAAACTAGACAAAGTAGAGGAAATTAAAACCGCTTTCGGAATTTAATTTTCCCTTTAGAGAATAATAAATAAGCTGCTTTATCTTTGGGTAAGGCAGTTTTTTTTAATTTTACACCTTAATAATATAGAAAGATGATGAATTTTCGAACTGTAATTGCTGTTCTGTCCCTATTTTTACTAAGTACACTGGTAAAAGCACAATACACCATGCATAAGATGATCAGTGTGGGATATACTTACCAGAATCAAAGTTTTGGTGAAGTAGGAGGTAAATTGCTTTTCCTTAAAAATGATGATGTGGTTTACAGATTAGGAGGATCTGCCATGATGGGAGTTGCAGACTCTAAGTTTGCGATTATGCCCAAATTACAAGCTGACATTCTCCTTAATTTTGCAAAAAATGTAGACTTTTATCACTCTTATTACTTTTTAGCAGGTGCTGAAGGAACCAATAAATACATTGCTCCCAAAATAGGAGTAACCCTATTCGGGATGCTGGACCTTACAGGAGGCTATGCTTTTCCTATCGGAGATGCCCGATTGAACGGAAAAGAGATGAAAGGGCTAAATATTAATTTTACATTAAATATCCCTACTGTATTCATTCATGACATGTTTAAGTGATTTTTTTTAAATTTTTCTTTTGAAAATTTAATAATAGGTTAACAGTTATTAAAAAATTATTATATTTACATCATAATAATTGTACTACCGCCTATAGAAGAGACTCTACTCTACACTGTTTTGTTTATGCAGCAAAGGCCAGATAAAATATCTGGAGGAATGTCTGTCTGCAAATATTTATATTGAGAAGAGTTATGAAATCAGAATCGGATAGTTTACTAATTTCCCTTTACCAGAAAGGAGACGAGGAGGCGTTGTCAATCCTCATTCACCGACACCAGAGAGAACTGTTTACATTCATTTTTTACAAAATTAATGATGAAGATTTGGCCAACGATATCTTTCAGGATACATTCATGAAGATCATTGTCATGCTGAAAGAAGGGCGCTATAACGAAGAAGGTAAATTTATTCTTTGGGCGAAAAGAATTTCCCACAACCTAATTATCGATCATTTCAGATCAAAAGCGAAAAACATTAAAGTTTCAGAAACTACTTTTGAAACCGATGAGTATTCTATTTTTGATTTGATCAGAGAGCCTTCGGAAAATATTGAAGATCAGCTTGTCACCAACCAGATTCAGGAAGACCTGTTGAGGATGTTACTGTTTTTACCGCAAAACCAGCAGGAGGTAATCAAACTGAGGTTTTTTGATGGTCTGAGTTTCAAGGAAATTGCGGACCACACGGATATGAGCATTAATACTACTCTGGGAAGAGTACGGTATGCGCTGATAAACCTGAGAAAAATCATGGATGAAAACAACATAATATTAACCAGATAAATAATATTTCGGAAAATTTCACGTTTTAAGGAAAACATACTTCGCTTATGAAAAAAAATGACTCCTTAAAAGTGAAAACTTTGAAACCTAAGAAACAAACCATTGATTTTTTGCTTAATTTTTCCAAAGGTCTTGAAATTGTGAAAAGCAAGAGCAAAAATTACCCTATTTTAAAAAATTAAAATGACTAACTTTGTGCTGTATGAAAATGCAGCATGTTTTTTTTGACCTGGATAATACACTCTGGGATCACCGCAGGAATGCCTATCTTACCATCAAAGACCTTTTTGAAAAACAGGAAATTACTTCAAAGTATCATATTGACTTTGAAGAGTTTCATTCTGTTTACCACGATATCAACGAAGAGTTGTGGGAAAAGATCAGAGACGGAATTATTGGCAAAGAGTATTTGAGAGAACACCGTTTTTATGATTCATTTAAACATTTTGGAATAGATAATAAAGAGCTTGCCCTTTATTTTGAAGAAAATTTCCTTGACAATATTGTGGGTTATAACGAATTGGTGGAGGGAGCAGAAGATGTCCTGGAATATCTGAAAGCTAAGAATTATACATTACACATTATTTCCAATGGATTTCAGGATGTAACGGAAAGAAAATGTACGCTGTCCGGGATCGCTCCTTATTTTAAGACGATTACCAGTGCAGATGCAGTGGGGGTGAGAAAACCCAACCCAAGGATTTTTGAATACTCTCTAGGGCTTTCTGAAGCTAAAAAAGAAGAAAGTATCCTCATTGGAGATGACTGGATCGCTGATGCTATGGGAGCAACAGACTTTGGAATGGATGCCATCTTTTTTGATGTCTATAAAGAAGACAAGAAGAAAGAAGGTTTAAAAGCCATTACCCATCTTCAGCAAATTAAAGAATACTTGTAAAATATCAATACAGTATATACAAGCCATTAAGTTCATCTTAATGGCTTTTTCGTTTTTAAAAGACGTAATACAAAATACAAACTCTGTGATAAGCCCATTTTTTTGCTGAAATCATTTTTCCTAATTCTTTCCTAAATTGATTATGACCTTTGCTTTATAATAATGACAATAAAACTTAATGTTATGAAAAATGTAAAGAAAATCACAGGAGTATTGATGATCATGTTTTTATTAATGGGAGGATTAATTTCCGCACAGGACAGAGCAATCAATGCCAATCAGTTACCCAAAACAGCCAAAACCTTTCTTGCTTCCCATTTTAAAGGAATAGCCGTAAGCTCAGCAATAGAAGACAGAGAAATCTATGGAGTAGACGAGTACAAAGTATATCTGACCAATGGAATGAAAATAGAGTTCGACAGCAATGGAAACTGGAAAGAAATTGATGGTAAACATCAGAAAGTACCTTATGGCTTCATTCCTGTATCGATCAGAAATTACAGTACGAAGAATTTCCCGAATACTTATATCGTTAAGATCGAAAAGAAAAGATGGTCTTATAAAACAGAACTTTCCAACGGGCTTGAACTTGAATTTGACAGAAACGGGAATTTTAAAAGAATTGACGATTAAATCAGAATTAAAAATTAACACTAAATCTTAATAGTATGGTCAACTGGAATTTAATAAACAGCAGCGGAAGAAAGATTTCTTCTACACAGATTAGAAAAAATATGGTTTCATTTATGACAAGGAATCATCCTTGCAGTGTGATAGATTGTATTGAAAGAAAGTATAATGCTTATAAAATTCACCTGATGAACGGTTTATGTCTCGTTTTTGATGCTGACGGCCGTTATGTGAAATCGAATTAATTATTGATGAAAATGAACATGAGAGAAGAGAGCAGAGATTATTGGTGTATGCTGGATATAGTATCAGTGATATATCATAGTACACTTATATTGGTAATCCTTTCGTAGGCTTTCGAAGTCGGCTTCCCTCCTTATAATTTCATATATTTGATATACCTTAATGATGCAGCAGAATATATAGATCCAGAAAGTATGAAGATTTTAATAGTAGAAGATGAGCCGGAATTGAAAGATACTGTACAGAAATTTCTGGAAGCAGAACATTTCATTGTAGAATATGCGGAAAATTACAGTGATGGGCTGGAGAAAATTATTTCTTATGAATACGACTGTATTTTGCTTGATATTATGCTGCCTGACGGAAACGGTATAGATCTGCTGAGGGAAATCAAAAAAATGCATAAGAAAGATCCGGTGATCATTCTTTCTGCCAAAGATTCAGTAGATGATAAGGTAACCGGATTGGAAATAGGAGCTGATGATTATCTTGCAAAACCTTTTCACCTTGCTGAACTGATGGCAAGGATCAGATCTGTCATAAGGAGAAAGAACCAGGATGGTGAGAATATCATCAGATATAAAAATATAAGCATTGATCCGGAAAATAGAATCGTAAAAATAGGCAACGAAGAGCTGGTGCTTAATCGGAAAGAATATGATCTTTTATATTATTTTGTCATTCATCCGGAAAAGACCTTACAGAAAACGACATTAGCAGAAGCGATCTGGGGAGATTATATAGATCAGGCAGACAGTCTGGATTTTATTTATTCACAGATTAAAAACCTTCGCAAAAAACTGAAAACCCTCCATGCGGACGCTGATTTCCAGGCTGTCTATGGTATAGGATATAAATTTATCTGATGAAAAGTTCATTAAAATACTACACCATAAAATACCTTATCATGGTCCTTCTGCTCATTATCGCAGTGTGGGCAGGGCTGTTTTATGCGTATATCCTGGATGAAGTACATGATAATGTGGATGATGGACTGAGGAACCGTAAAATACAGATTATCAAGGCTGTTTATCTTAATCCTCAGCTGTTGAATAATAATGACTTCGGATTCAATGAATTTAAAATCAATGCCATTAAAGCTGAAGAGTATCAAAATAAAAGCAGACTCTACAATAAGATGTACTACATGGAGTATGATGATAAAGACCAGCCTTACAGAGTTCTTGAGGCGGATTTTATCGATCAGTTCAAAAATCAGCAGAGGCTTGTCATCAGAACCTCTACTGTAGAAGAAGACGAGCTGATTTACGATCTTACGACTGCCTTGATCGTGCTTTATATCCTTTTGGTAGTAAGTATTGTGGCGGTGAACGGATATCTACTTAACAAAGCCATGAGGCCGTTCTACTTAATCCTGGATAAACTTAAAAGATATCAGTTTGGAATTCCTTTTTCTCAGGAAGAACAAAACTACAAGATCACTGAATTTGAAGAACTGAATGTGGAAATCAATGAAATGATTGAGCGTAATGAACTTGTTTTCTACCAGCAGAAACAGTTTATAGAAAATGCTTCCCATGAACTTCAGACTCCCTTGGCTATTGTTATCAATAAAATTGATCTTCTGATCCAGAATGATGATCTTGATAAAAAGAATCTTACTTTTCTTACTGAGGTTAAAAATGATCTGAGAAGAATGGTAGGCTTAAACAAATCTTTATTAATGCTGTCCAAAATTGAAAACAGCCAGTTTAATAAAACATCAGATGTTGATTTTAATCATCTGATTAGTCAATTGGTTCAGAATTACGAAGATTTTATTGCCTTTAAAAAAGTAGAAGTCAGCATTATTGAGAAAGGACGATTTATTGCAGATTTTAATCAGGATCTTGCTGATATTCTATTGTCTAACCTTCTTAAAAATGCAGTTAAATATAACAATGAAGAAAGAACTTTGAATATCATCGTTGAAAATAATAGAATAACATTCCAAAACAGTGGATCATCTTTACCTTTGGATAAATCCAGGATCTTCAACCGTTTCTATAAACAAGGATCAGATCATACTTCCTCCGGATTGGGACTGTCTATCATTAAAACCATTATAAAGCAATATCCAGGCTGGGATATTACTTATGAATACGGAGACAAGATGCATTATTTTATCCTTACAAAGAATAACAACAACTTTAATAAATAGAAAAAGCCTTTCAGATGAAAGGCTTTCTTATGTTGATCACTCAGAATTAAAATCCTAAGCTTGTTCTTACTCTTTTAAGAGTTTCCAGAGCAATAGGTCTGGTTTTCTCAGCACCTTGCTGTAGTTTTGCTTCCAGTTCGTCAAGATTGCTCATGTAATAAGCGAACGTTTCTCTTTCTTTGGCAAAACGAGCCAGGATAAGATCAAGCAATTCTTTTTTAGCATGTCCGTATCCGAAGTTTCCGGCAAGATATTTTGCTCTCAACTCTTCAGTTTGCTCAGGAGTTGCAATAAGCTCATAAATCTGGAAGGTTTTATCCGTTTCAGGATCCTTAGGTTCTTCCAAAGATTTAGAATCAGACTCAATACTCATGATCTGTTTTTTCAGCTCTTTTTCAGGTAAGAAAATATTAATGATATTTCCCATCGATTTAGACATTTTGCGCCCATCGGTTCCGGGAACATATTTGGTGTCCTGCTGAAGTTCTGCCTGAGGTAATACAAGAATCTCACCCATCTGGTTATTAAACCTCGAAGCAACATCTCTTGCGATTTCCAAATGCTGAAGCTGGTCTTTTCCTACAGGAACAATCTCAGCACCATACAGCAAAATATCCGCAGCCATCAAAATAGGGTAGGTAAACAAACCTGCATTCACATCCTGAAGACGATCAGCTTTATCCTTGAATGAATGGGCTAATGTTAATCTTTGATAAGGAAAAAAACATGATAAATGCCAAGATAGTTCACAGGTTTCAGCGATATCACTTTGTCTGTAGAAGAATGTTTTTTCAGTATCTAATCCACAAGCAAGCCAAGCCGCAGCAATCTCGTAGGTATTCTGTCTTAAAATCTGCGCATCTTTAATCTGCGTAAGCGTATGAAGATTCGCGATAAATAAAAATGATTCATTTCCTTCCTGCTTGGATAGTTCAATAGCAGGAATAATTGCACCCAATAAATTTCCAAGATGGGGTGTTCCGGTGGCTTGTATGCCGGTAAGAATTCTTGACATTTGTTTAAAATTTATATTTAAAAATTAATGAATAGCAAATTTACGAGGTTTGCCGGGAATAATGAATTAAAAAAGATAAAAGATATTGTCATTTAAAATTCAATAGCGGTGAGCTTTAGCCCAGCCAGATTAAATGAATAACCCATCCATTGGCTTTAGCCAAAACCTATCAACTCACCAACCTTCTGTAAAAACTTGTGTAATCTGTGTTTAAAAACAATTAAGGAATTACAATCTTTTCTCCTCCGAATTTCGGTTCTACTCCGAAAAGAAGATCCCAGTATGCTTTAGCTTTGGCAAGATACTCTCTCATATTAGTCTTTAAGCCTGCGTATTTATTCACGTCGGCTGCATTATACCCAAAGGCTTCCATCCCATTTTTTCTGGCAAGGAAAACGGCTCTTTCATTATGGAATTTTTGAGAAATAATGATCACTTTTGTCTGGCTGAAAATATCTTTTGCCCTTACCACAGAATCCAGCGTTCGGAATCCGGCATGATCCATAATGATTTTATCCTGTGGAACTCCACTATCTATTAATGCCAGCTGCATATCTTCAGGTTCATTATAATCTTTGGTGCTGTTGTCACCACTGACGATGATGTACTGTATTTTTCCGCTTTTAAATAAGTCTGCAGCAGCTTTAATTCTGTTGTAGAAATAAGCGTTTGGTGTTCCGTTGCTTAATGTTTTTCCAGTGCCCAGTAACAGTCCGGTTTTTGCTTCCGGTACATCAGCAATAGTATAAGAAACGAAGGATTCGCTATCCTTTTTAATGCTGTAATTGGCCCAGGCAATAAAAATAATTCCTGCAACCAGAAGAAGCAGGAAAATTTTAAAAATATTTTTGATTATTTTTTTCATCCGAAAATAGATCTTTTAAAACTCAAGCCCATTCGGGAATGCTTTTTTTCTGAAGATTAATAGGAATGCTGCTCCTACAGTAATAGCAGAATCTGCTACATTGAAAATATATTTGAAGAATTCAAAATGCTTTCCTCCTATTAGCGGCCAGCTTTCAGGAACAGTCCAATCTACCAATGGGAAGTGAAGCATATCTACCACACAGCCTTTCATAAAAGTAGAATATCCATGTCCGAAAGGAGCCATCTTAGAAATCCCGCCATAGCCTATCCATCGGTCAATGCTTGGATCATAAAGGGTTCCGCTGTCGAAGATCATTCCGTAGAACATTCCGTCGATAAGGTTTCCGATAGCTCCTGCAAAGATGATAGCCATGGGAATCAAAAGATAATTGGAAGCTCCTTCTTTTAACCATTTTTTAAACATGTACACCATTCCTCCGATAAGGAAAACTCTTAGGATAACCAGGAAATATTTTCCGATAATTCCTCCAAAGTGAAATCCATAGGCCATTCCCGGGTTTTCCACAAAGGTTAGCTTAAAGCCTGGTAAAACAGTTACACTATCATCCAGATTAAAATGGGTTTTAATGTAAATTTTTGAAGCCTGGTCAATTAACAACACTAAAAATGTTATCGCTAATATCTTTTTCATTACTGTTGTCCTTTAGGTTTTGAAGGTTTTACAGCAGCAGGTTTTACATTTTTATTATCGCTTGCTTTCTTGATCACTTTCTGTCCGTTATACGAACTTTTGACGTGAGCTTTTTCAAACTTAATGTTCATTTCTTTCAGAACAGTTTTCAGTGCGCTAAGCTCCATTGCATTTTTTGGATGTACTATAATAGATTCCATTTCTTATATTTAATTTTTACATTTTGGACAATTCGTCGAGCCGTTTTCTTTCTTTTTCTGACAAATCATTGACTCCGTTTTTGCCCATTTTGCTCAAAAGTTTGTCGATTTCTCTTTCCCTGTCACGCTTATCAGAATTGAATTGATCATCAATAGTATAGTTCTTCTTCTGATCAGGGAAGAATCTGTTTTTGATCCATTCTCTGTTGAAAAACAACAATACTACTGCAACAATAGCTCCCAAAATTAATAATCCGCTCATGGGTATACATTAAAAATTAGGTCTATAAAGTATCCGTGAATACAATATAAACCCAATATTATTTTACAAACCTTACGGCTATTTCTGCATATTTTTCGCTTCGATGCTCAGCGTAGCGTGAGGAACGGCTAAAAGTCTTTCCTTTGGAATCAATTTTCCTGTTACTCTGCAAACACCATACGTTTTGTTTTCGATTCTGATCAAAGCATTTTTAAGGTCACGCACGAATTTTTCCTGTCTTCCTGCCAAAATAGAGTTTTGCTCTTTGCTCAGCGTTTCTGCTCCTTCTTCAAAAGCTTTGAAGGTAGGAGAGGTATCATCAGTTCCATTATTCTGGTCATTGATGAAACTTTCTCTGATAAGCTGAAGATCTTTTTCTGCTTTTTCTATTTTTTCTTTTATGATCCCTTTAAATTCCTGTAAATCAGCATCGCTGTATCTAACTCTTTCGTCTGACATATTCTTTCTCTTTTTTAATAAAATTATGAAATGGAATTTGAAATATAATAACTATATGTTAATTTTTTTCAACATTTATCTTAAAATTAACCTCATCTATTTCTATTTCGTTAAAATTTGAAAGTGAAGATACAATTTCTATTTTATTTGACAAGACTTCAGAAGAAATATATTCCTCATTTTTCTTAATATCATCAAGGAATGGAGAGTTTTCTTCAATGGAGATATTAATCCTGTCTGTCAGTTCAAAGTCCTTATCTTTTCGCAGATTTTGAATTCTATTAATGAACTCCCTTGCGATCCCTTCAGATTTTAATTCATCGGTTAACGTCAAATCTAATGCCACAGTTGTTTTTCCGTCGGAAGTAACTGTCCATCCCGGGATGTCTTTAGTTGAGATTTCCACATCATCAAGAGTGATCTCATATCCCTGAATATCAAGTTTTCCTTCTTTTTCAAGACCGGCAATCTGTTCTGTGCTAAGATTGGCAATCTCTGCACCTACTACCTTCATGTCTTTTCCTAATTTAGGACCAAGAGCTTTGAAGTTAGGCTTTATCTGTTTTACAATTAAGTGAGATGCTTCTTCAGCATTGATTAACTGTAGTTCTTTTACATTCACTTCCTGTTTGATCAGATCAGCTACAGCAAGAATCTGCTCTTCTGTTTTCTTATCCAATACAGGAACCAATACTTTTTGTAATGGCTGACGAACTTTTACATTTTCTTTCTTTCTCAATGAGAAAACCATACTGGTAATATTCTGAGCCAAATGCGTTTTTTCAACCAGATCCTGATCTATTAAGCTTTCATCAGCTATTGGGAAGTCCGTTAAGTGTATTGATTCAAAACTTTCTTTTCCAGTTACTTTATTTAAATCCTGGTATAATTGATCCATAAAGAACGGAGCAATAGGAGCAGATAGCTTTGCAACTGTCTCAAGACAAGTGTATAAAGTCTGGTAAGCAGAGATCTTGTCATCAGAATAATCTCCTTTCCAGAAACGTCTTCTGCATAATCTTACATACCAGTTACTTAGATTGTCATTCACGAAGTTACTGATCGCTCTTGCTACTCTTGTAGGCTCATAATCTTCATAGAATGCTTTCACATCCTTGATCAAAAGATTCAGTTCGGAAAGAACCCATCTGTCGATTTCAGGGCGGTTTTCCACCTCTTTTTCTGAATAGTTGAAGCCGTCCACATTCGCATACAAAGCAAAGAATGAATAGGTGTTATAAAGTGTTCCGAAGAACTTTCTTCTTACCTCGTCAATTCCTTCAATATCAAACTTCAGGTTTTCCCATGGGTTCGCATTGGAGATCATATACCAACGTGTAGCATCCGGTCCGTATACAGAAAGTGTTTCGAACGGATCTACTGCATTTCCTAAACGTTTTGACATCTTTTGTCCGTTCTTATCCAGAACAAGACCGTTACTCATTACATTTTTATAAGCAACAGAATCAAAAACAGCCGTTCCGATTGCGTGAAGCGTATAGAACCACCCACGAGTCTGGTCAACACCTTCTGCGATGAAATCAGCAGGGAATGCTTTATTGTTATCAATTAATTCCTTGTTTTCAAAAGGATAGTGCAATTGAGCATAAGGCATAGAACCTGAATCGAACCAAACGTCGATCAAGTCGCTCTCACGTCTCATTGCTTTTCCTGAATCGGAAACCAATACTATTTTGTCTACTACATTTTTGTGAAGATCCACAAGATCATAGTTAGATTCAGCCATATTTCCGATGATGAAACCTTTGAACGGGTTTTCCGTCATCAATCCAGCTGCAATTGATTTTTCAATTTCGTTGTAAAGTTCTTCTACAGAACCGATGATCTTTTCTTCTTTCAGGTCATCTGTTCTCCAGATTGGCAACGGAATACCCCAATATCTTGAACGGGAAAGGTTCCAGTCGTTTACATTTTCCAACCAGTTGGCAAAACGTCCCTCTCCGGTAGCTTTCGGCTTCCAGTTGATTTCTTTGTTTAAATTAACCAGTCTGTCTTTTACAGCAGTCATTTTCACAAACCATGAATCCAACGGATAGTACAATACCGGTTTGTCTGTTCTCCAGCAATGTGGATAAGAGTGGACATATTTCTCTACTTTGAAAGCCTTGTTTTCTGTTTTCAGCAGGATCGCAAGTTCTACATCCCAAGATTTCTCAGGAGCAGTTCCTTCATCGTAATATTCGTTTTTGATATAAGTCCCGGAGAATATCTCAGGAACATTTTCTCCTTTGATGAATTTACCTTGTAAATCTACCAATGGTACAAGATTGTCATTTTCATCTTTTACCAACATTGGCGGGATCTCAGGCTGAGCCATTTTAGCAACTCTCGCATCATCAGCACCGAAAGTAGGCGCTGTGTGAACGATACCTGTACCGTCCTCAGTTGTTACGAAATCTCCCAAGATTACTCTGAATGCATTCTCAGGATTGTCATTAGGTGTAAACCAAGGAACCAATTGCTCATACCTTGTGTCAACAAGTTTTTCTCCTGTAAATTCTTTTACTATCTTGAAAGGAATTACTTTAGTCTCCGGAGTATAATTCGCAAAATCCTCATCTGTACCTTCTGTAAACTTTTTACCGAAAACCTTAGGTAAAAGAACGCTCGATAAAACAACCGTTACAGGTTCAAATGTATATTGATTGAAGGTTTTCACTACAACATATTCAATATCTCTACCTACGGTAAGAGCGGTATTGGATGGCAGCGTCCAAGGAGTCGTCGTCCATGCAAGGATATGTACATCTCCCTCAACATCATTGAATAATGCTGAAGAGTCTTTCTTCACTTTAAACTGGGCCACAACCGTTGTGTCTGAAACATCACGATAGGTCCCGGGCTGATTCAGCTCGTGAGAAGAAAGTCCTGTTCCTGCTTTTGGAGAGTAAGGCTGGATTGTGTAGCCTTTGTACAACAAGTCTTTGCTATACAACTGCTTCAATAACCACCAAACGGTTTCCATATATTTTGACTTGTACGTGATGTATGGATCATCAAGGTCTACCCAATACCCGATTTTCTCGGTAAGGGTATTCCATACATCCGTATAACGCATTACTGCTTCACGGCAAGCTTTGTTATAATCTTCAATAGAAATTTTTTTGCCAATATCTTCTTTAGTGATTCCTAATTCTTTTTCTACGCCTAGCTCTACAGGAAGTCCGTGTGTATCCCAACCCGCTTTACGGAAAACCTGTTTCCCGTTTTGGGTCTGATAACGACAGAAAATATCCTTTAATGCTCTAGCCATAACGTGGTGAATTCCGGGCATACCGTTTGCTGAAGGTGGACCTTCATAAAAAACAAACTCAGGATTTCCCTGACGAATCTCAACACTCTTATTGAAAGTTTTATTTTGTTTCCAAAATTCCGCTACATTCTCTGCTACGTCAATAAGGTTGAGGTTTTTGTATTCTTTAAATTGGCTCATTGTAAATATCTCAATATCGTTGATTAATTAAGTCTGCAAATTTACTAAAATTTGTCGGTTTATAATATATGTTTTATTTAGGTAATTTCTATTAAAAAGTTCAATCTCAGAAATATAAATGAAGAAAGTGTTGAAAAGTGAATGATGAGTAGCGAATAAGTAAGTTTTTTTGGTGTTTTTAGATGAACTTTAGGGTGTTTGATTCAATAGAAGCGGGCTTTAGCTTGTTTAAAAATAAGATCATAATCCATTGGCTTTAGCCCAAACTTGAAAATAACTTGTCACCACTATTTCATTCAGGCTCATCTGTGAGAATTTGCAGGAAAAAATAAAAGCTAATACTTAAAAATTCGTATATTTAAGTAGACGTAAACCCAAATGCTGTATGAAAATCTTTTATCAAGTGATGCTTTTTGTTTGTTGTATCAACATCAGCATTATACAAGCTCAAAATAATTATCCTCAGAATTATTTTCGAAACCCTTTAAACATCCCCATGCAGCTGGCAGCTAACTTCGGAGCTGTCCGAACCAATCACTTTCATATGGGACTGGATCTGAGAACCAACAGTCAGGAAAATTTACCGGTTCTTGCTGCGGCAGAAGGCTATGTAAGCAGAATAAAAGTGGAACGATATGGTTTTGGAAATGCCGTGTACATTACGCATCCTAACGGGTATACCACAGTGTATGCCCATTTGAACAAATACTTTGACAAGCTTGATGAATATGTGAAAGAAAGACAGTATAAAGACGAAAAGTGGGAACAGGATATCAATTTTCAGTCCGGGCAGTTTCCTGTAGAAAAAGGGCAACAAATTGCTTTGAGTGGAAATACCGGAGGCTCGGCAGGGCCACATCTACATTTTGAGATAAGAGATACAAAAACAGAAGAATGCCTTAACCCGTTACTTTTTGGCTTTATTATTCCCGATACGATAGCACCTGTTATCAGCGGGCTTTACTGGTATGACAGACGTTTCAGTACTTATGAACCAGGAGCAAATGGAATTGCAGTGAAAAAAGCGGGGAATGTTTATACTTCTAATCTTGTACAGGTTAATTCTCCGGAAATAAGTTTTGCCATTAAAGCAGTAGATAAAGCCAATCAAGGGTTTAATCTAGGCATTTATAATGCAGAACTATTGATGGATGGCAAGCTGATTTACAGCTTTAAAATTAATAAGATACACTATGATGATACCCGATACATCAA
The DNA here is from genome assembly GCF_021869745.1 of Chryseobacterium sp. MEBOG07. NCBI lineage: Bacteria > Pseudomonadati > Bacteroidota > Flavobacteriia > Flavobacteriales > Weeksellaceae > Chryseobacterium > Chryseobacterium sp. MEBOG07. The sequence continues at coordinate 666,848 of NZ_CP084579.1, forward strand.
CGGTTGTATAGATTATACGAAATTCATCAGGGATAAAATGGGAATTCAGCATTTATCTGATTTGCCGGGAATGAAGCTTCAGAATTACAGTCTTCCAAATTTAACAGGCATTATCAATCTTCAGGATGAGAATGTTCATACTATTGAAATTATTCTGAAAGATGTCAAAGGAAACACGAGCCGTTTAACAACAAAACTTCAGTTCAATAGATCCTCAGAAAAAATATCTTCTACAGGAAAAACTGTAATGCCTAACGAAGGAAAAACAGTTGCTACCGAAAATGCAGAAATTAATTTCAGCAAAAATGCAGTTTATGATGCTGTAAATTTCAACGCCTATGAAAAAGCGGATACTGATCTGAGTGCCGTTTCAAATAGTATTGTTTTACATAGCCCATACATTCCCGTTCAGGATGAATATACTTTAAAGATAAAAGCTAATCGAAAATTGTCCAGTACAGAAAAAGATAAAGCTGTTATTCTCCTTGATTATGGCAGTGATAATAATGTTGTCAAGGTAAAATGGAATGGTGATTGGGCAGAAGGAAAATTCAATAGATTAGGTACTGCAAAATTGTTGATTGACAATAACCTGCCATCAGTTTCATCAGGCTGGGCTGAAGGGGCTTTGGTCAACAGCAGTTCTTTACGGCTAAGAGGAACAACGAAGATAGGAGATATTATTTCATTCCGTGCCGAACTGGATGGGAAATGGCTGCGCTTTGCTCGTATAAAAGATGATTTTGTTTACACATTTGATGAAAAATGCCCCAAAGGATCAGGCTCTCATAATTTAAAAGTGACAACTATTAATACCGCTGGAAATACCAATACGCAAACTTTTACGTTTCAGAGATAAATAGCCCCTTAATACTTTAATCTTTTAATTTTAATTAAATAAATTTGCTCTTTAAAAATTAAAATCATTGGAATTTCATCCGTCAATCGAGAAAGCAGATATTCAGGAAATAAAAAAGTTTCAGGAAGGAAAACTTCATGAGCTTTTGGCTTATCTTGAAAATCATTCACCCTTTTATCAGAAACTGTTCAAAGAAAATACTATCAATATTGCTGACATTCGTACGTTGGAAGATCTTCAGAAGATCCCTACCACCACAAAGAATGATCTCCAGCAGTATAATCATGATTTTTTCTGCATAACACCGGATAAAATTGTTGATTACAGTACCACTTCCGGAACCTTAGGAGATCCGGTTACTTTCGGGCTTTCTGACGGTGACCTTGAAAGACTTGCTTACAATGAAGCGATCTCTTTTGCCTGTGCGGGAATTCAGAAAGGAGACGTTGTTCAGATGATTACCACCATAGACAAGCGGTTTATGGCGGGTCTTGCTTATTTTTTAGGCTTAAGAAAAATGGGGGCAAGTGTGGTGAGAATGGGTCCCGGAATTCCTGAGCTGCAATGGGATTCTATTTTCAGATACAAACCTAAATACTTGATTACCGTTCCTTCTTTTCTGCTGAAAATGATTGATTATGCTGAAAAACATGGATTGGATTATAAAAATTCAAGTGTTTATGGGGCAGTATGCATTGGGGAAAGTATCAAAAACCAGGATTTTACAGATAATATTCTTTCGCAGAAGATCAAAGAAAAGTGGAGTATAAAGCTATTTTCAACCTATGCTTCTACGGAAATGAGTACCGCTTTTACAGAATGTGAATTTCAGATCGGAGGACACCATCACCCGGAATTAATCATTACGGAAATTCTGGATGATAACGGCAATCCGGTGAAAGAAGGAGAAAGCGGTGAACTGACGATTACTACTTTAGGAGTGGAAGCGATTCCTCTGTTAAGATTTAAAACCGGAGATATTGTAAAAGCCCACTATGAGCCGTGCGCGTGTGGAAGAAATACGATGAGGTTAGGTCCTGTAGTAGGAAGGAAACAGCAGATGATCAAATACAAAGGGACAACCTTGTATCCGCCTGCCATGAATGATATTTTGAATGATTTCAACACTATTCTGTGCTATCAGATTGTCATTCAGGCTAATGAAATTGGACTTGACGAAATTATTATTAAACTGAGTACAAACGAAGAACACGATAGTTTTGTAAGTGAGGTCAGAGATCACTTCAGAGCAAAATTAAGGGTAAGCCCTAAAATTGAAATCATTGATTTTGATATCTTGTCTAAAACTGTTTTTAATCCAAACAGCAGAAAACCCATTACTTTTATTGATTTAAGATAAAATTAAATATAAAAGATATGTAAAAACGTCCTTTTTAAATATCTTTGGCCACTTAAATAGTAAAACTAATACACTATGAAAAAATTATTATTGCTGCTTTTCGCAGTAATTGCAACAACAACATTTGCACAAGATAAAATCAACTTTGAACAGGGAAATTTTGACTTTTTAAAAGATCAGAAAGAAGTGAATGTTAAGTTTGTATTTGACAATGTAGCCTTTCACGAAAAGAATCTTACAGAAGCTCAGTATCTCGAAAACAGAAAAGCAGACATCACTGCTAAAAAAGGTCAGAATACCTGGGATAGCTGGAATACTCAATGGGAAAAATATAAAGCATCAGAATTTCTGGATTTCTTTATTAAAGGAATCAACGGAAAATCAAAAAAGGTATACTTCAGAAGTGATGTAAAAACGAAATATACTTTAATTATTGATACAAAATGGCTATATGCAGGCTGGTATGGTGGATTTATGGGAACTCAGCCAGCAAAATTAACTGCAAATCTGATATTTGTAGAAACAGATAATCCTTCAAATGTAGTAATGAAGCTAATCGCAGATAAAATAGAAGGGAATAAAGGAAATGATGATCTTAACTGGGAATACGGAAGAATGGGTGCAGCCTACGAAATTACCGGGAAAAAATTAGCAAAAGAAATTAACACAGTTGTAAAATAAAATAAAAACGGTCTGAAAGTTCAGACCGTTTTTTTATGCTTGATTTTGCTGTTCCTGTTTTTCTAATTTGATCAGGTTGGCAAGATTTTTAATCACTGTATCATGCTTTTTCACAAAAGGATTGTCTTTGTTCCAGACATAGCCTGCTAAAACAGCACAGATCTTTTTCTTTACGTCTGGGTTTTCCGGCTGATGGAAAAATAATTCCTGAAGATTTCCGGTATACCATTCTTTTACATATGTGGTAAAAACATCTACTCCGTATAAAATATAATCCGAGTATTCTGTTTGCCAGTCGATTTTTTCTCCGTTTAGCTGTCTTAACGCAAGTTTTGCAGCCAGCATTCCGGATTCTGTGGCAAAAGCCATTCCTGAAGAAAATACCGGATCAAGGAATTCTGAAGCATTCCCCGTTAAAGCAAATCCGTCCCCGAATAAACTTTTAACCGAACATGAGTAATCTTTCAGATGTTTGGGTTCAAAAAGAAAATCTACATCCCCAAAACGCTTTACATAATAATCAGAAAGAGAAATCGCTTTTTTCAACGCTTCAGCGGTATCTCCGTTTTCAGATAATTTATCAATATATTCAGTAGGACCTACAATTCCCACACTCGTATTTCCGTTGGAAAAAGGAATTACCCAAAGCCATACTTCTGTTTCAATGATGTCGAAAGAAATTAAAGTACCTTCTTCTCCCGGCTCTCTGTTAATATCGTTTACATGAGAGAAAATGGCAGAGTGAGGAGATAATTTTGAAGGCTTTTCAAGATCGAGAAGACGAGGCAGTACCCTTCCGTAACCGCTGGAATCAATAACAAACTTAGCATGGATCTCTTTTGTTTCCCCATCCTTATTTCTTACTGTAGTCACAGAATTTGTCCCATCAAATTGTATGTCAATAACTTCGGTCTCAAATTCAAGATCAATACCTTTGCTAATGACCTCCTGAGCAAGAGTATTATCAAAATCAGCTCTCGGAACCTGCCAGGTCCAGTCCCAGCCTTCCCCAAATTTGTTGCTGAAATCAAAGATGCAGACTTCGTCGCCGCGAAGGAAGCGTGCTCCCAGCTTTTTTTCAAAGCCCATTTTGTCTAATGCAGGGAAAAGTCCGGCCTCCTCAAAGTGGTCCATTACCCTTGGAATTAAGCTTTCTCCGACTACCAATCTTGGGAATTGTGTCTTTTCGACCACTTTTACGCTGACGTTATTGTTCTTCAGGTAAGAAGAAGAGACGCATCCGGAAGGTCCAGCTCCGATTACAAGAACGTCAACAAATTCTTTGCTCATCTTTGATTTTTTATTTTAATAATAACTTTTATCTTTGCCGCAAAATTAGTGACAAATAATTAATATTTTACAAAATTATCAACTATTACTTTTAATTGATGAAAATAAATAACTTTTTAGAACTGAAAGACTTTCAAAAAATTATCATTGAGAATGAAAAAATAGAACTGGATGAATCACTTTTATCAAGAGTGGATAAGAGTTTTCAGTTTTTAAAGGAATTTTCGAAAAATAAAGTAATATATGGTGTAAACACCGGTTTTGGGCCTATGGCTCAGTTTAAAATCAGTGACGAAGATACCCACCAGCTACAATATAACCTGATACGAAGCCATTCTTCAGGAATAGGAAATCCTTTACCCGCAGACGAAGTGAAAGCATGTATGCTGGCAAGACTGAATACCTTATCATTAGGAAATTCAGGAGTACACCAGTCTGTTGTTTATCTTCTTCAGGAGCTTATCAACAGAGATATTACCCCATTGATATTTGAACATGGAGGAGTAGGAGCAAGCGGCGACCTTGTTCAGTTGGCTCACCTTGCTTTGGTGCTGATAGGAGAAGGAGAAGTCTTTTATAAAGGAGAAAGAAAATCTACAAAAGAAGTTTTTGAAATTGAAGGCTTAGAACCGATAAAGGTTGAGATCCGTGAAGGTCTTGCTTTGATGAACGGAACTTCCGTGATGTCAGGAATCGGTATTGTGAATGCCTATAAAGCCAATCAGCTTACAGATATCTCTCTTAGACTTTCTTGTGCCATCAATGAAATTGTACAGGCTTATGATGACCATTTATCAGAAGCTCTTAATGGAACGAAAAAACATTACGGTCAGCAGAAAGTGGCAGAAAGAATGCGTGCCCATCTGGCAGACAGTAAACTGATCAGAAAAAGAGAAGATCACCTTTATACCCATTTTGAAGAACAGGAAAAAGTATTCAAGGAAAAAGTTCAGGAATATTATTCATTGAGATGTGTTCCTCAGATTTTAGGTCCGGTATTGGATACTTTGGAATATACAGAGAAAGTTCTTGAAAATGAGATCAATTCCGCCAATGATAACCCGATTATCAATGTTGAAGATCAACACGTTTATCACGGAGGAAACTTCCACGGAGACTATATCTCTCTGGAAATGGACAAACTTAAAATTGTTGTAACCAAATTGACGATGCTTGCAGAAAGACAGTTGAACTATCTTCTGAATGCTAAAATCAATGAAATTTTACCTCCTTTTGTAAATTTAGGTAAATTAGGTTTCAATTTCGGGATGCAGGGCGTGCAGTTTACGGCGACTTCTACTACCGCAGAAAGCCAAATGCTGTCGAATTCTATGTATGTTCACAGTATTCCAAACAATAATGATAACCAGGATATCGTTAGCATGGGAACCAATGCTGCGGTGATCTGCAGAAAAGTCATTGAAAATGCTTTTGAAGTATTGGCCATTGAAGCCATTACAATTATTCAGGCTGTTGAATATCTTGGGTTCCAGGATAAAGTTTCATCCTCTACAAAAGAATTGTATGATGACATCAGAAAAATAATTCCTGCTTTCTCAGATGATATGGTCATGTATCCGTATCTGGAGGAAGTAAAGAAATATCTGAAAGGAATGTAACTATTCACGGTTATGAATTGTCTTTAAAGAAAGACATGATACTCAACTTAAAAAAACTAAAAACGATATAAACACTAACGCATGAAATGTGCAATTGTAACAGGTGGCTCCAGAGGAATCGGGAGGGCAATCTGTATAAAACTGGCTGAAGAGAAAAACTATCACATCCTCATCAACTACGCTTCAAATGAAACGGCAGCAAAAGAAACATTGGCTAAAGTGAAAGAATTGGGTGCTACAGGAGAAATTCTTAAATTTGATGTAGGAAATACCGAAGAGACACAATCTGTTTTAACGGATTGGCAGGAGAGAAACCCTGATGCATTGGTAGAAGTTATTGTCAATAATGCCGGAATCACGAGGGATGGTCTTTTTATGTGGATGCAGAAAGAAGACTGGAATAGTGTGATCAATACAAGTCTGGATGGATTTTTCAATGTAACCAATTTCTTTATCCAAAAGCTGCTTCGTAACAAATACGGACGAATCATCAATATGGTTTCTGTATCCGGAGTAAAAGGAACAGCTGGTCAGACGAATTATTCTGCTGCAAAAGGAGCTTTGATAGGAGCTACAAAGGCTCTTGCTCAGGAAGTTGCCAAAAGAAATGTCACTGTAAATGCAGTAGCTCCAGGTTTCATCAGAACTGATATGACCCAGGAATTCAATGAAGAAGAATTAAAAGCAATGATTCCTGCCAACAGATTCGGGGAAGCAGAAGAAGTGGCTGATCTTGTCGCATTTTTAGCATCTAAAAAATCTTCCTACATTACAGGAGAAGTGATTAATATTAACGGAGGAATTTATTCATAATATGGAAAATAGGGTTGTAATTACCGGAATGGGAATTTATTCCTGCATCGGGACGTCTTTAGAAGAGGTCAGGGAATCCCTATATCAAGGAAAATCCGGTATTGTTTTAGATCAGGACAGAAAAGAATTTGGCTTCAGATCAGGTCTTACAGGCGTTGTTCCGAAACCGGATCTGAAAAATCTCTTAAATAGACGCCAACGTATCAGTATGGGTGAAGAAAGCGAATATGCTTATCTTGCTACCATAGATGCACTGAAGCAGGCAAATCTGGATGAAGAGTTCTTAGATTCTCATGAAGTGGGAATCTTATATGGAAATGACAGTGTTTCTCAGGCAGTCGTAGAATCTATCGATATTGCAAGAGAAAAGAAAGATACAACATTGATGGGGTCGGGAGCGATCTTCAAATCAATGAACTCTACAGTAACCATGAACCTTTCCACAATCTTTAAGCTGAAAGGGATCAACCTTACCATAAGTGCAGCATGCGCAAGCGGCTCACACTCATTGGGACTGGCTTATGTGATGATCAAGAATGGTTTTCAGGATATGATTATTTGTGGAGGAGCTCAGGAAACCAACAAATATTCTATGGCGAGCTTTGACGGATTGGGCGTTTTCTCAGCAAGAGAAGATGAACCTACAAAAGCATCCAGACCTTTCGATGCAGAAAGAGACGGATTAATTCCAAGTGGAGGTGCCGCTACTTTGATCGTGGAAAGCTTAGAATCTGCCCAAAAAAGAGGAGCGCCTATTATTGCTGAAATTATCGGATATGGTTTCTCTTCAAACGGAGGACATATTTCAACTCCGAATGTGGATGGACCGGCTCTTGCGATGGGAAGAGCTTTAAAACAGTCAGGATTAAAAGCTTCAGATATTGATTATATCAATGCTCATGCGACTTCTACTCCGATTGGGGATGCCAATGAAGCAAAAGCAATTTATGAGATTTTCGGCAGTGAAGTTCCTGTAAGTTCTACCAAATCTATGACCGGACACGAGTGCTGGATGGCAGGCGCAAGTGAAGTTATCTACTCAATTTTGATGATGCAGAACGATTTCGTTGCTCCAAATATTAATCTGGAAAACCCTGATAATGAAGCACAAAGGATAAATTTGGTCGCAAAAACAAAAAATCAAAAAATTGATGTATTTTTGTCGAATTCTTTTGGGTTTGGGGGAACCAATTCTGCACTAATAGTTAAAAAATTTGATTAAAAACATGGAAAGGGAAAAAATTGTTGCCATTGTTAATGATTTTCTGATAAATGAATTCGAGGTAGACGGAGACGAAATCAGTAACGATGCCAACCTTAAAAATACACTGGGCCTAGACAGCCTGGATTATATCGACATGGTAGTCGTGATCGAATCCAATTTCGGAGTGAAATTAGGAGAAGCAGATTTCAAGAAAATGATAACATTTGACGATTTCTATACAACGATTGAACATAAGATTGCTGAAAAAAACGCTTAGTTATTGAGTAAATCTTTATTCTATAAAATGTGCCAATGTAATAATATCACAGTGTTTCGGTAACGATCACTTTTAAAAAAGGTATTATTACATTGGTTTTCTGTTATATTAAATTCTATCTATGAACAAGTGGAAAGGTAAATCTAAAGGAACAGTACTCGGATACAGAATATTCGTCTGGTGTATTAGAAATATCGGAATCAGAAGTTCATATGGTGTGCTTTACTTTGTGGCAGCTTATTACTCGCTGTTTCAGAAGAAAAGTAACCAGTATATTCTTTATTATTTCCAAAAAAGACTGAACTACGGATACTGGAAATCCAAAGTATCTATATTTAAAAGCTATTTTACGTTCGGAAAAGTTCTGATTGATAAAACTGCTATTTCTGCCGGGCTCAGAGGGAAATACACCTATGAATTTGATGGGATTGAAAACCTCAGAAATCTTTTAGCCGCTAAAAAAGGAGGAGTCCTGATTAGCGCTCATATCGGTAATTTTGAAATTGCAGAGCATTTTTTTGCCGATATCGACTTCGACTGCCAGATCAATCTGGTGACTACAGATCAGGAAGTGACCGTGATTAAGGAGTATCTGGAAAGCGTTGCTGTAAAAGAGAGTAATATCAAATTCATTTATGTAAAAGAAGACATGTCCCATATCTTCGAGATCAACAAAGCTTTGTCAGACAATGAATTGATCTGCTTTACCGGAGACCGCTATTTTGAAGGATCCAAATATCTGGAAGCAGAACTCTTAGGAAAAAGTGCAAAATTTCCGGCGGGTCCGTTTTTGATCGCCTCAAGACTGGGAGTTCCCGTTGTCTATGTATATGTGATGAAGGAGAATAATCTTCATTATCATCTGTATGCAAGAGTAGCCCAGAATATCAAAAACCGTGATTCACAAGGACTTTTACAATCTTATGTCCAGAATCTTGAAACAATGGTCAAAAAATATCCGCTTCAGTGGTTTAATTATTTCGATTTTTGGGACGATGTTGATTAATTTTTCTATTTTTATCCCTTAAAACTAACAAAAAAACTAACAACCATTAAGATTTACCGAGATTTAAGATTGTCAAATAACAGTATCGAAATAGAATTTCTTTGCTTACTGTACCAAAGTAAGCTTTAATTATCTTAAATTCCCTGTTTCTTAATTATTAAAAGCACATTCTCTTTTGAAGAAAGAATACGACATACTTGTAATCGGAAGCGGATTGGGAGGTCTTGTTTCAGCTCTTGTTTTGGCGAAAGAAGGCCTGAAAGTATGCGTTCTGGAGAAGAATAACCAATACGGAGGAAATCTGCAGACTTTTTCACGGGAAAAACTGATTTTTGATACAGGAGTGCATTATTTGGGTGGTCTCACGAAAGGGCAGAACCTGAACCAATTCTTTTCCTATCTGGAAATTATGGATGATCTTGAGCTTCAGCTGATGGATGAAGATGGATATGACAGGATCAGTTTTGGAGATGATGAAATAGAATATCCACACGCGCAGGGCTACCAGAATTTCGTTGAACAGCTTTCTAAATATTTTCCGGAAGAAAAAGGAAACCTTGAAAACTACTGCGAAGAGATTCAATATGTCTGCAGCCAGTTTCCAAGATATCATGTAGTGGGAAAAGACAATTACAACGAGGAAATCCTGCATCTCAATACCAAAAGATTTATAGAATCTGTTACCCAAAATAAAAAGCTTCAGGCTGTTTTACTAGGGTCCAACTTTTTATATGCCGGAGATTCTGAAAATGTGCCTTTTTATGTACATGCTTTAACGGTAAATTCTTATATTCAAAGTGCTTACAAATGCGTGAACGGAGGAAGCCAGATCTCTAAACTTCTTATCCGGAAACTTCGGGAATATGGAGCAGAGGTCCACAAGCGTTCAGAAGTTTCTGAATTTATTTTTAATGAAAATAATGTCTTGTCATCTGTAAAAACGAAAGAAGGAAGAGAGTATGCTGCAAAACAGTTTATTTCAAATATAGAGATTCGTTCCACCATTAAGCTGGTAGGAGAGGAAAAGCTTAAGAAATCTTTTCTGAACAGAGTTTTAAGCTGGAAGCCGGTTTCATCATGCTTTAGTATTTATCTGGTTTTAAAACCTCAAAGCCTGCCGAACTTTAATTACAACAAATATCACTATTCATCAGAAGAGCAGGTTTGGAATGCATTCCGTTACCGGAAAGAAGCATGGCCGGAAACTTTTATGCTTTCATCCACCCCTTCAAAGCATCATCCTGAATTTGCAGAAAGCCTTACAGCCATTTCCTATATGGATTTTGATGAGGTTAAAGAATGGGAGAATACATTCAATACGGTAGCATATGAAGATGAAAGAGGGGAAGCTTATGAAAAATTTAAGCTTGAGAAAATCGAGAAAATGCTGGATGCCCTGGAAAAGAAAATTCCTAATGTAAGGCATGCTATCAAAACCATTTATACTTCTTCTCCATTGTCTTACAGGGACTATATCGGAAATTATGAAGGGAATATGTACGGATACATGAAAAGTTCGGAGAATCCTCTTAAAACAATGGTTTCTCCCCGTACCAAAATAGATAATCTTTTTCTGACAGGGCAATCGGTCAATATGCATGGGATTTTGGGAGTTACCATCGGTGCTTTTAATACCTGCGCTGAGATTTTGGGAAAGGAAACGATCGACATGCGGTTGACACAAATGATTAATAAAAACTAAAAGTGAAAAAGACTAATACTATTTATCCATCTTATAAAAGGGCTCTTCTTTATTTCACTTTTTGCTTTTTTCTGGCTTCCTGTGGGATCTCAAAGTCACTCCATCATATTCCTGAGATAAAACAGTATTCACTGGAAATTCCAAAAGTAGCCAAGATGAATGACAGTACTTTCCGTTATAATCAAAACTACCTCACAAAAAATAAACAGCAGCTCTGGGAACTTTATATCAAAGGGAATCCTTTGCAGCTGGGATATAATAATGGGGCATTGACGCAAAGCTTAATGCAGAAACAGGAAGGAATCTTCTTTTCAAAAGTTGAAGGATTTGTACCCTCAAAATTCAAACAGAGACTGCTAAGAGGTTTTCTAAAATGGTACAACAGAAAAATGTACCTCAACGTAAGAGAAGACTACCAGGCAGAATTATATGGGTTGTCACAATACTCATCTAATCAGTACGATTTTATTGCTCCGAAATATTTAAGAAACCTTTATCTGCACGGGGCTCATGATATTGGGCATGCCATGCAGGATCTGGCGATGGTAGGCTGTACTTCCCTTGCGGTATGGAACGAAAATACAGAAGATGGAGACCTGCTGATCGGAAGAAATTTTGATTTTTATGTTGGTGATGATTTTGCAAAAAACAAGCTGGTAGAATTTGTTCAGCCGGAAGAGGGAATTCCCTACATGTCAGTAAGCTGGCCGGGAATGATTGGGGTGGTTTCCGGAATGAATAAAGAAGGAATTACCGTAACGATCAACGCAGGAAAATCAAAAATTCCTTTGACGGCAAAAACCCCTATCTCCCTTGTTACAAGAGAGATTTTGCAGTATGCTAAAAATATTGATGAAGCGATTGCGATTGCTAAGAAAAGAAAAGTTTTTGTATCAGAATCCATTCTGGTGGGGAGTGCTGCAGATAAAAATGCTGTAATCATTGAAGTGTCACCTGAAAATTTCGGTGTGTATAAAGTAAAGAATACCAGCAGGGTTCTTTGTACCAACCATTTCCAGTCAGATGCCTATAAAAATGATAAAAGAAATCAGAAACATATCGAAGAAAGCCACTCAGAATACCGGTATGAAAGACTTCAGGAGCTTTTGAAGGAAGAGAAAAAGATGACTCCGGAAAAGATAGCTACTGTATTAAGAGACAGATCCGGTTTGAAAGGTGAAAAGATCGGTTATGGCAATGAAAAAGCACTCAATCAGCTTCTGGCGCACCATGCCATTATATTTTCACCTCAGAAAAAATTGGTTTGGGTTTCTTCAAATCCTTATCAGCTGGGAGAATTTGTATGTTATGATCTGAACGAAATCTTCTCAGACAAAGGGCTGCAGCCTGATGACTTTTCAAAATCAACATTGAATATTGCCCGTGATCCCTTCGCAGACTCTGAAGAATTCGAAAAATATGAGCAGTCTAAAATGTTGAGTAAAGAACTCAATGCGGCAGCGGACAGTAAAGACATATTATTGACAGATGACCTTATCCCTTATTACCAGTCCATGAACCCGGATTTTTGGCTGGTGTATTATCAATCAGGGAAATATTATTTCAACAAAAAAGAATATTCAAAGGCAAAAACTGAGTTTGAAAAAGCTTTAACGAAAGAAATTACAACCGTTCCGGACAGAAAAAATGTAGAAAAATATCTGAAGAAAACTTTAAACAAACTGAAATGATCCCTAAATATATAAAATTGCTGTTCTGCATTCCTTTTGTCATTATTATCTGCTATTCGGTGTATCTGTGTACGGTATACAGTTCCATCCCTGACGTCATACCCATTCACGGCTATGGAAATATGAAAGATAATTATGGAAGTAAAATATTTGTTGTGTTCCCGGTACTCATGAATCTGGCCGTTCTTATATTTATCTGGTTGATTATAAGAAGACCGGATAAGATAAAATTTACTTTCGAAATAAATGAAAACGAAAGAGAAAAAATATACCATATAACACAGTTGGCCCTTGTAATTATTGCGATATTTGTCACCATCATGATGACGCCATTAGCATTTTCTGATATTGTTTATAAATAATTGATTATGAAAAAACTTTTAACCCTTTTCCTTACCACATGGTTTCTATTATCATTTTCTCAGGACAGAAAAGAAATAGGAAAAACTTTTATCAAAACTTTATTAGTCGATAAAAACATAGAAAAAGCACATTCTTATTTTGATCCTTCTATAGCGGGACAGATCCCGGTAGATCAGCTTAAAGCCATTACAGAACAACTTCAGGGGCAGATTGGAAGTTTTAAAAATATTCTTGAAGTAAACAACGAAGGAAATATTTACTATTACTATACTGAATTTGAAAAGACCAAGCTGGATGTTCAGCTTACCTTTGGAGATAACAATAAAATGCTGGGCTTCTTTTTAGTTCCCCACAAAACAGTGGAAAAGCCGGACGAAAAAACTACCTTAAAAATAAAAAGTGATGCCATTGAATTGGATGGAACGCTGCTGGTTCCTCCTTCGAATGACAAAAAGAAACTGGTTATTTTTGTTCATGGCTCCGGAGCTCATGACAGAGACGAAACGATTGGCGAAAACAAACCGTTTAAAGATATTGCAGAATATCTTCTCAACAACGAAATTGCTTCTTACCGATATGATAAAAGAACCTATTCTTACCCTGAAACATTCACTGAGAAATCTACTGTAGAAGAGGAGACTATCAATGATGCAGTAAACGCAGCTTTATATTTTAAAAACAACGCAGACTATAAAGGATATCAGATCATTATCCTGGGACACAGTCAGGGAGCTTATATGATGCCTAAAATTGCAGAAAGGGCTCAGGTTTCAAAATATATTTTTATGGCTGGAAATGCAAGACCGCTACAGGATCTGCTGGTGGAGCAGTATGAATATCTTCATTCTTTAGATGCAGCTAAAGTTCCTGCTGAAGCTGTTGAAGAGGTGAAAAAACAGGTTGCATTTTTAAACTCATCTCAATTCAACTTAAATTCACCGGCATCAGAACTTCCTTTGGGACAATCTGCTCCGTATTGGAAGTATTTAAAGGATTATAACCAACTTAATGAGGTTAAAAAAATAAAAGCTCCGATGTTTTTTGCACAGGGAGGAAGAGATTACCAGGTAACGGAGAAAGATTTCAATCTTTGGAAAGGAACATTGAAAAATGATAAAACAGCTGAATTTAAATTTTACCCAACATTAAGTCACTTATTCATGGCTGGTTCCGGAAAACCATCTCCAAAAGATTATGAAACAAAAGGAAAGGTTGATGAACAGTTTTTAAAAGATCTTACCCAGTTTATTCTGAAATAATTTTCATTCTTTTTTTTTGCGAAATTGATATCAAATGAATCATTTCGTTTGGTATAATTTATTTTTTTAAATAAATATTATTCAATTGTGTAACATTTTAGATTATTCCCTACTAACTGAAATATTCACGTATTAATATTATTTAAAAGTAATCTAAATGAAAAAAATTCGACTTAGTGTTAAACTGTTGTTGTTTTGTTCCCTTTTCGGTGCAGGTATAGTATCTGCTCAAAAATATGAACAAACAATTAAGAATTACGTTAATTCCGCTCAGGGATCATTTCAGAGAGTTAATCCGGAACTGAAAGCATTTAAAATTATTAATGTAGACCATTCAAATAGCTTAAATGGAGAGGTTGTAGGGATACAACAAACAATTAATGGGATTCCGGTTTTTGGAAGTTCTGCCAATGTTTTAATCAGAGATGGTAAAGTTTTAAACTTTGCAGATTCTTTTATTAAGAACTATCCTTCTGCCATTAAAGGAAAAGAAACTGGTGGAAAAGAGGCTTTAGTAGCAAGCACAATTCAAAAACTGAACGGATTGCCTTCTGTAAAGAATATCGAGGGGAAACAACAGCCAATACCAGTTAATACTGTCTATTTTGCAAAAGGAGGAGAATTGACATTGGGGTATCAGTTTTATGTTGAAGAAAAAGGAACAGGTAATGTATGGAACACTATCGTTAGTACAGATGATGGTACTATTTTGTATCAGGAAAATACAACACTCTCTTGTAGTTTCCATGATGAAGCCTATGATCATCACTCCGGATCGTTTGTACAAAATATTCCAATCTCTTTACCCGCAAATATAGCCGCTGCAAACCTACAGAATCCCGCAAATTTTGTTTTAGCACCTGACAATGCTTCTTATAACGTATTTGCATTCCCTACGGAAGCGCCTACATTTGGCGCAAGAACATTGCTTACAAATCCATGGGATTTAACGGCTTCACCGGAAGGCTGGCATTCTGACGGGACAAATCATTACACAATAACAAGGGGAAATAATGCATTTGCCTATACAGATGAGAATGCTACCGATACACCACAATTCTCTCCTGATGGTGGTGCAGGCAGAGCCTTTGACTTTCCTTTAGATTTAGCTGCAGCCCAGACAACTTATACTTCTGCAGCAGTAACCAATTTATTCTACACAACGAATAAAATGCATGATGTGTTTTATAAATTCGGATTTACAGAATCTGCAAGAAATTATCAGACAAACAATTTTGGAAACGGTGGAACGGGAAATGATCCTGTTCTGGCTGAGTCAAGAGATGGAAGCGGGCTTAACAATGCTAACTTTAATCCGGGTGTTGACGGAACAAGCGGAAGAATGCAGATGTTTCTTTTCGTACCTAACGGAGCACGTTACTTATATTATAATGCACCATCAAATTATGTTGCAAGAATACCCGCAACCGCAACCGCTAATTTTGGGCCGTCAATTATTGGAAATCCTCCTGTAACGGGAGACCTGGCTCTTCCAATACCGGCAGATGCATGTACCACAGTTGCTGCGGGCAGTCTTACAGGAAAAATCGCTGTAGTAACTGCAGCTACGTGTGGTTTTGCTGTTAAAACAAAGAATTTGCAAAATGCTGGTGCCATTGGCGTTATACAATACCATCCGGCAAGTGATACACCAGTAGGAATGGGAGGAACGGATGCTACTATTACTATTCCCACAGTGATGGTAGGAAAATCAGAAGGTGAATTCTTAGTGAATGATTTGACCAATGGTATTGTAGGAAATGCTTCATTGAAAACAGATGCCGTTTATAAAGATGCAAGTTTGGACAATGGAATTATCAGCCATGAATATGGACACGGAATTTCTAACCGTCTTACAGGAACCGGCAGTTCTTGCTTGTCATATACTACATCGAATGAGCAAATGGGAGAAGGGTGGTCTGATTTCTTTGCATTGATGATGACAACAAGGCCTGGAGATACCTCTTCCATTGCGAGAGGAATTGGGACCTTCACTTCAGGAGAAACAACAACTGGTGCAGGGATAAGACCATCGAGATATTCACCTGATTTTGCAGTTAATGACTATACTTACGGACGTACTAACGGTATGAAGGTGAACAGCAGTATTTTTGGTATTGCGATTACAGTACCGGATGTTCACAGTATTGGGTTTATCTGGGCAACAATGCTATGGGATCTTAACTGGAAATATGTAGATAAGTATGGATACAACAGCAACGTCTTAGCAGACCCAAACAGCGGAAGTGCAAAAGTGTTGCAGCTAGTAATGGATGCACTCAAGCTGCAACCATGTAATCCTACATTTGTACAGGGAAGAGATGCAATTTTGGCTGCTGACCAGGCATCTACAGGAGGACAAAACAAGTGCATGATCTGGACTACGTTCGCCAAAAGAGGACTTGGTGTCAACGCTGTTTCAGGAGGACTTAGCGGATTATATATTGGAGCTAACAATGCCGCTCCGGATTTAAGTGATCAGGTGGAAGACTTTACAGTTCCTGCAGAATGTTTGGCATTAGCGGTAAAAGAAGTCAATAATTCTAAAGGAATATCGATTTATCCAAACCCTGTAAGAAATGAATTCACGATAAAAACTCCTTCTGATGCCAACCTATCAGGAATTACCATGGTTTCTATTTTTGATTTTACAGGAAAGCTGATCTCCAAAGAAAGTATCAATCTTAACAAACAGAATACCATCAGCGCAGAAAAACTAATCAATGGTGCTTATATTGTAAAAGTGAGCAATGACTCAATTGATTATTCTCAAAAGATTATCGTTTCTAAATAGGAAATTATAATAACTAATTGTGTTGAGCCTGGAATTTTATTCCGGGCTTTTTTAATTGTTTTCCGGACTTACTTTATTCAAAAATAAAAAGACAGCTACTCCAGACAAAGCCGAAAGTGTAGTGCTTAAAATAAAACTGCCAATGATATATTGCAGCAGATTGTTTTTGATCAGTTCAAAATTTAAATCCTGGCTTAAAATATCGCTGTCACCACCTACAAATGGAGCTCCGAGAAATAAGGAGGCTGCAATGATAAAAGGAATAAAAGGAGGAAGGCTCACATTGGAAGCTACGAACGCAAGTACTTTATTGAGTTTAAAAAGGACCGATAAGCTGATGACTAAAAGCGTCTGGAATCCCCAGAAAGGAGAAAACCCGATAAAGACTCCCAGCGCTATGGAAAATGCTTTTGTACGGTTGCTTCCGTCACTTTCTAAGACATCTTCCTGGATGAATTTCTTAAAGCTTTTTTTTTTGAAATTATTCACGAAGTTTCTCGGAATAATATAAAGTAAAGTGATCGTTACCAGAATCGTATTCAGAATGCTGATCCTTGTAAAATCTTTGAAAGGTCTGAAATGCGAAACACGTTCTGCCGGATCATACAAAACCTTGATTGGGATGTTTTTTACCGGAACATGCCTCCATGCAGTTCTTACAATGATTTCGATTTCAAACTCAAACTTAGGCGTAAAATATTTCTTTGGAATTTTATGTAAAGGATAAAGCCTGTAGCCGGACTGTGTATCCTCCAGCTTGATGCCCGTTTCAAACCAGAACCAAAAATTGGAAAACCTGTTTCCGAAACTGCTTTTCTTAGGAATACCATCCTGAGACATATTTCTGTTTCCGATCAGAAGAACTTCCTCTTTTTCCTGAAGAAGAGCATCTACAAATACGGGAATGTCATCCGGATAATGCTGTCCGTCTGAATCTATCGTAATGGCATAATCATACCCAGATTCCTTTGCTTTTCTAAAACCTGTTTTAAGACCATTTCCTTTCCCTTTGTTCTCCGGTAAGGATATGACTGTGATCTGAGGGTACTGAGCAAGAATCTGAGGCGTAGAATCAGTGGAGCCATCATTGACCACAATAATACTTTCGGTGTAGTTGAGAACACCGTCAATAACCCTCTTCAGGGTTTTTTCATTATTGTAGGTAGGTATTAAAACGCATATCTTCTTTTCAGAAATTGCATTTTGTACTTCAGCAAGGGACATTCTTTTATTTTAAAGTGGCTCTTTCCGCCTCTGTAATAGTTTTAGACTGCATAGCAAACCTTTTGATATAACCTTTTAATGCGGTATTCTGTTTGCTGTAATTACTTAATAGGAATGCTTTGTCATCTTTCAGACTTCCGCGATATCCTACAATTTTAGGGATATTTTCCTGAACACTTAATCTGATCAGACGAAGTTCAGCATTGCTTGGGTTGCTTTTGATAATACCTTCAAGACTTGTAGCCCCTGTTTTTACCAGTGATTTTCTGTTGCTTTTGGTAATTTTTGCCTCCATAATCTTTGCCGCTGCCTTATATCCAAGAGTTACTGCATCAGAACCGGATTGTTTTTCCGCAGTTTCAATGAATGCAGCTGTATTGGCATTGGATTCGTTGGCTTTAGCGTAGCTGTTTCTCAGTGTTTCAAGATCAGACTGAAAGAAAAAAATAAATGCTGTTACGAATGATAAGATAAGTTTCATGACGGTATTTTTTTATAGCTTACAGACAATTTCAATGCAATAGTCTCGCCAAAAGAAGTTATATTTTTTACTTTAACATCCTCCTCGTTTTCGTTAATATCCAGCTGAAGATGTAAATCCGGAGTCTCAAAAGGATTGATGATCGCCATGAATTTTACATTCGATGCTGTTTTTAAGAATAATTTCGAACCTGTAAATTCCTCAGTAAGTTCTTTGATGATCTGCATCATGCAAACACCGGGCGTTACCGGATTTCCTGGGAAATGTCCCTTGAAAATATCATGATCTTTATTGAGGTTGATGTAGGCAGTAAACTTTCCGTCCTCTGTCTTCTCGTATGATGTTAACGTATAAAAGTCTGTAAGAATGGTTTGCATGATCTTATTTTTTTAAGATTAAATGTACAATACACTTCGGTTTGAAAATGACACTCGTAGGTTGTACAGTTTTTCCTGTTGGAAATTATTCCGTTTCGGTTATTTGAAATAGTTTTATATTGATCTTAAAATCCTTGTGCTGTAGATGTAAGCTATCCGCGAAGATATGCTTTTTTGCATCAAAAGTAAAATCGATTTTCTCCTTGTTATTTTTCGTATAAATGATCTGTTTCAGCAAATTATTTTCTTTGTTGAAGAATAAATAATAGCTCTTATTCTCCATTTTTGAAAGGTAAATTTTAGCATTTTCATTCTCAAAACTTTCACTTACCGGATATTTTCTTTTCAGAAGCTGCTGAAAGTCGTTTTTCAGGAAATTGATGACTATTTTTTTATCCAGATCAGGAAGTACATAATTCAGTTTGAAGTCATTCTCAGAAACCTCAAAATCAATCAGTTTATTCCCAAAATCTGAGGTTAAAGCGACACGATGTGTTGTTTCATTCAGTTTTTTGATGATCAGAATACCGCTCACATGGTTTTTATAAATATCCATCTGGCATTTGTATACATAATCTTCGCCGGTAGAGAAATATAAATTTTCTACCATTTTTTCAGAGGCAGAAACCGGCTTGACACCAGTCAGCTGATAGCTTTTACAGGAAACAGCCAGAATCAGGATAAGGCTATAAAGTAAACTCTGACGCAGGAATTGAAGCATTGATCTTGGTATTTTTGAAAACAATATTAGTAGTATCTCCGGATGCCTCGGTCATATTAACCTGGGAAACCGTCGACTGATTCTTTGGGAAATACAGTTCGATCTGTTTGATATATTTCAATAGCTGAGAAGTTTTAGGAATAAACTTCGCGACATTGTAATTTCCGTTCTTAAAATACGTTACCGTAAATTCAGGATCATTGAACATCGTTCCATTTGAACTTCCTACAATCAGCTTATTGATTTTTTCAAATGTTTTGCTCTTGGCATCTACAGAAGACTTTTTCCCCTGATCATTGATGAAGATTTTATTGCTTTTAAAAACAATACTGTACTGATAAGGCTTGGTATACTTCCAGCTCAGCATATTAGGAGTCTGCAATGACATCCTTCCATAGGTAACAATGCTTTTATCCAGAAAGTCCATCTTTTTGGTCTGGGTAAAATCACTTTGTAAAGTTTTGATCTCCTTCGTATCAGCAGAAACCTTCGATACAAATGCTTTGGCCTCAGCTCCTGACATGGACGTATTTTGGGCAAAAAAGAATCCTGAGATCAGTAAGAATGCTCCGAGAGCTATATTTTTAATCATTTTTCTTTGAATTTATAACTGTATCAACAGTAAAGGTTGAATATTTTTTATCCTTCAAAAATACTAATAAATCTACCAGAACGCGATAGGTCTTTTCCGACGTATCATGAAGGAGAATAATACTCCCTTTTTTCAAATCTTTGGTAACTCTGCTGTAGATTTTCTTTTCATCATCAATGATGGTGTCTAAAGACCGGACATTCCATCCGATGCTTTCTTTATGAGTCCTTTTGATCGCTTTGGCAATATTGGGATTCGTTACCCCAAAAGGAGGTCTGTAAAGATGGGTTTTTATATTTCCCGTATTTTTCATGATTTCATCACACTTTTCAATCTCCTCAATCATTTTTGAAGTCGATAAAAAACCAGTAGAATTGGAATGTGATAACGTATGATTTCCGATAGTATGACCTTCTGCAATGATTCTCTGAAAGGTTTCAGGATATTTTTCAATCTGTTTCCCGATACAGAAAAAGGTTGCTTTTACCTGATGTTCTTTAAGTAAGTCTAAAAATTTTGGAGTAAACTCAGTAGGGCCGTCGTCAAAAGTAAGAGCTACTTCTTTGATTCTGGTGCGTTTATGGGTAATGCTGTTGACAAAATATCCCAGTTCAATATCAAATGAACCCCAGACTACTACTGCAGAAAAAGCAAAAAAACAAAACAGATATACCCAAAAACTTCCATGAAACGCATAAATAAAAACGTTGCAGAAAAGATAGAACAGGATGAAGGGATAATGTTTCATTGCTGATTACTTTTATATTGTTAAACTTTCTGGATGTATACTCATTTTTGTCATTCTGAAGATAACGAAGCTAAATGAAGAATCTATCATGTAAAAGTAGAGATTCTTTCTTCGTCAGAATGACAACAATACTGCTTTACTTGTAGGGTAAACGCTATTGACTTTTTGCCAATTAAGCCCTTTCCAATAATACCAGACTGTGATCACTACCCGCCAGATGATTGTAAAGAAGTATATACTTCACACTTTCCTTTTTCTCTTCATTGATCATCATCACTTCCGGAATTTGCTGTTCCTTAAGAATATGACAGGCTATAAAGGTGGAAAAACCACTGGATGTATTGAATTCTCCACTCAAATGTTTATAATATAACTGCGATGAAGCTGTGAACATATCTGCAGCTTTCGTATAATAAACATCAGAATCTGCATCTCCGCTGAATCCTAGAATAACAGCATCAATATCATGATGGGAAAGATTGTTTTGAGCTAAGAAATTTTGGATAAAATCCTGAACTTCACTCAATTCAACTTTGTTACTGATCTGAATGTTTTTAAGTTTTGCATAAGAATGTTTAGTCTTATCCTTTCCTACAACAAAAAAGCTGGCACCTTCACCCCAGATCACTCCATCAGTAGATGAATTCAAATAATCGGCAGGAAGATCTTCTTCTTTTTTATGATATTATTTAAACAATAAAGTTCCATTGTTCTGTCAGTCTGTTCATCTGTAGAGCCTACAAGAACATTTTCTGCATCTCCGTCGTTGATCTGAAGCTGAGCATCCAATAATGAAAACTCCAGAGAAGAAGAGGTATTCACATACGTGAAGTTATAAGCATGGCATTGCAATGCAAGAGCAATCTGTCCCGCTACCGTGTTGTGGGTAGACTGGATAAAGAAGGTTGGAGTAAGGAACTCTTCATGATTATCGATTACATTTTTCAGGAATTTTTCAGAATCCTGAGAGCAGCCCATTCCGGTCCCTACAATAATGGCATCCGGTTGTTCAATACCTGCTTCTTTTAAAGCATTTTTTGATGCTACAGAACTCATTTTTACCGTTTTGGACATTCTTCTGATCATGGCAGGCGGAATGAACTCTTTGTAATGAGGTTCTATTGCTTTGATGATGTTTGAAGAATTTTTCGGTATAAGATTCTGAAGGATATTTTTGTTTAAAGTGTCCTGAACAGAGATACAGGATGCACTGTTGATGTATACTGCACTCATGATTTTGAGAAAATTAAGGTGGAACAGTTTCCTCCAAACCCAAATGAATTGGAAAGAACATGATTAATGCTTTTCTCTTTCAATTCGGTAACAGGAGTAAGATCAAACTCTTCCATTTTTGTTTTGAAATTCAGGTTCGGGAAAATAATGCTGTTCTGCATGGCTAAAATTGAAAATACGGCTTCAATTCCGGCCGCAGCGGCCAAAGTGTGTCCTGTAAATGCTTTTGTAGAGCTGAATTCAGGGACCTGATTTTCGCCAAAGATTCTGATCATAGCAATTCCCTCTGATAAATCATTATTGGGGGTAGCCGTTCCGTGAACGTTGATATAATCTATGTTTTCTTTAGTTAATCCAGAGATTTTCAGAGCTTGCTGCATTGCTAAAAATGCTCCCTGTCCGTTTTCAGAAGAAGCGGTCTGATGGTGTGCATCATTAGCATTTCCGTACCCGGAAAGATAAGCCAGAACCTTTTTATTTTCTTTTTTGACTACTTCTTCGGACTCAAGAACTAAGAAAGCGGCTGCTTCCCCAAGGTTCAGTCCTTTTCTGTTGTTGTCAAAAGGAGTATTGTAAGAATCCGTAAGAATCATCAGGGTATTGAATCCATTCAAAGTAAACTTTGAAAGAGAATCTGTTCCCCCAACAATGACACGGTCTAAAACTCCGTTTTTGATCAGTTTGGCCCCCATCATAATAGCATTAGCTGCCGATGAGCAGGCTGTGCTGATGGTGGAAACCATGCCTTTTAATCCCAAATAATCAGCAATTGCCAATGAGGAACTTCCGGCATCGTGAGCGTCAATATACTTTTGCTTTTCAGGGAAATCTTCGTAAGAATAGAAGTATTTTTCAGTGATATCCATCCCGCCTACACTGGTAGAAGAGATCAGCCCGGTTCTGTAACCATTGATATCTGAAATTCCGGCACTTTCTAAAGCTTCTTTCGCAGCAATCATTCCCAATAGAGACGTTCTTGTTACGTTGTTGTCTTCATCAAGCTGAAGTTTCTGTACAAGTTCTTCGTTGGATAATTTTATTTCACCCGTTTTAATGATTCCGGCGTGACGGGTTTCAAACATTTTGATGTCTGAAATTCCATGTTTTCCGGATTGTAATGAAATAAAATTTTCCTCCACATTGTTTCCGATGGAGGAAATGATGCCCATTCCCGTTATGGCAATTTTTTGACTCATTGTATTAAATAATGTAACAATATACCAATCTAACAATATTGGTATATTGCTAGATTGAATGAATTATTTTGTTCTGTTTTCTTCGATGAATTTAGCCATCGTATCGATAGATTGAAAAATTTCCTTTCCTTTTTTAGGATCAGCTAATTTTATTCCGTAGTCTTTATCAAGAAGAACGATCAGCTCCAAAGCATCAATAGAGTCTAGTCCCAATCCTCCTCCGAATAAAGGATCAGTATCTTTGATTTCTTCTATAGATACGTCTTCAAGATTAAGAACTTCAATAATTTTGTGTTTCAATTCTGTTTTTAAGTTTTCCATAATTAAGTTAATTTTCCAGAGTATCAAGGCATCAGCTTATCAACTAAGCCCGAAGCATTGCTACACTGTTATATTATTACATTTTTATAAGGTTAGCAAATATACAAAAGCTTTATAATTTTCCTGATACAATTCTACCCAGCCACATAATACTTTGTCAGCCTTTCCGGACTGCAGAATTTGTTCAGAATAATCATTTAAAAAATTTTCATCAAATTCGTCCAAAACGAAAAAAGCATTTTCTGTCTGCATTTTGTGTTTAATGCTGATTTCGCCTACACAGATATTGGGTAAGGTGTAGACAAAAACTGCAGGACTTGGATAGAAGTTATCCTGATCATTGATGCTCTCCTGATATTTGAAATCGGTATCCAGACTGGATGCTCTGTTGGCAAAAACGATAGCCGTTCTGCTGTGGTCTTCATTTTTCAAAATGGTTTCAGCAGAAAGAAAAGCCAGCTTACTCAGGTTATCCATTTTATGAAACTTTGGATAGCTGAGGTCCAAACTTTTATACGCTTCTTTAGCAAATTCCTGAAAGGTTTCGCTCTGACTTTCAAAAACGATATTTCCGTCAACGGTTATTTTTGAATGTTCTATGGTACAGCTGTTTATTTTCTTCATCACGTTCATTTTAACATTTTTCCAAAACAACTGCTGCATTGCAACCGCCAAAACCTGAAGCTGTTTTCAGAATATATTGTACTGCTGCAGATTGGTTTTCTTTGATAATATTCAACGGTTGGGATACTCCATTGTCTTCAAAATTCTTGGACGGGAGCAGCGTACTGTGAATAGCACTTTCCATAGAAATAATGCTTTCAAGAAGTCCGGATGCACCCAGACAATGTCCGTAATATCCTTTCATGCTGTTCAAAGGAACATTCTGAAGCTCCATTCTGTTGAAGGCAATGGCTTCCATTTCGTCATTGTATAAAGTTGCCGTTCCGTGGGCAGAAATAAAATCAATTTGTTCTGCAGAAACTTGCGCTTCGGTCATTGCATTTTTAATACTGGCAAATAAACCGTCTCCGGTTCTTGAAGGTCCGGAAATATGGTTGGCGTCATTCACGGCAGAGTCTCCCAAAACTTTAAATCTGAATTTTTCATTTTCGGAGATTTTTCCTTCGTCAGAATGACGGCTAGTCATATAGATAGCTGCAGCAGCTTCACCGATATTGATTCCGTCTCTGTTTTTATCATAAGGCTTGCACGGTCCTGATCCTATAGCCTGGAATGAATTGAATCCTGAAATAACAAATTCAGAAAGCTCATCACCGGCAATCACAAAGGCATCTTTATATTTTCCTGCCTGGATCATATTCTTGGCAACTGCAATCGCCATTACCCCGGAAACACAGGCGTTAGAAACCACAATAGGTTTTGTTTTGAATCCAAAAAAGTCTGCTATTTTCTGTGCTAATTTTGATAAATAAACGCCTTCCGGTAGATCAGACTGGTTTTTTAACAGGCTGATGTTTCCTTTTGTCGTTGAAAGAATAAAAGCGGTGTTTTCTGATAGGGCATGTTTTTCAACAAGAGGCTGTAAGCTTAAAAGAAGCATCTTCTCCAGTCTTGTAAAATCAATAGTGTTCTGAGTAAAGAATCTGTTGAATTCTTCATCCAGTTTGTCAGAATCAATCATGGAAGCATAAAAAGCCTCCTGATTGTCTATAATTTTATGTAAAGCAACTCCTGATTTTCCTTCTACCAGAGCTTTCCAGTTAGAATCTGCATCGAAACCCAGGGGAGTTACACAATTGTAGTCTGTGATATAAATTTCCTTCTTCATGATAATCCCATTTTGTCTTTCCAGTTTTGAAAAAATTCCGGATTGTACAGGCATAAACCTCCATTGCTGTCCAGAAATACCTGGATTGTTTCACCACTGCATACCAACTTGTCTTCCTGATTGAAAATCTCATATCTGTAGATAAGTTTGGCAGAAACAGAATTGATAAACGTCGTTACAATCCTGAAGGTTTCTCCATATTTTAAAGGAAGAAAATGTTCACAGGTACTTTTTACAATCGGTGTCACATATCCTTCATTCTGAATGTCAAGATAAGTAAGGCCGTGTTGGCGCCCAAAAGCTTCTCTTCCGTCTTCAAAATAAACGATATAATGTCCGTGCCAGACAATTCCCAGTGGATCTGTCTCATTGAATCGTACTCTGACTTCTTCGGTACAGGTTAATATATTTTCTTTAGACTGCATTTTGTTTTCTTTCGTAAAAAATGGAAATAGATACGGTGGCAATATAAAATAATAATAAGAATGCCAACTCTTTAGCAATTCCACCAATGCCGCTGTTTCTTAAAATAATATCGTAATAAGCATTCAATCCCCAGTTCATGGGAGAGAATTTGGCTACGGTCTGCATGAATTCTGGCATTAGAAATACGGGAACCCAAATTCCTCCGATAGCTGCCAAAACTACTACAGAAGTTGCTCCGAATGGAGCAGACTGTTCCTGTGTATGGGCAATAGTTCCCAGTAAAACTCCAAATCCGATGGCAGCCAGCCCTGCAAACAGTGTTACAGTGATAAGCTGGAACATTTTTCCGGACACATCAAACGCCGGAAGGTCCATATAAGGGAAAAGATAAATTCCTACCGCAACCATCAGTAAAAACTGAATGATACAGATGATCAGATAGGTAAATGTTTTTCCTAAAATATGTACAAAATAGGGGGTAGGGCTTATTCTCGCTCTTACACTTGTTCCCTGGCTTTTTTCTTTAACCAAATTGATGGATAAAGGAACTACAATAAAGAAGATCGCAAAAAGCGTCCATGCAGGAACGTTGTGCTGAACAGAATTCGGCATGACATCCATTGCTCCTTTCTTGGGCGTGATTTCTTTAAAGCTGATCAGGTTTTTATTTTCATCAAGATTCTCCGTCGTTCCCAACTGATCCTGGAATGCTTTGTAGATTTTTTTATTTTCAATCTCAAAAACCATTTTATTGACAGAATTCATCACTGAGTTTTTGAATCCTGTATTGGTAGCAGGGTCAAAGTATAAATGAATCTCTTTTGTCTTCGGAGAAACCGCTTTTACTTTTGCAGAATCTCCTTCCAGACCAAAAGAACTTACAATGGTTTGAACTTTAGAATCAATATTGGAATTTAAGTCTTTCGTTAAATTTTCAGGAATGACAATTGCCATCTGATAATCTCCAGAAAAGACAGCCTCCTGAGCAGATTTTTCATTGAAATTGGTCAGCAGCTGGAAGGTTTTACTGTTTTCCAGTTCCGCTTTTATATTCTTTGAAACATCAGATTTATCCTGATCAATAAAAATAATCGGGATTTTTGATCCTTCCAGATTTTTAAAAGTAGAATCCTGAATAAGGGTAATGGTTACAATCAGAAGCAATGGCATCACAAAGATGATGACGATTCCCCCGATATCTCTTTTCAACAGAAGAATTTCTTTGATAAAGCTTCTCCACAGTTTATACAACAACATCTCTTAATTCTTTTCCGGTTAATGAAATGAAAACATCTTCAAGGTTTTCGGCATTGGCGATCTGTGCAACAAGTTCTTCAGGAGTTCCCACTGCATGGATTTTTCCATGGTCAATGATGGCAATTTTTGTACAGAACTCTTCAGCTTCCGACAGGTGATGGGAAGTATAAATGATACAGGTTCCCTGTTTGTTTAAATCTAAAAGATAGTCAATAATTGCTTTTTTAGACTGAACGTCCACACCTACTGTTGGTTCATCTAGGAATAAAACTTTAGGATTGTGAAGGGTTCCGGCGATTAGGTTGCATCTGCGCTTCATTCCACCTGAAAACTGCCCAACCTGCTTATTGGCAAATTTTGAAAGTCCCATAATTTCAAGAGATTCATCAATTGCTTTTTTAAGCTGGTTATGTTTCAAACCATACAGGCTCCCGAAAAACATCAGATTCTCTTTGGCCGTAAGTGTAGGATATAATGCATATTCCTGAGGAACAATTCCGATAATCTGTCTGATTTTAAAACCATCTTTCTGCGGAGATAAACCATTGATGGTAAATTGCCCTGAAGTAGGTTTTATGAGTCCTGATAGCATAGAAATCAATGTTGTTTTTCCTGCTCCGTTAGGCCCGAGAATTCCATAAATTTCATTTTTGCTGATGCTCAAAGAAATATCATTTACAGAAAACTCATCAGAATTTTTGTACTTCTTATATAAGTTTTTGATCTCAATCATATTTTCTGCCATATCAGATCGCTTTTCTCAATTTTTTATAGAAAGCTTCTTCCAGATCTGCAATATGCAGCATCGTTTTTGAAAGTTCATTATAAATATTGCTTTTTGAGTTTCTGTTTTTGTACACTCTGGCAATATCCACGGCAAAATCTCTCCAAAGGTCACCAATAGAAGTGATTTCTTTTGATAATTCTTTCAGCTCATCATTTTTAAGAATGACAGAGGCTTCCTGAAGAAATGCTCCATAGATAAATCTGAAACCTCCGCCTCCGGTTCCGATTTCTTCCTGCATTCTGATCAATTGTCCCAAATAATGGTTGGTAACTTTTGTTCCCTTCTTTTCTGCCCATTTCGGAATACTTTTCGCCACCCATCTCATTGCTTTTACTCCGATAAGCGGTACTGGTGCCAGCATATTTTTGCAGGTGTCTTTGATTCCTTTTTTTATGGCTTCTTCAAGATTGATATTTTCAGGAACATAAACAGGATAATACATGTGCCCTTTTGGTGGCAGTGCTCCCTTGGCATATCTCACTTTTTCCAGTTCTGCTTCGGAAAGGCATGTTGTATAGTCCATTACCGGATCACTGATCAGGAATTTCCCGTCTTCCTTTCCATATACCACAAGATTGTGGGCATTGAAGTGGAATTTGTACTCCTCAGGGAAGTAGGTAAGATTGAAAACGCCTACCTGAAGTCCTGTAGGAATATTTTGATCCAGATTTCTTTCAAGAGCTTTTTGGGCATCTTTAGGATTTGAGAATTTTTCTCTTTTGATTTTAATTCCTAATCTTTTGGCTGCTTTACTGAAAATAGCACCCGGCATCGGACGATAGCTGAAGCCCGGAGCAAAATTTACCTTTAAAAAAGGAAGATAGACAAAAAACAATCCTGAACCGATCCCAAAGATCATCGGCTCGCTTAGTTTCAGGCCTTTATTAAGCAGTAGATTAGAAGCAACACCGTTTTCGCAATGCGCAGTCTGATGGTGTTCAAAGTTTAATTTCATTTGCAGATTGTATCTTTTCATTGGTCAAATGGAATCCGGCACTTTATATAGGCCTTATTTCATTTATTTTCCGTTGAAGTTTTTTAATTCATCCACTGAAATTCCGAATGCATCGGCATATTTTTTCAGTGCTGTTTCGCTTAGTGTTTTGAATATTCCGGGTTTAAAATGTCTTTTCACCCTCCATTGCCATATTCCTACGTAAGAAGCAAGAACAGGTGGGTCCATTTTATTCAGTTCCATAAAATAAACGATGGGACTTACTGTATTATTGGCAACATTTTGTTTTGCTTCCTCAATTCTTTCATAAATGAGTTCCATCGATTCATCCAGAGCAGCTTTCTTGGCATCCCAGCCTGTGCTGTTTGCTGTCGTGTAGTTGTCATTCTCATCCGTTACATACAGTACTTCTGTCATGTTGGCGGATTTTAGGTTACTTTCGTCTTGAGGCAGGTCTTGTTTTTTCATCTAAATAATGTTCATTTTTTTAGATTCCAGATGAAATAGGGTTCACCTATTTTTGATTCTTTTAATCAGGTGGCTAAAATAGTGAAAATACATTATATGTAAATCATATTAAATCTGAGGGAGTTATTACTGTGAAATAGAGGGAGTATCAAAAAAAAATTTCCAAAATCGTGATAAAAACGGATTTTTATTTTTTCCATTTTTGAAAGAGGTCTTTAACTAATCATATAGATAAGAATCTTAAAAGGGTCTGTGAAGGTTTATTGTTTTCGCTTGTAATAATTCTTTTGTAACAAGTGTTTATATAAGTAAGACTAATGGATTAGAAATTTGGATAAAAAAATAATTATTAAATAACAACTATGAAAAAGTTTTTTATTTCTGTTTCGCTTTTCTGTATGATAAGCGCAATGGCACAGAAATTTGAGACCCAAAAGCTTACAGATGCTCAAGGGTACACTTATGAAACTGTAAAGAATGACCGTGCCGGAGTTCGTGTTTATACATTGAAAAACGGATTGAAGGTTTATCTTGCTAAAAATGAGGACGCACCGAGAATTCAGACTTATATTCCGGTAAGAACAGGATCGAACAATGATCCAAGTGATAATACCGGATTGGCTCACTACCTTGAGCATATGGTCTTCAAAGGAACTTCACACCTGGGAACTCAGGACTGGGCAAAAGAAAAGGTTTTACTACAGCAGATCTCTGATCTTTATGAGCAGCATAAAGCAGAAAAAGATGCTGAAAAAAAGAAAGAGCTTTATAAAAAAATTGACGAAGTTTCTCAGGAAGCTTCTAAATATGCTATTGCTAATGAATATGACAAAGCCATCTCTTCATTAGGAGCTACAGGAACGAATGCCCATACATCTCTGGATGAAACGGTGTATAAAAACAATATCCCTTCCAATGAATTGGAAAAATGGTTAAAAGTAGAGAAAGAACGTTTTTCAGAATTGGTATTACGTCTTTTCCATACTGAGCTTGAAGCGGTATATGAGGAATACAACAGAGCGCAGGATAATGACAGCCGTCTTGTATATTATTCATTGATGCAGGCGCTTTTCCCAAAACATCCAAACGGACAGCAGACTACAATAGGTACTTCTGAACATTTGAAGAGCCCTTCTATGGAGGCTATTCACAAATATTTTGATACGTATTATGTGCCTAATAACATGGCGGTAGTATTGGTTGGAGACCTTGATTTTGATAAAACTATAAAATTAGTTGATCAATATTTCGGAGCTTTCAAATATAAAGAGCTTCCGATGAAAAAAATGGTTACAGAAGAGCCAATGACCGGCATTATTACCAGAACAGTAAAAAGCCCGACTACTCCAAGAATGACGATTGCATGGAGAACAGATTCTTATGGAACGCAGGAAGCAAGATTAGCAGATGTAGTATCTGAAATCTTAAGCAACAGAGGAGATGCGGGATTAATTGACCTTAACATCAACCAAAAGCAAAAAACTCTTGGAGCTGGTGCTTATGAGTCACCTTACAAAATGTATGGTACATTTGGACTGGTAGTGACTCCTAAAGAAGGACAAAGCTTTGATGAGGCTAAAAAACTATTGATGGATCAGCTGGAGCTTGTGAAAAAAGGCCAGTTTCCGGATTGGATGCTGAAAGCTATCGTAAATGATAAAAAAGTTCAGCGTATGAAAGGTTGGGAAACAGCAGACGGATTAGCTACAGAACTATATGATTCCTATATCAATGTGAGAACATGGGAGCAGGAGCTTGATGAGATCAATCAGTATGACAAGATCACTAAAGCTGATGTGGTGAAATTTGCCAACGATTTCTTTAAAGACAATTATGTTGTTCTTTATAAGGAAAAAGGAGTGAATGATAAGCTCGTTCGTGTACAGAACCCGGGAATTACCCCTATTAAACTGAACAGAGAAGCTCAGTCTCCTTTCCTTAAAGATATTCTCAATATAAAGGTTGCAGAAATCAAGCCTGAATTCATTGATTTTAAAACGGCTATTCAGACTTCACAAATCAAGGATAAGACGGTAAGTTTTGTGAAAAACAAGTATAATGAGATTGCTCAGGTAAGCTATGTTTTCCCTTTCGGAACAGATAATGACAAAGAACTTTCTGTTGCAGGAACTCTTTTTGAATATCTTGGAACAGATAAATATACTTCTGAACAGCTGAAAGAAGAATTTTATAAACTGGGAATCAGCTATAGCCTGAGAACTTCCAACGATCAGATGATTCTTACATTGAGCGGTCTTGAAAGCAATATGAAGAAAGGTGTAGAGCTGATGAACCACTGGATGACAAATGTAAAAGCAGATAAAGCTGTTTATGCACAAACTGTAAAAACAATTCTGGAGTCTAGAGCGACTGCTAAGAAAGATAAAGTGAGAATCATGGCTGCCCTTTCAAACTATTCTAAATATGGTAAAAACTCAAGAATGACGGATATCGTTTCCAAAGAACGTCTTGAGAGCATTGATGCTGTAGAATTGATGAAGAAAGTGAAAACCCTGAACCAATATCCTTATCAGATTCTTCTTTATGGACAGGATCAGTCTGGTCTGGAAAAAGCAGTGAAGCCTTTTATTTCCAATACAAGTCTTCAGCCTGCGCAGGCAAAAGAATATGCTGAACCGGCTGCTGAAGGAAAAGTATACTTCACGAATTATGACATGGTACAGATGGAAATGTCTAAAGTAGGAAAAGCAAGTACAGTAAATCTTAGCAATTTCGGGAAAGCAAATGTTTTCAATGAATACTTCGGAAGAGGGTTGTCTTCAATCGTTTTCCAGGAAATCAGAGAAAGTAAATCTTTGGCTTACACGGCCTATGTTTCTTATGGAAATGCTTCGGAAAAAGGTAAGGCAAACTATGTTACAAATTATATCGGAACACAGTCAAACAAGCTTCCTTTAGCTGTAAATGCAATGAATGATCTGATGGTATCTTTGCCACAGATTCCTGCACAGTTTGAAAACGCAAGAGGGTCTGCATTAAAGCAGATTGCTTCTAACAGAATCAACAGAACGAATATTTTCTTCAATCAGTTAGCCTTGAAAAAACTAGGCGTAGACTATGATTTAAGAAAAGATGTTTATGCTGAAATCCAAGGGTTGACATTGCCACAGCTTACAGGATTCTACAATACTGAAGTGAAACCTGTAAAATACAATACAGCCATCATCGGTAAGAAAGAAAATCTGAATATGGAATCTATCAACAAAATGGGTGAATTCCAAGAAGTATCTCTTGAAGAGATCTTTGGATATTAATTCTTTTGTTAAAAATAATTGGAAAAGCGGGACAGAAATGTTCCGCTTTTTTGTTGTTTAAAACGCTTTCTCCCTGATGATCAGAGTTTCACGGATTTTTACAATGTTTCACGTGAAATAATTCATCTTGTGATGAGGTTTTTAGGCTTTTAATAAATTGGTTATCAGTTGTTTTGTGCAGGGTGAAGAGTGTAAGAATAAATAAAAAATAAATGTTTTTATTGTAAGATCATTGTAATCAATTCAATAGGAGTGGGCTATAGCCCGCTTTCAAAAAATGGGAAAAATCAAATGGTTTTAAACATAAATGTCACAAATGGATTACACAAATATTCACGGATCTATTGAAAGGGTTGAATACTGAATGGCTTAAAAACAAAAAAGCTGTACGTTGTGTACAGCTTTTATTATATGTTGAATTGATCTTTACGACTTTACTTCCTGAATAAACAGGTTGATTTCTGCTCTGATCAGTAATTCATCATTATGAAATGTTTCACAGAAGATGTGGCAGATGTTTTCAAACTGTGAAATAAGTGAGGCTTTGGAAATAATTTTATCATTCACTTTTGGAAGGGCAAAAACCTCAATTTTCTTGATATTGGTGATAAACCCGATCACTTTTGTATCTGCTTCAGGATTTTCAAAGAAGCTTTGTCCCAGGATGGATGAGCAGGTCTGTGCCAGGTTTTCAATTAAGCCGGCTTCTACAAATTCATTGTTGTGAACAAATATATTGTCTTCTTTTATTTCAAAGGAAGTCACTACTTTTTCTTGGGTCAACTCCAGGATATAGTCTGCCATAAGCATCGGTTCACGATGTGGTAAAAAGTTGTGTATATTGATGATGTTCTCTTCCTTTATTTCCATTTTCAGTTTATTTTACAGCGGTTTTCATTTGAGATTTTGCAATCTCTTCACCGTTTAGTTTGGTAACGATATCTACCAGTGTAACACCCATTACTTCATTGAGGATGGTTACCTCAGATTTAAGCTGGTCTCCTATTTTGGGCAATATTTCAGCTTCAAAAGACTTGATGGCTCCGATATAGCCTGTAGGGGAATCTTTTCCCAACAGATAATATTTATATCCGGTGTGCAGGGCAACACTCTGTGCCTGGTGCTCAATCAATCCGGAAGCCTGAAATAATCCATCCTGAATGAAGAGATTGTCTTCTTTGATCTCAAAACCGGATAAGAGATGACTTTCAGAATATTCTGATAACTCATGCACCATCACAAAAGGGAATCGTTGCGGAATAAGGCTTTCTACAAAGTCTTTATCAGATGTAGGCAGTTTATTTTCCATTAGCAAACTGTTAATAGGGCACAAGAATAAGCGAATCTTCCACTTTCAGGAACACAAAGAAGTACTTTTTCTCCTTTTTTCAATGTCCCGGAGTTCATCAATTCTTCAAGGGCGATAAATATAGATCCTGCTCCGATGTTTCCAACCTCAGAAAGGTTGTAGAACCATTTTTCTGCAGGGAAATCCATTCCTTTTTTAGCAAATTCTTCCTTCAGTCCGTCTTTAAAATATCCTGAAGAAATATGAGCCAATACATGATCAATTTTTTCCGGATCCAGATTATGTTTGTCAAAAGAAGATCTTAAACTTTCTGCACCTTTTACAAGGATATATTTATCAAGGATTTTAGTATCCTGTTTGATGGCGAAAATAGATTGCTTCAGCCACTCGTCAGAAGGGTAGTCTGCCCATGATTTCAGGCTTCCGTCTTCCAGTTTGTCACATCCTGCATACATACATGCCTCGATTTCGTGAGCATAAGAGTAGAAATCAATGAATTCTACCTTTAAAGAAATACTGTTTTCTCTTGGCTTGTTTTCCAACAGGAAAGCACCTGCTCCGTCAGAAAGCATCCATCTAAGGAATTCTCTTTTGAACGCAATAATAGGTCTTTCTTCCAGTAATTTTAAATTTTCAGCCTCGTGGTTGAATTTATCAGCAGTCATCCATGCAGACATTCTTTCAGAACCTGCACATACTGCGTTTTCCTGTACACCGGCTCTTACAGAAAGGAATCCATAGTTCAGGGCATTCATTCCTGAGTTGCAAAGACCTGTTGAAGTATTTATTTCAATAGATTTTCCGATGTTCAGTTCACCATGAACCATAGAAGCGTGAGAAGGCTGTATCTGGTCTGGTGAAGTAGTTCCTACGGATAATAATTTCATATCTTCCTTTTTGAAATTTTCATCAAAAAGTCCTTCAACAGCTTTTGCTGTAAGCTGCGCATTAGAGTGTGTAGGATTTCCTTCTTTGTCTAAAGCGTAGTATCTAGTCGTGATTTTATTATTTCTTAGGATAAGTGATTTTGCTTTAGATGGCGCATCATTGATAAGCCCAAGATATATCTCCATTTCATCATTCGCTACCGGCTCATTGGGTAAGTATTTTGATGCTTTTGTTATAAATACGTCGTACATTCTATTTTAAATTAATTCCTTGTAAATATCTTTTTGTTTTTGTCTTTTAAACCAAAATATAGGGGTTGTAAGTAGGTGTAGTACCAAAACGACAGGTGAGATAATCCATATCGCTGCCATCAAATATACCTTAAAGAATTTTATCAGCAATGGACGTTTCTCTTTTTTCTTTATAATCAAATTAGACCATACAGTGAAAATTTTGTTTCCTACCTTCTCTACACGTACCAAAAACGCCCGGATTTCAATGGCTCCATTTTTAACGAGCTCCGGTTGTAAATTATTCAGGTCGCTATTCTTAAAATGTCTTTCAATAATCTCGCCATACTTTACAGAGCCTGTGATTTCTTCATCAGAAACCCCTGCTGCGGGAAGCATTCCGGATTTTTCCTTCTGACCTGTTGTCAGCCATCGAAGGATAGTCAATACACTGGTATAATTATCGTGTCTGTCTACCAGAGCTATGTTCCCAACAAGTTTTGCCTGTAAGTCTCTTAAATATACCTTTAGTTTCTCCTGGGAAAGCATCCACATATT
This sequence comes from Chryseobacterium sp. MEBOG07, assembly GCF_021869745.1. Lineage (NCBI taxonomy): Bacteria > Pseudomonadati > Bacteroidota > Flavobacteriia > Flavobacteriales > Weeksellaceae > Chryseobacterium > Chryseobacterium sp. MEBOG07. The sequence goes on from NZ_CP084579.1 coordinate 702,604, forward strand.
TCTGGTTCCGGAAATGGTGACTACAGGAGTATCTTTAAGGATGCGCTCTGCATAGCCACTCTTTAAGAATGAAATAATAGGAATGGATGGTGTGAGATACCATACCTGATATCCAAAGAGGATGAGGTCATATTTTTTGTTCAGAATTTCTTCGGATGGAGGCAGAATTTCTTTCGGAATCTGCAAGTAAGATTCAGGAAAAGTGTTGAAAAAAACATCACCTGGCCAGGGAAAAGGAAAATCTTCCTTGAGCTGAATGTTGTAATACGTAATATCATAAGCATCCTTTTGAGCTTCAAAAGGCTTGGCTATGTTTCTCACAATATCTTCGAGTTGTCCGGTTTGCGAATAATATATGACAAGTATATTTTTCTTCATTAGTTTTCTTTAGCGTTTACAAAAATATGTTTTTCATATTTATTATTGAGTCTTAAATACTTTTAATGATTCAGAACTGAATTCCTGTGTATAATTATCACTTTCAAACAAAGTGTTTTTCGTATTTAAAAAAATGATAGTTTCAGGAAGATCCTGTATATCATTCAGGGTAAAGTTATCATCTGAGATCAGAAGAACATCAATCTTTTTGTTCACCTCAGAAAGGTCTTTTATATATTGAATCTTTCTTCTTTTTACCAGATAGCTGTGGGCTGCCGTTGCTCTTTTATCATCATTTTTTATCAGGGAAAAAACTCTTCGGCTGGCCTGATATAAGGTTAATAAGGCATCTTTTTGCCCAAAATCGTTGGCTATATGAAGTATGTTGGCTTCATTGGAAATATGCTTATTAAGTTCGAAATATACGGATTTGTTGGCTTTGAAATCGTGTTTTACTTCTTTTACTACTTCACTGTCTTTATATAGATAGCTCAGGAATAATTTATTTTTAAAATAATTCTCATCCTCAATCTCTTCTCTCAGCTTGGCAAATTCTTCCCTGAAATAAGCATTGATCTTTTTGGTTCTCTCAGAATAGTTTTTTCCGAAGCTCATATCATCTTTATTGATCCTGTTGCCTACTTTTACCGTAATGCTTCCGTTGTATATAATGAAATCTCCTTTCGGTAATACTTCAGAATTTCCGTGGATATAAAGCGGAAGAATATCCAGACCAAATTGTTCAGCAAGGTAAAATGCTCCTTTATGGAATCTTTTGACATCATTGGTATAAGAACGTTCTGCTTCAGGAAAAACCACTAAAGAATATCCTTGTGCAATCTTTTCTTTTAGCTTATCCATTCCATTTTCAATTCCCTGTGAAACGGGATAAAAACCCAGTGCTCTTACCAGTTTTCCAAAAACAGGAGATTCATATACCCAGTCATTCACCAGGTAGATGATTTTGTGGGTAGCCATTGCAATCGCCAGCGTATCTAAGAAAGAGGTATGATTGGCAATGATGACAGCGGGTTTGCTGAAGTCTTCTGACGGATTCTTAATCACTCTTTTCTTTACAAAAGGGGATAAATAAAGAACGGATGTCAAAAACTTAGCGAGAATTAATTTGATAATATCTAATGTTTTTCCCTTGGAATTTTTAATAAATAAACTTCCGAAAGCAGAAAAAACTAATCCTCCTAATCCATAATATAAAAACGAGAATACAGCCCGTAAAAGTAGCCTGAAAGTAATAGGGGAAAGACCTTTCTTTGCCCGGTTGGTAATCAATAATCTGAACCAGAAAGGATATAGAGTAGAGGTAATAATAATCACGGAGAACATTCCAATCAATGCGACCAAAGCTAAAGAATGCAGAGCCGGATGTTTTGCAAAGATCAGGGAACCAATCGAAAGAATGGTCGTGAAAACGGCAAGAATAATAGATGTTCTATACGTTGGTAGTTCATTTTTACCCGTCGTATGCTCTTTTTGCATCGCCTGTGTCAGGAAAATACTAAAATCATCCCCAACTCCGAATACGAGTGTACAGACTACGGTACTGAAAATATTTAATTCCAATCCTAAGAAATAAAGAATTCCAGCGGTTACAACCCCCGTTAAAACAATCGGGAACATGGTAAGAATCGTTAATTCAAAATTTCTGAAGAACACAATAATGGTCAGAACAATCGCTAGAAGAGAGTAATTGATTAGCGTGTTGAAATCTCTTTTCAGTAAACCAAGAAAATTCTCATTCATCTGCTGCCGGTCAATAGCGATGGCATCATGCTTCTTCTCAATATCTTTGATGAAAGTGTCTCTTTTGTTTTCGTCTACTTTTACTACATTGGAAACAGTGTAAAAACCATTTTCATTGCTCATAAATTCTGAAATCTGAAGAGCTTTTACTTTTTGATAGTCTTTCAGGCTTAATGCAGAATAGGTTTTATGTAAAGCTTCGTTGAAATTATCAAAAGCAGAACCATTAAACCCAAATTTATTTCCATTACTGGTCAGTTCGGAAATGGTCAGGTTCTTCCTAGAGTCGCTCCAGAAGCTGTTCCATTTCTCAATCTTTTTTTGCTGGTCTTTTTCAGAAAGCACAATACTTCCTATAGAATTGTAACTTAATATTTTACCTTCTTTTTCTCTTTTTCAAGGAAACTGCTTAGCTCAGAATTTCTGGTTAACGCTTCTTCTTCAGAGTTCCCATAAGAAATAGTATAGATGGATTTTGAAGTGATGTCTGAAAGTTTCTGAAGTTTAGCTTCACTTATTTTCAGTTCTTTCGGGATGTAATTCAGCTCACCGATGTCTTCATTAAAACCTACATGTCTGAATCCGAAAAGGCAGGCAAGAATGATGATGGAACATCCGATGATCAAAGGCTTGTTTTTCTCGTAAGGATAAGCCCCGATTTTATCAATGAAGTTGGTATTGAGATGTTCTCCCTTTTCTTTTGGTTTATAAAGCTGAGGAACGATAATCAAAGCTGTGATGGAGGAAAGAATAACGGTGATCGCCGCAAAAAGACCTAAATCTTTCAATGCTTCAGAACGTACAAAAACCAGACATAAAAATGAGACGGCTGTGGTTGCGCTACTCAAGATAATAGGCTGGGTAATTTCTTTGTAAAGCTCTTCAATATTGTTGTTGTGCTTATAATGGGTAAGGATATGAAGGGCGTAATCTATCGTAATCCCAATCAGAATAGCTCCTACACTTAAGGAAATTGCTGAGATCTTATCTTTAATAAAATAAAGAATCAATAACGCAAGGAGTACAGAAAATACGGTGGGTAAAAAGACAATAACAGGCGTAAAAATGTTCCTGAAATAATAGATCAGGAGAATCAAAAGAACCGTCATAGAAATAACTACCGTATTTTGAATGTCTTTTTTGATCTGCTTGGCATTCGCTACAGCAATCACCGGAGATCCGAAGTAACTGATTTCTGTTTTTCCTTTGAATTGCTTATTGATACCGTCTTTTATGGAGTTGAGCTGATCTACAAATGCTTCATTGGCTTTTGTATCATTGCTTTTATTTTTAGGATCAATAAAAAGTAAGAGATTTTTCCCGTCTTTGGTTACAATGTAGCTGTCTTCAAGCTTAAAGTCTTTACTGATATTTAAGGCATTCAGTTTTTTGATCCCTAAAAAAGTAAGCCCCAAAGGATCTTTTTTGATAAATTCTTTTGTAACAAGACTTATGGGAGAAACCAGGGAGATGTAATTGTTCTCTACCTGTTTGGCAATACTGTCTTTCTGAAGCTTTCTGTCAATTTCCTTATAATCATTTTCATTGAGGAATAATGGTAGATTCTGACTGACAAAATCAAACGTTTCTGAAATTTCATTATCGTTCACTTTACCCTGTACAGAACCTATATACTTTTGTAAAGGTTCTATTTTTTGTAGAAAAGTATCCGCCGTTTCAGAAAGCTGAAAGTTATCTTCTTTGGATTTATTCTCTATAATGACAATAATTTTATCCGAGAAGTTAAGCTGCTTAATAACTTTTGCGGTAAGATCGGATTTTTCATTTTTAGGAATGATCTGATTAATGTCTTCCTCAAAATTAATCTTTGATGCAAAAAATAGGCATAAAACGGCAATTCCTAAGGCTGTCAGTACAGATAGGATTTTATTTTTGGAAATCAGATAATATAAAAATATAAAAAAGCGATGCATTGCATGTATATCAAGTCTGCAAATTTAGATTTTTAAGCATTAGTTCAAAATAGTTAACGATAAGTTTTGACTGAAAATCAATAAAATATTCTAGGAAGAATGAAAAAATATTCTACTTTTGCAGAAGTTCCCCTTTAGAAAAATGTATTTTAAACCACAATTATTATTAAAAAATAAGAATCTGTTTTAGATATGTTGAAAAGAAATGATGAAAAAATAAACGGATTCCTATTTGTAATAGTACTTCCGCTTCTGCTGTTTGCGATGTCTTATTATGGATTTGAATCTTCCTATACAAGATTAAAAACATCAGAAACAACCCCCGACTTTTTATTTTCCTCGGTATATGCTTACAGAGTCATTCCCAATTATCTGAGTGTACAGATGACAGATCTGATGTACAGCCTGATCAATGGACCTCTTTCTTTTTTCAAAGATTTTTTATCCAAAAACGGAACTCCATTTTATCACGGGCTTTTCCTGATGAACAGCGTTTTCTTTATTTTGTGTTCCCTTATTTTGAATGCCATATTTAAACTCAGGTCAATAGGACTTCTTTTGAATCTTAATGCAAGGAGAATTATTCACCTTCTGGCTGTTTTTTTTATTGTGATAACACAATATGCACCGACAAACTGTGATACGATTGCCCTTTTTTGTTATCTGACGGGTGTATTTTTGACCCTTAAGTATTTAGATACTCAAAAAAATATATTCTTTTTTATTCTCATTGGCCTGATCGGAATCTCTACTTTGGTAAGAGAAACAGCCTGCTTGAATATTGCTTTCTTTGCTGCTGTATTTTTCAATATTGATGAATTGAAAAAAGGAAATTATCAGGTAATCTGGAAAATAATACCATTGGTGATCGCGTTTATTGTGCCTTATCTGGGATTGAGAGCTTTGCTTGTACAGGATGAAACGACCTTTGTAGAAGGATTTTATATCAATAGAAATTTTTCGAGTCCCTTCAACCTTGCGGGGTTGGTATTTGCAGTAATTGTGATTTACTTTATATACAGACTTTGTATTGACGAAGAAAATAGAACTGTTTTTGGAAAATATTTTTTCTTTTCAATTCCTTACCTTATTATGATTACTTTAGTGGGGCTTTTTTGGGAAGTGAGGCTCTTTTTGCCTCTGATTCTCACCGGAATTATTACAGCATATCATCAGTTTAAAAAAACATCAGAGATTTAGCATGAGTTTATTACACCCTTATTATATAATTGCGATCCTCTATATGCTGTTCTTCAGTATTCAGGAGGTATATGGAAAAAAGGTTGATAAAAAATGGTTCTGGTTCCTTGCAGTTTATTTCATTATTATTGTAGGACTTAGAAATGATGTAGGTCCGGATTACGGAAGTTACAAAGGAATTTATATTTACTCTGATACCAAAAGCTATTACAGTATCTTTATGAAGATGCTTCATATGGAAGGAACAGAAAACCTGGATGTGGAGTGGCTGTATACACTGATTAATAAAGTTCTTCTCAATTTCTTTAATGCACCCTTTTATATGCTGACTCTGGTCATTGCTATTTTTGCGATGATCTTTAAGGTGGAGTATACAGAAGACAATACTTTTTACCCTTTTACCTTTACCCTTTTTATGTTTATCCCCAACTTCTTTATTGGGGAAAGTGGGCAGATCAGACAAAATCTCGGGACCTTTATCGTTTATTTCGCCATACGCTATATCAAAGAACGAAAATTCTGGCATTACTTATTTTTCATATTCATAGGCTCTGGTATACACAGTGTTGCCTATTTATTCCTCCCGATGTACTGGCTGGCCCGGGTTCCTTTGAACAAAACGGTGATGCTTATTATGATTATAGGCTCAGTCTTTTTATCTCCATTTGAAATCTATAGGAGCTTTGGTGGCTTTTTGGATGGGATGGCCTCTAACAATATGCTTATAGAGGGATTCAATGGATATATGGATGAAACCGTACAGCGACTGAATGGAGGTATTGGAATTCCTGAAGTGATGATGGCTATTCTGACCTTTTTCCTTTTTGCTTTCGATAATAAAATGAAAGAATATTTTCCTTATTACGAATACCATAGGAACTATGCCGTGATTGGAGTCTGTCTGTATTTTATCTTTAGAAATAATCCTATTTTCTCGTCAAGACTTGCGGGAGCGTTTATTGGATTTTCGTATATCATTATTCCGAATGCCATGTATGTTGTTACAGCGAGGACTAAGAATATGATTTATGCTTTTATTATCTCACTTGTTGTCTTCAATTTTGTCGTCTTCTCTATCTTTAACAATATCAAGGCAGGGCGATTTTCGATAGAACGTTATAGAAACCATATCCTTCCATAATATTGGATGAATTAAAATATAAAGGCAGCTTTTAGCTGTCTTTTTTTATGCGCCAGCATTACTGGAATTTGTACTGTTTATAAGATTTTTGTTTTTGGGTTATTGATAACATAATTCAAATATGTCATCGGTATTTATAAAATAAATATCTTTTTATTGATTTAGGCTTAAAGATTGTATTCCGCTAATGACACTCAAATCAATAAGGTATGAAAAATTTAGTTGGTAAATTAGCGGCAGTTTTCTGCCTGATATCATTGGTGATCTATTCAAAAGGTAATATCAGAGGAAGTCTTCCCTCGGTTGGGTATATAAATCATGTGGCGGTTTTTAACAATATGGACTCACTGGCCAGGCCCGTACATGATTGGTCCAGACTATTGCTTCCGGATTGGAAAAAAGCTCCCAACAGTTACATCTTTGATCCCAGCCAAAATAGTGAAGGATTACTGGTGCCCGTAAGAAAAGCATATGCGATGTGGGAAGGAGGAGGCTATCTTAACGGAAATGGTATTCCGGCCGGAACGATCACCGCAGATGTACTGTGGGAAGATGTTCATGGACTTATAAAATCAGGCGTAAACTATGCCCTCGAGATTGTAGGGACAGGTCAGGATGCCAAAATAAAAGTCCCTATTAACAAAACAAAAAAAGGCAATGCAGTTGTTGCTCTTAAAGTAAATGGAGAGATCTTCTGGAGCTGGCATATCTGGGTAACGGATGATCCTACAAATGGAGCCGCCTATAGAAGTTTCAACAATGTTAAAAGGATGAAATCGGACGGTACCTCCGAGCTCATTCCAGACGCTGATTGGAAATGGATGGACAGGAATCTTGGGGCGATTACAAATTCTATTACAGCTTCAGACTGGAACAGAAGTATAGGGCTTCTTTATCAGTGGGGACGAAAAGATCCTATTCCACCTTTGGTTACAAGAGGAAATGACTTCTATGAAGCTTCAGGATCTATGGGAAGAATCAGGCATAGAGGGGCGAAAAATATGGATAATGCTACAAGTATTGACGATCTCCGGAAATTTGTTTTGCTTTCCAGCGCAGAGGTAACCAACAATCTAAGGCTTTCTGTAAAAAATCCTTTGAGCCTTATCTATGTCAATAAAGATGATAATTCTGGTCAGGCCTACTACAACAATAACGTCAATCTGCCTGTCAATTGGTTTGGAAGATCCACCACTTTACCGAATAACAGACTTTCCGAACTTAATCTTTGGTCTGATAATGCACAGGGTAAAATTGAAACTGTTTATAATACCGATGACAAAGCAAAACCCTACAGAGACAAATCTTCTTACGATCCTTGTCCCAACGGATGGCGTATACCTTCTATGCTGGTCGCCAATCTGGCTTCTGCATCCTATGTAGACGATATCAGAATAGACTTTTCGCCTTTCGGAGTGAAAACCAATATGTCTAAAAATGTTTTTGAAACCAATAAGTACCATATTATAAAACCTACTGATGCTGGAGTTCCTACATTTATGACTGGCTTTAAGGTGTATTCTAATTTGGGCTTTGATCTTTCAGCGGTTGGCGGATACAACATGGGAGTATTTCCTGGAAATGGACAGCTTATCAGAAATGCTCATTTGGGACAATATACCGATCAGCACCACATCGCATTGTGGACGGCTACTATGGCACGGCAGTTCGATGCTTCTCCGGCTGTAACAGTCAGAGGACTTTCTATGATTCCGGATAAGACACAACCTGATATTCCGGATCCTAATTATCCCAATATTAAAGGACGTTATTATTACTTTCCAATGTCAGTAATGTATACCTCTGATGCCAATGGCTGCAGATGTATAAAAGATCCGTTATATCTTGTCAATGACTATGATTTTCCTACGGAATATCTACCTGCTTCAGTAGAATATAAAGAAGGAATTAATAATCCTAATACTTATCAGATTGTGAAGAGTGGAACACCTGCTATCATTGAAATTCCGGTAAGTAAAGCATTCTCGGTACAAAGTCAATTGTTGAATAATGTTGATGTATTGAATCCTTCCAATTTTAATAATTTAAAAGGAAATGTTCTCTGGACGACTAATGCCAATCTTATCAATAAAATTTCAGTGGTGAATCCATCACCCTCTTCACTACAAGATATTAATAATTCTAAAATATCTGTTGAGATTACCCCCGATCAAAGCGGAAATGCTGTGGTTACATTGCATAATGGCAGTATAGCAGCTCCGGTGTATTGGAGCTGGCATATCTGGGTTACGGATTCTCCTGTAGAATCTTATACGTATACTACGGAAGTTCCGGCAGCAGTCACCAACTATGTGAACTACGTAAATAAAGCTGATGTCATATTGCAGACGACCTTCATGGATCGTAACCTAGGGGCCATAGATGCTTTCCCAATATTGCCAATCCCCTTGCACCTACTGCTGATGAATTGTTAAAAATACGTGCCTCCACAGGATTGCACTATCAATGGGGAAGAAAAGACCCCATTCCTGCATTTCAATATGCAGATAATAGAAGTTTCTACAATATATTTTTAGGCTCTTCAGGTACGAATGGAACCGTTTCATATGTTACCCTTGCACAGGCTGATTATAATAATCTGACGGGGAGTTATATTATCCCTTATAACATGTATGCTGCAGTATCAAATGTACAGGTCACAGATAAGCCCATAGATAAGATTTCCAAGATCATATCTTATTCTATTAAAAATCCTCTGGTGTATATGATTCCAAGTACTTTAGCCCCTTTTAACAGTGCAACACCCAATTATACCAACGGAACAGACTGGCTGGCTGCAGAACCCAATTTAGCTCCAGACAGATGGGGAAGAGGAGGTGAGAAGTCTCCTTTTGATCCTTGTCCCGAAGGATGGAGGATTCCTGATCTTACGAATGTTGCATTGGTTTCCGCAGCTGATTTTGGGCAGACTCCGTGGTATAAAAAAGATAAAAATGTGGCCACGTCATATAATATTGCCACCGATTATTTAGGAACAAGAGTGAGAAACGCTGCGAACTCCACAATAGGATATATTTTTAATAATCCTGTATATTCTGTCGGGAACTATCCGGATTCAGGATCAAGAGGATTCAGAAGTGTAATTTCCAATCAAGCAACCCAGGGAACATTCAATAGTCTCAATTTTCAGTATCCCGCTGTCTGGACGGCTGCTTTAACTTCAAATTATCTGGGAAGAGCAGTGAATGTACTTTTTGATGCAGCTCCTACAACGAATAGAATAATGGTCTTTCATGATAATAATGATCCCTATTTCGGGGTGGGATGCCGATGTATAAAAATAAAATATGATGCCAATGGTGATGAAGAAGGGCCGGCCTCAAGACTTACAATCGTTCCTAATGCTCCTACATTGAGCACTGCGAATACTGAGCTTAAAGCTTCGGATAACAAGATTTCCTTATACCCAAGTCCCGTTTCCAATATCCTTTACATCAAGGCTACAGAGAATAAAAAATATGACTATGAAATTTTTAATGCACTGGGACAACTTGTAAAATCCGGACAGTTTATCAACAATCAGACAGATCTTTCGTCTTTAAGTATTGGAGTGTATGTAATAAGAATAAACGATTCTGAGGCGGTTGTAAAAATTATAAAACGATAAAATCTTTAAAATAAGCATGTAAAAACGGGAACAAGGACTCTTTTCCCGTTTTTTATTGATCAACATATTTCTTACATCTATTACGGCTGATGAAAAATTCTATATCATTATTTGTTGATATGTATATAACAGTCTAAAACCTACACTACAAAAGGATTTATTTCTTTAGAAAATAGGTGTTTAAAGAAGATGTAAACTAACTTGATTGTTAAATTAAACTCTGTTAACAAAAAGTATATAATAAAAAAGCTTTACTTTTGCAAAAATTTTTAGTTAGAATGTCGAAAAATTTAGTAATCGTAGAGTCCCCGGCCAAAGCAAAAACTATTCAGAAATACTTAGGAAAGGATTTTGAAGTAAAATCCAGTTTCGGACATATCCGTGACCTTCCTAAAAAGGGGATGGGGATAGACCTGACTACATTCAGTCCTGATTACGAAGTTTCAGCAGACAAAAAGAAATTGGTAACCGAATTGAAGGCCGCAGTGAAGAAAGCCGAGATGGTATGGCTTGCTTCCGATGAGGACCGTGAAGGAGAAGCTATTGCATGGCACCTTGCGGATGAATTGAAACTGAAGCCTGAAAACAGAAAAAGAATTGTTTTCCATGAGATTACCAAAAATGCCATTCTAAAAGCAATCGACAATCCGAGAGATATTGATCAGAACCTGGTAAATGCCCAGCAGGCAAGAAGAGTGCTGGATAGAATTGTAGGTTTTGAAATGTCACCTGTTTTATGGAAAAAAGTAAAACCGGGGCTGTCTGCAGGAAGAGTACAGTCTGTAGCAGTAAGATTAATTGTTGAAAGAGAAAAAGAGATCCGTGAGTTTACTCCAAAAGCGAGCTTTAAACTTGATGGAATCTTTTTAAATAAAACAGAGCAGGAAATTGCTGCCAAACTGAAAAAAGACTTCGAAAAAGAAGAAGACGCTGAAAAATTCCTTGAGAAGGCAAAAACTACAGAATTTAAAGTTCTGAATGTTGAAACCAAACCAGGTACACGTTCGGCTTCGGCTCCGTTTACAACATCTACGTTGCAGCAGGAAGCTTCATCAAGGCTTGGGTATAATGTTACCAATACAATGCGTCTGGCGCAGAGACTGTACGAAGAAGGGTTTATTACCTATATGAGAACAGACTCAGTAAACCTTTCCCAGGAAGCTATTGAAGGGGCAAAAAGACAAATTACTTCAGAATACGGAGCAGAATATTCTTCTCCAAGAAATTATACTACAAAATCTTCTTCAGCACAGGAAGCTCACGAAGCAATCCGTCCTACAGATTTCGGAATGAAAAGCATAGGAGATGTACAGCTGAACAAGTTATACCAATTAATATACAGAAGAACACTAGCTTCTCAAATGGCGAACGCCAAAATTGAAAAGACAGTGATCGAGATCGGGAATGCATCATTGCCTCACCATTTTGAAGCACAGGGAGAAGTTATCATTTTCGATGGTTTCCTGAAAGCTTATGGTATTGTAAAGACAGAAGATGACGATGAGGAGAACAACGATAAGTTGTTACCAAAAGTAAGCGTAGGGGAGGTATTAAATTATAAAGCCATTACTGCTACTGAGAAATTCACAAGACCAAGTGCAAGATATACTGAAGCAGGATTGGTGAGAAAACTTGAAGAGCTGGGAATTGGTAGACCTTCTACTTATGCTCCGACTATTCAAACCATTCAGAACAGAGAATATGTGGATAAGAGGGAAATAGAACCTCAAACCCGTGAAGTGATCAAAATGTCTTTGGTAAAAGATCAGATCAAAAAAGTAGTTCTTGATGAGAAATTCGGGGGTGATAAAAATAAATTCCTTCCTACAGATATCGGTGAAGTAGTCAATGATTTCTTAACAGATAACTTCAAAGAAATCCTGGATTACGGTTTTACGGCAAGAGTAGAAGAAAGTTTTGACGAAATTGCAAGCGGTGATCAGAAATGGAAAGAAATGATGACGAATTTCTACTCAAAATTCCACCCAAGAATTGAAGATGTAGAAGAAAATGCAGACCGTGCAACAGGAGACCGATTATTAGGAGTAGATCCTAAGACAGGTAAAAATGTTCATGCAAGAATCGGAAGATTTGGAGCAATGATCCAGATTGGAGAAACAGATGATGAAGAAAAACCTGTTTTCGCGTCATTAATGACAGGACAAAATATTGCAACCATCACTTTTGATGAAGCTCTGGAACTTTTCAAATTACCTTTCGATTTAGGTGAAGTTGACGGTCAATCAGTTTCTGTGGGTGTTGGTAGATTTGGCCCTTATGTGAAATGGGGAGAAACTTATATCAGTATTCCGAAAGGTGAAGACCCACTTTCTGTAGATCAGAAGCGTGCGGAGGAAATCATCAATGAAAAGAAAATTGCTGATGCTCCAATTGCTACTTATAAAGGAGAGCCGGTAACGAAAGGGACAGGAAGATTCGGACCATTTATCAAATACAAAGCTATTTTCGTAAATGTTCCAAAGAAATATGACTTTGAAAATCTTTCTCAAAGTGATATCAATGAACTGATTGATGCAAAGCTTGAAAAAGAAGCCAACCGATACATCCAACAATGGGAAAAAGAAAAAATTTCTATTGAAAATGGAAGATGGGGACCTTTCATCAAGTTCGGAAAAGCAATGTTCAAAATTCCAAAGAAAGCAGACGATACAAAATACGATGCTGATGAATTGAAAGAACTTTCTTTAGATGAGGTTAAAAAATGGATCACAGATCAGGATCCTAAAGCTTTTGCTGAAAAGAAAAAGCCTGCGGCTAAAAAAGCAGCCACAACTAAGAAAGCAACTACAACAGCGAAAAAACCTGCGGCTAAGAAACCGGCAGCTAAGAAATAAATAATCTTTAATAGAATATAAAAGCACAGATTTTGGTCTGTGCTTTTTTGATTTTATAAAGTCAGATATTAAATGATGGCATGGGTTTTTTAACCTGTGCTTTTTATTTATAATCATTTCAAAAAATGTAAAAATTGCATCACTTTACTCATTAAATACATTTCTCTATGTTGAGAATTAACCTTCACGTGCGCTTATCACGTAGGTCTAGGTATAAATACGCAAATGGAAAATTCCGTACTAAGACTGTGATATACAGTGTTTTAATTCTGTAGTTTTACATCGTAATATTACAGTGGAGTTCAGGAACCACTTTAAAAACGAGGCGGATTCTGAAAAGCCAAACGAGTAAGAAAACAAAAACTATAAAATCATGGCAGAATTTAAATTTAGCGAAGAAGCTATTTCGCACGCATTAGAAGCGGCAAAAAGATCACACGAAGACAGTCAGGCAAATCGTCGTTCATCAGGAGCGGATTCAGATTTAAGCCTTGCTAATACTAGCGCAGGTTATCTACTTGTAACAGCAGAGTGTATTTCAATCACTGTTGAGAACAACAAAGTGTGCATCAACCTACCTTTAGGCTTTGGAAAATATTGTTTCAGCATACCATTAAGTATTCCTAATGGAACGGCTGGACAGGCTTGCTTATCTATTTGTACTACTTGGGGAATTCCAACAGGAATTAGAGTAACTATTATTATAGCTGGAATCACAATTATCAGTCAGTCATTCGGAAAGTGCTAATTAACAGGTACACGAATTAAAATAAAAGTCCGTCTCATATAATACATGAGGCGGATTTTTTATCCAAAAACCATTAACAATTTGTTGACAGCTTTTTTGTGAACAAAATATACCACAGTCTACTCAGTTCCTATGTTTTTTGTATGTTTGTTATATCAAGTAATTAATCAATTATTATATTTCAAATTAAAATATGGATTTCGAAGACTTTATCATTTCACCAAGAAATTTCAAAACAGAAAGCTGGCAGATAGGAAATCGGATTACAAAAGATATCAAAGAAGACAGTATTGTTCTTTTGTTTGTATCAGACTATCGAGGTGCGGGCGGAGATGCGGAAGTACAGGACTTTACCGGGGTAAGGAAAGAATTTTATAAGCTTTCGCAGATGGACTTCGAAATTCCTATTGTAGATCTTGGAGACTTGGTATCAGGGAAATCGGTTCAGGATACTCACTATATTTTACAGGAAGTTCTGTCGGCATGTCACTATAAAAGAGCAATTCCGGTGATTATCGGCGGCTCCAATGATTTTGCCTTTTCATTATTTTCTGCATTGAACTTTCACAAGAAAAGTCTCAATTATACCCAGATAAGTAATATTATTTCTCTTCAACAAGGGGAAACGATCAATGAATATACTTTTTTAGGCAAAATTTTCGGAGCCAAAAATTTCTCTATTAAAAATTACCATCATTTAGGGTATCAGAAACATTTGAATGAAATGGATTCTGTAAGGCTGATAAAAGAAGTAGAATTTGATATTATTCGCCTTGCGGAGATGATGAATTCTACAGAAAAAACAGAACCTTTCTTCAGAAAAGCAGATCTGGTTACAGTAAATTGTGATGCTGTGGAAAGCTTCAGTGAACCTTTTTCTATGAATCCACAGGTAAATGGACTGAACAGAAGAGAAATTTGTGCTTATATGAAAGAAATCGGATTGAGTGAAAATCTGAAGTCTGTCGGAATTTTTAATTATAATATTTATTCTGAAAATCAACTGAACCACCAGCTTTTAGCACAGATGTTGTGGTATCTGATCGAAGGAATAAACATTCAGTACTCTCATCCAAAGGAAAGACATTATGAACAGTTCTATGTTTTGATAGATGACAGACAATATGCATTCAAGCGTGATACTTTCAGTAATTTGTGGTATTTTGGTGATGATGAAAATATAGAAAACTGCATTCCGTGTTCCAGAAATGATTTTGATGAAGCTAAGAAAGGATGGCTGAGTGCAAGACTGACGAAAATTTAATGTATGACAAATGTTCCCCCAAGAGTATCCATTATTGTTCCCGTTTATAATGTCGAGAATTATTTGACAAAATGCCTTGACTCCCTGGTGAATCAAAGTCTCCCCAATATTGAAATCCTTGTAGTGAACGATGGAAGCAAAGATAATTCTGAAAAAATTATTGAAGGATATGCAAAAAGATATCCGGAAAAAATAAAAGCTTTTACCAAAGAAAACGGTGGCTTAAGTGATGCCCGTAACTTTGGGATTGATAAAGCAGAAGGTACTTATATAGGTTTTGTAGACAGCGATGACTATGTTACTGAGACCATGTTTGAGGAAATGCTCCTTTTAGGAGAAAAGCATCAGGCAAAAATGGTGATCTGTAATATTCAGAAAGTAGACGAGAACGGAAAGGTTACCCAAAAACTGACCCAGCTTCCCAATATGCCTGAAAAAATAGCTCTTGAAAGTAATTTCTCAGTGTTTTCTGATATCAGCTATTTTGCATGTAATAAGTTGTTCAAGAGAGAGCTTTTTAATCAAAGAAGGTTTAAAAAAGGGGTTCATTTTGAAGATATTCAACTTATTCCACAATTGTTGCTTGAATGTGAAACGATAGCTCAGACTCAAAATTTTCATTATCAATATCTGGAGCGTTCCGATTCTATTACAAAAACCCACACAGAAAAAGGACTTGATATGTTGAAAGCCGTTGCTGATGTGGAAAAGATATTCAGTGAGTCTCAATATTCCCACAAAAAAGAGGAACTGAAAAATTTTCAGATTTTTGAAGGTGTTTATTCATTTTTGGCCTATCTGGCCTTTGTGAAAAAAGAAGAATTGTTCTATAGCATGTCTGATCAGTTAATTCTTTTTATGAATGAAAGACAAATAAAAGTTCAAGATATATTGAAGTATAGTCGTTTTGATAAGAATTATCTTTTATCTTTGCCCCTGAAGAAAAAGATTTTTTATCTATTATTTTTTGCCGGACAGAAAAGATTGATAAGAAAATTGATATAAACACAAATGCAAGTACTATTGTTTCGGTCAATAGAAAACAATGATGAAGTTCTTTATAAGTTCTGCATCATCAATTTTTATTATAAGATACAAGTGCTGAATAAGAAAGAGAATGAAAAATTTTGAATTGTTCTTAAGCGAATCGGGAATATCTATTTTCTATGTAAAAATAGGATTAGGTTTTGTATTCTCATTTTTAATTACTTTTTTTTCTATTCCTACCATTGTTAAGATTTCAAGAAGAAAGAATCTGATGGATGAGCCGGGAATGAGAAGCTCGCACCTTAGAGAGATTCCCAATCTGGGAGGAATTGCCATATTTTATTCCATAGGAATTTGCGCTTCAATTTTTGCTTACGAGCTGTTTGATCTCTATAAATTTTTATTTGCTTCATTGATTATCCTGCTTTATGTAGGGGTAATGGATGATATTGTTGTAATGAGGGCATACAAAAAACTTGTTGCACAGATTGTAGTGTCATCGCTGGTGGTGATAGGATCAGATATCAGAATCAGAAGCTTATTTGGAATATTTGGAGTGTATGAATTAGAATATTTTGTGAGTGTTCTGTTCAGTATTATTACTTTTATTATTCTGATCAATGCTTTTAATTTAATAGACGGAATAGATGGATTGGCAGGTGGATATTCTGTAATCTGTAGTGCTTTATTTGGAATAAGCTATTACCGGTTAGGAGAATATAATTATCCTCTGGTTGTACTATCCGTTATTATCATTGGGACCGTATTGGCGTTTTTATACTATAATCTGTCAAATTACCGTACCCGTAAAATATTTATGGGAGATACTGGCTCCATGTTACTTGGCTTTTTACTGGCGTTTACCTCCATTTGTTTCATAGACATTTTTATTGATAAAAAACTAATAGATGTACCGAGGTATCATCTTCAGTCTGCTCCTGTTGTAGCCGTTGCGATCCTTATTCTTCCGATCGTAGACACATTAAATGTAATTGTGGTGAGGCTTTATAACAAAAAGTCGCCATTCGATGCAGATAAAAACCATATTCACCATAAGTTACTAAAGCTGAATCTTACCCATAGGAGATCTACTTTCTATATTATTCTTTACTATCTGATGATCGTAGGAATAGCTTATTTTTTAAGACACATTAATGTAAATGTGCTATTATTGGTGATCATTTCCCTAGGTTTTTTTGGAGCTTACTTACCAGATTTGCTATATCGATTAAGAAATAACAAAAATTAACAATTAAATATTACTTTTGTAAACAATATTATATATGATGAAGAACTTTAAATATTTATTTTTAATATTCCCCTTTTTAGTTACCTCATGTATCACAACAAAGGATGTGAGGTATTTACAGCCAAGTGAAAGTCTTGTTATTAACGAGGAAGGTCTTGTTCCCTACAACATTCCCGTGTACAGGATTACCAAAAATGATATCCTTAATCTTAATGTTGTGACAACTCCCAAAGGAGATGCAGCACAATTTTATTCCTCTTACAATACTTCCGGCGGAGTAGCCAACGGAGGGGTAACAAGTTCTGCAATATCAGGAGGAGGTGTAAATGTAGGAGCTAATAGTGGTGGTTCCGGAGGAGGTAGAGGTGGAAATATGAATTTCTATTTTAATGGATTGAAAGTTGACTCCAATGGTGATATCAATATTTTTGGAATTGGATACATAAAGGCTGAAGGAAGAACACTTGATGATATTACAAAAGAAATACAAGATAAAGTAAATGAAAATTTCCAGGAAGGTAAGTCGGAAGTACGACTGAATACAGATGGTATTACTTATTATATTCTTGGTGATGTGGAGACTACCGGACTTTCTGGAGAAAAAGTAACCCACAAAAATACCCTTACCATTACTGAAGCATTAGCGATTAATGGCGGGTTGAACAGAACTATCGATAAAAGAGAAGTGGTTATCCACAGAAAACTTCCTGAAGGAATTAAAATTGCCAAAATAGATCTTACCCGTGAAGATATTATGAATTCTCCTTACTATTATATACAAAATGGTGATGAAATCTATCTGAACACAAGAGCGAAAAGCTTGAATGGATTTGGAAAAGATCCTATTCAGACTTTGACGACTGGAGTTTCGGTAATTACTACTGCATTGTCTATTTATTTACTCCTTAAAAATCTTTAATTATGATTCCAGAAAGAGTAACCAATACAGAGAAGAATAATTCTCAGAAAGACAAATCCGGAACATTTGCATTATTTGATTTAGAGCACTTTTTAAGAAGAATCCTTAAAAACTGGTACTGGTTTGCGTTCATGCTGATGATTGGATATGCCATGTCATGGGTATACAGTAAATATTATGCACAGAATATTTATGCATCAGACTTGTCATTAAGCACTTCCAGTAAAGCTTCTGAATTTTTGCCCACTCAGTCTAACCAGTCTATTAACTTCATTTGGGGAGATACGGGAAATCAGGATGGGCTTTATTTGAAGAAAATGCTTTTGTCCAGATCACATAACGAATTTTTGGTAAAAGAATTAGACCTTTTTGTGAACTATTCTACCAAAGGGCTTATAAAATCTACTTATCTGGACAAAGATGATTCACCAGTCTTTCTTCAAATTGATAAAAAACACCTTCAGCAGATTAATTACCCTATTACCCTGATGCCAAAAGGAGATGGGAATTATGAAGTTGTTTTGCCTGAAGAAGGAGAAACTACAAGCTTGTATAGCTATGAAGCAGAAGGTTTCCAGAGCATCAACTCATACAACAGACCTGCTAATAAAACGATTAAAGTTAACGAATGGTATACCTCTCCTAACCTGAGATTCAGATTGCTTAAGAATCCTATTACTTCTAAAATTAAGCTGGATAATATCATCATAAGTCTGAACTCAGTAAACCAGAGTGTAGACGAAATCGTTTCTACCACAGGCGTAGACTTTGATAAAGAAATCAGGTCTATTATGATCATTACTAAAAAAGGGTATAACCTTAACAGTACTGTGAATTTCCTTAATAAATCTGTTACAGAGCTACAGAAAAAGAGACTTGCTGATAAAAATATTGTTAATAAGAATACAGATGTATTTTTAAAAGATAATTTAAATAAAGTCCGTAAAAAACTTGATTCTAGTGCCAATGTACTGAACTACTTAAAGACTTCAGAAAAGCTTTACAATATTAAAGACAGAGATGAAAAATCTCTTGAAAAAATAAAAGAACTTGAAGCTAAAAAAGCAGATGTTTTAAGCAAAATCAATTCTTTGAATAATATCAGGAATACGCTTCAGTCTCAGAATTTTGATAAAATGATCGGGACAAATGCTGCCGGTTTTGAAGATGGTGTGTTTTCAGCAACAGTTTCTGAACTTAAGGCTCTATATATTAAAAAATCTGAAATGGCTGCTATTTATAAGCCTTCATCAGAACCAATAAGAGAGATCAACAGACTTATTGATGAAGCAAAAATGGGTTCATCCAATAGTTTGAGAAGCTATTATAATAAATACAATGAGGAAATTAATAAAATAGACCGTGAAGTAGCTGGTGCCAATTCTGATTTAACTTCTTATCCTGAAAAAGAAAGAAGATATATGGATGCAGAGAGAGGATATAATATGATTGAAGCTACTTACAACAGTCTTTTGGGAAGACAGGGTGATACTCAGATGAGAATGGCAACCAATCAATCTGATATTACGGTGATTGACCCGGCTAAGAACTTAGGACAAAGACCGATAGGACCTAATGTGAAGTTGGCAAAGATTGCGATTATTTCAGGAATGCTGCTGCTTCCATTATTATTTATCCTGATTGGTGAAGTGCTTGATACTAAAATCAGAAATATCAAAGAACTGTTAAGTGCAACGAAAATTCCACTTCTTGGAGTGATCGGAAATAACAGCAATGAAAATATGCTTACTGTTTTGGAACAACCAAAATCATCTGTATCAGAAGCCTTCAGGGGAATAAGAGCCAATATGAGATTTTTGATGGATAATGAAGAGGAAAAAGGTAAAGTCATCCTGATAACATCATCTATTGGAGGTGAAGGAAAAACTTATATTTCAATTAATTTGGCTTCTGTAATAGGATTAAGTGATAAGAAAACAATCTTATTGGGGATGGACCTTAGAAAGCCGAAAATCTTTGGAGATTTCAAGATTGATAACAAATATGGTATTTCAAATTACCTGACAGGGGAAGTAGGAATTGATCAGATTATCAACAAAACAAAGATCCCGAATCTTGATGTTGCCACTTCAGGACCTATCCCACCAAATCCTTCTGAGCTTTTGATGAGTCAGAGGAATATCAAATTTATAGAAGAACTGAAAGAAAAATACGATTTCATTATTATAGACTCTCCGCCGGTAGGATTGGTAGCAGACTCATATGAATTGATGAAACATTCTGACGCTAATCTTTATGTTGTTCGTCATGAATACACGGAAAAGTACATGCTGAAAATGATAACGGAAAAATATCATAACGATGAAATTAATAATTTAGGACTTGTTTATAATGACTATAATACAAAACAAGGGTATGGTTACGGATATGGCTACGGATACGGATATGGCTACGGTTATGGCTATTTTGATGAAGATAAAAATTATAAAGAACCTTTGTTGATCAGGATTCGAAATAAAGTACAGGGATTATTTAATAAAAAATAAAGCATTAAACCTCCATTTAATGGGGGTTTTTTCATATTTAAACTATTTTCATTCTATGAAAAAAAGAATATTTTTGCCACTTTGCCGTTTACTTTATAACAAATTATGTTTTTTTGTTTATTTTTAACTAAACATTAAGATTATCATTAATATAAAAAAGTTTTATATTTGCAAAAATTAAATTTTAAAATAACCATAAATCCATATTCTTTTATGAATAAAAAATTATTGTTTAGCTTCCTTGCCTTCCTTGGAGTGGTAAGTGTTAAAGCACAAAGAAACGAATTGGGAGTTCGTCTAGGTATGAGTAACCTAGTGGGAGATGTAGGAAGTACGAATTATATTTTACAAAAGCCGTTGGATTTAAACAGAGTGTCAGATTGGGGCATCCCATTTTATGGAGGTTTATTATATAGGTTTAATTTTAACCCGCATCAGACTATTCGATTGGATTTAGGATACAACCAGGTTCAGTTTAGTGATAAAGCGGCAAAAGAGGATTATAGAAGAAATAGAAACTCATACGGAAAAAATAACGTGTATGAGGCGAGTTTAATGTTTGAATATAACTTTTTCCCTGTTAATAATGAGCAGATCAGCATGCTAAGTCCTTACATCTTCGGTGGTGTTGGTGCTTTGATGTTTGATGCTCCCAAAGCAACCCTGATGAATGACTTCAGAAGAGATGCTGATGGGGTGGCACAGGCTCCAATCAATGAATTGGATTTCACGACCAGAACAGATTATTCATTAGGAAAAAAAGTAACAGTGCATATTCCTTTTGGGGTAGGTTTGAAGTATAAATTCAACCACTCTTGGGCTATATTTGCAGAAGCTACATTCAGATATACATTGACGGATCAGTTGGATCACAGTAAGATCCTTTCCAAAGATGTAAAAACTTCTTTTAATGCTGATATTTTGGATCCTGCTACAGGAAGTTCATTATTACAGTCAGGAAGTTACTATGCAGTTTCTAAAGAAAGAGAAACAGAGTTTATTAAAAAGAGAAATATTGGAGATGGAAGATCTAATGACTGGATGAATACTTTCAGCTTAGGGCTGACATATTCGTTCGGAAGACCTCCATGTTATTGTGAATAATATGTCGTTGATTAAAGATAAAATAAATTCTGAGAATTTACCAAAACACGTAGCCATCATTATGGATGGTAATGGAAGATGGGCAAAATCTCGTGGCGAAGAAAGAACCTTCGGTCACAAAAATGCCATTAATGCAGTAAGAAATGCTATTAATGCTTGTAATGAGATTGATATCCCTTACTTAACATTGTATACATTCTCTTCAGAAAATTGGAGCCGTCCAAGTGAAGAAGTGAATACCCTTATGAATCTGTTGGTAGAGACCTTACTGCTAGAGGCAGAAGAGATCTTCAGCAAAGGATTAAGAATGCATGTTATAGGGAATTTGGAAAAACTGCCTACTTTAGTAAAAGAGCAGTTGGAACGTGTGGTAGAACTTACAAAAGAAAACACAAAAGGAAACCTTGTATTGGCTATAAGCTACGGCTCACAAAATGAAATTTTGGAAGCTGTAAAAAATATAAGTTCTGATGTAAAAGAAGGAAAAGTAGAGATAGAAAATATTAACGAAAGTTTATTTGAAAATTATCTTTATACAAAAGATTTTCCTCCTGTAGACTTATTGATCAGAACCAGCGGTGAAATAAGGATAAGCAATTTCCTGCTTTGGCAGATCGCTTATGCAGAATTACAGTTTTTAAATGTACTATGGCCGGATTTTTCCAAAGATATTTTCTTTCAATGTATTGTTGATTATCAAAACAAAGAAAGAAGATACGGTTTAACCGGTGAGCAAGTAAAAGGCCAATAAAATTTAGAAAAGAAAGACTCGATAAAATGAAGTTTAGACTATTACCCATCATTATGTTTGCTGCTTCTGCACATTTTTATGGACAAGTAACTCCAAAGGACAGCACAAAAGTAAATAATGCTGTACACGCAGAAAATGAGGCAGGTACTTATACGCTTAAAGACATCGTTGTAGATGGGGTAAAGAAATATACACCAGCTCAGATCTTAAGATTTACAGGCCTTACAAAAGGAGAAAGTGTGGATATTCCAGGACAAAAAATCAGCAATGCTGTTAAAAAACTTTGGGATACTCAATCTTTTTCTGAAGTGGAAGTGTATGTTCAAAGCATTGAAGGACAGACGATCGTTCTGAAATTCTACCTGCAGGACCTTAAAGAACTTGGAGAAGTTAAGTTCGCAGGGAAAGGAATTGGTAAATCTAAAAGTGAAAAAATGGCAAAGGATAATAATCTTAAGCCAGGAACTAAAATCACTCAGAACCTAGTTTCAAGCCTTAAAACCAATGTCCCTAAAGACTTTATTAAAAAAGGTTTTGCAGATGCCAAAATCACTATTCAGGATAAAGTAAATGCAGGAGACCCTGCTTTAGTAGACTGGACAATCAATGTAGAGAAAGGGAAAAGGATCAAAATTGATCATATTGAATTTGAAGGAAACGAAAGTGTAACCGATAGAAAACTGAGAAACAAAGCTTTCAAAGAAACAAAACAGAAACGTTTTGGTATCGGTGGTATCTTGAAATCCTCAAAATTCATTGAAGATAAATATCAGGAAGATAAGCAAGGCCTTATCAGTTATTACAACTCCCTGGGATATAGAGACGCAAAAATTGTTTCTGACTCAGTATGGAGAAACAAAAGAAATAACTACGAAATCAATGTAAAACTTAATGAAGGTAAAAAATATTACATCGGGGACGTTACGTTCACGGGTAATACGGTATACGCTACAGAATATTTACAAAGATTATTAGGATATAAGAAAGGAGATATTTACGATGCTGTAGGATTCAACAAAAAAGTAGGTGAAGACGGTGGTAAAGAAGATGATTCAGATATCAAATCTGTTTACATGAACAATGGTTATCTTTTCTCCAACGTAACACCTGTTGAAAAATCAGTGTCAGGAGATGCCGTAAACCTTGAAGTTAGAATTAATGAAGGAGAGCAGGCTACCTGGAATAAAGTAACTTGGCAGGGAAATACAACAACCCATGACCACGTAATTCTTAGAGCACTAAGAACAAAACCAGGAGAGCTATTCAAGAAAACGGAAATTAAAAGAACATATTTCGATTTAGCAGGGATGTCATTCTTTGACCCTCAGCAGATCGGACAGGATATTCAGCCAAATCAACAGGATAATACCGTTGATGTTAACTGGAAACTTGTAGAAAAAGGATCTTCTCAGGTACAATTACAGGCAGGTTACGGTGGTAACAGCTTTATTGGTACTTTAGGATTGACATTTAATAACTTCTCATTAAAGAATTTCCTTAAGTTTAAAGACTTCAAACCAGTACCTCAGGGAGACGGACAAGTCTTCTCTATTCAGGTTCAGGCAGGACAGTACTTCCAGAACTATGGAGTATCATTTACAGAACCTTGGTTATTTGGTACAAGACCAACAGCCCTTTCTGTAAGTTTGAACAACTCCAGAGTAAGATATACAGATCAATATAATAATGCTCAGAAATTGAACATCTTCTCAGCTTCAGTAGGTTTAAACAGACTATTGAACTGGCCGGATGATTATTTCTCTCTTTATACTGGTTTACAGTTCCAGAAGTATGACTTCAATAACTATCCATTCCAGTTTGGTGATACTACAGAAAATAATGGTACAGCCAATAACTTCAGTATCAACTTAGGATTGAGTAGAAACTCAGCAGGTATTGACCCAATCTTCCCAACAACCGGATCCAATATGGAACTTTCAGCTAAACTGACACCTCCATATTCATTGTTTAAGAAGAAAGATTACTCCACCATGTCAGCAATTGACAAGTACAAGTGGATGGAATTCTATAAAATCAAGTTTAAAGCAGACGTTTACAATGAGATCATTGGAAAATTGGTCTTGAGATCTTCTGCTGAAATGGGATTCATGGACGGATATAACAGTCAGCTGGGAGCTCCGCCATTTGAAAGATTCTATATGGGAGGTACAGGTCTTTTCGGAGGTAGATATGACGGTAGAGAATTGATTCCTTTGAGAGGATATGAAAATGCTTCAACAAATGGAGGAGAAGCAGAAGATATTACTCAAAAAGGAGGAGGTACAATCTACAATAGATTTACTTTAGAATTAAGATACCCAATCTCAATGAGCCAGACTGCAAAAATCTATGCATTGACATTTGCTGAAGGAGGTAACGTATGGAACACATGGAGTTCTTACAGCCCATTCCAGTTGAAAAGATCAGTCGGGATCGGAGTAAGAGTTTATATGGGAGCATTTGGATTGATCGGATTCGACTTTGCACTTGGTCTGGATAAAACATTATCAGGTGATAAGTCCGGATGGAGAAACCACTTCTTGATGAACCAAACATTATAATTAGAAATATGAAGCACTTTAAAATAATTTTCACATTCGCATTACTTTTGCTTTTTGGGTTTAATAATGCCCAGAAGATAGGAGTAGTGGATACTAATGAAATTTTGAATAAATTACCTCAGTATAAAGAAGCGGAAGCAAGACTGAATTCTCAGATCGATACCTGGGAGTCAGAACTTCAAAGCCTTCAGTCTGAATATGAAAGAAAAAAAGCTGCTTTTGAAAGTGAAAAAGTATTATTAATAGGGGATCAGCTTAAACTTCGAGAAAAAGAAGTTGTAGACCTTGACAAAAATATTAAAACCACAACAAGTTTACGTTTTGGGGCTAATGGTGAAATTACCAAACTGAGAACAAATCTGGTTTTACCTTTTCAGGACCAGATCTGGGGAGCAATCAAAACGATGTCTGAAAAAAATGGATTGGGCATAGTTCTTGATAAAAGCAATAACATTAGTGTTATTTTCCTTCAGTCAAAATATGATTACACCGAGAAAGTATTATCTATTCTGCTAAAAGGAACAGATAAGAAGGAAAAAACAAATAGCAAAGGCAAAAAATAAATTATCAAATTAACTTTTGCTATATTTTAAAATCTAAAAACAAATTAAATTATTTATTTACCAGTTATGAAAAAATTAAGTGTATTATTTGCAGCAGTAATGATGGTTGTATCTGTAGGTATGGCAAAAGCTCAAAAAATTGCTACTTTAGATGTAATGGGAGTTCTTAACGCTATGCCGGAGAAAAAGAAAGCAGATGCTGATCTTAAAACATTCTTAGATACAAAACAAGCTGAGATTAAGAAAAAAGCTGACGCAGCTCAAACTAAATATCAGCAATATCAGACAGAAGCACCAAAAAAGACAGCTGATGAGAACAAAGCTAGAGAAGAAGAAATGAAGAAATTAGCTGAAGAAATTCAGCAAATGCAAGACAAAGCTCAAAAAGATCTACAAGCTAAGCAAGATGTAGCTTTCGGACCAGTTGAGAAGAAGTTGAATGATGCAGTAGAAAAAGTAGCTAAAGCTAACGGATACGATTATATTATGGATGCAAATTCAACAGCATTCCTTTATAAAGCAGGACCAGACGCTACTCCAGCTGTGAAGAAAGAACTAGGAGTTCAATAATTTCAGCAAATTAACAAAGATTTATAAAACTAACCACCTCTTTTAGAGGTGGTTTTTTTATTTTTACGGAATGGAAAAAGAAGTATCAACTACGGTTAAAGTTAGGTTTAGTGACTGCGATCCGATCGGACATTTGAATAATGTAAAATATCTTGATTATATGTTCAATGCCAGAGAAGATCATGTAGAAACATTTTATGGATTTACCTATGAAGAATATACCAAGAAAACCGGCTGTACCTGGATTGCCATTCAAAATGAAATAGCATACTTAAAAGAAGTAAGATACAACACACAGGTGGTCATCAGCAGCAAAACCATCGATGTGCAGGATAGAACTGCTAAAGTTGAAATTCTGATGAAAAGCCTGGATGAAAAGACAATTCATGCCGTACTTTGGGTGACCGTTATTTATTTTAATGTTAAAACCAGAAAATCTGAAGTTCATCCCGAAGAGATCAAAGAACTCTTTGATAAATTTTATGTAGATTTAATACAGAAAGACTACCAGTCAAGAGTGAAGTTTTTAAGAACTCAGAATGCGAAAAATTCTTAGTCAACAGTTCTTATCAAACATACCAACTTAAAAATTAATAATAGATAAATGAAAAAAATAGCAGTAATAGGAAGTAACGGACAATTGGGAAACTGCATTAGAAAAATAGCGCCTGACTTTGAACATCAATATGAATTCTTATTTACAGACTCATCCACTTTAGATGTTACAAATGAAGAACAGGTAAACGATTTCTTTTATGATAATAAACCCGATTACTGCATCAATGCTTCTGCATATACCGCAGTGGATCTGGCAGAAACTGATAAAGAAAAAGCTTTTGCCATCAATGCAGATGGAGTAGCTCATCTTGCTCAGGCATGTGTAGAATGCAAATCCACCCTGATTCATGTTTCTACTGACTACGTTTTTGATGGAAGCACAAATCTTCCGTATTCTGAAGACGATTTTACCAATCCAATAGGCGTATATGGTGAATCAAAAAGAAAAGGAGAAGAACTGGCTTTAGAAATCAATCCTAAAACCATTATACTAAGAACTTCCTGGCTGTATTCTGAATTCAATAAGAACTTTGTGAAGACAATGCTGAATTTGTTCTCTCAGAAAAAAGAATTGGGAATCGTTGCCGATCAGTTTGGACAACCAACTAATGCAACCGATCTTGCAGAAGCAATCCTAGCAATCATTGAAGCTCCAAACAAAACCTATGGGATTTTCCACTTCTCAAACTATCCGGAAACAACATGGTTTGAATTTGCCAAAAAAATTGCTGAATTTTCAAAATCCTCAGTAAAACTAAACCCGTTAACAACCGAACAGTATCCAACTCCTGCCAAAAGACCTGTGAGAAGTACAATGTCTTTGGATAAAATAGAAGAGACTTATAAAATAGAGCCCAAACATTGGGAGAACAGTCTTGAAGAATGTGTTGATGTACTTTTACAACAATAATATATATATGAAGAATATAGCAATCATCTTTTCTGTATTGTGTATCCAGTTGTGGAATGCACAGAATGTTTATCTGACCAAGGTTGAGAAAACGAATGATAACCCAGATAAATTCTTCCATAAAAAAGAAGAAGCTGGTACCGATGCAGTTTATCTAGGAGAAGTAGAAGTTCAGGGATTTTCAAAAGATGATGCACTCGTATTTTCTTTAGTATATAAAAAAGCAAAAGAGATTGGTGCCAATACATTTGAATTAAAACCTTTCGAAAATGTTGACGGTACCCCTCAGGAATTCAATGCCGCCAATTATAAAATTGCTTTATACTATACTCCTAAAGAAAAGCTAACCGCTCAGCATGGTTACATGTATATATTTGCATCCTCTGAAAAAGATCAGAAAATAAGTATCAATCGTAAAGACTATATTATCTCTCCAAGATCATTTTTAAAAATTAAAGTTGTTCCCGGAGAAATCTATACCATTTCAACGAAGAAACTTTTAGGATCTACTGTAAAAGTTCAGCCAAAAGCCAATGATGATGATCTTTACTTCCAGGTTTCATCCTTAAAAGTGAAGCCGGATAACTCAGGAGTAGGAGGTTTGAACCTTAAATCCGGAGATATTATTGGGCTGGAAAAGTCTTACGCCGAATTTTTAAGCGCGATTTACAAAAAAATCAATCCTTAAAAGCAGGCAGGAACAGTATTATTCCTGGTTTTGCTTTATAAGGATATAAGGTAACCAATTTTGTTTAAAATTTTTCTCTCTGCCTTCCAGTGTTTTAGGGATTAATATTACGAAAAGGTGAAATTTATGTTAAATAAAGTTGCGTGGTGTGGGTTAAGTTTCTATCTTTGCCCCACTGAAAAACGAAAGACATTCAGTAGCGCAGAAGAGCTTTTAGATAAGCAGAAACAATAAGAAACTTCAAAAGGGAAGAGCAAAAAAAACTTCAACATTTTTATTTAAAAAGTTGCGAGTTGAAATAAAGTTCTTATCTTTGCAGTCCCAATTAAGGGAGCGCAGGAGTGGAAGATTAGGTGATGAGAAGAGGGATTAAGGTTACTTAAAAAACTTTAAAATTTTCTTCAAAAACATTTGGTCAAATAGAAATAAAGTTTTACTTTTGCACTCGCAAATACGGAGCAACACTGACAGAGAAGATTGCATCGTTAAAAAGCGAAAGATATAAAGATCATTGACATACAATATAACAACCAAGTAAGGAAAAACTAAAGCGTCAAAACTTTGAGTGAGTCAGACAAACATACAATGGAGAGTTTGATCCTGGCTCAGGATGAACGCTAGCGGGAGGCCTAACACATGCAAGCCGAGCGGTAGAGATTCTTCGGAATCTTGAGAGCGGCGTACGGGTGCGGAACACGTGTGCAACCTGCCTTTATCTGGGGGATAGCCTTTCGAAAGGAAGATTAATACCCCATAATATATTGACTGGCATCAGTTGATATTGAAAACTCCGGTGGATAGAGATGGGCACGCGCAAGATTAGATAGTTGGTGAGGTAACGGCTCACCAAGTCTACGATCTTTAGGGGGCCTGAGAGGGTGATCCCCCACACTGGTACTGAGACACGGACCAGACTCCTACGGGAGGCAGCAGTGAGGAATATTGGACAATGGGTGAGAGCCTGATCCAGCCATCCCGCGTGAAGGACGACGGCCCTATGGGTTGTAAACTTCTTTTGTATAGGGATAAACCTACTCTCGTGAGAGTAGCTGAAGGTACTATACGAATAAGCACCGGCTAACTCCGTGCCAGCAGCCGCGGTAATACGGAGGGTGCAAGCGTTATCCGGATTTATTGGGTTTAAAGGGTCCGTAGGCGGATCTGTAAGTCAGTGGTGAAATCTCACAGCTTAACTGTGAAACTGCCATTGATACTGCAGGTCTTGAGTGTTGTTGAAGTAGCTGGAATAAGTAGTGTAGCGGTGAAATGCATAGATATTACTTAGAACACCAATTGCGAAGGCAGGTTACTAAGCAACAACTGACGCTGATGGACGAAAGCGTGGGGAGCGAACAGGATTAGATACCCTGGTAGTCCACGCCGTAAACGATGCTAACTCGTTTTTGGGTCTTTAAGATTCAGAGACTAAGCGAAAGTGATAAGTTAGCCACCTGGGGAGTACGTTCGCAAGAATGAAACTCAAAGGAATTGACGGGGGCCCGCACAAGCGGTGGATTATGTGGTTTAATTCGATGATACGCGAGGAACCTTACCAAGGCTTAAATGGGAAATGACAGGTTTAGAAATAGACTTTTCTTCGGACATTTTTCAAGGTGCTGCATGGTTGTCGTCAGCTCGTGCCGTGAGGTGTTAGGTTAAGTCCTGCAACGAGCGCAACCCCTGTCACTAGTTGCCATCATTAAGTTGGGGACTCTAGTGAGACTGCCTACGCAAGTAGAGAGGAAGGTGGGGATGACGTCAAATCATCACGGCCCTTACGCCTTGGGCCACACACGTAATACAATGGCCAGTACAGAGGGCAGCTACACAGCGATGTGATGCAAATCTCGAAAGCTGGTCTCAGTTCGGATTGGAGTCTGCAACTCGACTCTATGAAGCTGGAATCGCTAGTAATCGCGCATCAGCCATGGCGCGGTGAATACGTTCCCGGGCCTTGTACACACCGCCCGTCAAGCCATGGAAGTCTGGGGTACCTGAAGTCGGTGACCGTAATAGGAGCTGCCTAGGGTAAAACAGGTAACTAGGGCTAAGTCGTAACAAGGTAGCCGTACCGGAAGGTGCGGCTGGAACATCTCATTTTAGAGCGTCTTTAGACGATAAACAAAATTAGTATCGCAAGATACATGTACTTACTTAAAGTATAGCTTTAGTTTTTTGTTTGGTTGGTTATATTAAAAATACAAAACCCACTAGAAATTAGTATAGGGAAGAGATTGAGAAATGGAGAGAGTACTTACTTATCCCCATTACTCATAAAAAGTCTCGTAGCTCAGCTGGTTAGAGCGCTACACTGATAATGTAGAGGTCGGCAGTTCGAGCCTGCCCGAGACTACTAATTATAGGGAATTATAGATTAAGAATTATAGATTTTAAATTACGACATTGCTGTTTCATTTAAAATTTATCATTTAAAATTTAAAATTTCTACTAGAGGGGGAATTAGCTCAGCTGGCTAGAGCGCCTGCCTTGCACGCAGGAGGTCAAGGGTTCGACTCCCTTATTCTCCACAGTTTTGGAAGACTGATTTAAAAGTTACGGATAGAGCCAAAAACAATATCTGTTCATCAGTTGGACAAGAAGACATTAAGATCATTGACATTAACGGTAAAGACATCACAAAGAGATAACCGAGCACTTTCGAGTGCCGAGTTTATAAAAATATCGATAAATTTTAATTTATCAAAAAATACTGAACTAATATAATTATTAGGAAAGAAATCGTTAAGGGCGTATGGCGGATGCCTAGGCTTTCAGAGGCGACGAAGGACGTGGTAAGCTGCGAAAAGCTGCGGGGATTGGCACACACGAATTGATCCGCAGATGTCCGAATGGGGCAACCCGGCTGGTTGAAGACCAGTCACCTCTTAGGAGGAGCAAACCCGGAGAACTGAAACATCTAAGTACCCGGAGGAAAAGAAATCGAAGAGATTCCGTAAGTAGTGGCGAGCGAAAGCGGATTAGCCCAAAAGCTAATATATGTTTAATAGAATGTTCTGGAAAGAACAGCCGTAGAGGGTGATAGCCCCGTAAATGAAAGGCATATTTGAGTGATAAATGAGTAGGGCGGGACACGTGAAATCCTGTCTGAATATGGGGGACCATCCTCCAAGGCTAAATACTCCTGAAAGACCGATAGTGAACAAGTACTGTGAAGGAAAGGTGAAAAGCACTTCGAATAGAAGGGTGAAATAGAACCTGAAACCGTACGCCTACAAGCGGTCGGAGCACCTATATGGTGTGACGGCGTGCCTTTTGCATAATGAGCCTACGAGTTAATTTTACTAGCGAGGTTAAGGTATTAAGTACCGGAGCCGGAGCGAAAGCGAGTCTGAATAGGGCGTATAGTTAGTAGGATTAGACGCGAAACCTTGTGATCTACCCATGGGCAGGTTGAAGCTCTGGTAACACAGAGTGGAGGACCGAACCGGTTGACGTTGAAAAGTCTTCGGATGACCTGTGGGTAGGGGTGAAAGGCCAATCAAACTGGGAGATAGCTCGTACTCTCCGAAATGCATTTAGGTGCAGCGTCGTATATAAGTTTATTAGAGGTAGAGCTACTGATTGGATGCGGGGGTTTCACCACCTACCAATTCCTGACAAACTCCGAATGCTAATAAATGTTCTACGGCAGTGAGGGCATGGGTGCTAAGGTCCATGTCCGAGAGGGAAAGAACCCAGACCAACAGCTAAGGTCCCAAAATATATGTTAAGTTGAAGCAACGCGGTTGGACTGCATTGACAGCTAGGATGTTGGCTTGGAAGCAGCCATTCATTTAAAGAGTGCGTAACAGCTCACTAGTCGAGCGGTCCGGCATGGATAATAATCGGGCATAAACATATTACCGAAGCTATGGATTTATACCTTAGGGGTATATCTGGTAGGAGAGCATTCTATTTGCGCTGAAGCAGTACTGTGAGGTATTGTGGAGCGGATAGAAAAGAAAATGTAGGCATAAGTAACGATAAAGCGGGCGAGAAACCCGCTCACCGAAAGACTAAGGTTTCCTCAGCCATGCTAATCAGCTGAGGGTTAGTCGGGACCTAACGCGAACCCGAAAGGGGTAGTGGATGGACAATGGGTTAATATTCCCATACTTGCTCACACTAAAAAGGGGACGGAGTGCCGTACTTACTGGAGACTGACGGAATAGTCAAGGCCTAGCCTTCGGGCGAAGCTGCTGTAGGGAAAGTGCTTCCAAGAAAAGCCGAAGTGAAGCAACCCGTACCAAAACCGACACAGGTAGTCGAGGAGAGAATCCTAAGGTGCTAGAGTGAATCATGGTTAAGGAACTAGGCAAAATAGTCTCGTAACTTCGGGAGAAGAGACGCCATCAGCAATGGTGGCCGCAGTAAAGAGGCCCAGGCGACTGTTTATCAAAAACACAGGACTCTGCAAAATCGAAAGATGCAGTATAGGGTCTGACACCTGCCCGGTGCTGGAAGGTTAAGGAAGGTGCTTAGGGTTAAACCGAAGGCATTGACTGAAGCCCCAGTAAACGGCGGCCGTAACTATAACGGTCCTAAGGTAGCGAAATTCCTTGTCGGGTAAGTTCCGACCTGCACGAATGGTGTAACGATCTGGGCACTGTCTCAACCATGAGCTCTGTGAAATTGTAGTCTCGGTGAAGATGCCGAGTACCCGCAATGGGACGAAAAGACCCTGTGAACCTTTACTATAACTTCGTATTGACTTTGAGTAAGTAATGTGTAGGATAGGTGGGAGGCTTTGAAGCTTGCACGCTAGTGTAGGTGGAGCCAACGTTGAAATACCACCCTTTACTTACTTGGAGCCTAACTTCTTAATAGAAGGACATTGCGTGGTGGGTAGTTTGACTGGGGTGGTCGCCTCCAAAAGAGTAACGGAGGCTTTCAAAGGTACCCTCAGCACGCTTGGTAACCGTGCGTAGAGTGTAATGGCATAAGGGTGCTTGACTGTGAGACCAACAAGTCGATCAGGTGCGAAAGCAGGACATAGTGATCCGGTGGTTCCGTATGGAAGGGCCATCGCTCATAGGATAAAAGGTACTCCGGGGATAACAGGCTAGTCTCCCCCAAGAGCTCACATCGACGGGGAGGTTCGGCACCTCGATGTCGGCTCGTCACATCCTGGGGCTGGAGAAGGTCCCAAGGGTTGGGCTGTTCGCCCATTAAAGTGGCACGCGAGCTGGGTTCAGAACGTCGTGAGACAGTTCGGTCTCTATCTATTGCGGGCGTTAGATGTTTGAGAGGGCTTGATTCTAGTACGAGAGGACCGAATTGAACAAACCTCTGGTGTATCAGTTGTACCGCCAGGTGCACTGCTGAGTAGCTACGTTTGGAAGAGATAAGCACTGAAAGCATATAAGTGCGAAACTCGCCTCAAGATGAGACATCTTTTAAGGGTCGTTGGAGATGACGACGTTGATAGGCTATAGGTGTAAAGACAGTAATGTCATAGCCAAGTAGTACTAATTACCCGTAGATTTATAGCCTAATATGGCGCACGGAAGTGCAGCAAGGTTACCTCTTTGTGAAAGTTTTTATCGAAAATAAACCAGGTAGCAGATGTTAGCTATTAGGAAGCAGGGAAAACCTGCCGCCTTTTACCTACGACCTGCAACCTTATATACAACCTTTAGGGTGGTTTTAGCGGTGGGGCTCACCTGTTCCCATTCCGAACACAGAAGTTAAGCCCACCAGCGCCGATGGTACTGCTAACGCGGGAGAGTAGGCCGCCGCCAGTTTTTATTTTATTTTTAAAAAGTCCTTTATCATACGATGAAGGACTTTTTTTGTTATATACATACAGCAAATAAGCAAGCAGATCGTTATTATAATAACATCCAATCCTCCTATTATCTTCTATTCCTAATCACTCCCAATTGCTGGTTACTTATCTTTCAATCTTTAATTGAGGCTTATTATTTATTTTCTTCAGTCAATAGGATTATCCCAATGATAAGTTTTGGCTAAAGCCAGATGGAAATAGCGTTTTTGACCAGAACGGGCTAAAGCCCGCTCCTATTGAATATCATAAATGTAGAATAATCAAAGCTGATCAATTGCAGCCTGAATCTCGAAACCTGAAACTCATCATTCATAACTTATAATTCATAGTTCTCTTCCTTTTAGCCCCGATAGTAATGGTTACCCCGCAGCTTGAGTTGGAGAGTTGGTGGGGTGTAAGTGTAGCAGCGCACTGGCGCGAGGAGTATGAATGAATAGCGGGATGAAGCTCCTGATTTTTCATTTATTGGGATGTAGATTCTTTATGTTATTTAAGCCTTTATGCTGCTTATCATCTATAGAAACTTATTGAGAGGCAAGAAAGATTCAATACCTGCCAGGACCCACCTTATTTTAGCCGAAAGAAATAAAAAAACCGCTTCAATAAAGAAACGGTTCTTATTTATGAAATTTTGAATTACAATCGTATTGAAAAGAAACTTTAATTTGCTCCTACTGTAAAAACTATTTGCGCACTATATGTTGCTGCAGGAATAGTTACGGAAACACCACCTATCTCCAGCTGTACATTCATAGCAGAATAGTTTACACTGTTGCCAAGACCTAATACTCCAGAAAAAGTGATCGTTGAAAGCGTTACAGAGCCGGCTTGCGGTATTTCTATAAAATTGACATTTCCACCGGAAATTGTAGCGGTACAGAGTACACAAAGTCCAGTTATAGCTGTAGTACCACCACTTCTTTTTGCATAAAGCTTCAAAGCACTATTCCAGGAAGTGGGAACATAGTGCATACTGATCTTGGCACCTGCACTGGTAAGGAGATTTAGAAAAGATCCGGGTAAATTACCGGATAATGTTAGTTGGCTTGGATTGTCGTAAGTTCCGGTATAGTTGGTTCCAGCTTCAGTGATTGTAGGGACACTTACCGTCCAGTTAGTTCCTGCAATATTTATGGTTTGCCCCTGAAGATAACTGCTCATTATTAAAGCAATAATGTATAGATATCTTTTTAAGAGTATTTCTCTGAGAAAAGGACTGTTGATGTTCATTTTTCAATTTTATTCTGTGATGGTATAGGTAACTATAATAGATGTATTAGCCTGTGCATCCAAGCTAGAATAAGTATTAGTAGCGAGCGAGAAGGTGAGTGCATGGCCATTATTAGGACCATTACCAGTATATGCACCTCCAATACCACTAATGATTGTAACAGGAGTAGTTGTAAGAATAACCTGGCCTGAAGAAGTACCTAACGTTCCTCCGCCTGCTCCCGAAGCCGCTGCTGCCTGAAGTCTTATATTCACCCCAGGGATAAGTTTATTAATAGATGCCGTAATTCTTCTGGTAGGCCCTGCGGAGGCAATAGCAGAAGTGTAATTGACCCATTTCGATGTATTGGGAGTTGGAACCCCCAAAGCATTTCCAGCCTCAGTAGGCGCTGTAAAATTTAAAATAATATTTCCCGTAGGTTCAATATCCATTAAAGTTACTTTAGGCAATGTAAGAGTAACAGTGGTACTGGCAGTCTGGGAATAGATACAACCGGATGCAATAAAAGATACTATTAATAATATGGGACGGATCAAAATCATCTTTTCTTTTTATTTCATTATATCCTACTTTTAAGGACTCCTGTTGGTATTTTATTTCTATTTGCTGTTTGACAACATTGATGCTCAATTTCTTTGTTTCTGCAGGTTTTAAAGTAAACTGGAACTTGTCTGTTGAAATTTTATAGCGTTTATCAAGACCGTTGCGGTACACTTTTACGATCCAATCTCCTGGTCGGAGATAAGTGAAATCAAAGTCGTCCCCTATGAAGCAGATCTTACGATAGGTCTGGTCATTACTGGTGGCTTCTACAATGATACTCTCTCTTTTCTTTTTTCCCTTTATAGTCTGCAGTTGTTCAATATTCGTTTGATCTTTTTCTCCAGTCTCAAGGAACTGAATATGTCCCTGAACATTAGCGGCAGTTGTTAATCCGAAATTTAAAGTATTTTCTTTATTAATAAGCGAAATTGCCGCTGGAAAAGTTTGAGTCGGAATATCATTGATATCCGTCGTTGATCGGTCTATTTCCAGAAAATAATTGCCCGGGATAACATTTTTAAATAAATAATTGCCTTCTTTATCTGTAATTGACAAATAACTTCCGAGCATCAATCTTATTCCCTCAGTTTTTTTGATACCCAGATTACTGATATTACCCATTAAAGTTACATATTCGGCCGTTTTCTGTACCGGAATATTTGGGCGCCATGTATACCGCATTGAAAATATAAAATCCTTATTTCCTATTTCTCCTCTTTGTAATGAATATCTGCCTGAAAGATCAAGTTCATTTCCCAGGAATAATTGTTGATGGAACAAAAGTTCAAATAAATTCCGGTCTTTGAAATATTCTTCCGGCATATAATTGTTCTGATAAAAAAGGCTTAAGCTGGTCTTGTCAGAAAATTTGCTGAAGATTCTTGCTCCATAATAAAAGTTTTTCTGATTTTCGAGCTGATATCTTGAACTGATGGCATAGCTTCCAAATAGATTAAAAGAAGTTCTTAATTTCTGAAATGAGAGATTGGCAGAATAGAAACTAGAGTTTCCGCTAAATCCAAGAAGGTAATTATCTGTTTTCCCAAACTGCCCGTCAAGATTTATCTGGAATACTCCTATCTGCTGGTTAATACTAATTTTAAAATACCGTTCATAATAATCAAACTGTTTCGGTTCCAAACGATCCTTGTAAGTTTGATAGCCG
This sequence comes from Chryseobacterium sp. MEBOG07, assembly GCF_021869745.1. NCBI lineage: Bacteria > Pseudomonadati > Bacteroidota > Flavobacteriia > Flavobacteriales > Weeksellaceae > Chryseobacterium > Chryseobacterium sp. MEBOG07. Next base: position 739,607 of record NZ_CP084579.1, read on the forward strand.
TTATTAAGGATGATAAAACCACTAGGTATATATTTGTATTGTACCCCATATTGGAAATACTTTCGATATGGTGCTGCCAGTAATAAGGTATCCCGTTGAAAATTTTTGGCGTCCTGCATATAATTAGCAAAAACACTCAACTTTTTAGAAATATTGTAATAAATATTACCGTTAAAAGTATTGGTATTCGTGAAATATCCTGCAAACTCAGGGCTTGCTTTCATATACATTAAGCTTCCATTGAATCTTTCAAAATTAGCTTCGGCCTGAACGATGTAAGCTGTACCATCCGTTTTTTTGGTTGTGCTGTATGCAGCTTCGCCGGAAAGATTAATATTTTTTGTGATTTTAAATTTTCCTTTAGCATAGGGAAGATGAGCGTCAGAGTCTAGCCTTACATCACTGTAATTGATTTCTCCCTTTCTAGGAGTCTTGTAAAGATATCCTACAGAAATTTCAGACTCTTTTCTGATCTTAAACGCTGAATAAAAATTAAACTCATCTTTTATATCCCTGAAAAACCTGGGATGGTTGTAAAAACCACCAAAACTTACTTTATTAAAATCATATCGAACTTCTGCACCACGGCCATATCTTGCAAACTCTGTGAGATATGAAGAAGAATAAGTTTTGTCACCAAGATGAACCGAAAATTTATCCCGTTTATAATTCACAAAATACTCCTCATATTGGGTAAATGTATTAAGCTCTATAGGATTGTGCGTGACAGCACGAAATTCAATCTGGTTTTTATTGTCTTTATCAAGTGTTCCCTTACCGTAGATTTCTCCCTGAAAGCCATCATTATACATTCCCATATTCTGCATTCCAATGAAAGATAATGAAACGGAAACGGGAAGCCTGTGGTAAATGTCGTTTTCAGATGGTTTTACTGATATCACCTGAGTGCTTATATAGACACTCTGATTGTCTTTGAAATTACCTTTTGAATAAACCGAAAGATTAAGATTCTGAAATTCGTTTTGAGAAAGTTCAGGATTTGTTACTTTATGAATGGTCATGATTTTTGAATCATTGGGGGCCAATACTAATGATGATTCATTATCAACAATGGCATTTTTACTTTCCAAAATAATATCTTCTGTTACATTGCCATTGTTTTTTAAAAGAAAAGAAGCGCGGATAGTTTCTCCAGCCCTTACAAACTCTGGTGAACTCAAAACTGTGACAGATATATTCCGGTTTCCGGAAACAGTGATTTTTGAAGTTTTTGCAAAGGATATTGCATTATTTCTGTCTGTAATATTCAATGTTACAGAATAGATACCCTGGCCAGTTTCTGTTGCAATACGCAGAGGAACCAGATAGACTGATGTTTCGTGAGGAGCAATTTGAAGTTCTCCTTTTACTAATATCGGGATAATATGTGAACTTGAGGTACCCACAGAAATATCATATGTCCTGTTTTCAGCTGAATTATTTTCTAATGTGAATGGGATAGAAGTAGACATTCCCGGTAATAAACTATCTTTTTTACTCATCAATCGGTTAGATTGCTGTTGAGAAAAAATAAATACCGGGAATAATGATATAATAATAAATAAAGTCCAAGTTCTAATCATTTTTTACTTCTAATTCCACATTGAGTGCAAATGCATTCTCCTCTTCATCAGTTGCTATAATTGCAGCTTTATATTTTTCTGGAGGTACTTTACTGATATCAATGTAAAATGTTTTGGACGTATTGGGTAGAAGTCCCATCGTTAAACTTGAATACGTACCTAATTTTTCCCCCGTCTTACGATTATAGATTTCAATAGCCGTTGTTGGTTTACAATAAAGATTGCCATTGTTCGCTATGGCCACCATTACAGTCTGCTTTCCCTCTTGTTTTTCTACTTTTACGCTTTCAAACTTAAGGATTGGATTGGCTTTTTCTGTTTCAGAATCTGTAATGATCTGGATAGCATATCGTATAACAGAAGTAATGTTTACTCCTGCTTTATTGTCACTAGGTTTTATGTCCTCCACCGGTTCTACAATGATGACACTCCAATAGCTTCCGGGATCGATGGCTTGATTGGGAACCGTAATTTCATAAAATACCTCTGTTTTCTCTTTACCTTTAAGAGTGATCAGGTTGGTATTAAGTTTTATCCATTCTCCATTGGAGCGTTTGTTGGTATGCAGTGTTGTGTAATTGATGGTTCCGTCAGCCTGGTAGGTAAAGTCCTGTAAAAACAATTTTACACTTTGAGGATTTTTGCTTGTATTTTCAATGGCAACTTTTCCTTTGTAGACCTTTCCGTTTTCAATTTTGTAAGAATGCGTAAGCCCGTTGAGAATCACAATACCGGCATGTAAAAAGCTGAACTGCAACATCAGGGTGATCAAAAGAAGAATACGCTTTATCATCATCATTATTTAAAGTTTGGAGTTAATCATTAATAATACAAAACCAGGAAGAAACTGAATGTCAGCTTCTTCTTGTTTTCGAATGCAGAAAAGAATTTTATTTAAATTCTAATTGTCTGATATTGTATACGTAACGGTAGCTACTACAGTGGCTGTTGCCTGTAAGTCTGCATAAGCTGCCACCCCTCCAGGGCCGCTTCCTGCAGCAAGAGCATACGTAAGATTGTGGCCGTTATTAGCTCCATTTCCTGTATAAGCACTTCCAATTCCAGAAATAATAGTCTGGCCGGCAGCACTTAAAGTCAATAGACCTGCGGATGTTCCTAATGTACCAGCTCCGGCTCCGGTAGCTGCAGCAGCAGTTACATGAAGATCAACTCCAGGGATGATAGCATTCATGCTTACACTTACATTACGGGTAGGATCTGCAACAGATTTGATAGAAGAATAATTAAGCCATAAAGTAGTGTTGGCCGTAGCTGGAATAATAGGATTCCCTGCTTCTGTAGGCGCTGTAAATCCAAGAGTAATATTTTTCGTGGCAGCTGGTTCAATATCTACCAAAGCAACTTCAGGAATAGAAATTGTGACGGTATGGCCATCCGAATTGGTATCCTGCGCGCTCAGATTTCCAGACAGGGCAAACGCAAATAAAGACATTGCAATAGTTAAATTTAATTTTTTCATGATACTGATAATTAGTTAAGTGAATATAACGAAATTCAGTATACTTTGAAAAAAAAATACAATAATTTTCATATTGATGCTTATTTGCATTATGTAATGCATTATAATTGAAAGATGCTTTAAAGATAACTCAAAAAAAGACCTGTACGTTTTGGTACAGGTTTTTGTAGATATTTGAATCATTTTTTTATGCCCAATGCGGATCAGATACAGAAACTTTTCCGGTCTCTATTCTTCCCGCAAAATGCCATAGATGATCGTTTAGCGTTAATTTCAAATCATACCAGCCTTTATTTTTATCAAGATCGATACTGATTTTTTCTTCCGGTTTTTGTACAGAAATTGTTTTTTTATTTTTTCCGTACAGATCTTCCATGCTTATGGAAATATTTTTGCTTTTGTGGTTTCTGATGATCAGTTCAATCTGATTTTTTGAAGTCATATTCACCAAAACTATCTCTAATTCTGGAATATTGCTTCCCTTAAACTTCCTGAAAAAGCCATTGGGACCGAAAACTTCATACTCATATGCTCCGGAATGTACAGCATGGGACAATTCCTGCTTTGCATATAATGCATATGAAAAATGATAATGAGTACTGTTGAATTGAGTTTTGTCGTAGACAAGCAAAGGAACTCCATTCTCTTTTAAATTGCTCATTTTTATATTCCCGGCTTCCAGATTGACATGAAAATGATAAGGCAGCGGATTAGATGGTTTCAGCCCTCTTTCCTGAATTTCAAGTAAATTATTATTAAGCTCACTTTCAGAATACCATTTCAAGTTGGGAACAGGTTTGTTTTTGGCTGCATTGATGGTTTTGGTATACTCTTTCTGATCCAGATAATTCATCTGTGGAGCTTTTACACTGGAAGAATTGAAGGCAGAGGTAAGATCTCCACATATTGCCCTTCTCCAGTCACTGATATTGTCAACATGAACATTCTTACTGAATTTTTTCATGATGAATTTCTCCAGAAACTGCAGCACAGAAGTGTGATCTGACACTTCAGAATTGACAAAACCTCCTTTTGTCCATGGTGAAGCGATGATCATGGGAACTCTATACCCAAGACCTACGGTTCCTTCAATTTTTTCATAATTTTTTAATGAAGGATTTGACATATATTCCTGGGATTGATCTACATATTCTACCCCTTCTTTTCCGTTCATATCCACAGGCTGGCTTGGATTCACCGGTGGTGCAAAAGGAAGAACGTGATCAAAATATCCGTCATTTTCATCATAATTGATGATAAATATTGTTTTTTTCCATGTTTCAGGATCTTTGGTAAGAATATTCAACACCTCAGAAATATACCATGCACCATACCATGGCGATCCCGGGTGATCAGAGAAATGTTCGGGAGCTACCAGCCAGGAAACCAGTGGAAGTTTTTTCTCTTCCACATCTTTACGGAACTGGAACAATACATCTCCTTCCGGAACAACCAGTCTTTCTCCGTTTTCATCCTTTCCGATTTCCAGATTCCAGTAATCAGGATCATTTACATTGGTAGTGAAAGCTTTTTCATGAAGGTTTTTTTCCTCTTTTGAAAGCTTTGAATAATTATCCGGATGGTATTTTACCTGATCTTCCTGAACTTCAGCTATCATGGCTTCCAGTCTTTCTTTCTGCTTAGGATTTTTTTCAATTTCCTGTTTCAGATAGGCTATGATATTAGGGATATTCTGATAATATCCTTTTGAAAACTTCACGTTGAATTTTGAAAACCATTCAATAGGATTATCAGTAAAATTACTTAGCCAGGCTTCCTGCTCTCCGGACATTCCTTTTGGAAGGCTTATTTCATTCTGATAAATTCTCCACGAAACATTTTGCTGTTCTAAAATCTCCGGGAAACTTTTCCATTTTGCCTGTTTCGCTTTATCATAATCAATATTTTCATTAACAACATTAGCTTTTACTTTTCCGTTTTGCTGCTCTCTTAATGTTCCGGACCAAAGGAACAATCTGTTCGGAGTAGTTCCGGTAAGAGATGAGCAGAAATACTGATCGAATATGGTAAATGCATCTGCCAGCTGATAATAGAACGGAAGATCTTCACGGTTGTAATACCCTAATGTCAGCGGAATATTTTTATAATCTTTATTTCCTGAGGCTTTAGCCTGAAGCCACTGGTCATATTTTCCTTTGTTCAGAGCTTTTTGCTGATCTGCCCATGAGTGGGGCAGTGAACTCATCCATGTTGATTTTGTATTTCTTAGATCCAGACGGGCAGGAGATGCATATTTTCCTTCGTCATTCTTTTGAAAGAAAACGGAATGTCCATCCTGCTTTATAAAAGCTCTTTTATCCAGGAAACCCCTTACTCCTTTGAGTGCCCCAAAAGCATGGTCAAATGAGCGGTTCTCCTGCATCAGGATTACGACATGTTCTGCATCAAAAAATGTAGACTGGGCAGCCGGATCAATGGCTAAAGCTTTTAAAATGGAAGGATGAAGAACACTTGAAGTTCCCAATCCTGCTAATAAAAGACTTGATTTTTCTAAAAATTCTCTTCTGTTCATATTCAATCGTAATAAGAAAGAAACCGCAAGTTAATAGGATTTTCCTGCGGTTTCTTTGTTTTATATAAAATTAATCAGATTTCTATTGTAACCACCAAGGTTTAGAGTTAATATTATCATTTCCTCCATATTGAGCGGCTACTGCAGCTTTTAAATTATTGCTGTTATAGTTGTATTCAGACTGTGGATATCTGAATCTGAACGGTGCAGCAACACCATCTTTCAGAGGATAGTTTGGATATCCGGTTCTTAAATAGTCAAAATAAGAAGTCCATTGTGCCTGATGGAACATCGTCATGTATTTTTGGGTCATGATTTTTTCCACCTGTGTCTGTAAAGGATCAGCATTATTATAAACGACCAATGGCGTTGCCAGGTATTGGTTTACATCAAAACCTGAGAAATATTGTCCCGGATTTTTTACATATGTCTGATAAAAACTGAAACTTGCTTTGATGGCATTATCATAATGTGTTTTTGCAGATCCGGAAATCCAGCCTCTGGCAGTAGCTTCTGCCAGAATAAACTCTAATTCAGAATAGCTCAGCACTGAAGCCGGCTCATTGGTTGGATCTTTATAAAAACGGTCGTTCACTTTAGAAATGTTTTTTGCCGTGATCAGAGCAGCATTGTCAGAATAAGGAGAAGTAGGATTTCCTCCGTTATAAGCTGTATAATCTGTGATGGCTTTTCCGGCTTCTTTAGCTCCGGTAGTCTGTGCTGCAAATGTAAACAGACGTGGGTCTTGTCTGCTTTTGAACATATTGATGAAATAATCTGCCATATACAAACTGGAACCATATCCGCTGTTGTTAAACATTGTATATCTGCTGTCTGCAGCATCTGCAAACTTCAGCTCCCCGTTATCAGCAATGGAAGTCATCAGAGACTGGCTTCCTGCAATAGAAGCAAATTCTGTAGCAATATTATAACTTCCTACCGTAGTTTTTTTTGATAGAGTGATCAGAACTTTCAGACGGAATGAGTTGATGAGTTTCTTCCATTTTAAAGCATCTCCATTATAAACAATATCACCTTCAATTTTGTCATTGGTATTGATAAGATCATTCGCTTCTTTCAATTCTGATAAAATTCCGGACATAATGGCTTCCTGAGTATCATATTTAGGTTGTGTAATTCCGGATTCTCCTTTTGCAGCCTCAGAATACGGAGCACTTCCTACTTTTAAGCTGATATTGAAGAAATGATAAGCTCTCAAAAATTTTCCGATGGCCAGATAATTTTTATTTCCCCTTTTTTCAGCTTCCTGCATCATTTTTCCTGTATTCAGAAGCCCTTTTGTATAGACTTCAAAGGACAAATCATTCCACTTCATATACTGGTATGAATTTTCGCCATCTGTACCAATCATCATTCTTGAGGCATACATATTATCTCCGTCTACCTGGAAGGTATATTTTTCCACATAGGTCAGAAGAAATTTAGGATCAATGCTGGCCTGATCATTAGGGTTTTCATTAATGGTCTCGAGATTAGATTCGCATGAAGCCAATGTCAGAAGTCCTGCAGCAAATATACTCTTCATTAATCCTTTTGCTGTTTTGCCTTTTAGCCCTTTCACTATATTGATATTATTTTTCATTGTTGACGTACTTTTTAGTTAAAACTTAAGATTAAATCCGATTCCGAACCATCTGCTGGATGGATCCTGAATATCATTACTGACATCCTCTTTTCTCCCTGTTCTGATTTGGAAATCAGGATCTGAGTAAAGATTCTTCGATTTTTTCCACATCGCTAAGTTATAGGCCGAAATATTGGCAGTGAAACCTTTTATTATTCCTTTCGGATTCAGCAGGGAAGAGAAGTCATATTCTAATACTACAGATCTTAGCTTCACAAAGGTTCTGTCAAAAACATTGGCGAACTCTTCACTTTCATCCTGTGTTACCCTTGCCTGGTATGGATAATTCTGTGCCCAATCCTGGAAGCTTATCGCTTTCGTATGCGGAGTATAAAGACCGGTTGTTGGATTAAAATTAACCCCATCCGGTACAAAATAATAAGATCCCGGATTTGCATATTCAAGATCTCTGTACGCTACAGAATTAGGATGTTTTCCTCCCCACCACATTTTTTCCACTACCTGAGACCTCATCACACCACCGATGCTTCCATCGATTCCGATATTTAAAGTGAATTTTTTGTATTTGAAAGTGTTGTTGAAACCAAAGGTCCAGTCTGGATTGAAATGCCCCAGGTTGCTTGGTGCATTGGCTCTTGTCGGCATTCCTGTATTAGCATCAAGAATGACTTTTCCGTCCGGAGATTTCTGCCATGTGTAGTCATAATAGCTGTCCATTCTTTCACCTAACTTGATGTTTTTATAGTTCGGCATATTGTCATAGATGGAAGTCAGCTTTTGTTCATAAGTACTCCAGTTGATTAAAGTTTTCCAGCTGAAATCAGCTGTTTTTATAGGAACCAACCCAAGGGAAACTTCAAAACCTTTTGTGGTATATTCATTCCCGTTTACATATTGAGACGTGAATCCTGATGATTCAGCAGCCGGGAACTCTAAAATATTGTTATAATCTAATGTTCTGAAATACGTTGCATCTAAGGTAATTCTGTTGTTCAGGAAACCTGCGCTTAACCCTAATTCATAAGACTTTGTCTGTTCAGGCTTCAAAGAGTTTTCTATATTCAGAGTCGTTGGGTAATAAGAAGTAGGATTTCCGTTGAATGTAATTCCTTGATTATTCAGATAATAATTTTTGATAGAATAAGGCTGGAAGTCATAGGCAACTTTCGCCCATGAAGCGGAAACCTTCAACATATTGATAGACTCCGGCAGTTTTACCAGGTTTGAAATAACGGCACTGATGGATGCAGAAGGGTAGAAATAAGATCTGTTGGCCTTAGGCAGAGTAGAAGACCAGTCGTTACGTCCTGAAATATTGATGAAGAATGCATTGTACAATCCGATATCAATCGTGGAATAAGCACTATAAATCAACTTTTCCTTCAGATAGGCATAATTTTTCAGCGCTCCGATAGAGTTTTCAAATGTGTACACTTCAGGAACTTTTAATCCGTCCGTAGATCTTTCGTTGTTATTGTTTTTATAATAGAAAGCTGAACCTCCGGCATTGATGGTAAAATCAAAGTTTTCAGATATTTTTTTCTTGTAAGTGGCCAGTACATCATAGTTCAGGTTCCATGTTTTATTATCTTTCAGAATATACCCTCCACTTCTTGGTGCACTGTAATTGAAATAAGAATAAGGGCTTAATATTTCCGTTTTGCTATGATTTTCCACAAGAGATATTCTACCTTTTACCGAAAGATCCTGGGTAGCCTTATATTCTAAAGCGGTCTGAGCATTGATGATGTTGGTTCTGTTCTGGTTTTTATAATATTCAGCTCCAAACCATGGGTTATTGTACCAGGCATAGTTCCAGTTGGCTTGTGCCGTTCCTTCCCTTCCCGGAATCCACATGTGATTTTTCAGAGCTCTCCCATCTACATCACCTCCCATCCAGATCAGGATCGTGTACATGTGCCCGCTTGGGTTGTAATCGTAGTTGGGAACATTAGGCGTAACAGCCTGGTTGAAATTGAATTTCGTGTTGAAGATTAATTTATCTCCGAGGTGGTTTTCAGATGAAAAGTTGATTCCATATTTTTGAAGATAAGAATTTGGAACCCTGTCATCATAATTCATGAAGTTTCCTGAAAACCTGTATATATCTTTATTATCTCTATAGCTGATGGCGAAATTATTGTTGTTAATTACCGCAGGCTTTAAGAAAGTACTTAAGTTATCGTGGTATTTCCAGTCGATCGGAACTCTTTCATATCTTGATTTATCATCATATTGAGTTCCTGTCACTGCTCCGTACCATGGAACTACTTGTCCCGTTACTTTATCTCTAATGGGGCTGTTCCACTGGGCAATCTGTAAACCCGGAACAAATTTTGGCCCCCAGATCATATCTCCATCATTCACCCCGCCATCAGCTCCGTCCCAGAATTCATATTTTCCGTGAGAACCGTTACCGTATTCTGTCTGGGTTTTGGGAAGATTGGTAAATCCTCCTGTAATCATGGTATTCTGAGAAAATTCTACAGAGAATCCTTTCTTCTTAGCTGTCTTTGTCGTAATCAAAACAGCTCCATAACGACCTCTTGAACCGTATAGTGCAGAAGCGGTAGCTCCTTTCAGTACGTTGATATTTTCAATATTGTTAGGATCTAGATTCTGGAAAACTTCTCTTTCCACAATTACCCCATCAATAACAAAAACCAAGTTGGAGTTTCCTCTTAAAGTAAACTGAGGCGCCTGCTGCATTCCGGTTGGATTGGAAACATTCAGACCGGCTACCTGCCCTGAGAATAAATTACCAATACTTGGAGTGGTGATGGTCTCAAACTGTTTCGTTCCCACTTCCTGAGTAGAATACCCAATCTTTTCTTTCTTCTTGGCAATACCTAAGGCGGTAATCACAACCCCTTCAATCTGTTTTTCGTTCGGCTTTTTTAAAACAACAGAATACTGTTTTTTGGAAGAAACCTCAACGGTATAAACAGAAAAATCAGGAGCAAAAAACTCAAGAATGTCTTTAGGGTTTGCAGAAATGGTGAAATTACCATTTTGATCTGTAGTAGCAGTCTTTCCTGTGTTTTTGTCGGTGATGTTCACACCGGAAACACTAGAACCGTTTTCTGATTTTACATTTCCGGAGATATTGATTTCCTGAGCGGAAAAATAAAGGGGAAGTAAAAAAACGGCAAAAGTAGCTAGAGTCTTCTTCATTTTTTTGAAGACAAATTTAGCGGAGCACTGTTACCTGTATTTTAATGAAGTATTAAAATAAAAATACGATTTTAATATTTTTTAACAGAAAGAATTAATAGAATGGTAAAACCAAAATAGTCTTTTGTATAAGGACTTTTGCTTTATTGTATTATAAATAATAATAGGATAGGAAGCTGAAATAGCGGGACAAAATTTGCTGTATTTCTAGAACCTGCTCAGAATCCCCCAGTGAATTTTGATATCATTAAACTTAAAAGGATTTCCGAACTCGTTACCATTAGACAGCTGGAAACTCATCAGACCGATAGGAATGAAGAAATTAAAACCAAGCCCCACACTGTAGAGTTTAGGCTTTACTTTCAGCGATTTATTATTGAGCTGTCCGTATTGCCCAAAGAGGTCGAAAAAGGCCTGATTACCGATCAGATACCGGTATTCCAAACCTCCATAGTAATAAAAATCGGCGGCGAGAGAGTTCTCATTGAATCCCCGCATGGAGTTCCAGCCCCCGAAACGGTATAATTCGTTGGCAGAGAATTCTATTTTAGAATCCATCATGGCGCCTTCCGCCTTAATGTTCAGGAAGTGGTTCCCCGAAATATGGTAATTATGTTCCCCAAAGAAATAAAACTGGTTTTGGGTAGCTTTGATGTTATTTTTAGAATAGGTTGTTGTTAAAAAGTCATATCCCGCATTGATCCTTGTTTTATAAAGGAAAAGGTCAATATCGGTAGGCTCGGTCATTTCAAACCATATCCCGATCCCATTTTTGGTATAATCTTTTCCCTGAACGTACAGAGTGTCAATAATGGTTGAGCTTTCCAAAGTTGCCCTTAAACCGATTTTATTTCGGTTGTTGATATGGTAATAAAAGGCCGGAAGGAATTTTACGTTGGCAAATGTAGAATCCTGTCGGTAGATATTTACTTTTGCATTCATGCCGACATTTGATTTGAACAGGTATGGAATATCTACCTGGAGATCAAAATTCTGTCCTTTATCAGGGTTTCTCTGCCAGTATAAATTGACGGTTTCAAAACCGTTGAACATATTCCTGAAATTCACATTCATCGTACCGTTTAACGTAAACTTAGAGCTTTTGTCGTTCCCGAAACCAATTACCCCATCAAAGGTATTGGTCTTTTTCTTTTCCAGAAACAGGTAAATACTCGTAGAATCTTTTGTGAATAAGGTTTGTGGCTGCCGTTCAAGAGTCAGGAAGGGATGGCTCTGAAAAGTTTTATTGATGGCCAGAAGGTTTTTGTCATCGTAATTTTTACCTTTAAATTCCTTTTCCAGGTTTTTGATGAATCTTCTGGGAACTTTTTCATATCCTTTAACGACAAAATTATTGATCGTTCTTTTATCATTCTTGTTGATGTCAAGTTCTACGATTGGATAACCGTTTTTCTGACCTTTAAATTTAGATTTTATTCTGCTGAAAGAATACCCGTCATCTATATAAGTTTTGTTGATGCTTTTCTTGGTGGAATCTAAATTTTTAGTAAAAAAATCTTTCTGAATCTTTAGCTTCTGAACAAGAGAATCGGTAAGGCTGACATAAGTTTGATTAAAATTCTTCCCTTTATCATAGAAAATTTCGGTGCTGTCGCCTTTTATTTTTACATCTTTCAGTTTGGTAAAGAAATAATTATTCTGGGCCAATGAGTCCAAGAACTTTACGGCAGAAGTGGAATCCTTCACTTTTTTTCTGATCTTGGTTTCTGTATCAATCAGCCAATACTGCTTCTTCTGCGCTTGTGTAAAAACGCAGAACAGTACAAAAAATATTTTCAGAAACAGTTTCAATCCAAATGTATCTACACCATAGACAAGTGACGAAATTAAGTGTAATGATAAGATAAAACTTAAAGCAAAGCTTGCCTTACTCATTCTTTACCACTTAATACTTCTTAATGGCTTACAAATTATATTATTAATTAGCTTTCTATACAACTGAAACTAGTCCAGTTTATTATACTTCTTCATCAAATTTTCATAAGTTCCCTGTGGAAGAATCCATTTCAACGGAACTCCGATTTTCTGCCCGAATTTACCAAAATAATAATGAGCTTTCCATTTATTTTTTGCTAAAAGTTTTTCAATGTATTCTGCCACTTCCAAAGGCTCAGTTCCATCATTTACATGGGAATTCATCAGCGCATAAACTTTGTCAAAAACATTTTTATACGGTTGTGAAACCTGTGCTATAACCCTGTTTTCTGCAATATTGGTTTTGATATCTCCCAGATGCAGTGAGCATACCTCAATATTCCATGGATATACTTCATACCTCATCGCTTCCGTTACTTTATCCAGAGCAGACTTTGAAGCAGAATAAAATCCACGGAAAGGCAGACCCATTTCACTTCCAATACTGGATACATTGATGATTTTTCCAAATTTATGTTCACGCATTTTCGGAAGAACAGCGCTCATCATTTGTACAGGTCCGGCAAGATTCAGACTGAAAAGTTTTAAAATATCTTCTTTGCTGGAATCTTCCACAGCACCTACCATTCCCATTCCGGCATTATTGATCAGAACATCAATTCTGGTTTCTGTTTTTAAAACCTCAGCAATAGCATTCTGAACAGCAGTGTTATCGGTAACATCAGTAGGGATAGACCTGAAGTATTGGCTTTCTGTGTGTTTTCGGCTTAATCCGTATACTTTATGCCCTTTTTTTCCAAAATATTCGGCCAATGCAAACCCGATTCCTGATGAGGTTCCTGTAATGATGATGGTCATTGAATTCGTATGATTTTTATTGTTTTTATTTTTCTTCTGACATCCATCAGATCATTTTCAGATCTGTGTTCAAAAGTAAAATCTATTTTCAGCAAATGTAAAAAAAGAAATAGGAACTCTGCCACTTATTATTTCTGAAATGGCTTAAATGCTTGTTTTGATATTTTTTTCAAGGGATGATAAACTTAAAATAAAGTTAATCTCAATCATGCATAGAATATCAACGGAATGATTACTTTTAATTACATATGTTATTGATTGTTATAGTTTTAACTTGTTTGTGTGGTAGGTGATGTCTGTAAAAAGCTAAAATTTCTTAATAAAAACATAAGGAAACCTTAATGAGTGGTGGGAGCGAACTGATCTAATTTTGCACCTAATCAAAAAGGATATCATGAATGTATTTAAAATCCCTGTCTCAGTAACTTATTTAACGGGTAGGGTATTACTTATTGGTGCAATATCAGCTTCACCGATGTTCCTCGCTCAGAAAAAAGACAGCTTAAAAGAAAAATCCATCGACGAGATTGTTGTTGTAGGATACGGAACACAGAAAAAAAGTAAAGTTTCCGGCGCTGTTTCGGAGGCTTCACTGGATAAGCTTACTTCCAGGTCTCTGTCTGGGGTAGGAGAAGTTCTTCAGGGTAAAGCTCCCGGAGTAACTGTAGTGAACGAAGGTGGAGATCCTAACGGAGCACCTAAGGTAAATATTCGTGGTCTGGGAGGAATCAATGGAGAAACTCCTCTTTATGTGGTAGATGGAGTGGTTTTTAACGGAACACCGTCTATTAATCCCAACGATATACAGGATATTTCTGTACTTAAAGATGCTTCTGCAGCGATTTATGGGGCAAGGTCTTCCGGAGGGGTTATCCTTATTACCACTAAAAGAGGGAAAAAAGGAAATCTTACGGTAGATTTTGATGTTAAATACGGAGTGAATCAGGCATGGAGACTGAAAGAATCTCTGAATGCGGCTGAATTCCAGGATGTGATGTACAAGGCCTATGAAAATGCCGGAAAACTGGGCAGCTTACCAATAGCTTTTAACCCTAACCAATATCCTGACGGAAGAATTACCAGAACAGACTGGATGAAAGAAATTTTCAGGACAGGAACTATTCAGGAATACAATATCAACCTAAGCGGAGGAAGTGAAAAATCCAGATATTTTGTGGGAATGAACCACAGAAGTCTGGAAGGGATCCTACTGAATACTCAGGCAAAACGATACAATTTCAGAGTCAACTCTGAACATAAAGTAAAAGACTGGTTGACGATTGGAGAAAATATGTATTATAATTACTCTGACGGAAATACAGCCGATACAAAAAGTGGATATACGGGAGCTTTAGTAGCCGCCATGTATTATCCGCCAAATGTTCCGGTATATACTCCCAACGGTGCTTTTTCAGGATTGCCGATTGATGTGGCAGGAGGTTACGGAGATATGATCAACCCGGTTGCTTATCTTAAAAGGATCAGCATTAGAAATCCTACTCATGAGATTTTAATTAATCCTTATGCTGAAATTACTTTAGCAAAAGATTTGAAATTCCGTTCCAACTTCTCACAGACGTTTAAGCTGGGGGATGTAAAAAACTTTACGTACAGGGTTTTGGAAGTAGGAAAAATTTTCGATACCAATAATCTAGAATACCAGTCTAACAATTCATCTACAGCACTTGCAGAGCAGTTGTTAACCTATAAAATTTCTGCCGGGCAGCATAATTTTGATTTTCTTGGAGGGTTTACTTTCCAGAAAACAATTGATGATGGTTTTGTAGCAAAATCTTACGATTTCAGAAGTGAAGCTGAGGTTTTCCAACACCTTCAGAATGCTGCGGATACCAATAAAGATGTTTCCAGTTACAGATTCAAACAATCTTTGGTTTCTTATCTGGCGAGAGTAAATTACGACTATGCAGGAAAGTATATTGTAAGTTTATTGGGAAGACGAGACGGTTCTTCACTGGTAGCAAAACAAAACAGATTTGCAAACTATTATGCGGTTTCCGGTGCGTGGGTAGTTTCGAAAGAAAACTTTATGCAGGAAATTTCATGGCTTTCAAGTCTAAAACTGAGAGGAAGTTATGGTATTCTGGGTAACCTTGGAGGAATTTCACCACAAGCTGTGAATCCATTGATGACGAGAGATAATAATGTTATTTTCGGTCAGGATCCTTCTCAGAATATTGCGTATTATGCCACTACACGTCCCAATCCGGATCTGAAATGGGGTAAATCTGAGCAAACCAACTTTGGGGTGGATGCTTCATTCTTTCACAACAGCCTTTCTTTACAGTTCGATTACTTCATAAAGAATTCCAAAGATCAGATATTCAACGTAAGCTTACCAAGTACGGCAACTTATAATAATCAGTATGTAAATGCAGGATTGTTCCAGGATAAAGGGTATGAATTAGGGATCAATTATAACAAGGTAGTTTCAGGTGATTTTACGTTCTCTGTCGGAGCGACAATGAGTCAACTAAAAAATACGGTAAAGCAGTTAGCTAATGTAGATGAGATATTTATCAACGACAATGGAGTAAGGGGAGTACTGAAACCAACCCGTATAAAAGTAGGTGATCCTCTATATTCTTTCTATGGCTATAAGACCGGAGGAATTTTCCAGACTCAGGAAGAAATCAACAATTATAAAGATGCGAATGGAAACCTTATCCAGCCGAATGCTAAACCGGGAGATATCAAATTCCTGAAAAAAGAAGGAAATACAGGAGTGCTTAATAATAATGACTTTGTCAATCTTGGAAGCCCCTATCCTAAATTCTCTTACGGATTCTCTTACAATATGACGTGGAAAAACTTTGATCTGAACCTATTCTTCCAGGGAGTATACGGAAATAAAATATTCAACGGAATGAAGTTTATTTCTTTGAACCCAGGTGGAACAGGACAAAACTATAATATGGACCGAGATATCCTGAATGCATGGACGCCTCAGAACACGAATACTGATATTCCAAGGCTGGTACACGGAGATCCAAGCGGTAATTACTCCAAAGTATCGGATTTCTATGTAGAAGACGGATCATATTTAAGACTGAAGAACCTTACTATCGGATATTCATTACCGAAAGAGCTTTACAGCAAGCTGGATGTAAACAAAGTGAGAGTGTATATGACGACCAACAACTTGTTTACGATAACGAAATATACAGGATTTGATCCTGAAGTAGGAATGAATTCTTATGGTGTAGATACCGGAAGATATCCTCAGGCACGTTCATTCATCTTTGGGGTGGAGATCGGTTTATAATTTTTTAACCAACAAAAAGTAAAAAAATGAAATTATTCAATAAAATATTTTTAATCTCAGGAATATCCGTAATGCTTTTATCGTGTACAGGAGAGCTGGATGTTCAGCCGGAAGGTACCCCTACCGAAGCCAGTTTCTGGAAGACAGAGAATGATCTGATTACCGGGGCAAACGCCATGTATAAGCCTTTATTCGACGGAGAATTTTATGGAAGAGGTCTTTTCTGGTTTATCAATGCCAGTGATGATATGGTGACCGGAAGAGCGAAAAGTGAAGCGGATAATGCAAAAAATTTCAGCAGCAATTACATCGCTGCAGGAGATCTTGAAACCCAGTGGAACAAAAGATACAACGTAATCGGAGTTGCCAACCGTGTGATCCGTAATATTGATAATATCCAGACTTCACAGGCTATCAAAAACAAATATCTTGGAGAAGCTTTGTTCATGAGCAGCAGAATGTATTTTGAACTTGCCTATTCTTACGGGAATGAAAAAGCAGGGATTCCTATTATCGACCGTTCAAAAGATCCTGACCCAAACCCGATTCCGAGAGCGGCAAACGTGATGGAAAATTATACTTACATCGTAAACGACCTGAAAAGAGCCGCAGAATTATTACCTACTCAGGCAGAGCTTCCTGCAAAAGATTATGGAAGGCCTCATAAAGCTGCTGCATGGGCGCTTTTGGCAAAAGTATATCTGTTTATGAAAGACTGGAAGAATGCAGAATTTTGGGCTAATGAAGTAATGACGAAAGGAAACAGAAGTCTTCTGAACAATTTTTCCGATGTCTTCAAGGCTGAAAACAGCTACAGCTCAGAATATATCTGGTCTATCCCTGGAACGCCTAAGTTTACCGCATGGGGAAGTATTCTTCCAGGAGTAATGCTTGAAAATAAAGGATGGGGAGAATATAACGGCTGGGGGTATTTTCAACCAACTAAAGAGCTATTTGACGAATACGAAGCAGGAGACCTTAGAAGAAGTGCTACCATCCTGAAAATAGGTGACAAGTTTACATTTAATGGAAAGGAAAGAACATATGCTTCAAGCAATTCTCTTACCGGATACCAGTTCAATAAATATATGGATGCCTTCAAATATCAATTGAACAGCGGTCACGTGAGTGCTAACGGAGATTATCCATGTACAGACCTTGCCGTTCCGATCATGCGTTATGCTGAGGTAATTCTTATCAAAGCAGAAGCTTTATTGATGCAGGGGAAATCTGCAGATCAGGAGATCAATATGATCAGAGTACGTGCCGGGTTGTCTGCGAAAAACGGATGTACAATAGCAGATCTGAAACATGAAAGACGTTGTGAACTGGCAGGTGAATGGGCAGACAGACACAGAGACCTTGTACGTTGGGGAGATGCACAGGCAGCGTATGCCAAGCCTCTGCACGGTATCAATGGACAGGTAGTCTGGGCAGCAAGAAACTTTAATCCAGCTGTACATAATGTTTGGGCAGTTCCTCAGGCTGAAATCGTAAACAGTCATGGGATCATCAAACAAAATGAAGGCTGGTAAAATTTAACCTTATTATGGGTCACTATATCATTGCAGAGATTTCTGTGATGATATAGTTTTTTCAAAGGGATTATTAAACGTCCATGGCAAATGTAGACATACATCGATATGGATGTTAGGCGTTCCTTTCAATCCATAAATAATAAAGATATACGAATGAAATTATCAAAAATATGGGCTATACTGGCCTTGGCTGTTTTTTCCAAAAATCAGGCACAGAATTATTTACATTACAATGTAGGGAATGCACATTCACATAATGATTATATGCAGGAGATCCCTTTTTGGGAGGCTTATTATGCCAACTTTGGTTCCATCGAGGCAGATGTTTTTCTGGTAAAGGATCAACTTTGGGTAGCTCATACTGACAAAGAACTTTCTGCGGACAGAACATTGGAAAATTTGTATCTTGATCCTATTTCAAAACAGATCAAGCTGAACAAAGGGAATATCTATCCGGATGTCAACAAAAAACTGCAGCTGCTGATTGATATTAAGCAAGATTATAAAACATCACTGGCAGCTTTGGTCAGTACATTAAAGAAATATCCCGAGATTACAGGAAACACAGGAATTAAAATTGTGATTACTGGAGACAGACCTCAGCCGGGAGATTTTAAAAACTATCCGAACTATCTTTACTTTGATGGAGATCTTGATAAAAGCTATTCTGCAGACCAATTGAAAAGAGTTGGTATGTTCAGTGCAGACCTTCCGGGATTGGTAAAATGGAATGGAAAAGGAATTCCTAGAGACGAAGGAACGGCAAGGATTAAAACGGCCGTTGAAAAAGCACATTCCCAGCAAAAGCCTGTTCGTTTTTATGGGGCTCCGGACTTTCCGAATGCATGGGTAAATTTTATGGATTTGGGAGTAGATTATATCAATACTGATCACATTCCGGATCTTAAAAAGTTCACGAATGCTATTCCGAAAAACTTTTATAAAAATACAAAAGAGTACAGCACTTATACACCGACTTATAAATCAGACGGAGTGGAGAAAAAAGTAAAGAATGTTATCCTCCTTATCCCGGACGGAACTTCTTTGCCTCAATATTATGCTGCCTTTACAGCCAATAAAGGGAAGCTGAATGTTTTCAACATGAAATCCACAGGCCTTTCCAAAACCAATTCATCCAATGCTTACATTACAGATTCAGCACCGGGTTCTACAGCATTTGCGACTGGTGTAAAGACCAAAAACACTTTTGTAGGAGTTGATAATATGGGGAAAGCACTGGCACAGATTCCTGATATTATCGCTGAGAAAGGAATGGTTTCGGGATTGATTTCCACAGGAGATGTTACAGATGCTACTCCTGCTGACTTCTACGCACATTCTGATAACAGGAACAGCTCAGAACCTATTCTGAAAGATTTTGCGGCTTCAAAAACGAAAATTCTGATTGGTGGTCCTACAAGTGGATTATCTCAGGAAAATCTGAAGAAATTTAAAGAGGCTAAAGTTGATTTGTATCAGGATCTGAAATCAGTGACTACAATAAACAACCGTACTCTGGTTATTGACCCTTTGGCTTCACAAAGAATCACCAACGGAAGAGGAAATTGGCTTGCTGATGCATTCGATCTTACCTTAAATGATTTAAAGAAGAATGAAAAAGGATTCTTTATGATGATAGAAGCCTCTCAGACTGATGGTGGAGGGCATAGCAACAACATCGAACAGCTGGTTACAGAATTACTGGATTTTGATCATGTCGTTGGTAAGGCGATGAAATTTGCTGACGAGAATAAAGAAACCTTAGTAATCGTTGTAGGAGATCATGAAACAGGAGGCTTAACTCTTTTGGATGGAAGCCTGAAAGACGGCTGGGTATTCGGAAATTTCAGTACCAACGATCATACCTCTATTCCGTCAAGTGTTTTTGCTTACGGACCGAATTCCAAAGAATTCACAGGACTGTTTGAAAATACAGAGATCTTCAATAAAATATTGGAGGCTTACGGAATTAAAAAATAGCTTTTAATTTTAATACTTTTACTTTTACAAAGAGGGTTTGTTTCGTTATGGAAACAGCCTTTTTTTGTGTATTAATTTAAGGCTTCCCAGATTAAGCAGGTGTTTGTGGATAATCTGCGTTATCTGCAAAATCTGCGAGAAATAAAGGCAGAACAAAATTCAAAAAGGCTGCCTCAACAAGAGAGACAGCCTATGGATATATCTAACAAATAATAAATTAGAAATTGGTTTTCACGATGAGCTCAGACAGCTCAGCATTCACAAAGTCAATAGGCATTACTCCATATGATCCGTGAGTATTTGTTTGGAAGAATGTTTTAAGTTTTGGATTAATATTGTTGGATACCGTCGGAATGCTTGGGATCCCGAAGATTCCAGGCTTATATCCGCTGGTGAAGTTCACGAAAAGTTTACCATTGCTATCATTTTTTGCTTCATTAAGCAGGCTGGAAATTCCGTTCCATTTATCATCATTGTTCGTTACCTTATAATAATCCTGAACTTTCAGCTGTACACCGGAATTGTTGATGTCAAATGTCGTATTATCTGCCCAAGGAGAAGCGTTGATTCCCTTAGTTGTTCCTGAAGAAAATCTTCTTAATAACTTGATCTTTCCTCTCACAGCACCTAATGTAGGAATATTGGCTCCAAGATCCCATTTAGAAGAGTTTTTCTGTACATAAGAATCAAATGTCTGTTCAAAACTTCTGGTTGTGTTTGAAGCGTCATATTCTTCCTTTACAGACATAATAATCGTTTCAGACGGATGGCTGTTAAGGAAGGCATAACACGCATTCAATACATCATCAAAATTCAGATTTTGGTAAATCGCTCCGTGATGAATAGTGAAAGCATTGTCAATATGTCTGCAGCGGATATCCAGAAAACGTACTCCTGCATTCAGTTGTTCTGCAATGCTGAGGTCTTGAGTTTTAGCCGTACCTGATACAACAGGGGCATCTACACGTGCTCCGGAATCATGAGTTCCGGGAATGGAAATTTTTGAAATAGAAATATTATCCTGAAGACCAGACATCCAGCTATTCATTGTGATAGGCAGTAATGAAGTCTTATTACTTACTTTTGCTAAGGACATTGAAGAGGTTTCATTAGAATCTCTTTCCATCATGCTGTCGTTTGAACAGGAAAAAAGATAGACGCAGTCACAACCCCAAGAGTGATGGCTGTAAAACGTTTCATGTTTTGTTTGAACATAGTTTTTTTATTTTTTAATGCAGCTTAAAAATAAGAATATATCAAAACATGAGGAGTTAATTTAACTTTAATAGATAATTAAGTTGGTATAAAGTCAGGAAGCTGGAAGATAGATTTTTATTAACGCAAAGTTTATTTTTTGTTCTGGAAATATAGAGTGAGCAAAGATGAAATCAATGAAATTGATTTTTTCTAAACGAATACATAAAATCCAGCTTCATCAACGACATATGTCGGCCTCTTAGCTTACTTTAATATGACGATAGAATTATTTTACTTTGCGTTTAAAAATAAGCAAAAAGTAATATCCAGCATTCAGTTTCAATCTTCCATCCTAAAAAACAAAATCCTCCTTCAGCCCGGGAAGTCTGAAGTTGTGATCTCCGATAAAGAAATCATTCATTTTAATAAGCGGGAATTTATGGGTAAATTCTTTGTGTAAGTTTTCGGGTACTTTAGTTTCATCATCACAGGATGAATATTCTCTGTCAACAATAACCTTTCCTGTAGAGAAATTGATTTCATTGGTAAAACTGAAATCACAGGTGTCTTCAAAATGATCATATGAACCTATCAGATAGAAATCTCCGTTCTGAAATCTGAAGGTATGTTTATATTGCTGGGTATGCCTGGAATTGGTAAAAAACTGCTGTTCAATAGTAAGACAGTTATTTTTTATATTGATTTCAAGAGTATTATCAGAAGGATAAAATCCGAATCCGCTTGAAAAAAGAATGGCAGAATTTTCTTTCCATACTTTTAGACCGCTGTTTTCCTTTTTCAGAATATAAAAAACCCTTTGGTAGTCACTTGTACCTTCCGGGTTTTGCATGTCTGATGCTTTTATATCCGTATTAAATATCAGGATAATTTCATCTTTTCCATCTTTGTCAAGATCACCTTTGGCTTCTGCAATCTGAGTATACCCTTTCGGAACCGAAAAACTTTTCAGATTCTGGGCAGATAAGCTTGAAACAGATAAAACAAACAAAAAGAAAAAGCAATGTTTCATGGTTATTATATAAAATTAAAATGTGGAAATCCGAAATAAAAATCATTTTCAAATTACCACATTCTTATATTCTGAAATTAATGGGTCAGTATATTTTCAAGATCTTTCCAGAACATTGGATAAGACTTTTCTACTACATCTTCATCTTCAATATTAAGTTCTTTAATCAGACTAAACGGAGCAAAACTCATTGCCATTCTGTGATCCTGGTACGTTTTGATCGAAATATCGTCTTCCGGTTCTCCAAAACTGATAGATTTAATGGTTAAATCCGTAATTTCTGTTACAGTACCAAGTTTTTTAAGCTCATTATATAATGCAAGAAGTCTGTCGGTTTCCTTTACTCTTAATGTTCCCAATCCGGAAATCTCAAAAGGAATATTTAAGGCTGCTGCTGTTACACAAAGAGTCTGTGCAATATCAGGGCAGTTATTCATATCCAAAACAATTTTCTCAGGAAAAGAAAAATCTGGCTGAGGTTCCAGAGTGAGTTTATGTTCGTCTTCAGAAAAACTTGTTTTGATTCCAAAGAACTTTTCATAGATATTGGCAATTGCAGAATCTCCCTGCGTTGATTCTTTGTAAAAACTTTTCAGGTGAATCGTTTCTCTTCCTAATGCACAGATAGAGTAGAAGTAAGAAGCCGAACTCCAGTCGCTCTCCACTTCATAATGTACTACTTCAGCATTGTTGTCAGGAGTGAAAGGGTGTACTTTGATTGTATTTCCTTCAAAGCTGTTTTGTATCCCAAACTTAGTAAGAATATCAAGAGTCATTTCAATATAGGACCTTGATGTAACTTCCCCTACAAGATTAATTTCCAGTCCGTTTTCCAGTTTTCCAGCAACAAGAAGCAGAGACGTGATAAACTGGCTTGAAATATTTGCCGGAACATTTACAGACGTTTGAGTAATCTTTTTTCCTATAATTTTTAAAGGGGGAAAACCTTCATTCTCCATATACTCAATTTCTACTCCAAGATCTCTCAAAGCACTTACCAGGTTTTTGATCGGTCTTTCTTTCATTCTCCCAGATCCGGTAAGAATAGTCGTCTTCCCTTCCTGAATAGAATAATAAGAAGTAAGAAAACGCATTGCCGTTCCCGCATGATGAATGTCTACCACTTCCGTATCCTCAGATAATGCCTTTTTCAATAGCTGTGTATCCTGAGAATTGGATAAATTTCCGATTTTTATATTGCTAAACAAACTTTCCAGAATCAATAAACGATTCGAAATACTTTTCGAACCGCTGATCTGTACTGTTTTTCCTCCTAATAATTTTGATTTTTCTAGCTTCATTATGATCTACATTATATTTAAAAATGATGAGTTTACAATTCATTGATAATTCCAACTCATCATTTATAATTATTTAAGTTTTTCGTTATTCTGATGCCGGTCTTTATCCCGGTCAGTCTTTATTTTCATCTTTCTGTCAAAAGCGTCCTGCAGATTTACCCCGGTCTGGTTGGCCAGACATAATGTTACAAAAAGTACATCTGCAAGTTCTTCACCAAGATCTTTATTCTTATCGCTTTCCTTATCGCTTTGTTCACCATATCTTCTGGCAATGATTCTTGCCACTTCACCTACTTCCTCTGTCAGCATCGCCATATTGGTAAGCTCATTAAAATATCTTACCCCAATGGTTTTGATCCATTCATCGACTTGTTTTTGTAACTGGGTAATTTCCATTATTGATAAGCTCCTAGAGTTGGGTTAGTCGTTCTGGATACATTGACAATATCGAAAGGTACGGTTGCTGCAACAGCCGCATTCCCTTTTCCTATAGCTGGTGAAGTAGATTTTACTCTTAAATTCATTTTAGCCATGAAATAATTGACAAACTGAGGATCTGTATTCTTTGTTGTTTGTACTACACCTGGATTATTGTCAAAAGTGAAGCCTGCACCTGTAGCGCTGGTATATTTTATGAGTGAATTTTGAAGTAAGAACTCAAACTGTTGTCCAGGGGTTGCTTCAAAATGAACAGCATCATCTCTGTCAGAATATACAATACTGTTTTTGATGTTAAGCTGTTGTAGAGCTCCCTGCTGTGTTTGCCCTGCATCATTCTTCCATTCATTGGCTGCAAAAATTCCTGCTCTGTCGAAAGAACTCATTGTTTTAGAATAGTTTGCAATGGTAGCATGGGTATAGCTGTGTTTTCCACCCAGGAAAATTCCGATACATGATAAACCACAATTGTTCATCACCAGGTTATTGGCATTCACGGTAGAACCTACTGCGTAAATTCCATATTCAAAGAATGTATGGATGAATGAATTGGTAATAGTAGCATTGGTTTGTCTCATATCAAGCCCTCTCGTTCCTCCGAAAAGTCTTGCATGGTTCATTTTAAGAGTAGAATTTGCTTCCATTTTGATAGAATTCCAGTTTTTAGGAATGGTATCATAATAAGGATCATTTCTGTCTCCACGAAGAATAACCTGATCGGCCATTGTTCCGTTGATATTTAAGACCGCTCCGGAAGAAACTTTCATTCCACTGTTTTTGTGGAAATATACTTTGGTTCCAGCATTTATATCAAGAGTTACACTTGGATTGATGGTAAGGTTTCCGTAGATGATCTTTGCTTTATTGTTATTCCACGTTGTAGAATTGGTAATTACATTCGGGTTCCCGGGAGTCTGAATAAAAAATTCAGCATCCTGAACTACAGAAAATAAAGTCACATGCTGCTGTCCCGTAGGTCCAGTGAAAAGAACTTTGTCTTCAGCAATAGCTTCAGGTCCGGTAGCTGTAGGAGCAATTTCAACAAAAATATAAAGGCTGTCTTTCTTTCTTAGAGGAACATTCTTAAAATCATATCCAGGTTTTCCGTCTACATTGATTCTATATAATGAAGCAGCTCCTTTTTCAAGATTTACTCTTGGGATCATAATATCCTTATCTTCATTATTATATACTTTTACAACATATGTTTCTGAACGTACCTGGTGATATACCGTATCACAGAATACGGTGTCTCTTGAAAACCTCAGCTCCTGTGTAGGGCTGTCAAACGTAATATCATCCTTATTACACGATACTACTATCAGTAACATCCAGAAGGAAAAAGCCAGTAATAATTTGAATTTCATTGAAATTAAAGTTTAAGTAGGTTTCAAATTTAACGAAAATACTTTAAATTTCTTATCAAGAAAAAAAAATGAATTGAGTATTTGGAAATTAGAAAAAATGTTGTATTTTTGCAACCTAAAATTTAGCAGAGAAATATCCATTACTATTTCGGAAGCAAACTTAATTTTTTTAAAAATAGTATTATGAAAAACGGAATCCACCCAGAAAATTATAGACTTGTTGTTTTCAAAGATATGAGTAACGACGAGGTGTTTCTTTGCAAGTCTACTGCGGAAACAAAAGACACTATCGAGTATGAAGGACAGCAGTATCCTCTAATCAAAATGGAGATCTCTTCTAGTTCTCACCCTTTCTACACAGGAAAAGTTAAATTAGTTGACACAGCTGGTAGAGTTGATAAGTTCATGAACAAATACAAAAAATTCGCTAAGTAATTTTTGTATCCTTAAAAATATAGAAGTCTTCCAATCTTTGGAAGACTTTTTTTATGTAAATCAAGGCCCTGCTTGATATTCAATAGGAACGGGCTTTAGCCCGTTTAATAAAATAAAAAATTCTATTCATTGGCTTTAGCCAAAACTTATTCCACATTTCCCAACTTCCCACATCTTTTTGTATTTTTGTTTAGAAAGAATTTAGAATCTGCAGGTTCATTTCATTGAACTTTACCTCAGGCTCTATTCTCCAACCTTTAATCTTTAACTTCTAAAAAATGCAATTAGTATTTTCAGACGCACAATATTGGGAAGACTTTCTTCCACTTACTTTTACCCGCCCGGTTGCTGCAATGCGATGCGGAATCCTGACATTCTCTGAGAGATGGCAGAAAATCCTGGAAAACACAGAAGTGTCTTATTTCACAGAAATGTATCTTCAGGATAAATTTAAAAGTCCGGATGAAAAAGAAAGTCTCTTTTTAGTTCCGAACTTTCTGCCTACGGAAACTGTAATTCAGCAGATTAAAGATCTTAAGCCGGGGGAAGCGTTGGTTTATGAAGACGAATTGATCGCTGCTAAAATCAATATGAAAGATTTTTCTCTGAATCAGATTGAAAAAATGACGGATATTAAGGAAGATCTTATTTTCTTTAAAAGACCGAAAGATTTATTTTCTTATAATCATCACGCTATTGATTTCGATTTTGAATTGCTTACCAAAGGAAAAACTTCACAGGAATTGTCCTCAACAAATGGCTTCTTAGGAGATAAAAAAGATTTGTTTATTGAAGAAGGTGCTGAAATTGAATTTTCCACACTGAATACCAAAACCGGTAAAATCTATATCGGTAAAAATGCCGAAGTGATGGAAGGCTGCCATCTTCGAGGTCCTATTACACTTGGAGAAGATTCTAAGTTTAATCTGGGAGCCAAAATTTATGGAGCAACCACTATTGGACCTCACTGTAAAGTAGGAGGGGAAGTGAATAATATTATCATTTTCGGATATACTAGCAAAGGGCATGAAGGTTTCATCGGAAACTCTGTAATAGGAGAGTGGTGCAACTTCGGTGCTGATACCAATTCTTCCAATCTTAAAAATAATTACAGCCCCGTAAAACTTTGGAACTACAGAATAAAGGCGTTTGAAGATACCGGTTTACAGTTTGCAGGTCTGATTATGGGAGATCATTCCAAAACAGCCATCAATACCCAGTTGAATACTGGAACCGTAATTGGTGTCGCTTCTAATATATTCAAACCAGGCTTTCCACCCAATCTTGTGGAAAACTTTTCATGGGGCGGATTGAAAGATGATGAAAGATTTAAGCTGGATAAAGTGTATGAAGTGGCTGAAAGGGCTATGGCCAGAAGAAAGGTGGCTTTAACGGAAGAAGATAAGGCGATTTTAAAACATATTTTTGATACGTATTAATTCTATAAAAATAAAAACTTCAATTTTTTTGAAGTTTTTTTATTTTTGATGTAATAGATTTGAAACGGCAGTTGTCTTACCTATAAGAAACAAAACTCATGACCCAAGAAACTTTCAAGAATACGGTGTTTATTCTCAAAGACGAGATGTATCGTTTTGCGAAGCGGTTTGTCATGAGCAGTGATGAAGCAGAAGATGTAGTACAGGATCTCATGATAAAGTTTTGGCAGAAGAGGGATGAGCTTGAGCAATTTGGAAATTTTAAGTCCTATGCGCTGAAGTCTGTCCGGAATGAATGCCTGAACCGGCTGAAGCACCACGATGTCAAGATAGGCTTTGCGGATATGCAGCTTCATCGCTCGGAGCTTTATAGTATGGAAGTTGATAACCTTAAGGAACATATTATAGGATTTATCAATCAGCTCCCGGAGAAACAAAAGATGGTCATCCACTTGAAAGATGTAGAAGAATACGATGTTTCCGAAATTTCTGAAATGCTGGAAATGGAGGAAAATGCAGTAAGGGTAAACCTTATGCGTGCAAGACAAAAGTAAAAGAACAAATCTCACAACTGATGAGCTATGAAAAAAGATCAATTACAAGATAAATACGACGAAATCTTCGGGGATATCAAGAAAGAAAAAATGGACTGGAGCTTTGAAGATTTTCTTCAGACTGCAGAAGGTGCGGAACCTGAACAGAATACTGCACCTATTATTCCATTGGAAGATAAGAAAAAGCCCTCTTTTCCTAAATGGTTCTGGATGGCCGCCAGTGTAATGCTGGTTTTCGGAATCGGATTCTTTCTGAATAATAACTCCGGTACAGAAGTACAGGACAAAGGAAAACTGGTGAAAGATGAAATCTTAAAACAGAAGTCCGGATTTATTGAAGAAAACAGTGACCACCAGGAACAGGTTGCCGTGAATCACACAGACTCTATTTCCGGAGTGAAAAAAGATTCTGTTTTTCAGGATAACCAGGTAGCAGAAAAAGATGTAATGGACGAGATCCTGCCAAAAAGAGGAAGACTCAAAAAGGAAATGAGACCTAGATACGTCAGCAATTCCTCAAACAACAAAAATGTAAACGATTCCGCCGCTGCGTACAATGACTCTTATGTGATTGTAAACGGTAAAAGAATCAGTAGTGAAAAAGAAGCCATAGATGTTACCAGATACTCCTTTATCAAATTAGGAAATGAGTTTAAAAAACAGTAGCATCTTCTCAAAAAAATGAAAATCTTGACAGCGAATATTAAAAATCAGACCAATCCCATGAAAAAATATTTTTTATAATAGCCATAATGCTAAGCAGTTTTGCAACTTATTCTGCACAAACTGAGAAATTGGACAAGCTTTTTCAGGATTTTGAAAAAAATGGAAGAGTAACCTCTATCAATATCAAAAAACCAATGTTCAAACTATTGAATACAATAGATGTGAATGATGCCTATATCGGAAAAATAAAACCTATTCTGAACGAGGTGGATGGTCTTAAAATTCTGATTATCCCAAAAATCACCTTTCCGGATCGTTTAAAAGATGAAAATCTAGCCAATATAAAAATGAACGAGGACAAAACGGAGAGAGTAAATAAGGCTTTGAAATCTCTTAACTTCAATGAGTTGATGTCTATGAGCAGTGATGGAACTTCCATGAAGTTTCTGGCTGAAGATGAAAAAGATAACTATCTGGAAAATCTGGTTTTCAATGTTGATTCTAAAGAAGAGAATATTATTTTATTCTCAACGGAAAAATGAAATTGTCGGATGTCAATAAGATCATTAATTCTGGTGAAACAACCACTTCTTCTGTTACAACTTCCGTGAGAAATGACCTTACTTCTGGTAATACATCTTCTTACCTGAACGGAGACAACAGAAATGTAGGTGAATTTTCTAAAATAGATGCCAGTGTAGGTGTAAATGTGACCTTCAAGCAGGAAAATACAAGAAGTGTAAAAGTGATTGCTGATGCAGATAAACTTCAATATGTCATCACTAAGGTAGAAAATGGAGTATTAAAAATCTATGTAGATAATAAAGGAGTTCGGAACCTGAGGTTTAAAAACCTTAATGTTAACGTTTCTGCTCCTAATCTTCAGAGTATAAAAACTTCATCAGGAAGTATTTTTACAGCAGTAAATCCTGTTACGGAAAATAGTATGGAGATTGATGCGGAATCGGGTTCTATTATCAAAGGAACTTTCAATGCCAAACAAGCTGCTGCTATTACTGTGAGTTCAGGCGCTGTTTTGAATACTGAACTTACAACACAGAAGCTGGCTTTAGATATTTCAAGTGGAGCAAGTGTGAGCTTATCTGGGGAAGCGGTTTCCGCAGTGATTGATATCAGCAGTGGAGCATCTTGTAAAGCAGACGACCTTAAGATTGCTACAGCAGTGGCAGAATCTACCTCAGGAGCAAGTCTTTCTCTGTTGGTGACTGATAAGCTAAAAGTAAGCGTTTCTTCAGGAGCTTCCGTAAAACTAAGAGGAAATCCAGAGCTGGATGCCAAAGTAGATAAAGTTTCGGGAGGAAGTCTCAGACAAATCAAATAAAAACTAAACTATGAAGACTCTTAAAAACATTTTCCTTACTATTCTGACAATAGGAATGCTTCAATCATGCATTGTGTCAGAAAAACCGAACATTGACTTTTTTCAAAATTCAAAGTATGATTTCAAGGGGGCTCGGTTTGCAAGTATTAATGTACCCATGGTTTTGGCTAAATCTTATATTAAAAAAGCTTTAAGGGAAGAAGGAGAAAGTGAGGAGACCATCAATCTGGTAAAGAAGGCTTCTAAGATAAAAGTGCTTACCGTAACCAATGGGAGCCAGGAAATGCTTAATGATTATACCCAATATCTGAATAATAACCATTATGAGGAATGGGCTACCATAAAGCATGACGGAGATAATATCAATGTAAGGGTAAAACAAGAAGGAGATGTTATTAAAAATATGCTGCTTACCGTAGGATCCAATAATCATGAAATGGTTTTTGTTGATGTGAAAGGAAATTTTACGACTAATGATATTTCCAAAATGATCAACTCCATTTCTGTTAATAATTAATTAAAACCTTTAATGTAGTAACTAGCAAGTAGTTTCAAACATATTCAATTATTTTGTACCGTAACCGTTCTTATAAAAAGAACGGTTTTTTCGATTTAAGTTATTGATTATTAAATTTTATTTAAACTATTAAAAAGGATTTTCATATCTCACTAAAATAACCTAATTTTGCAAAGAAAGTAAAGATGTCTATTCATAACAAAATTGTAGAGACAGCCATCACTTTCGATGACGTTCTTCTAGTCCCTTCTTATTCAGAAGTTTTACCTAACCAGGTTTCATTAAAATCAAGACTTACCGACAAAATTACGCTGAATGTTCCGATAGTTTCCGCTGCGATGGACACTGTTACTGAAGCTGATCTGTCAATTGCTTTAGCAAGAGTCGGAGGTTTAGGCTTTATTCACAAAAACATGACGATCGATGAGCAGGCTGCTCAGGTAAACCGCGTGAAGCGTTCCGAAAACGGAATGATCTCTGATCCGGTAACATTATCCAAAGACCATACTTTAGCTGAAGCTAAAGCATTGATGTCTAAATATAAAATTTCAGGACTTCCAGTAGTGAATGCTGATAATGTTCTGATCGGAATTATTACCAACAGAGATGTAAAGTATCAGGAAAATCTTGATATGAAAGTAGAAGAGATCATGACAAAAGAAAATTTGATCACTTCTGACAAAAATACCAACCTTGAAAAGGCAAAAGAAATCCTTCTTAAGAACAGAGTTGAAAAACTTCCTATTGTAGATAAAGATAATAAACTTGTAGGGTTAATTACGATCAAGGATATTGACAATCAATTGGAATACCCGAACGCAAATAAAGATGAAAATGGTCGTCTTATTGTAGGAGCTGGAGTAGGTGTAGGAGAAGATACATTGGTAAGAATTGAAGCTTTGGTAAAAGCCGGAGTTGATATTGTAGCAATTGATTCTGCTCACGGTCATTCTAAAGGAGTTCTTGATAAAATTGCTGAAATCAGAAAGAAATATCCGACCCTTGATATTGTAGGAGGGAATATTGTTACTGCAGAAGCTGCAAAAGACCTTATTGAAGCAGGTGCAAACGTACTTAAAGTAGGTGTTGGTCCAGGTTCTATCTGTACAACGAGAGTAGTTGCCGGGGTAGGAGTTCCTCAGTTATCTGCTATCTATAACGTTTACGAATATGCTAAGTCTCAAAATGTAACGGTAATTGCTGATGGAGGAATCAAACTATCAGGAGATATCGTTAAAGCTATTGCAAGTGGGGCAGGTGCAGTAATGCTAGGTTCACTTTTAGCTGGTACAGATGAAGCTCCGGGTGAAGAAATTATCTTCCAGGGAAGAAAATTCAAGTCTTACCAGGGAATGGGAAGTCTTTCGGCAATGAAGAGAGGAGGTAAAGAAAGATATTTCCAGAGTGAAGCTAAGAAATTCGTTCCGGAAGGAATCGAAGGTAGAGTACCTCATAAAGGAAAATTGGAAGATGTAATTTTCCAGTTGACAGGAGGTCTGAGAGCAGGTATGGGATACTGTGGATCTAAAGATATTGAGACACTGCAAAAAGATTCTAAATTGGTAATGATTACAGGAAGTGGATTGAAAGAATCTCATCCGCATGATGTCATTATTACGCAGGAAGCTCCGAATTATTCTTTATAAAATTATAATTGAATTTTTATATGAAAAACCGCACAATTAGTGCGGTTTTTTTATTTTATGATTTTGTTTTAATGTTTTGATTTAAAATATATTAGTTTGAATTTTCATTTTATTGAATTGTTTATTTGGTTGTATTTTGTGTTTTTTAATGATAATAATTTAATTAAAATAGATACTGTTTAAAATGATGTTAATTTTATTTTTAGATTAAATTGTAACAATAATGTGTCTTTTTCTACTAACTGTAGTGAAGTTTTAAATTTTGTGATGATTTTTAGTTATAAATATCACTGATTGATTCATGAAATTAATAAATTTGCAACTTGTTTAATTTTTTTAAATTATTGAAATGAAGAGAACTATACTTTGTGGAGTATTATTGCTATCCCTGTCGGTATCAGCACAGCAAAAAAAGATTGGTGTGATT
Source organism: Chryseobacterium sp. MEBOG07 (assembly GCF_021869745.1). NCBI lineage: Bacteria > Pseudomonadati > Bacteroidota > Flavobacteriia > Flavobacteriales > Weeksellaceae > Chryseobacterium > Chryseobacterium sp. MEBOG07. Next base: position 771,897 of record NZ_CP084579.1, read on the forward strand.
TTGATAACGAACAAAGAGTGCATCAAAAACAGAACGGAAAAGTTGACGAAATGATTCGTAATATCCGTGACAAGATTATCAGCAGTAATCAAAATACTTCTGCTAAAAATGCAAGTGCATACAAAATTGTAAATGGAGTTTATGAAATTCCTGTAGTTGTACACGTAATAGCACCTACTGGTGCTACTGTAGGAAGTGCTTATAACAAGAGTGATGCACAAATTCAGGCTTGGCTGGATCGTTGTAATCAAATGTATGCAGGTACTTATCAATGGGCTCAGGGAATTCCTGCTGATTTTGGTACTGCAGCTACAATGCCGATCAAGTTGGTATTGGCAAAGAGAGATCCTAACTGTAATGCTACTACAGGGATTGTTAGATACAATGGTGGTACTCTTCCGGGATATGATGCAAATGGGGTAAATCGTAGTGGTACGGCAGGTGTTACTACAGACCAAATTAAAACAATTGCTCCACACTGGCCTGAAGCTTCTTACTTTAATATTTATATTATGAACAGAGTAGATGGTGGTGGACAATATGGTATCATGGGATGGGCAGGATTGCCTCAAAACCCTGATTCTGCTTACGAATCCTTTATGAAATCTTTTGTAGTTACTTTACAGGACGATATTACTTTAGCTCATGAGTTTGGACATAGTATGGGGTTGCTTCATACTTTTGGAAATGCCAATGCTCAACCACCACTAGGGACTACTTCTACTAATTACTGCCCAGCAGCAACTACTAATAACTGTACTAAAGATAATGACCAGGTGTGTGATACAGAAAGGTCAAGAAGCTTGCTGAATGATCCTGCGCCTACCAATAATGATATGAATTATTGTACTGGAACAAACTATCAGGGAGTACAGTATAATATGATGAACTATACTAATCCAACGGCATTCAAATTTACGAATGGGCAACATGATAGGGCTGCTCTTAATTTCTTCTTATTGAGAGGGGCATTAAGTACTTCGTTAGGAGCAACAGCTCCATCTGCAGCTTCTACAATTGGAACGCCTATTGCTGCTACATGTAACCCAAGTGGGATAGATACTCCTGATGATTTTTTTGTAGGACCAACTTTGGTTAAGTTAGGAAATATAAACAATGGTTCGACAGGATATTGGTCAGGAGCTCCTAATTTTTATGAAGATTATACAGGAGCAAGCTGCCTGAAAGCTACATCAACTGAGCTTTCTGCAACAGGAACTCATAATCTTCAGGTGAATGTATCTGGTTCTGCAAATGACGTGAGAGTTTGGATCGATTATAATAATAACGGTAGTTTTGAAGTATCTGAACTTGTGGCTTCAGGTGATGATATTGTTGCAGATCCGGTTACTGCAATAGGTACTTATACTACTACGATTACTGCTCCAGCTTTAGTAGTATTGAATACTCCACTTAGGATGAGAGTTCTTGTGGATGATGAGAATCCTAATATGACTCCTTGTGGACAGTTGAATTACGGACAAGTTGAGGATTATACAGTGAAATTTGTTACCAACTTGGGAACAAGTGAAGTGAAAGCAGATAATGGTGATTTAACAATTTATCCTAATCCGGTAGCAACTGGAGATAAGATCTTTATTAAAGCTAAAAACGGTAAAAACTTAAAAGTTTCTATTTCTGATATGTCAGGAAGATTGGTAGCTAGCCCATCTGTAACTGAAGAAGGAAGTGGAGTTTTCAAAGTAGATCAACAGTTAGAAAAAGGAGTTTATATGATTCAGGTTTCTAATGGAAAAGAATCTAAAGCTTCTAAATTGATCATCAAATAAATTGATCAAAATTTAAAATAAATATTGATGCCTCCATTTAGTGGAGGCATTTTTTTATTCAATCTTAATGTATCTATCCTAAAGAAAAATACTTCTTATCCTGAAAAGAAAAAGCTTCCGGAAATTCCGAAAGCTTTAATCATTTATTTTCTATAAAATACGAGTTTATTTTTTCACAAATTTAAATTGATGAATCTGAAAATTTCTGGTATTTATTTTCATTACATATCCACCAGGGACAAGTTGAGAAACGTCAATCTTTGAATCAAACGATTCAGATTTTACCAAACGTCCGTCCATATTATAGATTTGGACAGACAATCCGTTGTCAATACCGGAAATATGTATAAAATCACTCACCGGATTAGGGAAAATCTGGATTTTATTTTTCGAATTTTCCGATGTTCCTAATGTGGTATTTTGTACATCACCAGTCATTGTAGAGTTTACAGCGGTAAGATTTCCTCCACATTGTCCGTTCGTCATGGCTGTATTTTCAACCCAGGTTCCGATACTGTTGCCGGGAGGTATAGGAACAGAATTGTTTCCTGTTGAGTTATAATAAATTAAAAATGGAGTTGTGAAAGTACCATTTCCTTCATCACCAAGAAACTCCCATCTCGTAAGAGTGTTGTTCCATTGGATTTTAAATTCACAGGTTCCTAGCCCGCTACAATCTTGTCCACCATCAATAGGAGTTGTCATATAGATGTTCTTATTAAAAGCATCTACTCCGGTTTTGTTAAAGGTATAAGTATTGGGTGGGCTACTGAACAGATTCGGACATCCATTAAAAGTTATTGTTTGAGCGAAAGCTGAGCTTACGATGGTCAAACATAATAAGTAAAGAATTTTCATAATGATTAGTTTTGGGATGGAAAGACTCCTACTAATGAAATAATGCATTTCAGAGTAATAAAAGGAGGTCTGTTTTCATGGGCCTGATTTCCTCCTGTGTTGTTTATCATTGTACTCTTCATTGTAGTATTCCCTGCCACGTCAGAATATTCTTTATCAAGAATTTTGGTATCTGCAGGAAGACTATTAGTTGGGGAATTTTGATTCCCTTCAGCGGTTACAGCATTTACTGTATGACTATGTGCCGGCATTTGTGTCACTGTTAAAGTAACGCTCTCAGTTCCTCCGGTTTGTCCCATAGTATAAGTAGTGGGTCCTCCTGGAGCCTGTCCGTTATGAACAAGTACTCTTCCTCTCATATCCGGTAAGGCAAATGTAGTTGTTCCATTTCCTCCGTAAGTTGTCCCCAGAAGCGAAAAAAGAGCTTGGTTTTGTGCTATGGGAAGAAGTTGTCCATTGCATTCTGCCCAGTTTTTCGGAACAAAGATGTAAGGTACAAAAGCAATTTGTCCTAAATATGGGTCTGATGCCTGAGCTTTTAAAGCAGGAGCAAATGCACCGCAGATTAGCAGTGTACATGCGAAAAATAAGTTTTTCATGATGACAAGGATTTTTAGTAATATAAAATTATAAAATATTTCCTATAAAATCAATCATAAAAAGAAAAACCTTTCATTTATTTAATGAAATGTGGATTTTATTAGTTAATATTTGGGTTTTTATAGATTTTATCTCTAATATTTAAAAACTCAATAGGTGATACATATAATGATTGTGAATTGAGTATTCATCTTTAATTTTTCAAGTTATCTTTAAAATCCTCAATCCTGAAATCTGTCAAAGCATTTCCTTTTTCAATTTTTTCTTTGGAGTACAGCCTGAAATCGTTTTCCGTTTTTTCTAAAAGATAGTCGTAAGGACCTATATGTGAAATTAATTTTACCAAAACCGGAGAAATCTCAAGGCAGATAAACAATCCCATGATAAAGGACGCTGCAAGTCCTATAATTGCAGAGTTTTTTCCAAGTTCATCCAACGCCTGAAGCCTTGCAGCAAAACCATTGAATTTATCTTCAAAAGTCTCTGTAGATTTTCTTTCGGTTTCCAGATTGGTATATACCTTGGATATTTCTTTATCAAGATATTCCAGTCGTGGAGCGGCTTGCTTTTGATAATTTTCCAGATCCTGTCTGCGCTGTTCTTTTAATTCCTGTTTACGTTTAGCATTAGGTCCATAGCCTTCCTTTCCACTTGTTAAACCAGATTGTTTACCCAGAATTTCTTTCTCAAGTTCTACGGAAGCAGAATCATATGATTTCTGATACTGAGCAATTTTTCCTGAAATCTGTTGTTTTTCTGTTTCAAAAGGTCCGCTTTGCTGAAGAATTCTTCCGCTCATCTCCCCTTGAAGCTGCTTTTTATTCCTTTGAATAATGGTATTCAATTGCTTGTTTACCTCTTTTTCAAAGATTTTAAGCTCTAATGGTTTAGAAATAATAATTCCTAAAAATGTAGCAAGGATAAGACGCGGAATGGCCATCAGAATTTGGTTCCACCAGGTTCCGGTTTTTTTGATGGAAGAAACAATGTAACGGTCAAGATTGAAAATCATCAATCCCCAGAGAATTCCAAACCCTACTGAAGCCCAGATATTGTCAAATACAGTATACATAGCATATCCTGCAGATAAAGTGGCAAATACCGCAGTGAAAAGTACGATCCCTCCAATCCCAGAAAATTTATTCCATTCACTTGGAGTCTTTCTTAAAATATGGATGTTCCCTCCGGAACAGACCATCAGAAACTTTTGGAACCAGTTTATTTTATGAGTTCCTTGATTTATAGTTTGTTGGTTTGTTTTCATAGCTGAAAATTTATACAAAGGTAATACTAAAAATCATACCAATGTTAAAGATAGTATTATGTTTTACCAAGTAACTATATATGTATGTATAAATTATTATAATCTAATAGGTTAAAGTTGATATGCGAAAATTATAAATGTAAATCTAAAATTACTTCAACCTATCCGGATTCTGCTTCAAAAAACTATCCCACCCGGAATACGATTTGGTATCCGCTATGGTCCCGGAATTAAAATGATGACATACCGCGACGGCAAGACCATCGGAAGCATCTAAGTATTTTGTAGGAAATTCCTTTAAGTTGAGAAGGTTTTGCAACATTCCTGCCACCTGTTCTTTGCTGGCATTTCCGTTTCCGGTAATGGCCATTTTGATTTTTTTTGGAGAATATTCAGTGATAGGAATATTTCTGTAAAGACTGGCAGCCATAGCAACCCCTTGTGCACGGCCAAGTTTCAGCATACTTTGTACGTTTTTTCCAAAGAAAGGAGCTTCCAGGGCTACTTCATCAGGATGGAACTCGTCGATAAGAGACAGTGTTCTTTCAAAAATATATTTAAGCTTTGTTTCGTGATTAGGATATTTCTTCAAGATGAGTTCATGGATAGAAACCATCTCCATTTTTCCTTTTTTTACGGAGATGATACCAAATCCCATGATGGCTGTTCCCGGGTCAATCCCTAAAATTATTTTCTCTGAAATCATTGCCTCAAAGATAGGACTTTCTAAGTTTTTGAAAGATGAAAAGTATTAAAAGTGATTTTTATTTATATTTAAAACTTTAGTAACTTTAAACAAAAATGATTATGAAAAATCTATTTAATATGTTAATTGCTCCTGTCTTTCTGTTATGCAGTTTCCAGAAAGAAAATGAATTATCACAAGATAGGAAGCTGATTCAGACAAAAGTCGCAGTAAAGAGTGATCGTATTATTTACTTGTTTTTCAAGGCGGATAAGGATCAATCAGGAAATGTGAAAATTGCTCTTCAGAATACTAAAATTTCAGACGGCAGATTGAAACATATCACTTCTTTTAATAGAAATGAAGTTCACAAAGGAGATCTTATCATTACGTTGACAGAGTCAAGTGGAAAAGAAGTGGCAAAGCAACTTGTGAAAGACCCTTTAAATCCTGAGCTGGAAGTGTATGAAAAAGAAGGAATTTCCAGACATAAAGCTTCCCTTCAAAATACGGAGTTCAGCGCCCGATTTTCCTATTCAGGAAATGTTCAGCTCGTGAAGGTAGAGAAGGCAACAGAGGATGGGGTACAACTATTATTCACACAAAAACTATAATTATGAAAAAAACTTTATTATCCCTTTTTATCGGAAGCTGCTGCTTTGCACAGACCTTTGAAACAGTTCCGCTTTTGCAGAATGGAGACAATAGCAAGCGTGTTATTATTGCCGTGCTGGGAGACGGATTTACCGCAGCACAGCAAACTGCTTTTACCACATCAGCTCAAAATACCATCAATTATCTTTTTACAAAAAGTCCTTATACAGAATATAAAAATTACTTTAATGCCTACGCCGTAAAAGTGGTTTCAACAGAATCAGGAGTGAAACATCCCGGAACAGCAACAGATGTTACAGAGCCTGTAATCCCTGTATCCAATCCTAATAATTATCTTGGATCTACTTTCGATGTGGGAGTACATAGATGCATCTATAGTAATACAACCAATAAAGTGGGGCAGGTTCTTGCTGCCAATATTCCAGATTATGATATCACTTATGTATTGGGTAATTCTACCGAATATGGGGGATGTGGAGGAACTTACGCTTTTGCTTCCTTAAATGGATCTGCTAATGAAATTGTTGTGCATGAGCTAGGGCATTCTTTCGGTAAATTAGCCGATGAATATTGGTTTGCCGGTTCGCTTGAATCCGCAAATAAAACACAAAACTCAGACCCTGCTACTATAAAATGGAAAAATTGGGTAGGGTTGAACGGAGTAGGAGTGTATCCTTATACCGAAAGTCCAACCTGGTTCCGACCACATCAGAGTTGTGAGATGAGATATCTTAACCAGCAGTTTTGTTCTGTGTGTAAAGAAGCAATTATTGAAAAGATACATACCCTGGTTTCTCCTGTAGATTCTTATACTCCGGCAAATAATACTTCCGTGGATGCTACCGCAAATGTTACTTTTAATGTTACTGAAATTCTTCCTATTCCTAATACATTGGTCAATACATGGAGTCTCAATGGAACGGTTCTGGGATCTACAGGAAGCTCTATTACCATTACTCCTGCACAACTTAATAGCGGAAATAATACGTTGACATTTTCTGTCGTAGATAATAATCCACTTTTGAAAGTAGATAACCACAGTACGCTGCATGTAACAAACGTTTCCTGGACACTGACTAAATCTACTCTTAGAGTATCAGAAGTAAAAGCTGAAGAAAGACGTTTCAGTATCTATCCGAATCCTACAGACGGAGAATTTTATATTAAAGGGAAGCAGGATTTTTCAAAAGATGTAAAAATTGAAGTATATGATGCTTCCGGAAGGCTTATTCCATCTAGATTTGAATTGAAAGATTCCGGAATAAAGGTTGATATTAAAAACTTCCCGGCAGGGACTTATCTATTAAATGTAAAAGAAAATAAGAACCTGATTATTTCTCAAAAGATTATAAAAGAATAAATTTAACTAAACCGGCTCCCACAGCCGGTTTTATTTTTGCAGTCTTTTTTCTGCAATAGGGACCCATTGCCCCTCATGGCGTAATAGTAAAATTTTGTCAACTAAGAATTTAGTTTGGTATTTCTGTTCTTTATATTTTTCCCAGGCTTTGAGGTAATTTTCCCAGGTCAGATCTCTGTATCCTACAGTCATGTGCGGAGTGAAAGAATATTTTGCAAAATTAAACTGCTGCTTTACATTGTGATAAATTTCGGTCAGGTGTAAATTTTCTTCCGGTCGAATAAATAATACAGGATTTTTGGGATTGGGAAAACTTCCAAAACCGTTCAGTTCAATAGTAAAAGGATCCATTGCTGTATTGATCTTCTGGAAAGCAGTATGAATATCACTTTCCAGCTCAATTTCTCTGGAGAAAGGAGGAAAAAGAGTAATGTGGGCTTCATTTTTCAACGCTTTCGAATTGGCATAATTAACTGCCAAATCTCTTTTAAAGACTTTTACTTCTTCTATGATCTCTTGAGGAGGGTAGATTGCGATGAAGTACATTTTTTTCATAAGACAAATTAAAAGATTTTAGATTAAAATTACATACATAAGAAAATTATGCATATGTTTGCAATGTATAGAAATCATTTCATGAAAAAGAACAGTCTTTATAAAGGTACCCTGCAGAATATTATTTTGAAGCTTCTTTCAAAAGAGATTAAAATGTATGGCTACCAGCTCACCCAAAGGGCAAAAGAGCTTACACAAGGTGAGCTCGAAATGACTGAAGGGGCACTTTATCCATTGCTGCACAAACTGGAAAGTGAGGGAATGATTATTTCTGAGCTTCAGAAGATCAATGGTAGAGACCGGAAATATTATCTGCTGACTGAAAAGGGTAAGAAGCAACAGGCCGAAAAAGAGACTGAGATGAAAAGTTATTTGTTAAATCTTCAGACAATTTTCAATATATGATAACCGAAGCAGAGGAAAGTAAAGTCACAGATTATCTTATTGCTCAGCAGCTTTCATTGGATATTCTTGTGGAAATCAGGGATCATATGATCAGTCAGATTTTGGATCTGCAGTTCAATGAGAATTTGAGTTTTGAAGATGCTTTCATAAAGATCAAAGAATCCTGGAATGGAGAGTTTAAGATGGTCAATTATCTGTTGTTTTATCCGGAGAAAGTACCTTTGATTGCCAAAAGAATTATCCAGGAGAAATATAGTGGTCTTTTCAAAAAATCGTTAATAATAAGTACTTCAGCTTTGGTGATTAACCTGTTGCTGATCTTTATAGCAGGAAATCAAGAGGAATATCAGCTCTTTTTCAGACTGCTAAACGGTTCATTTGTAGTGATGACCATATTGGTCTGGATTTTTAATTATAAAATCTGGAAATATATAAAGGCTGATTTTAAATATAGGGGAAAATGCCTCTATACCATGTATCAGCAGAACCTGGGATTGATGGTTGTATGTACTACTTCAATGACTCAGGTAGCAATGAAGAGCGGATTTTATGGTTACCAGTTTATCAAAGAACAAAATCATAGTGATGTTTTCATGACCTCGATCACCTTGATTCTTCCATTTGTCCTACAGACAGCTCTTGTTTTTGCTGTATTGAATTTTCTTGAACATAAAAAGAATTTGATAAAAATGAAGGAATTCATTAAAATCGCATAACTATATGATTAAAACTAATGTTTTGATCTAAGCTGTGTAAGGGTGTTCTCAAGATGATCTGTAATCTTTTTTACTTCAATATGAGGTCTGAAGATCACACCTTTTCCTTTTTCCTCATCTGCAATATTAGACAGGATGATCACAGACGTTTTGGTCTCAGGATAATAGATGTTTAATGAAGGAGATCCCTTGATATAGCCACTGTGAAAATAAGAATTAGGCTGCCCTATATTCAGCATGATTCCGTAGGCATAGCCCATTTTTCCAAATATGGCATGGTGTCTTTCCGCACTTTTTGCCATAAAAAGCTTCAGGGTTTCGGGTTTTAAAATTTTCCCACCATACAAAGCATTGTTCCATGAATGAAGGTCTTGAATAGTTGACAATATTCCGCCGGCTGGAGTCCCTATTTCCCGTCCGCCTAATCTTTTTGGCATATTGGGCACTTCTGAAAATTTAGCAGGGGTACCAACATAAGCACTGGCAAAATTATTTCCTTTAAAAATATCTCCAGTGGAGGAATGGGCCATCCCAGCTTTTTTAAAAAGCTCAAGAACATTCTCATCATATGATTTACCAGATACTTTTTCTACAATTTTTCCAAGAGTATTAAACCCATCGTTGGAGTAGAAGAAATCTGATCCGCTCTTAAACATCAGCTTTCCACCTATCATGTTCAATCCTGAAGTATGGTTTAATAGTTGGTGAATCGTAATGTTTTCATATTCCTTGGTCTGAAATTCTTTGAGGTATTTTGAAACTTTATCTGTCACATTCAGTTTTCCCTGTTCCATCTGAAGTAAGGTCAGAACGGCTGTGAACTGCTTGCTTACAGACCCTATGGCAAAAATGGTACTGCTGTCAATTTTAGTTTTTTTCTTAAAATCTGAATAACCGTTTTCTCTTTTGTACAATGTGATAGAATCTTTAAAAACAGCAATACTTCCATTAAAATGATACTTTTTAAAAGCAGAATCAATCTGTTGCTCTAAAAGGGTTTTCTGAAAAGCAGAGATGGTAGAATCAATAATTGCTTTTTTGTCAACAGGAGGTGCTGATGGTTTTTCGGTTGTACAGGAAAACAAGAAACAGAAAATGGAGAGGAATACTAAATTTTTTATCACTGGTGTTGTATTTTTAAATAATGATTGTACTCTTAAAGATACTAAAATATCCAGAAGAGCAGTAAGGGATACAAATTGCGTGCTAGGAAGAGGTTTTGGATCAATTTAATCCAGATTTAATACAACTTTAAAGAGTATTGAATAGATGATCTGTCAAAAGATCATGAAAGTAGATTTGAAAAGGAGTTGTTTTTGTGAACGGGATGGGCAATGGAAAAGATATTCAGCTGGTCGTCGGGATTATGAATGAAAGGGGCCACATTAAAATAATAGATTGTAAAGCCTGTGGATGAATGTTCACAGGCTTATTTTAACAGCAGATCACAGAACCAGAAAACATAGTCTTCATCTTCTTCTTCAGGAGATGTTTTAGGCTTGGGATAGGTTTTCCTGACGGTCTCTCCAATTTCAAACGGAACCAGGTTTTTAAAAATAGGCCCGTCAAAAGTAAAGGTGTGAAATTCTCCGTTTTCACCGCATGGATCTACATTTTCAGGGAGATCATCAAGAAACTTCTGATCTATGATTCGTCCTGCAAAACTTTGATCAAGGTAAGATCCGTTAATGCAGGTTACAATTGTTTTAAACCCTAATTCTAAAAATTCATGGATGAGGTTGGAAGTGTTCTGCTTCCAAAGCGGGAATACAGCTTTCATGCCGATTGCATTGAGCTGGTCTTCGCGATATTTTCGTAGGTCTTCCAGAAAAATATCTCCGAAAACAGAATGAGTAATGCCTTGAGCCTGAATTTCAGCCATCGTTTTACTCATAATTTGCTGATATTTTTCCATGGACGGCTCTTTGGGAAGTTCCATTTTAATTAAAGGAATTCCGAGACTTTTCGCTTGTTTTTCTAATAGAGAAACGTGAACACCATGCATGGAAATCCTTTGAAATTCGGCATTGATACTTGTAAGCAGTGTAGAAATTTCATATTGATCTTCCTGAAGGATTTTATAAAGGGCAATCGCAGAATCTTTTCCGCTGCTCCAGTTGAATAAAGCTTTTGGTTTCATTTTAAAAAATAAAAATCTCCCAAAAATAAGGAGATTTTATGATTGATGCGATATGAAATACTACTGCCGGTAGGATACGATCACTCCGTTTTCTACATCATATTCTTCAAAGAGTTCTTTCGCATAGACTTCAGTTAGAAAATAAGACCGGATATTGTTTTTCTTTTTGTTTTCTTCATATTCTTCTCTGGAAATTTTTTGACCATCAAGAAAATATAGAAAGTCATTATTCTTTAGATTTGAATGCAATTCTTTTGCTTTATTCAGATCTAGATTTATAGAGGAATCATCTTTAATTTGCCTGTCTTCAACAAAAAGAAAATACTTGTTTTTGTTCCATTCATCATTCTGACCTTTTGGACCTTCAATCACAAAGATGTTTTTTAATTTGATATCATCGGAAGGAATATTTATATAATTCTCATAGCCCGAACTGAATTTTTGGGTGGGAGTAAGAATCGTAATAAAATAATTTTGGTTTAAGATTTTTTCATTATTCAAAAGCTTAACTTTCAGATTTTGGGTAATACTACGCTTTGGATAATATCCTTTTGATCCGTAAGGTGGTTCATCTACTGGTTTTAGAGCATAGACAATAAGTCCATCCAGATTATCATAGTTTCGGAGGGTATCCATTTTTGTTTTTTGTGCCTGGATATTGGATGTTAACAGAACAGAGAGGAAAATCCCTCCCGCTACTTTAATAAAAGGAATCTCAGACAAACTATAACTGATGACTGGCCTTTTATCAGGAGTAGATATTCTGCCAGCCTGAATTCTTCCACAAATGGATTCATTGGATTGCAATAATACTTTGATTTCTTCATCTGTTTTCTGCGTAAGATCATGGACTTTCTTTGAGCAAAAACCACAAAAACTACCACCAGGAATGTCCCGCATATTTTCTCTGCCTACATGACATGGTTCATTGATTCGAAGTTCTTTTTCCATGATATCAGTTTTGTTTAGATTAAAAATACAAAAAACTCCTGATCTATTCAGGAGTTTTTTAATCATAAAGGAGATTTCCTTATTTTGAAGCTGGCTTTCCGTAGTTGTTGATTGGGCTTGTAATATCAAGCTTTTCCTTTTCCGCCTGTTCTCTTTTTTGTAGTTCTTCAGCATTTCTAACCATATCGCTTTTTTCAGAAGTTTTTACAGAAGATGTTTTGCAGGAACTTAATACCACAAAAAGACCCAATACCGAAATAATTTTAATAAATGTTCTCATTCAAATTTTTTTTGATGGCAAATATATAGTAAAGGTCAATTCATTTTTTTGCATTTAACAAACATTGTGACTGAATGTGCTGGAAATTGGGAATTTTTTCACATTAAAAATAACAAAACCTCAAAGAAATTTCCTTGAGGTTTTAATGTATAAAAAATGTATGCCCAACTACGGGCTTACATGTTTCTTCTGTATTTACCGCCTACTTCAAATAAAGCGTTGGTAATTTGTCCCAAAGAACAGTATTTTACAGCATCCATCATCACACCAAATAAGTTTTGCTGATTGATAGCTGCATATTGCAATTGTCGCAATGCTGCCTCAGACTTGTCTTCGTTCGATTTTTGGAAGTTATGAAGCGTTTCAATCTGAACCTGTTTTTCTTCTTCAGTAGAACGGATAACTTCTCCAGGACGAACTGTTGGCGAGCCGTCTTTTCCAAGGAAAGTATTAACCCCGATGATAGGATATTCTCCGGTATGCTTCAGCCATTCGTAATGCATAGATTCTTCCTGAATTTTAGAACGCTGATACATGGTTTCCATAGCTCCAAGAACACCTCCTCTTTCTGTAATTCTGTCGAATTCTGTATAAACAGCTTCCTCTACAAGATCCGTCAATTCTTCAATGATAAATGATCCTTGTAATGGATTTTCGTTTTTAGCCAATCCTAATTCTTTGTTGATAATCAACTGAATAGCCATTGCTCTTCTTACAGACTGCTCAGTAGGAGTTGTGATCGCCTCGTCATAAGCATTGGTGTGAAGTGAATTACAGTTATCATAGATCGCGTAAAGCGCCTGAAGAGTCGTTCTGATGTCATTGAAATCAATTTCCTGAGCGTGTAGAGAACGTCCTGAAGTCTGGATGTGGTATTTCAACATCTGGCTTCTTTCGTCAGCTCCGTATTTTAATTTCATAGCTTTTGCCCAGATTCTTCTTGCTACACGTCCGATTACTGAATATTCAGGGTCGATACCGTTAGAGAAGAAGAACGATAAGTTGGGTGCAAAATCATTGATATCCATTCCTCTTGACAAATAATATTCCACATAGGTGAAACCGTTTGCTAAGGTAAATGCCAACTGAGAAACCGGATTGGCTCCTGCTTCTGCAATATGGTATCCTGAAATAGAAACTGAGTAGAAGTTTCTTACTTTTTCTGTAATGAAATACTCCTGAACGTCACCCATTAATCTCAGGGCGAATTCAGTGGAGAAAATACAGGTATTCTGAGCCTGGTCTTCTTTTAGAATATCAGCCTGAACGGTACCACGAACGGTGGCAATCGTTTTAGCCTTAATTTCAGCATAAGCTTCAGCTGGAATAACTTCATCTCCTGTAATTCCTAATAGTTTTAACCCTAAACCGTTGTTAGATGGAGGCAGTTCACCATTATATTTTGGTCTTTCTAAACCTTTATCGTCAAATTTTGCTTTTAAAACAGCTTCAACTTTAGATTCTAACCCATGTTGAGCGATATATTTTTCAACATTCTGGTCAATGGCTGCATTCATAAAGAAAGCCAGCAACATTGGAGCAGGTCCGTTGATTGTCATTGAAACTGAAGTCAATGCATTCACCAAATCAAACCCTGAATACAGTTTTTTTGCATCATCCAGTGTTGCAATAGAAACTCCTGCATTTCCGATTTTACCATAAATATCTGGTGGTAAAGCAGGATCCTGACCATATAAAGTCACAGAGTCAAAGGCTGTAGACAAACGTTTTGCAGGCATTTCTGCAGAAACATAATGGAATCTTCTATTGGTTCTTTCCGGCCCTCCTTCTCCTGCAAACATCCTTGTAGGATCTTCACCTGTTCTTTTGAAAGGATAAATTCCGGCCGTGTAAGGGAATCCTCCAGGAAGATTTTCCTGACCTTTCCATTTGATCAGATCACCCCAGTCCGTATATTTTGGTAAGGCAATTTTTGGAATTCTTAAATGGGATAAAGATTCTGTTGAAGTTTCAACTTTAATTTCTTTTCCACGAACGAAATAAGAATAAAACTCTTCATGGAAGGCTTTTTTCGTATCATCCCATGTTTTTAGGAAGTCGATATTTTCCTGTTGAAGATCTTTTTCTGCCTTTTGATATTCGGCATCTAAAATTTCATTGGAAATAATATTTTTTACTCCATCAATATGATACATTTTTCTGGCTAATTCAGCCTGTTTTTCAACATTCGCATCATATATTTTGTTGTTTTCAACAATTTCAGATAAATAACGAACCCTTTTTGGAGGAATGATGGTTACTTCTTCTGTAATTTCCTGTTCAACAAATGTTTTTAGTTGTAAGTCGGAGAATTTATCGTTTACTTTTGAAATTAATCTGTTGTATAATTCTGTTGTTCCGTGATCATTAAACTGAGATGCTTTTGTTGCATAAACAGGCATATCGTCTAATGGGCTTTCCCACAATAAATGGTTTCTCTGGAACTGCTTTCTTACAGCTTGTAGAGCATCAAGAGCGCCGCGTTTGTCAGATTTATTTAACGCTACCAGATCCGCATAGTCTAACATGTCGATTTTTTCCAGCTGCGTAGAGGCTCCATATTCAGGAGTCATCACATACATGGAAACATCTGCAAAATCAGAAACTTCAGAACCGGACTGTCCAATACCTGACGTTTCTAAAATGATAACATCAGGATGAGCTAATTTCAAGACATTCAATGCAGAATGAATGAAGGGAGAAACCGAAACGTTATTTTCTCTGGTTGCCATAGAACGCATATAAACTCTCGGGTCATTGATTGCATTCATACGGATTCTGTCTCCCAATAGAGCACCTCCTGTCTTCTTTTTCGAAGGGTCGATAGAGATAATAGCAATTTTTTTATCAGTATTTGAACGTAAGAAACGTCTTACCAATTCATCTGTTAAAGAAGATTTACCAGCTCCACCAGTACCTGTGATACCAATAATTGGAATAGTTAAACCTTTAGATTTTTCGTCGATTGCTTTTACAAGCTCAGGTTTTTCTTCCGAGAAATTCTCAACTGCAGAGATGATTTTAGCAATGCTTGTGGAATTTTCAAAGCTAATAGAATCTAAATCATCTGCCGTTACTTCTTTCCCTGTTGCAAAATCTGATCTGTTGACCAAGTCATCAATCATTCCCTGAAGACCAAGCTCACGGCCATCATCCGGAGAGTAAATTCTGTCGATCCCGTAATCCATCAATTCTTTGATTTCTTCCGGAAGAATTACACCGCCACCGCCGCCAAAAATTTTGATCTGAGGTGAATTTTTTTCCCTTAAAAGGTCATAGATATATTTGAAATATTCATTGTGACCTCCCTGATATGAAGTTAATGCAATAGCATTGGCATCTTCTTGGATTGCTGTATTCACAACTTCCTCTGCTGATTTATCGTGTCCTAAATGGATCACTTCGCATCCTGTTCCCTGAATAACACGACGCATAATATTGATCGCAGCATCGTGGCCATCAAATAATGAGGCCGCAGTTACGATTCTTACCTTGTTGGTTGGAGTATATTTTTGGGTTTCCATAAAAATTCTAGAAAGTTTCTAAGTTTCCAAATATAACAATAAAAAAAGAACCGGGTGTTTGAATTTATTGTTTTGATTATCAGGTTTCTGATTGTGTTTATTTAATTATATGTCCCCTTTTTGAGTTGGATACTTTGAAAGTTTGGAAACCGCAGAATTAAAATGAGTTGCGTGAACATCGTTTTCAAATGTACAGATCTTATATTCTCAAATTAAATTCTCTATTTTTGCAGAATATTTTTACAGACATGCAAAAAGCTTTGATGTACTTCGCATTGGGAACAGTAGTAAGCTTCCTGATCAATTATTTCTTTATAAGTTCAGAGAATATCGGACTGGATATTTATTATGCTTTTGCCTTTGGCTCTGCCTGGGGAATTGCTTATTATCTGGATACTCCTAATTTTACACTGCCTAAGAAATTAGGTCTTTCATTTTTAGCAATGGGAATTCTGGTTCTTATAGGAGCCTTGATTTTTAAACTAGAACTGGCGATTCCTTCTATCCTGAAATTTTCAACGGTTTTTGTCGCCTATTATCTATTTGCAAGCTTTAGGGCAAGCAAGTCGTTAAGAAAATAATAATAAATAAAATAAATAAGGCTGTCAAATGTGACAGCCTTATTTATTATTAGTGGATCATCAGGAAACTTACCAGGGCAAGGCCGACAACCAAAATCATAAATGCCATAAAATTAATGGTCAGTAAGGCCATACCAATGATCATACTTACTAATCCATGGGAATGGTAAACCCGGCGGTGGGCGATAAAGAAATATCCTATGCTGTATATTGACAGTGATATTATTATTAAATACAAGAATATATTAATCAGCCCAATGCTTGTAAGATCTACCAGTTTTGCGAGTAGGAATATAAATAGAATAGTCAGTAATAGGAATGAGAAATAATGCAGTGTAAAAATTCCGTGATCGAAATACCACCATTTTTTCTTATTGTGAAAAATCCATAAAAAGAATGCAAACAGCGGAAGATAGATGAAAAGTGCCTTTGGCATGTTATGGAAAGATTTTTCCGCCAAATTTTTAAAGATTTCTGCTTTTGTAAGACCATTTTCCTTTAGTTCGAAGAACTTGTGAGCTAATGGAGTTTGTATAAAATCCAAAGCTGATGGATCTTTAGCCGTTGCAGAGTCGTAGGACTTTTTTGTTCTATATCCTCCAAAATTGACATCTGCATCGATTTTCTTATTCATTTCAAAGGTTTCTTTGAGATCGTTTATCTTAACAGAATCAGATAATAATGTATTAATTTTTTTAATCGTTGCAGAATCTCCCTGACTTGGATTTTTTTCCGCTTTTATACTGTCGAGTATTTTCTGCGTCTCTGCCACTTTTATTTTATCGAAAAAACTTGGTGTATTGTGATTTCCTGAATCTCTATCATCTGATAAATTAATATTGATCATCGGAAAAAGAGCAAACATGAAAAAAGTAATGAAACTGACAAAAATATAGAGTTTTACAGGAGGAACGAATTGCTGTCTCTTGCCTTCCAGATAAGTATTGGTAAGTTTTCCGGGTTTAAAAATTAGATTTTTCAAGGTTCCCCAAAATTGTCCGTCATAATGGGTGAAATCTTCAATAAAGTGGGTGAAGAGATAGTAGAAAGGCTGTCTTCGTTCAGTGTTTTCCTGCCCACAATGGGGGCAAAACCTTTCTTCAACCTGGTGCCCGCAGTTCAGACAGGTTTTATCATCTCTTAGTTTTCCGTGGCTCATGAATTATTAATATGATTGATACAAATATAATTATTTCAATGAAACTGTAGTTGTATTGATGTGTTTTACGGAAATCTTTAAAGTAAATTTAATAAAAGAAAGAGTTGAGGGAATAAACTCTTTGCTTTGTCATGTGTGTTTTTAGAATCTTCTAAGCGTTTTTTTCATCGCCACAACATTTTCAAGATTTATGCCAAACGTATTAATAGTGTTAAAATCTATTAAAGGTCAGCACTATAGCAGATATTCTATAGATTAAATAAAATATGTTTTTGGGATACAAAAATAATTTGTACCTTTGCACACCCTTTTAGGGGTAAATTATGTTTAATCTTTAACTAAAACGTGTGAATACATTAAGTTACAAAACTGTTTCAGCGAACAAAGCTACTGCTAATAAAGAATGGGTTGTGGTAGACGCTGAAGGACAGCCGTTAGGAAGACTAGCTTCTACGGTTGCAAAGATTTTGAGAGGTAAGCACAAAACGAACTTTACACCTCACGTAGATTGTGGTGATAACGTGATCGTTTTGAATGCTGGGAAAATTACGCTTTCCGGAAATAAGTGGGCTGATAAGACTTACATCTGGCATACAGGTTATCCTGGTGGACAGAAGTCTATGACTGCGGCTGAACTTCAAAAGAAAGATTCTTTAAAGGTATTAGAGAAATCTGTAAAAGGTATGTTACCTAAAAACAGATTGGGAGCTGCTATCCTTAAGAACCTTTATTTATATGAAGGAACTGAGCACAAACATGAAGCTCAACAGCCTAAAACAATTAATGTTAACGAATTTAAATAATTAATTATGTCTATAGTTCACAAAATCGGAAGAAGAAAAACTTCTGTAGCAAGAGTTTATGTAAGACCAGGTTCTGGTGTTATTACAGTAAACGGTAAAGAAGCTGCAACTTATTTCTCTACAGACGTGATGGTTTACAAACTAAACCAACCGTTTATCCTTTCTGAGACTGTTGGTCAGTACGACGTTACCGTAAATGTTTTCGGTGGTGGAAATACAGGTCAGGCAGAAGCTATCAGATTAGGTATTTCAAGAGCTTTATGCGAGATCAACGCTGAGTTCAGATTAGCATTAAAGCCTGCTGGTTTACTTACAAGAGACGCAAGAATGGTGGAAAGAAAGAAGCCAGGTCAGAAAAAAGCAAGAAAGAGATTCCAATTCTCAAAACGTTAATTTTCAGACTTCAGATACAAGATCTCAGATTTCAGAATTTATTCGGTCTGTTGTCTTATATCTAAATCTATTTATCAAAACAAAAAAATTGCCCGTTACGTTTAGCATCCAAACGCTTCTCCCATCTAAAGAAGTTGTTGATTGTTTAAAAGACGGAAAGTAAACTAACAAAAACAGAAAACATGGCAAAAGCAAATGTAAAAGACCTTCTAGAGGCTGGTGTACACTTCGGTCACATGACTAGAAAGTGGAATCCAAATATGGCTCCATACATTTTTATGGAGAAAAATGGTATTCACATTGTAGACTTACATAAAACAGCAGTTAAGTTGGATGAAGCGTGCAGCGCTTTAGAAAAATTAACTTCTGCAGGTAAAAAAGTTCTTTTCGTAGCTACTAAGAAGCAAGCGAAAGAAGTTGTTGCAAAACACGCTTCTGAACTTAATATGCCTTATATTACAGAAAGATGGCCAGGTGGTATGTTGACGAACTTCGTTACTATCAGAAAGGCTGTAAAGAAGATGAACTCTATCGACAAAATGAAAAAAGACGGTACGTTCGAAACTTTATCTAAAAAAGAAAGATTACAAGTTGACAGACAAAGAGCTAACTTAGAGAAAAACTTAGGTTCTATCTCTGACATGGTTAGACTTCCTTCTGCAATCTTTGTAGTTGATATCTTAAGAGAACACATCGCAGTAACTGAAGCTAAGAAATTAGGTATTCCAGTTTTTGGTATTGTTGATACAAACTCTGATCCTAGAAAAGTAGACTTCGTTATCCCTGGAAACGATGATGCTTCTAAATCTATCGATATGATCTTGAGCGTTGTTTCTGATTCTATCAAAGAAGGTCAGTCTCAAAGAAAAGCTGATAAAGAAAAATCTAAAGAAGAAGGAGAAAAAGTATCTGCTGATACAGATGCTGATTTCGATGCAGAATAATTAAAGATTTTCTTTAATATAGGAAAAACGCTGGATTTAGGTCCAGCGTTTTTTTATTGTTTATACCAAGAACTATTTCTTAAATCCTACTGGGTCCTATAGATCTGAATCTGTGCTGGGTATCCATGTTGCGTTATCAAGCATTTACAGACTGTTTGCTTGTTCTTTTATCCTTGAGTTTAGAAAGTCCAAAGGATAATCTATTTAGAGGTTGTGGGCTGCCTATTAAATTTCTTATGACTAATGCTTCTTTAAAAAGAAAAACCCACAGAATCCTGCGGGTTATATTTTTTATTTTGAAAGTTTTATAGAATAGGAGGTGGTTACAAATTTTGTACTCTGATAAGTGGAGTTGCAGACAACTCCGGATAACCTGTAGTTTTGATTTTTTGGAACCATTGTATATCCTGTCTTTCCAGCACCTATAGGGATTTTCTTGAAGAAATTGTTCCCGCTTACAGTAAGTACCATATTACAGGGAGATTTGTTTTCTACCGAAATAGAGGTCTTAGGATTCTTGGGATCATCACTGTTGAGGAGATCATTAAGAACTTCGGCTGTTTCTGGCTTATAACCCTTAATAAGCTCGTTATATTCTCTTTCTGTATTGGCTGTGTTACCTGAATTATTCGTAGGGTAAGATGTTCTTACCGGGTAACCTCCATAATTTACATTACAGCTGGTAAGAATCATTGAAATTCCGGTAAAAACGAATAGTTTTTTCATCCTATTTTATTTTTTGGTCTCTCCTTTTTCGAAGTTTTTTTTCCGGTTCATTACTGGTAGATTTCAGTTCTGTCTCAGCCTGTCCCGGATTACCTATCGTTACAAATATACTTTTTTTAATGTCTTTCTGTGAAATGTATTTCATATCACAGATATTACTGTTGAGCGTATAGGAACCCTTATTGAGTACAATAAAATTTTCTCCGCGGGCAGGAACGGCAAGATTGTAATAATCTTTTCCTTCAATTCGCAGTACGATATTGCAGTCCGAATTATTTTTGAATAAGAGGATCGCTTCCTTACGGGTAATATCTTCATTGAACATTGCATTCAAAAGTTTTGCTGCTTTATCCTTGTGTTCAGCAGATGTTTCAGTGATGAGTTTTTTAAACTCTTCAGCATCGTCTGAATTTGGGTTTCTCATAATGCTTTTAGGAATGTCAGAGATTACAGGCCTTGCTTCCATAGGTTTGGCTGTACGGGCTCCTTTTGTCCATTCTGCATTTTTTAAAGCGATCAGCTTTGGTTTTAGCACGCTTTTCTTAGGATCGTCAGGGTGTGCGTTCTTAAGGTATTCTTCAATTTCTTTGATGTTTGTGTTTTTTAGAATGTCTTTATTGCTTTTTTGGGCATTGGTAAAGACGGGTAGTAAAAAAGTGAAGAATAAAATCGTTGAAAATTTTTTTTTCATCAAGCTTGTTTATTTCATCAGCTTATCCGGAATTTAATATAAGTAATTGTTTTTCCTTTAGCCGAGAATAGCTCTTCATAATACGTTTTGATGTCTCTCAAATGCTCCGTATTAGGATCGTATTCAGGTGCCCCATAGATATCGTGGTGCGCGCTAATGATTTCATAGCCTGCCCCCTGTAAATATCCCAGTGTATACCCATGCAGAAATTCTGAATCAGTTTTCAGGTGAATGATACCTCCTGGCTTCAGGAACTTTTTATATCGGTTTAAAAAATCCGGATGTGTTAATCTGTGTTTTGTTCTTTTATATTTTATTTGTGGATCCGGGAACGTAATCCATATTTCATCTACTTCATTTTCAGCAAAAAAATAATCAACGAGTTCGATCTGAGTTCTTAGAAAAGCTACATTATTCATGTTACTTTCTACAGCTTCTTTGGCACCAAACCAGAATCTAGCCCCTTTAATATCAACTCCTATAAAATTCTTTTCAGGAAATGTTTTGGCAAGTCCTACAGAATATTCTCCTTTTCCACAGCCTAATTCCAATACAATCGGATTCTCATTTTTAAAGAAATTGTCTCTCCATTTTCCTTTAAGATCGAAACCTTCTAAGGCCTCTTCTCTTGTAGGTTGTATTACATTCGGTAATATTTTGTTTTCTGTAAATCTTGCTAATTTATTCTTGCCCATTGAGTTATAAAATGAGTGCAAAAATACTAAAAATTTATGGAGAATCTCTGTCTTTTGGAGGTAAAAGACAGAGAACTAATTCGTTTAAGATTGAGATTATTGGCTTCCCAAAGCGACCATAATGGCTCTTTGTATTGTTTTTTGTGAGGCATATTGTGCTCCGCAAACCAAACTTGAGAAAAGATACTGTCCTTTTTCTATGACAATGGAACCTTCACCCTGGGCAGGTACCGCCAGCCTGTATTTGGTAGTGCCCACACCTTCCATTCTAACAATGATATTACAGTCTGATTTATTTTGAATCATGACAATACACTCTTTAGTATTAGGATCATTATCAAATAAAGAATTGAGGATTTTTACTGTTTTGTTTTTATGTTCTACAGGAGAGACAGCCATCAGCATGTTGAATTCTTCTGCTTCAGCATTGGGAACTGCAGTATTTGCAGTTGTATTGACAACATAGGTATTCTGAGCAGAGCTTGGAGTATAAACAGTAGTAGGTTGTTTCGCTGCCAGCTCAGCTTTATACTTTGCAATTTGTTTTTGTTTGATGATCGCATTCATTTCATCAAAGGTGATCTTTGTAGAAGGTCTTCTTCTCAGCATAGCAAGCATTTCCTGCATGTCTTTTACCTTCTGATCAGCAGGGTGTGCATTTTTGATGTATTCTTTCATCAGGTCCATTACCTTTGGTTTCAGAACAGATCTTCGGGGATCATCTGGATGGGCATCTCTTAAAAATGCATTGATCTCATAGATATTATTACTTTTCAGAATATTACTATAGTCTTTGCCTTTTTTTTGAGCAGACACCATAAAAAGGAACATACAGCCAAGAAGTAAAAGTACTTTTTTCATTAATTAATATTAAATTAGAATTGGTGTTTCTTATTTAATTTACGTTTTGCGCTGGTTAGTTTTTATTTGGATAACGAAATATAAGTATTTTTATTTTAAACACTGATTCGTGAGATAAATTTAAACATATTTTTGAATATTAAAGGAATATATGCTGTGAAAATTGAATAATCTATATTGGGATGTATTGTAGTAAATATCTGAACTGAATTTTTACTGTTTCATAAAAAAATAATCCATGAGCGAAACATGGATTATTGTATAGTCTGATTTATTTTTTATCGGGATTTTTAATTGCTGCTTACAACCTCCTGAAGATGTGAGCTTCTAAGTCTCTTCTGATAGATCGGCAGATATTTTTCAATAGGAATCTTTACTGCTTCAAAGTTACCAGCCAATACATAGGCCTGGATGTTTTCAGAGGTATAAACGAACTGAAGGAAATTATCAATTAAATTCTCAGGAATTTTGAATCTTGTAAAATAGTCTTTTCCTAAATAATTTTTGATCTGGGCAACGGAACTGTTCATTCTTTCGTAAGCCTGATAACGCTGCTTTTTCTTTCTCTCCCCGGAAAGAATATCATAGATGCTTTCAAGGCTGAAGGTCAATCCGCCATCTCGGAGTCCGGCAACAGGGAGTTCCGGTGGAGTTCCGTCACCTTTCGGTTCAGGAAGACCAATGACTTTCTTGAGCGCGTATGCTTTATCTTCTTTTCTTAAAGAATTGACATCATACCGTAGATTTCCCGTAGGTTTGAACCTGCTCAGGACAATTTCCTGAATTTCGTAATAGGCAATTTTAAGCTCAACCAGATTCTTCTGTGCCATCGATTGAGGAGTTAGCTTTATATCTTTTCTTTCAGTAACAATAGAGGTAAACCGGATGACATCTCCAGGGTTAGCCGGAATCTTAAAATTACCATTATAGTCCGTAAGAACGGTTTTTTGTATAGTCAGGTTCGTAACATATACCTGATTGAGATATAAAATAGAGTTGTCTCTCAGAAATACCTCTCCGGAATATATTTGTGCATTCATTTTTGCCAGAAAAACCAATAGCACTAGAGTAAACAGTTTCTTCATATAATGCGCAAAATTACATAGAAATATAGCAATTTTGCCTAATTAGATGATGAATAGTGGTTAAAGTTATATTAAACTTTGGGATTTAATTGTTAAGGACTGTTAGAAAGCTACCATTAACTTAAAAAAATAAAGATTCAAATAAAAAACCGGAAGAAAAGAGCGCTGATTTTTCAGGTATTCTTTCTTCCGGTTTCCTTGTGTTATCTGTGTTTTACCAATAGCCAGCTCGAATATTTTACTGTAAGAGCAGAGCCATATTCCGTCCAGGTGATAAAATACCAGTAGGTGGCTGTAGGAACATATCTTCCACCTATTCTTCCGTCCCAGGTATATCTGTTTTCAGGAGTTCCTCTGAAGACCTCAGCACCATACCTGTCAAAGATCCGGAATACAAGGTTTTCATTGGCCATGAGAGCAGAATAATCTATTCCCTCATTATAACCGTCCCCATTCGGAGTGATGGTATTGATCAGATTAATTATAGCAAATGGTTTTTTGACTTCCTCACACATTTTAGAGTCTCTTACAAATACATTGTGCGCTCCTCTGGGTACATTGTAAAAAATATTGGAACTCTGCCATATCACACCATCCAAAGAATATTCATAAGGTGGTGTGCCTCCGTTTACTCCCACTTTTACTGTTGTTCCATCGATTTCAATAGAAGTAATCACAGGATTTGGCAATTCTGTAACGTTCACATACTGTTTGTAAACACAGCCATTGAAGGTAAGCTCTACCCAATAACTTCCCGGAGCAACATTGGTAATGGAAGGGGTGGTAGCTCCTGTACTCCATAAATACCTTTCGAATCCAGGGCCTGCATCTAATGTAGTGGTTGTCTTTGGACAAATAGCCTTATCTTTTAATACATCCGATTTTTTAGGGATCTTAATATTGATTTTAAGGGTTGCCACTTCCGGACATACTCCATTTTTTTCAAAACGGATATAATACGTTTGAGAGGTTGTAATATTAACAGGTGATGAGACGATATTCACATTGTTCTGAGCATCTGATAAAGTGGCGTGGAATGTGAAAGTAACATTCGGGTCTAATGTAAATTGAGGGATAAACTGTGTTAAATTGACACTTTTTATTCCATCTAAATCATCATCACAAACACTTTCTGTAACAGTTTTGGTGATCAATGGTACTTTAGCTCCAATACTGAACTGCAAAGGTTTGATCACAGCAGCACAGCCGTCCGGAGAATCTACTCTGATGTAAATAGTAGTTGTGGCTGTATAACTCCAGCTGTTAGGAAGCGTATTGATATTTCCTGCGTTGGCGTCTGCCAGGTTTGCATAATACCTTACATTGGTAAAGAAATTAGGATTATTGAGAACAAGAGGAGTGACATTAGAAAGGATAACGGTAACCGTTCCATCCAGATTATCATCACAGAAAATACCATTATAGTTATCCAAAACAATCGCTTTATTGAAAAGAGATAATGTGATTTGCGCTATACTTTTACATCCTATATTGTTTTTGACAACCGCATATATAATTGTACCATTGGGTGCCGTATAAGCTGTTGTATTGGTGATCAATGCTGTTGCATTTTCATTCTGAGCATCCAAAAGAGTAGGGTAATAAGTAATCGTAACAGGTGAATTACTCGTAACGTTTGCTGTAGTGAGGTTAAATGTTCCCTGTCCGTTTATGTCACAGGCAGTTAAGGTCGTATTCATGACAACAAGAGCCTGGATATTAATCGTAATGGTGATCGTTTCACAATCAGGAAAGTCCGGATCATTTCCACAGAATGTATACGTGAATGTGTCCGTTCCTGATGTACCGGGAGTTGTCACGGTATAAGTAATGATTCCTGTGGTTGAATTTACAACTGCAGTACCTAATGCAGGTGCTGTTGTAATCGCTACAGTGCTCGGAGCAGGTATTTGTGATGAACTACTGAAGGCAGGTGTTATCGTCTGTGTAGTACATACATTATAGGCTGCATTGGTCAGTTTTTTACAGTTCAGAATTTTAAGTTGTTGGGTGACTAAAGGCGCGCAGTTACCCATCGTTACAGAACAGGTATAATATCCAGGTAGCGTAGGAGTGAATGAAGAAGCTGTAGCTCCCGGAATAAGTGATCCGTTTCTGTACCATTGATACGTATCATAGATAAGAGGATCTATGGTAAGAACTACCCCAGGAATACATCCGTCACCTGATTTTAAAATAACGGGCTGTGTGGGGAAACCCGCAAAGAAACCTCCGTATCCTACAGCATCAGTTCCAGCAGTGATTCCTGCCATAATGGCTTTGTCTGAAACGACTGTAATGGTTCCCGTCACATTTGGAATTCCATAGGTTACCCAATTGGTGGTTCCTGTCATATTATAAGGACCTGTGATCGCAAGAGGCGTAGCACTGTTTACGGTAACGGTAGCTCCTCTTTCTGTAATAAGGTTGAGTTTTGTAGGGATGTTGAGACCTCCTGAAGGATTCCCATTGGAATGAACAAAATTTTCATTAATAAGTCCTAGTTCATTAATCTGTTTGGGAAGATAGCAGTTCAAAGCCGGAATAAAATTGAATCCTCCGGTAGCTGTTTCATTTCCCATGTTGGAATCTCCTGCTAAAATCTGATAGACATAAGCATTTTTGGATGTTTTTAGATATAAATTATAATGTCCGTTTCCCTGAAGGATATACTTGGAATCTGGTATAACATAATATTTTCCTGCATTGATGGTTGCAATAGGAGGAATTTCATTGTTAACAAAGATCTGGGTATTGTCTTCAGTAGCAATCACCACGGCACCTTCCATATTGGATCCTATAGGTCCGTTCCCTTTTACAAGAGCAAATTCATTCCCCAGTCTGTTGACAGGTACTGCCTGATCCATTAAAATGTCCGAACTGGAAGGGAAGTTTCCGGCATATTGTCCGTTAAAATTTCCATTGGTGATATTGACAGGCTTGTTTGAAATGATTTTTGAACCAATGAAGCCGTCAAAATTTCCTGTTATATCTCCAACACCATCAATAATATAAGACTGTCCTTTGTTTAAGGTGAAAGTCATTGTAGGATTCGTGGCTCCTGTCATTCCGTTGGAAAACTGAACGGTAGGGGTGTATCCGGAAATA
The DNA here is from genome assembly GCF_021869745.1 of Chryseobacterium sp. MEBOG07. NCBI lineage: Bacteria > Pseudomonadati > Bacteroidota > Flavobacteriia > Flavobacteriales > Weeksellaceae > Chryseobacterium > Chryseobacterium sp. MEBOG07. The sequence goes on from NZ_CP084579.1 coordinate 798,686, forward strand.
GTAACGGTAGTATTATCTTCTGTTGCCAGTACGCTGGTCATGAAATTCAGAATATTGTTGCTCACAGTGATAGGAGCAGAGGCAGCATAGAAGCTGGTTCCTGTAGAAGAAATTCCTTTGGAAGTAATGATCTCAGCATGATTGAATACCGAAAACCTTAAGTTGGCATAAAAAGGAAATTCTGCTTTAAGGTATAATCCTTTGGTGGTAGGAGTAAATAAATCCGTCTGCAGAGTGGTGATAATATAATTTCTTAATACATCGAATTTCTGTGGATTATTTTTACTGATATTCACCGTTCCGATCAGTACGTTATTGTTATAAATACTTACGGGAAAAGGAGTCGTTCTGCTGGTGGATAAATACAGTTTCTGATAAGGATTGGTAGCACTTGTCCTATCCATCATAGGAGCAAACCAATGCTCTCGGTCCAATTGGGCAAAAGCAGAGGTGAAAAAATAAAATATAAATAAAAAAGATAGAATTTTCTTCATTCAGTAGTAGTATTTATCACAAATTTAATAATAAAAAGTATTAAATAGTTGAAAACATAATAAAAAAGCCACGATTTCAAAATCGTGGCTTTTAAAATTTTATGCCTGTAGGATTACTCCCTGTTTTTTACCATAATCCAACCTGTGAATTTTATTGGAGTTTGCTTCGCATTAGGCTCATTCCATCCTACTTCATACCAATAGTTTCCTGTAGGAACTCTTTTGCTGCCGTCTGCGGTTCCATTCCATTTGTACCCGTTGGTTTTGTCTGCCTGAAAGATTTTGCTTCCATATCGGTCAAAAATATTACATACAAGATTGTTTTTAACCGCCAGTGAAGAGTAATCTATCACATCGTTTACTCCATCCTGATTAGGAGTAATGACATTGATCAGATTGGGAATCGTAATATCCACTTTTATAGGTTCACAATTATAACCATCTTTTACATAGATGCTGGCATTTCCCCTCGCAATATTGGTAAATAGATTAGAATCCTGCCAGCTGATATTGTCCATAGAATATTTATAAGGTGGAGTACCTCCTATAACATTCACTGTTACTGTATTGTTTGAGATATCAATATTTGAAATAACGGGCTGTTCCGATGCATATACTTTTACGGTCTGCAGGGTGATGCATTCTCCGGTTTTTAGTTTTACCCAATAGACTCCAACTCCTACATTTTTGATGGTTTGGGTGGTTGCTCCGGTACTCCATTCATAGCTTTTGAATCCTGGACCTGCATCCAGTGTGGTTTTTTCTTCCATACAGATGATTTTGTCTACTAACACATCTGATTTTACAGGAGGGAGAACCACAAGATTTACCATTGCCACTCTATAGCAGCCATTCCCGTTAATTACCTTTATATAAACTACCCCATTAGGAGCGATATAATTAGCAGGGGTCAGAATTTCATTGGTTCCGGCATGGGCATCTGCAAGAGAAGGGTAATATTTCTTGGTAATTCCGGTAGCCAGTGTTACATTGACATTGGTAAGATTGAACAATCCGGTAGCAATATTAGTTTCCAGGAAGCAGGTTCTTATTAAGGCGTCATTGACTACGGGACTTTCCGATATGGTTAAATTTAATGTCACTTCTTCACAATCTGTAAAATCAGGATTGTTTCCACAAAACTTATAAATGATCTTATCCGGACCAATATAACCGTACGTCGGAGCATAGCTTATTACACCAGTAGTCGGATCTAGAACTGCATTCCCATGAGTGGGAGGAGTAATGATTATTACAGTTCCCGGTACTACAGTTTGGGTAGAACTGGAGAATGTAGGTACAATCTGTTTTACTCCATCACATACCGTATCGTTTATGATGGTTTTCTTAAGACATGTGTACACTTTGTACACAGGGGTGAATACCGGCGGGCACGATCCGACTGTAATTTTTACCGTATAGTTTCCTGATTGTGTTGGAGTATAAGAATGGCTTGTTGCACCTGGAATAGGATTATTTTCTTTATACCACTGGTAAGTATCGAAACTGTCATCAACTTCCAGCACAATTCCCGGGATGCACTCACCATTTTGTTTTGCGATAACAGGAATGGAGGAGAATCCTGCAAAATAACCACCATATCCCACTACACCACTACCTCCGGAAATACCGGCAGTAACAGCCTTTGTAGAATTAATGGTCACATTTCCTGTAATATCAGGTACAGAGTAAGAGACCCAGTTTGGAGTTCCTGTTACTGGATAAGGCCCCTGCATTGCTGCTAAAGGAGCTCCGTTTACGGTAACATTAGCGCCAGCTTCTGTAAGAATATTTAGTTTTACGATATGTCCTGTAAGAGTTGTAGAATAAGGAAGGTCTTTGATTTTTCCAATCTCATCAATTTTTCTTGGAAGGTAGCAGTTCAATGGCGGAATATAGTTGAACCCAAGTGTTGCATTACTTGCTCCAACCCCTGCCATCAGCTGGTACACATATACATTTTTTGTTGTTCTGATGTACATGTTGTAATGATTATTCCCTTGGTTGATATAGTTGGTATTATTGATTTTGTTGACCCTGTAACTTTCACCTTCAGCTAATGTTGCCGCTGGCGTTGTTGCATTATTGATATATACCTGGGTGCCTCCTTCAGTAGCTACAATCAAAGCATCTTCCATTCTTCTGCTGATGTCACCGTTTCCTTTTACAACAACAAATTCATTTCCTAATCGGTCTACCGGTACAGATTGGTCCATGATAATATCAGATCCTTGATAAGAACCACCTGCAGCCATTGCGAATTGTCCGTTAAAATTTCCGTTAGTTACCGAGATAGGTTTGTCAGATTCTATTTTGGCGCCAATGAAGGCTTCTTTATTGACTATTTTATCACCTATTCCTTCGATAATATAGGATTGCCCTTTATTTAATGTAAAAGTAAGCGTAGGGTTGGTCACCCCAGTCCATCCGTTGGTAAATGCAACATTGGCAGAATAATTGGAAACGGTCACTTTGGTATTGTCTTCTGTTGCCAGAATTCCGGTGGTGAAATTATACTCGCCGTTGAGTTCTTCTATAGGAGCGGTTACCGCGTAGAACTTTGTCCCAATCCCGGCTTTCCCTTTTGATGTTAATATTTCCCCGTGCTGACTTACTGAGAATCTGTAAGTGACAAAATAAGGTTTTGATCCTTTAGTGTACAAACCTTTATTTCCTGGTGTGAATAGCTCGCCATTGATCGTAGCAACCATTCTATTCAACGGAATATTAAATGTCTGTGGAGATCCTTTACTGATTGTAACGGTACCCAGTATAGTATTGTTACTATAAATGTCTACTGTAAATGGAGTTGCAGAGTCTGTAGAAAAATAAAGGGCCTGCATAGGAGTGACAACTTTGGGAGACCGGGCTGCCATAGGAGCAAACCAATGTTCTGTGTCTCTTTGTGCAAAAAGCATTTGGGTTGCCACAAATAAGAGCAGAAGAATCGATATAATTTTCTTCATATGTATATTTAGTTATAGTTTGTACAAAAATAACAGAATAGTTGATTGGTGATCGAAATATTTTATGATATTCATTATTAATTTAAAAAAATAAGCCACGATCATCAAATCGTGGCTTATAAAATATAGTTTTAAACTAATTATTACTCTCTGTTTTTAACAAGAATCCAACCTGTATATTTTACTGGAGTCTTTTCTTTGTTGGACTCAGTCCAGTTGATGTGATACCAGTAAGTTCCTGTTCCTAGTTTCTTATCAAAGTGCTTACCGTCCCATCTGAAGTTGTTGAATTTATTTCCGGTGAATACCATATTTCCATATCTGTCATATACTACAAATGTTAGGTTGTCTTTATAAGCAAGTTCGCTGTAATCTATATAATCATTTACATTATCTCCATTAGGTGTAATGGCATTTAATAGATTAGGGATTGTAATTTCAACAGAAGTAGGAGTACAGTTATAAAAATCTTTTACATAGAAAGTATGCTGTCCTCTTGTTAAACCTGTGAAAGTACTTGAATCCTGCCAGTTAGCCGTTCCGTCAACTGCATATTTGTAAGGAGCTTTACCTCCGCTTACAATTACTGTTGCTGTATTATTGTTGATCTCAATGGTTTGAATTACCGGATCTTCAACTTTCTTCACTTTTACGGTCTGGGTAAGGAAACATCCGTTCTTACCAAGTACTACAGAATATTCTCCAACGCCTACATCTCTGATCCCTGAAGTGGTAGCACCTGTGCTCCATAGGTATGAATCATATCCAGAACCTGCATCCAGGTTTGTTTTTGCATCCATACAGATATATTGATCTACCAGGATTGGAGATTTTTTGATTGGAAGTACAATTAATTCAATTTTTGCATTCGCTGTACATCCTTCAGCAGTCGTTACTTTCACATATACAAATCCTCCAGTTGAAGGGAAGTTTTCTGGTGTTGTGATTTCATTGATCCCTGCTGTAAGATCGTTTAAAGTACGGTAGTATTTTTTGGTAGCCGCATTATAGTCTGTTACTTTAGCTTTAGTAAGATCAAAATAAGCATAAGGAGCTACATCGTACCAACATGCCTTAATAGAAGTATCCGTTACCGTGAATGGAACTACAGTAAGGTTTAATGTTACCTGCTCGCAGTCTGTAAACTCTACAGAGTTTCCACAGAATTTATAAATAATCTTGTCCGATCCTAAATATCCTGGATTCGGAGTATACGTGATTGTTCCGTTTGGATTAACCACAGCTGTCCCTTTTGTAGGAGGCGTTAAAATTACTACTGTAGTTGGAACTACTGCTTGAGTTGACGAAGTAAACGCAGGCGTAATAATTTTAGTAGAACAAGCATTAAGTGCCTGTGTCGTTTCTTTTAAACAGTTTTGTACTTTATAGATAGGAGTTGTCACTGGAGGACATGTTCCCATCGTTACTTTTACAGTATAATTTCCTGACTGTGTAGGTGTATAAGTATAAGTCGTTGCACCCGAAATAGCTACTCCGTCACGGAACCATTGGTATGTTTCATATCCGTCATCTACTTCAAGAATAATTCCTGGTACACACTCTCCTATTTTTTTAGCAATTACAGGGATTGATGAGAATCCTGCAAAGTAACCACCGTATCCTGCAGAACTGAATCCACCGTTGATACCAGCTGTTACAGCTTTTGTAGAAGTGATTTTAATATTTCCTGTTACTCCGGTAATTCCATACGTTACCCAGTTGGTGTTTCCAGCCAATGGATATGGGCCGTCCGTTGCAGCTGGAGGCGCATCATTTACCAATACTGTTGCCCCTGTCTCTGTTAAGATATTTAATTTTACAATAATATCCTGAACTGCACTGGCTCCACCTGTCCCAATTGGCATTTCATTGATCTTTCCAATTTCATCAATTTTTCTTGGAAGGAAACAGTTCAATGGCGGTATATAGTTGAACCCGTTGGTGGCTTCACTATTACCTACCCCTACGAATTGATATAGATATACGTTTTTGGTTGTTGAAATAAACATATTTGAATGCCCCGAAGTACCTTGAGCCACATAGCTGGTTTCATTGATTCTGAACCATCCTCCGGCAGCAAGTGTTGCCACTGGCATACCACCACCATTTAAGAAGACTTCAGTGTTGTCTTCTGTAGCAATAATAAGTCCTCCTTCCATATTCTGGGTAGGGACAGTAGATCTTGTTTTTACAATAGCAAATGTATTTCCAAGTCTGTCAACCGGTACAGATTGATCCAGAACCGGGTCACTACCAGATGGTGAAGTAGAGAAGTTGGCATTACAACTTCCATTAGTAAGGGTTACAGGTTTGTCTGCTACCACTTTTGCTCCGATAAAACCATTCTTGTTGGCCGACTGAGAGCCTGATCCTGCAAGAATGAAAGATTGTCCTTTCTGCAAGGTAAAGGTATGGGTGTTACCAGGAGGAGTACCATTGATAAAAACGACTCCGGCAGTAGGGTTCCATGATACAGTTACATTAGTATTGTCCTCTGTAGCAAGGATACCTGCTGTAAAGTTCTGAATACTGCTTGTATTGGTATTGGGAGCACTCGCAACGAAAAATGTTTTTCCGATTCCCGCTCTTCCTTTACTGGTAATAACTTCTCCGTGAACACTCTGAGCAAGTCTTAAACTACAATAAAAAGGTTTTAATGCCTTTAAATATAGTCCTTTATTACCCACATTGAATGCTTCTGTAGTTGTACCTGTTGAAATAAGGTTGTTGGCAACCTTGTAGGTTTGCGGGCTACCTTTACTGATGGTAACCGTCGTGACTACAGCATTGTTGTTGTAAATAGTTACATCAAAGGGAGTTGTAGAATCAGTGGAAAGGTATATCATGTTCGTATACCCCCGACACTGTCAAAATAAGGAGCAATCCAATGCTCGCTATCCCTTTGTGCAAAGAGTGTATTAATTGTCAAAAAAATTAATACCAAACTGAGTAGAAATCTTTTCATGTGTATGGAATTAGGATTTCTACAAAATTAAAATAAAAAATGAAATACTTTTAATAAAATTTAAATAAATGTTAAAAAATTATTCCCGATTTTTAATTAAAAGCCATCCTGAATACGAAACTGGTAATTTCGTATCTGGTTCTGTCCATCTGATTATATACCAATATGTTCCCGTAGGAAGGTTTCTTCCATTTGGTTTTCCATCCCATGTATAATTTTTGTCAGAAGACTTATATACAGAGGCTCCGTAGCGGTCTGCAACCTCAATTGTAACGTTCTGTTTGATCCTTAATTCTGAATAATTAAGAACGTCATTTATTCCATCTCCATTCGGGGTGATTGTATTGATAAGGTTAAGAACCAAAAACTCTTTGGTTACGTGACTACATCCATCAGAACCTAATACATATATAGTATGAAGACCTCTTGATAATCCTGTGAAAACATTGGAAGCCTGGTAGTCGAAACCGTTTAATGAATATTTGTAAGGAGCTGTTCCTCCGGTTACAGAAACAGTGGCTGTAGAGCCTACAACATCTATTTTAGTAATAGTAGGTGCTTGTGAATTTGTTACATTTACATACTGACGGTATACACATCCGTTGAATCCAAGATCTACATAATAAGTTCCGGCTCCTACAGAAATATTTTGAGAAGTAGCACCAGTATTCCATAAGTACGAAGTGAATCCAGGACCCGCATCCAGTATTATTTTTTCATTAGAACAGATTACCCGATCATGTAATTGGGTTGATTTTTTAGGCGTTTTAAGAGTAAGAGTTAAAACAGCTGTATTAGGACATGCCGTACTGCTTTGAAATCTTACATAAAAAACACTGCTAAAAGAAGTAAGCGTTTGCGATGCTGCAATAGGATTTAGTCCTGCCTGTGCATTCGCCAGTGAGGTGTAGAATGATAATATTACCCCTGGATCTGTAGTGAATAAAGCTTTATAGTCATTAAGGTTTACTGCTTCAGAACCATTAAGATCATTGTCACAGATATCAGCCTGTCCATTATTTGTAATCAAAGGAATTTTGTTTCCGATGGTGAAATTGATCTGGCCCAAAGCAGGAGGACATTCTCCAACAACACCGGATACTCTTACATAGACAATTGTATTAGCTGTGAAAGTCCAGTTAGCAGGAAGAGTATTGTTGTTTCCAGCATTTGCATCAGCCTGATTCAAATAGTATTTTACAGTGAAGTTCGCAGGATTCGTTACAATTTGTGGGGTTACATTGGTAAAGTTGACATTTACAACTCCATCAAAATTATCATCACAAATCGCAGCATTGAAATTACTTGTATTAAGGTTGGGAGTAGGATAGGTGGTTAATGTGATGGTAGCTGTTTTAGAACATCCGTAAGAGGTTACATTCACATATATTGTTCCCGACTGTCCTGAATAAGACGCTGGATTGGCAATCTGCCCCGTTAAATTAGCATTGGTAAAATAAGTAATCACAGCACCTGGCTCCTGAGTGACAATCGCTGTAGTCAGGTTGAATGTTCCGTTTCCATTGGCTGCTGCACAAGAAGTCAAAGTAGCATTGGTTACCTGGAACACATGAGTGTTGATTATAATTTTAAAATATTCAAAAGCAGCCGGATTTCCGGTTCCCTGGATATAATAAGTGAAAGTATCAGACGTATTTGTCGTAATACCTGCATTAGGAGTATAGGTAATCTGTCCTGTTGTAGGGTTTACAAAAACAGTTCCATTGGTAGGATGTACAATAATGCTGGTATTGGTAGGGTCCACAGCCTGATTGGAATTACTCAATACAGGATTAATGATTTTTGTATTACATGATCCAATATCATAAGTAGTGGTAGTGATAGGCGGACATACTGTATAATCAAATTCTGCAGTAAGTCTGGACTCACAATTGGTTCTGGTAATATAACAAGTATATACTCCCGAACCATACAGATCCGGGTTGATAGACGGTGAAGTAGCTCCGTTAATCAGAGTTCCGTTAAGATACCATTGATAAGCATCATAACCACTTTCTACAGAAAGAAGAACCCCATTATAACAATCTCCCGTTTTCGTAATCACTGGAATAGAAGAGAATCCGGCAAAATATCCTCCATATCCTACAGCTCCGTTTCCGGCAGCAATTCCTGCTGTAACCGGTTTTGTAGAAGCAACAGTTATATTTCCTGTTACACTCGGAATGGAATACGTAACCCAGTTAGGATTTCCCGTCACGGGTGCCGGTCCGGTACCCGCTGCAATTGGGTTTCCATTAATTGTTACTGCAGCACCTGTCTGAGTAATAATATTAAGTCTGGTATTGAAAGTGTCGTTTCCTATTTTATTAATAAATCCAATTTCGTTGATCTCTTTGGGTAAGAAACAACTTAGAGGAGGGATAAAGTTCATTCCGCCTGTCGCGTAAACCGTACCTGAAGATGTTCCCGCAAGAAGCTGATATACATATACATTATTGTTGGCGGAAATACTCATATTGTAATTTCCGTTTACCTGGTTTACATAGTTAGTTCCCTGAACAACATAATATTGTCCCGCATTTAAGGTCACATTATTCAAAAGATTTCCATTTACGGTAAGTTTGGTATTATTTACCGTTGCAATCACTACGGCTGATTCCATTCCTGAATTTGCAGGCCCGTTTCCTTTTACCATTACAAAATCTTTTCCCAGTCTTTCCACAGGAACAGCCTGATCCATAAGAACGTCTACATTCGTATTGTTTTGAGTCGTATAGATGCTGTTGAAGTTTCCGTTGGTAACAGCGATCGGTTTACTGGCAACAATTTTTGCTCCTACCAATCCTGCTAAGTTATTAGGATTAAGATTACTCTGGGCTTCAAGGATGTATGATTTTCCTTTATTGATTGTGAAAGTTCTTGACGGAGCTGAAATACCGTCAGAAAAAACAACACCAGGATTATATCCGGATAAAGTTACAGTAGTATTGTCTTCCGTTGCAGTGACTCCAATAGTAGAGTTCACATAAGGTTTCGCCGTCGTATTAGGAGCCATTCCCACAAAGAAAGTTTTTCCAAGTCCGGCTAATCCTTTTGATGTAATAAATTCCGCCTGGTCCTGCACGGTAAATCTATAGCTGGCAAAGAATTTTTTACTTCCTTTTACATATAATCCCATTGAAGTTGAAGTAAACAACCCGGATGGGGCAGAAGCAATCATCATATTGTTAGGGATGGTTACTTGTGTCGGATTTCCTTTGCTTACCTGAACAGTAGAAATTACATTGTTATTGTTATACACCTGTACAGAAAAGGGAATTGTTTCATTGGTTGAAAGGTAAAGATACCCTTTCGGTGTTCCAAGAAGACTGCTTGCCGACATAGGAGCGATCCAATGCTCAGAATCCAATTGTGCATTAGCAAATAAACAAAGAAAAGAGCAAATAGCCAGTAGAAATTTTTTCATGCGTTATTATATGGGGCCGCAAATTTAAACATTAATAATCAATTTTTTATACAAAAAAAAACTTTGAAATCGCGATTATAGTGTAATTATTGAATATTTAAAACTCTCGTCATATTGTGTTAATAATAACGCCTTTTTAGAATAAAAAAAAATCCCGGTGAACTTCACCGGGATCTCATATTTTTTTAAAAGATGGACTATAAGCTTACTCTTACAAATCCTGTTACTTTTAGGTCTGCATTTACAGATTTTACGTAATCAGCAACTGAGATACTTGAGTCTTTAATAAAGTCTTGGTGTACCAAAGTGTTGTCTTTGTAGAATCTCTGCATTTTACCTTTAAGAATATTGTCGATAATGTTTGCAGGCTTACCTTCTTCAGTAAGTTTGTGTCTTTCGATCTCTAATTCTTTGTCGATAGTCTCCTGAGAAACTCTAGTTTCATCCAAAGCGATTGGGTTCATAGCAGCAACCTGCATAGAAACAGACTTAGCAGCTTCGTCAGATCCGTCTACTTTAGCAGAAAGAGAAGTGATTGCAGCAATTTTGTTTCCAGCGTGGATATAAGCTCCTAAGAAATCTCCTTGGATTCTTTCGAAAGAACCAATCTCGATTTTTTCACCGATAACTCCTGTTTGCTCAATTAATTTGTCAGCAACAGTAAGTCCGTGGAAATCTGTAGCCAAAAGTTCTTCTTTAGTAGCAGCAAAAATTGCCATTTCAGCTAATTCGTAAGCTAGTTCGATGAACGCTTCGTTCTTAGCAACGAAGTCAGTTTCGCAGTTTAGAGAGATTACTACACCTAAAGTGTTGTCCTCGTTTACTCTTGCGATTACTGCACCTTCAGCAGATTCTCTGTCAGCTCTGTTAGCAGCAACTTTTTGTCCTTTTTTTCTAAGGATATCTACCGCTTTTTCGAAGTCTCCTTCAGCTTCAACTAAAGCTTTCTTGCAGTCCATCATACCTGCACCTGTTTGGTTTCTCAATTTTGCTACGTCTGCAGCAGCTGGTGTATAAGACATAATATCTATTATTTTTTTTATTTAAGATTAGTATTAATTTTTAGCTTAAATTTAGAGCAGTGCAAAGATAATGATTTTAATGATAAACTAAAAAATGACTTTTCACGTTATTAATATATTTAATACTATTTTAAAGATTTGATTAATGAAAAAAATCTTATTCCTCCTATTTATATGCATTTTCTCACTTGGTTTTTCCCAGAAAAAGAAAAAAACAAAATCTAAAGCTGTTGTTGAAAAAGAAACTGTAATCATCTATACCGAACAGGAAGCGGAGATTTCAAAAGAGGCAAGAGTAATTGCCGGCTTTTTGAAACAGAATCCGGGACACGCTAAAACAGACTTTTTTAAAAGAAAACTGATTGATATTATTATGGCAGGTAATTCTCCTGAAGCAAAGCCTACTATAAAACCAATCAGTAAAGAGAAAATTGAAAATATCGTAAAGAATAACGAGCTAAACAGCGGTAAAACAGTCGCCGCGAATAAAACCTATACCGCTAATGGTAAGCCTGTTTCTAATAATACAGCTGCAGCTATTGATGCTTTAAAAGCAGAAAGAAGAACGACCTATGCTTCAGTGGGTTCAGCAGGATCTGCGGCGAAGACTGCCGGAACATCTAAATCTGAACCAAGCGAAGAAAATAAAAGAAGGGCAGCCATGTTGACTCATCTCTTTAATAATGACGTCAATAAAAGTGAAGCGTATGTCAATATTAAAAACAGATCATCCTGTAACCTTATTGTAAAGATAAGCGGCAAAAAATATTATAACCTAACTGTTCCTGCAAAAGGAGAAAACTTTATTTTGGTAGATAAAGGTGAATATGTCATGACCACCATGGTGTGTGATGCCAAATATTCTTCTTTAAAGAAGATTGAACAGGATATTGAAATAGCATTGAACGTTGCAGAATAGAACAGAAGAAAACTAAAGAAAAAAGGTTAAGAAGAAATTCTTAACCTTTTTATTTTTATCCTTTAAACTGACCCATCGCAATGAATTTATCTTGTCTCTGGGTTTCAAGCTCCTGTCCTGTAAATTTGGAGAAAGCTTTGATATTTTGTAAAATAGAATTTTTCAAGTTTAAATAAGTTGTCTCCTGGTCATAATGAGCACCTCCAAGCGGTTCCTCAATAATCCCGTCGATGAACTTTTCTCTTAAAGCATCTGCTGGAGTAAGGTTTAACGCATTGGCTGCATCTTCCTTGTGATCCCAGTTTCTCCATAAGATAGAAGAACAGCTTTCAGGTGCGATTACAGTATACCAAGTGTTTTCCAACATATATACTTTATTTCCAACACCTATTCCTAATGCTCCACCACTGGCTCCTTCTCCGATGATGTAAGTGAAGATTGGCGTTTTCAGCTGAACCATTTCAAAAATGTTTCTTGCAATAGCTTCTCCCTGTCCTCTTTCTTCAGCTTCCAATCCTGGATAAGCTCCCGGTGTATCTACTAAAGTTACCACAGGAATATTGAATTTTTCAGCAAGCTTCATTAGTCTTAAAGCTTTTCTGTATCCCTCCGGATTTGGCATTCCAAATCTTCTGTACTGTCTTTCTTTAGTTGTTCTACCTTTTTGAGTCCCTAAGATCATTACTTTTTGACCGTCAAGAGTAATCAATCCTCCAATCATAGCCGGATCATCAGCGAAATTTCTGTCTCCGTGAAGCTCTAAGAAACTGCCTTTATCTGCCATTCCGTGGATGTAGTCTAAGGTATAAGGACGATCTGGATGACGAGACATTTGTACTCTTTGCCAAGGGGTAAGATTTCCATAGATTTCTTTTTTCTTTTCTAAAATCTTGTCCTCAATCTGGCTGCATGCTAATTTTACATCAACACCACTTTCTTCTCCTACTAAAGAACACGTCTGGTATTGATCCATCAATTCTTTGATAGGAAGTTCGAAACTTAAATATTCCATTTCTTGAAGTAAATTAAATCTTTCAAATGTATGAAAAATTATGGTTATTCTATTTAAAATTATTTATAGCATTGTTTATTCTGGAGACACTTTCCTCTTTACCAAGGGTTTCCAGGATATCCGGAACGTCCGGTCCTTTCAATTCTCCTACTAAAGACAATCGTAGCGGCATCATCACTTTACCCATACCCAATCCTTTGTTTTCAGCAAAATCATGCATGGTCTGCTTCAATGTTTCAGCGCTGAAGTCTGTAGCTTCAAAAGCAGATGCCAATTCTCCTAAAATTGCGGAAGTTTCCTCATTCCAAGCTTTTTTTGAAGCCTTTTCATCGTAAGAAGTGGGAGCTTCAAAGAAGAATTTTCCGTTTTCATAGATGTCTTTCGGGAAAGTTGCTCTTTCTTTCATCAGATGAATTACTTTTAGCAGCTTCTCATCAGAAGCACCGGAAAAATCAAGATCTGTATTTTTCAGGATCTGAAGAATTTCTTCATCAGACTTCATCTGCATATACTGATGGTTGAACCACTCAGATTTTTCTTTACTGAATCTTGCACCAGCTTTATGTACTTTATGAAGGTCGAATTCCTTGATCATTTCTTCCAAAGGAAGAATTTCTTTATCATCTGCAGGAGACCATCCCAATAATGCTACCATATTGATGAAAGCATCAGGAAGATAACCGTTTTCTCTGTATCCTTTAGAAACTATTCCTGTAACAGGATCTTTGAAATCAAGCGGGAATACCGGGAACCCAAATTTATCACCATCTCTTTTGCTTAATTTTCCTTTTCCTTCTGGTTTTAGAATTAAAGAAAGGTGTGCAAATTGTGGTGCTTCCCACTGCATTGCTTCGTATAGAAGCGTATGAAGTCCTAAAGAAGGCAGCCATTCTTCCCCACGGATCACGTGAGAAATCTCCATTTCGTGGTCATCAATGATGTTTGCGAAATGGTAGGTGGGCATTCCATCATTCTTTACCAGAACTTTATCATCTAAAGTATTTGTATTGACGGAGAATTTTCCACGAATGATGTCTTGAAGGTTCAATACTCTGTCAACAGGCATTTTGAATCTTACGACATAAGGCGTTTTTTCGTCCAATAATTTTTGAACTTCTTCTTCAGAAAGGGCAAGATTGTTTCTTAAACGGTTCCTGGTTTTGTTGTCATACGAGAAAACATCACCTTTTGCTTCATACTCTGCACGAATTGCATCTAATTCTTCTGCAGTATCAAAAGCGATATAAGCATAATCTGTTTTTAAGATCTGCTCTGTGTATCGATCATAGATATCTCTTCTTTCAGATTGTCTGTAAGGAGCATATTTCCCTCCTTTCTTAGGACTTTCATCAGGGATAATTCCACACCATTCTAAAGCTTCTTCTATATATTCTTCAGCTCCTTCTACATATCTTGCGGTGTCTGTATCTTCAATTCTTAATACAAACTCTCCACCTTGATTTTTAGCAAAAAGATAATCATATAATGCAGTTCTTACGCCTCCCAAATGTAAAGGTCCTGTAGGACTTGGAGCAAAACGTACTCTTACTTTCTCCATTTCAATTTTAATTTTTGCAAATTTACTTAAAATTATGCGTTTACGAGATGATTTATAACCCGGTATTGGTTTTTTGACGCTAACTTTTTTATTTATTTCTATAGATTTTCATGAAACACTGTTTAAAAGCTATCAGTCGTATAATGACGCATAATTATTGTAAGCTATAAATGATAATTTAAAACATGTGTTGTGAAAATATAAGCCATAAGCAGACGGGTTGTGTTGGAATTAAAAGTTCCTGGCGTGTTTGATTAAGCTGATTTCTTTACTCTTTTTATTTATTAAATCACAAATATTGATAGTATGTCATTTATTAATAAGAGTTTAATTAAACATTAAATTCACTAAATAATGATATATATCATTATGTGATTACTTTTATCACTGCTTGTTGAATATTATATTTGCCGAAACTTTTAAATATTACTATGAAAAAACAAATTTTATTTTGCTTCAGTAGTTTACTGATGCTTTTCATGAGCTCATGTTCTACAGAAGAGCTGAATACTGAAGTAACACCCGACAGTCCGGCAGCAAAAAACAATCGTTTATCGGCTGCCAAATTTGCAGGAGACGGAATTTATGATGTCTTAGGACATGGGTATAATGTTGCCGGTGAATACGCCAATGCTACTGCAGCGGGTTTTAAAGTGATCGATATTGATCGTTTTAAAACAGAACAGGCAAACAGATTAGTGAGCGAAAACACATTCTCACAGGAATACGTTGAAGAATATGGTGAAAATGCAGAGTCGTATTCTAAAATGGTTTCTACCAAAGTAAATGTTACGGCCGGTATCCCATTGTTTAAGAAAGTACTTTCAGTAGGATTCAATTCTGCAGTGACTACAAACAATAAGTTTGATGCAAAATATATCTACGGAAGCTATAACCTGACGATCAAACAGAAAAGACTAAGATTCAATGCTACAACAGATATGTTGGGAGATTATCTGACTCCGGAATTTGTTCAGGATCTGCAGACAAAAACTCCACAACAGATTGTACAGGACTACGGAACTCACGTGGCGCTTGATATCTATACAGGTGCTAAACTAGATGTTTTGTTCCAGGCAGAAACAAGAAGCCAAAGCCGTGATCGTGCTGCAAGAATAGGGGTGAAAGTAGGGATGAAAGATATTTTTGATGTAGATGTTACCAATGATGTGAACACTGCTGAATCATCCATGAACTATTCTAAGAAATTAGCCTATAAAACTAGAGGAGGGGATCCTTCAAAAGGATTGATAGGAGACCTGAATCTTGATCAGACAAATCCTAAAATTAATATTTCCAACTGGCAGAACAGCTCTAATGCAAGCAATTCAGTTTTGGTAGATTTTGGAAACAACGGATTGGTGATTATTTACGATCTAGTGAAAGATGCGGCTAAAAAAGCTCAACTTAAAGCTTATGTAGATCAATATCTTATTGACAATAAAGTTTATCTTGAGTTCAATACTATTTCAATTTACAGATATTATAACGGATTAGACCATTACTATACAAGAACTGCGGGAAGCTATGGCGGGTATTCTTTTGAAGGAATAGAGTTCAATGCATTCTTATATAAAGCTCCAAATACTGTTCCTATTTACAGATATTATAACGGGAGAGATCACTATTATACAAGAACTCCGGGGTATTACCAAGGGTATGTAGAAGAAGGAATTGAGTTTAATGCATTTGCAACTCAGCAGCCTAATACTGTTCCTATTTACAGATATTGGAATGGTAAAGACCATTATTATTCAAGATCAGGTGTAAGACCATCTGGTTATTCTTCTGAAGGAATTGAATTCTACGCATATTAATTAAATATATTGAAATTTTGCAAGAAGACCGTCTCATTTCTGGGACGGTTTTTTGATGCAATGGTGGCGAGAATTTAATAATAGAGAGTTTTTTCGCTGATAATAGCAATACCGAAAGAATATTTCAAGCAGCCTTATCATTAAAAATGTATTTTTGTAACTTATAAATTGAGAGGATCAATGAAAAAAGCAATCTGCCCTTTTATCATAGGAGATCGATCTCAAAAGCTACAGAAATAAGAGAGGATAATGGTGCTCTTTTTCTGATATTTCTATTGTTACCATTGAGTATGTCTGATAAGATAATGATAGAAGCTAAATAATTTAACTTACTTATTAACAAATGAAAATTATTTTCCACGAAAATCAATTGTGTTATAGGGGAACATCCAATGCCCTTTTTGATTATGCTTATTATAATGAAGAAATGCTTGGCAATGAGTCGATGATTCTTTATCCTAAAAATAGTCCAAATAATGCAGAAGAGGCTATTGGAAGATTTAAAAAGAGATTTGAAGTCCTTGGATATAGTGATATAGAAGAAAGAGATGCTCTTATTAAGAAATCAAATGCGGATCTTTTTTATGCTATAAAATCCGGTGAGAAAGAAACAGATACTCCTCAAGATCTTATTAAAACAGCTATTCATGCGGTTTTTAAATATAATGAACCCTATGGTGATGTGTATGCATATGTCTCTGAATGGCTTGCAAAGACTATGAGTGATGGAAAACTGCCTTTCGTTCCTCATATTGTAGATCTCCCTGAAGTGAGCGGTGATCTTCGTGCTGAGCTGAATATTCCGAAAGATGCAGTCGTATTTGCAAGATATGGAGGAGCAGAAACTTTTGACATAGGTTTCGTGATGGATGCTGTAAAGAGAACCGCACTTAAAAATAAAAATATATACTTTGTTTTTATGGGAACTGATGAATTTGTAAAGAGAAATTTTTTCAGGTCTTACAAGAATATTATTTTTCTTACTCCTACAACAGATGTTGAAAGAAAGGTAAAGTTTATTAATACTTCAGATGCATTTTTGCATGCCCGCACACAGGGAGAGAGTTTCGGAATGGCCGTAGGAGAATTTTCTATCAAAAATAAGCCCATCATAACATGGTCCGGATCTGATGAAAAATCGCATCTTGAAATTTTGGGAGATAAAGCTATTTTATACCGTGATAAGCAGGATATAATGCAAATTTTGAATAACTTCAAGCCAGATCTTAATAAAAACTGGGATTGCTATTCTGAATTATTCAATCCACGGGTAATCATGGAAAAATTTGATAAGGTTTTTATCAAATAATAATAAAAAAAGGCTAGTGTTATTGTGGTAACATTAGCCTTTATTATTTTGATCCAATAGAATTAAAAAAGACTTTTAATTCTCAGCTTTATCTTTTTTGTGAAAGATAAGTTCAGATGAAGTTTTTGCTGAGGATATTTCTTTGAAAACGAGAGAATAAATTCATTAATGTTTTTCGCCGGAAAGAAGGAAAGCTCCTTCCAAATACCTTTATATAAAGGATGGAAATCTAAAAATGTTTTGTAGTTATCAGAATTCACGGTTTTCCAGGAATTTAAAAATGTTGACGTATCAAAATCATTTTTATGCCCCCAGTTATTGATCTTTTCTGAAATTTCCCTTTCTTCCCGTGCCCATGACTGATGAATTAAATAAAAATCTAAAGGGAGAATTCTGCCTTTATTTGTACTTCTTGCATATTCATATTTAGGATTATTGGTAATCAACATACACTTCTCATCAAAAGGGGTAATGACAAAGAAGCCTTCAGTGTTATGCTTAAACAATGTAACAAAGTTTACCTGAAAATTAAATGGGTTTTTAGCTGGATTCTTTAATAAGTATTTCTTTCTTTTCAGGAATTGAGCTAATACCCCGAAGTCATAAGCGTACTCATCTCCATCCATCTGAATATGCCATCCGCCAGATCCCATTTTTTCAGCCATCATATTTCTCTGTCTGGTTTCCAGCTCCATCGGCTGCATCCCCTCAATAAAAAAAGTGTCTTTGTAAAGTATGATCTTATTCTGGGTATCCAATTTTTTTATATCACTGAAAACGCTTTCGGGAATGTGTATATCATTTCCTGCCCAGGTTTTATTATTGGCATCATAGCTTATTACGATACAATCTGCGTGCTCATAAATATGCTGAAGAGATGTAAAGATGTAGGAATAGTCATAAGATAGAAGATATCCTACTTTGATAATGTTTTTTTTATTTCTCATTTTTTATTTTCTCTAAATTGAAATAAAGACCGTCCAATATTCCTTTTATGTAGGCTTTCGCCATGGAAAACTTTCCTTTTTTAAGTGCTTTTCTTGCCAATTTCCAGCGCTCCTTCGTTACATATTTTAAGTTTCCATCGTATAATCTACACATCCAGATTCTGTTTCTGGTGATATAATATTCATAGAAACTACCTTTATCACTGGCAAGATTGAAGGCTTCACAATGGGTGTTTACGGCAATCTTCCATTTGTTATTTTTAAGGAGGCGCAGACACCATTCCGATTCTTCATAATACATGAAGAAAGTGGTATTCATTAAACCTACTTCATCTAATATTTCTTTTCTGAACATGAGTGCGCTTCCATCCACATATTTTATATTGTAGTTATAATGAGGAGCCTGTACAGTATTCTTATCTTTTTCAGAGTTGGTGTGTCCACCCTGAAACCCTTCCTCAGGGAATAGCAGCCCGCCATCTGAGAATATTCTCTCACGAATGTTTCTATAACAGATTCGGGGACCTATTATTCCAATATTGGAAAATTCTTTTAAATCTCTGTATAACTGGCTTATAGTACTGAGTGATATTTCAATGTCCGGATTTAATAGTAAAAAATAATTCTTACCATCCTCTATAGCTTTTCTTATGGCTAAATTATTACCATAAGCATAACCTCCATTATAATCACTTAGAATACAGTTGATCTGCTTTTGAGATCCCAGTTTCTCAATTTCTTTCCTGTCTTTTGAGTTATTATCTACTACATAAATAGATTTTTCCGGGATACCTTCGCTTAATAATGAATTAACTTCCCGATTGGTGTCTTCAAAAGAATTGTAATTCAGTATGATAATTGCTAAATCATCCATTAATGTAAAATGTTTTTCCATTTTTCTATAGCCTTTTCTTCAGAAAAATTATTTTTAAAATATTCTTCAGCCTGTCTTTTCATATCCTGATAATAAGATTTATCTTGTAGTAAAGATATTATTTGATCTTTAAAAAATTCAGGATCGTCATTTACTAAGCATCCATTTGAAGTTTTCGAAGGGAAACCATCAATAGCTCTTTCCGTTCCTACAACAGGAAGTCCATAAGATAATGCTTCTATTACTTTGATTTTGATACCAGTGCCCTCCAGCATTGGACAAATCGCAATTTTTGATTGGTGGTAATATTCCTCTAGGTTTTCTATGAACTCTATTAACTTGACTCCTTCTCTTTCTTCAATATGCTTGCATATCCTTCCAATGATGACAATATTGATGGTGTTGGGAAGTAATGGATATACATGATCAAAGAACCATTTCATTGATTGTACATTGAAAATATTTTCAGACCCAACAAAAATTAAATCATACTTTTTATCAGGATCATTGTTTTCGAAATGAGAGGTGAAAGAAGGAGGAATATTGATGACTTTTTCCCCTAAGAATCTTTTAAAAACAAGGTTTTCATCTTCTGATATGGTGATTACCTTATCAAACTTCGCAAGATTTCTTATTTCCTCATTGAAACGTTTTCCAATATCTAATGATTTGTTTTTGTAAAATTCATTCAGTGTAATCCAGTCATGCGTGTCTATGATTTTTAACGTATTTTTCATAGATTCATTATCAATTAATCCTGTCCAAAATTCATAATTGATGATAATGGCATCATATTTTTCCTTATTGAAAATTGTAGCAAATTCTTTCTTTGCAAAATCTGTTAATAAGTGATTGTATTCATTCGGCTTTTGGTAAAATTTTGATATTTTGTGTTTCCAATAGTCTGATGAAGTTCTTACTTTCGATGGCTTTTGTTTGATTAAAAACAGATTGTCTACAATACTTTTATCTATTTCTGTAGTATCATTTTGAAACTTATAAATCTCAGTGACCCCTACCAAATCAATATGGTACCCTAATTTTTTAAAATAATAAGGGTAGTTCTTGCTCTTGTTGTATTTCCTGCTCTATTTGAAAATGGGTTTTCAGGAAAAAAAAATAGAATTTTCTTTGTCATTACAGAGATTTAATGGCTGAATTAAATTTGTTGATGATCGTTTCCCATGAATAGTTTTTCAATACATATCCTCTAGCTTTATTACCTTCGGAAACCAGATCATCTTGAGTTTGCTCCACATAAAAAGAGAGGGCTTGGGAAAATTCAATACTATTTGTAAAACTTTTTCCGGTCTTGCTCTTTTCAACATGAGAATATAGAACTTCACAGTTTTTATTTACAATGACAGGAACTTTCAATAACATCGCTTCTAATGTTATTAATGAAAGACTTTCATAGAATGAAGGCATGATAAGTGCACTTGCATTCTCCAGTAAAGCATTTTTAAGTGCATGGTCTACAAATCCGGTCAGAATGATATCATCTCCCTGGGTTATTTTTTCATCAAGAGAATTTTTGCCTACCAAAACTAACTTTATATCTCGGTATTCAGGATGTTTTTCTTTGAAATCTTTAAAATATTCAATCATCATGACACAGCCTTTGTCCTCAACAATCCTTCCTATATAAATGAAATATTTGTTCTGATAAAGATCTTGGGGCAATTCACTGGATGTAACGTCATAATCATCAAAACCAATTCCTGCAATTTCAGATTTTAATTTTTGTGACTGAGGGTAAACTTTCTCTACAAAATCTTTTTCAATCTGCGTATTATAGATGATGAATTTTGGCAGAGAAAACAATTGTGAATACCCATCAAGATAAAACTGAGGTTCATCATGTGCAGTTGGGATGAGAATGCTTTTTTCAGCAACTTCCCTAATCCCAATATTGGTAGGATGGTATAAATAGGTGAAGAAAATAAAAGCCTTATAATCTTCTTTTTTTCTTTGATAAAATGAATTAAATCGCTGGAAAACGGACCCTGTACTTCTAACCATTCATTGAAATTAAAATCTCTTTTATTGTATTTAAATCTCTTATACAACAAATAAGGAAAGTTCAAAAAACTAAGTTTCCGGGTATAGTATTTATATAAATTGCGAGCTATTTTACTTAGCTCGTTAAATCTTTTCAGGTCTTTTTTTAAAGTTTTAAACCTTCTTACTTTAATATCATTGATGATTTCAACTCCTTCAGGATAATGATTATCCCAGAGTTCGAATTCTATAGCGCAGGTTGTAATAATTTCAATATCATAGATGGCAGACAATTTCTCAGCGAGTAATCTTGCATGAAGTTCAGCACCTCCATTGATCTCCAATCCATATCTTTGAACAACTATTGCAATTTTGTCTTTCATATAAATAAGATGATGAGTTCATTATTAAAATTTTTATCCATCATATAAGATGATGAACTGGAAAATTAACAAATTAAAATTATTTTCTGCCTTTTTTAAAAAACGCGTTTACTTTTTTTCTTATTTTATTATAAACAGTTCGTTCAAGATAGTTGACTCTCGTATGTAATCTTTCAATTTCACTCAGGTAAAAGACATTGTTTACATCACTACCGCCAGTGCTTTCTTTTTTATCAAAACTATCAATAAAATTCAATCTTATTTTGAAGAGTTCCCCAATGGACTGGATTGAAAAGTTCTCAGCGATCTGAGATTTTGCATTTTCTCTTATTGAAGCCAAAGCATCAAAA
The DNA here is from genome assembly GCF_021869745.1 of Chryseobacterium sp. MEBOG07. Classification (NCBI taxonomy): domain Bacteria; kingdom Pseudomonadati; phylum Bacteroidota; class Flavobacteriia; order Flavobacteriales; family Weeksellaceae; genus Chryseobacterium; species Chryseobacterium sp. MEBOG07. The sequence continues at coordinate 820,730 of NZ_CP084579.1, forward strand.
TTGTTTTTAATATACTGAAGCTTTTCAACGGAATCTTTCAGGCTTGGCTTGGCAAGCGTTAACCCTTCATCAATCAATCCTTTTGTATTGGAAGTTTTGATGAAATCATACTGTATCAGGAAACTGTTGTTTACATTCATAAAATCGAGATTTCCGGAATAGCCTGTTCCAACTACAATTTTTCCATAAGCCATTGCTTCTGCCATTGTAAGACCGAAACCTTCGGAACCGTGAAGCGAGATCAGCACATCAGACTGCTGGATCAGGGAGTGCAGTTTTTCCTTTGAAAAATGCTCATTGATGATGATTACATTGGGAATATTATTGTATGCCTCCAATGCTTTTTGAGCATCTTTACTTCTTTCAAGATTATGTGTTTTTACAATAAGAACACTGTTTTTATCCTCTTTGAAAACCGTTGTGAAGGCCTCAAGCGTAGCTTCCGGATTTTTTCTGATCGTCGTGCTCAAAGAATCGAAAATCGTAAGATAGATCTTTGAATCTGGAGAAATATTATACTGGCTCAGTTCAAAATCTTTAGACTCTGCCATTTTTTGAATCGGATGAGAAAATCTGATCACCGGAATTCCTGTATATTTTGTGAAAATATTCACACAGAAATCACTAGGTACCCACAGCTCATCAAAAACATTTAATATTTCAACGACCTTATCAGAAACCTCAGGAAATTCCCAGGCCCAGTAAATGATATTATAATGATCTTTAAGATTCAGATCCTGATTCTTAGAGAAAAAATTGTTGATAAAATTGATGTTAATGTGGAAAACATTAATCGGATATGATGCTTCAGAACCGCTATCGATTCTTTCAAAAGTTTCACTGGAATAATTGATACGGTTTACTTTGATGCCGATCGTTTCCAATGCTAAGGCATTTAGTCGGGTCGCTTCGGAAATTCCAAAATTACCGTCAAAAAAACCATGATAATTTACACTTAATGACATGGATTATAATGTTTTAAGTTTTTCTTTTACTTCTTCAGGGGAAAATGCTCTCAGACTGTCCACAGAATTCTGGCTTAAAGTATTCCAAAGCTCTTCATCATTATTCAGCTGAATAATAGCTTCTGCAAAACTCTTTTCGTCATTGGCAATCAATACATTTTTTTTATCCGTAAGTTTCATTCCTTCAGCACCGATATCGGTGGTAACTACAGGGAAAAAAAACTCAAAGGCCTGTCCGATCTTTCCTTTTACCCCAGCTCCGAATCTTAAAGGAGCTACCATAATTTTCGAATTCATGAAATGCTCCTCAATGCTTTCCACAAATCCTAAAAATTTAAACTTAGGATATAGTTTAAGATCCAGCTTTTCAGCAACATTTCCGATGATGCTTACTTCCAGTTCTGGATTCGTTTTCCAGACAACGGGCATTATTTTTTCATATAAAAACTTTACAGCATCTATATTCGGTTCGTGGATAGATCCAATGAAAGTAATTCCTTTACTATCACTGAAATTTTTCCTTTCAGAAATATCAATTTTAGGATAATGGATATTGGAAATGGTAATGATCTTATTTTTATCTGCGTACTGGCTCATAATCTCTTTCTCCTTATCAGAGATCGCAATAATGTAATCCAGCTGTGGAGCAACAACCGTTTCCAGGCGGAAAAAATGTTTATAATTTTTCTTTAAAGAAATGCGGCTTGGTTCCAGTTCGATCGCTCTTTTAAATCTTAAAAAATGAATGTCTACCATATCATAAATGAATTTGGCAGAAGGTAAAAGAGCTTTCATTTTTTTGTAGAACAGATTCAGGGCCAGAGGGCCATTGAACCAAACGTAATCTATCTTTTTAAAAGAAGACAGAAAATCATAGATATTTTTATACTTATTGTTCTCTGTATAGACAATAACATTGTGCTGCTGATAAAACTTTACATAAGAATCGTCTTCAAAAATATGGGGAGCGAATAAAATACAGTTATATCCTAATTCTTTGTAAATGAATATAAGTTCTTTCAGTCGGTTGGCTCCGGATTCTTTATCATGGGCAGGAAAATCTCTTGAAGCAAACAGGATTGTTTTTTGGGAAGCGTCATACAGATTGATATTGACGATATCCTGAGACTGAAGATATTTGAGTTTTTCTTTTCTTTCGAAGTGTTTTTTTATTTTTTTTAAGATTCCCATTTGCTAGTTTTTAGTATCCAGTTCAAAAACTTTATTTACCCAACTATCCAAAGTGTATCTGTAATAGATTTCTTCCGGAATTTTTTCGTAAGGTTTTTCAAAAAAAGATTTGTCAAGATTACTAATATTTTTGTTTAAAATCAAAATATTATTGGGATTGTAAAAATCATAGGTTTTAATGGCTTCATTATCAGTAATGATTTTCTTTTCCAAAGACATGGCCTCAAAAACACGGAAGCTAAGCCCATATTGGCCTTCTCGCATCAGGTCAAGCAAGACCTTTGAGTTCTTATAATATTTGGGAAGATCGTTATGAGGAATCTTTTTGATGCTGAAAATCAGAAACAGATTCTTAGGTACGGTCATGAACATATTGGTCAGCTGATGTTTCCATGATTTTTTTCCGATGATCATAATCTGGAATTTCAGCCCTTGCTCAATCAGCTTTTTAGCCAGCAGTTTTATCAAGGAAACCCTTCTATTATCATACGATGTGATATAGAAAAGATCCATTTCCGGTTGCTGAATTTCTTTCGCGCAGTGAGGAAGATAGATGTAATTCGTCAGTTTTTCAAATCCGTGCTTTTTAACATCTATATAATCAAAAGAGAATACTTTGTCAAAAAGATAGAGTTTATCTTCTACAGGAACTCTTTCAAGATTATCATAAAGATAAGTGACCAGGCGGTCTGTGTATTTTCTAATCTTTTTGAGGGTCGAAAGATCAAATGTATCTGGGTTCATCACCAGTATCTGGTCCTGATGTCCCAGTTTTTCCAGGGAATCCAGAACGTATTTTTGTCTTTTTTCAGTCTTAAGATTTTTGCTTAAAAAAGTTTTGCTTAAAGCATTTACTGCTCTTTCATTGAAGTTGGAATGAGTAACGGTACTGATCTTTACATGATGCGCATCAATACCCCGTTTGCATAATGTTTCAACAATATACTTATCATAATCCCAAAAATCATAACTAATGATACAAATCTTCATTCAACTAATTTTGCTCTTTTTTAATGATTCATAGGTTTCATAGACGCTTAAAGATTGCAGGTAAGATAACTGATAGCCTTCTTTACCGTCTAAAACACCAAGTCTCATTATGTAGGCTTTAAAGAATTTAAAAGCTGTTTTAAGATATTGAACTAAAACACTGTACTTTTTCCCTTTTGCAGCCAGTTCTTTACCCTTTAAAATTCCGTAATGAACCATTTTTTTTCTATATGATTCATAATCTGAAACGGAATAATGAAGTAATTTATTTTTAAAAACTCCGATAGTTCCGTTAACTTCCAGAGTTTCATGTACCTTTTTTCCTACCATATACCTAGCCTTCGATTTTCTGAAAAGCCTAAAGTTTTTATCAGACTGTGTTCCTGAAAAATGAATCGGTTTCTGGGCAAAAAAGAATTTCCTGTAAAAATAATAGGCATCCTTTTGCCTAGGTTTATTCATCTCATCTATAATTTCCTGCCTTAAGGCGGGAGTTATCCTTTCATCACCATCCAAAAATAAAACCCAATCATTTTTAGAAGCATCCAGAGCCAGGTTTCTTTGCTTTGTAAAGTCTTCAAATTTATTTTGAATCACTTTTACATGGGGGAATTTCTTTGCAATTTCTACAGTTTTATCCTTACTAAATGAGTCTATTACTATTATCTCATCACAAAAATCAAAAGACTCAAGGACATCCTGTATGTTTTTTTCTTCGTTATATGTTATGATCAAACCAGTTATATTCATTACAACGCTTTGTTTGATAGAGAAGTACACTGATACTTCTTTAAAATCGTTTTAAAATAGTTTTAATCTCCCAAAGATAAGTTTTAATTTGAACTTTATTAGCGAATCTTTGCCTTTTATATCAACCCTGCACAGTTCGTAATGATGCTGTGTAGGGAAATAATTCACCTTATTTCCAATTCTTACTGCAAAATCAATTCCTATTTTTTTCAAAATAGAAAAAAAAGCAGCTTTCTCTTCTTTTTTTGAGGATATTTTCCATACGGATAGGCTAAAACCCTTGAATACTCTATATTATGAGTGTCAAGAACTTTCATATTCCTTTCTAGATCTTTTTCTATAAAATCATTGGAGACATTTTTCAGGTTTTCATGAGCATGACTGTGAAGTGCAATTTCGAAATAATTTTTATCCAGATTTCTGATTTCCTCAAAAGTCATCATGGAATAATTTTTATATCCATTTTCGATAAATCCTGTAGGAATAAAAATGGTAGCCTTAAGATTATACTTTTCCAATAAAGATGGTAAATACTCAAGATTGTTTTTATATCCGTCATCAAAGGTGATAATGATATTTTTTTTCGTAGAAATACTGAGCTCTGAAAAAAACTTGGAAGTATACTTTTTACGGTTCAGATAAGAAAACTGCTGTTCAAGATTTTCCAGACTTATGGTAAGATCTTCATGACTTTCCTTTTCAATCTGATGGTACATGAGAATAACCAGTCTGTTGTATGGGAAAGCAAAAAGATACAGACGGAAATACACGACGATAAATACCGCCAATACAACAGGAATCAAATAAAAGATCATATTATTTTAGCCTTTTTTTTTCAAGTTCCACGAGTCTTATTTTTTCACGCAGTTTAATATATTTCAAAAAGGTGTAATAGGACATCGTTTTGGCAATATAAAACCCAGGAAATCCATCCAGAAAAGCACGTTTGAAAATCAAAACTTTGATAAATTCAAATATTGGGCTTACAATGATTTTGAATCTGTTGATCTTTTTTCCTCTTTCAAACATTTTTTCCGCCATCATATCGGAATATTTATTGATTTTTGAGACATGATGATGGATGCTTTTGTAGGTATAATGATCCAGTCTTCCCTCCAAGAGTCCGGTTTTTTCATCGGTAATCAAAAATTCATGGACTTTATCATCAGAATATGTTGCATATTTTTTTCTGAACAGCCTTTCACGGTATACATTTCCCCAACCTCCATATTTGATCAGGTGAGAACCAAGATGATTGTTGAATTTGGCCTTATACACATTGAATTCTGTGTTTGCTGAAGAAACGATCTTCTGTATAGATCTTTTCAGGGTTTCATCAGGGATTTCGTCAGCGTCCAGAAATAGAACCCATTCATGGGAACATAAACTAAGGGCATGGTTTTTTTGTTCACCATACCCGTTGAATTTTTTCTCAAAAAATTGTACCTGAGGATATTTTTGAGTAGCAATTTCTTTTGTCTTATCCGTAGAAAAGCTATCGACAATGATAATTTCATCAGTTATATCTACTAATGAATCTAAAAGTCTTACGATATTTTCTTCTTCATTATAAGTAATGATTGCAAGGGAAAGAGCCATTTATTTATACTCAAGAATAGTCTTTTCAATAATCTTCACACAATCCAGCAATTGCTCTTCAGTGATTACCAATGGTGGTGCCAGTCTGATGATGTTACCATGGGTAGGCTTTGCTAGTAATCCGTTTTCTTTCAACTGTAAGCAAAGATTCCATGCAGTAGAACTTTCAGGAGTATCATTGATCAGGATCGCATTTAAAAGTCCTTTTCCTCTTACTTTGGTAATAAGGTCTGACTTTTCGATCAACTTGTCTATTTCAGCTCTGAACAGTTGTCCCAATTCTTCTGCTCTTTCAGATAGTTTTTCTTCAGCTACTACATCTAGTGCTGCAACCGCAACGGCACATGCAATTGGGTTTCCTCCGAATGTAGAACCATGTTGTCCAGGTTTGATCACATTCATGATGCTGTCATTGGCTAAAACAGCAGATACAGGATACATTCCTCCGGAAAGTGCTTTTCCTAAGATTAAGATATCCGGCTGTACATCTTCATGGTGGCATGCAATAAGTCTGCCTGTTCTTGCGATACCAGTCTGAACTTCATCTGCAATGAAAAGAACGTTGTGCTTTTTACAAAGTTCAGAAGCATTTTTAAGGAAATTTTCATCTGGAACATATACTCCGGCTTCACCCTGAATAGGTTCTACCAGGAATGCTGCAATATCTCCTGCTTCTCTGCTCAACACTTCTTCTAATGCTGCAATATCGTTATAAGGAATTTTGATAAATCCAGGGGTAAAAGGTCCGTAATTTTGGTTAGCATCCGGATCGTTTGAGAAAGAAACAATAGTAGTGGTTCTTCCGTGGAAATTATTTTCGCAAACAATTATTTTTGCGGCATTTTCCGAAATTCCTTTTACTTCATAACTCCATTTTCTTGCTAATTTTACAGCTGTTTCCACAGCTTCAGCTCCGGAGTTCATTGGTAAAACCTTATCAAACCCAAAAAGAGTTGTAATTTTCTGTTCGTATTCTCCTAATTTAGAATTGTAGAAAGCTCTTGAAGTTAAAGCCAGTTTTTGTGCCTGCTCTACTAATGCTCCTACAATTTTAGGGTGAGAGTGTCCCTGGTTCACAGCTGAATATGCTGAAAGAAAATCATAATACCTATTGCCTTCTACATCCCAAACGAAAACGCCTTCTCCACGATCTAGAACTACTGGAAGTGGGTGGTAATTATGTGCTCCATGTTTGTCTTCAAGGTCAATAAAATACTGTGAGTTTTTTGTTTGTTCTGCTGTTGACATATACTTTGGTTTTTTACAAAATTAATGATAAATATTTAGATGACTTTAAAATAAAAAATGCTGAATTATCTTTAATCCAGATATATTTTAAAGTACATACTGACGAGGAAAAAAAAATACCCTCAAAAACAAGCCCCTGTAGTTTTTATATCTTTTTTTACAGTAGAATAATAAAATACATTTTTTAGTCACGCTGGCTAAAACCTGGTGGTGTATCAATAATGTTACCGTACCGATCCATAAGCATCTGTTCTTCATTAATCAGGTAAAAACCGCTTTTGTATACTCCAAGCATGAATGAATCACTGGTTACTTCTTTATTAAACCTGTCTTTGTCGTGATATTTTTTCAGAATGCCGGGCTTAAATTCTATTTTTAAAAGAGGTTCAAATGTTTTATTCTTCATGATCTCAATAGCATTTGATTTTGTCTTTAAATAGATGATACTGTAGCCTTTATTATAGACGTCTTCAAAATAGGTACTTTGTATAATATCGTAATATCCAATGGCTTTAATCGTGTAATTTTTATCTATAATTCCTGTTTTTTTACTTTTAAAATCTTGGAATCCCATGACATTATTGTAAATGTAATGAGGGTGTGAAAAATACATCAACTGGTCTTTAAAGATGGGTCTCATATTTTTTTTATCAAGGATTTGCCCGAAATTACGGGGCTGATTATAGAGGGTATCTTTTCCCTTATCCAAGATGTAATAATCCGGATTATGTTTGTTAAGCACATCAAAATCGGTATTGATATACGTTCCAAAATCGTTTCTTATAAATTTTCCTTTGGCATTATAAATGTCAAATTTATTCCCATTCGCCGTGTTTTGATATTTTACCTGAAAAAAGTCGGTGCCTTTGATTGAGCTGATGTACTGGGCTTCATTTAGATCTCTTTTTATACAGATTTTTCCCGTTGTTGCATCTACATAACCACTGCTTATTTCTTTTCCGGAAGAATCTACTTCAAAAAATTTTGAATAACGTTCTCTACGCTCCAGATTTTTGAAGTAATCCCATTTTTTAGTCCAGAAATAACCATTGGAATCATCTTTTTTAAGCTGTTTCCAATAGACCTTTTGGCTTTCTAAAAATTTTGGATTATCCAATTGACCATATGCGAAATATTGATACAGAAGAAAATCATCATAAGAGTATTCTGCTATTTTATTATTTTTAAAATCAATAATGGCAAAGCTGGTTGCCTTTTCAGGATCTTTTCCTACGGGAATAGGCTGTACTAAAAACTGATCCTCGTACAGATAAGTATTAGGGTAGTCCGGACTTATAATTATGAAATTTTTATCAATGTAGAATGTTGGATAGCGGTCGTTTCCTCTGTCAAAATTAATTGTTGCTTTAAAAAGGTTAGAATTTTCTACAGAATTGAAAATCTGATATTCATATTTATTTTCACGCTCAAATGTTTTGTTTAAAGAAAAACAACCTGCAGAATTGCCCTCTTTATCAAATTCAATAACAAAAAATTTGTTATAAACTTTTTGAATAGAATGTCCTTTGAATGATTTTATAAACTTTCCTTTTTTTGAGTAAATATCAATGGCTCTTTCGCTATAATTGTTGTCTTTTACCGGGAAATAAGCAAAAAAGTAATCATCATCAACCTGTATGGTTGCATATTTGAACGGAACCAGCATTTCCCCCGAATTTGACATGATTCCCTGTTTCCAGTCTTCTTTCATATAGAAAAAATCTTTGTTGTAGTAATAAGGGTTTTTGAAATCTAGCAGAACATTATTGGTACTATTCAGCTTTTTACCGGTATAGGTGAGAATATCATTTTGTAAATCATATCCTCTTTCACCATCTTTTGAAGATATGGGTATTCTAAGTCTAACAGACACTATGCCATTTCGAAAATCAGAGACGTATTCATAGATAGCGGGGATAATTTCTTTTCCTTTCTCATTAATAAATCCCCATCCGCTTGACGTGAATACTTTTGCTACCTTTATTTTGGAGTTTTTTTCAACAGGCATGAAATCCCCAATCAGTAAGTATCGTTCACTGAATTTGTTTTTTAAGAAATCTCCTTTTACAATAATATTTTCAGGATCATATTTTTTGTACTTCCCTTGAGAAAAGAATGCGATAGGAAAAAATAAGATGAAGAAAAAATATTTTTTTTTCATAGTGATGATAAATAGACATAAAAAACCGTCTCAATATTGAGACGGTTTAAATTTATATCAAATAATCTTAATGATTATCATATTTTTTATCCATTACAAAATCCTCCATGAATTTTGTAGTATAGTTTCCTGCAAGATAATCTTCGTTATCCATCAGTTGTCTGTGGAAAGGAATGGTTGTTTTTACTCCTTCAATATAGAATTCCTCAAGGGCACGTCTCATTTTAGCAATAGCTTCTTCACGGGTCTGAGCCGTAGTGATAAGCTTAGCAATCATTGAGTCATAATTAGAAGGAATGCTGTATCCGGAATATACGTGAGTATCTACTCTGATTCCGTGTCCGCCAGGAATGTTTAATCCTGTGATTTTCCCTGGAGACGGTCTGAAGTCTGCGTAAGGATCTTCTGCGTTAATTCTACATTCGATTGAATGTAATTTAGGATAATAGTTGATTCCTGAAATAGGAGTTCCTGCCGCAAGAAGAATTTGTTCTCTGATAAGGTCATAATCAATTACCTGCTCAGTAATAGGGTGCTCTACCTGGATTCTTGTATTCATTTCCATGAAATAGAAATTTCTGTGTTTGTCTACAAGGAATTCGATAGTTCCTACACCTTCATATCCAATAAATTCAGCAGCTTTTACAGCAGCGTCACCCATTTTCTCACGAAGTTCGTCTGTCATGAAAGGAGAAGGAGTTTCCTCAGTCAGTTTCTGATTTCTTCTTTGTACAGAACAGTCTCTTTCAGAAAGGTGGCATGCTTTACCGAATTGGTCACCAGCAACCTGAATTTCGATGTGTCTAGGCTCCTCAATCAGTTTTTCCATATACATACCTCCGTTTCCAAAGGCAGCAATAGCTTCCTGAATTGCAGATTCCCAGTGATCTTTAAGGTCTTCAGCTTTCCAAACGGCTCTCATCCCTTTTCCACCACCACCAGCAGTAGCCTTGATCATTACCGGGTATCCGGTTTCTTCAGCCACTTTTACAGCGTGTTCGTAAGATTCGATCAATCCGTCGGAACCTGGTACACATGGTACACCAGCTTCTTTCATGGTCGCTTTAGCGTTAGCTTTATCTCCCATTTTCTCAATTTGTTCAGGAGAAGCACCAATAAACTTGATACCGTTCTTCTGACAGATTCTTGAGAAGTTAGCATTTTCAGATAAGAATCCGTAACCTGGGTGGATAGCGTCTGCATTGGTTATTTCCGCAGCAGCAATAATGTTAGGGATTTTAAGATAGGAGTCTTTACTCATTGCAGGGCCAATACATACCGCTTCATCAGCAAATCTTACGTGAAGACTGTCTTTGTCAGCAGTAGAATATACAGCAACGGTTTTGATCCCCATTTCTTTACAAGTACGTAAAATACGCATTGCAATTTCGCCACGATTGGCTATTAATATTTTTTTGAACATCTTCTTAAATTTGAAAATTAGATAATTTGAAAATTAGATTAATGTTATTTGAATGTAGAATTTTAGTCTAACATCTAATGTCTAACATCTAACTTCTAATTAAGATGGATCTACTAAGAATAATGGTTGGTCATACTCTACAGGAGTCGTATCGTCAACTAAAATTTTAACGATTTTTCCACTGATTTCTGATTCAATCTGGTTGAATAGTTTCATTGCTTCAATAACGCAAACTACTTTACCTACAGAAACTTCGTCACCTACATTTACAAATACATCTTTATCAGGAGATGGTTTTCTATAGAAAGTACCGATCATTGGAGACTTGATTGTAATATATTTGCTGTCATCAGATGCAGCTTCAGCTTTCTCAGCAGGAGCAGCAGCCGGAGTTGCAACAGGTGCCGGAGCAGCTACCGCTTGCGGAGCAGTGTGGTATACTGCAGGTTGTGCATAAACAGCATCGCTTCCAGCTAATGGAGTTTTAATAGTGATTTCGAAATCTTTAGTCTTGTACTTCACTTCTGAAACTTCAGCTTTAGATACAAACTTAATAAGATTTTGTATGTCTTTAATGTCCATAAATTTGATATTTGATTTTGGGTCAAAGATACCAAAAAAACGTAAAAAACAACAAAAAACCGCCAAATTTTATCAAAATTGGGCGGTTTTTGTATTAAAATGAGGCTTTTTCAACGAAAAGCGACTCTTAGTTTTCTTCAGTAGCAGCTACTTCTTTTTCCAATACTACTTTACCTCTGTAGTAAAGTTTTCCTTCATGCCAGTGAGCTCTGTGGTATAGGTGAAGCTCTCCTGTTGTTGCATCTTTAGCTAATTGAGGAACTACAGCTTTGTAGTGAGTTCTTCTCTTATCTCTTCTTGTGGACGATTGTCTTCTCTTTGGATGTGCCATTTTCTAATAACTTTTTTAATTGATGAGCGATGAGATTCATCATCTCATCATATTTAAATTATTCTATTTAATTATTGTCTTTTAATTTTCTTAAAGCGTCCCATCTAGGATCACTTTTATGTTCTTCTTCTTCAATTTCCTCAACTTCCTCAACTTCTTTGGGACTGAACTGGTTAAGAATACTAAGATCTTCGTCACTTATATTCGGTGAAACCTTCTTCATGGGAATAGATAGCATTACGTTTTCATAGATCAAATGCGCTATGTTGAATGCATGATCGCTGGTAGGAATCGTAATGACCTCTTCGTTGCTGTCATCATATTCTTCCCCGAAATTCACCAAAATCTTGATTTCATTCTCAATAGGATAGTCAAAATTTTCATTTGTAATATCACAAACCAACTCGACCAATCCTTTTATTTTAATTTCAAATTCTAAGAAAGTAGTGTGTTTATCAAGTAATACATCTACTTTTATTCTAGGATTTGTAAATTCCTGCTCAGTGTCAAATAATTGAAAGAACGTTTTATCTATCTCAAATTTGAACTCGTGTTTTCCGTTTTTAAGTCCGGAAAAGCTTACGTCATAGTTTCTTAATTTGTCCATAAAATGAGTGTGCAAAAATATGCATTTTTTTTATAATAACAAATAAAATCTGAAACAAATTAATTTAAAACTTGTTTTAAAGATTTATGCTTCAGTTTCATCCGGTAGATCTTCGTCTATTCCGTTGTCTGTAACCATTTTTCTAGGCTGAAGACGCTCGCTCATGAGTTCTCTGTACTCACTTCTGTTTTTGAAAATCTTAATAGCAGTGAAGATCGCTTCAGTAAAACTCTGTTCATCAGCAATATTTTTCCCCGCAATATCATACGCTACCCCGTGATCAGGAGATGTTCTGATAAACGGAAGTCCAGCTGTATAATTTACACCTTCCTCATAAGCAAGTGTTTTGAAAGGAGCTAATCCCTGATCATGATACATTGCTAAAACAGCGTCAAAACTTTTATATTTATTCGGTTGGAAGAAGCTGTCTGCAGGAAAAGGTCCGAATGCTAATATACCATTGTCAGAAAGTTCTTTGATGGCAGGGCTAATGATTTCAATTTCTTCATTTCCAATGACACCGCCGTCTCCTGCATGAGGATTTAATCCAAGAACTGCAATTTTAGGCTTTTGAACACAGAAATCTTCTATAAGCGTTTGGTTTAAAACCCTGATCTGCTTCTTTATTTTTTCCTTGGAAATATTTTCAGTGATCTGTGCAATAGGAATATGATGCGTGGATACGGCTACTTTAAGGTCTTCGGTTACCAGGAACATTAATCCCTTTTTGCCGAATTTTTCTTCAAAATACCCTGTATGTCCTGTATGTTTAAAACCCATTTTTACCATCTCATCCTTATTGATAGGAGCGGTTACTAAAACATCAATATCTCCTTTCATCAAAGCTTCTGTAGCGGCCTCCAAAGAATCAATAGCCATTTTCGTGGATTCTTCTGTTGGAACTCCTAATTCTACATTAACGTTCTCCTTAGTAAGGTTTACCATATTAAGTTTCGCTGGCTGAGCCTGCGAAGCTTCGTTGACATAGTTGAAATTAAGATTCAGCTTAAAGATGTTTTTCTGATAAGTGAATAGTTTTCCCGAGCCAAAAATTACAGGAGTGAAAAAATCTGTAATGGTTTTGTCATTCAGAGACTTCATAATGATCTCCGGGCCGATGCCGTTGAAATCACCGATTGAAATTCCTACTCGTACTTTATGGTTTTTTGGGCTCATTTTGATTATCTTTGAAGATTATAATTTACAAATTTAGCAAAAAATAATATGTTCACAGGAATTATTGAAGCAGTTGGTGTTATTGATAAGATTGAAGAAAAAGGAAGCAATATAGATTTTACCCTTACATGCCCTTTTACAAACGAATTAAAAATTGATCAGAGCCTTGCACATAACGGTTGTTGTCTTACGGTTGTAGAGATAAAAGACAATCAATATGTAGTAACAGCTATCAATGAAACATTGGAAAAGACGAATCTTGGAAAGTGGGAATTGGGAACTGTTGTGAATCTGGAGCGTTGCATGAAGATGGATGGAAGACTGGATGGGCATATTGTTCAGGGACATGTTGATAAAACCGGTGAGGTTGTTGGTATTGAAAATAAAGATGGAAGCTATTTCATTACGATGAAGTATGAGAATGACGGAAGCTTTGTAACGGTGCCTCAGGGATCGATCACAGTAAACGGAATTAGTCTTACGGTTGCTAAAAGTGAAGATGCTCAGTTTTCTGTAGCCATTATTCCTTATACTTGGGAATTTACCAATATGAAAAACTTGAAAATTGGTGATAAAGTTAACCTGGAATTTGATATTATTGGTAAGTATATTGCTAGGTTAATTAAAAAGTAGAATGTCAATTAATAAGTATAAAGGATATAGCTTAAGGAACCGGGTATTTTTCGGCTTCTTGCTGGTATGCTTTTTAAGTGTTGTCGCTACATCGCTCGTTCCTTACTTCGTGTTGAGGAATCACTCTCTGCAGCAGAGTAATATCGATATGCAGGATAAAACCAATGCCGTTATGCGGTATCTTGACTATGCGGTAAGCCAGACTCTTATAGAAACAAAAGACCTTCCGAAAGTTTTAGGGAATAAAATCTTTGAAATAGCGGATATCAACCAGCATGACATTTTTATTTATGATCTGAAAGGAGATTATCTGCTTTCCAATAAAGATGAAGCCCTGGTAGAGCAGAAAACGATTCCCATAGAGATCGTCAATAGAATGCTGTCTACCGATGCAAGGGTAGATATGGTGAATTATGATGCTTCTAAAGATGCTAAACTTACCTCTTCATATCTGTTGTTGAAAAACAATGAGCTTGAGCCTATCGGAATTGTCTATATTCCTTTATATCACAATGAATCTGCTTATCTGGAGGTTCTTCATCAATATGTAAAATACATTCTTTTAGTCGATATATTCCTTATCTTATTTAGTGTATGGATCAGCTGGGTGACGTCCAACAGCCTTGCAAAAACAATTACGAAGTTCTCTGATATGATTACCCGTATTACATTATTTGAAAATGAAATGCGTCCTATCAGATATTATAAAAATGATGAGCTTAATGCTTTAGCTAGGGCTTATAACAGGATGATTCTTCAAATCCAGGATCAGAAGGAAAGGCTGCGTTTCAAGGCATCAGAAGAAGCATGGAGGGAAATGGCCAAACAGGTTGCTCATGAGGTGAAAAATCCATTGACTCCGATGAAACTTACGATTCAGAATTTCGAAAGAAAATTTGATCCGGAAGATCCTAATATTAAAGAAAAAGTAAAGCAGATGAGCAAAACCATGGTGGATCAGATCGATCTGATTGCTACGGTAGCCTCAGCGTTCTCAGAATTTGCAAAACTCCCAGAAAAAAATAATGAAGTGATCAATCTGAATACAGAGGTTGAAGATATTCTCCGCGTATTCAATGATGACAGTATTTTCATGCATGCCAACAAGACCAATATTATGATCAATATGGATAGAATTTATCTTTCCAGGATTATAACCAATCTTGTGACCAATGCAAAACAGGCAGAAAGTGATCAGAGAAAACTCATCATCAATGTAGATGTAGAACAGCATCAGAGAAGAGTCATTATTTCTGTTCAGGATAACGGAATAGGAATTCCCGATAATATGTACGAAAGAATCTTTGAACCGAATTTTACTTCTAAAAACAGTGGGATGGGACTTGGATTATCGATGGTAAGAAAGATGATTGAAGATTATAAAGGGGAGATCTCTGTGAAATCTGAAGTAGGGAAGGGATCCACATTCATCATTACATTGCCTACCAATTTATAGTGAAGCCTTTTACATTTAAACAATTTGAAATTCAGCAGTCTAAAGACGTCTTCCGTGTAGGAACAGATGGTGTTCTGCTTGGAGCTTTGGCTGATGTTGAACATGCTTTCCGTATTTTGGAAGTAGGAACAGGTACGGGGCTGATCTCTTTAATGCTGGCACAAAGAAATCTGCAGGCTGATTTTTTTGGGCTTGATATTAATGAAGATGCTGCTTTGCTTACAAAGCTCAATTTTGAAAATTCCCCATTTCATACAAGACTGAAAAATAAACATCAGGATTTTAAAACTTTTGAATCCGAAGAGCAATTTGATCTGATTGTTTCTAATCCTCCTTATTTTGAGGAGTCAGGATCAGAGAAAGACAAGATTGCACGCCAAACTGTAGAATTAAATTTCAGGCAGTTAATATCCAAAGCGTCCGGGCTTCTGTCTGGGAGCGGTATTTTCTCAGTAATTATTCCTGTGGAAGCGGGAGCGGTTTTTATATCAATTGGAAAAGAAAATAATCTATTTCTGAACCGGAGAGTCAACGTCAAAGGGATTGAAAATTCAAAAGCTAAAAGACTGATTCTGGAGTTTTCATTGGAAGAAAAAGAGATCCGCGAATCTGACTTTATTATAGAAAAAAGTCCGAGACAATACTCGGACCAATATCTTGAACTCACCAAAGAGTTTCATGTTTTTAAATAGGGGCTGAATTCTTACTCAAACAATTCAGCAGTATCCAATACTGATACTTTTCCATCTTCACATCTGATTGCTTCACCAGGGAAGTTCTGAATCATATGGTAATCGTGTGTTGCCATTACTACTGCAGCTCCGTTTTCAAGGGCAACCTGCTTTAATAAGGTCATGATTTCATTAGAAGTTTCCGGGTCAAGGTTTCCTGTCGGCTCATCTGCTAAGATAAGATCAGGGTGGTTAAGAAGCGCTCTTGCGATCGCAATACGCTGTTGTTCTCCTCCGGAAAGTTCGTGTGGCATTTTGTGCTTTTTGCTTTTCATGTTCACACTTCCCAAAACCTCATTAATACGGTCTTCCATTTTTACTTTATCATTCCATCCTGTTGCTTCAAGAACAAATTTTAAATTCTTTTCAACGGTTCTGTCAGAAAGTAATTGGAAATCCTGGAATACGATTCCTAATTTTCTTCTTAGATTAGGGATGTCAGAGGGCTTTAATTTTGCAAGATCAAATCCTACCACAGATCCGTGTCCTGATGCTAATGGAATGTGTCCGTAAAGCGTTTTCAGAAGGGAGCTTTTTCCAGAACCTGTTTTTCCGATAAGATAGCAGAATCTACCTTTTTTAATGTTAAGATTTACATCGGAAAGTACAGTGAAGCTTTTTTGTGCAATCTTGGCTTGCTGTAAACTTATGATGTTTTCTCCAGAGATATTTGTATGTGGCATAATTTAATTTTAAAGGCTGTTTCTAACAAAAAAATTTCAATCTTTAAAAATAGAAAAAAGAAGTCTATCTGACTCTAATTTTAGTAAATTTTAACAACAAAAAATGCCTGAAAATAAACTTTTCAAGCATGATTTGTATATGATAATGTAGAATTATCTCTTCGCGCGTGAAGCACTTACAGTTAAACTCTTTCTGCCTTTAGCTCTTCTCGCAGCCAAAACTCTTCTTCCATTTGGCGTAGACATTCTTTCTCTGAAACCGTGTTTGTTTCTTTTCTTTCTTTCTGATGGCTGGAATGTTCTTTTACTCATTACTATATGTTTAAATCGTAATTAATCTATTAATTTTCAGGTTGCAAAGATATATAAATTTTTATAAGATACAAACTTTAATAATCTTTTTTTAAATTAAATTGAATGTTTTTTGCTCAGGTATTTATAAATCCCCGATGGGAAAACCATTTTCCGGGTGCAAAAATAATATTTAAATGATTTATATAAAAGCTCTATCTTTGAAAACTTTAATTTTAACGAAAATAAACACCGGATGTTTACACCAGCAGAACTTTTAGATATCAATACATTACTTACACAAGAGAGCAAAATAGTTATCCTTACCCACTATAACCCGGATGGAGATGCTATTGGTTCTAGTTTAGGATTGAAGCATTATCTGAAAGCAAAGGGAATTCATGCCGAGGTTATTGTACCTAATGATTTTCCGAAATTTTTGAAGTGGATGCCGGAATCTAAAAAAGTGATTATTGCTGAGTACAAAAGAAAGCTGGCGTCTGATATGATTGCAGGTGCAGATGTTATTTTCTGTCTGGATTTCAATTCTCCATCAAGAATTGGTTTACTTGGAGATTGGTTGGTTAGAGCTCAGGGGAAGAAAATTCTTATTGATCACCACCAACAGCCGGAAAAATTTGACTTTGTTTACTCAGATACGGTTATCCCTGCAACTTCACAGATGATCTATCATTTCATTGAAGCTATGAATGATGAAAAACTGGTGAACCAGGATATGGCAGAATGCCTTTATACCGGGATTATGACAGATACAGGTGGTTTCCGTTTTCGTTCTACAAGTGCTACCACGCACAGAATTATTGCCAATCTTATTGAGCATGGTGCAGATCCTGCCATGATCACATCCAATACATGGGACACCAATACGGTTTCCCGTTTACATTTACTTGCTTTGGTTCTGGGAAGAATAGAAGTAGTGAATGATGGTACTGTAGCAGTTTTAAGCCTTACTAGAAATGAACTTAAGGAATTAGGTTTCCAGAAAGGAGATACGGAAGGTTTTGTAAACTATGGTTTGAGCATTGCCGGAGTAAAAATGTCTGCATTCTTTATGGAAGATCTATATGAGGATTTTGTTAAAATCTCGTTCAGAAGTAAAGATGATGTTGATGTGAATCAGTTTTCAAGAAAATATTTCAATGGTGGCGGGCATATCAATGCTGCCGGTGGAAAATCTTTAGAATCTTTGGCTGGAACAATAGAAACCTTTAAAAATAAAGTAAAAGAAGAAAGCTTCTAGAAGGACGAAAATGTAAAAAGACAAAGGGGTAAAGCCTTAGACCCTCAAATCTTTTCGGTATCCTTTTTCTTCAAGCTCCTGACAGGTGTATTCATAGACCTGCTGAAACATTTCATCCATGTATCTTTTGTTGAAAAGACTGTACTTCGTCATTTTAGGCGGATCTAAAAATATATTGCAGTATTTCACTTTAGAATAGACAGATTTTGCGATGGCTAAGTGAAGGATTCTGTCGAATTCTTTCATCAGACTCATCTTTTTCAATTCGTCATAACTGATCGAGTTGACATGAGAGGCAATCAGGAAGTCACATTTATCAATAATAGGTTCAATGGGAAGATTGTCCAGAACGCCACCGTCTACATAAATTTTCTCCCCTATCCTTACCGGAGGAAGAATAAATGGAACACTGGATGAAGCCAGTAACGGAGCGAAAAGCTCCCCCTCAGAAAAGAAATCTACAATACCATGTGTCATTTCGGTAGCGGCAACATACACAGGGATTCCTAAAATACTGAAATTGTCCTCAGGAAAATAATCTTTGAAAAGTTTTAAAATAAAATTCGAGCTGAAGATTCCGTTCTTTGATAATTTTAAAGCTGATCTCGAAAAAAAAGAAGTCTGCCTTACAATTTCCATCATCTCATCTGGCGTTTTTCCAAAAGAATAAAAAGCCCCAATGATAGAACCTGCACTGGTTCCGGAGATAATATGTGGTTTTAGATTATATTCTTCCAAAGCCTTCAACACGGCAATATGAGCAATACCACGCATGCCTCCGCCTGAAAGTGTAAGCCCGATAACCGGTGGTTTCTTTTTTTGAATGTGAATAAAGCCATTGCGAAAATTATCCTTACTAATATACAGGATTTTTTGTAAACAAGACTTTAATTCATTAGAAAACTGGGGATTAGAAAACCAGTTTTTTAGGAAGATTGTGAAGAAGTTCTGTGTTGATGATTTCGGAGCAGATAACAGGTTTTTCCCAATGTCCGTTATGCCCGCAATCCAGAATATATGATTTGATATTTGTTCTGTCCGGTAGATGTTTGATCATCATATCGGTTTTTACAGCGTTGTCGTGTTTTCCTGCCAATACCAGAATTTTAGCTTCCAGATTTTCCAGGATATGTTTTTTATCGGTTCTTTCTACCATTCCTTTCACGCAGGCAAGAGCACCCATATTGTTCGTCGAGAGTGCTGTTTCAAGAGCGGTTTCAATTTTCCCTTCCAGAATATCTCTTTCGTTAGGATTGAATAGATTGGGAACTCCGGCTCTTGCATAATGGGCAAATGCATCCTTTATAATTCTATAACTTTTGATACGCTGCTGTTTTTTCTCCTCATCATCCGGAAAATAGGTAGAGAAAAATAGCGTCAAGCTTTTTAAAGAGTCAGGATATTTTTCTGCAAAAGCTAGCGAAGTGTAACCTCCCATAGAATGTCCCAAAAGATGTACTTTTTCTAAATTTTGCTGGTCTAAAACTTTTTTGACTTCTTCAGCCATCAGCTCCATGGTGTGAACTTCTGCAAGAATTTCAGATTGTCCGTGGCCGGGAAGATCAATTTTCAGGAGTGAAAAATCTTTAGAAAGATGAGGCTCCATATCATTCCATATGGATAGATTCTCCATAAACCCGTGTAGAAGTACCAATGTTTCTTTTCCGTTTCCTTTTCTTTCAAAGTTCAGCATGATTCCAAAATTATAGAAGGTTAAAAAAATACAGCCATTGTATGCTGTAGCTCTATTTTCCTTTCAAATGTAAACAAAAAAGAGCATTTTTAAAATGCTCTTCTTGTTTTATTGAGTTAATTCCTTATAAACCTTTGTTTCCCAAGGTTTGATGTCAGTTACGCCATATCTTTCCTTTTTAGAAATAGCAAGGTTGTCCAGCATGTCTACAAAATTCTTGTAGTTGGCTTCATCCGTTGGCTTTACAATAACGGTGAAGTTTTCAGGTTTGGGAGCATTCTTGTAAGCTTCAGCAATGATTTTTGAAATCTTTATTCCACTGAAATCAGTTTCCTTAAGGTTTCCTGTATTCAAATCTTTTGCGTTGCTCTGATGATAAAATACACGGTTGTCTTTTCCAAGGATAAAAGTGACCTGGTTTTGATCTCCGATTACATTATCAGTTGGGAGGGGGTTGGGATTATGGTCTTTTGCCGGTAGTCCTAAATCCATTACGTTAGGTTTTGTAAAATTAGTGGTGAACATAAAGAATGTGATGAGTAAGAATCCCAGATCTACCATAGGAGTCATGTCTACTCTGATCATTTTTTTCTTTTGTTTGCTGCCTTGTTTTTCTTGTGCAATTACTTCTGCCATGATTAAAAGTTTTAAAATGTTAAACGGTATTTGTTGATTAATTCTTACAAAACATATGCCTTGTCTGTGGAATAATCAATAGATTCATGAATCTATTAATAGTTTTTGTGATGAATTTTAATTTTCCATTTCTTTTAATCTGTTTTTCTAAAAGTGTATCATCATGATATTGATGGCTTACTGATTATTGAATTTTCAGGATGATCTTTGTCTAAAGATCTGCACAAAAAAACTCACACGGTAAAGTGTGAGTTTTTATAAGGTATGTAAATGATTTATTTATTCTTTTTATAGAAATTAACACCACATTCCAGGAATTTCTTGAAATCCTCTTTTGGCATATATCCTGAAACCGGAGTATTGATTACTTTCCCGTCCGGAGTGATTAAAACATAATGTGGTTGAGAGTTATTATTGAAGTTAACCTGTTGGAATAAGCTCCATCTGTCACCAATTGTTTTTACCTTTTTGATCTGTCCTTCACCAAGGTCAATTTTAGTCTTTTGATCCTCAGGAAGCTCTTCTTTGTCATCCACATACAGAGATGCTAATACGACATCGTTTTGAAGGACTGGTAAAATGTCAGGTTCGCTCCATACAAATTCCTCCATTTTTCTACAGTTTTCACAACCGTATCCTGTGAAGTCAATCAAGATAGGTTTGTCTTCTTTTTTGGCCAGTTCTATTGCTTTGAAGAAGTCGTGCTCCGGATGCATTCCTAAAATTCCGTCTTTTTCATCATGGAAATAACTTACATTCAATGGAGGTAAAATTCCACTTAATAATTGAAGTTTCGGACGGTCAGATGGAATCAATCCCTGAATCAGATAGATCACAAAACCAATTCCCAATACTCCTAATATCTTTCTTGTGATAGAGATCTTAGGTTTTTTATCATCATGCGGGAATTTGATAAATCCTAATAAATATAATGCTAATCCTAATGCAACAATGATCCAGATGGCGATGAAAAGTTCTCTTTTTAAGAAGAATGTTTTAGATACAAGATCTGCTTTAGATAAGAATTTCAATGCTAAAGCCAGTTCTACGAAACCTAAAACTACTTTTACCGTATTCATCCATCCTCCGGATTTCGGAAGACTTTGTAATGCTTGCGGGAATAAGGCCAATAATCCGAAAACAATAGCCCATGCTAATCCAAATCCTGCCAATGCAAATGTCAATAACATCGGTACATTGGTAGAACCTGTTACCGCACTTCCTAATAAACTTCCCAAAATAGGTCCTGTACAAGAGAATGAAACGATAACCAATGTCAATGCCATAAAGAAAATCCCAATGATTCCTCCTGCTTCTTCCGCTTTAGAAGACTTGTTGGCGATAGAACTTGGCAAAGTAATATCATAATACCCGAAGAAACTTCCGGCAAAGAAGATAAATATGATGAAGAATGCAATATTCAGCCATACACTTGTGGAAATTTCGTTGAAGATATTTCCTGCAATTCCGTCGATAATATGGAACGGAATACTTAATAAAACGAATATAAGAAGGATGAAAAACCCATAAATAAGGGCATCTCTTTTTCCTTTTGCTTTGTTCTTATTCCCTTTTGTGAAAAATGAAACGGTCAAAGGAATCATCGGGAAAACGCAAGGAGTAAGCAATGCGATAAGCCCACCGATAAATCCTAAGAATAAATATGTCCAGTAATTTTCATCCACCTTGGTTGAAGCTGTACCACAATCCGTCAATGGATTTTTGAAATCTATACTTTCAATTTTCAGTTGTTTAGGATCCAGTTTTGAAGCCTCTGTGATGGTAGCTACTGTTTTTGAAGGATTTTCGGTAACTGTTTCAGTCACTTTTAATGAATCTTTTACGGGAACTGCCGTTTCCTCAGTGGTAGCTTCTTCCGTTGCCCCTTTTGGAGTCACTTTTTGGTTGAATTCTAATGTATTTGGAGCCAGACAAACTCTGTCATCACAAGTCTGATAAGTAATCTCAGAAGTGACATCCGCAGGTTTTGTAGGGTCTTTTAATTTAAATTTCTGCTTAAATCCAGCTGAGTTGGAGTAGAAAACAATCGTTCCACCGAATGCTTCAGAAAACTCCTCATGTTTTTTACCTACTTCGGAAAATTTCCCGATCAGTTCAATATTTTTTCCTGTAACTTTATACTCAGTGGGAATTCCGGTATCTTCCGGGAGATCTTTTGAGTAAATGTGCCATCCACTTTCCATCGTGGCATTCAATACCGCTTCGTACTGGTTGTTTCCCAGATCGTTGATGGTGAATTTAAACTTTAGAGGATTCTTTATCTGTGCATTAATTCCCGTTGCTAAAAATAGTAGAATTAATAAAAACCAATTTCTAAATTTCATTTTTCGTTTCATTAAAAATTTTGAGACTCCATTTTGTCTTCTCATCCTTTGCGTATCATCTGTTTCGTCTAAAAGATCCTATTCTGAGTACAGAATCATCATCAGACAGTATCTGAATTTTTTGCCTCGCTAAAATAGATAATTTTTCGTCCTTAAAAAACTTAGAAGCTTTCTTTTTTAGAAGCTTTCCAGGTAAAAAAATTCCTATTTTACTTTAACTGTAGTAAAAATATCAATCCTTTTAAGACTCAAAGCTGTTATTGATTTTATCAATATCAAAAAATTAAACTCTATTTCAGTATTGCTATTAAGTCTCCTGAACCTAAATTATAAATAGCAAGTTCGAATCAGACTTTATTATAATTGCTTTACAATATCTTCTGTAGAGGCTCTGTTTTTGTAATCTGGATCAAAATGTCTCCATATAATTTCTTTACCCTCATTAAGAATAAATGTCGCAGAGACAGGCAGTCTTCCTGAGTTATCTGATCTGCTTTTAGCGAAGTCATCTTTCAATCTGGAGTTATAGAAATTCAGAGTTTCACTGTTGGGAGTATAGAGAACATCGAAGGCTTCCGCAATTTTATACCCTTCATCATATAGAACCGTATAATCAGTTTTTGTTTTGCTGATTGTCTTTTCTATAAATTCTGGTTTTTCAGGAGATATGATGACTAACCTTGCGTTTTTGGACTTTAGTTCGGGCGCCAGGTTTTGCAACGTTTCGATATATTTATTACAGTAAGGACACCATTGACCTCTGATAAAAACAATAATAAGTTTTTCTTTTTCTTTCGATGAAGAAAATGTATTTCCTACATGGTCTTTTGCCGTAAAATTTTCGATCTTATCTCCAACCATTTTCCCTTTTACCTGTTCTAAGGTTTTATCGGTTTGAGCCATTTTTTTTTTCAAAACAGATGCTCCAACATCTAAAAACTGGGTGGGATTATAATATCCGAAATCATATTGAACCAGTTTACCCTTTGGATCCAGGAATAAAAAAGAAGGATAATTGACCACTTTAAATTCTTTAGCTAGGTTAACCCCCTCTTTTTCTGCATCTATAGCAAGATTTACAAAGTTTTTATTGAACATTTCTCCAATTTGAGGATCGGTGAATGTTTTCTTTGCCATCAACTTACAAGGACCACACCAGGTAGTGTACAAGTCAATGAAAATAAGTTTATTCTCTTTTGCTGCGATTTTTTTCGCCGCTTCTAAATCAATTTTTTTAAAATTGATACCCGTGCTTTGCGCATTAAACGAGATTCCTAGTAATATGAGGAAGCTCAATACCATTTTTTTGAACATAAGAATGTTGTTTTTTTATTATGTTCCCTTAAAAAGGAAAAAATCACCCATTCATTTAATAATTTATTTTAACTCATTGATAATCAGTGTGTTTTTTTTGTCTTTTATTTTTCTGATCTGCTCTACACATTTATATTTTTGGTTCTGAGCATTATGCTTGCTTGAATATTGATATTTGTCCTGGATTTCCTCAATGCTTTTATTTTCAATAAAAATATCGTGGATTAAATTTTGACAGTGTGAAGAAATGGACTTAACATAACCAAAGAGTTTTTCCCAATAGTATTTTTCATTTTCAATAGCAGAAGTAATTTCCTGTTGATTTTCTATGAAGTAATTTTCAGGCGACTCTATATAAAAATTTCTGTTTTTTAATTTTTTCAGCCACAGATTTTTAGAAATGCCAATGATGTAATTTCCCAGACAGGTCTGAACGTTGAAATCATCTGCATTCAGTTTTTGATAAAGGATGAGCAGTGCATCTTGGAAAATATCTTCCGCATCTTCGGTATTTCCTTTATTCTTAAGGATAAATTTTTTGGTATAGCCAAAATACTGTTGATATAAAATACCAAAAGCGATATTGCTGTCTTTCTTAAAATCATCAACAGCTAACGAATTAGTTGTTCTTCTGTCCATTTTATGATTATCTTTTTTTGAGTATTTCCATCTGCCTGATACCTGCGGTCCTGTCTGAGAGGGATAACTCCCAAAATGTGGTTTCTGGAATCACACAATAACCAGACCTTTTCCCTGATCAAAATAGATAATTTCTCGTCTCTAAAAAACTTGGAAACTTTCTTTTTCCCCGAAAAACCAACAGGATAAAACTCGTCACCCTCTTTTTGTTTTCTTAAACGCAGTGGGAAGTGAATTTTTTCAGCATCAAAGTCCCACTCAATCTCTTTATTGATCCCGTCAATGTTTTCAATATAATCTACGAGATTGATGCTGATTTGGTTTTCGGAAAAATCAAAATGATCGATCAGTACTATTTCCTCTTTGGTGCTTTGTTCATCGCTTCTATTCATAAATATCAGTTCGTTACGATTGACAATCAACTGATATTCTTTTGAGAAAAAGGAACTGTTGTTTTCGGCTTTAAAAATTTTAGGGATTTCTTCCTCCTGGCTGAACCCGTATTTTTTTAAAATTTCAAATTTTACGAAATCACTTTCCTGATCAAGTTTTTCTTTTGATACTATTTTATAGTCTTTGTTAAATATTGTAATACGATTTTCTATCTCCTGAATTTGTTTCTGTACAAAATCTTTGGTTTGATTAAGGTACAAAGAACTTTTTCTGAAGTTTTCCAAGAAATGATCGTTAGTTTCCATCAGTGCCGGAACAATCTCATTTCTAATCTTATTACGTAGATAATCATTTTTTTTATTAGAAAGATCTTCCCGGAATTCAATAGTATTCTGCTCAGCAAATTGATAAATTTCTTTTTTGGAAAAATTTAAAAAGGGTCTGAGAATATTATTGTCATTCGCTGGAATTCCGCTTAATCCGTTGATGCCAGCAGCCTTGGAAAGGTTGATGATAAATGTTTCCAGCTGGTCATTCAGATGATGAGCTGTTACCAAAAATTCCAGTTTTTCCTTTCGCTGGATTTCTTTAAAAAAGGTGTATCTAAGTTCTCTTGCCCAAAGCTGAATAGAATTTTCCGGCTTTTGATCTTTTTCCGAAACTTCATACAGATGAAATTTTATATGATTTTTCTCACAAAAATCCTGTACTGTTTTCTGATCCAGATCCGAATCATTACCACGGAGTTTATAATTGATATGAGAAACCTGAAACCGGTACTTTGAACCTTGAATTTCGGACCCTAAATCCCTGAATAAAGAGGCAAGAACCATAGAATCTGCTCCACCGCTTACGGCCAGAAGATACGTGTGATTTTCAGGCTCGTGAACGAGATTTTTTAATTGGCTGATAAAGCTTGATTTTTCCAACATAGATGTTGAGAATTTCTTTTATGCAAAGATAACCGATATAATTCAATTGAATTTCCCTAACTTTGAGTAGTCTAAAAATGATTATTTATGAAGATTTTAAAAGTTTTAGCAGTTTCTGCAATGGCGCTGGGAATGACATCTTGTGTCAGCAAGAAGCAATATGATGCTTTGAGCATAAACTATAAACAGTGTATTGAGAATATTGGAGAAAGACAAAGAGAAATTCAGGATTTGAAATCTCAAAACTCTGCATTGACAGGGGAAAACAACTTGTTGAAAAGTCAGCATGATGCTTTGAAATCATCACTTGATGCATGTCTTTCTAATACCGGAAAAAGTTCTGCTAACATTGATAAACTTGTAGGTGAAATCAATGCTTCCAACTCTTATATCAAACAGCTGATATCAAGTAATGCTAAAAATGACAGCTTGAACCTTGCATTGTCTAACAAACTGAAAAGATCTTTAGATAATATGTCAGATCAGGATGTACAGGTGAAAGTATTGAAAGGAGTAGTAATGATCTCTCTTTCAGATAAAATGCTGTACAAAACAGGAGATTACAACATTTTGCCTGCTGCTCAGGAAGTGCTGGGTAAAGTGGCTAAAGTAATCAATGATTATGATAAATATTCAGTATTGATCGAAGGTAACACAGATAATGCTCCGTTAAACTCTCCAAATATTCCGAGAGACAACTGGGATCTTTCTGCATTAAGAGGTACGTCTGTTGCTAAAATTCTTCAGACTCAGTTTGGAGTAGATCCTGCTAGAATTACCGCTGGTGGTCGTTCAGAATATAACCCGAAAGCGACTAATATGAGCGTTTCAGGAAGATCTGAAAACAGAAGAACAGAAATTATCATTATGCCTAAGCTTGATGAGTTTATGAAACTGATGGATATTACTCCTAAGAAATAATCACTCAACCATACATAAAAATAAATCCCGAAGCAATTCGGGATTTGTTTTTTTATGAACCTATTTGTTTCGAAATATAATGGGCAGGTATTTTTTTCTTTGAAGAACGGACAATCTTTTTAATGGGTTGTTCAAAATAAAAATTGGTGATATTCCATACAATCATAATCGCTGAAAAATAATATAAGTTGAGAACCAATGCAATTCCTATATGCATAGAAACCGTTAGGAAAAGCCATGTCTTCTGAGTCGGTTTGTACCATATGAAAAACGGATAACACATCTCAATAATAATAGTACTCCATCCGATGAAACTCAAAATATAAGAATGTTCTATAAGCCAGCTAAAATCAATATTCAGATCCCTGTTGGAGTAGGGCAGATGGATGGCTTTCCAGATAGATTCGCCGTTCCACCAGTTGAAGCCTAAAGCTTTGTCCAATCCTGAAAAGAAATAAGCAATAGAAATATGAATCTGAAATAATCTTTTTACTGGGGTAATATTGATGTTTCCAGGTTTTTTGCTGAAAATAAAGTTTCTGAGGGAAAAATGGGAATCGGACGGAAAAAGGATCAGATAAAACAAGGACATACTCGTGAAAAAGTCCACACCATACGCAAAGAAAGAACTTCCTTTGAGTAATGCAATCTGCAGTATCAGTAATAGCAGAGCAGAAATTCTGGAATAAAATCCGGTGATAACAAAAATACACAATGTGATAAATGATACTTTGGTTATCATAATTGTTGTGCTTTCTTCAATACCGAAAGTCTGCAAAAAGCTGACACCTTTTGAAAATGTAATGAGCCAATCCGGAGTAAAAACACTCATGATATCCTGTGGAATGACACTGCTGCTAGAAAATAATTTTTCAAAATCAGGAATCACTGCAATGAATTGTAAAAGAATGATAAGTCCTATTGCAATTCTGAAGAAACTTAAAAATTCTGTTTGATTATCCTGCTTGAAAAAGAAATTTTCAACTTTTGTGTAAAGTACATTCAGTTTTTTCATCGCTTTAATGTTTAAATTCATCAATAAGAATCAAATTTTCATTCGTCTTTCCCTGTCTGAAATCTGCAATAGTAGGGTAGTCGTACAGATAAAGTTTTGTAGTAACCTTTGTTGCTTTTGGATTTTCTTTCATAACATGCGCCGCAATCTGCCGGATAATGATGTCCAGATATTGATAATACTTGCTGTCGTACTTGTTTTTATCAGAAATTTTATCAAGAAACATATTAAAGACTGTCGTATATCTCACTCTGCTTTCCTTACTTTTAAAATAAGGCATGGTCTTTTGTTCCAGAATATTTCCATTGTTATCTTTCAGTTCAAAACTCATGACAAAATCACTGGCAACATTGGGTGCATAAAAGCCATAGCCTGTATCAAAACCGGTATAAGATGCAAACATATTGACGGGCTTTGACTGAGCAATGTTTTCTGAAATTTTGTAAGCTAAAGGTTTTTCATAATTTTTGTTTTCATAATAAAAACCATAGTAGCCATCAAACGTTCCCTTCATACCAATCGTAAAGACCAGTAATAAAACAATAAAAATCCCGGATAACTGAAGCTTTCTTTTCATGGCAAAAGATTTAAGAAAAGGCTGTTTTCATTCTGAAGACAGCCTTTTGCTGTTATTTGTAATTTACCAATACATTATTCAGTTTTACATTGATTCTGGGATCAATAGCTGTATTGGCTTTTATAGATTTTATGATCACATTGGTAAGGTTCTTTCTACCCATCGTTGGTGGGCAGATGGTATATTCTTCAGCACCTCTTATCGTTAATTTACTTAAGGAGGCAATGTCTTTCTGGCTCAACAATGCAGCGTTGGTAGCAACCTGATTGTTTTGAATAGCATAATAATCTGTTCGCAATTCTTTAGCTCCGTATTTTTTTAGAATATCATCTACTTTAGTTCTCAGATCACCATATTTTTTCCAGTCAATATTGGCTTTTATCAAGCATCCGCGGATGATGTACTGTCTGTTGATTTTGTATACAATAAAATTGGTGCCCAAACCATTCTGATGAAGTTTTTGCAGGCTTAGTAAATTTTTCATGTCTTCATCAGAGATTTTTTTGACATCTTTAATGATGTAATTGTTGTCTACGATGTAATTGCCCTTTTCTTTATAAAAAGTCATCTCCTGAGGTTTTAGCTGGGAAAATATAATAACAAGTCCCACTATTGCTCCAATTAAAAATAAAGTCTTTGTTTTCATGTGGTTGTTTTTAAAAATATCCCTACTCTGTTTAGGATTTTCGGGTTCCTCCTTTTTGTGAGTGTTTCATGGTTGGAAAACTTATGTCAAATGTAGAATTATGTGAGTGCTTTAGAATAAGTGTTTATCCTGTTTTTGTATAGGGATTTTAACCTTTAAAATTAAATATGAATAGGGGATGAGGTAATAACCTACAAATAACAGTCTATGTAAGGATCTTCAAAACTGCTTTGTAGATGCTTAAAATGTAAAATTTGATAAAAATTTGTCGGACGAACTTGATAAAGTTCTTTTGAATGGATGTTGGTAAAAGATTGATCCCTGTGCGGGATAAATTGTTAATCTGACGATCAGGCAGACTACCTGATGTGACCTGAGTAGAAATAACCCTGCATTAAAAAAAAATAAATCCCGAAGGTGGCCGGGATTTACTTTTTAATCAAATTAATTCTTCTTTTTTCAAGAGAGAAATAATTCGTTGCAAAAATGAAGTGGATATTTCTGTCTTAGTTTTTGCTGCAGAAGAATCTGTTCTACCTTTCGGTACAACTTTTTTGCGATTCTCATGGTTAGTTTGTGTCTCTCCTGCAACCATCTTGTTTTCTCTTAGTGTTTTTACCCGTTATTCGTATTGCAAACTTATCATTAATACCACAAAAATAACATCCGTGTTTTCACGGTATTTTATATGGGTATTTCCCTGAAAAAGCGGAATTTATTTTATAGATAAATAAATTATAAGGTATGTAATCATTTGGTTTATAATAAAATGTGTATATTTAAATCTCTATAAAAGGAAATAATATAGAGAGAAATCCGAAAATCTTAAGAGTAGGAATTAATACTAAACTAAAAACAATTATGAAAAATTTAAAAAAACTTTCAAGAGGAGAAATGAAAACTTTACAGGGAGCTGATTTATGGTGTAATCCACAAATAATTTGTCAAAGAACCTCTGACTGCTGCCCGGGATGGGTTTGTGGTTCTAAAGGAGAATATTGTATAGCCTATTAAAGATATCATCTGCATTGAAAGAATAGACTAAAAAGAGGGATTCATTTCTCTCTTTTTTTGTATCTTATCTTCGGGTAGAAAAGGAAAATTTAAAAAAAGAAGATTTAAAATCCTTAAATTTGTTTAAATTAAAGTTGTATGAGTTTTTTTGAAGAAAAGAATCCTGAAATGGACAGATATTTAGAAGCACACGCTTCTTCGGAATCCGAAATTCTGAAAAAACTGAGAAGAGAAACATATCAAAAAACAACACAGCCGCATATGATTTCGGGATACCAGCAGGGAAGACTGCTAACGATGATTTCCCAAATGATGCAGCCGAAAAGTATCCTGGAGATAGGAACATTTACAGGATATGCCACATTATGCCTGGCTTCAGGACTGGCAAAAGACGGCAAAATTACAACGTTGGATGTGAATGAAGATCTTGCCTATCTGCCGAAGAAATATTTCGAGGCAAGCGAATATGCTGATCAGATTGATTTCAAACTTCAGGATGCTAAAGAGTTTTTAAAAGAAACAGATGAGTTTTTTGACCTGATTTTTGTAGATGCAGATAAAGAGAACTATGCCGAATATTTTAGACTGATAAAACCCCATACGAAGTCAGGAACTGTAGTTCTTTTCGATAATGTTCTGTGGTACGGAAAAGTACTGGAAGAAAATCCAAAGTTGAAATCTACCCAGTCTATCCAGGAATTAAATGATTTAGCAGCAAAAGATGAAGATTTTGAAAATCTTATTTTACCTTTGCGAGACGGAGTCAACTTTCTTCGCAGAAAGTAATTAAAATATCCAAAGATTAAACATTTAAAGAGTGTACAGACCGTATTTTTAATCTTTAAATTATTCAATCTTAAAATTGAGAGTTAATGAATAAAGGAATTTGTATTGTTACAGTAGCGCCGGTTCGTGCAGAAAATTCTGACAGAGCTGAAATTGTTACGGAAATATTGTTCGGAGAAAGTGCAGATATTTTGGAAGTAGATAAAAACTGGACCAAAATTAAGATGCATTACGATGGCTATGAAGGATGGATGGATACCAAACAATTGAAACCCGTAACAGATGAAGATCTGGCCAGAAGAAAAGTGACTGTCGTTACTGAAGATTTTTCTTCCGTATTGATGAACGACGGAAAAACGTTGCTGTCTATGGGATCGGAAGTAGAATTCCCAGTGGTGGCTTCCAGAAGAAGTCATGATGTACGGGAAAGTATCGCATTGGCTGCAAAAGAATTCCTTAATGTACCTTATCTGTGGGGTGGCAAAAGCTTTTTTGCAGTAGACTGCTCAGGCTTTACCCAATTGGTCTATAAAATTCACAATATTAAAATACCCAGAGATGCCTCACAACAAGCTGAGGTGGGAGAACCTCTTACTTTTATAGAAGAAACACAGCCCGGAGATCTTGCTTTCTTTGAAAATGCGGACGGGAAAATAATTCACGTAGGAATTATGCTGGAGAATCAAAAAATTATCCATGCTTCCGGAAAAGTGAGAATTGACACCTTGGATTCTACAGGAATTTTCAATAAAGAAATGAATAAGCATACTCATAAATTGAGAGTGCTTAAAAGCGTAATTTAATTTCCAATAAATCGTATCTGAAATGGAAAATATTCTCTTTACAATTTTTGATATTTTTAATTTTGGATGGGTTGTTTTTCTGTGGTGGTTTACCATCAGGAACTATAATACTTTGCCGAAGAGAATTCCTGTTCATATGGATTTGGACGGAAAACCGGACCGGTTCGGAGGAAAAATCTATGCCTTTTTAATGCCTGTATTGGCTGCAGTAATGTATGCTGTTTTTACCTTTGCAACAAGACATCCTGAGGGAACGAATTTTCCGGTAGAAATTACAGATCAGAACAGACACGCCCAGTTTTTAATTATGAAGATCTTTATGAGGGTTCTATTTGCATTCCTTATGCTGATCTTTATAAACAATCAGGATTATATGATCAGACGTGCTTCCGATGAAAATGCAAAACCGAAAATTTCGATTGCTACTACCATTTTAAGCGTTATTGCATTTTTACCTGTAATGTTGGTCATTATCAATCTATTTAAATGATACATTCCAAAGACAATTCAGAACATTATATTTGGGGAGACCATTGTGACAGCTGGATTCTGAAAAACACCCAAAACTTATCTGTGAAGCAGGAAAAGATGCCTGCGGGAACTTCAGAAAAATTACATTTTCATAAGGCAGCAGAACAGTTTTTTTATATTCTGAAAGGAGAAGCCGTCTTGTATATCAATGAAGATAAATTTTTGGTTAAACAAGGTGAATCTATTTCCATTGCACCAGGATCAAAGCATTTTATATCCAATGAATCCACCGAAGAAATTGAGTTTTTAGTCATATCCAATCCACCTACAGATCAGGATAGAATTGAAATTAAAGAATAATTAAAAATGGCTTTCCTATACAATATATTTATCAGTCTTCTTACTTTCGGAATGAAAGCTTTCGCGTTGATTAATGATAAAACTAAAAAAGGCGTTGAAGGAAGAAGGCAGTCCTTGAGCAAAGTAAAATCTGCATTTTCAAAAACAGATAAAGTAATTTGGATGCATGCAGCCAGTTTAGGAGAGTATGAGCAGGGATTGCCCGTTTTGGAAAAGCTTAAAGAGAATTTTCCCCAGCACAAAGTTCTGGTGACCTTTTTCTCTCCATCCGGATATGAAAATGTTGTAAAAAAGAAACATATTGCAGACGTGATCTGTTATCTTCCTTTTGATAAAAAAAGCAGTGTAAAAGAATTTGTATCACAGTTTAATGCCGAACTATTTTTTACGGTTAAATATGATTACTGGTATAATCTGCTTGCTGAACTGAAAAATAAAGGTACAAAGATCTATGTTATTTCTGCGTTGTTCTATGAAAGACAGTCCTTCTTTACCTCTTATGGAAAATGGTTTGTAAAACAGCTTCAGAAAAATGTGGATTGGTTTTTTCATCAGACCCAGTTTTCATTGGCTTTGGCAAAAAGTGTAGGGTTGGTGAAGTCTTCCGTAACGGGAGATACAAGATTTGATAGAGTAAAACAACTTCGCGAACGGGATAATCATGTAGACTTTATTGCAAGTTTCAAAGGAGAGAATAAAGCCGTTGTTTTTGGAAGCTCGTGGCAGGCAGAGGAGAAAATAGCAGAGGTAGTTTCCCGTAAAAACAATACGGTGAAACTCATTATAGCACCACATGATCTGAAAAGAGTAGAGCATTTAAAGAATACCTTTCCAAATGCTTTATTATACAGCGAAATAAAAAATGCCCAACCATCAGTTGCTAACTCTCAAATTCTGATCATAGACAGCATCGGGTTATTGTCAAAACTATATTCTTATGCAGATGTAGCCGTTGTGGGAGGAGGGTTCCATGAGGCAGGCCTTCATAATATTCTGGAAGCAGCAACCTTTGGGGTTCCTGTGATCTTTGGAAATCATTACAGAAAGAACCCGGAAGCCGATGATCTTGTCTCCGCGAATGGCGGGAAATCTTTTCCAGACGAATATACAGCCTCAGAATTCGTTTTATTTCTCTTGAATGAAGAGAATAGAGAAGAACTTGCAGAAATGTCTCAAAATGCCGGGAAATTCGTAGATGAAAAACCGAACTCTACCGAAATGATTCTTCAGAAAATTTTATCGTAAGTATCCCTGGCTTTTCATTTCCTTCATAATCTGGTCCACGTTTTCCGGAATTTTTTCACATTCGAGCCAACTGATCTCAAGACCGTTGTTGATACAGAGTTTTTGAAGATAATGGTTGTCTGAGATCTTCTTCTGAGTATCGCGCAGGTATTCATCAATTTCCATCCAGTAATCCTCATCCAGTTTTTTAATAAGAGTTAAAGATTTGAATACTTTATTGATAATGTAAATATAAAGCTTGTAAACATTGTCAAACCTTTGTCTGCTGAGGTCACTGTTATTATCCAATATTTTATTGACAAGAAGAAGGTTCAGAGAAACTTCTCCAAATTTATCAGTAGTAATTTTTATGTGTTCAGTGATTTCTGCACTGATCTTTCGGATGATAGTCAGGAAATAGGGAGCGTTTCCTGTATATTTTGATGCTAAAAGAACCTTTTCCTCTACAATTTCTTCCATTGCATTTCTCTTATCGTCGGTGGTTTCCGGATCGATAAGTTCGAAATACAGTTTTTTAGACAATAATTTATCCTTTCTCAGGAGTCTGAAAATAAGTTTGTCTTTATCGGTACCGGAAAAAGCGCTC
The DNA here is from genome assembly GCF_021869745.1 of Chryseobacterium sp. MEBOG07. Taxonomy (NCBI): domain Bacteria; kingdom Pseudomonadati; phylum Bacteroidota; class Flavobacteriia; order Flavobacteriales; family Weeksellaceae; genus Chryseobacterium; species Chryseobacterium sp. MEBOG07. Next base: position 855,184 of record NZ_CP084579.1, read on the forward strand.
AGAGCGGCTTTGAACTCTTTTGAATACTCCATTAATTGAAAATTTTCGAATACTTCATGAATCCATTCAGCGCCCAATTAGCTGTATAGTATAGTGATTTTACAGTTGAAAATCCCATGAAATCTTTATAAACAAGATATTGATCTTTGATGATATTTTTTTTATTTCTGGAAACACTATTTTCGCGCATTCTGTATTTTGCCAGTGTCTTTTTTACCGGTATTCCTTCTGGAATTACTTTTAAAAGATTAAGCCACATGACATGATCCTCACGCTTACTTTTTACAGGAAATAAAAATTTCCCAACCCTCCTGGTATCATACATTGTGGAAACCGGAGCCAGTCGGCAGGTCTTCAGCAGATTAGAAAAAGTGACAACCTTATCAGCTAGGAAATCTTTTAGGATAGGCTGAAGCTGCTCATTACACCTGGAATAATTGCAGTAGACAAGTTCTACATGATGCTCTTGCATATAATCCGTCATCGTTTCCAGATATTCAGGATACCAATAATCATCAGAATCCAGAAAAGCGATATATCTTCCCTGAGCTCTTTCCAGACTATTGTTTCTTGCATTTCCTGCACCGCCATTTTTCTCCAGTACCTGCAGTTTTATTCTGGGGTCATTATATTTTCTGATGATCTCAACAGTATTGTCTTTGGAAAGGTCATCAGTGATCAGCCATTCCCAGTTTTCGTAGGTTTGGTTAAGAACAGACTGTATGGTTTCCTCGATGAATTCCGCTGAATTATAGCAAGGAGTGATAATGGAGACAAGATCTTTCATTTATGTTTTCTAAACTGCAAAATTATAAAAATCTTTTTTCATAAAGATGCCAGGAGCTTACACCTACCGCAATAACCACCAACATACATACCAAAGCCATTACAAATGGATTGTAATCTTCGAACAATCCTAAAGTCTGAAAAGTTCTGATAATAGGAAAGTGGAAAATGTAGATTCCGTAGGTGAAATCACCATATTTTCCGAAATTATTTAAGAATTTGATTGAATAGGCAATATACATTACGATAATACCGATCATCATTGGAGAAAAAAGCTGAATTTTTAAATATAAATCAATCCACACAGTGGCGAGAGCAATGATGAAAATTATATTTTTATGTTTGATGAATTTATCAAAATTAAAGTAAATCAGCATTCCAGGGATAAAATAGGATAATGTTCCAGGAAGCTGTTTGGCAAGGGAAATTTTATTTAAAGATTCAAAATAATTGAGATAAATAAGTGATAAAAAGTATAAAATAACCAAACTTATATTTCTGTATTTATTATTCTTTCCGAAAAGCAAAAACAACAAAGGAACAGAGAAATAGTAGCACATTTCTATTTTCAGCGTCCATAGGGCACCGTTCACGGCTTGATTTCCAAAAACTCCGGGAAGCCAGGGTGCTTTAAAATTTAAAAATAATGAATTCCAAAAAAGGTATTTGTAAACTTGTGTATTACTGAAATATTCGATTAAAGAATACGTACTTACCAAACTTAATAAAATTGCACATAAAAAAATAACCAATAAGTAAGCGGGAACAATTCTTTTGATTCTCTTTTTTAAATAACTTTTGAGGCTTGAAGATCTGTCGTAGCTCCTTGCAATAAGAAATCCACTCACTGCAAAGAAACCGAAAACGGCAATTTCTATAGGGCTGTGTTCAAAAATCTTGAGATCCGGAGATGCGCTGAGTGTACCAAGATGACCAAGAAAGACAATGAAGGCGAGGAGAACACGTATAAAGTCAAAATTGTTTTTCGTTATATCCTGCATTTGTATTTTGTTTCCTGCAAAAATAACTTTTTTAATAGAATGAATGATGCTCATGTATTCATTATTTGTTAAATAAAGGGAAAATGAGGTCCGAGTGTTTTAAAATATATATAAATAAACGTCGATAAAATAATTTTTCATAAAAAATAGTAATATAAATCAAAAAATTATAATTTTAGCGCTTGAAAAAAATGATCTATGAAGAAATTAGCATTACTATTTGCAGGTTTGTCATTATTTGCCGCTACAGGATGTAGTAGTAATAATGATACTGTTCTTGAAGCTCCTCTAGTTGGGACCTGGCAGCCACTGAAAGAAGTGGTTACTACTGTTGAGACTGGTGAAGATCCGGTTTCTAACACGATTACTTATACTGATTGTCAGAAAAAGACAAGATGGTGGTTCAGCGTTGACTCCAAAGGAGCGAAAACAAACTGGGGAGATACTGCTACACCTGGTCAGTGTGCTATTCTTTCGGATATAAAATTCAACTATACCTACAATAAGGAAGGGAAAGATGTTCAAATGAAAATTCAGGGGATCGTAGAGCCGGTAAATGCAAAGATTATTACTTTGGATAATACAACGCTTAATCTTGCTGTAAGAGAAGAAACTCAGGATCCTACTATATTCCAGACAAGAACTTATACGTTCAAAAGAGTTAGCCAATAATAGTATACTTCAGGATATAAAAATAGATCTCATCTCCGGATGGGATTTTTTTGTTGAGCCTGGAATTACAATTCATCATAAATTAAATTTCTATTTACTTTAAAATCATTATTTTTGTGAATCTTGTTAAAAAGAGAAAATAGTTCAAAATTTTAAAGTCTAACATATAACATCTATATTAAAGTGTTTTACGATCATCAGCAGATAGAAAAAAAGTGGCAGAAATACTGGGAGGAAAATCAAACCTATAAAACCTCTAATAACACAGATAAACCAAAATTTTATGTACTCGATATGTTTCCGTATCCATCGGGGGCAGGACTTCACGTAGGTCACCCGCTCGGATATATTGCGTCGGATATCTATGCGAGATATAAGAGACATCAAGGGTTTAATGTACTTCACCCGGTAGGATATGACAGCTTTGGACTTCCTGCTGAGCAGTATGCGATCCAGACAGGACAGCATCCGGCAATCACTACAGAAGAAAATATTAACAGATACGAAGAGCAGTTAAAAAAGATCGGATTTTCATTCGATTGGAGCAGAGAAGTAAGAACTTCAGACGCTTCCTATTATAAATGGACACAATGGATTTTTATTCAGTTGTACCACTCTTGGTATAATAAAGATACTGATAAGGCAGAATCTATAGATTCGCTTATCAAACATTTTGAAGAAAAAGGAACAGAAGGATTAAATGCCAATCAGAACGATGAATTAAATTTCACCGCTGAAGAATGGAAAAATGCTTCTGATATTGATAAAGAAGACATCTTATTAAACTATCGTCTTTCTTACAGAGCTGAAACAACTGTGAACTGGTGTCCTGCACTAGGAACGGTATTGGCAAATGATGAGGTGAAGGATGGAAAATCTGAAAGAGGAGGATTCCCGGTTTTCCAGAAAAAAATGATGCAGTGGAGTATGAGAATCTCTGCTTACTCCGAAAGACTATTACAAGGATTGAATACTTTAGACTGGCCACAGCCTTTGAAAGATTCCCAGGAATACTGGATCGGAAAATCTCAGGGTGCACAGGTTCAGTTCCAGGTAGAAAATCATGATGAAGTTGTTGAGGTATTTACAACAAGACCAGATACCATCTTTGGGGCTACCTTTATGGTATTAGCTCCTGAAAATCCTTTAGTAGAAACTATTACTACAGATGCTCAAAAAGTAGAAATAGATACTTATATTGAAGAAACTTCCAAAAAAACGGAAAGAGACAGAATGTCTGACGTGAAAAACGTGAGTGGAGCTTTCACCGGAAGTTATGCAATCAATCCGTTCAGCAATGAAAAAATGCCGATCTATATTTCAGACTATGTGTTGATGGGATATGGAACAGGAGCTGTAATGGCTGTTCCTGCACATGATGAGCGTGACCACAGATTTGCAAAGAAATTCAATCTTGAAATTAAAAAGGTAGTAGAAACTGAAGAAGATGTTCAGGAAAAATCTTTTGATTCCAAAGATTCCGTTTGTGTAAACTCTGATTTCTTAAACGGACTGCATTATAATGAGGCGAAAACAAAAATGATTTCAGAGATCGAAACGAAAGGAATCGGTCATGGAACAACCAACTATAGACAACGTGATGCTATTTTCTCAAGACAGCGTTATTGGGGAGAACCTGTTCCTATATATTATAAGGATGGGATGCCTTACACATTGCCGGCTTCTGCTTTACCGCTGGAACTTCCTGAAGTTGAAAAATATTTACCAACAGAAGATGGAGATCCGCCACTAGGAAATGCAAAAGAATTTGCATGGGATGAAGCTAATCAGAAAGTAGTAGCTACAGACCTTATTGATGATAAAACAATTTTCCCTTTAGAATTATCTACAATGCCGGGTTGGGCAGGAAGCTCATGGTATTTCCTTAGATATATGGATCCGCAAAATGACGGAGAATTCTGTGCAAAGGATCTTTCAGACTATTGGGGACAGATAGACTTATATATAGGAGGAAGCGAACACGCAACAGGTCACTTATTATATTCCCGTTTCTGGAACATGTTCCTAAAGGATAGAGGATACATCAATCATGATGAGCCATTCCAGAAACTGATCAATCAAGGGATGATTTTAGGAATGAGTGCATTTGTATATAGAGTTGATGGAACCAATCAATATGTATCTAAAAACTTAGCCGGAGAATATCAGACCCAGCAGATCCACGTTGACGTATCCTTATTAAAAGGAACTTCTGACGAATTGGATACCGAAGCCTTCAAAGCATGGAGACCAGATTATACGAATGCTGAATTTATCCTGGAAGATGGAAAATACATCACAGACCGTGAAGTAGAAAAAATGTCCAAGTCAAAATACAATGTTGTAAACCCTGATGTTATCTGTGAAGAATATGGAGCAGATGGTTTAAGGTTGTATGAAATGTTCTTAGGTCCTTTAGAACAATCTAAGCCTTGGAATACTCAGGGGTTAAGTGGAGTATATGGTTTCCTTAAGAAATTCTGGAACTTATATTTCAATGGAGAAACATTTGAAGTTTCAGACGAAGAACCTACAAAAGCAGAATACAAAGTGTTACATACCTTAATAAAGAAGGTAGTATATGATATTGAAAACTTCTCTTTCAATACCTCTGTATCATCATTTATGATTGCTGTAAACGAGCTTCAGAAAATAAAATGCAACAAGCGCAATATTTTAGAGCCATTAGCCGTTATCATTTCTCCTTATGCTCCTCATATCTGTGAAGAACTGTGGAGTTTATTAGGAAACGATACATCGATAGAATTTGAAAAGTTCCCAGTATTGAATGAAGATTATCTGGTTGAGGACGAAATTGAGTATCCGGTAAGCGTAAATGGCAAAATGAAGTTCAAAATTTCGCTTTCAGCTCAATTATCTGCCAAAGAAGTGGAAGATTTGGTGATTTCAAATGAGAAAATGCAAGAGATTTTGGAGGGTAAAACCCCTAAAAAAATCATTGTGGTTCATCACCGTATTGTGAATATCGTAATTTAAAAAAAAATTAACATTGGGAAAATCAAAAAAATGGGTGTCTTATTTTTTTGATTTTTTAACTCAAATGTTAAATTTGAGGAAAATAAATAAAATAATTTAAAATAATTATTATATCGAAATCGTATTAAAATTTCTTTATCAAAAAAAAGCAAAATGTTTAATTAAGACTCTTGCATTTTAATTAATTTTGCCTTTAATTTACACCCTGTAAAATTTTAAAACAATATAATTTAGTTAAATATGGAAATGAATGTTTCAAAAAATGATGAGCAAGTAGTTGCTAGAAAAGCAGGAGGTTTAAATCCAGCTATTATTATTCCTATTTTATTCGTTATAGGAGTTTGTATTTACTTATTTGTTCTGGGGAGCCCAGGAAACTTTAAAGATGCAGATAAACTTGGAAGTGGTTCTGTAGCTTTTTCAAGTGTTGAAGGAAAAGACATTCATCCAGAATCGTTTTTAGGTATTATCTACAAAGGAGGGGTTATTGTACCAATCTTGATTACTTTCATGATTACAGTAATTGTTTTCTCTTTTGAAAGATATTTCGTTCTTGGTCAGGCAGCTGGAAAAGGAAACTTAGACAACTTCGTTGTACAAGTAAGAAGCTTACTAAACCAAAACAAAATTGACGAGGCTATCGAAGAATGTGACAGACAACAAGGTTCTGTAGGTAACGTAGTGAAAGAAGGTCTTACTACTTACAAAGCACTTTCTCACGATAACACATTAAATAAGGAGCAGAAAATGGTAGCACTTAACAAAGCTATCGAAGAAGCTACAACTCTTGAGATGCCAATGCTTGAGAAAAACATGATGATCCTTTCTACTCTAGGTACAGTTGCAACGCTAATCGCACTACTTGGAACAGTAATCGGGATGATCAAGGCGTTCTTTGCATTAGGTTCAGGAGGTGGTACTCCAGATGCTGCTGCTCTATCTACAGGTATCTCTGAAGCCTTGATCAACACGGCATTAGGTATTGGTACTTCAGCAATCGCTATTATCCTTTATAACTTCTTTACATCTAAAATTGATGGATTAACTTACAAGATCGATGAGATCTCTATGAGTATCCAACAATCTTTTGCTGAATTCAACTAAGAATTAGCAAGGTATTTGCATTAGCAATTAAAAGAAGTTTAATCAAAAATATTTTATAATAATGGCGAGAGTCAAACCAAAAAGACATGGAGTAGTGACGGACATGACCGCAATGTGTGACGTTGCGTTCCTACTTCTTACGTTCTTTATCTTGACCACTCAGTTTAAAAAACCTGACGTGGAGCAGATCAAACCGCCATCTTCAATTTCGGAAAAATTACTTCCTGATGCTAGTTTAATGACTATCAATGCTACTCCGGACGGAAAATTCTATTTCCAACCAGTAGAAAATGCATCAGAAAGAGTTGCTCTTTTGGATAAAATGGGAAAAAAGTATGGTATTACTTTTGACAACAACCAAAAAGCGGCTTTCCAGAAAGTTCAGGCAATTGGAGTTCCAATGAACCAACTTAAAGGTTATTTGGATATGCCTGCAGATGAGCAGAAAAATTATAGAAGTCCTTCAGGAATTCCTATGGACAGTACAAATAAGCAGTTAATTGACTGGGTAAAAGAAAGTTTAAGCGTTAACCCGGACTACAAGTTAGCCATTAAAGGTGACGTTACAACTCAGTACCCTAAAGTTAAAGGTCTATTTGAGGGTTTAAGAGATATTGATTTTCTTAAATTTTGGTTGATTACATCACAAGAAGGTAAACCTAACGAATAATATCGATAGAAATGGCAGAAGTACAAGTACAAGAAAAAGGCGGCAAGGGCGGCAAGGTCCGTTCCAAGAAGCAAAACACCAGAGTCGATATGACTCCGATGGTGGACTTGGGTTTTCTATTGATTACCTTCTTTATGTTCACAACTACATTTAGTAAACCGAATGTTATGGACTTAGGTCTTCCGGCTAAACCAAAACCAGATGCTCCTAAACCTCCACCAACAGAAATTAAACTTTCTAACTCAATTTCTATCTTATTAGGAAAAAACAATAGAGTTTTTTGGCACCAACAGGATGCTAGTTCTTTGAACGACCAAACTCTTTTGGAAACTACTCTTGATAGAGAAGGAATTAGAAAAGTAATTCAGCAGGCAAAATCTAGAGCTGTAGATCAAAGTAAATTTACGGTGATCATTAAGCCAACTGATGATGCTGTATATAAGAACTTTGTTGATATTCTTGACGAAATGGCAATTACCAAAAGCGAGCAGTACGGTGTTACTGACTTGAAGCCTTGGGAAAAAGCTATTTATGAAAAGAAAATAGGAGGTGCTGCTGCACCTGCTGCTACAAAGTAATTTAACCATAAAATTGTTATATATAATCTATGGCAGATGAAAATGTATACGGTCAGAATCTTACTTTAGACGAGATCGTATTTGAAAATAGAAACAAGGAATATGGTGCCTATGATCTTAGACATCAGTATCCTAGACTTTTAACTAAGTCTTTCATTATAGGAACAGCATTATTCCTTTTGGCAGCTTTGTCTCCGTTCATCTATCTTACGATCAAGAATCTTACAGCTCCACCTAAACAAGAAGTGAAGGCAGATCTGGTAGACATTCTTGAAGAAGATCCGATTATCGAGCAGCCTAAAGAAGAAGAACCACCTCCACCACCTCCACCAAAAGAAGAGGAGAAAATTGAGGTGATTCAGAACGTAGTTCCTGAGCCCGTAAAAGCTCCGAAAATTGAAACTCCACCACCGCCGATTACTAAGCAGTTGGAAACTACAACTGGTTTGAATAATCAGGAGGGGGTAAAAGCTCCGGCTTATACACCACCACCGCCACCACCATCTACAGGAACTAAAGCTAGTACTGTAGAAGTAAAAGCGAATAACCCGAACGAGATCTATAAAGATGTTGACCAGTCTGCAGAATATCCTGGAGGTATGGGAGCATTAAGAAAGTTCTTGGGAGATAACTTCGATACTTCTTTAATGGAAGGAGGTGAAGGTACACTTAAAGCTAAGCTTAAGTTCGTTGTAGAAAGAGACGGAACTGTTTCTGCGGTTACTATTGAAGAGAAATCTCCAAATGGCGACTTCAACAGTGAAGCTGTTCGTGTAGTTAAGAAACTTAAAAAGTGGACTCCAGCTAAAAGAAATGGAGAAAGCGTTAGATCTTACTATAGCGTACCATTTACTATGAACTTTGAATAAGACTTAATTTATTCAAAATATAAATAAAAAGAGAAGCATATGCTTCTCTTTTTATTTTTTTTGGTATTTTTGTTACATGATGTTCAATTGGTTATCCCTGGTTACGGGATTGTTTTATATCGTTTTAGGAATTGTAGTGATTATCTATAAATTCTTCTTTACTATTTTAGAGCCTGCTATTGCCTATGCATTGGGAGTGGTATTGGTTATTTATGGTATCTTCAGGATTTACAGAGCGATCACAAGAATTAAAAAATCGAGAAATGAAGAATAGTTTCAAGCTTGCAGTAATTTTTGTTTTAAGCATGACGCTTGCAGGCTGCAAAAAGGAGCAAAACGCTCCTTCATATCACAAAGGTGATCTTACAATTTTTACTGACGAATCCTTTCAAAGTGTCACAGAAGCATTAGCTGGCGGCTATATGATTAATTACCCTGAAACCCATATCAAAGTAGAAACTAAAAAGGAAGATTTAGGACTTCTTGATCTTCTTAAAGGGAATGCTAAAGTGATCGTGATGTCCAGAAATCTTAATCCTGATGAAATAAAAACATACGAAGAAAGAACAGACTTGAAGTTCCTTCCTGCTAAATTTGCTGCAGATGCGGTCGTTTTTGTTGTTCCTAAAGATTCTCCGAAAGAAAGTATTTCAATGGAGGAAATTGAGAATGGATTGATATCTGATAAAAAAGAATTTATCTTTGATGGAACCAACTCAAGTAATCTGAATTTTGTTGCTGAAAAATTTAAAAAACAACCAAAAGATCTGCAATTTTCTATTATTCCGGGAAATCAGAAGATCATAGAGGAGCTAGGGAAATATCCTAATAAAATAGGCGTTATAGGTCTTAATACTTTTAGCCGTCCTTATGATAAAACTTCAGAAAAACTAAGAGAAATGGTGAAAGTTCTTCCTGTGGTAGAAAAAGGAAAATCATATAATGCCGATTTTGAAGGACTTCGTTCAATGAAATATCCATTTACAAGAGTGCTTTATTTCCTTATTAATGAAGGTAACTTTAATATAGCCAACGGATTTATAAGATTTTCATGTACTCACTTAGGACAAAAAATTGTTCAGAAAGAGGGATTACAGCCCTATAACATCTACAAAAGAGAGGTTCAGATGCGATAAAATTATTAAATTCACAATTTATTCCTATTAAAAAAGTGTTTTTGGTCTGAAAATTGTGTAGAATATAACTCAATTATTAGAAAATATAAAATGAAAGATATAATGAATATGAATGTAAAGAAGATTGCTTTTGGAGCAGCCGTAGTATTTTTTACCGGTTTTGCCTCTGCACAAACACTGCAGGACGGTATTAACAGTATAGACAGTGATAAATTTGCGCAGGCAAAAACAAACTTCACTGAAATGATCGCTAAAGAGCCTACAGCTGAAAACTACTTCTATTTAGGAAATACTTTCTTAAGACAAGGAGAGCCAGACTATGCTAAAGCAACTGAAAGTTTCAACAAAGGATTAGCTGCTGATGCAAAAAGCTATCTTAACAAAATCGGTTTAGCGGCTGTTAAATTAGGTAAAGGTGATAAAAGTGCTGTAGCTGAAATTCAGAAAGTAGTAACTGATTCCAGAGAAAAAGATGCTGAAGTTCTGTTCAGAGCAGCAGAAGCTTTAACTTTATTTGAAAAGAACAGTTCGCCTGATCTTGCTATCCAGTTTTTAACTAAAGCAATTGAAAAAGCTGAGAAAAAAGGTGTTCCTGCACATTATTATTATACATTAGGAGATGCTTACAGACTAAAAAGAATGCCGGGAGAGGCTATGTCTGCTTATGATAAAGCATTACCTACTGCTAAAAATAAAGCGTCTGTTTATACAAGAATGGCAACTTTATGGATGGCAGCACAACAATGGCAGCAAGCTAAGCAAAACATTGATAAAGCTATTGGTGTAGATGCAACGTATGCTCCTGCATATAAAGCATTAGCGGGTTATGATATCAGATACCAACAGAATGCAAAAGCAACTCAAGATCTTATCAATTATACAAAATACGCTGATGAAGATCCATATACTCAATTAGAAATTGCAAAATTATACTTCACGAATGAAGACTATGCAAACTCTAAAAGTGTTTTAGATAAAATCTTTGATAAAATCGAAGACCCTATTAAGTTCAAGTTAAGAGCTTATCAGTCATATGCAGATAAAAACTATGCAGATGCTAAGCAAAACATGGATACGTTTGCTTCTCAAGCTGAAAAAACAAGAATACAGCCTGCTGACCAAGGTCTACAAGGGCTTATTGCTGCAGGTTTAGCAAAAGATGAAAAAGATGCTGCTAAAAAAACAGCTTTGATGACAGAATCTCAGCAGAAAGTTGCTATTGCAAAAGCTGCTAAAGATGAAACAATGAAATGGGATCTTGAACTTGCGAATATCGCAGGTGGTGGAGGTGCTTCTCAGGCAGATGTTGATAAAGGACCCACTAACCCAGCTATTGAGGCATTGAAAAAGCAAGTTGCTGCTAACGCTCAGGATTCTGACGCTTTATTTAAGTTAGCAACAGCTTATCAGGATGTTAAAAACTGGAACGGAGCAATCCTTACATGGCAAAAAATGTCAGCTCTTCTTCCTGATTGGGCTCCGGCTTATTACAGCCAGGGATATTCTTACCAACAGGCAGGAAATAATGATGCTGCAAAATTGGCTTACGAGAAATTCATCAGTACAGTAAAACCTGCTGACCAGGAAGCGAACAAGCAAACTCTTGCGTATGCTTATTTCGCAGTAGCTTATATGAACAAAGATTCTGATGCTGCAAAAGCGAAAGATTATGTAGCTAAATCTTTACAGTTAGATCCTACTTACCAGGACGCTGTAAAATTAAATGCAGAGATCAATAAGTAATTTAAAATTTAAATTATAGATATTAAAACTTCCCATCCATTATGTTTGGGAAGTTTTTATTTTAAATCCTATCTTTGAATTTATGAAAACTGATATACTTGCTTTTGGTGCACATCCTGATGATGTAGAGCTGGGATGTGGCGGAACTATTGCTAAAATGGTTGCGGAAGGAAAAAAATGCGTCGTTGTAGATCTTACAAGAGGAGAACTTGGAACAAGAGGTACAGATGAAACAAGAAAAGCTGAAGCTTCAGACGCGGCTAAAATTTTAGGACTATCTGCAAGAGAAAATCTTGGAATGAAAGATGGCTTTCTTGTCAATTCAGAAGAATATCAAATGAGAATCGTGAAAATGATTCGAAAATACAGGCCAGAAATCGTCTTAGCGAATGCGATTGATGATAGACATCCGGACCATGCAAAAGGTGCAAAATTAGTGTCAGATGCGTGCTTTTTATCCGGATTAAGAAAAATTGAAACTTCTGATGAAGGAGAAGCTCAGGAAGTATGGAGGCCAAAGCATGTTTTTCATTATATTCAGTGGAAAGATATCAAGCCGGAATTTGTAATTGACATCTCAGGATATCTTAATACAAAACTTGAAGCTTGTATGGCTTATAAAACCCAGTTTTATGACCCAACTTCTAAGGAACCCGAGACTCCGATTACGACAAAAGACTTTTATGAGAGTTTGACATACCGTGCACAGGATTTAGGCCGATTATCGGGAGTTACTTATGCTGAGGGATTTACGTCAGAAAAGTTAATTTCTTTGAAAAATTTTGATGGAATTGTTTGGTAGTTGAGGAAAATGTCCTATATTTGCACTCACAAAACGGTGATTGTAGCTCAGTTGGTTAGAGCGTCGGATTGTGGTTCCGAAGGTCGGGGGTTCGAGACCCCTCATTCACCCTAAATTAGCACATTTTCTTTTGAAAATGTGCTTTTTTTATTTTAATTAAGATAGCCAAATTAGGGTGTTATAACACTTTTTAGTGTGTTAATTTTCTTTATACTATCTTAAACAAGTATATTTGCACGGTAATTATTAACATAATCGGGGATGAAAAATATATACTTTTTACTTTTTCTATTTAATTCTATACTAATTTCTTCAACGGTAAGGTATGTGAATGCTAATTCCAATACGGGCATCGCACCTTATGCTTCATGGTCTACAGCAAGTAATGATTTGCAGACAGTAATAAATATGAGCCAGATTGGAGATGAAATTTGGGTAGCCAGCGGAACTTACATTCCTACAAGAGATCCATTTGGAAATAATTCTCCTTCAGCCAGCCAGGATAAAACGTTTTATTTAAAAGATGGTATTTCTGTTTATGGCGGTTTTAATGGAACTGAAACATCTTTAACAGACCGAAATATAAACAGTAATATAACAATACTGAGCGGTGATATAGGTACCTTAGGAACTATAACTGACAACTGTTACCATGTTGTATTGTTTTCTGGAAATAGTGCAAATGCAATTGGTGTAAGATTAGACGGATTTTCTATTACTAATGGATTTGCTAATGGTACTGTCAATAATAATGTAAATGGAAATATTGCTTCGAGATTAGCAGGACCTGCCATATATTTTATTAATGGAAATAATATTATTTCCAATAACAAGATTTATATGAACTCTGGCTATTCAGGTGGTGGGATCTATACTTCAACTAGCAATACCATGATTTCAAATAATGAGATTTATAATAACAAGGCTTTTTATGATGGAGGAGGAGTTAGTGTGTATAAGGGAACAAATACCATTACCAATAATTATATTCATGATAACACTGCTACTGGCGATGGGGGAGGTATATATGCCGTTTTGGGTGTAGATAATGTGATCAGTAAAAATGTAATCGGCAAAAATAAAGGAGGTATTAATCAGATTGATACTTATTACTATGGTGGTGGTGGAATTTATACTGAAAAAGGTTCAAATCTCATCGTGAATAATGTACTTTACGAAAATACTTCAAACTATATGGGAGGAGGAATTTTTCTGTATTACGGAAAGAATAAAGTAATCAACAATACCATTTACAAAAACACAGGAACAAGAGGTGGCGGATTTTTTACCTATTTAGGAAATAATTTTGTGAAAAATAATATATTTTGGGGCAATATTAATGGGACGGATAGTCAGCCTGGAGCAGATTACAAAAATCATAACGACTGGCCTGCTGAGAATTATTTCTACAATAACTTATTTCAATTACCGTCAAACTTTTATACCTCGGCAAACCAAAATTCTTTGTATGGTTATCCTAATAATATATTCCAGACGAATCCTAATTTTAAAAATGAAGCCAATATTTCTGGAGCAGATGGTATTTTAAGAACTTCAGATGATGGTTTGTCCTTATTACCCAATAGTATTGCAATCAATTATGGTCAGCTGACAGACGCACCAACAGATGATATTACGGAACTGGTTCGTATGGGGAATCCTGATATTGGAGCTTATGAATTGATAGGGAATCTTGGCGCAGCAGAAATGAAAATTAATCAGTTTAGAATATACCCTAATCCAGCTAAAGATGTTTTGAATATAGAAACGAATGATAAAATTTTAAAGGCAGAAATCTTTAATACATTAGGACAGCTCATAAAAACTACAAAAGAATCAAAGGTAGATATTTCAGAATTTCCGTCAGGAATCTATATTTTAAATGTAGTGACGGAAAATAAAGTAATTACAGAGAAATTTATTAAGAAATAATTTACTTATAAATCTTACCATATTTTAGCCTTTCAAAATTTGAAAGGCTTTGTTTTTTTGTGTTTTTTCCTTCCTGCACTTCTAATGCTTCGTTTAGTTTGCAAAATGGTTTCTAAAAGTTCTTTAAATAAATTCTATGGTTGGTGATTAAAAATTTTATATTTGTTTAAGCAGAATCGTGAGAAAGAATCTCATTAAAATTATCTTAATCAAAGCTATTAACATGAAAAAACTCTTTACAATTCTTATTGCACTTTTTGCAATAAAATCTTATTCTCAATCAGGTTCCCAGTCCTATTATAAACGTCTTTTTGATACCAGAGGTCTTGACCAGTGGAATGGTAATTCTACAAGTTCGGACCAGCTTGAATTTGCGTGGGGAGTTCCTGCTCATATGGAAGCATTGGTTCTCATGTATGAAAAAACACATGATCCAAAATATGCTAATACTTTGATCAAGTGTATTGGAAATACAATTGATAGAAGGGACGATCTTAGAGGTCAGGTGCAGGGGTTAAGTACGATATATGATTACCGGGGAAATTCAGGACCTACTTGGTCTACTAACCACTACAATGCAACAACGGATTCGGGTTTGCCTTATTCTCACTTAGTACATAGTGCTAATATTACTTATCCTATGGCTAAGTTCGCGGCAATCGTTAAAAACGACACTACTATTCAAAATTTAACATATAATTCAACTGGCCGCTATGCAGGGCAAAACTATATGACAATTGCTGCTGATCTTATACAAAAAATAAAACAAACACTTGATTACCATGGAGACCAATGGCACTTAGAGCCTGGTTCTAGCCCTAATACTAGTATAGGTTATTATAAAGAACGGAATGATAATCCGCCAGTAAATTATGCAGGCGAAATCTTACCTTTTAATATGCAAAGTTCAGTTGGAAGAGTATTGGTGCAGATGTACAGGGCAACGGATGAGAACGATTATCTTATCAAGCTTAATCAAATCGCTAATTTTATAAAATCAAATACACAACTTAATTCCAGCTTAGGATCAAATGTTTGGACATATTGGAAACACGATGACTTACGCGAAGATATTTCCCATGCTGATTTGACAGCAGCGTTTCCTTATGAATGTAATAAGTATGGTATTTCAATCAATGGGAGCCTTATTTATAACACTGCAGATATAAATGCTTATACTAAAACGTTGACAAAAGATATTTATATCTCTCCTTTACATATAAAAAATGGGGTTAATTATAATGGTGAGAATTGGAATATCAAGTATAATATTAATACCTCTGATCCCACTGTGGCTCCTAGATATGGTACTTATACAGCTTATTTATGGCTGTATTTATCTCAATATGATGATAAAACGTTATATCAGATAGTTTCAGATTTACAGGCTGCCAAAAATTATTACAGCAATATAACGGTATTTGATTCTTCTATCACATGGGCACTTTTATCAAATTTTGAAAATTTAGTTGTACCTGTTAATACAGATCATGAGTATGGAGAAGATTCTGATTGGAGAGGAATTGCGAGTGGTGATTTTAATGGGGATAGCAAAGAAGAATTTGTTGTCATAAGAAATTTTGATGGTTTGATACAGACTTTGGAACCGCATGATAGGGGTTTTCGTCAAGTGACCACCAGTAAAGTATACGGTGGTTCCAATAATTGGAAAGGATTGGCTGCAGGTGATTTTTTCGGAGATAATAAGAGCGAAATCATAGCTTTGAATGATCATACAGATGCAAATGAAAATGGTATTTATGTTTTGAAAATTGAAAACGGAAACATTGTTGAGCATACGAAGTATACAGGATGGGGAGCTCAATCAGAATGGGTTGGTGTTGTTGCAGGAAATTTTATCAGCGGAGGAAAAGATGATGTTATTACCGTAAGAAATTTTAATAAAGAGGTTAGAGTGAATAAATTTGTTGGCACAGATATGCAATCAGTGTATGTAAATACGCTTAACCTGCCTGCTAGTTCTAAAATCAAAGCAGTAGCATCAGGTGATCTTGATAAAGATGGGAAGGATGAGATCGTACTCCTTGTTGATGCGGATGATAATAATGCTATATACAATGGTATCCATGTTTATCGTGTAAACGATAGTGGTGTTCTCACAAAAATTACTGAATTTACAAACTGGGGCTCAGCTTCAGATTGGAAAGGTTTAGCTGTTGGTGATATAGATGCTGATGGTGCTGCTGAAATTATCGCTCACAGAAACTTTGACGGAGATTATAAATTATTTAAATTGAATGGAAGTACCTTATCAGGTATTACTTCTGAAAAGTTTCCGGTTCTACAAACCAAAAACAATGTAATGTGCTTCGGAAATTTTGATCCAAGCACTAAGAATGAAGAACTGGCTACTCTTAGAAAAGATGGTGGTATTGTAATGTTTTCTGCTGCGAATGTTACGAACAGTGTAATTAACATGAATAACAGAAATGCTGATCCTTGTAAAAATGAGATGCCAGAAGTGTTATTCAGTTTCCTGAAATCAGCAACTTTCAATAAGCAGGAATCAAAAGAAATAGTATCTGCAAAATAGGAAGATCAGTAACAATGAATTTTAAATAAAAACATTCATCACAACAATCAATAGGAACGGGCTTTAGCCCGTTTTTTGTATTCAAATAATCAACGGCTTTAGCCAAAACTTTAAAAGCTAATGAGAAATATAGCGGATGCAAGTGGGAAAAATTTTGGATTAATTATTTGAAATATTTTGATTTTAAAGCATAAAAAAAGCATCTTTTTCAGATGCTTGTGTTTTTAGATATTCTTTTTTAAACTTCGTCGTCAGAATCAATTGTGAATGATTTGCTTTTGAAGTCTTTGTCGTGTTTTTCTGAAATTACATCCTCACCCTTTTCATTAATGATGAAATCTGTGGACTCATTAAACATCTCCTGAAAACTCTTAAAATCTTCCTTATAAAGGTAAATTTTATGCTTCTCGAATGTAGCTTCCCCATTCTCTCCGAAATTCTTCTTACTCTCAGTGATTGTAAGATAATAATCTCCTGCTTTCGTCTCGCGCACATCAAAGAAATAAGTTCTTCTCCCTGCTTTTAACACCTTCGTGAAAATCTCATTTTCATGGCGTTCCTTGTATTCACTCATTGTTAGATATTTTTTAATCTTGTTAAGAACAAATATAAAAGAATTCTTTTAATCACAAAATTTTTTTATGATTTATTTAACAATTGAGAACGAAATGGCTAAGCAGTTACAGAATTGGTAATTTCAGTTAGGTTAATGATTTGATCGGCTTTTTGAGCGCTAGACTCTCTGTGTGTGATGATTATGGATGTAGCATTACTGATTTTTTTATCAATATTTTCAAGAATATTTTGCTCTGTTTCAGTGTCTAAAGCAGACAGAGAATCATCAAAAATAATGATATTGGGGTCTTTAATTAAAGCTCTTGCAATACAAATTCTTTGTTTCTGTCCCCCTGAAAGCATCACCCCCCGTTCACCTACAAGTGTTTTATATTGATCTTTAAACTCTACAATATTTTTGTGAACATCGGCAATATTGGCATACTCCAACACTTTCTCATGAGAAGGATTATCAATGGCAAAACCAATATTATGTTCGATAGAATCAGAGAATAAATAGCTCTCCTGAGGAATATATCCGATAAAGTTTCTGTAGTTTTCCAGATTATGATCTTTCAGGTTTTTACCGTCAATCAAAATTTCTCCTTCACTAGGATCTATCAGTCTGCATAAAAGCAGCGCAATCGTTGATTTTCCGCTTCCGGTTTTACCCATAATGGCTAAAGATTCTCCGGCTTTAACTTTAAAACTTAAATTATCCAACGCTTTGATTCCGGTATTGGGATATACGTAGGAAACATTTCTAAATTCTATATCACCTTTTATAGGGTAGTTTTCAAAATTAGTATTAACGATCTCAGATTTTTTATCCATGAATTCATTGATCCTTTGCATGGATGCTTCGGCTCTCTGGTTCACAGATGTTACCCATCCTACCATAGAGAAGGGGAAAATCAGGGTGTTGATATACATAAAGAAATCTGCAATTTTACCAATGCTTAATTCACCGGCAATATATTTAGAACCCCCAATCAAGATCACAGCAACATTCAATAACCCAATTACAAAGAGAATAATGGTGAAAAAATAAGCTTCAGTTTTCGCCAGATCTAATGCTTTATTCTGATAGTCGGTGACTTTGATCCCGTAGTTTTTTCCAATATATTTCTCTCTGGCGAAAAACTTTACCACACGGATTCCTGAAAAGCTGTCCTGAACAAAAGTTGAAATTGCAGACTGGCTTTTCTGCATGATCTTCGACTTTTTGTTTATGATTGAACTTACTTTATAAATAGCAAAAGATAAAATCGGAAGAGGCAGCAAAGTCCATAACGTCATGGATGCATCTGTTTTTACCATATAAATAGCCGTAATCACCACAAGAACGATCAGGTTGGCCACGTACATGACACCAGGACCAAGATACATTCTTACCGCAACAACATCTTCACTTAATCTGTTCATTAAATCTCCGATGGTGGTCTGTTTATAATCCGTTAAAGATAAATCCTGATAATGTCTGTAGATTCTATTTTTAAGTTCATATTCTATCCTTCTCGAGGCAACAATAATGGTCTGCCTCATCATAAAGGTGAAAAATCCGGTCAGAAGAGAACATCCTACAATAATCCCTACATAGATCAAGACTTGGTTATTGAAGCCAATGTTTCCACTTTTTGTAAGCTCATCCACAGACTTTCCTACAAACTGGACCTTATATATATTGAAGAAATTACTGGCAATGATAAATAGTACCCCCCAAAACAGTAGTATTTTGTGTTTCCAAAAATAAGGGTTTAAGGTTTTTAACGCTTTCATATAGTTTGACAAAATTACAAAAATGTAGTCACACTACGAATTCGTCAATTTTAAATTTTGTATCTTTGCACCCATAAAAAAGCTCTTTGAATGTTAGGAAGACGACAAATCCGTGAAAAAGTAGTACAGTCAGTGTATTCATACTACCAAAATCCTGTAAAATTTGATGTTTTAGAGAAAAACATGTTTGCCGGGATAGAAAAAATCTATTATCTATACATCTATCAGCTCAATTTTTTGGTAGCTCTGAAAGAATTGGCAGAACATCAGATCGAAATTGGTAAGAATAAATATCTTAAAACTGATGCTGATATCAATCCTAACCAAAAATTCATCAATAACCAAGTATTGCTTAAACTGGAAGAAAACCCTGAGAGATTATTTTTTACGGGTCAGCATAAACAGTTGAAATGGGATATGCATGATGATTTATTGGTAAAAACTTTCCAGAGAATTACTGCCGGAAAACGTTATCAGGATTTCATGAAAGAAGATGGATACTCTTTTGAAGAAGATCAGAAATTTATCGGTAAATTATTTTTGAGATATATTGCTGAGAATGAAGATTTTCATGATTACTTAGGTGATAAGGAACTTTCATGGTATGATGATATTCACATTGCCAACTCAATGGTACAGAAAACAATCGGTTTCCTAAGAGAAGATGAAGAAAGCAGAACTTTAATCAAAATGATTAAAGATGAAGAAGATAAAACATTCGCTGCAAAATTGTTGAGAGACACTCTGAACAACTGGGAAACGAATGAAAAGAAATTGGAAGAAAGACTTGAGAACTGGGATATTGAAAGAGTTTCTTTAATGGATAAAGTAATTTTATCTACCTCTATTTCAGAACTTGATAATTTTGCTTTCACCCCTTCAAGAGTTATTATTAATGAATATATTGAAATTGCAAAAGTATTTGCTACAGACCGTTCCAATATCTTCATCAATGGTATTTTAGATAAATATTGTAAAGATCAAAATAGAATATAAAATGAAAAAGACGTTATCAATTATCGCCTTGTCTATTATAGGCTTTGGGTTAGTTTCATGTAAAAAAGAAAACAAAGAAACTCAAAGTACTGAAACTGCAACTACTGATTCTGCGGCTGTTGCGGCTCCGGTAATCACTGATTCTGCAGCAACACCTGCAACAAGTCAAGCAGTTGCTCCTGTTTCAAACGAGCCATCTACTTCTGTTGCTTTGTCTGAAAACAGCTTCGATTTTGGAAAAATCAAAAAAGGAGACAAAGTAGAGCACGTATATGAAGTTACCAATACTGGGAAAAACCCTTTAATTATTTCTGAAGTTAAGCCAGGATGCGGATGTACAGCTCCTGATTTCACAAAAGAACCAATTATGCCGGGTAAAAAAGGAAAAGTTACATTGCACTTTGATTCTTCAAGCTTTGACGGAAACGTTCAGAAATATGCAGATGTTTTTGCAAACGTAGAAAAATCTCCAATCAGATTAACGTTCACAGCGAACATTCAACCATAATAATTAATATATGTTGACATTATTTTTACAGGCACAGGGTGGATCTTCACCGATGATGCTGATCATGATGGGGGTGATGTTCGTCGGATTTTATTTCCTGATGATAAGACCTCAGATGAGAAAACAAAAGCAGGAGAAAAACTTTCAGGAAAACCTTAAAGTAGGAACCAGAGTAGTTCTTACCTCAGGCCTTCACGGAAGAATTGCTCAGGTTCAGGATGACGGTTTTGTGATCGAAACATTATCCGGAAAACTGAAATTCGAAAAAGTGGCGGTTTCAAGAGAAATGACAGAATCCCGTTTTGGAGATAAAGCGAAATCTGCTGATAAAGCAGATGACAAAAAAGAAACAGTAACTGAAGAAAAGAAATAATTCAGTCTGAAGATATTTAGCAGCAGCGGGTGAACGAAGTTCACCCGCTGCTGCTTTTTTATGCCATTATTCAAGTAAGCATAATAATAACTGAATAGATTTTTCTTTCACCAGAACTATAAAAGATTAATAAAAATTATCTTTGCCATATGAGTCAAAACACAAACAAAACAGTTCTTATTCTGGGGGCCAATTCTGATGTAGCAAAACAATGTATCAGGCAATATCTTGAAAAGGGATTTTCAGTGATCGCAGCTTCTAGAAATACAACTGCTTTGGAAGACTTTATGAATTCAAATAATCTGGATCGTTCAAGAGTTTCTGTTTTGTCTTTTGATGCTGCAGATTTTGATTCCCATCCTACATTCTACACTAATCTTCCCGTAAAACCTCATATTGTAGTGTATGCTGCAGGGTTTTTAGTAGATAATCAAAAAGCTTTGACTGATTTCAAAGGGGCTAAACAGATGATGGAGGTCAATTATATGGGTGGAGTATCTATCCTGAGCATTATTGCAATGGATAAAAGCAATACAAACCTGGAAAGGATTATTGGTCTCTCTTCTTTGTCTGGAGTAAGAGGAAGAAAAAGTAATTTTGTGTATGGAAGTACAAAATCTGCATTTACTCAGTTTTTGGCTGGACTAAGACAGGAGATAGCTTCCCGGAAAATAATCGTGAACGCCTTGGTGATAGGCTATATCAGAACAAAGATCAATGAAGGATTGGAACTGAATGAATCCTTGATCATGGAGCCTGATTATGTGGCGAAATTTATTGTCAACGCAGGAAATTCTTTTACTATTGTTCCGAATTTTAAATGGAAGATGATTTATATTATTTTGAAATTATTGCCCGAAGGTTTGGTAGCAAAATTGCCTTAATTCCGTTGTTTAGAATATTTTTGAACAAAATCTCTGAAAGTATAATAATCAGATCCTTCAAAAGCGGATGATGTAAAGATGATATTAATTTTGTTTTGCAGAAGATTCAGAATAAGATAATCACCAACAATTTTATAGCTTATTTTATCCCAGTTAGAACCTGTTATATTGGTTGGTTTCTGAATGGTTATAGATTCTTCATTAAGAATAATAAAGCTTCTTTTTTCATTCTGCTGTTTCAATTCATCGATGCGTTTTTCAATCAATTGATAGGTCTGTTTTTTTGATTTAAAATACAGTACACTCAATAAGCAAATGTATCCGATACACAGAAATCCAAGTAATTTGAATGTGTAGGGAATGATACTTTTATCAAAAATTTTTATAGGTAAAAAGCCAATTAATAAAAAGAATATGGTACAAGTGCCTAATATTTTCAATTGAAGAAAATGTTTCTTCCATCTATATTGAAAGAAAAATTTTTGGCTCTCTCTTTCTCTGTTTTCATTAAAAATAATTTCAAATTGAATCGACTTTTCCATCATTTCCTTATAAAAAGATTGTTATCAAAATATATAATTAATTGATAAGAAGTTGATAAAATATTAATTCCGGAATAAGAGAACTTCGGTATCGTTTTTGTAATTCTATGACCTGAAAATTATTTCTTTCTGTAAGATTCAATTTCTGAATGATTATTGAGAAGCTGAAACAATCCGTTCTGCTGCCAATCTATTTTAATCTATAATATCATTTGCTTTCACTTTTGAAGTGTAAGGTCAATTTCATTTTAGACAGATAGTATTCAATTTCATTTTTTTAATCGAACAGAAGTCAATATCTCATCGATATAAATAGTAAACACACAGTATAAAATGGACGATTTAGAATTGAATAAAATTCAACAGCACTGGGACACTTTAATTTCTTCAGCAATTTCATGGGCACCGAGAGTTTTTACAGCGGTTATTTCTGCTTTACTAATTTATCTTATCGGGTCGTGGATGATACGAATGATCAAAAAGCTGGTTGCAAAAGGTTTCAGAAAACGTAACATGGAAGCCTCTTTACAGCATTTTCT
Organism: Chryseobacterium sp. MEBOG07; assembly: GCF_021869745.1. Lineage (NCBI taxonomy): Bacteria > Pseudomonadati > Bacteroidota > Flavobacteriia > Flavobacteriales > Weeksellaceae > Chryseobacterium > Chryseobacterium sp. MEBOG07. The sequence goes on from NZ_CP084579.1 coordinate 878,204, forward strand.
TTTAAATATTATCAACTGGGGGCTTAATATTCTTCTCTTTATTGTAGTAGTTACTCAGCTGGGAGTACAGACTTCTGCATTTGTTGCAATGATTGGTGCTGCCGGTTTGGCGATAGGTCTTGCATTGCAAGGATCACTGACAAATTTTGCAGGTGGAATCCTTATTTTATTGCTGAAACCTTTTAAGATAGGCGATTTTATTTCTACTAATAGCGGTGTTTCAGGAACAGTACAGGCTATAGATATTTTTCATACAAAACTGGTCACTCCACAAAACCACTTGATCGTTATTCCAAATGGGGTGGTTTCAAATAACAGTATTACCAATTTTACCCAATTAGGAACCCGTAGAACATCATTGGATATCGGGGTTGCCTATGATGCTGACCTTAAGCAGACCAAGGAAATTTTACTGAACGTAATAAGAAGCAATCAATATGCTCTTGCAACACCAGCGCCGCAGGTAATGGTTACTGAGCTTGGGGATAGTGCTGTCAATTTATCAATAAGAGTAAGTACTTCTACTGAAAACTTCTGGGCGATGAACGAAGAACTAATCATAGATTGCAAAGAAGCTCTTGACAAAGTAGGAATTGGCATTCCTTTTCCACAAAGAGATGTTCATGTTTACAATAAATAATTGTATTTGAAATAATAAAAAACTCCTGCATTAAAATGATGCAGGAGTTTTTATTTGAAAATTCTTGACGGAAAGTAAACAGGATCTCTTTAATTTTCTTTTTTAAAGTATTTCTGAAGAAAATCTAATAAAATGCTATTGGAATTCCATTTATTTCCATTCACGACTTTGTTGTCAAATGACAATTGTTTTTCCCGGTGACTTTTATACCTTTATATTTCCGCAATCCGTGGTTACAACAAAAATATGGAAGAGCTTTTTAACTATATCAAAAAATTCGGGATACTGAATCCTCAGGATGAACTTTTGATTGCTGAGGGAATTCACGAAATCACTGTAAAGAAAGGAGAGCCTTTTATAGAAGCAGGAAAAGTAAGTCAGAGAATTGCTTTTGTGAAAGAAGGTGTTTTCCGGTCTTTGTATTATAATAAACAGGGTGATGATTTTACCAGGTATTTCATCTATGAAGGAAGGTTTATCGGAGATTTTCAGGGGTTTACGGACCAGCTTCCTGCTCATGAAGATATTGAGGCTATTACCGATGCTGTATTGCTGGTGATCGATCTTAAACATCTTAAAATACTGGAAGAGAAAATTGCAGTATGGCCGGTTTTATTTACCAGAATCCATGCTTTTGTCGTTGAGAATAAACTGAAGGTAGCGAGTATCATGCTGAATCAGGATGCGAAATCCCGTTATATCCATTTTTTAAATCATTATCCCGGTCTTGCCAATAGGGTTCCGCAATCTATGCTGGCCTCTTATCTTGGGGTTACTCCTTCATCATTGAGCCGGATCAGAAGAAATATAGTTTAAGATTATCAGTGATAAATGATAATTGATAGATGATACCACTTTGAGTGGGAGAGTAATAGAGTTTGTGAGTTTTTACTAACTTCTAATATCTAGTTTATAATTTCTCAATAAATCTCTTTTTGTCAAATGACAATGGCCTTTCTCATTGGCTGTCATAGCTTTGCCTCATAAAATTAAAGTACGAATATGGATATTGTATTAGGATTGCAGTGGGGAGATGAAGGAAAAGGAAAGTTTATCGATCTGATCAGTGAGAATTATGACATTACAGCACGTTTTAATGGCGGCTCTAATGCTGGGCATAGCATTGAACGAAATGGACGAAGAATTACCCTTAAAATGATCCCTTCGGGAATCTTTATGAAAGGAGTACAAAATGTTATTGGAACTGGGACTGTTCTGGATCCTGTGAGTTTTAAAAAAGAAATTATAAATCTTCAGTCATTTGATGAAACGGTTCAGCCGGAAACGAATATCATTATTTCATTAAAGGCTCACTTTGTACTGCCTACCCACAAACTTCTGGATGTTTTTATGGAAGAGAGTTCTGATTATACAACGATCGGAACAACCAAAAACGGAATTGCACAGGCATATTCAAATAAAATTTTAAGACAGAATCTCAGAGTAGGAGATATGTTTGCTCCCGACTTTAAAAGCAGAGTGCAGCATATTTTAGAGAGGGATTACAAAATGCTTGCAGAAGGAAATATGGAGCTTCCTTCTTTGGAAGAGATCAGGAATGAGTTTTTCGAAGCAGTAGATTTTCTGAAGAGATTCAAATGTACTGAAACAGAAATATATTTGAATAAGGCTTTAGCAGAAGGAAAAACAATATTGGCAGAAGGATCTCAGGCTGCCATGCTGGATATTGACCATGGAACTTACCCTTACGTTACTTCTTCTTCCACAACGGCTGCAGGAGCGAGTAGTGGACTAGGTGTTTCACCGAAAAAGATCGGTGAAATATTTGGGATTGCCAAAGCATACTGTACAAGAGTAGGAAACGGTGTGTTTCCGACAGAGTTATTTGATGAATTAGGTGAAGAGATCAGAATAAAAGGAAATGAGTTTGGGTCTAACACAGGACGTCCAAGAAGAACAGGCTGGCTGGATTTGCCGGCTTTGAAATATGCAGTGATGATCAATGGCGTAACTCAGCTGGTTCTGACGAAAGCTGATGTATTAAGCGGATTGAAATCAGTTGCCGTTTGTACTCATTATGAATTGGAAGATGGAAAGATAGTGGCTGTTTCGGGAATACTTCCGGAAAGCGGAAAGCCAATACTGAAATGGATGAATGGATGGAACGCTGATTTTTCTGCGATGAAAAGTCCTTCGGAGTTGCCAAAAGAAGTCAATGAGTTTCTATTATTTCTGGAAGCAGAATTAGGAATTCCGGTGGCATATCTTTCGACTGGGCCGGGAAGAAATGAAATGTTGAAATTAACCAGTAAATAATTATAGAGCAGGAAGTATATACTGATCTGATAAATATAAAGAAGCTAGGAAATGTATTTCCTAGCTTCTTTATTTGGATGAAAAAGTTTAGTTAACTTTTGTAAGTATAAAGCGTTGCTTTGTAGAAGGCTGAACCGTTTGGTCCGTAGTGCCGATTACAATCGGGGTAAGATTAGTTGTTAAGCCATTCTTTACCTCTAATCTCAGTGCTGGAGCGTTCTTAGGAGCGAATCCAAAGCCATTGTTTCCGAGATTGAATAATAGCCATTTTTGAGAATCTGTATTAGAATTGGTTCTTAACTCAACCGCTGTTCCATTCGTTGTCCCGCTACTTTTTACGGTGAGCACCTTTGTAGGATCCAATATAGATTTGATGATATAATAACCATGATCTGATTTGCTGAAAGTAAATTTCTGGTTATTCCCTGTAGAAGCTGAATACAGAATTATGCTGGTACCATCTGTCGTGGAACTTCCGGAAATATCCAAATTTTTATCATTCGCTAAAGATGTTGTCATTGTATACGTTCCGTTGATTGCAGAACTGGCATTCACAGGTCCATACAAATGATTTATTCCGGCATAATCACCGGCAGACAATCCTGTCCTTTGCTTGGTGAATGTGGATCCGTCCAGCTTAGTCATTACCGGCTGGCTTGAGTTGATAGCAAAGTCCGTAGATTGATACATCATGACTGAGCCGAAATCAAATGCACCATGTCCTGCGTAATCATTATAAAGATTGAAGTTATGACGGCTTCCTTCTACAGCCTTGTTAACATCTACAATAATGTACTGATCTCTATCTGGGCGACATTGCTCATGCATGATTCCCATAGAGTGCATTACTTCGTGAGCAATAATTGCGGGATAAGTGGTATTATAGATTTTAATACCGTTAACCCTGTTTTTTTGCCATCCAAGTGGAGAACTGTTGGTTGTTGTATAAGTAAAGGTGATGTATTCTGTTTGATTGGTACGTTCAACAAACTGAACACTGGTTTGAGAAGAAATCAGATCAAACGCTTTGTTGATATTGGTAAGGAATGTATTATAATTCTGAGTGCTCAGACTTCCTTGGCTGGGTAATGTATAATAAACTGTTGCATTCGGCCATGTCTTAATAAAAGAGCTTACAATTGTACTTTTCCCGGCTGTTGACATTTCAGAATTGGCCTGCGTCTTTAATTGATCAAACTGCTCGGAGCTAATAGTAATATCATCTGCATAAAAATATTCACCATTTACTTCATTTACGTACGTGTAAGTTCCGTTAATTAATAATTTGTGAATCTTTGCATTTTCTAGCTTCGTCGTTGTAGGATCCATAGAATCTGCTTGTGGATTTTCAATATCCGACCTACATGAATTCAGTGCCAAAACAAGGCATCCTGATAGGAGTAATAGTTTGCTTTTCATATTATATAATATTGGTTGGTTGAATTTTTAAAACATGAACAGCTATATTATTACCATACGCAAAAACAGATCAATTCCTAAGTTTGATTAACTCCTCATTATAATTCAGCTGTATGTTATAAATATATTAATAAAAAGTTACGATTGTATATAACATAATATAATGATTATTTTATTGATTTTTTAATATAAATGTGTATTTATTACATAATCAACTTATTTCACATTAATTTTTTACTATTAATTTTAAAATTAAATTATTTCACTAATATTTGATATGATGGATAAATTAATCCTTTATACTAATATAAAGCTCATTATATTGTCAAATTAATAAAATGTATTAAAATTTATAATGTGATAGACTGCAAATAATGCTAACTCATGAATGTTTATTTTTCAACAATAATAGGGTCAGTATAAAGCATTAGTAAAGGTAGAGTTATTGAAGATTCCTTTAATTTAGAATATAAAAAAAGCGGGGTAAATACCCCGCTTTACATTTATGCTTTTAAGTCCAATTTTAATTCTAATTCATCGAGCTGTGCATCAGCAATCGAAGCAGGTGCATCGATCATTACATCTCGTCCTGAATTGTTCTTAGGGAAAGCGATATAGTCTCTGATCACTTCGTTTCCGTCAAGGATTGCTACCAAACGGTCAAACCCGAATGCCAACCCTCCGTGCGGTGGTGCTCCATATTTGAAAGCGTTCATCAGGAATCCAAACTGAGCTTCAGCTTCTTCCCTGGTAAATCCTAACAGATCAAACATTTTAGACTGTAAGTCTTTATCAAAAATTCTGATAGATCCTCCTCCGATTTCATTTCCGTTCAGAACCATATCATAAGCGTTTGCTCTTGCTTTTCCTGGATCTGTTTCCAATAAGTGGATATCTTCAGGTTTTGGAGAGGTGAACGGGTGGTGCATTGCATGGTAACGTCCACTTTCTTCATCAAATTCCAATAGAGGGAAGTCAACTACCCAAAGCGGTGCGAATACATTTCCTTTTCTTAGTCCCAAACGGTTTCCAAGCTCCATTCTCAATGCAGAAAGCTGAGCTCTTACTTTGTTTTCGTTTCCGGAAAGGATCAGCATTAAATCTCCTTCTTTTGCTCCGAATTTCTCAATGATTTTCGCCAGATCTTCTTCATTGTAGAATTTGTTCACTGATGAGGTTTTTACTCCATCTTGCTGGAATTTTGCCCAAACCATTCCTGAAGCTCCAACCTGAGGGCGTTTTACCCAATCCACAAGTTCATCAATTTGCTTTCTTGTATATTCTGCACATCCTTCTACATTGATTCCAACAACCAATTCTGCATCATCAAATATCTTAAAGTCTTTTCCTTTTACCAGCTCATTCAGTTCTACGAACTCCATTCCGAAACGGATATCCGGTTTGTCATTTCCATATTTTCTCATCGCATCTGCGAAAGTCATTCTTGGGAAATCTCCGAATTCCTGACCTGTAATATCTTTTATAAGAGTTTTAGTCATTCCTTCGAATACGTTCATAACGTCTTCCTGCTCTACAAAAGCCATTTCACAGTCGATTTGTGTAAATTCCGGCTGTCTGTCGGCTCTTAAATCCTCATCACGGAAACATTTTACAATCTGGAAATATTTATCCATTCCACCTACCATCAAAAGTTGTTTGAAAGTCTGTGGAGATTGTGGCAATGCATAAAACTGACCCGGATTCATTCTGCTTGGTACCACGAAGTCTCTTGCTCCTTCCGGAGTAGACTTGATCAAAACAGGAGTTTCCACTTCAATGAAACCTTCTTCAGATAAATAATTTCTTACTTTCTGTGCCATCTTGTGACGGAAGATCAGTTTATCTTTTACCGGATTTCTTCTGATATCCAGATAACGGTATTTCATTCTCAATTCCTCACCACCATCTGTTTCATCCTCAATAGTGAAAGGAGGTAGTTGAGATTCATTTAGAATAGTCAGTTTTTCTACAAGAATTTCAATTTCCCCTGTAGGAATATTAGGGTTTTTGCTAACTCTTTCAATAACTCTTCCGGTAGCCTGAATCACAAATTCACGTCCCAATTTTTTAGCCTCTTCCATCAATTGCGCAGAAGAACGCTCCTGATCAAAAACCAGCTGGGTAATTCCGTAACGATCTCGAAGATCTACCCAAATCATAAATCCTTTATCACGGATAGTTTGTACCCATCCAGATAGTGTAACTTCTTCATTCAGATTTTTCAGAGATAGCTCTCCGTTGGTGTGTGATCGAAACATAATTATTTGTTTAAAGTTCAATGTTTAAGGTTCAATTCCGAACCTTGAATTTTTCGTTGGCAAAGATAAGATTTTTGCAGGTTTTATAAATAAAAAAAACTTCCTTTCGGAAGTTTCGTATATTGTTTTAAGGTTTTTTAATCTCTATTACCGCCTTTTTCTATCAGAATTTTCTTTATTTCTTCAGTACCTTTTGTCGCATCAGCTACTTCAAGAGGTGTTCTGTTCTGACATTTTTTATTAACATTGGCTTTGTTGGCCAACAGGTAGTTGATAATGTTTTTTCTGTCAGACATTACACTGAAACCAAGTGGTGAATAAAGTATATCTCCAACGAGGAAACATTTGTTGTAATCTCCCGGGGCAAATTGTTTTTTAAATGTTGCTATATCATCAGAATAAATGGCTTTCATCTTTTCCTGAGTCATCTTCTGGGCAGAGAACATCCCGCCAGACAGTAAAATTCCAAATAGAAAGGTAGTAGAGATTATTTTTTTCATAAGGATAATTTTTAAGAATATACAAATCTAAATTAAATTTTATTACCAATTGCTAAGTTTTGTTAATAATTGGATTCGTATTTTTGGGATTACATAAATTATTGATTGCGAAATGACAAAATATGTTGAGTTTTTGAAAAAAGCGTTCAGCGGAGAGGAAACCGATTTTACGAAAGTGAATATCAGAAGTGCCGTCCTGCTTTTAGCGATTCCCATGATGTTGGAGATGGCTATGGAATCCGTATTTGCACTTGTTGACCTCTATTTTGTCGGCCATTTGAAAGAAAGTGGTTTTGCAATTCAGACGGTAGGACTTACAGAATCTGTACTTTCTATAATGTACTCTATTGCGATTGGGATGAGTATGGCGGCAACAGCTTTGGTGGCAAGACGAATTGGTGAGAAAAATCCGGAACAGGCTTCCAGAAGCGCTGCACAGGTATTGTTGGTCTCATTTATTATTACTTTTATTTTAAGTTTACTGGGAGTGGTTTATGCCGAAGAAATTCTGATCCTGATGGGCTCAAAACCGGAAGCAGCAGCCTATGGGAAAGATTTTACCAGAATTATGATGGGGAGCAGTACGATTATCATGCTTTTATTTTTAATTAATGGTATTTTCAGAGGTGCGGGAAATGCGATGATCGCCATGAAAAGTTTATGGATCGCGAATATTGCCAATATTATCCTTTGCCCGATACTGATCAAGGGATTAGGGCCTGTTCCTGCTTTAGGACTTACCGGAGCTGCTTTGGCAACAACAATAGGCCGCAGTATTGGGGTTATTTACCAGTTGTACCATCTTTTAGTTGCGGATACCCAGATTCGTATCAAACTTTCTTATTTTAAACCGAGTTCTGAATTAATAAAGTCCATTGTAAAAATTGCAACACCGGGAATTTTTCAATTTGTCATTGCTTCATGCAGCTGGATCTTTCTTGCAGAGCTTGTGGCGACAACAGGAGGAGAAAATGCCTCAGCAGGTTATCAGACGGCTTTAAGATTGATGATGTTCTTTATACTTCCAGCCTGGGGACTGAGTAATGCAGCTTCTACATTGGTGGGACAGAATATGGGAGCCAATGAAATGTTGAGAGCAGAACAGTCGGTGATGAAGACGGTAAAATATAATGCCATCTTTATGTTGGTAGTAAGCCTGATATTTATTTTTATGGGTGATTTCTTAGTCGGTTTTTTCACTCAGGATACAGCTATCAAAGATTTTGCTAAAAATGCTCTTCAGATCATGAGTACAGGATTTATTTTCTATGGAATAGGTATGGTGATGATCAATGCCTTTAATGGAGCTGGTGATACCTGGACCCCTACATGGGTGAATCTTTTTGGCTTCTGGCTGTTTCAGATTCCGTTGGCATATTTTTTATCAAAGCATCTGGATATGGGCCCAAAAGGTGTTTTTATTTCAATTCCTGCCGCAGAAACATTAATTACAGTAGTGGCATTTATTTTATTTAAAAAAGGAAAATGGAAAACTATAAAAGTTTAGAAAGGATGGAGGATGGAAGCTGGAAGAGGGGATTACTAGCAGCCTGAAGTACTTAAGCTAGCCTTTATTAGCAAGCGTTAAAGTAAAAATTTTGATCCGATAACAGATAATTGAAAATGGTAACCTAATAATAACTTCCAGCATCCCACTTCCAGCTTCCCTTCCTAATTTATAAAACTTTAACAGCTTCATTAATTGGATTTTAGAACTGTATTCTTTACATTCGTAGTATAACAAATACATATTACTATGGGAAAAGGAGACAAAAAATCAAGAAGAGGAAAAATCAATTCCGGAAGTTATGGTAAAAGAAGGCCTAAAAAAAACTCAAAATCTTTTGCCGCTTCTGAAGAAAAATCTAAAAAGTAATCCAAAATAAAAAAGACCGAAGATGATCTCTCCGGTCTTTTTTTTTATGAAATTAAATTAATTATTTTCCTCCAAGAATATTACCAAGGATGCTGCCTAAACCGCCGCCACCTTGTTGCTGTTGGTTTCCGCCACCCAATACACTTCCTAGTATATCGTTTAGTGGATTTCCTGATGATTGAGATTGTCCTCCGCTTCCTAAAACACTTCCAAGAATGTCATTTAAAGGATTAGACTGCTGAGTCTGAGCCTGGTTGGAAGCATTTCCCAGAATTCCTCCTAAAAGATCTCCTAAACCACCTGCTCCTACATTACTCTGCTGTTTCTGCTGTCCAATATAACCCATTACTACGGGTGCCAGCATCGCCAGAATAGGACCGATTTTGTCTATCGAAATTCCAGTATTCTGTGACAATTGATTTTCAACAGTACTTTTCTGATCACCAAAAATATGACCAAGAATAGATCCTCCTTCATTCTGTCTGGATTCAATCTGAGAAGCGTCGTTCAAGATACTTCCATTATGATCTTTATCTAAAGCGCTGTTTAAAGCTTCTGCTTCTTTAGCATCCTGAGACTTATTTCTAAGATAAGAAATAATAAGAGGGGTAGCTACTGCTAATAAGGCGATTACCTGATTTTTGCTGATCCCGAATTTGTTCTCAGCTTGTTCAGCAACCTGATTGCCTGTGTTCCCTGTAAGTAGGTCGATTAAACTCATTTTTTGTGTTTATTAAGTATTAAGTGAACCAAAGTTATCAAAAAATATGCCTCGTAAAATGACCGCCTCTCATAATTATTGTTAAAGTTTTCTGATCTGTTCTTCCGTATAGCCTTTGCTTTTTAATACCTTTGTGTATTCTACAGCACTTATTGTCATCCATTCGATAGGTTCGGGAGCTTGCTTCTTATCAATAGTAAACTCCAGAATGCCTACATTATTATTCATCCATGGAAGAGCATAATAATCCAGACCGCCTTTGTACTCCTTAAATGCATGAAATTCCTTTCCTTTACTTGTTAAAAGCAGAATGTTGTAAAAGAGAAGATAGCCCACAGGAATCAATAGGCATACCCATGAGAATTTTCTTAAACGAGCGTACTTTGCAGAAGAAAGACCATACCCGATTGACAAGGCAAAAATCATATTGAAGGGTAAAAAGAAAACGTAATTATCTGATACAGCATAAAACGTAGAAAACCCATATACACAGACTGCTCCGACAGCAAAGACAAAAAACATTTTTCTATGAGTCTTGTACAAAAGCAGAATACCTGCGACTCCGAAAAATGTGAATAAATTGAAATTATATATCAGGTAAACAAAAGATTGGAAAAAATCTTTCACATACTGAATTGTACTTTTTTTCAAAGAATCTTCTACCCAGATTCCCTGATTAGAACTATATGGTGAGTTGAAAGGCAACCCCTGGGAAATATTTAAAATAAACAAAGAACCAAACAAGGCTTCAAAAATAAATAATGAAGCCATTGCATATTTTCTTTCGCTTCTGAAATAAAATAAAAAGACCAGTAAGGCGGGTATTAGCAAAATGTTTTGAATATGAACCCATAAGCTAATTCCTAAAAATAGGCTGCTCAGCAATATATAGATCCTTTTATTTTCTGTAAAACTTTTTATAACCGAAAAGAAAAAAAGGCTTACCCAGAGAGAGTTGTAAGTATATACTTCTACTATTTCCGCATTTCTCCAAAATGAGAAACTGAAACCAAAAACAGCCGTAAGAGATGCCCATTCTGTTTTTGAAATATTTTTTACAGTGAGATAAAAATAACAGAAACAGTTGCTGCACCTAAAGAGACAACCAAAAACCGGCTTGCCTCAATGGCATTAATACCGATCAGATTTTTAATTAAAATGACGGTACTTATATATAAAAAATGACTTAGCATCAGCCACTACTGCCCATTCTTCCTTTTCTGCTGAGAGAACAAATCCTACGCAGTCTGCGAAAGGAATTTTTGAAAAACTTCCAATATAATAAATCCCAAGAAAAATAATAAACAAAAATACGGCTGATAAATATTTGTTAATATTAATTCTTTACAATAGGGACATTAGAACAGGCTTCTCCGAACATCAGAGATTTTACAATAGGTTTTAGCTGTTCTACCAACTCTATATAAGCATTTTCCGGAATTTCTTTATCTGAACAACCTTTTACAAGGACTCTTTTTCCTCTCATTTCCTCAAAATCATGAGTCTGGACGGCATTGTGCATTAAAATAACTTCAAGATCCTCACGGTTTCCAAACACTACTTTTTTGGCAACGTCGGTTATCTTTGCTGTCAATACAAAATAAGCCCAAAGCGGGATAATAGTATCCACAGAATTGTAGATGTATATATAAGCATCTTTGTATTGTTCAGTATCGATGGCATCTACCTTTTCGCGGAAATCTTTTTCTTTTAGGATCATTTCCTGAAAAAGGAAATCTTTAAGGTCAATTCCTTTTCTTTCCCCCTTTGGAAGTAAAGTGGTAAGGTCAAAATTGATAAGGCCGCTTTCTGCAACTTTATTCCGTATTTCAAATTCTTCTGACATTTTTTATCATTATCTTTGAACAAATTTACGAATTAAGATCATATCTATTTTAATTTGTTCTCTATCCTTACTATAGAAATGAAATATTACATTATTGCAGGAGAAGCTTCCGGTGATTTGCACGGCAGCAACTTGATGAAAGCCTTAAAGCAAAAGGATCCGAATGCAGAATTCAGGTTCTGGGGTGGTGATCTGATGAAAGCTCAGGGCGGAACACTGGTAAAACATTATCGGGACCTGGCTTTTATGGGATTCCTGGAAGTGGTGATGAACTTACGCACAATTCTGAATAATATTAAAATCTGTAAAGAAGATATCCTGAATAATAAACCTGATGTTTTGATTTTGGTAGATTATCCGGGTTTCAATCTGAGGATTGCCAGATTTGCCAAAGAATTGGGAATCAAAGTCGTTTATTATATTTCGCCACAACTTTGGGCTTGGAAAGAAGGCAGAGTAGAGACGATTAAAAAATATGTGGATGAAATGATGGTAATTCTTCCTTTTGAAGAAGAGTTTTACAGAAAACATGGAGTTCATTCCCATTTTGTAGGTCACCCTTTGCTAGATGCTATTTCTGATCTTAAGGAAATCACCACTGAGAAATTCAAATCGGAAAACGGGCTGAACGAAAAAGAAATTATTGCCCTTTTACCCGGTTCCAGAAAACAGGAGGTTGAGAAGATGCTTGAAATAATGCTTTCCGTGCGACCTCATTTTAAAGACTATCAGTTTGTCATTGCCGGTGCTCCTAGTCTTCCTAAAGAATTTTATCAGAAATATGTGGATGACAATGTTCATTTTGTATCCAATAGAACATATGATTTGCTGAGGTGCTCCAAAGCCGCTCTTGTGACTTCCGGAACAGCGACACTGGAAACCGCCCTGCTGAATATTCCTGAAGTAGTTTGCTATCGTGGAAGCAAAATTTCCTATGCTATTGCTAAAAGATTAGTTAAAAATATCAATTACATTTCCCTTGTCAATCTAATCATGGATAGAGAAGTTGTTAAAGAATTGATTCAGAATGATCTGAATACTAAAAATCTGGTGGCAGAACTTCACAAAATCCTCACCGGAGAAAAAAGAGAACAGGTCCTGAATGATTATACTCTTTTAAGAGAAAAACTTGGCGGGAAAGGAGCCAGTGATCATGCTGCTGAGGTAATTTTAAAGGTATAATTGTTATTGAACATCTAAGAATTTAATCTGCTTTTTAACTATGAATTATTCTGTCCGCTTTCTTTTATTATTTACATTTACATTGTTTTTCTCAAAAAGTTTTGCCCAGCAGAACAGTTCAAGAGATAAAGTTCAGATATTCTATTATGGATGGTACGGAAATCCAGCAAATGACGGAAGTTATCAACACTGGAACCATGAGATCATTCCTCACTGGAGCACTCCGAAGTGGAATAATCTGGGACATCATAAAGGGGGCGATGATATTGGGGCTAATTTTTATCCTGCTCTTGGAAATTATAGTTCCAATGACACGAAGATCATTGAAAAACACATGAAGATGATCAAAGAATCCGGTGTAGGGGTAGTTGTAGTCAGCTGGCTTGGAAAAGATTCGTTTACTGATAAAAGTCTTGTCAAATACCTGGATATTGCCGATCGTTTTGATTTAAAAATTGCATTTCACATTGAGCCGTTCTATAAAAGTACTTCAGAATTAAAAGAACAGCTTTCCTATCTTGTAAAAACCTATTCTCATCATCATGCGTTTTATAAAAAAGAAGAGAAACCTTTATTTTATGTCTATGACAGCTATAAAATTCCTAAAGAAGAATGGGTGAAAATATTATCCAAAGACGGAGAGAAAACGGTTAGAAATACAGATTTAGATGCTCTTTATATTGGATTGTGGGTAGAGAAAGATGATGCGAAATTTTTTGATTCATCCGGTTTTGATGGCTTCTATACCTATTTTGCCAGTGAAGGTTTCGTATATGGAAGCACAACGGCAAATTGGGATTTCTTATCCAAATATGCCAATGATCATCATCTGATTTTCATCCCTTGTGTAGGTCCCGGCTATTCAGATACCAGAATCCGTCCATGGAACGAAGCGAATTTCAAAAGCAGAAATGGTGGTAAGTATTACGAAAATATGTTTGATGCTGCCATCAAAGTAAACCCGGATTTCATCGGAATCACATCATTCAACGAATGGCATGAAGGGACACAAATAGAACCAGCCATCCCTAAAAAAGTGGGGAACTTCAAATATGAAGATTATGGGAAAGACCCCTTATTTTATATCAAAGAAACGAAGCGATTGACGGATAAATTTTTGAAAAAGAAATAACATACTTTCAAACTTTAATTTTATAGCAAAAAATCAAGTGCTCTTTTAATACCTTTGGTAAAAAGTAAGGCATTTATTTGGCTATTTAAGAGATCATATCTCATTGATTAATTATCTATTTTCCAAGGATAATTAATTGAAATTGCAAAAGCAGCCTCTCCTCATTCTGGTAATATTTTTTATTCTTGGAATTCTTTTTCAGGATAAGATGGTGCTGTCAGGAATTGTGTTTTATTTAGCTATTGCGATTTGCCTGGTCATACTCGCCGCCATATGTTTTCATTCTTATTTTCTGCAAAAAATTAAAGTTATATTACTTGCGCTTTTGTTCTTTGGAACGGGGATTATTCTTCATGGTTATACTACTTCTTCAAACGATGTTCATTTGCTTGTAAAGAAAAAAGAATCCGTTACTTTTAAAATCTCTCAAAAATTAAATTCTACTGAAAAGTATAGAAAGTACGAAGGAATAGCTATGGTAAGAAATGGGGTTTTAAATTCAATTTTTTATATTCCTAGGGCTCACCAAGAACTGGATTTTATTCATTACTATAAAGCTGAAGGGTATATAACACAACCAAAAGTTCCCCAATATGATTTTCAATTTAACTATTTTCAATATCTGAAAAGAAGACATATTGATTACCAGATTTATCTTTCAAAAGAAATTGTATCTGCAGAACGGAATGATGTGACAATTCCAGATAAACTACGGCAATATAGACTTACGGTTCTCAGGAAGATTGATAAAGCCGGAATGTCGGTAAAAACCAAAGAGTTTTTAAAAGGTATTATTCTGGCGGATCGTACAGAAATGGATGCAGATACTATACTTGATTTCAATAGGTCCGGTTTGATTCATTTTTTGGCTATTTCCGGGACTCATGTTGTGGTTATTTTCGGAGTGGTTAACTTTTTACTGATCCATTTTATTCCTTTGAGGTTCAGGAAATATGCGATTATTCTAAGTTTGTCTTTTATCTGGCTGTTTGCTGCTTTCATAGGATTTGGAAGTTCTGTTTTGCGTTCCTGTATCATGCTGACGGTCTATTTTATATTTGTGTTGCTTCAGCGAAAACCCGACTTGCTTCACTCATTGGCATTATCAGCTTTTTTTATTTTAATTGGAGACACACAACAGCTTTTTGACGTGGGTTTTCAGCTTAGCTTTCTGGCTGTCTTGGGAATATATTGGTTAAACCAGCCTCTTTTGAGGTGTTTTCCGAAGCAGAACAATTATTTAAAAAAGATTTTGTTTAATACGATCACCATATCTTTATCAGCGCAGATGGCAACACTGCCTCTGGTTTTGTATTATTTTCATCAGTTTTCATTCATATCCATCATTGCAAATTTTGTTATTGTTCCTTTTTCTGAAATAATTATCGTTTTTTCATTCCTGATGACTGCTCTTTTTTCCTGTGGAATTGACTTTGGACTTACAAATGGGATCTATGATTTCGTTATACAGATATTGTTGAAAATGATTCATTGGTTTGCTGATATAGATCTATTATTCTTTGAAAATATCTCTATGAATGGGGTAGAGGTTCTCTCCGTATCGGTAGCTATCTGTTTATTAAGGCCGGTCATTTTAAAATTTAATTTTAAAAATTCTATGAGATTAATGATGGCTATTGTCGTGTTTCTGATGATAAGAGTCGGAAGCAATATCTCTGAAAATCAGAAAGAAGAGGCGTTGGTTCATACCTTTAGTAAAAGCAAAATTTTTTCAATAAAAAAGGGAAATAATGCTTGTTTCTGGATTTCGAATATGGAAAATAAGAAAAAGATTTTACAGTATATTGTGAGGCCTTACTGCGCTTCCAGAAGAGTGGGGTATTTTGAAATAAAAACCTTTTTACCCTCTACTCAGCAAGTTGTTTTCAGAGATAAGGTGTATAATCTGAAATAATGCTCTATAATTTATACGTTTTCCTCCACTTATAATGTGTATCATTCTTATTTAGAAAGATTACAAACTGTCTAATTGTGAGATTTCTCACTTTTCGATCTTGTTAACATTTCTTAATTTTGTGGGAAATTCAAATTTAAACTTATATGGCAGGTTTAACGAGTTCTACGATAGGTAGAAAATACGCTATGGCATTATCAGCTCTGTTTTTGCTGGTTTTTCTTATACTGCATTTGACAACCAATTTGTTATCAGTTCTGAATAAGGATGCGTTCAATACAGCATCTGACTTTATGGGCTATAATCCTTTTGTGCAGTTCTTAATGCAGCCTATTCTTGGCTTTGCAGTAATTTTCCATTTTGCGATGGGATTTATATTGGAGATCAAGAATAATAAAGCGCGTCCGGTAAAGTATGCAGCAAACAACGCATCAGTGAATTCTTCATGGATGTCCAGAAATATGATTATTTCAGGAGCTGTTATTTTAGCTTTCTTGGCGCTTCACTTATATGATTTCTGGCTGCATGAAATTAATTACAAGTATGTAGACGGATTGACTCCTGATGCAGAACGTTTCTGGCCCGAGCTTCATGAGAAGTTTGCTGATCTTTGGAGAGTGGCTCTGTATGTGATCTCTTTTGTTCTATTGGGATTACACTTAGCTCATGGGTTTCAGTCTTCATTCCAGTCAATCGGAGCAAGACATCCAAAATATACTCCGGTGATCAAAGCTTTCGGGAAATGGTATTCAATCATTATTCCTGCAGGATTTATCATCGTAGCAGTTTACCATTTTATAACTCAATAATATCAATATACTAGTATGAGTAAATTAGATTCAAGAATTCCAGCGGGTCCTCTTAAAGACAAGTGGAAAAATCATAAAGACCATATGAACCTTGTTGCACCAAACAACAGAGATAAGATTGATATTATTGTTGTAGGTACAGGTTTGGCAGGAGGTTCTGCTGCAGCTACACTAGCTGAGCAAGGATATAACGTAAAAGCATTCTGTTACCAGGATTCTCCAAGAAGAGCGCACTCTATTGCAGCTCAGGGAGGGATCAACGCAGCTAAGAATTACCAGGGTGACGGTGACTCTACTTACAGATTGTTTTATGACACTATCAAAGGTGGTGACTATAGAGCAAGAGAAGCCAACGTTTACAGATTAGCTGAAGTTTCTGCAAATATTATTGACCAATGTGTTTCCCAAGGAGTTCCTTTCGGTAGAGATTACGGCGGTCAGCTAGATAACCGTTCATTTGGTGGGGTTCAGGTAAAAAGAACTTTTTATGCAAAAGGACAAACAGGACAGCAGTTATTATTAGGAGCTTATTCTTCAATGAGCCGTCAGATCGGTAAAGGAAGAATCAAGATGTACAACCGTCACGAGATGCTAGATCTTGTTATTGTTGACGGAAAAGCAAGAGGAATTATTGCAAGAAACCTTGTAACAGGTGAGATCGAAAGACACTCTGCTCACGCTGTAGTAATCGCTTCAGGAGGGTATGGAAACGTTTATTTCCTTTCTACCAATGCAATGGGATCCAATGTTTCTGCAGCTTGGAAAATCCACAAAAAAGGAGCATATTTTGCAAACCCTTGTTATGTACAGATTCACCCTACTTGTATTCCTGTTCACGGAACACAGCAGTCTAAACTTACTTTGATGTCCGAATCTCTTAGAAACTCCGGAAGAATTTGGGTTCCTAAGAAGATTGAAGATTCTGTAGCTATCAGAGACGGTAAATTGAGACCTGAAAATATTAAAGAAGAAGATAGAGACTATTATTTAGAAAGAAGATATCCTGCATTCGGAAACTTAGTACCTAGAGACGTTGCGTCTAGAGCAGGTAAAGAAAGATGTGATGCTGGTTTCGGAATCGAAAATAATGAAACGAAAGAAGGTGTTTACTTAGATTTCTCAACAGAGATCATCAAAAAAGGTAAAGAAGCCGCTATCGAAAAACATATTCATAATCCTACAGATCAGCAGATTTATGATTTAGGAAAAGCTTGGATTGAGGAGAAGTATGGTAACTTATTCGTTATGTACGAAAAAATTACTGCTGATGATCCTTACAAAACTCCAATGAAAATCTATCCTGCAGTTCACTATACAATGGGTGGTGTATGGGTTGATTATAACCTTCAGTCTACAATCCCTGGATGTTTCGTCATTGGTGAAGCTAACTTCTCTGATCACGGAGCAAACAGATTGGGAGCTTCTGCTTTGATGCAAGGCTTGGCAGACGGATATTTCGTTCTTCCTTACACGATTGCAGATTACCTTTCTGCAGATATCAGAACGGGAACAATTCCTACTAATTCAGCAGCATTTGATGAAGCTGAAAAAGATATTAAAGGAAAAGTAGATTTCTTCTTAAATAATAAAGGAACACATTCTGTAGATCATTTCCATAAAAAACTAGGACACATCATGTGGAATAAAGTGGGGATGGGAAGAACTCCTGAAGGATTAAAAGAAGCTATTGCTGAAATTGCTCAGGTGAAAAAAGAATTCTGGGAAGACGTAAAAGTTCCTGGTGATGCTGATGGAATGAACACTGAGCTTGAAAAAGCATTCAGAGTGGCAGATTTTATCGAACTAGGACAATTAATGGCTATCGATGCGTTACACAGAAATGAATCTTGTGGCGGACACTTCAGAGAAGATCATGCGACTCCTGAAGGTGAAGCAGAAAGAGACGATGTCAACTTTAAATATGTAGGAGCTTGGGAATATCAGACTGATGATATTACAACAGAAGTTCTGCATAAAGAAGAGCTGATCTACGAAAACATTGAAGTTAAAGCAAGAAGTTACAAATAATCTCCAACCTATAAATAAATAATTATGAGTGCAAAAAAAGGCCTTCATCTTACCCTAAAAATTTGGAGACAAAAAAATAGCAAAACTAAAGGTCAGTTTGAGACCTACAAAATATCAGATGTTTCTACAGATTCTTCTTTCTTGGAAATGTTGGATATTCTGAACGAAAACATCATCAACGAAGGAAAAGAGCCTATCGCTTTCGATCACGACTGTCGTGAAGGAATTTGCGGGATGTGTTCTCTTTACATCAATGGTAGAGCGCACGGTCCTGATACGGGTATCACGACTTGTCAGCTTCACATGAGAATGTTTAAAGATGGTGAAACGATCGTCATTGAACCTTGGAGAAGTGCCGCTTTCCCTGTTATCAAAGACTTGATGGTAGACAGAAGTGCATTCGACAGAGTAATGGCAGCAGGAGGTTTCATCTCTGTGAATACTTCCGGTAATACATTGGATGCTAACGCAATTCCGGTTCCAAAAGAAGATGCAGACAAAGCAATGGACGCTGCTGCTTGTATCGGATGTGGAGCTTGTGTAGCAACATGTAAAAACGGATCTGCAATGCTATTCGTAGGAGCTAAAGTTTCTCAATATGCATTACTTCCTCAAGGGAGAGTAGAATCGAAGAGAAGAGTGCTGAACATGGTAAAAGCTATGGACGAAGAAGGATTCGGAAACTGTTCAAACACCGGAGCATGTGAAGTAGAATGTCCTAAAGGTATTTCTCTTGAAAACATCGCTAGAATGAACAGAGAATATATGGCTGCTCTTGTAGATCAAGGATAGAATTGATTCAAATACATAAAAAATCGCCTTCATTTTTGGAGGCGATTTTTTTATGAAAGGCATAGCCTTGTTAAAGTTTGTTAACTTATTGATAGATTTGAGTCATTCTTTATTTAATAAGTATATATTTGAAGGGTAGTTGAATCGTTTTTTCAAAAACTTTCAAAAACGTCTTACCGTGACAAAAGAGAACCATGAAATAATTGGAATATCCCTTTTGAACCGTAATAATAAAATTTTTAAAAAAAATAATTAGTGTGAATTAACAAGCCCTAAAAAGCTTATTTTTGTGTAATATTAAAAATTGAAATGAAAAAATATCTTTTATTGTTTATCATCACATTTTTTGTGATGTCTTGTTCAAAAAAAGTAGAAGTAAAAGGGAAAATTACCGGAAGCTCATCATTAGAAAGAATTGAATTTGTGGAAGCTTCAGGAGTAGGAACCCTGCCTTTGGTTAATATTGGTTTAGATAAAGACGGGAATTTCTCAGGAAACTTCGATGCTCCTAAAGACGGAATGTACGTAATCAACTATGCGGGCAGACAAAACCTGATCTATCTTGAAGGAGGACAAAAAGTAAATATTTCAGGAAACGGAACCACTTTCCCAAGTGAATACGTAATTACTGGAGATGCTAAAAAGAATAATGATTTCCTTACAGCAACTATGAAATTCCTTGCAGAATACGGTAGCAAAGTGAACTTAGGAGCATTAATGGGTGGAGACGAAGCAGCTTTTCTAAAAGGTATGCATAAAGTTGAAGCAGATATTAATAAAAATGTTGATGATCTTGCAAAGAAAAACAACCCAAGCAAGGGGCTTTTAGAGTGGAAGAAAAACGACGTGAAAGTAACTATTCTTAACTTGCTTGCTAACTATGAAATGTCTCACGGACCAATGTCAGGGAATCCATCTTATAAGGCTTCTAAAGCTTTCAAAGATTATGAAACTCAACTGGAAACTGACAAAGAAGCGATGGTGAAAACAATCCCTCTTTACAGACAATATCTTCTTGTAAAAATGACTCCTGATTTTCAGAAGTATGCAGAAGCAAACAGCAAAGGGAAAACTGGAGTTACAACTTCTGAGATGTTCGCTCAATATTTAAAAACTAAAAAAGATTTATCTCAGACTGCAAAAGATTATCTTTTAGCATTTGTAATGGCTCAGGCTGATATTCATCCAACAAGTCCAGCAGCAAACATTGACAAGATTAAAAAAATTATCGATTCAGATATCAAAGATGCTACTATTAAAAGTGATCTTTTAAAAATGCAGGTAGCAATTACAGGACTTAAAATCGGAGAAGCAGCTCCAGATGCAGCTTTAACAAAACAGGATGGAAAAGCGTATAAGCTTTCTGAAAACAAAGGGAAGCCTTATATGGTATTCTTCTATGCTTCATGGAATCCTTACATCAGCGAAGCTACAGTACCTGTATTAAAAGAAGTAGTAAACTTCTATAAATCTAAAATGAATTTTGTATTTGTAAACGTAGACGATACAAAAGATCAGTTTATTAAAACAAGCAATTCTCTTTTAAAAGGAATTCAAGGAGTAAATGTTTACGGAGAAGGAGGTCTTAATTCTGATATTGCCAAGAAATATGGTGTATACGGATTCAAATTACCTTGCTTTGTAATCATCGATAAAGATGGTAAAATTGCCAGCAGATCTTTTGTGAATCTTGGTGAGCAGGAATTGGTAACAGTTCTTGATAAGCAGACTGGGCTTTCTGCTCCGAAAGCACAACCCAATATGCAGATGCAGCCACAATTACAGCTTGACCCTTCTGCAATGCAGCAAGCTCCACAACCTGCAAATCCGCAGCCGGCTCCAACAAAATAATAAACTTTAACACAGTATAGAAACCTTATCTTCGGATAAGGTTTTTTTTATTGTATTTTTGCAAACGAAATTGGAACTGAAAAGTTTCACCGTTTATTAGAAAAAATAGAAAATAGATGAAGTATAGAGTAGAAAGCTATCTTCGTCACAAGAAATTGATATGAGAAAGAAGAAAGATGTAATTCTTGAAAATATAAAGCTTTTTGCAGCAGGAGCAAAAGGTGTAGCCATCGGAAAAACTGAAGAAGGGAAAACTGTTTTGGTTTCCGGTGCGATTCCCGGAGACGTTGTAAATGCAAGAGTTAAAAAATCAAAGTCAAAATATTTTGAGGCTGAAGTAAAAGAAATCGTTGAGAAATCACCATTCAGAGTTGAGCCGAAATGTGTTCACTTCGGAACTTGTGGTGGTTGCAAATGGCAGAATATGAGCTACGAAAAGCAGCTTGATTTTAAACAAGAAGAAGTTTACAATAATATTAAAAGAATTGGAGGAATTGAAGATTTTGAAACTGTTCCAATTTTAGGTGCCGAAGAACAATATTTCTACAGAAATAAAATGGAATTTTCTTTTTCTAATGCAAGATGGTTGACTCAATACGAAATCAGTTCTGAAGAAAACTTCGGAAGCAGAGATGCGCTTGGTTTCCATATTCCGGGAATGTGGAGCAAGATTTTAGATTTAAAAGAATGTTTCCTTCAGGAAGATCCGTCGAATGCAATTCGTTTGGCAGTTAAAAAATTTGCTGAGAATAAAGGGTTAGATTTCTTTGATGTGAGAGAGCAGAAAGGTTTCCTGAGAACTTTAATGATGAGACAAAATTCTAAAGGAGAATGGATGGTTTTATTCCAACTTTACAGAGAAGAAAAAGAAAACCGCACTCAGCTTTTTGATTATTTGTTGGAGCAGTTCCCACAGATAAAAACGTTGGTGTATGCCATTAATCCTAAACAGAATGATTCTATTTATGATTTAAATATTAATGTGTATTTCGGAGAAGGTTACCTTATGGAAGAAATGGACGGATTGAAATTTAAAATCGGACCAAAATCTTTCTTTCAAACTAATTACAAACAAGCTTTAGAATTATATAGAAAAACGCTTGAATTTGCCGATCTAAAAGGCGATGAAGTTGTTTACGATTTATATACAGGAACTGGAACGATTGCTCAATACGTAGCAAGAAATGCAAAACAGGTTATTGGAATCGAATCTGTTCAGGAAGCAATCGATGCAGCAATCGAACATGCTGAACTGAATGGTTTAACCAATACAACTTTCTATTGTGGAGATATGAAAAACGTCTTTAATGACGAGTTTTTAGAAAATCACCCGAAAGCAGATGTGTTAATCACAGATCCACCAAGAGATGGAATGCACCAGAAGGTGGTAGAACAGATTTTAAAGCTTTCACCGGAAAAAGTAGTTTATGTAAGCTGCAACTCAGCAACGCAGGCGAGAGACCTTGCTTTGATGAAAGATCACTATACGTTAGTAAAGATCCTTCCAGTAGATATGTTCCCACAAACACACCATGTTGAGAACATTGCATTGCTGATTAAAAAATAAATTTATTTAAATTTGAATTTCAAATCTTAATATGAAGTATTTTAAATTTCTCATAATGATCTGCTTTTTAGGAATGCTTTTTTCCTGTGGTGGAGATGATGATATTTGCGAAAGTGGAGAAGGAACTCCCAGAATGAAGGTTGCTTTCAGATCATTGTCAACTGGAAAGGAAATGACCGTGGATACACTATATGTAGCAGTAGACTATGGTGCAGGAAAAGTGGATCTGGGTAAACTTGTAAACATTGATTCCAGACTAATTCCTTTACGCGTGGATAAATCGCCTTATACAGACGTTTATTTCAAAGTTAGAGTAAAAGGAGTAGAATCTAAAGTAAGGGTCAATTATACTACAAAGTCGACCTATGTATCTCCAGGATGTGGGATCAAGAAGTCTTATGAGAATTTAACTTCAGAATTAGTAACTCCGAATCCTGTTCAAAAGGTAGAAATCGGCCAAAATCAAATAGAGAATGAAGACAAGACTAATCTTTACCTTTCTTTTTAGTTTATTTGGAGTAATAAGCTGGGCACAAGACAAAAAAAAGGAAGCAGAGAAGAAGGTTCACGAAAAATATGAGCCCAATTTTATGGTTGGCCTTGATGTATTGAATACCGGAGCCGGATTTTTTTCGGACAGAAAACTGTATCAGGGATTTATTTCTTCAAAAATCAGAGGAAATGTTCATGCGATTGCAGAAGCTGGTTTTGAAAAAAATGTATATCAGAAGAATGGATATGATGCTAAAGCAAGTGGTCCCTTTGTTAAGCTGGGAGCGTTTTATATGCTGGCAAAGGATGCCGAAAATGAATTCAACGGATTTTATGCCGGAGGAAAAGTTGCCGGGTCGTTCTATAACCAGGAGTATATGGCAATTCCCGTTCGTGGATTCGGTGGAAGTAGTTCTTCTGAAGCCTTTCCTTCCTCATCTCAGTCTTCTTTTTGGCTGGAAGGAACGATAGGGGGTAGAGTACAGTTATTCAGCTCCAATTTCTATATTGATGTAAATCTTCAGCCGAGATATTTGGTATATACCTCCAAGCAGGATGATATCTCTCCAATGATAGTTCCTGGGTTCGGAAAAAGCTCATCAAAATTCAATATGGGATTTGCATGGAATATCGCATATAAGTTTTAGAAATATTAATTATTAACTTTTATAATATATAAAATACAAACTTTAGACATGTCTAAAGTTTGTATTTTTTTTAATGAATCTATATATTATATATATATTATGTTAAAAAATATCAACTTATATTATTCGAGTAAATTATAAAATAGTTATATTTGGCGGAAATTATAATTGTTATTTAATTTATGAAAAGAGTATTTACTGCCTTGGTGTGTACTTTAATAGGTGGAGCGGCGTTCGGACAATGGACTCCTACTTCATTTAATAAAGTAGACAACAAAAAAAGAGGAACTTTTACAGTAGAGAAATCTGGTGTAAGAGAAAACGGGTATTATAAATTAGACTTAGCTTCACTAAGATCTCAATTGAAGAATGCTCAAGAGATGGGGGCAAATGCAGCTCCAGTTATTATTTCTCTTCCAACTGTTGATGGGAGGATAGAAAGATTCAAAGTATTTAGCTTTCCTGTTCTGGCAAAAGAAATTGCTGATAAGTATGAGCTAGGTTCTTACGTGGGAACAAGTGTTGAAGATCCCAGTAAATATTTAAGATTCAGTGTTTCTCCTAATGAACTTCAATCTATGATTATAGATGGAGACAAATATGAGTTCATCGAACCTTTAACTACTGATAAGAGTGTATACGCAGTGCATCCTAAAACGATGAAGAATCCAAACGGATTTATATGCTCAACCGAGGAAAGCCCTGCTTCTAAAAAGCAAATAGATGCTTTATTAAAAAAGGTAAATCTATTGCCAACCAACCAACCAGCTTTGCTAAAAATTCTGATAAGAAATACAGAACAATGAGATTGGCAATGTCTGTAACGGGAGAATATACTCAGTTTTTTGGAGGAGTTGCGGGTGCATGGGCACAGATAAACAACACCATATCAAGAGTAAATGGAGTATTTGAAAAAGACTTTGCATTACACTTAAATGTGTTAAATTATCCAGCTCTTATTTTTGATAACCCTACTACAGATCCATATGCCTCTGTTACCAGCGCAACCGCGCCTCCAGGTACATGGAATACTGAATTACAAAACCAATTGACAACAGTTGTAACTGAGGCAAATTATGATATTGGTCACTTATTTGGTGCTTCAGGGGGAGGAGGAAACGCCGGTTGTATTGGCTGCGTTTGTATAAGTCCTACTACTGCTGAGCCAGAAGGAAAAGGATCAGGAATTACATCTCCTGCTACAGGAAGTGTAAATCCATCTGCAACATACCCACCATCCGGAGATAATTTTGATATCGACTATGTGGCTCACGAAATGGGACACCAGTTGGGAGCAAATCATACATTCTCTCACAGTATTGAAGGAGCAGGGGTAAACATGGAGCCAGGTTCAGGGTCTACAATTATGGGATATGCTGGTATTACAGGAGCTAGTTATGATGTACAGCCACATTCAGATCCTTACTTCCATATTGCAAGTATTGATCAGATTCAGGAAAATCTGAATGAGAAAACTTGTGATATAGAAACTCCGATTGCAAATAATCCACCTGTAATTGCATCGTTACCAACATTTAATATTCCTAAAGGTACAGCATTTGTACTTACAGCTTCAGCTACAGATGCTGAAAACGATCCACTTACTTATGTATGGGAAGAAGTAGATAACGCTGCTGCTGTTATTAATAAAAATATTTTAGGTAACACAACTACTGGTGCAACATTTAGATCTAAGTCTACAGGAATCAACCCAACAAGATATTTTCCAAGCTTTACATCTGTGATGAACGGTGTATTGAATAATGCTAATAATACTTGGGAATCCGTTTCTGCATTCTCAAGAACTACAAATTTTGCAGTGACAGTAAGGGATAATAATCCAAATATTGCACAGCAGCAAACTAATTTTGCGGTTCAGACAGTTGTTGTTGGAGATACAGGGCCATTCAAGTTAGCGAATCAATATGCTGATGTAAATACACCTACACCTATTCAATGGCTTGTAGCTAACACCAACGCTGCTCCATATAACGTAGCAAATGTTAAGATTGATTATACTACGGATAACGGAACAACTTGGACTGTATTAGCGGCTTCAACTCCAAATGATGGAACTGAAAACTTTACATTCCCTTCTTCTTTAAACGGACAGATCATTAAAGTAAGAGTTTCTGCAATAGGAAATATTTTCTATGCAGTAGGACCTGTTACAATAGGACCACTTTCTGCTTGTAGCTCTGCTGCACCTACAAATGTAGTAGTAAGCAACATTAGTAATACTTCTGGTAACGTTTCATGGATGGCGTATACAGGAGCAACGTATAAAGTACGTTATAGAAAAGTAGGTACAACTACATGGAGTGAGGTTGATTCTGCAGTTCCTTCTATTAACTTAACTGGTTTAGCAGAGGGTACAAACTTTGAAGTACAGGTTGCTTTAGCTTGTGGTACTACAGTAGGAACTTATTCTACATCTGTTAACTTCACTACACTTGCTATTACTTATTGTGCGGCATCAACATTGTTAACTAGTGAGGAGTATATTTCAAATGTTACCCTTAATAATGTTAACAACACTACTGCAGCATCAACATATTCAAACTATACAACGAATTCAGCTCTTCAGGTTAACCTTACTAAAGGAGCTACTTATCCTATATCTGTTACAGTAGGAAAAGCAGATGTTAATGACGTAGCTGCTGTATATATCGACTTTAACAAAAATGGAGTTTTTGAAAGCAATGAAGCTGTATTAAATGTTCCAACTACAACTGTAGCTACAAGTGTATATAATGGATCATTTACAGTTCCTGCAAGTGCAGTAGAAAACCAGCCATTAAGAATGAGAGTTCTTGCATTCTATGCAGGAGCAAGTAATGCAGGATTCCCGATTCCAGCTTCATTTGCTTGTGGAACTAATTTCTACTATGGAGAGGTTGAAGATTATAATGTAGTTGTTACAAGTAACCTTGCTACTTCTGAGACTTCTGTTAAAAATAATGGTATCCAGATCTATCCAAATCCTGCAACTGATATTCTAAATATTACTAAAGTTTCAGATAGAGCTACCTATAAAATTTATAGTGCTCCTGGACAATTAATAGATAGTGGAAATATCAATAATGGAAAAATTAATGTTTCAGCATTAGTTAAAGGAGGGTATGTAATTACAATAGATGATAAAGGTATTGAGCAATTCAAATCGAAATTCATCAAGAAATAGAAATAACCTTTAAATATTATTAAATCCCCGGGCTATCCCGGGGATTTCTTTATTTAAAGCATAAGTGGAGATATTGTCGTTTTTTTTCAAAAAAAAGCTAATTGCACCTATAAATTAATAATAAAAAATGTTTAGATTTGTATGATTAATATTAATAATGAAAACATTATGAAGAAACTCTTTACCTCTTTAATTCTGTTTCTCTGTTTGATCTGTACGGGCTTTGTATCAAAGGTCTCAGCCCAGGCAGGCCAGATTGGGACAGGAACAGGTACCTCAGTGTATCTCCCCATACGTTCCTATTATGGATATAGTTATTCCCAGCAGATTTATACAGCTGCGGAAGTTTCGACTGCCATTGGTACGTCGACCTATATCACGGCCGTAAAGTTTTATGTAAACACCTTATCAACTCCTCAGGATAGTTATAAGGATTGGGTAGTTTACATGGGTAATACCACCCAAAATAGCTTTTCGAGCAATACAAACTGGATTCCGTTGGGTTCTTTAACCCAGGTGTATACCGGAGATTTGCCTACCATAACCAATGGAAACTGGGTAACTCTTCAGTTGACTACTCCGTTTATTTGGAATGGAACTGACAATCTTGTGATTGCTGTCAATGAAAAGACATCAGGTTATTCATCATCGCCAGGTACAGCCTGGGGATCTTATAATGCAGGAGCTAATAGAGGTATTCTCTATTATGAAGATACAACAAACCCAAATCCTGCTTCGCCTCCTTCGGCATCGGACAGGTATTCGGATATTCCTAGAGTACAGTTGGTGAGTCATCAGCTGACTCCGTGTACTGCAGCACCGCCTACGAATATCACAGTGAACAATATAACTACTGTATCCGCAGTTGTTAACTGGTATACCGCTACAGGTTCTACTTATGTCGTAAGATATAGAAGTTTACCTGCTGGTGCATGGCAGCAAATTAACGTCACAGCCCCTCTTTCAGGGAGTACGACAATTCCGGGGCTGACAGAACAGACCCAGTATGAAGTTCAGGTGGCTACTGTTTGTGGAGGCACTCAAGGAGCATTCTCTGCTGGTGTAACTTTTACGACTCCAGCACTTAGTTATTGTGCTTCAGCAGCTACAAGTACTTTTATTGATGGGTACATCAACCAGGTTTCTGTCAATGCACAAGGAGCTCCTTCTATGGTAAGTAACTCTGCTCAAAGTGGTTATACAGATTATAGTACAGACCCTACAAGATTAGTTACTTTGGTAAGAGGTGGTACTGCTACTGTTTCAGTTTCAAAAGCATGGCCAGATTATCAATATAGCTTCTTAACGGGAGTTTGGATTGACTTTAACCGTAATGGTATTTATGAAGCGAGTGAAAGAGTATTAACTTCTCCAAGTAATACAACAACTCCGGTAACAGGTACATTCACTATACCAAACGCTGGAGGTGGTGTTTATACAGGAAACCTGACTACAAGAATGCGTGTTGTAATGAATGAATACAGCCCGATTGCTGCTTGTGGTACTTATTCTTATGGTGAGACGGAAGACTATGCAGTAAAACTTATTGATTTATCAGCATGTACTACGGCTCCGCCTTCTAACATCATTGTAAATAATGTAACCCCTTCAACAGCTAATGTTACTTGGACATCAGCTACAGGAGCTACTTATATTGTAAGATACAGAGTTTCTCCTTCTGGTGCATGGCAGCAGATTACTGTCAATACACCTTTGGTAAGTAATCAATTACTGATAGGATTATTGGAACAGACTACCTATGAGGTTCAGATAGCTACGGTTTGTGGAGGTACTACAGGAGCGTTCTCACCAAGTGTGAACTTTACAACTCCGCCTCTTACTTATTGTACAGCTGCTCCTACAAGTAATACCGCTACAAGTGGATATATTAATAATGTGACAGTTACTCCTACGAATACACCTATTATGATAAGTAATTCTGTATCGGATGGTTATAAAGATTATACAACAGATGCTACAAGAGTAATTACTTTTGAAAGAGGTTCTGCCAATAATAAAATTTCTGTAAACAAATACTGGCCTGGTTCTCCTACATCTTATGGAGTTTCAGCTTGGGTAGATTTTAACAGAAACGGAACATTTGAGACAAGTGAGAGAATTCTTAATACGACCTATAATACAACAACTCCGGTAACAGCTACTTTTGCAGTGCCAACAGTCGCGAGTGGAAATGTATATACAGGAACTCTTCCTACTCGTATGCGTGTTGTGATGAGATATTTCGATAATGCTAATCCATGTGGAACATTCACTCAGGGAGAAGTAGAAGATTATGCGGTAAGGTTTGTAGATTCTCAACCTTGTACAACAGCTCCTCCAACAGGTATTACAGTAAATAATGTTGCAGCTACTACGGCAACTGTATCATGGATTTCTACTGTAGGAGCTACGTATACTGTGAGATGGAGAGTTGCTCCAAGTGGTGCATGGCAGACCGCTACTGTACCAGCCGGTCAGAACTTCTATGGAATTACGGGTCTTACAGAACAGACGAATTATGAAGTTCAGGTTTCAACAACTTGTGGAGGTGCTACAGGATCATACTCATCATCAGTAGCATTTACAACGCCGCCGTTGTCTTACTGCCCGATGACAGGTACCGGAACGAATGACCATATTTCGAATGTAACGGTTACCTCTTCGAACCTTGGAGTTCCTCCAATGAATAACACTTCAGTACAGACTAACTATATAAGTTATACAACACCAGAGACTCTTATTACTTTAGATGTTAATTCTCAAAATAATAAAATCTCGGTAGCAAAAGGTTGGACAGGTGCAACAGGAAACGATGCTGTAACAGCATGGATTGACTTTGACAGAAACGGACAGTTCACCGATGCTGAGAGAATCTTAATTTCTCCTGCCAATACAACAACTCCGGTTACTGCCACTTTTGCTGTTCCTTCAACAGCGTATACAGGACCATTGACAACAACTATGAGAGTTGTAATAAAACGTTCTAGTGCTGCTACGATGTGTCAGAATGCAATAGATGGAGAAGTAGAAGATTACCGGGTAAGAATAAGACCTTGCAGCAATGCAATGCCTAATGCTCCTACATTTACTACCACTCATACAAGCGCAACTGTTACGATTACAGGAGCTGGAGTAAGCTACGTGGTAAGATACAGAGTTCAGGGAACAACAGCATGGACACAAATATATGCTTCTACCCAATTGGGTAACCTTCCATTAGTTATTAATGGATTAACACCTGCTACGACTTATGAAGTAGAAGTAGCCGCTATTTGTGGAGATATTGTAGGAACAGCAACTCCAATCAAAACATTTACGACAAGATGTGATCCAACGCCTCCAAATGTTACAGTTGGGAACATTACTCCAACTACAGCCTTGATTACATGGGCTCCGCTTGCAGCAAGTTCTACTTATACTATGAGATGGAGAAAAGTAGGAACTACAACATGGAATATTATAAGTTTACCTGCAGCTCCAGCAAACACGTATGTGTTAGGTAGTGTAACACCTTTAGAGCCTTACACCACTTATGAAGTTCAGATTGCTAATCAGTGTAACGGAGAATCTACTCTGAATCCATATTCTAACCCTAAAGTCTTTACAACAGAAAGAATATGTCAGATTCCTCCTCCAGGATTAACTATTACGCAATTACTGCCAACCTCAGCAGAGGTTAAATGGGATCCATTCCCGGGAGCAACCTATGTTCTTAGATATAGAAAAGTAGGTATTCCAAGCTGGACAGAAGTACCATCATTAGTTAATAACCTTGTATTAACAGGTCTTACAGAATTAACAAAATATGAAATGCAGGTTGTGAATATCTGTAGCGGTACTCCAGGAAATTATACTCCTCCTTACTATTTCACGACACCTACAGTGATCTACTGTAAGATGAAATCAGAAAGTTCTACAGGAGAACATATTTCTAAAGTTACGGTGAAGCCTACAGGTAAGAAAACAATGGAGAATGAATCCGGAGCTTCCACGTATACAGATTATACAGGAGTTCCTAAGACGTTCATCGAAATGATTCAGGGCTCTACAGACAATGAGATTATCATTGAGAAGAAATGGACAGGAACTACTTATAACGAAGGAATCGCAGTATGGATTGACTTCAACAGAAATGGAGAGTTTGATATTAACGAAAGAGTGTTTACTTCTTCACCAAATTCAAACAGTCCTGTTTCCGGTAAGTTCAATGTACCTGCAGATGCTTTTGTAAGCATGACAGACTATAAGTATGTTGTCATGAGAGTCGCGATGTCAAGAGACGGTATTCCGGTAAACTGTGCAGACTTCAAGAATGGAGAAGTAGAGGATTACACGGTAAGAATCTCTAAGCCGATTACTGCTAATCCAATAGATCAGACAGGAATCATGATTTATCCAAACCCAGTAAGTTCAGTATTGTTTGTAAAGAATATTAGCAAGAGAGCTAAATATAAGATTTACAATTCTGCAGGACAGGTAATCGGAGATGGTATTTTACTCAACAGTCAGATCAATGTAAGCAGATTGATCAACGGTGTTTATGTGATTGATATCGATGATAACGGTAAAACTGCTCAGAAGAAATTTATCAAAGAATAAGTAAACTGAATTTCAAATAGAATAAGCCTCCAGAAATGGAGGCTTATTTTTTTGTAATAATAAATGATATTTTTTACGAATTTAAATCCAATTAAAGCCTGTAGGTGTGGATCTTTAAATTGAATAACTCTTTTATTAATATGTGCTAATGATTTGAGTAATCTCGTTGTTTATTGATAAAAATATAATTAATTTTGTAAGATTAACATATATTTCTAACCAAAACATTATGAAGAAACTCTTTACCTCTTTACTTCTGTTTCTCGGGTTGGTTTTTGGGATGTCATTGCATGCCCAGATAGTCACCATTGGAACAGGAACTAGTACACAGCGGTATCCCTTGACTCCCTATTATGGGTATCAGAGGTCTGCATCGCTTTATACTGCTGCAGAAATAAACACTCCGGGTGGAGGAAGCATTTTATCCGTTGGATGGGAAGCCACCGCAACGATGAATATTACCTTCCCGGTCAAAGTGTATTTAAAATCTGTACCAACTACTACTACAGCCCTCACGGCTCAAAGCTGGAATACCGTAACTACTGGAGCTACTTTAGTATACAGTGCGAACGTAACCAGCCTGGCGGTTGGTTGGAATACCTTACAACTACAGCTTCCATACAATTATAATGGAACGGATAATCTTTTGGTTTTAGTTGAAACCAATAATGGAGGATCCGGAGGAGGCTCGGGAACGGCTGGAGCGGGCTTTAAATATAGTACTGCTACGGCAAGTCATATGTATTTTGAAGCGGATACTACAGCACCTACAGGAAATGGTACATTATCGGCCAGCAGACCAAATGTTCAATTAGCTTTTGGTACCCCGCCTACATGTTTACCTATGCCCCCGGAGGATCTTTATCTACCGGAACAATAACGGCTACCAGCGCAGTACTGAACTGGACCGCTTATTCATCTGCGCCTGCAGGGGGATATGATATTTATTACAGTACCACGAATACTGCTCCGACAGCAGCGACACTTCCATCACAAAACGTTCCTTCTGGAACTACTGCAACTCTTTCACCATTAGTACCTAACACAACGTATTATGTATGGGTAAGAGCAAAATGTAGTGCTACAAATCAAAGTACATGGTCAGGATCAATAACCCTTACCACACCTCCTACATGTCCACCAATGCCTACAACCGGATCATTATCCATTGGTACGGTAACCCCTACAAGTGCAGTACTAAACTGGACCGCTTTTGGATATGTGCCAGCTGGAGGGTATGATATTTATTACAGTACAAGTAATACGGCTCCAACAGGAGCAACTGTGCCTTCACAAAACGTTCCTTCCGGAACTACTGCAACTCTTTCACCATTAGTACCTAATACAACGTATTATGCATGGGTAAGAGCAAGATGTAGTGCAACAGATCAAAGTGCATGGAAAGGATCTCTTTCTTTCTATACAGGATATTGTGTACCTACAGGAGGTACTTCAAGTACATCATATTATCTGAATAATATTACAACAACAGGTGGTATTGCCAACTTGAATTATACTGCAAACAGCTATACAGCATATGTAAATAATTCTGCAACTGTTGTTTCCGCAATACCTAGTACTTCAGTAAATGTGAATCTTGCAGCTGCAGGAAATAATACCTATTACTATTATATTTGGGTTGACTGGAATAATGATATGAACTTCAATGGCCCTGGTGAAACTATTCTTGCTACTACAAGCTATACAGCAACTGCAACGGGTACTATTCCAATTACAGCAGGGCAGGCTCCAGGAAACTATAGAGTAAGAATGGGAACATCAGAATTGAATATTATTACTCCTTGTGGACCTGCGTCTGCGGGTAACTATGTGGACTTTACATTAAATGTTATTGCTTTACAACCGTGTTCAGCGACTCCTCCCAATAATATTGCCGTTTCAAATCTTACTGCAAGTACAGCTGTTGTAAGCTGGATTCCTGCAATAGGAGCAACGTATACATTGAGATACAAAAAGGTTACGGATGCTACATGGACAACGATTAACATTACAACCCCACTTACAAGTAGTCAGCTGCTTACCAACTTGGTAGATCAGACACAGTATGAAGTTCAGATAGCTACTATTTGTGGAGGTACTACAGGAGCGTTCTCACCAAGTGTGAACTTTACAACTCCTCCTCTTACTTATTGTACAGCTAACCCTACAGGTAATACCGGTACAAGTGGTTATATTAATAATGTAACAGTTACTCCGACGAATGCACCTATTATGTTTAGTAATTCAGGATCGGACGGATATAAAGATTATACAACAGATGCTACAAGAATAGTTATCTTGGAAAGAGGTTCAGGAAATACAAATAAAATTTCTGTGAACAAATACTGGCCAGGTTCTAGCAGTTCTTATGGAATTTCTGCGTGGATCGACTTTAACAGAAACGGAACATTTGAAACAAATGAGAGAGTTCTGAATACTACAGCCAGTACAACTACTCCGGTAACGGCTACTTTCCCTGTTCCTAATGCTGCAGGTGGAGTTTATACAGGAACTCAACCAACGCGCATGCGTGTTGTAATGAGTACAAGCAGTACTAACACTCCTTGTGGAACATTCACTCAGGGAGAAGTAGAAGATTATCCGGTAAGATTTGTAGATCCTCAAACTTGTACAACAACTCCTCCAACGAGTATTACAGTAAATAATATTTCTGCAAATAATGCAACCGTATCATGGATTTCTACTGTAGGAGCTACGTATACTGTAAGATGGAGAGTTGCTCCAAGTGGTGCATGGCAGACCGCTACTGTACCAGCCGGTCAGAACTTCTATGGAATTACAGGTCTTACAGAACAGACGAATTATGAAGTTCAGGTTTCAACAACTTGTGGAGGTGCTACAGGATCTTATTCATCATCAGTAGCATTTACAACGCCGCCGTTGTCTTACTGTCAGATGACAGGTTCTGGAACGAATGACCATATTTCGAATGTAACGGTTACCTCTTCGAACCTTGGAGTTCCTGCAATGAATAATACTTCAGTACAGACTAACTATATAAGCTATACAACACCAGAGACTCTTATTACTTTAGATGTTAATTCTCAAAATAATAAAATCTCCGTAGCAAAAGGTTGGACGGGTGCAACAGGAAACGATGCTGTAACAGCATGGATTGACTTTGACAGAAACGGACAGTTTACCGATGCTGAGAGAATCTTAATTTCTCCTGCTAATACAACAACTCCGGTTACTGCCACTTTTGCTGTTCCTTCAAATGCATATACAGGACCATTGACAACAACGATGAGAGTCGTATTGAAGCGTACAAGTGCTCCTATTATGTGTCAGAATGCAGTAGATGGAGAAGTAGAAGATTACCGAGTAAGAATAAGACCTTGCAGCAATGCAATGCCAAATGCTCCTACATTTACGACTACTCATACAACCGCCACTGTTACCATTACAGGAGCTGGAGTAAGCTACGTGGTAAGATACAGAGTTCAGGGAACAACAGCATGGACACAAGTGTATGCTTCTACCCAATTGGGTAACCTTCCATTAATCATTAATGGATTAATACCTGCTACCACTTATGAAGTAGAAGTAGCCGCTATTTGTGGAGATATTGTAGGAACAGCCACTCCAATCAAAACATTTACGACAAGATGTGATCCAACGCCTCCAAATGTGACCGTTGGTAACATTACTCCAACTACAGCCTTGATTACATGGGCTCCGATAGTACCAAGTTCTACTTATACTATGAGATGGAGAAAAGTAGGAACTACAACATGGAATATTATAAGTTTACCAGCAGCTCCTGCAAACACGTATGTGTTAGGTAGTGTAACTCCTTTAGAGCCTTACACCACTTATGAAGTTCAGATTGCTAATCAGTGTAACGGAGAATCTACTCTGAATCCATATTCTAACCCTAAAGTCTTTACAACAGAAAGAATATGTCAGATTCCTCCTCCGGGATTAACCATTACACAATTGCTTCCAACCTCAGCAGAGATTACATGGGATCCATTCCCTGGAGCAACCTATGTTCTTAGATACAGAAAAGTAGGTATTCCAAGTTGGACAGAAGTACCATCTGTAGTTAATAACCTTGTATTGACAGGTCTTACAGAATTAACGAAATATGAAATGCAGGTTGTGAATATCTGTAGCGGTACTCCAGGAAATTATACTCCTCCTTACTATTTCACGACTCCTACAGTGATTTACTGTAAGATGAAAGCAGAAAGTTCTACGGGAGAACATATTTCTAAAGTTACAGTGAAACCTACAGGTAAGAAAACGATGGAGAATGAATCCGGAGCTTCCACGTATACAGATTATACAGGAGTTCCTAAGACATTCATCGAAATGATCCAGGGCTCTACAGACAATGAGATTATCATTGAGAAGAAATGGACCGGAACTACTTATAACGAAGGAATCGCTGTATGGATTGACTTCAACAGAAATGGAGAGTTTGATATTAACGAAAGAGTGTATACTTCTTCACCAAATTCAAACAGTCCTGTTTCCGGTAAGTTCAATGTACCAGCAGATGCTTTTGTAAGCATGACAGACTATAAGTATGTTGTCATGAGAGTAGCGATGTCAAGAGATGGTATTCCGGTAAACTGTGCAGACTTCAAGAATGGAGAAGTAGAGGATTACACGGTAAGAATCTCTAAGCCGATTACTGCTAATCCAATAGATCAGACAGGAATCATGATTTATCCAAACCCAGTAAGTTCAGTATTGTTTGTAAAGAATATTAGCAAGAGAGCTAAATATAAGATTTACAATGCTGCAGGACAGGTAATCGGAGATGGTATTTTACTCAACAGTCAGATCAACGTAAGCAGATTGATCAACGGTGTTTATGTGATTGATATCGATGATAACGGTAAAACTGCTCAGAAGAAATTTATCAAAGAATAAATGAACTAAATTTCAAATAGAATAAGCCTCCAGAAATGGAGGCTTATTTTTGTTAAAAGATCTCGTTGGAGAAGAATATCCAGAATAATATTTTTACATAAAAAAACTCGTTAGAAAAGCTTCTAACGAGTTTTTATTTATTCAATACTGAAAATCACTTTTTCAGTTTGTTCTTTTAATTCTTCTAGATTGGTATTGTTGTAGATAATACAATCTGCCATTTTAATTTTATCCCTTTCAGGCATTTGTTTCTCCATGACAACTCCTACTTCACGGTAGGTTTTGTTATCCCTGTCCATCACTCTTTTGATCCTGATATTATCCTCAGCTGTTACCAAAAGAGACTTATAACATTTTCTGTTGAGCTTTAATTCAAACAAGAGTGCTGTTTCTTTGAATACTAAATATTTACTCTGCTTTTTTACCCAATCTTCGAAATCAATCCGTACAGCAGGATGAATAATTTCGTTTAACTGCTGGAGCAGATCTTTATTGTTGAAAACTTTATCTGCAACAAATTTTCTATCGTACAATCCGTTTTCATCATAGGATTCTTCACCAAGAAGTTCCTTGATTTTTATTTTTAGTTCTTCGCTTTCATTAACGATCGCTTTTGCCCTGTCATCAGAATAGTAAACCGGAAAACCGAGTTCCTCTATAAATTGGGCTACTGTTGTTTTTCCAGAACCTATTCCGCCTGTTAATCCTATAACCTTGGGCGATGGTTCCGGTTCTGTCTGTTGTATTTCTGAATGTAATTCTTCCATAATTAAAAATTAATATCCAAAAACATCATTAAAGGTAAACGTTTCATCAAGTCTTACGCCTTTCTCAGTCATTTTAAGGCTTGCAAGTTCATTATGAGCATCATGTTCAAAGAACAGTAGATATTCGTTGTCTACACATTGTTTAAGGAATTTTCCTTTCTCTTCCAAGGTCAAAAGAGGTCTCGTATCATATCCCATTACATAAACCTGATTGATATGCCCTGCTGTAGGAATAAGATCTGCCGCAAAAACAACAGTCTTTTCCTGGTATTGGATTACCGGAAGCATCTGTTTTTCCGTATGGCCATCTACGAAGATGACATCCATCTTTAGATCAGGGGCAAAACCGTAATTGCCAGTAGTGGGAAGGGGTAAAAAATTAAGCTGCCCGCTTTCCTGTATCGGCATAATATTTTCCTTCAGGAAGCTTGCTTTTTCTCTCGCATTAGGTTCAGTTGCCCACTGCCAGTGGTTTTCATTAGTCCAGAAGTGGGCATTTTTGAAAGCCGGTCTATATCCGGTTCTGTCATCATTCCACTCTATAGCACCACCACAATGGTCAAAGTGAAGGTGAGTAAGGAATACATCGGTGATATCTTCCTTTATAAAGCCATATTTCTTTAGATTTTTATCAAGAGTATCATCTCCCCAAAGAGAATAATGTCCGAAAAATTTATCATCCTGCTTGTTGCCGAGACCGCAGTCTACGAGGATAAGCTTTTTTCCGTCTTCTATAAGCAGGGAACGTGTTCCCAACTCGATTAGGTTTTTTTCGTCTGCTGGGTTTGTTCTTTCCCACAGACTCTTTGGGACGACTCCGAACATAGCGCCGCCGTCCAGTTTAAATTTTCCACATTGTATTGGATATAACTTCATATGTATATTTTGATTATTTCTTTATTAATTTCATTTTCTCCGCAACCTTTTTTCCGTTATCGTCAGATTGTTCAAGTTGCGTAATGATATTCTTAAAATCAGCCTCTTTCCTGTTCTGAGAAAGTTTTTGCTTGATAAATATTTCGGTAGGAATTATTTTCATCCCAAAAGCTCCTTTCATTTCCTTTTCTACAAATTCTTTTCCCATATCTTTCACCATCATTGGACATTGCTGGAAGTTTTCATATTTGGATGTTAATTTATCCAAATGGGCATAAAGCTCGTCATGATTCATCAATTCAACTTTGCCATAGATCTGTACTGCCTCGTAATTCCATGTGGAAACATTAATATGATCATACCAGCTGCTGGAAATATAAGTATGGGCTCCCAAAAAATCACAGAGAACTTCATCGCCGTCTTTTAAGATTTTTGTCTGAGGATTTGCTCTCGAAATATGAGTTTCAATATAAGCATTTTCAGGATCATCTTCATTCAGCATCATCATAGAATGAGTCGCCCTGATTTTATCAGCGGAAGAAATCAGTAGAGCAAAAGAATTTTCCTTGATGATATTTCTCATCACATCAAAATCTTCACTTCTGTATAATTTGGGTATAAACATAAACTAAGAAATTCTAATTAGCCTTAAACCTTGAACTTTGAATTAAAAAAGCTCACCCGGATTTTTAGGTCTTGTAATATTTAAATGTTTGTAAGCCTTGTCAGTAACTTCTCTTCCTCGAGGAGTCCGGATAATAAATCCTTCCTGGATCAAAAATGGTTCATAAACCTCCTCTAAAGTTTCAGGATTTTCAGCAATAGATGTGGCCAGAGCAGAAATACCAACGGGCTTTCCTTTGAAGTTTTCAATCATAACACGCATGATTTTATTGTCCATTTCATCCAAACCGAATTCATCCACATTCAGAGAATTTAATGCATATTTTGTGATATTAATTTCAATTTCACCATTCCCTTTGATCTCGGCAAAGTCACGTACCCTTCTCAATAATGCGTTGGCAATCCTTGGTGTTCCACGGCTTCTTCTTGCAATTTCTATCGCGGCATCTTCATAAATAACAACTCCTAAAACCCTTGCGCTCCTTTGAATAATCATTGATAAAAGTTCAATAGAATAATACTCCAGCCTGCTTTGAATCCCAAATCGGGCGAGCATGGGCTTCGTAAGCATTCCGCTTCTGGTTGTTGCGCCCACCAGGGTAAAGGGATTCAGTCCGATTTGTACACTTCTGGCATTAGGACCTGTTTCCAGCATAATGTCAATTTTGTAATCTTCCATTGCAGAATACAAATATTCTTCTACAATAGGAGATAGACGGTGAATTTCATCAATGAAAAGAACATCATTTTCTTCCAGATTGGTCAACAAACCAGCTAAGCTTCCAGGTTTATCCAATACAGGGCCCGAAGTGATTTTACAATTTACCCCAAGTTCATTGGCAATAATATTGGCTAAAGTAGTTTTTCCAAGCCCTGGCGGACCATGTAATAAAACATGATCTAGTGCTCCGCCACGTCTTTTCGCAGCGGTAACAAAAACATCAAGGTTCTCCAGCGTTTTTCTCTGTCCCGCAAAATCTTTAAAGCTTTGGGGACGGATTTGTTCTTCCTGCATGAGCTCCTCTCGTGAGTAGTTTTCCTTATCTGGATGTAAAAAATCTGGCATTAATTCATTTCATTTACTTCAAAGATAGCAAATTTAGACTAAGGTTGAAGGGCAGATTGAGAAAAGGTTAAGATTGATACAGACGTTTACACTCACGTTAAAAATGAGAATCGCTAAGATTGAAATAATTGGGATATTTTAAGTATTTTTGAGAGGAGAAATTATTAATAAAAATTAATAAATTTTGATTGTTTAGATAGATCAATACTAATTGATGAAGTAAACATTCGCCATAATATTAAATAAATGAAATTAATAGGACCATTTAAGCAGGTGGTAACACTTGCTAACTTACCATTAAGAGGAAAACTTTCCGACGAACAACTGGAAATTATTGTAGACGGAGGAATTGTAGTAGATCAGAATACCATTCAGAAAGTTGGAAATTTTGAAACATTAAAAACAGAAAATCCTACCATAGAAATCGAAAAGATAGAAGGAGAACAGATTGTTCTTCCTGCTTTTGTGGATTCGCATACCCATATCTGTTTCGGAGGAAACCGTGCCAACGATTTTGCCATGCGTAATGCTGGAAAAACTTATCTGGAAATTGCAGAAAGCGGCGGTGGAATCTGGAGTTCCGTACAGCACACAAGAAATGCTTCAGAAGAAGAATTATTGAAAACTTTGATAGAAAGAATCAACTTTCTGGTTGACCTGGGAATTACCACAATTGAAGTGAAGAGCGGTTACGGACTGGATGTGGAAAATGAGCTGAAGATGCTTAGAATTATTAAAAAAGCACAAAGTTCAACGAAAGTAACCTTGGTACCTACCTGTCTTTCGGCACACTTAAAACCAAGAGATTTTGAGGGAAGCAATCCCGAATATCTGGAATATATCATTACCGAAATCTTACCAAAAGTAAAAGAAGAAGGATTGGCGAATAGAGTAGATATTTTCATTGAAAAGTCTGCATTTCAGCCTGACGAGAGTAAAGAGTTCTTACTTAAAGCAAAAGCACTAGGTTTTGAAATTACCGTTCATGCAGATCAGTTTACCCCTGGAAGTTCAAGAATTGCGGTGGAAGTAGGAGCGAAGTCTGCAGATCATTTGGAAGCAACTATTGATGAGGATATTCAATTTTTGGCTGAATCAGATACTGTGGCAACAGCTCTTCCGGGCGCAAGCTTAGGATTGGGTGAAAAATTTACTCCGGCAAGAAAATTATTAGATGCAGGAGCTATCGTAGCTATCGCAAGTGACTGGAATCCGGGATCAGCTCCCATGGGAAATTTAATTACCCAGGCTTCTATTCTGGCAACTTTCCAAAAACTGACAACTGCTGAAGTTTTGGCAGGAATAACCTTCCGTGCTGCTTATGCACTTGATCTTGGAGATAGAGGACAATTGGAGGCCGGAAAAAAGGCAGATTTTGTCACTTTCAAAACCAATAATTTCCAAAATGTACTTTATAATCAGGGAAGCTTAAAGGCGGAAAATGTGTACATTGATGGTAATAAAAAGTAATAGAAAACACATCCATGAAAATTAAATTAGAAGAGATTAAAGAAAAATATGTCTCTCTTGGTATTGCAGAAAAAAACGTTGATTATGCATTAAATGCTGTAAAGTCAGGCACGAAAAAAGAATTTATCATGAAGAATTTGACTTCAGATATTAGAAAAGTAGAGCCCGCTATAGCTAATAATATGTTGGATGAAATGTTTGCAGCAAATGGAGGAGAATTTAAACATGAAAATAGAGGAGGATATCTTTATTCTACATTTTACCTAATGGCCATTGTTGCTTTAGGTATTGTGACTTTTTATTTTAATAAAGAAAATAGAAGTATGCAGTTTAAACTCGGTGGTGCTTTATTAGTATTTATAGTTTTATTTTTCAGAACATTTATACCTACTATAAAAGGTAGGTTTAGAGAATAATTTTAGATTATGATTTGGCAAGGCAGATTGGACGGAGAAGAACTTCTCTATCACAGATTATTTCAAAGAGTAAAGGAAGAATGTAATTACGATAACATTTCTACAGATAATTTTGTTTTGCATGGTTTTGCTGTAGATGAAGGAGTAAGGAGAAACAAAGGTCGCCAGGGAGCCAAAGATTCACCTGATGTGATCAGAAAGAATATGGCTAATTTTCCGGTAATTATTCCGGGTTTTTCAATGCTGGATTTTGGGAATGTTACCTGTGAAGACGGAAATCTGGAAAATACTCAGAATAATCTTGCCAAAAATGTTTCAAAAGTACTTTTAAAAGGCGGGAAATCTCTTGTGCTGGGCGGAGGGCATGAAGTGACGTATGCCCATTATTTAGGGGTGAAAACAGCCTTTCCTGAACAAAAAATCGGGATCATTAATATTGATGCTCATTTTGATAACAGACAGCCGGAAAAAGGGGTAGGACCAAGCTCCGGAACTGGATTCTGGCAGATTGCCCAGGAAGGTCCTATCAATTCTCTTCATATCGGAATTCAGAGAAACTCGAATACGCTAAAGCTTTTTGATACAGCTCATCAGTATGGAATGAAATACATCCTTTCAGATGAATTGTTTTTTGAAAACCTTCCTTCTATCTATCAGCGTATAGATGAGCTGCTGGATAATGTAGATTTCGCCTATCTTACTATTTGTATGGATGTATTTAACGCATCTATCGCTCCCGGAGTTTCCGCTTCAGCATATAATGGTATCTTTGCAGATACAACCTTTATGCATTTTTACAGACATATCTTAAAAAACAAAAAACTGGTTGCACT
Organism: Chryseobacterium sp. MEBOG07; assembly: GCF_021869745.1. NCBI lineage: Bacteria > Pseudomonadati > Bacteroidota > Flavobacteriia > Flavobacteriales > Weeksellaceae > Chryseobacterium > Chryseobacterium sp. MEBOG07. The sequence goes on from NZ_CP084579.1 coordinate 920,896, forward strand.
GGATGTAGCAGAAGTTAATCCGTCTTTCGATATTCAGGATAGGACGGCAAGGCTGGCAGCATGTCTTGTGAATGAATGGCTAATGATGTAAAAAGTTATATTCTTCCGATAGAGAAAATCATTACTTTATTAACCCTTAAGGAATGAAATTTGCTGATTTCATCGTGCTTTTAAAATAAAAGCGCTCATAAATTCATTAGCTGAATTTAAAACAGAAATTATATTATGGAACAATTAATTGAAAGCAAGCTTATTAAAGCAGATAAAGCGTTTTCAGTGTGGAGAAAAGTGCCGTTTGAGGAAAGGCAGAAGTTAATTGCAAAAGCAGCAGAAATTTTAAAGAATAATTCTGAAAAGTTTGGGACAATCATTACTAAGGAAATGAATAAGCCTGTTTCAGAATCCATTGCTGAAGTAGAAAAGTGTGCTTTAATGATGAATTATTATGCAGACGCTGAGAATATTTTAAAACCCGAAAAGGTTGAATCCGAATTTGCTTATTCTGAAGTTCATTATGTTCCAAAAGGAGTGATTTTAGGAGTAATGCCATGGAATTTTCCTTTCTGGCAGGTATTGAGATTTGCTGTTCCTGCAATTTTAGCTGGAAATACAGTCGTTTTGAAACATGCTTCGATTTGTTTCGGAAGTGGAAATGCAATCGTAGATGTTCTTTTGGAAGCAGGCTTTCCGGAAGGTATTTTCCAGAATCTTGAAGTAGGACATCAGGCTGTAAAGGAAATTCTTGAACACGATGTTGTGAAAGGAGTAAGCTTAACAGGTAGTGGTAAAGCAGGAGGAGAAGTGGCTTCAATAGCTGGTTTAAATATCAAAAAATCTTTACTTGAACTAGGAGGAAGTGATGCTTTTATCATTTTCGATGATGCAGATCTGGAAACAGCAGCAAAAGCAGGAGTAAAATCCAGACTTCAAAACTGTGGACAAACCTGTACTGCAGCAAAAAGATTTATCATAGATGAAAAGATTGAAGGTGAATTTTTACCTAAATTCATTGAAGAATATAAAAAATATGAAATCGGAGATCCTTTACTTAAGGAAACTAAATTAGCCGGAATGGCAAGACCCGACCTTGCTGATGAGTTAGAAGCTCAATTTAATAGAGCATTGGAAAATGGTGCAGAAATTATTATTCCTTTGGAGAGAATTTCAGAGAATGAATTTAAACCAGGTTTAATCAGAGTTCAGGAAGGAAATCCAATTTTAAAAGAAGAACTTTTCGGACCTCTTGGAATGATCATGATTGCAAAAAATGATGAGGAAGCTTTACAAATGGCAAATGATATTCCTTTCGGACTTTCCAATTCTGTTTGGACAAAGAAACCGGAGCGTCAATTATTCTTTATTGAGAATCTTGAATCCGGAACAGTCAACATCAACAGAATGACGAGTTCTGATCCACGTTTTCCATTCGGTGGAAGCAAAGCTTCAGGATATGGAACTGAGCTTTCTTTGCTGGCTCTAAAAGAGTTTGTAACGGCGAGAACTATTGTAGGACATTATTAAGGTGGGTATTAATGACACAGCCTTATTTTTATAAATAAAAAACTCCCGGAAATTGATTTCCGGGAGTTTTTTTTGTATGTTTTGACAAAAGTAATTTGCCTATTCGTCTTAAACAGTAGTCAATCTCAATGTATTCGTTTTTCCACCTTCGTATGATGGAGTCGCATTGATGTTGATTACGAAATCTCCTGTTTCGATATAACCATAGTTATGGGTTAGCATATTTACCTGGATAATCGTTTCGTCAGTAGACTTTTTCATATCATAATAGTAAGCGTGAACACCCCAAAGAAGGTTCAGCATAGCGATTACTCTTTTATTTCCACTGTAAACAATGATCTGTGAGTTAGGTCTGTGTGCTGCAAGCTGGAAAGCGGTATACCCCGAATGAGTAAGCGTTACAATAGCAGAAACATTGGTTGTTTTAGCAATTCTTACTGCTGCAAGACAAACTCTATTGGTAATGAATCTCTCATCGATACAGTTATAATCTTTTTCGATAGGTTCATTTTTATGTTGGTAAAAATGAGTTGTTTCGATATTCTTTACAATTTTAGCCATGTTTTCTACAACCTGTACCGGATATCTCCCTACAGAAGTTTCTCCTGAAAGCATTACAGCATCAGCTCCATCCAATACAGAATTGGCAACGTCATTTACTTCTGCTCTGGTTGGTGTTAAGCTGTTGATCATGGTTTCCATCATCTGCGTAGCAATGATAACTGGCTTAGAATAGAATCTAGCCTTTTCTACCAGATTTTTCTGGATAGCAGGAACTTCTTCCATTGGAACTTCTACACCCAGGTCACCACGGGCAACCATTAATCCGTCACATTCTAGAAGAATTTCTTCAATATTTTTTACCCCTTCAGGCTTTTCAATCTTCGCAATGATCGGAGTTTTGAATTTACCATTTGGATGCGCATTGATAAGCTCCTTCAAGTCGATAATATCCTGAGCATGACGAACGAATGATAAGGCAATCCAGTCAACTTCCATGTCAAGCATGAAATTAGCATCCTGAATATCCTTTTCTGTCAAAGCAGGAAGGGAAACATTCGTATTAGGTAGATTAACTCCTTTTTTAGAACTTAACGGACCTCCTTGAATGGTTTTTGCTTTTACAGTATCTATTTCATTGGTTTCGATAACCTCCAACATTAGCTTCCCATCGTCAATAAGGATTCTTTCCCCTACTTTTACATCCTGTGGAAACTGTTGGTAAGTCATATAAACCTTGGTAGAATCTCCTTCCATCTTTTCATTAGTGAAAGTAAGAATATCTCCAGGGTTCAGATAAGAACCTTCTTTTACAACACCTACTCTTAGTTTAGGCCCCTGAAGGTCTCCTAGAATACCCACTGAATACCCATACTCGCTGTTTAGCTCTCTAATTATTTCAATATTTGATCGAACTAAGTCGTAATCTGCATGGGAAAAATTTATTCTGAAAATGTCAACACCCGCTTTCATTAAATCTAACATTACCTCCTTCGATGATGAAGCAGGTCCTAGTGTTGCGATAATTTTTGTCTTCTTTAAATACTTATTCATAATACTGGATAATTTGATAAAGTTCCTCATCAGAACTCAGTGTATAATCTTGAATTGGAAACACAAGATTTTCAGGGAGCAAAATTACGGAAAAATCAGGAAACTGTTCCGAACTATGTAAAATATATTCGACATCTGCCTGATTATTTAATAAAAATTTAATGTTTTCTTCTTCTGTAAACAGTTCTGTCTGAACTTTTTTTTGCTTACTTTCCGAAGATTTATTTGAAATAAAGGTAAAACAAGTTTTTGAAAACTTGTGGTAGGCCTCATATCTAGGAAAAAAATAATCGTAATACCCCCCATGAAAGACAAGATCTTTCTTTCTTTCAAAATTAAGGTTGTTGGTTTGATTTATTTTATAGAAAAACTCATGAGCAGGTATATCTTTTGCTAATCTTACCAATCCTATGGCAATATCTTCAAATTCTATATCATCAAGATCATAAAGTTTTTGAATTTCCAAGTATATTTTCTTTTTTATTTAAAATATAAAATGCCCTCTGTGCTGCTTTTTCTTCTGCTTTTTTCTTGGAAGTTTCCGTTGCGTTTGCAATTTTTTCATTCCCCAGCCACACGTGGCATCTGAATACGACAGATTTATTAACTTGTATTTCCTCGCAGGTTTCGTACTTTATATTAACCTTCTTCTTTTGGCTCCACTCAAGCAAGAGGCCTTTGTAGCTTACAATTTTATTTTCAAGCTTGTTGATCTCGGAAGGGGTCAGTAATTTTTCCAGAATGATCCTTTTGCAGGCATCATAGTGGAAGTCTAAATAAACGGCACCAATTAAAGCTTCGAATAAATTTCCGGAGATATTTTCACCTAAGGCTGAAGAATTGTTTTGCTTTTGCAAAAGGCTGGTAAGCTTAAGATCTTCTCCTAATTTATTGAGGTTTTTCCTATTAACAATCTTAGATTTCATCTGTGTCAGGTATCCTTCATTAGCTTGAGGATAAGTCTGGAACAAATGACAAGAAATAATTGTACCCAAAACAGAATCTCCTAAAAATTCAAGTCTTTCGTAATTGCTGTCTTGATTTTTAGAAGAATTTTTCAAAGAAAAGGCTTCGCGGTAAAGAGCTATATTTTGTACCTCGGTACCCAATACTTTTTTAAGTTCGGTACTGAGAAAATATTCTCTCTCCGTGAGTTGTCTTTTTCTTTTTTTGATAAGGAATTTAGAAAAGTATTTCTGTAACTCCATTCATTGAATTTAGATTTTCTTAAATAGAACGCAAGCATTATGCCCGCCAAATCCGAAAGTATTGCTCATGGCTACTTTTACATCTTTCTTCACAGCTGAATTAAACGTAAAGTTTAGTCTGCTGTCAATATTTTCATCATCAGTAAAATGGTTGATGGTAGGAGGAACAATACCATGAATAATAGTTCCCAATGCAGCGATAGCTTCAATAACACCTGCAGCACCTAAAAGGTGTCCTGTCATTGATTTTGTAGAATTAATCTGAATGTCGTAAGCATGCTCGCCTAATAATCTTGAGATTGCATTGGATTCTGCGATGTCTCCTAATGGAGTAGATGTACCATGCATATTGATATGATCTACTTCATCAGCAGTTAAACCTGCATCTTCCAAACAACTCTTCATTACCAGATAAGCACCAAGGCCTTCAGGGTGTGGAGCCGTCATGTGATGTGCATCAGCACTCAAACCTCCTCCTAATAATTCTGCATAAATTGTAGCCCCACGTTTTACTGCGTGCTCATATTCTTCAAGAATGATTGTTCCTGCACCTTCACCCAATACAAATCCATCTCTGTCTTTGTCAAAAGGTCTTGAAGCTGTTATTGGATCATCATTTCTTGTAGAAAGGGCCATCATTGCATTAAATCCACCGACACCACTTGCTGTAACGGCTGCTTCAGAGCCTCCGCACACAATCACGTCTGCTTTTCCTAACTGGATCAGCATTTTGGAATCAATTATAGCATTTGCTGAAGATGCACATGCAGAAACAGTAGTATAGTTGGGTCCGTGGAAACCATATTCAATTGAGATATGACCAGGAGTGATATCTGCAATCATTTTAGGAATAAAGAAAGGGTTGAATCTCGGAATTTCCGTGTTTGCCCATCCTAATACCTCAGTTTCGAAAGTCTCTAAACCTCCAATTCCGGATCCCCAGATTACACCAACTCTGTTTTTGTCTACATTGTCTTCAATAATTCTGGAATGTGCCACTGCTTCTCTAGCAGCAACAAGTCCCAATTGAGTATTTCGGTCCATTTTTTTAGCTTCTTTCTTATCGAAATGCTGTAGTGGATCGAAACTCTTCACCTCGCAGGCGAACTTTGTTTTAAAGTTTGTGGCATCAAAAAGAGTAATCGAAGCGGCACCGCTCTTACCTTTTACAAGGTTTTCCCAGTATTCTTTTGCATTATTTCCTATTGGTGTTATTGCTCCAAATCCTGTTACAACTACTCTTTTTAATTCCATAAACTTTGTTTAATTTCTTTTTTGTTGAAGAATATTATTTATTTACTACTTCTTCGATGTAAGCGATAGCGTGTCCTACAGTAGTAATTTTTTCAGCCTGGTCATCAGGGATTTGAATATTAAATTCTTTTTCAAATTCCATGATAAGTTCAACTGTATCTAGTGAATCAGCTCCTAAATCGTTAGTGAAGCTAGCTTCAGGAGTTACTTCTGTTTCTTCAACGTCAAGCTTATCAGCGATGATAGCTTTTACTCTTGATGCAATGTCTGACATAGTAAATTATTTTTTTAATTGTTAGATGGTGCAAATATATAAAATTCTTTACGATAAAACATTTTTTTAGTCTTTTTTGTGGACCAGAAACTTTCATTTTGGATTGTCCCGATTTAGTCTTTTAGTTTTCAGTAGGTTATATTTGTTGCTTGTGGATAAATATAAAACCAATCATAGAAAGTCTAATAGGGGATATAAAGATATATCTTCCAAATTTCACTATTGTGAACTCTAGTTTAATGAAATGTGATCTTTAAAAAGTAATTTATCTTCGTTTTTTAGTTCCAAAAATTTCACTTTAAATAATAGAAAGGCTTTATTATTTAAAAATATCGGTACAACATATAGAGACACTAGATCATTTTAATGGAAGGGTATGATAGAAACTAAACTCGGAAAACAACAAGTTAATTAATAAATTCAATCGAACAAACTTATTCTATTAAATGTTAAGTAGTTCTTTATGTTGAATAGTGTACTATATAGTATGTAACTCATATTATTATATAGACATTGTGCTAATGAATTATTTTAGCTCTTTGTTATATTAGTATATGATAAATAAAAAAGAGAATCTATTATTTAGATTCTCTTTTTTGTGGAGTTGGAGGGATTCGAACCCTCGTCCAAACAAGCAATACATAAGCTTTCTACATGCTTATTCTACTATTGATTTTCGACTGGAGGCAGAGGATAGATGGGCATCTTCTGATTTTCGGGAACAATTTTGGGAACAATTTTGAAATCACGAAATGGCATCAGTAAGTTTTTTTATTCGCGGAAAAGTAGTAGATAAAGAGTGTACAATTTGGGTGAGATTTAGAGATAAGGGCATTGATATAAAAGCTCCCATACCTTATCTGAAATGTAAACCGAAAGATTGGAAAGATGGTAAGTGTAAACTTACTTCAAAGAAAATAACAGAGAATGATTCCGAAACAATTAATATCCGTTTAATTAAATTGGAAACCGAGATTATCTCTAGGTATAATGAAGAGAATCCAGATATTGACCTGAAGAATTGGCTGGAATATGTAATTCTGCCAACTAAATCAAAGCCAGATAAAAAGGAATATTCTGACAACGTACTTTTGTTTATAGATGATTACATTTCACTAAAGGAAAGTAATGTTGCTAAATCAACTATAAAGAAGGCGAATGTTGTAAAACAACTTTTGATTAGATATGTCGAAGATAGGAAGACAAGAAAGAAAAACTTTAAAAATCTACGATTTAAAGATATAGATAGTAGTTTTAAAGCCGATTTCGAGGAATATTGTCAAAAGGAAAACTATAAAATATCAACTACTTATCGGAATCTTAAATTCCTTAAAATGATTTGTAAAGTGGCTGAGTCTTTTGATATTGAAGTTCATAAACATACTGCAATGTGGAAATTTGATATTGAGAAGGTTACAAAAGCAATACCTAAATCTATATATTTGACTTTTGATGAACTTCAAAGAATCGAAGAAAAAGAAATGCCCTTTGATTATCTTGATAATGCAAAAGACTGGTTATTGATAGCCTGTTACACCGCACAAAGGGTTAGCGATTATTTGAGATTTACTTCATCAATGATTGTAGAGGATAGCGAAGGACAGAAATACTTAGAATTTACCCAGCAGAAAACAGGAGCAAGAATGAAAATTCCATTATTGAAAAAAGTTCAAGATATTTTAACTAAAAGAAGGGGAGAGTTCCCCCGAAAAATTTCAGATGTCAATCTAAATATTTACATCAAACAAGTTTGTGAAATTGCAGGCATTAATGAAATGATTTATAATGGAAAAGTTATGGTAATTGAACGAGAGGATAAAAGTAAGATTACACGAAAAGTTTTTGGAGAATATCCTAAATATCAATTAATAACTTCTCATATTGGAAGGAAAAGTTTTGCCTCAAATTTTTACGAAAAAATACCAACTGCTTATTTGTTGAACTTTACTGGACATACAACAGAAAAACAATTACTGACATATATTAATAAAACAGATGTTGAAAAAGCTAAATCAACAGCGAAATTTTTTAGTAATTTAGGATTTTAGCAATTAATATAAAAGTATTCAAATTGAAAAATATTAGCACATACGACATAGCATCTTACAATAAAATAATGCGTGAGATTGGAAAGGGCGGATTTGAAGGGATTAAGAATTTGATTGAGCAAAATTTATATTTAGAATACGGATATATTCAAGATTTTATCCCCGAACAGTATAATCTAAAATACGAAAATTTAAATGATAGTGGAAAAATCATTGTTCTTAATAATATTATTAAAGAGCTGAATTGTGACAGTCAAGTAATTGGAACAAGAGGGGAATTTGAGGATTTTGATTGGCAACAGTCATTATCAACCGAATTTTCCAATATTTTTAATGATTTTGCGGATGATATAGGACAAAAAATAAATGAATGGTGCGTAAATTTATCAATACATGAGATTGAGCCATTTTCAAACAGTATTTCGCAGAATAATTTAATGATAGATTGTTATTGGTTATTTAAAAACCTTGTAAGTGATTTAGAGATTGACCCAATTGGAAAAAATAAAGTATTCATAGACATTATCAGAAAATTACAAGAATCTATTACATATAATACAGAGTTCTTAAATATAAATTCTGCAACTAAAGATGATATTTATTTGCTTACTGATAAAATTAATTTATTATATCAGCAGGTTTTGACAATGATTGAAAATGAATTTTCCCAATTTCTTAGCACTTCACACTTTGCAGTTTCAGCAGTTTCGACGCCTCCATTATCAAATAATACTGTACGAGAAACTGTTTTTGGACTGAATTTTGACTTTATTGGACAACTACATCATAACTTATGGGCAAAAGATTTCATTAATGAATCCTGCACTAAAAAAGTGTTTTTACAGCATTTTTACATTGATACCATCCCTAAAGCTCCGATAATATTAATTGGTAAAAATCAATCTGATATAGGATTGTTAATTGATTCTTTAAGAGAGTTTTTTAAAGAAGATTATCAGGATAAAACTTTTTTTAACACTTTCTGGGCAGAAAGATTCAAGTTTCAGACTAATGGTGATTCACAGAACCCAAAAATCAAAACTTCAAACGGCATAAGTAAGATAATTAGTGAAGTGAAAACAGGCAATAGAAAGTCAACAAAAATCAATGCAATTAATGAAATTGTCGAAAATCTCAGAGCTGTTCCGCAATAATTCCACATAAACTTAACAAGACTTCTTAAAACTCCTTTATACAGGGAGTTTTTCTTTTTTGCGGAATGCTGTCTTCCTCAACTTTTCCGCAGAAAAATCACCAATTTGCGATTGGAATTTAGCAACAAAGCTAAATGTAAAAACAAACAAAAACAATGGTAAAAATTTTAATAGAATTTAAACAAATGCTAATAAGCATTGCAAGTGAATTAAAAGAACTAAAAGAAACAGTCCGAATGTCAACTATTTTGAATAAAGAAGTATTAGACGTAAACGAAGCTGCCGTACTCACAGGGTATAAAGTAAGCTATCTTCATAAACTTAGTAGTGTCGGAACAGATTTACCCATTTATTCATCTTCTGGTAATGGGAAACTTTACTTTAAAAGACTGGAACTGCTGGAATGGATGACAAAACACAAAAGAAATAATTTCAATGATTTTCAGAATCAGGTAGATGATTATTTTTCAAAAAAAGGTAAAAAAGCTGCCTAAAGCAATATTGAATTATTGCTCCGCATACAAGGCTTTAATCACGTGTAATAAGCCTGTTTGCAAATCTTTTTAAATTTCCAAAAAATTTTTAACGAATCGAGGTTTAGCCGTAGTAAATATACTATGGAGAGCTATTGCTATGCCTTTTTTAAGTAAACAACAACAAAATGAAACAATACAAAACCAAAAGTGCAAACCGTAAAATCAACGTATCAGCCTTTTATCATAAAGATTATCAATGGAAAGTTATACTTCCTACAATCATAGTTAACTATCTTCAGGAAAAAGTTCGGGAGCAACAACCGTTTAAAGAGTTCAAAATGAATAATGCCCTGTACTTCCTGAGTTTAGTTATCAGTATTCCTGCTTATCAGAAAGATAAAACATATCTCTGGGGTTATGTACCAATGGATTCCCAACGATTAAAAAAGAAAGATTCCAATTACAGTAAGTATTTTGAGTATTTTTTACAGATTGGTCTTTTGCAGGGTAAGGGGCACTCAAAAGGTCGAACCTGTAAACGCTACCGATACAACTATGAAAACATTAATCTTGAGGGTGTTGAATGCTTGGATTTTTCAATATTTGAAATGACTGATAAATTTTTGACTAAAAATCTATTGAAAGAAGTTGTTGATAATGATGCAATTTTATCCTGCTCACACTTGTCTAAATGGTTTGATGATGGGCTGTTCCTTGATGTTGACCGCTTGAATGATGATTTATCATCTGAGTTCTGTTACAATAAGTACAGTTTGAGTTATACCAGATTGAATCCGATAATGGCTAAGGTACACAACTATTGGTTTACAGCACTAATGCTGAAAGAACAATGTTACCGTATTTCTCGCAATCCTGATTCAGATAGCAGACTGCACACGAATCTAACTAATATGCCGTCTAAATTCCGCCCATATCTAACGTATTACGGCGAAAACATTCAAAGTTTGGATATTAAGAACTCACAACCTTATTTTATGGTTTTGGTATTGGAAAGTTTGAGTAAGAGTAAGATTATTGAGATTATGAGTAGAGTGTTTGGAATTGAGAATATAGGTACTATGTTGCAGAAATTACAAGAAACTACGTCTAGTAAAGCTTTTCAAGAAGAATTTACACCACTCAAAAAAGCTGTGCTTACAGGTAAATTTTATGAATTTTTAATGCCACTTTTCACAGATATTTATCCTGATTATGACGGTTTGTTCAGAAAGAAATTTTATGATTCAAATACAGGTGTAGCAGAAATATTTGAGTTTTCTTGTAAACGAGATTTGATGAAAAAACTCACATTACAGATTCTTTACACTCCGCTTAAAAGACCGTCAAAAGAATATCTGATATTTAAAAAGCATTTTCCTTTGTTATGTAAGTGTATCGAAATTTTTAAAACAACTTCCGATGATAAAGATTCATTCAAGCTATTTCCAAAATTGTTGCAACACGTTGAATCTGATTGTGTGATTGATACTATTACGAAACAAATTGCAGAAACAAATCCTGATATGCCACTTTGGACAATACATGATTCTTTCTGTACTACTGAGAGTTGGTTTCCTGTTCTGGAATCTATGGTGCAAGAACTGTTTTTAAGCTATTCTCAGGGTGTTTTGCCAAGTTTTAAGGCAGAATTATGGTGCAATAGTGATGAGTGCCTTAAAGTGGCTTAAAATCAAAATGATTGGCTTTACCTGTTTGCGGTAGAACCAATCATTTTTAATATTACAGTGGGTGAAATACTACCATAGCTTTTTTCCTAAACATATTTCCAAAGGAAAAAATAGTTTTTTAGTGACAAATCTAATTTACTTCTTGAATATTGAGTTTTGCTGCCTTTAAAATTAATTCTATAGATTCATATAATTTTCCATGATATTCCTTTGAAATACCATAACTATATAATTTTTTTGTAAGAGTATCTTTCCTTAAAATTATTGAATTATTTCCACCATCAGTTATAGATGTCATTACATTAGGGTTTCGTGGTAATTCTATATCTTTTTGATTAGTTTTTATAATCAATTCATAAATTTTCTGATACTCAACAAGTGTTATTCTTCTATTATTATATTGTTTATTATTTTTTAAAGTTTTTACAATAACAGATTTTTTCCTTTTAGCCTGTGTAGGAAGTAAGGTAATTGTTAATCTATCTCCTTTTATGAACATGACATTTTCATGGTTAAGTTGTATATACTCATTAGTGTTTTTTTGTGAAATACATGAATCCAATAACAAAAAAATGAACACTATAAATAATAATTTTGTCATTTGGAATAAAAAGAAAATCTTCTTAGACATATTTATTGCTTTGTTAATATAATATCTTTAGGGAAATTAATAGGAAAGTCACCATACTGGTCTATATAGGCATTGTGTTGACAGCTTGGGTCTACAAAACTTGGCTCATACTCAAAATGTAAAGTCATTTGATTTCCTACAAAGCTAGTGATTTCTAACAGGGCTGTTTTCCTACACATATTTTTCGGATAAAAACTTATAGTTTGTTTTCCTGCATGGTGAAGACTTTTGTGGATTCCTCTGAATTCTGGATTTTGGGTGTCAAAATTGGTAATTCTATCTATTTCTACAGTAGTACCATCTGTAGAAATTATTTTTCTTTCTCCAAAAATCTTATCTATATAATATGGTTGATTATCATTGTAATAATATTTAATCTTTTTTAATTCTAAAAAAAGTGTTTTACCATTCCAAGTACCCTTCCATAAGCCAACATATTTATCTAACTCATTGTTAGTGTCTTTTATATATGCGTTATTAGGGATGTCACTTGGACTAGTGTTAAGAGGGAAAATTTGCGCTTTACAGAAAACTGTAATAATTGTTGAAAATAATATTAATAATAATTGTTTCATAATTTTAGATTTTTAAGGACATTGTTTTGTTTTTCTGTTTTCGTTTTCAAGATATATTTCTGTATTGGTTCCATCACTATTGATTTTAAAGAGTTTAAATCCGACCATATTCATTTTGTCTTTCACAAATTTCAAAAACTCTTTTTCTAATTTCTCCATATCATATATGACCTCTTGACTTACATTTGTTACCTTAACAGCACTATTTAATTTCTCCTTATACTTCTCATTTAAATCATAAAATTCCTTTTCTGTATAATTTGGAAGAGAAACAACATCTGTACCATCAAAAGCCATTAAATAATTTCCATTACTAGTTACTACTGTATATGTAAGATAATTTAAAGGAATTTTAGGAGTATTTGTTGGTATATCATTCCATCCTTTTGCCCAAATTATCCATTGGTTAAATTGCAAAATATCACCTGGAGAAAATATTGGATATATACCATCATAATGAGTATGTTGTATTGCAAAAGTATTAGGGAAAAATTTAACATCTACTTGGGTAGTTCCAGGTCTATTCTGTAAAAGCTGGTTTTGTGTTCCTGTTTGAGATGTTCCCAGTCTATAGCCATTTTCATAACTCAAACCCGTTTTTTCTTCTAATGAAGTTATGTTGGCTTTAAAACTTTCATCATAAGTGGATTTTTTTATTTTGCCACAAGGAGTGTTTTTTGTGGTTGCAAATGTCGGGGTTGTAGGAGTTCCTTCATTAGGTCCACTTCCTAAGCCTGTAGTAGGTCCGATATCACCACCTCCAGGTGAGCCATCAATTCCCAGACTTGTATCTGCTGTACAAACTAATGCAACCGTAGTAATGTGTTGAGCTGGATATCCTCCCTCACTTTTCCATTTACAGCCTCCCCATTCACTTTCATTACCTGAATTATGTGCTCCTGTATAACAAGAAAAATACATATCTACCGTTTTATAGGAGCAGGATTCTACAACTCCCATACTTCTATTAGAAATGACTCCTCCATAGGTTCCTTTAGTAAGTTCAATAGCTGTACCTTTGCCAGCTGTTTTAACTCCTTTACCTGAAAGTAAGTCAAGTTTTTCCTGTGGTGTAAAATTGTAAGTTACTAAAAGTTCTTTATAGGTTCCGTCAGGTAGAGAAGATAATACTAAATTTTCTAATGGTGCATCTACAGGAGCATTTTCTCGTACTAGATTAAATGTGTACGTATGGAAAGTGGGTCCAACCTCAATGTAAGTTACATTGTCAGTGTCAATCGAAACTCCATTTGCATAATCAACCGATTTGCCTGATGTATTAGTTTTGATTTCTGTTAGATTCTCTTGTGCTTTTTGTAATTCGGTTTTAAGAACTAATTTGTGTTTACTTTCTTCTAAACGAATTGTTTTAGATGTTGGTCTAAATTGACCACTGTTGTTGTAAGTTTCTTGTTCTGTTAACTGTTCATTCCTACAGGAATATAACAAGACCATAATGGTTACTAAGGAAAGTAACCTCGAAATAAATTTGTTTTTCATTTTATGTATTTAATTTAAAAAAATATTTAATTTTCTTGGCGATAAAGATATAAAAATTATTAAATCAGTTAATATGGTAAACCATTTGTTTTAATAATACAAATGTATACTGTCAAAGCGACAAAACTTGTCGTATGATATTAATAGTGTAATATTTTATTGTTTGGTTGAAGGCATTTTCTCTCTTTAAATTTTCCCGATTAGTGTGTTTAAGTTGGTTTTGATAGTAATATAAGAATTGATATAAATTGATATAAATTAGTAGTATATATTGGTACTATGTAGCAGATTTGATTAACGCCTCTATCCATCGGTATTTGTAGAGATGAATAAATAAGAATCAACCCATTGCAGAGCTAGTTTCTTGTTCTTGAATTTAGGGCTCAAGAGCTGTTTTCACCTAAGCCATTCTGAGAGTGTTTTGTCGAGTTTTAAGGCAAAATTTTGGTCTTATAATAATGATGAGTGCCTACAGGTGGCTTCAAATAGTAATGATTGGCATTAATAGTTTGCAGTAGAAATATTTGGATAATTATAATCTAACTTTATTGTTAATGAAATACTCAAAAAGTTTGAAAGAAATGCAGATAATATTACCGTAATGTTTTGTTAAAAATAATACAATGTTATAACAGTCTGTATTTCTGCTGTTTGATTGTAACTTTAAAAACACTTAAACAAATTACCAAATATCATTATGAGTGAAAATGATTTAAAAAGTATTATAGACTCATTTAAGCCAAGACCAGCAAAGTTTGTGGAACTATCGCTTGATGTTATTGAAGGAGACCCCAATCAACCTCGTAAAGCCTTTGGTTTAGGAGCTGGTGGTGATTATAACCGTCTTATGAAATCAATCATGCATTACGGTATTGAAGACCCAATCAAGGTAAGCGAAATTGAAGAAGGACGTTTTTTAATTATGGATGGACACAGAAGATTTGCGTGTGCAAAAGAATTAGGACTTGAAAAAGTTCCATGTCGTATATATCCTAAAATGAGTGATGGCGAATTTGAAGCTCGGAGATATGAAATGCAAAATAATCGGAGAAGTTGGAAACCAATGGAAAAGGCAAATGCTATTCATAAAATAAAAATTGAATATAAAGATGCAACTAAAAAAGAAATAGCCGATTTACTTGGGATATCACAAGTGCATTTATTTCATTTTACAGAATTAAGGGATATGAGAATGGAATATCTGGAATTAATGTCTGAATATAATATGAAAGAGTATCAACGAATTGCTTTTATGCAGATGCTTCCTAAACTTAGGAAAATTAAGCAATATGAAATTGACGATATTGTGAAAATATTATTCAAAAAAATTAGTGATAATGTAATGTATAGAGCTAGCGATTTTAAAGACCTTGCTAAAATTTTTTCAAATGCATCTTTGCACGAAGAAGAAATTTTATCTTTTTTGACAGAAGCATTGCTAACGGTCACTGAACTATCTGAAAGGTCGCAATTATCGGGATTTTCAAGTCAAATTAAGATATTAATAAAAGAATTAGGTGGAAAGAAGAATCTAAATGTTCAACTGACAGAAAAAGAAAGTGACCTGCTTGGAGACCTGACTAAACTTTTGCAAGCCTTTGTATAATTCATGTTCAATATTGCTCAACAGACCTCTAAAAGTGCGGTTGCTTATTATCGACATTCTGCTGAAGATAAACAGGAAAACTCAGTAGCAATTCAACGTAGTCATGTTGAACGGTTTGCTCTTGAACATAATATTGCAATTATCCATGAAGAAGTTGATGAAGGGGTAAGTGGGCTTCTAGCTAATCGTCCTGGTTTTGAAAGGCTCTTTGATAACTGGATTAAAAATTTCAACGCTCCACATTTCGATTACATATTAGTTTATGATGTTTCACGTTGGGGACGATTTCAAGACCAAGACCAAGCAGGACATTATGTTTATTTATGTAAGAAACATGGTAAAGAAGTAGTGTATGTTTCGAGAGGATTTGTTGATGTAAGTAATCAGCTATTTTCAAGTTTAGAAATTTCCATTCAACGTTACATGGCAGCAGAATATAGCCGCCAATTAAGTGAAAAAGTATTTCATGGATGTGTAAAGGTTTCACAACAGGGGTATTCAGCAGGTGGTACGGCGGTTTACGGAATGGCAAGACAATTACTAGATGTAAATAAAAAACCTATTCGTATTCTTAAAGCAAGAGAGCATAAACAAATAGCAAATGAACGTGTTTCTTTTACTCCTAAAAATGACGATACAACTGAGACAGTACGAAAAATATTTGATTTATTTGTAAATGAAAGATTAGCTATACATGAAATTGTTTCATTTCTAAATCAAAGAAGAATATTTTCATCAAATAACAAACAGTGGGACAAATCAAAAATTATAAAGATATTGACTGACGAAACTTACATAGGTACTCGAATATATAATAAAACATGGGGGAGACTTAAACAAAAATCATACAGAAATCCACGCTCAGAATGGGTGATTGTGCTAGATGCTTTTGAAGCTACGATTGACAATGAGGTTTTTAAGAAAGCACAAGAAAAGATTTATTGGATGTTTCCCAGCAATTGGCGGAAGGGAATTTATGCTATCAAGAAGGCAAGGAAAAACATTTATAATGATATTTTAAAATGGCTTTTAAGCAAAGGAGCGACAGAATTTGAAGCTAATGAGATAGTATCAGGGCTTCCAATTATTTTCAGTATTAAACTTGAAAGCAAAATTACTTCATATTGGTGCTTTTTGCTTTCGGAAAAAATGCGGAATTTTGATAATATATTAGGAATAAGTGTTTTTAAAGATTCAAAAAAAACAATAAATGAGTTTTTTATATTTTCAACAAGAGATTTTAGCTATACAAATTTTCTTATTTTATATGAAAATAGCCCACTATATTACGAAACTAAAATTGAAACTAAAAATTTAGAAGAAGCTGTTGGAAATCTAATTAAACAATTCAAAAAATCTAAGCAGTGGTATAAAGATAGGTATACATTTATTGCAGAAAGATGAGCAGGTTAGCTTGTTTCGGAAAATTCGTCTAGATATACACCATGGAAGATACATGATTCTTTCTGTACTACTGAGAGTTGGTTTCCTGTTCTGGAATCTATGGCACAAGAGTTATTTTTAAGCTATTCTGAGGGTGTTTTGCCGAGTTTTAAGGCAGAATTATGGTGTAATAGCGATGAATGCTTGAAAGTGGCTTAAAATAAAAATGATTGAATTGGCTTTACACCACTATCGTGTAAAGTCAATCTTTCTATATCGCTTCTTCTTTTCTGTGAATCCTTTGAAATTGTCATTTATAATAATTATTTATCCTTTTGCTTATTATTAATTTTAAATTTAGCAGGTAAAGAAATATTTTTCTTTAAGCAATATTCAATGAATTTGCCATTTTCAACTGCTTCAAAAGCTGAGGATTTTGCAAGTTCTAATGAAGAATATTTTTTTTTACTTTTTTGGTTATGAATTGTAAGGCAAAAATAATCGTCAATTTCATCAATTTTTATTTCAAATAAATTTTTCTTAATAGAATGAAAATGTTCTGAGCTCTTCCACTTTATAGAATTAATAAAATTCTTTTTTCGACTTTCAAACCTTCTCACTGATTCCATTAGATTAGATGCTTCTTGGCTATCAGTTAAATTATCACAGCAAAGTGTTCCAACTTCTAAGGCTCCCCATTTTTCATGATAAATATGGAAAACATATCTAATATTACTTCCACAATTGTCGCATTCTCCAATTAAATCTCCTAAATCTTCGTCACCAATATATTCCCATCCATAATTAGGTTTTATTTTCCCATGCTCCATTGCATGACAACCTTTGCATAATGTTACGCAGTCTTCAGATGCGTATTCCCATAGATTTCTGCCTTTTATATATTTTGTATGGTGAACTTGAAGAATTGTTTTACTTGATTCTTTTCCACATATTGAACATTTATAACCGTCAGATTCAATAATGCTATCACGGAATTCTTTCCAAAATTCACTATTATAATTGTTCTTCATGACTTAGGGTTTAAATTGTAATACTAATCTCTTTCAAATCTTATCCACAGATACTCTTTTGACAAACATATAAAAGTAATACGACAAAACGTGTCGTATTTTATTTATATAATTATATAATTTATTGAAAATAGAATTGTTATAATCATTTCTCTAATAGATGAAAGTAATAGCTAAAAGGTTTTCCATAGTAATTTACATTTCTTTCTTTGTCCTTAAAGGATATTAGAGTTTTTAATATAAGTCGTTCATTTACAAGATATTTATTGCTAAGTTTTAATTTAAAACTATCTTCGCAAATTTCATCGTATTTTGAAACTGTTAACTTAAATCTAGAAGTCAATATTTTGAGTGATACTAATTCTTTACGAATTTCTTCGGAATCAAAAATTGAAATCTTAGGAATACAACTAAATAAGAATTTAGGTATAAAAACTTCTTTTTTATTGTTTGTGCTTGAAAGTTCTCGTTTTAATCTAGCAATTTGTTTATATCTACATCTGTCTAAATTTTTTAGTTGTCTAGCGATATGATTATTTTTTGATAATCGATTAAATCCTTTCGCCCAACAAAAATCATTTTCAATGTGATAGTAGTTTCTCATGTTAACCCTTCCAACGGACATTCCTATTAATCTATTACATACTGATTCCATTATGGTATCTTTAGATTTTCTTTGACCTCGCTTAACACTTCGTAATGTCAAATCTATGAGGTTTTGTTGTTTTAGTTTTTCTTTTTTTAATGACCGTTTTCTAACTCTAATCTCATTATTAAAAGAAACTTCATATCCCACAAATCCAATCCACTTTGTTGAATTTAAGTATGAGTTTGACCATCTGTAAGGACTTTTGGATTTTGTTTCTTCTGACCAAAAATTTTTAAAAATTTCCTTATTATGAAAATTAAATTTTGTAGGTGAGTGAGGAACAAGTTTTAGTTTCTTTAGATTTTCAGTATAAATTTGATAATAATTTTCACATTTTTTCTTATTGGGATGAATAATTACCATATCATCACAAAATCTTACATAATGTAATTTCTTATCATTATTTTTCAACAATTCAATATCTGCGAAATGCAAAACCATATTTGCAATAAGTCCTGATATAGCACCTCCTTGCGGTACACCAATTCGATTATTATGAATATTTTTATAATATTTTAGTTCTTTTAGCTCTTTATCAATCCAACCAAAATAACCATTTTCAATTTTATGCTGTTTCCAATATTCAGAATACTTTTTATGATTAAAAATTTTAACATTATGGACAAAAGAATATGATTCTAGGTATTTATAAAATATTCTTTCAGCATTTGAATCAATATTTAGAGGATTTTTTGAAATTAATTTTTTAAAACATTTCTTTACAATAGTATGGTTTACTGAGTCATAGAATTTACTAATGTCACATTCACTAACGTATAATTTTTTACCTTTATAATCTAATTTATATTTAAATATAGAATCGATTGCATGATGGTGAGATGTAACTGTTTTTTTACCATTATATAATCTTTTTGGTCGGAATGCATGTGACTCTGAGAAAAAATGTGTATCAAAATATTCTGATAAATATTTATTTGTCAGACTGATGATGATTCTATCTTTTAAATTATAAAGCGCAATTGGTCGGCATTTTGATTGATTTTTTTTAGATAGAGGAATTATTTTTGGAACTGTAAAACTATAATTAGGATTCAAAATTGAATCTTGAATATCTTTGATAAAATTATTTAAGTTTATAATAAATAATTCGTTGGGGCATTTTTTTTTATAGTAACGTATAGTTTCGTATAAAGATTCAGCATTATTCTTTATACTATCTATCTTTTGATGATTAATATAACGTCTCTGCTTTTTTAGAGTTTTCCACTTTCTACGAGGGGGTAATATAGAATTTAATAATTGTAAATCTTCATCTATTTTTTCTTGATTTTTTTTATGATTTACATGATAGTTTGTTCTTTCATCTGATGATAGAAGATGAACCAAATGTTTTTTACTTCGGTGTCTGGCAATCCTAGCTCTGATTTTACAAATGAGAGTTAATATTTTTTCTTCAGAAAAATAAGTTTGTAACACGATTATAGTTTTTATAAGCTATAGAGAGTCCCTGAATTAAAAAGATAAATACTGAACATTGTCTTTGAAGTTCCTGCCACTTAATTCCAATATTGATTACAGTGTCAACACTAACAACCTACTAAATAAAATTTAGCCGCTGTCTAGGTACTCTCTATTAGCTATTGTTTGTAACCTTTTTCTTTTGCGAAATGAATTATAGTGTTAAAGTTAATAGTTCCTTTTGAATTATGATAACAATCCTGCAATAATGTTAAACATTCCGACTCATTAAACTTTAATTCATCTAACTTGCTCAATTCAATAAAGTATTTTATTCCTAAATCAAACGTAAATGTATTTGATATTGCAAATGCTACTCTTAACCATTCATCATAAGAATGTGTTATAGACTTTTTTTCTCTTTTAAGAAAATTAATAATTTTTAGTATTTCTCTTTTATTAGATTGAGAATTTTTTTCAATAGCATTATGTAATGTAAACTTATCTTTAGCACCTAAATTTTTATTAACGTTCATTTTTACCTTAGATGTCGATTGGCTTACTAATTCTAGATATTCATCGTGATTAATTTCAAACTCAGAATATGATTTTTTTACTGTAATATTTTTGTCACATGAGATAAAACACAACCTAGTATAATCACTGCCACTTTTATCAAGCTCAATATTATATTTTTCTAAAAAGTAAGTAGAAACTTTTTTAAATGCTCTTTTATGATGAAAGTCTATATTTTCATTATTTAATTGAACATCATTAAATTTTAGTTTAATAATTCCTTTTAATCCTGCTCCTGATGGGGAAACCCAATTAGCAATTATAAAATTATCATTATTGAGAATATCTTTAACAGATTCAAGTAGCTTAGTATCTAATTTATCAATATCAATTACCAATAGCTGATTATATTTTATAATTCCTTCTTTTTTTCTATTATTTTGTTCAAATAAAGCACAAAAAGTAACAACAGGAAGATTTTTTTTCTTAATTGAATATAGTTCGCTTCCAGATTTATATAAATTATTTAATTCAAGTGTGAATAATCTAGCTTTGTCACTTTTGATTTCTTCAAAAGTGTCTTGTAAAGTTATAACAGTTGAACTTGAGTTTCTAAGATTACTTAGATAACTAATCTGTAAATCTTTCATCATAACCAATTTTTCTCTTTTAGAAATACCAATATAATAATTAACATTGAATCAATAAAATTATCATTTACAGAAATTCAAATCATATTATCAAATATTTCTATCAACTGACAATTATTATATTTAATTGTTTAAATTATTTATTATGAAATATTACATTGAAGAAATCATTAAATACAATGATGAAATCTCTATTTACAAATTAATCTACAGAAAAATAAAATTTAAGTGGTGGCAATTTATTATTTTTGGTATTCTTCTACTTTCAATAATATTTTTTTAAAGTTTATTTATAAAGAATATTACTGGCTATCTTTCTTACCATTTTCATTCTTTATTGCTTCATTTGTATTAACGATATCGATTTTAAGAAAAGGAATAAAGACTGTAATAAGCAAACATTATCAATATGCTCTAAATGAAAATGGAGATTATAATTACAAGTCATTTTTAGAGATACAAAAAGTTCAATTGGTTAATCTAATGGGAGAAGATTTGATTAAAAAAGGAAGTTTACTATTTTTAATTGATAAATTAACATTATCTAGCCAACGCAATACTTATTCTTATATTATATCCATTAATGTCATTTTAATCACTGTAGGTATTTTCACGGGTGGTTTTTTTCCAAAATTTTTAGATTTTGCAAAGGACTATAGAGATTTTAAAACTACTTCGAAGTTGCTCGTACCCGTAATTATGCTATATTTTTTTCTATTTATTACAATTGATAGATTTATTATAAAAGATATTGTTTTAAAATATAAAAATGATAAGAGTAGGATTGTCAAAACTTTAGAGAATATTTATTTGGATAGGTACGTTGAATAATTGGTTAAATATTTTTAAAATCAAATGATTGGATTTGTCATGTTGATACTATGGCAAAACCAATCATTTTTTTAATTGGTATAAAATTACCGTAACGTTTCCTGTATTTTATTTAAGAGTTGCTTTAAGTCATCTTTGTTTAGTTCAATAGTTACCAATCCATTGTCTGTATTGGTAAAGATTTGAAATTTATCTGGACTTTTTTCAATAACTGAAAAATCAGCACTGCAATTCAAAACTTGATATGGTTCAAATTCAGTTTTTTGAATATTTGTAATAATAATTTTGCTCATATTTAAAGATTTTCAAAAATAGTTATGATATTCTGGTATGACGAAGAATTGTCAAAAGATGCTAAGATGTTCCCTTTATGTGTTTTTTCTTTCAGTTCAATTTTCTGTGTGGCATGATTGTAGGTCAGTACATATTTTTTAGTACCAATAAAAAACCAAATTATATTTGCGGGCTGTCCTGCATATTGTTTGACAAGTATTTGACCATCAGCTCTCCATATAATTGCTCCTAATAATGCAAGTGAAACACCTTCAACATTTCCTGCATGATGATTGGCTCTACCAAGTACTCCTCTTAGGTATGTTTGTAAAATGTTTATTGAGTTTATAGTTATAGCCATAATTAATTTTCTAAGTAAATAATATCGGATTCATCTTGGATGTTGAAGACATTCACAAACTTATTGTTTTCGTCAGTCCTCATAATTAAAATTTGATTTGCAGAAGCTTTAATACCTCCGTACTCTATCACTCGCACAACTTCGTCTTTATCAAGAAATTTCTTTAAGAGTTCACCTATTTCATGTTCTTGAAGCTCTCTGCTTTCTAATAAATAGTAGTGGTTTTTGTCTTCTTTGCCTTTGAGTTTAATTTCTTTCATTTTATCTGTTATTTATACCTCATTTCTACTTGTTGCTCTTTTATGGTTTCAATAAATGAATTAGTATTGAAATCAAATCCATATAGCTCCATAGCATATATAAATGCTGTATTTAATGCGTAAACATCTTCTTTGTTTATCCAACTCTTAGTAGGCATATGTACTAACCAATCATACATATTGCTCCTGTCTTGCGGTCCAGATTCTGCCAAATCTTCCTTTGTAATTAAATATTCAGGTTCGTTTTCTTTGTTCCAGCTAATGCCTTTGTCTGTGATTAGCCAATTTCCAATTTTAAAGTTTTCCATGATATTATTAATTTTTAGTCCTAGATTTTTGATTGTTGTATCCAGAAAATTAAAAGGTTAAATTCTTACCTTTGCGTAGTTGTTTTTTTGGTGGTAATTATAATAAAAATTGATTAAAATAAATTACGGGTTTCCCCCATATTTTGAATTAATATCTTTTTTTACAAAAATCTATATCTGTGTGGCGACAAAACTTGACGTTTCTTTCTCCAAATTTTCCCGATTAAGTGTTTGAGTTTGTTTAAGAAGGATTAGAATATGATTAATTAAGAAATAAAATATGTAGTATGTATTGGTACTATGTAGCAGATTGTATATAACTCTTTTATTCATAAATATTTACAGATATAAAAAATAAGCCTTAATCCATACGGTCAAGGCTATTTTTTTACAGTAAATATCCGCTGTAAATGTATTCTCATTTATTGTATCTGATATTGATTAAATTTTTATAATTTTCTTAGTTACATAATTCTTTCCATCATATAATTTTAAAAAATATGTACCTTTAATCAATAATGAAGTGTCGATTTTTGAGTTTTGTATGTCACCTGATTTAATGATTTTACCTTCTAAGCTAACAATTTCGTAGCGTTTAAAGGCTGAATCAGAAACTATATGAATTGAGTTTTTGACAGGGTTAGGATAAATACTAAACTGTTTCTTAGTTGTTGTTTCTCCTGTTGCAAGTAATGAATTACATTCAGTCGCTGATTCAACATAGATTGCTGTGTAAGGTTTTATCCAAAAGTTTGTAAGTGTAGAACTATCTTTCCAATCAACAAAAATACATTTCAGTAGTGGAGATTGAGTTACATTTCCAAAAAGTACATTTAACATATTACTGTTATTTCCATTACGGACATCAACACTGGTTAGATTACTACCTTGTGTATATAACTCTTGTAAGTTTGTATTTTGAGCAACATTTAACGTTGTTAAGTTAGAGCTAGTAGTAAGCTTTTTAAGGTTAATATTTGAACTTAGATTTATGTTTGAAATCGAAGTTGTAGAAAAATTAAGCTCCTCTAAATTTACATTAGAATTTAAAGAAAGATTCGTAATTGGATTGCTTTCTACTCTTAATACTTTTAACCCGCTGTTATTTGAAGTATTTAAGTTTGAGATTTGATTATTGGTGCAATACAGCTTTTGAAAAAAGTTTGAATTTGGAAGATTGATTGTAGATAAGTTATTCCAAGAGCATGATAGGTATTCTAAAAGTAAATTTTGATTTACAATAAGACTTGTAAGGTTGTTATTATCACAAAATACTGTTTTTATTTGTGTATTTTGGCTTAAATCAAGGTTTGTTAGAGTGTTACTGCCAATCTCTAAAACTTTTAAATTTGAGAAGTGCTGAATGCCATTTAAAGATGAAATATTATTACCTAATAGCCATAATTCAGTTACTTGTTGTGCTTCGGTGACTTGTATTTCCATATCATTGTTCGTGTCAACCTTAATCCAATTACCCGCAGAATTTTTTGCGATGTGTGCTGAAGGAGTTGAAAATACAAGTTTTGACTTGAATGTAGCATCTGAGAAGTTTACAATAGCTTGGGAAAACATACACGCAGTAAAAGTGATAGTAAATAAAAAGATAATTTTATTCTCATTCGTTCAATTTTTAATGAACAAAAATGCAGACTTATATCTTATTTACTATATTTGTAATGTTGTATAATATAACCAAAACGGTTATAATTCATAACCACTATGATAGGAAACAAAATTAAAAATATCAGAGAGTTAAAGAATTTTACTCAGGAGTACATGGCTGAAAAATTAGATATTTCTCAAGCCGCATATAGCAAATTGGAAAAAGGAGATATAAAAGTGTCATCTGAAAAGCTTTCTCAAATTGCGTCGATATTAGATGTTAAACCAGAAGATATAACATCTTTTGACAGTCAAAAATATTTTAATAGTTTCAATAACGTTAAGGGTAGTAATAACGGAAGTATTATCATTGGAGCAGATGAGACTGAATTAATAAAAAAATTGTATGAAGATAAGATTTCGTTACTCGAAAAATTATTAAGTAATACCGAAAAAGAATTGAAAAATTATAAAACAAAATATGGAGAGCTTTAATGGCTCTTTTTTTATTTTTAAAATGTATGGTAAATAGTTTCTGTAGATTTGTCTTGGATATGAATTTTATGATTATGTAATAGTTTGATTTTCTCGTGGAAATGCAATGGTGAGTATATCATCATCCACTAAAAAAGAGACTCTTGTCAAAGTCTCTACTGTTTTTTAATATTTCTACGATAAGCCTATGTTACGTGCAGTTTTATATAATGCTTGATATGGTTTCTAGATGATGTTTAAGAGCAATCCTCTTATTCACACCAAGACCAGGAAAATGCTGTCTATTATATAAATCGTTGTAATCTACTAAACCACTTGTTTGAACAATGGGATTAGAATTTATGTATGATATAAGATGATTCAAAGCTTCCATAAATTTTTCTGCTGTCCTTGACTTACCTTCTCTATTATCAGAAATAAAATGATTTATATATACCCCTTTACTATTTTCAGTTGTAAGATGGATAGCTACTGCGTATGCAGCTCCTCCAGATTCTGAGAAATTATCACCTTGAATCAAAAAATCAGCAACTCCTATGAAATTTTCTTTTTTATAATTTAAATGTTTATCTGAAAAAAAACTCTTAGCAGGATAATCTGCATTTCTTGACAATTTATCAAACCCATCCGTTAAAATTACTTTATTATTTGAATCGAAATCAGAAATATAAACTGGAGATACTTTTTTATCGTTGAAAATTTGAAATTTTGTTTCTACATTAATTATATCTGTATTTTGAATTTCACGATTATGAATAAAACTCTTCTCAAGATTAGGAATAGATAAAAAAGTTTCTACTTCTTTTTGGGTACTTTTACTATGAATTATATATGCAATAGAATAATTACTATAAGATGATAGGAGTCCATTAATATAAGTTTCTATGATTTTTTGCATAGAAATTTCATTAATTTGTGGATTTATAATTAGAACAAAAGGTATATTGGCTTGGATGATTTTTTTAAACTTATTCACTGGTACTTTACTGATACCAATTGGCTCCAAAATAGGCAAAGTGTTTTTGAAAATTTCTTTAGATACTGTGATTAAGCTATTTATTTCTTCGCCTTTACATCTAAAATAAGGTAAATACATAATTCAATATTTGTTTATTAGTTTTTAGTTCAAAAAATCATTTCTAAAGCTTCTGCAATGTTCTCACATTGTTTTTTATTATATCTTTTAGATATGGTTGAAACTTTAATTGATTTTGGAATAGATTTTATGAGTTTTTTATGAATTTCACTCATATCTCTATTTCTAATTTCACAAATATATAAAATATGTAACTCATTTATAGGAATTTTACAAAATAGATTAAAGCATTCTTTATAAATTAATGTATTTGGTACATCTGGACAAAATCCAAACTTTTTAAAGATAATACTTTTAATTTCATTTATACGTAAGCTATTGAAAAAAGCTTCGTATTCAAATGTTGAAAAATTTGATGTTGGTTCTCTGAATAAATAAAAACTATTCATATCATCTGACAAAATTAAAATTCCAATGTTTTTGGTAAATTATTCAATACTTTTTCTGCAAAATCTTTGTAAGTAACCAGATAAACAAATTCAAAACTTTTTACGTAATCCTTTAATTGTTGGAATAATCTTTTTGGAGAATCCTTTTCAGATTTTATTTCATAAGCTGTGGTGGTTCCATTAAAAACGGCAACATCCAATTTCGAATCACCAACTGTAAATTCTGTCAATGTTAAACAGTTGTTTAAATTGTGATTTTTTAGAATAATATTATTAAACAATGTGTTCTTATAGAAATACTCATTTCTATAATTTTTTTTTAACGCAGAATATGAAGTATTAAAAATTTGAGCTATATTTTTGTTTTCAAGATTTGGCAACATTTTTTTTAAGCTAATGATAGTTTTAGATACTTTTTCGGTATTGCCATTTGCTACATTATCCAGAAAAACTGGACTAAAAATTTTTGATAAATCTAAATAACTATTTTGTTTCATTCTTGCAAATTTAGTTCTTAATTTTTAGAACGCAAGGTTGGCGTAAAATTGTACATAACGTTTTTCGGGCTTTTCGTTCGTTCGGGTTTTGGAGCACAAAGTTTCAATTTATTACTAAAGTTGATTAGAAGTTCAAAGTGATAGGTCAGTCCTCCTGATATAAAAACTGTATTAGCTGCCTTTCTTTTACTGGTTATAAAACCCTTCCTCTCCGATTGGTGTCCAAAAACTGTATTTCACAAATTTATTTCGTCTTTTGTCGTCAGGTATTTGTCTAACCTGATATGGCATTCCACCTGTCTTAACATTTTTCCCCGCTAAATAAGCAAATGTCAATTCAATAATGTCAAGCAGATTTTTTGTAGTTATTTCTAAAAAGTCACTTAAAGAAGTCCTTTCTAGTTTTACCTTTTTGTGGTTCAGTTGAATTGTAGGAGCAATAATATTTCCATCTGTCTGCAATTCAAAATCAAAGACCTTTGTGTGTTCAAGTCTGTGGTCAAAACCATTTCTTAATTCTCGGATAACCTGCATGAAGTAAACTGTCTTTTTAATGAACTCTACAAACGGGTCGGCTTCTCCATATTTTTCTTGCAATTTTTCGTGGAAACTTGGAAAATGTGATTGCTTTGTCAAGCCAAGGTTAGGGTAGAACTTAACTATAATGTCCATAAGAGTTTGCTCAATATGGTCTGCTTTCTGAAATATGGTTTTGCATCTGGATTCAAGGCTAACAACGGATGGGAGTTTATACGAAACTTTTTGGTTTCTTCTTTCTTCGTATTCGTCTGATGCAGTTTTTTCAGCAAGTTGATATTCTTTGATTTCTTTTTCAAGTATGGAAATTTCAGAAAGTAAATCTATCGTCAAACCTATTAGTTTGGAACAGTCAACAGCATTCGAAATATACTCTGGTCTGAATAAAGTCATTGCCGTTAAAAGTGTCCTTGAAACAATCTCTGATTCTGTTCCTTTGTCTATGATAAGTTTATGAATGGTAGTAGGAAGATTTATATTGGTTCTTTTAGGGTCAATGTCGTCTGCCATAACCATTTCATATATTGACCTTTCTTTAATAATTAAAAGTCGTCCTCCAATATTTTTCATTTCAATAATGGCACCATCTTCTTCAGAACCGATGTCTGCGTGTCCGCTTGATTCTCTCTTTGTGTCAATTGGTCTTTTTTCATCCATATTTTTGGTCATATGTTAATCTAATTTACGCATTGCGCCAATAATAACAATAAATATTGCGTAATTTCTTAAATTTTTATTAATTGACGTTTATAATAATTTGATTTTTCAAGAATACGAATGAAATGTTTTTATACTTTTTTGTGTTGGCTCATATTTATATTATTTTTGGTTAAAACGTAGCATTTTTGTACTGTGAGAAACTGAGGATATGACTCTATCTGCAATAGCTTTATAATAATTTACAATTTCCTTTGTAATTATACATTCTCTGTAAACTAAAAAATTTGATTCATTTTGTAAATTTTTACAGGTCTATTGCGACTTTGGTAAGTAATCTTTAAGGTTTTAGCGGGGTATAAAAATATAGGAATTATAACAAGTGTACTTTTGTTAATATATATCTACCTATTTACCCTAAAACGAAAAAGTCCCTCGATGAAACGAAAGAGTTTAAAAACACAAATGATGAAAAAACATATTTTTCTGAGACTTAATCTATCACTTTTTGTTGGTTCATACAATTTTATCAGATAATCTCTGTAAAGTGCGATAAAATAGGTGTTTTCAGAGTTTCTGCTACATAGTACCTATATATACTTTTCTTATTCTACTAATTATATCTCTTTCTAGCAATCTTCTAAACTATCTTAACCTACATTTCGGGTAGCTATGGTAAACTGTTTGTCTTGTTCTTGATATGAAATTGTTTTACCTGCTGACTTTTCAGGAAAATGTATAATACTTTGGTCTACTATTTACACCAATATATCAACTTTTCGAAATAATAAATGCTATCTATTTAGAAATAAAATGTCCTGATTTTCCATTCAGCATTAAAACCTCTAAAATATTTGTACTTATGATATTTACAAGATGATTTTCACCATCATCTGGAATGAATTGCATATTCTTTATATAACCCAATTGCCCCTCCTTACCGTTGTAGCCAATAATAAAAATTTTTGTAGTTGAAAGATTGAATAGCTCCAAATCAATTGAAGGTTCGGAGCTTACTATAATCTTAAAAACTGCTTCTGAATATTCTTTACTTCCTAAATTTTCGATTTTATCAATTTCTTCATCGTTGATCGAAATAATCATTCCTTTAATACAATATTCTTCTAAATGTAATTCAAATGTTTTATTAGTATCTTCCATATCTTTAATTTTTCAGTAAGATACAAAATTAACATCTACTTAGTAATTCAATTGAGAGATACGGTATCTCAAAATTCTTGTATAGGTATTGAGTGTGTACCTACTATACACTTTTCCCACCCCATCAAAGAGTTTTTTTCAGGGTACCCCCTATGCTCGGATTTTGTTTTTCTCAAGCTGTTTTTGTTTTCCTGCGCTCCGAGTGGTTAAAAAGTTTTTAACAGACGTTGATATTTTGGTTAAAAACTACTGTAAACACTTGTATTTATGGACTTTTTGTTGTATATTTATGCTGCTTTTGTGAGCGACTTACTACTAAAATATATCTCAATATATACATAAAAAAGCCTTGAAGCACTGCAATGCGACAAGGCGAATCAATAAATTTTAAATGCAACTTAAAACTTATCAACATGACAAATTTACAAAATTGTCTTGATACTGCTAGTATCTATTGTGGCACGTATGCCAAGTATAACAACGGAAGCCTTTATGGTAAATGGCTGAACCTTTCAGACTATTCTGATTTCGAAGAATTACAGGGAGCAATGTATGAACTTCATTCCGATGAACAAGACCCTGAATTTATGTTTCAGGACTATGAATGTCCTATTCTGGAAAAACTAGGATTATTGAGCGAATGTCATATATCAAAAGATATATATGATGTACTTGAACAAATCAATGATTCAGGGCATGATGTAGAGGTTTACGAAGCCTGTTTAGATTGCTTAGGTAAAATAGATTTCCGAAGCCTGTATGAGTTTGTAAACAATTTTTATTATGGCGAATTTAATTCGGATGAAGATTTTGTACAATACTTATATGAAGATGATACGTTTAATATTCCTAATTGGGTTGTGATTGATTGGGAAGCAACCGCACATAGCATTATGTTTGATTATTTTGAAAGTAGCGGACATTATTTCAAGGCTTAAAATAACTATTTTATATATTTGTATTTATAATTAAATTGTATTCCGTTAATCAGGAGACTATGTAAAAATGTTTGGGAACAATTTCGGACACAAAAACAAAAAAGAGAAAATGTAATTATTTAAAATTCAATAATTTACAAATTCTCTTTAGTTTAAAAAGTGGAGTTGGAGGGATTCGAACCCTCGTCCAAACAAGCAATACATAAGCTTTCTACATGCTTATTCTACTATTGATTTTCGACTGGAGGCAGAGAGCAGACGCCCAACTTCCAGCTTATCTTCTAAGTTTTCGTGTTTTAGCCGAAGCTTCTAAAACCTTATTTCCGCATTCCTATATCCCAGAATCAAACGCCGCAGAACAGAGCATTTGTGGAATATCTTGCTTCCCTACTATCTTCGGGAAAACGCTTGATCTACTATACTTCGATATTAAGCTGCAAGAGCGAACTCTTCGTTGCCAGTTAAAATTTTGTAGCAAGGGATTATAGAGATCGCGCTACGGTTCTCTGCATGCTTACTTACCCATTGGTCTTGCTGTCGAAACCAGTCAACCCCATGAATAAAGTGAATGCAAAGATAATGCTTTTAGTTTACATTTCATTAATATGGCTGAATTTTAATAAAAATTAGGCGTAGGGTATACGGACTAAATATCTTGTGATGATCATATTTGATCATTGTGGATAAAAATAATATTCCGTGTTAACGATCTTAAATACTATATTTTTAAGCAAATTTTGAATAAAAAAGTGATTGTTTGTTGTAATATATTTTGTACTTTAAGAAAAAAAGTTTAGTTTTGCAATCCAAAATGAGATGTAAAATATGTTAATAATTCCAGTAAAAGATGGTGAATCCATCGACAGAGCTTTAAAAAAATACAAGAGAAAATTTGATAAAACAGGTACAGTTCGTCAATTAAGATCTAGACAAGCGTTTATCAAGCCTTCTGTAACTTTGAGACAATCTAAGTTAAAAGCTGCTTACAAACAAAGAGCACTTAGCAAGGAAGAGCAGGCTTAAGAATTTTTTCTTAAACACATATTAAATTCACTTCTTAAATATTATATTTGAGGAGTGAATTTTTTATTTTATGCCCTAGCTCATGTTGGATAAATTTATAGACTACTTACAATTTGAGAAAAGATATTCTCCTCATACCATTACAAG
This sequence comes from Chryseobacterium sp. MEBOG07, assembly GCF_021869745.1. NCBI lineage: Bacteria > Pseudomonadati > Bacteroidota > Flavobacteriia > Flavobacteriales > Weeksellaceae > Chryseobacterium > Chryseobacterium sp. MEBOG07. Next base: position 952,608 of record NZ_CP084579.1, read on the forward strand.
CTACAAAAAAGACCTTGCAGACTTTTCTCATTTCTGTCTCCGAACAGAATCTTCCGACAATTTAGCCAAAGCAGACAAGAAAATTATAAGAAATTTTATTGTTGAATTGAGTGAAAACAATATTTCCAAAAGAAGTATCAATAGGAAGTTATCCTCTCTTCGTAGTTTTTATCTATTTCTTTTGAAAATAGGGGAAATTAAAGTTTCTCCTACAGAAGGAATCTCTTCCCTGAAGTTTTACGCTGAAAAACAGATCCCTATGTCTGAAGAAGAAATGAAGGATCTTAATGAAAGAATCTTCGAACAGGTACATAATGTTCTTGAAAAATGCATTATGGAGGTACTTTACCAAACAGGGATGCGTAAAGCCGAACTTTGTGGCCTGATATTTGAGAATGTTGACTTATACGAAAATGAATTAAAAGTAATAGGGAAAGGGAATAAAGAAAGGGTAGTTCCCATTTCCAATGAATTGTCTGAGCTTCTTAAAAGCTATATGGAAGTAAGAAAACCACAGACAGAATATCAATCGTATTTTTTTGTAAATAAGAAAGGGAAAAAACTCAGCGAAAAATTTGTTTATGTGGTAGTTAATAAGTACCTTAGTCTTATAACAACGAAAGAAAAAAGAAGTCCTCACATCCTTCGTCATAGCTTTGCTACTCACGTATTGGATAATGGGGCGGAGATCTCCAAAGTGAAAAAAATATTAGGGCATTCCAGTCTTGCCAGTACTCAAGTTTATACGAATGCTAATATTGAACAATTGAAAAAAGTGTTTAATCAGGCTCACCCTCGAGCATCAAAAAAAGAAGAATTATGAAGATTTCAGTACAATCAATTGGTTTAACTCCACACGAACCACTAGAATCACACATCGAAAAAAAAGTAAGCAAATTAGGTACCTTCTATGACAAGATTCATGAGTGTAAGGTATTCTTAAAAGTAGAAAATAACGCGGATAAAGCGAATAAAACTGCTGAGATTATTTTGGCGGTTCCGGGTGACGATATCGTAGTAAAAAAGACAACAGCGAGTTTTGAAGAAAGTATGGACCTTTGTGTTGATACTGCTAAAAAGCTCTTAATCAAGAAGAAAGAAATGGCTTAAAAAAAAAGTCAAAAAAAGTTTATAAAATATTTGAGAATTCAAAAAATCCGTTCTATATTTGCACTCGCAAAAAAGGAACAGCGATCTTTTGAATTCTTTTTATATTTGCCTCCATAGCTCAGTTGGCCAGAGCACGTGATTTGTAATCTCGGGGTCGTGGGTTCGAATCCCTCTGGAGGCTCAATTTTAATATAACACATTTGGGGAGATTCCAGAGTGGCTAAATGGGACTGACTGTAACTCAGTTGCTTCGGCTTCGCAGGTTCGAATCCTGCTCTCCCCACTTTATATTTTTATAAAAAAAACTTGCAAGATTAAATAAGTTTTCTTAGTTTTGCACAGCGTTTACCAATGGTTTTGGAAACAAAATTGCGGAAGTAGCTCAGTTGGTAGAGCGTCAGCCTTCCAAGCTGAATGTCGCGGGTTCGACCCCCGTCTTCCGCTCAAAAAATCATCTTTTTAAAGTGATTTTTTTTAACACTGAAACGTGTAGAGTAGAGTCTCTCTATCACTTTCAGTCTTTTATTAAAATGCCTCCATAGCTCAGTTGGCCAGAGCACGTGATTTGTAATCTCGGGGTCGTGGGTTCGAATCCCTCTGGAGGCTCAATTTTAATATAACACATTTGGGGAGATTCCAGAGTGGCTAAATGGGACTGACTGTAACTCAGTTGCTTCGGCTTCGCAGGTTCGAATCCTGCTCTCCCCACTTTTTATATTATAAAAAAAACTTGCAAAATCAAAGAAGTTTTCTTACTTTTGCACAGCGTTTACCAATAGTTTTGGAAACAAAATTGCGGAAGTAGCTCAGTTGGTAGAGCGTCAGCCTTCCAAGCTGAATGTCGCGGGTTCGACCCCCGTCTTCCGCTCAAAAAAATCACGCTACTCAGTGTGATTTTTTTATTTGATGCCGACTTAGCTCAGCGGTAGAGTGCTTCCTTGGTAAGGAAGAGGTCACGGGTTCAAGTCCCGTAGTTGGCTCTCAATTTTCCCGAATTTCTTCGGGATTTTTTTTTTACCCAAATTTTATTTTAGAAAAGAAAAGGAAAATGATTTTATTCGTAAAGCCATTTTATAGCTAAACATCTGCTTAGATAAAATCATGACCGATTGCTCCATAATTTTTTTACCTAATCTCTCTTCAATATTAAATAGAGATAGGTCCTAAAACTTTTACTTCATCTTTAGAATCACAATCATAAAATTTTCGTTAAATTCGTGTAAAATAAATTTTTGATGAATATTCTTTTATTAGAAGATGATCTCATTCTTTCTGCAGAGCTTTGCAGATTTTTAGAATCAAATAATTTTAGCTGTGATAAGATCTATGACGGAGAAACTTTTCTCCGCCAGATAAAAAATAATACGTATGATCTGTATTTATTGGATATCAATGTTCCCAAAATAAATGGACTTGATGTCTGCCAGACGATTCGTTCTTTCGATAAGAATACGCCCATTATTATCATTTCTGCTTATGGAGATATCTCTGATAAAAAAGATGCCTTTAACAGGCTGGCTGATGATTATCTGGTAAAACCTTTTCAGTTTGAAGAACTTCTTTTAAGAATAAATTCTTTGTTGAGACGAAAAGCACCTTCAGATAATTCGGATCAGGATATTCTGAGGATAGATGACCTTATTATCAATAAAACTGAGCAAAAGGTCTATCGGGGAGGAAATGAAATAACACTTACGCTGAAAGAATTTCAACTGCTGGTCTATCTTGCCGAAGCGCAAGGGAGAACGGTTTCCAAACAGCAGATCACAGAACATGTATGGGAGCACAATTTTAATACAAATACGAACACAGTGGAAGTTTATATCAATTTCTTAAGGAAAAAGATTGATAAAGATTTCAAAGTAAAATTGATTCATACCCGATCCGGTTTCGGATATTACCTAAGTCCATTATAAATGTCTTTAAAAAGAAAGATAGCTTTAACGATCAGTATCGCCTTTTCATTACTCTTTGGAATGGTGATGGCGGTCATTTATTTATCTTTTAATGATTTTAGAAGAGATGAGTTTAAAGAAAGATTCAGGCAGAGACTTGAATTTACTTCCCATTTCATTTCAAAATCCAAAGACTTTGAAGAAGAAGCTCCTGTTTTTTTCAATGAGAACTCAGATAATATCCTTCTGAATGAAAAGATTTTAATTTTCAATGAAAAAAAAGAACTGATCTATAGTACAATCAAGGACCGGAATGTAACCTGGGACAGCGCGATGCTTAAAGAGCTGGATAGAAAGAAGATTATTTACACAGAGAAAACAATTCCGGAGATCTATGCTGCACTTAGAAATATCAATGGTGAAAACTATTATATTCTTACCAGTGCCTTTGATACTAATGGAAAATCAAAGCTGGGATATCTTAAATATCTTTTGATCACAGCATATGTAATGAGTACAATGCTTATTGGGTTTTTTAGTTATTATTTTGTGGAAAAATTCCTTCGTCCGTTGGAAGACCTGAATAAGGAAATTTCTGAAGTTACGGCCCATAAACTGACGACGCAGATTCCTGTTCAGCAGTCCAATGATGAAGTGAGTGTCCTTGCAAAATCTTTTAATACGATGATCGGAAGACTGGATGATGTATTTCAGTCGCAAAAGGACTTTACAGCCAGTGCTTCACATGAGATCAGAACACCCATTACAAGAATGGCATTTCAGTTGGAAAACCTTATTAAATTTGAGCAACATTCTCCAGAAACTTTATCCGCCTTGCAGCAGATTCAGCGGGATGTATACCAGTTGTCAGATCTGACGAATTCTCTCTTGCTGCTTACGAAATTCGATAAAGAAAATATCCAGAGTATCTATGAAGAGGTAAGGATTGATGAAGTCATTTTTGAGGCCTTTGAAGCCGTCGAGAAAAGTTACCCGCAACTTAAGATGGATTTCCTGATTAATGAAGATAGTTCTGAAAATGCTTTTCTGACCATAAAAGGGATTCAGTCACTGCTGGTGATTGTTTTTATTAATCTTTTTAAAAATGCAGCGGTATATTCAGACAATACAGAAGTGAATGTCTTGATTACCGAAACAAACGATAATCTTTCTATAGAAGTTATTTCTCACGGAAATACGATTTCTGAAGGAGAACAGATGAAACTGTTTGAAGCTTTCACAAGAGGAAACAATGCTCAAAATATATCAGGATCAGGTTTAGGTCTTAGAATCGTTAAAAGAATCCTGGAATACCACGATGCTGATATCATATACTCTTCTCCTGAAGATTACATTAATAAATTCACATTATTTTTCAAAAAATAAGTATAAAAACAATTGGTCTTAAAAAAAAGTTGCTTTTTTGTTAAACTATGGATTAAATTTTTAACTAAAAATTCAACAATAAGAGAATAAAATACTTTTTTATTCTTTCAGATTTCTTGTAAATGGTCTATTCATGCCGATTTTAATATTTTTTAAGCCTCATTTAAGTTTCTTTTAATCGCATCAAAGCAATTTTGTATTTTAAAAAGAAAAATAATGAACAGAATTGCAGTGCTGTGCCTCACCATTTCCTCATTCATGGCGGCACAACAGCAGATGTCTCTTTTGGATTGCGAAGAAGCTTTTCAGAAGAACAACTTACAACTGCTCGCCGAACAATACAACATCAATATGGCTGATGCAGATATTCTGCAGGCTAAAATCTGGGAATTGCCCCAATTGAGCGGGCAGTTTAATGCTTACAACCCTCAGGACAAAAAGGTTTTTGATGTAGGACATTCAAAAGGAGCAGGAATTACACAGTTGATCTATATGGGTGGGAAAAAGAAAAATGAAATTGCTTTTGCCAAATCCAATAAAGAATTGGCGCAGCTTCAGTTTTCCCAATTGCTTGCCGATTTAAGATCTCAGCTTCGTTCTGCGTATTTTAATCTTTATTACGAAAAACTAAAACTTGAGAACACCAATAAGCAGCTAGGGTATATGAATGACCTCTTAAATGCCTATCGTGTACAGTCGGCAAAAGGAAACGTTTCCCTTAAAGATGCTGTCAGACTTCAGAGTATTGTGATCCAATTGAATCATGATAAACTGGAGATCAATAAAAACATTCTTGATTTTGAACAGAATTTAAAAGTTTTAACGGGAATTTCAGAAGATATAGAGCCTGCAATGTCTGATGCTGAAGCTAAAGAAGCATTGGCGGCACAACCCTTCGGTGATGAAGAAGAGCTTAAAGGCAAAGCATTGGAAAATAATGCAGATTACCGATATAACCTGAAACTTATTGATAACAGTAAGCTTTATGCACAATGGCAGAAATCATTGAATGTACCTGATGTGACAGTAGGTGCTGCATGGGATCAGGCAGGAGGAACATTTAATAATGAAGCCAACCTGACTCTAGGAATCCCTTTGCCTTTATGGAAATCAAATCAGGGGAATGTGGAAAAAGCAAACTATGCTATTCAGCAGAACCAGAAAAATGCAGACTTCCAGAAACTCACGCTACAAACTAAAATTCAGTCTGCCTATAAAACCTGGAAGAATCAGTATGATCAGCTTCTGGATATCAAAACGACAGATCTCCAGAATATGGATCTTGTATACAACGGAATGTTGACCAATTTCAGAAAAGGAAATGTCAACCTGATAGAATTTACAGACTTCATGGACAGCTATAGGGAAGCAGCCCTTCAGATCTATGATATGAAAAATGAAATCATGCAGTCGGCAGAACAGCTTAATCAACTAGTACAAACGAAAATCTTCTATTAAAATCATGAAAACATATATTATCCCCGTATTGATAGCCCTCTCATTATTGGCCTGTTCAAAAAAAGAGGAAGAAAAACCCAATCAGGCTAAAAAAGGATTTGAGCTTAGTAATACCATGTTGAGTTCTATTTCTCTGGCAAAAGTTGAAAAGAAGAATATAGAAGATCAGTATAGCTTTTACGGAAAGATCTCTGCAGATAAAAACAGTTATATAGATGTTTATCCGTTGGTAGGAGGAAACGTGATGAGTGTAAATGTAGAGCTTGGAGATTATGTGAAAAAAGGGCAGGTGCTGGCAACGATCCGAAGTACCGAGCTTGCAGAAATTCAAAAAGATGTAAGTGATGCTAAAACCGATATGGTAGTGGCTAAAAATAACCTTCGTGTTGCCAAGGAATTGTATGAAGGAAAACTTAATACAGAAAGAGATGTCCTGGAAGCTAAAAGCCAATTGCAAAAAGCCGAAGACCAAATGCAGAGAACAGCAGCAATAAGTACGGTCTATAATGTGAAAAGCGGAAATATATATAGTGTAGTAGCACCTATCAGCGGTTATATTGTTCAGAAAAGTATCAATAAGGATATGCAGCTGAGAAGTGACAGAAGTGATAATATCTTTGATGTTGCCAATACAACCAATGTATGGGCCATCATGAACGTCAATGAATCTGATATTGATAAGATCAGCCTTGGAATGAAAGCGCAGGTATCTACCCTTTCTTATCCGGATAAATTTTTTGACGGAAAAATCGATAAAATATTCAAAATTATTGATCCGCAGACCAATGCCATGCAGGCAAGAGTAGTGCTGGACAACGCCAACGGGCTTCTGATTCCGGATAGTAAAGCTACGATAAAAGTATCCAGCTTAGAAAGCAGTACGATGCTTACTTTACCATCAAAGGCTGTCATTTTTGATGACAATAAAAGCTTTGTCGTTATTTTCAAATCCAGAACAGATGTGAAAATCAGAGAAATTAAAGTATTAAAGCAGGTAGGAGATGTTACCTATGTTGCAGATGGACTGAAAGAAGGAGAAGAAGTGATTACCAACAATCAGCTGCTGATATACCGTTCACTGAACAGCTAGTCTTATTAAACCATTAAGAATATTTGTATTTTCTTTCAACGGCTTTTTTAGGTCATCAATTTATCTATCATGAATAAATTCATAAAAAATATAATCGCTTTTTCATTAAAAAATAAAGCATTTACCTTTATCTGGGTGGCGATTTTAGCGATCTCCGGTTTTATAAGTTTCAAAAATATGCCTATTGAAGCTTTTCCGGATGTTACCAATACCCAGATTGTAATCATTACCCAGTGGAATGGGCGTAGTGCAGAAGAAGTAGAACGTTTTGTTACTACCCCCATTGAATTGGCGATGAGCCCGGTTCAGAAGAAAACAAGTGTGAGAAGTACCACGATGTTTGGACTTTCCATTGTTAAAATTCTGTTTGACGATGGGGTGGACGATACTTTTGCCAGAAATCAGGTCAATAACCAGTTAAGAACCATTAGCCTTCCTGATGAGGTAGATCCGGAAGTACAGCCGCCCTACGGGCCAACCGGTGAGATTTTCAGATATACACTGGAAAGTAAAACAAAAGATTCCCGTAGTCTGCTTACGCTGCAAAATTGGGTGATAGACCGTGCTTTAAGAGGAGTGCCCGGCGTAGCGGATATTAACGTTTTCGGAGGACAGGATAAAGTGTTCGAACTGAGTATCGATCCACGTGCATTGGATAAATACAACCTGACACCGCTTCAGGTATATGATGCCGTTACCAAGAGTAATCTGAATGTAGGGGGTGATGTTATTGAGAAAAATGGGCAGGCTTATGTTGTAAGAGGAATTGGTTTGGTAAAATCGATTGCCGACATCGGAAATATTACCATTCAAAATGATAGCGGAAATCCTGTTTTGGTAAAAAATGTAGCAGAGGTTCATGAAAGTTCTATGCCTAGAGTAGGACAGGCGGCTCTGAATAATCACGATGATACGGTAGAAGGAATCGTGGTAATGAGAAAAGGAGAAAATCCAAGAGAAGTTTTGGTGGGTGTGAAAGCTAAAATTAAAGAGCTCAATGAAAAGGTTCTCCCAAAAGATGTGAAAATGGTTACGTTTTATGACCGTGATAACCTGATGGATTTTACGACCCATACTGTAATGCATAATCTTATTGAAGGAATTGTACTGGTAACGGTAATTGTTTTGATCTTTATGGCCGACTGGAGAACAACATTAATTGTTTCCATCATTATTCCTCTATCCTTACTATTCGCATTTTTATGTTTAAAACTGGCCGGGATGAGTGCCAACCTTCTTTCATTAGGAGCAGTAGACTTTGGGATTATCATTGACGGAGCCGTCGTCATGGTAGAAGGACTCTTCGTAATGCTGGATCATAAAGCCAAACGGTATGGCATGGAGAAATTTAATAAACTCGCAAAGGGGGGCTGGATCAAGCAGACCGGAACCGGATTAGGAAAAGCAATCTTCTTTTCAAAATTGATTATCATTACCTCTCTTATTCCCATCTTCTCATTCCAGAAAGTGGAAGGGAAAATGTTCTCACCTTTAGCGTTTACGTTGGGATTTGCATTGATAGGAGCATTGATATTTACATTAACACTGGTTCCTGTTCTTTCTCATCTCCTTTTAAATAAAAATGTAAGAGAAAAGAATAATCCGTTTGTTAATTTTTGGGACAGAATCGTTTTGAAAGGCTTTAATTTAACATTTAAGCATAAAAAAACGAGTATGATCGTTGCGATCTCGTTTCTGGTAGTCACTTTGTTTTCCGGTAAATTTTTAGGAACAGAATTCTTGCCGCAACTCAACGAAGGTTCACTTTGGATCACTGCTGAAATGCCAATGAGTTCTTCATTGAAAGAATCATTGAAAACAGCAGATCTTTTAAAGAAAGACATTATGAGTTTTTCAGAAGTGACAGATGTTCTTGCACAGACGGGGAGAAGTAACGATGGAACAGATCCCAATGGATTCGGATTTGTACAGTTTGCTGTTAATCTTAAGCCAAGAGAAGAATGGAAACGTAAGATCACCTACGATGAATTGATTAATGAAATTGACAAAAAGCTCAGAAGTTATCAGGGAATTACGTTCAACTATTCCCAGCCGATTTCCGATAACGTAGCAGAAGCCGTAGCTGGTTTTAAAGCCGAAAACGGAATCAAAATTTATGGTGATAACCTGGAAACCCTGGATAAATTAGCCAATGAAGTGGTGTTAAAAATTAAAGATGTACAAGGGGTAAAAGATCCGGGAATTATTAAAAATATAGGACAGCCGGAAGTAAGTGTTGTATTGGATAGAGATAAAATGGCTGCTTATGGAGTAATGCCGGCGGATGCACAAGCTGTATTGGAAATGGCTTTTGGAGGAAAAACCGCTTCAGAAATGTTCGATGGTGAAAGAAAGTTCCCAATCCGTCTGCGATATTCTCAGGAATACAGAACCAATGAAAATGACATTGCAGCGTTGATGGTTCCTACACAGGATGGGGCAAAGATTCCTTTAAAAGAAATCAGTACTATCGTTAAAGATAACGGGGCTGCATTTATTTATAGAGATAATATCAAAAGATATATTGGAGTTAAATTCTCCATTCGTGATAGAGATTTAGGAAGTACTATTGCCGATGCCCAGAAAAAAGTGGATACTATTGAATTTCCTGATGGGTATTCCGTAGGATGGACCGGGCAGTTTGAAAACCAGCAACGTGCATCACACAGGCTGACGCAGGTGGTACCGGTGAGTATTCTGATGATTTTCTTCCTGCTGTTTATTCTGTTTGGAAATATGAAGGATTCCCTTTTGGTATTGGCCAACGTACCTTTTGCTTTAATCGGTGGAATTATTGCACTGCATGTTACCGGAATCAATTTTGGAATCTCTGCCGGAGTAGGAATGATTGCCCTTTTGGGAATTTGTATCCAGAACGGTGTCATCCTTATCACGGAGTTCCATCAGAACGTTAAAGACGGCATGGATATAGACTCAGCGATATTAAACGGAGTGAAATCCAGAACCAGACCAGTAATTATGACAGCACTTATGGCATCTATCGGATTGATGCCGGCAGCTTTATCTACGGGTATTGGATCGGAATCTCAAAAACCTTTGGCTATTGTAATTATTGGAGGACTTATTACAGCAACAGTTCTTACACTGCTTATTTTTCCGATTATCTTCTGGATATTCAACAGGACGAAGAAGCTCAGTCATATTTAAATTATCTTTCATTTATATTAGTAAGAAGCGCGGAAAACAAAGTTTTCCGCGCTTCTGCATTTATTGAAATAAAAAAAGGATGAGTCGAAGTTTAAAATCCTAATCCCACTGTAAAAGCTTTTACAGCATTCGGATAATCGGATACTGAAGTTGCAGCTCCTGTTGTTGTATTGATAGAGTAAATTTTTGTAGATGAACCTACCGACGCCATTAAATAGGCTTTTTGGCTCATGCTTCCAATATCAAAACCATTAGCGCTTGTAATGTTAATTCCTAAAGAACCCGTCTCTACTAAAGTTCCATTATTAGGTGGGTTCTGCTGGTATAATTTATCCGTATTATGATCAATGACAAATAGAGTAGTAGCCGTGCTTCCTGCAAAATTATTCGTATAAGCTGCAGCGCTTATCATAGGGCTTCCCGGATTTAATGCAAGATCTACAGCGGCAATTGTTCCGTCGTTAGGATTTAAGCGAAGATTCTGCCCTGTATTGCTTACTACTCTTATTCTATCCACAGTAGGATTGAAATCGAAGCCGAAATCTGTTCCGGAAAGTAAAGTAGCAAGAGGAGTAGTACCCACAGCCGTAGCGGCACCTGTACCCAAATTGATGGTGTAAATTCTGCTTGAACTTCCCAATGCATACAATTGTCCGTTTACAGGGCGGAAATCTATCCCTAAAATATTCTCACCACTTTGTAATCCTGCCACTGTCTTAGAAACAGGCATCGGACTGTTTGGATTGAAAATTTGGAGATTATTAGAATTGTCAATGGCATACGCTACCGGTTCTGTAGGAATGGCAAGATCAATGACGGCCTGCTGAAGAGAACCTACATACGTTGTTTTTCCATTATTCAGATCCAGAACATGCAATTTATCACTGAGAGCCAATAGAGCAGTACTGTTATCAAATTTAATATCAAAAGCAGCCTGTCCGGTAAAAGTGGTTCCCAAACTTCCCACCTCCACTAAAGTTCCATTGTTGGGAGGATCTTGTTTGTATAATTTTCCTAAAGCCGGATCAATATCATATAAAACAGTCGCAGTAGCACCTGCTTTACTATTTGTGTAAGCTAAGCCTGTTATTGAAGGACTTCCGGTACCGTTAATAGTAATATCAGTGGCGGCAATAGCTCCGGTTTCCGGATGTAAACGCAGATTTTGTCCGGTATTACTCACTAGGCGAATTCTGTCAACGGTAGGATTGAAATCAATAGAAGCTATGGTCCCTGAAATCAAAGGAGCAAATGCTGTGGAGCTTACGGCTCTTGCTGAAGCATTGGAAGTATTGATGATGTATAATTTACTGGCACTTGATAATGCATATAGTTCTCCTGTTGCAGGTCTGAAATCTATACTTAACAATTTTTCTCCTGATGTAACACCTGTTACCGCAGTTTTTGAGGTGAAAGTCTTTGGATTATTGGAATTAAAATAAACAAGCTCATTCATTGCTGTTATTCCGTATACCATAAGATCCGGACCTTGAGGGGTATTTTCCGACATATAATTTTCATCCGAATTGTCACACGAAAACAAAGTTGCAATGGCAAACAGGGCGAAGTAGATGTGTAATAGTTTTCTCATAATATTAATTTTAGTTGTTTTTGTATGTACGAGAAAAAAATAGAAATGGTTTTACGGGCAGACTTATTTTCAGGATTTTTTTACCTGTATATTGTATTCATAATTAGTAAGATAGTTTATATTTTTAATAAAACGTTTCTAAGGATTTTTTCAATTAAGAAATTTGTGTAAATTTGCATTCTCAATACGTGGAAATGTAAGGTTTGTCCTTCAGTGGATGAGAATATTGAAAGTTTTTTTAATAAAAAGTTTTTGGTATTTAAAAATTCATTATATTTGCACACTGAAAATTTGAAAAACAATAAATAAATAATTTAAATCATGGCAAAGGAAACGTTTAATCGTAACAAACCACACTTGAACATTGGTACTATTGGTCACGTTGACCATGGTAAAACAACACTTACTGCAGCAATTAGTGCTGTGTTAGCTAGCAAAGGTCTTGCTGAGAAGAAAGATTTCTCTGCTATTGACTCTGCTCCAGAAGAAAAAGAAAGAGGTATCACTATCAATACTGCTCACATTGAGTACGAAACTGAAAATAGACACTATGCTCACGTTGACTGTCCAGGTCACGCCGACTATGTTAAGAACATGGTAACTGGTGCTGCTCAGATGGATGGAGCAATCGTAGTATGTGCTGCAACTGATGGACCAATGCCTCAAACAAGAGAACATATCTTACTTTGCCGTCAGGTAAACGTACCTAGAATTGTTGTTTTCATGAACAAAGTTGACATGGTAGACGATGCTGAATTATTAGAGCTAGTTGAAATGGAACTTAGAGACTTATTGTCTACTTATGATTTTGACGGAGATAACTCTCCAGTAATTCAAGGTTCTGCACTAGGTGCACTTACTGCAGCTACTTCATCTCCTGTTAACACAGAAGATAAATGGTTCAAAAGTGTAGAAGAATTAATGGATGCTGTTGATACTTGGATCGAGCAACCAACAAGAGATATGGATAAGCCATTCTTGATGCCTATTGAAGATGTATTCTCTATTACAGGTAGAGGTACTGTAGCAACTGGTAGAATCGAGGCTGGTGTTATCAACACTGGTGATCCAGTTGATATCGTAGGTATGGGTGACGAAAAATTAACTTCTACTATTACAGGAGTTGAGATGTTCAGAAAGATCCTAGATAGAGGTGAAGCTGGAGATAACGTAGGTCTATTGTTGAGAGGTATTGAAAAAACTGACATCAAGAGAGGTATGGTTATCGCTAAGAAAGATTCAGTTAAGCCACACAAAAAATTCAAAGCTTCTGTTTATATCCTTTCTAAGGAAGAAGGTGGACGTCACACTCCATTCCACAACAAGTACCGTCCTCAGTTCTATGTAAGAACTACTGACGTTACAGGTGAGATCTTCTTACCAGAAGGTGTAGAAATGGTAATGCCTGGTGATAACTTAGAGATCACTGTAGAATTGTTACAGCCAATCGCTCTTAACGTAGGTCTTAGATTTGCGATCAGAGAAGGAGGTAGAACAGTTGGTTCAGGTCAGGTTACTGAAATCTTAGACTAATCATCTTAAAATATAAAAAGCTTCCGTAAGGAATTTCTTTACGGAGCTTTTAATCTACGGGCATCGTCCAATGGTAGGATACCGGTCTCCAAAACCGTTGATCAGGGTTCGAATCCTTGTGCCCGTGCAAATATAAATTATGAGTTCATTTGTCGATTTTTTAAAAGGTTCTTATAACGAATTCAGACATAAGGTTGAATGGCCAAAATGGGCTGACCTTCAGTCTTCTACAATCGTGGTGACTATTGCGACAGTGATTCTGGCATTATTTACCTTTGGAGTTGATGAATTGTTTTCAAAAGCAGTCAGCAACATAATAGGAATGCTAATCAACTTGTTCAATTAATAATTAAGTATTTTCCCATAATGAGCGAATTGAAATGGTATGTGCTGAAAGCAATCAGCGGACAGGAAAATAAAGTGAAAAACTATATTGAGACAGAAATCAAACGTCTAGGGTTTGAGCAGTACGTTACTCAAGTGGTTATTCCTATGGAAAAGGTAATCCAAATTAGAAACGGTAAAAAAGTTCCTAAAGAAAGACCTTACTATCCTGGATACTTGATGATTGAAGCTGATCTGATGGGAGAGATTCCTCACGCTATCAAGAACATTCCTGGGGTTATTTCTTTCTTAAGTTTAACAAAAGGAGGAGATCCTGTTCCAATGAGAAAATCAGAGGTAAACAGAATGCTTGGAAGAATGGATGAACTTTCAGAATTTGCAAGCGATATTGAAATTCCTTATGTAGTAGGTGAAAACGTTAAAGTAATCGATGGACCTTTCAACGGATTCAATGGTACAGTTGAGAAAATTCTTGAAGACAAAAAGAAAATTGAAGTTTCTGTATTGATCTTCGGTAGAAAAACTCCAATGGAGCTTAGCTATATGCAAGTAGAAAAAGTATAACAATTACTTATATAAAATATAAAAGACTGCTATTAAGCGGTCTTTTTTGTTTTTATACATGAGTTCATCACACATAATGATTAATCGCTGGATGAGGTGTGAATCAATTCATAGAAACAGATTTTAGCTTTAAATTTTTCCAATGGATAAAATCCTCCTACTGTAAAACTTTGCGGAAATACTAAAAATAGATTTCGATTTTGTCTATAGAGCAGATGCATATAAACTTTCTGACGATTATTTTTTTGTAGTTTAAAATATATTCTTCTGTTGACTACTTCTATAGTATACTTTGCTTTAGATTAATTTTCACCCTTTAGGGATTATATGTTATTTTTTTATTCCAAAGCCCTTTCCTTTTTGCTTAATTCACTTTTAGATGGCATACTTCTTGCAAACAAGGTGTTAACTAATCCATAAATTTTATGTTTTTTATTTCTACAATGTTTATAAGTGTATGAATATTGCATGTTTTTGCCAAAAGCATAGAAAACCTGAATTAGCTATTCAAAACACAAGCTTATATAAACACATAACCCAATGACAAAAATTATTTCGATGATCATTTTGGTGGGTACATCTATGCTCACTAGCGCGCAGGTTGGTATCAATACTACAACACCAGAGAAGGAACTTACTGTAAATGGAACAATGAAGACATCCGGAGTTGTTTTCAAGCAGCCGATGGAAAAACTGAAAGCGGATGAGAATTACACTTTCATTATCAAATCTCCTGCTCCAGAAAATAAAATTACAGCGTACAATGACTCTTTTGTACCCAATTCACCGGCACCCATTAACCTTATTCAGTTCAAAATTACCTGTGATCCTTCTGATAAAGATTGGGTAAATCAGTTTGACACCATGATTAATTCTACTAAATTTTTGGTGGTTATTTCATCTTTTGGATTTACACAACCTACAAGAACTTTTACTGCGGACTGGGTTACTCCAATGCCTCAGATCTTTGCATATTCGTCAGGTGGAACATGGAAGCTTAAGGCAGATTATCAAGGATTTGCTCCTGATAACTCTTTCCCGACGGGAGTCTGGACACTGAATTTATTGGTATTTGACAGATCATATGCCAAAGATTTTAATTCTACACAAAATCTTAATGCTTCAACTACAGGTGCTGCAGCAGCTCCATTAATTCAATAAAATACGATATGAAAAAAATTATTGCGATACTCTTTGCGGGTTTTGCTGCTTTAAGCATAAACGCTCAAGTAGGAATTAATACTAAAACACCTCAAGGAACTCTTGATGTTGGAGGAGAAACATTGGTAGAGTCCTATTTAATAGATACTGAAAACACGAAGGCAAGCGGAAATTATCTTCTCCTTACTCGTTCTAAAGATACTTCACCGGTAGGTAAGGTGAAGCTGCTGGATATCTCGCTCCGTAATGTAGCCCCTGTAAATATGTATAATGTTGTATTGACCAATGTAAGACAAGATGAAGTTGTGAATCTCAATACAGGATTAGATGTTAATAAATATGTAGTAGCAATTACAGGTGCTGTTTTTACAGGAGCGGTGTCGGCAGCAAACACGACAACAAATCCCAAATCATATGGTTCTTATGCCACAGAAATTACTCAGGTTGCGAGTGGAGGTAAAAATTACCATGCCATTAATTTAGCTTTTAAAGGTGCCGGAACCGTTTCTTCCCAAAACGGAACATGGACCCTTACGCTGAATGTTTTTGAAAAATCACTAGTGAAAGACTGGGGAACCTTCAACGGTTCAGTTTCTGCATCAGCATCACCTGGTTATTCGGGAGTATCAACTAATACGCCTGTAGGGCTTCAATAAAAAACTATGAAAAGAAAAATTTATATCACAATAATCATGTGCCTTGGGCTATTTTTGAATGCCCAGAAAGGAAAAGTAGGGATCAATACAGCTACCCCTACAGAAACACTTGACGTTAACGGAAAAACATATACAAATTCTTTATATTTAAGAAATCCGGGAGAGCCTACCATGACGGGAGGAAGCTTTTTAGCAACTTCGCAAAATGGCTTACAGTTGTATGATCCTACTTTGGAAAGCAGCGGATTATTTAATTATCTTAAGCTTACCCTTACAGGAGTATCTGGAGCAGGAATCACAGACTATGATACCAAGATTGATGCAACCAATTTTCTGGTTATACTTCATAACTACTCATTCAAACTAAACGATGGAACTACAAATGTTATGCTTGATTATGGAGACAATGGTGTGAATGATAACAAACAGGGATCTCCGGATGTTGTTGCTTTTAAAAGTAACGGAACATGGCATATCAGAGCAAGGTTTACAGACAGCAGACTTCTCTCAGTGTCTTCAGCCACTCCATCAAGAACATATAACAACTTTACTGTTGACCTTTATCTGATGGCGTATAGAAGATTGATTGAAAAACAGAATATCAGCGATATCAATGCTGATCTTGGTGGAACTGATGGTTCTACACAAACGATTAATAAACCATCTGGTTTTTAAAAAATACTTTCTTTATATAAAAAACGGTCATTTAATTTAAATGACCGTTTTTGTTTTATGTCTACTTTACAATATTATAGAAATGGATTGCTGTACTTCAGGTTTTTTTTTCTTAAACTTTTTAAAAATCAGCAATTTCCGTTTGCTATTTCAAAAATATTTTATACTTTTGCAGTCCAAAAAGTAGGTTTATCATAAGTGAGTAGGATAACCTGCTGAATAATAAATGCTTCCAAACTCATTAATTATTCAAATTTAAAAAACAAACAATGGCTAAGAAAGTCTTTAAAATGGTAAAGCTTCAGGTGAAAGGTGGCGCAGCTAACCCTTCTCCACCAGTAGGTCCAGCATTGGGTTCTGCAGGTGTGAACATCATGGAGTTTTGTAAGCAATTTAACGGAAGAACCCAAGATAAGCCAGGACAAGTTTTACCTGTAGTAATTACAGTGTACGAAGACAAATCTTTTGAATTCGTAATTAAAACTCCTCCTGCAGCAATCCAGTTAATGGATGCGGCTAAAATCAAGGGTGGTTCTGGTGAACCAAACAGAAACAAAGTAGGTTCTGTATCTTGGGATCAAGTGAAAAAGATCGCTGAAGATAAAATGGCAGATCTTAACTGCTTTACACTGGACTCTGCTCTTTCTATGGTTGCAGGTACTGCTAGATCTATGGGATTAAAAGTAACAGGAACTAAACCAACTAACGCTTAAAACCTAAAGAAATGGCAAAATTGACAAAAAAGCAAAAGGAAGCTTTAAGTAAAGTAGAAAAAGGAAGAATCTATAACCTTGAAGAAGGTTCAGCTCTTGTAAAAGAGGTGAACACTACAAATTTTGATGCTTCTGTAGATATCGCTGTAAGATTAGGTGTAGACCCTAGAAAAGCAAACCAAATGGTAAGAGGTGTAGTATCTCTTCCTCACGGTACTGGTAAAGATGTTAAGGTATTAGCTCTTGTAACTCCAGATAAAGAAGCAGAAGCTAAAGCTGCTGGTGCTGACTATGTAGGTCTTGACGAATATTTACAAAAAATCAAAGAAGGTTGGACAGATGTTGACGTTATCGTTACTATGCCAGCTGTAATGGGTAAATTAGGTCCATTAGGTAGAGTATTAGGTCCAAGAGGTCTAATGCCTAACCCTAAATCAGGAACTGTAACAATGGAAATTGGTAAAGCAGTAACTGAAGTGAAAGCAGGTAAAATTGATTTCAAAGTAGACAAGTATGGTATCATCCACGCTGGTATTGGTAAAGTATCTTTCGATGCTGCTAAAATCAAAGAAAACGCGCAGGAATTGATCTCTACATTGATCAAAATGAAGCCAACTGCTGCTAAAGGTACTTATGTAAAAAGCATTTATTTGTCTTCTACAATGAGCCCTGGTATTGCAATTGATACTAAATCTGTTAACTAATATAAATCCTTAAGACAATGACAAAAGACCAAAAAGTTGTAGCAATACAAGAGATCAAAGACTTGCTTCAGGATGCAAAAGTAGTATACGTAGCGGATCTAGACGGTTTGAACGCTGCTAAGTCTTCAGAATTCAGAAGACAGGCTTTCAAGCAAAATATCAAAGTAAAAGTTGTAAAAAATACACTTTTGCAAAAAGCAATGGAACAAATTGAAGGAGTAGATTACTCTGAAATGTTCCAGACTTTTAAAGGAAACTCTGCATTAATGATTTCTGAGACTGCAAACGGTCCAGCAAAATTAATCCAAGGGTTCAGAAAGAAAGAAGATAAGCCAGCTTTAAAGTCTGCTTACCTTCAGGAAACTTTCTATGTTGGAGACGAAAACTTAACTGCACTTGCTAACATCAAGTCTAGAGAAGAAATGATCGGAGAAATCATTGGATTACTTCAATCTCCAATTCAAAGAGTTGTTTCTGCTCTTCAAAACAAATCTGAAACTGTAGAAGCTAAAGCTGAAGAAGCTGCTCCTGCTGTTGAAGAAACTCCTGCTGAGGCGGCTCCAGAAGCTCCTGCTGCAGAAAGCACGGAAGAAACTCCAAGTGCTGAATAATTACTCTCAAAAAATTAAATAAATAATCAACAAAAACATTACAACAATGTCAGATTTAAAAAATTTAGCTGAAACGCTAGTAAACTTAACAGTAAAAGACGTAAACGAATTAGCTACTATCCTTAAGGATGAGTACGGAATTGAGCCAGCTGCTGCTGCTGTAGTAGTTGCTGCAGGTGGTGGAGAAGCTGCTGAAGAAAAAACTGAATTCGACGTAATTCTTAAGTCTGCAGGTGCTTCTAAATTAGCTATCGTTAAATTAGTAAAAGATTTAACTGGTGCTGGTCTTAAAGAAGCTAAAGATATCGTAGATGGTGCTCCTGCTCCAATCAAAACTGGTATCTCTAAAGACGAAGCTGAAGCTCTTAAGAAGCAATTAGAAGAAGCTGGTGCTGAAGTAGAATTGAAATAATTTTCAATTTTATTCTAAATATAGAAGCCCGGGCATTAGCCCGGGCTTTTTTTGTTGTAACACGCTGTAAATATGACTTTTAATATATAATAGTATTTGAATATTGTTATTTCCTGTTGGGTGATATTTTATTATGATTGGTTATTTGATAAAAATTACCAGTATATTTTATCTGTATTTTGTTATTCGTTTATTTTAATTGATTTTTATTTAATAAATTATTGTTTTGATTGAAAAAATATTATATTTGTATCGAAAAAAACACAACATAATTGGATAGAAATTATTTTCTTTCCTGTGGCCATAAGATAGCAATTCTGTTGCTAATGGCGGCTGTAGGAAAACTAAACGCTAAGTTTATATCTGTAGCTATGAGTAAGCCTGAATTACCATATCGCACAGATATAAATAGTTATCTACAACAATGCTTAGCAAGTGCTTCAGTTCATCAATGGTCTGCAGAAGGGAGAAATCTTATAGAAGTAAATGAACGGTCTGTTGATCAAAAACAAGCCAATAGATTCTATAGTATCCCTTCACAATACAACTTTCTTTCTTTTAATGATAACCATATTCAAATCATATTCCTTAGAGATATAAAATTTGTTGCAGCTTGGAACAAATGGGGAGATCTCTATTCAATCAACAAAGAAGATACTCTTCCGGCATTCAAAGAAATCAAAGAGTTCTTTATGAATTCTTTTAAACTTATTGATGGTTTTAAATTTCTCATTAAAATCCCCGACAAATCAGCCCATGCTCTTGTATCTTAAATAGTTCTCATAATGTTTACTACTCTTTAGCGAATCATCCGGCAATTCATTTATTATTTAAATGAGAAAGCCAGAGAATTGTCCTTTTAATAAAAAACGCATATACATAAAAACAGCAAATACCATTAACAATGAAAAACAAATTATTAACCTTAGCTCTTTTAACATCTGGTTTGCCCATAGTCGCTCAGGTAGGGATTAATACCCCTCAGCCTCAGGCAACCTTTGATATAGTGGGATCACCTTCTAATACAAGTAAACTTGATGGCGTGATTGCTCCAAGACTTACAGGAGTAGAGTTGAAAGCCAAAAACTATACTACCGCTCAAACAGGAGCAATCGTATATGTTACTGTAGCTGAAGCTGCACCTACCGGGCAGACTGCTGATGTGGTCTCACCTGGATATTATTATTTTGATGGTGCCAAATGGGGAAGCTTAAGCGGGAGCTGGCGTACGGTAGGGAATGCCGGAACAACAGCAACAACAGCTGCTTTGGGAGCAAATATTGGTACTGGAAATTACTTAGGAACAAATGATGGTCAGAATTTGGTTTTGGCCACTCAGAAAAATGTGAAAGGAATACTGGATATTAATGGAACGTTACAAGGAGGGAATTCTAATTCTGCAACAGGTCCTTATGCTTCATTTACCTGGGGATCAAATAATACATTAACCAACAGCACTTCTTCAAATGTGGCTTTAGGAAAAGATAACGCTGTCTCTGCGCAGGGAAACTTTCCTGCAGTAGCTATTGGACTAGGAAATACCGCTAACAATGGTGCTAAAGTCATAGGGAATACGAATAGTGCTACCGGCCCGAATAATTTAGTCTTTGGTAACTTAAATACAGTAACGGGTTTAACGGGTTTAACGGTTGGGAACAGTAATATAAACAGTGGAGGAATTACCATAGGAAGTGGAAATACAACATCATTGAATAATATTGCTATCGGTTCGGCAAATACTGCCGCTGGTACAGAAGCTCTGGTGATAGGGTTTTCAGGTCAGGCAGCTGCCGGGCAAATGGTTTATGCCAATAAATCGCATGTTTTCTTCAATAAAAGTAATGGGACAGATACTATATTAGGAATCAATATGGTCCCTACTGCAGCCACATCTACAGGAGCCGCTATTCAGATGAAAGGAATTGCTTCTGGTGTTGATGCAGCATGTAGTGGTGCTGAGGAAGGAGCGATCCGATATAATACGACTGCAAAAGTACACGAGGGCTGTAATGGAACCAACTGGAAAGCGCTTTACACTAATTAATCAAAAAACACAAACTTAAAAAAATGAATATGACCAAAAAATTATTCGGAAAGCTAGCTGCTATGCTGATGACATTCATAATGTCTGCAGTAGTATTTGGGCAGCAGGGCTATGAACCAATCCGTGGGATGGGTGTAGAAGCAAAACCTGTGAACAATTCAGGGATTTGCTTAGCATGTTATAACGGAAGTATGAATCCGGTGGTGGATGCCAGTCTGGATAACAGTGTAAGTATGGGAAATTTCGCTTCCTTGTTAAGTGGAAACGGAATATCTGTAAAAAATAAAAATACAACCTATCCTGCTGGGTATATTACAGGATTCAATGTAGACCTTGGGACAAGTTTTATTACGGTAGATCTTTTGAGTTCTTTGAGGATCAGTACTTATAAAAATGGTGTTCTTCAGGAAACAACTACCAGCAGTACACTTTTATCAGTGCCTGCATTTGGAGGAAGTAAGAACAGGATATTTCTCCACTTCAAAACATCAAAAGAATTTAATGAGGTGAGATTATATCAAACCAATGTTCTTTCCGTATTCAGTGCGATGAATGTGTATTATGCATTTGCATTTGATCCAGCGAAAGTACCTACAGATAATAATGGTCTTTGCGATGATATCATTGCAGGAAGTGGTGTTGACGGGAATGTATCGGGAAGCAGCAGTTTCCTGGCTCCGCTTTCTTATGTTCAGAATAAAGAACGAATAGGGGATGGAAATAAGAACTCGTATGGATCGATCGTTCTTCCAATCGGATTACTGGGATCTTATTCTGTGGGAGTTTTAGATAAAAATCAGGTGTATCCTGCAGGGAACAGAACTGGATTTGTCATAGAGCCGGATGATCAGGGGAAACTATTAAGTGCTGAATTTTTAAAGAATATTACGATAGAAACTTATCTTTTCGGACAGCTTCAGGATTCTAAGCAGTTATCCGACGGAGGAGGCTTGATTAATATTAAAGTTTTAGGGTATGGTTCAGGAAAACAAAAAGTTACATTGACGACCACTAAGCCCTTTAATGAAGTAAGGTTAAAAATTACCCAGACAGTAGGATTTAATTTAGGAGCCCTTAAAGTATACTATGCTTTCGAGGAACCTATTTCTTGCGAATGTGATGATAAGATCCAGACAAGCGGTTCTTCTGTTCCTGGAAACCTGGTAACAGGAGCTTCATGGACATCAGGACCAGGATTTTTAGGTCTTATTTTAGCTAAAATGACCAATCCGGAAGCGATTGTAGATAATAATCCGTCCAATTATGCAACAGCTACCGTTCCGGCAGCTTCTATCTTTAGTCTTTTCTCAGCCTTTGCTACTGTAAGCAGTAATGCTGTGCTTCCTGTCAATACAATGGCTGGATTCACGGTAGAAAAAGCAGGAAACCTTCTCGGGGTAAGCGTGCTGGAAAATATCACGGTAACATTATACAATGGAAATACATTAACTGATACTTTTACGAGTTCAGGAAGCCTTATCAGTGGAAACTTCTTCACTACAAATTCTAATAAGTTCTATGTTGGAGGGAAGGCTACAAAACCTTTCAACCGTATGAAGATTACGTTCAATAGCGGAACGGCAATTCGTATTCCGCAGAATTATTATATCTACAATGCATTTGCAAGCAGGGATGATGATAATGATGGAGTACCGAACTGTTTCGACCAGTGTTCAGGAGGAGATGACAGTATAGATAATAATGGAAACGGAATTCCTGACTGTGCAGAAGGATGTACAGCTGTAAATGATAAATCTCCAGCATTGGATACCGATGGTGATGGTATTGTAGATGCATGTGATATGGATTCTGATAATGATGGGATTCCTGATGCTATTGAAGATTTTGATAAAAACGGCAAGTTCCAGGATGACGATGATGAAGGGGATATCCTTCTAACACCTGTATTAGGAGATTCAGTTCCTAATTATCTTGATCTTGACTCTGATAACGATGGTATTTTAGATCTGTTCGAATCTGGAATTCCTGTGTCGGTAATCAATCAGATTGATACAGACCACAATGGAGTGATCGACAGTAATGTTCCGGTAGGTAAAAATGGGATTGCAGATATTCTGGAAACTTCACCTGATTCAGGAATATTGAAATACCCAATCAAAAATACAGATGGAGATGATAAACCGGACTTCCTGGATATTACTTCCAATGGTTCAGAGCTTGACCTTTATAAGATCGGAAAAGGTAACCTTGATACGTTGGGTGGTGGATTTATTTCTACGATTGATGATAAGGACAGAGATGGTATTCAGGCAGTTGTAGATACAGACCTTGTGAAGAGAGGATCTCCAAATTCTCCACTTTCACCGTACGCTTCATTGCTGAAAAATGCATCTAATACTGCTGCAAGAACTACGGCAACCGAAATTAATAAGGCAGCTAACGATGTAAAGGTATATCCAAATCCGGTAAAAGCGGGAGAAAATCTTAGAATTACATCAGCAGAAGAAGTGGTGTATACACTGTTCTCAGCGCAGGGACAGGTCGTGAAGACAGATAAGTTTAATGCCAATACAGGAATTGATACTTCTTCACTTCCGACAGGGGTATATATTATTAAAGTAGAAACCAAATCAAAAATACAATCTTATAAGGTTATTGTAAAATAATCATAAGATTAGCTTGTGTTGTGGAGAGGCTGCTCATGTTTGAGCAGTCTCTCTTATTTTAAGAGCCTCAAAATGAGATGATTTATTTGTTATTGTGGATGAATTTTTGTATCTTTGCCCCTCTTTTGGCGCGGAAAATTGTTTGTAAATTTATAAAATATTGAAAATCAACTCTTTCATTGTGAAAACATGAAGGGGATTTCGTATATATAGATATTGCGGTGATACAGCCTCAAAAGTAGTAAAAATATTTTGCATTACACTGTGAAAAGATATACCAGTGTTGCAGTTAGGAATCAGATAAAAGATCTAAAGAACTTAGAATAAAGAACAAAGACCGATAATTGCGCCAAAATTTTCTTTACTTTTTCTTTTTTATAGCCTCTTTTCACTTTTTCTCTCCTGATATTTTTTTAATAAATCAAAATATTTTTTAACCCTTTCTTAAAAGTTTTATGAGTAAAACAAAATCAACAACTCAAGGAAATCCGAGAATTAATTTCTCATCAGCGAAAGGAAAAATTATCACTCCTGACTTTTTGGATATCCAAATCCAGTCTTTCAGAGAATTTTTCCAGCTTGATACACTTCCTGAAGCCAGAAAGACAGAAGCTCTTTACAAGACTTTCCAAGAGAATTTCCCAATTACGGATTCAAGAAACCAATTCGTATTAGAATTCTTAGACTATCTGGTAGATTCTCCACGTTATTCAATCGATGAGTGTGTGGAAAGAGGACTTACTTATTCAGTTCCTCTAAAAGCTAGACTTAAGTTGTATTGTACTGACCCGGAACACGAAGATTTCCAAACTGTGGTTCAGGACGTATATCTAGGTCCGGTTCCTTACATGACGCCAAGTGGTTCTTTCATCATCAATGGTGCAGAGAGAGTTATTGTTACGCAGCTTCACCGTTCACCTGGTGTATTCTTCGGACAAACTTACCACGCGAATGGAACCAAACTATACTATTCAAGAATTATCCCTTTCAAAGGATCTTGGATGGAATTTACAACAGATATCAACAGCGTAATGTACGCGTATATCGACCGTAAGAAAAAATTACCATTAACAACTTTATTAAGAGCAATCGGGTACGAATCTGACAAGGATATCCTTCAGATCTTTGACCTTGCTGAAGAAGTGAAAGTTTCTAAAGCTGCCCTGAAAAAAGTAGAAGGGAGAACATTGGCTGCGAGAGTATTGAACACTTGGTTCGAAGATTTCGTAGACGAAGATACAGGTGAAGTAGTTTCTATCGAAAGAAACGAAATCATCTTGGATAGAGAAACTATTCTTGAAAAAGAACATTTAGATCTTATCTTGGATGCTGGTGTGAAATCTATCCTGATTCACAAAGAAAACAGCAACGAATTCTCTATCATCCAGAATACATTACAAAAAGACCCTACTAACTCTGAAAAAGAAGCGGTAGAGTACATTTATCGTCAGTTAAGAAATGCAGATCCACCCGATGAGGAAACTGCAAGAGGAATCATTGAAAAATTATTCTTCTCTGAGCAGAGATACTCTTTAGGTGAAGTAGGACGTTACAGACTAAACAAAAAGTTAAGCCTAAACATCCCAACTACAACTGAAGTTCTTACAAAAGAAGATATCATTGCGATTGTAAGACACTTAATTGAGTTAGTAAACTCAAAAACTGATGTTGATGATATTGACCACTTATCAAACAGAAGAATTAAAACTGTTGGTGAGCAATTAGCAGGACAGTTCGGAGTAGGTCTTTCAAGAATTGCAAGAACAATCAAGGAAAGAATGAACGTTAGAGATAACGAAATCTTTACTCCACTTGATCTTGTAAACGCTAAGACTTTAACATCTGTAATCAACTCGTTCTTTGGTACCAACCAGCTTTCTCAGTTCATGGACCAAACCAACCCTCTATCAGAGATCACTCACAAGAGAAGATTATCTGCACTAGGGCCTGGTGGTTTATCAAGAGAAAGAGCAGGTTTCGAGGTTCGTGACGTTCACCATACTCACTACGGAAGAATTTGTCCGATTGAAACTCCGGAAGGACCAAACATCGGTTTGATTTCATCTCTAGGGATCTATGCAAAAATCAACAGACTAGGTTTCATCGAAACTCCGTATAGAAAAGTAGAAGGTGGTAAGATTGAGCTTAATGCAGATCCTATCTATCTGAATGCAGAAGACGAAGAAGACAAAGTAATTGCTCAGGCAAACGTTGAATTGAGCGATAACGGTGATTTCTTAACAGATAGAATTATTGCAAGATTAGATGGTGACTACCCGGTAGTTGAGCCAGCTCAGGTTAACCTTATCGATGTTGCACCAAACCAGATCTCTGGTATTTCCGCTTCATTAATTCCATTCTTGGAGCATGATGATGCGAACCGTGCATTGATGGGATCTAACATGATGCGTCAGGCCGTTCCTCTATTGAAGCCACAAGCTCCAATCGTTGGTACTGGGCTTGAGCAGCAAGTTGCAAGAGATTCAAGAATCTTAATTAACGCTGAAGGTACAGGTACTGTAGAGTACGTAGATGCTGACAGAATAGTTATTAAATATGAAAGAAGCGAAGACGAAGATTTAGTACAATTCGAGTCTGCTACTAAAACATATAAACTTACTAAGTTTAGAAAAACTAACCAGAGTACAACGATCACACTAAGACCAAACGTAAGAGTAGGTGATGTAGTAGAGAAAGGACAAGTACTTTGCGATGGTTATGCTACTGAAAAAGGAGAATTGGCTCTTGGTAGAAACTTAGTGGTAGCGTTCATGCCTTGGAAAGGATACAACTTTGAGGATGCAATCGTAATCAATGAAAAAGTTGTACGTGAAGACTGGTTTACTTCAATCCACGTAGATGAGTACTCTCTTGAAGTTCGTGATACCAAACTAGGTATGGAAGAGCTTACAGCAGATATTCCAAACGTTTCTGAAGAAGCTACTAAAGATCTTGACGAGAACGGTATGATCAGAATCGGTGCTGAAGTGAAGCCTGGAGATATCATGATTGGTAAAATTACTCCAAAAGGTGAATCTGACCCGACTCCTGAAGAAAAACTTCTTAGAGCAATCTTCGGTGATAAAGCTGGTGATGTGAAAGATGCTTCATTGAAAGCAGACTCTTCATTAAGAGGGGTTGTGATCAACAAGAAATTGTTCTCTAGAAACATCAAAGACAAAAAGAAAAGAACTGAAGAAAAACTTAGACTTGAAGAAATTGAAAACACTTACAAGGCTAAATTTGATGAGTTAAGAAATACTTTAATTGAAAAATTAAATACACTGGTAAGCGGTAAAACTTCTCAAGGGGTACAAAACGACCTTGATGAGGAAATTATCGGTAAAGGAGTAAAATTCACTCACAAATTATTGACTTCAGTTGAAGATTATGTAAACGTTAGTGGTGCAGACTGGACAGTTGACGCTGACAAGAATGAATTGATCAAACAATTGATTCACAATTACAAAATCAAATATAACGATATCCAAGGAGTTAAAAACCGTGAGAAATTTGCAATTTCAATCGGAGATGAGCTTCCTGCAGGGATTATGAAGTTGGCTAAAGTTTACATCGCTAAGAAACGTAAACTGAATGTAGGAGATAAGATGGCAGGACGTCACGGTAACAAAGGTATCGTTTCAAGAATCGTTCGTGAAGAAGATATGCCATTCCTTGAAGACGGAACACCAGTAGATATCGTATTGAATCCACTAGGGGTACCTTCTCGTATGAACATCGGTCAGATTTATGAAACAGTTCTTGGATGGGCTGGTCAGAAGCTAGGGATGAAGTTCGCTACGCCGATCTTCGACGGAGCTACTCTTGATCAGATCACTGAATATACTGAGAAAGCAGGAGTTCCTAAATTCGGTCACACTCACCTTTATGATGGGGGTACTGGAGAAAGATTTACTCAGGCCGCTACAGTAGGTATTATCTACATGCTGAAACTAGGACACATGGTTGATGATAAGATGCACGCACGTTCTATTGGTCCTTACTCATTGATTACTCAACAGCCGTTAGGAGGTAAGGCTCAGTTCGGAGGTCAGAGATTCGGAGAGATGGAGGTTTGGGCACTTGAAGCATTCGGTGCATCGAATATCCTTAGAGAAATCTTGACTGTGAAGTCTGATGACGTGATTGGTAGAGCAAAAACTTATGAAGCAATTGCAAAAGGTGAATCTATGCCTGAACCAGGTATTCCAGAATCATTCAACGTATTACTTCACGAGTTACAAGGACTTGGACTTGACGTAAGACTTGAGGAATAATTTTAAATTTTGAATGTTGAATTTTGAATCAGTTCAGAATTCTATAATCCAAAATTTATAATCCAAAATCTAAAATCTAAATAATGTCAAATAAAAATAAATCAAGTAGATTTAATAAAATAACCATCGGTTTAGCTTCACCGGAGTCTATTTTGCAAGACTCAAGAGGGGAGGTTTTAAAACCGGAAACTATTAACTACAGAACTCACAAACCGGAAAGAGACGGGCTATTCTGTGAGAAAATCTTTGGTCCTGTAAAGGATTACGAATGTGCTTGTGGTAAATACAAGAGAATTCGTTACAAAGGGATCGTTTGTGACCGTTGTGGTGTAGAAGTTACCGAGAAAAAAGTAAGAAGAGAAAGAATCGGACATATTGGTTTGGTTGTTCCTATTGCTCATATCTGGTATTTCCGTTCTTTACCAAACAAAATCGGTTACCTTTTAGGAATTCCTTCTAAGAAATTAGACATGATCATCTACTACGAAAGATATGTAGTGATTCAGCAGGGTATTGCTAAAAAATTAGACGGTTCTGATTTTGAAAATATGGAATTCCTTACAGAAGAAGAGTACCTTGACATCATGGATACCCTTCCTGTAGAAAACCAATATCTTGATGATTCTGATCCAAACAAATTCATCGCCAGAATGGGTGCTGAAGCTGTTGAAGATCTATTAAAAAGAATCAACCTTGATGCATTGTCTTTCGACTTGAGACACAAAGCTCACAACGAAGGTTCTAAGCAAAGAAGAACAGAAGCTCTAAAAAGATTGAACGTTGTAGAAGCATTAAGAGGTGCTAATACAAGAATGATCAACAGACCAGAGTGGATGATCATGCGTGTACTTCCTGTTATCCCACCAGAACTAAGACCATTAGTTCCATTGGATGGAGGACGTTTCGCAACTTCTGACTTGAATGACCTTTATAGAAGAGTTATTATCAGAAATAATCGTTTGAAGAGATTATTGGAGATCAAAGCTCCAGAAGTAATCTTGAGAAACGAGAAGCGTATGCTTCAGGAATCAGTAGATTCATTATTCGATAACACAAGAAAATCTTCTGCAGTAAAATCTGAATCAAACAGACCATTGAAATCACTTTCAGATTCATTGAAAGGTAAGCAAGGTCGTTTCCGTCAGAACTTACTAGGGAAAAGGGTAGATTACTCGGCGCGTTCCGTAATTGTTGTAGGTCCAAACTTACAGCTTCACGAATGTGGTATTCCTAAAGATATGGCAGCTGAATTGTACAAACCATTTATCATTAGAAAACTAATTGAAAGAGGGATTGTAAAAACTGTGAAATCTGCAAAGAGAATTATCGACAGAAAAGAACCTGTAGTATATGATATCCTTGAAAACGTGATGAAAGGTCACCCTGTTCTACTGAACAGAGCACCTACGCTTCACAGACTAGGTATTCAGGCTTTCCAACCTAAGATGATCGAAGGTAAGGCAATCCAGCTACACCCATTAGTAACAACAGCATTCAACGCCGATTTCGATGGTGACCAGATGGCGGTACACTTACCGTTAGGACCAGAAGCGATCCTTGAAGCTCAGTTATTGATGTTAGGTTCTCAAAACATCTTGAACCCTGCAAACGGTTCTCCAATTACGGTACCTTCTCAGGACATGGTTCTTGGTCTTTATTTCATGACTAAAGAATTGAGCTCTACAGAAGATATGAAAGTAAAAGGGGAAGGTCTTGCATTCTATTCTCCTGAGGAAGCGGAAATCGCTTATGCTGAAGGTAGAGTTTCTTTAAATGCTAAGGTAAGATGTAGACTTCCAATCAAAGAAAACGGTGAAATCACTACGAAATTAACTGAAACTTCTGTTGGTAGAATCTTATTTAACCAGATCGTTCCTAAGCAGTCAGGATATATCAATGAACTTCTTACGAAGAAATCATTGAGAAACGTTATCGGTAAGATTCTTGCTGATACGGATTTCCCTACAACTGTGAAGTTCTTGGATGCAATGAAAGACCTAGGGTATTCAAACGCATTCAAAGGAGGTCTTTCTTTCTCACTAGGGGATATTGTAGTTCCTGTTGAGAAAAAGCAAATGATTGCTACTTCTATTGAAACAGTAGACGAAATTAGAGCCAACTATAACATGGGTCTAATTACAGATACAGAACGTTATAACCAGGTAATCGACGTTTGGACAAATACCAACGCTGGATTAACTGAAATGATCATGAGCAGAATGAAAGTTGACCAAGGTGGATTCAATTCTGTATACATGATGCTTGACTCTGGGGCGAGGGGTTCTAAAGAACAGATCCGTCAGTTATCAGGGATGAGAGGTTTGATGGCAAAACCGCAAAAAGCCGGTTCTACCGGAGCGGAGATTATCGAAAACCCGATCCTTGCAAACTTTAAGGAAGGTCTTTCGATTCTAGAATACTTTATCTCTACCCACGGTGCTCGTAAGGGTCTTGCGGATACCGCTCTTAAGACAGCCGATGCTGGTTACTTAACGAGAAGACTGGTAGACGTTGCACAGGATGTTATCGTTACAGAAGACGACTGTGGAACTCTAAGAGGTACAGAAGTTACTGCACTTAAGAAAAATGATGAGATCGTTGAAAAGATTTCTGAAAGAATCTTAGGTAGAGTATCTCTTCATAATATCTATGATCCTGAAACTGATGAGCTAATTGCTACTGCAGATCAGGTAATCATTGAAGCATTAGCTAAGAGAATTGAAGAAGCTGGACTAGAAGCGGTTGAAGTTCGTTCACCGTTAACTTGTGAAGCTAAAAGAGGTATCTGTGCTAAATGTTACGGTAGAAACTTAGCAACTGGTAAAGTAATCCATATGGGTGAAGCTGTAGGGGTAATTGCAGCACAGTCTATTGGAGAACCGGGAACTCAGCTTACACTAAGAACTTTCCACCAGGGTGGGGTTTCAACAAACGTATCAGAGAATCCATCTATTGTTGCAAGAAGAGACGGTATCGTAGAATTTGACGAATTAAGAACAATTACTTCTGAAGATGAAAACGGAAATACTGCTGAAGTAATCGTTTCACGTACAACAGAATTCAGATTAGTTGCTGATAATGAGACTAAAACTCCATTAATGATAGCAAACGTACCTTATGGGGCTATATTAGCTGTGAAAGCAGGTGATAAAGTGAAAAAAGGTGATGTTATCTGTAAGTGGGATCCGTATAACGCGGTTATCATTGCAGAAACTGCTGGTAAAGTAGAATATGAAGATATCATCCAGGGTATTTCATTCCAACTAGAAATTGACGAACAAACAGGATTCGAAGAGAAAGTAATCTCTGAATCTAGAAATAAGAAAGCCGTACCTACCTTGAAGGTGGTAGATTCTAAAGGAGTTGAGCAGAAAGCTTACAACTTACCGGTAGGAGCCCACTTAATGGTAAACGATGGTGAAAAAATTAAAGCAGGTAAAGTTTTAATCAAGATCCCAAGAAAAGCTGCAAAGACAGGGGATATCACCGGAGGTCTTCCGAGAGTTACCGAATTATTCGAAGCAAGAAACCCTTCAAACCCAGCGGTTGTTACTGAAATCGACGGGGTAGTTTCTTACGGAAAAATTAAGAGAGGTAACCGTGAATTGATCGTAGAAGCTAAAACTGGAGAAAGAAAAATTTACTTGGTAAAACTTTCTAACCAGATCTTGGTTCAGGAGAATGACTTCGTAAGAGCTGGTTCTCCACTTTCTGACGGTTCAGTGACTCCAGACGACATCTTGAAGATCAAAGGACCAACTGCGGTTCAGGAATACTTAGTAAATGAGATTCAGGAAGTTTACCGTCTACAGGGGGTAAAAATCGACGACAAGCACTTCGAAATTATCGTAAGACAGATGATGACGAAAGTATCTATCGTAGATGGAGGTGATACTCAATTCCTTGAAGGAGCTCTTGAACATAAATATGACTTCCTAGAAGAAAACAATAGAGTATTCGGTCTTAAAGTAGTAGTAGAAGCTGGTGATTCTAAAGAATTCAAACCAGGTCAGATGATTACTGCAAGAGAATTAAGAGACGAAAACTCTAAGTTGAAGCGTGAAGATCAGGCCTTAGTTGAAGTAAGAGAAGCTTTACCTGCTACAGCAACGCCTGTACTACAAGGTATTACAAGAGCAGCTCTTCAGACTAAGTCATTCATGTCTGCAGCATCATTCCAGGAAACAACTAAGGTTCTTAACGAAGCAGCAGTTGCTGGTAAGGTAGATGCCCTAGGTGGTCTTAAAGAAAATGTAATTGTAGGACACAGAATTCCTGCAGGTACAGGTCTTAAAGAATATCAGAATGTTATTGTAGGTTCTAAGAAAGAATTCGAAGACCTTAACTAAAATTAATGATTTGAAATTTGGGGTTTGAATTTATTTTTATATTTTCACAATCTCAAATTTCGAATTTTAAAAACATAATTTATAACAATGGACAACAATCAAAATCCACAAGACGGAAACATCAACATCGAATTAAACGAAATGGTAGCTGCTGGTATCTATGCTAACTTAGCTTTAGTAAACCACTCTCCATCTGAATTTGTAGTAGACTTTATTCAGTTGATGCCAGGTGTTCAGCAAGCTAAAGTAAGATCAAGAGTTATTCTTGCTCCACTTCACGCTAAAAGAGTATTAAACGCTCTTCAACAGAACATCGCTAATTACGAGCAGCAGTTCGGAGAAATCAAAGAAGTTGAGCCTTTCGTATTAGGAGGGAACAACGTTCAAGCGTAAGATTTCTTTTTACAATAAAATAAGAATGCCCTGGTTTTTACCAGGGCATTTTTTATATCCTCCACTCTGCAATAAAGAAATGAAGATTGAATTTATCTAATTGTTAATTTTCTTTAATAAAATAAAAATATATAATAAGGATATGGCAATTTTATATCTTTGTTTTAGAAAAAGTAGAAAATATAAGATATGATTGATAACTCGTTCGCTGTAAGTAAATTTGGCTTTTTAGGTTCCGATTTTTTATCTGAGCTCGAAAAGCATGCGGTTGCAATAGATATAAAAGCAAAAACTGAAATCATAAGAGAAGGGCAGAAAAATAAATTTGTACCCTTCTTAATAAAAGGCTCTATCAAGGTTTTTACTCTTAATGATGGAAGAGAACTCATCTACTATTATATTAAGCCAAAAGATAGCTGTCTTATGACCTTTTCTTCCATTCTGACAGATTATATCAGCAGAGTGTACGCCGTTGCAGAAGAAGACTCAGAAGCTGTTTTGATTCCTGTTTCTATAATGCATGAATGGCTGATAAAATTTCCTGAGATCAATAAAGTGTTTTACCATGAATATGACCGGAGGTTTTCAGAAGTCATGAGTATGGTGAATGATGCCGTATTCCACAGATTGGATAAAAGGGTTCTGAATTATATTAACCAGCAGATTTCATCTACCGGAAACAATCCTATTAAGATAACCCATCGTGAAATTGCCAGCAGTTTGGGAACTTCCAGAGAAGTCGTAAGCAGAGTTTTGAAAAAAATTGAAAGCGAAGGTGAAATTGTTCAGACGAAAGAAGGAATAAAAGTTCCTGTAAATGAAAATGTTAGAGTTGACTAATTTTATTTGTTTGGAAAGTTTATCTTCTTAATTGATAAAAACAATTTCTTTGGTGACTTTTATCACCTGTTTATGAATTGAGAACTCAATAAGTTTGTTGTAGCAATAATTTAATCTAAATTGTATATGACAAAAACTCTCTTATTTTTGTCAGTATTTTCTTCAGGTCTTGCCTTTGCACAGGAAGATCTGTTGAAAGATATTGACACGGTGAAAACCAATACAGAAACCTCACAACCCGCTTTCAAAGCCCTTCAGATTGTTACGGGACAATCCACAAAACTGGCTGCCAAAAAAGAATGGTACATCATCGTAGCCCATAGATTTGGAGATATAAGCGCAGGATTTAAAGACTTTTTCGGTCTGGATCATGCCTCAACCAAGCTAGGCGTTATCTACGGTGTTTCAGATGCAGTATCTGTAAGTCTTTCCAGAGAAACGAATATGAAAACGTTTGAAGGAGCAGTGAAATACAGACTGGTAAAACAAAACGAAAACTTTCCTGTAGATATTGTAGGCTATAATGTAATGGCTGCCAATACAGAATTGGGTAAAGATACTTATCCGCACCTTAAGTTTAGTGACAGGCTTTCTTATCTTACACAGGCATTAATCTCAAGAAGGTTCAGTGATAAGTTCTCGTTACAGCTTACCCCTTCCTTTGTTCATAAAAATCTTTACGAACCTACCATTGAAAACAAAAACCAGTTTTTGGCAGGTTTGGGAGGACGTTATAAAATTTCAAAAAGAGTTTCTCTGAATGCAGAATACTTTGTGAATTTTGATGATCACAGTTTCTATAAAAACCCTCTTTCATTGGGGATGGATATAGAAACAGGAGGACACGTTTTCCAGCTTTTACTGACGAACTCCCAGATAAACTCCGATATCGGATATCTTACTAATGCCACAGGAGCATGGGGAAAAGGGCATATTTTCTTTGGGTTTAATCTTTATAGAGTTTTTTAATATGAAAAAGCTAACATCCTTATTAATAGTATCGTCAGCAATCATACTGACGGCTTGTGATAGCAGAACTTATGAAGAGATTTCTGATAATAGACCCATCACTACCCCTGTAAATTACACTGCAGAGGTGAAACCAATTGTAGATAACAGCTGTATAGGCTGCCATTCTGCAGGAAGCTTCAAACCTCTCGTTACTTATAATCAGGTGAAAAATAACATAGACGGAATTCTGGACCGTATCCAAAGACCGAACGGTGATCCCGGAAAAATGCCGCAGGGAGGCTCTCTGTCTGCAGCCCAGATCAATATTTTCATCAAATGGAAAGCTGACGGATTAAATGAAAATTAAAAAAATTGATATGAAAAAAATAACATTATTAAGCGTGTTACTCCTTTCTGCAGGGTACGCTTCAGCACAAAAATACAGCTCTAAAACTGGGAAACTTACTTTCGAAGCTTCGGTGCCTCTGTTTGATAATATTTTTGCTCAGGATGACACGAATGTAGTGATTCTAAATGCAGACAACGGTGAAATGGCATCGGTTTCAACTGTTAAAAACTTTCATTTTAAAACAAAATTAATGGAAGAACATTTTAATGAAAGTTATGCAGAATCTGCAAAATACCCGAAAACAACTTTCAAAGGGAAAATCATCAACTTTGATAAAACAAAGCTGAGCACAAGCCCTCAAAAATATACAGTTCAGGGAACTCTTAATTTTCACGGAGTAGACAAAGCCATTACTTCTGCAGCAACTCTATATGCAAAAGATGGTAAAATATATATGCAGGGTGGTTTTGTAGCGAGACCCGTAGATTATAAAGTGACCATCCCTAAAATGGTAACCAAGAAAGTAGCTGAGAATGTTAATATTGAATACAATTACGTAATGGTAAAACAATGAAAAACATAATCTTGGTATTAGGACTATTTCTGAGCTCATTGCTATTGGGTCAGGAAAAGGCGAAATCAATATTTGATGTTGCCAGAAGCGGAACAGTTACTGAAGTACAGGAACTGATGAAAGAAAACCCAGATGTCATTAATCAGGTTAATGAAAATGGTTTTTCACCACTTATTTTAGCCTGTTACAGAGGGAATACAAGTGTTGCAGATTTTTTGATCGACAACGTAAAAGATGTGAACTATAAAAGCCGTGAAGGAACGGCACTGGCAGGTCTTGCCATAAAATACAATAAAGATCTGGTAGAACATCTATTGAAGAAAAAAGCAGATCCTAATATTGCAGATGCCACAGGATACACCCCTTTATTCTGGGCTGTAAAATCTGGAAATAAGGAACTGATAGAACAGCTGCTTAAATATAAAGCAGATAAAACAAAAAAAGACTCAATGGGAATGACCCCTTTTGAATACGCATTACAAACCAATAACAAGGAAATTATTAATCTTTTAAAAAATTGATATGAAAAAAACTCTACTAGCACTTAGTTTAGCTCTTGCAAATTTTGCCTGGGCACAGTTTTCGTCAGGAACGGTAAATTTACCGGCAACAGCCATGACGGTGAAATTAGACACGACTCCAGCAGGAGTAACTCTTACAGTAACAGGAGACAGCAACTCTATGTTGGGAATAGGTTTTGGAGGAAATGGTGTAAATACAGGGGGGATGGCTTCAGGCTCAGATGGATTTATTTATAATTCATCAACTAATAGAGATTATACATTTATTGGAATGACAACACCTAACGTTGATGGTTCTCAAGACTGGACAGAATCTTCCAATACCATATCTGGATCTACAAGAACTGTGGTGGCAACAAGATCACTTTCCGGAGGAGCGGGAGATTTTGCTATTGCGAACGCAGCCGGAACAATCAACATCTTTTATTCAAGAAAAACAGGGACAGGGATCGGTTATCATGATGCAGGAAGAGGATATGCATCATTAACAATGGCAGCCGCTACTTTATCAACCAATGAAATTGCTGCCAATAGCAAGAAGGTAAATCTTTACCCAAATCCTGCTAAAACAACTGTGAATTTCAAAAACGCTGATAAGATAAAATCCATTGATATCTACGAAGCAACTGGAAGAAAAGTGAAGTCAGTAAGACCGGATGGAGAAAACATCAGTGTCGAAGATCTGAAGACAGGAAGCTATTATCTTGAAATTCAGCTTAAAGATGGAACTACATCTTACGAAAAACTGATTAAAGAGTAATTTTTTTAATACACCTTAAATATTTAGCAATGAATACCTCTGATTTTTCAGGGGTATCATTTTTTCTTAAAGTACCCATTCTAGGGGGATTGCTGTAAAATCCATATATTTGTGTATACCCGGATTAGAAAGAAGATCGTGTTATTAGGATGGTGATTTTTAATCTGATAATTTAAAATATCAATGGAGTTCAAAACATTAGCAAATACAAGTATAGATGAAATTTTATCAGTGTTTAACCATTCATTTTCTGATTATATTGTTCCTTTTCATTTAACAAAAGAGGTTCTTATTTCAAAAATTGGAGCTGAAAAATTGGATATGAATATCTCTGTCGGAGCATTTGAGGAAGGGCGGTTGGTAAGCTTTATTCTTCAGGCTGAAAAAGTTGAAAATGGCGAGAAAACAATCTATAATGGAGGTACTGGTGTCGTTCCGGAAAGCAGAGGCAAAGGATTGGTTAGGAAAATGTATGACTTTATCATTCCTGTATTGAAAGAAAGAAATGCCAATATATTACTGCTTGAAGTGATTGAAGGAAATCAAAATGCAATCAGAGCCTATGAAAATCTGGGCTTCACGATTGTTCGAAGACTGCTTTGCTTTAACGGAAATATTAAGAAAGGAAAAGAAAATGCTGAGGTTTCTATCCAGGAGCTGAAAGACTTTCAATGGGAGAAGTTATGTTCATTCTGGGATATTGAACCTTCCTGGCAGGGATCTGTTTTTGTATTGGAACCCATGCCCGAAAATTATGTAACGCTGGGAGCTTATGATGGTGAAAGATTGGTAGGTTATATCATCTACGGTCCTGCATCAAAAAAAGTATATCAGATTGCTGTTGATAAAAATTATAGAAATCAAGGAGTTGGCACCATGCTTTTCAATGCTATCTTACAAAAAAATAACGGACAGCCTATAGCCCTGAACAATGTGGATGACTCCTCAGAAAATATCAGTAAGTTTCTCAGTGAAAAGATTGGCCTCAACAATTGGCTGTCACAATTTGAAATGAAAAGACCTATTTAACAGATATTAATTTTGATTCGAAAAAAATAAGAGGTTTTAATATACTTTTAATCTCTTAAACTTTTCAGGGAGAGGTATAGGATGTAACTTTGCCGAAAATTTTAAAATAATGAAGCGAGGAATCCATTTTTTACTGCTGCTCATTTCCTTTACGGCTTTTGCGCAACAGGTAAATATTGATACTGCTCAGGTCGTTATACCGGGTAGACAAAACAGTACGGAAGCACAGTCTAAACCTTATGTAATTATGATATCTACAGATGGTTTTCGTTATGATTATGCTCAAAAATATAATGCTGAAAACCTGTTGAAGCTTGCTAATGGTGGAGTAAAAGCAGAAGCAATGATTCCCAGCTATCCAAGTATTACGTTTCCCAATCACTGGAGCCTGATCACCGGACTTTACCCTTCTCATCATGGTTTGATTGATAACTTTTTCTATGATTACAAGAGAAAGGAAACTTATGCGATGAGCAGCAAGAAAAATGCTGAAGACGGCAGCTGGTATGGGGGAACTCCACTTTGGGGGCTCGCTGAAAAACAAGGAATGGTATCAGCTTCTTTAATGTGGGTAGGATCCGCCAGTGATGCCGGAGGAATGAGACCTTCTTATTATTATCCTTATCATGAAAAATTTACCCCTTCCGAAAAAGTAGAAAAAGTAGTCAACTGGTTGAAATTACCGGAAGATAAGAGACCGCATTTTATTTCCTTATATTTCCCGGAAGTGGATGGACGCGGGCATCATTACGGCCCGGATACGAAAGAAACTGAAACTGCTGTTCATCTGATCGATCACGCAATAGGGGATCTTGTTCAGAAAGTAGATGGATTAGGCTTAAAAAATGTCAACTTTATTTTTGTTTCCGATCACGGAATGATCAAAGTAGACGGAGGTACACCTTTGGAAATCCCGGCTGTTCTTTTGGATAAAAACAGATTTGACTTTTACAATTCTCAGACTTTGTTAAGAGTTTACGTTAAAAACCCTGATGAGGTAAAAGCGGTTTACAAACAACTGAAAGCAAATAAAACAGATGATTACGAAGTATATTTGGATAAAAAGCTTCCTAAATATCTGCATTTTGCAACAAGAGACGATCAATACAACAGAATAGGACAGATTCTTCTGATCCCGAAAGCTCCGAAAATATTCCTGGAGAAAGGCAAAAAATCATCAATTGGAAAACATGGGTACAATCCTAAAGTTGTTCCGGAAATGAAAGCTACTTTCTTTGCCTGGGGACCGGAGTTTAAAAATAATCTGATCATCAGCGAATTTGCTAATATTAATGTTTATCCTTTGGTTGCAGAAGTTTTAGGATTAAAAGTTGATCAGCCTATTGATGGAAAACTGAAAGTATTAAAAGAAACTCTGAAAGAACAGAAATAGTCCGAAGAGTAAAAAGATAATATGGTAATATAAGTTTCGGCGCACCTTTGGTGCGCCGAAACTGTTTTTTAACTGACTTAGGAATTAAAAGCGTAAAAAAAATAAGTTTTGTGAACGTTAAGAAAATTCTACTGTTTGAAGCGCGGGGTTCGAGTTTGATAATAAATTAATAGTGAATCCGCGCGAGTTTAGAATTTTTAGAGAACAAAAATTATTTTTAGCATTTTGATTCCAGTCTTGAACTTTTGTTTCTTTTGTTTCAAGACAAAAGAAATTAGAATCGAGAAGAAAACTCCTTTGCAAAATCTTCTAACTTAACATTTCCTGTTACAACAGAACCATGATCAATAAAGTCCTTTTGTACCACTCCAGTTCTTATCCCTCTACCCATTTCAACATACAGTTCTGCCATATCTTTTGGAAGTCCGGCCTGCAGCACTCCATTTAAGGCTTCTTCATCAGAAAATTCTACCCATGGAAGCTCAGGTTTATTGACTGAGGTTCCTAAAACTTTAGCAAAATCAGAAGCTTTTCGTACATCACTCACAATATATGTGATGCTGTTATTATTTTGGGTTTTTACAAGTTCTTCAGCAGCAGCTTTGGCAATATCAGTAGGGTGTACTACCGGTACTTCAATACCTGCCGGATAATTACTTCCAATGATGCCCGCATTCTGAATTAATGGAATATCATTGAAAAAATTATTATAGAAATACCCGGCTCTTAAAAAAGTAAAAGAGGTATTTTCTACTTCATTGTATATTTTTTCAATATTGTGAAGACCGGCAATCGGACCGTTTTCAACTGGAGATTCAGCACCTACGCTGCTAAGCATAACCGCTCTTTTTACATGGGCGTTTTTTAAAGCTTCAGCATAATTTTTTCCCGCATTGGTCGTGTTTTCCACAATCTTATCCGGACTGATCGCTGGAGGAGTCATTACAAAAACAGCATCTGCTCCTTCAAATGTTTGAGTTAAAAACTGAACGTCTGTGATAGACCCTATAGCTGGCGTTGCTCCCAGAGATTCAATATCCTGTTTTCTTGCATCGCTACTGCTTACAATGGTAATATCATGTCCTTCTGCCACTAATTGTTGTGCTAATGGTTTGGCTACATTTCCTAATGATCCTGTGATTATAATTTTCATAGGTAAAATATTTTTTTATTTCTGAGAACAAAGTTATATTTGTACTTACTTTTATACAAGTACTTACCCTAAAGTATGTAACTATGACAGCGATCAAAGAGAGTTCAACTATCCAGGAAAATAAAAAGACAGTACAGGATTGTCCTGTAATGTATGTCATGGAAAGAATTGGCGGATTCTGGAAACCCATTATCCTGTTCAATCTTTCTACAGGAGAAAAAAGATACAGTGAATTGAAAAAAGCAATTCCTGCGGTAACAGAAAAAATGCTGATCCAACACTTGAAACAACTGGAAGCAGATGGATTAATTATCAGAATAGCAAAACCTGTAGTGCCACCTCATGTGACTTATAAACTGAGTGAAGCAGGCAACAAACTTGCTCCTGTTATTGATGCCATGGCAGCATGGGCTTTTCAGGATATGGAAAGAAATAACAGTCAATATGCTGAAGAAAACAAATATATGCTGAATAACGATCAGAATACATTTAGCCAAAACCTTAAAAAATAAAACAGGCTCTTCAATCCGAAGAGCCTGTTTTTGTTATTCTATAGAAAAATTACAAAGACTGCATGTCAATAACGAAACGATATCTTACATCACTTTTCAACATTCTTTCATAAGCTTCGTTGATGTCCTGCATTTTGATCATTTCAATTTCTGAAACAATATTATGTTCACCACAGAAATCCAGTAATTCCTGAGTTTCCGCAATACCACCAATTACTGAACCAGCTACAGACTTTCTTCCCAATATCATAGGAACAGTATTCAGAATAGGTTCTAAACCTCCCAAATATCCTACAAGAACATGCGTTCCATTAATATTTAACGTGGAAACATATGGATTTACATCATGTACATAAGGAACCGTATCAATGATCACATCGAATTTTCCTTTTACAGAATCCATTTGTGCATCATCTGTAGAAATGATAACATGATCAGCACCCAGCTGTTTAGCATCATCTGTTTTTCCAGGAGTTCTTGAGAACAGGGTAACCTCAGC
Organism: Chryseobacterium sp. MEBOG07; assembly: GCF_021869745.1. NCBI lineage: Bacteria > Pseudomonadati > Bacteroidota > Flavobacteriia > Flavobacteriales > Weeksellaceae > Chryseobacterium > Chryseobacterium sp. MEBOG07. The sequence goes on from NZ_CP084579.1 coordinate 993,951, forward strand.
TCCCAATCCTTTTGCCAGTTTGATAGCCATGTGACCCAAACCACCTAGCCCTACAACAGCTACTTTAGAGCCAGGACCTACATTCCAGTGTTTTAAAGGTGACCAGGTTGTAATACCTGCACAAAGAAGAGGAGCTACAGCTGCAAGATCAAGATTTTCAGGTACTTTTAAAACGTGGTGAGAATCTACAACTACTTTTTGAGAATATCCTCCAAAAGTATGACCTCCCAAATGCTTGTCCTTTCCGTTGTATGTCCCTGTGAAACCATTCAGACAATATTGCTCCAGATCATGCTTGCAGCTTTCGCAATGTCCGCAAGAATCTACAATACATCCTACTCCTGCAAGATCACCTACTTTAAATTTGGAAACCTCGCTTCCTACCTTAGTAATTCTTCCCACGATTTCATGTCCTGGAACTGCAGGATACAAAGATCCGCCCCAGTCGTTTCTTGCGGTATGAAGATCAGAGTGGCATACCCCGCAGTATAGAATTTCAATTTCTACATCTTTTGAGGTTACTTCTCTTCTTTCAATATTCATTTCTTTCAGATCTGCTGTGGTAGACTCTGCACCATAAGCTTTTACTGTGATTGTACTCATTTTTTATATTTAGTTTAGGTTGATAATTTATTATATTCTTCGTCTGTTACAGGTTCCAGCCATTCCACAATTCCGTTTTGGGTATTGGGATTGATGGCAATATGGGTAAACTCACTGTTCGGAGCAGCCCCATGCCAGTGGATGACATCTGGAAGAATGTTGACAATATCTCCAGCATGTAAAACCTGAGCAGACTTCCCCTTTTCCTGATAGAATCCTGTTCCTGAAGTTACGATTAAAATCTGTCCACCGCCATGAGAGTGCCAGTTATTTCTGCATCCCGGTTCGAACAAGACATTTCCGATCTGACAGTTCAGGTTGTCTTCATTGGGTTTAAGGATATGAACCCACGCTGTTCCTCCGGAGAAATAATCCGAAGGAGCTTTTTCCCCTTTCGGAAAGATGGTTGTATTAAAAGTTTCCATAACGATACAAAAGTCGAAACTTTCCCGTAAACCATACTTATACAGATTACCGAATTACTTACCAATTTTACAGACCTTATTTCAATTACAAATGAAAGTGGTAATTTTGAATAGTAATAAAAATATACTTCATGGAAAATCAGGAGGTTGAAATCTATAATACGGTTTCGGAATATAATAAAATGGCGAATCATGAAACCCTGCATCCGCTGGTAAGTATCATAGATTTTTCCAAATCCGATCCTATTTGCCAGTATAAAAGAACATTTGGGTTTTATACCGTTTTTCTGAAAGATGTAATGTGTGGAGACATGCAGTATGGAAAACACAGCTACGATTATCAGGAAGGAACTTTAGTTTTTATTGCTCCCGGGCAGACCTATGGAATTTATAATAAAGACAGATTTGTTCAGCCTGCAGGTTTTGCCTTAATTTTTCATCCGGATTTAATAAAAGGAACCAACTTAGGAAAAAACATCAAAGACTATTCATTTTTCTCTTATGATGTACATGAAGCGCTTCATCTCTCCGAAAAAGAAAGAGAAGTGGTGCTGGATTGCTTTAAAAATATTAAACTGGAGCTGGAACAGGCTATTGATAAACACAGCAAATCTTTAATTGTTAATAATATTGAACTGTTCCTGAATTACTGCATGCGATTTTATGACCGTCAGTTTATTACAAGAGATCATATCAACCAGGGAGTTATCGGGAAATTTGAAAATCTCGTAGATGATTATTTAAAATCTGAGAATCCAAAAAATATAGGTTTCCCTATGGTCAATTACTTTGCAGAAAAACTAAATCTGTCTGCTAATTATTTCGGAGACCTGATTAAAAAAGAACTGGGAATTTCTGCTCAGGAATTTATCCACAACAAACTTATTGATATTGCTAAAGAACAAATTCTGGATCAGGCAAAAACAATCAGCGAAATTTCTTATGATTTAGGCTTTAAATATCCACAGCATTTTACAAGGCTGTTCAAAACCAAAGTAGGAATTTCTCCAAGTGAATATAAAATGCTGAACTAGTTTTTTCAACACTAATAACGCTAATTTTTTCACGAATAACACCATTGTAATTAGTGAATATTTGTGCTCTTGTTCGTGAGATTTGTGTTTAGATTACCTTTTCAACACTAATAGCACTAATTTTTCACAAATAACACCATTGTAATTAGTGAATATTTGTGCTCTTGTTCGTGAGATTTGTGTTTAGATTACCTTTTCAACACTAATAGCACTAATTTTTTCACAGATAACACCATTGAAAATTTCTAATCTTAACAAATATTCCAACTGAAGACGTAAACATTCCCCTCCTCCGGAGGGGTGGCGAAAATTCAAAGAATTTTTGACGGGGTGGTTTACTATACTTTCAATATTCTGACACTTATCTATTGATTATGTATGCTAAATCAAGTATTTGATATTGAATGTGTATTTATAATTGCTATTTTTAATGTATATTTAATTACTAAACCATAAAAAATAGTAATTATGAAAACAAACAAAGATGTTAAAGTAAGAAAATTGAACCGTCAGGAATTGAAGAGTTTAAAAGCCGGAGATTTAAATTGGGGTAAAGTATGTTGTACCTCCAATGAAGAAGGACAATGCTGTGAATGGGCGATAGATGTTTGGAACTGTCAATATATCTATTGCTAAAATAGAGTATTCTAATACAATATAATGTCTTTCCCTTGTCAAGGTTTTAAACCTTGACAAGGGTCATTGAAAGAGAGATTTTAAAAATTAATCTTATTCAGGAATCCAAACGCTCACATTTCCTGCCGGAGCAGGGAAATCTCCCCATCCGTTTTCATCAATGGTTACTTTCTCTTTGGATCTTTTCAACAGATCTTTGAATTTTTTTCCAGCATATAGTGTTCCCACTTCCATAGGCTTGTTGTAAGAATCTTTATTGCTTAGAACAACAGCACACCCGCTATGTTCATCATCACCCATCCGTACCCATCCAAGGCAGTTGGCATCTTCAAAATAATCCTGCTGGTCACCATAGGCATGGTCTTTCCTTGCTTTTAATAATTCTTCAATGCCGTCTACTTTGGGCATAAATATTTCCTGATCATTACCTTCTCTATCTTTATCCACATAATGAGCTCCATAGAGATCAGGATAAAAAATACACGGATAACCCTCTTTTCTCAATAAAATAAGTGCATAGGCAATTGGTTTGAACCATGGTTCTACAGGAGCTTCAAGATCTTGTAAAGGTTGTGTATCATGATTGGCCACCAAACTTACAGAATGCATAGGATCTGCCTGAGTAAGAGTTTCTTCAAAAATTCTCCGGAGATCATAAGAATCTCCTTCTCTGGAAGCTGTATGGAAATTATTCTGTAACGAACTGTCAAAAAGACTCATACAGCCTTCTGTTACCTCAATGTATTTTTGAAGAAGATGAAGATATCCAGGAGCCCAGTATTCTCCAACAGCGAAAATATCTTTTCCGGAATTGGAACGGAGCAGAGTCAGCCATTCTTTATAAAAATCAAAAGAAATATGTTTTAAAGCATCCAGTCTTACCCCGTCAAAATCGGTCTGGTCAAAATACCATTTTGCCCAATTATTGAGCTCTTCCCGTACAAAAGGATTCCGGTGCTCAATATCATTATACATCAGGTAATCATAATTTCCTTTTTCGTCATCTATCATTTCCTCCCAGTCATTTCCGTATTCTGACTGTATTTTGAAGATATGAGAATCCATACCCTCAGCGTAATCTACGCCGCTGAAACAGGTGAAGTTCCATTCAAAATCAGAATATTTTTTTCCTCTTCCGGGAAAGGTAAATTTCGTGTAAGATTCTATTTCGATGACATCGGAAATTACTTTTTCCCTGTTCTCTTCATCTACTTTTACGACTTTGAATTTTTCCAGTTCGTCACCACCGGCTTTATGCCCCAGTACAATGTCTACAATGACTTGTATATTTTGTTTCTTTAAGGCTTTAATTGCTTTTGTATAATCGTTTTTAGTGCCGTATTTGGTAGGAAGGGTTCCTTTTTGATCAAACTCTCCAAGATCATAAAGGTCGTAGGCATCATATCCGATAGAATAACCGCCATTGGTGCCTTTATAGGCAGGAGGAAACCATACAGAAGTAATTCCAAGTTTTGCTAAGTATCCGGCCTGTTTTTCGGCTTCTTTCCACAATTTTCCGTCGCCTTCAGAATACCAATGGAAAAACTGAATCATGGTTGGGTTCATAAATTTGCTGATTTGGTTCATACAAGGTAGCGAAAAAATATGACCTATTCATTTTCGAATTCTTCAAACGGGATTTTTAGTTGAACGGAAATCTGTTTTTTTTCTTCCGTATTCAGTTGGGAGAGAGACAATCCGAGCAAACGTACTGCTTTGTCAAAAGGTCGGAGTTCCCAAAGTTTTTTTCCGGTGCTGAAATATTGTTCCGGTGATGAGAAATAATCTTCCCTTGTTATACTTCTTGTGAAAAGAGAAAAGTCTTTATACTTTATTTTTAAAGTTAAAGATCTCCCGAGAATATTATTTTTTTGTAATCTTTGGTGAAGTTCTTCTCCAAGACTTTCCAGTTTTTCGTTAATCTGCTGTTCATCCAGAAGATCTTCAAAGAAAGTTCTTTCCACAGCCACACTTTTCTGAATCCGATGAGGTTTTACCTCAGAAGTATGAATCCCACGTACCACATTGTAATAATGCTGGCCGGACTTTCCGAAAAGCCTTACCAGATCTTCAAGTGATCTCTTTTTTAAATCTTTTCCTTTATAAATTCCTAAACTAAACATTTTGTTAGCTGTCACTTTTCCAACACCATAAAATTTTTCTACAGGCAATTCTTCAAGGAAATGCTCCATTTTATCGGGATGAATGGTTTTCTGGCCATTCGGTTTATTGATGTCGGAAGCTACTTTAGCCAAAAACTTATTGACCGAAATGCCTGCAGAAGCTGTAAGCCCGGTTTGTTCAAAAATTTTCTGACGGATTTCTTTGGCGATGAGGTTGGCAGATTCCATCCCTTTTTTATTTTCGGTAACATCCAGATAAGCTTCATCCAGTGACAGGGGTTCTACCAGATCGGTATATTCATAGAAAATTTCCCGGATCTTTTTGGAGATCTCTTTATATCTGGCAAATCGGGGAGGAACAAAAATAAGATGTGGACATTTTTCTTTGGCTGTCTTACTGGGCATTGCAGAGCGTACTCCGTATTTTCTGGCTTCATAGCTTGCTGCTGCAACTACGCCACGATGTTGTCCTCCAACCGCAATAGGCTTGCCTTTCAATGTAGGATTATCATGCTGCTCCACAGAAGCATAGAATGCATCCATATCTACATGAATAATTTTACGAAGAGGCAAAGAAAAATCCATATACAAAGATATGGATTCCTTTATTTACGGTAAGTTTTTATAGAAGGGAAGTTTGAAGCTGGAGGCTTGAAGTTAATGTGGTCGATAGAGAAATTTATAACCCGACTTATTGAAAATTAATTAAAAGAATACCCGATTATTTATTGCACTAAAACTACTTCGATCTTCCTGCTTCCAGCCTTTTACTATTTCAGTCTCATGGTGAGAAGGTGAGGCTCGAAACCTGCTTTTTCATAAGCTTTTATGGCAGATTCATTTTGAGCATATACATCCAGTCTTATTTCACTGATTCCTCTTGATTTTGACCAGGAAATAAGTTCATCAGTAATCACTTTATTGATTCCTTTTCCTCTGTATTCCGGCTTTACGTACATAAATCCCAGATAAGAATACTTCTCAAATTGATTGTAATATTTTTCCGATTTTTTGATAAGGGCATATCCTGATGCAATAATCTCGTTATTTTCTTCAGCAACGATTACAGTTGCATCCGGAGACTGTATCAGAGATTTTAAATCATAATAATGAATCTCTCCTTCAATAAGTGTACTGTTGAAAGGTCTTTCTGCGGTAACGACTCCCTGTTCAAATTCTAAAAGAATTTCTAAATCCTTTTCTGTAGCTTCTCTTGTGATCATGGTATTCAATAAATAAAATTTTAAAACTCATTGAAATCTGATGATTTTCAATGAGTTTTTATGTTTTTCAGATTAAAATAAATGACGGTTATTTTAAAAGTTTGTTTATGGTTTGCTGAAGTTCAGGGTCTTCAGGTGATATTGCATAATATTTTGCAATAGATGATTTCTGATCAATTACCATGTATCTTGGGATCCAGTTAAGATCTACATAGTTATTGAAATCATTTTTCCAACCGGAAGCAAACCAATAATTTTCTTTGTTTTTCATATCGAACCTTTCAAGACTTTTTTCAAACCCTTCTTTTGAACGGTCTAATGATAGAAATACAAAATCAATATTCTTGTTATTTTCTTCTAATTCCTTCGCTTTGGGAAGGGCATTTAAGCAATCTCTACACCATCCTGCCCAAAAATCGATAACCAGAACTTTTCCTTTATGCTGATCAAGAATCTGCTGAATGGTAATGGCTTTTCCATCTTCATCTTCCAGTTTCTGTTGTAGTGCTTCCTTTGAAAATCCTGTTTTAAGAGTGGCCGGGACTTTTTGTGAATAGCTTATCCCAAAAATACCCATCATAAAAATTAATATCAACTTTTTCATCTCGACAATTTCATTTGTACAAATCTAAACAATGAATTGCAATCTGAGATTGATTTCTGTTGAATTAGGAAAAATTTATAATATTGATGGATTCTATGGGATATGAGAATGTGTAAACCACCCCGTCAAAAATTCTTTGAATTTTCGCCACCCCTCCGTGGGAGGGGAATGTTGTGTCTTCGGTTGTAATATTTGTGAAATATTTTTATTGATAGTTTTTAATCAAACCTTTTACAACAGCAATTACATTGGGCATTGCTTTATTGGCTGCATTCAAAACTTCTTCGTGAGAAACGGCAAAAGCTACATCTGGTCCGCCAAGGTCTGTGATCACGGAAATACAGAATACATCCATTCCCATATGTCTGGCAACGATTACTTCGGGAACGGTGCTCATTCCTACCATATCACCACCAATGGCTTTGATCATACCATATTCGGCAGGAGTTTCAAAAGTTGGTCCCTGTAATGCTACATAAACTCCCTGATGGATTTTAATATGATGGTCAGCGGCAGCCTGTTCTGCTGTAGCAATCATTTTTTTGTTGTAAGGCTCGCTCATATCCACAAAACGAGGTCCAAGCTCATCAATATTTTTTCCACGAAGCGGATGCTCAGGCATCATGTTGATGTGGTCTTTCAGAATAACGATATCGGCAACGCTGTAAGCAGGATTCACTCCGCCACAGGCATTGGAAAGAATAAGATTTTGAATTCCCAGCAGATGAAAAACTCTTACAGGGAAAGTCACAGTTTCCATTGAGTGCCCTTCGTAATAATGGAAACGACCGCTCATCATCAGGACTTTTTTTCCTTCCAGAAGTCCATAAATGAGCTTTCCGGTATGTCCGGCTACTGTGGTTTGTGGAAAATGGGGGATTTCTTTGTACTCTAAAACATGGATCGGTTCTATTTCATTCTGTAGTTTCCCCAGCCCGGATCCTAAAACGACTGCAAAATCAGGGGTTTCCTGAATAATATTTTTAATAAAATCTGCAGTCTCTTTAATTTTTTCTAACATAGTCTAAGATGATTTGATTGAATTCTTCTTTCTTATCAATAAGTACATTGATAGGCCAGTAGTAAACAATATCTCTAAGATAGTCAAAAGTTTTCAGACGTACATAATCTTTCTCTGTGGTTAATATCAGTTTATATTCTCCCAATTTTTTATACTCAGCAACGATTTTTTTAATATCTTCATCGGTGAAATTATGATGATCTCTGAATTTTAAATGTTTTACCCTTTTTGAAAATTTTGCAAGATGTTCCAGAAGCGGTTTAGGATTGGCGATTCCGGTGATCAGTAAAATATCATAATAATTCAGGTTGTTATCCGGAAGCATTTTATCTTTTCCGTATACATTTTCGTCATAACCAATGGATGAAAAGAAAACTTTCTGCCCATAAGAAGGTCTGATTCTTGAGATGTAATACCTTTTTGTTTCCTCAGTAAGCTCATCAGGACATTTACTGACCATAATGATGTCTGCTCTTTTGTAGCCGGATCTTGATTCTCTGAGATCTCCTGCTGGAAGTACATAATCTTTAAAAAAAGGATCATTAAAATCAGTCATCAAAATATTGAATCCAGCCTTAATAGCCCTATGCTGCATGGCATCATCCAGTACAAGAACCTGAAGATCCATATCATCAATTACTTTTTTAGCTCCGGGAACACGTTCTTCTGAAACGGCAATGACAAAACGATTTTTAAAACGTTCAAAAAGCTGCATGGCTTCATCACCCACTACTTTGTAATTGCTTTCGTAATTGGTTACTTCATAACCTTTGGTCAGTCTTCCATAACCCCGTGAAAGTACACCTGTTCTGTAATGTTTGGATAAATACTGGGCAAGATACATCACCATGGGTGACTTCCCGCTTCCACCCACAGAAAGGTTTCCGACATTGATTATCGGTGTCTTGAATTTTGTCGACTTAAAAATTCCCAGATCATACATCGTGTTCCGGATACCCGTTACCAAATGATAACCAAGGGAAAAAGGATAAAGGTACCATCTTTTCATACGATTGCAAAAATAGGAATTTTCACAGGCATTTTGAGCAATATTCTCAAAGACTTTTCAATAAATATTTCATTAAATTAAAGTATTTTTGTGGAGTTATTATAATACATTGAGATACTTTATAGAATTTTCTTACAACGGAAAGAATTATTTTGGCTACCAGATACAGCCGGATGCTATTTCTGTACAGGAAGAACTGGAAAAAGCACTTTCCACGATTTTAAGGGAAGAGATTAAAACGACAGGGGCAGGCAGAACAGATACAGGTGTTCATGCCAAAAAAATATTTGCCCATTTTGATACAGAGCAGGAATTGAACGATCAGTTTCCGCGCAGGCTGAATGGTTTTCTGCCGCCTGATATATCCATCAAAAGGATTTTTCCGGTAAAAGATGACTTTCACGCCCGTTTTGATGCTACTTACAGAACGTATGAATATTATATCTCGCTGGAAAAAAATCCATTCACACAAGAATCTGCCTGGCAGCACTGGAAAAGGACTCTTGATATTGATAAAATGAATGAGGCCTGCAAAATTCTTTTTGAGTATGAGGATTTTACCAGTTTTGCAAAATTAAAGACTGACAACAAAACCAATATCTGCAAAATGTATAAAGCAGAATGGGAACAAAATGGAACAGAACTGAAATTCACCGTTTCGGCTAACCGTTTTCTCAGAAATATGGTTCGTGCTATTGTCGGTACCATGGTAGAAATAGGAACCGGAAAGCTACAGCCGGAAGATCTTCGTCAAGTGATTGAAGATAAAAACCGAAATGCAGCAGGAACTTCAGCACCTGGACATGGATTGTATCTGGTGGATGTGGGATATGAATTTTAAATAAAAAACTAAAAACAAAATAATAATCATGTTATCAATTTTTATTCTTATCGGTGCCTACCGATATTATGCACAATTAGCCGAAAGATTTGGGAAAACAAAATGGCACTATGGCCTTTTGGCAATAGGTATTTATTTGGGAACCCAGATTATTTTAGGACTCAGCTATGGTGTTTATTTAGCTTCAACAGATCCTGAATCTTTAGATAATGTCAATTATACAGGGTTTTCAGGAATTAACATCCTAAGTTGGTTAATCTCTATTGTGGCAGTTTGGGGAGTTTATAAACTTCTTGAAAACAAATTTATAAGAGAAAGACCAACAAAAACAATTGAAATTGAAGAAATAGGGAAAACTATTGATCAGTAAGAACCGGAACATTTCTCTTTTTAGGATCAGAAATTAAGATTCCAATAGTATTGTGGATTTTAAAGAGTTTGCGGGCAGAAGTCATTTCATTTGCGGAGAAAAAAATTGGGAAGCAGCAGCAGGATATGTTTTGGGCTGGATACAAAAGAATGCTTAATATATTCATATTGTAAATCATAGGTATCTGAAATTTTCTATGACGATTTGTTGAAGTTGTAAAGGCTGGCAATTTATAAAGTCTTATTTTTGCATAGAATTTTATTTTAATTCTTTCTTTCGATTCGTACAATGAAAAAACAAGATACCTGGGAGATTATAAAAAGGCTGTTCTTTATCGGAATGAAATTTCGTTCATGGTTCATTCTTACTCTTATAATTTCCATCATCCTTTCAATAGTTTCTACTTATAGACCTTATCTTACCATGCAGGTGGTGGATAACGATATTACAAAGCTGCAGGATAAAGCTTTGATGATGAAACATATCTATATCCTTGTAGGTTTGGTATTTGCAGAAACGATTTTAAACTTTTTCTTGGTTTATTTCTCAAATTTTATCTCGCAGAATGTGATCAGGGATATAAGAGAGAGGTTATATGCCAAGCTGATCTATTTCAAGACCTCATTTTTTGATAAAACACCTATCGGGCAGCTGGTAACGCGTGCTGTAGGAGATGTGGAAACAATTGCGACGGTATATACAGATGGTTTCCTGATGGTATTCGGAGATATTCTGAGAATTCTGTTTGTATTGGTGATGATGTTCAGTACCAATGTTCACCTGAGTTATATTACGCTGGCTATTCTACCTTTAATGGTGCTTATTACAAGATTCTTTCAGAAAAGACTTAAAAAAGCTTTTGGGGATGAAAGAAACTGGACGTCCAATCAAAACTCTTTTGTTCAGGAAAGGCTTGCCGGAATGTCAATTATTCAGGTATTCAACAGACAGGAATCTGAGTTTAAGAAATTTGATGATATCAATATTACATTGAAAGAAGCGTTGTTGAGAACGGTATTTATTTTCTCACTATTCTTTCCTGTAGTAGAGCTTATTTCTTCATTATTTATAGGATTTATCCTTTTCTACGGAGGTTATATTACGATCAGTGCCGGAGTAGTGATTGCCTTTATTCAGTATATTTCAATGCTGATCCGTCCTTTGAGGCAGATAGCAGACCGTTTCAATAATATCCAGAGAGGAATTGTAGGAGCAGAAAGAGTGTTGGGATTAATGGATGAAGAAAACTCAATGCCGAACCACGGAACGGTGAAGAAAGATCATTTTGCCGGAAAAATTGAATTCCAGAAAGTGCATTTTGCTTATGATGAGAAACAGGAAGTTCTGAAAGGAATTGATTTTAAAGTAAATCCGGGAGAAACAGTAGCGATTGTAGGTGCAACAGGTGCCGGAAAATCTACTATTATCAGTTTGATCACAAGATTATATGATATCAATTCCGGGAATATTCTGATTGATGATATTGATTTAAAAGACTATGAGCTTTATAATCTGAGAAGCCATATCGGAGTGGTATTGCAGGATGTTTTCCTTTTCCACGGAAGTATTTTTGAAAACCTTGCGTTCGGGGATGACAGCATAACGCTTGATAAAATAAAAGCTGGTGCCAGAGAAATTGAAGTAGATCAGTTTATCGAGCAGCTTCCAGGCGGATATGATTATGTAGTAAGTGAAAGAGGTTCATCCATTTCCTTAGGTCAGAGACAATTGCTGTCTTTCCTGAGAGCTTATTTATCCGATCCTAAAATTTTAATTCTGGATGAAGCAACGTCTTCCATAGACCATGAAAGTGAAAAGCTGATTCAGAGAGCGACGGAAAAAATTACCAAAAACAGAACGTCCATTATTATTGCCCACAGACTTTCTACGATTGAAAAAGCGGATAAGATCATTGTAATGGAGCACGGGAAAATTGTGGAAGAAGGCAAGCACCTTGAGCTTCTTGATAAAAACGGATATTACTCTACTCTGTACAAAGCTCAGCTGCGTCACGAAGTAGAAGTGGAGGAAGAAAAAGAATCATAATCCAGGAAGAAATCATTCCTGAGAAATTAGATAAACAAAAAAGAGAGCCATTAATGACTCTCTTTTTTTTATGAAGCTACATTGATTATTTTAACCACAAAAGACACAAAAGTTTTAAACACTTAAGTTTTTTAGAACCAAGCTTTATGCATCATAAGTACACCTAAGTTTTGTAAAAATCTTTGATTTTCATCTTATGTGAGCTTTTCTGTGGCATCATTTTAAGTTTACTTCAATGCACTAAAGTATTTAGCTTTTGTGACTTTTGTGGTTTTATAAAGTTGAGACTGTTTTTATGAATGGATTTTAGAATTTTAATTTTTTAGTGATTACTTTTCCGTCTTCCAGAACTGCTGTTACAGTAATAACCAGATTTTTCTGATCAACAGGATATTTGAATTCTGAAGATTTGACATCTGTTTTTCTCATCAGTAACCTTCCTGAAGCATCATAAATATGCACTGAAGCGATTTTCATATGACTTCTTACCGATACAGAATTTTCATCTTTAAAAATAGAAGGTGAATTTTTCAATCCTGCATTTTCTACCGCTAATAAGCCCTGAGACTCAATAATTACAGAATAATCTTCCACCTGTCCGTATTTTGGAGTATAGCAGGCTGTTACAGCCGTACCATTGAATTCACCAATCACTCTCATCCTTAAAGGAGTATTGAGAATTGCATTGGCTGGAGGTATTACCTGAGCAGTTGCAAAAGAGCCGTTACTTACCCCGCTTTGGTTAAGAACCAATTCTGTAGATTCACTAAACTGACCGTCATTATTATAATCAATATACGCTTTGATAACGTGAGGATTATTTGTTCCCGGAGCTACAGTAAGGGTTGTAGCTGAGTTTTGAGGAATAGTGGTTTTTGAGATGCCTGAGCAATAAGTCCCGGTAAAGTTTTCATAAAAATTATTGGCAGCCTGTTTAAAATTACTGGAGTAATTGTTGATGCTGCCGAATTTTACTGAAGTAATCCCCACATTGTATCCCCCAGGATTCGTGATTGAAGCAGGAGTACAGGCATTCGTTAATGTTGCACTGTTATTAATAGTAGTTGTAGATGCTACTTGTGAATTGATTAATGACAGTCTGTACTGTAAAAGCTGTGCCGTTGCTCTATCAGTCTGCCCCTGAGTAAATAAATTTCTGAAACAGTACGTATATGCCATCACATTTCTCTCCCCTCCACTGTATAACTGACTGGTACAAGGGTTAATCTGTCCTGTCTGGCAGGTATGAGGAACAGTAGAGTGGTAAAGGCTTTTCATAGGCTCTGTATCACAAACAAGATCTCCATCCAATGTACAGTCGTTGTTTACAGGGCAGTCTCCTGTCGTTTCATTATATCCCTGATGCGTATGTCTGAGACCTAAAGCATGTCCGAATTCATGGGCTAAAGTCTGAGCATTCACGGCAGAAGCACTTGTAGCCATAAAAGCATAGTCATTGCTTCCTCCAGGGTAATAGGCAAAACCATTCAGACCTCCGGAGTTGGATGTTAGTTTTTTAACAACATAGATATTGTAATATTTTGAAGTATCCCACATTCCCATTGCGGTAATCTCAGAAGCTGTTACAGCATTGGTGGTATTATCGTTATTTACCCCTCCGCTTACATATTTGGGTAGTGTAGAAGCATTGATTCTGTTGATTCCATTAGTCGCATTACAGCTGGGATCTTTGGTTGCGAAAACAAATTTAACAGGAAGAATGGCACTTGTTCCGGACATTCCACTGGTAGAGTTGCCGGCAAAAACCCCATTGGTATAATTTACCCAAGCAATGATATCGGCATCAGACTTATTATTGGTAGTACCTACAGCGCTTCCATCTCCTACAACATGTACAACAACAGGAATTTCATACACCTGGTTGTTGAGTTTTGAAGCGAGCTTTCCGCTTTTGATCATTTTTGATAATTTCAGGTTGAAAGCATCATCCTGTGCTTTTTCCTCCGGATACCTTTCATAATGTTTTTTCATTAATTCATCGGTTCCGCATTCCTGAAATTCCAAACTTTGTGAATAAAAATGAGAGCAGAATGCTCCTGAAATAAGCAGAAATAATAATTTTTTCATAGTATTTTTCATTTAAGAGTTGTGAGTCTAAAAATAAATAAAAAATACATACAATTAATTAACGCTTTTTAAAACTACAGAAAACAAAATTCTGAGCGGTGCCAAAAGGAGTCATATGATCTTCAGTCATACATTTTATCTTGTCAAAACTTCTTTCAAATTTTCCGGATAATGACTCTTCATCATACTGCTGAATATCCAATCCGCTGCATTTGGTGGGACCGTTTTTAGAAAAAGTTCCGAGGATCATAAAGGTATTCACATTCTTCTCTGCAATATCAATATATTTTGAAACCTGTTCCGGACTTGTCAGAAAATGAAATGCTGCTCTGTCATGCCAGATGTCATAGGTTTCCGTAGGTTCAAATGCGGTAATATCTGTGGTGATCCATTTTACTTTAGTGGCTGCATCTCCCAGTCTTTCCTGTGCTTTTTCCAAAGCTTTGGCAGAGATGTCAAGGACCGTGATATTTTCATAGCCTTCTTCAAGGAGAAAATCAACAAGATTGCTGTCTCCGCCACCAATATCGATGATGCGGGCTTCTTTTCCCAATCCTGATGACATGATAAAGTCAAGTGAGGTTTGAGGTTTTTTCTGCGTCCAGCTTACCTGATCCGGATTTTTGGTTTCGTATACGTTTTCCCAGTGGTTTTTGTCGTCAGAAGAACTCATGAGTCTTTTAATTGATTATTGATCTCTTCAAATTTATTGATTAATTCGTTAAGTTTACCTTCTTGTTTCTTTATGGTTCTCGGTCTCAGATAAAACCAGTTGAAAGCGATCCAGGCCAACGTAACCGCATACGCCAGAATACCTGAACTAAAGGTCATTCTTGAAGTGTATTCATGCATATAAAAGCAAATTCCCAGAAACAACATGATGAAATACAAGTTGAGTATGGTTGTCTGCATAAACTTCTGCTTGCTTTTTACCACATATAAGCTTTGGAGATATTCATTATTGGATTGTGTCTGGTCAATTTTGTAAAACACCATAAACATTTTGTTATAGGCAAACAGGAACATAACCATGGCCAGAATAACCAGTACGATACCGATCTTTGTGGTAATCATTTGAGGCTGATAGAGATACCAGATAAAGATAATTAAGAGTGAAGTTGTGATTAATCCAATGTTGGCAAAGACCAATCTGCGTAGATTTTGGTTTCTGAATTTTTTCAGCTTTCCGAGAAGCTCTTCCAGATTGGGTTTGCTGGAAGTCTGCTGCTTCCATATATTTTTGAAATCTATATTAGTAGCCATTTTCTTTAAACTTTTGCGTTAATTTTTCTTTTATCCTGTGAATTTTTACCCGGATATTAGATTCTGAAAGTCCAACAATGTGGGCTATTTCAGCCTGCTTTACCTCTTCCAGTTCCAATGAAATGATGATTCTGTCCGTTTCAGGCAATTCTGAGATAAATTGATACAGCAATTGTATCTGAGGTTCTATGGATTCCTGCTTTTTCTCTTCCAGGTTGATGGGTAAATCAGTTTTGGTAAATTTCTTTTCCTTTTCAATCTGCCGGAGACAGTTATTAGAAGCAATTCTGAAGATCCATGTTCCTACACTGGATTCATTCCTGAATTTCGGGAGCTGCTGCCACACAATGATAAATGTTTCCTGAGCAAGATCCTGAGCGAGGTCAGTATCATTCACATATCCCATGCATAGACGGAATATCCTTTGCCAGTAGAGTTCGTATATCTCTTCAAAAACCATTATTTCGCAGATAAAAAGTGAGTAAGCTGATTAAAATACCAATCTTTATCATCATACATAATGAAATGTAAACCTTTTGAAGCATACTGCATATTGGTGTTTTTCAGGTTTTTATATTGCTCTTCAATTGAAGGTTTTAAATTTACGAAAAATGACTCCAAAAGAATAAGCGAAGGACACTGTACATTTTTTATTTTTTCTCTGAGATCGGTATTGGAAAAATCACAGTACATTTTGGCAAATGTTTTACGGTCTGATTTCATACTCCAACCGATCACTGTTTCCTGCATAGAAGGATCAGCCAATAGGCGTGGGATAGTCTGGGTCTGCATTTTACGAAACTGTTCATCATTCATCGCTGTTAATTTCTCGATGGTGGAGGTACAGTCGTTGTTTTCCTTAGAAGTAAAATTAGGATCAGATAATGCTGCCAGACAAGGAAGAGTATCTACAATGACGATCTTACCTACAAACTCCGGATAGTCTGCTGCAATTGCCAGAGCAAGGCCTCCTCCCATGCTGTGTCCGATGATAATAGGTTTATCAATTTTATGAGTCTTTATATAAGTAGCAATTGCTTTTTCCCAATCTTTAAAACTGGCATCTGCTTGTGGTTTTGTTCGTGCAAATCCGGCCATTGTTAAGGTGTAACAAGTGAAATCTTTTTCAAACTTTGCAGTCGTTTCGTTCCATACGTCTCCTGAGGAAGCAAACCCCGGAATAAATAGTAAGGACTGGGTTCCTTTTCCGGTTTTCTTTACTTCAAACGGATATGCTGTTTCCTGTCCGAATATATTGCATACTGCTAAAAAAAATAACATGATGATAAGAAGGAATGTGAATTTTTTCATGATTTCTAAAGTTTTAAGGTTTATTTGTCTTTTAGAGACGAACCGTTAAAAAATGTTACACAAAAATTTATTTTTTTTGAAAAAAAATATTTTCCCTTCTCCGAAACCCTTATCATTAGGGCGAAATCATATAAAATTTATTTTTATAAAAATTGATAGGTGTTATTTGTAATAGATGAAATGGTATAAAAAACACAGGACTATTAATCTAATATTCTTCCATAGAATCTGCTGATATCAAAATAAAACCCCGGGATTTTATATTTGCCTTTTTCGAATTCCTGATAATCACATTTTCCATTGTGGCTTTGTGCTTTGGTTTCCATTTGAAATCTGTTCAAAAGTACATATTCATCAGTAACGGAAATGATATGAAAACCTGTTTCACATGTCAAACCATCACCGGAAGTAAGAATTGTTCCTAATAACCCGTGGAAGTTTCCTGCAATTTTTTTGGCAGTATCATCATCATTATTCAAATGGTACAAATAGGCGAGATAATTCATGGCACGCAGATCCAGTGGGTTTTCATCCAAAGCATCCAGAAACAGCTGGATGCCTTTCGAAAGATCTTTTTGTGAAATCCCTTCGCCACGATAATATTTGGCTACTTCTTCCGCTTTCTTCCCTATTTTATAAGGTTTATATTCTTTTTGAAAGGTATAGCCGAAGTAAAGATGACAGTATTGATTGCTTGTAAGAAGCGTATCATTCTTTTTTAAACTTTGTAAAAGTTTCGGATAATAGAATTCTGAGTTTTTATTCTCAATATTTTTTTGAATTAAAGCATAATCCGGTGCTTTGAATTCCAGCTTCTGGGCTTGTAAAAAGCCAAGCTGTATTAAAAAGAATAATAAGAAGAATGCTTTGTTATTCATGGATTGTATAGCGTTGTTACAATTTTTCGTAGAGTTAAAAATACAAAATATGTATCAATTGGATAATATCATCTGATAATTTTTAAAAAATACAATAAAATATTATCAAAGTGTTATTTTGTGTTGATAAATTTACTAACTTTATTCGGAATTTGAGAGGTTACCCCTAACATTGAGAGGGGTAAATGTAATTTTTAATTAAAAAACCAAAAAATATTAATGAGTAGTAGTATACAAGATGAATTTAAAGTCTTTAAAGACGAATTGAGAAAGTTGAATATCGAAGTACAGAAAGTTGTAAAAGTAGGAAACGGTAGTATGGATTTCCATGAGGTTTTCTACAAATCGCCGAGGTATGAGGAGGTAAAAAGTATATATGTTCAGCGTCATAATCTGGACAGTATGATTGAAAAATTTAAGCAAGCCTATCATTAAAAAATAGAACATGCGCCACAGATCCTCTGTGGCGCATGTTTTTTATAAGGGTATAAAATATTAATCTTTATCCAGTGTTGAGGTCTTTCTGGTATCTTTCATTCCGATATATACCACCAGAGAAAAAAGAATACATCCGGTAATGTACCAGTAAAAATATTCTTCGGAACCAATCTTTTTAAACCAAAGAGCGATATATTCTGCTGTTCCCCCAAATACAGCTACTGTAACTGCATAAGGCAATCCTACACCAAGTGCCCTGATTTCGGAAGGGAAAAGTTCTGCCTTTACTACAGCGTTGATAGAAGTGTATCCGCTTACAATAATTAAAGCGGCCATAATCAGGAAAAATGCACCCCACATTGAGGTGGTTGTACTAAGCGCTGTAAGAAGCGGAACAGTACATAAAGTTCCCAGGATACCAAAGCCTAAAAGAAGAGGTCTTCTTCCGATCCTGTCAGACAATGCTCCAAATACGGGCTGGAGACAGGCAAATATAAATAATGAAATAAAAGAGACCAAGGTAGATTCTTCCTTCGTAAGATGTACGGTATTCACCAGGAATTTCTGCATGTAAGTTGTATAGGTATAAAATGCCAGTGTTCCTCCTAAGGTTAATCCTATAACGGTAAGCAAGGCTTTCGGGTGTTTCATGAGTTCCTTTACAGTTCCTTTTTTCTTTTCACTCACCTCTTTTTTATTCTCAAAAGCTTCCGTTTCATGAAGATTAGCCCGAAGGTACAGTGCAATGATAGAAAGCATAGCCCCAATCACAAAAGGAATTCTCCATCCCCAATCTTCCAGTTGAGCTTCAGTCAATAATAATTTTTGTAAAATAAGCTGAATTCCCAAAGCGATAAGCTGTCCGCCAATCAGAGTGACATATTGAAAACTTGAATAAAACCCTCTTCTCTCCTGTGTAGCCATTTCGCTGAGGTACGTTGCCGAAACACCATATTCTCCACCTACACTCAATCCCTGAAGCAATCTTGCAAGCAAAAGTAATAAGGGAGCCAGAATACCGATTGATTGATAAGTTGGGGTAAGCGCAATAAGCAGCGATCCGAAAGACATAAGCAATACTGAAAGGGTCATCGCTTTTTTTCGTCCCACCTTATCTGCAATACTCCCGAACAACCATCCGCCTATAGGACGCATAAGAAAACCTACAGCGAATATTCCTGCGGTATTCATCAGTTGTGCATTAAGGTCAGAATCCGGGAAAAAAGAATGTGAAAAATAAATGGCGAAGGCTGCATACGCATACCAGTCATACCATTCGACAAGATTTCCGATAGATCCGCCTATGATGGCTTTGATTCTTTGAGCGGTGGTAATAGAGGTTGGGTTCATAGATATTATTTTCAGTCAAGTTTTCTAATAACGGCATCCAAGATACAAATTTCATGAAAAAATAAACCGCTCTGAAAAAGAACGGTTTGAGTATGATGGGGTTGTATATTTTAAAATCTATATCCTATAGAAAGCCCGCTTCTGAAACCAGCCCACGGTCCGTCCACTTTTATTTTAGCTCCATTGGCATTGGTTTCTACCGAATACTTTACAAACGGAATATCCAGGTTTTCAATTTCTTTTTTAAGCTGAGCCTGCATATCAGGAGTCAATATGTAATCGGAGGTCATAGTAAAGTCACCTTTTCCGCTTCCATAGTGAGCTCCCGCGATCCAGAAATCCAGTACAAGATTCTGACTTCTGGTCAGAAAGAACTGAACTCCGACCATTAATCCTCCGCTGTTTCCTTTCGTGTCTCCCTGACCTTTAAGCGGGATTTGATAGGTAATTGCATTAGGACCATTGTAATCATAATAAAAATCAAAAGTATTGGAAGTAACACTTGAATATCTGTAATACGGTGCAAAATAAAATCCTTTTCCATAACCTTTTCCAATGTAAAACCTTGGTTCTATGGTGAAATTCGTAGCTTTTACTCTAAGATTCTGGAATCTTTTCTCGTCTTCATCTTTAAGAAAGGCATTGATGAAAGGCACTTTTCCTTCCGGCATTGTTCCAAAACCGATGTTCACTGAAAACCATTGGTTGATGGCACGCTCATAAGACAGATTAATGTTTCTGAATGCATAAGCCGTGACATTGGTCTTGACGATATTCATCTTTTCTGCCGAACTGTTTTCAATTTCCTGAGCTTCCAACGCAGAAAACAGGAAGCACGGAATTAATATGAACGCTTTTTTCATGACTCTATATTTTGTGATGTAAAAAAATACCAGCAAAAAACGGGCTGAATTTAACATAATAATTAGAATTTAAAGAAAATTTATTGATAATTTTATTAGGTTATGATTGTAAATGTAATATACATCGGTGATCAATTGTCCTAATAGTATAATTCATCTTCAGACATGAAAAAAACTATTTATACCATATTCTTTCTTTGCGGAACTTTTATTTTTTCCCAGGAGAAAAAAAATGATACGGCTGATGCTTCAGCAACCAAAGAAATTCAGGAAGTTATTTTGAAATCACAACGTAAAAAACAGTTTGCCGATAAAGCCGTTTATACTTTTGATAAAGAAGCCCTGGAAAGAGCACGCTATGCAAAAGATCTGCTTCGTACACTTCCAGAATTACAGTTGGATCCTGTAGCCAATACAATTACCAGTACTAAGGGAGGAACTACACTATTTCTTATCAACGGAATTGAAGCTACAGACATGCAGATCCGAAGTGTTGCTCCAAGTGAGGTTGTCAAGGTAGAATATTATGATATTCCGCCTGCAAGATGGGCAACACGGGCAGATACTGTGGTCAATATTCTGACAAGATCTACGGAAACGGGGTATGTTTTCGGAGCTGATATTTCTACTGCTCCCAATACAGGATTCGTGAATGGTTCTGCCTACGCCAATTATACCAAAGGAAAAAATAACTTCGGACTTGAATATTCCCTGAACCTGAGAGATTATAATGACAGAAGAGTAAATAGTGTCTATGATTATCAGCTGAACGGAAACCATTATCGCTCTGATGAAAATAGAACCGATCATTTTGGATATACATTCCAGAATGTTGCCTTGCGTTATACCAGGCTTGTTCCTGATGATTATGCCTTTCAGGCAAAACTGAATATGGATATTTTCAGCAGATTTTCAAAAGGAGTAGGGCAGAGTGTCTTTACAGAGGATAATCTGAAAGAAGAACACGCGATGTTTAAAAATAATAATTCAGATTATGTGATTCCCAAGCTGGATCTTTATTATTCTAAAAAGATGGGTGAAAAAGATGAGCTGAGCATTAATGTGGTAGGATCTCATTATACAACCAATACATCGGAAACAGCCAAAGAATGGGTGGTTGGGTCAGGACTTTCAGTATATGACAATGATATGGTTCTGAAAGCAAAACAGACGAGTCTGGTGGGAGAGCTGGCTCATACCCATGATTTCAAAGCGGGAAAACTTTCATCCGGATATCGTATTTCAAGATCGTCTATTTCCAATGATCTGAATAATCTTGCCGGATATTCTCAATACAATGTTACCTATCTGGAGCAGTATTTGTACACTGAGTTTGCAGGAAAAGTAGATAAATTCAGTTATCGTATTGGAGCAGGGCTTACGAATATTCACAACAAAAGTGCAGAGAATACTTTTGATGAATGGACCTTTACTCCAAAGGTTATTCTGGCGTATCAGATTAAAGGAAATCAGAATCTTCGTTTTACCGCAAGTTATAATCCTGTAAGCCCATGGAGTAATGCTTTGAGTAGCAACGTTGCGCAGCTGGCACCGAATATTGTTCAAAGAGGAAATCCTTTTTTAGAATCCCAGCAGGTCTTTTCTAATAACCTGACATATTCTTTTAATAATAAATATTTTGATTTTAATGCAGGCTTGTTTTACCGGTATACCAACAGGGTGATCAATCAATATTATGTCCAAGATGATATATTGGGAGGCTACGCGCTGACGTATGAAAACGGAAAAAATGGACAGCGATATGGAGTACAGCTAACGGGGTCTTATAAACCTTTCGGGAATAGCCTGCTTGTCATAAAAGCAGTTATTACACCGACTTCTGAAACCGTGAGGACAAGTAAAGGGGCTTTGATTAAAAATGATTATTTAGGAAATTATTTTTCACTTTCCTCAGAATATAAATCGTTTTCTGTTCAATACCAGTTCAATATTCCCGTGTATAATCTTAGTGGGGCTTTTCTTAATACCAACGAGAATCAGAATAATATTTTTATCAGCTATAAACACAAAAACTGGACATTTTCCACAGGAATGTACTGGATAGGAATGCCATCGGAATATAAAACGAAAAGTTTGCCGGAAAGTTTAGTAGACTATAAAGTTCATACCCAGATTATGAATAATAAATCAATGTTTGTGCTAGGGCTAAGTTATGATTTCTCAAAAGGTAAAAAGACAGAGATCCAGCGAAAGCTTAATAACGAAACTGCTCCTGCAGCTACTTTTTAGAAACAATTTTGAATGTTAATAAGAAATCCCCGCTCATTTGTAGGAGAGGGGATTTTGTTTTTTATTATTTCTTAATGAATTTTGTATTCTTTTTATCAGCCGTATTTTTTCCGCTGATCTCAATAAAATAAGAAGCTGGCGGAAGGTCTGAGATTTGTATGTTTCCTGATTTTACATCTGAAGTTTTAACCAGTTTTCCATCCAGACTGTAAATATTTGCTTTTGAATAATTATCGGTATTTCCTTTAAAGCCAATAAAATCCTGTGCCGGGTTAGGATAAACGATTAAATTCTCCTTCTTTGCCACATTGCTTATAGACAGGAATGTTTCGCTTAAAGCCTGAGCACTTGAAGTCGACTGGTTGATACTTAGCAATGGTACACTGATGTTTCCATTGGTAGCGCTCAATAATGCATATCTGTGAGAAGCGTCATAATAAGCATATGCTGTATTGGTAGCTGTTCCGATCGGGTTGGCGTAAATAACATCAAAAGATGCATATAAATTAAAGTTTTGGGTATACTTTACTCTAAGAACGTTACTGTATGTCTGATTTCCTACAATCAAGGTTCCGTATGCATCTGCCTGAGTTGAAAGGGTACCGCTGAACAATCCGTTGGCAACAGATGAAGTGAAGGTTCCTTTAGCAGTATCATTCTGAGCCGGTCCATAGGTTGTTGGATAATTATTATAAGTACCGTTATCTACATTGAAGTTTAAAGTAGCCTGTGGATTTACAATTCCTGTAATTTCCAGCTTAGTTGCAGATGCTTTATAATAAATAGTGGTTGTTCCATCTACCATTTTAATCGTAGAACCCGGAAATGTTGTGAGTTCAGGAGAAGTAGGAGCAGAATAGGTAGTTTGTGAAGAAGCACCCATAGTAAGGCTTCCGTTTGAAAACGTAGCATTAGCACCTGTTGCAGAGTTGTTTACAGTCCCGTTTAATTGATTGTAATTAACAATATCTCCCGAAATAGGATCATTGGCTGCTTTTGTCAGCGTAATCTGCGCAGAAAGCATGGCAGAAGTTCCCAATAGAATGAGTATAGATTTTTTCATAGTAATTTTTTTGTTAAAGTTAATTAAAAACACAATTCGAATTTTAATTTAACTTGTTTTTGGTTAAATATTTAAAGAAACCGCCGAACGATCATATCATCCGGCGGTTCTGTACGTTAAATAAATTTAAGTTTAGTTGCTCATCACCATTTTACGGTATGCATAAATATCTTCGATGGTCACGACGCACATCCCTTTTTTGAGAGCGAAGTCTACTATTTGCGGAAGTCTTGCCATAGAACCATCTTCATTTGTCAGTTCACAAAGTACGGCATCGTCACCCAGATTGGCCATTTTCACAAGATCTACACTGCCTTCGGTATGACCACGTCTTTCAAATACACCCCCTTCTCTGGCGATCAGAGGAAAAACGTGTCCCGGGCTCGCAATATGTTCTGCCTGAGCATCTCCTGCTACAGCTGTTCTGATTGTTGTTACACGGTCTTTAGCTGAAACCCCTGATTCCACGCCTTCTCTGGCCTCAATAGAAATAGTAAATGCAGTTTGATTTTTTGAATTGTTGTTTTCCACCATCGGACGGAGGTTGAGGTGGCGGCTTTTTTCCTCAGAAATACATAAGCAGACAATACCACTGCATTCGCGGATAAGAAGTGCCATATCCTGTTCTGTAATTGTGGAAGCGGGAAAGATGATATCACCTTCGTTTTCGCGGTTTTCATCATCCACTAAAAGAATACCTTTTCCCTTTTGTAGTGTTTGAAGTGCTTTTTCTACACGTTCTTTGGAGGTAGCTCCGAATTGTTCTAATAATTTTTCCATGTTATTTTACTTTTAAAAGTTAAAATAGTCTTCGGTACATGGAAATGAAATACGACACAGTAAGAGTCCATAAGGAATCTTATTGGTCATCTCATTTTCTTCTCCCATCCAGACTTTAACTGTCGGTTCCGGAATTTCACCAGATCAGTCCTTTCCGAAGAAAGGAGTCGCGGACTGTAACCGCCGGTAGGGAATCTCACCCTGCCCCGAAGAAAACTTATACTAAGTTTTGTTGTATGTTGTAATTTAAATTTTTATTTCATTGAATTATATTTAACGCACAGACCGCTAATTTCGGGAAGTTTTTTGAATTGGAGAAGAGATTTATTATTAATTAGCTTGCCTTATTTTTCTCTACAGGCACATTCATGATTTTCATTTAAATAGGCAATGGTTGCTTTGCACATTTTTTCTAAGGTGCTAATATTGATATCAGAAAGCTTTTTGATGTAGATGCAGGCTTTTCCCATTTTAAATGTTCCAAAGTCATCTAATAAAAGCTTGCTTTCTTCAGTTGGGGAATACACATAGAGGGAAAATTCTGCTTTACGTGGTGAAAACCCAATGAGCGGCATATCGCCTTCATGTCCGCTTGCATATTTATAATGATAACTGCCAAATCCTATAATGGTTGGTCCCCACATTTTAGGTTCAAATCCAGACCATTCGCTCATCAATTGTATTAATTGAAAGCTGTCTTCTTTTTTTTGCTCTTTTTCTACAAATGAATTAATGAAATCGGTTACGTTTACGTCTGTTTCGTTGGTTTTATTGGGTTTAGCCATAGTTATTCATATTCTTTTAAATAAGTTACCAGTTTTTTCTCAATAAAGTCGGTGAATGAATTGGCAACTTTTATTGCTTTGGGAGGTTGGTTTTCATGGGCAAAAATATAAATGTGGTGAGTCTCTAGATTGTACAGCAATTGATCTCCATCACCGTACAGCCAAAATTCACCTAAGATCAAATACTGTTTTTTTTGAATTGTTTCATCAGTCAGCTCTGTAAAGTTAATTTCTATTCCTTCTAGTGTAAGCTTTGAAATATTTTGAAAAAAAGTGGACAGCTCATCTGTAAGTTGTATAGAAAGTTCTTTTTCTTTGGTTTTAATCATATCGGGTTGTACACCCGCCTCAATGCAATCAGAATCACTGTATGATTTTATGAGCTGTTTAAAAAATTTAGGATATATATTTTTTAAGTAGCCAAACTTATCTTCAACGGCTTTCTGAAGCTGCTTTTCTTTTTGTTTTTCTTGTTGACAAAAATCCTCAAATTCCTTTTCCCATCCTTTTTGATAAAGGTCTGATAAATGAGGAGTTCTATTTTGGGATTTTAACCATTCAAAAGCTCCTAATTGTCCTATGTATAGGTTTCTGATCCCACTGAAGCTTTCTTTAGGTTTTATACTAAGAAAAGCTCTTCTGCCACAGATTTTTTCTATATCATCTTTATAAGTTTTAAACCATTCAACCCACTCTTCAGCAGCGAGCTTCCCTTCTGACAGATCTGTAAATTGTTTAATAATCCCTTCCTGTGTCATGTTCTGCTTTCAAACTGTTTTTAATACATTGTCTAAGATCGTATTGAATTCTTCAGGCTTTTCCAGCATAGGATAATGGCCGACTCCTTCAATGATTACATAATCATAGTTTTTCAAATATTTGCGGTTGGCTTCCAGATTCGTAGGAGAAGCATCAGAATTGATAGCTATTACAGGGACCTGAACCTGTTTTGCAATGGTATTGAAATCAGTTTTATATAAAGGTCTGAGTAGATTAATCGCCAGTTCAGGAGCATTCTGAAGAAATTCGTGCTGCAATCTTTCTTTTACATCAGCAGGAGTTTGCTCAACAAATAAATATTGAGGCAGGAAGTTTTCCACGGCATATTTAAAATCTTTCATGTACTGAGTAAATAAAATTTCTTCAGCCTGCTGTTCCGTAAAAGCTTCATCCAGATTTTTTAGGGTATCAACCAGAATTAAAGCTTTTACCTGTGGGATTTTTAATGAAGCCTCAAGTACATAAGCTCCGGACATAGAATGTCCTACAAGAATAATTTCATTTGAATTGAGAGCATCAGCAACAGCTTTAATGTCATCCGCATATCCGGAACTTGTCCATTCTTGTCTTGATGAATCAGATTTTCCGTGTCCCGCAAGATCCATCTGTACAATATGATATTGATTGCTGAAAAATTTCTGAGAGTCGGTCCACCATTCGGTGTTGCCAAGCCATCCGTGAATGAAGATCAATGTTGTATTTCCGTTTCCGGATTCTTTATAATGGATTTTCAGACCGTCTGAGGATATTGCATATTTTTCCATGTAAAACTGTTGAATTGGTGTGTTATGTTGGTAAGCCTAATTTACAAAAAGACTCTTAAAGCTGAATCTATTATTTAATTTGAAAGGGGGAATGACTGCACGCTAATGTTCAGTTGAGTGCTGATGCAGTCATTTTTAGTCAGTTATTTACCATTTCCAGATCTGTGGCTCATCTTTCCAGATCAGTAATCTGAATTCTTCATAAAGCTTTCCGTTGCCAATGGTATGGGTATCCCTATGTCCTTTTTCTAATTTTAGTTTGTGCAGAATACCTGAGTGGGCGGCTACCCATAGTGTTTCTTCATCGTCAGAAAGGGCCATTCCGGTAATGGTAGAGCCTAAAAAGTGTCTCCAAAGCTGTTTTCCGTTTTTATCAAAAGCTTTGATGTAGCCATAGGCATCTCCCAGAATATAATAATCTTTTGCAGCAACCCCTTCGTATACTCTCATTTCTTCATCAATGACTGTGAAGTCTTCACTTTCTGTATAGGCTTCAATATCTGCCCCCACATATTGATCAGCATTGATGCCAATAGTAATCCCATTGTAGAAATGACATGAATTGGTAATCAACTGGCTGTCATCTTTTGCAAACAGGCAGAAATGAGGATAAGACGATTGTGGTCCTATAGCTCCTAATGTATTGCCTTCATGATCCAATATTCTGTGATCATAACCCTGGTCTCCGACTACGATATAAGAGTTGTCGTTGGATAATGCTGCATTTTCCATATCGATCTGAGAACTCCAGTCTTCTTCATGATCTTCATTGATAGGGTGGATGAGTTTTTTCTCCCTGTTTGAAATCAGGAAAATCCCGTCTGAGGAAACAACAACGACTTTGCTTCCGTCATTGAAAGGATATATGTCGGTAATTCCAAAATCGTGGTTTTCATCCAATTTAAATTCATTGATGAGGTCTCCGTTCCAACCTTTATATAAAGAAATTCTATGTGAATCTGCAATAGCAAAGACATCACCCTGCTTGGATTTCCCGATAGCATGGATGTTTTCATCAAGTTTAGTGATCATCTCCTGATCAAGAAGATAAGCCTGCCTTTTTTCATAAGAACTGCCTGTCATGAAAACTATTTTTTCATCAGAAATAAAGTGTAGATGTTCAATATTCTGAGCTTTATTTTCAATTAATGGAATGATAGGAGTATGGGCAGGAGGAAAATGCATTCTGAAAACTTCTGTTTCTCCTTTTTTATTGGCTGTCTTAAGTAATTCAAAAACTTCGTGGGCAATTTCTGATCTTTTGTCTTCAGGTTCTTGACCTTTCCAGTTTTCCCATCCGTTTTTTTCACCAAACTCAATCATTTCATTGATTTCTTTTGCATATTGTTCCCCTTCCGAGAACCATTGTTTTTGGATTGTAGTGTTATACATTGAATTGTATTTTTATTGTGAACTTTTCTGGTTTAATTTTGTGTTAATCTCGTTCTAATATAAAAAATAAACACTGCATCATAGCAGTGTTTATTTTTATTTTTTTGATTTAATGCTAAAAATAAGCACTCCGTATGAATTTCCGGAAGTATCTTTTATCTCACATTTAAAGTAAATCAGGTTTTTCAAATACTTTTGGTGGAAAACTTCGGTCAGGAAAGTAATCCCTGTTGGAAGTGCATTCGAGGCATACCCTTCAAGGCTTTCTATTTCGTAGGACATTTCCCTATTGAGGAAGTTAAATATCTCCTTTAAAATACAATTGGCTATAAATGCAAAAGGGACAATAGGATAATTTTCAAAATGTCCTTTACACTGGTTGGGGGTAAAAGGTTCTGTTGAAATAGTAAAATGATGGGGAACTTCCGTATTGATTATTTTACTTTGAGGGAGGTTCCTGTCATGATACTCCACCGGAACTGTAGTGTGCAGATCTTTATAAAAAAGCTCAAATGCCTCCTGAGCTACAATATAATAATCTAATTCACCAGTATATAGAAGTTCATCGGATTGGCTGTCTCTTATATGAATATAAGATTTCCCTTTTCTGTCAGACTCAAGAATGCTTTCGTTGGTGATAGTAGCTGCTTGGGGTTCTTTGAAAGATAATTTTCTGATTCTTACTTTTTCTCCCAGGAAATAAATTTTCTCCCTGCTGTCATCATTAAGAAGCTTATACAGACCAAGGCTTCCTAGCGAAAATAATAATTTTACCAGGTGAGAAAAATTTTCGTTTTCAAAATTCCAGTTTTTTATTTCTGTTTCAATCTTATGGTCTCTGAAAATAATGTTTTCAGGAATAATGATGTACGGTGCTGCTTCCCCAAGATAGGGAATGATGTTTTTTTGGATGTCGGTTGTTGTCATGTGAATGAGGGATTATTAGGTTAGTGAATTTATTTTTCATTTGTGGATAACTTTTTTCTTGTGGGTAATCAGCTTATTTAAAATTTGAAGTGTGTTTTATTTTTTATCTGATTGATTCTAATGTTTTTTCGACTGAGTGGGAATATTAAATTATTTTTGTTTGGGTTGTTTTTAAGTATATTTTTCTTTAAATCAGCATTTTAATTTTGATTTAAATAATTTATTTCTATTATTAGTGAATTGTTTTTCTAATGCAATTTACAAAAAACAATTCAAAAATAATGATGAATCAATGTTCATGATTATGAAAATGAGGTAAAAAAAAGGTGGATAACTTATCCATAAAACTTATCCACATGATTTTATATTGTGGAAATCCTGTAAAAACCGATATGTATTGTAAGTTTTTAAATATAAGTTGATTATAACCAATATCTGAAGCAATTGAAAAAGTTATCCATACTTTATCCACAGTGGATAATGAGTGTATGAAAAGTTATCCACATATTTTAATAATAGGTGGATAGACAGCTGTTTTGGGCTTAATTGTTCATTAAATCAATTGATTATAGTCTATTGATGAAGTTGATTTTCTTATAATGATGATAGTATTGTGGATAACTATAAGCTTTCGATATATTTTTCATAGCCACTTTTTTCCAAGAGGTCTCTTGGGGTCATGTTATAAACGTCTTTCCATGAATCTGAGCCGTGTTTTTCTACATATTTTTCAATAATTCTGAATCCAAGCCAATAGTTTATAGATTTTTGAGCTTCCGGAAATAATTTAATTTGATCATTTCGAAGTAAGGGATTATTACCGGATGTATCGGAAAAATAGGGTTTCAGTTTTGTGAAAATTTCTTTTTCATTTTTAATATACCAAGCCCAGTTTTCCTGAGTCATATTTTCAACAGCTTCATATTTTCCTATTTTCCTGTCGAAAAATACATACGCAAAATAGCAGGCAAAACCTTCATCAATGGTTTGGCTCAAAGCAGATTCTCCATCCGGATCAGCTTTTCTGAAATGTTCATATACGAGGTGGTTCAGTTCATGAGGAAGACCTTTTTCAAGCGCATAGAGAATGTCTAGGCCTTTATTGTTGAGCTCCAATGCAAATTGCTCATCATTACAGCCGCCAAAAGCAATTCCTGTCAAAGGAGTAAACAATAGACTTATTTTAGCTTTTGGCTGAAAAGGAACCAATGTTCTGAATTTTGTGAGTGTTTTCTTAAATGTTTTTTCAATATTAATTCCTAAAAGAAGATGAATTTTTTCTTCAAACTGTTTTTTATTGTCTCTGTACAACGTTTTATTCCAGGAGATCATGCCCTTTGGATTGTTGAAAAGGCGGGCATTTTCTTCACCAAAGATTACCCCATAGCAACTGTCCCAAAGTTTTTTATGGGGTAGATACACATTATTAACAATCCTTGTAGAGTCATATTGATTGTTTTTATGAGCAAGAAGCTGATGTTTAAATAAATTAAGGATTACAATATTCTCAATTTTTACACTGTCGGGAATCTGCTCTATTTTTTTTAAATCGATGTTTTGAGCAATCAATGGCCGTGTTGAGAATAATAGAAAAGTAAGAGGTAATAAAAACAGAAGGCTTCTTTTCATATATAAAAAATTTAGATTGATTTATCCACAAAGTCATTTATTCAAGAGGACTGATAAGCGTGAATGATTTTTTATCCACTCTATAAAATACTCCATTTTCTGTAGAGCGGAGATTTTTAAATTCAGAATTTATTTGATGAAATTCATCTGATTTTAGATTCCAAATAAAAAAACTTGTTTTGTCTTTATAGGTAGAATGAAATATAATATTGCCAGCTTTTGTGGATACAGATTGTGCACCTATACATCCGGGAGGGACTTTATGGCTGATAAGATTCAAATTGTTCAGGTCCAGTTCCTGCAATGAAAAATTTCCATAGCCATTAAAAATGACTTTTCCATTCCCTTGATTGGCAACACAATAACAGTCTATTAATTTATCATTTAAAGTGCTTGAATTAAAACCAAAGACTTGTTTTCCATTAATATTGAATACAGCCAGGGCATCATAATCCGGTTTGTAACCTTTTAAAATACCTTCGTCAAAATAAGAGACAATGATTTTCTTGCCATTTATTTTGATATCATTAATTGAGTTCCCAATATTAAATTTTACTTTACAGTTTCCCTCATAGTCAATGATTAAAGCATTTTCTACTGAGTTTGGATGATGAAATACAATTAAAATTTTTTCTTCATTAATGATTTTAGCCATTACAATATCAACCCCTAATTCTAATTGGGTTTTTATACCAAGGGTAACGATTCTGTTTTGGGAGGTTACAGCAATAAAATTCCCAAGGTCATCTGTTGAAAGGTATTTGATATTTTCCTGAAATAAGTTGAGTTCAATGGTTTTAGTCGTCATAATTAAGTCTACCAATCTTTAATTCATTTGCCAGTCTGCAGAATATTGTTGTTAGTTGGTGAATAATAAAATTAGGGTTCCTATTGCTGGTCTTTATAAATATTCCAAAAATTAAAGTCAGTCATGGGAGCATCTGTTATCCCGACATTTCTTCCCATAGTTACAATCTGTCCTCTGTGGTATGTTCCGTGAAGAATGGCGTGCTGGATGTATTCATATTTGGAAAAATCACACTGGAACCATTGGGATTCTATCTTCACATTCTTTGAAAGATCTTCTTCAGACAGGCTTTCTACATAATCTACCAGCTTTTGTGAATTGTTTTTTATAGCATTAAAAATATCTTCTTTACTGGTGGTTTCTGTAGTTTTAGTAAAATCAAAATCATTGCTTTCTGAAATGTGGCTCCACCAGTATTCCTGGGTCTGCCAGATATGATGTAAGGTTTTTAAAATAGTAGGAAAACTTGAAATCGTTTCCTGGTTAAGTTGCTCGTCAGACTTTGTGGATAACCAGTCGATGTATTTGTTGACTACCCAATTGTTGTACTGTGCACTTTTGCTGACTAATGTTTTTAAGCTCATATTATTACGATTTAGTGGTTTACATGGAAAGTATTATAATCCGAAATGCCTGTTTTTATCTGTGTTTTCAGGATTGATGAGTGCTTTGTTGCTGTAGGTGGCAGCTTCAAAATCACTGATGTTTACAGAAAGGAAAGAAATATCAGTCAATAGCTCGGAAAGCCGGATACTGATTTCACTTGAAAGATGGGCTTTTTGTTCTGTGGTGCGTCCTTCCATAATATATCCGAACACATGCAGAAAGTTTTTCTTATGGTTGCCCAATCGGTAATATTGATAAGGCTGAAGCCTTACTTTGATGTCATTGGGAGCAAACAGACCTGTTTCATCAGCCACTTCATATACAGCATCCATTAACTCATCAGGTGATTTCAGCTGAAGAATGTCCTGTGAACAATCTATAATAAAATGAGGCATAGATTATATTTTGTAGTTTGATTTTGTGTCACATAAAAGTAATAAAAAATATCAACGGAAATTCAAAATAAAAACCGCCCTGTTTTCAGAACGGTTAGAGAATGTGTATTTTTTACTTTACAGGCGTCAGTTTTATTGAATAGATTTTTTGATGCTGTATTGTGGTTGTACTGTGTTGGTCATGTCAAGAACGATATCATAAACTCCATCTTCAGGTATTGGAAAATCATAGGCATCAAAGGCAACGCTTTTGCCATCATTATTCAACCCTAAATTATATCCCCAGTCGTTATTATACCTGAACTTGAAGTTGCCTTTATTCAGTTTATAATTTTTCAGAAAATAAATAGTTGGATTTTTAGGATCTGTCTGTAGAGGGATATCTTTGTCTTTTCCTTCCCAGCCGATAGGAGTTGCATTTCCTATGATTCCCCAGGAAAGGGTATTGGTATTTCTTTTAGCTGTTTTCACAGTTCCATCCCAGAAATGAATGACAACAGTGTTTATTTTTCCGTTTTGATCCGGTTGAAAAGTGCATGTGAATTTATCATCCAGTTGAAATGTTGTATTGCTTACCGGTAATAAGGAGTTTCTTGAATAACCTCCTTCTTTGAAGATCAGATGTCCGTCAGTAGCGGTTATATAGAAGTTTGAATTTTCCGTAGAATAAACGCCTTCCAGCTTTTTTAAGTCTTCTTGACTCACTTTTGCAACTGATGGAATTGTATAAGGTTTATTATATACTATGTTTTCAACCTGAGGAATGATAAAATGAGTGTGTGATAATTCTGAGTTGGATATTACGATAAGGCAGATGTCATCCTCTAAAACCCTATAATATCTGCTTCTGTAACCTGGTCCACCACCGTCATGGCCCACTCTTTTTTTACCAAAAACAGACGAAATCTGAAAACCTAATCCATAGTGATCTTTGAGGTAAGGGGTAAAAGCTTTCTCTATAGTTTCTTTTTTCAGGATTGTATAGTTCTTGAGTGCTTCGTTGAATTTGAACAGATCGCCGACCGTTGAATACATAGCTCCTGCACCAAAAGGGTGATCAGTTTTGAAACGTAATGCTTCGTTAGACCTTTTATCAGATAAAAATTCATATCCTAATGCTTTGTTTTCATCGGTAACACTATTGAAGTGAAAGCCACTGTGATCCATTTTCAAAGGCTTCAGAATATAATTTTCTATAGCTTGGTCATAGTTCAGGCCTGAAACTTTTTTAATAATATAGCTGAGAATATAATACCCGGAATTGGAATAATCCCAATCTTTACCAGGAGAAAAATTCAAAGGTTTTGCAGAAATATATTTTATAAAAGTTTCCTCATCTACAGTATACTCAGAGTTCGTATCATTGGGGATTCCTGAAGTGTGAGAAAGAAGATTAGCAAGAGTGATGCTGTCTCCTTTTGGAAAATCAGGATAATACTTTGAAAGTTTGTCATTCAAAGATAATTTTCCCTGTTCTTCCAGCTGAAGAATCACTTTTGCAGTAAACATTTTTGTGGTTGAGAAAACCCGGTAAAGGCTGTTGTTCGTATTTTTTTGTTTTTTGGGAGCATTTCTATAGCCATAGCTTTTTTCGAAAATAATTTTTCCTTTTTCAGCAATCAGGACAGAACCACTAAACAAACCCGCCTTTTCATACGTGGCAAATAATTGGTCCAGCTGTTTGGATTTTTGAGAAAAAAGAGGACTGGCTGCAAGCATTACAATAATGCATGTTAGAATGGATTTCATTTATTTTTTTTAAATAAGACACTTTTAAGTGTGATAATATTACATGGGATTTCAAAAAATATTTTATTGATGAATGATTGAAGAGTTAAATCAATATTCATCGTTTTTATTTTCAATTATTTTTTCATGCTATATTTTTTCAAAATACTTACCAGTAAACTGATACCGTATTTTTTTGTCCGTAACTTTATAGTCATCAAGGATTAATGGAATGTTGATGATCTTCTTTTTAGGATCATATTCAATATCGTAATTTCTGATCTCATTATCCCGGTTAGATTTTGCCGAAAGATCAATTTCGTAACCAAGTTGATTTCTGATGCCGGTTTTCGTTTTAATAAGTTGAGCATTACTGTTGAGTTGGCCACCATCAATGGAAAAGACCTTTATACTGTGGGAAGTGAGGGCAGAACTGTATACCGCTGTATTTTGAGCGAGGTAATATTTTTTATTCTGTGATACAACATCGTTGATCTGATAATAAAATGTTTGAGGGTCCATTTCACTATTATCACCTATTATTTTAGAATATACCTTCTGATCAGATTCATACTGGAATATATTTTTAAAGAAGTGCATGGTTCCTCCGTTCCATGTATCCCAGGAGTAAATCCTGAACTTGCCATCTTCTGAAGAAGAAACCTGCAACCCATTTTTTCTGAGCGATTTAAAATCATACCTCATCGTTTGGGGATTGGATGTGTGCTTTAACAGTAGCTTTTCGAATTGATTATTGGCTACCGTAAGCGAGTCATAAGCGTTTGTATTATGATCGAGATCAGCATACCAGTGACTGATTTTCTGGAAAGAAAGATCCAGCTCTTTTTCAATAGCAGCTATATTTTGTCCGAATACAATATTAGACAAAAGAAGAAAGAATAAGATTTCAGCTGTTTTTTCATGGTTTATTAGTGTTTATTTAGTGTTGTTTTTTACTTTTTAACTGGAATACATTTCCCTCAGGATCGGTTCCGTCACACAGCCAAAAGGGGTAGCTGTCAAAAGTTTTGATTTCTCTCATGTGGATATTTTTTGAGATCAGCTCATTTCTCGCCAATTCTATATCGATATCAATTTCAAAAACGATTTTGGTATTGTTATCAAAGATATACCCAGATTCTATTTTCTCAAGATATTTATCTCCGATTTTGTGTAACCCAATCTGCGCAGCTCCTGCATCAAGCAAAGCCCAGATCGGATCTTCTTCAATCACTTTCAGACTAAAGTTTTCCACATAGAAATTTTTGAGCAATGGCACATCTTTAACATACAGAATGATGGTACTAAGTTGAGCATTCATGTTTTGTCAATTTTTAGTTTAAGCTTCGTAGATAAGCTGTACTACACCAGATCTGAAAACATTCGTTGTAACCAGCTTTAAATTTAATTTTTCCTTTATATCTTCAAAAAGAGGTTTCCCTTTTCCTAAAGCAACAGGATGTACAGATATTCTGTAGGTATCAATAAGATTATACTGAATAAAAGTTTTAATAAGACTTGCCCCTCCATACAGCCAGATGTCTTTTCCGCCCCGATTTTTTATTTCTGAAACTTTTTCTGCTATGTCAGAACTGATAAAAACAGCCTTTTCATCTTCTCTGTTTTGGCTTGAAAACACAAATTTGTTTTTTGAATGAACGGCTTCCCATAGTTTTTGCTCTTCCGGACCTGCATTTTCCTTCGGCTGATAGTTTCCCCATGCATCATAGCTCACCCTTCCGTAAAAGATAGTGTCTATCCCAGAAAGAAATCCATCAAAATCCATATCATCATCCATGATGCACCAATCTGTTTCTCCATTGGGACCCTCTATAAAACCGTCTAAGGTAGTGGCAAGATCTAATATTACTTTTTTCATTTTATAAGACGTGTTGAATATTTTGAAATACCATGAAAGATAGGGATATTTTACCTTTTTTATGGCGGAATGAGATCACTTTATTTTATTTCTCAGGCTCTGTAACTCCTATCATCACTCCAAAATTTCCATCTTTCTGAATCCAGTTTTTTTCCGGGAGATAGGTTCTTGAAACATATCCATCAAGATAAAGAGCATCTTTACAGCCTAAATTTTTGAAAAACTGTGCCAGGGTATAAAAACTGACTTCTTTCTTAGACATCGCAAAAATAAGTTCTCCGTTTTCCAGAATTCCTACGCCGTTTCTGATGTTCAGATTTTTAGAATTTTCCTGAAAAATGGGGTTGATTTTTCCATTGATTAGAAGCATAGGCCCGGATTGGGTCGCGTATCTGATATTTTTACTTTGCCTGTATTTTTTAGTTTCAACAATTCCTGCCCGTTTGTTTTGGGTTAAATAGAATATTCCGTTAGGCTGAAGATAAAAGTTTCCGGTGCCCTGCAATGTATCTAAGGGTTTCAGGGTGTTAAAATTTTCAATATACAGACCTTTTGGAGCGTTGTCGGTCTCAAACATTCCTCCGTTCATAGCGAATACTAATTTTTCTTTTTTAGACTGAACATCAAGATTAAGACGATCAAGGCTTTTCAGGAGTTCACCTTTATTATTTTTCCAATACAATTGTATATTATGTTTCTCAGGATTCACCTGGTAAGTAATAAAACGAGTATCATCCTTTACTTTTTCGTTACAGCAAAAGCTAGAAAAGAGCAGAAGTGAAAGGAGAAAGTAACGGATTGATTTTATATTAAATCTCTTGTTTTTTATTTCGAGAGTTTTGGTCATAATGTAGTTTTCAGAACAAATATATTGCTTTCTGCTCATTCATTAAGACAGTTTTGTGGTATTTCAGCGTTGCTGTTTTTTGCGTAAAATAATTAAAGCTATCAGTAGCATGATGATCACAAATGTTGAAATATAAATGATTATTTTGTACCTGCTATTTTGTTGTATAAGTGTTGCTATTTCTTTTTTCTGTTCATTGATTTTTCGATCGGATTGATTAAAATCATCCACAACCAAATCTGTAATTTTATTATGATTGGATGCATTGGAGCGTTCAGCTAATTTTTTATATTCAGCACTTAGAGATTCCAGCTCCTTTAATTCTTTCGGAGAAAGCTGATCCAGCCTTTTTTGTATAAAACATTGACTGGAGTAGAGGAGTCCTGTATCTTTTTCATCATAAGCGAAAATTAAATATTTCCCTTTTTCTGTGAAAAGAACGTCACAGGAATGCAGCGGAGACCCGAAAAGAGTAGCACTCTGTGCATAAAATTCATCGTAGTAATCTGACTTGTAGATCTTATTGATTTTTACTTTGCTTAGAATATTTTGGGCAGTTTTGAATCCCGAAGGAACTTCTGTTACATCATATACTTCACCGATAAAAACAAAATCTGCATTTTCAAACGAAGACTTCAGAGTGGGCTCACCATTACATTTGCAGGCAAGAATTTCTAAAGAGAACAATAATAGGAAAAGTAAAAAAGCTCTGAATTTCATGGGGTCTGTTTTTTTCTTGATTGAAGGAACTTTATAAACTTCTATATTTGAGGTTTACGGCTTCTTGTAGTGTGATTACGTTTTATCTGTCATCTTTATCATAGAGAAAAGTGAGAGTTTCTTTACTCTTTACGGTAATTTCAGACTTTTTATTAGGAATCCAAGAGATATTTTGAATAAAATCTTTTGCTTTTTCTTCAAATTCTTTAGCGAATTTTTGATTATAAGGATTATGAAAAGTTGAATGCACCTTTAAATTTTTTATTTTACCTTTTCTGGTTAATATAAATTCAATATCAGTATGTGAATAGAGGTCTCCCTCTTTTCTATGTATATAATTAGCCGGATAGGTAAAATCTTTGAAATAATCCCCTCTATATCTATCAATATATTCATCTACATTTTTTGCCAGAGGATAAATGGAGTGATTTCTATCACATTCATTCCCGGGAAAAATTTTATAAATGTTTTTTGTAATATATATTTTTTCAGCTTCTTCTCTTTTTTTCTCAATAAAATTTGAACCATACAATTTTTCAATTTCTTTATTCATGAGATCACCGTAACAAAACTGTTTTTCATAAGGTACAGTACAAAATATTCCTTGAGGAGTAGTTTTGATTTTATACTTTTTTAATAGTTGGTTCAATTCTTTATCACTGTCAAACATTTCTACCATTCCTTTTGGAATTACATATGTCAGCTTCCCAAGCTTAATTTCCTCAACAGCTAATTGGGTATCTGCAGTACAGATTGAATCCCATATTTTGTCTTGTTCTATTTGATATTTTTTAATTTCAATGCTATCCATTTGTGCATGTACACTCATGAATAGCATTAGAAATAATAGGGATAAAAGAAAATTTTTATAATTCATGGTTAAGGTTATAATTTTATTATTTAAAATGAATGAGCATCTTTCAAATAATGATCATTGATACTCCCATCAAATTCATTTGAAAGAATATTCCCTAACCTGTATCTGAATTTTGTTTTAAAATTACCACTTAATCGAGGCTCAAATACAGTTGCCATTTCTTTTGGCTTTAAAACGAAAAATTTAATACCTGTTCCACAAGTATATCTTCTGAAATTATATATTTTTTTCCATTGATGATTTTTATCTAAACCTTCCAGCTCTAATATCACATTGTTACCAAAACCAATTACACGCTCCTTCCCTTCCATGTTATAAATGGTAACAGGAAATCCATCATAATAAGTCATAATGATTGGAATATCCGTTGAAGGCTTTAAACCTACAGATAAACTATCTATTTTAGCATTATAGGCTGCGGTTGATATTTTTGTAGTATCAATATCGGTTATAGTTAACGGTGTTTTTTGGGAGGTATCTACAAAAATTCGGAGATCTTTATACTGACGCTCATTAAATTCTTTATTAAGAGCTATGAAATCACTATTTTTATAATTTCTTTCTAAGATTTTACTATGTAGTTCATTATCAGTATATTTAAGGTTAATTTTTTTTTGAGGATGACCTATATACTGTATTTGCTTATATCTGAAAAAATTGATGTCTTCAGTTTTTTCTAGAGTAATGCTATTTAAATCTTTTTCGTAAATATATTTAGGATAGATTATTTCCTGTGACCATAAAAAACAGGAGAAAAAATAAGATAAACGGTTATACATTTTTTCATTCGGTTAAAAGTTTTTTTGTAAATAATAAAACCGTCCTTATAACGGAACGGCTTTACATATATTGTCAACGTATACTTAGCGGTAAGGCATATTGATTTCTTCAATTTTTGCTCTCAAATCTCCAATAGTATAGGCTTCTGAATTGCATTGTATTTCCGCAATATTATGGTCTGATAGAAAATCATTTAAATCATCACAGTTTTGCAGAATATTAAATTCTTTGTTTTCTAAATCTAAAACAATTCCTTTAGTTTTTCCATTGATGGAGTAAGTAAGAGGGCTTAATGCTCCTAAAAATGCCTTCGACCATAAACCTTTCATGTTTTCTTCAAAATAAATAAATCTTCCATAGTTCAAAACTCTACAAAACCTTGAATATTGATCAGGATCATATCCATTGTCTTTCTTGTTGGTATATTTTCGATAGGTCTGAAAATACATTTCCCCTTTATGCGAAACGGCTAAGGGAACTCTCACTCTTTTATTTTTTTGTTTAAAGTAAAAGAATGCTTTTTCCGGCAGATCAAGAGAATCGCACTTTTTACAAGTTTTGAAGTAAAGTTCCTCGGTTGATGAAGGTTTTTTATTTAGCACGTCTTCTAAGGTCATATAAATACCTTCCGGAAAATCTCCCTTTTTTATAGATTGATATTGTTTTTCCTGTGCAACTGTAAGATTGAAAATGCAAAACAGGAAAGTTAAAATATAAAGTTTCATGGTCTTTTTTTGAGTGGCTAAATTACAAATAAGTGAGTAGGGAAAATAGTCTAAGAAATAATTTATTCTGTATCATTGTAAGAATTGACTTTATAAATCAGTTGGAACTTTACAGTACCTTTCTTTGAATGGGGATATTTTTCTTTGTTTACCTGCTTTTCAAATTCTTTCATAATTTCCAGATCCAGATCATCTTTAACGGCAAATTGAATGTCATTTTTCTTTTCTCCCAGTTCAAACTGAACCATTATTTTTCCTTCTTTTTTAGAGTTTTTAAATAAACTTTCAAAAATTTTATTCGTTTTTTCCATAACAGACTTCATATCTTCAACCGAAGAGTTGGCCTGTAATTCCGGATCACTGCTTAACAATATTACTTTTTCAAGTTTGGTTTCTTTGTTTCCTTTATCGGTAATATAAACTTCATTTCCATTTTGATACGTTTTGAAAGTACCATTTGTTTTATATGTTCCGTTGTCAATAGGGTTATGGTAAGCATTTTTATTAGGAATCTCATCCAGCCAGAATAACTTCATACTTTTTTTCAGAGAGTTTAAAATATACAGATGGTTTTCGGTCTGCAGAACAAACAAGGGCTCTTCAATATCAAATGAAATGGTTGACCAGTAATATTTCAATTCATCTTCATTGGCTTTTCGTATCTGAAATTTTCCAGAAACTTCTTTTTTTACTTCATCCCAAATCTTTTTGGAGTCCTTTAGGTTCTTGGACATTTTTCCTTCTATTTCCATATCATCAATATGAAAAATGACACTATCCGGAATACTTTTTAAGCTTTCAAGATTTTTAAACCTTTTCCAAAGCGTTGGACCTATGATTAAGTTATCTCCCAACAGATCATCATTGGTCATATTCTTAAGGCTTTCAGTGAGTAGTTTTTTTGCTTTTTCATTTATTTTGTCATCAGCATAATTATAAACCACTCCATTAGGAAGGGTTATTTTCTCTGTGACTTGTGCTTTGGCTGAGCTTACGATGAATAATAAGAGTAGAAGGATTTTTATTTTCATGAGTTGTTTTTCATGGGTATAAAGTACAAAAATTGTGCTTTATATTTTTTCTGATGGTAATGTTGTGTTGCAGATATTATTTTCTAAACTGCAAAGTATGAATCGCCTTTAAAAGCTCGTTCTGACTTTCTTTCGTTAGGTTTGTCCCGTATAAATTGAATCTGATTTTTCCTAAGGATCCAGTCTTAATGCTGTCAATATAAACTCCTGCCATCCCTTTTCCAACTTGTTTTGGCTCTAATATTTTTGCCTTGTATCCATCAACTTTTTTATAGGTTATTTTACTTTTGATGAAATCCTCCTGATTTGCATTTGCATTGAGGATCATAAATGCGGTAGTGTCAGCTTCTGGATTTACTTTTAAAAGCTCGTTCAAATCTTTTCTGCTAATAATTGCATCTGTAGGTTCTTCCAATGAGCTTGAATAAGGTCCGTAATCATAAAAAATTGAATCGTTATTTTTGGTGACGATGATTCCGGCATTGCTATCGTAAGCATCCGTTTTTAATTTGTTCCAGGTTTTTGGAGTCTGAATTTTAAAACTGCCAAAGTCCATTGATTTTGTTTTTTGAGAATTCTCAGAACAGCTTAATATAATAAAGAAAACAGCAAAGTATAATGTTATAATTTTCATATGGACATGGCTACATAGCCTCAAATTTATGTATTATACTCATATTAAACATATATAATTGTGCAAAAAACAAAACCGCTCTGAAAAACAGAACGGTTGAATGACATCTATTTTTCAGCCATTATTTTATCTTTCTCCTTTTGAAATTCTTCTTCGGATAAGACTCCTGAATCTTGCAGTTCTTTAATTTTTTCAATTTGTCATATTTTGTTTCCGAGTTGAGATGTTGGGATTTTTCTTTCGGTAAGAATTCATCGGGAATAATCAGTTCACCTGATCGGATGGCATTTTCCAGATCAATTTCATAGTTCACGAGGCCGCTTCCAATTTTACAATAATAGACAAAACCATTTTTTTTGCTGCCTCTAGGCATTATTTTTTTGACTTTGAATGTCAGTCCGGAATTACTTCTTTTAAAAGAATTGGCCTGATTGGCAAGTCCCTGGTATCCCGTAGTTGAAGAATAGTTGAATAACGAAGATGCATTGGTTCGGATAAATTTAAAATCCCCGTCATTCATCGAGCCTGTCCCGATTTTCAGGTCTAATCCTTCATACACTTTAAAACCTGTTGAGGTGGTAAGGGTGTCATTTTCAAATTTTGGGGTGCTTTGAGCGTAAGAAATTCCAAAAATAAGGAGCGTCATTAATACGACTAGTCTTTTCATTGTTTTATTTTTAATATTCAAAATTGAAAACCAAAAGTAAAACGAATTAGAATGCTGCCCTTACGGAAACCCTTATACAGGCTATTGCTATTAAAAAAAACAGCAAATTCATATGTGTTTATAAAGATAAAAATAGCTCTGTAGACCAGATTATTGTTTGTTGTTTAAAATATTATTTTTTAACCTGTTCAGTGCATCCAGTTTTATAAAATACTCATCCAGCAGATCATAAATGGCTTTTTGATCTTTTCCCGAAACCTTGTTATCCCAATCTGTATTGACGATA
The DNA here is from genome assembly GCF_021869745.1 of Chryseobacterium sp. MEBOG07. Classification (NCBI taxonomy): domain Bacteria; kingdom Pseudomonadati; phylum Bacteroidota; class Flavobacteriia; order Flavobacteriales; family Weeksellaceae; genus Chryseobacterium; species Chryseobacterium sp. MEBOG07. The sequence goes on from NZ_CP084579.1 coordinate 1,036,430, forward strand.
AGGTACCTGCCCATCTTTTTATCCTTAAAAAACCAGATCACGGAATTCATTCCCGGATCACCGCCTGTGTGTCCAAAATTGCCGGTAGAGCCAAAGCCCATGGTGATCCCCATATTGTATTCGTCACTATATTCACTGGTGCTTCTGTCTTTGAAATTTTGGGCTTGCAGCTGAGGGGTAAAATATTCTTTATAACTTTCTTTAGAAAGAATGCTTCCGTTTCCATAATACCCTTTCATGAGTTCCAGAAGATATTTGCTCATGTCGCTTGAAGTGGTCAGCAGCCCTCCGTCAGGATATGTATTGAGTGAATAATAAGGGTAGGGTGTCTGTTTATTGATGAATGTCCGGGTATATTTTGAAAAATTGATGGCAGTAAAGTTCCAGCCTGAATGGTTCATGTGTAACGGTTCAAGAATATATTTCGTGGTAAATGTATTGTAAGACATTCCTGTTGCCTTTTCCAAAACCAGTGCTGCCAGCGTTGCTCCAATATTGGAATAATTAAAAAGTTCACCCGGCTTGTTTTCTGTAAAAACATCTTTAGAATACCATTTTCCTTTTTCGCTGAGGGTATGAATCAAAAATTCTTCAATTGATATTTTTGCGGAAGGTGGATTGAATTTGGTGGGTGAAATATCAATGTTTAAATGGTTTGCAAGATCTATCGTATCTTTTAAAACAACCGTATTATTCAAATAAGCACTATTATCATTGAGAGAAGAAGTGTGAGTGGTCAATTGCCGGATTGTTATCGGGATTTCCGGATGATAGGGATTGGTTACTTTAAACGGGAGATATTGATTAACAGGATTATCCAGTTTTAGTTTCCCCAATTCCTGAGCTTTGAGGATCGCAATACCTATCAATGTTTTGGAAACTGAAGCTATATTTTGAACGGTGTTTTCATCATATTGTTGAAGAGGGTTTACTGTGGCAATACCGAATCCGTTTTGATACAAAATATCACGATCATTCACCAATGCCACTCCAAATCCATTGAAGCTTGCATTCTTACTGATTTTCGTTAGTTTATCTGTTAATTCTTTTTGGGTTCTGATGAATTCCGGTGACTGTTTTTTCTGTGCCTGGCAGAAAATAATCATTAAAATAAAAAGGAGAATGTAATTTTTATTTTTCATATGGGCATTTATTTAAAAACAATTTCAACCTCCTAATTATTACATTTTCAAAACTTTATTTTCGTTTTTAGATAGTAGTATAGCTGTTTCAGAATTAAAATAGAGGTTCCCCATTGAGATCTGTCGACAGTACCTCACTCATATAATCAAAAAAAGGACGCATTGCCAGTAAGGTGAGAATAACTTCCTTTTGAAAATTGTCAGATAAAACTTCCTTATCAGTAAATTTCCGCATCACCAGAAATTGCTTTTTTCTGATTAAATCTATAGCCGGATGATTTTTATCAAAACCCCGTGGTGCCGTTTTTACGGAATCGCCTTTGAGCTCACCGAAATATTTTATGAAGGTTTTGTCTGAAGTGATCTTTTCAATTTCTGTGCTGCTGATTTCAAATTCTTTGCGGATACGGAGTAAATCCTTTGCTTCTGGACCCCAAAAACCACCTCCTACAAAACTGTTGCCAGGTTCCAGCTGAATATAATATCCTCCTCTCAGCATAGGCTTGGAACGGGAATATCCAACTCCAAAATTGTTTTTATAGGGTGTCTGGTCTTTGGAAAAGCGAACGTCTTTGTAAATCCTGAAAATATGGATTCCTTTGAGCTGATCATGCTCCTGAAGTTCGGTATAGATCTGATTGAAAAAAACTTTATTTTCTTTCACAATCTGATCATATTCAGATTTGTGCTTCGCAAACCATTCGCGATTGTTATTTTCTTTTAAATGATTGAGGAATTCAAATGCTTTTTCATGTTGTTGAATGAATGTTAGAAGTTGTAGGCCTGAGTATATCCGGGACGATGCTTTTATTTTATATTTTTCAGCTGCTCATCGTAAAGGCCAATCAACAAACTGTTTCCGTTTTTATCAATTTTTATACCTCCGTATTTTGCTTTTTCATATTTCTGAGCGTGTCCTTCCTGAAAGAAGAAAGACTCTGCTCCGATATTGATATTCCATTGGTTGGACGAGGTATAATTAATCAAATATTCCCCCTTATTCAAAGGAGTTGTTTCCTGTTGGAATCTTACTTTTTCTGCAACACCTTTATTATCCAGACGTACTACGCAATATCCTCTTTTAGGAAGATGTTCAGCATTTATATTTTCAGATATGCTGTATCGTAACCTCATGTAATCACCCTGCATCAGAGAACGGGGATCCACGGGAGCTAGCTGCAAAAGAATCAGTTTTCCATCTTTTATAAGTTCTTCTTTTTTAGAAACGGAATAATTGAAATACACCAGCAAAATAACAAGGTTTGCTAGGATAATGAACCATTTATACTTTTTCATTCGATGTCAGTTTTTTACGGGTTAATAAATAAAGCCCCAGGAATAAGATACCAGACGAAAATAAAAGGATGGATTTGGTGAGCAGGGTAAAATGAAGGTCATAATAATATCGTGAAACAAAATAAATAAATGCCATAATGCCAATGGTCAGGCTGGTTTTGTAATTCACTAAAAAGCTTAAAAGAATAATTAAAATAGATCCGGATATAGCAGGAGATAGGATAGTAGGTAATAACAGGGCGATCGTTACAATATAAATTCCTGCTTTTTGAGTGGTTTGAGAAATGTCTAAAACTTCAAAAATCTGCGAAAGAACATACATAATGGCCAGGATAATAACGACGGATGATATCCAAATATAATCCCTGGATACTTCAATAAAATCGTTACCAAGAAAAATCAATCCCGCCAGGAATGAAAAAACCAGCCCGATGCGCACCGGATTGTATAGTTTTGAAAAAGTGGTATTCTTGGAAATTATTTTGGCTTCTTTCAGGAAAACGGCAGTGAGCATGATGGCCAGAAAAGAAGTATAAAGATGAATCATATCAAAATCCTTATTCGATGCAATCAGGGTTAGAATGCCCCCATTGATAATAAGTACAGAAATAAAGGCAATGATATAGCTTCTGACCATCACTAATGAGGCTGCGGCAATCAGAATAGAAATAAGGCTTACTGCATTTTCACTCACTTCAAGTTTAGACAATCCCACGGCCAAAAGGATAAATCCGATGAGATAAGATGAAACACTTATGGTATCTATGATGATTTTATCATAGGCTTTATTAATGAATACTCCGGCAGCAATTGCTATTATTGCCAATGTCAAAATACCTGTAGTAGAGTCATATAATCCAATGAGGAACAGGAAGCCCAAAAAAGAGAAACTTGCTAAAATACCTCCAAAAATAGAAAGGATTTTTATAGCTAAAGATTGATGAGTCTCATTCTTTTCATAAGCTGTGAGGATCGCTTTTTCATCATAGGTGAAATCTTTATTTTCTATGGTCCGGAAATAATCCAGCAGTTCTTTTATTTCTTCTTTATTTCTCATGGTTCCATTTTTTTTGAAGGTTGATCAGGTTCATAATCACCAGCGTAACACTTACGATGATAAACAGGCTGACTAATAAAAGCATATTTCCTCCTTCTGATATTTTGAGGAGTAAGGCTGAAATAATGATGATGATACTTAATGGTATCACCGAAAGATAAAATCCGTTTTTCGATTGGATTCCGTGCCAGATTCCAAACGCAAAAACCACTAGAACTATGGGGATTAGAACAGAAAATACGGGATCATATCCATCAAGAATTCCGAAAATTATCCCTGCAGTTGCAAAGGTCACGCAACCTAAAGCTAAAATATAAGTAAACCACTTGGGGACATTTTGAATTTTTTATCCTTCTCCAAAAAGAGAAAGATAAGAAGTATCGTTGTATTGAACAGGAAAAGGAGCGTAATGACCAATATTGGTGACCAGTCTTTGGCAACCTGTTCGGTGTATAGAAAAAATGTAGTATTGAGTAAAATAATATACAACAACCATAATGGAGCAAAGTTGGAAACGACAACCCATAGGGTTATAAAAAGAGTCCAGGCCAAAAAGAAGTCGTACGCATTGGCACCCGTCTGATAAATCTGCCCGAAGACCGCAAAAAGAACTCCAACCAAGAATGATGAACCGGTAAGGATAATATTTCGGGTGGTACTGTTTGTTTTGGGCAGTAAAACGATAATAGTCGTTGCGATGACAAGGGCTTCAGTTAACCCCAGTTTAGCAAATTTATTCAGGTCTGCCCAATTGTAGGCAAAAAAGAAAATAATTCCTGCCGTGGTAAACCCTATACCTAGGGTGATAAAAAACAGACGAAGGAATTTTTGCCACATTTCTTTATCATGGTAAATATTTTCTTTCAAAGCTCTTTCTATTCCCTGCTCTGTCACATTGCTGTGGTGGCTGATGATATGGAGGTCTTCCCGTTGGAGGTTTTTCATGGATGGTGTTTTTTATTTTTATTTAAAAACCCGATGAATTGAATGTCACCGGGTTTTGTATATGGTTGACTGCTGAAATAAATCAGCAACTGATCATTGAAGATTTCCTTTTGATGTATTTTTGTTTAGCATATTTGTGTATGGTATAGAAACAAATATAGGTAAAAGTTGGGTGATAAATTTAAATAAAAGATAACCTATTCTCTGACATCTGAAGACATTAAATATTTATTCAAGTTCTTTAATTGTTAGTCATTGTTCCTATCCTCGGTTAATTTTTGTTTCAATTCTTCAGATATCAGATTGTTTTCTATCAGGTAATTACTCATCATTTTCAGAAATTTCTTTGATTCTTTTAAATAAGCTTCATCCAATGAGGATTGATCTGTTTCTAAAAAAACTTTTGCTCTATGAATAAAGATTCCCGAACCCTGAAATTCTTTGCTTATGAATAATGTTCCCACTAAAGAAATGTATGAGACAAATTTATGTTGACCATAATTTCTTTTCAAATATTGAAGCGGCATCTTTTGATGCATAGATTGGAAATGTGAAATGATTCCAATGTCTTTCAGATATTTTTCCTTTTCAATTACAAACCAGTCATCCACTATTTCTCCATCCAAATCCATCTCAAGGTCATAATACCCAATGGGTGCTAAATTTCCAAGATACATTTCGTTGTACACATGAAGACCTATTCTTACTCTGATAATAGGCCCGCTGTATCGTTGTTCAATCAGATATTGATATCCCTCAAATAGGAGCGTGATTTCATCGCGTGTAAAACCTCCTATAAGTTCTTCCGGATCTTTTGAGAGTATCTGATGAAGGGTATCAAATGCTTTCTTTTTGATATCAAATGTTTTTACTCTTTCGGTCAGTAATGTTTCAAGTTCCTGAACAGTCATATTATGGTTATTAGTCTTCAAATCTACGAATTAGAATACTGTTTCAAAAAATATATCTATGTAGCACAGATTTACATCAATACAAAATATCCGCATCCGAAAGAATAAGAAAAATAGTTTCAGAAAAAGTATTTGCAATCCTCACAGGGGTTTCATCAGTATTTTTAAATACTCCGTTTTTCCCTTTCACAAAACCAATTTGATGTGAATTGATCAGATAGTCAGCAAATACGATGAAGCTCTTATCATGTTCGTTATGATATTCCTCCAGGATTTTTGCTAATGGCCAGATAGAAAACATATTCTTTGTCCAGTCCCAATCTGCAAATCCATCCAGTTTTAAATACAATTCTTTAAAATCATCCGGAAACTGAAAGTCAATAATTTGTTCGGTTGTTTTAATGGATTCTGATGTTGCAGGAGGACTCAGTTTTATATTTTCACAGATCCATTTCTCTTTAATTTTATCAATGCGGAGATGTATCATTTATCTCATATTTATGATAATGTATGTTTTCATTTCTTGACTTTGGAGCAAGTACAAAATATGAAGCTGAAATTTTACTCTCTAATTCTTAATTTGAGTCTATTAAAAGCCTTTTTGGTGAAATAAAACTCTATTGCAAATAGTGAATAAAAAATAGTACTAAAATTATAACAAGTACAATATCTCCATGGAAATCAGGTTCAATAATTTTTTTTATTATAGTGAATAAAAATAATAACAGAAGAATTGAGAACCAAATATATCCAAAAAAGCTTAATCTCAATCTGGGATTCTGAAGATCATTCTTTTTAAAAATAATGATTAAGGTGGGAAGAATTGTTAAGAAAGGTATTTTTATTCTTGTCACTTCAATTCTGTTTTTAAACTCTCTGCCATAGAATAATTTTCCATCACTAGCCAATGAAGCTGTATTGGCTAAATCTAATATCATAGAACTTCTCTTTGAGTTTTGTCTGACTGCTTCCTCAATTTTAGTACTACTAAAATTTAAATTCATTTTAATCATTGTTTTTTTTTGTGCTTGATTACCAATTGTTTTCTACTTTTTAGAAAAAATATCCACCCACTAATTTCACAAATACTTCTCTGTCTCCGATTTTATAAATGGTTAGTACACTGCCGTCTGGGAGTTGTTTCATTTTTTGACTAAATTCATCTCTCGGTCCTGAAGTAGCCAATTTTTCAAGTTGTTGTAGAACTTCTCCAGGGGTTAAAACACAAATTGCGGTCTCTTCGCTTTTCCCATCGCCACTTTTTTCTATCGTTTGCATGATTAAATCCTTTTGTCTGGAACACAACTCTCTTTTTTCATTATTATCAAGTGCACGATAAATATTCATCATATCATCCAGTAAATCTTTATTGAGGGGATTGATAGCATATTTTGATTCAGCTTCAGTAACCATTCTTTCTGCTTTACTCTTTGACAGTTTTTTTTGAGCAGGTTTCCAGAACTTGCCGGATTCACTATTATAATTTCCAATGGTGTAATCAATTTTCACGAATTTACTTCCGTAATACAATTGGTTCATTTGCTCTTGTGTCAATTCAGAAGGGGTTACTTTGAATACATCCAGAAGCTTATAAAAATTTTCCTGTGGATTTTCGGTGACATTCTTTTTGATAAGATCCGTATTTATTTGTGCATAGAAGACCTGAAAGATTACAACTAAAAGGCCTGAAATAATATATTTTCTCATTATTTTTTTATTTGAATTTGAAAATTGTTTGTTAGTGTTGTTTTTATTCTCTGTCGATTTTGGTTTCAATTTTTCAATTATACAAGTATTATTTGAAACAGCGTTTAAAAAAAGAATGGGCTTATTGTTATCTTACAATTCTAACCTTTTGCAAAACCCCTTTCTCATTTTTATACATGAAAATATAAGTCCCGCGCGGTACTTTAGATAAATCTATCGTTTTATTATAGTACGCAAAACCTTTATTGACCTGTTTTCCATCTGCTGAATAAACGGTGTACTCAAATTGATTGCTATTATTTTCATTACTGATTACAAAACCGTCTCTGGATGAACTGGTATGAACCTTTGTTTCCAATGCACGGTTTTCGCTGGTTTCATTCGCAGCAAGTACATTTTCACTGATATCTGCTACTTGTATGCTTTTAATAGCTGAGCTGGTGACAGACGTTGTGCTTCCACCAATGATGTATAATTTATTGTTATATACCTCCGCTGCAGCATGTCTTCGGGGAATCATATTGGAGGATAACTGATGTACCTTATTGGTTGTGGTATCAAAATAAGCCAGAAAAGTTTGATTATTATAACCCCCTGCAATAAAAATCTTATTACCAGATACCGCTAATGAGTGTCCGGATATCCCAGCAGGCATCGTATATTGATTGGTCCATAGATTCGTGTTGAGGTCATAAACATTGATCAGGCGGGATGAAGTACCATTAAAACCACCAATGACATACAATTTATCATTCACAATTTTGCCTTTTGCTTCTCTGGCTGTGGGCATATCGGGTAACGGATGCCATGTATTTGAAGCAATATCATAATACTGGAATCTATTGGAAAATGCAGTGCTTTTGGCTCCGTTTAATCCGCTGCCACCAAACACATATATTTTGCCATTATAGAGGGCAGAACCTGCATTTCCTGTATAGGAATGATTAACAGCCCCCTTCGTTATTGTATTGGTGGCAAGGTCTACAATTTCGAGATGGCTGTTTCCCCAACCATTAAAAATATAAATTTTATTATCGTAAGTCTCCGAATTAGCAAATTTTTTGGTAAGCAGAGTAGAATTGAAAACACTCCAGCGGTTATCAGTAATATTATATTTCTCAATATAATTGGTATTACCTCCTTTTTCCTGATACCCATTGCTCACATATATATTATCATTCACGATTACACTGGTCATAGCACCTCTGCCTGCAGACATATTGGCGAGAGTTTTAAATTGAAGTGTTTGTGCATGGGCTAGTAGTGAGCCAAAAAATGAAAGGAATAATAATTTTGTTTTCAATGGTGTTGCTAGTGTTTATTTGAATTTCTTTAATTGAATATGGTGGTTTAAAGATAAGAAAAAGTTGAAAAGAATTTTCTAAAAAACCTATTACTTCACTCGTGTTCTGTATTCCACTATCAGGTGCAGCTACCCCCTTAGGTAAGGGGGTAGAGGGGGTTGCATAAGGGGGTAGAGACCCTTACTAAAGGGGGTATACCCACTTACCCAAGGGGCTGGAGATACTTATAGAAGGGGGTAAAGAGGCTTCATGAAGGGGCTAGAGACCGTTCCTAAAGGGGGTATACCCCCTTACTCAAGGGGCTAGAGGTGCTTATAGAAGGGGCTAGAGGGAGTATGGAAGTGGTAGAGGTGTTTTACTGCTGAAATCTGATGACTTTGGATGATTTGTTATCATAAGAAATCCGAAGCCGGAAGCTTCGGATTTATTTTTTTGCATAAAGGTGGGCTGCTTTTCAAAGCAGGTTTATATTTTTATTTCTGAATCAACTGTTCCAGTCTGGCCATCATCTCATCTTTTTCCTTCAGCATTCTTTCGTACAGCGCAATTTTTTCTTCGTGCAGTTGCAAAACCTTATCTATAGGATGAAACGAAGGATTATGATTTATACCATTAAGTATAGAACCATTATCAAATGTGTTAGCAATAATATTAATTGCTTGTTCCTCATCCATATTCTCAATAGCTTCCACAGGAACTTTCAGAATCTGAGAAATCTTTTCTAAAATATTCTCTTCAATAGTTTCTTTCTGTTCTAAAAGAGAAACTTTCTTCTGGTTCCAGTCTTCACCAAGATCAAAAGCCAAAGCATCCTGCTTGATGCCCAACATCTCACGAAAACGCTTGATATTTCTCCCCTGATGTATTTTTTTGTTTTGCATATTTGTGTACGTTATAGAAACAAATATAAGTAAAAGTTGGGGGATAGGAAATGGGGGAGTGGGGGTATTTTAGGTGGGGATAAAAAGCTATATTATTGTTTGCTATCCGAATTCTCCTGACTTCGGATTATTTATTTTTTGAGCGCAAAGTCGGGAGACTTTGCGGAGCGGGTTTTTTTTTTAATTTAAATGTTTTCTAATATACACTCCAGCTTTTGAGATATTATATTTAATGTGTGCTTTTCCATAGAAAAGTCCCTTGTTATAATCTTCATTCAATGGATTTTTATATTCTTGCGTGATTAATCCGGTGTTCAAATAATTTTCAACGTTACAATTGATATAGCTTTCAAGAAAATTTTCTTTAATGAAAAAATTTAAATCTATAATATTGGTTTTATTGATACAATCGACACATCTAATAAAATCTACATAAGGAAGTGTTTGTTCTAAAAAATGTTTGAATAAAATTCCTATGTATTCAGCTTTTTCACAATCATCAGCTTCGTTAATAATGTATAGTAATTTTTCACCAACTTTAGTTTTATAGTTTTTGCTCTCATCTATTTCATTAATTTCTTTTTCTCTATCCTCTTGCCTGGTATTTTCAAGTTGTTTTAAAAAAGTTAGTAATTTTTTTGTATAAAGCCTTTCTTGGATTGTATTACCAAAGTTAATTGCTTTAGAAATTAATCCTAAAATTGGAATATCTTTTACTATTCCATTTTCTAAAAATGAGTCTAAAACAACTTCATTGATATCAGTCATTAAACCGCTAAGATTATTGTCTTTAAGAATTTTACTTATTTCAGTCTTCATAATGGTCTGTAGTGAGTTGAAAAATTAAATAAGCAAAGTAACCAAACATTGGACTATGTTAAAGATATTGCCCATTTTTAACTGATTTAAAGTTAAGTTTAAATCTAGCAATTAAATGCTATCATTTTTTAATAGAGTAATTAAGTCTTTTATTGGTCCATCTTTTTGAAAATCATAAATTTCTTGATCTTCTATTTTATTCAATAAATACTTTCTGTCACCAAAGTTTTGTTTAATTATATTATTAAGAGAAGTTGTGCTTATTAAGTTTAAATCAATATTTTTAAAATGGTTTTCTCTAAAATTTTCGCTTTGCAAGAATACAATTTCTAATTGTGGAATGAAAAAAAATATATTTATTTGATCTTGCTTTCCAAGCATTTTAAAAGTAGATTGTATGCTCTCTTTTCTCTCATTAATCTCAAATAGATCTGTAGAATCTGAATCCATTATTAAATAAATAGGAAGATTATTATACAAGGAAATACTTTTGGCTTTAGAAATTAAAGAACTATATCCTTGACCAACTATAAATGTACTTTCATCAACTATAGTTTTTGGCAACACTTTCTCTAAAAAAAATTGGTCAAAATTGCCTTCAGTTATTATTATTCTTTTTTTGTTAGTTTGCATTATTATATACCGATTGTTGTTATATTAAAATCATGAATACCATGTTCAATACGATTCTGAAATTTAATTTTAAAAAAATCTTTAATTTTTTTCTCGGTTAAACATTTTTCGATCTCCTCTCCTTGCCAGAGCAATATTGTTTCATTTCCTAGATAGTCTATAAGAGACGCTACAGGTTCGGTAAAACCACCAGCACTGAAAACACAACCAATTGAGATATATGGTCGGCGGTTAAGTTGGTTTCGTATTTTAGCTATTGGTTCAATATTTATATTAGCTTTTTTATCATTATTTGAATAGTCTTTAGATTCAACTAATATGGCTAAATTATCAAGATAAATTACTCCGTCTAATTGTTCCATTGTTTTTAAATTATATGGTAAAGAAACGCTGAAAGGATATTTAACTTCTAAACCATCTAGTTCAAACATTCTAATTACAAGATATTCAAATGCTTTTCCAGATTCCCATTCCGGTGTATCATTGTCAATTATTTCTTGCCATAAATCTTTTAATTCATCCCAATTCAAAGCTCGTATTTTATTGGTATATTCAATTTCTGTCATGAAATTATTTTAATTATTATAGGTTTAATAAATAGTTTTATTTCAAGTAGTAAGTTTGCTAACTTACAAAAAAATAGTAATTAAATTTTAAAATTAAAAACCATCATTTGTTAGTATATTATAATTTGTCTTAGTGATAACTATTACATTATTTGATCTGATTTATAACTTTAATTAAATCTCCATCCATATCTTCTATATCTTTGAGATCAATTGTGTTTTCGAATTTGAAAATTTTATTATCTTTTTGAAAATATTTAGATATTGTGTCACTATTTAACAATTTTCCATTATTAAAGCTAACATCATAATATTCAATTTTTTTTTCATTTTGAAAATTTAAATACTCAATTTTCATAAATGTACTTATTTTAGAATAAGAATATTGTTGTCTTTTTCTGAGAATACTATCTATTTTTTTTCAAAATTAACTGCTCGAGAATTATTTTTATATGCAGTTTCTCTTTGTATAATTCCTTCATTGAAACCAGATAAATATGTGGTATCATAATAGTGATATAACAAAAACCTTTTGTTTTTTGTTATATGGTCATTTGTGTTATAGCTTATGTCAAAAAAATTTATTGTTTCAATTTCAATATTTTTAGCCTTACCACTAAGTTTTTTAATTACTAGTTCGTTTTCATCATATTTTTTGTTTTGTCATTAAATTTATATTCTTTAGATATCTGAAAATCTGGATTCTTTTCAAAATAGTCCATTTGGGTTTGCCGGTCAGTTATTTGACAAGATTTAATGGATACAATTACTGCCATGAGGGATAATAATAATGTGCAAATAGTAGTAAAATATATTTCATTTTTTTCAAGAACTTTCTTATTTTTTTCATGATACAGTTTTTATAATTTATTAGGAAATATATATATTCTTTTTTAAACAAAAAACCGCCCTACAAAGTAGAACGGTTAGTATATTAATTTGTCTTAGCTTACGCTATTACATCATTCCTGGCATTCCACCACCCATTGGCATAGCTGGTTCTGCGCTCTTCACTTCGGTGATAACACACTCAGTTGTAAGAAGCATTCCAGATACAGAAGCTGCGTTTTCAAGGGCAACTCTTGTTACTTTAGTTGGGTCAATGATTCCTGCTTCAAGAATGTGAACATACTTATCATTTTATCGAGCATTTTGCTGCTATCGTTTTTATTCATTGATAAAAGGAAGTTTAAAAATTTTAACATTATTTAAGCCGCCATTTTCAAAATATTCAGTTTGTACAACAAAGTAAGTTGGGGCATTTTCAATTACTTTCAAAGTGAGTGACTTATTTTTGAGGTATGTTTCATCATAATTACTATTAGTTTCCTTCAAATTTAATTTGTAGGTACATTTATCAGTCCATTCAATTTTATTAATTGTATAAACGTTGTTATTTCTTGTTTCGATAACTTCATTTTTTGTAAATGTCAGATACGATTTTTCTCTTTTTTGAAGTGTTTCATAATAGTAAATTCCTGTTTTAATATCGTCACAATTAGAGATGCTTTCTTGCTTTTCGCGGATAAATTCTTTTTTTCTGTAATCTAAAAAACTTTTACAATTACTTAGTAAAAGTCCTTCAATAGAAACGTAGTAATCTTGAATGTCTTTTGTATTTGTATTCTGAGGGTCATTAAATTTTTTAACGATTTCATTGTAGTTATTTTGAAAACTTTTTTGAGCACACTCTTCCAATTTTTTTTCTGGATCTTTTAAATTTTCTACATTTCCTAAACAGGTACAAATTTCGTTTGAAATTTTTTTCTCTAAATTTTGAGAAAATAAACTCATTGAGCTAATCAATAATGTAAATTGTAGTATACGTTTCATTTTGATGAAATTGCAGATAGCATTCAAATTACAGATTGCATCAATATACAATTGTGCTAATCTTGTTTAGATTTTATCTATCTATTTTTTGGTTATTAATTAAAAATCTAAATATACTATTTTACTAGTAAAAACCGTATTCAACAAAAAAAACACTCTACAAAGTAGAACGGTTAGTATATTAAATTGTCTTAGCGAAATGCTGTTACATCATTCCTGGCATTCCACCACCCATTGGCATAGCTGGTTCAGCGCTCTTCACTTCATTGACTACACATTCAGTTGTTAAAAGCATTCCAGATACAGAGGTTGTATTTTCAAATATATTTCAGCAAATCCTTGTCAAGGTTTTAAACCTTGACAAGGATGTCTGCATTCCAGATACAGAAATCTCCGGACTTTGGAATATGTTTTAAAGAAGAAAATATTTTTATTTTAGTACGTTACTTACTTCAACGACTTCAAAGTCATCATTATTTTGCAGCAGGTGTTTTAATATAGGAATGTGTCCTTGTCCAAATAGGAGGACAACGTATTTGTCATTGGCATTCACTTGAGTAATGACATTAGCATAAATGGCTAAATTCCTCAAATACCAATCAGAAACTGATTCCGCACCAATGTAATTATATTATAAATCAAACATTCTAATAATATAATCTAAAGCCAAAGCCACACGATACAATCGTGCGGTAGCGAGGAGGTAGCGAACTGTAAACGTGGATTTACTACAAACTTCGCAATCTTACCCAACGCACTGTTGTGTGATGTTTTTATTTTTCCAATGTTTCTATTAGCCAATTTAGGCAAACTTCGGAATCCATAATTGACCAGGAATGTGGATTTTTCGTTCCGTCTAATCGAACTCCTTTTCCTTGACTAACTATTACTCTGGCGTTTTCATTTCCCATTATTTTTAATTGGTTTATCATTGAGATTATATCAATTCCATTCCAATCATGTAAGTCACGATGTCTTTGATTGATTAACCAATCTGTGTCCAAATCAGTAAACATTAAAAGAGGCATTTTTTTTAAATACTTTGCGTTTCCGCCATCTTTTGCTCCATAAGAATAAATAGAATTTTCCAGATATTTTTCAGGAAATTTATCTGGAGATCCTCCATAAATACTGTCCCAATTATCCTTTATCCATTTTGCTTCATCTACTGCAGGCTTATAAATATTTCTTTCGATTTCTCTTTCGCAATATTTATAAAATCTTGCTTCGTCTAAAGGTGCGTCTAATGCAAAAACTCCTTTTGGTATTAGGAAAAACTTTTCCGGATTTTTAGTTGCCTTTTCAGCGTAAGTTAAAGAAATCATTGCACCACTTGAAAGGCCCCCGATTATAAATTTATCTTTCGGTACTTTATGCTTTGCGACAATTTCGCTGAAAATTTTATCAAGTAATTTGAATTCTGCTTCTCGATTATCTGTTCCCCAATTTATTGATGGAACAATTACCATAATTCCTTTTTCAACTGCTATTTTTGGCAGAGTTATTTGTTTTAAAGTATTTTCAACGAGTTCTCCACCAGAAGGAATAATAACTAAAACACCTTTGATACTAATTTTTGGTACATATTTATAATAAAATAATTCTGTAGAATTTTCATCATTAATGTACAGTTCGGAATCATCTGTTTTTGAAACAGATAATTTTTCAAATTCTTGTGCTTTACAAGATAAAAGATTAAAAATTAGAGCAAAAATTAATATGTTTTTCATTTTTCGGTTTTTTCGGTCAAAATATCGTACAACATCTAAATTTAGGCATTGCGATAGTATAATATATATATAATTGCGTTAAGGTTGTTTTGTATTTAGCTATCTATTTATTCAGCTCTTTTTCAATTTCTTTAATAAGTTCTATGGCTTGGGGTTTTGTATTTTGGTCATAAACCCTAATGTTATTCTTACCCAGTCTGACAAGAAATTCGACAGTCTTTTTAAATTTTGGGTTCGAATATAATTCCTTTTCAGGTTTGTCTGCATTTTCTATCATTTTATCAAAACACTTAAACAGAAAATCATTATAATATTTATCAACTTCGTTAATTGCCGGTACATATATTTGGTAATAATTCAAGATTTTCTGTTTTAATTTTTCGTCTTCAATGTAGCCTATTTTACCACTTGACTTAAAACCTTCATAATTAGCAATATTCATTTTCTGTCCATGGGAATAAATTGGGAAATCAACTTTATTTTTAGACTTATAAATACTGTCAAGTTGGAGAGTCGTTAATGATAAAATTTTTTCATATTCTACGTTTGATTCTTGGTAGGCTTTCTTTTCAGTGTCGATATTTTTTATGTCATTCTTTAAATCATTCTTTAAATTACCAAGGAACACGGATGCTTCGTCTTGTTGATGTTTGTGCTCACTCCAACTGTGTAGCCAAATTGAAAGGGTAACTGCAAATACAATAATGAGAATTTCAGTAATTACTTCTTTTATTTTTCTGTAAAAGAATGGTTTTTATTGTTCATAGCAGATTGTATTTTTTTTGAGTGTTTTATTATTTCGTCTTGCATGTTTTAGTTTTGTAGTTTTAACTTTATCTGTTGGTTTCAGTTTATTTTAGTACGCTATTTACTTCAACGACTTCAAAGTCGTCATTGTTTTGCAGCAGGTGTTTTAATATAGGAATATGCCCTTGTCCAAATAGGAGGACAACGTATTTGTCATTGGCATTGACTTGAGTAATGATATTAGCGTAAATGGCTAAATTCCTCAAATACCAATCAGAAACTGATTCTGCACCAATGTAATTGTCTCCAGCACCAATTTTTGCATAATATTTCAGGTACAATGATAGATTTTTCTGCAAAAGTTCTTTTGTGTTGATATATTTTAGTATTCCGGTTATTGAATTTTGTTTTGTTACACCATCTATTTCACGCATAAAGTTATTCCCAGTAGTCCCTAATTCTTTTAATATATTCAACTGATTTTTTTCTTTAGCAGTGACAGAAACCAAACTGTCATGTTTCATTCCATAAAAAATATCTACACAATTGATATGTTTTAAATTTAATTTTTTAGCTAATCTAAAACCAATTTGCTCTCGTTCAGAAACGGTTAATGTATACTTGTTTTGGGAATAGGCATTATATAAACTATCAAATTTCTTTTGCTCACTAAGTGGTTTTTCTATCATCACTTTATCAGCATTTGTTCGTTTTAAAATTTCGGTCAGTTCTTCCAGTTCTTTCTGTCTTTTCGGAGCTAAAAAATTGTCAGTCTTTAATTCAAACGTATCTAAATGAGGGGTCTCGAAGTGAATAGTCCCGATTAATAGAATTTTGGTTTTGTGCTTAGATGCTTGTCCAAAAGTTGTTGTTACTGATAAAAAGGTAATTAGAAATGTGAAAATTGTTTTAATGAAAGTCATTATTTTAGTTTATTATTAGTTTTTTTTATCGTTGTTGTTCTCCAAAATTGCCACAAAAAATTGATCAATTATTTCTGTGGCTCGAAAGTGAAGTACAACGTGCCATCGCTTTATGCAGCTGCGAACTTCGATCGTTTTTATTTTGGGGCTAAAGATAAAGCTTCTTGCGAGACGTAAAGATGAATTCACTACAAAATTTGCAAATGCATGAAATAGCTTCTGAGCTAAGCCTCCTGCAGCTTTTTCTGATTCGCTGTCTTACAAAAAAACCGCCCTATAAAAATAGAGCGGTTAGTATATTAAATTGTCTTAGCTTACGCTACTACATCATTCCTGCTTCAAGTATATTGAACTATTCGTCGATTTTTGCGTTGTGTCCAAAATATATTGTTTTGCAAGGATTTGTGTCAATAGTAATTGTATTTATTTTTTACAATAACTTGCTTTGTGAGGGATTTATTGTTTTTGAAAGTTAATTTTAGGTAATATATTCCAAGAGAAAAATCAGTCATATCTAATTTAATGAAATCTTTTGTATTTGTAATGAATTTAGGAGTTAAAAACCTTCCATCAGCACTATATAATTCTACTTTTTCGGCTTTACCATTTAAACTTACATTGATATAATCGGAAGTAGGATTTGGATATACAACAAATTGTTTTTCAGTTTCTTTTTCTGATGTACCTAAAACTGTATACCCGGTAAAGCTTTTGTATATTTTTCCATTTGTTCCTGCTGTGAAAATATAATTATTAACTAATTCAAGAGAGTTTAAGCTATACTGAGTTGTTACTGATGACCAATTTATTCCGCCATTTATGGTTTTGTATATTTCACCATTTTCATTTACAATATATCCTATATTAGGGGTGTAAAATTTTGTTAATGTATAATAGCCGTAAGGAACTGATATTTGTGTCCAATTTGTACCACCATTAGTTGTTTTGTAAAATAGAGAATTATCTCCCACAAAGTAACCATTATCTTCATCGACAAAATGAAAAGATTTGATTCCCTCTCCTGCTACTTCAATGAGTTGATTCCATGTATTACCTCCATCTATAGTTTTATACATCGCTCCATCATAATTCCCGATTCTATTAGCATAACCCACAAGCGAGTTTACAAACTGAATATTTCCAAAGGATTGGTTTGATACCTGTGTCCAACTGCTTCCTCCGTTTGTTGTTTTCATGACTTTTTTTTGGTTAAAACCACCAGAAATAAAACCAATATTACTATCCAAAAAACAAATTGAACTTATCCCTTCGTCTATAATATCATTTCCATTATTTAATATATCCCATGTTGATCCTCCATCAGTTGTTTTATAAACATGTCCTCCATATGGGCCTCCAGTAGTTGCATACCCTAAGTTTTCATTAATAAATGTGAAATCACTACTATTAACAGAAGTGCCAAGATTTAACGTGCCAACCAATGTCCACGTGTCACCAAAATTGTTGGTTTTGTAAAATTGATTATTAGTTAATGCAAAACCAACATTATTATTCACTATTTGTAGCTGCTTAAAATCATTGTAGGTGGGCGAATGCTGTGTCCATGTGTTTCCTCCATCTATGGTTTTAATTATTCGTCCTCTTGCCCCTGTAGCAAAGCCTTTGTTACTGTCCTGAAAGAAAATGCTATACATTGAAGTATTGTCAATGTACCCGTTTTGAAAAAAAATCTGGCTCCAAGTAATTCCACCATTAGTCGTTTTATAAGTTGCTCCATGATCTCCTGTAGCAAAACCATTATTTTCATCTAAAAAGTAAAAATCATACATTGCTTCAAATGATCCTGTAATTTGTGTCCAAGTTTCGCCACCATCTGTGGTTTTAAATAAGTAATCGTGTTGTCTTGATGCAAAACCGATATTCTGGTTTATGAAATAAACCGTTAAAAAGTTAGATGGGAATGTATTAGTATTATAAGTATTATACCAAGTGTTTCCACCATCTATAGTCTTTTGTATCTTGCCGTTATTACAAACAGCATGTCCAACCAAAGAACTTGTAAAGGCAGTTTTGACAACAGTTACGTTTGGAATAGTATAATTTAACCATGTAATTCCACCGTCAAGTGTTTTAATAATACTATTTGAGCCTGATAGAATAATTGTGTTATTGTCTATAATATTTATGGTATTAAAAGAACCATTAAAACCAGTAGATATTTGTTGCCAATTTACACCATTATCTATGGACTTTAAGATATAGCCGGAATTCCCTACAATATACCCAATCCCATTCTTAAAACTAATATCATTACCGCTGTTAATATTTTGTTTTTTTGTCCAAGTTGCACCAGAATCTATAGTTTCTAGGAGTTCATTTGATGTAATTATAAAACCTTTATTGCTAGAAATGAATTCAATATGTTTTCCAGTATTTGTTGTTGGTTTGGGATTTAATAACTCCCAATTAGTCTGAGAAAATGTTTCATTAAAAGTAATAGTAATTAAAAATAGTAAAAGTATTTTTTTCATTTATGATTTTCTTTTTATAACGTTTTTATTGTGATCAAGTATGATCATGGAAATATAATATTTATAAGTAAAAATAGTGTGAATGCAATTTTAGTTAATTGCTAAATCTTTTTAGAACTTTGATTCAAGTTTAAAGTTTGTATAATTAAGAACTTTATTGTATGCTTTCATGGTTTTATTTAGAGGGTCAAATATAGTTAAAAAACTAATACACATAAAAAACCGCCCTGCAAAAGCAGAGCGGTTAGTATATTAAATTGTCTTAGTGACTTGCTACTACATCATTCCTGGCATTCCACCACCCATTGGCATAGCTGGTTCAGCGCTCTTTACTTCAGTGATAACACATTCAGTAGTAAGAAGCATTCCAGATACAGAAGCTGCGTTTTCAAGAGCAACTCTTGTTACTTTAGTTGGGTCAATGATTCCTGCTTCAAGCATGTTTACATACTCGTCAGTTTTAGCATTGTATCCGAAGTCTCCTGATCCTTCTGCTACTTTAGCAACGATTACAGAACCTTCACCACCTGCGTTAGCAACGATTTGTCTTAATGGCTCTTCGATTGCTCTTTTCACGATTTTGATCCCTGTAGTTTCGTCAGAATTGATTCCTGTAAGGTTTTCCAAAGCAGAGATTGCTCTTACTAAAGCAACACCTCCACCTGCTACGATACCTTCTTCAACTGCTGCTCTTGTAGCGTGAAGTGCATCGTCAACTCTGTCTTTTTTCTCTTTCATTTCAACTTCAGAAGCTGCTCCTACGTACAATACAGCAACACCACCAGCTAACTTAGCTAATCTTTCCTGAAGTTTCTCTTTATCATAATCAGAAGTAGATGTTTCCATCTGAGCTTTGATCTGAGCTACTCTTCCTTTGATTTTAGCTTCGTCACCACCACCGTTTACAACCGTTGTGTTGTCTTTGTCGATCGTTACTTTCTCAGCAGTACCAAGCATATCTAAAGAGATGTTTTCCATAGTGAAACCTTGCTCTTCAGAGATCACTTGTCCACCTGTAAGGATCGCGATATCTTCTAACATTGCTTTTCTTCTGTCTCCGAATCCTGGAGCTTTTACAGCAGCAATTTTAAGAGAACCTCTTAGTTTGTTCACAACCAAAGTAGCTAAAGCTTCCCCTTCAACTTCTTCAGAGATAATCAATAAAGACTTACCACCTTGTGCGATTGGCTCAAGAACTGGTAATAATTCTTTCATTGAAGAGATTTTTTTCTCTACTAAAAGGATATATGGATTTTCTAGTTCAGTTAACATTTTCTCAGGATTAGTCACAAAGTAAGGTGACTGGTATCCTCTGTCGAACTGCATACCTTCTACAACGTCTACTGTTGTATCGATACCTTTAGCTTCTTCTACAGTGATTACTCCTTCTTTACCTACTTTTCCGAAAGCTTCAGCGATCAAAGCACCGATCGTTTCATCATTGTTAGCAGATACGGAAGCAACTTGCTTTACCATTTCTGTAGAATCTCCAACAGTTTTAGATTGAGACTTAAGGTTTTCAACAACTGCAGTTACAGCTTTGTCGATTCCTCTTTTTAAGTCCATTGGGTTAGCACCAGCAGCTACATTCTTAAGACCTTCTCTTACGATAGCCTGTGCCAAAACAGTAGCGGTAGTAGTACCGTCTCCTGCAATATCATTAGTTTTGGAAGCCACTTCTTTTACCATCTGCGCTCCCATATTTTCTACTCTGTCTTCAAGTTCGATTTCTTTTGCAACAGAAACACCATCCTTAGTTACGTGAGGAGCACCGAAAGATTTTTCGATTACTACATTTCTCCCTTTAGGACCTAAAGTTACTTTTACTGCATTAGCTAATGCATCCACTCCTCTCTTTAGAGCGTCTCTTGATTCAACATCGAATTTTATTTCTTTTGCCATTTTTTTTATTAGATATTTGATGTTAGATGTCAGATATTAGACAACTAACAAAAGTTTTTTAATTTGATTTTTTTAATCTGAATCTGATGTCTGTGATCTTAAATCTTAGCCAATAATTCCTAATAAATCAGCTTCTCTTACGATTAAATAATCTTTACCTTCCAGCTTCAATTCAGCACCTGAATATTTTCCATAAAGAACTTTGTCCCCTACTTGAACAGTTGTAGGCTCATCTTTTTTACCAGGACCTACTGCCACTACAGTACCTTCTTGCGGCTTTTCCTTTGCAGTGTCCGGGATGATAATACCTGAAGCTGTTTTAGTTTCTGCAGCGATAGGCTCTACTAGAACTCTGTCTGCTAATGGTTTAAAGTTTACTGACATAATATGTTTATTTATTAATTATTTCTGGTTAATATTTCTCTAAATGTATGCCATGAGAAGGAGATGGCTGAAATGGCAGACTTTTGTATCCGAATGTGAAAATTTGGCAGAAAAAAGAAAAAGCCGGAAACTTTCCGACTTTTATGATTGTTATGAGAGGATTGAACTATGGGCAATACTGTCCCGGTCCGATCCAAAGGATACATTGGCCTTTGTAATTGTATTCACAACAAAAGCGCCCAGCTGCTCCTCCATTGATAGATTTTTGAGCATCTCTGCTTAATAATTTAGCATTTTTCATAGTAATAATTTTTTGTGTGTACGATTCCTGAACATTTTATAGTCAATCAGGTTTTTGACATTTGGTGTTTTGCGTGTTATATCAAAGATAATATTTTTCCTTAATATGGGATATATTTAAATCTTGTTTTTTTGAATAATATTTTGATTTTCAGTTGGTAAAGGTGTTATGCTTATTTAATAAATTCCAGTGACATTTTTCTTCCCGCCATATCCATTTCCTGTTTTACAACTTTCCTTGTTTCTCTATCAATAAAATAAGTTGTTATAGTTGTTTTATTGCTGATGTCATCATTTGTTTTTACTTCCCAAACCGGTTTCCCATTGTATTCTGTTTTTTTAACATCTACTACATAGGCTTTGATCACCCCATTTTTGCTGGCTTTTGGATTATAGTCGAAAATAGAAATTTCAGAAGAATAGTTTTCTTGTAAAGGCAAAAATCTTATCAGCATGGGATAGCTGCTGCTGTCAAAATAATTCAGTGCATCTGTTTCAATAAGATCTTTTTTCTGAGATTTTTTATCCAGGTAATATCCTGTTACCTTATTTTTCCCGAATATAAGAACCATATCTCTCATAGAATTGTAGGAAGAATGATATTGTGGAGCAAAATCAGCCTTTTTTACAACGGTTGAATCTGTCCATTTAGCGTCCGGAGCTTGCTTCATTTTTACAGTAGTTTTGATAAGAAGATCTGTTTTGTTTAGGCTTTTAAGCTCCATAATGATGCTTCCTATTTCTGTTTTGAACCTGCATTTTCAACATACCATACTGCCTCAGATGTTTCATCTTTTATCAGTTTTGAATCAATGCCGGAATGGGCCGGGGTAAGAAGTTTCTGGGAAAATAAATGGGTACTGCTTATCAGTAAAAGAAAAATGAATGTTCTCATAGTTTTTACCCAATAAGTACTATTGGTTTTCAAAAAGTTACAGGAAAACTATGAAGGTTTTTTTTGAAAATAAAAGAATCCCTAAGATTGAATTTTGTCTTTCTGCTGCTGATTCAGTTTTGAAATAATAGCTGCCGAAACCGAAATTCCTATGAAATTGGTTACTGATCTCGCCTCATTCATAAAACGGTCTACACTATACAGTAATGCAAGATCTGTAACCGGAATTTTTCCGAATCTGCTTAGGGTAAACATAAGTGCCAGAAAACCTGAGCCCGGAACACCGGATGCCGTTTTTGAAGCCAGTGAAATAATGATGAAAAGCCAGAAATAATCCTTTGTTGTAAGGGGAATATTATACAGCTGAACCAGAAAAATACATGAAATAGAAAGATAAATACAGGCTCCTGCCAGATTAAAATTATATCCGAGCGGGATGACAAACCGCAGAATTTTCAGATCATATCCCTGAGATTCCATTTTTTCAAAGATCATGGGGAAAGCGGTTTTGGAAGAAGAAGTAGCTACCACAAGGATAATCTCTTCTTTAATGCTGATTAAAAAATCCCAGAGATTGATTTTGAAAAAATGTGTTAGAGGTCCCAGAATTCCAAAAATAAAAACAAGGCAGGCAAGATAGACTGTGGCTACTACTTTGCTTAATGGCAATAAAGTATTAATCCCATACACTGAGATTCCGTAGGCGATATTACAGAAGATAACGATGGGAAGAAAAATGTATACATATTTTATCAGTTTAAAGAACAGGTCTTTACCCTCATCTAAAATGCGAAGAAGCTTATTTTTTCCTTTTGACAAACCTATAGCTATCCCGGCAGAGATTGATAATAAAAGGAATAGTACATAATTACTGAGATAAAGCGGATTGGTTGAATAGCTTAAAAAACGTTTCGGTAAACTTTTATTAACCATTGAAAGAGATATTTCCGTATTCACTCCCGGTTTTAAAAGTAGACCAAACCCAATTCCCAATGTAATACTTACTGAGGTGATGATCAGGAAATAAATAATCATCTGTAACGTAATTTTAAAAGCATTTTCAATACTGAAAATATAACTTACCCCATACGTTACAGCGATGAAGATCACCGGAACAATAAGGACCTCAAGAAGCATAAAAAAATAATGGCTCACTTTTTCCAGCGGCCGCCCGATTTCAGGAAAGTAATAGCCAGCCAATGCTCCACAGATAATTGCTGTGAATACATAGAGACTAAGATTTCTCAAATAGGAATCTGTAAATGTTTTTTGCCTGGATTGAGCTGTCATTATAGGTAAGATGAGAATACGAATTTATAAATATAATCTTATATAATGTGAAGGACCAACGCTGCCAATAACATGACAATAGAAGATCCTATCGCCCATTTCAGGGTAAACTTTAAATGATCTGAAAATTCCACTCCGGCTAAAGAGACCAGTAAATAGGTAGAAGGAACCAATGGACTTAATAAATGGGAAGCCTGGCCCACAAGGCTGGCACGTCCTAAAATATCAGGAGGAATGCCCATCTGATGACCTGTAGCGGTGATCACGGGTAATATTCCAAAATAATAAGCATCATTAGTTAAGAAAAAGGTGAGGGGAACACTAAATATAGCCGTGATGACATTAAGATAGCTTCCCCAGTCTTTCGGAACAATACCAATGATGCTGTTTCCCATAGAACTCATAATTCCTGTTCCGTTAAGAATTCCTGTGAAAATCCCAGCACCAAAGATCATTCCCGCTACAGACAGCGCATTCCCGGAATGTTTTGCAATAATTTTCTGCTGATCTTTAAGTTTTGGATAATTGATGACAGAAGCAATACAAAACGCAATCATAAAAGCAATTCCAAGAGGAATAATGTCAAGTATCATCACGCATAGAAGCACAACAGTAAGGATGAGATTGACAATAAGGAGCTTGGGACGACGCAATGCCGGATCATTTTCTCCTACAATATCCTGTTGGCTGTATTTTGTGTATTTTCCGTGCTTACCGATTCTTTTTCTCTCTTTTACCCCAAGGATATAAGCCACTATAAATACCCATACAATACCGATCAGCATGACCGGAATCATCGGAACAAATATTTCAGTATGTCCAAGTTTCAGTGAGCTCATTACGCGGGCAGTAGGGCCACCCCAAGGTAAAATATTCATAATTCCTCCGGCAAGCATAATGATGCAGGTAAGTACGAGAGGATTCATTCCTTGTTTTTTATAAAGAGGCAGCATGGCTGCTACCACAATAATATAAGTAGAAGACCCATCACCATCTAAGGAAACCAAAGTTGTAAGGAGTGCAGTTCCGATCGTTGTTTTTACCGGATTATCTCCAACGGCTTTTAAAATAGCGTTCACAAGCGGTTCAAAAAGTCCGGTATCAATCATTAAGCTGAAATAAAGGATGGCAAAGATCAGCATGACTCCCGTAAGAGCAATTTCTTTTACTCCATCTTTCATCATTTTCCCCAGCTCCGGTCCAAAACCTGCTATTGCAGCAATGAGGACAGGAACGAGCACAAGGGCGGTAAGAGGAGTCATTTTTTTATTCATGATGAGCACCATGAATATAAAAATCATTAAAAAGCCAAGAAATGTAAGCATAGTATGTTATCTGTTAATGATATGATTATTTTTGTTTTTTTCTCCAGTCAAAAGTGTTTCTGAAACCTATGAATCCATAGTTACTGGTCTTTCCGGTTTCCAACTGATTTATAAAAGCGATTTCCAGTGCAGAATTTTTTCCGGTTTTGATCCCAATACCGGCAGTGATACGGTTGCTGTCGAAAGGTTCCTCTTTTTCAATATTCATTCTTATTTCATTTTTAAGAATGCCGTAGAGTTTTTCTTTTTCTCCTTTTTTATTGAAAGGAATTCTGACCGAGATCAGATATCGGAGCCTAACCTGGAATTCATCCGGATTGCTGAGAAAACGTTCTTCTACTCTCAGACGGTTAGATATTGAAGTCCTACCGATAAAATACTCGGCAGTGACTTGCTGAAAGGGTCTTTTCTCGTACCGTATTTTTTTAGAATCATCCGCATTGTATGATTCAAGGACCAAAAACATCGCTCCTACCGCAGGTCTTATATTCTCAACCACTTCATAATCCACATAGGCATTGAGAAGAAAAAGCCTTGTGTCATAAGCCAGATCAAAAGAACGGTATTGTGTAAGGGCGGTTAAGGTACTTTTATCGGTAATCTTTGCCGACATCAGGTACTGAAACCACATATTATAATTATCCTTACTCTGACTATATAAAAGTCCATTCAATAAGAATAATGATAAAAGAAGCGTTGATTTTATGTTAAGTTTCATGTAATATTTGATTAACATTGCAGTTTCTCAAATATATTTATTAGGAAGAGCGGACCTGGATTTTTTCAATCAATGACAGTTTTTCTCAACGAACTGCATTTTGAGATAAAAAGATATTATATTTGGTAAAGCTGAAAATAAGGCTCGAAGTATGTTTTTAATCATAAATTTCATTATTATATTATTGATTATAAGGGTTTTATTTAGTGGTAAGATTCTGGAAAGCCTTATGAAATACCGCTGGAAATTTTTATTGAGGTTTCAGCATATTTTTTTCTTTTTTATCTTTATTCTGATCACTTATTTCACCGAAAACTACTTCCTGAATGGTTTTGAATTAATTTGGAGTATTATTTTGAATGTATTTTTGAATGTCGGGATCTATTATCTGGTATACTACTATCTTGTTCCTTATTTCTATCTATCCAACAAATATCCAGAGTTTATCTTATATGCGTTGATTGCCTTTTTGGTTTCCAGTCTTTTCAGGATTCTTTGGGAACCGGCAGTTTTTAGCATGAATTTTACTAAAGAAGGGTATTACGTAAGTTTCCTTTATAATGTCTATATCTCTCAGGGGATCGTGATTCTTGTTGCCTCGTTTTTAGGAATTACAAAAGATAAATTTCTTATAGAGCAGGATGTGATCAATCTTGGAGAAGAAAAAGAACAGCTTTATCTGGATTTATTAAAATCCAAACTGAACCCACATTTCTTACTCAATACCCTTAATAATATGTATGCCAACAGCTTTACGCATACAGAAAAGACATCCGATTCTATTTTGCAGTTGAGTAAGCTATTACAGTATATTATCTATGACAGCGGAAAAGAAAAAATAAGTGTTGCCCAGGAGCTTTCTTCGCTTAAAGCGCTTGCAGATCTGTATCAGTTAAAATACAATAACCTGCTTAATATCACTTTAAACCTTCAGGATCAGGAAGAGTTTGATATTGCAGAAATCCCGCCTTCTATACTCCTTACATTGTTTGAGAATGCTTTGAAACATTCTGCCATAGGAGAAGAGGAGAGGAGTTTTATCAACTTATCCTGTACTATAGAAGGTTCTGAATTGTTGTTTGAAATCACCAATTCTATAGCTGCTTATCAGGCTCGTCAGGTAGAAACGGGTTACCACGGATTGGGAAATGACGCAGTTCTTCATATATTAGAAAAATGGTATGCCGGTCAATTTGAGTTCCTTTCAGGACCGGAAGAAAATAATCAATATAAAATTGTTTTAAAAATTAAAATAAATGGCTAATCTGACTGTAGTAAATGTTGATGATGAATACCCTGCTTTACAGCTTGTTAAGCAATATTGTGCCCAGCTGGAAGATGTAGAGCTGCTGGGGTCGTTTCAGGATCCGGAAGAAGCCTTGATTTTTCTTAAAACAAACAAAGTTGATCTTGTTGTTTTTGATATCAATATGCCTAAAATAAATGGAGTAGAGCTTTTACAACAACTTCCCGATCCACCGCTATGTATTTTCCTTACCCTGGAATCAAAATATGCGGTGAAAGCATTTGAATTGGATGTCGTTCATTATCTTATAAAACCAGTAGATTTTGATACTTTTAAAAAAGCTGTCAATAAGGCAAAGGATTTTTTTCAATTTAAAAACCCAGCCAATAACCGTCATCAGGAAGATTATATTATGTTCAAATCGAACTATGTGATGAATAAGGTTTTTCTCAAAGATATTCTTTGGATACAGGGATTCGGAGAATATATTGTGCTGATGACTCCATTGAAAAAGTATATGATCCTTGAAAGAATGTCCAATTTTGAGGAAAAATTTCAGCATTTTGGATTTATCAGAATTCATAAATCCTATATTGTGTTATCAGACCATATCAATTCCTATGATTCCGGGAATGTGTATCTGAAAAGTGGAGAGCATCTTCCGCTGGGAAGAACCTATAAAAAGAATGTAAAAGAACATTTAAGCTAAAATAAAAAAAGCCGGAAATTTCCGGCTCTATTCTGAATTGTTATGAGATGATCAGACTAAGGACAATTTTGTCCCGGCCCGATCCATAAAGTACATTTTCCGTTATCATCGCGTTCGCAGCATACAAGTCTGGCAGAGACAACTCCACCTTTGACCGCTTTTTGAGCGTTTCTGCTCAGTAATTTGGCGTTTTTCATAAGTAATATTTTGATTTTTATAAAGCCTGAACATTTAAAGTCAATCAGGTTTTTGACCATTGGTGTTTATGGTTTTTTAAAGATAATACTTTTTATATCAGCTTGTTGTGTTTTGTGTGGATGAAATACAGATGTTGGTATTGAGATAGATTTTATTGTTACCCAATCTTTTCAGGAATGAAGAATAACACAATTGATAGGATCGAATAATAATTAGAAATCCCGGATGGGAAAATTTAAATTGAAGGAAGTATTATTCTGTTTTTCTGAGTTCCGATAAAATAGTTGGGAGCGTATTAATTCCCCAATGTTCCACATATTTTCCATTTTTTAGACGTACAATATCTATCACATCAATTTTAATCTGCTTGCCTGTGGGTTCTATTCCCATAAGAACTCCTGTATGGGTTCCAATGATTGCTTTTCTTGTTGTTACTTTATCCTCTTCGGCAATCTGATCATAGATCTCTACAGTCAGGTCAGGAAATGCAGGTTTTAAAATATTGAAAAATGTATTCCACATTCCATTACCATCGTTGCTGCCAGGAGGTGCTGTTCTATTAATAAAATCATCATCCATAAGTTGTCTGAAAGATTCTAAATTACATTGCTCAATTACTTCTTTGTTGAAGCGTCTCACGGTTTCTTTATTTTTTTCTAAACTGCTCATAGGTCTATTTTGGGCTCTGGTAAAGTGATAATAAATTTATATTGTTTATAATGGATTGAAATTTGGGTTGTTATTTAGTTTGAAACTATAATCTATTGTAAAGAGGGATATTGTTTAAACATAAAAAACTGCCCGTAGACAGTTTTTTTATGTTATGATTTCTTACCTGCAGCCTGCATCGGATTTACTTTCCCGCTGGCGCCGCCTCTTACAGAACCCGCTTCCTGTTTTTGTTTAAAAAGCTGGAATTTTGAAGTTTCCGTACCGGATCCGGCACTGCTCCAAAAATTATTTGTAGTATCAATATCAGCGGTTTCTCGCATTGGATCAAGCTGAATTGATTTCAGTTTCTTATCAAAATAATACGTCTTGGAAACCTTTTGTTCATTCAGCCTCCAGATTTGAGCTGCGGATTTGTCATATAATTTTGAACCGTCTTCAAAAGTGAATTCAAGGATAATAGGCATTACCAATCCGCCTTTGTTCACAAAGTCAATTTGGTACGCTGTAATATTTTTAAATTGATTTTTATCCTTAGCATCCAAAGGAAGACCTGCCTCTGTTTTAATAGCATATTCCTTATTGTTGTCAACCTTTTCCTGCCCTCTGTCATATCTGTAATAGAAATCCTGGGCATCTTTGTCTCCATCCACATAGAATTTGATATTCTTGTCTTCTCTGTTTCTGATCTTCGAAAGGTCTTCAAAACTGTTTACCAAAGGTTTTTCAACCTGATATTTTACTTCAACAGCTGCTTTTGGATCCGTTTCCAGATTAGGAACCGCTACCGTTACTTTATCAATGGCAATATCTACAGGATCTGTACCATAGAACCAGCCTCTCCAGAACCAGTCAAGATCTTCACCGCTGGCATCTTCCATCGTGCGGAATAAATCGGCAGGTTCAGGATGTTTAAAAGCCCATCTTTTGGCATAGGTTTTAAATGCTTTGTCGAAAAGTTCCCTTCCCATGATCGTTTCACGAAGAATATTCAACCCTGTAGCAGGTTTTGAATAGGCATTCGGTCCATATTGAACAATATTTTCAGAGTTGCTCATTATAGGTTCCAGCTGGTCTTTCGGAAGTTTCATATAATCTACGATCGTCCATGCCGGTCCTCTTTTCGAAGGGAATTTATTATCCCATTTTTCTTCCGTAAGGTATTCTGTAAAGGTATTAAGACCTTCATCCATCCAGGCCCACTGTCTTTCATCAGAATTGATGATCATTGGGAAGAAGTTGTGTCCCACTTCATGAATAATCACGCCGAGCATTCCATTTTTGGTTCCTTCAGAATATGTTCCGTCTTTTTCAGTTCTTCCGAAATTGAAGCAGATCATTGGATATTCCATTCCATTGGCAGCCTCTACAGACTGAGCTACCGGGTAGGGATAAGGAATTGTAAATTCTGAATAGGTTTTAACGGTATGGGCAACTGCTTTTGTGGAAAACTTTCTGTAAAGACCATAAGACTCCTTTGGATAGAAGCTCATTGCCATTACTTTATTATTGTTTTCAGGAATCGTTACACGCATTCCGTCCCAGACAAATTTTCTGGAAGAAGTCCATGCAAAGTCACGAACATCCTTCGCCTCAAAAACCCAGGTTTTTCTTTGCTTTGAATGATTTTTTTCTGCTTTCTTAGCTTCATCCAATGTTACAATTTCGATGGGCTCAGATGCATTCTCAGCTTTTCTATATCTTGATAATTGATCAGATGTTAAAACCTGATCATAATTTTTACATTCTCCGGTTCCGCCTACAATATGGTCGGATGGTACATTCATGGTTACCTTAAAATCTCCAAATACTAAGGCGAATTCACCTCTTCCGGTAAACTGATGGTTCTGCCATCCCTGAAAGTCGCTGTATACACACATTCTAGGATACCATTGTGCCATAGTATACAGATCATTACCGTCTTCCGGGAAGTTTTCATATCCTCCACGGCCTCCCATTTTCATTCTGTTGGAGATATTGTAGTTCCAGTCTACTTTGAAAACGAACTTTTCTCCTTTTTTCAGAACTTTAGGAAGATCAATACGCATCATGGTTTTATTGACGGTATATTTCAGAGGATTACCAGAAGCATCTGTTACTTTTTCAAGACTGACTCCATAACCATTATCTTTTACCGGTAGCTCAGAAACTTTGAGCTGCTGATCAGTAGTTGAAGGGCGCAAAACAGATGAATTATCATATCCGGCATTTCTGATACTTGAATGCTCATTCTCATCAAGCTGCAACCAGATATAATCCAGGTCATCAGGAGAATTGTTGTAATAGGTAACTGTTTCTGAACCTTTCAAATTTCTTTTATCCTCATCCAGATAAGCAGAAATGTTGTAATCAGCTCTGTTTTGCCAGTATCCGTGTCCGGGAGCTCCTGAAGCTGTTCTGTAAATGTTGGGTGTAGGAAGAATAGTTCCCAGCTGCTCAAACTTATTGCCGTGGTTGCTGCCTGGGTTATTCTGAATATTTTGTGCGGTGAAACCTGTATATGCGAATACAGAAAGTGAAAATATAGCAACTTTTAGTTTCATAACCGAAATGATTTATTAATGATCAAAGATAATAATTAGCTGCTGAAATAATAAAATATTTAACTTTTAAAAAGGAATTCTTTCCAAAGTCATTTTTAAGGATAAAGCAAATACTCCGGAAGATACAAACAGAATCCAGTCTTTTTTATTGACCTTAAAAACATTCAGCAGAATAAATAAAGTGGCTAGAATACCAAAAACAATTACAATCTGTCCTAGTTCCAGCCCGATATTGAACCCAAGAAGAGGGAGAGCAATGCTCTGGCTTTTCGCAATCATTACTCTGGCTGTATTAGCGAATCCCATTCCGTGAACAAGACCAAAAATCAATGCCAGATAGTAATTGGCGCGCATCAAGGTTTGCTTCTGGTTCTTCATGATAATATTATCCAAAGAAGTTACAACAATAGTCAAAGGAATTAGAAACTCAACCCAATCTGAAGGAACCCTGAAAACATCCAGTATACTTAATGCTAATGTTATGGAATGCCCGATTGTAAATGCGGTGACAAGAATCAGTATTTTCTTCCAGTCACTGTATGAATATACGGCGATCAAAGCAAGAACAAACAGCTGGTGATCTAAGGCATCCAGAGAGATGATATGTTCCCATCCAAGGTTTAAATAAAAAAGAAAATCCTGCATTATAATGATGAATTGTTGGGTTTTGAATATTCTACGAAAACAAACTTAATTTTATGGCTTTTATTATATTTTATGTTAAATAACTATCAATAATGTGAGTTATTTCCATGTCGGATAAAAATTGTATAATTGCATTGATAAAAAAATGAAAATGGATATTAAAAAATTATTTTTTACAAAAGTAAACATTTCACCTGGAGGAGCGAAGCTTCTAAGAAATGCGACAGCTGCCTTTTTAGGATTATACTCCTATGCTTTTTATGGGCAGGTACAGAAATTGGATTCCCGATTTGATATTTTATTGAAAAATAAAGAGAATATCGCTCAGGGAAAGGGCATTAAAGAATTGGAACGCCCAGATATGAAACTTGATCAGCATTTGGTAGTGACTTCTAAGGGAGCACAAACGATGTATTCATGTATTATTTATACGAAAGAACCCGAAAAACTGAAAGCTGATGGATTTCTTGTTCAGAGCCAGCTGCCTACTTTTTCTACAGCTTTAGCTTCTATTGAAGATATTGAAAGACTGACGAAACTTCCCTATGTAACCTCTGTAATGGGGCCAGCATTTGATGAACTTCATAACGATACGAGCAGAGCTCAGTCCGGAGCAAGCCTTTTACAGGATGGAGTTTTTAATAATACAGCTTATAACGGTACCGGCATTCTGGTGGGGATTTTTGACAGCGGAATAGACTGGAAGCATCCGGACTTCAGAAAAGCAGATGACCAGACAAAAAGTAGAATTGTTTCTATCTGGGATCAGACATTAACTGCACAAGCGGGAGAAGTCGCCCCAGTAGGGTTTGCAACTGGTGTAGAATATACAAGAGCACAGATTGAAGATGAACTGGACGGAACGCCAACAAATTTCGTTCGTGAAAATGATACCAACGGACATGGAACTCACGTTTCAGGTACTGCCGCAGGAAATGGAGCTGCTTTTACGGATAAAAGACATAAAGGATTCTCATCTGATGCAGATATTGTTTTTGTAAAAGGTGGGAACGGATCTTTTCCTACAACGAATACCATTAATGCTTTAACTTATTTCAAAAATGTAGCCACGGCTCTTAATAAACCTATCGTTGTCAATATGAGTATTGGCGGACAGGGAACTGCGCATGACGGAACTTCAAGCCATGAAGTGGCAGTTAACAATTTTACCACTTCAGGAGCAGGAAGAGTAGTCGTTATTTCTGCAGGTAATGATTATGGAGCCAATCTTCACAGAAAAGTTGATATCGAAGCTAATGGTTCACAGACCTATAATTTTACGGTAGCAAGCAACACCTCTGCAGGAACGGTATTTTCATTCATTATGTATGCCAATGATAACACTCCTGTTACAGCAAAGCTAACAACTCCCGATGGACAGGTGTATACCCAAAATATAAGTACAACTACTACTCACAATATATTGGGAGGAGGTCTTACAGCGACGATGTATAACTATTGGGGGAATGATAATAACAAACGATATATTCAGCTGATAGTAGCCAGAACTTCAGGAACTACGAATGTTCAGGGGAATTATACATTAGAAATTACCAACAACGGAACACAGCAGATCACAACCCATGGCTGGTTGTATAGCCAGGGAGTGGCAACCACTTTACAAAATGGCGATAATGAATATATTGTAGGATCTCCGGGGAATGCCTCTAATGCTATTACAGTAGCTTCGTATATGGGAAGACCAAGTTGGTATAGTACGGCTGCTTATTCTACAACAACTCCGCAGGAGTCTATCTCTTCATTCAGTTCACAGGGACCAAGAGTTGATGGGGTTCAAAAACCTGAAATTACAGGTTCGGGTCAGAATGTTATTTCATCAAGATCCAGTAATTCTGCTCCGGCAGCAACAGATATTATTGCAGGAACTACATATTATGTGAAAAACCAAGGGACAAGTATGTCATCACCGGGAGTAGCGGGAGCGGTAGGATTATTACTTCAGGCGAATCCGGCATTAACGGCAGCGCAGGTGAAAGCACGTCTTACCGCTAATGCAAGAATGGACGGTGCAACCGGTACTGTTCCGAATATGAGATGGGGATATGGTAAATTGGATATTTATAAAGCAGTTACCGATGAGTTAGGATGTGTAAAATCCAATTTTGAGACTGTAGGTTATGATGAACCTTACATTGTTGCCAGTACGGAAGCTAATTATTACTTTGATAATATCGCCCTTGCGGTAAGATATACACCAACATTGACAGGAAAACTGGGAGGCTTCTCATTTTTGACAGGATCTTCAATCCCTTCAGATATTCCGGTAGATATTCAAATCAGAAAAGTGAATGCGAGCGGGAATCCTGGAGATATTATTGCCACTAAAACGATTACTTCATGGCTTAATAACACTCAGAAATTTACGTGGAACTATGTGAATCTTTCTGATCTGAATGTACAAATGGTAACCGGAAAAGAATTTTATATCGTCGTAAATGGCTTAGGAGGAAGAATTGCTATGAAAGCTGAAAGCGCAGTGGTCAACAACAGATCCAAGACTTCCACAGATGGTACTTCATGGACTTCAAGAACTTTTGATCTTAAAATGAGAGCCATAGTCTATGAAAATGTTGCTGAAGTGAAAAACTTAGCTAATTCCAATCAAACTAAAACAAGCGCAACAGCCAATGGATATAACTACTTTACCAATAACTGCCAGCTGATCTCAAGAGTTGAAAAAGAAACAGCGAGTACAGTAACCGGAAATGTAACTTCAAAAGTATGGGTAGACAATGCACAGCCCAATTATGTAGCAAGAAGATATGAAATCAATTCGGATGCAAACACTACCACGGCAACCGGAAAAGTAACTTTATACTTCAAACAGGCTGATTTCGATGCTTATAATCTTACAAGTGGAGTAAAATTACCTATTTCACCTACTGATATTGCCAATAAAGCCAATCTTCTTATCGAAAAATATACAGGAACAAGTACTACAGGTACCACCGCTTCTTTTGGAGGAACAGCAGCCATTATTACTCCTGATATTGCTGATATTATCTGGAATGATACCTACCAATATTGGGAAGTGAGCTTCCAGACAACAGGGTTTGGTGGATATTTTGTTAAAACAGGGACAACGCTGGGCACGGCAGATGTTAAGATCAATTCAGAAGTGAATATCACTCCGAATCCGGCGAAAGATTTTGTAAATGTAGTATTAGGAAGACATTCTAAAGCAGCAGTAACCATTTACGATGTTTCAGGAAAATTGATTAAAACTGTAAATGTGAATACAAATTCAGGGAAAATTGATATTTCTGAACTGGTAAGAGGAATATACCTGTTTACGATTGCACTGGATGATAATACAAAAATTACCAAAAAGTAATTAAACAATAAATCCTTATCAATCAAATAAGAATATAAAAGCAACAGTTTCTATAACTGTTGCTTTTTTTATATTTGCTGTAAAATAAAATTCATGTCGGGTAAGTTTTTTTGGAGTTTTCTTTTATTATTAACAATTGTATTTCAGAGTTTTACAGGAGGTAAAGCTCTTCATCCTTATCATGTAGGCTCTGTGGAAATTAATTATAATGCAAAATCCAGAACATTTGAAGTGACAGGAAGATTCTTCTTTGATGACATGGAAAATGGTTTAGGGAAAAAATATGGAGGAGCTTTTCATTTTAACGATGAAAAATACAAAGCAAAACTGAATGAAGCCTTACAAAAATATTGCGCAGAATATTTCAAATTAAAGGCAGATAACAAGTTCCTGAAAGTAAACTATATCGGATATGAAGAAGACCAGGAATCGGTGAACGTCTTCCTTGAATCTGAAGTCACCGGCAGTCCTAAAAAAGTGGAAACCGCAGTGAGTTTTTTATATAACCTTTTTGATGATCAGATCAATATCGTTCATATCATTGTGAACGGACAAAGAAGCAGTGAAAAACTTACCTATCCCAACCGTTATCTTTATAAGCAGTTTTAAAAATATGATGAATTAGCTATACAAGTTGGGCAGCTCTACAATTCTGTTTGGATTATTTTAATTTTACGCAAAGGTTTAACATATTGTATGATGTTTTAAGGGAGCAAAGGTAGAATCAACTTCATTGATTCCTTCTAAGCGTACGAATATTCATACAGTTTACTTAGCGACTTTGTCGATTTCTTAACTCACTTGTAATGAGTTGTTTTAATATCAACTTTGCGTTTTAAATAATTCTAAAATATTAATTTTCCAGCTGAAGCAGTGTATTGATCCCTTTCGCATGGGCGAGCAGATCAGGAAAAAAATCATCATAACATTGCTGTAGATGATCTTTGTTCTTTAAAAAAGCTTCAAAAACAGGAATATCTTTATCCAGATATTTTGCTTTATTCAGCACATTCTGAATACTGAATTTAATTCCCCAATCCTCACGGTAATTATAAAGCCAGTCGTCATGCTCCATTTTGATAAGCATTTTTTTGAAATTTTCAGGCAGCCACTGCTCATTGGCATTCAGAGCTTTGTAAACCCTAAGAGAATGGGCTTTCCACTCTGCCAGAGAGTTCAGTGAAAGATCTCTGGCTACAAAGTGATCCATCGAAACATCTACAAATGCACCTGCATACAATCTTACCAAAGGCGCAAATACCTTTTTAGCTTCATGAATAGCAGGGTGGGAGTCTGTAAACGTATCAATAGCCCTGTGAAGAGTAATTCCGTCCTGAATATCTTTCGGGAAAGAAAAACGATCTCTGTTGCGGATAAAATCTTCCAGAAATTGCCCCACGATCTGTCCGTCGGTAAAAGATAGAAAAGAATGAGCCAGGTAATTCATAACTTAAAGGTATGAATTAAATGTGGATCGTAGATATAATAATGAATGCTGAACGATGAATTCACTTCGAACTCCCTCATTGACCATTCACAATAATTCTAGAAAAGTCTCTCATGAAAATCTTCAATCTTACTCACTTCTTCGATCTTAATCCCAAATTTTCTTTTCGGAATTTTATTAAGATTGGAAACGAATATCTTTTCATACCCAAGCTTTTCAGCCTCGGTAATTCTTTGTTCCACCTGCGCAATAGGACGTATTTCTCCACTTAATCCGATTTCTCCTGCGAAGCAGTAGTGTTCTGAGATCGCAATATCTTCATTGGATGAAAGAACAGACGCAATAACAGCCAGATCCAGTGCCGGGTCGTCTGTTTTTATCCCTCCGGTAATATTCAGGAAAACGTCTTTCGCTCCAAGTTGGAAACCTGCTCTTTTTTCCAGAACAGCCAAAAGCATATTCAGCCTTTTAGAATCAAAACCTGTGCAGCTTCTCTGAGGAGTACCATA
Organism: Chryseobacterium sp. MEBOG07; assembly: GCF_021869745.1. NCBI lineage: Bacteria > Pseudomonadati > Bacteroidota > Flavobacteriia > Flavobacteriales > Weeksellaceae > Chryseobacterium > Chryseobacterium sp. MEBOG07. The sequence goes on from NZ_CP084579.1 coordinate 1,073,551, forward strand.
CACTGCTGTACTTACCAATGCCTGAATTTCGAGAAGCATAGGACGGTTTCCCTCCAGCGTTACAGCAACTGAATTTCCAGAAAGTTCCTCAAATTTTTTGGTGATCAGAATTTCAGAAGGATTTTTAATCTCCTTTAGTCCCTGTGAGACCATCTCGTAAATTCCAATTTCGGAAGTAGATCCAAAACGGTTTTTATTGGCTCTTAACAATCTGAAAAGATGATTTCTGTCTCCGTCGAAGTTCAGAACGACATCTACCATATGTTCCAGCACTTTTGGTCCGGCAATCTGGCCGTCTTTTGTGATGTGTCCTACAAGAAATACCGGAGTATTGTTTTCTTTAGCATATTTGATGATCTCATTGGAACATTCCCTGATCTGGGAAACCGTTCCCGGAGAGCTTTCTATCAGCTGAGACTGGAGGGTCTGAATAGAATCAATGATCATGAAATCCGGTTCCAGTTTCTTAGCCTCATGAAGGATTTTTTCTAATGACGTTTCCGTGTAAAGAAAGCAGTTCGGATTTTGAATATCGGTAAGCCTGTCTGCTCTCATTTTGATCTGAGAAGCACTTTCTTCCCCTGAAACATAGAAGACTTTTTTCTTCATTTTCAAGGCAAGCTGAAGTAGGAGGGTAGATTTTCCGATTCCGGGCTCACCACCAATCAAAGTGACAGAGCCTAAAACAATTCCGCCTCCCAAGACACGGTTTAGTTCTTCAGAAGGAGTTTTGATTCTCGGTTCTTCGCTGGTTTCCACTTCAACAATATTGATAACATGTTGTTTGGTTTTTGAGAAAGGAGGAGTTTTATGAGACGTTTTTTCAACCACTTCCTCTACTAAAGTATTCCATTCTCCGCAGCTTTTGCATTGTCCCAGCCATTGAGGATATTGAGTTCCGCAGTTTTGACAGAAATATGCTGTTTTCAGTTTTGCCATACTGCGAAGTTATAAAAAAGCATTTTTTTTACAGAATCTAAATGGATTTAATATTAAAAACTAATACCGCTATGGTAGAAATATCTTTCATATCTTAGCTTCATTCAATTAAAATAGTAATGTAAAATATAATTACAATGAAAAAAGTATTTTTATCTTTCGTATTTGTGCTTTTAAGTATTGTTGCCTTTGCACAAGGTACATGGGAAGCAGATACCATGCATTCTTCCATCAACTTTAATATTAAGCATATGGGAATTAGCTTTGTACAGGGGAGGTTCGATAAATTTGACGGAAGAGTGGTCAATAGCGGAGCTAATCTTGATAATGCAGATGTAAGCTTTGCTGTAAGTGTTCGTACCATAAATACGGGAGTGGATATGAGAGACAGACATCTTGTAAGTGAAGAGTTTTTCGATGCTGCCAAATTTCCTGCGATTGAATTTAAAAGTTCTTCTATCACAAAAGATAAGAACAATAACTATATCCTGAAAGGAAAGCTGACGATGAGAGGGGTAGAAAAAGAAATTAGTGTTCCTGTTACATTTGGTGGGATTACAAAAAATAAAGACGGAAAAGAAATAATGGGGATTCAGACAAAATTTACAGTGAACCGTCTGGATTATGGAATCAAATATGATCCGTCCGGAGCAGGTATTGCGAAAGATGTTGAAGTAACAGCTTATTTTGAACTGGTTAAGCAGTAATATTTAAAATATAACATACAAAAAAGGTTTTCCAATCAAATGGAAAACCTTTTTATATGGAAATTGTTTAAACCTTACAAAAACACAAAAGTCACAAAAGCTTTCATTTTAAAACACTTTAGTGCACTTAAGTAAGTTTAAAATGAGTCCGCAGAAAAGTTCACATAAGATGAAAATCTTTGATTTTCATAAAACTTAGGTGTACTTATTATGTCTAGCACCTAGCTCTAAAAAAACTTAAGTGTTTAAACCTTTTGTGACTATTGTGGTTAAAAATAATCAATGCCAAAGTTTAGACCAATTCATGTATAAAGCTCATTGAAAATCGATGAAAAAAATAAAGATATTTTTAATTTGAAACATTCACTTTTCCCGAAGAAACAGTAAAGATTCCAAAATCATCGATCAGCATATTTTCCTTCTGAACGGAATTAAAAGCCATAACTCTGTCCAGTTCTTTCTGTGAACGCCTTCTCATAATCCAATCCTTTTTCTGATGATTGTTCAGAACATAGGCGATCATTTTCAATTGTGGATGCCATGGTTGTCCTGTATAAACGATATAAGCATTCTTTTCTGAAATAGAATTTACTCCCTGAATCGCTTTACTGGCCATTTCGTTATCCCCAAAAAGTTCAAGGATTCCGGATACAATGGTGATGTTAGGTTCGAAATTCAGTTTTTGATAGGTCTGTGGATCAAAGCAGTCAAAATTGGTAAAATGGATTTTTTGATAATTCTTCTCTTGGATAACTTTTTCCCCAATTTCAATATTGGATGTGACAAATTCATTGATAACGATTTCTGCATCCGGATATTTTTCTTTGATGTCAAACAAATAATTTCCGGTTCCTCCTGCGATGTCAAGTATTTTAATCGGTCTTCCCTGTTGCTGCAGAGTGTGTATATTCTGTTCCAGCAGCTGAAGCAAATGCTGTTTTCTGATGCGGATTCCCTTCCAACCGATAGCATTGAGGTAATTTTTATCCATCATTTTTCCAAAACCGAACTTCCCTTTCGGTTGATTCTGGTAAACATAATTCAATGAAGCTCCGGAATCAAACCCATACTTCAAGCCGATGGCCATTCCATTGCTTATTTTTCCGATCTTTCCTAAAGACAATTTCTGCATTTTAAAATTCAGGGTATTACCCACATTATTTTGCAGGTCTTTATACTCTTTTACAGAAAAAGGATCAGGAGAAAGAGAAGCTTTTTTTACATTTCTGTTGAAGCATTTTTCAGCAAAATCCACAATTTTATCATATACTTTTTCCTTTCCGGTGTCGAATAAAATGCCGTGGAAAAAACCTGGAAGAACTTCATATTGTTTCAAATCCGTGTCCAGTTTTTCATGGAATATTTTTTGATCTTTATTGAAAACCACATGATCTTTTTCAGCAGCCAGAATTAAAGTTGGGGTATCTATCGATTCTGCATCTTCCACCAGACGTTTTCCGGCTTTTGCAAGATCAATGAGAAGTTCTGCATCTATCGATCTCGAGATAAGAGGATCGGTGTCGTATGCTTTTTGCTGTTCAGGATCATGAGTCAGCATTTTGGATTTCACATAACTTTTAATGATCAGACCTTTCTTGAGTTTCGTTCCTAACGTAATCATTTCATTAGCCAGTGGAACGATGAGGTTGATTCTAAAAGCAGGAGCCAGAAGTGCCATTCCAGCAATTGATGGAGCAAAATCATGAGCCCATGCAGAGGCAACAACTCCACCAATACTGTTGGCAACAACGAAAATATCTGAGATTTTCATATTGTATTGTGAGCAAATAAACTTAGCAAATGAATCAAGATCTCTTACATAGTCCATAAAAACAGATGAGGTCTGGGTTTTCGTATGACCATGCCCGCGCAGATCGAATGCGAAGATGTTGTATTTTGAAAACTGAGGAGACTGTGCAATATCATTCAGCCTTTCAGAATGCTCATGCCCACGATGGATGATGATGATACTTTTCTGATGAGGCTGGTAATTCCACTCACGGTAGAAAATTTCACTGTTGTCAAAACTCTTAAAATGTCCGCTGTTCATAGATTAAAATTTTTTGAGAAAATCCTTCAGATAAGTATGAATTACAGCATGCTTATTGTGGGTTTTCATTATGGTTATTGCTTCTGCTAAGGGTAAAGATAAAGTATTTTTGATTACTAAAATTCCGATCACTGAACTTCTGGTGAATCCCATGGTGCAGTGGATTAAGATTTTCCCACCTGGAGGAAGTTGTTTGTAATTTTCTGTGATTTTTGTAACCAAATTTTGAGTCCCATGAATATCAAATGTCCCAATATCCAAAAAAGGAACGGAACGATAGTTTGCTGTATTTTTTATTACAGGAAGTTCTTCTATTTCGGCCGATACATCATATACAAACGTAGTTGGAGTAAGTTCAAAATTTTTGACAGCTTCATAGTCGGGTCTTGATGAAATATACAAATTGGGAAGGATTTCTGAAGGATTTTTGTTTTTCCGGAAAAACTTCCAAAATATCCGGTATGTAAGTAAATAAGGGAAATAGAAAATCTTTTTCACCCACGGGATATCCCCGGTTTTATTTTTTAAAAAGAAGATATTGTTTTTCTGATACTGATATCCGATCAGCATATTCATCAGAGCCAGCCACAGTAAAACCAATCCTGTATGTCCAACGAATTTATCTGTCAAAAGTGCCAGTAAAATGAATATCCATGATGATAAAAAATACGTATTTGCTACATGGAAGTTTCTGTACAGAAAATCATTTTTTCTATAAGGAAAGAGGATAAAACTAAGATGGGCAAGAATACTTCCGGTAATAATATCAATCAAATGATGCTGATAAGTCGTCAAGGTAGAAATTCCCAACAAAATAAGCCAAAGCATTAATAATGTTCTTCCTTTTTTTAAATTCCTGAAAACAGACCAGAAAATAAAAGCATAGGCAATATGTAACGAAGGAGCCTGGTTAAAAGGTGAATCAAATACTTTTAAAAATTGAAAAGAATACCCAAGAAAAGAATTGCTGACTTCAGGTTTGGGCAGAGAAAACTTTAGTGGAAATAATAAAAAACAAATTCCTGCAATAATGGTTGTAAAGAGCATCCTTTTTGTTAAAACTTTAAGCTGTTCCTTATTCTGACAGCAGAAAAATACCACACAGAAAAAGATACCGCTCGTCATATAAGGAATAATACTCCATGAGATGAACGGGATATATTTTTCAAACCCAAAAACAAAAGACGGAATTTTAGTTAATGTTGAAAGATACCATGCTGCAAAATTGTACACCATCATAAATACAATGGCACACAAAGTCAAGGCGTATACTTTCTGTTGTACTGTCAGTCGTTTTTCATCCATCTGGCTTTTTTGAACATGATGATATTTAATAATGAAGAAGGAAGCAGAGATAAAGATTTCATCATCCACCTCATTTTTGAAGGAAAAATAATAAGTTTTTTCTGTTTTTCAATAGCTTCAGATATCATAGATGCTGCAGTTTCCACATCTGTGAGGAATGGTTTTTTGCTTAAATCATCCTGATTAAGCTGTCTTAATTTTTCAGTATCTATATATCCCGGGGCAATCGTTGTAACGGAAATTCCAAAAGGCTTTAAGGCACGACGGTAAGCATCGGCAATCTGTATCACAGATCGCTTTGTTTTTGTATAAAGACTAGAGTTTTCATACTCCAGTATCCCTGAAACAGAAGCAATCACAGCGATACTTCCTTTTTTCTGGTTTCTCATTACTTTTCTTGCCATTTCGAAACAATTGACTGTTCCCAGAATATTCGTTTGGAGCATTTCCTCTGCTTCTTCGTATGAAATTCTTCCTGCAACATCTTCTGCGTAGCTTCCTGCACAGTTGATGAAAATATCAAGCCCGTTTTTATCCACAAGAAAAAATTGCAATGTGGATAACAGAGCATTCATATCACAGACATCTGCCTGGAAAGCTTTTAAATTTTTATGATGATTTTCCGGGATTTTGGTCAGGTCTCTTCCACAGACTCCTACACAATATCCTTTAGCAAGATAATGCTTGGCCAGAGCATAGCCAATCCCTGAAGTTCCGCCTGCGATAAAAACGTTCATGAGTGTTTGGTGGTTTTCAATTTTATGTAAAAATAGATTTTAAAAGTGAAAACAGGAATAATGTTTTTAATGAAGCTGTCTAAACTTTTATTTTTTGAAACATGAAGATTGTATTAAGATGTTGAGAGTATTAAGATAAGCTTCGCTTTAAGCTTAAAAATCAGAATGATTTATCTTAACTATACTTTATTTCTTAAATCTTCCTTAATGGTTCATATAATTATAATAAAGCTAATATATTCAATAGACACGGGCTTTAGCTCGTGATCACAATAGATGTAATAGCATTGGCTTTAGCCAAAACGTAAATCTATTTCAAAAACCACCCCGTCAAATCTTCAATTTGCCATCCCTTAGGAGGAAGGGAATTCCTACGTCTTCAAATGAAATATTTGTTATTATTTTTTTATACTCTTCATTGTCTGATCAAACCCATACTGCCACTGTATTTCCATGTCTTTCACAAATTGTTGATAACTTTTTGGGAATGAAAAATCAATCTCAAACTTTTTCCAGTTGATTCCCTTTTTTAGATAATGCCCTTCCAGTTCCTGTTTGATGTTGGTGGTATCAATCTGAAAACCAGATAAAAGTTTTTCTGTTTCAGCAAGTCTTTCATTTCCGCTAAAACCAAAGACGGAACGAACGAGTGCTTCCTCCACCGGATTGTAAGATTGTTTTTTTTCAGTGATGATTTCTTGAGCCAGATGTTGAGACAATTCAGCAGGAACAAGATCTATAGCGCCACCTGCAAAATATTTACCCTGAAAAAATGCAGGTTCTACATAAAACATATCCGAAACAGAAGCCCGGGTACTTTCAAGCATAGAAAAATTGGTGATGACTTTGAGTGATTCTTCAACAGCACTGTTTTTTAAACTTTCAGAATTGCTAATGATTTGTTCAGGATGAATCCTCTTTGCCGTTTCAGGATCAGTGAAAATTACTTTTTGATATATTTTTTTTCTGTTTCTGGGTTGATTTGTTTCTTTTGAACTAAAGAGAAGCTCTGAACCAATAATTACGGTAGGAATTTCTTTTGAAAACGTTACGTTTTTTAGAGTTGGAAAACAATCAGACAAATCCTGAGGTAGTTCAACAAGATATCGGTTGAAAACATCTTCAATAAAAGGCGCATTTCTTTTGTCAAATAGCTTTTTCAATGAGAAAAGACCTATTCTTGAAAGCTTTTTTTGCTTTGTTAATATGGTACTGGAAACAAATTCAAAATATTCCTCCGACTTCAGATATTCTTTCCGGGAAAGATGATCAGGAAAAGCATTGATAACGGTTGCGACAAATGACCCTCCACAGGAAGCAATAAGGACATCCGGTTTGAGATCCAGTTCTTCCAGAGCTGCAAAGATTCCAAGATAAATCATCAATCTTGTTCCGCCTCCTGAAAAGATAACTGCCCTTTTAAATTTTTCATCCATTGCTTTAATTTTTTATCAGAAGAGGAAGTGCCCAGAAGAATAATGGAGCATTGAAGATCAGACTATCCACTCTGTCCAGCAGGCCACCATGTCCTGGAAGAAGGTTTCCTGTGTCTTTTACATCGGTTTTTCTTTTTAAATAAGACATAAAAATATCTCCGAAAAATCCTGAGATCCCCAAAATAAGTCCTAAAATACTGTTGGTGAAAATGCCGGTTTTAAGTAGAAAATACCCTAAAATATTACTTAGGATAATGGTGAGGAAAACTCCGCCGATAAGGCCTTCCAATGTTTTGTTGGGACTTATCTGAGGGGTTATTTTATGTTTTCCGAAAAATTTACCCATCAAATATTGAAAAACGTCATTCAGTTCCGTTACTACCACAATAAAAATAATGGCACTGATACCATGGGTACTATTTCTTATCCATAATAAATGGGGGAAAGAAAAAAGACATACCAATAAGGCTATGGAAACCCCATATAGTTGTTTTGCTGAAGCTTTTATTAATAAGAAATAAAGAAGAACAAATATTCCTAAAAGGGAAGAGTATAAAAGATAATTTTCAATGTTGAAATAAAACAATAAATAGAACTGAGAGATTCCTATGAATATTGATGAAATAACAGGGGTCACGGGGACTTTAAACATTTTTGAAAATTCAAGGAATGATTGCAGCCCTATCCACGAAACAAAAAGTGTCATAACGAGAGGATGTGAAATACCCAACGCAAAAACAATAATGATATAGATCCATGTTTTTACCCTTAGAGGGACATCTGCGAATTTATTTTCTTCAGGCTTCATTCAAAGATTTCTTAAGTCGTGTATAAGTACTGATCATGAGTAAAGCAATGATAATTCCAAAAATATACTGGGAAATAGAGGTAATATTGACTCCAAAAAATATCAGTAACCCATACAGTCCCAAGATAAGCGCACGGTCGCTTTTTCCCATAGGACCATCATAACGGCGTTCTTTTCCTACAATTTTACCTATCAATCCAGCAAATTCATTAATGACACTCAGAACAATAAAGATGACAATAAGATACAAGCTTTCCGGTTGAAACTTAAGAAGAGGAAAAAAAACAATCACATCGGAAATAATATCACCCACTTCATTTAAGACCTCTCCAAGCTTACTCGTTTGATTAAATTTTCTCGCCATCATTCCATCCAGAGCATTTAAAGCCATTCTTAAAAGCAACCCGATTGGCAGGCTTAGAAAGAACCATTTTGAAAGATCTGCATTCCAGAATAATACTCCGATCACCATAGATAATAGGATAGAGCTGATCGTAATCTGATTGGCTGTGATGTTATTCTTATGTAAAAATAATAAAACAGGAGTGAGCAGCTGCTGGAATTTTGGTTTGAGTTTATATACTGAAATCATGATGGTTATTGCTTCGTGTCATTTGCTTATATCAAATATAGATAATTTTTTTATCAGGTTTTATAATTGTTTGAGTGGAGTTTTTCTATTTTCAAAATGTAAATAATTGCTTTGTATTTCTTTTTCCCATAACTTTGCACAAACCTAATCTAATGAGTAAAAAGAATACAAAGTACATCTTTGTGACAGGAGGTGTAACTTCATCTTTGGGAAAAGGAATCGTGTCTGCTTCTCTGGGGCTATTGCTAAAATCACGCGGTTTTAACGTAACCATCCAAAAACTTGATCCTTATATCAATATTGACCCGGGAACTTTGAATCCTTATGAGCATGGAGAATGCTATGTGACCGAAGATGGTGCGGAGACGGATCTGGATTTAGGCCACTATGAGCGTTATCTTGATGCTCCTACATCCCAAAACAACAACGTTACTACAGGAAAAATCTACCAAACTGTAATTGAAAAAGAAAGAAAAGGAGATTTCCTTGGAAAAACAGTTCAGGTAATTCCTCATATTACTAACGAAATCAAACGTAGAATTAAAATCCTTTCAAAACAGAACTACGATATCATCATTACTGAGATCGGAGGAACTGTAGGGGATATCGAATCTTTACCATACATTGAAACTGTTCGTCAGCTGAAATGGGAATTGGGAGATAATAATTCTATGGTGATTCACTTAACATTATTGCCATATCTGGCTTCAAGTGGAGAATTAAAAACAAAACCATCTCAGCATTCCGTTCGTCAATTGATGGAGAGTGGAATTATGGCTGATGTTTTAGTTTGCAGAACAGAGCATAAAATTCCTAAAGATCAGAGAGCAAAACTGGCTCAGTTCTGTAATGTTGCTTTGGAAAACGTTATTGAATGTAAAGATTTGGAAACGATCTATGAAGTTCCAATGTATCTTCAGAAGCAGAATTTTGATGATGTAGTTTTGAAAGAACTGGATCTGAAAAGTGATAAAACAGCTGATCTTAAAGACTGGAAGAACTTCTTGAAGAAATTCCAGAATCCTAAGAAAACGGTAGAAATCGCATTGGTTGGAAAATATATTTCCCTTCAGGATTCCTATATTTCAATTGCTGAAGCATTCAAACATGCAGGAGCTGACCTTGAAACTGAAGTAAAAGTAAGATGGGTATACAGTGGAGATATTACTGAGGAAAACATTAAAGAGACTCTGAAAGGAGTAAATGGTATCCTTGTAGCTCCAGGTTTCGGAGACAGAGGAATTGAAGGAAAAGTTCTTACCGCAAAATATGCAAGAGAAAATAAAATTCCAATGTTAGGAATCTGTTTAGGAATGCAGATCATGACGATTGAATTTGCAAGAAATGTTTTAGGACATACAAAAGCGAATTCAGTAGAATTTGATACGGCAACTCCGGATCCTGTAATTTCATTAATGGAAGAACAAAAAAATGTAGTAGATAAAGGAGGAACAATGCGTCTTGGAGCTTGGAAATGTTCTTTGAAAAACGGATCTAAGCTATATGAAACTTACGGAAGCAAAAATATCTCTGAAAGACACCGTCACCGTTATGAATTTAACAGTGATTACCTTCAGGAATTTGAAAAGAATGGTTTCCTTGCTACAGGTACCAACCCTGAAACAGGTTTGGTAGAAGCATTGGAACTACCTGATCACCCGTTCTATGTAGGAGTTCAGTATCACCCTGAATATAAGAGTACGGTAGCGACGCCGCATCCTTTATTCAGAGCTTTTATTAAGGCTTGCGAAAAGAAATAAGGTAAAATTTTATCATAAACGTCTACTAATAAACTCAGGTTGATTTTTCTCAGCCTGAGTTTATTATATACTAATGTATTATAGTATAGAGTTTTGATAAAAAAACAGTATTTTTGTCAGCTGAAATTTACTACAGATTTATCAGTTTTCTTATAGTTCTGTGGTAATTTAAGAATAGGAAATTTTAATTATAACAAAAATAAAATGCAACAAAACAACGGAATCGATAAGAAGCAAATGATTAGTTTCGCGGTTTTATGCCTTGTTCTCTTCGGTTTTATGTTCTATTTCCAGAACAAACAAACGAAAGAAGCTGAGTTAAAAGCTCAGGAGCAGAAAACGGAACAGGTGAAAAATGCCGTAAAACAAACTCAGGCAAACAATATCAATCCAAATGTAACTCCTAACGCAATCCAGACGGCAAGCCTTGGAAATAATGAGTTGAAACTTGAATTTTCAAGCTTAGGAGGACAGGTTTCCAAAGTGGAGCTTATAAAGTATAAAGCTTACAACCGCAAAACAGACAATGCAGATCAGCCACTTTATCTGATCAATAAAAATAACTCAAACTACGGTTTTCAGTTTAAAGATAAAACAGGAAAGGTTATCAATACTAAAGATTTAGTTTTCTCACCTACTGTTAATGGAAATGCAGTAACCTTAACTGCAGATTACAATGGTGCTGTAATTCAGTTTATTTACACACTACTTCCTAAATACACTCTTGATTTTAAAGTGAGAACTCAAGGGCTTTCAAAAATTACTTCAGACAACAAAGCAGATTTCATCTGGGATTATAATGTAAGAAACCTAGAAAAAGGTAGAGCTCAGGAACAGTCTCACTCAGAATTCTCTTATGCTTTCAATAATTATAAAGACTATGATTATGATGGAAGAACGACAATGGAGGAGGATAAGGAAACCCTTAACTGGATTGGTGTAAAGCAGCAGTTTTTCACTTCAGTGATTGAAGCTAAAAATGGATTTACTCACAGCAAAGGAAATCAGGATAATGTTGAAGAAGGAGAATACTTGAAGAAATTAAACTATGAAGGTTTTGTTCAGATGACCGGAAGTGAGCTGAACCAGGATTTCACTTGGTACTTCATGCCTTTGGATTTACCATTGCTTAAATCTTATGATAAAAACTTTGATGAAATTCTTCCATTAGGATGGTCATTTATCGGAGCGATGAACCGTTACTTCTTTATGTGGTTATATGGTATTATTGCTGCTTGGGGATTATCTGCAGGTTGGGTAATTTTTGTAATGACAATCATTGTGAAGCTGATCCTATCACCAATTATGTATAAGCAGCATAAATTGAGTGCAATGATGAAAGTAATCCGTCCGGAAATTGATGAAGCGAATGCTAAGTTTAAGGATGCAGATCCAATGAAAAAGCAACAGGCTACCATGGAGATCTACAGAAAAGCAGGAGTGAATCAGATGGCGGGATGTTTGCCTGCATTGGTTCAGATTCCAATCTTCTATGCGTTGTTCCGTTTCTTCCCGAACTTTATTGATCTTAGAGGACAGGGTTTCTGGTTTGCAAAAGATTTGACAGCATATGATGATTTGATCAAACTTCCATTTAAAGTTCCTTTCCTTGGAGATCACTTGAGTATTTTTGCATTAGCTTGTACGGTAGTTATTTTGATCTATACAGTAATGACTTCAGGAAATATGCAGCAGCCTCAGCAGGAGGGAATGCCAAATATGAAAGTATTAATGTATATCTTCCCGATTACATTCCTATTCTTCTTGAATACTTCAGCTTCAGGTCTTTCATGGTATTATTTTGTATCGAATGCGATTAACATCTTAATTATCCTTGTTATTAAATACGTGATTCTGGATGAGAAGAAAATTCACGCTCAGATCCAATCTAATAAGGAAAAACCAAAATCAGAAGGTAAGTTCCAGAAGAGAATGAGAGAAATGATGGAAAAAGCTCAGGAGCAACAACAGGTTCAGGGGCAGCAAAAAAATAAAAAGAAATAATTTCCTTTATTATAACGTAAAAAAGAGAAGCAATTGAATAATTGCTTCTCTTTTTTATGCATACTATTTAGAATAATTTTAAATTTATAATCAGTGTGTGAGAATTTAATAAATGAAAATCAGTTGTTTTTAATCATATTTCAGTCTGAAGGATTGCCTATGATGTAGGGTAGGCCCATGCTTGATAAGGGCTTCCTGGTGTTTTTTGGTTGCATAGCCAAAATTGGTATCCCATCCGTATTCAGGATGTTCTTCATGAAGTTGAATCATTAATCTATCTCTGTAATTTTTGGCAAGAATTGATGCTGCAGCAATGGATAGAACCTTAGAATCTCCTTTAATAATACATTGATGTGGAATATAATTATAGGGATGAAATTTGTTGCCATCCACTAAAATAAGTTCCGGAGTTATCGTCAGTTTATCCAAGGCACGATGCATGGCATGAATGCTTGCGTTGAGAATATTATGCTCATCAATAAATGAAGGTGGAAGTTCCGCGATAGCATAATTTTTCACATTATCTTTGATATAGCTATCCAGTTCCATACGGGTTTTGAACGTTAGTTTTTTAGAATCATTAACCAGATTTTGTTTGAAATCATCGTCTAAAATTACTGCTGCCGCCACTACCGGCCCGCTTAAACATCCTCTCCCAACTTCATCACATCCCGCTTCGATGTAAAGGTTCGACCAGTTTTTTATTAGCTCCATATTTTATTTAGAAAAAGAAATGTAAAATTATGAAAAACCAACGTATTAATTATATAATTAATTTTTTTGATAGGTTAGATAGGATTATGAAATTACTCTATTATGATATTTTTTATTGATGATATTATTGTTGTATTTAAGATTTGTACTTTTTTCCCCACTTTGTGAAGAAAAAACAATGAAAGGTTGTAGTGTGTGTTTTATTGTTTTGTTTTGATTTCTTTTTGTTTATTGATTATATGTGTAAATGATGAGTTTTTTATTGTTTTTTTTCTCATTATATAGTGATAAATAGTAATAAATAGATAATGTTGATGTATTGAAAAATTATTGATTGTTTTTATTTAAAATTTTTGTTAAAATATTTATTTTTAACAAAAATTATTATTTTATTAAGTGTTTTTATTAGCAATAATTTAAAATTTTATATTTTTTTAAGAAATTGCTTTGTGTTTTTAAGAAAGTTTTACAAATTTGTAGCCTGTAAAAAATAATTGAATTAACATGAAGAAATTAACAACTAGTGTACTTATTGTAGCACTCTCTTCATCTTTTTTTATTGCAAATGCCCAAGAAAAAGGGGGTGATACAATAAAAACGAAGACTATTGAAGAAGTTGTAGTTACTGGTGCCTTAGGTATTAAGAAAAAGGTTGACGCCATTACCAATGCACAACAAGTAGTAGGTACTAAGGAATTAAATCAGGCCTCTGCTCCGAATGCAGTTCAGGCTCTAACAGGTAAAGTGTCTGGGTTGCAGATTACGCAGACGGATAACAGTGTAGGAGCATCAAGTAGGATTGTAATCAGAGGAAATAAATCAATTTCAGGGGGGAATGAAGCTCTAGTTGTAATTGATAATGTAATTTCTTCTGCTTCTGTTTTAGCTCAGTTACCACCAGAGGTGATTGAAAACGTAAACGTAATTAAAGGACTTCAAGGAGCTGCTCTTTATGGACAGCAAGGGGTGAATGGGGTTATTATTGTAACAACTAAAAAAGGAGCGAAGGGTGAAAAGATGCAGTTTACGCTGACATCTTCAATCCAGATGAGCCAAGCTTTCAAATTTCCTATAATACAAAAGCAATATGGTAAGGGGTATCCTCATGAGCCAGCTTTTAGTGCTGGAGATCCAAATTATAATGGAACAACTTACGTACCTTTTGAAAATATGTCTTGGGGGCCTGCTTACAATGATCCAAATATTGGAGGACAAATGGTTCCATCAGGGTTACCACAGGCAGATGGTAGTTTTATCTTTGAAAAATATGCTCCTGTAGACAACCACTTCTCGAAGTTTTTCAAAAATGGAGTGATTTTACAAAATGGAGTTACTATTAATTCTGGAGGGGCAGATTCTTATGCAATGTTATCCATTAACAGATTAGAAAATGATTTTGTTGTTGAAGGTGACCAATTAAGACAGAATAGTTTCTTATTGAAAGCAGGGAAAAAGCTGGATAAATTAAGAATAGATGGAACTGTAAACTACATCAGTAAGGTTACTAACCAGTCTAGCGCAGATTTATATAGCGATATCCTACAGATGCCTTCAATGAATGATATTAGAAAATACAGAAATTCTGGCGTTGCAGGAGGGTTGTCTGCTTTTACAAAGAACCCTTATTATCAATTAGAACATACAAGACAGAATACTGTTAACGATTATTTATCAGGAATCTTATCATTACAGTATGATTTTAATAAAAATATTAATTTAACATATACTGGAAATTTATATTTAAATAATTCCAGATCTGATAATCATGATGATGGTTTCAAAGCGAGTCAAGTGTACAATGGAAGCGGACTTGTGTTAGATGGTGGAACATTACAGGATTATACAAGGAGCTCCAACTTTGATTCATACTACATCAACCGTACTGTTAGTACAAGAAGTTACTATGGAGATTTAATGTTGAACTTCAATTATGATCTTACGGATAATATTAATATGAAGTTGAACATTGGTAACAATATTCAGGATAGCTATAGAACTGCCAGATCAATGGGAGGAACAAATTTAGTGATTCCGGGATGGTATGATATCAGAAACGTTACTAACCTTATTCAGCCAGGAAACTCAGCAGGTGCAACTGTGTTGGATAACATTCTTTTTGAGAATACAACTACAAGACAGAGAACTATTGCTGGATTTGCCAATTTAGATTTATCTTACAAAGATTACTTATTCTTAAACTCTACTTTCAGAATTGAAGAAAGTTCTGTATTGTCTACCTATTATAATGGACAAGTTCATAATAAGTCATATCCTTATTACTCTGTAGGTCTTTCATTTATTCCTACAAAAGCTTTTGAAGCTTTGAAGGGTAATGATATTATCAATTATATCAAAATCGCACCAGGATATACTAGGGTAGGGAATACATCTGGTGTACTGCCTTATGATACTTCCAATGTAGGTATTGCCCCTGCAGGCTATCCTTTCCCTAATCTACCTGGATATGGTATAGATGATACGCAAACTAATAGAAAAATTCGACCTGAGTTTATTTCTACATATGACTTGAATGTTCAGTTAGGTTTCTTAAATGATCGTATTACATTAGAAGGATCAATTTATCAATCAGATACTAAAGACTTGATTACTGATGCCAATGTTTCAAATACTTCAGGAATAAATAAACTGAAAGATAATTTTGGTAAAACCAGAATGAGAGGATTTGAAATTGACCTAGGGATTACTCCATTTAAATCTCAAAATTTTACTTGGAATGTAAGAGCTTCTTTTGCTAAATCAAGATCTACAGTAATTGACTTGCCTAACGGATTAGATGAGGTAGCTCTTGCGGTGCCTTACCAAACTGTTGGAATTGGAGTCTTTGCCATTAAAGGGTCTGATCTGCAGGTTATCAAAGCAACAACTTTCCAAAGAGATGATCAAGGAAGAATTATTGTAGGAGCTGATGGAGTTCCATTACAAAATACTAAATTGAGCAGTATGGGTAGAGTAACTCCTGATTATACACTTGGATTTAATACTTCACTTAAATTTAAAGGCTTTACGCTTTCTGCTACAATGGATTATCGTAAGGGAGGAAAATTTGCTTCATTTAGTAAGAGCCTCTTGACGTTTACCGGAGCTAGCGAAGAAACTGCTGGTTTTGATAGAAGTAAAGGATATGTGATTCCTAACTCAGTTCAGATGGTGGGCGGACAGTATGTTCAGAACAATACGCCTGTTGGAGGAACTGCAGACTATGATGGTGTAGCTGGATATTTCAGTTCACAATCTTTACAAAGATTGGGTGAGCCGATGGTATTAGATGCTACTGCGTTCAAAGTAAGAGAAATTGGTTTATCTTATGATGTTCCGAAATCAGTATTATCATCCACTTTTGTAACGGGTATTACTGTAGGTTTATTTGCTAGAAATCCATTCTTTGTATATTCAAAAGAAAACAGAAACTATGCAGATCCTGAAACTTCTTATACAAGTGGAAATGGAGCAGGTATTGCACTTGCTGAGCAATATCCATCTCAAAGATCTTTTGGAATTAACCTAAAAGCGACATTCTAAAATATTAAAAAAATTATGAAAAATATAAAAATAACGACAGCGGTTTTATCCATAACCATGTTATTTGCTTCAGTATCATGTGACAAATACCTTGATATCAACGAAGATCCTAATAATATTTCAATTGATAAAGTTACTCCTAATGAATTACTTCCAGTTGGAATAACATTAACTTATGCAAAGCAATCTCAGACGTTAAATAGATTTGCTAGTGTAGTAATGAACTCAACGGCTGGAAACTCATTGGTATATGGAGCTCCATTTATTGATGATTATAAACCCAATGTTTCCAATACGTTTTATAATGATGTTTGGGATAATATTTTCAAAGGGGTAGCTAATTTTGAAAAAATCATTACTTATAATGATCCAGGTAATCAGTATGTTCAGCATAAAGCTATGGCTAAAATCATGAAAGCAAATTATGTTCAGATTTTAACTGATTTATATGGTGATATGCCTTATTCTCAAGCTTTTAAAGGACAAGATAATTTGACTCCTAAATATGATAAAGGTGAAGATATTTATAAGGCTTCTATTACAGATATAGATGATGCTATTAAATCATTAGAATCAGGTTCAGGAAATAGCCCAAGTAGTGATATCGTTTTTAGGGGAGATACGGATAAATGGATAGCTTTTGGTAATACATTAAAATTAAGATTTCTGTTAAGAATGTCTAACGTAACAGGGGACATGGCTGCTTATAGAGATCAAAAATTAGCAGCACTTAGTGGAGTTGATTTTATTGATGAAGATGTTTTAGAAAACCCAGGATACTCTGCAGCTAACGATGCACAACAAAATCCATTTACCAATTTCTTTGTATATCTGAGCTCTGGAACACCAGGTGCAAACTATTCTATTAATGTAGCTTCTGAACATGTTGCTATTATTTTAAATGGTAATGATGGTGGAGATGCTCGCCCGGTTTATCAGAAGTTTAACGGAATTGTAGATGGTAGAAGCGCAAGAATGTTTGATCTTGTAGGAGGTAAAGTATCGGGTATCAGACAGGGTAATTTACCAGGTCAGCCAGGGGTACCGGCAGCTATTTCCAGATTTAGTTATGGTATTACGATTGGTCAAGGTTCTCCTAAATTATTGCCAGGTGGTGATATAGATGTTGCAGATTATGTTGCTAAAGCATCAGCTAAATCCGGTTGTATTATGACTAGAGCTGAATCGAAATTCTTACAAGCAGAGGCAGCTTTGAGATATCCAGGTTTATTTTCTGACGGAGCAGGTAATTTCACTGCTGCTGTTACTGCTTCTTACAGCTTCTTTGGAGCTACAGGAGCTCCAGCTTATCTTACTGCAATACAAAATGTTGCTGGTCTAGGATGGACAGGAACTAACGCTAACAAATTAGAAGCAATTATGACTCAGAAATGGATTGCTTTAACGGGTGTTAATCCAGAGCAGTCATTCTTTGATTATACAAGAACTGGTTTCCCTGTGACGCCATTAGCTACAATAGCATCTAATCCAAAACCGAACAGATTGATTTATCCTCTTTCTGAATATATTGGTAATGCGAGTAATGTACCTGCTATTAGTAATGCAGATGTATTTAGCAAAAATCAGTATACCCCTTTCTGGGCTAGAAACTAATTTTTATAATTACAATTTTAATATATTTTACCGCCTTCGGGCGGTTTTTTTCGTTTAAAGGGGGAATTCTTTTTACAATATAAAAATATGTCTAGCATAGCATATTGAGTATTTACAACTGTTTTTTCGCTCTCTTTATTTTTCAAGTTGTTGATATTCAATTTGTTTTAGTGTTAATGTGCTGCAATTTATTATAGATAATATCAATTTAAATGATTGTTATTATTTCTTAAAGAAAATTAAGATTTAAATGGATTGTTTTTGTTAAATATTTTGTTTTTAACTTATTTTAATAATTATTTTGTTGTTTTTGTTTTAAAATATTAAAACAAATGCATTTTTTTTAAATTTTGCTTTGTGATATTAAGAAAGTTTTACAAATTTGTAAAGTCACAAAAATTAATTTGATATGAAGAAACTAACAGCAAGTCTTCTTGTTTTAGTAATGTCATCCTCGATTGCTGTTGCGAACGCCCAGCAGAAGAATGATACTATTAAAACAAAAGAAATTGAGGGTGTAGTCGTTACTGCACTCGGGATTAAAAGAGAGAAAAAATCTCTTGGTTATGCTTCTGAAGAAGTAAAAGCTGCAGAATTGACCGGTGGAACTACCAATACCGGAAATGTAGCATCTCTTCTTTCAGGTAAGGTGGCCGGATTACAGGTAAATACAAACAACAACTTTGGCGGATCTGCGAACCTTTTGATCAGAGGATACAAATCTTTAAACGGTGGATCTCCACTTATTGTAATTGATGGTTCACCTGTTAATAATACAACAGTGACAACAGGAGCCCCTTTCGATTATGGTAACTTTTTGTCAGATATCAACCAAGAAGATATTGAATCTATTAACGTACTAAAAGGTGCAGCTGCGTCTGCATTATATGGGGAAAGAGGTAGTGATGGGGTTATCCTTATTGTAACCAAAAGTGGAAGAGGAAATAATGACGGAAGCTGGGGAGTTACTTTAAGTTCTGGAATTACAGCCGGATTTATTGATAAATCTACATTCCCAAAATATCAGACTAAATACGGAGCTGGATACGGAGGTGAATCCTGGAACGAAAATCCAGGGCCTGGAGGATATAATTATGCAAACTTCGGTGATGATGCTTCTTATGGTCCTGTATTTAATCCTAATTCATTGGTTTATCAATGGGATTCATTTGACCCGTCCTCTCCTAATTATGGTAAAGCAACACCTTGGGTAGCTGCTAAAAATGGACCTATTAAATTCTTTGAAACACCAGTCACATACGTTAATTCAATTACCATTGAAAAAGGAAATAAAACCTCAAACCTTTCCTTATCATATTCCAATATGCTTTCCAATGGTCTGATGCCAAATTCAGAACTACGAAAAAATACAATTTCTGCAAAATTCAGCCATGATTTTACAGATAAATTACACGCTTCAGTCTTTACTACATTAACATTACAAGGTACAAGAGGAAGAAATGAAACAGGATATTCGGACAATATTGTTTCTGGGTTCAGACAATGGTGGCAAACCAATGTGGATGTAGCTGCACTAAGAAATGCTTATCAAAACAATGGAAACAGTAACTTTAGCTGGAACAGAACATCTGCAGATGATGGAACTCCTCAATATTGGAATAATCCTTATTTCCAAAGATATCAGAGTTATCAATCAGATGATAGAACAAGAGTTTTTAGCTATGCGCAATTAAAATATGACGTTTCCAAAAACTTTGGTATTACCGGAAAATTATCCTATGATGATTTGCAAATGGTTGTAGAAGAAAGACTGATGAACGGGTCATTGCCTCAGGTATTTGGAGCTTCGGGTCTTAATGTTGGATCAGGATATGCCAGAACGAATGTTAAAAATTCAGAAATGAACTTTGATTTATTTGCTAACTATAAATTTAATATCACTCCTGATTTGAATGTTAGTGGTATTGCCGGAGGAAATGTTAGAAGAAACTTGATTGATAATGTATACATGAGTACAGAAGGTGGTTTATCTAAACCAGGACTTTTTGCTATATCTAACTCTGTGAGAACAATACTTCCTCCTGATGAAAATTATGCGAAATTTTTAACATCAAGTTTATATGCAACAGCATCTTTTGGCTATAAGAATTTCTTATTTGTAGATGGAACTTTCCGTGTTGACCAATCTTCTAACTTACCAAAAGGAAACAACAGTTATTCATATCCATCAGTAACGGGATCCCTTATCTTGTCAGAATTTGTGAAACAACCATGGTTAAGCTTCTGGAAAGTAAGAGGAAACTATGCAGAAGTAGGTTCTTCGACATCTAACTACAGGTTAGCAAATACATTTAAAGCAAGAGGAGAAGGATTGTTTGATCAACCTTATTTTCTTGCAAATCCTAATTTGAAACCTCAGAGATCCAAAGAAACCGAATTTGGTATGGAGGCTCAGTTCTTCAAAAACCGATTAGGATTTGATATTGCTATTTATAAGACAAAAACTATTGATCAGATTATTAATCTACCGGTATCTTCAGCGACAGGATACAGAACATTCTTAGTAAATGCTGGACAAATTGATAATAAAGGTATTGAAATTCAATTAAATGGTACACCATTTAAATCAGATAACTTTACCTGGGATGTTAATGTGAACTGGTCTAAGAACGAAAATAAAGTTATTGCACTAAATGGTAATTCACAGAATTATCTAATGGCAACTTATCAGAATGGAGTCTCTTTGAATGCTCGTGTAGGTGAAGCTTTTGGAGCGTTGGTAGGATCAGACTATCAATATGACGCTAATGGTAACAAAATTGTAGATCCGGTTAGTGGAAATTATCTGAGAAATAATAATCAGGTTATTGGAAATATTACACCAGACTGGGTAGGAGGTGTAAGAAACAGTTTCCGTTATAAAGACTTCTCTGTAAGCTTCCTTATTGATGTGAAGCAAGGAGGAGATGTGTATTCTCCGGATATGGCTTATGGAACATCAACTGGTTTATATGAAGAAACAGCTTATTATAGAGAAAGCGGAATTATTAATCCAGGGTAAATCCAAATGGAAATCAAAATACTACAGTTGCCGGAGATCCAACAAGTGCAGGTAGTGTAGATGGATATGGAGTTATGCCAAATAAGAGATTCGTATATGATGCTTCTTATGTAAAATTAAGAGAAGCTAGTATAGGATATTCGTTACCAAAATCTATTTTAGCGAATACTTCTATTCGAGATGCAAAAATATCTATTGTAGGAAGAAATTTATGGATCATCCATAAAAATTTACCTTATGCTGATCCAGAAGCAGGAACTGGGAACGGATTGGCTGCAAAAGGACAGTCTATTGGGGTGCTGCCTACGACTCGTGATATTGGAATAGATGTAACTTTAAAATTCTAAAAAGATGAAAAAAATATTTTTAACTATAGGCTTAGCTTCACTAGCATTTACCTTCACATCTTGTGAAAGAGAAATTACTTCATTGAATGAGGATACTAAGCATCCGACAGAAGTGCCTTCCGGAGTACTTTTTGCAAGTGCTGAACAGGTTTTGCTTGATCAAATATTGAATGTGAATGTTAACCGTAATATTACCCGGTTTTTTACACAACAATGGTCAGAAACAACATATATTGATGAATCAAGATATGATATGGTATCAAGACCGATTCCTAGAAACCATTATAATCGTATAATGGCATCATCTTCAGCAACAGTAAACTCTCCCGGAGTTCTTTCAGCATTGAGAGATGCTAGAAAATTTCTTGACGGTGAGGGAGTAAGCGCTGTTATGAAAAAAATAATATTGCTATGATTGAATTGGTAAATGTTTATGCATGGGCTAATTTAGTTGATACATATGGAGATGTTCCTTATTTTGGAGCTCTTAAGGCAACTGCAGAAAATCCAGGAAATTCGGAAATTCCTTATGATGATGCAAAGACAATTTATCTTGATCTTATCAAAAGGATAGATGCTGCTCTAGCTATGATTGATACTTCAGGTACAGGGTATTCTAATGATCTGATTTATAAGGGAGATATGTCAAAATGGAAAAAAATGGGTAATTCTTTGAAATTTAGGCTAGCTGTTACTCTTTCTGATGTAGAACCCGCTCTGGCTAAAACTTATGCGGAAGCAGCATATTCAGGAGGATTATTTACAGAAAAAGCAGATAACTTCGGATTACAGACTTTCCCTTCAGGTTTATTATCAAACCCTGTTTATCAGGATGTAATCCAGTCTGGTAGAAACGATTTTTTACCTTCTGATGTATTAATGAATTTCATGAATGGGAAAAATGATCCAAGAAGAGCTGTTTGGTTTACTACTGTAAGCGGTGCATATATTGGAGGAAAGTATGCTAAACAAAACGTTTTTGGACAATATTCTCACTTTACAAATGCTATTTCGGGAGAAAATGCTCAGGGATTCCTGTTAGATTATACAGAAATTATGTTTTTAAGAGCTGAAGCTGCACAGAGAGGATTCAGCGTTGGAGGTGCCGCTGCCACTTTGTATTCAGATGCAATTAAAGCTTCTATGAAAGAATATGGGGTGAGTGATACAGATGCTAACACATACGCTGCTGCTAATCCTTATGATGCTGTCAATTGGAAAAAATCAATTGGAGAGCAATCATGGATAGCCATGTTTAATAAAGGCTTCCAGGCATGGAACTTTGCAAGAAGACTTGATTTCCCGGTATTTGTGAACCCTTCAAACTCCAGAGTAGAAGCCGTTCCAATTAGAATGCGTTATTCTGACCAGGAATATCTTTTGAATGCAACTAATGTAAATGCAGCTGCTGCAAAAATTGGTGGAGATAAAGTATCAACAAAACTTTTCTGGGATAAATTTTAAATTAGATAATAATTATTCTTCAAGCCTATTTATAGGCTTGAAGAATATAAAAACGTTTATATGAAACTTTTTATAGGAATTCTTCTTTTCATAAGTATTGCATCATGTTCTAGTGATGATGACCGTACAGTTGTAAATGAAAATGTAAGTATTAATGGGAGCTGGAAGCCGTATAAATATGAATTCAGAGGCAAAAATATTGCACTGAATGATTGTGAAGATAAAGGAGTTATTATGATCAATGCAGATTTCTCAGGAGCTTATGACAGGTATGAAGCCGGAATTTCCGGAAATTGTACTTTATCAGACTCTTTTGTTGGAAAATGGACCTATGATAGTTTGTATAATACTCTTACCATAACCTATACGGAGGCAGGTATTACTAAAACCATGAAAAAGAAGTACAGTCATATTCTGATACTGAGCTTAGGATTCGGGACAACAGCAAAAACTTAGATAATACGCCTGGAAATGACGAGGCAGTCTTAGTTTTCAGAAAAGAATAAATATTCTTATTTACCTATAAAACCGCCTTCGGGCGGTTTTTTTATTTCCGTATATTTGTACTTTAAAATTTTGAGAAGAAAAGACTATTTCCCATAGTCTTTAAAAAAGTAATAGATACACATGAATATTAAAGATATAATAGAGAAGAAGCTTTCGGAGGTGATTTTAAACGTCTTTCAATTGAAAGACATCAATTTGGAAGTTCAGGAAAATAAAACGGATTTTGAAGGTGACTTTACCATTGTTACATTCCCATTGGTAAAACAGCTTAAGAAAAATCCGGAAAATATTGGTATTGAATTGGGAGGAGCTTTGACAGAATATTCTGATCTGTTCGAAAGTTTCAATGTAGTAAAAGGTTTCCTTAATGTAAAAGTGAAAAACCAATTGTTTGTAGATAATTTCAGATCTGTAAGCAAGAACTTTTCTACGATAGAAAAGAAAAATTCTATGGTAATGGTAGAATACTCTTCACCGAATACCAATAAGCCATTACACTTAGGACACATCAGAAATAACTTATTAGGATTCTCTGTAGCTCAGATTTTAAAAGAGGCTGGATATGATGTAATCAAAAGTCAGATCATCAACGATAGAGGAATTCATATCTGCAAATCAATGCTGGCTTGGGAGAAGTTCGGACATGGAGAAACTCCTGAAACTACCAATACTAAAGGAGACAAATTTGTAGGAAACTATTACGTAGAATTTGACAAAAACTACAAAAAGAAATTGCAGATTTAATAGGCCAGGGAGTAGGAGAAGAGCAGGCTAAAAAGAGGCTCCGTTGATGAAAGAAGCTCAGAAAATGCTTTTGGATTGGGAAAATGGAGATGAGAAAGTAAGAGCGCTTTGGGCTGAGATGAATTCATGGGTTTACAAAGGATTCAATGAGACCTATAAAAGATTAGGGGTAGACTTTGATCAGGTTCAATATGAAAGCAATACTTATATTTTAGGAAAAGATCTTATTCAGGCAGGTCTGGATAATGGAGTACTCTATCAGAAAGAAGACGGTTCTGTTTGGTGTGACCTTACGGATGAAGGACTTGATCAGAAGCTGTTGTTACGTTCAGACGGTACATCCGTATACATGACTCAGGATCTTGGAACAGCAGTTGAACGTTTTAAACAAAATAATATTCAGAAGCTCATCTATACAGTAGGAAATGAGCAGGATTACCACTTCCAGGTTTTATTTAAGATCCTGAAAAAACTAGGATATGAGTGGGCAGATCAGTTGTATCACCTTTCTTACGGAATGGTAGAACTGCCTGAAGGGAAAATGAAATCCCGTGAAGGTACTGTTGTAGATGCGGATGACCTGATGCAGGAAATGTATGAAACAGCAAAATCTAAGGCACAGGAATTAGGAAAACTGGAGAGCCTTTCTGAAGAAGATAAGGAAACCTCTTATGAAACGGTAGGGTTAGGAGCATTGAAGTATTTTATGCTTAAAGTAGATCCTAAGAAAAAGATGCTTTTCAACCCGGCAGAAAGTATCGATTTCAACGGAAATACAGGTCCGTTCATTCAATATACGTATGCGCGTATTCAGTCATTGTTGTCTAAAGCAGGTACTTTGAACACAGAAACGGCTGATATTGAATTAAATCAATCTGAAAAAGAATTGATTATGCAGTTGACCAACTTTAAAACTGTAGTAGCTAAGTCAGCGGAAACTTTAAGCCCGGCTTTAGTTGCGAACTACGTCTATGATCTTGTAAAAGCATACAACTCTTTCTATCAGAATAATCCAATTCTGAATCAGGAAGATGAAAATGTAAAACAATTCCGTTTGAATATTTCAGATCTAGCAGCAAAAACGATAAAAAAATCGTTAGAATTGCTGGGAATCGGAACAGTAAACAGAATGTAAAAATAGAAAGCCTCCTGAATTTTCAGGAGGCTTTTTTATTGTAAATAGAGTTGATATTTTAAGATCGCTTTGCTTCTGAAGCTTCCGGGGGAGTATTCTCTTCTTGTGGAACACTCATCTGTTTCAGACTGTCTGAATACAGTTTTGCAGGTGTCCATCGTGCATGTTTGGACAGAACAACTTTATATCCTTTTTTATAGGTATAAACTTTGGTAAATTCTGCGCCAAAGAATATCAGCATACAGGAATAGTTGATCCACATCATAATCAGAATAACCGTTCCGGCAGCACCAAAGGCTGAAGTAGGTTTTATCTGATTAAAATAAAGGCTTAATAAAAATTTTCCGAGCGTAAATAAAACAGTAGTCAGAAATGCCCCTTTCCATACCGGTTTCCAGCTGATCAGAACATCAGGCAGTACTTTAAACATCAGAGCAAATAAGAACATGACAATTCCAAAACCTATCGCAAAATTCACAAACTCTACCAGCATATAGGTTTCAAAACCAAAATACTGAGTGATTATTTTATTAAACAGACTGATCAGAGAAGATAAAATCATAGTAGTCATCAGAAGAAATCCCAAAATCAGAATCATTCCCAATGAATTGGCTCTGTCCAGTAAAAACTTGACAAGTGCCTTTTTAGGAGCAGCTTCTACCTCCCAAAGCGTATTCAATGAATGCTGAAGCTGAAAGAATAAGGTAGTAGAACCGAAAACTAATGATCCGACTCCCACAGCTTTCATAAAAATATTCTTTTTGTCAATAAGGGCACCTGCCAGCATACTTTCAATACTTTTGGCTACATCGGAGCCCATAATACCGCTGATTTGCGTGCTGATTTGTCCACGGATCGCCTCTTCCCCAAAGAAATTTCCAAGTACCCAGATGATAATGATCAATAATCCGGGGATAGAAAAGATGGCATAATAAGCAAGACTTGCTGAATCTTTTGATGCAGAAGAATTGTTCCATTCAGTAAATGTATCTTTTAGAACTTCCCAGAAAAATTTAGCAGTATTGATCATATTAAAATGGATATCCGATGGCAATATTTAAAACAAGATTATCTTTTCTCCAGCTTGAGTCTCCGAAATTAATTTTATCGAAGGCCCATCTGTCTCCTTTCTGATAGTAAGGAACTCTCAGTGGCATAGCAAGGTCAAGTCTTAGAATCAGGATAGAAAAATCAAGTCTCAGACCCACTCCGGCACCCACCGCAATTTCATTTAAAAAGTCTTTTGAAAATTTAGCCCCAGGCCTCTTATCGTCGTCATGAAGCAGCCAGATATTTCCGGCATCTACAAAACGGCAGCATTTAAAAATTTGTAAAGATTGGCGCGGTACTCCGCATTTAATTCCAGTTTGATATCCCCCGACTGATCAAAATATGCTCCCTGCTTAATAGTTCTCGGGTCAAAGCTACCCGGCCCTAATGTTCTTGCACGGAATGCTCTGATACTGTTGCTACCTCCTGAGAAAAACTGTTTGGAGAAAGGAATAAATTCTGAGTTTCCGTATGGATAAGCGATTCCTCCAATAAATCTTGTTGCCAGTGAAGATTTTTCAGTGAACTTATGATAGAATCTGAAATCATTTTCAATTTTCACATATTGGCTGAAAGGAATTCCAAATATTTTCTTTTCCTTATCTTTTTTCACATCAGCTCCTGTAGCCAGCCCTGTAATATTTCCTGCCAGATCAAGCGTACCTTTGTAATAAACGGTATTGGTTCTTGGCAGCATGGTATTGGTGTACGTGAAAGAATAGGTAGGTCCGAAAATTAACTGCCTATCTACAATTCTTTGCATAGCAGGATTTTCGGCAGATATTTTATTGTATTCCTCAGTAACATTTGCTGGAGAAACCAATGTAATATCAATCACCTTCAGTTCATGCTCTTTTCGGGCATTTTCTTTCCACAGATATCCAAACGATCCGGTGAAGTTATTTAGGGTATAATATTTTGTTCTGTTTTGGAATTCATATCCCAAAGTGATATTCGTTCTTGGAACAAATTCACTGGAAGAATGAAAACGGAATGGCGCTACAATTCTTGGAATGGAAAGCTGTACATTAGCTCCCGCACGGAAGATATTATTGGCATCCTGAGAACCTCCCATCTGGAAATCAAAAGCTCCGAAGATTGCTGCTTTGAATTGTTCTGCACCCCTGAAGAAATTTCGGTGTGTCCAGTTCAGATTCAGCTCACTACCTGCGTAGTTGGCAGAATTTGTTCTTCCTAAAGCTTCCAGACGAAGTGATTGGATTTGTCTTGGAGTCAATAAATAATAAGCATCAAATTTATGACTCAGTGAATCCGAAACTACAAACTCATTCTTTACAAATTTGAAAACACCGAGACTGATTAATCTGTTCAGCGTAAGATTATGATTGGAACGGTTATAAAGATCTCCTTTTTTGAAATATAGAGCTCTGTCAAAAATCTTCGGTTTGAATTTATGCTGAGGATCAATGACGTAAATATCATCAAAAGCATATTTGGAAAGAGAATCTTTATTCATCGGAATGCTGTATTTCCCTTCTTTTACATCCTGAATGTTGTAATTAGGGAATACAATAACATTATTAATGCTGAATTGCTGAGTCGCTAAATCAGGCGTGTTATCTTTTAATTTTACGTTAAGCTCAACCTTATGATTTTTGCTTACAGTACTGTCTGCCTGTACAATAATGTTATCAGGATGAAAATAATAAAAACCTCTTTCTTTTAACCGATTATCAATTCTTTCTCTTTCCGCTTTGATGACATCCAGGTCAAATGGATTTCCGTTTTTAAGAAATGTTCTTTTCGTTAAATTCTGAATCTCCTGATTAACAAGAGTAGAATCTTTCTGAAACTTTACCCCGTCAATCAAATATCTGGAACCCGGTCTTACCGTATAAATAACCTGGGCTTTTTTGTTCTTTGAAACCGTGTCATAAGAAGCTTTAGCATTGAAATATCCTTTGTTTTCAGAATAATTGACAATGATATCTTTATTGAACTCACGGTCTACATCACCTAATAATACAGGCTTTTCACCTATTTTATATTTAAGCCAGTAATTAAAACCTTTATCCTTTTTAGGCTCTTTGGCGATATTATAAAAATACAGCTTGGGACGCATTCCCAAAAATGTGGAATTGGGTTTTGGGGTAAGGTTCGCTTCCAGTGCAGCCTGAAGTTCTTTTTTTCTTTTTTTGAAATCGTATCGTTTTCAATCTTTACTTTGGCTCCTGTGTAGAGCATCTGACCTTCTTTCAAAAACCTTGTATTACTGCACGAGACTACTGTGGATGCCATTCCGGAAACCAACAGATACTTACAATATATATGGAACTTTTTACTCATTATTTAAATTCTACCACTTGGTTATTTTGATTCTTTTTTGGCTTCTTGTCTTTAGATTTCTGGAAGATCTCGCGGAATTTGTCATAATCTAATGTAATAATGAATCCAACTCCGGTTTCTATAATCTGCCCTTGAAGGGCCACCTGATATTCATCTTTACGATAAGCACGCAGCATATATCTTCCATCTTTAGAAAGGCTGTAATCTACGGAGACGTTACCCGCAATATTGGTCATGTTTTCGTTCTGGCGTGCCTGGCCTTCCAATCCGAAGTTACTTCCCACGGTTACTTTCAGTCGGTCATTCAGTAGTTTTTTACTGATATCCACATTCAGATCGGTTCTTGTATTTTTTTGTCCGCTTGAATAATCTTCTGTAGAATCAAGACCGAAATTCAGGTCTACACCTTTGATCAGACCGGATGCTAGATTGTTTAGCTGTTGAGAAAGAATCTTACTCACACTCTGTCTGGCCATTGTTTCGGCAGACATTCCGGCTCCGCTTTCAAATGGATTTTCCCCGATGAATCGGTTTAGAAGCAATAAAGCAAAAACCTGTTTATTCATTTCAGATTCCTGAGTTCTGAGCTGCGCGAGTTTTGCATTGACATCCTCTGTTACCGTTGAAGCAACAGAATTATTTTTTTCATCAGTAGTAATGTCAAAAGAGAGTTGTGGCTTCAAAAGCTCACCTTTCATTTTTAATAAAGTATTGAAAGGAATTTTTTGTTTATACTGATTCATAAGTGAAGCTGCTTTTCCGGTGAGTTGCTGCTCTAATAGATCAATAGGCGGAGCTTCAGTTTTGTATACAGCCGTAATATCCATGATCGCCATGGTAGGTTCACCTGTCCAGGTGATTGTGCTGCCTTTCTGAATATCAAATTTACGTTTAAGCAGACTCACAGAAAGATCATAACTTCCTTTTTCCACTTCATAAACTCCTACTAATGTCATTTTTCCGGAAGGGTCAATTCCACCTGTCAGTTCAGCTTCTCCCTGTAGTTTTACAAAATCACCGTTTACTTTATCAATAATAATAGAGAGCTTGGCTTCTTTGCTGACTTCAATGTTGACACTCACATCCATCCCTTTGATACGGCTTTTGGAGTCGAGAGAATCTGTTTTGATTGTTTTATTTAAAACTACCTGATCCTGATCTACAAACTCTACAATACCATCCCTTTCCTGTAAAGACGGGGAAGATTGAGGAAGAACAAATGTAAAGTCTGTGTTGTCTGCTACATTCAGCTTTCCGTCTACTTTAGGAAGATCAAGATTTCCGCGGATATGAAGCCCGGCATCAATCGCCAGAACACCATACATCATCGCATCATTAGACTTTTCTGAATTGACAACTTTGAAATTCTTAGCATTCACATTCAGATTGAAGGCAAAATCCCTGTAGGTCTGTGTCAGAACCTGTCCGTCCACAACAAGAGCATTGCCGTCTTTGTCTTTGATCTTGAATTTATCAAACTCAATCCCTCGGCTCGTAAAGTCTATTTCATCACTCAGATTTCTGAAATCACTTCCTGTTTTTGCGATTTCAAGACCTGCGTTATTGAATTTTACTTTTCCTAAAATATTGGGTTTATCAGCAGTTCCGGTGATTTTCAGATTTCCTGAGAGATACCCTTCCGTATTGGTAATCGCATTCATAGAGAACCCTTGGATGCTCTTCATCTGAAGCTGGTTGATCGCCATATTCAGATCGAAGGTACTGGAAGAAGTATTGTAATCACCCAGGATTTTTACATCATTGTTATTTCCGGAAAGAGCAATGTCAGCATTTAAAACATTCGGTGAAGCATTGTTTACTTTCACGGCAAGATTTCCTACAGGACTTCCATATACAATTAAGTCTGAAATATTCAGATCAGAATTGAATGTCATTTTTTGGTGACATCCCGAAGCTGTGCTGTCCCGTTAATGGTTCCTCTTGCCAGAACTGTATCTTTTTTGATCAATTCTGTAATGTTTTCTATCTTAAAATCTTTCAACGAAATGTTCAAAGGACTGCTTGGATTATTGCTTTCAGACTGAACTGCGATTTCACTATTTCCATTAGATAGAATGAAATTATCTGCCAGAATTCCTTTATTGCTGATCTGGATTTTATTGTTCTCTGCAACGTTCCAATCCGTATAATTGAGCTTTAATCCGTTCGGATTTAAAGATATTTCTGTAATGTCGTTCAGCGATTTTGCATTTCCTGCAATCAGGAATTGAGTAGCATCTTTCTCGTCTTTTGTAGTAACATTGTATCGGATCGTATTGTCTGCTACATCTCCATCAATGTTTATTTTGTTTAAAGAAAAACTTGAGCTTTTTAAAGCAGCAACATTCAGACTGTACTGCAATGCCTGGTTTTCATTAGTCACCTTTAAACTTCCTTTTTCAATGGTATTTTCACCATATAACAATCGCGGAATCTGTCCGTCAATTTCAATTTTCTGAGAATCTGCATCATAATTTCCTACCAGATTTATGGTTTCAAAATCTTTCAGGTCCGGAACAAATTTTCTGATCAGGTCATCATTTTTAATTTTTGCAGTAAAGGTAAAATGCTGCCCCGGATCAATTTTTGGCTTTTATCAGGCTTCTGGAACTGATAATACTGATTAACAGTTTTCGTTAAAGCCCCAAAGATCTGGGTAAGTTTATATTTACCTTTCAATTCCACATCTGCCACTTGAGAATTGAAAATAATCTGCGTAGAATCATTGGTAGAGGAGGCTTTCAGATTGACTTCCTGTACCGGATACACTTCTTTGGTATCTGAAAAGGCAAAATCTTTAAGGTTCAAATACCCGTTCAGGTTATTCGGATCTAAGCTGGTGAAATCACCATCAATTTTTCCGGCAATGATCATTGGTTTTTCGTAGAAGCCAAGCTTGTTGACATCCAGCTTGATGACTTCTCCATTTATTTTTACTGTAGGATTTTTTTCATCATACACTCCTGAAGCCGTCAATTGTAAACTGGCATTCGGATCTTTTGAGTCTAAAATTACATGATAAGCACCTTTGTTGATCTTTCCGGTAAGATTCATGTTTTGATAGCGATACCCTTTGTAGACTGCGGAAGCAACATGCCCTTTTAAGTCTGCATTGGCATTTTTAAAATCAAAACTTTCACCTTTTGCTGCAATCTGTGCGGTGATAGGACCAATATCTTTATTCTGAATAATTTTTCCTACCTGTATCCCCTGAAGATTAGCTTTTACATCATATAGCTCATGATTTTTTCTACGCATATCTACTTGAGCGACTACAGCTGCATTTCCGAGAGTGGAGTAGAGGTTAAGGTCTGCATTCACCACTTTGGTCGTTCCCTTTGCATTTCCTTTGATACTGAAATGAGAAGCAAGCGAAATATTGGAAGGTATTGTATTTTTTGGGACAAGATTGAAAATTGTTTTGGCACTGGAAGAAAATTCTCCAATTCTCAGATCATAATACAACTGATCAGGGTTCATTGCATTTTTGATTTTCCCGGATGCCATTACCCTCAATTCGTCCAGCCCTGAAACTTTAAGGTCTTTGATTAAAAGGTCATTTACACTTCCTTTTACATTGGCGTTGACATTTAAAACAGCATTTGGATATTTGTTGAATGGCACTGTATTTTTTAAAGTCGGAACAATATTTAAAATATCAGAGAATCCTATTTTTGAATCTTTTATATTGGCTGAAATCTTTACAGCACCAAGATTTGAGGTTAGCTGATCAATAGAATTGTAGTTTAAAATAACCTCATCACGCAATATTGTTTTAGGAGTCTGCAGATAAAGATCTTTGAGATAAGCTTCCTTTTCTGCATATACAAAATCCGTATTGAATTTCTGAATATCCAGACCTCTTGCCTCCTGAATTTCTGCAGAATTTACGGTTCCTGCAAAAGTATTATTCTCCATTTTGAAACTTCTCACCTCAACATTCATTTTTGAAAAATTAAGATGGTTGAAATCCATTCCCTGTTTGGTTGGAGCAATAGCGGTATTATTATAATTTACTTTTACATCATTTAAAACAAGCTTTCCTAAGAGAAGCTTCATTGCCTTATCCTGATCAGAAGCTTTGGAAACTTCTGGCTCTTTGGTCGTTTTCGGGTTGGCATTCTGAGCCGGAAGATAAAGATTGGCATTAATATCTGCTCCGGAAAGAAATACATTGGCTACGTTGTAAGCGTTGTTTTCAAGATCAAGCTTATTGACCTTTGTGCTCAGCTCTTTGAATATAACTTTTGCAAATGTTTTGGTATTTTCATCCCCGTAATCAATATCAAAATGAGTAAGTTTAATGCCTCTTAACCCAATATTCATCGGTGTCTTCTTGTTGAGAGAATCTACTTTTTTCTCAACCTTATTTGCTACTTCTTCTATAAGACCCTGCTTTAGCTTTAATTTTAATCCATCAAGATTAATATCATTGACGGCATAATTATTTTTGGTAAGATCAAAAGTTTTTACCCTGGTATCAAACGATTTAAAATAGAGTTTAATATCATTCTTTGACTGCTGGTCATTGAAGGTAACACCAATATCTTTTAAATTAATTTTATCCAAAGAAATAATAAATGGCTTAGAAGAGCTTTCTTCCTTATCAGTGGTAGCAAAAGCATCGATAATGTAATCAAAATTGAATTTACCATCCTGCTTCCGCACAACATTGGCGCGGGCTCCTTCCATACTCACCGAAGTAATATCTGCCGTAGAATTGATAAGCTTTAGCATGTGTAGTCCTACATCCAGTTTTTTGACTGCAAGAAGAGTATCTACGTCTTGTCCTTTCAGATATAGGTTTTCCATCACAAGACTGTTGGGAAATCCTATGTAGACTCTTTCAAGGCTTACCTTGGTTTTGATTTTTTCTCAAGATAAACAATGAGCTTGTCCTTAATAAAGTTCTGAACGGCTGGAAGTCTTAAGCTTAGTATCAACAGGGTAAGAAGAACCAATATTGAAATAAAGGTTATAACAATACGCCTTAAGAGTTTTGTGGTGTTGATTTTCAGTTTCAAATTCGGTGTGGTTTCTAACAAAGATAATAATACTAAATTATTTTGACTTTGTTGTGGTACCCTTTACGAATGCAAAAATCCTGCCTTGGCTGTCTTTTTATGGAATTTTTAGTTTGTAGTTGTCAAGTGAATAGTTGAGTAAGACAGGCCAAGGCAAGAATTGTTATTGTAAAAAACGCCCCCTTTTTATCATTTTTTGATGTTGAAAAGGTTAGTTAGCAAAAATGAAAATTCAAAAGTTAGTGTAGTTGCAAAGGGGGCGTGGCATGGTTTATATGATAGATAATAATTTTTTTAGTTGTTTCCGTTCTCCCATTTTACTTCTTCTCCCTGTGCGGCAGCACCCCCTTGAGCAGTTGTAATTGGAGCCGTTTCCTGGTTGATATGATAAATATAAGCGGCAATTTTTTCTGCATCTCTTCCTGTAATGGTTCCTTCTTTGATGAAAGGTCTCATGGTAGGATTGTTTGGAGAGCCATTTTCAAGCATCCAGAAAACATTTTTAAATAAGCTTTTTTCTTTCATATTGATCCAGTGGGTGTCAGTAAGATTGGGACCTATACCTCCTTTTCCACCGTCTCCATGGCAGGTAACACAATTCGTTTTGAAAAGCTCCTGGCCTTCTGCGATATTATCGGCACTGTATTTTGCGGATTCCAGATTGATCTGAGGCGCGGTTTTTTCATACTCCTCGATGGAAGCCAACATGGTTTTTGTTTCTTTCGTGTATTCTGCATCCGGATGGGCATAATCTGTGAAAGAAAAGGCAAACAGATACACTGCACAGAAAATACATCCAAACCAGAATAGACCTATCCACCATTTTGGAAGAGAATTGTCAAGCTCTGTAATTCCGTCAAAACCGTGGTCGATAAGGATATCCTTTTCTTCGGTCACAGATTGCTTTTTGAAGGCGGAATTCCATAATTTCTGATAATAAGGAATCTTTTTTTCTGCCAGATATTGTTTTCTCTCTTCCTCTGATAATCTGCTGAAGCTTTCATTTTCCACCAGATCTCCAATCGAGTTCATGATCAGCAGAAGGATAGTAGCAATTAATATCAGTGCCCAGAAAAAAGGGGAAGAAAAATATCCTGAATCTCCGGCGAACATTTCAAAGGCCATGATCGTTAAACCTATCGTTGTTGCGATATATATTGAAATTGGGGTTCTCGTTTTCATTGCAATACAATTTTAAATGTTACTCTACGCTTGCTGTTTGTACCTGTGTTGTTTTAATATCTGTACCTAATCTCTGCAGGTAAGCGATCATTGCTACGATTTCTCTTTGTTCAAGGGGTACATAAGCAGATCCTTTTGCCGATTTTTCTTTGACCATCTGATCTTTTATATCAATGGCTTCAGAATAGATTCTTTGTACAATAGCTTTGGATTGGTTATCTGCCCATTGGTTGGCGGAATCGATCTGGGCTTTTGTATAAGGTACATCGAAGACATTTTTCATCAGTTTCATTTTATCTACCATCTCGTTTCTGTCCAGCTTATTGGTGATCAGCCATGGGAAACGCGGCATAATAGAACCTGCAGAAGTAATTCTTGGGTTGTACATATGTTTGAAGTGCCATGAATCTGGGTTTCTGCCTCCTTCTCTGTGAAGATCCGGCCCTGTTCTTTTAGATCCCCATAAGAAGGGTCTGTCATATACAAATTCTCCCGCTTTGGAATATTGTCCGTTTTTTCCTTCAAATCTCATTACTTCGTCACGGAAAGGTCTGATCATCTGAGAGTGGCAGGCGTTACACCCTTCACGGATATATAAATCTCTACCTTCAAGCTCCAGAGGAGTATACGGTTTTACAGCTGTAATCGTTGGGACACTTTGCTTCAGTGAAAGCGTCGGAACTATTTCCACCAGTCCACCAATTGCTATTGTGATGAAAGCTAATATAGATAGAAGAGTAGGTGTTCTTTCCAACCATAAGTGTACACCTTCACCTTCTTTTCTTGAAGTTCCGATATTGGCTAATGCAGGAGCTTCTGCAGGAACTTCTTTCTGGAATGATCCGGCTTTAACGGTTTTGATAACATTGATCACCATTAAAATTGCTCCTAAAAGATAAAATATACCTCCTAAGAATCTCATTTTAAAGTAAGGAATGATTGCTGTAATAGTATCTAGCCAGTTTTTCCATAATAAGGTTCCATCCGGGTTGAACTGTTTCCACATCAATCCCTGTGTGAATCCTGCGATATACATAGGTACAGCATAGAAGATAATTCCTAATGTTCCCAGCCAGAAGTGCCAGTTGGCCAATTTTTTAGACCAAAGGGGTGTTCTCCACATGATCGGAACCAGATAATATACCACCCCGAATGCCATGAAACCATTCCATCCAAGAGCTCCTAAGTGTACGTGACCAATCACCCAGTCGGTATAGTGACCAATTTTATTTAATGATTTTGTTGCTAATAAAGGTCCTTCGAAAGTGGCCATACCATAACAGGTAATAGCAACTACAAAGAATTTTAGAATAGGATTTTCTCTTACTTTATCCCAGGCTCCTCTTAAGGTAAGAAGACCATTCAGCATTCCTCCCCATGACGGTGCAATAAGCATAATGGAGAATCCTGTTCCTACTGCCTGAGCCCATGCCGGTAATGCTGTATATTGCAGGTGGTGAGGGCCGGCCCAAAGGTATACAAAGATCAGCGACCAGAAGTGAATAATGGATAGTTTGTATGAGAATACCGGTCGCTGTGCTGCTTTTGGCATAAAGTAATACATCAGACCTAATACAGGAGTGGTTAATACAAATGCTACCGCATTGTGCCCGTACCACCATTGTACTAATGCATCTTTTACACCTGCATATACAGAATAAGATTTCCAGCTTGTGAAAGATAAAGGAACTTCAAGATTATTGAAGATGTGAAGCATTGCTACAGCGATCCAGGTTGCCAGATAGAACCAGATGGCTACATACAAATGTCTTACCCTTCTTTTGGCAATAGTTCCAAACATATTGATTCCGAAAATGATCCATGAGAATGCAATTAAGATATCAATTGGCCATTCATGTTCAGCATATTCTTTTGAAGTGTTGATTCCCATAAGGAAAGTAATCACTACGCTGACGATCATAAACTGCCATGACCAGAAGTGAATCCATGATAATGTATCACTGTACATTCTGGTTTTAAGAAGTCTTTGCATACTATAGTAAGCACCACAGAAAAAGGAGTTACATACGAAAGCAAAAATTACAGCACTTGTATGGAGCATTCTGATTCTTCCGAAGCCCATTGCTCCCTGAGTATTGATAAGCCCCTGAATATTACCCGAAGCTAAGCTTTTAATGGTTGTATCATCCGTACCGAATAAAAATTCAGGTAATTCAGGATAAAAAAGCATCAGTGCAGCCGTAAGCCCCAGCAGAAATCCTACAAGTCCGAATGTGATAGTCGCATAGAGGAATGCTCTGACAATATTATTGTCATAATTAAATTTTTGCGTCTCCATAAATTCCAATAGTGTTTACCGAAGTGATATTTTCTCTGAAAAAAGAGGTGTTTTTAAGCCTTTTTTATATTGAAAATAAATATCATGTAACGTGTATAATGTTTTGCCAAAGGTATTTATTACCTTTGTTAGAGGCTAATAGATAATCTTCTAAAATATACCGAAAACTACTAAAACAAAAATGATGAAAGTATGTGGACAAAATATCAGGAAAATACGTAGGGGCAGAGATCTTACGCAGGAATATATGGCTTTTGAAATGGGAATTTCCCAAAAGGCCTATTCCGATATTGAGAATTCCAAGGTGAAGATCAACCTGGAGATACTGACTAAAATATCCAATATTTTAGACATTAAGCCATCCGATATCTGCAGCATTTCGCACAAATGTGGAACAGACGGAAATGAAGAAAAATACCAGAGCCTTTTGGAGTACATGAAAAATAATAATATTGCGATTCCGAAAGAGTTTTTGTAGGCTTTAGTTTTACGCTTTACATTCAATATAAGTCATCATAAAATAATGATCTCCTTCAGCTATTGAGGGAGATCATCTTTTTTTGGCTAAAAAATAGATAACAACTCGTAAGCTTTATCAATAAGGATATAAAAGAAAAGAGCCCTGTTCTGTTAAGGGGAACTCGAATTGTCAATTTACCCCATGGAATGTGAATTTCTCTCAAAAGTTTTTATATATTTAGCGACCGAATAATTCATTCAATGAGCAACGAAAATAAAACAGGACAAAACGAGACTTTAGTTAGAGGATTAACAAATCGACACATTCAATTAATTGCCCTTGGAGGTGCCATCGGAACCGGATTATTCCTGGGAATTGGACCGGCTGCAGTATTGGCTGGACCATCAGTAATTTTAGGCTATGCTTTAGCTGGGATTATCGCCTTTTTTATTATGCGTCAGCTTGGTGAGATGGTTGTTCAGGAACCCGTATCGGGAAGTTTTAGTCACTTTGCTTACAAATATTGGGGAAATTTTCCAGGGTTTGCTTCCGGGTGGAACTACTGGATTCTCTATATCCTGGTAAGTATGGCAGAACTTACAGCAATAGGTCATTATATTCATTTTTGGTGGCCTGATATTCCGCTTTGGGTTTCCAGTTTATTCTTCTTTATAGTGATCAATGCACTTAACTTGGCTTCTGTGAAGGTATACGGAGAAACAGAATTCTGGTTTTCCATCATCAAAGTAGTGGCTATTATCGCAATGATTATTTTCGGGATATATCTTTTAATAAGTGGTACAGGAGGAGAAAAAGCGACAATTACCAATTTATGGAATGATGGCGGATTCTTCCCTAAAGGATTATTTAATAAAACAGAAAACGGATATTCGGGGTTATTCTCAGCGATGGCAATGATTATGTTCTCTTTCGGTGGATTGGAGTTAATCGGGATTACGGCTGCAGAAGCAAAAAATCCGGAGAAAACTATTCCACAGGCTACTAATCAGGTGATCTATAGAATCCTTATTTTTTACGTAGGTGCTTTGGTTATTTTATTTGCATTAAGCCCTTGGAGAGATATTACAGAAGGATCAAGCCCGTTTGTAATGGTTTTCCAAAACCTGAACGGTCTTGAATTTAGTCTTTTTGGTAAAGTGGTTCAGTTCAATACGTTAATTGCGAATGTTCTTAACCTGATTGTTTTAACGGCGGCTTTATCAGTGTATAACAGTAGTGTTTACAGTAACAGCAGAATGCTTTTCGGATTGGCTCAACAGGGGAATGCTCCAAAATTCCTGAAAAAACTGAATAAAAACTCTGTTCCTACCAACGCAATCATTATTTCTTCTTGCTTTGCCGGGATCTGTATTATCATTAATAAGCTGGTACCGGAAAAAGCTTTTGAAT
Source organism: Chryseobacterium sp. MEBOG07 (assembly GCF_021869745.1). Classification (NCBI taxonomy): domain Bacteria; kingdom Pseudomonadati; phylum Bacteroidota; class Flavobacteriia; order Flavobacteriales; family Weeksellaceae; genus Chryseobacterium; species Chryseobacterium sp. MEBOG07. Next base: position 1,112,708 of record NZ_CP084579.1, read on the forward strand.
ACTTAATGGCTTTGGTGGTATCTACTTTGATCATCAACTGGCTGATGATATGTTACACCCATTTGAAGTTTAAAAAATCAATCAATGCATCAGGAATTCATTCAAAATTCCCATCTATATTTTACCCTGTATCCAATTACATCTGTATTGCGTTTTTGGTGCTGATTTTAGGATTGATGAGTATTACAGGAATGGAAATTCAGGTGATTTTAATTCCTGTATGGATTGGCTTTTTATTCGTAATGTACAAACTGTACAAACCGAAATAACAATATAAAAACAAATTTAAATAGGTTTTAGAAAGGTGAAAATTAAATGATTTTCACCTTTTTGTTTTTATTTTCTGTAAATTGGTAGTAAGATATATGGTGAAAATATATCATTTTTTTCTATCGTTTTGGCTTGTTGAATAACAACTTCTACCGGATCATTCCGATAGAATTGATGAATACTTACAGTCGGAAACGGAAGATACTATCACCTGTATTTATTTTCCTTTGTAGGAATAGAATGTCAATTTAGGACAAGATTTGTTTTTTTGGTAAGCGTAATTTTGCATCATCAAATCATCACAATGATGATTAAGTTTCAAAAAAACAAATAGAATGAAAAATATACTTCTCCTCATCTTATTACTCCCTTTTTGTGTCAAGTCACAAATTTCTATTCAGGCTTATGGTGGAAATAAAGAGACTGAACTTTTGGGAATATATAATAAAGATTTCAGTGGCAAGTGGAATTATTTTGCTTCAGGAACTATTAGCTACAACTATGACTTAGGAAAAGTAAGTCCTGAGCTTTATCAGAATCTTAATTATGGAATTATAAAGAACCTGGGTGTTTCTGCAGGCGTTCATATTTCAGAGAAAGATATCATGCCGTCTGTAGGATTGGCGTATGGCAAAGAAAATGATGTTTTCGCCATCAATGTATTTCCTGCATTTACCTATTCTACTGATGCGAAAGAATTCGGACTTGGACTCTATACTTTATTGGAATATACTCCTAAAATCAATGAGAAGCTTAATCTTTACAGCATGTTGATCGTAGAATCCGATTTCAGTTTTAAAGAACATCAGTCCAGCAGTCAGGTTATCCGTTTAGGAATAGAAAATAAGAAAAAAATGCAGTTTGGAATAGGAAGTAATATTTCCCAGACAGGAAGTAGTTTTGAAACCGATGTCAATTTCGGTGTATTTATTGGAAAGAAATTTTAATGATATGAAAAAATTATTCACACTCACTTTTGTATTGAGTTTTATATTAAGTATGGCACAAACAGATTATCATTTTCCCGAAGAATCTTCGCGGCATGAAGGAACGTGGCTGCAATGGCCGCATCACTATCAACATGGTATGACGTACCGCAAAAGGGTAGAGCAGACTTGGGTAGATATGACAAAGGCCCTTCAGTCAGGGGAAAAAGTTCACATTATTGCTTATAATGCAGAGGAAAAAAATAGAATTATCCGTCTTCTGGAGGATAATAAAGTTCCTATGAAGAATGTTGATTTCAAAGTTTATCCTACCGATGATGTATGGATCAGAGATAACGGGCCTATTTTCGTAAAAGATAATAAAGGAAATGTTCTCATTGAAGATTGGGGTTTTAACGGCTGGGGCGAGAAATTTGATTTTGAAAACTGTGATGCAATCCCGCAAAAGCTGGGTAGTGATCTTGGAATAAAAGTAATCGATCTGAATGAGGAAATGGTCAACGAAGGAGGTTCTGTGGAAACAGATGGCAATGGTGTGTTGATGGCTTGTAAAAGTTCAGTAATCAGCCAGAAAAAAGGAGCTACCAGAAACCAAGATATCACTCAGGAAGAAGCTGAAGAAATGTTTGAAACGTTTTACGGAGTATCCAAAGTGATTTGGTTGGATGGGGTGACCGGATTGGACGTTACCGATATGCACATTGATGGTTTCATGAAATTTATTAATCATAATAAAATGATTACCATGAATGAAGATGATCTTCTCGAACTTGGGATTTCAGAGAAAGATGTCAATACATTGTATACCGCAACCAATGTAGACGGAAAAGAATATAAAAAAGTATATATACCTGCTACCAAAAACAAAGTGAAAACGGCGTACGGAAAGCAATTAGAAGAAAAAGGATCTTATGTAAATTATTACGTAGCTAATACTGTAGTGCTTGTTCCTAATTATGGAGATCCTAATGATACAGTTGCCAATAAGATTATTCAGGAGCAATATCCGGATAGAAAAGTAATAGGAATAGATGTAAGAAATCTATATGAAAACGGAGGAATGGTACATTGCGTTACGCAGCAGCAGCCTGCAGGAAATCTAGCAAAATAAATTCATAGAATTAAGTAATTTTTTGTGCATCAGGTGAACTCAATTGATTAAATTGGCTTCATCTGATGCTTTTTTTGTGAAAACAACTCTCAGAATCTGGCTCGTTTCTTTGTTTTTTTGTATCTTAGTAAGAGGTTATATTTCAAGTTAATGTGAAAAATTATCATCTGTTTGAAATCTCCTGCGGGTATGCCGAAAACCGTTATCAAGAGTAGGCAAAATTAAAAAAACACACCTATGGCAAATTTGTTTCAAACGCTTACTAACACGGTAAAGCATTGGTACATTCCATTAATTTTTGGAATCATTTTTCTGATCTGTGGATTTTATGTATTCAGTGTGCCACTTGCAACGTATGTAACCCTTTCAATTTTTTTTAGTGTTTCATTCCTATTTTCAGGAATTACGGAAGTATTCTTTTCCTTACAGAATAGCAAATCCCTGCAGGGCTGGGGCTGGTTTTTGGTAAGTGGATTATTGACTACCGCAATTGGGGTTTATCTTATTGCAAATCCTCAGATTTCGATGACCGTACTTCCATTTGTGATTGGATTTACTTTACTGTTTCGTTCCTTTCAATTGCTGGGTTTTGCTTTCGACCTGAAAAGTATGAAAATAATGAGTTGGTGAAATGTAGCCCTTGCCAGCGTTGGAGGAATTATATTTTCTCTGTTGCTGATATTTAATCCCGTGTTTACAGGAATTTCATTAGTGACCCTCACAGGCGTTTCCTTTATTTTTATGGGAATAGCTTCCATTATGCTGGCCCTGGATTTAAGGAAAATTAAAAAAATTCCTGGAAAAGTAAGTCAGGAATTAAGAGACAGAATCAAATCTATACAGGAGGAGATTGATGATCTGAAAAAATAATAAACCGTATTTTCTGATATAAAAGGCCTTGAGAATAGACTGCCCCAAAAAGTGGCTAACTTTTTGGGGCAGTCTAAAAAGGATGGTTTATATTTTATAGAAATGATAGATGCTTTTATTTCTTCACTAATTTCAAAGACTGTCTATCTCCTTTTTTAGTTTCAAATTGGATGATATAATTCCCTTTTTCTAATCTCTGAATATTCATTTGTTCATTGAATATTGAAGAACCGCTTTGAATTTTTTTCCCGGATAGATCAAAAATGCTGTACTCAAAACTTTCGCTCCTGTATTTCTTATTTTGTATCGTAATGTTATCATCCGCCGGGTTAGGATAAAGGGTAAAAGTAGTATTCTGATCTTTAGCAGAAATGTCATCCAGCCCTAAAAAACCACTGTTAAATTTGGTCAAATATGACTTAGAGCCATGCGTTACACTCCCTCCGGAATAACAAAGAACAAGTGAACCGTCATTCAGATTAAATAACTTTTTAATATAGTCAGCTCTTAGTGATGTAGTAGGAGGTGCAGCCATAAAATACTGAAAACCGTTGCTGGAAGTGGAATAATCTACACTTCCATTAGCATTCAGCCTAGTTACAAATAATTGATAAATAAGGTTTGGGGTACCATTGTACATATTCATAATAGCTCCCATTATTACTATTTTTGAATTGGGTAATACTGTAATTTGGCCTAATTGCAGCTCTTCTGCAGTGGTAAAGTTATAATTAGCTGTTCTTCCATTATTAGCGAATCCAGAAACAGAAGCACCATCTGAAATTTGAATTTTAGATAAAAAGAAAGTACCTCGGTAGGGAGAACTTTTCTGATGCAATACCAGAATGGAATTATTTGCATAATCATATTCAAAATTTTTGACTGCAGAACCTTCTGTATTAGGAATAAAAACAGATCCATTGCTGCCAAATGTAGAATCATAGGTACCGTCAGGCAGCCTTCTTTCGATGTAAGAATCCTCAGTGTAGGTTAACGTGTTGGTTTTAGTACCCGCCATGACCAGTTTCCCGTCATTTTGGATATAAAACTTTCGGGGATAAAACGTATTAAGCGATAACTTCCCGTTGGTACCGAAATTATTATCAATGACTCCATTGGAATTTACTTTTATCATATAAGAGCCCATGTTGGAAATAAGAAGATAGCTGTTGCCATTTTGATCTACAGCAATATCTTCAGTTGTACCATTTTGACTCACAGATTGAGTGGTAAAACCATTAGTACCAAAGCTGGTATCCAGAGAACCGTCCAGATTAATTCTGGTAATAAACAAATCATATAAACTGTGGGTAGGAGTGGCATTTACTCTTCCATAGATCAATATTTTATTATTATTTAAAACAATTTTTTTGATGGATTCGCTTTTATCTGATGAATTAATGCCCATGTCATAATTCTTTGTTCCAAAAGATGTATCAAGAATTCCACCTTGGTTTACCTTTCTAATGGTGATAGAACCCGTTGATGTTGCAGTAATGAATTGACCATCCGGTAGCATTACAGCATCCGATACTTCTCTATAATCATCATACATGCAATAACCACCATTTCCAAATGTAGGATCTAAACTAATGCTTTGTGCATTCAAAAAAATGGTGAAAATTGAAAAGAATAAGAAATAATGTTTTTTCATAGGTTATAGTTTTTTATAAGAATTTAATCAGAAATAAAAGAAGGAATAAAAAAAACCATCCTTAAAAAGATGGTTTGTAGACCCACAGGGATTCGAACCCCGACTGACGGTACCAAAAACCGGAGTGCTACCGTTACACTATAGGTCTGCTTTATTTTGGTGATGCAAATTTATATATTTTTTTCTTATTTACAAATATCTTCTTTCAATTTTCTACTGTTTTACATGAAAAAATAGAATTTGATTTTCTATTTCCAGGCTCGTTGAAGCAGATAATAACCTTTTGAGGGGAAATAAAATCTGGTACGATGAATTTTTTAATGAAAAATATTCGGTTAATGATAAAAACAAAAACCATCCTTAAAAAGGATGGTTTGTAGACCCACAGGGATTCGAACCCCGAATGACGGTACCAAAAACCGGAGTGTTACCGTTACACTATAGGTCTGTTTTATTTTGGTGGTGCAAATTTACATCTTTTTTATTTATATACAAGGATTTTTGATTTTTTTTTTAAATTTACTGTGGATTTTATTTATGGAAAATATGCTGATAGACTTCAATAATCTCAATATTAATAATTTATCATTTAATACTGAATTTGAAAAAAAAGTGAAAATTTTTCTCGAAGAATGGTTTTCAGAAAAAACAGGGGTGAATGTACAGACTTCAGGCTCTACGGGCATTCCTAAAATTTTTGAAATTGAGAAAAAGAAAATGATCAATTCTGCAGTGATGACGTGCAACTTTTTGGGATTGGAAGAAGGTAATACGGCATTACTCTGTCTGCCTGTAGAATATATTTCTGGGAAAATGATGATTGTCCGTTCTGTAGAAAGAATATTGAAATTAAGAATTGCAGAGCCTTCTCTGAAACCTGTTGAGAACTTAGAGGAAGAAATAGACTTTTGTGCTATGACACCACTTCAGGTAGAAAACTCATTGGAAAAACTTCATCTGATTAAAAATTTAATCATTGGTGGTGCAGCAGTTTCAGAAAGTCTGAAAAATAAAATTCTACAGAAGAATCTCAGTACTTCAAACCGTATTTTTGAAACCTATGGAATGTCGGAAACGCTTTCTCATATCGCTTTAAAACAATTGGTGCCACAGCAGGAAGATTATTTCACAGCTTTTGAAAATGTATCCATCTCGTTGGATGATAGAGGATGCTTGAAAATATTTGCTCCTAATGTGAATGTTGAAGAATTGCAAACTAATGATTTAGTTGATGTTAGGAATGAAAAACAATTTAAATTTCTCGGAAGAATTGATAACGTTATCAATTCTGGAGGAGCAAAAATTTTCCCGGAAACCCTTGAAGTATTGGTAAAAAAAGAACTCCCGAACGAAGCTGTATTTATCGGTTTACCAGATGAAAGCCTGGGGCAAAAACTGATATTGGTAATAGAAGGAGGGAAGTCAGATGAGGTGATAAGGAAAATTTCGGAAATACCATTTGAGAAAAATTTCCATAAACCAAAAGAAATTATTTTCATCAATGAAATTCCTCGGACGCCCAACGGAAAAGTAAACAGAATAGAACTGTATAAAAATATAAACATAGATCTCTAACATGAATCATGATTATTAGCGTTTGGCTCTTAAATCTTGACTTTAAAAAAATAAAACAATGAAAGACTTTTCAAAAGAACTCAGCTTTAAAACTTCCCGCAGCAGCGGAGCAGGAGGGCAGAATGTCAACAAAGTGGAGACTGCTGTTACTGTACTTTGGAAAGTAGATGCCTCAGAGTTTTTTAATGATGATGAAAAAATATTGATTCAGAATAAAGTAAAAAATAGAATCAATGCAGAAGGTTTTTTATTTCTGACAGTTTCCGAAAGCAGAACCCAATTGATGAACAAAAATAAAGCGATTGAGAAAATAATTGAAATCGTCAACAAAGCGCTCATCGTTCCTAAAAAAAGAACGGCAACAAAACCTTCAAAAGGTCAGAAACAGAAAAGACTGGATAGCAAGAAAAAGATTTCGGATAAAAAAGAAAACAGACGTTTTAGGTTTTAAACTTGTTTCTCCCACAGAAAACTTTATTTTTGCCAAAAACTTTAAAAACCATGATAAAAAAATTAATAACACTGGGGTTATTCTCAATCTCCATCATAACTTTTGCTCAAAAATTTTCCATCAGACCTTCCGTAGGTTATGCATGGAGAACAGCAAAAACAATTTCAGGGCTTAGCAAGGAAGAAAAAGAATATGTAAAAGATCTGAAAAATGGGTTGAACTTTGATATTGCTGCCCATTATGAGGTGAGTAGAGGGATTGCATTTGGTTTGAAATATTCTCACTACGGTGCATCCAGTGATGGGTTTATGCTTGGATATGTCAATGGAATGCCAGTTTCTGTTCCTGTGACCACAAAAGATAATATTACGTTTTTCGGATTCTCCGGACTTATTTCAAATAATCATTTACCTACAAGACATAAAGTATTTGCAGATGTAGCGTTGGGAGTAATGTCTTATACTACAAAAACGGGAAGTGTGAAAGGCACAGGAAGTACTTTAGGGGCCGAAATAGATCTTGGTTATCAATATCAGGTCAGCAAGAACTTCCTAATAGGGCCAAAAGTAGGATTAAGTGGTGGTACACTGAATAAAATGAAGTTCAACGGAGTAACATACAAATTTGATGATGATCAAAAAGAAGGTTTACATAGAGTTACTTTAAGTGCAGCCGCTACATTCCGTTTTTAAGTGCTATATTTGTAAGGATTACAAAATATCTCATAATAATGGCAGCAACAATCTCTTTATCAGCAGGAAGCCGACAATCAGGATTGTTGCTGTCGTTACTTTATCTTCACACAGATTCTTTTCTGAAAAGTTCTAAGGACTTTATCAATTAAGCCCTGTCAGGATTCAAGACAGGGAATCACTCCGAATTTTTATTTTTGTTTTTGCGGTTTTCTATAGAAGGAGGCTGTCATATGCCTGGATTCTACATTGGATCGTTAGGGAATAACTGCATTTTAATTAAAAAAAAATTGAAGAAAATGTCCAATCATATTATTGTAACCACCGGAATTTATGATGCTATAAAAGATACACTCAGAAGAAAAAAAGTGAGCATCGGAGAAGAAAAAAGACTTACTGAAGAACTTAGAAAAGCAAAACAAGTTTTGAGAAGAGATCTTCCAACTGACATTGTAACGGTTGAGAGGAAAGTAACCTTAAAAGATCATACATTAAATTTTGAACACGAATATATTTTTGTGCCTTCCACCAAAGAAAAGCTCAAAAAAAATAAGTACTCCATACTATCGGATATTGCCCTTGCGGTCGTAGGATATAAAGTAGGAGATGTTATCGACTGGCCTTTCAAAGATGGAGAAAGGAAGATTGAGATCCTGAAAGTAGAAACCTGGGAAGGATAAATTCCTGTTGAATGCTGTTAGGTTGAATTACAATGAAAGCGTGGCTCGTATGGGCTGCGCTTTTTTATAGACTTAATGTTGGAAAACGCAAAGACGCAAAATTATTTTGAATGCTATGTATTGTAAGGCGCAAGGATTTTATCTTCGATAAAATTGTGTATTATATATATTATTTTTTTTCTCAAGCTGATTTACATAAACATATGCACAATCTGTATGATTTGCATGAAAATTTAATGTTTCCACTTGCTGAAAATCTAAGATTTTCTTGTGCCTTAAAATTTTCATAACGCATGAAACTCTTTGCGCCTTCGCGTTTCCAACAAATGCAATTTAACAAATGATAAAAAAAGATCCCTCTATGGTACTTTCTTGAAGTGCTTTGACTGCATTCCGTTTTTAAGTTTTATCTTTGCAAAAATTAAAAAAATGAGCAAACCGATAACTGAATTCATAGAAAAGTATTACCTGCACTTCAACGCAGCTGCATTGGTGGATGCTTCTAAAGGATATGTTGCACATCTTAAAGATGGTGGGAAAATGATGATTACTTTAGCAGGAGCAATGTCTACTGCTGAATTGGGAAAGATTCTTGCTGAAATGATCCGTCAGGGGAAAGTAGATTTTATCTCTTGTACAGGTGCCAATCTTGAAGAAGATTTAATGAACCTTGTGGCACACTCTCACTATGAAAGAGTTCCTCATTACAGAGATTTGACTGCTCAGGATGAGTGGGATCTTTTGGAAAGAGGTTTAAACAGAGTTACAGATACTTGTATCCCTGAAGAAGAAGCTTTCAGAAGATTACAAAAGCATATCGTAGAGATCTGGAAAGATGCAGAAGCTAAAGGAGAAAGATATTTTCCACACGAATTCATGTACAAAATGATCCTTTCAGGAGTATTGGAGCAATACTATGAGATTCCTAGAGAAAACTCTTGGATGATCGCTGCTGCAGAAGCCAACTTGCCAATCGTAGTACCAGGATGGGAAGATTCTACAATGGGTAATATCTTCGCTTCTTACTGTATCAAAGGAGAACTTACAGCTACTACAATGAAATCAGGTATCGAATATATGACTTACCTAGCTGACTGGTATACTAAAAATTCAGCAGGAAAAGGAGTTGGATTCTTCCAGATTGGTGGAGGTATTGCAGGAGATTTCCCTATCTGTGTAGTACCAATGTTGTATCAGGATATGGAAATGCACGACATTCCTTTCTGGTCTTATTTCTGCCAGATTTCTGACTCTACAACATCTTACGGTTCTTATTCAGGAGCAGTTCCTAATGAGAAAATCACTTGGGGTAAACTAGATATCACTACACCGAAGTTTATCGTTGAAAGTGATGCGACAATCTGTGCACCATTGATGTTCTCTTATATCTTAGAAAACTAAGAACACAATTCTCAAAAGAGATTAAAATATCAGCGCTTCAATTCATTTGGAGCGCTTTTTTATTTCTTGGAAAAAATAAAGTAAAACTATTTAAACCATTAAGAAAGTGAAAATAATAAGAATAATTAAGTTTTATCTTTGATGAAAATAAAGCACATAGCTACATAAAATAGCTTTAGCTATTTCCCTTAATATTCTTTACAACTTAAATGATCTTAACGGTTCAAATATGTGGTATATAGTTTCTCGCAGATCACACAGATTACGCAGATTTTTATACTATCTGCGTGAGATTATATACAATTTTATCGAAGATAAAATCCTTGCGCCTTACAATACATAGCATTCAAAATAATTTTGCGCCTTTGCATTCTCCAAAAAACATACATAAGCATTTGTGAAAATCTGTGTAATCCATAGAAAAGAAAAAAATCAATCCAACGAATTCACTAATACAAAATAACGATACACCAGAATTCCCTTTTCAATCTTAGTCAGATGATTGGGATCTTTATTACTCAGCTTCGGGAGAACCTTTTTATTGACTGCATTCAACAGCCTGAAAAATGATTTTTTCATATCTTTATCTTTTAATGAAACATCATGGAGACTGTAATAGTTCAAAAATGATGCAAAAAAGATAGCCAGCTAAAAACAATAAAGGAATATGGATGAAATTTTCAAACAACAGGTATACGAAGTAGCAAGGCTTATTCCGAAAGGAAGAGTATCTACTTATGGTGCCATAGCAAAAGCAGTTGGCTATCCTAATCATTCCAGACATGTTGGAAAAGCAATGGGAGGATGCCCGAAAGATGTTCCTGCTCACCGTGTTATTTCCAGTTCGGGAGTATTATCTGTCCCGGAATTTCAGCCAAAACTTGAAGCTGAAGGGATTACTATTGAAAATTTCAGAATAAAAAATTTCAAAAAACTGTTTTGGGATCCGATGAATGAACTATAATGAGTTTTTCATTAAACATTCATATCAAAATAAATTCGTGCATTTGTGGCAAAAAATAAGTGTTTTTATAAACACAAAGTTTTTATTTTGATACTAGATAATTTAAAGAGAGCAAAGATGGAATCAATTTCATTGATTCTTACGAAGCTTACACATAACTCTAAAGCTTCATTAGCGACGAAGTCGCCCTTCTTAGCCTCCTAAGAATATAAGGCTTTTATCATAAAACTTTGCGCTAAAATAATCTCCCATAGATTTCGCAGATTACACAGATTCAATCACTACAAGAATTATATTTGTGACATTTGTGAAATTATTAGTGTTCTTCGTGTTTAAAGAAAGAGCTCATAAGAAATTTTGCGTCAAAAAAGCATTCAATTATAATCTACATAAAAAAATGTCACTACATAACTTAATATGAGTGACATCTATATTTTTTACAGTTTCAAACTGTGTTATTTTCTTCCTTTTGGGAGACCTTTTAGTTCATCTTTCAGCCTTTCGTTCTCCTCTTTTAATAAAGCAATATAGTTTTGTAGGTTTTCAATGATAGCTCCCGGAATATTATCATAGTTATTCTGATTGGTAATTACTCCCGCAGAAGAAGATCTATCATTAAATACAGGATGATCATTATTTACAACTACTGTAGCTTCCTCTTCTTCATAAATGTCTTCAATCTGTACATTCAGAAAACGCGCAAGTTTGTCCCATTCATCTTTTACGATCCTTACATCACCGCTTTCTTTTCTGCTGTAATTAGATACATCTGTGGCGATAAAGTCAGCTACCTGTTGTTGAGTATAACCTTTTTGCTTTCTGATGACGCGTAGTTTTTCTTTTGCATGACCGACATTTTATACAAAAATGGCGAAAAAGCAGAATGTATACAATAAAAAGTAGAAAAAATGTAGAGTAAAGCAATGAAGGCTAAGAGAAAAGGCGGAAAAGGTTTATAATATGCATGCTGTGTATATTAATTGTTGAAAATTTTCTTCGCACTAGTTGTTCATTTCATAATAACTTTTGATTGATCAAAGATTATTTTGTAAGAGACAAGACTTAAACCTATAAGGTTTAGATTAACTATTGATATTTTTAGACAGTTTTTTGGGTGTTGGGAACGCAAAGGCGCAAAGAGTTTAATATTATGTCATAGAAATTTAAAGGTGCAAGAAAATCTAAGATTTTCAGCAAAGGAAGATATCTAATCTCGAATTAAATTTTCTCGCAGATCACACAGATTGAGCTGATGTTTATGTAAATCAGCATAATCTGTAAAATCAGCGTGAGATAAAAAATAAACTATACAGTACACAATTTTATCGGAGATAAAATTTTTTTGTCTTACACCATATAGTATTCAAAAAACTAGCGTCTTTGCGCTTTTCCAAACTTTTCATACAAAAAAAGACTGCTTCAAAATGAAACAGTCTCTTGTATATTATTTTTCAAGTTGCTTATAGCTTCTCTGTATAAAATCTGTGAGGTCTTTTCCTTTCAGTAAATTTTGAGAAAGTTTGGCAAGATCCAAAGCATATTTGATCAGATTATCTTTCTCCTCAGCATTCTCGGTCTTTAAAATCTGATTAGAAAACTCACTGTTTGAGTTCACAACAAGATTGTACATCTCAGGGAAGCCTCCCATTCCGAACATACCGCCGCCGCCAGTAGCCTGCATTTCCTTCATTCTTCTCATGAATTCCGGCTGGGTAATCGTAAATGGAGCATCATTGCTGTCAAGATCTTCAAGCTGTATAGTGAATTTAGTATCCTGAATAGCTTCTTCTACATTCTTTTTTAAAGCTTCTTTTTCCGTTTCATTCAGTTTTGAAATAACCGGCTCATCTTTTTTGATCAGGTTGTTCACGTGATCTGCATCTACTCTTGCAAAAGAAATATTATCCTTTGAAGTTTCAAGTTTCTGAATAACGTGTGGAGTGATAGGAGAATCTAATAAAAGAACTTCATATCCTTTATCCTTTGCAGACTGGATGTAGCTGTGCTGTTCATCGGCATTTGTAGCATATAATACAACCAGTTTGTTGTCCTTATCTGTTTGTGTAGGTTTAATTTTTTCAATCAATTCATCCCAAAGGAAATATTTACCATCTGTAGTTGGGTACAGCGTAAATTTGTCTGCTTTCTCAGCAAATTTCTCTTCTGTAATGATTCCGTACTCGATTACGATCTTAATATCGTTCCATTTTTGCTCGTAGTCTTCGCGATTTTCGTTGATTAAAGAAGCCATTTTATCGGCTACTTTTTTCGTGATGTAAGATGAAATTTTCTTTACAGCACCATCTGCCTGAAGATAAGAACGGGAAACATTCAACGGGATATCCGGAGAATCAATCACTCCTCTCAAAAGCATTAGGAAATCAGGAACGATACCTTTTACTTCATCCGTTACGAATACCTGGTTTTGGTATAATTGGATTTTATCTTTATCAATATTTAGATTATTGCTCAGCTTAGGGAAGAATAGAACTCCTGTAAGATTGAAAGGATAATCAACATTCAGGTGGATATTGAATAGAGGCTCCTCAAACTGCATTGGATACAGCTCATGGTAGAACTTCATATAATCCTCATTGGTTAGTTCGCTTGGAGCAATTGTCCATGCAGGAACCGGATTGTTGATGATGTTGTCTACTTCTTCTGTTTCAGCTACTGCATCTTCAGGAGCATCTTCCGGTAATGGAAGTGTATGTGTTTTAGTCCCGAATTTGATCGGAACAGGCATGAATTTGTTATATTTTAATAACAGTTCACGGATTTTTGTTTCTTCTAAAAACTCTACAGAATCTTCAGCAATATGAAGAATAATCTCCGTACCTCTGTCAGTTTTGTCAGTCGTTTCCTCAAGAGTAAATTCCGGGCTTCCATCGCAGATCCAGCGTACTGCCGGCTCATCTTTGTAAGACTTTGTAATAATCTCTACTTTTTCCGCCACCATGAACGCAGAGTAGAATCCAAGACCGAAATGCCCGATAATCCCTGAATCTTTTGCAGAATCTTTATACTTTTCTAGAAACTCTTCAGCTCCTGAGAAAGCAACCTGGTTGATGTATTTCTCAACTTCTTCACCAGTCATACCAATACCTTGGTCAATGATGCGTAAAGTTTTCTGGTCTTTATCAATTTTAACTTCAAGTTTCGGGTTTCCGTATTCCACTTTTGCTTCCCCGATGCTGGTTAAATGTTTCAACTTCAATGTTGCATCAGTAGCGTTGGAGATCAACTCTCTTAAGAATATTTCGTGGTCACTGTAAAGAAATTTTTTAATAAGCGGAAAAATATTTTCCACAGATACATTAATATTTCCTTTAGTCATCATATTTTAGATTTTTTAATTTGTATAATATTTCTCAAAAAAAATACCACGAAGGGGAATGGTGACAGAATGACATTTTTTCGATCGATAAGAAATAGGTTTATGTGGATTTGTCAAAGAAATATCTTATTTTTAATTCTTAAAATTTTATTAAAATGAAGTTGAAATGTACAGTTTTTATTCTGCTCATCATGACCTGTTTTGTGTATGCGCAGAAAAAGCCTTTAGACCATTCTGTTTATGACAATTGGCAAAATATCGGCGCTAGAAAAATCTCAAATGATGGAAAGTGGGTTGCCTATTCTGTAGATGCCCAGGAAGGAAATTCTAACCTTTCTTTATATTCAGTGAAAAATAAAACTTCAAAGAAGTTTGCAAGAGGAACAAAAGTAGATTTTACAAATGATTCCAGGTTTGCTGTTTTTCAAATCCGTCCGCTGTATAAAGATATAAAAGCGGTAAAAGATAAAAAGCTTAAAAAAAATAAATTAACAAAAGACAGCCTTGCAATAGTTGACTTTTTGAATGATAAAACGGAGAAAATTCCTAATGTAAAATCATTTGAAATTCCTGAAAAATCAGGTTCTTACGTTGCTTATCTCCTGGAAAATACAAAAGATAAATCTTCGGATGACGATTCTGATAAAGATGATGGAGACGAAAAGAAAGATGAAGAAAAAAATGCAAAACCATTACAATTGGTAGTGCGAAATCTTTTGGATGGAAAAAGTACGACATATGATAATGTAGTGCGCTACGAGTTCAGTAAAAATGGGAAGCAGCTTGTTTTTGTGACTAAAAAACCTGAAGAGAAAATCAACAAGGATAAAAAGGAAAAGAAAGATTCATTAAATAATAAATCTGAGGATAAAAAGGTCACTGACAAATCAAAACCAAAGAAGTATACACTTCAAACGGTACAAGTAGTTGATCTGCAAAAAGGAACTGTCAATAAAATTTCAGAAATGGAAGGCGATTTTTCACAGTTATCTTTTGATGAAGAAGGGAATCAATTGGCTTACGTAGGTACTTCTTCAGCACAGAATGATCTGGTAAAATTGTATCAGTTGTATTACTTTAATTTTAAAGGAAATAAAAAGGAAACTATTACCAATGAAAATGCTCAGATGAAGAAGAATTGGGTGATTTCTGAAAACCGGTTACCCCTATTCAGTAAAAATGGAAAGCAGCTGTATTTTGGGGTTGCCCCAAAGCCTATTGCAAAAGATACTGCGATGATTGTAAATGACCATGCTGTTGTAGATATCTGGAACTATAAAGATGATTACCTGCAAACGGTACAGTTAAAGGAATTGAAAAATGACTTGAAAAAATCTTACGCTGCCGTAATGCAAACAGAAAAACCGGATTTCTTTAGAAATATTGACAGCGAGGATTTGGATACTTTACGATTGGTCAATGAAGGAAATGCAGAATTTGCGCTAGGTATTACAAGTTTGAATAACCGTATTTCTTCACAATGGGAAGGTTCAACAAAGAAAACCTATTTCCTGATCGATAATAAGACAGGGGAAAGAACGGAAGTTATCCAAAACCTGAACGGGGCAGTAGCTGTGTCTCCACTGGGAAAATTCGTTGTGATTTTTGACAGAGAAAAAGGAAAATGGTTGAGTTATAATATTAAAACAAAGCAAACACTTCCATTGAGCAGCGGATTGCCGGTTTCCTTCGTGGATGAGGAGTTTGATATGCCTGATTTTCCAAGTTCTTATGGAATTGCCTCCTGGACGGATAATGATGAGTCTGTGATTATCAGAGACCGTTTCGACCTTTGGGAGTTTTTCCTAAACGGTTCGAAAAAGCCAAGAAATATCACGAATGGATTTGGACGTAAAAATAAAATCACATTTGATACCTACGACTTAGATAAAGATATTAAAAGTTTAAACCGAAAATCGTCTATTTATTTGTCAGCATTTGATAATACATCTAAGGCGAACGGAATTTTCAAAACCTCTATTCAGTCGAATTCTGATCCTGTAAAGATTCAAATGGAAAATGTTTGGGGATATCGTAGTCTTCAAAAAGCGAAAAATACGGAAGAATATATTTTAGTAAAAGAGTCATATACTGATTCTCCTAATATTTTTGCAACATCAGATTTTTCAAAACAACAGAAGCTGAGTGATACAAACCCACAGCAAACTCATTATAATTGGGGTACAGACGAACTGGTAAACTGGACAACACCAAAAGGAAATTCATCTACAGGAGTTTTATACAAACCGGAAAACTTTGATCCGAATAAAAAATATCCTATGATTGTCTATTTCTACGAAAAACTTTCGGATAACCTGAACCGTTATGTAGCACCGGCTCCAACGCCTTCAAGATTAAATATTTCTTATTTTGTGAGCAACGGGTATCTGGTTTTTACTCCTGATATTTCTTACACTGACGGTTTTCCTGGAGAATCTGCAATGGAATACATTAATTCCGCAGTTGAAAAATTAAAGCAAAATTCATGGGTAGATGGTACTAAAATCGGAATTCAGGGACAAAGCTGGGGAGGTTATCAGGTAGCCTATCTTATTGCTCATACCAATATGTACGCAGCGGCCTGGAGTGGAGCTCCGGTTGTAAACATGACTTCAGCATATGGGGGAATTCGATGGACTTCAGGAATGAACAGACAATTTCAGTATGAAAAATCTCAAAGTAGATTAGGGAAAAACCTATGGGAAGCGCCGGATCTTTATATTAAAAATTCACCGCTTTTTATGATTGATAAAGTGAAAACTCCGGTAGTCATTATGAGTAACGATAAAGATGGAGCAGTGCCTTGGTACCAGGGAATTGAAATGTTTACTGCATTACGCCGTCTCGGAAAACCAGTATGGCTTCTGAATTATAATGGAGATGATCACAACCTTGTAAAGCGCCAGAACAGAAAAGATATCCAAATCCGTGAACAGCAGTTCTTTGATTATTATCTTAAAGGGGCTAAAGCTCCGGCCTGGATGACAAAAGGGGTTCCAGCAACCCAAAAAGGAAAAGATTGGGGATTTGAATTGACAGATGATAAGCCTAATTGATAAAATAATCGGCGGAGCCCAAGGCTCCGCCGATTATTTTTTAATAAATATTTAAAAAAAATGCGAAGAAAGATAAACTGACACAATGGCATTTTTTTATGATGGATCTGTTGGTCGCTTTTTATTATATTTACCGCCAATTATAAATAACAGTATGGGAATCTTTGATTTTTTTAAAAAGAAAAGTAACAGTCAGGAAAATGTGAGTACTCCGGTTCAGGAAATGGAAATGCCAGAGGAAAAAGTAGTAGAGGAAGTGGTGGAAGAAGTTGTAGAAACAATACCAGAAATCCCTTCACAAACAATAGAAGAGCCTAAGATAAATAGTGAGTACGAAAAAATCAAAACTTATAATGATTATATAGTGTATTCTATAGCACTTCAGCTAAGAGGAGAATATACTCCTATTTCTGCTTTTGAAAAAGAAAATGGCGAGGTGGAAGGTTTTGCTTATATGGTGACAGAAGATGCTTATGCACTTTCTCCACAGCAGGCAATTGGACAAATGGAAGAAAGATTTGAAAATGAACTTCAGGAAGGTAAGATCAAGTCTTATATGATTTTGTATCATTCTCAATTTGATCATAATGGTAATCATACTCCGGCAATCCAGGAAGGAGAGTTTAAGGGAATTTCTCTTGCGTATCATTTTGCAGGTCATGATAAGGCGAAAACAGGTCTACCTTATGTTTTCGAAAATCAGAATGTTACATATAAAGGTTTTGCAGAGTTTTCTCATGAAGAAAATAATGAGATTATGAATCATCAATTGGTTGATGGCAGAGATTATTTCCCAAATACAGAAGGAATTGCAGCTCCTGAAACGACTAACGAAGCAGGAATTATCATAAGAAAATCTAATATTCATAATCTTGTGAATACATGGAGCGGGATTTTTGGTCACGAAAACTTCCAGACTAAAGATTACGGTCAGTATCTGACAAATGTTTTAATGCAATCTACGGTTGCTGATCCGGCTGGTGAGGATAAAAGCAAAACAGAATTTGAAGATGTAAGATTCAAAACCATTGTTACAGATGAGCTTAGCACAATAATTCCGGAAGTAAAAACTGATTATACTTTGGATTTTGAAACAAGATCAATCAGAGAGTGGGAAAACGCACTGAATTTACAGGCGATTGTTGCTGGTCCGGCCAGAGATACTTTCGGAGTTTGGTTCTTTGCTACGGATTATGCTGAAAACAGAAACAGATATATGACACAGCCTCATCTGAAGGTGAATGTGAGCGGAATTGTTTTCATTCTTGATGTTCATACGAATAATGATCTACCAGACGGTACTAAAATGAGTGAGGACTTCACGACCTATGTACCAAGTCAGGATCTTCCTAATTATGCATGTTTTGATTTTATTGCTCAGTTGGTAGACTTTAAGGAAACAGAATTGCTTGAAGACGGTAGCGTTAAAGGATATATTCTGAAATTGAAATTGATCACCAATGAAGAAAATGAAGATTTCTTCACGATTGATGCTTTTGTCAATAAAGAGAATGTGAGATTGGAAACCCTTACAAAAGGAATGAAGGTGACTGGAGCACTCCAGCTGCAAGGTAAAATTGCTGAATAATTTTTAAAAATATAAAAGCTTAAAGAGGTTGTTCTAAGGAATGACCTCTTTTTTATTGTAAATAAAACCTGAAAGATTATTTTAACGGAAAGGAATAAGAGATACGAAAGTTGATCTTAAGGATGCAAAGAGTTGAGACTATGTCGCTGATGAAGTTTTAGGGTAAATGATGCGTTTGCTCAGAAAGAATCAATGAAATTGATTCCAACTTTGCTCTCTTAAAACCTTACGATATACAGATGAAATCTTTGCGTTTAAAAAAAAATCTGCATTAAAAAAACAAAAAAGGCAATCCGAAGACTGCCTTTTCTATTATTTTTTTGAAAAATTATTTCTTTTTCATTTCCTCCTTGATCTTGTTTTCCAATTCCTCAGAAAGATCTGGATTGTCTTTTAAAACATCTTTTACAGCATCACGTCCCTGACCAAGTTTAGTCTCTTCGTAGCTGAACCAAGAACCGCTTTTCTTCACGATTCCCATATCTACTGCAGTATCCAGAATTTCACCTACTTTAGAAACTCCTTCACCATACATGATATCGAATTCTGCTTGTTTGAAAGGAGGTGCTACTTTGTTTTTCACAATCTTCACTTTCACACGGCTACCAATAGCTTCGTCACCTTGTTTGATCGGTGCACTTGCTTTTCTGATATCAATTCTTACAGAAGCGTAGAACTTAAGAGCGTTACCTCCGGTAGTGGTTTCAGGGTTTCCGAACATGACACCGATTTTTTCTCTCAACTGGTTGATGAAAATTACAGTACATTTTGTTCTTGAAATAGTAGCAGTCAATTTTCTTAATGCCTGAGACATCAATCTTGCGTGAAGACCCATTTTAGAATCTCCCATTTCACCTTCGATTTCTGCTTTTGGCGTAAGCGCAGCAACAGAGTCAATCACAACGATATCAATCGCCCCTGAACGGATCAGGTTATCTGCAATTTCTAAAGCCTGCTCCCCGTTGTCCGGCTGAGAAATGATCAGGTTTTCAAGATCAATTCCTAATTTTGCAGCATATGTTCTGTCGAAAGCGTGCTCTGCATCAATGAATGCTGCAATACCACCTGCTTTTTGAGCTTCAGCAATAGCATGAAGGGTCAAAGTTGTTTTACCTGAAGATTCAGGACCATATATTTCAATGATTCTTCCTTTTGGATATCCACCTATTCCTAATGCGATATCTACTCCTAAAGAACCGGAAGGAATTACTTCTATTGTAGTGTCTACAGCACTATCTCCCAAAGTCATTACAGTCCCTTTTCCGTATGTTTTATCTAATTTGTCAAGCACTAGTGCAAGTGCTTTTTTCTTATCATCAATGTTACTCATCGCTATTAAAATAATTTCTCAAAAATACATAATTTAAACATCAAAAGCTAATATTATTTGTATCTGGAATCTGTTTTTAGAGTTAAAAAACGATAAAGTTTTATGAGTGATGTTATTCATAACGAATGAGATGCAGAATGTGGTATCAAGTAATATTTAAAAAATAAATTTAAGATAAAAAAGTTAGAGTTGGAAGCAATAAACAGGAGGCTGGAAGCAGGTATTGAATGAATGATTTCCCGTTTTCATAACTTCTTGATGAGTACAACCATCGTTTTATCCCCATCCAATATAAAAAAATGCTTATCTTAAAAGCTTGTTTTTAAAGATCATAATATGGACAGAAAATTAAAACTATTTCTGATTAAATCTTTTTCAGTCTTAGCAGTCATACACCTGGCTTATTTTATTTACGGATATGTAAAGTTTGAAGGTGTTCAAAAAATTGATATTTATACAGAATTTTATAGATTCAAGTTTTATGATGATGTCTCCATTTCTCACTTTTTCATATCTGGTCTTTTTTTGTTTGTCTTTGTTATTATTCTCCTTAGAAATCATTCCAAAAAAAGAGATGGACTTTCAAAAATTTTGAAAATAGGGATTATACTTCTGTTGGTATCCTTTTTCTCACTGACTTTTTTTATCAGTTATAGTTTTGGATTAAATGCAAAACTACGAACTGAATTGCCTGAAAAGGATCTTAATAAAGACAAGACGTTACTGAATGTCTTACAGCCTTTTTTATACAACTATACTTCCTACAGTTCGGAGAAACTATTTAATCCCGAAAATATTTTATATCCTAAACCTTATCCTGTGATTGAAGTGAGAGATACGATCTACTACGATCCGGACAATAAGGATTATTATTCAACAGAATCCAGTTATTACAGTATTGACACGCTAAGAATGCTGAGTACCAATCATGAAAAATTAAATAATAAAACGAAAATGGTGCTTGATTTTCTTGGACTTGACGCCAAGGAGCTGGAAAAAAGGATTATTTCTAAAAAGGAGATAGGGGATAGTACCGAAATTATATTTAAAGGAGTAGAGGTACATCCTCAATACGACGAGAAGATGTGTATTTTTCTTGAAAACAAAAGCTTGTTTTCTCCATTGCATAAAATCTCTGAACCTCAGCAGCAATATCAAAATGCAGTCAAAAGGTACAATTTGCTTTACAAATATAATCAGGATTCACTCCTTTATTCGTTTCATAGGCTGAATGTCCTTTTAAAAAAATATAATATAGAAACGCATATCGTTCCGAAAGAGCTGACTAAAGATGTCTTTTATTACAGGGATCATCAGCGGGAACCTTTGAATGAGATACGAAATACTTACGAAAGAAATAACTTAAAAGAGAAATTTGCAACCCTTGACCGATTGTTCTACAAGCCAAATTATCTTCATCCTTCCATCATGGGAATTTTTATCACTGTTATTATTAGCGTTTGGTTTATCTTATTTTTATTGTATCTGATCTGGAATTTGAGGAGAAGAAAACTTTCTTCGGGTGACTTTAAGGGAAGTGAATAAATGTAACATTATATCTTTTTTTAGTCAGATTGATATCACTTGCAGTTTTTAATGAAAATTAGAATTTTTGGTGATGTTCAAATAGTCTTCCAATACTTTCATTTGATCCTTATTTCCTCTTTTTATTCTTGTCTCCCGGCTTACCAGGCTGTCATAAATTTTGTTGAAAAGTATTTTCGATTTTGGAAACAGATTTTTGTAGGAAACTTCCGGGATCTCTAATCTTTTGCAGACTTCATCATCCAGCAAAAACCAGGTACAGCAGATGTGCAGATATCTTAAATTTTTTCTTTGAAACTCAAATTTTAAAATAGGATTTTCCAGGGATTCATTCAGTAAAGAATGGGCGAGAAGAACAGAGTCTTTATCGGAAGGCGGCTGAACAGAAGTCCATAAATAAAAATACTCAGCAGCCTGTTTCTTGTCGTCCGGAAGAAGTTGTTCCGGAATTCCCAAAAGATAACCTACATATTTCCAAAGGTGAAACATTCCTTGTTCCTCTTCAGTGGAAAAACTATTTCCCAGTTTTTGAAGACTGTGAAGAAATACCAGGCTGAACCCGATATACGTTGCCATCATATCCCAGGAATTGATGGGCTCACCCCAATTCTCAGTGTCCCAGCCTTTATAATGTTTTTTTATGGAAAGTCTTGCATAGGAGTGAATCAAGCGGGTTTTTATAGCAAACTCATATCCTTTTGCATGAAGTTCCAGTGCATTGTAACGGGTTGCATTCACCCAGAAATCCAGTGTTTCTGAAAGACGTTTTACCGCTCCTTTTTTCAAGGCTTCTGTAACGATGAGTGGTTTATTGAGGTAAGCGTAATCGTAACCGCCAATGAGACAGTAATCCCTTAGGGAAATTAAAGAGTCAAGGTTACTTCTCATACAAAGTTCAGCACCACTTTTGAGCAGATTGTAATCAAGCCAATCGGGAACTTTCTGCGTCTGGCTGAACATTTTTTTTACACTTTCGGGAACTGAATCTGTTTCGGAAACTCCATTTCTTATATAATGTTCAATTTCTTTGGAAGCTTCATTAAATTTCTTAGTGAAATAAACATCCTTTACAACCTCGTCACCCATTTCATCTGCATGATGAAAAAAGGGTGCGAATTTTTCAAAATTTTCAAAACTCACTTCTGCTCCGGAAAATTCAATAAGAAGTTTTCCATTACCTTTTTCCCAAAAATCCTTGAAATGTGGAGAATCTTTAAACCTTGGTTGTATCATGTTCATTCCTTTACGTATAAAAGTACAAGTTTTATGCTGAAGTTCTTTGGTGAGATTTATCAGGATTGTGATGAGCTTTCTACAGGTATCCCCATTCAAAGGTCTTTCTGATGAGTTCAGAGCTGTTTTTGCAGTCAGATTTTCTTAAAATATTTTTTCTGTGAGTACGTACGGTTTCTTCCGAGATATGTAACAGATTGGATATTTTTCCTGTTGGGTATCCTTTCGCAATACAATTAATGATCTCGACTTCTCTTTTGGTAAAAATGACAAAAGTAGATTCAGGAGATTTATTGTGTTCCATCCATTGCATCTGATGGAAATCTTCCCGTCCGTTAATTCCGGATACAAGTACAATATAAGAATTTTGATGGGTGATGTGTTCAATATTGGTGTGGATATTAACGGCCTGCAAAAGCCTGCCGTTTTCATCTTTATACGTATGTAAAGCCTGATGATGAAAGAGTTCATAATTGCCTCTTGAAGTTCTCATTCTGAAACAGTAGCTGGTTTTCAGTTCCTGCTGGTAATCAAAACCATCTATTTCCTTTATTTTTTCTATAGACATTCTTTCGGCTTCCATGACAAATTCCACATCGTCAGGATGGATGAGGTCTATAATTTCTTTCAGATGTATGGGATATTTATTAAGACCATGTACTGTCAAAATATCTTCGTGGTGATCACAGATGATGGTGCTGTCTGCGAAATTAATGACATAATAATAGAATTTTCCCGGAGCGAAAACTTCTCCGATAATGCTTTCAATCGTTGGAACAGGTAATATTCTGTTATCATTCTGTAAAATTTCAGGATAGTCATTCCAGACTTTAATGAGGGGATGCAGTTTTTTTGCATGAGTCAGATGTTTTTTCTCCATTGGTTAATGTTTTCTTAAAAATAATAAAATTATGTTAAATAAAATCACCCTTTTGTGGTATTTCGTGTGGTAGGAAAGTATTGTAGTTTTAAATAAAACTAATGACCATTTCAAAAAAACTTTAATCTGAAAAATAAACAACCATGAAAACAAAAATTGTATTACTGTTTCTGCTTGGATGGGTGGGGATAGTTTGTGGGCAGCAAAGAAAGCTTAGTGAAATCAGTTCTGAAAAATTCAAAAGCTTACAAAACTCAAAAACTAAAGCAAACTTTCTTGAAATGTTAACAAAAGAGAATAATAATATCAAGCTAGAGAATATTATTGAAAGTAACACGGGAATATCATTTTCGAATATCACGAGTAATAATATTTCAGAGGAAGAATTAATTTTTGAGAAAATTTATTTTACAGATAATCGCCCTATTCTTATTAATCTAAAAGGTGAAAAGATATTTGTAATTACTGGAGATAAAGGAAAAAGGCTTCTTTTTTATGGCAAAGGAGGATTTTTCTTAACAGAAAAAGGTACTGGAACTGATGGTATTAGAAATGAAATGGAAGATGCTTTTGATAAAATAGGATATAGTTGTAGTAATAATAAAGCGGTTCATGATAGTATTTTGGACTTTAATTTGAGAACGATTAAAAGAGCTGTAGTATTAAACTCATCAGATGATGCAACAAATAATAATGCCTTGGTTTTTACAAATGGAACAAACGATACAAAAATTAGTTTGGGGGCAAATTTTAATTATAAAGACACTTATTTTTATAATGTAGCACTTTATACCTCAAGTGCTAATACAGGTTTTTTGTATTCAAACAAAGCTTGGAAAAACGATATAGGGGCTTCATTTACTATAAATAAAATGGTTTTTCCTGAATCACAAGATTTTATTTCCTCTGATTGTGAGGGTCTTGCGAAAAGAAGAGAAGAGTATAAAAACACTTTATTAGAAAAGTATCAAAATTTGAAAACTGATTATAAAGCTTATGAGAATGAATTGGCTAAGTTAAAGAGTAAAAAATATGATGATAATAATTTAGGAATTCTTGAAAGAGATAAAAAAAATGAGATCAATCGAAAAGACATAGACTCAATTACTGCAAAAATGAAATTGTATGAGAAAATATTATTAAATCCCGGTAAGTTTATAGAACAACAGATGATCGCTTTTGATCGTAAGAATGATATTTTAAAAGGAAGTAAATTGCATTGGATTAAAAGTACAATAAGTGTTTCAAATCAAAATGTCAATTTAGATTCTATGCAACTGTTAACTAATAATAAGGGAATTACTAATTTTCCAAAGTTATCAATTGACTTATCATATAATTTCAATTGGCAGTCAAAATCAAAATTGCTTAATTTTCAAGCTTTTAGTAATGTTTCTATGGGAAGTTTGCTTGACGCAAAGGTTGGTAATGAAAAACCATACTTGGTAAATAGAGATGAAGACATTTTTATTTTTGATACGTCTGGCACACAGATAGGAAGATATGCAAATTTAAAAAGAGCGTTTTGGACACTTCAATCAGGCATGCAATGTACCTTCTTTCTTGTTAAGAATTTTGGGTTTTCTGGTTTTGCTTCCCATTCTTTTGCTCTTCAAACTTTAAATGATACAGAGTATCGTAATAGATATTCTTTGATGGGAGGACTAGTAATTAAAATAAACAATGAGCAGGATATAAACAAAGCTACTCTTAGAATTTTATGTGGGGTTGAAAATGAACCATATAAGACAAAAGTATCTGATAATTTTATGATCAAAATTACGTTAGGTATTCCTTTTAATCTCTATAATAAAAAAACATAACAAAAAAACCTTCCCATCGGGAAGGTTTTATATTACTTATCGCTTATTACTTATTATAAAGAAGCAGCGTGTACAAGCATATCAACTAACTTGTTAGAGTAACCCATTTCATTGTCATACCAAGAAACAAGTTTCACGAAGTTAGGAGAAAGCATGATACCAGCATCTTTGTCGAAGATAGAAGTTCTCTTATCTCCTACGAAGTCCTGAGATACTACTGCATCTTCAGTATATCCTAGGATACCTTTCAATTCACCTTCAGAAGCAGCTTTGATTACTGAACAGATTTCTTCATAAGAAGCAGATTTTTCAATTCTCACTGTTAAATCTACTACAGAAACGTCAACAGTTGGTACTCTGAAAGACATACCTGTTAATTTTCCGTTTAATGAAGGGATTACTTTTCCTACCGCTTTAGCAGCACCTGTAGAAGAAGGAATGATGTTGTTTAGAGCAGCTCTACCACCTCTCCAGTCTTTTACTGAAGGACCGTCAACAGTTTTTTGAGTAGCTGTTGTAGCGTGTACAGTTGTCATTAAACCTTCTACGATTCCGAAGTTATCGTGGATTACTTTAGCTAAAGGAGCTAAACAGTTTGTAGTACAAGAAGCGTTTGATAAAATTTTGATATCATCCGTAAGTTCCTTGTGGTTTACACCCATTACGAACATTGGAGTATCATCTTTAGAAGGAGCAGAAAGGATTACTTTCTTTGCACCTGCATTGATGTGAGCCTGAGCAGTATCTTTAGATAAGAAAAGACCTGTAGATTCTACGATATAGTCAGCACCGATTTCGTTCCACTTTAGGTTGTTAGGATCTCTTTCTGCAGTTACTCTGATTCTTTTCCCGTTTACTACAAGATCATTTCCTTCTACAGAAACTTCACCTGGGAAAATACCGTGTACAGAGTCATATTTTAACATGTAAGCCATGTATTCTGCATTGATTAGGTCATTGATTCCTACAACTTCAATGTTGTCTCTTTCAGTCATTGCTCTGAAAACAAGACGTCCAATTCTACCAAAACCGTTGATACCTACTTTAATTGTTGACATAATAGTTTGTTTTTATTAGATTATAAAAATAATTAGATTGCTAAAATTTCTGAAATCAGTAAAAGGTCTTTATTGATTTCGTTATGTTTTTTAATGGCTTCTTCTATTGGCGTATACGTCATATCGTTAGAGCGCATTCCTGCCATTACATTGCTTTGTCCATCCATTAATCCTACTACTGCACCATACCCAAGTCTGCTTGCTAAAACTCTGTCTGCACAGCTTGGAGAACCTCCTCTTTGCATATGTCCCAAAATTGCTACACGAATGTCATAGTCAGGGAATGTCAGCTTTGTTTTTTCTGCAAGTTCATAAACGTTGGCTAATTTTTCACCTTCAGCTACCACTACGATGCTTGATGCTTTTCCTGTTTTTTCAGCATTTCTGAATTTAGCGAAAAGCTCATCAATACTATCCTTTTTCTCAGGAATTAAGATATCTAAAGCACCTGTTGCCAATCCACTGTTTAAAGCAATGAAACCTGCATCACGACCCATTACTTCCACAAAGAAAACTCTGTTATGGGAAGTAGCCGTGTCACGGATTTTATCAATGGCATCCATTGCAGTATTCAATGCAGTGTCGTAACCGATGGTGTTATCCGTTCCGAAAATATCATTGTCGATCGTTCCCGGAATACCGATTACTCTGATACCGAATTCTTCATTAAAGATTTTGGCACCGGTAAACGTTCCGTCTCCACCAATACATACCAATCCGTCTATTCCAAGCTTTACGCAGTTATCGTAAGCTTTCTGACGGCCTTCTTTTGTTCTGAATTCAGCGGATCTGGCAGATTTTAGAATCGTTCCACCCTGGTTGATTATATTTTTTACGGAACGTGCTCCCATTTTCAGGAAATCATCGTTGATAAGGCCATTGTAGCCTTCTCTCACTCCGTAGCATTCGATATTATAGTAATTGGCGGTTCTTACCACGGCTCTTAATGCCGCATTCATACCCGGAGAGTCACCTCCTGAAGTAAGAACTGCAATCTTTTTTACAGCACTCTCTTTCATCAAGTAAAAAATTTCGAACACAAATTTACAAAAACAAGTTCAGATTATCGTAGTAACTTTCCAATAGTTTTGAATATAAATTATTAAAAGCTTCTGAAGTTTGTAGGTTTAAAAATATATCGTGCTGTTTTCGTTTCTGCAGCATTGATGTCAAGGTCATACCAGGGTGTAAGATAAGGATTAAATGTATTTGAGAGGACATGAACAGACTGAGCCGGCGTAAATCCTTCACTTAACAAAAACAGCTTTTTTCCTTCCTGATTCCTGCAGACCCCGGAAATAAAAACAATATGCCCCGGGCTGCCTGGTGTGATCAGAATATCTCCGGTTTTCAGATCAGAATTTTTCGTTACCGGTTTCGTTTCCTTATTTAGTGAAATCGTTCCGGCGTAATTAAAAATTAAATCCAGATAGTCTCTGAAGCTATGATAAGAATCGTCAAAAGCTGCCGTTTTTCTGAAACTTACAGAATTTCCGCTGACGAAAGCTCTTACTCCGTTTTTATAATCATTCCAGGAAAACAGGTCTCCGCTTGTAAAATGAAATTTTATCTCATCAAATTTTTTTGCTTTATAAAGATATTCAGCTCTCATACGAATAGCAGCATCGGCGCATTGCTGGAGATCCTTATTTCCAGTATCAAGATCAAAAACAGCTTCATGAAGGTGTTGGGTAGAAATAGGAGTGCCGTCATATTTTAAAATCTGAGTTCCATAAGGTTTCAGCTTAAAATTTTCAATAAAATATCCGAAAGAATCTGGTTTTTCTTCGACCCATGTATATCCTTCTGGAGGAGAAAATCTTTCACGGATGGTATTTTTATCTTTATGGATATTTAAAGCATTTTCGGCTGTCAAATTTTCGTTTCTATCAGACTTTTCTAAGAGCCTGCCATCCGGTTTTTCTTTACTGCAGTTCAAAGCTAGCGAGGCAATGAGAAGATTGAATATAATTTTTTTCATTATTAAGGATACTTGTGTTGAAATTTTTAACATTAACTAGCTTTAAAATTAAGTATTCAAATCATTGTTTATCAATTGGATAATAATATTAATGAAAATGAAAATAAACCATTCATTTTCTGATAGATTGGAAAGGAATATGTAATTTCAAGCGTTTATTTTTAATAATGTAAATATGGTAAAATATCTATTTGTTTTTTTATTAGGTTTCTCGATTAATATCTTTTCACAAAATTCTACAGAGAAAGTATTGTTTATCGGAAATAGTATGACGTATTTTAATAATATGCCGGATATTTTTTCCGGAATTGCCCAGTCAAAAGGAAGGACCATCCAGACTGTTCAGCATACCCCGGGGGGAACAGGTTTTGTAGATCATGTAAGCAACAGCACATTATATGATATTATCAGAAGCAATATTTTTGACAAAGTAGTCATGCAGCCGGGTACAGGTGAGTCCGGAGGAGCTAGTTTTCCGGTCAGTATTACAGCACAAAGAGGAAACCGTATAAAAGATTCTATCAAAAAATACAGTCCATGTGCGCAGATCTTTTTATATGAAATAAGCAATGGAATCGCTTCTGCCAATGCTTATCCGAACTATTATATTACCCAGCAAAAGATCAGAGATTCTATACACAAGATGTCCGGATTGATGCAGATTCCGATGATTCCTGCGGGGGAAGCTGCCAAGAAGCATTATCAGAGTACTCAGGACCTTCATTTACATTCCAGTTATGGAGATGTACATCCAAATTTGAATGGCAGCTACTTAATCGCTTCCGCTATATATGCTTCAATTTATCAGGAAAATATATCTCAAAGCTCTTATCTTGCCGGAGTTTCACAGGCTGATGCCGTATATTTTCAGGGAATTGCTGATGATGTTGTTCTTAACCATATCAACGACTGGAACCTTTCAAGTTTTAATCTTTTTTCAAATTTTAATTATAATATAAATGGTCTGAATGTGAATTTTCAGAACCAATCTGTAAACTTTACGAATGTTTTATGGAATTTTGGAGATGGTACAACTTCTGTACAACAGAATCCAGTTCACCAGTTTGCAGTACCTGGTACTTATAATGTCAGCCTATCTGCTTTTAGTGGGAACTGCCAGATAACTAAAATCAAACAAATTTCAACATCTCAATTATCTGTTAGTGAAGTGAATAGTAAAAAGCTGAAAATATATCCAAATCCAGCAACAGAATTTTTTAAAATTGAGAGTGCAGAGCTTATTTCAGCCATAGAAATTTATACAGCTTCAGGAAATATGGTAATGAAAAAGAAAAATATCAGATCGAAAGTCTATCAGGAAGACGTTTCCTCATACAGTTCTGGAATTTATTTTATTAAAATCCTTTTGGAGAATTCAGGCTGGGTACATTATAAACTCATCAAGGAGTAATTGATAGGAAATAAAGCTGTCAGTTTGAAAATCTCACGCGATCCTATTTTTACTTTTTATTTCTCTCAAATGTAACCGATTTTATAGAAGTCAGTGGAAAATCACACCTATATTACATTTGAGAGAGATAAAATAATTGGCTGCATTTACCTGTTTTCATCAATAGGAATTAAAAGTTTTCCCCAATCGTTTAACTGCCAAAGGATCCCAACCAATTTTTGTCCAAGTTCTGTAAGGGTATATTCCACACGTGGTGGCAGTTCATTAAATGATTGCTTTTCCAGAATACCATCCTCTACCATTTCGTTGAGTTGCTGATTCAGAACTCTTCGGTCAACCTTGGCGATTCCCCGAAGAAACTCACTCGGACGTTTTTTTCCTTCATTGATCTGCCATACAATAGGAATTTTCCATTTTCCACTAATCGTATTCACGGCTACTTCTAATGGGCAAATTTTATTTTCTTCAGCTCTTTCCTTTGTTTCCATAAAATTGACTTTTTTATCCCTATGGGTGAAAAATATGCGGTATTGCTTATATTCACTTAGTTTCAGATTTTTGTAAAATTAATCATAAAAGTGCTATGACAAAAAAACGAAAAGGCGCCCGCTCCATCAAAGAGATACCTCCGGATATTTTAGAACAATTGAATCGGGGAGACATTGAAACGGCAAATCTTACAGAGTGGCTTGCGGTAGATCAGAAGTTATTGTTAGAAAACTTACTTCAACAGAATAATCGTACAGAATATTTGAAGCCGGTTTTAGAAAATGTTGACCAACTGAAAAAGCAAACTGTTAATACCATTAATGAAGCTATCGGAGTTGGACTGCTTACTTTGGCAACAAAAAATAAAGATGATGAATTTCTACAGAAACTCTCAACCCATCCGGCAGATCTGGTACGTTGCTGGGCTGCTTATACAGTTGGAAGAAACGATGCATTGAAACTTAATGAAAAATTAAACAGAATTCAGGCATTCGCTCGTGATACTCATTTTGGAGTGAGAGAAATCTGCTGGATGACTGTACGACCTGATATCTCAAAAAATCTTGACGAATGTTTATCTATTTTATTAGAATGGACTCAGCATGACAATGAAAACGTCAGACGCTTTGCCAGTGAATCTACCAGACCAAGAGGCGTTTGGTGTGAGCATATCAATGTTTTAAAACAAAATCCGGGATTAGGACTGGAAATTTTAGAACCCTTACGATCCGATTTTTCCAGATATGTACAAGATAGTGTCGGTAATTGGCTGAATGATGCCAGTAAATCACAACCCGAGTTTGTCGTAGAAATCTGTGATGAATGGCTTCGGGAAAGTCCGACAAAAGAAACGCAATATATCGTCAAAAAAGCCTTGCGAACCATCAAAAAGTAAAAGTTATCCACAAAAATCAAATGTTGATGTATTTCTTTATTGCGTATATCACCTAATTTCAAGTTTTTAAATGATTTTTTTAAGCCCTTTATTCTCGTTGGGTAGGTAATAATCTGCTCTATTTTTTGGTAAAAGTAAGATTTAAAAAATTTTAATATTAACGGTATGTTAACTGAAAAAAGTTATCCACAATATTGATTTTCGATTAATGTGAATTATATCTAACATAAAATGAGTTGATTAGATGATGTGTTTCACAAGAGAGTTTGAAATGCCCTGTTTTTTCGTCGAAATAAAAAGTTATCCACAATATGGAATTATTGATTCAAATTTTAGACGGATATGGCAAGAATACAGGAGGAAATTGATCACTGAAAATCTACGTCATCCGCTTAATCAGCGAGCGCATAATTAAAGTTTTTGAGGATCTTTTTACCATTTCTCAGTCAAATACTTCCAGTATCTTTTTGGGACATGCTGAATATGGAGTTTCATATTTTTCCGTTCCACAATATTGGTTTTTGTAAAATATCGTTGCCAAAGAGTCTGGTAATTTTTTTCCTCATCATGGAATTTCTGCTGATACTGATTGAAATCCAGCTTTTCATCAGGAAAGAAGAAATCACAGCTTTCCAGGTCATAAAGAATTCCGTAATTTCTCCGTAAATCGTAGATCATCCATTTCTGATCCTGATAGCGATCATTAAAATGTTTTCGGATCAATGGAAGAACATTAAAGTCGGGATCTATTTTAGCGAAAAAAACATCATCTTTCATTTTTTCAAAACGGACAAAAGCGGTCATTCGGTGTCTTTCTCTGTCCACAGATTTACAGATTTTAGAAATTTTTAAAATATCAGAGTCTGCAAAATTTTCAAGAACATTTACTGCTGGATATTTGATGGATTGTCTGACAGTAGATAAGATGAGGTTTTCCAGCTCGGGATTTTCAGATAAAAAAACTTTTAAAAGCTGATGAATTCCGGATTTTCCAATATTTTGTTCCAATTTATTGACAACTCTCTCAGATTTTTCTGGCTGGGTAATGACTTCATGAATCTCCGCAAAAATATTTTCCTGATGAAATCTTTCCCTGTTTGCAATTTCAACATCTTTGTAACGATATTCAAAAACTTCAAATATCGCGGTGAAAAGACCGTCAAAACTTCCATCGTAAAGTAGGGTTGTCATGTATTTAATTAAAATTTAAAATTGAGTTGGTTTGTCATTCTGAATGAAATAAAATGAAGAATCTGGTTAATTGAAAAGATTCTTCCTTCGTCAGAATGACAAATGTGCTGTTATATCGAAGCAATAAATTAGTGATCATTCGTGAAAATGTTTGTGTCATTTGTGTTGAAGATCAAAATAAACTCAGTTGTTGGGAAAACTGATTGTGAAACTTCGATGAACTTCCACCTACTAACATCTTTCTAAAGTTTTTATCGGTTAAATATCTGAGATATGCATTCCCGGCATTGAAGTCAATGAAATATTTTGCCCGGTTGACAGCAGCTCCCAGTTTTTTCAAATGATCCATTGTTAAGATCTGAAAACGTCTTGCACTGACAATTTTCTGGGCCGTTTTTACCCCAATTCCCGGAATTCTTAGAATCATTTGGTACTCTGCGGTCTGTAGATTCACCGGGAACTGATCCAGATTTCGTAATGCCCAGCTTAATTTAGGATCTACCTCCAGGTCAAGGAAAGGAACATTCGGATCTAAAATCTCCTCCGCTTTGAAACCATAAAATCTCATCAGCCAGTCCGACTGATACAGTCGGTTTTCGCGAAGCATGGGAACCTCCGTTGTTAAAGATGGCAGCCTTTTATCTTCCAAAACCGGAACATACCCCGAATAATAAACCCTTTTCAGATTGAAATTTTTATAAAAATGATCGGCAACTTTGATGATTTGTAAATCATTTTCATTGGTTGCCCCCACAATCATCTGTGTAGACTGCCCTGCCGGAGCAAATTTGGGAACTTTCCTCAATATCTTTTTTTCATCCTGATACTGAATGATTCCTTTCTGAATATAGCGCATCGGGTTGATCATATCTTGTCTGTTCTTCTCAGGTGCCAGCAGCTTTAGTCCGCTTTCTGTGGGGATTTCAATATTTACCGATAATCTGTCTGCATACAAAGCCGCTTCCTGCATCAGCTCATCACTTGCTCCCGGAATAGATTTTAGATGAATATAACCATTAAAGTTTTCTTCCAGGCGAAGTTTTTTGGCAATTCTTACAAGCCTTTCCATCGTTGTATCTGCGTTTTTGAAAATTCCTGAGCTGAGAAACAACCCTTCAATATAATTTCTTCGGTAAAAACTAATGGTAAGATCTACGACTTCTTCTACTGTAAAAGCAGCTCTTTTAATATCATTTGAACTTCTGGAAACACAGTAGGCGCAATCGTAGATACAATGATTGGTCAATAAAATTTTAAGCAAAGAAACACATCTCCCGTCTTCTGTATAAGTATGACAAATCCCGCTTGCGGAACTGTCTCCTAAAGCCCCTTTTTTGTTCTTCCTCGTACCTCCGCTTGATGAACAGGAAACATCATATTTCGCTGCATCTGCAAGGATTTCAAGCTTTTCTTTAAGGCGTTCAAAATTCATACTTTTAAATGTTTGATATTAATTGTATCTAACTATTATTTTATTTTTGTTCAAATTTAGTTCCAAAATTGATAAATGTCAACCTTTTTTCATAGAAGTTATCAACAAAAAAGAACCTCAAAATCATTATATTTACGGCTCATTAAAGTTTATATCATGAATCATAAACCAATCGAAGGTTTTTCTAAGCTTCCAAAGCAGGGGAAAATCGAATGGCTCGTAAACGAATACCTTGAAGGAAACCAGGAATATCAAAATATATTAAAGCAGTATTGGAACGATGATGCAGATCTTCAGAAACTTCACGAAGAATTTTCTGAAAATACCATCTCCAATTTTTATATGCCCTACGGAATTGCTCCGAACTTTTTGATCGACGGAAAACTATTGGCACTTCCAATGGCTGTTGAAGAAAGTTCTGTAGTAGCAGCCGCTTCCAAAGCCGCAAAATTCTGGATCGATAAAGGAGGTTTTAAAACAACCATTATCAATACTGAAAAACTGGGACATACCCACTTTATTTTTAATGTAGAGCCTCACAAACTATTACATTTCTTTAATTTTAATTTAAAGAAAAAGTTATTTGAAATAACAGAAGATATTACCGCAAACATGAGAAAACGTGGTGGTGGTATTCTTAATATCGCTCTGGTTGATAAAACTGCAGAAATGCCGAATTATTACCAGTTGAAAGCAAGCTTTGATACAGTAGACTCAATGGGAGCGAACTTTATCAATTCTTGTCTGGAGCAGTTCGGGAAAACATTGAGACAGGAAGTTGCTACCAGCGAAGACTTTACTCAGGACGAAAAGAATTCATTGCAGATCGTAATG
The DNA here is from genome assembly GCF_021869745.1 of Chryseobacterium sp. MEBOG07. NCBI lineage: Bacteria > Pseudomonadati > Bacteroidota > Flavobacteriia > Flavobacteriales > Weeksellaceae > Chryseobacterium > Chryseobacterium sp. MEBOG07. The sequence goes on from NZ_CP084579.1 coordinate 1,147,406, forward strand.
AATATCCTTTCCAACTTTACTCCTGACTGTATCGTGAGAGCTGAGGTTTCCTGTAAAATGGAAGATTTAAAAGATGACAGTGGAATTTCTCCTGAAGAATTTGCTTCTAAATTCAAACAGGCAGTTACCATTGCAGAAATTGAACCTTACCGTGCTACGACACACAATAAAGGAGTAATGAACGGAGTAGATGCTGTTGTGATTGCTACCGGGAATGACTTCAGGGCTACAGAAGCCTGCGCACATGCTTATGCCGCGAGAGACGGGCAATACAGATCTCTGACACACTGTACTACAGACAACGGAGTTTTCAGATTCTGGATTGATCTTCCTATTTCTGTTGGGGTAGTAGGAGGGCTTACCAATCTTCACCCATTGGTAAAATTCTCTTTAGCACTTCTTGGAAAACCTTCTGCGCAGGAATTGATGAGTATTCTGGCTGTTTCAGGTCTAGCCCAAAACTTTGGGGCGTTACGTTCTTTGGTAACCACAGGAATCCAGAAAGGACATATGAAAATGCACCTATTAAATATTCTGAACCAATTGGGAGCTACCGAAGAAGAAAAACAGCACTTTGTGACGTATTTCAAAGATAAAACGGTAAGCCATCATGAGGTGATCAATGAGTTTAACAGAATGAGAGGAAACTAATGTTACAGATCATTTTGCCAATTGTATTCCTTCTCTTCGGATTTTTTTAAAGAAAACGAATAATGAAGGCTTCAGAAGCTCCAAGAGATTTGCCAATATGTTTATCATCCTGGGAATTTCTACTTTGGTTGCCAAGTTCATTTTAATGTACCTAAAATCAAAATAGTGAAAAAAAGTATTGTATTCTTCCTGATGATTTCCGGTTTAAGCTTTTCGCAGCAGAAAAGTGTGAAAATAAATGATTTGCAGCCGAAATCTGAAAACTTTGTATTTCCTGTTGTTACCTATGCAGGAAATCCGGAGGTTGCCAGTAAGATCAACACATTTCTTCAGGTAAACGAATTGGAATATATTCCGAACTCAGGTGGAAATCCTTTTAAACTGGCTTCTACAGCAACGAATTCATACTCCAATTATGTTTATTTTTATAATTGGGAGAAATTGGAAACGCCTAAAAATATTTTAAGTATAGGGATCAATGGGGAAGCTTCGGGAGCGTATCCTGAAGAATTTTCAGACTGGAAAAATTTCGATCTGAGAACAGGAAACTATATTAATGCTGAAGATTTATTTCAATCAAACAGCACCAAAACGGTCAATGGTTTGATCCAAAAGAAAGTCAAAAAAAGAGTGAATGACTTTCTTGTTACATTGAAATCTGAAAAAAATCCGCCAGAAGAAGTTCAGGATCAGATTGGGTTGTATGAAGGGTGCTTCATGGATTATACTTTGAATGGGATCAGATATTTTTTTGGAAAGGATAAAATTACTTTTGTGGCAGGCAGATGCTCCAACCATGCGATGCGGGCATTGGATGATCTGGGAAGCCACGAACTTGAATTTACCTATAAAGAACTTGAAAAGTATTGGAACCCTTATGCGAAAAACCTGATTTCCGGCTCTGAAAAAGTTGATAGAACAGGTCCTGGGAACAAATTGTTCAAAGGGAAAATTGATGGGAAATATCCTATTACAGTTTTATTTAACGAAATCAATGAGGATGATTCCTTCTCAGCCACCTATTGGTATGATAAGAATAAGAAGCCAATCAATTGGAGAGGAGAATTTGTTCATGACCATTTTTCTATCACAGAAGATGATTATCATAGTGAAGAACTGAAAGAATGGATCCCAAGAGCTTTGGTGGAAGCCGACCTGAAGGGAAATAAAATCATTGGAACGTGGCAAGATCATAAAACAAAAAAATATTTAACCTTAGAATTAGAAGAGTTATAAAATGAAAACAATTACTTTAGTTTTTGGAGCGGTTTACGGAATGGTATCTGTGATCCTGGGGGCATTCGGAGCGCATGCTTTAAAGAAAATATTAGCTGTGGAAAGACTGGAAAGTTTTGAAACAGGAGTACGATACCAGATGTATGCAGCTTTTTTCCTGCTGATCATCGGATATATCTTAAAATTTGAAACTTCTACTGAAAAATGGACTTCCATTTTGATGATTGCAGGAACACTTTTATTCTCTGTGAGCATCTATTTCCTGAGCATGCAGGATTATTTAGGAATGAATCTTAAATTCCTGGGACCTATTACACCGCTTGGAGGATTGATGATGATTTTAAGCTGGGGAATGCTTATTTTTTATTTTACTAAAAATAGAATTTAATCTTGCCATTCAGACAAAAAAGGAAATCTACAATATATTATGTAGATTCTTTATTGAAGAATTCCACCATGGCTCATCGTTTTTTACTGTTTTTTGTTGCTCTCATGATTTCTTGTTTAAGTGTTCAAAAAATGAATGCACAAGGAAAGAAACTGCAGAATAGTACTATTATAATAGAAGTAAAAAATATACAAAAACGTTTTTCAGATAGTGTTAAACGTTATGATTACAAAAAAGATGCGGCTTTATATCGTCAAAAGTATGGAGGCTTTTACGGTGAAAAATTAAAGGATCTAAAAGATTTGTATCAAAGCATCTATGACAAAGAGGTGATCATCGGAAAAACAGATCCCAGTATTTCTTTTAAAACAGCGAGCGGAATACAGGTTGAAAACAATGTGTCTCAAACAGGAATTACGCCTCCGAAGGAAGTGAAAAATAAATCCGTTGATATTGCTGAGGTTGAAAACTACCAACAGCTTGAAGAGTTGAAAAAACAATTGACACTTGATTTTCCCATTTATTTACTGGATGATTTTTATGGAGAAAACTATCGTTGTAAATTGAATTTTACAATTGATGTGGATGGGAAGTTCAAAAAAGTAAAATATAGTGAATCATCTAATACAGAATTCAGCATCATTAGTGCCTTGTTCCTGTATGCAATCGGAGGCTTGGAAAAGCCTTTGCTTTATAACAAAAAACCGATTGTTCAAAACTTTACGCAGCCCATTATATTAAGATTCGAATAAATAAAATACGTTTTATCAAACTGTAATAATCAGTAAAGACAAATGATAATATTCTTTTACTATTTAAAATAAATTAAAATGAAAATCAATAGAAGAAGACGTTTAATCAAAACATTTGATCTTTTGGATCAACCCATCAGATTTAACCCGTTTGTGTTCAGCCGTACTTTTTTTATGTGGGCAGTTACAGGTCTTGTAGGCGGTATCATTGCCGGTGGATATTGGATCGTGTTGGAGCATTTCACCGAGTTTCTGGCTGAATTTCAAGGTTGGCAGGTGATTCCAACAATGGCAATCTGTGGATTGCTGGCTGGGCTGGTGATTCATTTTATTGGTGATCCCGGAGAAATTCATTTGATTGTTAATAACATCCGATTCAATAAAGGAAAACTGGATCCAAAGAATAATCCTTCAATGATCCTTTCTTCTCTTTTTTGTGTAGCATCAGGAGGAAGTTTGGGACCGGAAGCTCCCTTGGTACAGGTCACTGGAAGCACCGGAACCTGGCTGGGGAAAATTTTCAGATTAAAAGGAGAAGAGCTGAGGTCTTTGAGCATTGCCGGGATGGCTTCAGGTTTTACAGCATTGTTTGGAGCTCCGCTGGGAGGAAGTCTTTTTTCTCTTGAAATTCTGCATCATAAACATGCTGTAGAGTATTATAAAGCCATTATTCCTGCATTGGTAGCAAGCTGTTTCAGCTATCTGATGTTTGCTTTGATCATCCATTTGGGAATTGGAGCAGCCTGGGATCTGAAAGCATATCATTATGCGGGAGTATACGACTTCGCTTATGCCACAGCCTTTGGAATCGTGGGAACTTTATTCGGATGGATCTTCATTTTTGTAGTCAAATTTTTCAAAAAAGTTTTTGAATACAGACAATTTCCTATTTACATAAAAACATTCGTAGGGGGAATTATTCTAGGAATTATCGCCTATAATTTTCCGATTACAAGATACTTCGGACATAACGAAATCAACCAGCTGATCGGCGGGAATTTCGGATTGAATTTTTTAATCTTAGTTCTGATTTTTAAAATATTGGCTATTGCCATTACGGTGACTTCCGGATGGAGAGGAGGTTTTATTATTCCCTTGTTTTTTGTAGGGACAACGTTGGGATTAATTATCCACAATTTATTCCCAACCGTAGATACCACTTTAGCAATTGTAAGCTGTATGGCAGCCATCAATGCCTGTGTGACCAGAACCCCGATGAGTACCACCATCATTTTGGGAACTCTTACCGGATTTACCTATTTTGTGCCCATATTATTTGCGAGCCTGACAGGATATTTCCTGGCTCCGAAAATTCCATTCATTGGATCTCAGTCTGAGAAATTGGCGGAAGAATAGGAATATTTGTCTATACAATAATTTCTGATGTATTTTTAAGATCAGAATATCAATAAAAAAAGTTCAGGAAATTCCTGAACTTTTTGGTTTTATAAAATGAAATTTTCTTTCATCCATTTAAGCTTATTGAAGCTTTTGAGAAATTTTGTTTTGATGGAAATAAATTTTTCCTGTGCCTCAATCATTTTATTTTCTCTCGAATTGATCAGGAAAAGTGAGCTTTCACCGTTTGTGTACTTTGTTTCTTCTGCAGTAAGAAGTTTTTGATAATTCACGAGATTGTTTTGTGAAAGGCTCATTTGAGCATGATAATTGACAAGTTCGTTCTTATAGGTTTCAATCTTAGTCGTAAGTTCTCTCTTTTTGAATTCAGTATCAAGTTTATTTTGTTCTATTTTAATTTTAGCCATTTGATAACTGGCTTTGGCTTCCCTTTGAAATATAGGAATCTCAAGCTTTAAGCCATATTGGAAATTGTTATCAAAAAGTGGGAGATAATCTGTCTGATAGTTTTCTTTGTTGAAAAAATTATAAGTGAAATCAAGTTTAGGAAGAAAGCTCTGCCATTTCAGTTTCCGCTCACTTTCTAAGATATGATGTTTCTGATGATAATAATATACAGACCAATGATTGCCGGCTTCTTTTGTTTTGATTTCCTGTAATAGGAATTCAAAATCTGAGTAAGCGGTATGATCTGAAAGGTGATCTGCGGGATAAATAAGCTGTGAGATTTCATAAATTTCACGATTCTCTTTCCATAGAAATAACTGCAGCTGCTGGGTGTTTTTGATAAAGTTTAAATAAGCTTCTTTCTGCTTAAGTTCAAAGCTCTGTAGTTGTGAAGACGCTTCAACGGTATCTATAGCTGCTCTTTCTCCATATTCAAAAGTTTTTTGGGTAAACTTCAAACGCTTTCTGCTGATCTCAACTGCTTGGGTCTGTATCTGGTAAATTTCGAAGCTTTGTGTCCATTCCCAATAGGTGTTTTCTGCTTCAAGAAGAAGTTCATTGGTTAATACAATTTGTTTAGCTTCTGTCATTTTTAAAGCAAATTTTGACTGATCCAATACGGCTCTTCTTTTATCATACAAAAAATTTTTAGCCAAAGGAACTGTGATTCCCATACTGTAAAGCCCTCCTTTGGTTTCACTGGAATTGAGTTTTTCTCCATCCAGGTATTGATATCCTGCTGTAAGATCAATCCCATACCAGGTGGGAATCCCCAACTCGATATTTTTCTGTCTGTAATACGGCACTCCGTCAATGTTTTTTTCTCCAAGTTTTCCTCCCAAAACCGGGTCGAAGCTTCCTCTGGCTTTAGTAATCTCTGATTGAGCTATTTTATTTTGAAGCTGATATTTCAATGCCAGCGGATGATAACTCTTTACCACCTCCAGAAACTCCTGTGCTAAAATCATGAGAGAATCCTGAGCTTTACTATATTGGGAAAAAAGTAGGATTAGTATAAAAAGAAGCTTATTTTGTTTTTTCATATTTAGCGGCTTGATCATTTTTCACTTCATAATAATCCGGTGGGAAGCCGTTGATATTTCTCCACAGTTCATACCAGATAGGAACATCATTCAGAATGGCAATTCCCTGTACTCCAGCTCCCATTTTAATTTTAGGAGGCCATCTTTTTTCATCTTTATCCTCAATGACCAGGGCTTTAAAAAGTCCGTTTGCACTGATGTTGCTTTCCACGGCAACCACTTCACCTGCAAATGTTCCGTAGCTGGAGTTGGGCCATCCCGAAAATACAATAGCCGGAAAACCGTCAAAGATACACATGACGCGCTGCCCTTCTTTAACAAGCGGAAGGTCTACCGGTTTTATAAAAATCTCTACGGCATAATCTAGTGTGGTAGGGACTATGGTTCCTATGTTTTCACCCTCTTTTAAAACTTCGCCAATCCCTGTTTTGTTGAGTTGTATAACCTGACCGTCCTGCGAAGCAATGATGAAATATAGGCCCTGTCTTGCTTTATAGTTGGCTACCTGGTTTTCAAGTTTGGCGATATCTCCCTCACTGCCTTCAATTTGTCCCATGTTTTGAAAGCGGTCTCCTTCTATTTTACTGAGCTTCTCCGTATAATCCTGAATCACAGCATTCTGTTCAATTCCTATATTGATAATTTCTTGGCGGGTTTGGGCTGTTTTATTTTCTGAAGCTGTTTTTTTGGCGATGGCATTCTGATAGGAGATATTTCTCTGTTGAAACTGGGTAAGGGAAACTAAACCTTCATCATACATTTTTTTCTGCCGGGTAAACTGATCCTCGGAGAGTTTAAGCTCATTGGTAGCTGCTTCCAGTTCAGCCTCTTCACCGGTAAGTTTGTTGTTTAGCTGGCTGATTTTGATCTTTAGCTGGCTAAGCTTTAGCTCTCTTGCTGAGTGTAATGCCTGAAGCTGGCTTTTAACAGTTCCTACTTTAGCTTCATAGAAATTCCTGACTCCTTTTTTAGCATTTACCTGCTCTTGTGTTCTCTGTACTAAAAGAGGATCCAAATAATCTTCTTTAATCTCTGAAAGTTGCAGCAAAGTATCTCCTTTTTTTACATAATCTCCATTTTTCACATTCCATCTGATAATTTTTCCTGGAATAGGAGAGTGGAGTTGTTGCGGACGCTGTTCCTGATAAAGAGACGTTACATTTCCTTTTACTTTTATGTTCTGGGTCCAGGGAAGGAATAAAGTAATAATTCCCCCAATGAAGATAAAAAAGAACCATCTTTTTACCCTTGATTTCTTATGGATATGATATATTTTGTCAAATGACTGTAATTCCATTTTACTGTTATTTTTGATATGTTTTTAAAGTGCCGTTTTCCAGATGAATATGCTGATCGGCATATTGCAGAAGTTCAGGATCCTGTGACACAATAATTATTGTCGTTTTTTCTTTTATCTGTTGGAGATATTGTATCATTTTATCCTGATATTCTTCATGGATTCCCACAAAAGGATTTTCGAGAATAATGAGCCTTTTTTCTCCAAGAAGAGCGCGCAGAAGCAGTATTTTTTTCTTTGAACTGAAAGTGATTTCAGAATCAGTCTCGCTTACCTCAGTGAAGAATCCACTGCTGAACATACTGGAAATATTTTCTATTCCTATATTTTCTGAGAGTTCAAGAATATCTTCCGTATGGCTTTTGGAGTTGCCCAATATGATATTCTCTTTCACCGTTCCCTGAATGATTTTCATATTTTCAAGGTACAAGCCTATATTATTTCTAAATTTCTGCTTATCAATGTTTTTTAAAGGAATTCTGTCCAATAGTATTGTTCCTGAGCTGGGCTCGAAAAATCCTGTGATCATATTGAGAAGCAGTGTTTTTCCAGCTCCCAACTTACCTGTTAAAACCGTAATGCTGTTTTCCCGAATTTTAAAATTCAAATCTGAAAGGATAGAGCTACTTTCATTAAATGAAAAACTAACATTTTTAAATTCTATCTCTGTCCCCTTTTCTTTCTGAGATAATACAATTTCACCGTTAGGCTCTTCTTTAAGCTCTGTGATTTTTGAAAGTTTGGCAAAAGAGGCAATAAGATCATAGTAACTCTCAAGACTTACAATCAGTTTTTCTACCGCAGACATAATGCTTAAAACAACAATCTCTGTGGCAATAAAGGCTCCGATATTCAGTTTCTGATTGATCAGAAGATTGGTCCCAATAGCTAGCATGGCTAATGTAATAATCACTTTAAAAGCGATAATGGTCTTGTACTGGAATACAAGAATTTTAAAATGAGAAGTTCGGTGCTTCAGATATTCTACCACTCTCTCATCGGTTCCTTTTAAGTGGGGGTAATTCTCAGAATGCATTTTGAAGGTCTTCACAGATCCTGCAATATCTTCTATCCAGGCGGCGGTATCATATTTTTTGTTGCTCTCTTCAATACTTGATTTGATCCCGTTTTCCATAGTATAGCGGAAGATAATCACCACAGAAATAATCACCAGTGCTCCGAAGACCAAAAACCAGAGGTGATAAAAAGAAAGCAAAAGAATTCCGAAAACAATCTGGATCAAAGCAGTGGGAATTTCCAACAGAATTTTTGAAATTCCTTTCTGCAGATTTTGAATGTCAAAAAAGCGGTTGACCAGCTCCGGGAGATAATATTTTCTGGTATAAGAAAGATCTGCTTTGGGTATTTTATCTGCGATAGCGATAGAAAATTCTACAAATATTTTCTGCTGGATTTTTTCAATAATCTGTATTACCTTTAACCTGAAATATCCGGCAAGCCATGTTCCTGCAACGACAAAAAAGATGAGAATGTAAATAGACGTTGCCATAGTAGCTCCAATCACAAAACTTACAATGGATTGTATTCCCAAGGGAACACTCAATAAGACAAGACCGTTGAGGATTGCATAAAAATAAATATTTGTGACATCCTTTTTTTCTTTTGTAATGTAACGGATCAGTCGTTTACCCTGTTCATTTGCTGTTATTTCCATTTTTCTTATTTAGTAGAGTTTTATGTTTACCCGCTTTGTATCTTTCAATAAAAAGAGTAATATTATTTTATAAAATATAGAATAGGAGGCCTTTTTTAGATCGCTTACATAAGATATCTGATATCAAAGATTCTCTGACACAGATAAAAATGATTGATAAATAAATACTTTTTTTAAGCCAGACTTAATGATCTGTTTTGATTTTTTACTATCAATTCTGCGAGGTCTTATTTTTTCTGAATTCTGAAAATCAAGGTTTCCGTGTATTGTGAATTTTATCTGAAAACTCATGTCATATATCTCTGTTATTTCGGGGTTTCAAAGATAATAGATGGGATTTGTTAATATTCTTATCTACATTAGAATGGGATTAAAATGTTATTAGAATATGGGGCTCGGATTTCATTTTTTTATGATCATTATCATATTATTCATAGATTCACCGCTTTGAATCTGAGAAGATCGTCCCTAAAGTTGCAGAATGAATTAAAAGTTCGACAAATTTCTTTTTAACCTTGTTCATTTTTAGTAAATTTGTCAACCTTTAAATTTTTAAATAAAATAATAAAAATAATATGAATCTTCACGAGTATCAATCAAAAGAGATTTTATCAAAGTATGGAGTAGCTATCCAACGTGGTTTCGTTGCAAACAACGTAGATGAAGCTGTAGCAGCTGCTGAGAAATTGACTGCTGAAACTGGAGCGCAGGCTTGGGTTGTAAAAGCACAGATTCACGCAGGTGGACGTGGTAAAGGTGGGGGTGTTAAGTTCTCTCCAAACATGGATAAACTTAAAGAAAACGCTCAGAACATCATCGGAATGCAGTTGATCACTCCACAAACTTCTGCTGAAGGTAAATTGGTAAATTCTGTATTGGTGGCAGAGGATGTTTATTATCCTGGAGAATCTGAAACTAAAGAATTTTATGTTTCTATTCTTTTAGACAGAGCTGAAGGTAAAAATACAATCGTATATTCTACTGAAGGTGGTATGGATATTGAGCACGTTGCTGAAGTAACTCCTCATTTGATCCACAATGAATTGATTGATCCTACTTTAGGACTTCAAGGTTTCCAGGCTAGAAAAATTGCTTTCAACTTAGGTCTTGAAGGGAATGCTTTCAAAGAATTCACAAAATTCATTACTTCTCTATATAACGCTTATGTAGGAATTGATGCTTCTCTTTTCGAAATCAACCCAGTTTTGAAAACTTCTGATAACAAAATTATCGCTGTAGATGCTAAAGTAACTTTGGATGGTAACTCATTGTTCCGTCACAAAGATCTTGAAGCTCTTAGAGATACAAGAGAAGAAGATCCTATCGATGTTGAAGCTGGTGAAGCTGGTCTTAACTTCGTAAAACTAGACGGTAACGTTGCTTGTATGGTAAACGGAGCTGGTCTTGCAATGGCAACTATGGATATCATCAAATTGTCAGGTGGTAACCCTGCTAACTTCCTTGACGTAGGAGGTACTGCAGATGCTCAGAGAGTACAGACTGCTTTTGGAATCATCTTAAGAGATCCAAACGTAAAAGCAATCTTGATCAACATCTTCGGAGGTATCGTAAGATGTGACAGAGTAGCGCAGGGAGTTGTAGATGCTTACAAAGCTATGGGTAGCCTTCCGGTTCCATTGATCGTAAGATTACAAGGAACTAATGCTGTAGAAGCTAAAAAACTAATTGACGAGTCTGGTCTTCCGGTACACTCTGCAATTACTTTAGAAGAAGCTGCAAACAAAGTAAAAGAAGTTTTAGCATAATCTAAAATTTTCAAATAAATAAGAAACCGTTCCATTTTTGGAGCGGTTTTTTTATTGGATAAACACATATCGGCGCAAAATTTTATCATTATAATTTTCTCGCAGACCACACGGATTACGTAGATTTTTATGTATCTGCGTAATCTGCAAAATCAGCGTGAAAAATGAAGTATACAATTTTATCGGAGATAAAATCTTTGCGTCTTAAAACCTTAAAAAGTAGTGTGGAAGAATTAATTGCGCCTTTGCGATATCCAACTTTTATTAATAGTCTAAAAAAAGACCACTTCAAAATTTGAAATGGTCTTAATGTTTTTATAAATAATCTTACTTATCCTGATGACTTTCAGATAGAATATTATCTCCACTTGTAATACTGATGCTCGTAGGAGTTACCAACAGAATTTTATCTGCATCAAAGCGTTCTTTAATGCCTAAATATGCTTTACTTCTAACCTGCGCAAGATTGGCCCCTATTTTTATCCAGAACTTCACCTGAAGATTAAATGCACCTTGTTTCAGATCTGTGAAGATCACTTCTACTGTATCTAACTTATCTACATTATCAAGATTTTTAACGACATCAAGAATTCCTTTCTGTGCTTTGCTGATATCTTCATCGGCAGGGATTTCAAAATTTAAAATAATCCTGCGTTGTGGCGAAGCTGTAATATTATAGAAAGGAGCATTGAAAACGACCTGGTTGGGGATATATGCTTTCTTCCCATCATCGGTAAGAATTTTGGTGGTTAAAAAACCAATTTCCTGTACCGTACCGGAATGCGCTCCGATGGTAATATAATCTCCCACTTTATAGGCTTTGTCAATACCGATCAGCATACCGGAGAATATACTTGAAACAAGATCTTTTAAAGCGACTCCGGCAATAACCCCTGCTACTCCTAAACTTCCGATAAACTTCCAAAGAAAACCACTGAAACCCATTATTTCAAGGGCTATAAAGGTTCCCATCAGCATGATCAGAAATCGAAATATGCTGATTAAAGTAACCAGAGAACTTTCTTTTTGGCTTTTAGGGAAAAATTTGTGAAATAGTTTTACGGCGGCCTGACTTAGATATTTACTGGTAATCAAAAAGAACGTAAATACTAAAATGCCGACAATTAGTTTTGGGGTAAGTTTTGCAAAAGTTACATACCAATTCTCTAATACCTTGTACACCAAGTCAATATAGGTGAGTCCGGTTTTCTCCATGAATAAAAATTTAGTTAAATATATAAATTTTCAGCAAAAAATTTGCCAGTTCCAAAAAGTCTACTAAATTTGTAGACTATAAAAGAGGAATATTATGTCGATCAAACTAGGAGATACAGCACCCAACTTTCAGGCAGAATCATCTTTAGGTGATATCAATTTCTATAATTATTTAGGAAATTCATGGGGAATTTTATTTTCGCACCCGGCAGATTATACTCCGGTATGCACTACAGAATTGGGCTATACAGCAAAATTGCAGCCTGAGTTTGATGCCAGAGGAACAAAGGTGATAGCGTTAAGCGTAGATGGAGTAGAAGACCACCAAAACTGGGTGAAAGATATTAATGAAACGCAGAATACAAATGTATTGTTTCCTATTATCGCAGATAAGGATAGAAAGATTTCTGAACTCTACGATTTTATTCACCCGAACGCATCAGCTACCGCTACTGTTCGCTCTTTATTGATTATTGATCCAGACAAAAAAGTAAGACTGATTATTACCTATCCGGCCTCTACAGGGAGAAATTTTAATGAGATCCTTAGAGTGCTGGATTCTTTACAGTTGGTAGATAATTATCGCGTGGCTACACCTGTTAATTGGAAAAATGGTGAGGATGTTATTATTCCGCCCACCATTTCTACAGAGGAAGCCCGGAAAATATTCCCAAAAGGGGTAACGGAAATAAAGCTGTACTTAAGATATACCCCGCAACCTAATACATGATTTATTTGATTTTTTATAGTTTAGTTTTAATTTGTACGAAAATCGCCTCGAAAAATTTTTCGAGGCGATTTCAATGTATACTTATGTATGTATAGTAAAGTGTTTGATTACTTTACTTCATTAACAACTTGCTTAGCTTTAGAGGTAGGTAAATAAATACTAAACCCTAGGTTAAAAGTAATGTTTGATGTTAAACCTTGATTTCCAAAACCTGTAACACCAGCATATTTTACTAAACCTTCTAGACCAATATTTGGAGTGATAAAGTAAGAATACCCTGGTCCTGCACCAAAGTCAAGACCTGTTGTAGAGTTACCTCCTTTGCTGATAGAATAACCACCAACACCTAAGTTACCTTCGAAAAACCATCTTCCGTGGTGTAATAAGTTATTTACTCCTTGTTCTCCAGGAGAAAGATAATAACGTCCTAAAGCTCCTACGCCATAATCAAACCTAGTATTAGAGGTATTAGAAGATTTGCCAATGCCTAAATTAACATATCCCCAACAGCTACGTTATCTTCGATAAAATAAGCTCCTTTGGGTTGTAGGTTAATTTGGTATCCACCACCTGTATTCAGTCCAAAATTACTTGTTGCCAAGCTGCTTCCTACCATCCAATTACCTTTCTGAATCTGAGCGTTTGCAGTTGCTGTTAAGCCTGCTACGGCTAATATCCCTGTTAAAATAAGTTTTTTCATAATTTATTATTTTAATAATTAAATGTTTATTATTCACGAATTATAGAAAAGACAATAAATGTGCCATACTCTTAATTTTACGTAATTTTTCTAAATAAACGTTAATATTGTAAGGTGGATTTATTTTATTTTTTTAACATATTTAATGGTAATATCGTAACGATAAATATTCTTTGAAATAAAAATGATAAAATTTTATGATAAAAATTTAGTAATGAAAATGCTTGCTTTTTCCTTCTTTTGGCTTTCTAATATTGTTATATAAATAAAAGAATGATAGAAATAATAAGACCGGCAATAGTAAATTTGATTCCACGCTTGAATGCTTTGGTCTTAGGATTGAACATCCAGAAACTTGAAATTACAAAAAAGAAAAGAGAAACTCCGAAGAACACACTTAACGGGGAGATCGCATCTTTAGACTGAGATTTGTGAAGAGAAACCATTTTATCTAGTACGAAAGGTAATTCCTTCTTAGTATACTTTGCCTTTCCGGTTGCGCTGTCATACGTTCCCTGCTTAAAATAAAGAACACTTCCTTCTGTTTTCTCTACTTCAAGACCTTTCATCTTCAGCTCTTTTTTCAGTTCTTTCTCTGAAAGGTTGGCAGCGATGTTTTTTTCATATTTCTTTTCATTCTTAAGAAAATCTGTGTCTCTGTAAACCAGAAGAATTCCGCTTAATGCATACACAGCCATAATACCTGCAAGGAAATATCCCAGATAACGGTGGGTGATTCTCATAAAGCTTCTTGTGTCTTTAATCTTGTCCATATCTTATTGTTTGTTTTTGTTTTTAAATTTCAAAAGTGGAAACTGCAAAAATGCAATTTCCACTTTTAATGAAAGAATTATTATATAAAGAATTCTAAAGTTTGTACGTCAAAGTAAAATAATAGTTTCTCGGAGTGATTGGGTTCACAGAATAATTTTCGTGAACATTGTAGTTCACAACATCAAACAGGTTCCCCACTCTTCCTTGGATAGAGAACTTCTTCCACTCGTAGCCAACTGATACAGAAACTGTTGTGTAGTCTTTTAGATCAAACATTCTACTCACATTGTTTCTACTAGTGTTTGTAGATTTTGTGTCATTCCATCCAGCGATTCTGTCTCCAATGAAGTAAACTCCAGCTCCAACTTTTAATCCTTTTACATAGTTTGTAAATTTATAGAAAACGGAAGCATTCGCTGTTGTAGCAGGTGTTCTTACCAATCTTTGGTTTTCAACATATCCCTTTTCAGGAGTGTCAGTATAAACGGAATTGTTATAAGAGAAACCTCCGATTATAGATAAGTTTTCTGTCGGATTTCCTGTAATATCTAATTCAACACCACGGCTTCTCATATTTCCTGCAAATTCTTTAAGATTCGTATCTGTTGAATTTACCGGAGCTCCGTTTGGAGTAGAAGCGAACCAATAGGTTTGATAATAATTATTGTACATAATCTGGTAAGCCGTTAAGTTAACAGCTAAAGCATTGTTCCAGAAATTCTTTTTAACACCAATTTCGTATTGATCAACTGTTGATGGTTTTATGCTTTGTCTTGATAAAGTAGCTAACTGATTTTGAACTTGCGCAGCTGGTTGATTGGTATTTACTGTATTAAATTGATCTGAAGTATATCCTGCATTTGAAGCAAATGAGTTAGTATACGTTGCAAACACTGAAAGGTTTTCATTAGGAGCATACACCAACCCTACTTTTGGAGAAAATGCATTGTCCGCAGTTGAGGAATTGGATACTTCAAATTTTTCATTTGCCGTAAAACGAGTAGTCAATGTAGGCATATTTTCTACATAAGACCATCTTAAACCTGCAATAACTTTAAGTTGTTTTGTTAAGCTAATGAAATCTTGTGCATATACCCCGATTCTTCTTGTGTTAATTCTGTTTCTTGTATTAAGGGTAGAACTTGGCATGTCAACACTTCCCCATGTTGAAGGATCATCTAAGAATAAAACATTAGAAGTAGCACCTAAAGTATAGGTATAAGCATCTGCCTGGCTGTAATCTGCATCAGCACCAATCAAAACTTTATGGTTGATTTTTCCTGTATTGAATTCACCGTTTAAGTTTACTTGTGCAGAAGTATAGTTTTGTTCATTGTACGTTTTACCAAAAGGTCTGTTCCATGAAAGTCTGGTAGCAGTAGGCGAGCTGTAGCCCCATTGTACTCTTTCAGAAGAAAAATAATCCTTAGTATAGTTTTGGTAAGAAGCATTAGCATTCAAAGACCATCTTTCGTTAAATTGATGATTAAAAGTTACATTCGTAGAAGCTTGCTGTACGTTTTGATATTGCCAGTCAGTTCCGAAGAAAGCATTTCTGGAAACAACATCATTCAACCTATAGCTTTGGTCTTTTTCAGTAATAGATCCAGTCCCGAAATCCGGGGTGAAATTATTTTTAAGATAATCTGCCTCAACAATTAATTGAGATTTTTCACTTAAATTAAATAAGAATGAAGGATTGAAGTAGTATTTTTCAGATTGTACAACATCTCTGAAACTTTCAGCATATTCGTAAGTTCCATTTATTCTGAAAGCAACATTCTTAGATAGTGGTCCGTAAATATCAACTGTTGGTTTGTAAGAATTCCAGCTTCCACCATTTAATCCTACACTTCCGCCAAAATTGAATTTAGGCTTTTTCGTAATCATATTAATAATACCTCCGGCAGCAGTATTTCCATAAAGCATTGCGTTGGCTCCTTTTAATACTTCCACTCTTTCAAGACCACTTACTTCAGGGAAAACTCCACTGTTTATCCTTGCTCCATTCTTGAAAATATTGTCATTTCCTAAGATAAAACCACGTCCACCAAAACTGTCCTGAGAATTACCTCGGGATGAAGTAATGTACATTCCGTTTATATTCTGAAGAACATCACTCAACTGTTTTGCCTGCTGCTGCTCAATAATTTCATGAGTAACAATGGCAATAGGTTGAGGGGTTTCCATTACCGTCAAATTAGATTTTGTTGAAAATGGCTTTGCCTGGTTTGGATTTCCTGTTTTATGAAGATTAATATCCTCAATGGTCTGAGTTCTGATGGTATCTGCTTCAGCATTTTTCATCTGCGAACTCGCTGAAACAGCGATAAATAGAAGACCTAAAGAAAGTAATTGTCTTTTCATATTATTTTTATGTAGAACAGTTTTAAATAAGGCGCAAATGTAAGTATTTGTTTAGAATAGATAAAAATAATTTTATGATTTAAATCATATTCTGTTAATAATGGCATGGATTATTTCTATAGTTACTTTATACGAAGGGATAGAGAATTTTTTATGAATATATTTGTTAAAAATTATAATATGCAATTGGTAAAAGCAGGGCTTTGTGCCTTTGGAATGAGTGGGAAAGTTTTCCATGCACCCTTTTTAAAGGAGCATCCGGGATTTTCTATTTCTGCAGTGGTAGAAAGAAGTAAAGAAGAGTCAAAAGAAAAATATCCTGAAGCAACCATTTACCGCTCTGTTGAGGAAATGCTTCAGCAAGCAGATATAGAGTTGGTCATTATCAACACTCCGGTTCAGACACACTATGAATATGCAAAAAAAGCATTGGAAGCAGGGAAAAATATCATTGTAGAAAAACCTTTTACAGTCAATGTTTCCGAGGCTGAAGAACTTGTGCAGCTGGCCGAAGAAAAAGGATTGTTCTTAAGTGTATACCAAAACCGAAGATTTGACCGTGATTTTTTACAGGTACAAAAGATATTAAATGATCAGAAAATAGGGAATATTAAAGAAGCTGAAATCCGTTTCGACAGATTCCGAACGACACCTAGTGGAAAACAGCATAAGGAAAGCCCGGATCAGGTAGGTTCAGGATCGCTTCATGATCTGGGATCGCATCTTGTAGATCAGGCGGTACAGTATTTCGGATATCCTGAAAAATTGTTTGCCGATGTATTTTCTATGAAGGGAAAGGAGTTTGCGAATGACTATTTCGAGATCCTGCTATTCTATAAAAATGATCTGAGAGTAAGACTAAAATCTTCGGTTTTCAGTAAAGAAGCACACTATGCTTATACTATTCATGGTGACAAAGGAACTTTCTTACAGGAAAGAACCGATAATCAGGAAAACGAATTGGTAGCAGGAGCTATTCCCGAATATGGTAAAGAGTGGGCTGAGCCGTTAAAAGGAACAGACGGAATTTTAAATGTCTTACATGAAAATTCTGAAACAGAAAGAATACTGACCGTCAGTGAAGCTGGAAATTATATGAATTATTACCAGCAGATTTATGAACACATCGTTTTTGGATATGCGCTGCCATCTCCGGGGAAAGAAGTTATTCAGAATATGAAAATCATTGATGCTTCCCTGAAAAGTGCAAATGAAGAAAGAGTAATTGAATTATAAATTATGATTTATGAATTATGAGTTGGAGAATAATAGCGGTTGTCAACTTTATACCAACTCATAATTCATAATTTTTAATTCATTATTACTAAAGGATTTCCTGAAGTTCCAGCCACTTCATTTCATACTCTTCTAGCTTTTCAGAAATAGTTTCCAGCTCGGCAGATAGTTTTGCAACTTTTTCATATTCCGTTTCATTATTAAGCTGATCCATTATTTTAGCACGCTTTTTTTCAAGTTCTGGCATTTCTTTTTCTATGGTTTCCAGTTCACGTTGTTCCTTAAAAGACATTTTTCTTTTTTAGAAACAGGTTCAGAAACCTCTTTTACTGCTACTATTTCTTTTACAGGTTCTGGCTGCTTTGATACTGTATTTTTTTCTAAGGCATCCTCACGGCTTTTAGCTTCTCTGTATTCTGAGAAAGTTCCAACAAAATTTCTGATTTTTCCATCTCCTTCAAATGCAAGAACATGGCCTACGATTCTGTCCATGAAATATCTGTCGTGGGAAACAATAATCAAACTACCCTGAAAGTTGAGCAAGAAATTTTCCAGAACAGTCAAAGTTGGAAGATCCAAATCATTGGTAGGTTCATCAAATATCAGAAAGTTGGGATTCTGATACAAAATATACATCAGGTGGAGCCTTCTTTTTTCACCTCCTGAAAGTTTGGAAATAGGTGAGTATTGCGTTTGGTCATCAAATAAGAATAGCCTCAAAAATTGCGATGCAGAGATCGTTCTTCCGTTAGCTAAAGGGAAGTTTTCGGAAATTTCTTTGATAAAGTCAATTACTCTTTCCTCTTCTTTATATTTCAGTCCTTTTTGTGAAAAATATCCGAATTTGATCGTTTCTCCGGTTTCAATTTCTCCGGAATCCTTTGGCTCAAGACCTTGGATAATATTCAGTAATGTAGATTTTCCAGCACCATTTTTTCCTACAATTCCTACTTTCTCACCTCTTTGAAACTGATAACTGAAATCTTTTATTAATAATTTCTCGTCATAACTTTTAGAAATATCTCGAAGTTCCAAAATTTTATTTCCGAGTCTTTTCATTTCAAAGTCGAGTTCCAGAGATTCTTTTCGGGTATCGGTTTTAGCTATTTTTTCAGTTTCGTAAAAGTCTTCTTGTCTAGACTTTGATTTTGTAGTTCTGGCCTTAGGCTGTCTTCGCATCCATTCCAGTTCTTTTCTGTAAAGATTATTCGCCTTGTCGATTGTGGAATTCATATTGTCCTCACGAATCATTTTGTTCTCAAGATAAGTCGCATACGAACCATTGTGGAAGTATAGATTTTTATCTTCCATTTCCCAGATAATGTCACAAACGCTGTCAAGGAAATACCTGTCGTGAGTAACCAGAATTAATGTTATTTTGGCTTTGCTTAGATAGCTTTCAAGCCATTCTACCATTTCTACATCAAGGTGGTTGGTTGGCTCATCCATGATCAAAAGAGTGTGACGGTGCTCGGCTCTTGTTTCAGTTAACAATTTTGCTAAAGCCACACGTTTGATCTGTCCTCCGGAAAGTGTTCCCATTTTAGCTTCCAGATCTGTGATTTTCAACTGAGAGAGAATTTGTTTCATATCATTCTCCAGGTCCCAAGCTTTATGAATTTCCATTTCAGCCAGAGCTTTTTCAATGAAATCATAATCTGTTGAAAGTAATGATTTATGATAATTTTTTAAGGCCTGAATGGGCGCAGAATCAAGTGTCATCATAAATTCGTCAATAGTGAGATGAGAATCAAAATCGATTTCCTGGTCAAATAAGACTACCTGAATATCCTTATTGATCATCACATTGCCACTGTCTGCAATTTCTTTCCCCATTAATATTTTAAGAAGGGTAGATTTTCCGCTTCCGTTTTTGGCAACAATGGCTATTTTATCACCTTCATTGACATGAAAAGAGATATTTTCGAACAAAAATTTGATGCCATAAGATTTAGTAAGGTTTTCTACAGAAACGTAATTCATTGGAATGTAATGGTTTGATATTGATTTTGAATTGAACTGCAAAAGTACGAAAATGTAGCCTAAAATTTTCCTGAACCTCTTTTATAAAATGAATATTTATAATTTTTTAATAGACTGTGTCCATTGTCTGAAAAAACTATTCAGTAAATTTGATAGCCTATAATTTAATTAACACAGTAAAAATATTAATATAAAAATCTGATTGAAGTAATGAAAAAAGTAATTGTCGACATGGACGGGGTAATGGCAGATGTATATCATCAGCTGGTGCAATTTGAAAAAAGAGATACAGGAAGAGAAATTCCAATCAGCGATTTGACGGGTAAACCTGAAATAGAGTCTTTTCCCAATGGAAAAAAACACGTTAATGAAGTTGGGTTTTTCAGAACCTTACCTGTAATGAAAGGAAGCCGCGAAGCGATGGAATATCTGAATAACAAATACGATCTCTATATTGTATCTGCAGGAATGGAGTTTCCCAATAGCTTAAGGGAAAAATACGACTGGCTGGCAGAGCATTTTCCATTCATCACCTGGGAACAGATTGTTCTTTGCGGAAGTAAAAAAGTGGTTTCCGGAGATGTAATGATTGATGATTATCCAAAAAATCTGGATCATTTTTCAGGGGAAAGATTAATATTCACCCAGCCTCATAATGAGCTGATAGAAAATGATACTTATAAAAGAGTGCATTCCTGGGAAGAGGTGATGAATATCCTTTAAAATTATCAAAGAGATAGTTAAAAGCTGGAAGTGCAAAGATGGAGGCTGGAAGTTATATAAGACAGATTATTTCTGAAAGCCGATATGAATTATGCGGTCAGTATTAATTCCCATCTTCCTGCTTCTAGCTTCCTTTGGTATTTTTAATCCAGTGTCAGTCTTTTTAACGACCAGGAATTTCCATTATAAATATCAATATCCACTTTGGCGTTGATGCCATGAACGATACCGTTTTCTGTGAACTGCCAGAAATCCCACTCATCATCCGGAGAAGGAGAGGGGACATCATTGTAATTGGCCAGCCATAAAGGATACCCTTCGAACTCACCTTTCAGAAAATCTTTATAATAATGATAATACGTATAAATGATAGGTTTTTGACCATACGTATCTTCCACGATTTTACACCATACTTTCAGGTCTTCAATCAATTTTTTATTGGTCTTACGCTTTGGGATTTTTTCAATATCTAAAATAGGAGGCAGGTCGCCGCTTTCCAGTTTTACATTGTTTAAAAAGTTATTAGCCTGAATAACGGGATCTTCATCAGCTCTGTAAAAATGATAGGCACCACGGATAAGCTCATGTTTTTTGGCACTTTCCCAAAATTCATCAAAATGTTTATCAGCACTTCGGTTTCCCATTGTAGCACGCATTACGACAAACTCTAATGGAATTGTTTTATTGCCAATACTGAGACTGTCCCATTTGATATCTTCCCTGTTTTGATAATGAGAAACATCAAAACCATACGTCTTATCCAGATTACTGCTTAGTATTCTCTGAATTCTTGCCGCTTCCTTTTCACTGTTGTGAAGTTTTTTGTGCTTAAACTTATTAAAGTACAACGCATAATAATAGCTTACAGACTGCTTTAAATAAAATCCGGTTCCTATCAATGCTACGATCAATATTCCCAATATTACCCATCTTCGGAAAAAATACTTCTTCCGTCTTGATTTATGGACCTGTTTGGCAGTTTTTTTGGTGTACTTTTTTGGTGTCATAAAGTTTTGCAAAACTAACTTTTTTCACTGCTAAATGCTAAAATAAAATCAGTAAATTTGTGTATTATGGAAACACGCGAAAAAATCATCATTATAGGAGGAGGATTTGCGGGGCTGCAGCTTGCAAAAACATTGAATAACAAGAACAAAAAGGTTATTGTTCTGGATCGGATGAACCACCATATGTTTCAGCCGCTTTTTTATCAGGTAGCCTCAGGAAGGATAGAACCTTCCAACATTTCTTTCCCCTTCAGAAAGATTTTTCAGCAATCCAGAAACACACAGTTTCGGATGACAGAGGTGAAAGAAATAGACCCTGCCAGCAATAAAGTCATTACCGACGAAGCCGAATTTACATATGATAAACTCATCATTGCAACGGGCTGTAAAACCAATTTTTTCGGAAACAAAGAATTAGAAGGAAGAGCTTTTGGGATGAAAAATACCCAGGAGGCCATCAGTATCAGAAATCATGTACTGATGACCTTTGAAAAACTTATCATTGAAAAAAGCAGAAGCGATGACGGAAACTGGAATATCGTGATTGTAGGAAGTGGGCCCACCGGAGTGGAGCTGGCGGGAGCTTTTGCTGAGATGAAAAAAGATATTCTTCCCAGAGATTACCCTTATATGAACTTTGACCATCTGAAGATTATTCTGGTGAGCTCTACCGAAAAACCACTTGCTGTAATGAGCAGTGAAGCACAAGAAAAATCGGAAAAGTATCTTAAAGATCTTGGAGTAACTTTTCTGAGTGGAGAAGTGGTAACAGATTATGATGGGGATAAAGTACACCTTAAAAGTGGAAAAGAAATTTCGTCCAACAATGTAATCTGGGCTGCTGGAGTTACCGGAAATGTTGTAGGAGGTTTCCCGGAAGAAAACTTAATGCGAAACAGATATATTGTAGATCGATATAATAGAATCAAAGGGTACGACAATATTTATGCTATCGGAGATATTGCCTATATGGAAACACCAAAGTATCCACAAGGGCACCCTCAGGTGGCTAATGTAGCCATTAATCAGGCAAAAAATTTAGGTAAAAATCTATTAAAGAAACATCAGGACGAATGGAAAGAATATGAGTATGATGATAAAGGCTCTCTGGCGACCATAGGGAAGCATAGAGCCGTTGTAGATCTGCCATTTGTCAAGTTTCAGGGATTTCTGGCTTGGTATTTCTGGATGTTTCTCCATTTAATGCTAATTTTGAGCGTTCGAAATAAACTGGCCATATTCTTCAACTGGATGTGGAGCTATATCAACAAAGATTCTTCTTTAAGATTAATTATTATACCTACTAAGAAAAACGGAACATTACAATGAGAATTGACATAATAAGCGTACTTCCTGAACTGATGGAAAGTCCGTTTAAAACCTCTATTTTGAAAAGAGCGATGGATAAAGGGCTGGCGGAAGTACATTTTCATCAACTGAGAGACTGGGCAATCAATAAACACAGGCAGATTGATGATGAACCTTACGGAGGTGGAGCAGGAATGGTCATGATGATTGAAC
Organism: Chryseobacterium sp. MEBOG07; assembly: GCF_021869745.1. Taxonomy (NCBI): domain Bacteria; kingdom Pseudomonadati; phylum Bacteroidota; class Flavobacteriia; order Flavobacteriales; family Weeksellaceae; genus Chryseobacterium; species Chryseobacterium sp. MEBOG07. Next base: position 1,170,276 of record NZ_CP084579.1, read on the forward strand.
CGCTGGATAAATGCATTTCAGAACTTAAATCTCAAAGAAATTATGATGAAGTGATATACCTTACCCCAGATGGAGTTACTTTGAATCAAAAAATAGCCAATACGCTTTCTATAAAAGAAAATCTAATCTTTCTTTGCGGACATTACAAAGGGATAGATCAAAGAGTAAGAGACCTTCATATTACAAAAGAAATTTCAATTGGTGACTACGTTCTTACAGGAGGAGAACTGGCAGCATGCGTTCTTGCAGATTCCATCATAAGATTGCTTCCCGGCGTTTTGAATGATGAGCAGAGTGCTTTGACAGACAGCTTTCAGGATGATCTTCTTTCACCACCAATTTATACCAGACCCGAAAGTTATAAAGGACTGGATGTTCCTAAAATTTTACTGAGCGGGAATTCTGGAAAAATTGAGGAATGGCGTCATGATGAAGCTGTAAGAATTACCACAGAAAAACGTCCCGATTTACTTTAAATCAAATTTGCCGGGATTTATTTGATTCTGGCTAACCTATTTAATCCCGTGTGCTATTAAGGCAAGTGGAATAATATTTGTTGCAAATATGATAGGTATGAAAAATATTAATATTTCTAATTTTAAATTAATATTTTATTTCTCTTATTCTTGATTTAGTATATTGTTTCAATTTTGACTAATATAGCAAAACTCTCGAATGATTGAAAAATTAATTTATTTTGGCTTATTTCATTGGTATTTTTATTATATTTGAATTGTTTTTTTATTGAAATTTATTTATTCTTATAGACGTTTGAATCAACGGGATTTGAAAAAATAATGGATTTATATCTTGAAATAAAAAGAACATAATAAATTAAAAAGTATAGAAATTAGTGTAGATGGAGTTGTTCTCTTTTTATAATGTTGAAAATTTATTTTTACCCGATCCGAAACCTGTCCACAAATTAGATCCTACCCGGTCAGGATTAAGGAATTGGGATGAAAAGAGATATAATAACAAGCTTTTCAAAATCTCCCATGTATTTCAGCTGATGAAGGAGGATAATGGGGTAATGCCATTTGTAATAGGATTGTCTGAAGTTTCCGGAAGGAAAGTTCTGGAAGATCTCGTGGAGATGGAACCCTTTAATTCGCAATATGGAATTGTACATTACAATTCTATGGACGAAAGAAAAGTGGATGTAGCCATGTTATATGATAAAAATAAAGTAGAGGTAATAGATTCAGAGACCATTACTTTCTTTTTTGAGATAGTGAATAAAAACACAGAATATTACGACACAACCAGAGACGTACTTTTTTCGAAAATTAAATATAAAGGAGAAATTATTAATGTCTTTATCGCGCATCTTCCCTCTAAACGCGAAAAAGATGTCAATAAACCGAAAAGAACTTTTATATTGAATGAAGTCCGGGAACGGATTATGAAATTAGTAAATGCTGATAAAGAGCATGTCATATTGTGTGGTGATTTTAACGAAAACCCGGATGATGAAAATTTAGTGCAGATTCTTTATGACAATCAGCATGAGAAGGTTTTAATGAATCCTTTTCAGCAATTGTTTTCTTCTAGAAATTATTCTACTTTTCATTATAAATCTGGATTGCTGTATGATCAGATCATTATGTCAAGATCTTTACTTGATAATAAGACGCTGGCTTTTCAGGATGCCCATATATTTAATTCTGAAAACATAAGCAGCAAGGCCAGAAATTTTGAAGGACGTCCTTTCCGAACTTATGCCGGTACACGGTATTTGGGAGGATATAGTGACCACTTTCCGGTTTTTGTAAAATTTAAGAATTTACAGTAAAAAACATAAATAATAAAAAAGTAGAAAATGAAAAATTCGAGCAACACAAGCTACCATTTGGATTCTATTGACAAAGAGATTATCTACATGTTGATGGATAATGCCAAAACTTCCTTAGCCCACATTTCAAAACATGTTGGGATTTCAACTACTGCGGTACATCAAAGAATCAAGAAACTTGAACATGCAGGAGTTATTGAAAATTCAATATCATTCCTTAATCCTAAAAAAATTGGATATAAGGTGACTTCCTACATTGGTGTATTTCTGGATCAGCCAAGTCATTATCCAGATGTGGTAAAATCTTTACATGATGTGAATGAAGTAGTAGAAGCTCACTATACAACAGGAAATTACACAATATTTCTAAAAGTTCTTTGTAAAGATAATGATCACTTGATGCAGATTCTTAGCAAAATTCAAAAACTAAAAGGAGTAACACGAACAGAAACTTTTATATCTTTGGAACAAGGTATTTACAGACAATTGAAAGTATAACGATATGAACATAGCCCAATATTTGGATTCAACTTACTTGAAAACACCAGAACAATCAGGTATTTCCCATGAAGAAACACTTCAAAAAGACAAAGAACTCACCCAGGAAGCTATTGAGAATGATATTTTTGCCGTGATGATTCGTCCGGATTATGTATCTGAGATCAAGAAATATATTCAGGAAAGAAATTCAAATGTTGCAGTAGGAACTGTGATAGGCTTTCACGAAGGCACGTATTCAATTGATGAAAAGCTTGCAGAAGCCTCAAAAGCAATTGAAGATGGTGCAGATGAATTGGATTTTGTAATTAATTATACTGCTTATCTGCACGGAAATATAGAATTGGTAAAAGAGGAATTTGTAAAATGTACGGCATTATCCCTTGAACATCATAAAGTTGTAAAATGGATTATTGAAATTGCAGCACTGACTGATGAGCAAATTGCTGATCTTACTAAAAATATATCTACCTGGGCAGAAGAGAACTTCTCCGAAAATGACTGGTCAAAAATTTTTGTTAAATCTTCGACAGGATTTTTCAAAACTACCGATGGGAAACCTAATGGAGCAACCTTTGAAGGGGTTACCATTATGCTTAATAATGCAGGGAAACTTCCTGTAAAAGCAGCAGGAGGTGTAAGAACTCCTGAAGATGCTGAGAAAATGATCAGTATGGGAGTTAAAAGGATAGGTACCTCTTCGGCTTTAGCATTAATTAAAGATGAAGCTTCATCAGAAGGATATTAAATATAAAATTCAAAATATAAAAAAACCATCAGTTTAACTGATGGTTTTTGTTTTATATCTGTGCCTGATATTCTTCGTAGAACTGTTGGGTTTCTTTGATTAGGCTGTTCATTTCTTCCAATGTGAAAACTTCCAGGAACTTTTTTCTGAAATCCTTGAAATGAGGAATTCCTCTGAAATAATTGCTGTAATGCTGTCTCATTTCAATCAATCCTAATTTTTCTCCTTTCCATTCTGCACTCCACTCCGCATGTTGGCGGACTGCCAGTAATCGGTCTGATATAGTAGGAGCGGGTAAGTGTTCTCCTGTTTTAAAGAAATGTTTGATTTCATTAAATATCCATGGATAGCCAATAGCAGCACGTCCGATCATAATACCGTCACATGCGTACTTTTGCTTATATGCTAATGCTTTTTCAGCAGAATCTATATCACCATTTCCAAAAATTGGAATTTCAATATTAGGATTTTGTTTAATTCTTGAAATATGTTCCCAATCTGCTTCACCCTTGTACATTTGACCACGGGTTCTGGCATGTATGGTAAGAGCTTTGATTCCTGTTTCCTGAAGACGTTCTGCTACTTCATCAATATTGATGCTGGTGCTGTCCCATCCTAAACGGGTTTTAACAGTTACAGGCAGGTGGGTAGAGCTTACAACGGCTTTCGTAAGACGAACCATAAGGTCAATATCTTTCAAAACTCCAGCTCCAGCTCCCTTGCAGACAACTTTTTTTACAGGACACCCAAAATTGATATCTACCAGATCCGGATTTACCGTTTCAACAATTCTGGCAGACATGGCCATAGCTTCTTCATCTCCACCAAAAATTTGTATACCAACGGGTCTTTCATAATCGAAGATATCCAGCTTTTTACGGCTTTTAATAGCGTCACGAATCAATCCTTCGGAAGAAATAAATTCCGAATACATTAGATCTGCACCGTGCATTTTACACAAACGTCTGAACGGAGGATCACTTACGTCTTCCATCGGAGCCAGCAAAAGTGGAAATTCCGGCAGTTCTATGTTGCCTATTTTTATCATGATGCAAATTTACGAAATTCTGAAAAAACAATATTTTGCTATTTATTATATTGTTTGTTGTTTTACGTTTGTTTGTTTATTTAAGGAACTTTAAGATATTTTGTTTAAATTTTATTATATATATTTATCTGATTTTCAATGTTTTTGTTGATTTATTGAAAATTATTTTTTATATTTAGTGTAATAAAAATTAATGATATGAAAAAATTCTATTTTATTTGATGGCAATTTTAGCTTCATCAAATTTTTATTCACAAGTGAACGTTTCTGCTACAGCAGGAACAGCTACAGGAACCTATACTACGTTAAAGGGAGCATTTGACGCTATTAATGCGGGAACACATCAGGGAGCAATTTCAATCAGTATCACAGCTAGTACAACAGAAACAGCAACTGCCAGTTTGAATGCCAGTGGTGGAGCAACCATCTACACCTCAGTTGCGATAAAACCTGCTGTAGGAGTTACGGCTACAATTTCTGGTGATCTTGCCAGTGCCCCTTTAGTGAGAATCCAGGGTAGTAATATTACTTTGGATGGAAGCAATGTTGCTTCAGGAACAACAAGAAACCTTACCCTTACTAATACCTCTGTTACTGCACCGCAGGTACTTACATTTATTGCAGCTTCTGCGGCGGTGGCTAATAGCAATATTATGGTTAAAAACCTGAATATTATAAATGGTATCAATAGCTCTTCAGCTTTAGTCATGTATGACGGAGCTACAACCCCTGTTGGAGGCTTCTTTAATAATGTTACCATCCAGAATAATTCTATAAAGAAAGCTTATATGGGAATTTATTTATTTGCAGCCACAGCAGTAGGAAACGGAGCAAATACATTGGTTACCGGTAATGATATAAGTGCTTCCGGAGCAGATGCCAATCGTCTTGGAGGAGTGTATGTACAGGGTGCAGACGGAGTGACCGTCAGCAATAATATTATTGGTAATTTTGAAACTGCCAGTACCGAAATCAAAAGAGGGGTCTGGTTTGCTACTGCTACTGTAAACTCTTCAATTATTTCAAATACTATTACCAATCTCGGATATACCGGAACATCTACGGGTGGAGCTTCCGGGATTACCGTTACCTCCGGTAATACAGGAGCATCTGCGGTAGCCAATATTATCATAAGGGGAAATACTATTTCCAATTTTACTTCTAGTGGAACAGGAACTCTGTTTGCGGGAATTTATGCGGGGGGTGCGCTAACAGCCGGACTGACCATTGATAATAATAAGATAAATGGTATAAAAAATACCAATATTGGCGGATATGGAGCTCAGGGAATTTATCTGGCAACAACAAGTCTTATAGCTAATACGTTGGTTTCTAATAATGTAGTGAATGGTATAGCTGGTTATGGATATGCAACGACTGGTGGAGTCAATGATAACGGAAACGGAATTGTTATTGCCGCAGGGGGAGGATATAAAGTATATTATAATACAGTTGTCATGGATGTTAACCAGACTGTTGCAGGAAGACCTTCTGCGTTTAATATTACCAGCGGAGTAACCGGTTTAGGAGGTATTGATGTGAGAAATAATCTTTTTGTAAATACCCAAACCCAGGCAGGGGATAGATATACGATTTATGCAGGAGCGCTCAGTAACGTTTTTTCTACTATTAATTATAATAATTTCTATTCTTCCGGGACAAATCTGGGATATATTGGAGGTCTTGCAAAAGCGACACTTGCTGATATTCAGTTAGGATTTGGTGGCAATGCAAACTCTCTGAACGTTCTGCCTGTGTTTGTATCTGCTACTGATTTCCATGTGTCTGCTACCGGAAATGCAGCTCTTGATAATAAAGGAACTCCTGTGGTAGAAGTAACATTAGATGCAGATGGGAATGTACGAAATGCTCTCACTCCGGATCTTGGAAGTTTTGAATTTACAGTTGCTGTACTAGCGGTAAATGATGCTGCTAAAAAGAATACTGTAAGCTTCTATCCGAATCCAGTGGTAGATTATCTTTATATCAATAATGACAGTAGAATCAAAGATGTTGAAGTATATAATGTTTCAGGACAGAGAATTCTTAGTGAAACAATCAATGCTGAAAAAGGTTCTGTAGATATGAGACGTGCTCCTGCTGGAGTTTATATCTTAAAAGTAAATGCAGAAAAAGGTTCGCAATCACTGAAAGTTATTAAAAAATAAAATATAACTCATAACAAAAGAGAATCCCCAATAGTGATATTGGGGATTTTTTATTTAAAAAGTAACCATTAATGCTAGAAACTTGCCTTTACCTGCATACTTCCAATGTGAATTGTTCGTTCACCTGAATTTCTTCCTTCGTAATTAAGATTCAATTGGATAAACGAGTTGATGGCTTGTTGAATAAATACACTCCATACCTGGTTTTTCCCAGGCTTCAGACCATCCAGCATCTGGTTTCCTACAATACTGAAATTATTTCCTGTAAAATTATTGCTGATGAATGAGAAGTTTCCACGGATGGAAGTCTTTCTACGCTCCCATTGGATAGTTCCTGTAACATCAAAAGCTTTAAGAAGCTCTTCACCATCTAATCTTTGTTTCTGACGGAAAGCAGAAGACAATTCTGCCTGAATAGCATCCGTAAATTTATATGTCGCCTTAGGTTTGGTTTCAAAATTATTAAGACGATAATCTCTTGTCGCAAATAATTGTGAAGAGTTTTTGATATCATGAACAGAATTTTCCCAATCGACCCTGAATTCTTTATTGAACCAATATCCAACATTCAGAAAATGAGAAACCTGCTCACGCTCTTCATTACTGAAATTAGCATTAATAAGGTTATCATTCGTGATGAGTCTGTAGTTTCCGTTCCATCCTGATTTATCAGTCGGATTGAACTGTACGGAAGCAAGGATATTCTGATTTTTAAGGATTTGATCGCTGTTCTTTTCAAAAGGATTCAACACAAGAACTTTATCTTTTTTATAGAATGAGTTTTGAGAATTTAATGAAATATTGAAATTCCAGCGTTTTAGAAATCCATTTTCTGAATTGAAAACAATAGCCGGATTTACAAATAAAGCTAACTGTATTTTATTTTTATTGGAAGGAATATACCTTACAGAATTGGTGTAGACACGGATATATTGTGCAAGATCGGAATATTCGGCAATTTCAAATTCGTCCAGCTGCTGAATACCATCTCCGTTATAATCCGTCCATTTATAAACTCCCTGTCCGTCTGTAACTTTGATGTACTGGAATTCCCTTTGTGCTTCCTGTCCGTTTCCAAGCTCGTAGAAAGCCTGAAGACGCATACCGTTTCTGAAAAGCTGTTGATTGTAAAGGATATTTCCAACAACGAAGTCATTATTTCGGGTTACATTACCTTCCGGACCGGAGTAGAAGAATTTTCTGTAATGGATTAAAGCATTTAAAGTAGTTCTTTCTGTTTTGATGATCTGGCTCTCCGCCATGATCCCCAAAATATTGTTCATATTCTGAAGTCTGTTGTCACGCACAGAGTCGTTATCTCGCATGTATACTTTTGCCAATAACTTTGTTCTTGTACTGTCACCGATTTTCTTTTGTAAAAAGAGCTCTTTCCAACTAAAACTCGTGACATCCATAAGTTGGGTGTCATTGTATTTTTTCTCGTTATGCTCCATACTTCCGCCGATAGTCCAGCTTCCTTTTTTACCGGTAAACTCAGTTGAAGCCCCTCCACGGATGAATTTAGTGTCCTGTAAGGTTGCATTGGTATTCAAGTAAGATAGATTCCCTTTGGTAAAGAATTTTCCTGTAATCCAGCCGAAGTCCAGGTCATTTTTAAGTCCTTTGTAAGAATTTTGCTCGTTCAAATAATTGACACGATAATTTAAAGTAGATTTATTATTCCATTTATTCAGGAAGCTGAAAATAAACCTGTTTTGAGTCTTTTTGTTAAATTCTTGTGCAAGGTTAAAATCTCTGGAGAATTCCACATCGTTGATACGGTCCAGAATATGAAACTGTTTGTCGATGTATTGATATTCAAAACTTGGAGTACCTTTCCATGTGTTTTTTGTAAAACTTTTATTCCCGAAGATACGCCATGCATATCCCATATTCTGATCAGAATCTTTTGACGAAAATAAATTGACATCATAATTACTCAGGGAAATATCAGCGCCTATCTTACCTTCATTCAATAAATACTCAGAATTCACTGAATATACCTGTGATTTCTGAGGGGAAGGAAGTTTTCTTACCGCTCTGTAGTCTCCCGCATTGGGTCCTACATATTGGAAAACACGTCCGTTATTGGTAGTCTGTGCTATTTTGTAATCTCCAAGATTAGCCCCAAAATAAGTAAAAGAGACCTGATAAAGTGTTAAATTAGGATCAGTGGAAAACTCGTAGAAATTTCCGGCTGTGTTTAATTTATATAAAATTTTATTGACGTCATACTCGGTGACCACTCCCGATGGTGCATACATGAGATCAGGATTGTTTCCTGCATCAGCAAGGATCTGCTCATCTTCTTTGGAAAGACTTAAAGAAAGCGGTGCATTTTTGTTGTCATTTTCCATGAACCAGTTAAGTCCCACTTTGAATCTTTCTCTCTGATGTTCAAGCTTTCCTGTAAATAAATATCTTGAATAATTTCTATTGGCGTAGTTATAAGAAATCGTAATGAAATTCTGCTGGAAAATAGGACGGAAACTGGTAAAGGTAACTTCACCCGTATTATAGTTGATGATATAATCCTGGTTTTCTCCACGTTTCATTAAGATCCCGTCAATGAAAACCTGTTCGGAACCTGAAATCAAAGTAATAAACTGTTCTCCGTTTTTACCCGTCATACGATAAGGTCCCTGGTTACCTTCAACCCCTTGAAAACGAATTCGGTGGAATTCACTTCGTGCAACACCGGCAGAAATATCTACAAATGTTTTATTTTCTTTCCCAAATTCTGTCTGAAACTGAAGTCCCATACTCCTTCTCTGGTATTTCGCGAAATAATTTTTAGCTTCTACAAGATCAAGATGCCCGGCTCTGAGGATAGATTTTTCCTTAATATTAAGCTGCATATAGATCTTGTCAAACTCTTCCAAAGTTTGGGTATACCCGTCAGCCTGAATGGGAAGGTTATGATCTGAAATACTGGCTAAAATGGTAACATCTTTTGATAATCGCCCTGAGATCTGAAGATCCATGGAACTCTGTACAGACTGTCCCTGATTATTCCCAAAAGTGATCCCACGGATAATAGAACCTTTTGAATTAAGTTCTCCTAAAAATCTCTTTTTATCATTTTTTGCTAATACAGCTTCATCAATAATGATCTTGTTGTGAGTTCTTATGAAATCAAGAGTATCTTTTGCAAAGATGTCCTGTTCCAGCCTTGCAGCGAGAATACTGTCTCTTTTAATGCTGTCTTCAGGAATGTTGGGATTTTTCCATGAAAATACCTGAGCATTTCCTAAAAATATGCCTAAAAAAAATAAAACGAATAGAAGAATAAAATTCCGCAAGTCCTGAAAATAATTGGTAAAAATAGCTAAAAAATGTTAATACTAAGATGTTTAGAATTATTAACAGAAATTTAATCCAAATATTGTGAAGTCGTGAAAAATCAACGTAATTTAGCCCCCGAAATTATTAATAACAGAAAATTTTTAAATCATGAAAAAACTTTATTCGTTTGTAGCGGCTGCTATGTTTGCTGCTACTGCCTTTGGACAAACCACTCTTTTATCAGAAGATTTTGGAACTACCAATACATTACCAGCTGGCTGGGTAAGCACAAGTACCACTAATGGATGGAATGGAAATACAACTAATCAATCAAATAATTCAGGAGCTTCAGGAGGAACGAACGCTGTATTCGTTGGAAATGGTTCTAACGGAATTACCCATACACTAACTTACTCTTTATCTACAGTTGGATACAGCAATGTTAATATTATCTGGGCTGGCAAGGGAACTAGTACTTTTGCTCAGAATATTACTTTTCAATGGAGTACAGATGGTACTACTTGGAATAATGTAACCTATACGTATACCAAAAATGCTAATAGCTGGGCTCTTGTAAATGGTGGGGTAGCGATTCAGTTACCAGTACAGACAGAGAATGCAGCTAGCTTAAGCCTTAGATGGTCTTCTGTTACCAATAATAACGGAAACTACAGAATTGATGATGTAAAAGTAGTAGGTACTGCTGCTTCATTAGCAACACATGAAATTAAAGGAAACAAAAATTCATTTGTTAAAAATACGGTTGTAAATAATGATATTACTTTCGGAACTAAATCTGATGTTAAAATCTTCAACATTGCTGGCCAGGTTGTAAAAACAGCTGTTGTTTCTGAAAACCAATCTTTGAATGTTTCTGACCTTAAAGAAGGAACTTACATTGTAACGGGAACTGTAAACGGTAATTTTGTTTCAGAGAAAATTATTAAAAAATAATTCGTTAATTAACTAATTGTTAAATATATAGCGCTATTCAAATTGAATAGCGTTTTTTTTGTAGTTTTACGAAGTATTAAAAAAAATTATTTTCATGAAAAAGATCTTTACTATTTTAGGATTAATTTCCGCGACTGCATTTATGAATGCTCAGATTGTGATTAATGAAGTCTACGGAGGTGGAGGAAACTCTGGAGCAACATTAAAAAATGATTTTGTTGAATTGATTAATAGAGGAGCATCGTCAGTTACGATTACAGGTGCATATTTACAGTATACTTCGGCTGCAGGGGCTTTTGGACCAAGTGGGAGTAATACCAATCCTCTTAATAATAAGTTGGCATTACCATCAATTACTTTAAATCCGGGACAAAAATATCTGATTCAGTTAGCTGTTGGGAATGGAGGGACTCAAAATTTACCTAATCCTGATTTTGCTCCAAGTGGAACTAGCTTTCCTGATCAACCTTTAGCCCTATCCGGGACGGGTGGAAAAATTGCATTGACAAGTGATAGTACAAGCCCTACCGCAGCAAATGGATCAAATGTTATTGATTTTGTTGGTTGGGGAACTGGTGTAAGCTTATTTGAAGGTACTGCAGCAGCTCCTGCAACTACCAATACAACATCTATTTCTAGAACTAATGGTATCGACACTAATAATAATAATGTTGATTTTACTGCTGGTACTCCAACTCCAGAAAATTCGTCTTCAGGAACGCTAGCTGTTATAGATACTAAAAACGCGAAATCAGGAAGTTTCGTAAAGAACTCTTTTGTTAAAAACAACGAGATCGTTTTCGGATCTGATGTAAAAGACGTAAAAGTTTTCAATATGTTCGGACAGCTTGTAAAAGAAGCTTCTGTAAAACAAAACGGAACTGTAAGCGTTGCTGAGCTGGCAAAAGGAAACTATGTCGTAACAGGTACAGTAAATAACCAACCGATATCTCAAAAAGTTCTTAAAGACTAATCTCTTTTAGATAAAAATATAAGGAGCCGCTTCATAGAAGCGGTTTTTTTTATGTAATTATTTGTTGATTTTAAATTTTTGTATGGCCTTTATTTCTTAATTTGGTGGTATTGTTTTTGATATTTTTATCACAAATCCATTTCTAAAATTAATACGATGAAAAAAATCTTTACTCTTGCCGGACTTCTTTTGTTAACCTCTTTTTCAAATGCACAGATTGTGATCAATGAGATCTATGGTGGTAATGCCAATTCAGGGGCTGTGTTGAAAAATAATTATATTGTCCTTAAAAATATCGGAACCAATTTGGTTTCTTTGACAGGGGCGAGCATACAATATGCACCAGCGATAGGTGCTTTTACCGAATATCATACGTTACCAGACTTTACTCTGGGACCTGAAGAAACATATTTGATTCAGGAGTCAGCAATTGATGGAGGTACCGAAAATCTACCTACACCAGATTTTATTGCGACGACAATAACTAATTTTGACGGAACACCTAACAAATCTTCCGGATTAAGAATCTCCAGTATATCAGGAAAAATAGCTTTAGCCGGAAATATAGTGCAGGTAGCAGGACCTTCTGCATCCAATGTCTTGGACTTTGTGGGATACGGATCCAATGCTGATCAATTTAAAGGAGATGGACCAGCTCCTTCTCCAACTACCACCACCGCTATAAAAAGAACATTAGTAGGGAGTGATAATAATATGGCTGACTTTTCTCTGGAAGGCAGTGTGAAATCCGGGTTTGTACAAAATCCCTTTATCAAAGACAGTAGAATTGTCTTCGGAACCGAGGTGAAAGATGTGAAAGTATATGATACATACAGACAGGTTGTCAAAAAATCACCTACAAAACTAGCCTCAAGTCTTGATATTGCCGAGCTTCCCAAAGGAACTTATATTGTAACCGGAACGATCAATAATATTCCGATTTCACAGAAAATTATAAAAGATTAGTTTTTAATAATAAAGAACAGCCTGTATTCACAAGCTGTTCTTTTATTTTAATATAAGATATTAATCGTTGAAATTTAATCCACAAAGATATCCACAATAGTCTTTTTACTTTTAATAAAGCTTAATACCAGCCTCTTCTTGCTGCATTGATAATTGACCCAAGATTAAGAATCAGGGTATATCTGATCCGTTTTCCATAATCTTTAAAGGAAGGTTCAAATCCTAAAGAAGACTGTATTGGGAAATAAACTTCCAGGAAATCCGGGATAATTCTTACTTTAACTCCAGTATCCCATATGAATTTGGCAGGAAGATCTTTATTTTTATACACTCCGGCATCAGCATACACATGGAATATTTTCCAGATACTTGAATCTACATTTGCAGAAGTAATCCATTGGTTGACGGTTCCCGGGAGAAAAGATTTGAAACCACCATCTGCTAATATAAACTGTTGTGAAAGAAGTCCGCTGCTGGCACTTTCTCCCAAAAGGGTATAAGAGAATGAGTAGTTTGAAACCCTGGAAATACCATAATCGAAAAGATTGTTTCGGGTATCGTTTCTCATGAAATATCCGGCAAATAAACGTAAGCTCAGCTTTTGTTTAGGTGCAAATTCCCATCTGTAGAAGCCTTCAGCAGTTATTTTATTGAAGTCTTCCATTCCCTGAGCGCTCAGACTGAAACTTTTTTCATGGATCATCTGACTGTCACTGTAGCCATACCCAATACTCCAGAGATTATATTTGCTGTAATCGTTATTGGCAATCATCAAAGGGCTCAGGTCTCTTTCAAAATAATTATATGAAATACCTACGCTTCTACTTACTGTACTTCTCGGATTTTTTCTGAAATTGATACTTGACGCAATAGAACTTTTTCTGTAGGCCAACCCATAATCATAATGGAAATAAGAACCGGAAACACCAAATGTTAAGCTTCTGATAATACTTTCAGCGGGAAGAAAAGAGTAGGAAACTGCTCCTGAACCCGTCAGCTTTCCTGTTCCTGTACTATAAGTCGGTGTAACCGAATACAGGAATTTTTGGTCAAAGAAAGATTGGTTTTTTAAATTAACTCCCAAGAGAAATTTATCATACGTATTGTTGAAACGTACTCTTGGACTGATATAAATTTCATTGTATTCCGGATTCGGAATATCTTTTATTAATTTAAGTTTAATTTTTTTTGCATTGGAAAATATTCCTTTCGCATACAAAAAGTTGTCCCTGTAATTGGATTCAGGGAAAATGTAACCACTGTTTAGTGTGACTTTATAAATATTATCTGAAGCAGGAAGAGATACAGTGGTGATATGCTGATTTTCTTCAGTATCTATCCAATACGCTTTCTTTTCTCCTTCTTTAGTTTCCGTTTCCAATTTTACAGGAATGGAAACATCGGTATTTTTAGCAATTCTTATCTGAAGAGAATCATTTTCTTTTCTAATATTCTTTAGCCTAAAATCAACCCTGTTTTTCTGTTTGAAAAAGTTGGAAAGATAAGCCGTTGATTTATTCTTTTCAGAAAGAGACGTCAGAAATTCATCAGGATTAATTTTTTTTCCGGAATTCTGAGAAATATAATTTTTTACAATATCATTGAAGTGGTCATATCCCATTTTATCTGCTGAATAATTAAAAAGGCTTCCTGTTTCAAAGCTGCTGATAGCCATGTCATTGAAATTACTCAAAACAGGAAAGTGCTCGTCAATCTTCTGATCGAGGTTCTGCAGCATGATATACTGATAGGAGAGTCCATAGCGGTCCAACAGCTTTACTTTGGATGCGTGGAATAATTTTAGAGGCTTGAGCCCGAATATTTTAGTCTCAGGAAGTGTACCTAAAAGTTTGCTGTCGGCATAGAATTTTTTCAGATACTGAATTTCCAGGTAGGATTTTAAACCATTTTTGAACCAATGATCTTTTTCCTTATCGGCGATAACGTTTTCATCAAGAATTTTCTTGGCAATGATTCCAAAATAATCCAGATCGGTCTTTTCAGCATTCGTAAATAGCTGGAATCTGAATTTCAGGAACGTAATATCATTATTTCCGAAAAAGTCTTCTTTAGCCCTGAATTTATCAGAAATAAAAATACTCTTCGGAAGAAAACCGAGTCTTTCTTTGAGGAACTTTAAGTGTAAAGGAAGATAAAATTCCAGATTTTGTTTTTCCTCTGGCTTCAGATTGTATCCAAACTTAATTTCAGTTTCAGATCCGTCAACATTGGTTTTTATGGAAGGATAGCCAGTAGGCGAAATCAAAAACTCAGGATCCGAATCAAGAGAACCCCTGAATGAATTCATCTGAGTCTGTGGAAGATTACCTTCAACAAAATTATTGACAGGAACATCAAAGTTTATGGTCCAGAAAGTATTGAAACTTACCTGTTCTTCAATGTCATGGTAGTTTCTTTTGGAAATATTGTCCGGATCAAAATGATCCGGAACAATAAAGAAATATTTTAATACAGTATTCTGAGCGGATGTGCCGTATCCCGTAAATGTTTTATCGGGAAGCTGCATCCGGTATTGCAACTGTAAAGTGACGCTTTCGCCAGGTTTTAATACATTTTTCAGAGGAATAAAAAGATTTTCGTCTGAGAGGGTATTAACAGGAATAGCTTCGTTTTCAGAATTTTTAATATTCAGTTCAAGAAGTTTTCCCAATTGATCACTTTTTGCAAAGTGCAAATCGTTATTTCGGTCTTCCAGTTTTCTGTAGACTAAAGAAGTTCCGCGTTTATTGTAAGCGGAAACCCAATTCAAGAGTTTTATGGTCTGCAGGTCTTTTTCAGAATGATTGTAATAAACAATTTCCTGACTGACATCAAGGTTCTTTTTGTCAGGAGACAGTTTAGCTTCAATATATATACTGTCTGTCTGTGCAGAAACCTGTACAACTCCCCAGAACAAAATAAGGCAAATGCTGATCTTTTTCAAATATCCGTGATAAAGACCAAATATAACTTATTTTGTATACACTTTATAGGATTTTAACCCTGAATTGCTTTTTTTTCCAAAGAATTAATATAAGCATTCCATCCCTCTGTCTTGTAAGTGATTGCAGAAGCTTCTGGATTATCAGATTTATAGATTCCTCTTCCTACGATAATAAAATCTGTATGAAGTGTTTTGAAAACATGTTCCGGTGTATTGTACTGCTGTCCTTTACCATCTCCGGAATCTGCTATGTTTACCCCTGGAGTGAATAATAAAAGCTCTTCAGGAATTTTATTCTGAGATACACCGCCAATTACATTAGGGTGAGATAAAGCTATTTTTAAAGCTTCCTCACGATAGCTTGCAGTTGTTAATGCTCCTTTAGAAGACATTCCAACGATGGCTACTACTCCTACATTATTGAAACAGTCTAACGATTCAAAACCTCCGATCACCTGAGACGTTACGAAATCTGCCCAATCTGTAATTTTGAAAACCCCGCTTGTGAACTGAAGTTCCTGAGTGTTTCCAATATCAGCAAATTTTCTGTCTTCCATTAATAAGAACTGGTGTTTTGCGGCAATTGCTTTTAAAGGAGTGATTGTTTTTTCGTATTCAAAATCAGAAATAATATCAATATGTGTTTTTAAAGCAACGATATGCGGACCTACTTTTTCAGCCAGTTCCAACAACTCGTGAGTAGTGGTTACATCTGCAGAAGCAATAAGGTTTGATTTTTTTGCTAATGCTGCTTCCAGTAACTTCTTTGAAACGGAGTGCTGTGCATTCTGAAGTTTTTGCTCATAAGAAGATCTGGTTTCTTCTTCAAACTGAATATGATTCCCCTGAAGGAAATCCTGGATTCTTTTTACTTCTTCATCCGACAATTCACCGGTTTCCTGAAGAATATCACACACTTCCGAAATATTGAAAAGAGTGTGTACTCTATAACCTTTGCTTTCTAACAACTGTTTTCCACCTTGCTCTCTGTCCAATACCACCACAATGTCAGAAACTTTAAGGTCTTCCTGTTCTATTTCAGGAATGGTTTCCAGCAAAGACTTTCCTGATGTGATCACATCTTCTACCAAAAGACAGTTCTGCCCTTTCTGGTAAATTCCTTCAATCAGTTTTTTCGTACCGTAGCTTTTCGCTTCTTTTCTTTTAATAATTAATGGAATGTAGCTTTCCAGAGACATGGCAGTAGCCATAGGAAGAGCAGCATAAGGAACTCCACAGATTAAATCAAAATTATCCAATGGAAGCATTTCCAATAAATAATTAGCAAGATTTTTTAAAATTTTAGGATCTGAAGCCAAAGGTCTTAAGTCTACATAAAAAGGACTTTCGATACCACTTTTTAAGGTGAACCTTCCAAATTTGATGATGCCTAGTTTGTAGCACTCTAAAAAGAATTCTTTTTTACTTTCCATTATTTTTTATTAGATATTGCAAATTTAAGGAATTGAAATAAGGCTTAAAAATTTATCGTTCATTTGTAAATAAAAAACCACCCCGGATTTACCAGGATGGTGTGAAAAATATAATAAACTGTTATTTTACGATTTCTGCATCAATGACTTGAGCACCGCTGTATCTTCGTTCGGCTTCCCATAATAAAAACTTGTCAACCTCTTTGATGAGCTTAGGAATCGTCAGTGACAATACTGCCAGGTCGTCCATGACTCCAAGTACGGGAATGACAAATTCAGGAAGCAGGTCAATAGGGGAGAGTACATATAAAATTCCCAGTAAAGGAAGAATAATGTCTATGGATTTCATTGGATAAACTCCTTTTCTCCACATTTTGACCATTCTGAAAATATCAGGGATCTTTTTTATAAAGCCCTTGTGATTGATGGCTTCTTTTGCAAGATTTAATTTTGAATATTTCATTTTGTGTTTGGATTTAATAAACTTTTCAACGCTATTAATTTCACAAATCCTGTACCAACAAATTATAAAATTTAGTTAAAATATTATTTGATGATATTGTCAATGAACTGATGCACAGTCTCTGTGTTCCAATCTTTTGTAGCATCTTCTTTAATGAGGATTCTGCCGTGCTTATCCAAAAGGAAAGTCGTAGGAAATACTTTGGGAAGAATCTTCTCAGAAATCGGACTTTGAGCAATATATACAGGAACGCTGTAATTATTCTCCTTCAAGAATTTTCTTACATCCTCTTCCTTATCATTCATAGCAATCAGGACAAAATCTACATTGTCTTTTCGGGAATCATACAGTTTCTGAATAGATGGCCATTCTTTTCTGCACGGAGGGCACCAGGTTCCCCAGAAGTTAAGAAAAACTCCTTTATCCTTAAAGTTTTTAAGATTCGTACTGGGAACATTGATTCCTTTAAGCTCTATATTGTAATCCTCTTCACTGATATGAACAGCATTTTCAATAGTTGCGACCGGTAAAAATGTATCCTTCAGAAAATTCCTTATTCCCGGAACAAAAGCAACGATACCGATAACAACAATTAATACAAGATAAATGATATTTTTTTTCATATCTCTTTTTTATAGCAGATCTAAAATTTCCTGAACAGCATCTTTCCCTCTGTTTTTGGCATAATATATCTGCAGATCATTATAGAACATATCTTTTGGATAAGCTTCAGGGTCTGCTTTATATTTCATCAGGAGCTCATATCCATATTTCGGACGTGGACCCCATGAATTTTTTACATTCAGGTCTTTGTCGAGAATAAGTACTTTAGGAATAGATTCCGTACCATTGGTCAAAAACTGATTGATTAAACTTTTATCGCTGTCTCTCAGGAAAACTCTTACTTCATTATTTCCTTCAAAAAATCTGAAAAGAGCAGGCACTGTTGCGCTTGCATCTCCACACCATGCTTCAGAAATGATTAAAATCTTTCCGTCAAAATTTTTGGCAGCAAGTTCTTTCAGCTGATCTTCATCCGGAACGTATTTTTTTACCGTTCTGTCCATTCTCTGAAGACCCAGTTCATAATATTGTTTATAATCAGCCTCCTGCTGGTTGGCAGGGGTCTCTAATCTTTTTTTTGCGATTTGAAGATATTCTTCAAAGGAAATTCCTTTATCCCAGTAATTTTTCATTACCAAAAATATTTATGTTAAAAATTATTGATATTTCTTGTTTTGTTGATCAAAAACAGGTCTGCCAATACAAATGCAGCAAGACTTTCCACTACAGGAACTGCTCTTGGAACCACACAAGGGTCATGACGTCCTTTTCCTTCTACGATCACAGGATTTCCCTCCTTGTCAATACTGTCCTGAGGTCTCAGAATAGTGGCCACAGGCTTGAAAGCTACACGGAAATAGATGTCCATTCCGTTGGAAATTCCACCCTGTATACCTCCTGAAAGATTAGATTTTGTGGTAAAATCTGTATTGAAAGCATCATTGTGCTCTTTTCCTGTCATTTTGGCACCACAGAAACCGCTTCCATATTCAAAACCTTTGCAGGCATTGATATTCAGCATTGCTTTTGCCAGTTCGGCCTGAAGTTTTGAAAATATAGGTTCACCAATTCCCACAGGAACATTTTTAATCACACAGGTGATTGTTCCTCCGATCGTATTCCCTTCTTTTTTGATCTCCTTGATTCTTGAAATCATCTTTTCAGCTGTTTCAGCATCAGGACAACGCACGTCATTGCTTTCTGTTTGAGAAAAATCTAAAGCCTGATAAGGTTTTTCACAGAAAATATCACCTACAGAAGAAACGTAAGCATTGATCTCAATATCTGATAAAAGCTGTTTTGCAAGAGCTCCTGCCACTACCCAGTTCATTGTTTCTCTTGCAGAAGATTTTCCGCCACCGCGATGATCTCTGAAACCAAACTTCTGGTCATAAGTAAAATCAGCATGACTCGGACGATACGCTCCTGCAATATGGTCATAATCTTTTGATTTCTGATTTTCGTTTTCAATGATAAAACCGATTGGGGTACCCGTTGTTTTTCCCTCAAAGATTCCGGAAAGAAACTTTACTGTGTCGCTTTCTTTTCTTTGTGTAACGATTGCCGACTGGCCAGGCTTTCTTCGGTTCAGTTCATATTGAACCTTATCGAGATCTACCGTTAAACCTGCCGGAAAATTATTGATGATACCGCCGTAAGCCACTCCGTGACTTTCTCCAAATGTTGTAAGACTAAGAAGATTACCTAATGTGTTGAACATAATACAAAATTACCTATTTTTCTTCAGATAATAAAGTTTCTGGATTTGTTCTATTTATCAGTGTTTTTGATATTATTAATAACTTTTTCCGCTTCCTTTTTTTCATCAAAAGTCATTTTTTTCCAGATAAATCCTTTTTTGATATCCTTTTTGTCAAAAAGCTGTGGGAAAATACCTGCTTTAGCATCATCGAAAATATAGAAAGGGGTGATAGCGGGAAGGGGAGTATCAAAACTATAAGGGTAATTATGGGAAACATTAAATTTAAAGTTTCCGACTTTGAATGTGTCGAACTGTTGATATTTGTATGTTGAAGGCTTGTAAAGCTGTTCTTTTTCAAATCCTGTCATAAAACTTCCCACTCGGAAACTTGGAATATATTTTTGGATAAGTCCAGGAAAAGATATCATTGAAATGAAAAATACACTGAGCGCCGAAAAAACAAGAATAGATCTTTTTTGATTAAAATATTCGTGAAACAGGACAAAGAATATCACGAAAAAGACATCTATAAAAAATCTGTACTGGGCTGAAAAAGCAAGGATCAATATACTTTTTATCAACAATGAAATACAGATGAGGGTAATGAGCTTTCTTTTTTTGATCCATGCGAATATTGAAAAAATACCTAAGCTCAGAACAAAAAGAATATTGATTTTTGATTTGATCCCTTCAAGAAAGAACCAGTTTTTAATATGATCGGCAGTTGAAAATTTCTGAATTTCCTCATAAGAATATTGCATGTCATATGTTTTCATGATTGCAAATTGTGAAGACGTTTCTAAAGCTTCATGGTTGGGCTTCCAGAACATTCCTAGATCACCTATTGCTACAGGAAAGACAGGATAACCGAATGTCCAAATGTTTTTCATGAAGAACAATAATAAAATTGAAATCCCAAAAAGCAATTGTTTAAAACTTACTTTTAAAATAAAAATGGCGTTTAGGAAAACCAATATGGGCAGCCAAATCATGGTGGGCTTTATGGTAAAAACGAAAATTGAGAAAGCAAAAAGAAGTGGTGTTTTCTTATTTCCGGCTATAATTTCATTTAAAATAATTAGGGAGAAGATAATGACGGGAAGGTCGGGACTTGGTGATTGTGAAAACAATAGTAATATTGGAAGGAAACAAAGGTGTATCCAATTTTTTCTTTCAATACTATAAAAAGTATAGATAATCAGTAATACAGCATTGATTCTTAAAAATGGGTCTGAAAAATTTGAAAACCCGGCCTGAAAAATATGCCAGATAGACATCTGCCCTAAGGTGAGATCTACATTAGAAATTCCTCTTATGAGTCCGTATTCTGTAAGCCATTGAATAGTGGGGATATAGTATCCGAAATGATCTAATATATAAGGGTAAAATGAACCTGCAAATATGATAATAAGACTTATACCACTCATTAATATGAAATCTCTCTTTGAAAAAGTATAGAATTCCTGATAGAGTTTATTTTTAAAGAAAAAGAATAATCCCAATATTATAGAAGGTATTTCAACATAGATATTTAAAGGAATGAAAAAAGAGATAATAGTCCATACCAGGCCTATTCCCAGGATTCCTGATAGGATTTTTCCAGTGATTCCTTTATATAGTATTCCGGAAAAATTTCCCATGATTTCTCCCCAGCCCATTAAGACTGGAATGATGAAAATGGAAGAAAGCAGAATCAATAGCATAAAAAAAGATTGCTTAAAAATAAGCAATCTTTATATTGTATTGGGAAAATATTTATTAACGAGGTTGTACCCTTCCGTCTTTTCTATCCTGTGATCTACCAATGGTATAACCGGTTGCACCGCCTACAACACCACCAATTACAGCTCCAAGACCTCTGTTTTTCTTAGCGATAAGCGCTCCGGCAGCAGCCCCACCTACGGTACCAATGACGGTTCCTTTGGCAGCTTTACTCCATCCTTTTTTCTTAGTGGTTCCTTGTGAAGTACCGCTTCCGTTATTGGCATAAGTTCCATTGCTGCTTCCTCCTGAATTGGAATTGGAGCTTCTGTCTCTGTATACTGTTCGTGTCTCTCTGATCACCTGTGGTTTTGAATTATTTTCAGCAGTAGCTTTTGCTTTTTTGCTTTCTGATAGGCTATCTGCTTTTTTCTGGGCTTCATATACCAGTTTTTCTTTTTCAATGGCTAGTTTTTGTTTCTCCATTTCAAGTTGTTTAGCTTGAAATTCAAGTTTCTGTACTTCCAGTGATTTCTCGGCAGTTCTGTCATCTTTCTTGCAGGCTGTCATTAATAAGACGGATAAAAATCCTGCTAATACTATCTTTCTCATAATTCAAATTTTAATAAGATAAAGCCAAAACGACTTTGATTTTAGTTGTATTTCCAATTATGAAGCCAAATTTTAGTTAATGAGTGTTAAATTTGGTAAAGGAAAAGTGAATTAATTTTAAATACTGGTCAATTTTGTATTGTTGGTGGGGATTCTATGTGTTTCGTATTGAAATTTGGTTTTATGCTAAATAATTCGTCAGAGAGGAAAAATTGATTCTTTAAGCAAAATCTTTCATCGGTTTTTAAACTGTTCAGGAAATTTATCAGGAACATTTGTAAATTTTAATTCATGAATAATTTTTATCGAATTCATATAAGTTGATTAATTTTGAGTACCAAATACTTTTAATATGAAAAAAACAATTTTTACAGTATCAGCATTTATTGGATTGCTGGCTGTTGCAACATCGTTTTCCTCAAAGGAAGTTGTAGCCTGTTCAGGAATATCTGATATTACACCAAAAGCTCAGACTTATAAGATCCGTTATGGACTTCTTTCAAAAAGTGGAACAAAAATTCTTTCAGGAAATTATGATGTGGGAAGTTTTCTTGCTGAAAACATGGCTACGGGAGAAGTGTATGATACTTATTACAGTGGTGGATTTCAATCTGTTCCGCAATATTATGATGGTCTTCCGGCAGGAACTTACACTTTTTCTGCTATGCAGGGGCAGGGAGGCTGGGTAGGTTATGGAACAGTAGTTGCTACAGTTTCTGACGCGCAGGTAGATTCTGATGGATATATTACCGTGTATATTCCGATCATTTGGGAGGAATAGACTTGTGAGCCCAAAAATATTTAGCTACATTTACGCTTTCCAAAAATGAAGATTTTTAGTCAATAGATGATTTTTTGTGTTTTTTATTTTTATTAAATATTTTTTATATTAAATAAAAACTAATACTTCAATGTATTAATTAAAATTATTCACATTAATTTAATCTTCAGTATGCGGCTTTATTCTTATGAAGAATATTCATTCTTTTGTTCCGATAATGTACCGTGTTTCTACTTAAAGAAATAGGACAATAAAGGTCATATTGAATGATTCTACAATATTCTGTTTAGATTTTTCTAAATAGATTTTTTCATCATTTGTGTTTTTTAGGCCTCCGTTAGGAGGCCGTTTCTTTTACTTCAAGATTTATGAATCTATACCTATAGTAAATGTTTGGATACTGGTAGTTTTGATGCTAAGGACATTTTCCTTCCCTATTTTATCAAAAAGACTTCCCGTTATGAGAAGCCTTTTGTTATATATTATTTAATGTCGCCTTTATTTTACTGATTATACGGTGTTTTCTGTCGATTTGGTAATTAAGAAGTTCATAAATCTCATCTGAGCTGGTAAAAACCTTTGGAACAATCTGGTTATTGATTTTTTTGATTCCCCGCCTTCTCATTGTATCATGTATCACTCTGGCAAATGATTCTTTTGCACTTTGTTTTGCTGTTTGCTGAGAAATTCCATTAGAATGAAGTCTGTATAAATATAAAGGTTCTTTGATGTATTTTATCTCTCCCTGCTCCAGTATTTTTAAATATAGATCCTGGTCTACTGCATTTTTCAAATCAGGATTAATTCCCGAAGTTCTTATATAAGTTTCTTTCTTAAATATAAAAAAATGAGCAAACTGGGTAGGGCAGTTGAAGAAATATCGATTATTATAAATCTGCTTGGTGCCGGCATACACTCTTTCAGGATCAAGGTTTTCATCACAAAGCATCATCTGGGAATAAGCGGCTACAAGATCATCTCTGCTGATGAATTCCTGAGTTGCTTTTTCCAGAGCTTCTGGATAAAGAGCATCATCCGGATCCAGAAAAGCGCACAAATCTCCCTGAGCATAGCTCATGCATGCAGCTTTGGTAAAGCCGCAGCCTTTATTGCTTGTATTATGATAGAGTTTAAAACGGGAATCATTTTTGATCAAAGATTCTATAATCTCCACTGAATTATCTGTAGAAGCATCATCAATAATAATCACCTCCCAGTTTTCATAGGATTGATTGATTAAAGAATGATAACATTCCTTAAAGTACTTTCCATTATTATAGTTGGCTATAAGTACCGAAAAATTTATCACGTTGTTTTGAATTAATTATGTAAAATTATAAAATAAAATACGTGAAAAACATATCCTTGATCATCGTGTATCTGATATTTTTTTATTATATTTTGGAAGTTATGAGTATGAACTGTGTATTAATTATCGTTTATTGATGTTAAATGGGTAATATATTGGTAAATAATTATATAGTTAATGATTTGTGGATGCTGTTTATTGTCTTTTTTTGAGAATTAGCGTCAATAGGCTGAAAGATCTTCATTGAAAAGAAATAATAATTTTATGATTATACTCATAAAATAAGAAGAAAGAGTGGTATATATTTGGGTAGAAATTAATAGATAAAATAATTTTTATCTCTGATATAAAATTTTTTTCATCATTTGTGTTTTTTGAGGCCTCCATTTATTGGAGGCTTTTTTTAATATTGAATCTTAAAAATAATTTCATACATCAAAGAGTAGTCTGACATCAGATAGTTGTTTCAAATTTATTTATTTTTTATTCCGGCTGATATTCCTTTTCATTGCTGACAGGATGTTTAATTTAATGGATCAATATAAGTAAGAAAGTATGCCAATTTGTAGTTTATCCTATTTCTTATTGGCAGAGTGAATATTTGAAAAACTTTATACTTTGAATATTAATTTTATTTTATTAAAATGTAAATTAATTTATTTTTAATACTTTTGCCGGAGTGTTAGATTTATCTGAAACTATTATAGGTAATTATGAAGGGGTTTTTAAAGTATCAGTAAAATCGGTTTAAAATACTGAATTGATGAAATTGTTGCTGCAAGAATAAATTAATTTTTTTTCCAAAAATTAATATTCTTGGCACGATTTTTCAATATAGAAATGTAACTCATGTTTAATTTGAGTTTTCATGGTTATTAGTTTTTATCCTCGGAATTTCCGAGGATTTTTTTTTGTCTTAACATGATGTAGCTTGTAAATGTAAACTGATCAATCCAATTTTTGAATAAAATAGTTTTCTAGCTTATCGCATTCTGTAGTAGGTATTCATGTCTTTTTGGAATAGAAGATCTTATTTAAAGAATGTTTTTGCAAGAGTTCGAGTGAGATCTTTGACGATAGATGTATATTAAAAATAAAAATCCCCACCGGATAGTGAGGATGTTGATTATGGTAAGTTGGATAAATCGTCTAATTTGATTTCTAAAGCCCGGACTTCACCGCTGTTATATTGATCTTTTTTATCAAGTAAGGATCCTAAATAAATGATGAGTGAGTCAATTTGTCTTCTTGAAATAAAAACATTTTCTCTTTGAATTTCCTCTTCTATTTCTTCTACATATTCAAGTTCTTCATCATCTGACCTGTCTTGTATTTCTTTTTCATATTGCATTGCTGCTAATAATAAGCTTTTTTCTTCAGGGGTAAAGTGTATCATCAATATTTGATTTTAGTCCTACTAATATACAATTATTTTAAAGGGGGATTATTTAAAAATCCGGCGGTGACTATTATTTTTCTTTGGATTCTTTAATCCCTTTTTTAACTGCGTACTTTATTAACATGTAAAAGCCATAAATGCTACCTAAGGCAATTAATAGTAATATGATTGCCGAAATTATAATATGAGTTGAGGATAATGATAAAAACATGGTTATATTTTATTAGATATGAATGTGATTTTTCGCAAATATAAAAATATACAGGTGATTAGCTTATAGTAATCTAAAAAAAGAAATAAATGGCTGCACTTTTTGTCGATTATTGGAAAAATAGAAAACAAAGAAACCTCTAAATAAATTAGAGGTTTCTTGTGAGGTACCTAGCGGATTCGAACCGCTGTAGATGGTGTTGCAGACCACTGCCTAGCCGCTCGGCCAAAGTACCATTTTTACCATTTTTGAGGTGTGCAAATATAGCAAAATTTCTTTATGAACAAAAGTTTTTAAGCAATTTCTTTCCTTCCAAGAGCTTCTATTTCGCTTTTTGCTTGAATTTCAGCCTGATAATTTTTGATGTTAATTACTCTAGTATCACTCCAGCTGTCATGCCAGCCATTTACCCCAAGAAATGATAGGCCATCAAAAGGAACAATTCTGGAAAGGCTTCTGTAAATAATTTGCTTGGTGGTTGGTTTCGTTCCATCTGTACTGATTACTTTGGATCCTGTAATATACTTTGCAACGGTTCTCCCATCTAAATAGTTTTCCATCAAAAAGTAATAAAGACAATAATTGAAATTTCCAATAAAGAGCTGCCATACTATATTTCCATTACTATAGAAGTAGAAAAACTCAATTGAAGTTACTTCATAAAGAAGATTAGAAGCAATAGAGAGGAGATAATTAATAACATATAGTATTATAAGATCCAGAAAATTATTAGCAAGTCTCACTAATGATGAGGCTTTATTATATTCAACAACATTTAGAATTCTTTTCATGGTTGGTTATTAGTTTTTTAGTTTTGTTTTTTTATTTAAAATTTTAAAATCCGTTTACCAATAACTTTAATGAAGCATTGGTATCAATAACGGCGGTGATTCCTGTATTGCTGAGGAGAATTTTACTTGGCTTAAGATTGAAAACTTTTCCGTTCATCTTTAAACCTTTATAATATTCTTTGTTAAAGGCTTGTTCAATACTTTTTCTCGAAGTCTCTTCCATTTCCTGAGTTGGAATACCATATTCTTCTTCAATCATTTTTACGATTTTCCCCTGAAATAAGAGAGAGGCCGTTTTCTGCAGAATATTGGTGGTTTTCAGTTTAAATTTGGTTTCCGATAAAACAATTTTTCGTTTCGTTTCATCATACACAGGGATTCCGGAAATAATGGAAGTTCCTTTTATATAACCATCAGTCTGAGCCTCAATGACGACTCTGTTATCAACGCCATATACTCTGATATCCGTTACTTTCACTTTAGAATCACGGATATCAAATTCCTTGTTCAGGAAGGTTTTTCTGGCCATATTACTAGCTTCTGTAAAAGGAATATTGGCGGTGGTTTGTAAGATAAACTTATCCGCAACAGTAGGAGTGGTATTAAAGTTAGCAACACTGGTCACCGGCAAAGATGCGGCAGGCTTACTTCCTGTAAAAGTTTCGGAATAAATATCAACACCAAGAATCGCACTGATCTCATTTCCGTAAAATTTTAAAGGAGTGATATTCACTGTCATTGGGCTTACTTTCAACCATGTATTATATTCTTCCGAGATATTAAATGGCTGCAGAAAAGTATTCCAGGCCATTAAGGCATATTGCTGGAAATTCAATTGCGTTGCCATTTGCTGGTCTATTGTTTTACAGAATTTTTCCTGCTGCTCTTTTAAGCTTTTTTCAACGATGGAAGTAATAGGAATCTGAATTCTTCCATAATCCAGAACAGGTTTGGTCACCCATCTGAAACCGTTGGGTTGTGTATTGGTGGTAATGGTCCAGTTATTTTTAAATGTAACGGTGGTATTGAATGACATTACCGTTTCAAAAGTAGTATTCTGATACGTATATACGCCCAAAGTACCAATCCCTTTTTCTGCCCATATTTTTAAGGGAACTTCAATTAAGAGATTCTGACTGGTTCCGCCTACCAAACGAATAGGTCTGGTTTTCCAGACTTTCACTTTAAACTGATCATTGTTGTTGTCTGTGTAAGAATCATCCTGATAAACAAGATCTTTCACAGAAGCATTGATCATATTACTGAGCTCCGAAAGAGGAATGGTCACAGGCATGGTAATACTGGACTTTATCTTTGGAAAGTTATAACTTGCCAGCTGATTATCGACGCTATTCTGCCCAAAAGTGCTGATTCCTGCTACTAAAAATAATATTTTAACGAATTTCAATTTGTATGTTTTTTTAATGAACGAAAATAAGAATTTTAATTTTCCGGTTTAAAGCTTTTTTCCAGCTCAATGCTGGCGCCTTTCATTTCTCCCTCCATGGGTGGAGCTGTTTTCGTGATTTTTAATTTTATATAATCGATCTGTGGAAAGCTGTCGCGAATTTTTGAAATCATTCTCCCGGCTACGTGTTCCAGTAATTGGGATTTTATTTTCATTTCCTTGTGGAGGATATCGTTGATATCTGCATAGCTTATCGTATCATTCAGATCATCAGATTCTGCCGCTTTCCATAGATCGGTATGAAGTTCTACGTTCAGGATATAATACGTCCCGATAATGTTTTCTTCAGGGAGTACGCCATGGTACGCATATATTCGTACATCTTCAAGATATATTTTGCTCATTGCTTCAGATTTTATCAAGCAAAAATCGTCTTAATTCTTCAAAATCTGAATTTATTTCTACAGTTTTTTTCTCCTTTTTCATCAGTTCATTCAATGATTCCGGAATTCTAATCTGGGTATGAATTGCTTTTTCCACTGCATCGGGGAATTTCACCGGGTGAGCAGTACCCAAAATAAACCCTTTTTGGTCAGGATTTTCTTGCAGATATTCTTCCATTGCAGTAAATGCAACGGCACTATGAGGTTCCAGAATATATCCGTATTTCTCGTAGACTTCTGTGATGGTATTCATTGTTTTGTGATCATCAATGGAGTAGGCTGATATTTTATTTTTTAATACTTCAAACTGATGCACGAAAAGCTCCAAAATCCTTACGAAATTGCTTGGATTGCCCACATCCATAGCATTGGACAGGGTATGAACTGCTTTTTTTGGCTGATAGTTTTCGGTTTTAAAATAATCAGGAACCACGTGGTTGGCATTACAGGCTGCGATAAAATGGCTGGCCGGCAAACCTCTGAAATGAGTTAAAAGTCCGGCACAGATATTTCCGAAATTTCCACTTGGGACACAAATTACAGGTTGTTCTTTATGATGCTGGATCCATTGTTTTAAGGCGATCAAATAATAAATCTGTTGAGGAAGCCATCTCGCAATATTAATAGAATTGGCAGAAGTAAGAAACAATCGACTGTTGATTTCCTCATCCGAAAAAGCCTGTTTTACAAGATTCTGACAGTCATCAAAACTGCCGTTTACTTCCAGCGCAGAAATATTTTCTCCTAACGCGGTCAGTTGTTTTTCCTGAACCGGGCTTACCCTGTTTTTGGGATACAGGATAACCACATTGATCTGTGGCATTTTATAAAATCCATGGGCGACGGCACCTCCCGTATCTCCAGAAGTTGCTACAAGAACAGTGACTTTTTTCTGCTGATCTTTCAGGAAATAAGCTAGACAGCGGCTCATGAATCTCGCTCCAATATCTTTAAAGGCTAGTGTAGGGCCATGAAACAACTCCAAAATTGATATCTGCTCACTGATCTTTACCAGCGGAATTTCAAAACTAACGGTTTCTGCAACAATTTCTTTTAATATTTCTGAAGGAATTTCGTCTCCTACAAAATCTTTCATGCATTTGTATGCAATTTCTTCGTTGGAATACTGATGGAGATTTTGAATAAATTCATCGTCAAACTGAGGAATGTTTTCAGGGAAAAATAATCCTTTTTCTTTCCCCTGACCTTTTATGGTTGCTTCTCTGAAATCGACTTTTTCCAGAGAATCTTTTAAATTATAATATTTCATTTCTGTTATTTTGTGGTTAAGTTTCTTCAACGATTTGAATGCCTTTCGGATTTATTTTTGAAACATAGACAAGACTTTCTATTTCAATCTCATCATAGACTGATTTCATCATTTGCGCGATTTTTTCTGCGGTTTCCTTTTTCTCTGCTAACATGAAAATGGAAGGTCCTGATCCGGATATTCCGCCTCCCAAAGCCCTCAATTGCAGACTTTTTTCTTTAATTTCGTCGAACTTCGGAATCAGAATACTTCGGATAGGCTCAATGATGACATCGTGGAGACTTCTGCCAATCAACGGAAAATCATTTTTCTGAATTCCTGCCACCAGTCCTGCAATATTTCCCCATTGCTCAACAGCACTTTTTAATGTGATATTTTTCTTTAAAATTTGTCTTGCATCGGAAGTTTTCACTTCCACCTGTGGGTGTACAGCGGTTACAAATAAATCAGGACTATTCAGGGGAATAATATCAATTGGATTCGTTGATTTTACCAATGTAATTCCCCCATAGATACAAGGTGCTATATTATCGGCATGGCGTACTCCTGAAGCCAGCTCTTCACCAAACATGGCAAAATGAATCATTTCATCCTTTGACAGCTTATTTCCTAATAATAGATTGGCTCCAAGGGCGGCTCCGGCGGCACTTGCCGCACTGGAGCCGAGCCCGCTTCCGGGTTTTATATGTTTATGGATAATGACCTCAAAACCGTTTTTCAGATTAAAATATTCCTGAATTTTTAATAAGACAACACCCGCAACATTCCTTGAAGGTTCTTCAGGAAGTCCAAAAGAGTCAGTATGTTTTATAATAATTTCCGGAGTTTCCAATAATCTGAATTCCATCTCATCGTATGGTTCATGAACTGCCATACCTAAGATATCAAATCCGCAGACCAGATTGGCAACAGTAGCGGGTACTTTTAATTTTACTTTTTTCATAATTGTATTTTTAAATAGAACGAATAATATCTGCGAAAACTCCGCTTGCTGTTACGTCAGCTCCGGCTCCGGCTCCTTTTACCACCAAAGGCTGTTCAGAATATCTGAGAGTTTTAAAAATGACGATATTGTCCTTACCATAAAGATGAAACAGATCACTGCCCGGAGCGATATGCTGTAAACCTACTTTTGCTTTTCCATCTTCAAACT
This sequence comes from Chryseobacterium sp. MEBOG07, assembly GCF_021869745.1. Taxonomy (NCBI): domain Bacteria; kingdom Pseudomonadati; phylum Bacteroidota; class Flavobacteriia; order Flavobacteriales; family Weeksellaceae; genus Chryseobacterium; species Chryseobacterium sp. MEBOG07. Next base: position 1,200,895 of record NZ_CP084579.1, read on the forward strand.
CTGCGACGTATTTTAATATTTTGCCTTCATTTTTAGCATGATTCAATAAGTTTTTAAAATGATCTTCATATACTGTAAGCTTTTCATAAAAATCAGCAACGCTTCCCTGCATACATTCTTCCGGTAGAAAACCTATATTTTCAATCTCTTCAAACTGAAGCGGGTATCCGGCTTCTCGTGCAAGGATTAAAATTTTTCTTGCTACATCAGTTCCCGAAAGGTCAAGTCTTGGATCCGGTTCTGTATATCCTTCTTTCTGAGCCTGAGCTACTACTTCAGAGAATGTTCTGCTGCCATCATACTCATTAAAGACAAAATTCAATGTTCCACTTAAAACAGCCTGGATAGATTGGATTTTATCTCCGCTTTTGATAAGATCGTTGATCGTTCCTATTACCGGAAGTCCGGCTCCTACATTAGTTTCAAAATAAAAATTGCAGTTGTGGTTCCTTGCTGCATTTTTTAAAGATTTATATTTTTTTATATCTGAAGACGCTGCAATTTTATTACAAGCTACGATATTAACACTTCTTTTTAAAAGGCTTTCATAGATTTCCGGTAGGTCAGAACTTGCGGTCACGTCAACGAAAACTGAGTTTCTGAGATTCCTGCGTATAATTTCCTCAGCAAATTTTGATGGAGAGGCTTTTTCGCCCTCTTGATTCCATGTAAGGTACTTTTCATAAGATATTCCATTATCCGAAAACAGCATATGACGGCTGTTGGAAATCCCTGCAATTCTCAGATTGATCAAGAAGTTTTCTTTTAAAAAAGCATTCTGATCATAAATCTGCTGGATCAGTTTTGATCCTACATTTCCAGTTCCGCAGATATAGACATGGATCTGTTTAATTTCAGACTCAAAAAACTCTTCATGAAGTACATTCACCGCTTTTTTGCTGTCTTTCTGAGAAATGACGATACTGATATTTCTCTCTGAAGATCCCTGTGCAATCGCTCTTATATTGATTCCGTTATTTCCCAGACATCCAAACATTTTTGCGCTTACACCACTTTTACTTTTCATACTTTCTCCTACCAGCGCTACAATGGAAAGGCTGGTTTCAATTTTTACAGGATATACTCTTTTCAAATTAATATCATCGGCAAAAGAAGAATTAATTGCATTTTCAGCGCGTAATGCTTCTTTCTCATCAATCGCAATGGTGATAGAATGTTCTGATGATCCTTGTGTAATGAGGATTACATTAATTTTTTCATGACTTAAACACTGAAAAAGTTTGGCGGAAATTCCCGGAATTCCTACCATTCCGCTGCCTTCCAGTGTGAGCAGGGCAATACTGTTCATATTGGAAATGCCTACCGCAATCTGTTTTTCATGATCGGATGATTTCAGCTGGGGAGAAATTAAAGTTCCCGGAGCGTCAGGATCAAAAGTATTTTTGATGATCAAGTCTATATTCTTAATCATAACCGGCTGAATGGAAGGTGGGTAAAGTACCTTCGCCCCGAAATGAGAAAGTTCCATCGCTTCATGATAAGATATTTCTGCAATAGGTTTAGCATTGGAAGCAAGACGTGGGTCAGCGGTCATCATTCCGCTTACATCTGTCCAGATCTGAAGTTCTTCAGCTTGTATAGACGCCGCTATAATGGATGCTGAATAATCAGAACCGCCTCTTCCTAATGTTGTTGCATTGTTTTTTTCGTCGCGGGCTATGAAACCTGGTCCTACGATGATACGATTCTGATTTTCATTCAGAAACTTGATAATATTATTTTCTGTGCATTCAAAATCTACTTTTGCATTGGTAAAACTGCTGTCTGTTTTGATCAGATCTGCAGAGTTCATCCAAACACAATCTAATCCTTTGTGCTGAAGTCTTGCTGCTATAATTTTTGAAGACAGAAATTCTCCATAGGATGCAACTTTATCTTTGATTCTGTCCGTAAGTTCACCAAGAACAAAAATTCCACTGTAAAGATCTTCGATATCGTTGAAATGCTTTTTAACAAAGCTTAACCAGGAACTTTGTTCTGCAATTGAGAACAGTTCTTTGACCAGGCTGATATGTTTTTCTTCAAGATTCTGAACAATCTGCATATAACTTTCATCTTTAATGGAAGCATTTTCTGCTGCTTTGATCAGCTGGTCGGTAACACCATGAAGGGCTGATACGATCACAACAACCTTGCTTTTTAAAGATTCACTTTTTATGATATTTTCTACCAGTAATATATTCTGAGAACGGGCGACTGATGTTCCGCCAAATTTTAAAATTTTCATCAATTATTTTTTTGAAGTTGGGTAAAACGAAATGTTGCCTCTTTAAAAAAAAGAGTACAGGTACCGGAAATAATATGTGAAAATTTACCCCGTTATGGGGTAGTTGTTGTAGTTGTGAATGTAGAAACAGAAGATCCGCCTGAAATAGGTAATTTCAGGGCAGAAATATCAGATATGTTTCTTAATAAACTCATTGTTACGGAACAAATGTACAAATTATTTTGGAACAGCCAACTTATTAGCACAATAAAATATATTTCCTTTTTTAGAGATATATTTTGTGTAATTGATTAAAAATGTTATATTTATCAGATTAACTAATAACGAAATAACCATGAAAAATTTAAAGAAAATTTCTCGAAAAGAGTTAGGACAAATCAGTGGAGCAGCATTCAGATGTGATGGATGTCCTACTGGTGGAGGGGATGGCCCAGGACCTAACTTTGCGCATTCTTGCGAAGAATATGATGCATTACCGGGACGCTGCAAATCCTGTGTATTCGTAAGTTCACTATGTATCTATCCTGAAGGCTAATCAAAAAAAATAATATGAAAAATTTAAAAAAATTAAACCGCCAAAATCTGAAATCAATGAGTGGGGGAGATGTGAATAACTGTTTTGAAAATTGTCCTGCCGGACCCTATGGACCAGGTGAGCCTAGATCATGTGATGATTATAATGCATTACCGGCATGTTGTAAAGGAAGGGTGATGGTAAGCTTTGAATGCTTCGGTCCTTATTAATTTTTAACGACAAAAAGTTTGTTGTTCTTTTATTACCAAATACTAAAATTATTACAATATGAAAACAATTAAAAAATTATCAAGAGAGGATAAAAAAAGTATCAAGGGTGGCTTCACTGATGTTCAGATTGAAGCATGTGGAGGAGAACAATTTGTATGTTTCCGTGGAGGAGGAAAATGGGGATGCTGGCTGAAACCGGGAGGAACCTGCTATGCACCAATGCTGTAAGTATTGGCTGCTTGTACTATCCAATGGGAAAAATCAAAACTTAATTTAAAAATTAAAACGACTATGAAAAATTCAAAAAAACTAAACAGAGCAAATTTAAGAGCTATTATTGGAGGAGGAGATACCTGTGCTGTAGATCTTGATTGCGGGCCAAGAGGTTGTGCAATATGTACAGATTTGAGAGGGCGTAAAGTTTGTTTTTACTTTTTTCCTTATGATCCATCTATTCCGGGGAGCTGTCCAGTTCTTGAGGGCTAGAAAGATCGTAAAGAGTATCAATTTGTTGTAAAAATATCAAAATCAGAATTTAATTAAAACTACTATGAAAAATTTAAAGAAATTAAACAGAAAAGAACTTGGTACATTGAATGGAGCAGCAGGTCCGTCAAGATGTGCAGGATGCCCTCAGCATGCTACATTTGGAGATGGCCCGGGATTTCAATATTCATGTGCAGCCTATCAGGGATTGCCTGACTATTGTAAGATGTGTGTCTTAGTAAGTATGGAATGTGTTGACGGAGGAGTTTCTTAAAAAATAATTTAGATTTTTATGAAAAACTTAAAAAAATTGAACAGAAGGAATTTAGAACAAGTGAAAGGCGCTGGCGTTTCTCGTTGTGACGGTTGTCCTACCCACCTTGTTTTTGGGCCGGGTTCATCCAGTGATCCTTCGTGTGAGGCCTATTGGCATCTGTCAGAAAACTGTAGAATGTGTGTGATGGTAAGTGTAGATTGCTTTGTTGCGATTACTGCTGACTAAAATAAAAAAGCACTGTGAAAACAGTGCTTTTCAATTATTTTATGCTTTTGGAAAGATCAAGCATAGCCTCAATCGGCTTTAATGCTTTTAATCTTAATTCTTCTTCGATAAGAATTTCCGGAAGCTCGTATTTCATACATAAATACAATTTTTCCATTGTATTACGCTTCATATAGAAACATTCTGAACAGTTACAGCTTTCATCAAAAACCAGGGCAGGGATCAATTCCTTGTGAGGAGCACGTTTTCTCATTTCGTGTAGAATTCCTTCTTCTGTGGCAATGATAAACTTCTGACAGTCGTCTTTTTCTACATAATCTAATAGGGCAGAAGTGGAGCCAATAAAGTGAGCAAGTTTCAATACGGCTTCTTCACTTTCAGGGTGAGCAATCATTTTTGAATCCGGATTGTCAGCCAGCTGTTGAGCAATTCTTTCCATTGAAAAAGCTTCGTGTACAATACAGCTTCCATCCCAAAGGATCATATCACGTCCTGTTTTCTTAGACAAATATCTTCCCAGGTTTTTATCCGGTGCGAAAATAATAGGTCTGTCTTTCGGAAGTGCTTCAATCACTGTTTCAGCGTTTGAACTTGTTACGATAATATCACTTTCTGCTTTAGTTTCTGCATTACAGTTGATGTAAGTGGCAATTAAAGCATTCGGGTGCTGTTCACGCATTTTTCTTAATCCTTCTCCGGAACAACCGTCTGCCAGAGAGCATCCGGCCATGGTATCAGGAAGAACTACTTTTTTAGTTGGGTTCAAAATTTTTGCAGCTTCCGCCATGAAGTGTACTCCACAGAATACAATCATGTCAGCATTCGTTTCTTTTGCCTGTCTTGCCAGCTGTAAAGAATCACCCAGGAAATCAGCAATATCCTGAATCTCCCCCGGTTGGTAATAATGGGCAAGAATGACAGCATTTTTTTCCTCTTTAAGTTTAAGGATGGCTTTTACCAGTTCTTCTCCCTGAGGAATGGCAATATCTTTTATATCCAAAAATCCTCTGACAGGAATTGCAGATTTAGCTTTTTCTAATGTTTCGGTACTCATATCAACCTCAATTTTTTATTATCAGAAGCTAGAGGTTAGAAATTAGAAGTTAGATTTTGAGTGTAATATTTTACTCCCATCCTCCTGCTTCCATCTTCCAGCCATTAATTACTGATAAAACTTTTTATTAAACTTTCTATTTCTTCTTTAGCTGCATCAAGATCTTCATTAATCACGATCTTGTCAAACTCGCTGGCGTAGGTCATCTCTTCTTCTGCCTTTGCCACACGGGTTTTGATGGTTTCCGCATCATCTGTGTTTCTTGAAATCAATCTTCGTTCCAACTCTTCAATGGAAGGCGGTTCTATAAAAATAGACAGCGCTTTTTCTCCAAAATATTTTTTTAAAGAAATACCTCCTTTTACATCTACATCAAAAATAACAACTTTTCCCTGATTCCAGATTTTTTCTACTTCAGATTTTAAAGTACCATAATATTTATCAGTATATACTTCTTCATATTCTACAAAAGCCTCTTCAGAAATTTTCTGTCTGAACTCATCAGGTGTCAGAAAATGATAATCTACTGTATGAACTTCGTTTCCTCTCGGTTGTCTTGTGGTACATGAGATAGAAAATTCCAGTTCAGAAAATGTTTCCAGAGAATGCTTTACCAATGTAGTTTTTCCGCTCCCTGATGGTGCTGAAAATATAATTACTTTATCCATTTTTTACAATTTCGGGTTACGAGGTCCGAGTTTCGGGTTCTTTTCTTAGAAATGACAACCACGCATCTCGTAACTCGTACCTGTATTACAATACGTTTAACGTTTGTTCTTTAATTTTTTCAAGGTCATCTTTCATCATCACTACCAGTTTCTGGATTTCTGCGTGATTGGCTTTAGAACCTAAAGTATTGATTTCTCTTCCGATTTCCTGAGAAATAAAGCCCAGTTTTTTTCCGTTGAAAGATTCATTGTCCATTACTTCTTTATAGTATTTCAAGTGCTGGGCAAGTCTTACCTTTTCTTCAGAAATATCAAGCTTCTCAGTGAAATAGGCCATTTCCTGGTAGAAACGTGTTTCATCCACGTTTTCAAATTCTTTTAAAGATTTCTGATAACGTTCTTTCACACTTACAATTCTTTCTTCTTCAAAAGGAATTACTTCTCCAAGATATTTATCAATATTCTGAATATTCCTGTTTAATTCTTCATGTAAATTGCTGCCTTCAGTCCTTCTGAATTCTTCGAATCGGTCAACGGCATTATTGACAATTTTTGCCAAAGATTCCCATTCACCTTCCGTCAATTCATCAGGTCTTGATGTGATGGCATCAGGAAGTCTTACCGCCATTTTAAGATATTCGAAATTAGGTCCGTCTGAAGCTATGTTTTTAAGTTCGTTGATGTAAGATTCAATTAAGTTTTTATTAATTTTTACATCATTAGACTCTTCAAGATTCTCAATATTGACATAGCAGTCTACTTTTCCACGGATAATTCTATCATTAAGAATTTTTCTGATTTCAAATTCTTTTTCTTTATAACGTAAAGGAATTTTGATATTTAAATCAAAGCTCTTGCTGTTCAATGATTTAATATCTATTGTAATTTTTTTTCCTTCAAAAACATCTTCGGCTCTACCGAATCCGGTCATTGATAAAATCATAGTTTTTTATTGTTCTACAAAGATAAACATTTAAGTCTATAGTTGGACTAATGTTGAATGGCTGGAAGATAGAGGCTGGAAGTGGGAAGATCGTTGTAAATATAAATTATATCTAATTTTAACATCCAGCCTCAGGCTTCCATCTTCCAGTAAATTAAATAAACTCATTTTCGTAAATTAGCGCTGTGAAAAAGAAAAATTTGATTTCTGTAGTAGGACCCACTGGAATTGGGAAAACGAGACTGGCCATTGATTTGGCTCAGCATTTCAATACGGAAATTATTTCCTGTGATTCCCGCCAGTTTTTTAAGGAAATGAAAATAGGAACGGCTGCACCTTCTGAAGAAGAGTTGGCTGGAGCACCTCATCATTTTATCGGAAATCTTTCAGTGGAAGAGTATTATTCTATCGGTCAATACGAAGAAGACGCTCTTCAAAAACTGAATGAACTTTTTAAAACTCATGACACCGTCATTCTTGTAGGCGGAAGTATGATGTATGAAAAAGCGGTAATAGAAGGACTGCATGATCTTCCCGAAGCGAACGTTGAAAATCAGGAGAAACTTCAATCCATTATGGAGCAGGAGGGTATTGAGAAACTTCAGGAAATTTTGCAGGAACTCGATCCCGAATATTTCAGTGTGGTAGATATTCACAATCACCGCAGGCTTTTGCGTGCTATAGATATCATCTGGCAAACGGATAAAAAATATTCTGAACATATTGCTGTTTCCCAAAATGGAAGAGATTTTAATGTGATCAGAATCGGAATAGAAGCTCCAAGGGAAGAACTGTATGACAGAATCAACCGAAGAGTGGATATTATGATGGAAAATGGATTGCTGGATGAGGTGAAGGGTCTTGAACAATTTAAAAGTCTGACGGCTTTGAATACGGTAGGATATGCTGAATTGTTCAAGTATTTTGACGGAGAATGGGATCTTGATTTTGCGGTTTCAGAAATTAAGAAAAACAGCCGCAGATATGCAAAACGTCAGTTGACATGGTATAGAAAGGCAGATGATATTCATTATTTGCAGTTGGGATATTCTCAAAATGATTTTGAAAACCTGCTTCAATGGATTGCGGAGCAGTTTCAGGAATAAATTTTACCTGAATTATTTTAAACCATGAAGGAGCTATTAAGGTGTTAAGAATATTAAGAAAGCTTCGCCTTATGAAGTATTGTCTTAAAAATCTATTTGATTTTTCTTAATTAAACTTAACAACTTATATGTTCTTAATGGTTCTCCTTTCATTCTGACGAAGGAAGAATCTCATTGATTGTTTTTAAAGATTCTTCATTCTACTTTGTTCCATTCAGAATGACAGTACAGATGATAATTAATGAGGGGACTTTAATATTGAAAAAATGCGGTCCTAAAAAGAACCGCACTTCAACAAATATAATTTAATTTACTACTTCCAACCGCCGCCTAGCGCTCTGTATAGATCTACAATGCTGCTTAATCTCTGTCTTTTAATGGAAGCTAGATTCAACTCTGCCTGTAGGGAATTTCCCTGTGCTGTAATCACTTCCAGGTAATTGGCTGAACCTCCTTTGTAAAGAAGTTGTGCACTTTTAATTCCATCTTTCAATGTAGTCGTTTGTTCTGTTGCTTTTTGTTCCTGAACTTTTAAGTTTTCATTGGAAACCAAAGCATCAGAAATTTCTCCTACAGCATTCAATACTGATTGACGGAAAGCCAGAACATTTTTCTCTCTCTGAATTTTGGCTACTGCAAGATCCGTTTTCAATTGTCTTTTCTGAAAAATAGGCTGGGTAATTCCTCCTAAAACTGATCCGAACAATGAGGCCGGAATCTGAAACCAGTTATCAATTTTGAATGAATTTACACCACCATTAGCTGTAATCTTCAATGCCGGGTACATATTGGCCTGTGCCACTCCTACCATAGCATTGGATTCTAATAAAACCAGCTCCTGCTGACGTACATCCGGTCTGCGGCTTACCATAGCTGCCGGAAGTCCTGCAGTAATATTTTGAGGTAATGAAGTATCAGACATTTCAATCGTTCTGTTTACTTTATTAGGAAGTTCTCCTGTCAGAATGCTCAATGCATTTTCCTGAATGGCGATATTCTGTTCCAGCTGAGCAATCAGAAGTTCAGTTGCCTGTTTCTGTGCTGCTGCCTGCTGAACCCCTAAAGAAGTGTTATCACCGCTTTCCCACATTTTTTGTGTAATCATTAGGGTATTGCTGCTCAATTCAAGATTGGATTTTGCAATGTTTAATTGTCTGTCAAGCATCAACAGGTTGTAATATCCCTGTGCTATAGCTGCTACCACCTGAGTTTGAACAGCTTTTGAACCTTCATAGGTTTGAAGATACTGCATTCTTGAAACTTCCTGCTGGTTTTTGATTTTCCCCCAAATGTCAGCTTCCCATGAAAGGTTGAAGGCTGCATTGTAATCTTCAACATGGCTTTGTCCTAAAAATAAATTTAAGCTTTGCCCATTCATGCTGTTTTTCGAAGGTTTTGAAATCTGTCCGCTCACTCCGAAACCTACGTCCGGATATTGCATATATTTTGCCTGTTTCAGTTTTTCCTGTGAAGAAGCTACCTGCTTTAAGGCAATCTGAAGGTCATAATTATTTTTAATTCCTTTTTCAATTAATCCTTGTAAAATAGGATCACTGAAAAACTGTTTCCACTCCAGATTGGCTATACTGGCAGTATCTGCAGTTGCGGTGTACTGGAACTTTTCCGGAAGAGGAAGCTCGGGCTCTGTATATGCCAGTTTAGACACACACGAAACAGAGCCTATAGCCAGTGCAAATGTTAGAATAATATTTTTTACTCTTTTCATAGTTTTTAAACTTTTAATTGAATACAAAACTTAGAGAGGTTTTTGTTGATGCAAAAATTGTCTTTAGTAGGAGAAAATAGTTAGCTTTTTTAAACCATTAAGAACAGGTAGGAGAATAGTTACCCCTTTGTGATCTTAAAATTTTCTCTAAGTTTTTGTAATTCATTTTTTATTAGTGACTAGCAGCTAAAAGTTCTTCCTCCATTTGTTTTTTCAGAAGTCTTTTCTTTTTTCTGCTTGGCATTTTTTCATGCAGATACTGGAATACGACATACATTACCGGAATAATGAAAATCCCGAATACTACTCCTGTAAGCATTCCTCCTACGGTACTATAACCGATAGAGTGGTTTCCTTTTGAAGAAGCACCCTGTGTCCATACCAATGGAAGCATTCCCACGATGAAGGCAAAAGAGGTCATTAAGATCGGTCTCAAACGTAATCTTGATGCCTGAAGTGCAGATTCTATCAAGGTTTTACCTGCTTTTCTTCTCTGTACGGCAAACTCTACAATCAGGATGGCATTTTTGGCTAATAGCCCGACCAGCATGATCAATCCTACCTGTACGTAAATGTTGTTATCTATTCCTGCTAATCCTGTGAAAGCAAATACTCCGAAAATCCCTGTAGGAATGGTAAGAATAACGGCAAACGGAAGAATATAGCTTTCATATTGTGCGGCTAGTAAGAAGTAAACAAATAAGATACTCAGGAAGAAGATAAATGAAGTTTGTCCACTTGTCTTAATTTCTTCACGGGTAATCCCTGTCCACTCATATCCATATCCTCTTGGTAATGATTGCTGAGCAACTTCTTCTACAGCTTTGATGGCGTCACCAGTACTGTATCCAGGTTTTGGAGTTCCGTTGATCGTTACTGCGTTGAAGAGGTTATTTCTTGTTACCGTCTCAGGACCGAAAGATCTTTTTAATGTTACCAGTGTTTTTGCAGGAACCATTTCTCCTGATTTATTTTTTACATAAATTCCTTCCAGTGAATTGACATCCGTACGGTAAGGAATATCTGCCTGGGCCATTACTCTGTAATATTTCCCGAATCTGTTAAAATCCGATACAAAGCTACTTCCGAAATAAATCTGCATCGTCTGCATCAGTTCTGTTACAGAAACTCCAAGCTGGTTGGCTTTATCAGTATCCACATCAATGGTGTACTGAGGGTTTCCTGCTGCGTAAGTGGTAAAGGCGAAAGCAATTTCAGGTCTTTTCATCAACTCTCCAATGAACTGTTGAGTGGTTGTTCCCAATTGTTCAAAAGAACCATTCGTCTTATCCTGAAGCATGAATTCAAATCCGGAAACGTTACCGAAACCTTGTACAGTAGGGAAGTTGAAGAAGAATGCATTCGCATCTTTTACCTGACTTACCTTTCCTGTAAGCATTGCTGCAATCTGGTCAGGATCTTTCATCTCGCCACGCTTGTCATAATCTTTAAGCTTAATGAAACCTGCAGAATATGGAGACGCGTTAGCATTACTGATGAAGTTCATCCCATCTGCTACCCAAAGGTGATTAGTTGCTTTTTCAGCATTGATAATTTTATCAATTTGTGCTGTAGCTCTGTGCGTTCTTTCCAATGAACTTCCCGGAGGAGTATTCACCGCATATAATACGAATCCCTGGTCTTCAGTAGGAATAAATCCAGACGGCGCTTTTTTGATCAGAAATATACTGGCTGCTGTAATGAGAACAAGACCTCCTATAGCCACCCATTTATTTTTAATTAAAAATTTAAGGCTGTAGATATATTTTCTGGTCATGCTGTTGAAGCTGGCATTGAAAGCATTGAAAAATCTTGCTCCAAAACCTTTTTTATGACCATGCTCACCGTGTTCTCCCTGAGGATCATTTAAGAACATCGCACATAATGCAGGGCTCAATGTCAATGCATTTACTGCTGAAATTAAAATCGCAATGGCCAATGTGAAAGCAAACTGTCTGTAGAATACCCCTGCAGGTCCCTGCATGAAGCCAACCGGAATAAACACGGCACACATTACCAATGTAATGGAAATGATGGCTCCAGAAATTTCGCTCATTGAGTTCATGGTAGCCTGTTCTACAGGCATTCCTGTCTGTTCCATTTTAGAATGGACGGCTTCTACCACTACAATGGCATCATCCACTACAATACCAATGGCGAGTACCAATGCAAATAAGGTAAGCATGTTGATACTGAAACCAAATAACTGCAGGAAGAAGAATGTTCCGATAATCGCTACCGGTACGGCAATAGCCGGGATCAATGTAGATCTGAAATCCTGAAGGAAGATATATACTACAATAAATACCAATACGAAAGCAATAACAAGTGTTTCTACAACCTGATGGATAGAAGCATCCAGGAAGTCTTTAGAATTATACATGATAATTGGCTTTACTCCTTTTGGTAAGGTCGTTTCCATTACCTTCACCTGATTTTCAATTTCAGTCAGGATTTCATTGGCATTGGAACCTGCAGTCTGTAAGATCGCAAATCCGGCAACCGGTTTTCCGTCTACTCTGTTGGTTGCAGTATAGGTATAAGACCCAAACTCTACTCGTGCTACATCTTTTAATCGTAAGAAAGAACCATCACTGTTCGCTTTGATAGCAATATTTTCATAGTCTTCATTCTTATTCAGTTTTCCTTTGTATTTAAGGATATATTCGTAAGTTTCCTTACTTCCTTGTCCAAGACGGCCAGGGGCTGCTTCAAGGTTGTGATCTTTAATGGCTGCTAAAACTTCCTGAGGAGAAAGGTTGTTAGAAGCCAGACGATCCGGTTTCAGCCAGATTCTCATTGAATAATCCCTTGTTCCGAATACCTGAGCCTGAGCCACTCCAGGGATACGCTGTATCTGTGGAATAACATTGATCTTCAGATAATTTTGAAGGAATAATTCATCATATTGCTTTTCATTTTCACTGGTCAATCCCATGAACATGATCATACTGTTCTGAACCTTTTGGGTCGAAATCCCGGCTTGTACCACTTCCTGAGGCAGCTGGCTCATCGCTTTCGATACACGGTTCTGTACGTTTACAGCTGCATTATCAGCATCGGCTCCCTGCTTGAAGTACACACTAAGTGTCATGGTACCGTCATTACTGGAGTTGGAAGTCATATAGGTCATATTCTCAACCCCGTTCACGGCTTCCTCAATAGGCGTGGCCACAGAACGTGCTACAACCTCAGCATTAGCTCCAGGATAGAAAGCCGTTACCTGAACACTCGGTGGAGCGATATCCGGAAAGAGGGCAATCGGTAAATTAAAGAGAGACAAAGCTCCCAATAATAAGAGTATTATGGAGATGACCGTTGAAAGGACCGGTCTTTCTATAAATTGTTTTAACATAAGAAGTTTATTTTTTTAAGTCTTCTGTATTCGGAATGGACTATAATGGTTTCGCTTTTAATAAGCTGTCAGAAGAAATATTTTTAGGCTTGATGGATGCACCATCTTTTAAGCTTCCAATTCCTGTGTATACTATTTTTTCTCCAGGTGTAAGCCCTTCAGAAATAAAATAATAGCTATCCGTTTTTCCTGATATTTTGATCGGTCTTCCGGCTACCTTCTGATCTTTGCCCATTACATATACATACGTTTTATCCTGAATTTCGAAAGTGGATTCCTGTGGGATCACTACGGCATTCGAGATCAGTTGCGGCATGCGTACTCTTCCTGTATTTCCTGTTCTTAAAGCTCCGTTTGTATTAGGGAAAATAGCACGTACACTGATGGCTCCGGTAGTTTTGTCAAACTGTCCGTCTACAATACTCAATCTTCCTTTTTCAGGATATGTACTGTTATCAGCAATGACAAGATCTACCATTGGCATATTTTTCAGTTTCTCTTCCAGACTTGCTCCCGGATATTTATTTTGGAAAGCAATAAAGTCCAGTTCACTTAAAGAGAAATACGCATAGATTTCACTGATGTCAGATAATAATGTCAATGGATTTACATCTGTTCTTGAGATCAGACTTCCCTTTTTGTAAGGAATTCTTCCGATATAACCGCTTACAGGAGCTGTAATGGTTGTAAATCCTACATTGATTCTGGCGCTTCCTACAGAGGCTTTTGCCTGTGCAGCAGATGCAACAGCGGCTTCATAATTGGCTTTCGCTGTTTTAAGCTGTACATCAGAAACTACTTTGGCAGCAACCAGTGGCTGAAGTCTGTCTACTTCCACTCTTGCTTTTTGGATATTGGCATTGGCAACCTGAAGATTAGCCTGAGCCATATTCATTTGCTCGCCGTAGCTTCTTGAATCTATTTTAAATAATGGTTGTCCCGCTCTTACGTAAGATCCTTCTTCTACATAGATTCTATCCAGATATCCGTCTACCTGAGATCTGATTTCTACGTTGTTTTTCCCTTCCAAAGCGGTTGGGAATTCCTGATATGTAGTGGCGGGTGATGTAATAACGGTATAAACCGGAAGTTCTGGAGCTGGAGGTGCGGCATTGGTTCCTTCTGCGGCTTTGGTGCAGCTCTGTAAAAGAATTATACTTGCAATAAGTACAATAAACCTTGTTTTTCCAGGTAATTTCATTGTTGGTTTAATTTTTTTAATGAAGTGTTAGAGGTAAGTAATGTGTTTTGATAAATGCTGTGTTTTTTCCTAACAGTGTTAATAATTAGTTCAAAAAAAATTACAGAATTTTTAATGTGCAATGGGGTCGATAGTTTCCATAATTGAAAATTTTTAATGTTGATTTATATATGATAAGAATGAGGTGTATGTATGTTAATTTTACTAACGGTGTTAATTGATATGATAAAAATGCTTATCTTTAATTATTGAAATTGTAAGATTTTACATAAATTATTTTAGTTTTTTAATTAAACTGAACTAAATGTTTCAATTAATTCAGTGTTAAGTTTCCTAACGGTGTTAATTTTTAATTCAAAAAAAATTTACAATGACTTAATGAAAGCCGAAACAGTTTCGTCCAAAGACGTTTTGTTCATCGTTGAAGGGATATCAGCAGTACGCATCATCATAATAGAGATCATTCCGTGAACGGCAGAAAAAAGAGCATGAGACATATGGCAGGCATTGTCGGGATTTGATCCGTTTTTCATAATAATCTCATGAGTACATTCATAGATAAGCTCCTGGAATGATGAGAATTCTTTTTTCATCTGACCTTTTCCGCAACACTGCATACCAAGACCAAACATAAGCTGGTAATATTCCTTATTTTTAAAAGCAAAGCTCCAGTAAGCATCCACAATAGCAACAAGCTGCTCTTCCGGGGTACTGTGTTTTTGCTGAGCTTTTAATAATTCTATATGCAACTTGTGAAAGCCATCTAAAGAAATTTCAAATAGAATAGCTTCTTTATTTTCAAAATAATCATATACTACGGGAGCACTATACTCAATAGCATCTGCTATCTTACGCATAGAAAGCGAACCCCAGCCTTCAGTTTTAGCCAAAGTGAAAGCAGCCTGCAAAATATTTGCACGGATAGATTCTTTTTCTCTTTGACGACGTTCATGTAGGCCCATTATATTCTTTACTAACAGCGTTAGCAAAACTACAAACTTTTTAACATAACTTCCAAAGAATATTATGAGTTTAACGTTAAAGAAAGTATATATAAGGTGTAAATCAATTAGCTGTAATCAATAGAAAGAGTCTAAGGAAGCTACTTCTGGATATAAATATTTTGGAATAAAGAGAGTAATAGAATTTGACTATAACTATTTTGGAAAGCTTAATACCCTATTTCTACTTAAAATAAAAATGTCTTATCCAGAACCCAGTTTATTAATAAAAAGAAATATCTATCTTTGCCACTAAAGAAAAAAGGATATGAATACTCCCTCAAATATGCTGGCATTAGGAACAAAAGCTCCGTTTTTTGAACTTCCTAACCCATCAAAAACGAATGAACTTCAGTCTTTGGAAGAGCTGAAAGGAGAAAAAGGAACATTGGTAATCTTTATGTGCAACCATTGCCCGTTTGTTCTTCATGTGATCGACAAGATCAACGAATTGTATGAAGATTATAACGAGCGAGGAATTGAATTTATCGCTATCAATTCCAATAATATTGAAAAATATCCGGCAGATTCTCCGGAAAAAATGATCGAATTTCAGATTGAAAGAGGATTTGACTTCCCTTATTTATTCGATGAAAGCCAGGCGGTGGCTAGAGCTTATGAAGCTGCATGTACACCAGATTTTTATTTCTTTGATGATAAACTTGATCTTGTATACAGAGGTCAGATGGATGATTCAAGACCTGGGAATAATAAAGATGTAACAGGTGAAGACCTTATTATTGCTTTTGAAAATCTTTTGGCTGGGGAAGCTCAGGAAGAAATTCAGAGACCTAGCATGGGATGCAATATTAAATGGAAATAAGTAATAATCAGTTGCTAATTATTTAGCTGCTGGTTCTTTCTCACTATAATATAAAGCTGCTCTTTTAGAGTAGCTTTTTTATTTTTAGAATTTTTTTTGAAGCTTAAAATATACTATCAAAAACTTACTTTAGTTTCTTTCTCAACCTTCAAATCGACATTGACTTTATTGTGAGAGTGATTCTTTATAAACTCCGAAGGTGTTTTCCCGGTATATTTTTTAAACATCCTGTTGAAGTACGTTACATTATTGAAACCGCATTGATAACTGCATTCTGAAATAGACCTGTCCTGTACCATCAGCAGGCATGCCTTATTGATTCTATATCGGTTTACAAATTCTGTGAAAGTAATCTGAGTCGCTTTTTTAAAGAAATTACAGAAAGCCGGTAAAGTGAGATTGGCCAGCTTTGCAACGTCTTCAATGTCAATTTCCTTATCATAATGATGCTCTACATAAGTGAAAATGTTTTCCAGCCGGGTTTTATTTTTTGAAATAATGGTATAAGGCATGATTTCGTTATTTAAGAGATCATAATCCTGACATTTTGAAAGTTCAAAAAGAATTTCCAGCAGCAGCAAATATCTTTTATAGCCTTCTGATTCCAACATCAGTTTCAATTTGGGAAGCATTACTTTTTTTACTTTATGATGAAAATGAATCCCATATTTTGAAAGCTCCAGCAGATTTTTGATAGAGCTGGCTTCCACTTCCTGTTGGGGAAACTGAAGAATTTCTTCTTTGAACTGAAGGACAATCTCCTCATGCGGATCAATAGAATTGAGACCAAATCCAGAGTGGGGAATATTGGACCCGATTAAAACCAGATCTCCATTCGTATAATTACTTTTATGGTAACCTACGTGACGGGTTCCGCTCCCGGAAATGATACAGACCAGCTCAATTTCCGGATGATAATGATACTCCCATTTGAATTCTGAAATAGGGGAGTTATTATGAATCGTACGGAATGAGCTTTTCTCATTGGGGATCACTCTTTCAAAAGTAACTTTCATTTAATTAATCATATTTATTTACTAAAAATACTAATTATATTAATATAGTTCAAATATTTGTTTACTGTGTTAAATTATCGTTAACAGAAATGCTTCTATCTTAGCCGACAAGAAATAACCTGAATGAAAAATCTTAACATCAAGGCCGTTTTATTTTTAAACTATTTTGTCTTCGCAATTCTTCTGAATTCTGTGGGAACAGTGATCCTGCAGGTACAGCAGAATTTTGGGATTTCAAAATCTTCGGCCAGCATTCTGGAAGGTTTCAAAGATCTTCCGATTGCGATATGTTCTTTCATTCTGGCATCATTTCTTCCGAAAATAGGGATTAAAAACTCAATGCTGACAGCCTTATTCCTGGTAAGCTGTATGTGTTTTGTAATGCCTTTTACCAATGAGTTCTGGGTATTCAAATTATTATTTGCCATTGTAGGAATTTCCTTTGCATTGATAAAGATCTCAGTTTTTACTTCTATAGGACTGGTTACAGAAACAGACAAGGAGCATTCCAGTTTTATGGGATTTCTGGAAGGTTTTTTTATGATCGGAGTATTGGCAGGAAATCTTTTATTCAGTCTATATATTGATGATCATAATCCGAAATCTACAGAATGGCTGAATGTGTATTGGATTCTGGGAGGACTTTCAACCTTATCTTTTCTATTTCTGTTCTTTTCAAAACTGAATGAGCAGGAAGCTAAAAGTGAGAAAACTGATCTGTTGGGAGATCTGAAAAATAGTGTAAGCTTATTCAGTTATAAAAAAGTATTATGCTTTTTATTGTGTACTTTTCTTTTTGTATTGGTAGAACAAAGTTTTCAAACATGGACTCCTACTTTTTACAAGGAAATTTTAAAAATGCCAACATCCATGAGCATTCAGGCAGGAGCAGTTTTGGCAGGAGCTTTTGCCTTGGGAAGATTTTTGTCCGGGTTTTTCTCTAAAAAATTCAGCTGGATCTACGTAGTTTCTTTTTGTGTTATAGGTTTTGCCATTAGTTTAATACTGGTTTTACCATTGACCCATAATATTCATATTGATGCGAATACCACCTGGATGAATGCGCCTTTGGCCGTGTATTTATTTCCTTTGATGGGAGGTTTGCTGGCACCAATTTACCCAAGCATTAATTCTGTAATTCTTGCTTCGATTCCCAAATATCTGCACAGCGCTATGTCAGGATTGATTGTCGTTTTCTCAGCAATCGGAGGGACTATAGGCTCTATAATTACCGGTTTTGTATTTCAGGAGTTCAGCGGGCAGCAGGCATTTTATCTTTCTCTGATTCCGCTTTCATTACTGATCACGTCTGCCGTTTTCATGAATAAATTAAAAATTAATCCTAAAAAATAACAATGAGTAATCAGCTTTACATAAACGAAATTCAAAGTCTGTTTGATGAGGTACAGAGGTCTGAAATTTTTGAAGATCAGAAAATGATGACAGATGCAGTTCCGCTATTTCCAATTGCGAAGATCAATGAGGATTATGAAAAATTAAAAAATACTGAAGGTTTTGATCTGAAAGAATTTGTGATGACCCATTTTGACTTTTTGGGAGCAAGAGTTTCTGTTCACAGAGACAAGCAGCTTCCCATCGGGGAACATATTGAAAAGTTGTGGGATGAACTGACGCGTACCGCCTATGAAGAAAAAGGAACGCTTTTAAAATTGCCGAAACCTTATATCGTTCCGGGAGGTCGTTTTAATGAGTTTTTCTATTGGGACAGCTATTTTATTATGTTGGGATTAAAAGCTTCCGGAAGAGTAGAAATGATGGAAAACATTATTGAAAACTGCTCTTACCTGATCCAAAATGTAGGTTTCGTCCCGAATGCGAGCAGAACTCATTTCCTGAGCAGATCGCAGCCTCCTTATTTTTCGCTGATGCTGGATCTTCTTTTTGAAACCAAAGGCGATGAAGGAATTTATACCCAATACCACGAAACGCTTGAGAAGGAATATGCTTTCTGGATGAATGGCGAAGAGTCGCTTGAGAACAATTCAAGTGTAAAAAGAGTGGTAAGAACACAGGATGGAGATATCCTGAACCGTTACTATGATGCAGAGAATGCACCACGTCCTGAAAGTTACCTGATCGATATTGAAGATCACGAAAAAGGGGCAGGAGATGAATTTTACAGAAACATAAGAAGCGGCTGTGAGTCAGGCTGGGATTTTTCCAGCAGATGGTTTGCAGACGGAGAACATATACAGACGATAGAAACGCTGAACCTTGCACAGGTTGATCTCAACTGCCTTTTATGGCATTTGGAAAAGACTTTGGCAAAATCTTCAGCACTTCAAAATCTGAGTGAAAAAAACAATTATTTTTCAGAAAGAGCAGCAAGCCGAAGACAGATGATCAATAAATATTTCTGGGATGGAAATACTAACAATTATAAAGATTATCACACTAAAAAAACACAAAAACACCGTCTGAACATATTGCTGCTCTTTACCCTTTATTCCTTGGAATTGCAGATCAGGAGCAGGCGGAGGCAGTTGCCAAAGCTGTTGCCGAGAAGTTTCTTTATCAGGGAGGCTTGGTGACAACCACCAAAAACTCAGGTCAGCAGTGGGATCTTCCCAATGCATGGGCTCCTTATCAATGGCTGGGCTTTAAAGCAATGAAAAATTACGGCTTTGATGAACTGGCAGAAAAAATTAAAAATAACTGGTGTTCCAATGTAGAAAGGGTCTACAAAAACACTGGGAAACTGATGGAAAAATACAATGCATTAGACACAGAAACAATAGCAGGCGGCGGGGAATACCCCAATCAGGACGGATTCGGTTGGACCAATGGAGTGTATTTACAATTACAACAAAACTGAAACTAACAATAAAAGATATGGCTATGAAAAAAAAATCGATCTTTTTAATCGCCGCAACAGCTACGTTATACTTTAATAATGCTTATGCCCAGGAAACTCCGAAAGATTCGGCAAAAGTTTCTTCTATAGATCAGATTGTCATTACCGGAAATTCCGGTCCTAAGAAAAAAATAGAATCCAGTACTGCGATTTCTACATTTAGTGCCAAAGAAATTCAGAAACAGAACCCGATCAGTGCTGCGGCATTATTACAGAGGGTTCCTGGATTTGCTGTGGAAACTTCAGGAGGTGAAGTAGGAAACAACCTTTTTGCAAGGGGGATTCCTTCTGCAGGTGCATATGAATTTGTACAGGTACAGGAAGATGGTCTTCCGGTTTTTGAAGATGGAGCATTACAGTTTGCCAATGCTGATAACTTTTTCCGTGTAGATAATTCGGTCAATCGTCTGGAAGCTTTGAGAGGAGGTTCAGGATCTATTTTTGCTACCAATTCTCCGGGAGGGCTTATCAACTTTATTACCAGAGAAGGAACCAATGATTTCAGAGGAACTGCAAAAGTGGAAACAAGTACCTATGGATTGATGCGTACAGACCTTAATGTAGGGGGAGCTTTGGTTCAGGATAAATTATTTTTCAATATCGGAGGTTTTTACAGAACAGACAGCGGAATCAGAAAGACTGGCTTTAAAGCTAATGACGGAGGTCAGATCAGAATGAATCTGAAATATGTCTTTGATAAAGGCTATGTAAAAGTGTATTATAAAAAACTGGACGACAGAAATACATTCTTCCTTCCGATTCCTTTGACTCAAAATGGGAATGATCTGAAAGAATTCCCTGGTTTTGATCCTAACTATGGAACATACAGCTACAGATCAATCAGCCAGCTGAATATTCCACAAGCCGGAGGCGGATTTTTCAAAAGAAATCTTGAAGATGGAATTCATCCGAAAGTAGATGTATTGGGTGCTGAGTTTAAATATGATCTTGGAAACAATTTCAGTGTTTTAAACAAAACAAGATATACCAATATCAATATGAATTATACAGGGATTTTCCCTGCCGGAGCTCCATATACAGCAGCAGAATTTGCGAAGCACAGCGGAATTACCGGAAGTAATTATCAATATTCAATGGTAAGCAATGGCGGAATTGTTAATCCACAATTCGTACAGGAACTTGGATTCTGGGCTATTGACAAGCAGATGAATAATTTCGTAAATGATTTACAGTTCAATTATAAATTTGATAAAGGAAACGTTACAGCAGGTTTCTACAAATCTAACTGGAAGTCTCACCAGTACTGGAACTGGAGTAATATTCTGGCAACAGCTACGGAAAAACCTGAATTACTGAACCTTGTAGATACTTCTCTTACGCCTTTGGATACTGGATATTCAAAAACATATAACGGAGTTACCAGCATGACTTTTCTACAGAGAGATACGCAGACTCAGGGAAGCTTGAATGATCTTTATGTAAACCTTGATTATAATATTACAGATGCTTTAAGTGTAAATGGAGGTCTTCGTTACAGCCACGATTACTATAAAGGAAATTTTGCCAATACAACGACTGGCAATTTAAATAATTCTGGGTTGACAACGGATGGAACTCACGGCTTCAACACAACAACTGCTGATGATAACATGAGCGTATTGGGAAATAAATACACGTACTGGAATTATAACATCGATAAAGTGTCTTTCACCGTAGCGGCTAATTATAAAATCAACAGAGAAAATGCCGTATATGCACGTTTTTCTAACGGTTTCAGATCTCCGAATGAAGAAGCATACTACAATTATTTCTCCAACCCAGCTCCTGATAAACCATTAAAATCTGTAACGACCAATCAGTTGGAAGTTGGATATAAATATTACTCGCGTACTTTTGATATCGCAGTGATTCCGTTCTATTCTACATTGAAGAATCTTTCTTTCACAGATATTTTCTCTAATGGGAAATCTGAAAATACATTTGCCAATACACAAAACTACGGGGTTGAATTTGAAGGGTATGCCCGTCTGTTCAACAATATTTTAGAAGTTTCATTCAACGGAACAGTTCAGAGCCCTAAATATAAAAACCTGGAAGCAGGAAGTGTTCTTGAAGGAAATGTAGTACGAAGAATGCCGAAGTTTTTCTTCAATATTTCACCGGCAGTCAATATTACCAAAGCATGGAGAGCCTATGCAAGTATGAATTACTATGGAAAACGTTTCCAGGATGAGAAAAATGTACAGACGTTACCTGCTTTCACCGAATTTGGTGCAGGAATGTCTTATCAATTAGGAAAAATACGCTTTGCAGTGGATGGAACCAATATCTTTAATACCATTGGTATCACAGAAGGAGATCCAAGAGCAGGATCACCAAACGGAGATGGAACAATCATGGCAAGACCTATTATGGGAGCTGCTGCCAGAGCATCAATTACTTTAGATTTCTAAATCAGACTCTATTTCTTCTTATTATTGAAACCACCGGAAATTTCTGGTGGTTTCATATTTTTATTGTAAAATTAATCTCCATTTCATCATAAAAAGATCTGCGCTATCCGCATAATCTGCGCGAAATTTTATTCATCATTTACTTCAAAAACGGATTATATTGTTTCTCAAATCCTATAGAAGTAGGATTTCCATGTCCTGAGAAAACCTGAGTGTCATTATCCAGAATGAAAAGTTTAGATTTAATACCATCAATCAGCTGATCATAATTTCCTTTATAGAGATCTGTTCTTCCGATGCTGCCTTCAAAAAGTACATCTCCGGAAATCATGAACTTCTGGTTTTCATTATGATAAACCACACTTCCCGGAGAATGTCCCGGAACGTGATAGATTTTAAACTTTTCACCATCTAAATCCAATTCATCACCCTCATTGATATATTCTACCTCCACTTTTACAGGATCTATCTGCATTCCGAATCTTACACCGCTCGCCTGAAGCATATCCAGTACTTCCTGATCTTCCTGATGCATATTTACAGGAACTTTGAATGTATCAAAAGCCCATTGAAGCCCAAATACATGATCGATATGAGCATGGGTCAGAAGGATTTTCTGAATGTTCAGTCCATTTTCAGTGATGAATTTATCAATAGCCTGAGTTTCCTGTCCGCTCATATTTCCCGGATCAATCAGCCAGGCATTTTTATTTTCGTTATAGATGATGTAAGTATTTTCGCTAGCAAAGTTGAATACGAAACCTTGAATCTGAAGCATATCTGAATATTTTTTATTCAAAAATACAATATTATTAAGGAAATGGCTATCTTCGTCTTAATGAAAACTTTGCGAATACTCTTACTTTCTTTAGGCGGACTGGTCTTTGGACAAAACATCCAAAGTGTTCAGTTGTTTAATCCTCAGACCAATGATGAGACCCCGGTAATTAAAATTGGAGAACAATTGGTTTTAGGCTTCGATGATCTTACAAACGGCAGTCAGATTTACAGATATACATTCAAACATTATGACAGAAACTGGAATGAAGATAATCTGTTTTTTACAGAATTTGCTACAGGAAGCATGAATGCACTTCTGGATCAGTTTCAGTATTCTTTCAACACGTTACAGGCTTATACCCATTATAAACTGGTTTTTCCGAACGATAAAATCCAGCTGAAGGTTTCAGGGAATTATGAACTGATTGTTTACAAAGATTCCGCAGACCAACCTCTTTTCAAAAAAAGATTTTATTTGGTAGAAGATATGACGGCTCTGGCTCTAAATATTTCTAGAATTGCAGATGCAAGGAATCCCAATATCAACCAAAGGGTAGAGGTAAATGTTTCTCCGAAAGGAGGAGATATTTCTTCCAATGTCAATTCAATCACTATGAATGTGATGCAGAATAACAATCCGAATATG
This sequence comes from Chryseobacterium sp. MEBOG07, assembly GCF_021869745.1. Classification (NCBI taxonomy): domain Bacteria; kingdom Pseudomonadati; phylum Bacteroidota; class Flavobacteriia; order Flavobacteriales; family Weeksellaceae; genus Chryseobacterium; species Chryseobacterium sp. MEBOG07. The sequence continues at coordinate 1,224,484 of NZ_CP084579.1, forward strand.
GTAATTTCCAATCAGAAGCCAAGCGCTGTTTTAGGAAATCAGGTGCTTTTTCAGCAAATGAACCTTACTTTTCCCGGAGACAATGAGTTTTATTATTTCGATAATAAAAATATGAACATGGCGGCGGATATGGTGCGTACAACTGAAATAAAAGATGATGTCAACCAGACCTATCTTCATCCTGTATGGGCTTTTCCTTTAAATTATCAATATCAGCCGGATGTCAACGGAGCATGGTATTATCGAAGAAATGATTTGGGAAGAGAAAGAGATGCCGATAGAGAAGGGGATTATTCATGGGTACACTTCTATCTGGAGTCGGATCCTGTAGATAAAGAGATTTATGTTTTGGGTGGGTTTAATAATTTTAAGCCAGGCAAAGAAAATCAGATGCAATACGATGCAGCCACTAAACAATATGTGGCTAAAATATTTCTGAAACAAGGTTTTTACAACTATGTTTTGGTAACAAAAGAAGGAAATGGGCCATTGAATTTCGGAGAAGTGAATGGTAATTTCTGGCAGACAGAAAACCTGTATCAGGCATTTCTTTATTATGCCCCTTTCGGAAGAAACTATGATGGGCTTATGGGCTATGGAGAATTCAGAACTCCAATTGCGAATAAGCGATAACGATTTGATATCAATAATTATTTTAAAAATACATTTATAAAATGGGACTATCTCTTGAGGTAGTCCTTTTTTTTATTGATTTTGGAGACCTATATCTTGTCCGATTTTGTAATCTTTATTGTTTTATCTATTATAATGCACAACATAGTGAAAAATAATAATTCACAAAACTTTGATTTTTGTTAAATATTTTAATGTAAAATCTTTTTTATTTTAAAAATATTATTAAATAGTATTCTTTGTTTTAAAATCATCATTGTGTTTTGTTTATTGATTTATAATATCAATTGAATTTATCGTATCATATATATCATTTTGTTGTGAAAAATTTATACATTCGTTTTTACAACCAATCAATATTATTATGAAAACGAAATTTATCTTAGCTGCAAGCATTGCAGCATGCTCTTTTGTTTTTGGACAAAACACACCCTCAAAATTAGTTCCGGGTAAAAGCGGATTACATGCAGAATTTATGCGATTCGAAAAAAGCGCACCTGCTTTTCAGGGAAGTCCTGTTTTATTTGATGAAACTTCTCAGAGACTTTTACAGGGAGAGGCACGTAAGCTGGGATTTGAAAAGGATGCGTTGGGATTTGAAACGCATAGATTTCAGCAGACCATCAATGATATTCCCGTAGAATATGGAATGATGGCCGTACAGACCAAAGATGGTAAAATTGTAGGAGAAACAGGAAAGTGGATTCTGGATGTTTCAAAAGCAATTGACAAAAAAGCCAGCCTTTCCGAAAGCGGAGCATTACAGAGTGCTTTATCATTTGTAGGTGCAGAATCCTATAAATGGAAAAACAAAGAAGAAGAAGACTTTCTTAAAAAAGAAACGGGAGATCCAAACGCAAGCTTTGCTCCTAAAGGTGAATTAGTTTATTATTCAGATCCAGATGATGAAAGATTGAATCATGTAAGACTAGCTTATAAATTTGATATCTATGCTGAGAAGCCATTAAGCAGACAATATGTTTTTGTAGATGCTAAAAATGGAAAAGTACTGGGGGTAGATGCCATTATCCATGAGGTAAATACTCCAGGAACCGCTGTTACAGGATATAGCGGAACCCGAAATATAACTGCAGATTCTTACAATGGAAGCTATAGATTAAGAGAAACGGGAAGAAACGCAGGAACTGCTGTGGAAACCTATAATTTGAAAAAAGGAACCAGCTATGCTTCTGCAGTAGACTTTACAGATACAGATAATAACTGGAATAACGTCAATACCAATAAAGATCAATATGCTACCGATGCACATTGGGGAGCAGAAATGACGGTAGATTATTTTTATACAAAATTCGGACGTAAGAGTATTGATAACAATAATTTTGCTATTAAATCATATGTTCATTATTCAACCAATTATTTTAATGCATTTTGGGATGGTTCCAGAATGACTTACGGAGACGGCAGCTCTTCTACAAACGGAGGAAAACCCTTAACTGCTATTGATGTTTGTGGTCATGAAATTACCCATGGAATGACTTCCAAAACAGCCAATCTTGCTTATCAGAGAGAATCAGGAGCTTTAAATGAAGGATTCTCAGACATTTTTGGAAATACAATTGAACGCTGGGCAAGACCAACGCAGGCAAGCTGGACATTGGGAGAAGACTTCAACTATGTGATCAGAAATATGGCAAACCCTAATGCGTACAGCCAGCCTGATACTTATTTGGGAACGTATTGGAAAGCTACCACAACTTCAGGATGTGCCAGCCCAAGCCAATCGAATGATTATTGCGGAGTTCATACCAATTCGGGAGTGCTTAACTTCTGGTACTATCTATTGGTAACCGGAGGATCAGGAACCAATGATAAAGGCTTTGCGTATAATGTTTCCGGAATCGGATTAGATAAAGCAGCAGCTATAGCTTACAGAACATTGACTACTTATCTTACTTCTTCTTCTACCTATGCCAATGCAAGAACCTATTCTCTTCAGGCAGCTGCAGATCTTTATGGTGCAGGTGGTAATGAAGTTGTTCAGACTACCAATGCATGGAATGCAGTAGGGGTAGGAGGCGGAACTTCTCCTGCAGGAAAAATGTCTGTGGTAGAAACTCCATTGTATACTATAAGTCCAAATCCTGCGACAGATAGATTCACCGTGAATTTTGAAGGAAAAGCTGGAAGAGGAATTGTAGAATTGATAAGCCTTACAGGTAAGAAAGAAATTTCTGAAAAAGTAGAAATTACAGACGGGATCAATAAACTGAATATCCAACTTCCTTCCAATATCCTTCCGGGAGTATATATTGTAATGGTAAATGGAGAAAAAGCAGGAAATCTGATTAAAAAGTAAACCAAATCTTAATATATTTCAGTAAAAAGGCCACAAGAATTACTTGTGGCCTTTTGTATATTTTTGACGAATGTGAATTAAACCAAATAGAAATCATTCAGTTTTTCTTCACAGAGTATTTTTACAACATCAATCCATCTATCTTCATCATTCAGACATGGAATATAGTGGAAACTTTCACCACCACCATGCATAAACTGCTCTTTACCTTCTACAGAAATTTCTTCTAAAGTCTCAAGACAGTCAGAAACGAATGCCGGGCATACAATGGCCAGGTTTTTCACCCCATTTTTACCAATTGATTCCAGTGTTTCGTCAGTATAAGGTTCGATCCATTTATCTTTTCCTAATCTTGACTGGAAAGAAACAATTGTTTTTTCTTTAGGTAAGTTCAACTTTTCAATCACACGCTGTGTAGTTTTAAAACATTGATGACGATAGCAGAACTGATGGCTTGGATTGTCATCTCTGGAACAACAGTCATTAAGATTACAGGTCTTTGTAGGATCTGTCTTATAAATATGTCTTTCCGGAACTCCATGATAAGAAAACTGAAGGGCATCAAAATTTTCTGGAAGTTTTTCCTTAATACTTTCTGCCAGACAATTGATATAAATATCTCTGTTATAGAAAGGCTGGATATAATTGATCTTTACCTTTGGAAACTTCTTTTTTCTTACTTCTTCTGCCTTTTCAATCACCGTTTCCGTTGTACTCATGGCATATTGAGGATATAAAGGAAAAAGAACGATTTCAGTAACCCCCTGATCTACCAGTTTCTGAATACCAGCTTCAATACTAGGCTGTGCATATCTCATTCCGATTTCTACGGGAACGTCTACCAGTTTCTGAAGTTTTTTCTGAATTTTTTCAGTGATGACAATCAGTGGAGAACCTTCATCTGTCCAAACCGTTTTATAGGCTTCTGCAGATTTTGCAGGTCTTGTCTTCAGGATAATTCCCTGTACAAGAAGAGCGCGAAAGATCCAGCGGTAATCAATCACTTTTTCGTCCATCAAAAATTCATCAAGATATTCCTTTACGTCGTTTACAGCAGTAGATCTCGGTGATCCGAGGTTTACCAGTAAAATTCCTTTCTTATTCAATATTCTAAATTTTAATTATGAACAGAAGTTGTAAAATCTGTTACTAATTTTGAAACTTTAGCAAAGGTATTACTTTCCAGTAAGCCATTGCTATCAAATTTGCCTTTTATCCCTTTTATTAATGCCTGATGTTTATCATCCGTTACAGCTCCCAGAGTTTTTAAAATTAATAACAACTCTTCGTGTCCTTTTTCTCCATTGGCCGAGGCGGTAATCACAGCCACAGGCTTTTCAGAAAAAATTGTCGTGGAAACACACCATTCCAAAAGATTTTTCAACCTGCTCGGAATACTAAAAATATATTCCGGAGTGGAGAATATAACTCCCGATGAATTTTGAATGTCTTCTCTGATTTTCAGAACCTCATCCGGAGTATTACAATCCGTGAAAGCAGTATCAAAATGGGGAAGAACAGAAAGATCTTCATACAACTGAAAATCTATGGTATTCATCTTTTCCAGTACCTGTTCTATCAGTTTCTGATTGCTGGAATTCTTTGAAGCACTTCCAATAATGACAACAACTTTTTTTCGGGAGGCATTTTAACTGTTTTATCCGTTTACAGCTTCCACTCTTTCTACTAGATCCGGAACGAATTGCTTTAAAATATTTTCAATTCCGTTTTTCAAAGTAGCTGTAGAGCTTGGGCAGCCTGAGCATGCACCTTGTAGAAGCATTCTTGCAGTTTTGCTTTCCTGATCATATTCCATCAGAGAAATTTTTCCTCCATCATTTTCCACGGCAGGAGCTACATATTCATTTAAAATGTCAGAAATCTTCTGCTCATCATCCGTATAATCTCTGTTGATGATCTTTTCAACAGGGTTTTCATGTTTCTGAGGTTCTGCTTTTGAAATTTCACCTCCGTTTTGAAGGTATTCAGCAATCAGACCACGAACAGCCATCATTACCTGGTGCCATTCTACAGAATTATTTCTTGAAACAGCCACAAAATTATCAGAAATAAAAACTTCCGTTGCAAAATCAAATTCTTTAAAAATAGCTTGTGCTAAAGGAACTTCCTCAGCTGCATCTCTCGATTTTACCTCCACGAAACCTTCCATTAGTAACTTGCTCGAAACAAACTTCATTACATTTGGATTGGGTGTCATCTCAGCATAGATCTGATACATTTCTTTTTTCTTTTGAAGATAAATTCTTGGGTTGGCCAATAATTCGTCCTCGATCACATTTTTCAGACTTTGAGCAACATGTTCCCATTCTATGGTATCTTGTTTTGCAACAGCTATAAAATTAGCCGTAATGAAAACTCTTTCCACAAACGGATAATTGAAAAGCTCCTGTGCTAAAGGAATTTCTGAAACATCTGAATTTCTGTCCAACTCCAAAGAGCCAGGGATGAGATTGTAATCAGTAACAAATTTCATCACTTTCGGGTTTTCGGTTGGTTCTATAAGTACGGTACGCATTTTTTCGTTAAATTTGAGATACAAAAATACGCATTAGAAGTTAGAAGCTGAAAATTGAGAGTTAGATTTTTGCTATCACTATAATTTAGAAGGTAGATACTAGAAATTATAAGGCAGCAATCATCATTTTCAAATTGGCATATTTTCAAATTTTCAAATTAATATTATGGCACTTATAAAAGAACTTTTAGGAAAAGCACCACAGATTGGAGAGAACACCTTTTTAGCAGAAACGGCAACCATTATAGGTGATGTTGTAATGGGAAAAGACTGCAGCGTTTGGTATAATGCAGTGATCAGAGGCGATGTTAATTATATTAAAATGGGTGATAAGGTAAACGTTCAGGATAATGCAATGCTGCACTGTACCTACCAGAAATACCCTTTGAATATCGGGAATAATGTTTCTATCGGACATAACGCGATTGTTCATGGATGTACCATTAAAGATAATGTACTGATCGGGATGGGAGCTATTGTAATGGACGATTGTTTAGTAGAAGAAAATTCTATTGTAGGAGCAGGTTCGGTAGTCACTCAGGGAACTCATATCAAATCTGGTGAAGTCTGGGGGGAGTTCCGGCAAAAAAGATCAAAGATATCAATGCACAGCTATTAGAAGGAGAAGTGAACAGAATTGCGGATAACTATGTAAAATATTCGTCATGGTATAAAGAAAATGTAAAAGACCATCAATTGTAGTTTCTTACTGAATAGTCAACCCGCTTGTCAGTTTTTCATGCTTTCGAAGCAAAATTCAAAATTGACTTTAATCCATATAAAAAGCTCCGTCCTGAGACAGAGCTTTTTTCGATTTGATAGAGAACCTTTGCTGTTTTGTTAGTTAGGGTCTGGTGTGATAAGTTTTATCTTTCCATTGATACATTTTAAAGAGGTTGGAGGGGTAATCATCACACAGTCAGACATAATATTATATTTTTGATTGAAAGCCTTTATTTTATCCGTATAGTCGTTGACTCTCGGTAAGAACGTAGCTTCTATTTTTTTTGGATAAGCAATATATTGCTGAGGTCCGCCGCAGGATTTTGCTCCCATGGGGGCAAATGTCCATTCACCAGCATCCGTACATTTCTCTCCTGAGACCTCAGATTCGATAGAAGCTTTTAATTTATCGAGCTGTGCCTGTTCATATTTCTGGCTATCTTCATCGGCAGGTCTATCGGCGATATCAATCGGAAGATTGGTATTGGCATTCTTTGATGTATTGCAGGAAACCAGAGATAGTGTAGTACATAATACTATTGCAGGGAAAAGTAGTAATAATTTTTTCACAATAAACTTTATTTCTTTTTAAGAATTTTCAAAACTTATGCCAAGGTAAGAAATTCAAATTCATTTCCGTATTTTTGACGACGATGAACAATCATTTTTTTGACTTAATAGAATATACGAATAGAAGCGTTTTTTTGACCGGGAAAGCCGGAACAGGAAAAACGACATTTCTTAATGATTTTGTAAGACGCACGAAGAAAAAACATATTGTAGTAGCTCCCACAGGAATTGCTGCAATCAATGCAGGAGGAGTTACGATTCATTCCATGTTTGGACTGCCGTTGAGAACCTTTCTTCCTACTACAGAAAGGATAGATACCAGTTTGGCTAATAATATTGCCGATCTGATGCCCCATTTCAAATACCGTAAGGATAAACTCAAACTTCTTAGAGAGGTTGAGATTATTATCATCGATGAGGTTTCGATGTTGAGAGCTGATGTTCTTGATATGATGGATTTTTCTTTGAGATTTATCAGAAGGAATAATCAAAGATTTGGTGGCGTACAGATGCTGTTTATCGGAGATTTATATCAGCTTCCGCCAGTGGTGAGAGATGAGCATATTTTGAAAATGTACTACAATTCACCTTTCTTTTTTGACAGTCATGCCATTAAGGAGATTCCGATTGTTACGATTGAGCTGACGAAAGTTTACAGACAGTCTGACGAACAATTTCTGGAAATTTTGAATGCCATCCGTGATGGAGACGTGAATAATATAGATTTTAACCATCTTAATGAAAGGTATGATCCTGATTTTAATATGGGGAAGGAGTCTTATGTCTATCTCTGTTCTCATAACAAAATGGCGGATGAGATCAACCAGGAGAAATTGACGGAGATAAAAGTAGATGCTCAGACTTATGAAGCTAAACTTGTAGGAGACTTTAAAGAAAATCAGTTTCCCAATGAACAGTTTCTTGAATTGAAAATAGGAGCACAGGTGATGTTTATCCGAAATGATATTTCCGGAGAAAAGAAATATTTTAACGGAAAACTAGGGGAGGTCATCGGATTGGATGAAAATGAAATCCGTGTAGTACTGGATGAAAGCGAAAATGAAATTGTTGTCAAAAGAGAAACCTGGGAACAGAAGAAATATTTTCTGGACACAGATAAAAATATTCAGGAAGAAGTTCTTGGAAGCTTTGAACAGTTTCCAATAAAACTGGCCTGGGCAGTTACGATCCACAAAAGCCAGGGATTGACGTTTGATAAAGTCATTATTGATGCCGGAAAAAGTTTCACTGCCGGTCAGGTATATGTGGCTCTATCCCGTTGCAGAACGCTAGAAGGTATTGTTTTAAAATCAAAAATTACTCCTGAAGTTATTTTCAAAGACAATAGAATTTTACATTTTCATACAGATACCATTGCCAACGACCATGTTGAAGCTATTCTGAATCAGGAAAAATATGACTACAGTATCAGAAAAGTACTTCGTACGCTGGATTGTGTATGGTTTTTAAAAGAAGTGGAAGAGTGGAACAACCTTTCGATTGTGACCAAGAATATTGATCATGTTAAAACCAAACAGCTTTACCAGCAATTGAAACATGAAGCTGTAAACCTCGGTAAAATATTTGAAAAGCTGGAGCGTATCATTTTTCAAAAAGTCAATAATTTCATTGAACAAAAAGAAGAATGGTCCGAAATTGAAAGCAAATCTAAAGGAGCTGTTAATTTCTTTTTTACAGAAACCAGAAATAAAATTTTTGATCCTTTGAAAGAATTTTATGCTGAAATAAAAGGAGCAAAAGGGTTAAAACAATATAACGAAGAATTCAAAAACTGGCTGGAAGATATTGAAGAATATCTGAACAGTTTAAGAGATATTTACCTTCTTGAAACTAAACTTTTAGAGGAGAAAAATGATAAAGAAATCAATCTGAAAATAGCTAAAGTTCCGTCTCAGGTTTTAACTTTTCAGTTATTTGAACAAGGAAAAACCATTGGAGAAATAGCCTTGGAAAGAGGGTTGGTGAAAGAAACGGTCATTGGACATCTTGCCAAATTTGCAGAACAGGGATTGCTGGATATTTCAAGAGTCATTACTTCAGATAAGATCAAAGCTTTTGAAGATGAATTTTACAAAAACCCACGCGAAACCCTTACGGAGTGGAAGAATGCTTTGCCAAGTCATTTTGAATTTAATGAAATAAGGATTTTAATCAATCATTATAATTATAAAAAGAAAAGAACTCATAAGAGTTCTTTTCTTTTTATATAGTTGTTCTTAGACTAAAAAACTAAGGATACATTGCATTGATCGTGTTGATATCCCCGGTTGTAAAGCCGGTTCTATTATAGGTGAAGCTTGTGTTGTTAGCTCTTGTAATAGTAGGCTGTCCGTTTTTGGAATAAGAAGTCGGCCAATACATCATCACAGAATTGATATTAAACGGACCTATATCCGTTCCGGAATTATAGATGTTGAAATTATAAGCCTGTCCATCTTGAATATTGTTCCACAGGATTTTTACATATTGATCCCTGTCTTTTCGGGTATGCTCATGGTAAAGACCTACGCTATGCCCCATTTCATGAATGACTGATCCTACAGAAATATACTGATCCAAAGAGACATTCTGCTTTCCTCCCTGATACCCGATATGAGCCCAGCCATCTGATCCGGATGAACTCCCGAAAATAAATTCTACATAATTCGTCTGATTGGTACGGGGAATCCATTGAGCATTGGTCTTGGAATTATATTCATTAACAGCGCTTGTGATTTTGTTGGCATTAATAGAACCCATATTACTGGCGACTGTATAATAAATTTTTCCTCCAGGCCACCTTGAAAAACTGGCACCTCCTTTATTGAGCTCACTGCTTTCTGAAAGCTGTTTGTCAGAAATTACCATATCTCCCTGAAAGAAATTCAGTCCGTTTTTTCGTTCATAAGTAATTTCCTGCCCGTTCAATTGCCCTTTTTTAAAGTTTTCAATATTGGAGGCATTGGCTTGAGCTTCAGAAGTGATTTCCTCATTATTTTTACTACACGACACGAATGTTGCAGCAATAATAAAACTCATAAAGACAGTTTTTCCTGTCAGAATCTGCCGGTAAAGCAGACTGTTTGGTTTTTTGTTCATATTAAAGTTTTTTAAGATTTGGTATACGAATATAATAAATATTTCTCTTTATGATGAATTATTAATGTTAAAAAAAACTTTTTATATGATAATTGTTTAATTTAAGGCTTCGTATGGGTGAAATAAAAAAGTGTTTGAAAACATTCAAACACTTTTTTATTTTTATTCTTTTAGGAAATCCTGATTGACTCTGTAACCTCTTTTTTTATTTCAAATCAGAATAATATTATAGGTTTCAAGTAAATTAGAAATCAAATCAAAGAACCATTGTGGTGCCTTAGGGCTTATTATTATCTCTTCGATTAAAATATCAATATCCACATTTGTAGTTTTATAAAATTATAGATGGAATCAAATATACTAAATATACAATTTACTAATAAGCAAAAAGATTAAACAAAAATTTTATTCCCATAGTTTTTCCCTGAACTGATCGATCGTTTTTATTAATTACAAAAAGTAACTAATGCAGAATTTATGTTTTAAATTTGTTTGGTTTTTTCAGACTAAAGAAAAATTAACATCTCAATATGAAAAATTTTGAAATTTCTGTTTTAGATCTTGCACCGGTAAAGCAGGATAAAAGCATTCATGATACTTTTCAGGACAGCTTATCACTAGCTAATCACGCTGAAAACTTAGATTATAAAAGATTCTGGCTGGCAGAGCACCATAATATGGAAAGTATTGCCAGTTCAGCGACCTCAGTTTTAATCGGTTTCATCGCCAATGGAACAAAAAAAATCAGAGTAGGTTCAGGGGGAATTATGCTTCCCAACCACAGTTCTCTGATTATTGCAGAACAGTTCGGTACCCTGGAATCTCTTTTCCCCGGAAGAATTGATCTTGGAGTAGGAAGGGCTCCCGGAACAGACGGATTGACCGCTCAGGCATTAGGGAGAAATCCTGCTATTATCAATGAACAGTTTCCAAGACAGATCCTCGAATTACAAAGATATTTCTCAAAAGAAAATTCAGATGCCTTGGTTCGTGCTATTCCCGGGGAAGGGCTGGATGTTCCGATTTATATTCTGGGATCGAGTACAGACAGTGCATGGCTTGCTGCAGAACTCGGTTTGCCATATGCTTTTGCCGGGCATTTTGCTCCGGAGCAGATGGAAATGGCTTTTAAAATATACAGAGAGCATTTTGAACCGTCAAAATATTTAGATAAACCTTATATCATTGCTTGTGTAAATGGTGTTGCTGCAGAAACTTCGGAAGAAGCTCATAGAATCTCCACTACTTTATTTCAGGCATTCATCAATATTGTAAGAAATGACAGAAAGCCATTTGCTCCGCCGGTTGATGATATGGATGAAATCTGGTCACCAATGGAAAAGTCGATGGTTTTACAAAAGTTGAGATATACTTTTATCGGAAATCAGGAAGAAGTAAAGGAAAAACTTAAAGATTTCCAGGAAAAATTCCAGGTGGATGAGCTGATGATCAATTCGCATATTTACGATCATCAGAAAAGATTGAGGTCTTACGAGATATTCAGAGAGGCAGCAAACTCATTATCCAAAGCGTAATAAACCATTCAGAATTAATTGGCAGATGCTTATTTTTATGAGTATCTTTGCAAAAATAAAAAGTAAAAATGTCCGATATTAAATTAAATACTATTCCAGAGGCTATAGAAGACCTTAGAAATGGTAAAATAATCATAGTAGTAGATGATGAAGACAGAGAAAATGAAGGAGATTTTCTTTGCGCAGCAGAACTGACAACGCCGGAAATTATCAATTTTATGGCACTTTATGGAAGAGGGTTGATCTGTATGCCGCTTCCTGAAAAAAGATGTGATGAGCTTGGACTTGAAGTGATGGTAAGCAGAAGCAGCGATCCTAAAGAAACAGCTTTCACCGTATCAGTTGACCTTTTAGGAAACGGAACATCTACCGGAATTTCTGCTGGAGACAGAGCAAAAACAATTTTAGCGCTGATGGATGAAGAATCCAAGCCTACAGATTTTATGAGACCTGGCCACATTTTCCCGCTTCGTGCAAGAAAAGGTGGAGTATTGAAAAGAGCAGGACACACAGAAGCAGCGATTGACCTTACGAATTTAGCAGGTCTGAAAGAAGGAGGAGTGATCTGTGAGATCATGAATGAAGATGGTACGATGTCACGTCTACCTGAATTGCATGCATTCGCTCAAAAGCATGATATGAAAATTGTATCTATTGAAGATCTGATTCATTATCAGCTTAAAAAAGGAAATCTTGTTGAGAGACTTGAAGAGAAAAAAGTAAAAACGCACTACGGTGAGTTTGATTTTTATGCTTTCAGAGAAACCTCCAATGACCAGATCCACTTTGCCCTTACAAAAGGTTCATGGACAGTGGATGAGGCTGTTTTGGTAAGAGTACAGTCTTCAGATTCTTATTTCGATGTATTGACAAGATTGAATAACGGTGAAAAACCATTATTGGAAAAAGTAACAGGAATGGTAAATGAAGCTGGGAAAGGAGCTATTATTTTTATCAACAATGTTTCTAATTCTGAAAATACTTTGAGAAAGCTTCAGCAGTTCCTGAATTATCAGGACGGGCAGGAGCAGCATCCTACGTTAGCATACAATTACAGAGATTATGGAATTGGAACGCAGATCTTAAAGAATTTAGGAATCAATAAGTTCAAAGTAATCACTCAAAACCCAAATATCAAGCCTCAGGTTGGAGGATATGATGTAGAGGTTACAGAGTTGGTACAATTGTAATCAATGAATAGTCAACTGTGAATTTAATTCACGAAAAATGGCTGTTTACAATATAAAATAAAAGGTTTGGGATTTTTCTAAACCTTTTTTTATTTTTAAACTATGACAGAGTCTTTAAAAAAGCATATTAGAGAATACATAGAAATTTCAGATGAAAAGCTCGATAATTATTGCAATGCTTTTACCTTTAAGAAACTAAAGAAAAAAGATTTCCTTTTGAAAGAAGGAGAAATTGGTGACTTTGAAGGATTTGTAGTCAGTGGCTGCTTTAAAGTCTTTCATACCAATCATAATGCATCCGAACAGATATTATATTTTGGAACTGAAAACTGGTGGATCTCCGATATTGACAGTTTTATCAACAGTATCCCCTCAAAACTTACTATTCAGGCTCTTGAGGATAGTGAGGTTCTTCTGATTTCGAAAACAGATAAAGAAAAGCTTTATTCCGAAATGCCTGAGATCGAAAGGCTGATGAGGCTTAAGTTTCAGATGTCAATCATAGCATTACAAAGAAGAATCATTGACAATTTAAGTAAATCGTCAGAGGAAAGGTATGTTGAATTTTTGAAGACCTATCCGAAAACAGCACATCGGCTGACCAATATTCAGATTGCAGCCTACCTTGGTGTAACTCCTGAATTTATCAGTAGAATCAGGAAGAAAATGGTAAGTAAAAGCTAGAGAAAACAATATATTTTATAAATAAAAAAAGTCACAAAATGCTTATAATAAACCTTTTGTGACTTTTTTGACTGTATATAAGTTCTCCTTAATTTTTTAACGTTATTTCATCAAAGTTTCGGAAACCATTCAGAAAATCTTTTACCATCATTCTTTTTTACCTTCCAACTGAAGTTCCAGCGGATAATAAATTCCGTCTTCCGTGTAGATTTTAAATTCGTTCTTTGAAATATCCAAAGTTCCAGCTGGTTTTCCGTGGTCAGAAAGTTCAAACTTACCATTGAATATTTTTAATCCTTTTTCTTCGTTCTCTATTTTTAAAGTCGTGAAAGCGGCAGGATAAGGTGACATTCCCAGGATAAACTGATGAATAGTTTTTGAAGGGGCAAGCCAATTGATTTTGGTATCTTCCTTAAAGATTTTATAAGCGTTTTTAGGATGCTCTACTTCTGGCTGATGTTTCTCATCAATCGTATTTTCAGCAAGACCATTTAATGTCCTAACGACCAATCCTGAACCCATTTCCATCAGTCTGTCGTGAAGGCTTCCTGCATTTTCATCAGGTAAAATTTCCAGCTCCTGCTGAAGAAGGATATTTCCTTCATCAATTTTTTCATTAATAAAGAAGGTTGTTGCTCCCGTTTTTTCCTCTCCATTGATTACGGCATAGTTGATAGGTGCAGCGCCTCTGTAATCCGGCAATAAAGAAGCGTGAAGATTGAATGTACCCATTTTAGGCATTTCAAAAAGAATTTTAGGCATCATTCTGAATGCAACGACTACAAAAACATCAGCATCCAGTTTTCTTAGTTCTTCCAAAAATTCGGGATTTCTAAGTTTTTCTGGCTGGAAAACGGGAATATTGTTTTCGTCTGCATAAACTTTTACCTGTGATTGGTGAATTTTTTGTCCGCGGCCACTTGCTTTATCAGCTACAGTCACAACTCCTACCACCTGATGGTGAGATTGATGGATTGCCTCCAAAGAAGTTTTTGCAAACTCTGGAGTCCCTAAAAAAACGACTTTCAATGATTTCATACTGCAAAGATAGGGTTTTCATTAATAGTTGAAAACAACGGAAAGCAGCTTTTCAATTATGAATAGTGGAGTGGTTTGAGGTATTGGATTCAATATATATGTGATAAATAACCTGTAATAAGATGTCGCATTATATCAACAAACTTATACTCATTATTTATTATTCATGATTAATTGCATATGTTCTGAAATTGAGCATTTTTACCTTTCCTGAATCGAGAAGAAAGATAAGATTTTCTAAGATGTTTTCTTTAGAATGATAACTCAGCTGTATAGAAAGCTCCTCAATTGTTGCTGCCTTTTTCGTCAATAAATTAATAATTTGCAGAGAAATATTCTTACCAAACATAGACTGTTTATTTTTTTCACAAACAGAACACTGACCACAGTTTTTGAATTTTTTTCGCCAAAATAGGCAAGAATGAGTTTCATTTTACAATAGTCATTATTTTCTGCGTAAAATTTCATTTCTTCCCATTTTAGGATTTTATTTCGCTGAATATGTTCAAATAATTTCCAGTAAACACTATTCACAACCCTTTCATCGCGGGGTTTCAGGAATTTTATGCTTGAAAGTGCCCCATCAATATACTCTAGGTAATTTTTTTGCTGAAGTTCTTTCAGGCGTTCCTTAATCAAAGGTACACTGACATTGATTTTATTGCTTACCTGCTGTTCACTGAACATTACTTTATGGGTAGTGATTCCAGATATAGTACGGAAAAGAAGCTCTAAGAAATAAGCATCCTTTTGCGGTAATTGATCTATCTCATCAGATTTTATAAAAAGCTCCAGTGAAGACAAGCTTTTATTTTCATTGTAATAGATGATTTCCTGATTGTGCAGAAAATTGAGGATATTATTGATTTTTGCTTTCGAAAGTTTGGTGAAATTCTGTATACCAATAGTATTCAGCTGAAAGGTTTTTTCAGGAAGCTCAAACTCTGCAACCTGAAAGATAGAGTAGAGGTAGCTGATGATCTTTAAAAACTCTGCTTTATTTGGAGTCTGGTTTTTTAAAATCTGATCAAAATTAAGAAGTTCCTGCTTGTTCCAAAGCATAAATGCAAAACTGTCTTTTCCATCCCTTCCGGCCCTTCCTATTTCCTGATAGTAGTTTTCTATAGATGCCGCAGGTGAAAAGTGGATGACAAACCGTACATTATCTTTGTCAATACCCATTCCAAAGGCATTGGTAGAAATCAGAACATGATTGTCACTCTTGTTCCAAAGATTCTGTTTAGCATTTTTTTCTTTCGTTGTTAAACCTGCATGAAAATAATCTACATTTTTCACCTGATTTTTCTTCAGGAATTCTGCCAGCAATTCAGTTTCTTTTCTGGTTCTCGCATATACGATACCGGAATCATTACTATATTTTAAAATATCAAAAACACGTTGAAATTTATCAGATACTTCATCGGTAAAGATTTTGATATTCTCTCTTTTGAAACTTTTTTGAAAGACAGAAGGCTTCTTCAGTTCCAGTTTATTTTTGATTTCTTCCAGAACTTTTGGCGTTGCAGTCGCTGTCAAAGCAAGACATGGTATTTCAGGGTTATTGCTTCTGAATCTTTTAATATTCTGATAACTTGGTCTGAAATCCTGACCCCATTCCGAAATACAGTGCGCTTCATCTACCGCAATAAATGATAACTGGATTTCCTCCATGTTTTGGATAAACTGACTATTGGTAAGTCTCTCAGGAGAAACATACAGGAGTTTTGTGAGCCCTTCCTTGCAGCGGCCATAGATAGTTTCAGCATCATATTCATCAAGCTCAGATGAAAGGTATTCTGCTTCTATTCCCCGGAATTTAAGCTGATTTACCTGATCTTTCATCAATGCCAGTAACGGAGAAATTACAAGACAGGTTCCTTCTTTCAGTAAAGCGGGCAGCTGATAGCACAAAGACTTTCCTGCTCCTGTGGGTAAAAGAACCAGCGTATCTTTTTCATTGATAACAGCATTGATGATTTCCTCCTGAGAGTCCCTGAATTCGGTATACCCCCAGAAATACTTTAGGGTATCATATTTTAGCTTTTGAAAATCCTGTGGAGAAATCATGTTGTAAAAATAAGAAAAGTATGATGACAAAAAAAGCCACGCAGTGCGTGACTTTTATATAATAAATTAATAAGCTTATTATTTAGCTTCGAAGTATACTCTTCTGTTGGCTCTGTTTTTCCATTCAGGGCACTTCGTTGCTGGTTCACATTCAGGGTATTTAAGGTCTTTTTCACCTTTTCCTACTGCCTGTAGTTTACCGTTTTGAACACCATTTTTGATCAGGTAGCTCTTAACGTTGTTTGCTCTTCTTTCAGATAGTTTCTGGTTGTAAGCATCAGTACCTCTTGTATCAGTAGCACCGATTACACTGTAAGAACCATTTGAAGAATTAATATAGTTTACAGCATTGTTTAGGATTGGAGTATTTGAAGGTAAAATTCTGTCAGAATTTAAGTCAAACTCGATTCCTTCCAATTTAGTTTCTGTTTCTACTACAGGTCCTGTTGTAGCTATAGGACATCCGTTGTTTTCAACAGGTCCGGGAACAGTTACACACTTATCGTAAAGATCGATTACACCATCTAAGTCGGTATCAAGTGCAACTCCGGCACCATCCACTCTTGCTCCTGCAGGAGTATCAAGTTGTCTGTCCCAATCGTCACATACTCCGTCATTATCAGCATCTCCTTTTTTACATACTTCGATATCCTGGTTTTTATTAGCCAGTACATCCAGTTTGTAATAGATTTCCTGAAGCGGATCATGCCACATTACATGAGACTCATGTTTTCCTAGTTTTAAGGAAACCCCTAAAGTAGCATTGAAAAAGTTGTCAGAAACCTGCTCAGAACGTTTGTTGATCGCACTGTAAGCATCACCACCTCCATCAAATTCATCATCACCGGTTACGACATACATTAATCTACCTTCAATATCGATTCTTCTGTTTACTTTGAACTTCAGACCTGTACCAGCCTGCATAAACATTGAACCTAATTGGAAAGGCTTAACTTCAGTCATCAATCTCTGTCCATTGATATCTTTCTGGTATGCTCTGTAAGCGATAGTACCAATACCTGCATATCCGTGAAGAGCCCATCTGTAAGTGGAGTGGTTGTCAACTCTTCTTAATAAATTAGAAAAGTTGATATCTCCTAAGATTGAGATTGCGTCATATTGAGTTCTTCCAGCTACTGCAGATGCATCAGGTGCAGCATCTTTACTATTGAACCATCCTTGTCTGGTTTCACCTCTGTCATATTGTAAGTTGATTCCAAAAGCATGCGTAATTGCTTTATCAATACTTACATAAGCAGAATATCCAAAAAGATTTTTACCATTACCATTCTTGATAGAAGTTAAATCTGCAGATTGAAGAAGTGGAACTCCAACCCCTGCGGAAATAGCCCAGTCGTTGAATCTCTTAGACTGATTGGTAAATGGGGAAACATTAGCAGATCCTGAAGAAAATGTATTAGGGTACTGTCCTTTTGAAACTGCCGTTGAGTCTTGTGCATAAGTGGCAGAAGGAATTGCCAAAGCAAATGCTACAATTGCTAAACTTAATTTCATAGTGTTATTTTTTTAAGTTAAGTTATTTTAAATGAAATTTTACGTTAAAAAACGTTTTTATGTTAATTTTTTTCAAGATGAACTCGCTGATTCTTAATGTGTTTCTAAAGGGCATCCTAAAAATAATGTTAAAGATATGTAAAAAAACTCGGAGTAGAAAAAAAATAAACCGAAAAGAGTGTTTCCTTTCGGTTTAAGATGTATTTATAAGAATTATTTTTTCTTTTTCTTAGCCGGAACCTTTTTTGCTGATTTCTTTATAGGTGCATCTTCATAGTCTTTCTTTTTGATTGAATCCCACTCTGAACTTTCTATAAATTTCACAGTAACTTTTCTGTCTGCTAATCTTTCAGCATCTGAAGCTGATGCAGGGACAGTTGCTTCTGCAGAACCTACCCCTCTTGACTTCAGTATATTTTCATTAATTCCTCTGCTTTCTAAGGCTCCTACTACAGCAGCAGCTCTTTCTTTAGATAGTCTTAAGTTGTAAGCAGCATTCCCTTTGATATCAGTATGTCCTGTTAACAGGTAGTTACCTCCGTTTTCTTTAATAATTGAAGCAGCCAGATCCAATTTTTCATTAGATTCAGGTCTGATAGTCGCTTTATTAAAATTGAAGTAAATATCTTTAAGAGTTTTTTCTACTTCTACAGCAGTCTCTTTGTTATCTTTTTTAGCGATAGGACATCCGTTGTTTTCAACAGGTCCAGGAACAGTTACACACTTATCGTAAAGATCGATCACACCATCCAGGTCAACATCAAGTGCCACTCCGGCTCCATCTACTCTTGCTCCTGCAGGAGTATCAAGCTGTCTGTCCCAATCGTCGCAAACTCCGTCGTTATCAGCATCTCCTTTTTTACATACTTCGATATCCTGGTTTTTATTAGCCAATACATCCAGTTTGTAATAGATTTCCTGAAGCGGATCATGCCACATTACATGAGATTCATGTTTTCCTAGTTTGAAAGAAAGTCCTAAAGTCGCATTGAAGAAATTGTCAGAAACCTGCTCAGAACGTTTGTTGATCGCGCTGTAAGCATCACCACCTCCATCAAATTCATCATCACCGGTTACGACATACATTAGTCTACCTTCAATATCGATTCTTCTGTTTACTTTAAACTTCAGACCTGTACCAGCCTGCATAAACATTGAACCTACTTGGAAAGGTTTTATTTCAGTCATCAACCTCTGTCCTTTGCTGTCTTTCTGGTATGCTCTGTAAGCGATAGTACCAATACCTGCATATCCATGAAGAGCCCATCTGTAAGTAGAATGGTTGTCAACTCTTCTTAATAAATTAGAAAAGTTAATATCTCCTAAGATTGAAATGGCGTCATACTGAGTTCTTCCAGCTACTGCAGTCCCATCAGGTGCTGCATCTTTACTATTGAACCATCCTTGTCTGGTTTCACCTCTGTCATACTGTAAGTTGATTCCGAAAGCATGTGAAATTGCTTTATCGACACTTACATAAGCAGAATATCCAAAAAGGTTTTTACCATTACCATTCTTGATAGAAGTTAGATCTGCTGATTGAAGAAGCGGAACACCCGCTCCCACTGAAACAGACCAGTCATTAAATCTTTTTGATTGATTGGTAAATGGGGAAACATTCGCAGATCCGGAAGAAAATGTATTAGGGTATTTTCCACCAGAATCCGCAGTTGAGTCTTGTGCATAAGTGGCAGAAGGAATAGCCAAAGCAAATGCAACAATTGCTAAACTTAATTTCATCGTGTATTATTATTTGATTTTTTTTGAAAAAGCAATTTAAAGCTTCTTAATTTTTGATAGGACAACCGTTATTTTCAACAGGCCCTGGAACGGTTACGCATTTATCATAAAGATCAATAACTCCGTCAAGGTCCATATCCAAAGCAACTCCGGCACCATCTACTCTTGCTCCTGCAGGAGTGTCAAGCTGTCTGTCCCAATCATCACATACTCCATCATTATCTGCATCGCCTTTTTCACAAACAACAAGGTCTGTTGATGCATTTTCAAGAACGCTGGTTCTATAGTAAGCTTCCTGAAGCGGATCATGCCATGCAAGGTGAGATAGCTGCTTTCCTAATTTGAAAGATAGACCTAAACTTACTGTCCATGCATTATCTGATCTTCTAGGATTTAGCATATTATATTTTGAACCTGGAGTAGAAGGGTCATAGTCATTAGGATCTGCCCATCCGCCGCCATCGAATTCATCATCACCACTGATAATGTACATCGTTCTTGCTTCAACATCAATAAGTTTAGAAACGTTGTATTTGATTCCTAAACCTCCCTGATAGAAGATAGAATTGATATCGATATCCTGCTTAATGAATAAAGGTGCTCTTCTGGGAGTTGTACTCCATCTGAATTCATCATTGTCATGTAATGACGTTCTGAATCCCTGAACACCAATTCCCATATACCCATGGAATGCCCATCTGTATGGGGAATGATTGTCTACTCTTCTGAATAAGTTTGAAAAGTTGATATCTCCTAATAAAGAGATATTATCAAACTGGGTGGTTGCCGTAGCAATTCCTGATTTTACTCCTGCAGCACCGGGAAGTTGTGCTGTTTGTTTCGTTTCTCCTCTCATATACATAACGCTTAGAGCGAATGCATGTGTGATTTGCTTATCTACGCTTACGTAAGCATTGTACCCCCAATTGATCTTATCCTTGCGGATAGATTTTAAATCGGAGTGAACCATAAATGCGGGACCTCCTCCGACAGAAATAGACCAGTCTCTGAAACGTCTGGCTTTATTGTCAAAGGTTTGTACATTAGCGGAGCCTGAGGAGAATGTATTAGGATACTCTGTGGAAGAGTTTACTGTAGTGCTGCTGTTCTGTGCGAAAGCTGCGATTGGCAATGTCGTAGCCAATAATAATAAACCTAATTTCATACAATATGTTTTATGTTTTAAATAAAATCTTTTAATAATATTCTGGAAAAATCCCGTTCAAAAAGATGTTTTTTATGAGGGATTTCCAATCTTTCTGATTTAAAGTTTAATTCATTATACTTAATGATATCAATGTCTATGATCCTGTCGGTATATCCTCCGGAGACTTTTGAATCATTAATTCTTCCCATCTCAACTTCTATATTCTTAATACAATCAAGCAGTTGAATTGGTGAAAGATGTGTGAATATTATTGCTGCAATATTACAAAAAATATTGGAACTGGCAAATTCTACAGGATCAGACATTAAATATTCGCTGGTTTGTGAAATCTTATTTCCTGCTTCATTGATCTTCTTTAATGCAAGCTCTATATTTTTTTTTTGCTCTCCTAAGTTACTTCCTAGTAACAAAACGACCTTATGCTGCGACATATTAGAAAATTGATTGATTTATGAGAAGTTTCTTTAAAAACGTTTTGGCAAATATAGTAGCAATTATCATACTTTGCGCTCTATTTTTCATCTTTTTCATTACGGTGCTTGTGTTCAGTTCTATGGGAAATGATAAGTCGGCAGTAGTGAAAAAGAACTCGGTTCTTACGATTAATTTAAAAACAAATATAATCGATAGTCCTACTGAAGAGCAGATGGGGTTGTTTGGTATAAGTTCCCAAAATAAAAGTATTCTTTTATATGATGCATTGGAAGCTATTAATAAAGCTAAAACCGATGATAATATTAAAGGGATTAGTATTGAGGCGGATAATTTGAATGCCGGGCTTACTCAGATCGATGATCTTAGAAATGCCCTTGAAGATTTTAAGAAAAGTGGAAAGTTTGTGTATGCTTACGGAAACGGGGTATCACAATCAGCTTATTACTTAGGATCTGTGGCTGACAAATATTATCTGCACCCGGCGGGAGGAATCGAATTGAAAGGCCTTTCTACTGAGGTGACATTCTTTAAGGATTTTGCAGATAAATATGGTATCGGGATTGAAGTGATCCGTCATGGTAAATTCAAGTCTGCGGTAGAACCTTTTTTAAGAAATGATATTTCCCCGGAAAATAAAGAGCAGCTAAGTACTCTTTTGAATGATCTTTGGAAAAATACATCAAATAAAATAGCAGCTTCAAGAAAAATTGATACCGCTCAGTTCAGAACAATTACAGACAGCTTATATGGAATGATTCCTGAGCAGGGCTTAAAATACAGACTTGCTGATAAACTTATTCAGAAATCGGAATATGAAGATCTTATTAAGTCGAAATTGAGTTTAAAAGAAAAAGAAAAGCTTAATAAAATTTCTCTGACAAGTTATATCAGCTCTTATGCTGACGAAGATAAATCAGGTGAAAAGGTAGCTGTATTGTATGCTTCAGGATCTATCAACAATGGAGATGAGTATAATGATATTCATTCTGAAAAATATGTGAAATATATCAAAAAACTTCAGGACGATGATAAAGTGAAAGCGGTAGTTTTCAGAATCAACTCTCCGGGGGGAAGTGCTAATGCTTCGGATGAAATTTTATTTGAACTGCAACAGTTGAAAAAGAAAAAACCATTGGTAGTTTCTTTTGGAGATTATGCCGCTTCAGGTGGGTATTATGTGGCAATGGCGGCTGATAAAATTTATTCAGAGCCTAACACGCTTACCGGTTCTATCGGAGTATTTGGGGTAATGCCTTATTATAAAGATATCGCGAGTAAAAACGGAATCCGTGCAGATATTGTTGCTACCAATGCGAACTCTATGTATTATTCAGGGCTAAACGGAGTGACTCCTTATGGGGTGAATATGATGACCAGAAGTGTAGAAGGTACTTATAAGAGATTCGTACACTTTGTGACTCAGAACAGAAAGAAAACTTTCGAACAGATTGACAATGTAGGAGGGGGTAGAGTATGGAGCGGAGTTCGTGCCAAGCAAATTGGTTTGGTAGACGAATTGGGTACGCTGAACGATGCTGTGAAGTTTGCTGCACAGAAGGCAGGATTGAAATCTTACCAGGTAGATGCTTTCCCTAAGAGAATGTCGCCTTTCGAGCAAATCTTCAAAGATCTGAACGAAGAAGATGTTTCTGCCAGAATTATTAAAAGTAAAATAGGTAAATCCAACTACGAGATTTTACAGCAAATCACAGACAAAAAATTACAGTCTGAAGTGAAAATGGAAATGCCATATCAGATTAGAATCAACAACTAACTAAATTTATATTGTACACGAAAATCCCGGATCTGAATTTCAGATCCGGGATTTTATTTTTTTATCAACATTGATATTTGATATCAGCTCTTTTTGGTAGCCATTCCATAAATCCAGAGGAGAATCAAAGCTCCTCCAATTGAAAGAATCCAGCTTCTCGGATTCCAGAATGAAGAGACATCACCCCAGTGTAGAACGTAAACTCCAATAGCTCCTCCTACAAAGGCTCCCAGGATTCCCAGGATAATAGTGATTAGCCATCCTCCTCCCTGAGTTCCGGGCATGATCATTTTAGCGATTGCACCAGCAATAAGACCGAATAAGATCCATGTTAGTATTCCCATAGTTGCAAATTTTTTTATTGTTAATATTTAAAAATGATTAGTTTGCTAATATAAGGGAAAACATGATATAAATCATCTTTTCTTGAAGAATGAGTCTACAAATTCCGTACCATTAAAGAGCTGTAGATCCTGCATTTTTTCGCCTACACCAATATATTTAACTGGAATTTGGAATTGATCAGAGATCCCAATCACAACACCTCCTTTTGCTGTTCCGTCCAATTTTGTTACTGCTAAAGCATTCACTTCCGTTGCTGCTGTAAATTGTTTTGCCTGCTCGAAGGCATTCTGTCCTGTAGAACCATCAAGAACCAGTAGGATCTCATGAGGAGCATCAGGAATAACTTTCTGCATGACTCTTTTGATCTTGGAAAGTTCGTTCATCAGGTTGATCTTGTTGTGAAGTCTTCCTGCTGTATCGATGATGACTACATCCGCATTTTGTGCTACAGCACTCTGCACGGTGTCAAATGCTACAGAAGCAGGATCAGATCCCATTTCCTGTTTTACAATAGGAACACCCACTCTTTCACTCCAGATAACAAGTTGATCTACCGCAGCAGCTCTAAAGGTATCAGCAGCTCCAAGAACTACTTTCTTACCTTCTGATTTGAACTGGTGTGCCAGTTTTCCGATAGTCGTTGTTTTTCCAACACCATTCACCCCTACTACCATAATGACATACGGTTTCTTTGAAGTGTCGATGTTTCCGGTGCTGGCATGAGGGTTTTCAAGAAGCAGTCCTGAGATTTCTTCACGAAGAATGCTATCCAGTTCGTTTACTCCTACATATTTATCTCTTGAAACACGTTCTTCAATTCTTTCTATGATTTTGATAGTGGTAGAGGCACCTACATCAGAAGCAATCAGTATTTCTTCAAGATCATCAAGTACTTCATCATCTACTTTACTTTTGCCGACTACGGCTTTCGTCATTTTTTCAAAGAATCCCTGACTGGATTTTTCCAATCCTTTGTCTAAGGTTTCTTTTTCTTCTTTTTTGAAAATATTTTTAAACCAACTCATAGTTTTAGTTTATTCTTATTTATTTTTAATCACTGCTGTAGCTTCTACTTCTATAAACACATCGTCTCTGAAGAGTCTGCTAACCTCTACAAGGCTGCTTACAGGAGGGTTCTGGATATTAACATACAAATCCCTGACTTTTCTAAAATCAGGAGTTTTTTGGATGTCCGTGGTGAAGATTCCCAATTTAATAATATCTTTCCCAGTACCTCCATATTCTTTCAATATGTTTTCAATGTTTTTGAAAACCTGATGGGTTTGTTCCTCTATAGTGTTTCCCACTACGTTACCTTCAGTATCCAGAGGCACCTGCCCAGACAATAAGATCATTTTGGAGCTTCCACAGTCGATACTTACTGACTGTGACAGTCCTTTTATGTTGAAAACTTTTGGAGAATTTTTATATTCTATAGGGCTCATCGTTTTCTGACTGAATGAAAATAGAAAAGTTACTGTGCATGCCAGAACAAGAATCTTTTTCATATTTTGCTGATTAATAATCTGGTGAACAAAGATAACAAAAAAACTACCCAAAATATGAGTAGTTTTTTATATTGTAAACAAAGTACTGATTATTTTTTCAAATAACCGTCTACTTCGTCAGCGTTCATTACTTTTTCTTCGAAAACGTAAGCTCCTGATTTAGAAGACTTAGTCATTTTCACCACTTTAGTCATCTTTTTAGACTGACCGCTTTGTAGGGTTGCTACTACTTTCTTTGCCATGGTAAGATATTATTTATAAATTACTTAATTTCTTTGTGAAGGGTAGATCTCTTAAGAACAGGATTGTATTTTTTCAATTCCAATCTCTCTGTAGTGTTCTTTTTATTTTTTGTAGAAATGTATCTAGACATTCCTGGCATACCGCTTTCTTTGTGCTCTGTACATTCAAGGATTACTTGAACTCTATTTCCTTTTTTTGCCATGATTTATTAATTCTTTTTAATCAATCCGTTTCTAGTAGCTCTTTCAATAGCTTCTTCGATTCCAATCTTGTTAATCACTCTCAATCCATGAGCTGATACTTTCAGTGTAACGTGCTTATCTTGCTCTGGAAGGTAAAACTTCTTCTCTAATAAGTTAATTTCAAAACGACGTTTCGTTTTGTTATTAGCGTGAGAAACGTTGTTACCAACCATTGCACGCTTTCCTGTTATTTGGCAAATTCTTGACATATCTCGATGTTCTTATTTGTATAATATTTGAGAGTGCAAAATAACGAAGAATTTTTTAGATAGACAAATCTTTTGGAAAATATTTGTAAATAAGTGACTGATTAATAATATTGAATTTTTAAAATAGTAGAATCCTTGGGATACAGCAGATAATGGGTCCTGATATATTTCATACAGGCTTTTTTTTATGCAAAGAATTTAATAATCTATCTTTGTTTTTAATTAATCTAAATAAAAATAATCATGAGGAGGATTTCTATTCTATTGTCTATGCTGCCTGTTGGCCTGATGGCTCAAAACTTTACTGAGATACAGACCAGCATGAATAATTTTTACTATTCGGCAGCTGATATTGCGGATATAGACAACAATGGTACGATGGATATTGTACTGAACGGAGCTATAGATTCTGATGGCGACGGAAACGTAGATAGTACTTATAATGAGGTATATCAGAATAATGGAATGACATTGTTGCCTTATGCAGGATTGGGAATTGATGCTAACCATTTGGGGGATATTAAGTTCATTGATTATAATAATGATGGGCTGATGGATATTATTTCCACCGGGCTCAGCTATATGGATATTGTTAATTATAAACACTATCGATTCAAAAATACAGGGACAGGGTTTGTGAAAGAAACTGAACTTCCGGGGAAGATCTATGGATCGATGGAAGTTTTTGATTTTAACCATGATGGAAAACCAGACTATGCCATCAATGGAACTCAATATGCCCATGGAGGTGGTTTCAGAAATACATTAGATTATTATAAAAATACAGGGAATGATTTTGATATGACAGAGAATTGGGTTGACGGAACCCAAAACGGAAGTTTCAAAATTGTAGATTTAAATAATGACCATCTTCTGGATCTTGTGATTATCGGATCGGATATCAATGGAGCTCCGGTTTCTAAAGTATATATGAACCAGGCAGGTGTTCTTACGCATACACAAGATCTTGCTCCGTTATCCGGTGGGAAAATAGATTTTGCAGACTTTAATGCAGACGGATTTCAGGATATTATTGTGATAGGAAAAGACGGAAATGATGATGGGTATTTTGCTGTTTTAATGAATGATGGTACGGGTACATTGACTCCCCAGGTGATTGCTGTAAATGATATTTCGGATGCAGCAATAAGCATTGGTGATCTTAATAATGACGGATATTATGACTTTATCATTGCTGGAAACGAAAATTATAATGCGGTTGTAAAAACCTATATATACAATACATCCGATCATAAGTTTAATGAAGGAACTATAACGGGTATTACTCAATTGGGAGGTCCCGGGCTCGTGCATCTTTTTGATTTTAATAATGATCATCATCTGGATATCCTGCTGGGAGGGTTTGACTGGGCAACTACAGATCTGCCTTCACTGACTAAGGTCTTTAAAAATAATTCTACAGCAGAAAACGCAAAGCCGACTCCTCCCACTCAGCTAAATATGACTAAAAATGGGAACCGCTTTAATTTTACATGGAGTGGCGCCTCGGATGATAAAACTCCGGTGAATGCACTGTGTTATGAAATTACGGTGGGATCTACACAGGGAGCTCATGACATTGCTAAATATGTAGTGACAACACCTTCCTGGTTTCTGGATCTTGATCCGGCCATTCAGAATGTGTATTGGAGTGTAAAGTCTATTGATGCCTCAAAAGTGTATTCTGACGCTTCTGTGCAAAGTGTACTGGGAACAGCAGAAATTAAATCAGATAAACAGCTTGTCATTTATCCAAACCCTGTATCGGATAAAGTATATATCAAAGGAGAAAAAGTTTCGGAAGCTGAAATGTATTCAATGGACGGAAGAAAACTTAATATTACGGTAAATGGAGATCAGTCTATTGATGTCTCTCATTTACCTAAAGGAGTATATCTATTAAAACTGAAGATAAAAAACGAAATAACCACCAAGAAGCTTACGATTAAGTAATTGAATCAATTCTATCTTCTATCAATGAGAAAAGCCAGACGTCCAGCTGGCTTTTCTCTTTTTTTTGTTCAATATTTTAATTATTTACAATCAGGATAATTAAATTTCATAAAATATAAATCTGCGTAATCTGCAAAATCAGCGAGAAAATATAAGGCTCGCAAATCTTGCAGATTACGCAGATTTTGTGTTATTCGTGTGGAAACTTGTGAAATTTGTGTTTAAAAAATTACGCTTTCTTTGTTTTCTTTTTAAACCACTCAATCAGATAATAAAACAGTAAAAATCCTAATGCAAAGATTGAAAATCTTGAAAGAAGATCACCGGCTCTTGTATAGAAAGTCATGGTATCATAAAGATTCACTTTTGCAAACAAAGCGGTCTGATCTCCATAGAAAGTATCAGCGGTAATCTCACCTTTAGCATTGATATGAGCCGAAATACCACTATTGGCAGCACGGGCAATTTCTCTTCTGGTTTCAATGGCTCTCAGTTTTGCATAAGATAAAAGCTGTTTGTGTCCTTCTGTAACCCCCCACCAGGAGTCATTGGTCATAATCCCCAAGAAATTAGCACCCTTTTTCACATAGTCTGTTACAAATTCACCATAAATACTTTCATAGCAAATGATAGGGGCTAATTTTCCTTTGTTATAAGGATTTGAGAAAGCAACCCTTTCTTTGTCTGTTCCTAAAGAAGCTACAGTACCTCCAAGATTGAGCATAGCATCTCCTAAAAGTGGTTTTAAAACATTCATATAAGGGAATATTTCAACACCCGGCACCAATTTCCCTTTGTGGTACGCCTGAACTTTTTGATTAGGTACAAGCTGAATCGCTGTATTATAACTGCTCACCCAGACACCACTATTGATTGGGTAGGCTTCTTTAGGCAAGTCAGCAGGGTTATAATAAAAACGGTGTGAAGAAATTCCTGTTGCAAAAACAGATCCCGGATGTTTGGATAAAAATCCTTTGATATTGTTTAAAAGTAAACTCTTTTCAAAAGCAGTTTCAGAAATAGATCCTCTTCCGGGAAGGGCTGTTTCCGGAGCCATATAATAATCTATTTTACCTGTTGAGTTTTTTTCAGCGAGTGCTAAAAGATCCTGCTCTATAATTAAACTGTCTTTTGAATATTTTTCAGCATAAGGATCAAGGTCAGGCTGTAACATCAGTACGCTGACCTGTCCAATTGGTTTTTCATTAAAATTATTGTATTTGATCACGGAAATAATCATAGGAAGAACAATTAAAGCTCCTACAATAGAAGAATTTTTAATCAGATCTTTTCTCTTTCTTCCCGCTTCCCACGTTCTTATCGTATAAAAGATCAGAATATTGATCAGAAGGATCCAGAAACTGCCTCCTGTAGCTCCCAGTGTGTCATACCATTGGATCAGTTTCGGGTAATCTGAAAATACATTTCCCAGATTCAGCCATGGCCATGTCAATTCCCATCCCATATGAAACTTTTCAAAACTCATCCAGATTGCAATCAGAAACCCAAGTCCCCAATATGTACCCTGAGCATTTTTATACCAGTGGTAGCATTGAAATACCAAAGAATATAAAAGAGAATTTACCAGGACGGGGAATAAAACAGCCAGCAGAGAGTGGCTTCCATCCGGATTCTTTGCGCCGTACAGCCATCCTGTAGTGACTACATTCCAGATTATAAAGCAGAGGTAAGACAATCCGAAGACCACCCAGCTCTTTCTCTTGTAATCAGAAAATTTTGAAACCCCATGTTCCATCATCAGAAGAGGGACAAGGGCAAAAAATATAAAAAACGGGACCCCATAAGTTGGCCATGAAACCGACAGCAGCATTGCTGAAATAAGTGTAAGTAAAACGTATTTCATTGAAATAAAATATAATGTAAAAATAAGGTTTGTAATAAGAAACTCAAAGTCAAAATAGATTATTAAAAAATTAATTTTTTAAAGCCATATCTTTAACTCCCCAATCCTGAATGGTCATAAGGATCGGCATAAAGGTTTTTCCATATTCTGTAAGCTGATATTCTACTCTTGGTGGGATTTCTGCATAGATTGTTCTTGCAATAATATGATCCTCTTCCATTTCTCTGAGCTGATTCACCAGCATTTGTTTACTGATCATGGGAATGGCTTTTTGAAGCATACTGAAACGGTTCACGTTCATGCTTATTCCATACATGATTACGGTTTTCCATTTGCCTCCTACTTTATTGTAAAAATGAGTTACCGGACAATTATTGGGATTGAAATCTTTGTTTTTCCTTTTATTTTCCATTGGTCTAAAAAAATATACTATAAATAATAATTAAGACTAGTATTAATAAGTAGTACAAAGGTAATAACTTCGTGGATATAAAGACAATAAAGTATGGATAATAAGGAATTAGTATTAAAAGCAATCACCGCTGTTTTTGTTGATAGAGATATTACAGCATTCGAGAAATATTTTGGAGATCATTATATTCAGCATAACCCTTCAATTCCAAACGGAACAGAAGCTTTGAAGCAGTTTGTACCAGCCTTACCTGAAGATTTCAGATATGAACCGGGAACCATTACAGAAAATGGAGATATTGTAATGATCCATGGACGATACCAAAACTGGAGCGGAAAAAATATGATTGCAGTGGATATTTTTAGGATAAATGATCATAAAATAGTGGAGCATTGGGATGTATTGCAGGAAGAAGTGACCGCAGAAAATTCTGTTAATGGAAATGGAATGTTTCCCATATAATTAATTTAAAAATTCAACAGCAGTATGATAGAACAGATAAGAAAAAATGCATTGGGAGAATGGGAGAGTATTTCAACAGAAATCCGTCCAAGTGCATTAAAAAATGCAGATGGAAGTCTGAAACCATTTTATTTGAAAAGATCATTTACATTTCTTCCTGAAGATAAATTTGAATTGGAAATTATTAATTATGCCGATGCTTACGGAGAAATACCTTTAGCTAAAATTGCTCTTAAAGGGCATGTAGAATGGAAAGGAAGTCACGATATTGCAGAAGGGGCACAAAAAGTAGATTTTACGGCTGATGAGGCTTATGAAGTAACCCCTTTAATTCCAAATTTTACCGTTGTTTTAAATACCCTTGCCAAAGAGAATTTTGAAGTGTGGGAGACCGGAAAATCTCAAAGCATATTAAGAAAAAAGTTTTTGCCGTTTGGATTGGTGGAAGGGCAGATTTTTAAAGAGTATGACCTGATCTATATTTTCAATGATATGATGTTCTGGGGAGCAAGAAATATTGACGGCAGAGGTTTTGACACAGAAGAAAACCGCCCGACAAACCTGCAGATCCCAATGAAAAGGAAATCATAATGATATAATCTGAAAAGAGAGTCGTATTGGCTCTTTTTTTATGGGCATAAATTTTTAGAATATATTGTAAGCAGAATTGAAAATGAATATATTAGCAGTTCAATGATGAAGAAAATATATAAAATTATTATTGTTCCGTATACTCTGTTTCTGCTCTATCTGATGTTTTGGGGAATGGGCAGATTTCAGTACGAAGAAAATCTCATTACTGTAGAACCCGTTTTTTCGACGATAAAATTTATCCAGGGTACAAATAAGACGATAGATATTGTAAAGATTGTTTTAGGAAATGTTATCATGTTTATTCCTTTTGGCTTTCTGGGCTGGGTTTTCTCTAGCCTGAAAAAATTGAAGCCATTACTATATAGTTTTATCTCATGCATCGTTATTGCCGAAGCTCTTCAATACTTTACAAGAATGGGAATATTTGAAGTAGACGATATCATCCTGAATACTTTCGGGGTATATTTGGGATGGTTGCTTTGCAGATGGAGTGAAAAGAATCTTAACTGTTGAGCTCTTTAGCGCGTTTTTCAGCATTCAGAATTCCTTGTTTCAGAATTTCTTTGAGACTGCTTTCTTCAAATGTTTTTAAGGCTGCTTCAGTCGTTCCACCTTTAGAAGCAACATCTTTAATCAGTTCCTCAAGGTTTTTTTCTGAGTTGTTGATTAAATGATAAGCCCCAAGCATTGTCTGCTTTACAAAGAGTTTGGAAAGGTTTTCTTCAATTCCCATTTCAATTCCTGCTTTGATCATCGCATCAATGATATAGTAGAAATAAGCGGGACCACTTCCGGAAAGGGCAGTAACACCATCCAAAAGGTTTTCATCTTCCAAATAAACAGATCTTCCGGTGCTGTTCAGTAATCTTTCGATATTAATGAGCTGACTGAAAGAAATTCCGTTGGCAGCAGTATAACCCGTAATTCCCATTCCTAAAAGAGTAGGAGAGTTCGGCATTGCTCTTACAACAAGCGGATGATTCAGTGATTTTTGAATTTTTTCAATATTGATTCCGGCCATGATGGATAAAACCATCTGGTTTTCTTTAAAAGTAAATTGAATGTTTTGAACAACCGCCTGGAAATCCTGAGGTTTTACAGCGATAATAACCAAATCAGCATCAACATCCTTCACGTCTGCAAATGTGGAAATTTTAGACTTGGGGAATTCTTCAGCTATTTTGGAAATTTTGGATTCACTTCTGATAATAAGGTGCAGATGTTCAGGTTTGATCAGTTCATATTTTAAAAATGATTTTGAAAAAGAGAGTCCCATATTTCCGGCTCCAAGAATAGCTATTTTCATCTCGAATTGTAATTTTAAGCTAAAATAATGATTTTTTGGGATGTATTGTTATTGAATACGTTGTAATGCCGTTAGAAAACACAAAGGCGCAAAGATTTTGGATAATAATGATATTTTCAAGTTTTCAGTAAAATAAAATATTCTCGCAGATTTAGGAGATTAGGCAGATTTTTCCATAAATATCCGCGTGATCTGCAAAATTAGCGAGACGTTATATTACTTAAAATATGCAGTAATCAATTGTATTGTAGATAAAACTTTGCACTTAAAAACTATATTATTGTTGGAAAACGCAAAGGCGCAAAGATTTTGGATAATAATGATATTCCCAAGTTTTTAGTAAAATAAAATATTCTCGCAGATTTAGGAGATTAGGCAGATTTTTCCATAAACATCAGCAAGATCTGCAAAATCAGCGAGAGATCATATTACTTATAATATGCAGTATTCAATTTTATCGCAGATAAAATCTTTGCGACTTAAAACAACAAAGTAAATTAAAAATCCTTGCGTCTTAGCGTTTATCCAACTGATCTATTTTAAGCGATAATAAAAAAGCTATACTCATCATGAATACAGCTTTTATATATTTTTAGATTACATAATATTGACTTCTCGTTCAAGTTCTATTCCGAACTTTTCTTTCACAGAATTGATAATTTCCGTAGAAAAATCAAAAATTTCTTTTCCGGTAGCATTTCCAGTAGCATTGATGATCACCAGGGATTGTAATTTGTGTGAACCAACATTCCCGATCTGTTTCCCTTTCCATCCACATTGTTCAATCAGCCATCCTGCAGGAACTTTTACCTTATCTCCATTGGGATAACCCTGGATATTTTCAAATTGTTGTTTCAACACTTCAAATTGAGCCAAAGGAATTGTTGGGTTTTTGAAAAAGCTTCCGGCATTTCCGATTTCTTTAGGATCCGGCAGTTTGCTTTGTCTGATATTGATGACCGCTTTTGAAATATCCTGAATGGTTGGGTTTTTAATACCAAGATTCTCCAGCTCAGATTGAATCGCTCCGTACTCTGTTTTGATACGGTGGTCTTTTTGGGTAAGTTTAAAAGTGACTTCCAGAATAACATATCTTCCTTTTCCTTCCTGTTTGAAAATAGAATCTCTATAACCGAACCTGCACTGCTCTAGGTTGAATGTTGCAAGTTCAAGATCTTCTAAATCCAATACCAGACAGCTGACAAAAATATCTTTGATTTCTGTTCCGTAAGCCCCAATATTCTGCATAGGAGAAGTACCTACATTTCCAGGGATTAAAGAAAGATTTTCCAGTCCGCCATAATTTTTTTGTAAGCAGTACATCACAAATTCATGCCAGTTTTCACCTGCTTTTGCTGTGACCAGGACTTCATTTTCATTGATGCTTTCTTCGGAAATTCCATTTAAATTAAGCTTGATAGCAAGACCTTCAAAATCTTTGGTAAGAAGAATATTGCTTCCGCCTCCCAAAAACAGAACCTGAAGAGATTGAGTCTTCGAGAAAACAAGTGCTTCCTTTAATTCATCAATAGTATTGACTTCAGTGAAATATTGGGCTTTGGCTTCAACACCGAAGGTGTTATAAGGCTTCAATGAAAAATTTTCTTGCATGTTTTTATTGGTATTCTTTAGGAAGAATCTTGTCTAGTTGTTCT
This sequence comes from Chryseobacterium sp. MEBOG07, assembly GCF_021869745.1. Lineage (NCBI taxonomy): Bacteria > Pseudomonadati > Bacteroidota > Flavobacteriia > Flavobacteriales > Weeksellaceae > Chryseobacterium > Chryseobacterium sp. MEBOG07. The sequence goes on from NZ_CP084579.1 coordinate 1,258,301, forward strand.
TTAAGTTGTTGTAGCTGCTTGTAATGTAAAGTATCCGCATATGCATTCACATAGATATGTGATTTTTTCGGAGTACGGATCTGAAACGTTTCATCTATACCGTCTACCGATTGCTGGCTGGGAGAACTTTTTATGTGGTCAAGATCAACAATATTGATTGATGATACAAGCTGTTTCCAGGTGCTGGAATTGATGGCAGAAGCCCATGCTTTATGGGTTTGATTGGCCGTTATTCCTTTTTCTGCAAAAACGGAATCTTTGGTGGCTTTAATGATCCTGTAATTTCCAAGGTTTCCTTCAATATGAGATACACTGATGAAAGTAATCTCATGTGGATTTTTGGAGGGAGCTGCCTTTTCAGTTTTTTTTGAGTCACAGGAAAAAAATGCCGACAGCAAAAGAATCGAAAACAGTATTTTCAGATATATATTTTTTGTTGTCGGCATAGGATATATTTTACAGGCTGAATTCTTCTCTGTACTTCTTTAAAGCTTCTTTAAGAATTTCAGCACTTCTTATTAAATCTTCTTCTTTCAGCACGTAAGCAATTCTTACCTGCTTCTTGCCTAATTCCGGGTTACTGTAGAATCCTCCGGCAGGAGCAACCATGATCGTCTCATTATTCAGAGAATATCTTTCAAGCAGCCATTGTGCAAATTTTTCAGTATCATCTACCGGAAGTTCAGCAACACAGTAGAAAGCACCTCTAGGTTTAGGGCAGATAACACCAGGAATGGCATTCAAAAGATCTACCAATACATTTCTTCTGTGAGTATATTCTTCTCTTACCGCTCTGATGTAAGGACCATCGTTTTCGTGTGCAGCTGTTGCAGCAATCTGTCCCAAAAGAACAGGACTTAATCTTGCCTGTGCAAAAAGCATAGCAGCATTACGGATCTTGTTGGAACGTGTAAGAAGACATCCGATTCTTACTCCACACATAGAGTAACGTTTAGATTCAGAATCTATGATGATACAGTTTTCAGCTAATTCAGGGAAGTCTAGCATTGAGATCTGCTGCTTTCCGTCATATACATATTCTCTGTATACTTCATCAGAGATGATAACGATATCATATTTTAAAGCAATTTCTGCAAGTTTTTGAAGCTCTTCGCGGGTATACAAATATCCGGTAGGGTTTCCAGGGTTACAGATGATAATTGCTCTTGTTTTTTCTGTGATTTTTTTCTCGAATTCCTCAATAGGAGGCAAAGCAAAACCAGTATCAATAGTAGAAGGTACCGCTACTATATTCACATCGAATGTGCTGGTGAAACCGTTATAGTTAGCATAGTAAGGCTCAGGAATAATCACCTCATCACCTTCATCACATAACGTAGAGATAGCAAAGTTAAGCGCCTCAGAACCACCATTGGTAACAATGAAGTTATCGGGAGTAATATCTGAAAAACCTAATGAATGATAATATTCTGTAAGGGCTTTTCTGTATTCTATATTCCCTTCAGAAAGTGCATATTCCAATACTTTTAAATCGATGTTTTTTAAAGCATTTAAAGCTGTTTCCGGAGTTTCAATATCAGGCTGTCCGATATTAAGGTGATATACTTTTATTCCTTTTTGTTTTGCTTGTAACGCAAAGGGAACCAGTTTTCTTACCGGCGATGGCGGCATATGCAGTGCTCTGTTTGAAATATTCGGCATTGTTCAAAAAATTTGTATGACAAAAATAGGATTTAATTTCTCAATAATAAAATTAAGGATCAATAAGAAATGGCTCAATTTTCTTTAAATTCTTTTAAAATTCTAATAACCTTCATTAGTTGAAATGTTGATATTTGCTGTGTTTTGTAATTATTTTGATTTTTCTTCAGAAATATCTTTTTTGTATTGTTATTTTTACTAAATTTCGCCACAAATGTGAATAAAATGGCAATAAATTTATTTTCTAGAGTGATTCCCGCTATCGCTCTGTTTTCTGCCTCTGCAATGATGGCTCAAAATTATCAAACTATGCCGGTTGCTTCAGGCTATACGGCAGATGTAATTGCAAACGGAATAGGCTCCTCATTAGTTTCCACAAACAATGATGTAGACGGAGTTTCTTACGCTTTTGTAGCGAAAGATTTTCAACTGACCTCTACAAGTACACCTCTTACTTATGGTCTTCCAACAGATGGAATTATTAATTCTGTCGTTGCCGGAACACCGGGATTGAGCTATATCTTAGGAAATTTAAGTGGAAATAATGCATTAAGGTTAGCCGCTGCAAATGATAGCGGAACGCTTACTTTTACTACTCCTAAACCTGCTTTTACTCTGTATATGCTCTCTACCAGTGGTAGTGGAACATCTGTAGTGAATGTAACCGTCAATTTTTCTGATGGCAGCAGCCAGGTATTTTCCAATATAAGTCTATCTGACTGGTATGGAGGAGCCAATTTTGCCGTACAGGGAATAGGAAGGATCAAAAGAAGTTCAGATGCTCTGGAATCCAGTACTACAGATCCGAGACTTTACCAGACTCCATTAGCTATAGATGCTGCAAACCAGGCAAAGCCAATACAGAGTGTAGCAGTAACCAAAGCAAGTGGCGCAGGGTATCCTAATATTTTTGCTTTTTCAGCAGATGTATATTCAGACTGTGTGCCTCCAACATTGCAGGCGGTTTCAGCGATTACAGCTAACTCAGCTTTAGTTTCCTGGACAGCTCCAACCAATGCGGCAAGTTATGATGTATATCACAGTACTTCCAATACAACACCTGCCAGTTCAGTAACTCCTACTTATCCGGGAGTAGCAGGTACAAGTACAACGATAGGAGGTCTTAATTCAAATACAACCTATTATTATTGGGTAAGATCCAACTGTAACACTGCAACCGGCCAGAGTGTATGGTCTTTTGCAGGAACATTTAAAACAGCTTGTTCTACTTTCACGGTTCCATACACAGAAAATTTTGATACGACAAGTGTTGGTTCTACTTCAAATACTAATGCCCCAAGCTGTTGGGCATATCTGGAAAGTGCATCATTTGCAGGGTATGGATATGTAACGACATCAAATAATTATTCAGCACCTAATGCTTATTATATGACCAATTCAAGTGCTACTACGGGTAGCCAGATGTTAGTTGCACCTCCTACTACAAACCTTTCAGATGGAACAAAGCGTGTAAGATTTTATGCAAAATCCGGAGGAAGTAATTATACATTATTAGTGGGGACGCTATCAAACCCTACAGATCCGGCATCTTTTACACAAATAGGTTCTCCTATTGCTTTGACAACTACCCATACACAGTATACGGTAAATATTCCTGCAGGTTCTGATTTGCAGTTAGCATTTAAACATGGTTTAGGAGGTACTTCACGTTCCATTTATATTGATAATATTACCGTTCAGAATATTCCTTCCTGTTTTGAGCCAACTGCAGTTACATCATCAAACGTTACCGCAAATTCAGCAGCAATAGGCTGGACGGCTCCTTCTTCAGTTCCTGCAAACGGATACGAAGTATATTACAGCACAACAAATACAGCCCCTGATGCTACTACAGTTTTGAATGCTGCGAACTCTGTAACTTCTGCTACTGTTTCTGCGCCGTTAGGCGGGCTGCAGCCATCTACTACATATTATGCATGGGTGAGATCTAGCTGTAGTGCATCTGATAAGAGTATATGGAGCGCTACCTCTACACAGTTTACAACACTTTGTGTTCCCATAACTACACTTCCTTGGAGCGAAAATTTTGATGCGATGGCTACTATAGGTTCTGCGATTATTCCAAATTGTTGGAAACAAACTCCGGGAGGAAGTTCATCTACAAATAATTTTACGTCAGCAAATGCTTCTCAGCAAGGATATAATGATCCTAAATCTGCACCTAATTATCTGACGATTTATTATCCATATACCAATGCTGCTTATTTATGGACACCTACATTTACTTTAACTGCAGGAACGTCATATGATTTTATATTCTATTGGGTAGGAGATGGTTTTGCGGGCTGGCAAAATGAAGTATTGGTTAATAATGGCCAAACAGCGACCGGAGCAACCAGCTTAACAACATTTATTACAGCTGATCAAACAGCTGCAGGTGGAAGTAACAGTGCTACTTATACTAAGGTTACTGTTTCTTATACGCCAACATCTACCGGTGATTATTCATTTGGCATTAAAACTTTAAATACAACAACAGCTCCATATTATATGGGATTTGATGATTTTTCGCTTACACAGTCTAATTTAGCAACTGCTGAAACATCTGTTAAGAAAAAAGAAATCAGTGTATATCCTAATCCATTCAAAGATGTTCTGCATATTGCTGATATCAAAGACGTGAAATCTGTAACGATCACGGATGTGGCGGGAAGAGTAGTGAAAACTATTGATCAACCGACCAATGAGCTTCAGTTAGGTGAATTGAATGCCGGATTATACTTAGTGACAATGAACTTTAAAGATGGCTCAAAATCAACAGTAAAAGCCATTAAGAAATAAAATTTTTTGAGTTAATAATTTCTGTAGGCAGTTGCATTCGTGTGGCTGCCTTTTTTATTGTTGATTTAATAATAACTGGAAAAATTATTCTTCAAAAATGTTGCTAAAATTATTATAAATTTGCGCCGAAAACTATAACATCTATGAATAAACTTAAACTACTTTTTTTAATACCATTATTCTATTCCGAATTTTCACAGGCTCAAAGAATTGATAAAGAGATTATCAGTTTTCAGCTTCTGAAAGAGCCGGTTTTTCCTACGGAACTTTCCAACAGAAATTATACGATTACCGTAAAATCTCCCTATAATATTACAAAGGAAGATGTTGTAAGATTGTCAAAAGAAGACTATCAAAGAAAGGTAGACAACTATCAGACGAACGTTGAAAATGCCAAATATGAACATCAGGAAAGATTAAAAGACTATGATGCTGAGGTAAAAAAACTTCAGGAAAAATATAAACTTGAATCTGCAGAATACAGCAAATTATCAGCGGTTGAAAAAATTGCTGCAACCAATGGAGCTCCGGTATTGAGATTACCTTCAAGACCTATCATTAATATTCCTCCGATGCCGGTTTACCAACAGCCTGATCTGAGAGATGCCTTAATTGTGGATAATAAAATTCTGGCTTCTCAAATGGATGTGACAGGTTTTTCAAAAGGTGGAAATTATCTTGACATTGTTATTGAAATGGAAAGAACAAACTTTCAGGACAACCAGGGGAAAACTTTTGCCAATCAGCCAACAAGGATCATCGCAAAACAGGGTGGCGCTGTAAAACTGGACAAAGCCTATTTCTCAGATTTTGCGGAAATAGCAAGTGTTCCAACCAATGAAATCAATCTTAATGCCCAGGAAAAGAGATATCTGCAGAGAACGATGGATCGTACACGGAATATTATTAATGAAAACTTCGGTTATCAGACCATCAATTCTACGGTGACCTTATCAACGGTAAAAAATAAAGGAGAGTATGACGATCTGGAAAAAGCATATATCTATGTGACGACCAATCTGAAAAAACTTCAGGCAAAAACGGACTATGCGCCGAATAAAATAGCCATGGAAAATATGCAGAAAGGAATTGACATTTGGAAAAGTGCTTTGACAAAAATAAATTACAACGATAAGAAAGCTCCTTACAACCAAAAGATTGGAGAATACCTTTATTTTAACCTGATCAGATTAAATATCGCTTTAGGAAACTACCAGGAAGCTGAGAAATATTTAAATGAATTACAGGAACATTTGGTAGATATTAAACTATCCTACGATGCTAATCTTGAACTGAAAAGATTAGAAGAAAAAATTTATAATAACTAAAGAAAAACAATATGATTAAACAGATTATTGCTTCGGCATTAATTACGGCTTCGGTGTATTCTTATGCACAGACGAAGGTGACTGAAGGAACAAAATTCACGGTGGATGCCAATCTTGAAACTGATGACAAACTGGTATTGGCAGACGATTACAATTCTTATATGTTCAGCGCTATCAATATAGACGGGCTGATGAGAAATGTTTTCCCTCACAAGAAATTACTGATGAGAAAACTGGATCAGAACGGAAGTCTTGTAGACACTTATGTAAAAGATTACGCCAATAAAACAAACGGTGTACTTCACAATTATCTGGGATCTCAGCAGATAGATGATGATAAATTCATAGCATTTACAGAAGAGTATTTTGGAAAAGAAAACAGAAAAGAAGTTTTTCAACATGTTTTCAGTAGAAAAGAAGGAACTTTTACCACAAAGAGCATTGCAAAATACAGTATTGAATCTACTAATAGATCAGGAACAACCTATGTTCTTTTCTCAGAAAATGGGAAATATGCTGCGATCTTTAACGATAGATTTGCCAACAAAAAAACGGATAATGTAAATGATGTTCTGGTATTGGATCTGAGAACACTTACTCCGGTTTGGAATAAAGAAATTACATTAAGCAATGATTATGTTGAAAAGTCTTTAACATTAACGAACTCAGCAAAGATAGTTGTACTGCGTAAAGCTGCGGGATGGAAAGAATCTTATAAGCTGGAACTGGTTTCTAATACTGAAGATAAAGACCTGCCTTTCGATGACAAATATATTCCTGAAAAATTATACGCGTTCAGTAAAAATGACAATGATTATCTGGTAACCTTCGGAAGAAAAAATGCTGCAGTTACTATTGGAGCAAGTACTTTTGGAACGGTAATGTTCTATGATATGAAGTCCGGGAAAGCGGTGATCAGCAATACCAACTTAGCAGGAAGCAAAGACATGAACGATGTGAAGGTGATCAAAACAATTGTAAAAGGTGATGAGACTTTAATGGCTGTTCAGCAGGAAACCGTGACAAGGCCAATGCCTACAACAATGAACCGTTTCCCAGATCCTGTTTATTCTCTGGATGCGGGAATGTTGATCAAGTTTAATAAAGAAGGAGAAGTAAAACAATTTGTGGCTGCTGGAACTTCTACAGGAAAAAGAATCAATATTGTTGAAGCTGGAGATAAGCTTTATATTTCTGCATTTTATCCTAAAGGAGCATTCGGGAATACAGGGTTTTCTATGAAAGTTTTTGATTTTGCCAACCTGAAACCTCAGGAAGTAAGTCTTGATTATAAAGGAAGAAACTTCTTTCAGAACTACGGTTTTGCAGACGGAAATATGATCCAGTACGTTCCGAATGTCAACAAAATGATGTTCCTTCAAAAGAGCAGCAAAGATGTTCAGATGTTCAATGTGTACAATTTTATAAAATAATTGTATTTTAGAAAAAAATAAAATATGCAGATTCAGTCAGTTTCCATAGAAGATTATATTTCAAAGATTCCTGAGGAAAGACAGGAAGCTTTTAAAAAACTCTTTGATACGGTGAATGACAATCTTCCGAAAGGTTTTGAAGAAGCTACCAATTATGGAATGATAGGCTGGGTGGTTCCTTTGGCAACCTTTCCTGCCGGATATCACTGTGCACCCGGAACACCGCTGCCTTTTATCAATCTGGCTTCCCAAAAGAATTTTATAGCACTCTATCATATGGGGCTGTATTCCAGACCGGAGCTTCTCGATTGGTTCGTGGCAGAATATCCAAAACATTCTAAGAAGAAACTGGACATGGGGAAATCCTGTATCCGTTTCAAAAAAGTAGAAGATATTCCTTTTGAACTGATTGCTGAACTGAGTCAGAAAATGACTCCTGATGACTGGATCGGAATTTATGAATCGCAGTATAAAAGATAAAAAAAAGCTCTGAAATCAAATAGATTTCAGAGCTTTTTTTATGCTGGAAGTTGGAGGATTAAAGTTGGAAGTAATATTTGTGTTTTTAGAATTACTGATTGCCATTAGAAGGTTAATAAAATGGACATATGTGTATTCATCGACTTCCAGAAACTCCATCCCCAGCTTCCCTCTTCCTGCTAAAAATGAATATCCCAGATCCCTGTTTTACGTTCAAGATCAATCAAAGCAGCTGCATTATCCGCAAGGGCCTGATAATAATCTTTTCTTACATTATTATAGGTTCTTTGAGCATTCAGAACTTCCAGGATAGAACTTTCTCCTCTTTTGTAGCTGTAAACAATACCTTCCAGTATACTTTTCGCTTCCGTAAGCATTCCATTATGGAATTGTCTGAGCTGTTTCTGAGTTGCTGAATACTGTTGATAAGCCTGCATCACTTCAGCCCTTATCCCTTGTTCAATTTGTTTATATTCAACTTCAGCCTGGGAATGTGCCATTTCGGCTATTTTTAATCCTGCATTTCTTCTATTGGAAAATTTCAGAGGTATACTAAGACCAATTTTTACTGCATTAACAGTAGGGGAGGGGGCAATCTCGTTGGTGGCTTCGGTATGATGCTCAGCTCCGGCACTGATACCCAGATCTATGATACGATTAGCTTTTTCCAGACTGATCTGGCTTTTGGTTACTTCTGTATTTTGTCTGGCAGCCAGTAAATCTGCTCTTTCATTCAGGGATTGCAGGATCAGATCATCAATACTGAAATCTCTGTTGAAGGAATTGAAATCTCCGGCAACATCTCTGTCTGTTATTTTGTTGTCTCCAAGAAATACCGACAGACCGGTGAGCGCTTGTTGTTCCGCACTTTCAGCCTGATATACTTCATTGAGCAGAGAGGAGGCTTCCAGCTTGGTCTGCTTTGAGGTTACCAATGATATTGTTCCTAAACGGTATCGGATGCTGTCCGACTTTGCCAGTTGCTGCATATTTTTATAAGAATCCTGCTGTACTTCAAGCAAAGCTTTGGATTTTAAAGCTTCAATATATCCTAAACTGGCATCTGCACGGAGATTTCTGAAAAAATCCTGCAATTGTATTTTGCTCAGCTCCGATTGGTTTCTGGCCAGATTAACCCGGGCTTTTCTTTTGCCGCCAAGCTCAAGAGTCCATCCGATAGATGTTCCATAGACATAGCCCATATCTTTCTTCACTCCGTTATTGGTGATCTCCATTTCCAATTGAGGATCAGGGAACATATTGGCGGTTTGAATTGCCGCTTCAGCCATACTTACGTTGTATTTCTGGGAGGCGTAGCCCAGATTTTTATTTCCAACAAGACTCAGGTATTCTTCAAAATGTAAAAGCTCTTTTTCCTGTGCCTTTATACCTGTGATGCTGAGCAATACGACAGATAATATGATAACATGAACTCTAATTTTCATCTGATTCTAAATTTTGTTTTTCATTGCGACGTTCAGCCATAAAATAAATAGCCGGCAGAACAAATAGTGTTAAAATAGTAGAGAACATCAACCCGTAAACGATTACTGTTGCCAGTGGGCGTTGTACATCCGAACCAATTCCTGTTGCCAATGAAGCAGGGAATAATCCGATTACTGCAACCGTTGCCGTCATCAGTACCGGTCTGAAACGATCCTTTGCCCCTTTGATGGCTGCCTGTTTCAGTTCATATCCTTTTTTTCTGAGGTCATTGATATGCGAAATCATGATGACTCCGTTCTGGATTGCAACCCCAAATAGTGCGATAAATCCTACAGCGGAAGAGACATTCAGAGACATTCCGCGGATATTGAGCGCCAGCATTCCACCAAACAAAGCCAGCGGAACAATAGACATCAGAACTAAAGCTTGTTTGAAATCCCCAAATGCACCATATAATAAGAGGAACATAATCGCCAATGCCAGCGGAACAATAAATGCCAATCTGGAATAAGCTCTGTTTTGATTTTCAAACTGTCCGCCCCATTTGACCTGGTATTTTTCGTGGTCGTATTTAATGTCCTTTTCAATTTTATTCTGTGCTTCTTTCAGGAAAGAAGAAAGATCGGTGCCTCTTAAATTCAGTTTTACCGTAAGATGGCGTTTGTTCATTTCGCGGGTAATGGTACTTTCACCCGTACTTAATTTTACTTCTGCTACCTGAGACAGTGGAATTTTCGCTCCTGAAGCTGAGGTCAGCATCAGATTTCCGATTTTGTCCGGAGTATCCCGGCTGTCTTCGGTATAACGACAGGAAATATCATATACTTTATTGCCAATAAAGATCTGGGAAATTGCTTTTCCACCCAATGCAACTTCAATCAGGTCGGCTACATCGGCAACATTCAATCCATATTGAGCAATCTTATCTCTGTCGGCAATAATCTGAAGCTGGGGTAAAGGTGGTTCCTGATCAATAGCGAGATCGGCAGACCCTGGTATTGTATTCAAAGTAGACAGTATGTTTTCAGCAATTCGTCTGGTTTCTTTGAAATCTTCCCCATATACCTTTACGACCAACTCGCTGTGCGCTCCGGAGATTTTGTCCATTACTCCGTCAATCATAGGCTGTGAAAAACCTACGGTGAATCCTGGCATGTTTTTATAATCTGCGGCGAGCTCTTTGATGAGGTCTGCTTTTGTTTTCCCGGCAGGCCATTCGCTGTAAGGTTTTATTCCAATAGAGACTTCAAAGTGAGAAGCCGTCCAGGGATCGGTACCATCGTCATTACGTCCCGCCTGAATCATCATATAGGTAATTTCAGGGTGTTTCAGGGTACGGGCACGTAACGTATCGCTCATCTCTTTTGATTTGGCTAAAGAAATTCCCGGAGGCAGCTGTACCTGCAGCCATATAGAACCTTCATCCAGCTCGGGAAGGAAGTCTTTTCCTACCGTATAAGACAGAATTCCTGAGGATACCAAAACGATAACGATAGGTATAATAACCCTCTTGGGAGCCTGCAGTATCTTTTCAATTTTTTTTCCGTAGGCTGCAGCTATTTTTTCCAGCCATTTATTGTGATAAATCTTTTGGGGTTTGCGATAGATCACATAAGCCAATCCGGGGATTAGCAATAATGCTACAGCGAGTGCGCCCAGCAGTGCATATCCTACAGTGAAAGCCATTGGTGTGAATAATTTTTTCTCTACTCTTTCAAAAGCGAATAAGGGCAGATAGGCGGTAATAATGATAATCGTTGAAAAGAAAATAGGTTTGGCCACTTCAATCACTCTTTGGGTAATTGTTTTTTCTTCCAGTGTTTCTTCCGAATTTTCTTCTCTTTTCTTCAGAATAGTTTCCAGCATGACGATGGCTCCATCTACAATAATCCCAAAATCAATCGCTCCGAGTGAAAGCAGGTTGGCCGGGATATTGGTAAAATGCATTAATATAAAAGCAAATAACAAAGAGAGCGGAATCGTAATAGCCACCAATAATGCTCCGCGCCAGCTTCCAAGAAATATAATCAGAACAATAATAACTAATACAATGCCTTCGGTAAGGGTGTGGGAAACCGTGGTAAGCGTTGTTTTTACAAGATCCGTTCTGTCGAGAAAAGGATGAATTTTTACACCGGGAGGAAGCGTTTCATTATTCAGTTCTTCAATAGCTTCATGGACTCCGTCCAGCACTTGTGAAGGATTTTGACCTCTTAATAAAAGTACAATTCCTTCTACACTTTCAGAGTAATTACGTTTTCTGTCGGTATAGCCAAGAACTCCTTTTCTTTCCAGGTTCCCGTATTTCAATGTTCCTACATCATTTAAAAAAACAGGAACTCCATTTTGGGTTTTCACCACAATTTTTCCAAGGTCATTTAAATCTTTTACCAGACCAATTCCGCGGATTACATACGCAAGGTTTCCCCGCGGAAGCATACTTCCTCCGGCACTCACATTGTTTTTGGAAATGGTTTCAGTAACTTCAGATAAAGAAAGCCCGTACTGTTCAAGTTTATGTGGATCCAGTTCGATCTGGAACTGAGTGGTAATTCCTCCAAAATTTGTAACATCAGCAATTCCCGAAACCTGTTTGATACGAGGAATAATCACAAATTTTTGTAAGTCGGTAAGTTCCCGCAGACTATGGTTGTTACTTTCGATAATATAGCGATACACTTCGCCAATAGGAGAGGTAAGGGGATCCAGTCCTGGCTGCGCACCATAAGGAAGATCTACATCAGTCAATCTTTCCTGAATACGCTGTCGGGCCCAGTAATCGTCTATACCATCATCGAAAACCATAGTGATAATGGAAAGCCCGAAGGTACTTTTGCTTCGCATCACATGCATTCCCGGAAGTCCGTTCAGAGATCTTTCCAAAGGGATTGTGATTTGCTGTTCTACTTCTTCAGCGGCCAGCCCGGGAACCTGTGTGACAACCTGTGAGGTGACATCGGCAATATCAGGATAGGCTTCTATGGATAATCTGGTCCAGGAATAATACCCGAAAAACCCCAATAAAAGGAAGAGGGCAAGCATCAGCCATCTTTTCTGTATAGAGATTGTAAGTAATTTCTTCATAGTTTTTGATTTCGCATCATTTTACATTATTTCGCATCCAGCATATAAATTCCCCCTTCAGTCATGATGGTTTCTCCGGGCTTTAAGCCTGATGTAATTCTTACTGTTTTCTGATCGGTTTCTCCAGTTACCACGGGACGTTTGATGAATTGGTTCTTGCCAGCTTTTATCCACACATATTGGGAACTGTCCTGCTGCATCAGAGCGGTCACGGGAATCATCACTGCCTTTTCAGGAGTTGTTGAGAAGTTGACTGTAGCATACATGCCCGGTTTTAGTTTTCTGTCCGGATTATCACATTCAATAAGGACTTTTATACTTCGGGTATCTTCGTCTACAATTTCATTGATATGATAGACTTTTCCTGTAATATTTTTGTCAGGATAGGCACCTACCTTTACAGAAACCTGATCTCCGGCATTGACAAAGCGGATGTCTTTTTCTTTTACATCACCGGAAATCCAGACTTTGGATAATTCTGCGATGATCATTACCGGATCAGCATCTCCTTTCAGATATTGACCATTTACAATTTTGTTGGAAATAATTTCTCCATGAATGGGGGCTCTTACAACAAGAGGACTTCCTATACCTCCTCCTTTGCTGTTGTATACTTTCAAGGCAGAAGACGCATTGGAAAGTGACGTTTTTTTATTTTTAAAATCTGTTTCCGCTTCATCCAGTTCTTTCTGAATACCCACCCCATGTTTTACAAGATCCTGCTGGCGTCTGTAATTTTTCTCGGCAAGCTGTACATCATTCAGAGCATCCGTATAATCCTTTTGAACCGAAAAATAATCTGAAGAAAGGATCTCAAAGAGAGGACTTCCGGCCGATACATTTTGGCCAAGCTTAATAAACGATTTTGTTATTCTTCCGGAAAAAGGACTGGCAATTTCTGCATAATGATTAGGAATTGCCTGAATTGTTCCTGCCGAGACGACCCCATCACTATGTTCCTGTTCGGTAACAACCTGTGTTTTAATTTTTTTGAAAACAGGATTGTTTTCCGGAACCGTGACTTGATCGCCTTTTATCTGGAGATCCTGATCTTGCGGGGTTTCACTTTTGGAATTTTTACAAGAGGCAACAAATGTCAAAAGTACCATTGTTAAGACTGTTTTTCTCATATAAGTTATTTATAACCATTATTTTAATTTCTCTTTTATTGATCTATCGGTGCTGCCTTTAGCATTACAGCCACTGTCCGAATTTTTTGATAAACCATTGTTTGACGAACTGAGTCAGGATACAATACCCTGTAAGAATTCCTATTAAATAAGGGAAGTAGCTCAGAGGCAGCGGCTGCATTTTCAGATACACGGCCATTGGTGTGAAAGGAATCAGAATTCCAATCAGCATGATCAAACTTGTCAAAGCGACTACAGGGGTGGCTGCCCAACTTTGTATAAAGGGTATTTTTTTTGTTCTGATAATATGAACAATCAAGGTTTGTGATAATAAACCTTCCACAAACCAACCTGTCTGAAATAAACCTTGCTGTTCCGGAGTATTGGCTTTAAAAATGAAGAACATCACGGCAAAAGTCACGTAATCAAAAATAGAACTCAAAGGACCTATATACAGCATGAATTTTTTGATACTTCCAGCTTCCCATTTTTTCGGTTTTTCAAGGAAATCTTTATCCATAGTATCCCACGGAATGGAAGACTGTGATACGTCATACAGTAAATTCTGGGTTAAAATCTGCAGCGGAAGCATGGGCAGAAACGGAAGCAATGCACTGGCCCCGATCATACTGAACATATTTCCAAAATTGCTGCTGGCCGTCATCTTTATATATTTGACAATGTTCCCGAAAGTTCTTCTTCCATAGATCACTCCGCTGCGCAGTACCATCAGATCTTTTTCCAGCAGAATGATATCGGCACTTTCTTTAGCAATATCTGCTCCCGTGTCGACAGAAATTCCGACATCAGCTTCTTTGATAGCTGCAGCATCATTGATTCCATCGCCCATAAACCCTACGGTGTGGCCTTTAGATCTTAATATTTTTACAATACGCTGTTTCTGTAAAGGGCTTACTTTAGCAAAAACAGAATAGAGATCCATATCTTTACGAAGTTCATCATCGCTCATTTTCTCCAGTTCATCACCGAGCATAATGGTATTGATGGGGATTCCTACATCATGACATATTTTTTTAGCCACAATATCATTGTCTCCGGTAACCACTTTTACTTCTACACCCAGTTTGTGTAAAGCTTTGATACTCGGCTCTGCAGAAGGTTTTGCAGGATCAAGAAATCCCATGAATCCTGTAAGGGTAAGATGGTTCTCATCAGCAACAGAATAATTTAACGGATGGTCACCATCAAATTCCCGAATGGCAATCAATAGTACCCGTTGTCCTTCAGCATTGAGCTTTTCGGACATTCTGATAATTCGTTGTTTCATGAAGTCGTCCAATGGAACAATATTATCATTCTCAATATGCAGACTGTGGTCTTCTCCCGGATCTAAAGCATACTTACACAAAGGAAGCATTTCCTCCACTGCGCCTTTGCAAATCATCAGGTGCTTACCTGTGGAAGTATTCAGGATCACAGACATTCTTCTCCTTTCAAAATCAAAAGGAATTTCGTCTACTTTCTGATAAAGTTCATCAGCTCTCATCAGGTTATGAACCTCAGCATGATCCAAGACCGCTTGATCCAGAAGGTTTTTGAGCCCTGTTTGGTGAAAACTGTTGAGGTAGCCCCATTTCAATACTTCATCATCCTCAATACCACGAACGTTGAGGTGAGTTTCCAATACAATTTTATCGAGAGTAAGAGTTCCTGTTTTATCGGTACAAAGAATATCCATCGCTCCGATATTCTGGATGGCATTCAATCTTTTAACAATCACTTTCTTTTTGCTCATGTTGACGGCTCCTTTTGCCAGATTAGCCGTAACAATCATGGGCAGCATTTCAGGGGTAAGCCCCACTGCTACGGCAATGGCAAACAATAGGGCCTGCATCCAGTCTCCTTTTACAAATCCGTTGATAAGAAAAATAACAGGGGTCATGATCAGCATAAACCGGATCAGCAGGTAGCTCACTTTATTGACTCCAATATCAAAAGCTGTTTCCGGTCTTTTACTGGCCAGGCTTCTGCTGATGCTTCCGAAATAGGTGAAAATACCTGTATTTGCCACAACAACCGTTGCTGATCCGCTTACCACATTGGTGCCCATAAAGCATATATTTTGAAGACTAAGAGGGTTCCGGTCTTTGGCATCTTTGATGGGAAGAGCATTTTTTTCTACAGGTAGCGCTTCTCCGGTCAGGATGGACTCGCTGATGAAAAGGTCTTTGCTTTTAAGAATTCTGCAGTCGGCAGGAACCATATCACCGGCAGACAGAATAACGATATCCCCGGGAACAATTTCTGTAATTTCTATTTCTTTACTTTCATTAAATTTTCTTTTGGTAAGACAGCTTGTTTTTACCATTTTCTTTAATGCTTCTGCTGCTTTGTTGCTCCGGAATTCCTGAATAAATCTTAAAACCGTACTGAACAAAAGCATCACAGAAATAATAATCGTGGTACTAAAATCCTTTTCACCAGCGGGCACAAGAATACCATCAATGAATAATGAAATTAATGCAATACAGGCCAGGATATAATTAAATGGATTAAAAAATGAGTGGGCAAACTGTTTCAGCCATGATGGGGCTTTTTGAGTGGCAATTTCGTTCTTACCATAAATTTTCAGGCGGTCTTTTACGGTGTTTTCGCTGAGCCCTTCTTCTGAAGTTTCCAGCATGGCGTAAATCATTTTTTCGTTCTCTGCTGCGGCTTCTTTTAATTTTACAAGAGCTGCTGAATTGAGATTTTTGTTGGAAGATTTTTTTAACATTGTTTCCATGTTTTTTAATGTTATAAATCGTTTTCAGTACCTATAATTTCCCAGCTTACCTTGATGACTTTGTCTTCAATGGTCAATCTGCTGGCTGTTTTTTCCATAAAACTGTCCTGTGGAGTGGAAGCGTGAACTTCTGCTGTAATGATGGCGTTTTCAGGCACACCATTGTCATCGCTGGTAAGAGATTTCAGTAATACTTTATCGTTTCCGCTTAAAGACTGCATGAGCTGTACGCGGACATGATTCTCTACTTCACTTTTACACTTGATGCTGAGAAGGTATTCGGTATAATGGTTTCTGTTGTTGATGGTATTGCCTAGCTTTACGCCTAAAGGCCGAAGGATAATATGAGTAAGGATAATAAAACCACTTGTAATAGCTGCTTCAAAAGGCAGTCCCAGAGCACTGAGAGCTCCTACAGATGCTGAACACCAAATGGTAGCCGCCGTATTGAGCCCTCTTACAGTAAGCCCGTCTTTCATAATAACTCCTCCTCCTAAAAAGCCAATACCACTTACGATATATGAGGCTATTCTCCCTGTAGCATCCCCACCAATACGGATGGATAGAAGCACAAATGCTGCAGAACCAAGACATACCAGGGTATTGGTACGCAGACCTGCACTTTTTTGGCGCCATTGTCTTTCAAAACCAATGCTGGCACCCAGGGTAAATGCGATAAGAAGACGGAAAGTAAATTCTAATGTGTTCATAACTTTTCTGTTTTTAGCATGCAGCCGATATACAGAAAGTGATATGACTGAATGCTTAGTTGATGTAATGTGACGGATCGGTATCCATAGGGGTTTTTATTTGCTGCAAAGGTATTCCTCCTTATAGAAAGAGGCCGTTAGAGAAGCTTTAGAATGTTATTAGAAAATGATTAGAGAAAGTATTATCTTATTTTTTTGAGCATGATACTACAAGAAATAATTATTAAAGCTGTTTAACCTTTTTTATTAAACCATAAAAGGAACAAAAGCTTTTTAAACACTTAAGCTATTTTAAGTTATATACTTTGTGTATAAGAAGTACACTAAAGCTTTGTTGAAAATCAGAGATTTTCATCTTATGTGAACTTAACTGTGTAGTATTTCCTTACACTTTCTAAAGTGTACTAAAGTGTTCAAAGAATAAAAACTTTTGTGGTTAAGTTTAAACAGACTTATTGATTAAATCTTATTAATAGTTGTAAACTGTACCCATTGTAAGAGATAAAATTTCAATACATTTGGAGGCAGGTTTTTTGTATGATGAATTTTACGATTTATCATATGAAATAAGAGTGTGTTTAGTCCCGGAAACTTCCTTCCAACATCTTTTGAATTATATATTTTAGAAATGAAAAAATCAAACTTAGCTATACCGGCTACGCTTTTAGCGATCATCTGTGTGCAGGGAGGAGCCTCCATTGCAAAACAGCTTTTCCCTGCCATTGGAGCCATTGGTACGGTAAGCTTAAGAATTGTACTTTCGGCTGTTCTGCTTACTTTGATTAATCGCCCGAAATTTTTGTCGTTTAACCGACAAAAATGGAAATACTGTGCGATGTACGGTATTGGTCTGGCAGCCATGAATCTTATTTTTTATATGGCTATTCAAAGAATCCCCTTAGGATTGGCGGTTACTGTGGAATTTGCAGGACCTTTATTTCTTGCAATAGCTTTGTCCCGAAAACTATTGGATGTTATCTGGGCATTGCTGGCTTGTGTAGGAATTTTGCTTATTGTTCCGTGGCAGAATGATCATGTAGACTTGATAGGACTTGGGCTTGCGTTTCTAGCCGGGATGTTCTGGGCCGTTTATATCGTCATGGGAGGTAAGGTTTCAAAAATAATGGATGGGAAAGATGCGGTGACTACCGGGATGATCTTCGCGAGTCTTGTGATTATTCCTTTTACATTATGGGATGGAGCTGTTTTTAACATCACCCCAAGTATTTTTGTAAAAGGTCTTGGAGTTGCTATTCTTTCAAGTGCTTTACCATTTTCATTGGAAATTATGGCTCTTAAAAAACTTCCTGCAAAAACATTCAGTATTCTGATGAGTCTGGAACCGGCATTTGCCGCTCTTTCGGGATTATTATTCCTGGCGGAAGAATTGTCTTTTTTACAATGGATTTCTATTGCTTGCGTGATTGGTGCGAGTATAGGAACAACAGTTTTCAATAAGAAACCTCTTTCCCATGAGTAAAGGTGGGAAATTTTAAACCATTAAGCTCATTAAGGTTTTAAGGGAAGGTAAGATTCAAATAAATTTGAATGAAGTAGTTGCTCCTAATCTAAATTATATCAAATATCACTGTAAAAACAGTCTCATTATGATCTGATACAACGGTAATCTTTGCATTGTGGAGCAGAATAATTTTTTCGGTAAGGAAAAGTCCTATTCCATGTCCTTTTTCTTGTCTGGAGGTTTCGCTTCTGTAAAAAGGTTCGAAAATATGGTGTACATCTTCCTGAGGAATAGTATTTCCCGTATTGGTAAAACTGATCATAAGGATTTTGGAATGGGTTCTGACATCTATCAAACACGTGTGTTCCGGTGAATATTTACAGGCATTATCAATAAGATTATTAAAAGCAACCTGCAAAAGATATTCATTTCCTTGGATGATAAGCTGATGCTCTTCCACCGCGTCTTCAATATTCAGTGAAACTTTATAGCCGGAATTTTCTTTGATTATTTTGGTGTAAGATTCCAGGAGAACTTCATCAAGACGAACTTCAGAAAAACTGATCTCATTGGGATCATAGCTTGCTTTGGCGAGGTCCATTAAGCTATTGGACAGCTTAACCATATTTCGGGCGTCTTCCAGTGCATATTGGATGGTTTCCTGATATTCTTGTTGGGTTTTATCCTTTTCAGAAGCCAGTTCAAGTTCGGTAATAATAGCCGCTAGGGGAGTTCTCAGCTCATGTGAAATATTAGATACAAAATGCTTCTGTGAATCAAAAGAATTCTCAAGGCGTTCCAGCATTCCATTGAAGTTTTGAGCCAGTTCGTTAAGCTCGTCTTTTTCTTTTGTTGTTTTTAAGCGCAACTGTAGTTTTCCGGCGGTAATATTTTTAATCTGACTCACCATTTCACTGAGCGGGCTCAGCGCTTTTTTGGAAAGAAATATTCCAGCCAGATAAATAAGGATCAGAATACTAAAAAATGAGATAATACTGATGGTGAGAAGATGGGTAAGATAGTCATATCCGTATTTATCATAAGATGCAGCGGTTACAGCATACGTTTTTCCTTCATAATGATACACCATTCCAATCACCTGCAAATCGTTCAAAAAGAAATTAATCCTCTTTTTCTGGAATATCTGCGAAAGCATGTCCGGGGTTTCTTTTACATAATCTACTTTGGCATCATCATGATAAATAAGTTGTTTACTGATATCATAAATGGCGACCTGAACTTCATTCAGAGTTCTGGTATTGTTTTTATAAAGTTTATGCATTTCCTGCTCAGGCAGTGAACTACGGAAAAATAAATCAGCCTTGGCAATGGCTTCGTTTTGAAGTTCGCTGTAAAAAGATTTCTCTCTGGCTTCTTTTGATGAATAATAAATCGAAAAGCTGTAAACCCCTAAAAGCATAGCGGTGATTAAGGTAAAAAGCAGGGTAAGTCTGGTTCTTATTTTCATCCGGATATTTTTAGCAGATCTTCATGATTATACAATGCCTGATTCGTAATCTTTTTTTAGAATAAATCCCATACCGGCTTTGGTGTGGATAAGTTTGGTTTCAAAATCTTTATCAATTTTTTTTCGGAGATAATTGATATACACATCGATAAAATTAGTTCCGGTATCAAAATGGGTTTCCCATACTTTCTCCGCAATTTCACTTCTGGAAAGAACCCTTTCCGAATTTTCCAGCATGAATTTTAAGAGATTAAATTCTTTTGGGGTTAATTTGATCGGACTATGATCCCTGCTTACCGTTTTTTGCTCCAGATTCATTTCAATCCCTTCATACTTGAGGACGAAAACCTTTTGCTGCCGCTGTTGGGAAAAACGTTTCAGAAGAACTCTGATTCTTGCTACCAGTTCCCGCATTTCAAAAGGTTTGGTCAGATAATCATCAGCTCCGGCATCAAATCCTTCCAGTTTATCATCCGTGGTTCCGAGTGCCGTAAGCATAATTACAGGAAGATTGGGTTTTAATGCTTTAATTTCATTACAAAACTCAAGACCATTTTTTTTAGGAAGGACAATATCTGTTACCACCAGGTCAAAATTCGTCTGTAAAGCCAGTTTCAAACCCGTGGTTCCGTCATAAGCCACAGTTACCTCAAATTCAGCTTCCTGAAATCCTTTTGCAATCAATTTTGAAAGTCTGTCGTCGTCTTCAACTAATAAAATATGTGGCATAAGAATCTTGAAAATGTTTGGGTTGGTATGAAGAATAGATCAATATTCTCACAAATGTAATGAATTCTATTTTGTAATTTTGGTCCCGAAAGTATAATCAGATGTCGGAATTTAAAATGATTTTTAACAAAAAAATTAAGAAAGTTATTGTTGCAGGGTTTTTGTCCTGTTTATTATTACTATTGACTCAGTGTAATCGTAACTCTTCCGGAAAAGTGCAGCTCAAAAATGGAGATCTGCTTTTTGTAACGGCAAAAGAATCGGGGCTTTCCGGTGCGATCAATAATGTTACTCAAAAGCAAAAGACAGCTTCATTCGATCATATAGGAATTTTGGAAAAAGAAGGGAACAGTATGTTTGTCCTGCATGCAGCTCCTAAAGGCGGTTCGCAGAAACAGAGTTTAAAAGATTTTATCAAAGATCAGAAAGAAGACGGGCAGGAGGTGATCGTTTATCGTTTGAAGGAACAATACCAGAAAACAATTCCTGAAGCTATTAAAAAAGCAAATTCTATGGTTGGGAAACCTTATAATTTCAATTATATTCTGGATGAAAATTCCTATTACTGTTCAGATTTTGTGGAAAGAGCATTTCGGAAAGAACATATTTTCAAATTGGAGCCAATGACGTTTATAGATCCCAAAACAGGAAAAACAAATGCATTCTGGGAAGAATTTTATACTAAGAAAAATCTGAAAATACCTGAAGGAGAGCCTGGTTGCAACCCTAATGGACTTGCAGGTTCAGACAAACTGGAAAGAATAGAGAAACTTTAAAATAGGAGAGAAGCTGATGAAGCTTCTTTTTTTTATGTTAAATTTTTAAAAATATTAGTCCACTAATTTGGTAGACTAATATTTTTTTATATTTTTGTCACAGATTTACATGCAGAGAGCAATATGATCTGATAATGTTTAACCCAAAAATGTTTAGCGATGATTACACCTAATCCTGGCCTGCAGGTTTTACAAAACAAAATAAACCTGCCTAAAAAAGAATTGTTATTAGAAATAGAGTTGAATGGCAAAATGAAATTTGAACATTTGATGAATACCATCTATAACCAATTGGGCATCTGTCATAGAGTGTTATCAGCAAACATAGAGTATATGAACGGATACAGTTTTGGTTCAGTACAATTATATATTAATGTCAATTCAGAAGATTTCCATCAGCTTGAGGTCTATCTGAATAAAAATAAACTTATCAATACGACGGTAGAATATACCTGCAGAACCTATTTTTAAGTGAGATTCATATAGTTTTAATTACTCAAAGTGTCTGGTTCTTTTACCAGGCACTTTTTATTTTATACTATAAGCAAATTAAAAAGACCAATCATGAATCGGTACAGAATTGAGGTTGCTTCAAGAGTGTCATTCTGAACACAGACCGAAAGTCTGCGAACGTAGCTCATAAATGCAGTGAAGAATCTCATATATTGGGTTGACAATAAGATTCTTCCTTCGTCAGAATGACAAAAGTCAAACAAAAAAAGCGCTCAGATTACTCTGAACGCTTCTATATTAAATAAAATAATTTTAAATTCTTTCGATATCAGCACCAATAGCTTTCAATCTTCCATCGATATTTTCGTATCCTCTGTCGATTTGTTCGATATTGTGGATAATAGATTTTCCTTCTGCAGAAAGTGCAGCAATAAGAAGTGCATTTCCAGCTCTGATATCAGGGGAAACCATGGTGGTTCCTCTTAACGGAGCTTCCTGATTCAATCCGATTACTGTAGCTCTGTGTGGATCACATAAAATAATCTGAGCTCCCATGTCAATCAATTTATCAACAAAGAATAATCTTGATTCAAACATTTTCTGATGTACCAGAATACTTCCTTTTGCCTGAGTTGCTACCACTAAAATAATAGATAATAGATCCGGCGTAAATCCTGGCCAAGGCGCATCTGAAATCGTAAGGATAGAACCGTCAATAAATTTCTGAATTTTATAATGTTCCTGAGCAGGAATGTAGATGTCATCACCACTTTGCTCAAGCTCGATTCCTAATTTTCTGAATGTATTCGGGATTACTCCAAGCTGGTTCCAGTTTACATTTTTGATGGTAATTTCAGATTTTGTCATGGCTGCAAGACCAATCCAAGACCCGATTTCTACCATATCCGGAAGCATAGTGTGCTCAGTTCCTCTAAGGTGTTCAACACCTTCAATCGTAACAAGGTTAGATCCGATTCCTGAGATATTAGCTCCCATTCTGTTCAGCATTTTACATAATTGCTGAAGATATGGCTCACATGCCGCGTTGTAGATTCTTGTTTTTCCTTTTGCCAAAGCAGCTGCCATTACAATATTGGCAGTTCCTGTTACGGAAGCTTCTTCCAAAAGAATGAATTTTCCTCTTAATTCTTTAGCTTTTAAAGAATAAAAATATTCCTCTTCATCATATTTGAATTCAGCACCTAATTCAACAAGTCCCTGAAAGTGAGTGTCCAATCTTCTTCTTCCGATTTTATCACCTCCCGGAGTAGGCATATACGCTTCTCCATAACGAGCCAGCATTGGCCCCATCAACATAATAGATCCACGTAATTTTGCTCCGTCCTTTTTGAACTCGTTGGATTTTACGTAATCGAAATTAACCTGATCAGCCTTGAAAGTATAATCTCCCTGTCCGTTTTTAGTAATTTTTACTCCAAAATCTCCAAGAATTTCAATCAGTCTGTTTACGTCATGAATATCAGGAATATTTTTGATTCTTACTTCTTCGTCCGTAAGGAGAACCGCACATAAAATTTGTAGAGCCTCATTCTTGGCTCCTTGTGGAGTTATTTCGCCCTGCAATCTTTTTCCTCCTCTTATCTGAAACGTTCCACTCATTACTTTCTGTTTTTATGATTGTTATTATGCCTTCTTTTATTAGGCTGGTTGCTATTGTTGTTGTTTTTATTATTGCTGTTGTTGTTGCTGTTTCTATTGTTGTTATTGTTATTATTTCTGTTGTTGTTATTGCTGGTGTAATAGATTTTACTTTTTTCAAGAGATTCTATTCCCGTCAGATCCAACCTGTTTTCAGACAGTTCTTTCAAGTGGCGGAAAATAACATCGTCCGTCACATGTTCTTTATTATAGACATTATAAGATTTCTTCATATTGTTGGCAATCACTTCGATAAGGGCTTCTTTTTCGTCACCCGCTTCCAGTTCGATTGCTTTTTCTATCAATTGAAGAATACTTTTTCCGTAAAACTTAAAGTCACCTTGAAGTTTTGGATATTCCATTCTTTTAGGTTTTTCTGCCAATTGTTCCATTGTAGGGAACGGATAAGGAGAATCTACGTCCAGATCATGATTAGCAAGAATAAAAAGATGGTCCCAAAGTTTATGTTTATAATTTTCCTCGTCGCGAAGTTGTGGGTTTCTCTGACCCATAAAATCGATGATTGCCATAGCCATTTCGTTCCTTTCCTCTTTGGTAGGAAGTTCTTTGCAGCGCTCAACCAACTGTTGTATTATTCTGCCATATTCTGGCATATTAAGCTGAGTTTTTTGGGTATTGTATTCCATAGTATGCAAATATATGGATTAAAAGAAAATTTGTTTCGAGAATCTGAAAAAATTATGATTTTTTAATGAAAACTTCAAATGACTTTCTTCTTGATTTATTATTAAAAATTAAAATATATCCCATTCATTTGAATTTGTTTTCAATAAAATTGTATCTTGTTTAATAGATTGATAATTAATTATTACGATGAAAAAAACACAATTTTTCCTTTCCCTACTGGCTTTAGCATTAGCTAACTCGTGCCAGAACAATGATGAATTTATTACGGAACCTTCCAGGCAGGAAGAGGTTCATAACAAAACGGTAAATGTAACCCACCATGATGGGCGGCCTTTCAGTACAGGAACCGGTTCAGCATCTACACAGAGTAAATTCGTAGCCGGTCCCGGTGGCGGAGTGATGATGCAGGGATTTTATTGGGATGTTCCTGAAGGAGGTAACTGGTGGAATACCGTTAAAGATAAATTAACCGCTTGGTCCAATGCAGGAATTGGTGCGGTATGGCTTCCTCCAGCTTCAAAAGCACAAAACGGAGCCTACTCAATGGGATATGATCCTACAGATTATTATGATTTCGGAAATTTTAATCAAAATGGAAGCACCGAAACCCGTTTCGGATCAAGAACTGAACTGGAAGCATTGATTACCAAGGCACATTCAGAAAATATGCAGGTGTATGCAGATATTGTGATCAATCACAACAGTGGCGGTCAATCGGAAGCCAATCCTTTTACAGGAACCAATACATGGACTGATTTTTCAGGGGTTGCTTCCGGGAAATTTCAGAGAAACTACAATGATTTTTATAAAAATGCCTACGGAAATAATGATGAAGGTGCTTTTGGAGGCTTCCCGGATATGTGCCACGCCAATCCGCATGTTCAGGACTGGCTTTGGGGAAGAGATGATTCTGTCGCCAAATATTATAAAAATGTGATGAAATTTGATGGATGGAGATTCGATTATGTTAAAGGTTTTGGTCCTTGGGTAGTCAATACCTGGAATTCAAAAGTAGGAGGATTTTCTGTCGGAGAATTATGGGATTCCAATGTGAATACGCTGGAGTGGTGGGCGAATAATGCCAACAGTTCTGTTTTTGATTTTGCAGCCTACTATAAAATGGACGAAGCTTTTGATAACGGAAATTTAAATGCTTTGAATGATGATATGATGTGGAAAAGAAACCCATACAAAGCAGTCACTTTCGTAGCCAATCACGACACGGATATTATTAACAATAAAATGCCGGCCTACGCTTATATCTTAACCCATGAAGGTTATCCTACTATTTTTTACAGAGATTATGAAGAATGGCTGAATAAAGACAAATTAAATAACCTGATCTGGATTCATAATAATAAAGCTACTGGTACCACTTCTATTTTATATACCGATAACGATGAATATATTGCAAGACGTAACGGATACAACGGCAATCCCGGGTTAGTTGTTTATATTAATACTTCATCAAGCTGGCAGGAAAGATGGGTAGAAACCAATTGGAGCAGCCAGCAGATCAAAGACTTTACCGGAAGTTCAGGCTGGTATCCGACAACACAAGGAGATAAATGGGTGAAAATCCAATGTCCACCAAATTCTTATTCTGTTTGGTCACTGAATTTATAAGTAATGGGCAATCAATGATGAGCCATGAGTGAATTGAAAAATAAAATATTTCATAAACTCCAATCTGCTCATTAATACATCAATTTATCATTTCGTAGGAAGCGATACAATGCATTTTAGTGCTAAATTAGCTGAGCTTCTTACGGAATGATACTTTATACGAGATTATTTATAGTAAGGAAATCCTTCTTCGAAACAAAGAAAATTACACCTGAATAAATTTTTTCTTCTGATGCTGATCTGGCAAATAACATTTCTGATTAGCCAGCTTCATTCTGTTTCTGGAAACAACATCATACACTTTATCACTTAGAAATCGGGGAATAATTTTTCCAATGAAGGAAAGGGTATAGACTCCTCCCAACAAATTAGCGATTTCCAGTATAGCTCTTGATTTGATCTGATAATATCTGCCGGGTTTCCATAGATACATTGTATTGAATACGTTTGTTTCCAATCCTCTTTCAGATAAAAACTGCTGCCCGAAGTCAGATTGAAGGGACGCAAACATGAATTTGTCTTTCTTATCTCTCTCCAAAATCCATTGCACCCAGAAATTACAGACTCCGCAATCTCCGTCAAAAAATACAATATGTTTATTTTCCCAGTTTTCCACGACTTTATTTATTAAACATGATTCCTCTTTCAGTATCTTCTTTTACCTTTTTGAAATATTGAATAAGAGTTGTACGCTGTTCATCCGATAACTTGGCGTTCTGATGCCCCAGATAATAAGATTCAAGCGGCATTTCTTTTTTTCAACCATTTCTATACATTCTTCCAGTTTATGAAGCTGTCTTTGAGGTTCATATACTGCAAAGGTAGAAAAATTAAGATGTTTCCTTCCTTCATTGATGTGATTTTTACCCACCATGAAGCTGGGGAAATATTGGCATACCATGGATATGTGGTTTCGTTGGAATGACAGTCGTAGCATGAAGTCCTGAGGGTACGGGCAATTTTGTCCGGAGTATTTTTAATTTTCAGAAAATCCATACCGGGCGTAGGAGGTGGATTCGTCTTATCAATGGGGAAAAACTGAATAAGGATAAAGGCAACGAGAATGATAACAATTATTTTTTTCATAGCAGATGTTCATGTTGGTTATGATAAAGGTAACTAAAATTATTTTTTAATATAGATTGATTTGAAGCAGGTGAGTTCTACAGAATGAAGTTCCGGAAATAGTATTCTTTTACTAATTTGTATACAAATTGCCAAGCTGTTTTTTCGGCTATCAATAAAATTCCATTTTCCGGTTTTGGTCTTCCCTTTTTCATTAATGCTTACGTTGAGTAATTCTAAATTGGACTGTATACTGCTGTTTTTATTTAAGTTAATCTAAAAAATCACTAATTTAATACCACAATTATGTCTTGGTTTTCATGAAGTAGGAAATATTTATTTATAGTTTTTAACTATCGTTGAAATAAAAATTAATAGATTGTATTTATCGGTCAAACATTGTAGGTTTGTCATGTTCTTACAATAAAGAATTTAAACTGTATTAATCAATATAAAATAAACGACAATGGAAAAAGATTTGAATGACATCAGTAAATGCCCGTTTCACAACGGAACCATGAAGAAGAATGTAGCAGGGGGAGGTACCCAGAATTCTGACTGGTGGCCTGATCAGCTTAGAGTAGATCTTCTGCGCCAGCATTCTTCCCTTTCAGATCCTATGGATAAGGATTTTGACTATGCCAAAGCATTTGAAAGCCTGGATCTGGAAGCGGTAAAACAAGACCTTCATGCATTGATGACAGATTCACAGGATTGGTGGCCGGCAGATTTTGGTCACTACGGACCTCTTTTTATTCGTATGGCCTGGCACAGCGCAGGAACTTATCGTGTAGGAGACGGTAGAGGGGGAGCAGGAGCTGGACAGCAGCGTTTTGCGCCTTTAAACAGCTGGCCGGATAATGTGAGCCTTGATAAAGCAAGAAGGTTGCTATGGCCAATCAAGCAAAAATATGGTAGAAATATTTCCTGGGCAGATCTTTTGATCCTTACCGGAAACATTGCTTTAGAATCAATGGGCTTTAAAACATTCGGATTTGCGGGAGGCCGTGCAGATGTTTGGGAACCGGATTCCGATATATATTGGGGATCAGAAAAAACATGGCTGGGAGGTGATGTTCGTTATGCTCACGGTTCAGAAGGAGTAGTTGAAGGACATTCAGCTGTTCTCCCTACAGATGATAATGCAGACGGAGATATTCATTCAAGAAATCTTGAAAATCCATTGGCCGCTGTACAGATGGGGCTTATTTATGTAAATCCTGAAGGCCCGGACGGAAATCCTGATCCGATTGCAGCTGCTAAAGATATCCGCGATACTTTCGGCCGTATGGCAATGAATGATGAAGAAACTGTAGCCTTGATCGCCGGAGGACATACTTTTGGTAAGACTCACGGGGCTGGTCCTGCAGATCATGTAGGTAAAGAACCTGAAGGAGCAGGAATTGAGCAGCAGGGATTAGGGTGGTCAAGTACTTATAAATCAGGAAGTGGAAGAGATGCCATTTCCAGTGGTCTGGAAGTGACATGGACAGAAACTCCAACTCAATGGAGTAATTATTTCTTTAAAAACCTTTTTGAAAATGAATGGGAACTGACAAAAAGCCCTGCCGGAGCTCACCAATGGATAGCAAAGGATGGAGCAGATATCATTCCTGATGCATTTGATTCTTCTAAAAAGCATAAACCAACAATGCTTACAACAGACCTTTCATTGAGATTGGATCCTGTTTACGAAAAAATATCAAGACACTTTTACGAAAATCCTGATGCGTTTGCGGATGCTTTTGCAAGAGCATGGTTTAAACTGACGCACAGAGATATGGGACCACGTGCCCGTTACTTAGGACCAGATGTACCACAGGAAGAACTGATCTGGCAGGATCCTATTCCAGAAGTAAACCACGAATTGGTTGACGGAAATGATGTAGAATCATTGAAATCAAAAGTTTTAAATTCTGGATTAAATAATTCTGAGCTTATATCTACAGCATGGGCTTCTGCTTCTACGTTTAGAGGAAGTGATAAGCGTGGTGGTGCCAACGGTGCCAGAATCAGACTGGAGCCTCAAAGAAATTGGGAAGTGAATAACCCTGCACAACTGAATAAAGTATTAAGCGTATTGGAAGGAATCCAAAAAGAGTTCAACGATTCTCAGAGTGGAGGTAAGAAAATATCATTAGCAGACTTAATTGTATTAGCAGGTAATACCGCTGTAGAAGTGGCGGCAAGAAATGCGGGTCAGGAGGTAAAAGTTCCTTTTGCACCAGGAAGAATGGATGCTTCTCAGGAACAAACCGATGTAGAATCTATGGGATATCTTGAACCGGCAGCTGATGGATTCCGTAATTATCTGAAAAGAAAATACACGGTATCTACAGAATCTTTATTGATCGATAAAGCACAGTTATTAACGCTTACTTCTCCTGAGCTTAGTGTATTAGTAGGTGGAATGCGTGCTTTGGATACGAACTTTGACGGTTCTAAACATGGGGTATTTACCAGCCGTCCGGGAGCTCTTACCAACGACTTCTTCGTCAATCTTCTAGATATGGGAATCCAATGGAAAGCCATGTCAGACGATAAAGAATTATATATGGGAAGCGACCGCTCAACAGGTCAGCCAAAATGGACAGCAACCCGTGCGGATCTTGTTTTCGGATCCAATTCTGAATTGAGAGCAATTGCAGAAGTATACGGAAGCGCCGATGCACAAGGGAAATTTGTAAAAGACTTTGTGGCAGCTTGGACGAAAGTGATGAATTTGGATAGGTTTGATCTGGTCTAATACATAAAAATGAAAAATGGAAAAGACAGCATCACTGCTGTCTTTTGTTATTATCTACTGTCCCGTTTTAAAATTAGTTGATCGTCAGCTAATTTGACTTAAGAAAAAAACATATGCTGAGTACAAAAAGATCCGAAGAAAAAAAATCTTCGGATCTAATAGTTTTAAAATAAATTAATATTTATTTTAAAATGACTTATTGATTCAATATGTAATAACCATCATCTTTGTTTATCTTTTCCCTTATAAAACAAGAATATCTTAACAAGAGGTTATTTTATACTGTCTTTTTTGTCAAAAGTATTATAATACCATAGTCTGATCTCATCTTCTAATGATTCTGGTTTTTTATTGGGATCAAACTTCTCTCTTCCACCATTATCAATAACTTCCTGAGAGTACCCTTTCTTTTTGAATATTCTGGTTCTGTTTTTATTGGCGACTACCAAAAAAACAATAACGACTCCAAAAATCATAATTAAAGCAGATACTATATTTCTGTAATTAAAAAAGAAGTCATCATTTATAAAGTATTCTTTTTTTAAATATAAATAATTCGGTATCCAAATTATAAGCATTATTGCGAACAAATATAGAGGTGAAATTACACTATCATCATATCCGTTCAGTTCCACAATGCCTTTTATTGAGTACAAAGCAAATAATATGATCAAAGTAATGATAAATGAGGTTTTATTGATTAAAACGTCAGTATTATCTTTTTTGAATACTATTTGAAGTAATTTATAGATTGAAAATGCTAAATAATTATATATTTTCATTAATATTTAAAAATAAATGGTTGACCAAATAATGGAGTGATTTCATTTGAAATACCCGGAGGTTTTGTAAATGCTGGTCTGCCGGTTGTTTGCTCATATAAAGTTTTTCCTCCAAAATATATGAGTCCACAAGCAGGACACCAGAAACTAAGTACACCAACTCCTCCATCAAAAAAAGCTTCAGTACCTGTTATCTGCCCGGATAAATATTGATATGATGTAAATCCTAAACCAGCTACTCCTACAGCATTTCCTGTAAAATTAACAGTAGTGGCAAGTCTGGAAGCCCATGTTGTTGAGGTTCTAAATGTACCTAAAAATTTTGGACCCCACCATAGTTCTCTACCAATTTTTCCAGCTCTGTCAACAGATTGAATTAATCTTGCTGAAGTTTTAGCTGTTGCCTGACCAAATCCTGCCATCGTTGGAGAAGTTCCAGGATGATTAACAATTGCATCTAATGTTTCACTTCTAGGGATTAGATTTCTTGGTTTTTGAGGCTGGGAGACTGTTGGAGAAGAATTTACAGCTGGTGTATTTCCTTTTGCAACGACTCCTTCAGAAGCTGGCATATCATTAGCTGCTGCTGAGCTCTCGGTCTCCGGCATAGAATAATATCCTAAGAATCCATTTGAAACTGAAGGATTTTCAGGAGTATTTGCATAGTGCTCATATTTGTCCATTCCCTGATTCCATCTAAAAATACCGTCTCCATCTACATAATAGTTCAGTCCTCTTCTGGGAGGATATACAGATCTTCCATCAGGATCAATAAGATTCAGAGGATTGTTTAAAGTATAATTAAACGGACTGAAGCTTTGGTATTTTTCTGAAAGTGGATCAATGACACCCCATCTTCCCAGGTCCGGCATATAATTTCTTGCTCCATAGTCATACATTCCCGTTTCCTGGAGTTCTTTACCATTGTATTTGTAGGTATTCTTTATTCCGTACTGAGACAGGTAAGATCCATTATTGTATCCTTCATGTTTTAACCCGAAAGGATAATAATTGGTTTCTTCCATTAAGATACGTCCACCGCCATCTGCCCGAGCAATATTATACCTTACATTTCCCAGATGATCTTTAAGGTTGTAAATATATTCTTCTCTTTCAAAATTGTAAAAACCTTCGGCAGTAGGAACAGATCTGAGAGTATAACCACTGTCAGATGCATTCTGAGATGTATTCATTTTGGAATAGGTTCTTTCATACTGGAAACCGTCAATATAATCGGTTTCTGAATAATCCGTACTGTAAGGATTTACATTATCTACTCTTTTAGCATATTTGGAACCGTCTGCTCTATACTTATAAGTATGAAGTGTTCCTTCATTCATTCCCGGAGTGAAGCCACCTATTATAGCATTTACTGAAGTAGCAAGGTTAAGATAATTGTACTTAATTGCCTTTACCTGTTTATCCATGTGATTGGACATATTTCCATTTGCATCATAACTGATGAGATTACCTCCCTGTGGATAACCGGAAGGATTCATTTTCTGATCCGTAACTTTAATCAAGCGGTTAGAATTTCCTCCAAGATCATAATCGTAAACCAGTTCATCAATCTGCATGGGAGTAGTTTGCCCTACAGGAGGATTTTTATAACGGTTTAAAGTTTTGATGTTACCATTCAAATCATAGGTGACTGTCTCGTCATAATAATGATTATTAGAGTTGGAAGTAAGTCCGGGTGTAAGATAAATCCCCTTGCTTAAGCGATTAAGATAATCATACTGATATGTATACCTGCGTGAAATTCCGTCTCCTAAAGCTGTTTTCCAATCGATTTCTGAGATATTTCCATTATAACGTGCTATACCATAGTTCGCATCTTCAGGGTTCTGATATTTAATTTTCATGGCAAAAATATGATCAGGACCCATGTTGGAAGGATCATTGATAGAAGTCAGCCAGCCATGGATATTATAACCGTAGTTGATGGATTGAAGAGGATTACCATCATCATCCTGCCCAATTTTTTTGTTGATAACCTGCCCAATTTCGTTATAGGTATTAAGGACAATAGGTTCTACAGGTTTATTATTTACTTGATGTTTTTGTGCTAGAAGCCTGTTTTGGCTGTCATATTCAAAAGTTTCTTTAATATAAGTTTCAGAATCATTCGCGGTACGCTTATGATAGGTATGGGTTTCTTTGCTCAGTCCACTGAAATCAAGTAGAGATTCACTGCGACTAATACCTCCAAGATGATTCACAGAATAAGTTCCGATTAATCGGCCTTTAGTATCATATCGGTTAAAATTTTTAGTCCAATTTTCATCATCAATATTTTGATAAAAGTTGCCAGAGGAAGGCTCTTGGTATTGAGAGAAGAATTTGGAGCATCCTGCATAACATCTTGTCCAAGAATTTGTCCCGGAAGAATCGGGGCTCCCAATGGATATGCATCATAATAATTAATACTCAATAGGGTCATACTTCCTGTAGGGAAGGCATTCTTTGTGTAAAAAATATCAATACCATTGAGGTTAAATGGTGTTGTACTTCGGGATTCGTTATTTCCTGGATTGGCAGCCATATTATTAAGAGCCGTCTGCATAGCTGTTCTAGTTGCACTGTTAGCAAAAAATCCAGTATAAACAATTCTTCCGAACTGATCATATTTGGTAAATATCCAGCCTTTTTTATTGAAGTTGTTATTTAAACTTCCCATCATAGGGTCTTGGGTAAGTACAATTCTGTTTTGCTTATCGTATACCAGAAATTCCCAGTCATCTTTTCCGGGTGGGCGCTTTTCTACCAGCCTGCTTTTATTATCATAACGATATTGATAACAAAGAGCATTGAGAGTTGTACCGTCGGTATTTCCTGAAGCAGAAGCAAGAGGAGGGATTACAAAAGAAAGTTGGTCATATTCATTATATACATAATAGGTATCTGCATTTTCTGAGGCACTGATGACTTTTCTATTTAAAATAGTTCTTCCTTCTCCATCCACAAAGTTAATAACCTGGTAATTATCTTCATCAAGTTTGGTATTCTTATAGAGCTGATTGTTTCCATAAGTTCCTGATACAGTAAGCAGGGAAGAGGTTGCTCCATTAACCCATGTGGTTGTGGTAACATATTTTTTTACCTCTCCGGCCGTATTTCTATCATAGTTAAACTGAGTAGATTTATTGCTCCAGTCATTTCCTAGCTGTATCTGTCGCTGAACCCTTTCTACAGGAGAATTTTCAAAAATTTTCTCTGCATAAATTTTCTCTGTACCATAAACGGCCGGGTTTGTCGCATTATTTAATGGGTTATAATTTATAGCTCCATTTTGTGTTGTCTGCTGAGGGACGGGTAAATATTCTTTAGCCTGTCTGCCATACTGATCATATTCGATATGAGTGATCAGGTCTTTTCCTGAAGGTGTAGATTTTACGTTAATTGTTTGTTTTATTCTTCCAATACCATCAAAATATTGGACAGTCCATAATGGTTGTTTTATAAGGGTATCTGCTCCTTTAGAGACATAATTTTTAACTGAAATAAAATTTTCAGCAATACTTAAGCCTGTGCTCTGAGAATATAATAGGTTTCCCCAAAAGCATATTATTAAAAATATTATTTTATAACTTCTCATTTTAATATTCAAATTCAAATTTTAAAGGGTTCGCTGAATTATTTCCTACGGATCCTGATATTAATTTAATATATACATTCCCTGCGGTATCTATTCTGATATTCCAGGTTCTGTTTGCAGGAGTGTCTCCAAATACTCCACCAGGTGGTTCCACATAGTTTGTAACTGTTCTTTGAACTGATGGAACACAAGTGCCACTCATCTGACCAATTTTAATTTCATTATTCCAATAACTTGCGTTTATCGGATACCCTCTGAACGTAACCTTGAACACTACATTGGTATTGCTGTAATAACTGTATACATTACTGGATAACAAGACGAAATTGTTAGCTATCGTAAAAGGACATAATGATTTTGTATAGCATAATCCATAAATATTAGCTTCAGCTGCACCATTGATATCGGCTTCGTTTTGAGCTTTTTGATTAGCGTCTGCCTTACTTATTGTAGAAAAATATTTATTTTCAGGAACAATATAGCCATGCATGCCACCCTCTGAATCAGGCCCACAGTTTGATCTTTTATAAGATGTATATAAAGCGTCATTGTAAAATCTCTGGGGTGCAAAATTATAATCGTATGTTTTCAATAGATTACCATCCATATCTACTACTTTTTTAGGTCTGTTTAACCCGTCATATTTATAAGTTTGTCTTTTTCCGTTAGCATCTGTAAGACTTTTAATTCCTATTAACGGATCATACACAAATGTGGAAATCTGAAAATCTTTCAGTTCCGGCTTAAGTCTGAAATTATCTAATGCTGAAACCAGATCTCCTTCTGCAGCTTCATTGGTATCCAAATTTGATTTTGAAACAATATCCAGTTGCAGGTATGATGTATTGCTGGCAGGGTCTAAATTGTAAGCAGACATTACCTGAGAATAAGTAGCTCCTTTAATTTCGGCAATAGGAAGGGTTTGTTTATAACCGTATAAAGTAGTTGTAGGAATTCCATTGCTGTTTCTCGATTGTAATAGATTTCCAAAGTTATCATACAGTTCCATAGATTCTTTTTCCTCAACGTTGGCTGATGCAGGATTATCTAAAGTGAAATTAGAATCAAGAAGGGATGCTCTTCGCTTATTTAATTTTACAAAATTCCCGGTCTCAGCATTTTTAGCATAAACGTTTTCTTCCAGTTTAACCTTAT
The DNA here is from genome assembly GCF_021869745.1 of Chryseobacterium sp. MEBOG07. Lineage (NCBI taxonomy): Bacteria > Pseudomonadati > Bacteroidota > Flavobacteriia > Flavobacteriales > Weeksellaceae > Chryseobacterium > Chryseobacterium sp. MEBOG07. Next base: position 1,293,289 of record NZ_CP084579.1, read on the forward strand.
TATTTTTGTTTAATACCCCTTCAATAACTGGCAATACAATATTATTATCTGTCATATATTTATAGACAGATAATTTACCTCCAACGAGGTCGTTGTCAGACGGGCAGTTTCCGGTAATACATGCGCTGTTATTGCGTATGATATCTTGTGGATAATACGTTTTTGTAATTATTTTTCCATTATAAACAGGTGGGTTGTAAGGCAAATTCCATTCATACGGTAAGTTTTCTGAAGTTTCAATAGAATAGGGATGCCAATAAAGGTAGTTTTTGTTATACTTCAGGTATTTTTCTCTATTAATTAATTTCCCACCAGTGTACGAATTGCCGTTAAAATCCTGATAGGGAAGTGCTTCCGTAGTTTCTATTGCTATTGGCAGGTAGGGGAGAACTGGCTGATACTGGTAATAACCAAGATAGTGTAACTGAGATGGGTTGGATGGATTACTAGCCCATAAAGAGGCTTTAGCTTCTACATAGTATCTGTCATCAGAAATTTTACAGGTTGTACAAGTACTGGAAATTTCATTCACAGGATTTGCTCCACTCAGAAAGTTGGTATACTTTATTTTCTGTGTAAGAAGAGCGAACATACCATCATCATATTTAACGAGCTTATACAGTTTTCCTCTTTCATTACTTTTATTAACTTTTAAAGGTAATTTACCTTGTAAATCAGGTCCTGTATTGGGAGGAGAAGTACTGGAATGTACTTTTGTAGCTGTGGAATCCGGATTGGAAATAAGGTCTGTAAAATAATAATCGTTTTTCTCTTTACCGGTTATCATTTCTCTTACTTTGCTGTATCGCACATATTCATCATAGTATCCTCTGTAACCACTTGTAGTAGTGGTAGTACTGTTAGTACCACCGTCAAACCAGTTTAAATTGTCTACAAAAACACTGGATTGATCCTTATAAGTCAGTATTCCTGAAGATTTTCCATCATCATTTTGATAGGAATATTGTTTTACCAATACCGGAGTATTGGTCATGTCAAAGGTGGATACCATTTTCAGTCTTTGTCCGTCAATCTTAGAATTTTTATCCGTTAGATTATTAAACTCAGAACCAAAACTTGATTTGAAATAATAGTTTATTTTGAAACATCATTTTGTTCATATTCAAATTCTTCCCTTCCTTGTGTAGGATAAACGATACTTTTCAGAAGACCTCCGAACCCTCCATAGTATTTTATACCAGATGGATCTGTTTGAATGGTATTTCCTGAGTAATCTGTATGATAATTTAAACTATATTTCTCGTTATTATTGACAATAGACTGAAGTACACCTGCCGCGTAATCGAAATCAATATTTTTAATCTTTTTCTTAAAACTCTTTAATTGGATTTTTTTCAGAAATGGTTTTGTATACGTTCTGGTACCCTGTACGTAATCAAAACTTAACGTACCGTAATCTGATATTTTAATAGAATCTAATATTCCTATCTTTTGATAGATATCTACACGGGTCATAGCCATGCTGGAAGAATTCATGGAAGAAGACTCAGAGTTATTATTGAAATCCCTTCCTTGCCCTTCTCCTAAATAGATGTTATTGCTTAACAAAGTACTGTTGGAAGGAATTCCCACCGGATAATCACCATTAAGATACTCCCCTCCATTGGTAAATGGATCTAATACACTTCTATTGCTGTTTTTATAAAATGCTTCAAGTATTCTCCCATTAGCAAGTTTTACTTTTTTTAGGTAGAATGCAGATATATAATTAGTATGTCTATTTGTGTAAAAATCAGTAAAATAAGTAAAAGTACCATCATCTCTGAATGCACTATAGGTATATTTTGTTTTGCCATAATATATATCGCTAGTATTATAGTCCCCCCCAAAATAAAATTCATTTCCTTTGTCATCTTTCATTACAATATCAGGGAATGAATTAATCGGCTGGAAAATATCATGACATTTTTCTCCTCTATAGGACGCTGTTAAGTTTCCATTCTCTGAATACACTAAGAACTTACCGGCATTATCATAAATCATATAGCCCGTATATCCCATAAAATCAAAATAAAATGTATTAGGTTCATACGTATAAAATCTTACATCAGTATTAGGATTGGCTAAAAGCTGTTTTTTGGTAGCGCCGTTTCCGGGTGTGTAAATAAGGCAGTTATTTCGGGAACTTGTAGAAAACCCGGAGGTTTGGTTAGCCCCAAGAACCTGAGGTGCATGAAGATCTCCAGGTTTTTTAAAAGCCACTGTAATTTTACCGAATGTGTTAAAATTCCAATATGCTCCAACAATGGATGATTCTATTTTAGGAATTTCCTGCAGGTAATCTATGCTGCCGTTCAAAGATAAACTCCCTAAATCAATATTGTATAAAGGAACAGATAAACTAAGTTTTCCAACATTATAATTATTAGATATATTTATTTTCTTTCCTAAATTATAGTCCTCAATAGTTTTTCCCTGAGCATCAATCATCTGGCAGGCTATAAGCAATAGTCCTGTCAGATATATAATTAATTTGTTCATTAAAATTGTTCTGTTATTTTTTTATCAGTTTAGCGTTAGCTGTTTTATTTGTATCTGTTTTGATGGCAATCAGATAGGCTCCTTGTATTAAAGCCTGTGTATTGATCTTGGTGACTTTGTTCTTTGTTTTTATACTCTGAATTTGTCTTCCGCTCATATCATATAGCATAATATCAACCTCTTTAAAATCAAATCCGATTTCTACATAAGCATAGTCAGATACTGGATTCGGATAGATTTTGATATCATATTTCTCTATCAATTGACCAACCTGTTTGTCTCCCAGTTTCACAATTTTCCAGTTCTCTTCTCCTAGCTTTGTTGCGCTGGTTCCAGCCAAAATAATAGAACCATCTCTATTTAATTTTAAATCTGAAAGTCTTTCTTCTTTTTGTCTGGATTCCCCAGTGACATGCTTTCTCCACTGTTCATTACCATTCAGGTCTAGATACATTATCCAGAAAGTTTCGTCATCCTTTTCTACTCTTTTTTCAGCCTGAGTATAACCACCCAACAGAATTCCTTTTGAAGACTTATCATCAGCTGAATGAAGAACGCTTAGTCCCATCAGGATATCTCTGTTTTTGAAGTTGTAAGACTTTTGCCACTGCTCATCACCTCTTTCATTCAAAGAGATCAACCAAAGGTCTGTTCCTTCTTCTATGCCTACCGTTTTATTTCCTGATCTTTCCGATCTGGATTCACCACCAATGATATAACCACTTGAAGTTAATGCCAGTGTTCTGATATGATCATCTTCTTTTCCACCAAAATTCTTTTCCCATTCTACTTTGCCGTTTTTATCCAGCTTTACAATCCAGTAGTCACCCTCTCCGGAATTTTCAGATTGTTTTAAATAATGAGTAATGGGTAATGAAGATTGAGTTCCAGATTTTGGATCATTAGTAGGGTTATTGCTCTTTGATGATCGTTGATTACTTGTGGCAGTTGTTCCGCCTCTTGAGTAAATACCCAGTAATGCTCCTCCATCCTTTGTTGGAGTCATTTTTTCGATTTCGTCCAGGCCTTTTCCTCCTAAAATTAACTGAGAAAGCTCCTTTCCGTTTTTGTCTAATCTTGTGATGAAGACATCCTTGGAACCGTAACCTTTTGAATAGTTTTGAATGTTTCCAGCGATAAAAAAACCTAGATCTGTAGTTTGAATCACCGACTTGGCTTCTTCATCCGAAGAGCTTCCTAATGTTTTTTGCCATAATTCATCTCCGGATTCATTGATTCTGATTAACCAGATATCAGCCCCTCCTTTAGAATCGTCTTTTTTGTCTAACCCTTTTCCAGAATAAGATGTTCCTGCTAATAGAAATCCACCATCTTGGGTGGTTACCGTAGCAGATAAATAATCATGGTTTTGTCCGGAAAAATATTTTTCCCAGACTTCTTCTCCTTGCTGATTCAGTTTTACAAGGTGAAAATCGTAACCGTTGTTTTGTTTTTGAAGATTGGCTGCTTGTGATTGGCTTTTAACCTGAATGCTGCTTCCTGTGATAAGGTATTGCTGATCAATTGTTGTAGTGACTTGACTTAGGAAATCCTGGGTAGAGGATTTGATGTCTTTTTGCCACAACACTTCTTGGGCAGATGTACTCAGAACAGCGCATAAGGTTAGCGCACTGAGATAGAACTTTTTCATTCCCGCGTTATTGTTTTTTGAGTTAGTATTAGTTTTTATAAACCTCCGCGAATTTAACTGTTTTTAACAAGGTTTAAAGGCCTTATTAATGTGGATTAATATGAGTTTTGTCACCTTTTGGTGTCTTGATTTACTCTTAGTTGATTTAATAATAATGTATTTCTAAGAATGAAGAATATTCTTGTCTGACCACTGGGAAAGTATAGTGTTAAAAAACAAAAACCATCCTTAAAAAAGGATGGTTTGTAGACCCACAGGGATTCGAACCCCGACTGACGGTACCAAAAACCGGAGTGCTACCGTTACACTATAGGTCTGTTTCTATGCTGCGAAATTATAGAATTTATTTTAAATATGAAAATCAAAATTAAAGATTAATTAACATAATAGAGGAGTAATTGCTTTACTTATTGATTGCCAAATCATTATTTTTTAATAAAAAAAATCAAAAAACTTACTTTCATCGTAAAATAGCAGAGTTGTGGATATTGTTTATCCAATTTTAATTGAAAACATTCTCATAGATTATCCCTTGTATAGTTGCTTTGAGAGTTTTTTCTAAGCTAATGTTCTTAAAACTATAATTAAATAATAAAATCTTATCTTTGCAAAAAATTGGGCTCCAAAAGTTGGAGTAACCCATTAATAACATATCCTGAGCATAGCAAAAGGATTATTAAACATTTTTTATGTCAAATATTGTCGCAATCGTTGGGCGTCCCAACGTAGGAAAATCTACGCTTTTTAACCGTTTATTAGAAAGAAGAGAAGCTATTGTAGATTCTACATCCGGTGTTACCAGAGACCGTCACTACGGAAAATCTGACTGGAATGGAGTAGACTTTACTGTAATTGATACAGGAGGTTATGATGTAGGTACAGATGATATCTTCGAAGAAGAAATCCGTAAGCAGGTACAATTGGCGATTGATGAAGCAACTTCCATTATCTTTATGATGAATGTTGAAGAAGGGCTTACTGATACAGACTACGAAATTTACAGACTTCTTAGAAGATCCAACAAACCGATTTATATCGTTATTAACAAAGTAGATTCTTCTAAAGAAGAACTTCCTGCAACAGAATTTTATCAGTTAGGTATAGATAAATATTATACACTTTCTTCTGCTACTGGTTCAGGAACAGGAGATCTATTAGATGATATCGTTAAAGACTTCCCGACTACAGACTATAAAGACCCTTTTGAAGGATTGCCCAAAATTACTATTGCAGGTCGTCCAAACGTAGGAAAATCAACTATGACCAATGCTTTATTGGATGTTGAAAGAAATATTGTAACGGATATTGCAGGAACTACAAGAGACAGTATCCAGACTTTATACAATAAATTCGGACATGAGTTTGTATTGGTAGATACAGCAGGGATGAGAAGAAAGTCTAAAGTAAATGAAGACTTAGAATTCTATTCTGTAATGAGATCTATCCGTTCTATTGAATATTCTGACGTAGTTATCATTATGGTGGATGCTACACAAGGATGGGAGTCTCAGGATATGAACATCTTCGGATTGGCTCAGAAAAACAGAAAAGGAATTGTAATCCTTGTTAATAAATGGGATTTGATTGAAGACAAGCAGACCAATACGATACGTGATTTCGAAAAATCAATCAAAGATAAAATCGGTCAGTTCCAGGATATTCCAATCTTGTTCGTTTCAGCTTTAACGAAGCAGAGAATCTTAAAAGCTGTAGAACTGGCAATGGAGGTTTATGAAGACCGTAAGAAGAAGATCAAAACTTCAAAATTGAATGAAGTAATGCTTCCGATCTTCGAACAGACACCACCACCAGCATTGAAAGGAAAATATATTAAAATCAAATATTGTGTACAGCTTCCTACGCCGTCACCACAGTTTGTATTCTTCTGTAACCTTCCGCAGTATGTGAAGGAACCGTATAAAAGATTTACTGAAAATCAGTTGAGAAAAGAATTCGGATTTACCGGAGTTCCGATTGAAGTATATTTCAGACAAAAATAATAAGAACAATGTTCACAAAGAAATCCGGTAAGCTTGCTTACCGGATTTCTTATTTTCATCTAAATTTATAGGAGAATAATTTCTTTTCTTGCCTACATCCATTTTTCATAGACCAATCTTACAGGCTGGTAACCTTGGGAAGAAAGCCAGCTTTGCATCGTATCATTGGTACAAAGCGTATAACGGTATATTTTCCGGATTTTATAGCCTTCATATTCTTTTTCAAATGCTTTATTGAGAGCAGAGTAGATTCCCTGCTTCCTAAACTCTTTTTTCACATACCCTTCAGAAACATATAAATCATCTCCCTCTCCAGGTTCAAAATTACTGTCGTCTCTCTCTTCAATATATCCAAAAAGAAAACCTATAGCTTTTCCATCAATTTCTGCAATAAGAAAAGTGCCCTCATTTTCTTCCTCACATTCTGACATAAAGCGGAGATAACTTTCCCGGATCTGGCTCCAGTCGGCAGTTTTATCATTCATTGTTTTTTCTGAAACATGAAGTTCACCTACCAATTCATCTACAATAGGAAGATTTTCATTGATTTTTATTTTTCTGATGGAATAATTCATAATGATGTTTTTTTATTTGTTGGAAGCAGGAAGAGGGGAGTTGGAGGTTTCTATTGCGCAATAATATAATCCTTGTTATTGATGCGTAAAACAATTTTAATTGGAAAGATATGTATTCCTTTTCTGAATTTTAATCACTTCCATCATCCGGCCTCCATCTCCCTGCATAATTACTTTCCTCTCAACGGACTTCCATACCACGACGTGTTATCGGAAAGAACTTCTCCTTTCATAACCAGAGAAAGAGGATCTATGTTGACATTATTTCCAATCTCACTATCATATAAAATAATTGTTCTTGAATTGATCGTTGTCTGGCTTCCAATTTTTACACTCCCTATTTTCATGATTCTGTCTTCAAAAAGATGGGTTTGAGGACCGCAATCTTCGTTTAGCATTGTTTCATCTCCGATAGATACCATGTCAAATTCTGTAATGTCAGTCGTATTAAGCCATACTCTTTTTCCGATTTTTACTCCCAAAAACCTCATGAAGAATGGCAGCCAGAATGTACCCCGCAGAAAATCAAGAAAAAACTGTACAGGAAGTGCTTCATAGATGGTAGTGATTCCTTCGCTCAACCATACTTTCATACTGTACATAGGCATTTCGGTTTTCTTATACTTTCCAACTAATACCCACTTCAGCAATACAGTGAAGAAAAATGAAGGTAACGCAACAATCCCCAAATAATAAAACGGAGCCAGTAAAAGAAGATAATGAATATTCCCTTCTAGATAAGTACTGGTATACGCAATGAATAATACACTGCAAATGATGACTACAGTTTGTGGAAGAATAATCCTGATTCCTTCTACAATAGCTCTGGCAAGCTTTAGACGGAATGGAGGATTGTAGGTAAGATTATCCTGGAATACTTCAGATTTTTGTCTGGAAGGAAGACCTATTGGAGGAGATCCGAACCAGTCTTTCTCAGTGGAATTTTTCAACTGTTCTTCAGAAGGAGCTTTACTCAGAACGCCAATCAGCATATTATTTCCAAGCTCATATCCCTGCGGAATCAATCCGCTGTTTCCAACAAAGCTGTTGCTTCCTATGGTCGTTTTTGATAAAATTAATTTTTCATTTCTTACATCATGTTCTCCAAGAATCACAGCATCCGCAATAAAGGAACCTTCTCCAATTTCTAGAAGATGGTGAGAAACATCACTGGCAGTCGATATCTCTGCATTTTTTCCTACTTTTGCGCCCATCATTCTGTAAAATTTACTGATATAAATGGATGCAAAAAGTGGATGTACTATTATAAGAGACAGGTTGAAAATTTGATCCTTTATCCATTTTTTATAATACATAAAACTGTACACAGGATAGATTCCCGGTTTCATATTGTATTGTAAAATTCTGGTCAGTATACTTACCACTCCAATAAACAATAAAATATACACGGTAGAAAGTATCGGAGCCTGCCATAAATAATAAAAATTATAATCGGCTGAGCGGTCATCCAGATAATATAGGGTATAAAGAGTAGGAGCTAAGGGCAAAACAATAAGAAGAGGAAAGAAAAATAGTGAGCATGCATACATGAATGCAAATCGATTTCTCTTGCTTGCTGACGCCAGTTTTGGAACTTCAACTTCTTCACCTGATTTTACTCTTACTTTTTCAGCAGGACTCCCGTTCCAGACTTCTCCAAATCCAATTCTTCCACCTTCATTAAGGCAGCTTAAATCCTGAAGTTCGCCAAATTCCTCAATAACTGTATCTCCACACACAATAACAGAAGAACCAAGGTAAGCATGCGCTTTAATATGTACTTTTCTTATTCTTAAAATACCATTTTCAACAGAAGCATTATCAATACTGCAGCCGGAACTGGTATTCACATTTTCATCAATCGTTACAAGATCTTCTGCTGAGATAGGAAGTAGGCTCAATTGAGCGCTGGGATGCACCTTTACCCCAAGCAATTTTAAATATTTCGGATATAAAGGAGTTTCTACAATAAACTCAGAAGGAAGTAATCTTTTAATTGTTTTCCATAGCCACCATCTGAAATAATACCAGCCCCAAAGCGGATAGTCTCCTTCTTTTATTTTTCCGATCACGAGCCATTTGGTAAGAACGATAATGATGGAATATACTGGTGGAATCAACGTATACAATAAAACGGCACTCAATAAAGCATAATGCAGTCCGTATCCATTAATCTGAAAATAATAATAGCTTAAATAAGGGAAAAAGATCTGAATACTTAATAAGGCGAATACAAGCAGTAAACTGATCGTCTGGGCAATATTACAGGCAATATACTGAAACGTTGAAACCCTGTGAAAAGGCTCCTGATGAGATGCAGTCTGAGTATGTTTATTTTTGAGACATTCAGCATAAGCTGACAAAGGACGGTTCTCATAGATTTCTTTTAATGAAGCAGTAGGAATTCCCGCTTTTTGACGAAGGTGGGAAACTAAGGTAGCTGCCAGCAGGGAATGTCCACCCAGGTCAGTGAAAAAATCCTGATTCAGATTAATTTCTTTTCCTGGAAAGACCCATTTCAAAGTTTGAATAAGTTTTTCCTCTACAGGAGCTTCAGAATCAATGTTGATATCTTCATTTTTCTCATGGCTGGTGAAACTTTCGGGAATGGGAAGTCGTTTTCTGTCTATTTTACCACTGGGCATCCTCGGCATTTCTTTTAGAAGAACAATAGAAATCGGAACCATATAAGGAGCCAGAAACTTCGCCAGTTCCTTCCGCATTTCATTTTCATCAAAAGAAGACTCATTGTTCATCACGGCATATCCCACAAGCTGTCCCTGCTCGTTGGAATCTTCTTTTACAGCTACGGCAGCTGAAGAAACATCATGGAGCTGGTTCAGCCTGGATTCTATTTCGCCAAGCTCAATTCTGTAGCCGCGTAATTTGATCTGATCATCTATTCTTCCCTGGAAATCGATGAAACCATCTTCACGTATAATAACGGCATCTCCGGTTTTGTAAATTTTGTCTCCAGGAAGTTCTTCCGGAAATGGATTAGATAAAAATTTCTGTTCGGTGAGCTCAGGAAGGTTAAAATATCCATTACTTACCCCGGGACCGGAAATAACCATTTCACCGCGCTCTCCACGCGCCACGATATTCATATTTTCGTCAATCACGGCAACATGATAATTGGGAAGAGGAGGTCCTATTGTCAACTCTTGTTGACTATTCAGTTGAGCCATGTTGGAGGAAACCGTTGTTTCCGTAGGTCCATAGCTGTTGATAAATGCTCTGTAGGGTTTAGCCCATTTTTCCTGCACCTGTTTTGTACAGGCTTCACCTCCCGTATTGATCAGTCTGATGGCAGGAACTTCATCAATAATGGCTAAAATACTGGGAACTGCATGAAGTACCGTAATTTTATTTTGGGTTAAAACATCGCTGAGTTCATCTATTGCTTTTACAGTAGTGGCATCAGCAATCCATATAGTAGCCCCAGCAAAGAGACTGATCCATACTTCCTCGCACCACATATCAAAAGAAACGGAGAACCCCTGATACACAATATCTTTATCTTTTATTCCTATAAAATCCTGTTCGGAACGTATCAGATGACAGATATTCCGGTGCGAAATGGGAATTCCTTTAGGATTTCCGGTACTTCCTGAAGTGAACAATACATAGGCCCAATTGTCCGGTTTATAGTCCGAAACAGCTGAAGAAACAGGGTTTGGAGGCTGAGGAACAATTTCTAAATGCTTACAGTGAATATGAGCATCAGTATCAGAAAAATAGGTCTTAACATTGATGTCTGTAAAAACTTTTTTTATTCGATCCTCTGGCATTTCCCGGTCTAAAGGAATGTATGTGGCACCAGCCTTCAAAATTCCAAGTATGGCTACAGGAAGCTCAAGACTTCTGGGATACCATACTCCTACACGATCACCGGGCTGTACTCCCTGATCTTGCAGTTGAAGGGCAATGGCATTGCTCCAGCTGTCTAGTTCAGCATAGGATAATTTTTTATTTTTAAATATAAAGGCTGTTTTATCTTTATATTTTTCAAAGGTGGGAACCAGTAATTCAGGCAGGGTTTCTTCTTTGATAAACTCCGGGCTGATCTTTCCTAAAATAAGGCTTTTCATCATTTAAAAATTACAATATAGTATAGAGGGAATATTTGATAAATATACTTGATTTCTCCTCAGGCTCAATCTTTCAATTCGTTTTTTAGTTGTAATTTTGCAAGAATTAATATCAATTAACTGAAATTAAAAAAAAATAAAATTTTCATGCTTACTATTTTATCGCAAAACTTTTCTCTTGTCAACGAATGGATCAACGAACTTAGAAACGTTGATATTCAGCATGACCGAATGAGATTCAGAAGGAATATGGAAAGAATCGGAGAGATTGCCGCTTTTGAAATCAGTAAAGGACTGGAGTATAAAGATGTTGAAATTCAAACTCCCTTAGATACAATAAAAAGCAGAGAAATTGCTGTACAGCCAGTTATTACAACTATTTTACGAGCAGGAGTACCATTGTTTGAAGGGATCCTGAACTATTTGGACAGAGCAGACTGTGGTTTTGTAGCCGCGTACAGAAAACATGATGCCAACGATTATTTTTCCATCAAACAGGATTATCTTACGTGCCCAAGTATCGAAGGAAGACCTTTGATCGTAGCAGATCCTATGTTGGCAACTGGTGCTTCTTTAATTGAAGCGATTAAAGATTTGCTGACCAATGGAAATCCCACTCAGCTTCATATTGTGGCAGCTATTGCGTCAAGACAAGGAGTTGAAACTATTCAGAATGCCTATCCTGAAGCTCACATCTGGGTAGGAGCCATCGATGAGCAATTAACATCCAAAGGTTATATTACACCTGGACTGGGAGATGCCGGTGATCTTAGTTACGGAGAAAAACTTCAAAGATAATTTAAGAAAGATTCCAGAAATCTTTTATTAAGTTCAAAAATAAATGAGGTCGTACTTTATCCATGGGATGCTTTGTATCCGGAAGTACGGCCAATTTTGCGTTAGGAAGGCTTTTGTACACTCTTGTGCTCTCTTCGATCGTTACCATATTATCCTTGTCTCCTACCATAATTTGAACAGGAACAGTAATAGCAGTCAGATTATTTTCTAAAGGAGGATTTTTACCCAGACCAATCATTAAATCAGCAATGGCCGGAAGAAGTTGCTTCCATTTTGATCCGTGCTGAGATTCTAAAAGTTGAGCATACTGCGGAATTTTTTCAAGAATAACATCAGGATTAAGCATCTTGCTTTCTTTTAAAGACTGTTCTTCAGTCCAGTCAAACTTCGTTCCCAGCGTTACAATAGAATTTACATTTTCAGGAGCTTTCATTGCGTAACAAAGTGCTGCATAACCTCCCATGCTGTGCCCGAAGATGGAAACATCTGTCAAATTATTCACTTCACAATATTCAGATAATTCCTGAGTATATTTTTCAATACTGATGCCTTCTGCAGGAAGTTCTATGTTTCCGTGTCCTGAAAATAAAGGAGTATGTACGGTAAAATATGATGACAGAGTGCTCAGATAAGGCGTGAAAATATCGCTGTGACCTAAAGCTCCGTGTAATAAAATCAGATTGGGCATAGTGGTTTAGTTTCCGGAAAATTAGGAAAAAGAATTGAATAGGGAAAATAGATTGGGTAGGAGTGTGGGAGGGTTTGAGAGTCTGAGAGTTCTAGAGTTTTAGAATATTTTTAATATAATCCACTCACCACGTACCCCGAATCTTACCCCGCCGAAACTCATATCCCGTACCTCGAAACTCGCATCTCGCACTTCACATCAAACATCCAGCGCCATTACTAAAACACTTACCTTGTTATTCCCTGCATTTAAAATCTCCCATGCAATAGATGAAACCGTATTTCCTGTGGTAAAAACATCATCAATCAAAAGAATATGCTTTTCGGTAACAGGGTGGGTCACGGAAAATGTATTGACAGCTTCCAGTCTGTGTTTCTTATCCTTTAATGCTTGTGCCTTTGAATAATGATTTCTCTTGATTAATTGATGATCAAAAGGGATTTTATAAAACTCAGATAAAGTCTCTGTGAATAGATGAAGCTGATTGTAGCCCCGTTCTTTCAATTTCTTGGGATGAAGAGGCACGCTTACCAAAAGGTCAGGTTTTTCGTCCTTAAAATCTAACCGTTCAGTAGTCCATTCTGCAAGAATCTTTCCTGTTTTTTTCCGGCTTCTGTATTTCAGTTCATGAATAATCTGCCGGCTTAGGCTTTCCTCTTCAAACTGTATTAAAGCAAAGGTATTCTCAACAGGGAAAAGTAATCTGCATTTTTCTTTAATCGGATTATTTTCAAAATAATCATAATGTGTAAAATGAATCTGGCTAAAACAAAGATCACATACCAAAAGTTCAGAACCGATGATTGTGTTACAGTGAACGCAACGATTAGGAAATAATAAGTCTAATATCATGATTGTGTTTTGTACTAAAGATATAAAATAATAGTCAATTTTTGCTCTGCAAAATCAATAGTAAAAAGATATCAATAGAATAAAAAATTCACAAATAAAGCATACTGACTTTCACTCTTTAAGTGTTTTCTACATTAATTTTCAAACCTCTTCCTGATCTTCTCAACAGAACTTTTCATGCTTAGGTTAAAATGTTCCTTTTCCAGCCTTACCGGTGGTGCTTGTCTTACTTCACAATCAGCAATACTGCAGGATTCACAGGTAACGCCTACATTGATGGTTTTTAAAGAAGGTGATTTTATAAAACTTATTTTCTTGATCGTTTGTGAGTTCAATAGAATACCAAGACAGTAGCTTCTGTTGCTTCCATCCGAAAAAGGATTCTTCTGTGAAGTAGAGATAACAAGATAGCTTATTCCCTGATCTTTGTAATGCGAAATCTGAGCATCCGTAAGGGTTTCATTTTCTTTTAAATAATCAATATTTTTTACTGCAATCCATCTTCTGCAGTAATGTTCGTTGGTGGCGTTGGCATGAGGAGCCTGTTGATGGTTCAGATGCAGCTCTTTTAAAATCTGGATTTTATCCGAGTTTTTCTTTTTTACCAGGCATAAATAAAACAAATCCTTAATTCCCATTTCAGCCGAAAGAATATTGGTAAGGCGGTAATAAAAAGTTTCAGGGGAATGGGTAAAGCTGTTGATGAGATTTTCGAAGTTTTCCGGTTCCCATGTATTTTGCTGAAAAAATTCTGATGCTTTTTCAATGACGGGTTCTTTTGAAATTAATAAAGCACCCGCAAAATACGAAGCATAAAAGTTATTCAGAATCTCTTCAAAACTTCCAAAGTCAAGCCATGAATAGGTATTGGGACGGATTTTTAATTCCAGTACATTGAATCCGATTTCTTTAGCTAGAATAAAAGTTTTCTGATCCTTTTCTAATTTTTGATTCAGCAGTAATAATTTTTTCTCAGGAATAAAAAGTGAACGAAGATTATCCAGAGTCCCATATTTTTCAAAATCTTCAGATTGAATGGTGTAGCTGAACTTTTCGGTAAGAATCTTTTCTAAAATGTCGGACTTTAAATTTTTCCCGATTTTTAACTGATTTTCCTTGGTGAACAGATTCACTTTTTCTTCAATTTCTGGAAAATAATTGTCATACAATTCCTGGAAGGATCTTAATACCGCAAAATAAAACCTTTCCTTTCCAAGATTATAATTCTGGGAGATTTCGATCAGCGCATTGATGAAAGCCGTTACCTTTTTGGGAGCATCACTGATAATGCTGATGAGGTTGTTTTTGTTGATTCCGAAAAGGTCCAGCGGAACTTCTTTAAAGAAATCCGACTGTAGTATTTCATTAAAAGGAGCAAGACTTTTATCAAGCTTAGTAGAAACAAGATCATCAAAAGTACAGTTCAGAGCTTCAGAAAGCTGAATGATCTTATCATGCTTCGGATATTTTTTTCCGTTCTCAATTTCATTAAGGTAAGATTTTGATAACCCTGTCTTTACGGCAAGATCCTGTAGAGACCAGTTTTTCTTTTGTCTCTGCTGTTTCAGTTTTAGTCCGAAAACTGTTTTGATAAAGTCACTTTCTGAATTCATTACTCAAATATAAATAATTAGATGCGATTATTCGCATAATAAATTTTAAATAAATTTAGCGAACGTTCGCTATTTTATGAAAATTTTTATATATGTTTGTAATATAAAATCACAAAATCAATATGTTATGGAAACCAAGACTCAAATAAAAATAAAAGCACAGAAGCAATTTGAAGCAGTTTTTACTCCGGATTTGGTAGATTTTCTGATTGCCCTTCATCAGAATTTCAATCATCAGAGACTTGAACTTTTAGAAGAAAGGAAAAAAACACAGCAGAAGTTTGATGCAGGAAATCTTCCTGAGTTTTTGAAAGAAACGGAAGAGATCCGAAATGGAAATTGGGTATGTGCACCGCTGCCTGAAGATTTACTGGACAGGAGAGTGGAAATTACCGGACCTGTCGACCGTAAGATGATTATCAATGCTTTGAATTCAGGAGCTTCTACATTTATGGCAGACTTTGAAGACAGCAGTTCGCCGGTATGGGAAAACTGTATTGAGGGGCAAATTAATCTTTCTGATGCGATTAACCGAAATATTGATTTTGTCAACGAAAAAGGAAAAGCTTATACACTTAATAATAAGACAGCCGTTTTGCAGATTCGGCCAAGAGGGCTTCATCTTCCGGAAAAACATATAGAAATCAATGGAGAAAAAGCTTCCGGCTCGTTGATTGATTTTGGAATTTATTTATTCAGAAATGCAAAGCAGCTTTTAGAAAAAGGGAGTGGTCCTTATTTCTATCTTCCGAAATTGGAACATTATAAAGAAGCCCGCTGGTGGAATGAAGTTTTTGTTTTTGCCCAAAACTATCTGGGAATTCAGGAAGGAACCATTAAGGCTACTGTTTTAATAGAAACCATTACGGCTTCATTTCAAATTGATGAAATTTTATTTGAATTAAAAGAACATAGTGCCGGGCTCAACTGTGGCAGATGGGATTATATTTTTTCCTACATCAAAAAATTCAGAAATCTCACGGAATTTATCGTTCCGGACAGAGATCAGGTAACGATGACATCCCCTTTCATGAGTGCTTATTCAAAAAGAGTTATCGAAATATGTCATAAAAGAAATGTACACGCTATCGGCGGAATGGCCGCTCAAATCCCAATAAAAGACGATGAAGAGGCCAATAACAAAGCTTTTGAAAAAGTACGGAATGATAAAGAACGTGAAGTAAAAAACGGTCATGACGGGACTTGGGTGGCACATCCTGCATTAGTAGCTGTGGCTAAAGAAGTTTTTGACCAGTACATGCCTTCAAAAAATCAAATTGATAAAAAATTCGAATACCATATAAAGGAAAGTGACCTGCTGGAAATTCCAAAAGGAGATATTACGGAAAAAGGAGTCAGAAAAAACATCAATGTAGGAATCCTTTACCTTGAAAGCTGGCTGATGGGAACTGGTGCTGCCGCCATTTATAACCTGATGGAAGATGCCGCTACTGCAGAGATCTCAAGAACACAGATCTGGCAATGGCTGAAAAATGAAGCGGTGTTAAGTGATGACAGAACATTAACCCGCAATATGATTTTGCAGTGGGAAAAAGAAGAAATGGACAATATTGAAACATACGTAGGAGAAGCCCGCTTCAAAAATGGAAAATTCAACCTTGCCAAAGAACTTTTCAATGAACTGATTTTCTCTGCAAACTTTGAAGAATTTCTGACCCTTAAAGCCTATCCTTTTATTTAGTTTGAGAGTGAGAGAATGGGAGAGTGGGAGTGTCTGAAATTTTGAACCTCACATCCCGTAACCAGAATCTCAAATCTCATACCTCGAAACCCTAATCTAACAAAATCCAAATATTATGAAAACAAGACAAGAACAAATCCAGGCTATAGAGCAAGATTGGCTGACAAACCCACGCTGGAATGGTATTAAAAGACCCTATGCAGCAGAAGAAGTTTTAAAACTTCGTGGTTCGTATACAATAGAGTATACCATTGCTACAGAAATGTCCAAAAAATTCTGGGATAAATTGAATAACCAGGATTATGTAGCAGGGCTTGGCGCACTCACGGGTAATCAGGCGGTGCAGGAAGTAGATGCCGGTCTGGAAGCTATTTACCTTTCTGGATGGCAGGTGGCTGCAGATGCCAATTTATCAGGAGAAATGTACCCGGATCAGTCGTTGTATCCTGCGAATTCAGTGCCTTCTGTAGTGAAGAAAATTAATAATGCATTGCTAAGAGCAGATCAGGTACAGTCTGTAAGCGGAGCTGGGAATAAAGAATATCTGGTGCCAATTATTGCAGATGCGGAAGCAGGTTTTGGAGGTAATCTGAATGCTTTTGAACTGATGAAACAAATGATTGAAGGAGGAGCAGCTGCCGTACACTTTGAAGATCAGCTTTCTTCTGCAAAAAAGTGTGGACACTTAGGTGGAAAAGTATTGGTGCCTACTCAGGAAGCTATTAATAAATTGATTGCAGCACGTCTGGCTGCCGATGTATTGGGTGTTCCGAGTCTTATTATTGCAAGAACAGATGCTGATGCTGCAGACCTTCTGACATCAGATATTGATGACCGGGATAAAAAGTTTGTGACAGGAGAACGAACTGCTGAAGGATTTTATGTGGTAAGAAACGGTGTAGAACAGGGAATTGACAGAGGTTTATCATATGCACCATATGCAGACCTGATCTGGATGGAAACCTCAAATCCTGATCTGGAACAGGCAAGAAAATTTGCAGAAGGAATTCATGCAAAGTTCCCTGGTAAAATGCTTGCGTATAACTGTTCCCCTTCATTCAACTGGGCGGCAAGGCTGAGTGTAGAGGAAATGTCTACTTTCAGAGAAGAGCTGGCTAAAATGGGATATAAATTCCAGTTTATTACGCTGGCAGGATTCCATGCTTTGAATACAGCTATGTTTGAATTGGCTTTAGCCTATAAAGAAAGAGGAATGGCCGGATATTCAGAACTGCAGGAGCGTGAGTTTGCTTTGCAGCAGAAAGGATTCCGAGCGGTGAAGCACCAGTCTTTTGTAGGCACAGGATATTTTGATGAAGTACAGAATGTTGTTACCAACGGCTCTTCAGCTACCGTAGCCATGAAAGATTCTACGGAAACTGCACAATTTCATTAGTCATTTTTTCCATATTTTTTTGATGTTAAACCTTCTCTTTTATGGGGAGGTTTTTCTTTGTTTAAAACTGTTTTTAATTCATTTAAACTTCAAAATAATACAAGGAATAAATATCACGTCATAAGTAATTAAAATTTGAATTATATTTGGGGACGGAAAAATATTATTAAACATGAATTTAATTAAAGTACTTTTTATTACATTAGGATTAACACTTACTGCAAATATCGCAAATGCTCAACAGAAGGTTGGAAGTGTAAACACAGAGGAGGTTTTTGCAAGTTTATCTGAAGTGAAAACTATAGGAACTACCATTGATAATTTGACTAAGAGCAAGCAGACAGAGATTGAGAAGTTGATTAATGATTATCAGACCAAGCTGAAAACTGCTCAGGATAAAGAAAAAACGCTAAGTGAAGCCAACAAAGAAGCTGTAACTAAAGAACTGATTGCAGCACAAACAGAACTACAGGCTTTAGGTAAAAAAATAGAAGAAACCAGAGCACAGGCTGCTAAAGATATCTCTGCTAAACAAAATGAATTGCTTAGCCCACTGCAGAAGAAAGTAAGAGATGCTATTTATGCTGTAGCAAAAGAAAGAAGTCTGAGCTATGTATTTGACACAGCAACACAGGAATCTAATAATCTTCTTTATACTGACGGAAGTGAGGACATCACAAGTATTGTGAAAACTAAATTAGGAGGAACAACAACAGCTGCTAAACCTGCTGGAAAATCTAAATAAGAATTTCAATATACTAAATATTGTAAACGGAATCAGATCTCTGATTCCGTTTTTTATGCAATAAAATGGAGGATTTGTTTCTACAGGATAAAGAGAATTTTATTTTAAAATGATAAATTTGAGTAAACTTTCAGGAGAATGAATTTAATGTACGAAAAACAAATAAAGGTATCAGAAGAGCATATAGATCAGAACAATCATGTGAATAATGTACAATATGTACATTGGGTGGAAGAAATAGCAGCAGAACACTGGGATCTTCTAAAACATCAAACTGAATATGTGAATGATGCCTGGATGCTTCTGGATCACCATATACAATACAAAAAACAGGTTTATCTGAATGATATCATCACAGTAAGAACCTATCCCATGAATCCTGAAGGAGCCAAACAGCCAAGAAAAGTAGAATTCTACTGCAATGATGAGCTGGTGGTAGACTCAAGTACCCTTTGGATTCTTTTGATCCGGAAACCAAGAAGATTAAACGTCTGGAGAGTGACTGGCTGGAGAAATTTTTTAAATAGAAATAGTTGAATTAAGTCCCGGAAAATAATAAATAATTTTTTCCTAGATGTAATATAATAAGACCAACAATTATAAATAAGTGTTTGCTGAATCTCTTGTTCATCCTATCTTACAACGCAATCAACGTTGATGGGATCCCAGGATAATAATGTAACCTTCAAAATCGACTAAAAAGAATATGTTAATATCACCGTAATAGAAACAGTCTTTTCTGTGTTAAGCGGTTTTGTCATATCTTTGCACTATGATACGTATTACAAAAATTTTTACATTCGAAACTGCTCACGTGCTTTACAACTACGATGGGAAATGTAAAAATATGCATGGACACTCCTACAAGCTGTTTGTAACAGTGAAAGGAAAACCGATCAATGATATTGAAAATCCTAAAAATGGAATGGTGGTAGATTTCGGAGATATCAAAAGTATCGTAAAATCTGAGATCGTAGATGTATGGGACCATTCGGTTCTTGTCAATGCACTATCTCCACACAAAGAACTGGGAGAGGACCTTGAACAAAAAGGACATAAAGTAATCTACTGCAGTTTCCAGCCAACTTGTGAAAACATGCTGTATGCTATTGCTGCGAAAGTTAAATCAAAACTTCCTGATGGAATTTCTTTAGCTTATCTTAAACTTCATGAGACAGAAAACTCTTATGGAGAATGGTTTGCAGAAGATAATCAATAATTATATCCCACAAAACTCAGAAGGTGTTAAAGACGATAATTAATTTAGAACCTGGAAAAAAAGTATATTTTGCTTCAGATCAGCATTTTGGTGCTCCTACGCCGAAGGAGAGCAAGGTGCGTGAGGATAAGTTTATACGTTGGATGGATGAGATCAAAGAAGATGCTCAGGTTTTGTTTTTAATGGGTGACCTTTTTGATTTCTGGCATGAATGGAAGCATGTTATTCCTAAAGGATATGTCCGGGTGCTTGGAAAAATTGCAGAACTTAAAGACAGGGGAATTCATATTTATTTCTTTGTTGGAAACCATGATCTGTGGATGAAAGATTATCTGGAAGAGGAGATAGGATGTACTGTTTTTTATCAGAAACAATATTTTGAAATGGGAGGGAAGCATTTCCTGCTGGCACATGGAGATGGATTGGGACCTGGAGACAAAGGATATAAAAGAATGAAGAAATTATTCACCAATCCTGTGGCACAGTGGTTTTTCAAATGGCTTCACCCTGATATTGCAATGAAAGTTGCCCTCTACCTTTCTCAAAAAAATAAAATGATCTCCGGAGAAGAAGACAAAGCTTTCCTGGGAGAAGATAAAGAGTTTCTGATTATTTATTCCAAAGAAAAGCTGAAGACCCAGAAGATCGATTACTTTATTTATGGGCACAGACATCTGCCTATGGTGCTGGATCTGGAAAAGAATTCAAAATATATCAATCTTGGAGACTGGATTTCCTATTTTACGTATGGGGTTTTTGAAAAGGACTTTGAACTGAAGACTTTTGATAAATAAAGCAAAAAAAATTACCCCTAAAAAGAGGTAACTTTCGAATGGGCCGAAGCCGATTCTTGTTTTTAATCCATATTCCAAATAAATACTTGCAATAAGTTTACCAAAATAGATTTGATAGATTAAAAAATTATTAAATAACATTGTTTTATCTTTATAATTACTTCATAGTGAGGGAGTAATGAGCTCAAAAAGTTTATGGAATTGAAAAATATATTCAACATACAGACTGAACAGGATTTTCTGAATGCATCATTGAAAACATTTCGATATCAATATGAAAATATTGAAATATACAGGAAATTTGTAGACTTTCTGAAGGTGAATCCTGATGAGGTAGACAGCTTGGTGAAAATTCCGTTTTTGCCAATAGAAATGTTTAAAAATCATTTGATTCTGGATAAAAACGTGACTACAGATTTGTTTTTTCAAAGCTCAGGAACCACGCAGATGAATCTTTCAAAGCATTTTATTGCAGATCCGGAACTTTATGAAGAGAGTATTTATAAAAGCTTTGAACAGTTTATAGGAAAACCTGAAGAGTTTATTTTCCTGGGATTACTTCCTAGTTATCTGGAAAAACAGAACTCATCACTGATCTATATGGTGGATTATCTTATGAAAAAATCGGCTAAGCCGGAGAATGGATATTTCCTTTACAACCATTCTGAACTCTTTGACCTTTTGAACAGATTACAGGACAAAAAAGTTATTCTCTTCGGAGTTTCATTTGCTCTTCTTGACTTTTTAGACTATTGTCATTCTGAGCAAAACGATGAATCCCTAAACTTTCCTGAAAATTTAATAGTGATTGAAACCGGAGGAATGAAAGGGCGAAAAGAAGAAATGACCAAAGATGAATTGCTGAAAATCTTGCAGAATGGTCTTAAAACAGAAAAAATTTATTCTGAATATTCTATGACAGAACTGCTTTCACAGGCTTATTCACTTGGAAATAATGAATATAAATGTCCAAACTGGATGAGAATCATGGTTCGGAACGCAGAAGACCCTTTGGCTTATGAAAAAGAAGGAAGAACGGGGGCTATTAATATCATTGATCTTGCCAATACTCATTCCTGCTCATTTATTGCAACACAGGATCTTGGGAAAATAACAGGGGATAAGTTTCAGGTATTAGGAAGGATAGATCACTCTGATATCAGAGGATGCAGCCTATTGGTAAGCTAGGAAAAAGTATAGATTACTAGTGAATTTTATCTTCATTTATCTGTGAAGTGAAAATAACACTTAGCATAATTCACCGTTGTACATTTTACAATCATACGAATGATCAAAATAGAAGAACTTACACATGCCTACATCCATGCCCATTGCGATTTTGAAAAAGAGATCGTACTGACTAATTATTTTCAGGCAGATTGGGAAGCAGATATTCTAACTATCGATTCAGAAGGTGGAAGTCATGAAATAGAGATCAAGCTGTCAAAAAGTGATTTTAAAAATGATTTTAAAAAATCATATCTCAATAAAGATACCGGAGAAAAATTTTTAAAGCACGATAAAATTTCCTGTGGAGATTATATCTGTAATGCTTTCAGTTTTTTGCTCCCGATGGGAATGGTAGACGCTGCTCTTATCCCTGAGCATTGCGGGATTATCGAATTTTACCATAATGTAGATACCTGGGAAACCGAATTTTATGTTATCCGCCAGCCTAAAAAGCTTCATGAAGATTCTTATTGGAAACTGAATGATAAAGACCTTTTTATCAGAAAAATGGCACTCAATCTCCTCCAGCGTAAGATGGAAATAAAAGGAAAACAAGAAGAACTGATCTTCAAAAACCCTTTTGATATCAAAAAAATAAAATAAAGATGATTTTCTGATTTTAACGCAAAGTCTAATTTCTATTTTTAAATTTTGAGAATGCAAAGGTGGAATCAATGAAATTGATTCTTACTAACTGGGGTATTACTAGCTTCATCAGTGACATAATCGTTACCACTTTCCTCCCTTAAATAAAAATCATTCTTCATAAAAACTTTGTGTTTACAAAAAACTCAAGAACAGGAAAATAAAAAAATCCTGCCGCCTGACAGGATTTTATAATTGCTTATTATTTTTAAAATTAATCTGCGATTTCTGCAGTATCTCTCTGAAGTAAGAACTTGTAGATCAATCCTCCTACAACTCCACCTAAGATAGGAGCTACCCAGAACAGCCAAAGCTGTGACATGGCAATTCCTCCCATGAAGACTGCTTGTGAAAGTGATCTTGCAGGGTTTACAGAGGTGTTCGTAATCGGAATAGAGATCAGGTGGATCAAAGTAAGGGCAAGACCGATAGCAAGACCGGCAAACTTACCGTTGGCCCATTTATCCGTAGCTCCCATGATTACGATAAGGAAGAAAGCGGTTAATAAAAATTCAGCCAGGAATGCAGCACCCATGCTGAAAGCCTTTCCGTTGTAAACAGCCTCTCCGTAGAAGTTGGTGGCGAAATCTCCGGGTTTTGAGAATTCCACGGCTCCTGCTCCGTTAAGGATTGTATACAGACATCCTGCAGCGACAATCGCTCCCAGACACTGGGCTACAATGTAAGGGATAAGATCTTTGGCAGGAAATCTTCCCCCTGCTAAAAGTCCAAAAGAAACTGCCGGATTAAAATGTCCTCCTGAGATATGGCCTACAGCGTAAGCCATAGTAAGAACAGTAAGACCGAAGGCCAAGGCAACTCCTAAAAGTCCGATGCCAATGTCTGGAACACCAGCTGCGAAAACAGCGCTTCCACAACCTCCGAAAACAAGCCAAAATGTGCCGAAAAATTCAGCGAAAAGTTTTTTTATCATGTTGTTTATTGTTTAATGTATCTCAAATGTAAAATTTAAATCTTAAAGTAGAAAGTTAAAACTGAAAAAATATTTCAAAAAAGTGGGAACAAAAATTATAAAATCAATAATTTGGTGTAAAGTTTGTTTGGGATTTATTTAAAGAGTATTATAGTCGGTTTTGGAAGAGATAACATAAATGTTTTATCTTTCATTTGTAATTTTAAAGGATGGTGAATGAGAAAGTTTTTTTGTGTGGTCTTCGTACCTTTTATTTATAGTTTACACTATTCGCAGACAGCGAAGAAATCTTTTCCCTGTTATGATCTTGCTACTGTATTGAAGGTGGAAGCTACACCGCTTTACAAGCCTCACCTTGATGCCTCAAAGAGTTTCGGAATACAGCTTCTGAAAGATTCCAAAACAGTACAGAAGTATATCAATAACGGGAAATTCCACAAAATAAAAAAGACCAGTAAAGGATATCAGATCCAGAGACTTGATTACAGCAGGGCTTATATGGTTTCAAAAGCAAAAACTACTTTGGAGAAAATAGGTTCAAAGTTCAGTAAAGATACAAAAGGAGGCACATTCACCGTTTCGTCCATCACCAGAACTCTTGAAGACCAATGCAGGCTGAGAAGAGTAAATTCTAATGCCTCACTAGGGATTAGTTCTCATAATTACGGCAACTCTTTTGATATTTCTTATATAAGATTCAATAATGTTTTGAAGTACAACCCCAAAATGGAAGCTGCTCTTGAAAAGGTATTGAAGCACTATGAAAAGGCCGGTAGAATCTATTATATCAAAGAAAGACAGCAGAGCTGTTATCATATTACGGTGAAAAATTATTAATAAAAATCTTCTTGCATAGCATATTTAGTTTATATACTTTTATACGACCAAAAAACTATGCTTATGACAACATTAAACATTGTAGACTACATGCTTCCTGTGGAAGAATGTAGAGCTGCTGCGGGTGAGTGGAAAGCTCGCTTTTCTGATTTTTCCAAAATTCAGAGTCTTATTCCTACCAATTATGTTTTTAGAATTTCCAGAGACCACCTTGAATGGATGAAAGGTTTTGAGGAATATAAAGAATTTTGTTCAGCGATAGGGGTATATAAAGAGCGTTTGATTATGATTCTTTATCCTATGAATGATAAGGGAACAAAAATAGACTTAAGAGAATACCCATACAGCTTTCTTACCGAACTGGAGAAAGACGTGAGGCTTCAGGAAATCCAGGAATATACTGTTGTTAAAAATGCAGTTCTTTCCAAAAGTCTTGAAAAAACAGAGAAAGATTCCAATATGTCTTTTCCTATATCCAGTACGCCGATTCTTGAACAGGATATTGCATTAAATGCTATTGAGCGTTGGAGAAATGAAGGTCTGGATTGGTTTTACAAAGAATGTGGACAAGATAAAGGAAGCGGAATTTTCAGAAAATTCTATGTTCCTACAGCAGACCTTTGTCTTTCAGATGAAAACCTAACAAGTATTACCTGCTCTTTTGGTCTTAAATACAATGATATTTATGGTAAAATGCTGGTAACCCTTATTTTTATCTCTTTCATTGAAAACCCTAAGAGTAATACAGTGGCTGGGGCGCAGACAATTTCAAATACCTATGACTGGGCAAAACCATGTCCTCCTATCTGCCGTATACCGGATGTAGATGTTGGATGTGAATTTTAAAATAATATACTCAAGGAATGGCCGAGCTTTATAAGGTAATTTTATTCCTGAATTATGGACTGCTTCTATCTGTTATACTTTTGGGAGCAGCAAAATATCGCATATTAAATTCTAAAGAAAAGCAGTATTTTTATTGTATTGCTTTTCTTTTTTTTATTGAACTTCTGAATCTGGTATTACCCTATGTTTTCAGGCTGAATGATACTTCATTTCTATATCCTTTCTACATTGCCGGGGAGTTTTTTCTGCTGACAGGATTATTTATCAGAAAACTGGATGGGCCGAAATCTGTTCTGGGTCTTACGGGTTCACTAGCGGTGGCTTTTATGGTCTCGAAATATGGATTTGATTACCCTTCCAATGCTGATATTGCGAAAGTAGTTTCCAATATTATGATTATTTGCCTTTCCGGGGTTATGCTGATCCGTGAGATTAAAAATACATCTGCACAGAACCGTTTTCTTCTCGTAGATGCCAGTATTTTTTTCTATTATTCTGTTTCAGTGTTTATTTTTATCATCCAGCACCAGATAGCCAACCTTTCAGAAAACGACTATTATATTATTCTCAGTGCTAATAATATTCTTTCGAGTATTTTGTACTGTTCATTTTTATATACATTTATCAAATTAAAGAAGTAACTTTAAATATCAATTTGCTTATTCTTATAATTGTTACCATAACAGTTATAGTATCGTTTATTCTGCTTGCTTACAGAGCTTTTATAACCAGAATTATTAAGGAGAAAAATGTACAGCATGAAGCAGAAGTTCTGCATCAGAAAAAATTAGTGCTGGAAAACATTAAAGCCCAGGAAGAAGAAAGGAAAAGAATTGCAGTAATGATTCATGATGACATTGGAAACCGACTCAATATTCTTTCCTTATGGTTAAATAATCTTGATACCCAGGGTGATGATCTGATCAAAAAAAACATCTACAGTCAGATGTCTTCCCTGATTGATGCTGCCAGAAGTATTTCTCATTCATTATATCCTGTAAATCTGGAATCGGTGGGGTTGGTTTTATATGTTGAAGAATTAATATCCAACCTTTCCCACAAAATTAATATTTCCCTGCAGGTAATGCCGGGATATGAAAAAAAAGATCTTTTTGTAGAAGTACAGCTGTACAGGATTATTCAGGAATTTACAACCAATGTGATCAAGCATTCAAATGCAACGGACCTTTGGATCTATATTAAAGATTATCCTGAAAATATGGCGGTCATTATTTCAGATAACGGACAAGGCTTCGAATATGAAGACGTAAAAAAAGGAATGGGAATTAAAAATATTGAATCCCGTATCAAATCTATGAATGCAACACACAAATGGAAAAAAACCTTTTCGAATAAAGGAAGTCGTTTAATCATAAAAATTCCAAAACATCATGAGTTCCCAAATCAAACTAGCACTGATTGATGATGAACAGCTGATCCTCGAAGGGGTAAAAATGTTGCTGTCCAATGAAAAAAATATATCGGTATGCCTTACCGCAGATAACGGCCCCGATTTTATAGTAGACCTCGAGAAACTTTCAAAAGATGAATTTCCTGATATTGCTCTTGTAGATGTTCAGATGAAACCTATGAATGGCTTTGAACTGGTAGAAATTTTAAAAGAAAAACATCCTGACCTTAAAATTATTATTCTATCATCCCATTATAAGACCTCTATCCTAGGATATATGGTGAAACTGGGAGTGTCAGCATTTCTTCCAAAAAACTCAAATAAAAAAACATTTATTGACGCCATTACAATGGTTGATAAAAACGGAGTTTTCTTTACAGCAGAAGACCACCAAATGCTGTTTACTTATATGAACAGTACTGCCAAGAAAAATTCCCTTTTTGAGACAGAAGATGAGCTTTCCGAAAGAGAAAAAGATGTTGTAAAACTGATCTGTCAGGAGTTTACTAACAACGAAATAGGAGAAAAACTCTTTATCAGCCCCAGAACCGTAGAAAGTCACAGACAGCGTATTCTGGAGAAGATAGGAGCCAAAAATACAGTAGGCATAGTTATTTATGCCATTGTCAACAATATTTACTCCCTTGAAAAAATATAACTTTATTCCGTAGAAATACGGAATTTTTTATTTAGTACTTTTCACTCTAGTTAACCTTGCTTTTCTTCTGTTATTTTGAAATGTCTCTTTTAGGGATTTTAGTTGAAAAAACACAAACAAGATCTGTAATAAAAATTAAAGTAAAAACATGAATGGCAGTAGAGTGATTTCCGTCGGGATTTTCTTCGACGGTACAGGAAATAATGGGGTAAATATTCTTTCACCGGACAAACCGATCAATAATAATGAAAGCTACTATGGTAACTTCACTAATATCTATAAATTATACAGTTTATTTATTGGTGATGAAAAAATATATATCGAAGGAATTGGAACTGTACCAGGCAGTGAGGATAATAATTTTGCAATGGCAACATGTGCAAACCCACCGTACGGCAATGGATATTCTTCTGACGATAAGCTTCAGAAAGCAGAGGAATTTGTACGGCAGATTGCTCTTGATCAGACAAAGGAATATCATTTTTATATCTATGGATTTGGCAGGGGAGGGATGCTGGCAAGAACTTTCTGCAACTATCTTTTAACTTATTATTCTCTGGAAAATTGCAGGATAAAATTTTTAGGAGCTTTTGATACCGTAGAATCCAAGCCTTTCAATACTTATAATCTGAGCGTTCCTGTCCAGGTAGAGAATGCGTTGCATATCTGTGCAGTGAATGAGAGCCGGTTTTTCTTCCCGCTTACCGGTTTTTTTGAGAATTCAAAAGAAATGCAGGACCAGAAATCTGAAAAGGAGTCATCGGTTTGGAAAGAAATCTTTGTACCAGGTGATCATGCAGATATAGGAGGTGGCTATCTGGAAGGGCCACAATCTGTCTATATTTCTACAGATTTTATGAATATTGATGATCTGCACAACTATGTTTCAGATATCAGAAATGCAAAAACCAATACTGAAGGAAATAAAATATGGGACGCTTTGCTTTCCAGCTATGAAGTTGAAACAAAAGATGGTCTTTCGCAGGCCTATGTATGTCGTGATAAAGTATACAATGATCTTTCAAAAGTATATGGAAAACTCATGATGGATGAGACCAATACAATATTACCCATCTTCAGCACAGAAAGCGACGCCTATTTTGGAACAGACTATAATAAACATTCTTTTCTCAACCGTTTTTATATCAAAATGAAAGAATATATACAAGATCTTTCCATCAATAAAAAACCGATCTATGATTTCGGAAGATTTGCAGATTATACCCATATTTCTTCCAATTTTGGCTTATACAATAATATTTTTCAGAAAAGAACGCCTAAGGAAATTAATATTGAACTGATCAATAATGGATTAAATGTTTCCAGCAGCACCTCTGTAGATCAGACCAGTGAGGCCAGGCTTTCCGTAGAACTTCATTTGCCGGAAGACAGCTTTGTAGCAGATTTTCTGTATGGAACAAGCGTTCCCAACAATGATATTTGGATTCGTTCAATTTTAAAAACATCCTCAACGATCAAGTTAAATGGAATTAATAATTAACGCTATCACTTCTCAGTTTTAAATTTAGGTTAGGGGACATCATTCAGGTGTCTCCTTTTCTGTGAAAATATTGATTGTCAATTAAGTATAAGTACTTAGTTTTGAATTTGGTACATTCTACTGTAGTTTTTGGATTTTAATTCTCGTTATTTTGAACTGTTCATTTTATGAAGCTTCAAAATAAAAACAGGAATATAAGCGAAATATGAAAAGCCTTATATCCAATCATTCAATCACCCCAAAAACAAAATAACTATGACAGTTTCAGCATGGCTTAAAAAAGCAAAAAAACTTTTAGAGACTTTTGAATACGAGATCAGTATCAAAAATGGCAGTAAAAAAATGACAATGGCCCAGGCTACTAGTTTGAACGAATTGCAACATGAAATAGGATCTCACCACGGGATCAAGCAGGTAACCTACAAAGAGGGTGCACAAACCCTTGTAGAGATGATTGCAATGGTGGAATCGGGAAGAAAAACACCCCCGCTTACCGCTGGATAAAAATTTTATACATCAGTGACATTAACGGAAAAAGCGGCCTATTTTGAGCCGCTTTTTTTATTTCTGGGCTATTCATTTCTTTTTCCGTATTTTTGCGGGCGAAAATTCATTATTCATTACTAATTATCAATTAAAATGCTTTCGGTTCAAAGTTTAGGATTACATCACTCAGGAAATTATTTATTTCAAAATGTCAATTTCACCATTAAAAAGGATGATAAAGTAGGTCTGGTAGGTAAAAATGGAGCGGGGAAATCCACTTTATTGAAAATGCTTTCCAAAGAAATTAATTTCTACGAAGGAGAAGTGGTCACTGAAGGAAGTGTTACCATTGGTTTCCTGAAACAGGATCTTGATTTCGTAAAAGGAAGAACGGTTTGGGCTGAAACGATGCAGGCTTTCGAACAGATTAATGCGTGGAAAAACGAGCTTGAGGAGGTGAATCACCAAATGACTGTCAGAACAGATTACGAAAGTGATTCTTATACAGATCTGATTAATAAAATGACCGAGCTGAATGACCTTTTAATGAACCATGATGCCTACAACCTTGAAGGGGACATGGAGAAAGTGTTATTTGGTTTAGGATTTAAAGCCGATGATTTCCAAAAAATCACTGATGAATTTTCCGGAGGATGGAGAATGAGAATCGAATTGGCAAAATTACTTCTGCAGAAGAATGACATTATGCTTCTCGATGAGCCTACCAACCACCTGGATATGGAATCCATCATCTGGTTGGAGAACTTCCTGAAAGACTATCCGGGAGCTATTGTTCTTGTAAGTCACGATAAACAGTTTATGACTGCGGTTTGTAACCGTACTTTCGATATCAACAATAGAAAAGTTGAGGATTATAAAGCCAATTACACCAAGTATCTGGTCATGAGAGAAGATCGCCGTGAAAAACTGATTCAGGCTAAAAAGAATCAGGATGCGGAGATCAAGCAGATGGAAGACAACATTAATAAGTTCCGTGCAAGTGCTACAAAAGCATCTTTTGCACAGTCGCTTATTAAAAGATTAGATAAAATAGAACGTATCGAAGTTGACAATGAAGACGTTTCAAAATTCAACATTCGTTTCGTACAATCTATGGTTCCGGGGAAAGTTATCTTCGAAGCAATAAATATGGGGAAAGCTTACGGGCAGAAACAGATTTTTGATGATGTAGATTTCATTGTTCAGAGAGGAGACAGAATTGCTCTTTTAGGACAGAACGGGCAGGGAAAAACAACTTTAGCTAAAATTTTAGCAGGAGATATTAAAGACTACTCAGGAACCTGGAATCTTGGACACAATGTGAATATCGGGTACTTCGCTCAGAATCAGGAAGAGGTATTAACACCTAATAAAACGGTTCTGGAAGAAGCAGAAGATGCTGCAACAGAAGAGACAAGACCTAGAGTAAGAGACTTATTAGGATCTTTCCTATTCCAGGGAGATGCCGTTTCTAAGAAAACAAAAGTACTTTCCGGAGGAGAGAGAAACCGTCTGGCACTTTGTAAACTATTGCTTCGTCCTTTCAATACATTGATTATGGATGAGCCTACCAACCACCTTGATATTCAGTCTAAGGAAATTATCAAGTTGGCATTGCAGAATTTTGAAGGAACTTTGATTGTGATTTCTCACGACAGGGAATTCCTTCAGGGACTTTGTGATAAGATCTATGAATTCCGTGATGGGAAAATGAAAGAATTCCTTGGAGATATCAACGAATATCTTGAATACAGACAAAAAGAAACGATTAGAGAGATTTCTGCAGAAAAAGCCAAACTTCACCAGGAAGTAAAGGTAGAACCCAAGAAAGTAGAAGAAAAACCAGCTGTGAGCAGCAGCCAGACTTCTAATATTGTGAGTAAAGAGCAGAAAAATATTCAGAATAAAATCAAAAAAGTAGAAGAGAAAATTTCTGAGCTTGAAACAAAAGTAGAGGAAATGGAAGCTTCTTTTACCAAAGAAAATCCTTCAGATGAAACCTTAGAGAAATACAATAAAGCTAAGGAAGAGCTAGACACAGCACTACAGGAGTGGGAATATCTTGGAACCCAACTTGATTAAAAATAAAATAAAAATGCTTCATCAACTAAAAGTTATGAAGCATTTTTTGTAACAGAACCTTATTTATTACTACATATTATCAATAGTTGCAAAGTAATTTAATAAAAGTTTAAGGAAACAATTAAATTATTTTCATAATTTTGAACCATGATTTTTAAAGAAAGCAGAAATTTAAAGAGTTTTATCTCCAAGCTATTGTTTGGGGTATATTTCCTCGCGCTGCTTTCTCAGAGCTTTCACCATCACGATTCTGTCGACTATTTTAAGGCTTTCAATCTTAAAAAAGTGGAGAATACAGTGACGAAAGCTGTTACTAAAGAGAAAGCTGGCGATTGTCTGGCCTGCCACTTTTTGGTTACCGGACATACCTTAGCTCCTGAAGAATTCAGTTTTACTTTCGAGCATTACAGCCATGAAGTACAACAAATCATCGCCGTTCAGGAGAAAATCTGGTCTCAGACCAAATTCAATTTTCAGCTTCGGGGACCTCCCGCAATTTCATAATTCACAGATTCTATAGGGTTTAAAGTTTTTTACTTTAAAGTTCAATGTTTAATGCTTCAAATTTGATGTTTAAAGCTTAAGGTTTAAAGTTGTTAAGAAAAACAACGGCTACTCTGTAATTGATATTTGAATAATGTTCAATTACTAGCTTCTAACCTCTAGCTTCTCATCATACTTTTTACAATTAAACTAACCCTTCCCACAAATTTTAACGAAAAATGTACCTTATTGAAAGGGTACGCAATCAATCTATTTACAATGAAATTGATATATTGCCTGCTGCTGATCTTTTGTGGATCAGTATTTACAAGTGCACAAAAAACTTATACTGTAGAAGGAACCGTCCAGGATTTTCACGACAAGACGATGTTGGAAAATGCTGTGATTAAAATCGGAAGCTTTACAGCGAAAACCAATAAGAATGGTAAATTTTCTTTTGACAAAATTCCTGCAGGGAAGTATAAACTCGTTGCGCAGCATCCTGATTGCGATAACTATACTGAAAATATAGGAGTTGATAAGGATGTTCAGCTGGTGATTACCCTGGAGCATCATATCAAAGATATTGAAACGGTAACGGTTCATGGAAGTCACAAGAACAATGGAAGCATGGTTGTGAAAACCATAGACAAAGCAATGATTTCCAGAAATGTTAGCGAAAACCTGGGAAATCTTTTAACAAATATTTCCGGTGTTAACGTTCTTAAGACAGGAAATAATATCGCAAAACCTATTATTCATGGGCTTTACGGAAGTAGAGTTTCCATTCTTAATGATGGGGTAAAACTAGCCGAACAGGAATGGGGAGTAGAACATGCACCCAATGTAGATGTCAATAATTTTGAACATATTGATGTGATAAAAGGAGCATCTGCCTTGAAATATGGAGGAGGAGCTGTAGGTGGAGTTGTTGTTTTACAGCCTCAGGTTTTGCCTAAGAAAGATACCATTATGGGGAGTGTTTCTCTTTCTGGAATTTCTAACGGAAGAGGAGCTGATCTTAATGTAAAACTGGCAAAAACATGGGAAAATGGTTGGGCAATAAAAACCAATGGAAGCTATAAAAAACTGGGCGATCTTGAAGCTCCGGAGTATGGCTTGATGAATACCGGACTGGAGAGTTCCGGATTTAATTTTGGAGTTCAGAAGATGACATTTGAAAAAGGTTTTTCATTTGATTATTATCTGACAAAGAGCACAGTGGGAATTCTTAGAAGCTCTCATGTAGGGAATTCTGAAGATTTACGTAATGCTCTTACAGCGCCACAACCAGTTTACCAAAGGGATTTTAGTTATGATATTGATAATCCTAAACAGGAAATCGAGCATCATATTGCTAAAGTATCTGCTTACAAAAGATTTGAAAATTTTGGAAAAATCACGGCTACTTATAGTTTTCAGTACAATCATAGAAAAGAATATGATATCAGACGTACAGACGAACTGAGTAAAAAGCCGGCTTTGGACCTTGAGCTGATCACCAACGATCTGAATGTGAATCACCTGATAGAAAGAGGAAAGTGGAATCTTGAAACAGGAATCAATGCAGGGTATCAAAACAACTATTCCAATACTCAGACTGAGGCGAGACGACTTGTTCCCAATTATGACAGATATTATGCAGGAATTTATTCTGTATTAAAATATAAAATTGCACCCGAACTGGATCTTGAATTGGGAGGAAGATATGATTTTGATCATTATAACGTAACAAAATGGTATGATCTGAGTGACTGGAATAAGCAGTATGCAACAGATTATTCCGATTTTGTAGTAAGAATAAACCAAAACAGGATTCTTACAAACCCTTCTTTAAGTTATAATAATGTTTCTGTAAACGGAGGGCTTGTCTATCATCCATCTGAATATTTTAACTTGAAATTCAATTATGCCAGAGTTTCCAGATCTCCGAATGTTGCAGAACTTTTTGCAGACGGACTTCACCATTCTGCAGCCATTATTGAAAGAGGAGATATGAGAATGAAAAGTGAAACGGGAAATCAGTTTAACTTAGTGGCTGATGTAAAAGCAAATATTTTAAAAGGATTGAATGTTTCAGTAAACCCCTATTTCTTTTATACTCAGAATTTCATCAACCAAATTCCTACAGGATATCAGAATACACAATGGGGAGGAGCTTTTGTAGTTTACAATTATCAACAGATCAATGCGAAAATGTATGGATTGGATCTGGATGTTCAGCTTAAGATCACGGATAATCTGACCTATAAAGGAAGCGGATCTTATGTGTATGGACAGGATATGACCAATGATGTACCTCTTATTTTAATGATGCCACCGAATTTTAATAATTCATTGGAGTTCAATAAAAAAGAATGGAAAAACTTTTATTTTACAGTAAGT
Organism: Chryseobacterium sp. MEBOG07; assembly: GCF_021869745.1. Classification (NCBI taxonomy): domain Bacteria; kingdom Pseudomonadati; phylum Bacteroidota; class Flavobacteriia; order Flavobacteriales; family Weeksellaceae; genus Chryseobacterium; species Chryseobacterium sp. MEBOG07. Next base: position 1,327,413 of record NZ_CP084579.1, read on the forward strand.
AACAATACTTATTTAAAACAAACAAGATTTCCGGTTTATAACGTCCCAATCAGATTATTTGATTCTGACGGAAATGCTTACAATGAAGACGTAGATATTTCTACACCTCCAAACGGATATTCGCTTTGGAACCTTCAGACAGGGGTGAATCTGTCTAAAAATTTCGGAGTTGACTTTTCAATTCGAAATGTATTAAACACGTCTTACAGAGATTATCTGAACAGACTTCGTTTCTTTTCCAACGAAATGGGAAGAAACTTTATTTTAACTCTTAAATATCAATTTTAATTACTTAAAATCAAAAAAAATGAAAAATATTTTTAAAAATACTACTCTTATCTTAGGACTTTTATTCTTTGCTGTTTCTTTAAGCTTAACTTCATGTAACAGAAGTGACGATGAAGCAGATGATCTTCCTCAGGAAGAACTTTCGGATGTTCTCTTAAGAGTAACGGATCAAGCTACAGGAACTCCTGTCGTTTATGATTACCAGGTGAATAGTACAACGAATCCTAATGTTAAATTAATCAATGGCCATACCTATAATGTAGAAGTAATCTTCAAAAATGGTAATGAAGACGCTACTCAGGAAATTAGAGATGCAAAAAATGAACATTTCCTGGTGTATAACTTTCCAAACTCAGATATTACTTTAACACGTACCGATGATGCCAGCTCTACAAGAGCAGACGGAAACCGTGTGGGATTGAAAACAAAATGGGTTGTGAATACTGCTGTAAAAAATACTGCTGCAGCTAGTCAGTTGGTTCTTACATTGTTCCATCAGCCGGTAACAGTTTCTGAAACTTCTTCAGTGAGTGGAAACGGAGTCGTGTATGGAACCCATACAGGAGGTGAAACAGATGCACAAGCAAACTATAATATTATTAATTAATATATCCTTTAATCTTGTTAACAAAGCCACCGGAATTCCCGGTGGTTTTTTATTTAACAATATTTGGCGTTATAAGTTGATTTTAAGTGGGTAGTTTTCATAAAAAATTCATATTTTTGCAACCTAAAATTTTAATCAATAATGAAGGTTACCGCACAAAACCATGATGACGTAAGTGCATTGCTTACAGTAACACTGGAAAAATCTGACTACAAAGAAAAAGTAGAAAAGCAGTTGATTAACTATGCTAAAAATGCGCAAGTTCCTGGATTCAGAAAAGGGAAAGTGCCTTTGAGTATGGTTAAAAAACAATATGAAGCAGGTATTGCATTTGAAGAAATCAACAAACAAGTTTCTGATGCTTTAAACAACTATATCAATGAAAACAAATTAAGATTAGTTGGTCAGCCTGTTCCTCAGCCAGTAAACGAACTAGATTACAATGCTGATCAATTAGAAGTTGCTTTCGAAGTAGGATATGAGCCTGAATTCACTATAGATTTAGCTAAATATGAAGCTCCTCACTACAAAGTAGAAGCTTCTGACAAAGAAATCAGCAAGAGTATTGAAAACATGCAGAAGCGTTTCGCTGAGCAGGTTCCTCAAGATAAAATCACTAAAGATTCTTATATTGCCTTAGAAGTTTCTCAGGTTGTAGAAGAAGATGCTGAAGGAGAGCACCACCACCAACCAAAAAACCTTACTATTACTGCTGAAAACAAAGAAGCTTTCAAATTGGTAAAAGGTTTGAAAATGGACGGTTCTGTAAAAGTAACTAAAGAAGCTCTTGCAGGTGACGAAGAATTGGCTAAAGAAATAGGATTCAACAAAGAAGAACTTGAGCACCTACACCACAATGAATTAGAAGTAAAAGTAAAAGACTTCTATTCATTAGACTTAGCTGAGCTTAACCAGGACTTATTCGACAAAGTATACGGAGAAGGAAACATCAAGTCTGAAGATGAACTTAAAGATAAAGTGAAAACTGAATTAGACGAGTACTTCCAACAAAATGCTGATGTTCACTTTGTAAATAAAGTATTAGAGCAAGTAACTGGTACAGAAGAAGTGAAACTTCCTGAATCTTTCCTTGTGAAGTGGTTATTATTCTCTAACCAGAACATCCAGTCTGAAGAGCAGGCTAAAGAAATTCTTGAAGCTGAGAAAAACCAATTGAAGTACCAGATCATCGAAGGTAAATTGATGACTGAAAACGAAATCAACCTTGACTATGCTGATGTATTGGCACAGGCTGAGCAGTTGGTGAAGAATCAATTGGCTATCTACGGAATCCACCACTTAGGTGAAGAGGAAATCCAGAAATACGCTGTTGAAATGTTGAAAGACCAAGAACAAGTAAGACAAATTTCTTCTGAAGTAGCAATGGCTAAATTGAAAGATGTAATTCTTGAAAAAGCAACTAAAAAGAAACTAAAATTTCTCACGACGAATTTTTAGAAGAACTTAAGAAATAATTATATTCAGATATAAATATTTGAAAACCGTCAATTTTTTGACGGTTTTTTTGTTGCTGATCTATCAGGGAATTGCCTGTTATATAGAGTTAATAACATGTTCGATTGATAGCTCAACCTGTCTTATACTCAAGGCTTTCCTGACCATTATCTGTTAATTATCATTCATCATTTATGAATTATTGCCGTCCCATGATATATGTCCGTCAATATTCCTATATTTACTCTTTAAACTTTATTATAAATATGAAAAAGATCATCATTCCGTTTTTCTGTGCAGTACTTTTTTCAGTACCTGCAGCAGCTCAGAAGAAAGGAGCTGCATCTGCCAAAACAGAAGCTGCAAAATCTAAACTGACATCTAAAGAAGTTGTTGATAATTATTTCAAAGCATTAGGTGGAAAAGATAAATTGGAGGCTGTAAAATCTACCATTATTGACAACACAGTGAGTGTACAGGGAATGGAAATTCAAATGACTACCAAGAAATTAGGAAATAAATTCAAGTCTGTACAATCGGTGATGGGGAAAGAAATGATTCAGCTTTTTGACGGCGAGAAAGGATACTTTGATCAGATGGGAAATAAAATGGATATTCCTGCTGATAAGATTGCTGAGCTGAAAAAAGGAAAGCCAATTGATGCTTTAGCCTTTGATGCTTCTAATTTCCAGACTGTGTCAACAGAAAAACTGGATGGGAAAGACTATAACGTATTGTCTTCAGACAAAGGAAAATTTTATTTCGATGCAGGAACCGGACTTTTGTATAAAACTGATGCAGGAGAAGGTAATGCAACCATCAAAAGTTATATGACCGTAGACGGATTACAGTTTCCAGCGGTGGTAGATGCTGAAGGTGGAGGTCAGAAAATGACTATCAAAACTTCTAAAATCGTAATCAATTCTGGAGTTACTGATGCTGATTTTAAATAAAAATCACTTTTTTAAGATATTAAAACCGGGTATTTCCCGGTTTTTTTTGTGTTTTAATAATTTTAACTCAAATTTAACTATAAATTTTTAAGCAGTATTTCTTCACCTTGTGAAGAATTGATACTTTTAGCGTGTAAATAAAATCAAATAACATGAAAAAAGTATTATCTTCATTTGCGGTCATCTTTTTGATGTCTGCTAATGCCTTTGGACAGAATATCCCTGTGGATTCTTCTGTAAGAATAGGTACCCTTTCCAACGGAATGAAGTACTATATCAAAAAAAACACATTGCCTGAGAAAAAAGTAGACTTCCGTCTGGCGATCAATGCCGGATCTATTCTTGAAGATGAAAATCAAAGAGGATTGGCTCACTTTATGGAGCACATGAACTTCAACGGAACCAAAAACTTTCCAGATAATAAATTAGTAGACTTTTTACAGTCTATCGGAGTCAAATTTGGGCAGCACCTTAATGCTTACACCAGCTTTGACGAAACCGTTTACATGCTTCCTGTTCCATTGGATAAGCCGGGGAATTTGGATGCAGGGCTGAAAGTAATGGAAGACTGGGCATTTAACGCAACGCTTTCTGATGAACAGATCAATAAAGAAAGAGGAGTTGTATTGGAAGAGCTGAGACTGGGACTGGGAGCAGACAAAAGAATGATGGATAAATACCTTCCGAAACTTTTATATAAATCTCAGTATGCAGACAGACTTCCAATCGGGAAAAAAGACGTACTGGAAAATTTCAAACCTGATGTGATCAGAAAATTCCACCAGGATTGGTACAGACCAGATCTGATGGCGATTATCGTAGTAGGAGATATCAATGTGGATGAAATTGAAAAAAAGATCAAGGATAACTTCAGCAAATATAAAAACCCTTCAAAACCTAGAGAGAGAAAATCTTTTGACCTTCCAAATCATAAAGAAACTCTGGTAGCGATTGAAACAGACCCTGATGCGACCAATTCTATGGTGCAGTTTATCATGAAAGATGCTGATGCCTATACACCGGATGTAACCATTCAACAATACAATCAGAGTTTAGTCGAAAACCTCTCAACAACAATGTTGAACAACAGATTGAGAGAACTGATCAATTCTACAAACCCACCTTTTACTTTCGGGTCTGTATATCACGGAGGAACTTATGCAAGAAGCAAAGAAGCTTTCCAGGGATTTGCCATGGTAAAAGAAGGAAATCAGCTTAGCGCATTGAAAGTTTTACTGGAAGAGGTTGAAAGAGCAAAAAGATTCGGGTTTACACAGTCTGAGCTTGACAGAGCAAAATCTCAGATTCTTTCTAATCTTGAAAGATCTTATAACAACAGAGATAAGACAGAAAGTGATATGCTGGTAGGGGAGTATGTAAGACACTTCCTGGAGCAGGAGCCAATTCCTGGAATTGCCTGGGAATATGAAGATACAAAATCTTTCTTGCCGTCTGTTACTCTTGCACAAACCAACGAAATCATCAAAAAGATGGTGAAAGATGACAGCAGGGTAATTGTTATCACAGGTCCTAAAAAAGATAATGTAACCATGCCTACAGAAGCGATGGTTGTGAATACATTCGACGCTGTGAAAATGGCTGATTTGAAGCCTTACGAAGAAAAGGCAACGATCAAGAATTTAGTAAAGCCTTTCAAATCTGAAGGGAAAATTGCTAAAACGGAAACTGATGCTAAGCTGGGAACAACAACCTGGACATTAAGCAACGGAGCGAAAGTTACATTCAAGAAAACAGATTTTAAAGATGATGAAATTGTATTTACAGCAAGAAGTTTAGGAGGAAGTTCTCTTATTCAGGATGCTGACTACAATAAGACTCAGTTCGCATTTGCTGCATTAACAGAAGCAGGAGTAGGTGGGTTTTCTAAAGCAGATCTTACCAACTATCTTGCCGGTAAGCAGGTGGGGGTAAATCCTATGGTAACGTCTCTTTTTGAAGGTGTTTCAGGGAGAACCACTCAAAAGGATCTAGGAACAGCTTTGGAATTGATGTATGCTTATTTTACAAGTTTAAATTACAACCCGGCATCCTTTAATGCTTACAAAGAAAAGCAATCTGCCATGCTGAATAACCTGTTGTCTAATCCTCAGGCTTATTTCTCTAATGAGCATGCAAAATTCATGAACCAGAAGAATCCTAGATTTATCGGTGTATTCCCAATGGAAAAAGACTGGGCTAATACAGATTATAAAAAGGCATATGATATCTATAAAGAGAAATTTGCCAATGCAGGAAATTTCCAGTTCTATTTCGTAGGAAATATTGATGAAGCGAAATTTAAAAATGAAGTCCTTCAGTATATTGCAAGCCTTCCGTCATCAGGAAAAGCGACCATGTTTAAAGATACCGGATACAGAACAATTACCGGAGATTATACAAAAGTCTACAAAAAAGGAAAAGATCCTAAGAGTATGGTATCTATTTCTTACAGTGGAGAAGCTCCTTACAATGAAAAAGATGCTTTAGCATTATCTGCACTTGGAGAAGTGGCTACTATCAAGGTACTCGAAAAACTGAGAGAAGATGAAAGCGGTATCTACGGTGGAGGTGCAAGAGGAGGGATGAACAAAATACCTTATGGTACTTACAGTTTTGGTATCAACTTCCCTTGCGGTCCGGAAAATGCAGATAAGCTGACTAAAAGTGCTATTGCAGAACTTCAGAAGCTGATTGACAAGGGTCCTGAGCAAAAAGACCTGGATAAGTACAAAGAAGGAGAATACAATGACAACAAAACAGAACTTAAAGACAATATGTTCTGGATGAATGCCATCGCTAAAAACCAGCTGGATGGAAGTGATAAATATGATATCCTTAATTACCAGGATAAAGTAAAAGCACTTACAGTAAAAGATCTTCAGGATGTTGCTAAAAAATACCTTACAAAAGGTAGAATCGTAGCGACACTAATGCCGGAAGATGGCTGGGAAAAAGCCAAAAAAGAAGAAACTAAAAAAGTAGAAGCCGCAATTGTAAAACCAGGAGCAGCAAATTAATTTTTTTTACTTAAAATAAGAAAACCGTTGTTTTTTACAACGGTTTTTTTGTTGAATAAGGATAATATAACGGTAGATCAATAGCATTTTTAGCTTAACGAAGAAAATGAGCTTATTTTTAATTAGTCTATTTTAAATAATTTACGAATGTTTTTAATGAAAAATTATTTTGAATAAGATAAAATAAACAATTCGCGTTCATTTTGTAATATTTAAATTTTTTAACTTGAATTTAACCGTGTGGCAAAGGGCTAATTGTAGGGAGAATTGATATTTTTGAGGGTCAAAAAATAATGCAGATGAAAAAAATATTATCTTCGTTTTCGGTCATCTTCCTGATGTCTGTAAATGTCTATGGACAGAATATCCCCGTGGATCCTTCTGTAAAAATAGGTACTCTTTCCAACGGAATGAAGTACTACATCAAAAAAAATGTTTTACCTGAGAAAAAGGTAGAATTTCGCTTGGCGATCAATGCCGGATCTATTCTTGAAGACGAGAATCAAAGAGGATTGGCTCACTTTATGGAGCACATGAACTTCAACGGAACCAAAAACTTTCCAGATAACAAATTAGTAGACTTTTTACAGTCTATTGGAGTGAAATTCGGGCAGCACCTTAATGCTTCTACCGGTTTTGACGAAACAGTTTACATGCTTCCTGTTCCACTGGATAAGCCTGGAAATCTGGATGCCGGACTGAAAGTGATGGAAGACTGGGCATTTAATGCAACACTTTCTGACAAACAGATCGATAAAGAAAGAGGAGTAGTACTGGAAGAGCTGAGATTAGGTCTTGGACCGGATAAGAGAATGATGGATAAATACCTTCCGAAACTTTTATACAAATCTCAGTATGCGGAGAGACTTCCAATTGGAAAAAAAGAAGTCATTGAAAATTTCAAACCTGACGTGATCCGAAAATTCCACCAGGACTGGTACAGACCAGATCTGATGGCGATCGTAGTTGTGGGAGATATCAATGTGGATGAAATTGAAAAAAAGATTAAGGATAATTTCAGCAAATACAAAAATCCTTCAAAGCCTAGAGAAAGAAAATCTTTTGACCTTCCAAATCATAAAGAAGCACTGGTTGCTATTGAGACAGATCCGGATGCTACAGGCTCCGGAGTTCAGTTTATCATCAAAGATTTTGAAGCTTACAAACCGGATGTAACAATCCAGCAATACGATCAAAGTCTTGTAGAAGGTCTTGTGAATATTATGCTGAACAGCAGATTGGCAGAACTGGTTAACTCAACAAATCCTCCTTTTACGTATGGTTCGGTATACCACGGAGGAACTTATGCAAGAACAAAAGAAGCATTTCAGGGATCAGCTGCTACAAAAGATGGCGATCAGCTGAATGCACTGAAAGTCCTCTTGGAAGAAGTTGAAAGAGCAAAAAGATTCGGATTTACCCAATCTGAACTGGATAGAGCAAAAGAACAGTTGCTTTCTTCTTATGAATGGGCTTACAACAATAAAGACAAGAACCAAAGTGGGGAACTGGTTGATGGATATGTAGGTAATTTTCTAAGACAGGATCCAATCCCTGGAATTACCTGGGGGTATGAACATATTAAAAAAGTCCTTCCAACCGTAGTGCTGGAACAAACCAATGGAATTATCAAAAAGCTGGTAAAGGATGACAGCAGGGTGATCGTAATTACAGGCCCGAAAAAAGATAATATTAAAATGCCAACAGAGGCAATGGTTCTGAATACATTCGATGCTGTGAAAATGGCTGACCTTAAACCTTATGAAGAAAAAACTAAGGCTGAGAGCTTAATAAAACCATTCAAATCTGAAGGTGAAATTGCAAAAACAGAATCAGATGCTAAGTTGGAGACTACAACCTGGACACTAAGTAACGGAGCTCAAGTTACTTTTAAGAAAACAGATTTTAAAGATGATGAAATTGCTTTTGCAGCAGTAAGCCTGGGAGGAGTATCGGTTATTCCGGATGCTGATTATCATAAAACACGATTTGCCTTCGATGCTTTGCTGGAAGCAGGAATTGGCGGGCTTTCCAAGACAGATCTTACGCATTATCTTGCTGGAAAACAAGTGTCTGCAAGCTCTTATGTCGGAGGTCTTACAGAAGGCGTTTCCGGAACAAGTTCGAAAAAAGATCTAAAAACGGCTATGGAGCTGATCTATGCTTGTTTTACAGACTTAAATTACAATCCCGATGCATTCAATGCTTACAAGACAAAGAAATCTGCAGCACTGGCTAATGTAGATTCAGATCCGGAATATTATTTTTCTAATGAATATGCCAAATTTATCAATCAGAAAAATCCAAGATTTACCAGTCTTGAACCTACCGAAAAAGATTGGGCGAATACGGATTATAAAAAAGCATATGATATCTACAAACAGAAATTTGCCAATGCAGGTAATTTCCACTTCTATTTTGTAGGAAACATAGATGAAGGGCAGCTTAAAAAGGAAGTACTGCAGTATATTGCATCACTTCCTGCAACAGGAAAATCATCTACGTTTAAAGATACAGGTTACAGACCTGTGGAAGGAGGATATTCCAAGGTATATAAAAAGGGAAAAGAACCGAAGAGTTTAGTAACAATCTCTTATAGTGGAGAAGCCCCTTATAATGAGAAAGAGGCTATGGCACTTTCTGCTCTTGGTGAAGTCGCTACAATTAAAGTTCTTGAAAAACTAAGAGAAGAGGAAAGTGGTATTTATGGCGGCGGTGCAGGGGGAAGCTTCAGTAAAATTCCATACAGTGCCTACGATTTTAGTGTTAATTTCCCTTGTGGTCCTGAAAATGTGGATAAACTTACAAAAATTGCAATGGCCGAATTACAAAAATTCATAGATAAAGGACCTGAGCAAAAAGACCTTGATAAATATAAAGAGGGAGAATACAACGAATATAAAACAAGTCTTAAAGACAATGGATTCTGGTTACAGGGAATTTCCCAAAATCAGGTAGATGGCAGTGATAAATACAATATTCTGAATTATCCGGATAAAGTAAAATCACTTACGGTAAAGGATCTTCAGGATGTTGCCAGAAAATATCTTTCTAAAAGACGAAGTATCGCGGTATTAATGCCGGAAGACGGGTTTGAAAACACCCAAAAAGCAATTAAGAATGGTGCAGGTATAAAATAATAAATTCTTATTTCAATAAAAAACCGCAGAGAAATCTGCGGTTTTTGTTATTTAATCCAAATCGGTTAAGAACCAAATTCTTTTTTCCATTCATCAGCGACTTCACTCAGAACAGTGTAAAATTCTTCACCATACTTTCTTGTCAATGGCGTTTTCAGAAACTTATAGACAGGAACCTGAAGCTCTTTTCCAAGGGTGCAGGCATCACTGCATACATTCCATTCATGATAATTCAAAGCAGTAAATGAAGAATATTCCGTAATACGGATCGGGTAGAGGTGGCATGAGATAGGTTTTTGCCATTCTACAGCACCGTCTTCATACGCTTTTTCAATACCACATTTGGTAATTCCTTTTTCATCGAAAGTTACATAAGCACATTCGCGGTCCTCCACCATTGGAGTAACATACATTCCGTCGTGCGGATCAGTAGTCCATGTTCCCTGCTCTTCAAGGGCTTTGATTCCTTCCTGAGTAAGGTAAGGCTTTATTTTATCAAAAATACTGTCCAATACTTCAAGCTCGTCTTTGTCCAACGGAGCTCCTACATCTCCCTCCACACAACATGCACCTTTACATTTCGTAAGGTTGCAAACAAATTCCTCGGAAAAAATATCTTCGGAAATCAATTTATCGTCTATCTGAATCATAATTTTTTAAAATAAATCAAAAACTGTACCTGCTTTGAAGGTCAGTAAACTAATAATAATAAGCCATAAACTGGCCTCTTTCATCCAGTATTTAGGCAAAAATCTCATCATTCTGCTCAGAATAATGCTTGAAGGAAATGCCAGAAGCATCAGGTATTCGTAGCTTTTATTCATATAGAGAATGATGGAAATAAGCTGTGCCATCGAAAAGACCAGCAAGAAAGTATACTTATACCTGCTTATCGGACTTTTCTTATTATAATTTTTAAAATGGTCATATACCGCATAGATCAGCATCAGAATCACAGGGATCAATGGCAGAATCTCCGTATAATCTGTGATCGGTTTCATCTTTCCAAACGGAAAATAATCAATATTCCAGGAAGTGAACTGTACGAAATACATTACAGAAAAATAACTGAATGTAATCAGGGCGATTCCCAGCAGGAACCTGAAAAGATTCAATGCAATTTTGGCAGAAGTAGCAATCACGTGAATGATTACAAATAAAGCCATCGGCCAGGTCGTAGGAAGGAAAATAAAGTTCAATGCTACAATAGATCCTACCAATACATAGGACTTCTTTCTGATATCTTCATCCGCACTTGTCAGAAGAAGGATAAGAAAAGAATTGGTAAGCAGCGAAACAGCAATTCCTATATCCAGATTTCCTGGATACAGCCCAAAAATAAAAAAAGTATATAAGAATAAGGGCAGATGAGTCTGATAATTAAGGGCAATACTGTGAAAACAAAAATATCCTAAAGCAATTCCCAAAAAAGTTATTCCGGCAACAATAGCTTCATAAGTGTTGAAATTCAGTATGTTAAATATTATTACTACTAAAAGAAGAAAACCAATATAAACAGGAATTGAAAAAATATTGCTTTCTTTTGAAAGTAATTTAAACATTTTTTATAAATTTGTACAAAGTTAATTTAAAAAAGGAAAATAATGACGTCTTTCTTTCTATTCTTAAGTAAAGTTTTCAAATGGACTTTCGGTTTCTTTGAATCATTTGGTAATGTTTTAAACTGGATTCTATTTGCGGTTTGCTGTATATTGTTTACTTATTGGTGCTATGTGCTGGTAGTTACACTAGGCGGTGACAAAGATAAAGACTATTATTCTCCAACGGAAGGTAAGAATCCTTACTACGATCCAAAGATCTACAAAAAAGAAGGTTAATTAATTGGTTATATAGTAAAAAACCGATCAAACATTATGCTTTGATCGGTTTTTTTATTACTAACGATTAAAATTTCTTTTTCTTAGTCGTGAATTGGAAGTACAAGAACAGGAATACTTGAGCTTTTCGTGATTCCTTTTGTTAAGCTTCCCACGAATACATCATAAATTCCGCTTCTGCCGTGTGATCCCATCACAATATAATCTGCATTTTTGTCCTTTGCATGTTCCAGAATAATATCTTTGGCAAGTCCTTGTTTTAAAAGGTGCTCGCAATCGATATCCTGAGCGATGATTCTTTGCTCAATCTTATTAAGCTGCACTAGCTCCTCTCTGATTTCGTTGGCTTCCACTTCCGGAAAATATTGAAATCCCATATCGCCAATGGCAAAGCCAATATCTGATGGCGCTACATGGATCAGGTAAATTCTGCCGTTAAGCTGTTTTGCAAATTTTATGGCACCGTCTACCAATTGGTCTGTCTTGTCCCCAAAATCTACGGGCAATACAATATTTATCATAACCTTTCATTTTGTTACCTAAAGATAGGAAAAATTTGTCAGAGTCTGATGTTAAATACTTATAATATTCGGATATCAAGGATTTTTTCCTCTTCAAGATAAGCTTCCAAAATATCATTTTCTTCTACTTTTCCAACCCCTTTTGGAGTTCCGGTGAAAATAAGGTCACCAACCCTTAAAGTAAAGTACTGAGAAGCAAAAGCAACGATATCATCAAAGTTGAACATCATATCTTTTGTATTACCATCTTGAACCTTCTCTTTGTTTTTCAACAATGAAAACTGAAGGTTGTCAAGACTGAAACTTTCCTTTTTGAAGAAGCTGCTTACCACAGCAGAACCGTCAAAAGCTTTGGCAAGTTCCCATGGAAGTCCTTTTGATTTTAGCTCACTCTGAAGATCTCTAGCTGTGAAATCTATTCCCAGCCCTATTTCTTCATAATGTTTGTGCGCTGTTTCTTTCTGAATATATTTCCCTCCCTTTGAAATTTTTAAAACCACTTCCAGTTCGTAGTGAATGTCATTTGAAAATTCAGGAATGTAAAAATCATTTCCTTTTAAAACCGCTGTATCCGGTTTCATAAAAATAACAGGGTTCTCAGGAATTTCGTTTCCTAATTCTTTTGCGTGCTCACTGTAGTTTCTTCCTATGCAGATGATTTTCATAACTTTATTGATTAATTTACTATACCTTTAAAATATCCTTTTCCTTCTACTGTATATTTTTCAGGGCCATATCTTCTTTGAACTTTAAGTTCGGTATATCCAAAGATACTGTCTCCCTCTTTATAAGATTCTTTATCCAGAATAAGTTTACTGTCCAAAACTTTATAATATTCTCCTGTATCCAGAAAATCAAAAGGCTTGATGTTGTCTGTATAAGAATACGGTGAAATTTTATATCTGTTTTGTAAAATATCTATTTGGAAACCACCACCGCTAAAACCGTCTCCTAAATAAAGTCTTACGGTTAATATTGGATTTTTATGGATAGAACACTTGTAATATTCCGGGCTCAAGCTATCTGTTTCCATTTTTGTTTTGAAATCATTGGATTTAATGTCTCCTTTGTCCCAAATTGTTTCCTGCTTTTGTTTATCAAATGCTTTAAAAAGAGACCTTTTGCTTAAGCTATGATCAACTTCTACGCTGTCCCATACTAGTAAGAACTTTCCTATTATGAAAACAAGAACGGCAAGAACGATGATGAAGAGAATTTTTCCAATCTTTTTGATCATAGTAAGCTTTATTGGCTGAATTCATTCCCGCAATAATAACATTTGAACTTATGACTCGTCAGAAAAGAAATCCCAAAGAAACTGGTTGCGCTGTCGTCCCTATAAATATGATTGGAACCACATTTCGGACATACAAAATCAAACTCAGGATCTTCAATGGTGTGTTCTACTTCCAAAGAATACTGTTCATTATCTTTATAATCCTGCAGGATTTGCTGGGCTTTTTCAAGATCGTCTTCAAAAACCTGAAGTTGTATACCGCCAACAGCCTGTGAAAGAAGCCAATCTGACTGGATCAGCTGTTCGTTCGCAATAAAGCTGTTGATGTCGTTTTCAGCCAATATCTGCTTGTCCCTGTTAGCTTCAAGGGCAGTTTCATAAAATTTAAAGCGAACAAGATCTGACATTTTTAAAATCTGCTTGATAGTTGAATTTTTGTAAAAACCTTCTTAGTGTACAACGGAAAGTCAGCATTCTGAAGCCATCCGTAATATCCTAAATCTTTTTGGAATACTGCTTTCACCCCCTGGCCTTTGTATTTTCCAAAGTTGAAAACTTCTTCCATCTTTTCATTGTATCCGATAAATCCGGCAAGATCCGCATTCTTGTTATGAAAAGTGAACTCGCTTAATGGAGCAATTTCGTTTGGAATATCATCATATTTTCCTACCTGAGCATCCAAAACTTCGAACGTTGCCATTACATCAGCTTCTGCAGAGTGTGCATTTTCCAATGTTTTCCCACAGTAAAACTGGTAAGCAGCCCCTAAATTTCTAGGTTCTTTTTTGTGGAAAATAGTCTGTGCATCTACTAATCTGAATTTACTCAGATCAAAATCCATTCCTACTCTTAAAAGTTCTTCTGCTAAAAGTGGGACATCAAATCTGTTGGAATTAAATCCTCCCAGGTCACTTCCGGTAATCATTTCCATCACTTTTGACGCAATATCTCTGAAAGTAGGGGCGTCTTTTACATCCTCATCATAAATTCCGTGGATCTCACTGCTTTCTTTAGGAATAAGCATTTCCGGGTTTACGCGCCACGTTTTGCTCTCTCTGGATGCATCTGGATTAACTTTTAAAATACAGATTTCGACAATTTTGTCTTTTCCAATATTGGTTCCTGTGGTTTCCAGGTCAAAAATGCAAAGCGGTTTATGGAGTTTTAAGTTCATGTTGATCATTAATAATTTGAAAATGTGTTCTATTTACAATGAGCTTTTTACGCACTTTATACGTATTTGTGCCTCATATAATTTTTTAATTTCTATCTATTTTAACTGTCCCTGAAAAATAAGAGACACTAATATATAATAAATAACAAGCATCGGGATTCCTACTACCTGAAATAGGGCAAGAATAGCAATGCCGCCCACCAGTAATACTACTTTAGGATAGTTGTCCTTCAACTGTTTGGATTTGAATTTCATGGCCATCATCTTGATCGGGCTGATTAGCAGCCATGACGTAAGAAGAGTCAGTAGAATCAATAGCAGTTCATTATCAAATAAAAAGCTAAAAGTTCCGGTTTCTTTAAACGCGTAATAGAGACCAAACAGTAGAACGGTATTGGTTGGTGTATTCAATCCTTTAAAATAATAACGCTGCTCTTCATCAAGGTTAAAGATGGCAAGTCTCAGGCAGGAAAATACAGTAACGATCAATCCGAGATACTTGATTTCAAATGGGAGATGAAGTCCTAACAGCTCGGTTCCAAATGGCTCAAGTGCCTTGTACATAGTAAGTCCCGGAATCAATCCAAAGCTTACCATATCCGCAAGAGAGTCAAGCTGAAGTCCCAGATTGGAGTTTGATTTTACTGCTCTGGCTACAAAGCCGTCAAAAAAATCGAAAATCGAAGAGAGAACAAGGCAGATTGCCGTTGTCTGATAATCTCCTAAAATTAGATGTATTGCACCTACACAGCCTGCAAATAAGTTAGCCAGCGTTAAAGCATTAGCCAGATTATTCTTTATAAAATCCATAAGCACAAAATTACAGTTTTTAAAAATTCTAACTCAAAATAATCTGAACTAAAAAATGCATTAATGTGATTTTGATGTAAATTTGCTCCATGAAATTTTTAAAAGGATTTAGAAAACAGGAACTTCTGGCATTAGTTTACAGGATTTTTCTGGCCTATTTTTTTTATCAGATTGCCAGACTTTTATTCTGGTTTTTTAATAAAGATCTGATTAAAGTTGACTCTGTTTCAGAATATATAAAGCTCGCCTTCCATGGTACGGCTTTCGATACCACGGCTATTTTATATGTAAACGCATTATTTATACTGCTGAGTTTACTGCCTTTGGTGATCAATACCAAGAAAGTTTTTCAAAAAATTCTTTTCTGGCTCTATTTCATCACCAACGGGATTGCTTATGCTATGAATTTCGGAGATTTCATTTATTATAAATTTTCGCAGGCAAGGCTTACTTCAGCAGTATTTCAGGTGGCAGAACACGAGTCTAATGTTTCTCAAACGCTGATGATCTCTATCAGACAGCATCCTTTTGTCCTGATCTGGTACGTGGTTTTAATGATTCTGTGGGTTTTCCTTTACAAAAAGGTGAAAGTGGAAGACTCGAAACCTGTGAAACTCCTGCCTTATTTTATTACTTCCATTCTTACTTTATGTATCACAGCGGTATTGGTGGTTGGAGGAATCCGAGGAGATTTTAAACACAGTACAAGACCTATTAATATGGTGGATGCTACCCGTTTTGTAACGAATCCTCTGCAGGGAAATATGGTGCTTAACAGTACGTTTTCCTTTTTCAGGACTTTAAATACCAATAATTTTAAGGAAGTTCATTTCGTAGATGAAAAATACATTGAAGAGAACGTACAGCCTTATAAAGTATATGACAGAAAAATAGAAAACCGTCCTAATATTGTTATTTTCATTGTGGAATCTTTCGGAAGAGAATATTCCGGTGCTTTCAATAAAGATAAAAATATTAAAGATTACGTTTCCTACACTCCGTTTATGGATAGCCTGGCAGGGCAGAGTCTTATTTTCCCCAATACTTTTGCGAACGGAAGACAGTCAATTCATGGGATGAGCAGTGTATTGGCTGGGATTCCGAGCCTTACCGATGCTTTTACGGGGTCTCCATATTCCAACCAGAAAATTCAGTCTATCGTTTCGGTTTGTAATGATCTGGGATATGATACTTCTTTTTATCACGGAGCGCCTAACGGATCTATGGGATTCCTTGGATTCGGTAATATCTTAGGATTTAAACATTATTTCGGGAAGACAGAATACAATCACGATGAAGATTTTGACGGGATGTGGGCGATATGGGACGAACCGTTTCTTCAGTATTTTGCTAAAAATGTAGGGAAGAAACAACCTTTCATGACCACTGTATTTACCGCTTCCTCACATCACCCTTTTAAAATACCTGAAAAATATAACGGGAAATTTAAAAAAGGGAAAATAGAAATACACGAGCCAATGCAGTATACGGATTATTCTATCAAAAAATATTTTGAAACCGCTAAAAAACAGCCGTGGTTTAACAATACGATCTTTGTTTTCACTGGAGATCACACCAATCAGGTGTATTATCCGGAGTATGAAAGAGCCATGAACCGTTATGCTGTTCCGTTGGTTTTCTACTCTCCAAATCCTGCATGTCAGCTAAAAGGGGTCAGTCAGGAAATAGCCCAGCAGGCAGACATATATCCTACATTAGCAGATCTGATAGGGTATAATAAACCGATCAGAAGCTGGGGAAGAAGTTTGGTAAGTGATAAAAAGTATCCTTTCATTGTAGTCAATTCAGATGGAAGTACAGATCAGTTTATGATCGGAAACTATATTTACCGTTTTGACGGAAAAGAAATCATCGGAGTATATAATCAATCTGATCTGAGCCTTGAAAAAAATCTTATTAATGAAGTTAAAACTCCTGAAGTAGAACAAGGAAAGAAAACAGCAAAAGCATGGTATCAGGATTATATGGATAGGGTAATTAATAGAAAGCTGAATTAAAGCAAAAGAGTACAACCGCAAAATGACGGTTATGTTGACGGGCAAATTAGTTTTTTTTGCAATTCCCCATTTTACCTTTCTGTACCTCTTTATGCTTTGTATAATAAAAGTTTTTGTTTGTTGAAAATTAATTTATATTTTTATCAATACGTAGATAAGAATATTATATTAAAATTAAAACTATAAGAAATATGAAAAAATTATTGTTAACATTCGCACTTTCTCTGTTCGGTGTACTTACGTTTGCCCAGATAGAAGGAAAGTGGAAAACGATAGATGATGAAACAAAGCAGGCGAAATCTATTGTTGAAGTGTATAAAAAATCAGACGGGAAATATTATGGAAAAGTTTCTCAGCTATTGATAAAACCTGCTGATCCTAATTGTACTGCTTGTAAGGATGACAGAAAAGGAAAACCTATTTTAGGAATGGAAATTATCAGAGGACTGAAAAAAGACGGTGATGAATTTACCGGAGGAACAATTACTGACCCTAAAACAGGAAAAACATACAAATGTACCATCACAAGAAGCGGTGACAAACTGAACGTAAGAGGTTACTTAGGATTATCTTTATTAGGAAGAACCCAGGTTTGGGAGAAAGCTAATTAATTTAAGTTTAAATAGAATTTTAAGACGGCATTTCAGCAATGAAATGCCGTTTTTTTTGAAAAATATTGTAACGAAAATAAAAACGTCCCACTTATAGGATATGAGCACCGAACAGGAGAAAACATTTATCGAATTTTTTAAGCCCAATCAAAGGGTGATTCATAAAATATGTAAAATATATACGGACAATGCCGAAGATCATGAAGACCTTTTTCAGGAGATTACCATTCAGCTGTGGAAATCTTTTCCGGGATTTAAAGGAGAGGCTAAGTTTTCGACCTGGATGTATCGGGTAGCATTGAACACGGCAATTACTTTATTCCGGAAACCGAAGAAAGCGGTGAGCCAAGCTGTAGATATTGATGTTTCGTCTCTTACAATGGAATATGAAGACTATGAAGATGACGAACATAAGCTTAAGAAGATGTATAAAGCGATCTACCAACTGTCTGATGTAGAAAAAGCTTTGATCATGATGTATCTTGAAGATAAGTCTTATAGAGAGATAGGAGAAATCCTTGGGATAACAGAAGGAAATGCAAGAGTGAAAATGAACAGGGCAAAAAATAACTTAAAAACCAAAATCACTGCAAAATAAATATGGACGAACTGGAATTACTGAAAAAAGACTGGAATAAGGAATCTGGAGATTTCAAGGAGTATTCCGAAAAAGAAATTTATACAATGATAAAACATAAATCCGTTTCCATCACAAAAAAGTTATTCATTATCGGAATAGTTGAAGTTATTTTATGGACGCTGTATAGTTATCTGGACAAGCAGTTTCCATATGTAAGAATGGGAATGTTTTTAGTTTTTATGGGAATCATCATCACTTTGTTCCAAAAAATGAAAACCGGGCAGAACAGCATCTCCCTGATGAAAAGTATTTTGAATCTGAGAACACTTATTTTAGGATATGCCTGTATTTCTTTGATTTTGGCTGTTGTAGACGGTATCATTCATTTTGATCATAATACGAGAGATTTTATGGCAGGATTTAAAGATGGATGGAATACAAGACACCATATGGATGCGGCACTTACAGATCCCAATCAACTGATGCCTGTAACCGGAAATTATATTGCCTTTGGAATTTTTCTGTTGATTGGGTTATTCTTATTGTATATCATCTATAAAATGACCTACGGAAAAATTTTAATGGATCTTAGAAAAAACTATAAAGAATTGAGTAGTCATGAAGAAAAACCGTTTTAAATAAAATTAATATTATGACTTCATCATTCAAATGTGGAGCCTTTTTATGATGTGTATAATAAAAAAACACTATTTTTGTAGTCTAAATTTTTCGAATAAATATGGCAGAATATACTTTTCGTGAGGTAATTGCACAGGCAATGAGCGAGGAAATGCGTAAAGACGAATCCATCTTTTTAATGGGGGAGGAAGTTGCAGAATACAATGGTGCATACAAAGCTTCAAAAGGAATGCTGGATGAGTTTGGTCCTAAAAGAGTAATCGATACCCCAATTGCAGAACTTGGTTTTACAGGAATTGCTGTGGGTGCTGCGATGAATGGTAACAGACCAATTGTAGAGTATATGACATTCAATTTCTCATTGGTAGGAATTGATCAGATTATCAATAATGCTGCAAAAATCCGTCAGATGAGTGGTGGACAATGGAATTGCCCAATTGTTTTCCGTGGCCCTACGGCTTCTGCAGGTCAACTCGGAGCTACCCATTCTCAGGCTTTTGAAAACTGGTTTGCAAACATTCCTGGTCTTAAAGTAGTGGTTCCTTCTAATCCTTACGATGCGAAAGGGTTGTTGAAAACTGCAATTCAGGATAATGATCCTATTATTTTCATGGAATCTGAGCAGATGTATGGAGATAAAATGGAAATTCCTGAAGAAGAATACTACTTACCATTAGGAAAAGCAGATATCAAGAGAGCAGGTACAGACGTTACTTTGGTTTCTTTCGGTAAGATCATGAAGCTGGCTTTACAAGCTGCTGAAGATATGGCTAAAGAAGGAATCTCTGTAGAAGTTATCGATCTTAGAACTGTTCGTCCTCTTGATTTTGATACTATTTTAGAATCAGTGAAGAAAACAAACAGATTGGTTATTTTAGAAGAAGCTTGGCCATTTGCTTCTATATCTTCTGAAATTACTTATATCGTACAGCAAAAAGCATTTGACTATTTAGATGCTCCTATCAAGAGAATTACTACTCCTGATGCACCTGCACCTTACTCTGCAGCATTGTTTGCGGAATGGTTCCCTAAGCTTGAAAAAGTAAAAGAGGAAATTAAAAAAGCGATGTACGTAAAATAGTTATAGAGAAAAACTTCCGAAAGGAAGTTTTTTCATTTATTATATTCATGAAGAAAAGTTCTTGACGTCATAAAATTAGTATAAATTTGCGCCTTTAAAATAAATAAGCTGATATGGCAGAAGTTACAGAAGATGGTTATCATTTTGATATAAAGAAACTTTCTTTTATCGGAATTCTAGTGTCTTTAGGAATTGTTTTTGGGGACATTGGTACCTCACCGCTTTACGTAATGAAAGCAATTGTGAATGCGAGATCGCAGGGGAGTAATATGCCATTCAATGAATACATAGAAGGAGCTCTTTCCTGTATTATTTGGACACTTACCCTTCAGACCACGATAAAGTATGTGATCATCGCTTTGAGGGCAGATAACAAAGGAGAAGGAGGTATCCTGGCTTTGTTTTCACTCGTAAGAAACCTTAAAAAAGGATGGTTGTACCTTATTGCAATTGTAGGTGCTGCGGCGCTTATTGCAGACGGAGTCATCACACCATCGCTTACAGTAATGTCAGCCATTGAAGGTCTTGAAATCTATAATCCACACACACCGGTTGTTCCCATTACAATTGGAATTCTGATTGCCATTTTTGTGGTGCAGCAATTCGGAACCAGCTTTATCGGGAAATTTTTTGGCCCTGTAATGGTGGTATGGTTTTTAGTATTAGGAGGTTTGGGAGTGATGCATTTGAGTGAGAACTTTGAGATCCTAAGATCTTTCAATCCTTATTATGCTTACAAACTTATTGCGAACTCTCCGAGTGCAATTGTTATTTTAGGTGCCGTTTTCCTTTGTACGACAGGAGCAGAAGCTCTTTATTCAGACTTAGGACATTGTGGTGCCAAGAACATAAGAGTAAGCTGGGCATTCGTTAAGATTATGCTTATTCTGAACTATCTTGGACAAGGAGCATGGCTTTTGACCAACCATGATAAACCTGGATTTTCTGTAGTAAACCCATTCTTTGGAATTATGGAAGAATGGATGATTATACCAGGTGTAATTTTAGCAACAGCTGCCGCAATTATTGCCAGCCAGGCATTAATTACAGGTTCTTTTACAATCTTCTCTGAAGCAATGTCTCTCAACCTGTGGCCCAATCAAAAAATTGATTATCCTTCCGGAGTTAAAGGACAAATGTATATCCCAAGAATCAACTGGGGACTTCTTATTCTATGTATTATTGTGGTTCTTCATTTCAGAGAATCCGGTAAGATGGAAGCAGCCTACGGACTTTCCATTACCGTTACGATGTTGATGACAACCGTCCTGCTGGTCTTCTGGCTACTGAAACATAGAGTGAGCAAGGTTTTGATATTATTCTTCGCATTAGTATATATGGCGATCGAATTAGGCTTCTTTAGTGCCAATATCATCAAGTTCATGGAAGGAGGATGGATTACCGTTGTATTGGCTGGTTCTATCGGAATTTCTATGTATGCATGGTATAACGGACGATTGATCAAAACAAGATTTATCCAATTTGTGAAAATAGAAAAATACGTGTCTATCCTTAAAGACATGAAACTGGATGAAACCATTCCGAAATATGCTACCAATCTGGCTTATCTGAGCAGAGCAAAAAGAAATGATGAAGTAGAATCCAAAATTATTTATTCCATTATCAAAAAACAGCCGAAAAGAGCCGATCATTACTTTATTCTGAGCATCGTTAACCAGGAAGATCCATATACCTTCAGATATACGGTAGATGAAATTCTTCCCGGTACCGTATATAAAATCAACTTCCTTTTAGGATTTAAAGTAGACCGAAGAATCAATGATTACTTCAATATGGTACTTAAAGATTTAATGGCTGACGGAACGATTCCTTCAAGAAGCAGCCACCCTTCTTTGAGAGCTCACGAGATACCGCCGGATCTTAAATATGTGATCATAGATAATACATATATCAACGATATACTATTAACTGTTAAACAGAAGATTATTCTTAACATTTATAACTTTGTGAAGTATATCGGAAGTGACGACTTTAAGGCTTGGGGAGTGTCTTCTCATAACGTTGAAGTGGAATCTGCGCCGATCACAGAATTAACAGTTTATGATAACAAGATTGAGCAGTCGGGATATTTCCGTCACAACTCTTAACTTCTGGCATGTAACCATAATATCTATTTAAATAAAATTCAATAAATTTGTAGATAATTTTTTTAATGGATACAATACAAAAAGAAAAAAATATAGCTTTGATCAAGGATGTTTTAAGAAACTACTTATTAGAAAAAGGGTTCAGAAACACACCTGAGAGATATACGATATTGGAAGAAATTTATAATATGGATCATCACTTCAACGTTGATGATCTGTATCTTCTAATGATGCAGAAAAAATATCATGTTTCCAAAGCAACGATTTACAACACTATTGAAATTTTCCTTGATGCAGGTTTGATCCGTAAGCATCAGTTCGGAGAAAAAACATTGACTTCTTCATCGTATGAAAAGTCTTATTTTGACAAACAACATGACCACCTGGTAATCTACAAAAAAGGCTCTGATAAAGAAATTGAAGAAATTATTGAGTTCTGTGACCCAAGAATCCAAGGAATCAAAGAAGCCATTGAAGAAGCATTTGGCGTAAATATTGATTCTCATTCGCTATATTTTTATGGCACTAAGAATGACTAATTAATGAGAATAATCCTTTTTCTGTTACTCTTTATTTCTACGCTAAATTTTGCGCAGGATAAAACCCCTGTGAAGAGAGATCCCTATTTGCAGACTCCATCATCTGGCCAGCCTAAACAGGTGCAGATGAGACCGGAAGATAAAGTAAAGATCATCCACGCAGACGAAATCAAGAAAAATCCTGAAAAATACGACGGGAATCAATATTTTGTTGGGCATGTTCAGATTGAACATCAAGGCTCCATTCTTACCGCAGATGAAGTCATTTTGTACAATGAAGAGAACTTTGTAAAGGCTATAGGCAATACAAAACTTCAGAATACAGATGGTTCTGTAATTACAGCAGGAGAAATGGAATATGATGCCAATACCCAGAAAGGTGTTGCCAGAAAAGATGTAGTCCTTACCGATCCCAAACAAACAATAAAAACTGATATTCTGTATTATGACAGACTTGCTAATCAGGCTTATTTTAATACAGGAGGAACGATCTCTGATGGTCAGAATGTGACCTATGCCAAAGTAGGAACTTATTTCCTCAATACAAGAGTCGTAGACCTTACGGGAAATGTAAAAATTGAAACCCCTCAATATATTATAGAAGGGCCTAACATCAAGCAGAATCAAAATACAAAAATTGCTGATTTTCTAGGTCCCACAACCATTACCAGTAAAACAAATCCTAAAAACAGAATTTATACTGAAAAAGGAATTTATAAAATGGAAACAAAGGAGGCTTTTCTGACCAAAAACTCCAGGATCTATTATAACGATAAAATCCTTACCGGTGATGAGATGTACTATAATCAGATAACAGGGTTTGGTACAGCAACAGGAAATGTAACCCTCGATGATCCGAAAGAAAAGAGATATATAAAAGGAGGCTACGGAGAAATTTTTGAGAAAAAAGACTCTTCAATGATGACGAAAAATCCTTATGCAGTAAAAATAATGGAAAAAGACTCCGTTTATTTTGCCGCTGAGAAAATTGTCTCTTATCAAAGACCGGATTCGCTGGATATAAAAGTGAAAAAAAGTTATCTGCGAGCATATAAAAAAGCCCGTGTTTATAAATCTAATGCACAAGGGAGAGCAGACTCTATCGCTTTCAATGAGACAGATGGAATCATGCACATGTATACCAACCCAATTCTTTGGAGTGGTGAGAAGCAGGTGACCGGAGATAAAGTAGAAGCTTATTTTAATACAAAGAGTGAAAATATAGACTCGCTGAAGGTAATAGGAAATGCTTTTGCCATCAGTAAAGTAGATTCATTAAGCCTGAAAGATGAGTTCAACCAGGTGAAAGGAAAATTCATGACGGTTTACTATGAGAAGAATGATATTAAAGAAGCAAGAGTAGTAGGAAATGCACAGTCTATTGTATACGTTGATGATACCGATCAAGAAACAAAAAAACAGGAAAGAATAGGAATTACACTTTCTACCTGCGGAATTATCGGAGCGTTATTTGAAGAAAGAGCCCTACAGATTATTTCATGCAGTATCGGTGCAAATTCAGATACCTATCCGATGAGTAAAATAGAACCTGGACGAAGGAAATTTCCGGATTTTAACTGGAATACCAAAGACAGGATCAGAAAATGGCAGGATATATTGGTAGACAGCCCAAACAACGAAGAAGTAAAGTATACCGCTGATAGCGAGCTCTTCGATAAAGCTCAGAAAACCATAGATGACGAAAAAGCCAAAGAAGAAGCTAAAAAACCTAAACGGACCAGAAAATAATAGAAA
This sequence comes from Chryseobacterium sp. MEBOG07, assembly GCF_021869745.1. NCBI lineage: Bacteria > Pseudomonadati > Bacteroidota > Flavobacteriia > Flavobacteriales > Weeksellaceae > Chryseobacterium > Chryseobacterium sp. MEBOG07. Next base: position 1,351,784 of record NZ_CP084579.1, read on the forward strand.
AGACCAGTATACGCTGGTCTTTTTTATGTATTAATTTCAGCATTTAATGAATCTTTTATAGCTTTGCTGAAATTTTGGAGACAATGGAAATGCATAAAGATTTTTTTATATATCAGGCTCAAACCACAAAATTCGCGGCAGGTTTTGAAGTTGAAAAAGCAGAAGGAAGCTATATTTATGGTACAGACGGAAAGAAATATCTTGACTTTGTAGCTGGAGTTTCTGCCAATACGCTGGGACATTCACATCCTAAAATTGTGAATGCAATCAAAGAACAGGCAGATAAATACCTTCACGTGATGGTATATGGAGAATATGCGCAGGAAAAACCTATAGCACTATGCAGACTGCTTGCAGAAGCTACTCCGGATCCATTAGAAGTTACCTATCTTGTGAACAGCGGTGCAGAAGCTATTGACGGCAGCTTAAAACTGGCAAAACGATATACAGGGAGAGAAGAGATTATTTCCTTTAAAGATTCCTATCACGGGAATACGCACGGTGCTTTGAGTGTTTCAGGAAATGAAACGCATAAAAGAGAATTCCGTCCCTTATTGCCAATGGTTTCTTTTATCGAATTTAATAATCAAAAAGACTTCGATAAGATCACAGAAAAGACCGCTTGCGTTATCCTTGAAACCATTCAGGGAGCAGCAGGATTTCTGGTCCCCGATAATGACTATCTGATCAAGCTAAAAAGAAGATGTGAAGAAGTAGGAGCACTTTTGATTTTGGATGAAATACAACCCGGATTTGGGAGAACAGGAAAACTATTCTCTTTCGAGCATTTTGGAATCGTTCCGGATATCCTGGTGATGGGGAAAGGAATGGGAGGGGGAGTTCCCGTAGGTGCTTTTATGAGTTCCCGAGAAATTATGGAGACCCTTTCGCATTCACCAAAACTGGGGCACATTACTACTTTTGGAGGAAATCCATTGATCGCTGCTGCAAGCCACGCTACTTTAAAAGAAGTGCTGGAAAGCGGATTAATGAATGAAGTAGAAGAAAAAGAAAAACTATTCAGAGAACTTTTAGTTCACCCGAAAATTAAAAATATCAATGGTAAAGGCTTAATGCTTGCCGTGAACTTAGGAACCCCTGAATATACGCTGGAAGTGGCTAAAAAATGCATGGAAAGAGGACTTGTTGTTTTCTGGCAGCTGTACAGAAATGAATACCTGAGAATCTCTCCGCCCCTCACATTATCGCTGGAAGAAATCAAAGAAGGATGTCAGATTATTCTCGATATTCTCAACGAAAATTAAAGATACAATCTCTCTGAAAAGGAGAGATTTTTTTATGCTTCACATCGTAGTTTTATGAATTAAAATTTACCATAATAAAGATTTGAATCCGGTGATAAATATCATACAGATTCTATAAAATAGTAATTGTTTTTTTGCGTAATAAAAAAATTAATTTATATATTGCGGGACGATAAAACAAAGATTATATGGCGAAACATAAAGTCCATTACGAATATCCAATGCACTGTTTATCAGAGATTTTATACGAATATCTGGCAACTGCGGAGGGATTATCTGAATGGTTTGCGGATGAGGTAACAGAGAAAGGCGATGATTTCTTTTTTAGCTGGGGCGGAGGACCTGCTGAGAAGGCCACTTTGATCAGATATAAGCCTGAAGGTTTCGTGCGTTTCAGATGGGAAGAAGATGAAGGAACTAAGAATTTCTTTGAAATGACTATCACAATAGATGATATTACTGAAGATTTAGCCCTTAATATTACAGATTTCTGTGAGGAAGGAGATGAAGAAGAAAATGCACTATATTGGGAAAATCTTATTGAAAATCTCAGAATAAAATTAGGTGCGGCATAATGTCGGACTTTATTAAATGATAAAACTGATGAACGATTTATCGTTCATTATTTTTTTGTAAATAAATCGCATCAAAAATTGGAAAATCAATATTTTACATCAGACGAGTTAAATCTAAAGAACAGAGCCTTTCTTTTGGGTGACTCAGTGAAGGTTTCTTTCTTTGTAAGAAATGGTGGTTTGATCATGGACGAAGAATGCTATTTTTTCTTGATGGCTTCCATGAGAAAGATGAGAATGAATATCCCTCTCACTTACACCCTGGAATTTTTTCAAACTCTTTTTCAGAAAGATATTATTGAAGGAAAAGAAATAAAAAACGGGATTATTAATTTTCAGGTGTTCAGAAATAATGACGGACTGACATTGGCGAAATCTTCTGTTTCCTATTTTTATGAAGTGACGGAAATGGAGGATGTACTTGCAGTTCATCAAAGACCTTTGGATCTGGATCTGATTAAGGAAATTAACGTTAATAATAACCTTTTAAGCAATATTAGAGTTCACTGTCCGGAAACTATCTACGGAGCGATCTATGCGCAGGAAAATGACCTTGATGACGTGATTCTTCTGAATCCAAACAAGAGAATAGCTCGTACCACTGCGGGTAATCTTCTTTTTTTGGAAGGAGATGTTATTAAAGTACCCAAGCAGACTGAAGGAGCATACATTTCTCCTGTGATGGAAAATTTTGTTACTTTTTTACATAAAAACAACCTTGCAGATATTCAGGAACACGAGATCATCGCATTCGAATCTCAGAAAGCAGAAGAAATCTTAATGATTTCTGATGAAAAAGGGATATTTTCTGTAGGGAAGATAAGAAATAAGACTTTTGAGAACGCCCGTTTCTTAGAATTGGTAGAAAGCTGGAAAAAAAGCTTTAATTCATAAAAATTGACAAACCCGGTAAACAACAAAGTTCCAGAAGTCCTTTACCGGGTTTTATTCTGAGTAAATCAGAAATTGTTTATTTTATTTAATATTCGTTGATGACATCAACAAATTTCTGTGCGATTTCTTTTTGTCCTTTTTCACTGGTAATATAATTCCTGTTTTCAGAATTATTGATGAACCCAAGTTCTACCAATACTGCAGGAGCTTTAGTTTCCCTTAAAATATGCAGATTACTTTCCTCTATTTTGTGGGCATTGAATTTTTTATAAATCTTTCCGGCAAGTTCCTTTGAAACATCAGAATTCTGAGTGTATACTTCAAATCCGTTATCAACCGTTTCCTTTTGAGGAGAGCTGTTGACGTGAAGTGAGATCACCATTGCAGGATTCAGTTTGTTGATCTGATTGGTTCTATCAGAAAGAGTAGGATAGCTGTCAGAATCACGTGTTAAAATAACTTCATATTTATCCTGACTTTTATTGAACTTCTGAATTTCCTTAGCAACGCTTAACGAAATATTTTTCTCTAAAATTTCACCATGCGTAGCCCCAAAATCATTTCCGCCATGACCAGCATCTATGACAATGTATTTTTTGTTGATAGGGGTGAATGATAAAAATGCAGTAGAAAATATTGATAAAGCAAGTAATGTAATACCTTTCATATCAGTGGTTTTTGGTTTTTCAAAGAACGGAAAAACTTTCTTTAAAATTGGTTAAAGGAATCTTAAAGTTTGTTAATTGTTCTAATGAGATGAAAAATATACTTTTTAGTTCAATGAAATATCTTCAGGAGAATTAGCCCAGAGAAGAAATTCTCCCCCAAGATTGTGCATGATAGACTTCCAAAGGGTCTGATCATTGGGAAGCGTATAATCAAGATTGTAAACATCTACTACTGTCCACATTTTCCTTTGAACTTCAGTATCTAGCTGGTTAGGAGCCCACCCGAATAGCCTGAAAATATTTTAATATTTTCAATATTCAGTTCACTGCTCAAAACTGCATTTATAATACGTTCAATATCTTCTGTAAGATAGTATTCATCAGTGATGTCTGTATAGATTTCTGTAACCTTTTTACCTTTTACGATGAAAAATACCTTGTCATTTTCTACAGGTCCTCCATCATATACCTCAATTTTAAAGTCAAAAAAATCCTTGAATTTGCTACTCATCTGGCTGTTCTTTTTATTCAATATCAAACCAAATGCACCACTTTCATTATGTTCAATAACCAATACTACCGATCTTGAAAAAATATCGCCGGAAATGTCAGGGGTCGAGATTAATATTTTACCTTTGTATGAGTGATTCATACTCAAATTTAATAAAAATATTTATGGAAAACCTGCACGACAAAAGAAAAGTGTACGAGAAATCCCAACTTATTGAAAGTGAGATAAAACAAAATCCAATTGAACAGTTTAGAGACTGGTTTTTGGATGCAAGTGAGAGCCCAATGATCTCAGAAGCCAATGCTATGGCTGTTTCTACAGTAGAGGAAGATGGCTGTCCAAGAACAAGAATGGTACTTCTTAAAGCATATACCCACGAAGGGTTTATTTTTTATACTAATTATAACAGTCGAAAAGGAAAAGCAATAGAAAGCAACCATAAAGCTTGTCTGCATTTTTTCTGGCCTAATCTCGAAAGACAGATCATCATTAAAGCAGATCTTGAGAAAGTGGCAGAAAACCTGAGTGATGGGTATTTTCATTCAAGGCCGAAAGGAAGCCAGCTGGGGGCTGCCGTTTCTCCACAAAGCGAGGTTATTCCCAATAGAGAATTTTTAGAGGAAAAACTGAAAGACCTGGAAAAAGAATACGAAAATATTGAAGTTCCAAGACCAGCCAATTGGGGCGGATATCTTGCCAGACCTTATGAAATTGAATTCTGGCAGGGAAGACCCAACCGTCTTCACGATAGGATAATCTACCAGCTTGAAGATCTGGATTGGAAGATTTCGAGACTAGCACCTTAGATTAGAAGCTAGAAATTAGTGATGTCAGTTTTATAGTAAACTGACTTCCAGAAAAATTATAAACTTTATACTATCAATAGAAGCGGGCTTTAGCCCGCTTATTTTTTTATGAATAATGATAAGGGCTTTAGCCAAAACTTAATAACTCTTAACCATTTCAAAACTCCTTAACGGTTTAATTTTCTCTCACTATTTGAAATAAAAAAGGCCGTTTCTAAGAAACAGCCCTTGAATTTTTGTAATCTGAATGATTATTTTTTCTTAACACCAGAAACTGCATTTGATAAATCAGCTCCAGCCTTGAATTTAGCAACTTTTTTAGCAGCGATTTTGATCGGTTTTTTAGTTGCAGGGTTGATCCCTTGTCTAGCCGCTCTCTCAGCTACTGAGAAAGTACCGAAACCTACTAAAGAAACTTTTCCGTCTTTTTTCTTTAATGTAGTAGTTACGTTACCAATGAAAGATTCTAAAGCAGCCTTTGCTGCAACTTTAGTGATACCTGCATCTTTTGCGATTGCGTCGATTAATTCAGACTTGTTCATAATTTTTAATATTAAAGTTAGTTCGTAATTATAGCAAATATAATACTATTTTCTAATTGTGCAATTTTTTTATTAAAACTTGTAAAATGTTTTTACTTTTCGGTGAAAACAGTTAAAATATGATAATTCCACTTTTCACAGAAAATCTACGTTACGCGTTACTAAAATCATGCCAAATGCTTATGTTTATTGACTTTAGCAAAAAGTTAATATTATTTCCTTCATTTATTAAATCCTAAATTGAGTGTAAACAATTAATATTTTTAACCATATGATTATTAAATTTGTAAGCAATTTTCCAATTTCTTGTATTTTTTAAAATTAAACCCCTGTGTTTGTGGGAGTTTTAAAATAAGATGAAAGGCTCGTTTTATAAATTTTTATTAATAAATTTGCATCATGTTAATAGAAGTTTTCAAGTCTAAGATTCATAGGGTGAGAGTAACGGCCTCTGACCTTAATTATATAGGGAGTATAACGATAGATGAAGATCTTATAGAAGCTGCCGGTTTGGTAGTAGGAGAAAGAGTCTATATCGTGAATGTAAACAACGGAGAACGTTTTGATACCTACGTTATCAAAGGGAAGAGAAAATCAGGAGAAGTATGTCTGAATGGGCCTGCTGCAAGAAAAGTACAGAGAGATGATATCATCATCATTATCGCTTATGCACAGATGACCCCGGAGGAGGCAAAAGACTTCCAGCCGAAGATCGTTTTCCCGGATGAAAAAACAAACCTTCTTACGTAATACATGGAGAAGACATCAAAAAATCCGGTAAAATCAATACTAACAATAGTAATATCGCTTGCTTTTGCAGGCTTTTTTTTATGGCTTGCCTTAAGAGGGCTTGATTTTAAAGTCATTCAGAAGTCCCTGGCAAAGGCCAATTATCTTTGGGTATTGTTTGCTTCTGTATTTGGACTTCTTGCTTATTGGTTCAGGGCTATTCGCTGGAACCTGATGCTGGAACCCATGGGATACAAAATTTCAAATTCCAATTCTCTTTGGTCCATATCATTTGGATATCTGATGAATCTTACCATTCCAAGAAGCGGTGAAGTGGCAAGAGCTACAGCTTTGTATGGAGTGGAAAAAGTACCTGTAGACAAATCTTTTGGGACTATCATTTTGGAAAGAGTGATTGATTTGGTTTGTATGCTTGCATTTTTATTATTAACAGTGATTTTTAAATTTAATGCAATTATTTCTTTCTATCATTTTGTAATGGATAAGAAAGATGAGAAGGAAAAATTTGTTCCTAACTTTTTTGAAGAACAAATGATAAAGCTTGGAGTAAATAATTTTGATTCATTTTATTTGTATGTTAAAATTGCTCTGGGAATATTGGTTTTAGTCGGCTTAAGCCTTCTTTATAAATATAAAAAAGAAAAACTGATCAGTTTTGGAAAAGGGATTCTTCAAGGATTAACTTCCATTTTTAAATTAAAAGAAAAAGGAAAATTCATCCTTTATACTTTAGGAATCTGGATTTGTTATTATTTAGCAGCTTATCTGGTTTGCTTTGCACTTCCTGAAACATCCGCATTTACCTTTGCTGACGGTTTCTTCATTATTGTTGTGGGAACATTGGGAATGATTATTCCTGCCAGTGGAGGAATTGGAGCTTATAATCTTGCAATGAAATACGGTTTTATGGCTCTTTTTATTGCAGTAGGAAAAAGCGCAGATTTTGGAGGTGAAATGGGGCTTACGTATTCTTTTATTTCTTTACCGCTGCAGATTGTGATTATGCTGGTGATGGGATTGATTTCCATTCCTATGCTGGCCAAAGCAAGAAATGCTGCCGCTTCAGATAAGAATTTTGAAGATTAATTCAACATACTTTTATACAATACAAGGTTCAATTTTTTAATTGGACCTTTTTTTATGGTCATTTTGTGACTTAAATAGTTTTAATTGGGCTGTGAGGATCATTTTTCTGTCAATAAATTTGGTCAATTCGTAAATCACTTCTATCTTAATGCAAAAAATAATCATAATATAAAACACTATGGCAATTAATCTACAGAAAGGACAAAAGATCGAGATAGGCTTGACTAAAATGACGATTGGATTGGGTTGGGACCCGAATGAAGGAACCGGTTATGACTTTGATCTGGATGCTTCTGCAATCATGATTGATTCTGACAGAAAATTAGTAAGTGAAGAATATTTTGTTTTTTACAATAACCTGAATTCTCCGGATGGAGCTCTTACCCATACAGGGGATGATCCCAGTGGGAAAAACAGTGATGGTGACGATGATGAAGCTATTGTTATAGATCTGGATAAAGTAGACTCAAGAGTCGAAGAGATCCTTTTTGTGGTCACCATAGAAGATTTTGAAAGAAGAAGACAGAATTTCGGACAGGTAAGAAACTCTTATATCAGAGTGGTAGACAATCATTCCCACCAGGAAATTGCAAAATATGAACTGGATGAAGATTTCTCTATTGAAACAGGAGTAGAATTCGGAAGACTGTACAAAAGAAATGGCAGCTGGAAATTTGAAGCTTCAGGGATTGGATATAGAGCAGACCTTGGTTTCTTCCTTGAAAAATACTACAAAGGGCAAATCATCAAATAAAATCATCAAATACACAAAACGATAACTATGGCAATTAATTTACAGAAAGGACAAACGATAGATTTAAGAAAGAATGACCGCGGAGAAAGCGTTTATGATCTTTCAAAAGTAACCATTGGTTTAGGATGGGATGTAAGGAAGCAGGGCAGTGGATTCTTTGGAAAACTGTTCAGTAAAGAAGCTGAATATGATCTTGATGCAGTAGCTTTTCTTCTGGATGGCAACGGGAAAGTAGCCAATCTTGGAAGAACGGTACAGACCAATGACGGAAGACAAATGGGACTTTATCAGGGAGATGTGGTTTTCTTCAATTCTATGCAGCACCCTAGTGGAAATGTATGGCTTACAGGAGACAACAGAACCGGAGCGGGAGATGGAGATGATGAGCAGATCATTGTGAAACTGGACCAGCTGGATCAGAGTTATCAGAAAATTGTGTTTCTTGTTACCATTTATCAGGGAAAAACTAATAATCAGCACTTCGGAATGATCGAAAATGCATTTATCCGTGCCGTAGATGCTACAGGAAAAGAAATTACAAAATATAGTCTTTCCGGAGATTCAAGTATGAATGGTATGTGTGCTATGGTTTTTGCAGAAGCATACCGTCATAATGGCGACTGGAAATTCCGTGCAGTGGGAGAGCCGCATCATACAGATAACTTTATAGATATTCTGAGACAGCAGTACTCTTATTCCAACTAGATTCTCGATTTTTTTCAACTCACATAAAAGCCGGCTTGGAAGTCTTCGACTTCCTCCGCCGGCTTCAGAATTAATACTTGTCTATAATGAGCAGGAGATTATTAGCTTATTTTTTATTAGATACTTCAGGTTCTATGAATGGAGAACCTATTCAGGCATTGAATAACGGATTCAACGGCCTTATAAGTATGCTTCGTGCAGATCCACAGGCGATGGACAGCTTGCATTTGAGTGTCATTACCTTCGATAGAGATGTTAAGAATATTATACCATTAACAGATCTGGTGAGTTTTTACCCGATGGAAATTACCTGCCCGGATAGCGGACCCACTCATACGGGGGCTGCGCTGGAAATGGTTTCCGAATTGGTTCAGAAAGAAATTATAAAAGAATCAGCTGATGCAAAAGGAGACTGGCAGCCGTTACTATTTATATTTACGGATGGAAAGCCTTCGGATATTCAGAAGTACAGGCAGATGATTCCTGTAATCAGAGGATTGGAATTTGGTGCCATCGTAGGGTGTGCAGCAGGTCCAAAAGCAGATGAACAGTTTCTGAAAGAACTGACGGATCATGTAGTCAAACTAGATACTACAGATGCTATTACTCTTTCTTCCTTTTTCAAGTGGGTAAGTTCTTCCATTACACAGGGAGGGCAATCTCAGAATACGGGAGAAAATATTACCTTACCTCCGCCACCATCGGAGCTTACTATTATTATTTAAAAAATTGTCTTTACAATATGAGAAGACTGCCTATTTATTTTTTAGTAGATATCTCCGAATCTATGGTAGGAGAACCTATTGAGCAGGTACAGGAAGGTATCGCCAATATCATCAGGGAATTGAAAAAAGATCCCTATTCATTAGAAACCGTTTATATTTCCGTGGTAGGTTTTGCCGGAGAAGCAGAAGTGATTACTCCCATGCAGGATATTATCAGTTTTTATCCGCCTAAGATTCCTATTGGAAGCGGTACGTCACTTTCACAGGGACTGATCAAAATAATGGACTGTATCGACAGGGATATTGTGAAAACAACCTATGAACGAAAAGGAGACTGGAAGCCCATTGTTTTCCTGTTTACGGATGGAGTTCCTACTGATGACGCCACCAAAGCCATTGAAAGATGGACGCATAAATACAGCGGAAAACCTAATACGATTGCTGTATCCATAGGTGAAAATACCAATTATAAACTTCTCGGGTCTTTAGCCGATAATGTATTATTATTCAATAATTCGGATGAAAACTCCTATAAAGAATTTTTTAAATGGGTAACGGATTCTATTAAAACAACCAGCCAGAGTGTAACGGAAGCGAAAAAAGAAGGAATTAATCTATCCAAGATCGATTCTCTTATTCTGGAAAAAGTAGATCCAGAAATGGAACAGAAATTTCCGGACAATAATTTTGTGGTGTTGAACGGAAAATGTCAGGAAACGGAAAAGCTTTATCTGATGAAATTTAAAAAAGCCTTCGCCGAATCAAGCATTCCGGGAATGGCTACAAGATATTACAAATTGGATGGAGCTTATAAAATTGATGAAAAAGCCTACTACAGACTTTCCTCAAATCAGAAAACTTCCCTTAAAATTAATATAGAAGAACTGGAAGGAGGTACTTCATGTCCTCATTGTGCAAATCCTATTGCATTGGCTACCTGTTCATGTGGTGGTATTCACTGCCTGAGAGGAGAAGGATATAGCAAATGTCCATGGTGTGGAACTTCAGATTATTACGGATTCTCTGGTGGTGGATTTGATATTAACAGAACTCTGGGCTAATGATGGGCAAATTTTTCAGGAAATCAGCCTCTGAATCTAAGCCAAAGACTATGGAACAAGCTGTTGTTTATAAAGAAAAAGAAGAGTTTAAAGATGCCCATTGGGTGTTGAAGAATGCCAGTGTAAAGCAGTTCTATGAATTCAGCCTTGCTATGGAAGATTTTCCGAACATAAAGATCCAGAAGATCGGAAACCTGGAAGAAACGGGACTTACTTTTGAAAATAATACCCTTTCGGGAACTCCGGTTACGAATAATATGTATCATCTGGATGTTCATTTTTATCACATTCATGATCGGGACCAGATTGAAATAAAGAAGATTCAGCTTTTTGTAAACGCAGATCCGAAAGACTTGTGGAAAAATATTCCAAGCGATAAAAATGCTGCTTTTTATAAATCTGAAGAAGACTCCTTTAAAGGTTCATTTTCAGACAAAAAAATTGTAGTGGCTTCCAAAAGAGGGCGTTCCCATGCTCATGAAGGAAAATTCCGTGAAGATGATTTTGCAGTAAATAAGCTTCCTGCGGACTGGAATATTATTTCTGTTTCAGATGGGGCGGGCTCGGCTAAGGCTGCCAGAGAAGGTTCAAAATTGGCTACGGCAACGATCAATCAGTTTTTCAATTCACAGGAAATAATAAGCCAAATTGAAAACAATATCAACTGTATGTACGCTTCTGAATCTTCCAGTAAAGAACGTTCCGATGCAGAATCCAATATCATCAATCTTTTGTCGGGAGGCGTTTGGGATGTCTATCACACCTTAGAAAAAACGGCAGCAGAAAATGCGTTGTCTGTAAATGATCTGCATGCAACCCTTATTTTTACATTACTTAAAAAGTTCAGTTTCGGATATGTCATTCTGAGCTTTGGTGTAGGAGACTGCCCGATCAACCTTATTAATACTGACTTTTCCGAAGTGAAACTCTTAAATCAGATGGATGTGGGAGAATTTGGAGGAGGAACCCGCTTTATCACCATGAAAGAAATTTTCAATGATCAGATAGCTTCCCGTTTTAGAATGACCTGTGTGGATGATTTTTCTTATCTGATACTGATGACAGATGGTATTTATGATCCTAAATTTACCACAGAAAACAAACTGGAAGATACCCAAAACTGGAAGTCCCTTTTTGAAGACCTTGCCGGAAATAATGATGACCGGACGAAAGCAGATTTCGTCAACGATGAAAAAATTGATGAACAGCTTCTCCTATGGAGCGATTTCTGGAGCAGAGGAAACCATGATGACCGTACATTGGCCATAATCTATTAATACCATGAAAAAGACCATTAAGGTTGTTTCTGTTCTGGACACAGCCAAATCGTATGAATACGTAGATGAAAATCCCATCCGGGGCGGGGTGAAAGATGTTTATTTTTCGCCTGATAGAGATTATGTAGTCGCTTTTTACCGAAGTCCGTTGGATGAAGGGCAAAAAGAAAGAATCATGAGAATTGTTTCTACCTATCTGCAGAGTATACAGAATGGAAATACCTCCGAATACTTTCTGAACGAAATATTCAGATGGCCGTACGATATCGTTGAAAGAAATAAACTCACAGGAATTGTGGTTCCTGTTTATCACAATAAATTTTATTTTTCCAAAGGATATATCGGTTCAGATAATATCCAGGGACAGGATAAAGTAGGGAAATGGTTTACCGCTCCGGTGTTCAGAAATCAGCAATATCCGTTGAGACTGGATCAGTCCGAGCTGGGGGATTGGTTGAGCTATTTTCAAATTGCAGTCAATATCAGCAGGGGAGTAAAAAAGCTGCATCAGATGGGGCTGGCACATTCTGATCTGTCCTATAATAATATTCTGGTAGATCCGGTTTCGAAATCTGCCTGTATCATTGATATAGACGGTTTGGTTGTTCCAAAACTGTTTCAACCTGAAGTCATAGGAACCGCAGATTTTATTGCTCCTGAAGTTTTAAAGACAAAAAATCTGAGTCTTCAGGATCCCAAACGGTACCTGCCCAATCAAAAAACAGATCTTCATGCTCTTGCTGTTTTGATTTATATGTACCTGCTGAGAAGGCACCCATTGCGTGGAGGGAAAATCTGGGATCTGGATTCCGAAAAAGATGAAATTTTATCCATGGGAGAAAAAGCCCTGTTTATAGAACATCCGGAAGATTCTTCCAATCATGTAAAAGCAGATCATCTCAGAAAATGGGATGCATTATGGGGCGATCCGCAAAAGATTCCTTATACCATAACAGGTCCTTACCTTTCAGATCTGTTCAGGAAAGCATTTATAGATGGACTGCATGATCCCATCAGGCGTCCTACAGCCAATGAATGGGAAAGCGCCTTATTGAAAACGGTAGACCTGATACAGCCTTGTCATAATTCCAACTGTACCGAAAAATGGTATGTCTTTGATAATACCAGCAAACCCAAATGTCCTTTCTGTGGAACACCTCATCAGGGAACATTACCGGTTTTGGATCTGTATTTTAAATTTGATGATGAGGTATGGAAACCGGAAAACCACAGATTGATGGTCTATCACAATCAGTATTTATTCAAGTGGCATGTTTCCAGAAAAGTGATAAGAAATGAAAATCTTACCATGCAGGATAAAATGCCGGTGGGATACTTTACCTTCCATCAGGGAAAATGGGTATTGGTAAATCAGGGGTTATCCGGAATGAAAGATGTTACAGAGCAAAAAGAAATTCCACCCGGTTCCATGGTTGAGCTTACAGATGGAAAAAAAATACTGCTTTCTGCGGAAGAAGGCGGAAGACTGATCTATGTAACCATGGCAAATCAGTAAACGGTCATTGCGAACGCAGTGAAGCAATCTCAAATTTTTCAGATCTCGCAGATGATTGTGGCTATTTGTGCCCATCTATTTGTGAGATTTGTGTTTGAATCAAAGGAAAAATTCAACGGCTTTAGCCAAAACTAAAACGATCCCACTTACTGCTTTTCCGTTTCCATAAAATAAGAATACTCATCCTCATCCACGATTCTGAAACCCAGACTTGTATAAAGATGCTGGGCTTTATTGGTTTTTAAGACACTTAATGATACTGTTTTTCCTGCTAATGAAGCTTCCTCCAAAATATCAGATAAAATCTTTTTTCCAAGTCCTTTACCTTGCTGGCTGGGATCAATCTGAAGTTGAAGGACTTCAATGTTGGTAAATGTTCTGTCTAGTTTTAGCAGCCCGATGGGTTGATTGTCTAAAAAAATAATATTGGCTTTTTCAAACTGATACAGAACTCTTTGCATCGTTGTTTCCCGGTCAGTAGAAAGCCCTGAAGTTTTATAATGAGGATTCATGGTTTTCATTCTGAGATCAAGAAGAAAATCAATATCGGTATCATCAGCTTTTTTGTAGTGAAGGTCAAGATTCATATTCAAAAATAAAAATTAGAGTGTCTACTTTAATGCAATTTTCAGTCCCATTTCTTCTTTCATGTACAGCAAAACCTCAGCATTTCCCCTGGCATCATCTACCGGATTGTGCGTGTGTTCAGTCTTGCGAATGTGCTTCCATTGGGCAAAAGTATCTTTTTCCAATCCACAATAAAGGTCAGAAAGCCTCCTGGAAGAAAAGCCAAAAGGATTTCTTCCGATAAAATGATGAAAATACCAGCAGATGAACATCCAGTCGAAACCATTATTATCACTGATGAAAATAGGTCTGCCTTTGGAATTTGTTTTAATCCAGTCTTCAAAGGCAAGCATTACTTCTTCAGGATCATCAAAATTCATTGTTTCCTTCCTGCTGAAACCGGAAATAGCCAAAGCATCAGGATTGAATTTTTCAGAAACAGGTTTCAGTTTTCCATAAAAAGTAGTGTCAAGCTCTTCATTAACGAGTACTGCCCCGAAACATACCATTGAAAAATCGCCGGGAATCGGGCCGTCCGACTCTATGTCAACCATGATATAGCTCATTGGAAATCGTTTTTAAGAAAACGAAGATATTGAAATAAGTTGAAGGAGGGAAGCGGGAAGAAGGAAGATGGAGGATGGAAGTTATTTTTGTGTTGTAAAGAACTTTTTGCCTTTTAATTCAAAAAGAACTTTCAAAAATATCTCAATCAAAAAACTTCATCAGTTCATCGTCTGACAAAACTTCCATCCTCCGGCTCCCATCTTCCAGCTTTATATTAACTCAAAAAAGCCCCTTTTCCCGATTTTTATTTTAGTTTGAGGGATAGGTTCCATTTCTTCATTTGGGTCCGTTATTTTAGTGCTATTGATTTGAACTCCTCCATTTTCAATTAATCTTCGAACCGCTGATTTGCTGAGATCATTTTTAAGCTGATGACAAAGCTCAAGAAGAGATATTTTGTTTTGAATTCTTTTCAAAGAACTTATAGAAACAGATTCATACACTTTCTCTTCAAAATTTTTATTCTGAAACTGATTGATAAAGAACTGTTCTGCATTTTCTGCTGAAGCTGCATCATGGTATTGGCTGATGATATTTTTAGCGATCAGTTTTTTGATATTCATAGGATTTTCACCTTCTGCTATCCTGGAAATAAGTGCTGTCTTATCTTTCGTAGAAAAATCGGTGGTCAGATTGATGAATTCTTCAATCAGTGCATCCTGAATAGACATTGTTTTTCCAAACATTTCATTGGGTTCATCTGTCAGCCCGATAATATTATTCAGGGATTTGCTCATTTTTTCTTTTCCATCAAGACCTCTCAGCAAGGGCATGCACATCACAATCTGAGCAGGCATTTGGTGAACTTCCTGAAGCTGCCTTCCCATCGTGCAGTTGAAAAGCTGATCCGTACCTCCCATTTCAATATCACATTCAATTTTTACAGAATCAAAACCCTGAAGAATAGGGTATACCAGTTCATGCATCGCTATAGGCGTGTTTTCTGTAAACCTTTTATTGAAATCATTGCGCTGCATCAATTGGGCAACGGTCACTTTGGAAAGCAATTGGATAACCTCTGAAAAGCTAAGCGCATCCAGCCAGTCAGAATTGAAAACAATTTTTGTTTTCTGAACATCAATCACTTTGGAAAGTTGATTGATATACGTCTGGGCATTATGCTGTACATCTTCAGCACTTAAAGGTTTTCTTGCTTTATTTTTTCCTGTAGGATCACCAATTCTTGCGGTAAAGCTGCCTACGATAATAATGATCTGATGCCCCAAATCCTGAAACTGTTTCAGCTTTTTGAGAACCACCGCATGTCCCAAATGTAAATCCGGAGCCGTGGGATCAAAACCTAGTTTAATAGAAAGCTTTCTACTTTCCTTTTTGGCTTGGGCAAGTTTTTCTTCCAAACCGTTTTCCGGCAGGATGATAGCCACATTTTCTTGTAATGGATGAATCATGTTGAATAGTTTTAAAATGAAAAAAGCCCGGACAGGTAATGTCCGGGCTCTATATATACGTTAGATTATTTTATTGGATTACAGATATAGAAAGTCTCCCCGAACGATAGCCCGGAGTGTAATATTCACTGAAGAATGGAAGACGTAGTATACTGTTTAAATGTTTCATTGTGATGCAAATATAACAGGAATTTCCTGTGGAGCCAATATTTAAACCATTAAGACGTATTGCAGGGTTATAACAAGATTTGTTTTTAAGAAAAAACTTAACCATCCATCTATCTTAATGGCTTAAAATAATGGTTCAAAACAATTTTACTTGCGATTTTTGAAGCCAATTTCATGCCATAAATCCCTTAAAAGCAAAATACAGGATAAAGATATAAAAACTGTATTTTATTATTTTCTTCGTCACTTGGTAAGAAGTTCGTACAACTGGGCTGATGCTTTGTTTTTCAGTAAGTATTTTCATAGAAAAAAATTAATAATTTAATACATAATCAGAGTATAAATTTCTAATTTGATCTTTCCATTTTTCAAGATTTTCAGAGGAAGCTTTATCTGCTTTGTCAAAAAATAAATGTCTGATGACTTCCAGCCCGGAATAGATGAAAATACCATTGTCAGAGGTTGAAGTGAGTGCTTTATCCATCCCTGTTTTTTCATATTCTTCATGAGATTTTCCGTGGGTATTGATAATCACAGTCTTTTTACCTTTCAGAAGTCCTTTCTGTATGCCCTGGTCATAGCGGTACGCAAAACCATAACTGAATACACGGTCTATATACCCTTTCATCATAGCCGGAAGCCCTGTCCACCAAATAGGATAAATAAAAGTAATCTGTTCTGCCCATGAAATATGCTCCTGTTCAAGTTTTACATCATCTGATAGTTTTCCTTGAAATTGTCCCTGCATATCCTGCAAAGAAAATACAGGATCGAAACCTATTTTATAAAGATCTCTCACAATAACCTCCTGATCGCGGGATTGGAGTGTTTCGACAACAGTGTTTAAAAGACTATGATTTAAACTGTTTTCATTAGGATGTGCGTAAATGATTAAATGTCTCATTGTTTTGATTGTTAAGATTAATGAGACAAATGTAGGGTGGTGTACTTTTCAAAAATTGTAAGAAAACGAAACGGTCTATTCAGATTTTGGATTACAGATCTCCTGCTGGAATTTTAAATACTGAGCGGGTGAAATGTTGATAAAATGCTTGAAATCATGGATGAGCTGACTTTGATCATAGTAACCACATTCAGCAATGATATCAAACCACTTTATTTTATCCTGTTTTCCGATTCTCTCTTCAAGGGCTTTTATCGCTTTTAAAAAACGATTATAACGGGTAAGTTCTTTTAAGGAATATCCAAACTGCTCTTTCTGCTTGCGCTGGATATTTCTTTCGGTCTGATGGGTTTGCGCTGCGATCACCTTGATTGGATTAAAAAAATCGTTTTCAAAACTGCTCAAAAGCTTACTGGTAGTGTCCTGATGCTGTAGATAAGGTCTGCAGAACTCAAGAATATGACTCACTTGCTCTGCGGTGGAATGTAATCCTGTCAACTGATGCCACAGATCGGTAAAACAGTTTTCTCTCAGCAATTCGTCAGGATGCCTTATAGATTGTTCAATAGATACTTTTCCAAAAAATCTGAAAAATGCATCATCTTTAAAATTGGCAACCAAAATGGAACAGCCTACCGGAAGCGTATAATCAAAAGCCTGTCTTACAGGACCGAATACCATACATTTATCAACTCCAATAATTGTTTTTCCCCGGGTAGACATCGCCGCACTCTCTCCAAAACAGAACAACAGAATAGTCTGATAAGTAGGTAAAAGTGTTTTTGTAACCGGAGTTTTTGAAGTATTTTCTGCAAAATAAAAATGGGTGAATACATTTTCAAATTCCTGTGGAACTGAAATTCTGCACTCATTGTATTCCGGATGTAATTCCATAGCCTGAAAATTAAGCGGAGAGGTTTTTTGTCATTTTATAATTGGTCATAGCAATCCCTTTTACAAAGACCGTCTGTTCTGTGACCACCTGAAATCCTATTTTTTCAAAAAAAGGTCTGGCTGTTTTGCTTACCTCTGCCGTGAGTTGTTTCTCATGATGTTGAAGAGTTTCTTGTTCAATCAAACTGTAAAGCAAAGATGCTATTCCTTTATGCTGATAATTTTTGTGTACAAAAAGAAGATCAATATAATTTCCCTTATCAAGAGTACAGAAACCGGCCATCTGACCATCACTTACAGCAATTAAAACAAATTGATTGCTGATCACATTCATCCATCTTTCTTCATTTTCAGCACCAGATTTCCAGGCCTCAAGCTGTTGAGGATCATAGTCTTTTTTGCAGATTTCATCTATAGCTCCTGTAAAAAGTTGCTGCATTTCTGGAAGATCATTTATTTCTCCTTTTCTGATGATGAGGTTCTGATTATCGGATATATTGCTGTTCATAAAGCTGTTGCTGTTCTTTATTGAGAAGTGGGTAGAAAAGGTTCATCTGAAGAAGGGTATAATGCTGTATGGCTTCTTTTGGATTAAGCTTTAAAATCAGTCTGTTGTGAGTAAGCCAGTTGTCTGCAATGATAAAGATCTGCTCGGTAAGACACCCGACAATAAAGCTGGGCACCTCCTTTTGAAATACATTATTTTTTTGGAGGTCGGAAAATATCAGTTCAAATTCTTCCTTTCTGCTAAAATTAATGCCTTCATACCGGGATTTTACATCAGGCAGTTTATTAAGAATATCGATGAAATTGATAAATATGAAACGGTAAGAATAAAAGATTTTGCAGGTAGAATAGGTAAACTGGTAAAGGTCTTCTAGAGTTTTGTTCTCCCTCTTTTTCATTTGGTTCAAAAGTTCATCCATTTTCAGGGTAAGCTCAGCAAAAAGGATTTTAATAATGTCTTCCGAATGTTTGAAATGATAATGCAAATTTCCCGCACTGATGTTGAGTTCAGCTGCAATATGCCTTGTGGTAATATTGTTATAGCCCTTATCATTAAATAGTTCCAGTGCTTTGGACAGAATTTTATCCTTGGTCTTCATACTTCAAAGATAAGAATATCAAAGTGGATATAAATCATATTTTTAAAATTAGAACAAATGTTCTAATTTAATATATTTGCAGTATCAAATTTTGTAATAATGGAAGGAAAACAAAAATTCGATTACGAAACAGCAGAGAAAAACGGGAAGGAAAATAAAACAGATCACCAGGAAGTTATTTCGAAAATCCTGCAGGTAATCCTTGGAATTATCATGGCAGTACTTCACATGTAATGAAAAAAAGAATATCATTTTGGTTTCTGCTTGGGCTGGCAGTTTGGGCAGCAGTTATTGTACTGAGACAGAACAGAATTTATATTCCGTTTCTTAATGATTATTTTACAGATTGTATCACCGTTCCTATGTATTGCTATCAGATACAGTATATCATGAATGTTGTATTAGGCTATCACTGGAAACCTGATTTTAAATTTGTACTGACTTCAGTGCTTTATCTCTCTTTTTTATTTGAAGTGCTTTGTCCGAAATTATCCAGCCATTTTACCGGAGATTTTTATGATGTACTGGCCTATTCTGTGGGAGGTGTTTTGTACTATTTTTTTGCAGTCAGGCAGATTCATAAAAAAGCCAGCAGTTCCACATCGTAAAGGAGACTGCCGGCTGTGTTATAGTTTTTATCCTGGTTCAAAAAATTATTCTTACTGCATTTTGAGCAGTAGTTTTCTTTCGGTTATGTTTACAAGACAATTATTGAATGCAAGATGTTACATTGGAGGGCAATATTTTTTTGAACTCATCAATATTGAAATTTTCTTTTGGTATTTTTGTATAAGACTAAAAAATATCAATGCACGACAAGCTATTACAATATATTCACTCCATTCATGCTTTTACCCATGAAGAAACCGAAGCTGTCAAAAAATACTTTGAGCCTGTGGTATTTTCAAAAAACACAGTAATAGAAGAGGCTGGAAGAATACCTGAATACCTGTACTATATCGTTTCAGGGTACCTTAGGCTTTTTTATATGGATGAGAATGGCAATGAAGTGACCACGCATATCAATTGTCCGCCAGGATTTTTTACGTCTTATTCAGAATTTATCAACGGTACCGTTTCTGAAAATAATATAGAATGCACCACGGATGCTGAGCTTTTGAGAATTTCCAAAGAAAACCTGGATCATTTGATCAATCAAAGTCAGGCAATGAAAGATTTCAGTATTTCGGTCTTCCAGCAGTCCATTACCTATAATGAAAAACGTTCCAGAGAATTGTCTGTTCTGAATGCTGAACAGCGGTATCTGAAACTCATGGAAGATTATCCGGAAATTATTCAGAATGTTCCCATCCAGTATATTGCTTCATTTTTGGGAATGAAACCGGAAAGTCTGAGTAGAATCCGGAGGAAAATAATTAACTAACAAAAGTCAAGTGGTTCCGGTGCCGGGAAGATGAACTTTGCAGCATTAAAATGAATGCAATGACAAAGAATCATATCAATCTTGTTTCCGGAGCCAATGGACATCTGGGAAATAATCTAGTCAGATTTTTACTGAAACAGGGACTTCCGGTACGGGCTGCCGTAAGAAATACACAAAATACAAAACCTTTTGAAGGGTTGGATTGTGAACTGGTACAGGCGGATATTACCGACAAAGCTTCTTTTGTAAAAGCACTGCAGGGAGTGGAAACATTCTATGCTGTAGGAGCTTCTTTTAAACTATGGGCTAAAGATCCCAAAAAAGAAATCTATGATGTGAATATCAATGGTACCCGAAATACCATCGAAGCAGCTGCGGAGGCAGGTGTGAAGAAAATAGTGTATGTAAGTTCTATTGCTGCACTCGATTATACAAAGTTACCTACCAGAGAAAGCAATGGTTATAATCCGGACCGTAGAGATATGTATTATAACTCTAAAAATGATGGTGAGAAACTAGCTTTTGATCTGGCTGCAAAACTAGGTATAGAATTGGTTTCCGTCATGCCTTCTGCCATGATTGGAAGTAAAGCATTTTTACCGTTGAATGTTTCCTACGGAGTTCTTAAATTAATTTTGAATAAAAAGATTCCTGTAGATACTAAAATTACCCTGAACTGGGTAGATGTAAAAGATGTTGCAGAAGGATGTTATCTGGCAGCTGAAAAAGGACGATCTGGTGAACGTTATATTCTTGCCAATGAAAAATGTATGACCATTACCGATACAACCATTCTCGCCAATACACTGTATCCGGACCTGAAGCTGAACATTCCGAGTTCCGTTCCCAAAGGAATTCTGTTTACCATTGCTGCCCTTATGGAATTGACCGCAAAACTGAGTGGAAAACCTCCGATACTTACCCGGAAAGATATTGCCATGTTCTCAGGATTACAGCAGGATTTTGATATTTCTAAAGCCAGAAATGAATTGGGATTCAATCCTAAAAGCCCTGAAAAAGCGGTGAAAGAGGCATTAGATTATCTCATGAAAAACCCTGAAATGCTGAAAGAGGTCTGAAAAACCTCTTTTTTTATTGATTCTCAAGTTTGATAATAGGACCTTTGTAAAACTTAGTCAGATCATAAAGATCCGTAAAATGATGCTGAAGATCAGGAACGATTTTAGGGTCGAATTCTTTTGAATTCAATTGATTTTCAGCAAGAAGATACAAAGACTTATTGTCTGGTTTCAGATAGTCACAAAGGATATTTTCATGCCCTTGTTCTCTATTCAGAATTTCTGTGAGAAAAATTCCGTAGATCAGGAACTGGTTGAAGTTTTGGGAATCAACGATATAATTCATGTCCTGCTTCATGAGTTTTTCATAATCTGAAAGAATCTGGAGGAAATTTTCGGAGTGAATAGCAGCTGGAATTTCGTAAAAAAGATCAATACCATTGATGAAAAGCTGAGTCTTGACTTCTTCATGATCTGAAGAATATACACTACTGAACCACTGAAAAATAAGTAAAAGCTCTTCCTGAGTAAGCTCTTCAACAGAGTCCTGTATTTTTTCTTTAATCGTTTCAAGGGTAGCTCTTGCTTCAGGTTGAAGGAAACTCAGAATCTTATCCTCGTCACGATTAAGCTTATTGTACAAATTGATTTTGGCAATAATAGGGTTGGTTTTGATGAAATATAGTTCTTCCGCCATAGTTATTTACCAGTTAATCTTTTAAAAATGGTTATTTAAAGATACAAAATATGTCTTAACCTTATTTAAAAAATTAATATGCATCAAATGGTATAGCTATTTTACGGTTTCATGCAGAGCAATTCTGTTCCCTTCGGAGTCCTCAAATTCGGCTACGGCAAAACCATATTTTTCATCTGTCCTTTTAGCATAAAGTACAGAGCCTCCATGTTGTACAGCCTTTTTCAATGTCTCGTCAATACTTTCCGTCTTAAAATAAATAATGACCCCATTTTTGGAAGGTTTGTAGACATCTCCTTTTGCCAATGCTCCTGTAATACCGCTGTTTTTTTCCTCAAAAGGAAACAAAGCCATTTCATAACTGTCAATGATTTCTTTCTCAAAGCTAAAATTGAAAACAGCAGAATAGAATTTTTCTGCACGCTTCAGATCATGAACAGGGATTTCAAAATAAACAACAGGATTGGTGGAGCTCATATTTTTTGCTGGGTTTGATTGGGGTGACGGATTACAAGATACGCCTATTAACAGTAAGAGTATCAAAAATAAAGGAAATGATTTCATGTGATTGAAGGTTGAATGAAGCAGATTTTTTTCTCTGATCTAAAATAAAAATTTTATCTGTATTTTAAAAATAGATAGACTTATCTATTTTTTGATTAAATTTGTAAAAATTTTCAGAATGAAAAAGGAAAAAGTAAGAGATAGGATGATCAGAGTCGCTTCGGATTTGTTTTACAAGCAGGGCTTCAATTCTACTGGAATTAACCAGATTATTGCAGAGGCTGACATTGCTATTGGCTCACTGTACAACCACTTTTCATCTAAAAATGACCTTCTTCAGGCTTATCTTATAAAAGAAGAGCTCAATTGGTTTGAAGGATTTGAAAGCAGTACATCCAAAATTTCTGAACCAAGAGAAAAACTTCTGGCACTGATTGATTACAGAAAAAAATTACAGCAGACGTCCCAATTTGCTGGATGTCATTTCATTAAAATTGTCTCCGAAATAGGAGAGGGTAATCCTTCCGTTTCCAGCTTTGCCAGACAGCATAAAGAAAAACAGAAAGATATCATCAAAACACTCATAGAAGAATATGGGGCAGAAAAAGAATTGGTGGATGCAGATTTGTTAGCCGACACTATTTTCCTTTTAATAGAAGGAGCAGTTGTAACCTCTACGATTAATAGACAAAATGAATCTTTTGATCAGGTCAAAAAAATGGTTCAGGGTTTATTACCCTAATTTTTTTTAATAATTAAAAATAGATATATCTATATAAAAATGAATTATAAGTATTTGAAATTGATCATAGTATTTTTTGGTCAACTGCTGACGATTATGGATATTTTCATTATCAATGTGTCCATTCCTTCTATACAGAATGACCTTCATGCTTCCAACGGGGAAATGCAGTTTATGATTGCAGCATACCTCATTGGTTTCGCTTCTTTTCTGATTACAGGAGGTAGACTGGGGGATTTATATGGTATGAAGAAAATGTATACGATCGGATTGATTGCTTTTATGCTGAGTTCTATCGCCTGTGGAGTTTCTGTGGGAGCAGGTCAGCTGGTTATTTCAAGATTTGTGCAGGGAATGAGTGCTGCCATGATGGCCCCGCAGGTACTGTCTATGATACAGATTTTATTTCCAGATCATAAAGAACGTACAAAAGCCATGGGATGGTATGGGATTACGATTGGGATAGGAACTGTTTTGGGGCAGTTTCTCGGAGGATATTTTTCATCATTAACAATGATGGAAGAACCCTGGAGACTTATTTTTCTGATGAATATTCCTATAGGTCTTCCGGCGGTCTTTCTGAGTTTAAAAATATTGGATGAATCTAAAATCTCAGTAAAGCAATCCTTGAATATGGGAGGCATTTTGATGATCTCCGTGGGATTGTTCTGTGTTACTTATGCATTGACAATGTTTGAGCATGAAGGTTTTCATTTCAAAAATGCTTTTCTGATGGTTATTTCTGCTGTAATTTTGTTAGGTTTTATAAAAAACCAGAAGAGAAGAATAAAAAAAGACCGTCCTTATCTTATTGATTTTGAGATTTTTCGTTATAAAAATTTCAATCTGGGTATTGTGGCCGTTTCTTTCTTTTTTATTATGCTGGATTCTTATTTTTATATAGTGTCCCTTTTTTTTCAGGATGGTTTAAAAATAAGTGCGCTTAAGGCAGGAGAAATCATTGTTTTCCAGGGATTAGGTTTTATTCTGGCCTCTATAATTTCTGTAAAAATGGTTTTAAAATACGGTAAAAAAGCCCTGATTGCAGGGCTGATTTTTATTATTGTTATTCTTTTTCTCCAGCTGTTTTTATTCGGGATGCAGACCAGCTTTCCAATTTTCTGCCTGTTGTTATTTTTACACGGATTGGGAGTGGGCTCTATCATTCCTTCGCTTGCTAATATTGCTTTGTCGGGAATGTCGGAAAAACTGATAGGAAATGCCTCCGGTGTTTATAATACTTTTCAGCAGATTGCAGCCATTCTGGGAATTGTTGTGGTAGGAAGTGTTTTCTATTATTTTCTTGGAGAAAAACCTTTGGTACAGCATTACCATAAAGCATTTTCAGTTGCAGTACTTATTAATATTCTCTGCCTGATTTTTGTAATGGCCTGTATTTTTAAAGTGCCTGATCATGTTCTTCCAGAGATGAACAGGAAGAAATAAGATTGATCGTACTTTATGGTTTCTTTGATGAGGTTTTTATTTCACTTAAAGTCGCTTTTGCAATATTTCGGGTAACTTCAGTAGGAGAGTGGCAGTCGCAGTTACTGAATCCAATCACATAGAGATCTTCTTCCGGAACATAAATTCCCATGCTTTTAAATCCAAATATACTTCCTCCATGTTCGCGGTCAGGAACTCCATTAATATCCTTCAGATGCCATCCGTATCCGTAGGTAAATTCTTCGCCGCTATTCAGTTTGTATTTCTGAAAAGCTTTTTGGGTTTCTTTAGAATTCAGAAATAGGTTTTGATTGAGAGCTTGCTGCCATTTCAGCATATCATCTACTGTAGACATCAATGAGCCAGAAGAAAAAGGAACACTGAAACTGATCACTGTTTTATTAACAAATCCCTGCTCTTTTTTGTGATAGCCATAAGCTCTTTGAGGGATCACTTTTCTGTCGGAAGCGTAATAAGAATGGATCATTCCAGCCTTATCAAAGATGTTTTTCTTAATAAAGTCTTCATAAGAATTTCCTGAAACGAGTTCAATGATATAGCCTAAAACCACATATCCAGAATTGTTATAATCGAACTTTTCTCCAGGTACAAAATCCACGGGTTCATTTTTGAAAAAATTAACCATTTCTTCCGGCTTCATCTCTTTTTGAGCAATGGAAGACAGAGATTTTATTTTGGTAAAATCTTTAATTCCTGAAGTATGGGTTAACAAATGATGGATGGTAATTTTATCTCCATTGGGATAATCTTTGATATATTTTGAAATCGGATCACTGACATTGAGCTTGCCTTGTTGTTCCAGCATCAAAATAGCCACGGCAGTAAACTGTTTGGTCATCGATCCAATTTGGAAAACATGATCCGGTGTCATATTGACATTGAGTTCAAGATTGGCTTTTCCGAAAGCTTTCCGGTACAGGCTTTTTCCGTTTTTAGTAATCAGAAAAACACCTCCGGGCTCATTGGTATTTCCAAATTCAGTCTGGATAATACTGTCAATTTTCTTTTCATATCCTTTTGTTTGCATTTGAGCATCCATCGTATGAGTTAAAAATGGAAGCAAAACAAGAGTGGTTATCAACTTTTTAATAATCATAGTTATGTAATTTGTTATGCAAAGATATAAATTATTCTTATTACTATGTTATACAATATAGTTGTTTGTGTTTTTAAAGTGTGATTCTGGATTTCATACTAATCAGTAGTATTATCAATACAAATTATATATGAGCAAGAAACATAATTTATCAAAGTGGATGCTCTGAAAATGAAGTTGTTTTTATGCTATTTTTCAACAGAAATAAGCAGCATCATGGGTCTGCGGAGCTCATCTTTCATCTCCGGAATTTCGTTCAGCATCTCCTGACTAGGCTTTGGTTCTATAACTTCCTTAATTTTAAAGCCATGTTTTAATAATGTATTCAGATAAGAAGTTAATGTGCGGTGGTATTTTATAACATTTTCCCCTAAAAATGTGGTGTTTCTTTTCCCTTCCACAAAATATCGGTCAACGGGCCAGCAGGTTTTCTGACCGTCTTTGTCATATACCCAATCCTGACCGCCTTCTGCAGTGAAAACAGGATGTTCCACGGAAAAAACAAAAGATCCGCCGGGAGATAGCCATTGATAAATATGCTGAGCAAGGGTATCGAATGATTCCACATAATGAAATGTGAGTGAGCTGAGTATGAGATCAAATTTTTCAGCAGGATAATCAACATCTTCAAGGGCTTTCCTTTCATATTGAATTCCTTCCATATTGTTGATTTCTTTAGCTTTTGTCAGCATTCTTTCTGAAAGATCGATTCCAATCACAGATTTTGCCCCATTTTCTATTGCATAGCGGCAGTGCCACCCGAAGCCACAACCCAGATCAAGGACGTTTTTTTCCTGAAAGTCCGGCAGCATATTTTTCAGGGTGTGCCATTCTCCGGCTCCTTCCAATCCTATTTGAGAACGGAGCATTTTTTCGTACTGGTCAAAAAATGACGGATTGTCGTATTTATTTTCTTTCATAATAAGAAGACATAAGCTGTTTATAAAGTTTAATATTAGTTGAGTCCATCAAAAAAATGACTTTTAGTATAGTTTATAACGCAGTGCTTCTTTTCCCTGATTTTTCATGATGACAAATTTGCCGTCATATACATATTCAGTTTCACTTGCTGTTGTGAATTTGTTTTCGAGCAGTCCTTTTTCACGGTCGTATACTGGACTCAATCTGCTCACCTTAGTTAGCTGATTTTTATTATTATATTCAAAAACCATTTTCGAAAGTATAGGAGTTTTATCAGAATAAGTTTTCATTTCAGTCATAAGACTGTTTTTATAAATGTAGTCTGTATAATATTTTTGAATTCCAGATGTTTCTACAATTTTTATGATATTATTTTTTGATATGAAAACTCTATTTTTTTCACTTCTTTATCTTTATAAAAATCTGTGATTGAAGTCATATTCCCTATATTGTCATAGGTATATTGAGTGAATTGCTCTTTTCCTCCGAACCTTATTATTCTGTTTTTTTGATCATACATAACAGGATCCTTAATGCCCGAACTTTTCCCCATACTCTCTCCGTTTCTTATAGCTTCTTCTTGATACTGAATGCCGATCAGATTTTTGTTCTGATCATATAGGAATTCTTCCACAACCTTTTTGTCTCCCTGAAATTTATCCGTTGTTTGTTGTTCTTTTTTACCAGTATATTGTTTTGGTAGTAATACTGCTCGCTGCTGTTGGGTGATTTTACTGTAGAGATTTTACCATTCTGATAGGTAATATCGGTTTTTTGGTCAGAAGTAAGTTTTTTATTCTTTCCATTGAATTCAAATTCCTGTGAACGGTAAGATGTCACCTGATTTTGTCGTTGATGGTTGCAGTATACAACCTTTCTGTATTGTTGGGATTTGCATAGGCTACACTGGTCATTCCGTCTCTTTTCAGCTCTATCTCTGCCTCTCGCTCTGCTTTTTGGTTGGCTGCTTCTGTTTTATTTTTATCTGTAATATATAAAGATTGTCTTTCTGTAAGAACTCCTTTAGTATAAGTACATTTAGTGATCATTTGATAATCACTGTTTTGAGTTTCTTTGACGATATTTCCATTGATATCATATTCTATTACAAGAGTAGGTGTAATCTTTTCTTTGATTGATAATTTTTTTAAATTTAATTCTTCAATTTTGCTTTCAGGGGTTACAAAAAACTGTGTTTTTTTTACTCTTACTTCAGGTATTGTGTAAGTAGGACAGGTGTTTACCTGTGAAAATGCACAGAATGGCATAACTAAAAATAATAGAAACGAAAATCTCATAATTATTTTGAATTGGAAAATTATTTTTGATTTTTACGCATTGCTTTAATGAGTTTGTCATTTCGTTTATCTGCTCTTTCATTATTTAGAGAAAGAACTGCCCATATTGCTGCAGGAAGCCACCCGATCAGAGTAATTTGTAAAATAAGGCAGACAATTCCTGTGATAACTTTCCCACGGATGATAAATGATAAGAACGGAAGTAAAATAGCGAGTAACATGATTATAGCTTTTTAATTAATACTGATTTTTAATGAGACTGAGGATCAAAATATGCCTTAAAAGTGAGAGGATCCTCAATTTTATCTTCAACTTCCTCAAGGTATTCTAAATATTCTTCCTGGTGTTTTTCCATATAAATAAGTACGATCGACAGGTTTACAAATAGATTTTTGTCGTTCGAACCTAACTTCAGAGCTGTCCTTAAGTATTCCAAAGCTTTTTCATTTTCTCCCATATCGGAATAAATAGCACCAATATTGATCAATGCTGAAGTGTTTTCAGGCTCAATAAGTAAAATTTCATCTAATTCTTTTACCAATAGATCATTTAAAGTATCCCAATGGTCCTCATTATCCCATCTTTTAGCCTGAAGTTTTTTTACGTTTTCTAATCTTAATGTTATCGTGCTCATGATTTAAAATTACAGAATGGATGATTGCTTATGCTGTATAAATTTAGCTTTCCCAGAAGAGGAAGATTCCTATTCATTATTGTATCAATCAGGTCTGATAACAGGGCTCGAACCTGTGTCCTCCCGGTCTAAGAGCCGGATGCTCTGCCACTGAGCTATATCAGATATCAGGATAGGTGCAGGGCTCGAACCTACGTCAACCCGGGTGAAGAGCCGGGTGCTCTGCCACTGAGCTAACCTATCCTTTGTATTGTTGTTTTTCAGATTTTTCCTGAAAAGTATTTGTTCTGTCTTAAAACCTTTGCTAAAAAAGGATTTGAAACCGTTACACCATGCACCAGTTCGGGAGTTGGCTTGAAAGGGCTTACCCCATGAATTCTGGGTGCAATCCAGCCTGATTTTTCAGGATCTATACCCGCTTCTGTGCAGGCATTGATAATAGTTTCTTTATTGCAGAAAACCCTTTCCTGAAAAACTTCCCACGGCAAAGGTACATTATTCCAGACTTCTGTATTGGGATCAATCTTCCCGCCGGTTGATAAATGCCACGCGATGACATCGGCAGCCATCAGGCGCATTACTTTTCCAAAACAAAGATCGTCAAGAACAGAATCCAATCCTAAAGCGTAAATCATATTCATCCAGCTATCTCTCGCTTTATTCCAGGCTCCGGCCGTATTATTCCAGGTGGTAGAATCATTTCCTCTTTTGACCGCCATGGTTTTTCTATAAATATCATTTTCATTCCAAAGCGTTTCCAGAAATCCTGAAATTTCTTCAAGAATAATCGTCCATTTACCCAAGAGATTTCCTTTTTGCTCATCTGTCAGATGCAGTAAGACTTCCTGGGAAGAGTAAATATAAGAAATAGCTGACCAGTTTGTTCCTTCCGGATTTTGTTTGCATCGGTTGAAAAGCATGTCGCATATCTCATCAAAAGGTCTGTCCTGACTTTGATTGGTAAAGGTACTTCTCATATTGCTACGTGCATTAAAGTATGCAATAAAGCATGCTGTGTTCATATCAGCGGAAAAATCTTCAAAACTGATCGTATGAGAAAGTCCGTGTTTGGAAATTTTCTGAAATTCTATCTTTTTTGATTCCTGAATAAACTTTTGAAGTCTTATTTCAATTCGTTTCAGAAGTCTCCATTTTTTATTATAGTTCCGTTTGGAAATATCCATTCCGGCAAGCTTTCTCAAATCTTTATTAAGACGATCTTTTCTGAAATCATTTTGTCCTACATCTTTATGAATAAGAGGAGAAACTTCTTTCAGAAAAGCTTCAATTTCATCCACATTATTATACCCGAAATTTTCTTTTTCATTGATCTTAAAGATTTCAGTCGCTTTTTTGATCTGTTTTCCGGCTCCGACAGCTTCTCCAAATGATTCAAGCATTGAGGTATAGCCATAGAAATTATTTTTCAGCGAGCGATTAGTTGCTTTACTTAAAACAGCACTTTCCTGAGCAGATAGATGGATTTTTATCAATTCATCTATCATTTCTGCAACATCTTCGGGACGTCTGCGTTCATCTAAGGTTTTATAAAGCGTTTCGATAGGGGCCATAAAGACAAAGTTATAAGATATTTTGATAGGAAATGTACTTATGCTTTTATACCATCCAGTATTGCAGCTTTCAGGATTTCAATGTTGATATCTTTCAAAGTTTTGAATTTAATACAATATCCGGTTACACTGGCTTTGCCTATTCTTTCTCCGTAGGTTTTTGCCAGATAGGTTTTATCTTTGATGTTCATAATATACACTGAGATTCCTGTTGTATTGGCGCTCATTCCAATCTGATAAAAATCTCTGGTTTTTCCACCAGCATAGTTCAGGGTATACAAACCATATCCGATATTAGGATTGGAAACGGTTTTATTTTCACTGTTTTTGCCATCCAGAAACCATAATTGACATGCCGGATTGATCTCCAGAATAATACTATGCAGTTCCAGCATATCATTGCGTTTCAGCTCTGGCTGACTGTTGATATAGTCTTGGATTTGTTCTTGAATGGTCATGTGAAATTTAAATTATTTAATATTGGGCAATATTACTATTAATGATTAATCCTGTTCTGATTTAGCTTAATGATGAACCGCTTTTTAGTTTATAAAATGGAAAAAGTTACTTTCGTTTAGATTAATATTGTTTTCACCTTTAACATACCATTCTACAAATTTATTATATTCAGCTTCATTTTTTGAAGCCAACTTGAGAACTCTTCATCGGCTCCGATTTGAAATAAATAATGATTGTAGGCATCAAAAATATTGTTTTTAGACATCAGATTTTGGTAGTCGAAAAGTATATTTGGATAATCTTTACTGTCTTTTTCAAAATATGATTTCAATAAATCTTGTCTTATTTTAGATAATGAATCTAAGTTGAATTCTTTTGCTTTTGAATTTAATATTCCATAAATAAGCCACTTTCCAAACATCAAACATAGGGGGAGTTTTTTATCTGTTGGAGTCATGGTCATTTGCTTACAAAGATTCAGTTCTTTCACCTGCCCGTTTTCAAATACTATTGAATTTTTATAAGCTTCAAACAAATTTTTACTCATTTCTCTAGTCCTGTCAGTAGTTCTTTCAAGATTGAGAAAGATTTCACCATAGATTAAACCAGGAACTTTATCATCAGAATTAAGATAGAGGTTTGCAATTCTATAATAATTTGATGGGTATTTGGGATCGACTGAAATTCCTTTTTGATAAAAAGCAACCGCTTTATTATACTCTTTTTCTAACTCATATACGACTCCTTTTTCCAGATATAGTAATCCTTTATTGGGAAATTTTTTGATTCCTGCGTCGTAGATCTCTATCGCTTTTTTAGGGTTGTTAAGATTATCATAAGAGTTTCCCCAAAGTGAATAAAGCTGAACACTTACCTCTTTATAGTTTTGTAATTTCTCAGCAATTTCAATTGCTTTTTTATAATCTTTTTTTAAATAATTTGCATATGCAATTTCATAAGGATAATTAAAGTTTTCAGGATCTAATTTCTGACTTTCTTCAAGCAATATAATACTTTCTTCAATTTTCCCATTATCCATTAGTTTAATGGCTTCATTACCTTTTTGTAAGGCAACTTCCTTATTACTTTGAGCAAAAGAAAAGTTAGTTAAAAGAACTGTTAGAATTAAAATTTTGAATTTATTTTTCATTGAATAACTCATTTTGTTATATGGGTAAAACTTACTTCCAAGTGATTCAAACTAAGAGATGAACCAATTCAATGATGATCATCGAAATGAAGGTTGGAATTAAGCATTTTTTCATGGAGTTTTTTTGTTTGACTTTATGATGTTCCCAATACCCAGAAGGTGAATTGCATCATAAAGCTGACTCCAAATTTAATAGAAAAATGGTTAACAATGTATCTCGATGTAATAATTTTGAATTCTTAAAGTTAAAAAACAAAAAAGAACAGCAATTGCTGTTCTTTTTATATTTTATTTCTCAGATCTACTGAATCAAATCTTTCATTGGTTTATCCGTTTTCATCAACTCACCTTGCGGAATCTGATGATTAAGATAAGTGAAAAGTAAGTGAGTCACCCAGGTATTTTCAATCTGATGAATATAGTAAGAGCAGATCAAACCGAAATCATCGGAAATATAAGCCGGTAAATCTGAAGACCCGGTAGTTCTGAAAGTCGATATGAAAATCTCCTTTCGGACATTACTGATTTTATCCTCTGTTTCCTCATCCACAGATTTTTCTTCAATAGCCTGATACGTTTTCATCCATGCCTCTGAAAACTCAGCTGAATCTCTGTTATCAAGTATTTTATCAATCTTTTCAGAAGTCATATTGTGAAGGGCAGCTTGTAAAGATTCATTAAAAACAGCCTCCAAAATGCTTATTTTCTCTGTCATAATTTAAATGTATCCTATCCAAATGCTCTTTTCAACAAACTCTCCACTTTCGGCTCACTACCTCTGAAACTTTTATAAAGCTCCATTGGATCTTTGGTTCCACCCGAAGAAAGCAATACTTTATACTTAGCGGCAATCTCAGGATTGAAAATTCCGTTTTCTTTGAAATACTGGAATGCATCGGCATCCAAAACCTCTGCCCATTTGTAAGAATAATATCCGGCAGAATATCCACCCTGGAAAATGTGAGAGAAACTAGGGCTCATGGCCGTTTCAGAATTAGATGGATAAAGAGTGGTCGCTTTTGTATACTTATCCTCAAATGCCTTTACACTTTCATTCTCCAGTTCTGCAACTTTCGTATGATAATTCATATCCAGAAGCCCGAAACCTATCTGTCTTAAGGTTTGGTAGCCCTCCATAAAGTTTTTAGACTGCTCAATTCTTTCAATTTTTTCGTCAGGAAGTACTTCTCCTGTTTTATAATGCTTTGCAAAAGTTTTTAAGAACTCCGGCTCATAGCAGAAATTTTCAAGAAACTGAGAGGGAAGTTCCACAAAATCCCATTTTACAGAAGTTCCGGATAGCGTAGGATATTGAGTATCCGCCATCATTCCATGAAGGGCATGTCCAAATTCGTGGAACAAAGTAGTCACCTCCTGGAACGTTAGTAAGCTAGGAGTATCTTTTGTCGGTTTGCTGAAGTTGCAGACAATTGAAATATGCGGGCGTGAATTTTCACCATTTTGCTTGTACTGATTTTTATAGCTGGTCATCCAAGCTCCGGCTCTTTTCCCTTTTCTTGGGAAATAATCAACATATAAAAGAGATTTATAAGTTCCGTTCTCTTTTACTTCATATACTTTTACATCCTCGTGGTATTTCGGAATGTCATTTCTTTCCTCAAAAGTCAGTCCGAAAAGTTTTCCGGCCAATCCGAATACAGCATCCTGCACCTGGTGTAATGGGAAGTAAGGTTTTAATTCTTCATCATTAAGATCAAATTTAGCCTTACGAAGTTTTTCAGCATAATAAGCGTGGTCATAGCCTTGTATTTCATCAATTCCATCGGCTTTGGCTAAAGATTTTAATTCTTCGATTTCTTTATCAGCATAAGGTTTTGCTTTGGTCAAAAGCTCATTTAAAAAATCCAAAACCTTTACCGGAGACTTCGCCATTCTTTCTTCCAGAACAAAATCTGCATAGTTTTTATATCCAATAAGCTCGGCTTTCTGCTGTTTTAAATGAAGAAGTTCTTTAATAAGATTCTGATTGTCGAATTCTCCACCGTCAAAGGATTTTTTACCATTTGCTAAAGCCAGTTCCTTTCTCAATTCACGGTTTTCAGCATACGTCATGAACGGGAGGTAGCTTGGATACTGCAAAGTGACTACCCAGCCCTCAAGGTTTCTTTCTTTGGCTTCCTCAGCATATTGATCAATGATAGCCTCTGGAATCCCGGCAAGATCTTCTTTATGGGTGATATGTTTAAAATAAGCATTGGTAGAAGCCAGTACATTTTGTCCGAACTGTAAAGATTTTAAAGAAAGATCCATGCTGATTTTCTTTAATTTTTCTTTGTCTTCGTCATTCAATAACGCTCCGCTTCTTACAAAACCTTTGTAGGTCTCATTCAAAAGCATTTTCTGCTCTTCATTGAGATTATATTTCTCCTTTTCATCATATACTTTTTTGATTTTGTTGAAAAGGGCTTCATTTTGAGAAATTTTTGAAGAATATTCTGTTAATATCGGAGAAACTTCCTGAGCAATCTGTTGGATTTCATCGCTGGTTTCTGCAGAATTTAAGTTGAAAAATATGTTGGAAACGACATCCAGCTGTTCTCCTGAATAGGCTAATGCTTCAATCACATTTTCGAAAGTGGGAGCATCAGGATTGTTGACAATAGCATCAATTTCTGCTTCGGATTTTTGAATCAATTCTTTAAATGCCGGAAGATAATCTTCATTTTTAATGTCAGTGAATGGTGCTGAATGATATGGAGTGTGAAATTTTTCTGTTAAAATATTCATTTTTAGATTTTTTATGTAAGGTAAATTTAATGATTCATCGGGAATCACAGCTGAAATGGTCAAAAATAATGCCTTACCGGAAACTTATGACAAAAATACTTATCTTTAAATAATCTTGTCATATGGAAAGAAGGAGTGATGTGGGAATATTTAATTTTGAGAACAGATTTAACAGTCATCATTAAAATGAATAACCTTAAATAAAATATATAAACTATGAAAACACTCTTAAAAATTATTGGTACCATCATCGTACTGATTCTCATCTATGCTGTAATCGCTATGCTGGCTTTCAGTAAAGATTATCATTATGAAAAATCTATCGTCATCAATGCTCCGAAGGAAAAAGTGTGGCAGCATACAAACTCTTTACAAGCATACAATACCTGGGATCCTTTTTCTAAAGAAATCAAGAATTTCTCTGTCACTTATTCAGGAAAAGGAGACCAAATGGGGGATTCTTATCATTGGAAAGGAGATGACAGTGAAGGAGAACAAACCATCACAGAAATTGCAGCCAATGAAAAACTAGGTACCCAGCTTCGTTTTATAAAACCTTTTGAAGGAACTGCCAAAAGTAATATTGTGCTGACCCCTGAAGGTAATGGGACAAAAGTAACCTGGATGATCGATAATGAGCTGAACGCCATGATGAAGATTATGAAACCTATGATGAACAGTAATATGGATAAAATGTTTGGCCAGGGACTAACGGATCTGAAGAAACTTGCTGAAAAATAAAATGAAAGCCTTGTACAATTTACAAGGCTTTTTTATTACAATTCTTTTTTACCAATCTCATTGATTGAATAGAGTTTCGCTTATCTTTAGTATCACACTATCATCAAAATAAAATAATAATACCTTACCTCTGACTTTAGTTTTAAAAAATTAAGTTTGGAAATAATTTTTAAAAGCGATGATACGTTTTGGAAGGTTATTTTATAGTAAGCTATTGAAATATTATTCTAAAAATATTATCTTTATATAAAGAATCGATTCTATGGAGAAGATTGTATTTGAAAAAAGTGATATCAGAGACTTTGTGAAAATGGCTATCGAAGAGAAAATTGAAAAGCTTAAAAATTTTATCGAATTTACCTTGGAAGCCAGTCGCGACATTAAAAAAACTCCGAAATATGACAGCATGAGAGAAGAGATGCAGGAGGAGATTTATCAGATGCAGCGACAGCTGGGAGCTTTGAATGATCTTAAAAGGAATTTGGCAAAAGTACTCAATACAGCTACAGAAAGAGTGCAGCTTGGCTCTTTGGTTATTACGAATAAAGCAAGGTTTTATATTTCCGTGTCACTAGGGGAGTTCTTTTTCGAAGGAGACAGGTTCTATGCAATCTCTCCCGAAAGCCCCATGGCTAAAAAAATGATGGGAATGAAATCAGGGGATGAATTTACCTTAAATAAAATCCACCAAAAGATCGTGGAAGTATTATAAATATCAATATTGAATGACCTCCATAATATAGCTTCAAATGTATTTGAAGTTTTATTTTTATTTAATACTTTGCGATTCAAAACATATACCCATGAAATTTGACAGCTTAAGGACCAGCAGGTTCAATCATTGGATTATTATACACCTGCGCTATCTGGTGGGATTTGCTTTTTTCCCGTCCGGATTGGTAAAGCTGATGGGGGAAAGGTTCACCCGGATTTCAACAGATGAACCGATCGGATATTTTTTTGAAGCATTATATCAGTCTGGCTTTTACTGGAATTTTTTAGGACTGGCTCAGATAACAGCCGGAATTTTACTCATGACGCAGCGTTATGCTACATTGGGCGCATTGATGTTTCTTGCCATACTGACAAATGTATGGATCATTACCATCAGTCTTTCGTTTAAAGGTACCTGGGTTATAACCACCTTAATGATGATGGCTGTTCTTGTATTGGTGATCTGGGACCAACATAAACTACGTCCGATTTTTAATTACAATAAAGCAAGTACAGTAAAAGAATATCCTGATCCCGGGTACAACTGGATCATTGCAGGAGTGGTATATGCGGTAAGTTGTATTGCTTTATATATGCTGGATCCCGTGAAAGGGGAATCTTATGAAAAATGGCTGTTTAAGGCACTCGTTTTACTTATTCTTACCACTTTTGCCATCAGCAATTACAAAGCTTATAAAAATCATAAAGTGGCAGTAAATACTTAACATTTTAAATGAAACAGATTGAATTTCATGTTGTAAATTTGCAGGTATGAATAAAGCATCCATTTTAAAAGAAATCATAGAGCAAAGAAGAAGTATTTTCCCAAAAGATTATACAGATGCAGAAATTTCTCAGGAAGTTCTTGATGAGATTTTACATTCAGCGACTTTAGCTCCCAATCATAAACGTACAAAACCTTGGCGTTTTAAAATATTCAAAGGAGAAGAAAAAGCAAAACTGGCTTCAGAAATGCAGGCTATCTATAAGGCGAGCCAGCCGGAGCAGCTTTTCCTGGAAAAAAAATACAATGACATCGGTTTTAAAATCAATAAAGCAGATGCTGTAGTCTCTATTGTAGTCAACTTTAGCGGAATGCTTCCTGAATGGGAAGAGATCGCAGCTACTTCAATGGCGGTTCAGAATATGTATCTTACCTGTACAGCGAATAATATTGGCTGCTATTGGAGTTCCCCTAAAATTGTAGATGATCTGAAAGACTCTCTAACCATTGAAGAAAACCAGAAGTGTCTGGGGCTTTTCTATATGGGAGAAATAGAATCAATATAACAATGAAATTCTCAAAATGAGGACTATAGATTATTATATCCTTAAATTGATAAAATCTTATATTTTTAGATTGTTACATTGAAAATTTTATTTATCTTTGCACTCTTAAATATTTAACTGGGACGAGTTCCCGTAAAATTCAAACATTATGTCAGTAAAAATCAGATTACAAAGACACGGTAAAAAAGGAAAACCTTTTTTCCACATCGTGGTTGCAGATTCAAGAGCTAGAAGAGATGGTAGATTCATCGAAAAACTAGGAACTTACAACCCAATTACTAACCCGGCAACTATCGAATTGAACGTTGATTCTGCTGTACAGTGGTTAAACAACGGTGCTCAGCCTACTGATACTGCTAGAGCTATTTTATCTTACAAAGGTGCTCTTTACAAAAAACACTTACAAGGTGGTGTAGCTAAAGGTGCTTTTGATGAAGCTGAAGCTGAAAAAAGATTCAATGCTTGGGTAGACGCTAAAGACTCTAAAGTACAAGGTAAAGTAGAAGGTTTAGCAACTGCTAAAGCTGATGCTAAGAAAGCTGCTTTAGATGCTGAAGTAAAAGTAAACGAAGCTAGAGTTGCTGCTGCTGCACAAGTTGAAGCTGATGCTAAAGCTGCTGAAGAAGCTGCAAACGCACCTGCTGAAGAAGTTGTTGCTGAAGCTACAGAAGGAGAAGCTCCTGCTGCTGAAACTGAAGAAAACACTGAAGCTTAAAAACAAACCCTGTTATGCGTAAAGAAGATTGCTATTTTTTAGGTAAAATCACACGCAGACATGGACTTGCGGGTAACGTGATCCTTAAATTGGATACCGACCAACCCGAGCTTTACAATAAATTGGAATCAATATTCGTTGAAATCAACGGATTATTGGTTCCATTTTTTATTGAAAAATCATCATGGAGCAAACTTGATGCTCTGAATCTAGCATTCAAAGGTTCTTCTGAGGCATTGGTAGATCAGGTTTTAGGTAAAAGTGTTTACCTTCCGCTTGCTACGCTGCCTAAACTTTCAGGAAAACAATTCTACTACCACGAAATCATCAGGTATAATATCCTTGACGAAAATGATAATGATTGTGGTGTGATCCGTTCTGTAAATGATCAGACGGCGCAGACTTATTTCATTTTAAATTTTGAAGGAAAAGAAATTGTAATTCCCATGATCAAAGACTGGGTTCTGGAGGTTGACAGAGAAGAGAGAATTATTAAAATGCAGCTGCCGGAAGGCTTGATGGACGTATTCCTGGTTCCATCTAAGAAAGATGAGTAATTTTGCAATAAGCAATAATTTCACCCATCTTTCCATCTCTATCTAAAATTTTATTATTCATTACCCATCATGATGGCGGGTAAAAGATATTCCTGTACTATTTTGTCGGTTTGTTGGTGGGCATAAGGTTTGTTATACGCCTGTGCCGTAATGACTATGACAACAGGAATTTTGGTGAACATAATGATTTTGTTTCCTCCATTTCCACTGCACTGAAAAGCCTCATAGCTTTTATTGCCAACCGTATATACCTTTCTCCAGAATAAATATCCATAGCCTTCAAAATCAGTATTGTCTGCGAAATAATTGGTTAATGACTTCTTAACCCAGTCTGTGCTCAAAATTGTTTTTCCATTCCAGACTCCGTTATTTTTATACAGTTGTCCGAATTTTGCAAAATCGAGGGCTTTCATACGCAATCCTCCGGCCAGAGAAGGTTTTTGCTGAGGAGTAAACTGCCATTTGTAATTGGTGATTCCAAGTGGACCGAACAATTTTTTATCTGCATATTTTTCCAATCCCTGAGGAACCGTTTTGTCCAAAATATCTCCGGTTACGACAACACCTGCTGTGAAATAATTCCAGTTTTTTCCTATTGTATTCTCGGTCATCGGAAGATCTAATACAAATTTTATCCAGTTGTCAGTAGGATACATATTTTCTTCATTTCCGGGAGATTCAGAATCTTGGTCATTTCCATCAAATCCGGAGCTCATCGTCAATAAGCTTTTTATGGTAACATCGTCTTTTTGGGAAGAATAATTCTTAAATTGTTTTAAATCATAGAATTCCTTCAGCAGTTGATTTTCACCTTTTAAATACCCATCTTTTATAGCAATCCCGGTCAAAGCTGAAGAAAAGGATTTTCCTACTGACCGCGTATCCTGCAGAGAATCTCTTCCGGAGCCGTTAAAATATTCTTCCAGAAGCAATTTTCCCTCTTTTACAACAACAATTCCGGTGACATCTTTGAACCTTTTTTCTGCAATTTTCTTATTCAGGGTTCTGATCATTGTAGTATTGATTTTTTCCTGAGAAGTCTTCCATCCGCTGTTAGGCTGGATAGGTTGAATAGCAGTCTGATTCTCTGAAATATTTTGAGAAGGAACAGTAAGATTGATTTGTCCTTCCGAGATAATAGGTCCTGTTTTTATGGTAGAAGCTTTCAGATAAGGACGTATTTCAATTTTTAAAACGTGATTTCCTGCTGTCAGGGCATCAATGCCGTCGTGAGCCATATAAAAACGCATCCATAGATATCTTCCCCATGAATCTTCGTTTTTACTGCTGATAAGAGGAATTCGTAATGTTGTTTTGATTTTTTTTATTTCCGGAGTACCTGCGCCTGTATTGAGATCTTCTTTATAGATCAGTTTTCCGTCAACGTAAAATGAAAATTGATAATTTCCGTTTTTAAGAAGTTCATCTACAGTCCAATTGGGTTCAAGTTGATGAAGGTAGTTGACAAGTGAATTTTCAAAAAAAGCATGAATACTAAGATCTCCGTTTTCCTGAAATATGGAAGAAGAAATAAGATCCGAATCCTTTAAGTTCTCCAGAGCAATATTTTGGGTAAGGAAAACCACTTTTCCGGAATGTGTTTTTTGAACAGGAGATTCAATTTTCTCGGGATTGACTATATTTTTAATTTGTCCCTGATAAAGAGAACAGGTAAGAATAAAGATCGATAATAGGATCGCTTTCATTTAAAGAAGTATTTCAACAAAAATAATGAACTTCCTGACAGTAAAATAGAATGAAATTAACATTTCTATTGTATTATCGATCTCTTACCAAATAAGGATACTTTTTAATTGAATAATCTTCTGAATTCTCCTGGTGACTGATTTGTTTTTTGTTTAAAAAGCTTACTGAAAGACTGTGGATGTTCAAATCCCAATTCATAGGCAATTTCACTCACGGATAAACTTGTAGTACTCAAACGTTCTTTAGCAGAATCAATTAATTTATTTTGGATATGCTGTTGTGTATTTTGCTGAGTATGAAGGCGAAGCAGCGTTCCAAGATAATTAGGGGAAATATTCATTTGGTCGGCGATACACTTCACTGATGGAATTCCGTTTTCTATAAGATTTCCGTTTTCGAAATATTGAGAAAGAAGGTCTTCAAACTTGTGTAATAATTCATGACTTGATTTTTTTCTGGTGAAAAACTGACGTTCATAAAAACGCTCAGAATAAATCAGTAATAATTCTATCTGTGAGATAATGAGTTCCTGAGTGAATTTATCAGTGTTTGACTGATATTCCCGTTCAATATTTTTAAAAACATCAACTAATATTTTCTCCTCTTTATCAGAAAGAAAAAGAGCCTCTTTTACCTGGTAGCTAAAAAAATCATATGATTTTATTTTCTTGGTTAATGCAGTGTTCCATAAAAAATCAGGGTGAATCAGCAACAAAAATCCTGTGGGTTTCACTTCGATATCCTTTTTTATTTCCAGGCTTAAATATTGTTGTGGCGAAATAAAACACAGCACTCCTGAATCAAAATCATATTGCTGCTGTCCATAGTTGAATCTCGGATTGACATTTTTTTTCAAACCAATCGAATAAAAATTCTGGATCCATTTCAATTCATTATCATCCACTACATAATGCACTTTACTATAGTCTATCAGGCTGATCAGCGGATGCTCAGGATTCGGGAGACTACAGAAAGCATGAAAATCTGAAATAGAATTAAAACGAACGGGCTGTTTCATAATAGCGAAGTTAGTTGTTTTTGTAAAAAGTATAACACATTGATTCAAAAAGTCTTCGACTCCGATCAGACTGACTTCTCTAAAATTTTATGTTCAAATGATTCAAACACATTGCTTAGAGACAACCCGAGCAGAGCCGAAGGATATTTTACCAGATTAAATTGCAGTAGAAACCGTCAGTTTTTCCCATTTTTCAGCATCTTTCTTTAAAATATCAATCTTATTATTGAGAAACTCTATGGTTCCTACCCCTAATAATAAATGTACAGGTGGATTTTTCTCTTTACTGATCTGGATCAGAACATCAGCTGCTTTTTCAGGATCATTAGGCTGGTTTCCATTGATTTCATTAAGGTGGGCCTGTTCAGAATTTCTTGCCGCTTCGTAAGCCTGAATAGGATTGGCAGGCGTTTTTACGGAATCTTTATTCAAAAAGTCTGTGCGGAAATACCCAGGATAAACAACCGTCGCATGAATTCCGAAATCCTTTACCTCCTCAGCCAATGCTTCTGTAAATCCGGCAACAGCAAATTTTGTTGAGCAGTAAATTCCCCAACCTGGAAAATTAGCCGAATATCCACCGACAGAAGAAATATTGAAGATGTTTCCAGATCTTTGTTCCCGAAGATAAGGCATCGCATTTCTGATCACATTTAACGTTCCGAACACATTCACGGCGTAATTTTCTCTTGCTTCCTCATCAGTAAGTTCCTCAAGTGTTCCGATCTGTCCATAACCGGCATTGTTCACAACCACATCTATTCTTCCGAAATGTTCAACTGTTTTTGCAATAGCAGATTTTATATCGTTATTATCAGTGATATTGACGCTAAGTGGCAGGAAGTTTTCAGAAGCATCTCCGATAGTAGAAATCAGGGATTCAACGGTACGGCTAGTGGCAGCAACCTGAAATCCTTCGGATAACAATTTTTTTACCAACTCGAATCCTAAGCCTTTTGAAGCTCCTGTCACGAACCATACTTTTTTTGTTTCCATTTTTAAATATTTTTTTGTTTAAATGATGGTACAAAGATGGAAAGTTACAGAGGGTAAAATGTAGCCGAATCGGGGAATGATGTATCCAAATCGTGAATGATGTTTTCAAAAGTCAAATTATTTGGATTCTGTCATTTTGACGAAGGAAGAATCTTATTGATGATCAATTGTTTGAGATTCTGAATGATACTTTTGAAACAACCTCTCTGATTGTCAATAAATTTTAATAGATTTTCAGAAGATTTCTATATTTCAGTGGGGTTATTCCTATGTTTTCTTTAAAACACCTTGTAAAATGACTCTGGTCTGAAAAACCGCATTCCAGAGCAATATCCGTTAAAGAAGCTGGTGAAATGAGAAGTTCCATTGATTTATTAACCTTTAATTTTCTCAGGTATTCTCCCAAATTACAATGAAAATATTTATGAAAATCTCGGCTTAAATGAATAGGGTGGATGTTCAATGTTTTAGAAAGCTCCGTAAGGTTCAATGTTTCAGTAAAGCTTTCATGTAAGATCTCATTAATCTGACCTACCCATAAAGGTTTTCTTTCGGTATTTTCCTTTTGAAAGGTTAATTGACTGAAAAGATGCAATAACAGCTGATTGACAGTCAGCTCAAAAGAAGGGTCATTGGTTTTAGTCTCTTTGAAAATCTGATGTACCAATAATTTAAAGGCTGGATTTTTTATATTAAAACTGCCCTCCACTTTATTTTTCTGGATATCAAACCGGTCAAACCAGCTTTGTGAAATTTCGATATGAAAGCCTCGCGTAAAAATATCCGGTTTGATATTGTAATGAGGATCTTCCCAATGATGATACAATAATGTTCCCGCAGAGCATTCATACGTTTCTTTTCTGTTTCCCTCTGTCATATTGCCTTGAAGAAGAAAAGTAAAGTAAGCATTTTC
Organism: Chryseobacterium sp. MEBOG07; assembly: GCF_021869745.1. NCBI lineage: Bacteria > Pseudomonadati > Bacteroidota > Flavobacteriia > Flavobacteriales > Weeksellaceae > Chryseobacterium > Chryseobacterium sp. MEBOG07. Next base: position 1,394,875 of record NZ_CP084579.1, read on the forward strand.
ATGATAATGCCAGTCTACATAAGGATGCGTATACTCCGTGTCTGTGATCGTCAATCCTTCCAAATTGATCAATTGATTGGTATCTCCAAAATATTCGCCGTTACGAAGAGTATTCATAATAAATTCTGTTTTAGGCGGTCAATCTGTTCATACATCTTATTAAAAACATTTTCCTTTCCCGGTTTCCGGATTCATTCAAAGATTTTGAGTTCTTGATCTGATGTTCAAAATAGCTCAGGGAATCTTCACAGGTGAGTTTATCATTGGTCATCATATATCCGAACATGCTGAAAGGAACAAAAAAGGAACATTGCTGCTCATTTTTGAATAAAATACTATTGTTTAAAATTACTAAATCATTGACATATATTTGAAAATTAGTTTTTTCCAGTGTTTTACTTTCCAGTTCTTCAATTAATTTTCTTAGGTCGTCAAGGATCAGATCAACATCATTTTTCTTTAATAATCCCATTTCGTAGTAAAAAGAAATCTGTCTTAAAGCACTCATAATGGTAGTGTCATTCCAGATTTCTGTTACATTTTGTTTGTCGTAAAGATCTTTCAGCATTTCATTTTTTACAGAATGATATTCCATATTGAATTCATGAAACGGGCTTAAAAATTTATCCTGATTCAGTAAATTCATCCATACATAAAACTTGAAACGGGAGAGAATAGAATCTGAAATGGTATAAAAAAACGGGATGTCTTTTGCGGAATAAAATACTTTAGAATGGGTAATATTCTGGAATACGTTCAGAATCTTCAGAGAGTTTTCAAAATAATTTAAAAGGTCTTCAGTGGTTCTTACAGGTTGTGTTCTTTTGACAACCAATTGATTTTCTGTTCCCAGGAATTGATCTAACGAGATTTGATAGTATTTGGCAAGCTCCAGTGCTTCTTCAAAACTGAATTTAGCTTTCAGAGAAGTTCTCCTATGGGCTGCATCATAGCTGATATTAAGAATATTGGCAATCTCATCATTCAAAGATAGGTCTCCGATTTTTCTTCGGATTTCCTTCAATAAAGCTTCCTGGTGCATAGTTTTGTGATTTTCACAAATGTAGCATTTTTTGTGGAAAGAGCTGTTGAATTTCTGTTTAGAAGGCGGGAAGCTTGAAGCTGGGAGAAGGGAAGTATTGGAGGTCGAAAGAATAAATTACGATCTAACAACAATTTGACATTATACCGACTATTGATATTTATCACTGAAAGTAACTTCCAACCTCCTTCTTCCGGCTTCCCGCCCCTACTTGTATAAATTAAAAATTTTATTCCCTCATCCATACATTTTGTGATTTTCGCAAATAGCACATTTTTTTTAATTTTTTTTCACATTCGGAACTTTGGTTTCTGCTGATAATTTTGAACTATAATTTTAAAATAAAAAGTTATGAAAACACGAATTTTATTAGCAGCAGCTCTTTTATTCAATAGTCTGGCCTATGCATCAGACAGTTTAAAAGTTGATTCTTTGAAACCGAGATTGATCGCAGCTTCACCTTCAAAGAATGTCCGAAATGTCAATGGAGTTTTATTCAAATATTATGATGAGGAAGATCATTTTAAACCTAAAAAAGTAAACGGATTGGGAATGGGATTCAATTTTCTGGGTATTTTCCTTCCGCCGTTGATACTTTTCAACTTACAATTACCAGGAAGTAATGATTATGTAATTATTCCCCGTGAAAAGATGAATACGATCAACGGACTTCAATTGTCGCTGATCAATATGGAGCCTACAGTTACCAATGGCCTTGAGATCAATGTTTCCAGTAATGTCAACACCTATGCGGTGACCAACGGAATGTCTGTCTCCCCTTTTTTTAACCTGCATCATGAGATGAAAGGCATTTCTGTAGCACCATTGGCCAATATTGGAAAGAAATGCAGAGGAATACAAATCGGTTTGTACAATAAATGTGATGATTTCATAGGAATACAGATTGGCGGATGGAATGAGAACGGAAAGAGAAAACTTCCTCTGATCAACTGGAATTTTAAGAAACAAAAAGTAAATAAGGCGCTATGAAAAAGTTTGTTGTAATCACCGCACTATTTCTTTGTGGCTTTCTGAAAGCTCAATTTGAAGAAATTAAAGAGAAAAAATGGTTGGTTATTCTTCTTAGTACCAGAATTGAAGGAACTTCATTGGATAATAAAGCATTCCTGTCCATAGGAACAAAACTAACTGATGGTGATAAGAATTACTACAGCTTAAGAGGTCACTTTAACTGGTGGGACGAAAGAAGACTGCTGGTCATTCCGGAGTTTGATTATTTCAGAAAAGTTGTTTCGTTTCAGGATGGAGCAGAGGTATCATCTTTATATGTCGGTGCCGGAGTTTCACCTTATGCAGTTTCACCCAAAGCAGGAATCAATTTTTACCATTTCTTTTGTGCAGAATTTGGGTACAACTTCGAATATAATACGTATAAACCATTCCCAATTAAAGGATTCCGATGGGGTATGGGAATTAATCTTGTCTTTTAAATGATTAATACAATGATTATGAAACCAAAAATCAGATTTAAAAAGGCAACCTCTCCTTTCTATTCAGAATTGCGTGAAGAGGTGAATGTATTGCTGACGGATGAAGTAATGGAAAAGGCCGGAAGATTGATGATGATTAAATTTTTGTTTTATTCTTTGACTTTTCTGCTCTTGTATGTCAATCTTTTCAATTCTTACATGGAAAATAAGAATTGGGCAGTCATTTTGAATTATATTGTATTAGGACTTACAGGGATATTATTGGCGTTTAATTGTGCTCATGACTGTGTACACAATACATTTTCAAAATATAAAAGAGCAAACAGGATCATTTATTATATCGTATTTAATCTGCAGGGAGTGAATGCAAGACTTTGGAGAAAAAGACACATTGCCTCCCATCACGTATTCCCGAATGTGGATGGCTGTGATGCTGACATTGATGATAATATTTTTTTACGGTTATCTGCTCATCATCCAAAAAGAAAAATACATGCCTATCAGCATTTATATGCAACTGTACTGTATTGTTTCTACACTTTACATTGGATTGTCATCAAAGATTTTATTTATGTCAGAAAAAAAGAGCTGGCCAACCTTAGAAATCAGAATCATTCATTCATTTCTGTTGTAGAGGTAGTTCTGTTGAAATTGGCTTACTTCACCTATATGCTGGTTTTGCCTGTTCTTTATACCCATATTCCTGTGCTGACGATTCTCCTATCTTTCATCATCATGCATGTGACAATTTCGTTATTTTTTGTACTGACTCTGATTATTTCTCACCTGAGCCTTGAAACAGATTTTCCGAAAGCTGATGATGACGGTTATCTGCCGTATGATTATTATGAACATCAGTTAGCCGTATCGCTTGATTATCATCCAACCAGCAAGTTGGGCAACTGGATTTTCGGAGGGTTCAATTCCCATGCAGCCCATCATCTTTTTCCAAGACTGCCTCATACGGTTTATACTATTATTACCCCGGCGATCAAAAAAGCAGCAGTCAGAAACCATTTTCCCTATCATGAGAAAAGCATTGTGGATGCAGTGGTTTCACATTATCAATACCTCAAAAAATTAAGTAAGTGATTTTAAACCATTAAATAATTAACCTATGAAAAATGATAAACTGGTATTATTTTTATTACTGTTTTCAGTACGTATTTTTTCACAAAATACAACCAATGACACCGTGAATACCCAAATAGAAGAACCTTTTGATTATAAAAAATATTATGACTGTGATGATGGGGAAGGAAATGTTTTGATTATCATCAAAAAAGGAAAAGAATTTACAGACCTTAACGATTTAAAAAAATCAGAGAAAGGCTTCGCTGTTAAAATGGAAGCAATATACAGCATGGAATTTTCGGATGGAAAAAGATATGAATCAAGTGTGGTGAAAAACATCACCCAGGACAGTATTTCAATTACGAATTTTTTTAATGAAAATGCTGCTAAGCTAGCAGGAAAACCTTTTACATTGATTAATTATCCTCTTTCATCCCTGAAATATATCCGTTTTATTAATGACCGGATGCTGTCCTTGTACAATAAAAAGAATATTCAGAAGAATTTTGACCTGATCGTAAAGAAAATGGATCATGCCAGAATATGTCCTGCTGTTCTTAATTTTAAAGATAGAAATGGTGAGATGAAAGTCTGCCATTTTTATCTGACCTCTCAGGGATATGATCTTCTTTATGAGAACAATGGAAGAGTATATTATCTGGAGGGTAAAGTAGAGTGGAAATGATTTTTGAAGTAAGTAAAATTATCTGACTGTGCTCTTTTTTTGTAAATTGATCAGCATTAATCTTAATGTATAGATTGATCAATACATGAAAAAACAAAAAGGTTTAATGAATGTACTGAATAAAAATAATATTTTTGTAGGATACCTAGGAGGAGTGATGAAAGTAAAATATCTGATACTGTTATTGATTGTATGTAACGTATTTTATGCCCAAACAAACAGAATTGAAAAAAATATTTCGGAAGAACGGACTTATCAGGAATTGGAAAATGAATTCTATGATGTGAAAACTACAGATATCAACAGAAGGCGGAAAATCGCGAAATGTTATCTGAAAAAGGCCAAATCGGAAAAGAATAATACTTTCATTGCTGAAGGCTATGTCATGGCTCATTTTGACGAAACCTTACCCAACGCATTAAAATACCTGGATAGTTTAAAGACGATCACCAAAAACTCCAAAGAAAATTATTACCCGGCCAGAACCTATTTATTAAGAGGAAATCTTTATCTAAAAGTCGACAATCTTCAGGCAGCATTGAATAATTATATCTTAGGTCTGAAATACGCAAAAGAAAAGGAAAATAAAAGGCAGATTGCCATGGCAGATATCAGTATTGCTTCCCTGAATAATTACATCGGGAAGCACGCTGAAACAGCAAAAGTACTTAGGTATTATCTGTATAATGCTAATTATATGCAGGAGGAGGAGCATAATCATATCAGACTCCAATTGGCGGATGCTTATATAGAAATCAATAAAATGGATTCTGCCTATATATTGATTCAGGAAGGTTTGCAGGCTTCTAAAAAAAGTAAAAATGACTATGCTTATCATCAGGGGCTAGGTTTATTAGGCTACTATCATTTGCATTCAAAGAAATACCAGCTGGCTATTGATAATTTATTGGAATGTAAAAAATTCTTCTTCACTACAGAAAACCCAAGTAATAGAAACGAAAATTATACGCTCTTAAATTTAGGAAAATCCTATGCAGGGCTTCAGGAAACGGATAAAGCAATAGAATGTTTTACAAAAATTGACTCTATGGTTCTTAAAACTGACTATGTTTATCCTGAACTTAGAGACGTTTACACCTATCTGATTGACCACTACAAAGCAAATAATGATAAAGAACAGCAATTGTACTTTGTAGAAAGGTTTTTAAAAGTAGATCATGTACTGGATTCCCAGTTTATGTATATTTCCAGAGAACTTCCTAAAAGGTATGATGCACCGAAACTGGTACAGGAAAAAGAGTCCATTACCAATGAACTTCAAAAGAGAAAGAACCTTTTTTATATTGTTCTTAGTATGCTGTTGATATCACATTTATTATTTATCAACGTTTATTTTAAATATAAAAAATCCGAAAAGAACTATAAAAAAATTGCTCAGGATCTGATTCAGTCTGTTAATGAAAATAGATTTGGTAAGAGGAATGAATCTGAAATCAAAAAAGAAATTCTGGCTGAACCTCTTTCCATAGAAAATACAGGAAATCCAGAAGACAGAACATCCAGAACAATTTCTGAAGATATTGCCCAAACCATTTTAAAAGAACTTGAAATATTTGAAAACAAAGATCAGTTTTTGAACAAAGGAATTACGTTGGGAAGTCTTGCAAAAAAAATAAAAACAAACTCCAAATATCTGTCGGAAATTATCAATACCTACAAAGGGAAAAACTTTGCAACGTATCTTAATGATCTCCGTATTGACTATGCCATCAGTCGACTGGCCAATGACAGGAAATTCAGGTCCTATAAAATTCCTTTTATTGCTGAAGAATTAGGATATAATAATGAACAGGCATTCACTTTAGCCTTCAAAAAACGAACCGGGACACCCCTTTCTATCTATCTGAAAGAAATTGAAAACATGACTAAGATTTAGGGTTAGTTTGTTTATTTTCAATTGTTTACTATTTATAGATTCATGATTTTAGGTATATAAATTTATGAATCTATAAACCATTCACTTGTATCATTATTTCTCTTGCTGCATCTTTGCTTCAGGTAAAAACACAACACCTTTATTTTGTATGTGCACAGTACAAGATATCAATTCCAGATTGCTGATCAGTAAAAAGTAAATCAGGAATTGTATAACAGAAATTATTAACGAAACTGATCATTGAGAAATGAAAATCAGTTAAAAAAACAAAGATGTAAGTAGCGAAGAAATGTTCATAAATTAAAAATGTAAAGTATAGTGATTGTGGAAAATCATGAAACAAGTAAAACAAAACCCGTTGAATCCTTCACAATGTTTAAAAGTATAGTATAGTCTAAAAATGGATGAATGACCGGTAGTTTACAATCAAATTATCACTTAAAAACTAATAACCATTTCAGTACAGTAAAACTAATTCCATGAAAACTTAGAGTAAAAATAAAATTTTATTCTTTCTAAAAGTGATAGTGTAAGTGTGTTAACTCCGGGTCAATATGGGTTTTTATTGAAGTTCAGGATCATATTATGTGGAAATGTAACCTAAAAATGAAGAAGAGTCTGCAGAAGGAAAAGGTAAATTTCCTGAACTGAAAGTTTAAATGCTTGTTAAATGATTTTTAAAGACGGCGCAACCATCAAGTTGCGCTGTTTTTTTGTAACTTTGCAGACATTAATTTTTATATAAAAAATTTATCATCAACAAATGAAAAAGCAAACGATCAAAGAAATCCTAAAGGATTACAAGAAAGTATTACATCATGACATTACAGTTTACGGATGGGTAAGATCATTCCGTGCCAATCGCTTTATTGCGCTTAATGATGGTTCTACGATTAATAATTTGCAGATAGTTGTTGATTTCGAAAATTTTGATGAAACAATCATCAAGAATATTAGTACTGCTTCTTCATTGAAAGTTGTAGGTGAAGTGGTGGAAAGCCAGGGAGCAGGACAGTCTGTGGAAATTATCGCTAAAAAAATCATCATTTTAGGAGATAACTTTACGGAAGAGCTTCAAAGCACGATTCTTCAGCCTAAGAAGCACAGCCTTGAGAAACTTCGTGAGCAGGCACACTTAAGATTCAGAACAAACCTTTTCGGAGCGGTGTTCAGAGTGCGTCATGCAGTAAGCTTTGCAGTTCACTCATTCTTCAACCAAAACCAGTTCTTCTACATCAACACACCGATTATTACAGGAGCAGATGCAGAAGGAGCAGGAGAAATGTTTGGGGTAACGAACTTTGATCTGAACAACATGCCGAGAACTGAAGAAGGAGACATTGATTTTGCACAGGATTTCTTCGGTAAAAAAACAAACCTTACTGTTTCAGGACAGCTGGAAGGAGAAACTGCAGCAATGGGATTGGGAAGAATTTATACTTTCGGACCTACTTTCCGTGCTGAAAACTCTAACACGACAAGACACCTTGCTGAGTTCTGGATGATTGAGCCGGAAGTGGCATTCAACAACCTTGAAGACAATATCGACCTTGCGGAAGATTTCTTGAAATATGTGATCCAGTATGTATTGGATAACTGTAAGGATGATCTTGACTTCTTAGACAAGCGTTTTGAAGAAGAGCAGAAGACAAAACCAGAAAAAGAAAGAGCGAAAGAAGGTCTTATCGAGAAACTTCAGAATGTAATAGCGAAGCGTTTCAAGCGTGTAAGCTATACAGAAGCCATCGAAATCTTATTGAACTCTAAAGAAAATAAAAAAGGAAAATTTGCTTACCCGGTTGAAAAATGGGGAACAGACCTTCAGTCTGAGCATGAGAGATACCTTGTAGAAAAACATTTTGAAAGCCCGGTAGTATTATTTGACTATCCGAAAGAAATCAAAGCTTTCTATATGAAACTGAACGATGACAACAAAACCGTTGCTGCTATGGATGTTCTTTTCCCTGGTATCGGTGAAATCATTGGTGGATCAGAAAGAGAAGCGAGATTGGATGTTTTAAAACAGAAAATGGCAGATATGCACGTAGATGAGCACGAACTTTGGTGGTATCTTGATACCCGAAAATTCGGTTCTGTACCGCATGCAGGCTTTGGTTTAGGATTGGAAAGATTAGTTCTTTTCGTAACAGGAATGACAAATATCAGAGACGTAATTCCTTTCCCTAGAACACCGAAAAGCGCTGAATTCTAGCACAATAAAAAAAGCCTTAATCACAAGTTAAGGCTTTTTTTATTCTTTAATAGTTTATTATATTAGGATAAGTAATGCAAAAATCATGCTAAATGTATTTTTTATCAAATAAATTTATTAAATTCGTAGAATATGTTATGTTAAAACGCAAATAAGAATATGCTTAAACAACACTTACAACTCAAATTAGGACAGAAGCTGGCCCCTCAGCAGATCCAGTTGATGAAGCTTATTCAGCTCCATACTCTTGAATTTGAAGAGGAGTTGGAGAGAGAGTTAGAAGAAAACCCAGCTTTGGAAATTGCAAAAGAAGAATCTAAGGAAGATGAATATTCTTCCCTGGAAGACGCTTATCAGGATGAGGGTACGGAAAGCATCGAAACAGATTTCGACGTCAATGAATATATCTATGACGACGAACCTAGCTATAAAACCGCATCCAGTAACTATTCTCCGGATGATGAGGAATTTGATAACGAAAGTCTTCTGACAGAAGGACAGTCCTTATATGACTATCTTACAGAGCAGATTCACCTGGTGAATATCAGTGATGAAGATCTGAAGATTGCAGAATATCTTATCGGAAACTTAGATACAGACGGATATCTGAGAAGAGAAATCAAGTCTATTGTGGATGATCTGGCTTTCTCACAGGGAATTTATACAACGAAAGAAAGAGTAGAGGATATCCTTGAGAACTATGTTCAGAAACTGGATCCATCCGGTGTAGGAGCAAGAGGTCTTCAGGAATGTTTACTCCTGCAGATTGAAAAGAAAGTAAGCTCTGATAAAGCAGTTTCTTTGGCTGCCAATATTTTAAGACATCAGTTCGAAGCTTTAACGAATAAGCATTATAATAAGATCATTCAGAAATATGATATTGAAGAAGAAGATCTGAAAGATGCCTTGGATGAAATTTCAAAACTGTCTCCTAAAGTAGGAGGGAATTTTGATACCCAGACGATTACAATTAATCAGGAAATTATTCCGGATTTTGTGATTCAGGTAAAAGACGGCCTGGTAATTCCTATGCTGAACAGCAAAAATGCACCTACTTTAAGAGTTTCTGAAGAATACAAAGATATTCTGACGACTTATTCTCATGATAAAAATTCATCAGAACATAAGCAGGCTGCATTATTTATCAAGCAAAAACTGGATGCTGCAAAATGGTATATCGATGCGATTAACCAGCGCCAGAATACGTTGTTACAGACGATTACAGCTATTGTAAAATTCCAGAAAGGTTATTTCATTACCGGTGACGAAAAGTCACTGAAACCAATGATTTTAAAGGATATTGCAGATATCACAGGATTTGATATCTCAACAATTTCAAGGGTAGTAAAAAGTAAGTATGCAGATACTCCTAACGGTATTGTATATCTTAAAGATCTATTCTCCGACAGCTTAACGAATGATGATGGAGAAGAGGTTTCTACGAAAGAGATCAAAACTCATCTTCAGGAAGTTATCAGCAAAGAAAATAAGAGAAAACCGCTTACAGATGATGCTTTAGTGGTTATTCTAAAAGAACAGGGCTATAATATTGCAAGAAGAACGATTGCAAAATATCGTGAACAGCTTAATATTCCTGTCGCAAGATTAAGAAAAGAACTTTAATAGTAATACATAAAAAAGGTGAATAGACAGATTCACCTTTTTTGTATTTTAAATTCATCTGATACCACTAGGAAATCAGAAATATATTGTCACTTATTCTTTTGAAGAGATTAAATGTATTGATCTGTTTTCCGTATTCTTTGCTTTCCCAATATACTTTTCCGTCTTTATAATCATTCATCAATACAAAGATTCCTCCATTGATTTTTAAGAAAGCAATAGCCGGGAAACTGAGTTCTTCAATATCTTCCCAGTCATCCAGCCTTATCACCATTGCTTCAATATCAAAATCATTCTGTAGTATATTGTAAAAGCTAAGGAAATTATAATCATCTACCGATAAGGTATAGTCTTGTATTTTTCCTGCTTTTTTATGCTGTTGTATAAATTTCTTCAACAAAAAATTAAAGGACAGTAAATAATCATATTTTGCAATCATAGATGTTGAAGTTTTTTAATAAATATAGTAGGCGTTCTCTGTGATACGATTCTTTATACTCTTTATGCTTATCTTATAGGGAATATCTTCCTGGTTTTTATAATGAAAATCTATAGTACTGATATTCTTTTTGCTTACTCCGATCCATTGGTTATCCCTAAGCTTATAAAGAGAGAATTGATTATAATGGAGTACGTTTTCGCCTTCGTTAATAATGATGAGTTTGTTCTTATCCTGTGGATAAAAGGTAATATGTGTTTTTCCAATCTTGTAAGACTGTTCTTCCAGAAAATTGACATGCTGCTTTTGGGTATAAGCGAGAAGCTTAGATTTCAGTAGTAAAAATCTGTATCGTGCATGGGTTACTCTTTTCTCTATTTTTCTCCTGATCTTTTTTAATGGATAAGAAATTTTGTTAGATTTATAATGAATTCCTTGTGGAGAAATGGAAAAATTGCCCTTTGCTTCAAAAGGATCTATAAAGAAATACGGATTGTCCTTAAGATTGATAAGGTGAATCAGCAGGTATTGCTTTTCCGTTACGGTATTGAAAATATTACCTTCTACCCAATGATGGGTTACATTAGAATAAACAAACTCCTGAACAATGTTTTTATGATAATATTTAATTTCTTTTTGAAGCTCCAGCCTTCTTACAACAAGAGTGAAACTTTCAATTTCGGTCGTTATTTCTGTAATATCTTTGGTATGAACAAGATTAAATTCAAAGTTGCATTCGTCAAAACAGAAATGACGTGTATTTTGTAAAACATGGGCGTAATCTTTACTTTGTTTGAATAGATTAATGCACTGCTCATTGTTTTTCAACAAGGTAAAAAATCCGGCAGGATAGTTTTTGTGGGGTGAAATAACATCATATTTTTCCAATAATTTCTCTGTGATAAAATATCGGATATTCCCGAAAATAATATCAATGTCACAGTATCCCCAAAAGTCGTATTCCTTTAAATATTCCTGAAATATCAATCCATAAGTAGGCTTAAAATCACACAATTTGTAGCCATCCAGAATGTTGATAGCAAGGTTCAGTTTTTCGCTGGCAATTGTACTGAATTCAGCAAGATTATTGATCTTTATAAAATGGACATTCGGTAAATGGAAAGGAGCTTCCAGGTTGGTGAATAATAAAAAATCAACATCCGGATTGTATTTGCAGCTGTATAAAAAATGGGTGAAATACTCAGGCCAGCTTTTGCCAAAATAACAGTTTATTAATGCGATTCTGGTCATCTTACGTCAGTTTTTTAATATTCAGCAATGAGTCATAGCTTTTATGTAAAAAATAATACAGGATAGACTCATGGATATTCGGTTTCGAAGCAAATGTTCTGTTGATAAACATATGGATATAACTTACCACCAATGATTTTACCATCTGCGGAGACTGCAATTCCTTAATTTCAACAATGTAACGAGCTGTTTTTTTAGTTCTGGCATTCAGAATTTTAGAGAATTCATCTGTACCAGCCAGAAGTTCCAGTGTCTGATGTCTGTGATCCCTATACTTATCTTTCAATGTCTGTTTAGAATGATCATCAAGCATGTTTCCGTATCCGTTGGCGAGCTGGTGTAAGATGTCTCTTTTTTCCGTTATAGGGTAGCCGAAATCATCAAGAATACGGTTGATTCCTGCAACGGCAGCTTTCCAGATGGGAGTTTCTGTGTATTCAGCTTCTTTCATTAACTGGCAGACACATTCGCTGTCGAAGTAAAAAATACTTTCCATCTGATCTATTGTGGTTTCACCATATCGCTCAATCTCCCTGTTGTAGGTATCCAGAACAATTTTATGGATAATCATTTCTCTGGTCAGATATTTGTCAAGCAACTGATAGATCTGGCTGGAAAGAGTATGATCCTGCGATGTCGTCAGGAATCTTATTCTGATGTGCATATCCGGATCGCTGTAACGGATAAAGAACCATTTTTGTATAATTCCTTTTTTAACAAGTCCATTGGCGAATTTATAGATGGTATCTTTAATGATCTGATCCGAAACTTTTGTACTGCAATAAATCTTATAAAAAAGCCACTCACTTCCGGGAACAAAATTTCTGACCACTGTATTTTTTACAGGGAAAAGGGTAAGCTTATCTTTCTTTTTGCTGCTGGAATTATGCCATGGAATAAGAAATTCATTGCTGTGTTGATTTCCGTTCTCATCCTTAGTCACAGTCTTGTATTGTCCAGAAAGATTTTCCAGCACCCTGATCTGCTTTTCTTTCAATAGATGGTCAAAGAGAATTTCCAGTGACAGGGCATTGTTTGTAAATACGGGAAGTTCCATGTCTTTTTCTGTGAAAACACAGATTTCAGGAATGTTTTTCTCCGTTAAATACTCTTTAAAAACCTGAATAGAAGCCTTCTTGCCTTTGAATATTTTATTGTAATCCAACAGCCATGAAGCTCTCGACAGAATCACGTTATGGATCATTATTCTGGGTAGATATTCATAATTGACAAACATGCCCCAGTTCCAGTTGTAGGAAGGCGTCATGTGCTGGTACTGAAGATCACAGAGAAAATGATACATCGGTACTTTATGCAGGTTATAATTATGTGCAGATGAAAGACTTGGAATAACTTCTTTATTATATTTTTTAGAACGAAGAACAATTCTGTCATTTTTAACAGAAATCATAATATCATTCAGATAGATGGGTTCGCTATCTGCATTGTGACGGTTAATGATTGGGATTTCATGTTTCCTTAAATGCGGTCTGATCGTAATATTCCCGACTCTTGGCTGCGGATTGTGTACCACTTCAGCAATGATTTGCCCGTCAAAGAAAGACTCTTCTTCAGACAGCGCATTTTTTACTGATTCCTCCAATTGGTCATCCATATGACAAAAGCGTCCCAAATAAGTGGAAGATGAAGGTCCGTCACTGAATTTATGGAAAATAATCGGCTGTCCTTCCTGATCTTCATAGATATGTACCAATGAAGACATTGAGAAAGGAATATTTTTATTCTCTTCTAAAAATGGATGAACTTCTTCTTGAGTAATTTGTATTAAATCTTCATTGTTTTTCAGAGCATTAATTAATTTTTCTCCTAAAAACTGGTTCCATTTCAGGGATCCCTGAATGATATTGGTCGTGTTTTCAGACTTAAATTGAATTCCGTCTGTCAGATTAGAGCTGTCATTATCCGAATGTAAAGGGTAATTGATGCCTGATAACGGATCAAGGGCTAATAGTATCGGAATTTCCTGCTGGTCATACCTTGCCGTAAATTCTTTTTTAAAGTTATCCAGAGAATCAATTGTATCAGCTGCTCCAATCTGAAAAACAGTTGAAAGTACTTTTTTAAAATCTTTAAAAATCTTCTTATCAAGCGTATTGGAAGTTTTGCCTTTCAGTAAATCGGTCTGAAGGATATTTTTTTTGTGGTTTTTAATCCCTATTGAGGTTAATATTTCAGAAATCTGATCTACAGCAAGAAATGTGTTATTGGTTTTGTTGGCTTTTTGTACAATTTCAAAAATGGTAATCAGGCTGGGGATCAATTCTGCATCCTCATTATTTTCTTTATCTGAAGGGATTTTCAAATCTTTCAAAAACTGATACATAGAATCCTGAAAATTCTTGTCAGTAACCTTGGGTGAAAGTTCACTGACAAGAATTTTTGAATCTATCAATTCGTTGATATAGTCGAAACTGTCTTCATAAGAAATGTCCTGATTAACTAATATTTCTATAATCGCAGAAAGCTTTAAACCGTCCTGACATGCTTTTATGATCGAATTCAGGTATTTGTTTTTTTCTGTAGAAATAATTTCATATTTCAACCCTGAATCCTTTATGGTAGGCTCAATATAACGGTACTTATTTTTAGTGCTGTATATCGTGTTGTTGGTATAGAATTGACAAACCTTTCTCACGTGCATATTCTCTTCCAACTTTACCGTAATATCATGCAAAAGCTGCATATCCAGTCTTGCATATATTTTATCCTGTTCTTTATCCAGGGTTATGTTTGTGCTGTCACTCCATTCGCCCATACTTACACCGGCATTGGTTCCGAAAGGGATGGTTCTGAAATGAGTTCTCAGCCAATATTTAAGCAGAGATTTTTTTATTTTATCAGCTTTTTCTTTGGACAGTTTTTTTTCGTCCCAGTTGATGAGCTGTTCATACAAATCCGGTGATGATAAATAAATGGTATTACGGAAACTTTCTGTATTGATATCCTCTTCCCACTGATCAATGTTTTTCTGTGGAAGAAGTGGTGTTCTCAGCAGATAAAAGTTCAGTTTTTCTATATCGTTGTATTTCATCCTATGTTCATTAAATAAATTTTATCCCAATCTCTGGCTTTATCGGGATACTGATAGTCCAGCAATACCATTCCTACTCCGGAAATACCTTCCAAAAGTCCTGTGTGTTCTACCCATTCGTCATTCTTAAGGTCATAAGGGAACTTTGCTCCTTTATCCAGCTGTTGTAGGGTTAAGGACATCCAGTAATCGTGTGCTTCTTTCAGTTCTGGATTTTGAAATATTCTGTGGAATTTATTGAATATATGAGAGATTCCGGATGTTCCGTGGCATATTCCAGTGTCTATACATTCATTTTTTTGGCTGTAGAAAACCCCGGACTTGTCTGCTTTTACTTTTGATAAATTCAGAATAATAGCAAGGCACATCGCCTTCAGATCCTCATCCTGCAGAACGGTGTAAGCTTTCCAGATGCTTATAGCAACTCCCAAGTCTCCATAGCACCATGCAAGCCTTTCTGATAATTGTTTTTCTCCTGTAGCGATATTGAGTTTTGAAGGAAATATGAATTGTGAATCTTTATTTTCTTCGTAAAGTTCTTTTAGAAAGTTGACACTTCCTCTTATCAGTTTTGCACACGTTTCTTTCTCACAGCCTTTATGATAGCATTCAGCTAAAAAGGAGATGATAGAAGGCTGGCCGTGGGCAAGACCAAGGTCAATGATATTGTCTTCTTTTACTATATGATCAATCCAGAAAAAGGATTGGTTTCTTTCATGTTTTAAATGGTCTATATAAGACACTATTTTGGCCGCAGCATCGAATTTTTTAATTTCAAGAAAATAAATTCCCAATCCGATCAGCCCTGTAAATAGATCGTACTCCTTCCTGTCTGCAGCGGCAGAAAGTAATTCTAAGAAAAATTCAATAGAATCTTCTTCTATATCTTCAATGTCTTCATCCGTAATAATATTGGCATTATGCAAAAGCCTCATGAAGTAGATGATGGCTAAGCTGCCGGTAGCAAATGAGGAATAAGAAGCTTCTGAAGCCATGTCAATGAGTTCCTCAATTTTTTCAATCTCAACATCATTGTTGTAAAATAATGAGTAATACCCATTTCCCAGACTGAATGTAATGTTTTCACCTTGGTCTTCATTACATTTTTCTGAAATTTGGGTCAAAAAGAAGTCAATTTTATCTTTATACATATTGGCTTAATATTTCTATAGCTGTTAAAGAATCTTTATGCGATTTCGAGATATTATTAAACATAAATTCATTATATCCGTAGAGTTCTTTAAATTCCAGCAGTTTTTCCTGAAAGAAACTTCCGTCTCCAACAAGGCTTATATTGCTTATATCGTTGTTGGTACTCCTTTTAGCAACATTGATCGCCTTTTGTTTTGTTTTATGGCAGCAGCCTGAAAAAGTAAGTACCATTGAGGGTTCTTTTCCATGTTTTGCTTTATATTCTGTTCTAAAATTTTGTAATTCTTCTTTAAGATAATCTTTGTTTGATTCTCCATGAAAGATAGATCTTGCAAAATTAAGATCATGCTCTAAAGCGACTTTTAAGCCTGAGTGTGATGATCCCATATACCATACATCCGGAATATTTCCTTTGTAAGGAGGGATAATTAAATCTTTTTTTAGAAATTCACTTTCCTCTCTCAGAAAGCTTAATGTAGATTCCAGCTTTGGAAGAAATGACGAAAAGTAGTTTTCTTTATCTACATCCACATTAAAATATTGAAGATCATATTCACCAACGAGTCCTTTAACGAACCCTAGGTCTAATCTTTTGGGATATAAACTGGATAACAACTTATAATTGTGAGCCACTCTGAATGGGCTTTGTAAGGGTAAAATAACTCCGGCGATTCCTATTTTTATTTTTTCTGTTAATCCTAATAAGATGGGAATCAGCATTTCGGGAGTAGACCAGGCCATGTCATGTGCTTTTGAAAAATAGTTTTCAGTAACCCAGAATCTGGAGAAACCGAGTTCATCAGCTCTTGTAGCATAGTCAATGATATCGTATAATGATTTCTTAGAATTGTTGAGTGAGTTTTCTCTTATGCCAAATTCTAAAAGGCCTATTTTTAATTTATTTGCCATAATAGAGCTATTAAAAGCAGCTACCCCTTACGGAGTAGCTACAATTTTTGTAAAATGTTTCTGATTTACTAAGCAGGACAAACACAAAGGTTTGTAGATCTGCTGCTTCCAGCTGTACATGTCCAGTGTGAACAATCAAAAACAGATGTTACTAGCTCTTTTCCAGCTTTTACAGATTTCATTTCTTCAGAGTTTAAATGAGATAACTTTTCTTTTTTGAAAGTTAACTTTTTTGTAAGCTTTTTGCTCATGGTGTAAAAATTTTAATTTGTACCTACTCGTTAGCTTTTCGGTTTCCGCTTTATTATCAATTAAATTATATTTTTAAAAAGTTGATGATCGACTTATTAAGGATGTCCGGTTTTTCAAACGGAACATAATGAGACGCATCGGGAACAATCAATAGCTTTGAGTTGGGAATACTGCTATTGATCAATTTTGTATGGTCTTCCTTGATCACATCATTGCTTCCTGCGATAATCAAAACAGGGTTTTTAATTGTTTTTAGCTGCTCTGTTTCTATATGAGGATGCTGAACCATCAGTTTTATTAATCTTTGGTTAGGAGCATCTTTTATTTCTAGCTGTTTTTTAAAGATATCCAGGGTTTTAGGCTCTATACCTTCGGGATTGGTATTCGCTCCAATAACGATCAGCTTATTAACTAAATCAGGATGATTAATGGTAAATAACAAACCTGTAATTCCGCCGTCGCTCCATCCTACGATATTGAATTTTTTGATATTAAGTTCTTTTGTTACGGCTAATAAATCCTCAGAAAACTCTTCATAGGTATAATCCTCTGTGGAAAGATCTGTACTTCTTCCTTGTCCTCTTGTATCCAATACAATCACTTTGAATTGCTTGGCTAAATCAGGAATCTGGTTATAGAAATCTGATATGCTGCCATTGTTCCCATGTAGCAGGACAAGTGGTTCTCCGCTTCCATATTCTTCATAATATATTTTAGCATTCTTGAGGTCAATATATTTTCCGGATTTATTTTTTCCATAAACAGTTTTCTTGGCCTTCTCTTTATTTTGATAATAATCCATCAACATCTTATCCTCAGGGCTGTTGTCTGTTGGGCTTACATTATTAGAAACGCTTTCCTTTTTATCCTTCATATAATTAATATCAATATTGGAGATAAAGCTTCCTCCGCTGGCTTCCCATTTCCCCTGACTTTGATAACGGAACAGCAAGTCATTGGACAATGTTTTTTTTGCAGAGATTCCAAATACGAAATCTATATTATCCTGAGGTACATTCTCAACAAGCTGTAAGGTAATCGCCAGCTGGTCCAGGTCATTATAAATGAGTTTATATTTTTCCAGATCAATGGTTTGCCAGCCTGTAGTATTGGTTTTAAATATTATATTTTCCTGAAGGAGAGATTCATCCGGTAAATTATTCTTTACAGAATATATATTGAGCTTTAAAGTAATTTCCTTGAATTTAGAGCTCGGAATAATGAAAAAATTATAGCTGTTAAGCTTAGTCCACTTATAAATGTTGAATATTTGTCCCTGTTCAATAGTGGGAACATTTTGATCAAACATTTTAGAAAAAGTGAGCATTGGTCTGCTTTTAGCCCCCAAAACGTCTTTCTTTGTTTTTTTTCCGGTTATATTAATTTCCTGAATGGCATTGATCTTTTTGCTTAATCTGATATTGGCATCTGTGGTTATTCCTTGTAGGGTAACCTTTTTATCTTCATAACCATTGGATTCAAAAATGATAAAATCACTTTTTTTTGCATTTTCAGGGATTTCTATTGAATAGTTACCATTGATGTCTGTAATTGTACTTGTATTTATATTCTCCAAGCTTACTGAGCAGTAAGAAACAACTTCATTATTTTCATTGACAACTTTCCCGGAAATTTTTTGTGAATAAATACTTATACTAAGTAAGAGAGCACCTAGTACCAATACAATTTTCATGTTTCAGCTTTTTTGTAAATATATTATTTTATTTCATATTAATCACCTGATAAGGAAAAAAATGAAATAAAATATTTGTCATATTTATTGTTTTTGTTTGTATTTTATGGCTATTTGTGGTTTATGTGGAAAAATATATATCAAATTTATATTTAATATAAGGTTTGATAGAGTGTCTGTTTTTCGTATTTTTCACTTATTCGTGTTTTAATAACTCTAATTTTTTTTGAAAAAATCAGAGTTATTAATTTTTTTTCGACAAAAAGCAGTTTTAGCTATGATTTTTTACATTTTCCATCCCCAATTCTTTCATAGAAACTTCCCGCATCTCCACCTTTCTTATTTTTCCGGAAATGGTCATTGGAAATTCATCTACAAACTTCCAGTATTTCGGGACTTTATAGTGGGCTATTCTTCCTTTGCAGTACTCTTGCAGTTCCTCAGCGGTGATCGTAAATCCTTTTCTCACTTTTACCCAGGCCATTACTTCTTCCCCGTATTTTTCACTCGGAACTCCAATGATCTGAACATCCAGGATGTTGGTATAGGTATATAAAAAATCTTCAATTTCTTTAGGCGAAATATTTTCTCCACCGCGGATAATAAGGTCTTTTATTCTTCCGGAAATAGTGATATAGCCATCTTCGTCCATTACCGCCATGTCTCCGGTATGCATCCAACGGGCATCATCCAGTACTTTTTTAGTATTTTTAGGATCATTCCAGTATTTCAGCATCACAGAATAGCCTCTTGTGCAAAGCTCACCATGTTCCCCGCGCTTCAGGGTTCTGCCATTTTCATCAATGATTTTGATCTCAAGATGATCCTGAACGGTTCCTACAGTGCCCACCTGCTTTTCCAACGGTGTTCCTATTAAAGTTTGAGTAGATACAGGTGAAGTTTCCGTCATTCCGTAGCAAATGCTCATTTCTTTAATATTCATAAGGTTCTCCACCTTTTTCATGATTTCCGGCGGACATACTGAGCCTGCCATAACTCCGGTTCTTAAGCTTGAAAAATTATACTTTTCAAAATCTTTTACAGCCAGTTCAGCAATAAACATAGTGGGTACACCGTACAAAGAGGTGCATTTTTCGTCCGAAACAGCTTTTAAGGTAATCTCGGGATCAAAACTATCGTTGGGAATAACCATACAGGCTCCATGGGCCGTACAGCACATATTTCCGATAATCATACCAAAGCAATGATAAAAAGGAACAGGAATACAGACACGGTCTTTTTCAGTATATTTTAGCCTGATACCAATGAAATATCCGTTGTTTAAAATATTGTGGTGGGAAAGAGTTACTCCTTTTGGGAAGCCAGTAGTTCCTGAAGTATATTGAATGTTAACAGGATCGTCAAACTGTACATGTTCTTCAAAGCTGTGAAGGAATTCATCTGAAATATCCTGTCCGTTATTGACAAACTCTTCCCAGTTTTCATCAAAAAATATTTCATGTTCGAGGGATGGACATACTTCTTTAGCATATTCCACCATTTCTTTACAGTTGCTGGTTTTGAAGCTTAGAGAAGAAAAAATAAAACGAATTTCAGATTGATTAAGGACATAAGTCAGTTCATGGGTTCTGTAGGCCGGATTGATATTCACTAAAATAGTTCCGATCCTCGCAGTGGCATACTGCAAAAGTACCCATTCATATCGGTTGGAAGACCATATTCCGATTCTGTCACCCGATTTTGCTCCTAAAAGCAATAAAGCCTTTGCAACAGCTGTTGTTTGATTGTAAAATTCTTGGTAAGTAGCTCTGTAATTCTGATGAACACAGACTAATGCTTCCTGGTGGGGGTATTTTTCGACAGTCCTTTTAAGATTGGCTCCAATGGTCTGTCCTAATAATGGAACTTCTGAAGTTCCATAAACATAAGATAAGGGCATAGTTTAAGATTTGGTGGGCTAAAATTAATAATTATATCCCGAACTATGCCTATGAATATTAACTTTCCTGAGAATCTATCTCTTTAAGTTGTTTTAAATTTTTATCAAGCTTTTTAATAATAGTACCATATACAAGTCGGTAATATAACCAGATCATGGATATAGCCAATAAGGTACTCACCACTATACCTACGATAATAATGGTAAGATTAGAACTTGTAGGCTGTATATTTTGAGAATTCAATGTATAAAAGATGAAAGCTGACAATACAAAGGTAAATGCAATTAATATTACAATACTGACGATGATAAATGCATTGACTGTTGTTTTGAACTTAATAATTCGTGTGATAAGCCCCTTGAGGTTTTCCTCAATCTTTATTCTACGATAATTCTGATAAAATTTTAGAACAAAATAAGCTGTGATCAACAAGCTTAAAAATTTTATTGCCAAATAAACATGACCGAAGTTATTTTCTACTTCAGGCGCTTCCTGTGCTCCCAGTCTTTCCAGCATCTTACGGAAACTCTCTGATTCCTCTTCCTGAAAAAAGTAAAACAGACCCAATACAGAAAATAACAAAAATTCTACAACACTAATCCAGAAAATATACTTGATGTAGTTGCGTGACTTTCTATTCAACATCTGGAGGATCTCCTTGTTGTCATATTTAGGCTGAACAGCTTGTTCCTGCCAGGTTTTCTTAAAGCTATCTAAATCAAATTCAGGCATATTTTTCCATCTGTTCTTTAAGGGTTTTCTTTAATCTGTTCATTTTCACGCGTGCATTGACTTCAGTGATTCCGAGGTTTTCTGCAATATCCTTGTAAGGCAGATCGTCAAGATACATCGTGACAATAGCTCTTTCCACATTAGGGAGAGTCTTGATTACAGTATACAAAAGTGATACCTGTTGCTGTTTTTCATCATCATCTTCCACAAAATCTTTATGGTTGATGTCCAGTTCGTTGGTAGGAAGACTTTTGCTTTTTTTTCTAAAGAGGGTAATGGCTGTATTGAGCGCTACACGGTACATCCATGTGGAAATTTTGGAATTTCCTTTAAAGGAATCATAACTTCTCCAGAGCTGTAACACGATTTCCTGAAAAAGATCCTCTTCATCCTCCAGAGAATTGGTGTACAGACGCGAAACCTTAATAATCAGTCCCTGATTATCCTTGATAAGTTGCGCAAATTCTTTTTCTCTGGAATCCATAGATATATAATGGCACGAAGATAATGATAAAGTGGTAATTGGTGAAAATTATAATTCAAAATCGTGAAAAGATAAAATTAAAAAAAGGAGAATGAGTGAAATTCTAGGCTCCGTGTTCTTAGCTTCCTTTGCCTCTTCACCTTTTTACCACAGAATTTATGTATCTTTGCATCCGCGAGAAAATCGGCTTGTTGATTTCCTGTTTTGCAGGAGGTAGGAAAGTCCGGACACCATAGAGCAGCAAAGCGGATAACATCCGTCACCCGTGAGGGTAGGACAAGTGCAACAGAAAGCAAGTACAGTTCGGCTGTAGTGAAACCAGGTAAACTCTTTGCGGTGCAATGGTAAGTATATCGGTTCTTTTCAGTAATGGAAATAGGGGCGGCTCGTCCTGAAAACCGAGGGGTAATCAGCTCAAGTCTTGCAGCAATGTAAGGCGTAGATAAATAACAGGCACTTCTTCGGAAGTACAGAATCCGGCTTACAGATTTTCTCGTGATTTTTTTGACTCAAAGAAAACAGAAGCTTGAAGTTAAAATATTTTTTTTCTTCAAACTTCCATTCTTTATTATTTCTTTGAACTATTCGTTTTCCAATTGTTTTTTTGCTTCCAGTAATTCCTGTTGGTCTTTATCAGAAACGGTAGGATATTTAAGATTCATTTTTTCAAGAGTATCAATGATGATCTGTATAGCAGCAACTCTTGCAAACCACTTATTGTCAGCAGGAAGTACATACCATGGAGCATGATCCTTTGATGTTTCATTGATCGCGGTTTCATAGGCTTTCATATATTGATCAAATAATGCTCTTTCCGGAAGATCAGCCGCAGAGAATTTCCAGTTTTTTTCCTGTTCATTGATTCTGTCCAGAAGTCTTTTTTTCTGCTCGTCTTTAGAAACATTTAAAAAGATTTTTACAACAGTTGTTCCATTCTGTGAAAGGTGTTTTTCAAAATTCCGGATACTTTCATATCTGTTTTCCCAGAACTTAGCATCAAAATCTTTTACCGAAGACCATGTTTTTTCACTTAAATTATATTCTGGATGTACTTTGCAGACCAAAACACTCTCATAATGGGAACGGTTGAAAATTCCAATCATTCCTTTCTGAGGCAATGCGAGATAATGTCTCCATAAAAAATCATGGGAATATTCTTTAGAACTTGGTGTTTTAAAGCTGGTCACATTACACCCTTGTGGATTTACCCCTCCGAAAACATGCTCTATCATACTGTCTTTTCCCGCTGCATCCATAGCCTGTAGTATAACCAGAAGAGACTGGCTTCCGTCTGCGTATAATCTTTCCTGCAGCTCACGAAGCTTTTCTTTTTCCTGAATAAGCATTTGCCCCCCTTCTTCTTTGGTGAGTTTTCCTTTATATGAGGTTGATGTTTTTTTGATGGAAAATTTTCCGTTTACCTTAAAGTCATCTGAGAAATTGGTGTCCATATATTTTTAAGATTAAAAATTAAAAAAATGTAGTTATTCAATTCAATAGGGGTGGGCTTTAGCCCGCCTTCAAAATATATAAATATTCATAGGGATTTAGCCAAAACTTAATCAGTGTATTCTGACATCTGCTGTCTATTTTCTACCACCTGTTACCTAATGAAACATAAATGTAATAAAAAAACCGCCTCTATTGAGACGGTTTCCTTATTTTTTGAGTAGAGATTAATTTGCAGCAGCCTTTTTAGCTAGTTTTGCAGCTTTTTTCTCAGCTTTTGCAGCTTCTTTCTGCTCAGCAGGAGTCAATACTTTTGGCTCAGGAGCGTTAGCGTCTACGTTACCTTTGATGTAAATTACACTTCTGTTATTTGCAGGGTCGTTAGAGAAAACCTCAATCATTTTGTTGAAAGGGCCAGGGATAGCAGTGTTGTATCCAACCTTGATCTTAGCGGATTTACCCGGCATAATAGGATCTTGGCTGAATTCAGGAGTTGTACATCCACAAGAAGGCTTTACATTTGAAAGAATTAATGGTTTGTCACCAGAATTCGTTACTGTAAAAAATCTTGTACCGTCAGCATTAGGCTTAAGAGTACCATAATCGAAAGTCGTTTTATCAAATGTAATTGTTTGTGCAGATGCTAGAGCAAATGTCCCGAATAATGCAATTCCTGCAATTAGTTTTTTCATATTCTTGAATGTTAATACGTTTGTTAGATAAATTTTGCGAAACAAAGTTAAAAATTATTTTAATTCATGCTTAAAAATTTTTTTCTTTAGACTATTTTTGCAAATTGCAAGCCAAAGAAATAGAATTTATGCAGATTTCAGAAAAGTACAACCCACAGGAAACAGAACAGAAATGGTACAGCTACTGGCTGGAAAATAAGTATTTCCACTCAGAGCCTAATGACAAGCCACCTTATACAGTAGTAATTCCTCCGCCAAACGTTACGGGGATATTACACATGGGGCATATGTTGAATAATACCCTTCAAGATGTTCTGGTCCGTCGTGCAAGAATGCGCGGATTTAATGCCTGTTGGATTCCGGGAACAGATCACGCTTCAATTGCCACTGAAGCAAAAGTTGTTGCTAAATTGAAGTCTGAAGGAATCAATAAGTCAGATATTACCCGTGAAGAATTTTTAACCCATGCCTGGGACTGGACCAATAAATATGGAGGAACAATCCTTGAGCAGCTGAAAAAGCTGGGATGTTCATGTGATTGGGACAGAACCCGTTTCACTTTGGAAGATAAACTTTCGCAGCAGGTTATCAAAAGTTTTGTAGATCTATACAATAAAGGTTTGATCTACAGAGGTTACAGAATGGTAAACTGGGATCCGGAAGCGAAAACCAATATCTCGGACGAAGAAGTAATATTTAAAGAACAAAACGGAAAATTATATTTCCTTAAATATAAAATCGAAGGATCTGAAGAATTTCTTTCGGTTGCAACGACGCGTCCGGAAACTATTTTTGGGGATACAGCAGTATGTATCAATCCTAATGATGAAAGATATGCTCATTTGAAAGGTAAGAATGTAATCGTACCAATCGTTGGCAGAGTAGTTCCGATTATTGAGGATGAATATGTTGATATTGAGTTTGGAACAGGAGCTTTGAAAATTACTCCTGCACACGATATCAATGACTACGAAATCGGACAGAAACATCAGTTAAAAATGATTGATGCGCTGGATGATGATGGTAATCTTAATGAGCATGGTTTACATTACGCAGGCAAAAACAGATTTGATGTAAGAAAACAAATCGCTAAAGAATTAGAAGAAAAAGATCTTTTGCTTAAAGCTGAAGATTATGTAAATAAAGTAGGAACTTCTGAAAGAACAGGTGCTGTTATTGAGCCTAAAATTTCAGTACAGTGGTTCCTTAAAATGTCTGAAATGGCTAAGCCGGCTTTGGATGTAGTAATGGATGATGAAGTAAAATTCTATCCTGAAAAGTTTAAAAATACCTACAAGTACTGGATGGAAAACATCCGTGACTGGAATATTTCCCGTCAGCTTTGGTGGGGACAGCAAATTCCTGCGTATTACTATGGAGAAGGAGACGAAGATTTTGTAGTAGCTGAAACTAAGCAAGAAGCTTTAGAATTAGCGAAACAGAAAACAGGAAATGCTGATCTTACGGTAGAAAATCTTAGACAGGATAATGATGCATTGGATACATGGTTTTCATCATGGTTATGGCCAATGTCTGTATTTGATGGATTGCTTGATCCTGAAAATAAAGACATCAACTATTATTATCCGACTTCTGACCTTGTTACCGGTCCGGATATTATTTTCTTCTGGGTAGCCAGAATGATTATGGCCGGATTGGAGTACAGAAAAGAAGTTCCGTTCAAGAATGTTTATTTTACAGGAATTGTAAGAGATAAGCAGAGAAGAAAGATGTCAAAATCTTTAGGAAACTCTCCTGACCCGATTGAACTAATGGATAAGTATGGAGCAGATGGAGTGCGTGTAGGAATTCTATTGAGCTCTGCAGCAGGAAATGACCTTCTTTTTGATGAAGATTTGATGCTTCAGGGAAGAAACTTCATGACAAAGATCTGGAATGCATTCCGTTTGATCAACATGTGGAACCATGAAGATAAACCGGCAATAGCTACAGATCATCAGGCTATCGAATGGTTTGAAAACAAGCTTAATAAAACAATTGTTGAAATTAATGATCAGTTTGAGAAATTCAGAATTTCTGATGCCCTTCATTTGATCTATAAATTAATTTGGGATGATTTTTGTGGTTGGTATCTTGAAGCGATTAAGCCAAACTACGGAGAAGGAATTTCTAAAGAAGTGTATCATAAAACAATATATTTCTTTGAAGAATTGATGAAGCTGCTTCATCCTTTCATGCCTTTCTTAACAGAAGAACTATGGCAGACTATTTCTGAAAGAAGTATGGATCAAGCTTTAGTTGTTGCTCAGCAGAAAGAAGCAGGTGCATTTGATGAAGCAATTATTAAAAACTTTGAAACCGCAGCAGAATTGATTTCCGGAGTTAGAAATTACCGTCAGACAAAAGGAATTTCACCAAGAGAAGCTGCTGAAGTATATACCAATGCTTCTGAATTTGCCAATGAAGCAGTAATAAGAAAGCTGGCTAATGTTTCTGAAATCCATTTTGGGCAGAAAACAGATAAACCAAGTTTTACCTTCCTGGTTGGAGCAACTGAAATTTCTATTCCTTTAAGTGAAAACTTAGATTTGGGAGAAGAAAAGGCGAAAACTGAAGAAGAAGTGAAATATTTAAAAGGATTCTTAATTTCGGTGGATAAAAAGCTTTCTAATGAAAAGTTTGTTGCCAATGCGAAGCCGGAAATTGTAGAAATTGAGCGTCAAAAACAAAAAGATGCTCAGGATAAGATTGCGATCCTTGAAGAGAAACTGAAAAGTTTATAAAAAATTACCTAATAAATAGGTTAATATGTCAAAACCTCAGGCTGGATACACGAATACAATTGTATCCAGCCTGATGGTTTAAAAGAATAAATACAATGACACATATAGAAAACATAAAAAAACTATTCTCAAAAGATTTTGTAGAAAGTCCGTTGTTAGAAAGTTTTGCAGTAGGAAAGATTTATCTTTCCAGTGGAAAGCTGGTTACCTGTGATCCATTAATCACCAATGATATGCTTGCTTTCACTACAGAATTTCCTAAAGGAGATTTTTCTGTCATGTTACATAAAGAAAGAGAAAGTAATTGTGTGGCCTATGCCGAAATTATATTCAATGATTCCGAGATTAAAGAATGGAAACTGGCAACCACAGCAGGACAGAATATAAAAGACCTGGAAAAAGAAGAAGTTTTTGGTTATCCTGTAGAAAGTGGGATGGGATGCTTTATGGACGTTGATACTCAAAGTAGTCTCAATGAATTGGAGCAAAAACTATACAACAATAAAGGGGGAGATTTCATGGGAATCTATGAAGAATTTTTTCATGATTATTTCTTTGATGAAAAAGGAGCTATTGACCAGTATGCTTTTCTAAAACCTGCAAAGGAACATCCGGGAACTATATTTGCTTTTGAGACCGGATACGGAGAAGGATTTTATGCCAGTTATATAGCCTATGATAAAGATCAATCACCGGTAAAGATAATTACAGAATTTATTGAAATAAGTTAATTAAATTTAATTATTTTTGAGGTACCATTTTTGCAAAATATTAAACTTAAAAGAACAATATAAAACACAATGAACTTCTTATCAGAACAGCCCCGAATTATCGTTGTAGGCAGCTCATCTATTGACCTTGTCCTTGAAACCGAGAAACTTCCTTTACCAAATGAAACCGTTTTGGCTATTAATTCAGATAGCTATTTCGGAGGAAAAGGAGCCAATCAGGCAGTAGGTACAGCAAGATTGGGAGCAAGTGTGTACTTTATAGGATGTGTCGGAATGGACCCCCTTGGACAACAGATTATGAGAAATCTGGTAGGCGAAAATGTAAATGTAGGTTTTGTGCATGAAACAGATAAAGAATCTACAGGTACAGCTTATGTAACGACCTCCAATGGACATGCTGCTATTGTTGTAGTGCCGGCTGCGAATAAACATCTTAGTAAAGCACATATAGATGAAGCGGAAAAATATTTTCATACCACGGATCTTGTGCTTGTGCAGCTAGAGGTTTCTATGGAAGTCGTAGAACACACTGTGAAAAAAGCCAAGCAATATGGTAAGAAGATAGGATTGTATGCTTCTCCTGCAATGAGAGTTAGCGAAGAAATCTTGGATAAAGTTGATTTTATTATTGCCAAAAGCAATGAATTATATGTTATTTTCGGGGAAGAAAAGAGAGAAGAAGTCCTTAAGAAATATTTCAATAAAGTTTTTGTAAGAGATGATACCAATTCAACCATTTATTTTGATGGTACAGAGATGAAGTATTACAGAAATGATAAAGATGAAACCGTTTATAAAATGGGGATGGGAGATGCATTTACTTCAGGATTTGCCATAGCCCTTTGCCATGGAAATTCTATTGAAGAATGTGTAAAATTCGGAAATGAAGTTTCATCAAGAGTTTCTGGAGGCAAAGGATCTCAGACAGGGCTGCCAAGAATCTCGGATTTCTTTTCTTAAAGCTATTTACGACATATCAAAAGATTGAAACTTAACATAAAAATATAAGTAAAATGTCCACTTTTATAGTGGATTTTTTCTTTTATACTATGGAAAAACTAATATTGACCACAGAAGACCATGCTCCCCTTGCTGTTCATCTTTTTATACCGGAAAAAAGCAATGGGAAACTATTACTGATCAATTCGGCAACAGGAGTGAAACAACAGGTCTATTTTTCCTTTGCGAGCTATTTTTCTGAACAGGGATTTACAGTAATTACCTATGACTACCGGGGGATAGGACTTTCCAAACCAGAAAATATGAAAGGGTTTCATGGTTCTATGAGACTTTGGGGTTCAAAAGATTACAAAGCTTTAACTCAATATATCAAGGTGAATTTTAAAGAGTACAGAAAATATTGTCTGGGGCATTCCGTAGGAGCATTAATTCTGGGAATGAATCAGGATTCTGAAATGTTTGAAGAATTTGTTTTTGTAGGAACACAAAATGCTTTTGTAGGAAACCTTAAAGGAATCACAAAAATTGAAGCTTTTCTTGGCTTTGGAATTGCCCAGCCGGTAACCACTTCATTATTAGGATATTTTCCGGCACATTGGTTTGGGCTTGGAGAAAGTCTTCCAAAAAATTGCGCATATGACTGGAGAACCTTAATTTTAAACAAGAAATCAACCAACAGACTGTTGGAGAAAATTGATGACTACTCTAAAAATTTGACGCAGAAAGTATTTGTGATTCGGGCAGAAGATGATATCTGGCTCACAGAAAAAGGAGTGCTAAGCTTGCTGAATGATACCTATACTAATCTAAGACCCACCTACAGACTGGTAACCGTTTCAGAATCTGATAAAAAAGAAATCGGGCATGTCAATTTTTTTAGAAGTTACAACAACAAACTCTGGGATATTATTTTAAATGAATTGATAGATACATGAAAAGTACAATTGAAAACACAATAGCATTTGTAAAAGAAAAATTAGAAGGAGCAGAAGCAGGACACGACTGGTTCCACATTGAAAGAGTCTGGAAGCTGTCTGTCCAAATAGCAGAAACAGAGGTTTGTGATACAGAAGTGGTAGAATTGTCTGCTCTTCTTCATGATATTGCCGATCCTAAATTTCATAATGGTGACGAAACCATTGCTCCTAAAATATCCAGAGAATTTCTTGAACAGCAGAATGTTTCTGAAGAAACCATCCAGAAGGTTTTATTTGTCATTGAAAATATTTCTTTTAAAAACAGAGATCAGGCACCTATAGATCCGCCAATCGAGCTTAAAATTGTACAGGATGCAGACCGCATTGATGCAATTGGTGCGATAGGAATTGCCAGAACATTCAACTTTGGAGGTTTTAAGAACAATCTGATGTACCATCCGGATATGAAACCCAAATTGGGAATGTCGAAAGAAGAATATAAAAAATCTAACGGAACTACCATTAATCATTTCTATGAGAAACTACTCCTTTTGAAAGATATGATGAATACCGAAAAAGGCAAAAAAATGGCCGAAGAAAGACACCATTATATGCTGAATTTCCTCGACCAGTTTTATAAAGAATGGAATGTAGACTAGAAAATACAATTAGAATGAACTGAATCTGATTCTGCTTGTCAAAAATTAACGATCCGAACAAATATTGTATATCACATCATTTGTTCGGATATTTTTTATATACAGATATACTTGATCAGCTCAAAGGAAAATAAAGATAGAAAACCGTTTTTTTATTGCTAGTTAAAATTAAAAAATTGGCCTCAGACATAGATAAAATAGAGATAAGAAGTATCTTTGTAAAATATGACACTCATTATTTTTATAATATTTCTGGCATCAGTGCTTTCTTTGATCTTATTTAAGATAAAATCAGGAAGTATGGCGAAGTGGGCGAAGCTGTTTCGTATCGTAACGGTCGTTTTTTCAATCTCTGTTTTTACATACTGGTTTATTAAGAAAAGTGCTGTGGCATTCGTGGACAATTCCGTAGGGCTGCAGGTAGTGAATAAACTTCCGCAGGCATTGGATTTTTACCTGATCAATGTAAATAAATCTGATAAAAATACAACCCTTGAACCCAAACATATTGGGAAAATACGTCCGGAATATTACAGAGTAGAATATCTGAAAATGGATAAATCCGATGAATACTGGATTGTAGGGTATCTCGGAAAGAAAAATCTCGTGTATTTTTCCCAACATTCTGTACCCAACAAAAATATTGATCAGATTGTGGAAGTACAGAACTACATCAACCAAAGTATGAAACTTTCTGATGCAGCAAAAAAACAAGTAGATGCTTACAATTATGAAAATACAAAACTGGGGATCTGGATTGCACTGGACTTCCTGCTTTTATTTCTCAATCTGGTACTGCTTCTAAGAAAAAATAAATAATAAACGGTAATGAGGTTTTTGATACTCATTACCGTTTTTGCTTTTTTAGGGGTAATCCAGGATTTGCATAACCTGTTCCTTAAATTCTTCAGGACAGGATCTGATAAGTTTGTCCTTATTCTGTTTACTAATCTCTTTCGGGGTGACCCATTCAATTTTATTAGAATTCAGACTATGATGATCATATATCCTTTTTATGGTGTGATTTTCATAAAAAATATATTCATCACTAAGCCAGTTACTGGCAATACTGATTGTACAAATTTCCTTTTCCATGATTTATGTTTTAAAGCATAATGTTTAGTGAAATACATTATACTCTAATATACGAAATTTTTCTTTATGAAAAGGAGATGTCTGCTATTTAGAAAAAAAATAAAATAGAGTCTGTTTAATTTTTTTATCCTGAAATAAATTCTGTTTTTTTGAATAATTGATGTAAACTTTATATCATTTAAAAGAGGGTTCCTGTACTTTCGGTAGCCATTTGTGGAAGATGAATATCAGTTTTCCATTCTTCATTCATTTTTTTGATAAAATAGGCAGATAATAAAGGAGATGCTTTTTCAATATTCTGATGTACAAAAAAGTAAAGATTCTGAAGACCGTCTTTCTTCCATTGGGTAAGATGCTTCAACCAGTCATCCAGCCTTTCGTAGTCACTTTCAGCATTCGCTCCCACATATCGGATGAATGCATTGGGAGTTGTAAGGCGCATATGGAGCATATCTCTTCTTCCGGCAGTATCTACGATAATATTGGTGATATGATGAGCTTCAAAAAGGTCACACGTTGTATTAAAGATTTCCTCATCAGTAAACCATTCTGTATTTCGGAGCTCGATTGCTAACGGAACTTCTTTAGGCCATTCCTTTACAAACTTTTCCAGCCTGTCATAGTCCTTGGGCTTAAAATTATCATGAAGCTGAAGGAAAGCCATTCCCAGTTTTTCATCAAAATTCATAACAGCGGAGGCAAAATGAGTCACCGGATCAGTCACATCAATCAATCTTCTGAAATGAGAAACCGTATTGGTGATCTTAGGGAAAAATTTAAAATTTTCCGGAGTTTTTTCTTTCCATGTTTTTACCTGATCAGGAGTTGGCATTCCGTAGAAAGTAGCATTCAGTTCAATAGAATTAAACTGAGTGGCATAATAAGTCAACTCATCTTTGGTCCCTTTGGGGTAAAATCCTTTAAGGTCGGTTTTGTTCCATTTAGCACATCCGATAGAAATATTTTCCAGTCCTTTTTTATTAAGAGCCAGCATTTCCTTGGTTTTAGGATGGTCTTTGGGTAATCTGAAATCTATTTTTGAAGGATCTTCTACTTGTCCGAATTTCATATCTGTAGTTTTGGTATTAAACAATAAACACAAATATAAACCAAAAATCTCAGAGCATTCTATGATTTTCAGGGAAAGTAATTGCTATGTGAAATGATGGTCTTGCTACAAATTTGTAAAGTTATATAACTTACCCGGATAGTATTTTTCATCTTCTTAAATATGCTCAGAAAGCTTGAAAAACCTAATAATTTTTAATTTTTTATAGAATTTTTTTTAAGTCTGTCACTATGTTTCTATTAAGTTTTTTTTAAGGAAATGTTAAACATTCTGTTACGTAATGTTAATTCTATGTTACCATACTTCATTTTTACTAGATCTAATTTTACACCAAGTTTATAGCGAATAAAATATGAAGAAAAAAATCATCTGTGCTTTTGCTCTGTTATCGTTTGGGTTTGCATTTTCACAGGAAACCAGTTCTAAAATTTTTGGAAGATTAAAGGGGATTTCTTCCGAAGTTACAGTAAAGGTAATACACCTTCCTACCAATAGTACCTTTGAAACGAAAAGTAACAGCAAGGGGCAGTTCAGTTTGGATAATCTTCAGCCGGGAGGACCTTATAAAATTGAAATTTCTGACGGATCACAGGTTATTTATGAAAACCCGAATCTACAGCTTTCTTTAGGGAGTAATGACTTACCTGTAGTAGATGTGGGAAGTAAAGAAAAAACAATTGATGAGGTAAAAATTACTTCTAAAAAGACCACTGCAAAATATGGGGTGGGAATCAGCCAGGCTCAGATTTCCGGCCTTCCGAATATCAACCGTGGAATTCAGGATGTTACGAAACTGGTTCCTCAGAGTGCTAACAACTCTTTCAACGGGACCAATTTCCGATACAATAATGTGACGATAGATGGTTCTATTAATAATGATGCTATTGGCTTTAGTCCTTCGCTAGGAGGGCAGACGGGGAGTTCCGGAATGCCTGGAAGCAGTACACGTTCCAATTCTATAAGTCTGGATGCCATTCAGGATGTACAGGTTTATATCGCTCCGTATGATGTCAAGCTCGGAAATTTCCTTGGAGGAAGTATCAATGCGGTAACACGAAGTGGGAGTAATGATGTTACAGGATCTATCTATGCTTACGGAAGAAATGCTGCGATCACGGGTAACAACAGAGTGGGAGATAATTCTAAAATGCCCAAAGATTTTGAAGATTTTATTTATGGTGGAAGAGTAGGTTTGCCGATTGTACGGGATAAAGTATTCCTGTTTACAAACCTGGAATATACAAAAAGAACAGATCCTGTATTCTATAATGCCAACGATCCGGGAGCACTAGTGAATGAGCAGGTGGCTCAGCAGATTTCAGATTTTGTACGGAATAAATATGGTTTCAATGTAGGAAGCTTTAATCAGTACAATAACTTCTCTGAAAGTTCTAAACTTTTCAATAAGTTAGATTGGAAAATTAATGACAAGCATACTTTATCCATTAAAAACAATACGGTATTTTCACAGGCGTCCAATCTTGAAAGGGACGGAGCCAACTTTAGGTTCTCCGGTATGGATTTTATTCAGAAAAATACAGCATCTACTACCACACTTGAATTAAAAAGCCGTTTTAATGATAAATGGAGCAACAATTTGGTCGTAGGATATTCTTCCATTCATGATTATAGAGATCCTACTTCCGGCAATGCTATGTTTCCACAGGTGGAAATTGCTTATAATGGAGGAACAATTCTGTTAGGAAATGACAGAGAAGCTACCGTTTTCAATATGAAACAGAAAACGTTCGAAATTACAGATAATCTTACCTATAAAAAAGGAAATCATACTTTCTTATTAGGAACTCACAATGAGTTGTACAATATCAATTATGGTTTTGTAAATGCGTTGAACGGAAGAATTTCCTATAAAAACCTGACCGATTTTTATAATGGGACGCCTGCAAGGATAAGAGGAACTTACCCATTTAACGGAGACAGCAGACAAACGCTTTTTGATAATCCTTATGCACAGTATAAAGTGAATCTACTTTCCCTATATCTTCAGGATGAAATCAATTGGGGAAGAGTAAGACTTTCACCGGGAGTAAGAGTAGATTATACAGATTTACCGAATAAACCTCAGTCGAGCCCATTGGTAAACAATTCTCCTCAGGATCCTAACTATGGAAATACCTATAATTATACTCCGCTGAGCCAGCTTACCAACAACTATCTGAATAAACCAACCTTCTCTCCAAGACTTGGATTTACCATTGATCTTACAGAAGACAGATCGATGGTGCTAAGGGGAGGATCTGGAATTTTTGTGGGAAGAATTCCGTTTGCTTGGTTAGGATATGCTTATTATAATGATGGAGTAGGTTTTGGAAGTTATGACTACAATGGACCTACTGCAGGACAACTTGCGACTAACGGAGATCCTTTAGTGAGTTCTAACTTCCCAAAATGGCAGAATTCCTCAAAAGTACAGGTAGACCTTGTTGATAATAACTTTAAAATGCCAAGAGTATGGAGAAGTTCCTTAGCTTTTGATTATACCCTTGCAGGATATAAACTGACTTTGGAAGGTATTTATACAAAAGTGCTTTATGATCTGAAATTCCAACAGGTCAATAAAACGGATAATGTAACGTATTACAGCTATGATGTGAATCATGAGATGCCAATCTATACAACGAACATCAATAGTAATTTTTCCAATGCCTATCTTCTGTCCAACACTAAAGAAGGATACCGTTACAACCTGACGGCTCAGCTGTCAAAGTCGTATAACTTCGGATTCAATTTCTTTGTGGCATACACTTATGGGGATGCTAAAGATATTACCAATGGTATCAGAAACTCCATGGAAAGTAACTGGCAGATGAACCAGTCTCTGACTCCTAATGATCCGAAGCTGACCACCTCTAACTTCGCCATCAAAAACAGAGTGGTAGCCAATCTTGGATATACCTTTACTATTTCTGATTCCAACAGGTTATATACCAACGTATACTTCAATGCACAATCAGGGAACCCTTTCTCTTGGGGATTTGTGAACAGTACTATTGCCAATACTGGACAGGCTGCGGGACTTGCCTATATCTTTAAAGATGCCACAGAAGCTTCCAAATATATTGCTCCTATAAAAGATGCAGCAGGAAACGTAGTGGTCACTGCCCAGCAGCAGATTGCAGATTATGAAAACTTTGTCAACAGCAATGATTATCTGAAATCCAGACGAGGGAAGTTTACGGAACGAAATGGTGATGCTACCCCTTGGAATATTCAGGCAGATATCAGAATTATGGATGAAATCAGATTGAGTCCGAAATCTAAGAACAATATTCAGATCTCATTGAGCATCATCAATTTTACCAATCTGTTAAACAAAGATTGGGGTAAAGTGTACTTTGTACCTAATACCTTCAATTCTACAGCAAGTGTCGGGTTGACAAAAGTGGGAAATGTAGCAACAGGACAGCCTTCAGCGGGAGATCCTACGTACAACTTTAAAACACCTGGTCTGCCTTATACCATAGATCAGTTTGCCTCAAGATTCCAGGCGCAGCTGGGTGTTCGGTATAATTTTTAATAACGCTTTTACATTTTACTTCATATAATTCTTTTTCAAAGGTTCGGATTTTCTTTCCGGACCTTTTTTATGAATGATAAATGGTAAAAGATGATTTTTGAATGTAGAATGATATCAATTTACTTTTTTAAAACATCTAATGAGTAAGTTTAAATATTTTAATAATCAATGATTTATAAAAAAATA
The DNA here is from genome assembly GCF_021869745.1 of Chryseobacterium sp. MEBOG07. Lineage (NCBI taxonomy): Bacteria > Pseudomonadati > Bacteroidota > Flavobacteriia > Flavobacteriales > Weeksellaceae > Chryseobacterium > Chryseobacterium sp. MEBOG07. The sequence continues at coordinate 1,430,764 of NZ_CP084579.1, forward strand.
TAATTATATACAACCTATTTATTCAATAGAAATGGGCTTTAGCCCATTTTCACAAAAACAAATCATCCATCGGCTTTAGCCAAAACTTATCAACACTATAAGAATCATCTGTGATAATCTGCGGGCAAATAAATTATTAATCAATTGGCTTCATCCAAGACTATTATATTGAAAACGACAAAAGCACACCTTTCGGTATGCTTTTGTAAATATAGCGTGTTTATTACTTGGTCCTATGCCTCACAGCTTGAGCATGATACGAAGTTGACCATCATTTCTTTTGAAACAGATGAACTTCTTTGGTAGTAAAGTGTTTTTACTCCTTTTTTCCAAGCTTCAATATAAAGGTAGTTTACATCTTTTACAGGCATTGTAGAAGGAATCTGAAGATTCAGTGACTGTGCCTGGTCAATGTATTGTTGTCTCTGTGCTGCCTGAGAAATAACCTCCATTGGAGAGATCTCTTTGAATGTTTTGAATACTGCCTTTTCTTCAGGAGAAAGCTCATTCAGGTGCTGTACAGATCCGTGGTTCAACATGATTGTTCTCCATGTTTCTTCGTTATCCAATCCTTTATCTTTCAATAATTTTGCCAGGTATTTGTTCTTACGCATAAAGTTCCCTTTAGCAAGACCTGCTTTATAATAGTTTGAAGAGAAAGGCTCGATTCCCGGAGAAGTCTGTCCTAAGATTGCAGAACTTGAAGTGGTAGGAGCGATAGCCATTGTTGTGGTGTTTCTTAGCCCGTATCCTTTCAATACTTCCGGTTCTCCGTATATGTTGGCAAGTTCTCTTGAAGCCTGCTCAGCTTGTTCTTTAATATGTCTGAATGCTCTTGCATTGAATTGAGTTGCCTCAAAGCTTTCAAACGGAATCATATTTTTCTGTAAATAAGAATGGTATCCTAAAACTCCTAGTCCAAGAGCTCTGTGACGCATTGCAAAAGTTCTTGCTCCCTGCAGGTAATAGTTACCCTCAGTTTTGTCAATAAACTCAGATAAAACAGCATCCAGGAAATATACTGCTAGTTTTACAGCATCTGTATCTTTCCATTCGTCATACAGTTCAAGGTTCATAGAAGACAGACAGCAGATGAAAGATTCTTCCATAGTAGATGGAAGCATGATTTCAGAACAAAGGTTACTTGCGTTCACCGTCATTCCTAGATCTTTATACACCTGAGGTTTATTTCTGTTCACGTTGTCTGTGAAGAAAATATACGGAAGACCTTTTTGCTGGCGGCTTTCCAATACTCTTGCCCAAACTTTACGTTTCTCCATATCACCGTCTATCATATCCTGCATCCAGTAATCCGGAACACATACTCCGGTAAACAGGTTCTGAATAGGGCTACCGATATCTTTAATGGATAAAAATTCTTCAATATCTCCGTGGTCAATATCTAAGTAAGCTGCAAAAGCTCCTCTTCTTACGCCCCCTTGAGAAACTACATCCATAGCTGTATCGAAAAGCTTCATAAATGAAACTGCTCCTGAAGACTTACCGTTATCAGTTACCGCTGTACCTCTGTTTCTCAATTCTCCAAAATATCCTGAAGTTCCCCCTCCGATTTTAGTCTGCATGATTACTTCACCCATTTTGTGAGTAATTCCTTCAATACTGTCCGGAATATGGGCGTTGAAACATGAAATAGGAAGACCTCTTTCTGTTCCCATATTAGCCCATACAGGAGAAGAGAAACTGATCCATCCTTTCGTGATCATTTCTTTGAATGCCTGTTGAAGTTCTGGCTTGTATAATCTTTTTGCAGCAGCAGTGGTAATTCTGTCGATAGCTCCGTCTACCGTTTCACCTTTCAACAGATATCCTCTGTTCAGCATTTGCTCAGACTCTTCATTGAGCCACCATATATTTGAATTTTGCTCTTCCATAGATGTTATATTTTCGAATTCCGGAATGAGAGAATCACTCCGGAATTTTGTTTTTTTATATTATTGATTGTAAAATTTCTACTTTGTGGGAACCGTTCAGCCCGCTTTCATCTCTTAATCTCTGAAATTCTTTAAAAGATGGAACATTCAAAACCTCATGCTGAACTTCTTCATTGATGTAGTTTGAATAATGAACAAAAGTAACACCGTCCTCCTTTACATAGACTTTATACTCAAAGGTTGAAGAATCTACATTTTTGAAGTCCTCCAGAAACTTTTGGATATTAGTTTTGTTGTTCGGAACAAATTCGGGGTTTACCGTATAGGTTACTATTACATTGATCATCTTTTTATATTTGTGCTTTACTAATGAACAGTATTCCACTAAATGGTCAGTAAGGATAGATTCTAATACTGACTGCTTTGACGCTCGCTTCGCTCGCCCCCCAGTATTAAAACAAATCGTTTGCTGTAATACTCTTATCGTGCTTCGTATAGTCTACAGGTCTCTTCGCAAAGAAATCATCTAATGAATTAGCAAAAACTTCTTCCTCGAACCATACCATTGGTTTGTATTGTTCCGGAGTAATGTTATATCTTGTTTTCATGTTGATTTTCTTCAAACTGTCATCCACACGGTATTTCATAAAGTTTAACAGATCTTCTTTAGAAACATTGTCGATTTCTCCCAATTCGAAGATCCAGCTAAGGATATCTCCTTCTCTTGCGATAGACTCATCTACTAACGTGTAGATATCTTCAAGATCGCTGTCTGTTAATAAGTCAGGCTGCTCCTCACGGATTTTATTGATCAGATAGATTCCTGCATTAGCGTGAATCTGCTCATCTATTGATGTCCATGCGATGATATTGGAAACGTTCTTCATGAATCCTTTAAATCTTGTGAAAGAAAGGATGATGGCAAATTGCGAGAAAAGAGAAACGTTTTCTACCAAAATACTGAATAACAATAATGCAGACACATATTCTTTCGGAGTGGCAGAATTAGCATGCTTTAAAGCATTTCCAAGAAATTCTATTCTTCCTTTTACGGCAGGAATTTCGATTACGTTAAGGAATTCATCATTATATCCTAATACCTCTAATAAACGGGAATATGCTTCAGAATGACGAAACTCACATTCTGCAAAAGTAGATCCTAATCCATTGAATTCCGGCTTTGGAAGGTGGTTGTATAAATTTCCCCAGAATGTCTTTACAGACACCTCGATCTGTGCAATGGCTAAGAGCGCATTTCTCACAGCATGCTTTTCATTTGGTTCCAACTGCGAATGAAAATCCTGAACATCTGCAGTAAAGTCCACTTCCGAATGCACCCAGAACGATTTGTTGATGGCCTCTACAAATTGAAGCACCTCCGGGTATTCAAATGGCTTATAACTTACTCTTTTATCAAAAATTCCCATATTAAATATCTTTATAATTAAATAATTTAGATCTCTGTGGATAACGTTCCGGAAATACTTAAGTTTTTGTTTGTCTGCAGATTGTGAATTAAAGTTATTCACTTTCGCAAATCCATATTTCTTGTAAAGAACTAATGACAAAGTTCGAGAAAAAGAACTGATTTTGAAAGGGGTAAATACTAATCGTCTGACTTTTAGCCGGAAAAGTTTTCCACATTTACATGAAACAGGCTCGAATAATAGGCTAGACCGCAATATTGAGGATAAATGGGTGCAAATCCCTAGTTACAGTTAAACAAAAAAATATAAACTATTATGAATAAAGGGATAATGTATTAAACAAAAAAATATTTGAATAAATTTTTATTCTTGTAACAATTTGAAAATATCATCTACTTATTGGGTATAAAACATACATCACTTAATGTTAGTAATTCAGGATTTAAATAAGTCATACGATACAGGGAAAAGCAAACTTCATGTTCTTAAAGGAATTAATCTGAATATTTCTGAAGGAGAGTTTGTTTCTATTATGGGAAGTTCCGGTTCGGGAAAATCTACGCTTCTTAATATTATTGGGATTCTGGATGAAAAAGATTCGGGAACCTATGAATTGGATGGTGTTCCTATAGAGCATTTATCTGAAATAAAAGCCGCAGAATACAGAAGTAAGTTTTTAGGATTTATTTTTCAGTCTTTTAATCTTATCAATTATAAAACAGCTTTGGAAAACGTAGCGCTTCCTTTGTACTATCAGAATGTACCGAGAAAAGAACGAAATCAGAGAGCGATGGAATACCTGGAGAAAGTAGGGCTTGCACAATGGGCAGATCACCTTCCCAGTGAGCTTTCGGGTGGACAGAAACAGAGAGTGGCTATTGCCAGAGCTTTGATTACGAATCCAAAAGTAGTATTGGCAGATGAACCTACAGGAGCATTGGACTCCAAAACTACACATGATATTATGAAACTTCTTCAGGATATCAACAACGAAGGAAGAACAATCATCGTTGTAACCCATGAACCCGATGTTGCTGCACAAACCAAAAGAAATGTAATACTGAAAGACGGGATTATTGAAAGTGACGAGTTTATTAAGCAGATTGTGCTTTAGGAATTTGATAATTTGAAAATGAGATAATTTGAAAATTTAATGATTCGGTTTTAATCTTTAAATTTTTCAATCTTTTAATACCAATAAAAAATGTTTGACCTAGATCGTTGGCAGGAAATATTCAGTTCTATCCGTAGTAATTTACTTCGGACAGTACTTTCGGGGTTCACAGTAGCTCTGGGACTGTTTATTTTCATTGTACTTTTTGGAATTGGAAAAGGACTTCAGAATGCTTTCTCTGAGGGATTTTCAGGAGATGCCAAAAACCTGATTTCCATTACCACAGGGAAAACTACATTAGCTTATAAAGGATTGCAGTCAGATCGTACTGTTACCTTGAATAACAATGACTATGATTTTCTTATTAATACTGATAAGAAGAATGTAGGTGCTTCAAGTCCAAGATATAATGCCAGTTTAATGGTGAAATACGGAAAAGAAAGCGGAATTTATCAGGTACATGGAGCGGAACCAGGTGAACAGATCATTGAAAACCGAAAGATGATTGATGGTAGATACATTACCCCCCGCGACTTGGCAGGAAAGCAAAATGTTGCAGTTATTGGAAGAATGGTGCAGAGAGATTTGATTAAGAACGGAAGTCCTGTAGGAAAGGAACTTGACATCAACGGAACCATGTTTAAGGTCGTAGGAGTGTTTTCCGATGATGGAGGAGACTGGGACGAAAGACATATTACAGTTCCTATTACGACTCTGCAGCAAATGAAAAAAGGGTCTGATACCGTAAGTATAGCTTATATCTCTTACAGTGACAAACTGACTCCAGATCAGGCTATCAAGTACGGAGATGAATTAAAGAATAGATTAAAATCAAGAAAAAATGTTTCTCCTGATGATGAAAATGGAGTGCGGGTCTGGAACAATGCCAAAAACATGAACGATACATTTGTTTTTATGGCAGTGCTTACAGCGATTGTTGGATTCATCGGATTGGGGACATTATTGGCCGGGATTATCGGGATCAGTAACATTATGGTGTATATCGTAAAAGAAAGAACCAAAGAGATAGGAGTACGAAAAGCTATTGGTGCGAAACCAAGTGGAATTGTAGGTTTGATTGTTCAGGAAAGTGTTGTGATTACAGTGGTGTCCGGGCTTATCGGAGTGGGAGTAGGGGTTTTGGCATTAAGTCTTATTGGCAATAGCCTTGAAGAGTTTTTCATTAAAAGCCCAAGTGTAGGATGGGGAGCTATTTTGATGGCATTCATTGCTCTGATTTTCTCAGGATTAATTGCAGGATTTGTTCCAGCGTACAGAGCTTCAAGAATTAAACCGATTGAAGCACTAAGAACAGAATAAGGGATAGGATAAAAGGCGAAGAAAGAAACATCGTCAGATAAAAGAAATTGATAGAATTCATAATTTATAACATATAATTCAAAAAGGTGAATATCATATTTAAAAAAGATACTTGGCAGGAGATCTATTATTCATTGAGGAATAATAAACTCCGAACATTTCTTACCATGATTGGTGTAGGATGGGGGATGTTTTTGTATGTAAGCCTTCTTGGAGCAGCAAAAGGGATGGAGAATGGTTTTGATAAACTATTTTCAGGTTTTGCAACCAACTCAATCTTCCTTTGGGCACAGAAAACCTCTATTCCCTATGAAGGATTTCCGAAAGGAAGAGAAGTTCACTTGAAGCTCTCCGATATGGAAATGCTGAAAAGGAAAGTAACGGCCATAGATTATATATCACCACAAAATGCCAGAGGAAGCTTTACCGGAACACCGGGAGAAGCCATGTCCAGGAATGGGAAAAATGGAACGTATTCTCTTACAGGAGACTATTCTGTAGGAAATAAAATTTCTGAAAAGAAACTGATCTTTGGACGCTATATCAATGATGCAGACGTTTCCGGAAATAAAAATGTAGTGGTGATTGGAGAAGAAATTTATAAGAACTTTTTTGATTCCAAGAAAAAGGAAAACCCAATTGGACAGCCGATCAATATAAAAGGATTATTCTTTAATGTCATTGGAGTATTCCGTGTGAAAAAAGGAGGTGGGTTTGAAAATGACCAGACCGCTTTTATTCCACTTTCCACGTATACGAAAGTGTATAATGCGGGAGATCAGATTGATATGTTCGCTATTGTAAGTAAGCCCAATGCCAATGTGAATTCAGTAGAAGAGGATGTAAAGCAGGTTTTGAAAACAAAGAACAAAGTTTCACCTGAAGATACGAATGCTTTCGGTAGTTTCAACTTGGGAAAAGAATTTAAAAAACTGACAGGCTTCCTTACAGGAATGCAGCTGTTGACCATTATAGTAGGAACATTAACGATCCTTGCAGGAGTAATTGCTATTTCCAATATCCTGTTGATTACGGTAAAAGAAAGAACCAAGGAGATTGGAATCAGAAGAGCGTTGGGAGCGAAACCGGCTGAAGTACGAAATCAGATTTTGCTGGAAAGTGTTGTGATCACGCTCTCCTCGGGATTATTAGGCTTTATGTTTGGAATCTTTGTGCTGATGATATTAAATGCAGTCACCCAGGGACAAGATTCATTCCCTTTCTATAATCCGACGGTCAACTATGGAAATGTATTTGCAGCCATGGCAGTAATGGTGATTTTAGGACTGATTATCGGAATGATCCCTGCGCAGAGAGCAGTAAAAATCAGACCGATTGAAGCATTAAGAACAGAATAATTAATTTGAAAATAAAACTCATTTGAAAGTTTTAAAATAAAGAGGAACAGTTTCTCAGCAGGCTGGATGAATCTTTTAATTTTTAAATCATTCAATCTTTTAATAAAAAATAAACTATACATATGAAAAAGAAATTCACTTGGAAAAAAGCCATTTATATAGTGTTGGGGCTTTTCTTTGCAGTGGCATTGTTCTCAGGGATTAGCTATCTTGTAAAATCTAATTCTAAAGAAAGTGAAGCTTTCCTTACCCGTAAACCTACCGTTCAGAACATGGACGATAAGGTAATGGCTACAGGAAAAATTGTTCCCAAAGAAGAAATTGAAATTAAACCCAATATTGCCGGGATTATAGATAAAATCTTAGTAAAAGAAGGAGATAAGGTAGAAGTAGGGCAATTGATTGCTACCGTGAAAATTGTTCCAAGTATCTCTGAAGTAAATGCTGCTCAGCAGGAGGTTCAGAATGCACAGATTCAAATCAGCAATGCTCAGATGAACGTAGGAAATATGCAGAAGCAGTTTGAAATGCAGGAAAAATTGTACAAGCAGGGAGTAGCTTCTAAACAGGAGTTCCTGAATTCTCAACAGCAATTGTTTTCTCAACAGCAAACTCTTAAAAATTCTCAGCAGCAATTGAATACGGCTCAGAAAAGATTACAAATTGCTAAGACGGGAGCAACTCCTGAACTTCAGGGACAGGGATTAGCTACTACCGAGATCCGTTCCAAAGCTTCGGGTACTGTACTTGAAGTTCCTGTAAAAGCAGGAAGCCAGGTGATTGAAGCTAATAACTTCAACGCTGGAACAACGATTTGTTCTGTGGCAGATTTGAACTCATTGATCTTTAAAGGAGAAATTGATGAAGCACAAGCTGGAAAGCTAAGCCAAGGTATGGATATGAACATCGTAATCGGTGCATTACAAAATAAAACTTTCCCTGGAAAACTGACTATGATTGCCCCTAAAGGAAAAGATAATGCAGGAACTATCAAATTCCCGGTAGAAGGTAATGTAAGTAATCCTAATAATGAGTATATTAGAGCTGGTTTTTCTGCGAATGGTGAAATTGTTTTGAGTTCTCAGAAAAATGCATTATTATTGGATGAGTCTTTAGTTCAATATGAAAAGAAGCAAGGTAAAGATGTTCCTTTCGTAGAAGTAAAACAAAAAGACGGAAAATTCAAAAAAGTATATGTGAAACTTGGAGCAAGTGACGGTATCAACGTTCAGGTTCTTCCAGGATCAGATATTACAAAAGAGACTGAAGTGAAAGTTTGGAACCCGTCTGATAAAGACAAAGAAGAACTGAAAGAAAAGTCTAGCAAGAAATAATAAACTACACTATACACTTTTAAACTGTGAATCCCGGAGGAATTTTTTCTCCGGGATTCTTTTTGCATTAAATTTTTGCTAATACTATTGACATCTAAATTCTTAACATTGAATCGAGAAGTCATTTAACAAACATCAAAAATTTCCTACATTTGATGTAAACATCAATTGAAAAATGTGCCGATACGCTGTAAAAACTTATAAATCACACTATGTATGCTTTAAATGCCGAAAATCATTTAAACAACCGGATATAGATGATATTTTACGACGGATTAAAAAAGAAAAAATATACCATGAATCAGATGGGAGATCGATTCGTAAAGTAGGACCTGTTTTTACAAAAACAAAAACAGAAGAGTTAAAAGAACTCGTTTCAGAGATAGGAAGCAGAAGTATAAGATGTCCTGAATGCAGAAATATAATGGCCGACCTTGGAAAAGATTTCAAAGCCCCTAAAAAAACGGTAGTAAAGGAATGGAAAATTGTAGAAAGTCTTTTTAAAACAGGAAAGTGCTTTCATAGCTGTGGTTGCGATGGGATAGGATATATTCCAAAAAACACCAATGACTATGCAATTTATTTGAAAACCATCTTACAGACATATGAAGAATATTTGATTTCCTATCAGAATATGTCTATAATAGAATGTCCCGATAAAAATGAAAGAATTAATTACTGGTCTGAAAATATTCAAAAGGTAAAAACTGAAATTATTGACAATAAGTTTGAGACGGTATGAGAATGTAATATAAATTTGGTTTAAAATGTCTTAATTTTAAATTAAAACAATACCCCATGAAAAAAGACTATTGGATTCTGTTTCTTTTCATTATAGCAAAGTTTGTACTTCAGTATGTGCTGATCAGCCCAGAATATGAATTGCAGCGGGATGAATTTCTACATCTTGATCAGGGTAACCATCTTGCATGGGGCTATCTCTCCGTTCCTCCTGTAAGCTCATGGATTTCCTGGTTCATAAAAATATTGGGTAATTCCGTGTTTTGGATTAAATTTTTTCCGGCATTATTCGGAGCATTAACGATGGTTGTTGTCTGGAAAGCTATAGAAGAATTGAAAGGAAAATTTTTTGCTTGTACATTGGCGTCTTTTGGACTGTTATTTTCCGTTTTACTTCGTTTGAATATGCTGTATCAGCCCAATTCTCTGGATGTTCTTCTATGGACCTCTTTTTTCTATATCCTGATCAAATATGTCAGTACAGAAAACACAAAATGGCTTTACTGGGGAGGATTTATTTTCGGAATTGGTATTTTAAATAAATACAATATAATTTTTCTTGCAATAGGTTTTATTCCTGCGATTTTAATAACAAAGCAAAGAAAAATCTTTATAAACCCCCATGCTTATGGAGCAGCGCTTCTTGCTTTAATAATCGTTTTGCCCAACCTTATCTGGCAGTATCATAATGGTTTTCCTGTGATTCACCATATGAAGGAGCTTTCTGAAACCCAATTGGTGAACGTCAATAGATTCGATTTCCTTAAATCCCAGCTTCTGCTCTTCATTGGAGTGACCTTTGTAGTACTTTTTGCATTGTATGCTTTCTTATTTTATAAGCCCTTTGCGAAATTTCAGTTTTTCTTTTGGGGCTATGTGATAACAATAGGATTGTTTTTATTTTTCAAAGCAAAAGATTATTATGCCATTGGACTTTATCCTGTTTATATAGGTTTTGGAGCTGTTTATTTAGGCAATATTTTACAGTCAGGATGGAAGAAGTTTCTTAAACCTGTTTGTATTTTGCATCCGATAATTCTCTTTATACCTATATACAATATCACATTTCCTAATAAAAGCCCTGAATTTATTGCCAGTCACCCTGAATCTTATAAAAAGTGGGGCCTCTTGCGCTGGGAAGATGGAAAAGACCATGCCTTGCCCCAAGACTTTGCAGATATGTTGGGCTGGAAAGAATTGGCCCAAAAAGTAGATGAAAAATATTCTACATTGTCAAAATCTGGAAACACGCTGGTGTTATGTGATAATTATGGCCAGGCTGGAGCTATTAATTATTACTCGAAAAAAGGAATAAAGGCTGTATCATTTAATGCAGACTATATCAACTGGTTCGATTTGAGTAAAAAATATAAGAACCTCATTAGAGTTAAAGATCGTCCGGAAGATGAACTTGAAGAAACAGGGCCTTACTTTGAAAAGTCCTCAATAGTAGGATCCGTCACAAATCCTTATGCAAGAGAAAAAGGGACTACAATTTTTAGTTTTGAAAATGCAAAAATAGATGTCCGAGAAAAAATTCAGAATGAAGTTGATGAAGATAAAAAGCAATGGAAATAGTATTCCATTAAGTTCTATTGGTTGATAAACTTTGATAATAGTTGCTTTCACACCGGAAGGAAGAATTTGATAAAAATACTATTGCAACTTTATTGCATTAATGAAAATTATGTTAACTTTGCACTATCAACTATCAACTATCAACTATCAACTATCAACTATCAACTGAAATATGGAAAACGAAAACTTTGATGTCATTATAATAGGAGGAAGCTATTCAGGATTATCCGCAGGAATGTCTTTAGGAAGATCCCTAAGAAATGTTTTGATTATTGACAACGGAAAGCCCTGCAACAGGCAGACCCCTCATTCGCATAATTTTATTACCCATGATGGGAAAACGCCGGCAGAAATTGCTCAGCTTGCCAAAAAGGATGTTGAAAAATACAATACGGTCAAATTCTATAACGGAACCGTTGCAAAAACAATAAATACAACCGAAGGTTTTGATATTGAAATATCATCCGGTGAAAAATTTCATGCTAAAAAATTAATTCTGGCATCTGGTATAAAAGACATAATGCCGGATATCCCAGGATTTACAGAATGCTGGGGGATTTCTGTTTTACACTGCCCCTACTGTCATGGCTATGAAGTGAAAAATGAAGTGACCGGAATTCTTTCTAACGGAGATATGGCTTACGAATTTTCAAAACTGATTTTTAATATGACCAAAAACCTTACATTATTTACCAATGAAAAGGCCACACTTACTGATGAGCAGGTCGAAAAATTGAATCAGAATAAAATCATTCTAAACGAAGATGAAATTGCAGGAATTGAACATGAAAACGGCTCTATTCAAAAAATAGTTTTCAAAAATGGGAAGGAGATTGCTTTACAGGCTTTATATGCGAAAATTCCTTTTGAACAAAATATAAATGCATCTGGTGATTTGGGATGTGAATTGACAGAGCAGGGATTTATTAAGATAGACATGATGCAAAAAACAACTGTTCCGGGAGTTTTTGCCTGTGGAGATAATGTGACGATGATGCGTTCTGTAGCGAATGCCATTGCACAGGGTAATTTTACAGGTGCTGTGGTGAATAAAGAACTTTCAGACGAAGAATTTTAATGGCTTTCTTATAATAAAGTTGTTGAAACTTTATAAAACCACAAAAGTTTTCATTTTAAAAGACTTTAGTCCACTTAAGTAAGTTTAAAATGACTCCGCAGAAAAGTTTACATAAGATGAAAATCAAAGATTTTATAAAACTTAGGTGTACTTATTATGCATAAAGCTTGGCCCTAAAAAACTTAAGTATTTAAACTTTTGTGTCTTTTATGGTTAAAATAATCAATGTAAAAGTTGACACGGCTTCAATATAAAAGGAGGTGTTTTTTCATTTTTAGCGGTTAAAAATCATTTTTTCGATATAGAAATCTCGACGAAAATTCCGTACATTTGGGGTGGAAATTTCAAAAACTAAAAGTAAAATGGATATTATTTTCGACCTGATTGAAAAAGAAAGACAAAGACAAACTCATGGATTAGAGCTTATTGCATCAGAAAACTTTGTTTCTGAAAACGTGATGAAAGCGATGGGAAGTGTACTGACAAACAAATATGCTGAAGGATATCCCGGAAAAAGATATTACGGAGGATGTGAAGTCGTAGATGAGGTTGAAACTTTAGCGATCAACAGAGCAAAAGAACTTTTCGGAGTAGACTATGTGAACGTTCAGCCACATTCTGGTTCTCAGGCGAATGCAGCCATTTATCTTGCAGTTTTGAAACCTGGTGATAAGATCATGGGGATGGACCTTTCAATGGGAGGACACCTTACTCACGGTTCAGCAGTGAATTTTTCCGGTATTCAGTATAATGTAGTTTCTTACGGAGTTCAGCAGGAAACAGGTCTTATCGACTATGACCAAATGAGAGAAGTAGCATTAAGAGAAAAACCGAAAATGCTTATTGCTGGTTTTTCAGCTTATTCAAGAGATTTAGATTATGCTAAATTCAGAGAAGTGGCAGACGAAATTGGAGCTACACTTTGGGCAGACATCGCTCACCCAGCTGGTTTGGTAGCAAAAGGATTATTAAACTCTCCATTCGAACACTGTCATGTAGTAACTACTACGACTCATAAAACCTTAAGAGGTCCAAGAGGAGGGATGATCATGATGGGGAAAGATTTCGAAAATACATATGGCCACAAAACTCCAAAAGGAGAAATCAAAATGATGAGTCAGGTATTGGACGGAGCAGTATTCCCAGGTATCCAGGGAGGACCACTTGAGCATGTGATTGCTGGTAAAGCTGTTGCTTTCGGTGAAGCTTTGGATGTTCAGTTCGAAACTTACGCAAAACAAGTTAAAGCAAATGCTCAGGCATTATCAAAAGCGATGATTGACAGAGGTTTTGATATTGTAAGTGGTGGAACAGACAATCACTTGATGTTGGTAGACCTTAGAAATAAAGGAGTAAATGGTAAAGAAACAGAAAAAGCATTAGTGCTTGCTGATATTACCTGCAACAAAAATATGGTTCCTTTTGATGATAAATCACCATTCACGACATCTGGTATCAGATTAGGAACTGCTGCAATTACAACAAGAGGACTTAAAGAAAATGATATGAATACTATTGCAGAATTAATTTCTGAAGTGGTAGACAATATCAAAAATGAAGAAGTTCTTACATCAGTAAGAAAGAAAGTTAACGAATTAATGGAAGGAAAAGCTTTGTTCAATTACTAACAAGCACTCCAATATTATATAAAGAATGAGCAGTCTGCTCATTCTTTTTTATTCAAATGGAAAAAAAATCTTATACTTTCGAGGAAATCAAACAGAAACTGGTCAATTACTGTGTTTACCAGGACCGCTGCCATGCAGAAGTGGAACAGAAGATGAGAGAGTTTCTGCTTATTGAGGAAGCAAAGGAAGAAATTATTTTATATCTCCTGAAAGAAAATTTTTTGAACGAAGAAAGGTTTACACGAAGCTATATCAGAGGAAAATTTTATATCAAACACTGGGGCAGAACCAAAATAAAAATGAATCTGAAGCAAAAACAGATTTCCGAGAGGCTGATCAATTCTTGTTTTGATGAGATATATGAGCCTGATTATGAAAAAACTATCAGAAAAATTTTTGAGGATTATTATTCCAAACAAACCGGTTTGAAAGAATATCAAAAAAAAGTAAGACAATAAAATATTTGATGGCCAAAGGTTTTGAATATGAAAAAATAATTGATATTTTTGACTAAATTTTAATGAATTAAAAAAAAACTTGACCATGACTTCTTTAAAAAAAATAATCAGTTCATTGAAAAAGATTGATATATAGAGATTTAATGATTTTTTTCCAATAAAACAGCTTTAGTAAAGGGTTTTGTAGATAAATATCACCTTTGCAAGAATTCTAATGGTATGATTTTTGTCTGCCTGTTTAGCTGTATCGTGATGGAATTATTAAATTTCATAAATGTAACATCAAATTTATTTTCGATTTCAACATATTGAGATAAATTTATTTTATTTTTGCATGATTGTATCGGAATTATCTTTGATTGGATAATTAGATATTACACTTAATTAAATATGAACACCAATATAGACAATGTACAATTCTCTTAGGAAAACAATATTTGGAGGGGATAATGTTGTCAATCTCTCAGACGTAAGATATCTTCCTAGATGGATAATTCTTGTAATAGATATTATTATTCTGGTTATATCTTTATTTCTTTCTACTTACATTATCGAAAAAATTACCAAGCAGGAATTTATATATCACGAAGATAAAAGTGTGGTCTTTGCTTTTATTATTCTTATGAATACTGCCTTTATGTATGTTTTCAAAACCTATGCGGGAATTATCCGCCATTCAACATTTATAGATTTATTTAAGCTTCTGATATCCTGCTTTTGCACAATGCTGGCTATTGGAACTATAAATATATTTTACTTTTGGAGTACTGGCAGTAAATTTATACTTACACCTTACCTGGTTCTGTATTTTATAATTTCGTTCATGGGATTATTTCTTTTCAGATTATATGTAAAAGAATTTTTTCACATTGTAAGAGAATACAGAAGAAGTGCTCTGAAAAAGAGAATCTTAGTGTTGGGAATTGATGAGCAGTCAATTGCCATTGCAAGGGCTATTCTGGATAATCCAAGTTTGCCATATCAGGTAGTAGGCTTTTTAACACAAAGGACAGACTCTAAAAGAGCATCTTTATTAGGAAAGCCAATTTACGAAAAACAGAAAATAGAAGAAAACTCGAAGGAAGACCTTATTATAGATGGTGTCCTCATTGTAAAAGAAATGATGGCAAGAGATGAAGTGAATTCTTGGGTAAATCTTTTTCTGGAAAAAGATCTTAATGTTTTCAAGGCTCCATCTGTACAGAAATTAAGAGATAGTGATCTGGGAGGATCTATCAGGAATCTTCAGATTGAAGATCTACTGAATAGAAAACCTATTAAAATCCAAAATGAAAAAGTAGAAAGCAGACATTCCGATAAAACAGTATTGGTGACCGGTGGAGCAGGATCTATAGGAAGTGAGATTGTAAGACAGGTTGCTTATTTCAATCCTTGTTTAATAGTTATTTTGGATCAGGCAGAAACACCACTTTATGAAATTGAGCTTGAAATGAGAGAGAAATATCCTCATATTGCTTTTAAATTTGTTTTAGGAGATGTTTCTAACCAACACAGAATGGAATCTCTATTCCAGACGTATAACTTCTCCATGGTTTATCACGCGGCAGCTTATAAGCATGTACCTTTGGTAGAAGAAAACCCTCACGAAGCTATTTTTGTTAATATACTAGGCTCAAAGATTATTGCAAGACTATCCAGCAAATATAAAGTAAACCGGTTTGTAATGATATCTACAGATAAAGCTGTAAATCCTACGAACGTAATGGGTGCTTCAAAACGTGCTGCAGAACTTTTCGTACAGTCGCTCCAAAATGTAGATGGCAATGTTACGAAATTTATTACAACAAGATTTGGGAATGTATTAGGATCCAATGGTTCTGTAATTCCTCATTTCAAGAAACAAATTGAAGGAGGAGGTCCAGTAACAATTACTCACCCTGATATTGTAAGATACTTCATGACGATTCCTGAAGCCTGTGAACTTGTACTTCAGGCAGGAACAATGGGAGAAGGGGGTGAGATCTTTGTATTTGACATGGGTGAACCTGTTAAAATTCTTGATCTTGCGAGAAGAATGATCAAATTATCAGGATTCGAACCGAATATTGATATTAAAATTATTTATACAGGATTGAGGCCTGGTGAAAAACTATATGAAGAGCTTTTAAGTGATGACGCAAAAACACTTCCGACTCATAATGATAAGATTATGATCTCTAAAGATCCTTCTATGGGATTTGAAGAGATTGATACACTTACTAAACAAATTACCAAAGCTTCCTTAAGAAGAGATAAAGTAGAAGTAGTAAGGATTCTTAAGACAATAGTGCCGGAGTTTCGAAGTAACAATTCCATCTATGAAGCACTGGACAAATAGAAAAAATATAAATGTATATTTGTACAATTTTAAAATATAATGAAAGGTAAAATATTGACAATAGTATTGGTGTCGTCTTTGGTTGTTTCCTGTAAGGTGAATCCCAATGCTAAGAATGATTTAAATTATATGCAGAATATAGAGCAGGTGGCTATAAATGCTTCTGCTAAAAATTCATCTAACACTATCCAGGTAGCAGATCAGCTTATTATTATGATTACGGCAAAGGATATGGATGTTGTAAAACCTTTTAATCAGAATTATTCTTCATCAGAGCTTATCCAGACCAATATTTCAGCAGGAGGAAATACCCCTAGTCAGGGAAATACTACAATGGTAGGACCTACATATATTGTAGATGCAAACGGAGATGTCGACTTTCCTATATTGGGAAGAATCAATACTTCAGGAAAAACAATGGTGGAATTTAAAGATGAGCTGAGGGAAAGAATGACAAAATATGTAATTAATCCAACAGTCAATATTAAACTAGCCAACTTTAAAGTTACAGTAATAGGTGAAGTTAACAGACAGGGAGATTATACTATTGCAAATGGACAGGCTACTATTCTTAATGCTCTAGGACTTGCCGGTGATTTGACTCAATTTGGAAAGAGAGAGGATGTTTTGGTGGTTAGAACTGAAAATGGAGTTGTTACTCATGGTCGTGTTAACCTTCAGGATGCCAATCTAATTAATTCTCCATATTATAATCTGAAACAAGGGGATGCTATTATTGTTTCCGCTAATAAAGTGAAAGACCTTACCTCTAAGCAAAACCCTAATACAGCACTTTATCTTACAGCAGCGTCTATAGCAATCACAGCAGTAGCAGTAGTAATAAGTTTATTTAAGAAATAAAAAAATTAATGAACAACCAACAATCTTCACCATCCGTAGAAGTAGAAAATAATATAAGTCATATTGATATAAATGAAATTCTGAAGCCATATTTTAGAAGGTGGCCTTGGTTTATCCTAGCAGCCCTAGTAGCTCTGATAATAGGCTATATATCATTGAAATTTATGACTCCAATTTATAATGTACAGACAACAGTACTTGTAAAAGATGCCAAAAATTCATCTTCACCAATGAATAATGAGTTGGGTGTTTTACCTGATTTTTCAGGTTTTGGAGGACTGAAAACGAACAGTATTGCTAATGAAATAGAGATTTTGAAGTCAAAAAGATTAATGAAAGAAGTAATCATTAATAAGAACCTTCAAACTGATATTTATGCAAAATCTAAGCTTAGAAAAGTTGAACTTTACAAAGAAACATCTCCTATTGAAGTTAGAGTAATTAATGAAAAGCAAGGTGTTCCTAATAGTACTGTTCAATTAAAAATAGAAGGTAATCAACTGACTTTAACTACAGATAATTCTAAAAAAGAGATTATTTCTACTTATGGTAAAACAATCGGACTGCCTTTTGCCAATATTATTGTCAATAAGAATCCAAAATATAACCCATCTGCTGTAAAGGAAATAGATGCCAATAATCTGGAACTGTATATACCAACAATAGATGCTAAAGTAGATATTCTACAAAGCGCACTTGCCATAAGTTTAATCAATAAAGATGCTACAGTACTTAAATTGGATATGAGCTATCCTGAAATTACAAAAGCTGAAGATGTTCTTAATGCCCTGGTAGTAGCTTACAATAATGATGCTATCTCAGATAAAAACTCAGAGTCTAAAAAAACATTAGACTTTATTGAAGATAGAATTAAAAAACTTACAGGAGAACTTGGAGATGTAGAAAATCAAAAAGAAAATTTTAAATCAAAAAATAATCTTACAGATCTTGAAACTGAAGCAAAAATAAATTTAGAAAGTTCTGCAGCAGCAAGAGCAAAACAATTGGATGTAGATGCTCAGCTAGAACTTACTAATGCATTGATAAGTTTTGTGAGTAGACAAGGGCAGTATCAGGCGCTACCTTCTAATGTGGGGTTAAATAGTCCTGAGGCTGTTGCAGGAATTTCTACCTATAATCAGCTTGTACTTCAGAGAAACAGATTGTTGGAATCTGCAACTCCTGAGAACCCTACTGTTGTTGATATAACAAAGCAGATCAGCACGATGCGTCAGTCTATAGAACAGAGTTTACAGAGAAATAGAACAGGTCTTGAACTGGCAAGAAATGAATATTTGGGTGAGCAGAATAAAATGTCAGGTAAAATATCCAAACTTCCTTCTATTGAGAAAATGTTCAGAAGTATTGAAAGACAACAGCAAATAAAGGAAAACTTATATCTTTTATTACTTCAAAAAAGAGAAGAAACTGCAATTTCAGAAGCTATAACCGCTCCAAAAGCGAGAGTGATAGATATGGCTTATACATCTGGAAGCCCTATATCACCTAATAAGAAAATTGTACTTATTTCAGTTTTATTTATCGGGCTTTTAATACCATTTCTGATTATTTATATTTCAACTATTTTCAATAACAAGATAGTAACTAAGCATGATTTAGAGAAACTGGTACATGCACCTATTATTGCTGAATTACCTAGTCTTGAAAAAGGAGATTCAGATATCGTTAAAGTAAATGATATTACTCCTATGGCTGAAGCATTCAGAATTCTTATTACCAATATGAACTTCATGCTTCCTAAAGAGAAAAAAGGGAAAATTGTGTTTGTTACATCCACAGTAAAAGGAGAAGGGAAAACTTTTGCTTCCGTTAATTTGGCTTTAACATTAGCTAATCCTAAGAAGAAAGTAATAATTATTGGTTCCGATATCAGAAACCCACAGCTTCAAAGATATAATCCTGCCAGAAAAGGACTTACAGGACTTACAGAGTATCTTTATTCTGATAATACAAAACTTGAAGATATTATTCATGTATCATCATTTAATCCTCATTTGGACGTTATCTATTCAGGAATGATTCCTCCTAATCCAACAGAATTATTATCTAATGGGAGATATGAAATACTATTGGATGAACTGAAGGGGAAATATGACTATATTATTTTAGATACAGCGCCATTGCTTCTTGTTACAGATACTTTCCTTATTGCGGAGTTATCTGATGTTACGATCTATGTATCCAGATCTAAATATACAGAGAAAGCATTACTGGAATTTGCAAATATTAACATTGATCAGAAGAAGATCAGAAATGTAGGATTTGTACTTAATGATGTAAACAGAGAAAATCTAGGGTATAGTAATAAATATGGCTATGGATACAATAATCACGTTGAAAAATCTTGGTTTCAAAAATTCAAAAATAAACTTAGTAAATGATGAAAACATATAAAATAGCAGTTATTGGACAAGGCTATGTAGGACTTCCATTGTCATTAGAATTTGCAGCTCATTATCCTGTATTAGGATTTGATATCAACGCACAACGTGTAGAGCAGCTTAATGATGGACAGGATATCACTCTTGAAGCTGACCTTGACAAACTGAACAATGGCCTTGAAAGATTTAAAGAATCAAACGGAACTATAGGATATAGATCTACAAGCCAGCTTTCTGAAATTTCAGATGCTAATGTTTTTATTGTAACAGTTCCTACACCTATCGATAAATACAATGCACCAGATCTAAACCCTTTGATTTCTGCTTCAAAAATGTTGGGAGAAATTATTAAAAAAGGAGATATCATTATTTATGAATCTACAGTTTTCCCTGGCTGTACAGAAGAAGAATGTGTTCCGGTTTTGGAAAAATATTCGGGACTGAAATTCAATGAAGACTTTTACGTAGGATATTCTCCTGAGAGAATCAATCCAGGAGATAAAGTGAATACACTTACAAGCGTAAAAAAAGTAACTTCTGGCTCTACTGAAGAGATTGCAGAAGAAGTAGATGATCTTTATAAAAAAATTATTACTGCCGGTACTCATAAAGCACCAAGCATTAAAGTAGCGGAAGCTTCTAAAGCTATCGAAAATGCACAGAGAGACGTTAATATCTCTTTTGTAAACGAATTGGCTCTAATTTTTGATAGAGTGGGTATTGATACCAATGATGTATTGGAAGCTGCAGGAACAAAATATAACTTCCTGAAATATAAACCGGGATTAGTAGGAGGACACTGTATTTCAGTAGATCCTTATTACCTGGCACACAAAGCGGAACAATTAGGATACCATCCTGATGTTATTTTGTCGGGTAGACGTGTAAACGATTCTATTGCAAAATTTGTTGCTTCTAAAGTTGTAAAACTTCTTATTGCAAAAGGAGGAGTAATCAAAGATTCAGAAGCTTTGATCTTAGGAGTTACCTTTAAGGAAAACTGTCCGGATGTAAGAAATACAAAAGTGGTAGATATTTACAGAGAACTTTCAGACTTTGGAGTGAATGTAGATATTTATGATCCTTGGGCAAGTAAAGAAGAAGTGAACCACGAATATGGTATTAATATTCTTGATCAGCTTATTGAAGGAAAAAAATATGATTCTCTTATCATTGCTGTTTCTCATAATGAATTCCTTGAGATGGATCTTAATACGCTGAAAAAAGAAAATGCAGTGGTGTTTGATACCAAAGCATGTTTAGACAGAAATTTGGTTGACGCTAGACTATAGTAGAGAATGAATTATGATATTGTAATTGTTGGTGCAGGCTTGGTAGGATTGGCAACAGCTTATCAGGCTAAACTTAAAAATCCAGATTCTAAAATCCTTGTTTTAGAAAAAGAAAAAGATGTAGCATTACACCAGTCTGGGCATAACAGTGGAGTCATTCATAGTGGGATCTATTATAAACCAGGAAGTCTTAAGGCAACGAACTGTATAGAAGGATATCATTCAGTGATCAATTTTGCTGAAAAATATGGAATCAAATATGATCTTTGCGGTAAAATTATCGTAGCCACTTCACAGGAAGAGCTGCCTCTTCTGGATAATATCTATAAAAGAGGATTGGAAAACGGACTTCAGGATCTGAAATATCTTTCTAGAGAAGAATTCCGGGAAGTTGAACCACATTGTGAAGGAATAAAAGCGATCAAAGTACCACAAACCGGAATCATAGACTATCCTGGAGTTGCAAAAAAGATCAAAGAACTCTTTGAAGAGCTTGGAGGAGAAGTTAAATTCAATAATGAAGTAAAAAACATTAGCAATACCGATTCTGAAGTGATTGTTACAACCAGTCAATCAGAATTCAGAGCAAAGAAATTAATTTCATGTGCGGGACTTTACTCAGATAAAATCACAAAAATGACCAATGAAAAAAATGATGTCATTATCATTCCTTTCAGAGGCGAGTATTACAAAATAAAAGATGAGAAAAAATATCTTGTAAAACACCTGATTTATCCTGTTCCGGATCCTAATTTCCCTTTCCTCGGTGTTCATTTTACAAGAATGATTGATGGAAATATTGAAGCTGGCCCTAATGCTGTTTTAGCTTTCCGAAAAGAAGGATATAAGTTTTTTGATTTCGATTTCAATGAAACAATGCAAACTCTTATGTGGCCCGGTTTCAGAAAAATTGTTGCCAAATATGGGAAGACAGGAATGGGAGAAGTTCACCGCTCTCTTTCAAAATCTGCATTTACAAAAGCTTTGCAAAAATTGATGCCTGAAATACAGGAAAGCGATCTTGTACCGGGAGGTTCTGGAGTAAGAGCACAGGCTTGCGATAGAAGCGGAGCATTAATTGATGATTTTGATATCGTGAAAAACGGAAATATCATTCATGTGAGAAATGCACCTTCTCCTGCTGCAACATCATGCTTTGCCGTTGGAAATAAAATAAGTGAGCTTTTAGAAAAATAGAAAGTCCCTTTCTGTATGATATCCAAAACAGATATAAATATGAAAATTCAAATGGTTGACCTAAAAGGTCAATATCAGAAAATAAAAAATGAAATTGATACAGGAATTCAAGAATGTATCGATAATACCGCATTCATCAACGGTCCTGCAGTAAAAGAATTTCAGCAGGATTTTGAAAAATACCTAGACGTAAAACACGTTATTCCTTGTGCTAATGGTACAGATGCATTGCAGATCGCAATGATGGCTCTGGATCTGAAGCCCGGTGATGAAGTACTTTGTCCAGCTTTTACCTATGTAGCGACAGCAGAAGTGATAGGCCTCTTAGGATTAAAACCTGTTATGGTAGATGTGGATGAAAATACTTTTGAAATTGAGCTTAACGGGCTGGAAAAATATGTAACCTCCAATACAAAAGCCATAGTTCCGGTTCACTTATACGGACAAAGTGCTAACATGGAGAATATCCTTGAATTTGCCAAAAAACATAACCTTTTTGTCATTGAAGATAATGCACAAGCTATTGGCTCAGATTACACCTTTTCAGATGGGATAGTAAAGAAAACGGGAACGATAGGAGATATTGGATGTACTTCTTTCTTTCCTTCGAAAAATTTGGGATGCTATGGAGATGGTGGTGCTTTAATGACCAATAATGACGATCTGGCTTTAAAGATAAGAATGATTGCAAACCATGGGCAGCAAAAAAAATACTATCACAAAGTGTTGGGATGTAACTCAAGATTGGATACTATTCAGGCAGCTGTTCTTAAGGTGAAGCTCAAAAAGCTCGATGAATATTCTGAAGCCAGAAATACAATGGCTGCTTATTACGATGAAAATCTTGCCGGTATATCCGAAATTCAGGTTCCGGTAAGAGCAGGGAATTCTACCCATGTATTTCATCAGTATACATTAAGAGTGAAAAACGGGAAAAGAGATGCTCTGCAACAATATCTTGGTGAAAAAAATATTCCAAGTATGATTTATTATCCGCTTCCGTTATATAAACAGGAGGCTTTTCAGCAATATGTAACAGAAGGTTTCAGTCTTCCGGTTACAGAAATGCTATGTTCAGAAGTTCTTTCGCTTCCTGTACACACAGAATTTGATCAGGAATCTTCAGATTATATTATTTCTGAGATCAAAAATTTTTTTAATCAATAACAATCAATATAATATGTCGGATTTTTTTGCACACGAAACAGCTGTAGTCGACGAAGGATGTAAGATAGGAGCCGGAACTAAAATCTGGCACTTTTCACATATCATGCCGGATTGTATTTTAGGAGAAAAATGTAATATCGGTCAGAATGTAGTGATTTCCCCTAAAGTAGTTTTAGGAAAAAATGTGAAAGTTCAGAATAACGTTTCTATTTATGAAGGTGTTACATGCGATGATGATGTTTTTTTAGGACCTTCTATGGTTTTTACCAATGTTATTAATCCAAGAAGTGCAGTCAACAGAAAAAACGAATATCTGAAGACACGTGTAGGGCAAGGAGCTTCTATAGGTGCTAATGCAACCATTATTTGTGGGCATGACATCGGAAAATATGCCTTCATTGGAGCTGGAGCAGTAGTGACAAAAGAGGTCCCTGATTATGCCTTAGTGGTAGGAAATCCTGCAAAACAAATGGGTTGGATGAGCGAATTTGGACAGCGCCTTAATTTCAATGAAGAGGGCATTGCCATATGTGGTGAAAGTGGAGAACAATATAGACTCGACAATAATAAAGTTTCGAAAATTTAAAAAAATGCAAATAGCTGAAAAAATAAAATTTGCAGTAATAGGCTGCGGGCATATCGGGAAAAGACATGCCGAAATGATCTCAAGAAATGATGAATGTGAGCTTGTAGCTCTCATTGACGTAAAGGATAAATCTGTTTTAGGAATCGAAAGCTATGATGTGCCTTTTTTTGCATCATTAGATGAATTTTTGAAATCCGGAATTGAGGTGGATGTCATTAATATTGCTTCTCCAAACGGATTCCATTTTGAACAGTCTTATAAAGCAATTGATGCCGGAAAACATATTGTTGTAGAAAAGCCAATGGCTTTGAACAAACAGGATGCTGAAAAGCTTATTTTTCAGGCACTACACAAGCACAAGCAGGTTTTTGCAGTAATGCAAAATCGTTATTCTCCACCTTCTGCATGGATAAAAGAGATGGTAGAAAGCGGAAAACTTGGTGAAATATATATGGTTCAGCTTAATTGCTACTGGAATCGTGACGACAGATATTATAAGCCTGAATCATGGCATGGGAAACTCGATTTGGATGGTGGAACACTATTTACACAGTTTTCACACTTCATCGATATCATGTATTGGTTATTTGGCGATATCACTAATGTCAAAGGAAAATTTGCAGATTTTAATCACGCAAATCTTACCGATTTTGAAGATTCAGGTTTTGTAAGCTTTGATTTTGTAAACGGTGGAATGGGATCTTTAAATTATTCTACCTCCGTATGGAATCAGAATCTTGAAAGTTCCATGACTATTATTGCTGAAAATGGTGCCGTAAAAATTGGTGGTCAGTATATGGATAAAGTAGAAGTTTGTAATGTAAAAGATTATGTTATGCCAGAATTAGCCCCTACAAATCCAGGTAACGATTATGGAGCATATAAAGGTTCTGCTGCAAACCACCACTATATTATTGAAAATGTAGTAGATGTATTGAAAGGAAGAAATACAATTACTACAAATGCACTGGAAGGCTTGAAAGTAGTAGATATTATTGAAAGAATTTACCATTTAAAAAACTAATTATGTTGTCAAATTTTGTTCCGCTGGCAAGCCCAGATATTAATGAAACAGATATCAACCGTGTTGTGGATGTTTTAAAATCAGGAATGTTGGTACAAGGAGAAAATGTAGGTTTATTAGAAAACTTTTTCTCAGATTATTTGGGAGCAGAGCATGCTTCAGCTTTAAGTAACGGAACTTCTACCTTACACCTTGCATTAGTTACCTTGGGAATCGGTCCTGGTGATGAAGTGATCGTTCCCGCATTCAGCTATGTAGCTACAGCTAATGTAGTAGAGTTAGTAGGAGCGAAATGCGTTTTTGTAGATATTGATGAAAATACATTCAACATCGATATTAATAAAATAAAAGAGGCTATTACTCCAAATACAAAAGCTATCATTCCGGTTCACGAGTTTGGTTTAGCTTGCGATATAGAAAATGTAGTGAATATTGCTAAAGAGCACAATCTATATGTTATTGAAGATGCAGCATGTGCTTTGGGAGCTACTCAGAACAATAAAAAAGTAGGAACATTCGGTGATTTTGGTTCGTTCTCGTTACACCCTCGTAAAAGTATTACAAGTGGGGAAGGAGGTATTCTGACAACGAATAATGCGGATTATTCATCTAAAGTAAGAATCCTTAGAAACCATGGTATTGAAATGCAGGATGGTAAAATGGAATTTGTGGAAGCAGGATACAACTACAGAATGACTGATTTTCAGGCAGCTTTAGCTCATAGTCAAATACAAAGGCTTGACCACATTCTTACATTGAAGCAGACTTTGGCTGATGTCTATTTATCCGAAATCAAAAATCCAAAAATTACTTTACCAGTAGTACCTGAAGGAAGAAATCATACATGGCAGACTTTCCATGTTCTGATTGATGATAGCTTAAAACAAAGTGAAGTATTGGAATTTTTAAGGAATAATAAAATTGGAGCCAATTATGGTGCTCAGTGTATTCCTGCTATGAAGTACTACGCAGACAAATATAAATTGGATTATAAAGAAAAATTTCCGAATGCTTATAAGGCTTATTCTAAGGGAGTTGCTGTACCATTGTACGAGAAACTTACGGAAGATACGGTTTATAAGATCTCACAAATATTAAATACGATATAACTAATCTTAAAATAAATTATTTCAAATGATAACTAACAAAACGATTTTTATTACTGGAGGAGCAGGATTCATTGCAAACACTCTAATTAAGCATTACATAGAGAACAATAAAATTGTTGTTTATGATAACTTTCACAGAGATACTTTGAGTTCAAGCGGTGTGGCGAATCACGCAAATTTGACAATTATCAAAGGTGATGTTTTAGATTTGCCATTTTTGACAGAAAGTATGAAAGGTGCTGATGTTGTTGTACATGCAGCGGGTATTGCAGGTATTGATACTGTAATTAAAGATCCTGTAAGAACAATGAGTGTAAACATGATCGGTACAGCAAATGCTTTGGAAGCTGCAAAAACAAACGGAGTAACAGACAGGTTTATTGACTTCAGTACTTCTGAAATTTTTGGTAGCCATGCTTTCAAAAGTAGAGAAGAAGATACGGCAGTTTCAGGAAGCGTAGGTGAAGCAAGATGGGTATATGCTGTAAGTAAGCTTGCAGGAGAACACTTGGCTCACGCATACTACAAACAACACGCACTTCCAGTGGTTACAGTAAGACCTTTTAACGTATATGGTCCTGGACAAACAGGAGAAGGTGCTTTACAGATCTTCATCAAAAAAGCACTTAAAAATGAAGATATATACATCTACGGAGATGGTACAGCGATTAGAGCTTGGTGTTTTGTTGATGATTTTGTAGACTGTCTAATCAGATGTATCGAAGATCCTAAAGCGGTTGGAGAAAGTTTCAACTTAGGAAATCAGAGAACAGTTATTACAACTCTTGGATTAGCTGAATCTGTTTGCAGAGTATTGAAAAGCAGCAGTAAAATTATTTTTAAAGAAGCTTTAAGTGCTGATATCGAGATGAGAATTCCAAGCGTAACAAAAACAAGAGAAATTTTAGGTTTTGAAGCTAAAGTAGATCTTGAAGAAGGTATCTTGAAAACAGCTGAATACTTTAAAACTATACTATAGTGATCCTCAATAGAATTAAAAAAATAATTACAGATTCTATTGGCAATTTATCTTTGAATTTAGAGGGACTGAATGTCCTGACGGAAGTTGGTTCCGGATTTTTTATATTTACTCCTGTCATTGCTAAAATGGCAAAGGCCGAAAAGATCTTTGTGGTAGTCAATGATACCGCATATGGAAAAGGAGAAGATATAATCAATGAATTGAAAGAAATACTTAAAACTTGGAATATTGATGATTCTAACTTTTTCTTTTCTATTAATTCAGTGCCAGAGCATTTCTTGCAGGAAGCAGATATTGTAACAAACTCCGGGCATTTAAGACCTCTAAATGAAAGTAAATTAAAACATACAAAAAATACCTGTGTAATTCCTGTTATGTATGAAAAATGGGAACTGCGGCCTAGTGATATTGATGTAGATTATTGTCAACAGAAAGGAATAAAGGTCGCAGGAACATGGGAAAATCATCCTAGTGTTAAAATTTTCGATTACTGCAAACATTTAATGTTGAAACTGATTTTTGATGCAGGCTTTGAAGTAAAAGGAAATAAGATTATAATTTTTGGTGATGATCATTATGGTACGCTATTGGAAAAAGCTTGCCGCGATCTGGAAGCTGAGAAAGTAATCCTTACACGGGATAAAGATGTGGTGGTGGAAAATGTTTCAGATGCTGATTTTATTTTCTTTGCAGATTATAATAACAAACAAAAATTGCTTACAGATTCAGAAAGCTTATTTGATGTGAAAGCAATTAAAGAACTTAATGATTCTGTTTCCATTATTCATTTAGCAGGGGAAATTGATGACGAATTTGTGAAAGAGAACGGAATAAATATATTTCCCGATAAAAAGGGATACCCGCAGAGAATGACAGAAACACTGGCATATCTGGGGCCGTTACCGATTCTTATGCTGCAAACTGCTGGTCTTAGAGTGGGAGAGTGTCTTCTAAAAAATGACCTATCCAACGAATTAGTACAACTTTTATAATATCAATGATTATGTTGACCAATCAAAAAATCCATTCGGTTATCAATTTAAAATTCAAAAAAGAAGATGTGAACTTTCAAAAATTAGCATTAGCTAATTCTGATATTCCGGGAACATTAACTTTCTTGGATGATACCAAGTTTATAAGCCAGATTAATAATAATACCAACATTACTGGTGTCATTACTACTGAAGCTTTAGCTGAAAAACTGGATGGCAAAGAAGTTTTGATTTCTGATTGTCCCAGGTTTGATTTCTTCACACTAATGAATGTTATTTCTAAAGAAGAATATAAAAAAGAAGACAGCCAGATATCAGAAACAGCTTTCATTTACAGAACAGCCTATGTTTCCGACTATAACGTTAAAATAGGAAAAAATACAATAATAGAACCTAATGTGACAATTTTCGCTGATGTAGAGATTGGAGATAACTGTATCATTAGGGCCGGAGCTGTTGTAGGAAGTGAAGGTTTTGAAGTTAAAAGAACTGAAAAAGGAGTATTAACGGTTTTCCACGACGGTAAAGTTATACTGGGAAACAACGTGGAAGTAGGTGCAAATACAGCCATAGATAAAGGATTCAGTTTTAGAAATACAATCATTGAGGATGATGCTAAAATAGATAACCTAGTGCACGTGGCCCATGGAGTTACTATCAGAAAAAGAGCTCTTGTGGTAGCTGGAACTGTTTTAGGTGGTTCATCTATTATTGGTGAGGATGCATGGACGAGTATTAATGCCTCTATTGCACCAGCTGTAGAAGTAAAATCCAAGGGTTTTGTATCTATGGGAGCTGTTGTCACAAAAAATGTAGAAGAAGGACAGCAGGTTACCGGAAATTTGGCAATAGATCATCATAAGTTTATGACTATTTTCAAAAATAACTTAAGAAATAACTCATAGAAATATAGTACTTGAAAGCTATTAACAAACAAATACGAGATATTATTCTTCTATGTATACCTGAGTACATAGCAGGCTTTTCTATCTTCGCCATTTTGGTTTTTTTCTCAAAGAAAGCCTCTTTGGCAGAGATAGGAGAGCTTACCTATGCCAATACAGTGGCACAGCTTATTGCGAGTATGCTGGCAGTAGCTCTTCTCACTACAATGAGACGTGATTTTACCTTGAAAGAATGGCTAAGAGATAAGCAGGTATTTTCATTGTATATCATAAGAAGTATTATATTTTTGATTATCCTTATCATAGGAGCTTTTCTTTTTAAATTTGAATTGATCTCTCAAATCGTTTTTGTGATGATCATTTCAAGAAATATAGATTCATTATCAGAAACCTATTATTATACATTATTGTCTAAAAACAGTTATATTAAATTTTCGATTCTTAAAAGTTTTCATTATTTGTCGCTGATAGCTAGTGTATTGACGGGGGTAATGCAAGGTTTTAATATTCATCAGATTGTATATCTGTTTCTGTTAAATAGTGTGTTATGGGCGCTGATTAACTTTATTCTTCTGTTTTTTGAGGAGAATATTACACGAAGGTTTTTTATTCTTAATAAGTATCAGAAGAACCTTTTTAAAAGAGCTTTCCCATTGCTGTTAAGCAGTGTCGTATACTTGCTTTCTACACGTTTGAATATACTGATTGTAAAAAAAATATGTAACCCTGAAGACTTTGGGCTCTTTAGTATTATCATAACTTTACTGGGGGTATTTTCTATATTTACAAGTGCAATAAGTAACTTTTTCATCAATCAGCAGGTTGGATGGTACAAATCTTCATCTGCTTTGCTGAAAAATAGAGTAATAAAACTTACCGGGCTTTTTTTCTTATTAGGAGTAGCGGGGGTAGTGGGTATCTATTTTCTCTCGGATTATGTAAATTACTTATTCAAGAATTTTGATATGAAGAGAGTATGGCTACTAAAGCTATCAATGGTTTCGATAATTGTATACTTCCTTCAGATTCCTTATAATTATATATTTACCATTTTGGATAAGAATAAACTTGCGCTCTATTTCTCTATAACAATGATTTTAGTGGCATCTGCGCTCTATTATTCATTTACGGTATTCTATGGACTGGAAGGAGCTGTTTGGGCATTGTTGATCTATAATGTTTTTTGGTGTACTGCTTTATTCCTGGTGTCTATGAATATCATCAATAAACAAATTTTAAAAGAAAAAAATGGCTAATATATTAATCGCTACAAATACATTGTGTTTTGGGGGAGCAGAAAGCTTTTCTGTTCAGTTATATGAGCAGCTAAGCCAGCAGAATCATCATGTTTCCTATGCAATATTTTCAGACGATACAAAAATTTTGGATAGGTTTCCCAACGTTCCAGCAAATAAAATACATAAATTCAGTACAGAGAATAAAACTAACTTCTTTAAAATGCTGTCCAGTATTTTTGACGTAAAAAAGTACTTGGAAAAAAACAAAATAGATATTATATACTGTTGCCAGCCACATTCTGCGTTTGTCTTTTGGATTTTGAGACTATTTAATAAAAATATTAAAGTAGTTTATATCACAATGCATGTCTATGAAAATGCTGATGCTAAAGAAAAATGGATATGGAAAACAGGAATTCCTAACAAAGGAACAGATATTTTTATCGGTTTGAGTGAGTATTTGGGACTTCAGTTGAAAAATAAAAATAAAGTTGATGCATCCAAAATTTTAATTAACCGTTTGCCAGTTGATATTGACAAATTTAAAGTTGATGATAAGGCTAAAAGAACCAAGTTTAACCTCCCTCTTGACAAAAAAATTGTAGGAGTATGCTGCAGACTGTATCCTATTAAAAGAGTTCACCTTTTTGTTGAAGCATTCAGACATATTCAGGATGAGAATATAATAGGTGTTATTTATGGTGAAGGAACGGAAAAAGAAGAACTGTCCAGATTAATAAATCAATATAATCTTTCTGAAAAAGTTTTTTTGAACCCTTTTATTGATAATGCGAATGAAGTAATTCCAATGTTTGACCTCTATCTTCAGACAGGAAGTGGTCCGAATCTGGGGTTGGTTACACTAGAGGCATTCAGTTCCGGAGTTCCGGTTATTATGATTGCAGATAATGAAGAAGAAGTATTTATGATAAACGATACCTACTGTAATGAAAAGGTAGGAGAAATAGCTACTTCTGATCCGAAGAATATTGCTTTAAAAGTAAAAGAGATTTTAAATGACCCGAATAGTGATGAGTTTTCTGTAACTTGTAGGCGTTTGGCAGAAGAAAAATACTCATGGCCAGCTTTTCTTTCAGTTAATAATAAAATGTTAGATCAGATTAAATGATATTTTTTATAATACTTTATATCGTTTTTATTCTTTTTATTTTTATGTTTGTTAGAAAACACTATAAAATATTTGGATATAAAAAATATGATTTCCTATTACCAATAAATATTTTATTGTTTTTTTCGGTATTGGCAATTCCATATATGTTTTATATTGTGGATCATCCGGAAGTCATTTATACACCTATAAACTTAAATAACTTAAACGATTTATTGTTTAAGTATATTATCCTGCACGTCTTTTGTATTCTACTCTTTATGGCCGGAACCGTGTCGTTCTGGAAAAAATTCCTGAGTTCAGCAATTGGAGAATTAGATGTAATAGTAGTTACCCCCAGTAAAAATCTGATATTTTTATTGAGTATTATCTTCTATATGCTGTTTGTTTACAACATGAAATCTTTACAGATTGATGATCTTTTTCAGATCTTTATCAAGAGAAATGAGAACATCAGTAAGCTGGGATACATTTATTTTACTCAGCAGATTGTTGGTTACTATGTATTGTATCTTTATCTTTTAAAAGATAAATTAAATACCGTACAGAAAATTAATTTGGGGGTATTTTTTATAGCTTTCCTTATCTCTTCACTTCTTACCGGAGGGCGTACTCAAATAGCCTATATGCTTGTATTTTGTTTCATTGTGATACAGATTAAGAAACCTATATCTATTAAACAATTTCTTAAACCAAAATATCTTGTGTTTGCTGGCCTTTTCTTGTCAGTAATGTATATTATTCCAAAGTTCAGAGGAACAGCAGCCTGGAATAATGAAGGTGTAGTATCTGTACTGACAACAAAAGATGATAACTCTTACCAGTCTCATCAGTTGATGTCTGACCTTAGTGGTTTAGATAGATATCTGTTTGTAATGGATATGTTCGATAAAAATGGATTTTGGTATGGAGAAGGTTATATGGACGTGGTAAAGATTGTGCTCCATCCTTTTATAAGAGGGGATATTAATAAATTACCCAAAGGAGATGATGGTCTTTATCTTGCCGTAATGTCTTATGAAAAAAGATATATTGATAAACCTTATAGAGTAGATGATGACTATATGACCTCTTTTCCCCCGGGAAATTATGCTGCTTACATGAATTTTGGAGCCATCGGTCTGTTAATTGCCTACTTTTTGCTTGGTGGGATAGCCAATACCCTTTATGAAGGATGTAAAAAAGGAAGGTTTAAATATATCTATTTTTATACCCTATTTATTTCAGGATCTATCGCATTTTCAAATATAGCAATTCTTAGTCTAATTATTAACTTTATTACCCTGTTGATTGTATTTGTCATCATTAGAATTTTCAGCCCGGGTAATGTAAAACTTCAAAAATGAAATTTGTTTTAATGGGGGTAAAATCCTCCTCTAAAAATATAAGCGGCCAGTCTATATGTTTTGATATGCTTTTGGACGGTTTGAGAACACAGAATATTCCGTTCAGATATATTACCGTAAGTGTAGATACAGATAGTAATTTTCAAAAAGTACAGGAATATCTTACTGCTTGTATCAAACTGATCTATTTTTATCTGACAACTATCGGAAAATCAAAGATGATCTACATTGCGGTCGCTCAGTCTAAACTTGGATTTTACAGAGATTTCATGTTTATCTGGATCTCTAAATTGTTCGGAAAAAAAGTGGTAGCACATCTGCATGGCGGTAATTTTAAAACCTTTTATCAGGAGCAATCTCCTTTTCTTCAGAAAGTGATTAAGAAGACTTATGATCAGTGTGACTGCATTATTGTGTTGTCCAGAGTGTATGTTGATCTTTTTGATTTTGTTGATAACTATAAAGAAAAGGTAAAAGCCGTTCCTAACGGAATTCCGGAGTTTAATGATAATCAGCCGGTTCAAAAATCATATGATCAGAACAAACCAATCATCCTGTATCTTTCTAATCTTATTGAAAGTAAAGGATACCTGGATGTGTTACATTCATCTCTGATTCTGAAAGAAAAATATAATATTTCTCCACAGGTTTATTTTTGTGGAAACTTTCTAAGCAGTTCAGATGATTTAACTTTTGATAACATTGAAAAAGCAAAGGATTACTTTCATAATTTTGTGAAGGAGAATAATCTGGAAGAAAATGTTGTTTATAAAGGGTTGGTAAAAGGAGATGCCAAAGATCAGCTTTTAAAAGATGCCAATTTCTTAATTTTACCTACCAATTACAATGCAGAAGGTCAGCCCATATCTTTAATAGAAGGATTAAAGAATGGCTGTGTATTGATTACAACCAAATACAGAGATATTCAGTATATGAATATGGATAAAGAAACCGGTTTCTTTGTAAACTATAACAGTCCGGATGCTATTGCTGAATCTATAAGTAAATTGAATGAAGAAGACTTTAAAAAAATGAGTTTAAATGCTCAGAAACATTTTAAGAATAGTTATTCTTTTATCAGTCATTATAATAATATGTTAAAAATTTTCGATGAATATTCAAAATAAAGTATTACTCATTACCGGAGGAACAGGTTCTTTCGGAACAGCAGTTCTTAGAAAATTTATCAATACAGATCATTTCAAAGAGATCCGTATTTTTTCCCGTGATGAGAAGAAGCAGGATGATATGAGAAATCAGTTTAAAAGTGATAAACTGAAATTCTATATCGGAGATGTAAGAGATTACAGAAGTATTGAACCAGCCATGAGAGGAGTAGACTACGTTTTTCATGCAGCAGCTTTGAAGCAGGTTCCTTCATGTGAATTCTTCCCTATGCAGGCGTTAAAAACCAATGTAGAAGGAACACAGAATGTAATTGATGCTGCTGCTGCGAATCATGTTAAAAAAGTAATTTGTTTAAGTACAGATAAAGCTGCCTATCCTATCAATGCTATGGGGATTTCCAAAGCTATGATGGAGAAAGTTGCAGTTGCAGCTTCCAGAAATCTGGAAAATACTACAGTTTGCCTTACAAGATATGGAAACGTTATGGCATCTAGAGGTTCTGTGATTCCATTATTTATAAAGCAAATCAAAAATGGTGATCCTATTACCATTACAGATCCAAAAATGACCCGATTTTTAATGTCACTGGAAGAAGCAGTAGATCTTGTTTTATTTGCTTTTGAAAATGGAAACTCAGGAGATTTATTTGTGAATAAGGCACCCGCTGGAACTATTGGTGATCTGGCACAGGCGCTGAAAGAAATGTTTAAAGCTGACAATCCTATAAAAGTAATCGGAACAAGACATGGAGAAAAACTGTATGAAACTCTTTGTACCCGTGAAGAAATGCTCAAGGCAGATGATATGGGAGATTTCTACAGAATTCCAGCAGATAACAGAGATCTGAATTATGCACAATATTTTTCTGAAGGTGCAGAGGATATTTCCAAAATAGAAGATTATCATTCTCATAATACTGAACAACAGGATGTAGAAGGTATGAAAAATCTTCTTTTGAAACTTCCTTTGATCAGAAAAGAAGTGTTAGGAGAAGATATAATGCAATATCCGGATTAGAAAATGAATATTCCAGCAATTATTGAAGGCGGAAAATATGAAGATGAAAGAGGAAGCCTGTTTTTCAATAATGACTTTGATGCTTCTGCAATAAAAAGAATCTATTGCATTGAAAACAACAGCACCGAATATACAAGAGGATGGACAGGGCATACAACTGAGCAGCGCTGGTTTATTGCCTCTCAGGGGTCTTTTAAAATCAAATTAATTAAAATTGATCACTGGGATACTCCCTCAAAAGACCTTGAAGTGCTGACGTTTTATTTGACTTCCGAAAAATTAGACGTGCTTCATATGCCGGCTGGATACGCCTCAGCAATTGAAGCTAAAGAAAAAGGAGCGAAACTTTTAGTAATGGTAAACTATTCTTTAGGAGAAATTGATGACGATCATCGTTTCCCTTCAGATTACTTTGAAAATATATAATGATGAGAAAAATCGGAATCACCGGACAAAATGGCTTTGTGGGCTCCCACTTATACAATACATTGGGACTAAAGCCTGATCAATATGAAAGAATTGAATTTGAAAGATCTTTCTTTGACAATTCTGCTCAGCTTGATGAATTTGTAAAGCAGTGTGATGTTATTGTACATCTTGCAGCAATGAATCGCCACCCGGATCCTGAAGTGATCTTCAATAATAATATTGAACTGGTAAAAAAATTGACTGATTCTCTGGAAAGAACAGAATCGAAACCTCATGTATTATTTTCATCATCTTCTCAGGAAGATAGAGATAATCTGTACGGGAAATCAAAAAAGAAGGAAGAGAACTTTTTGCAGATTGGGCCCAAAAAACCGGAGGAAAATTTACAGGAATGATTATTCCTAATGTTTTCGGACCTTTTGGGAAACCAAACTACAACTCTTTCGTTGCTACGTTTTGCTACAAACTTACACATGGTGAAACTCCTGTTATTGATAATGACGGGGAAGTAAAACTGATTTACGTAGGAGAACTTGTTCAGGAAATCATCAGTCAGATAGAAGTGGCAGATACCAAAGAACTTTACGAGGTAGAGCATACTTCAGTGAATAAGGTTTCTGAAGTACTGGCAAAACTTGAAAACTATAAAAAATTATATTTTGATAATGGTGAGGTTCCGCAGCTTACATCAGATTTTGATCTGAACCTGTTCAATACTTTCCGTTGTTATTTTGATATCAAAAACCATTATCCTGTAAAATTTACACAACATACAGATCCAAGAGGAGCTTTTGTTGAGGTGATCAGATTGGGAATAGGTGGCCAATGCTCATTCTCTACAACTGTTCCGGGAATTACAAGAGGAGATCATTTTCATACAAGAAAAATTGAAAGATTTGCAGTAATAAAAGGAGAAGCACTTATTCAGTTAAGAAAAATTGATACAGATGAAATCTTCGATTTTTATTTGAAAGGTGATGAACCGGGTTATGTAGATATGCCTATTTGGTATACACACAACATCAAGAATATTGGAAATGAAGATCTATATACTATTTTCTGGATTAATGAAGCATTCAATCCTGAAGATCCAGATACCTATTTTTTAAAAGTATAATGAATGTATACACCATTTGTTTTTTCCATTGTATTCTATGTGTTTACAACATTGCTGGTTGCAGCTATTGTGATTGATAGCTATACAAAAAAACAGTTATTGGTTGTAAACAGAAATACTGGCTATTTTTATCTTATTCCCCTATTTCTAATTGTACTTATTGGTTTTAGACCTGTTGGTATTACAGGTTTTATGGATTCTGAGATGTACCGGGAGTTTTTTGACATAGCACGTGTCGAAGGAATCTCTCCGATGCCTAATAAGGATATTATTTTTGGATATTTTATTTTACTCACTTCATACATTACCAATGAAAGAGGTTTTTTTGTCATTTGTAGCTTATTGTCTACAAGCTTATTGATATTAATTTCAAAACGAGTCTCTAAGAAGTATTGGGTATTATTTTTTATCTGCCATACAGTTTCACTGTATTATTGGAATTATAATGTAGTTGGCTTTAGACAAGGCATAGCATCTGGTATATTTCTATATGCCATTTTTGTTCAAAATAAATGGTGGAAATACTTACTAATGTTACTAGCCTTTGGAACTCATTTTTCATTGGGGCTTCCCATAATGGCATATTTAATTTCTATGTTTGTTGATAAAGTAGATAAAAAATTTTACTGGGTTTGGGGATTATCAATTCCTATTTCTTATTTTTTTGGAATTAAGATAGAATATGCTGTGGCAAAAATGATCCCGGATGAGAGAGCTCGTTATTTTATTGAAAATATGAATGAACAGGTATTTCGTTGGGATATGATTGCATACAGTTTGGTTATAATGGCGATATCTTATTATTTTATTTTTATTGAAAAAATAAAAGATTTGACCTATCATAGAATAGTGAATATTTTTATTTTTTCAAACACTATATTTTTATTTTTAGTAAGAGTAAACAATGTCCATAGATTTGCTTATTTATCTTGGTTTTTAGCTTCATTGATTGTTTTTTATCCATTCTTTATAACAGATGGAGAAAGACTAAAGAACAAATACAAGGTATTTTCGCAAACTCTATTGGCATTTTCTATCTTTGTACTAATTCATTTTATAAAATTAAATTTTTTCTGAGTATATGAGGAAATTAAAAGTAATGACAGTCGTAGGAACGCGACCAGAGATCATTAGATTATCAAGAGTATTATCAGCTTTAGATACTTCTGAAGCGGTAGAACATATTATCGTCCATACAGGACAAAATTATGATTACGAACTGAATCAGATTTTCTTTGAAGATCTAGGACTTCGTAAACCGGATTATTTTCTAGAAGCAGCAGGAAAAACAGCAACCGAAACGGTTGGAAATATTTTGATTAAAATAGATCCGCTTCTTGAAGAACTAAAACCGGATGCATTTCTTGTATTGGGAGATACCAACTCATGTCTTTGTGCTATTCCTGCCAAAAAAAGACAAATTCCTATTTTTCACATGGAAGCAGGAAACAGATGTTTTGATCAGCGTGTTCCGGAAGAAACGAATCGTAAAATTGTTGACCATACTGCTGATGTTAATCTTACCTATTCAGATATAGCACGTGAATATCTTTTGAGAGAAGGCCTTCCTGCAGACAGAATCATTAAAACAGGTTCTCCAATGTATGAAGTTTTGAATCACTACTTACCTCAGATTCAAAGTTCAGATGTTCTCAGCAGACTCAATCTTGAAGAAGGAAAATATTTTGTAGTATCATCTCATAGAGAAGAAAACATTAACTCTGAAAAGAATTTTGAGGGGTTGATGGAAAGTCTAAATCAGATTGCTGAAAAATTTGGATATCCTATTATTGTTTCTACACATCCGAGAACAAGAAATATGATTGATAAAAAACAGATTCAGGTAAGACCTGAAATTCAGTTTTTGAAACCTCTTGGATTCCATGACTATAATGCTCTGCAGATGAGAAGCTATGCCGTATTATCAGATTCAGGGACAATCTCAGAAGAATCATCAATCCTTAACTTCAGAGCACTGAATATCAGAGATGCCCACGAAAGACCAGAAGCTATGGAAGAAGCATCTGTGATGATGGTAGGGTTATCACCTGAAAGAATATTGCAGGGGCTTGTTCAGCTTCAGCAGCAGAAAATCGGAAAAGAAAGAAATTACAGACCTGTATCAGATTATTCTATGCCAAATGTTTCCGAAAAAATGGTAAGAATTATTTTGAGTTATACTGATTATGTAAATAGAACAGTTTGGAGTAAAAGATAATTATGAAAATAGCTTTTTGCACAATTGCCGATCAAGCCACAATGTATAGAAGTTTGATTGAGGAATTTAAAAATCAAGGTCATGAAGTTACCGTTATTGCACCTATTTATGAGAAAGAAACAGAATATATAGAAAAAGATGGGATAAAAACACTTTTTTTTAATTCTTTACCTATTCTTAATACAGGTCTTATAAAAAGAGGAATAGGAAATATACTTTTCCCTTACAAGTGTTTAAAAGCAATAAAGAAGAATATTAAAAAAGAAAAGTTTGATCTGATCCTTATGACTACACCACCATTAGGATTTTTTGAGCCCATCAGATATTTAAAAAAGGTTAATAAAAATGCCAAATTTTACATTATTTTGAGGGATATTCATCCTGAAGGAGCAAAGCTTGTAGGATTGCACAAAATAAAACCCCTTTTTTACTACTTTAGAACCATTGAAAAGAAATTATATGATTTAGCCGATTATATCGGATGTATGTCACCAGGTAATATAGAGTTTTTAAAAGAGAAAAACCCTCAGCTTGATTTTCAAAAACTTAGACTGTTACCCAATTGGGAACCTGCTACAGAATTTATAAACCCTGATCAAAACTTTTTAAAAAAATATAACTTTGAAAATAAATTCATCGTGGTTTTTGGTGGAAATATGGGAATAACGCAAAATCTCGATATATTTTTGCAGCTGGCAAAAGAAAAGGAAAACCTTGAAAATGTTTTGTTTCTCCTTATTGGTACCGGAACTGAAATGGAAAGACTTAAAAATAAGTCTTTGGAGCTGAAACTAAAAAATACCCTTTTCCTGAATCAAATTCCGAGAGATGATTATAATGAATTGATGAAAAACTGTGCTCTAGGATTTATATCACTAAGTCCTAAAGTTCATATCCCCAATTATCCATCCAAAAGCTTAGGATATTTGGGAGCGAAACTTCCAATTCTTGCCTCCATTGATGCTATTACAGATTATGGCCAGGATTTATTAGATAAATACAACTGTGGTTTGTGGTCGCTTGCAGATAATTTTGATCATCTGTCCAAAAATTTCGATACTTTGTATAATAATAAAGATTTAAGAATGCAAATGGGTGAGAACGGTTATGAGGCTTTGAAAAATTTCTCTCCCGAGATTACTTATGAAAAAATAATAAAAACTTATCAGAGTGGAAATTCAGGTATATAAGACGTTTGAAATTAGCGATGATTTGTGGGATAAGATTGTTTTATCCTTCAATGAATCTTTCGAACAAAGTCATATGACAAAGAAAGATCTTATTTCCGGAGCAACTTCTGATAGCTTTGGCTATTCTTACCATGCGGTGTGTGTAGATAATGATAGAGTGGTAGGCTTCAATTCCATCATCCCTAATTATTATTTTTACAATAAGCAAAAAATAAAAATGGGATACAGTGGAAGTACTTTTGTCATCAAAGAATACAGAAAAAATATGATGATTCTGAGAGATATGATGAAAAAGCTTGAAGCAAAATGCAAGGAAGATGATATCAAAGCCTTTTTGGCGGTACCAAATTCCAATTCATTATTGTATTTTAAAAAAATCTTGAAATATGACGATATTGCCGAGCTTCCATATTATATTTTACCTGTTAGTATCAGCAAAATTTTAAAAAAACCAGGCCTTAAAATACTTGATTTTTTTATAAAGATATTTTGTATGGTAAATATTTTCTTAAATAAAATTTTTTCCAGCTTATTTAATACAAGGCAGGAAAAGAAACAGTATGTAGTAGATTACAATACAGACTTTAATAAAAACAGGTTTTCACATTCAAGATACAAAACCATACAAAAAGATGGAATAGAGTTCAGTTATACAATATATAATGAGGATGGTGTAAAAACTGCTTATTTAATGGATTTTCATCAAAATTATATAAAATCGCGTATTTCTTTGATAAAAAGTATTTCTCATATATATTTTAATGAAGATATTGATGCCATTTTATTTATCGGAACAATGAATTTCTTTCAGACGGTTTTATGTAAAGTTCCTGCAAAGTATGAACCCAAAAAACTACCTTTAACGGTAAAAATTCTTAACAAACAGGATAAAGAAAATTTTGTAGATTATAATAAAATCGACAATTGGGACTTTTCTTTAATTAATTTTGATGTACGATGAAAATACTCTCATTTGATATTGAAGATTGGTGGGTATACGACCACTATTCAATAGGTAATAGTAAAGATTATTTGCCAAGATTAGATAATTATCTTGATGAAATATTGGATATGTTGGAGCTAATGAATACTAAAGCTACATTTTTCTGTCTGGGGAAAGTAGCAGAAAGCCATCCGTATGTCATTAAAAAAATACACAGCCGAGGTCACCATATAGGATGCCATTCTTACAGCCATCAATTTTTAATAGACTTGGATTATAAAGAAGTGGAAGCTGATACGGAAAAGGCAGTACATCTATTGGAAGATATAATCGGTGAAAAGGTCTTTGCTTACAGAGCTCCTGCATTTTCTATCACTGAAAAAAATAAATGGGTGATAGAGATTCTGGCCAAATACGGGATTACACACGACTGTTCAATTTTCCCTGCGAGTAGAAGTTTTGGTGGTTTTCCTTCTTTCAAAACCAATAGACCAGCCATGCTGGATTTTAATGGGATTAAAATGAAAGAGTTTCCTATGTCAACAGCAAAAATTATGGGAAAAGAGATTGCATATTCCGGAGGGGGCTATTTCAGACTTTTACCTTATCGTAAAATAAAACAAATTGTAGACAGCCAGGATTATGTCATGACTTATTTCCATATTAAGGATTTTGATAAATATCAGAAGAAAAGTTTTGCTTCGCTTAGTAATGAATCTGCTTTAGCCAGATATTTTAAAGACTATTATGGATTAAAGAATAGTTATAAAAAGTTTACAAAATTGATACACGACAATGATTTTATTGACCTGTTGGAAGCTGACAAGCTAATAAACTGGAACGAAAATCATATTAATATCTAAAAAATGCAATCTATGAAACCACAATATATTTATCGAAATTATACAGTAGAATATTTATTTGACAGCTTACATCATTTTAGCGGTTATGGAGATGTATCTCCGGCGTTAGATCATAAAGAGCAAACTGTTTTTTACCAGCTTAACCCTTCCTTTACTCCGGAAGAACAGATCATGGAAATCGAAGATATTAAATCTAAAATTTCATTTATTATAAATCTGAATCAGGAAGCCAGAATTGCTGTTGTAACATTATATAGAAATGTACTTTCTGGTTGGGAAACCAAGAATAATGAGCTTTTAAATGCAATTGATGATTTTAATATCAATTTCTTAGGGGCTTTGATCAGTGAAAATAGAAATGTGAAAATTATCGATATTAATACCTTTTTCCAAAGCCAGAATATTTCGCTAATTGACTGGAGATTCTTTTTTACTTCTCAAATGATTATTAATCCTAAACTTGCAAAAAATTTTAAGACATGGTTTGCAAAGCAAATAAGTGGGCTCGATCTTAAAAGAAAAAAATGTATCGTCCTAGATTGTGATAATACCTTGTGGGGAGGAGTAGTAGGAGAAGATGGAACATTTGGTATTAAACTCGGGATGGATTATCCGGGTCTTTGTTTTAAATCTTTTCAGAACCTACTGCTCATGTTGTCTAAAAAAGGAGTAATTCTTACCGTATGCAGCAAAAATAATGTAAAAGACGTTCAGGATGTATGGGAAAATAATACGAACAATATTATAAATGATACATGCCTTTCTGCTTATAGAATTAATTGGAACGACAAAGCATCAAATATAAAGTCGATGGCTGAAGAGCTTAATATAGGTCTTGACAGTTTTGTATTTATCGATGACAATCCTGTAGAAAGAGGATTAGTGAAAGAGTTTTTGCCAGAAGTAGAAGTTCCGGATTTTCCTGAAAAATCTTATGATTTGGTTGACTTTTTCTGGAAAATTTATAACGACTATTTTTCTGTATATGAGCTTTCTAATGAAGATTTGAAAAAGACGCAGCAGTATAAAGAAAATTTTGTCCGTTCAGAAACTAAAAAAGCCTTTGAAAATATGGACGAATATTTGTCCAGTCTTGAAATAGAAATAGATATTTTTAATGGTGGCGAACAAAATATTCAGCGTATTGCGCAGATGACCCAAAAAACAAATCAGTTCAATCTTACCACAAAACGGTATACAGAACAGGAGCTGTTTCAAGTAATAAAAGATGGAGGAAGCATTTATTGTGCAAATGTAAAGGACAAATTCGGAGATAACGGAATTACCATCGCCGGAATTTTTAAAGAAGATAAAAATAATATCTTTGTAGACTCTTATCTCTTAAGTTGTAGAATACTTGGACGGGATATTGAAAAGGTTGCTCTGATAAAAATTCTGGATCAGTTAATTACAACAAATGATAAGAAAATATTTGCTGAATTTATTCCGACCTCTAAAAATGCTGTAGCAGAAAAATTTTTAGAAGATGTTGGATTTGAGCTTATTGAAACAGAAGATAACGGAACAAGAAAATACGCAGCAAATAAAGAAAATCTTTTTAAAGCTAAAGAATATTATAAAGTAAATTATTGTTAAAAAAATAAAGACATGGAAGAAAAAGTAAAAGAAATAATGGCAGGGGTTTTTGAAGTTAATGTAAATGAATTACCTGAAAATATCAATCAGGAAAATTTTGAAGATTGGACTTCGATAAAACATCTTACCCTTATTGTTGAAATTGAAGAAGAATTTGATAAGGCATTTGAGCCTGAAGAAATTTCTGAGATGACCTCTCTGAGTAAAATTATTGAATATATAAGCAAATAATCCTAAGTTTTCTTATTTACCAAACTGATATGTATTGTTTTTTTTAAAGAGAGTTATTGATTTTGTAGTAGCTTTGGCGGGATTACTTATAGTGAGTCCTATATTTTTATTTGTTTTAATAGCTCTGGCTATTGCGAATCAGGGGAAACCCTTTTTCTTTCAAAAAAGACCAGGTAAAAATGGTAAGATATTTACCATTATAAAGTTCAAAACGATGACTGATAAAAAGGATACTAATGGAAACCTTTTATCAGATGCTGAAAGATTAACCGCTGTAGGAGCTTTTGTCCGTAAAACATCTTTGGATGAAATCC
Organism: Chryseobacterium sp. MEBOG07; assembly: GCF_021869745.1. Taxonomy (NCBI): domain Bacteria; kingdom Pseudomonadati; phylum Bacteroidota; class Flavobacteriia; order Flavobacteriales; family Weeksellaceae; genus Chryseobacterium; species Chryseobacterium sp. MEBOG07. The sequence continues at coordinate 1,474,306 of NZ_CP084579.1, forward strand.
CACAACTAATCAACGTACTCAAAGGAGATATGTCACTTATTGGGCCAAGGCCCCTTTTGGTACAGTATTTACCACTATATAATGACCATCAGGCACGAAGACATAACGTAAGACCGGGAATTACTGGATGGGCTCAGGTAAATGGTAGAAACGCTATTTCCTGGAATCAGAAATTTGATTACGATGTATGGTATGTAGAAAACATATCATTTATTCTAGATCTTAAGATATTTTTTCTTACCGCAAAAAAAGTGTTTATAAGAGAAGGCATTTCACAAGAAGGACAAGCAACTATGGAACCTTTTAAAGGAAGTATTTAAAATATGAAAAAAATAGCTATTATTGGAGCAGGGGGATTTGGACGTGAGGTGAAAATGCTGATCGATCATATCAACCAGAAAGACGAACAATTTGAAATTCAAGGTTTTTATGATGATAAACATTATGATCATGATATTAACGGAGTTCCTTACTTAGGGAAAATTGAAAAAATAAATGAAGTATATCATCCTTTGTGTATTACAGTTGCCATAGGTGATCCTAGAACAAAGAAAAAAATTGTAGAAAGTATCAATAATCCTAATATTGAATTTCCAACCTTAATACATCCATCGGTAATTATTGGTCAAGATAATACCAAAATTGGAAAAGGAAATATTATTTGTGCAGGGGTTATTATTACAGTAGATATTGAAATCGAAGATTTTGTAATTCTTAATCTGTCTTGTACAGTAGGACACGATACGAAAATTAAAAATTATTCTTCATTCATGCCAACAGTGAATATTTCAGGAGAAGTAATTATAAATGATTCCGTATACGTAGGAACCGGGGCAAAAATAATAAACCTTCTTGAAATTGGAGAAAATACTATTGTTGGAGCAGGCGCTGTAGTGTACAAAAGCCTTCCTGCAAACTGCACAGCAGTTGGAATTCCAGCCAAACCTATAAAATTTCACGAATAATATGGATACTAAAATCTGGTTGTCTTCTCCACATATGGGCGGCAACGAATTAAAATATATCAACGAAGCATTTGAAAAAAACTGGGTAGCTCCATTAGGGCCTAACGTGGACGGATTTGAAAATGATCTGGAACAGTTTTTAGGTGAAAATACAAAAATAGCAGCACTTTCTGCAGGTACTGCAGCATTGCACCTTTCTCTTATTGAATGTGGAGTAAAGCATGGCGACGAGGTCATCTGCCAGTCGATGACTTTCTCAGCTTCTGCCAATCCTATTGCGTATTGTGGAGCAACGCCTGTTTTTGTAGACAGTGAGCCGGATACCTGGAATATGTGCCCAAAAGCTTTAAAGGAAGCTATTGAAAACAGAATTCTAAAAGGAACAAGACCGAAAGCTATTATTGTTGTTCATTTATATGGTATGCCAGCAAAAATGGACGAAATTATCGCTATTGCTCAGGAATTCCAGATTCCTGTTATCGAAGATGCTGCAGAAGCCCTTGGTTCTACTTACAAAGGTAAAGCTTGCGGAACATTCGGACGTTTTGGAATCTTAAGTTTTAATGGAAACAAAATTATTACGACTTCTGGAGGAGGAGCTTTGGTTTGCCACACTCAGGAAGATAAAGATAAAACTGTTTTTCTTTCTACGCAGGCAAGAGATAATGCACCTCACTATCAACACTCACAGATTGGGTTCAATTACAGAATGAGTAATATCGTAGCAGGGATAGGAAGAGGACAAATGGAAGTACTTAAAGACAGAGTGGCAGCCCGAAGAGCGATGCATGATTTCTATCTTGAAGTATTTAAAGGAATTGAAGGAGTGACAGTATTTTCAGAACCTGGGAATGATTTCTATTCCAATCACTGGTTGTCAGCGGTGATTATTGATCCGAAAATTACAGGTAAAAACAGAGAAGATTTGAGACTTGCGCTTTTAGAAGATAATATTGAATCAAGACCTCTTTGGAAGCCGATGCATTTGCAGCCAGTATTTGCAAAGGCTCCTTATTACGGAGGAAATGTTTCCGAAAAACTTTTTGATAACGGATTGTGTCTTCCATCAGGCTCAAACTTGTCAGACGAAGACAGAATAAGAATAAAAAATATAATCCGTACTTACTTCGGAGTTTAATAATATTGGATTTCATGAATCAGTATAAACATTGGAAAGTGGTTTTCGATTTTATTTTAGCGGTAATATTGACCCTTTTTCTTATGCCTGTACTGATCGTGCTGTTTATCATTACAAGTCTGGATACCTCTTCCAATGGAATATTCTTTCAGACCAGAGTGGGGCAGTATGGAAAACCTTTTACCATTTTTAAATTTAAAACCATTCATGAACATAAGAGAACATGTTCCAAAATCGGGCAGACTCTTAGGAAATTTAAATTGGATGAATTTCCTCAATTGTTTAATATATTGAAAGGTGATATGAGTTTTGTTGGTCCCAGGCCTGATATCGAAGGATATTATGATAAACTTACCGGAACGGATAGAAAAGTTCTGGAACTGAAACCCGGGCTTACTTGTGAAGCAAGCATACAATATAGAGATGAGGAAAATCTTTTGAAAAACCAGAAAGATCCTTTGACCTATAATGATGAAATATTATTTCCGAATAAAGTAAAAATGAATCTTGATTATTTTGAAAATATGTCTTTCAAAAACGATACAAAGATTTTGTTTAAAACATTAATAACCACATTGAAATAGAGTTTTTTTACGATTATGAAAATTAAAGAAACCCCGCTTAAAGATTGCTATATCATAGAGCCTACTGTATTTGAAGATGAGAGAGGCTACTTTTTTGAAAAGTTCAACGAAAAAAAGTTCGAAGAATTAACAGGAATGAATGGTCACTTTGTACAGGATAATATTTCCAAATCGTCTTATGGCGTTTTGAGAGGACTGCATCTGCAAAAAGGAGAACATGCTCAGGCAAAACTAGTTTCCTGTCTTGAAGGAAGTGTATGGGATGTGGCGGTAGATCTTAGAGAAGATTCTCCTACATTCGGAAAATGGTTTGGAGTAGAGCTTACTGCTGAGAATAGATTACAGCTTTATGTACCGAGAGGTTTTGGGCACGGGTTTTCAGTGCTAAGTACCCATGCTGTATTTTCCTATAAATGCGATAACTTTTATAACAAAGAATCGGAAGGCAGCGTAAAATTCAATGATGCAGATCTTAATATTGACTGGAAAATTGATGAAAGAGACACTTTACTTTCGGAGAAGGATCAGAATGCACCCGGATTTAAAGAAAAAAACTTTTAAAGTATACCCTTGAAAACCACTTTTTTAAAGTGGTTTTCATTTTTTAATTCTTAACTCTTCAATATTTCGTATCTTTGCACACTCAAAATCAAAACGATGCGTACAAAATCTGTAGGGAAGAAGAAAATCAATGTAGTCACTCTTGGATGTTCCAAGAATGTATATGATTCTGAAGTATTAATGAGCCAGCTGAAAGCCAACGGCAAAGAAGTGGTTCACGAAGACCGTGGCGACATTGTAGTCATCAATACCTGCGGATTTATAGATAATGCTAAAGAAGAATCTATCAACACCATTCTTGATTATGTAGAAGCTAAAAACAGAGGTGAGGTTGAAAAAGTATTCGTTACAGGATGTTTGTCAGAAAGATATAAACCAGATTTGATAAAAGAAATTCCGGATGTAGATCAGTATTTTGGAACAAGAGACCTTCCAATGCTGTTAAAACATCTTGGAGCAGATTATAAACATGAGCTGGTAGGAGAAAGAATGACAACGACTCCAAAACATTATGCTTACCTTAAGATCTCGGAAGGTTGCGACAGACCATGTTCTTTCTGTGCGATCCCATTGATGAGAGGAGGTCATATTTCAACTCCTATCGAAAAACTCGTTTTGGAAGCTCAGAAACTGGCTAAAAAAGGAACAAAAGAACTGATTCTTATTGCACAGGATCTTACCTACTATGGTCTGGATCTGTATAAAAAAAGAGCTTTAGGAGACCTTTTAAAAGAATTGGTAAAAGTAGAAGGAGTAGAGTGGATTCGTCTTCATTATGCTTTCCCAAGCGGATTCCCTGAAGATGTTCTGGATATTATCCGTGAAGAACCTAAAGTTTGCAATTATATAGATATTCCCCTTCAGCATATCAATTCAGATTTGTTGAAATCTATGAAGAGAGGAACTACGCATGAGAAAACTGATGCTCTTTTAGGAAAATTCAGAGATAAAGTTCCTGATATGGCTATCAGAACAACACTTATCGTTGGATATCCTGGCGAAACACAAGAAAGATTCCAGGAGCTTAAAGACTGGGTGAGAGAGCAGAAGTTTGACAGATTAGGCTGCTTTACTTATTCTCATGAAGAAAATACAACGGCTCATGTATTGGAGGATGATGTTCCACAAGAGGTAAAAGAAGCACGAGTAGAGGAAATCATGGAGCTGCAGTCTCAGATTTCATGGGAAAAGAACCAGGAAAAAATAGGTAAAATATTCAGATGTATTTTTGACCGTAAAGAAGGTAATTATTTCATCGGAAGAACAGAGTATGACTCACCAGATGTGGATAATACAGTGATGGTTTCTGCTGAAGATACTTATATTTCTATAGGTGAATTTGCAGAGGTCAAAATTACTTCAGCTGAAGAGTTTGACTTATATGGAGAATTGGTATAGCTAAATATTTATTAACCAGTTGGATATAGAGTTTGTAAAATTAATATATTAATAAATTTTAACATAGAACTTTCTCTGCTGTTTGTTTTTATTTAATTGATAATCAAATTGTTAATATTTTGCAAAATTAAGATTTTTTAATTTTCTTTTTTATTTATATAAATTCAAAAATTATATCTTAAATTTGCGCAATAAGCAATGTTTTTAACATATGCTATCAATAAGTTAATTGTTGGAAATTGGGTTAAGATTCAATCAAAATAGTTAAATTATCGAAGTTAGCTAAAGATAATATTCACAAGTTGGTATGTAATATCCTTTTTGTAAATATTGATGAAAAAAAAATGTAATTAAAAATCTTTAAAAACTTATGAAAAAATTTTTATTAACAGCAATTATGCTTGTTGGCCTTTCGGCCGTTTCTAAGGCTCAACAGGGGCGAGTGGGGATTAACACAACCACACCTGCCGCAACTTTAGACGTAGCAGCAAATACTACGGATAATACAAGACCTGATGCCTTACTAGTCCCTCGTATGACAGCTGCAGAGCTTAGTGCAAAAGATGATGCTACGCCAACTTCTGCCTATGCTACAGCTCAAAATGGTGCTTTAGTGTACATTACTTCCGGTACAGGAACAGGTGCAAGAAAAGTGAAAATTACAGGTCCTGGATTCTATTATTTTGATAATTCAGTTCCTGAATGGAAACCTGTAGGTGGGGGTGCAGCCACAACCAATGCATATACTAACGTTACACAATCAACTACTATTAACAAGAATGAATCAATGTTGGTAACTACGAATGTATCTATTGCAGCTCCTGCAGTAGCGACTTCAGTGGCCGGAGATAAATTCAGAATTGTTGATGCTACAGGTGGTGCTGGATTTAGTGTTACTGGTGTTCACTCTAGTACAACTACTTCTCCAGCCGTATCAGGTTCGGCATTAGAGTATACTTTCATTAGCGGTGCATGGTATTGCACAAGTTTATAATTTTAAATAATATTAAAATGAACACAAATAAAAAAATTTCTGCTCTTGTGTTATTAGCCGTTGGTATTTTTTCTAATGCACAGATCAAAACAAATAATACAATTAACGCTACAATAGGCGGAGAGTCAGTTTACTTGGATGCTTCAAGTTTCCCTGCATCAAACAACTTAGGAAAAGGTTTATCTGTTCCAAGAACAAACTTAACTACATTCACATTTGTTACACCAGTAACTAATGCGTTGAAATTTCCTACAGCTTATGATGGTATGATCGTATATAACTCTGTTGCTGGTACTACTCCTGCTACAGGTTCTGGTATAGGTAGTCAAACTGTAGCTGTTGGTTTCTACTATTTTAGTAATCCTACTCCAACACCTGCGTTCTCTTCAGTATCAGGTCGTTGGTTGCCATTAGGAGGTAATACAAAAGAAAATATTCTTACAACTGAAACAATTACAAATAGACAAATTAATAATGCTCAGGTATATGGTATAAAAGGTACTTTTGCCGCTACTGGTTCTTCTACTGCAGTAACAATTACAGCACCAGCTGGAATGACTGCACTGTATGGGATTACTATATATAAAGCAGGTTCTAGTACTGTATTTTCCAGAGATTTATATTCATACGACCCAGCTACGGGTGCTGCAGTTACAGGTTCTCCAAGTATGTCTGTAGTGTATCCAAATGGAAACTATGAATACGTATTAGAATATTTGAAATAAAAAAAAATAATTTAATTACATCATAAAAACCAATGAGAAATCATTGGTTTTTTACTTTTAAGAGACTTGCTTTCATTTTTTTTCGGGTAATAAATCATCCTTTTAAATGACTGATATCAAATATTTGTTGAACAATTGATCACTCTATCAGTTTTAACAAAATAAAAAGGTGTTAAAAATTAGTTCAGGAATGGAGCTTTATAGGGTTGAGGGACTTCTATCAGACTATTTTTTTGAAATCTGATTTTAAGATATTTATTCTTTATGATGGGTTTTTCTAATCAATCCTTAACATTGTTGTTTTTGTTAATGTATTGATTTTCAGATTATTTTGAAATTGTGAATTTTAAATTATGCAGGAATTAGTTAATTATGTTAACTTTTAAAGCGTTTTTTTAACACTTTTTAACACTATAGTCTAAAACCCCTATTCATAGGAGCTTACAAGGCTACTTAACATTTATTTAATGTTTTGTTAACTGTTTTTAACATATGAAGTAGGGTTTTATAAAGATTCCTGATACTTTTGCTCTGTCAAAAACCAATAAAAAGTTCAAAATGATGAAAAGATTCATTCTCGTAATCATAATGATGATTTCAACCTTAGGTGTTTATTCTTTTACGAGTAATGCCTTAGATGCGAAAAAAACAAGTTATGCATCGTACTACCACGATAAATTTAACGGTAGAAAAACTGCTAGCGGAGAAATCTTTGATAACGCAAAGTTTACTGCAGCAAACAGAACGCTTCCATTTGGAACAAACGTTAAGGTTACAAACCTTAAAAATGGTAAAGAGGTAATAGTGAGAATTAATGATAGAGGACCTTACCATTCATCAAGATCTTTAGATATGTCTAAAGCTGCGTTCGATGAGATTGGAGATATCAGTCATGGTACAATTCCGGTCGAATATGAAATTGTCGATTAATTTTATGATTTAAATTAAAAAAAAGCCAGCTGATTCAGCTGGCTTTTTGTATGGATCAATATCTCGTTTATTATACATCCAATTCCAATAAAGCAGGACAATGATCAGAATGTACCGCTTCCTTTAAAATAACGGCTCTGCTGAGCTTATCTTTTAAACTATAGGAAGTGAAGTTATAATCCAGTCTCCAACCTTTATTTCTAGCCCTTGAATTTTGTCTGTAACTCCACCATGTATAATTGTCAGGATCATTATTGAAAAATCTGAAACTGTCTATCAGTTCACATTCATTCATAAAATTGGTCATCCATTCTCTTTCCATAGGAAGAAACCCTGAAACATTCTTTAAGCCATCAGGATTGTGAATATCGATGGCTTCGTGGCAAATATTAAAATCACCGGATATAATCAGATTAGGAATTTCTTTCTTTAAATTTTTGATATATTCCAGGAAATCATGGCAGAACTGCATTTTAAAATCAAGTCTCTCAATATTAGATGCAGAAGGAACATATACCGAAATAGCAGAAAACCCGTCAAAATCCGCACGGATGATTCTTCCTTCATTATCATAGCTTTCTATACCGCAGCCGTATTCTATATGATTGGGTTTGATTTTTGAGGCAATTCCGACCCCGCTGTAGCCTTTTTTTACTGCGGAATGCCAATAACTGTGATATCCTAATTTTTCAAGACTTTCAATATCTATCTGGTCATTTCCAGCCTTACTCTCCTGAATACAGATAATATCCGGATCGGCACTCTTCAGCCAACCCAAAAAATCTTTCGTAAAAGCGGCTCTGATTCCATTGACATTGTAGGTGATTAATCTCATAAACAAGTGTAATTTTTTTCAAATGTAAGGAAATAAAAAAGCCGGTTTTGAATTTCAAAACCGACTTTTATCTTTTTAGTAAGAGATTTTATTTTTTAAAAACTGTTTTACCGTCTTTTGTCAACTCAATTTCTTCACCTTTTCCTCTAAGCTCATAATGGTCATTTTTATACCAGATCCCAGATGCAGGCTTTTGCCCCTGTAATTCAATCGTTTCTTTGTTAAAGACTACTGTAGCAGTATTTTTAGTGTTATTGAACGTCATATCCAATGTTTTTCCACTACTGTCTTTTGATGTACTTTTTACAATTTCATCTTGAGTACCGGAAACTGCTGCTGAATCAGATGGCTTTGATGCAATGCTGTCTACAGAAGCCGAAGCAGAATCTGTTACTTTCTTTTCTTTATTGCATGAAGTCAAAAATAATGCGGCTAATGCTGCCGTGATAAAAATGTGTTTTTTCATAAGTTTATATTTATTTATGGATGTCTTTCAGTATGCAAAACGAATGCCTTAAAAAAAGAAAGCGGAAAAAATCGAATGATTTTTTCCGCTTTAAACCCAAAATTAAATAAACTATGAAAAAAACTACTTGGGTTCTAAAATACTGATAGGAATGATACACTCTTCAAGTGAAATTCCACCATGTTGGTAAGTTTCTTTATAGTAATTAACAAAGTGATTGTAATTCTTAGGATAAGCCAGGAATATATTGTTCTTAGCAAAAATATATTTTGAGCTTAAGTTTCCTTTTGGAAGGAAAAGTTTCTCAGGATTGGTAATTGCCCATACATCACTGTCATCATACGTCAAACTTTTACCTGTTTTATATCTGATATTAGTAGATGTTTCTCTGTCACCCACCACTTTACTTGGCTTTTTCACATAGATGGTTCCGTGGTCTGTAGTGATCACCAGTTTGTATCCATTTTCTGCCGCTGTTTTGATGATCTTCAAAAGTGAAGAGTTTTCAAACCAGTTGAAGGTAAGAGAACGGAATGTTTTATCATCACGGATCAGCTGATCTACGATATGGTTGTCTGTTTTCGCGTGTGAAAGAATATCGATAAAGTTATAGACGATCACCAAAAGATCATTGTTTTTATGCTGATTGAAATCATCATAGATCTTTCTTTCAAAATCAGCATTCAGTACTTTAAGATACTTCATCGATTTTGATCCCAAACCTATTCTCTTCATCTGATCTTCTAGAAAATCACGCTCGAATTCATTTTTGTTTCCTTCTTCATTATCATTAAACCATTTGTCAGGGAAACGTTTTTCAATCTCAGACGGCATTAATCCCGCAAAGAAAGAGTTTCTTGCATATTGTGTAGCCGTAGGAAGGATGCTGTAGTAATAGTCTTCCGATATTTTATTGTAGTATTTTGTAAACAAAGGCTCAATAACTTTCCACTGGTCATAACGAAGATTGTCTACCATCAGCAAAAGAACCTTTTCTTTTTCAACTTCCGGTTTTACTTTTTCCTTGAAAAGGGTATGGCTCATCAGAGGCTTGTCGGAATCAATAAGCCAGTCTGCGTAATTTTTCTCAATAAACTTAGAAAACTGAATATTAGCTTCCTCTTTTTGAGACTGCAGAAGATCTGCAAACTCATTATCTGCTACCTTATCAAATTTGATCTCCCAGCTAAGGATTTTTTTATAATATTCTGCCCATTCCTGATACGTTCTCAGATAAGAAAGTTCCATAGAAAGGTTTCTGAATTCCTGCTGGTACTGTAAAATCGTTTTTTGTTCAACCAGATTATCCTCCTGAAGATTTTTCTTTAATGAAAGTAAAATCTGGTTAGGATTTACAGGTTTTAATATATAATCGGCAATCTGCGAACCGATAGCCTCTTCCATAATGTGTTCCTCTTCACTTTTGGTAACCATTACAATCTTTAAGGAGTTATCTTTTTCCTTAATCATAGGAATGGCTTCCAGTCCGGAAATACCGGGCATATTTTCATCAATTAACGTTAAAGCAAATTTCTCTGAATCCATAAGTTCCAAAGCCTCATTCACATTATTTACAGGAGTTACCTGGTAACCCTTTTTTTCTAAAAATACGATATGAGGTTTAAGTAAATCTATTTCATCATCGATCCATAATATCTTTTCTGACATAATTTATTTTTTACATGGTTATTCTATCAAAATGTTGACCAATTCCTTTTAAAATCTCACAAAATCGAGAGATTAAAAGTTAAATAATAGTTAAATGAAAATCCGTTTAGATATTTCACTATTTAGCTTTATTTAATCGGTACTTTTTATATACTCCAAAGCTCTTTCCAGAACTTCATCTTTTTATTTTTAAGCCCTTCCACACTAGGTTTTACAAGAATATCAGGAATAATGCCTATTCTTTGCGTTTCTCTGCCATCAGGATAATAAGCACCAAGACCTGTAAATCGGGTGTCAAGATCTGCTAATGTAAACATGATGACATCCCCGTTGGCACCCGAAGTATTACTGCCAATGATTTTAGCTTTCGGATGTTGTTTCAACATCATTGTTGTGGTCTCTGCCTGGCTCTGGGTACTCTCATCTACTAGAACGATTACATTTCCTTTATAGTATTCAGGATTCTTTCTGCCCGTAACATTTTTTCTGCTGTAAAATTTGCCAGGATAGCCAGCGTCAGGAAAAGTGAACTGATAATAAACGGAAGGCTCCGGAAGCATCAGATAACTTAAAGGGATAATGGTTTGTTTGGGATAATTTCTAAGATCAAAGATAATGGATGTTGCAGATTTTAAATTGCCGTACATTTCATCCAGATCTTCCTTTTCTATAATTCCCATGTCGACATACCCGATTGTCTCTTCCTCGTCAATGAATTTCCATTTTTTGGGTGCTTTATTTTTCTCGTGAATAATGTCTTTGAGAAAATACGTTTTGGTTTTAATTTCCAGATTTTGTCCCTCTCTTTCAATCTTTACAGAAATAGAATCGCTGTTGCTGAAAAGAAGCTTATCCTTTATTTTATTAACCTTTCCCCAGGAATTGGACGCCGGAATATATTTTCCCAAGCTGTTGATCATTTGCGGAATCGTTTTACCTTCAATATCATAAATCACATCTCCTGCTTGCAAAGGATTTTTATTTCTGGGTCTTGTGGCATTGATTTTTGTAACCACTAGTTTTCCTTCAGCGTAGGAAAAGTCTACAGGCACTTTTCGGCTTCCGTATAAATTATTCTGAATTTCTTTTGAAGAAAGATAGGCATGCGAATCATCTGTTTTGGTGACCAGTTCAGCTAATATTAAATGATAATTTTCGGTATTGTCTACCCCAAGAAACTTAGGGATCATTTCTGTAAGAACGTCATTCCAGTTTTGATCGGTTTCATATTTATAAGGAAAAAAGTACTCTATATAATTCCAGTACCTGAATAATTCTAATAGATTAATTGTCTTGGAAGTGAATCTTGAACCATATGACTTCTCATTTCTGAAATATATTTTTCTCCCCCATTTCCCGAAATAATGATTATCTCCAAGATTCCGGTTATTTTCAATATCATGAAGTTTCTGAGAGAGTTCTTTGGAGAAAACAAGAGAATTATCCATCCAGCTCACATCAAAATTTTTAAGAAAATACACTTTACTATCTTTTATTGAGCACTCTTTACATGGTGGAACTTCTCCAAGACTTTTGATCCAGTCGGTATAAAGATTATTTAAAGACTTCTTATCATTAATATATTCAAGTTCATTAATTTTCTGGAAAAGCTGTTCGTCCCAATTCAGGCTTCCTTTTGCTACATAAGGATGGTAATATTTAAGAAATCCCCAAACTCTGCAGAGGGATTCCAGTTTTTGTCTCTCGGATACAATTTGTGCGGAAAAATTTAAACTTAAAAATAATAAAAGAAAAAGAGAGGAGTTTCTCATTAAGAGTGGGCGTGTTTTCTCTCAAAGATAATCCTTTAATACAACAGATGCAAAAGGTTTTCAAGAAAATACTAAACTAAATATAAAAGTGAGCCATAGAGATTTTTATCCCGTTGATATGAGGGTATTATTGGTGGAAAATATTAGTGTTATCAGAGTTTAATCCCCATATTTTAATGGTAATTTAATAAAAGCCTAAATTTTAAAATGCCTAACTTTGTTTACTAATATTGACGTCTCAATGCAGAATAAGCTAAAAATTATCAACGATCCTGTTCATGGATTTATCAAAATTCCACACGAAATTTTATTTGACATCATTGAGCATCCTTACTTTCAAAGGTTAAGAAGAATCGGACAGACCGGGCTTTTGAATCTGATATTTCCAGGTGCTACCCATACAAGATTTCATCATGCTCTGGGAGCAATGCATCTGATGTTTACAGCTTTGGAAACGTTGAAACAGAAAGGAGTGAAGATTTCTGAGGAAGAGGAGAAAGGAGCGATGTTGGCTATTCTGATGCATGATATTGGTCATGGTCCGTTTTCCCATGCGCTGGAAAGTATGCTGATGGATGACTGGCACCATGAAAATCTTTCTTTATTGTTAATGAATAAGCTGAATGAGGAGTTTGGCGGGCAATTGTCTATGGCAATTGAGATGTTTCAGGGAAAATATCATAGAAAATTTTTCAATCAACTGATTTCTTCCCAGCTGGATGTAGACCGTTTGGATTATCTGAAAAGAGACAGTTTTTTTACCGGAGTATCAGAGGGAAATATTAATACACAGAGAATTATTTCCATGATGAATGTGTGTGAAGAAGGTGAGCTGGTGATTGATGCAAAAGGAATTTATTCAATTGAAAATTTTCTGACAGCCAGAATGTTTATGTACTGGCAGGTCTATTATCATAAAACTTCAGCGTTAGCAGAATTTCTTTTGGTTAAAATTCTGGAAAGAGCAAAATATCTGATTTCTACAGGGATTGAGCTTCCTGCAACGGAGAATTTAAAATACTTTTTGTACCGCGGAAAGAGCGCTGCAACGGATGAAGATATAGAAAGATTTACCAAACTTGATGATAATGATGTGATTCAGGCGATGAAAGAATGGCAAAACTCGGATGATTTTATTTTGTCTTACTGGTGTCAATGTGTCATTCAGAGAAACTTACCTAAAACAATTATTTCATCACATCCATTTAGCAAGGAAGTGATTGATGAAAAAATAAAAAATATCAATGAATTTTTCAAAATTGATAATGGGAATGAACTGGTTCATGAAATAAAAAGAAAATTATTGCCCTATCACGCAGAAAAGCAGCCAATCTATTTACTTCATAAAAATGGTAAGAGAACAAGGCTTCATGAGTCAGAAGATCAGCTTTTATCGGGGTTGATGATAAATAAAACAACCCGCTATATCCTTATGTTTCCAAGAGATATGTCATGGCTAGACTCTTAAATAATATTAAAATTTACGATCTGAAACCAAAAAATGTTTGCAAATTATAGAATTTCTTATCTTTGCAGAATATGGAATTTACAGCTTCGCAAATTGCAAGTTTTATTGACGGAAAAATAATAGGTGACGAGAATGCACTTATTACAGGGGTTTCACCAATTGAAAATGGGGAATCAGGACATCTTTCTTTTATAGCACAAGATAGATTTTCTCATTTTTTGGATACCTCAAAATGCTCTGTTATCATCATTTCGGAAAAACTTCTGGAAAAAAATAATTACAACTCTACCTTAATCATAGTAAAAGATGCTTATCTTTCTTTTCAGGTTCTGATGAATTTATATCAGGAAATGCAGGGAAGAAAAGAAGGTATTGAAGATGGTTCATCCATTCACGATACAGCTGTGATAGGAGATAAAGCCTATATCGGAGCATTTACTTATGTTTCTGAGAAAGCCAAAATCGGGGAGGGTTCACAGATCTATCCACATGTATATATAGGAAAAGGAGTGAAAATTGGTAAAAACTGTAAGATAGACAGTGGTGCCAGAATTTACGACTACTGTATCATTGGAGACAATTGTGTGATTCATTCTAATACGGTAATTGGAGGTGACGGTTTTGGTTTTCAGCCAACAGCCGAAGGTTTCAAGAAAATACCGCAGCTTGGAAATGTAATTATTGAAGATGATGTAGAAATCGGCTCAAACTGTAGTATAGACAGAGCAACAATAGGTTCAACTGTTATAGGAAAAGGAACCAAAATTGATAACCTGATCCAGATTGCTCACAATGTGAAAATTGGTCAGAACAATGTTATTGCTGCACAGGCAGGAATTGCAGGTTCTACCATAATAGGGGATTGGAACCAGATCGGAGGTCAGGTAGGAATTGTCGGACATATCAAAATAGGAAGTCAAGTGAAAATTCAGGCCCAGAGTGGTGTGAATTCAAGCGTTAATGATAAAGAAACATTGTATGGTTCACCTGCAATCAGTTACAATGACTATTTGAGAAGCTATGTTCATTTCAGGAATTTACCTAGAATAGTAAACAGAATAAATAATCTTGAGAATAACTCAAAAGATAATACTAATGAGTGATATGCAAAAAACACTTCAGCAAGAGGTAACTCTTTCTGGAATTGGCCTTCATACTGGTAAAGAAGTAAAATTGACCATTAAACCTGCAAAAGAAAATACAGGTTTTGTATTTGTAAGAACAGACTTGGAGGGACATCCTCAGGTAGAAGCAGATGTAAATTATGTTGTAGCAACAGAAAGAGGAACTACATTAGAAAAATTAGGGGTAAAGATTACTACATGCGAACACCTATTAGCAGCCCTTGTGGGTTGTGATATTGATAACGCAGTTTTAGAAATGGATGCCTCTGAGCCACCAATTTTGGATGGATCTTCAAAATACTTTGTTGAAGCGATAGAAAGTGTTGGGGTTGCAGAACAGAGCGTAGCAAGAGAATATCTTGTTGTAAAAGAAGTTCTTACATACAGTGATCCGGCTACTGGTTCGGAAATCACAATCATTCCTTCAGATACTTACGAAGTAACAACAATGGTAGATTTTGGGACTAAAGTATTAGGTACTCAGAATGCTACTCTTAAAAATATTTCAGAATTTAAAGACGAAATCTCATCAGCAAGAACTTTTAGCTTCCTGCATGAATTGGAAATGCTTTTAGATCACGGTTTGATCAAAGGTGGAGATATTTCCAATGCCATTGTATATGTAGATAAAGATCTTACTCCTGAAACTACAGAAAAATTAAAGAAAGCCTTTGGAAAAGACAATGTATCGATCAGACCAAACGGTATTCTTGACAATCTTAATTTAAATTATCCTAACGAAGCTGCAAGACACAAATTACTGGATGTAATCGGTGATCTTGCTTTGGCAGGAGTGAAAATAAAAGGTAAGGTTATTGCCAACAAACCGGGACACTATGTGAATACTCAGTTTGCGAAAAAATTAAATCGTCAGTGGAAATTGCAGAAAAAGAAAAACGTTCCAGATTTTGATCTGACAAAAGAACCCGTATTCGATATCAACGGAATTATGAAGCTTATGCCTCACAGACCTCCGTTCTTATTAATCGATAAGATTCTTGAACTTTCAGACTCTCACGTAGTGGGACTGAAAAATGTGACAATGAATGAGCCATTCTTCGTTGGACACTTCCCTAAAGAACCTGTTATGCCTGGAGTTCTTCAGGTAGAAGCATTAGCACAGACAGGAGGTATCTTGGTACTGGCAAGCGTTCCAGATCCAGAAAACTATTCTACGTATTTCATCAAAATTGATAAGGTGAAATTCAAAAGAAAAGTAATTCCTGGAGATACGCTTATATTCAAAATCGAATTGATCGAGCCTATCAGAAGAGGGATTGTTCATATGCAGGGGTATGGATATGTAGGAGATGCAGTGGCAGTAGAAGCAGAGCTTATGGCTCAAGTTGCAAAAAATAAAGTTGATTAAATGATTCATCAATTAGCAGCCGTAGATAAACGTGCGAAAATCAGCAAAAATGTAATTGTAGAACCGTTTACTACAATTGCCGGAGACGTGGAAATCGGAGAAGGAACATGGATTGGTCCTAATGTTACCATCATGGATGGTGCAAGGATAGGGAAAAATTGTAGAATTTTCCCTGGGACTGTAATCTCTGCAATTCCTCAGGATCTGAAATTTGATGGTGAAGATACCCAGGTAATTATCGGTGACGAAACTACAATCAGGGAATGTGTTACCGTAAACAGAGGCACAAAAGCTTTAGGATATACTAAAATAGGTGCCAACTGTCTTATTATGGCTACTACACACATTGCACATGATTGTGTAATAGGAGATCACGTTATCATTGTAAACGGTTGTGGTATTGCAGGACATGTCGAGATTGGAGACTACACTGTAATGGGAGGATTATCTGCTGTACACCAATTTGGTAAAATCGGGAAACATGTAATGATTTCCGGAGGTACTTTGGTAAGAAAAGATATTCCACCTTACGTAAAGGTAGCAAGAGAGCCCATGTCTTATGCAGGAATCAATTCTGTTGGTTTACGAAGAAGAGGATTTACCAATGAGAAAATTTTTGAAATCCAGAAAATCTACAGAGCGATCTTCCAAATGAAAATGAACGTTTCTCAGGCTATTTCCCACATTGAAAAAGAAATGCTTCCAACAGCCGAAAGAGATGAGATCTTACAATTTATTCAAAACTCACCAAGAGGTATTGTAAAAGGATACGGAACAAGCAAAGAGAGCAATTAAACAATAAAAACACAAACACAAACACATTTATGAAAAAAATAATTTTAACAATTGCCCTTTCGTTATCTGCTATTGTGTTTGGACAGCAAACAGAAAAGCCTGAAACCGAAAAAAAGGAAAAACCTTTTACTATAGAAAGAAAACTTTCCGAAGTATCTAATGATAGTATTGCAAAAAATAACTTAAATAGTATTTGGAAACAGAAAAATACAGGAAGTTCAATTTTAGGAACAACCGATCAGTATAAAACTGACCTTCAGATGAATGTAAACAGATTAAATAATAATGTGAATACGTTCAATAACAATACATTTAACAGGTTGACACCTCAAGGGCAAGGCATACAGTTGAATAAAAGAAAATAAATATTTACAAAATTAATGGCAACAAGTAACGATATCAGAAAAGGTCTTTGCATTGAATATAGCAATGACATTTTTAAAGTAATTGAGTTTCTTCACGTAAAACCAGGAAAAGGTCCTGCTTTCGTAAGAACAAAACTGAAATCAGTAACCAATGGAAAAGTTCTTGATAATACTTTTTCTGCAGGACATAAAATTGATGAAGTGAAAGTAATCACAAGAAAGTTCCAGTATCTTTACGATGATGAGAACGGTTTCCACTTCATGAATAACGATGATTTTTCTCAGTTATATTTAAATAAAGAAATGATTGAAAACTCAAACTTGATGAAAGCAGGTGAAGAGGTGACAATCATTTTGAAAGAAGCTGATGAAACTCCACTTTCTGCTGAACTTCCACAGTCAGTATATCTGGATGTAATTGAAGCTGATCCGGGAGTAAAAGGAAATACTGCAACAAATGCTCTTAAAAACGCTATCGTTGAAACAGGAGCAAGAGTAATGGTTCCTTTATTCATTGAACCGGGAGACAAAATTAAAGTAAGCACTGAAGACGGCAGCTACTTAGAAAGAGTGAAATAATAAATACAATTTACATAAATTCGGTTTGCATCAGCAGTCCGAATTTTGTTTTATAAAAATCTATTGTTATGAGATTCCATTCTCCGCAAAAGCTTAAAACGATTGCAGATTTAATAGGCTCAAAATTTGTGGGCCCAGAAGACTTTGAAATACTAGGGACCAATGAAATTCACATGGTAAAACCAGGTGATATTGTTTTTGTGAACCATCCCAAATATTACGACAAAGCATTAAACTCTGCAGCCACTATTATTTTAATTGATAAAGAAGTAGAATGCCCGGAAGGCAAAGCACTTTTAGTGTCTGATGATCCATTCAGAGACTTTAATAAAATCAATACTCATTTTACCAGAATATATAATTTCACAGAAGAACTTCATGATGTTGAAATAGGAGAGGGAACAAAGATTCACCATTCTGCAGTGATAGGAAACAATGTGAAAATCGGAAAAAACACCCTTATTTTCCCAAATGTTGTGATCGGAGATCGTACCGAAATCGGCGATAATGTTGTTATCCAGTCCAACACTGTTTTAGGAGGTGATGCTTTTTATTACAGAAAATTAAATGGAAACTTTGACCGTCTGATTTCTGTAGGAAATGTGATCATTGAAAACAATGTAGAAATCGGAAATGGCTGTACCATTGATAGAGGAGTTACAGACTCTACGATCATTGGAGAAGGCTCTGTTTTGGACAACCAGATTCAGATCGGACATGATACTGTTATCGGAAAAAAATGCCTTATTGCTTCTCAGGTAGGAATCGCAGGATGCTGTATCATTGGAGATGAGGTGACATTATGGGGACAGGTAGGAATCGCTTCCGGGAACAAAATAGAAGCAGGATCTGTGATTTTGGGAAAAACAGGAGTGAACAGAGATCTTGAAAAAGGAACCTATATTGGGATGTTTGCAGAAGATTTCAAGACTTATCTAAAAAAGAAGTAAAACTGAGAAATCTCAAATAAACAATTCCAAAGGTTTTATCCAAAATCAAAGAAATTTGAGTAAATTTGTGAGCATTAATAAAATAATAAATAAATTAAAACAACAATAAAATGTCAATTTTAGTAAACAAAGATTCTAAAGTAATTGTACAAGGATTTACAGGGAACGAAGGAACTTTCCACGCTGGTCAAATGATTGAATACGGAACCAATGTAGTAGGTGGTGTTACTCCAGGAAAAGGAGGTAGCGAGCACTTAGGAAAACCTGTATTTAATACTGTGGCTGATGCTGTTGAAAAAGCAGGAGCAAATGTAAGTATCATTTTTGTACCACCGGCATTCGCAGCAGACGCTATCATGGAAGCTGCTGAAGCAGGAATCAAAGTAATTGTATGTATTACTGAAGGTATTCCTGTAGCTGATATGGTAAAAGTAAAATCTTATATCGCAGACAGAGACTGCAGATTAATCGGACCAAACTGCCCTGGAATCATTACTTCTGAAGAAGCTAAAATTGGTATTATGCCAGGTTTCGTTTTCAAAAAAGGGAAAGTAGGGATCGTTTCAAAATCAGGTACCCTTACTTACGAAGCTGCTGACCAGGTAGTAAGAGCAGGTTACGGTATTTCTACTGCTATCGGTATCGGTGGTGACCCAATCATTGGAACAACGACAAGAGAAGCATTAGAATTATTCATCAACGACCCTGAAACAGAAGCTGTTGTAATGATTGGTGAAATCGGTGGAGGTCTTGAAGCTGAAGCTGCAAGATGGTACAAAGCAAGCGGATCTACTAAGCCGGTTGTAGGGTTCATCGCTGGACAAACAGCTCCTAAAGGAAGAACAATGGGACACGCAGGTGCTATCGTAGGTGGTGATGAAGATACAGCTCAGGCTAAAATGGAAATCATGAGAGAAAACGGTATCAATGTAGTAGATTCTCCAGCTGATATCGGTGCTACTGTAGCGAAAATTCTAGGATAACATAAATCACAACATATGAAAAAACTTTTATTAGCCTCAGCTTTGACTCTTTCCGCATTATCCTTTGCACAAGTGCAGTGGAATAATACAAGATTCGGTCTTACAGCAGGTTTAAACTACTCAAGAGTAGCAAATGCCCACAATCCCTCTGGCCCAAGATATACCTTTCAAGGTGGAGCTTTGGCTTTGATCCCCGTAGGGAGGGCAAATCAATTCTTTATACAACCCGAAGTTCTGTACTATGGTGCAGGAGAAACCGGGAAAGATAAGGACGCTAAAGGAAAAGATGGTTATGATGCAGTATATGCAAACAACTATCTGAGTGTGCCTCTTTATTTTAAAGGATACTTTTCAGAAGCTGAATCGGAATTCTTTGGAATGATTGGACCTAGATTTAACTTTTTGGTAAGTCAGGATGTTAAGAATGCCCCAATAGGTAGACCTTACTATGATCCGGATGTTACCGATCCTTCACAACCAGCCGGTGTAAACGGTAAAGCGAAAAGCTTTAACTGGGGACTTGGTCTAGGAGTAGGATATAGCTATAAGAGACAACTTGAAGTAGCTTTAAAATATGATTTAGGACTTTCTGACACTTACCCTGGTCTTGTAAAAGAAAAAGGAGGTAGTGATAAGAAAAAATCAGAGCAGGTAATAGCACTTACTTTAAGCTATATATTCAAATAGAATATTTCAAATATAAAAAATCCCGGAAAGTAAATTTCCGGGATTTTTTTGTTTATATATTTTTATTGCAAAACCGATTAAGGTAGAAAAGCAAATGAGCTTACTGTACTTTTATCTTTTTGCTTAGCCTCTAATCCATTTCCAAAGCTCTTTTAACGTCGCTTTATTTCCATACATCAAAATACCTACACGATAGATTTTTCCGGCCAGGAAGATCATGAAAACAGTGGTTCCCAATAACAATGCAATAGATAATGCAATCTGCCATGCAGGAACTCCAAATGGTATTCTTGCAATCATCGCAACGGGTGATGTAAATGGAATGATGGATAACCAAAAGCCTAATGGCCCGTCCGGGTTGTTCATTAAAGTGAAACTTCCATACATCCCCAATGTCAAAGGTAAAATAGCAAATAAGGTAAACTGCTGCGTCTCTGTTTCGTTGTCAACAGCAGAACCAATAGCTGCATAAATAGAACTATAGAAGATATATCCTAAAAGGAAGAAAACGATAAACACAAAAATAATCAGCGGGAAATTAAGTTCCAGCAAACTGTGGGAAATTTGAGTAACAAGCTGTCCCATATCCAGTTTACTTGTAATCTCTTCATTTCCGCCAGGAATATTTTTCTGAAGAGGTGAGAATCCGGTATTCAGAACCAATGCTCCAATCACAGACATGGTGATCCAGATCAGAAACTGCGTCAGTGCAACCATTGTTACCCCTAGGATTTTACCCATCATCAGCTCAAAAGGTTTTACAGAAGAAATGATGATCTCTACAACACGGTTATTCTTTTCCTCAAGTACACTTCGCATTACCCTTACCCCATAAATAATAATAAACATAAAGGTAACATACATCAGGACCATGCTCAGACCAGATTTGACTCCGAAAGCAAGATCAGAATCCTCTTTGTTATTATCTGTTACATTAATTGTCTTTAGAGTGAAGCTTTTATCAAGGTCATCTAACTGAGTTTCCTGGATACCCAGCTGTTTGATCTTTTCCTTTTTAACAATATTACTGATGTCAGAAACAATTTTCTGTTTTGTATCGAATCCTATTTTACTGTTGATCACCAGCCTGGTGTCTTTTTCAAGCGCATCAAAGTTCTGATTTTTCAGTTCTGGCAGAATCAAAATACCATCCAGAGATTCATTTCCCTTTAAATTATTGATCTTGGATTTTTCGTCTGCAGCAGAAACAAAAACGTAATTTAATTTGTCATTAGATTTCAGCTGGTTGGTAAACAATCCGCTTTTATCAACCACTTCTATAATACTGTGTGACTCATTCGCCTTAAACATTAATCCTACTACCGCTCCAAAAGCAATAATCATGACAGGTGCCAGCAAGGTCAATACAATGAAAGACTTTTTCTTAACCTGTGTAAGAAATTCCCTCTTGGTAATTAAAAAAATATTATTCATAAAATTAAGAATGGTTGCTTACAGCATTAATAAATACTTCATTCATACTAGGAATCTTTTCGTCGAATGATCTCACTTTACCCACCTGTACAAGGTCGAGAAGGACACTATTCTGGCTTTCCTCATTTTTCAGATCAAAAGAAACAAGATTGTTCTCATTCGATAAATTGAAGATCTCATATTTGTTTGTGAAATTTTCAAACTGATCGTTGCTGACTTCAGAAAGCGTAACTCCGAAAATATTTTTCTTGAATTTTTCTCTTACATCAAAAACCCTTCCGTCAATAATTTTTTTAGAATTGTTGATCAAAGCAACATAATCACACATTTCCTCCACACTTTCCATTCTGTGGGTAGAAAGAATAATCGTTGTTCCGTTATTTTTAAGATCAATGATCTGATCTTTGATTAAATTGGCATTTACAGGGTCGAAACCTGAAAAAGGTTCATCAAGAATTAAAAGATGGGGTCTGTGAAGAACGGTTACCACAAACTGGATCTTTTGTGCCATCCCTTTGGAAAGCTCAGAAAGCTTCTTCTTCCACCATTGATCGATGTTCAGCTTTTCAAACCATTTTTTGGCTTCATTCAGCGCATCATTCTTACTCATCCCTTTCAGTTCCCCGAAATAAAGAATCTGATCCCCAACGCTCATATTTTTGTACAATCCTCTTTCTTCAGGCATATAACCGATATCTTTGATATGATTCGGATTCAGTTTTTCCCCATTGATGAAGATATCCCCTGAGTCGGCCTGAGTAATTTGATTGATAATACGGATAAAAGAAGTTTTTCCGGCTCCGTTAGGTCCTAAAAGGCCATAAATACTACCTTTTGGAACATGGATGCTAAAATCATCCAGTGCGACCTTTTTTCCGGCATTGTAGGTCTTTTTAATATGTTCAGCTTTTAGCATTAAAATGTTCTTTTTACAATTAGTATTAAAAAGTCCCGAAAGTTACGGAAATATTAAACCAGAATTAATGTAAAAGAAAAAATCCTGATGATTATCAGGATTTTAATTTATTGTTTTACGATTTGAGTAACTTTCTGCGTGTTGTCACTTAAAATATAGCGGATCATATATTTTCCGGGTTTCAATTTTTCAATATTAATCTCTCCGGAATTCATATTTACTGTATAATTAGCAACCTGCATACCCAAAATTGAATAAAAAGTCACACTTTTGATTCTTAAAGAAGAATCTTTTGCCTTAATGATAAGGAAATCCTTTGCAGGATTTGGATAGGCAAGCAATACTCCATCATCCGCCTTTTGGGTGATGGAACCCGGCTCTCTCAGCTGAGCTTTTAAATTGTTGGAAAATCCAACAAAAGTGCCTACAAATAGAAATAAAAGTAAAAGTTTTTTCATCAAATTTATAATTTCTCGGATATATATAACAAATGTAATAAATTCTATAATTTCATACAATAGTTTTTTGCAGAACTTATATTAAATTTGTAGAAACTTATTCAAAAAGTATTCCAAAATGATACATTCAAGAAATAGAAGACTTAGAGTTAATGAATCTATCAGAAGTTTGGTAAGAGAAAATGTGCTTACAACTGATGATTTTGTGATGCCAATCTTCGTAATGGAGGGCGAAAACAAGCAGGAGGCGATCCCGTCTATGCCGGGAATTTTTAGGCGGAGTATAGATTTAACAGTGAAGGAATGTAAGGAATTATTTTCTTTGGGAGTAAAAGCTGTCAATTTGTACATGAAAGTGTCAGAACACTTGAAAGACAATACAGGAAAAGAAGCCTGGAACAAAAATGGATTGATGCAGAACACGATCAAGGCCATCAAAGATGCCGTTCCCGGAATGATTGTTATGCCGGATGTAGCTTTAGATCCTTATTCAATCTACGGGCATGACGGAATCATTGAAAACGGAAAAGTTATCAATGACGCTACCAATGATGCCCTGGCAAGAATGTCTGTATCCCATGCAGAAGCAGGAGCAGATCTTGTGGCACCAAGTGATATGATGGATGGCAGAGTAATGGTTATCCGTGAAGCATTGGAAGAAAGTGGATTTGCAGATGTAGGAATCGTAAGCTATGCTGCCAAATATGCAAGTTCTTTCTATGGACCTTTCAGAAGTGCTTTAGACAGTGCTCCGAAAGAGGATATGGAAATTCCGAAAGATAAAAAAACATATCAGATGGATTTTCACAACTCCCGTGAAGCATTGAATGAAGTGTTCAAAGATATTGAAGAAGGCGCCGATGTGATCATGATCAAACCGGGACTTCCTTATCTTGATATTGTTTCCAAAGTACGTGAAGCCATTGATCTTCCGATCGCGGTATACAACGTAAGTGGAGAATATGCCATGGTAAAAGCGGCGGCACAGAACGGCTGGCTGGATAATGACAAAACGATCATCGAAAGCTTAACATGCTTCAAAAGAGCAGGAGCAGACATGATCTTTACTTATTTTGCAAAAGAAGCAGCTATCCTGTTAAATAAATAATAGCTATAGAATCATTGATCCGGACATGAACGTTAATGTTAAGTTAATAACCGGAATTGAGACTTTCGAATACATAAAACTGTTATTTTTGAGTAAAACTAATTTCGAAAAACGAAATCATTAAAACATCAAAAAGAACTTATTTATGAAAAATCTTAAGAAGATTCAAAGAAATCAATTGAAGGAAATTAAAGGAGGTGAAGTGATTATTGATAATCCAAACTGTGGAACATGGTGCAAAGAAATCTGGTATCCATGCGTTATGGAGCACTTAGCTTGTCCTGATTAATAGTATTCAAGATAGAAAAATAATAGGCTGTTCGAATAAGAACAGCCTATTTTATTTTAATTAAGCGTATAGATAATTAATGTTATAACCAACCCTTTTTCCCATACACATAAGTATCGTCAAATTGTTTATCACTCATAAAGAGATATAAAATCCCTTCAATAAAAGGAATAATTGAGGCTGCTCCTAAAGTAACCACATTCAGAACCAATTGAATAATTCCCTCTTTCGTATATCCCAGATAAAACTTATTCAAAGCCAGCCAGCCCACAAGAATTCCCAACAATGCGGCAGGAATTTTCTTTTCCGAATGGTAAGGGACATTGTTTTGCTGGTTTTGTGCGTTTTCTGTTTTTGTATAACCGTAATTTTCCATTTCTTAGTATTTGTAATTGATTGCGATGTTTTATGATAAGTAGCGTAAAGCTGTGAAAAGTTACAATGATGTGGATCTGAACAAATTTACATTTAAGGTAAACAAGTTTATATTAACATATAAGTGAAGTTTATATTTTTGATATATTTGCCCTATGATTTTACGAGGAGAAAACTTAATCAAGGAATACGGTCCTAAAAAAGTTGTAAAAGGCGTTTCTGTACAGGTTCAACAGGGAGAAATTGTTGGTTTGCTAGGTCCGAACGGAGCAGGGAAAACCACATCGTTTTATATGATCGTAGGGTTGGTTAAGCCCACTTCAGGAAAAATTTTCCTGGATAAACAGGAGATTACTACCGATGCTATGTACCGAAGAGCCCAAAAGGGAATCGGATATCTGGCTCAGGAAGCTTCGGTTTTCAGAAAACTTTCCGTAGAGGAAAACATTATGGGAGTATTGCAGCTGACTAAGCTTTCAAAGCGTCAACAGCAAATCAAATGTGATGAACTGATCGAAGAATTCTCTCTACAGCATGTCCGTAAAAACAGAGGAGATCTACTTTCCGGTGGGGAAAGACGTAGAACCGAAATTGCACGATGTCTTGCCACAAGCCCGAACTTTATTCTTTTGGATGAACCTTTCGCAGGGGTAGACCCTATTGCCGTTGAAGATATCCAGAAAATTGTAAGAAGTCTTGTAGACAAAAACATCGGAATTCTGATTACCGACCACAACGTACAGCAAACGTTGGCGATTACCAATAAAACCTATATTATGTTTGAAGGAAAAATTCTGAAAGAAGGACTTCCGGAAGATCTTGCGAACGATCCGCAGGTAAGAGAAGCATATCTGGGCGAAAACTTCGTTTATCAGAGTATTTTAGACAAACCTAAAAAGAAAAAATACGCTTACAATATCTGGGCAGGTAACTTTGATTCAAAATCTCAGTTCCAGGGATTTGTAGATGAAAATTTCAAACAATTTGATGATCTCAGATTGATGTATGGATTTGAGGATATTAGTTTTGCTTCATTAGCTAACTCTGAAATCGAGCATATCTTTAATGATGTGGTGGATAAGAATGCCAACAACTCATTTGTTTTCCAGAAAAAAGAAATCAATAGCCAGTATTCTCTGGAGCAGGCAGGAGCTGAATCTAAAGAAGCCGGCAGAAAAGAACTGCATTACCTTACGACTTATATGTATGAAGGATAAGCACAACTGTGCGGCAAAAATTCTTTAATGTGTGTTTTTGTTTTTTCTGATGGCTTTCCAATAAGGAAAAATGAGAATATTGAAAACTAGAGTTATAGTCAGTGCAACGCACCAGGACTCCAGCCAGTTATAAATAAAATATTCATCATAGATCTTTTCATTATTGTGTAATGAAGTGAGTGTAAAAGTAATGATTGCTGTGATAAACAGACTCTTAAGTATTGTTTGCTGCATTCTTTTGATTGGCAAATATAATTTCCCAATTATTAAAAGCGAGGTCAGATAAATGATGCTGATTCATACTGTCGATGAAAGCTTGATAAGCAGTATCTAAAAATGATTTTAGTTTGCATTCATAGGAGACAAATACACACGACTTTGAAAAACAATTGATGATTGGGGTGTCATCTTGTTCCAATAGATGTATAAGATCGCCTAATCCTGTTTTATTCGCTTTCTCAGAAATGGTAATTCCACCATTTTTCCCTCTTTTTGTTATGACTAGCTCTTTTTGAGATAGAAATTGAACCACTTTAATAAGATGATTACGAAGGATATCAAGTCTTTCGGACAATTCATCCAAAGAAGATGAAGAGGCTTTATCATTTTGATTTAAATAGATTAAGACCCGTAAACTATAGTCTGTAAAGTGGTTCAGTTTCATTGATTGTTAATTTAGATGAAGCAGTTGAGGCCCAAATTCTTCATAAAGAATATCTTCTTTGGCAATGCCTAGCTGTAGTAAAGAATTATATTGAGCTTTAATAAATGCTTCGGGGCCACAAATATAATACTTTGCATTATCAATAAGAATTTCCTCCTTGATTTCATGTAAGTCTATTCTCCCTTTTTTGACAAGATCAGAATGGTTGTCAACGGTTTCATAAAAAATATGAGTGGTGAGCCATTGATTGTTTGTATTCAAATGGTTCACATGATCTTTAAAAGCATGTACTTTCTCATCTCTGCAGCTATGAAGCCAAACGACAGTGTTGTTTTGCAGCGTGTTTTTTTGAGTTTCCAGCATACTCAATAGTGGAGTAGCACCTACACCACCGCTTATGAGTACCAGTGGATCTTCAGATACCGGATTGGCATGAAAAACTCCGGCTGGAGCAGTTACCCATATCTCATCCCCTATTGCCTTTTGATGTAATACATTAGAAACAACCCCATCAGGCAAACTTTGATTATTTTTTTCTTTTTTTACCGAAATTCTATAATGTTCAGGATTGAAAGCTGAAGACAAGCTATATTGTCTGGGTTGCTCGTACCCTAATGCAGGAATAAATGTTTTTACCGAAATATATTGCCCCGGCAGGTAATCTGCAATTGATTTATTATCCATGGGTTTTAGATAGAACGACTTTATTTCATCGCTTTCCTCTACAATATCTGCAATGACAAAAGCTCTCCAGCCTTTCCAGCCTCCTTCTTTTTTCAGGGTAGATTCATAGAGTTCATGTTCGATAGAGATCATAATCTGAGCTAATTCATTATAAGCTTGTGTCCATGCTTCTATAAGCTCATCACTAGCTGCCTCTCCTAAAACTTCCTTTATGGAGGAAATCAAATGGAGACCTACAATATCGTATTGTTCCGGACTAATATTTAAGCTTACATGTTTATTTCCGATAGATTTTAAAACATTGATAAGAACTTCCGGATTTTCAATCTGCTCAGCATAGGCTAGTACAGCTCCGGCTAAGGCATTTTGCTGTTTTCCACTTGCTTGATGGCTCATATTAAAAATGTTCTTCAGTTCAGGATTATGTGTAAACATTCTTGTATAAAAATGTTTTGTTAAATCTGTTCCATTAGTTTTTAGAACTGGAACTGTTGCTTTTACAAGTGCTTTTTGGTTAGTATTCATCTGGTCTTTTTTTATATGATGGTAAAAATGTATAAAAAAAATTCTAATTGTTGTATTTTAAATATAACAATTAGAATTCAAATGTTTTCATCAAAAAATTAGCTCATACAATAAGCGCAGGTATTTGGTGAATCTGATGATATTATTTCTACAATTTCCAAAGAATGTGTTTTCAAAAGAGGGAAGAGTGTATTGTATTTTCCATAATGAATGGATGGAATGATGAAGACCATTTTGAAAACAAGGAATTAAAAATTTTTAGTCCCAATAGAAAAAACAAGTCGTATTAAGTTGGCTATTTCTATGAATTGTTTTAAAAAAGGTTTAATTTTACTAGGCTCTATAAACAACATTAATGGCAAAACCTTTCAACAGAACCGTTACTTTATTCGGAATCTACAAACAGCTTGTTCCATTCATCAGACCTTACCGGCTAATGATTTACGGAACGCTGTTTCTTACTTTTCTGGGAGCTCTGGCAGCACAGGTGAACCCTATTGTTTTGAAATATACGGTAGATGAGGTCACCAAACTTACCCATCTTCCACACCCGATGACAGAAGGAGTTCATATTCTGATCATTATTTCCATTATTTTATTGGGAAAAGAACTTTTGAATATTTTTATCAATTTTGGGCAGAAATTCTATGGGGAGAAAATCAGAATCAATGTAAGCTCTGTATTGGCTCAATCCGCTATTGATAAAATTTTAACCTATAGAGTCGCCTATTTTAACGATGAAAATCATGAATCCGGGAAATTACAGATAAGAATAGACCGCGGAATCGAAAGTCTGACAAGATTGGTTCAGAACTTTTTCATTGATATTCTGCCTCTTTTTTCCAATGCGATCATCGCACTGATCATTATGTACATGCAGAATGTATATGTGGGGCTTGTTTCCACGATTATTGTTCCTATTTATTTTTACATCAGCTCCCTGCAGGCTAAAAAATTAGGTGGAGTACGCCGTCAGCTTAGGAACCAAAGGGAAAAAAAGACATCCGGACTTCTGAACCTGATAAATTCCATTATGGTGATCAAAAGTTTTGTCCGTGAAAAATTTGAAGGAAAAAAGCAATACGACCTTCAGATGCAATTAATGGAAAGCCAGATGATTACCCGCAGAACCAACTTTATTTATGATGGTTTAAAAACATTTCTTGAACAGTTTGGTGTTGTTCTGATTATCCTTCTAACCGTTTATCTCGTTCTAGACCAGCAAATGACAATTGGCGCGATCATGCTTCATATTATGCTTTTCAATAATGTTTCAGCACCTATTCGCCAGCTGCACAGGATTTATGATGATATGAACGATGCCATGATTTATGCTGAAGGCTACTTTGATATTCTGAATGCAGATAACGAAACCGAACAGAATGGAAATTTTACGGAAAAAGAAATCAAAGGAACTTTTGAATTGAAAAATGTAGATTTTACTTATCCCAATGGTACAAAAGCCTTGCATGAGGTCTCCATGAAAATTGAAAATGGGAAGACTACAGCTTTGGTAGGATTGAGCGGTGCAGGAAAGTCAACGATTATTAATCTTTTATGTAAATTTTATCTGCCTGATTCCGGAGAAATTCTATTGGATGGAGTGAACCTTAATGAATTTGACAATACTTTTCTAAGACGAGATTTGGGGCTTGTACTTCAAAAAAATCATATTTTCCAGGGAAGTATTGAAGATAATATCCGCTATGGAGACATGAATGCAAGTTTTGAAGAAATTCAGCAAGCCGCCAAAAAGGCTTATCTGCATGAACAGATTATGGATCTTCCCGAAAAATACAAACACGATGCTACTCAGCTTTCCGGGGGACAGCAGCAGAGAATTGCCATTGCAAGATTATTCCTCAAAAATCCTCCGATCATCTTTTTGGATGAGCCAACAGCCAGTCTGGATGCCATTGCCACAGAACAGATTAAAAACTCCCTGGATGCGATAAAAGAAGGAAGAACTGTTGTCATTATTTCCCACTCGCTGTCCCAGATTCTGGATTCCGATATCATTTACGTAATGAAAAAAGGAAGAGTCGTTGAGAACGGAACGCATGATGAACTTTACAGTAAAGAAGGAACCTACCGTGAGATTTTCGATGCGTCAGCCCGCAGTTTGAACCTCGATAAACTGGTGAATACTTTTAAAGAAAATTAAATAAAAAGCTTTACCTCAAAAAAGAATTTTAGCTTTGTTGCATAATGAACGATCACTACCTTAAAAAACTCGATCGGGTGACGGCCATCCTTACCCAATTACAGTCGAAGCCCATTGTTCGGGCGCAGGACCTGGCTGAAAAATTCGATGTAAGTATCAGAACCATTTACCGTGATGTAAAAACCCTTGAAAATGCAGGTATTCCTATCGTAGGAGAAGCAGGTAACGGCTATTCTTTAATGGATGGCTATAAGCTTCCCCCGATTATGTTTACCAAAGAAGAGGTCTTAAGTTTCATTACTGCTGAAAAGCTGATGCAGAAATTTTCACACCAAAGCTTAGGGAACCATTATCAGGCGGCTATGGAAAAAGTGCGTTCTGTACTAAAGCATTCTGATAAAAATTTGATTAAAAATATTGAAAAGCAGATCGATGTTTTCAGTTTTCATACCGATTCCGGAGACTCTCTTAAAAATGTGATTCCTATTATTCTGGAAAGTATCGCAGAGAAAACTCAGCTGACTATAAAATACCAGACCGTAGACGGAAGAGTGAACAACAGAACGATAGAAACAGTGGGGATGTTTTTTGAGTTTAATTTTTGGTATATCATGGCATACTGTACGCTGAGAAAAGATTTCAGACAGTTTCGTATCGACAGGATTTTAGAAATTTTAAAAACACAAAATCCCTTTCTACAGGAATATGGTCAGGTGAATGATTACCGGAAAAAATCAAATGGAAATAAAGTCAAAGCTAAACTTTTGGTAGACAAAAAGATCATGTCTCATCTTGTAAATTCTAAAAAATACTACGGATTGATAGAAGAGGAAGAAACAGAACAAGGGGTAGAGCTTACTTTTGAAACCGAATGGATAAATGACGGATTTCCCCGCTGGCTGGTTACTTTTGCAGATTATGCCACTGTTTTGGAGCCGGAAAGTCTTCGTATAAGACTCCATGATTTGCTCACAAAGATGGTCGAAAGACATCAATAATAAACCCCAACAAGACAGCTGTTGAGGTTTAAAGACTTAATTGAGGCAAATAAATGAAATGGTTAATAAGCTAAGGGTAAAAAAGCAAAAAAGCTAAATTTGTTGTGTCGCAAAAATGAAATAAGTTGAGTTTAAATTGAAGAAAAAATCACAATAATAAATGACATCGCAGTGGTAATTTTTCTCAGTAGTTTTAGCCTTTTTGCAATTTTACCTTTCTGTTTTTTTTTATTAGAATCTTTCCCAGAAGAATGGTGGCTCGATTCCCAAAGCTCTCAGATAAACATATCCTTGTCCACGATGATGAACTTCGTTGTCTACAAAATAAAGAACATTTTGATATACCGGGAATTCATATTGTCCGAATAAATTGAAAGTCTCCTGAAAACGCTCTTCAGAAATCAAATTGAAATAATGGTTGATCACTTCTGTCTCTTCATCCCATTTTTTTAAGAGTTCTTCTTTAGTCTTTGGATTGAAAGCCTCTTCATTGTAAGCTTCCATATTTCCTTCAACAATTCCTTTTAAAGCGGGTCCGCCAATATTGATCAGTTCTAATGCCAGCTTGGCAAACGGTCTCATGCCACCTACTGAAAATTCAAATAAATCATTTTCAGGAAAAGACTCAATCACTCTTCTCGTTAGGTTTCTATGTCCTTGCCAGTCATTTAATAGCTGTTCAGAAGTCATAAATTGTTTAGTGGCAGTTGCTGTAGTTGTCATAATTGTATGGTTTTTGTTTGTTGTTGATACAAAGGTAAGAGTAGGTAATGACAACAGTTTGTCAGTAGTATTTTTGTTATTGAAAAAATATTTTTTCTTTGCTAAAATATCCGGACCTACTTTTCCGTTAGAAGAAAGGATATTAATAAATGAAATCGCTATTATTAGAATTATGAAGAAGTATATTTTGCCCGTTATCACCACTTTTTTATTAGTATCATGCAATAAGATTGAGGAAAAAATTGACCAGACTGTTCAAAAAACGACAGAAACAGTACAGCAAAAAGCACAGCAGGCTGTAGAAGAAACCGTAAAAAAAACAGTCAATGAATCTATAAATTCTTTAACCAACTCCGAGGATGTTAAGTTTAATACCGTTTTTCCTGGTACTGGAGCTTCCATTGTTTCTGAAGAAAAAGGAAAAAAAGTTAATATTCCCGGAAGACCTGAAGGTTATATTTTTAAATATAAAGCAGACATTGGGGTGTTGCTTCCGTTTTTGGAAAGCCAGCCTACTTCCGATGAAAGTAAATCTGATAAAACTGCCCGTAAAATTGATGGACAAAACATTGTTGATAAAATAAGTTTTATGTCCAAATTTCTTCCTGACAATACGTTTGATACAAGTATTCTGGAAGATATAAAATCCGATAAAAATATTCAATACTATAAATTGAAAAGATTCCCAAAAAGTAGTACAATAATCTACAACCCAAAAAATCAGACCATCATACAATACGTAGAGGTAAATAAATAATTTGGATATGGCCGGTTTTCCGGCC
Source organism: Chryseobacterium sp. MEBOG07 (assembly GCF_021869745.1). Lineage (NCBI taxonomy): Bacteria > Pseudomonadati > Bacteroidota > Flavobacteriia > Flavobacteriales > Weeksellaceae > Chryseobacterium > Chryseobacterium sp. MEBOG07. The sequence continues at coordinate 1,506,999 of NZ_CP084579.1, forward strand.
ATTTTTTTTCAACAGTCATTGCGAGCCATAGGCGAAGCAATCTCAACCCGTTGAAAACTACTTGTCAGGACGAATAAAATCATGTTTATTTCTGATGTTAACTAATTGATTTTTTTTATACAAATATGGTGTTATTGATTCATTTTTTTTCATGTTATCAATAAATCACTTTATGTTTTGTAGATTAATTATTGTTTTTGTGAAATGGTATGGTTTTCGCAAATATAAAAGTAAATTATTACTATATGTTTTATTTTAGTATTTAATGTTTATTTTTTTACTAGATTTATTGAATAATTAACAATTGACATGAAGAATAATTTATTTAATGGAAAAATCTATGCCTTAGTATTAAGCGGAGCTGGTGCAATGGGATATGCTCAGGACAGCATAAAACAAAATAAAATAGATGAAGTTGTAGTTACTACGGGTAGAACTAAGCCCAGAACTATCATTACCTCTGCGATTCCTATTGATAATATTTCGGCAGTACAACTAAAATCTACAGGGCAGATTACTTTTGATAAAGCTTTGACGTATGCTGTACCCTCTTTTAACTCATCACAGCAAACTGTTTCTGATGCAACGGCTCACTTTGATCCGGCAGATTTAAGAGGATTGGGTCCTTCCAGAACATTAGTTTTGGTTAATGGTAAAAGAAAAAATCAAAGCGCTTTAATTTATGTAAATGATACACCCGGAAAAGGGGAAGTAGGTACAGATCTGAAAAGCATTCCGTCAGCAGCTTTACAGAATGTAGAAGTATTGAGAGATGGTGCCTCAGCACAATATGGTTCTGATGCTATTGCAGGAGTAATTAATATTATTCTTAAAAACAGTGTCGGAAAAAGCACTGTTAATCTTTTTTCTGGTATTACTTCAAAAGGAGATGGCTTTAATATCGGAGCAGATTTTAATACAGGAATCAGAGTTGCAAAAAATGGAAGTTTGAATCTTACATTGGGATATTCTTCCCAAAATAAAACTAACCGTGCAGGTTCTATTACAAAAGATGAACTTTTTGGTGTGGATAATGCCTGGACGCAGGCTAATCCTGGTTTAGGAATGATTATAGGGCAGCCGGAGACAAGAGTTGCCAATATGTTTGTAAATTTTGAATTGCCAACAGGTGAAACAGGTAAGTTTTATGCTTTTGGTGGTACAACTTACAGAAATGGAACTAGTTTTGGGTTGTATAGAACACCTTATTGGGTAACTTCAGATTTTGGTCTTTTAACTCCAAAAGGACAACCTTACAATGGATTTCAGCCGCAATTTAAAACAGATGTTTATGATTATAATTTAACCTCCGGGTGGAAAGGCATGCTTGGAAAATGGAGTTTTGATGGGAGTGCAACCTTTGGCTCTAATGCAGTAAATTATGTTGTAGGAAACACCATCAATACCTCTTTGGGTGGAAATTCACCAACAAGTTTTAAAGCAGGTGGCCATCAGTTTAGTAATATTATAGGAAACATAGATATCAACCGAAATTTTGGTGCGCTTGTTTTAGGAGCTGGTGTTGAAGTGCGCAATGAAAACTATCAAGCAAAAGCAGGAGAGGAAGCATCTTATATTGGAAGTGGTGCAGAATCATTTCCAGGGCTGCAGCCTCAAAATGAAGTCAATAAAAATCGTCAAAATATTGGAGCTTATATGAATGCTGAATGGGATGTTACGAAAAACTTGTTGGTTGGAGGAACTGTGAGATATGAAAACTTTAGTGATTTTGGAAATAATGTTTCCTGGAAAGGAAATGCAAGATATAAGTTGTTAGATGATAAATTAGTTTTCCGTGGGTCTGTTTCTACAGGATTTCGAGCACCTTCACTACACCAGATTTATTATTCCAACGTTCAAACCAAGATTACAGGGAATACTGTAGCTAATCAGGGTACTTTTAATAATGACTCTCAAATTGTAAGATCTGATCTTGGGGTAGCAAAATTAAATGCTGAAAAAGCTTTTAACATTACTGCGGGATTTGCCGTAAAGCCTCTTAAAAACCTTACTATTACAGCAGATTATTATAGAATAAAAATTAAAGACCGTGTACTTTTCTCAGGAGATATTGGTTACAAGACCGGGGCTCCGGGTAGTCCGGATATAACAAACCCTGTGGAAGTAATATTAGACAATAATAAAATAACTTCCTTGAAGTTTTTCACCAATGCTGTAAATACAGTTACTGAGGGGATAGATTTCGTAGCTAATTATTATACTTCCGCTATTGGCAAAGGAAGATTGGGAATCATTGCTGCTTTCAATTATAACGAAACTAAAATAGTAGATAATATTGCCGTTCCACCTATTTTGGCTGGAAATGGTTACTCAGAAAACTTTTTTGATAGAAAAGAACAATCTAGAATTACCTCTGCAAGGCCAAAAACAAAAACTATTCTTAGTCTTTCGTATGACATTTCAAAGTTTAACTTTAATCTTAATAATACTTACTTTGGTTCTGTTACATGGCAGCACGCAAGCGATCCAGCCAAAGATCAGACATTTTCTGGTAAGGTAGTTACAGACATCGTTTTAACATATAAAATCACGAAAGACCTTAAAGTTTCCGGAGTCGTAAATAATTTATTTAATATTTATCCGGATGTAATAGATAGCAAAGGTGATATAGTAACAGATCTTGGAGGAAGGTTCAAATATCCTTGGGAGGTGAATCAGTTTGGATTTAACGGAACAATTTTTCAGCTAAATGTTAATTATACTTTTTAATCTATAAATAAAGGAATTTGCATTTGCTTTATCATACTTAACAAAAGGGAAGCAATCTAAAAAAATATAGAACCTACATATGCAAATATTAGCTGACATTAATTCCTAATGTCAGCTAATTATTTTTCAGGCAGAATAGGCAGTTATTGCTACTTTTTACATTGTACTTTATACAAAAAAAGGTATTTTAGTACTATGAAAATTTATACAAAAACAGGAGATAAAGGTCAGACGGCATTATATGGCGGAACAAGAGTTTCCAAAGCCAGCGCCAGAGTAGACAGTTATGGAAATATAGACGAACTGAATTCATTTATTGGGATTGCAAAAAGTCATATCGAAGATGAAGAAGTGTTGAGACAGCTTAAGAAAATACAGTTTGATTTATTCACCGTAGGTTCAGAAGCAGCAACACCAGCGGATAAACTAATGCTGGCCAATGGAAAATCTCGCCTTCCAATCATTATTTCAGAAACAGAAATTGAAGAGCTGGAGCAATGGATGGATGCTTTTGAAGAGAAATTGGAACCGCTTCAGTATTTTATTCTGCCGGGTGGAGGAAAATCTGCCACTTTTTTACACGCGGGAAGAACCATCTGCAGAAGAGCAGAACGTTCATTGGTATTTTTGAATGAATCTGAAGAAGTACGTCCGGAACTCATTAAATATTTAAACAGACTTTCAGATTATCTTTTTGTATTGGCAAGATATATTTCAAAACTGAACAACGAACCGGAAGAATATTGGAACCCGAATGAGAGATAAAGCATTACTTTTCATCAATGGAGACGCTCCGAAATCGTTACCCAATCTTGAAAATTATGGTTTGATCGCTTGTACAGATGGTGCTTTCCATTATTTAAAAAGAATGGGATTACCATTGGATAAACTCGATTTTATTTCCGGCGATTTTGATTCGCACTCTGGATCAGATGAAGATATGTATCAGGAAAAATTTATCCTTACATTGGATCAGGAAAAAACAGATTTTCACAAAGCGTTGGAAATTATTCATGAAAGAGGTTTTTCGGAGATTGATGTTTTTGGAGGAAGTGGAGGTGAACAAGATCATTTTCTGGGAAATATTACCGTTGCTTATGCGTTTAAAGATCAGATGAACATTAAATTTTATGATGAGTTTTCAGAATATTATTTTATTCCCAATGATTTTAAACTGAAAGGTGTAAAAAACAAAATGATTTCTCTCTATCCGTTTCCATCAGTAAATAATATAACAACCAAAGGACTAAACTGGCCTTTGACGAATGAAACCCTAAGTATTACCTCAAGAATAGGAACCCGAAATTTCGCGGTTGAAGATGAGATTTCTGTGGAATACGAATCAGGTGATGTTTTGTTATTTGTAGGAATCCGTGAAATAGAATATCCGACAATCTATTAAAAGGATCTAATTATATATCAATAGAAATGGGCTTTAGCCCATTTGATACAAAATATACGAATCCACAGGCTTTAGCCAAAATTTATTAAAAACAATTGAATACATTAATCAAAATATCAGTTTCCGTCATTTCATTATGCTGTATTTTCTCATGCAAAACACAACATTTTGAAACCCCTGAATATGGGAAAAATGAAACTGAAAAAGTAATTCAGATTAAAAAAGTGAATAATTTCCGGACGGTAGGAAATATTAAAAATACCGAAGGAAGAACGTTGAAATCAGGTAAGCTGTACAGAAGTGCCCATCTTCATAAGCTGAAAAAGAAATCTTTTGATGATATTGAAAAACTGGGCATAAAAGAAGTCATTGATCTTAGAAATTCGAAAGAAATATCTCAGAGCCCGGATCAGCTTCCGGCAGAAATTGTTTATAAAAAATATTCAGCATTTGAAGATGAAGGTGATCAGCTTGCTCAGGCGAAAAAACTTGTCCTTAAAGGTAAGGTGAACGCTTCCGATGCAGACAAAAGAATGATCGACTTCTACCGTGAATACGTTACAGAAAATCCAGAAACGATAAAGAGGATTATCACAGAAATTCTGGAATCCAAAGATCCGATTCTTTATCACTGTACGGCCGGAAAAGACAGAACAGGAATTACAACAGCATTGATTCTTACGATTCTGAAATTTGATAAAGAGACCATTTATAATGAATATCTTTTATCCAACAATTATAGGAAAGATCTTGTTCAGAAAAGACTCCGCCTTGCCAATAATCTACATTTCCTTTATCCAAAGATGGATTTGAAGGTGCTGGAAAAACTGAGCTGGGTAGAAAAAAGATATCTTGATGCCGCTTTTGAAGAGATCAACAAAAAGTATGGCTCTACAGATGCCTATATTCAGCAGGTACTGGGCATTTCAGACGCCAAAAGGAATGAATATATTCAAAAGTTTACCTACTGATTATCAGAGATAAATTTTCACAGGATATGATATTGGGGCTTTATTTAAAATTATGATAATTTTAACACCTAAAAATCAAACTTTTTTAGCAATTTTGCATTTCTTAATTCACTTGTTTAGAAATGAAAATAAAGTACTCGGAACTTATTGATCAGACATTATATTTTCCTACAGAGGAATTTAATGTATCTGAGAACAATTTGTTGTTTCACGACGTTCCATTGATGGACGTAGTTGAACAATTTGGCACTCCGCTAAAGATTAGCTATCTGCCGAGAATTTCTCAAAATATCCAGAAAGCCAAAAGCTGGTTTAAAGAAGCTTTTGAAAAAACCGGATATAAAAAGAATTATACCTACTGCTATTGCACAAAATCCAGTCATTTCAATTTCGTATTGGAAGAAGCGTTGAAGAATGATATTTCGATAGAAACATCGTCTGCTTATGACATGGATATTGTAAAATCTCTTTATGAAAAAGAGAAGGTAGATAAAAACATTGAAGTAATCTGTAATGGTTTCAAAACGGATGATTATCTGACAAAGATTTCAGATATGATCAATAACGGTTTTGAAAATATTACTCCGATTCTTGATAATTACAGAGAATTGGACAAACTTACTGAAAGTATTGATTCCACATTTAATATCGGAATCAGAATTGCATCAGAGGAAGAACCGAAGTTCGAATTCTATACCTCAAGATTAGGAATCGGATATAAAGATATCATTCCTTACTACAGTCAGAAGATTGCTGAACACCCGAATGCAAGATTGAAAATGCTTCACTTCTTTATCAACACGGGGATCAAAGATACTTCATACTACTGGAACGAATTGTACAAATGTCTTCGTGTATATGCACGTTTGAAGAAAATTGCTCCCGAAGTAAATTCATTGAATATCGGAGGTGGTTTCCCTATCAAAACTTCTTTGAACTTCGATTATGATTACCAGTACATGGTAGAAGAAATCGTTTCTCAGATCAAAAAATTCTGTGAAGAAGAAGGGGTAGAAGAACCTAACATCTATACTGAGTTCGGAAGCTTTACCGTAGGAGAAAGTGGTGCGAACCTTTATAAAATTATTTCTCAGAAACGTCAGAATGACAGAGAAAAGTGGAACATGATTGATTCTTCTTTCATGACAACTCTTCCTGATACATGGGCTATTTCAAGACACTTTATCATGCTTCCGCTGAACCGTTGGGAAGATACTTATGAAAGGGTATTCTTAGGCGGATTGACGTGTGATTCAGATGATTATTATAACTCTGAGCAGCATACCAATGCGATTTATTTGCCGGTTTTCAGTGATACAAAACCTTTATATATAGGATTCTTCCATACGGGAGCTTATCAGGAAACAATCGGAGGATATGGTGGTGTTCACCACTGTCTGATGCCTCAGCCAAGACACGTTCTTATTCAGAAAGATGAAAACGGTGAATTACAATACGAAATTTTCCGTGAGAAACAGGAACCGGAAGATATTTTGAAAATTCTTGGTTATAAATAATATTTTAATCGGTCATTGCGAGGAACAAAGGTGACGAAGCAATCTCGCTTTTCACTTCGTTTATTCAGAATGATAGGTCATAATAATAGATAAAATAAAAGCTCTCAGATTCTGAGAGCTTTTATTTTTTTATCATAATGTTGAAATTACATCCTATTTAATCTGGATTTTTTGAGAATAATCTCTTTGTTCACCATGAATAGTAACGATGTAAACTCCCTGATTAAGTTCAATAGTTTTGGTTTCTCCTTTCTTCACAGGAACTCCAGACTTTATTAAGGCCCCGGACATATCATAAATAGAAATATTCCCACGTGTTGAAGGGGATTGTACAACGACTGAATTGTTTTGAGTATAAACTTTAAATGAGTTTACAGTTGTTTCTTGGGTTGCCAATGCAGATGTGTTAGAGTATTTATAAAATTTGTTACCTCCCACAGCATGGCCTACATTTCCGATGCTTCCCATATAGCTGATATATTCGTTTCCCGGAAGCGTATAGATGACATCCTTAGTCTTCATATTGTATATTTTTTGCTCTGCATATCCCATAAACATCCCATCTGGGAAAGCTTCTGTAACAGCATATCTAATGAAGTTATTGGGTAATTTCTGCCAGATATTGTTTGACGATTTAAGAAAGGTTGTGCCATCGTAGCCTAATGTACCATAGAAATATTCTCCTGTAAGATATCCTTTATAATGTACACTGGTATATCTACGGGTTTGGGCAATAGAATAATCGGGCATTGTTAAAATCTGTGTCCAAGTTTCTCCATAGTCAGAGGTCTGGTAGAGATACATACCGATAATGCCATATCCTTCACCAGTACTTGGGTTTATACTTTGGCCATTGGAATTAAGCTCAAAATCATTTGAAGAATATATTTTCACGACTGTCCAGTTTTGACCTCCATCCGTGGTTTTGTATTTACCTTTGCTGGTTTTCATAATTCCTTCAGTAAGGGAAGAATACTTCACACTTCTAAGATAGCCCATAGAGTTACTTACAGTTGATATTGTCCAAGAGACACCTCCATTGGTTGTTTTATAGATATTTTGGTCATGGAAAGCCCATATATTATTTTCATCCAGAAAGCTAAAACCAGGAATATATCCTAAATTATTTTGTTTGAAAATTTCGGTCCAGGTTGTTCCACCGTCTGCCGTGTACTTAATGGCTCCTTTGCCATCATTAGTAAATCCAGATACGAATCCCTTATTTTCATCAATAAAGGCCGCAACCCGGTTTTGAGAGTGGTCGGTGAACGTGTATTTTAAATTCCAGCTATTTTGGCTGTAGAGAGCCTGATTTCCTATAGTGGCAAAAAGAACAGCAGTCAATAATTTAAATTTCATAATTTTAGTTTTAAAAAGTTTGTAAAGGTAGAGTATTTACATCAGTCTTTACTTACAAATGTGCCCAAAAAAGCTCTCAAAATCTGAGAGCTTTTTTATTTAAAAATATTTTGAAACCTTATCCAGTTCCAAGTCTTCATAATCAGAAACTACAGTATCCGCCAATGTATAATCCTGATTTTTTGAATGTGGACTTCTGTAGGCAGCACAGAAAATTTCCGCTCTGTTGGCAGCCAGAATTCCATTGGTAGAGTCTTCAATTACCATACAGTTTTCTACCGATTCACCAGCCATATCAGCAGCCAGTAAGAAAACTTCAGGATGAGGTTTTGATTCTTTCAGATCGGCACCGCTGATTTTTCCGCTGAAATATTTCTCAAGCCCGAACTTTTCAAAAACCATATTGATCGTTGTCATCGTAGCAGAAGAAGCCAGTATCAGTTTGATTCCGTTTTCATGATAATGTTCAATCAGTTTTCTGACCCCCGGAATTAAGTCAAATTCATCATCATTATAAAAGTATTCTTTGAAATGAGATCTTTTGATCTGCGCAATGGTTTCGTAAGTCTGATTTAAATTGAATTCATTAATCAAAGTTTCAGAGACTCTTTTGGTGGAAGCCCCGGTAAAAGAGGTGTATAGCTCTTCGGAAACGGCAATTTCCAGTTCATCAAAAGTTTTGAAATAAGCTTTTCTATGCAATGGTTCTGTATCTACAATTACTCCATCCATATCGAAAAGAACAGCTTTTAAAGGCATATTATGAGTTTTGTACAAAAATAGCTATTTGAGTTGAAAGTGGAAAGGGAAGAGGTAACAGATGATAGGTTTTAGGTGGCAGATAACAGATAGCAAGGGGAGAGTCTGTAACTCATAAACTCTCCAACACTCTTACTCTCCAACTCGTAAACTCTTCGTATCTTTGTGACCAATATTTCAATTTTAAAACATTAAAATTTTTAAATAAAGCATGAGAACATACGCAGGAATTCCCGAGGAAAACGCAACGTTAGAGAATTCGAAAGTAATGTTGGTAACTGTTCCTTATGATGGAACTTCAACATGGGGTAAAGGAGCTGATAAAGGTCCGGAATTATTCTTAAACGCTTCTGAAAACATGGAGCTTTATGACATTGAAACACAAACAGAACCTTACCTTCAGGGAGTTTATTTAGCAGGAGATGTTTCTGAAAACGCGACTCCGGAAGCGATGACAGAAGCTGTTTATCAGAAAACAAAAGAACTTTTGAACAATGAAGGAAAAGTATTCACACTATTCGGTGGTGAGCATTCTGTTTCTATCGGTTCTATCCGTGCAGTAGGAGAGAAATTTGAAAATCTTACCGTTCTTCAGTTAGATGCTCACACAGACTTACGTCCTGATTTCCATGGTTCTACTTCAAACCACGCTTGTGCTGTATTTGAAGCTAACCAGAAGCATAACCTTGTACAGGTGGGAATTCGTTCTATGGATATTGAAGAAGCTCAGTATCTGCCGGAAGGAAGAGTATTCTTTGCTCATGAAATTGCAAACAACGAAAACTGGGTGAATGATGTATTGGAAAAAGTTTCAGGAAATGTATATATTACCATTGACCTTGATGCTTTCGACCCTTCTATCGCTCCTTCTACAGGAACTCCTGAACCAGGTGGATTACAGTGGTACCCAACATTGGAATTATTAAGAAAAGTATTTGAAAAATGTAACGTAGTAGCGTTTGATATTGTAGAATTAATGGATTCTCCAATGGCTAAACCAACAGCTTTCCTGGCGGCTAAATTATATTACAAAATGCTTGCTTACAACGATATTTATAACAACAACTAATATTCCGCAAGAATCGGATTTTTTCTGTCATGTATTCTTTGGAAATTTGTGAGGTAAAAACAATAGTATGATGTCCACACAAAGTCAGATAGATTATAATAGAATTGCCAAAGCGATAGAATATATCCAGAGCAATTTCAGGCTTCAGCCAAGTTTGGAGGAAGTGGCAGAAAATATTCACTTGAGTCCGGCCCATTTTCAGAAGATCTTTACAGATTGGGCAGGAACAAGTCCTAAGAAATTTTTGCAGTTCATCAGTCTTGAACATGCTAAAAATTTATTAAAGGAAGAAAAAGCAAGTTTGTTTGATACGGCTTATGAGACAGGACTTTCCAGTACCAGCAGGCTTCATGACCTGTTTGTAAAGATAGAAGGAATGTCTCCCGCAGAATATAAAAACGGCGGAAAAAGCCTCAGTATTTATTACACTTTTTCCGAAAGTCCTTTCGGAAATATATTGGTAGCTTCCACAGAAAAAGGAATCTGCTATATGGCTTTTGAAGACGATAAAGAAACAGCATTAGGGGAGCTGGAAAAGAAGTTCCCCAATGCTTCTTTTATTGAAAAACAAGATTCACTTCAAAAGAACGCACTGTCCATATTTGACAAAGACTGGACGAAACTCAACACAATAAAATTACACTTAAAAGGAACCGATTTTCAGCTTAAAGTCTGGGAAAGCCTGTTGACAATTCCCATGGGAAAACTGTCTACATATGGCAGCCTGGCAGAAAAAATAGGAAATCCTAAAGCATCCAGAGCAGTAGGAACAGCCATAGGAAGTAATCCTGTAGCATTTCTTATTCCATGTCACCGAGTGATACAGTCTACCGGACATCTCGGCGGATATCGTTGGGGAATTGAAAGGAAACAGCTGATGATGGGCTGGGAGGGTTCACAAATCTATTCATAAAATATTTTCACCATAAAAATGAAATCGAAAATTTTCAAAAACTTAAGTGTAAAATCCTGTTGTGACTTTTGCGGTTGGAAAATGTTAAATTTAAGTTTTGGCTAAAGCCAATGAATTGAGTTATTTTTTATTTAACGGACTAAAGTCCGTTTCTATTGATGTGAAAATTCGTGTGATTTGTGAAAAATATTAGTGTAATTTGTGTTTAATGATAAAAGCATTTAATTAAAAAACGATGATGAGTCTCTTCGAAGAAATATCAGACTATCCCTTAAACATACTTCCGCACGACGGAACCGTTCATTATTATGGAAAGGTTTTCTCTAAAGAAAAATCTGACCATTTTTATAATTACCTGCTCAATCAGATTCCTTGGGAGAATGATGAAGCATTAATCTTTGGGAAATTGATTTTAACCAAGAGAAAAGTCGCCTGGTTTGGAGATAAACCTTTTGAATATACCTATTCAAAAAGAACAAAATATGCCAAATTATGGACTCCGGAATTATTAGAATTGAAGAAGAAGTGTGAGGAAGCTTCCGGAGAAACTTATAATTCATGTCTGCTGAATCTATACCATGACGGAAGTGAAGGTATGGCTTATCACAGCGATGGTGAGACAGATCTGAAGAAACACGGAGCGATTGCTTCTCTTACTTTTGGTGCAGAAAGAAAATTCTTATTCAAGCATAAAATAACCAAAGAAAAGGTAGAAATATTCCTGGAAAACGGAAGTTTATTAATTATGAAAGGAACCACTCAGGACAATTGGCTTCACAGACTTCCACCCACTACAAAAGTGAAAACTCCCAGAGTAAATCTGACCTTTAGAACGATTGAAGATTAAGTGTATTGTTTCTGGATTAATATAGCCCACTTGAATAAAACAACAAATTCATCTGGCTTTAGCCAAAACCTAATCAAGTTCTCAAAAATAAAAAAAGCTGTTCAAACGAACAGCTTTTTCAATTTATTTTAAAACTTCAGCTTCAATAGAGCTGTCATCATATACTTTGATAAACGCTTTGGTGTAATCCTCTTTCGTTGCAAAATTTGGATTATCCATGAATTTTTGCGGATTGATAGCGAAAAGCGGGAACCATGTACTGCTGATCTGAATCTGGATTTTATGTCCCTTTTTGAATGTATGAACTACATCCTGAAGTCTGAAATTAACAGCCGTTTTCTGGTTAGGAACCAGAGCTTCTCCCTTTTCTCTCGTATTTCTGAATCTTGTAGGCATGATCTCACTTCTTACCATCTGGTGGTAATTACCATAAATAACTCCATCTTTCTTTTCTGCAGGTTTGAAATCTTCAGGATACACATCAATTAATTTTACTGCAAAATCGGCATCTGTAGATGTGGATGCAATATTCAGTTTAGCCATGATCTCTCCGGCAAACGCAATATCATCAGTCAGCACATCTGTAGTGAACGTTAATACATCCGGTCTTCCTACTGCAAATCTCTGGTCTTCTGACATATAATTTTTTGGAGTGAATCCATTGAAATCTTTTAAATGATCTGAACTTAAAACAGGATTGTTAGGATCACTGTAATATTCAGAATATCCTTGGCCTGAAGCCTTTTTTAAGGTTTTATCTGATAGATAGAAATTCACTTTCTGAGCATTTTTAGGTGGATAAGAAGCAAATTCTTTCCATTCTTTAGCTCCTGTGTCATACATCAATGCTTCAGGAAGTCCGGCATCTTCTTTTGTGTTGCCTTTCAGATAGTGGTTGAAGAATTTTGTTTCAACATTTTTCTGGTAATAAGTTGCAATGCTGTCACCAAAATAGGTTTCACTATGGAAATGTTTTCCTTGTTCCTGTGACCAACCACCGTGAGAGAAAGGTCCCATTACAATGGTGTTTTTTGCTTTAGGACTTGTTTTTTCAATGGTCTTATAAATATTTAAAGGACCGGAAAGATCTTCAGCGTCGAACCATCCACCCACAGTCATTACAGCATGATTGATATTCTTCAAATGAGGCAGAAGGTTTCTTTTTTGCCAGAATTCATCGTAGTTGGTATGATTCATAATTTCTGTCATGAAGAAATTATTCTTATAATATTTTTCATAAGCATCTTTCAATGTTCCAAGATCTCTGTAAAACTTTAAGCCATCTTCAGAAGTCTGTTTGATGAAAGAATCCATATACCAGGCTTTGTCTTCCGGTTTTGTTTTCTGAACTCCAAACACAGGAAAGGTTCTGAAATATCCAAGCATAAATCTTCCGTTGTGAAGGAAATCATCATTCCAGAAATCAGAAATTGGAGCCTGAGGAGAGGAAGCAACCAGAGCAGGGTGCTGTGCAAGTGTACCTACAGCCGTGTAGAATCCAGGGTAAGACGTTCCAAACTGACCCACTTTAGCATTGTTGTCTTTGATATTTTTCAAAAGCCACTCTATGGTATCATAAGTATCTGTACTTTCGTCAACATCTTTTTTGGTTTTACGCTCTACCTGAGGAGTCATATTAGTAAATGTACCTTCACTCATATATCTTCCACGTACATCCTGGTACACGAAAATATACTTGTCTTTCATAAGATAGGTGTTGGGCCCCACCTTTGTTTTATATTCATTTTCTCCGTAGGGTGCAACACTGTAGCAGGTTCTCTGCATCAGAAACGGATATTTGTTCTTGTTTGATATATCTTTTGGGATATACACAGCGGTGAAAAGCTTCACTCCATCACGCATCGGAATATAAAATTCTTTCTTGGTGAAATTATCTTTAACGAAAGTATCTTTCTGCTCTGTCTTCTGAGCTTTTCCAAGAATGAAAAAAAGAATACATAATATTGAAATATGGATTTTCATAAAAAAAATTTACTGCTAATTTAAAAATAAAAAACTTTCCCGGATGAATCTTCTTTTAAAAAGGGTTTTGTTATGAGCTTTTACTAAAATAGGATACTCTATTGTGGTAAATGATTCCGTCAAGTTTGTCAAATTTCCTCTTTCCAACTGAAGAAATTTTCACTGCATCAATTGTAATTATTGTGAATATCGAAGTTTTCAAAAGCGTATGCATATCCATAAAAATAGCCGGAAAAGTCCGGCTATTATCAGAAAAAAATATAAGTAAAAGTTGATTCTTTTACATTTTTTTACCAGCAAATTTATTCAGTTTCATACTGATGGAGAACATAATGTATCGTTTCAGGATCAGATCTTCACGGTCTTCAAAATAAGAATCTGTGATGGTTCTTTTTACACTTTGATTTTGATTTAATACATCGTAGATTTTCACTTTCGCTGTAAACTGTTTTTTATAGAATGAGTAGCCCAGACTGGTATTCCAGAAGTAAAAATCCTTTTTAAAGCCTGGAGCAATATTAGAATTGGTGTTGTATTCAAAATCATTTCCAAATACAAATCTACCCTGCAGCATATAATTGGTCAGTTCCAGTTTCAATGCCTGATTGGCTGTATTGACACTCTTCACATTGTAATTGGTGTAATTTGAAAAGCTGTATCCAAGTCTGTAGGAAGGTTTAATGGTCATTTTATCCTTGATTTCATAGATAAGATTAAGACCGGGATTAAGGTTGTAAGAATTACTGGTAAAAGATTGTCCGTCAATAAAACCATTATTGTAAGCATAATTCATGCTGAATCTCGGGTTGATGGTCAGTTTGTTATTTTTCCATTTCAGAGTCTTACTAAAACCTCCGCCGGCGTTGATGCTTTTATTTCCACTTACATTATCATAGGTAACAATTTGTTTTCCGGCATTATCATATTTAGTAAAATTGATAATGTCATTATTTCTGTAGGTAAAACCAATATTAAAATAGTAGCTCAGATCTTTTACTTTGTTATAATTGTTGAAATACAAATACAGGTTGTTAGTCCATGTATTTTTCAAATCAGGATTTCCCTGAAAGGTAGCCAAAGGATTAGATTCATCTTTATATGGAGTCAGTTGCTCTGCAGTAGGAATTGTAAAGTTGGAATAGTTGTAAACACTTAAAACTTTCCCTTCTCCCAGTGTGTAATAAAGGTTTAGGTTATATTCAGGCAATACAAAACTTTTCTGAAGATCATATTGCTGTCCGTTATAGATGGAGTTTACTTTCATATCCGAAATATCAAGATTCGCAGTAGCCCAGAAATTTAATTTGTTTTTGCTAATCTGATAAGTGATTTCAGGAGAAATTTGATTGATTCTCTGCTTCATATTGTTGGATAAAAGCTGGTTGTATTTGGTATAATCTCCTGTAGCATTATCAAAATCGTTCACATTTCTCAGATCTCTGGCTGATCTTGTTTCGTATTTTACTTCAAAGCTTACGCTAGACGAATCAGAAACAGGTTCTGTATATCCTGCCCTGAAATTAAAAGTACTGTTCTGGTTTTTATTTCTGGCTAATTGATCTCTGTTGTCAACAGTCGTTGCATTTTCCTGATAGAATGTGTTCTGTGATTGGTTGAGATTATCCCTTGTAGACTCAGAAATTGAACTGTTCATATTGGCTGAAAGTACTCGTCCTTTTTTCTTGAATTTTCTTGAAAAATAGATGTAAGGATTAAATGAGTTGTTTTCTGAATCATTACGAGAATAAGAATTACTTTCATTCAAAAGACTACCATTCTTCAAACTAGATGATTGTGAATTATTAAAACTGAAACTGCTGTTTTTGCTAAATCTTGGTGAAATGTAAATACTTGTCAGAGAATCGAGTTTGATTTTGGCTGAAGCATCGAAACTGTATTGTTTGGATTCATTTTCGCCGTTGCTTTCAGAGTTGGTCTGAAGAGTATAGCTAGGCAGGAGTGTAGATCTTGAAACTTTGGATCTTGTTTCGGTATTAGAATCCGAATGCATCAGACTGAAAGAGTCCAGATCAGCATCTTTTCCCAGTTTGTCACTGTAATTCAGACCTATTGTTGTAGACCTCTGAATTCCTCGTGTACCCCCTCCCTGATTGTAATAGGTGACATTTCCAGTCGTAGAGACAGATCCTCCTTGCATCATCCAGGCATTTCGGCCGTTCCCCATACTGTCGAAAACCTCATCTCTGGAAAACCCCTGAGAATTGATATTATTGGAAGAGGCAAGGATACTTACCTTCGTGTCGCCTTTAAAATAGCTGGCGAGTCCGCTTCCTTCATACCTTTTGTCTGATCCGTAGCCGACTGTAAGCCTTGTCAGCAACCCTTTATTTTTCTTTTCGTCAATATTAAAGTTGATGGTGGTATTCTGAGATTTGGCAGTTTTCCCGCTGAGTTCTTCTTCCTTTGTTTTGGTTGTTGTAAACTGAATATTCTTGATGATATCCGCAGGTAAGTTCTGAAGGGCAATTTTACCATCTTTATCAAAGAAAGGTTTTCCGTTGATCATGATCTGATCTACCTCTTTTCCATTAACTGTAATCTTCCCATCATTGTTGATTTCTACACCGGGGATTTGCTTCAGAAGTTCCTCAATTTTACTGTCAGGGCGAACTTTGATCGCGGCTGCGCTGAATTCAATGGTGTCTTTTTTAATCTTTACAGGAGATACGGTGATCTTTACCTCATCAATAGCATTAACGATGCCCTGCTTTTCAAGCTGAATATCTCCTAAGGATAATGACTGATCTATTTTTTGAAATTTTTTAGAATAGGAAGATAATTTATCAGCATCAATTTTCAGAATAGAAGGTTCTTTCATGTCATCCAGTTTCAGTGAGAATTTACCTTCTTTATTGGTGGCTGTGTAGTTGACAATGGATGAATCTTTTTCTTTTAAAAGATAGACGGTGGCATTTTCTATCGCTTTCTTTTCAGAATCTAAGATTTTCCCGTCGAGGTGTAATTTTTGTGCATGCAAGATAAAGGCAGTGAACATCAAAGCCAATAACATTAGAGTTTTCTTCATTAGTTTTTTTTCAGAGCCGTAAAAATATAAAAACATCCCAAAGTTGGGATGTCTCTATGCTTTTTTTGTGAAAATTTATTATTTTTTAATAAAAATTATGCTCTTAAATATCTTGAATAAGCATATCCTTCCTGACCGTCAGCAGTTTTTACTTTCCACCAGTCATCAGAAGTTTGCTCAATCAGTGTTACAGAAGCACCTTTAGCAGCTTTACCTACAACAGCAGCTTCAGTAGAAGGTTCCTGTCTGATATTTAGGTTAGAATCTTCAGTAGCAACAGTTAAAGAAGCTCCTGAAGTAAGACCTGCAACCTGAACGTCAATATTGATATCTGAAGCAGAATAAGTAGAATCAATAGCTCCTAAAGCATTCCATACAGCATCTTTAGCCGCAGTATTGGAAGCATTTCCGGAAACATAAAGAATTCCGTCCTGCTCCTGAACCTGTAGGTTTGAGATTCCTGCAGACTGTGCCGCTGAAACTACACTTGAATATTTATCTTGTAATTCGCCCATTTCTAAATTATTTTACGATTAGGTTGTTGTTATACTTTCCGATTTTCAAAGCATCTACAGATTCTTTGATTTTTCTAGCCTGTAGGCCGGAAACGTTTCCTGTAAGAGTAAGCTGTCCGTTTACAACTTCTACTTTTACAGAAGGGAAATCCTTCACCGCATCCTGAACCTTTTTCTGAACAGCAGGATCTACAGCAGAAGAAGTTTCAACAGGTGCTATAGGAGTAGCAGCTGCAACAGTAGACATATCCATTACGTCTTTTACACCGTTGATCGCTTTTAATTTTGCAATCATTGCATCTTTAGATTGTTGATCTGCGAAAGTTCCGCTTAAGTGAGCTACACCTTCTTTTACTTCAACAGAAGCGTTGGGATTAGTAGTTACTACCGTTGTAGCCTGAGTCTGAAGATCGGCATCAGAAACTTTCTTTTTACAAGAAATAGCACCGAAAGATACAGCTACAGCTAATGCAGCCATTGCAATAGTTTTTTTCATATTGTATATTTATTAATGTTGTTATACAATCAAATGTAATAATAAAATTTGTACCAAAAGAATAAAAATTCAATAAATGTTTCTTAATTTTTTTACAATATTTTCTAAATCAAGGTTTTAATTTTTAGGGATCAAAAACTTAATGTAAAATTCATCTCATTTGAAGAAAATCTTCTGCCAATTGAAAAACCATTATATTTGCGCAAATTGAACTATATATATGAAAGGACAGAATAAACTTTTTATAGCAATTATCATTGCCCTTCTTGTGGGAGTAGGAATTGGAGGTATTGTACATGTGAAATATCCTGAAAATGCAGAACCTTTTTCCAAAAACATAAAACTGTTGGGAACGGTTTTTATCAGATTGGTACAGATGATTATTGCTCCTTTGGTTTTTACGACTTTGGTGGTGGGTATTGCCAAAATGAGTGATATTAAAATGATCGGAAGAGTAGGAACAAAAGCCATGCTTTGGTTTGTTTCAGCTTCTCTGGTTTCCCTTTTCATAGGGTTGATCCTCGTTAACTGGCTAGAACCGGGACATGTCACAAAATTACCGATTCAGGACGTATCCTCTGCTGAGGAACTTCTTAAAAGCAGCAAAAGCTTTTCTATGGAAGACTTTGTAAAGCATATGATTCCTAAAAGTTTATTTGAAGCCTTTGCAACCAATGAGGTATTGCAGATTGTGATATTTGCTGTGATGTTTGGAGTTGCGCTGGCGAATTTAGGAGAGGAATATTCTAAGCCTGTGGTGAAGCTTTTTGATATCATCGCTCATGCTATCCTTAAAATGGTAGGGTATATCATGTGGTTTGCTCCGTTGGGAGTATTGGGAGCTATTGCAGCAGTAGTGGCTACCAATGGTTTTGAAATCTTCAAAGTATATGCTATTTATCTGAGAGACTTCTTCTTTGCTATAGCAGTTCTTTGGCTGGTTCTTTTACTGGTAGGATATTTTATCTTAGGAAATCGTCTGTTTGACCTTTTGAGAAGGATTAAAGAGCCATTGCTGATCGCTTTCTCTACAACGAGTTCAGAAGCTGTATTCCCGAAATTGGTGGAAGAGCTTGAAAAATTCGGGTGTAACAGCAGAGTAGTATCCTTTATTTTACCCCTGGGATATTCATTCAACCTGGATGGAAGTATGATGTATATGACATTTGCTTCAATCTTTATTGCACAGATCTACGGGATCGAAATGAGCCTTGGACAACAAATTACTATGCTTTTGGTATTGATGCTTACCTCAAAAGGGATTGCCGGTGTTCCAAGAGCTTCTTTGGTTATTATTGTGGCAACGTGTTCTATGTTCGGTATTCCGCCGGAAGGAATCGCTTTGATTTTACCAATTGACCATTTTTGTGATATGGGTAGAAGTATGACGAATGTATTAGGAAATACATTGGCTACTTCAGCAGTTTCGAAATGGGAAGGACAATTAACTGAGCCATTAGACAAAATTTAAATATCAATGAGTTTAAATAACTTAGAAAACAATAAAAGCCATATTCAAGAATATGGCTTTGCTGTTATCAATGCTATATTTTCACAGAAAGAACTTGAAGAAATAAACAATGTTCTGCAGTATATAGATACCTCAAAAGAGAATTTCAGAAAATCTGAAGACCTGTTTGCGATAAGACAGTTTTTAAAAGAAGTTCCCGAAATCAAAGATCTTATTTTCAATGACAATATTCAGAAAGTGGTTAAAGAAATCTTCGGAGAAAAATATTTTGTGGTAAAAAGCATCTATTTTGATAAGCCTGAAACCTCCAACTGGTATGTAGCCTATCATCAGGATCTGACGATTTCCGTGGATAAAAAACTGGATCTGCCCGATTTCGGTCCCTGGACTACGAAGAAGAATCAGTTTGCCGTTCAGCCTCCACTAGGTATTTTAGAAAATATCTATACCATCAGAATCCATCTGGATGATACAGATGAAAATAACGGAGCTTTGAAAGTGGTTCCAAAATCTCATGCAAAAGGCATTTACAGACCAGAAACGATAGACTGGACCGTAGAAACAGAAGAAATTTGCAACGTAGAAAAGGGTGGAATCATGATTATGAAGCCTTTGACTCTTCACGGTTCAAACCGGACAACCAACGGAAAAAAGAGAAGAGTAATCCACATCGAATTTTCTGATAGGGAACTTCCCGAAGTCCTGCAATGGTCGGAAAGAATGAATTAATAAAAAATCGCCCTTCGAATTTTTGAAGGGCGATTTTTTATGGTTGGATGCCTCATGCTGGAGGAAGGATGTTACTGAAAGACTAAAGATTAATTTATGTTTATTTTATCGAATTTTTAATTCTAACCTTTCTTCAAGCCAGCTTTAAAAAGTAACCCGGTAAATAGAAACCTCCATCTTCACTCTTCCATCTTCCTTACTTTACAGCAATCTCATCAATGAAAATATAAGCATCTCCTCCGGCACCCTGATGCCATTCCGGAAGTTTTCCGAAGTAGTAGGCTTTTACTTTGATATATCGGGCTTCGGTAGGAAGAATTTCAGTAGAAAAATCTTTGATCTGTACCTTTTCATCCTTAGGATCAATGTCATTATCGATGGTTTTCAGAAGGATAAAATCTTTGCCGTTCATAGAAGCATAATATTCCACTTTTTTAGGCATCAGAATCCATGCTCTGCTGTCCTGAAGATAAGAGGAAGATAATGAGTTAATCTGCTTGGGAGATTTAAAATCAATGATGGCTTCAAAATTCTGACCCTGATATCCATGCCATTCAGCCTTTCTCCAGTTGACATCCCCTCTGATCCCGTCAATAAGAGCCAGCTTTCCGGTAGCGCTATACTGTGGAGTTACTTTTGAAAGAATATTGATATCCCAATAATTAGGTCTTCTGTTAAAATTGGCTGTTGTTACAGAGCTTTTCTCTCCGTTTCTTTCAGCATAAGCCATCACTTGGGTTGTTTTTGTGATAGAAAATGGTCCTTTGTAGGTAGAGAATGTCTTTCTTTTGTTGCTGTCACTATAATCCATGGTCATATAATATATCTTGTCACTCGGGTTCAATGGAGTGATCTCAACTTTGGTAGAAAAATCGAAGATTCTATCGGCTGCAATGACCGGTGAAGCCGTCTGTTCTGTATATTTAAAATCCTTAGCAGGTTTTACATTTTCAAATCCAAGTTTTTTAAGTTCCGCTCTGTCCGTATTTTTAGTAATCGTTCGCGTAGTACCGTCTTCAAGGTGAATTTTAATTTCATCAAAATAAGGCGTTGTCGTTTCCCATTCAGGAAGCCCCGGGGTAACAGAATAGATTCCCATTGAGCTTAAAACATACCAGGCGCTCATCTGCCCGCAGTCTTCATTTCCAATCAGTCCGTCAGGAGTATTTTTATAAAAATTATCAAGAATATATTTTATTTTGGCATCTGTTTTTTCAGGCTTGTCTACAAAATTGTACAGATAAGCAATATGGTGGCTTGGTTCATTTCCCTGAGCATATTGACCCATCAATCCTGTGATGTCTACCTGCTCTCTTCCCGTTGTTGTATCCGGAGCAGTGAAAATGGCATCAATGAACTGTTCAAATTTCTCTTTTCCTCCATGGGCAGCAATAAGCCCCGGAATGTCCTGCTGTACAGAGTAAGAATAATGCCATGAGTTTCCCTCCGTATAATTGTTGTTGACTTCTCTGGGATCAAATGGTTCATACCAATTCCCATTCTTTCTTGGCTGCATAAAACCCGTTTTTGGGTTATAGAGATTTTTCCAGTTCTGAGAACGTTTCATGAAATACTGATAGTCTTCTTTTTTGCCTAAAATTTTTGCCATCTGGGCAATACACCAGTCATCGTAGGCATATTCTACTGTTTTGGAAACACTTTCATGTTCATCATCGATACTGATATAATTATTCTGCTTATAGGCATTCAACCCGAAAATATCCTGCATCGCTGAGCCTTTGGCTGCCTGAAAGGCCTTTTCATAATCAAATCCCTGAATTCCTTTAGCCATAGCATCTGCAATCACAGAAACGGAGTGGTAGCCGATCATACACTCTGTTTCATTGGAAGCCAGTTCCCATACAGGAAGTTTCCCTCCCTGTTCGTATTGTTTAATAAAGGTATTGATAAAATCAGCAGTTCTTTTTCTATCAATTAAAGTCATCAGCGGGTGAGCGCCTCTGAAGGTGTCCCAAAGAGAGAATACCGTATAATAATCAAAGCCATTTGTGTTATAAAGCTTATTATCCCTGCCTCGGTATCTTCCGTCAACATCCATATTGATGTTAGGTTGTGTAAACACATGATATAAAGCGGTGTAAAAAACAGCTAATTTATTTTTATCATCAGACGTCACTTCAATTTTTGAAAGTTCTTTGTCCCAATCAGCTTCCGCTTGCTTTTTTACGGCTTCAAAATCTTTAGATTGTCCCTCTGCCAGCATATTTTTTCCTGCTCCTTCATAGCCTGTAGGAGAAATGGACACTTTTACATTGATCTTTTCTCCTTTTTTAACTTGGGTTGAAAATGCCAGCGCAAGCTTTGTCCCGGTAAAAAGATGAGTTTCCTGTTTTCCATTGACCTCTTTTTTTGAAATTTTCATAGGTTTTGAAAACTCAATTCTGGCGTAGATATATTGGTTGGTAGCCCAAGCTTCACTTCTTCTGAAAACCTCAATGGTTTTGTCATCAATGATCTTTACTTCACCCTCCAGAAGCTTATCTCGGTGGTTGAGGTCTAAAATGATATTGGCATTTCCAGCACTATTGAATGTATATTCGTGATAGCCTACTCTTTTGGTAGTAGTAAGACGAACATCAATATTATTTTTGTCTAATTTGACAGCATAGAATCCTGCCGTTGCTTTTTCATTTTTATGCGAAAACTTTGAAGAATACTCTTTACTGCTCAGGCTCGGATTTCCCATTGTTGGCATCAGCATAATATCTCCGTAATCTGAAACCCCTGTTCCGTTGAGGTGAGTATGAGAAAAACCATAGATCACAGAATCTGAATAATGATATCCGCTGCATCCGTCCCAGCTTCCGTCAATTCTCGTATCCGGAGAAAGCTGTACCATTCCAAAAGGAACGATAGCCCCCGGAAAAGTATGGCCATGGCCTCCGGTTCCTATAAACGGGTTGACATATTGTGAATAGTTCTGTGCGGAAATGATCTGAGTAATAAATAAAGAAAATGCAATAAGCCCTTTTTTCATGTTCTGATTTTATAAAAGCGAAGATATTGAAAAACAGTAGAACAGATGTAATAAAAGAGACGGATAGCTTGTCTTATAGAAAACTATTACATTCATGAAGAAGACCTTACTTTCTGTAATTATGCTGTTGCCGGCAGCTGTATTTGCCCAAACGATAACAGGAAAAATCTCCCAAACTGGAAATGCGGTGCCTTACGTTGAGGTGATCGCAGTAAAAGATCAGAAGAAGCAGACTGCCATTTCAGACGAAAAAGGAAATTATTCACTGAGACTTTCAGAAAACGGAACCTATAACATAAAACTTATACAGGACGGTATAGAAATATCCAATAAAGAATTGACCGTAAACGGAGTCGTGAAACATGATTTTTTTATTGAAAAAAAGAAAGAAAAGCAGATCGAAGGCGTTACGCTTACCGCCAGAAAAAAGCTGATTGAGAGAAAAGCAGACAGACTGGTCTTCAATGTTTCCAATTCTGTTGCTTCACAGGGAATGGATGGGGCGGATGCTCTTGCAACAACCCCATTGGTAAAAGTAGATGATAATACGGGAGTTTCCATTGTTGGAAAAAGTGGAGTAGCAGTAATGATCAACGACCGGATTTTGAATTTGTCAGATGCAGAACTCGTTACTTACCTTAAAAGTCTTCGATCTGAAAATATAGAAAAGATTGAAGTCATTACTTCGCCTCCTGCTAAGTACGAAGCGCAGGGAAACAGTGGTCTGATCAATATTGTTTTGAAGAAGAATCAGAATCTCGGATGGAGCGGAAGTTTTACTTCCAGTCTGCAGCAGACAACTTATACAGGAAATTCAAATAGTGCAACCGTTAATTATCAGAATGAAAAATTGCGCACCTCATTGAAGTTAAGACAAAGTAAGAACGAAAAGCATTCTTACGAAAATTATTGGATAGAAGGTGCAGACGGTCTTAAAAGCAATGATAACAGAAGAGATTTTGGAGATGGGGTTGGGGCTAACTTAAGTCTAGATTATCAGTTGGGTAAAAAGTCTAATATTGGATTTATTTATGATTTCGGATTCGGGCATTCCAATATGGATATCACGAATACTTCAAACTATTTCCAGAATGGTAATTATACCAATACACTACTTACTTATGCGGAACACAGAGCTAGAAGTAAACAGCACACGGCCAGTGCGTATTATGATCTTAAATTTGGGAAACAAGACAATAAACTGAGCATTACAGGGAATTATTTCTCTAATGTTCCTGAGACAACCATAGATTTTACAACCACTGAAAGTTCTGGAGATCGTTTTGTTGTAAAATCCCCATCAATGGTCGATTATAAAATTTATTCCGGACAGGCAGATCTTACTCTTCCTTACTCGTTTGCAAAGACTGAAACAGGAGTGAAATTCACGAATTTTGATAATAATTCTAACATTTTCTATCAGAATCTAACGAACGGAAACTACGTTACAGATCCTCTGAAAAGCAATGAGTTTGAGTATAATGAAAAAAACTATGCGGCTTATATCAGTTTTGAAAAGTCTTTCAATGAAAAATGGTCGGCAAAAGCGGGACTTCGCTATGAATACTCTGTTGTCAATGGAAATTCTTTAACCTCCGGACAGCAGACCGAAAATTCTTACGGAAAGTTTTTTCCTACCGCCTATGTTTCCTATAAAAACAATGAAAACCATACTTTCAACCTGAATTATTCCAAAAGGATCAACAGACCGGGATTTCGGGCGATAAACCCTTACCGCTGGTATATTAATATCAATTCTTATTTTACCGGAAACCCTTTCCTGAAACCCTCTATCAATCATAATTTTGAATTTTCCTATGTCTATAAAGGAAAATTATCAGCATCAGCTTATTTTCAGAGAACCGTAGACGCGTTTGGTCAATTGGCGAATCTTAAGGGTGAAAATAGGGTGAGTACTTTTGAAAACTACTACAATCAGAACAGCATGGGCGTTTCATTGAACTATTCGGATACTTTTTTCAAAAATGGGAAGCTAATTATTCGGCCAATTATTCTTATATGAACACTGATGTTTTTGCGACTGATGCTCTTTCGAGAAAAGGAAATAGCTATGATTTCGATTTTCAGAATAATATCTCACTCAACCCAAGCAAAACAGTGCAGCTGATTCTTAATTACTGGTTCCGCCTGCCATCTAACTCTGGAAATGTATACATGGATTTTGCCGGAAGTTTTACCACAGGTTTGAAACTGAGTCTTATGGAAAAAAGCCTTCAGCTGAATGTTTTTGTTTCCGATATTTTAAAGCAGGGAAAAAGTGTAGGTGAAATATATTATACCACAGGAACGCATTCTTATAATAATTATTACGATGCCAGAAGACTTACCGTATCCGCCACTTATACTTTCGGGAATAAAAAAGTAAAAGGAATGGACCGTAATGTAAAGTTTGATGAAAAAAACAGAGCTAATTAAACGTTTAGATTTAAGTTATAAAAAATTAAAATACTTAGGTTGTTTTATGGTTTATGTCATTCTGAATACAGACTAAAGGTCTGCGAACGTAGTTCAGAAGTGAAATGAAGAATCTCATAAAGAAGATTCTTCCTTCGTCAGAAATCGAAGATTCGACATAGTCAATGACAATGCAGAAGTCGTTACACTTCTCCTTCAAAGAAAGCATTAAGATATTCCTCTTGGTCTTTTTCTTCCCTTCCGGAGCCAAGATATTTCTTCCAGGATAGGGATTCATGATATACAATACCCATTTCCCAAACGCAGTAAGTCGGGAGGTGGGTTTTGTTTCTGTCCCATATCTCAAAATTCCCGGAGCCGTCATAGTAGACACTTTCCCATAATTCATTTTCATTTCGCCATGTACAGACCAAAAGAAGATAGTTCTCCCCGCAACGGTGCATAATGACAAATCCCAGATCATCCCTATTCTGAAAATTTTCTTCAGCATTTTCAATACACAGTTTGGCATTATGAATATCCTGCGAAGAGATTTCTGCAGGATCATTTGCGAGATTATACCACTTGAATTTTGTTTTTCCTACCGTGAAAATTCCTTTTGGTAGTGCATATTTGGAAGGATAAGTAGTGGTTTTCATAAAAATGGTTTTTGTAGTACTATATATGTTAATAAAACTAGTGATTTTCTATTAAATATATGTTCATAAATGTTTTTTAAAAGAATAAAATACCACAAAAGTGTTATATGAATCAGTTTATTAATTTGCTAAATTTGATGATAAACTAATAAAAATCCATAATCATGAACCTTCAACTAATTGAATTAGCCATAGGGCTTGTCTTTGTATATCTGCTGCTTAGCATTTTTGCGATGACTGTAATGGAGATGATCTCAACATTTTTTCGGATGAGAGGGGAAATGCTGAAAAGTACAATAGAAAAAATGCTTTTTGATAAAAGTAAAAATCCTGAGAAGATCAATGAGTTTTATGAACAGCCACTTATTCTTTTTCTGGGGGATGATGTGTCCACTTCGTCTTATCTGGATCAATTGCTTTCTAAAAAGTATAAAAAACTTCCTAGCTACCTTAAAAAAGAGGACTTTTATGCCATTCTTTTAAGTTTTATCAATGATAAACAATTTTCAGACTCCCTTGAGGAAATCCAAAAGAAAATAGAACAGGCCTCTTTTTCGGAAAATACAAAATCACACCTTCTTTTCTTGCTAAAAAAATCTGCCGGAAATATTACAGACTTCAAACAAGAGATCATTCATTGGTTTGATGAATGTATGGAACGTGCCAATACGTGGTATTCCAGAAGAGTGCAATATATTCTATTGGTACTTGGATTTGTAATTGCCTTTGCTGTAAACGGAGATACTTTACGAATGATTGATAAGCTGAACAGTGATGAAAAACTAAGGAAAGAACTGGTAGAATCTGCAGCAGAATATGTGAAGAAGAATCCTGAGATTAAAGGACGTCCAAAAGACTCATTAAGTATACCGGTAAAAATTGAGAAAGAATACAATACGCTGCTCAGTGAGTCTCACAATCTTTTAGGCTGGGAAAAGGCTAAACCTGGACAGGTAAAAGAAAATGATAAAAGCAATGTCGAAGACATTTTTTTCAGAATATTGGGATTTCTATTGACAGCTTTTGCCATTAGCTTGGGTTCCAATTTCTGGTTTGATATGCTTAAAAAACTTCTGAATATAAGAACTTTAGGGAAACCTACACAAAATCCATAGCATGATGGAAACAATTCTTTTTTACCTCTTACTGTTGGTAGCAGCCGCTTTTATCCTATTTTATTGTAAGGACAGTCTGTATGCTGCTAAAAAAGTGAAAATATTCAAAGATATTTTTGAGAAATATCCCTATTACTTTATTCCTCAAAAACCTGTAAAATGGTTTGATTTTACCGGACTGATGAACAGTTTTAGAATGGTTTCTCTTTCTGCGGATATCCTTTCTATCATAGACAAAAGAGAAATGCAGACGGCTTTGGGAAAAGATACCGGAAGAGAGCTGATAGAGAATAATTGTGATGAATCGGAAGAAGAATTCTGGTTTGATTTTATTGCAGATACCGGGGATGGTTTTGATGCGACTACCACTGTTTTTTATCATTTAACAAGAGATGTATATACGTATTCTTTTAAAAATGAATTCGATAGAGATATTGAGGATGAGGCTGAAATTAAACTAAAAAAGGGGTCAGTTTTGGCCATAGGAGGTGATCTGGTATATCCCGTAGGCTCTGAAGTCAATTACAGAGACCGTTTCAAAGGACCTTTAAGACTTGTAGCTCCGGATACAAGAGAGGCAGGGCCTATCCTCATTGCAACACCGGGAAATCATGACTGGTATGATGGGTTAAGTGCTTTTTTCAGGCTGATGTGCCAGAGAAGTAAAATCAGTAACTACAGAACGGTACAGAACAGAAGCTATTTTGCCTACTCATTGAGGAAAAATGTGCATCTAATGGGAATTGACAATCAGCTGCTGGGTGATATTGATATCCCTCAAATGGCCTTTTTTACGGAATATGTAGAAAAAATATCGAAAGGGAATGATGTCAACCATGTGATATTGCTCATTGCAGAACCTTATTGGTACAATTATGAAATAAAAGACAGACATAAGAGGAAACAGCGTATGGATAGCCTGGAATATATCATCAGAACGATGAAAGAAGCGGTCAGAAAACTGGAAGCAGGTAATATAAAATCAGAAATTATTTTTGATGTGGTGCTTACAGGAGATATTCATCATTATTCCCATTATAAATTAGATGAAAATGTGAAGGGCTACGACAAAGAAATCAAACATTATATTACTTCGGGGGGAGGAGGAGCTTTCGGGCATATTACTGACTTCTTAAAAGATGAAATCACGCTTCCCATCTTACAAAATACAACGACTACAGAACTGAAATATAAACTGGATGGCAGATACCCTTCTAAAGAAAAGTCTGGAAAGAAAACATTCTGGAACCTTATTTTCTTTATGATCAATTATGAATTCACCGTATTGCTGTTTTTTCTTTCATTAATCGTTGCCTGTGTTTTTTGCTATTCTGATTCTATTGTAAAATGGCTGATATTACTTGTAATCCCGATGGTATTTTATTTTATCATCACCAAAGTCACCAGTACAGAATGTTCAGAAGAAGAACAATGGAAGAGCAAAATAATGCGGGGAACATTGTTTGTGCTTTCGTTTGGTATTCAATTGTGGGTGTTTGCAATATTTCCCACCTACGGATTTACTTTTTTAGATGACAGCCATTTGTCATTTATCAATGATTTAAAAAGCTTTTTTAAAGTCCCAAAGGATAATGATTATCTTATTGTACAGGTCATCATTGCTTCTCTTTTGCAATCCATACTTTTTGGGTGGTATATTCTTGTAGGCTATCATCTTTTCAAATTTTATGTAACCGAAATTTCATCAGGGAAAATAAATACAGGAAATAAAAACTTTTTGAAGTTCAAGATAACAGATAAAGAAATTGTCATCTACGTAGTGGCCATAAAAAAAACATACAAATGGATGAATTTGCTGAAAAAGAAACAAGCATCCTATCTGCAAAAAGAAATGCTTACAGAAGATCCTAAGAAATTTATCCGAGACAATTTTAAAATAGATCCTGACAAAAATGTGAGAATTATTGACAAAATAACAATTCCATTATAATCTCAGTTTTACAACTACCAAAACCTCAAAAACTAAACTCATGGAAACTAATTTTAAAAAACCTGCTCAGGATGATAATAACGGAGTTTTGATCTCCTATTATCAATTACGAATGTTTATCGGGTTACTTGGATTTCTTTTGTCATTTCTTCTCGTTGCAACAACTTATTTCCTGAACGATGAACATCCGCTTAAAGTAAGTATCAGTCATTATTACTACAGTTTCGGACACATCATTTTTGTAGGAACATTGTGTGTATTAGGAGGATTATTCGCTACCTACAGAGGAAAAGACAGATATGAAAACATGCTTTCAAATTTTGCAGGAGTAATGGCAGTATTGGTTGCTGTTTTTCCAACAGAAATAAAAGGGTATGAGGGTAATATTTATATTCCCATAGGAAGTGAAAATTATAAAGAATGGTTCAGTGGCGTACATTATGCAAGTGCTGGATTACTCTTTGTGTCTTTTGCTGTCTTTTGTTTGTATTTCTTTCAAAAAAGTGATAAAGAACAGGATGGTAAACCTATGTCTGAGGAAGAAGCCGTAAAGAAAAGCCGTAGAAATCTGTATTATAAAATCTGTGGTTGGGGAATTCTTATAAGCATTGCGTGTATTGGAATCATCGCTCTTTTTAAAAATAGTTTATCTTCTCATAATCCATTTTTAATGTATTCTACATTTATTTTTGAAACAACATCCTTATTTTTCTTCTCTACCTCCTGGCTGTTAAAATCCAGTGAATTCTGGAATAAAAATATCCCATTAGTAACCTATTTCAGGTAATAATGTATAGGTGTATAAAAGGCTGAGAGCCTGGGTTTACAAAAGAATTTATCTATGATTGTGTTTACTTATTCTAAATAGGTGAAAAATGCGTAAATTTGTAAACAATTTATATTTATATGTTGACGAAAGAAAAGGTTCAGGATTTCCTTAAAGAAATAGAAGTAGACGACTTGGTGAGTAATCTTCAGATTGTGGGTAATGATGTTTATATTGACATGACCGCTCATTCGCCTGCAATGCACGAAAAGAAAAAGCTGGAAGCTGCAATGAAACAAGCTTTTGCCAGTGAGTTTGGAGAAGAGGTTCATTTAAAACTTAAAATCGTTTCTCCCGAGCCTAGTGAAATTCAGAAAAGTCAGATCAAAGGAAAACAAATTCCGGGAATTCAAAATATCATCGCTATTGCTTCCGGTAAAGGAGGAGTAGGAAAATCTACAGTGGCTGCAAATATGGCAGTAACATTGGCTAAAATGGGCTTTAAAGTTGGATTGTTAGATGCCGATATTTATGGACCATCTGTTCCTACCATGTTTGATACAGAAGGTGAAAAACCAGTTTCTGTAGAAGTAAACGGTAAGAGCTTGATGAAACCTGTTGAAAATTATGGAGTAAAAATGCTTTCAATAGGATATTTCTCAGGAGCCAATCAGGCAGTAGTGTGGAGAGGTCCTATGGCTTCAAAAGCATTAAACCAGATGATCAGAGATGCTGCATGGGGAGAATTGGATTTCTTATTAATAGACCTTCCTCCGGGAACGGGTGATATTCACTTATCCATCATTCAGGAAGTTCCTGTAACAGGTGCAGTGATCGTAAGTACGCCTCAGCATGTTGCATTGGCAGACGTAAGAAAAGGAATTGCCATGTTCCAGATGGAAAGTATTAACATTCCGGTTCTTGGATTAATCGAAAATATGGCTTATTTTACACCGGAAGAACTTCCTGACAATAAATATTATATCTTTGGAAATCAGGGAGCGCAATATTTAGCTGAAGATTTGGGAATTCCTGTACTAGGAGAAATTCCATTGATTCAAAGTATCAGAGAGGCAGGAGATGTAGGAAGACCAGCGGCGCTTCAGGAAGGATCTAAAATTGCAGATATCTATACAGAAACTGCCAGAAAAATGGTAGAAAGTTTAGTGGAAAGAAATAAAAGTCTTCCTCCTACTGAAGCTGTAAAGATTTCCACAATGGCTGGATGCTCACCAAAAGCAAAATAATTATAACTTTCAATACAATTGAAAAGAACCGAATTGAACTGAAAAATATGGAAACAAACATAACGCACGAAGACACAGTAACAAGAGTAATGGAAGCTCTGGAAAGTATCAGACCGTTTTTGAATAAAGACGGAGGTGATATTGAGCTTATTGACGTGAAAGATAATCAGGTTTTTGTGAAACTTTTAGGTAACTGTTCCGGATGTTCATTGAATTTTTCAACCCTAAAACTGGGCGTTGAAAATACGATCAAACAACACGCTCCGGAAATTGAAAAGGTAATCAACGTAGAGTAAAATTATCTCAGAGATATTTTTAAAAGACAGGCTTTTTAAGGCCTGTCTTTTTTTGTTCAAAAATAAATACCCTTCACAGTCTTTGAAATCTGTGAGGGGTACATTTTTTTATTGCTTCACCAGCTTATTGTCTACTCCTTCAACAGAGAGATCCGGTTTTCCCGATTTTGTTCCCGAAGTTCTGTAGTAAATTACATTACCGCCTCCTTCTAAAATAACTTTGTCTACCTTATCAACATATACTTTATTGCCGGTTCCTGAAATAGAGATTTTCTTTGCGCTGCCTTTGATTGTTACCGTGTTATCGGCTCCTTCAATCTCGGCAATTCCTCCATTGAGGGTATAGTTGAGCTTATGGCCTACACCTTCTACCTGTATCATTTTATTATTATCCGATTTTTCTGACCCATTGGCAGATTCTGTTTTTCTGGATTGTGAGAAGGCCGTACCTGTTCCAAGTAAGAGGAGAGCCAAAACTCCTGCTGTTTTAATATTTTTCATTGTGAAATTGGTTTGTTTGGAGTAAATATAGATATAAAATCATTTTTTTTATCCATTTTAAAAGTTAAATACATCTTAAATAATAAATTTTTATGATGCGGTTTCCTCAACGATTTTTTGATCACTTTTAATTCTGTGGCGGATTCTAATTTCCCAATAACAAAAAAGCTCCGGAATCTCCGAAGCCTTTTCAATCAACTAAATACATATTTTACTTTACAATAACTCTTTTTATCTGCCCTTCTGAGGTTTTTATAAGATAAACACCTGTAGAGAGATTGGAAGTATTTATTGTTAAAGCATTCTTTTCTTTTCCGATTAGCTTTCCGGACATATCATACAATTCATAATCCTGTTTTCTGTTGAAGTAAAGTGTATTTCCTTTGTTCACAGGATTTGGGAATACGTTGAATGTTGCCTGTTCAGTTTTTGTTTCCCCGGTTCCCAGAGTAGCTGGCATTGCTACTTCATACATGGATAAAGTTCCGCTGATCTCATTGGCGACAATCACATAACCTGTATTGGTGGTTGTGTTTTCAGGAGCTATGTAGATGATGCCTTCAGGACCGTTATCTCCTCCGTAAGCGGAAGTAGAGCGGGAGTGTTTGTAATCTGTGAAAGTAGGATTATTGGGATCTGTGATGTTATACGCCATAACGCCACCGGTTCTTTCTAATGTAATGAAAGCATAAGTCTGCCCGTTGATATTTCCTAATGCCACCCCTTCCGGTTCAGGACCTTTGGCGCGGCTTCTGTTTTTAGCACCATTAGATTCATTATCCGCATTGAAAATTAATGGATGGTTGGCTGCAATATATCTTTCAAACTGATCCCCACTGTCATATACAATCTGCTTGGTATCTGCATTGAAAATAGAGAATGAACGGGCTCCTAGAGCTGCCATTTCTTCAAAGTCGGCATCTCCGTCCGTATTTCCAGTAGCAGAAGAAACCCTAAGTCTCCCAAGGTTATAAGAAGCCTTTAAAATTGAAGAATTCGGGAAAAGTACAGGATCTAAAGTATAGGTATTAGCCCCCACAGTTGTTCTCTCGCTGTATCCGGAAAGATCCTTTTCATCTCCTTCGTTAGCCGTTACGATATAATGGGTATTTCCTACCTTATAGTTTTGGACCGCATCCGGAACATAATAAGCTTTCACCGGCCAGTTAGCGATCAAAACCTCACCATTATTATCCGAAGCATCAAAACCATTCCCTGGAAGACTCATGTCTTTTTTGCCCAATCCCCAGATTCCTGTGATGGTTTTAGTGACCAGGTTAATTTCTGCAACAGCATTATTTTCCTGAAGTGTTACCCATGCTTTCTGACTGTCAGAGCTGATAGTCACATATTCAGGTTCCAGATCCTGAGAAAGAGTGTTATTGGTTCTTACTTTTCTTAATCCTGTAGCAGTAAGAGCTGCTACTTGAGAATCAAAACTGTTGAAATTAAGAGTGGTTACATTACTTTGTGTAAGGTTTCCAATGCCTCCTGAGATATCAATGATACTGATTGTTCCTTCAGGATCTACAGTGTAAGCATCATTAGGTTCCCCTTCATTAGCAGTAATTACTTTTGTCCCGTCAGGAGAGAAAGTTACCATATCCGGTAAAGCACCTACGGTAACTTGTTTCAGGAAGTTTCCGTTAATATCAAAAAATACTACAGAACCGTTTTGCTGAGGATTAGCATTGGGGGAAGAGGCGGCTATAATTCCGTTTTTCACAGCGATACTTGTGATACCGCCATAAGGAGCCATATTTACAGTTTTAATGACTGAAGGAGTATTCGGTGTGCTGAAATTAATGATATCAAAAACATCCGTGATTGAACTGATTGTGAATAAACGTTGAGTGGATGGATCGTGAACCACAATTTCTGTAGAACTGGTACTGTTTCCTGAAGGGTCAAAACTTCCAAGGTAATTCAGCTGGATCTGATGGGAAGGAATCGGTGCTGGTTTATCATTATCTACAATATAAACGGTAGCAGAATTGTCACCTGAAAGGGTTGCTCCGACAGGGTTTTCAAGGCTTACCACAAAATATTCGGCCTGCTGTTCTGCCACTGTGTCATCAATAATCGGAATATTTACAGTGTAGCTTGTTGTAGATGGAGTAATAGTAATTGTCTGATTTGCTAAAGTAAAATCATTGGCATCAGCCGTACTGAACGGCGCTGGTTTTACAACAAGATTTACTGTAGCAGTTGAAGGATTGGTGATATTGATTTTGAAAGCAAGATTTCCTGCATTTTCATCGACTTTAATGAAATTCTTTTCTAAAGAAATTGTAGTTCCGGCAGTAGTAAAAGTACTGGACGTAACGGCAGTAACTCCATTATCACTGAAGTCTTCCACTGTATTGGGCTTAAGCGCTACATAATAAGCCTGCCCCGGTACTAAACCGGAAGTAGGGATCACTGTGATGATATTGTTGCTGAAAGTCGTCGTAAAAGGAACTTGGGTACCTGAAGCATTTCCAAGTCGGAACTCTACAAGATTTTGTGCATTAGAATTGCTAATTGGCGAATTATCCGTTAATCTTATATTTTCATTAAAAGATAAGGTAGGATTTACAGTTGTTGAAGCGTTATTGGTATTATTAGCAGGCAGATAAGTGACTGTTGGCGGAGTGGTATCAACCCCTCCTACAGGTGTAGCATCTACGGTAAAGTTATCAAAACGGTTGTTCCCTCCCGTTCCCCCTCCTGTGGCAGAGAAATCAACTTTTAATTTAAAATTGGGGTTGTTGTTAGCTCCCTGTATGGCAGAAAAATCCAGAGTAGTCAGCTGTGGATCGGCATCCTGAGGACTTACAGTCTGGAACTGTACAAAGGTAGTTCCATCTGTGGAATAAGACCATGTCTGCGTTCCTGCTCCCTGTGTAGATCTTCTGGTTGTAAATTTAACAATGACATTGTTGTATCCTGTTGTTGGAAGATTAAATTGTAAAGCTCCTCCAATCGGATTATTGAATCTTAAATGGTTTCCGGATGCATCACCGTTTCTCGCATTTAAATTTTGCAAATTAAAATTCTGTGCAGTACCACCGGCAAAATCGATGACGCTTGTACCTCCTGCTATTGCTGCAAGAGAACCATTCACCATGGTAGAAGTAGGTGTGGTGATTGCTGCTGCAGATGCGTTATTGTTAAAATTCCAGTAATGAATCAGTGTCTGTCCAAAAAGACCGCTCTGGAAAAAGAATGCGGCAATCACAGACCCTTTTAATAGGTAGTTGTTGATCATTTTTACTTCAATTAGATAAATGCAAAAATGAACTTTCTGTTTCGCAACTATTTTAATGGAATCTTAAGAAATGTTTAAAAAATAGGTTTGTTTCCGATAAAAAGATAAAATTATGTTTGAATGAGAAGCATTAGAATGAAATTATTTCTCTGGCTTTCCTGAAAAATTTAAAATCGTACCTGATTTATTTCCTTCCAACGGATGTTTCTGCATGTAAAAATATCCTGAAACTGCAGTCAGAAGCAAGAGTACAAAAATAACCAGAACAATTCTTTTTAACATGTCTCTCATATCGCTAAATTTTTAATATCTCTAATTTCTAAAGTGGAGGTAGGGTACCCTTTGTGTGTGGCATTGATCATTGCTCTACCCACTTCGTGTAAAGTTAATGATTTTGACTGAAAAAAAATAGGAAAAATCCAAATAAAAGGTTTAAAAAACCATTTTACATTCACTTGACCGTCAACAGGTTTCATGAATCCAGGACGAAAATTATAAGCTCCCCTGAAGTTCATCTTTTTTAAAGAATTTTCGGTTCTGCCTTTTACTCTTGCCCACATAAGTTTTCCGCTCTCTGTACTGTCTGTGCTGGCTCCGGAGACATAGTTGAAAACCATTTCCGGATTTTGATTCAAAACTGCTTTTGCAAAATGCAGGGTGGTATCGTAAGTTATTTTGGTATAGTCTTCTTCATTCATGCCTACGCTGCTGATTCCTGCACAGAAAAAACAGGCATCATAACCTTTCAGTTTTTCATCATGAAGGTCGATTGATAAGAAGTCGGGAACGAGATATTCTTTCAGCTTAGGATGTGTTTTTCCAGAGGGTTTTCTGCTTACGCTGAGTATTTCTGAGATATTAGGATTGTCAAGACATTCCATTAAAACACCTTCGCCTACCATTCCTGTAGCTCCTGTAAGAATTATTTTGATTGAGTTCATTGCTTTGCTATTGATAATCGTATGACGAATGGGGGAGAGGTTTTACTTTAAAATTTGAGAAAATTTTTAATAAAAAATATTGTTGGTGAAATTCAATAGGGGTGGGCTTTAGCCCGCCTTAGAAAATGAGAAAATTTCCATTGGCTTTAGCCAAAACTTAACAATATAGAAATTGCCTGGTTGCTTATGAATCATGTTCGCGTGTCACAATGACAATTTAGGTTATGGATGAATGTGACCCTAGCCCCGATTGTAGCAACATCCTTTTTCTGTATGGCATTGGGCAGGTGTTAGCGAAAAAGATACAGCGGAAAGCGGGAAAAGCTTCTAAAATAAAAAACCAGCTCAAAAATGGCTGGCTTTATATAGTGTTGAATGTCGTTATTTATGATGTTGTAACTGACTGTAGATATTATGAATCAGTCCATCGGCTACAGAGATTTTAGGGACAAATATTCTGTTGATGTCAGACCATGACATGACATTGTTGAAAATGCCCAGTGCATGTGCCAGTACGTCGGCACGGTCTTCTCTCAGGTTGTGTTTTGTCATTCTTTCTTCCACAGACAGCTCATTCAGCTCTTTATACGTTTTTTTCAGGTGAGCCAAAGACATTGGTTTTCCGTCCTTGGTTTTGCTCATGGAGAATACTTTATTGATGTTTCCTCCTGACCCGATCGCCACAATAGGCTTTTTGCTGATGATGTTTGTCTTTATCTCCTCCTTCATTTCATTCCAGTTGTCTACCGTAACGAGGTTATTGAGAAGTCGGATTGTTCCGATATTGAAAGATTTTTCGTAAACCATTTTACCGTTTTCATAGAAGGTAAGCTCGGTAGAACCTCCACCTACGTCAATGTATAAATAGGCGAATTCTTTGTCAAGGCCTTCTGCTACATGGTTCTCATAAATAAGGGTAGCTTCTTCATCACCGGAAATAATCTCGATATTGATTCCTGAGGCTTCTTTTACCTGACTTATAATTTCATTACCATTGGCTGCATCACGCATAGCGCTGGTAGCACAGGCTCTGTAATGTTCTACTTTGTATATTTTCATCAGGTCACTGAAGATTTTCATGGAATCGATGACCATTTTTTCTCTTTCCGGACCTATTTTTCCGATGGTGAAAACATCCATTCCCAGTCTCAGAGGTATTCTGAGAAGGTTCAGCTTGATGAATTCCGGTTTTCTGTTGTTTACTTTTACTTCATTGATAAGAAGTCGGGCTGCATTACTCCCTATGTCTATCGCTGCTATCTTCATTTTTTGATTGTTTTAGCTTTTAAATATTTATAGGTTTCTATTTGTGAACGGCATTCTTTTTTATCATTTTTTATATATTCATTGCTCAGTCCTTTGTCCAAAATTCTGGCTTTTACATTATCTCTCAGCTGAATGTCAAGAATATCTTTTAATTCTTTTTTGAGATTTTTGTCCGTTATTTTAGCCGCTGCTTCGATCCTGTAATCAAGGTTTCTGGTCATCCAGTCTGCGGAAGAAATGTACATGTCTTCGGCCCCTTTATTATAAAAATACATAACCCTGGCATGTTCCAGGTATTCATCTACAATACTGATGGCCTTTATTTTCTCTTTAAAATCTTTCTGATTTACGGCACAATAGATTCCTCTTACGATCAATCTGACCACCACTCCTGCTTTGGCTGCATCGTATAATTTTTCAATCAACAATCTGTCGCTCAGAGAATTTACTTTTACGATGATCTCTGCTCTTCGTCCTGCCTTAGCTTCTTCGATTTCTTTATCGACATGGTGAACAATCTTTTCACGCATAAATTGAGGACAAACTAATAAATTTTTACAAGTTTTCAAAACCGGAATAAAGTCATCTTTTGGTTTTTTCAAAACATTGAAAACTTTATTGATGTCTGCCATGATGCCACGATCTGCGGTCAGCAACAAATGGTCACCATATATTCTTGCTGTTTTCTCGTTGAAATTTCCTGTACTTAC
Source organism: Chryseobacterium sp. MEBOG07 (assembly GCF_021869745.1). NCBI lineage: Bacteria > Pseudomonadati > Bacteroidota > Flavobacteriia > Flavobacteriales > Weeksellaceae > Chryseobacterium > Chryseobacterium sp. MEBOG07. Next base: position 1,544,921 of record NZ_CP084579.1, read on the forward strand.
AAATCCATATTGAATGGTCTTGTTGTGTGCTCTCTTTTTGATAACACACAGCTTGGCATGCACTTTTTTGGTTGGAATTCCTACAAGAACGGTAATTCCTTCGGGCTCCAGCATATTTCTCCATTCCAGATTGGATTCTTCATCAAACCTTGCCTGAAGTTCCAACATTACAGTTACTTCTTTGCCATTTCTTGCCGCATAGATCAATGCATTGATAATTTTTGAGCTGCTGGCAAGACGGTAAGCCGTGATCTGTATAGATTTTACATCCGGGTCCATTGCCGCTTCACGCAGAAGGTCAATGACCGGATTATATTTATGATAAGGGAAGGTAAGAAGTATATCTTCTTTTAATATAACATCTGTCACTCTTTCGCCATGCTCAAATGCCTGGTGGGTAAAAGAAGTTCTTTCCACAGGCCTTTCATACTTTTCAAAAACATCAGGAAAATCCATGAAATGCTTGAAGTTATGAATTTTTCCTCCAGGGATGATACTGTCTTTCTTAGTTAAATTCAGCTTTCTGATAAGAAGTTCCAGCAAAGCTTTATCCATATCTTTATCAAAAACGAAACGGGTAGGTTTCCCCTTTCTTCTGTTTTTGAGTCCTTTCTCTATCTTTTCTGCAAAATTGGTTCGGATGTCATTGTCCAGATCCAATTCGGCGTCTTTTGTTACTTTAAAGGCATTGGCTGCAAACTCGTCATATCCGAAATAAGAGAATATGTGCGGTAGGTTAAAGGTAATCACATCTTCCAATAGCATTACATTTTTTTCTTCCGGATCTTCTGTAGGCAGCAAAACAAATCGTCCTACAAAACGGGAAGGAATCTCAATAATGGCATAATTGCTGGAATACTGCCAGTCTTTCTTTCTCATCGCTACCCCCAAATAAAGACTTTTGTCCCTCACATAAGGCATCGGTGTATTTTCATGAAGAAGGATAGGAATGACATTAGATTCTACCACTTCGTCGAAATATTGTCTGACAAACTCTTTTTGTTTTGCTGTCAGATTTTTAGAATTTTTAATGGAAACATTGTGTTCAGCCATTTCAGTCTGGATTTTCTTCCAGGTTTTGTCGAAATTCAGCTGTTGCCTCATGACTATTTCATTGATTCTCTGAAGGATTTTGGAGGGTGGCTGATAAAAAGACTCAGCAATCACTTTTTCCTTAAAATCCATGGCACGCTTTAATCCGGCAACACGTACTCTGAAAAATTCATCTAAATTATTGGAGAAGATTCCAAGGAAACGTATTCTTAAATGTAAAGGAACTTTTTCATCCATAGCCTCCTGTAAAACTCTTTCATTAAAGGCAAGCCATGTGATATCTCGTGGATTAAAGTGTAATGACATTCTAAATGTGTATATTTTATCAAAAATAATAATTCGTACAGATTCTGTCTCTATTTCTTAGGTTAAACTTTAATTAATTTTTAAATATTAGTGAATTAATTTGTGGTGTTGATAATAAAGATATTGATAATCAATGTGTTTTATAAAGTGAATATTGAGAAATTCTACTTTTATGCAGCAAATGATAAGATATATCAAGTTAATAAGGATTATTTATATTAAATGTACAGCAAAATGTTATATTGTAAAATATGTCAGAAAAAAGAAAAAGAATTAATGAATAGATTTAAATAGGCTAAGAGCTATTCTTGTAAAAATTATATGAAAATATTTCCATATTAAATCATACAAACTCCCGATTTTATCAGGGGTTTTGTTTTTATTGTGTCATTTTGTCATAATTCTTTGAATGGTATAGATATTGAGAAATTGAGAGTGTAAATTAAATTAAAAATAGAAAAAATATAAAATATTATGAGTAAAATAATTGGAATTGACTTAGGAACAACCAACTCTTGTGTTGCTGTAATGGAGGGTAAAGACCCTGTTGTTATTCCTAACGCAGAAGGTAAGAGAACTACTCCTTCTATTGTAGCTTTTACAGAAGACGGAGAAAGAAAAGTAGGTGATCCTGCAAAAAGACAGGCTGTAACGAATCCAACAAAAACTGTTTACTCTATCAAAAGATTTATCGGAACGCACTTTAAAGATGATGCTTCTGAAGTTTCAAGAGTACCTTATAAAGTGGTTTCAGGACCCAATGATACTGTAAAAGTAAAAATCGACGATAGAGAATATACTCCACAGGAAATTTCTGCAATGACTCTTCAGAAAATGAAGAAAACTGCTGAAGATTATCTTGGACAAGAAGTAACAAGAGCGGTAATTACTGTTCCTGCATACTTCAACGATGCACAAAGACAAGCGACTAAAGAAGCTGGAGAAATTGCAGGTCTTAAAGTAGAAAGAATTATCAACGAACCTACAGCTGCAGCGTTAGCTTACGGTCTTGATAAGAGCCATAAAGATCAGAAAATCGCAGTATATGACCTTGGAGGTGGTACTTTCGATATCTCTATCCTTGATTTAGGAGATGGTGTATTTGAAGTATTGTCTACAAACGGTGATACACACTTAGGTGGTGATGACTTTGATGATGTGATCATCAACTGGATGGCTGATGAGTTCAAAGCTGAAGAAGGTGTAGATTTAAAAGCGGACGCTATTGCTCTTCAAAGATTGAAAGAAGCTGCTGAAAAAGCTAAAATCGAATTATCATCTTCTACTCAGACTGAGATCAATTTACCTTATATCACTGCTACGGCTACAGGTCCTAAGCACTTAGTAAAATCTTTAACGAAAGCTAAGTTCGAGCAATTATCTGCTGATCTTGTAAGAAGATCTATGGAGCCGGTTGCTAAAGCATTAAAAGATGCTGGTTTATCAACTTCTGATATTGATGAGGTAATCTTGGTAGGAGGTTCTACAAGAATCCCAATCATCCAGGAACAAGTAGAAAAATTCTTCGGTAAAAAACCATCTAAAGGAGTTAACCCGGATGAGGTTGTAGCTATTGGTGCAGCAATCCAGGGAGGTGTATTGACAGGTGATGTAAAAGATGTATTATTACTTGACGTTACTCCACTTTCTTTAGGTATCGAAACAATGGGGTCTGTATTCACGAAATTAATTGAAGCGAACACTACTATCCCAACTAAAAAATCTGAGGTATTCTCTACAGCTTCTGACAATCAGCCAGCGGTAAGCATCAGAGTAGGACAGGGTGAAAGATCAATGTTCAACGATAACAAGGAAATCGGTAGATTCGATCTTCAGGATATTCCACCAGCACCAAGAGGAGTTCCTCAAATTGAAGTAACTTTTGATATTGATGCTAATGGTATTCTAAGTGTATCTGCTAAAGATAAAGGAACTGGTAAAGAGCAGACGATCAAAATCCAGGCTTCTTCTGGTCTTTCTGACGAAGAAATCGAAAGAATGAAGAAAGAAGCTCAGGAAAACTCTGCAGCAGATGCTAAGAAAAAAGAAGAAGTTGAAGTTTTCAACAAAGCAGACGGATTGATCTTCCAGACTGAAAAGCAATTGAAAGAATTCGGTGAAAAACTTTCTGCTGACAAAAAAGCAGCAATCGAAGCAGCTCACGCAGAATTAAAAACGGCTTTCGAAGCTAAAAATGCTGATGACGTAAAAGCTAAAACTGAAGCGTTAGATGCAGCATGGATGGCAGCTTCGGAAGAATTATATGCAGCTGGTCAACAGCCAGGTGCTGATGCAGGTGCAGGAGCTCAGAACGCTGGTGGAAACGCTGGGGCTGAAGATGTACAGGATGCAGACTTCGAAGAAGTAAAATAATTATTGATTAATTTCAGTTATAAATAAAAAAACAGCAAACATTGTTTGCTGTTTTTTTTATTCCTATTCCTATTCCTCTTACAATTACAAAATTCAACATTTAAGTCATATTTGTGTTGACGATTTTAAGCCATGTTTTCGTTAAGAAGAAAAATTTTATACGATATTGAAAGGAGAGGAATAAGCTGCTTTCATTATTTTTTTTTGATGATAAAGATTTGGCTTGTTTTATGCTATATTCACCTAGTTAATTAAAAAAAAATGACAATATGAAAAAGAAATTATTCACCTTATTAGCTTTTGGATTATTTGCAATAGCTATTAATGCTCAAGAAACTGTAAAACAGGACGCCAAAAATGTAGGTAATGCCGTTCAGAAAGGAGCAAAGGCAACAGAAAAAGGAGTGAAAAATGGTGCAGAATGGGTTGGAGATAAAACTCGAAAAGGGGCAAAAGCTACAAAAAAAGGTGTTAAAAACAGCACAAAATGGGTTGGGAAAACGGCTACTAAAGGTGCAAAAAGTGTTAAGAATGTTGCTGTAAAAGGCGCAGATGCAGTTTCAGATGGTTATAAAGATGTAAAAGCAGATTTAAAAAAATAATTTTTCTGAAGAATAAAAAAGAAACGACTCTAGTAATAGGAGTCGTTTTTTTTATATGATTTATTCAAATTAAATAAAAGCCACTTTTAAACCATAGAAGGTGGCTTTTATTTATTGTTTTTTCTAGAATATATTTTAGGAAGGAAACTTAATTTTATTAATTGTAGTAAGCCTTAAAAGGAACTATTAAGTATGATTTACTTTATTGTTTTATTCTTTATTTGGGGATTTATATGTAAATATTCTTTTATTTTAAGTTAAAATAACTTTAATTATTTCATAGATCTACTTTTTATTTAGAATAATTATAATTAATTTTGCCGTCTAAATATTTTAAGGGTGAAAGTATCGTTATTAGTTGGTGCTGTTTTTTTAACAGCAGGTGGATTCTTGTCTGCTCAAAAAGTAGAATTTTATCATAATGGGCAACTCAAAAAAGGAGAACTTGTTAGTGGTGGTTTGAAAGAGTGTAAAGAGATTCATAAGAAAGATAATTCTATGGTTCTTAAGGGGAAATGTCAGATCGTCTTCCTGAATGCCAACAATAGAGAAGAAACTATTATCATAAAAGAGGGAGATGAACTACAGCTTCAGATCCTGTCACCTAAAAGCTCATCCCGCGAAAGATCAGAAATCAGAATCGAAGGCGTACAGCTTACCGCAAGAAAAAAACAGTTCTCAGAAATTTCCATTCAGCAGGAAGCACTTCAAAACCTGCAATCATTTTCTATCGGAGATGTTTTGCAGCAATTACCAGGTCAATATGTACAGCAGTTTGACAACACTCAGTTTAAAAATATTGTTTTCAGAACAGCCAGTGGATCACCTGTAACAGGATCAGGAAATATCCCCGGTGGAGATGATTTTGGAAACAGAGCTTTTGGGGTACAATTGATGGTTAATGATATCGTCTTATCCAATAACGAGAATATGCAGAGCTATGATTCTGCCAATAAGGGTCCTTTCAATATTAGTTTTACTACTTCAGGCCGTGGTGGAAATTTAACTCCAGGACAGCCTAATTACGGAGTTGACTTAAGAGAAATACCAACAGAAAATATAGAAAGTATTGAAGTCATACAAGGTATTCCCGATGCAAAGTATGGAGATTTAACTTCTGGTCTTATTAAAGTAAATACAATAGCAAAGGCTTCACCTCTTCGATTGGATGCATCACTCAGAGAAGGAACTTATCAGATTGGTCTTACCAAAGGTTTTGGACTCAATAAAAATAATGCACTTAATGTTTCTGTAGACTATATGAATTCTCTTTCTGATCCACGAACAAGTTTAGTGGGCTATGACAGAACAAATTTTAATCTTATTTGGTCATCAAAGGGAAAAAATGGTTTCAGTAATAAACTTTCTGCATCATTTTCTACCAATACCAGTAAAGGAAAAAAAGATCCGGATGATCTTGATGGGATCATTATTAATGTAGATAATAAAAGTTTTTCATTAGGAAACAATATCTCTTACAATTTTGCGCGAAATGGTAGTAAACCTTTTTTTAGAATGGCAAGTGCAGATATTGGGCTTAGCTACGCAACACAACTTACAGAACGTAGATACTGGCTGAACCAAGGTGCCCGTCCTTATGGAAATTCCGCAGGAGATGCTGTTTACTATGCTCCTTATACACCACCCAGTTACGAAAACCAAGCTTTTGCAGATGGGAAACCCCTTAATATTTATACCAATTTCAGTGTAAATGGAAGTAAAGTAACTTCATCTAAATGGTTTCATGCTTATAGCTTAGGAGTAAACTTCAGATATGGAGATAATTTTGGAAAAGGACGATATGGAACGGCAGGTCAGTTTGCCACTTTTAAAACAGCAGGTCAAAGCTCAGACGGTATGAGAGATTATAATTATCGGGATAATGTATTTTCAAGTAAACAATATGCTTTTTATGTTCAGGATAATATTACCAAAGTTTTTGCTAACAAAAATATTTTAAGAGCCAATCTGGGATTGCGTTACGATCTGCAGAATTCATTTTCTACCTATTCACCAAGATTTAATACATCTTATCAAATAGGAAACCTTTCTGTAAGAGGAGGATTAGGATTAACATCTAAAGCTCCTTCACTGAACCAGCTGTACACAGCACCGAGGTATTTTGACTTCCTGTTAGGAGATTATCGTTTACCAGGTTATTATTCAGCAGCGATTATGCAGACAGTAGTGACTCCGGGGGATAATTCCGATTTGAAACCTTCACGCAGCTGGAAAACAGAGATTGGGGTGGACTACCGATTTCCTTTCGGAACCTTTAACCTTACAGGGTACTATAATAAGTTATTTGATGGCTTTACGACTATGAGTGTTTTAAAGACAATGAATAAAGCTAAAGTAAATGTCAATATTGGGGGAACAGAAATTCCTACTTTCGAAATAGTGGGAACAGAAAAATTTCATTATCTCCAGAACCGTATTGTCAATGGATATGAGTCAGTAGATAAAGGATTAGAGTTTATGGCAAGTTTCAAAAAAATAGAAGCTCTTAATCTTGTGATCGGTTTCAATGCAAGCTATGTTGAAACTTCAGGCCGGAAGGATGATGGGCTTTATACTTTCAAAGCTCCTGAAATTACAGATAAGAATTTCGAATATGGAATTTATAATGATACCAGAAATAAAAGTTCTATGGCCAGAGCGAGTTTCAGCTTTGACTATCACCTGGCTAAAGCGGGTCTTATCATAGGTCTTAGAACAGATCATTTTCTTTCAGATAGGAAGTTAACAGGTGCGAATGACATTTACCCTGTAGGTTATCTTAAATATGATGGAGAAATACAAATGATTCCAGAAAATGATAGGACAAATCCTCTCTATCAGAACTTATTCCTGAAGCCTTCCGATGAAAAACTTTCAGGTTTATATAATAAAACCCTGCATAACGTTCATTTAAGGGTTACAAAAGATTTCTTAAGTGGTTTCAGATTATCGGTATATGTAAGTAATGTTTTCAATTTGAGAGCATACGATGAAAAGGGATATGTATATTCCAACTTTACTTCTACTTCTTTTGGAGCCAATATTTCATATAAATTTTAATAATAATACTAAAAAATAACAACAATGAAACGATTAATAGTATTGCTGATCATACCAATTCTTTTCCTTGTAGGATGCAACAGAGATGATGATTTCGGTGGAAATAAAGAGATTAAACCTGTTCCTTTTACCGTGAATATTAAATATGATGCCTCCAAATATCCTTCCGTTGCAGACAAAGGGGCAGCGAACGTTATAATTACTATGGAAAATGCAGCAACAGGTGATAAGGTTACAGGAAAAACTGATGCCAATGGAGACCTGAAATTATCTGCTATGTTACCGGGAACTTATAGCCTTCAGGCTGAACTTCAACTGAAGAAGAAGGAATATGAACAACAGATCGGGGAAGAAACCAGTTATGAAATTGTGCACTTTGGAGGGTTTGATGAAAAAGTAACGATCAATTCCAATACCTCTTCGAAATTGGTCAGAATCACCAGTGGTAACCTTGGAGATCTTGTGATTAAGCAGTATTATTATGCAGGTTCTGATACGAAATTAGGAGCCAATTTCAGAGATCAGTTTATTGAAGTTCACAACAATTCAGATCAGACTATTTATGCTGATGGTTTATATCTGGTATTTCTTGAAGGTAATACAAATAATAATGTGACCAATTATACCTTGTCTAACGGACAGTATGATTGGAGCAAGACTGCAGGCGGCGGATCTGCTGCCAATACAGATTATGTATATTCCAATATCCTTATAAAAATACCTGGAAATGGGAGCCAATATCCTATTTTACCAGGGAAAAGTATTATTGTAGCTCAAACGGCCATTAACCATAAAATGCCTTTTGATGATATTAATGGTACTGGTGTAGCCATACAGGACCCTTCAAAAACGGTTGACCTGAGCCATGCAGATTTTGAAACCTATATGGGAGATTATAACTTAAGTAATGGTAAAAAGCCTTTTCTGTGGGATATCCAAAATATTATGGTGCCGGATATGCAGGTAAGCTATTGGAGTATTGCCTCTAATGACTTAATTCTGAATGTAACTTCAATGCTGGGACTAGGAATTCTTAGAGCAACAGATGCAGAAGTGGCAAGCTGGAAAAAAGTGGCAGCACCTAAAGCGCCTACCGGAACTTTATTTCTACAGATTCCCAAAAACTATATCATAGACGGAATAGATATTACAGATAAGGAGCAAAAAGCTCCTAAAGACTTTCCTGCAGATATAGATGCCTCAAGAACTTTCATTGTTAATAGTACCGGATTAGCAGAAGGTACTTTTACCGGTCTATCTGTAATCCGTAAAACGAAAGAAATTATTAATGGCCGTGTAGTACTGCAGGATACTAATAATTCTGCCAATGATTTTGTAACGATTAAAGCAAACCCTCGAGGATATGCACAATAATAAAAATAAGACAATTAAAGCTTTTCAATACAGTATGTTGGGATTGGCTGTATTAGGCAGTCAGTTTTTCCATGCTCAGGCGACTCAGTTAGATAGTATCAACATCAGTTCTGTAGAAAAGAATATCAGGATAAATGATCCTTATCTCTCATTTTTTCAACCTCTTGATTTCTCACGGACAACTTTTCAATATTCTTCTACAATACAAAATTTTAAAAGAGTTCAGACAGCCGAAAAGACAGGAAACTTTAGTTTTCAGTCTGAAGGTGTTTATAAGTTGAATGATAAAATTGCATTATCAGGAAGACTTCATGCAGATAAAACTACTGAGGATAATGTTCCTTATATTCTGAATGATGAGAGAACCACCAATTCTTCATTTATTTATAACCCTTCATATTATTGGGTTCCCCGCACAGCAAGATGGCAGAAACAAAGTTACTTTATCAACGGACAATTTGCCTATAATCCTATAAAACCGGTTATCCTGCAAATAGGAGGGGAAGGAAGGTATGCCAAATCTTACAGACAAAATGCGGATCCAAGACCAAAAGTGGATAATTATAATTATAAAGCATTTGCTAAGTTAGGATTAAATTGGCGCCAACATTCCATTTTTGGGAAACTGAGCTATCTATATCATTATAAAGAGAACAATATTATGTTTGTTAATCTTGGTGGAAATATACCAGCAAATGACAGTATTTATATCCGTTACAATGAGGGCTATGGTAACCAATATATCGGGAATACTCAATATAAAAATTCCGAATATAAGATGGGCGGTTATATCTGGGGTGGAGAATATGCTTTTAATACTGCCAATACTCACTTTTCTGCCGGATATGACTATAAAAATGTCATCGAACGTTTCTACAAAGTGTATGAATACCAGGATGCCAATTATGCATATCATACAGATTACACAAAGTATTCAGGATTAAAAACCGACCTGCATAACTTCTACCTTAATTTTTTAGGAAATTATAATGGGAAAAAATGGGCTTCTATGGTGACCTATCAGGATCAGCTGGATACCAATTACAATTATCCGCTGGAGTATAGAACGTATCGTCTGGAACAGAAAAATCTCTCCTGGCAGAATAGTGTAGTTTGGTTCAATCATAAAAATGAAGCTTTTAAAATTCTTTTTGATGCAGCCTATGGAAAAAATCATGTAAAGGATCTGTCGGTGGTAATGGACCGTAAACTTTCTTTTTTCAATTACCGCTTGGGAGCGGAAAAAGAATTTGCTTTACAACCTTCTCATAAACTGGCAATTGGTCTTTCACAAAATCTGTATGTACCTTTGGAAAAAGAATTCAATTATCAGCCTTATCAAAGTACAAAAGAGAATATCTTTGCAACTAAAATCGCTCAGCCGGACTTTGCTTATGATGCAACGCCCAAAATTGGTCTTAATTTTAACGCAAGTTATATTTTCGATCAGAACAAAATCAGGTATGAGCTGTTTGGGAGTTTTTCTCAGACATGGCTGATGAACAGTACGTATAAAAATCAAGTAGACTACAATGGCAGAGCTAATCATGTTGCTTTGGTAGGACTCAATGTTTATTATTAAAAAAAATGAAAGACAGATATATCGCTTTTCTGGCAATGGCCGGAATGATATCTTTATTAAGTTATACTTCTAATGACCCTACGGGATATTCCGTGGAAGAGCTTCGTACTTTATACAGCAGCGGAGACCAGAGCAAATGGCCGGCTGCCCACTTATTTGATGAGGCTAAAGAAGGTTTTCAGGATATCGGACCTTTATCTAAAATGAACTTTCCTGAAAATAATCCCTATTCCGAAGACAAGATGGAGCTGGGAAAAATGTTGTTCTTTGATCCAAGATTGTCCAAAAGCGGACAGATTTCCTGCGCAAATTGTCACAATCCAGAAATAGGCTGGTCAGACGGAAGCAGGGTTTCGTTTGGGCACGACAGACAAACGGGAGTCAGAAATGCTCCTACTTTGGTGAATATCGGTTATGCGAAGACCTTCTTCTGGGATGGTCGTTCGGCAACACTGGAAGAACAGGTAAAAGCCCCTATCGAAAATCCGGTGGAAATGAATCTTCATATGTCGATGGCGACAAAGAATATCAAGAAGATCAAAGATTATAAACCATTTTTTGTAAAAGCTTTCGGAAATGGGGACGTTACAGAAGAGAAAATTGCAAAAGCCATTGCAACATTTGAACGCTCTCTGATAAGTCCACCATCGAAGTTTGATAAATTTGTTTCCGGAAAAAAAGATGCCTTAACAGATTCTGAAGTCAATGGACTTCACTTATTCCGTACCAAGGCCAATTGTATCAATTGTCATAATACCCCTTATTTTTCTGATCAGAAATTCCATAATCTAGGACTCACGTATTATGGAAGAAAGTATGAAGATCTGGGAAGATATATCGTGACTAAAAAGAATGAAGACGTAGGGAAATTTAAAACTCCTACCCTGAGGGAAGTTTCAGAGAACAAACCTTATATGCATAACGGACTTTTCCCTGAACTTGCCAATATCGTCATGATGTATAATGCAGGAATGGGCAGAGAAATTCCTAAAGGTGATCAGATCAATGATCCTAAGTTTCCTCACAAATCAGGAATGGTAGAAAAACTGAATTTAACGGATGATGAGGTTTTTGATATTGTAGAATTTTTAAAAACCCTGAACAGCTACAAATACAAAATGCGTCCGCCGGAATTACCGAAATCATAGACTAGCGGAATAAAATAATAAATATAAACACCTCTTTCAAGATAATTGAAAGAGGTGTTTTGTTTTAGATTTTCTGTTCTATTCAGTCCTAAAGTTCTTTTACAAAATAGGATGATTAATTAATCATGAAAATTTATAAAGAAATTAAATGATATAGTTTTAATACGTATATTTGTTTTTATTTAGAATTAATAAAAATATTAAAATTATTGTTGGGATAAAACTTAATGTAAATGGGGATTACTCAATTATAATAAGAAAATTAATTTAAATTATATATATCTACAAAAATCTAAACGTAATCAAAAATATTGACCGATCAATAGTATTGGTGAAAAACTTAAAAAAACTGAAAACAATGGAAGAACGAAGCAAAAGAATTCCTGCACTGGATTTGATAAAAGGAATGAGTGTTATAGGAATGATTATTATCCATACCTTATTGATCTATGCCAATGTGAAATCACAATCAGAATCTGCTATTGGCAGTTTTATTGTTTTTTTAGGCCGGGGAACTTCAATATTTTTAATCTGTATGGGAATCACCTTCATGACTTCCAGCCATCAAAGCCTTAAGAGTGCATTAAAGCGCGGAGTTTTACTTGTGTTTGCAGGCCTTTTCATGAATTTCATGAAGTTTATGATCCCTGTGATTTTTAATTTTGCTCCGGATAATTTTATCCAAAAATATGGATGGAACGCCCCCATAGAACAGCAATATGTATATCTGGTAATGCTGGGAGACATTTTACAGCTTGCCGGAATGTCTTTACTGTTCGTGGGCTTTATCAGAGAATATGTCAAAAATAAATATGTCATTCTTGCCATAGGGTTATTGGTAGCCCTTGTATCCCGGGAAGTAAGCGGAATCCATATTGATTATCCGGTCATTAATTATATTCTGGATCTTCTTTTCAGCACTGATTATCCAGCTTATGTATATTTTCCTGTTTTTCCATGGATGTCCTTTATCATCATCGGAATGTTTTTCGGGAAATGGTATCTGGAACTGAACTACAACAGCACGCAGTTATTTAGGAATATGCTGTATGCAGGTCTGGTGTTTATTGCTGTCGGAGCACCTTTGGTTTTTCTGTATGGAAAATATAATTACAATGGCTTTTATCATATGGGACCGGGAGGTGTTATCTACTTTGCAGGCTGGACCCTGATATTTCTTTGGCTGATCAATTCGATTACTTCAAAGGTTAAAGAAAACGGTTTTATGCGTGTTTTAAAATACTGCAGCAGGAATTTAACCTCAATGTATATGATACAATGGATATTAATCTCCTGGGGGAAAGGTATTTTCGGATACAGGCAGCATGAAATTGGCTATGTACTGGTGCTTATCGTGCTCTATATTATTCTTACATTCTCCGTTCAAACCTTGGTAGATCTTGTAAGAAAGAAAAAAACATTAATTGTTTTCAGACCGATAGCGCCCGATGAAACAGCTCTAAAATAATTGCTTCAATTAGCTTAAAAAATATTTTGTCAAATAGACAACGAAAAAACCGCAGTAAACTTTTTACTGTGGTTTGTTTTTTTTGATCAATCTAAAGAATTTCTACTTCTTCAGGCACTATAAAAAGAATGGTACAGCCATGCTGAGATGTCACAGAATGTTTAAAATTAGGCGGAGTATACAGATAATCTCCCTTTTCGAGCTGCGCACCGGCAATAGTGGCATCACCTTCCATGATAAACAGTTCTTCTCCCGCAGGATGATTGTGATAAGGATAGCTGGCTCCCGGATCAAATTTTAAAAGAATGCTGGTAGAGCGGTTTTTCTCGGGATCAAATCTTAAAGATTTTACAAAAATACCTTCATAATGTATTCCTTTTTCAATTAAAGGCTGCCATTCTTTTTGTTCAGTTTTTACGATGTAATCGTGGATGTTGGTGTTCATTATATTAAATTTTAATTGTTATGAGGTAGAAGTTGGTCCAGGCTCCATTGAGAATTTGAAAATGTACTCAGGAGAAATGCTGCTGCACTGAAAACAAAGACGGAGTAATCCAGAGGTTCTTTGATCCCAAAAGAAATACTCATGGCAACAGCAAATAATAAAGTGAGAACGGAGGCACACCATGCCGTCTTTTGTATCTGATAGCCTACCAAAAGTAAAATGCCAATCGATAATTCAGCGATAGTTGATAATACTGCAACTGCAGGCGCCCAAGAGTGGGGTAAAAATGAATTCGTTTCAGCTGTATAATCGATGAATTTTTTCCAGCCTGAAGACTTGGCTCCCCAAAGATTTAATCTACTGGCAACAGCAGATAAAAAACCAAAAGCAAGTGCAATCCTTAATAAAAAAACGGCGGTATCCTGTTGAGTTTTCATACGTGTCATTTTAGGTCTTAATTACAGTACAAAGTTCAGCGAAAGCCGTTGTCTAAAGAATAGACAATTCCGGAAAAAGCATATAATATTTAAAGAATAAAATAGAAATCTTCTAAATTTCCTTTACCGCTTTCTGATAATCTTTAGGAGATCGCGAAGTATGTTTTTTGAAGAAATTCGAAAAATAAAAAGGATCATTGAAGCCCAGCAGATAAGCGATTTCTTTTACCGTTAGCTTTTCATAAAGCAAAAGTCTCTTCGCTTCTGAAATAATAAGGCTGTAGATAACATTCTGAGCGGTTTTGCTGGTGTGAAGTTTTGATACCTCATTCAGTTTAACCTCAGTCGTTCCAAGAATATCGGCAAAATGAGAAACCTGATAATTGTTTTTAAAATGGCCCCTGACACTTTCCAGAAAATTTAAAAATAAAGCATCCGGTTTCCAGATTTCATCACCATTGGCAATTTTACTGCGGTTGATTTCTACCAATAGCAATTCAACCAGAGAATGGGTGGAGATCAGATACTGATAGGGCTGTTCCAGAATCTCTTTTTCAATGATAGTCAATGTTTCAGTGAAAAATGCCGGATTCTGTACGGTAATTATTTCATTCATTCCGAAATGACAAAATAATCCGTTGTGAAAAATAAGTTCGATGTCACTGTCATTTTTAGAGAAAAAATCAAGCGTAAATTCCAAAGCAGTAAGTTCTCCTTCTACAGATTTCAATTGATGAAATTGTCCGGAAGTAATCGTTACAACCTGTCCTGTTTTTAAGACAAAAATATTTTCGTCAATCAATACTTCAGTACTTCCATGGTTACACCAGAATAAAGTGTATTTGATGACCCGTCTGGGTTCAGGATGTCCTGCCTGATTAGAATATTTCTTTATTTCAATCATTTTTAAACCTATTAGAAATGTGACATTTCTGTTTCTATACTATTTCAGGAAACTAATTTATGATGACTAAATTACAAAAATGTTTAACTCAATTGATTAAAATTGAAAAACCTTTTTTTAAAGAAAAATACCTAAATTCGTTTAGTAATAAAATAAAAATTCAGAATGAAATACTCTAAAATTATTGTTATTGTTTCTCTATTACTGTTTCAGTTAGGAACGGCACAGGAAAAAGCAGATGTCGTATTAAATAAAGCTTTTAAAGAAGCTAAAACAGGAAAGAAAAATGTCTTATTGGTATTCCATGCGTCATGGTGTAAATGGTGCAAGATGATGGAAAAAAATATGGATCTTCCAGAAGCTAAACCCATTTTTGATAAAAGATTTGTCACTGCTTATTTGGATGTTCAGGAAAGAGGAGATAAGAAAAGCCTTGAAAACCCTGGAGGACAGGAGCTGATGAATAAATATAAAGGTGAAAATGCAGGACTTCCTTTCTGGCTGGTTTTAAACCCAAAAGGAGAAGTACTGGCTGATTCTTTTGATGACAAAGGCCAAAACCTTGGATCACCGGCAACACCAGAAGAAGTAACCGCTTTTATTGCTAAACTGGGAAAATCTTCAAAACTGAGTAAAGAAGAATCTCAGACTATCGAAAAGGTATTTGTGAAGAAATAACACGATAAAAAATAGAAAATAGGCTATCTCAAAATCCAAATAATTGGGCTCTTGAGATAGCCTATTTTTATTATATTGATCAGTTGTTAGAACTTTTTATAATAATACTCAATATTACTCCATAAAACCTGGTCTTCAGATTTTGTCATCTCAGACGGAGTGGTAAAAAGAGCTCCAAACATATTTTCATATTGGGTGGTACCAAAACACGCATTTTGAACAATGGTTAATCCATCACCGGTATTTCTCGATTCTCGTTTCGTATATCTAAAGGTTCTCTTTAAAGTAAAAGTGGAATTTTCTTTATTAAAATCACCAATATAAGTCGGCTTATTCGCATTACTGTCATTGACTAAAATTGAATCATTGATGATTTTAAAACTGTATGTCAGATCAGCTGAATTTCCGGCTATTAGTTGGATAGAATTGCTTTTCAGATCAAGAACGATCTTCTTCCATGCCGGTTCTTTGTACAGACTCCAGTAATTGCCCAGATAGGACTCGTCAGGAGTAGATTTACTGCCGGCTGACCCTTTGTAAAGTATGGTTCCTGTTACAGCGTAACTTTTGAATTCAAACTGATAAATTTCTCTATCGATCGGCCTCGGATCATCATTTGTATTGTCATTATTTCCGCATGAGATTAGCAGCATTAACATCATCACAGCATAAAAAGAGTTTTTCATCGGTTTTTTCACAAAAATAGAGGTTTTGTACGTATTGGTGAAGTAAAATAGGGTAAAAGTTGCCTGTAAATAAGTGAAAAAGCGAAAAAAAAGGGGGTAAAGGGTAAATTTGCAAAAAAACGGATTAGTTTTTTCTTTACGCAGTTGTAATTTTTATGTACCAAGTAGAGAATATAAAGTGTTAAATCTTTCTTTTCCTTCCCAACCTGTAAAAAATACGGCTATTTATTGTGACATATAAAAAGAGCGAATAGGCTTATTTACCTTTTCGCTCTTTTATTATACTTATTATTTTCCAAAATACATCTGATCCTGCTTCTGCTGCTCATTATAAATGATCTGGAAGCTGGCCGGCATGTATTGATAAAGGAGTTTCCAATGTTGGATTCTTGCGTGCTTTTTGAAACTTTCGAAAGATCTTACAAACATGTTTTCAATCATGTCTCTTACATAAGAATTACCATTTCTGTAAAGCCAATCCATCAGCTTGATGTGATGGGCTATGACACTGATCTTTGATTCCTGTAACAGATTCTTCAGATAATTTACGGTTGCCTGCATGATCCCAGCAAAATTGTCCTGAACAGACAACTGTGTGATTTCATTGCGAAGTGGCGCATAGAAAAATTTTAAGTATTCAACAGCTACCTTTTGATTAATAGTTTGCATTTGTACTTTCATCATAATTAAGAATTTTTCAAACACTTTTTATTGCAGCGAAATGTATACCAAAATTTAAAGGCAGGCAGCAAAAATAAATACACCTACTATCACAGCAACGTGAGTGAGTAATATCTCTGTATTGTGTCTGTTAGTCGTGGTTTTCCAGGTTTTCCAGTCTGAAATCCTTCTGATTTTATTTTTCATAATCAATTGATTGTGAGTTATTTTAATTTTTGTTTAATTTAAACACTTTGTAATGAAACGGCTCAATAATGTAATAAAACCTTTATATACCGTGGCTGTAAATTTGTCTTGAATATACCTTCTGAAGGTTGGCCGAAATGTGACTAAAAATCACTTTTCTGTATTCCTCACTACAGAAAGCGGTAGAATTGTCCAGAGAATAAATGAAAGTCGTCTCAATAGCATTTTTTAATATAGTATCTCCGTCAGTATAAATTTTGTCCATTTTTTGTAAGCTTCTGAACAACAGATTTCTGTCATTTTGGCGGATCATATTTTTAATACGTTCCGTGAAGGTCCGGATGATACTGTATGAATTTTGAATTTTGATCTCTTTTACTTCTTTTTCAAAATCGGGAACCACGTCTGTGATTTCCTGTACGGCTTGTAGGTAGTTCATAATATTATAATGTTAATTGTGTTCAAGCATTTTGATGATGGCCCCAAAGAGGAAAATGGTTAAAAAAGCAAAAAAAAGCATATGATAAGGTTTCAGCCACTTTGGAGTTTCAGGTCCTTTGCTTTTTAATCTTCTGAGCTTGTCTATTCTGTTTAATGTTTTTAAGTCCATATTCTATGTTTTCAAATCATGATGCCAATGGTATTCCGTTAGAAATGATATTGATTTAATGTATTGATATTTAATATATTGTGGTTTTTAAGTCTGGTTTTTTAAACAAAAAAGCATGTCAAAATGATATGGTTTTTATCAATTTGGAAAAGAAAATCCAAAAAACTCCTTCTATAACATCCATTACAAATGAATGACTGATAATTCCCCTCTTTTAGAGGGGTGGCGAAAATTCAAAGAATTTTTGACGGGGTGGTAAAAATTTTGCCTTTATAGAATCTATCCCACGTCATGACATTTTTTAAGTTTCGCAGAAAGGATAAGAATGAATATCTTTGCAGTCCAAATATTCAGAAAAATGTTTTCAAAAATAATAGTACACAGAGTCGGAAATAAGATCAACGGAGATTCCTTGACACTTTCACAAGAGGAATTGAAGCTGGAAGAAGGAATGGCAGAACTGCTTGAGAATTACTTTTTAGGATCATTCAAATCGGAAGAAACCTTCCATTTTTACAGTGATACTTATCTGGTGAATAACCCAATTTACAGTGCTGTTTCTGAAATTTTTGAAGATAAATCCAAGTTCATTTGGGAGTCTGAGAATATAGCAAAACATCTTTTTGAAGCGGCTGAAAACCCAAGAGTTCAGAGTGGAGAACTTTTCATCGTCCTTTTCGAAGATGAAAGTGACCGTCCGGACAGAGTAGACAAGATTGGTATTTTCAAAACGGAAAAGAGAGAATCTTTCCTGAAAATAAATCCTGCAGAAGAAACATTTGATATTGAAAAAGATCAGGGAATCGGGTTATCTAAAATTGATAAAGCGGCTTTGATCTACAACAATAATAAAGACACAGGATATGTACTTTCCGTAGTTGACAACAACAAAAATGGAGACATGTACTACTGGTTCGAAGATTTCCTGAAAGTAAAGCAGCGTGATGACGAATATTTCCACACGCAGGAGGCTTTGATGGTCTATAAAGATTATATCACAAAGCAGCTGCCTCAGGAATTTGAAGTTTCCAAAGCAGACCAGGCAGATTTTTTGAATAAGTCGATCAATTTCTTCAAAGAGAAGGAAGAGTTTAAACTTGATGAATTTGCCACTGAAGTATTGGGAGACGAACATGTGATTGAAAGCTTTGTCAACTTTAAGACAGATTACGAACAGGACATGCAGGTAAATATTGCAGAAGAATTCCCGATCAGTGAAGCGGCGGTAAAAAAGACTCAGAGACACTTTAAAAGTATCATTAAACTGGATAAAAATTTCCACATCTACATCCACGGAGACAGACAAAAACTAGAAATGGGAGAGGATGATAAAGGAAAATACTACAGACTTTATTTCGAAAAAGAGGTTTAAAAAAGAAAACGTCTATTCAATAATAATATCATAACTTTATTGCACATCACAAAATAGTAGTTATGAAATTCATGATCATTTTCTGGGGAGCTTTACTCTTCTTTTTCTGCGTTCCGTTTCCTATTTTCATTTATATGATGAGTGATGAGTTCGCAACAGAACCGAGAAATTCATTAGCCGTGAGCTATGGATATCTCGGTTTTTCTTTGCTGATATGGATCTATGTAATTTTTTTCTTTATCAATACCCTTTTCGTAAAAACTTTTAAGGAGAAAAATACCATGCAGTCTATTCTGCAGAACGGAATTCCAAGAGAGGCAAAAATCATCGATTATAAACTCCTGAAATATATTCCCAAAACCAATATAAACGTCATTCAGATTGTTCTTTCATTTCCTAACCTTAGAAATACATTGATTGAACATGAAATGATGTTTCAGGATTCCAAACCACAGGAAAAAAGATTCAATGCCGGAAACAAGGTAAAAGTATTGTTAAATCCAAATCTGTCACAGGAACCTTATTTTATTTTAAGTGATCAGAAAGTCAGGTTCAATACATTAGGAATCGTTTTAAGAATCGTTTTTGGTATATTGTTAATTGCTTACGTAATTGGGTTATACTCTTATTTCTATACACGGGAATCCTTTGATTTTGGTTGGAGATTTCTGACATTCATGCATCCTATTATTTTTAGCGGAGTAATGACGATTATTTATGTATTGGCTTTTCAATTGATTGTCGGGAAGTTTTTTAAAAATAAAAAAGAAGAATATATCCTCTTTTCCGGAAGAAATGCCGAAGCCAATATCATCAGTGTAAGCCAGACCGGTCTTACAGTAAATGACCAGCCAGAGATCATGTTTCAGGTGAGTTTCAAAGATTTCAGAGGGGTTGAACATATCGCTGTTTACAAGAAAATTGTCACGCTCCTGAATCTCTCTTCCGTCCCTAAACAGGGAATAGTTGAGATCATGTATGATGAAAATGACCCAAAGAAGATTATCATTCCAAAAGGGATTTAGGGAAAAAGTAACAAAGCAAAAGGAAAAAAATACATCAAAATAATTAAAACCATTTTTAGACTTTAGATGTAAAGATTTCTGTTTGAAATTCATTATTTAACATATAAAAAAAATAAAAAAGCATTTTTTTAATAAATGGTTTTTTGTTTAAGTAAAATCATAAATTAATTCAATTTTATATGGGGAATTTTCAAGTAAAAAATATGTTTTTGCCAGATAAACAGATACTTAACATAATAAAAGATATTCTGTAGGTTTGAGTTAGTTCTATATATTTGAGAACTAATTAAAAAATACATTTTATGAAAAAAATTAAAAAATTGACTCGTGAAGATCTCAAAACTGTAAAAGGGGGTATTAAAGAAGTTTGGATTGCAGAATTTTGTGGTCAGACTGCTACTACAACTCAAGATTGGACTGCTGAACAAGCAAATCAATGGCTTGCTAATCTTGAAGCAAATTACTGTAATTAATATTTGTTTCATATTAATTATTTGCACTTATGACCTTATAAAGTTATAAGTGCATATTTTTTGCAATCAAAAATAATTCTATGTACTACTATAAAAAAATATTTCAATTATTAGCCTTATGTTTTAGTGTCTTATTTTTTTCTCAATTACATAAAAAAGATACTCTGCGTGGTGAGTTTACCTATTTATTAAAAGCTAAATTGAATACATTAACTCCTGATTATAGACATGAAGAACTTTTTTCATTACAGGTAGGCGATAAACGTGCTTTTTTTGCAAGTATTCAATCACTGAAAAGAGATTCAGTATTCCAAACACTTCCAATAAAAACTTTAGAAAATGGAGCAAAACTGTTAAGCTCAAAAGGAGTATCCGTTCCAAAAACAAAATTTTCCTTTACCATACTACAATCAAATGAAAATATACAGTATTTCAACTTAGTTGGAATGTCAATACTTACTTACAAAGAACCGATCATTAAAAATTGGAAATTGAGTAATGATACAAAAATAATAAACACAATTAATTGTAAAAAAGCGGAAGTTACCTTTAAGGGGCGAAATTGGATCGCCTGGTATTCTCCCGAAATTCCTTTGCCTTATGGGCCATATAAATTTAGTGGTTTGCCTGGATTGATTGTTAAAATAACAGATGATAAAGAGGAGTATGATTTTGAGCTTGTAAAATCTATAAATGCATCTAGATTAAAAGGTACATTAATTAAGATAAACGAAAATCGATATAATGAAGCTTTTGAAACAACTCGACCAAAATTTGAAAAAGCATTAAAAGATGCTAATGCAAATTTAATTGGAGTACTCCAAAGTTCTGAAACCACTATTATACAAGGTCAAGAAATGATAAAGCAAAGACAAAAAGAAAGAGAAAAAAGCAAAAAATACGAAAACCCGATAGAATTAGAAAAAGAGTAGTAATAGCTAATCTTTTTTTGTTTGCTAATATCTATTCGTCTTTTTAGCTTATTCATTACCTTTGCCTCCTTAGCTAAATCATATGAAAACAACGCTTGTCGATTTAACAAAACCGATTCAGTACAATGCAGGAGACCCATGTTTCATGCGGGTGAAAATCAAACATAAAGCACATAGAAAATCACATTGGCTGATTCGTTTGGCACTGAGACTTCCAGCGAGGCTTTTTCCTAAAAACTGGACAGGCTGGGCAGATGATACCATCAAAAATATGGGACTTCATGCTACAACCCATATTGATGCTCCATGGCATTACGGTCCTGTAGTAGAAGGGAAACCTGCAAAAACGATTGATCAGATCCCTTTGGAATGGTGTTATGGTGACGGTATTGTAATCGACTGTACTCATAAAGAAGACTTTGTTGCCATTACGGTTGATGATCTGAAAAAAGATCTTGATAAAAACGGAATCACTATAGGGGAAGGAAATATAGTGCTTATCAGGACTGATCGTGATAAAATGATGGGCACTTCAGATTTTGTAGAAAAAGGAACGGGAATGAGCAAAGAAGCTACAGAATGGCTGATTGACCAGGGCGTAAAAGTCATGGGAATTGACCAATGGGGTTGGGATCTTCCTTTACGATATATGGCTAAAAAAGCCAAAGAAATGAATGACCCTGAATTTTTCTGGGAAGGTCACCGCGTAGGAATTGAAAAAGAATATTTACACATAGAGCAGCTTACAAATCTTAGTGCGCTGCCTCCATCCGGATTTAAAATATGCGTATTCCCTCTTAAAATTGTGGGTGGATCTGCAGCTCCGGCAAGAGTAGTGGCGATGATAAATGGATAGGTGAAAACATTCTTCTAAAAAACAAAAGCGCGAATTTATCTATGTATAAATTCGCGCTTTTATCTTTTTATTCTTTGATCTAATTTTTCTTTTTGAAAAACAAGGCTCTGTTATACTCAAAATTCATTCGGGCAATATTCAGAACAGAAATTCCTTGTGGACACTCCACTTCACAGGCTTCTGTATTGGAACAGTGACCAAATAGCTCGGTATCCATTTGAGCGATCATGTCCAAAACGCGTTTGCTTCGTTCTTCTTTTCCTTGAGGAAGGAGCGCCATATGGGTGATCTTTGCAGATGTAAATAAGGCGGCACTTCCGTTTTTACAAGTCGCAACACAAGCTCCGCATCCGATACATGCTGCAGAATCAAATGCTTCTTCAGCAGTCTGATGGGTAATCGGAATAGCTGTTGCATCAGGAGCCTGACCTGTATTTACCGATACAAAACCTCCTGAAGATATAATTCTGTCAAAAGCAGACCGGTCTACCTTTAAATCTTTCTTCACAGGGAATGCTCCGGCACGGAATGGCTCTATCAGAATGGTTTCCCCATCTTTAAAAGACCGTAAATGAAGCTGACAAGTCGTTGTGTTTTTTAAAGGACCATGGGCAATACCGTTGATCATCATTCCACACTGTCCACAGATCCCTTCACGGCAGTCGTGATCAAATTCTACGGGTTCATCTCCTTCAATGATCAGTTTTTCATTTAAGGTGTCCAGCATTTCCAGGAAAGACATATGGGAATTTAATCCTTTCAGGTCGTAGTTGACCAGTTTTCCTTCACTTTTTCTATCTTTCTGTCTCCATATCTTAAGATGTAAATCCATAATTTTCTGTTTTTTATTTGTAACTTCTTACCGTTGGCTGAATTTCTTCAAAGGCTAAAGGTTCCTTAATCAGCTCAGGTTCTCCATTTTCACCTTTCCATGCCCATGCGGAGATAAACTGGTATTCCGCATCATTTCTCATGGCTTCTCCATCCGGAGTCTGGAACTCTTCCCGAAAATGTGCCCCACAGGATTCGTTACGGGTTAAAGCATCATAGCACATTAGTTCTCCGATTTCGAAATAATCAGCAACACGGCCTGCTTTTTCCAGTTCGGTATTCATTTGGTCTCCCTGTCCGGAAACTCTTACGTCTTTATAGAATTCCTCTTTTAGTTTTCTGATTTCCTGAATGGCATATTTTAGCCCTTCTTCGTTTCTGGCCAGTCCGCAGTAATCATACAGAAGCTTTCCTAACGTTTTGTGGAAATAGTCAACGGTTTTGGTTCCTTTGATATTCATAAAGCCCTGAATCTGGTTTTTCACTGCATTTTCAACCTGCTCAAATTCCGGAGCATCCGGTGAAATTTTCCCGGTATGAATGTCATCAGCCAGATAATTGGCAATCGTATAAGGGGCAATAAAATATCCGTCTACAGAAGCTTGCAGAAGAGAGTTTGCTCCCAGTCTGTTGGCTCCATGATCCGCAAAATTTGCCTCCCCTAAAGCAAACAATCCCGGAACGGTAGTCATCAGTTCATAATCTACCCAAAGTCCACCCATAGAGAAGTGCGCTGACGGGGAGATCATCATGGGTTCTTTATACGCGTCGTATCCTGTTATTTTCAGATACATATCGAATAAGTTGCCATATTTTTCTTTAATCTTATCTTTTCCCTGTTCCAGTATGGCCTTTGAAAAATCAAGATATACAGCATTTTTTAAAGGTCCGATTCCGAAACCGGCATCAATTCTTTCCTTGGCTGCCCGGGAAGAAATATCCCTTGGAGCAAGGTTTCCGAAAGCCGGATATCTTCTTTCCAGATAATAGTCTCTTTCATTTTCCGGAATATCATTCGGGGGTCTGTTTTCACCTTCCTTCAGAGGTACCCAGATTCGTCCATCATTACGTAATGATTCGGACATTAATGTCAGCTTAGACTGATAATCTCCGGACTGAGGAAGAGAAGTAGGGTGTACCTGAATCCAGCTTGGGGAAGCCATTAAAGCGCCCTTTTTATGAGCTCTCCAGATTGCCGATCCGTTACATCCCATGGCAAGGGTAGACAGGTAATAGATTTTTCCATAGCCTCCTGTTGCCAGTACGACAGCATGGGCTGCATGTCTTTCAATTTCTCCTGTGTCTAAATTCCTTACAATAATGCCTCTGGCCTTGCCGTCAATAGTGACCAGATCAAGCATTTCATGTCTTGAAAACAATTGTACAGAGCCTTTTCCCACCTGTCTCATTAAAGCTTGATAGGCTCCAAGAAGCAGCTGCTGTCCGGTCTGTCCTCTTGCATAGAAAGTACGGCTTACCTGAACCCCTCCGAATGAACGGTTGTTCAGATATCCTCCATATTCACGACCGAAAGGAACTCCCTGGGCCACGGCCTGGTCGATGAGGTTCAGAGAACATTCTGCCATACGGTATACATTAGCTTCACGGGCTCTGAAATCGCCTCCTTTCAAGGTGTCTACAAACATTCTGTAGACACTGTCACCATCATTTTTATAGTTTTTTGCAGCATTTACCCCTCCCTGCGCCGCCACTGAGTGCGCTCTTCTCGGGCTGTCCTGGAAACAGAATGATTTCACATTGTATCCCATTTCTCCTAAAGAAGCAGCGATAGAGCTTCCCGCCAGTCCTGTTCCTACTACGATAACATCCAGTTTCTTACGGTTTGCAGGATTCACCAGTCTGGCTTTCTTTTTATAATTTTCCCACTTATGCTCCAATGGGCCTTGTGGTATTTTTGAATCTAAAATCATAACAGTCTGTTTATTGATAAGTAAAGAATACATACACCGGCATCAATGCAAAACCGATACAGATAATGATTGAATAGGCAATTCCGATAGTTTTGAACCATTTGACAAACTTAGGATGATAGAGTCCCAATGTTCTTACGGCACTATTAATCCCGTGGATCAAATGGTAGCACAGAGCAATCATAGAGAGTACATAAATGATAACATACCACCATTCTTTGAAAACATTCACTACCAGAATGTATAAATCTTTATTTCCGTTCTCATCCAAAGGAGGATTTCCAAATTTGTAGATATACCAGAAGTTCTGGAAATGGATCACCAGGAAGATCAGAATTAATGTTCCGAGGATTCCCATATTCCTGGAAGCCCATTGGCTGGCTCTTCCGCGTCTGTCCGACTGATAACCACCGCCAGATTTTTTATTTTTTAAAGTAATAATCAGCCCGTCTACAGCATGCAGAATAATACTGGCATACAAAACATAAGACACTATTTTGATAATGATGTTTCCTGATAAAAAATGCGAATAGGCATTAAACTGCAGGTGTGCCTGTTCTTGTGGCAGAAAAAGCTGAAGATTTCCAAGGAAATGAATCAACAGGAAGAATCCCAAAAAGAGTCCTGTAAGGCACATCAGCATTTTTCTTGACAATGTTGATAACATATTTTTGATTTAAAAATTAATAATATCCTAAGACTTTCATCCACAATCCTCCTACAACCATATAAATGATCAGCAGAACGATTCCTATTTCAAGACCTCTGACCCACCAGGCTTTCAGGTCTACATATCCACTTCCGAAAAAAACCGGAGCCGGACCATGTCCGTAGTGGGTAAGCACCCCATAAATTGAACCCATGAAACCAAGCATCATAGCCAATAGCATAGGAGGAATTCCCAGAGAAACCCCTACACCAAGCAATGCTGCATACATAGCCGCTACGTGAGCGGTAGCACTTGCAAAGATGTAATGGCTGAAGAAATACACCAGAATGATTACAGGGAAAGCTACCTGCCAGCTCAGACCACCGATTTTTACTTTGATAAGATCACTAAACCAGCCAATGAAGCCCAGCTCGTTCAAAGAACTCGCCATCATCACCAGAACGGCAAACCAAACGATGGTATCCCACGCTCCTTTTTCTCCTTTTACGTCTTCCCAGGTCAGTACTGAGGTTAGCAGTAACAATGTTAATCCAATGAATGCAGTGGTTGTGGCATCAATAGAAAGTGCTCCACCAAATATCCAAAGGGCTAATAGAATGAAAAATGCTAATAACATCAGCCATTCATTTTTAGAGATAGGCCCCATTTCTTTTAATTTCTGTGCTGCCATTTTCGGAGCATCACCGGTTTTTTTCAATTCAGGCGGGTATAATTTGTACAATACCAGAGGAACGACAAAGAATGCTACTGCACCGGGAAGAAATCCGGCTGCTGCCCATGACATCCATGTAATATCAATACCAAGGTTGGCTGCAAATTTCTGACACATCGGGTTACTCGCAGTACCGGTAAGGAACATAGAAGAAGCGATGAGGTTCATATAGTAGCTGTTCAATGTTAAGAATGACCCTAGTTTTCTATGGGTTTCCGGTTTTTCAGGAACGGAATCAAAGCTTATGGCCATAGATTTCATGATCGGGTAGATAATTCCACCTCCTCTGGCGGTATTACTAGGAATAGCAGGAGCCAGGCAAACATCGGCAAGTCCTAATCCGTATGCTAATCCCAATGAACTTTTACCAAAAACTCTTATGAATACGAAAGCGATACGGTTTCCAAGCCCTGTTTTGATAAATCCTCTGGCGATAAAAAATGAGATCCCGATCAGCCAGATCACTTTATCTCCAAAACCTGAAAGCGCTTTTGTAATAGATTTTCCGGCATCTCCGGGAGCTACCACCTGTGTAAGGGCTGTAAAGCCAATGGCCATCATACACATGGTGCCCATAGGAGCTGCCTTAAGGATGATTCCTAATATGGTTGCTGCAAAGATGGCAAACAGATGCCATGCATTCTCGGCAACGCCTTCCGGGGCAGGGATGAACCATATGATCAACGCAACGGCAAATGTGATCGCTACGTTTCTGATATTAATTTCTTTCATGATACTAACTATTTAGTGGGTTAAAATCTACTTTGTACTTGCACTATGAATAGATTGTTATTGTATTGTGAGGTATTTTCTACCTGATATTTGTAACGGTCAAACTGTACTCCCAGCTGAATTCTTGCTCCGTAATTTTTCAAAAATTCCAACCCAAACATTGGGGTAATCGTCTGTCTTGGGTTAGAAGCCAGTCTGAAATTGGTGTCAAGATATTCGTATCGGCAGGATAATTCAAAAGCACTGAGATTTCTATGGTTGATATCATATCTTAAATTGGGAAGGAAATAAGCACCACGGATCAAATACTGATCAGGATTATCCGGACGTAATTCGGGGCAATGGAATTGTAGAGTACGTGATTGGTAGCCTGTTTGGCTTCCAGCTGCATATCCAGACTCCATTTTGGATCAAACTGGATCAGTGAGCTCAGATCTATTCCCAGAGCATATACCTTTTTGCTGAAAACTTCCCCGGTACCTCCATTCAGACCTACATTGAAATTGTATTTTTTGAGAGTCCAAAAACCAAACGGGTCGAATACTGTTTTCCGTTGTCGTTATCATTGATCTGGTTCTTTCCGTTTCCATTGACGATAGAAACTGCATATTGGAAGGGTATTTCTCCAAGCTGAAGCTGTCCTGTGGCAGACATCCCGATCTGGAAACTTGTCCAGCCCAGTTTCCCAAACTCTGTATACTGATTAGACCAGTCTAAAGATTTAATAATGTCAATAGGGTAAGTCTCTTCAATACCGAACCAGGGTCTGAACTGTCCTACCGTAATCGCTAATTTGGGATTGAAGGTGTACTTCAGATAAGCATTTTCAAGAACTCTGCTTTTAGGATCATTTTTAAAATCGGCGAGGTTGGCCAAGACAACAACTTCTGTACGTTTACTGATTTGTGCCCGAACCTGAACCCTCATGTATTTAAGCATGAAATTATTATCAGTTCCGGAGCCATCGGTATGATGAAGTCCGTTTACATCAATATCCTTGGACATCCCTACCAGATAACGCGCCTGAAAAAGGCCTTTGATCTGCAGTATCGGATATTTTACATTGTCTTCTGAATCCTGTGGAGGAGGTGTGGTCTTCAGAGAATCCTGATTTTGTGCATACGCTGATAACCCGCAGGCCAGCATGCACAGGATCAGGCTTTTCTTTTTAATCGAAAAAAAGGCCATATCTTTTTTGTTTTTTTATTGTGGAACTTTATGTTGCCACTAGTTTCTTACTGTAAATGAACTTGAAAGCATTTTAAGCCAACCATCAAATCTTTGACTTGACACTCCTTTCAGAGGAAGAGAATGATTACTCATTCAATCATCGTGTGGCATACTTACGTCCTTTCCTCTGCTGAAAACAGATTATTTTACTTAGCGTAAGCGTCTTTGTGGTGAAATATTTATTTTAATCCTAAGAATGTGAACGGTGCAGATTCTTTAAAATTCGCATTGGATTTACCATTATAGGTGTTGTTATTACTCAAATCCAGTTTCATCACCTTTCCTTTAGGGCTAAGATCAAAATCTTTAAGATCTACCCAGAACGTGTTTGGAGTGAAAACGGTTTCAAAATAATACACCAGGTTTTTCTGATCCGAGACAGAGCGCCATCTCGTTGATGAAATATTTGGCTCCGTTTCAGAAGAGATTCCATAAGGGACCGAGCAGTTTCTGATAACACTGAAAACACTCGCCACCGCAGTACGGGTATCGGCAGTCTGCGGTATTGCATTAATATAGTAAGATGCTCTTACGAAGCGGTCTGCAGCACGGTTGGTTCCCGGAAGCATCACCGTTCCCGGAATCCCTTTCCAGTAGTTGTTAAGGGCCAGCTGTTCTTCAAAAACAGGAGAGTTGGTCATTACCGTATAAGAAGGATCATGATGAATCACCAGTTTTCCGTCAATATATTCAAATACCGCGTTGTCTCCTGAAGCGTCCGAAATGGAAAGATGAACTGTTGTAAACTTCTCTGTTCCCGGAATATAGTCACTTACAATGACAAACGGTTCTTTTCGTGAAAATTCTACAGCTTCTTTTACTGTGGCAAAATTATCAAGATAATATTGTGCCCATAATGAAATGGCAATTCCCTTTTTACTTCCTTTTCCATCAAATTTCGGGTACTGGGATTCTCCCAGCCAAAGCATGTTGGCGACCAATCCTTTTTCGTTCATCCCGTCTGCTGAAGCAATGTCCCAGGAAGAGCTGATGAGGCTTCCATATTTAGAAGTCCATTTTACAGATTTAGAGCCTACCTGTCCGTTGCGGTCTGCTCCTTTTGGGAAAACCCAAAGGTTAGCCGGGATTTCATCGCGCCAATCCATAGATCTGGCTGTGATAACGGTATTCTGAGGACCTTTGTAAACCACCCTTGTGCAGGCTTCTGATGGATTCCATAATCCTATAGAAAGGACTAGAGAAAATAAAATTAATGGGAACTTTTTCATAATAGTATTATTTGAATTTAAATTTTACGTTGAATTTATTATGAATAATTCAATGTATTGAGGCTGTATTCATTATTTGGTGACATAAATTTAGAAAAATTTGTTTAAATAACATAATATTTACGGTTAATAATCCGTAATTCATGTAATGAATCATGGTTAATGGCAGTAAAGTATCCTAATTGGATTTTTTTTCGTATCTTTTAGTGATATCATATAAAAAGGGGGTTAAAATGGAGAATACTTCAATGTATTTTTCAACCTTTTTTTCTAATAGAATATTCGATGGATGCAGGCTGAAGGGCTCTTAAAATTAAGTACCACAAAAGAGAATGCTGTTCAGAAAAAATGCTATATTTGGTTAATAGACTGAAGAGATATATGAATTTTATAGAATGCCATGAAGAACCTATCCATATTCCGGGTTCTATTCAAAGTTTTGGTTATTTGATTGGCATTGATGCGGAGTCCCGTACCATTACTTTTTTTAGCAGGAATATTTCGGATATATTTACAATCGAGAGTTCAGATGAACTATTCGGGAGAAAGATCACGGACTTTCCCCATAGTTTTCATAGCATTATTGATTCAGAGATCTATACTTCACTAGACCGGTTTACGAGACGTAAAAACGAAACCTACTTTGACAAGATTTTTATTAATGATAAAGAATATCACTTTTCTGTTTTCAAGAGTGATCTTTATATTTTCCTAGAGTTTGAGGAGGTTCTGATTAATCCCAATAAGCGGATTTCGAATAAGTATGATAATTTTTACATCATCGATAATGAAAAAGAGCTTTGGGATCATCTTTTGGAGACCCTTTCAAAGGTGGTGAATTATGACCGGATGATGGTCTATAAATTCATGATGGATGGTTCCGGGAAGGTTATTGCCGAGAAGAAGAATGAAAATATGGAAAGCTTTCTGGGACTTCATTACCCCGAATCTGATATTCCGAAACAGGCAAGGGATCTTTATCTTAAAAAAGAAAAAGAATCTTCAGCAATGTGTATGCTGATCTGGTTCCTATTCTAAGCAAGAAACCTGAAAATATAGATCTTACTTTTTCTGCATCCAGAGGAATGTCGCCTGTTCATGGGCAGTATCTTAAAAATTCAGGTGCAGCTTCCAGTTTCAGTGTATCTATTATTATTGATGATCACCTCTGGGGATTGGTCACCTGCCAGAATATAGAACCTAAGCATATTGATCTTGAGGACAGAGTACAGGCAGGTATTTTTACGGCATTGGCAGCGAATGCCTATTCTTCCTTTAAGTCCAAACGTGAACTGAACTATCGCTTGGAGCTGAATGAAAATATATCTCAGCTGAAAACAAAGTTTTTAAAACATAATCATCTTTTTGACTCTCTTATCGAAAGTAAAACAGAGATTCAAAATCTTCCGGAAGCTGATGGGCTGGCCATTATTTCGGATGAAAGTATTGTAACAGCCGGAAGTACTCCAGATCTCAAAAGTATTGCAAAGATTGCGCAATGGGGATTGGCAAATACAAATGACCGTATCTATGTAAGCAGAAGTTTTCTTAAAGATTACGGTGAAGAACTTCAGCTGTCTGAAAGTGCAGCCGGAGTGGTTATTTATTTCATCGAAAGAGATAAAAACGAGATGCTGATCTGGTTCCGCAAGGAGTTTAATGAACATATCGACTGGGCTGGTAATCCTCAAAAAGGGTAGAAGTTTTTTCTCAAAACGGTGAGGAAAAACAGATGATATCACCAAGAACGTCTTTCCATATTTTTACCGAAAATATTAAAGGATATTCCACAAGATGGAATTCACGAAATATAAGTGCAGTGCATGCTGTACGGGATTTGATTTTAGAAACGTCCCACAAAAACTATAATGCGATCAAAGGTCTTAATGATGAGCTTAAAAAAGTGAATGAAGAGCTAGACAGTTTTTCCTATACTATTTCTCATGACTTAGGAACTCCATTGACGGTGATGAAGCTGAATGCCCAGATGCTTTTGGGAAATCTAATGGCTGATGCTGAAAAGAGCAAAACCAAGATCAATACGATTATCGAGGAGATTGATAATATGGCTGAAATGATGCAGGATGTATTACAGCTGAGCCGCGCCAAGCATAGTGAAGTGCAGCTTGAAAGTCTGAAAACAGCTCCTACGATTCATAAAATCTCTGAAAATGCAAAGATGACGTATGGCAGCGCAGCGAGCGAAGTTATTATTAGAGAATGTCCGGATGTTTTGGCTGATAAAACCATGCTTCATCAGGTATTTCTCAATATTATCAATAATGCCGTGAAATATTCTTCCCATCAGGATCATCCGAAAGTAGAAATTGAAGGAACGGAAGACGGGCAGACTATTATCTACAGGATTTCTGATAATGGAATTGGTATTCCTGAAGAGGAGAAGCATAAAATGTTTAAAATCTTCAACAGGATGGACAATGCCAAGAAATTCAAAGGAAATGGGGTAGGGTTGTCTATTGTGCACCGTATTATGAAAAGAATAGGGGGGAATGTAGATTTTGAGAGCAATAAAGAGGGGACTTCTTTTATTTTAACGTTCAAAAAGCCTTACATTTGAGAAACTTTTAAAACGTTATTTATGGTATCAGAATATCTTAAACAGAATACAGCAGATTATCACGATGCGGCAGAAAAACTTTTTAATTCTGAAAAGATTTTTAATAAAACCTTCACTTTAGAGGATTATAAAAAGATTATTCACACGAATTATCTGATGCTTCTTCACAGTGAAAATAAAATATTCAACAGCCTTTCTGATAAGTATTCAGAAAAACTTCAGCTTGATGCAAGAAAGAAGCTTTCTCTTATCGAAAAAGATCTTAAAAGTCTTTCTTTGGAAAACCAGATAGAGTCTCACGATCTTGAATTTGAGAATGAGCATGAAGCATTGGGAGCGATGTACGTGATTGAAGGTTCTACACTGGGGGGTAACGTTATTGCCAAGCAGCTTTCCAAAACAGAAGGTTTTGATGAGGTTACTTTCAACTTTTTCGGATGTTATCAGGAGAATACGGGACCAATGTGGAAGAATTTTAAAGAAGTTCTGGATAACGAAGTCACTGAAAAAAACTACAACGACGTGCTTTCCGGGGCGAAAAAGCTCTATACGTTTTTACTGAACGTCAACTAATTTATTTTAATTCTAATTAAATTCCTGAAAGATTGCGCATTTTTTCAGGAATTGTTAAATTTGGGGAGTTTCAAATTTAAACTTAACTAACAAAAATAATTTTTAAAAAGTAACAATATGAAAGTAACTGTAGTAGGTGCAGGCGCTGTAGGAGCAAGCTGCGCAGAATACATAGCAATGAAGAACTTCTGTTCAGAAGTAGTTTTGGTAGACATTAAAGAAGGGTTTGCTGAAGGAAAAGCAATGGATTTGATGCAGACAGCATCTCTTAACGGATTTGATACAAAAATTACGGGTACAACAGGAGATTACAGTAAAACTGCAGGTTCTCATGTAGCAGTAATCACTTCAGGGATTCCAAGAAAACCTGGAATGACAAGAGAAGAATTGATCGGTATCAACGCTGGTATCGTGAAAGAAGTTACTGAAAACTTAGTAAAACAATCTCCGGAAGTAATCATCATCGTAGTTTCTAACCCAATGGATACTATGGCTTATTTGGTACACAAAACTTCAGGTCTTCCTAAGCACAAAATCATCGGAATGGGTGGTGCATTAGACTCTGCACGATTCCAGTACAGATTGGCTGAAGCATTAGAAGCTCCAATTTCTGATGTAAACGGAATGGTAATCGCAGCTCACAGTGATACAGGTATGCTTCCTCTATTGAGCAAAGCGACAAGAAATGGTGTTCCTGTAACTGAATTCCTAGACGAAGAGCAACAAAAATATGTAATCGAAGAAACTAAAGTAGGAGGAGCTACTCTTACCAAATTATTAGGAACTTCTGCTTGGTATGCTCCAGGTGCTGCTGTTTCTGTAATGGTTCAGGCGATTGCATGCGACCAAAAGAAAATGATCCCTTGTTCTTTAATGCTTGAAGGAGAATACGGACAAAACGATATCTGCTTAGGAGTTCCTGCTATCATCGGAGCAAACGGAGTAGAATCAATCGTAAACGTTACGTTGACTGCTGAAGAGCAATTGAAATTTGCTGAAGCTGCTAATGCAGTAAGAGAGGTGAATGGAGATCTTAAATTCTAATAATTGACCGGCTTTTTAAGCAGGTACTACAATAGATAAAAACAGGCTGTTTCAATTTGAGACGGCCTGTTTTGTTTTTTAATTTGAACCATTAAAATGAATAAAGAGGTAAGGTCGAGTTTGGCTTTTAATGAATGGCTTCTAAAAGGGTTTTGGCGCGGCCGAAGGCCGCGCCAAAACGTAGTATAATAAAATTGTCAATGCAATATCACTTGGTTGTATTCACAAAATGGCTTACAGCGTTTACAAAGTCTTTATTTTTCTCATAATACAAAAGATGTCCGCCATCAATGGAAACTACTTTCTGATTGGGAAACCGGAAGGTTTTATAATGCTGAGTTCCGACTGCCTTATCCTTCTTTCCCGTGATGATAAGTACGGGGACATGAATATCTTTTGTGGTAGGGGCATAATCGGCATAGTATTCCGGGAAGTCTTTGGGTTTTGAGATTACCGCCATTCCGAAGTCGATAATGCGGGGATGAAGAGAATCAATCTTATCCGATTGTTTTATGGTTTCGATATCTTCGGTCAGGAATTTATATCCGATTCTTTTCTTTCTTAATGCACTGCTGATTTTTGAAAGTTCTGAAGAAAGACTGTCTTTAGGAACCTCTCTGTTTTTTGCCTGTAAAAGGCTGTTCCCATATTCAATCTGTTCTTTGACCGATTCATCATTCAGGAAATGGAGTGTGACATTGGCAAGAATAAGTCCTTTGGTATGCTGGGGATATTTTTTTGCATAACTGACTGCAATGATTCCCCCGAAAGAATGTGCCAGTAGAAATATTTTTTTTAATTTGAGTTGCTGTCTCAGTTCCTCAATGTCCTGAATCATTTTATCGAGATGATAATTTTCCGATGTGCCGGATTTCCCGGAACCCCGTTGATCCATATAAACCATCTGCATGTTTTTTTCCAGACTATTTCCACCCATCAGTTCAAAGGACGGATATCCCTGGCCGGGACCTCCGGGAATATAAAAGCAGGCTTCTCCTTTTCCGGAGATTTTATATTTGATCCTGACATGATCAGAGGTTTCATAGAAGCCTTCAGAAGAGTGATTCTGAGCTGAAACAACAGTCAGGGAAACGAAAAAGAAGAGTAGGGAAGAAATTGTTTTCATATATTCATAACAATTGTAAAGGGCTGTTTATTACTAAAATAAGAAATTTTCTTCCTTTTGCCTTATTACATCCTAAGGTCATGATGGGCACGTTCACTATTTCATTGATCCCGGAAGAATTCTGACTTCATAAGGAATATTCTGCTTCCCCCAGCTGCATAGCTGGTGCATCACCTTTGTCAATTCTGATCCGCTGGGTGTAATATGGTATTCAACTTTTAAAGGAATCTCATTGAATATCTTCTTGGTGATCAGATTTGATTTAACCAATTCATTGAGTACTGAAGATAATACATTATCTGAAATCCCAGTCAAAGTTTCCTTCAATTGAGAAAATCGTGAGACATCATGGGTAATCAGTAATAAAACTTCTGCTACCCATCGCTTACCAATAATCTTTAGTACTTTGTTCAGGGTACATCTGTCGTCCAGATAATGTTCATTGATTGTATTGGTAGAACTCAGCTTCTTTTTACTCATACTCATTTATTTATTAGTAGCTCACAATGGGCTGTAGGTTATTCTTCGTGATTTTTTCAGCATACATTTGTCTTATAAAATTACGGTTTTTCTCTATAGTGTAACAATTTTAAAATAAGTAAAATGAAAGCATATCAGGTAAATAAGGAGTACAGTATATCTTCTCTTGAACTGGTTGATAAATCCTATCCCAAACTTTTACCCAATGAAGTATTAGTGAAAATGAAAGCCAATTCTCTTAACTACCGAGATCTCATGGTGGTAACAGGTTATTCTTCCTGGAAACCTCCAGTAGGAAGGGTGCCCGTTTCTGATGGAGTGGGAATTATTGTCGAAAAAGGAAGTGCAGTCACAACTTTAGCCATAAATGACCGCGTTGCCGGATTATTTTTACCCAAATGGATAGATGGAAATCTGACTGATGAAAAGACAGGTGGTTCTCTTGGCGGTGCAAAAACAGACGGACTGTTGCAGGAATATGCCGTGTTTGATGAAAATGAAGTCATTAAGGTCCCGGATTTTTTAAGCGATGAGGAAGCTGCAACGTTGCCTTGTGCGGGATTGACAGCATGGCATGGCGTAATGGAAAAAGGAGATCTTAAACCTGGTACTACAGTACTCATTCAGGGGACAGGAGGTGTTTCTTTATTTTCTGCTCAATTTGCACTGATGGCTGGTGCTGAAGTGATCTTATTATCAAGCAGTGATGAGAAGCTGGAGTTAGGTAAAAAGATGGGAATTAATCACCTTATTAATTACCGTCAAATCCCCGAGTGGGAAAAAAACGTTATGGATATTACCAGTGGAAGAGGGGTAAACCATATTGTAGAAGTGGTAGGAGGAAGTAATATCAACAGATCTATGGATGTAATTGCCCTTGACGGTACCATCGCAGTCATTGGCTTGATCGGTGGATTAAGTGCTGAACTGAATACCGTAAAAATTATGTCCAGACAAATCAGACTGCAGGGAATAGAAGTGGGGTCTAAAGAAATGTTTACCCATATGAATGAAGCTTTAGCAGCGCATCAAATACATCCTGTCATTGATCGTGTATATCCATTTGAAGATGTAAAATCTGCTTTTTCTCATCTGGAAAAGGGTGCAACAGGAAAAATTGTGATAAAATATTAGTGTTATTTTGGAAGGGTAACTTGTTGATGTTGACAAAATAAAACAGGTAATCGTTTTTAGATTACCTGTTTTTAATTATTTATTTCAAAATTACTTTGAAATGGGTTATAAAAAAGAGCGGTAAAAACCGCCCCCCACAAGATTTTATCTAACAAAATATTTTACATATAAACGCAGCCGCATCCAGTTTCCCATTCCTGGCAAAGACGCATTGGTTCGTTGCATCCTGGGTTGCCACCACCGCCTCCGGAAACTCTGTAACAGGTACCATCGCTGCAATAGTAAGAACCTATCGTTGGCGGGCAATTACCATCCATATCACATATTGCATAGGGAGTGTCACCACCACTGATCAGCACAAGCTGGCTTCTCTTTAATTTTTTCACATTTTTCATAGTAATCATGTTTTAATTTGCTGATTACTAATGTATAGAAAAATTAGCACACCTACAAGTGTTTTAATTAACAAGGAGTAAAAAATTTTATCATAATACCATTTTTATCATGTATTTATTCCACATCTAAGGTCATAAAAAGAGCGATTTCCTCTGTATTATTGTATAGTCTTGTATTCAGTCCGGTAATATTGAATCCTATCCTTCTGTAAAACTGGATAGCAGGGTAGTTGGTATTCTGCGTTTCGAGTTCAATAACTCTACAGTTTAATTTCCGGGCCTCTTTAATAGCATTTTTAATCAGCATAATTCCGATTCCCTGTCGTCTTTGTTTCTCGTCAATCAGTATGTTTTCTATATAAAAACTGTTGTTCCATTTTCTATGTTCACAGATGATCCAGCCTGCGAGTTCTTGATTTATAAAAGCACCAAAAGAATTTCCTTTTTCAATGATGATATTCAGTTCTTCCAGGTCTTCAGAAGTGGTTTCCCAGATTTTGGTATGGGGTAAAGACTTTTCTTTTAAGCTAAATTCAAAAGAACCTCCAAATTCGATGGAGGAAACTGAATATATTCTGTCAGTTGTATACCCATTATGTCCCCAGTCTAAGCTTGGATTAGAAGCTAATTGTTGTAATTTTCTTATTTCCACATCAAGTATTTTTAAGCTTATTGAATTTCAGTACATATTTCTACCAGATAATTGTCCGGATCTTTGATATAAGCTGTTTTTTGTCCCCATGGTTTTACTGCAATATCTTCATAAAGAACAGCTCCATTTTGTATTGCTTTTTCAACTAATGCTTCTACATCATCAGTTACAAATCCCAGTTCCATTCCGAAAGGTTTGTCTTCAGCTTTTGAGGTTAAAAAGCCTTTTTTGATATTGGAACCTGCAAGGCTTACAGAAGCAAATGAAAGACTCGTTTCTCCAGTAGATAATTCTCCGTAGTCTTTTTCCGGAGTGATGAATTTTATTTCAGTACCAAAAGTATTTTTATAAAAATTCATGGACTGTTCTACATTTTCAACATAAAGAATGACATATTTGAATTTGATCATATTTTTGAATTAAAATGGTTTTATTTTTTATTTATAATGTATTCTTCATCTACCATCAGCTCTATATGAGGACCCTGTAAAGGATACTGTTTGAAACTTCCGAAATGACCGAAGTGAAGAGGGTATTTCTGGGCAAGCTGCCGTACTTTACTTCCAAAAGAATTAATATCCACCTTTTGAATCCTCTCTTTCTTCTGTCTGCCATTGGTAAAAAAGAGCATCAGGTTGCAATGATTTTCAAAATCGAAATCAGTATAGTAGAATACATTAAGGTTTTCTTCGGGACATAGCTTTATCAAGTCATTAATAAAGCTTTTTTTATCCTGTAAAGGTATATTGCAATCGATTCTAATTGAAAAATTTTCAGCATTATACTTTTTAAAATCTGAACCCACCATTTGAATGAAACGATGTTCAATATTTTTAAATCCTTCTCTTTCCGGTGCATAAGTTTTGCTGGATTGAATGGTAAAAGGGGCACTGGAATCTAATAATACAGCATTTTCACAGATCAGCAATTCTTCAATTTCTAGGGCAAATTGAAAATGAAAATCAAAAAGCAGATGGTCTCTGATATTGATGATCAGATGATTTCCATCGATGTTCATATGTAAGTAGGTTTCTTTGAAATCTGTTTTCAATTCTTCCAGTTTTCGGATAAAATCATCTGTATTTTCAACCTGAACTCTTGCTATCAGCTCGGCTGGGTTATCGGCATGCCCACCATATCCCGGATAAAATTTGAAAAACTGAAAATTATATAAATGATCTGGGAATTTGAAATACCAGTATACGCCTAGAATCATAGAGGGTTGATTGATGAATTGTACAATAATCAAAATTAAATAAAATTTCACACTCCAAAACTTTCAAAACCCTTAAATTTGTTGTCAATAAAAATTTACTTGGATGCTTAGGAACATTTCAATTGCGGCAGCTACTTTTTTGTCCGTAGTTACAATCAATGCGCAGAAGAACAGAAATACCCAACTTGAGAGACCAAAATTAGTTGTCGGTCTGGTAGTAGATCAGATGCGTTGGGACTATTTATACCGTTTTTATGGTAAGTATGGAAATGATGGTTTCAAAAGACTTTTGAATACAGGATATTCTTTGAATAATGTACATATTCCTTATGTGCCTACCATTACAGCTTTGGGACATACGTGTATTTATACAGGATCTGTGCCGGCTATTCATGGAATTGCTGGAAACGACTGGACAGATAAAGAAACAGGTAAAGGTGTTTACTGTACTGCAGATGAGAGCGTTCAGCCGGTAGGAACTACCAATGTGAAAATCGGAAGTCACTCTCCGAAAAACCTTTGGTCTACTACGGTAACTGACGAATTGAGGCTGGCTACCAACTTCCAGGGAAAAGTAATTGGAGTTTCTTTGAAAGACAGAGCTTCTATTCTTCCTGCAGGACACACTCCAAACGGAGCTTTCTGGTTTGATGACAGCACAGGAAATTTCATCACAAGTACATGGTATATGAATGATCTTCCTCAATGGGTAAAATCATTCAACTCTCAGAATCTTCCTGAAAAATTAGTAGCCAACGGTTGGAATACCTTACTTCCAATCAACGAATATACAGAAAGTGCACCAGACAATTCTCCTTGGGAAGGTCTATTGGGAAGTTCAAAAACACCTACTTTCCCTTACAGTAATTTAGCTCAGGATTATCAGAAGAAAAAAGACAATATCCGTTATACACCTTTTGGAAATACACTGACATTGAAGCTGGCAGAAGCTTCTGTAGAGGGTGAAAAACTGGGTGGAGATAATATTACAGACTTTTTAGCAATTAACCTTGCTTCTACAGATTATGCAGGACATAAATTTGGTCCAAATTCTATTGAAGTGGAAGATGTTTATATCAGATTAGACCAGGATCTAGCAGAATTTTTCAAATATTTGGATTCAAAAGTAGGAAAAGGGGAGTATACGGTTTTCCTTTCTGCTGACCACGGTGGAGCGCATTCTGTAGGATTCCTTAAAGAACATAAAATCACTACAGGGTTCTTCGGTGAAGATGCGGAAAAGAACCTGAACCAAAAACTGAAAGATAAATTTGGTGCAGATAAACTGATCAATGCGATTGATAACTATCAGATTTATTTTGACAGAAAAGTATTGGCAGACAGCAAGCTTGAATTGGATGATGTA
The DNA here is from genome assembly GCF_021869745.1 of Chryseobacterium sp. MEBOG07. Taxonomy (NCBI): domain Bacteria; kingdom Pseudomonadati; phylum Bacteroidota; class Flavobacteriia; order Flavobacteriales; family Weeksellaceae; genus Chryseobacterium; species Chryseobacterium sp. MEBOG07. Next base: position 1,585,071 of record NZ_CP084579.1, read on the forward strand.
AGAAACTTTGCGGTAAAAGAACTGGAGAAAGATCCTACCGTTTTATATGCTGTTTCAGTGGATAAAGTTCAGGAATCAAGTATTCCGGAGCCGATTAAACAAAGAATTATCAACGGAATCAACAGACAGAGAAGTGGAGATATCCAGTTAATTTCTCATGACTCTATGCTTCCTCCATATTCTAAAACAGGAACTACACACAGTGTTTGGAACTCTTATGATTCTCATATTCCATTGATCTTTATGGGATGGGGTGTGAAGCAAGGAGAAAGCAACAAGGCTTATCACATGACAGATATTGCACCTACGGTATCTTCTTTATTGAAAATTCAGTTCCCAAGTGGAAATGTAGGAAACCCGATTACGGAAGTTATTGGTAGATAAATTGAATACAATTATTCTATGATAAATGGCTGCTTTCGATTGAAAGCAGCTTTTTTTGTGAATTATTTCTCCAAATTTTTAATCTGCCACACTCCAATCTCACTTTTTGGCGAATACATATAAAAAGCTATCTTTGCAAGAAATTTGGTTTCCAGTATATTGGAATGAAAAGGGAATCGGGTGTAACCCCCGGACTGTCCCCGCAACTGTAAATCGCAAAAAAAGTTTCTGCAAAAAACCACTGTCTAAAAACGGGAAGGAGCAGAATGCGAAAGTCAGGAGACCTGCCAGAATTATAATCAAAAAAACATATTGCTTTCGGAGGAAAAGTAAAAGAGTATGGATATAAAAAGATCATTAGTACTGCTTTTTTCGTCTTATGGCTGTTTTCTTTTTGGACAAGAGAAGACCATTGACACTATTTATGTCTTCGACAACCAGATGAATAGGGTGAAACTTTTTCATCCCGTAAAAACAATTTCGGCAGAAGAGGCCGAGAAAAACTCCAGTAACCTTTCAGAACTCCTGAGATTTCAGTCGCAGGTTTATATCAAAGAAAATGGGCGTGGTGCTGTTTCTTCACCGTCTTTCAGAGGAACTACTGCTCAGCAGACGGCTTTTGTATGGAACGGAATTAATATCAACTCCAATTTTTTAGGACAAGGAGATATCAATAATATTGCTTTGTTCGGATATGACCAGATTGGTATAAAAGCCGGCGGTGGAAGTGTAGTATATGGAAGCGGCGCTATTGGGGGAAGTATCCACCTGAATAATACCCTTGATTTTAATAAAGGTTTCCATGGTTCTTTATTTTCTGAAGTAGCTTCTTTTAATACCTATAATAATTTTGTAAAAGGATTTTACAGCAATGATAAGTTCAGCTTTAAAGCTTCCGGTAATTATTCTGTAAGCGAAAACGATTATAAGGTAAGCGATCTGAATTATATCAACAGAAACGGAAGTTATTACAATACGACATTCAATGTAGGAGCTTCCTATAAGATCAACAGTGATCATAAAATTTCCTGGCAGAGCCAGTTTTTTGATTCTTCACAGCATTTTCCTGTGTATGAAGAAACGGGAACCAAAACGAAATATAAAACTCAAAGTGTAAGAAGTCTTCTTTCGTGGGATTGGAACAAAACGAAGTTCAGTAACTCCTTGAAAGCGGCTTATACGGAAGAGAACTTTCAGTATTTCGGCTCGCTAAATCTTCCTAAATCAAGTGGGGGAACAGGGAAGAATTATATCTTTAAAAATGATTTCAATTATTTCCTGAATTCAAAGTGGAATTTTAACCTTATTGGGGAATTTCAATTAAATAAAGGAGAAGGGTATCAGAACGGAATATCCAGCGTTAGTAGAAATATTGGTTCTGTTTCCGGATTGTTGAGATATTTTGCAACGAAAGACCTTCGTTTTGAGGGTGGATTTAAGAAAGACTTTGTGGAAGATGTAAAGTCACCGTTTTTGTATTCATTCTCCGGAAAATGGAGCGCTGCAAAATGGTATGATGTGAGCATTAATGTATCAAAGAATTTCAGATATCCTTCATTTAATGACATTTATTATGAACCGGGAGGAAACAAAGATCTGAAGCCGGAAACATCTACTCAGGTGGATATGACGAACGAGTTCAAAGTAGGAGATTTCAAGCTTGCTTTGTCTCCTTATTATATGAATGTGACCGATCTTATTGTATGGCTGCCTACAGCATTGGGATATTGGCAGGCATTTAATGTCAATAAATCTGAATCTTACGGATTAGAATCTCAGCTGTCTTTCAGTAAACAATTGGGCAATCATAAGATCCGAGCCAATGCAGGATATTATTATGCAAGATCTATCGATAAAGAAACGAATATGCAGAGACCTTATGTTCCTATGCACAGAGGGAATGCGAATATAGATTATGAATATCGCTTCTTTAAGTTTTTCGCACAGGGACTGCTGAATGGTGTTACCTACACGACAAGTGATGAAAAGAGATCAGATGCTATTGATCCTTATTTTCTTTTGAATGTGGGAGTTTCTGCAACATTAGCAAAAAAATATACCTTAGGGTTCAAAGTGAACAATCTAACGGATACCTACTATAAAACAGCTTCTTTTTATCCTTTACCTAAAAGAAACTATAGTGTGTATGCCGCAATAAATTTTTAAAAAATTAAAATTGAATAAATTATGAAAATAACTAAACTTTTAACTGTATTATTTGCAGTAGTGTTATTGTTTAACATTTCTTCATGTTCAAGTGATTCTGCAGAGTTTGAAATGTCCCCGATCACTTATCAGAACGGATATTTTATCTCTAATGAAGGGAACTTTAACAGCCAGGGGGCTAAAGTAACATTTCTGACAAGAGATTTAAGCTTAAAGCAAGACGATGTATATGGCTATAACAACAATAAAGATATTTTGGGTGATGTACTTCAGACCATCGGTCTTAATGGAAATAAGGCTTATCTTGTAATCAATAACTCTAACAAAATTGTTGTTGTTGACCGTTATACATTTAAAAGAGTAGGAGTAATTACGGATCAGATTGATAACCCAAGAGGGATTACTTTTACTAATGGATTTATCTATGTTACCAACACGAATTTCACTGCAAATACCAAAAGTGTAACGAAATATAAAATTTCTGACCTTTCATTTGTAAGTAAAATCAACATGACTGAAGTTTCTGATAAAGCAGTAGAAGCAGGTGGAAATGTTTTCATACAGAATGCTTCATCTGGGTTTGGAAATAAGATTACTTATATCAATACCTCTAATGATGCTAAAACTGAAATTGCAGTTCCGAATGGTAGTGTTAATAACACCATTTCATATAACTCTAATGTGTACACAATTTCTTCAACGGCTGCAGATTCTTATATCTATAAGATTACAGGTACAGGAACAATGACACCAGTAATTACACTGACAGGAATTCCAAACGCTACTAACCTTCAGATTGATAACGATAAAATTTATTTCAGTTCTGGAAATAAAGTGTATACAACAAGTTTAGCTACACCTGCAATTCCTACAACTCCATTATTAACAGCTGCAGATGGAGGACCTTATTTTACTCTTTATGGATTTAACGTTATTGATGGAAGAATCTTTGCATCAGATGTTAAGAAGTTCACGGAAAATAGTGAAATGGTCGTGTATTCAGCAGCTACAGGGAGCAAGATCATGTCTGTTACGACAGGAGGTCTGGGTGCTAACGGTACTATTTTGAATCAATAATGCTTCACAGCATATAAAAATATAATTTTTTATTTTTTCATCATTTGTGTTTTTTTCCGGTCGGTTTCTTTGAAACCGGCCGGCTTTGTTTTTATACTTGAACAAAAAAAGCCAGGCGGGATGTTACATCCCGCTTGGCTTTTTATATTATCTATAGATTGAATTAGATTGTCAATCCAAGTTTCTCTGCCTCAGCAATGACAAACTTGGTAGCTTCTTCTTTTTCATTAGGAATTTCCCCTTCAAGAATGGCTTCTTTTACTTTCTCTTTCAAGATACCAATTTCACGTCCTGGCTTAAGATTAAACATTTCCATGATCTCTTCCCCGGTAATCGGTGGCTGGAAATTCCTTACCTGATCCTTTTCTTCCACTTCTTTGATCTTAACCGCTACATATTCAAAGTTTCTTTTGAACTTCTCCTGTTTTTTAGAGTTTTTAGTGGTAATATCTGCCTTGCAAAGTGTGAAAAGGTCCTCAAGGTTTTCTCCGGCATCAAATAAAAGTCTTCTCAGCGCAGCATCTGAAGCATCATCAGTGATCAGTGCAATAGGCCTTGATGAAAGCTTCACCATCTTCTGAACATATTTCATGTCACTTCCCAACGGCAGTTTTAATCTTTGGAAAAGTGCCTTTACCATTTTTGAACCTAAAAATTCATGTCCGTGAAAGGTCCATCCTGTGCCTTCTACATATTTTTTCGTAGGAGCTTTTCCAATATCGTGGAGCAGGGCAGACCAACGAAGCCAAAGGTTATCTGTATTCACAGAAATATTATCCACGACTTCTAAGGTATGGTAAAAGTTATCCTTATGAGTTTGTCCTTCCACTTCTTCTACACCTTTCAGTTCGATCAGTTCAGGAATAATAAGCTTCATAAGACCTGTTTGTTCCATTAATCTTAGTCCGACAGAAGGTTTTTCAGAAAGCATGATTTTGTTGAATTCTACCATGATTCTCTCCATAGAAACGATACTGATCCTTTCTGCTTCCTGTTGGATAGCCTGCAGAGAGTTTTCCTCAATTTTAAAATTTAAAGTGGAAGCAAAACGCACCGCTCTCATCATCCTCAACGGATCATCAGAGTAGGTCTGTGCGGGTTCTAAAGGAGTTCTTAAAATTCCTTTTTCAAGATCTTCAATTCCATTGAATGGATCAATCAGTTCTCCGAAATTACCTTTATTTAAAGAAATAGCCATCGCATTGATGGTGAAATCTCTTCTTTTCTGATCATCTTCCAGGCTTCCTCCTTCCACTTCTGGTTTTCGGCTGTTTTCTGTATAGCTTTCCTTTCTTGCTCCCACAAACTCAAGTTCAAGTTCTTTATACTTGATCATGGCTGTTCCATACGTTTTGAATACGGAAACCTTTAATTTAGGATCTATATCCTGAGCTACATTCTGGGCAAGTTCAATACCGCTTTGCTCCGTTACAAAATCTATATCTGTAGAAGCTTTTCTTTTCATCAGAAGGTCACGAACATAACCGCCCACAATATATACAGACTGATTATTCCTTTCTGCTGCTTCAGAAATTATTTTAAAGAGTTTTAAATTTTTATTTTGATTAAGATTAATTATCATCGTTAATAATAGTGTCAATTTCTACCAATGTTACCCATTAATCGTAATGAGCATACATTCTACTAATTTTTCCGTCTTCATTAAAAAACATGACTTCAACAGCATGTTTATCCATAATCGACTTATAAAATAATGCTACCGAATCTACTCCTGCCGTAGAATGAATCAAATCAAAATGAAGATCCGGAAATTTATCCAGTGCCTTCCTCCAATATTCACGGACTGCTGCTTTTCCTTTCAAAGATCTTTCCTTACCGCCTGTAGTCATAGCAATCATGGGAGTTGTGATCTCAATATCATCTGAGTAATGGGAGAGAATATCCTCTAAATCATGAGAATTCCATGCATTAACCCATATTTGAGCAAATTCCTGATGATTCATAGCAAATAATTTATGAGTTGAGTTTGCAAAGATAGAATTAAAAAAAAGAAATCCTGCCGATATGAACTGACAAGACTCTAAAAAAATAAACAAAAAGGTTCAAAATTTCTACTCCCTAAGAACCTTTATTCTGTTATCACTCCATATTTTGATCACAGAAGAACCCGAGTATTTTGAAACTTTTTCTCTGTCTTCTTCCACTGCATAATCTACAAGACTGATCATCTCCTCAGAAATATCGGAAAACTTCAACGGGCTTTTTTCACCACTGAAGTTGGCAGAGGTAGAAACCAAAGGTTTGTTCAGTTTTGTAATCAGTTTTTTGCAAAAATCATTTTTTACAAGACGGATTCCGATACTTCCATCTTCAGCAAGAAGTTCTTTAGGTAACCCTTTTGGATTTTCATAAACGATTGTTACCGGTTTTTCGCTAAGATCAATAATTTCCCAAGCCATTTCAGGAACATCCACAAGATCCTGAAGTCTTTTTTCAGACTCTACAAGAATAATCATGGATTTGTTTTTTTCGCGCTTTTTGATGTCAAAAATCTTATTGACAGCTTCTATATTGGTGGCATCACAGCCAATTCCCCAAATGGTATCTGTAGGGTAAAGGATGGTTCCGCCGGATTTTAATACTTCGATAATATGTTCCATAATTTTAAGTGAATTCAAAGAGTTGATAAAGGTAGAAAATATAAGGTTTTTAGGCAAAAAAAATGAGGATGTAAATATGGTTACGTTGGTAGGTTTCGGCTAAAGCCATTTGACTTCGGGTAATTTATAAACGGGCTAAAGCCCGTCCCTATTGATCTTTTTACAGTGTAATTAAAAGATAATGTTATGAATTATTTGATATGTTATTTTATTCAATAGAAATAGGCTTTAGCCCATTTAAATAAGAAATACAAAACCTCTGGCTTTAGCCAAAACCTAATTACGTTGTAAAATTATATTTCTCGATAAACTCCTTATACTCATCAGTAAAACTCTTTTTCTGATGATGCTTTTCCTGATTTTTAATATAATTCCTTACAGAATCTATCATAGACTCAGAAACAGAGACGGCAAAATATTCATCCTGCCATGAGAATTTTCCTACAGTAAGTTGATTTTTGTTAATCCAATGAGAAGATTCACCTTTTAGCAATTGTACAATTTTTTCTATATTCTGATCGGATCCCAGAGAAATAAGACAATGGCAATGATCTGAATATCCATTAATCATATCTAAAAATATTCCCTTTTCTGTAGCATATTCTTTAATATGTTTCCACACTTTGAGACGAATGTCGAATGTGTTTAGAGAGGGATCTCTGTTTCTTGTAGAGAATACAAGATGAATGTAGATTTTGATAAAAGCCATTTGTGTTGTTTTATCAAAAATACTATTTTTTATCTTTAATAAGTTTTGGCTAAAGCCAATGGTATGTGGTTTAATTAAAAGACGGGCTAAAGCCCGTCCCTATTGATCTTTTTACAGTGTAATTAAAGATAATGTGATGAATTATTAATATGTTATTTTATTCAATAGAAATGGGCTTTAGCCCATTTAAATAAAAAGATACAAACCTTCTGGCTTTAGCCAAAACTTATAATAATTCCAAAATCGTATTTAAATTCCTACATCCATCCCAACTTCGATAAATACCTCTCTTCAATAATGTTCAGGTGATGGTAATTGTGTCCTACAATAAGTTTTCCGATGGTTTCTACAGAAATTTCATGACCATTGGCTGTACCGATATTTTGTAAAGCGGAAGGTTGAAGGGTTTCCAGTAAAATCTGGGAAGATTTTCTCACCAATTTGTATTCTTCTAACAAAGATTCAAGCGTTCTTTGATCAGCGAAAGATTGGTCAGCATATTCATTTTCATCAAATCCCGGAAGATTGTTTTTTTCTCCTCTGGCAAAAGCTAATATTCTGTATTGGAAAACTCTTTCTGTATCCGATAAATGGAGTAAAAGTCCTTTTAATGTCCATTTTCCCTCTGCATAAGCAAAGGTAGATTGCTCTTCTGTAAGATTAGAATAGATTCCTATGGTTCTATCTGCTGAAATTTTTAATTCATTCAACCAGTTTCCGGATGGAATCTGATCTAGATATCTCTGAATATATTTTTGAAAATCGGTCATATTATTTTTTGTTTTTAAGGGTGGTTTTGGGGTACGAGTTTTCGGGTGAGTGAGTGTAATTTATAAATTATTTATTACTCATGATTAGTCCACTCGTAGAAATTGACAGAGTCATAAAGCTCAAAGCCGCAAGCTGGGTAAAGTTGATTTCCAATATCATTGCTTTTTCCTGTTTCTAAAAGAATACCGCATGCTTTTGAATACCGGCAGTGTTCTTTAGATTCCTCAATCAATTGTTTGGAATAGCCTTTTCCTCTGTAGTTTTCATTCACGTAGAGATCGTTCAGCAGCCAGTAGCGCTGCATTCTTGTAGACGAAAATATAGGGTATAATTGTACAAAACCTGTCAGTTCACCATTTTCTTCCACAACAAAAATTTCGGAATCTTTATTTTCAAGCCTTTCCTGAAGAAAAGTTCTCGCTGCGGGAATATCAGATTCTTTATGATAGAATACTCTGTACTGATCAAATAATTCAGCCAATTGAGGCAAGTCAGAAATGACTGCTTTTCTTGTGTTTTTCATAGGTGTTTGGTGGTTATAATAAAATGAGAAGGATTTGATAACCCTTCTCATTTTAGTGTATTGTATGTTTAAGAAAAAGCTTTCTCAAGATCTGCAATAAGATCTTCTGCATCTTCAATACCTACGCTTAAACGAACCAGATCATCAGTGATTCCCAATTCAGCACGTTTTTCTGCCGGGATTGAAGCATGAGTCATTAAGGCCGGGTGGTTAGCCAGAGATTCTACGCCTCCTAAAGATTCTGCTAGTGTGAATACTCTCACTTTCTCCAGGAATTTGATTGCATCTTCTTTCTTTCCAGATTTGAATGTGAATGACACCATTCCTCCTGATTCTTTCATCTGAGATTTTGCCAATTCATATTGAGGGTGAGACTCTAGTCCCGGGTAGATTACTTTATCTACGGCAGGATGAGTTTCAAGATATTTTGCTACAGCAAGACCATTGTCAGAGTGTCTCTGCATTCTTAGTGCCAAGGTTTTAATCCCTCTCAATACAAGGTAAGAATCGTGAGGGCCTAAAATACCACCACTTGCAAACTGAATAAAGTGAAGCTTTTCTCCCAATTCAGCGTCTTTAGCGATAAGAGCTCCTGCGATTACATCAGAGTGTCCACCCAGATATTTTGTTGCAGAGTGCATCACGATGTCAGCTCCCAAATCAATCGGTCTCTGGATATAAGGTGTTGCAAAAGTATTATCCACCGCAACTAAGATATCCTTTCCTTTAGCAATCTCTACAACTGCTTTGATATCTACCAGTTTCATCAATGGGTTGGTTGGAGTTTCTACCCAAATCAGTTTTGTTTTATCAGTTATAACATCAGCTATTTTAGAAACATCATCAAAATTGACGAAAGTAAATTTCAACTGATATTTTTCGAAAAGTCTTGTAAACATTCTGTAAGTACCTCCGTAAAGATCATCTACAGCAATTACTTCATCACCAGGATTCAATAATTTCAAAACACAGTCGATTGCTGCAAGACCAGAACCGAAAGCTAAACCTCTCGCTCCGTTTTCAATACTTGCCAAAGAATCTTCCAATGCCTGTCTTGTAGGGTTGGCAGCTCTTGAATATTCATATCCGGAATGTACACCCGGGCTTTTTTGTGCAAACGTAGAGGTCAAAAATACAGGTACATTTACAGAACCTGTTGCAGACTCATGGTGCTGCCCTCCGTGAATTACTTTAGTATTAAAATTCATAATTTTTTGCTTTAGGCTTTGAGCATTAAGCAATAGGAAGTATTGCTTAAGCTCATTGTTTTTTATTAAAATTTGCTCTAAGCTGAATACAAAAAGCTTACCGCTTACTGCCTGCAGCCTATCGCATATTATATTTTTTTACTTAATAGCAGATTTCACAGCAAATTCTTCTGCAATTTCTTCTATCCACTGTGCTACATCTTCTTCTCCTGTTGCTCTCTGATAAGTATTTCCTAAAGAGATCAAAATCTGATGAATAAACATCTTCATTTGGTCTACAGGCATTTCTTTGGTCCAAAGATCTATTCTTAGTGCCTCCATTGCTTTTTCATCCCAAACAGAAATCATCGTTGCTTTAGTCTCCTGTTTTTCAACACCTCCATCCTGAGCGTTCCATATAATGCTTTCAGGGATATGATTTTCATCAAGCTCTACATCTATCGTAATCTGAGTCTTTCTCATTTTTCTATTTTTTCTAAATTCTAAATTCTAAATTTTCTATTATTTAAGTTTCGGTTTGTAACCGGATTGATTAAAAATGGTAGTTGCATCCATTTTCAGGAAAGCTGTTAACTTAGTTTCAGGTTTTTCCTTAAGGTATGCTTTACAGATCTGCCATCCTGTAAAAATTCCGATTTGCGGTGAAGATTCGTTGTCGATCTCCGTATAAAATTTCGAGAAAGGTCCCGGCGAGATAAAACGCTCCCCAAGTCTTGGATCATCTCCGAAGATCAGGTTGCTTTCTACAAAATAATTCCAGATATTCGCTTCATTGCTCGTTGCCCATTCATACTGTTTCTTAGTATAATTCATTTTCAGATAATCCGGGAAATCAGGAAGAAAAGCATCCTGGAGAATCATTACTTTTCCATTCAGAATGATCTGATCAATAAATTTCTGATGATCGGGAGATTCTGTTACAATATTTTCTGCAAAAAGCTGTGACACCTTCGGAACAATATTCTGCGGGTTCATCGATTTTTGGAAATACAGCTCCAATCCTTTATAATTAGCATTTCCGTCTCCCATAAAACCGGTAACATCTATAAATACAAGATTTCCCTTCTGATCATAAAAAATAGGATCCTGAATCATCTGTAGAGCAGATGAAAACAGATATACTTTTGGACTTTTAAACTGTGGGAAGTAATATTTAATATGTGAAAATAAACTCTGAAGTTCCTTTTGCAGTTTAGTCTGATCTATTTTTCCAATAGCCTCCTTGTAGATTTTTATCTCTTCAGCATCAGTTCTTCTCTTTCCAAAATCGGCATCAGAAACACTTCCTTGGAACCATGGAAACTTAGCTTTAAACTGATCCAACGGAACATCCGGGCTGTAAAATTCTTTGGAAATATCAGTGATGTCAACTTTTTCGGCAGTTTCTTTGACTTCTACCTTCCATTGATTTTCAGTTTCTTTTTTGCAGGAAACAAGTCCGGCAGCTAAAACAGAAGAAAGCGCAATATATCTAAAAATCTTCATTATTTTTACATGGAATTTAAGTTTACAAAAATAAGGATTAAATACACAATTCATGATGAAAATTAAAATATTTACAGCCTTTTGCCTTATTTTGGGACTTTCTTTTTGCTATGGGCAAAAGCTTGAGTTTAAAGATAAAAACTTTGAAAAAGCAATTCTTGAAAATTTTGATCTGAATAAAAACGGGATACTGGAATCTCCGGAAGCTGCTATGATTACCAATCTGTTCCTTGTTCAAAAGAGAATTACTTCCACGGAAGATCTGCACTTTTTTAAAAATGTAAAAATGATTGTTCTGGATGATAATATGATTTCTAATATGGTGGTAAGTAACCTGGACAAGCTGGAATTGTTTTCGTGTACAGGATGTAAAATCTCTTCATTCAAAGCAGAAAGTCTGAAGAACTTAAGCTCATTGTATCTGGATAATAATCTGTTGGAAAGTATTTCGCTGACAGGAATTCCGAAAATTGATCAATTAACATTATCTTTAAATCAACTAAAAACAATTGATCTGACTCAGTTTACGGCATTAAGAAAACTGAATGTAGAACACAATAAGCTTCAAAAAATTGATATTTCCAGGAATCAGCTCTTACAAACATTGAATGTAACCGGGAATAAAATAAAGGAAACAGATATTAAGAAAGGAATAAAAACGGAGGTCACCATTTTTGGAGCTGGAGAATAAAACTAATGAGTATGAAAATAGAAACCAAGCGACTTATTTTAAGAAAACTTGAAGAGACAGATGTAGAACGTATTTTTCTTTTGGATTCCGATCCTGACGTGATGAAATATATTGGTGTACCCGTTTTGACGGATATTAAGGAGTCAAAAAATATTATCAGCACGATTCAGAAACAATATGAGGAAAATGGAGTGGGAAGACTGGGCGTTGTAGAAAAAGAAAGCGGGCTGCTGATAGGATGGAGCGGATTAAAATTACTGACAAAACCTGTCAATGGCTACAAAAATGTATTGGAACTGGGATATCGTTTTCTTCCCGAATCATGGGGGAAAGGATATGCTGTGGAAGCAGGAATTGCTTCCTTGGATTACGGTTTTAATGACCTGAATGCAGAGGTTATTTATGCCTGTGCCCATTCTGAACATGACGCTTCCAATCATATTTTAAGAAAATTAGGCTTTGAAAAAACCGGAGAATTTGAAGAAGCGGACGGAATTTGTTTCTGGTACGAACTGAAGCGAGAAAAATATATAAAAAGATGATAACAATACGGCAGGAAGAAAAGAAAGACCATCCACAGGTCTTTCAGCTTACAAAATAAGCCTTTAGGGAATCGGAGCGAAATTGATTCTTCAGGGCGATCATATCGCGAAAGAATTAGGATATGAATCTGTAATATTGATTGGACATGAAAAAATATTATCCGCGCTTTGATTACAAAAAAACAAGTAATTTTGGGATTTCTTTTCCATTCGATGTTCCGGAAGAAAACGGAATGGCTGTAGAATTGGTAAAAGACGGATTAAAAAATAAAAAAGGAGTGGTGAAATACCCTCAGGAATTTGGAATAGACTAAAAAAATATAAACGATGCAGACACAAAAAGTGATAGATCATATTGTAAGCTGGTTAAAAGATTATGCAACAAAAGCAAGAGTAAATGGATATGTAATCGGGGTTTCCGGGGGAGTAGATTCAGGAGTGGTTTCTACACTGGCAGCGATGACCGGGCTTAAAACATTATTGATCGAAATGCCAATCCGTCAGAAAGTGGATCAGGTAGACCGTGCACAGGATCATATGAATGACCTTAAATCCAGATTTCCGAATGTAGAAATAATGTCTGTTGACCTGACCCCTGCGTTTGAGGAATTGTACAAAACATTTGATGTAAAAGATGATCTGTATCCTAATGAGAAACTAGCTTTTGCCAACACAAGATCCCGTCTGAGAATGCTTACTCTGTATTATTACGGACAGCTGAACGGACTTTTGGTATGTGGAACCGGAAATAAAGTGGAAGATTTCGGAATCGGATTTTATACAAAATATGGGGATGGCGGAGTAGATGTCTCTCCAATTGCTGACCTTTATAAAACCGAGGTATATGAGCTTGCGAAAGGGTTAAACCTTATTAAAAGTATTCAGGAAGCTATTCCTACTGATGGACTCTGGGATGTAGACAGAACGGACGAACAACAAATTGGTGCTACTTATCCGGAACTAGAAAAAATCCAGAAAGAATACGGGACCAAAACAGCTGACGACTATGAAGGAAGAGATAAGGAAGTGTTCCAAATCTTCGACAGAATGCATAAAGCAGCAAAACATAAAATAGATCCTATTCCGGTTTGTGATATTCCGGAAGAGTGGAGAGCATTATAAAATATACCCATTCAGCAATGTAATTATGTAACAAAAATTGATGCATTGCAGGATTGAAAAATAGTCATATTAATATAACCATTGTTATGAACAGTAAAATAAGATCTGTATTTTTTATATGCCTGGGACTTCTTTTCGGAATGTCTGCAATGTATATTTACAAAAATTTTATTGCAGATAAAAAAGATCAGTCAGATTCTGTAAAAAAAGAAACGGTACAATATGGCAGCACCTCTTCGGAAAGCGACTACAGTACCGGAAATTCTTCTGCTCAAGCTTCTATTGATCAGCTGACAGAAGAAAAGACAGTAATCAGCTATGTAAAACAGAACCATAGGCTGCCGGATTATTATATCACCAAAAATGAAGCTAGAAAAATGGGTTGGAACCCCTCCCAGGCAAACCTGTGTGATGTACTTCCCGGAAAAGCTATTGGCGGAGATAAATTCGGAAACAGAGAAGGGCGTTTGCCGGATGGAGAAAAATACTTTGAAGCAGATGTAAACTATCATTGCGGAGGAAGAAATGCTGACCGTATCATCTACACTCAAAATGGCGAGGTATACCTTACCAAGAACCATTACAAAAGCTTTGAAAAACAATAAATAGTAGTCATTGCGAGGAACGAAGTGACGAAGCAATCTCAATAAAGAGATAAAGAAGTGAAAGCAGGTTTTGTCTATATTATATCAGTCTTTTTTCTGACATTGTCATGCTCAGAAAAACAGAGTTCAATAAAGGAAAAAGCAGAAAAACCAGCCATAACAATACTCATTCAGCCGTTTAAAGATATTAAACCGGAGAGTGTAGGAAAAGTAACGGAAGGAATAAAGAAAGTATACCCGAATGTAAAAGTTCTGGCTGCCATAGACTTTCCGGAAGATACCTATTATAAAGAGAGAAACCGGTACCGTGCCGATTCCATCATTAAGTTTTTAAGCAGTAAAACAAAAGAAGGTTTTGTTATGATTGGCTTAACTTCAAAAGATATTAGTGCTACCAGAGGAAAAATAAAAGACTTTGGAATCATGGGATTGGGCTATAGACCGGGAAAAGCTTGTGTAGCTTCAAAATTCAGACTAAGCAAAGAAAACCAGGATGAGCAGTTTTATAAAATAGCCATTCATGAGCTGGGTCATACACAAGGGCTGCCACATTGCCCTGAAAAAATGTGTTTTATGAGAGATGCAGAAGGCAAAAATCCCACCAATGAAGAAACGGATTTCTGCAAAAAATGCAAAACTTTTTTAATCAATAAAAATTGGAAATTTAGTTCTATATGAAGACAGTATATATCGATTTTACAGACATAGGCGACTATGAAGATTTTTACACTCAGTTAAAGGAAAAAATTCAGCTTCCTGAACATTTTGGTGATAATCTTGATGCGCTTTTTGACAGCATTACCGGGGATGTGGAAATGCCACTCCACATCGAATTCGTAAATATGACCGTAGATCAGCTTGAGATTTTTGAAGACCTGCTGACTACTCTTGAAGATGCTGAAGAAGAAGTGGAAGACTTTAGCTTTAGCTATTATCTGGAGCAATATGAAGACGATGAAGATGAGGAGGTAGAATCTGAAGAATAATAAAAAAAGCTGTTTCAACGTATGAAACAGCTTTTTTTATGCTGAAATTTCTTTACATTTTACTCTTTCTTACAAAAACGTAGAATCAAAATAAAAAGGCAGCAGATCCTTCACCGCGCGCACTTTTACCACTTCCTCATTCATGCTTGAGAAATAAAGGTCGATATCCTCGTCCTGTTTGGTTTCATACTCTATCAAACTCTGACGGCATGCTCCACAAGGAGGAATCGGTGGATTTTTCTCATGGAATTCTTTAGGACCACCGACCACGAAGATCTTTTTTATCTTCATATTTGGAAAATTGGCGGCTACCCAAAAAACAGTCGTTCTTT
The DNA here is from genome assembly GCF_021869745.1 of Chryseobacterium sp. MEBOG07. Taxonomy (NCBI): domain Bacteria; kingdom Pseudomonadati; phylum Bacteroidota; class Flavobacteriia; order Flavobacteriales; family Weeksellaceae; genus Chryseobacterium; species Chryseobacterium sp. MEBOG07. Next base: position 1,600,293 of record NZ_CP084579.1, read on the forward strand.
CTGCACAGAGTCCCGATGGGTAGGCTGCATTTTCCTGATTGTTTCCGGAGTAGATCTCTCCGTTTTCCAATAACACGGAACAACCTACAAAAAACTGAGAATAAGGTGCATAAGCGTTCTCACGAGCCTCTTTGGCTCTTTCAAATAATTTATTTTCGATATCACTCAGCTCACTGCTATTTTTAAAATATTCGTAACTGATCTGTATGTCTTTTTTCATATATTGTCAACTAAAAAAGGGGGGTAAAATTAGTTCTTTTTAATGAGGTGGACAATATTTTATTCTTCCAGTAAATACGTTCAATTTTTTAAAAGAGTAAAATGCTATACACACCAATACAATTCAGAAATGTAGAGTTGAAAAACAGATGGGTAATGTCACCTATGTGTATGTATTCATGTGAAAACGGAATGGCCAACGATTTTCATTTCGTTCACTACGGAAGCCGGGCACAGGGAGGTACGGGATTGCTGTTCGTGGAAGCTACAGGAGTAGTGCCCGAAGGAAGAATCACCAATCACTGCATGGGAATCTGGAATGATGAGCAGGCGGGAAAACTACAGAAAATCGTAGAATTTGTTCATAAAAATTCTGACAGCAAAATAGGAATTCAGCTGGCGCATGCCGGAAGAAAAGGTTCAACATGGAATAACCTGCAGATTTCTATTGAAGAAGGCTGGGAAACCGTTGCACCAAGCCCTATCCCGTATCATCCCACAGAAAGGATTCCGCATGTATTGAGTACGGATGAGGTAAAGGAGATGATTCAGTATTTTAAAAATGCCGCCAGAAGAGCAGTGAAAGCTGGCTTTGATATTATTGAAATTCATGGAGCACATGGATACTTGATTCATCAGTTTCTGTCACCGCTTTCCAACATCAGGACAGATGAATATGGAGGAAGTTTTGAAAACAGAATCAGGTTTCTGATTGAAATTGTAGATGCAGTCAATGAAGAGCTCAATGAAAATACAGCGCTCTTTGTAAGAATTTCCGGAACAGAATATGCTGAAAACGGCTGGGATATTGAAAGTAGTGTTGAATTGGCGAAAGTTTTAAAAGAACATGCTGTTGACCTCGTTGATGTATCAAGCGGAGGGAATATACATGGGGCAAAAATTTCAGTGTTTGATGGCTATCAGGTTCCGCTTTCATCACAGGTTAGAAATGAAGCTTCTGTGAATACGGGAGCTGTAGGGTTAATTACCAAGATAGAGCAGGCAGAGGAAATCCTTCAGAAAGGAGATGCAGATCTTATTTTTGTAGCGAGAGAGATTCTGAGAAATCCATACATTGCCGTTCAGGGATCTTTTGAAATGCAGGAAAACTGCTTTTTCCCACACCAATATACGAGAGCTAAAATCTCTTCTTAATTAATGGATTAATCTAAAACCTCAGAAATGAATATTGAAGATTTCATGCTTTCCTGTCCCAGTAAAAAGTTCCTTGGAGTAGAATGCCTGGGTTGTGGAGCTCAGAGGGCAATTGTCCTGGTATTTGAAGGAAAGTTTTCTGAGGCTTTTCAGATGTATCCTGCGGTATATACCTTATTGTTGTTTTTTTTTATCCTTGGGCTGAGTTTTATCGATAAAAAAAGAAAGTACAGTAACATTTTAATGATTATGATAATCGTTAATCTTATTATTATGATAATTGCGTATCTGTACAAACATCATTAATGCAGCTGAAAATGGAAAGCCAGACACCAAATACTGAACCATATGGGATATAGAAGTTTCTTTTACATATTATTCTGTGTAGAAGATTTTTAATGAAAAATAAAATAAGTTAGTTTAAAATTCTAAAATTAATTTCTACTGCGAAAATTTAATAAATGTCGTAGAACTACTACAATTTCTTAAACAGTGCCTTAAAAACTTTTTACATTAGAACATGAAGTCTATCTTTGTTTTATAAATCCTATATCAGGGAACAGTTGTTAATGATTAAAATTTAAGAATATGGCAGGAAATTCAAGAGGAATCTTAAAATTCAATGGAGGGGAAGGTCAGAAGTTATTAAAGCTTAACTACAGCGTATCAAGATCTACAGACATTTCAGGACGTGTAGCATCTGATCCGTCAAACGCACTGATTAAAGTAACAATTGAAGCAACAGAAAAATCTGATGTTTTAGAAAGCTTATTAAACAGCAAATATAAACCTACGAGCGGAGAGATTACATTCAATAAATCTCACGAAGAAGGAACATTGATCAATTTGAAGTGGGAAAACGGATATGTAATTCAGCATGAAGTAGACTTTGATGCTATCGATAGCAACAGTATGCTGATCAGCTTTATCATAAGTGCTGAAAGCATTACCTATGGAAATTCATCTTATGATGGGCTTTGGCCAATGAGCTAAGTCTTTCATGAACAAAAAATAAAAGACTGTCCTTATAAGACGGTCTTTTTTTACCTTAAACGATATTCTGCGGGATCCTTGGGTTATCCTTGTATATTTCCACCCTGCCGAATAATCGTTTACAAAAACTAATCAAATCACAAAAAATATGTCAAATACACCTGGAAAATCACAAGCGACGTCTTTTCGTCCCACGCAGAATGCAGATGGTATTTCCGAAAACCATCATACAGGTATCAACCGTTTGGTAAAACTTTCTCTTGTCATAGAAGGGAAAATTATCAAATATTATAAACATTTCAAGCTTAAACAAAGCACCAGAAGACACCACGAATTTACGCTGACACTGGCACACGATACTCTGGGAGACAGACAGACCCATTCATTGGAAGAAGCCAATAAGTTTCTTGGAAAAAGACTTACAGCAGTGATTTCCTATAAAGATATAGATAACAGCCCTGAAAGAACTTTTGTAGGAGTAATTACCGGAGTAGGATTCAGCCAGGAACAAATGAGCCTGGGAAATATTGTACTTACCGGATACAGTCCTACAATCCTGCTTGATGGAGCACCTCATATTCAGAGTTTCGGAGGTACACAGCCCGTAAACGTAGGAATTATTGCAGAAGAAGTGATTAAACAGGGAATTGATAAAAGCCGTTTCGATATCAGGGTAGAGGCTAATAATTTTTCTCAAATTATCTACAGCAGTCAGTATGATGAAACCCATTATAACTACCTGGCAAGAATGGCTGAGGCTTACGGAGAGCAGTTCTACTATGATGGTGAAGTCTTACACTTTGGAAAGCTTCCTGCTCAGAATAAACCTATTATCCTTACCTACGGAAGCAGTGCCAACGATATAAAAGTTGAACTGAAAGCAGTACACACCAAGCCGCAATACTATGGGTATAACAGCAACAGGAATGAAAAACTGACTTCCGGTGCAACGCCTATCAAACATGTGAGTGACCTGGCGAAAACAGCATATGGTCATAACGAATCTATTTATAAAACACCAGCTTTACAGATGGCTCCCATCAAAGCTTCTACCCACTTAGATGTTGAGTACTCTCAGAAAAGTGCTTCAGGAAGTGAAGCGGTCAATGTTTTTTCCACCTCAGGAAATACAACGGTTCCTTTCCTGCATCCGGGGTGTGTAGCAGATGTACAGATGCGTAAGCAGGATTCTAACGAAACCTCTTATTTCACCAGAATCATGATTACAGAAGTAGAGCATGAGATTGATACCATTGGTCACTATAATGGAAGCTTTGTGGGAATTGCTGCAGATACAGGCTTTCTTCCAAAACCAGAATTTACGATTCCAAAGGCTGAGCCACAGACTGCTACAGTAATCTCGAATACTGATCCGGAGGGACAGGGAAGAATACAGGTGCGATTTGACTGGCAGACCAACGATACCACTCACTTTATCCGTATGATGAGTCCTGATGCAGGAGGAACAGATCAGATTACCCAAAACAGAGGCTATGTAGCTATTCCTGAAGTGGGAGACCAGGTGATGGTTAACTTTGTGCACAGTCATCCTGACAGACCATTTGTAATGGGAGGAATGTTCCATGGGGGTATCGCTTTAGGAGGAGGTGTTAACAATCACCTGAAATCGATACAAACCAGAAGCGGAATCAGAATTCTAATGAATGATGAGGAAGGAAGTGTAACGATTCTTGATCCAAGTGGTAATACCTACTTTATGGACGGACAGGGGAATATCAGTATGAAAGCCCCTAAAAACTTTACCTTAAATGCAGGCGATAATATCAATATCACGGCAGGAAAAGAAATTTCAATAGGGGCAGGAGCAAGTATTACCAGTACAGCCAACGACAATATTGTTTCTATAGCTGGAAAAGATATGAAACTTACGGCATCAGGAGATATTACAGAAACTTCAGATACCAGAACAGAAATGATTGAAAAAGAATTCAAGAGACAATCTGAAACATCTAACGAAATAGCTGGTGAAATTTCCATGTTCAGCGAAATGGAAAATATGACCATGCAAAGTGGAAAGATCGTAGAATTCAACAGTGCTGAAAAATCAAAACTTTTCTAATATGGCGATCATAAAGACAGCAACCAATCTGCGCATTACAGTCAAAGATTCTTATCATCTGAGCGTAGGCAAAAAGGTGGAGAAAATTGCAAAGAAAATCAATGTGGAAGCCCATAAAGAAAATTTGGTTTTAGCAAGTAACAAGAAGATTATGTCCCATGGTCATAAGTAAATACAACCTGCTGATTCTTTTTATATGGTGTTTTTCATTAACGAATTGTCAGAATAAAAAAATGGAAGAAAAATACAGTTGGCTGGGAACCGTTTCTGCCCCACAGGAATACCCGATGGAAGTGTATGAAGGAGCTATTGTTGCCGATGGTTTTACTTACAGCTTTGATGCAATCTGGGGAACACAGAATACAGGATGGGGTAAAGAAGGCGGTACCATGAACGTGACCACCGAAAGAATGAATGCTCCTCATGAGCTGGAGTTTACATGGTATTCTCTGGTAGAAAAAAAATTCTATACCGGAAAATGGAATCTGGATAAAGAAAAGATAAAAAAACTTTTTGATGAAGGATTTGTAGATCAGGACACAAAAAAGAAATCTACTTACAACTCTTTTGTTGTAGGATTAGCTCCACAAGGAAGAGTTGTGCTTTGGATGAAAGGCGTTGGAAACCAGAAAGAAATAGGCGCTTTTCAGGCCCATGACACCATTATTACCAAAGAAAAAGCATACGATAACGCTCAGTATATGCTGAAAGAAGGCTTTGCAGACAGAATGCTGAAAGACCCGTCTTATAAGACATTCAAGCCGGAAGTTCGAGAGAAAATTGAAAAAGAAGGCTATCCTGCAGCAGACATTTATAATGCCTACAGAGAAAAATACAACTGGAAACCTGCAGTGATTCTTCCTGAAGGAGCAACATGGATAGATTTCGGTTTTACGAATTATAACGGTGAACAGGAAAATCTTTTTGATCAGAGCTTAAAAGAGAATACTTATAAAAGCAGAGCAGTACCAAGATTCTGTGGTTTTTACTGGAAAGATAAAAACAACAACAGATATGCAGTATGGATAGACGCTTTTGATGACAAAGAAATATTTGATCTGTTTCAGAAATTAGGAAAAGATAAAAACATTGATCTGACCATTACAGTAAACGAAGACAATACTAAAATCTTAGTGTCTTTAGAATCTGAAAAAGAAAACCTGGCAGTTACCAAAGCAAAAATCAGAGTATCCCGAAAGATAGAATGATAGCATTCAATCAGTCAATTTAAAAACGAGAACTATGCACAACAATCAATTTGGAAGTTATACACCATCTGTATCCAAAGAGGAAGTATTGGATATTACCATTGGGATTTTTTTTGACGGAACCCTGAATAATAAAACCAATACAGACGAAAGAAAAAAAGGGACGGATGCTCATAAAAAACATGGCGGTAAATCTTCAGACAATACCAGCTACAACAATGACTGGAGTAATGTAGCCCGTATGTGGGATAATTATGATAAAAACTTCGGTATTTACATAGAAGGTATCGGTACACAGGATAAAGAAGGAGATGCTACGTTGGGATATGCTTTCGGAACTGGCGAAACCGGAATTAGATCTAAAGTAAGAAAAGGCTGTGAAGAAATCGTAAAAAAGGTAAAAACCATTAAAGCAGAAAAGAAAGCCGATAAAATTGCCGTGCTTACTTTTGATGTATTCGGTTTCAGCCGTGGAGCTGCTGCTGCCCGCAATTTTGTATACGAAATTGGAAAAGCAAAATATAAAGCCACTTCCCGCACAGTTGCCAATGAAGCGGTTTCCATTACTACCTATTCAGATGATGACGGAAAAGGGGTAGGTTCAGAAGAACTTCCAAAATGGGGACATCTTGGCCTTAAACTCGAAGAAGCCGGACTAAAAGTAGATGTTTTAAAAGTAAGATTTCTGGGAATTTACGATACCGTTTCTTCCTATTCAAAATACCTCTCACCAGTACCCAATTTTAGCAATGACGTTGAAGAACTGAGCCTGAATGATATCGGGAAAGCTCAGACTGTAGTTCACTTTACTGCAGAAGATGAGCACAGAGAAAATTTTGACCTGACAAGAGTACATATTGGAACTGAAAAAAACTTCCCTGGTGTACACTGTGATGTAGGCGGAGCTTACGAAAACGGACAGGAAACATGGGAAGAAGTTGAAACTTCATGGACAACGAGTACCAAATTAAAAGCATTAAAAACAGAGCTTGAAACCGAAGGATGGTATGAAAAAGGGCAGCTTACCATTACGCCCGGATTTTATCTGTCACTAAGAGGATCACGCTATCTGCTGAAGACATTCAGCTACATTCCTTTGCATTTTATGGCGGAATATGCTGTAGATAAAAATCTTCCTATAACCATAAAGAAACTGACAGACGAAAAATATTCCATTTTGGATGATCAGTTTTTAATAGGAATAAAAGACCGTCTCAGATCTTATGTAATGGGAGATGGCAAACCTTATTCCTTCAAACATTTTAAAGCGCTGCGTGATGCTTATGGAGGAAACGAAATCCCGGAAGACCGTTATGCTGCTTACCAGAAAGAAGTAAAGGAGCAGGATGATTTAAGAAAACTTCGCCATGAATATCTTCACTGGTCAGCAAGAAGAGAAGGTATTGGTATGGATCCGAGACCAAACAGAGAAAGAGTTATCCATTTTTAATAGAATATCATACAAAGAAAGAAATTGAAGCAGGAACATTTCTATGCAGAAATATAACATACATATCGTTCAGAAAAATGAAACTTTAAAAAGTATTGCGGCACTTTACAATCTGGATACAGATGCTTTAAAGTTATTCCACAATAATCTCTGTACTGTTAAGGATATGATCCTGATCAATCTTAACGGACAGAAAGAGCTTTTTATACCACGAACAGCCGTTACCGATAAAAGAAGATTGGTAGAGTTCGGAAGAGGAAACAGTCTGATCCTTCAGCCGACAGGTTCAGTGAGAAAATACAGTGTTGTTATTACCATTGAAAAAGGAGAAAATAAAAGCGAATTAAAATATGAAACCTCAGTCCGCTGGCTGAAAAAAGAAAAAGGACTTCACTTTTTTGAGATAGACAGAACATCAAACCTTTATCTTAATGAAGAAGAAGTGAATGAGATTGCAGATTTGCTGGCTTACAGAACATCTAAGGTTTTATACCCTTTACAGATCAGTACAGACGAGAATGGAAAATTTGAAGCTGTTGAAAATGCTGAGGTATTTCTCAAAAGATGGTCTGGGATTAAAGAAGAATTGTACAAAGAATTTGATGGAGAAACTGTAGATGAATACTGCAGGAAGATAGAAAAAGTGATCAATGAGCCTGAGGCTATTGACCTGTACCTTAAAAATGATTATTTCATCCGTGCTTTGTTCTTTGGGATCCACCAAAGTTTCGGGCAGGATTATAGAACAGAAATGACAACAACCTTTCCGGTAGTGGATAACGCTATTGAACCCCGGTACAAAATAATACTGGAAACAGATCCGGTAAAAGGAGAAACAGGCCTGATCACCATAGAAGGATCAGGAAAATTAAACGACGAAAGAGATATTGATGACTTTATAAGAAGATCCCCTTTCTCATTGATTATAGAAGACGAACCTGTAATGAATGAAGAAGGATTTTTCAGAATAATAAGTTATATGAAAGAAGAAAACGCATTGCCGGAATCACTTTATCTGGAATGCACCATCATGCTGCAGGAAGAAAAAAAAATTTCGATATCAGTATCAGGAATTGATGAAAACTAAATTACCATTTCACTAAAGATAAAATTAATATGGCAGAAAAACATATTGTAGTACAGGGAGCCATGTGCAAATGCCAGTTCGGGCAAGCTCCCGACAAGCTCAAAGTACTTACACACCAAAAAGAATATGCCAATGATAAAAATGCTTCTAAAAAACTGATCGTTACGACCAAAGAAATAGGAGGAGCCACATTTGAAAAAAATACATTCGGAAACTGCACCAAAATGGGAGTTCCGCCGCCGCCCTGCAAAATCATGGTTACAGAATGGCAGAAATTCTATGATAAAGTACAGCTTAGCAATGGCGGATTTATCATTGTAGAAGACAGCAAGGCCGTATGTGCTATTGCCGGTACCCCATGCATTGAAATTATAGACCACGGACAACGTGCGGAAGCCAGCCAGCAGAATTTTAAAAATGCAGACAAAGATGTCCAGCAGCAGATCAATCCGTTGGTAGATTCCGAGGAAATGTATAAGGAGCAGCCTTCAGGAGGAGGGCAGGATAGTGCAATCTAAATGATAAAAAATGGCAAAAGGCGTTAAAAAAGTAAAAGTTGTAAGTGGAGTTTATTATCCCAAAATGTCCGTATCAGGACAAAGGGTTACGATAAAACCTGATCAGTGGGTACAGTTCGGTATTGACGAATGGCTGCCGGGTACCACAGATGCAGACAAAAAGAAACCTCTTACCTGGATGAGGCAGAACAACAGCAGGAAAATTATCATCAATCAGGTGACTTCTGCGGGCGGATATAAATTTTTAATAGACAAGCAATACAGCGGGAGCTATCATTTTTATATAGAAGCCAGTCTTTCGGGAGTAAGAGATCCTAAAAATAATACAGGATTATATGTAAAAGGCTGGTGTGAACCTAAAATTGTTAGCAGCAAATGGTCTACACAAAAGAACAGCAAGAGCATCAAAAACAACAAAAAGACTGAATATATTTCCTACGGACATATTGTTCACCTGAACTTAATGACAGAAGGTCTCAATGGAAATTCCCTTATCATTGAGCTTTGGAACCAGCAGTCTGCAAAAAAAGATAAACTCGTACATGTATACAACAATGTAGACGTTATAGACGGTGAAGTAAATCTGAAAATAGAGAATACTTTCTCCTGGATGGCCTCTGTAGACAACATTCAGAATGTAGAAGAATTCTATGTAAAAGTAAAAGACATTGCTTCAAAAGAATATATTAAAGATAAACTTGGTGATGATCTGCATGCTATCTATCTTAATGTAAAAAGCAAAATAGTCACTACCAATACCAATGGAGCCCAGAATCAGACTCCAACCAAAGTATATAAGCCGGATGTAAATTCCGTAAGACTCGAACCATGTAAGTTTGAGTTGATCAAAATCACTGAGAGTGAAATAAAAGACGGCAAAGCCAACAATACCATAGCTACAGTCTTTAAAAACGGAGACGGTGTAAAACAGATCCATTCCGCTGCATTACAGGAACATATTCAGAGAACGATCTTTTATAAATTTGACTCTACAGTCATTGATAAAGATGGAGTTACAATTTTGAATAATGTTCTCAAATTCCTTTTGGAACATAAAGATGCTACAATGAATCTCAGTGGCTATGCCTGCGTTATAGGAAAAGAAAATTACAACAGAGGGCTTTCACAAAGAAGAGCTGATGTCGTAAAGAAATTCTTTGCCGACGGAGGATTGGATCCCAGAAGGATTATCTCTGTAGGAAAAGGAGAAGTAGATCCTACCGATGATAAAATGGGGAGAGATAATATCAAATACAAAAATGAGAAAGACTATGAAAACAACCGTAGAGTAGACATCTCATTTGTATTCAATGCCCATGATGCCCAGACCATCAACTATGCGGTAGTAGCGCCTACTTCTGCTACAAAAAAGGAACTCATCATTGATGTCACTGGTTTTGACACCAACAGCTGTTTCAGAGACACCAAAAACAAACATAAAAAAGAAATTTATATTGTAGATGTAGGGCAGGCGATAGATAAAGGAGATACAAAGAAAACCTTTCCAACCCCTACATTCAATTATGAGATATATTCTCCGTTAAGCAGATATAATTTTGGAGGAGGAATTGGGTTGGATGCTCAATCAATGACCGTCATGCAATACATTTGGCCTGCATCTACCAGTCCGAATCAGTTTCATATGCATGTGCATACCTGCAGATATTACAGCAATGAAAAACGGACTACTGTATTAATAAAAGCATATCCGGATATCAAATGGAGATTTGCCTTTTTTATCAACCTGAGCAATAGCTTAAGTATAAAGTGGCAAAAAATGACTCCCGATAAGCATAAAGAACTTCGAGGCAAAGCATTGAGCCTTGCCAATGAAGAGAAGGGAAAATATACAGACGTAGAATTCGGTGTTGAGCTTAAAGCCTCTTATGACAAACAAAAAGATGGAAGCTATTACTGCAAGCCGGAACTGACCCTGAAATATAAAGATAAGATCAGTAAACTTTTCTCTATTATTTCTTCGGTTAAAAAAATGTCTCAGGGGATCACATCGCAAACAAAAGGAGTCGTATCCAAAGGAGTAGGAAGAAAATTGCCATTTGAGATCAAATTAAATGCGCCGGCATTATATTTTGGAGCAGAATGGGAAGCAGACATCAATGATGACCATTCCGATATAGGAACCAAATTGATGCTGTTCATTGAAACAAAGCCTTTGATTGAACTCGCTATTGTTTTTGACCTTCTTGCTTTAATCGTTCAGGCTGGAGTTGCTGTTGCCACTGCAGGAACAGGAAATGTACTGGCCCTTGAAATTTTCAATATGGTCAGAGAATGGGCAAGTAAAGGATATGAAACCGAAAAAGTGGTCATCAACTTTAAAATGTACATTGACCTGGAAGTGAAAGGGAAAGTAGATGGTGTTATTGACGGTTCGTTCAGTACAGTTAAAGATGGAGCAGAAGTGAATTTTGATTTAACTTCAAATATCACGGTTGAATTAAAATCAGGACTCGAATTAAAAGGAATGTTTGTAGTCATTGGTACAACAAAAAAACCGGAACTGGAAGGACATATTGAAGGAAAACTGACTGCAGGAGCTACGATGGGAATTACTTCTGGGCACAAATTAAAATATGATTCTACCGCAGGAATTTATTATATTCCGAGCCTAAGCATAGACCCATGTGTAGGAACAGTAGTGGTAATGGTAAAAGCCGGATTTACCTATAAAAAAGTAAGCTCAGACTGGACTCCGGTGAATTACAACAGAACCCGTACATTTTTTGACGGATTCGACATTATGAAATATTTAGCAGAATTAGTAGGTTATGACAACAAAATATTACTTTGGGAAAAAAAGAAAAAATAAAAATATGTTTCTACTTGTAATCATGTCCCTGTTTATATCATGCAGTACTGCAAAAGAGGATCTATCCAATATTCTTTTCCCCACGAAAAAGGAAAAGATTGTAAGTGGTATTGACTATACAGAGAAAAAATCTACATTAGATGAAAATCTTACTGCTTATCAGCTAAAAGATATGAATGCTTTTAGCCTGTATGGACAGTATTTTGCAAATGAAATTGGAAGTAATTCTGCAACATATGCCGGAAAAAACTACCTTGAACTTTTGGGGGATTCAAAAGATATCAACGGATATAAAATCCATTTGTATACGCAGAAAGAAAGCGAAAAACTTGAAAAGCTGCTTCTTGAAAAATTGGGAACACCAGCTTTTGATAAAGGAAATGAAGGAGAGCGGAATATCATCTGGGAAAAATCCGGAAAGATTTTTATTCTGAATAATGGGAATGCCGAAATACAAGGAGAGAAAACAAAAGAATCAGATCTGTTGTGTTTAAATACTAACTTTACCACACTGATCATTAATGCCACGCAGACTACAAAATATTCGGAATACTTGAAATTCAGAATAAAAAATAATAAGAAAGTAGAAAGCTATCCGTATAGTCTATATAATAAAGAAGAAAATTAAATAAATAAGTTGAATGAAAAAGATTGTTATATGCCAGATCGTATTGAGTTTTGTTCTCATGAACTGTCAGGAAAAAGGAACAGGCAAATCTGTTTCACAGACAGACAAAGCAAATGTAACCAGTAAAACAGCAAACCAGACCCAGGGAAAAATGGATTTTAAAGATCTTAAATTCGGAACCAACGGAGAAGACCTGCTTAAAGGAATTGGACTAACTGCTAATGACAATGCTTCAGGGGATTTTAATACCTCAGTGGATTATGTTGAATTTCAATTTCCCAAAGATAAAAATCTGAACCTGTCGTTATTTAATAACAGCTTACAATCTGTTACGGATGAGGTTGCCGTTCTTTATTCAAAGAATGATAAAAAAGTATGGGGCTACGAAATGGTGCTGCAGAACAACCCGAATACAAATGCTATTCTGAGCGCTATTGAAAAAAAAGCAGGCCATAAAGCAGACTTTTCAGATAAAAAAGTAAATACAAAAGAAAGACCTATTTTCCTTGATGAAAACGGAGAATTCAAAACAGATCATATAGAAGAAACAGTGCAGGTTTGGGAGGATAAAGAAGCCAAAACAACATTCTTTACCATTCACACCGTTAATCTTTCTAAGAAACCTAATGAAAATACATTAAAGATCTTTGCTTTAGATAAAACAAGCCCCAAATACAAAGAATGGGTTTCTTACCGCAGTCTGGATATGTTTTACAATAAATAATAACAATGATGGCTAAAGAACCTTACTATACCATTGATTTTACTGCTGTTTATTGCAAATTCGAAGTTTTGGTGAATGATATCCCTGTTATTGCCATGGAAACCGAAGGGCAGATGTCTCCAAATGTTCCAGTTAATTTCGGAATAAGCAGTTCCGGGGAGCAAAAAATCGAGATTAAGCTTCTCCCTGTTACAGGAGGACAATATATAGATTCAAGAACAAAATTTGAATATACTATTAAGTTATTCGATGTCTTTAATGATAAGTTCGTCCATGAAAAAGACTGTGGTAATTTTCAGTTTTCAGAAAAGGAAACAGTAAAGAAGCTGCCTTCATTACACCATAAATCATCTTTTCAGGCTGAGATACCTTACGAAATGATGAAATGGGAAGAGAGTCGCGACTTGCTGTCAATTTCTAAGGATACATCTTATCTTAACAATAAGCTGGATTCCATATACAAAAGAATAAGCAGCCTGATTGAATCAAAACAATATGATGCTTTCTTTGAATTGATAAAAAACCGTGAAAAGAATATGGCTTTATCCATGTATCTGGGTAATGATGACGCAAAAGCAAGGCTCAACAGTTTATTGGAAGACTTCAACGATGGGTTTAAAATAATGCCTTTGCCGGAAGGCAGGGTATTAAAAATTTATGGTAACGGAAAATTGGCAACCTATAAAAAACTAAATGGTGAACCTGCATTTTTTCTTTTTAAAGAGAAGACAAAGGAAGAACTGATGTTGGAACTGATGTTCCATATTCCACAGGGAAAAGAAGAGTTCGAAGTCATTTAGAAAAAATAAGGGAGAAATAAGACATTAAATACTATACCTTTACGAAAGAGATTTTGGAAGGTAAGGTATTCAGGAAAAGTACATGGGGGAAAACAAAAAAAGATCATATATAGGCTATATTATTCTGGGAATAATAATATCATGCTTTGTTTATTTTATACTGTGGATTATTTTCAAAGAAAAAATGCCACTGCATGAATATGCTTTTGAAATTGCCAATAATTATGACAGCTATGCACAAAAAGCAATCATTTTTATTCCGCTATTGATTTTTGTACTCATCTTTATTGCTTTAATGAAACCTAATGCTGCTAAACGGTTTTTACGTTTACAGTCATCCCTTCCCACATCAAAGATACATTCAGTGGCCAAGGGATTGGTAGAGGTTGAAGGAACTTTAATGATGAAGAATCCTTTGTTTTCACCGGTGAAAAATGAAGTTTGTATCGGATATTATTACACTATTGAAAATATAGACAGAGATTCTGACGGTAAAGAAACATACCATACAGTTCACCGGGAGACACAATGTAATCTTTTTCAGATAAAAGATGATACCGGAGCCATAGAAGTAGAATCTGATGGAATAGAGCTTGTTTTGCTGGGAGAAACCAATACAAGCAGCCATGGCAGCAAAAGATATACAGAAACTCTTTTGAAAGAGGGTCAGAAAATGCTGTTGGTAGGATATGCAGATTCTAAAAACGGAGTTCCTTTCATAAGAAAAGATGACTATTATAAAATCCTTGGGATTACTTCAGCATCAGGAATTACCGTTTGGAATAAGTATCAGCCGCTGCTGAGGTCATTTATGTTTACCTGCTCCATTATCCTTTTAATAATTATTTATATACTCATACAATAATGAATCAGACGGTCGCAATCATACTACTTATCCTGTTGGGAGTTGTTATCATCAGCTTTTTTATCAATCTGTATAACAAATTGGTTATGCTCAAATTTAATGTTGAAAAAGCATACGGAAATATTGATGTGGTGCTGAAGCAGCGGGCGGATGAAATTCCCAATCTGGTCACTGTAGCCAAACACTTTATGAACTATGAGGAAAAGCTCCTTACCCGCCTTACGGAGCTCAGAACTTTTTATAACAATAGTACAGATGCAGACCAAAGGACAGCCTTGGCAAATGAAACTTCAAAAGCTTTATCATCCTTCTTTGCTGTTTCTGAGAACTATCCTGAGCTGAAATCTAATAATAATTTTCTTGAGCTGCAGAAAAGAGTCTCCGAACTGGAGAACAGAATAGCGGACAGAAGAGAATTTTTTAATGATAGCGTTAACCTTTATAATATAGGAATTCATGAATTTCCAAATGTTATACTGGCAAAAATACTTGCATATAAAGACAAAACATTACTTGAGATAACAGATGCTGAAAAACAATATAATGGAGTTCAGTTTTAATACCTTTTTCGGATTAGAAGATAAAATAGCTGATTACCCGGAAGTTACCATTTTTGGAGCCATGCTCCTTCCGATTGTGTTGGTTATTCCGATTGCATTGGTAGGCTGGATCTTCAGAAAGCTTAAATTCAATATGTACATCATTCATGTACTGCTGTATACCTTGCTTTTTACATTTATATTGGGAGCTATTACTATATTTATACTTTTCTTTATCACAGATAAAAATGGGGTAAAACTGGCTTACTGCTGGCTTACGGTATTCACGGGAATGTTTATTTTCAGTTTAATCAACGCCAATACCATTACCAAGATGTTTACAGATTGGTCTAAGATCATAAAAGAAAAACAAAATCAATAACCCGAAATGCAGTCAGTTTTTCAGGGGAAATTTTAATTAGAATGAAAATAGGAAAAATTATCATATTGATTTTCATTGTTTTAATCAATGTGTGTTGTGGAAGTAAAGCATTTGATCTGTCATCGGTTATATTAGGTGATGATGCGAAAAAATATGATTTTGAAAACAAAGACTTATTTCTGAAAGATGCAGCAAAACCAGATATCATTCAATATTATGCTGATGAAAACAAAGGATTGTCGTACGCAAATATTGCATTAGACAATACTATGGGTACAAGAATTACCGTTTATAAAGGAAAGGTAGGTGCTCTTGATACCAATGCTGACGAAAAATATGCTCTGGAATTTGTAGAAAAAATAGTGAAAAAACACGGAAATCCTACAGCGGCTATTACAGATAAAGCAACTGTAGAGGCACAACTTGTAAAATCTATTTTTGAAAAACTAAAAAAACTGTCCCCGGAAAAAGTTTCATGGATTAAAAACGAGAAAAATACTTTTACCTATCCTACCTCTTTCTTCTGGGACGACGGAAAAAATTACTTCATATTGAGTATTTCTATTGAAAATGATGGAAGAATAAGAAATAAATACATTTCTGTTACCAAAGATGCTTACCGTAATAATGCGGTTTTTGGATTAAAATATCCGACACCTCAAGGATCTCCGTGGTATCAGTATATGAATTAAAAGGTGAGCTGCAATCATTATAGAAGGCCTCATATATTCAAAATAGGAAATAAAACAAAGGGTAAAATACATAGAAAATAATTTCTGGATATTTGAATCGTTTTTTCTGTTTTTATTCTTTATAACCAGACACTAACATTATGAAAAATCTGAATTACATATTAATACCCTTGATCTGCCTGGGACTTGCATCATGTGATAAGCAGAAAAATAAAAGCACTCGGGCTTTGGTGGAAACGCAGGGCAGTACTCAGACAGAACCTTTTAATCTTGCTAAGCTTAAGGCAGGGCAAAACATCAATGAAATTTTAAAATCTGCCGGAGCAACTGCCAAAGATGCTGTACGTACCAGTGAAGTTACTCTGATTGGAAATGACAGACTGGCGTTTGCTTCAAAAGAACTATTACACTTCAATGGAATAGATTTGGAAGGAAAGAATAATAAAAATACCAACAAAGTCCTTTTACATTACGGAAAAGTAGATCAGGAAATCGGTCCTCTTGGCAATGAGAAAGAAGATGAGCTGGGAATGTATCAGATTGATATCTATACAGAGCAGGAAAAAATGGCTCTTTTTGAAAACCTAAATAAAACACTTCAGAAACCCAGCTTTGATACCATACGGGAAAGCTTTGAATCTGAGATTAAAGATAACGAGGTCATTCAGACTCATAATAAACTCAGACAGGAAGTAGCCATCTGGAAAAACAAAGATCTGCTATATTATTACTGCGAAACAAAAGTAGATAACAGGCCCGATGAATACCGTTGTAATCTCTTTGTCTTCAAAAATAAAGAATGGAAAGATTTTCTGAAAGGATCCGGATATCCGGATATGGACAAAATTTATTGAATTAGGATAAAAACAAACAAAAAAATTAAAACATTCGCTTAGTCAAATCAGTTTACTGATTCATCTTCGCTTTCTAAAAATAAGGCAGAAAAAATAAAACCTTCGTTAAAAAATATCCGCTCAGTCTGCAAAATCTGTGAGAGCTTTAAAAACATAAAATGCCGGTCTATGAGAAGACCGGCATTTTTTATATGAAATTAATATTTGAATTATTTTACCAGAAACTGTATCGTAGTCTGATCCAGTTTCAAAATATAAATTCCCTGCTCAAGATTTCTTGTTTTGATAGAATTTCCACTTCTGAAAGGTTGATCAATGGTCTGAAGAACCTTCCCCTGAAGATTATAAATCTCTGCTTTTTTTACCTTCTGAAGATCTCCTTTTACAAAAATTTCCTGATTGGTAATGGGATTGGGTGAGATTTTAAAACTGTTAGAAGTTGTTTCTGAAGCCGTACTTTGAGCCATTCTTGCCGTTGATCCGGAATAACAGGTCCATGAAAGATCATCAATAGCAACCCTGTTACTTGTTGAATTGTTCACCAGGCTTACCACTACATTTCCGGAAATATTGATATTACTGATCGTCGTTGTTGCCGTAGAAGCACTGTAAGGAATCGTTCCTACTATTGTTCCGTTTACTTTTACAGTAAAAGAATCATTACTCCCTGTAAACTTAAGCTGTGTTGTCACAGTTAAAGAACCAATACCATTAGCAGAACTGCCAGAAGTTAAAGAACCGCTTCTTACTGTAATCGCTTTATTATTGAGAGTTTGGTCAGTTCTTGCATCCGTTGCAGTCCATGAGATCCCTCCGTTACTCCAGGTTCTGCTGGAATAAGCAGCGCTGGCTGCAGGAATGGTTTCAAAACTTTCATTAGCACAATTGGTAGTTGGAGCCGTCGTTCCGGCATTGGTAGTCCCGGAAACGGTAGAACTGTTCGATGAAGAATTTCCTGCTGCATCCTTTGCTACAACATAAAAGCTGTAGGAAGTTGAAGGAGTCAGCCCTGAAATAGTTGTTGAAGTTGAACTTACTGTAGTTTTCAGGGTTCCATTCATATAGACGTTATAAGCACTAACTCCTACATTATCTGTAGAAGTATTCCATGCAAGAGAAATGCTGCTGGACGTTTTTCCTGAAACATTCAGTCCTGTCGCTGTGGTAGGAGCCTGAGTGTCGCTTGAAGGCTGCTGAGAGCCCCAGATAAGATTAGCGTAATTAGGATTATCAATAAATGGATTTCTATTCCCCTGATAGGTATAAGAAGCATTATTTCTTTTGATCTCAGCCTGAGAAACCGGATCCTGATTGTGCCAAGCCAACAGAACATTCAGTTCCCATGTCTGCAATCCCGGGAAAGTAGAGCTTCCCAACATATCTCCTGATGAAAAACTAGAAAGTTTGCTTTGATAGCGGGTTACAAAATAGAAAATCATACGGGCTACATCTCCTTTAAACTCGTCAATCGGCTCAAAAACGGTCCCCGAATATCCTGAAGAAGCTGAAGTTCCAAGTTTTGAACCGTTCTTTGAGGTGAAAGAAGCACTTCCTACCTTTCCGAAAGGATAATTGCTTCTCATTCCGTTTACTTTCCCATCCGTAGCTCTGATGAAGTTAATGTCAGAAACCATTGGGGAAGCTTCATTAAAGAGACTTTGGGGAATAATATGCTCTCTGTTATAGCAATTCCCTTCCGTAGAATAGGTACCGCATTGGTTGGTTCCCGGAGTATATTTATAAGGATCAGCTCCTACAGATTTTTCAGAATAAATATCAAGAATAGACCCGTCATTTTCATAGTCCTTATCAATATCTGTGGTTTTATAGGCAGTCCACAATCCGTTGTAGCCTTTATCCTGATGACCGCTGGTGATGATACTGCTTAATGAAGTTTTTAGCGCTGCACCACTCAGTCCATTCGCAGAATTGTAGTATCCTGCAGGAGCCTGTGCGTGGGCAAGTCCTGCAAATACTGAAAATAAGATGATTTTTTTCATATCAATACAAGTTTCAACAAGATTACTACATTTTTATGAATAAAAAATTAAGGAATCGTTAATTTTAAAATGCACTGCATGTAAGAAGTAATGAGGGATGAATTATGAATTATTTTGTGATTAAATATTAGCGTTTCTTTATTCATTCAATAGGGCCGGGCTTTAGCCCGGTTTCGGTTTACAATACAAACAATTTTCATCCGGCTTTAGCCAAAACTTAAAGAATAAAAGATCATATTCGACAATCATCTGTGAAAATCCGTGGTATCTGTGGGAAAAACATAAACCATAAAAAAGCCAGTACAAAACGTACTGGCTTATATAATGGATGACTTAATTTTACTTTCTTTGTGGCGGATAATTTTTCATAATCTCAGCCATAATTTCAGGAATTTGTCTTTGTTTCGCTTTTGGAGAATCTACAGAAATTCCGCTTCCAATACCCTGCCAAACCAATTTATTGCTTTTTGCATCAATCAGGTCAACAATCAGTGCTCCTTCATTATAATTCGTTGTCCAAGTTCTGTTCATGCCAACGCCCCATCCGAATGGTCCGCCCCATCCCCACATTCCGTAAGGTGTAGAGGAATTAATATCTGTAACCTTTTTATGATTTGCTTTTACGTTGATAATTAGATCAGGATTTTCTCCGGACTGTAGTCCTTTGCTTTGAAGCTGTCTCGACAGTTCATTCAGCACTCTGTCTTTATCAATATCATTCAATTTTAGATCATCAATTCTTATTTTATATGTTTTGTAAGAATTGAAATTGGCTGTTTCAGCATAATCTGAACGTACCTGAAAAGGGCTACAAGAAGTTAAACCTAATGTAGCAGACGCCAACAAAATAAAAATATATTTTTTCATTTTATTTATTTTTTTTTATCGCTTTTAATGAATGTATCAGTCTTTTTATCGTACCCGTAAGGACAGTGTCTGCAGCCGCTTTTACAGCAATGACCTCTTTTCAGATGAAATTTTTCTGTAAAAACTTTGTACCCCTGTTCATTATAGTAGAAGTCTTCACCTTCTTTGATGTCATAATGGGCCATAAGTTAAATGCTTGTCAAAAAACTTTTTATATTTGTTACTATGATAATTGTATGCCAAAAGCCTTTAAAAAAATTAAAAATTAATGGCATTGCTCTCTTTCCCTTTATCTTCATTAGGAAACCCGAAGATAAGGAAAATAATGTATTGATCAATCACGAAAAAATCCATTTACAGCAACAATTGGAAATGCTCATCATTTTCTTTTATATTTTCTATGTTATTGAATATTACTATTGGTTCTTCAAACTCAAAGACGGTTATCTTGCCTACAGAAGGATTTCATTTGAAAGAGAAGCCTATACCAATGAAAATAACCTGAGCTATCTTAAAAAAAGAAAGTTCTGGAACTTTAGAAAATATCTGTAGAGTTGTGAATGATAAGATTCGGTTAACGATTTTCAATATTCAATAGGAGCAGGCTTTAGCCCGGGTTATAAAAAAATAGCTTTCATCTGACTTTAGCCCAAGCTTACAACTAAATAATCCGCATCAAAGAAAAAACGAAAAACACCATCTGTGAAAATCTGTGTCATCTGAGGGAAAAACTCAACGAACGAGAGTTCATAAAAATAAGAACTCTGCACAACATTAAATCTTTTCCTACTTTTGCAAACAATAAACCTTGAGTAGTCAAAACTGAAATGCTATTACAACTTCCCAAAGAACCTATTCCCATTCAGGAAATTCTCATTCATAAAAATGTAAAACTTTTCATTAAAAGGGAAGACCAGATTCATCCGCTGATTTCAGGCAACAAATACTGGAAGCTCTTTTATAATGTGAATCACTATCTGGAAAAAAATTCTGAGAACCCCTATATTATTACCTTTGGTGGGGCTTTTTCCAATCATATAGCAGCAGTTTCAGCAGTAGGAAATTTAGCAGGTATTCCAACATTGGGAATCATCCGGGGAGAAGAACTGCAGCATAAATGGCGTGACAATCCTACCTTACTTTTTGCCAAAAGAAATGGCATGAACCTGAAATTTGTCACCCGCGAAGAATACAGACACAAAGAAAAACTGACAGAATTCCTTCAACAGGAGTTTCCCGAAGCATTAATAGTCCCTGAAGGAGGTACCAATGAAGAGGCTGTAGAAGGGGTGAAAATGATGCTCAACGAACAAACAAAAGATTTTGACTATCTTTGCACCGCAGTGGGAACCGGAGGAACCATTGCAGGAATTTCAAAATTTTGTGAAGACAATCAGAAAGTTATAGGATGTAAGGTGGTAGATGATGCTTCACTTGAAAATAAAATTTTTGAATTAACTTTGAGACAGAATTTTAATCTAATAGATTCATGTTTTGGAGGTTACGGTAAAATAAATGATGGAAACATCCGTTTTATCAATGATTTCAAAGAGAAATATGGTATTCCTTTAGAACCGATTTATACAGGAAAAATGATGGAGAAAGTTTTTGAACTCATAGATGAAGATTTTTTTCCTGAGAACAGCAGGATTTTATGCTTTCACACAGGTGGATTGCAGGGAATTGAGGGGGCAAATCTGCTTTTAGAAAAACAGAACAGAAATTTAATTATATAAGTAAAATTGAAAAACATGAAAAGACTTTTCCTATCCATAAGCCTTTTAGTTTTATCAAAATTTTCTGCCCAGTCTTGGGCAACCGAAGATCAGTATATTCAGAAGTTTGCTAAATATGCCGTAGAAGAAATGGAAAAATATAAAATTCCAGCTTCTATTACGCTTGCACAAGGGTTGTTAGAAACCGGAGGCGGGCAAAGCAGATTAGCACAGGAAGGTAAAAACCATTTTGGAATAAAATGTAAAGAAGACTGGACCGGTAAAACGATGAAACATACCGATGATGCACCCAACGAATGCTTCCGCGTGTATGACGATCCCAAACAGTCTTATGAAGACCATTCTATATTTTTGTCCACCAGAAAATATTACACCAACCTTTTCAAGCTGGATATGAGAGATTACAGAGCATGGGCGACCGGGTTAAAAAAAGCAGGGTATGCTACCAATCCACGTTATGCTTCCATTCTTATCACCAAAATTGAAAAGTATAAATTATACGAATACGACAATACCAATTCCAATGAAGTATTGTATGCTGTTCTTAAAATGTATCCGGATCTGAAAGATGACAGAACTTTCATGGCGCAGCTGGAGCCTTCAAAAGCAACCAGAAAAGCTAAAGAACCGGTTACGGTAGAAGTTCCTTACAAACAGACTTCTTACGCACAACAGCAAAAAAGAGTAGAAAGAATCAAAACGAAAGCTGAAATTCTGAATTCTATCCTTATCAAAAGTCATCCGAACGACGGGCTGAAATATATTGTCATTCCTGAAGATACCGATGTAAAATTCATTGCCAACAAATTCAAAGTGAGCGAAAGCAGACTGATGAAGTGGAATGAACTGGAAAATGAAACTTTAAAAAAGAACGATATTGTTTTCCTTGAATCGAAAAATTCTACAGGAAATACAGCAACCTATAAAGTGGAATCTGGTGAAGATATGCACGATATCGCCCAGAAATTCGGAATCAAATTGCATAAATTATATGCTAAAAACAGAATGGATGAAGGACAGCAGCCATCTGCAGGACAGTTGATTTATTTAATAGACAAAAAACCACGAAACTAATTTAATTTTTTGTTGAGAGTTTACCGTTGACAGTCAAATGCCAACCAGCAGCTGTCGACAGCAACCAAGTATATATGAAGTATCAAAGAAGTTCGGCTTTGTTTGATGAAGCCTACAAATACATTCCGGGAGGAGTAAACTCTCCGGTAAGAGCATTCAAATCCGTAGGAGGAGTGCCTGTTTTTATGAAATCGGCAAAAGGAGCTTACCTTACCGATGCAGATGAGAATACTTACATCGATTATATCAACTCATGGGGCCCAGCCATTTTAGGACATACACATCCTGAAGTATTGGAAGAACTGAAAATCCAAGCAGAGAAAGGATTTTCTTTCGGTGCTCCTACAGAACTGGAAACTGAAATTGCAAAATTCATCGTCGAAAATGTTCCGAACATTGACCAGATCAGAATGGTTTCTTCAGGAACAGAAGCATGTATGAGCGCAGTAAGACTGGCAAGAGGGTACACAGGAAGAGATAAGATCGTAAAATTTGAAGGCTGTTATCACGGACATTCAGACTCATTTCTAATTAAAGCAGGAAGCGGTGCGGCTACCTTCGGAAACCCAAATTCTCCGGGAGTAACTGCAGGTACTGCTAAAGATACATTACTAGCCCGTTATAATGATTTTGAACAAGTTGAAGATTTGTTCCGTCATAATCAGGGCGAAATTGCAGCCGTAATTATAGAGCCGGTTGCAGGAAATATGGGTTGTGTACTGCCCGAAAACAACTTCTTACAAAACCTGAGAAAGATCTGTGATGAAAATGGAGCTTTGTTGATTTTTGATGAAGTGATGACCGGTTTCAGATTGGCTTTCGGAGGAGCTCAGGAGCTTTTCGATGTAAAAGCAGATTTAGTGACTTATGGAAAAGTAATCGGTGGTGGACTGCCAGTGGGTGCTTTTGCAGGAAGAAATGAAATTATGGATCACCTGGCTCCAAAAGGAGGAGTATACCAGGCAGGAACATTAAGTGGAAATCCTTTGGCAATGAGAGCGGGATTAAAAACGCTTCAGCTTATTAAAAATGATCCGGAATTTTTCAACAGACTCCATAAAACAACAGAAACCTTAGATTTTGAAATTGGAAAAATTTTAAATGAAAAAGGAATTGCTCATAAAATCAACAGAAAAGGTTCTATGATGTCTGTTTTCTTCCATATCAACAGGGTTTCAAATTTTGATGAGGCTCAGGAAGCAAATCATTCATTGTTCAATAACTTCTTCCACCAGATGCTTCAGAATGGAGTGTATCTTCCACCAAGTGGTTATGAAACGTACTTCATCAGTGATGCTATCAAAGATAAAGAGATTGATATGACACTGGAAGCCGTAAGGAAATTTGAATATTCCAATAAGTAAAAATAAATAGAACCGGATTTTATATCCGGTTTTTTTATGCAAGAATATAACCTCAATATTGAAAATCTTAAGTTGGGTGATCTGCCGGGGAAATTCTATTTTAAAATGATTATTTGAAACATGAATATTCACAAAGCATAAATCATACAGATTTTGTAATAAACCATACACCTCGTTCAGGAGACTTCTTTTTAATTTTGTCATAAATAGATTGGAAATGAAGACTTCTGACAATACCATCTCCCGCAAAGATTTTATCCGAAATTCAGCACTGGCTGTTGCGGGATTCACTTTAATACCTCATATCATGACTGCATCGCCTTTCTTTGATGAAAACAATATTTTGGCAAAAGGAAAAATAGGCCTTAAAAATGTTCGTCTGGAAACTGGGTTTGAATATCAGGAAGGAGAAGTAGCGTCTACTAAAACAGATCTATTTTATGTAGAAGTTGAAAACGGAAAAATCACAAAGATTACCGCGAATCAACCTAATGCTAAAGCGGTAGACGCAAAAGGATTATTGATGCTTCCCGCCTTTAAAGACATGCATATTCATCTGGATAAGACTTTTTATGGAGATCAGTGGCAGGCCGTTAGAAAAAGAACCGGAGGGATCAAAGGAATGATAGAGCTGGAACAGAAAATGCTTCCGGAAATGCTGAAAAATTCGACCTTCAAAGCAGAAAAATTGATTGAACTGTTACAGTCAAAAGGAACTTCCTATGCAAGAAGCCATGTAAATATTGAACCGACTTCAAAACTTGAATCATTAAAAAATCTACAGAAAGCTTTAGAAAATAAAAAGAATGGTTTTGGAGCTGAGCTGGTAGCATTTCCACAGCACGGAGTGTTTTATACTGATTCTGCGCCTTATCTGAAAGAAGCGGCGAAGATGGATATTGATTTTATCGGTGGAGTAGACCCTTTCAACATAGACGGAAACATTGAGAAGGTGGTGGATTTCACTGTTCAGCTTGCGGTAGACCATAAAAAAGGAATAGATATTCACCTGCATGAAACCGGGGATTCCGGATTGAAGACAGTAGAATATCTTATTAAAAAAGTAAATGAAAACCCTTCTTTGAAAGGAAAAACCTACTTAAGCCACTGTTTTATCTTGGCTAAATTAGAAGCCGCAAAACAGGAAGAGATCGCTGAGAAATTAGCAGAAGCTCAAATTGGAATTGTATCTACAATCCCTTTTGGTAGAATGATCATGCCAATACCAACCCTTTATAAGCATAATGTAACCGTTCTGACAGGAAATGACAGTATCGTAGATCACTGGAATACTTTCGGAACAGGAAGTGTACTGCAAAAAGCCAACTTAATGGCTCAATTATATGGATATTCAACAGAGTTTTTACTGTCGAGAAGTTTAAAACTCGCAACAGGAAATATACTGCCGTTAGATGATAAAGGCAATCAGCAATGGCCAAAAGCAGGAGATAAAGCAGACTTTGTATTGATCAATGCAAGCTGTTCAGCAGAAGCTGTATCAAGAATTTCAGAGGTAGAATCACTAGTACATGAGGGAAATATTGTTTTTTAGTTCAAAATGAAAAACAGGTAATAATCTTAGATCAATATATATTTAGTCAGTGTGTTTTTGAGCCGCAAAAAGAATAGGTTTTCTTTTTGTGGCTATTTTAATTTTTTCTCTCATTATTTTTATTAATTTTAAGAGAAAATCAGGCAAAATGGGTTACCATACAGATCATTTTCCTATTTTAGGAATTAAGGAATTTAGTGAAAATCAGATGTCTGGTTGTCACCTGCTGTTTAATGAACTCAACGGAGCACGCTCTATTGACGATCCCCATAAGCATGATTTTTTATCATCAATCTTTTTGAGCACGGACTTGGCTCACATACGATAGATTTTACAGAATATCAGGTGAAAGACCTTCAGATTCATTTGGTTTTTCCAGAGCAGGTACATCAATGGGTAATTGAAAAAGAAACCATAGGATATCAGTTGATGATCAGTAGGGATTGGTATGAAAGCTTTCTGCCTTCCTTACGATTTTCGGCATCTTATTATCAGAATCATCCGGTTATCAATCTTTCCAAAGAAGTCTTTGCGACTTTCCGGTATGAATTTCAAGCCATTCAGAAAGAACTGAACGGAGAAAAAATATTTTGGGAACTCATTCAAAAAAGAAGTGAGCTGATCGGTCTGCTGGTGAGTACTTCTGTGGAAGGGGCTTTTAAAGATTTTGAAGTCTATAATTCAAATCCTATTATTTCAAAGTTTCTGAATCTTATTGATGAACACTTCAAAACAGAAAGGTCTGTTTCTTTTTATGCCGATAAACTGAATATTTCTGCCAATTATCTGAATATCGTCTGCAAGAAAAATCTCAATACTCCCGCTTCATCTCTTATCCAGGATCGTATTTTACTGGAAGCAAAAAGACTATTGAAAGTTTCCGAAATGTCGGTGAAAGATATTGTGTATGATCTTGGTTTCTACGATCATGCCAGTTTTTCCAAATTCTTTAAAGCACAGACGGGAATGACGCCATCCCAATTCAAAGAATAATCTGTACAAAACATGACATAATTGATACACCGGTTTTATCCTGAAGCCGGGCTAATTTTGTATTGTTAAAATTTTAAATCATGCAATTTCCCTATAAATTAACTGCAAAAGGAAACTATTCCCTGAAAAATGTCCGCCTGGAAACAGGTTTTGAATACGAAAATGAAGAGGTAACCGGAACAAAAACTGATCTTTTCAGTATTGAAATTGAAGAGGGAAAGATCAAATCGATAAAAGCAAACGATCCTACATCTTCAGCAATAGATGCAAAAGGATATCTGATGCTTCCTGCTTTCAGAGATATGCACATTCATTTGGATAAAACATTATACGGACTTCCGTGGCAGGCCCTTTCTCCGAAAAGAAGAACGGTGAAAGACATGATTACTTATGAGCAGGAAATCATTCCTGAGCTATTGAAAACTTCCGTAAGCAGAGCAGAACAGCTGATCAGTCTGCAGCAACATTACGGAACTCACTTTGCAAGAACACATTTCAACATTGATCCTACATCAGGATTGAAGTCCCTTGAACATCTTGAACAGGCTCTTGAAAATAAGAAAGATTCTTTTAAAGCTGAACTGGTAGCCTTCCCACAACATGGGGTTTATTATACAGAATCTGCTCCTTTAATGAAAGAAGCCGCGCAGCTGAAAAGTGTAAGCTTCATTGGTGGATTGGATCCTTTAAGCATTGACGGAAGTATTGAAAAAGTAATGGATTTTACGGTTCAGTTAGCTTTAGATCATCATAAAGGAATTGATATTCACCTGCACGAAGTAGGAGAGTCCGGGATGAAAACGATCAATTATCTGATTGATAAAGCGATCGAAAATCCGGAACTTCAAGGGAAAACATTTGTAAGTCATGCATTTGCTTTGGCTCATCTTTCACCGAAAGAAACAGAACAGATTGCAGAAAGACTGGCTGCAGGAAAAGTGGGAATTGCTTCTTCTGTACCTTTTAAAGGAACGGTAATGCCTATCCCAACCCTGAAGAAATATGGAGTAAATGTACTCATCGGAAATGATAATGTGCAAGACTATTGGAGTACGTTTGGGTCCGGAAATATGCTGCAGAAAGCCAATCTGATTGCTGAATTGTATGGTTATGCGACAGAATATGCCTTATCAAGAGCCCTGCAGTTTGCCACTCAAAGTATTCTTCCTCTGGATGAAAAAGGGAAGCAGCAATGGCCTAAGACAGGGGATGAAGCAGCGATTGTTCTGACAGATGCTTCATGTTCTGCAGAAGCCGTTTCCAGAATGTCTGAAATAAAAGCCCTGATGAATGATGGGAATTTATTTTGGAGAAATTAATTGAAGTATATATTTTTTATACACTTGTTTTTTTGTGAATGCCGTCGGGATTTTTTCCTGATGGCATTTTTTAATTATAGATTATATTTTGACTAAATATCAAAATTTGTTTTTCCATTCAATAGAAACGGGCTTTAGCCCGTTTAAACTTAAAAAAAATAAATTCCCCTGGCTTTAGCCAAAACTTCTCAATAAACCTATATGGGAATCTGTGATAATCTGAGATTAGATAAAAAAAACAGCTGTTCAAATTGCAATTTTCCTTTTTACAATATGAACACCCCTTAATGTTGAAATCGGGAGACTTCAGTGAAATCAGATAATAATGATAAAAAAAAGCCTTCGGAAAATACTTCCGAAGGCTTTTAAAAATTGAATCTAACTGCTATATTGTTTTATAGGTTGAAGTTTGTCCATCCTGCATACCAAGTATCGTTGGCATCTTTTACTGCCCCTCTGTAAGTTACCTGTGTAAACCAAGCAGCTAATTTAGGGTTAGTAAATGCTCCACCTGTTAATAATGGAGAACCAGCACTAGGAGTGAAGTTTGGTGTAGTTCCTGCAGGAGCCCATGCACCAGCAAGTTTTACATCAGCTGTAGAAGCAAGGATTGTATTTCCTTTTGCATTAAACCAAGTCGTAAGATCGTTTAATGTATAAGTTGTCGGAGTAGATGTAGATGGTCCGAATTTTAAAGGAGTTGTATTTCCTGCTAAAACGTTGTTTTCAAAGAATAATTTGTTCCCTACAATATTATTATCTGTTGGAGCACCTTTGGTAGCATCAATGAATAAACCAACTGGGAATCCTGTAAATACAGAATTGAATACAGAGATCGAAGAGTTTCTTCTGATCTGTAATGCATTCTGGAATAATGCGTTGATCGTTCCTGGAGCCGCAGAGTTGATTGGCCCGATGATCGTCATGTTAGAGAATGTAGCGGATGTCTGAGGTGTCAAAGTAGAACCGTTAGCATCATTATCAGACTCAAATGCGTTAGAACCGGAAACGTCAGCTACCTGAGAATCTCTTACTGCGATACCAAACTGGATATTTCCTGCGAAACCGTTATCTGTATCGAAATCATCATCAAGACCTTTGTAAGAAATAAGGTGAGAACAGTTTACCGTTCCTCCGAACCATTCAAAACTGTCATCATTAGCATAAGCAACTTCTACGTAATCTACTTTAGTTCCGTTACCAACACCTCCGAATGTAAGTCCGTTGATCTCTTTATCTGGTAAGAATGCATATCCTGCATATTCTATTCTTACATATTTTAATACACCACTGTTATCAGCAGCATTAGTTCCACCGTAAAGTCCAAGACCATCAGAGTTATTAATACCTCCTTCAATCTCTCCAACTCCGTTTGCTCCACCGAAAGATGCATTGGTAGGTGCAGCACCCAAAATGACAACCCCTGCCCAGTCTCCTCTCTTAGGACTTGGCTTTTCTGAAGTGAAGATAATAGGATTAGCAGCAGTACCTTCTGCCATGATTTTACTTCCTCTTGTAATGATCAAAGCTCCGTTTTTATCAGCTTCACCTACAATCTTTGTACCTGGCTCGATAGTTAAAGTAGCTCCGTTTGTTACGTATACTAGTCCTCTTAGCTTATAGATTTTATTAGCTTTAAGAGTAAGATTGGACGTGATTTTTCCTGAAAGAATAAGATTTTCAGTTTCTCCGTTTCCGTTACCTCCATTTTGAATAATGGTAGGTCCATCTTCTTCTATATTTCTACATGCGGTAGTAGATACTAGAGCGCCAAGCATTAAAGAATATAAAACGAACTTTTTCATGTTATAAAGAATTAAATTATTTATTAGATTATTTGTTGAATGAATTAAAAATTGTATCCCAGTGTTAAACTGATATTGGTTCCTGTAAGTCTTTCAATAGCAAGAGCATCCTTGCTGTCATACTTACCGTTATCGTTCAGGTCATGGTAGAATTTAGCACGACGGTTCAGGATATCTGAAACATTAAGCTTGATCTCTCCTTTGTTGCTCCATATTTTTTAGCAAGCTGGAAATCTAAAAGAGGTCTTGGTGCTTCCCAGATTGGTGGTACCTGATCGTTTCCTACATAAAGAATTCTTCTTCCGATCATGTTGAATAGTACAGTAGAAGACCATCCTGATTTTTCAGTATCATACTGAAGACTTACATTGACAGTGTATGGAGATTGTCCCTGCATTGGTCTGTCTATCTTAGTAGCCTCGTCTGTTACTTTGTTTTGATTAAGGCTACGTTTCCACCTAGCGTAAAGTTTTTAAGAGCACTTACAAAATCAAGTTTCTTTCTTACTTCTACTTCCACACCATAAGCATCAGCTTTATCTACGTTAAGGTAGTTGAAAGTGTTACTGGTTCCTACCCCTGATTGGTTGAAGTATAATTCGATGGGTTTTTTGAAGTTTTTATAGAAACCTGCTACGGATATAATTTCTCCGTTTCTTGGGTAATATTCCCAACGAACGTCAGCACTCGTTATTTTTGTTCTTTCAATAGACTTGTTACCGATTACGGTAGCTCCCAAATCAAAGTCGTAATATGCTAAAGGAGAAACCTCTCTAAATTCCGGTCTTACAACAGTTTGTGAACCTGCAAGACGGATATTCATTTTAGGGTTTACCTTGAATGTCAAGTTAACGGCTGGTAAAAAGTCAGTAACACGAGTGTTTACAAAACGGTCATCACTTTTTTTTGTGCTTCCTACCAACTGGTCAAAGTTCTCAACTCTTAATCCCCATACCGCTCTCAACCATGGTGTGAAGTTGTTGTCAAACTGTAAATACCCTGCGTTAAGGATGGTATTGGCAATATATCTGTACTGATTTCCTGCAATTTCATCAAATGTAAATCCTCCGTTACCTCCGAAATTCCCTGGATTAAAGATCGTTTCGAAAGGTTGGGAAAGTAATCCCTGGTTGAAGTTTTCAAGTTTTACAGAGAAAGGCCTTGAGTTATATATTCTGTCTTTTACCTGGAACAAATAACCTCCTTTGATGGTTTGTTTTTGCCCAAATAGAGTAAATGACTTGGAGATATCACCTCCTGCATTATAAAGATAATCGCTTAGAGTAGAATAAAATACACTTCCTGATTTTTGAGAAAGACCATTAGAAATCAATGCCAAATAAGGGCTTCCTTCCATGG
Organism: Chryseobacterium sp. MEBOG07; assembly: GCF_021869745.1. Classification (NCBI taxonomy): domain Bacteria; kingdom Pseudomonadati; phylum Bacteroidota; class Flavobacteriia; order Flavobacteriales; family Weeksellaceae; genus Chryseobacterium; species Chryseobacterium sp. MEBOG07. The sequence goes on from NZ_CP084579.1 coordinate 1,631,385, forward strand.
TTGTGTATTGGTTGTACTGCAAACGCTGTAGCAAAGGAATATATTGGTCCAGAATCCCGAAGCTTCCGTACCAGTTTACGGTAAATCCGCCAAGAGCATCAATTTTATGAGTACCGGTAAGGGTTGAGTTATAGAAAGTGGTTTCTTTAAATCCAATTTCCCTTGCCATAATATTTGTTCCGTTGATCGGATCAAATTCAAAATCTTTTCCTGTTCTGAAAGACATATGGTTCACCGTATTGTTGGTGATGATGTTCTTTAAGGAAATTTTATTGTTGTTGTTTAATTTTAAAGAAAGATTCAACATCCCTCCTAAAATAATATCATTGGTGTATTTTTCTGTGAAATAATCGAAGTTGGTGTCAGCAAGCTGGTCGTTGATGGTAAAGAAACGGTTGGTAGATTCGGTTCTTCTTTTATTGTTACTGTAGTTTAATACTGCAATTACCCCTAAATCTTTTCCGAAAAGCTTTGTATTGAAACCTCCGTCAAGCTGTAAACTTAAATTTTCAGGATATCCAATACTGTTGTATCCTAAGTTCTTTGTATATCCTTTACCAATATCTGTTTTCTGACCTTCAGTTAGAATGCTGAACGCATTTTTTGCAGGCATATTGGTAGGAAGCTTTCTGTAGCCGTCATCAATTCCTAAAAAGTCCCATTTTCCACCTTTCTGCATATGGAATTCCTGTCCCATAGTAGCTGTGTTTCCTCCTACACCTACCTGAACATTGAAGAAATTTTTATTGGGAATATCTTTAGTATTTACCTGAATCAAAGCACCTCCCCATTCTCCGGTATATTCAGGAATGAAAGTTTTGTTGATAACAAGAGTTTCGATAACGTTTGCAGGGAAAAGGTCAAAAGAAAAGGTCTTTCTGTCTGGTTCCGTACTGGATAGCTGAATACCATTTAACATCGCCTGGTTGTAACGGTCTGACAAACCTCTTACTACGATATATTTCCCTTCAGATAAACTCACCCCTGAAACTCTTTTCAGAACTTCACCCGTGTTTCTGTCCGGACTTCTTTTAATAGCTTCAACCCCGATAACCTGAGAAACTACACCGGCGTTTTTCTGTAAACCGATTGTAGAGGCTATGGTTTCTTTTCTGGCGTTTGATTTTATGACAACTCCCTCAATTTCTTTTTCCTTAGTAGATGGCTTATCCAGAACGATATCAAGATGAGTATTACCTTCATTCTTTATAAGAACTTCGCTGATCTCTTTTCTGTTATACCCATTGGAACTTACCGTTACAATATAATTGGCACCAGGGGATAGGTTGATAGAGTAGTATCCGGAAATGTCAGTAGTTACTTCCTGGCCATTTACTTTTACCTTTACTCCTTCTATAGGAGTGTTGTCTTTCTCATCCAATACCCTACCTTCCAGAATCTGACTCTGTGCAAAGGCATAGCCAGCAGAAAACAAGGCAAGTAGCATAATGCTCTTGTGGAGTTGTTTTTTCATTTTACTTCTTTTACTTCTTTTTCAAGGGCAAAATAAGGGCTAAGTTTTTAAGAAAACTTTAGGATAATCTTAATTAATTGTGAAGTTTGTATGAACGAATGAGCGGTACACGTGGTTATTGATGTTTAATTTTTTTAATTATATTTTTTGTTTTAATTTTCAATATTGTTTCGTATATTTGATTTATGTGTATTTAATGTTTAATTTTTTATTGATTTTGTAATTTTAAGTTAGAATGTTGTTTTTTAATAATTAGTTAACATTTGACGGATAGATAAAATCAATTGAAATAATTAATTTTGTGGGAATTCTTAAACTAGAAGATGAGCAAAAAAATTCTTTTAATAGACGATGAACTGGACATTTTAGAGATTCTGTCTTACAATTTGGAAAAGGAAGGGTATGATATCTATACAGCGACCAATGGTAATGAAGGTATAGAAAAAGCAAAGGAAATTGTTCCGGACCTTATCTTACTAGATGTCATGATGCCTGAGAAAGATGGTATAGAAACCTGTCAGGAACTTCGTAAAGTGAAAGAACTTCAAAAAACACTTATCGTGTTCCTTTCTGCAAGAAGCGAAGAATTTTCTCAATTAGCAGGTTTTCAGGCGGGTGCCAATGATTACATCGTAAAACTGATCAAACCGAAAATCCTTATTTCTAAAGTGAACGCATTATTACAGTTGACCTCTCAGGTTTCTGATAATGCAAAACTAATCGAAATCGGAGACCTTGTTATCGACAAAGATAACTTCAGAGTTTCCAAAGCCGGACAGCAATTTCTTCTTCCTAAAAAAGAATTTGATTTGCTTTACCTTTTGGCTTCCAACACTGAAAAAGTTTTCAAAAGAGAAGAGATTCTGGAAAAAGTTTGGGGTAATGATGTAATTGTAGGAGAAAGAACAATCGATGTTCATATCAGAAGGCTAAGAGAAAAACTAGGAATCAATACGATTCAGACATTAAAAGGAATCGGGTATAAACTGATCGTTTAATTATTTAGAAATCTTACCTTTACGTTCAATCATTAAAATGTTGTAAAATTGAAATTTTACAGACTTACCCTCGTTGCCTCTTGTCTGCTGACACTGGTAATGTTCCTTTTAGTAGTCGTATTCGATTCACTGAAAGATATCTATTATGAGACCCCTTTGTTCAAAACGGGTCTTTTAATCTGTATTATCCTGATCTTTCTGATTAACTGCGTAGTGCTGGAACTTCTTTTCAATTACTACAGCAGAAAACAGGTAAAAGGTCTTTCCGGATTTCTTCCCCAGGAAATAGTTCAGAATCACGATGAAAATATCACGATCAAAGAATTAGGGGAAAGGTTTTCAGATCTCAATCAGCAGCAGGTATCAGAAATTGATATGATGAAAGAGATGGAAAGCTACCGTAAAGAATACATCGGAAATGTTTCCCACGAATTGAAAACACCTTTATTTTCTATCCAGGGATATGTGGAAACCTTAAGAGACGGTGGGGTAGACAATCTCACCATCCGGGATAAATATCTGGAAAGAATAGACAAATCCGTAGAAAGACTTATTGCTATTGTTACAGACCTGGATATGATCAATAGGCTGGAAGCAGGCGAAATCAACCTTACCGTTTCAAAATTTGATGTCAATCTTCTGATCAAGGAAATCTTTGATCTGCTTGATCTTGAAGCTGAAAAACGAAATACAACCTTACAAATACAAACCCTTCATCCACAGATTTTTGTGGAAGCGGATAAACAGAAAATTTCTCAGGTTTTCATTAACCTTATTTCCAATGCCATTCATTATGCCAACAGGCAGGAAGCAAAAGTCATTGTAAAAACCAGTGTCCTTAAAAATAAGGTACTGATAGAGGTAATAGACAACGGAATGGGAATAAAATCTGAACTTCTTCCAAGGATCTTCGAAAGATTTTACCGTGTAGAAACCAGCAGAAGCAGGAGAGAAGGCGGTTCCGGACTAGGATTGGCGATTGTAAAACACATCCTTGAAGCTCATAACGAAAATATTACCGTAGAAAGCGTTTACCTTGAAGGCACGAAATTCAGTTTTATGCTCGAAAAAAGTAAATAATTCCTGCAAAATGTAAGAAAAAAAATATTTTAAAAAATCCTGAAATATTTTTTTGTCACATGTCATTTATTATATATTTGCACCAGAGATTTATCATAATTATAAAGGCAAAAAAGTAATTTAAGAAACTGATATGGTTTACAAAATCCGCGTAATATTAGATGCGAAAGAAGATATTTTCCGAGATATCGAAGTTAAGGGAAAACAAACGTTATGGAACTTACATTTAGGAATTAAAAGTGCATTCAGTCTGCAGGGAGATGAGCTTTCTACTTTTAATCTGTTAGAAGATGACGGAACGATCGTAAAAAGTGTCCCATTGGAAGATATGAGTGATGATGGTGATGGCGAAATTATGTCAGATGTTTACATTGATGAGGCCTTTGCAAATGCAGGTGACAAAGCACAGTTTCAGTATGGGCTGCTAGACCTTTGGGAATTCTTCTGTGAGCTTGTAGAAGTTATTGAAGAAACAAAAGGCGTGAACTATCCGATCACTGTATACAGATTTGGAAATGTTCCATTGAAAGCACCTAGTAAAAATGGAAGTGCTGGAGGATCCAAAAGGAAATCAGCAATGCCTCTGGCAGATGATGAGTTCGGTTTTGATGATGATTTTGGAGCAGGAGGAAATTTTTCAGATGAAGATGATGATAGCTTCGATGATGAGGAAGAAGATGACTACAACGATGATGTCTTTGATGATGAGGATGACAATGACGAAGAAAGATAGTCAACAAAATATAATGAGCCCTGGGTTTTGATCCGGGGCTTTTTTATGGCAAAAAATAAATTCTCAAAAACAGTTCTTCACCTGCTTACTGCCAGTAAGCCGATTCGCAAATTCACCCATTAACCTTTTAATGATTTCACTTTCACTTTCCCTTTTTCTCAAAAAACAATCCTTACTTTTGTTAAAAATAGTTTAATGAAAAAATTAATTTTGTTAGCTGTAATTGGTCTGGGAATTGTTTCCTGTACCACTCAAAAAAATACCCGGAAGATGACAGAACTGCCAAAAGATTGGAAACATAACACGAATATTTACGAAGTCAACATAAGACAATATACTCAGGAAGGAACTTTCAAAGCGTTTGCAAAAGAAATGCCCCGCCTGAAATCTATGGGAGTAAAAACACTCTGGTTTATGCCCATTACCCCCATTGCCCAGCAGAATAAAAAAGGAAGTATGGGAAGCCCATATGCAGCAGCAGATTATACCTCCATTAATCCTGAATTCGGTACCCTGCAGGATTTTAAAGATATGGTAAATGAAGCGCACAGATTAGGATTCAAAGTGATCATAGACTGGGTTGCCAACCATACCGGATGGGATCATGTGTGGACCAAAACACATCCCGAATTTTATTTGAAAGACCCCGATGGTAAATTCCACATCGCCTCAGGAATGGATGATATCATTGAGTTGGACTATAAAAACCAGGAAATGCGCCAGGCAATGATAGATGCTATGAAATTTTGGGTGCAGGAAACCCGTATTGACGGTTTCAGATGTGATTTGGCTTCATGGGTAGAAGTAGATTTCTGGGAACAGGCACGTCCTGAAGTAGAAAAAATAAAACCTCTTTTTTGGCTGGGAGAATTTGATGAGTTGGAAAGTCCCGAATATGGAAAAGTTTTTGATGCCAGCTATTCCTGGAAGTGGATGCACAAATCTGCCGACTATTATAAAAAGAATGAACCTCTTCAGGAGCTTAAAGACCTTTTGAAACAATACTCTAATATTGGGGATACTTCAATGAGAGCATGGTTTACAACAAATCACGATGAAAACTCATGGAACGGGACCGAATATGAAAAATACGGAGTCATCACAAAACCTATGGCTGTATTCTCAGCGACATGGAATGGAGTTCCGTTATTATATTCAGGTCAGGAGCTTCCCAACATGAAAAGACTGGAGTTTTTCGAAAAAGATGTTATCAAATGGACCAATACGTACCAGGCAGCGGATTTCTATAAAACATTATTGGATTTAAAAGCTTCCAATCCGGCTCTAAGAGGAGGAGATTCCAATGTGACGACCTATCTTTTGAATACTACAGCCAATGACAAGATTCTGGCGTATGTAAGAAAAAACGGAAAAGACGAAGTACTGGTAGTTCTGAATATGTCGAAAGAACCTGTTAACTTTTCAATTGAAGACGAACATGTATCGGGAACATTCGGAAATGTTTTCGATAAAACAAAAAGAGATTTCAATGCTGGAAAAGATTTCAGCTTTCAGGTTTCAGAATACGCTGTATTTCAAAAATGAAAGCCATAAAATTCTGGCTGAAATTGTAAAATCTTAATGAATAGTCTTTAAACGGTGCTCAATTCCCCTCCGCTGGAGGGGTGTCGAAATCTATGATTTTGACGGGGTGGTTTACCACTCACAATAAAAAATCCCAGTGTTACCATGAACAAACAAGAAATAATAAATATAATTAAAGCAAAAGCGACGGACAAAATCCAGTCTTTTGAAAACCTTATCGCAGAAACACGAGCTTCCAATAATGATACGAAAAGCTCAATGGGTGATAAATATGAAACCGGCAGAGAAATGCTTCAGCAGGAAATTAATAATCTTCAGAGACAGCTTAATGAAGTTTTGAATCAGCAGGCTGTTTTGCAGAAAATAACGTCCGATCCTTCAGAGAAAGTTCAGAACGGAGCTTTGGTTAAAACCAATAAAGGGTTGTTTTATATCTCTGTTTCAATGGGCGAAATTGCTGTTGAGAATCAGAAAGTCATGACTGTTTCGGCTGAATCTCCTTTGGTAAAAGTGATGTATGGTAAAAAAACAGGAGAATCATTCACGGTAAATACCATTAGCCAGACGATTGAAAATATATGGTAAAAATATAAGATGTTAGATTGCAGATAAACAGCTGTTTAATAGAAAATAGAGATAGTCTCTATAAAAAGCATTCATAAAAAGGAGTGCTTTTTTTGATGGTTTTCACTAAATTTGAAAACTTAAAATCCCATTCAAAATGCAAAACTACCTGGATCTTTTACAGCATATTTTAGATAACGGAACTGATAAAACCGACAGAACGGGCACTGGAACAAGAAGTGTCTTCGGATATCAGTTGAGATACGATCTGTCAAAAGGATTTCCATTGGTGACGACTAAAAAGTGCATTTGAAGTCTATTATTTATGAATTACTTTGGTTTTTGAAAGGAGATACCAATATCAAATACCTTAAAGATAACGGAGTAAGAATCTGGGACGAATGGGCGGATGAAAATGGAGATTTGGGACCCGTGTACGGAGCACAGTGGAGAAGCTGGAATGGAGCAGACGGCAAAATTGTGGACCAAATCACAGAAGTAATAGATCAGATCAAAAAGAACCCTGATTCCAGAAGACTGATTGTATCAGCATGGAATGTGGCAGAAATTCCGAACATGGCTTTGGCTCCTTGTCATGCATTGTTCCAGTTTTATGTAGCAGATGGTAAACTTTCTTTGCAGCTTTATCAGAGAAGTGCAGACGTATTCCTTGGAGTACCGTTTAATATTGCAAGCTATGCCCTGCTATTGATGATGGTAGCGCAGGTTTGTGATCTGGAAGTAGGAGATTATGTTCACAGCTTCGGAGACGTTCATATCTATAACAATCACTTTGAGCAGGTCAACAGACAGCTTGCAAGAGAGACTAGATCACTTCCGACAATGAAGCTGAATCCAGAGGTTAAAGACATTTTTGATTTTGATTTTGAAGACTTCACATTAGAAAACTATGATCCACACCCAGGGATTAAAGCTCCTGTAGCAATCTAATATTTTTTTTATTCTGATATTTCTATTACTTTTGGAATTGTTAAAAACCCAATGTAATTGGAACACTTATGAAAGAAAAAAGAAATAATTATCAGATATTATTGAGTATCTTGATTATTGTTCACAGCCTTTATATCTGCCTGTCTGTTTTTAAAGAAAAAGTATTACTCACAGATGATCTGGCAAGGGTATATGAATTAAGAACTGTTTCAGAGTCATATTTTCTTTATATTTATTCCTTTCTGGATTCTGTAACCATGGCGGCAAGGCCTGTTTCAGGGCTGGTGACGGGAACTCTGTTCTATCTGGTAAGGAATAATGAATCTTTATATTTTTTAGGACTTCTCTTTTTTCCACTTTCATTAGCGGTGCTATATTGGGTCGCTAAAAATATATTCTCCAAAGAACTGGCCAGCCTGATTATTTTGTTATACTCAATCTCTATAATAGGTACAAGTATTCAGTTTTCTCCTCTTATGCTCAACTCGAATTTGGCAACAATCTTCTTTGCTTTGAGTATCTATTATACACATGTCAGACAAAGAATTGTTCCCAGCGCTTTGTTTTTCATTGCATCAGTATTGAGCTATGAAATTTTTCTTCCTTTAATACTGATCAATCTTTTCATGATTAAAGAAAATAGAAAAAAAATTCTATTTGCAGGACTTACCCTGGGAGCAATAGTGATTTTTAGGAAAGTAATCCAGCCGAATATATTTATACACTCTTATCAAAGAGATGATGTCAATAAAGTATTTGAGGTTAAAAGAGTGATATTTGTAATTGTTCTTTCCTTGAAAATGTTTTTCTACGACTTCTTCGTTGGCATTTATAAGGGACTGTTGCATGTGAAAAAAATGAATGTTTTAGAATTAATCATTTCGATAATCATGCCTTTTGTAGTCTATAAAGTATTCTATAATTTCGACTTTAAAAATAAATCTGAGAATCTCAAAAAGCTGTGGATCTTTTCTTTGATTTTCATACTGCTGGGGCTGAGTATTTTTCTCCTCTCTTCCTATATTCCTACACTTTTCGGATTTGAAAACCGAAATCTGGGAGCTATAAGGCTTTTTTATACCCTGTTTATTATTTCAGGCGTGATTTGGTTGTCTGTACAACTGAAGTTGCAGCAGAAAACAATCAGTATTTTTCTATCAGCAATAGCATTTTTATTTATTATTACCAATATTAGCATAAAAGATTCATGGATTTATGCCGCTAAGTTTAATAATGAGTTATTTGTCAAATTGAACACTGCTCTCAAAGAAAATAATATTGAGACTGGAAACATTTGCCTGGAATATGATGTTTTTCATGAACTTAAATCCAATCCCAATCTTACTTTAAGAGAACCTCTTTTCTATAATGACTGGGAAGCACCTTTGCTATGTGAAATGAACGGAATTGATCCTCAAAAGATTCATATTTACGGCACAGAAAGAGAATCAAACTGTACTATAAAGTTTTCTTATAAAGATGGGAAAATGACCCGCACGAAGTAGCTGATGCTTCAAATTATCTCGATATAAAAGCATAATCAGGCTTTCCTTTAATAATTGTTTCTTACATTTGAAAGAACAACTCCAGCTTGCTTATTGAATCTTTGTGAAAGAAGATAAATGGGCTGGTAGTAGATCATAAATTTCAAATGCTTAAAAATAAATCATGAAGTATTTAAAAATCGATATTGAAGAAAATGCAGACATTGAAGCACTGAAAAATGCAGTACTTCAACTAAAAGGAGTCGCTTCGATAGAAATAGTTGATGACGAAAATCCTGAAAGTGAACTGAAAAAAGCTTTTGCAAAAACGAAGGAACAACTTAAAAAAGGAGACTATGAAACCTTAGTCAATGATATTTTCGATATCATCATAAAAAAATAAATCTAAAAAATAATAAAGTAGACCGATGAGAAAGGCCATTTTATCAATTGCTATACTTGGGATTTTATTTTCCGCAAACGTATCAGCACAAACTGAGACTTCAGGAAGGGAAAAAGTGTACAGAGCTACCCATACCAAAGTAACAGAACTTAAACACACTAAGCTGAAAGTAGATTTCGATTATCAGAAAGAACAGATGAATGGGGAAGAATGGCTTACTGCCTCACCCTATTTTTATGCTGCAAATGAACTGACACTTGATGCAAAAGGAATGCTGATTCATGAAGTAGCTCTTGATAATAACGGCAAAAAATCCCCTTTAAAGTACGAATACAAAGGCGATGTCCTGAAAATTACTCTAGATAAAACATACCAGAGAAATCAGGATTATACAGTTTATATCAAATATACATCCCGCCCGAACGAAGTAAAACAGGAAGGAAGTATGGCCATCAATGATGCGAAAGGTCTTTACTTCATCAATGCTCAGGGGACAAATCCGGATATGCCGACACAGATCTGGACTCAGGGAGAAACAGAATCTTCTTCTGCATGGTTTCCGACTATCGATAAACCGAATCAAAAGACAACACAGGAAATCTACATGACCGTTCCTGATAAATATGTTACCCTTTCCAACGGTATTCTGAAAGATTCTAAAAAGGAGTCCAATAACCTGCGAACTGATCACTGGGTGATGGATAAAAGACATTCTACCTATCTTTTCTTTATGGGAGTAGGGGAATATGCCATTGTAAAAGACAAATGGAAAAATATTCCGGTTGATTATTACATCGAAAAAGAATACGAACCTTATGCCAAGCAGATCTACGGTAATACTCCGGAAATGATCGACTTTTTCTCCAAAAAACTGAACTACGACTACCCATGGGCGAAATATGCCCAGATTTCCGGCAGGGATTATGTGAGTGGAGCGATGGAAAATACCACGGCAACCCTTCACGGAAGTGATATCCTTCAGAAGCCGGGACAGCTTATTGATGAAAATAAGTGGGAAGATACCATTGCCCACGAATTGTTCCATCATTGGTTTGGAGACCTGGTTACTGCAGAAAGCTGGAGTAATCTTACCGTCAATGAATCTTTTGCCAACTATTCCGAATACCTTTGGAACGAATATAAGTACGGAAAAGACCAGGCAGATTATCACCTGATGTCAGACGTGAATCAGTATATCCACAATCCATCAGACTTCAATAAGAATCTGGTGAGGTTCAATTACGATTCCCGTGAAGATGTTTTTGACCTGGTAACCTATCAGAAAGGAGGAGGAATTCTCAATATGCTGAGAAACTATCTTGGAGATGAAGCCTTCTTTGCCGGAATGAATGACTATCTGAAAACCAATGAATATCAGAACGCAGAAGCACATCAGCTGAGACTTTCTTTTGAAAAAGTTTCGGGTAAAGATTTAAACTGGTTCTTTAATCAATGGTATTTCGGAAGCGGAAACCCAAAAATCAATTACTCATCTACATTTGAACCTGTGAAAAAGCAAGTGTCAGTAACTATTAATCAAACTCAGGAAAAACCATTTGAGTTCCCTCTGGCAATAGATGTATATGACAACGGAAAGCCAAAAAGATACAATGTTTGGGTAAATGCAGAGGCAAAGAATACATTCAGTTTTGATGTTTCTAAGACTCCGGATCTGGTAAACATTAATGCTGACGGAATTTTATTGGCAGATATTACCGATACCAAAACCCCAGAGCAGAACCTGATGCAGTTTACCAACTCTAAGGAATTCAAAAATAGGTATAATGCTTTAACAGGAATAAAAGATCAGGTTGGAAAAAGCCCTGCTGCCGTAAAATTACTCGCTGCAGCATTGAAAGATCCATTCTTTAGAATAAGAATAAAAGCATTGGGATTAATAGATCTTACCAATCCTGAGCAGATGAAAGCATTAGGCGCTGATGTTGAAAAACTGGCTTCAAATGATCCTAAAACCTTAACTCAGGCTGCCGCTATTGCCGCTTTAGGAAAGACAAAAGATAAGAAATATATTCCCTTATTTGAAAAAGGAGTCAATGCTGTTTCAAATGCTGTGAAAGGAAGTTCTATGAGTGCCATTCTTTCAATAGATCCGTCAAGAGCTAATAATCTGGCTGATAAAATTGATATGAAAGGAGCTTCGGATGAGCTGCAGGCACAATTGCTTCCGATTATTGTGAAGAATAAAATTACTTCTCAAATGGAAAATATTACACCGCTTGCAACATTTTATCCATTTATTAAATTCCAGAATCCGGAATTAGGAAAAGCAGCAGAAGAAGGATTCAATTGGATTATGACTTCAGATAACCTGAAAGCAACTGAAAGCGTCACAAAAATTGCGGGATATGCCAAAAACCAGATGGCAGATAACCCACAGGCAAAAATGATGATGGTTCAGATCCTGAAAGATGGCTTAAGCAAAAAGATGGAGTTGCTGAAGCAAAATCCACAAAATGCAGCAAGCATCAACAAGCAGATTGATGTCATCAATAAAGCAATTGAAAATTATAAATAAGTAGAGAAGCCAGCTGATTTTGCTGGCTTTCTTTTTTTCGGGGGCAATACCAATTTGTTTAAATATAATTTAAGGTATGCTGATTTTAATAATATTACAAAAATCAGCATTTTTCAACACTGTTTTTTGCGTTATCTTTCATAAATTCGTTTAAAATTTAGACAATTATGAGTTTTGGAATTGAAGCAGCGGGCTATTATGTGCCTGGTTTATATTTGGAGATTAAGGATTTAGCAGAAAAGAGGGGAATAGAACCAGCGAAATTGGAAAAAGGGTTAGGTCTTCATAAAATGGGACTTTCTGATGTTCATGAAGACGCGGCAACTTTTGCAGCAGAAGCATTACTGAAGCTTATAAAAGATTACGATATCAATCCTAAGGAAATAGCAAGAGTGTATCTGGGAACAGAAAGTGCTGTGGATGCAGCAAAACCTACAGCTTCTTATGCGGTACAGATGGTGGAAAAGGTGTTGGAAGAAGAATTTGGAGCAAGATGTTTCAAAAACTGTGACGTTCTGGATATGACCTTTGCTTGTGTAGGAGGGGTAGATGCATTGCATAATGCGCTGGATTTTGTAAGAGTGAACCCTGATAAAAAAGCAGTAGTGATTGCCAGTGATTATGCCAAATATGAATTGGCCTCTTCAGGAGAATATACACAAGGAGGAGGAGCCGTAGCTCTGCTGGTTTCATCAAAGCCAGACCTTCTTGAAATTGAAAATAACTGGGGAGTGGCCTCGGAAAGCGTCTTTGATTTTTTCAAACCAAGAAGATTATATAATAAAGAGGATTTGAATGGAGCACCGGAAACATACCCTGAAAAAATTGAAATTTTTACGGATGAACCTGTTTTTGATGGACAATATTCTAATCAGTGTTATCAGGATAGAATAAAAGAAGCCTACAGTCATTATAAAGAAATTACAGGACAGGAAAAACCTTATGAAAACTGGGAATATATTATTTTCCATCTTCCTTATGCCTTCCACGGGAAAAGAGTTTTTACTGAGATCTACAGCCTTGAGAATGGTCTTTCTTATGAAACTGCGGATGAGCAGAAAGCAGTTGCAAAATCTGAAAATTATCTAAAATTAATTAATGATAAAATAGAAAAGACACACAGAGCCTCTTCTGAAATAGGGAATATGTATACAGCTTCAATCTTCATGGCGTTTCTTTCCGCACTGCAAACAGCTTTTAATGAAAATGAAGAACTTTCAGGAAAGGAAATTGGCTTTGTAGGCTATGGAAGCGGTTCAAAATCAAAAGTTTTTGCGGGTAAAGTTTCTGACAACTGGAGAAAAGTAGCAGAAAAATGGGACTTATTCGAAAATCTAAACCAAAGAACAGCTGTTGATTTTGAAACTTATGAAAAGCTTCACAGAAAACAACTGAAAGAATCTGCAAATCCACAATACAAAGGATTTGGTCTGGTTTCTATAGAATCAGAAAATCCGGTATTAAATGGAGCTAGGTATTATAGTTATCAGAATTAATATATTTTCAAAATAAAAAATAAAGCATTCCAAATTTTGGAATGCTTTATTTTTTTGCTGCTTTTAGGTGTTTTAATTTGTTTATTTTATGCTATTTCTTTTCTTTTATTGAAAATATATAATACTTATTTTTGAATATTGTTTGTTAAAAACAACTTTTTTGATTCATTTTTTAATTCATTTTTAAAAATATATGTAAGGTAGTAAAATTTTTGACAATTGTTAAAATCCTGTTAATGTTGAAGTGTGCGGTTTTTTTTTACTTTTTTTCAACATATCACTAATTAGTTCTCGATAATTATTCATTTTTAACGAAATTACTGCAGTTTAAACGCTTGTTTATCAGTGTTTTGAGAGTTGAGTCTGTTGATTTTTATTAACATATTTGTGGGTGAGTATATTAAAAACTGTTAAATATGAGTGTGAAATTATGTGTATTAAGTGCCGGAGCCTTGTTTTTTATGGGGCAGGTTGTTTCGGCACAGAAGGTGAAGAAGGATACAACTGGATCAAAGCAAATTGATGAAGTTGTCGTTGTAGGTTATCGGACTACTACCAAAAAAACAGCGGTTACTTCAATTGCTACTGTAGATAGTAAAACAATTGAAAATAGACCTAATTCGAATGTTTTAAACATTATTCAAGGACAATTAGCTGGTGTAAATGTTACAGCAAGTACTGGGCAGCCTGGAGCAAAACCTACGGTCATTATTCGAGGTGTAGGTACATTTAATGGTAATACTGATCCATTATATGTTATTGATGGCTTTCCCTCTAATAGTGATAATTTTAGGTCAATTAATCCAAATGATATTGAAACGTTTTCTGTTTTAAAAGATGCTTCTGCTATTGCTGAATATGGGTCCAGGGGTGCTAACGGGGTAATTATGATTACTACTAAGAAAGGAAACTACAGCGAAAGAACACGTATTCGATACAATACCCAGTTTGGTGTTTCCATGTTACAGTCTCCTAAGTATAACTATGCTAGTTCCAGAGAATTATTAACGATGCAGAAAATTTATGGAGTTGGGTTAGGTGCTAAAATGACAGATGATCAGATTGCCAATTATAACATAGATACCAATTGGAGGAAAATTTTCTTTAGACCGGCAGTTACTCAAAGCCATGATCTGTCAATAGAATCTGGAGGAAAGAATATCAATTCATATACTTCTTTAGGCTATTTGAATCAAGACGGAATACTTAAAACTACAGGACTGAAAAGATTTACTGTAAGAAATAATATTAATGGTAAAAGTTCAAATGATCGATTCAAATACTCTTTAGTAACAGGTATTGGTTTTTCCAAGAATAATGAAGCTATTTTAGATGCTGGTGCAATTAACAGGAATTATGTATTAGGAGCTTATCAGTCTGCTCCTTATGTCTCACCTAGTTTATATCAGAATGGGAAACAACTATTTGATTTATATCAGCAAGATGGCACATTGTTGTATACACCTTTGATGCTGATGGATAAATTAGTAAATTATAATAACTTGACAGAAGAAGTCAGGTTAGATGTAGCTTCTAATTTGTCATACAAAATAACTAATGATCTTACAGCCAGAGTAAGAACCTCAGGACAGTATTTGCATACTAAGTTTACCCAAGCGGAATATCCTCTTTCATTTAATGCATTTTTATTTAAAGGAGCACAGGAATTTTCTGGATTTGAAGATGTTAATAATAGGAGAGAGTATTTATTCAATAATTTATGGCAATTAGAATATTCAAAGACTATAGATAAACATACTTTTTCTTTGGCAGGAAATGTTGAATATAACTATTCACAGCTTGATATAGCAAATATGAGACAAAGAGGTTTAGATCCCAAGATTTTTGTTCCTGGAACAGGGGCAGGATATATTGCTGATACTCCTGATAATGATTATTATGGATCACAAATTTCTGTATCTAAACTTAAGCTAAATATGATTTCGTATTTTGGGTTATTCAGTTATGATTTTAATAAAAAATATGGTATTGAAGGGGTTATCCGGAGAGATGGTACTAGTAGATTTGCTGATGGTAGGCAATGGGGGAATTTTTGGTCAGTTGGAGGGCGATGGAATATCGATCAAGAATCTTTTATGGATCACTTAAAGTTTGTAGATGCATTTAAATTAAGGGCTTCCTATGGTACACAAGGAAATCAGAGAATTGTCGATGGAACTATTTATGCAGGATTAAATCCTCCGGGTTTTACCAATATTTATTCTGTTACCAATAATACTTATAATGGAAACCAAGGTTACGGGATTACTTTCGGTGATAGTAACTTAAGGTGGGAAACAACTAAGCAATATAATATAGGGGCTGATTTTGAATTTTTCAAAAGGAGATTGAGAGGTTCTTTTGATTATTATAATAAAAAAACTGTTGACCTGTATATGCCTGATCCAACTGCTCCTGTATTGGGAACCTTAAGTATTGTAAGAAATACTGATGCTTCAATAGTTAATAAAGGTATTGAAGTGAGTTTAGCTTATGATATATTAAAAAATAAAGGGAATGATATTTCTTTAACCTTTAGAGTTAACGGTTCAATAAATACACAAAAAGTAGATGGTATTAAAAGTGGAGGAGGTCGAATTTCTGAAGGAACGGAACCCCAATATGTGACGGCTAATGGAGGGTTATTGAGAGAGCCTTTTGTTTATAAATACTTAGGTGTAAACCCTGTTAATGGAAATTTATTGTTTGAAGATATTAATGGAAATCCTACAGAAAATCCAACTGCAGCAGAAAGAAAGTTATATGGTAAAAATAATTTGCCAAAGTATCAAGGAGGTTTCGGGGTTGATTTTAATTATAAAAATTTCTTTGCTTCAACTACATTTACCTTTGTTGCTAGGGTAGTGCGCTATGACTATGATTTGTCTAGTTTATATGATCCTAATAATCTGGGAAGTTTTACAGTAGAAAAAGCACTTCAAAATGCATGGACACCTACTAATACCAATACAGACGTGCCTTCTCTAAAGGCTGCAAATCTAGGACTTCAAGGGCATTCTGATCGATTTTTGAAAGATGCATCCTATCTTAGAATGAGAAATGTTCAGATTGGCTATAGATTTCCGCAGAGATTTTTAATAGATACTTTTATAAATAGCTTATCAATGACATTACAAGCAGAAAACTTATTTACTATTTCAAAGTGGAAAGGGTTTGATCCGGAAAGCCCTAGAAATAATGATCAACAAAAGTATCCTACACCTAGAATTATAACTTTAGGTTTTGATGTTAAATTCTAATTGAGAAATATTAAAATAATTACAATGAAAAAATACTTATATATATAACATTAGTGTCTGGATTACTGCTAACTTCTTGTGATAGTGATTTGTTGGTACCCTTTATTCCCGGTTCGTTAACGGAAGAAACAGCAATTACTCAATCTTCAGATTTGCAGAAATTAATGAATTCAACTTATAATATTCTTTCAAATAGATCTGACGTTGTATTTTCTTCTGTTTTTACGGATGAAGTGGGAATTGGATATGCAAATGGTGGACAAGGGCTTTCAACAGAGTATATTTTCTTGCTGATACCTTCTTCGACTATTCCTGCTAACATCTGGGTAGGAACTTATTCAGCTTTAGCAAGGGCGAATAGGGTTATTCAGTATGCAGATAAAATAGTACCTGTAAATGCTGCTGATGCTGTACTGATTTCAAGATTAAAGGCTGAGGCTCTGACGATAAGAGCCTACGGGCATTTAAAAATATTGTCATATTATTCACCTAATCTTAAAGATGATGATGCTTTAGCTGGAATCCTAGCAAATAGAATATTTACTCCTGAAGAAAAAGTAAACCCAAGAGTTACAAATGGAATATTCTATGGACAGATTCATAAAGACTTAGATGATGCACTTACAATCTATAATGGACTTAGTAGTTATGTAGCTGATAATAAGGTTGCTAATAAAAATTTTGCAAAAGGACTGAAAGCGAGGGCTTATGCCTATAAAGGAGATTATCTAAATGCAGAGAAATGGGCAGATGAAGTAATAAATACTTCAGCAATAACATTAGCTAATCCGGCTGATTATCTTAAAGTGTTTTTTACAGATAATGAGCCCGCTAATAAAGAAGTGATTTTTAGGTTAAAGAGAACGCCTCAACAAAATACACAGTTAACTAATTTACATAATGGTTGGTGTTCTGTGGCTCCAAATTTAAATGGTTCCCCTTTCTATGAGGTAAGCAGGTCTTTGTTTAATATTCTTGATCAGAGACCAACAGATGTTAGGCGAAATGTAATTGTGGCTCCATCTTCAATTATTGATCCTAATTATGCTGCATCAAATGATTATAGAAATACAGATAAACTAATTATCCAGAAATACGGAGGTACGGAAACTGGAACAACAACAGCGGCAGTAACCGCTACAAATGGTTTTAATAATGATTACAAAATCATGAGAATATCTGAAATGTATCTTATTAAAGCTGAAGCAAGAGCTAATGCTGGAGATTTAGCAGGTGTAGGGGGAGCATTAAAACCTATTTTAGATGCGAGACTAGGTGTGGCGCAAGTAGCTCCAGTGTACTCAAATATAACGGCTGCATGGGCAGGAGTTTTAAATGAAAGAAGATTAGAACTTGCTTATGAAGGACATCGCTATATTGACATCAAGAGATTAGCAACATTAGCAAGTGTAACAGTAGATAGGGATCCAGCAGACTATTCTTCCAGCTCTTCGAATTTTCCAGCAGCAAATCCTGCTAATCTACCTAACAACAGTTATAAATTTGCTCTGCCAATTCCACAGGATGAGTTGAATGCAAATCCAGGGATTGTTCAAAATCCAGGATATTAAAGGTTAGTCTAAAATCAGTTAAAAGTAATGCTTTATTTCGAGCTGATTTATACTAAACTTTTAATATATTTTATTAACAAATTCTTATATTTTAACTTCAGGAAGGCGATCTAAAAGATACCTTCCTGTTTTTATATCATATTGTTTTTAATTTAATAAATGGAAGCGGCCCAAAAACAAAAGTCTTATCTTTATTTTGTTGAAGCGTATAACTCTGTTCGGATCGGAGCCATATATTATCGCTATCAGAAGTAAAATAATCCTGAATTTAATATAAAAAACACCTCATATTTTGGGGTGTTTTACTTTTTTATCAAGGTGAAAACAGTGAGAATTTTCACCATTTTTTTCAGTTGAATTATTTTTAAGTTTAATGGTAAAAAGGTTAAAAAAATACAGAGAATAACGATGAACATATTGGGAGCTTCAACCGAATTCTGAATATAGTATATTAATAGTTTTTTAATTTTTATCTCAACGAGACTATCTTAAAACAGGGGTTCTCTGCCTGTAAGAGTGTATTTTTTATATAAAAATTAAGAAAATAGGGTGTTTTTTTCTCCATTTTTCCCCAAATTAAGAATTGGTTTATTTTATTTTTTACGCATATATTGATTATTTAGGTTTATTTTTTAACCATTTGTTTTTAATAAACGAAAATTGATTTTAATTTTTAAATTTATTAAAATTCCGTTAATATTAAAATTGACTTATTTTTTGTTAATTTTTTAAATATAATTAAAATAATTCTCTATCATTTTTTAAGTATGGATGTGAATTTGTCCGTTCTAGAAGCCTGTTTTCAGAGTTTAATGAATTGATGTTACAGATATTTATTGACATATTTGTCACTTGAATATATTAAAATCTGTTAATATGAATGTGAAGTTACATGTATTAAGTGCAGGAGCTTTGTTTTTTTTAGGACAAGCTGCTTTTGCGCAAAAATCTAAGAATGATTCTGTTCTGAAGGAGAATAAGATCGATGAGGTAATCGTTACTGGATACCAGAAGAAAAAAGCAGATGAAATTACCCAGGCTCAGGCTGTTGTAGGTGGTGATGAAATCAGAAGAAACTCTCCTACAACATCTATTGGTAACTCTTTACAGGGTAGAGCTTCAGGGGTATTTGTACAAAGTACTACTGGGCAGCCAGGTGCTGCTGCTACCATTCAGGTAAGAGGGATTGCTGGTGTTGGTGGTTCTTCAGAACCTACCTATGTAGTAAATGGAATGTATATGACTGCA
This sequence comes from Chryseobacterium sp. MEBOG07, assembly GCF_021869745.1. NCBI lineage: Bacteria > Pseudomonadati > Bacteroidota > Flavobacteriia > Flavobacteriales > Weeksellaceae > Chryseobacterium > Chryseobacterium sp. MEBOG07. Next base: position 1,650,728 of record NZ_CP084579.1, read on the forward strand.
AGACAGTTTAGTGCAATCAATCCTGCAGATGTAGAATCAATTTCAATTCTTAAAGATGCGGCTGCTACAGCACAATATGGTGCGAGAGGAGCAAACGGGGTAGTGGTAGTAACTACTAAAGCCGGAAAAGCCGGAAAAACCCATTACTCATTTGAGACTAAATTCGGTTTCAGTGAGAGGTTAAAGGACAATAACTATACCATGATGAATTCTAGGGAGTTAATGAGCTTCCAGAATCAGTTGGGATACCTTGGATTTAAGCCAAGATCTCAGCAGGAAATGGACAGACTTGCTGCCTATGATCACAATTGGCAAAAAGACCTGTTGAAGCCTTCAAGCATTCAGTCTTACTTATTTAGTGCTCAGGGTGGATCCAGAGAAAGTACTTTCTATTACTCATTAGGATATGACTCTGACAATGGGATTATCAGAGATATCGACGGACTTAAGAGATACACAGGTAACTTCGGATTTACGAATAAGCTGAGTGAAAAACTGAACGTTGGAATCAATCTTGGATTTCAGTACCAGGTTACACAGAATTTTAGAGACAGAAACAATACACAGAACCCATTTGGAGCAATGTATAAATATGCTCCATATGAGCCGATTTATAATGCTGACGGAAGTTATAATCAGACGATGAGAGCTGGTTCTAATGTTGTTGAGCAGATCAATACTTATAGATTAGATGATCAGAGGCTGAGAATTCCGGTAACGTTATTTGCTGAATATAAGATTATTGATGGACTGAAATTTAAAACTAATTTCAATGGTCTTTATGATTGGTACATGGGAACTCAGTGGTTGAAAAAAGGTTCAAACCTTGATATCACAGTTAACAAAGTTCCAACAGGTTCATTGAATAAAAATTCATTCTATACATTCAACTATACTTGGAATAACTCCATTAATTATAAAAAATCGTTCGGAAGCCACAACTTCGATTTCTTAGGATTTATCGAATATAACGATAATTTCAACGAAACAGTGAATGGGGGAGCTTATGGATTGAAATCTTCTCAATTAAGCGTTCCTTCTATCACAACTCCTTCTGACAGAAATACATTTACAGGAATTAAAACAAGAAACACCTTGTTCAGTTTAGCAGGTCTATTAAACTATGACTATGCAGGTAAATATTTGGTAACAGGATCATTGAGAAGAGACGCTTCATCAAGATTTGGTGCCAATAACCAAAGTGGTATTTTCTGGTCTGTAAGTGGTGCATGGAACATTGCAAAAGAAGACTTCATGAGCGGAGGCTTTATTAATGATCTAAAGCTTAGAGGATCTTACGGTACAACAGGTAATGACGGAACATTGCCAGATTACTACAACGTAACCAATGTAAGTTATGGTTTATATGGTTCTAATGGAGCTTTATATCCAGGAACATCTAGTAGTTTTATTATCGGTAACGAAAATCTTAAATGGGAATCTAATGCAATTACCAACTTGGGGGTAGATTTCACAATGTGGAATAGAAGAATCCGTGGGTCCGTAGAAGTATATCAGAATAAAAGAAAAGATTTCGTACAACTTGTACCTTTAGATAAACAAGAAGGAGGGTATTACCAGTATATCAATGCTGGAGATATGTCTCAGAAAGGTCTTGAGGTTGAACTTAGTGTAGACGTAATCAAGCAAAAAGACTTCCAATGGAATTTACATGCTAACATTTCTTTCCAGAAGTCAGTTCTTGACAGACTATCAAGTGGCCAGACTGAAAGAAATTTAGGAGATACTTATCTTAAAGTAGGGGAAACTCCATATGTATTCTATAATGTTAGATTTGCTGGAGTAGATCCAAGTAACGGAAAAGCATTATATTATGATAAAGCTGGAAATATTACTGATGTTTACAGTGCATCAAATGCTGTTCCTTTAACAGATAAATCTCCTTTCCCAAAGAGCTTTGGTGGATTCGGTACTACAGTTCAGTACAAAGGGCTTGATTTCAGTGCTGATTTCGCATTCAAGTTAGGTGGATATACTTATAACAACATGTATGCTGCTGCTGTTGACCCAACTTTGGCTGTGGCAGGTAGAAATATGGCTCAGTCTGCTGCGCAGGTTTGGCAAAATCCAGGAGATACAGGAGTATTCCAAAAAGTTGACTCAAATGGAATGCGTGATTCTGATCAGTGGATTGAAAAATCAGATTATTTAAGATTAAGATCACTTACATTAGGATATACATTTGATAAAGCGTTCCTTGGAGAAGGATCACCTATCAATAAACTTAGAGCATATGTACAGGGGCAGAATTTATTTACAGTGACTAAATTCCACGGAGAGCCTGAAGTTTCTGTAGGATCTGCTGACTCAACAGCATTATTTGTTCCTGGATCATACAATCTCTATACTTACCCAGCAGTAAGAACAATCTTGGTAGGACTGCAATTAGAATTTTAATATTGAATAGTTTTATGAAAAAGAATATAATAAAAATAAGTTTAGCTGCGTTAACTGCCTTTGTTTCATTAACGTCTTGCGACAGAAATTTAGATCAAACATCTTCAATTAATGAAGAACAAAATCAGGCTATGACCAGACCTGAATCATTCAGACAGGCGATGGATGGTGCTTATACAGTACTTAAAGGAGTTGGATATTATAATGGTGATACAGGTAACCAACTTATCATGGGTGACCTTACCACGGATAACCTAGTCCGTACAGCTTCAGGAAGAAATACCAATTCTGCTGCATCTAACTTTGAGTTTTCTTCGGATAACTCCCAAACAACAGGATTGTACAGCGCTGCTTATCTTGTAATCAGCAGAGCTAACTTTGTTTTGTCTTATATCAATAACGGAGTATTATCAGGGGCACAGAAAACAAATATTGAAGCTGAAGCAAGAGCACTAAGAGCAGCAGCACATTTTGATATTGTAAGAGCTTATTCTAAGATTCCAACTCAATCTGTAGAAGCTAAGAGCAGTGTCGGGATTTATTATTCAGAAAGCTATAACCCTTCAAATGCGACATCATCGAGAAATTTGACTGTTGAGCAGGTATATAATAAAATTATTGCAGACCTATTATTTGCGGTAGATAATATTACACAGAATGATGCTGACAAAGGAAGATTAAGCAAAGCTGCTATATATGGATTATTATCAAGAGTAAATCTTTATAAAGGTGACTATGCTAATACAATCAAATATGGTGAATTGGCATTAGGGCTTTCTCCAAGTATTACAACATTGGATAACTTTACCAGAATCTGGAAAGAAAATGAAGGTTTATCCAGAATTACTGACGGAGTTTTATTCCAGATATCGAATTCACCAGCTGAATTAAATACAGTAGGAGTTGCATATAATCAGTCAGTACCAAGCATTAGATCTGAGTTTGTTGTAGATTATGATTTATATACAACTTATACATCAGATGATATTAGAAAAGGAGCTTATTTTACAACAAGCACATATAGTGGACAGAAATACAACCACGTTACAAAGTATTCTGGTAATGGAGGACCTGCTAATATTGTCCCAATTAAATATCTTAGATCTGCTGAAGTATTGTTAAACATTGCTGAAGCATATTACAGATCAGGTAATGGTGCTCAGGCTCTTGTTTTACTAAATAAATTAAGAGCGGAAAGACACTCTTCATTTACTCCTGGAACAGAAGCAGGGCAGGCTCTTTTAGATGCTATCTTAAAAGAAAGAAGACTGGAACTTGCATTTGAAAATGACAGATGGTATACATTGAAGAGATTAGGCCTTGCTGTTCAGAGATCTGGTAAAGGAGATCTTTTTGATGGTACAGGTGCGCCTTCTGTAGCGCAAAGCCTTCCAATAGGAAGTGATAAGTGGCAGTGGCCAATTCCTATCACTGCTATTCAGGCAAACCCGAATATTGAGCAAAACAAAGGTTACTAATAATATGTAATCATGTTTAAATAAGACTGCCCCCAAAAGTTTAATACTTTTGGGGGCATTTTTTATATTACCTTGTTGACAGGATTTCGATTTAGATAAATATTTTCTGGTTGGTATACAATAAAATTACCTCACAAGCATCCTGTCCTGATAACTTTTCGGAGTGACACCCTCCAGTTGCTTAAATACCCTTGTGAAGTAGTTCGTATCTGAAAATCCGGTCTGAAAAGCAGTTTCCTTGATGCTGGTCTGGCTGGCAAGCAACTCTTTTGCACGGCTGATTCTTTCCTGCAAAATGAAATCGTTGGGGGAAGTTCCCAGTTCATCTTTAAACATTTTAAAGAAATTCGACTTACTTACATACGCCAGCTTGGCAATACTGTCAATAGACAATTTCTGATGTAGATTCCTTTTAATATAATCCACCACAAAACCTATCCTGGATTTATTCTTAACAATATTCTTTTCCACCATGCTCCTCGCCTGAGTCTGCATCAATCTTATGAGGAGCTCCTTGAGTGCAAAATCTGCCATGATATCCTTTTGTGAATTATCATCCATGGCAATCCTCATAATATTGTTGGTAGCAGAGGCAAGCGCCTTATTATTAAATAGGAAATATTCATCCAATTGAATATTCCATTGCGAAGTTTCGTCCACTTTAGGAAGATGGTAATTGAGGTAGTTGAGAGAATCCTCAATAAAATCCGGATTAAGGCTTAATGAAATACACTGTGTAGGAGTTTCATCTGCCTCAGGAAAATCAATAACCATGGTTTCTCCCGGAGCTACCAGAATACTTTCTCCCGGATAATAATCAAAATAACTCGTCTTCTTATCCAGTTTCATGTGTTTCTTACCCCTCAGCATGGCTGTAAATGCAATATTTTCAAAATGAAGTTTTACATCAAAAGCAGCCTTATGGGTCTCATAAATACTGAACTCACAATTGTTTAGATTGAATTTCGTCTGGTTTTCAACAAGACTCAATAGTTGGTTTTCCTTACGTAATTCAGGAGTATTTAATAAAATCTTACTATTGTTATTCATTTCTAAATTTTTTTGAAAAGGGAGTAACTCAAATATAGAAAATTTGAGAGTACGTTGCTGTTAATAAAATACTAAAATTGAAACCCTTGTACTATTTTACACTTTTTTTATAGGATTGTGCTATACTCTTTTGGGCTTTTCAGTGTAATTTGGTGGTATCGAAAAATAAAAACAAGACTAATATGAGCACTATTACAGAACCAAGATCAACGACACTTTTACAGCGTCCAGAGTTCAAAAGCAGATATGATAACTATATTGATGGAAAGTTTACGCCACCTGTTAAAGGACAATATTTTGATGTAGTCTCTCCGGTGGATGGCAAAAACTTTACCCAGGTTGCCCATTCTTCCAAAGAAGATTTGGAACTGGCCGTAAATGCTGGAGAAAAAGCATTTCGTACCTGGAAAAACACCTCGTCTACAGAAAGAAGTATTATCCTGAACAAAATTGCAGACAGGATAGAACAGAACTTAGAATATCTGGCTATAGTAGAAACAATAGATAATGGTAAAGCGGTAAGAGAAACGCTTGCAGCAGACTTACCACTGGCAATTGATCATTTCAGATATTTCGCTTCCGTAATCCGTGCTGATGAAGGATCGCATAACGAGCTGGATAAAGATACCGTATCTCTGATTGTTCACGAACCTCTTGGAGTGATCGCGCAGATCATCCCTTGGAATTTCCCGATACTAATGGCTGTTTGGAAACTAGCTCCGGCATTGGCAGCAGGAAACTGCGTGGTGTTGAAACCGGCAGAAAGCACCCCTGTTTCCATCATGGTTTTGATGGAACTTATTGGAGACCTTTTACCTGCGGGCGTTATCAATATTGTTAACGGATTTGGAGCTGAGCTTGGAAGAGCCTTAGTGACCAATCCCAAAGTAGCCAAAGCAGCCTTTACAGGTTCTACAGCTACAGGGCGTCTGGTGATGCAGTATGCAACAGAAAATATCATTCCTGTAACCCTGGAATTGGGAGGAAAGTCACCTAACGTTTTCTTCAGTTCTGTGATGGATGCTGATGATGAATTTTTAGATAAAGCAATAGAAGGAGCCGTTCTTTTTGCCCTTAACCAGGGAGAGATCTGTACATGCCCTTCAAGACTGCTGGTTCAGGAAGATATCGCAGATGCCTTTATTGAAAGGGTGATCGAAAGGGTAAAAGCCATCAAAGTAGGAAACCCACTGGATAAAACTGTCATGATGGGAGCACAGGCTTCACAGATTCAAAAGATAAAATCCTTTCCTATATCCAATTAGGAGTAGAAGAAGGAGCAGAAGTATTAGTAGGAGGAGCTGTAAACCATTTGGGTGAAGACCTGGAAGACGGGTACTATATTCAGCCTACTATTTTCAAAGGAAACAACAGAATGAGAATTTTCCAGGAAGAAATTTTCGGTCCTGTGCTGGCATTTACAACCTTTAAAGATGAAGAAGAAGCCGTGAAAATTGCCAATGATACCATTTACGGACTTGGAGCTGGAGTGTGGACAAGAGATGCCCACCAGCTGTATAACGTTCCACGCCAGATTGAAGCAGGAAGAGTATGGGTGAACCAATATCACTCTTATCCGGCTGGAGCCCCTTTCGGAGGCTACAAACAATCAGGAATAGGAAGAGAAAATCATAAAATGATGCTCGATCATTACCGTCAAACCAAAAACATGCTGATTTCTTATAACAAGAATAAGTTAGGTTTCTTTTAATATTATTTAGGACGTGCCCGATTGCCTTGGCTTTTTCCAGGGCAAAACGGTCGGGCTATGCAGGGCTGCACTTCGTTTCGGTGCTCCATTTCATTCCGCACCGGCTCGTTCCTCGCCGCCCTTACTATCCCTCACGCAGGGAACATATACCTTTTGATATAAATATTCTATATAATTATTCACTTTATAAAGGCAATCCAAACCATTTACAGTTTACCTGTTTAGATCCTGTGATAAAATCTAATAACCCTCAATAACTCAATCTAAAAAATAAAATATGATTCCAAAAACTATGAAAGCGGCAGTAATCCAAGGCTACGGCCAGCCTCTGAAAATAGAAGAAGTACCCGTAAGAGCCCCCGGAAGATATGAAGTCCTTGTCAAAGTGATGGCATGTGGAGTTTGCCACACAGATTTACATGCTATAGATGGCGACTGGCCTGCAAAACCAAAGATGCCCCTCATCCCTGGACATGAAGGAGTTGGGATTGTGGTAGCCTGCGGACCGGAAGCTTTTGTAAAAGAAGGAGATGCAGTAGGAGTTCCATGGTTGTACAGTGCCTGCGGATGCTGTGATTACTGTATCACAGGATGGGAAACCCTTTGTGAAGCACAGAAAAATGGAGGCTATAGTGTAGATGGCGGATTTGCAGAATATGTGATTGCAGACTCAAGATATGTAGGACATTTGAAATCAAATGTGAACTTCCTTGAAATTGCTCCTATATTATGTGCCGGAGTAACTGTTTATAAAGGATTGAAAGAAACGGAAACAAAACCTGGAGAATGGGTTGCCATCTCAGGAATTGGTGGACTGGGACACGTAGCAGTTCAATATGCAAAAGCAATGGGAATGCATGTGGCAGCTATTGATGTGGCAGATGATAAGCTTGAATTGGCGAAAAAATTGGGCGCAGACCTTGTAGTCAATGCAAAAGATACAGATCCCGGAGAATATCTGCATAAAGAAGTTGGCGGAATGCACGGTGCATTAATTACAGCAGTTTCACCCATCGCATTCAAACAAGGAATAGATGTTTTGAGAAGAAAAGGAACCATTGCACTCAATGGACTCCCTCCCGGATCCTTTGAGCTTCCGATTTTTGAAACTGTATTAAAACGAATCACCGTAAGAGGTTCTATTGTAGGAACCCGAAAAGATTTGCAGGAAGCATTGGATTTTGCTAACGAAGGTTTGGTAAAAGCTACTGTAACCTCTGCAAAGCTTGAAGATATTAATGACGTCTTTGATAAAATGAAAAAAGGACAAATCGACGGCAGAATCGTTTTGGATATTGCCGGATCAAATTAATTGATGATGTGTTGCTGATCCCGGTTAGAATGTATTGTACCGGGATCTTTTTATAACGATAAGGTTTGTATTAAGCCAAAACAAAAACAATGGAAGCAAAAATAGCAAGGCTCTCTGCAACAGAACAAGCCCTTGAAGTAATTCGGAAGCTTGAAGATCAATACGGACCTCTGATGTTTTATCAGGCAGGAGGGTGCTGTGAAGGTACGCAGCCACAGTGTTTTGAAAAAGGAGGATTTTTCCCCAGAATGAATGATGCAATGATCGGAACAATCAATGGATATGAGTTCTGGATAGACCGCGATCTTTTTGAATACTGGAAATACTCACACTTCACATTGGATGTTACAGATGGTTTTGGTCCCGGAGGCTTCTCTTTGGAAACCCCTTTAGGCAAAACCTTTAAAGTTCACTACAGGCTTTTCACTCCCGATGAATATGAAAACCTGGAACCGGTGAAACGCAGCGAATAGAATTTTCATATTAAAGAGCAAAAATTTAAGGCTTTTGAGCAATATAAATAAGTTCTCTTTCAAATTCATATTTTCCTCGTGAAATAGCCCTTTTTATGATAAAATATTGAGAAACAGCTATTATTGAAGCCACTACCAGGACCATAAGGTTTTGTTGCTCTCCTCCTATATTGACAAAAATTGCCACTAAGCAAAAAAATAGGATGGCAATACAATTGATAATCTGAAATCCGGATGGGCGGACTTCTACCGAGACAGATGATGTGCCGTTTTCATCTGAAATATGCCCATGAAATACAGGGTTATTCATATTGATATCAAATATTCTTGTCCTTCTTTTGATTGTAAAACATTCTTCATCAATCATTCCCCTATATTCAAACCGTGTAGGAATTACAGAATCTTTTTCCAGCGATATAAAAGTGGTATTGGTTTCATAAGTGATTTTCCATAGCCTTTGAATCAGGTCAGCTCTGCTGATATTGACTTCCACTTTGCAACTGTCATATAACCCGATATTTTTAAAAAATGAACTCATTTCGTAACAAAAAATGTGTAAAATTATATCAGACCTTCACAAATCGGTTGACAAACATGGCTGCGACGATATCTCCTACGGCATTCAAAACTGTAGCCAAGGGATCTACTAAAGTCCCGATGATCATGACTGCCGGAATAGCTTCCTGAGGTAATTTATAGACCGAGATCATCAGCATTTCCCCAATATATCCACCATTAGGAATTCCGCCAGCCACAATGCTTACGAAAACAGTAATCCCCAAAGCTAATAGCAGGTTGGCAGGATCAAAGAAATCCTTTCCAATAATTAAAAATGCTACATAGATCTTAATGATAGAAGACATAGAAGATCCATTTTTATGAAGCGTAGTCCCAATAGGAATCACCAGGTTAGCAATAGAATTCGGAATTCCGATTTTAGAGGCTGCCTGTAAATTGGCCGGCATAGTAGCAAAACTGCTGCAGGTACTGATTGCTGTTAAACTAGGATAGATGGCGTTGGTCCAGAAACTTTTCACTCCTTTCCTTCCATTTGCCATAAAAGCATAAATGGAAAAGAAGACCAAAAAGTAAATAATTCCTGCGATATAATACAGTCCCAAAGGTTTAGCATAAAATCCAAAAAGCTGTGGCCCTAACGTGGCTACCTGATACGCAAAATAGGCCCCCAGACCAATTGGAGCAAGTTTCATAACCAGCAAAAGAAGTTCTTTCATGACTTCATAACCCGAAGCAATAAAAGCTCTGAAAGGCTGTCCCTGTTCTCCTGTTTTTCTGGCAGCAAATCCTGTCATAAATGCAAATACTAAAAGTGCCAGCATATTTCGTCTCGAAAAAAGCTCTGTGAATTCTCCTACCGTAAAGAAGCTTACAATTCTGTTGCCCCAAGTATCATCATTAGCTGCTTCTGTAATCATATCAGAGCTTCCTGAAACTCCAGAAACCGGGAACAGATATACAGCACAGATCGTAAAAACAGCTGCGGTAAGAATAAAGAATAAAAAGTAAGAGCCATCACAAAGATGATCTTCCCAAATTTAGACTGCTGCTCTAAAGAGGCAATAGAGTTGGATACTGCAAAAAATACCAAAGGGACTACACTTACAAAAAGAAGATTAAGAAAAATATCTCCCAGAGGCTTAATGTACTCCACAAAACCTGGAGCAACAATTCCTATGATGCTTCCGATTGTTATTCCCAAAAGTAAAAATATGATCCCGGAGTAGTTTTTTAATACCTCTTTCATGTAGCGCTTTTTATCAAAGATAAGTTTATTTTTAACACTCTGTTATACAATTTTCAGACCTAAATTTCATAAATTTGAGTAAACCTCATTTCTATGGCTTATATAGATTACTATAAAACTTTAGGCGTAGATAAAAGCGCAACACAGGATGATATCAAAAAGGCCTACCGGAAATTGGCCAGGAAACTTCATCCCGATCTTAATCCTGATGACAAGGAAGCAGAAAAGAAATTCAAAGAACTGAACGAAGCCAATGAAGTGCTCAGCAATTCTGAAAACCGGGCTAAGTATGATAAGTATGGTGAGCATTGGAAACATGGCGAAGAATATGAAAAGGCTCAACAGCAGCAGCAAAGACAATATCAACAGCAAAGCAACAGCAGAGGAAGCTCCGGGGCAGACTTTGGTGAAGGAGAAGATTTTTCAGATTTCTTCCAAAGCATGTTTGGTGGGGCAGAAGGCGGCTTTGGCAGGAACTCAAGAGGAAGAGCTTCCGGAAAATTCAAAGGAAAGGATATACAGGCTGAGCTTAATCTGAACTTAAGAGATGCCGCAACAACCCATCCGCAGACTTTTGATATCAATGGGAAGAAAGTCAGAATTACGATTCCGGCAGGGGTATATGACGGACAGCAGATCAAATTAAAAGGACACGGCAATCCGGGAGTAAACGGTGGGCCAAGCGGAGATTTATATATTACTTTTAATATTCCTGTAGATCCAGATTTTGAAAGAATTGGAGATGACTTGAAAACTAAAGTAGTGATTGATCTGTTTACTGCTGTTTTAGGCGGAGAAGAGAATGTAAATACACTGGACGGAAGCGTTAATCTTAAAGTAAAACCGGAAACCCAAAGCGGAGCCACCGTAAGACTTAAAGGGAAAGGTTTTCCTGTTTATAAAAAAGAAGGACAACATGGAGATCTTTTTGTAACGTATGAAGTGAAACTGCCAACCAATCTTACTGAAAAGCAGAAAGAACTTTTTGAACAACTAAAAAATTCCTAAGCCATGAGTGAAAGAATATCACGGGAAGAACTCGTAAGAATCTATAACATAGAAATCACTTTTTTTGATGAGCTTGTAGACTATGGGCTATTGAATATACAGATTGAAGAGAATGTTCATTATCTGATGTATGAAGATCTGCCTGATCTGGAAAAATTTGCCAACTGGCATTATGATCTTGAAGTCAATCTTCCCGGTCTTGAAGTTATTCATAATATGCTGAAAAAGCTTGATGCGCTGAACCGTAGAAACAGAGAACTGATGAACAAACTTTCTGCAATAAGTGATCAATATGAAGATATTTAGTTTAGTTTTGTAGCTTTTTAAAGCAAACTCTATAATTATGAATGAAGAAAAGGTGATTACACTAAAATCGGACAGAAAGATTTTTGAAGATATTTATTTTAGCGGTAATCAGGGCAGTCTGCTTTTTTCACCTACAACAAAAAGTAAAACAATTACCACCATTGTAGCTGCAGTTATCGTTTTCATTGTATTTCTTTTAAAAGATAGCTTGAGCAAAGAAAGTGTAGGTGTTTTATATTTTATGAGTTTTATATTTTTACTTTGTGCTGTTTTTCTATCCGTAAGCGTTAATAAAGTGTCAAGATGGAAGAAGCAGGTGAATCATTATTTAAATAGGCTGGAAAAGTGTAAAGTATATGACATCAGATTTGATCAGAATTTTTTCACTGTAAATATTGACGGAGAAAAAGAAACCAGTGAATGGAAAGATTTTGAATATTTTGATAGTAATAATGAATTTATTTCTCTTGAAGGAAAATACAATTATATGTTTCCAAGAAAAGCAATGACCGAGAGAGAGTACAGCTTTCTCAAAAATGTATTGAAAGAAAATATCAATAAATAAAAAAACGGAGTAAATAATTTTACTCCGTTTTTTTTATCTGGAAATTAGCATTTTTGTCTTTTAACAAGTATGCCAATTTATTGTCTCTGCTTTATTAGCCTTCTTTGTTTTCTTCCAGCCAGCCCATTTCCTTCATCCACTCGTCATTGTAGATTTTTCCTACATATCTTGAACCATGGTCGTGAAGTAGAACAACGATTACATCGTCTTTTGTGAACTGATCTTTCATTTGAATCAATGATGCGATTGCACTTCCGGCAGAATATCCACAGAAAATACCTTCTTCTTTAGCCAGTTTTCTTGCATAGATGGCACCGTCTTTATCAGTTACTTTTTCAAAATGATCAATCACAGACATATCATAATTCTCAGGAATGATATCTTCTCCAATACCTTCCGTAATATAAGTATAAGCGTGGTCGTAATGTAATTCTCCAGTTTCGTGGAATTCTTTCAAAATAGAGCCGTAGGTATCCACTCCAATTACTTTGATATCAGCATTTTTTTCTTTGAAGAACGTTCCGCATCCTGTAATAGTACCTCCTGTTCCGGCTCCTGCAACAAAGTGAGTCAGTTTTCCTTCAGTCTGTTCCCAGATCTCAGGCGCTGTAGATTCATAATGAGCAGCTCTGTTGGATAAGTTATCATATTGGTTGACATACCATCCGTTTTCTGTTTCTTTAGCCAGTCTTTTAGAAACTGAATAGTAAGAACGAGGGTCAGTAGGTTTTACATCTGTAGGACAAACGATTACTTCAGCACCTACAGCTCGAAGGATGTCGCATTTTTCTTTTGATTGCTTAGAATTGGTTACAAAAATACATTTGTAGCCTTTGATGATCGCAGCCAATGCCAGTCCCATTCCTGTATTTCCGGAAGTCCCTTCGATAATGGTGCCTCCAGGTTTTAGTCTGCCGTCTTTTTCGGCATCTTCTATCATTCTAAGAGCCATTCTGTCCTTTACTGAATTTCCAGGATTGAAAGTCTCTACTTTTGCCAATACTAATGCCGGGAAATCTTCACCTAATACTTTGTTAAGCTTTACCAGCGGTGTGTTACCTATCGTTTCAAGGATATTTTTTGCGTATTTCATAAATGGTTTATATGCGGCGCAAAGATAAGGCTTTTAAAATTATCTGCGCTGTGGATAACGTGTGGATAAGTTGTGAATAAAACTGAAATGAATTGAAAAACAACTCATAACCTACCAATTATTAATGATCAACTTAGTTGTACTTAATAGCTTTCACAGGAGAAATTTTACTGATCAGGTAGCTAGGAATAATTAAAGCCAAGCCTGAAATAATAAGAATCCCCACTGAGATAGAAATAATGGCGACAGGATTAAGGTCTACCGGAACTGTACTTACGTAATAGTTTTCCGGGTTAAGCTTTATCACACCAAAGAATTTCTGGATTAAAATAAGTCCTAATCCAATAGCATTTCCGTATAAAAGTCCCGGAATCATAATGATCAGGGTATAATTGATAAAGGTTGCTCTTATCTGTGAATTACTTGCTCCTAAAGTTTTAAGAAGACCAATAGAATTGGTTCTTTCAATAATAAGAATCAGAAGAACCATAATAATGTTGATAACTACTACAATCAGCATAATAATGATAATCAAAGCGATATTGGTATCAAAAATACTGATCCAGTCGGTAATTTGCGGAAACTTTTCAGTGGCTTTTTCAGCGTAGTTTTTATAGCCAATCAGTTTTTCAATTTCAGGAAAATCTTTGTCAATGTCATTTACATTCTTGAAGAAAACATCTATTCCGCCAATCTCATCAGGTTTCATATCCTGAATTTTTCTTGCATGATTGATCCCGCCAATAACAAACTGCTCGTCAATTAGTTTAATATCAGTTCTATAGATACCGATGATTCTGAATTTACGGTAAAGTGGTTTTTGATCAGCCTTTAAAAATACAGTAACAATGCTGTCATTTACTTTAAGATGAAGGTCATTCGCTATTTTTTGCGAAATAGCAACATCATTGTTGAAGCCTTTCTCAGTCACTTTCGGAGTCGTACCGGCAATCAGGAATTTTTTAAATCTTAAACTGTCAAAATCCTTTCCGATTCCCTTAAATATAATTCCTGCAAAATTGTGCTTATTACGCATAATTCCGGTAACCATTACATATTTCTGGGTACTTTCCACATCAGGAAGCTCTTTGATTTTTGCAATATTGAGCCCTTGATTATCAAGCACTGAGGTGTTGTAGGATGAATTAGATCGGGTAGATCTTACTGTAATATGTCCGCTGAAATCTGCCAGCCTCTCTTTGATAGCTTTCTTGGAACCAAAACCAGTGGCAACGGTAATTAAAGAAACAATAATCCCCAATGCTACGGAAAGCCTGCCAATGAAGATGATAACCCTTGAAAGGTTATTTTTGTTATCTTTGGAAAATGCTATTTTTCTAGAGAAATATAAAGGAAATTTCAAGCTTATGAATTTAGATTTCAAAATTAAAAATTTACTTCTGATTTGCCTAATTTTTTTAGGAGTATTCAATCAATATTATTCCCAGACTCAAGTTCAATCTGATTTTAAAACCGGAGCAGACCAACCTGAAATTTATTTACCACTATTAAAAGGTAAGACCATAGGGATTGTTACCAATCAGACAGGTTTGATGAGTGACAGGACGTATTTGGTAGATTTTCTGGTAAAAAACGGAATTAAGATCAAATCTATTTTTGCTCCTGAACATGGCTTCAGAGGTGATGCTGATGCAGGTGCAAAAGTGAAAAACGGAGTAGATGTGAAAACCGGAATTCCAATTGTTTCTCTTTATGGTAATAATAAAAAGCCAAAACCGGAACAGCTTGCCGGGATTGATATTGTTGTTTTTGATATTCAGGATGTGGGAGTGAGGTTCTATACCTATATTTCCACTTTGTCTTATCTGATGGAAGCGGGTGCTGAAAATAACGTTGAGATAATGGTATTAGATCGTCCCAATCCGCATGACGGATACACTGATGGGCCGGTATTGAGAAAAAAATGGGCCAGTTTTGTAGGACTGCATGAGGTTCCTGTAGTATATGGGCTTACGATAGGAGAGTATGGAAAGATGGTCAATGGTGAAAAGTGGCTGAAAAATGGAGCTCAAGCTAAGTATACGCTTGTTCCAATGAAGAATTATCATAAGAAGCAGCGTTATCCGATACTTGATAAGCCTTCTCCTAACTTACCGAATGACAAAGCGATCAATTTGTATCCAAGTCTGTGCTTTTTTGAAGGAACTCAGGTTTCAGTAGGAAGAGGAACAGATCTCCCTTTTCAGATTTATGGTTCCCCATGGACGGAAAACCAGCCTTATCAGTTTACTCCAAAGCCAAGCTATGGAGCTAAAGATCCTTTCCTTAACGGGAAATTATGTTATGGTGAAAATCTCTCCAATTATGATAAAGATTTAAGAGAGCTCAATCTTGAATGGGTGATCAAAGCCTATCAGAATTATAAAAACCCTCAGCAGGATTTCTTCCTGAAAAATCTTTGGTTTGATACCTTATCCGGAACTGATGAATTTAGAAAGCAGATCATCGCTGGAAAATCAATTCCGGAAATTAAAAATTCATGGAAAAAAGAGTTGGAAAATTTTGAAAAGATCAGAACCAAATATGTGGTGTATGAAAATTAATTAATCAAAATTTTGAGGCGGATTTTTATCATTTTTACCCTTATTTAATATAAAAAGCCCCACTGTCAATCCAACAACTCCTGCAAAAGCAGTCAATAAAGCTCTTTGCAATTTATCAGGAAGATCATTCCCTATATAATTCATTAAAAAAAGGATCACAAAAGTGATCACTAAAATGATAATATGATTTTTTCCGAATAGCTTCATTGTCTTATTTTAATTTATAGGAAATCATTATACCTCCTCTGTAAGGAATAATTTCACCACTTTTATTAAATTTCTCAGCAGAGTCATAGCGTCTTCCCGTAGTCTTATCATACCCTTTATAAAATCCTTGTGATGTTCCTGCAGTTGCATAAATGTCAAGATTCCATCGTTCAGCTAACTGGAATTGGTACCCTACTGTAACTCCTAGCATGACAGAGTATCCTTTCTGATAAAGATTAGAATTTATCAGAATCTCTCCATCATCTTTCTGGCTGATATTATCATTCCAATAATTCCATTTTGATGCATTGTAAGCTGCAAAAGCAACGTTGGCCCCTACATACCAATGTTTGAAAGCCTCATTGAAATAGTATCTTCCTTCTGCAGATACAGAATAAAACTGTAGTTTGTGTCCTGAGAAAGATTTCCAGGGTGAAATGAAAACATCTCCCTGAAGTGTATACCTTGGAGCGATTTGTTTTTCTACTCCCACATTTAAAATTCCTAACGGAGCAAATACTGCATTCCCTTTTATGTATAAACTTTTATCCTGTCCTCCTTGTTCCTGTTCCTGAGCATTCAATGTACTTGCTGACAGGAAAGCTAAAATGCCTGCTGCTGCTAATTTATATTTCATCCGGTATATAATGTTTATTTTATTTGCTTTAATAATTCATCTGCTAGTTGAGAATCTTTGTTACCCTGAGCAGCCATATTTTTAGACATTTCAGCATAGTTTTTTGCTGTTTCCTTATTTCCGGTAAGGTAATAAAGCTTAGCAAGAATATAAGTGTTTTCAGAAGTTTCTCCTCTCATCACAGATTTTTCTGCCCATTCACTTGCTTTCTTTAATGAAGCTGGTGTTTTCACATGATCTGCAAATATCCAGGCAGCTCTCAAAAGCTCATTAGGGTCAAAAGCATCAGAGTTTTTATAGTAGTCTAAAGCTGCTTTTTCATATTCAGAGAAGTTAGTATTTTGCTCATAATAACTAAGCTTAGTCTGATTCAGCTTTTTTACAGCGGCTTCTTTTCCTACCAATGGTTCAGCCGTTTTCAGGAAATAATCATCATTGATTTTTTTGTTTTTATCATCAATAGATTGTTCTACTATTTTTCCTAGTTTTAACTGTGCATCAAATTCTTTGTAAGTTTCTTCAGGAAGAAATTTAATGATCTCTGCTTTTCTGGAAGCAAAAATATTATAATTAGTATCTTCAGATGATTTTACAAAATAGAGAAGAAAGCCAATTTCGTCTTTTGTAAGTTCTTCTGTTTTCTTTTTGTTCTGGAAATATCTTTCAGAAGCTTTTTTGGCAAAGTCATAATCTGTATTGGCGTTCAGCTTCATGATGTTGATCAGAAATTCAGGATCCTTTTCACCGCTGGCAAAACGATCTTTCAGAGAACCTTTTTTGTTTCCGGGTGAATTGATATCCTGTGCCATGGCAACAAACATACTCTCTTCCATATAACCCGTATTCCTGGAAACAAGCTCACCTTCGCCATTTAGGAAAAGATAAGTAGGATAAGATCGTACTCCAAATTGAGAAGCGATGTCTCTACCTTCTCCTTTTTCCATATCAAATCTTGCATTAATGAAGTTGGTATTGTAATAATCACTCACCGATTTCTGTGTGAAAACATTTTTCTCCATCATTTTGCAGGGACCACACCAGGAAGCATATGCATCGATAAAAACCAATTTTTTTTCCTTTTTGGCTTTGGCAATAATATCTTTATAAGGGAGTTCCTGAAACTGGATCGTTTCCTGAGCTGAGATAGCGATGGTACAAAAAATAGATATCCCGGAGATGATCTTCTTCATTTTCAAATAAGATTTGTAGGCGAAGATAATTAATTTTCAAAATATAGAACGCTGAATCTGTTGTTAGAATGATGATATTAACGAACTTTAAGACTTAGTCAGGTGATTACTGTGATTTTTCAGCTAAGGAATGAAGGTCCTGATCATGGCTTTATATTCTTAAAAAAAGATATGAAACTTCTATTGTATTCCTTTCCTGAAAAAGAAGAAAATATGCCAATAATAGAAAAAATAGCTGCTGTTTCTATTAAAAAGACTCTCAATTACTGCGTGATATTGCTTGTTTTAAAAAAAGACAACATCTAAATTTAATTCACTTTATGGTCCTGAAATCTTTGTTATATCTTTGCAAACGAATAATTTATATGTAGAGGAACCCACAATTCAGAGAATTTGATTATTAATTTTAAACACGCCTTATCCCAAAAATCCATTTACATCACCGCTTTGTCTGCCTGCTTGATTGCAGTGGCAGCATTTGCCGTTTTAAGTCTTTTAATTACAGAAGACAGCCGAAAAAACACCGATGATTTTGCGAAGAAAACATTCTTCCGAAAATATGAGTCGATAGAACATGAGTTCAGAAATATTGAGGACTATCAATATCTGCTTCGTGCATTGATTCAGAAAGACGGTCTGAAAAACTATAAAGACTATTCTTTAGTTTTAAATGATTTAAACAAAAAAGAAACCTGCTGCCTTACAGCTGGTATTATTACGAGAATACTATTTCAGGAAAGTCGGAGAGCAATAATCCTTTGTCCGATATTTTCAAGAATAAGGACAATAAAGAAAAATCCATTGTTATTAAAAATAATGGTCCGGGGCATTTCAAAGATCTTTTGATTACTAAAAAAGACAGTATGTACTGGATAAGCTATGATTCTTTGATGCTGCCTGATAAAAACAAACTGTATTATGGGTCTACCGTAAGCCTGGATGATCTCCATCAATATTTTATCAATGTAGATAAGAGTTCCAATACCTACGCCTATGTCTTTACTAAAGAGGGAGTCTGCATTACCCATCCTGAAAAAAAGTATATTGGAAAGAATATTTTTGATTTTACAGATATTAAACCTAATGATACTCTGACCAGCAAAATTAAGGTAGGATATACTAAAGGAGAAGCTGTTTCAGAGTATTTGGGAGTGGAAGTAACCCGTTTTATAAAACCCTTGAAGACCGATAATTTTGACGGATATACAGTTGTGAATCATGTTAATTTTATTATTGATGAAAATATCAGCAAGATAAAAACCTACACCGTTTATATTTTTCTGGCAGCGTTATTCCTTATTGTCACAGTCTTCATTTTATTCCAAAGAGCAACTAATTTGGCATATGAGGAAAAAGAAAAAATACAGTCTGAAAAGAATTTATTGTTGGTAGAGAACGAAAAGATGCACAAAGCCGAGGTGATCAATCAGCTTCAGCAGCTTAAAAATAATATCAATCCTCATTTTCTTTTCAACTCTCTGAATTCCCTTTATATGCTGATTGGGATCAATAAAGAGAATGCACAGAAATTTACCATGAATCTATCCAAGATCTACAGGTATCTTATTGTGCCTCCAAAAGAGAATATTGTTCCGGTTTCGCAGGAAATTAAATTTATACAGCAGTATATGGAACTTCTGAAAAGCAGGTTTGATGAAGAGATAAGGTTTGAAATGATTATTAATGATCCTGAAAGTCTGGAAAAGAGAATTCCGTACCTATCACTGCAGATTGTTACTGAGAACGCTATCAAGCATAATATTGCCACGATAGACCAGCCTCTGGAAATTACTATTATTGTTGATACAGATGAGATCACAGTAAAGAACACCTGGCAGCTAAAAACTGAACCGGTGCAGGGAGAGAAATTCGGAATTGATTATTTGAATCAGGTTTATGAGTATTTTAAGAATAATCTTCTTCATATTTCTGTAGATGGTGAATATTTCATATGTTTTTTACCGTTAATGAAGTGAAAATAAAAATCCATTCACTCCCGAATAATCACCGTTCACTCCCTAACATTATTTATATAATTCACTATACCTATAGCTTTGCTAGCTGAAACTAAGATATTTACTATTTGGAATGAATCGGACTATTTTAATGAAGAATTACAGACTGGCACTGTATTTAGGTCTTGCTGTGGCCTCACCAATGGCAATAGCACAGAAAAAAGATACTGTGAAGGTCAACAAAGACAAAACTGATAAAACAGAAACTTCCTCATCAAAGAAAACAAAAAAAATTGAAGACCTGATCAAAAAAGGGACCTATAAAAAGGGACTTTTTAATACGATACAGATAAAAACGGATATTTATTTTGAAATTCCTGACAGCTTGATGGGACGTCAGTTTTTGGTGGTGAACAAACTTTCTCAGGTGCCAATGCAGGTCAATGAGGCAGGATTGAACAAAGGAATGAATTATGAAAATAAGGTCATCTCTTTTCACCGTGACCCTGTAGCTAAAAAGGTATGGGTAAAAACGGTGGTTCCTAAAGTATCATCCCCAAAAAATGATGCCATTACAAGATCTGTGAAAGACAACTTTTCAGAATCTGTCATTGAGGTCTTTGATATTGAAGCACAAAACAGTGATTCTACAGCAGTAGCCATTAAAGTCAACAAAGTTTTTGATGGAAACCAAAAGAGCTTTAATGATGTTTTGGCGAATGTAGGATTAGGAGGATCTGTGAAGTCAAGCCTTTCTTACATAGAAGGAGTGAAGACTTTCCCCAAGAACATTGTGGTGAAGTCTCAATTATCTACTTCTGTAAATGAAGGTGGAGTAGATCTGCCGGTAACACTTGGTGTTACGACAAATCTTGTATTGCTTTCTAAAATACCGATGAAACCAAGAGTAGCCGATTCAAGAGTAGGATTTTTCTCCGAAAAACACTGGTCGTTTAATGACAATCAGCAGAAAATGGACGAAAAGTTTTTCATTACCAAATGGAATCTTGAACCCAAAGATGAAGACAAAGAAAAATATCTGAGAGGAGAATTAGTAGAGCCTAAGAAACCTATTATTTATTATATAGACCCGGCAACCCCAAAACAATGGCGTGAAAAAATCATTGCCGGAGTACATGACTGGCAGGCGGCGTTTGAGCAAGCAGGATTCAAAAATGCAGTGATTGCGAAAATGCCGGATGAAAAAGATGAAGATTTTGATATTGATGATGTAAGATATTCTGTGATTACTTACGCCGCATCGCCAAAGTCAAATGCAATGGGACCCTCTGTAGTAGACCCGAGAAGTGGTGAAATTATCGAAGCAGATATCATCTGGTGGCATAATGTAATGACTTCTCTTCATGACTGGATGAGAATTCAGACGGGGGCTATCGATCCAAAAGCAAGAGGAAATAAATTCAGTGATGAACATATGGGTGAGGCGATCCGTTTTGTTTCATCTCATGAGGTAGGTCACACTTTTGGATTGAAGCACAATATGGGAGCTTCCTTTGCATTTCCTGTAGAATCGCTTCGTTCAAAAGAATTTACAGATAAAATGGGTGGTACGGCACCTTCCATTATGGATTATGCACGTTACAATTATGTGGCACAGCCGGAAGATGGTGTGACAGCAATCACTCCGAAAATTGGGGTTTATGATAAATATGCAATAGATTGGGGGTACCGTTGGTATCCGGATGAGTTTGTTGAGAAAAAAGCGCTGAAAAACTTAATTGAAAAACACGAGAATGACCCGATGTATTTCTATGGCGAGCAGCAGAGCTACCTGGAAACCATAGATCCTCGTTCGCAGTCTGAAGATTTAGGAGATGATGCGATGAAAGCCAGCGAGTACGGAATAAAAAACCTGAAAGTTGTTATCAATAATCTTTTAAAGTGGACGTATGAAGATGGTAAAGAATATACGGATGCCGGAAAACTGTATCTGGGAGTTATCGGACAGTGGGATTTGTATACAGGTCATGTGATGGCTAATGTTGGAGGGATCTATCTGAACAATACTGTTTTTGGCAACAAGAAGAAAGCTTACGAAGCAGTTCCTGCAGAAATACAGAGAAGAGCTGTTGATTATCTTATTAAAAATGCCATCAATCTTCCGGAATGGTTATTCTTCAACCCGATTACAGAAAAAACGTACCCGGTTAAAGATTCACCAATGGGACCATTCGAGCAGACACCGTATACCCTTGCAAGAGGAACGCAGTATGCGAATATCTACTCTCTGTTGATGGATGACCGATTGTTGAGATTGCTTGAAAATGAATTGAAACATCAGGTTTCTGGTTCTAAAGAAGAAATCTACACGGTTGAAAACCTATTTGATCAGCTAAGAACAGCTATTTTCAATAAAAAAGGAAGCTTGACGATGCTTGAGAAGATGACTCAGAAAAATTATGTGGATGCTCTGATCGTTTCGGTAAACAAACTATTTGAAAAAACAGCTGTGAAAGGATTGAGAGTAGATGATACACTGAATATCCCAACCATCTGCAACTTCCATGAAGATGACCATGGTCTTAGGAATATCAATTATTCATCCATGAAAAGAGTATCTGAAGTCACTACTTACAAAAGAGCAGAACTTCAGAAGGTTCTGGACTTACTGAACAGAACAAGATATAGAGGTGATGATGCTTCCAGAGCGCATTACACAGATTTAATCATTCGTATTCAAGAGGCTTTAAACAAATAAACAGCTATGAAAAAAACTCTAATACTTTTACCTCTTTTGGCTGCTAATATTGTAATGGCCCAGCAAAAGAAAACGATCACCGGGAAAATAGAAGACGGAAACACTTCCCATATCATTACCGGTGCCTCTATAAAAATAGAGACTCAATCTGTCTCTACAAAAACAGAATTGGAAGGAATTATCGAAAGTGTATCAGTAGGTACAGTAACCGATAAGGACGGAAAATTTATATTGGAAATCCCTGAAGATACAAAATCTGTATTGGTAAGCTACCCGGGCTATGAGTCCCGAGTGATTCAACTTAATGAAGGGCAGACCAATTATACAATAAGACTGACTTCTGAAGTTACAGATAAAAATAAGATCCAGGAAGTTATCATCACCGGATATCAGAAAATTGAAAAACGTAAGCAGACCTCAGCAGTTTCTACCGTGAAAATGGATAATATCAGCCAGGCTGGTGTTGCCAGTGTAGACCAGATGCTGGCAGGGCAGATTGCGGGTGTGGTAGTAACTCCTGAAACAGGGGCTCCGGGAAGTCCCGCGAAGATCAGAATCAGAGGTACAGCTTCTCTTTCCGGTCCTCAGGATCCGCTATGGGTAATTGACGGTCTTCCGTTAGAAGGAAATGATGTTCCGAACTTTACCGATAAAGATAATATTGACCAGCTTCAAAACTTCTCTATTGCAGGGCTGAACCCTAACGATATTGAAGATATTACCATTCTTAAAGATGCAGCAGCAACAGCAATTTATGGGGCAAGAGCTGCAAATGGAGTAATCTCCATTACAACCAAAAAAGGAAAAAAAGGAAGTATGAAACTGAACTTTTCAGCAGATACTTTCATTACATCACGTCCTGATTTTGACAAACTGAATCTTCTGAACGCTTCCGAAAAAGTAGACCTGGAATTGATGCTTGCCAAGCGTGCAGACCTTACTTACCGTGCAGATAAAGGGGAAGTGATGAGAATTCTGACTCAGAACAGCCAGCTTGATGCTTTCAGAAACGGAGGTTTTGATGCGTTGAACTCATTCACACGCCAGCAAATCGATGGTTTAAGAAACAGCAATACAGACTGGGGTAAACTGTTGTACAGAAATGCCATCAACAAACAATATGGATTAAGTGTTTCCGGAGGAAGTGATCGTGCAGATTACTATTTCTCTCTGGGATACTATGATGAAGAAGGAACAACTATCGGTACAGGTTTTAAACGTTACAACCTGACTTTAAAAAATAATTATAAATTAAGCGATAAGTTAAATGCAGGAATCTCTATTTTTGGAACGCAAAGTGAACGTACATCTTTTGTAACGGATGCTGATGCTTCAATAAACCCTGTTAATTACTCAAGAAATGCCAATCCTTATCTGAAACCTTTCAATGCAGACGGAAGCTACAACTATGATAAAGATATGGATGGTTATGAGGATCGTTATGTTCCTTTCAATTTCCTTGAAGAAAGAGAAAATACAAACTATTCACTGAAAAACAACTCTTTGAAAGCGATTTTAGATTTAGAATATAAAGCTTCAAAAAGTTTAAGATTTACCTCTCAGTTAGGTCTTCAGTATGACACCAATAAAACAGAGAAATTTGCAGCGGAGAATACCTACTTCACCAGAAAAATGAGAGAAAATACCCGTTATTACAAAGACGGTAAATACAATTACTTTCTACCAGCTGGTGCTGTAAAACAAAACTGGGATAATGATTTCTTCCAGTATAACTGGAAATTGCAGGCGGCATATAGCACAAAGATCAACTCAAAACACGAAATTGATTTGATGGCAGGAACGGAAATCCGTAAAACAGAGGATAATACGACCATTACAAGAGCTTTTGGGTATGATCCAAAAACCAGAAGAGCTACGGCAATTGTTTTCCCGAATTCAGGTTTTGGGGCAGATAAAAGATATGAAACATACCGTGAGGCAGCTCCTATAGAGAATGCTTATGCTTCTATGTTTGCTACAGCATCTTACACCTACGATCAGAAATATACATTTTTCGGAAGTGTAAGATATGACGGAACTAACCTTTTTGGGGTGAATAAAAAATATAAATACCTTCCAATATGGGCCATTTCAGGATCATGGCTGGTGACGAAGGAAGACTTCATGAAAAATGTTTCTGCGGTATCTAACCTTAGACTGAGAGCGTCTTACGGTCTTCAGGGGAATATCGACAGAAATACATCGCCATTCTTTATTGGTGAATACAATGATGCGACGATTCTTCCGGGAATGAAAGAAGGAGTCATCAATGTGATCAGCCCGCCAAATGATAAATTGAGATGGGAAAAAACGACCAACACCAACGTTGGTCTTGATTTAGGATTGTTCAATAACCGTGTTAGCCTTACCGCTGATGTTTACAGCAGAAAAGGAACAGATATGATCAGTATGAGAGAAACTCCTCTTGAAACAGGGTTTGAATACACGATGATGAACTGGGGAAGCTTGACCAATAAAGGTTTTGAATTGGCAATATCTACCAGAAACATCAATCATGATAATTTCAAGTGGACTACTACAATCAACTTTGCACACAACAAGAGTAGAGTATTGAGCGAGCAGCCTCGTGAAAACGCTTTCCTTCCTTCAAGAGAAGGTCTGCCTGTAAATGCAGTTTTCGCTTTGAAAACGGCAGGAATGGATGAGCACGGAAACCCATTGTTCTGGAAAGGAGACCAAAAGATTTCCGCAGCAGAATTCTTTAAATTATATGATGTGTATGCAGATTTTCTTCCGGGACAGCTTGTGAATACAAAACTTTCAAACGCTGAGCTGAGAAGTCTATTTACGTATGTTGGAGATAGAGATCCGAAATTTACGGGAGGTATTATTAACACATTTAAGGTAAGTGATTTTGACCTTACTATCTCTGCAACATTCAATCTGAAGCAGACGGTAATGAGAACACCTTCTTACCGAGGCATGGATCTGGATAGAGGAAGAAACTATACAAGAGATATCTATGAAGCAGGAGGTTCGCTTCCGGGAATTACAAGTCCTGAAATGGATGCTAATCCGGACGGATGGATGGCGAATAAATGGTTTGCCAGCAATCGCTCAAGCGCATACAATCTGCTTGATGTATGGGCAAAAGAGATCAGCTATATCAGAATCAGCAGCATCCGTTTGGGGTATACACTTCCTAAAGAGTTTACAAATCCTATGGGGATCAGCAGTCTGAGACTGAGTGTTGAAGGACGTAACCTGTTTGTATTCAGTAACGGATATAGCGGATATTTCGATCCGGAAACGTATGGTAATATTTATGCACAGCCTATCACCAAGTCGGTGACTGTAGGATTTAATGTTTCTTTTTAAAACTTGAGAAAAATGAGAAAAATTACAACAATCATAGCGCTTGCCGCAATCAGCTTTATCAGTATCGGATGTGACAGGTTTTTAGATATTCAGCCAGAAGGAAAGGTTATTCCTGTTACCGCTGAAGATTACCGAAAAGTACTTACGTCAGCCTATTCAAAATATCCCGTTCACAAATCTCTGATAGCCCTTCGTACCGATGAAACAAGTATTGATGACAATGGAGTAGATTTTATTTCTTATCGTGAAATTGCGATGTGGAAGGATTCAAACTATGACTCTAACTCTGCGGAGCTTCCTTGGTTAAGCTTTTATAACGTGAACTTCTATCTGAATCAGATCATCAACGAAGGCAGCAAAACAATGCAGGATTCTCCAGAGAAGAGTCAGATTTTGGCAGAAGCGTATGCGCTTCGTGCTTATCTGTATTTTGATATGGTGAACTTATATGGGAAACCATACAATAATGCTACAGCTTCTACAGACAGAGGAGTTCCAATCAATCTTGAAATTGATCTTGAGGAGGTATTGAAGCCCTCTTCCGTGCAGGAAGTATACAATCAGGTTCATTCAGACCTTAAAAAAGCAGAAGATCTGATGGTAGAGCAGAAGCAGGCATTAGGAACAAGCTACAGATTCTCAAAGACAGCATTGTTGGCTTTTGAAGCAAGAACAGCTCTATATGAAGGAGACTGGAACAAAGCAGTAAACTATGCAGATCAGGTATTGGCGGTAAAAGGAGATTTGAGTAATTTGAATACAACAAGTACCCCGCCTAACCATTATGCTTCTCCAGAATCTATCATGGCGTTGGACAATACTTGGGATAACTCTATAAAGAACTTATCTTTTGCATCTCCGGAACTGATTTCTTCATACAATACTACTGCTGATAAAAGGTTTGGCATGTATTTTGAAAAAAATGGTAGTAAGTATAAAGTCATTAAAGGAGGAAGCTTAGAATTCAAAGTGTCCTTCAGAACAGCAGAGCAGTACTTTATAAAATCTGAAGCATTATTAAAGCTGAACAAACTGACTGAGGCTAAAGAAACACTTCTGAAAGTATTGAAAAACAGATATACTCCGGACGGGTATACTTCGGTACAAAATACAGTGTCTTCAATGGATTCTACAGCATTCATGAACTTTATCATGGATGAAAGATTCAGAGAATTTGCTTTGGAAGGACAAAGATGGTTTGACTTAAGAAGAGCAAATCAGAAAAAAATAAGCCATACAATAAGTGGCAAAGAATATATTCTTCAGCAGAATGATCCGAGATATACCATTGAATATCCGATGAGTGCGAAGAAGAATAACCCTAATCTATAGAACTTCATATCAAATTCAATACAGAGGAAACCGCTTGAACTTAATTGTTTTAGCGGTTTTTTTGTACTTTTGCACCGTTATGAAAATTGCCATTATAGAAGATGAGCTGCTGGCTGTGAATTATCTGAAAAATCTTTTGGATACACAGAGCATAGTCCCTGTTACAGAGGCTGTTATTCTTCGTTCCAAAAAACAGGCAATTGACTTTTTTGAGAAAGATTCTGTCGATCTTATCTTTATGGATATTCATCTTGGTGACGGGATGAGTCTGGAAATTTTCGAACATGTAGAACTTTTTACCCCCATTGTTTTCATTACTGCGTTTGATGAATATGCCATGAGAGTCTTCAGGCATTTTACAATCGATTATCTTCTGAAACCTTTCGAGGAAGAAGATCTGCATAAAGCTTTACATAAATTCATCTCCATAAGAAACAATTTTGACCCTGAGCCTGTGCTTAGGTCCATTTCTTCATTACGCCAGACAGAAGATGAGGTGATGAAGCGTTTTATGGTGAGAGAAGGGAATAAGCTTAAATCAATAGACGAGCATAATACCGCTTATTTTTTTGCATCGGGGAAATACCTTTTCCTTACCACAAAAGATCATCAGACCTATATTTACGATGATACCATCAAAGATATTATTCAGAAGTTGAATCCCGATATTTTCTTTAAAATAAACCGTAAGTTTATCATTAATAAAGAAGCCGTTTCTGAAATTATCAAACATTCCAGTCAGAAAGTAGAACTTAGGCTTTCTCCGGAACCGGAAGTGAATGCTGAGATTTTTATCAGTAAGATGCAGATTGCTGAATGCCTGAACTGGCTGAACAGTTGATTAGACTTATTTGAATCTGTATCATTATATAAACGCAAAGTTGATCTTCAATCGTCATATTGGTAAGTGTGCTAAGAAAACGATAAGTCGCTTATGAAGCCCTATAATTGTGCTCACGCTTAAAAGAATCAATGAAGTTGATTCCCTGCTTTGCTTCCTCAAAATTTAACCTTATATATTAAATCTTTGCGTTAATTTTTACTTTATACCTGCATTAATTCCCAAGAAATAAAACAACAAAAAAACCTCTAAAATGAATTAGAGGTTTTAAAGTGGTTTCTCCAGGAATCGAACCAGGGACACATGGATTTTCAATCCATTGCTCTACCAACTGAGCTAAGAAACCATTTATGTTTTTGTTTATTACTTCGTTGTTTTAAAGT
Organism: Chryseobacterium sp. MEBOG07; assembly: GCF_021869745.1. Taxonomy (NCBI): domain Bacteria; kingdom Pseudomonadati; phylum Bacteroidota; class Flavobacteriia; order Flavobacteriales; family Weeksellaceae; genus Chryseobacterium; species Chryseobacterium sp. MEBOG07. The sequence continues at coordinate 1,679,074 of NZ_CP084579.1, forward strand.
GATGCAAAAGTATAACATTTTGTAATACCACGCAAGTATTTTGTTATATTTTTTTGAATAAATCTATTGCTATAGCTGGTTTTTGTATTCAATGTTCTGTTCATCAGTGTTTTGATATGCTTTACTTTTTTTATTTTTTCAGAAAATTATTTTTAACTGTTTATTGCAGATGTATTTTTAGGGGTAAAATTCAGTAAAGAATTTTCTATCAGCCCTAGAAGTAGTATAGTTCCCTGTAATTTATAGCTGAAGCATTTTTATCGGTACTGTCTCTGTAAAAAACCGCATTCCTGATAGAGAAGTTTGCCCAATTCACTGAGCTAAGAAGTCAATGTGAGTATTGCATGTACTTCGTTGTTTATAGCAGTTATGCTATACAATTAAAATTAGGCATAATAAAAAAGCCAGTTCTTATTTTAGGATAAGGAACTGGCTATTTTTTTTAGATTATAATATTAGGGGAGGGTTGTGAAATTGATGTTGGGAGCCTGCGTAGGTGCAGTAACGGAAAACTGTGAGCCGGGAGCAACAGTTGTATTAAAGAACCCTCCATTTTGCAAAAAGAAAGAATTACCGCTTGTTCCTCCCATTGCGTCTATTCTTTGTTGTGCATTATAAGTGTTATCTACACTAAACTTTGCTCCGGAAATAGATACCCAGTTACCATTTGAAGTTCTTGCCCATTGATTTTTAAACTGTGCCTTTCTGCCCTGATATCCATTTTCGGGATTGAAATTTTCAACGAAACTGTAGAAGCTTTTAAGATAAGTATTGGTTTGAGGTCTCTTCCAGCTGGCGATCAGTTTCCATGTTGTAGCATCCGGAGATAAAAACCAGGCTGTAAAATCTGTTTTTCCAGTTCCATCAGGTTCTCCTTTTAATAAGAACTTATAGGTTTTTCCTGCGCTCCAGTTGTATTTATAATAGCTTTGTCCGCCAGAACCCTCATTGCCAAATTCTCCTATCGTTACTCCGGTACCTGCTCTGTTCAGAACAATTTTATGATCAGGAGGAATGTTATTGGGATTATCCGTATCAAAAGGGCTCCATACAGAGAATAGAATTCTTCTTTCTGTAGCAGAGTTCACCTGCATTCCAAAATAGCCAGTACTAAAGCCATTGGCCATAAAATAAGAGCCAATCTTATCTTCTCCCACAGGAACTGTTACCTCGTTGTAATAATAGCTAACATTACTAGTGGTTGGAATTATATAATTCAGGTGGCAGGAAGGTCCTCTGCGTGCCCAATAATAGTAAGAAGGATCATTGCTGTACACATTAGTTCCTGTAGAAGCTGCTCCACCGAAAGTAACATCTGTGACATCTGCAAAGTAACCACCGGTTTTAGAAACACCCTGAAGATCTACTTTTACATAACCTGGAGTGGAAACAGTAAAATCTCCAACAGTATACTCCTTATACGTAGATCCTGTTAAAGTAACATTCTTGGATTTACTGCCTATAGTTACTTTTACAACACTTTTACCCGAAGGAACAGAGGCTTTTAATCCGATGCTTAATGTTCCCGTATTACTCACTCTGAAATAGGTGCTGATAACACTATTGGAGTTCGTCCAGTTACCTAAGTTACTTGAGGTAATAACCTCGTTGGCTCCCAAAGGTTTTACTGTTAAAAAAGAATTACCGGCAACCGGCACACTGAAGGAGTTTGCTTTCTTTAAAGCGGAGATGTTTTTTTGTGTTGCAGCGGTGTCCTCTGCTGCCATAGTGCTTTCTGCACATGATTGAAAAATGAGCATAGCAGCAATACCCCAAAAAGTATTGGCTAGTAATTTTACTTTCATAATTGTGTTTTTCATTAATTTTATCTGGCTAAATTAAGTTTTATCTGTTAAATAAAAAAAAATAATTCTCATAATTTTGATTGTTTTTCATGCTAAATAGAATTGTTTTTCTATTTTTTTGATGGATAATAAACAAAAAATTAAATCACGAAAAGATTTAAAAATTTAAAAGAGAAAGGAAGAAAACGATCTAAATCAAAAATGAAGTTTGTAGAGAGTGTTTATAGCAGGCTTTATTGTGTTACTCACTTATTTTTGATGTTGTAATTGGAGATATGACAATTATTCAGGCTCCGGTTGGAGAGAAAGGAAACAGAATGACTTGGAGAAAATATATAGAAACTAGATAATTTACAACTTTTAAGTAGATTACTAAGACCCTTATACTTTTTCATGTGTTCTGAGAAAATTTTTGCACAACCGTATTACGATTTGATAGTATTATTTGCAGACCCTTGCAAAGCTAATCATGACCATTTTTTATTAAGTATCTAGATCATAAATAAATAATTATATTAGTGACAAGTTTAACAAAATACGGATATAGTATTTTTTTTACGAAATTCTTATATCTTTTGTTTCGTAAAGAATAATGTTAAGCTTCATTTTGTACAAACCAAAACCGAAAAATATTAATTAAAAAAAACTATGAACTCAACCGAAGTAATAAATCATACAAAATGGTTTTCGAAATTTTCATTATCTTTTTTAGCAATTGTTGGTACTATAAATACTGCTCTTTTTATAATCTCACCTCTTTTACCCTATAAAATTTCACAATTTATACTCCCTGCCGGATTTTTTGCATTAGGCTTAGCAATACTATTCTCAATTGGTTTTTCTTTTTATTGGCACAAAAAAGAAAATAATGGAACTTTTAATTCTATAAAATATATTTCTTGGCTTTCAACATTGTTGCGTTATTGGATTGCATTTCTACTGTTAGATTTTGGCTTTCAAAAAATATTTGAAGTTAATTTTAATTATTCATATCATATAAGTGATTCTTTATCAGGTGCATTAACAGGTCCGGAGTTAACCTGGAAGTACTATGGATTTTCTTACGGACTTGCTGTAATTGTAGCGTTTTTTCAAATCATTGGTAGTATTCTTTTGTTATTTAAACGTACAACTTTATTAGGGATTACAATACTTTTACCTGTAATGCTGAATATTGTTTTGATTAATATTTTTTATAATATTGGACCAATTACATTATTTACATCAATCCTAATAACATTAGGCTTAGTTAATCTGTTTTTACAGCAAAAAGTTAATATAATAAACTTCTTTAATCAATACAAAAATAGACTACCATCAATTGGTAATAATTTTTCACGCTCAATCGCTCGTGTGTTATGTATTCTAATTCCTTTATTGTTTGTTATCTACTATAATTATGACGTTCACCTTTCAAAAAAATATTTTGGAAAATGGAAAGTCACGTCGATGTCACGTAATGGAAAATTGGTTAAAGACAATGAATGGCAAGAAGATACTTTGGCTTGGAAAACAATTTATATTGAAGAAAGAGGAAAAATGTATTATTGCCCAAATCCATTTATGTATGTGGATAGTACTTCAATATTTATGAAATATCATTACGATGATAAAAAACAGAATTTTAAGGTTATATCTTACGAAAAGAATCCGACTAAACCTGATACAATTCCTGTTCAGATTAACAATTTTAGAAATAATTCAATGCAATGGAAGATGATTTTTTACAAGGATACTATTCAAATGAATTTAAAGAGAGAAAATTTTTAACTTACACGCTTTCTGGAAAAGTGTTACTGATGTTGTTCACTGTTCATAATTACAATTTTGTGTAATCATATTTGAAGTAATAGGCCTCTTTTATCGGTTGGCTATAACCCCATCAATTTTAATATAAATACGATATTTTGTTATATTACTTTTTGAACCCACTAGTCAAGATGTTCAAATTTTGAATAGGTCTGCTTTGATAGTGGGTAGGGTGGGGAAATTTGCTGAGTATACAAATTTTAGTGGGGAAGCATTAAATGTGAGAAAAGTGTTGCTTGTAAAAAACAAAAAAACCTCTAAAATGAATTAGAGGTTTTAAAGTGGTTTCTCCAGGAATCGAACCAGGGACACATGGATTTTCAATCCATTGCTCTACCAACTGAGCTAAGAAACCATTATATTTTTGTTTGACTTACTTCGTTGTTTTAAAGTGATGCAAAAGTAGCAAGTTTTAGTATACAAAGCAAGTAGTCATCGTACTTTTTTGAATAAAATTAAAAACTTACTGATTATCAGCCGGATTATTTTCCTGCTCCTTTCTGATCTGTTCGCTCATCTCTTCCAATACCGGTTTTATCGTGTTTTCTGGAAGATCACTGATTCGGATATACATCAATCCATCGATCGCATCATTGAAGTTAGGGTCAACGTTGAAAGCAATTACTTTAGCATTTTGTTTGATGTATTTCTTGATCAAAACAGGAAGTCTCAATTCCGGTTCAAGGTCATCGATAATCTTGTCCAGCTTATTAAGGTCAGATTCCATTTCCTCAAAGAAAATGTTTTTGTCCCTGTCACGAAGCTTTACTTTATATTCATTCCTTGGAGTGATATATTGAGCTACTGCAGAATCAAAATAATTGGAACGCATAAATTCGATCATCAGAGATTTTGAGAACTCCGAGAACTTATTGGAGATACTCACACCACCCATCAGGAACTTATGATCAGGATTTCTCAGACATACATGTACAATTCCTCTCCATAAAAGGAAAAGAGGAAGAGGTTTCTGCTGATACTCCTGGCAGATATAGGCACGGCCCATTTCAATCACTTTTTTGAAGAAAGGATGAATGTCCTGCTCAAACTCAAATAAAGAGCTTGTATAGAAGCCTTTGATGCCATATTTTTTCATTACCTCTCTACCAAGTGCCATTCTGTAAGCACCGGCCAGCTTTTTCTCACCATTGTCCCAAAGGAATAAGTGGTGGTAATGTTTGTCATATTCATCAAGGTCAAACGGAAGGTTACTTCCTTCACCTACCGCACGGAAAGTAAGCTCTCTCTGACGTCCGATTTCCCTCATAATAGAAGGAATTTCTTCGTATGTCGTGAAGTAGATCTCATAATTTCCGTTACTGAACAACATTTTATCTGTTCCTCTCAGCTTATCAACATCTTTTATGATATCTTCCACAGGAGTTTCATCAATAATATTCTGAACGATATTTTCTTCCTTCAACAAAGGAAATTTTACGGATAAATTCTGAAGATTGATGCTTTGAGCAAGGGATTTTCTCTTTTCGTAGTAAGATTTCATCATATACACCTTACGCTTCAGAAATTCGCCCAATTCCTCAATCGTTTCCATTTCGTCCATGGCCTTTACAGTGATCTGTCGTCCGATTCTGATTCTGATAGGTTTTTCCCTGTCATTCATCATTTCAGCAGGAAGCATCAAAGTCTGTAAATTCGGATGAAGCTTAGCCACCTGATAAAAAAGTCGGCTGTTCTTAGCATGGAAATACATAGGAACTACCGGTACTTTAGCCATTCTGATAAGCTTAAGTGCCGTTTTTTCCCATTCTTTATCTAAAATTTCTCCGTAAGGATTGTTTTTGTTGGAAACTTCTCCCGCCGGAAAAATACCTACACAGCCACCGTTTTGCAAATGCTTGAGAGTTTCACGCATTCCTGAAGAGCTGCTGTAAGCTTCTTTTCTACCTTCAAAAGGGTTTACTGCGATTACATACGGTTCCATAGGTTTGATCTTTTCCAAAAGGAAATTTCCCATCACCTTAAAATCCGGACGAACCTCAGATAAGACCTTGCACATCAGAATCCCGTCAATAGCACCCAGCGGATGATTGGAAACCAGTATAAATGGTCCCGTTTTGGGAATCTTTGCCAAGTCTTCTTCAAAAGCTACATAACTTAGGTTTCTTTCTCTTACAAATGAGTCGAAAAAGTCTTTGCCTTCCTTGTCTTTTAGTTTATCGTATAATTTATTTACTTCGTTTATTTTAGCAATGCTCATCACAGCAGATGCTACTGGGTTCTTTAGAAACCCAATTTTGTTTAAGCCGGAAGCTTTGATCAGATCGTTTTTCGAAATTAAACTCATGTGTGTTTAGTCGCAATTAATATTATTGTGTTACCATTTGAAGAGTATTCTTGGAAATTTGTTCCAATAATACATTTTTTTCATGGTAAAATTTATCAATGTGATCCATCTTCGCATTTCTTACTGTGAATAAAGATACATTTTTAATTGTTTCGGTTTTAAAAATTTTTTGAAGCTCTTCTTCGAGTTCTTCAATATGATTAAACTTATCTTCAAGGCACAATGCCAGGGAGATTGCAGTATTCTGCATCAGGGAAACTTTGATCTTATATTTAGATAAATATCCGAAAATTAAGCTCATATGATCTTCTGCAATAAAAGAGAAGTCTCTGGTAGAGATTTTCAAAAGATCCTGATTTTCTTTTAAAATATAAGATTCTTCGTTTTGGTTTTTCTCGGAAGCACCTACTTTTGTTCCTTCTTTAGTGGGATCTACGAAAGATTTTACATAAAAAGGAATGCTTTTTTGCTGTAGGGGCTGTAATGTTTTCGGGTGAATAACGCTTGCCCCGTAATAAGCCATTTCAATAGCCTCTTCATAAGAAATATTAGAAAGAAGCGTTACATCATTGAATTTTCTTGGATCTCCGGTCATTACTCCCGGTACATCTTTCCAGATGGTCATAGCTTCAGCATTTAAGCAGTAAGCAAAAATAGCCGCAGAGTAGTCAGATCCCTCTCTTCCTAACGTCACCGTAAAATTATTGTCGTCGGAACCTATGAACCCCTGGGTTACATAGCAGATTTCAGGATTAAGATTGGAAATGAATTCTTCAGTTCTTGTCCAGTCTACGGTACCCTCTCTGTATGAATTATCCGTTTTAATATAATCTCTGGCATCTAACCATTGATTGGTAAACTGGATTTCATTCAGGTATTCACTCAATATTTTAGTAGAAATCATTTCTCCACAGCTTACTACCTGATCGTATACGAAACTGTAGTTAGGAGATTTATTTCTTCTTAAAAAAGAATCAATATCATCAAAAAAGATATTGATTTCAGCGAAAACCGCATGGTTTTCAGGGAAAAGTCCTTCCGCAATCTCAATGTGTTTTCGTTTTATCTTTTCAATCTCAGTTTGATAGTTATCCTTTTTGAAATAAAGTTCTACAACTTTTTCCAATTCATTCGTGGTCTTGCCCATTGCTGAAATTATCAGCAAGCATTTGGCAAATCCCTGGCTTTTTAGAACCATAGACACGTTTTTCACACTCTCAGCATCTTTTACTGATGCTCCACCAAACTTGAAAATTTTCATTAAATTGTTAAAAATAAAATTGTTAGATAAAAAATTACATGAGTTTTTTACGGACGTCAAAATTATAAATTTACAACGAGATATGAAATAGCCTAGCGAAATGATAGAATTAAGATTTCCTTAAAATCAATAATTGTTGAAATAATCTGATTTTTCATAGGTCTGTGATAGCAAATTCGGGGACCCTATTTTTTGTAACTGCTTCATATAATGTTGCATTTGTCTTGTATTGTATTGAGATACAGTAGGTAACCTCTTTTGTAATTAAATTTCCTTAATGCGATAAATTTTCCGAAATTTGAGCAAAACGTAAAAAGAAAAATATGTCAAATCAACCATTACAGACTTTAGGAGAATTTCTTATAGATAAGCAGGACGATTTTCAGTATTCTACAGGTGAATTCTCTCGTCTTCTGAGTGCCATAAGATTGGCTTCGAAAGTGGTAAACAGAGAAGTAAATAAAGCCGGAATTGTAGATATAACAGGAGCTGCCGGAAATCAGAATATTCAGGGTGAAGAACAGCAGAAATTGGATGTAATCGCTAATGAAATTTTTATTACGGCTTTGTCTCAAAGAGAGGTTGTTTGTGGTATTGCTTCTGAAGAAAATGATGATTTTATTGATATTAAATGTGGAGAAAACGGTCATTTAAGTAAATATGTTGTACTTATCGATCCGTTGGACGGATCTTCCAATATTGATGTCAATGTTTCTGTAGGAACCATTTTTTCTATTTACAGAAGAGTTACAGAACCTGGAACTCCCGTACAGTTAGAAGACTTTTTACAAAAAGGAATCAATCAGATTGCTGCAGGATATGTTATTTACGGTTCTTCTACAATGATTGTTTATACTACCGGAAACGGAGTGAATGGATTCACGCTGGATCCTTCTTTGGGAACTTATTATCTTTCTCATCCTAATATGACTTTCCCAAGAACAGGTAAAATCTATTCTATCAACGAAGGAAATTATATCAAATTTCCTCAGGGGGTAAAAAATTACCTTAAGTACTGCCAGATGGAAGAAGGAGATCGTCCTTATACATCAAGATACATCGGTTCTTTGGTAGCAGACTTCCATAGAAACATGCTGAAAGGAGGAATTTATATCTATCCTTCTTATTCACAGGCTCCGAATGGTAAATTAAGATTGTTATACGAATGTAATCCAATGGCATTCCTTGCAGAACAGGCAGGAGGAAAAGCAACAGACGGATTCAGAAGAATTCTTGAAATAGAACCTACAGAACTTCACCAGAGAATTCCGTTTTTCTGTGGAAGTATAGAAATGGTAGAGAAAGCAGAAGAATTTATGCGTATCGACAGCGTAAAATAAATGGAAGCAACTTATTTAAAATATTTATTACAGTTTAAACGCCCGAGTGGAACATCTCGCGGCGTTTTGCTTGATAAGGAAACCTTTATCCTGACTATCTCAAAAGATGGAAGAAAAGGAGTAGGTGAGTGTGCTATTTTCAGAGGACTGAGTTTCGATGACAGACCTGACTATGAAGAAAAACTAAAGTGGCTTTGTGAAAATATAGATCAGGACACTTCTTTTTTGAAAGAAGAGTTGAAGGAGTTTCCATCAATTTGGTTTGGTTATGAACAAGCTGTTCTGAATCTTAAATATGGAGACAGCCTTTATTTTCCAAGTGAGTTTACCGAAGGAAAATCTGCTATTACCATCAACGGTCTGATATGGATGGGAGAGGTAGGATACATGGAAGAACAGATTCAGGAGAAGCTGGAAAAAGGATTTCATTGCATTAAATTGAAAATCGGTGTCGATTGGAAATCAGAACATGTTATTCTTCAGAAGTTAAGAGAAAAATTCTCCAAAGACCAGCTGGAGCTTCGTGTAGATGCCAACGGAGGATTCAGTAAAGATGAAGCCGTTATCGTTTTGCAACAGCTTGCAGATCTTCACATTCATTCCATTGAGCAGCCTATCAAAGCCGGAAACTGGAATGATATGGCAGAATTGTGTGCCAACACACCCACTCCAATTGCATTAGATGAAGAGTTGATAGGGATTATTGATCTTGAAGAAAAGAAAAAGCTTTTAGAAAAAATACAACCCCAATATATCATTCTGAAGCCAGCATTGGTAGGAGGATTTTCCGGTTCGGATGAATGGATTTCCCTTGCTGAAAATCAGAATATAGACTGGTGGATTACTTCCGCGTTGGAAAGTAATATTGGCTTGAATGCTATTGCTCAATATACATTTACAAAAAAAAGCCCAATGCCTCAAGGTTTGGGCACTGGAGCTTTATTTGTCAATAATTTTGAATCTGATCTGGAACTCAGAAATGAGCTGCTATGGTTCAAAATATAACTGAGAAGAGTTAATTAGCATGATGGAGCAGGTGAATCCACGCATGTAGCCTGGCCACAGTAGTCAGGAGCCCATGATCTACAGCACATAGCACTTGGGTTCCAGCTGTTGCATCCAAGAGGAGGTCTTCCTCCTTTGATCGTCTTTAATTCTCCTCTTTTGATTTTTTTTAGATTTTTCATGTTTAATATTTTATTTGATTGACAATCAAATGTCGAAAACTTTTTTCAATTATACAACATGTAGGGAATTATTTAGCTATATTTAACAATATGGCGAAAATTATTATATAGATATTAAATATCAAGATGAATAGGTAGAGAAGTAATCTGAGTACTAAAAATGAAAATACATTCCTGCATTAAATTTGTAGGAAGTGTAGTCAATTTTCAGTTCTGTTTAATGGCTAAAGTAGTTTTCTATCGAATAGTTAATATTTAGAGGTTGTTATTCAGTTAAATCACATCTTTTACGAAGATGGCCTTCTTTATATAGTTTAAAATATAAGAAAACCTTTTTTTAATCTGTTCCATAATAAAAAATTGTAATTCCCTATACTTTGAATTGGCAATCTCTATGCCATACTCTAGTATTGAATTAATTTTAACGCAGAGTTCATTTTTTAAGGATTATTTTAATTATTTGTTAAGAAATAATTGTGAAAATATTTTCAGTATTCTTTGTTCTGTTGGTAATGAGGTTTCTGTCTATTCCATTTAAATTCTGAATGATATCATTCTGTACCTGTGAACTTGAGAGATATCCCCAATGATGTCCTACTTCATATTTTAAGCTGTTTAAAAGGTCATCTTTCACAAACGTACAATCAATAATAGAAACAATATCCTTATAACGGTCAATGTCACTCGGTCCGTTTTTACCCAGTCTTGGCGTCAGAATGTTTTTGGTGAACTGAGAAATGCCCAAAACTGCATCCTGTCTGTTGAGATAAATAGATATCCGGTTGGCTAATAAGGGCAGTTTATTAAAAGAATCTTCAGAATCTTCAAATACTTTATAGGTCACATCTGCATTCAACAGAAGAACCTGATCTATGACACGAAGTATATTTTCACGTTTAAGACTGTACAGCATGCTTTGAAGGACTCTGTTTCCCAAAGAATGGGTCATAATATGAATTCTTTGGTTGCAGGGCACAAGATCCCGGTTTGAAAAAATATCCTTTAAAAACTGGGTATAGAAATAAAACATTCTCATCAGTGATGCTCCGGAATTGATACTGGATGCCTTATCATCAAAATAACTTAACGGAATAATACTCCCTGAGGCAGGCCAGCTTACAAATAAAATATGTTCTACGGGCGATGCCGGATTATCAATGAATATTTTCTTAAGGTCTAGAATAGCTTTTAATTCATCATCAAAATCATACAAATAACCATGGATGAATATCAATACATCACTCCTTTCTTTAGTAGAAGACATATTTTTATAAAGCTCATAGAACATTCTCTGAGTTCCGCCCAGATTATTGGCTGTAAGAGGAGAAGTTTTAACTCCTTTTTCGCTCAACAGAACATCTAAAACGTCTTGATACCCTTGTTTTTCGGGTTCGGAGAACAGTTTGTAGTTTACAATATTCCTGTTGGTGTAATCTTTCTTTTTTTTGGCTTGTGCAGTGGGTTCCTTATAGTTTTCAAAATCACATTTCGCAATCCTGAAATTGGGAATTGAGTATTCATCATTAGAAAAAGAGTCCACTTTTTCGCCTTTATGCCGGATGATTTTCCGGTTGCTTAAGATATAAACGGCCATGATGGTGATTGGGTTAAAATGGTTTTAGCTTTCCCGAAATTAGTGAAAAATATTGAATTATAAGCGATAAGGCTTTTAAATTATCACTTTTACAAACGCTTATTTTTCCGTAACTTTGTGAAACTTTTTTTGCTAAAAAATAAAAGCTACCTTAATGGAAGAAGAAAAAAATCCCTCAATTTTATTGAGCAAATTATTGAAGATGATCTGGCAAACGGTTTGAATAAAGATCAAATCCGTTTCCGTTTTCCGCCTGAACCAAATGGTTACCTGCATGTAGGGCACACAAAAGCAATCTGCATCAACTTTGGGCTGGGCGAAAAATACAATGCTCCCGTAAACCTTCGTTTCGACGATACGAATCCTGAAAAAGAAGAACAGGAATTCGTAGATTCTATCATGAAAGACGTAGAATGGTTAGGTTTTAAATGGGATAAAGTTTTGTACGCATCCGATTACTTCCAGCAGCTTTACGATTGGGCAGTTCAGTTAATTAAAGAAGGAAAAGCTTACGTAGATGAGCAAGCGTCTGAAGTCATTACAGAACAAAGAAAAAATCCTGCAGAACCGGGAGTTGAATCTCCATACAGAAACCGTCCTGTTGAAGAATCGTTAGATTTATTCGAAAGGATGAAAAATGGTGAATTTGAAAGTGGTTCAATGTCTCTTCGTGCAAAAATCGACATGGTTTCGCCAAATATGAATATGCGTGACCCTGTTATGTACAGAATTTTGAACAAACCTCACCACAGAACAGGTACTGCGTGGAAAATCTATCCAATGTACGACTGGGCTCATGGGGAATCCGATTATATCGAACAAATTTCACACTCGTTGTGCTCTTTGGAGTTTGAAAACCACAGACCTTTGTACAACTGGTATTTAGATCAGGTGTATGAAGAAGGAAGAGTTAAAAACAAGCAGAGAGAATTTGCGAGAATGAACGTTTCCTATATGATTACTTCCAAAAGAAAGCTGCAGAGATTGGTAGCGGAAGGAGCTGTAACCGGATGGGATGATCCTAGAATGCCTACCATTTCAGGAATGAGAAGAAAAGGATATACTCCGACGTCTATCAGAAACTTTATTGATAAAGTAGGGGTGGCGAAAAGAGAAAATCTAATTGAAATTCAGTTGCTAGACTTCTGTGTACGTGAAAACCTGAATAAGGTAGCTAAGCGTGTGATGGCAGTTGTAGATCCGGTAAAATTAGTGATCGAAAACTATCCTGAAGACAAGGAAGAATGGTTGGATACTGAAAATAATCCTGAGCAGGAAAATGCAGGAACAAGAGAAGTACCTTTCTCAAGAGAATTATATATCGAGCGCGAAGACTTCAAAGAGGAAGCTAACAATAAATTCTTCAGACTTAAATTAGGCGGAGAAGTTCGTTTGAAATCTGCTTACATCATCAAAGCTGAAAGAGTAGAGAAGGATGAAAATGGAGAGATCACAACCATCTACGCTTCTTATGATGAGAAGAGTAAATCTGGAAGTGGAACAGAGGAGAGTTTAAGAAAAGTAAAAGGAACTCTACACTGGGTATCTGCAAAACATGCTATTCCTGTAGAAGTAAGAAGCTACAATCATCTGTTTACAGTGGAGCAGCCTGATGCGGAGAAAGATGTTGACTTCTTAAACTTCATCAACCCTGAATCTGTAACTACAGCGAAAGGTTTTGCTGAACCAAGCCTTAAAGAAGTTGCGATAGGAGAGCCACTACAGTTCCAAAGAATTGGATACTTTACAAAAGATCAGGATTCTACAGAGGATACATTCGTATTTAACCGTACAGTAACGCTGAAAGATTCTTATAAGCCTGAATAATTTTCAGGATACTTAATATATAAAAGCAGGACTTCATTGGAGTCCTGCTTTTTATTTTTGTTGAGCAACGCAAAGGCGCTAAGAAATTCATGCATTGTGAATATTTTTAAGTCGTAAGGAAATCAAAAATTTCCAGCAAGTGTACTACTTAATCAATCAATATTTTTAGGCTAAGAAATTAATAGTGTTCAATTTTATCGGAGATAAAATCCTTGCGCCCTAAAAACGCTTCGGAAAAAAATAACCTTGCGCCTTTGCGTTTTTCAACAGACAGTTTTATAAGCCACAATTAATCTTAATATTGGAAAAAATAAAAGCAAGACTCTAACAAGCCTTGCTTTTATTTTAATAGTTTAAAATCTGAAGCTTAAGATTCTATTTTAAAAAGTCTTTGTCACGGTATGCTGGATTAGGATATTTTTAAAATCCATGAGGTTTATTTTTTAAACTCATTATTTATTTTTTTAACGCAAAGGTTTATAAAAACTTATTATTATTTCAAGAGGGCAAAGGCAGATAAATCGGCTTCGCAAAAGCTATACGCTTCATTAAATCAACTTGTTGATTCTCTTCTTTGCTTCCTCTAATAAATTATTATAATTCTAAATCTTTGCGTTAAGAATAAAGTATGCACTACTTTAAAACTATTGTTTTGTGAACTGGTATTTTTAACCTTTTACTCCTTTTACCCATTCCTGAAATCTACTCAAGAAAGATTCGTGTTCTTCTTTTTCTTCCGGACGGTTTACCAGGATATGTTCAAAATAAGTTCCTTTCAATACTTTTCTTAATATTCCTTCTCCTAAGAATGGTTTGTAGTCATTAAGAGCCTGGGTAGCTTTTAATAAATGTCTGATATCATATTGTAAAGGATTGATATCCGGAACTTGTTTGTTGAGGTTAAGAAGATTGTAAACAGCTATTCTAGCAGTTCTCACAGAACTTTCCATGGTGAATACAACGTCATTATTGGTTTCTACAAACTGTCCTACAAGACCTAAGTTGGTACATCCTTCAGGAACGACTCTAGGACGGTCTCCCTGTGCTCTTGGCATAAACATGGAAGTGATGTAAGGCATGAAGGCGGTACGTACAATTGTATTTTCTATAACGTTATCCAGTTGGTCCGTCATTCCAAGGTGATAACAAAGCTCGGCAAGAATTTCGTTTCCTGTACATTGAGGCATTGTTTTTTTGATGTAATTACCTTCTTTATCCATTAGCAAAGCATATACCCATACTACAAGGATATCATCCGGCTGAGTAGGGAAGTGCGGCTGTCTGTTGCAGGTAAAGCTCATCACCCAATTGGAGTCTGTAATGGTAATAATACCTCCTGTAGCGGTTCTTCCAGAATAAGGATCATTCACACACATCTCTTTCAGTTTCTCAGTGAAAGCGGAAGGACGACATGTTAATGTGGCAGATTCCCATGAAGATTTTTCGATGTGGCTACAGAATTTCTCTGGTTTTCCGAATACTTCAGATTTTGCAGCAAGATTTTTCCACAGTTTCCATCCGGCGCTTTGTCCTGCACTACTGTTATCTATCGTAATTTCAGGAACGGTATTGTTATCACCGTAGAAAGTACTTTCTGTCATAGATCCGGTTGTTACAATAACATAATCATCTTTACCAATTGGTATTCTTACTTCTTCTCCGTTTTGTTCAGTAATGATTCCTTCTACTGTTTTTCCTTCGGTGTTGATATGAATATCAAGGTCTTTTACCATAACATTAAACTGAATCTGTACCCCTTTTTCAACCAGGAAGTTTTTCAGAGGGGTTACGTAGGTATCATATTGGTTATATTTAGGGAAAACCAGACATGAGAAGTCTTTCATTCCGTCAATAGCGTGAAGGAATCTGTGCATATAGAGTTTCAGTTCAAGCAAGCTGTGCCAGTTTTCAAAGGCAAACATAGAACGCCAGAAAAACCAAAAGTTACTGTTCAGGAAAGATTCTGCAAAATAATCTTCAATGGTAAGATCATCAAGCTCTTCTTTTTTCTTTAACAGAAGTTTTACAATGGCAAGCTGATCTTTTTTCTCAAGACCGAATTTACTGAAATCCTGGATCTGTCCCTGATTGTGAATTAATCTCGCTTTAGAATAATTGGGGTCATTGTCGTTGACAAGTCTGTATTCATCCAATACGCTATAGGGAGCCGGTAATTCCAACGCAGGAATATCCTGGAACATATCCCATAAGTTTTCATACGTCATGTCCATTTCTCTTCCTCCACGGATAATATAGCCGTCTTTTGCGTTACCGGCACCATCCAGAGATCCTCCTTCAACATTCAGCTGGTCCAGGAAAATAATGTTTTTGCCTGGTACACGGCCATCACGGATAAAATAATAAGCGGCAGACATACCTGCAATTCCGCTTCCTACAATATAGATTTTACTGTTTTCGTAAGACTGTAAAGGAATTCCCTTGTTACGTTGATAGTTTCCGATCTGGTCGGAAAAAGGCATAGTTTTTTCAGGAGTGTTAATCTGAACTTCTTTACTTGAATCCGGTTCGTGATTTACTTTTCCGAACTGGTCAGAGGCATTTAAAACTTTGTCGAATTTTGAATTGATCGTACTCATTTTGTATTGTTTTTAATTAACAGTATAAAGGTACCTCTATTCACAAAGCGATATATATCCCCAAGTTCAGAATTATTATCCCCAAATTCTCATGACTGAATATTTTCTTTCATTCTGTACTCTGAAGGAGAAAGCGTCGTATGTTTTTTGAAGAAACGGCCGAAAGCCGATGCGGAATTAAACTGAAGTTCAAATGCAATTTCCGAAATCGTTATATCAGGATTTCCAAGCATGACATAAGCTTCTTTCAGTAAGGCTTCGTCAATAACCTCATGAGGTGTTTTTCCGCTTGCCTTTTTAATGATCTCTATGAGGTATTTATTAGAAATATGCAGCTGATCGGCATAAAACTGAACCGTTCGCTCCTTGTTGATATTTTCTCTGATCAGTTTATTAAACCTCAGATAAAGATCTTTTTTACCTTCTTCTTTTTCTGGATTTGCAGCGTTTTCCTGTTCCATAATTTCAGCTGTCTCCAGCAGCAGATTGAAAATAATGGTACGGATAATTTCTTCGGTAAACTTTCCCTGCTTCTTTGATTTCTTATCAAGATAATCCAGAAGGTTTTGCAGCAACGATGAATTTTTTGGAGAGGTTTTTACGATGTTGTAGGAACCTTTGGAGAAAAGATTCATTTTCTCGATGATAAAAGGATTGGAAATATTTTTAATCAGGAAATTCTTGTCAAAGAACAGCAGTTTCATCATAAAATCTTCACTGGTCTTTACAAACTTTACAATGGTAGAAGGAGCAGACATCAGAAAACTATGAGCATCCACTTTGTATTTCTGACGGTCTATCTCAATATTGATTTCTCCTGCGGTACAAATACACATAGCGTAATAATCCATTCTGAAAGGAGCTTTTGGGAACTCAAAAATGGGTTTTCCGGAAGAAATGTAGTAGGATTGGCGGCAGTCAATACTGTAAAAGGATAGTGTATCATGTAAATTTTCGTAGGTTACCATTCTTCCGTATTGGTTAAAAATTTATTGTGTTTTTAAATGGGTTTAGCTTAAAAACCCTCGTTGTTACTGCAATTTACGATTTTTATAAAAGTATTTAGGCTTTAAATAGTAAAAAAAACTCTTTTTTTCAGGATACAGTTGATAGTCTGTTTTAATGGATGTTATTTATAAAAATAGGGTTTAAACAAAGGCTTTTGGGTTATTTTTATCTAATTTTGCACTTTCAAATTTCCCCAAAATAACATTGTGAGATTAATTAACGTATATACGAGTTCTTTCAAAGGACTCTCGCAGGAGAGTTGGATGCTGGCGTTGGTTATGCTCATCAACAGGGCCGGTTCTATGGTACTTCCTTTTCTGGGAGTTTATATGACCAATCATTTACATTTCAGCATTGAAAATTCAGGAATTGTACTGAGTTTTTTTGGAATAGGCTCGGTCCTTGGATCCTGGCTGGGAGGAATGATTACCGATAAAATAGGAGAGTATAGGGTACAAAGTCTGAGCTTACTTCTCAGTGTTCCTTTATTCTGTATGATTCCGCTTTTTACGACCGAAGCTGGTTTGGCTGGAATTATTTTGGCGCAGAGTATTGTAAGTGAAACTTTCCGTCCGGCGAACTCGGTAGCGATTACCAAATATGCCAAACCTGAAAATATTACCCGTGCATTTTCACTCAACCGTATGGCTGTAAACCTAGGGTTTTCTATTGGACCTGCATTGGGAGGTATTTTATCTGCTATTTCTTATGAGTTTCTGTTTTTCAGTAACGCACTGGCCGCTTTTCTGGCGGGGCTGATGTATATCTGGTTCTTTAAAGATCGTGCAAGATTGGCCAAACTGAAAGCAAAAAAGGTAAAAGAAGCCATCATTGTTAAAAAAGAAAGTTCTCCCTATCGCGATAGGAAGTTTTTGATCTATTGTATTTTCTGTATGCTGTTTTCAATATGTTTCTTCCAGCTGTTCAGTACGCTGACGATATTTTATAAGGATACAGCACATCTGAGCCAGCAAAATATCGGCTATATTCTGGGATATAGCGGTTTTTTGATTGTGCTGCTTGAAATGGGGCTTGTGCAGGTAGCGGAGAAGTATTTTACTTTAGCTTTTACCATGCTTATCGGGACATTCCTGTGCGGAGTTTCTTATGCGATGCTGGCTTTTGATTACAGTATAGTTACTCTTATTGTTTCTATGACCTTGCTTTGTGTGGGAGAAATTTGGACGTTGCCTTTTATGTCCACTATTACAGCATTGCGCTCAGGAGAGAATAACAAAGGTGCTTATATGGGGCTGAATGGAATATCATTTTCTATAGCATTCATCATTACACCCTATATAGGAACACTGATTGCAGAGAAATTAGGCTTCAACACGCTGTGGATTGGAACAGGAGTACTGGCAGCAGCTATTGCAGTTGGTTTTTACTTTATTGTTCCATGGATGCTGAAAGATAAAAATAAGATAGAAGAAGAGGTGATATAAGAGATATTATGTTTTTCATTCATGAATTTAAAAAAAGGTTCGGGCAATTTCGTAGAAATTGCCCGAACCTTTTTTGATATATTAATGTTTAATATTAAGATTTAGAAAGAATCGTATTAATAATCATATTCGCATGAATTCTCGAATTTTCAATGAACCAAAGATGAGTATCTTTTCCTCCACAAACCACTCCTGCCAAATAAAGGTTGGGAATATTGGTTTCCATAGTTTCAGAGTTATAGAAAGGATTCAGACAATCTCCATTGAGTTCGATGCCTGAGTTTCTTAGAAAATCAAAATCCGGAAGATAGCCTGTCATAGCCAGTACAAAATCATTGTCAATTTCATAGGCTTTCCCATTCTCATCTTTAAAAACAACCGTGTTTTCCTTAACTTCTATCAGTTCTGCATTAAAATGAGCTTTGATACTGCCTTCTGCAATTCTGTTTTCAATATCCGGTTTCACCCAGTATTTTACACTTTTTGAAATCTCAGAATGACGGACGATCATGGTTACTTCAGCCCCTTTTCTATACGTTTCCAGTGCGGCATCTACCGCAGAATTGCTTGATCCTACCACCACAATTTTCTGCTTCGCATAAGGGTAGGGCTCGGTATAATAATGCTTGACCTTCGGAAGATTTTCACCGGGAATATCCATAAGATTGGGGATATCATAGAATCCGGTAGCAATAACTATATTTCTGGCCAGATAAGTTGATTTCGTAGTTTTGATTTCAAATATTTCATCATTTTTCGAAACACTCAGTACCTTCTCATACAAGTTGATATTCAGCTTTTTTTGTCTGGCAATTCCCTGATAGTATTCCAATGCTTCCTGCCTTCCTGGTTTTGGAGCTGTAGAAATAAAAGGAATTTCGTCAATTTCCAATTTTTCAGCAGTGGAGAAAAAGCGCATATACAAAGGATAATTGTAAAGTGAATTGACAATGGTTCCTTTTTCTATGATTACGTGACTAAGATTGTTTTTTTGAGCTTCAAGAGCACAGTTTAAACCAATAGGTCCGGCTCCGATAATGAGAATGTCCAAAATTTCCATATAACAAAGGTACAATGGAAATTATAAATTATCAATGATGAATTCATAATTCTGCTTGGCATCAGTTTTGGTGTTTTTACCTAAGACAAAATTTGAAATATGAAAAAACTATTTATTCCGGTACTCGCTTTAAGCTTTGTTGTAGCCTGTAACAAAGAGGCTGGGAAACCTGTCCCTAGTAAAATTGATTCTGTCGCACAGAAAGCAAAAACAGACAGCGCAAGTACTATTCAGAATAACGCTAATAAAGAAGCCGTTTTAAAACAGACCAATGATGAGGTTTTGAAAGTTCTGAAAAATAAAGACTATAAAGCTTTTGCTTCCTTCATTCACCCGGAAAAAGGGGTTCGTTTTTCAATGTATGCTTATGTAGATCTGAAGGAAGACAAACACTTTTCTAAAGCAGATTTTGAAAAATATCAGCCTACGAAAACATTATTTACCTGGGGAGCACATGATGGTTCGGGAGATCCTTATAAAGCGACGATCAATGATTATCTTGGTAAATGGGTCTTTTCTAAAGATTTTACAACATCACAATATTCGCTGAATAAATTTATTGGCGGTGGTAATTCTTTAAATAATTTAAAGGAGATCTATCCTAAAGGTGACTTCACCGAAAACTATATCAAAGGAACCGAAAAATATGGGGATATGGATTGGAAAACAGTTCGTTTTATATTTGAAGAATTTCAGGGTACATATTATCTCATCGCAGTGGTGAATGACCAGTGGACGATATAGAAGTTAAAGGCTGGGAATAGAACTTCCAGCCTCTAAATTCCTTTCTTTTGTTATAAAATTTCGGTCAGTTGACGGGTTAGGTTTCTTCTCGAGAACTGCTCAATATGTTGAGTGTTTTCAAGAGGATTCCCATTTTTCCAAAGATCAAACTTTTCAAGGATAAACTTCTTGACAGTTTCTGTATCTTGATAGCTAAAGTGCTTTCCTGCATGGGTTTCTTCCAGAATTTTTGCCACATCAGCTTTGTCCGGACCGAATGACAGAATCTGCTTTCCTGAAGCCAGGTATTCAAAGATTTTTCCGGGAATGATCCCTTTTGAAGATTCATTTGGAAAATTGGTGATCAGAAGAAGATTTGAATTCTCCATTTCCTCTACAGCCTTTCCGTGGGCAAGATATCCAAGATTCATTATATGATTTTTCAGACTTGAGTTCTCAATAGAATGCAGGATTTTATCGTCTATTCTTCCTACAAATTTCAACGTAAAACTAGCGGCAAATTCCAGGTTCTCTTTGATCAGTTCATCAAGTGCCTTCCAAAGATTTTCGGGATTTCTTAGCTGTTCCAAAACTCCGATATAACTTAATGTAAAAGTTTCACCTATTGGCTCTTTCACCTTTTCCTGTGAATCAGTTTCATCATATCCATTTGTAATACAAACTGCATTGGCTCCTGCTTTCCGGAAATTTTCTGCATCAGTATAGCTTGTAGCCAGAGTGATGTCTGCATTTTTGAATACAGCACTTTCAAGCTGACGGTGTTTGTTGTCCGAGCTTTTGGTTAATTTCAAATGTTTGTAATAGGAAATCTCGGTCCATGGATCACGGAAATCGGCAATCCATTTTAGATCCGGCATTGTATTCTTAAGTCCCAAACCAATCAGATGGAGTGAGTGGGGTGGGCCGGAAGTAACAATCGTATCTATTTTATTGTCTTTCAAATATTTTTCCAAAAACTTAATGGATGGTTTCACCCAAAAAACTCTGGCATCAGGAATAAAAAAATTACCCCTCACCCAGATCGAAAGTTTAGATTTCAAGCTTTGATTTTTTCCTACATCAAATTGCCCCGCTTTAAATTTCTTGTTGCTTTTATTAAGTTTTTCAGCCAGCTGATAGGGTTCCCAGATTTTGGTTCTTACCATCTCAATGTTTTCAGGAACATCCTTCATCAGCGTTTCATCCAGCAATGGATAACTCGGGTTTTCCGGAGTATAGATGATCGGTTTCCAGCCAAAATCCGGAAGATATTTTGCGAACTTCAGCCATCTTTGAACACCAGGACCTCCCGCAGGAGGCCAGTAATAGGTGATAATCAATATTTTCTTTTGTTCCATTTTTAAGCTCTATGTCATTCTGAATGACACTTTGATTATATAGGATTAAGCTTTTTGTTCAGCTACAATTTCTTTTTTCTTTTTTTTGTTGATCCAGAAGATACCAAACGCAGATAACAGGATAAATAATCCGAATGAAAGCAGGGAAAGCCATTTTCCTTTTTCAATTACTTCAGGTTCAAATACCATTCTGATGTGGTGATTTCCTGCCGGTACATGCACTGCACGTAGTAAGTAATCTGCTTTGATGTATGGAACTTCTTTCTCATCCACTAATACTTTCCATCCGTGAGGATAATAAACTTCAGAGAAAACAGCCAATTGAGGAGTTTTCGACTGAGATTTAAATTCAAGTTCATTAGGCTGATATTTCGTCAGGTTGATAAATGCTGTAGAATCTGCCTGAACTGGTTTGTTGTCAAAATACGATTTATCAGATGATGCGATAACCGCTGTTTTTTGTTGTCAATAGTTCCGATAGATTTAATTTCCTGATTAGGAGTATCTACAAACTTCAAGTCGCTTACAAACCATGCGTTTCCATTGGCTTTTGGATTAGGAACAACCTGTGGCTGATCAGGACCTCCGAAAACCAGATATTTAGCATTTAATAAGTTTAATACATTAGGTGTTTTTACACTGTCGACATTGTTGATATACTCATTCAGTATATCATCGTATCTTCTTAATTTTACAGCGTGGTAACCGCCAATTGAAGCCTTAAAATAAGAGGTATTGGTTTCACTGGTTACGCCCAGCGTCTGGTTGTAAATTCTATAGTGAGTTTTGTCTTTTTCAGTGATTGTTTCCAATGTTTTGTTGATATTGACATTGGATAAAATAGATTCCAGATTTGGATTTCCCTGAACTTTTTCAGCCAGAAGATCTGAACTTTCTGTCTGGAATGGATTTTCAGCAAAGATCTTATCTACGTAGTTTTCGTCATTCAAATAACGTTTGTTTACAGTCCAAAGATCAAATAAACTTACGACTCCGATGATGACCAGAGCAATATTCTGATTAAGCTTTTTCTTTAAAGTTAAGAATAATGCTGCTGCAGTAATCGCTACATAAATAAATGCTTTTATCGCATCTATTCTGAATAGTTTATATCTTTCATCTACCAGAAAATCGAGTAGGAAAGGAGGGAAGTATGTCTTTTCGCCTTCTGTTGAAAACCCTAATAATGATTTTCCAAAGATCAAAAGAATCAATAAAAACCCTAATGTTCCACCTCCTGTATAAAGAAGGATTTTTTGTTTGTATTCTTCAGTCAATTTCTCATCTGTGAAGAAATTGTATAATCCCAGAATGGCAATTAAAGGGAATAATAATTCTACTACAACCAGGATTGAAGAAGGAGCTCTGAATTTATTATAAAAAGGAACGTAATCAATAAAGAAGTCCGATAATGGCATAAAGTTGCTTCCCCAAGCCAACAAAATAGTAAGGATGGAAGCTCCTAAAATCCAGTAACGGTATTTTTTCGATGCGAAGAAAAAGCCTAATAAAGCAAGGAAACACACAATAGCGCCCTGGTAAGCAGGACCTGAAGTTCCCGGTTGGTCTCCCCAGTAAGTCATTCCGCCGAAACCTTTTGAAATTCTGTCCATTTCAGCCTGTGAGCCTACATTTTCCTGAACCATTTCCTGAACTTTGCTCATCATTTCTTTTCCTTCCGGCTCCTGGCTTCCACCACCCATTAATCTTGGGATAAACAGGTTTAAAGTTTCCAGCTGTCCATAGCTCCACATCAGCATACTTTCTTTATCCATTCCAGATTTTCCAGAAGTATGACTGTCGTTATCTAAGATCTGCTTTCCACGAACCGTTTCTTTTACATATTCAGAATTGGCCATGATTCTTTGCGAATTCATTCCAACACCAATAATGCATGCTGCCGCGATTATTCCCGAAGAAATAAGGAAATGCTTCATCGGTGTCTTCTTCAGAATAGCTCTGATCAATTCAGACAGGAATAAAAATCCTAAAGCAAGGAATAAGTAATAGGTCATCTGCGGGTGGTTGGCTGCGATCTGAAGCCCCATAAAAAGGGTTGTCACAATGAATCCCCAGATGTATTTTTTTCTGATATAAACCAGTAAAATTCCGGCTAACAGCGGAGCAAAATATTCAATGGTATTTACTTTACCATTATGTCCGGCTGCGATGATAATGTAAAAATAGGTCGAAAGTCCAAAGAAAGTGGCTCCAAGAAGAGCATATTTCCAGTTTCTGACTACTACCATTCCCAAAAGGAAAAAACCTGCAAAAAGCAGGAAGAGATAATTAACCGGCCTTGGCAGGAAATTCAGATTGCTGTCGATTTTTTTGATGATGTCACCTTTAAACTGGCTTCCCATCTGATAAGTCGGCATTCCCCCGAACATAGAGTCACTCCAATAGGTTTCATTTCCGGTATTGGCTCTATAGTCGAGCAGTTCTTTAGCTCCTCCTCTGTATTGCACAATATCATGCTGGAAAAGTTGTTTTCCTGTAAATACAGGAGTGGAATATAAAAATGCTAAAACTATAAATACTACTAATGAAATTGCAATATAAAGGAAGTTTTTGTTTTTTGCCATGCTGGTTATTATCTTTTATTTCTTGGAATGTTTACCTTTTGTCATTACTCTCTTTCACCTCTTCATAGTCTACAGTCTCTGCATCCCATTTAAGGTTCTGTTTGTTATTCTTATTCGAGTCGTCTATATCCTGCTTTCCGTTGTTTTGATTGTTGTTATTAAAACGGTAACTATAAAATGTCTTAAAGAAGATTCTTTTGAGAATATTCCAGACAAAGAAAATGATAATCGCAGTGAGTACTAACTCAAGAATGTACTTCATAATTTTTAGATTTAAAATTCAGGGTTTAGAGTATAAACCCTGAACGTATTTACTTTAATTATTTAGCAGATGGGTTTACCATTACAGAAGAATTAGAAACGCTTTTCATAGATTGAGACTGCTTTCCATCTGAAATAGTTTCTACCTGTGTTGTTTTTACGTTGATATTCTGGTTGGTAATCCATCCTGTGCTTTCGTCAAACTTAATGGTTCCGTTCTGAACCAGTTCGCTGCTCATGCTGTGTGTAATCGGTCCCTGAGCTTTCTTTTCTGTTTTCTTAGGAATGCCTCCGGTTACCGCAATTTCTGCAGTTCCGTTTCCTAAGCTTTTTATGACATAGTTGGATGTCACTTTAACGCTTCCGCTTGCGTCTGCATTTTCAGAAGTTGACCACTTTTCACCTACTTTTACTCCTTTTTTAGGAATAATCATCAGGTTTTTGTGGAATTGGTCTTTCAATACTTTTTCGTTGAATGATCCTTTAAGGCTTGCTACAACATTCGCTTTTTCATTGGCATCTTTGATAAGAGTACCTACTGCGGTACCTACTTTTGTATAAACAGCATCAAATCCTGTGATAGAAAGTACGTTACCTTTTGTATCCATTTTCATGGCAAGCTTGTTTCCGGTAAGCGCTTTGTTTACATTCCAGATCATTTTAAGATCATCTTCTTTTGGAAGAGGCAGTTTAGTATCTACAACTACGGTCTTTCCTTGTGCAGCCTGAGAATTTCTTTTTGCAACAAGGTTAAGGGTCATTTCGTATACATTTCCTTTGATATCGTCCACTACAAAGTTCATTTCATCTGTAGACTCACTGGTTGCAGTGATAGATTTTCCCTGAGGATCTGTCATTGTTTTTACATCTCTCTGGTAAGTTGTAAGAGGATATGTTTTTCCTTTTTCAAGCTTAAATGTTTGAGTGATAACTCCAGCAGAATCTTTGATTGCCGGGTTTTCTGCAACTTTTGCTACAGAGTCAGCAGGAACTTCTACTGTTACCGTTTTTCCGGTTTTAGGGTCTACTTTCGTTATTTTTGCCGTTTCTTTTTTACAAGATACAAGAGCTATTGATGAGATAAGCGCAAGCGCTGCAATGTTCTTCATTTGATTTTTAACTTTATTTTTTACTACTATTTCTTACTATATGGTCTGCAATATGATGCAGCTTTTCCCATAACAAGTCAATAACTGTGCAGAATTTGTACCAATAATGATTGGGTCCATTTTCAAGGGTTTCTCATATAAACTTTTAGAGGTCGGAAATTTTGATTTTCCTATTTCTGTTGTTCCGTAATTATAGGAATAACTTTTACCATCCTGTTGCTTTATTTTTGTCTGTACATTCAGAGTACATATAGTTAAAAATAATGGTAAAAGTGATTTTATGTTATGGTTTAAGGATTCGGTATTACGACCATTTTCTGTCTTACCGCTTCATACAAAATCGCTCCACATGCTACAGAAACATTCAGAGATTGAGTTTTTCCTTCGATAGGAAGTTTTATTTTTTCGTCAGAATGATGCAATACTTCTTTAGAAATTCCGGTTTCCTCATTTCCCATTACAATGGCACATGGTTCTGTGAAGCTGACATCATAAATGAGCTTCTCCGCTTTTTCACTGGCTGCATATACGGAAATTCCGCTCTGCTGAAGAAAATCTACCGTGTGTGCAAGGTTGTTTTCTTTACAGATTTTAATATTATAAATTCCTCCTGCGGAAGTTTTTATCGCATCAGAATTGATAGGAGCAGCTCCTTTTTCCGGAATAATAATAGCATCAATTCCTACACATTCTGCAGTTCTGCAAATTGCTCCAAAGTTTCTTACATCGGTAAGTCTGTCCAGAATCAAAAGAAAAGGCGTTTTCCCTTGTTCAAATAATTGTGGAACAATATCCTCCACTTTATGAAATGGTACATCTGAAATAAAGGCTACCACACCCTGGTGGTTTTTTCTTGTAAAACGGTTAAGTTTTTCAATCGGAACATAATTAGGACGGATTTTATTTTTCGCTAAAATTGTCTTTAGTTCAGCATAAATAGGACCCTGAAGTGCGTTCTGCACAAAGACCTTGTCAATCGTTTTTCCTGCTTCAATTGCTTCAATCACGGGACGCAGCCCGAAAATGAAATCGTCTTTTTTATCTGTCATTTTATTATTTTAAATAGTGAGTTGTAAAATGTCAATCTAACCTTATCAATCCATTTTTGGTTGATAAAATCATCTTTTATTATCATTGACTGGCGAAGTGAAATTCACATCAACTATCTTCCTTTTTCTCCTAGAATTGCTCTTTTTTGAGCGATCACATATCCATAGTGAAGGCTTTCATGCATATTGTTGAAGATAATTGCATCCTGGATGCTTTTCAGGTCCATTCCGAAACTCGTGGTATAAGGCGTGTAGTCTGAGAAGAAATCGCTGTCATAATCTTTCATCAGAATCTTCGAAGTTTCTGTAAGCAAAAACTCTAAATCTTCCACTTCGGATTTCTGAACATCCAGGTTGGGTAAAGTTCCCTTTTTGTAAGTTTCGATCCAGTATTTATCAATACGGAAAGGGTTTCCGCTCAGGTAATAATGCAGAAGCTGCTGTGTAGCAACAGTGTGTGCAATATTCCAGTAAAGATTATTATTGAAACCATCCGGAATCAAAAGCAGATCTTCATGAGAGGTGTTTCGAAGTACATCCAAAAGGTTCTTTCTTACCTGTCTGTGCGCTTGAAAATGATAATTCATTTTGCAAAATTTTTAATCACCAAAAATAGTTTAATAAACTGGAAATGACAATTTTTGAGCAGATGATTAAAGCAAAATTTATATATTTTTATGAAAAAATAAGATAATCTTATTGAGTTTTAAGCCTTCAGCGGTTCTTGACCTTGCATCAATACTGGAATATTTAACAAACTTTAACTCAAAAATAGCATTTATTATGTTGATTAATGCAAGTATTTATCAGAAATTTACCACTTATTTTAAATCAAGCTATGTCAGAGATATATCAAGCTGAAGATATCCGCCAATTGACGGAAAAAATAAAGGAAAAAATTACTTATTTTCTCTTCTGAAACAGGAAATCAACAAAGTTATTATTGGTCAGGAATACATGGTAGACCGTCTTCTGGTGGGGCTTTTGGGGAATGGTCACGTTCTTCTTGAAGGAGTGCCGGGATTGGCAAAAACTCTTGCGATAAAAACATTGGCAGATGCTGTTCATGGCGAGTTTTCCAGGATTCAGTTTACCCCGGATTTGCTTCCTGCAGATGTTGTAGGAACAATGATCTACAGTATCAAAGACAATGATTTTTCCATAAAAAAAGGACCCGTATTCGCGAACTTTGTATTGGCGGATGAGATCAACCGTGCGCCGGCAAAAGTACAGTCGGCTCTTCTGGAGGTAATGCAGGAAAAGCAGGTGACCATTGGTGATGAAACCATGAAGCTTCCAAAGCCATTCCTGGTATTGGCAACACAGAACCCGATTGATCAGGAAGGAACTTATCTGCTGCCTGAAGCACAGAGCGACCGTTTTATGTTGAAATGTACCATAGACTATCCTTCTTTCGAAGATGAAAGACAGGTAATGAGAATGGTTTCCACTTCACATCAGCCAACAGTGAAACCTGTGATTTCTCTTCAGGATATTATAGATGCTAAAGAATTGATCAACCAGATTTATCTGGACGAGAAAATTGAAAAATATATACTGGATATGGTGTTTGCAACACGTTATCCGGAAAACTATGGTCTTTCTGAGCTTAAAAATTATATCAGTTTTGGAGCTTCTCCAAGAGCTTCTATCAACCTTGCTATCGCTTCAAGAGCGTATGCGTTCTTAAAAGGAAGAGCTTTTGTGGTTCCTGAAGATGTAAAAGCATTGGCAAAAGATGTATTGAGACACAGAATGGGCTTAACTTTTGAAGCTGAGGCTGAAGAAATTTCAACAGAAGAAATTATCAATAGAATTTTAGCAAAAATACAGGCACCATAATGAGTGAAGTAATCATTAGAAAAGCAGTTCAGGAGGACTGCGCTTCCATGCTGGATTTAATCAGGGAATTGGCTGAATATGAAAAAGCACTGCATGAAGTCACTGTAACATTAGATGAGTTTACAGATGACGGTTTCGGGGTTTCTCCGGTATGGGGAGCTTTTGTAGCCGAATTCAATGATGAAATAGTAGGAATATCGTTGTATTATGAAAGATATTCTACATGGAAAGGAAGAAGATTGTATCTTGAAGATCTCGTAGTAACAGAAAAATTGAGAGGAAAGCAGATCGGAAAGAAATTATTTGATGCCACATTAGAATATGGTAACTCCAATAATTATAGCGGTATGGTGTTTCAGGTATTAAACTGGAATGAGCCGGCTATCAATTTTTATAAAAAATACACTCCAAAGTTTGATAATGAATGGTTGAATGTATCCATTGAGCTTAAAGGGTAAATTGTACAGAATCTTGTAATTAAACCTTGAACCTCAAACTTTGAACGTTAAACCTTAAACTTGTCTATGCAGATAAAAGATATTGTAAAAAGAGTAAAGCAGATTGAAATCCGTACCAGAAAAAAGACGGAGGCTGCTTTGATGGGGCAATATCACAGTGCCTTTAAAGGGCAGGGGATGACTTTTTCTGAAGTTCGTCCGTACCAGTTTGGAGACGAGATCAGAAGAATCGACTGGAACAAAACGGCACGTTTCCGTGAGCCGTTTGTAAAAGTAATGGAAGAGGAAAGAGAGTTGACAATGATGATTCTTGTTGATATTTCTGCTTCCATGGATTATGGTACAAAAGTTCAGCTGAAAAGAGAATATGTAGCCGAAATTGCCGCAAGCTTAGGATTTTCAGCAGCAGGAAATAATGACAAAGTAGGATTGATCCTGTTTGCGGATAAAGTATATAAAGTAATTCCCCCTCAAAAGGGAAGAAAGCATATTCTTTCGATCATCAGTAATATTCTGACTGCCGATTATGTTCCGACAGAATCTAAAATAGATAAAGCCCTGGAATATATGATGGGGATTTTTAAAAGAAAATCATTGGTTTTTCTATTGTCAGATTTTGAAGATGCCTATGATTCAAAAATGCTGAGAGTCGCATCAAAGAAACACCAGCTGCTGGGGATGAGGATTTATGATGAAAAAGACAATGAGATCCCAGATGTAGGATATGCCCGTCTGTATGATGTGGAAACCGGAAAGGAGATATGGGCTAATACTTCCAGCGCAAGATGGCGGTATACCTTTGCGGAAGCTCAGAAACAAAAACTGAGAGCTTTGGAAGAAGATTTTGCCAACAGTTCGGCAAGTTTTATGAATATTGATACCGGGTCAGATTATTCAAAATTATTGTATAATTACTTTCAGAAAAAATAACATCGAGCTTAGCTCGTAACTAAAAAAACATGAGGCAGCTGCCTTTATTATTTTAACATTGAGAAAAATACTTTTAATATTATCTTTTCTGGTCTGTGCGAATGCTTTTTCACAGATATTATCCTCTAATGTAGAAAAGAAAACCCTTGCTCTGGGAGAAATCAATCATCTTACGATAAAGATTGATAATCTTAATGAACAACAGGTAACTTCAGCTCCGAAAAATGAACTGCTTCCTTTTCACTTTGAAGAAACTAAGGACAGTATCGGGCAAAATCAAAATTCTTATGAAAGAAAGATCGAATTTTCTGTTTTTGAGGAAGGAAAATTTACCATTCCTGAGCTGGAATTCAAAGTAGGAGATAAAATACTTAAGACAATTCCTTATGAAATAGAGGTCATCAATACAGCTCAAAAAGCAGATCAGATCAATGACATCATGAATAATAAGGATGTGAAACTTGAACCCAAGGATTATTGGGAGCTTTATAAGTTTTATATTCTTGCGGCATTGGCAGCGGTGGCTCTTATTATTGCCATTATCATGTTTGTGAAATGGGGCAGAAAATCCAAAAGTTCTCCCGTGGTTGCAACCAATCAAACGTTGAAAGAGCTGGATTCCCTTAAAAAGAAAAAATATATCGAAGGAGGAAACTTCCGTTCATTTTATGTTGAACTGATTGATATTTCCAGAAACTTTATCACAAAACAATATCACCTTCCGGCAGATGTACTTCTTACTGATGACCTTATTGATGTCATGAAAAAGAATAATACCATTTCGCAGGACAATGAAAAAGTAATAGAAGATGTATTCCTGAGAGGAGATCTGGTAAAATTTGCCAAGACTTTCCCGGATGAGGTTACGATGGAGAGAGACTTTGCCAATATCAGGGATTTTGTGAAAAGATCATCCAAAGATTTAGAATTTGAAAACTTAAGAAAGGATGTTTAATTTTGAGTTTTACAGTCCATGGTTTTTATTGCTTTTTCTGCTGTTTATCCCACTTTTAATTAAAGATGCCGGGAGACGCAAAAGAAAAGGGATAAAAGTTCCTACGACAAAAAATATGGATCACAGCGGTGGTATCCAGGGTGTACTTTTTTTACTGAAAATCTCAAAGTATATCATTCTTTCTGCTTTGATCATTGCTATGGCAAGGCCGAGAACGTTTACCATTTCGCAGGACAGAGATGATACAAAAGGGGTAGATATTATGTTATCTATTGATGTTTCTTTGAGTATGCTGGCTAAAGATCTTAATCCGGACAGAATTACTGCATTAAAAGATATTGCTGTAAAGTTTGTCCAGAAACGTCCGAACGATAGAATAGGCGTTGTAGCTTATGCTGCAGAAGCTTTCACAAAAGTTCCTGTGACTTCGGATCATCAGGTTGTTATTGACGAGATTAAAAATCTGAATTCTGCCGGTCTTGAGCCTGGAACAGCTATTGGAGAAGGACTTTCCGTGGCAGTGAATCATTTGGTTAAAAGCAAAGCAAAAAGTAAGGTAGTGATACTGATGACAGATGGGGTAAGCAATATTCAGAATGCTATTCCTCCGCAGGTAGCTGCTGAACTGGCGAGAAATAATAATATAAAAGTGTATTCAATCGGGATCGGAACCAACGGTTATGCCCTGATGCCGACCTCACAGGATATTTTTGGAGATCTTATCTTTACAGAAACTGAGGTTGCTATTGATGAAAATACACTGAAAGAAATTGCACAGACTACCGGAGGAAAGTATTTCAGAGCTACCTCAAACAGCAGTCTGGAAGAAGTATATAATGAGATCAACCAACTGGAAAAATCTGATGTGAAAGTTTCCAAGCTTTACAATTATGAAGAATATTTTAAGATATTCCTTTGGATCGCTTTAGGAATGTTGGTATTTGATGCATTATTGAGATGGGTGTTTTATAAAATTTTAAGCTGATGAGTTGGTCTTTAGGAAATTATTGGTATTTACTTTTACTGTTGCTTTTGCCGCTGTTAGCCTCCTTTCTGATCCGTTTTTTAAAATGGAGAAATAAAAAAAGAGAAATTTTTGCAGCCAGCCGGTTTCATGATAATTTATTTGACAAGAGCTCGGGATTTACGAAGTTTTTCCCTGCTTTATATTTGATAGGAACATTATTTCTGATATTCGCTATTATTGACCTTCTGAATGGTTCGGAGGAGGTGAAGAGTACCCAGAAACTGAATAATGTGATCTTTATGCTGGATGTATCCAACTCTATGAATGCGGAAGATATCGATCCAAGCCGTCTTACAGAGGCTAAGAATCTGATGATAGCCACCATGAAGAAAATGAATAATGATAAGATCGGTATTGTCATCTTTGCCGGGAATGGAATATCTATCATGCCCCTGACGACCGATTATAATACTGCAGAGACCTATATCAGCGGTATTGAAACCAGTTCGATGCAGATTCAGGGAACCGATTTTCTGAAAGGGATGCAAGCAGCGGCTGAGAAATTTAAAAATGTAAGCAAAGGATCCAGAAAAGTCATATTACTGAGTGATGGTGAAGATAATGAAGGAAATGACAATGCGGCAATAAGACTAGCCAATAAAGAAGGAATAAGCATTACTTCTGTAGGTATTGGTACTGATGAAGGAGCTCCGGTTCCGGAATATGTTTTTGGCCAGCTGATGGGATATAAATCAGATGTAAACGGAGGAACGGTAATTTCAAAAAGGCAGACTGAAGCTTTAAAGAAAATGGCAGAATCTACGGAAGGTACTTATATTGACGGAAATAACATCAATGAAGCTCCAGACAGGATTGTAGATGCTATCAGCAAGAAGTCTGCAGGAGCAGTAACATTAGTGAAATCTCAGAATGCCAATCATTATTATCAATATTTTTTAGGAGTATCTATTCTGTTCTTCTTTTTAATTTTTATTTTTAATCCTAAAAAAGATTTTAATGTGTAATTTTCACCTCATTTATAGAAGAAATTCTACAAGTACTTTAACCGAATTTTAACAAATAAAACTCTGTTTCTTAACATATAAAGGAATAATTTTGCAAGTGATGAATACTAAAATCATATTTTTATCGTTTATTGTTGCCATCTCGCTCTCAGGCTTTTTGTTTGGGCAGGAAAACTACAGAAATTTAGTTCATGAAGGCAATCAGAAATTTGACGGTAAAGATTATGACGGAGCCTCCTCAAAATACATGGAAGCGATAAAATCCAACAATAAAGATTTTACCGCTCATTATAATATGGGGAATGCTTTGTATAAAAGTAAAAAATACGAAGAGGCAAAGGCAGAGTTTGAAAAAGCAGAAAAGCTTTCACAAACACTTCCAGATAAGATGGCCGCTCTTCATAATCTGGGGAATGCATATATGCAGATGAATCAGCCGGAAAAAGCCGCTGATTATTATAAAAAGGCTTTGAAGCAGGACCCTTACAGTGAGGCGACCAGAAAAAACTATGAGATTGCCAAGCTGAAAGAGAAAGAAAAAGAACAACAAAAACAAGAACAGAATAACTCAGGAAAAGGCGGCGGTGGAAATGATCAGAACAAAGGTGATGATCAGAGCAAAGGCGATAAAGACAAAAAACAAGATCAGGGTAATGGTCCACAAAACGAAGGTAAAAGTGACCAAGGTGACAGCCCTAAGCAGAATCAAAAGAATGAAGGCAGAATGCCAAAGAATCTTGAAAATGCGATCTTAGATAAAATAAACGAAAAAGAAAAAGAAACTGCCAGAAGAATTTTGAACAAAAATTCTTATTCGATGCCTGAAAGCAACGAGAAAGATTGGTGATGCAACACAAATTGATTTACATATTGCTTACTCTAGCATCCGTAATTACTTACGGACAGGTAAATCTTACTCTGGATGCTGATAAATCTGATTATACAGGAAAAGATATCGTAAATCTTACCATCGTTCTTGAACTTAACGGAACTGACCTTGTACAGCAGACAGGTTTTCAGATGCCGGATCTTTCAAAATTTAATATTATAGGAAGTGGATCTGTTACCAATACCGTGATTGATCCCGCTACCAATACTTTAATTACTCAAAAAATATCCAGAATTGCTCTTGAACCTAAGAAAAAAGGTAAAATAAAGATCGGTTCAGTTCTGGTTACGGTCAATAATAAAATCTACAAAACAGAACCTTTTGATGTCAATATCCGTGATATTGTTGACAAAAGATCATTAGCGGCCAATACGTCCAATGATGTCTATCTGAATATGGAGATCGAAGACAGGGAGGTATATCAGGATCAGCCTACCATTGCTGTTCTTAGGGTGTATTCAAGAAGTATGGATAACCTGAGAAAGGTAAAGAATATCCATCTTCCACAACAGGACAATATCAATGTACATCCTATCAATTTTGATAAATCTGAGATAGATCCGTCCGGATATGGAAATATGCCTTCACAGGTATTGGCCATGTTTATGGTATTTCCAAATGAAGCCGGTTATGTAGAAGTTCCTGGGGTATCAGCCTCTGTAAGTACCTATTCTAACAAATCTAAGATTGTTTCCAATAAAGTAAAAATCAATGTAAGAAGACTTCCGGAAGGAGCACCGGAATGTTTTAAAAATGCTGTTGGAAACTTTAATGTAAACGTATATAATGCTTCCAAAGAAAAACCGGAAGCCAAGAAACCATTGAATGTTGTAGTGAAAGTTTCAGGAGAAGGTAACCTGCCGGATATGGAACTTCCAAAAATTGCAGCATCTCCGGATTATGAGGTTTTTGCTCCGAAAATTACCTCTAAAATTTCTCCGGGAACGACTGGAATGAAAGGAGAGATTCTGGCGAACTATGTTATTATTCCGAATAAATCCGGAACGATCTCTATTAAAACTGAACAATTTGCTTTCTTCGACCCTGAAAATAAAGAATATGTAGATCTGGGACAAAAAACATTGGATCTGAATGCATTTTCTCACGACCAGATCCTGGAAGCCCGTTCTACGGTAGAAAAGGTAAATGAGTATACCAATAACCTTTTGGAAACGGTAAATACTCCGGTTTTAAAAACAACATCGTTTAAAGTAAAAGAAAAAAGTAAATTCCACTGGAATGTTCTTTTTATCAATATTGCGATTCTGGTAAGCTTATTTGTTGCTTATCTGTTATTTAAAAATTGGCAAAAAAAACGTACATTAGTTAGGGAAACTGTACCGGCAAAACCTTTAGGTTCAGTAGCTGAAACAGAAAAACAGATTAGAGAATTGCTGAAAACAGATATCAATGATTACTTTGGATATCTGGAAAATCTTAAGGATAACGGAGAGTATGAAAAGTTCTTTGTCACACTGGAAGAATTGGATGAGGAAGTAAGAAGCCAGTATTTCCAAGGCTCTGCTGCGGAGTTTAAGACTTTTCTTGAAAAACACAATGGGTCTTCAGTAGCGGAAGAATACAGCAAATTACAGCAAAGAGTTCAAATGGAAAAATATAATCCTGTGAAATCTACTGATGCTCTTGAAGAACTTTTGAAAACAATTGTTAATTTATATTCACAAATTAGCAAATAGTCAGTTTATTTTCATATTTTTGCGAAATTTTTAATTACAAAGAGATGGAAATTTTTGATGGTTTTTCTTTTAAAGAGATTGTTACCAGCTTTATGGTTCTGTTTGCCGTTATCGATATTATCGGTTCGGTGCCTATTATCGTAAGCCTTCAGCAGAAGTTTGGAAAGATTGAAGCTGGGAAGGCATCAATCACGGCGGGTGCTATTATGATCGTTTTCCTTTTCGTAGGAAATAAGATCCTTAAACTTATTGGTGTGGATGTAAATTCCTTTGCAATTGCCGGAGCTTTTGTGATTTTTATCATAGCCCTGGAAATGATTTTAGGAATTGAAATTAATAAAACAACCGAAGCAAAGGCTGCATCTATTGTACCCATCGCATTTCCGCTAGTAGCAGGTGCCGGAACCTTAACAACGGCATTGTCTCTTAGAGCTGAATTCCATGATATTAATATTATCCTGGGAATTATTCTTAACACAATTTTCGTATATTTGGTGCTGAAATCAGCGAAATGGTTGGAGAGCAAAATCGGGGATGCTACTTTGATGATCCTTCAGAAAGTTTTCGGAATTATCCTTTTGGCAATTTCAATTAAATTATTCACCGCAAATTTTGCACAGTTGGTGCAGAATTATATTAATTTTTAAGAGTCATGAAGAAGTTTTATAAAGTATTTTTAGTACTGTTTATTGTATTCATCGCCATCAATCTTTACGCTATCAACTGGCAGACAACAGATATCTTAGGAGATGAAGATAACCTTAGGTTTGTATTCTCAGCATCAGCTGCTGCAATAGGCCTTATCTTGCTTTTCGTTATGGATACCTGGAGCAGAATCGGTGTAAAGAAATAAATTGAATATTTCATTATAGATATAGGACCTCTTTCGTTTTTGAAGGAGGTTTTTGTTTTATTAGGCGGAAGGTAATAGGTAGCAGGGATAAGATTGTCATTAAATATAATATTGCTTTTCTATTCAATAGGGGCGGGCTTTAGCCCATTTAAACAATTTGTAAACGTTCCTATGGCTTTAGCCAAAACCTATAAAATAAAGTGAAGCGCAATTATATTTTCGTAACATAGAAAATATTCACCAACATCTAAGAAATAACCAGATTTTTCAATATCGCTTCAGACTTTAGTTCCGTTTCCTTCCATTCTTTTTCAGGGCTGCTTTGAGCGGTTATTCCGCCTCCGACAAAAACATGTACAGCGTCTTTATAAAGCCTGGCACAACGCAGATTCACAAAATATAAAATACTCTCTTCAGTTTCGACCTTAATATAACCTGCATAGAATTCACGGGGAAATTTCTCGTATTTACGGATATTTTCATTGCAAAAATCTTTAGGAATACCACAAACTGCCGGAGTAGGGTGAAGGTCCTGAATAATCCTGTCAAGATCCTCTGGTTGAATGGTCGTTTTAAAATCTGTTCTTAAATGCTTAATATTTCCGGAAATATGATCATAGGTTTCCGATTGCTGTACCTTATCAGAATAGTTTTTCAGAATGTCCTGAATATAACTGGTGACCGGTTTTTGTTCTTCAATTTCTTTTTCAGACCATTCTTCCAACACAGGAAGAGTTCCTGCCAGCGCCATCGTTTCAAACTCATGGGTTGTTTTATTGAACTTCCCTAATACTTCTGAGAAAGCTCCCATCCATGCATTTTCTCCGTCATTGAAGAGGTATCTGAAAGCATTCGGGTAAGATTTACATACATTATTAAAACTCTCTTTAAAATCAATGATCCTAAAGTCTGTGAAAATTTTCCTTCTTGAATAAACCAGCTTAGGAAGATTGTTTTCTTTAATCACTTCAATGACTTCCTGTAATGTTTTACAGTATTCTTCCCTGGTTTCGGCGATGCTGTCGGTTGGGGCATTAATGAATGCTTCATTTGTGATCGAAGTTTGATCAAATTCAGACGGATCAATTTCAACAATATCTCCATTGAAGTGAATATGATCTAAGCCATTATAAGAATGAAATTCGACCGCATTTTTTATATTTTTTTCATCTGTAGACAATAGTCTTTCGTCGAAAGGAAGTTTGAAATAAATCATGAGTTATGAATGCATTTTGAAAATTAACCACAGGAAATTCCGGTTGCAATTTTCCTTTCTACAAAGGTATTATTAGTCTTAAATATGTCAAAATAAAAAGAGCTTAAATTTATTTTAAGCTCTTTATTTTTTATGTTGTTGTCACTTATCTATTGATGATATTATTCGTCATCGTAGTGTGGTTGATAAGCACTCCTTTTTCGTCACGGATTTCAATCTCAGAAACGTGCATAGTCTTTCCTTTTCTGATAAAACGTGCTGTAGCAGTTACAATTCCGTCTTTTTTGCTTTTCAGGTGGTTAGAATTGATATTAGTCCCAACTCCATAATACTTTTCACCATCAATAAATATATTAGACAGGCTTGACCCTAAGGTTTCAGCTAATACGCAGCTTGCTCCTCCATGCATGATCCCAAACGGCTGATGAGTTCTTGGAAGAACAGGCATTGTCGCTGTAAGGGTTTCATTTTCAAGATCAATATCGATGAACTTTATTTCAAGCGTTTTGGCAAGCGTTACATCTCCCCAGTTATTGATGAATGCTAGTATTTCTTCTTTTGTCTGACCTTTCATGTTGTATGATTAATTTTGTTTCTAGTTCTATTCATTTCCGGTTCCCATAATATTGGGATTCCAGTTGGTAGGGATTTTAGGGACAATATCATTTTTCACATAATACTCCTGAATTTCCTCCATGATTTCTGAAAAAGGAACCGATGCTATTCTTTCATAAGGAATGGTGTACCCCAAATAAACAATGTTTCTTTTGAAATCACCGGCAGCCAGTACGATA
This sequence comes from Chryseobacterium sp. MEBOG07, assembly GCF_021869745.1. NCBI lineage: Bacteria > Pseudomonadati > Bacteroidota > Flavobacteriia > Flavobacteriales > Weeksellaceae > Chryseobacterium > Chryseobacterium sp. MEBOG07. Next base: position 1,717,023 of record NZ_CP084579.1, read on the forward strand.
GGAACTTTTGCTGCCAAAGCCATGTGGTAGAATCCTTTTCTCCATTTCGGTACCCAGCTTCTTGTTCCTTCCGGAGTAATCACAAGGCTGAAATCTTCTTTGGAAAATTGGTTCGCTACGAAATTTACAAGGTCGTTTTTCTGGCTTCTGTCGATGCCGATCCCTCCAAGTCCTCTTACAATACTTCCGTACCAGGCTTTGGTATGGGCATCTTTAATGATGATTTTTAAAGGTTTCTCTAAAGACCAATAGGAGAAATTCCCTAAAATGTATTCCATATTATGAGTATGTGGTGCTACCACAAGGATGCATCTGTTCAGGTTGTTGACATCGCCTTGTAGAACGACCTTCCAACCTAATATTTTTAACATTGCTTTACCTATTAGCTTTTTCATAGATTTCTTGGATTAAAAACAAAAAAGTATAACCAAATTTTGGTTATACTTTACAAATATATTGAAATATTATCGCTCTTAAAATAAACCGCTAATTAAATCTACGATTTTCATTACGAATTCCATTGCAAATTGTATCATGATGAGGCTGTGTTTTTGGTTGATTGGTTATTAAATTTTAACAGTACGAAATTAAAACATTTTTTTTACATAAAGAACTAAATATTGCTTTATTTTCACTTTTCCGAGAGAAGAAGGGTGTGAATTTCAAACGGTTGCCATCCACCCACACCTTCTACCACTCTCTGAAGTTAATTATTTAGTTTGTATGGAAATTTCGTTTTTTCCGTCTTTGATTTTGATGTCCACATCTTTGTTTATTTTCTTGATATTGGACACTGCAGAATCAATTACTTTCTTTGCCTGGTTGTTTGGAACTTTTTTACCGTTTACGATGATGCTGTCCTGATCATCAGAGTTGTATTCGATACTTGAACCGTTCACCGTGATTTTATTTTTTTCAACTCTAACACCGTTGTGGTATTCATCTCTGTCCTCTTCGTTGTCATTGATTCCGTCTCCATCTAAGTCTCCATCTATATTGATATCGTTCTTCTTCATTGAGATAACAATAGTTTTTTGCGGAACTACAAGCTCATAATTTACGCTGTAGTCTCTGAATCTGTGTTCATATGGATATTTTACATAGTTTGGAAGTAATACTCTATTGTTTACAACTTCTACAGGAACCGTCAGCTGGATAGGGAAATTATAACCATTTCCTTCCTTTTTGATGATCAGATAAGGGGTTTTGATATCCGGTTTTCTGGTTACATCTACTGAAATATAATCTTCTTCATACACAGATCTTTTATCAGAATAAATATCGTTGTTATAAGCTTTAAAATTCTGAGGAATGTTGATTTGCTTTACATCCACATACAATGTATCTGAAGTCGTGTTGATGGCAACATTTTCTACATCTTCTTTATTTCCTTTGTAGATCATGTTCTTTTTAGCCATGCTTAGTCCAAAGTAAGTTCCTAACCCGATCAGAAGAAGAAATAAACCTCCAATTACCCATCCGATATTTCTCAGTTTTGTTTTTGGAGAGAATATCTTGATGCTTAATAAACTGAAAAGAATAGCAGGAATTAAACTTCCTATGACCATCATGGCTGCCAGTACTTTATCAAGTCCCTGATCATCCATATAGAATCTGATTTCATTAGCACCAGGGAAGTCTGTATCCATTCCGAAAAGACCGAATAATACAAATACTCCGATAATGCTTCCTACAGCCATCAATACGAAGAACCCTCCTACAATGTATTTGAATACATTCCAGATACCGCTTCCTGCATTGTTGATGTAAGGTTTGTTTTCGTTATATATCTCTCCGACCCTCTGAGTAGATTCATTGGCAAACTGCACCAATTTATTAGACTCATTTTTAAGATTGTCGAAGTTCATAGGCTTTCCCTGCATTTTCAGGAAATCTGCTGCTGTTTCAGCTTTTGGAAGTACGATCCAAAGGATTACATATAAAAGACCGATCAATGAAGATGAGATGGCTGCTGTGAAAATTCCTAGTACGAAGATTCCCAGCCAGATTGCTCTCATTGTGGTAATATCCATTCCTACATATTGAGCTAAACCTGCACAAACTCCGGCTACTTTTTGTTTTTCCGGATCACGGAACAGTTGTTTTTTATCTGTATAATTGTTTCCTGAATAGGTATTTCTTGCTGATGTTTTTTCAGAAAAATAAGCTTCTTCCTGTTCTTCAATTTTTTCTGGGCTTCCGATCTGTGCGATTACCTTTTCTACATCGGTATCGTTGATTACTTCACGTTTTCCCAGAGAATCTTTGAAAATCTCCACCATTCTTATTTCTATGTCATGCATTACCTCATCAGCCTCAGAAGCGTCCAGTGAGCTTCTCAGAGCATTCAGGTAGTCGCTGAGCTTTATATATGCGTGTTCTTCTATGGTAAAAGAAAAACCTGCGAGTCCTATTGAGAGTGTCTTGTTCATAGCTTTGTTTTTTAATTTTGTTGGGTGATTTGGTTTACTGACGCTGTCAGCTCATTCCATGTGTTTTGAAGTTCATCCAGAAAGAGTTTTCCTTTTTCTGTGATCTGATAATATTTTCTGGGTGGCCCTCCTGTAGATTCTTCCCATCTGTAAGAGAGAAACTCTCCGTTTTTAAGTCTTGTAAGAAGAGGGTAGAGGGTCCCTTCCACTACATCCAGTTTTCCTTTTTTCAGTTCATCAATAAGATCGGAAACATACATTTCTCTATTATTGATGAGACTTAGAATACAGAATTCCAGAATCCCTTTTCGCATTTGCGCTTTGGTATTTTCGGTATTCATCTTTGATAAGTTTTGTTAATTAGTTATATTTTTAGAAAAATGCTCCTAGCTAGTTGAGCCTATTCTAATTTTACATTACAAAGATATGTAAAATAAATGGTAATATGCAATACAAAGTAGTGGTATTTTTAAAATAAATAATGTAAATAATTGATAATCAATTTAATAATTTTATATTTGGATTTTGATGAAATTGAATTTCAGTGGGAAATGGGTGAAAAATCTCTAAATTTTAAATGAAATTGAAATAAATGCAGAGGAAAAAATCATTATTCATTAATTATTGCTTATTACCGATTACTCATTACTCATTACTCATAACTGATATCATAGCCTCGATAGCAGCGGTTACCCCACAGCAGGTTTGGTTTTAGATTTGGAGCGAGGAGTATGAGCGGATAGCGGGAAACAGCTTCTTATCAACGGATATTCTTTTATTTGAATGAATAAAACTGTTTTAAATTCTGAGAGATAATGAGATTGAGATTTTGAGATCGGTATTATGATTCGTATTTTTGTTAGCAATAGAAAACACCTAAATCCAAATTACTATTACCATGAATATTTTAAATAAGTACAAGAACTTATCGGCTTTTCTTTTATTGGGTCCCTTATGTTTCGGGCAATATCAGTTTGAAGTAAAAAATGTGTCAAAGAGCTATAGTGCCATTATCAAGGTAGAAAATTGTTATGACAGCCGATGCAGTGGAAAGGGAACTGTGGAGTTGTTTGATAACAGAAACAGTAAGGTACAGACTTTTGTTTCCGATGATCTTGTTCTGGAAACAGAAGAAAGCCTGAAACTGACTTCGGGAAAAATGATTCAGTTAACAAAGCCGCAAAATTCTGTGATTATAGATGACTTTAATTTTGACGGAACAGAAGACATTGCCATAAGGAACGGAAATATGGGGAACTATAGCGCTGCTTCATACGATGTATATGTGTTCAATAGTACCAGAATGGCATTTGTGAAGAGTAAAGAGCTTACGGATCTTGCTTCCAATTCCCTTGATATTTTTGATGTGGATGCCAAACGTAAACGCCTTATCGCTTATGGAAAATCAGGATGCTGCAATTTTTTTACGATGGAATATGCCGTAATTCCGAATAAAGGACTGGATATGGTCTTTGAAAAGGAAGAAGATACAACCAATGAAGGTCAGGTAAAGGTAATAACGAAAGAAAAGATCAATAATAAATGGAATACCAAAACGAAGGTATATCCTGCAGATCAATATAATAGAAAATAAGAAGTAAGATGAAAATTCAGAAAGAGATCGATTTTATCCTGGCAGTGGATGCTTTGAAAAATGTACAGAGAAGAAATTATAATGCAGACGATTCCCGAAGAGAAAATACAGCGGAACACTCCTGGCAGATTATCATTCTGGCTCAGATTCTTTATCCCTATGCGAAAAACCGCACCGATATAGATTTGTTAAGGGTGATAAGAATGCTTTCCATTCATGATCTGGTGGAGATAGAAGCTGGAGACACTTTTATTTTTGATGAAAAAGCAATGGTAGGGAAGTTTGAAAGAGAGAAAGCTTCTGCTCAGAAGATCTTCGGAATTCTGGATGAACCTTTACGTTCGGAATTCTTTAATCTGTGGCTTGAGTTTGAAGAAGAGAAAACACCGGATGCTGTTTTTGCCTGTGGAATAGACAGAATAATGCCGTTTATCTTAAATTCCCACACTTCAGGAAAGAGCTGGACGGAAGCCGGAGTAACAGAAAAACAAATTAGAAATATACTTGAAAATGCGATCACAAGAGCCTCGGATGAAATGGGAGAGGCTTTTGAACTGCTGCTGAACAGAAGTCTGGAAACAGAAAAAGTTTTGAAGTAATTTCAGTGAGAATAGAAAAAGCTTCGGGCGGCCAAAGGCCGCCCGAAGCTTTTTAATTATAGTATCTGGATTGGTTTCTTGGATTCGTCTATCGCTACAAAAGTGAAATCACCTACAATGGCTTTTTCTCTTTCATAGGAATACATCTGCTCGGTGTAGATCTCAACGTTTACTTTCATACTGGTTTTTCCTACGTATGACACTTTTCCGATCAATTCAACAATCGTTCCAGCAGGAATAGGTTTCTTGAAATCGATCTTGTCACTGCTCACTGTTACCACTCTTTTTCTTGCAAATCGGGTTGCGGTAATAAAAGCTACTTCGTCCATCAGCTGCATCGCCGTACCACCAAAAAGGGTATCATAATGATTGGTTGTGTTAGGGAAAACCGCTTTAAAGATTCTGGTTTCGGATGCTTCAATTCTTTCTTCTGTAGTCATATATCATTATTAATTAAAGCGAAATAAAATGATATTAAAATAACAGAATAATGACAGGAACTTATAGAATTCCTGAAACAATCCATCATATCAATACAACTTCAAATCGCGAAAGTTACATGTTTAAGAAAAAGGCAGGTCTCCTGACTCGTAACATCTTTATCTCCTTCCCATGCCTCGCACAGTGGATCTTTGATAAAGATTTCAGTTACTTACAGTTGCGCGACAGTCCGTGATTTTCACACGGTTCCCTTTTAATCTGCAGTGATGCAGAACCAATTTCTGTGATGAATAAGTGTAAAACTTTTCGAGTGCAAAAATAATGAATTTATTCCGGATTATGGTAAATAATCTGGCTGATTACTCTCCCTTTCTTGATTGTCCAGAGAGTGGTATATCTGTTCTCACCCGAACCATTTATCATGTATAGGAAAATATTGTCATTGTCAAGAGAGGTTACTCCAATGTTCTCAAAATCCATGGTAGGCTGGAACATATTTTTGATCGCTTCTCTTACAAAGACAGAACCTCTTCCGGGCTGCTGTACTCTGATCGATTTGATCTCGGTCATCCCTTCAGGAAGATCGTTTCCAATTCCCCAGGGCTTTACTTTATCGATGGTAAGAAGTTTTCCTTCTGCATCTTTTTCCTTTTTACGGTAGCCTGCGTTGGAAGGATAGACATCAATCACAACCTTGCTTCTTTGAGCGGTAGGAATTTTCGGATCAGAATTGTCTGTGAAAATAAGTGATCTCCCGTTTTTAGATTTTGAAGGAGTATACGCCGGAAGCTGATCGATATAAGCAATACGTTCTTTATTGACCATTCCTTCTTTATCAAGAGTTTCATAACGTACAAACGGTTTGTCATCATCCTGTTTTTCAGGATATTTGATCCAGATCCATTCTGTTTCTCCGGGAGCAGGCTTTACATAAACGAATACATCACCTTTACGCATACGGATCTTGTCTACAATTTTTCGGTAATTGTCTTTATGAACCCGTACATTGGCATATCCCTCTTCAGCTTTTACAACTCCGAAAGGAACCTTATTCTGTCCTTTTACAAAGGCTAAAGAAAAAATACTGAAAGCGGATACATAGAATGCTTTGTTTATGAAAGTCATCATGAAAATTTTTTGATCCCCCAAATATATAAATTAAATGCTTTTCGGGAGATAATTATACCGCTGCAGTTCTTTAAAATCTTGTATTTGTTTCAGATGGCCGTCAGAAAGCAGATATATTGAGTCTGAAATATCCAGAACATCCTGATAATTATGATCAGAAATGATAAAACCTTTCTCGCTTGACTGTTGGCGAATGGTTTTCTTTAATTCTTCGCAAACTATTGGAGAAAGACTGTGGAATGGTTCGTCCAGTAAAGCAAAATCAGCTTCAGAATGAATGATCATCAGCGTTTCAATAAGTCTTTGCTCACCTTTGGAAAGGTTTTTAGGCTTTTCATGAAGAAATGGATATATGAGTTCTGAGGAAAATAAAAGGTCTGTGTTTTCTTTATTACAGAAAAGAGGAATCAGTCTTTTAACGGTTTCGTATTTAGGGAGAAAGAGGTTCTGCGGTAAATAGGAAATCCTGTTTTTTCGGTCTGATCTATTTTTCAAAACTTTGTCATCACATCTGATAAACTGAGTATCACTGCTGATAACTCCGAAAATGATTTTTAATAAGGTCGATTTTCCGCTTCCGTTTCTACCCAATAGCCCTGTGATTTGGCCCGTTTCACATCCAATATAAATGTCCTGCAAAATTTTTCTCTCATTGAAGGATTTTGTTACACTGTCAATATGAAGTTTACTCATAAAAATAAGGTTATAAATTTTACAATGAGACTCAATAAAACAGTTCCGCCCCAAAGAAAGATTCTTGAAAGTCCTAAGTTGGCGTAGAAATAATATTCGTTTTTGAACCTTAATTCATAAATAAAGTAGTGAAAGACTGGTAAAATTAGAAGAAAACTTAATCCAAACGTTTCAAACCCGAAGGGAAGCAAAAAAGAAATGACTAATGAAAACAGCAAGGCAGGAAGTACTATTTTTTTATAAAAAATCCAGAGAATAGAAAAGTTTTTGATCATATAATAACAGTAAAATGAGATACCAATGGAAATGTATCTTTTACATTTTTAATTTCAAATGTATTGAAAAAATACAATAATATTTGAAGTAGATGTAAAGTATATTCCGGAAAACTCCTTATTTTTCAAAGGAATTTTAAAACTAATAAACATGACCAAAAAACTACTTTATGTATTCTCTTTTATTTTATCAGGAATACAGTTTTAAGATTCTGTATTTTGTTTTGTATAACCATAGATGGCTTGTGGATCATTTTTTAGAAAGTAAGAAAAGACTCCATAGAATAAAAGAACGAAAAGATATAAAACCGCACATAGATAAAATGCAGTCCCGAAACCATAGCTGATTGAAATATCACTTCCGAATCCCATCGCCATTTTATTATTTCCAAATCCTTCCATATTGGATTGAAACGTCAGATAAAAAATAAGTAAAGAGGCGAGCCCTATAATAGAGAGAATGACATGATAAAGATATTTCTTTCTGATATTCTTCATCACTTGAACGGCAATTCCTGCGATAGCAGCCAGCAATGCAATGATGATAAATGGGTTAGGAGAGATATTTTGATGGTCTTTTTTATCTTTAGGCTCATTCAGAGGCGAATATTCAATGTCTGTGTCTGAAGAGGTATCTGCTTCTGCTTTATCATTTCCGAATGCAGCGCCAAAAGGTGAACTTTTTTTGAGGCTTTCCTTCATTCGCTCATTGATGGCTTTTTTGGAAACTCCCGTTACAAGATCAGTTCCTTTAACAGACATTAGAGTGGTATCTCCACATTTTATCAGGAAAAACGGAAAGAAAAAGCATAGAATAATAACCGTATAACTGGGTATTGGCAAAAGGTCTGAAAGTGCTTTTAATGGTTTCATAAATTATAGTTTTAGATAAAAATAGAAAAAATATAGGATAAAGCATAAAAAAAAGAGAGAGCACCTTCTGGCACTCTCTCTTAGTATTTGCGTACAATGAGTTCGTTTTTAAACTCATTTCAGATTAATTAAATTCTCTCAAGTTCATCGGCATCAATCGTTGTCTTGAAGGTTCCGTAATTGACAATCACCTTGTTTCGGGAAATCTTCTCGATCGTTCCTACGCTGGTGCTTCCTGTAATACGAACACGTTGTCCGATTTTCATCCAAACAGCTCGGTCACTTTTACGCTGTTCTTCCAGTTTTTCATTGGTTTCTGCAATTTTTTCAATGACATCCTCCTTTTTCAACTGTTGAGTGATTTTTCTCTTCACGACCTGCAGACGTTTAGTTTCATCTTTGTCATGACCTAATTTCCTGAATTTCTCCTGCTCAAGAAGCTTTACAAAGTCTTTTACAACATCTTTTCTGGATTTTCCTTTGGTATAACTGTCGATGAATGTTTCAATCTTATTTCCAAACTGAAGTTTACGATGTTCCTCCTCATACAGTTTTTGGAAATTGAACAGTTTCTGTTGAAGCTGGTCATTCAGTTTTTGAAGATTATCACGCTTATCTTCTACAGATTCTTTTCTTTCTGCAAGATCAACTTTCAGTTTTTCAACCTCGAATTTCTCCTGTTGCAGCTTTACAATGGTCTTATCGAGATTTACAATATCATGTTCTACCTTTTTCTTGGCAGAATGGATGATAAATCTTGGGATTTTATTCTTTTCAGCAACTTCAAAAGTAAATGAACTTCCTGCCTGTCCTACTTCAAGTTTATACATCGGCTCCAATGTTTCTTCATTGAAAAGCATGGCTGCATTCTGAGCATTTGGAAGCTGTTCTATAACCAGTTTAATATTGGTATAGTGCGTTGTAATAATAGCAAAACTCTTTTTATCATAGAAAAACTCCATGAAACTTTCCGCCAGAGCACCTCCTAGTTCTGGATCAGAACCTGTCCCGAATTCATCAATCAGTAAAAGCGTATTGGCATCAGCCTCACGGATGATTCCAGACATTTTTTTCAATCGGGATGAATAGGTTGACAAATGGTTTTCAATGGACTGATTATCCCCGATATCGGTCATCATCTTCTCAAAGAAAAACATTTCAGACTTAGGATGTACAGGAACCAGAATACCACTTTGAATCATCAGTTGTAATAGTCCGACCGTTTTCAACGTGATAGATTTTCCACCGGCATTGGGTCCGGAAATACAGATAATTCTGTTATGATCCGTTAAACTCAGTGTCTGTGAATGGATAATCTTATTCTCAATCTTATTTCTCAGCCACAACAAAGGATGATAAGCATCTTTTAATTTCAACGTTCTATGATGGTTGATTTTCGGAAGAACTCCGTTGATCAGTTCACTGAACTTAGCCTTAGCTCTCGTAAGGTCAAGGTCAAAAATATAAACCTGATATCTCCATAGCTGAGGTTGAAATTCTGCCAGTTCTGCCGTAAGCTTTCGGAGAACTTTATCAATTTCTTTTTTCTCTTCTTCCTCACTCTCGCGAAGTTTGAAATAATGCTTTACAACACTGTCTGGCTGAATGTAAGTAATGGAACCCGTTTTGGAAATTCCTAACGTTCTTCCGGGAACTCTTTTTTGAATCCTGATTTTACGGCCAAAACCCTTTGGTCGTCAATAATCGTTTCCCGTATATCATCCAAAAAGTCACTCTGCCCATACGTGGTGAGTGCACGGTTGAAATTTTCCTGAATCGCTTTTTTAGCATGCTGAATTTCAGTTCTCAAATCCTTTAAAGCTGGAGAGGCCTCACTTTTTACCTCACCAAAACGGTTGAAAACCTTATCTACTTTATCGATGATCTCTTTTCTGAATTCCAGTACAGAAACTTCTTCCAGTAAATTAGGGAAGGTTTCCGGCATGGTAGGAAAGAATTTTTGCAGTTTCCCGATCTGTTCCGTGATGGTTTTTATTTTGATGAAAGCCGTGTTTTCCAAACGGTAGTTCTCAATCAGCATCACTTTCAGCTCACTTTCAATATCTTCATATTCATCAAACGGAATCGCATTTGAACTTTCAAAACTCGACAGATATTCTGAGGTTTTTTTTAAGGAAAGTTCCGCCTCTTCTATTTCCATTGGGCGAAGTTGAAGAATTTTTTCTCTTGTTTTCGGAGAATACGCAAATGGGGAGATTTCCGCGAGCAATTGCGGAAACTCTAATTCGTCTAAATCTTCTTTATCTATATACACAGTGCAAATTTAGTGAGAATTTTGATTATTACGTATATCCGAGAGATTTACAGAATAAATTAACGTTGAATTGGATGTTTTTTTAACTATTGAGATGATGAAAATTTTAAAATTTGCTTTTGAATCTCTAATTATCATTCCTTCCTTAGAAACGCTTAATGGTTTACATTAAAAAATAGAATCATTCTTTTAGAAGGAAAAAGTTTGAACGTATAGTGGTTAAGGCTTATATTTATTGCACTAATAACGATAACCATGAAAAATTTACTACTTGCTCTTCTTTTTCTCTTGGCAGGTATTCAGGTTCAGTCCCAAATTCAAAAAAGTGAGACTATAAAAGGTGAACAGAAAACCAATAGCAGGAAGAATAAAAAAACTGGAGGTAAAAAGCTTTTGGTGAAAAGTCTTAAAAATAAAGGCATGAAAGAAGCTTTCAATCATCCTCGAAAAAAAGAGGATCATTATGATAAAGAGTACAAAAGAATGATAGAGATAAAGAAAAATCTATTGTTGTTTATGAAAGAAATTACTCCATAAAATACGGCGTGTACTTATTTATGAATCTTGATGCTGACAAAAATGAATTTTCGGAAGCGCTGGCATTAAGAGATATTTGAAACAATAGCACTGAACAGAAAATATAAAACTATTTATTCTATCATACCAATGAAACTGGAAACCACAAGATTGATTTTAAGAGAAATCAATGAAAACGATACTGAGGATATTTTACGCATTCGAAGCAATGAAGTAACCAACCGGTTCGTGCGGAGAAATTCACCAAAAAATAATTATGATGCACTTCAGTTTATTTTAACCATTAAAGAAAGAACTAAAAACAATCAGACCGCCTATTTTGGAATTTCTTTAAAAGGTCAGCAGAATCTTATCGGAACAATTTGTCTTTGGAATTTTTCTGAAGATCGGAAAACAGCAGAAGTCGGTTATGAATTGCTGCCGGAATATCACAGACAGGGAATTATGTCCGAAGCTTTGAAAGCGGTTTTAGACTGCGGATTTAATGAATTGCATTTACAGGAAATTGTAGCAATTACCAGTAAATTTAATGAAAATTCAAAAGGGATTCTATTAAAGCATGATTTTATTTTGGAAGAGGGGAAGGAAGATGAAGGATTTCCGGATAACATTATTTTTAGCTTAAAAAGAGTGTCGGATAATGATAAACACGAAAACTAATAGGTTTTTTTTATCTTTATCGCCGATTGAAATTATATATGAAAAATGAAATAAAATCTTTAACGGGGCTTAGAGGGGTAATGGCATTATGGGTTACTTTTTTTCATTTTTTTCAATTTAAAAACGAGATTCTTCAAAATCTGATAGGTAAAGGTTATCTTGCTGTAGATGTCTTTTTTGTACTAAGTGCTTTTTTGCTTACAGTTTCCTACTCTGAGAAGTTTAAAGCTTTGGAATTTAAAATAATACAGACTTTTTATAAGAAAAGAATCAATAGGATTTATCCGATATATTTTTTATCAATTGTTTTTATTGTCCTGTTGATGGGAGGTGTTCCGTGGCTTACCTTTTTTATTAATGCCGGATTGGTACAGTGCTTTTTTAATCCAAATCGTTTACTGAATATTGTCTATTGGTCATTGAGTACAGAATGGATGTGTTATCTGATCTTCCCGTTTATGCTTTATCTGATTATACGATATAAAATCCGTGGTGAAATCCTGATTATTACAGGCTTGCTTTTAAGATTAATTCTCCCTTATTTTCCTGATATATATCTTCGTTCAGCAGGTTCAGTGAATATGCTGAAGTCTACGGAATATCTCGATATTCCGTATGGAGTAAACTCTTTAATCAGAACAATAGCTTCTTATTTTTTCGGAATTGGGGTTGCTGTAATGCCACGACTTACGTTAAAAGGCAAATGGCCTGTGTATGTTGCGCTTATTTTATCTTTAATACTGCTGTTTACGACCAAAGGTTTGATTTTAATTCCATTTTTATCAGCATTGATTATAAAGCAATTATATACGGGAGAGAAGAATTATCTTCAAATGTTTCTGGAGTCTAAGCCTATTTATATTTTAGGAAATATCTCATATTCATTGTATATTATCCATTATATTATTAAGAGCCAGAATTTTATAATTGTGGATGTTCCACTCCTTAATCCCTTATTATTAATTGCATCTTCGCTGCTGCTGTCCTATTTTACATATATGCTGATCGAAAGAAAATTGAAGATATTTAAGGTATAATCTAAACTCTTATTTTTAATATTATTACTTTTGCAGTATGACCTGGACAGAAATTTTAGCCCCAATAAAGAGTACGGAATACTTTACAACCCTTTGGGAGAAGGTAAAGAATGAATACGCAACGACCCAAGTTTTCCCACCGAAAAATCAAATTTTCAGGGCATTGGAGCTGACAGCTTTTGACGATGTTGAAGTTGTAATTATTGGTCAGGATCCTTACCATAATGATTTTCAGGCAAATGGTTTGTGCTTCTCTGTTTCTGAACAGGTTGCCACGCCACCGTCACTTAAGAACATTTTTATTGAATTGAAAGACGATTTGGGAGTTGTAAGAACTTCTAAAGAACTTGAAGACTGGGGGAAACAAGGCGTTTTACTTTTGAATGCCACTTTAACGGTTCGTGCCCATTCTCCTAATTCACACAAAGATCTTGGCTGGGAAACATTCACTAATTTTATCATTAAGGAAATTTCAGATAAAAAAGAGAACGTGGTATTTGTATTGTGGGGGGCTTTTGCGCAAAAAAAAGCCGAACTTATAGATCCGGCTAAGCATTTTATTCTGAAATCGGCACACCCTTCACCATTCTCTGTGTACAGAGGGTTTTTTGGAAGTAAACCATTTTCAAAAATTAATGAATATCTTATTTCCAAAGGGAAGAAACCTATTTCGTGGTAGAATCTGTTGATTGACCTGCCTTTTTTATCGTAATCCCGATTTTATATTTTCCGGCTAATGCTTTTGTTCCATCCTGTTGTTTTGGGTATGGAGCAACATCCTGTAATGTAATGAGGTATCCGTTAAATTCTGCCGACTGGTGATAATTCCTTCCCGGATAATCTGTACTGGCAAGGCTTAAAATAGCAGGTCGGGTTGCAGTTCCCATTACTTCCACCTGGGCAACAGCTGCTCCGGCCCAGATACAGTTGACCCCTTCAGGACAGCGGCTGTCTTCAGAAATTCCTTTGAATGTTACATTCATCTGGTATTCCTTTAAAAACTTATTCTCACCTTCATTGAAGTATAGAATACCGTCTTTCTGATCATTGGAATTCATAGCTTTTGTATTGGTTTGCATTTCAGAAGCTTTTGTATTAATCTTAGATTTCTTTTGGGCATCACATCCCGTTAATGCAAAAATTCCCAGACTGAGTATGATAACTTTATGGAACATAGTTTCTAATATTTAATTAAATGACACTGAACATATTAAGAAGTACTACCAAAAACATTGCCACTCCTACCACAAAACTGAATCCGGTTCCATAAATGAATCCAATCAGTGCTCCTTTAGTAGATTGTAAAGCTTTATTCATATCCTTACTGTCATGAAGTAATTCGCCAATAAATACCCCTGCAAACATTCCGATCAGAAAACCTAATGGAATTGGAATAAATATTCCAACAATGGTCCCTATTACAGAACCGATACTTCCCCAGCGCGTACCTCCATATTTTCTGTTGGTCTTTGCCGGAATCACATAGCTTAATACTACCGAAGCTAATGTAAGAACTCCGAATGCCCAGATATAAATCATAGATAGATCCGCATCCGTCCCGAATTTATAGATCAGAAGTCCGCAGATACTCAGCAAAAGACCGGGTAAAACAGGAAGAAAAGTTCCCAATATCCCGACAAATAATAAAATAAGGCAGAAAATATTAATAATCGTTGTATCCATTCGTTTTAAAAATATAGATGCAATATAAAAAAAGTGGCCTTATAAAAGACCACTTTGAGAACGAGTTATAAAATTTTATTACAAATTTAAGATTACATATTCCAGAATCGGTCCTGCTTTACCGATATTTCCACTTGCATGGTTATGGAATGTAGTATAATAGATATTTCCGCTATTGGAATTTCCTGTACAAGGTCCCATGGTATCTCCATGTGCCTGATGCGCATTCCATGCATTCTGGTTGATCGTGATGGTGATATTGTTTCCACTGGCGGTGTGATGACAGATCGTAATGTGATTATTATTTAAAGAAGTTCCTACAGGTGTTTGTGGAGCAGAAGGATTGGTGTAATGTCCTGTTCTGATCATCAACGGTTCGTTGCCTTTCTGTACCAGAACATCCCAGAATGCAGGATCATAATTCTGAATTTTTTCCCACGATCCCATGTCATATTGAATATCCAATGTATTAAAGCCTAATGCAGTTGCCAAAGCTGTATTTGAGACGCTGCAGCCAATATAAGAGGTTGCTGTACCAATATCCTTCAGGCAAAGAAGATTATCATTGATGAAACCTCCGGGAGCATTACAATTTTCAGTATTTGTATTTCCCCCTACCAGATAAGCTGAGGCCCAGTCTGAGCTGTAAAGACTTCCGCCATTAGTTACGAAAGTGGAGAGATTGGAGTATACATTAGCATCATTACTTGGAGCGTTGGTTCCTGTCTGTGCATACGCACGGGATCCACAATTCAGGAAGATGATGTCATACTGCGAAATAGTATTGATATTTTTAAATCCTGATAAGTAATCTCAGTTGCGGTATATCCAAGAGAAGTTATAATATCTTCGATTTTGTCATAACTCCCTTTTATATAAGCCATTTTTGCTATCTGATTCAGCTTTGAATCTGTTGTAGTGACAGTAGTTGTTTCATTCTTTTTAACGGCAACCGGAACTTCGGTTCTGAAATTTTTTCCATCACCGG
This sequence comes from Chryseobacterium sp. MEBOG07, assembly GCF_021869745.1. NCBI lineage: Bacteria > Pseudomonadati > Bacteroidota > Flavobacteriia > Flavobacteriales > Weeksellaceae > Chryseobacterium > Chryseobacterium sp. MEBOG07. The sequence goes on from NZ_CP084579.1 coordinate 1,732,238, forward strand.
TTTGAATGTGAAGGGTAGTATTTCCTTCAGGAGCGGTTAAGCTGAAGCTGCCATCAGCGCCGGAATAGGTATGGTAAACATTGCTCTGGCTATCAGTGGTGAATACAAGAGCCCCTCCAATAGGCTTTGTCCCGTTTTTAGCAAATACTTTGCCTTCCACTTTTCCTGTGTAGACTACTTTAGTAGGTGTTTCTTCAGGAGCAGCAGTGTCGTCTCCTTTACAATTGGCCAGAAGCACAAGGCTGCATAGCATAATAAATAAGTAATTTTGTCTCATATTTAATTGATTTTGATGGGTTTAGTTTTAACCAAATTTAATAAATAATTAATATTAAAACGTTAAAATTGTGATTATTTTAATATTATTTATTTTATTGTCATTTCCGTAGTTAATTTTTCACCTATAATCAAGTGTTGTGATGGATTTGATATTTTACAATATGGTCTGTGAAAAATTTTTGTCAAATATCTTAGGGTAAATACTTTTTGGGATGAAAATTGATTGTGAATAGTAAAATCATGATTCTTAATTTCATAAATTTGCTGTAATGAATGACCAGTTACAAGAAACCAAAAACTTTATACAGGAGCTGAGCGAGCAGCTTTACATCTATATTACCCGGATTTCACCAACTGGGCTGGACTGGTTTTTTCATATTATTGTAAAACTTAGTCTACTTCTTGTCTTGCTTTTAATTACCGATTTTGTTTTTAAATTCATCATCAATTCTATTTTTCGGTTATTTCATAATGAAGAGAAGTTTCCCATCTTAAAATCTATTTATCAGTCTAAAATCACCAACTCGGTAGCGCATTTTGCTGCTTTGATCGTTGTCGGGTCTATCCAGGGGTCTATATTTCCGGAAAATGCTCTGCCCAAAACAACCATCTTTATTATTAGATGTGTCAATTTGGGATTGGTATTAATACTTGCCGGAATGTTGTATAGATCACTGACTGCTTTTAGAAATTATTTTAGCATCAAACAGGATTTTTATAAAATTATGGCACTCAATGCCATTTCAGAAACGGTAAAAATTTTAGGACTCTTTGTATTTACAGTAGTAGGAATCTGTGTAATCTTTGGGATCAAAGGAACCACTATTGTAGGAAGTCTGGGGGCTATTACCGCTGTTTTGGTACTTGTTTTCAGAGATACAATTCTGGGATTTGTAACGGGACTGCATGTGGCAACTTCTAAAATCCTGAAAGTAGGGGATTGGGTAAGCATTCCCAAATACAGCATCGAGGGAAATATTACAGATATTAGCCTTTTGACAACCAAAATTACCAATTTTGATAAGACGGTTTCCACTATTCCAACCTATGATTTGATGACCACTGAGATCAAGAATATGCAGGTCATGTCTGAATCTAATACCAGAAGAATAAAAAAGTCAATCTACTTTAATATCAATTCTTTTAAGTTTCTGACAGATGAAGATATTGAACGTCTAAAGGAAATTAATCTTATTTCAGATTACCTTGAAGAAAGAAATATTGAGATCAAAAAAGAAAAAGAAAGCCTGGAACATAAAGATAAAATTGTGAACGGAAGACAGCTTACCAATATCGGGGTTTTCAGATATTATGCACAGAAATATATTGAAAATGATCCGGATGTAGACAAAACCGGAACCAGAATGGTTAGACAGCTGGATATCACCCCTCAAGGGCTGCCGCTTGAAGTCTACTGTTTTGCCAGTGATTCCAAATGGGAGCGTTTTGAGCAGATTCAGGCAGATATTTTTGACCATTTATTGGTCGCCTCAAAAGAATTTGAGCTTCAGGTGATGCAGGTAAGCGTAAAAGTATAAAGCAGGAAGATTGAAGAGGGAAGCAGGAAGTTTTACCCCCTTTTCTATAAATTTTAAATTAAATTTTTAAATGATCATGAATGTAGAAGAACCAATTGAAGTGCAAAGTCTGGATTTTATTTCCAGCCCCAAGCTTCTAACTTCTTACATCTCATATCTAACATCTAAAATAAAAAATGACAAAACTAAGCGTAAACATTAATAAAATTGCGACGTTAAGAAATGCAAGAGGAGGTGAAACCCCAAGTGTTACAGAAGCAGCTGTAAAAATTCAGGAATTTGGAGGACAGGGGATTACCATTCACCCAAGACCTGATGAAAGGCATATCACAAGAAAAGATGTCTATGATCTGAAGCCATTGGTTACGACTGAGTTTAATATTGAAGGAAATCCTCATCAGAGCTTTATTGATATGGTATTGGATGTAAAACCGGAGCAGGTAACCTTAGTACCGGATGCTGATGATGCAATTACTTCTAATGCAGGATGGGATACTAAAAAACATTTGGATTTTCTTACAGAGATCATCGCAGAATTTAAAAATGCAGGGATTCGTACTTCTGTTTTCCTTGATCCTTTACCAGAATTGGTAGAATACGCAGCGAAGGCCGGAGCAGACAGAATAGAACTGTATACCGAAGCGTACGCAAAAAATTATCTGACTCATAAAGAACAGGCTATAAAACCTTATTATGACACAGCGGTTGAAGCTACCAATTTCGGATTGGGAATCAACGCTGGACATGACCTAAGCTTAGAAAATCTGAAGTACTTTGCAGATACCATTCCAAACCTGTTGGAAGTATCTATCGGACACGCTTTAGTTTCTGAAGCGCTTTATATGGGATTGGAAAATACGGTTCAGGCTTATTTGAAGAGACTGGCAAAATGGTAATCAATAAGAAACTAGACGTTAGAGATTAAAAGTAAGTAATACTTCGTTTTTGGTCTCTCATATGATCTAGCTTCTAATTTCTCATATCTAACTTCTAAGAAAAATGGAAATTTTAAACTCAAAAATATTCGGCGAAAACTTAACTAATACGCCGTTGTTGGTGTTCCACGGACTATTTGGAATGCTTGACAACTGGGGGAGCTTCGGAAAAGACCTGGGAGAATATCTTCCTGTACACCTGATCGACCTCAGAAATCACGGAAGAAGCTTTCATTCGGAAAGTATGTCTCATGATGATCTGGCAGATGATATTGCCCGTTATATGGATCATTATGGAATTCAGAAAGCACATGTCCTAGGACACTCTTTAGGAGGAAAGGCAGTGATGCAGTTTGCAATAAAGTATCCTGAACGTGTTGAAAAACTGATTGTTGTAGATATTTCGCCTAAAGCATATCCACCCCATCACCAAGGAATTATAAAAGCATTGGAAACTGTTGATTTCAATACAGTAGGTTCAAGAAATGAAGTGGAAGAAGTTCTCAATCAGTATATCCCGGAAAAATCTACGATACAGTTTTTAACGAAAAACCTGTATTGGGATGAAAATAAAAAACTTGGCTGGAGATTTAATCTTAAAACATTATCCGAAAAATATAATGAATTTGTTTCCAACGCTGTTAAATTCGGTGTTTTTGAAGGAGATTCACTCTTTATAGCAGGAGAAAAGTCCAATTACATCCTGCCTCAGGATGAATTCGGAATCAAACAGCAGTTTCCAAAGGCTAAAGTGGTAACGGTAAAAAATGCAGGACATTGGGTACAAGCTGAAAATCCGGTTGATTTTGCAAATGTTGTTAAGGAATTTTTGGAATTAAATTAATTTTATTCTTTGATTTTTGATATTATGTTAAATTTATATTAAAATTTAATATTATTTCTCCATGTTTTGAATTTTTTGTACTTTGGATTTCCAAAACAATAAAAATATTAACTTATGGAAAACAAAAATTCAAAAAAGAAGCCATTTTTTGCGACATTCTTAGAAAAACAAGTTAAAGACCCAGAAACTGTGAAAGGAGGAGCTATTACTTCCAAACTTGCAGACCAGATTACTTCAGTAATCAAGGATCATATCACTACTTCAGCACTTGAAGATAGTGTTACAACGCCTGATAATGATAATGTTACGATGAAATATCCATCTGACGGAGATGATGATGTTTTTGAAATGTAAGAAATATACGAAAGCGTAAGCTAAATTATATATCAAACTAAAACTAAACATTATGAAAAGTAACAGCTCAAAGAAGAAGCCGTTTTTTGCATCATTTTTAGAAAAACAGGTTAAAGATCCGGAAACGGTAAAAGGAGGAACAGATATTATTTCAATTCCTGAAAGAGATATGATCACAAAACCTTCAGTAGACACTGTAACATCTCCAAAAGATGATATGATGCATACGATGAAATATCCATCTGACGGTGATGATGATACCATTACTATTCCACTATAAAATAAGTAGAATATAAATAAAAATAATAGGGGAAACTTAATGTCTAAGTTTCCCTTTTTAATAAAAACCGGCAAATGATTCTCTGCATCACTCATTCACAGGATTTTTATAATATCGATCTCTTTTTCGAATATCTGACCTCCAAAAATATCCCTTATTTCAGACTGAATTCTGACCGGCTGAATCATCTTCAGAAGATCAGTATTCATGAAAATTCGTTTGAATTAACTGACGAATCCGGAAATATAATCCATTCCGATTCTATTAAAGGAGTATGGCACAGAAAAGCCTGGAAAATTAATGCTCCTGAAGAACTGGATCAGGATTATGAAAGAATTTTTCTGAATGAATATGGAAGTTTGAGGTATAATCTGATGACAGCTTTAGAAGATATTCCCTGGATCAATCCTTATGAAAATGAAAAAAAGGTTGATGGAAATAAGATATTTCAGCTGAAAATTGCTCAAAAAAATAACCTGAACATTCCTAGAACTCTTTTTTCCAATGACTCAGAAAAAATAACGGCGTTTTTCCATCAATACTGTAAGGGAAAAGCAATTGCTAAACTTCATGGTGTAACGGCAAAAACGATGTCAGGTGAAAATATGATTTCCACGACTGTTATTGAAGAAGAATCTTTGGAACATCTATCAGATATCGCATATTGCCCAATGATTTTTCAACCCTATATTGATAAAGAATATGAATTAAGAATCGTCTATGTAGACGGTGATTTTTTCACAGGAAAAATTAATAACAGCGAAAATGCAGATTGGAGAGTTGCCCGTGAAGGTTATTTCTGGTCAGCTTATGAACTGCCGCCCACTGTGAAAGCCAATCTCACTTCCATGATGAATGAAATGGGGCTTTATATCGGAGCAATCGATATGATCAAAGGAAGAGATGGAGTCTATTATTTCCTTGAAGTTAATCCACAGGGAGAATGGGGAATGCTGCAGAAAGAACTGGGATTTCCCATTGCAGAAAGAATTGCCGACAATCTTATCAAAAGAATTAATTTCCATGAATAAAATTTTAATTATAACGCATACTGCAGATAATTTTTCAATTGAAAAAGTAACAGAATACATCGGAAAAAATAACTGTGAGGTCATCCGCTTTGATGTGGATGTATATCCTTTACAAAACAAACTGTCTACCATTTTTCAGGATGGAGAATGGATAAGCTACCTTGAAACTCCTGAAGCAAAACATCGCCTGGATGATATTTCAGCCATTTGGTACAGAAGAGCCTACAATATCGGAAAAGGACTGAAAGAAGAGATAGACTCTAAGTTTTACGGAGCAACAATGGGCGAGATCCGCAATACTCTTTTTGGCTTTTTTGAATCAGTGGATACTTATTCTTTGGGAAAACCAAGTGTTTACAGAAGACTCGATAGTAAGGAAGAGCAATTGAAAATCGCCGATAAATTAGGTCTGACCATTCCGGCAACCTGCCTTACTAACAATCCTGATGAAGCAAGGAAATTTATTGTAAAACATCAGAATGTAGTGGCCAAAATGCAAACCGGTTTTGCAATCTATGAAGACGGTGTTGAAAATGTAGTTTTTACCAACGTTGTCAGTGAAGATAAATTGGAAGAACTAGATTCACTCCTGTACTGCCCAATGCAGTTTCAGCAGATGATTCAAAAGAAAAAAGAACTTCGTATTACCATTGTGGGAAGAGATGTCTATGCATTTGAAATAGACTCTCAACAGTCAGAAGATGCCAAAGTAGACTGGAGAAAAGACGGAATAAATCTCATTGATAAATGGACCAGGACAGAACTTCCGGGAGATGTAGAAGCAAAGCTGCTGGAGTTGCTTGATATTTACAATGTAGATTATGGTGCGATAGACATGATCGTTTCTCCTGAAGACGAATATTACTTTATTGAGATCAATGCCGCAGGAGAGTTCTTCTGGCTGGATAATCTTACAGAAGGAAACCTTATTTCCAAGAGTATTGCAGATGTTCTCTGCGACAAGGCTCCAAGAAGAAATAATGAGGTGATGGCTTAAAAACAAAGTATGTTTTCATCATAAAAGTCCTGAAAGTTGTCAATTCTTTCAGGACTTTTTTATTGAATCGGTTGGAACCACCCCGTCAAAAATTCTTTGAATTTTTGCCACCCCTCCAGAGGAGGTGAACTTTCGCTCCTTTAGTTGGAATATTTTGCCACCATTGTAATGTTGTTCAATGCTTTTTTTGTAGACAATCATTTTAAAATATATAGTCTCAAAACTTAGGTGTACTTTTTCATGCAAAGTTTATAATTTAAATAAAAAAAACGGTTAAAAACTTTTGTGACTTTTGTGGTTAAAACTTTCAAGTTTATCGTTTTCAAAATGATAATATTGGTTAAATTAAGTTGAATTATGCTTTAAAAATCGCAAATTTGCAAAAGCGGTTTTTCAGAGGAATTTTCACAGGATTCCGAAGAATTGCCGGATAGAAAATATTGTTATATTTTAGTCAGCAATCAAGCAACATAATTAATGATTTTTGTAACGGGTGCTACCGGAATTCTGGGAAGAATAATTGTACTGGAACTTCTTAAAAGAGGTGAAAATGTACGTGCTTCCAAAAGACCGGGCAGCAATTTAAACGAAGTAAGGCATTCATACAGCTTTTATACGGAGAATCCCGACGATTTTTTTAATAAGATCGAATGGGTAAACGTAGATTTTGATGATCTGGATTCTTTGACAACTGCACTGCAAGGTGTAGATGAGGTGTATCACTGTGCCGCAAAAGTAAGTTTTCATCCAAAAGATGAAAAAGAGATGTACCGTACAAATATCAAGGGTACAGAAGCCCTGTTGTTTGCCTGTGAAGGATCAGGCGTGAAAAAATTTCTCCATGTAAGTTCTGTTGCCGTTCTTGATAATTTCAATGAAAAAGGAGAGTTGGACGAAGATTCTGAGTTTAATCCAAAACTGGAACACTCTGCTTATGCTATTTCAAAACATTTATCTGAAATGGAAGTATGGAGAGCCTCAGCAGAAGGTCTGAATGCAATCATTATCAATCCGGGAATGATCGTAGGAAGTGGAAACTGGAGCCAAAGCAGCGGGGAGCTTTTCTCGACCTTTGAAGATAATAGTTTTACCTTTTCCGGTGGTTCTGCCTATGTTGATGTAAGAGACGTAGCCAATACTGCGATCGGGCTAATGGAAAATAATCTTTTTGGAGAACGTTTTATCATTGTTGCTGAAAACAACCGATATGCTGACCTGGCAAAACAAGTGAGAACCCGTCTGGGGCTTAAAGATGCCAGAATTCTTTCACAATCCGTATTAAATATCGGAAGAATTGCCAACACCCTTTTCGGCTGGCTGATCCCGAAACTGAAAATGGTTACCAAATCAAATATTGAGGCCATTTCATCATTCAACACCATTTCCAATCACAAAGTCAAAGAAAAGCTGAATTATCAGTTTATTCCTGTAAAAGAAAGTATAGACTTTCACCTGAATAATTATATTAACGACAAAAAGCTGAAGAAATGAATCTTGCAGAGGCAATTATCCTTAAAAATGTAGAAAAACATCCTATAAAAGCGGCCATCGGATTTAAAAAGAAAGATGCAGCCTGGAAAGAGCTGAGCTGGCAAAAATTCAGTGAGATTATTTTTAAAACCGCCAATTCCTTAAAAGAAGCTGGTGTTCAGGAAAATGACAGAGTTGCTATTTATTCAGATAATTCATCCGAATGGATGATCGTGGACCTTGCTTCAATGGCTATTGGTGCTGTTACAGTTCCTATTTATTCAACCAATAATGCTGAGCAGGCAGAACATATCATCAACGATTCCGGAGCTAAGGTTGTTTTAGTAGGCAACCAGCTGCAGTATGATGCTTGTTTAGAATTTTTACATAAAGAAGAAAATAATCTGGAAACAATTATTGTTTCCAAAAAAGCAGTGTGGATCAAGAAGGAATTCAATAGTTTTTATCTTGAAGACTTTATTGCAAAAGCTTCACTAGAGCTTGAGTTCTGTAAGAAAGAAAATGATGATACTGCCACATTGATCTATACTTCCGGAACCACCGGGATTCCAAAAGGGGTAATGCTTACCCATGGAAATTTCATTAAAGCATTCGATTCTCACTTTGAATTTTTTAAGTTTAAAAATTTTGAAGAAGAGCTTTCACTGGCATTTTTACCCTTAAGCCATGTGTTTGAAAGAAGCTGGAGCTTACTGTGTTTATACGGGGGTGCCCGAGTTTATTTCCTGGAAGATCCTAAAAATATAGCTAAAGCATTGGAGGAAGTAAAGCCTACTGCGATGTGTGCTGTACCAAGATTTTTTCAGAAAGTATATGCCGGAGTCCTGGAAAAAGCAGAAGAAGGTTCATCATTGAAGAAGAAAATCTTTGATTGGGCGCTTAAAACCGGATGGGAAACTGCTGAATTGAAAAGAAATGAAAAACCGATTCCTTTTGTATTGAAACTTAAAGAATCTGTCGCAGATATGCTGGTTTTTAGTAAAATTAAAGAAAAAATGGGCGGAAGACTTTGGTTTTTACCATGTGGTGGCGCTTCTCTGTCACCGGAAGTTACCCGTTTCTTTGATTCAGTGGGAATTCACGTGACTGTTGGTTATGGATTAACAGAAACTACCGCGACACTGACTCTTTTCCCTCTAACTCATTTTGAACATGGTACAAGCGGAAAACCTTTGCCGGGAGTAGAAATGCGTATCGGAGAAAGTGATGAGATCCAGGCGAGAGGTAACGGGATCATGAAAGGATATTATAACAAGCCTGAAGAAACTCAGAAAGTGTTCACGGAAGACGGATGGTTCAAAACCGGTGATGCAGGAAAATTTGATGATAAAGGAAACCTGATCATTACGGACAGAATCAAAGATCTGATGAAGACTTCCAATGGGAAATATATCGCTCCGCAACAGATCGAAAACCTTTTGACCAACAACAATTTTATCCAGCAGATTATGCTGATTGCGGAAGGAAGACAGTTTGTTTCAGCGTTAATTGTTCCTAATTTTGAATTTTTACAGGATTATATCAAGAAAAATAATATTCCTTTTACCAACTGGGTAGAGGCTGTGAAAAATGAGAAGGTAATCAACCTTTACAAAGAAAAAATTAAAGAATTACAGAGCCACCTGGCAGATTATGAAAAAGTGAAGAAATTCACCTTGATGCCTGCAGAATTTGATATCAATACAGGAGAAATCACTCCTACATTGAAGGTCAAAAGAAACGTGGTGATCAAAAAATATGCAGATATTATAGAGAAGATGTACTAAGAGATTTTGATCTCCTGTTTTCACATATATCACAACTGAAGACGTGAAAATTCCCTTCTCTGGAGGGGTGGCAAAAATTCAAAGAATTTTTGACGGGGGTGGTTAAAAGTTTTATCACTTAAATTAAACGATGACGACACAAGAATTTATAGGAAAAGAAAATTTCAGCATTCATACACAAACGGTTTCAGAAAGCTGTCCGTCCAATATTGCCCTGATTAAATACTGGGGAAAATATGACAACCAGATTCCTGCCAATCCGAGTATCAGCTATACTCTAAACCACTGTAAAACCAATACTTCAATGGAGTTTATAGCGGATGAGCCCTTTTCAGTACAGACTTTTCTGGCTGGAAATGAAGAAGTGAAGTTTGCTGAAAAAATTGAGAAATATTTCAAAAATATAGAACAATACCTTCCTTGGATTTTAAAAGGAAGATATAGTATCAGAACAGAAAATACATTTCCACATAGCTCAGGGATTGCGAGCTCAGCTTCGGGATTTGGAGCGATTGCACAATGTCTGATGGTATTGGATGCTTCATTTACAGGAAAAATTTCTGAAGAAGAATCTTTGAGAAAAGCTTCATTTTTAGCAAGACTTGGAAGTGGAAGTGCATGCCGAAGTTTATACAACGGACTTGTTGTCTGGGGAAAAACTGATGAGGTAGAAGGTAGTTCTGATCTATTTGGAGTACAATATCCGGATACGGAAATTCATGAAGTATTTAAAAACTTTAATGACTGGGTTTTGTTAATTCATGAAGGACAAAAAAGTGTTTCGTCAACGGTAGGACACGGTTTGATGAATACCAATCCTTACTCAGAAAGGAGATTCCAGGAAGCAAGGGAAAACTTTGTTCCCATGAAAGAAATCCTGAAAATTGGGGATATGAACCGTTTTATCAAATTGGTAGAGCATGAAGCACTTACACTGCATGCGATGATGATGATGAGTGACCCAGCTTTTATCCTAATGAAAACAGGAACCCTGGAAGTCATCAACAAAATCTGGGATTTTAGAAGAGAAACCGGACTTTCATTATTTTTTACTCTGGATGCAGGAGCCAATGTTCACCTTCTGTTTCCAAGCAATGATTCTGAAGAAAAGATCAAAGCATTTATTGAAGCTGAATTATTACAGCATACGCAGAAGAATGGGGTAGTGAAGGATGTGATGAAGTTTTAAAAAAATAATATTCAAAAAAGTGGGCTTTAGTCCACTTTTTTTATACTTAATCTTCAGTAACTATAGCTTCCCGGTCGCCGTTTTCCTGCTTTCCTTCTTCTATCATCATTTCGGCTTCTGCTTTTTCTTCAGAAGTTGCTGTTTCTACCAGCTCCTCCTGTTCATCATTATGATGGTCAATGAAAAACTCGCAGTATACCGGAAGATGGTCTGAACCAAAATTCTCCAATGTCTTCAGCTGTTTAATAAAAATATCTTCACTGTGAAACATCAGATCGATAGGAAACCTTAAAAGACGGTATTTTGCATGAAAGGTAGAAACGAAAGAATGCCCGATTCGCGGATCTATCAGATGACTTGTTTTTCTGAAAAGTACAGATGATCTTGACCAGGCAACGTTATTGAAATCTCCTACTACAATGACTGGTTTTTTGATATCCTTTACACATTTGGCTGTGCTTAGAAGATCGCCATCTCTTTCCTTTGATGTTTCCTCTTCTGTAGGACTTGGCGGTGGTGGGTGAACTCCGAAGAAAACAAAAGAAAAGCCATCAGCTGTTTTCATATGTATTTCAATACTCGGAATATCATCTGCTACGAAATAATGAGTTATGGCTTCTTTAATTTCAATCCTGGAATAGAAATGCATACCGTAGGTGTTTTCAAGGGTCACCTTATGTTGGTAACCATATTCTTTTTCTAAAGGTCTCATTGCTTTTTCCCAGTCACCATTGCTTTCCATAGTCATGAAAAAGTCCGGGTTATACTTTTTAACAAGCTCAATGAATTTCTCATACTCTTTATTGAACTGATAGACATTGGCTGAAATGAAATGAAGCTTTTCAGAGGACTTGGTGTGCTGTTTATATTTTTTTACAGGATAAAGAGGGGTATATTTGATGAGTGTCTGGCTATGATAAACAAACAGCACAAGTAAAAATCCCTGATAATACCATACATATTCTATAGGATCAATGATAAGCCCTAATAGAAAAGTGAAAAAGATAAGATAAGTAACCTGTATCTTAGCAAATTCAGGAACCCGGAATATCCAGTGAGAATGCTGAATTTTTGGAAGGATAGTCAAGACCAGTAAAAGTATGGCCAGAACCAGATAAATAATCCACATATGAAAATTCTTTGGCTGAAATAATTTTTGGTACAATTTAAGGAAAATCAATTTTAGAATCCATTTATTAATTTAAATTTTGCTTACTTTTATTTATATAAATCATATTCTATGAATAAAATTATGGCACTGCTTCTGCTGATCAGTATTTCAGCTTTTGGTCAGCAAAATAAGGATATTGAAAAACCGATCCGTAACCTATTCCTTGGTATGAAAAATGCAGATTCTGAGCTGGTAAAATCTGCCTTTTCGGAGAATGCAGTTCTTCAGACTATTACCAAAGACGGTACTGTAAAAAGTGACAGCATACAGGATTTTATTGCTTCAGTTTCTAAATTTCCGAAAGGAGATCTGGATGAAAGAATTATCATAGAAGCCGTTCATACCGATGGAAATCTGGCAAGTGTGTTTACGCCTTATTCTTTTTATTTAAAAGGAAAGCTGTCTCATTGTGGAGCAAATAGTTTTCAGTTGGTGAAACAGAATAATGAATGGAAAATTCAATATGTTATTGATACGAGAAGAAAGGATAATTGTAAGGAAATTAAATAATAAAATTAAACAAGAAGTAGGAAATGAAAATTCATCATATTGCAATCATCTGTTCAGATTATGCCGTTTCAAAGAAATTTTATACAGAAATTTTAGATTTGAATATCATTAGGGAAGTTTACCGTGAAGAAAGACAATCTTATAAGCTTGATCTGGCCATAGGAGATCATTATGTCATAGAACTATTCTCTTTTCCTGATCCAGGTCAGCGTCCGTCACGTCCGGAAGCATGTGGTTTAAGACATCTTGCCTTCTCCGTTGACAATGTTACAGAAAAAAGAAATGAACTGATCGGGAAGGGTCTGAGCTGCGAAGAAATCCGCATAGACGAATTCACTGGAAAAGAATTTTTCTTTACTCAGGATCCGGACCAATTGCCGTTGGAGTTTTATGAAATGTAAAAATTAGTGGGCGTAGCCTGCAAAGAAACTCACTGCCATAATCGCTAAAACAATAGAAGAAATGACTACATATACGTAGTCTTTTTCTTTTAAATAGCCTATTAAAGCGAAAACAATCCTCATTAAAGGTGTAAAGATCAACAAAAGGATCCCCAGCTGAATAATAGCCATGCCTTCTCCTTTACACAGGGAATTCCAGAAATGACTCCATACTTTCTCTGAAGAAGTACCTACCACAAGGCTGGTATATTTTTCGGGCATTTTAAACCCTTCAAAAAATAACTTGATAAAACCAATCAGGGAGGTTGCCACAGACAGAATAACACCCAGTCTAAGAAGATTTCCTACGGAGCGGTTCAGATCTACATCTGTAAAATTCTTTTTCATTATCTGAAGCTTTTGTTGATACCGTTATACATCATATAAACTGAAAGAATGGTTATAACAATGGCAAAAAATACTTTTAATTTTTTGGTCTTTGATACCATCAGCGTTTTTGAACCGATAAAACTTCCGATTACAACCCCAATCAAAACCGGAGCTACAATGACAGGAATAATTTCTCCTCTCTGGAAATAGATCAGTGCACTGGCTACAGCCGTTACTCCAATCATGAAGTTACTGGTGGTGGTAGAAACTTTGAAAGGCAGTTTCATCATATTGTCCATTGCCAATACTTTCAACGCACCGGAACCTATTCCTAAAAGTCCGGACATGGCACCTGCGAACATCATCATCAAAAATCCTGGAACTGTATTTCTTGCTGAATAGCTTTTTAATACTCCTTTATCTGGGAATGTTCCGTACAACTTCAGTTTTTCTTCCAGACTTCCTTTGATCAGAGGTTCCTGGTGATCAGGCTTCCCTTTAAGATTCAAAATAACCGTAAGAAGAAGGATACTTGCGAAAATAATTCCGATGGTATTCGGATTAAGCATTCCTGAAACCAGAGCACCCGCAATAGCACCCGCTGTGGTGGCTATTTCGAGAAACATACCGATTCTCATATTGGTAAAACCTTCTTTGACGAAAGCTACAGCCGCACCGGAAGAGGTACCAATCACCGAGATGAGTGAAGCACCGATAGCATAATGCATTGGAACGCCAAAGCCCAGCGTTAATAAAGGAATGATAATGACTCCTCCTCCTAAACCCGTAAGTGAACCTAAAAGACCAGCGGAAATTGCGCCAAGGAAGAGTATGATGATTTCTGACATACTACAAATAATGGTACAAATATAAAATTATTGTAGTAGTCTGCCAAACATTTGAAAAAGATAAATTTAACGTATTTTTGCATGCATGAAAAACAGAATGAAATTATTTTATGTAATCCTTGGGGCTACCCCTAAGGGAAGAAACATTGAGCAGCACGATGTTTTCTTCGGAATAGCAGAGAATCTTAGAGATCTTGTTCCTGATATGAAGGAGTTTTGGAAGGAAGCAGAAGGAAAAATTCATGTGGACTGTCATCAGGAAGTAAAATTCGCTGACGGATATGAGGTGGAGATTGTAGAAAAAGGAGAAAATTCTTCCGAAGATCAACTGTTTTTTCTCAATCTGGGAGGGTATAAGCCTGGCTTTTTTGAAGAATTTCATGAGCAGCACCTGATGGTGGGGCTGTCTATGGGAGAAATTGTAAAAAGAGCAAGAGGTACTGAGTTTTATCAGACCATGGGATTTGAAGGAGCGGTAAGTCATATTGATGATAAACATGGAGTAGACATTGATGATATCTTCAATGTGAGTGATATTCTTCCAGTACATATGAAAGAAAAATATTCTATCATTCTTAAAAAGTCTGATGCAGAAAACCAGGAGAATCCAATGGGGCTTGGCTATTTAAAAATCGATAAAATTCAATAAGAATAAATCTAATAAAAATAAAAAATGAAAATAGGAATTCTGGGTGGCGGACAGCTGGGAAGAATGTTGATACAAAGTGCACTGAAGTATGATGATGAGTTTTATACTCTGGATCCGGCGTCTGATGCACCATGTCATAATATCTCGTATTTTACACAGGGAAATTTTAATGACTATGAAACGGTTCTGAACTTCGGAAAAGATAAAGATGTCGTAACTATTGAAATAGAACACGTAAATGCCGAAGCATTGGCAGAACTTGAAAAGCAAGGAATAAGAGTGGTTCCTAATGCCAATATCATCAAAACAATTCAGCAAAAAATCCTTCAGAAAGAATTTTATAAAACTCATGATATCCCAAGCCCTGAATTTCAGGTGGTATGGAACAGTGATGAGAAAATTATCATGCCGTTGCCGTTTGTTCAGAAAATGAATACAGGAGGTTATGACGGGAAAGGAGTACAGGTGATCAAAACAGAAGAAGATTATCAGCATATATGGACAGAAGCTTCAGTAATTGAAAGTCTGGTTGATATTGATAAGGAACTCTCTGTTATTGTGGCGAGAAATGAAAAAGGAGAAACCAATATTTTCCCGCTAACGGAAATGGTTGCCGATCCAAAACTGAATCTTTTGGACTTCAATGTATGTCCGGTTCTTCTGACAGAAGATGTTCAGGGGCAGATTGATTCTATCACCGAGAAATTCTTAAATGCAGTAAATTCTCCGGGGCTATTCGCCATCGAATTATTTCTTGATAAAGAAGGAAAAGTATGGGTGAATGAGACGGCTCCACGACTTCACAATTCAGGACACCAAAGCCAGGAAGGAAATACCAATTCACAGTTTGAGCAAATGTACCGTGTGGTAAAAAACTTACCTTTAGCAGATACCGATGCCATCACTTACAGCGGAATGCTGAATCTGGTAGGAGCAGAAGGATACGAAGGAAAAGTAGTTTATGAAGGAATGGAAGATGTCCTTAAGTTACCTGAAACTTATATCCATTTATACGGAAAAACAGAAACCAAACCGGGAAGGAAAATGGGACACATCAACGTCCTTGCAGATTCCAGAGAAGAGCTGATGGAAAGGCTTGTACAGGTGAAAGGAATGGTGAGAGTGATTGCTGAGTAATATCAGTTTAAAATAAATAAAAGGGAGCTGTTTTATATTTAAAAACAGCTCCCTTTTATTTTGTTATATCATTTTTCAATAGGAACGGGCTTTAGCCCGTTTACAAATGAGTATAGATTTAATTGGCTTTAGCCAAAACTTAATTTTAGGTTTCGGCTAAAGCCAAATGTATGCATGTTGTTTATATCGGGCTAAAGCCCGATCCTATTGATGACTCAATTGTCTGATAATGTAAGAAAAGTGATTATTCGCTCATACATAACCTCCATCATCCCTCTTCCAGCTTCCATTCTTTTACTTAAAAATCTTCTGAATCACATTTCCGATCTCCACAAAATCTCCATGATTTCCTACAGAACGTATTTCCGGACTGTTTTTATCATATTCTGAGAAAGGGAATATCAAAAGATAATTATTATCATTCAGGTTTCTGTTCAGAAGTTCCGGAATCATTCTCATTCTCGGAATATAGGACTTCATACCACGTTTTGCCATCAGAATAATCAATGCTTCATCATCTTTCAGCTGAGCAGCGGTTCTTTCTCCGTCCTGCCATGTGTTCATAATAATGAATTCTGCTTCTATATTGGCTTTTTTAATAATTTTCTGTAGAATATCAATAATGTTTTCAGGGGCATAAAAAATAACCGTAGCTCCTGAATTTCTGGCAATATTCCAGACTCTCAGCAGGGCATGGAAGAATCCTGCTTCCTGATGGGCATTTTCAGGAATCATCACTGCATATTTTTTTATGGTGGAAAGTGGTTGTGCTGCATGATAGACTAGTACATTCACATCATCATTCTGCAGATAACCGTTGTAAAGATTATAGACAAAAGATGGAGAGAATCCCTTTTCACCTTCCAATCCTATGATGAGGTCTGTAATTTTCTGTTCTTTAATAACATTGTTGACCCCATTGATCACATCATTGTCGTATCTTTTTAAGGCTTGTAATTTAACATCTGCGGCGGCGGCGGCATCTGCTGCCTGGTGAAGAAGCTTTTCTGCATTTTTTACTGAAGATTCATTTTTATCTTCATTAATGACATTTAAAGCAAACAGATCTTCTGTATTAGAGTGGGCTTTGATTAGGATTCCAAGGTTCACCATTCTTTCAACAGTTGCTTCGTGATTGATGGCCAATAGAATATTCTCTTCCTCATGAGTATTCCCGGAAACAGTATCCTCATTGTCTGTTTCCGCAATTTTCTGAGCACTAGCCATAGAAATGAAAGAGGAGATGGTACACGAAATAAGAATCAATAAAATACTTCCGTTCAGGACATGTTCATTCAGTAATCTTATCGGTTCTCCCGTTTCAGTTTCGGAAAGGATGATATTATAACCTACCATTACTGTGGCTAGCGTTGCAGCAGCTGAAGCAGAACTTAATCCGAAAATAAGTCTTCCTTCCTCTTTAGTAAATTTGAAGGTTTTTTGAGTGATGACTGCAGATATATATTTACCACCAATAGAGGCGACGAGCATAATGGCGGCTACTTTTATGGTCTCAAAACTTTTGAAAAATACAGTAAAGTCAATCAACATTCCGACACTGATCAAAAAGAAAGGAATAAATATGGCATTCCCCACAAATTCTACCCTGTTCATCAAAGAAGAAGTATGTGGAATTAATCTGTTTAAGGCCAACCCCGCAAAGAAAGCTCCAATAATGGCTTCTACACCGGCAAGTTCAGCGAGCATAGCTGCCAGATAAATCATCACCAATACAAAAATGTACTGTGAAATTTTATCATCTACTTTTTTGAAAAACCAGCGTCCTATAATGGGAAATACGATCAAAACAATCAATGCAAAAAGAATAAAGGAAACCGATAGTTTAACCCAAAACGAGGTGCCTACATCTCCTTGTACCATTCCGACCACTACAGCTAAAACCAGCAATGTAGCAATATCTGTGATCATTGTTCCTCCCACAGTGATATTGACCGCCCGATTTTTAGCAATTCCCAGTTTACTGATCAGCGGATAAGTGATCAGGGTCTGAGAAGAAAATAGACTGGCGAACAAGACAGAAGTTAATGTTGAAAACCCTAGCAGGTAATATCCTCCAACATATCCTAAAATAAAAGGAAAGATAAAAGCATAGCCTCCGTATCCTAAGCTTTTCCATTTGTTTTTTTTGAAATCTCCCATGTCAATTTCCAGCCCTGCCAGAAACATGATGTAAAGCAATCCGGTTGTTCCCGTCACAACAATACTGCTGTCTCTGGATAATACATTGAATCCGTTGGGACCAATGATGGCGCCGGCAATGATAAGTCCTAATAGGTGAGGGACTTTAATTTTATTAAGCAGCAGGGGCGCTGCAAGGATAATGATCAGTACCAATAGGAACTTCAGTACCGGATCTTCTATAGGAAGACTCAGGTTGTGTATACTCAGTAAAATCATAAGTGTTTATTTTGTGGAACGTACTAATTCAACAGAGAACTTGGCAGTACAGCCATCAGAAGTGATGCTTCTTGTACCCTTGATCTTGTTGTCTGAAATATCATTAAGAAGAACGCTCATTTCTACATTCTTTTTAGCTGTAGAATCTGTTTTGAAAGACAATCTGATCTCATTATTTTCAAATTTGCCTGTATACAGCCTTACCAGATTATTGTTATTGATGATTTTGGTAATAGGCTGGGTAGAATCGTTATCGAATTCCCAGATATCGGTACGCTGGTCACCCACAGCATATTCACTGCAATTGGATTCTGTACAGATTACCTTTCCGTTCCAGGGACCGGAAATCTCTGTAGGCCATGTCGCGATAACTACAGAATCTTTTTTTGTATAAATACTGTCTCTCATTTTCAGGAGCGACTGATATTCAGACTCTTTCTTGGCAAATACTTTTTCTTTCTCTAATAATTGTTTTTCCCTGTCTGTCAGGTTCTTCTCTTTCTCTTTATAGTCGCAGCTTATCAAAAGAAAAGATGCGGCCAGAAATAAAAAAAATGTGTTTTTCAGCATATTGTATAAGTTGAGTATACAATATAGGAAAAATGAAGGGAATATGAAAATGCCCCGATTATGCCCTTTAGTATTCTAAAGGAATAAAAACAAGTCCTGAGACGTCGTAACCTTGTATATTGGTCTTCCAGGCAGGGGATGTTTTTATGATATCAGTAAGTTGCTTTTTTATTGTATCCGGAACATTCAATTTTTTTATTTCTACAAAAGATGGGGCACCCTTTGAATCTATATCTAAAACAAGAACAGAATTTCCTTTCTCTTTTTCTTGTACTTCTTTTGCAGGACAGGATACACGTTTTTTTCAACCCATTGATACAATGCTGCATCACCACCTTCGAATTCAGGGTGTGGAGGCTTATTATCTTTAAATTTTGGTGGAAGGTCTTTAGGATAAGAGCTCAGGTTTGAATTTTCTTTCACTAATGTAAGCACTCCTTTTTTATTAGGACTATATATTCTATGGTTCATTTTTTCTGTGGTAAGATCAATATCCACAAAATGAATTTCTGTATTGTTTATTCTGTAAATGCCTCTATGAGTTTCTTCTCCTGATGTTTTTTTAACAAGAGCATTTTCCCTGATGGTATCTCCTTTATTGGGAATCAGATAGATTTCCTGATCAGTGGTCTGGTCTTTCTTGCTTTCGATATAGATTTTATAATCAAAGCTTTTCAGTTTGATATCTTCTCTGGGCTCTGTTTTTTGAGAAAAATACAAGGCAGGAAGAAGTAAAACGTAAATGATGGATAATTTTTGCTTCATGGTGATAATAGTTGTGTCTAAACAAATGTAAAGAAATTTTGAAACTTACCTATAAATTTTAATTATCTTCAATACATAGAAATATATAAAGCAAATGAAAAAGGGACTACTTATATTTTTGTTTTCGGCCAATCTTTTTGCTGCGCAGCAAGAGATTTCTGCACAAAATTTACCGTCTATACCTTTATGGACGAAAATCCCTGATGGACCAGGGCCGGGTGGTGAAAGTATCATTTCTGCCAAAGGTTCCATTACCCATATCAGTACCCCAAAACTTATTATTCATCAGCCTGGAAACCCTAATGGAATTGCAGTTTTAGTTATCAGTGGCGGCGGATATGCCCACATTGAATCAGGATCAGAAGGCTATCCTGCAGGAGAATGGCTGAAATCCCTGGGAATTACAGCTTTTGAACTTCAATATAGGCTTCCCTCAGAAGGCTGGGCAACAAAATCAGTTCCTTTTCAGGATGCACAGCGTGCTTTACGAATCATTAGAAAGAATGCTGGAAAATATAAAATAGATCCCAATAAAATAGGAGTGCTCGGATTTTCTGCGGGTGGCCATCTTGCCGGATATATTTCTTCTACATTCGATACATCTTATTATCCACCTCAGGATGACACCGATTTGATTGCTGCTAAGCCCAATTTTACAGCAATGATCTATCCGGTAGTATCGATGCTGCCACCCAACAATACTACCCATTCCTATAAATCTTTATTAGGAAAAAATGCTGATACACAGGATCATATCAGACTTTCGGTTGAAAAGCAGGTGAATGCTCAGACTCCCATCACTTTCCTTGCCCAATCAGAAGATGATCCTATTTCTCCCGTAGAAAACAGTATTCTGATGTACCAGGCTTTGAAAAATAATAAGGTGCCTGCTGAGCTGCATTTGTTTCAATCAGGAGGCCATGGTTGGGGCTTGGGTAAAAAAGGAACTAATACCGGTGAGTGGACGGATCTGTTTTTAAAATGGTTGAAAGTAAACGGAATTTATAGCAGGACAGAGTAGGTCTTCAGGAATTTAAATATGTTTTTTGAAATGTGATATTAATTATTTAACCGCTTTTTAAATAAGTGTTTGTGGTAATATCTGAAGGGTTTAATATTTAAGTAAACCTTTAGCAACGGGCATTAATTTTTAAAATTAAGGTGTCTTTTGTGGTTGGGAAAACTCTCTTTTCGTTATTATGCTTTCTGCCTTTTGAACATTTCCGGTTTGTAATTGATAATAAAAACACCAAAAATGATCATTACAGCAGCAAGGATGAATTTAAATGTCACTTTCTCATCCATAATCAGCCAGCCTAAAAATATGGCAATAATGGTATTGATATACGCCAGAATAGAAACCTGTACCGGCGAAATTTTCGTTAATGCATAATGAAATGCAAAAAAGGCAGCTACAGAACCAAAAACAGAAAGGTATATCATCGCAGAAATACTTTTTGCAGTCCAGTTTCCAAAGTTGTAATTATCAGAAAACAGGAATGCCAGAATGATCTGAACGATTCCGGCAAACAGGAATTGGTAAAACAGATTCAATGTTATATTTCCGCTCTGGATATTTAATTTTTTGGTGAAAATGGTTCCGGAAGCCCAACCTGCGATAGCACAGAAAAGGAAAATCATTCCCATTCTGTAATCCGGATTGGCGAGATCTTGAAGTCCATCCCAGAAAATAAAAAGGATGCCGCTGAAACATAATATGATGCCACTAAGAGCACGCAGACTGAACTTTTGTAATCCTACAGCCACACTTCCCAGAAACACCAGGATAGGTGAGCAGGCACTGATCAACGAAGCAAGACTGCTTGATACGGTTTCTTCAGCCACCGTGGTCATCCCATTAGCAATCACCAGCATCAGAGAAGCAAAAATAATCTGATATCCTAAACTTTTCCAGCCGATCCATTTGAATTCCTTTCTCGAAAGAAGAACAATAAGCATAATGATAGAAGCCAGAAACTGACGGATTCCGGCAACAAACCATGCGGGAATTGTTTCCACAGCAACACGGATGGCTAAAAAAGTCGTTCCCCAGACAATGGCAACGGTAAGAACAGCAAAAATAAGTTTATAATCTTTCAACGTAAATCAAAGTGTAACAAGCAAATTTAGCGGTTTTAAAATGATTTTGATGGATACAGTTGCTTTGATTTTTGCTGGTACAGATGCTGGTTTGCAGGATAGAATTTACAGCAGTTAAGAAACCGTAATGACTATTTTTCCGCTTGCTTTTCTGTTTTCAAGGAATTCATAGGCTGTTTCTATTTGATCTAAAGTATAGGATTGATCATGGAGCTGAACCTTCAATTTTCCAGTTTCAAAAAGTTGGGAAGCCGCTTTTAAAATATCACCGTGATGCTTTTTTCCCTCTCCACTCAATAACGGATATAGGGTAAATACTCCTGAATAGGTAGCATTACGAAAAGATAGAGGAGCCAGATTATGATCTCCCCAGCCCAAAATACTTACTACATGCCCTGTATATTTTTTTACGGCTAAGAAAGAATCATCCAGCACGCTATTTCCTATTGTATCTACTATAGCATCAAATCCAATTCCGGCAGTATATTCATTCACATACTGATCAACAGGCATGGTAGTGTAATCTATGGGAGTAGCACCATAATTTTTTACCCTCTCAAAATGATCCGGGCTTACGGTAGTATATACTTTGGGTCCCATGGCTGCTGCGATCTGAACAGCCATATGACCAACACCACCGGCTCCTCCGTGAATTAATATGGTTTGACCGGGTTGTATATTAATTTTATCAATTAATGCTTCCCATGCTGTAATGAATATCAGAGGGACAGCAGCAGCTTCCTGAAATGAGATGTTTTTAGGTTTTAAACTAATGTGTTCCGCATCAGCCGTAATATATTCTGCTAAAGTTCCCTGATGGCCGCCAACTCCACCAACCATTCCAAATACTTCATCTCCTTTCTTCAACCCTTCTACATTTTTCCCTGTTTCTATTACAATTCCTGACATGTCAATGCCTGGTACAGCCGGAAGAGTAACCTTGGCGTGAGCTGCCTGCCCATTTTTTATTTTAAGGTCTAAAGGATTCAATCCTGCTGATTTGATTTGAATAAGAACCTCATGATCTTTCGGGGTAGGCTTATCTATTTCTCTTAATACAAAAGGTTTTTCAAATTGTTCTGATACCAATGCCTGCATTTTTCTGTTATTGATTTGTGAATTCATTATTTTCTTTTTTCTTCTGCAAATTACTATGATTTAGTACATCAGTATGTTGTATTTTTACATGATAAAAGAGTATAATATTGTCATGAAAAAAGATTTTCTTCAGCAGCCGTTTGAACTTGTTTTGAAAGAACCAGCAGAGGTATGTCCGAGAGGAGATCACAGCGTCAGTTTTTTTGAACTTGTTTATATCGTTTCAGGGGAAGGGGAGCAGGAGATTAATGGGAATACGTTTTCTTACCATGAAGGAAACCTTTTTTTGCTTGTGCCGGAAGATTCCCACCGTTTCCTATTCAAAACAAAAACTCAGCTTTTTTTTATAAGATTCAATAAGATTTTTTTTCAGCTTCATGCGATGACTCCTGTATTTATGAAACAGCTGGAGAAGGTTTTTTCCAGTCATACGCTGCAGGGATCTGTTATTAAAGGAGAGGAGAACAACCTGGTGATCAAAAAAATGATGGAAAGCCTGATGATTGCCATGCAAAGTAAGAATTTCTATAATGATGAATTAGTCCGGCTTCTTGTACAGGCTGTTCTGACGATAGTGGCTCAGAATCTGGTCAAGGAAAATATATTGGAAGTCAGTGAAAGTACTGATCATAAGGCAGCAGATATTATTCAGTATGTTCAGGGGAATATTTATACTCCTAAAAAGCTGACGAGTGAAAACATCAGTACTGTGTTTGGTATCTCGAAAACGTATGTAGGCCGTTATTTTAAGAATAATACAGGAAAAACATTAAATGAATATTCTGCTCAGTACAAGATGAAGCTTATTGAAAACCGCCTGCGATACAGTGATATGCGGATCAGTGAAATAGTCAATGAGTTTGGATTTACCGATAAAAGCCACCTGAACAGGTTCTTTAAAAAAGTGAAAGGAATATCACCTTCTGTATTTAGAAACGAATAAAGTTGTTATTTTAAAAGAAGACATTTATCTTTGAACATCTAATAAAATTGAAGATGGTAGGAATTATTATGGGCAGTCAGAGTGATCTGCCAATCATGGAACAGGCTGCAAATTTTCTTAAAAGCCTTGATATCCCTTATGAATTAACAGTAGTTTCAGCACACAGAACTCCGGAAAGAATGTTCGACTATGCAAAAACAGCTAAGGAAAGAGGGCTGAAAGTAATTGTTGCAGGAGCTGGAGGAGCAGCCCATCTTCCGGGAATGGTGGCAAGCTGTACTACACTTCCGGTAATCGGAGTTCCTATTTTGTCCAGTAATTCTATAGACGGATGGGATTCTGTTTTATCTATCCTTCAGATGCCTGGCGGAATTCCTGTGGCAACAGTAGCTTTGAACGGAGCTTTAAATGCTGGGATTTTAGCGGCTAAAATTTTAGGAAGTGGTAATGAAGAAGTAGCTGCAAAACTTCAGAAATATCAGGATTCTTTAAAAGATAAAGTACTGGGAACAGTAGATGACATCAAAGCCCAGCATCCAAATCATTTTGACAAATAGTTGATCATTACACTCAAAATAAAAGCCTCACTGTACAGCGAGGCTTTTTTGTTTTTATTTTTTGATGAATTTTGAAGAGATTATTTTATCTTTCAGAATCAGCTGCAAAATATAGTTTCCTTTTGATAAAGACCCTACATTAATCATCTCATTATTAGGATTTCCCTCCTTTACGAGTCTTCCGCTTGCATCATAAATTTTATAACTTTTAATATCCTCTAATCCTTCAATGTGGATATCATCTACTGCGGGATTAGGATAGAGCAAAAGTTTTTTTCTGAGTTTTACGTCTGATGAAGCCAGTAAGCAGTTTCCTACCGTATCACCCGACATTGCCCAACCTTTATTGATAAGAATATTCTTTTTATCTGTTACATTGGAAGCATAGGTCAAAGGGGTTACATCATCTAAGTCAATGTTATTGGCAGTATTAGGATTGTCTGCCCATCCGGCCAGTGTTTTACTGAAGTTCTCACAATCTATTCCTGTCTCCGTGAACGCCTGCACACCATCATTAAGGGCGGCCAGATTCCAGTTGGCAAGTGATTGATTAAAACTCGGAGTCGTCTTGAGGAGCTGATCTATTCTGGTAACCTTGGTCATATCCCAATTTTCTAAAGGCTGATTAAAGGCTGTACAGCCATGGAGAGCATGAGCCATAATGGTAACCTTGGAAGTATTCCAACTGTTTAGGGATTGATTGAAAACAGGAATAAAATGAAACATATAACGAATATCTTCAAGACTTGAAGTATCCCAGTGATCCATAGGTTGATTGTAGCTGGAGCAAACAGCAAACATCCATTTCATATCAGTTACCTTCGAAACGTCCCAGTTATTCAATGTTTGGTTAAAGAGTCCTCTTCCTGCAAACATAAAGGAGAGATCAGTTGCTGATGACATGTTCCAACTATTAAAATAAGGTGGATTGAACTGATCAGGAAGTGAGTTTATGATGCTATCAAAGAGAATAGCAAACGCAAACCTAAAATTCTTAATTCTGGAAGTATCCCAATTTTGCATGGAGCTGGCACCGGTAAAGCTTTTTGTACCAAAAAACATATAAGAGGCATCTTCAACATTACTAAGATTGGGGGTGTCAGCAGCCGTGATCTGAATGAGTTTACATTGGCTGAAGGCACTGCCCATCGTTGTCCAGACAATGTTTCCCCATTGTTCTATTTCCAGAATTTTATCAGCACTTCCGTTGATCTGCCAGACCGGAAAAATTTGATTCGGAAGCTGAACCTCCTGTACATCTCCAAATTTTATGTGTTGAAAAATACCATTTCCGTTACTCACTCTTACTCTGTATTTTGCATCATTCTTCTCTGCGATTGATGTCCCAAAATCAATAAGAACCTGTTTGGTAGAGGTTACATTGGTAAGAGAACCATTGTGCTGGGGATATCCTACTTCCTCCCAATAAATGTCATAGTTTTCACCAATTCCGGGAAACCATATTTGTTCAGAACTTGCCTGATAGGGAGCACTTACATTGATAGGCTGCATCACAGTAGAAGCGGGCTTCCAGATGGTGATAAATTCATTCTGAGCTTTCACCATACATACCAGTAAAATAAAAAAGCTGGCCAATAATTTTTTAATACCATATAGAGGAGTTTATCGTTATTTCTTAATGAATTTTGAAGAAACTGTTTTTTCTTTCATAATAAGTTGTATCATATAATTTCCTTTGGGTAAAGAGCTTACGTCGATCATCTCATGATTAGGATTTCCTTCCTTTACCAATCTTCCACTTGCATCATAAATTTTATAATTCTTAATATCGCTTAAGCCTTCAATGTGAATATCATCCACTACAGGATTAGGATAAAGTAGAGGTTTTTTATTCAGCTTCAAATCTGATGAAGACAATAAACAGCTTCCCACGGCGTCACCTATTAATACCCAACCTTTATTGATGAGAATATCTCTTTTGTCTGACACATTTGACGCATATTTTATTCCTATTAAAGAACCTAGTGGAACATTGTTGGCCGTATTGGGATTGTCTGCCCATCCCAGAAGTGTTTTGCTGTAATTTTCACAATTAATGCCCGACATCGTAAAAGCACTGTTCCCATTAGTAAGAGAAGCTAAGTTCCAGTTTCCTAACGGCTGATTAAAACTTGAAGCACTGGTAAGAATCTGATCTATCCTGGTTACCTTAGTTGTATCCCAGTTTTCTAAAGGCTGATTAAAGGCCGTACAGCCATGAAAGATATGCGCCATATTAGTAACATTAGACGTATTCCAATTGAGGGGCTGATTGAAAACCGGAATCATATGAAACATAAAATGCATATCTTCAAGATTGGAAGTATCCCAATTGTCCAGACGCTGATTGAAACTTAGGCACTGGCCAAACATCCAGCTCATGTCAGTTACTTTGGAAACGTTCCAGCTATTGAGAGTTTGGTTAAAAACTTCTCTTCCTGCAAACATATAGCTGAAGTTCGTAGCCGAAGACATATTCCAGGTGTCAAAATAAGGAGGATTAAACTGATCTGTTAATGTGGATGGTGCAAGATCAAATAAAAGGGAAAACATAAAACTGAAATTTTTGATTCTCGAAGTATCCCAGTCTTGCATGGAAGGAGCACCGTTAAAGCTTTTAGTACCAAAAAACATGAAAGATGCATCATCCACATTATTAAGTTTCGGAGTATCTGTTGCTGTAAGCACCATAAGTTTGCATAGGCTGAAGGCACTGTTCATCGTAGTCCATGAGATATTACCCCATTGCTCTATTTCTAACAATTTATCAGCACTTCCGTTGACCTGCCATATAGGAATGAGTTGTTCAGGAGCAGAAAATAGTTGAGCAGACCCGAATTTTATTTGTTTGAAAGCTCCGCTGCCGTTAGTAACTTTTACTCTGTATTTTGCATCATCCTTATCTGCGATTGATGTCCCAAAATCAATAAAAACCTGTTTTGTAGAAGTTACATCGGTAAGGGTACCATTGTGCTGGGGATAACCTACTTCCTCCCAATAAATGTCATAATTTTCACCAATTCCGGGAAACCATATCTGCTCATTGGTAGCCTGATACGGGGCATCTACATTTAATGCCGGGAGTACAGTAGAGGCTGGCTTCCAGATGGTGATAAACTCATGCTGAGCTTTCACCATCAAAACCAATAAAAGGGAAATGAGTATTGGGATTTTTTTTAATATCATGTTGAATGTTTAAGATTATTTTTTGATGAATTTTAAATTCTGAATATTTTCTTTTGAATAAAGCTGTAAAATATAATTCCCAGAAGTTAATGATTGGATATTAATCTGTTCGTTCACTACATTTCCATGTAAAACAATTCTTCCGCTTAGATCAATAATCTTAAAGTCTTTTGCATTGGAGTTTTTCACATAGATAATATCTGCAGCAGGGTTGGGATACAGACTGATTTCACCTTTTATCTTTAGATCGGAAGTTCCAAGCAAGGATTGGCATTCTCCGTTATAAGTATCTCCACTAATGGTCCAGCCCTTACTGTTGATTAAATAATTTCTGGCCGTTACCGCCGCATTATGAGAATAGGTAAGAGGTGAAACTGAAGACAAATTGATATTATCAGGAATTGAAGGATTCTGGCTCCAGCCATAAAGAGTGCTGTCATAATTCTGGCAGTTCAGTGCAGAGTTTTTAAACATATTGGAAGCATAAATCAAAGAACTCAGATCCCAGCTTCCTAAATTTTGGTTAAAGACAATTGCATTATTGAACATGTTGTTTGTGCTTTTTACTAAAGCCACATTCCATTTTCCTATATCCTGATTGAATTTTTTGGCTCCGTTGAACATATCCTGCATCCATTCTACTTTTCTTGTATCCCAGTGAGAAATATTACTGTTGAAGTTCTCTGCATTACTAAACATGCTATGCATAAATTTCACATTTTGGGTGTCCCAGTTGCTGATATCCTGGTCAAAAGCCCTTGCATTCAAAAACATATTATTCATTTCTATAATCTGCGAGGTATTCCAGTTTCCAATTGGTTGATTGAATTTTGAAGCATTTGAAAACATGAATTCAGCATCAAGATTATTAGACATATCCCAACTTCCAATAGGTTGGTTAAACTCTTTAGCCATACTAAACATTGCTGTAGTGGCAGTTACTTTAGAGGTATCCCAGTTGTCTAATGGCTGGTTGAAAAGCTTTGCTACGTTGAACGTTACTCCCATCATAGTCACATTGGAAGTGTTCCAATTTCCAACCGGCTGATTAAAGACAAAACATCCTGCAAACGTTCCCAGCAAAGTAGTTACATTAGCAGTATTCCAGTTGTTGATACTAGGGTTTCCAACTAAATCAGAACATCCTGAAAACATATAAGACATATCCGTTACCATCTTCAGATCGGGAATGTCAGTTGCGGTGAAATCTAAAATTTTGCACGCCTGGAACGCCTGTTCCATAGAAGACCACTGAATAGTTCCCCATTGTTCTACCAATAGTATTTTATGAACATCTCCTACAATTGCGTCATAATTTAGCATATCCCAGTCTGCAAATCTTATTTGATGAAAATTTCCGTTTCCGTTACTTACCTTTATCCGATAAGTAGCATCTGATGGATTGGGATTTTGTGGGGCTCCGAAATCGATCAAGGTCTGATAGGCAGAAGTCACATTCGTTAAAGTAGCATTGTGAGAAGGATAGCCTATCTCTTCCCAATAGATCTGGTAATTGGTTCCTCTTCCGGGAAACCAGATCTGATTATTGTTTGAGTTTACAGGAATTCCTGTATAAGCATTGGGAGGAGGGGGCAGGCTGGGCTTCCACACCGTAATGAATTCATGTTGCGCTTTTGCCATGAATATGAGCAAAAGGAAAATGAGCATCGGAATTTTTTTTAAAATCATGATTAAAATTTTATAGTGATTGGTTTTACGGTTATTTTTTAATGAATGGGAAGGAATGAATTTTATTCTTGGTAACTACCTGTAGGATGTAATTTCCCGGAGATATAGACCTGACAGGAATTTCATCATTTTCTAGGCGGTCTTTGGCAACAGTTCTTCCGCTCATATCCGTGATGATATAGCGTACTGCATTCGGAATGTTTTTCAGGTGAATATTATCTTTTGCAGGGTTGGGATAAATGAAAGTTTTATTGCTGATCTCCATTTCAGAAGTTGAAAGGGTTTGATTACATAGCGCATTATAAACATCCCCTGATATAGTCCAGCCTTTAGAATTGATCAAATAATTTCTTGCGGTAACTGCATCCGGATGAGAATACACTATTGGAGAAACACTAGATAGAGTAATATTATTAGGTGTTGATGAATTCTGACCCCATCCAAAAAGCGTTTTGTCATAATTCAGACAGCTCATAGCAGAATTGAGAAACATATCATTAGCAGTTACCAGCGAGCTGAGGTCCCATTTTCCCAGATTTTGATTAAAAGCTGTATGGTGGAACATTTCGTTCATATTGGTAACACTGGATATATTCCAGTTTTGAATATCCTGGTTGAAATTCTTAGCCTCATGAAACATATGCTCCATGGTGGTCACTTTCGATGTGTTCCATTCGCCGAGAGGTTTATTGAATGCTGTATTATCAAACATAAACGACATATCTGTGACATTGGCCGTATTCCAGCTTCCTACCGGTTGATTGAACAGATCAGTATCACCAAACATATAATACATATCTGTAATGGTAGAAGTATCCCACGTATTGAAAGAAGGATTGCCTACCAATGCTGAACATATATAAAACATCTGACGCATACTGGTTGCCATGCTCAGGTCAGGAGCATCAGTTGCTGTCACGTCCATAAAGTTGCAGAATACAAAAGCGTTGTCAAAGCTTTTCCATTTTATATTTCCCCATTGAGCAATTTGGGTAATTTTTGTTCGGTCTGCCGCATTGTAAGCAGGGACTATTGTATTGTCGAAAAACCTTATCTGATCAAAGCTTCCATTTCCGTTGCTGATTTTGATTTTATAGCTGGCTTGGGATGATTGGGGATTTAAAGGAGTGCCTAGATTGATGATGAATTCCTTGGTAGAGGTTACATTACTCATCGTTCCATTGTGTTGTGGATATCCGACCTCTTCCCAGGAAACCTGAAAATTGGTTCCTCTTCCCGGAAATTTAATTTGTTGTGTGTTCTGGGTTTTCCAGATGGTGATAAATTCATTTTGCGCTTTTGCCGTGAATATTGACAAAAGAAAAATGAGCATTGGGATTTTTTTTAAAATCATGCTTATTGTTTTATGGTATTAGTTTTTCATGGGAAAAATAGAAATAAAGAATATTTTTAACTATATCTCTATTTTATTCGATATAAATATAATAAAAATTTAAAATATTTATGATGTTTTTCGTATTTGTTTCGAATTTTGTTTATTCTGATAAAATAAAAAACTCTCCATTTTGGAGAGTTTTAATTTATTCCTGAATCATATTGTCCCTGGTGTTTTTCTGGACTGCAATAGCTCCAAAGAGAGCGAGCAAAAATGCAAAGGCATAAAATCCTTTTTCACTTGGAAGAATGGTTGCATTCCAAAGTCCTATGGCTAATAGTATAATGGATGATAATGTAGCAAACCAGCAAATGCCATAATAAATATCGGTTACCTGAATATTTTCTAATCGGTCTCTTACTGCTTTTTGCAGAGAAACAACGGCAAATAAGCCATAAAGAAGGATGGTGAAATAATATCCTTTCTCATTCAGAAGCATTTCAGCCCTCACAAGACCCACGATGAAGCCGATCATTCCGGCTCCCAATGCTACCCAAGATGCAGCGATGAATGCATTCGAGACTTTTTGTTTTTTCATGTATTTACTGTTTTATTTAAGGGGCTAAGATATTCATTTTTTATAAATAGAGCTCTAACAGAGGGAAAATATGGGCAAAATACGGTAGAGATATTCATTAATTTTTTGCTAAAGCCTATGGATTTTTATTGAATAGTAAAAACGGATCAAAGTCCGTTCCTATTGAATGTTTATAAGGCTGAACGAAAATTGATAATACATAATTCCTCCCTAGCCCTGATAGCAGCGGTTACCCCGGAGCAAGAGTGGGAGAGTTGAAGAGTTAAGATGTGGGAAAGCGCTGGTGTGAGGAGTATGAGCGGATAGCGGGATCAGCTCATAAAAAAACTCTCCAAATTGGAGAGCTCTTATCTTATTGAGTAATATATTCGTAATTGTACTGAGCGGAAAGACTTCCGTTGGCCTCTTTTGAAATAACCTGTGCAGGAAACCCTGAACTGTTGTATTGTATGGTAGAAGTTCTGGACTGATTTTGTTCCCAGATCCCGTTGTTTTTGAAACTTATCTTTTCTGTCAGATAATTGTTTTTACTTACAACATAAGCTCCTCCCATCATAATTTTGAGATATTTGTTGATGTTTGTGTAGGGGTTCAGTTTATCATCATAAGAGTACACAATTTTAGTGCTGTAGCTGGATCCTCCGCCTTCTGAAGTTTCTGATGAAATATTGTTTCCGTTATAAACATAAGTATCTACAATCGGATTGGAACAGTCCGGCGACTGGCAAAGCGAGGAAGAGATCACCTGCCCGTTCGTATTATAATTATAGGTAATCGTTCTGTTGTAAGCCGTATTAGTGTAGATTGCTTTAGCGTTTACCAGCTGATCTCCATTGTAAGTGTAGGCTGAATAATAGTCTACCGTGCCATCTGGCTTATAATAAGTGGTTTTTACAGGTTTTCCGTTGCTGTATTCAAATGTTGAGGTTCCTGATGCGGACAAGGTTTTTATAAGTTCTCCCTGACTATTGTATTCCAGGGTTTGTATACTGGTTTGTGGCTGAGCTGGGTTATCATAATAAACTGTAGTAATTTTACTCAATAATACCTTTGGTTCAGAAGGGGTATTGGTTCCATCATTATCATCATTACTGCTGCAGCTGTTAAAGAATACTACAGAGCTCATCAACCCTAGAAATAAGAAATTTTTCATGTTATTTTTTGCTGACAAAAATACAGAATGCCTTATAGCTCTGCATAAAAAAATCCCACTATCTTAGAAATAGTGGGATAATATCATGTTTTATATAGATCCTAGTATCTGTAGTATTCAGGCTTGAATGGCCCTTTTACGTCTACTCCGATATATTCAGCTTGCTCAGGAGAAAGAGTTTCCAGCTCAACGCTTAATTTCTTAAGGTGTAAAGCAGCAACTTTCTCATCTAAGTGCTTAGGAAGCATATATACTTCGTTTCCATAAGCAGCAGAGTTGTTCCATAATTCGATCTGAGCCAAAGTCTGGTTAGAGAAAGAGTTAGACATTACAAAACTTGGGTGACCTGTAGCACATCCAAGGTTTACCAATCTACCTTCTGCAAGGATAATTACTTCTTTTCCTTCAATAGTATAGATGTCAACCTGAGGCTTCACTTCAGATTTAGTCTGACCATAGTTTTTGTTTAACCAAGCCATATCGATTTCATTGTCGAAGTGACCGATGTTACAAACGATAGCTTTATCTTTCATTTTAAGGAAGTGTTCCCCTCTAACGATATTAAAGTTACCTGTAGTTGTGATAACGATATCAGCATTATCTACCACTGTATCTAATCTTTTTACTTCGTAACCGTCCATTGCAGCCTGAAGCGCACAGATTGGATCGATTTCTGTAACAGTAACGATAGAACCAGCTCCTCTGAATGAAGCAGCCGTACCTTTACCTACGTCTCCGTATCCGCAAACTACCACTCTTTTTCCAGCCAACATTACGTCTGTAGCTCTTCTTACTGCATCTACTGCAGATTCTTTACATCCGTATTTGTTGTCGAATTTAGACTTAGTTACTGAATCATTTACGTTGATAGCAGGCATTACTAAAGTTCCGTTCTTCATTCTTTCGTAAAGTCTGTGTACTCCTGTTGTAGTTTCTTCAGAAAGACCTTTGATATCTTTTGTGAATTCAGGGTATTTATCAAAAACCATGTTTGTTAAATCTCCACCATCATCCAAAATCATGTTTAATGGCTTTCTATCTTCACCGAAGAATAAAGTCTGCTCAATACACCAGTCAAAATCCTCTTCATTTAAACCTTTCCAAGCATAAACCGGGATTCCAGCAGCAGCAATAGCCGCAGCAGCGTGGTCTTGTGTAGAGAAAATATTACAAGATGACCAGGTAACTTCAGCTCCTAAAGCGACCAATGTCTCGATAAGAACAGCTGTCTGGATAGTCATGTGAAGACATCCTGCGATTCTTGCTCCTTTCAATGGCTGAGAAGGTCCGTATTCTTCACGGATAGACATCAAACCGGGCATTTCTGCTTCTGCAAGGGTAATTTCTTTTCTACCCCATTCTGCAAGGGAGATATCCTTAACTTTGTAAGGAACGTATTGTGTTGTAGTACTCATATGTAATGAATAGTTTTTAAATTCAATTGATAACGAAAGGCAAAATTACGATTAATAATTAAGATATAAAAACGGCAAAATTAAGTTCAGGTTTATGAGATTAAACATGAGTTAATATTATTTAGTCTTAATATAAATAGTTAATTTTAACGGATAAAAAAATATATATATTATGAATCATACTCATACAGAAAAGAGTGTCAAGCCTATTGCTCCAAAAGTACAGGAGCTCATCAATGCTTCCAAAAGTATTATCCTGGCTACAGTGGATGCTGAAGGAATTCCTAATTCCAGCTATGCCCCTTTTGTACAGGTGGAACAGACGTTTTATATCCTGGTATCTTTCATGGCAAAACATACAAAAAACCTTGCTGATGGAAGAAATGCCTCTATCATGTTTATTGAAGACGAATCTGCGACCAAACAGATCTATGCCCGCGAACGTCTGACTATTGAAGCAGCACCTTCTCAAATTGAAAGAGATTCTGAAGTATGGAATGATGTAGTGGCTAAACTTAAAGAAACTCATGGAAAAGTAGTGGATGTCATTTCCGGAATGGGAGATTTTATTTTAATTGCTTTGCAGCCTGTAAAAGGATCTTATGTGAACGGATTTGGAAGTGCTTATTTCGTAGATGCCAAACTTGACATTGTAGAGCACAGAAATGATGCGAATCACCAATCTAAATAAATAAGCTGGGAGCTGGAAGAAGGAAACCTAAGTTTATAAAGATTAATCAAACAAAGTATTTGTTTTTATAACGAGTAGCAACTTCCATCCTCCAGCTCCCATCTTCGTTTCTTCTTTTCCACTAATGGTTTCTTTTTAGTATTTTTGTCCAATAAAAAAAGAATGCCCCTTTACAGAGATTTTTCAGATGATAATGCCACGATCCTTGTTTGGAAATATGATGAGGATGAAGAGCTTGATATCAACGAACTTCTGGAGCCGGAGAATGCTGAAAAGGTGAAAGATTATCATCCTAAGAAACTCCTTGAAGTCCTGATGGTCCGTAAACTCCTGAAAGGACTAAAACCTCATTCTAAAATTTTATATAAAGAGAGAGAACCTTTTCTTTCTCCCAACGATGCGGAAATTTCTATTACGCATTCTTTTCCTTTTGCCGCCATTGCCATTTCTAAAAATAAAATAGGAATTGATGTCGAAAAATTCAACCCTAAGATTTTAAGGGTAATCGATAAATTCACCTATGAAAATGAACGCGGATTCATTCCCGAAGATAAAGCCGATACTTTTTACACCATTATATGGAGTGTAAAGGAAAGCATGTACAAAATTCATCACTCAAAATATTGGTCTTTAAAGAAGAATTATGAGGTGAAACCTTTTGAGCTGAAGCATCTTCATAAAATAAGCTGTCGTGTATATGACGATCAGTTTTCAGATGAATTCAAGGCCAGGGTAGAGTTTTTTGACGACTACTGCTTTACGATTGTGGAGGAGTAGGTTCTGTTTCGTTTTTGTATTTTTCGATGACCTTTCTCTGTTCTTTTGCTACATCATAGATCAGCTCCAGAATATCGTGGATATTTTTAAGCTCCGTCAAATGTGATATTTTATCAGGATCTCTTCTGTCAACGATGTCATTTTCTTCAATCTCGGTTTTTCTTTTCACCAGCATATCTTCAATGGAAGAATCTTCCGGTTCAAGACGGCTTTCCATTTTCAGGGTTTCGTTCACGTCATTTCCGTTGAGAAGGGTAGAGGTCTGCTGCATTTCTGCTTCAATCTTTCTGCTCCAGCTTTCGGCATCTATTTCAGGATATACCTCATTACTTTTTGCATATTGAGATAACGAGGCAGTATAGGCTGTTATCAAATGGGAGGTTGCCACAAACTGATGCACCACTTCCAGTTTTTTCTGCTGATTTTTAGGATCAGAAATCATTCTCTGGAAATTATCAGAAAGATTGGCCAAAGAAATGATGGCATTTTTTCTTTTTACTTTATATTCCTCAAGATCAAAATTTCCCTGTAAGAATTTAGAAATTACACTCTGGAAATAGATAAGGTTGTCTGCAGCAGACTTTTTCATCAGTTCCAGATTTTGGGTATGTTCCCAGACCGGCAATACAATATAAGACACTACAAAAGCAATGATTCCCGCAATAGCCGTATCAACGATTCTGTCTTTAAAAATGATATTGACCTTTCCGGGATTTAAAAAATTAAAACTAAGGAAAACATAAATAGTCATGAATAACACCGCCCAGAAATACCGTCCTTTCAAAAAGCTGAAACACATGATCATACTGATAAGCAGAATAGCCAATAATACTCCGTTAATATGGATAAAATGCAGAATAACGTAAGCAATCGTTGCTCCGGCAATTGTTCCATAGAGACGAAGAAGATTTCGCTGTTTTGTAATGGAATAAGCAGGTTTTAAAATAGCCGTAATGGTAATTAATATCCAGTAAGTATGTCCCAGTCCCAGAAGATCGAACATAGAGAAAAGGTAACCTAACAATAAAGCAGTTGTAATTCTTATGGCGTGACGGAAATGGGAAGATGATAATGAAATATTATTTCTTAAAACCTTGGCATTCAGTTTAGGCTCATTAGGCATAAATTTTTTCAAATCTAATCCTGTGGATAAACTTTTCGCCAGTTTTATATTCTGAGAAAATACTTTATAGATCTCGTTGATTTCTTTCGTGATTTCATAGATACGCATCAGAATCTGACGTAGAATCATGAAATTTTCCAGGTTGTCGGAAGACAGTTGTTTATTTCTAAGCTCGAAATAATTATAATTTAAGTTCTTTAATTCCAGTTCCAGATCGGACAGTGGTTTTGCTCTGGTTCCACTTTGGAGTGCGATTCCTATATTGGTGATCTCTTCTGCCAAAAGATTGAGATAATCATGGATATTTACCAGAATCATGCTGTCTTCGAAACTCTGCTGCAGTTTCTGATAATCACTTTCAGAAGTCATCAGTTTCTCATGAAGGTCCATAGAATTCAGGAACATCAGCATCAACAAACGGCTGGTAGTTGTAGATTCATTGACGATGGTTCTCGTTTTAAAAACCGTTTCTCTGGTATCTTCCTGCAGGTTTTTTATTGCAATCTGTTTCGCAATAACCTGAGTGGTCAGTTTGTTAAAATCTGGATTCTTCTGGTAATAATTGGCTTTAATCTTTAAAAATTCAGCCAGCTGAAGATAATTTTCTCCAATCATCTGACTCGCGAGTTTATAAGGACGTATGGTGGTTACGATAAGGAATATGAGTAAAAACCAGATACAGCCGCAAGCAAAGATCAGCAGACTTTTAAAGATATTACTTCCCGTAAGATGCCCGTCAATAAAGATCGCAAGGACAACCAGGGATAATGAGCCTACAGCAGCCAATCTTTGACCATACACCCCAATTAGTGAGAAAAACATCCCGAATATAATAACCTCAAGAAGAACCAATAGCTTAATATTCATCACAAGACTTGCAATGAGTGCGACAAAAACAAAACAGAAGATCGCAAAAGTAAGGGCATTTCTTCTTCTGATAAATGGACCGGGCTGATCCGTAAGGGCTACAAAGCTGGTTCCGAGAGGGAAGAGGAAGTATTCTTTCAAAATCCCGAAGTGGGCGAGGACTAGACAAGGCAGAACAGTAGCTAATGTAATTCTGATGGCAGAATATACATACTGACTGGTTACAAATTTTTTTAGTTCCGCCGAATAGTTCATATTACAAAAATAGCTATTGAATTTAAGAAAAGCGCCATAAAAAAGAGACTTTTGTAAACTTAAATATTATATTTTTTTAATGAGAGTTATTGAGTGTTTAAAAATAAAGAGACAAGAAAAAGCAGATTGAGGATTCACTTTAACATTTCCGCTGACCAATCGTGTTTTATGAATTCTTACCTTAGCTTATCTCAACTCTTAAATAATCAGGCTCATGAAAATTAGTATTAATAATATAGTTGTCATTTTATTTTCTTTCATTATTCTAAGCTGCAGTTCACGGAATAAGGATCCTTTTAAAGCAAAAGAAATTTATAAATCCAATACTCTGATCATTACTCAAATTTCAGAGCATTCTTTTATTCATACTTCGTTTAAACAGACCAATGATTTCGGAAATGTGCCTTGTAATGGATTGATTGTAAAAGATCGTGATGAAACTATCGTTTTTGATACTCCTACTACTGATAAAACTTCCGAAGAGCTGATTAAATGGATTACTGAAAAACTCCATGCAAAAATCAATGCGGTGATTCCTACTCATTTTCATGATGATAGTTTAGGTGGATTGATGGAATTCCACAAGCATAATATTCCTTCTTATTCATATGCTAAAACAATTGAATTGGCCAAAGAAAATCATTTTGTCATACCTGAAAACAGTTTCAATGATGCAGTTGTTCTGAAAGTAGGAGATAAAGAGGTCACTGCAAAATTTTTTGGAGAGGGCCATACAAAGGATAATGCAGTGGGGTATTTCCCAAGTGAAAATATTCTGTTTGGAGGCTGTTTGTTGAAAGAACTTGAGGCAGGCAAAGGATATTTAGGAGATGCCAATGTTTCTGCATGGTCCAATACCGTTGAAAAAGTAAAAAAAGAATATCCCAATGTGAAAATCGTCGTTCCCGGACATGGGGATTATGGGGATGGAAGACTTCTTGATTATACCATTCAATTGTTTAAAGGTGAATAATCAATTGTTGCAGTATATAAATAAATTAACAAAAAAAAGCCTCATTACGATGTATGAGGCTTTTTTGTATAGCTGTTGCTTTTTTTTTAACGATCGTTATTGGATGTTTCTTCTCCAATGTTCCAGGTAAGACCGAAACGAAGAGTATTATCCAATGCACTGTTGATTTTAGACATATTGATAAGGTAAGAAAGATCAAGTCCGAAAGAACGGTATTTTAGTCCAACACCCGCTGTTGCAAACTGTCTTGCTCCCTGCTCTTCACTTTCATGGAAGTAACCTCCTCTTACAGAAAAAGCATTGTCATAAGAATATTCTAAAGCACCACTGTACATGATACTATTTTTGTTTTTGAAAGATTTTCCAATACCAGCCATTGGTCCTACATTAGGAATTTGATAAATAGGCTGTCTTGTATTAGGGTCTATTCCTGCATACTCAGATCCAGGAACCAAAAGTTTTGAACCTTCTACAGAGATTCCTACTCTGTTCATATCATCCAGGTACATGTCATATCCAACCCCTAATCTTGCCATAGTCGGAAGATAAGATCTTGATTCTTCATTTCCTGTATAATCCAGTTTCGGACCTAAGTTTTGAATAGCCAAACCTGCATTTACTTTCCCATCATATCCACCAATACTGGAGAATCTTGGAGAAGTATAGTATCCTGAAACGTCTACTGCAAAACTGTTTGCAGCCTTAAGTGTAGTATCTGTGTTGAATCCTCCGGCTAAGTCTGAACGAATGAATCTACCGGTAACAGCACCAGAGAATGAATCGGAAAGCTTCAAAGCGTAGGCAACGTCAATTGAGAATTCGTTTGGTTTTGATGTACCCATTGATGCAATTTCTGTACCTACCAACTGCGTCAGGTCTACCTGTCCCATGTTGAAATAATAGATACTTGCAGAAATTGTAGATCTTTCTTCCTGCCCCAGGAACTTGTGGAACGAAGCATATAATAAGAATACATCATTGGTAAGTTTTCCCATGTAAGGTGTATAGTTAAGACCTACGGAAGAACTTGTTCTGCTGAAAGGATATTTAGCCGCATTCCAGAATTGAGAAAATGCATCCGGAGAGGTTACCACCCCTTGATCTCCCATACCTCCTGATCTCGCATCAGGAGCAATTCTTAGGAAAGGAGCTCCGGTAAGAACTGGGTTTACTTTACCTAAATCTTGCGAATAGCCTAAAAAACCAGCACTCAAACCAAATCCTAAAAGCAGTTTAGTAGTTAAATTCATATGTTGTCTTTTATATATTATCAGTTTTTTGTTAATATTATTGTCTATGTATTATTTAATTATTTCAAAAGTACCATTTTTTCTACAGCTGTAGCACTTCCTTTGCATTTTTCTTGATTTTGACTTTTTGCAAATATCTTAAAAATATACGTACCTTTTGCTACTGTAGCCCCAAAATCATCTCTTCCGTCCCATTCTATTGCCTGACGAGGGGTTCTAAAGCCCTGTAGGAACGGTTCTGCTACCACCGGTTGTGATAAAGTTCTTACCAATCTTCCCGTTATTGTATAAATTTGTACGTTCACATCCAGAATATCATCACAATTGTGTTCAAACTGAATATATGTTTTATTCGTAAATGGATTTGGCCAGTTCAGCGGACGGTTGATCGTCAGGTGCTGGTCAGATTCATCCTTAACTTCAAAATTTAACGTAGCACTTGTTGAATTATTGTTTATGTCCCAAACTTTAAATGTCAATTGGTGTTGTCCGATTGCCATATTTCTGAAAGGATAGGTCACATTTCCTTTCTGATAGTCGGCAAGACTTGGGTTTAAACATCCGTTTCCTTCTCCCGGAGCATAAAAATCATTCAAAACAACAGTGTTGATAATCTGCCCGTCAAGGTATACAGTAATATCGTGACCTACTCCTGATCCGGTTGAATTAATTCCTGTATCATCTGTAAGACAAGCCAGAAGCATAGGGTTCTGATTGGTAATTCCACCATCTGCAAAGTTGGTGTTATTCATATACAGTTTTACCTTTGGCGGCTGGTTGTCATTAATTCCGTTAGGGTTGATATCACCTACCTGTACAGCCTGATTATTGAAAACATCCGTAGACTTGTTGTCTGCGTAGGCTAGTATTCTTCCTTGACCTACTGCGTAGTTGATGTCTTTAGGAACATAGAATTCGGCAGTAAATACACCATTCACAGCAGTTCCTGCAGCTTTTACAATGGCGCTTCCTTCTTCAGTATAATCTAATACAGGAGATAAAACTCCATTGTTATTTAAAGTTTTCTTATTTAATCTCTTATCGAAAATATTGATGCTGACCTTTCCGTTGAAGGTACTGTTCAAGGTTCCGTTCGTATTATTGACGTGTCCTTTTATTTTAACAAAATCCAACCCTCTTATCAATCCAGGAACAGGGGTTTCAATATTATCAATGATCAGAAGTCTTTGTGGTCTGCTCAGTTTCATAGCGGGGTCACCCAATAAGTTTACCTTTAAGTGATTATTGTTGGGTCCCTTTTGTTTTTTAGCAATTAAATGAGCATTTCCTAAGGAGTTGAAATCGTCGTTGGTTAGCTTAAATATATTTTGAGTCAATGTATTGGTGAAATCACGTCCGTAATCTACCCCAATGGCACGGCTGGAAGTAATCATTGTTGATGCACCTCCCTGTTTCATTTTAATAAACTGTTCTCCTACAGAGTTGGTTGAAGGCTCATCCCATAAAGTAAATTCACAGGTGATGGTGGATACAAACGGGAATCTGCTGTATACATTGGAGAAGTTATTGGCATTCTGAACCTCAGTACTTGTCAATACCCTTTCCTGTGCCCAACCGTTGATTCCTCCATGTCCGAAATAGAAAAGGTATAAACTGTTTCCGATAGCATTGGAAATAGCCTGGTTTACCTGTGGATATCTTCGACCTCCGGATGTACTCTGAGCGGTAAAGGCATCCAGATATAATTTTTTAACATTATATTCTTTTAGATCTACCTGACCAGGTTGTTCAAATATACTAACCAGAGAGTTGTTCATCACATTATGGAAAGGACTTCCTCCTTCATTATTATCATCCACTACGAAGTCAAGTCTCATACGCCAGTCTCCAAAAGGACTTGATTGTCCCTGAAGAGAATTATAATAAGCCAGCGTTTTATTGATCATATCTCCGGCTTCACTGGTATTCGCAGCAGGAATTCTACCCACTGGCAGATCCGGTAAATTATTTTCAATTAATAATGTAGTCTGAGGCTTGGTCATTACAATATAATCATCCGTTACAAATGATGATACATAATCTGAAGACTGCTCACTCTGGTAGCTAGCAACAACGTTTGTATTATTCGGAACTCTATTCTTATAATCAAATGAGGCATCCCCCAGAATAAATACATATTGAAGTCTCCCTAGAGGAGTATTAAGCTTGCTTACAAAATCTCTTACAGCAGTAAGGTCTTTGCTTCCACTGCCATATTCTTCATAGATCTTGTTAACGTCTACAATTTCTACCTTATAATTAT
This sequence comes from Chryseobacterium sp. MEBOG07, assembly GCF_021869745.1. NCBI lineage: Bacteria > Pseudomonadati > Bacteroidota > Flavobacteriia > Flavobacteriales > Weeksellaceae > Chryseobacterium > Chryseobacterium sp. MEBOG07. The sequence goes on from NZ_CP084579.1 coordinate 1,774,054, forward strand.
GATTGGTCTGATGGTAGCTGGCAAGTCTTTGTGCCTGGCCCATCATTTCAGGTACAGTAAGGATAAGGTAATCTATATTTTGTAAAGCAGAAAGATTCTGATTCGAAATTCTTCCCACAAACTGAGGACTGAAAGCAGCATCAGCACGGAAAGCCACAAATTCATTATTGAAATTCTGATCAGCGGCAGTATAAGCAAAGTTGAAAGAGCCGGCTCCTCCTTTATTCACCCTTTTAGTAGCATTTGTAATATCTGTTACATCCCATACCTGTTCAATATTAGCAGCGTTGCTAATGCTGAAACCATAATCTGTATTGCTTCCACTTACAATCGAATAATCCCTGAAATTCATCTGTGAACCATTGAAAGCAAGATTTTCTTTATACTGAACTTCTACATAATCAAAATAAAAAGTTCCGTTAGGGTTTTTAGAAATATCAGGGTTCAAAACCATTGTAATCTGGTTCCCGGTAAGATTGGTAAGAGAACCTGTATAGGTTACAGGATAGAAGGTATATTGATATGTTGACGTATCTGAAGGGATTATTTGCAGTGGGTGCGGATTTAAATTATTGATCTTAAAATCAATTGTATTCTGTTGAGAATTATAAGCAACCACTTGTGTTCTGTATCGTACAACATCATTCGCTTGTATGGGCGAATTGGTAGCGAACGTTATTGTTTTTTCATTGTTGAAAGGAGTATCTTCTACCCATGTTCTTCCCACTTTCAACAGGTTTTTCTGATCTTTGTTGATCACCTGATAATTGTCGTATCTTGTAATTACCTGGGCAGGAAGAGTTCCATCAATCGTCGGAACCCTTTTACCGGAACCTTTGTCAAAGTTGATATAGTAATAAGAGAAGTCCTCATATATATTTTTGACATTATTGCTTCTTTCGCTGAATCGGGTATCCTTTCTTTTAAAACCATTTCCATTGGAAGTATCATAAAGATTGTATCCATCAGGTCCCTGTGCATAGAAAAGGGCATAATCATTATCATTCCATACGCCGTCATCTTCACCTACTACCTGAATGGCATTTTCCTGTAAAGCTCCGTATCTCGGATCCTGGTTAAACTCAGGAAGCATTACACCTCCGTTTCCATAGATTCTGAAGTTTTTAGGATTTACAGAACCAGGATTGATTCCGTTATCTTTTAAAAATTGAGAGGTAATTTTGAATACTCCGGACTTGTCTACTTTTATTTTGTAGAAATTTCCACTTGATAATGGGTTAATGTTGGATCCTATTTTACTGACAGTACCTGTAGTATTGACAAATGCGGATGCTTCCGAAACATTAAATGAGGATAATCTCTGAACACGGCCTTTTACATTTTTAAATAATGCGATACTCACACTTGCATAGCTGTCTCCATCTAAAGTATAATAGGCAACATCTGCCACATCATAATTGGGAAGACTCCCTTTATCAAGTTCAAATAAATCCTGATTGGAAACGTTTTCCCAGACAAGGTCTGAAATTTTTAATTGCTTTTCTCCAATTTTTTGCTTGGTTACTATAAAAACGTTATTTTGGTTGAAAGAAAAACCTTCATTTTTAAAACTTGGAAGATTCAATTTTGTGTCACCAAAATCCTGAATTTTAGAGCCACTCCATTCTATGGTGTTTCTCTGGGCGTAAAGTGTTGATGCAAAAGCGATTAAAGATAAAAGCGTAATTTTTCGTTTCATGTTTACTATTGAAATTGCTAAATTACAAAATAAATGAAAATTTTAGAATTAAATTGCGATACAATAAAATTAATTTGTTAACGTTTTTCAAAAAAATCAAATGTTTACTTGATTTATTGAATAATTTATTTTTTCTTTGTACTTTGAAAATATTTATATCAACTATGAAAAAACTAAAGTTGTTTTCATTAATAGCATTAAGTTCTACACTTGCATTAACCAGCTGTGGCGGATCAGGAACCAGCAAGGGTGGCGGTACCAAAAAATTTGTCAGCAAAACAGGTTGGAAACCAAACGAGAAACAAGGTTGGTTTTTTGCAGGAAAGCAACAGAAGCAGAAGGGGTGGCCTGGAATGGTATATGTAGAAGGTGGAACTTTTACGATGGGATTAGTGAAAGATGATGTTATGCACGATTGGAATAACACACCTCGCAGAATGCAGGTAAGTTCATTCTTTATCGGAGAAACTGAAATTACTAACTACGAATACCGCGAATACCTGACATGGTTGAAGTATGTATTCCCACCAAGTGACCCGAGTTTTAAGGAGATCTATAACGGTGCTTTACCGGATACCTTATTATGGGACAACAAATTAGCTAGAAACGATTATAATGAAACGTATTTGCGTTCTCCGGAATTCGATTACTATCCAGTTGTAGGAGTTTCTTGGACACAAGCAAACAGATACTGTGAGTGGCTGACAGACAGAGCGAACGAAAAAGCTTTGATGCAGTCTGGTATTATTGCTAAAGATTTGTATATCAACGAATCCAATAACCAAGGAGGTACTGCATTTAACATGGATAAATTCAAATCGAATGATCCTGAAATGCAAGGATATATTAATGAGAAAAGAATGCAGCAAAAAACTGGTATGAAAACTACAAACCAGAGATTGCTTGCAGCCAACAGAGCTCCAAATTCTGCAATGGTACAGAAGTTCAGACTTCCTACTGAAGTAGAATGGGAATATGCAGCTCTTGGTATGGCTAAAACCAGAGAATATAACCAATACTTAGGTAAAAAACCTGAAATCGAAAGATTAAGAGGTACTAAAGGAAGAGACAGAGGAATGTTCCTTGAAAACTTCAAAATGGGTAAAGGGGATTATTCTGGTATCTCAGGATGGAAGAATGATGGTTCTGCACAAACTTCTGATGTAAGAAAGTACCCATCTAATGATCTTGGTGTTTATGGTATGTTCGGTAACGTTTCAGAATGGACTGCCGATGTTTACAGACCTATCATTGATGAGGATTACAGTGATTTCAACTACTATAGAGGAAACATGCCTCAAGCTATCGTAAGAAACGGTGACGGAACTTATAAAATGATCGACGAAGGTACTATCAAGTATGATACTTTGGCTGACGGAAGATTAGTGTATAAAGGACTTCCTGGACAATTCGAAAGACAGACTATCGCTGACTATAGAAACTATAGAGATGGTGACAGACAATCTTCTTTAGAATATTACAGAGCTTCAGATTCTGCTGCAGGATTTGATATGTACAACGCTCCTAAAACAAGTTTCGTTGTAGATGGAACGGGTAGAGTGAAACTACAGAAAGATACTAAAGAAAGAACTTCTGGAATTTCTAACGAGGTTAGAGTAGTAAAAGGTGGTTCTTGGCAGGATACAGCGTATTGGCTGGACCCGGGACAAAGAAGATATAAAAATCAAAACAGAGCTTATGGTTGGGTAGGATTCCGTGTTGCACAGGATTCTAGAACAAACGATAAGAGTAGAACTAGAAGATAATATTTATCAAAAAATACTTATAAAAAACCTTCCGGATTTCCGGAAGGTTTTTTTATTTTTGAACCATGAAATCGCTTAGGTTAAAAAGTCTAAAATACTCATATAGATTTGGCGATTACATATGACCTCTTTAAAAAATATATATATATATTTCCACATGAATATAGAACAGTTTTATCCTTTATTTCTGCAGGCCGCAAAAGTGACTATTGATAGCAGAAAAATAGCAGAGAATGATATTTTCTTCGCCTTTTCCGGTGAGAATTTCAATGCGGCTATCTTAGCAGAAAAAGCCATAGATGATGGAGCTTTGGCAGTGATTGTTGAGCTTCCGGAATTTGAAAACAGAGATAAAAATATTTTCTATGTTCCGTCTACCCTTGAGTTTTTACAGCAGCTCTCTCTCTATCACAGAAGCAGGCTTACCATTCCTTTTATCGGGCTTACAGGGAGTAATGGAAAGACTACTACAAAAGAGTTGATTCATGCTGTTCTTTCAGAAAAGTTTAATGTTCAGTATACATTTGGAAACCTGAATAACCATATCGGAGTTCCTTTGACAATCCTTTCCATTAAACCTGAACATGAGATGGCCGTCATTGAGATGGGAGCCAATCATCAGAAAGAAATTGAATTTCTGTGTACCATCTCACAACCTGATTTCGGATATATTACCAATTTTGGAAAAGCTCATTTAGAAGGATTCGGAGGATTCGGAGGAGTGATCAAAGGAAAGTCTGAACTGTATGACTATCTTAAAAACAATCATAAAACTATTGTTGTTAACGAAAATGATCCTATCCAGGTTGAGAAAACAGAAAATTATTCACCGAAAATTACCTTTGGAAAAGATGCATCCGATTATAATTTTGAATCTTTTTCGGAAGAACATTTTGTAGGATTAACTTATCAAGGAGTAAAAGCTGTTTCAAAACTGACAGGAGAATACAATTTTACCAATCTTTGTGCGGCAGCAAGTCTTGGTCTTCATTTCGGAATTAGTTTTGAAAAAATAAAACATGCTCTGGAATTGTATACGCCTACCAATATGAGATCTCAGGTGGTGAAAAAAGAGGGGAGAACCTTGGTTCTGGATACCTATAATGCCAACCCAAGTTCTATGACTGCTTCATTGAATAACTTCATCAGTTTTGAAGGCCGTAAAACCATTATTATCGGAGATATGCTTGAACTGGGTGATGAAAGTGAGAAAGAACATCAAAACATCTTAAAACTGGCTCAGGATCTGAATTTCGATGAAATTATTACTGTAGGAAAGTATTTTAAGGCAGTTAACCCTTCAGATCTTGCTTTTGAAAATACAACAGTATTGATGGAATATTTAAAACAGAATAAAATTCAATCTGACAACATATTGTTGAAAGGATCCAGAGGAATTGCCCTTGAGAAACTGATTGACTTTGTATAAAAATCAGAAATTGATTTTAATATAAACCAAAAAATATAGCTGTAGGGGAGAACGGTTTGAATAGAAACATGAGTCTCCCTTTTCCAGCTTCCGGTTTTTAATATTAAATTTATTTAATCTTTAAATCCCAGAATTCTTGTACAATGAGTTGAATATTTTTGAAGGTGCTCGGAAATACTTCATTCTCAATTTGTGCGGTCGTTTTCCAGGCTACTTCAGTAATGCCCTCTTCTATTTGAGGCGTGGAAGTGTCTTCTCCATCGAAGTTCATTTCAAACCAATGGGTGCATTTTAAGATTTTCTCACCATTTCTTTCTATATAAATATGATAGGTGGTATTGATAAACTTTAGAAGTTCAACATCTTTCAGACCAGTTTCTTCTTCTATTTCGCGTACTGCAGACTCTTCTCTGGATTCTCCTTTTTCCATTTTCCCCTTGGGAAGATCCCACTTACCAAGTCTTTTGATGAAAAGAATCTTACCTTCAGGATTATTGACAAGACCTCCTGCTGCTTCTATAATTCTGAAAAGCTTTTGGAATTCCTGCCAGATTTCGTCCAAATTCTCACCATATACATTCAGTTCCTGCACAGAAGTATTCTCCAAAAGATCAAGAGCGATCTCTAAAGTCGTATAATTTTCATACCCAAGCTTTTTTTCAAGTTCTTCAGGATGCTTAGATATTAATAATTTTTTTTCGTTGATAAAAACTTTATACATTTGTAAGAGTTAAGAATTTAAATACAAAAATAAAAAATGAATTTAGAAGGACGAAAGATTATTGTCAATAAATCATCTAAAGAGCTTACCGAATTGCTAAAATCACCTGAAAATTACAAAGATTTTATGCCGGATGGTCTTCAAAAGTTTGAAACAAGAGATAACGGATTTAAATTTGGATTACAGGGAATGCCAGAAATCGCGTTAAAAATAGATGAAGTAGATGATCAAAAAGCTGTTTTAAGATCCGCAAGTTCAAGCTTGGATTTTACATTAACAGCAACTTTAAACCCAATTAGTGAAAACCAGACTGAAGTTCAGATGTTGTTTGAAGGGAAATTTAATCCTTTCATCAAGATGATGGTAGAAAAACCATTGCAGAACTTTATCAATACGCTTACCGATAAGATCGAAGCTTATAAATAATAAAAAAACCTTCATTTTTGAAGGTTTTTTGTTTTTTATCAGATAATGTGTTTAAACTATGATTCCTGAGCAGTGATCATAGGAGCTTCCTGTGGCGGAAGACAATACATTTACCTCGTTATTTATCTTTAAAACACCCATAAAGGCGAAGATCAGAGCTTCCTTATAATCGATGATTTCTTTTTCAGGGATGATGACTTCGGATTTTGTTTTTGCTCTTATTTTTTCAATTAAAAAAGTGTTGTAAGCACCCCTCCGGTGATAAGGATATCTTTTATATTGTTTTTATTGATGACATGAGCGATTTGCTGGGCACAGTGCTCTGTAAAAGTGGCTAGGGCATCTAAAATTTCGATATTCTCAAGAGCCGGAAATACATGTTGATGGCACCATTCTATTCCTAATGATTTCGGATGCGATTGCTGATAGAAATCTAAATGGTTAAGTTCATTAAGTAAAGCTTCATGTATTCTCCCTTTTTTCGCAAGTTCTCCATTTTCATCAAAGCTTTTATGGAGTTTCTTAGCTAAATGATTCAACACAATATTAACAGGGGCAATATCAAAAGCGATCCTTTTTCCGCCTGACTGTAAAGAAATATTAGAAAATCCACCAAGATTCAGACAAGCACTGTATTTTGAAAAAAGCAATTCATCACCTATCGGAACCAATGGAGCTCCGTTTCCTTTCAACAGGACATCCTGACTTCTGAAATCATAGATGACAGGTAATCCGGTTTCCAGCTTGATTGCTCTGCCGTCACCTACCTGCAGCGTAAATCTTCTCTGAGGCTGATGAAAAACGGTATGGCCATGGGATGCAATCAGACTGATATTTTCAAGCTGATGTTGATGAATAAATTCTTTAACCTGCTCTCCCAGATAAAAACCATACTCAGAATGCAGTTCCAGTAAGTCTTCAGCAGAAAGATGAATGGAGTTTTTGAGTCTGTTTTCCCAATCTTCAGAATAAGGTAATGTCTCGGCTTTCAGGATTTGAAAGGTCCATTTGTCCTGTTTTTCAAATGCTGCAAGACAGATATCCAAACCATCCAGACTCGTCCCGGACATGAGTCCAATAGCAAGAGCTTTCATTCTTTTTGGATTTATTTTTTATTCTCGGAAATTCTTTTTGAACTGAAATCTCCGGAGTTGTTATAGAACGTATATTCGGAAAAATCATCTTTAGCCGTCATTCCATTGGCACCCACTAGAGTAGAGCCGTCTTCCATGGTGACATACACCGTATCTTTAGTATAGATTCTGTTCTTTCTTTGATCCCAATAAATACTCTGCATCGCAAATCTCTGTCCTTCATTGGTTTTTATTCTTACATCACCTTTGGCTTCGTAGAATTTTTTGTATTCAAAGATTCTGGCGTATTTGGCTGTAATCCTTCCCGGAACTTTAGGTTTCTTTTTATCAAAGAACTCAATATCAATTCCTTTTCTGGCTACAACATACGGGCTGTCAATAAGCTCATACTTTTCAATGATGGGTGCTTTGGCTTTTAAAGTAACAAAACCAGAGTCACGCTGTATAATATTGGCTTTGTAGATAATCTGTGAAGGGAAGTTTTTACTTTGGCTGCCATTTCTTTTGGTAAGATCCTCTTCACAGGATGTCAATATAAAAAATATAGCACAACTAAAAAGGCATGCTATATTTTTATATGATATTTTTTCTGAAAAATTCATTCTAGTTATAAAGAGCCTTTCTGAACCATTTATCAGCAAAATTAAAGCCGATTTTCAGGTTGATGAAATTCTGATTGATCAGGTTGTTGCTAAGAGTTCCTCTTTTTCCAACTTCTACACCTATTTCAAGACCACTCATTCTTGTGATACTACTGTTTTTGAATGGAAGCATTACCCCTCCGGAGATACCGAATTTGTTGATGCTCGTTCCATCCAGATTAAGATTTCCTCTTTCATAGAAAGCTCCATATCTATAGACTACCCTTGAGAAGTAGCTTCTGAAGTTGTTATAGTTAGGAAGGTACCATCCACCGGCAGAAATTCTGTAGGTATCCTGGAAATCAAAAGTTTTACCAAAATAAGCAATGTTTTCTCCTTTTTTATAGTCAACCTGTCCAGATACAAACCAATGATTTTCACTTCCATATCCAACCCCTACGGATGCCTGTAATGGAAGAAGGTTTTTAGATTTTGTATTCTGTTGTTCTATAATTGTTTCTGATCCGGTAACCTTTGTCGTTTCCTGAGTATCAGAATATCTGTAGGTACTGTTGATGTACTCAGTAGTCATATTACTCGTGTTACCAAATGTAGCAGTAGCTCCTATTGTAAACTTCTTGTCAGTACGTGTATTTAAAGTCTGATAACTTGTACCAAGGGTAAAGTTAAAGTTTCTGATTCTGTTTTTCGTCTGATAACCATTCACGTATTCACCAGCATAACTACCAGTGGCAGCATTATAAGCACGGAATTCGTTAAGGTCACTAAGATCTCCAAAATAAAGGTTAGCTCTTGCCCCCACAGAAAGTTCCTGATTGATTTTATAAGAAACTGCTACCTGTGCGGTGTTCAAAGTTCCGCTTCCTTTAAAGTTATTTTTATAAAGAGGAGTCTTATCGTCAGCAAACTGCTCAGTTACGATATCGTAGCTTTTAGAACTGTATGGCTGATAAGAGATTCCCATTTTTACTTTTGAAGATAACGGAAATGCTAACGAAATACTGGAAAGGTACGTAGAATGCTTTGTAGATTTCATATCGTTAAAGTTCGATTTGAAATAATTGTTTTCATTGGTAGCCTCCAATCTGATACTCGTAAGTTCGAAATTGGCATTGTTTGCCGGGTTGGCAAAATTGAAACTACTGGTAAAATCACTGATAAAAGCAGTGGATATACCTCCCATAGAAGCAGTTTCGATCGTATTATCATATTTCACATCTCCAATTCCATAAGTTGCATAAGGTGAGTTGCTTAGACTCTGTGCGTTCAGAAAATATCCAACTGATATGAATGATACTACAAAGATTTTTTTCATTCTTTATTTTTAAAATAATGCGCAAATATCTTAAATATTAATGAATTGTAAAAATTATATGTGGTTAAAGTTTGTTAAGGGCCTTCCTTTAAAAGAAAAATGCAAATTTTTATCAATAAAAATAGTAATTCTATTATAGAAAAAAGACTGTTCTATGATGAACAGTCTCGGTTTATACAGAGTATTATCTCTATTATTATTTTACCTGAAGAACAGAACGGCTGTGGCTAAAACTTTCAAAGCTGAATTTGCCATGATATTTTCCCATTCCTGAAGTTCCCACCCCTCCAAAAGGCAAATAGTGAGAGCCAACATGGATGATAGTATTGTTTATTTCCGCATCTCCGCTTGTCGTATGATTGAGAATGTAATCTGCAAACTCCTGATTTTCCGTGAAAACATATAAAGCCAATGGTTTAGGACGATTATTGATTTCTTCCAAAGCCTCTTCAATGTCATTATACGTCATAATAGGTAGGATAGGACCGAAAATTTCCTGCTGCATAATTTGATCATCCCAGGTAACATTATCCATTACCGTAGCTTCAAAATGACGGGTTTCAAGATCATAATGCCCTCCATAGATTACCTTTTCAGGAGCTGCTTCCAGGTAACCTGCAAGGTGCTTAATCTGGTTTTGACTTATAATTTTTCCGATTTTTCCTAAAGAATTACCTTCATAAGTGGTTTCTAAATTTGCTTTAAACTTTTCGATAAATGCATCTTTTATAGATTCATGAATGTAAATATAGTCCGGAGCAACACATGTCTGACCGCAGTTGATCCATTTTCCATAGGATATTCTTGTCACTGCTTTATCCAGATCTGCATCCTTATGAACAATAGTAGGAGATTTTCCTCCAAGTTCCAGAGCCAATGGAATTAATTGTTCTGCAGCAGCTTTCATGACGATTTTTCCAACATTAGGACTTCCTGTAAAGAAGATATAATCAAAAGGGAAGCTCAATAAGAGGGTGTTTTCCTCAATAGCTCCCTGAATAACTGCTACATAAGATTCGTCAAAAGATTCATTGACAATTTGCTCAAGAACTTTTGCAACGTGAGGGGTATTTTCCGAAGGTTTTATAATAGCCGTATTTCCTGCAATCAGAGCTCCGATAAGCGGACTGAAAGTCAGCTGAACAGGGTAGTTGAATGGGCCAATAATATAAGTAACGCCGTAAGGTTGATAGGTTATCTTGCTCTCAACTTCTGCTCCTGATGGATGTGGTTTTGAAAGTACCGGAGTCGGCTTTGCCCACTCATCAATATTCTCAAGAAGATAATCAAGTTCACTGATGACAATTTGAATTTCCACATACTCTGCTTCCTTTCTGCTTTTCCCCAAATCGATGGATAAAGCTTCACAAAGATCATCCGTATGCTGTAAAAATACGTCACGGAATTTTCTTAACTGAGTCTTTCTGAATTCAATATCTTTAGTCTGATTCGTTTTGAAAAAAGCCTTCTGTTTCTGAAATACACTTTTGATTTTTTGTTCTAAATCTTTATTCATTGGTTGATGATTTTATTATTAGAGTATAAGTTGAAATGGTAATGTAATTTACGAGAAATTTCACTTCGCAAATATATTGGTTAAAATTAAATTTTACACAATTTAATTTTTGATTTTATTCTAATAAGATTATTGATATTACCTATCATATAATAGATATTCTGAACCTTCAAGAAGTAAGTATATATAGTTTTATGCATTTTAAGCAGACTTAATTTTATAAATTGGAATAAGATTTTTTATCTTTGAAACATGAATTGGGAGAACATCGCCGGACAGACGAATCTGAAAAAACTTCTTAGAGAAAGCATTGCCGAAAACAGAGTGAGCCATGCCCAACTTTTTGTAGGAAAGGAGGGATACGGAACTCTACCTATGGTATTGGCCTATGCACGGGAAATTTTAAGTAAGGAAAATGAACATGCTGCAGCGAAAGTAGAGCATCTCAATCACCTGGACCTGCATTTCAGCTTTCCGGTTTTTACAGATAATAAAAATTCTTTAAGCAAGAATAAATTTGAAGAGTTTAGAGAAATGATACTGGCTTCTCCTTATGCAAGCTATGATGACTGGACGGCTTTTTTAGAATCCGAAAATAAACAGCTTTTTATTTCGGCGGATGAGATTGATGATCAAAATCAAAAATTCTCACTAAAAAGTTATGAAGGAGGAACCAAAATCCTCATTGTTTGGAGAGCTGATAAAATGAATATTGCCGCTTCCAACAAGTTTTTGAAATTTTTGGAAGAACCACCAGCCAAAACGATCATTCTTCTTACTGCAGAAAGCACAAACGATATCCTTCCTACCATTCTTTCCAGAACGCAAGTGGTAGAAATCCCAAGAATCACTGATGAAGATATTGAGAGTCACCTTAAAACGAAATTATCTGTTTCGGAAGATAAAATAAGAGAGATTGTTCATGAGGCACAGGGAGACCTGAATGATGCTGTAAAGCTTTTTAATTCGGGAGATAAAACCAACGAATTTGAAAAACTTTTTGTACAATGGGTGAGAGATGCTTTTATGGTGAAAAAGAAACCCGAGTATCTTAGGAGTATTATTCTTTGGGCGAGAGAAATTGCAGGATGGAACAGGGAAAAACAGAAGAATTTCCTGAATTACTGTTCTGAAATTTTTAGGTTGGCACTCCTTCAGAATTATCAGTCCGAAAATCTGGTATATAAAAAGATCAATGCCAATGGCTTCAATTGGGCAGGATTTTCGAAATTCATCAGCGGAGCTAATATTGAAAGTATTTTAGAAGAAATCAATACCGCAGATCTGCATCTGACCCGAAACGGAAATCCTAAAATTGTATGGACCGATCTGGGCATAAAATTATCAAGATATATTCACAAAAGCACATAAAGAAAACTCCGGTAATGTTACCGGAGTTTTTGTTTTTATCTAAAGACTTGTACTAAGTTTTTTTGTCTTTTCCTGAGCATAGCTCAATGTGAAAAAAACTAGCGCTGCAATTGAAATTATTTTTTTCATGATCTCAATTTTTAAAGTTGATCAATGTAATCCCTTTTTAATTCATTTCCGTAATCTTATATAAACAGAGATATTACTGCGGTTTCTTCTTGTAAATGTAGGATTACCTGTTGTTTCGATATGTAATTATAGAAATAGTCTTTTGTTTACAATAAATTAAATCTATATTAAATAATCAATCAATCGTTTGATTTTAACAAAAACTTATGTAAATTTGCGCCCTGAAAAATGAACACTAACATGATTTCAAAAGAAGAAAATATATTATTTGCGGCCGAGAAGCTCTTTGCAGAAAAGGGGTTTGAAGGAACTTCCACCAGGGAAATAGCAAAGGATGCTAATGTAAATATCTCTATGATCTCATACTATTTTGGCTCTAAGGAAAAACTTTATGAGAAATTAGTGGAATACAGAATGAATGAAGGTCAGTTTTTTTCAAAAGATCTTTTGGGAAGAACAGATATCAACGAATGGCAGAAGATTGAAAGAGTAATTGATCAGTTTTCTAACAAGATCCGAACTCAAAAATGCTTTTACAGGATTATGCAGCGAGAGCAGCTGCACAGTAAAAATCCTCAGATTGTAGAATTTTTGAAGCAAACCAAAATGGGATTCCTTTCTATGTATTCACAAATATTGGAAAGCGGTCTTAAAAATGGAATTTTTACCAAAAACCCACCTATTTATCTGCTTCATTCTACCGTAAGCGGAACTCTGTTTTATGCATTCAATGCTAAAGAAATGTATAAAGAATTCCTGAACGAAACAGAAGATGAGGAGGCTTTTGACGAAAAATACTATACAGAACTTAATAAACATATAAAATATTTACTAAAAGACCTTTTAGGTTATGAAGAGAATAAATAACTCAGTGATTGCATTATCACTATTCGTAGGAATAGCAAATGCAAATGCTCAGGAGAAAAAAACACTTTCTCTTGACGAAGCCGTACAGCTGGGAATCCAGAACAGCAAGAATCTCAAGATCGATGCAGCCAAGATCGAAGAGGCTACAGCTGATCTTTTGGAAGCGAAAAACAAACAGTTACCAGAATTGAAAGTGTCAGGAAGTTACATGTACCTTCCGATAAAACCGAATGTTGATATTAAACTTCCGGGGCTTTCAGGCGGAGCAGGCGGTCCTGAAGTACATCAGGTATTGTATGGTTCAGCTAATCTTAGCGTTCCTATCTACAGCGGAGGAAGAATCAGATATGGGATACAATCAGCTAAATATTTGGTGGAAGCGTCAAAACTAAGTACTGAGAACGATAAAACAGCCATTGCTTATAATGTTGCGCAGGCTTATAACAACCTATTTAAAGCCAATCAGGCGATCAAAGTTTTTGAAGAAAACCTGTCTGCTTCTCAAAAAAGAGATGAAACCTTCCTTAAAATGGAAAATAACGGGTTGATCGCCAGAAATGACAGATTAAAAGCAAATCTTCAGACTTCAAATATTGAACTTCAGCTGTTGGAAGCTAAAAATAATTACAATATTGCCAATATCAATATGGATTTATTACTTGGTATTCCTGAAACGACAGAGATTGAAGTAGATCAGAATTATATTGAAGAAGGAACAGAGGTAAAACCTGTTGATTTCTATGTTACTGAGGCCAGAGAAAACCGTAAAGACTTACAGGCTTTAGCACAGCAGAGAAAAGCTGCAGAATTAGGTTCAAAAGCTGCAAAAGCAGAAAACCTTCCTTCCATCGCATTTACAGGAGGTTATGTAGCAGCAGATATTCCTAAGTTTCTTACGGTCTACAATGCCGTTAATGTTGGGATTGGAGTTTCTTATAATTTATCCAATATCTGGAAAGAAAATTCTTCATTGAGACAGTACAAAGCGAGAGAAAAGCAACTTGCAGCTACTGATGAATTACTGAATGACAACATTAAGCTTGATGTGAACAGAGAATATCAGAACACAGACTATTCAAAAAAGAGAATTGTCGTTTTCGAAAAAACTGCTGAACAGGCTAATGAGAATTATAGAATTACAAAAAATAAATATGATAACGGTCTTGCAACCATGACCGAATTGCTGGATGCAGACGCCGCTCAGATCGCGGCCAACGTTGGCGTGATCAATGCTAAGGCAGATGCTGCACTGGCATACAGAAAACTATTACAGACAACAGGAACTTTAACAATTAAATAAGCAGATCGAAACCAAAATGGAAAATAATAATACACAGGCAATTGAACCTAAAAAGAAAAAAAGTTTAGTTTTTCCTATCATTTTAGCGGCAGTAGTAATCGGAGGAGGAATCTACGGTTACAGAGCCTTCACTTACGGACAGTATCATGAAGAAACTGACGATGCTCAGATTACTTCCAATATGGCTCCTGTAATTTCTAAAATCTCTGGCTATGTAGCTCAGGTAAAGGTAAAAGATAATCAGTTTGTAAAGAAAGGAGATACTTTGGTGATTTTGGATAACAGAGATCAGAAAATGGCTCTTGAGCAGGCTCAGGCAGCACTATCTACAGCCAAAAGTAATATTTCAAATGCAGAAGCTACTACAACGGCTACTTCAAAAAATATCGGTTCTTCAGAAGCTGCTGTAGTAACTGCTAATGCTCAGATAGAAGCAGCGAAAGTAAATATTTGGAAAACTACTCAGGATCTGAAAAGATATGCTAATCTTGTGAAAGACCACTCTATTACAGAACAGCAATATGAGCAGGCTCTGGCTGCAAAACAATCAGCAGACAGACAGCTGCAGGTTTTGATTGACCAGAGAAATCAAATTGCTCAGCAAACCCATATTGCTTCTTCTCAGACAGCAGCAAGCTCCCAACAAATCAGTGTTGCAGGGTCTGTGGCAAAGCAGAGAGAAGTAGATGTTGAAAATGCAAAATTAAACTTATCATATACCGTAATCCTTGCCCCTGAAGATGGACACGTAGGAAAAGTATCTACTCAGGCAGGTCAGTATCTGCAGGCTGGATCACAGTTGTTTGCTTTGGTTAAAAACGACCAGAAATGGGTAGTGGCCAACTTTAAAGAAACACAGGTTGATAAGATGGTAGAAGGACAGAAAGTGAAAATTGAAATTGATGCTTTTCCTGACCAGAAATTTGATGGAGTAGTAAGCTCTTTCTCTCCGGCTACAGGAGCTACTTTCTCTATACTTCCTCCGGATAATGCGAGTGGTAACTTCGTAAAAGTAGTTCAGAGACTTCCTGTGAAAATTGATTTTGTAAATCTTGATAAGAATATTGCAAAGAGATTGAGAACAGGTATGAACGTGAAGGCAGAGGTTGCTTTGAAATAACATTTAAAATTGTTAAAAGTCAATGAACTTCGTTTTTAATAGTGAATCAGTTTTTATAGTCATTTTAATATAAACTGCTTTATAATTCACGATTCACTTGCGAAGCAAAATTCACCATTGATTTTTTACATCGTAAAAAACTTATGCAAGATTCATTAGTAGAATATGGAGCGCGTAGAGTGATCATTACGATTACTGCTATCCTTTGTGCCCTTCTAGAAATTGTAGACTCCACGATTGTCAATGTTGCCTTGAATGAAATGAAGGGGAATCTTGGATCTACACTTTCAGAAGTGGGATGGGTAATTACGGCTTATGCCATTGGTAACGTAATTATAGTACCGATGACAAGCTGGCTTTCCCAGCAGTTTGGGCGTAGAAATTACTTTGCGGCATCCATCATTATATTTACCATATTTTCATTTTTATGTGGAAATGCGACCAATATCTGGGAACTTGTGTTCTTCAGATTGATGCAGGGAATCGGTGGGGGAGCCTTATTGGTAACTTCACAGACGATCATTACGGAATCTTATCCGATTGAAAAAAGAAGTATGGCTCAGGCTATTTATGGTCTGGGAGTAATTATCGGCCCTACCTTAGGTCCGCCTCTTGGAGGGTATATCGTTGATAATTTCAGCTGGCCATATATTTTCTATATTAATATTCCGATCGGAATTGCGGCTACTTTGATGACACTTCAGTTTGTAAGAAGTCCGAAATATGCAGAAAAACGTAAAGTTTCGGATGTCGACTGGATTGGAATTGGTTTACTGGCAGTAACGGTAGGTTCATTACAATTCATTCTGGAAAGAGGACATGAAGAAGACTGGTTTGAAAGCGGAATGATTGTAGCATTTACTGCAGCGGCAATTTTAGGATTTATATTATTCCTTTGGCGGGAACTTACCTTTAAATATCCGATCGTTGAGCTCAGGGTACTTAAAAATAGTAACTTAAGAATCGGAACAATGATGTCATTCGTGCTTGGATTCGGACTTTATGGTTCCACGTTCATCGTTCCACTCTATACACAGAGTATTTTGGGATGGACGGCACTTCAGTCAGGAGCATTGATGATTCCCGCTGCATTGACAACTGCCTTTATGATGCCTATTATCGGTAGACTATTAGCAAAAGGAGCCAAACAGCAGATCCTGGTTTCATTAGGACTCTTTATCTTCTTTGTCTATAGTTTCTGGGGCTATAAAATTCTGACACCAGATACCAGTAAAGATGCCTTTTTCTGGATGTTGATTGTAAGAGGAGCAGGTCTTGGATTATTATTTATCCCGATTACCTCTTTATCACTAAGTACCTTGAAAGGTCAGGAGATTGGTCAGGGAGCAGCCTTTACAGGAATGATGAGACAGTTAGGAGGATCATTTGGTATTGCTGCCATTACAACATTTATCGCCAATGCAGGTCAGAAATACAGGAATAATCTGATTTCCCATCTGGACGAAAATAGCTTTGAAGTTCAGCAGAGGCTGGCTGCCCTAAAGGCAAGCTTTATCGCAAAAGGAAAAACACCTGATGAAGCTATGAATGCCGCTTATAAAATGCTTGATTTATCTGTAACCAAACAGGCAACAGTATTGTCCTATATGGACGTATTTCTTTACCTCGGAATCGTATTCCTGATATGTATTCCGTTTATCTTACTCGTAAAAGAAAGGAAAAGCAAAGAAAAAATAGATTTGAGTGAAGCCATGCACTAAATTTTAAAAAAAAACCTTCGAAATTTTCGAAGGTTTTTTTTATTTAGTCCTTTATATGTATGCCAACTGGACTATTAGCAAATATGCAATTATTAAAGGAGTACATTGTCGGGGTATTAAAATTCAAAAAGGTTGGCGAGAATTCAACAATTGAACCATTAACGTAGTTTTTTCCAGCTATATTAATTTCTTCGTTTTCAGCCCATATTTTTAAGATATAATTATCATTCTCTGTATTACTTATAGTTATTTCATTTTTTTAGATCTAATTATAAAATCCGACTGAGCCCAATATCTATTTGCAGACATCCAAAATATTAGATAACCTTGTTCATTATAGAATCTACAATTTAAAAGTATATTATTATTTACTTTTTGTAATCCCAATATATTTTCTTTATTAATCATTATCAAAATTGGAACATTTTCAAAAAAATTATTTCCTAATTTTACTCTTAAAGTGTTAATGTCAAACTGTATTCCTCCAGATAGTCTGTCTCCTTTCAGGTGAGTTGACTTTCTCTTAAGTAAATCGGATTCTGAAATTTCATTTTTATGAACCTGCGTATGACAATTGGGACACAATAAAATTAAATTGTCAACTTCATGCTTTCCTCCTTTTGAATATTCCTCAATATGATGACGTTCAGTTAATTTTTCACAACACCAAGCACATTCAAAAAAATGCATTTGAAATACTTTATCACTGATTGGTTTAGGTATATGTCTACTCATATTATCTGTAAGTTTTCTAATTAAATATTTAAATATAAACTATTTAACCTTAATGTACTTTTTAAATAAATTAATATCACTTATTGGAGAATTTATTTATTTTTTTAGTTTTACATAACCAAATGAAAAAATATGAATAGATTCCCTCAACCCCAAAATGCCTTTTCAAAAAGTAGAGTCTTACGATATTACAGGACTTTTATCTGAAGAGTATTTGTATCTCAGCTTATCGTATTTTACCCTTTACGATGCTTTTATACCCATAAATGTAATAGTCTTTTTTCCTAAAGGTTGTTATTACTACTATTTTTTCTTTCATACTAAACTTAACCATGATCTCAAAATACTTACAAAACATTAAATATGAATCAAATACAACTTCCGGAGACCTATTTGGCATTATCAGATTTCAGGGAAAATGATATTTACCTTCCTGAAATGAATCAGGCCCAGATTATTTCAGATTTTTTCCCAGGAACTTTTACAGAGCTTACTCAACGCTTGTCAGATATTACAGGAGCGTTTTATGGAGGCATGCTCAAGCAAATCGGAAAGCTTTACGGAGCAGAAGCTATTGAGCAGCTTTCCAGTATTTTTATGTATGATCTCGGATCAAGAATGGCACTGAGGAACCTTGAAGCAAAACCTAATCTGCAGCCCGGTATTCCGGCTGTGGCAAAAATATTGATAGGAGCAGTTTTTACATCCAGTCCCGAATATAATTTTGAATTTAAAGAATTAAATGATCACAGAGGCGAATTGCTGATTAAAGGAGTAGACCGTTACCATAAAATAACGCAGAGCCTGCAGATTGCAAGTTTGCTGAAATGGCCGGTCATAAAGCCTTTCATACAGGGAGTTTGCGATACCATGGGACTGGATGTTTTACTTGAAATAAAAGTCCTGAAGCTTGATCCGGACAGCTCATGCAGTTATCATATCATTGTCTCAGAAAAATAGTAATGAAAATAATAATTTCAAATATCAAAAAAAAGCGGACTTTAGTCCGCTTTTTCTGTAAATGAATATCTAATGGCTTTAGTCAAAGTGCATAAAGCATCTCGCAGATTTTGCTAATTCTGCAGATCTTAATTTTAATAAAATCATAATCATGGAGAAAAAATTCAATAGGAATGGGCTTTAGCCCATTTACAAAAGAACAATACCTTCAATTGGCTTTAGCCAAAACATAAAATCACACACACTTTAACGATAACCTTATCAAAAATATCAGCAGTATTCAATTTTATCGGAGATAAAATCCTTGCGTTTTATAACATATTTATATGAACTTTCTGCGCCTTTGTGTACACTAACAAAATATTTTATTCAATCCTCTCTATCCACTCAATACCACTTACATCAATCAGTTTCAGGGCATAAATTTCACTTTTCAAAAGAATGTCATCAATATTCAGAGTTAAATCCGCCTTTGCTCCCAACGGAATAACAAGACTGTGTTTTCCTGGTTTTACTTTGGTAACGTAATGGTTTTTTATATTGTCTTTAGAAAAATCGGAAAGTTCTTTATGGTTCAATTCTTTTAAAATATTTCCGTTTTTGTCCAGAATATGTATGCCTATCAGAAAAGAACCATAGACATCAGCACCTTCCGTTCTGTACACTTCAAATGTCAGATCCGAATTGCTATGGGAGATATTTGATATTTCCAGCTTGGGTTTTACCGATTTATTATGTAAGGTTCCCCATACACCTCCATGGAAATATTGATTGGTAAAAAGAGTTAATCCGAATATAATGAGCGAGCCCGCAAAGACAATCGTTTTAGGTTTTGAAACGGGCAGATCTCCCGAACCCAACCATGGGAACCATTTTTTTTGAGTAAAGCTCTTGTTATTCTTTATGAAATAATAGTCCATCGAATATGGACCGCTTCCGGTAAGAAACAGAACAAATCCGCCTGCGACTCCTAAAACCCCTATCTGCCACTCATCAAGACAGGTTGTGCCCAGCCATCCGGATCCTAGCAGGATTCCAAGGGCAAGACTGAAGATCCCGATACTCATCAAGCGGGTAAATAATCCAAGGATAATCAATAATCCAACAATGGCTTCAATGATGGTGAAAGTAATCATGGATCTCTCTAAAGCATCCGGATGGGTAACCAGATATTCAATAATTGGTTTTATTCCGAGGGCATTGGGTAAAAAATGATTGAATTTTTCCCCGATATATCCCTGTTCATCGGGAATAAGTTTGTTTTCAAGGATAAGTCTGCGCCAGAAAGCTGAAAAGTAAGTCCATCCGATAACCATTCGGAGAGATAATGTATATAATCCGGCCAGGTCCGAAGACGGGCTGTTTATGGTATGTTTCATTGAAATTAATATTGTTATTGTAAAAAACTGATTTTTAATGAGGTTTAAAAAAGTTTAAACCAGATTAAGTTTCAGTCTTTTAAATAAAATATATTTCGGTGGGCTGTTTCCTGTAGAATGCCCTGAATATTGATTGAAAAAAATCTTCTCTTCAAAAGAGTTCCCAGCAGCGAAATAAATACCGGATAAGGATTCTTTGTATCTGCATTGAGCTCTAGCTTTTGAAACTGATACCCCGGAAGAAGCAGAAGCCGCATCACAGCTGAAGGAAAGAGATGAGGTTGTTTTTACTTTATTGAGGCCGCTGATGTACTGAATGTCAAAAATATCAAGAACATTTCTTTTGACAGAACATGGAGACAATGAAAACACCAATATAAGCATCGTAATGACAGCTTTATAAGTTTTCATATGAAGTCCTGAATGGGGCATAATTACAAATCTACACTTTATTTTAATGTAAGCTTCATGAATTGTAGGAAATCGTCCTGCTGATCTACAAATAAGTAATGGGAGCAATTATCAATACGCTTGAAATTTTTCTTTCCGACCATATTTTTAAGATCATTCAGCTGGTTTTCTGAAAATATTCCATCATTTTTACCATAGACCGCAAAAACGGGAATTCCTTTTTTCCGGATGTCTTTTAAAACAGCGGTATTATCCAGATTGTTCTGAGGTTCATTTTGATAAAACTTCAAGGGAGAATCGGGGTTTCTTATATTGTTTTTGTAAAATTCACCTGCTTTGTATTCATTCCTCAGCATTTCACTTTCGGGGGTAGGATGGGGCATATCGAAGAATCCCAGTTTTCCGGCCATATCATAACATCTTTTTCTATAGGCAGCAGAATTTTTGTTCAGACTTTCTATTTCCGATATTTCTTTGAGCTGGGCAGGATCATTTTTAAAATGTTCTTTAGCTTGTTTTAAAATATGATTATAGGTTTCCTGCTGGGTAAATAATGCACCTGCAAGAGTCAGACTGTTTACTTTATCAGGAAATTGTGCCGTAAATAGAGTTCCGATAATTCCGCCAAAGCTGTGGGCAAGAATATTGGCTTTTTTGATGTTATAAGTTGTGTAGATTCCTTTTAAATCCTCAAAACTTTCTTTGAATGTCATGGTTGCATTTTCATCCTTTGAACGCCCTTCACCGCGTCTGTCATAGACAATGACATAAAATCCTTTGTCAGCAAGATGTTGAGCCGTTGTTCCCTCAAATAAAGTTGCATTTCCGCTTGGCCCGCCATGAATAAAAATCAAAGGCGAATTTTTCGGATTTCCATACGCTTTAGAATATAAATTCTGTGATTTAAAAAACATTGAACATATGATGAAAAGAATGGAAAACAGTGATTTCATGATGGTTTTTTTGAGCCCTCTAAACTACTAAATATTCTCTGAGCAGAAGAAAATAAAGTGATCTGAATTATTATTACATTTAAAAATTGAAAACACTACTGACGGACAGTTGTCATAGTTTCGGTTTATCTTTACACTCTCAAAGCTTACATAAAAACAACAAAATATGGACACCAATAATTTTGATACCATCATAAAACGTTCCTTAGACATCAGAGAAAAATATCATCAGTTGGAAATAAAAGGCAACGGAAAAGAATGGACTCTGGAAGAAGATGCTCTTGCTTATCTTACTGATGCGGGATTGGTAGGAAGAAATGTAATGTCCCATCAGAAAACATGGCTGAAAAAAGATTCAGCGGAAGAACTTGAACATAAATTAGCAGAAAATATCTGGTGGCTGATTGTTCTGGCAGATCGAACAGGAATTGATATTAAAGAAGCGATGGAAAATTTTTTAACTAAAACGGAAAATATATTCTAATGAGTTATTGTTTAGCAATAGAAGGCATGCAGCCTGAAAGCAGAAAAGAACTGCACAAAAATTACCATGACAACTATTATGGTTTTCCTATTCATGATGATAATGAGCTGTTTGGAAGACTGATTCTGGAGATCAATCAGGCAGGATTAAGCTGGGAAACCGTTCTGAAAAAGGAAGACAGCTTCAGAAAAGGCTATGATCATTTTGATATCCAGAAAATAGCGGCTTATACAGAAGAAGACCGTGAAAGATTGCTCGGTGACCCGGGAATTATCAGGAATAAACTCAAAGTGAACGCTGCGATAGAAAATGCAAAAACCATCATTGAACTGCAGAAGGAATTTGGCTCATTTGAAAAATGGCTGGAACATCATCATCCCAAAACATTGCAGGAATGGATGAAATTATTCAAAAAAACCTTCAAATTCACAGGTGGAGAGATTGTCAACGAATTTCTTATGAGTACCGGATATTTGAAAGGTTGTCATACCGAAACTTGCCCTATTTACGTGAAGGTATTGGAAAGTAATCCGTTATGGAATAAAATGGAAGATAAATAGAAAACTGATCAATATATAATTTTAAATTCCTGCGGAATGATAATCGGAGTACTTAGGTTATTCGCATATTTCATCATTCTGTAGGAATCTGGCTTTATCAATTTTTATAAAAAAGATTCTATTAATAGCCATATCCAATATATCTAATATCTTTTTGGCTTGCCATTACGATTAATTCCAGATAAAATGTATCTAATTCCTCAGTCATTCTTTGAAGCTTTTTTCATCAATTCCTTATGCTCATTTCCCCATTTTTCAAACTCCAGGATAATGGGTTTCAGTTTGTATCCTATTTCTGTAAGTTCATATTCTACCCTTGGCGGGACTTCTGCATAGACTGTTCTGGTAATAATCTTGTCTTCTTCCAGTCTGCGAAGCTGAAGCGTAAGCATTCTTTCGGTAATGTTCTGAAGCTTTTTTCTAAGTTCCCCGAATCTCATTTTCCCATTGATCAGATAGCAGCAGATGGCCAGTGCCCATTGCCCTCCGATCGTGTTGGATGCATAGATTTCCGGACATTCATCAGCAAGTGCCTTTTTATTGGCAAAATTGGTTGAAGTTTCCTTTATTTTAGTCATTACTTACATTTTTTATAGTACCATACAATAGGTTGCTAATGTACGAAATGTAAGTTACGTGTTGTAATTTTGTAGCAGAAATTTAAACATAATGAAGACCTTAGTAATTGTTACACACCCAGATATTGAAAAATCAGCCATTAATAAAAAATGGATTGACGAATTGAAAAAATACCCTGAAAAATATACCGTTCATCAACTGTACGAAGCTTATCCTGATGGAAAAATCAATGTAGCAGAAGAACAAAAACTGATGGAATCTTATGACAAAGTTGTATTTCAGTTTCCTTTTTACTGGTTCAGCAGCCCACCACTTTTAAAACAATGGCTGGATGAGGTAGTTTTGTATGGCTGGGCGTATGGAAGCAACAGTGGTTTTAAACTAGCCGGAAAGAAAATGTCACTGGCTGTCACTGCAGGAATAGATGAGGAAGGATACTCTACCTCCGGAGAATATAAATATACGATGAATGAGCTTTTCAGACCTTACGAACTGACTTTTGATTATATAAAAGCAGACTATAAAGAACCTTTCGTCTACTATGGAATTGAAAGAGATTCTTCCGATGAATGGATCAACAGAAGTGTTCCGATGTATCTGGAGTTCTTGGATAATTTATAATGATATAAAAAGTAGGTTGAAACCTTGAATTTCCAATGTGTTCAGCCTACTTTTGAATATATTCAAAAGGTTCCACATTCCAGTCCTGCACATATTTTTTTATCGTATTACTGTCAATATTAAAAGGAACATCCTGATATTTCCAGCCTTTTGAAGGAACTTTTAAATCTATAAGATAGTTTTCAATCGAGTAGATGTCAAGTATCGCTGAATTATTAGGTTTTATAGAATCAAAAATGATAAGGAATTTGTCTCCTTTTTGATAAGAAAAATTAGCAGTTTTAGAATATGTAATACCATTAACATAATATTCATAATCTATTCCCACCCCATTATTATTTTTATAATGCCAGTCTGAGGTGGCTTCTCCAATTGTATATTTAGGGTCTTTGAGTATGTTATTAATCCCCAGATTAGCACTGATTAAACAGAATATAATAAATAGGAAAACGGCTATCAATACAATAATATGAAACTTTTTTAAAATAAATTTTTTCATACTCAATTAATATATTTTTCATTGAACTTTTGTAGATCTACCGCCTGTTCCTGAAAATACTCTTTAAACTTATCTGAAAGATTTTTGTCTTTAAATTTTACAATAGTGTACCCGCTATCAAAAGCAATAATTTCTACAATACTTTCCTGAATAAAAAAATGATTAGGTTTCCAAACACTTGTATCTTCAGCAGATAATCCGGATATTAATGAAGTATCGGGTTCAATATTATCTTTTACAGCTGATATTATTCCCCAAATTATCTGAGTATCGCTGTGATACAGTTTTTCAAATTCCGGATTATTCAAAATAAAAAAATCTTCATCAAAGTTAATGGGAAGCGGCTGATCTGGCATAAAATCTAAATCTGCCAAAATCCATTTATAAACAATGAGGTCATCCCATATAGGTTTCAAAACCTCCTGAAGATTAGTATGATATTTTACCTTTTTGGTACTTCTGATAATCCAGTTCATTTATTCTCTGTTTAAAACCCTGTTGATTCTCTTCTCAGCCTCCTCCTTTGTAATTCCATTATGAAAATCATCTACAAACGGATGGTCATAGCTTTCATGCGGAAAAACAAACGGCCGGCCGATAGCATTGTTTACCACCACTGTTGTCGGAATACTTTCTTCAAAATCATAATCCGGAAGGTAGGTAGAAAGCCATCCGAAATATTCAGCTTCAAATTCCTTATTGTCATAATTTGCAACATATTCATCAAAGTTCTTTTCACTCAATGACACCCAGATTCCATAATCCAGATCCCTGCAGTCATCTGTAACTTCCTGTATAAGAACAGTACGGATAAATCTATGAGTATAGTCAGAATCTTCCACGACACACAAATCTGAACTGAGCTCAGCATTTTTTAATTCTTCTTCGGATAAACACGAATAGAAATAGGGTTCATGATAGGCGAGTGCAGGCCAGTCTTCCTTTTCTTCCCCGCAGCATTGGCAGATGTATTTCATATTGTTGTTTTATTTATAATGTTGGTAAAATTTATTATCAAAAAGTTCCTGAGGATCATACTTCCTTTTCATTTCAAAAAAAGATTCTGCCTGCGGATAGACCTTTCTCATTTTCTCTCTGTCAATATGAAGACGGTAAGGAAGATAAAAAGTACCCTCGTTTTTCAGGGTAATATCTACCAGTTTGTTGGTGAGAACTTTCATGGCTTTTTCCTGCTTCTCTGTTTTCTTCTGGTTAAAAAGTAATACAAATCCGAAAACATGCTCTCTGGCGTAATTCATATAGCTGTCTTCATCCTTATTCACTGCACGGATGGTGATATTCAGGAGATCCAGCCCGGAGTTTCTCAAAACGGGTTTTATATCTTTAATAAACTGATTAAAATTTCTATCCGGAATAAAATACTCCTGCAGCAAATCTGTAGAATTTGGGTCTTTATTTTCAATGAGGGAAACATGATCGTTAAGGAGCTCATTTCTGGAATAAACAGCATCTTTAGTCATTTTATTCATTCCCGTTTCCAGATCCCATCGCAGCCTTTTTCCGTATTCGCTGTTTACGGTACTACGAAAAACAAGACGTTTCGTTTCAGCGTTTTTGGCATTTTGAAGGGGGAGTGGTAAAGGCTTTTCATCTGCTTTTTCAAAATAATTGATGGTAGCTTCTTCAAGGAAATGTTTATCAGAAATTCTCAGTCTTCCGAAAACAAGATTAACATTCGGATTTTCAGAAATAAATTTTTTGTAATAATCGGTATAATGATCAGAACTCAAACGGACATATTTATACTGAAGAGCAAGGTTGTCAACCACTTTTAATTTCACATCAAGAATAATCCCGAAAAGCCCATAACCACCGATTACCAGTTTAAAAAGCTCCGGGTTTTCTTCCCTGCTGCAATTAAGAATTTTCCCACTTTGATCCATCAGTGAAAACGAAACTACACTAGACGAAATGGGAGGAAGATTTTTTTGCCATCCGTGACCGTTGACACTCATAGATCCGCCTACTGAAAAAGAACTGAAAGCCTGCATTACGGCGATAGACTTTCCATGTTTGTCCAGATATTTGATAGCGTCTTCCCAAAGCGCACCGGAACCGATGGTAAGAATGTTGGTCTTTTCATCCAGTTCCATATGTTTATAAGGGAGCATATTTAGCAGGATGCCGTCAGGGTAGATGGTATGTCCGCCCATACTGTGCTGAGCCCCGGCAATAGAGATTTTTAAATGTTTTTCTTTAGCATATTTCAGGATCTGACGAAGCTGGTTTTCAATTTCAGCTTTAGAAGCAGGAACTTTAATCAGCGTATCAATTTTTGTTAAATTTAGCTGGCTTGCATCATTCGTATATCCTTTGGGAATTTCGTTTTTAATACCAGATTCACTCCATTTTGTTTTAAGAACATGAACAACCGGAATAGCAATGAAAATAAGGACCATAACGATCCCTAATATAAAAAAATGTCTCTTTTTCATGGAAATTTAAAAAGCTAAAATACTTAAAAATCCTTATCCCACCGTAGGTGTATCCTCTTCTTTCAGTATTTTTTTATCCTTCATGGTAAGCATCATTCTTTCATATTTGTATTTTTCCCAATTGAATCCGTTGAGAAAATCAAGAGCAGCCTGAAAACCTCTGTTGAAAAGCTCTTCCTTTTCTTCTCTTTTCATAAAGAAATTCAGCCAGCTGCTGGTACCGCAGTTCACGGTTTGTATGCTGTACAGTTTATAGAAAGTATGTTTCGTCAAAAATGTCTTATCATTAAAACCTTTCAAGGTATTGATGATATTTCCGGCATAGCTGAACGGGGTTTTAAGAATTTCTTCACTGGTTTTTCCTTTTTCAGAAAGGATATCAGAATCACTCGTGAGCTGAACTCCGAAAAGAGGCATTCTGGGATAGAAAACTTCATCCGCATGAAACAGATCAATTGGGAAATTAGAAATACTGCCTCCATCAATGAAAACCCCTGCGGGATTAATATCTTCCGGCTTGGTATTCATCCAATATTTCCAGGCGTATTTTACAGAATCTTCGTTTGTATTGATTTGTTTCTGAAAAGGCTCAAAGAAAAAAGGTACCGCCATAGATGCTCTTACAAACTCAGCCGGGCTGATGTGTTTCAGTTCTTCTTCGGACCAGTAGAGATTGGCCATAATCGGAAGCTGTACTTTAATTTTAGCATTGATATCAGTGGTAATCACAACATAATCAGACTGAAGAAGGTAAAACGGATTGTTTTTATAATAATCATTATTGACAGCACTTTCATAGAAAATTCTATATCGGGTCTGATCAATATGTTCCTGATTTTTGATTTTAATCTTTTCGATGCTTTGCAGGGCAATCAAATAGTATTCCTGCCCGTTTCCATAGCGATAGTTGAGGTTGAGGTCCGTTTCTTTCTGAATGAATTTTTCGTTGAGGTGGGTAACCGTTTTTATTCCAAAATGATCCAGTGCGCTTTGCATGGTATTCTGAAAAACGTTTCCGGGATTAAGACCACTGTTTTCTTTCCTGAAATTGTTGTACAGCTTTTTAATGCAGAAAAAAAGAATGACAGCCGGAATCAGAGGAATCAAAAACATCAGTTTGGCATTCAGTATAGTTGTTGAAGGTGCCAGAAAAGGAATGCTAACCAGAATAATGAACAGGATTGCGGCAATAACAGCATTGATCTTAAAGAAATCTTTGTTGTTCAGCATCGCGTGGAGCGTTGTTTTTACATAGGTTTTCCCATCCATAAAATCTGAAAAATCCCAGCTGAAGAGAATATCTTTAATCAGTTCGCTTTTGGCTTCTTCTTTGGTTTTACAAGCAGCGATAAGCATGGTATTGATTGCTCCTGCACTCGTTCCTGCCACTTTCAGAAATCGGACACCGAATATTTCCAATCCATAAAGATAACCCACCAATGCACTTCCCCAGACACCACCACCTTCCTGTACGAATTCCACATATTGATTTCCTGAATGATCCAGCAGATCAGAAAATTCTTTTGCTGAAATAGTCTCATGCAAAGCAATCAGTTTTTCCTTAGATGCCTGCGAAAGAGAATGATCTTCCAGAATGGTGTTAAGGTTTTCAGGGGTCATGGTATTTTGTTTTGAGGGTGTGTAGTCCTTGCGGGCAGAGGAGAAGTGATCTCTAATCTAAAATAGTCAGCGGGTTTAAATGTTATTGGAGATAAAATCTTTGCGGCTTAAACCCACAGATTATTTTATATTCTTATGTGCCTTTACGTTCATATAAAAATTAATTACCACTGTTTTCGCCTCACATAAATAAACGTACTGATCATAATAGTAGCCATGACTCCTAACGTTATAAAATATCCATATTTATGGTGAAGTTCAGGCATATTATCGAAATTCATCCCATAAACCCCAGCAATAAAGGTGATTGGTAAGAAGTAAATAGAATAAATAGCCAGAACTTTCATGACCTGGTTAGCCTTTTGATCCGAAAGTGCCAGGAACATGGAAATAAGGTTGGTAATCTGAATATTTAAATGATCAAAATCTGCCACTACATCTTTATGCTTATCCTTTAAATCTACAATTTCGGAATCCTGAAGATTCAATAATTTGAATTTATCGATCGCATCCGTAGAAATTATCAGTACTCGTGAATTCAATCCTGATTTTCGTTTCAGCTTATAAAGACGGCGGATCTGGCTGGTATGATTGGTGTTTTTAAGGAAAATCTCATTCTCTATATTGTCCATCGTTTCGAAAAGACTCAAAGATTCGTCGTCAAAACTTTTCATAATCAATATAGCGATCATCAGAATGATTTGCTGAGGAGTAAGATCTTGCTGAATCATTGAAACTTTTTTCTTCACCTCGGAGATACTTCTTGTTTTCATCCTGTGGATGGTAATAATGGTATTATCTACCAAAAAGATCCCGATCTTGGTGCTGATATCGCTGATCGTATTCAGATTCTTTCTTTCTAGTTCTGTACTTTCACGGAGTAGGAAGAATTTTACATTTCCGTCTTCTTCATATTTGGGAAGGTGATTAGGATCCATAGTATCTTCCAGGAGAAGATTGTTGATTTCGTATCTTTCATGAAGAAATTTCAGGTCTTCTGCAGTGGGAGCCTCCACATCTACCCATTCGCACTGGGAGGTTCTGTATATCGTATCAATTGGCATAAAGTAAAAATACTAATATTTTGAAAAAGTATGTGTTAAATAAGTTTTATCTTTGCCAAAATTAAAAAACTATATGATTAAAAGTACAATAAAAGGTGTGGGATTTTATGTTCCAGATAATGTTGTTACCAATGATGATCTGGCAGAATTAATGACCACCAATGATGAATGGATTACGGAAAGGACGGGAATTAAAGAAAGAAGGCATCGTAAGAATAGAAACGATTCTCAGGAAACGGCTGCTTATCTAGGATTTAAAGCTTCTGAGAAAGCCCTTGAAAAAGCTGGTCTTACCGCGAAAGATATTGATTATATTGTTTTTGCAACACTTTCTCCGGACTATTATTTTCCTGGATGTGGAGTATTGCTTCAGGATATGCTGGGATGTGATACCATCGGAGCTTTAGATGTAAGAAATCAATGCTCAGGGTTTGTATATTCTATGAGCGTTGCCAATGCTTTTATTAAATCGGGAATGTATAAGAATATTCTTGTTGTAGGAGCAGAAGTTCATTCTTTTGGATTGGATTTTTCTGATGAAGGAAGAGGGGTTTCTGTAATCTTTGGAGATGGAGCAGGAGCAGTAGTACTTTCTGCTACAGAAGATGAAAAAGCAGGAGATATATTAGCTGTAAATATGCATTCTGAAGGGAAATATGCAGATGAATTGTGCACACAGTTTCCGGGTTCTAAGTTCGGATGGAGTGACAGGATGAGAAAGGAACCTGAGAATGTTACCAATAAAGAAGTGTATCCTATTATGAACGGAAACTTCGTTTTCAAACACGCAGTAACAAGATTTCCGGAAACGATGATGGAAGCCCTGAATAAAGCTGGAAAAACCGTTGAAGATCTTGACATGTTTATCCCGCATCAGGCCAATCTGAGAATTGCTCAGTTTGTTCAGCAAAAATTTGGTTTACCGGATGATAAAATTTTTAATAACATCCAGAAATACGGAAATACAACGGCTGCCTCTATTCCGATTGCTTTAAGTGAAGCGATTGAGCAAGGGAAAATCAAAAGAGGAGATCTTGTACTTCTTTCAGCTTTCGGAAGCGGATTTACGTGGGGAAGTGTCCTTTTTGAATATTAATAGGTAAAAGAACCCTCTGGTTTTCACTGATACCACAACTGGAAATGTGAAAATTCTCTTCCTCTGAAGGGGTGGCGAAAGTTCAAAGAATTTTTGACGGAGTGGTTCAATAATATAATAAAAAACCCGCAGAACTTCAGTTCTGCGGGTTTTTTATGGTGTATTACTTATTAAAGACTTTTCAATAATTTTTCTGTATCAGAAGAATCCTGTCCGGTACTTTTTGCAAGTTCAATAGACTTTTCAGCCCACATTTTTGCATTTTTCTTGTCGCCAACCTTATTGTAAAGATTAGCTAAAGTATCTGTATTGGCAAAGTTCTCGTCTTTCTTCACAGATTCCTGTGCCCAGCTGATTGCTTTCTCAAGAGACGTTTTATTGCTTACATTTTCAAAGAAGTTCCATGCAAGAGAATTCAACTCTTCAGAACCTGCTGCAGAATAATCTTTGTAAATGTCAAGAATCAATTTTTCATATTCAGGAATATCTTTATTCTTTAAAGCTCTGTTGGCTTTCATTCTTTTTAAGATCTTGTCCGCCTCTTCTTTGCTCAGGAATTTCTGAGTTTCAGCCATAAAATAGCTGTCATTCCACGTTTTGGTATCTGCGTTATATGCTTTTTTGGAAACGGTATTCAGTTTGATATTTTTGTCGAACTTTTCATACTTATCTTCCGGGAAGAATTTAACGATATCTGCTTTTTTATCCTGGAAAATCTTGTACAAAGGGCTGTCTGTAGTCTGAACTCCCGAAAGAAGCATTTGAATATCTTCCTGGTCTAAGCCTGCTTTCTGCTGAAAATAACGGTTAAGTACTTTACCGGCAAACTCAGCATCATTATACATGGTAAGCCCTGCAAGATTCTTTAAAAACTCAGGATCTTTTTCTCCTTTCTCAAACTGCTGCTTCAAAGAAGTCAGTCTTTTGTTAGGATCTTCAGCATCCTTCGCAAACTGGATAAAGTCTTTCTCTTCAACATATCCTAGCGTTCTGTGTACAGCTTCACCATTTCCATCAATGAACAGGTAAGTAGGGAATGCTTTTACATTATATT
Organism: Chryseobacterium sp. MEBOG07; assembly: GCF_021869745.1. NCBI lineage: Bacteria > Pseudomonadati > Bacteroidota > Flavobacteriia > Flavobacteriales > Weeksellaceae > Chryseobacterium > Chryseobacterium sp. MEBOG07. Next base: position 1,805,601 of record NZ_CP084579.1, read on the forward strand.
TTTTTGCCAGTTCAATTCCTTCTCCTTTTTCCATATCAATTTTAGCATTGATAAAGTGAGAATTATAATAATCACCTACAGCCTGAAGGGGGAAAATGTTTTTCACCATCAGTTTACAAGGTCCACACCATGAGGCATATGCATCTATAAAGACCAGCTTTTTTTCTTTTTTGCTTTGGCCAGGATAGTGGCAAATTTGCCCTCTTCAAATTTAATTCCCTGCGCCCATACAAGGGCTCCTATGAATATGGAGGAAAGTATAGCTATTTTTTTCATAAAAACTTTTTATTCCATGCAAATGTAATAAATATGATGACACATAAGCCGTCCATATTGAAAATAATTATACAGGAACCTTACTTTTAAAACAGATATCAGCTCATATGAAAGATAATCATCTATTGTTTTAGTATAATTGTTAAAATTAATGTAAAATGCTGTTTTGGGTTAAATGATTAAATTTCAATATTATATTTTAATAAAAAATAAAATATCACTAGTTTTGTAAAAAACAAAAAGACACTCCCTGTTAAAGTAATGATGAATTATTATAAAATAAAAATAATAATTTGTTTTTTTATGTCTAAAAATCTTCTGAAATTTTTGTTTTTGCTGGCAACAGCTATCCCCATATTCGCTCAGAAAAAAATAACTTTGATCTTATCTGTGAAAGAACCTCTTCTGTTACAGCTTATAAGGATTTACCCAAAGCGATCAAAACTGCAGATTCTCTTTATCTGTCAGCACAAACGCCTTCAGAGAAAATAAGATGTCTTGTTCTTTCTTCGGAACTTTATCATCATGCAGGAGAGCTTAAAAAAGCAATATGCTATAGTGAAAATGCCCATTCTGTAATCAATCAGGCAAATGATCCGGAATGGATGGCTGTAGTAACCCGATTACTTGCCAGACAATATAGACAGGTAGGGTTATACGAAAGGTCCAAAAAATACATTGTAAAAGGGCTGGAAGCATCAGGGAAGATCTCTGATTTTCAGAAAAGTAATGAGGCAGCAGGATTATTGAATCAGGAAATGGCCTTCTATGAAATGGAATTGGGCAATTATTCAAATGCAATACGATACATTGAGTCATCCCTGAAATATTTTGAAAAAATAGACAGCCGTAATGAAGATAGAACGGCAGCCGCTTCTTATCAGGTGTTGGGAGATGTTTATTTTAAGCTTAATGAATATTCCGTTTCAGAAAATTATTATAGAAAAGCTGAAGGACTGCTTAAAGATGGCAGCTGTACATTGGGATTGGTCTATAATGGGCTGGGAGGTATCCGTTTGAAGCAGAAAAACTGGAAAGATGCCGAATTATATCTTAAAAAAGCTGAAAAAATAGCAGATACCTCCAGAAGTCTTAAGCTTAAAAAAGCAGTATATTCTAATATTAATGATTACTATGAAGGAACGGGGGACAATTTCAAAGCTTCTTTATATGCGGTAAAATATGTAAGGATGTATGACAGCATTGCTGCCCGTAACCAAAGTTTCACCATGAAAGGTCCTGAGATTTCTAAAGGGAAGACTAATAAAAAGAACGGACAGATGAATTTGGTGAAGAATGCTGCTATTATTATCCTGTTTATATCGTTGGTTGGCTTACTTATTTTCTTCAGAACACAGCAGAAAAAACAGCGTTCAAAACTTAGAAATATTATAAGAGCTCAGTTGAATATGATCAGTAAAAGGAATAGTCACCCTTTAAAACAATCCGGTGGTTCTGAGTTTTCCAATATATCCGTGGAAGAAATTGACGAAAAAGACTCTGAAACAGACCGAAAACGTAATGATTCATTGATGACCTCCGAAACAGAATCAAAACTGCTCGAATTGCTGGAAGAATTTGAAAAGGGAAACCTGTATAACAATAAAGGAATGTCCCTGTCTTTTCTCGCAGGCGAGCTGAATACCAATACAAAATATTTGTCTTATGTCATTAATCAGCATAAAAGTGCTGACTTTAAAACGTATATCAACCGCTTAAGGATCAACTATATTGTAGACAAAATGATCAATGATGAGAAGTATAGACAGTATAAAATAAGCATCCTTGCTGATGAATGCGGCTTTTCTTCACACAGTAAATTTGCTGCAGTCTTCAAAGCGGTTACAGACCATTCTCCATCCGCTTATATTAAATATATTGATGCTGAAAATCAATCAGATAAAAATGTTCATTTTCCCGAAAATGATTAAAAAGAAATGTTTTTTTTAATTGTATCTTACCATTTTCGTGAAAATGAACAACCTATTGTTTTATAGGAAAGCCTTGCTATCATATCTTTGCGCCAGCTTTATAAGGGATGAATACAAATACAACAACGGTTGAACTCTTTTATTTTTGAAAGGATATTACATCTTCTGAAATAAAAGAGTGGTAACACAAACTTCAATTCCCATTTTTAACTTCTAACGAAATATTCTGATTCAGAATATTAATCATATCTCATAATCGGGGTTGATTGCCCGGTTTTTTTTCAGTCAAGTTTTTTTAAGTGCAAATCCACAGAAGTCTGTGGATTTGTGATTTTATTTAACTTTTGTATTGTCGGGTTTTGTTTTTGAAGTATCAGAGGCTGCCGGTGAAGGGATTGAATTGGCCACAGCAGAATCACCCATTCTGTTTCTTAAAGAATCTTTGTTGTGAGCATCTTTATATTCCTCTCTTTTTCTTTGTTTTGAGCACAGCTTCCTAAGAAAAGAAGTCCAAGAACTGCTCCTATCAATATTTTTTTCATTGTAATACTATTTTAATGTTGATGTTAATCAAATATAATCATTTAATTAAAAGATTAAAAGATTAAAAGATTAAAAGATTAAAAGATTAAAAGATGTTATTATCAAAATTCAATAGGGGTGGGCTTTATCCCGGCCACTTAAAAAAACAACACCTATCTACTGGCTTTAGCCAAAACTTAAAACTCAATAAAGACACGGTCACTGACCTTTTTATCCTTCTATCTTCACAATAAAAAAATCTGCAGCGCTTTCATCTGCAGATTTTCCATTTTAAATTGAATGTATATTAATACTATTTGACGGGTGATGTCACCGTAGAATCTTTTTTAATCTTGATACTGTCAGGATTTGTCTTCTTTGCAGTCAGAGTATCAGTGGTGGCAGGTGATGCGCTTTTTCGTGCATTATCTACCGTCGCTGAATCACGGCTGCTCGATGACATTGTCGATTCTTTGGTTCCACAGCTCACTGCGAATATTCCTATTCCAACGGCCGTTAGCAATAACTTTTTCATACTATTTTATTTTGGGGTGTGTAAGTGATTAAAAATCAACAATTATTCCTAAGAGGGTATGGGAAGTCGTAAAGTATAGGTAAAGTTTGTTAAAAGATGTTAGGTAGGAGGTGGCAGGGATTAGGGGTGGGAGAGTTTGAGGGTTAGAGGGTATTAGGGTAAAGAGCCTTTCTAACTACCATTAACCTTAAATGTTAAACCTCTAATCCCGCACCCCATTCCACAAAAAAGCCCCGAAACCGAAATTCCGAGGCTGTTAAATCATTTATCAATGATCATTTATCGTTTATTATCCCAGATATGGATATTTGTAGTTTTTTGGAGAAACGAATGTTTCTTTTACGCTTCTTACAGACGTCCATCTTAGAAGATTCATTTTAGAACCTGCTTTATCATTTGTTCCTGAAGCTCTACCACCACCGAAAGGCTGTTGTCCTACTACGGCACCTGTTGGCTTATCGTTGATGTAGAAGTTACCTGAAGCATTTTCTAACGCTTTAAAAGCCTCATTGATAGCATAACGGTCTTGAGAAAATACAGAACCTGTTAATGAATAAGGAGAAGTAGAATCTACAAGTTTCAGCGTTTCTTTCCAGTCCTGATCTTCATATACGTAGATCGATAAGATTGGGCCGAAGATCTCTTCTACCATACTTTCGTAGTGAGGATTTGTCGTTTCGATTACTGTTGGGTGTACGAACCATCCTTTAGAATCATCAACTTTTCCTCCGATCGCTACAGTAGCTTCACCTGAAGCATTTGCTCTGTCGATATATCCTTTACATTTTTCGAAAGAATTTTTGTCGATTACTGCATTTACGAAGTTAGAAGTATCTTCCGGAGAACCTACTTTGATGGTACTCATCTGAGCCTCCATTACTTTTTTCACATCAGCCCAAAGAGACTTAGGTACGTAAGCTCTTGAAGCAGCAGAACATTTCTGTCCCTGGTATTCGAAAGAACCTCTTACCAGTGCAGTCGCTACGGCTTCTACGTTAGCAGAAGGGTGAGCAATAACAAAGTCCTTACCACCTGTTTCTCCAACGATTCTTGGATACGTTCTGTAGTTATGGATATTGTCACCGATCATTTTCCACATTCCCTGGAATACTTTTGTAGACCCAGTGAAGTGAAGACCTGCGAAATCACGGTGAGCCAATACTTTTTCAGCAGTTTCTTTTCCATCTGTAAAGATCATGTTGATAACCCCTGCAGGAAGTCCTGCTTCTGTCAATACATCCATGATTACTTTTGCAGAATATACCTGCTTGTCAGAAGGCTTCCAAACCACTACGTTTCCTAACATGGCCATACAAGTCGGAAGGTTCCCTGAAATTGCTGTAAAGTTGAACGGAGTTACTGCAAAACAGAATCCTTCTAATGGTCTGTACTCTACACGGTTCCAGATTCCATTGTCAGAAACTGGCTGTTCCGAATACATTTCTGTCATGAATTCTACGTTGAATCTTAAGAAGTCGATGAACTCACAAGCAGCGTCAATTTCAGCCTGGTGTACATTTTTAGACTGTCCGATCATCGTTGCAGCGTTGATCACATCTCTGTAAGGTCCAGCCAAAAGATCAGCTGCCTTTAAGAAAATTGCTGCACGCTGTTCCCAGCCTAGTTCATTCCAATCGTTTTTAGCTGCCAATGCCGCGTTGATAGCGTCATCCACATGCTGCATACCACCTTGGTAGTAGAATCCGAAGTCATGAGCATGATCCTGTGGAGACTGAAGCTGTACTTTTGTATCAGTTTTTACTTCTTTTCCATTGATAATCATTGGGATTTCTACCTTTTCAGCCCACATTTTTTTATAAGTGTCGATAAGGCTCTTAACTTCTGGAGATCCCGGTTCATATGAATTTACCGGCTCGTTTACCGCTAATGGTACTTGCGAAATTGCTTTTGACATATTACGTTTTATTATTTTATTAAATTAAATAAGATGTGTATACAAATTTACGATAATTATAAGGAAAGAAAAAAATACCACCTGATTTTATGGAATAAACTTTATTCTTCAATAATCATTAATAAATAGTGGTTTTTTAACATCTGCTATTGAAAATAGAAGATGTATTTATTCGATATTTTAAATAGAAGGAGAAAATGATGTGAACGATCTTAATCATAAGAATAGAAACAACAAAATATTTGTCATAGTTCATAAATGGTGATTAAGTGTTGTAAATAAAGGATTTATGGCGAAATGTTAAAAATGTATAAAATTGCATTTGTTGCGATTTTGAACATTTTAAATAATTTTTTTGATAGCCGGAGTTTTAAGATTGTTCTAATTTTACACCATTATTAATCAGGTATGAAAAAAAGAGTCTTATTTTTCTCTTTTGTCTTATTTTTCTCAGCGTTGTGTGCAGGTCTTTTTGCACATAAAGGGAAAACTCAATCCTATCCTGATGTCCTTTCAAAAATACATCTCCTTCAACAGAAATCCGATCAGCAGACTCAGCCTGAAATGTATAGTTTCACAGATGCTCAGGATGTACAGGATTCCAATGACTGGGAGAAGGTGAAATTTGATTACTCAGTACTTGCACAGCAGTGGTTACACTATTTCTTTGCAGGCTACACTTATAATACACAGGTTGCGGCTGTTCAAAACCGTATTTATTTTACAGCACCAAGATACATTCTGTATCATTCTCTGCAGATAGCAGGCTGCTAATCCCTTTTTGAGATTTTAATGATCCATTATGGTTTGTATTCATGTAAATACAGATCCGTAAGAGTCATTCCCATTTTACATTTTTGAACATTTCTATTTGCCTTACAGAAAGGTGAACAGGATAGTGTTTGTCCAATTTTAAATAAAAATATTATGCACTTAACACCGAGAGAAACGGAGAAGCTTATGCTATTTCTGGCAGGCGAACTCGCTCTAAAAAGAAAGGCAAGAGGCCTTAAATTAAACTACCCAGAATCAATTGCACTCATCAGTCACTTTTTGCTGGAAGGAGCAAGAGATGGAAAAAAAGTAGCTGAATTGATGCAGGAAGGCGCTCATCTTCTTACCAAAGATGATGTGATGCCAGGCGTTTCAGAAATGATCCATGACGTTCAGATTGAAGCCACTTTCCCGGATGGGACTAAGCTGGTAACCGTACACAATCCAATCCGCTAATACTATTGATGATGATACCAGGAGAAATTTTTGTAAAAGAAGGTACAATTATCTGCAATGAAGGCAGAGAAACTGTAAAAATAAAAGTAACCAATACAGGAGACCGTCCTATTCAGGTAGGTTCACACTTCCATTTTTTCGAAGTCAATAAAGCCATGAGCTTTGATCGCGAAAAAGCTTTCGGAAAGAGACTGAATATTGTAGCAAGTACTGCAGTACGTTTCGAACCGGGAGAAGAAAAAGAAGTGGAATTGGTAGAAATAGGAGGAACCAAAAAAGCAATGGGCTTCAACAACCTTGTCGACGGACAGGTAGATTCTGAAGAGCAGAAAAAAGCAAGCCTTGCAAAAGTTGAAGAGTTAAACTTTAAAAATCACTAAGATGAGCTTAAACGTAGACAGAAAACAATACGCCAATATATTAGGTCCAACAGCCGGAGACAAAATCAGACTGGGAGATACTGAAATTATCATTGAAATTGAAAAAGATTTCACCCATTACGGAGACGAAGCCGTTTTCGGAGGAGGAAAAACCATACGTGACGGGATGGGGCAGAATGTGAGTGCCAAAAGAGATGAAGGTGTTTTGGACCTTTGTATCACAGGAGCAGTAATCATCGACCACTGGGGAATTGTAAAAGGTGATATCGGAATCAAAGACGGAAAGATTGTAGGAATCGGAAAAGCGGGTAATCCTGATACGATGGATGGGGTAAGTCCTAATATGATCATTGGAGCTTCAACGGAAGTTCATGGTGGAAAAGGATATATCGTAACTGCCGGAGGTATTGATACCCACATTCACTACATCTGCCCTCAGCAGATCGAAACATCCCTGTACAGCGGAATTACAACAATGATCGGTGGCGGTACAGGTCCTAATGACGGAACCAATGCCACAACTGTTACTCCGGGAAAATTCAACATGCAGAAAATGCTTGAGGCAGCAGAAGAATATCCGATGAACCTTGGTTTCTTCGGAAAAGGAAACTGCTCAGCAGAAGAGCCTATCGAAGAACAGGTGGAGGCAGGGGCTTTAGGAGTAAAAATCCATGAAGACTGGGGAGCAACTCCTGCAACCATTGATGCTGCGCTGAAAGTAGCTGATAAATATGACGTTCAGGTTGCCATCCACACTGATACTTTGAATGAAGGAGGATTTCTTGAAGATACCATGAGAGCGATCAACGGAAGAGTAATCCACACTTTCCACACGGAAGGAGCAGGAGGAGGTCACGCACCGGATATCATTAAAGCTGCCATGTATCCAAACGTATTGCCGGCTTCTACAAACCCTACACGCCCTTACACCGTCAATACAATCGATGAGCATTTGGATATGCTGATGGTATGCCACCACTTGAGTAAAAATATCCCTGAAGATGTAGCGTTTGCAGACTCACGTATCCGCCCTGAAACGATTGCAGCAGAAGATATTCTTCATGACATGGGAGTTTTCAGTATCATGAGTTCAGACTCTCAGGCGATGGGAAGACCGGGAGAAGTGATCACAAGAACATGGCAGACGGCAAGCAAAATGAAGGAGCAGAGAGGAGCTTTGGAAGAAGATCAGAATGCGGAAAACGACAATTACCGCGCCAAAAGATACGTAGCTAAATATACCATCAATCCAGCGATTGCTCACGGTATTTCAGAATATGTAGGATCCATTGAAGAAGGGAAATTAGCAGATTTGGTGATCTGGAAGCCTGCATTATTTGGAGCAAAGCCGGAAATGATTGTCAAAGGAGGATTTGTAATCGCTGCTAAAATGGGAGATCCGAATGCGTCTATTCCAACACCTCAGCCGATTATTTACAGAAATATGTTTGGAGCTCATGGAAAAGCCAAGTTTGGTATTTGTGCCAACTTCGTTTCACAGATCTCTATTGATAACGGAACAATTGCTTCTTACAAATTGGAGAAAATGATTCTTCCGGTGAAAAACTGTAGAAATATTTCAAAAGCAGATCTTATTCATAATGATAAGACTCCTCTAATTGAAGTGAATGCTGAAAACTATAAAGTAACGGTAGACGGTGAATATATCACTTGTGAACCGGCAGAAACACTTCCTTTAACACAATTGTATTTCTTATTCTAAGATAAATATTAAAGCAGAGTGTCTGAAAATTAAAACGATTTGTTTTGTCATTCTGAACGAAATATAATGTAGTGAAGAATCTCAATGGGATTATCAAGGAGATTCTTCCTTCGTCAGAATGACATTTTCAGACACTCTCTTTATCAAAATTGATCTGTTAGAATTTTAAAACAATTATAGAATTAAGTTTAGAATGAAATATTTAAATAAAACAGTTTTTTCTTTTGCCATAGCCGGAATATCTATGCTTTCAGGAAATGTAAGCGCTCAGTTTTTAGGAGGACACCGACTGAAAAGTGATGAAGAAGGCCCCAAAGGACAATTTATGGTGTATGGTTCTTTAGACTATTCTAAAATCACAACACCGTCAAGCAGCAGCAGTACCGTTTCGAGTGCACCGCTGGGAGTGGGATACTTCATCAATAATAATGATCTTATCGGAGTCAATTATGCATACTCACAGAATACGGTTGATCACAATGTTGTCTATAAGCAAAATGAAGCAGGTATCTGGTATAGCCCCTCATTAATGCTTGGGAAATACTTTGTATTGATTGGGCAAGTGGATGCCCATTATGTTTGGGGGCAACAGTTGTCAACGGCGGCTGATGCAATGCAGAACTTTAACGGATTCCGTCTTCGTGCCTATCCTCTGATCGGAATTTTATTAGGTGGAGGCTGGGCTCTGAAATTCAAATTTGCTGAACTTTCAATGCTTCAGACCAAGACAAAAGAAGAAGGTTGGACGAAAAGCTATGTAGCAGGAATCAGTGGTTCAACATTCGGAGTGGGTATTTCTAAAAACTTAGACTTCAGAAAAAAATCCAAAAATGATAATTAATCAAATCATAGGCAATCTAACCGAAAATCCTACAGGGAAAACCATAGATTATCTTGATCTGGAATGGTTTGAAACCACCAAAAGAATCCAGCGCAAAAAAACCAGGCAGGGAACTGATGTTGCCATCAAATTTCTTAGAGAAGGGCAGCGTTTGCGTGAAGGAGATATTCTTTTTGAGGATGCCGAAAAAATAATCGCGGTCAATGTTCTGGAAACAGAAGCTATCGTGATGTCACCCGCTTCATTGTTGGAAATGGGTACCGTGTGCTATGAAATAGGAAACAAACATATTCCGCTTTTTATTCAGGAGGATAAAGTATTGCTTCCTTTTGAAATGCCCATGTTCAGATGGTTGGAAGCAAGCGGTTTCAAACCGGAAAAACAATCCGTAAAGCTGCTGAATCTTCTTAAATCTAACGTAGAACCTCACGGACATGGAAGCCTTGGCTCCACAATCTTTACAAAAATCTTAAAAATGGCCGCTCCGAAAGATGAATAATATGAATATAAACTTTCTGTCAGGACTTCTTCATCTCTCTGACCCTACGCTTCCCATAGGGGGCTACAGCCACTCCAACGGACTGGAAACCTATGTGCAGGAAAGAATCGTGCATAATCTGGCAACAGCAAAAGAATTTGTTCAGAATATGCTGGAGTACAACCTTAAATTCAATGACGGAGCTTTTGTTAAAATGGCTTATCAAGCTGCCGAAAATGGCGATTTGCAACAACTGTTGGATTTAGATAACGAATGTAACGCCATAAAATGTCCGAAAGAAATCCGTCAGGCCAGCCAGAAATTAGGTCTCAGACTGATCAAGATCTTCAAAAGAAGAGAAAGTTCCCCTTTGATGGAGGATTTTGAAAAAGCAGTTCAGCATAAAGAAGCCAATTCTCATTACTGTATTGTTTTTGGGGTGTATGCTTATTTAATGAAGATCCCTTTGTATGAAGCACTTCTGGGATTTTATTATACCTCAGTTGCAGGAATGATCACCAATGCCGTAAAGTTGGTCCCTCTTGGACAGCTGGACGGGCAGGATATTTTGTTTTCCCTCTATCCTGTTATGGAAAAAACAGTTGTAGAAACGATAGAACTGGACAGAGATATGGTTGGACTTTGTAATACCGCTTTTGATATAAGGTGTATGCAGCATGAGAGGCTTTATTCAAGGCTTTATATGTCGTAAGGCAAAAGTAAAAAGATAAAAGGGAGGAAAGGCAAAATGATAATGGAAGACAGGGAAAGCTAAGAAAATGAAGAAACTTAAGATTAAATGAATGGGAGGTTTCTTAGCCGAATGAAATGCCTTTGCATCCCTTATAATATTCTCAATTAATAAAAATAAGGAGATCATTGTTAAGTGAAACGCCTTTGCGATCATAACATAATTCATATTAAACAAAACTTAGCACCCATAGCGTTAAAAAAACAATTAAAATTTTAGAAGAAATGGAAAATAGAAAATATATAAAAGTAGGAGTTGCAGGACCGGTAGGTTCAGGAAAAACTGCATTATTGGAACGTTTAAGCAGAAAATTATTCGGGAAATATGATCTCGGAGTGATTACTAATGATATTTACACCAAAGAAGACGCTGAATTTATGGCTAAAAACAGTCTTCTTCCTCATGACAGAATTATTGGAGTAGAAACGGGGGGCTGCCCTCACACTGCCATCCGTGAAGATGCAAGTATGAACCTTGAAGCAGTAGATGAGCTTGCAGCACGCTTCCCGGACATCGAACTGGTTCTTATTGAGAGTGGAGGGGATAACCTTTCGGCGACTTTCAGTCCGGACCTCGCAGACGTTACCATCTTCATTATTGATGTTGCAGAAGGAGAAAAAATACCTAGAAAAGGAGGTCCGGGTATTACAAGATCAGACTTATTGATCATCAATAAAATTGACCTTGCACCGCATGTAGGAGCCAGTCTTGAAGTGATGGAAAATGATGCCAGAAGAATGAGAAAAGGAAATCCTTTTGTATTTACCAATCTTAAAACAGATGAAGGACTGGATAAGGTAATCGGGTGGATCAAAAAATATGCTCTTTTAGAAGAAATTGAAGAACCGAACTTAGTAAGATAGATGGATAGTCGTTTAAGTATTATTGCAGGATTCAAGGGAGGAGAATCCTATGTGAAAGACCTTTATGTCTCTCTTCCTTTCAGAGTAGTTTCTGTAGGACAGCGAAAAAGTGACAAAAAGCTCTATCAGATGGTGATGAGCTCCTCTCCGGGAATTCTGGATGGAGACCACTATCATCTGGACGTTGCTCTTGAAAAAGGAGCTGCACTTCAGCTGCAGTCACAATCGTATCAGAGGCTTTTCAACATGAAAGATAAGGCACTTCAGGAGCTTAATGTAAAGATGGAGGATGAAACTTCTTTTGCCTACGTTCCTCATCCTATCGTTCCGCATGAAGATTCCAATTTTAAGAGTAAAGCAAATATTCACATCGGGGAAAACAGCCAGATCATCATCAGTGAGATTATTACCTGTGGGAGAAAACATTATGGAGAGGTTTTTAAATTAAAACGTTTTCAGAATGTGATGGAAATCTATCATAACAACAAACTTGTAGTGAAAGATAATGTTCTGATTCAGCCTGATATGATTCCGATCAGCAGTATTGGAAATCTGGAACAGTACACTCATCAGGGAACCCTGATCTTCTACAGCACAAAGGAAAATGTAGATAAGAATGGCTTGATTGAAGAGATCGTTGAGGCAGCAGCCCAACATCATGAAGAAATGGAAGTAGGCGTTTCTGCAATGGAAGACAACGGTTTTGTAGTAAGAGCTTTAGGGCATGGAGGGGAAATGATGTACAACTTCTTCCTGTATATTCAGGAAATTCTTTGGTCTTTAGAATAAAAAGGCTCTCAGGTAAAAAAATAAATTAAAAAATGGATAGTACACTTTGGGCGCTTCTTTTGAGTGCCATTTCAATAAGTTTTATACATACCGCTTCAGGGCCGGATCATTATCTGCCATTCATCGTACTCTCAAAATCAAAAAAGTGGAGCGGAATTAAAACAGCCATATTAACGGTTGTCTGTGGATTTGGACATGTTTTCAGTTCTCTGATCTTAGGTTTTATAGGTGTTTTCCTTGGATGGCAGCTGAATAAGATCTCCTGGTTTCAGGATATCAGAGGGAATTTCTCAGGATGGGCACTGCTTATTTTTGGAGGAGTTTATTTGATATATGGTCTCATTCAGGCGATCAGGAACAAACCTCATAAGCATTTTGATGTGATGGGTGATGATGTTTATGTATACGAACATAATCACACAGAAATGGTAATGCCTCAGAAAAGAATAAAAGTGACTCCGCTTGTACTTTTCATGATTTTCGTAATGGGACCGAGCGAACCTTTAATTCCTTTATTATTCTATTCGGGAGTAAAACATTCAATGTCTGAAATTGCTGTACTGGTAACATCTTTCACGATAACTACCGTGTTGACAATGCTTGGAATGGTACTTCTGGGACGTTACGGTTACTCCACCTTATTCAATACTGAAAAACTGGAAAGATATATGGGTGTGGTAAGTGGAGCAGTGGTAACGGTTTGCGGAGTTGGGATGGTCTTTCTTGGATGGTAAACGAGATTCGGGTTTCGGGATGCTGTGTGCGAGTGGTAGAGTTTGAGGGTAAGAGGGTTTGAGAGTTGAACTGTTTAAAGTTCAAGGTTGTTATCCTTTCACTGATAATTGACTATTCACCATTCACTTGCGAAGCAAAATTGGCTCTGCCTCCAATGTCTATCATCTATCCGTCTCTTATCTTAATATCCACAATCATTAATACAATTAAAAAACTATGAACGAATTTTTCAAAAAAATCCCTTTTTTAGATACTATTTTAAAAGGAATAGGGCAGATTATGCTCCAGGAAAACAGATGGACAGGGCTTTTGTTTCTGATAGGCATCTTTATGGGGAGCTGGCAGTGTGGGGTAGGAGTATTGCTTTCGACGGCAGCCGGAACTTTCACGGCGATGAAGCTTGGATACAATAAATCTGAAATCAATGCCGGGTTGTATGGTTTCAGTGCAGCCCTTGTAGGAGTAGCCTTATCTTTTCTATTCGAAACCACATTATTGATCTGGGTTCTTATTGTACTGGGGGAGCATTAGCTGCTGTTATTCAACATTTTTTTATTCAAAAGAAAATTCCGGTCTTTACTTTTCCTTTTATCATCATTACATGGGTGTTGGTATTTACACTTCATCATTTTACCCATATTCCACCATCTGCGATGTTGAGCAGTGAAGTGGTTCCTACGCAATATGACGATTTGCTTTCCTGTACCAATGGTTTTGGTGAAGTAATATTTCAGGGTGGTGTACTTTCAGGAATGATTTTCTTTCTTGCTGTTTTTATCAGCTCCCCGATAGCTGCTTTATACGGATTGGCAGCCTCTATTCTTGGGGCGGGATTATCACAGTTGAATGGAGAACCTGTTAAAGAAATCCACATGGGATTATTTGGATTTAATGCAGTGCTTTCGGCAATCGCATTCTCAGGAGTTAAGAAAACAGATGGGTTATGGGTACTTATTGCTGTTTTGTTAACCATTGTGATTGATGATCTTTTAATAGATAACCATTGCCTGGATATCGTTGGTGGAGTATTTACATTCCCATTCGTAGCCGGAACATGGATTACTCTTTTAATTCAGAAGATATTTCTTAAAGCAAAAGTATAGCGTTGGAGAGTTTTAGTGTAAATCAATTCATTATTTAAAGTTTAAAGATCTTTCACAAAATGATTGAGGATTGACATCCAAGATCAGGTATCTCCTGTCTCCTGTCTCTTATCTCTCCTCTAATTTCTAATTTAACAAAACAAAAAATGAAAATAACAAAAATAGCCGCAGCATTTCTAGTCATGGCATTCAGTGGAAAAATGATGGCGCAGGAAGCAGAAAAACAACTGCTGATCAAAGATGCCGATGACAAATTTCCAATCGCGGATGTTTTAGTAAAATATGACCACGGAAACAGCCATACCCACACAGGAACAGACGGCACATTTGCCATTCCTGTAAAATCTCTTCCTGATACTCTTGTGATCAGTCGTCAGGGATATGATGAGGTAAAATGGGTGGTCGCCAATGATGAAGATAAAAATAAAGTTATTTTTTTACAACATAAGCCGTTTCAGATTTCTGAAGTAGCCATCAATCACAGTTCCTTTTTATCAGCCATTACCAAAGTAGATCTGAACAAATTTCCGGTAAGCTCTGCGCAGGATCTGTTGAGAAAAGTTCCCGGGTTGTTTATTGCACAACATGCTGGGGGAGGAAAGGCTGAACAGCTTTTTTTAAGAGGATTTGATGCCGATCACGGTACCGATGTAAGCGTGAATGTAGACGGAATGCCGGTAAATATTGTTTCTCATGCCCATGGTCAGGGATACTCAGACTTACACTTTGTCATTCCTGAAACCGTTAATAATATTGATTTCGGAAAAGGAGCCTATTATATGGATCGGGGAGATTTTAATACGGCAGGATATGTAGATTTCCAGACGTACAATGGCTTGAAAAACAGTATAATCAAATTGGAAGGAGGATCTTTTAATTCAAAAAGAGTGCTGGGAATGTTCAATATTCTGCATGATGATCTCGGGAGAAAAAATGCCTATATAGCAGCAGAATATAACTATACAGACGGGCCTTTCGATGTAAAACAGAATTTCAACAGAGTCAATATCTTTGGGAAATACAATCAATGGCTTACCGATAAAGACTATTTTAATATCCAGTTTTCAACATTCAATTCTTCATGGAATGCTTCCGGGCAGATTCCAGAACGTGCTGTAGATGAAGGGATCATCGGAAGATGGGGAAGTATAGACCCTACAGAAGGTGGAAAAACATCCAGAACAAACCTGCAGATGAACTTTAAACATATCATTTCTCAATCCGAGCAGATCGATGCTATGGCTTTCTATTCAAAGTATAATTTCAATCTGTATTCCGATTTTACCTTTAATTTAAAAGATAAAGATCATGGCGATGAAATTCAGCAGACCGACGGAAGAAATATTTATGGAGCCGAAGTAAAATATACAAAGACTTTTTCCCTTGCCAACAGCTCTTTGAGCTGGACTTCAGGAATAGGATTAAGGAATGACGACATTAATACTTTACAACTGAACCATGTCTACCACAGAGATCTGCTGCTTGACAGATTATCCGATGTGACAGGAACGGAAACCAATCTTCATGCCTATTCAGGTTTGATCTGGAAAACCGGAAAATGGACCATCAATCCGGCTTTGAGAGTAGATCATTTTATCTTTAATATGCATAATCTTTTGGATGTGGAGCAATTGCCGTCCGGACAATCCAAAGAAGCGACAAGAGTGAGCCCAAAATTGAATTTCTCTTATGCCCAAAATGATAACGTGATGTGGTTCCTGAAAACAGGGATGGGCTTTCACTCCAATGACCTGAGAGTGGTGGTTCCTAATAAAAACGAAAATACTCTTCCTTATTCTATTGGAGCAGATTTTGGGGTAAGGCTGCATCCTTTCAAATCGTTGATCATTACGCCAGCTTTATGGTATATGGATCTTCAACAGGAGTTTGTATACGTTGGGGATGATGCTGTGGTAGAGCCTTCTGGAAAATCGAGACGTTTCGGAGCAGATCTTGGTATTCGTTTCCAGCCATTAGAAAACTTTTATCTGAATGCAGATATCAATTATTCCCATGCCAGATTTATGGAAGAAGAAAAAGGTCAGGACTATGTTCCGCTGGCGCCTGTAGTAACCAGTACAGGATCTGTAAACTGGGATTTCCTGAATGGCTTTTCTTTAGGACTTCAGTACCGATATCTTGGTGCAAGACCAGCAGTGGAAGATAACAGTATCAGAACCAAAGCTTACTTTGTGAATGATCTTATGCTTTCTTACAACCGTCAGAAGTGGGGAGCCAATATTCAGGTCAACAACTTATTCAATGTACAATGGAACGAAGCCCAATTTGCAACAGAAACCCAATTAAAAGGAGAGGCAGAACCTATCACAGATCTTACCTACACACCGGGAAGCCCTTTTGGAGTAAGAGTAGGGGTGTACTATAAATTCTAAGTGGGAGATTGAGAGGGTAAAAGGGTGAGAGGGTTTGAGAGTATAAGGGTTTGAGAGAGGTGAGTGCGAAATACAGCGGTACTCTTTTGCAATTTTGCTTTTTCGCCCTTCTCAGCCGATTCAGTATTGAGTCTTAAAAATATTTTGTATAACTTTAAATAATCATAACAAGGATATGGAAGTTCTATCCAATTTTCAATATAAAAAGCTTTTTCTACCGAATATCACGGACAAGATATTAGCCAATAATGCTGATCTGCAGCTGTATCGGATAGAAAACTATCTTAAAGGGATTCTAATGCCGGTGATTCCGTACCGTACAACGTTTAATTTTATTATTTTCGTTACCAACGGTCATATCAGACAATATCTTGAAAATAAAGAATATCACGCAGAGAAAGGAGGGGTTATCTTTATAAAACAAGGCACCATTACAGCAACAGTCGAATTATCCGACGATATCGAAGGCTTCTTCCTTGCCTATGAAAATAATATTCTGTCCGAACAGGAACTGCCTAAACATAAAAGCAGTATTTTTTTCATGACCCCTTTTCTGAATCTTGACAGCCTCACCTATGGTACCATTACACAGCTTCTTCCGATTATGGAGCAGGAATTATGGTTGAATAACCTCAATGTCAATGATGTAGTAGTCACTATGCTTCATCTTATTTTAATCAAGATTCTGAGTACAGATTCTGATACCCATCATAAATCTGCGACAAGACCTATGGAACTGTCTCTTCAGTTTCGGGATCTTTTGTTTAAATATCATGTGGTGGAAAAACGGGTGGCATTTTATGCTGATAAACTCTCTGTGACAGAAAGTTATCTGAATAAATGTGTAAAAGGGGTAACTCAGAAGTCACCAAAACAGTGGATCAATGAAATTGATATCAATTACAGCAAGGCACTCCTTCATTCCAGTAAAGATATCGCGGAGATCGCGTATGAGCTGAATTTTCATACGGCCTCCCATTTTACGCAGCTTTTCAAAAAAATTGCAGGGATTACCCCGAAGGAATACAGAACCCAGTTTTTGAACAATAATAGAATATCTGTGTAGTGATGCTGGAGGCGGGATGTCAGATGCTGGAAGCAATGAGGTGCAAATATTTGTCAATAGAACGAATTAAAACTTCAGTCTACCAGCTTCCATTCTACCAGCTTCCTACATTCTCTCGTTTTCCAGAATTTTGAGAACCAGTTTCTCCTCTCGGGTCAGATCAGTTTTCCCGTCATTTTCTTCAATGACCTCCAGTTCATCAAGATATTTTTTGATGGTATTGTTTTCGTAAAGATTGATGACTAAAGGGTGAACGTAGTATTTTCTGCATACAGCTGTTGTATTTCCCAAATGCTCAGCAACAATATCAAGCGCTTCTTTTACCTTCTTTTTATATTGGGTGTCATTTTCTGCATACCCTATTTCTTTAAAAGCAATCAGAGCGCTTACCGTTCCGGACCAGGTTCTGAAATCCTTAGCGGTAAAATCTTCACCACTGAGCTCTTTAATATAATCATTCACCATCCCGGAATCTATAGAGTGGAGATTTCCTTCATCATCAAAATACTGAAAAAGTTCTTTCCCCGGAATATCTTTACACTTCTGAACGAGCCTTGACAATCTTTTACTCCGAAGATCAATACGATGCATAATCCCTTTTTTCCCTTTAAAAGAAAAAGTAATTTTCTGCCCATTCACCTTCACATGTTTGCCTTTCAAAGTCGTCAGGCCAAAAGAACCATATAGTTTTTCATAAATGGCATTGCCGATACGGATGTTGGTTCTCTGCATAAGGCTTACAATTAAAGCCAGAATTTTCCGCTTCTCAAAATTTCGCACAGCAAGGTCCTGTTCTACTTGCAGCCGGATGTCCGGTAATGCATATCCGAACTGAAGCATTCTGTAAAATTTCGTATGATTTCTTAAAGCGTTCCAAAGAGGATGGTAACGGTATTGTTTCCTTTGTTTGGCATCAAAACCTGTCGCCTGCAGATGTCCGTTTTCCAGAGCACAGATCCATACATTTTCCCAGGCAGGCGGAATCACCAGCTTGTTGATTCTTGTAATTTCCTCCTTATTACTTATTTTTTTCCTTCCTTATAATAGGAATATTTTTTTCCTGTTTTCTTACGGATGATTCCGGTGGTTTCCGCATCGGTGGTATATACAAGATGTACCGCCTTTGCAGAAGCTTCCGGATCCTTCATGATTTTAACAATTTTTGAAGGCTTCAGGTGAGAAATGATCTCCAGATCTGTATTCTTCTCCATAAAGCATGGTTAGGAGTTTTTACCCCTCGAAAATATCAGTAAAAGAATCACTACTATCGCACAGACTAGGATGATTCCCCACCACATTCCTGCCTTAAAAATTGTTTCTACTGCCTCACAGCTTGTTAACATCAACAAGCATAATATCGTAATACTGTATAAGCTTAATTTTTTCATAGGTATATATTTGTTTGAGTGTGTTGGTTAAATTCTCAGCCGATCAGCTCTCCAGTTTTTAATAGACCTTTTAATTTCGTCTCCTGATATGTTTTCATGAAGAGCCCTGTATAAAAGCTCCTTGAATTCATCATCATAGGTAAATCTCAATGCAGCAATCTGATCGAATTTCAGTTTTTCAGCAACTTCATCAGATCTTTTATTGAAAATCTCAAAATAACGCTGTTTAAACTCCAGGATCACCATTCGGTTTTGAAGTCCCAGAGCATAATGCTGCCGTGTCATGAATGCCAGATAGAAAAGCAGAAAGATTACAATAGAAAACAGAATCCAGGTTAGCTTATTTTCCGGATCATCCCAGATTTTATAAATTCCGAAAATCTCTAATATGATGAGTAAAGGAAGATAAATAAAATGATGAGGTGGATAAAATTTCCTGTGGTTATTGTAGTTTTGCTGTTTCATGAAATAAAATGTAGCAATAATCTTTCCAAAAAATTGTTATTTTGATAATGTGGTAGCTTTTTTATACTTTAAAATAGTTTGTTTTATGAAATATGTTTGGGATTTTAATGTTTTAAAAGATGTGTTTTTTTGATTTATAAACCGAAATGTTTTTAACTTTCGGAAAACTATTTCAATGAAAAATATCTTATTTATTATAAGTATGTTGTTCTTTTCAATAGCTCTCTTTTCCGGGCAAAATCATAAAAAAGAAGTTCTGGAGTATCTTGCAAAAGAAATGAAAAAGGAAAAGATTCCCGGACTTCAGATTGCTGTTGTTAAGGATAGCAAAATCTTGTTTTCAGAACCCTTGGGGACAGCCAATGTAGAGTTTTCAGCTCCTGTTACACATAATACAATATTTTCTATCAATTCTATTGCTAAAATATTTACCGCTGTTGCTATTATGCAATTGGTAGAAAAGAAAGATCTTGAAATTGAAAAACCCATTTCTGTTTATTTGGATCATATACCAGAAAACTGGGGGAGAATTACCACCAGACAATTACTGAGCCATACTTCAGGTTTACCGGATATTGAATCAGAAAACGGAGACGGTTTGATTAGTGACAAAGGACAGGATTCTTCATGGGTGAAAGTTCAGACTTTACCACTATTGTCTGATCCTGGAGAGAAATTTAATTATAATGCTACTAATTATCTTGTCTTACAGAAGATCATTGAAAAAATAGGAAAACTTCCTTTTGAAGAGTGGGTCGAAAATGGTCAATTTAAAATAGCCAAAATGAATAATACAAAATATGGAAACTCATATGATGTAATGAAAAATAAAGCTCCCACTTATAGTTTTTATAGGTTGGATAAAGCAACAGGAAAACATCTCAAAGGAAATAAACTCAGAGAATTGTATGAGGATTTTCCTACAAGTTTCAGAACAGATGCAGGAGTTTTTACGAGTGCCGGTGATATTGCACAATGGATCATAGCATTACAGGATGGTAAATTTTTGAAGCATCAGGAAAATATCAGAAAAATGTGGATACCCGTGCCATTAAATAACGGAATTTATGAAGGTTTTGGAGGATTATTAAATGCTTATGCATTGGGCTGGCCGGTTATCAGGAGAGACGTTCATTTTGCCGTTTCAGCTCTTGGAGGAGGACGTGCTTCAGTAAATATTTATCCTGATGATAATTTGGCAGTGATTCTGCTGACCAATCTGACCGGAGTTGAAACCTATACTATAGCCGATAATATCTCAAAAATGTTTTTTAAAAACTAAAGCTTGCCATTTAAAATAAGAAAATACTATAAAAATTTTGGTAAAATTTATAGTTGCATAATTGAGGTTGTTTAAAATAAAACATAAAAAAACAAATTACAGTTTCGTTGTAAAAGGATTCCTTTAAAAAAGATCAGATTATTAAGGAGAATAGGGAATATATTTAATCTGCCGACATCAAATTTTTCGTAACTTTCGGTGTTTAAAAAAAGAAAAAGAATGACTTCAAAGGAAAAAGTTGCTGCGCTTCGTGAAGAAATGCAGAAAAATAATGTTGATGCATTTATAGTATATTCTGCAGACCCGCATATGAGCGAATATCTTCCTGAACAATGGCAGGAGAGAGCTTGGTTATCAGGGTTCTTAGGTTCTGCCGGTTTTGTGGTAGTTACCAAAGACAAAGCTGGACTTTGGACAGACGGAAGATACTTTACACAAGCAGCTATTGAGCTGGATGGTTCAGGAATCGACCTTTTCAAGGACGGTATGGAAGGTACTCCTAATTATATCGACTGGATCATTTCAGAAATCCCTGCCGGTGGTAAAGTGGCGGTAAATGCTTTGGCAGCTTCTAATGCCAACTGGGAACTGCTTACTCAAAAATTTAATTCAAAAAATATTACGCTGGTAGATTCTCCGCTTTTAACAGAAGTTTGGAAAGAAAGGGGAACTCCATCTGCCAACCCGATCTTTGTACATCCGATAGAAAGAGCTGGTAAATCGGTGTCTGATAAACTTTCTGCCATCCGTCAGAAAATGGAAGAGCAGGAAGCT
Source organism: Chryseobacterium sp. MEBOG07 (assembly GCF_021869745.1). NCBI lineage: Bacteria > Pseudomonadati > Bacteroidota > Flavobacteriia > Flavobacteriales > Weeksellaceae > Chryseobacterium > Chryseobacterium sp. MEBOG07. The sequence goes on from NZ_CP084579.1 coordinate 1,827,041, forward strand.
ACCGTACACATTATATCAAGTCTGGATGATGTAGCATGGACATTGAACCTGAGAGGAAGCGATGTAGAAAGCAATCCTGTATTTTTAGGATATATCGTAATTACTAAAAACGATGCAGTTCTATTCACGGGATTAGAAAAAATGGAAGTGGGGGCAAGAAAACAAATGGATGACTCCTTTGTAAAAATGATGCCTTACGAAGAATTCTACAATTTTCTGAAGACATTCAAGAATGAAAAAGTATTGGTTTCTCCAAATACCAACCAACAGATCTTTGCAACATTACAGGCCGAAAACCAGTTTATCAAAGCTCCGGTTCCCAGTAATCTGATGAAAGCCCAGAAAAATGAGGCTGAGCTGGAAGGTTTCAGAACCGTAATGGTAAGAGATGGTGTTGCGATGGTGAAATTCCTTTATTGGTTAACGCACAATGCAGGAAAAGAAACTATGAATGAATATTCTATCGGACAGAAACTGAAGGGTTTCCGTGCAGAAGGAGAAAATTTTGTAGGAGAAAGTTTCGGTTCTATCATAGGATATAAAGATAACGGTGCTATCATGCACTATTCTGCCAAGAAAGAAGGAAGCAAAGAAGTAACCAATGAGGCTACCATCCTGGTAGATTCAGGAGGTCAGTACCTTGAGGGGACTACAGATATTACAAGAACTTTTGCATTAGGAACGCCTTCTGAAGAGTTTAAAAGAAATTCAACATTGGTATTACAGGGATTAATCCGTCTATCCATGGTGAAATTCCCGAAAGGAACAAAAGGAGTGCACCTTGATGCCATTGCAAGACTTCCGTTATGGATGGAAGGGAAAGATTTCAACCACGGAACAGGGCATGGGGTAGGAAGCTTCATGAATGTACATGAAGGGCCGCAGAATATCAGAAAAGATCTGAATCCTCAGGATCTTCTACCAGGAATGGTTTGTTCAAATGAACCCGGGTATTATCTTGAAGGGCACTATGGAATCCGTCATGAGAATCTGATTGCAGTAAAAGAAGCCGAAAAAACAATTCACGGAACATTCTATGAATTTGAAACGCTTACATTCTGCCCGTTCTTCAAAGATACAGTGGCAAAAGAAATTCTTTCAGAAAGTGAAATTGCTTGGTTGAATGGTTACCATAAAACCTGTGAGGAAAAACTAGGTCCTTACCTGGAAGGAGAAGTTAAAGAATGGTTCTTACAGCTGGTAAGCCCTCTTTAATAAAGTGAATCAGGGTGAAAGTGAATGACAATCATAACTTTAAACCTTGAACTTTAAACAATAAAAAAGAATATTGTTAGATAAACTAAAGTCCTGTAAGGTATGTCCTGCAGGGCTTTTTTGTTTACACAACCGTATTTTTACGGATAAAAGTTTAGGGATTACCCTGATTGATAAAAACCGGGACTGACCTATCTTTGTTACAACAAAACATCATTCATATCTTCATAAATAACTCAAGTAAATTCAAAACGGTAGATCATCTCGTCCTGAGATGATTTTTTTTGTTGTTAATTGAAATTGGCCAGACATATTTGAGTAAGTCTCAAAATTAAGCTAGCATAAAAAAAATATTTAAATTGATTTATATAAAAAAGGCAGAGAATCTATCAGGAAATCTTATTCTTAAGTATGGTAAGACATTGACAAAGTCGGATATGAATTTATATGGTTATGCATGAGCTTAGAAAGAATCAATGAAATTGATGCCGCCTTTGCCCTCTTTACATTAAGACTCTGCAAAAATTAAAACTTTGCGTTGATAAAGCATATTGCCTCCATCTTTTTATTTATTTTCGTGGTTTATTAGAATTCCCTAATGTCAAGAATGATGGTACATGATTATTTTCGAAGCTTTAATCTGTTTTCAGATGATGAAATTGAAGAGTTTTTGCAGCTTTTCGAAATCAGGAAAGTACATAAAAATGATTATTTCATACGGGAAGGCGAGCGATGCCGGGAAGTGGGGTTTATAAAATCCGGAATTTTCAGGTCTTTTTACATTTCTGATGATGGGAAAGATATGACCTATTGTTTCAGGTTTCCCAATACGATGATTGCTGCCTACTCATCATTTATTTCAGGATGTCTCAGTAAAGAAAATATGCAGGCCATCAATGACGCAGAGCTGATGATCCTGAAAAAAGAAAAGATGGATACCCTTATTCAGGATAATCTGAACTGGACCAAATTTCTGAAAATCATTGCTGAGCAGGAATATCTTGAGCTTGAAAATAGATTTTTTCAGCTTCAAAGAGACACAGCTACCCAACGATATACTGCGCTTATTAAAAACTATCCCGACTATATCCAGAAAATCCCACTGCAGTATTTATCCTCTTACCTCGGAATTACACAGCGGCATTTGAGCCGGATCAGGAAGGAGATTACTTTTTAGACATTTGTCCTGTTGATTGGAATAGGAGCGCTCTACTTTTGTCAAAAAAATTATGGAGCAAAATATTCTGATTATTGGAGGAAACGGATTGGTAGGTAAAACGATTGCAAGAATACTGCAGTCAAGAAATCCTCATATCACCATTTTTATTGGGGGAAGAAAAGGAGGTAAAACAGATAAAGATCTGAAGATTGATGTTACAGATCCCTCTTCGTTTAAAGCCATTTCTGATAAAAAAATAAATCTCATCATTCTTTCTGTGAATGATAAAGAAGATCACGTTCTTCGTTTCGCTATCGATCACAAAATAGATTATCTTGATATTACAAAACCTACCCTGGCTTTGGTAAAAGCGTATCATATTGCCGGAAAAGCAGATGTAAACAGCAGGATTGTATTCAGCTCCGGCTGGATGGGCGGGATTGTCCCTGGATTGGTGAATGTCCTTTCGGATTCAGGGGATATTAATGAAGTAAAGCTCTATGTATATTATTCGGTGAAAGATCTGGCAGGAGAGAGTTCTGCTCACTTTATGGCGGAAAATGTAGCGGTTCCTTTTGTCCATTATAAGAATGATAAACCAGTTTCTATCAGACATTTTTTAGATACAGAAAACTTTCATTTTTCCTTTGGAATAGGAAAGAGAAATGCCTATAATTTTGACGTTCCCGATCTGTATATCCTCAACAAAGTAGAAAGAATTTCTGATGTAAGTGTGAAAATGACTTATAATTCAAAATTCATTACCTGGCTGCTTGGGGCATTTCAATATGTAAGAATCTATAATATTTTATCTTTAAAGGAGAGAAAAATGATTTTTGGATCGAGCGGAAATGGAGATCAGGCTGTCTTTGAAATTGTAGTCAACAATCAGTCCGGACAAAAAAAACTGAGTTTGCAGAGTATAAAAGGTCAGGCAGAACTGACTGCTTTATCTGCGGTTCTGCATGCGGAAGAAATCTTTAGAAACCCTCATGAAAATAAGGTGTATTTCAGTCATCAGCTGCATGAGCCCTCATCATTGCTGGCACAGCTTCATGCTTATGATTCTATTAATATCAGTGTAACACAATGAAGAAAATAGCGATTATCAACGGGCATCCCAACAGAGATTCTTTCAACTTTGGAGTTGCAAAAGCGTACAGAGCGGGAGCCATAGAAACAGGAGCAGAAGTAAAAGAAATTGTCATAAAGGACTTAAATTTCAATCCTAATCTGAAGTTTGGATACCAGAAAAGAATGGAACTTGAACCAGATTTATTAAAAGCATGGGAAATCATTCAGTGGGCAGATCATCTGGTTTGGATACATCCTGTCTGGTGGGGCGGATTTCCTGCAGTGATGAAAGGATTTATAGACCGTCTTTTTTTACCGGGAATGGCTTATAAATACCGGGAAAATTCTGTATGGTGGGATAAACTTTTAAAAGGTAAAACAGCACATATTCTTACCACATTAGATCAGCCGGGATGGTATTATCGTTTGTTTTTTGGCAGACCCAGTGTGAATCAGCTTAAGAAATCGATACTTGAATACTGTGGGGTAAAACCAGTGAAAGTAACTTATATTGGAATCATCAGAAATTTTAAAGAAGAGCAGCGTGATCACTGGCTGAAAAAAGTGAAGGTATTGGGTAGGAAACAGAAATAATCCAAAAGAAATTCTTTTCAAAAAAAAAATATAATGAAAACGGTATCCGGCAATAATTTTCTTTTCTATTGTCGGACAACGTTTCATTATTTGGAGAGAAAGGTTGATATTTTTCACTTTTTACAAACCTTTTTTCCCTTCAATCCAATACGCCTGAGATTTTATACATCGTGCAGAAACTCCTTTGGCTTTAAGGAATTTTCTGATCAGAGACATCCTTTCTCCGTTTCCGGTGAGGTAAAAAATGACTTCATCATCGTAGATGGTCTCTTTTTCCTCCCGCAGAAAATCGTTGAGAGCTTCTATCATTTTCATCGTATTATTTTTAGGACAATGATAACCATATAGATTCAGTTTTTCCAAAGCAGAAGTTTCTTCCAGCTCGTGAAGGCATATAAATAACGAACCATAATCCTCCACAGCTTCTTTGATGGAAAGAGAACTTCCCAATGAAGTTTCATCCCCTACAGAAAAATGAATTTTGGCGTTGGGAATAAAGAATTGTTTTCCTCTTGGCATTAAAAGTTTTATGGAATCTCCTAAAGATAGATTGGTTATAAAATTGCTCCCGGCTGCAGTAGCATCATGAAGATGAAATAAGACATCGAAAGTCCCCATTTCCCTGTTGAAGTTGAAAGGAGAATAATTACGGAAATCCCTGTCATTAATTCTTATTCCTATTGCATAAGCAGGCTCATAAGGGACGTCCTGTAAATCTGTTTCAAAACGTATCAGGCGAAGATCGTCTGTGATTTTTTCTATATGGGTAACGGTACAGTCTTTAAATTTTGAGGACCAAACATTTTCTACAGTGTCATTGATCCATTTTGGTAGGCTTGGCATAAATTATTTTTATTGCAAAGGACGTTGCAAAATCAGAAAATACCGATAGCAGTTTCGGGGAATTGATTGGACTATTCGTGGTTGGGTTGTTATTTTTTATTTTCATCACGAAATGCCGACGGAGATTGATCTTCCAGTTTAGAAAATAAACGGCTGAAGTAGGTGTGGTCAATATATCCCAGCTCGTAGGCAACTTCTTTTATGCTCAGATCCGTAAAAACCAATAGTCTTTTGGCTTCGATTAAAATTTCCTGATGAATCCAGTGCTGTGCAGGTTTTCCTGTTGCTTCACGGACAGTTTCCGTTAAGTATCCTCTTGTAATATTTAAAATTCCAGCATATTCTGATGGACTTTTCAAGGTTTTGAATTCTTTTCGCACCAAATTTCTGAATGCTCTAGATACCTGTAAAGCACGGCTTTCGTTGGAAGCCTGAGTAATATTGTTTTGGGAATACATTAGAGCAAACATTCCCAGGAATGCATTAAGCAAAGATTGAGTTACCAGAAACCCTTCTTTAGAAGAAAGCATTTCATGAGTATAGGAGTCATGAAGTAAACCGGCTGCTGTATTTATTTTTTTGATAAGACCTTTGTCAATGGTGAGAGGCTGTATTTCAACCATCGATTCCTGGAAAAAAGAACGTACCACATCGGGTACAAGTTCTGCTTTAACGGCTACGAACCATCCACAAACCTCCTTCATCAATAATCCCTGATGTACCTGACCCGGTAATACACAGAAAATAGTAGGCCCTTTTTTTTCAATGATTTTAAAATCGACCATCATTTTCACATGTCCGCTTTCCATACAGGTAAAAATGTAATGACTGTCTCTGTGTATGCCTTTATCCAGAAGTATATCCTCAGCATCCTGAGTACGTTTATCCATCCTTTTGACATGGAATCTATGGTGGGAAATACCACTCAAATCATAAGTTGGAATTGTATGTTTCATCTTAAAGCACTATAAAAGAAGGCACAGGAAATATAATCTATCCTCTGATTAGAAGAAATACTTAATGGTAAAATTACGTATTTCCACGGTTTTACATTCGCCATATTAGTCTCAAATTTGCCGGACATATCATAACGGCCCCCTTAGATTACGTTTTTATATGAATATACATTAGAATTCGGAACAGAAAGTAACCTGTTCCGGATTTATTTTGCTTTTGAAAATGCCATTTTTATGGCTAAGTAGGTAAGTACGCTGGCCATAAACCATTTCTGAATTTTTATCCAGACCGGATTATTAGAAAAGAATAATGCCACTCTTGCAGCAGTTAATACAATGATGAAATTGATGCTGAAGCTGATCAAAACCTGAATGACTCCCAATTCCAGGCTTTGTGTGAACACAGAACCATACTCAGGTTTGATGAACTGAGGAAAAAAGGATAGGTAAAATACCGCCACTTTTGGATTTAATACATTCGTTAAAAAACCAATAGTGAAAAGCTTTTTGGGACCGTCATGAGCAACATTTTTGTCAACATCAAAGATATTCCTGCTCTTGGGTTTGACAGCCTGATAAGCAAGGTATAAAAGATATACAGTTCCCAGTGTTTTAAGAACCGTATACGCCAATGGAACCGCCAGCAAAACAGCAGTAAGACCAAAGGAAACCATGATGATATGGAATAAAAATCCGCATACGACTCCGGCTAACGAGATAAACCCAGACTTTTTCCCCTGTGTGATGGATTTTGAAATCAGATAAATCATATTGGGGCCAGGGCTGATGACTAAAATGAGTGCAGCCAGAATGAAAAATATGAGCTCGTGGAATGGAATCATGACAGTACTTATTTAAATGAGAAGGTTTCCGGTGCAAAGATACGGGGTGTTTCTGATTTAATTTTATGAAAAACAAAAGAAAAATTCATTTTTATTCAATTAAAATTCATTTTCCACTTGAATGTGATTTAAAAATAAATATCAGTCTGTTTTTTTTGTAAATTTCAACACATAAAATAATTATCATTCACAAATAAATATTATCATGACTACTGAAAACATTTTTGAAGCTATCAGAAAATGGAAAAATCTTATTGATTCTTACAAAAACGGAATTGATATGAATGGAGCAGAAATTTTGAATTATTTGAATCAGGGAACTCACTTCAGCGTTTCGGGTGAAGAAATTGAACAATGGAAAAAAAATCTTGAAATCACAGAACCGAAAATGATTCATGCCTATGTAGGGATTCATGATGGGCAGGTAAAATTTTTCCTGATTGATTCTAAAAGTGATAAAGATGCCAACTTCAGTACCATCCTTATCAAAGATTTTTTACGTGATTTTAGTGAATCAAAAATAGAAAGCAACAATGATATTTTGGTTGAGGTTCCTCCAATTACTGCAGAATCTGCCATTAACCGAAACTTTAGATGGAATATGTTTGGTACTTCGTGGCTGCAGTCTCAGAAAACAGAAGATATTTTTCAGTTGATTTCCATACCGTTTTCAGATTATGAAAATATGGGGATTACAGGAGGGCAGACGTGTATCAGTTTCTTTGGACTTACTGATGATTTAGTAAAAAAAGATTCAGATTTTCCTTATCATATAGAAATTATTACAGTGAAAAGTCTGGCGATTAATCATATGAGCGAAACCGCAGAAAATTATTCTACTCCAAGACCTCCTTTTACGATTATTGATACTCTTAATGATTATCAACTTCTGAAGCAAAGCACCAGTGTTTTCGTATAACAGTTTATCCCTGTATTTACAGATTATTATTAATCTCGTTTTATGTACAGGGCTGATTATATTGGTAAAAGAAGGAATAAGGGCAAAAATTCCTGTGATTGTGCTTCTTTCAGGAGAATTCATGCTGGAGCTGTCTGATTTGGCCGGACGGCTGATGAAATTAAATACATTCAATATCTACAATTATACATTGAGCCAGTTTTTTGGTTTGATGATTCTTACGGTGATCTATAGCAATTACTATATCCAGCTTTCCCGTGAGGTAAAATGGATGATCTATTGTTATGCCATATTAACCCTGATTACGAATGTGCTGTATGTGCAAAATGATATGCAGGTTACCTTTTATTCCAATATTATCACCAGCGTTATTATTTGTAGCTATGCGGCCTCTTATTTTATGAAAATCATCAGGGAAGGCAGGACAGATAGAGATATGTTTGTAGTGAACATCATTGTTTTCCTGTTTTTTTCTATTGAATGTCTCATATCCACTACCTTTAATTTTTTAATCAGCAACCACCTGAATTGGGTAGCCCCTATCTGGCTTTTCAGAGGCATCCTGCTATTGTCTTTTTATATTTCTTTTATTAATCTGGGATGTGGCGTTGGGAAAATCAGGATCAGATAGTTGTATGGATATGGATCGGTATTGGGCTATTTTCTTTAACAACGGTATTCATTACATTATTGGTGATTAGTTATTTAAAAAGCATCAGGAAAAACAAACAGAAGGTCTCCCGGATGGTTCGAAATACAAAAAATGAACATTGGGAGAATATGCTGCTTTTACAGGAACAGGACAGGGAACGCCTGGCAGAAGAACTTCATGATAATATCATATCACAGTTGAATCTCATCCGTCTGAATCTTAATGATAGAAATCCCGAAGAGCTTAATCGTGATTTAAAAAAATCGATGCAGCTGATACGGGAGTTGTCTCATAATCTTACACCACCTGATCTTGAAGAGATTGAGCTGGCGGATTTAATAGCAGATTATCTTGAGCAGGTCAATAAAAATGTAGAGGTGATTTTCCGGCATATTACCATACAAATACCCATCAGCAGTCCTGTAAAACTGAATCTTTTCAGAATCGTACAGGAACTGATCACCAATATCCTGAAACATGCTGAGGCGACCAGAGTGGACGTGTCCTTAAGAATATCTCTGAACTATCTGATGCTAACCATAGAAGATAACGGCCGTGGATTTATCATAGAAACCCAATCTGGAGGTATTGGTCTGAGGAATATTGAGTCGAGAGCACAAAAAATTAAAGCTATTTATAAACTTAAAACCCAGCCTGAGAAAGGCACCAAATTCATTGCCTGTATGGCAATACAATAAAAAATAAACATGGAACACTCAAAAATTAAAATCGGAATTGTAGATGATGATCTGCTGTTTGTACAGCTTTTGAAAAATTATATCGACAATAATGGCGACTATCAGGTTGTCTTGACTTCTACAGGCGGGCATCAGTTTCTCACAGAGCAGGATTCTGTGGCTTTAGATATTCTGATTCTGGATCTGAGAATGACGCACGGTGACGGTCTTGAAGTAATGGCCGAACTCGGCAAAAAAGAAACAGAAACGAAAATTATTGTTCTTTCCAGCTTCTACCGCCGTTCATTCATGGGGCAGATGCTGAAAATGGGAGCCCATGCTTTTTTACCTAAAGAAATTGAACTGGAGGAACTTTTGGCGGTCATCAAAACCGTTCATCATACCGGACATTATTTTTCTAACGATCAGATTGATGTCATGAGAACCCAGCTTTCCAATAAACTTCCGGAATTTCACGCTTTTTCCAGAAATGAGCTCACCGAAAGAGAAATAGATGTTTTACGACTGGTCTGCCAGCAGCTGAGCACCAAGGAAATTGCAGATTCTCTTTTCATTTCACCCAAAACGGTAGAAACGCATAAGACGAATCTTATGATCAAGACGGGAGTGAAAAATATGGCGGGACTTGTTATTTATGCCGTGCAAAATAAGGTGATAGACCCTAACGAAATTGTATTATTTGATAAATAGTTTTTACCCAAAAAAGAATCAGGGAGCACATGACTGTACTCCCTGATAACAAGAAATCTAAAAATACACTATAATTTAGGATTCAATACTTTAGCAATAGAAACTGCATCCGCTACAGTGTCCAGGCTATAGATCTGCAGAATACCCTGAGTAGTTGCTGCCTGACCTAGAATGTTTTGTTGGTTTTGTGCATTCACTGCATTTTCAAACATGATTCCTGTAGAATGTGCAGCAGATTGATATACGTTACTTAAAGCCATTGCAGGAGATTCTGCTACTACTTTTACGTTCGACTGCGTTACTGCGTCTGTGATTTGTTCGTTTACTGGCATAATGATTATTGTTTATTGGGTTAAAGGTTAACCGGATTTTCCGGTGGTTTGGATAATAGTTTTAAAGAGGTCCGCAAAAGTGGATTACGGATTAAGAATTTTAGCCATAGAAACAGCATCTGCAATGGTATCCAGACTGTAGATCTGTGCGATACCCTGTGTAGTAGCTGCCTGAGTGACAACATTCTGTTGGTTTTGTGCGCTCACCGCATTTTCAAACATGATTCCTGTGGAATGGGCTGCTGTCTGATATACGTTGCTTAAAGCTACTGCAGGAGATTCTGCAACTACCTTTACGTTCGACTGTGTTACTGCGTCTGTGATTTGTTCGTTAACTGGCATAATGATTATTGTTTATTGGGGTTAAAAAACAACCGGAAAATCCGGTTGTTCGGAAAATGGAATTCAGCTGTTCACAAAAATGGATTATGGATTAAGGATTTTAGCCATAGAAACAGCATCAGCAATGGTATCCAGACTGTAGATCTGAGTGATACCCTGTGTAGTAGCTGCCTGAGAGACAATATTCTGTTGGTTTTGTGTATTCACTGCATTTTCAAACATGATTCCTGTAGAATGTGCAGCAGATTGATACACGTTAGCTAAAGCCATTGCAGGAGATTCTGCTACTACTTTTACGTTTGATTGTGTTACTGCGTCTGTGATTTTTTCGTTTACTGGCATAATGATTATTGTTTATTGGGGTTAAAATAACCGGTTGTTCCGGCTCTAAAATGGGTTGTATTCTGCGGTATGCAAAATGGATTAAGGTTTAAGAATTTTAGCAATTGAGATGGCATCCGCTATGGTATCCTTACTGTAGATTTGAGAGACTCCTTGCGTAGTGGCTGCTTGTGTAACGATGTTGTGCTGATTTTGGTTGTTCATTGCATTTTCAAACATGATTCCCGTAGAATGTGCAGCAGATTGGTACACGTTAGCTATAGCCATTGCAGGAGACTCTGCTACTACCTTTACATTAGACTGTGTTACTGCATCTGTGATTTGTTCGTTAACTGGCATAATGATTATTGTTTATTTAGGTTAAAAAACGACCGGATTTTCCGGCTGAGAGAATGACTTTTTCTCAAAAAAGTGTAAAAACTATGGCTTAAGAATCTTAGCGATAGAAACCGCATCTGCTACCGTATCCAGGCTGTAGATCTGCAGAATACCCTGAGTGGTAGCTGCCTGACCTAAAATGTTCTGCTGGTTTTGTGCATTTACTGCATTTTCAAACATGATTCCTGTAGAATGTGCAGCAGATTGGTACACGTTGGCTAGAGCCATTGCAGGAGATTCTCCTACTACTTTCACGTTAGACTGCGTTACTGCGTCTGTGATTTGTTCATTAACTGGCATAATTGTAATTGTTTTTTTTGAGATCTGATCTCGGTTAATAATTATTGAGGTAAACTAGTTTTATGTTCTATCTTTTAAACTCACCACAGATCCTCCAGATGAATAGATTTCAAAGGCATTGGTATTGACAGGTTATGAATAAATTAGACTTGAAGGGTGGCTCTGAATACAATGGTTGAAACCCTATCTGTAAAATCTGCGCGAGTTTAAAGCATATTTTTTTGGTAAAAGGATGCGGTTTCTATTTTAATATATGTCTTAAAAATAAATTCCTGCTGCAGGCATGCCGGCAATGTCGGATTCCTTTGGGCTAAATATGGATTCTGAATAATTGCTTTTGTCCATTGACGGCATCTGAAAGAAAGTGCAAATAAATGTTGACCTGATTGTATTATATTGAGGGCACCAGCTTTCATCTTTGCAGGGAAATAAACCGCATCCGTAGTTTTTAGAGACTTAGATTAAAAACGTTCTTTTTTAATGGTCTCGAGCTGCTTGAGCTTTATATTTTTTGGACTCATCTTTTTTACGCCCATGACATAACTGCTGATCCCGTTCATGGCGTTCCGTTGTTGATTCAACGCAGAATTGATCTGCATCTGTCCGGTAGAATGGGCGCTTACCTGTGTGGAAATAGCCTGAGGTACAGCGGTAGACATTCCTGTAATGATTACATTAATTTCGTCCATATATTGATTTTTATATTTTTAAGGTCGGATATTGCCAAATCGGGCATTCAGTTTATTCATTCGGTCCATGATTTTGAGTTCCTTCTCTTTTACCTTTGCTGATGACGCTTCCTGAAGCTTTTTCAGCTGCTCTTCATAGTTCATCACAGGGGTTTCAGGAGGAGCTTGTGTGGCAATCTGAGTCTGGGCAGATTCCTGCTGTTTTACGGCTTCTTCCAGCTTTTCCAGGAGAGGAGCAAGCGACTTCATAGTCTCTTTGACAGCTTTATCTCTGATATAGCTGATAATTTCATCTTCATGTCTTAACACAAAAGGCATGATTTCTTTTTCTACCATTTCTGGTTCCGTCACGGGTACCGGAGTTTGGGGAACGGGAGCTTTTTTGCGGATTCTTCTGCGCATACATCTTGTTTTAGAATACGATACAACGTACTACAGCAGATAATTAATAAATGCAGACGCAGATTTCCAGTCCCGGTTGAGATCTTTAACCACGTTATATCCCGTAATCTCCAAAGCGATACATGCTGAGATAGCGCTGGCAGACAGCATTTCTTTTAACTGGTGTGGAGGAAGAGTGAGGATATAATCATCCGGAATGATAAGCGATTTGCTACCGGATGGAGGGGTTTCATTCACTACAATACTCAGGATTTCCTGAAAATAATGAGCAATCAGCTTGGAAGCCTGAAATTCCAGCTCCCTTTTTAATGCAACTATTTCGTCTTGGGTTACCAGTTCAGAAATGGCACTTACATCCACATCATGTACAGAATATTGTGCCTCACCGGTATCTGAGGGAGTGATCGTAATATCCGTCTTCAGCGTCCATTTTGATTTTTCAAGATTAATTGTAAGAAGCTTTGAGTCGTAATCAGGGACGGCAACTTCGTTCAGGGAAGTAAGAGGCAGGATTCTTACATTACAGTAAAAGACCTTTGGATCATCCAGCTTGACCATAATCACGGCAATTCCCGTGGATTTATCTTTAGGCTCTACCACAAAAGACTGAAAATGATTGTATCGTTTGCCCCCTCTGTTGAGACAGTTAACCAATCTTATGGTAGGCTGAATATTAATATCAGAGGTCTGAAGATTAAACACAAAACGCTCTGAATTGTGATCCGTTTTTTTAGGTTCTGCACTTTTGGTGTCAAGATAATTGATTTCACTGTTTTTGATCAGATAAAGTCGTTCATTTAAATCATTTAAACTTTCCAGATTTAAAATTTTGGCGGGTTTGGTTACTGAGGAATAATTCATCTCTTATTTATTTTAATTTTTTCAATGAGTTGGGCTATTATTGTTTTTTTCTTTGGATTTTCTTCAGATTCTTCCGAAGAAATGACTGCTTCTTTAATTTCTGGTTTTACGAGTGGCTGTGTCAGTTTTACTGATTTTAATACTAATTTTCCCCCATGATCAGCCGTGATAAAGCTTTTTCTCATACCTTCCTTTTCTGATGAGACTTCTTCCGAAACCGGATCTACTCGTTTTTTTTTTCAGGATCTTCAGTCTCAGGGATTACTTCCGTATAGGATGGGGGAGAAGGAAGGGCTTCTGAGACAGGAAGCGTGTTGACATTATAAATAGTATTGGAAATCTTAGCCTTTACTTCAGCATATTCACTTACCATTTTGAATAAGTCTTTCATCATTTCATTTCCTTTTCCTGCATCCTGACCCTGAAGATTCTCGGCCATCTGAACAGAAGTTTCTTTACTGCCTGGAGCCGGTCCGAAAGTGGTTCCATAGGTCAGTAGATTATTGGCCAGTCTGCTTAATGCGATAAGACCTACCTGCTCAAATCCTTTTAAAAAAGACTGTAAATCCTGAACCATCATTCCTGTAGACTGTTCTATCATTACTTTCGTTACTCCGGTCATTGGAGAACCCTTAGGGGGAGCCAGTACCTCACTATTCACAAATACTACAGCTTTCTCCGCCGGAGTGGTAGCATTTGCTGCCTGGGATTGTTGGGTTTCACTGTTGTTTTCACTCATGATTGTAAGGTTTTAGATTATCCTTTTAAAATTTTAATGGCATCTGCAACAATCGCAGGGTTGAGCTGGTTCAAGTTCTGCTGGTTTGTCACAGAATTCTGAATGGAAATTCCACTGGCATGCGTGGCCATCTGGTAAAGCATACTCATAGCCTGTGCGGGAGACTCACCAAGTACGGTAACGTTAGTCTGCGTTACTGCATCTGTAGTCTGGGTGTTTACTGTATCTGCCATATTCTGGTTTTAATGGGTTACTATTATTTTTATTTTCAAGCCTCTTTTTTCAAAGACTTTTCTTTCAACTCAACCTTACTATTATTTTTTGATTAAGTCTTCACTGTGAGATTGTTGATCTCTTTTGTCTGATACAAATTTCATCAAACAGAATAAATCTTTATTAAGGGAAAAAACTGATTTTTAAAAAATAAGGGAATTCTCTCATGAGTGAAATTTTGAAACAATGAGTTTTGTTTTAGAATAATAAAAGCCAGAAATAATTCATGAGCTTACTGAATTAAATACATGAATACACAAATACATCATCTGTGAATACGGGTAAACCCCTAGTTTCTGAAAATGGGTGCATCCCCTCTATACCAGCCGCCGCTTTACCTTGAAATTTGTCTGATAACCTATTCTAACATTTAAAATCATTATATGAATAACCAGAACAACACAGATTCGGAAACAGTAATTCCCTTTATAATAGTGCAGCCGGGATACGCCACAGGAGACATGTTTGCTATTGCTGCAACATTGATAAACAATGAAAGATACCATGTACTAATATCTACAACAGTTGATAAAGATGGAAATGTGAAAGATCCGTATGATAACAGCAAATCAATTATAGAATTCTACAGGAACTCCGGAATAGATGAAAGCAGGATACATACTCTTGATGTGGAAGAAGTGAGAAGCCCCGGGCTGGCAAGTAAATTGAAAAAAGAAGCTATCCGCCTTTTAAAACCCTATGGGATATCAACAGGAGAAATAATCAAAAATCATTATAAACCTGTAGGAGAGGGAACCCAGTACATCGCTAAAAATTTTTCTGAGGCGATGAGGAATCAATTAAAAGATGCATGGGAAATCAACGGAAGCCAGAATGATGCGATAAAAATATGGCTGGAAGAACAAGGCATACCCACAAGTGGAAATAATCTACTGATTTTATGGTCCCGTTTCAGCGGAAAGGGAGGTGATATTCATATAGAACACGACACCAGTTATTGGGGAATCAAGCAGATTGTACACAGAGTGGCCGACATGTATGATGCCGTTATCATTACCGGAGATAAAGGATATCTGAAAGAAAGAGCCAAGAAATATGATGAAACGGCAAATGAGATTAATGGTGGGTCTCAGCCCAAAAAAGTATTCAATATTACAGAATTTTGGAAAGGTGACTCTCCTGCACTGGAAGCATGGGGAGGAAACACCCGTTTGGGGCAGTTTAAGCTGTATGATTATTTTCAGGAACACTTTAAGAATGTAAAACATCTTGGATTCAGAAGCGGTAATCTGGAAGTAATGGCCATGCTGGGATATCAGGTTCGCTATATGGAAGAAAAAGGAAGTGAAAGTGGTGGCAGAATGACCACATGGTTTGATAGCGGGCATGGTGAAACAGCGCTAGGAGGTAAAGCAACAGGATATGAGCGGCTTGTATTAGCAGAACCTCCTACAAGATCCGGTAAATATATTCAATATCAGATCCAGGAAATAAACAGAGAAACCCAGGAAAGAAAAGAACCCTTAGAACAAAAAATTAAAGGATTGGAAAACAGTATGGAAACTACTGATATTCAAATTATTAAAGATCTTAAAAAAGATGTAAAAAAAATAGACGATGAGGGCGAGGCCCAAAAGAAAAGATATGCAGGCCCTGAAATGGCACCTTCCCGTAAAGATAAAATTTCTCCGACTCCTATATCTAAAAAAGAAAAAGAAAATTTTACAGAAGGATTTAGCGAATTTGATATGAAGATTATTCTCAGTTATTTACAACCCTCAGACTGGGTAGAAAGAGAAACAGGATATCAACGCTATATCTCTCAACGAGATAAAAGCTATGAAAGACTATTGGAGAGCTCTGAAAAGACTTATTAAAATAAACATACTTATACTCCAAAGAAACAGCATTTTGTATCCGTACAGAATGCTGTTTTATTTTATTACTATTAAAAAATGTAAATTAGCTGAAGAAAATTAATTGAAAGGCATACTATGTCCAAGCTAAAAGCCATAAGAGAACAAAAAAATCTGACCCAGGAAGAATTATCAGAAAAATCAAGGATTTCTGTAAGAACCATTCAAAGGATAGAAGCTGGGACAGAACCGAAAGGGTATACCCTCAAAACTCTTGCGCAGGCTTTGGAGATAGAAGAATCTGTATTGCTGCAGGACACCCCTCAGGAAATTCCGGAAGCAGATGAGGTGGAAATAAAAGTAGAAGAAGAGCCAATTCCAATTCCTGTCAACTACTCTTATATTAAAATCATTAACCTTTCCTCATTATTATTTACCCTTTTACCCCCTCTGAATATTTTTGTTCCATTGCTGCTGATGTTTACCATGAAACAGCGAAATAGTCTCGTAAGACAAATCATTTCCGTTCAGATAATATGGACGATAATGGCACCTATTGTATTCATGCTCGGAATCTTTTTAAAGCCGGGACCAAAGCTTACATTAGTGCTTATGATCATCATTATCCTGTCTAATATATTTGTTATTCTTCGTAATGCTGCAGAAATAGACCGTTATAAAAAATTATATTACAAGTTGAATTTCAATATGATATAAATCTCGCCAGAGCTTTGTCGGGTTTTTGTCGGGTTCATTTTTATTTGAAAAATGAAATGAAATTGAATCTTTGTCAAAAAAATAATAATGACAAAAACGGCACAGTTTATCCTTCCCTTTTTTATTCTGCTCTTTAGTACAATTCATGCACAGACAGAAAAAACAGATCCTCTTTATAGAACAATTATGTCGAAAGACAGTCTGCTTTTTTCAGTCGCTTACAACACCTGCAACATCGGGCTGATGGAAAGCATGGTAAGCGACCGGTTTGAATTTTATCACGATAAAGGTGGCTTTGAGGATAAAAATAAATTTATAATTGATTTTAAAAACGGATTGTGTAAATCTCCGGAAACCTATCAGCTTAAGAGAGTCTTGGTTGCAAAAAGCACTGAGATTTATCCCATGTATAAAGATGGAAAAATCTATGCTGCCATTCAGAATGGAGATCATCTGTTCTATGAAAAGGCAGGAAGTCAAACTGAGAAATTAGTAGGAGAAGCAAAGTTTACACATCTGTGGGTGCTGGAAAATGCTGAGTGGAAACTTAAGAATTCATTGAGCTTTAATCACCATCCAAAACAAACTACCGATAGTGAAACCATGTTTGATAACGACCAGTCGATGCAAAGCTGGTTGAAAGAAAATAATATTCCTACCCTGGGATTAGGAATTATTGAAGGAGGAAAATTACAGAAAGTAAAAGTTTTTGGAGACTATAAAAAAGGAGTTTCAGCTCCCCAAAATGCCTATTTTAATGTCGCATCGCTCACCAAACCTGTTACAGCAATGGTCGCCTTACGTCTTGTAAGTTCTGGACAGTGGAAATTGGATGAACCTTTAGATGCCTATTGGACAGATCCTGATGTCATCAACGACCCAAGACATAAAAAATTGACAACCAGGATTGTTCTGAGCCATCAGACCGGTTTTCCCAACTGGAGATGGATGAATGCTGACAAAAAACTGAACTTTCAGTTTGATCCCGGCACAAAATATCAATATTCAGGAGAAGGTTTTGAATACCTTCGTAAAGGCCTCGAAAAGAAATTTGGAAAGCCATTGGAACAGCTTGCCAAAGAGCTTATCTTTCAACCCCTCAACATGAGTGACACCAACTATATTTGGGATCAGAATACGGATGAGTCAAGATTTGTGACAGGATACAATGAAAAGGGAAATCCTTATCCAATAGAAAAAATTAAAACAGCTAATGCTGCTGATGATCTGCATACCACGATAGAAGATTACAGAAACTTTATGGTCAGCGTTATGAAGGGGAAAAACCTAAAACCTGAAATATTCCGGGAAATGATCAAAAAACAGGTGAAAATCAAAGAAAATAAGTATTTCGGATTAGGTCTTGAAATCTATGATCTTGGAAATGGTGAATATGCCTTATCCCATGGCGGATCGGATCAGGGTACAAGATGTATTGCCATTGTATTACCCAATTCAGGAAAAGGGATTGTGATATTTACCAATGTAGATGACGGTTACAAAGTCTATGAAAAACTGGTTCTTCATTACCTGGGAGAGCAGGGAAAGAAAATAGTTGATATTGAACAGAAATAAGGATCTAAATAGATAATTCTGCGAAATATTTTTTAAAAGCAAAATCCCCGTTCTTATTAATTGTAAGAAACAGGGATTTTTTTTATTGATTTTTAAAATCTATTTTACTTTTTCCAGCAGATAGAGTTTAGCTCCGGAAAATGCCAGTTTAGGCATCAGGTTTCCTTCCAGAATCATCGTTTTACTGTTGGCATCAACCACCGAAATATAATTATTAGAATTGTATTCTATATAATTCTCCTTTTCCTTAGTGGCAGGATTTTTTCCAAACTCTAAAGAATATTTTACCCAATCTTCATCTTGTGAACTGCAGTGCACCGGTTTGAATTTAGACTTTTTAGCTTTGAAAATAATCTGATCAAAACCTTCTGCGCATTCTGAAGTAAATGAACCATCGGGATTCTGATCCTTTGAGAAATCCTCAAAAGAACCGCGATAAACACCTACCACTTTCCAGGTGCCATCCAGACGGTCTTCATCAATTTTTCCCTTTGCTTTGCTTACTGCCCAGCTGATTCCGTTTACAGTACCTTTTACCGCTTTATAGCTTAAGCTGACTGCTCCGGATACCACTTTTGTAGCCGTTCTTACCACACAGGAATTGAGAACAAGAACAGCCGAAGCCAGGAATATCATTTTTTTCATATTGCCAAGTTTTTTATCTCCTGCGAAGATAGTATTTTAAAAAAAATCTTAAGCTATTTTACAATCAATGGAAAGAAATTAGAAAAATAAGAATACCAATACAGTCTTTACTTCCCGTTAAAATACCTTTTAAGGTCAGATATACTTTTGATATGAAGCTCTTCAGCCTGTTTTCTTCGCATCATCAGCGCATAAGCATTATTAAATCCTAAAGGCTGCAACCATCGAATTCCATATTGCTTTTCAAACTCTGAATTCACATATCTGTAGGTTTTATCAGGACTTTGGGAAACATTGCTGATCATCTCTTTCGTAGGTTGTAAAAGGACCAGAAGCCCGGTTCCTGTATATTCAGGATAAAAATCAATGGCGTCATTTGTTAAAGCATCAAAACAGATTTTGGTCCCGCCCAAACCTGTTTTTGTTTCTACTTTATAATCTGTATAGCCTTCAATAAGCATTTTATACATCTCTGCGAGAATATATTGTTCACCAAAGATCTTTGAACCAATCCGAACCGTCCCTGAATTTCCCTTTCGCGGACTTTTATACAGATTATTTCTGATTAAAAAATCCTTCGCAATCTTTTCCGGGGTCTGATTGAGGTGATCAGATCTATAATTCAAATCGGTCATGATAGAATCATTGAACTTTCCAGCTAATAGGTTTAAGGTCTTTTCCAGCTCCGGAAATTTTTTCAGTGTTTTGGTTTTAATAATAGGAGCCGCAAAATAGGGTGGGAATATCTTCTTATCATCATTCAATACATATAGATCAAAAGCTTTGATTCTGCCGTCTGTAGAGTATCCACTGATCAGATCAAGCTCCTTTTCATAGGCTGCTTTATACATGATAGCATCACTTACCACAAGCGGATGTACGTTGAGTCCATATACAGAACGCAATCCAAGGTCACCATCCTGCCTTCCCATAAACTCCGGGGTAAAACCAGCCTTGATCGTACGATTTGAAACAGAAGTCAGTAGATAACCTATTCCTAGAATAATAAAGAGGATGGGAAGTATATATTTCAGTTTTTGAAAGAATTGATATCCCGATTTTTGTATCATGGCAATGGTTTGATCCAATACAACAGCAAGTAATGCTGCCGGAATAGCTCCTGCCAAAATCATATTGGTATTATTAAGGGAAATACCCCCGAAGATAAATTCTCCCAAACCGCCTGCTGCAACAAAAGAGGCCAAGGTAGCAACTCCCACATTAATAACAGCTGCGGTTCTTATTCCTGCAACGATGACCGGCATCGCCAAAGGAAGTTTTACCTTAAAAAGAAGCTGGCTCCTGTTCATTCCCATTGCTTTGGCTGCCTCAATAACTGCCGGATCTACCCCTGTAATTCCGGTATAGGTATTTCGGATAATGGGAAGAAGTGCATAGATCAGTAAAGCTGCAATCGCTGGTTTTGGACCAATACCAAAAACAGGAATCATAAATCCCAGCAATGCTATACTCGGAATGGTCTGTAAAATCCCAGCAATACCCAGTACGGGACTGGAAAGTTTCTTTTTTCTGGCAATCAGGATTCCTAAAGGGACTCCAACAATAATAGCCAGAAGCAGGGACAGGAAAGTAAGCCCAAGGTGTTGAATAACCTGGGTGATCAGCTTTTCCTGCTGTTCAAAAATAAATTCCCAAAGACTCTGCTGCGTCATACAATCTGTGATTTTCTATAATGATTAAACGCTCTGATCAGCTCCTCATATACCTCAACATTTTGATGACCGGAGCTTAATTGTTGTAAAACATCCCATACGCTTGTATTATCGATGTTTTCTAGCTCATGATATGATGTTTCAGGACTAAGGAAGGGACTGATATGTTGTAAAGTTGCTACTTTATATTCTAATAAAAGCCGGTTTTCAGCAAAGAAATCACGGACAAAATGGTTGGAAGGATGGTAAAGGATTTCTTTGGGAGTGCCGGTCTGTACAATTTTCCCCTGATCCATGAGGCATATCCGATGTCCCAGATCAAATGCTTCCTGTACATCATGCGTAACCAATACAATCGTTTTGTTTTTAAGATCCTCCAGGGATTTAAATTCTGAATGAATATCAGCCTTGGTAATATTATCCAAAGCCCCGAAAGGTTCGTCCATCAGTAACACCGGGCTGTCTGCAATCAAAGCTCTTGCAATACCCACCCGCTGCTGCTGTCCGCCGCTTAGCTCATGGGGAAATCGGGAAAGGACCTCTTCAGAAAGATGAAGTTTAGCCAACAGCTCATGAGTTCTTCTTTCCGTTTTCTTTTTGTCCCATTTCAGCAGTTCCGGAACTACCGCAATATTCTGTTGAATGGTATAGTGAGGAAATAAACCGGAATGCTGCATTACAAAACCAATTCCCATCCGCAGTTCCTCGGCTTTCTGATCACGGATATTCTTACCATCAATGAAAATATTCCCCGCATCTGCTTCTATGAGACGGTTGATCATCTTAAGGGTGGTTGTTTTCCCACATCCGCTGGTTCCCAAAAGAACAAGGATCTCCTGATCAAATGCCTGAAAAGAAATATGATCTACTGCCTTTTTTCCATTAAAACTCTTAGATATTGATTCTACTTTGATCATCGGTGAAAAATTACTGAGCAAGCCTGATTCCTGTGAACTGCCATTTCAAATGGGTTTGAAAAAAATTACGGTACGTATTTCTGCTGTGCCCCGGAGGAGTAGCTTCTGAAGCACCTCGTAAAACCGTTTGATTGACCATAAATTTTCCATTATATTCGCCTACAGCCCCTGCTTCTTTTTTAAAATGAGGATAGGGCAGATACGCAGAATTCGTCCATTCCCAACGGCTTCCCCAATCAAAATGATGAGAAGCTGCTTCCCATTCTGCTTCAGTAGGGAGACGCATTCTTTTCCATGATGCAAAAGCAGATGCTTCGTAGAAATTAATATGGCACACCGGGGCATTGGGATCTATTTCCTGTAATCCGTTTAAGGTATAATTCATCCATTGACCTTCAATATAATGCCAGTATAGCGGAGATTTTGCAGAATTTTGTTTCACCCAGTCCCATCCTTCCGCATGCCAGTGTTTGAAATCTGAATATCCACCTGCTTCCATAAATTCTAAATATTCACCGTTGGTTACCAGTTGATTGGCGATTTCAAAGTCTGTAAGATATACTTTGTGTCTTCCTAATTCATTATCAAAACAGAATCCTTCTCCTTCAAAACCAATTTCATAGATTCCTTCCGAAAATCTGAGCATTTGCAGATCCGCGGAACCATATTGTTGAGGCTTTTCTTTTGTATAAGAAGGGAAGAGTGGGTTGTGTCCTAGAATATATTTGATATCAGTGATTAATAATTCCTGATGCTGCTGTTCATGATTAAGACCTAGCTCCAAAAGTGGTTCTATAGATTCTTTCATAAACGAGCTTTGAAGAAAAGCCTTCATCTGCTCATCTACATATTTTCTATAGAGATACACGTCTGAAACCGAAGGACGGCTGAGGTTTCCGCGGTCGGTCCGGATCACTCGCGCTCCGATGGTCTCATAGTAACTGTTAAAAACAAAATTATATTGAGGATCAAAAACCTCGTATTGGGGGAAATTTGGCATTAAAATAAAAGTTTCAAAAAACCAGGTGGTATGACCAAGATGCCATTTCGGAGGGCTTACATCTACAATAGGCTGTACTACATAATCTTCGATTTCCAGTGGAGCGCAGATTTCTTCAGAACGTCTGCGGATATCCACATATTTTTTCACGATATCTTTTGTGGGGATCTCTGGTGTCATATCTTTTTGTTTTTAGTGCTTGATGTTCATTTTTTCACTCTTGCAGATGTGATGCATTGCAAGGGTTCATTTATTTTACCTGCCAGACAGTATCTACAAACCATTTTTTAGAATCTTTGATCTCTCCGGTGATGGTAAAACCTGATTTTTCGCCCAATTCTTTAATCTTTTCAGCAGAGAATTTCTGTGAAATTTCCATATCAATAAGTTCATTTTCTTCAAATGAAATCCGGGTATCATCAATAGTCACCTGCTGCCTGATAAGGCTTACCAGAAAACTTTTGCAGGCTCCGGTGATGGGATCATAAGTCTGATAATGCTGAAATTGCTCAAGATTAAAATCTCCACCCAGTTCGTTGTTGATGCGGGTCAGAAGATTAAGATTAAAAGAAGCAGTGATCCCTTCTTTATCATTATAGGCACTCAAAATAGTGTGGGGATTCTTTTTAAGGTCAAATCCTATCAACACGCGGTCTTTTGAAGATAGATTGGTATTCAGATGCAGACAGAAATCTTCAGCTTCTTCCGGAGTCATATTTCCGATATTGCTTCCTAAAAACAAGACTACTTTTCTTCGGTCAGATAATGAGGCTGCTTTTTGAAGCATCTCAAAATAATCACCTTCCAAACAGGTGATTTTCATTTCCGGAAACTGACCGCTTAGTTTTTTATGGAGAATCGAAAGAATATTTCCCGAAATATCAATCGGCATATAAGTGAAATCAACTCCATTTTTGATCAACTGTTCCAGTAAATAGGTAGATTTCATAGCGTCACCCGCTCCCAGTTCAATCAAGTCAAAAGATTCGTTCTCAGGAATGAGGAGACGGGTAAGTTCATCCGTTTTATTTTTAAAAATATCCAGCTCGCAACGGGTCAGATAATAGTCAGGCATAGCCATGATTTTCTGGAAAAGGTGATCACCGATTTTATCGTAAAAGTATTTTGAAGATAATTTTTTAGGAGTATGCTGCAGTCCATTCAGAACGTCCAAACGGAAATGATCAACAGACTCTTTTTCAGTCTTAGAATGTGGATCTAACTGTAAATTCATAAGCCTTATTTTGTGTGGTTTTTGTAAAGGGGTGCAATTATCCTGCCTTTCATAACATTCAATTCCTTTGCCTTTTATCTAATTAAATATAAACAATTTTACTTTTAATAGAATGATTTTCAAAATGTTTTTACAAGATGTGGTATTTTTTTATCCATCAGAAATCTTATCAGTTGATCGTAAAAGCTGAGAAAGAAGAGTCGGGAAGCTATTGTCTGGTTTAACGCCGGAAAATCAGTATTCCCCCTTCAATATGACCAGTTTAAAGTATTTACCCTTATTTCTATCTCTGTTTTACAATAGTTTTACCATTACAAAACATCACTATTATGAATACTACATTGAATTTCAGTAAAAAAATACAATTCATTTTATCCTTCGCTATTTTTATGGGAATGGGATTGTTATCTCTAAAAGCGCAGGAAAATACAGCTGTAAGATCAGCTTTCCAGAATACAAAGAAAATCAGAGCCGGACTGTTGGAGGTAGGGTATGCAGAAATAGGACCTGAAAACGGAAAACCCGTCATCCTTCTTCATGGATGGCCCTATGATATCCATAGTTTTGAAGAATCCTCTGCTATCCTTGCTGGAAAAGGTTACCGTGTTTTGGTTCCTTATTTAAGAGGCTATGGAACAACTACTTTTGTATCTCCGGATACAAAACGCAACGGTCAGCAGAGTGCTGTTGCATTGGATATTATTGCTTTTATGGATGCCCTGAAAATTGATAAAGCGATCATTGGCGGATTTGACTGGGGAGCCAGAACAGCGGATATCATGGCAGCATTGTGGCCAGAACGCTGCTCCGGACTGGTGGCGGTAAGCGGATATTTAATAGGAAGTCCAAAGGCCAATGAAAAACCTCTCTCACCCAATGCTGAATTTTTATGGTGGTATCAGTATTACTTTTCAACTGAAAGAGGATATAAAGGGTATAAAGCCAATACAGAAGCATTTAATAAATTAATATGGAAAACTGCCTCGCCAAAATGGGCTTTTGATGACCAGACCTATGAACGTTCTGCCGCAGCATTCAATAATCCAGATCATGTTGATATTGTGATCCACAATTACCGTTGGCGCCTGGGATTGGCTAAAGGAGAAAAACAATATGATATGCTTGAAGCCAAACTGGCAAAATCTCCGGCTATTACAGTCCCAACAGTTACCCTGGAAGGCGATGCAAACGGAGCGGCGTTTCCTGCCCCGGAAAATTATGCTTCCAAATATACAGGCAAATATGCACATCATACGCTGACGGGTGGGATTGGACACAATTTGCCACAGGAAACTCCAAAAGCATTTGTAGATGCGATCATAGAAGTGGATTCTATGTCACAGAACCAATAAAAACCTGCCGGATGTAAAGTATAGTAACATCTTTATTAGAATAATGATCTGATTTAGGGCAAAAAGCGTCTAAGGATTTAGCCAGTTTACAAAATTTCCTGCCTGTACCCTCAATAAAAGCAAAAACCACTACTCAACAGCAGTGGTTTTTTATTAATAGTATATTGTAATACTTACTTCTGGAAACCTTCTTCCAATTTCAGCTTATTTATCAAAGGATTTGCATACATCGCTAAGAAATACTCTCTCGAAACGGGTTCAGAGGGATCAATACGCATTTCAAGTCTGCGGACAAACAATTGTTTTTCCTGTTCAGTATATTCAGAGGCGTAGATATTGGTGTTGTGAAGGAGATCGTAAGCGATGTACTTCGTTGGCCAAAGTTTATAATTACTGATGATTGAACGATCAATAACCTGTGAAATGGCTTGCAGTTGTTTGTTTTTATTATCAATGGTGTTTGCAATATCATCCAGTTCCGTATTAATGACATCACCGGCATGCAGATGAATGCGTTTCTTTTGCCCAAGAATTCCACTTAATATATTGGTAAAATCTTCATTTTTGCCTTTGATATATTCCTCATCCCTGTGCTGTGCCAGCAGTTGAGGCATCTTTAAGGAATCTGTAGGATCATACTCATAAGATATGGAGATCGGAACAATCTTTAATGTTTTAAAATAATCCGTCAACGACTGGTCTCCGGCTGCCATAGCAAGCATTTTCAAAACGCCCTGCTGGGTAGAATCGTTACCGTCTTTTGTACGGCCTTCACGCTGGGCAATCCATACCGAGCGGTTTTCGTGATGCAACAGCTCGTCAATATATTCAGACATGGTCTGTGAACTTTTAAGCTGTTCACGAAGTGACAATCCTCTTTGTACTAAAAAGTTACGGTTCAGCTTAGCCAGTACATTCAAAAACTTTTTACGGACAAGGTTATCACCAATAGCCGAAGCGGTCATAATATAGCCACCTTCCAGCAATACCAGATTAAGCAGTGAAGTATCCAGAACAATATCCCTGTGGTTCGAGATGAAGAGGTAAGAGGTATTTTTATCCAGCTTATCGAAGCCAGAAGTTGTTAAACCCTCAGAACTTTTCGCAAGGATCTGACGAACCGCATAGGCTACAAACTGATGCTGAAAATCACTTATGGAATGAACTTTTTTAAACTGTTCAAGCCAAACCTGCTCATCTGCACCAGGAAAAGTAAAATTCATAAATGCCTTCATCATGGGATCATGGGCAATACTCCCTAATCTTTCATTCACTTCCTGATCAGAAAAATACCGGATTTCATCAAACTTCGACATGCAATTATTCAAAAATTAAAACTTTTTGCAAAAGAACGAAAATTTATCTGGGGATAGGGTATAATGGATGTTAAAGTATTATGAATGGCTTAGGAGTTGGGTAAAATCATCTGGTGAACTGGAGTAAATTACTTTTTAACCATTAAGGATTATGTAGTTATTAAGGGAATTTAAGATGAAAATCAAAGATTTTCTTTAAGTCCACTCTAAAAGCGAAGCTCTTCTTAACATTCTTATCCTCTTAATTTCTTCTTAATGGTTTAAAATAAAGCACTTCATATGTGAGTTTAAATTCCTGCCGGAATGACAAATACTACGCCTTATCTATCATACACTTTGTCATTCCGTAGGAATCTCTACTATTTTATTCAAACCATTTTAATTGAAAATTCAGAATTTATACTAAATTGATCCTCATTATTGCACCGTAATAATTCTATAATCATAGTGAAACAAGTATCAATTTTATTGGCTCTATTTTTTTCTGTAGGAATGGCCAATGCACAACAAGCGGAAGACCAGGGGAAAATAAGCGGAAGAATTGTGGATTCCAAAACGGGAAATACAATAGAGCATGCCAGTATTGGCCTGTTGAATCAGGATAACAAAGAAGTGAACGGAGCTACCTCCAATGAAAAAGGTGAATTTTCCATAGATCATATTGCTTTAGGAACATACAAAATAGCTGTTTTCTATGCAGGGTACAAAAACAAAACGACTTCTGATATTCAGATCGGGAATAGTAATATGACTTTTTCATTGGGTGATATTCAGCTGATCAATGGGGAAACTGTTTTGGAAGGAGTAACAATTGTGGGGAAAAAAGCAGTGGTTGAAAATAAAGTGGATAAAATTGTATTTAATGCCGCCAATGACGTGACTTCTCAAAATGGGGCTGCCATTGATGTCTTGAGAAAAGTCCCTCAGGTAACTGTAGATGCGGATGGAAATGTGGAGCTTCAGGGGAATTCAAATATCCGGTTTTTGATCAATGGAAAACCTTCAAGTATCTTTGGAAACAGTCTGGCGGATGCATTGGCATCTATTCCTGCGAGTCAGATTAAAAGTATTGAAGTGGTTTCCAGCCCGGGAGCAAAATATGATGCGCAGGGAACGGGAGGGATTATTAATATTGTTTTAAAAGACAGTAAAGTAAAAGGAATCAATGGAATTGTGAATGCTACTGGTGGAACCTTATTCGAAACAGGATCATTGAATCTGAATTATAAGAACAATACCTTCAGTATGAATGCCTTTTTTAGTGGGAATGCTCAATTGAAAGCAAAAACTCCTTTTTCTCAGGACAGAACTTCAAGAGATGCTGCCTCCAATACAGGTACTCGTCTATTACAGGATGGTTATACAGATTTTGAGAGACACGGATACAGAACAGGACTGGGATTTGACTGGTCAATGAGTACATCATCCGCTTTAAGTGGCTCACTATCCTTTAACAGCTTCTCAAATAAAAGTACCGGATTGATCAACCAACAGCAGTATATCACAGATTATAACACCTCCAATGTAGAATCGATTATAGGATCAAGGACTTCTGATAATCAGTCTTCCGTTCGTTCCATAGATGGAAGTCTGAGCTTCAGAAAAACCTTTAAAAAAGAAGGGCAGGAGCTTACAGCAGACTATGTGTTCAGCTATGGTTCTCCCACCACCAGCTATTTCCAGACACAGAGTCTGTCAGGAGCTGCTTCTCCGTATAATGGAATTTCGGGGAACAATCCCGGAACAGACAACAGCCATAACCTATCAATTGATTATGTACATCCTCTGAATGACAATGTTACCTTTGAAATGGGAGCGAAAACCGTACAACAGCATATTACCAATGCTACAGATGTGCATGTACTGAATGCTTTATCTGGTCAGTATGAAACAGATCCGCTGCAGTCTTACCATTTAAATTATGATATGGGAATCTATGCCGCCTACTTCTCTTCGAAGCTTAAATTATTAAACTGGCTGGATGTAAGAGCAGGGCTGAGATATGAGTATACCACCCTCAAAATCGATTTTCCGAATACGAATATCCCGTCATACGGTTTGTTGGTTCCTTCCTTCATTTTATCTCATAAATTTGATAGCGGAGAAACCCTGAAGCTTTCCTATACAAGAAGGGTAGAGCGTCCCGAATATACAGAGCTTAATCCTTTCCTAAACTTTAGTGACCCTCATAATATTACCACAGGAAACCCAGCACTGAAGCCGGAAATCGGAGATAATATGGAACTGGGCTACACAAAGAATTTTACTAATGGTGGAAATATCTCCATGTCATTGGTTGAGCGGATCAACAGTCAGGATTTAAAGCAGATTACTACATTTTATCCTTCATTTACAGCCAATGGAACCGAATATACCAATGTATCGGTTACTGCGAGGGACAATATCGGTAAGGAATACAATTCCGGAGGAATCCTCTCTCTTTCTTTGCCGTTTTTTCATAATACAATGAACCTGAGAAGTAATATTATGGTATTTCACCGTTATATCATGAGCCATACCTATGTGGGTAATCTGGATATGGGAATGCGCTACCGTGCAAACCTGAACCTTAATTACCAGTTTCCTAAGCAATTTGTTCTGGAAGTATTTGGAAATTACAACTCAGCAGCTAAAAATATCCAGGGGAAGAATCCACAATCCATTACCTACACCTTAGCGGGTAGAAAAGAATTCTGGAACAAAAAAGCAAGTATCGGTTTTACCATTACCAATCCGTTCAACAAGTATATCCGACAAGTAACCACCGTAGATACGGGAGATTATCAGTCTTATTCTGTAAGAGATTTGCCTTATCGCTCTTTCGGAATCAGCTTCAGCTACAAATTCGGGAAGATGGATTTTAAAAAGGAGAAGGATATGAGTAATGAGTATTTGAATGGGCCAGCAAGTAACTAGTTAATATTTGAATAGAATTTCGGAAACTGGTAAAAAAGGTTCAGCTTTTAAGCTGAACCTTTTTTACTTATAAGTATTAAAGTATGGGTAAATTGATTCCCAATTTAAACACTTTATGGTAGGCCATGATTTGATTATCAGTATTTTCAAACTGATTTTTAATATTTTCAATTGAAAAGTTATGTAATAACGAAGGAGGATTATTGGAATGATCTTTATCAGGTTGGTGAAGATGAGGATAAATAATCAGACAATCTAGTATTTTATCTTCCTCCCAATCATTATTCTTGCTCTTCATTTCATTAATAACCTTCTTTAAACGGGAGTATCCTGAAACCTGGCGGATATCCTGATGAATATGACTTTTAGTATATTTTAGTTTGTATTTGGTATCGATAACCATTTCATAGCCAGGTTTGCTTATTAAAATATCTAATGAATTTCCGTAAGTACTGAATTGATAATGAATATGATGAATATCTTCCGGATTGGCTTTGATCAATTGATAATAAAAATAAAGCTCAAACAGTCTGGGCATATCAATCCAGAAAGGTGGTGTTTCTATTTTTTTCTGGGTAGTTTTCGTAATGGTATACGAAAATCGTTTTAGAATAAACTGTCCTATTCGTAGAGCCTCACCATATTCATTGAAGAAAGGATTTTTTTAATGTGTTTTAAATGATATTCATCAATATCAGAACTAATATGCTCAAAAGCTGGTCTACAATAACTTAAAATATGTTTAATAATTTTTATATTGGAAGAGAATAATAAAGAATTATTTTCAATATAGCTTGCTGCAAACTCCAATACTTTTTTTAGGAATCTGTTTTCTAAATGATCTTCACCAAACACCTGAAATTCACAAAAAGTAGAGGTGAGTCTATTTTTAAATACATTTTTCTTAATGTGCTGGTCTATTAATACTTTACCTTTAACCCTACTGTTAAGGTTCTCTTGAGTTTTATAATATGCCTTTTTCAGACCCTTTCTTACAATTGTTTTTAAATGCTGTAAAAACTGTATTATAAGAAAAGGAGTTAGATGATCGTCTTTTTGATCTATTTCAATATATTTTGCATTCCAATCTATTTGGATGACATCTTTTGAATAGCTGGCAATTTGTGGTAGCGCCATAACTTCGAAAATGATGCTTAGATAGTTTACTTCATGAGCTTTTACTGTTTCCCCACTCTCAAATCGTTCAGGAATTTCAGCTGAATCTTCATCACTATTTAAACAATTATTGAAATATTCAGATAAGCCTGAATTCAATTTTGGTTCTACGTAAATTGTTCTTCCTGTATTTCCTAGCCAGTCGACACCTACATAATAATCTGCCTTAATTTCACATTGATTTTGCTCTTTCATTACTGAAAAAGAAAAAGATTGATGGTTGAACTTTTTACTTTGTAGTGTTGTAAAAAGCTGAAAAGAATCATCATGAAGATGCAGAAGTTTCCCTTTTATATCAGTAAAAGATTCTCCAGCATTTATCCTTTTAATTAAAAAGCTCTTATGTTCTGAAATTAATATCCCCATTAATTATTCAATTTCAGGGTGTTGATATAGTCTTTGATGTTTTGATTTTCATGAGTCCCAACGAGAATTCCATCTTTCACATATTCCAATAAGATAGGAACTACTTCATAGTTCATTTTCATCCTAAAGATTTCATCTCTCTTCTGATGGTTTTCCGGTTCTTCTTTTTGAGCAATGAAATAACTATGACCCAATTGAACATCATTAATTTCAAATTCACTACTTACATTTTTTATTGTAAATAATTGAGATACTTTTTGAAAATCAGAACTATTAAAGTGGATGCTATTATCTTCATTCAAATCTTTAGGGAGAATGTTGACGAAAGCAAAACGCCTTCTTATTGCATAGTCAATATGTCCCACACTACGATCAGCAGTATTCATTGTCCCAATAATATAAAGGTTAAGAGGAAGAATTAAATCTCTTTTACCATCTACCTCATACACACTTTCCACCGTCTTACCTCTATATTCAAGGGCATAGATGAGTTCTCCAAGAACAGAAGATAGATTTGCACGGTTTATTTCGTCAATAACCAACACGTAATTTTCTGTTGAATCAGATAATGATTCATCATTAACTTGAGTAGGGACAGGCTTATCCTTTAAAAATGTTCTTAATTTTTCTACGACTGGAAAATAATAAGCTGTTCTATGGTATACTGACTTTGCAAGATCATCATACTGTTTGGTTTGATCTCTGCTCGTGATCTGATAATTATAAAGTTTTTTTATTTCACTGAATTTTAAGCGATCGCCTTTCCATCCATCACTCGAAATATGGAAAGAACTTTCACCAACATGAGTTAGATAAAGCTTATTAGTAAGTTTTATTTTATAATCATTGGCAATTAATTCTTCTTCTATAGAATTTTTAAAATCTTCAAACATTTCTTCCATCCAAGCTGAATTGGAAACTGTCCCTATACGCTGAGTATGATCACATGCTTTCTTGATAAAATCTCCTAGTACCTTATTCTCAGCCTCATAGATAATACCGTTTCCTTCTTCATCTGGCTTGGCAACGATTCCTCTTACAAAATCCTCATAAGTGTAACTTGGATGAAATTGAATTAGCTTAAACTGAGGGTGGTCTTTTAATTCCTTAGTATTCTTAAGTTTTAATAGCTGGGTAGCTAGTTCTTTTGCTTGTCTGGTTTTCCCTGTTCCAGGAGGGCCTTGTAGAATGATTTGCTTTTTGTATTCCAAAAGTTTTAGGTGTTGGCTCTCTTCTTTTTTTGTTCGTAAAGATTGATGAAATCTTATATATTCTGCAATAGCGGCTGAATAATAACCATCTATTGCATAAGAGGGAGCCTCTGCATGATAATATTTGCTTTCCGGATTTTTCTGTTCCGCTTTTGTATCAGTATAGAGGAACGATAAATATTCTATATCATCACTCTCAAAAAGGTTCTTATCTATCTTTTGTGATAGAACCTCCATAGCCCTTACATAAGAACCAGATTTTCCTGTTTCTTTTTCTCTGTCACTTTTCAACCAAGCTCTATACTGTTCTTTATAATTTATAGTCATATTTATATCCATTTTATTTAGTAATGCTTCGTAATTAGCTTTACTTATTTGTGTTAATGTTTTTAATGCTAGGGTTTGATCAATACTCCATTCTCCTCTTCCTTTCCAATCAATTTTGCGACAGTGTTTATAATCATCTTTTTCATCATCAAAGGTATATTCGCTTTGTACTTCTCCATAGCCAAGTAACACGCTACGCCCTCTTTTGACAACAATAAAATCTCCTATATTGATGGTATTTTTAAAATCAAAATTGGCAGAGGAATCATGAGGTTTATTTGCTTTTCCACCATATACTTCTACAAGTTTATTGTTAATGTCTTTTTTGGTTGGGTATTGACCTAAATCTCCAAGATCATCCCACCCCAAAGCCATTATCCCATTTTTATAAAACTCATCCCACTTGTATGCATTTTCTCCCGGAGCATATAGCCAGTATTTAATAGGACTATTAGAATTGATGATACGGTCTGCTTCATCTAGCATTAGGATATATCCTTCCAGATTTATTACATTTTTCCGAAGATAACTAGAAACCTCTTTTGCATTTATTTCTGTATTACCTGGTAGATCTAGTATAATAATTTTAGCAATCGTCCCAAAATATGAGGTAGCAAGTAAACTTCTATCTTCAAGAGGAAAACTTCGGTAAAGTGAGCATATAGACGTATAGTCATTATTGATATTAATTACTTCCTTGCAGATACCTTTCCAAAATTTATAATAGATAGGGAATTGATCAGGAGCTTGACAATGTTTAATAATGGAAAAAAGATGAGGAATGAATGATTTTAAATTATTGTTCAATTCTAAATCAAATTCTTCTATAGTATCGCAATTCTTAATTGTGTTGAATAATTCAACTAATTTTAAAGTTCTATTTCCTGAAAGGGGAGTTCCTTCCTTAAAGTTATTAATAAAATTCACAACTTTTACGATTGAATCAATTTTGGAAATATAGATGGATAAATTCTCAGTATCGCCATCATCAAATAGATCATCAGATTGTATTTTTCTAATAACGTCTCTAATGATATTTTCAATGATAGGATTTTGTAATCGATGTAGCTTTTCTTCAAGAGGGGCAAACCAACTAACGATTTTTTCATTTTCTACAACTTCATTGAAAGCGTCTTCGTATTGGGCTTTAATTTCTTCAAAACTTTTATTAAAAGAATTTAAATATTCTTTGGTAGTCATAATATAGAGCTTATTATACTATTTCCATATTAGGTTTTAAGTATAAAACCTGATGAATAAAAATAATATTGGTGTTAAAAAATTACGGAGATTTTGAATTTATATTCTAAGTATAAATACATCATGTCATTACGTGTAATATCTTCATGGATTTGTAGTTTTATTTGTTACAATGATATGAAAAAACTTTAGCTTCTGTTTACGGGAAAACGTAAATTTTCTCTAAAAGTCATCATCAATAGAGAGTAAAAATAGTTTTACCCCCTTCCAAAGCCCCTGGAGGGACTTCATCAACGGCCTGGAGCCTCTTCATGAAGGGTCTCTACCCCCTTACCCAAGGGGGTAGAGGGGGTTGTCTAAGGGGGTATAGGGGGTTATGTAAGGGGGTGGAGACCCTTAGTCAAGGGGGTAGAGAGGGGTAGCAAAGGGGCTGGAGACCGTTGATGAAGTACCTCGAGAGGGTTAATGAAGGGGATAGAAGGACTAAAATGCTATTGTAAGAAGTACTCTCATCATCACATCGCTTCATCAGAGGCGCAGCCTCCATTCTTTACACCCTTTGATTATACATTCCGATCTATAAAATCTTTGCGTTTTTTTATCTCGCTCTGAACTTGCAGGAGAAATTATTTCTGTATTTGTTTTAAACGCAAAGTTGCAAGGTTTTTAAATCTTTATATATTTTTAAGGTGCAAGAACATTTCGACTTTGCTCAATGTGAGATTTTCAGCAAGGATTAATGCAGTATACCATTTTATCGGAGATAAAATCCTTGCGCATTAAAAAACGTGTTTAAGATAAGATCTTGCGTCTTTGCGATTTCCAACTAAAGCAAGCAGACCTGTAACCACAAAAAAAGCACGTTTTCACGTGCCCTTAGAAAAAAGTGTTTATTCTTACTGATTGTTGTTTATCAATAAAACCTTTCCTGCTCATGACTTATTATTTTGTTTTAAACGCAAAGACGCAAAGTTTTAAAATATTTATATATATTTTTTTAAGGCGCAAGAAAATCAAAGATTTTCAGCAAGGGAGTATATGGGGATATAGAAATTTTATCGGAGATAAAATCCTTGCGCCTTAAAAAACGTGTTTATGATAAGATCTTGCGTCTTTGCGATTTAACAACCCGTCAACTCCAATTATCCCAAATAATAGCCACAAAAAAAGCACGCTTTCACGTGCTCTAAGAAAAAGTATATTTGCTTTCTACATTAATCCTTACTGATTGTCGGTGGAAGAGGGTGGAGGAACCTCTGGTTGCCCCGGAGTGGTTCCTGATGAGAAAAATTGTTTCATCCCTTCATAAATTACATTGGTACCGGGAACATTTTCTTCAGAAAGAAATCTGATGCTTCGGTAGAAACTGATGGCGTTGTGATAATTATCGTGATCCAGCAAAACCTTGGTATCAGCCAGTTGTTCTACTAAGGAATCCAACAGCTGCAGCCTTTTCTCTATCTGCTCTCTGGCTTCATAATCTCTGTCGAATTCTGCCTTATCAATAAACCCAGGAACGTGTTGAACATTTTGTTCCATGTAGTTTTTGGCTTTATTCACAAAGAGTTTGTTTTGTTCTGCAATTCTTCCGTATTGCTGTCTCTCATCCGGAGTAAGATTGATGGTTTTTCCTGTAAGGACAGTCTGGATGTCCTGAATAGCTTTGTCAATGGTTTCTAAATCGCTTGCTGAAAAGCTTACACTGATTAAATTGTCTAGTGCCATAAGATTGTGTTTTTTGGGTTTGTATGATCAAATATAGCGAGTGTAAATCATAGAAAAATAGGGTGTTGTAAGATTTTTAGAGCGTGTTCGTTAGAAAATGAAAACCAGATAACAGGGTTTGTTTTTTCTTGGTTTTTGATGAAAAAAAGAGGGAATAAAAACGAAAATGGCGAAATAGGAAATGGGGGCAGTTTCAGGGCATCATGATGAAGAACAGAGATTGTAATTAAGCGGTTTTTAAAGACAGTTTTAATAAATATTTTTCTATATTTAAAACTTCATAAATGTTGATTTATCATGGAACATAAAATACATCAAGGCCGCAATGTAAAACGATTCAGGGAAATGCTGGGCATCAAGCAGGAGGCATTGGCTCTTGATCTTGGAGACGACTGGAACCAGAAGAAAGTTTCTCTGCTGGAACAGAAAGAAATTATTGAAGATCCTTTACTGAAAAGAATTTCTGAAGTATTGAGAATTCCGGTGGAAGCGTTTCAGAATTTTGATGAGGAGCAGGCGGTGAATATTATTTCTAATACGTTTACAGCCAGTGATAATGCTACAGGTTTTATGTATAACCATCATCCTACATTTAATCCAATTGACAAAATTGTAGAACTGTATGATCAAAAAATTGAGCTTTATGAAAGGATGCTGAAGGAGAAGGATGAGATGATGGGAAGGCTGGATAGGTTGATTGAGAAGGGATAACTTAAGATATAGAAAAAGGTTCATTGCGTGCTGAACCTTTTTGTTATGGTGTAATTGAAACTTCCTTCTCTACTTACAAAGCTACTTACAGTGAGCACATATAAGATTTTGCATAAATCTATCATTGCAAAATTCTATTTCTCCATGTTTCAATTTCTTTAGAAATTTCAATTTTCCATTGTGGAGCCCTTACATTTCTCATTATTAAGCATCTTTCTAAGAGTGTCTTAAAATCAGAATTTTTAAAACGCTTAATTGTTAATAATTCAAATGCTAAAATAAAATCTGTAATAGTCATAGGTACTATATGAACAAACTCTTCTAAATCTTGTTTATACCAAACACCAATACGAAAAGTTTCAGCCACATTATTATCTATTGTTGGAGCAATAAATAAACAGTATACATCTTTGTTTGGGTACTGTTCTTTATAATTCACAGTATGTCGACGCACTGGCTCACTTTCAGCGGCCATTTGTCTATGGGAAGTGGTTAAAGTTACTTCGACAATTAATACATAAGTTTCAAACTCGATCAATAAATCTGACCCTCCTCCTGGCGCAGTATTTCTGGGGTAAAAGTCTTGATCAACAGGAAAACGCCGTGTAGAATGTACTGGTACTACAATTCCACTAATTGCCAGAAAACTTCTCCATACTACCCACTCTAAATATGAAGGTCTATCATCGATCTCTAAATTAGAATCTGTTGTTTCATTGTTTAATACTTTCAAGTAGTTTAATATATCTAATATTGCTTCCTCTGATTGTTGTTCTATGGCAAAATCTTCTTCTCTTTCCCAATTATTATATGTAATTAACTGAAATCTTATTTGTTGAACATCTTTAATAGGAGAGTTTATTGATAAATTTTGAGCTTGAGCCAGTAAGGGATTATTTTGATCTCGAATGGAATTTGCTAAATATTGGACTTCAGCAAAGGCGAAATCTATATTGTCTGTAGGTAATGGATAAGAGTTTTTATAGTAAAAATTTAGATATGGAACAATTCCTTCCGAATACAAGAATCTTGGTTCAGTTGCTAATAATGTATTTACAAATGTCATTTTACTTTGTCTGATGACTATTGTCTGTCCCTTTCTGGAAAATAAGCCTGATAAAGAAAAATATCTAAAAGTTGTATCAGAATAGTCCATAACCGAGTTTGGACTTATACCAATCTCGCTTTGAAGTTGAATTTTATATTTATTTTTTAATTCTCTTTTTAAAGTAGCTGTTGTACAAGCTTGTAATTCTTGACGAAACTGTAATATTTGTTGAAATACTATATTTGGTAGTTCTTCTGTATGATTTTGAAATTTTTGAAGGAATAATCCTGTTTCAAATTTATTTAATCCTTCGTTGTTACTATCTTGTAATAATTTTAAAACTTGAAGAAACAATATAAAGGGTTTCATTCTTCCTTCTGGGAAACTACTTTCCAGTAGGTTTGGAACTTCATAACAAGTAAACTGTCTTGTGTAAATTTCTTCAATCTCTGGAATAGCGATTGCCTCAATTAATTTCTTACCTGCAGGAGTTAATTGAAAAGCAGAATTAATATGTTGCAGTTCTATCAAAGAGAAAAGTTGTGAAGGTGTTTCGATAGTCTCATTTATTAGATACTTTTCATAACTAATAAAACCTAATTGATAAAAAGCTGCTCGCCACTTTCTCCCATTCCATGCTGAAGCTTCACCATCGAATTCTAATACATCTCTTTCTTTCAATTTTGCGTGCAGTTGTGCTTCTCTTTCAGGCCCTTTAGCATTTCCAGAGAAACCTTCTTCAACGTACACTTTTAAGGCATTTTCTATTCTTTTAGGATTTCTAACAGTTGTGTTACCTATATTCCAAACTTGAGGCATGTAATTAGTTTTATTTTGCTACAAATAAATATTCTTTTACTTTATTGGCATTATTACCAATTTTATGATTTTGGTTACCAAATGAATAAAGATAATCTATTTCATGTACGTTTACATCTTTTTTAAATTTTTTAACATAACTAGCAATTCATCTTTATTTGGAAGTGAATTTGAGCTATATGAAATTACAATAATTGAATCTTTATATGTCTGAATTAAATTTTCAAAAGCTAAATATGTTTCTTTTTTTGTTGAAAATGGTGAGTGGTAGCTTTTAAATTTTTTTGTTTTTGTATTATCCTGAATTTCTAAACCATTCCAATTTTTAGTTAGACCTTCAACAAAATGATATCTTCTAACATAATCGTTATCAGAGTTTGGAGTGTAATATGGTGGATCTAAGTAGATTAAATCCGTTTCGACTACTAAGTTTTGTGCAGAACTATTATGTGAAATACAATTTTTATCATTTGAAAAAACTGCGTTGTTAAATGAAATTACATTTTCTCTAAAATGCTCCTCAAGTGTTAGACGCATGTCTTTTCTTCCATCATCATATCTTTCTCCTGTAAATGTAAATATACCACGAGCTCTTTTTTTCATACAGGCTCTAACTAAAGCGGAAAGAGCTATAGCTCTTTTATATTCAGAATCTAATAAATCTATATTGCCTCTGACAGTATCTAGAAATTTATTATCATTGTTATCAAAATATAAATCTTTAAATGTTTTAGTAATAAATTCTTGCTTATTTGGAGTATTGATTAAAAAACTTACTTCATCCTCGTTAAGCTTCTCAAAAGAATTTTCGATCAATGATTTTGAAATTAGATAGCTGAAATTTAGAAAATCATTGGTAATTACTTTTTTTCCAATAGTTTTAAATAAATAACTAACTACATTACTACCTGCAAATGCATCATAAAATGAATCAAATTCATATTCATTTAATATCTTTAAGATATGAGGAATAAGCTTATTCTTACTACCCATATACCTCGTTCCAGGAAATTTACTGAACTTATCAGCAAAATTAATATCTTCAAACAAATTATCCACGACTCCTTCCAATTACAATAATATCTTTTCCCTTTCTTGTTTTCGCATTGCTACTGATCATTCTTTTCGTTTCAATAATTTTAATTTCATAATCTGAATATAAGTCTAAAATAAATTCATGATCCGAATTTGTTAATAATACATTACAACCTAAATTAACAAGTCTATCAAATTCATTTTTTAATTTAATTTGATCTTCAACATAAAAGAAATCTTTTGTGTACCTTTTAAAGTCAGA
This sequence comes from Chryseobacterium sp. MEBOG07, assembly GCF_021869745.1. NCBI lineage: Bacteria > Pseudomonadati > Bacteroidota > Flavobacteriia > Flavobacteriales > Weeksellaceae > Chryseobacterium > Chryseobacterium sp. MEBOG07. The sequence continues at coordinate 1,866,383 of NZ_CP084579.1, forward strand.
GTGTTTCCCTACTGGATGATATGGCGGATCTAAAAAAATAAAATCGTTGTTTTCAGCATAATTCTGTAATATATTAATGTAATCATCATTAATAATTTCTGTATTTGATAAGAATTCACTAGCTGATTTTAGGTTATTCTTATTGAGGAAATTGGAGTTACCTTTACCATATGGAACATTAAATTGTCCTTTCTTATTAACCCTATATAGTCCATTAAAACAAGTCTTGTTAAGATAAATTAATCTAGCAGCTCGATAATTATTACTCAGCTCTTCCGGATTTTTTTGCCTTAGATCATAATAAAATTCGGAATTATTTTCAAATGTTGAAAGTATTTCGATAACATCATTGACTTGATCTCTAACTTGTTGATATGTAATAATAAGTTCAGAATTAGAATCTGCTATAATTGAATTATTAGAATTAATACTAAAATACATAGCTCCTCCTCCTATAAAAGGTTCAATATATTTATTAAAATTAGCAGGTATATATTTATGTAATTCTTGTAATAATTGTGTTTTACCTCCGGCCCATTTTAGAAACGGCTTTATTCCTAAAGAATTTTTATTTATATCTATAGGTTCCTCTACTAACTGCTCAACATCATTATTTTTATTATACATATAGGCTAATTTATTTTGTTTTTATTTCCTTCTTATTATAAATGTAATTATCAATATACTGATAACTTGATCTACAGGAAAATAAAAGAGTAATTCATTTAAATCAATATCTGATAAGCTAGCAAATTTTATGATTTATAGTTTTGCCCTTTGATAATCTTTTTCTTTTGTTACCATTACAATATCAAATTTAAAATCAGGTAAAATGTAATTGTAATGTGTTGATTTTCTTTGTTTTCTTTTATTATCGTCTCAGATTTAGTTATTGAAAAATAGCTAATTGTTAATTTTTTTGTCAAATATAAGAAAGAATTATTCTTTAGTCGATATGTCGATTTTAAAAAATATTTTGTAAATGATAAGTCTAATTTTATATATTAATTATTATTCTATAAAACAATTATTTTAACAGGGAAAATTAATAGAAAATTGGCTAAATATAAATTAATAGTAACCGATTTTTTCTAATATAGTATTTAGGTGATGAAAAAAATACCTATTTATTTAAATCTATTGTCATTATTGGGGATCTCCTACACATCCACCTCCTCAATCTCCACACCGGCAAATACACAAAAATCACAGACAAAATCCCAGCCAGCACACCCACTACTATAGCCATCGCCGTAGCATCCAGCTTATAATCTTTTGAGAAATTATACTGTCCTATAAAGAGCAGGGATAATACCAATGATCCAGTAATCAAACCATGTAGGATGCTTAGCTTGGTCATTAGTTTTTTAATATTCAGTTGCTCGTCTACGGTAAACTCTATGGCTTCCTGGCTGGCTGCATCCGTTACTCTTTTGAGAATGTCAATGGTAAGCACTACCGGAAGGAAAATAGCCATTGGCAGGGTAAGACGGGCCAGGTTTTGAGTTCCTGAGAAGAAATGCGTGTAGCCTAATTCCTTGAAACTGGCATAGGCGATAATGAAATTAAAAAATACATTCGGAAGGACATAGTAAATCGTACGCTTGATGAGAAAGCGTTTGAGGGTGGTTTTCTTGATGGGTTTTGGCTTTGGAGGCTTTATTTTAAATTTCATAGAGAGGTGGTCAATAGCTCGATGGCTTTATCTTTTATCTGGTGAGCTTCCTCTTTGGGAAGAAAATTTTCATTGGACATGAAGGTGAAATCCATCTGCTGGTTGTACGTACTGGTGACTAAAGTGTTCGAGTTCAGCCATGGGAAAGCCACGGTAGGACTGATCACCGTTTCCAGGTTGAAATTTTTGTAATCATTCGGGATGTTTACCTTTCCCATATTGGATAAGGTCACATCATGCCCGCCTTCACTAGATTTCAGCATATTGATCATGCGGCCTACAATGGGGTGCATATGTTCGCCCATCCAAAGGAGCTCGCGGGCTTCCATCTTACCGATTTTCTCCGTAAGGTCTTTTTTGATCTGCTTGGCATTGTTCAGAATATCCTTGCTGTCTTTTCTGATAGAAAGCTCTACTGTCGGGGCAAAAGCAAATAAATGATCTTCTTTGATTTCCGGAATAAAGTGGCGGACATCTACAGGGCTGATCACCTTACCTTTCGCACGGTCTCCCTGAATATCCCGGAAGGCCTGCATCACAGAAGAACACAGCAAAGCATGTACGGAAATTCCGTTGGCTTTACATTTTTCAGTGATAAGCTTGGTGTCTTCTGGCGTCATTTTCCAGTGAATAGCATAATTTTTTCCATGATTTCTCTTTTTACTTTTTCGCTGGATAGAAAAGAATACTCTTGCGAACAGCAAATAGAGGCTGGCCTTATATTTTTTAATTCCTGTATTAAAATCTGAAGGCAAGAAATCATCCACAGATTCAAAAGCAACATAAGGAATAAGCGGTGAATAAGGATTGTCCAGCAAACCAAGAAGCTCACGCAGCAAGGTCACTCCGGTTGTCCCATCTGAAATGCAATGAGGCATTATCCAAAGGATTTCGGAAGCATCCTTTCCCTTTACCCATACTACTTCGGCCAGTGGTTTTTTTTGATCTTCAAAAAGATGGAACCATCCGTTTTCGGATTCCTGCAACCAGTCTTCGTCCGTCTTTCGTTCTACAATATGGAGTGGAATAGGCTCAATATCCTTCTGTCCGACAAAAAAAGGATACTTTCCGATTGTATGATCAATGGTTGCTCTCAGCATCGGATGCTTTTGCTGGATTTTGACTAAGGCTGTTTTAAAAGTTTCCTCAGAAATCTGGCCATTGATTTTTGCGGTATAAATACAGTTTAAAGGCGTTTCCGGATCTACATACATGATCCTTTCCACCATCATTAAAGGTCTTTTGATCATGATACTGCTGTTTGTTTTAGTTGTGAATGAATCGTCTGCATCACCTCATCACGTACTGCCAATGCATCTGTATAGGGTAAATAGCCTTCACTTCCCATGAATGAAAAATCCATTTTACCACGGTACGTTGAGACCACCATGGTTGTTGTATTGCCCAAAGGACCTATCACTGATGGACTGAAAATGGTATCCACCGAGAATTCCTTATACTCATGAGGAATCTGAATGCGTCCCAGATTGGAAAACATACAGTCGTTGGATGATTTCCCATTCTTTAAAAGCTTGGTGAAATTATTCAACGCATCGTGTCCGGATTCCATCACCATCATGGTAATGTAAGGATTCAGCTTTGAAGTCTTTTGTTCCACAGACTTCTGCATTGCACGGAGGTTATCCGTAAAGCTTAGTTTTTCATCTGAAGAAACCACAATCATCAGCCCGAAAGCGAAGATGTGATCTTCCTTGATCTGATTGGCGAAACGCCTGATATCTACCGGACAGGAAACTTTGTTGAAAGATTTTTCACCTCTTGCTTTTTTAAATGCCTGTAATACTGCTGCACTTAAAAAGGTATTCACGGTCACTTCCTGAGATTTGCAGTAAGCTATTAATTGCTTGCTTACCGTTTCATCCAGTTTCCAGTGGATCAGATAGTCATTCTGTCTTTCAACGGCTTTTTTACCCACTGGGATCAATTTGATCGCTGTAGCGGCCAATCTTCCGATAAACTTAGCTTTCAGTTTTTGTCTACGGCTGTTCAGAATATGGGCAGGAACTACATCCTGTATTCCCAGTATCGGATTTTCTATCCCGATATCGGCAGCCGGATTGTCAAGCACTTTCAGAAACTCATTCAGAAAGGTCATTGCAGAACCACCATCACATAGACAATGGTGGAAGGCAAACAGCATATCAGAAACGTTTTCTCCTTTGATCCAGATAAACCGGATCAGGGGTAGTTTTTCATAATTAAAGGTTGTGTTCCATTCTCTTCTGGATTCTTCCTGCCACTGATCTTCCCCTGTCGGGCAATGATTCTTACAGGAATAGAAATAGGTTTTTCCGGAACGTTGAACCAAGGAATATTTTTTTCATCATGACTGATCAATGCTCTCAGCCATGGATGTTTTTTTTGGATTTGAGCAAGAGCCTGCTGGATATCTTTTAATGCAAAGGTACCTCTCAGTCTGAACGGAATGACCGCGTTAAAGGGTTCTGTTCCATCCCCCAGTAACATACGTTCACCAAATAGCAATCTTCTTTTCATATGTAGATCTTTATCTTTTTTTAGATCATATGGAATCGTGTTATCTTTATAGATATTTGTTTTTTTAGTATGATGACGATTTCATAGGCAGATATCTAAAGGCTTATACAGAAGCTAATGTTGAATGTTCCTTTACAAAATTTTCTAACAGTTCTACCGCTTTGTCGTTACCTCCGGCAAGGGTGAATGTATTTCGAACCTCCTGGGCTGCAATTCTGTATTTCGGATTTTCCAATAATTCAAAAACGGTTTCGCGAAGCGCATCTACACGCAGTCTTTTGTATCGGATGCTGATTCCGCAACCTGCCTGCTCAATCAGTTTTGCAATATGGAAATGATCATAAGCGATAGGCGTAATCAACATCGGTAACCCGTTACGGAAGGTATCGTTTACAGTATTGAAACCTCCATGGCAAATTACCATATCCATTTGCTGCATCACTGCAGATTGAGGGACGAAGCTGTTCACAATAAAGTTGTCCGGCCACTCTTCAAAGATTTCCGGTGGAGTAGCGGCAATCACGGTTACCGGCTGATCTTTAAATGCTGCGATAATCTTTTCAAAGAATGCCTTTCTGATGTCTACCAACAGCGTTCCCAATGATACGAATATCTTTGGAGTCGTAGAGGCATTCAGTTTATCCCAGTCAAATGGAGCATCGTTGGGACGCCCTTTCACCGGACCTACAAATTTCATATGAGACGGAACGGTTTCAAACCCTGCAAAAGCCTGTGAAGTGAACACCATATTCAGTTTATGAGAATGGATGTAAATACCTTCTTCATGAATACCTACTTCTTTTTGTAAGTCTTTGATCAGGTTCTGCTGCCATTCCCAGATTTTAGGAGCACTTTTTTCCGTATCTCCCATAACATCGGGTGGTACTGGAGTAGTGGTTACACAAGGAATATTATTTTTATGAGCGAAAAGAGCCCCTCCGAAAGTGATACAGTCATTCACGATCACATCAGGCATCCAGCTTTCTGTGAGTCTGGTTAATCCCGGCATCATCATTTTAGCAAAAGGAACATACGTTTCTTCCAATGCCAGTTTCATCACTTCAGGGCCGGAACACGCCGGTCCGTCATCTTGTCTTTTTAAAATGCGGGCAATCTCCTCCTGATACGGAACAAGATCTTCTTCAGGGTAGAAATAAGATCCTCCTTCCGGAATATGTTTGCTGTCTAAAGGGGTAATCCCGAACCATTTTACTTCATGACCACGGGCAATCAGACTTGCTCCCACACTTAACGTAGGACTTACATGTCCGAAAAATGGAGGGATAACGAATAAAAACTTAGATGGTTTTTCAGGTTTTGAAGCCTTCAGTATCGCTTGTTCCAATAAATTGGCTGCAGTAGCTGAACCTCCGGCTTCCACAAAAGACTGTCCCACTTTCTGAGCAGCTTCTTTGTAGCTAGGATTATTCAGAATTTGCTGTACAGCTTCTCTCAGGTGATTTCCTTTAAACCGGTTAAAATTAAGACGTTCACCCGCTTCTGTACGCACCACACGTCCTGCAACATGCGACTGGTCATACGCAATCGGGATCACTACCAAAGGAATACCGTGTGATAATGTTTCGGATACGGTATTGTGACCGCCATGGCAAACCACACCGTCCAGATGAGATAACAGATCCAATTGTGGAACCTGCTGATAGACCATAAAGTTATCCGGCCATTGCTCAAAAAGCTGTGGATCGGAAACCAGGACAACGGTTAAATCTTCATCTTTAAAGGCATCAATTACCTTTTGGAAAAATGCTTTTTTATGATCGTGATCGAAGGTCGTACCAATACTTACTAGGATCTTTTTATTGTTTTTGCTTTTTAATTTTTCCCAATCGAATTCACATGAGATACGTCTTTCGGTAAGAACCGGACCTGTGAATTGATATTGAGCCGGCAGATCCTCCATTTCCCCAAAGAAATAGTTGGAGGTCAAAACAAGAGTCAGAAGATCTGAGGTCGCCAGAGAACGTTCTTCCTGAAAGCCAAGTTCTTTCTGTAGATCGATGATTTGATTCACTTCCCACTCGTGTACTTTTGGCAGTTCATTCATGATTTTAATGGCAGCCGGAGCAGTAACGGAAGTGGCATAAGGAATTCCAAGAGCCTTCGCTGCCACCGGGGCCGCAAATAACTGATGGTCTCCGATAATCAAATCAGGTTGATATGTTTTTAATAAAGAAACAACACCTTTATAGCAATGTCTGTTCAGCGGGATAAGAACCTCTTCGTAAAGGAATTTAACGCTGTCTATGCCGTACACTACTTTTTTGGAAATAATATCGAGATATTGTTCACTTTCTTTCTTTTCTTCGTCGGTCTGATCGTATTGGATCAGTAATAATTTTCCTCCCTCGGGAAGTTTAGCCTCTAAAGTCGGGTCAAGGCTTATCCAGGCTACTTCATGTCCTCTTTCCAGCAGAGTAGCACCGATGCTTAGGGTAGGGTTGACATGTCCTGTCAATGGTGGAACTATAAATGCAAATTTAGCCATGGTTTTGTGTTAAAATTTTAGATAAAAATTGAGAGATCGTTTCAGCAATGAGCTGAGGTTCCTGGATAGGAATATTGTGATCGCCCGGGATTAATTCAAGTTCAGACTGGCTGATTTGAGACTGCAGCCACTCACCGGTAGGTCTGCAGTTGGAATCAGCGCCATAAAGCAATAAAGTGGAAGCTGTCAATCCATTGAAATTAGCTTCATCAAGAAAATGTTTTTCCCTGATCATATCCGCTTTTATGCTGGTCTGATTAAACAGAAATTCATACATACGATGGTTCTTTTCCATTTGTCTTTTGCCCATCTGTACTTTGGTGGTATCCGTAAAATTGGCTACATAATGCTCAAGGAATTCTTTGCTGTATTCATCAATGATGTTACGGGCTTTTTCATCCTGAGGATCCGGAGCTTCCATCACCACGAGCTGATTCACGCGATCAGGATATGCTAATGCTGTTTTTAACGCAATAAGACCTCCGAAGCTATAGCCGACAAGGTGTACTTTTTCCAGTTGAAGGTAATCTATTAAACCCATCAGATCGGATGACATATTGTCAAGGTCGTACCCATCCAAAAAGCGTTCACTCATACCGTGGCTTTTCAGATCGTACATCACCACATGGAAATGCTTTGCCAGCACAGGGGCAATATTGAAATAATAAATGGACAGGTTACTGAACATACCGTGGATGAGTACCACGGTTTGTTCGGCTCCTTTGTTGAGTTCCTGTATATGAACTTGTCTGTTATTGACAGTGATTATTGGCATTCGTAGATATAATTGATGATCATACTAAGGTCAAGATTGATCAGCTGGTCAAGATCCATAGATGATAACCAACCTGTAAAGTCGATCTGATCGCCAAAATGCGCTTTGATCTTTTCAGAGAAAGAGACAATCTCGATGCTGTCCATTTCAAGATCTTTGGTGAATGAACTTTCAGGAGTAATATCCATCTCTTCTACAAATTCAGCACCTATCACTTCAGTAATAAAACCTTTTAATAAAGTAAAAAGTTCTTCGTGGTTCATTTTTAATGTTGCGTTTACAGTGTCCATCCGATAATATAATTTTTATGTTTAATAGTTTTGATTTCAATGTTGTTGATCCACAAGTGATCATCTTTTATCACTTCGACTTCGAAGGCTTTAGGATTTCCTTTCAGTCCTGTTCCCAGGAACTTTCCGTAAGCTTCCTTAGCTACCCAGAAACGGGTGGTCCATTCTGCCTGATCTCTGTCTTTTAATAAGGCTAATTCTTTGTCGGTAAATACCATGTCATAGAATCCGGAGCTGCGTTCTTCCATCAGTTCCATGTCGATTCCTACAGATTTTCCATATCTCGCGATCCCCACTGCTTCTTTTCCTTTGTGAGCTAAAGAAATATGGATGTCTTCTGTAAAATCACTGATGAGGTAAGGTTTCCCCACTTCATCGGAACGGATTTCAAAAGTGATCGGGAAGCAGGCATGATTTTTTTCCTGACGAAGAAGGTTTCTTACGGCATCTTTCACCGCTACACGGCTTACCATCCAGTTTTTCTTCTTGTTGGGTAATAGCTGCTGGTGATGCTGTTTTTCCGTTTGGTTGAAATATCTTTTCAGGATGAAATCCCATGAAGCAACTCTGGTATACGCCTGGTGGAAAAAGAAAACTTCAGGAGCAATCTCCTCCGAAAGACGGTTGTGCAGCGGTGACATGGAAACATTCCATAAAGGAGCATCAATTTCCAGTCTTCTGTTCTGCCATCCGGTAATCGCACACCATACTTTTCCGTCTCTTTTCAGGATGATATCTGCGATGGCAAATTCATCATTAAGCTCGGTCAGCATACAGGTACATTCAAAAATACCTTCCTGATCGTGCATGTCTCCAAAGAATTCAATATCTCTGATTTTTACAGGGAATGCAATACGGTCTTTCACCAAAGTAAGCTGAAGCCAAAGCCCGAATAGTTGTCCTGCATTATCCAGTAAAGAGCCTTTTCCGCCGTTTCCTTTTATTTTTCCTACGATTCCTTTGTCCCCAACGGCTGAAATTTCAGTAATTCCCTGGTATTTATCTCCATGGAACATGTGCATGTCATAAATTTCTTCAGGGGTTCTTTCGATAGGTAAAAGCTCACCGATAGAAAGGTTGAAAGCGGGTGTTGGAACAGGAGAGGTCTTTAAGATTACTTCTGCATTCGCGAAGTTTTCAATATCCAGGTAAGCATGGTTGGCACCACGCCATTCTCCTTTTACGGTTTTTTCGAAAGGCTTGGCTACGTTCATCCATTGGAATACACTTACGTTCATGATTTTATGAACCAATGTTCCCGGGATTTCTGCCTCTGCAATTTCTGCGAGCTGCTCAAAGATCATGGTCATCGGAATAACCGGTTCCATATCGGCTACATGAGCCCATCCTTTAGGCTGTCTCAATAAACTGTGATCGATCAGGTAAGGATGACTTTCCAGCGTGACGTACAAGTCTTTTGAGAAGGTTTTGCTTCTTACTGGTTTTGGAGCTGCATAGGTTACAGGTGCAGGTCTTTGAATGGTAATTTCCGGACGATTTTGGAATAAAGTGAGTACTTCTTCCTGCATACGGATCATATCGGTTACATTGTCCTGGAATGCCTGTACCAGCGGATGACCACTTTTTGTGGCAATTGCTGAAGCAGTTGCGGTATATTGTTTTGGCGTATCAAATGATTGAGCCAACGCTTTCACTTCTTTAAAATTACGGATAATAGGAGAACCTAATTCCAGTTTAATACCTTTTCCTGATGCTCTTTTCGTATGATTCTGAATCTCCAGAAAATCAAGGGCAATCGTCTTTCCTTCTACAAATAATGAAGCCACAACACGTTGTAGCTGTGCTAATGCAGAACGGGTAGGAACGCTGGAAGCAATCGTACTGAAGGCTTTTCCTTTTAAGGTATCATCAATAAATCCGATCAGCCCTCCTGTGCCCACCTGAATGAACACTCTGGCGCCTTCTTCGTATAATCTATCTGTCAGTTCACGGAAACGAACAGGCTGAACCAAATGCTCGGCACTCAGTTTTCTGATCGCTGCCTGATCTGCAGGATAAGGTTCTAATGTGGTAGCAGACCACAATGGTATTTTTGTCTGCTGGAACTGTGCTTTTTCCATTCCTGCAAGGATCACATCTAGTTTATCAGCGATAAATGGAGAGTGGAATCCGGACTGGAACGGCAATACCTGATGGAAAATCTGCTTTGCTTTTAACAAAGGAACTAATTCATCCAACGATGCATTGCTTCCGCAAAGAATCACCTGATTAGGACAGTTGTCATTGGAAACATAAAGGTTTGAAATTTCAGCAATAAAAGGTTTTATGACATCAATTCCGGCTCCTATGGCGATGAATTTTGAATCTTTTAATTCAAATGTTTCAGGATTCAGCACGTCAATTAAGGCTTTTACAGAATTGGCTTCCGCTAATTCTGAAGAGTAGCCAGCCAACCATTCTCCTAAACTGTGTCCTGCATTCATATCAGGGATAATTCCCAGTTTTTTCAGTGAATTATCAAGGATACTGCAGTTGTTGAAGATGTTTAAAGCATCGGTTAAAAGACCTTCACCTTCTGTTTCGATAGGGGCTGCCAGTCCAAAATAACGACTAACACTGTCTACTTCACCTTTTGCTAAACCATCTAAGCCAGGGAATACAAAGGCTACTTTTCCGCCATCTTTTAATAATGGGGTAGAGGTATACCAGATATCCTGTTTGTTTTTCCAGGTAAGGTTTTTGGAAACAATTTTAATCGCTTTTTCTACTCTTGCAGGAGTAGGATCGAATATCGCAACCCTGAAATCTCCTTCACCAATGGTCGTTTCATTATTTTGTAATGCTGAAAGCAGATCTTCATGGGTAGGTCTTGCCAATATCAATACATGATCTTTTTTCGGCATATCATAGCCTTCCAAAACAACGTGGGCGTTGATTCCTCCAAATCCGAAAGCATTCACTGCCGCTACTTTTGGAAGTCCTGTTTTTGACCAGTTTTTGGCTTCCTGTACCGGTTCAAACCTTGTATTCTGCATATCCGAAGTTGGATTTTCACAGTATAAGGTTGGGGGTAAAGTATCGTGATGTAATGCTAAACAGGTTTTAATTAATCCTGCAATTCCTGCAGCTGGCATAGCATGTCCGATATTGGACTTTACAGATCCGATACCCGCTGCCGGAGCCGCTTCTTCTTTTCCGAAGAACTGAGCTAAGGTCTGAAGTTCTGTTTTATCTCCAAGGGGTGTTCCTGTGCCATGAGCCTCAAGATATCCCACTTTATTTTTATCTAAATCAGCATTGATCCAGGCCTGTTCTAAGGCTTTAAGCTGACCTTTCACTGATGGACTCATCACGCTGGTTCCATTACCATCGCTGCTGACGCCCACCCCTTTGATCACAGCATAGATTTTATCCTGATCCCGAACAGCATCTTCCAATCTTTTTAACACGACGAAACCACATCCTTCACCGATCAATAGACCATCAGCATCTATGCTGAACGGTTTGATCTGCTGCTGATGGGACATTGCTCCCAACTGGGCAAAAATACTCCAGAAAGCAGCATTTTGTCCAGTGTGTACCCCTCCTGCGATCATCATATCAGAACGTCCTCTTTGAAGTTCCTGTACGGCATGATCTACAGCGATTAAAGCACTGGCACAAGCTGCATCCACGGTAAAAGCAACACCTCCTAAATCGAAGCGGTTGGCTACCAATGAAGCAACAAGATTAGGGATTAATCCCATAGCCGTATCTGCTGCGAAACGTCCTTTGCGTTCCTGAAAAGCATGTTTTACTTTTTCAATATCTGCAGAAGAAACCTGAGGCAGCAATTCCTGTAATAATGAGGAGATCTGTTCCCCGGTTCTTACAATTTCGATAGCACGGGTAGCACCAGGACCGGTATAGTTTCCTTTACCGATAATGATTCCTGTTTTTTCAAGGGAAGTATTCTTTTGAAATACCCCTGCATCTTCCAGCGCTTTCTGTACCAGATCAAGGGTAAGCAAATGGTCAGGTTCCGTTCCCTGAACAGCCAATGGTAAAATGCCAAATGCTGTAGGATCGAATGTATAATCAGGGATAAACCCTCCACGCTGACAGTAAAAACGGTCAACGGGACTTGTCGCATCACTGAAATGAACCGGATCTATCCGATCCGCCGGAGCCAGCTCGGTAGAATCGACTTTATTGACAATATTCTGCCAAAAGTGTTGGCATCCTGTGCCCCGGGAAAGACACAGGATAGACCAATTACAGCAACATCTGTTTTTTTCATACTTAGTTTATACAGAGTTTTACCAATTATTTCCTGACATGATCAGCACCTGGCTTTCGGTTCCGTATTTTATCTCATTAAGGAAGATTTCTTTCCCTTCATCCAATGGAATCATGGAAATACCTCTACGCTCGTATTCGGATTCAAGGGTGGAAGAAACCATTCCGGCTCCTTTCCAGGGTCCCCAGTTGATAGAGATTACTTTTCCTTTTAATCTTTTGTTTAAAGCATTCGCGTAATCATCCAGTACACTGTTGGCAGCAGCATAATCTGTCTGGCCTTTGTTGCCGTATACGGAAGCAATACTTGAGAACAGAACTACAAACTGGCAGTCTGAGCGAAGCTGTTCAGCCAATACACGAAGTGGTTTCACTTTAGTATCGAATACTCGTCCGAAAGAACTTGTCGTCTTTTGTTTGAATAATTTATCTTCTAAAAGACCTGCTCCATGGATGACTCCGTCTAGACGGTCATATTTTTCGTAAATACTGCTGATCAGGTTCCCTAAACCTTCTTCATCACAAAGGTCTAATGATTGATAAATAATAGTGTTTCCAAGTTCTTCCATATCACGGATGGTGCGTAGGATCTGATTGTTTTTGAAAACTCTTGTCGTTTCTTTTTCTATTTCTGCAGGAGAAGTGAATTTTCCGGACTTGATAAGGAAACTTCTTATTTCTTCCTTGGTTTTCATACCTTCAAATTCCTTCAGAATAGATGCTTCATTTCTAGGGTCAGCGGATCTTCCTACCAGAATATAAGTACAAGGATAGGCCTGAGACATGTGTTTTGCCAATTCTGCAGTAATCCCCTGTGCACCTCCCAATACCAATACTACAGATTTTTGATCTAATTGAATATGAGCTTCACTCAGACTCATTGACAATGGGGAAGGAATGATATCTACTCTGTGTCGCTGGTCATTTTTATAAATAACTTCAGCAGGTTTATCGTTGGTAAGGATCTCTTTTAAAGTGATTTCAGCAATCTGATCTACTTCCTGAGGAGTACTTAGGCTGATGAGTCTGCAGGTGGTATTGTCAAATTCTCTTGCCAAACTTTTGAAAAGTCCCGGATATCCCTGGTGATGGCGTAATACACGTGCATCAGCGATTTCCTGAAGATGCGCAGGAATATCTGAGATGAGATACACCCATTTTACTTTATCAAAATCCAGTTTTTTTATCAAGTCAACGTGGTCGATAATGCTTGGTTTATCAGTTGCTGAGAATAGGTCTAGCATGATCAATCCGTCAACGTTTGAAAGGTCTTTTTCTGTATCTACCAATTCTACGATGGCTCCATGTTTTTCCAATTCGCTTTTAATCGCTGAGGTTTGTTTGCTGTCATCTTGTGTGATAGCGAAACGTTTTCCCTGCAGAACTTCAGTGTTTTGTACCAAAGAAGCATCGGTTGGAGTGATATCGAAACGAAGGCGTGATAGTACATTATTTGTTGTTTCAGGAGTGGCTGTTTCCTTTATTTCATTTTTAACTTCAGGAGTTTCACCGCTCATTTCGTTGATCCAGCTTGCCAAACCACGAAGTGTTTTAATAGCTGCTAATTTTTCCATTACATCATCAGCCTGCTCAAGGTTTTGACCAAAACCAATTTTGGTTTTAAGATCACCGATGATTTCCATACGTTTAATAGAATCAATACTAAGATCTGCTTCCAAATCTAAGTCTAGCCCTAACATTTCTTTCGGATATCCTGTTTTTTCACTTACGATATTCAGAATAGCATTTTGAAGATCTTCAAGTGATAAGGTAGATTGAGCTTGTGGTTGTGATGTGTTAGACTCCACTGCTGAACCATTGTTTTCGGGAGTAGCTGTTTTGTCTGCCCCTGAGAATTCAGTAAGCCATGAAACTAAGCCACTTAATGTTTTGATTCCTGCCAACTGTTCCATAACGGTATCTTCACTGATATTTCCGTTACCCAAAGTTCCGAGTTCGTTACGAAGTGTTCCGATGATCTCAACTCTTTTAATGGAGTCAATACTTAAGTCAGCTTCAAGGTCCATTTCCATCCCCAGCATTTCCTGAGGATATCCTGTTTTATCGCTCACTACCTGTAGTAATAAGGATTTGATATCTCTTGACGGAGCTTGTTTCACAGCCGCAACGGCTACTGGTTTTTCGTGATGAACAGGCTGAACCGGGATAGCAGACATTTGCTGATGAGCAGGAGCCGCAACCGGAGAAGTATATACAGGAGCAGGGAATGCCTGAGGATTCTGTCCCATAAAGGAAAGCATCACATCACGCTGTGCCTGTATCATTAGTTTCATACTGTTTAAATATTCCTGCAGCATACGTTCAGCGGTAGATTGCGCTTCCACTGCAGGGGGCTGGTTATGAGTAGTAAAATTGTTCATGGGAATAGGGTTTGTGAGTGGTAATGCACCATTAGATGGCAAATTACCAGTGGTTGGGTGGGCAGTCTGCCCGTTAACACGCCAGATGGCAGGGCTTTTCTTATAAAGCTCAGGCTGGTTAAGATCAATAACCTTAACACTTCGGCCGTCAAAAAGTTTATCGATATTGAAACTGCGTCCTGTCCCTAAATATTGGGCAAGCATACAAAGGAGATGGGTAAACTTATTTCGGCTGTTGTCTTCAACATATAGGGTAAGCTGATCTTTTTCTAAACAGGATTTTGTCAATCCCGTAAGCACTTTACCAGGTCCTACTTCGATGAATATTCTTGCACCGTCGTTGTACATGGCCTGAAGTTCTTCTACGAATTTTACAGGCTGTACCAAGTGATCGGTAAGTCTTTCTTTTATTTCTGATGGATTCGTAGGATATACTGCTGCTGTAGTATTTGAATACACAGGAATCTGCATTTCTCCAAAAGGAACATCTTGTAATACCTCAGCATATAGACCTTTGGATTTTGCCAGTAATGGGCTGTGGAATGCACAGGCTACTTCCAGTTTTTTTGCTGAAATACCTTCTTGTTTCAGTACTTCCAGTAATTTGTTGATTGCTTCAGTACTTCCTGCAATAACGCACTGAGTAGGAGCGTTGAAATTCACTGGATAGCATCCTTCCACTTTAGCAATGATCGGCTGTAAACGTTCCGGGGTAGCGCTTGCTGCCAGCATTGAGCCTGGATCACCACCTTCCACTGAATCTAAGATAGATTGAGCTCTCTTAATACTTAAGTCAACCAGTTTATCTTCTCCAAATACACCCGCAAAACATAAAGCCGGTATTTCACCATAGCTGTGACCTGCCAGCATATCCGGAACAATTCCTAATGATTCCAGGAACTTAGCTAATGCAAGATCAACAATTCCTAAAAGCGGTTGTGCTAAACGAGTGTCTTTAATGGTTTCTTTTTGCTGTTTTAAATCAGCTTCATTAAAGGTTTTAACCGGGAAAACTACTTTTTCAAGCTCAGGATAGTCATCAATAATCTTACGCATAGCCGGGAAGACTACGAATAGATCACGAGCCATATTGATTCTCTGACTGCCTTGTCCAGGGAATGTGAAAGCGACTTTACCTTCTTTTTTGTTGACTGTAAAGGTATCTTTTGTCTCAATCCCTAGCAGTACTAGTTCAAGCTTCATCATAAGATCCTCAGCGGTATCAGCAACAATACTGAACTGGATTGGCTTTTCTGAGCTGATGCTTAAACTGTAAGCGATATCTTTTAATGGAATACCATCATTAATTTCTAATAAAGCTTTAATCTGACCTGATTGTCCTTTTGCCTCTTCATAAGTATCTCCGCGGAAAACAAATAATTCTGAAGGCCATGACTGCATGACGATTGAATTATCCTGCTTAGGATGATTTGCAATTACTGTATGGAAATTGGTTCCTCCAAATCCGAAGGCACTGATTCCTGCATAACGGTTTTTCTCACCCCATAATCCACTTTCTGCATGGAATGCAAATGGACTGGTTTCAGCATTGTAATAAGCATTAGGCTGCTGAAGATGAAGGGTAGGTGGTTTTACACCATGATATACTGCAAGGGAAGCTTTAATTAATCCTGCCAATCCTGCCGCACATTTGGTATGTCCGATCTGTGTTTTCACAGAACCTAAATGAGTCTGTCCAGGTAATGCCCCTGAACGGCTGAACAAATTAGTTAATGCACTTAATTCTGTTTTGTCACCTACAACGGTTCCTGTACCGTGAGCTTCCACTAAACCTACAGAAGCAGCACTAATCCCAGCTTGGGAATAAGCACGTTCCAGTGCTCTTACCTGGCCTATTTGTCTTGGAGCAGTAAGCCCAAGAGCTTTTCCATCACTGGATCCGCCAACTCCTTTGATGACTGAATAAATACGGTCACCATCGCGTACTGCATCTTCATATCTTTTTAGTACCAGGATTGCAATACCCTCTCCAAGAGCAATACCGTCTGCATCACTGTCGAATGTAGCACATCTTCCTTTTCTTGATAAAGCATGCGTGCTGGAGAACATCAGGTAATCATTGATACCATTATGTAAATCTGCACCTCCTGCAAGAACCATGTCAGATTTGCCCAATACAAGTTCCTGGCAAGCCAGATCAAGAGCTGCTAAAGAAGAAGCACAAGCCGCATCTACAGTGAAGTTTCTACCACCAAGATCCAGGCGGTTCGTAATCCTACCTGCGATTACGTTGGCAAGAATTCCCGGGAATGAATCTTCTGTGGTATGTGGGAAAGCTTCTTTTACTTCTTCATGAAGTTCTCCGAAAACCTGCTTATAATATCCTCTGAAACTATAGCTGTTGGCAAGGTCATTACCACCTTCAGCCCCTATAATTACAGAAATGTTGTCTCTGTTGATGTGTTTTTCACCATATCCGGCATCTTCCATCGCACGTTTTGCCACCAATAAGGTCAACAATTGTGTAGGTTCAATGGCTGCAAGGGATTGTGGCGGAATTCCGAATGCTAATGGATCGAAATCAATTTTAGGAATGAATCCTCCCCATTTGGAGTGAGAGACATCCGGTCCGTCAGAATCAGGATGGTAATATAGTTCTTTATTCCATCTTTCATCCGGTACTTCGGTAACACTGTCTTTTCCTAAAATAATATTTCTCCAGTATTCATCAAGGTTTTTAGCACCAGGGAAGATACATTCCATCCCTACGATAGCGATGTCCAGTGGTTTTTCCATTGAAACCGGTTCTTCTGACAAGGCAGCATTCTGAACATGCTCGTAATTGTCAACGATGCTTTGATGAAGAGCTGCAAGGGAGATCACACGATTATGCATCGTAGCTACCTGCCCGATCATATACATTCCTAAGTCAAGTTGATCATCCTTAGGAATATTAACAAGTTTGTCACCCTGACGTTCTATACCTTTAGCCGCAATACGTAAACGGCCTACATTTAATTTTTCAAGCTGTTCCCATACCTGTTTTTTATCCATTCCGGCAGCAAGAAGTTTTGTTTTCTCTGTATTGAAATGGTTGGCGAATGCGGTGTTTAGGCAACGCGTTTCATGTCCCGGAGCTGTTTCCAATAGGACCGTATCTTTTGCCTGCATTGCCTGTGCCTGGAATTCTTCCTGAATGGCTCCGGTCTGTACAGCTTCATGAGTATACAGATAAGCGGTTCCCATCAACACTCCAATTTTTACTCCTCTTGCAGCTAATGGTGCTGCCATGATAGAAACAAATGCCGTTGAAAAAGCGTTATGGATTCCACCTGCAAAAAAGACGCTGATTTTTTCAGGATGATCTTCTTTTAAGATACGTTCTATTTGTTTTTCCCAAAGCACTGTGCTTGAGAGCGGGCCTACATGGCCTCCGCACTCACGTCCTTCAAAAATGAAATTCTTGGCACCTTCTTTCAGAAAAATATCCAGAAGGGCAGGGGATGGAACGTGTAAGAAGGATTTTATTCCTGCTTTTTCAAACACTTTAGCTTGAGCGGGTCTTCCACCTGCGATCAAAACGACAGGAGGTTTCGCTTCTAATATATAAGAGGTCTGTTCTTCTCTTAATTCTTGCGGTGCAAATCCAAGAATCCCTACACCCCATGTTTTTTCACCGGCAAGTTGTTTGGTATCCATCACCAAAGCTTTTGCAGATTCTCCTTTCAATAAGGACAGCGCAACAAAAGGTAAGGCTCCGGCATCAGCAACAGCATTGGCAAATAAAGGAACATCACTCACACGGGTCATAGGACCTTGAGCAATAGGGTAGCTCAGACCCAATTCCTTAGCCATATTGTTATCTTTATCAATAACCTTCAAAGCTTTTGCCTGCTTCAGATGCCCATACATGGCTTCTTTAAATCCGAAAATCAGTTTTTTCAGAGTTTTGAAGTCTTCATAGAGGTCTGTTGCCAGCGAAATGTCTTGCCCCATCGGGATATAACATGTACTAAGATCCCAACCGGTAAAGTATTGTTTCAGATCTTCTGCCGTTGCATTTTCAGGTAATGCAGGTGAGTTGGGTCTTACCAATACGCGATGGTTCGCGATCACCTTAGTTTCTGTACCATTCAGTTTTGAGTATACATCTTTCAGTTCGTTAGGAACTGAACTTTCGGGAAACAAGGCCAACTGGCTGTCCAGTACAACTCCTGTTGCTCCTAATGCTTTAAACGCCGCTGCGGTATGGAGACCTATTCCTCCCTGTACCCACACCGGAATGTTCTGGATTTCTTTGATCACACGCTGGAATAATATAAATGTAGATTCATAGCCTACCAGCCCACCTGCTTCATTTCCTTTTATAATGATTCCTTCTGCTCCCAGTTGTTCAGCCTGTCTGGCTTCTTCCACACTGCTTATTTGATAAACGATAGGCAGGTTGGAAGGGTTTGACATTCCGAACGGAAGGATCGCAAATCTTACTTTTTCAGGAATTTGAAGAGATGTGAAATTGTCGTTAGAAAAATAAATACCATACGATGGTACGTCTATCTGGTCAAGTTGATGTAACGCTTCCTGTGCGGCTGTCAACTCATTTCCTAAACTTAGAACGGGAAATGCACCCGCCTGATGTAGTCTAGGGATAAGGTTAACGTCCGGTTTTTCAAAAGGCGTCAGTCCAATAATGGTTAGTTTTTTCATGGCGTGATAATTATTGAATGATAGCAAGAGCTTCATAACAAAATGCTGTGCCTTTCGGTAATAAGGCAGTTGCTTTTTCTGTTATGATATAATAAAATTGGTTTTTGTTAAATCGTCAACGGTTTGATTCGTTTTGTAGTAACTTTTCAATAATCTATTACTTTTTAATAGATTGTTTGATAGTAGGGTGATTTCCGGTTTTTCAAAAGGCATTAGCCTGATTTTAGTCAAGTTTTTCATAGCATTTACGGTATAGAAATGATTAATGATATCTCATAACAAAACATCAATATCATCGGTATAAACGACGATATCCCGTTATGAGGAAATAAAAATAATAAAATTATAATATATCTTTAATCATAAAAGCAATTTGATAATGATTTTTAATAGAAAAATATCAATTGTTCAAATACCATTAAAGTATATTTATTGTTTTCTTATTCTTAGAAACGTGACGATACAATATTAGTAATTTTAAATATAAATAGTTATAGTTAAAAAAATGTTAAGCAAATATAGGAATAAAAAATAAAATATTTCAAAAAAGGGAGATTTGTTTTCGGGTATATTACAAAAAGATAATATACCATGAATAAGGTCCGGAAATGTCAGAATACCCTTTATCAATATGATAAAACGGATAGGTGAATTTATGTAAAATTAATCAATAAATTGTGATTTAATCTGAATTATTTATGAATTTTATCTATCATTTTGATAAATAAACAGATAGGAATTTTAACAAATAATTAAATTATATTTTCGAAATTCATAAAAAAACAGTAAGTATCTGATATACTTACTGTTTTTGAATAGGTTGATCGTTAAAGATTTTTCCAATTAATAACCTTTAAAAGGTTGTTTCAGATCAATTATAGACCAATATTGTTTATTAAGTGTAAATGAATAGGTTGTTAAAATTTAAAATATACTTAATCCATATTGTTTCGCCAGGTCTAAGATCATATGGTATCCGGCTAATGAATTTCCATGCTGATCCAGAGCGGGGCTGAATACACCAATTCCAATTTTTCCGGGAACGCTTACCGTAATTCCACCACCTACGCCAGATTTGCTGGGCAGTCCTACCATTCTGGAATATTCGCCACTGAATTCATACATTCCAGCCGTTAGCATCTGTGATTCTACTAATTTTGCCATGTCAGTATTCTTATAAGTGGAATCACCATCAAATCTTACACATTGGTTGGCAAAGAAATATCCTATTTTCGCCAGATCTTCAGCAGTAAGCTCAATAGAGCATTGTTTGAAATAGTTATCCAGCTGATCCTCGTTTCCTGAAATCAATCCACTGTTTTTCATAATATAAAACATCCCACGGTTACGGTGTCCTGTTGATTTTTCAGACTCATAAACAGATTTGTTATAATCTATTGTTTGATTTTTGGTAATGTATCTTACCATGTCCAGTATTTTAAGGAATGGTTTCTCACCTTCTCCTGAAATTAATGAAGTGGTAAGGATAGCTCCTGCATTCATCATTGGATTAAGGGGCTTACCTGTAGTTTCAAGATTGGAAAAATGATTAAAAGGTTTATCAGAACCGAAATATCCCATTTTGTCAAAAATATGGGCTTCTCCTTTTTCATTAACGGCAACCATTAATGATATAATTTTGGAAATACTCTGCATGGTGAATTTTTTATTTACATCACCGGTGCTGAATACTTTGCCATTTTTGTCTACCACTGAAAAAGCAATTGCTTTAGCATCCATTTTCCCCAGTTCAGGAATGTAATCTGCCACTTTGCCTTGTGTATAATAGGATCTGTTTTTCTCCAGAATAGTATTGAGTGTTTTTTCCGAAATAGTTGAAATGTCCGCTGTTTTCTGAGCGTAAACGATTGTGTTTAAAGATAGAAAAGCTGCGGTAAAAATTCCTTTTGCAGAAAATAAAAAGCTGTTGTTTTTCATAGGGAAGATCTTCAAATAAAATATTTATGATAAGCCTCGAAAAACAAAGATAAAGTATTTTAATCTTGTCAGCAATTCTCCTTTATGATACGCATAGATGTTTGTAGTGTTTCGTTATAAAGCAGAATATAAAGATCCCATAAAAGCTTGTTGTAAGAGTAAGTATGGTATTTAAAAATGGTGTGTTTTTCTTGTTGTTTTGAATATGATTAATTTTAATGTAAATCTCATTTTTTTAGGAAAAAATACACAAATTTAATTATTAGTCATTGTTTTGGTTTTTAATATGATTAAAATATAGGATTTTCTTTGTTGAAAAACCGTCTAAAACGTTCGTAATTGGGGAATTCTTAAATTTTTTAGCATAACTAATATATAGGTGAAATAACATATACGCAGGAATTTGTGTATATTGTTGGGTATGAACTGTGAAAGAATGTTATTTTTTCACTATTAAATGATTTTTGTATTATTTTTTTTATTAATTTGACAAAAAATTAATAACACTTTTTTAATAACTATGAAAAACAACACCTATTTTGGTAGGCAGCACGTCTTTAGATGGCTCCTGCTATGTTGGCTTTTGGTGCCGTGGGCACTACAAGCACAAGCTCAAATTACATGGACCGAACAGGTCGGATGCCAGGAATTCAGAGGCGAAAAAGAAGGTCAGATCCCTGACAACGGAATCGCCAGTTCCTACATCAATTCTTCCCAGTGCCTCCGGGTCTGCGAAAAATCATTAGACCCTGTCAAATATCTGGTTCAGGGATCCAACGTTTCTAATGTACAATGGTCGGTTTCAGGAGGAACTGCTACCATTACCGGAACCGGGAATACCTTAGCGTATGTTACGTGGGGAGCTGCCGGTAATGGTTCTTTACAGGCTGTGATCACTTACAACGACGGAACTGTGGAAACACAGACCATCTGTATTGAAAAAATCAACAGACCTATTGCTAAATTTGAATTGTTAAATCTGGATTATACCGTATGTAATAATACAGCGGTGTATTTTGATAACCTTTCTGAACAGAACGGAGGGTCAGATATTGTCAATTATTACTGGCAATTCGGAGATGGAGTAACTTCCACTTCCACCGCTTTTGAGCCATCTCACACCTACACGACTTCTGGTAATTATACGGTTCAGCTTACTGTAACCAATAAGTGCGGATGTCAGAGTAAATTTAAAAAAGAGATTAAGGTACTGAAATCTTATCCTGTACAGATCAACTGTGCTTCTGTAGTATGCGAAGGAAGCAGAGAGAAGTACAATGCACAGGATGGATGTAATAAAGGACAATGGAAAGTTATCGGTGGACAAATTGTTGCCAATAACGGTAACGACATTGAAGTAATTTGGGATCAGGTAGATCCGCTTGACGGTTTCGGGTATGTAATGTACATGTCTGAATGTGCTTGTCCTGAATGGACTACTATTAAAATCCCTGTGATTTTAAAGAATGCAAAAGTGAAAGGTCAGGAAGTGGTATGTGCTGGTAAGCAATATACCTATTCAATTCCTCAATGGCCTACAACCAGCGTTAAATGGAATGTATCAGGCCCTGCAGGAGGTCAGTTGGTGAATACTCAGCAGAGAAACGAAATTGTTTTCTCAGCAAGTCAACCAGGTACTTATCATCTTGAAGCAACGTATTTCAACACTCTGTTATCATGTGAAGGAACTGCTTCTATTGATATCGTAGTAGAAACACCGGTAGCGATAAGCGGTGGTGCAGATGAAATCTGTGCAGGAACAAGCCAGACATTTACAGCTACACCTAATGTACCTGTTATCTGGAAAGTAACTACTGGAGGTTCTACTGTCACATCGGGAGTAGTATCCGGACCATTTACTTATCCTTTTACAACAGCAGGTACTTATACTATTACTGCTGTTAAGCAAGGTGGAGGTTGTGAAAGCAACTCAAGAATTATTAAGGTATTACCAATTCCACAGCCGCCTACAGGAACTATTTCAGGAGAGACTAAAGTATGTCCTGGAAAACCTTATGTGTACACCATCAGTTCTGTTGATGCAGGAATGGTACCAGTTTGGAGCGTTACCAACGGAACGATCCAGGGTAGTAATGCAGGACCTTCTGTAACGGTTATATTTAATGCTGGTGCTTCATCATATACGGTGTCTGCACAGAATAAATCGATGAGTAATGCAGGTTGTCTATCGGCTCCAATTTCGTTCAATGTAGCGCCATTGGATCTTAATACGATTACGATTAATCCTAACCCAGGGCCTTTCTGTCCAAGTAGTACTCAGACTTTCAGTGCAAATCTGAATGGAATTGTTCCAGACTTTATGGAATGGACGTTTGGAAGTACAAACTTCGGAAGTGTTGTAGGTGGGCAGGGTACAAATAATATTACTGTAAACTTCAACGAAATTTCTTTAACAAGCAATACTACGCTGAACTTAAGAATTGTGAAATGTGGAGTAACAAAAGATATCAGTATTCCAATATCTTTATTAACGCTTCCAACAGTTAGTTTTACGAATGTAGGGGGGCTTTGTTTAGGTTCGAATCTGTCTTTCACTGTAAATCAGGGAACGATCACTTCGGCTACAAATGTTACTTTCACATTTGCTAACGGAACGACATTTACTACAGCTTTCAATCCAGCTGGAAATTATAGTTTCCCAAATAATGGGTATATCTCAAATACTTCAGGAAGTAATGTTTCCCAGGTAGTTACTGTGACTTATTCTGGAACTAACGGATGTAACTATAAGCCTACAGCAAGTGCTACCTTTACTATATATCCTGAAACCATTATTACGGTTTCTCCGGTATATAATATTCTAGTATGTGATCCTACAACAATGACACCGTATACTCTTACGGCTAACAGTTCTACGGGACTTACTAATATTGTATCTTGGCAGTGGTATAAAAATAATGGAATCATACCAGGTGCTACAACGAACTCATACACCATAGGGGGGGCAGGTGCTTTTGGAACCTATAGAGTACAGGCAGTAGATATTAATGGTTGTGTGGTTTCCTCACAAAATATTAATGTGAGCCAGCTATGTCCAAGCAGCGGAACTTGTAATACAGATCCTCAGATCAACTTTGCTGCTTCATGGTCAGGTTGTAATACGATTTCTGTTTCAGGCTTAACGTATAATGGAACTCCTAATGAGATCCAATGGTCATCAGACAGCGTACTTACTTTAACTTCCCCTCAAGGGCAGCCTACAGCAACGTATCAGACTAATCTTGCAGGAGCACATATTGTTTTTGTACGTCTTAGATATGGTGCATGCTGGTACAGCAAAGCAGTAGAAGTAAGAAAGAACTACGAGCCTAAATTCAATGTAAGTACAGTATGTAATGGAAGTGGATACAATGTGACTCTGTTTAATAGTTCTACTATATTTGAGATCAATCCGTCATCTATTACTTATACATTTACGAGTCCGGGTCAGCCAACCCAAACAGGACAGACAGCTACTTATAATAATCTTGCGCCAGGTACTTATACCTTCACAATGACAATGTCTGCACCTGGTAAACCAACGTGTACTACTACGCAGACTATTACATTGGCAGCGGTACCTAGTACAGATTTCCTGATTCCATTTGGATTGTGCGTACGTGAACCGATTACTTTCTCTCCTTTAGCGTATGTTTCAGGGTATACATATACTTGGTTATTTGATGGTACTGCGTATGTTTCTCCAGGAGCAAATGCAACGGTTACTTATAATACAAGTGGTGCGAAAACAATTCAGTTAAGAATCACGAGTCCTCAGGGATGTGTATATCTTTCTCCGATTAAAAATATTAATGTTAATGAAGCTTTACTTAGTGGTAATTTAATACCTATCAATGCAGTTGCTTGTGCAGGAAGCGCCCCGACTATTACATTTAATAATACTTCAATTGGAACTATTTATCAATATATCTGGATGAATGGTAACCAACCGGTACCAGGAGCACCAAACTCAGCAAGTTTTACTCCGACTCAGTCAGGAACTTATTGGCCGGTATTGGTGTCAACAGATCTTTGTAGAACAAGTATTATGAGTACTAATCCGGCAACAGTAACGATTAAAAATGCTCCATATGTTAACATATCAGGAACAGCTAATATCTGCCAAGGATCTTCTACGACACTTAGCGGTCTTGTAACGGATAATACGTTGCAATACCAATGGAAGAAAAATGGTGCTCTGGCATCAGCTGCATGGGCGTCTGGTCCTTATCCAATTAGTTTCAATACAGGATCGTTAACAGCAGGTACATACGTCTTTACTCTTGAAGTAAGAACTCCAGGAGCATCAGGATGTGTAAGTTCTAAAAACTTTACCGTTACAGTAAGTGCGCCACCATCACCGGTTACGATAGCTTACAGTTTGGTGAGCTGCCAGCCTTATAGAATTAAGCTAACTGCATCAGGACCATCTGCAGGAAATTATAACTGGAGCAATGGAATGTCAGGTCAGTCAATTACTGTAAATGAAGGAGGTGCTTATCAGGTTATCTATACTGCGCCAAGCGGTTGTAAAGTATCTAATTATGTAGAAGTACCATTAAGTCTTGAAAGTCTTATGTGGGTATTCCCTACAGGATGCTATGACGAATGTCTTAGAGAGAAGAATTATATTCTGGGACCAAAAGGAGTATTTGATCACCATGATTGGATGTTGTTCGGAAACAGCATTCAGACTGGAAACAATAATTTCATTTTCCCATTATATATTGGAGCTCCGGGTACCTACCAATTACAGGTTAATCATTTAGGATGTCAGTATACATCGGGCACCATGAATTACTATCCAGGTAAAGAATGTGGATACGAAACAGATTGTAAGATTGAAGGAGGAATTAAAGGGATGAAGTGGGTTGGAGATCATTACGCTGTTTTTGGTACAATCCACAATGCAGGAGGTCAGCCAATAAGTCTTAACGTTTCAAGTGTTAATGGATATGGAACTTATATTCCGTCTATCATTACGATTCCGGCGGGAGGTATGTATGATATGAATGCTAATCCATTGGCATTCTATCCAAATCCAAATTTCCAAGGAGCGGATGAGGTCTTATTCTCTAATGAAACGTGTAAGTTTAGTACCAAAGCGGTAGATCCGGACTGGATGGGTATGAGAAGTGCATCAAGAAGCGTTACCGTTACTGCGGTTTCTTCTCTGAAAATGATACCAAATCCTGCGAAGGAAAAAGTGAAAATCTCGTATAATACAGGTAATGAAAAATTACTGGCAAAACAGATTACAGTTTTTGATGCCATGGGCAATATCAAATTCCGTAAAGAAGTGAAAGCGGCTTCCGGAGAGGTAGACGTGGAAATTTCCAGCTGGTTGCAAGGTGTTTACATTGTCATTGTACAAACGGGAGACACATCATTACAAGGAAAACTAATTAAAAATTAGTGACTTATAAATCAGTGCTCTCTTCGGAGAGCGCTGTTTTTTTATAGTATATGATAATTAAATGAATTTATATGATACAATTAAAAAACAAACTGTGGGGATTACTTCTGATATTACCGGCTTTATCATTTAGCCAGACTTACCAATGGCAATGGGGAAGGCAGGCGGGGGGGCAAGTGGGTTCAGTTGATGGAGGATTTAATTATCAGTATGATGAATCTATTCGGGATATTGTAGTAGATAACAATAATAATACCTACTATTTGACAAGTGTATGGAATGGAGATCAAAATCTGAACGGGGTATCTGTGCCTAATTATGGACTTCGTGACCTGATGCTGTTTGCTACAGATTGTCAGGGTAATATATTGTGGTCTACAACGGTAGGAGGATCCGGAGATGGTGAGAATGCATGGCATATTGAGGTGGACAATAATGGTGGGTTATATGTAATGGCTACACTCTATAATAATTCTTATGTAGGGGATCCGAATGCTGTTCCTATGCATTTTGATGTCACTCATACAATACCATTGTATACCTATTATGATCAG
This sequence comes from Chryseobacterium sp. MEBOG07, assembly GCF_021869745.1. Classification (NCBI taxonomy): domain Bacteria; kingdom Pseudomonadati; phylum Bacteroidota; class Flavobacteriia; order Flavobacteriales; family Weeksellaceae; genus Chryseobacterium; species Chryseobacterium sp. MEBOG07. The sequence continues at coordinate 1,893,342 of NZ_CP084579.1, forward strand.
ACGATAGATCCTGCACATAAAGCGGCTTATTTACTGAAGTATAATACCTCTAATGGTAATCTGGCATGGAGCAAGGCTTTGCAGGGAGATATAAATTATCCTACCCGTGATTGCGATGTTCAGATGATGTACATGGATTCATCCAAAAATATTCATGCGGTGATGGGCTTTAAAGCAGGAACCCATTTAGATGGTTTGATTACCGTACCACCTTCCTATACCTCATCATTCCAATATTACCTGGTTAAATTTAACTATAATAACGGCAGTATGACACCTGTTGCTCCGTTGCTTTTACCTATAACAGGAGGATTAAGAGCGGGAGGAACCGATGGTAAAGTGAACTTACTTTATGATGAAAGCTTAAATCGCTATTATCTGGCAGGAAAAAGAATGATTGGAAACTATGGATCTGCGATGGAAAGTTTCTCGTACAATAATATTCCGTTTACAAAGAATGCTTATGTGCTTGCTTTTAATGGAAGTACAGGAGCGGAGTTATGGAGAAAAGAATTTGATAATAGCTTGCCAGGATTTATGGATGATGAAATTCATTCTGTTATCAAAGGTTCAGGCTCTTCTGATATTTATATTTCTGGACGTTATTTTTCCGGAACTGTTCCAACGACTTTCGGAAGTTACTCTTTTCCTGTACAAAATTACCAGGGGCAGACTCCTTTTGTGATGAAGCTTAATGCGGATGGGGTAGTACAGTGGGCAAAAGTTCCAGACGGGCTTACAAGCTTTTCCGCTTACCGTTTCATGAAAGGGAAAATTGCTCTTAATGGCAATGAATTAGGATTTGCTAAAGGAAGCTGGAATGAGGTTTGGGGAACTTATTCGATGGTTCGTCCTAATGGAGATCTGGCAGATCCTCTACTGGTACGTTTTAATAAAGATACAGGAGCTGTAATTGGTACCGGGGAGATTCATAGTAATTTTCAGGTTCAGGATGAATTTACAGCAATTGCTGTAGATAAAGATGGAAATTATGTATTAGGCGGTCTTTTTCATGACCAGCTGTTTACAGATTCCAATGATAATGTCAATACGATGACGGTGAACGTAACGGGAGGAAAATCCCAGTCTTTCATTACAAAATATGCTAAATCAGCATGCAGTCAGATGTCGGTAGAAGAAACATCTGTTCAGGCAGGAATACAATTATATCCTAATCCGGTGCAGGATGTGTTGAATATCAGAAGTAAAGAGCCTTTGGTTTCCTATGAAATCTTTGGTACTACAGGACAATTGATAAAACAAGGAACTTTGAATATGATGCAGGAACAGGTAGTATTATCTTCTCTTCAGACAGGAGTATATTACATTAAACTTAAAACAAAATCTTCTACAGTAACAGAAAAAATATTGAAGAAGTAAAAACAAAACTGGAAATTAATAACCTTATATACGAACAGCATTCTCCTAAAGAGGATGCTGTTTTTTTATATTCTAAAGGAATGATTTATGCTTTTCTTTTGATGTTTAAGATAATAATATAGCAGTACTTTTCATCTATTCCTTATTTTTGCAGAGAATTAAATAACTGAATTTTTTATTCTGAAATATGAGCAATATATTTTCTGATAATCATCAAATTGAAGTGGTATCCAACTTTTCTGAACTCGTGAATACAGGTTTTAAAGGAGCGATGAATGCAATTTGCTGGCATAGAAATTTAGCAGGGGACTTTAAAGAAATAGTGTCTCAACTTCAGTTAGACGAAAATATTACCGAAGTTTCCGTTGAAGATCTTTTATCATTAAAGCTGTCGGAAAAAGGGAATATAGCAAGGGAAATTATTTTAAATGATTTTCAATTATTGACAGCATTTGGAGCTTCCCCAGTTCTTAATTTGCTTAAAAAATATGAACGGGATGAGGAGCTTGGTTTCATTTCAACCGATGTATATTCATATCATGTCGATCGTTCACCTGTTGCAACGGATACTTTTTTATGTACCTATTATGGGGCTGCAAGTGATATTATTTCAAATGATCAGGTGGAACAGAAAATCATGATTCCGGAAATCCGGGAAAAGCTCAAAGAATTACATGATGGTCCGGAAGAAGAATTTGAAGACTTTCTGAAAGAGTATTTCTTCGATCTGCATTACCAGCCCAAACCTGACGCAGAGCCTGTCAATTTAGGAATAGGACATCTTTGGCGGATCGCTGTAGATCATCCGGCACAACAAGCATTGCCATGTGTTCATAGAGCACCTGTAGAAAATGACGGTGAATATCGGCTGCTGTTGATTTGCTAATGATTATCAATATTTAATCTTGAATAAAGTATCCATTGAGCTTAATAAAAAAATCCAATATCGGAAAGATGTTGGATTTTTTATGGTTGACAGTGTATGTTTGAAATAATAGAATAGAATGTTCTTTTACTCTTGACCTATTGCTGTTAACTGAGCTAAATAATCTTTACTTTCAATATTCCCGATTGCAAATTCGTGTTCCAGGAGTTTAATCTTTTCTGTCTTGGTGTAATGACGGTTATAGAGGGTGTCTAATACACTGGCTTCATCCATGATAGGATCTAAAAAATTCTTAAGGTCACGGTATGCATGGTAATATCTTATTCCCAGAACCCTTTGTGAATGAGCATTGAAATGAACTCCATCAGGGTTCGCTGTAAGCCCTTTTGCACTAACAAAATAACAGTTTTCATGAGATTGGGCAAAAAGCTCCAGTTCCTTATTGACCAAGGGATAATGAGTGAAGTACTGACCAAATATTCCGCTTGATAAATAATCTCCTAAACCTCCAATGATAAGTGGAACTTCAGGAATATTTAATTCTTTCCGCAAAGCATCAATAATTGCAGAAAACTTTTCCTGGTATCTGCCAGCCTTTTCAGGAGAGCAGTCACTTTCGCCTTGGTGCCATAAAATCCCTTTGATCTCGCTTGTTCGCTGGGCAAGCCTGGCTTGTGATACTGCATTTTCAAATAAAGCACTCCCTACAGCCCAATCATCAAGGCTCGTACCTCCATCCGCACATGGAATCAATCCAATTTCGTTTTGCTCATTATCCAGTCTCCAGGAAGCAGCAAATGATGCAGCAAGTCCGACACCTGAACTGGGGCGGTCATAGTTAATAGGCTCAGACATAATCTGCCATAATCCGTTTCTCTGCATTTTAATATGCTCATCAAAGATAGGAGGGACTTCATTTGCGTAGCCACGTCCCGCCATGTTGGACTGACCTATCATTAAAAAAGAATGTATCATTTTTATTTATTTAATTGTAAGCCTATGCTTCTGCTGAATGAATTCCAGGCTAATTTTTTTACTTCATTGGGAGCAATATCTCCGGATCTGTACGCGGTGATGGTTGCTGTAATAACACTGGTGAAGAGGATTCTTATCCAGGGTAATGGCAGCTGGCTATCTATCAGTTGTTCCTTTTGCAGTTTCAGTATTGCATCGAATAAACCATTTCTTGCTTTTAAATAGTCTTTACTTATTTCAACTTCGTAAGTAGGTTCCACTTCATTCAGTTTAATTAAAAAGGCATACTTTGTTCCACTGTCAATGCCAGCATATAATAGATTTTCAAGCTGTACGACGGGATTGCTAGAACTGTTGCAGGCTTTAATAGCTGTTTCTTCCCAGGCTGTCATCATATTTTTGTTGCAAGCTTCCAATAGTTCGTTCCTGCTTTTAAAGTACCGATGCAAAGTTCTGCGGTTAAGGTTACAGCTTGTCGCGATGTCTTCAATTGTTGCCGAAAAATTCTCGTTTAAGACTATTATGGCTGTATCGATAATTCTTTGTTGGGTATCCATTATTTTTAATTGCCTCAAATTTACGACAAATGTCTCAATATTGAGATATTTATTTTTGATTTATCAAATTGATGTTTGCATTTCCTACGAATTGTAAAATTTTCATGGATTTTTGTTTATAAAATTCTAAAAACTTGTTGTTTATGGAAAATGGACTGCGTTTCTAAACGAATCAAATTAAAAATTTGCTTACATTTATTTTTTCACATTAAAAATATATTATCATCTGTTGAGCCCTTATTGGCTTATAAATTGATGGTACAAACCTTATTGAATTTTGATTATTAATGAACAAGTCAGCTATAGTTTTTATTTTCTTTTTAAGTGGTTTTTTCTCTTTAAAGGCACAGGAAAAAAAGGATTCGCTTTATTATAAAATAGAAGAGTTTTCAGATCAAAGAAAAGTTACCAAATTTATTCACCGCTTCATATTCCGAAGAGAGGCGGATTCTACTTCCGTTAAGTCTCGGACTGAAAAACTGTCACAGGAAACTTATAACAAAAAATATATCAGAAAAATCCGAATAGAAACCATTGACCCTTTCGGATACAGTTCAAAAGATAATAAAGAAAGATTGAAGTGGTACGACTGGCTGACAGATCATCTTCACTCCAAAACAAAAAATTCTACGGTGAATAATTATTTACTTTTTGAGGAAGGTGAACAATATAATGCACAGAAACTCTACGAATCCGAACGTTTGCTCAGAACAATGCCATTTGTAAACAGAGTTAATATCAGTGTTTCCGACAGTACTTCCAGTAAAGATTCCATTGATGTGGTTGTGAGAGTTCTTGATTCCTGGAGTCTGAAACCGAGAGTCAGTTATTCCGGAAGCAAAATTGGATTGGGCGTTACTGAAGAAAATGTATTGGGGTTGGGTCACACATTTGATTTCCTTTATAGAAATGATTCCAAAGAAAGACAAAATTATGTTCAGGGAAGTTATACTGCATATAATCTTTTCGGTTCTTATATCAATGCCCAGCTTCTTGGGGAGCGTGATTTTTTGAGGAATGAAAGAGTCAATTTCAATGTCCGAAGAGACTTCTTTTCACCCCTTACGAAATGGGCAGGTGGTTTTACTTTCGAATATTTTAAGCGAAATGTTTTACTTCCGATAGAAACAGACACCACTTATCCTGAAGTTCAGATCAAAGCGTATAGTCAGGATTTATGGGGTGGTTATCAGATTCCTGTTTCCTCTGGTGCAAGCGAAAAAGTATCCAGTAATATTGCGATTATAGGAAGGGTTCAAAACTACCAGTATAAAGACAGCCCGGGAATTGACCAGTACAAATATTTCAAGTCTTACAGTAGTTTTCTGATGTCTATAGGATTTATCCGAAGGAACTTTTCAGTTCAAAAGAATATTTTTCAATATGATCTGCCGGAAGATGTTGCCTATGGTAATTCGGTGAATATTATCGGTGGAGCTTTATCAAGAAGCAGTAATGTGAAGCCTTATGTGGGAATTTCTGCATCTTATGGGGATTTTACACGCCTTGGATATTTCACTGTGAAAGCTCAGTTCGGAAGATTCTTTAATGAGGACAGTCAAAATCGAGAGTCATTCCGCCTGGACGGGACTTATTTTACCAATCTTATGGACTGGAAATTTGCCAAAGTGAGACATTTCTTTTCTCCGACTCTAGCGTTAGGAAATCCACAACATAATTATTCTTATATCGACCGGATCAATCTTTCTTCTGCAGATGAATTTCCGGTGTACAACTCGGATTATATTGGAACTAAAAAGCTGGTTTTAAGATATCAACTTCAGCTGTTTATCAATAAGACCTGGAAGAATTTCCATTTCAGTCCTTATCTGACAATGGCTGCAGGATGGCTGGGGATGCCGGATGATAAACTGCTCAATACAAAAATGAATACCAAAATAGGAGTTGGTGTATTAATTAATAATCCGTTTCTGGTTTTCAACAGAATTCAGATTTCCTTTACCTATTATCCTCGTGTTCCTTTTGATAATAATTCAGTCTTTGATTTTAACAGCAACCGAAATAATCTTTTACCAATGAACAGTTTTGCGACAGAGGTTCCGCATTTTGTGAATTTTGGGAACTGATAAACATTAAAATCTAGGTGAAAAGTACATCCCATATAAATAATGATTTCATTAATCGATCAATAGTTTTTATGTCATAAAATTTTAATTCCTCTCTATAATCTTATATTTTTCCTTTAAAGATAGCTTGCCTTTTTCTTATTCAATGTGCTAATAAGAAGGAGGCTTCTTTGATCATAAGCGGCCAGAAGAGCATGAGAGTATCGTGAATTTGTGTGGAAGTTTAGGCTTTTACATTGGAAATCCATTTTCATTTTTTTTAAAATATCTTAGTTATATACCTTTTACTACAGGACCTTCTTACAGTGTTCTGGCTTTATTCTGACCGCAATTCCTGCATATTTAAGCACACAGATATTCGTACAGCTTTAACATCTATTAGTTCATTATTAAACTATTAATGAGTTGAATGATAGAATTAAAATAACAATTAAGTATATTTATAAACTTTATTATTGTTTTATATGTATATTTGTATACTAATTTTCATGATATGAATTATGATCTTATAAAATCAGTTGTAGAACTTGTTCAGCAATTTATGGAAAGAAATGAGGGTAAAGCTAACTATAACGATGATCTTCATGGTTTTATAGAATGGATTAATGCTTCTCAAGCTGAGGTATCGGGATCTGAAGAATCTGACTGGATAGGGAAGGAGATGGGAAGAAGTCCTGATAGCATCATCAATACTTTACTCGTAAGAATGAGCAGGTATGCGAAATCTTATTCCAGATCTGCAATCCATAATTCAGCTTTCTCAAGCCAGGATGACTTTATTTATCTTATAAGTCTAAAATCTACAGGGCCTATGTCGAAAATGGAATTGATAAGGCATAATGTACATGAAAAACCGGCAGGTATACTTATTATTAATCGCCTGATCCATAATGGCTGGGTAGAACAGACTGTTTCCGAAAAAGACAAAAGAACAAAACATATTCAGATAACGAAAAAGGGGCTTGATATACTTGATAAGCATATGGATAAAATCCGTAAAGCTTCCAGAATTGTAATAGGAGATCTTACTCATTCTGAGCAAATGCTGCTCATCGCCATACTTACCAAGTTAGATGATTTTCATCATTCTGTGTATCATATGAATCTGGAAGCAACGCATTTATTGGATAACGCGTACAAAAAGCTGAACTGAACAGATCTGATACTAAAAAAAACGTCTTTCAAAACTATTAAAAAATGACAATGAGCAGTGGAAATTTAAGGAAGAAAATAGCGGTTATAGGGTCTGGATTTTCAGGGCTCTCGGCCGCGGCATATGCTGCGAAATCAGGAGATGAAGTGCATGTGTTTGAAAAACACAATCAACCTGGCGGAAGGGCAAGACAATTTAAAACAGAAAATGGATATGTCTTTGATATGGGCCCCAGCTGGTATTGGATGCCTGATATTATTGAAGACTTTTTTCGTGATTTTGATATGAAAGTTGAGGATTTCTTTACCCTGGTTTCTCTTGAACCTCAGTTTGAGATGGTTTTTTCAAAAGAAAAAGTGTCTGTTCCCCGGAAGAACGCTGAAATTAGGGCGCTATTTGAAACAATAGAGAACGGAGCAGGTGAGCAATATGATAAATTTATGAAGTCTGCCAAATTTAAATATGAGGTAGGCATGAAAGAATTTGTTACCAAGCCATGTTATAACTGGTTGGAATTTGCATCCCTAAAAATAGCAGGCAGTGCGCTGAAGCTTGATCTCCTCAGTAATTTCCGAAAATATGTTTCAGGCTATTTTTCTGATCAGAAACTAAGATCTCTGATGGAGTTTCCTGTTATATTCCTTGGTGCCTCCCCTCAGAATATTCCGGCTCTTTATAGTTTAATGAACTATGGGGGCTATGTATTGGGAACCAAGTATCCCATGGGAGGATTTTATCAGCTTGTTCTTGCTATGCAGAAGGTTGCAGAGAAGCAGGGTGCTGTTTTCCATTTTAATCATGACGTTGAGAAGATCAATACAGAAAATGGTAAAGTGGTTTCCCTTAGGATAGATGGCGAAGACCATGAATTTGATGCGGTTATTGCTTCATCAGATTATCATCATACGGAAACATTAATTCCTAAATCTCTCAGGAATTACAATAACGCCTATTGGAAAGCTAAAACATTTGCGCCTTCCTGCCTGATCTATTATCTGGGAATCAAAGGAAAAATTCCTCATTTAAAGCATCATACCTTATTCTTTGAAAATGAACTTGATGATCATATAGACTGTATTTATAAAAATAAGAAATGGCCGGCCAAACCACTTTTTTATTTGTGCTGCCCATCAAAAACAGACCCCGATGTAGCCCCTGAAGACTGTGAGAATCTTTTCTTGCTCCTGCCTCTTGCTCCGGGAATATACGATGACGAATCTACCCGGGAAAAATACCTGAATGAGATGCTTGAAAGAGTTGAAAAACATACAGGAGCCAGCCATCTTATCTCAAGAATTGAATATAAAAAAAGCTATTGTGTCAGTGATTTTATTTCAGATTATAATGCGTACGAGGGAAATGCTTATGGATTATCCAATACCTTATCACAAACAGCTGTCTTAAAACCTAAAATAAGAAATAAAAAGATTGGAAATCTTTTTTATACGGGACAGTTGACTGTTCCCGGACCAGGCGTACCACCATCCGTTATTTCTGGAAAGATCGTAGCCGCAGAAGTTAATAAACTAAAACTAAAATAATATGAAAAAATTGTTTGATGATTTGTCTTATGATGTAAGCAAACATACTACAAAGAAATACAGCACCAGTTTTTCATTAGGGATATTAGCATTAAAGCCTTCCATAAGACCTGCTATTTATGCCATTTATGGGTATGTACGTCTTGCCGATGAAATTGTGGATAGTTTTCAGGGATATGATCAGGAAAAACTTTTGATGAGGTTAAAGGCCGAAACTTACAGTGCACTGGAAGATGGTATATCACTTAATCCTATTTTACATTCATTTCAGGAAACGGTTCGTCAATATAATATAGATACCCAGCTTATTAATCAGTTTCTGCACAGTATGGAAATGGATCTTCATGCCATCGATTATAATTCAGAACTGTATAATGAATATATCTACGGTTCTGCAGAAGTGGTGGGATTGATGTGCCTGCAAATATTTACAGGCGGTGACAAGGAGCAATTTGAAGAACTTAAACCATTTGCCATGAAGCTGGGGTCTGCCTTTCAAAAAGTTAATTTTTTGCGGGACCTGAAAGATGATTATCAGATTCTGGGACGTACTTATTTTCCATCTTTGGATATGTCTGTTTTTGATAATTCTGTGAAAGCTATGATAGAGAAGGAGATCGAAGAAGAATTTCAAGAAGCTTTAAAGGGGATCAAAAAACTACCGGGCTCTTCTATGTTTGGGGTTTATCTGGCATACAGGTACTATGTGCTGCTGTTTGAAAAAATAAAAAGAACAACCTCCCATCATATTTTGCAAAACAGAATCAGGATTGCCAATTCACAAAAAATATTTGTTGCATTCAAAAGTTACATCCGCTATAAATCTGCTTATTTATAACATAAAGCCAATAGGGTAAAAGATAACCTGTTAAAAAAAAAGAAATGGTATACCGATTATATAGAGAACAGCAGTTGAGCTGCGATATTGAGACAGTATGGGATTTTTTTCATCACCTCATAATTTATCTGAAATAACACCGGAAAGTATGAATTTTACCGTTCTTTCAGCTACTGAGGAACCTGTTTTTGAAGGAATGGAAATTAAGTATCGTGTTTCACCTTTATTAGGGATTTCGATGGGTTGGAAAACGATAATCAGCCACGTGGATGAATATAAAAGCTTTACCGATTTCCAGAAAGAAGGGCCCTATCAATACTGGAATCATTTTCATGAGTTTATCCCGAATGAAAAAGGAGTATTAATGAAAGATACTGTAGATTATCAGCTTCCTTTAGGGTTTTTAGGCAGAATAGCGCACTATTTATTTGTAAAAGAAAAACTGAATAGTATTTTCAATTTCAGATACAAAGTGCTGGATGATCTTTTTAACAGCAAAAAAAAGTAATATGAATTTCCTGATCGTTTTGGCTGTTTTTATTTCTATGGAAGGCGCTACATGGCTTATCCACAGATATATTATGCATGGTTTTCTGTGGTCTCTGCATCGGGATCACCATGATCATAGCAATGAAGGAAAACTTGAAAGAAACGACCTTTTCTTTTTCATTTTTGCGAGCCCTGCCATAGCATTATTATATCTGGGAGTAAAGCAGGATTTCAGCTGCTGGTTTTTTATCGGTCTGGGAATAAGCCTTTATGGAATGGGTTATTTTTTTGTGCATGATATCTTTATCCATCAAAGAGCAAAGATCTTTACAAAAACAAAAAATCCCTATTTTCTTGCTATACGGCGTGCCCATAAACAACACCATAAGCATCTCGGAAAAGAAGAAGGAGAGTGCTTCGGTTTTCTTTGGGTACCCTTTAAATATTTTAAAATGTATTTTAATAAAAAATGATGTCATATACCTATATCCTGATTAATTTTTTCACTGTCATTATTTGCTTTTTGGCATCTTTTGACAGGAGAATACAATTTAATAAGCATTTCGGAACTTTTCTCTTGTCGTCTACCATTGTAGCTGTTCCCTTTATTTTGTGGGATATCTGGTTTACCAAAATGGGAGTGTGGTGGTTTGATGTGCATTATACTTTGGGAGTTAAAATTGCAGGACTTCCAGTAGAGGAATGGTTGTTTTTTTACTGTATTCCTTTTGCCTGTGTTTTTACTTACTATTGCCTCGAAAAGTTTTTTAACCTGGACTGGGCTGATCTTTTTAATAATCTGATTGTCTTTACGGCTGTTATTGTTCTCGCGGTGACAGGACTTCTCTTTTATGAGAAAATATATACTCTGCTGACTGTGGTTGTAACAATACTCACACTTTGTTATCTGCATTTTGTGGCTAAAAAAGAATGGATTGGGAGGGCAAGTTTTGTCTACTTTATTTTGATGCCTGGTTTTTTTGCTGTAAACGGAATACTGACGGGATCTGTGATTCCTTCTCCTGTTGTTAATTATAACCCCGATGATTTCATGGGAATAAGAATGACGACCATTCCTGTTGAAGATGCTGTCTATGGATACAGCCAGTTCTTACTTAATATTTATTTCTTTAAAAAATTAACTAAAAATGAAAAATAAAACATTTTTTAAATTCATCCTAGCCTTTGCAGTATTGAGTGTCCTGATAGGATGTTCTTCTATGCCTGAAAAAGCAGAAGCTGTTAAAAATTTTGACGTCAACAGGTATTTGGGAACCTGGTATGAAATAGCAAGATTTGATTATCGGTTTGAAAAAGACCTGGACAATGCCATGGCTCAATACAGCCTGAATAAAGATGGCAGCGTAAAAGTGGTCAACAGTGGTTTTAATTTTAAAAAGAACAAATGGGTATCGGTTGATGGTACGGCCAAATTCAGGGGAGATAAGAATACAGCCGCCTTAAAGGTGAGTTTTTTCGGACCTTTCTATGCAGGATACAATGTAGTGGCACTGGAAGACTACAAGTATGCATTGGTTGCCGGAAAGGATTTAGACTATTTGTGGATACTTTCAAGAGAAAAAACTATTCCTGAGAATATTAAGGAACAATTTATCAGTAAAGCCCGCGAAATTGGCTATGATACTTCTAAACTTATCTGGGTAAATCAGGATAAAGCAAGTCCATTTGAAAAATGAATATTGAATATAATTTCTTCTGGCTTTTACAAAAGTATAATATTCAGGTTGTTACAGGGAAATCAAACGGTGTGGGGATAATTGTCAAATTATTTTAAGAATATTTTAACATAATAATTATTTTTTAGGCACAGACATTGTTTATTTATATACCAAATACTTAAATATTACATTATGAATAATTCAGATTACAACAAAGCGGAAAATGCAGTTAACGAAACAGAAAACACTTTAAAGAATGCAGCCAATGATGCAAAATGGAAGGTGAGTGAATTAGCTGATAAAGCAAAAGACTATATCAATGAAAAAAGGGATAATGATCAGGAAGCTTCACAGGAAGACTGGTTAGAAAGGGTGAAATCCAATATATCTGATGCATGGGAGGATATAAAAGATAAGGCAGATGATGCCTGGGAAAAAACCAAAGATGCTGCTGAAGATGTAAAAGCAGAGTGGAATAAAAAGACCAATTAATGGTAGTTTAATAATGAAGGGCCAGAGCTTTAAAAGTTCTGGCCTTTTTTTATCAGAGATTATTTTAGTTTATTTATCATCTACTTCTGTAATTATTTACAATATATTTTATCCTTATTTCTTTTTGTTAGAAAGTAAACTCAATTATGAAATAAGAAACATTTAAATATTTGATTTTTAATACTTTATAATAGAAGTCTGCTTGGGTACTTTACATTAATATAAAATAAGGTATATTTGTAAACTATTTTAAATGAAATGAATTTTACTCTTATCAAAGACTTTATGACGTTGCTTGAGCAATTTGAATCAGATATAGATTTGTATCCGAATTCTTATCCTGTCACTATTCAGGGGTTGAAGAGATGGATTTCAGATAAGGAAAATGTGGAACAGGCAGAGAATAGTGAAGAGCCATATTGGGAAGGAAAAGAAAATGGAAGAACACCGGAAAGTGCAATAAGTACATTGCTTGTGCATCTTAACCGTTATGCGAAAACCTACTCAAAATCTGCAATTTCAGATTCTGAATTTTCTACTCAGGAAGACTTTATCTATTTGATCAACCTGAAGGCTTTCGGAGAGATGAGCAAGATGGCACTCATTAAGAAAAATATTCATGATAAACCGGTAGGTATGCTTATCATTGCAAGGCTGCTTCGTCAAGGGCTTATCGAACAGACAGATTCCGATTTAGATAAACGTAGTAAATTAATCCGTATTTCTGACCGAGGACTCCTGATTCTTGAAAAACAAATGGAGAAAATACGTCAGGCCACAAATATTGTTACGGGAAATCTCAACCATACTGAAAAAATGGATCTCATACGGATTCTTAATAAGCTGGACCGGTTTCATTATCCTATTTTTTCACGGAATATCCATGCTGATAATCTGATCAATATTGTATATGATGAGTATGCATTTAAAGATGCTTAAAATTTATTATGTTTACGGTATAGACTGAAGTGATTTTATTTCAATCGACTTATAATTTTGCATTACTATATTAAAAAGCAGCCTTAAAAAGGCTGCTACATATAAGTTATTTTTGATAAAGGATACTTTTAGAGTTCTTAGTGCTTCCCTTTGTTTCTCTCTTCTAGCCGTTTTGAATTAAAAGCGGGAAGGTCTTCAAAAAATTTCACAAAGAAAATCGCTTCTTCATTGGTTATTAACTGATCAGGATTGATGACACCTTCCAGTAGTACTAATGTATCATAATCTGAAGCGTGTGCATTTCTAGTTTTTAAGAATTTGTTCTATTTCCCCGATACAAAAATAATAAATATTGACTATCAATATTTTATAAATTATAGTAACATTATAGAATCAAATGATTTGAATTTTGAAATTTTCATTGAAATTTCGTCAACTTCCAAGCTACAAAAATATTCATATAGATATTATATAGTAGTGCAATTTGTCATTGTAAAATTCTGAGCATTTTATCTCCATTACACACACTGCTAAAAATTGTGGAAAATTATTATTTTGAAAAAAGAATACATAGAATTACTTGATACCATTTTAGACATATAGAATAATAAAGCTGTTGATTAAGTACTATGCCAGGAAAAGGACACTTTATCACCTCCCTACTATATATTAATATTCGTGGTTATTTATAAGATGAGTGGGTGATACCTGTTTTGCTTCATATTGTGAACATATTGAAAAGATTTCAAAAAAATAACTGAACTTCAAATACGTCCGAAAATATTTACTCTAATTTCCAAAGACGGGGGTACTACCAAAAACTTGCCCTATGGTGGGGTGCTTTTGTGTAGATACCTTATGCTTTGATTCATTTTAGCAGTTATTAAATTATTATATATATTTTTATAAAAAAAACATTCATGAATAACAACACGAAGAAAATAACATTTATTGTAGGAGCTGGAGCTATTGAAAATGCGTGGACACCTGTCTTAGAAGTTCTTAGAGAATCATCAAATATACCTGACTTAGATGCTGACGGAGCTAATAGCATCTTAGCAAGATATGTTTATTTAATGAGATTCTATTCTACAGGAACATTTCCAAATGCAAACGTATTAGCTCAAGAATTTATTTCTAAAATTGACAAATTGAAAGAAGAAATTGCTAATTCTTTAACCAACGCAGAAAAAAATAAAATAACTAAAGCAAGACCACAATTAAAAGATATACTTTATAAATTTATATTTTCTGAAACAAATAAATGTGTAGCTATTACTACAAATTGGGATACCGTATTAGATAACGCTATTAACTCCTTAGGACAGATAAATTTTGGAAATGATATTAATGTTTTACATCTTCATGGAGACGTTAAATCATCTAAAAAACTTTATTTACCTTCAGAAGTTGTTCGAGAACCTTATAGAACAAAAGAGGATGATTTAGAAATGGGGCAATTACACGGGACAGTATGGAGAGCAATAGAAGAATGTAACATTTCTATTTTATATGGACTCTCATTAGACCCTCTTGATGCGGAACTTGGACAAACCTTAGCAGCAGGTTGGTCAAGTCCAAACCTTGAAGAAATAATCATAATTAATCCTACTCATGAAAAAATAGCAAAAAGAGTAAAACTATTGATTGACGAAAGATACCCTGTAAAAATCAGTGGATACTCTCCTGATAATTTAAACACAAAAGTAGAATATTAAGCAAATAAGCCATTTTGGCATAACTCTCTTTTGGCATAGCAATTGAGTATAATGACACGTTGACAAGTTTGACATTAGATTGACCATTCAATCGAAAGTCAGGATTGCCGAAGAACTCATTCGCAAAGTAATGGTGCCAACCTTAATGGCTATTGGACTAATGCTTTCTGTGAAGGGCTCTCTGTCTTAAATGTAAAGTTTATCATACTGACAACAGTTATTCAAAGGGTCTTTGCAATACAGATAACGTCTAAATTCTCCCTAAAAATGTTTCACATTGTTTCTCCATGTTTCCTACTGTTTCAAAATGTAACATTTTTTAACGATGAAATAACAAATTTTATTCCAAACCTAATTCATAGAAACGAAATAGAAACAAATACAATGTATATATTCTGCAATATTAAATTTTGAAACAAAACAAGAGGCAAATAAAAAACCCCTTAAACATCATATTTAAAGGGTTTTTCGTATTATTGCAATTGTAATCTATATACAATCTAAAACATAGTCTACTTTCCGATACAAAACTTAGAAAAAATATTCCCCAGCACCTCATCATTGGTAACCTCTCCGGAGATTTCGCCAAGATGTTCTAAAGCGTTTCTCAATTCATAAGCCAGCAATTCTGTGGAAATCTGGAAAGAAATAGCTTCTTTTACTTTATCTACAGCCTGTAAAGACTTTTGTAAAGCCTCATAGTGACGTTGATTGGTTATGACCACATTGTTTTCGGAAGCTTTTAATTGCTCTACATAAGAAGATAATTCATTTTTAAGATCCTGGATGTTTTGATTTTCAACCGCTGAGATTTTAATAAAATCAAACTCGCTAGAGATTGCATTTCTGAAGATCGCTTCTGCCGTTTCGTATTTTGTAGGAGTAACTTCATCAATTTTTGTAGCACAAATGATCAGTTTCAGATCTTCTCTCAACAGAGATTGGATCATTTCAATATCCTCTGAAAAATCTTCAGTAGCGGCATCAGCTAGATAAACAAGGATATTAGCATTTTCTACCTTTTCTTTGGCTTTTTTTACGCCGATAGCTTCAATCTCATCCACCGTATCACGTAATCCTGCTGTATCAATCAAACGGAAAGCATGCCCTTTGATATGAAGAATTTCTTCAATGGTATCTCGGGTAGTTCCGGCAATATTACTTACAATAGCTCTTTCTTCCTTTAAAAGGGAATTCAATAGAGTAGACTTTCCGGCATTCGGTTTTCCGATGATGGCGACTGCTGTTCCGTTTTTAATGGCATTCCCGTATTGGAAACTTTCAATAAGAGAATTTAATTTTAATTCAATTTTATCCAGTAATCCGCTCAGAGCACTTCTGTCTGCGAATTCTACATCTTCTTCGGCAAAATCCAGCTCCAGTTCAATCAGGGAGACAAAATTCAGAAGATCGGTTCTTAATATAGAGATTTCGTTGGTGATTCCTCCTTTCAATTGGTTGATGGCAACTTTTCTGGAAGCCTCATTCTCAGAAGCAATCACATCAGCAATAGCTTCTGCCTGAGAAAGGTCAATTCTTCCGTTGATAAAAGCACGAAGTGTAAATTCTCCTGCTTTGGCCATTCTTGCTCCATTTTTGGTCAGGGTTTCAAGAATACGTTTTCCAATATGCGGAGATCCGTGAAAAGCAATTTCTACAGAATTTTCAGTGGTGAAACTTTTCGGAGCCAGGAAGATCGAAAGCATTACTTCATCAATAGCTTCCTCCTCATCCATAAAATAACCGTAATGAATGGTATGGGATTTCTGTTTTTCCAGTTTTTTGGCCGGAAAACTTTTCTGAACTACAGACAAAGCTTCATTTCCTGAAACCCGGATGATGCCTAAAGCACCTATTCCATTGGCGGTAGCCAGCGCGCATATCGTATCATTATTCATGATGCAAATTTACGTTTTTTAATATAAATTTTCGCCGGAATCTGTTATTCAGATTATCTATTGTTTTATTCAGAAGGAAAATAGGGAAGGGGGATATTATGAATAAAACCTGTTATCGTTTTGATGATTCTATGTTATGAACGAGGATGCTGTATTTAAAAACATAGGATTTTTTTATTAAGCTATCATCTAATGATGTTAGAAAATACACTTTTGAAATAACCCTTTTTTATTTCTTAACTTAAACAATCTGGGCACTTTCCTTAATGCTGCTCATCACAAAAATACTCTTGGTCTGGCCTATCCCTTCAATTTCTGATAGTTTGTTCACGAAAAACTCGTGGAATTCATCCATGTTGGGAGCGAGAATTTTCAACATGAAATCAAAATCACCGCTGATATTATAAAATTCTACAACTTCCTTCAGTTTACTGACTTCCTCAATGAATTTTCCAGCCGTTTTTTTGTTATGAACATTCAGAGCGATCATACAAATGACCATCATTCCTTTATTGACCTTTTTACGGTCTACAACAGCAGTGTATTCTTTAATGATTCCCTGTTTTTCCATACGTTTGATACGTTCGTGAGTAGGAGTGGGGCTCAGATTGATTCTTGCTGAAATATCACGGACACTCATTTTCGCATCTTTTTGAAGAAGGCGCAGGATAGACAGGTCTTTTTCGTCGGGAATATAATTTTCAGTTGCCATTTTGTTCTGTTTTTATAGATTGTTATTCAGTGTATCAGGTGTTTTGTTCTTTTATATATGATGTGATTTAAATATTGTTCCAAATTTAAGGTTAAATTTTTATATACGTTCTGTTAATTCTAATTTTGCAGGAAATTTGAATATATGGATACAAGGAAGAATGTAATATTAATTTTAGCATCGGTTGGGACGTTTGTAGAGGCTTTGGATATTGCCATTATTAATTTAACAATTCCTTCTATTCAGCAGCAGTTTCAGATCGGGGCAGAAACTGTTCAATGGCTGCAGACCCTATATGTTCTGTTCTTTGGAGGGTTTCTGATCATTGGAGGAAAGCTTTCAGATCAGATAGGAAGAAAGAAAATGTTTTTATGGGGAGCCCTGATTTTTATGCTGACTTCACTGGGAGCAGGATTGTCTCAAAACTTTGAAGTATTGGCAATATTCCGGGCTTTACAGGGATTGGGAGCTGCATTGGTGATGCCATCAGCGTTATCCATCGTGACCAATACGTTCAGAGGCGAGCAGGAAAGAAACCACGCTATCGGAATTTTTAGCTCATTTGCTGCTATTGGATCAGGAAGCGGGCTTTCGGTAGGAGGAATTATCAGTACTTACCTTAGCTGGCACTGGGTTTTCCTGATCAATGTTCCTATTCTTTTAATAACATTGGTGCTGTCTTACTACTATCTGCCTGCAGATGAAAAAAATGAAACCGCACAGAAAACAGATATGGTTTCCGGAATATTGATGGTGCTTGGGCTTTTAAGTCTTACGTATGGAACACACGAATTGGTGCATATTAAAGAACAGCCTTTTCTGGTGATAGGTTCTTTAGTTCTGGCATTAGTGCTTCTTGTTATGGTCTATTACCGATTAAAATCCGTTGCTGAGCCTTTAGTTGATTTAAAATTGTTTAAGCATAGATCCCTGGTAGTTTCCAATGCAGTATTTTTTACGTTGGGCGCATTTTTTATCGGGTTTTTATTCCTGATTTCATTAATGCTTCAGAAAGATATGGGGCATAGCGCTGCTTCTGCAGGATTGATGCTTGTTCCCTTCAGTATCATATCAGCCTTAACAGCTAAATTTATTCTTCCCCGGGTATCAAAACGTTTGAGCTCATCTCAAATGGGGGTGTTGGGATGGTTATTTATGTTAATGGGAGGATTATCCCTGTTGATCTCCGTTTACATAGGACATCCGCTGGCTGTAGTTTTGTTGGGTGCAGCATGTATCTCAGGAGTAGGAATGACGTTTTGCTTTACCGCTCTTTCAGTAATGGGAATTCAGGATGTCGAACCTGCACATTACGGATTGGCATCAAGTTTGAGCTCTACAAGTTACTTTTTAGGAGCAGGAATTGGACTGTCATTCATGACGTTAATGAGTCAGATCTTTCCTTCAGAATTATCAGTAGGAAGCCTGAATCTTATTATTTTGATCGGTTACGCTCTGCTAGCTCTCGGAATGTTATTCTATTTTATATTGAAAAGCTTAAAAGTGAAACAAGCAGAAGTAGCTGTTTCATCATAAGCGGCCTTAAAAATACACAAACTATATGACGAAAGAATCGGTGCTTAGGTATCGGTTCTTTTTTTGTCTTTCCACTTCCCTTCATTATCTTTGTTCTTTTACTAAACATCATGAAAATACAGGTCATCAGCGATCTTCACCGGGAATTTGGAAGTGCGGAATTATGTTTTGATCATTCTGATATTGTTGTGTTGGCAGGTGATATCAATTTGGGAACCAAAGGAATTGAATGGATTAAAAATGTAATTCCGAATAAGCCTGTAGTTTATGTTTTGGGTAATCATGAATATTATAAAGGTTCCTATCCCAAAACACTGAACAAAATTAAAGAAGCAGCGCTGGATTCCAATGTGTTTGTCTTGGAGAATTCATTTGTAGATATTGAAGGAATTCGCTTTCATGGTGCCACTTTATGGACGGATTTTTCCATCTTTGGGAATCCCGTTCAGTATGGAATGCTTTGCCAGCCGAAGATGAATGATTATAAAATGATCAGAAGAGATCCTTCCTATTCGAAAATGAGAACGATGGATACCTTTAAAATTCATCAGTTTTCAAAACAATGGTTGATAGAAAGTCTTGAAAATTCGAAAGGGCTTAAAAATATAGTCGTTACTCATCATGCGCCCAGCATACAATCTGTTCCGGAGCAATATAAAGAAGATCCATTAACTTCTGCCTATGCCTCCAACCTTGAGGATTTAATCACAGAATATAAACCGTTGTACTGGATTCATGGACATATTCATACTCCGTGCAGATATAAAATTGAAGAAACAGAAGTTATCTGCAATCCTCACGGCTATATTGATGAAAAATACAATGGATATGATAAAGAATTGATTGTTACTGTTTAGCAAAGGGATACAATCGCTTATTGGACTTTTCAGTGTTTTCACCTTAATGCCTATCTTCGTGTTTTAATTTTTTCCAATGTCTAAAAAATCCCAGCCAAAACCTGATTTTGTTTCGCAATTAACTTTCGATGAAGTGCTGCAGCAGGTGGAATTTGATCTTCGGATCAAAGAATTTGTTGTCATGGAAATTGATAGAGCCAACTACGTCATAAAGCCGAATACCCCTTACCGTTCTGACTATTTCTGTATTTTTATGATACAGAAAGGGGGCGTTACCTTCAGATTGGATGATAAGAGTTATAAAGTGTCCAAAGGTGATATTGTCTTTTGCCCAATGTTAGAAACTTTTTGGCTGGATGAAATTGCTGAAGATTATGACGGAAAATACATATTCTTTTCGCTGGATTTTATTTCTGATGCAGGTTTTAATTATAAATCAAATAATGTTCTGAAAAGCCTGTCATCGGATCCTACACACATCATCAGAAATGAGCCGGATGTGTACAGGAAGCTGAATTTCCATCTTGATGAGCTTAAGACTTTGAACAATAAAGAAAAAGATAATTATTATTTTAATGAAATGATCTGGCATCATTTTTCCCTGGTGATCTACGAGATTGATAATTATTTTAAAAAGATAGAAAAGCCTCATTCGGTAACCAATAGAGAAGATGAGCTCACCACGAGTTTTTTTAAGCTGGTTCAGGATCATTTCAAAGAAGAACATAATGTTCAGTTCTATGCGGATAAGCTTTTTATCAGCCGTAAATACCTTACAAAAGTCATTAATAAAACCGTATTTAAATCTCCACGCGAGATTATTCATCAGGTTCTGGCGGTAGAAGCCAGATTACTGCTAAGAAATCCCAATTTGAATATTGGTGAAGTGGCGTCACAATTGAAGTTTTCGGATCAGGCGTCTTTCAGTAAATTTTTTAAAAAACACGTAGGGAGATCTCCTTTAGAATACAGGAAAGATGATTTGTATTGATAATCAATGATTTATAATTTTAAGACGTCTTTTCACCAAATTCAAGCTATAATATTGATTGGAAATAGTAAACATTGTTATTTATATTGTCTATGAATGATATTTCTCATGTTTTTTAAAATAAGGAGTCTTTTTGACAAAACAAGGAGTTTTTTGAATAATCCTATTGAATTTTTTTCGTTCGATTTTTGTGCGGAAAATTTAAAAGGACTATTGTTATGCAAAGATTTTTTATTCAAAAATCGACTTTACTTTTCCTCACTTTGATCGTTTTATCAGGATGTAGGAAAAATAATCAAAACCAAGGATATCAACAGCAGACGCCGGAATTGCCGGTTGCAAAAGTGACGCAGGGAGACGCTTCTGTTTCTAGAGAATATGCAGCATCTATCGAGGGAGTTTCCAATGTGGAAATCAGACCTCAGGTAACAGGATATTTAAGCAAAATTTATGTAGATGAAGGAGACTTTGTGAGAGCAGGCCAGCCTTTGTTCAAAATTGAAGATCAGGTCTTCCGCGAGCAGCTGAAAAGTGCTCAGGCAGCTTTGATTACCGCCCAAGCTAATCTTTCAACTTCTAAAATTGATCTGGACAGAAAAAAAGAACTGTTCAGAAACAAAATGGTTTCAGAAATTCAGGTAAAAGAAGCAGAAGCTGCTTATAATGGTGCAAGAGGTGCGGTAAGCCAATCTAGTTCTACCATTGAATCTGCAAAAATCAATCTTAATTTCTCTACGATCAAAGCTCCGGTAAGCGGATTTATCGGAAGATTCAATTACCGTCTGGGAAGTTTGATGACTCCCGGTAACCAGGATCCTATTACTTTATTGTCAGACATTCATCAGGTATATACTTACTTCAGCTTGAGTGAAAATGATTTTAATAATTTCCAAAAGCAGTATGCAGGAAGCAGCATTGATGAGGTGATCAAAAATACTCCGGCGGTAACCTTGTTGCTTTCAGGCGGTGAAAAATACGCTGAGACGGGAAAGATTGATGCTGTGGAAGGACAGTTCAATAAAACAACCGGATCTATTACTTTACGAGCGAAATTCAGCAATCCCAACAATCTTTTAAGAAGTGGAAATACCGGTAAAATCGTATTGGATCAGTTCTACAGTAATGTTGTTTTACTTCCGATTGCTTCTACCAGAACTATTCAGGATAAAGTTTTTGTATTCACTATTCAGGGTGGGAAAGCAGCAATGCTTCCCGTTGAAGTGAATGGAAAAGCCGGCGATAACTTCATTGTAGCCAAAGGACTGAAAGCAGGGGATGAATATATCACCAGCGGTTTTGACAGATTGCAGCCGGGAACTCCTGTCGTGGCACAAAAGAAAAATGCTCAACAGAAAAAATCGTAAGAAGAAATCATGTTAAAGAAAATTATAAAAAGACCCGTACTGGCAACGGTAATTTCCGTATTGCTTGTTATTCTGGGGATTGTAGGTATGGTGAGTCTTCCGATTACCAAATTTCCGGACATTGCGCCTCCTACCGTTATGGTAACGGCTGCTTATCCGGGAGCCAATGCTGAAACGATTGCGAGATCGGTAGCACCACCGTTGGAAAACGCTATCAATGGAGTGGAAAATATGGACTATATTACTTCTACAGCGAGTAATGACGGGACACTGAGCATTACTGTTATTTTTAAACTGGGAACAGATCCAGATCAGGCGGCAATCAACGTTCAGAACAGAGTGGCACAGGTAACCAATCAGCTTCCTGCAGAAGTTATCCAGGCGGGAATCACCACCGTGAAAAGACAGAACAGTATGATTGCGATGGTTTCCCTGACCAGTAAAGATGGTTCCATGAATGATCTTTTCCTTGAAAACTATGCCAAGATCAATATCGTACCGGAGCTGAAAAGGGTAAAAGGAGTAGGAGATGCGATGGTATATGGAAATAAAGATTACTCGATGCGTATCTGGCTGGATCCAAATAAACTAACCTCGTACAACCTTACACCATCCGATGTTTCCCGGGCTATTCAGACCCAAAACCTGGAAGCAGCACCCGGAAGATTAGGAGAAAGAAGTAAAGAAGTAATGGAATATGTACTTCGTTATAAAGGAAAATTTACAGAGCCTGAACAGTATGAAAATATCACCATAAAAGCATTGAATGATGGTTCTGTTTTAAAATTAAAAGACATTGCCAAAGTAGAATTTGGGGCTTACAGCTACACGGTTTCTTCCAATTATAATAAAAAAGCTTCCGTAACGATGGCAATCTTCCAGATGGCGGGGTCTAATGCCAATGAAGTGCAGATCGCTCTTCAGGAAAGAATGAAAGAGCTGGAAAAATCCTTCCCTGCAGGAATGAATTATGAAATTCCTTATGCTACAAAAGATGCACTGGATCAGTCTATAGAACAGGTGATTCATACATTGATAGAAGCATTTATTTTGGTGTTCATCGTAGTGTATATTTTCCTTCAGGATTTCCGCTCAACATTGATTCCGGCTATTGCAGTTCCGGTATCTATTATAGGAACGTTCTTCTTTATGAAAGTGTTCGGATTTTCTATTAATATACTGACATTGTTTGCTTTGGTATTAGCCATTGGGATTGTGGTGGATGACGCAATTGTAGTCGTAGAGGCGGTTCACGCCAAAATGGAACATAAAAAACTGAATCCGAGAGCTGCTACCATGTCAGCAATGAGTGAGATCACAGGAGCCATTGTTTCCATTACATTGATTATGTCTGCGGTATTCGTTCCGGTAGCTTTTATGAGTGGTTCTACGGGATTGTTCTATCAACAGTTTGCATTGACACTGGCGATCGCGATTGTGATTTCAGCAGTAAATGCATTGACGCTGAGCCCGGCTTTATGTGCTTTATTCTTAAAACAACACCATCCGGGAACGCATGAAAAAATGAATTTCAAAGACCGTTTCTTTGCAGGATTCAATGCTGGTTTCAATAAACTGACGTTCCGTTATGGTAAAGCTGTTTTATTCCTGTTAAAAAGAAAATGGGTCGCTTTGATCATGATTGTGGCTTTTGGTGGATTGTTTGCGTGGATGTCTATGACAACACCTAAAGGATTTATTCCTGATGAAGACCAGAGTTTCATCATTGTAACGGCTAATCTTGCTCCGGGAGCATCAAAGGACAGAACCTCTAAAGTAGTTTCTGATACAGAAGATTTGTTGATGAAAAATCCTGCTGTAGATAAAGTGATTTCAGTAGACGGATTGAACTTATTCAGTGGTTCTATGTCATCTTCAGCCGCTTCTATTTTCGTTAAATTGAAAAAAGGAGGCGAGAGAGGAGCTGTTAATAACATCAATGAAATTATCGGGCAGACACAGGGGGTGCTTTCTCAGGATAAAAGAGCTAATTTTCTGGTGATCAATACCCCAACGGTAGATGGTTTCGGAAATACGAGTGGGATGGAGCTGGTGCTTCAGGACCGTACCAACGGAGAACTACAGAATTTAGGAAATATCTCCTATGGAATGATGGGGGCTTTGATGCAGAGACCGGAAGTTGCGGTAGCATTTACCACTTTTGATGTTACGTATCCGCAGTTTGAAGTGCTTGTAGATGAGGTGAAGTCTGCCCAGCTGGGAGTAAACGTTTCTGATGTACTGGGAGTGATGCAGGGGTATTACGGAAGTATTCAGGCTTCGGATTTCAACAGGTTCGGGAAATATTACAGAGTATTGGTACAATCTACTCCGGAAACAAGACAGGACAAAGAATCTCTGAACGGAATTTTCGTTAAAAATAATTTAGGACAAATGGTTCCTATCAATACATTGGTAAGCCTGAAGCAGGTGACAGGAGCTGAAGTGGTAGACCGTTTCAATCTTTTCAACTCATCCAACTTAACGGTAATGGCAGCTCCGGGATACAGTACGGGGCAGGCAATGGCGGCTGTTGAAGAAGTGAGTAAGCAGGTACTTCCTCCGGGATATACTTACGACTATAAAGGGATGAGCCGTGAAGAAGCAGGTTCAAGTTCACAATCAGTCATGATTTTTGGATTATGTATTGTGTTTGTATTCTTCCTTTTATCTGCACAGTATGAAAGTTATATTCTTCCCTTGGCGGTATTGATTGCAATTCCGGTGGGACTTTCAGGAGTTTTTGTTGGGATAACATTCGCAGAATTGTCTAATAATATTTATGTTCAGATTGCTTTGGTAATGCTGATCGGGCTTTTGGCGAAGAATGGTATCCTGATCGTAGAATTTGCGATTCAGAGACGCAGAGCTGGTAAGAGTCTTATTGCTTCTGCTGTGGAAGGTGCTAAAGCCCGTCTGCGCCCTATTCTGATGACTTCCCTGGCATTTATAACAGGATTGATTCCTTTGTTATCCGTAGTAGGACCTTCGGCGATGGGTAACCATTCTATCGGATATGCAGCAATTTCAGGGATGCTTTTCGGAACGATCTTAGGAATTTTTGTGGTTCCGGTTCTTTTCGTGGTATTCCAGGCTTTGCATGAGAGAATCAACGGAAGAGTAGTAACCGATGCAGATTGGGAATATTAATTCAAATGATTTTAAAAAATGAAAATTAAAAATATAGCATATATCGCATTGATTTCAGGGACCGCAATTTCCTGTAAAGTTCAGAAATATGAGCAGCCTGAAGTGAAAATGCCAGAAGCCTTTAGAAGTGACAGCATTGTTGCAGGACAAGATGAAAATATTGCTAAAATCAGCTATAAAGACTTTTTCAAAGATCCTGTTTTGGTAGGATTGATTGATAAAGCGATTGTACAGAATAATGATCTTCAGGTAGCTTTAAAACAGATCGAATTTGCATCATTAGCCTATACCCAAAGTAAGTGGGCTAATATTCCAACGATCAGTGCTTCTGCCAATGCTAATATCAACCGTCCTTCAGACAACAGTATGAACGGAATGATGGCCGGACAGTTCATGGGAAAAAGGTATATGGAAGATTATACAACCTCCCTTAGTTTTTCCTGGGAAGCAGATATTTGGGGTAAGATTAAAGGGAGAAAGGAACAGGCTTTAACAGAATATCTTAAAACACAGGAAGCCGCAAAAGCGGTGAAAACACAAGTGGTGTCTGCAGTTGTACAAGGATATTATAACCTGTTGATGCTGGATACTCAATTGGAAATTACAAAATCCAATCTTGTGTATGCAGATAATACGCTGAAGTTTCTGACCAAACAACAGGAACTTGGGCTGGTAACGGCTTTGGCTGTACAGCAGCAGGAAATTGTGAAAGATCAGATTCTGAAATCAATTCCAGCCATTGAAAGTTCTGTGGCAACCCAGGAAAATGCTTTGAGCCTGCTCACCGGTTCAATGCCCGGAAAAATTGAAAGAAGTGCAAGCCTGAATAATGTGCAGTCTCCGGATCGTATTGCAGCAGGAATTCCTTCAGAATTATTGAGTTACAGACCAGACATTAAAACCGCAGAACTTGAGGTAAGAAAAAGTGCAGCAGCAATCCATGTGGCGAAAATGAGTATGTATCCTTCACTGAATATTACAGCGCAGGGCGGCGTAAATGCTTTCCAGATCAGTAAGTGGTTCAGTGTTCCGGGTTCACTGTTTGGGATGATAGCGGGAGCTGTCGCACAGCCTATTTTGAATGGAAAACAGCTGAAGACACAGTATGAGCAGTCTAAAGTATTGGCAGATCAGGCAGAAATTAACTTTAAACAGTCTGTTTTGAAAGCAGTAGGAGAAGTTTCTGATGCGCTGGTTCAGATCCAAAAGCTGGAAGAACAGCAGAAAATTGCGGAAAGACTGGCATTGAAATCCGGGGAAGCAGTGAAGAAAGCTGATCTGTTATTTAAATATAATTCAGCGACTTATGTAGAGGTAATCATGGCTCAAACGAATAAGCTTCAGGCAGAATTGGATTTGGCATCTTTGAAAACCCAGAGACTGAATGCAATAACATCTCTCTACCGTTCTGTAGGAGGCGGATGGCAATAAAGTAAAATTGAATCTGCTTCGTCTCTAATGATGAAGCAGATTTTTAATCCATTATCACTATGAAAACAAATATACAAGAGGGGATCATTCTTATTCCGGATTTCAGCGGATTTACAGAATTTGTGTTCAATACAAAGTTGTACACAGGCGAGTATATTGTAAGACAATTATTGTCTACACTGATTGATGTGAATGATCAGTATTTTGAAATTTCCGAGATTGAGGGCGATGCCATTTTATTTTACCGTTATGATGAAAATCCATCATACCAAAGTATTTCCGGGATGCTTTGGAAAATGAGAAGTGCCTTCAACAGAAAGATAGAGGAGCTGAGTAAGAGTCTAAGCACAAAAATTGATCTTGGACTTAAGTTTATTGTTCATTATGGATCATTTTCACAATACAATATTGGAAACTTCAGAAAATTATATGGGAAAACCATTGTGGAGGCCCATCAGCTTTTGAAAAACGGAGTGGCAGAGCAGCCTTCTTACGCTCTTTTCAGTAATTCTTTCCTTGAAAACAGCAAGAATCAGGCGTCTGATTTTAATAAGGATCCACTTCTTCTGCCGGAAGTAGGCGTTATCCATTATTTTGAAAATTTAAACTAGCATATATTTTTTAATATTATTCCTTGTAAATTTGCTATTGCTAGCGGCCCGGGTGAGATCCGGGCTTTTTTATTGATTATTTTTAAATAAGTCTCCATTGAAGATAAATGGTTTTTTTAAGAATATTTATTACGAAAGTGATTTTTATTAAGTTGATTTGTTGAATAATTTTTACTTTTTTTAATTTATGTTTAAATGTGATCTTGGTATCTTACTGGGGATTAGATATTTATTTTATTTTTTTACTTTTTGATGTAACGTTTATAGGGAGATAGTGGTCTTATAATAAAAACTATAATTTCACATGAAAGTTATCTTATTTCCAATAGCCATATTAGCAGGTTCATTAGCAATGGCTCAGCAAGCTCCGGCTCCTGCTGCCAAGGATACTGTAAAAGGAAATACAAAAGAAATAGAAGCTGTTGCTCTGGTTGCCAGAAAGCCGACAGTAGAATCTAAAGTAGACAGAACTGTATTCAATGTAGCGAATAGTGCAATTCTGGCAGGAAATACAACGTGGGATGTCCTTAGAATGACTCCTTTGGTAAGTATTAATAATAATGATGATGTAAAAGCCGAAGGACAGGCAGTTACAGTATATATCAATGACAGAAAATCTATTTTTACAGGAAAGGAGTTAAAAGAATATCTTAAAACAATTCCAGCTGATAACCTGATGAAAATAGAAGTCATCACCAGTCCTTCTTCACGGTATGAAACATCAGGGTCTGTTATCAATATTGTCCTGAAAAAAAGGGATGATGAAGGAATGAAAGGAAGTATTTCCCTTAACAACAGACAGAGTACCAAAAACTCACAATACGCAAATTTTAACCTGAATTACCATAAGAAAAAATTTACTCAAACCTTTATAGGAGGGTACAACAGCGGGAATTACGTGCAAAAGACTCAGACTTGGGATAACCGCTTTGAAAACAATAAGCTTACCCAATTCAATCTGGAAAATGTAATGAGAAATGAGAGTCCTTCTCTTTCCTCTACTTCAGAATTTGCAATCAATGATAAAAATAATATCGGACTTGTGCTGGAGTATTCACAGAACAGAAATTTATCTTTGTCAGAATCTGACGGGATGACTTCTTCTAATGATGGCCCCGGTGATTCTTTTCACCAGACTCAAAACACATGGGGATTCAGCCGTAATTTGGGAACTAATGCCTTCTACAAATACTATGATAAAGAGAAAAATAGAATTTTAGATGTTAATTTAGGGACCAATTATTCCAGTAATAACAATGATAATTTAATTGATAAAGAAGCCATTGATAAATTTGGAGGGAAAAAATCTCAGCAATTGGGATTTGTCCGCATGAATCAGATGCGTAATTATTACCTGAAAATAGATTATACACAACCTTTAGGCAAATCAGGAGGTACCATTGAAGTGGGAGGTAAGACTGAAATTAACAATCACACGATTCCCAATAATCTCTATGGATTCAGCATGAATGATCCTCAATCAGAATATTTTGATCTTTCTAAAAATGACAGATTCCATTATGAGGATAATCTGAGCTCTGTATATGCCAATTATAGCAAAACATTCTTCAAGAAACTGGAAACAAGAATCGGAGTTCGTTACGAATATATTGATTATAAAGTAAGACAGGATGTAGCAGGTACTGAGAGAAGGGATTCATATGGAACTTTTCTTCCCAATCTATTGCTGAAATATAGTTTTTCAGACAATTATGATTTGAGTCTTACCTATAACAGAAGTATATGGAGACCATGGTATTCGGAATTTAATCCATTCCTGATGCCTGAAATTAACGGAACGTATTCCAGAGGAAATCTTTATTTGAATCCTAACCCTAATGACCGTCTTTATATGAAGTTCGGGATTATGAAAAAGTACTTTATTTCTGCAAGGTATATGCATACCAACCAGGATTATTGGACTAGTTATGTGACGGAAAATGGAAGAACGGTTTCATTACCAGGGAACTTCGATGGAAAGGTGGAAAAATATTATCTTTTTGCGAATACCAATCAGAACTTCCTGAAAAATAAGCTGAATGTGAACGCCGGATTTGGATGGTACTATATTAACAACAAAGATTTTAACGAGAAAAATAAGCTGGGAGCTAAGGATTATATCAGCTATTGGGGAGCTTCCGCGAATGTATCTTACACGAATCTTTTCAATAAAAACATTAATCTAAGTGCCTGGGTGGAACTTGCCAATGAAAATAATGGAAATTCATATGCCAATAATACCAATGTTTTCCATAATATTTCAGTGACCAAAGTATTCCCAAAAACCCAAATGGAACTGAGCATGCAGCTGATGAATATTTTTAAAAGACCTTACGGCGATAATACAACTTACGGCCAGGACGGAACTTTTAGAGAGTATTCAAAATGGGACTGGTACGGTGTTTCTCTTACTTTTGTAAAACGTTTCGGAAACCAGAAGGTAAAAGAAAATACAAAGACCGATGTAGAGAAAAATGCTGGCGGAGGAAAATAATTCAAGATTTGTTAGATATAATACAAGCAGGTTCCAATTTGGAATCTGCTTTTTTAAACCTTTATGCTTAATAGTCTTTCGCAGATCTCAAAAATCAGTGTAGTCTCTGTGATCTGTGGGAGAATAATAATTTAGATAGTAACGCAAAGTTTTATCTGAATTTCTTATTATTTTAAGGTGGCAAAGCAGGAATCAATGAAATTGATTCTTTCCAAGCGTACATATAATCACAAAGCTTCTTAAGCAACAAAGTTGGTTTCTTTGCTCTCTTAAAAATGTGATGTTTTTTCTTTTAAACTTTGCGTTAAAAAAATATCTCTCGCAGATTATGCAAATTAAGCAGATCTCAAAAATCTGTGTAATTTCGTTGATCCTCGAGAAGCTATCCACACACACACAGAAATTCTTAAACCATTAAGAATATATTAAGCTATTAAGAGTATGAAGAGAATATCTAAGATATTCATTAAACACACTGCTTCATTCAAATTTATTTGAACCTTAACGTTCCTTAAAAACTTAAGCCTTCTTAATGGTTTAAAAAAAGCTCACGCAGATTTAACAAATTAAGTAGACCTCAAAAATCTATGTAATCTGTGGGAGAAATAGAAAAACAGACTCCAATTTGGAATCTGTTTAGCATTCTATCAAATAATTATAAATAGTAGAGTTTTGCACTCTTAACTTTCGGTTTTTTGTTTATTTAAGGGTAAACTTCACTTTCGTTTTAATGGCATCAGAAGAATTTCCAATCAATGCTTCAAAATCTCCCGGTTCAGCTACCCAATCGTGTTTACCGGCATCGAAATAACTTAAAGCTGTTTTATCGATGGTGAAAGTGACTTCTTTCTGTTCTCCAGGATTTAAATATACTTTTTCAAAGCCTTTCAGTTCTTTTGCAGGGCGCGGAACGGATGATTTTAAATCACTGATATAAAGTTGAGCAACCTCAGCCCCAGCTTTTTTACCTGTATTTTTTACGGTTACTGTGAATGTAATTTTCCCATCCTGTGAAATGGTTGTTTGATCCGCTTTTGCTTTCCCGAATTCAAAAGTGGTATAGCTCAGTCCATGTCCGAAGCTGAATAGAGGCTTTATATTTTTGGTATCATGCCAGCGATATCCTACAAAAACACCTTCGTTGTAAGTAATATTGATAGGGTTTTTCTGATCTTTTCCTTTTCCTGCAGCCAACTCATCCTTTTGTCCCGGGTACTCTCCCAACTGATGTGCTGAGTTATCCTCAAGCTTTACCGGGAATGTAAATGGAAGTTTTCCTGAAGGGTTTGCATCACCTGCCAGAACGGAAGCGATGGAATTTCCAGCTTCAGAACCCAGATACCATGATTGTAAAACAGTTGGAACTTCTTTAATCCAAGGCATTGCCACAGCATTTCCAGAAACCAGTACAACTGCCAGGTTTTTATTGGCTTTTGCCAGAGCAGAAATCACGTGATCCTGATTGTAAGGAAGTCCATAGCTTTTTCTATCGTTTCCTTCACTGTCCTGGAAGTCTGCTTTATTCAACCCTCCTACGAAAATCACATAATCTGATTTTTTTGCTAATTCTACAGCTTCATTCAGCAGCTCAGCTTCAGAACGGGTATCTTTTAAATCCTGTCCGGATTTTACTCCGTTATATTCACCTCCGATATCTCCTACATAACCTCTCGCATACTGTACATCAGCTTGTTTTCCAAATCTGGACTTGATACCGTCCAAAGGAAGCGTTTCATATTTTACTTTTAATGATGAAGAACCTCCACCAACAGTCATGATCTTAATAGCATTTTCACCAATAACGGCGATTTTTTTAGCCTTACTAATATCAATTGGAAGAACATTCCCCTGGTTTTTTAATAGAACAATCCCTTCTTCTCCAATTTCCTTTGCTACTGCTTTATGATCTTCAGAAGCAATATTTCCAAAAGGCTTGTTGCGGTTCATCGTTGTTTTATAGGCAAGACGAAGTAATCTTGTTACTTTATCATCCAGTTCTTTGGTATCTGCTTTTCCTGCTTTAATCAAATCAAGATAAGGTTTTGCCAGATAATAATTATCATAAGCATTTTTAGTTCCCGCAGAAAGTCCGTTGGTCCATGATCCGAATTCAAGATCAAGACCGTTATGAATGGCCTGTTCTGTATTGTTTACGGCACCCCAGTCAGAAACTACAACACCTTTATAATTCCATTCTTTCTTTAAAATATCATTTAAAAGATATTGATTCTGGCTGGCATATTGACCTTTGTACATGTCATAAGCTCCCATAATCGTCCATGAATCACCTTCTGTTACCGCTGCTTTAAAAGGCGGAAGGTAGATTTCATAAAGCGTTCTGTCATCCACATTCACATTGCTGGTATGACGGAACATTTCCTGGTTATTCAGGGCAAAATGCTTCACGGAAGTTGCTACACCATTAGATTGTACCCCTTTAATATAAGGGACCACCATTTTTGAAGTCAGATAAGGATCTTCCCCCATATATTCAAAGTTTCTTCCGTTCAGTGGAGTTCTGTAAATATTAACTCCAGGTCCCAGAAGAATATCTTTTTTTCTGTAACGTGCTTCTTCACCCAAAGCCTTACCATAGTTCCATGACATTTTTTTATTCCATGTTGCGGATAATGCAGTAAGAGCAGGGTAGGCGATAATAGAGTCATTGGTCCATCCGGCCTGATCCCATTCATCCCACATTACTTCAGGACGTACCCCGTGAGGACCATCAGTTGTCCAGAATTCCGGAATACCCAATCTTGGAACACCCGGCGAACTGAATTTCGACTGTGCATGAAGCATCGCCACTTTCTCCTCCAGTGTCATTCTGGACAAAGCATCCTGAATACGCTGTTCCACAGGTTTTGATTCATCTAAATAAATGGGTAGAGTAGTATTGGTCTGAGCCATATAAGAAGCAGAAATAAAGGTGAATAAACTTATAATGACGGTTTTCTTTAACATAATGCCTTTCTATTTGATTAAAAGCAAAAGTAAAGAAAATTTTTATTATCTCAAATTGAGAAAATAAAAAATTAGGATATAAAAAACTGCCTGCTTATTTGCAGACAGCTGATCTTAATATTTTTCTTGGTAAAGGTGAAAAAATTGAGGAGAAGCTCACAAGTGAAAAAGTAAAATCCGAATCTGGAAAATTCGTATCCCGAACCCCGAATTTCAAAACGCTCTCACTCTCAAACGCTCTCACTCATCAATCCCATCCCTTCACCGCTCCTCCTTTGAAGATTTCTTTCGCTTTCTTTTCTACTTCCGGAGACTCGTATGCTTTGACAAAATTTTTAACTTTCTGACTGTTCTTATTGTCCGGTCTGGCAACAATTACATTCACGTAAGGAGAATCTTTATCTTCCACTAAGATGCCCTGTTTTTCCTGATCTAAACCGGCCTGGGCAGCAAAATTATTATTGATGATCCCTACAACAACATCTCTGTCTTCTAAAACTCTTGGAATCTGAGCCCCTTCAATCTCCATAATTTTCAGCTCTTTTGGGTTTTCTGTTATATCTGTTACTTTTGGAAGAAGTCCGACATTCGCTTTTAATTTCAGCAGACCGCCCTTCTGAAGCAGAAGTAAAGATCGTCCTCCATTGGTAGGGTCATTGGGAATAACAACAGTGCTGCCGTCCTGCAATTCACTGATGTTTTTAATCTTTTTTGAATACGCTACAATAGGGTAGACAAATGTATTTCCTACAGGTACGAGATTATAGTTTCTCTGTTTTGACTGTTCAGTTAAATAAGGGATATGCTGAAAGGCATTGGCATCAATATCACCATTCGTCAAGGCTTCATTGGGAACTACATAATCATTAAAAGGAATAAGCTCCACTTCCAGATTATATTTCTCCTTCGCTACTTTTTTCGCTACTTCAGCAATTTCCTGTTCTGGTCCATAAGTAATTCCTACACGGATAAAATTCGGGTCATCTTTTCTCCCCGAACATGCACTAAAAAGAAATATTCCTGCAGCTAATAAACCAAAAATCTTTATTTTTTTCATTCTTTATTATATTTAAATGATATTGAGGAAGAAGTGTGAAAAGATGAATGAAGGCACTCTGATACACTCCAACTCTCCAACTCTCCAACCCTCGGACACTCCAACTCAACTACCTGTGATCAAACCTTTTTGACAATCTGTCTCCCATGAATTGGATGATGAAGACCAAAAGAACAAGCAGAATCAATACTGTATTCATAATAACAATATCATAACCGATATATCCGTACTGGTACCCAACCTGTCCAAGTCCTCCGGCACCTACAGCACCTCCCATCGCAGAATATCCTACAAGCGTGATCAAAGTAATCGTAGCATTGTTGATTAATGAAGGTAAAGCTTCAGGAAGTAATACTTTTCTGATAATTTGTAATGGAGAAGCACCCAGTGCTCTTGCAGTTTCAATAAGACCCTGAGGAACCTCAATGAGGCTGTTCTCAACAAGTCTTGCAATAAACGGAGCAGCTCCAACACTTAATGGAACCAGGGCAGCATTCACTCCAATAGAAGTTCCTGCTAAAATTCTGGTGAAAGGGATCATCCATACAATCAGAATAATAAAAGGGATCGCACGGAAAATATTAACCAAAATAGATAATCCTCTATGATAGAATGTATTTTCCAGAAGTTGTCCTTTTCTGGTTAAAAAAAGCATAATCCCAACCGGAAGACCTAACACAAATCCAAAAAATCCGGAGAGAAATGTCATATAAACTGTTTCCCAGGTTCCTTTTGCCAAAAGGGCAATTACCGTATCACTAAGCATATCCTTTTACTGTATTTTGAATTTTATTTTGGTTGAAATAATAGATCGCCTGTTGGTTTTCTTCTGTCTCACCTTGAAGATGCAGCAGAAGCTTACCAAAATTGGAATTTCCGAAATATTCTACGTCAGCCTTTAAAAGCTTGTAAGGGATTTTATATTGATTATACAGAGTTGAAAGAATTTGTTCAACACTAATGTTTTCGTTAAGTTCTATTTCGACCAGCGGAAATAAACCATCTTTTGGTTCTTTCTGCAGTCTGTTACTGAGTTCCTGTGGCAGGGTCATGATGTCTGAATTTATAAACTGGCGGATGATTGGATGTTCCCTATCCGAAATAATCTCGCTTAAAGTTCCTTTTGTTAATAATTTTCCTTTGTCGATCACTGCAACATGGTTACAGACCGATTTGATCACTTCCATTTCGTGGGTAATTAAAAGGATGGTAATTCCCAGTCTCTGATTGATGTCTTTTAAAAGCTGCAGAATAGATTGCGTTGTCGCAGGATCCAGTGCGCTGGTTGCTTCGTCACAAAGCAGAAGGTGAGGATCATTGGCCAAAGCCCTTGCAATCGCAACTCTCTGTTTTTGTCCTCCCGAAAGGCTTCTCGGATAATCATTGGCTTTTTCTTCAAGTCCTACGATTTTCAGAAGTTCATTCACTTTTCTGTTGATCTCATCCTTACTGGTATGATCCAGCTCCAATGGAAGAGCTATATTATCAAAAACAGTTCTCGAAGAAAGAAGGTTGAAATGCTGGAAGATCATTCCTATTTTTTTGCGTTCTTCAGCAAGCTGTTTGGAACCCAGTTTGGTAAAATCTTTTCCATTAATAATAATCTGTCCTTCATCCGGTCTTTCCAATAAATTGACCGTACGGATAAGGGTACTTTTTCCTGCACCCGAAAACCCGATAATTCCTACGATATCTCCTTTCTCTATAGTAAGACTCACCTTATCCAGTGCTTTAAATGACTGTTTTTTCTGGTGAAATGTCTTTGATATGTTTTTGATTTCTATCATTCTGATTTTATATACTGTTTAAATAGGCTGATAGCGTTTGCCTGTTCTATTTAAAAATCTCCTTACTCTTCTGATTTTGACCTTCGACCGTTTGGAAAGTTTGAAATACTTGGTCACATTCGTGAGAAGTACTCCCAGCAATATGATGAATAAACCATACAGCTGACCTCCATTGATACTTTGATGAGCAATAATCCAGCCAGCAATAACCGTTACAATAGGGTTGATGTAGGTATGGGTGCTTACCAAGGCGGCGGGCTTCACGGACAAGAGCCAAATGTACGACAAATAAGCGATTATTGATCCAAAGAAAATCAAAAACAGAACCCCAAACCATGCCGATAATGGAACCGCAGAAACCGAAAAACCAGTCCATTCTTTTCTTAAAAAAGCGATCAGAAAAGAGGCTAATCCCGCTACTATAAGCTGTTGCGCAATATTCATAAAAGTAGATTGTGAAGCCGGATTTTTCTTTGAATATAAAGAACCCAGTACCCATGCTATGGAACTTAATCCCAATACCACAAAAGCTGTAATACGAAGATTTCCGTCAGTGACTGCATGAGCGTTCGAGTTTACACTTCCTTTCAAAAAGAATACTAATCCTACAAATCCGAGTGCCAGTCCGATCGGAATAAATTTATCTGAAAAATAATATTTCCAGTTTTTTCTGTCGATGGCGATGAACCAGAACGGGCCGGTTGCAATAGAAATTGCCGCTTCAGAAGCCGTTACATATTGCTCGCCCCAGGCTACAAGCCCTGTTCCTCCGGTAAGGATAAGAATCCCGGTGATTGCATTTTTTTTCCAGTTGATCAGAGAATTTGCTTTTTCTCCTTTAGACAGAAGATATCCTATTATCAGAATTCCGGCAACCAGAAATCTTAATCCGGAAAGAATGAATGGCGGAAAACCTTTTAAGCCAAATGATATAGCTAAAAACGTAATTCCCCAAATCACATAGATGTTTGTAAACGCTAATGGAATCACCCATTTGTTTTTAGAATTGCTCATTTTTATGTTATTAATGTTGTTCGTTTTCAATAAAAAAAGGCCCTACACGTGGTAGGGCCTTAAAAAATATGTCATATAAAAGTAAGGTCAACCACAGTATTCTTGATGCATAGGCATACAAAAAGCCATCATCATATTTTTGATGGTATGTTTCTTAATTAAATTATTTTTGAATTCTGCCTTCATTTTATTTTATTTCCTGAATACGTTTGCAAATATATAATATAATTTCAATTAGTCCACTAAAAAAGTAGACTTTTTAAATATTAAATTATTGTTAATGGGTTAATGTATTTTAAATCAGTTAATTATAATCTTTATTTTTTATTTATTTAAAACGGTTTACGATATTTTCATATTTTTCATTCCAAATAATGCTCAAATTACATCATAATTGATGTTGTGAAAAACATAATATAAATTGAAAATTTTGAGAATTGTATAAAGGTGTATTTGCTATTTATGTAAGGGTATACTAAAAGATGTTTTGGGAAGCGGAGTTTTATATTTATTAAACTAGTTAAATGCATAGGATTTCTGTTCACTGTAATTTAGCATCAAAATTAAAAGACATGGACAATAGAATATTAGGTCTGCATCATATAGAAGAAGCACTTCCGAACTTATCATAGATCATCGGTCAGCTCTGATAAAGATGCTAATTTTGAATAAAGATTTAAATGTAAAGAATTAAAAGTACGCAAACTTATTTTAGGTAATTATAGCAGAGCGCTTCATCGAATCAAGTTGTTGATTCAAATCTTAGCCAACTTAAAATATACTTGATTATCATTAAGACTTTGCGTTTAAAAAAATACTATTTAATAAAAAAATAAAAATGGAAAGAACAGAAATAGTTTTAGAAGGAAGAAAAGGAGAAATCCAGCTTTTCTCAAACGATCATAAAGCAGGTAAAATGGATATTTCAGTCATTGGAAAAAAACTGACTGTATACCATACCGAAGTGAATCAGGAATATGAAGGGAAGGGCTTTGCCAAAATTTTATTGGAAAGACTGGTTTCCTATGCAAGAGAAAATGATTTGAAAATTGCACCATTGTGTCCATATGTTCACGCTCAGTTCAAACGCCATCTGGAAGAATATAATGATGTATGGTTGAAGGAAGGGATGTAGTGAGTTTGAGAGTCGCAGGGTGAGAGAGTTTCGAGGGACGAGTTTAGGGCTTCGAGTTACAAATCAAAAGTTTTTTGCGATTTTACCATTTTGCTGATGACCCTTTCATTTTCTTAGCCATCATAATAACCAATTAATAATTTCAACACAATGAAACTTATCACAGGACTGCATCATGTTACGGCAATTACCGGCAATGCACAGGAAAATATAGACTTTTATACTGGAGTTCTAGGACTTCGGTTAGTGAAAAAAACAGTCAATTTTGATTACTCGGATGTTTATCATTTTTATTTTGGGGACGAATATGGAACACCGGGCACGATTATGACTACTTTTCCGTATGGTAAAGACCTTATCAATGGAAGACATGGCAAAGGAATGCTCAATACCACCGCTTTTTCAGTTTCATTAGATGCCCTGGATTATTGGATGAGCCGTCTGGAACAGTTTAATATTCCTTTTAAACAGCCACAGCAAAGACTTTCTGATGAAGTTTTCATTTATCTTGAAGATTTTGACGGATTGGGACTTGAATTGGTTTTTAATGATAAAGACGAAAGAAAAGGATATTATAACGGCTATATTCCAAAAGATTATGCCATAAAAGGAATTCATCACGTGGAAATCTGGCAGGATGCTTATGAAAGAACAGCCGCTCTTCTGACGACTCAGATGGATCATAAAGTAATCAAAGAAAGCCCTGATAGATTAAGATTGGGAACAGACAATATGCCGGGGAAATATGTCGATCTGCTGTCTACTCCTAATGCATTGAAAGGATTAGCTGGAAGAGGTACCGTTCATCATGTGGCTTTTGCCACTCCCGATGCAGAATCTCAGCTTGAAATGGTAAAGAGATTAAATGCATATGGGCTGGAACATACCGAAGTGAAAGACAGAAAATATTTTACTTCCGTATATTTTAAAGAGCCGGGAGGCGTTTTGTTTGAAATTGCAACTTCCGGTCCCGGGTTCGATGTAGACGAAGAAGCAGCATTTTTAGGAGAAGATCTGATGTTGCCACTGCAGTTTGAAAAAAGAAGAGAACGTCTTATCGAAGTTCTTCCCAAAATCGATTATCCAACAGAAAAATTCAGATAGAAATAATGAGCCATATTTTAAATATAAAAACAGCAGGAATACCATTAAAGCAGGCAGAAAAAGCTTTGATAATGATTCATGGACGTGGAGGAAGTGCTCAGGATATTTTGAGTTTATCCCAACAACTGAATGTAAAAGAATATGCGTTATTAGCCCCACAGGCTTTGAATCATACCTGGTATCCTTTTTCATTTATAGCTCCGGTGGAACAAAACGAACCGTGGTTGTCATCAGCCCTTGAAATGGTTGAAGAAACAGTAAAAGCTGTTATCAATGCAGAAATTAAACCTGAAAATATATACTTTTTCGGATTTTCTCAGGGAGCCTGCCTTACGCTTGAATTTTTGGCCCGTAATGCTCAGAAATTCGGTGGAGCAGCTGCCATTATCGGTGGAGTAATAGGAGATAAGATCAATCGTGAAAATTACAAAGGAGACTTTGCCGGAACCCCTGTTTTTCTGGGAACCAGCAATCCTGATTTTCATGTTCCCATAGAAAGGGTATACGCTACAGCCAATATTTTGAGAGAAATGAATGCTGACGTAACCGAGAAAGTCTATGCCAATTTTGGACATTCTATCAATACGGAAGAAATTGAATTGGCCAACTCAATACTATTTAAATAGATAATGTAACCACAAAAGTCACAAAAGATAAGATAAGTTAATATTGAACTTTATATAATATTTTATCAGAATTTCTTAAACATTTTAAAATAAAAACTTTGTGACTTTTGTGGTTAACCTTTTTATAGTTGGGATTTAAAAATTCTTAAAACAAAGGCAGCGAACATTCAATAACGGTGGGCTTTAGCCCACCTAATAATATAAATCATTCAATTGGCTTTAGCCAAAACCTAAATAATCCGGAATCTAAAACCTAACTTCTAACCTCTAATTTCTAACTACTAAAAACACATGCACGAACAACTCCTTTTAATCCTGGGACTTTTATTACTCGTTATGATGCTGGTGATGCTGGCACAGCGGATCAAAATTGCTTATCCTATTTTTCTTGTGCTTGCCGGATTAGGAATCAGTATTATTCCCGGAGTACCCGTTTTAAAGCTGGATCCGGATATTATATTTTTAATTTTTCTACCCCCTCTTTTATATGAAGCGGCCTGGTATACCTCATGGAATGATTTCTGGAAATGGAAACGTCCCATCAGTCTGCTGGCCTTCGGTCTGGTATTTCTGACATCTTTAGTGGTAGCATATACTTCACAAATGCTCATTCCTGGTTTTACGCTCGCATTAGGGTTTTTATTGGGAGGAATTGTTTCACCGCCGGATGCTGTAGCAGCTGCTACCGTTTTAAAAGGATTGAAAGTTCCTAAACGAACCCTTGCCATCCTGGAAGGAGAAAGTCTGATTAATGATGCTTCTTCCCTGATCGTTTTCAGATTTGCTCTGGCGGCAGTAATGACAGAAGCTTTTTCAATGCATGAAGCGACAGGTCAGTTTTTTCTGGTAGCAGGAATGGGAATTGTTGTCGGGATTGCAGGAGCTCATATTTTCTATGCCATTCACCGTTTTTTGCCTACAACGCCAGCTATTGATGCAGCACTTACAGTGATGACTCCTTATATTCTGTTTCTTTCTGCAGAACATTTTCATTTCTCGGGAGTAATGGCTGTAGTGAGCGGAGGATTATTTATGTCTTTCCGTGCTCATGAAATTTTCA
The DNA here is from genome assembly GCF_021869745.1 of Chryseobacterium sp. MEBOG07. Lineage (NCBI taxonomy): Bacteria > Pseudomonadati > Bacteroidota > Flavobacteriia > Flavobacteriales > Weeksellaceae > Chryseobacterium > Chryseobacterium sp. MEBOG07. The sequence continues at coordinate 1,933,867 of NZ_CP084579.1, forward strand.
AAACAGGAACCACAAGAATCAATATGACCGGAGTCTGGAACACCATGATTTTTGTAATGAACGCCTTAGTTTTTGTATTAATAGGTCTTGAACTTCCGGATATCATCAATGGACTGGGGGAAACTTCTTTAATGGATGGAATCAAATATGGTTTAATAATAAGTCTGATCGTCATTGCGGTACGTTTGTTATGGATCTATCCCGTGGCTCATCTTCCAAGATGGTTCAGTGAAAAAGCCCGACGTGACCCAAATCCGGGATGGAAAAATCCTTTGATCATAGGCTGGGCAGGAATGAGAGGAGTTGTTTCTCTCGCAACAGCCTTGTCGATCCCGGTAATGATGAACTCACAAGCAGAGTTTCCGATGAGAAATCTGATCATTTTTATCACATTTGTGGTCATTTTTGTGACCTTAGTATTTCAGGGTTTGACATTACCTTTGGTGATTAAATTAATCAAGATCGGGGAGATAGATCCTATTCTTCCTTCCCATGAACAGCAGGCTGGAATTCAGATGAGGCTGGATAAGCTTGCCGTCCATAAACTTGATAAAGAATACAATGAAACGGTGAACAGCAATAGTCTGCTTGAGAATCTTAAAAAGGCACTGGAAAGTGATATCCAGCTTCACCAGAATCATTTAAGTTCTATTGAAATGTGCACCAACAGAATGAACGATATGGCAGAATATCATAAAGTGATGCTGGATATATTTGCCTTGCAGAGAAAAGAACTGTTTAAAATGAAACGCGAAAAACTCTTCAGTGACGACGAAATCCGAAAAGCAGAATCACAGTTGGACCTGAATGAACTGAAAATTACAGGGAATAAGCATTTGTAGGATGGGTTCGGGAGGCGAGTTTCGAGTTTGAGGGTGAAGGAGTTTGAGAGTCGGAGTGTTCGGGAGTATTAGGAGTTTTGAAAGTGAATATGAGATTCAAATTGCGAGATACGAGTTTGAGGGTGAAGGAGTTTGAGAGTCGGAGTGTTCGGGAGTATTAGGAGTTTTGAAAGTGAATATGAGATTCAAATTGCGAGATACGAGTTTGAGATTAATATGTTAAGATAACTTTTTTGCCAATTTGTCTTTTCGCCAATAATATAAACATTGAACAAAATGAAAACATTACATTTTTTAGCGATTGGAAAGAACCAGGAAATTCTGGATACTTTAAAAAGAATTATAGAAAATAATGAAGGCTGGACAGCAGAAATACAAAGTGATGAAAATTTCTGTTATGAATATATTAAAGAAAATACCGTAGATATTGTCCTTTTAAGCTCTGGCTTAGAAGAAGATTTTGAGAAAGATATTAAAGTATTTTGCGCAGGATTAGATAAAGAGATTAAAGTGATCGACCATTATGGAGGAGGAAGTGGGCTTTTAAAGAATGAAGTTTACAGTCTTTTTCCTAATTTGCAGGGGTAAACTCTGCATTATGTTTGAAAATATCATCAAAAACATTACCCGATTTATCTCTCTCACTCCCGAAGAAGAAAAAACTTTTACAGATTTGCTTGTCTGTCAGTCGTTTCCTAAGAAAACGGTGTTGCTAAGAGAAGGAGAAATCTGCCAGTTTGAGGGGTATATTCAAAAAGGATGTCTGAGAATGTACTGTCTGGATGATGACGGCACAGAAGTCACTTTACTGTTTGCTATAGAAGATTGGTGGATCAGTGATATTGCATCATTTCAGGAACAGAAACCTTCTAAAGTTTATATTGAAACGCTGGAAGATTCTGAGATCTATATGCTGAATCCCACAACGAAGGAGAAATTACTGCAGGAAATCCCTAAATTCGAAAGAGTTTTCAGAATGCTGGTGCAGAGAAATTTGGCAACACTACAGAGCCGACTGGTAAACACCATCTCCAAAACTGCAACGGACAGATATCTTGAATTCATCAAAGTATATCCTTCAATCCCACAAAGAGTAGCACAATATTATATTGCTTCTTACCTTGGTGTTTCAAAAGAATTTGTAAGTACCATCAGAAAGCGCCTTGCTTCAAAGGAAAAGTAGAACTTTGCTATATAACAGGTCGTAAGAAATGACCTAAGAAAATGGAGCGTTAAAAAAATGAATTCTGTGAACGTTAAGAAAACTCTTATGTCTGAGTGCGGACGAAACAGTGATAATAAATATACATTGTTACCGCACGAGTTTAGAGTTTTTAGAGAACAGATTTCATTTTTAGCGGAAGTTTCTTAAGTCTTGAACTTTTGGTTCATTTTGCTTCAAGGCAAAAGAACAAGAGAATATAATCATCATAATCTCGCAGATTTTATCTTGTAAATAATTTTATCGGATATAAAATCCTTGCACCTTAATAAGCCTTATAATATATATATATATATATATATATATATATTATTGCAGCTTTGCGTTTCCCCAAAAAAACAATCCAATCTAATCACACTGCCGAATACAAAACTATCCGGCATTTTTTTTACTTCAAAGTCATTTATTAAACTAGTTAAATGTGCAGGGATTTCAGTGTCTCTAAATTTGTCCTATCAAACAAGAACAAATAACAATCTGATATGGACAGAAAAGATTTTTTAAAGAAAGGATTATTGGGAACAGGAATGTTTGTAGCATCAGCTTCTTTAGCCAGCGCTATGAAAAATGACATCGACGAGATCGAACCACTAGAACCGATCGGATACAATCATCTTCCCAATACAGAATCAAAAATAAAAGAAAATTCTGTGATTCACAGAGCAGATTCAAGAGGAAAAGCAGACCACGGATGGCTGTTGAGCCAGCACACTTTCAGTTTTGCCAATTATTATAATCCTGAAAGAATGCATTTTGGAGTGTTAAGAGTCCTGAATGATGACCAAGTAGAATCAGGAAGAGGTTTCGGAACACATCCTCACGATAATATGGAAATCATCAGTATTCCTCTGGAAGGTGATCTTGAACACAAGGACAGTATGGGAAATACAGCAGTGATCAGAAGTGGAGATATCCAGGCAATGAGTGCAGGAACCGGAATCATGCACAGCGAATTCAACAAAAACAGTGATCAGTCTGTAAAATTCCTTCAAATCTGGATTTACCCGAAAAAGAGAAATGTTACCCCAAGATATGATCAGATCACTTTAGACAAAACAAAAGGGCACAACGAATTTCAGCAGATTCTTTCTCCCAATGCAGATGACGAAGGAGTATGGATCCATCAGGACGCGTGGTTTCACCTTGGAACTTTTGATCAGAATATGGAAACTCATTATCAGATCAGAAAAAAAGGAAACGGATTGTATGTTTTTATCCTTAAAGGAAGCGCAGAAATAGGTGGAGAGACCATTGAAGAACGTGATGGGTTCGGAGTTTGGGATATTCAGGAAATTAAGATCAAAGCACTTAAAGAAGGTACAGAAGTTCTTTTGATGGAAGTACCGATGACCCTATAACAAACATTCCAAAAAATATAGGAACAACTAATACGATAAAAAGTCATGAAAAAATTAAGCAAATTATACATTATTGCAGGGATACTGTTCACAACATTGATTTTCTCACAAACTACAACAGCCATAGGAACCTCTAAAACCTGGGGAATCGTAGACGGAATCTCAATGGTAGGATTAGTACAAGGTCCTTCATCAGCACATGCTCAGCTTCAGGTAGCTTGTGTTTTTGAATATACAGAAGGAGACATCTTCAATGCTCAGGCTTTACCGGCCAATTTGAACGGATTAGTTCATCTGGATGAGGCTTTAAAGGGAGAACTGACCAATATCAGAAAAGCAGGGCAGTTTCAGGGACATTCTTTGGAAACCATTTTAATTACACCTCCTGCCGGATCGATGTCTGCAAAGAAATTATTGTTGATCGGTTTAGGTGACCGTAATAAATTCACACCCGATTTAATGACCTCAGTAGGTGAAGTAGCAGCCCGTGAAGCCATGAGATTAGGCGTTACCAATTTTGCCTTTGCCAGTGATCTGAAAGATGCCGGAATAGATTCTCCCACCGCCCTGGTAGCAGGAAATGTTGTAAGAGGAATCGTAGATGCTAACCGTTCTGAAAATTACCTGAAAGAACACAAACTTTCCACAACCAAAAAATTAGAAAAAGTATATCTTCTGGCTGGTCCTGCCTTCTTTGAAACCGCAGGTGGAGGAATTGCCGATGCCATTTCAGAAGCTCAAAAAAATAATGAACTAGTTTCATTACATTGTTGATTTGGCCCTCTTTTTATAAGGGGGCTTTTTTATAAAAAATATGATCACGATTACATATCTAACAAGCAATTTATTTAAACGCAAAGTTTAATAAATTTTTAAAAAATTCTAAGAGAGCAAAGATGGAATCAACTTCATTGATTTTTATAAGCTTGTGGATTATCCTTTCGCTTCATCAGCGACTCTAGTCGCATTTCTTTGCTCCCTCAAATAAACAATAGAATCCAATAACCTTTGCGTTTAAATAAATGGATATAATATATTGTAAAACTTCACATCTTTAGAATAAAAAACGTAATTTCCTCTCTTTCAATTCCAAGCCCTCAACCCTTAACTAAGTTTGCAATGTCAAAAAAAATCCCGATTTTTGCACTCCTTCAATAAACCCCGAGTTCATGAAATTATGTATTGCCGAGAAACCCAGTGTTGCCAGAGATATCGCCAAAGTATTGGGCGCTACCATGCCTAAGCAAGGCTATATGGAAGGAAACGGCTATTGCGTAACATGGACGTTCGGACATCTTTGTACTTTGAAAGAACCTCACGACTACGGTCCTCAGTTCAAATCATGGAATTTGTTTTCACTACCAATCATTCCAAGCAGTTTTGGTATCAAGCTGATTCCGAACAAAGGCGTTGAAAATCAGTTTAAAGTGATTGAAAGATTAGTTGAGGAATGTGATGAGGTCATTAACTGCGGGGATGCCGGGCAGGAGGGAGAACTCATTCAGCGTTGGGTATTGCAGAAGGCAAAATGCAACAAACCCATCCAGCGTTTATGGATATCTTCATTGACGGAAGAGGCTATCAAAGAAGGTTTTGCGAGTTTAAAACCTGCGGAAGATTATAAAAATCTGTATTTGGCTGGAAATGCCAGAGCGATAGGAGATTGGCTATTGGGAATCAATGCCACAAGGCTTTTTACCAAGAAATTTGGAGGTAATAAAGCAGTTCTTTCCATTGGAAGGGTTCAGACCCCGACCTTGGCGATGCTGGTTCAGCGTCAGAAAGAAATTGATGCATTTACTACAGAAGAATATTGGGAACTGAAAACCAAATATCGTGACGTCATTTTCAATGCTGCGATCGACCGTTTAAAAACGTTGGAACGGGCAGAAAAAGGACTGGAATATCTTAAAGTAAACCCATTTGAAATCGTTTCTTTCGAAATTAAAGAAGGAAAAGAAAAAAATCCACGACTTTTCGATTTGACCGGACTTCAGGTAGAAGCCAACAAAAAATATGGATATTCAGCAGAAAATACGTTGAATTATATCCAGAGCCTTTATGAAAAGAAACACGTAACCTATCCGCGTGTTGATACCACTTATCTATCAGAAAGTTTATATCCGAAAATAGGCGGTATTCTTCAGAAAATGTATCCTTATCAGGAATTAATTGCTCCGTTATTGGAAGCTCCGATTCCAAAATCAAAAGCCGTTTTTGATGATGCAAAAGTAACCGATCACCATGCGATCATTCCTACGGAAATTCCACCTTCTCAGAATCTGAGCAGGGAAGAGAAACTGATCTATGATCTGATTGCGAAGCGTTTTATTGCCGTATTCTACCCGGAATGTAAAATTTCCAATACGTTGGTAGAAGGAAAAGTAGGAACTATTCCTTTCAAAACCAGCGGTAGACAAGTCCTGGAACCGGGATGGAGAGCCGTTTATGCTAAAGAACCCAAAGAAGAATCTGCTGATAAGGAAAAAGAAAAAGAGGAAGAACAGACGATTCCTGAATTTATAGTAGGGGAAACCGGACCACACGATCCGATGATCCACCAGGGGAAAACTACCCCTCCAAAAGCTTATACCGAAGCAACATTGCTGAGAGCGATGGAAACTGCCGGAAAACAGGTAGAGGACGAAGAGCTGCGTGAAATGTTGAAAAATAACGGGATCGGAAGACCATCCACCCGTGCCAATATCATCGAAACCCTTTTCAAAAGAAAGTACATTGAGAAGAAAAGGAAAAACCTCATCGCTACCCAAACCGGAATCCAGCTGATTGATACCATTGAAGACGAGCTGCTAAAGAGTCCTGAACTGACAGGAGAATGGGAATCTAAACTTCGTAAAATTGAAAAAGGGGAGTATGAAGCCAATCTCTTCAAAGAAGAATTGATTCAGATGGTTACAGAACTGACTGAGAAAGTAGTGTACGGAAAAGGAAAAGTCATTACCCTGCAGGGAGAAGAAAAAGAAGAAGTAAAGGAAAAGAAAAAAAGAGAACCTGCACAGAAAAAAGAACTTCAGTCCTGGGAAGAAACGAAATGCCCGAAATGTAAAGAGCACAATCTGATCAAAGGAAAAACCGCAGTAGGATGTTCTGATTTTAAAAATTGTGGCTTTAAAATTACCTTCGAAATTTTCGGTAAAAAACTGTCTGATAAACAGCTTTTAGATTTAGTTTTAAAAGGAAAAACATCGAAATTGAAAGGATTCACTACCCATCCGGAAGCACTTGCAGAAGGTATTTTGACTTTAACTGACGACTTTCAGGTACAGCTTAGCTAATTAATATTGAATTTAATCCAAAAATCTACTCAATCCGTGAGAGGATAAAAATCTGTGACAAATAAAATAAAAGTTATCGTTTAGTGGAGAATACGGGATTCGAACCCGTGACCTTTTGACTGCCAGTCAAAAGCGCCAGCTTTTTGTATATTAAGATTATGTTTGGATTCTTATAGCATGACAAATATAGCGTTTAATTTATTCACACAACTTGTTATTCAGTAGGAATCCAGCCTATATTTTTACAACTTTTATTCTAATAAAAATAGGACAACTGAAGACGTGAAAATTCCCCTCTTCTGAAGGGGTGGCGAAAATTCAAAGAATTTTTGACGGGGTGGTTTACCGGAACAACCTCTCATACCAACCGCCAACATCCTTCTTAATCTCCTCATGATGTTTACATAAAATCATAGCCAGTTCCAGCTCAGACCTTTCAGATTTATAAGGATTCAAAGTAAGAAATCCAAAGAAATTTCCGTCCTGATCAACGATTGCCGGAGGATAAGCTCCATAAGTATTCCATGGAGAATAGGTACTGTAGGTACTTCCATAGTTTCCATAGGTGTTCCAGATTGATCTTGAACTGAACACATTCCCGTAGTCACTAAACTTATTCCATATCGAATTTTTATCAAAATTATCACAGTTCAGACATCCCAGATATTGATCCCGGTCGGCACCTCCATACAAATGTAAAGTCTGCGCATGAAAAATGCAGCATAGGAGAAAACTTAAGACGATGAACACTTTTTTACTGTACATAAGATGATTACTTTATTAAATAATGATAACTACCAGAAATGAAAAGACAGATATCAACTTCCAGCCCCAATTATATTAATCTATTTTAAATTTCTTCGGAGACTTTCCGGTGATCTGGGTAAATTTTCTATAAAAATACTCCAGTGTATTAAAACCGGATTCAAAACATATATTTTTAATACCAATTTCGGGGTTGCTTATTAATAGCTGCTTGGCGTGTTCTATTCTCAAATGGATAATATATTCTACCGGAGTGCAGTTGTAGGAATGCTTAAACTTTTTAAACAGATTGGCTTCACTCATTCCTGCAATCACGGAAAGTTTCTTTATGGTAATCGGTTCTTTATAATTTTGTTTGATAAAATGAACCACTTCCTGCAGTCCGTTCTGTATACTTTCTGCCTTGTCAGAATACAGCAGAATATGTTTTGCATTGGTCTTCATCAGCTCATAGATCAGTTCCTTCAGACTTAAGCTTAAAAGAAAATCAGAAGTACCATACATACTGTTGTCTATTCTTCTGTTGTAAAGATTGGTAAGGCTTCTCCACAAAGATTCATCTGAGCTTACAAACTTTTTTACCATATTTTCTTTCATCATAATTCCCGTTCTGTCCCAGTCCGGATGCCAGGTTTCAATCACTTCAGAAAATACACTGTCAATATATTCCTGTTCTATATTCAGTACCAGGCATTTTGTGGGCTCTTTGAAAACAGGGTGGATGTCTATACTCAGTTCCTTATTACAGGGCGGGATAAATACACTTCTTTCATTAAACTCAAAAGTCTCATCCTCACTGCGAATGATCTTATTGCCACTCAGCATAAGCGTAATGACAGGCTTTTCAAAAAAGAAAGGAAAATCGTGGCATACTACATTCGTTTCAAACACATTCAATTCACCAAAAGGAATGCTGAAAACAGTTCTTTCTTCGATCTTTTCCATGATAGGTAGAGTTTAGGTTAAAAAAAATAGAGAATAGGTAAATGATTTATATCATGTTATTGCCATTTTCGAACTACGTAAAATACAAAATAAATTAAAACAATGGAAAATACATCATTAGCCAAAGAAAATCATATTTCAGACACCTACTTTTTATCCCTAAATCCTTCTACCTTAGAGGTTATAGGTGGAGTTTCCAATACTTCCCATGAGGAGATTGATGCTAAAATTGAGAAAGCAAAAAAGGCCCAAAAACTATGGTCAGCAAGACCGGATGCAGAAAGAAAAGACATTTTATTAAAAGTTGCGGAAGCTTTACAGCAAAATTCAAAACACCTGGCAGAATGGATCACCCGTGAGCAGGGAAAACCACTTAATGGTCCCGGAGCCCATTTTGAAATGCAGGCCTGTGTAGGCTGGACACAAGTTCCTGCATCACTGGATTTACCTGAAGAAATTGTCTTTGAAGATGAAACAAGGAAAGACGTTGTATACAGAAACCCAATTGGAGTCGTTGCCGCCATTGCTCCCTGGAACTGGCCTCTGATGATTGCGATCTGGCAGATTATTCCATCACTCAGAATGGGAAATGCGGTCATCATCAAACCTTCAGAGTATACCACTTTCTGCAGCCTGGAAATGATTAAAGTAATCAACAGCGTGCTTCCCGAAAATCTTTTACAGGTCGTTACTGGCAGGGGTGAAGTAGGCAGTTATCTTACAGCCCATCCTGAAATTGGAAAAATTATGTTTACAGGATCTATTGCAACAGGGAAAAAAGTGATTGAAGCCTCTGTTAAAAATATGGCACGTCTAACCTTGGAATGCGGAGGAAATGATGCAGGGATTATCTTACCGGGTCTTGATGTAACCAAACATATCGATTCTATTTTCTGGGGAGCTTTCTTAAATATGGGACAGACTTGCGCCTGCTTAAAAAGATTATACGTTCATGAAAATGATTATGAAAAAGTAGTTCAGGCTCTGGCAGACTACTCTTCCAATATTCCGATGGGGAATGGTGCAGATGAGAACAATGTTTTAGGACCGATTCAGAATAAAATGCAGTACGATAAAATTCAGGATCTGATCCGTGATTCTGAAAATATAGGTGCTGATTTCATATTCAGAGGGCAAAAACCAGATCTGGAAGGATATTTTATCCCGGTAACCCTTATCGGAAATGTAGATAACGGAAACAGAATTGTAGATGAAGAACAATTTGGGCCGGTATTGCCTATCATTAAATATAAAAACCTGGAAGAAGCTATCAGTAAAGCCAATGATTCTGAAACAGGATTGGGAGCTTCAGTTTGGAGTGATGATCTTAACGAAGCACAAAATGTAGCGGCAAAATTGGAAGCAGGAACAGTATGGATCAATCAGCATGGTGCCATTCACCCTTTTGTTCCTTTTGGAGGAGTAAAACAATCCGGATATGGAGTGGAATTTGGAATTGAAGGACTCAAAGCAGTCACAGTTCCTAAAGTAATCAGTATCAAAAAATAAAGATCAAATTAAAACTCATGAAATACGATTTTATAATTGTCGGATCCGGTTCGGCAGGAGCTGTAATAGCCAATAGATTAAGTGAAAATGAAAATATAAATGTGCTTCTGCTGGAGGCAGGTCCTGATGATAAAGTTGCTGAGGTACAGGAACAGTCAGGGTGGCCTGCCGTATGGAATACCGAAAGAGACTGGGCTTATCATACCGTGGCGCAGGAACATGCAGGAGGAAATACCCGATACTGGCCTCGTGGTAAGACATTGGGTGGTTCAAGTTCTATCAACGGGCTGATCTACATCAGAGGACATCAGCAGGATTATGATAGCTGGGCTTATAAAGGATGTGTGGGCTGGGATTGGAATGCTGTTTTACCTTATTTTAAAAAATCTGAAACCCACGAAGATGGAGGAGACGATATTCATGGGGAGAAGGGCCGCTTTTTGTAAGCCGTATCAAACATCCGAATGCAATTTCAATAAGCGCTATTGAAGCCTGTAAAGAATTGGGTTATCCTTTGACAGACGATTTTAACAAAGAAATATGGGGAGCGGGGCTTAATCACCTGACGGCAGGAAAAGATGGTAAAAGATGTTCTACTGCAAAAGCATTTTTAGACCCGGTGAAATCCCGTACCAATTTACATATTCACACCAATGCTTTGGCTCAGAAATTAATTTTTGAAGGAAATGAGTGTATCGGAGTTCAGTATTTAAAAGACAGCGAATTAATAGAAGTAGAAGCTGAAAAAGAAGTCATCGTATCCTGTGGAACCATAGAATCTGCCAAGCTTCTGATGATTTCCGGAATCGGGGATAAAGAAGAACTGGAATCAGTGGGAATTTCAGTGGTAAAAGACTTAAAAGGAGTTGGAAAAAACCTTCAGGACCACCTTTTGACCAGTGTTATTTTTAAAGCTAAAAAAGAGATTCCCGCCCCGCAAGCTAATTTACTGGAAGCACAATTATTCTGGAAAAGCAAAGAAGAAATGGTATATCCTGACCTGCAGCCTTTGTTCATGGGACTTCCTTATTACAGCCCTGGATTTACAGGACCGGAGGATGCTTTCACATTCTGCGCAGGCTTTATCAGACCCGCGAGTAAGGGATATATAAAATTAACATCTTCCGATCCCTCTGCACCGCTGGAAATTAATCCAATGTATCTTTCTGAGGAATCTGATCTGGACGCTCTTTACCGCTGCGTTGAAATCTGCCGTGAAATGGGAAGAACAGAAGCAATGAAAGAATGGAATGATGGTGAGATCTATCCGGGAGAAGGAAAAACAAAAGAAGAAGTGATCGATTATATTAAAAAATCATGTTCCACTTACCATCATATGACAGGAACCTGTAAAATGGGAATCGACAGTGAGTCTGTTGTAGACCCAAGACTGAAAGTATATGGAATAAAAGGATTAAGAGTAGCAGATGCATCCATTATGCCCGATGTGGTTTCCGGAAATACCAATGCACCTACCATTATGATTGGAGAAAAAGCAGCTGATATGATTAAAGAAGACCATCATTTGAAAATATCAAGTTCATCAGAAAAGTTATCGTTTGTTTAATTCAGAGTTTAGAAGCTCAAAAAGAAGCCGTTTCATCTGATGTGGAACGGCTTTTTAAATGAAACTTTTTGAATATAATAGAAATAAAAAAGGCTGCAGTCCTTATCTTTGATTAAAATAAAATTCATGACTCCTGAGAAAAGAAAACTTATTACAGACAGCTTCAACCGTTCAGAAACCTTACAATTCTATAAAGCAGAACTGCTGGAAGTAGAAACCGATTTTGTATCCATTAAGATTCCCAAAATGGAAATGATGACGAGAAAAGCCGGAATGTTCAACGGGGCTATGATTGCTTCTCTGGTGGATGTTTCTTCAGGGTATGCATCGGTGAGTCATTACGCAGAAGACTGTTATGTAGTCACAGTTGAATTGAAGGTGAATTATCTTCGTCCTGCCATGGGAGATGCTTTGGTGTCAAAATCCTATGTTTTAAAAGGTGGAGGGAGAATAATTGTAGTGAGAACGGAAATCTATGTTCAAACCGAAGGCTCTGATTCTGAAAGTCATGTTGCCACTTCATTAGTAACCATGATGAAAATAAAATAACAATATAAAGGGAAATAAAGATTAAAATATTCCTTAAACAAAGGGTTTTTGTAGAATTTTTTGTTTGAAATGGAATGGCTTTTGCTCAGTACATCCCATCAACATTAAAAAATAACTCAATGAACTTAATTATCCGATTATTTATCACAGCAATTGTTGCTTATCTTTTAACTAAAATCTTACCGGGAGTACAATTTGAAGGATTTTCTTCAGCCATTATCTTTGCTATTGTGCTTGGGGTTCTTAACATATTTGTAAAGCCTATTTTAAGTCTGTTTGGTCTTCCTTTGACCATTCTTACATTAGGATTCTTTGCCTTAGTAATCAATGCCGGAATTGTACTTATTGCAGACTATTTCATAGATAGCATGGTGGTAGATGGTTTCTGGTGGGCATTTATCTTCAGTATATTATTGTCAATCGTTACTTCACTGGCGAACTCAATGTTCTCAGATGGAGAGTAATTAAAATCATAACAGATCAAAATAAAAATCCGCTCAACGAGCGGATTTTTTTATTTTTTGATGAACTTCAGTAGAACCAGATCTCCTTTCGAGTCTTTCAGTTTTAGAAAATAATTTCCCGAAATAAGGTGATGAATAGAAATTTCCTTTACAAACTGATCCTTTAGAACCACCCTTCCATTCGTATCTATGATCTCATACTCCTGAAAGTTACTGTCGGTATTTACCTTTAAAACGTCTGAAACAGGATTCGGATACACCTTGATTAATACATTTTTATTGTGTGGCAAAGTTTCTTTACCCGCTAAAAATAAGCATGACGGCGGAGTTGTTATAGCTCCGTCCGTAAAATCATAATACAAAGTACTTCCCATAGGAATCAAATTCGTACTTATAGTTGCAGGAATATTTTCAAAAGGAGTACAATTATTAAAACGCACATTGGCACTTTCAAAATCTCGGGTAGTCTTATACCAGGATTCACATCCTGCAGGCTGCATGATCACTCCCGGCCAGAATGTATCCATGGCAAACCCATCAATTGAATTGGGGCTCACCATATCGATCATTACACAGCTTCCTGATGTCCAGGTAGAAGGAACTTTAAAATAAATGACCGCAGAAGGAACACTTCCTGTATAATATTTTTTACTGATGACAGCCGAAGAACTTCCCTGCCCATTGACAAGAAATGCCTTGATTTCTTTATTCTGATCAATGGAGATTTGCACATTGTTAACCGCTGAAGTTGAACTCAGGGTCGGGGTGCTTCCATCAGTCGTATAATAAATAGTTCCGTTTCCATTAATAGTGGCCTGATAAGCATTATAATAATGATTGGAAAAAGGGCTTATCGTTAGTTGTGAAAAAAAGAATGAGGATACGAAAAATGAGGAAAAAAATAGTAATTTTTTCATGAAAAATGGGTATTAGTTTGTTTTCGCTAAAATTAATAAAATTCACCCATACATAAATGATTTATTTTTAAATTTTAGGAAACTTAAATGTTAATTCTTTCGTCCGTTTTTATTTTAAATATTAACTTTGGCAATCTTTGAATTTAATAAAAGGATGTATGAAATCATAAAGATTCCGTACCTCCATTAAAAAATGAATATCAACATATGAAACTTAAGTACAGTCTGCTGGCTTTGGCAGCTCCGCTCTTAATGAATGCACAACAAGTAATGACGCCTGAAATTCTTTGGACTTTGAAAAAAGTTGGGGTACAGGCAGTTTCACCAGATCAGGGTTCCCTTATCTATAAAGTTGGACAGGTAGATCTGAAAACAGAAAAAACGAAAAATGAGAACTATTTTCTGAATGTTCTTAATAATCAGTCTTCCAAAATTGATTTCGGTAAAAAAGCACTTATTCAGTGGGATAAAAACGGAATTTATGCTCAGGAAGGAGACAAAATCTACCTTTCTAAAGATGCCGGAAAAACCTGGACAGAGTTTTATACCATCGGTGAAGCCGATAACATTGTAATTTCTCCTGATGGGAAGAAAATTGCTTTCAGTAAGCAGGTGTTGGTAGAAAAAGTAATGGGGAAAGACAAATTCAGTGATACTCCTAAAACAACTGCTCAGGTATACACAGACCTTAACCACAGACACTGGGATTACTTCAATGAAGGGAAATACAACCATGTATTTGTAGTAAATACTTCTGATAAAGCAGAGGGCGCAAAAGACCTGTTGGAAGGGAAAATGTGGGATTCTCCTCAAAGACCTTTCGGGGGTGCTGAAGATTTTATCTGGAGCCCGGATTCTGCACAGCTTTTATACGTTACAAAACCTAAAAGTGGTAAAGAGTACTCTACCAGTACCAATACAGATATCTTTGCTTATGATCTGGCGTCAGGTACAACCAAAAATATTACAGAACCCAACAAAGGATATGATGTAAATCCTAAATTCAGCCCGGATGGAAAATCTTTGATCTGGCAGAGCATGGCCAGAGATGGGTATGAAGCAGATAAAAATGATGTGAAAATCATGGACTGGAAGTCAGGGAAAACAACTAACCTTACTTCTGGCTGGGACGAAAGTGTTTCCGGAGATGTGCTTTGGGGAGCAGATTCAAAAACAATCTACTTTACAGCAGCATTCAGAGGAACAAAACAACTTTTTGCCCTTGATTCAAAATCAGCAAAAGTACAACAGATCACCAAAGGAGATTTTGACGTCAACGAAATCTTTACAGACAATAAAACTTCACTTTTAATAGGAAGAACAGACGTAAACCATGCAACAGAATTATTCTCTGTAAACGTTAAAAACGGAGAAATGAAGCAGGTGACTGAAGCGAACAAAGACACTTATGCTAAGTTGGCTCAGGGGAAATCTGAACTTAAAATGGTGAAAACTTCTGATGGTAAAGAAATGGGAGTTTGGTTCCACTATCCACCGAACTTTGACCCGAACAAAAAATATCCTACTTTGGTATACTGCCAGGGAGGTCCACAGTCTGCTCTTACTCAGTTTTTCAGCGTAAGATGGAACTTTGCTCTGATGGCAGCCAACGATTATATCGTGGTAGCACCCAACAGAAGAGGTATGCCGGGCTGGGGCACAAAATGGAATGAAGAAATTTCAAGAGACTGGGGCGGACAGCCAATGAGAGATTATCTGGCAGCAACGGATTTTGCAAAAACATTACCTTATGTAGACGGTGACAGAGTAGCGGCTGTAGGAGCAAGTTATGGAGGATATAGTGTATTTATGCTGGCAGGAATTCATGATAACAGATTCAAAACGTTCATCGCACACGATGGATTATTTGATATGAAATCTTGGTACTTAACCACTGAAGAACTTTGGTTTGCAAACTGGGATCTTGGTTCACCATGGGAAAAGCCACAACCAAAAGCCTACACAGAATTCAATCCAAGCAATTTTGTAGATAAATGGAACAAGCCCATCATGATCGTTCAAGGAGGAATTGATTTCCGTGTTCCTTACGAGCAGGGGCAGGAAGCTTTCCAGGCTGCAAAATTAAGAGGATTAAAATCTAAACTGGTGTATTTCCCTAACGAAAACCACTGGGTACTTCATCCACAAAACGGATTGGTATGGCAGAGAGAGTTCTTCGACTGGTTAAAGGAGACTTTATAAGACAAATAAGAAAACAATATCAATAGGAGCGGGCTTTAGCCCGCTTTTTTTATGATAAAAAATCCAATGACTTTAGCCAAAATTTATATATTTGAATATGCAAAACCGTATTTCTTCATTTCCACCCCTTATTGATGCCCAATCTGAAATTATAATTTTAGGATCAATTCCCGGAGTGAAATCATTGGAAAAACAACAGTATTATGCCCATCCACAAAATAAATTCTGGAAAATCATTTTTGAATTGCTGAACGAAGAATTTACGGATGATTATACGCAAAGGATCGAAACCATAAAGAAATGCCATATTGCCCTTTGGGATGTTATCGATTCCTGTGAGCGAAAAGGAAGCCTGGATTCTGAAATCAAAAACGAAGAAGCCAATCAGATTGCTGAACTATTGGAAGAGCACCCAAATGTCAAAGCCATTTTCTGCAACGGTGGAAAATCCTATAAAAACTTACAGAAGCTGTTAGGAAAAAGCTATAAACTGCCTGTCATTTTACTCCCTTCTACAAGCCCGCTTCATACGGTTTCCTTTGAGAAGAAGCTGGAAGAGTGGAAGAAGGTTCTGGAGTTTTTGAGTTGAGGAGAGTTGTGGGGTTTGAGAGTGGGAGAGCTTTAGAGTTTGAGGGTTTGGGAGTGAGAGGATAAACGTTAGGTTCCTACGGAATGACAAACAGAGCGCTTAATCTATTCGTACACTTTGTCATTCCGTAGAAATCTAAATATCATATTTAATCCTTAGTAAGGAATTATAAGTAAACATCATTTGCTTCCTAAATATTCCCTTAACCCTTTTAACAGCTCTAACTGATTTTTTGTCCTGTCCAGATTGTGTTCAGGATGTGTGATAGAATAGTAGGTGCTTCCATTCAGGTAGTCGGTTAAAAAACGAAGTTCCTGGATATAAATGGCGACTTGTGCTGCATAATCAAGATTCTCAGATTCTTCCGGTGTCAATTTTTCCTTTAGATAGAATAAAAATCCTTCTTTTACAACCTTATACATTTCAGAGTTGAAATTGTTTACAGCACTTCCGTCATCTTCATGAGTTGTATTGGTGTAAGATTGGATCATCGTTCCAAAATCATATAGAATAGTGGAAATCATCATGGTATCCAGATCAATGACAGCTAGTGGATGATGATTTTGATCGAAAAGGATATTGCTGATTTTTACGTCTGCATGGATGATTCTTTTGGGAATTTGATTACTTTTCTCCATTTCGATCCATTGATCAGGTAAAGACAAAAGCTGGTTGGTGATTTCTATTTCAGCCTTTGCGTTTTCTTTTAAATGAGGAGCTGCATCTTGTAGTGCATTTTTATAATCCGCGACTCTCTTCTCAAAATTAAGGAAATTGGGAAGGGTATCTTCAATAGCAGGGATCTTTTCAGTATTGACGATGGTCAGGAAATAGCTGAAGGTTTTAGCTGCTTCAAAAGCCGTCTGTAAAGATGGAGCGGTAAGAAAGGTAATGCTGTTTTCTACAAAACTTAGCATACGCCATGGCTCATCATTAGCATCTTTTACCAGAAGTTGATGGGTAAGAGAAGGGATGGGCTCTATAATTTGAAAATGATAATTATTTGACCTTAGAAGTTCATTAATCATCAAATGATTATTGATGATAATCTCCGGCTTTTTAAAAACATGATGGTTGATCTTTTGCAGGATAAACTTTTTCCCTTGATCTTTATCTTCCAGAAGGTAAGTGGTATTGATCAATCCGTCATTGATAGGGGAGAGATCATAGTTATCAGTACCGATAAACTCAATGACAATATCTTTTATTTCCATAAATCTTCCGGGTATCTGTTGTTTTTAATCTCTGAGATCAGAAAATCCTTAATTTCCTTTTTATCATCAGCATAAGTGACCCCCATCCATTGCGAAGGAGAGGCCTTTACCTTTACCTGTACTCTGTTTTCATCCATCATTCTCTGTACGGCAGAAGGGATATAAAACTCCTGGTTTGGCAAAGGCTCAGATTCGATAAAGTCATAAAAATAGGCTTCCAGGTAGCAGAAAATATGAGGATGGAAAATAAAAAAATTCATCGAGACCAATGTGTCAGGATCTAATTTTATATTTTCTCCGTTTTTAATGTAGATAATTGAATTATTGATGATTTGAATGGAAGTTTGTTCTTCAACTTTGATCAGATAATTTTCAGAATCCAGGGTACATATTCCTCTTGCTACCGCTCCGTGGCCGCTCAATGTGGTACCTACAGTGTAAGCAACTATTCCTAACTGTGTGTCTGAAATATGGTGATGATTAATTTCATATGCCGCCAGTTGATAAGCTTCTTTTCCGTAAAAATCATCTGCATTGATCATGACAAAAGGTTCCTGTATAGAATACTTTGCACAAAGCACAGCATGAGCAGTTCCCCATGGCTTTTCACGCTCAGGATAATCGAAACCTTCCAGCGAAATAGGAATAATGTCCATTTCCTGATACACCCAATGGAGCTCAAAATTTTTTGCTGTTGAGATGCTGTTGAGTCTTTCAATATAGCTTTCCGGAATCAGCCTGTTGACAATAATGACCACTTTTTGGAAACCGGCTTCCAGAGCATCAAAGATAGAATACTCCAGAATCGGAGAACCATTATTGAGTATACCATCCACCTGCTTGAGGCCTTTATATCTGCTGCCTAATCCGCCTGCTAGTATGAGTAATGTTTTCTTAGAACTCATCGGTCATTCCAAATACAGGTTTACGGGTCTTCCATTTTCCATTGGTGAAATCAGGGATATCAACTACCTGACCACCTTTGGCAATAGACTCTTCACTCAATGGCGTAATCGAATACCACAATGCAAGATCATACACATCCATCGGGAATTCTATATTTCGTTTGATACATTCTATAAAAGTATTCATCACAAAGAAATCCATTCCGCCATGTCCTGCTCCTGCAGCAGAACTTTCAAACTTCTTCCACATCGGATGATCGTATTCTTGCATCCATTTTTCCGTATTATCCCAACGGTGGGTATGGTTCATAGTTTTTTCAAAATAAATATGTCCCTGGTTGAAATCTCCCCATCCGAAATCCTGCCACAATCCTTCAGTTCCCTGAACCCGGAAGCCCAGATCATAAGGTCTTTGTAAACTCGTGTCATGAGTCAGAAGGATGGTTTCCCCATTGGCACAAGCAATTTGGGTGGTTACTATATCTCCCTGGTTGAATTTTACTTTGGCACTTGGGTGATTTTCTCCCCCTTTAGGATGTTCAACGATATATTTGTGAAGCCCTACCGATTTTGATGAAAATGAAGACAGTCTTGTTAAACGGTTTCCTCTGTTGATGTCCATCATCATCGCAACAGGACCTAATCCATGGGTTGGATAAAGCTCTCCATTGCGTTTCACATAATGTTCAGTTCTCCATTTTGCCTCACTGAATCCTTTTTCTCCAAATTCAGCACCGGAATTGTAAGGGGTAACACCGTCATTGAAAAGGACGCCTCTCAGATCATGCTGATAACCTCCTCTTCCATGTACCAATTCTCCAAACATCCCTTTTCGGACCATATTCAGGATGGCCATGATATCTCTTCGGTAACATACGTTTTCCATCATAAAGATAGGAACTTTCGTTTCCTCATATACCTTCACAAATTCCCAGCAGTCCTGAAGCTTTATCGCTCCGGAAACTTCCATGCCCACAATTTTTTTAGCACGCATTGCCTCTACACCTTGTGTAAGATGCCATTCCCACGGAGTAGCAATGACAACAGCGTCTATCGTTTTTAATTGTAAAAGATTTCGATAGTCATATTCCCCATTGGAAAACTCCTTAGCCGCCGGTTTATTATTGTCTTTTAATATTTTTTGAGAAGCAGCAAGCATTCTCTTCTCGGGATCTGCAAACGCTACAATCTCTACATCATTACGTTTTGCCAGTAATTTGACATGTTCCTGTCCACGAAGACCGACTCCAATAAAACCTACACGGACTTTTTTATCTGTTTTAAAATCATTGGAATAGGCAAATAAAGAATTGGGTAAAACCAAGGCTCCAAAACTTGCCAAAGCAGCTGTTTTAAGAAAGTCTCTGCGGGAATTGCTATTGTTCATCTATTTTTTTCTTAAATATATTAAAACTTTTGTAAATCCCGATGGTGTGAGAGGGGAGAGTTGAAAGGTTTTAAAGTATAGAAGTAGATGAGGATAGATTCTTTGCCTTTTTGCTTCTTATAAATTTATTGCCCGTAATAAGCCATAATAAGCCTTTCTCTCATCTTATTAAGGTATTTGATATCTTTGGTATTGGAGAGGATAATCAAGGTAAGGTCTTTATCTGCTAAATGAACCCAATTGGCACTGTGCCCGTATCCTTCACCCTGACGTTCCACAAACAACGTGTTTACAGAACCGAATTTTTTAGGATAAACCCAAAAGCCAAGAGCGGTGTCTTCAAGCTTTTTATCGGCAGTAAGCATGGTATCTAAAGTTGTTTTTTTTAACAGAACGTGATTGAAGACAGCCTGATCAAACGTCAGAAGATCTTTAGGGGTAGAATACATCGCTCCGGCTGAGTAAAAATTGTCAATATAAGTATTGGTGGGGGTATGAAGTGCAAATGGATTGTTTTTGTCTGCAGAATAGCCATCATCTATATTGGGAATGATGTCATTATGGTGCAGGAATCCAGTATTCCGCATTTTGAGAGGAATTAAAATTTGTTCTTTAAGTACCTCTTCAAAGGATTTTTGGTATATTTTTTCAATGATTTTTCCCAGCAGTATAAAATCACCATTGTTATAGCTGAACTTGGTTCCGGGCTGATCTATCAGCTTTTCAGAGAGAAATGTTGTGATAAAATCATCCAGATTCCAGATCGTATTGTCATAGGCCTGATGAATGAGTTCCGGAGAACTGATGTCTTTATTATCTCTCCCGCTGCTGTAAGTAAGAAGGTTTCTTATCGTTGCCTTTTGGGCAGCCTCACCTTTGTATTCCGGATAATAGGCAGCAATAGGAGCGTCCAGGTTGATTTTCCCTTTTTCATAGAGCTGCATAATCAATACAGCCGTAAACGTTTTGGTGAGTGAGAAAATATGAAACCGGGTTTCATCCGAAAAAGGAATATTGTAATGCCTGTTAGACTGACCTTTGTAAGTAAGTAATTCAATCTTTCCATTTTTGGCTAATAATACAGAACCGTTGAAATTATCTGTTTTCACAGCAGTATCAATTACTTTTTCAACTTTCTGGATCTGGGAATGAACGATAATGGTTATCGTCAAAAACAGCCCTGATACTATATTTTTCATGGAGTTTTATTTTACAATTACTGAACTGAATTACTTACCTCAAAGATAATTATTTGTCGATTATTTTTCCACATAGCCAACTTCTTCATAAGACTGGATCAACAGTCATTCGTTGGATTGAAATTTACTGATTGATCCATGCTTTTCTTAAAGCCAGCTGTTTTGAATCAGGATTAGGCAGAACACTTACTTTTCCTGTTGTTTCATCATAGTTAAAACCTGCTTTTTCCAGATATTCTTTCAGAGGAAGAGGCTGGGCACCTTCTATAAAATCTCTGAAAAATGTACGTATTTCCGGATAAGTCATTTTGGTAATTTCATCAAACAGGTCATCATCATTGAAATATTTTCCTTCTCCATATTTTTTCATAAGCAGCAGCATGAGATCCTGAGTTCCCATTTTGCCATTAGAAAGTTCTCTTAATCTTATATCCAGACACAGCCCGAGTAATGGTCCTTTTTGGTAAAAATTCATGTACTGGTCCTGTCTTTCCATTGCATTTTTACTGATGTCTGTAAAAGAGAGCTTATTGTCAAACTCTTTCATGCCGTGTATCTTTTCTTCTATGCTTTTTTCAAAATCTTCCAGGCTGATCATTTTTTGTTTGATAGGCATATGAATTGTAGCATATTCTGTCATGCCCTCATACAGCCATAGATGTTTAGACATGACGGGATTCAGGAAATCATAATGCTGAATTTCTCCTGAATGGATGTTGAGAGGAGTAATAATGTGAAAAAACTCATGGGAGGCCACTCGGTTTAAAGCATTCGGAAGATATTTCATGCTTCCGGAACGGTATAGGCACACTGTAGATTTGGCGTGTTCCAGACCATCTCCAAGGAACCCACTTTCATTGGAAGATTCATAATAAATCAAAAAAGCATACTTGTCTACCGGCAATGTTCCTCCAAGATAAGCTTGCTGATTTTTCAAAATGTTCTCTATCTCATGAGCTATTGTTTTGGAATAATGTCTTTCCTTCTTATTATAGAAGGATACAAGCACTTTGGTATGACCTATTTTCAGCCATGTTGTATCGGGAACAGAATATAAAACGGGGGAATCTACCAATTGTCGGTAATCTTTTGCCCAAACCATATCCATAGTTTTATTTTTCTGTTTATAATCCAAAGCAGATGAAGCATAAAAATGCTTGTTTTTGGTAATATTAATTTGATACGGAATATCTTTCATTTCTTCAAAATATCCCACTAAAGAATTATAATTGATGACAAAAACGCTGTCTTTTTTAAACATGCTGCCGGCAGATCTGGCCTCATTGGATTCCTTTTCCAAAGAGTCCCACCCATCTGCTACCTGGTAAGATATTGTAGCGACGTGTTTAAGATCATGTACCATCCAGCTATTTTTATCCAAACGCTCGGTAACTATTTTTTTTCCGTTTTTATCCGTAGCTGTAAAATGAGAAACATACTGTCCGAAATTCATCGCCTGATAAAATCCGGGAACCAGCTTGGGAATAATAAATTTACCTTGTGTAAGGTTATTCTTTGGGGAGCAAAAGATACCTTTACCTCATCATTAGACATATGAAGAAGATCTATGTGGTATTCATAGTTCTTCTTTGATGTTTGGGCAATCATCATATTAGAGAATATAACGATCGCCAAAAATAGCTTTATAAGAGTCTTCATCTGCTACTATTTTAGTTATTGTGAAAATATAAAATGACGTCTAAGGGCGTTTATTTTTCCATATAATAAACCTCTTCGTAAGGCTGGATCAATACCCATCCGTGTCCTGAAAATTTCATCTGAAACTCTTCACCGCTACCTCTTCCCATTAAACTCTGAAATGAAATATTGGTTTTCAGCTCCGGAATAAGGTTTCCGGACCATGCCACTGTAGCATTTGGATCTGTGAAAACAGGAGTTTCAGGAGTAACCAGTAGGGTCAAAGGATCGCCGTGAGTGGTAATTGCAATATGTCCTGTACCTGAAAGCTTCACCTGGAAAAGACCGCCAGACATCATTCCTGCAATACTTTTAAGCATAGTGATATCACTTTTTATGCTTTGTTCATGAGCAAGCACATCATTTCCGTTTACACATACTGATTCATTATTCAGATAAAGAATACGAACTTTCTTCCCAAAATCAGCGACGTACAATTTACCAGTTCCTTCAGCTTTCATCAGCTTTGCTCCTTCACCACTGATGGCTTTCTTCAAAAAATTGCCAATTCCGCCAGCCAGCATTCCCTGTCTTTCAAAATTTACATTCCCCACATAACTTACCATGCTTCCTTTTTTCGTCCATACTGTCTGGTTATTAAGGTTGATTTCCAAAAGATGCTTGGTTTCCAATTCAAAATAATCTCTTTGCTGAGGATTCTCTTTCGTTTCGTTGATAAATGCTTCTATCGAATATTTACTCATAATGATCTATTTTTAATTTGTTGTTTTTATACTGTTCCTGTTTTTATTTTGTCGAGTTTGTACCTCTTTTGTTACTTTTAGAATTCAAATCCAACAATTTATATTCTTAGAAATTGACATTTAGCTTTAAATATTTCAGTTACTTTTTCTATTGGCCAGGTTTTATAAACATACAGAAGATGGTTACTGAAAAGGGCATTAAAATCCAGTTTTTCATCCGGGTTGTCGATCCTGATTCTTCTCTGTTTCCCACGGTAAGTTGATGATAAAGTACAGCTATGATAATTTTTTCACCCTATTTTGGAGTGTTCATCGGACAAATCTTCGTTTTCTTCAGAGTCTCTATCTCGATTATTTGGGTAATAAGCTTTAGTTTTTAAATGAAAATTAAACCAGGCAAAGTCAATCTTATCGATCCTCTATAATGAGTTGAATATGAAAATTTTATGATCGTCAGAATCCGGATGGTGGACGGAGTGAATTTTACTTATTTGTTCAATATTGAATTTAAATTTCCCTAAAACTAATCTTTTTAAGCTTTAAAAATCCCCATGAAATCAGGGTTTTAAATTTGATTGTAAATAATACTTGACAAAGGGGTATTCAATGTCGTATATTTGCACTCCGAAAATTACACCTTGTAATTTCAGTAATTTTTAAACCGTAATTTAAAAAATGAAAACATCAGATTTTAATTTTGACCTTCCTGAGGAATTATTAGCAGAACACCCATCAGAGCACAGAGATGAAGCTAGATTAATGGTACTTGATAGAAAAACGCAAACTATCGAGCACAAGTTATTCAAGGATGTAGTGGACTATTTTGATGAAGATGATTTGTTTATCTTCAACAATACGAAAGTTTTCCCTGCACGTCTTTACGGAAATAAAGAAAAAACAGGTGCTAAAATTGAAGTTTTCTTATTAAGAGAGCTTGATAAAGAAACAAGAGTTTGGGATGTTTTAGTAGATCCTGCAAGAAAAATCAGAATTGGTAACAAATTATTCTTCACTGAGGATGAATCTTTGGTAGCTGAAGTTATCGATAATACAACTTCAAGAGGAAGAACATTAAGATTCTTATTCGATGGTTCTTACGACGAATTCAGAACGAAATTAAAGGAATTGGGAGAAACTCCACTTCCAAAATATATCAAAAGAGCTGTAGAACCTGAAGATGCAGAAAGATATCAGACGATCTATGCAAAAATAGAAGGAGCTGTTGCTGCCCCTACAGCAGGTCTTCACTTCTCCAGACATTTGATGAAGAGATTAGAGATCAAAGGAATCAATTTTGCTGAAGTTACTCTTCACGTAGGATTGGGGACATTCAACCCGATTGAGGTAGAAGATCTTTCTAAGCACAAAATGGAATCTGAAGAGATTATCATTGATGAGAAGAATGCTTTAATTATCAATAAAGCAGTAGAAACTCACAGAAGAGTTTGTGCAGTAGGTACTACTACAATGAGAGCGTTGGAAACTTCTGTTTCTTCAAACAAAAAAATCTCTGCTTTCAACGGATGGACGAATAAGTTCATTTATCCTCCTCACGATTTTGGAGTTGCTACCTCAATGATCACAAACTTCCACACACCGAAGTCTACATTGCTTATGATGATTGCTGCGTTTGCAGGAAGAGATTTCATTATGCAAGCTTATGAAGAAGCCATAAAAGAAAAGTATAAATTCTATTCTTATGGTGATGCCATGTTAATTCTATAAAAAAGATAATAGGGAATAGGTTGCAGGTAATAGTATCTGCAACCTGTCACCTAAGATCTGCAACTTACCTCCTGAAATGAAAGACATCCGTATATTATCACTAGATCAGCTTAAAGACTACTTTGAAACTTTAGGTGAAAAACCGTTTCGTGCGAAACAGGTCTATGACTGGCTATGGAGTAAAAACCTCCATTCGATTGATGAAATGACGAATCTTTCGAAATCACTTCGTGAAAAAATTTCAGAAGAATATACCATTAACCCTGTTTCCGTAGATCTTCTTCAAAAAAGCTCTGACGGAACCATCAAAAACGGCGTGAAACTTCATGACGGACTGATGGTGGAATCTGTTCTTATTCCTACAGAAACAAGAACGACAGCCTGTGTATCGTCACAGGTGGGATGCTCATTAAACTGCGAATTCTGCGCTACAGCCAAACTGAAAAGGATGAGAAACCTTGAAGTGGCTGAGATTGTAGATCAGGTAGCACTTATTGACACCCAAAGCAAAATGTACTTCGACAGACCGCTTTCCAATATCGTATTTATGGGTATGGGAGAACCGATGATGAATTACAAAAACGTAGTGGAGGCCATCAAAAAAATTACCCAGCCGGAAGGATTGGGAATGTCTCCAAGAAGAATTACCGTTTCTACATCCGGTATTCCTAAAATGATCAAAATGCTTGCAGATGATGAATTGCGTGTGAAACTGGCTTTGTCCCTTCACTCAGCGATCGAATCCAAGCGTAATGAGATCATGCCTTTCTCTGATAAATTCCCGTTAACGGATATTATGGAGTCCCTTCAGTATTGGTATCAAAAGACAGCTTCTGTCATTACTTTTGAATATTGTGTATGGAAAGGGATCAATGACGGAGATGAAGATATCAAAGCTTTAATCAAATACTGCAAACAGGTTCCTTCAAAAGTAAACCTGATTCAATACAACCCGATCGGGGATGGAAAGTATGACAAGTGCAACAAACAGGCGGAAGAAAATTATATTCGTCAGCTTGAAAATGCAGGGATTACGGTAATGGTCAGAAGAAGCCGTGGAGGGGATATAGATGCCGCCTGTGGGCAATTGGCCAACAAAGCAACAGATTAAAATTTCCTTAAAAAAAAACCAAACATTTTCTTAAAATTAGGGTAAGCCATACCTTTGCAAAAATTATTTTTGTGATGATGGATTTTCTTATGAGTGAGGACGGACTGGAAAATGTATATGCATGGTCTATTCCGTTGCACGCTGCCGTCATTTTAGCCGAAATGATTTACAGCCACGTTTCAGAAGCTAAATTATATAGTGGAAAGGACCTTGCCACCAATGTTTATCTGGCACTGATGAACTTTGGCTTAGACCTCATCATGAAAGCATTTGCCATGGGCGTAATGTTTTTCTTTTACAACCACAGACTTTTTTCATGGGATTTTAGCGTATGGTATTTATTAGCATGTTTTATAATAACAGACTTTGCCTATTATGTACTGCACTATGTTGACCACCGTTCCAGAGCCTTCTGGGCAGTTCATATCACGCACCACAGTTCAGAATATTTTAACCTTACAACAGGATTCAGAAGTCCTGTATTACAGCCGCTTTACAGATATTTATATTTTTCACCGCTTGCGTTTTTAGGATTCAATCCATGGCATATTATGGTTGCTTACGCTATCGGACAGGTATATGGGACATGGGTACATACACAGACTGTGAAGAGTCTGGGATTTTTAGAATACATTCTGGTAACGCCTTCTCATCACCGTGTACATCATGCATGCAATGTGAAATATCTCGATAAAAACATGGGAATGTGTCTGATTATTTGGGACAAAATATTTGGAACTTTCCAAAAAGAAGATCCAAATATACCTGTAAAATTCGGAATCTATCCTAAAATGCCGGACAACAGACCGGATACCGTTCTTTTTTATGAATGGAGAAAAATCTGGAAAGATCTTAAACAGCCGGGATTAAAATTCACAGACAGAATCAATTATATTTTCAACTCACCGGGATGGAGACATGACGGAACCGGAAAGACAGTAAGACAATACCAGAAAGAGTATTTTGCAAAACAGGCGAAAAAGAATGAACAACAGCAAAATCAGAAAGAGCAGAAAACTGCTTAACTTTTTGATTTAAAATCAATAAAAATCTGAGGGAAAAGCGGGCTATTTTAGCTCGTTTTTCTATTATAGGAAGTAGGCTGGCCGAAGGATGACTCAGTAAGCAAAAAAGCAAAAAGTAAAATTGCAGATCAACTTTTGTTTTCTACCTATCAGCTATTCCACAACCCATAACCCATACCCCGCATCTCAAAACCCTCAAACTCTCAAACCCTCTGACTCCCCAACTCCCCAACCCCTAAACTCGTAATAAAACCCTACTTTTGTCTTATGAAAAAGTCTCTTTTGATCATTACTCTTATTATTACTCAATCTGTATTTTCACAGCAGGCTGACTTCCTGAGAATAAAAAAATATAGAGTTAATCATTTGGATGATAAAATCAAAGAAACGTCAGGATTAAACCTTCTGAACGGAAAACTCTATACTTTCAACGACAGTGGAAACGATCCCGAATTGTTTGAAATCAATAAAACATCTGGAGAAATTGTAAATGTCTTAAAAGTTAATGGTAGGAATAAAGATTGGGAGGCGCTGACGAATGATGGGACTCATTTTTATATAGGAGATTTTGGAAATAATGGCGGGAAGAGGAGAGATCTTGAAATTTACAAGGTGCCTTTTCAGAATGACAGCCTTCAGAATAGTCAGATTAAAAAAATACAATTCCAGTACCCAGAGCAGGATGATTATGCATCCGGTTATTTAAAAACGGATTTTGATGCGGAAGCGATGGTCTATGTCCATGGGAAGATTCACCTTTTCACCAAAGAATGGTCCGCAAAAGCTGTGACTCATTATATCATAGATCCGGAAAAAGAAGAGAAACAGGATGCTGTAAAGGTGGAATCTTATAAAACCAATTTCGTGGTTACGGATGCTGCTTATTTTGATAAGAAGCTTTATTTGGTAGGATATACCAGAAAAACAGAGGTCTTTTTGGATATCTTTACAGAAACAGAACCGGGAATATTTTTCAAAGAAAGACCGAAGCATTATTATCTTGGAACAGCACTTTCAATAGGACAGATTGAGGGAATAAGTGTGGATGAAAATGGAATTTATATTTCCGGGGAAAAATTCAAATCTCCATTGGGAACTACAAAACCCTCTTTTTATTTTATTCCGAAAGAACAAGTCAAAGATTAATTTTATCCTAAAATTGAGCGAAAAAATTATCTTTGTGAGAATTAATAATTATTCACCCAGCATCGCAGATTGTGGCAAACATTGTAGAAGAAATTAAACGACCCATCAATGATGAAATGAAACTTTTTGAACAGAAGTTTTATGAATCAATGCAGAGTAAAGTAGCTTTATTAGATAAAGTAACCCGTTTTATTGTTACCACCAAAGGAAAGCAGATGCGTCCTATGTTTGTGTTTCTTTGTGCCAAGCTGGTGGGTGAGGTGACAGAAAAGACCTATCGTGGAGCTTCTATGATTGAGCTGATTCATACCGCAACCCTCGTACATGATGATGTGGTGGATGAAAGTTTCAAACGCCGTAATTTCTTTTCTATCAATGCGCTATGGAAGAATAAAATTGCCGTTTTGGTAGGAGATTATCTTTTGTCAAAATCAGTTTTATTATCTACAGACCATAAAGATTACGACCTGCTTGGGGTGATTTCCAGAACGATCCGTGAGATGTCTGAAGGAGAACTTCTTCAGCTGGAAAAAGCCAGAAAGCTGGATATTACTGAGGATGTTTATTATGAAATTATCCGTCAGAAAACAGCAACTTTGATTGCTGCTTGCTGCGAAATAGGTGTTCTTTCTAACAGTACAGATGAAGTGCTTGCTAAAAAGATGCTGGATTTCGGAACCTTTACCGGAATGGCATTTCAGATCAAAGATGACCTTTTTGATTACTTAAGCTCAAATGTGATTGGAAAACCTGTAGGAATTGATATCAAAGAAAAGAAAATGACCCTGCCTTTGATTCATACCCTGAAGAAAGCCAATGAAAAGGATAGAAAATACTATTTCGATACCATAAAACGTTATAATAACAATCCTAAACGCGTAAAAGAGCTTATAGAATTTGTTAAGAACTCGGGGGGATTGGAATATGCCATTACGGTTATGAAAGATTTCCAGCAGAAAGCAAAGGATATTCTTAATGAATTCCCAGATTCTGAAGCAAGAAAATCATTACATAATATGCTGGATTATGTAATTGAGCGAAAATTTTAAACTAAATTATTTTCAGAGTTACAATAATAACAGCTAGAACTATACAAAATAAAGCTGTTAAAAATAAATAATCCGCAATATTCTCAAACGTGTATTCCCGCTTTCTATTCCTTGTTCTGATCGCCAGAAATGAAAAGAAGCAGCTGCACGCAAAAAGAATGCAGGCAAATCCTGCGAATTCGTCCAAATAGGTACTCTGACTGATCTTAGAGATTTTCAATGAGGTAATAATGATCAGTGAAAAACCCAAAAGATTACTCGATGCATTCAAAATATGGGGTGACTTTTTTTCCATCTTTACAATTTTTTTCAAAATAAAGCACAATTTTTTTATTATCAAATTTTTAAAAAATTTTATTAAAAATTAAAATTAATTTAAAAATTGTATATTAGCAAAATACTTGAAGACTAAAAACTTTTTTACTTAGCTATGCAAACAACCTATATTGAAACACAGCAAATATCCTTTCAAGATTTTAAAAATCAAATACTTGAAGATTACAGGTTAGGAAGGATCTCCCGTGAAATGTCTTATCTCGGAAGGAGAGAAGTACTTACAGGAAAAGCTAAATTCGGAATTTTTGGGGATGGAAAAGAACTTCCTCAACTTGCGATGGCGAAAGTTTTCAGAAATGGAGACTTCCGTTCAGGGTATTACAGAGATCAGACTTTTGCATTGGCAATAGATGCCTTAACAGTAGACAGCTTCTTTGCACAGATGTATGCAGATACGAGTGTAGAAAGAGAACCTGCTTCAGCTGGAAGACAGATGAACGGGCATTTTGCAACAAGAAGTTTAAATGAAGACGGGAGCTGGAAAGATTTGACAGCTCAGAAAAATATTTCTTCAGATATTTCTCCTACAGCCGGACAAATGCCAAGATTATTGGGGTTGGCTCAGGCTTCTACAATTTATAAGAATGTAAAATTTGACGGTTCTGAAAAATTCTCAAGAGAAGGGAATGAAATTGCTTTCGGAACGATTGGAGATGCTTCTACAGCAGAAGGGCATTTCTGGGAGACTTTAAATGCAGCTTGTGCACTTCAGGTTCCTATGATTGTTTCTATCTGGGACGATGGGTATGGAATTTCAGTGCCTACAAAAAATCAGAGAGCAAAAGCTGACATCAGCGAAATGCTTAGCGGTTTCCAGAGAAAAGAAGGAGAGAATCAGGGATGTGAGATTATTCAGGTGAAAGCTTGGGATTATCCTGCATTATTGGATGCCTATGCTAAAGCAGAACATTTTGCAAGAACAGAAAGTGTACCGGTAGTGGTTCACGTAATTGATGTTACTCAGCCTCAGGGGCATTCTACATCAGGGTCTCACGAAAGATATAAAAACGAAGAGCGTTTAGCTTGGGAAGCTGAGTATGATGGCCTGGCAAAATTCAGAGAGTGGATCTTAAACTACTCTATAGAGATCGAAGGAAAAGAAGAAGTCATTGCAACTACTGAAGAATTGGAAACAATTGATGATGAAGCAAAAAAGATTGCAAAAACAGGGCAGAAAGCAGCTTGGGAAAACTATCAGAAATCCATTACAGAATTAATTCAATCTATTTTACCTTTAGTAGAAAGTCTTAAGGGGCAGAATGCTGAAGTTGAAACTTATATTGCTCACTTCAACAAACTTGTTTCAAAAGCTAAAAAAGATATCTTCCATTTGGTAAGAAAATCTTTATTGGTTACCAGAGGGACCAATTCTGCAGAAAGAAACCAGTTGATGCAGAAATACCATGAAGTAACAGCTGTTGAAAAAGATAACTATTCTTCTCACTTGTATTCTCAATCGGAATGGAAGTCTGAAAACATCGAAGAAATCAAGCCAGTATATTCTAACAGTTCTGAAGATGTAGACGGAAGAGTAGTGATCAGAAATAACTTTGATAAAATTTTTGAAAAATATCCTGAAACTTTAATCTTTGGAGAAGATACCGGAAACATCGGTGACGTAAACCAGGGATTGGAAGGAATGCAGGAAAAATATGGTGCATTACGTATTGCTGATACAGGAATTCGTGAAGCAACAATTCTTGGACAGGGAATTGGTATGGCAATGAGAGGTTTGAGACCTATTGCAGAAATCCAGTACCTAGACTATGTTCTT
The DNA here is from genome assembly GCF_021869745.1 of Chryseobacterium sp. MEBOG07. Classification (NCBI taxonomy): domain Bacteria; kingdom Pseudomonadati; phylum Bacteroidota; class Flavobacteriia; order Flavobacteriales; family Weeksellaceae; genus Chryseobacterium; species Chryseobacterium sp. MEBOG07. The sequence continues at coordinate 1,965,365 of NZ_CP084579.1, forward strand.
TACTGTTTACAGGGGATGAGTGATGATCTTGCAACGGTACATTACAGAACCAAAGGAGGGCAGAAAGCTCCGTTGATTATCAGAACAAGAGGTCACAGATTAGAAGGAATCTGGCATTCAGGTTCTCCAATGGCTGGAATTCTTAACCTTTCAAAAGGTATTCTGGTATTGGTACCTAGAAACCTTACTAAAGCAGCTGGATTCTATAACACAATGCTTCAGGCTGACGAACCTGCAATTATCGTAGAATGTCTGAACGGATACAGATTAAAAGAAAAACAACCCGATAACTTAGGTGAATTCACTGTTCCTGTAGGTAAAATTGAAGTAACAAAAGAAGGAAAAGACGTTACTTTGGTTACTTATGGTTCTACATGGAGAATTGTAACAGAAGCAGCCAACGAATTGGAAAAACTGGGAATTTCTGCAGAAGTGATTGATATTCAGTCGTTGATTCCTTTCGACTTATCTCATGAAATTGCTGAAAGCGTTAAGAAAACCAACAGATTAGTCGTAATCGACGAAGATGTGGAAGGGGGAACTACAGGATTTATCTTACAGCAGATCCTTGAAAACAAAAAGCATTTAGATATCTGGATTCAGATCCGTTGACGATCTCAGCAAATGATCACAGACCAGCGTATGCAAGTGATGGTGACTACTTCAGTAAGCCGTCTACAGACGATATGGTAGAAAAGATCTACGCTATGTTTAATGAAACAAATCCTCAGAAATATCCTGCGATATTTTAATTGGGATTTAATATACTAAAACAATGGGCTTTCAGATTTCTGAAAGCCCATTGTTTTTTAATCCATTTCAGCCAAAGTAATCCGTAATTTATTCAAAGTATTCATTAAAGTAATACTTGCTGTAAGTTCTACAATTTCCCTTTCTGTGAAATGCTCTGTTAGTTTTGCTTTGATCAATTGCCAGCCATCTTTACTGTAAATGACTGCTTCTGCCCACTCTAAAGCAAGCTTTTGTAAAGGATTGAAGACATGAGTATGTTTCCAGCCTGGAAGCCGGTTAATGACATCCTGTTCAAAACCAAAATTGGAAAGTTCTTTAGCGTGATAACTGCAGCAATAGGCACATCCATTGATTTGAGAAACCCGTAATTCGATCAAAGCGATTAGTTTTTCATCAATTCCTGATTTACGGATGCTGTTGTGGGCTTTATACAGATTTCCAATGGTTTCTTTTGCAATTTCTTTGTAATTCATAATGAAATATTTTCTGCAAATTTGCATCAGAAACTGTTTCAAACCTATATACTTACCTTTTGGTTCTATACTTACCTTTTTGAAAGTATACTCCAATGAGAACTATAAGGAATAATAATCAGGGGTTAATAAAATTGTTTTATGCTTTCAATAGATCCTGTTTCTTGATCAACAAACAAATAAACACATCCATCATCATGAAACAGATGGCAATTTTTAATTTCTACCTGACCTAAAAAGAATAAAGGCTTATCATTTTTAATGGGCCAGTTAGGATTTTGTAGCCATTTTGGAGGCTTGCTCTGGTATTTAAAAAGTTCAGTATATTGTTGTTTAATGTACAATTTTTGCTCAGCTTTTGAAAGCTTTTTGTCTTTGGGTAAAATATACTTTTCAATAAAGTTGAGATCAGCATTTACATATTTGGGACGAGTACTTAGAATAAGATCATATTCATCAGAAAACTTTGATGATGGAGTGCTTTCAATTCCGATTTTTGTAAGAAACAAACTGACAGTTCCCTGAGCGTTTAATTTCCCGGAAGCACTTTTATAATCTTGTTCAGCTAAATATAAAAATGGAGTAGTGTCCTGTAGATACGTTCCATGCCAATCAAGCTTAGAGTCTGAAAGCAGTTTTTCTAAATTCGGATTGGCATAAAGTTGTTGCTCAAAATCTTTTTCAGATACTTTACCCCTAACAAAGTCTTTTAAAGTCTGTATATCGTTTTCCACCGGCGAATATTGTTTATCTTAAATTATTGCTGTGTAGATATGAAATAGGTCTTTTATTTATTTCGTTATTGCTTATTAAAATAAATCTGGAATTTTTAAAATCCAAATGCCATCAAATATTGACAGCCTTTTTCGTTTTCTTATTCTCTATACTACAATCCTCAGAATATAATCCTTTCACCTGATATTTTGCTTCCCATTCTTCCAGTAAATATAAAATTGGTAACAACGCCAATCCTTTTTCTGTAAGAGAATATTCTACCCGTGGAGGAAGTTCTTTAAACTCTTCACGGATAACAAGTCCGTCGGTTTCCATCTCCCTCAATTGATCGGTTAATACCTTTCTGGAAATAACATTAATGCGCACAGCAAGCTCTCCAAAACGCAGCCTCCTGTCCTTTATAACAAGAACAATAATGGGTTTCCATTTGCTTCCCAAAGCGGCCATTGCCTTACCCAGAGGACAGCTGTATTGCATTAATTCATTCTTTTTCATAGAGAAATAGGTATTTTAATTATCATATAGAACCGGAGTTTCATACGTTACTTTGATGTTACTAATGTAAGTTACTGCGAAGTTACCACTATTTTTTTAATAAAGGGTACAAATACGAACTATTATTAGTTACTTTGTGTAACAATTATAAAATATAAATTTAAATATGAGCACATCATCATTATTTAAACCGTTTCAATACAAAAATTTACAGCTTAAAAATAGAATTGTAATGGCTCCTATGACCAGAGCACAGTCTGACAATGGAGTTCCTACACAGAATATCGCAGACTACTACGGAAGAAGGGCTGCTTCGGATGTAGGATTGATCCTTTCTGAAGGAACTGTTATCAACAGACCCGGATCAAAAAATTTACAGAACATTCCAGATTTCTACGGAAATGAAGCGTTGAATGGCTGGAAAAATGTAATTGATTCCGTACACAAAAACGGAGGTAAAATGGGACCTCAGATCTGGCATGTAGGCGATACAAGATCGTCGGAAGACTATCCGTTGGTTCCAATGGAAAAAGCTTCAACAATGACCATTGAAGATATTCAGGATACCATTGCACAGTTTGCAGCTTCTGCAAAATCAGCGAAAGATCTTGGCTTTGACTGTCTTGAAATTCATGGCGCTCATGGTTATCTTATCGACCAGTTTTTCTGGGAAGTAAGCAATACAAGAACAGATGAGTATGGTGGTAAAACACTAAAAGAAAGAAGCAGATTTGCTGTTGAAGTAGTGAAAGCTATCAGAGCAGCGGTGGGAGAGGACTTTACGATTATCATTCGTCTTTCACAATGGAAACAGCAGGATTATAAAACTAAACTGGCCTTTACTCCTAATGAAATGGAAGATTGGTTATTACCTTTAAAAGAAGCCGGAGTTGACATTTTCCATTGTTCACAACGTCGTTTCTGGGAACCTGAATTTGAAGGCTCAGATCTAAACTTCGCAGGATGGGCTAAAAAGATTACCGGACAGCCAACTATTACAGTAGGATCTGTAGGATTAAACGGTGATTTCCTTAATTCTTTTGCAGGAGAGGGAACAGAAAAATCAGATCTTACAGAACTGATCAGAAGACTTGATAATGAAGAATTTGATCTTGTTGCAGTAGGAAGAGCCATTTTACAGGATCACCAGTGGGTACAGAAGATCAAAGACGGAAATACCGAAGCTCTTCTGGACTTTTCAGCAGAAAGTATGAGCGTTTTATTTTAATATCAATAATGAATAGAAAATTCGCTTCGCTGTCAATTTTTTAACAGCATATTTTATTCACTTGCGGAGCAAAATTGATTATTCATACCTGATATTAAATCAGCATAATTCACTTTATTTTATATTTAATTTTCACCTATTTATTAAAGAATCGGCTTTCAGGATTTCCTGAAAGCCGATTTTATTTTTTTATTATATGTTATCCTGATACCCACATGCAGTTTCGATGGATTCACGAATCCGATACATTGGGAAACCAGGTTCTTTATAAGGGCATGCTATAGTCCCGGGACGGCAGGTAATATTAGGACCGGCTCCCTCGTTAATTTTTTTTAACTCCGATTTAGCTAATTTCTTTAGATTTTTCCTGTTAATTAGTTTTGTTGAGATCAATATAATTTGTGTAAGTATTGTGGTACTTACTGGTAATAAAGATAAAATTTGGAATTTATAATATCTTATGGACATTCTTTTGTATCCGTTAGACATTTCCAACGAGAAGGAAAGCCGTTGCTACCAGAAATGTAACAGGCTGTAGTTCCTTGTGGACACTCAGGAGCATTTCCTCCATTAATCTTCTTTAATTCAGAAATTAATAATTTTCTTAGATTTTTCATGTTTAATAATTTGTTGATGAATACAAATATAATATTTTTAGAAATAAGACAATACTTTGCACATAAATGTGATATATGTGCTTTCTATTGAAGAATATCTTTTGAAACACTTATATTTACCGTCTTAATAGGTAAATATATGTCTCAAATAACCTCATACTGGCAGCAGTTTATAAGCAGTTTTGATACTGATTCTTTAGCTTTATCTGAACTCGCAGGTTCTTTTCACTTTGGAGGAAAGGAAGATGCTGACTCCATTGCTGAGCTTGTCTTATCAGGAACTAAAACAGCCACAGGTTCATTGTTGTGGGTGTATGAATATGAAAGCAGACCGATTCCTTTGATCGGAGAATACAATATTATTACAGATTCTGATGATCAGCCGGTTTGTATCATTACAACGACCGGATTATCGGTTATTCCTTTTGATAAAGTAGAAGATCAGTTTGCTTTTGATTGTGGAGAAGGTGATAGAACATTAGAGAGTTGGAGAGCAGTGTACATGGAATACATCCAATCAGAATGTGAGCGTATAGGAAAAACACCTATAGCGGAAATTCCGATGGTTTGCGAATATTTTAAAGTAGTGTACAAGGAACCTTTTAACAGATAAAATGTTTCAAAATAAAAATAAACCCGCTCCTGGAATTTCCGGGAGCGGGTTTTAACAGATTTAAATATCTAAAACTGCCTTTAAGTGGCAGAAATGATTTTCTTATAAACCAATATTCTTAGTTGGTTTCAACTGCTTCAAGATACTTTTTGGAATTGCATTTTTGTGAACCAAAATAGCTGTTGATTTATATTCAACGTAAGGTCTTGTTACATAAAGATATCCAGCGAAATCATTGGTTACTCCCCAAGAATTCTTTACCATATAATATTCTTTACCAGTCTGATCTTTTGCCAAACCTACGATATGCATACCGTGATCATCCGTTGTAGAAAGGTTGTTAAGCGCTTTCTGACGCATGTCTTCAGTGATGGTTTTATCTTTTTTAGGTTCTGTAAACAAAGCCTGCTTGTTTTCTGCAGTGATCTGATCAAGTTCCATATCCGGAACATAAGCTACCCCGTTTTTGTAAGAAAAATAAGGCTCAGAAACGTCGGTTGCCCAACCTACAGAATATCCTTTAGTTACTGCGTTGTCGATAATGGCTGTAAGATCTTTCATCGGAACGTTCCAGTCAGAATCGTGGCTCCAGTTATCAGGAATTGGAACTACAAATTTTTGAAAATACGGATAATCTTTGTATGAAGATAATTCTACATAATCTTCAGCATTGATTCCTACCACATCCTTAGCAAATGTTTTAGGAGTGTAGTTTTTTCCTTCATACGTAAAGTTCGCAGGTACTTTTCCTAAATATTCATCAAGAATAGCATCTACAGAATCCATCCAGTTATCGGTCAGTTTTCCTTTTGAAGAAGCCTGAACAAGGCTGTCAAGAACCGGCTTCAGTTTCCCCTGCATTTCCTTGAAGTTGTTTGTAGTCTGTCCGGATTTTAAACCCGTATAAGCATCCTGAGGAACCGCTCCATACTTTTTGTACATGTTGATTACGTCGTGAAGTTCCCCTCCGTCACCCCAGCTGATGGCGCCATTATTTAAAACATATAATTTCGCTTTATCATGATAAGAATTTCTCGCTGTAAAAATTTCAGCAAGATCTACAGGCTTTTTGCCCATTCTCTGCATTTCAGATTCAAGGAACGAATTTCCTGAGTAGCTCCAGCAAGTTCCTGATGAACCTTGGTTCTTTACAGAAGTCGCACCAACGTCTTTTAACGTTGTGAACTGAAAATTAGCATTTTGTGAGTGGTTGTTTTTTAACTTATTGATTAAGTCATCTTGGGCAAACATCATACTTCCTGCAGACAAAACAAAAAGTAATGATGCAATTTTGGCATTTTTCATTACTATAAAAAGATTATTTGTATTAATAGTCGTTGCTAATAGAGATTTGTTACAGAAGGAAAAGTTAAATTTGAAATGTAAAAAAAATGTAAAAAGACAAAGTCGTAGAATCCTAAAAAAGCAAATAGGATGATTGATTAATTTGATTTTCATCTTTTTACCAAAAAAGTTTATCATGTTTCCAACCTTTACAAAAGTTTCGGCATCTATACTATTATAACTCCTGACTATGGAACAAGAATTATTATTGGAATGCCAGCGTAGCGACCGCAATGCCCAGCGGAAAGTTTACGAGAAAATGGCGGGCAGGCTTTACTCAGTCTGCAGACGCTATTTGAAAAACGATGAGGATATAGAAGAAGTATTGGCCGATACGTTCTATAAAATCTTTACGAAAATTACTCAGCTTCAGAACCCTGAAACCTTTGAAGCATGGGCCAGAAAAATTGCGGTGAACGAATGCCTGCAGAAATTAAGAACAAGTAAAGGATTGTTTATTTCCCTTGAAGATAATTTTATTGATCATTCTGAAGGTACTACAGATAGCCTATCCCTGGAAAAAGATATTCTGAGTTTACTGAATTTTCTCCCGGAAGGCTGCAGAGCCATCTTTAATCTTTTCGCTATTGAAGGATATCCTCATAAGGAAATAGCAACGATGCTTTCCATCAGTGAAGGAACTTCAAAATCCCAGCTCAATTTTGCAAGAAAGAAGCTGCAGGAACTTCTAGTGAACCAAAACATTTAAACTTTTACAACAATGGAAAATAATCATATAGATCAACAATTCAATGAAGCCTCTAAGCTTTTAGAAGAACCAACAGTTTTTCCTGGTTTTGAAAAAGTATGGGGAAAAATTGAAGAAAAATTAGATAAAAAAGAAGAGAAAAAGAGAATGATTCCTCTTTGGCTGCCTTATGGGATTGCGGCAAGTCTTATCATCGGCATGGGTGCTTTTTATTTTATGAATAAAAAAGAGACCGCAGAACCATTAAAACCTTTTATAGCAGAGAATAGAACTTCAAGAGGTCCAATTACTAAAATAGACATTGCAAAAATAGACAGTACGGTAAAGAATAACATCAGAAAAGAAGAACTGCCTTTACCTCCTCCTATTGCTTATCAGCCTTCGCCAATTGTTGGGCTAGATCCATATACACTTCCCACTTGTGGTATACCTATACCATCAGTAGAAGCTCCTGATAAAATCGCATCAGCTTTACCATCTATATATGATGATACTTTAAAAACAAAAAGTATTGAAGAGGTGGTAATGGTGGGATATTCAAAAACAGTCCATAGAAAGGTAACATCAGCCTCTTCAACTGTGATGATTGCTTCTACTGATAAAGCTTCTGTAGCAATACCTTCTTTGGCAGGAAGTGTGGCAGGAGTAGAAGTAACGTCTGGAGCTAAACGTCCTGGTGAGATATTGATTAGAGGAGCTAAGAGTATAGACGGTCGTTCCACGAGCCCTTTATATGTTGTTGACGGAGTTATAATAGGTCAGAAATCTGAATTTTTAAATACCCTTGATCCTAAAAATATCAAAGAAATAAAAGTCATAAAAGATGCTGAAGCTACCACTTTGTATGGAAGTAAGGCAAAGAATGGAGTAGTAGTAATCAAAACAAAAGGATTATCCAAAGCAGAATTAGAAAAGCTGAAGGAAGTTTCTTCAGAAAGTGAAACAGAATTACTAAAAGAACCCGAAGAGCCTGAAAAAGTACTTCCTAAAGCAGGCCAGCTGACAGCAGGAGAAGTAAATGATTTCTCTAAATGGGATTACTGGAAGGATATTGCAGTTCCTACTCTCGATCAGTATAAGAATACATGGAAATTTTTTCCTGATAAAAGGGTTTCTGTTCAGCTTGTCAACGGAGATAAAAGACCCGTTGTAGGTGAAAAAATAAAGCTGTTGGATGATAAGAAAAATGTTATTTGGGAAGCCGTTTCAGATAATCTAGGTAATATAGAATTATGGATTTCACCGATGACTGATGAAAGTTCAGATTCAGAGAAATATTATTTGGCTGATCGTTCCGGCCAAGTGATCAGCAGTAATATCAAAACGTTTAAAAATGGACGAAATCTGATTATTCTGGATAAACCCTGCCTGAAAGAGAGAATATTGGATATTGCTTTTGTAGTGGATGCAACAGGTTCTATGGGTGACGAGATTTCTTATCTTCAGTCTGAACTTTTGGATGTGCTTAAAAAGATTGAAGGACAGCTAAAGAATACCACAGTAAGATACGGCTCTGTTTTCTACAGAGATAAAGGAGATGAATATGTAACCCGGAAATTTGATTTTTCAGATAAGGCGGAAGATCTGGTAGGTTTTATCAAAAAACAGAAAGCTGCAGGAGGAGGAGATACACCGGAAGCATTTGTGGAAGCGTTGAATGTTTCTGTGGATGAGTTGAAATGGAGTAATGAAAACTCAACTAAAATCATGTTTTTAATTCTGGATGCACCACCACATCACTCAGAACAGAATATAAAAGAACTTTACAGTAAAATAAAATCTGCAGCAAAGAAAGGAATTACCATCATTCCATTGGCTGCCAGCGATACTGATAAACAAACAGAATATCTGATGAGGACCTTTGCTTTGCTCACAAACGGAACCTACACATTCCTGACAAATGACAGCGGGATAGGAAATAATCATATTAAACCTACCATAGATTCTTATGAGGTAGAAAAACTGAATGATTTATTATTACGATTGATTCTTCAAAGAGCAATTTTACCGGAATGCAGTACAGGAATTTCCAATGAGAATATCAATAAAAAGATGGAGACCGAAATAAACAGCCAGACTGATACTAAGACTGTAGTATTTCCCAATCCGACAAAAGGTCTGCTGCAGATAAAAACAGGAAAAATGATTGATGAGCTGTTTCTTTATGATCTTGCAGGAAAAATTATCATGAGAAAAGAAAATCTGCCGGATGGTAAGAACACAATTGATTTAACATTATACCCACAAGGAGTTTATCTTATACGTATTCATACTCATGGAGTATGGGAGACATTTAAGGTAATTAAAAATTAAATTTAATTGAAAAAAGAAATTTCCCCGGAAATTTCTTTTTTCATATTTTTAAGCATACTAATAACTGATGAAAAAAAATTACCTGCTGCTATTGCCATTCACGATTACCCTATTACAGGCACAAAACTCAAAATTATATTATTCAGGAAAATTTTTAACTCCAAAAAATAAAGCACAGAACTTCCTGAAAATCTATAATAAAAACAATGGCATTTATGAACTGACTGATGAAGAGGGATTTGCCATCATTGCAGTAAAACCTTACGATACTCTTGTTTGGAATCAGGGCAAAAGTACTCATGTTATTTCCTCTTATGAAGTGAGAGAATTAAAAGCTATTCTCGAAGGTCAGACGGAGAAAAAATACGTAAAAAATATTTACAGTAAAACGTATGACAGTCTCATTTCAAAAGAGACTAAAGATGATTTCAGCATTGAAGAAGCGAAAACATTTTTAAGTAAAAAATCCGGCAGAAATTTTTACAAAATAAAAAAATAAAACAGAAGAATGACAGTATTTACCGCTTAAAAAGTATCAATCAGCAAACATTGGTGCTGAATGGAAGCTTTACCACATCTTTTGATATTAAAAGCAGAAATGCAATTCCTGGGACTCAAAATAAATATGTACAGGGAAGATCTGAAAACGGAAACCTTGCCTGGAAAGGACCTGAGACAAATGAAATGTTCAGTTTTGGACCGGATATTTCCACATTAGGATTCAATGGACTAGCCTATGAATATGATCAGAACGGAAGATTGATTCCCTGGGTGAATGGGCTTTCGCGCGCACAACAATATAATAACAACCTTTTTAAAACAACAGTAGGATACAATAACCAACTGAATGTAAATGCTTTTATAAAAGACGGCAATAACGAAAAAATCCGCCTCTCATTAAACTTAGGTCAGCAAAAGAACCAGATGTATTTCATAGATCAGTTTGATATTGCCAATACATTAAAAGCAAAACTGAATACAAATTTTGGTGGATATACAGTGAATCTTGCTTTTAATTATGAAGAAGATAAAGCAACCAATACCAATAGAATAGGGCTGTTCAACAGAGTGTATCAGAATTCACTGTTGACGCCGGTTTCTTTTTCAAATGAGCAAGGTGTACTATTGAATAACGGCTCACAACGATCTTATAGCAAATACGCAGATAACCCTTCATTCCTTTTTGTACAGGATAATAAATACCGTTTCAAGAACCGTCAAAAACAGTTGAGTCTTAACGCTGCTAAAGCCTGGGGAGATTTTAGACTCAATCTTAGTCAGTCTTATGAAAACAATAACATCTGGAACTGGGACCAGTATAAAGCTTCTACGTATGGTTTCAGCAACGGATTACTTAATGAAAGGACTCAAAATAATAATTTGTATCATTCTAATGTGTTGGGGACCTATACGTTGGGAGATTATGACTTTAGAAATACATTCAGTCTGAACTTTATTTTAAACGATAGAAAATCAGATATTTATAATAGTGTAACCCATCAGAAATCTCTCTATCAGAGAACTTCACAGGATCATATTTTTAATTATAACATGGATATCCGTGATTCTGATTTTGAAGCAGGTTTTAATGTTGGAAATTCATTTTATATATCGAATACCTCCCTTAAAAATAACTACTGGCTTCCCAAAGCTAATTTATATTTAAAGTTTAATGACATTTTCAATTGGAATAATGACAGCTTTAAACTGTTGGGAAGCTACACACAATTAAGCTCGGAACCGGAAATTACAAGATCTTACGCTTCCTATGCAACAACTTTGCTGACTGCAGAAAACTATAATCAATATTTTCCTGTGCAGGAAGTTGAAACCTTCAGAAGTTTATCCAATATCAATACCAGAGAATGGAAAGTAGGTGCCAGGTTGAACTTTGGCTATAATATAAGTCTTGAAGGAGAGTATTTCAGCAAAAAAACGACGGACGATATCTTTCCTGTTTTTGAAAACAGTCAGTTGAAACTGAAAAATATTGCAGACCATACCTACAGCGGATATGAATTCAATTTTACCTATGACCGCCTGCGTATGGGATATGACTTTTACAGCATTCACAAAATATCCTTTTTCAAATATAAAGACATTGTAGACCGGATAGCTCCCGGATATCAGAATCTGGCCATTTCGGGATTTAAAGACATTTATAAAACATTGATGGAAGGCCAGGTTTTGGGCGCTGTGATGGGAAGCTATTTTGAAAGAAATGCTGCCGGGCAATTGATTATTGATGAACATGGTTTCCCCAAAAAGGCCGACGGAATGAAAATTATTGCAGATCCTACACCGGATTTTGTGATGAAATTCAATCACAATTTTGTTTATAAAAACTTTTCTTTAGACATCAATTGGGAATGGAAAAAAGGCGGACAGCTCTGGAACGGAACTCAGGCTGTTCTCGATTATTACGGACGTTCTTTCGATTCGGGTGAAGAAAGAAATATCAAAAATTATGTTTTCCAGGGGGTGCAGGCCAATGGAACTGTCAACCAGATTCCTGTAGATTTCTATGATCCCAGCCGTAATGTTCAGGAAAACCGATGGACGAGATATGGCTATCTGGGAGTGGCGGAAAACTATGTTCAAAAGGCAGATTATATAAGAATCAGCAATATTTCACTTTCTTCCAGTTTTCCGATCAACTATGGAAAACAGAATCTTAAACTTACTTTTTATGTGAATAATCTGATGCTTTGGCAGGCCGGCAAAGGAGTAGATCCTAATCAGAATTTTTATGATATGGATAACGGAAGAGGACTGGATTTTTTCAACCTTCCTTCTTTTAAAACATTTGGCTGTATTGTTTCACTCAAATTTTAACACATGAATTTCAAACTTATATCATCCTATATAACCTTGCTGAGCTTATTGTTTTCAACGGTTTTCTTCAAAGCCCAGCAGCCTTTTCAGGACTTTGAAAAAGAAAAAACCTATATACAGACTAATCACGTTTTTTATAAACCTGGTGAAGGAATGTATTTTAAAATGTATGTAGTAAAAGGAAGCAGTAATCTTCCGGCAGAAGACAGCAGAATCGTTAATTTCGAAATAATAGATCCGGCAGGAAGTGTTTTGAAAAAATTTAAATATGAAATTATCAATGGATATGCACAAGGCTATTTCCACTTTGATGAAGACATGAAAGGCGGGATTTATAAAATCAGGGCTTTTACCAATTGGATGCAGAATGAAGAAGGTAAAAATACCTTTGAAAAAGAAATTACCCTGCAAAAAATTGTTTCCCCAAGGATTTTAATGAAGCTTGATTTTCCTAAAAAAGGATATGGACCGGGAGATGAGGTCACAGCCGATTTTTCAATGAGAAGCCTGAGCAACCTTCCGATTCCTTTTTATGAAGCGGATTATACAGTAATGCACGATGGAGAAACCATTTCAGAAGGGAAATTGATTACGGATAAAGAAGGTAAAAAGCAACTGATTTTTAAGCTTCCTGAAGTTTTGAAATCCTCTGACGCCCTTTTAAACATTAAAGTAAATTTTGACGGATTTACAGAATCTATTTCCAGAAATATCCCAATTGTCCTGAATAACCTGGATGTGAAATTCTTACCCGAGGGAGGAACTTTTATTAATGGAATAGAGCAAAATATAGCTTTTAAAATTCTTGATGAGTTTGAAAAACCTGTAGATGCTGTTTTGGCAGTTTACAATCAAAATCATGAAAAAGTAAAAGAAATTTCTGCCTACAATTTTGGGATGGGAAGCTTCCGTTTTACCCCTAAAAAAGGAGAAACCTACTATGCAAAAGTTGTAAAGCCGGAAAATATAACCCAGATTTTTAATTTACCAGTGGCAAAAAATGAAGGGTTGGTTTTAAATGTTAAAAATGAAAACAAAAAACTGAACGTTACCATCACCTCAACTCAGGAGAAAACCATTACGCTGAAAGGGACTTTCCGTGGAAAAGAGGTGTACAGCAAAGATTTTTCGTTAAAAATCGGGGGCAATTCATTGGAAATTGATGAGAAAGATTTTCCTGTGGGAATCTGCAGATTTACAGCGCTGGAAAACAATATTCCTCTTGCAGAACGTATTGTATTCACCAATAAAGTGGATCAAATGAATATAAAGGTTAAGCCCATAAAAAAACATTATCTGCCCAGAGAAAAAGTAATTCTGGATATTGAAACAACTGATGAAAACAACAAACCCATTTCTGCTAATCTCGGATTGAGTGTGGTGGATGATAAACTATGGACGTATGCTGATGACAAGCAGAATAACATCATCTCCTGGCTTCTGATGGACTCCGAATTGAAAGGGAAAATTGAAAAACCTCAGTTTTATTTCGATAAAAAAGAAGAAAAAGCAGATAAAAGCTTAGACCTTGTTATGCTCACGAATGGCTACCGATACTTTGAGCTTATCCCGGAAGTTATCAAAACACATAAATACAAATACCTTCCCGAAAAGAAAAACACAATCTACGGAGTGGTAGAAGATGAGAACAAAAAACCAGTAAAAGCAGATGTTTTCCTTCTAGATGCCGATGACAAAAAGATTCTTAAGCAGGCTGTGGCGGAAAATGGCAGATTTTATTTTTCAGATTTAGATGCAGATCATTCCTATAAGATCATTGCAAAATCTTTCCAGCCTAAACATAAAGTGGAAATCAGGATTTTATCCTACAATCTTGATATTAATCCTTTGGCGAAGCAGAAATTTAGCAACATAGATGTAGAGGAAATTATAAAAGAAGCTGAAAAGAAAGAAGAAATAAAGACTGAAAACAGAAACAATCTGGAACGGTTGAGTAAACTAGGCCATTCAAAAACGGATACCATTCGAAGTCAAAGGGTCGAAGAAGTTGTTGTTTTAGGGTATAATATGAATAAATCTATGAAAACGGTTGCTTCTACAACGATAATCCAATCAATGGAAATTCAAAACCCAAATGTAACTTCATTACTAAGCGGAAAAGTTGCCGGACTTATAATAACACCTACCGGACAGCCTGGAACAGGTGCACAGATAAGAATAAGGGGAGAAGCCTCCATGACCAATAAAAATCCATTATTTATTGTTGATGGAGTTCCTGTAGAAAACTTTAATACCACCATAAATCCCAATGATGTCAGCAGTATTACCGTTCTGAAAGACGCTGCTGCCACAGCAATTTATGGAAGTAGAGCTGCAAATGGAGTCGTGATTATTAATTCGTTGAGAAGCAACAGCTCAAAAATCGAGTTTGATATCACTCCAGCAACTTATATTGCTGTAGAAGCAGTCCCATATAGGAAACTTACCTCATACGCCACATCGAGAGAATTTGCCTATCCCGAATATAAAACAACAAACACCTCCTACCGATTTGATTACAGGGAAACCCTTTACTGGAATCCGGTGGTAGAAACTGATAAAAATGGGAAAGCAAAAGTGGAGTTTTATAATTCAGATGCCAGTTCTGCTTTTAGGATTATGACAGAAGGTATTTCTTCATCAGGACTTTTAGGAATAGATGAAACGACCTATGCAGCACAGAGTCTTATTTCAATGGATGCTAAAATTCCACAGTATCTCACCAGAACGGATCAAATGACTATTCCTGTGGTGATTAAAAACAACTCTCCGGAAATTCGCAAAATGACCATGGATGTGATTGTTCCCAACGATGTAAAGCTGGTAAAGGCTGATAGTCTGATTACCCTCAAACCATTAGAGTCAGGAAGGTTATTTGTTACCATACAAACGGATGAGGTGGTGAATTCTGATATCCAGTTTACAGTAAGATCAGGAGATTTCAGAGAAACCATGATTCTTCCGTTTAAAGTAGAAGAGAAAGGATTTCCACATCACTATTCTATCATTAATAATAAAACAGAAGAGATAAAAGTCAATATTCCGGAATACATCAACGGAAGTCTGCTTTCCTACTATTATGTATTTGAAAATACTGCTTTGCAGATGTTTGAGGATATTGAAAGTCTGAAGAAAGAACCTCATGGATGTTTTGAGCAGCTTTCCTCAACGGTATACCCTAATCTTTTTATTCTGGATTACTTAAAGTCAAGTAAAAAAATCGACACTGCGACAGAGAATCTGGTCATTAAGAACCTGAAGAAAGGATTCCAGAAAATGTTAAGTTATAAAAATAAAGATGGAGGATTCGGGTATTTCAATGATGCTGAATCTGACTTAGCACTTTCTGCATTTGCTCTATTGGAATTTACAGATTTAAAAAAATACGTGCATCCGGATGCTAAATTGATGCAGGGAATTTCTTCATTTATTTTATCCAAAAAGAATGCAAACAGCTTATTTGAAGTAAGAAGATGGTATGAATCAAAAGATACTTTTTCTGAACATTTATGGTCAAAAAATATGTACATTATCTATGCTTTGTCCAAATTGGGCTTTAAAAGTGAAATAGAAGATTCTTTTAAAGTAACAATGAAAAGAGCTTTGGCTACAAAAGATACTTATCAGCTGGCTTTGCTTGCCAATGCGGCCGCTAACCTCGGAAAGCAAAAAGAATATGATGATCTGATGAAGATTCTGGACCAGCAGTATGAAGCAAAGAATGCAAAATCCAAAATTACATTTACAGGATCTTGGGGACGTTCTGCTGAAGCAGAAACCCTTTCATTGTACATGATGGCGCTTCAGAAAGATGAAAAACTCAATGTATTGAAAATTGCCGAAGCAGCAGATCAGCTGATCAATTTCAATGGATATTATGGGTTCGGTTCTACTCAGGCAACAACGCTGGCAATACAAACCCTTTCTGAGTTTTTCTCTAAAAATGAAAAATTATACGGAACTGAAAAACCGGTCATCACGATCAATAAAGCTCAGACCCGGCCTATTATAAGTCTTTCATCAGCTTATAAAACAGGAGAAAATAGTATTCATATTCATTATCCAACTCAAAATGGATTACCTTATAAGCTGGAATATCAATACCATACACTTCAGGCACCGGAAAGTATAGATATTCCTCTTACAATGGAAACAAAACTGAAATCCGGAATATCAAAAGTAGGAGAGACCAGTAGAATGACGATTACCATTAAAAACAAAATAAATGGACAGCTTCCCATGACAATTGCAAAAATTGGAATTCCTGCAGGATTGACTCTTCAAAATGCTTTATTGAAAGATATGGTTGATAAAAAACAGGTTTCTTATTATGAAATCTTTGACAACTATCTGGTTTTATACTGGGAACATTTTGATTCGCAGGAAACAAAAACAATCAATCTGGATCTCAAAGTAGAATTTGCAGGAACTTATACAGGAAAATCAAGCAACGTATATCTATACTATATGCCGGAAGCAAAGTACTGGAATCAAGGAATAACAACCAATATAGAACCTTAAATTTTAATTTTTTATAAAGCTAGACAGGCATTCTTGGGGATGTCTGTTTTATTTTAAAATTAATTTTCAAAAATTATTGAAAATTCAAAAAATATAATTACATTTGCTATAGAAATCTAAAAGAAATAGAAAATGCAACTTTCAGAAGCAAAAGAAAAATACATTCAGACCTGGGGAACCTTTGCTACCAATTGGGGAATCAACCGTACGATGGCACAGGTACATGCACTGCTTTTGGCAACCGGCAGACCACTTTCTACAGATGAGGTAATGGAGCAGTTGGAGATTTCAAGAGGGAATGCCAATATGAATCTTCGTGCTCTGATAGACTGGGGGATCGTGAAAAAAGAATTTGTAAAAGGCGACCGTAAAGAATATTTCGTAGCAGAAAAAGACGTATGGTATCTTTTCAAGCAAATTACCAAAGAACGCAGAAAAAGAGAAATAGAACCAGTAATTTCTTTCCTGGAAGAACTGAAGAATATTGAAGATAAAGATTCAGAAGAAGCTCAGGAATTTATAAAGCTGATGAATGATTTCAGTTCTGTAACCGGAAAAATCAACAATATTATGGATCTGGCGATCAAAAGTGATGATCACTGGCTGGTAGGAAAGATTACTAATTTGTTGAAATAAATTTCCTAGAAATGAAAAATCTTCTCTTATTAGGTCTTTTAAGCCTGACAATGAGCTGTCAGAAAAATGTGAATGCAAATTTTGACATTCATATAGAAAATTCAGATCAGTATGATAATAAGCGTCATGATTTGTATAAAATTGAAATCTATAAGGACGATAAAATATTCAAAATTTTAGAACCTGAAAAGTTTGTCCCTTTCTTAGATGCCAATATAAAGTTGGATAGTTTAAAAGAAGGAAAATATTCATTTGTTTATGAAAGTATTTTTGGAGAAGAAATAAAGAAAGAGATAAAAGTAGATGATTCCAAAACATACAGAATAAGTATCAACCCTGATCTTTTAATAAAGAAAAATAAAAAATCAATTTTTGAAAATCTAAAAGACTCGGAAGCAAAATTGGTATTTCAATCTATAGGATGTTTTCATCAGGATAAAGATTCAATTGTCATCATTAACAAAGGAAAAAATTACTTTCTCCGTCAAAAAAACGGGATCTTGAAACCTATAGATAAAGCAGTATGGGCGTATTTTGTAAAAACGGAAAATAGAATAAGGGAAATTCCTAAAGATGGTGGCTGTACCACAAGAGATAAGTATATTTTCTATCATAAAGGGAAATCAGATACCATTTATGACGGTACATGTGAATTTTCCACCTGGTATACGCTGAAGGATTATCTGAAAAAGAATAAACTACAATAAAAAATAAATCTGGATGAAAATCCTTTTTTATTTCGATTTAACTTTCAAAAATTACTGAAAATATAAAACTTATAATATCATGAAGAATTTTTTTAAACAATACCTCTATTTAAGTCTCTTTCTGACTGTTGTTTTAATTGTTGCAGTATGGTTTTTTCTGGTTTCCAAAGGTGAGTATGGACTCACAATGTTCTTTACCATTCCGGTTTCTATTGGATTTATCATCGGATATGTAAAGTATTTTAAAAAAATTGGATTGATGAATGTTCTGAAGACCATCTTCAAAATAGTATTAGGATTAGTCATTTTCTCTGTGATCTTGATAGCAGCCGGAACAGAAGGAGCTATTTGCATTATTATGGCTATCCCATTTATTGGCTTTGCTATGTTTGTAGGTTTTACAATTGGTTTTATTATTGGGGTTCTTGATGAAAAAAGACATACGGGAAGTGTTATGGTATTTATCCTTTTTATCAATCCGGCATCGTATATTTTTGATACCTATACAAAACCTATTGAGGAGACTATCACTACAGAAATGATTGTGAATTCTTCCAGCGACAAAGTATGGAAACTTTTAAATACACAAATCAATTTCAATGCACCTGATTTCATCCTGTTTGAAAAAGGAGTCAGCTATCCAAAGAATATAAAACTAGTAGATAAAAACGGAAAATTAGGGTATATCTGCCAGACCAATAATGATGAACTACAACTTAATATCTACGAGTTTATAGAAAATAAAAAAGTAAAATTCTCTCTTGAAAATCAAACTGTTCCAATGAAAGAGATAACACCGTATGAAGAAATTGATGCCAAGCATTTACATGATTATTTTATCGTGAAGTATGGTGAAATTACTTTAGACAAACTGTCAGAAAATAAAACAAAAATAATAGCAAAAACAAAATACAGCTACAAAATAGCACCTACCTGTTACTGGAAGAAATGGTCCGGATATATCATCGATAAAATGCAAAGCCATGTATTACAATCTATAAAAACACAATCTGAAAATGAATGATCTGCAGCAATATTTTGACCGTATACAACCCAGATACTATATCAATGAAATTGCATCTTTAGGCTTTACCAGGCTGTTCAGAAAAATGGCGGTCCAAAAGGTGAAAAGTTACGGAGATAAAAGAGTTCTTGATCTGATGAGCGGGCAGGGTGAAAACTTAAAATTCCTTCAGCTGCATAACGAAAATACAGAAATTGTCACTCTGGATTTTTCTTCAGCAATGAATCTGAAACTGTCTTCAACATTTAAAAAGAAACTGTTTGTAAAACAAATTCAGGATGATTTTTTTGCAAGTCATATTCCGGACCGTTCTATGGATATTATATTGTGTTCTTACGGTACAAAGACGATAGAGGAAGATAAGAAACAGATTTTTGCAGATAAACTATCAAAGATTATTGACGAAAAAGGAGAAATAATCATTGTAGAATTTGTAAAACCCAAAACAGCATGGAGACTCACTTGTGTAAAATGGTATATTGAAATTCTGGTTTCAAAACTTTTTGGAAGCGAATTTGGAAAACTCTTTCATTATATCAAAAAAAATGAGAGTCTAGAAGATTTGAAAATACAGTTTATAAAGAACAGGCTGTCTATCATTTCACACAAAAGATACCTGGATCTGGTAGAAATTCTTCACGTAAAAAGAGACTAGTCTTTTATTTGAAACTATATTTCAAAAATTACTGAAAATTTTAAATTAATAATAATTATGAAAAATTTAATCATTCATTTATTCCTGATTATTTATTTCAGAGGAAAAGGATCACTTTAAGCTATACCTACCATGAAGACATTTACAAAATATGATTATTATATTCAGTTGTTCTTTATAATAATTGGTCCTCAGGCTTTTATAATAGGTGGTTTGTCTGGATTCATTCTGTTTTATTTTATAGTAGGAATCCCACAATTGATAAGCTTCCTGATCAAATTATTTCTTGGAACAAAAAAGTCGGTGTCCTATATCATGTATGGAATTGTAATAGTGCCGGTTTGGATTATTGTAATGATTTTGTTTACAGAGAAAAATCTCAATGATTTTTTTGGATATGCTTTAATGGCAGCTCTTTTATATAGTCCCGTTATGGCAGTGGTATATGTTTATGATTGTTACAACACATATGAACCTTACAAACATCATCCTGACAACCATTTAAAAAATTAAGATATGAATCATCTTGAAATTATCAGAACCATAAAGTGGAAAGACCTAAAAAAACTCTCTCCAAAGGAAATACTGATTGAAAATAACATCAGTCTGCCATGGCTTTTTATTTCCCTGTTTTTAGCATATAAAGGATACTATGGATTAGCATTGCCGTTCTCAGGTTTTTATTTCCTCGCTGCATTGAGACAGGTGCATAATGGCTTTCACAATTCATTGGGAACCGGAAAAAGGTTGACATGGTTGTCTTTATATCTTAACAGCCTTACCATGATGGCCTCTATTCACGCTGTAAAATTCAATCACCTGAGACATCATAAATTTTGCCTTTCAGAAGAAGATTACGAAGGTAAATCAGCCTCTATGAAATGGTATCAAGCCATTCTATATGGACCCAAACATATGTTTCTGATTCATTGGATCACTTTTAAAAAAGCCAATAAAACCTATCGGAAGAATATGATGTTAGAGCTCGCCTCTATAGCCATTCTTATAGCAGTAGTGTTTTATTTTCAAATTTATTTCCTGATGTATCACGTCCTCATAATGATTTTTGGTGAATTTCTGATGGCATTTTTTGCAGTGTGGACTGTTCATCACGATACCCACGAGCATCCTGATATCGCCAGAACACAGCGTGGATTCTGGAAGAATAAATTTAGTTTCAGCATGTTTTATCATATGGAGCACCATCTTTTTCCTGCGGTGCCTACCATAAAACTTCCAGAGCTTGCAGAAAGAATAGACAAAAAGCTGCCAGAATTAAACAAAAAACAAACCTTTTAAAAATGTCAAGAATCTATTTAAACACCGTAATCAATGCAGATATTCACTATGTCTTCGACCTGGCAAGGAATATCGATCTTCATCAGCAGTCAACTTCAAAAACTGATGAAAAGCCATTGCAGGACGTACATCAGGATTGATTGAAGAAAATGAAACGGTCACCTGGAGAGCAAAACATCTGGGAATCTATCAGACCCTGACCACAAAAATTGTCAATATGGAAAAACCTGTTCAATTTATCGATGTAATGCAGGAAGGAGCTTTCAAATCTATGCGTCACCGCCATATTTTTAAATCCGTGAATGGGAAAACGCTGATGACAGATATTTTTGAATTTGAATCTCCACTGGGTGTCATAGGAAGACTATTTAATGCCATTTTTCTCACCGGATATCTCAAAAATTTTCTACTGGAAAGAAATGAGTTGATAAAGACCGTTGCAGAATCTTCTATGAAGGAAGGGGTTGCTATTTTTTAATCTAAAAACACATCATTATGAACTTTTTAAAAGCAGAATGGCGAAAATTAGCCATAATCAATTACGAGATCCACCCTGATCTATTATCAGCATATCTACCCAAAGGTACAGAACTCGATTTTTATAAGGACAAATGCTATGTAAGTCTGGTAGGATTCATGTTTTTAAATACCAAACTGTTAGGATTACCTATCCCTTTTCACCGGAATTTTGAAGAAGTGAACCTAAGATTTTATGTTAGGAAAAAAGAAAATGGAGTTTGGAAAAGAGGGGTGGTATTTATCAAAGAAATTGTTCCGAAACCTGCATTAAGCCTGGTGGCGAACTGTATATACAAAGAAAATTACCACACTATGCCGATGAAAAATCTGATTCAGGAGAAAGAAGATGAACTACTGATCCGTTATTCATGGAAAGATAAAAGCTGGTATTCTATTCAGATTATGGCAGAAAATAGAACAAGGCCAATGGAAGAAAATTCAGAGTTTGAATTCATTACAGAACATTATTTTGGCTTTACTAAAAAAGAAATACAACTTCAGAATATGAAGTATGCCACCCAAAATGGGAATTTTATACCATAAAAGACCACCAGTTAGAAATCGATTTTCAAAAGATCTATGGAAATAATTTTGAGTGCTTGAATCATCAGAAACCCATTTCTGTTATGTTGGCAGAAGGCTCAGAAATTGAAGTGAAAACGAAAAAATACATCAGCTAAAAATAAAAAAATCACAAATACAAAACTCCTACCACAAAAATCTGTGAAAATCTGTGCAATCAGTGGGTTAATTCCTTAAATTTAAAAACAATGAAAATAATCATAGCAGGAGGAACCGGATTTCTCGGCGAAAACCTTGAAAAATATTCTACAGAAAAAGGAAACGAGGTGTATATTCTTACCCGTAACCCCCAGCGTAAAAACGAAATCTATTGGGATGCTAAAACAATAGGCGAATGGAAAAACACTCTTGAAAAAGCAGATATTCTGATCAATCTTACAGGAAAATCTGTAGACTGCAGGTATCACGAGAAAAATAAACAGGAGATCTATTCTTCAAGAATTGACAGTACAAAAATTTTGCAAAAAGCAGTTGATCAGTGTTCTGGAAAACCAAAAATCTGGCTGAATGCCAGCTCTGCAACCATTTATGTTCACTCTGAAAAACATCTGAATACAGAAGAAAACGGAATTATCGGAGATGATTTTTCTATGAATATCTGCAAAAGCTGGGAGCAGGAATTTTTTAAGATCAAAAATACCGAAATAAGAAAAGTTGCCCTCCGTACTTCTATTGTTCTTGGGAATAATGGCGGCGCTTTCCCAAAATTGAAAACGGTTACAAAACTGGGGCTGGGAGGAAAGCAGGGGAGAGGAAACCAAATGGTAAGCTGGATTCATATTGATGATTTCTGCAAAGCAATAGAATGGATCATTCAAAATGAAAATATTTCAGGAACCATTAATATCACTGCTCCAGAACCGGTTTCTAATGAATCCATGATGAGAAAATTGAGAAAAGAACTGAAAGCACCTTTTGGACTCAATGCTGCTGTCTGGCAGTTGGAAATAGCCTCCCTATTTCTGAAAACAGAAACCGAGCTGCTCTTAAAAAGCCGGAATGTTTACCCTGAAAGACTTATAAAAAAAGGATTTAAGTTTTCATATCCCGGATTTGATGAAGCTATTCTTAATCTCTTGGAATCCTAATGTTTGCGGATATCCAAAAGGATAATTAAATTAGCGGAAAACTATTCCATATGCTGGTTATACCCAAAATAAAACCCTTTTTCCTTTCATCCCTTCTTATCAGTTCAGTGGTGTTTTCACAAGCCCACAATGTATCCGATGGATATCAGAAACCCACAGATCCACTTGTTGTGCAGAATCTGGAACAATGGCAGGATATGAAATTCGGACTCTTTATGCATTGGGGAACCTATAGCCAGTGGGGAATTGTTGAAAGCTGGAGTTTATGCCCTGAAGATGAATCGTGGACACAGAGAAAGCCTGAACATGGAAAATCTTATGACGAATATGTAAAGAATTATGAAAACCTTCAGACAACTTTCAATCCAACTCAGTTCAATCCTCAAAAATGGGCTGATGCTGTAAAAAAAGCCGGAATGAAATATGTGGTTTTTACCACCAAGCATCACGATGGTTTTGCGATGTTTGATACTCAACAATCAGATTATAAGATTACTTCTTCTAAAACCCCATTTTCAAAAAATCCAAAATCAGATGTCACGAAAGAGATTTTCAATACCTTTCGGAAAGAAGGATTTAAAATAGGAGCTTATTTCTCAAAACCGGATTGGCATTCCGATGATTATTGGTGGTCTTACTTTCCGCCGAAAGACAGAAATGTTAATTATGATCCTAAGAAATATCCGGAAAGATGGGAGAATTTTAAAAAATTCACCTTCAATCAGCTGAATGAGATCACTTCCAATTATGGTAAAGTGGATATTCTTTGGCTGGATGGGGGCTGGGTTCGTCCTTTTCACACCATAGATCCGAAAGTAGAATGGCAGCGTACCATCAAAGTAGAGCAGGATATTGATATGGACAAAATAGGAACAATGGCGAGAAAAAATCAGCCCGGGATCATCATTGTAGACCGTACCGTTCCTGGGAAATGGGAAAACTATATTACCCCGGAGCAGGCCGTTCCGGAACACGCTCTTTCTATCCCTTGGGAAAGCTGTATCACAATGGGAGATTCCTTTTCCTACGTTCCCAATGATAATTATAAAACCTCCCAAAAGATCATAGAGACTTTAGTAAAAATCATCTCAAGAGGAGGAAACTACCTGATGAATATTGCTCCGGGTCCCAATGGAGATTATGATGCCATCGTATATGAAAGATTAAAAGAAATTTCCGGTTGGATGGATAAAAATCAGTCTGCAGTTTTTGCAACCCGTACTATTGCGCCATATCACGAAGTAAACTTTTATTATACACAAAGCAAAGATGGAAAAACAGTGAATATTTTTCACTTGGATGAAAAAACAAATTATGAGTCTCCATCAACATTAAGTTTTACAATTCCTGATAATTTTAAACCAAAATCCTTGAAAGTTTTAGGGTTATCAAACAAAATTCAATGGAAAAAATCTGGGAATTCAATTGAAATTAATTTACCTAAAGAAAGAACTCAGCTAAAATATTCAACTGTAGTTCAAATAATGCAATAGTTGAATTTGTGACTCATTTTTATATGAGCGTTCCAATTCTTGAACTTTTGGTTCTTTTGCTTTAAGGTAAAAGAACAAATTTTAAACTAAATTATTCTTGAGATGTGTTTTAAACTTCGATTTAAAATTATAGGAATTTTCTTGTTGGGCTCAATATTTATTTCTGCTCAAAAACCTTTATACAAAGATTCAAAACAGCCCATTGAAACCAGAATTCAGGACCTTTTGAAGAGAATGACCCCTGAGGAAAAATTCTGGCAGTGTTTTATGATTCCCGGAGATTTGGATCATGTTTCCAAAGGCCAATATGCTCATGGGATTTTTGGATTGCAGGTAAGTGCAGGAAACCAGGGAGGTGGAGCAGCAGGACAATTACTGAAATACAATGCCAATGAAGATGCTGAAAAATTAGCAAAAAAGATCAACGCCATTCAGAAATATTTTGTCGAAGAATCAAGGTTGGGAATTCCCATTATTCCTTTTGATGAAGCTTTACATGGATTAGTTCGGGAAGGAGCAACTGCTTTTCCACAGGCAATAGGGCTTGCAGCAACTTTCAACCCTGAATTGATGAACAAAGTTTCAACAGCGATTGCAAAAGAGTCAAAATTGAGAGGAATTCGTCAAATTCTTACACCGGTAGTAAACCTTGCCAGCGATGTAAGATGGGGAAGAACAGAGGAAACCTATGGCGAAGATCCCTTTCTGACTTCCGTAATGGGAGTGAATTTTGTAAGCTCATTTGAAAATCAGGGAATTATTACTACGCCCAAACACTTTTTAGCCAACGTGGGCGAGGGAGGAAGAGATTCATACCCCATTCATTGGAGTAAAAGATATTTGGAGGAAACCCATTTGATACCATTCAATAACGCCTTTACAAAAGGGAAAAGCCGTTCCGTGATGACCTCTTATAACCTGTTGGATGGAAGGCCTGCAACTGCCAACCATTGGTTACTGACAGAAAAATTAAAAAAAGACTGGAATTTTAAAGGCTTTGTCATCAGTGATGCGAGTGCCGTAGGAGGAGCAAATGTACTCCATTTTACAGCAAAAGATTATGATGATGCTTCTGCACAAGCGATTAATGCAGGATTAGACGTGATTTTTCAGACAGAGTATAAGCATTATGAGCTCTTTATTCCTCCGTTTTTAGATGGAAGAATCTCAAAAGAAAGAATTGATGATGCTGTTTCAAGAGTATTGAGAGCCAAGTTTGAGCTAGGATTATTTGAAAATCCTTATGTTTCAGTTCAGCAGATTGAAGAATTAAAAAAGCTTAACCATAAACCTTTAGCAGAAAAAACGGCTGTAGAATCTTTTGTTTTACTCCAGAATAATAACGGTACCCTTCCTGTTCCTATAAATGTGAAAAAGATTCTGGTAGTGGGAACAGATGCTTTGGATGCAAGATTAGGCGGCTATTCCGGACCGGGAAACAAAAAAATAAATATTCTGGACGGGATTAAAAACTATACTAAAAATAAAGATATAGAAATTATTTATTCAAAAGGAATCGATTGGAATATAAAAGATTTCAACACGATTTCTAATGAATATTTATCCTCAGAAAATAAAAAAGGATTAAAAGGAAGCTATTTTTCCAATACCGATTTAAAAGGAAATCCCGCTTTCGAAAAACAGGATGAGCAGTTCAATTTCAAGTGGACTTTATATTCTCCCGATCCGGCAAAGCTCCAGCCGGATCATTACAGTATTCGCTGGACTGGGAAACTGGAAGCTCCGGATTCCGGGAACTATCAATTGGGATTGCGTGGAAATGATGGTTTTAGATTATACCTGGACGGAAAATTACTCATTGACCAATGGGAAAAACTAAGCTACTCCACAAAAACAGTACATGTAGATTTTGAAAAAGGAAAAAAATATGACATTACCATTGAATTTCATGAAAATCGTGGTGAAGCCAACCTTGAACTGATCTGGAACTATGGTCTGCATGATTACCAGAATGATTTTAAAGAAGCTTTACATCTTGCTCAAAATGCAGACTATATCGTTGTCACTGTCGGAATTCATGAAGGTGAATTTCAGGATCGTGCCTCATTGAGTTTGCCGGGAAATCAAGAATCTTTTATTCATGAAGTTTCAAAATTAAATAAGCCGACAACAGTGGTTTTAGTTGGTGGCTCAGCCATAAAAACAACATCATGGAAAGATAAAGTAGGAGCAATATTAGATATTTGGTATCCGGGAGAAGAAGGGGGAAACGCAGTAGCAAAGACTCTTTTCGGCGTTGAAAATCCTTCCGGAAAATTACCCATCACTTTTCCCACGGAGGAAGGTCAATTACCATTAACCTATAATCACCACCCAACAGGAAGAGGGAATGATTATTATGATCTGAGTGGTGAACCACTGTATCCGTTTGGGTTCGGATTAAGTTACACGACCTTTGAAATTTCCGGTTTGCAGCTGGACAAAGCGAAATATTCAGAAAATGACACTATTATTGCTAAAGTCAATGTGAAAAATACAGGCTCAAGGGCCGGAAGTGAAGTTGTTCAACTGTATGTAAAAGACTTATTGGCTACCGTTTCAAGACCCGTTATTGAACTGAAAGGGTTTCAGAAAATAGAATTACAGCCCGGAGAATCAAAGTCTGTCACTATTGAAATTCCCATAAAACAACTACAGTTTTTAAATGAAAAAATGGAATGGGCTGTAGAAAAAGGAATGTATAGAATTATGGTAGGGAATTCATCGAAGAACCTTCCTTTAAAACAAAATATTGAAGTTTTATAACAATGAAAAAGAGCAGAAATTTCTGCTCTTTTTACGTATATATTGTTGAAGATATCTAGTATTTTCTGGCTAATAGAACGTTCAATAAGAATGTTCCTGTCCAGTTACTGTTATTAGATCCGTTATTTCCCATAAAATCAATACGTGCTACAGACACAGTAAGTCTGGTTCTTCCGGCAGTACCATCGTTGGCTAGACTTACAAATGATGCAGTAAATACATCAGGGAAACTTGAGTTGTTCCCTGCGGTAAGGATAGGATACATATTGGAAACATTAAAAGGAGTACCCTGATATTCATAAACAAGAGTCATTCTACTTGCATTGGTATAGGTGGCAGTATGGGCATTATCTACCGATGTTTTACTGATGATCCACCATCTGTCGTTGGCAGCCCCTGTATCATAGCCTGCATTACCATGAGCAGTCCAGTCGGCAACAGGTGCTGTCCCAAGTCTATGAGGAGGTATGAAAACCTGCGTACCATAAATTTCCACGTTACTTGGTTTAGGAAGAACTGTAAAAGACAAATCCCATGTTCCTCCCGTAGTATTGCTGTTGTTGACCACTTCAGCATAAGCCCCTGTAGGAATTACAAATGAAGCCACCGGACTGCTGTCAATTCTTAAGGTATTACCACTGGATGCCTGTAACGTAATCGCATTCGGAGAAATGTTTTTGATTTTATAAATTCTTCCTGTATAACTTGCTGTGCCCGTTCCTATGACAGGAAGTGTGAAGGTTGCATCTGCTGTTCCGTTATAAGTGATATAATGATCCGTTGACAGAATGTTATACGTTGTAGCAGTGATCTGGGTATATCCAGCCCTTAGTGAACCATTGATGGCGAGAGTACTATTTGGAGTTAAAGTATTGATCCCTACTTGCGCGGAAAGAGGTAGAGCTCCAAATAAAAGGATTGAGATGTATTTTTTCATATTTATAAGATTGGTTTCAAACAAAAATAAAAAAAATATGATGCAAAACTCACCTAATAAAGAATAAATTATATGTTTTTAATATTAAATATTGCATTATGGTTTAAGAATAAGTAAAAAAAGTTAAATCAATCTGCAGGGTACTTCCAGATCCTCAGTAAGATAATAGCTGCAACATAGTCTATGATAACCGTCCGCAATAATCAGTTCATTTTGACCTCTTACCAGTAGTATGGGCGAAAGTTTCTTATTTTTTTCTACTTTTTTCAAGTTTTCTTTTACATGAATATTGGTTTCCGGAAGCAGGGCAAGCTTACTGGCTCTTAAAATATCTTTCGACTTTTTTGTGATGGTAGGAGCTTTCTTTAATTTATCAACCATCTTTTTGGCTTCATCCGGTTTGAAAAGAAGTTCCAGATAATCCTGTGCTGCAGGAAAATCATGGTCTTCAGGTTCTTTCATCCAGATGCTGTCTTTGGAGAGATTATTTTTTTTCACAGACGTTTTCATAAGTGCTTATTTAAATGATAAATAAATGTATGAAAAAATGTTGGTATGATATATGCAAGATTTGTCATGAACCTGAATGAATTTAATTAATAATATAGAATTGATTGAAATCATTCAAAAAAAATATGAACATTATGAAAAAGGTATTAATTTCAACACTATTAGTATTAGGTTTATCTATGAATGTTTCTGCTCAGAAACGTCCGCCAGCTCCACCACACCCGTCAAAAACCGAGTTGGTTAATATTAAAATGCAAGAGCTTACCAAAAAATATAATCTGGAGAAAAAACTGATTCTTAATCATCCGCTTGCTACCAAACAGATGAAGAGAGATCAGATGAAAGCCTTAAATCAAAGATATGCAACTGAAAAGCGATTGCTTAGACAGGCAAAATAATACAGAATTTTTGCAGTTATTAAAATTAAAAGAGCCGTTTTTTATAGGTTGAACTTTGAGAAGTTTTCAATGTAAAAGAAAATTTATTGAAAGAGAGCACGTTTTGTGTTCTCTTTCTTTGTGTAAAATTAAATAAAAATAGCTTTGTTAATGCATTTTAAGATCAGTTTTCAGAAACATGAAACATCCAATATTTTTCCTTAAATTCGCATAAAAATTTTTAAAGTAATGAATTACGATATTATTGTCATTGGAAGTGGTCCTGGTGGATATGTTACTGCGATCAGAGCAGCACAATTGGGTTTCAAAACCGCAATTATCGAGAAGGAAAACTTAGGAGGAATCTGCCTTAACTGGGGATGTATTCCAACTAAAGCTTTATTGAAATCTGCTCAGGTTTTTCATTATATCAACCATGCTGAAGATTATGGTTTGAATAAAGTGGAGGCAAGCTTTGAATTCCCGAATGTGATTCAGAGAAGCCGTGGTGTTGCCAGCAAAATGAGCAAAGGAATCGAATTCTTAATGAAAAAGAATAAGATTGACGTAATTCTTGGTACTGCAAAAGTACAGAAAGGAAAAAAAGTTTCTGTTACAGATAAAGATGGTAAAGTAACTGAATATTCAGGAAACAATATTATCATTGCTACAGGAGCTCGTTCAAGAGAATTACCAAACTTGCCACAAGATGGTAAAAAAGTAATCGGATACAGACAGGCATTATCTCTTCCTGAGCAGCCAAAATCTATGATCGTTGTAGGTTCTGGAGCGATCGGGGTAGAATTTGCTGATTTCTATAACACAATGGGAACTAAAGTAACTGTTGTTGAATTTATGCCAAACATCGTTCCTGTAGAAGATGAAGAAATCTCTAAGCACTTAGAGAAATCTCTGAAAAAAACAGGGATCGAAATCATGACCAATGCTTCTGTAGAAAGCGTTGATACAAGTGGTGAAGGAGTAAAAGCTAACGTAAAAACAGCTAATGGAAACATCACTCTTGAAGCTGATATCTTATTATCTGCTGTAGGTATTGCTGCTAATATCGAGAACATCGGATTAGAAGAAGTAGGAATCCAGACAGACAAAGGAAGAGTATTGGTAAACGAATGGTACGAAACTTCAGTACCAGGTTACTATGCAATTGGAGATATCATCCCAACTCAGGCATTGGCTCACGTTGCTTCCGCAGAAGGAATCACTTGCGTTGAGAAAATCAAAGGAATGCACGTTGAAAAAATCGACTATGGTAATATCCCTGGATGTACATATTGTCACCCTGAAGTAGCTTCTGTAGGTCTTACTGAAAAGCAGGCTAAAGAAAAAGGATACGAAATCAAAGTAGGTAAATTCCCTCTTTCTGCAAGTGGTAAAGCAACTGCAAACGGAAATACAGACGGATTTATCAAAGTGATTTTCGATGCTAAATACGGTGAGTGGTTAGGATGCCACATGATCGGTGAAGGAGTAACAGATATGGTTGCTGAAGCTGTGGTAGCTAGAAAACTGGAAACTACAGGTCACGAGATCATCAAGTCTATTCACCCGCACCCAACAGTTTCTGAAGCAATTATGGAAGCTGCTGCTGCTGCTTACGGTGAAGTGATTCACATTTAATCTGAAATTTACAGAAATTGATATAATAAAAGCCTGGAGAAATCCAGGCTTTTTTTCATTACTACTAATCTGAAATATAGTAAACTAAACCTCATAGGTTTCAAAAACCTGTGAGGTTTGGTATTAAAACATATTAATTGATCATCATACGAGCACTACAAATTAATCCCATTCTGATTTTTTGTAGTGAATTTTTTGACGAAATATTATAGATTTTATTAAAATAATTTTAAAATCAACATATTTATAAAAATTAATCTCATTATATCGGGCTGTTTCCTTACATTTATTCAATGAATTCGGAGAGAGTAGGACTTGTTTTATCGGGTGGCGGTACCAAAGGAATCGCTCATGCAGGAGTATTAAAATTCTTACAGGAAAAACATATTGAGGTTGATATCCTTTCCTGCTGTAGTGCCGGATCTATCGTAGGCTGTCTTCATGCCATCGGAAAAACGCCGGAAGAAATTCTGGAATTTTTTAATTCCATCTATTTTTTCAACTGGAAACATTTTACATTCAATCAGCCGGGACTCGTTTCTTCAATCATATTCAGAAACTATCTGAAACCTATTTTTCATGAAATGAAACTAGGAGATCTGGATATAGAAGTGAAAATTGTGGCAACAGAACTCGTTGCCGGAACCCAGAAGATTTTTGACAACGATTTTGAGATCGTTGATGCCATCATTGCTTCATGCTCCATTCCC
Source organism: Chryseobacterium sp. MEBOG07 (assembly GCF_021869745.1). Taxonomy (NCBI): domain Bacteria; kingdom Pseudomonadati; phylum Bacteroidota; class Flavobacteriia; order Flavobacteriales; family Weeksellaceae; genus Chryseobacterium; species Chryseobacterium sp. MEBOG07. Next base: position 1,996,942 of record NZ_CP084579.1, read on the forward strand.
GGAATAACGACTCCCTACATTATTGGTGAGGAAATGTACTGTGATGGAGGAGTGTTGAACAATTTTCCTGCAGATATCATCAGGGATGATTGTGATAAGCTGATCGGTGTATTTGTATCTCCGCCCAATGAAGCTAAGATCAAAGATCTGAACTCAATCAAAGCAATTGTTTCCCGTTCTTATGACCTTCTTTCCTACAGAATTGAAAAAATAAAATTTGAGTACTGTGACTGGTTCATTTCTTCCCAGAAACTATCTGCCTACGGAACTTTTGAACGCAGAAAAGACAGACTGGAAGAGATTTTCAATATTGGTTACAATGCAGCCAAAGAAAGCTACGAAGAAAGCAGTCTATTTACAGAACTAAGACAATCCGGAACATAAAAAATCCCGCACCAGTGCAGGATTTTTATTTTATAAGAGAGTTGGGAAGACCTTAGGATCTAAAAACGAGGCTATCAACTTCCAGCCTCCATCTTCCATCTTCCTGCATTTACAATCTAATTTTTAACGACATATCCATCCTGACGCACGATTTCACGATCATTAGCATCGTTTACCACCAATGTATAAGGTGCTTTTTTCGCAGAATCTGTAAGGTAATTTCTCCAGATCTGGTAACTGTGGCCTTCATTGTTGAAAGCAATATAATAATTTCCTCCTGAACCATCAGGAATCAGTTCACCGTCGCTGATGATCATGCTAGGTTTTGCTGTAATCTTTGCATTGGCATTCCATGATTGGTAAAGGTATTTGCCGTTTGGCTGCTTGTCGATTCTGATCTTAAACTTTTTGGTTTTAATAATAACCGTCTTAGGGACCTGCTGAAGAGCAGAAGAGGTTATAAAACGATCTGTTTTCGGGTTCGGAACTTCTTTAGCTGCAACGAAAGAAAACTGAGCTAAGCAGAAGGTTCCTAATAAAATATGCTTTATCATATTAAATGGTTATTGGTTAACATTTCAGACTCTATCAAATATAGCGCCATTTTTCAATTGTAAGGAAGAAGTATAAGGCTGGTAAAGAGACGTTTGAGGTCACAATATGTTTGTTTTTAGAAAATAATGGAACTGATTTTCAATTAATTATCATTTTATTTGTGAAATATTATCAGATTCTGAAACAAGTGAATACTTTTCTTATGTACATTTGTACCATCAAAGGATCTCGTTCCTTTATTATCAAAATGAAACTAATTAACTTTAAGTTTTTTCTATTAAAAGTATCAGAAATCATTTTCACGATTTTTAATACATCTCCTCCTATAACTTCTTAATTTTTTTCGAAAGAATTATCATATAATTCGTACTCTGTTTTTTCGTATTCCGAAGAACCAGAGCAAAATCCCTGTTTTCAAATTTAATCAAAAACAAAACAAACAAACTATGGAATTAGCTTTTCATGGCTGGATGATTCCGGCTGTAATTGCACTTTTGTGCGTACTTTTTTACAAATTTATTTTGAGAATTTTCTTTGGATTAATCATTGTGCCTCAGGACAGAATTGGTTTAGTTACCAAAAAATTCGTGTTGGTAGGTAAGCAGGAACTTCCGGAAGGAAGAATTATCGCAACTAATGGGGAAGCGGGTTTTCAGGCTCAGACATTAGCTCCTGGCGTGTATTTCAGAAAATGGATATGGCAGTATTCTATCGATTTTCAACCCTTTATAGTGATCCCGACTGGTAAAATAGGATTATTATTGGCAAAAGATGGTGCAGAATTAGAAACAGGAAGGATTTTAGCTAGAAAAGTTGACTGTGATTCTTTTCAGGATGCTGAAGCTTTTTTAAGAAACGGAGGGCGAAAAGGCCGCCAAACTGCGATTATTGCACCGGGATCTTACAGAATCAATACGTTGTTGTTTGAAATAGAACTAACGGATATGACTCAGATTCCTGATAATGCAGTGGGAGTTATCACGACAATGGAGGGAAGTCCTTTAGAAGAAGGTCAGATTGCAGGTAAAATTATCAATGACCATAATAAGTTTCAGGATGTTGATACTTTTTTAAATAATGGTGGCTACAAAGGTCTTCAGGAGCAGGTGATCCTGGCGGGTTCTTACTTCTTAAATCCATGGTTTACAAAAGTTGAAATGGTGAAAATGACGGAAATTCCGATTGGTCATGTTGGAGTAATTATCAGCTATGTGGGAGAAGAAGGAAAAGATTTGAGCGGAGTTGATTTTAAGCATGGAAATATTGTTGAGAAAGGACGTAAAGGAGTTTGGGCCGAACCTATCGGTCCCGGGAAATATCCGATTAACCCTTATATTATGAAGGTTGAACTTGTTCCTACTACCAATTTAGTGTTAAACTGGGCTTTTGAAAGAATAGAATCTCATCAGCTCGATAAAAATCTTTCAACCATTACGGTACGAAGTAAAGACGGTTTTCCTTTCAATCTTGATGTTTCGCAAATCATTCATATTCCTACGTATGAAGCTCCAAAAGTGATTGCCCGTTTTGGAAATATGATCAATCTTGTCAGTCAGGTTTTAGAGCCAACGATTGGAAACTATTTCAGAAACTCGGCTCAGGATAGTGATGTGATTGCCTTTTTGGGAACCCGAAAAGAAAGACAGCAATCAGCAAAAGACCATATCAGCAGTGTTTTAGAACAATATAATGTAAATGCAGTTGATACTTTAATTGGAGCGATTGTTCCTCCGGAAAGTTTAATGAAAACTTTAACGGACAGAAAATTGGCAGAGGAACAGAAAATTACTTACGAAACTGAAATGCTGGCTCAGGAAACACGTCAGGCGCTGGAAAAAGAAACAGCTGTTGCTGATATGCAGAAGGAAATTGTAAAGGCAGATCAGGGAGTTTTGATTGCGGAAAGAATTGCAGATGCTTCGGTGAAAAAAGCAACGGGAGATGCCAATTCCGTGAGACTACAGGCGAATGCAGAAGGAGACAGATTGCAGCTTTTAGCAACAGGTGAAGCCGAGAAAACAAGACTTCTTGCAAAAGCCGAAGCCGAAAAGATAGAATTGCTGGCAAAAGCAAGTGCGGAACAAATTTCATTGACCGGTAATGCGGAAGCGGAAAAAATTCTTGCCATAGGTAAATCCAATGCGGAGTCTTATAAATTATCGGTGGAAGCAATGGGCGGTAATAATTTCACCCAATTGAAAATCATGGAAAATATAGCTTCACAAAATGTAAAAATAATGCCCGACGTTCTTATTAGTGGAAGCGGAGATTCTGCAAATGGAGGAATCAGCGGACTTTTGGGACTTCAACTGCTGGAACAGGTTCAGAAGAAAAATGTAGAAACGGTTTCTGTAATTGAAGAAAAACCGGATAACAATTCTTAATTTTAGAAAAAATAAGCAATAAATTTTAATAATGATTTATATAGTTCAGTCAATTATTGTACTTCTAATTATTAGTTTTATTATTTCCTTCCTTATTTATACTTATTGTAAGATTTTAAAAAAAGAATCTAGAGCCTTGCTAGTTACTCTTTTTAGTTTTATTTCACTTATGTTAATGGATAGAGTACGCGATCATTTGATTAAGAATGAGCTTATAGAGAATATAAAGACTTCGAAAATCGAACAGAGTAATTTATCTTTTTCAAAAATAGAATTATCAAATATTACTGTTGTAAGTGAGAAAATAAGAACTCTTGACAAGAATATTTATATAGTGCTTATGCCGCAAAAAGATACGATATATATGAACCAGGATTTTCATAACAAAAATAAATTCTGGGTCCACTATAAAAAGTACGAGATTTTACACATGAAAGTACCAGTAGGATATATCATTAAAAATTAAAAAATCGCCCGAAATTTTTTCGGGCGATTTCATATTCTTTATGCGGTATAACTAGCAAAAGCATCTTCCAGACTTTCAAACTTACCTTTAAACTCATCAATAGGGCAGTCCTGAAGAATATTCCCTTTATGGATAAGAATCACTCTTGAACAAAGCGCTTCTACTTCCTGCATGATGTGAGTAGATAATAAAACCGTTTTTTGCTGACCAATTTCTTTTACTACATTACGGATTTCAATGATCTGATTAGGGTCCAAACCGTTCGTAGGTTCATCCAGAATCAGTAAATCCGGCTGATGAATAATAGCCTGTGCAAGTCCTACACGTTGTTTGTATCCTTTAGATAATTGCCCGATCTTTTTAGATTTTTCAGGGGTAATTCCTACCAATTCTATTACCTCATCTACTCTGGATGCAGAGATTTTGTGAATATTAGCTACAAACTGAAGGTATTCTTTCACATACATTTCCAGATAAAGCGGGTTGTTTTCAGGAAGGAAACCTATTTTCTTTTTGCTTTCAATCTCGTGGTCAGAGATATTCAAACCGTTGAAAATAATCTCTCCCTGGTCAATTTTCAGTGCTCCGACAATAGATTTCATCAAGGTAGATTTTCCGGCACCGTTGGGGCCAAGAAGTCCGATGATTTCATTCTTATCAATAGAAATGTTGATATTGTCAAGGGCAGTCTGCTCCCCAAATTTTTTGGTTAAATTGATTATCTGAAGCGGCATAAGTTATAATGTCTTTCTGCAAAAATAAAATAAAAAAACTCATCCGATGGAATGAGTTTCGCAATATTTATAAAATATAATTATTTTCTTGATTTTTTCTTGGTTCCCCTGTTGTGGGAGTAGCAGTAGAAGCAGTATTAGAAGTTCCTTTATTCGCAGTTGGGCTTACAGCTGAAGGCTTTTCATACATTGCATACTTTCCATTGGTTCTTCCAAAAATTTTCTCCACCTGTTTTTGGTTCAAAAACTGTGATTTACCTATATATTTTCGGTTTTTGTTGATGACCTGGATAAACTGTACGGTCTGCTGACCATAATTCTTTTCATAATGAAGCTCGATGATGTCATTGGGAAGTTCCAATACAATATTCTCATCCGGAGTAGAGATAAAACCATCTATAATAAGTTTAAATAACCCCGTGACATCCCCATTGATATTCTGGAATGAAAAAGATCGGATCGTATTCAGGTTGCTGGTATTCAGATCCTGGTAGTTGACTGTAAATTTATCTTCCTTTTTATAGAGACCAACGGAATTATCTTTACCAATTTCCACCAAACTTTCATTTTTCAACACTTTAATCTGTGAGAAAACCGAAATACCGAACATACATGTAATAAGTAGAATTATTTTTCTCATGAAATGAATTTTAATGTTTTACAACTTGGTGCACATAAATTTACTAATAAAAAAGCGTAAAAGCAATTTTATTCAATTGGAGCAAAAATAACCATTTTTTTTAATATCCATACAGGTTGCTGGAATAATGTTATGCAAATCATTGTATATGAAATTTAATATAACCTATTTATTTACAGTTGTTTACAATGAGTGGGTGTTGCCGTTTTAACAAATGTTAAAATTATGGAATGAAGTGATTATTTGTCATAATCTATTGATATATAGTGAGTAATTTTTTAAATTAAAAATAAAATGTAATTATTTTAATGCCCATAGCTGATCACTCTTGAAATTTTCCATCCATCAGGGGTTTGTTTCCATATATGAACAAATTTGAATGTTCCACAATTGATCAGTGAACCATTTTCCAAGCGGCAAAATTGATGGATCCCGGTTTGTATGGCTCCATAATCTTTAATAGGATATACTTCTACAGATCCGGGAACTAAAACTCTTCGGGTGTATGCATAGTTTTTAGCGACTCTGGTAAAATTATCAATAGTTTCTTTATAGTTTGCAATACCGCCAACATCATGGAAGAACTCAAGATTTTCCGTGAAAAATGTTTTAAGGTTTTCAATGTTTCCTGAGTTGGCAGCGCTAAAAAGAATACTGTCCTTTTTCATGATGGTATTGTAGAGCTCCTGAGAGACTGGCGTATAAGATTTTGATTGTGAGAAAGTGCTAGTCCATACTAAGCAGCATAATAAGATTGAAAATAAGGGGATAAAGAATCTATTTTTCATATTTCATGGTTTTATAATTTGAAACTTTTCAGCAAATTGCTGTATTTGCTTTCAGTGTATTCAAATGTAACCAATTAAATTTTAACAGATTGTAAAAAATATTCTTTTAGTTATTGATAGAACGCTTAGAAATAACAGCGATAAAAGTATCAAATTCATTTTTGTAACTTCTCCCCACAGGAATTTGATGACTGCCAAGCAGAACCTCATGATTACTGAATGCGGTAACGAATTGAGCATTAATGATAAAAGACCGGTGGATCCTTATAAAATCCTTGCCGGATAAAGTCGTTTCAAGATCTGTTATTTTAGTTTTTGAAATAAAACTTTCCTGGTTGGCCAGCACCACTTTGATATCATTTCCCTGACTTTCAAAATAAAGAATTTCCGAAAGTGAAATTTTCCGGTGCATTCCCGTTGTTTTGATAATGATAAAGTCTTCTTTATGTTCAGCTGAGTTTCTCAGGATACGTTCTACCGCTTTGAAAAAACGTTCAAAAGTAATCGGTTTCATAAGATAATCTACTGCTTCCAGTTCAAAACCCTCAATGGCAAAGTCACGATAGGCTGTGGTAAAGATGGTTTTGGGTTTTTGGGGCAATGATTTCAAAAAATCTATTCCATTCAAATGAGGCATCTGAATATCCAGAAACATAAGATCTATCGTCTGATTTTGCAATATTCTATAAGCCTGCATTGCATTTTCAGCTTTTCCTATCAGCTTTAAATCGTCAATCTTTGAGATATGGTTTTCAAGTAATGACGCTGCCAGAGGTTCGTCATCTACAATGATACAATTAATCATAATGTGGAGGAGTGGTTATTTCAACTTTAAAAATATTGTTTTCCTGTGAGATTTGGAAAGTAAAATTTCCCTGATAATGATATTCCAGTTGTCTTTTTATATTTTGCAGTCCGATTCCTCTTTCCTGATCCGGCTGATGGTCTGGGAATGTGTTTTCAATTTTAAAAACAGAATATTGGGTATTGGTTTCCAATTCAATCTTTATTGCTGTGGTTCCTGAACTTTTCCCTGCCCCATGTTTAAAAGCATTTTCTACCAAAGTAAGATACAACAGTGGTGGAATAGTGTTCGGTGAGTTGAGAACAATATGTTTATCTATTTTTAATCTTTCATCATGATAACGAAGGCTTTCCAGCGCAATATAATGATCAATAATCGCCAGCTCATCGGAAACAGGCACCCATTTTTTCTGCCCTTTGTACAAAATATAATCCAGAATATCTGAAAGCTGGCTGATAGATTGTGAAGTCTTGTCGGAATGGCTCATTGACAGAGAATAAATATTATTCAAAGTATTAAAAAGAAAATGAGGATTGAGCTGAGATTTGAGAGATTGTAATTCCAGTTCCGTTTTTTCTTTTTGCAGTTTGATAGTATGTTCCTTTTCATCCTTATAGCGTATGAAAAACATGATGGAAATAAAGATAAATGCCCCACTGATAATCGTGAATGTATAATGCATTAAAAGATAGGGGATATCAGTAAAAATATCGAATACGCTGTCTTTGACTTCATTGGTGAAGAGTGGTTCTGCAATATAAACAAGAAAAAACCTGTTGATGACAGAGATAAGGTAAAGACTAAGAATAAGATACAGCGAAAATTCTATATACCTTTTCCTGTCAAAAAAATATCGGATCAGGATAAAATAGATGAAATTAGCTCCTATAATCTGAAAAATCCAGTGGCAAAAGTTGTAAATCAACACTTCTTTAAAAATTCCGCCATCATATTCTCCATACATTTTTGCGGTTCCAAATAAAAACAAAGCCGTCCAGAAGAATAACTGGAAATAAACGTTTGGTCTGAGTTGGTTTTCTGACGGGGTTTTCATCATCATCAAAAATATAAAATCTTAAGTCACATTATAGAAAAGTAGTGTTAAATGCTTGAAATTAATGGCAGACAGCATTATTGATGATACAAATGGCAAATTTTGCTATTGATATTAAATATTGCGTCGTCTAAACTCTTCATCAGAAATTATACCGGAAATTGTCAACATTTGCATAAAAAATAATGACAGAACGTTCTGAAAGACTTTACGGATTGGATCATCTGAGAGCTGCTGCGATTGTACTTGTATTGATGTACCATTACCGTGCATTTAAACATCCTGACTGGATCGATAGTATCGGAAGATTTGGCTGGACAGGGGTAGATCTCTTCTTTGTTTTAAGCGGGTTTTTGATTTCGGGGCAATTGTTTAAAGAGATAGAAAACAAGGGCAGAATCAGTTTGAAAGTATTCTATATAAAACGGTTTTTCAGGATCATACCTCCTTATTTTTTTACCGTATTTCTCTATTTTACAATTCCTTTTTTCAGAGAGCGGGAGGCTTTATCCCCTTTATGGCAGTTTTTGACTTTCACACAAAACTACGGGCTGGATGTTATCAACCGGGGTACATTTTCCCATGCATGGTCATTGTGTATTGAAGAACAGTTTTATCTTATCCTTCCTTTACTGCTTGTAACAGTATTGCCAACCAAATTATTTAAATATCTGGGATTGGTAGTCATAGCTGTTATCGGATTTTCCTTAATGGCCAGATTGATGGCATGGAATGAATTTATTACAGAAGCAGATACCGCCTCCTCAGATTTCTGGAAATTGTGGTACATGAAAATATATTATCCCACACATACAAGGCTGGATGGACTGGGAATAGGAGTTTTGATCGGCTATCTCATGCAGTATTCATCAGTATTTAAAAAAATGGTTGAAGCGAATGGAAATAAACTTTTCTTTCTTGGGCTCATGCTGTTGGGAATCTCATTTTGGGTATGCAATGAACAGGATTCCAAAACAGCTTCTGTATTTGGGTTTACAATGGTGGCGGTAAGCTATGGAATAATCCTTATGGCTGCAATTTCAAAATCATCTTTCCTATACAGGTCGAGGTCATCTATTACCACTCAGCTGGCAGCTTTATCCTATGCTGTTTACCTTTCACATAAAGGGATTATTCATATGATACAGGAATCCCTCGATTATTTTAAGCTTGAAACATCAGATAATATAAGCCTTCTTCTGTGTCTTTTCGCTTGTATTCTGGGGGGCTTATTCTACAGATTTGTAATAGAAAACCCCTTCTCTATGATTAAAACAAAAGTTTTGAAAAAATATTATTCTAGCTAAAAATCTTTGATTTTTTTTGCGTCTTAAAAATTGTAAGATCAAAAAAAGCTTTGCCCCTTTGCGTTTTCCAAAAAAATAAGGGGTTTAATTGGAAAACGCAAAGGGGCAAAATAGTATAAAAGGTATGTTGTAAGGCGCCAGGATTTTATCTGAGATAAAATTGATGGCAGTATATTTTAAGATCTCTGATAGATGCTTTATAGGATATTTTTTTGATTTACTTAGAGGTAATTGCTTTCAGGACTACATTCTTGATTGATGCTTCTTTAAAGCTCCAATATTCACTTTTTTCAGGCATCTGGTTTTCGAGGATAATCAAACTAGTATCGGTAGAAGGAAAGTAGGCATTAAGGCAGGTGAATCCGTCACCAAGACCCGTTACGGCAAAATAATCTAAGCCCGCTTCTTTGATAAATCTCACATTATATCCGAATCCCATACTTTCTTTTCCGAAGACATTGTGTTGAGAGGTTGTAGAAGGGGTTAGCATTTGTTTTTGAAACTCAGGAGAGAGAAGTTTCCCTTTGAATAGTGCCTGGTCCCACTTTGCGAGATCCTGCACTGTAGAAATGATACCTGCAGCAGGAGCTAAATCATCATTCAGAAATGATTCTTTCACTTTTTCAAACTGATTGTTTATGTTCATATAGCCGGGAACAACAACCTGCTTATTCTTGGTATTGTAAACAAATGTTTTATCCATTTTCAGCTTTTTGAAAAGGGAGTTGGCAAGTTCTGTGAAGGTTTTTCCAGTCGTGTTTTTAAGAATTTCTCCCAACAGCCTATAAGAAAGATTACCATATTTGAATTGGGAACCGGTTTTGAAAGCGGTAGGTTTATTTATATCTGTAATACCATGGGTATGGTTCAGAAGGTGATGTATTGTAACCGTATCTGCCCAGGTCTGTGTAAGCGAAGGTAGGTATTTTTTTATAGGGATATGAAGGTTGAGTTTTCCCTGTTCAGCAGCCTGTAAAATCAAAACTGCTGTGACCTGTTTTGAATTTGACATGATTTCAAACTGGTCATCCGTTTTCAAAGAAACCTTCTTTTCAAAATCTCTGTAGCCATTTGATTTCAGATATTGTATTTTCCCTTTCTGAGCAACCAAAACAACTCCGTTGAACGGTAAGGGGCTGGAAGCCGTTATAATGCTGTCTATTTTATGAGTATAAATATCTTTTTTCTGCGCTGCTGCAGTAATAGATAACAAGGTAGAAAATACACCTGTGAAAAGTAATTTTGTTTTGGTCATTGTTTATTTTTTGAAAACTGGGATGTGTGAATGGAAAAGATTCCAAATATATGTATTTCCTTTTTTCTTTTATTCTAAATGTTTTAATAAATTAGTTTCCATGAAAATTAAAATTATTAGCCTTTCTGTACTTCTTGTCTCCATTATTTCCTGTAAAAAAGATAAAGAATATCCGAAATATGTTGAGCTGCAATCCGGGAACGGAGAATATTCTCTTTATATCAAAAATGGAACTTTCGAATTTTTGAAAACGGAGCAAGTAAGTTATGACCAAATTATAACAGCTCCTTTTTCAGCTGGAAAATACGAGGTTTCAGGGGATGAACTGATTTTAAAAAACTGCAAAGGAAATAAATATATATTCAAAATTGGTAATGAATCTGAACTGATTCCCGAAAAAATGGATTCGTTGAAAGACCTGAAAGGATTGTTTCCAGTACAAATCCTTCACAATAATAAAATGCCAAAAGAAATGGGACGCCTGGATTCTTTAGGAAGAAAAAATGCTTTGTGGCTTTACTTTAATGAAAAAGGTAAGGTAATCAACCAACGACTGTATAAAAACGGTGAGCTGGTAAAAGACAATTACAAATCTGATATTGTTATAAAATAAATAATTTTTAAGAGACTTAAAAATTTGCAGTATTCAATTTTATCGCAGATAAAATCCTTGCGCCTTACAGCAGGTTTTTGATAGCATTGTGCGCCTTTGCGATTTTCCAAAAAAACATAAAGAGTAACAGGTTATATTGGAGATCGCAAAGGCGCAAGTTTTTTTAATTCTATGTATAATTTTAAGGCGCGAAAAAATCAAAGATTTTTAGCAAGTGAAAGTCAAAAAAATATCAGCATCTTACCTTAGTCAATAAAAAAGGCACCATTTACAAGTAAATGGCGCCTCGTCACTGAATATATTTGAATGTAAAATTGTTTTTGGTTTATCTACTCATTCTGCTTGATTTGTGGGTTATTATTAATCTCTTTATTTGGAATCTGGAATCTGAATTTATCTGGTGTCAGGTTAAACCTTCCAAAAGTATGATTCGTTCCTGTGTATACTCTTTCTAAAGGAGTATTTAATCTTTTCATATCAAACCATGCATAGCCTTCACCCCAAAGTTCTATCCTTTTTTGCAGGACAATTTCATTGATCAGCTCATTGCCTGATTTTGTAGACAGCGTGTAGGCTTTATCCCTTTTCGATGTAATGTCGAATAATACCTGTCTTGCTTCCGTTTCTCTTCCCTGTCTGGCAAGGGCTTCTGCTTGTATATAATACAATGAGGAAGCTCTGATGTAAATATAATCTCCTTCAAAAAGGGTAGGATCTTTGAACTTCCAGCTTACGTAAGGCGGATAGTTTTTTGTTTTTCCGTTAAAAGTATAAGCCGCATTCTGACTGCCGTTGAATACTTTTTTACGGTAATCTGTTGCCGGGATCGCTTCATAAAGACGTTTGTCGATCAGCTTACGGATTTGTGCAGCACCGGCATATCCTTCGTTGGTATTATCAAACATGGAGAAGAACGAAGCATAATAATTTCCGATACTCATTGTGGAAATTGTATTATGAAAACCCCATATAACCTCAGGATTATTGATGTTGGAAAATCCGGTAGAGGTATAATCGTCCTCTGTCATAAGGGCAACGCCCTGCTTACTCTCTTCAGCGTATTTAATTGCTTTTACGTAATCTCCGGTTTGCAAAAATACCTCAGCCGCAATGGCTTTGGCGGTTCTTTGGTCTATCTGGGCTCTGGATGGACGCGCATACGTATCTAAAAGACCAATAGACTCTTCAATATCTTTCTTGATTTGTACATACACTTCAGAAACCGTTGATCTTGGTAAACCCTGGCTTGGATTGGCTGCTGTAAGAACCAGTGGAAGTCCCGGTTCAGACTGATGGCCATTATAATCATTAGCATAGAAACGGACCAGATAAAAGTAGGAATAAGCCCTCAAAGCAAGCAGCTGTCCTGCGATTGCTCTGTTCTTTGCATTGGCATTTTTATTTAAATCATCAAGAAGCTTGTTGATCACAAATATTCTTGCATAAAAAGTAGTCCATACAATCTCAGAAGCGATATTGCTGGCATTGGTTGCCTCATAATTATAAAACATTCCCAAGTGCTGGTTGGTAGACTGGATGACATCATTAGACATCAGGTCGGCACCTGCTTTGATCCCCATGATTCCGAAATCTGAGTGAACGGTAGTACCACCGGCACCATTACTGCGAAGGTCAAGATATACGCCGCCCAGAATTTTTTCCGGAGTGGAAGAGTCGTTATTCAGCTGTTCACCGGAAATATCACCTTCCGGTAAGGTATTGAGATCATTGGCACAGCTGGCAGTAATAAAGGCTATGGCTGCCGCTGCTATAAAGTATTTTATTTTTTTCATTGCATTCTTTTAAAAGTTAAGTTTAAAGCCTAAAGAAACACTGGACAACAGAGAATATCGATATGAATCCGAAACTCCTGTCAACGAGGTTCTTGGATCATATCCTTTTCTTTTAGACCACAGATACAGGTTGTTTCCCGTTACATAAATTTTAAGTCCTGATAAACCTGCTTGTTGTGCAAAACCATCAGGAAGCTGATAGGAAAGGGTTATATCCTGAAGACTGATATAATCTGATTTGATCAGATAAAGCGTAGAGTTTCCGTTTTGATTGGTTGCATTAAGATCTACCCTTGGTAAAGCGGCAGTTGGATTTTCCGGAGTCCATGTTTTATCAAGATCTGTAGAATAGTTAGAACCGTAGCTGTCAGAATGGAATAAACTTCTGTAGACATCATCATAACCATATCCGCCAAACTGATACGCAAAATTCACAGCCAGATTGAATCTCTGATAGCTAAAATCTGTTCCGAATCCACCATATACCTTCGGAATAGCTGATTTTCCGGTGTTATAGTCAGTAGCTTCCTTGTAATTGTTGGTCACTGTTCTTTCCTCTTTCTGAGTGACAGGATTTATAGAGGTACGGTACCATAAAGCGTCACCATTGTCAGGATTTACCCCGGCAAATTCTTTAAGGAAATAAGTATAGCGGTCTCCTCCTTCTGTCAGAATAAACAATCCGGAAACCAAACCTGTATTTCTTTGCTCGGCTGGCAATCGGGTGATCTTATTCTTATAATGTGTGGCATTGGCATAAATACTCCATTGGAACTCGTCACCACGAAGAATATCTACGCTTATATTGGCCTGAACACCTCTGTTGGTCATATCCCCAATGTTTCCGTATTTCACATAAGAACCTGCGTTGGATGGAGGAAGAGGAAGGGTATAGATCATATCGGATACTTTCCTTTCAAAATAATCTGCATTCAGGTTTATTCTGTTTTTTAAAAGTGAGATTTCAAAACCGGCATTCAGGTTTTTGGAAGTTTCCCATTTTAAATCTTTATTTCCCTGCTTTTTAAGTGATAGAACTGGTTTGTCATCCCCGAAATTATTAATTCCGTAGATATCCTGATAAGCATAATAATCTCTGCTGGAACCACTCAGAAGAATGTTGTCATTTCCCTGCTGTCCGTAAGAAGCTTTTAATTTTAAAGAATTAATGACAGTGTTGTCTTTAAGAAAATCTTCTTTTGCTATATTCCATGCCAGTCCCAGCCCATAGAAATTCCCCCATCTGCTTTCCGGAGAAAAAACTGAAGAACCGTCTCTACGGATATTGGCATTAAAGAAATATTTTCCGTCATAATTATACAGTAATCTCGTGAAATATCCTTCTACAGCGTATTCGTATCCGCTTCCTGATAAATCGGTAATCTTCACGGCATTGTCAAAGGATTGGGAATTGGGCAATAAAAGCTGTTGCTTTGATCCTGAAAACCCATCATCTTTTATCTTATTCAATTCGTGTCCAACCAGAATATTAAAGCTGTGGCTTCCCAACTTTTTCTGATAAGTAAGTAATTGCTGATGGTTCAGTGTATATTTAAAATTAGAACCTTGTGAAATGGTACCTCCTACAGAAGATGAAGTTCCTCCTTCGGTATTTCCGAACTGCAGATTTCTGGTGTTTTCGAGATAAGCTCCAAAGTTATAGGTGAAATCCAGTCCTTTGATGATTTCGTAATTTAAACCAAGGTTAAGGTTGGTAATATTACTTATGATCTGAGACTTATCTTTTTGAAGGTTCCCGGCAGGGTTTTCAAAAACGGCATAAGATCTTGTAGCTCCGTTGGGTCCCTGGCCGTCTCCATAGTCGTATAAGGCATTTCCATTATTGTCATAAAGTCTCTGATAGTTATCATCTCTAAGAAAGACAGGATAAAAAGGAGCAATATTTCTGGCAAACTGGAAAGGATTGGAAAAGCCTCCCGTTTCCCCAAAATCCTGTTTGCTGTAAGTATAAGATAAAGCACTTGTCAGCTTCAATTTTGAAGTAATAGAATAGTCTACATTCGATCTGATCCCGAATCGCTCAAAACCTGAAGAAATTAAATACCCTTTATCATCCAGATAATTAAGGGAAGTATATGATTTTACCTGATCACTATTGGCATTGATACCTACAGTCGCTTCTCTTCTCAAAGCCGGTCTGAAAAGCAGTTTTTTCCAGTTGTCCTGGTATAATAACTTTGCATCAGGATTGAAAGATCCATCTTTTGAAATCAGCTGGTTGAACGGTATATTATAAGCATCATATCCCAGTTTGTTCAGTGCAGCAAGTCCTACATCATGGGGACTAGGGCCGGAAGGAACAGCGCCCGGTTGTTTTAGTCTTGCAATCTCGCCAATTCTGGCTCTGTTATAATAGGCGGTATAATAATCCTGTGGAGAAGTATAGACCGAATAATCCTCAATAGATCTGAAATTGACCCCGGTTCTTACATCAGCCTCAATACTCAATCCTTTGTTTTTACCTCTTTTTGTATTGACGATAATAACTCCGTTAGCCCCTCTGGAACCATATAAGGCATTTGATGAAGCATCTTCAAGAAATGAAATACTTTCAATATCCGATGACGCAATACTGCTCAGGTTTCCGCTGTACGGAATACCATCCAGTACAATTAGCGGGTCACTGGATGCGTTGATGGAACCTATTCCTCTCATTCTGATGGTAGGCTGGGAGCCCGGTTGTCCTGAGGAGATCACCTGTACCCCTGCTACTTTTCCTCCAATTCCCTGAAGGATATTTCCGTTCTGAAGATTAGAAAGGTCTTTGGCCTTCAATGACTGTACAGATCCTGTGATTTCTTCTTTTTTCTGCTTTCCAAAAGCTACCACCACGACTTCTTTTATGGAGGTTTCCTTGGAAAGGCTGTCTTTACTTTGTGCAAAACCATATTCCGCGAATAGGAGTAAGGCCAATACACCAAGTTTGCATTGTTTCTTTTTCATTATATATTAATCTAGGGTTAAAATTGAACTGTGTAATTACTGTTGATCTCTGTAAGAAATAATGAGATTCCCTGCCTCCTTTTTCAGGGAGGTGTAAGAAATAGAATATTAAAATTTACAGGAGATGTACCCGGATTAAAGAAGCCTTGAACTCTTTGGCTTTAATTCCTACAGTAATGAATGTATCTTTTAGAAAGCTATGACATCATCATTTTGCACATCATATCAAAGCACATATTTTGAGAAATACAGTTGTGCTGTGAATGGCATGAAACTACAGAACATTTATGCTGTATAGGAGCTGCCGTCAGAAGGGTGCAATAGTAAGAATTAAAGGTATTCTTATTCATGAGAATAAAGTTTATGTTTTTTTTAACTGGGTCAAAATTATTTAATAATTGGTAAATCAGGATTAAAGGGGAGTATGAGATAAATCATATTAGTCTACTAAATTAGTAGGTTAATAAAATAAAACATGATTTTACTGATTTATTTACTTGAAAAACAATAAGTTGTAGATGGGTTTGAAAATGTTAAAAAATTATAAAAAAGAACCTTTTTCACGGTGAATTAAAATTAATACAATAAGTCTATTGGTTTTGTAGACTTTTAATTTATTTTATAGCATGAAGAATGATAAAAGTAGGGATTAAGAGCTTTATCCTGCTATCCACTCATATTCCTCTTTTGGCTAAGAAGAAGATAGATTCGGCGAAGTCTCTTTTAGGTACATTTCGGAATTTTACATCAACAAAAAATTAAAGAAATGAATATTGTTTTAACTGGTTCCATCGGGAACATCGGAAAACCGCTTACCAAAGAACTTATACAAAAAGGACATTCAGTAACGGTGATTAGCAGTAATGAAGAACGGGCAGGTTCCATCAGAGCATTGGGAGCAAAAGCGGCTATAGGAAGTATGTTTGATGCAGATTTTCTCACAGAAACTTTTACAGGAGCAGATATTGTCTATTTAATGGAAACAATGGAAGCAGCAGGCGATATGTTTGATAAAAACATTGATTTTATTGGAGCGATCAGTAGAATTGGACAAAATTACAAAACTGCCGTGGAACGTTCGGGAGTGAAGAAGATTATCCACCTCAGCAGTATTGGAGCCCATACAGATAAAGGGACTGGCATAATCGTATTTCATTACCATGTTGAACAGATTTTGAGACAATTGGCTGATGATGTCGTGATTAAATTCATTCGTCCTGTCGGTATTTATTTTAATATGTTTTCGTTCATTAATACGATAAAAAACAAAGGAGCAATTATTTCCAATTGGGGAGGAGATCAAAAAGAGCCTTGGGTTTCTCCATTGGATATTGCAGATGTTGTCGCTGAAGAAATGGACAAGCCATTTACAGAAAGGGAAGTGCGCTATGTAGCCAGTGATGAGGTTTCCCCTGATGAAATTACGAAAGCGCTGGGAGAATCTATCGGTAAGCCGGATTTAGAGTGGAAGGTAATTTCAGATGAAGAATTATTGAAAAACTGGCTTAATATCGGTTTCAATGAACAGGTAGCGAGAGGTTTTGTAGAAACGCAGGCAGCTCAGGGAAGCGGAATTCTCTATGAAGACTATTATCAGCATCAGCCTGTTTTGGGAAAAGTAAAATTGGTGGATTTTGCAAAGGAATTTGCTGATGCTTATCATAATGATGAAAAATAAATATTAAACCACAAAAATTACAAAAGATATAGACACTTAAGTAAGCCTAAGAGAATATTTTGTGTAGAGTAAGTTCACACAAGTTTTAAAAACCTTTGATTTTTTCTGTTAATTGAACTTCTAATGCTGATAAGGGAAATAATAAGGTGTCCTGTAAAAACAATTCGTAATTTTATAGATATGGAACGACGGGTTACAAAAAGAATAAAGAGTATCACAGAATTTCACCGTTCAAGAGGGCTGCCACCTCCTGAGCATCCGCTGATCAGTGTGATCGACTATAAAGATGTAAAGCGGCCTTCAGATATTGGAGAGGTCAACTGGATGCTGGATTTTTACCAGATTTCTTTAAAAATAGGAATTAATGGTAAGTTGAAATACGGTCAGCAGGAGTATGATTTTGATGAAGGAACTTTGTTTTTCATTTCGCCCAATCAGGTTTTCAGAATTGAAACGGAAGCTGGTTCTCAGGAAAAACAATCCGGTTGGATGCTTCTGATTCACCCTGATTTTCTGTGGGGAACATCGCTCGCTAAAATTATCAAACAATATGACTTTTTTGATTATTCAGTGAATGAGGCTTTATTTCTTTCAAAAAAAGAAGAACTTACCATCAATCGGATTATAGAAAATATTGAGCAGGAATACCATGCTGTGATTGATAAGTTCAGCCAAAATATTATCATTTCACATATTGAAACATTACTCAATTATTCCGAAAGGTTTTATGAACGGCAGTTTATTACCAGAAAAATTATCCATCATACTATTCTTAACCGCTTAGAGTCCTTATTAGATAATTATTTTAGTGATAATGATTTGGTTTCAAAAGGGTTGCCCACGGTTCAGCTTGTTGCCAATGAACTTGGGATATCTTCCAATTATCTTAGCCGTTTATTAACAACACTTACAGGCCAGAGCACTCAGCAGTTGATCCATGAAAAACTGATTGAAAAGGCTAAAGAAAAACTCTCTACCACAGATTTATCTGTAAGTGAAATCGCTTATGAATTAGGTTTTGAGCACCCGCAGTCGTTTACAAAACTCTTTAAAAGTAAAACACTTCTTTCTCCACTGGAGTTTAGAACTTCCTTTCAGTAAATAGGAAATATGACACTTTTCTGATAAATACAGAACCCAGCATCATTTGAAAAATAAATGATGCTATGGTTTTTTAAGATCAAAGAAGACAAAATCAATGAAGCAAATAGAAAAAAGCTAAAATAATAAATAGACAACTTTGTCTATTTATTACATACCTTTGCTTCATGAAACAGAGAGGACAGGTTGTCATTGACAAAATTTTAGATACCGCAGAAAAACTATTCTACGAACAAGGATATAGTAATACAGGTATTAATCAGATCATCAGTGAATCTGATATTGCAAAAGCGTCTTTGTATAAACATTTTGAAACAAAGGCGGATCTGTTGGTCGCCTATATTCAGCGTATGCATCAGCTTTGGTTTAGCAGGCTTGAAGCAAGCGTCAGCGAAGTGAGCGATCCGAAGGAAAAACTGCTGGCTATTTTTGATCACCATACCAAACGACAGGAGATCAGGCAGTATGGAGGCTGTCCGTTTATCAAAGCCAATGATGAAGCAGGAACAAACGATCCTAGGGTTTTAGCAGAAATTCAGGCTACAAAAGTTCACAGCAAAGATTTTATAAGGACTCTTGTTATGAATTCCGGTCACAAAAAGATTCTTACAGATGAAGAACTGACAGAAACCATTTATGTCATGCTGGAAGGCTCCATTGTCACCGCTTCTGTTTTTAAAAAGCCGGATGAAATACAATCTGCAAAAAAAATTATTCAAAAACTGATTTAAAATGAAACACACAACCAATAAATGGCTGGAACTGATCATTGTTCTGGCAGCTCCTTTACTTTCCGTTATCGATGTATTTATTATCAATATCGCAATACCCACGATTAAAAAAGGAATTCATGCCACCGATGGCGAAATGCAGTTCGTGATTGCCGGATATCTCCTCGGATATGCTGCTTTTCTGATTACAGGAGGCAGGGCTGGAGACCACTTCGGAAGGAAAAAAGTTTTCTTTTGGGGAATGTTTGCCTTTACCATAGCGTCCTGTTTATGTGGATTGTCACAATCAGCATTCCAATTGAACGTTACAAGATTTTTTCAGGGATTAAGCGCTTCATTTATGGTTCCTCAGACGATAGCATTCATTCAGGTGCTTTTTACAGATACTAAAGAACGGGCAAAAGCATTTGGATTATACGGAATTACTTTGGGTACAGCCGCTGCAATAGGGCAGGTGCTGGGTGGTTATTTATCAGATACACATTGGGTAATAGAAGGCTGGAGGCTGGTTTTCTTTATCAATCTTCCGATAGGAATCATTACACTTTGGGCCACACACAAATACGTTACTGAAACTCCCAGACATGAAAGCACAAAATTTGATTATACCGGAATACTCATTCTCACATTGGCTCTGTTTTCCCTTATCTATCCTTTGATTCAGGGGCGGGAGGCAGGATGGCCGTTGTGGAGTTTCGGACTGTTGGGATTGTCTTTTATTCTGTTTGTTATTTTCATTTATAATCAAAAAATGAAGCTAAGCAGAAGCGGAAACCCCTTGATTGATGTTAGATTATTTAAAATAAAAGATTTTAATATCGGATTAACGGCCGTTTTATTTCACTTTATGCTGCATACCGCCTATTTATTATTGAGTGCGGTGTACCTCCAGAATGGGCTTGGCATTTCGGCTCTTGATTCCGGGTTATATTTTATCGCTCCGGGGATTTTATTTGTCGTTTCTTCTGTAATGGCTTCCCGTTTGATTATAAAATATGGAAAGAGAGTATTGCAGGTAGGCGTCCTTATTCTGTTTATAGCATTTTATCTTCAGATGACCCTTTGGAAACCGGGAATCAGTAACGGATTGGTGATCGGATTAATGGCAGCATGGGGATTTGGAAATGGTCTTGTGCTCCCTTCATTATTGAATATTGCCCTTAAAAATGTTCCGTCTCAATATGCGGGAGGTGCAGCAGGAATTTATTCCACTTTTCAGCAGACCGCTTCTGCATTAGGAGTAAGTGTTATTGGGGGAGTATTTTTCTATTTTTCAAAAGAAAGCTGGCAGACTGCTTACCACTTCGGAATTATTTGTATATTGATTTGCCTGGTTATGGTAGGCGTTATGTTACAAGTATTACCAGGCTCTGAACCTGTAAGTGAACGCAGTAAAAAAATTATAAAAACATAATGAAAGATCCTGATCAATTGGTTTATAAAGATGTTTTGTCTCCTGTGGGACTGATCAAAGTGATTGCTTCTGATAAAGGACTTGTTGCGATCATCTGGGAAGGTGAGGACTACACAAGAACAAAGCTTTCTGCTCCTGTGAAAACAGAAGAGCATCCCATTATTTTGCAGGCAGAGAAAGAGCTTAAAGAATATTTTGAAAATAAAAGAACCATTTTTACCGTACCCCTTGATTTTAAAGGAACCGATTTTCAGGTTAAAGTTTGGACCGCTTTATTAAAAGTTCCATACGGTATAACAAAAACATACGGAGAACTTGCAAAAATCCTGGGTGATGTGAAAGCCGTTCGTGCTGTAGGGGGAGCTTTAAACAAAAATCCAGTATCCATCATTGTTCCCTGTCACAGAATCATTGGAGTATCGGGAAAACTGACCGGTTTTGCAGGAGGATTAAAAAATAAATCGATACTTCTGGATCTGGAAAGAGGATATACAATGCCTTCTTTATTTTAATGAAAAAAGGAACGATGAATAAAAAAACAGATTCTGAAACCTCAGCAATTAGGACAGAGGTTTTCCATTCAGAAAACTTCCATGAATTGTGCAATTATTTAGCAAACCGGGATCCTGATTTAAAATTAATTTTAGATACTCATGGATATCCGCCAATGTGGACACGGGAAAATACTTTTGAGACGCTTGTTCATATTATTCTGGAACAGCAGGTTTCTTTAGCATCGGCTTTGGCAGCTTTACGGCAGTTAATAGAAAAAACAAAGACCATCACTCCGGAGCAGATCCTTACACTCAGCGATGAAGAAATGAGAGCCTGCTATGTAAGCCGCCAGAAAACGATTTATATCAGAGGGCTGGCACAAGCGATGATTAATGGAGAAATTAATTTTGATAAAATGCCGGAAATGTCTAATGATGAGGTCCGCAAAACATTAATTCAACTGAAAGGAATAGGTAATTGGACTATTGATGTATACTTAATGTTCACGCTTCAAAGAACAGATATTTTTCCTATTGGTGACCTGGCAGCTGTCAATTCTTTAAAACGCCTGAAAAATCTTTCTCCCAAGATGAGCAAAGAGGAAATCCTTGAAATGACAAAACAATGGGCACCCTTAAGATCAGTCGCATCAATGATACTATGGCATTACTATCTGTCAGATTCCCGTAAAAAAGCGAAAGTTCAGTTTTAAAGAGCTATTGAAGGTTTTTAACAGAAAAATTAATATTATTTTTGAAATATCTTTATTCTGCACAATTTTTGCTGTAACAAGCTACTTTTAACGGACACCCCTCCAATATAATATTATGATCTATGATGAAAAAATACCTTACTTATATAACACTTCTGGGAGCACCTCTATTTTGGGGTCAAAATAAAACAGTTGAAAAAACGGCCTATCAACAGAGCTGGTTGCAGGAAAAGCAGGGAAATGAAGCCTTAGCATTTGATGCCGACATACAATTGTCTGATGCCGAAATAGCCTTGGACAAAAAAATATTCCAGATTCGAAAGCAGTTTATCAGCGAAACAGAAGCGAAAAAAGTATCGTTATATAACAGTTCTTTTACTGAAATAAAACCAATGATAGAGAAGAGTAAGCTGTTTGAAATATTTCAGACTATGCCGAAAGGAGGTTTGCTGCATACCCACAGTGGAGGGATAACAGATGTAAAATGGGTTATTTCAGCTGCCAGAAAATACCAGGAATGTTATGTGTACGATCAGAAAGACAATGACCAATTCATTACTGGACAACTTGCTTTTTTGAAAAAGGAAAAGTTCCGAACGGATTTGTCAGTCTGGATAAAAAACTGAGCTCAGATCCTGGTTTTGAAAAACAGCTACAGGAGCTTCTTACCCTGAAAAGGGATAACCTTTGTTCTTACACAGATTATTGGATTGAATTTGAAAAACGTTTTAAACGAATCAGCCTGTTGCTGCCTTATCGTCCTTTCTTTAAGGAATATTATTTGAAAGGTTTTCAGGACCTCATAAAAGATAAAGTTCAGCATGTAGAGATCCGATTTATCTTTGACGAGCTTTACGACTTTAAGAATGGAAAATATCCTTTAAAAACATCGATTACAGATCTGCAGGACGTTCTTAAAGAAGTACACAAGTCCGATCCGCAGTTCAGCTTGAAGCTGATCTATTCCAGCTTTAAATTTTTAGATACTGAGAATATTGATAAACAGCTGGAAATGGCTTTCGAGTTGAAGAAAAACTTTCCCGACATGATTACAGGCTTTGACCTTGTAGCAGATGAAGCTGCGGGACACAGTATTAGTTTTTTTGAGAAAAACTGGACCAAACTGAAGGAGCTTAATCAAAAATATGGGATGGAAATGCCTCTTTTCCTTCACGCCGGTGAAACCAATTCTATCTTTAATGAAAATGTTTTGGATATCGCTCTTCTGGACAATAAAAGAATTGGGCATGGCCTGAACCTTATTTACTTCCCAAAAACAATGGAACAGATCAGAAAACAGAATAAACTGGTTGAGGTAAGCCCACTCAGCAATCAGATTTTGGGGTATGTGAGCGATCTTAGAAATCACCCTGCAAGAGTTTTACTGAGCAATGGTGTACAATGTTCCATCAACAGTGATGATCCTTCAGTGTACGGATATACCGGTCTTAGCTATGATTTCTGGGTAGCTATGGTGTATTGGGAACTGGATATAAAAGCATTGAAAAAACTGGTTTTTAATTCGATTAATTATTCTTCTTTGAACGACAATGAGAAAAGAAAGCAGTAACCTACCTGAATCAGCAGTGGAATGATTTTGTCCAGAAAACGAATCAGAAATTAAACTAAACTTAAAAAATAAAATCGCATTATGGAACTCATAATGCGATTTGTCTTTTAATAGAAATATTGATGTGAGATAAAAGAAATTACCTTTTTAAACCGAATTTTGACAATCCCTTTTTTACAGCTGGGTTCAACTTTGTCGGGCTTACTTTTGTAAGGAACAAAGACTCACAACCATTGAAGATGACAAAACGATTTACTGTTTCTATAAAAGGTTTAAGCCACGATTCAATGTCTATCGTATTGTTTTCAATATGCAAATGGATCAACTCCAATTTTTTTTCCTTTCTATGAGCTTTGCAGTCAACTCTTCCGATAAACTGATCACCAAAGAGGATAGGCAGACAGAAGTAGCCGTATTGTCTTTTTTCCTTTGGAACATAGCATTCCAACCTGAAATCAAAATCAAAGATCTGTTTGATCCGGTCACGATGGATAATGGAATTATCAAACGGAGACAGGAGCTGTATATTGGAATCCATCGCATCAAATGTCTTTTCAAAAACCCCGTTCTGAACAAAGACGGAAGGCAATCCTTCTATTTTGATTTGAGATATTAATCCTTCGTCAAGCATCGTTTGTAATACCTTATTGACATTTTGTTTTAAATCATTTCCAGTCCTAAGATGGGTGATCTGTTTTAAAGTGGTAAATCCATACGCCCGGAGATTGGTTTTTACTAAATATTCCGCAAAATCAAGTTGAGAAGGTTCTGTGGTGTCAATGAAAGAAGGTAAAACTCTTTCGGTAAGATCATACGTTTTCTGCATGCCGGAACGTCCGCTGATCATAAGGTCACCTTGGATAAAAAGTCTTTCCAGAGCTAGTTTAGCAGGTTTCCAATTCCACCAGCTTCCTGCCTTATGGCTTTCGTTTTCAAAATCTCTTGCTCTTTTAGGACCTTCATTGCGGATGGTATCGATGACATATTCCATCATTTTAGGATCGGCATTGTAGTACCGGGATTCACCTCGTTTGATGGTAAGCATTTGGGGCAAAGCATAGCGAAAATCCCGTATAGGAAGGTAAGAAGCTGCATGAAACCAATATTCAAATACTTTACGCTCTTCTACCAGCTGTTCTAGGAAATCTGCCTGAAAATCAGGAATTCTCGTCCATAAAGTATGATGGTGGGCACGTTCTACCATAGACAAAGTGTCAATCTGTATGTATCCAAGATGCTCCAAAGCATGAAGAACAGCATTCTTTCCCGTTCCGAACGATGCGTTTTGTGCTAGCCCCTGGCTGTCTAATGTTGCACGCTTTAAGTGCTCTAATGCCAACTTCTTTTCCATATTTTAAATTCGAAGACAACAGGTTTCTGATGTTTCTTTCAAATATAATAAAAGCTTGGGCAAATATCGAAGATATTTGCCCAAGCTTTTTGTGAACATCCTTCGAACAGATTCTTACAATGTCAACACAATTTTTCCAAATAAAGGTCTGTCCCGTTTTGCATCTTCTATTCTTTGATGGGCATTTTTCATCTCTTCAATCGGATATATGCTATCGATAACAGGTTTTACTTTTCCGGTTTCAATTAATTGGGTTATATGATAGAGCTCATCCCTGCTTTGTCGGGTAAAAACGAAATGATAAGTCGCATTTTTTTCCCAGGCGTGAATAAGGTTTTGTGGCTGGGCGATATCAACCAGTGTTACAACGGTTCCATAGTCAGCCAAGGCAAGCGGACTGTCTGAGAGAGTGCTTCCTCCTATGGTATCAATAATGACATCTACTCCTTTTCCTTTCGTATGTACTTGTATTTCTTCAATCCAGTTTTTTTGATGATGGTCAATAACGACATCAGCTCCCAGATTCTGAAGTTTTTCATGTAAAACACTCTGTCCGGTTGTATATACAAAAGCTCCTAATGATTTGGCGATCTGTATGGCAAGTGTTCCTACACCGCCTGCACCTCCAAGGATAAGAATAGTATCTCCTTTTTTCAACTGAGCCCGTACCACAAGCATTTCCCATACCGTTCCTCCAATAAGCGGAACAGCAGCTGCTTCCTCATAGCTGATATTATCAGGCATTCTGGACAATGAAGATTCTTCTGTAAGATGATACTCCGCATAACTCCCGGAGCTGCCAAAGCGAGGTGAATAATAGACTTTGTCACCGGGTTGCCATTTTTTAACAGCTTCACCCACTGCTATAATATCACCAGCAATATCGTGCCCGGTTATAATCGGCAGTTCAAAAAAGGATGCATAATCACCCCGTCTTACCTGGTAGTCAAGTGGATTTACTGACGTTGCTCTTACTTTTACCAATACTTGTGAAGGATCTGTGATAGTAGGAATAGGCATTTCGGTGACCTGCAGAACTTCCGGACCTCCATAGTTTTTTATGACAATTGTTTTCATAAGTGATGTTCCTGTATTTTTTAGTAATTGATTTACTAGTTTATAGATTCTATGAGCTATTTCGGCAATGTTCCCATAAATTCTACTATTTCAGCACCAATCTCTACAGCGTGTGTTTCCAGGGCAAAGTGTCCGGTATTATAAAATTTTAGTTTCGCATTTGGTATATCCTTTTTATAAGCTTCTGCTCCTGCAGGAAGAAAATAAGGATCTTTATTTCCCCACACCAATAATAATTTAGGCTGATACTTTCTGAAATATTCATGGAACTTAGGATATAAGGCTACATTGGTTCTGTAATCTTTCACTAAGTCCAGTTGTATCTCTATATTCCCCGGTCTGTCAAGGAATTTTTGATCAAGAGTGTAAGCTTCCGGTGCAATTAAAGAAGGATCGGAAACACCGTGATAATATTGAAATGTAGTGGCTTCCTTAGAAACGAAATCTTTTAACGCAAGGCGGTTTGCCTGTGATGGTTCCTTCCAGTATTTCTGTATGGGGTTCCATTCATTGCTTAATCCTTCTTCATAGGCATTTCCGTTTTGGGAAACGATTCCTGTGATCTTTTCCGGGTTATTCATGGCCAGGCGTAAACCTACCGGAGCTCCATAATCAAATATATAGACTGCAAAACGTTTCATCTCAAGTTTGTCAACAAATGTCTGTACTGTTTCCGCCAGATTATCAAATGTGTAAGAGAATTGCGTATGATCCGGAGCATCAGAATATCCAAATCCAGGGAGATCAGGTGCTATGACATGGTATTTTTTGCTCAGTATGGGAATCAGGTTTCTGAACATATGAGAAGAAGTAGGATATCCGTGCAGAAGGAGAATGGTAGGAGCATCAACAGGACCTGCTTCTCGGTAAAACAGGTTTAAATCATTGACCTTGATGTTGCGATAGTGGATGGGGTGGTTTTCCATAATGTAATTATTTAATTTTTGATGAGATTGTGCCATTGTCATATTGATTGTAAGTATGCCCAGTGACAAGGTTGTAATGAATTGTCTGAATATTATTTTCATGTATTCTTTTTGATAGGTCAAAATTAATACGGATATTTGATTACTTAAAACGATTAATTATAATAAATTGAATCACTTTTAATGATTAGTTAAAATGAATATAAATGATTTGAAAATATTTGAAGCCGTAGCCGAAAGTGGAAGTTTTACAAAAGCGGCCTCTATGACCTTTACGGTTCAGTCTAATGTTACAGCAAGGATAAAGAGTCTTGAAGAAGAATTTGATACAAAACTTTTTTCACGTACCTCGAGAAAGGTAGAACTTACTTCCGAAGGGATGATCCTGATGCAATACTCCAGACAGATTCAGCATTTGGTGGAGGAGGCGAAGCATAATATCCGAAGCGGGGAAAATATCCGGGGAAACTTGAAAATAGGCTGTATCGAGACCATGATGGCATTAAAAGTGCCTGAAATTCTCAACACATTTGATGAAAAATATCCCGATATTGAGCTGGAATTTAAATCAGACTCAAGAGACTCCATACTATCTGATGTGCTGGATTATGCCCTTGATGCGGCTTTTATTTCTGCTCCCGTGAATGCGAAGGGATTAGAAAAAATTTGTATTAAAGAAGAAAAACTTGTTATTCTGGCATCTTCAAAAGGTCCCAGTCTCCAGACCCTTATTGAAAAAGAACCCTTAAAGATTGTGGTATTTGATGAAGGATGTATTTTCAGAGAAAGATTAGAATCCTGGTTAAGCCATAAAGGTATTCTCAACTACAAAAGTACGGTTCTGAATTCTATTGAAGGGGTGATCAATTTCGTAGAAGCAGGGTTGGGAGTCAGCATATTGCCGGAAGAAGTGGTCTCGAAATATTACGCAGGAAGAGAAATTAAGACCTATGGACTGAACAAGCAGCTGGGAACAATGAATACGATTCTTGTTTTTAGAAAAGACGGCCCGCAGTCGAGAGCTTTGCAATGTTTCATCGATATGCATTTGGAGATATAGAAAGAAGTAAGCACCCATTATAACAGGAAAAATAAAGGCTATGGCAAAAACGACCGAAACCCTTGATGAATTTTACAGACATAAATATGGCGCCGTATCGGGAGACTTTCCTAAAAATGACGGACAGTTTAATGTCTTTAGAATTGAAGACCGAATAAATACCGGAACTTCGTCACCCACCTTTATCCGGAGAGATTTTTATAAGATCATGCTATTTCAGGGTAACAATATATTTCATTATGGAGACCGGAGCATTCCGATAGCGGGAAGTACGTTGCTTTTCTTTACTCCTCATGTGCCTTATACATATGAATCTTTAGAGGAAGATACTAACGGCTGTTTCTGTGTTTTTAAAGATGAATTTTTTAAAGGGAATCTTCGTTTAAACCTATTTGAATTTCCTTTGTTTACAGCAGGTAGATATCCTGTTTTCAGTTTAAAAGAGGAAGAAGCTTCAGAAATAAAAACAATATTTGAAAAGATCATCAAGGAGATTGATTCAGACTTTGCCTATAAATACGACCTTATCAAAAATTATGTCAGTGAATTAATCTATTATGGGATGAAATTACAACCGGTCAATAGTATTTCTGACCATAGCAATGCCGCTTCAAGAATTACCATTGTATTTATGGAATTGCTGGAACGTCAGTTTCCCATTGAATCTACTGCACAACGTTTTGAATTGCGTTCTCCAAAAGCTTTTGCTGATCGAATGTCTATCCATGTCAATTCCCTCAACCGGGCTATAAAAAAACAGACGGGAAAAACCACTTCTGAACATATCTTTGAACGGCTTACCTCCGAGGCCAAAGTTCTTTTAAAATATACAGAGTGGAATATTTCCGAAATAAGCCATGTACTTGGCTTTGAAGACCAGGCTCAGTTTAATAACTTTTTTAAGAAACAGACGGGCAGCAGCCCAAACAGTGTAAGACAGGTTTGAATTTGACAATTATTGGTTTGTATATCACAAAATAGGTTTTGATGCTTAATATAATTTTGCATAAAAATAGAATATATGAGTCATACAAAAATCTGGTATATCACTGGAGCATCGAAAGGGATGGGGTTTTCATTAGTAAAAAAGCTGTTGGAAAAAGGACATAAAGTAGCAGCCACCTCGAGAACAATTACAGCCTTTGAAGGATTGGACGCCGATCCGGACAATTTTCTTCCCTTGGAAGTGGATTTAAAAGATGAACAGTCTATCGCACAATCCATTGAGAAAACAATAAAGCAGTTTGGGCATTTGGATGTGGTGGTCAATAATGCAGGCTATGGACTAGGTGGTGCGATAGAGGAACTCAGTGCTGAAGAGATTGAAGAAAATTTTCAGATCAATTTTTTTGCAGTGTTAAAAGTGATCCGGCAGGCATTGCCCTATTTAAGGAATCAGCGTTCCGGGCATATTATTAATATTTCATCCATTGCAGGTTTTGCACCGGGATTGGGATGGAGCATGTATTCTGCTGCAAAATTTGCTGTAACGGGATTGTCAGAAGCTTTGGCTAATGATCTTAAACCATTGGGAATCAATGTAACAGCCGTTTTACCCGGATGGTTTCGTACCAGCTTTGCTAAGCCGGATTCTATTGCTTTCGGCGAAAATCAGATCGATGATTATCAATTCCTGCGAACGGCACATCAGAAAATGAATGAAATAAACGGGAAGCAATTGGGAAACCCGGAGAAAGCAGCTGATGTTTTTATGAAACTGGCAGAGGTTTCAAATCCGCCGGTATTATTCTTCTTAGGAACAGATGCAGCCCAGAGAGCAGAAAACAAAATTGCGGAATTATCTGAACAGATACAGCAGTGGAAAGCGCTTTCTTCATCCACAGATTTTAAAGAATAGATATTCAATAGGAGTTCATTGCATTTTTCATTCCCTTCAAAAGCACTTTTTACCAAATGGTAAATATTCCCCAATAAGTATTGTTAACTTTGTTATAATGAAAGAGTTTATAGAATACATCCTGCAGTTTGGTCATCTGAACCAGCAGCAAATTGACCTCATCACAAGCAAAGCAAAAGAGATTGAGCTAAGCAAAGATGAGTATTTTGCAGAGGCAGGAAAAGTCCTTAGGCAGGTAGGTTTTATTCTTGACGGAATCATTCGTATTTGCTATTATAACAATAAAGGGGAAGAAATTACCAAGATCTTTATTGAAGAAAAACATCTGCTCTTCAATCTGAAAAATGTGCCTTCCACAGAATATATACAGGCAGCAACCCATTGCAAAATGCTCGTTTTTTCTAATCAGGATTGGAAAGAAATTTCGGATACGATCATAGATTGGGAAAACATTATTCAAAAAGTGACGAACAAAGCACTGGCCCAAAAGCTGGAAAGGGTAAGCCCGCTGATCTCTCAGGATGCCACCACCCGTTATCTGGAATTTATGGAAAAATATCCCACTCTTGTTAATCGTATTCCCTTGTCATACATCGCTTCTTATCTGGGGATTACTCAGCAGTCATTAAGCAGAATAAGAAAAAATATCCGCTAGGCTGCTTTTTACCAAATGGTAAACAGGTTCTTTTTTTATCGGTGCAACTTTGTGGTATCACTTTTAAAAATTAAAAAATGAACCCAACAATTTTCATTACAGGAGCCTCTTCAGGATTAGGAAAAGCAACGGCAAAACTATTTGCTGAAAAAGGCTGGACGGTGATTGCAACGATGCGAAACCCTGAAAAGGAAACTGAGCTTACTGCATTTCCCAATATTCATCTTCTGAAGCTGGATATCAGTGATCCGGAGCAGGTTGCTGGAATAGCTTCAAAAGCAGAAGAAATAAGTCCGGTGGATGTATTACTGAACAATGCTGCATACGGGCTGATGGGACCTTTTGAAGGAACCACTGACGAAGAACTGGCACAGCTCATCAATACCAATTTTTTAGGAACAATGCTTGTGACCAAAGCATTTCTTCCGTATTTCAGAACCAGAAAAAAAGGAACTGTCATTACAGTAACCTCATCCACAGCCAACATTCCTTACCCGTTTGTCTCTGTGTATGCCGCCACAAAATCTGCATTGGAAAAATGGTCCGAAGGAATGAGTTATGAATTAAAAGAGTGGGGGATCAGGATCAAAACCGTAGTTCCTGCTTATATGCAGACCAATTTCGGAAGCAATGCACAAATGGTTTCTCATCCGGATTATGAAACGGTTTTTACTCAATATATAACGGCAATGAGGGGAGATTCAACGGCAAAACGGGATACTCCTGAAACTATTGCCGAGGTTGTTTATACAGCAGCAACAGATAATAGACAACAGCAGCATTATATGGCGGGTGATCTTGCCAACGCAGAATATGAGTGGCTGAAGAAAGAAGGAATAGAAACGGTAATCAACGAGACGAATCAGCGGTTTTTTGGATAATCATGGTATCAAAAAGTCGCCAGCTGAAAAGCTGGCGACTTTTTATTTTAAATGAATTATTTCTTAGGAGTCAAAGAAAAATTATCTACATACACCGCCTGGTGTACGCCGTTCAGTAAAACTTTCAGACCCAGGTGGGTATCTTTTTTTATAGAAATGGTATAGGTTTTCTTCTCACCTGTTATTTTGGATGCTTTAGCGATTGAAGCGTATGATTTTGCATCGGTTGCGCTGGCTACTGAGAAAATTTCCAGAGTAGTTTCTCCTCCGTTGTCCGAAATATCAAGGCTAAGGGTATAGGTTCCTGCTTTTATTTCCGGAGTTACCAGATACATATTCTCACCAGGATTGGTCATAGAATAGAAAATGATCTTTTTGTCACTGGCATACAGCATTGCTTTCCCGCCCTGGGCTGTCCAGCACTTGTTCATATCCTTCCATGTATCAAAATTTTCTGTTATCGCAGATACAGGTTTGCATTGTGCCTGTGCAGTCATCAGCCCTCCCAGAGTCACCATTCCTGCCAATATGATTCTTTTCATAAGTTATTTATATTATCATGTAAAAATACTTAAAAAAGCTAATATCTGCGGTATTCTGTGTAGTAGAGTAGTAGAGAATTTCAAAGATTATTTTACTCGTTTGAAATAAAGGCTCCGAAGTCGGAGATACTCAATCATTATTTGAGGTTCCGAATATATCGGCTGAGGTTTTGGAATAATATTTTTGAGGTTTTGAAATACTCCTTTAAGGTCTTCAAGTTCTACTGACAGGTTTGGGATATCAAATTTGCGGTTGAGAACCCTACGTGGAAGGGTTCTTTATACATCCGGATGGATTTGTAACCGCAAAGGAATATTCTGAAAGGGTAAAATAAGGTTCAAATAACAAACAGCATTATTGTTTGTTATCTATGATGTTTTTCTGCAGGATTCCTTTAGTAATTGAGATGCTTCAAATATTTTAATATTGCCATTGAAATAGGGTCTTCGAAGTCGGGGGTCTTCGGAGTAGTAGAGAATTTCAAAGATTTTTTTTACTAATGGCTTAAACATACACACAGATAATATGCCTTTTTTTTACTGTAATGTATTGTAATATAGTATTTTGTGATTACTCGTACTCTTTTTATTAAAGATTCGTACTTATTTTTCCGGACAATTGGGATCGATTACTTTTATTCGGTCGCATACCTTCAGTGTTTTCCACATCTTTGTATCGAAATAAATGTTTAAACCAAAAAACGATACAATGAAAAATAGCTTTTATATCCTAATTCTTATAGTTCTGCTTTCAAGCTGCGGAACAAGTCACAAAATATTTTCAGAAAAAAAAGACTACAGCTTTCTTACGGATAGCTTACATGCGGAACAGCAATTGGAGAAGTATAAACTTCCGGGATTTAGCCTTGTCGTTTTTGAAAATTATAAGATTGTATATTCTAATCAGGTTGGAGTGAAATCTATGAGTTCTAAAGAAAAGTTAGATGAAAATACGGCTTTTTCCACAGCGTCCATTTCAAAATCAATAACAGCGCTTCTTTGTCATATTCTTGAAGAGAAGGGTTTCATCAATTTGGATGATCCAATCGATCAATACCTAAAACGATGGCATCTGCCAAAAAGCAAGTTTACAGAAAATAACAGCCCTACCTGGAGACAGTTTTTCAATCATACAGCTGGTACAAGCCAGGGCGGATTTGCAGATTATTATGAGGGAGATGCTATCCCCACCCTAAAACAAAGTCTTTTAGGACAGATCCCAAGATACAATAATAAGGAAATTGAATTTTTGTTTGTACCCGGAACTGACTTTCAATATAGCGGCGGGGGCTATGTAATTGTACAAATGGCTTTAGAAGACACTTTGAATACATCTATTGCAGAGCTTGCACAGAAATATATTTTTTCACCTCTTGGAATGAAAAACACGACCATGATACAGCCTAATGAAAAAGGATTTATAACGAATGTTGCTTTTGCTCATGATAAAGAAGGGAAAGTGATAAAAAAAGGCTTACCCATTACGCCACAGGTTGGAGCGTCAGGAGTATGGTCTACTCCTACAGATTTGGCCAAACTTTCTATTGAGATACAAAATGCTTTACGTAATAAGAATAACAACGTGATTTCTCATCAGGTCGCAAAAAAAGTAACGCAAGTAACGGCTTTGAAAAATGCTGTGGGCGGCTGGAGCTATGGATGGCAAAGATCTGTTGCCTACAACAACTATGACTGGTTTATGTGCAGTGGTTCCAATACAGGAGTAGGAGGTAATATTCTTGCAACGATGGAAGATGGAAATGGGATCGTAATTCTGGCGAATGGTGAACAACCTAATCGTATTCCGGTAATGAATGAAGCCCGTATAAAGATTCTGAAGTTGATGGACTGGAATAAGAAAACAGCCCATGAAAACGGTCAGGAGATCCCTTCAAATCTCAAAAAACAACTCATCGGAACGTATAACGATTTTCTCTATGGGCAGGGAATGGAAACAAAAATTGTAGAGAAGAATAACCGACTTTATGTGGAGTCTCCATTTTTGGAACATTTTAAAGGGAAAAATGCTAATGAGCTGTTGTATCTGAAAAATGGGACCTTTAAAATTGTAGATTATCCGAACGTCTTAAAATTCGATTTTAAGAATGGAAAGGTAAGTTCTGTCACCTTAACAAGAGATGCGCTGGAGACTACAATTGACATCACCAATAAAAAATAAATACCAATTTCTATGAAAAAGTTACTGACAGGAATTTTCCTTTTTCATTCCCTCGTATCTTACGCACAAAGGGATGATCAAAAAATGGTTCTTTCTGAAATCACAGAAAAAGTGAAGCATTATTATGTTGATAAAGAAGCTTATAAAAAAGTAGATTCTTCATTTCAAAGTGACCTTAAAAAAGGAACTTTTAAAAAGTTGAATAAAAATGATTTTGCAGCGCTTCTCGCGAAAAAATTGAGATCAGATATAAGAGATCAGCATTTTTCCTTTAGATATCTCGAAAACTACAGCCCCGAAAAAGTGGTTGATGAGAAAGAAAAGAAGAAGTTGCACGATTTTCACAACAGTCTCGAAAATTTTGGTTTTGAAAGCGTTCAACGATTAGAAGGAAATATCGGGTACATTAATTTTAAAGGTTTTGCTTCCTCAGAATCCAGTGCCGGGACATTGGCTGCTGCCATGAATTTTGTTGCCAATACCAACGCTCTGATTATTGATCTTAGAGAAAATCAAGGTGGTGATAATGATATGCTTCTGCTATTCTGTAGCTATTTTTTTGATCAAAAAACAGATCTTTATACGACTTATTTCAGACATGAAGATAAGACGGTAGTCAACAGTACACAACAAGATGTTGTGGGGGCGAAATATCTTCATAAAAAAATCTGTATCCTTACCAGTAAAAGTACTTTTTCTGCAGCGGAAGCCCTTGCTTACTTTTTACAGCAACATAAGCTGGCTGAAGTAATAGGGGAGAAAACACCCGGAGCTGCTAACCCCGTGGATCATTTTGTAATCCAAAATCAATATTTATTGCTTGTTCCTACAGGAAAAGTAACCTCCCTGGTCAGTCATAAGAATTGGGAGCACGTCGGGGTAATGCCCGATCAGGTGGTAAAAGCTAAAGATGCTTTAAAGGCTGCCCAGATTAGAATTCTGAAAAATAGTTTAGCAACAGATACGAAAACAGAGTTGAGTCCATCGGAAATAAAAAGTCTTATTCATAAATTACAGCAATAAGTAAATAGTAATTACATAGGTGATTTGATGGTTAAAATATTGGAATATAAATTAATATAGATAGAGTGTATTTCATAGTTCACTAAAAAGTAAAACCA
The DNA here is from genome assembly GCF_021869745.1 of Chryseobacterium sp. MEBOG07. Classification (NCBI taxonomy): domain Bacteria; kingdom Pseudomonadati; phylum Bacteroidota; class Flavobacteriia; order Flavobacteriales; family Weeksellaceae; genus Chryseobacterium; species Chryseobacterium sp. MEBOG07. Next base: position 2,032,035 of record NZ_CP084579.1, read on the forward strand.
CAACGTAAAAAGTTGTGGTTTTATATTATATGTACTGAAGGCACCTTGTCAGTCTCGTTTTCCTACAAAATTTTTATTCTAATTGAACGGATTCTCAATACGGACGTTTTCTTGCCGCGATGTATTGTTTTTATTTCTGCCCAACCGGTTTTTTATCAGGCAATATGATAGATTCCTTCTAAAAATAACATATACCTTCCGGGTTGATATTCTCCATATGAAAATAGATAGATCAGATCATTATTCTTTAGATAATGAATTTCTAATCCCTCTTCAGATACGTATTTTTCAATGAAACTGTTTCCAAATATTCTAAAAACAGTAATATGATTAAAAGTTCTTTAAAAAGCATCATGCAACTGAGGACAGCAAAAACTATCTTATGAGATTCTGGAATTTGTAATTACCACTCAGTAATTATGCTTTATAAAGATGATTTTTTGAGAAAACGCCTGGAAATAAAAGTCACAGGATGCAATCATGTAGCAGTGAGGGGAATGTAAAAAGCAACCCTAAGGTTGCTAAAATTAGTTGATTAGATCTAATATGTTCTTAGGAATGTAATCCGTTGGATTTCCATATTTTCCGAACCAAGTTTTATCTGGTAAGTAAGTTTCTACTTCAATATAGTCGAATATACTGATGTATTCTTTTTTATCGAAATCAATAAAAAATGTAATTTCGGAAGATTCTTCTGTGAAATTTTCAATAATACTTTTTACTTCTGACATAGAAATTTGATCTTCAGAAATAGACATGAAAAATGGATTTATTTTATCATCGGTTACATTTAATGCCCCATTCCTAAAATTTTGACGAGAAATATCTTGTAATATTGATGGACTATATTTTTCATAATTTAATATCCACCATGCAATTGGCATTAAATAAAATTGATATTTATCCTTATGTTTTATGCAACCTAGTATATAATTTTCATCTAATCTTTGTTTTATACTTTTCATACAATTTAATTTATGGTTGTTCAACTTTCCAACTTCCTTTGATGGCTTGTTCTTCTATTTTTTTATATATTCTTTGGGTAAACCAAATGCTCCTGTGGATTTTGTTGGATCTGAAATCTGTGGTTTTGTAGGATGTACTTTACCTAAGTCTTGAGCTACTGCGCTTTCTCTAATTTCCTTTGCTAATGATTCTGGAATTTCAAAAGATACTATCTTTACATCTAAATCTTTTCCCCCTCGTTTTTCATAAAAATAAACTTGATGTGATTTATCATCTAAAGTTACATAAAGCATATTATCTCCATTTATTTTTACATTTCCACTTTTATCTAACCTTATTCTATGTTGGCTAGCATTCGGTTTTTTCCCCCCTTGTGTTCTATAAACTGTTGCATTTTTTTCTTCAAGCTCCATCAAAAGCTTTTCTTCACTTTCGATATTAAGATCTATTTTACTAGTCGTAGTACCTTTATTGTCTTTTAGCAAACTTTTTACTTTGGCAAGGTCATTATCTGCTATTGCTTTTTCAAGTTCCAAAACCAGTTTGTCATCTTTGGCTAAAGTTTTTGCCTTTTCAAAAGCATTTTTAACCATAATCAATTCTTCAAGACTTAATCCTGTTTTGTTTATGAGTTTGGCTAGTTTGAGTTCGGCTATAAAGCTGTCAAATGTAACAATTCCTTTTCGAATAGCAAATACTGCTCTGGCTAGCAATTCGCCTGTTTTTTCTAAATAAGGTATCTTTACAAAGATAAGTTTTCTCGCTTCTGCAAAACCATCTAGTATTTTTTGTTCTTGAGCTTGTATTTTAGCCTGCTTTACAATGTTTTGTTGTAATTTGTTATCAAGACCTTCAATTCTAGCTAAATCTTTTTCCAAAGCTTTTATCACTTTTTCCCGAGTTGCACGATTTAATCCTGCTTCGGCAAGCTCCTTTTCAGTTTTACCAATATCCTTTGTGAGCTCAAATGTTCTGCCCGCATTTATTAGCTTAGCTGATATTTTAGCCACAGCAGCAGCATCTAAGATGGAACCAACAACAGAAATCACAATCCAAACTGCACTTGGTTCATCTTGGGAAATATCTACTTTATAGGCGGCAAGTTGTGTTCGGTAAGCCTCTATTTCTTCATAAGTTATATAAGCGCCTAGGGCAAAATTTCCTGCAGCCAATAACACGGCTACTGTTCCCGTACCAAAGGAAAGCAATCCTAATGCAACGGCCAAAGCTCCTATTAACAAGCCATTGATAATATGTCTGGTACTTTCACTGCTTTCTTTATCTGCTATTATTAAACCAAAAATACTGCCTTGGGCTATTCCTTGTATTTCTTTGGATTTTTGAAGCAAACTTCCGTAACCATAGATTGAAATACCTTGGTCGGCGTTTAGACTCGTAATGATTTTAGTTATATTTCCTTCCTGGTCATTGATATATCTTTCCAGAAAACTGCGAAGAGCTTGTTTAGTTTCTAGTTTAGCAAAACCTTCTTTATTAAACCCATTATCTTCAACAAGCGGAGTTGCGGAGGATAATTCCTTAATTGCCGCATTACCTTCTGTTTTTTTACTTCTGGCAAAGGCCTCCATCTTAACCTTAAATTCTATTTCTGCTGTACTCGGGTTATCGGCAAAATAGATACCCCCGCTGGCCTTATCGGCGTCTTCATAGCTTTCCTTTGCTTTGGAAGCTTTTATTTTCCCTAATAAATTTGTTATGAAAATATCATCAAGCAATTTCTTTTTCTGCTCAAAAAGAACATGTCTGTATTTTATCAGAGCATCTTCAGCAATGTGAACCGTTTCTTTACGAAAAGCGAGTTCGTAATTTGTAATCAATTTTTCAAATGATGAAAGAGTGAAACCGTGGGCATTAAGTGATTTTAGTAATTCCTCTAATTGCCTGTTTAATGCATTTTCAAAATAGTTTTTGTTAGGATCATTTTTCTCATAGAGGGTACTTTTGTGACTACTTTTAAACTTAATGTAGGTTGTATATTGTTTATATAAAATTTCTAATCCAGGTACTGATAATTGTTCTTGTAGTTTCTCTCTCTTGTTTTTTTCCTGGTTTCGAGTATTCCTGTTTTTAATATATGCCTTAAGCGATTCTTCAATAGCAGCCATATTAGCTGTTTCTGCCGAAACTTTACTCTTATAATCGGCTATTTCTTCCTCTGATAATTGTTTTAATAAATCAAGTATTCGTATGTTTTGAATGTAATCGGTAATACTTGCTGCATTTCTGATAAATTGTTTTTTAGCAGGTGAAAGTGCTTCCACTTCCTTTTCTGCATTATTTGTTTTCGAAGATATTGTATATATAACAGATCCGCCCTTAGACACCAAATCTTTAACATATTCATCCGTAAATTTTGGCTTCCATGTAAGAGGGCGCGTTATCTTCATCTTATACTCAGCAAAGCGGTTAAGGTCTTCATCAGTTTGAATTAATTTTCCATTAAATTTTTGATTTTTTACTACAACAATAGGATAAGGAATAGAATCTGAGTCTTTAGAATCAATGATCTTAGGCTTTTCTGGTTTTGCCGATAAGACTATATTATTGCTAGCTTTATCTTTACTTGCTTCTAATACCTCATTCATTTTCAATAAAGTTTCCCTATCAAAAATTCCAGAGCCTTTAATACCATTCTGTTTTTGGAAGTTGATGAGTGCAATCTTCGTTGTATCCCCAAAAGAAGCTTCGTTTTCAGGTACTTTGTGCCCTAATGCATTGAGGGCTTTATTGAGAGCCAATACATGCAGTCCGCTATTTGAAAACTGTATTCTGGATGAGCCTTTTTCGATTTTATTAAATGCCCTGTTTCTGAAAGGGAGGTGTGTTATTTGGGTAACTTCTGTTTTTGCAAGGGATACTTTGCTATCCTGATCAGTGATCTGCTCATGCTTTTTTTCATCCTCTTTACTATTGGTGGTTTGTGCTTCGGACCTACTGGCCCTTGGCGCAAATGTTTTTTTATGTCTGCTCATGTTGTTGGTTATTAGATGAGTATATTATGCTGTGCTAAGGTTTATTCTGGTTTTTTTACAAATGGGCTCAGACGAGACTGGTTTTTTCCGAAAGCCTTTTCGTTTTCTATCATTAGATAGGTACTTATTAATGAATACGTAATAATGGTTTCATTACGATCATAGAGTGCCATAGCTACATTTTTCATAATGTTGCGGATATTAGCACCTGTATAAGAATACTCCTTCGTTAAATGTTTTAAAAGTTCGTCACTTTCAAAGGTTATGTTTTAAGTAAATAATGCTCCCAAAGCGTCTTTCTGGTAATCTCTGTCGGGCGTATTACATTTACAGATACATCGATACGGCGCTTAAAAGCATCATCCATATTGTTCTCGAAATTAGAGGCAAGGATTGTTAATCCGTCAAATTTTTCAATCCGTTGCAACAAATACGAAACTTCCTGGTTGGCATAGCGGTCATGAGCATCTTTTACATCAGAACGTTTCCCAAACAAAGCATCAGCTTCATCAAAAAACAACATGCTGTTTTTGCCTTGCAGCCTGTTGAATAGCACTTCAAGATTTTTCTCCGTTTCACCAATGTATTTGCTGACCACTTGTGAGAGATCTACATGATACATGTCAATACCAAATGTATTGGCCAGTATTCCTGCTAACATCGTTTTTCCTGTTCCTGGTGCACCGTAGAATAAAGCGATAAAGCCAGGTTTAAAGCTGTGCTCATTGGTTGTGAAAAAGCCATTTTCCAGTGCTTTTATATAATGTCCGATGGGTTTTATTTGTTCTCTGACGTTCTCTTCTAAAATAATATCATCCATGGTGAGATCAGACTTGTAAAGCTTCCCGGGAAAGTAAGAACCATGGTCTAATTGTGGTTTCTGACCGGATAAAAAATAGTTGAGATAAGCGGTATCCAATTCAATTTTTCCATGAATAAACTCTGTTGAAGAACGATTGTAAATAATGTCGTTTTTCAAGAGTACACTGCCATTTATGAGCTGTGCACCATACTGTGACCACAGGGATAAATCTTTCCCTGCAAGCAAAAAAAGTGAGGTTTGAAAAGTTGGCTTAAAGCTGCGGTTGATTTTATCATATTCACCCCCTGCTTCAATAGCAAATGCATGACTGCTTTCTTCTATTTGAACAAATGTTTTTAGGATAGATGGATAATGAGCCGAAGCAATACCCAACGCTAAAATTATTCTGTCTACAACGGTAAGTTGGTGGGTGTTTATCGTAACCGAGTAAGGCGATTCATCATCTGATTCTGGTGGTTCAGGTATTTCATACCCCACATTCAATTCAATCTCATCCTCCAAAAACAGTTCTTTGCACCGCATTTCAATAAGCGATTGTAACCATTTCATTTCTTCATTTAATGAGTTGTGATTTACCTCATTGGCTTGAAATAAGTGATTGGTTTGTTCTGTTTTTCCATTAATTTTTGTTTTTATTAATGATTTCTGTTCATGGTTAATAAGAGATTCCATAATTTTATTTTGAATTGATATTGTTGAAATAGAATGATAGGGCTGTAGTAGATTTGGGATTGCATAACCCCATCAATAAGAAGGTCGTTACCAATTGATAAATATGAATTTTTCCTGCCATGGCAGCTTAACAAGACCGATTCCCCAACCAAGTTTATCAAGTAAAATATCTTGTGTTTTTCGTTCCACGGTAAGGGTGTGTTCATAATTCGTGGCAACCAATTTACCTGGCCGTTGGAAAAACTCGTTTTGCAGTAATGCTACAGATGATTTTTTCATCGGACTCCAGTTATGTTGAACACTTTCTATTACATTTTTAGCTTGTGTTTTATGCTTGCGCGAAAGTTTAACATGCTTGTTAATGGTCTGACCCATTGGAATATTACATAAGAATTTTTCAAAAATCATGTCATATTCAGGAGCATTTGTTTTTCCGGTAGCGATATAATGTAATAAATGAGCGCACAATTCAGGATCAGTAAGCTGCTGCGTTTTTGGATGCAGAAGATCACAATGTTCAAAGAGGGTTTTGATGAATGGGTGGATCAAAATAAGCCCTGCATTTTGAATATATTGTCCATCGTTTTGGAGTAGATCCTCCTGGATTTTTGCATTGTTTTGATGAATGGTTTCCATCGGAGTTTCTGCTGAAGTTCTTTGATTTTCCGGGCTATCAAATGTATTGTTCTTGATGCTTTCAAGAATTTCATTTTTTTTAATAAAAGGGAATATCTCAACAACTGTTTTCCAATTCTGGTTCGTGTTTTTTGCTTGTGATAAACCAGCTGTTTCTATTTTTAATATTTGTTGTAAAAGATATTCCTGAAGATTAGTATTGGATGAGTTCAAATACTCTGATAATAGCTTGAAGACCAAACGCCATACGATGAGTCTGTCAGGATGGCCCAGGTTTGATATACGACGAAGTATATCAGTTTCTAAGTTGATTTTTAACTCCTTATTTTGTACAATCGTCATGCATAACTTCGCAATTTGCTCGTCTGAAAGCTGATTGATCATTCGGTCCTGAACATGTGGTTTTGACAGAACTGGAATGATCCTTTTTTGAAAGTTGTCAGCCAGAATCAGGATGTCAAATACCGCGGGTTCCAAAAAAGCAATGCTTTTTCTAGCCGAATTCCACCATGGCATATGTCCTTTTTCTAAGAAATGGATAAAAGCCTGGAGTATTTTTTCCTGATTGCCAATCAGATATGCCTTAGATTCGCTTTCTGTTTTTTGATCTGAACCTACAACGGGCTTAATAATTTCTGACAGTTCTTCTTTAAAGAGTTGAGCAATTTTATCTTTTAATTCCGTATTTAATGAGCTGCTTTTTACATCCAGATCCAATTCTAAACGCGGAATTTGTAGCGTATGATCAGCCAAATTATATTCTAAAGCGTTGATGTATTGTTCTATTTTTGGAAAGACGTCAATAGACAAAAAACTATTGATATCCTCTTTTATACTCAATGCTTTTTCTTTGTTGTTGAGCGTAATTTCAACAACAACTTTCTGAATGATATGATCTTGCATCACATTAAATAGTTTTTAATTATACAATTTGATGATCGTAAAACCATCTTATTTTTAGTCGAATTCTCCTCCCCAGAAACCTGCAGGGCAAACACTTAATTTGGATCTTTGTTTTGCACTCAGTCTGCATCCGCAACCTCTGGTAAATCCTTCTTGCGGACCATCTAGCACTTCCAATGTCTCAGGATTAAGCCATTTCATAGCATTACAGTTGTTGCCGTTTTTTAAAGGACATGCGTTACAGATTTCTTCTCTTAAAGAAAAAATAGATTCTTCGTTTTGATCTGCCATGCCCATTTTTGAGCGCAGTTCATTGAAATGGCCGCCAATGATTTCATTGCGCTTGCCAAAAAGATTTTTGATATTCATGTGATTACTATTTAAAAATTATTGGGTCAAAATTAGAAGAAGGGAAATCATTTTACGAATTATAAGACCCCTGCATTCTGTCTTTGCAGTAAAAGACAAAATCACTTCCTCAAGATGAAAGCTTATAATTTTTAGAAATTGTTTGGTGCAAAAAAGAAATATTTCTGATAAGGAAAATAACAAAATAGACCTGAGCTCAGGAAGAGTGGGTGGTTTGGATTTTTGAAGCTGAAAGTTTTGGATTTGAAATTTTTATTACCCGGTTAGGTGTTCAATTTACAGCCCTTCTGGGAGAAGAAAATTTTCAACCCTTCAGTTATTGTATCAGGAGAAATCGGAGATGCTTCGAAAATTTAAATATTAAAACTTGCGGTTGTAAAAAAGTTTAAACAGCATCAGTGATTCATCTAAAAAATAGACTTCAATAATAAACTCAAACTTGGTCATCATTGGATTAGGAAAGTCCATAGACTAAATTTTTATTTTTTAATTTAATATTTAATATTTAATATTTAATATTTAATAATTTGATTATGAGTTATTTATTGGTGTTGTTTTTTATTTTTTTCATAAAAACAAAAATCCTATTTACTGCAAAGACTGTATTGGTACCTCAAAATATTTGTCATTTGGGAGGGGGGATTGTATGTTTGCATCATAATAATTAAGAAACAGAAATTATGATTGATAATGTATTAACCGTTTTAAAAGATCAGCTGAACAGTTCAGCAGATTTACGTGATATTGTTGTTGTTGATGACATAGCAAAGCATGATGACGATACCTCAGGGCTTGAAAATAAAGTAGTCATTACTCTGCTAAACGTTGAGGAAGAGTCAACATTGAAAAACAGATCGCGCTACACCAAGAAGAAAATAAGCGATAATCCCACCCGATATGATATGCAGCAGGAGAATGCTCCGGCCTATTTGAACCTGTATGTTATGATCTCTGCCAACAGAACCAGATACTCCAATGCTTTAATAAATATTTCAAAAGTTATTGAAGTTTTTCAAACTAACAATGTGCTGAGTTATATTGACCCTGAGACGACAAAAGATGTCGATTTCAGAATCGAACTGCACTCCATTCCTTTTGATCAGCTGAGCTATATCTGGGGATTGTTAGGCGGAAAGATAATGCCTTCTGCCTTATACAAAATCAGCGTAGTAAAAATCGTTGCTAAAGGTACTTCCACTATTGAATTAATTAACGATGTTAATATAAAAGGTATTAAAGTTAATTAACCATAAAAAAACAAAAACTAATAACCATTAATTTAAACTTTTAAACATGTTAAATCCAACAACACCGGGTGTTTCAGTTGAAGAAATTACAAAACTTCCATATTCAGTTGCATTAGTAGAAACGGCTATACCGGCATTTATTGGGTATACCGAATTAATGCCTTCTGGCGAAAATAAGCCGTTAAAAATCAATTCTCTTTTGGAGTATGAACATCATTTTGGAAAAGCAAAAAAAGAAAATCTCCAACTAAAAGATGTAGAAGGCAAAGGAGTAACTGTTGTGGCCCCTCAGGTACAATTCTTAATGTACTATTCGCTTCAAATGTATTTTGCTAATGGTGGAGGGCCATGTTATATTGTTTCTGTAGGGACATATCCTTTGACAGGAGGTGTGTTATTATCTTCACTGAATGATGGGCTCAATATGATCGAAGTTATAAAAAAACCAATCCTTATTCTTGTCCCTGATGCCATCTCGTTACCCAATGAAGACGATTTTTATATTATCTATAATAAAGTAATTGGTAAAGCAAAAGATGAGGCAAAAAATAGATTTGCCTTATTAGATACGTATTATGGAAATTCTACAGCCTTATCAAACGGTTTCAATACTATTACGAACTTTAGAAAAGAAGTAAACTCAACGAGCCATTCTGCAGCTTATTTTCCTTACTTAAAAACGATTTTGAATTATACTTTTGACGATAAAGCTATTATTGATCATAAAGGTCTGCAGGACGGACCAATAAGTAATGGTGGTAGTTTCTATGCGAATGAAAAAGCGGCTTTACAGGAGCTAAGAAGACTAGCCAGTGATGAAATATTATTTGCATCTGCCAATGTTTTTTTAGTTGCTGATTTACTAGCTCAGGCGGTAGCCATTGTAGAAGAGATCAATGAAACGGCAGATCAGAAAGTTGATCTCGTTGAGCCCATTGCTACCATCGAAGCAATAGAAAACGGGACAATTGACAGCGTAGATATCAACTTTTTAAATGAATTTAATGATTTAATTGAAGGCGTTTCAGTGGCAAAAGATATTTTTGGAAATGCACACGGTATCACATTGCAAAACCTGCAGACTTCTGATTCATTATTATACAATCAAATAAAGGAGGCTATTCAATCTTTAAAAGTTATTCTGCCTCCATCATCCACAATTGCAGGGGTATATGGTAGAATAGACAGTACAAAAGGGGTGTGGAAAGCTCCGGCAAATGTAAGTCTTAATTATGTGATGAGTCCCACAGAAAAGGTTTCCGATCAGGAACAGGCGGATCTCAACATACATGTTTCAGGGAAATCAATCAATGCTATTAGAACTTTTACAGGAAAAGGAACATTAGTCTGGGGAGCCAGAACGCTTGAAGGGAACGATAAAAAAGAAGATGGGAAAGATAACGAATGGAAGCATATACAGGTACGCCGTTATTATAATATGGTTAAGCAATCGATCAGTGAAGCACTGGATAAAAAATTTATTAGCGAACCCAATATACTCTCCACATGGATAAGAGCAAAAGCTACTATAGAAAATTTTCTTCACGAACAATGGATGGATGGTGCGTTAGCGGGTAGTACTCCGAAAGAAGCATACGAAGTAAAAGTTGATGGAGTCAAAGGTTCTCATACGATGGATGTAGAAATCAAAATAGCATTAGTACGCCCTGCAGAGTTTATCTTATTAACCTTTTCGCACAAATTACAACAATTCTAAAAATACAATCAATCACAAATGAACATTCGAAGTTTTACTTCGTGGAATAATTAATAATAACTTAAAATTTTAACAAATGAATTACAAAACCCCTGGCGTTTACGTGGAGGAGCAGGCAAAATTTCCCCCTTCCGTAGCGCAAGTTGAAACAGCTATTCCCGCTTTTATCGGGTACACTGCGAAAGGACCAAAAAATCAGCCAACGAGAATTTCTTCTATGTTGGAGTATGAAGACCTTTTTGGAAAATCAAACCCGGAGATTTTCGCTGTAGCTTTCAATAACGGTGCTGCAACGGCAACACAAACTAAGATCAGCGATTTTAAAATGTATCATGCTATGCAAATGTATTTTGCTAATGGCGGTGGTGCTTGTTATATCGTCTCTGTAGGAGATTACACTAGTGCGGTGACTGTAGGAACACCTACAACAGCAGGAACCTTATTATATGGTCTTGAATTGTTAAAGAAAGAAGACGAGCCTACATTGATCGTTTTCCCGGATCTTCAAGGTCTGGTTCCTGCAGCTGCTGATGTCGCTGCTGCTCAGGCTGCTGCTCTGGTTACAGATAATAATAAAATTGCAGCTAATGCAGCTAAAGTTTCTGCTAAAGCCGTTTCAGACGTTGTTGCAGCTGCTGCTACTCCGGATGCTGCTGTTACTGCTGCTATTGCTAAGGCTGCTACTTATGTTATTACTGATCCTAGTAATGCTTCTCAAGTTGCTGCTGCTCAAGCTGCTCAGGCTGTTGTAGTGGCTACTCAGGTTGCTGCTGCTGTGAGTAATGCTAGTATTGTTACTGTTAAGGCTGCTGCCCAGGCTGTTGCTACTGCTTACGATACAGACTCTACTACCGCTGCTACTATTGCTGGTGTTGCTGCTGCTTCCAGTACTTTAGTTGTTAACAGATCTAACGATGCTGTTGCTATCAGCTTAACCTACTCTTTGTATAACAAAGCTTTAGATCAGGCAGAATTATTGAAAGACAGATTCGTTATCATGGATGTTCTTAGTGATGATGCTACTTTTAGAAGTAAAGTAAGTGTTGCAGGTTTAAAGTACGGTGCAGCCTATTATCCAAAACTAAAAACAGTGTTAAGCTATAATTTTAAAGATGCTGATGTTTTAGTGACTGGTGCATCTGGTATTACCAATCTAGCCGGTTTGAAATCTGCGAATTCAGAATTGTATAACCAGGCTAAAAAAGCAATTGAATTTAAACAAGTAGTATTGGCTCCATCATCAGCAATGGCAGGAGTTTACGCTAAAGTAGACAGCACTTCAGGAGTATGGAAATCACCAGCTAATGTTGGACTAAACTTCGTAGATGCTCCAACAGTAAAAATTTCTAATAAAGAGCAAGATGCGCTTAACGTAGATACTACATCAGGAAAATCAATCAATGCGATCAGAAACTTTACAGGAAAAGGAACATTGGTTTGGGGAGCAAGAACATTGGATGGAAACAGCAATGAATGGAGATATGTATCTGTACGTCGTTTCTTCAACATGGTAGAAGAATCTGTGAAGAAATCTACAGAACGTTTCGTCTTTGAACCTAATACTGCCAATACATGGATCCGTGTACAGACAATGATCGAAAATTTCCTTGATCAGCAATGGAGAGACGGTGCATTAGCCGGAAGTAAGCCAGAAGAAGCTTATTACGTAAGTGTTGGTCTGAACAAAACAATGTCTGCTCAGGATATTTTAGAAGGAAGAATGAACATCGAGATCGGTATGGCTGCAGTGCGTCCTGCTGAGTTTATTGTGTTGCGTTTTTCACACAAATTACAAGAAGCATAGAATAAATTAAATAACAATTAAATATAAATAAAATTATGAGTACATATCCATTAGTAAAATTTGCCTTTGAAGTAGATTGGGGCGGAACAAAGGTAGGTTTTCAGGAAGTAACGGGATTGAATGCAGAAACTGCTTTAATTGAATACAGACATGGGGCAAGCCCGGATTTTAGCAAGATTAAAATGCCCGGAATGACAAGCTACAGTAACCTTACTTTAAAAAGAGGAACTTTCAAGACTGATAACGAGTATTTTGAGTGGTTCAAGACGATTCAGCTAAATACAGTAGAGCGCAGATCCATTACGATTTCTCTTTTAGATGAGAATGGAGAGCCTGCAGTTACCTGGAAAGTGAAAAACGCATTCCCACTAAAATTACAGTCAACAGATTTGAAAGCTGAAGGTAATGAGGTAGCAGTGGAAACTTTAGAAATTGCACACGAAGGATTTACTATTGAAAATAATTAATAATAACTTAAAATTTTAACAAATGAATTACAAAACACCTGGAGCCTACGTAGAGGAAATTGCGAAATTTCCACCATCAGTAGCACAAGTAGAAACGGCCATCCCTGCTTTTATTGGACATACAGACAAAGGGCCAAGAAATGAACCAACAAGAATTGCTTCTATGTTGGAATACGAAACAATTTTTGGAGCAGCAAACAAAGAAAAAACAGCGATCTCTATTTCGATTGAAGATAATGTTGTTACAGCAAATGTCAACAATAGCAATGTAAGTACTTTTAAAATGTATTATGCTATGCAAATGTATTTTGCTAACGGTGGCGGACCATGTTATATCGTTTCTGTAAACGGGTATGGACCAGCTCCATCTTTAGGAACAGAAACTACTGTTGGTAGTTTATTATACGGATTAAAATCATTAGAAAAAGAAGACGAACCTACACTTATTGTTTTCCCGGATGCTGAAGCGTTAGGAGCAAATGCTTACCAGTTATACAATAAGGCTTTAGATCAGGCAGAAGACATGAAAGACAGGTTTGTTATCATGGATGTGGTTGGAGATGTTGCTTCATTTAAAGGAGCTTCAGGGCCTACTTCAGGGCCAAGTGGTGAACGTTTAAAATATGGAGCAGCGTATTATCCAAAATTGGAAACTGTTTTGAGCTATAGCTTTGATGATGCAGATGTTGCGATCACGAGTTATAAAGAAACCAATGGTTCAGGAGTTCTTGTACCTGTTACAACTACTGCTACAAAGTTAGCTGACTTAAAATTGAACAATTCAGAATTGTACAACCTGGCTAAAAGAGCAATTGAGTCTAAAAGAGTGGTTTTAGCTCCATCATCAGCAATGGCAGGAGTTTATGCTAAAGTAGACAGTACTTCCGGAGTATGGAAAGCACCAGCTAACGTTGGACTTAGCTTCGTAGTAGCACCTACAGTAAAAATTTCTCATGAAGAACAAGAAAATCTTAATGTAGATCCAACGGGTGGAAAATCAATCAACGCGATCAGAACTTTTACAGGAAAAGGAACATTGGTTTGGGGAGCAAGAACATTGGATGGAAACAGCAATGAATGGAGATATGTATCCGTACGTCGTTTCTTCAACATGGTAGAAGAATCTGTGAAAAAATCTACAGAACGTTTCGTCTTTGAACCTAATACAGCCAATACATGGATCCGTGTACAAACTATGATCGAAAACTTCCTTGATCAGCAATGGAGAGACGGTGCATTAGCTGGAAGCAAGCCAGAAGAAGCTTACTATGTAAGTGTTGGTTTGAATAAAACAATGTCTGCTCAGGATATTTTAGAAGGAAGAATGAACATCGAAATCGGTATGGCTGCAGTGCGTCCTGCTGAGTTTATTGTGTTGCGTTTTTCACACAAATTACAAGAAGCATAGAATAAATTAAATAACAATTAAATATAAATAAAATTATGAGTACATATCCATTAGTAAAATTTGCCTTTGAAGTAGATTGGGGCGGAACAAAGGTAGGTTTTCAGGAAGTAACGGGATTGAATGCAGAAACTGCTTTAATTGAATACAGACATGGGGCAAGCCCGGATTTTAGCAAGATTAAAATGCCCGGAATGACAAGCTACAGTAACCTTACTTTAAAAAGAGGAACTTTCAAGACTGATAACGAGTATTTTGAGTGGTTCAAGACGATTCAGCTAAATACAGTAGAGCGTAGATCCATTACGATTTCTCTTTTAGATGAGAATGGAGAGCCTGCAGTTACCTGGAAAGTGAAAAATGCATTCCCACTTAAATTACAGTCAACTGATTTAAAAGCTGAAGGTAATGAGGTAGCAGTGGAAACTTTAGAAATTGCACACGAAGGATTAACTATTGAAAATAACTAATCATGGCTCTTTTATATCCTCCAACCAGTTTCTCTTTTATTGTTAATGGGATCTCAACAACTGAGGGTATTGACTCCAGATTTCAGTCTATATCTGGTTTATCAACTGAAATAAGTACTGAAGAATATGCCGAAGGAGGCGAAAACAGATTTACGCATCAACTTCCTTTGAGACCAAAATATCCTAATTTAGTTCTTAAACGTGGATTAATCGTGAGTTCAGGATTGATAAGCTGGTGTAGAAATGCTATGGAAAACTTCGAGTTTGAGCCTAGAAACCTGATTGTTTCTCTTGCAGGAGGACTTCAATCTACAGCCCCTTTAATGGTTTGGAATGTAGTGGGTGCTTACCCTGTAAAATGGGAAGTATCAGAATTCAACGCCGAAGAAAGCAAACTTGCTATTGAAACAATAGAACTGAAATATAGATATTTCACAATACCCTCATCGTTAGCAAGCTTAGGCTTGTAATTTCTAAATCAAATCTAAGCACTAGAGCGTGTGTTAGTTTAAAGATAACTTTTAGCAACATCTTTTTTCATAAAAACAACAGATTAGTCTATAACCGAGACTGAACACACCCTTCATGTGCTTAGATTTTTTAAAATAAATACGTTAAATAATTGGTTTTAAGTTTTTTACGTATTAATAATTAATTAAAAAACAAACGAAATGCCAATAGAAATAAAAGAGCTTCACATTAAAATAAATGTGGACGAAAAAGCAGCAGCAACCACAACTGCCACTTCGGTAGATGAAGAACAAATCATGCGGGCAATCAGCGAAAGTGTAGAGCAAGTAGTAAAAATAGAACAACGTAAAAAAGAAAGATAATGGCAGGAGAAATTATGAAAGTAAAGATAGGGACCTATAAGGATAACAGTTTCGGTTCAGATGCTATAATTGATAGTAAGGCTTTTGTAGCGCTTATTAACCCTACAGGTTTTTCTTTTACCCGTAAAGTTGAATATGATACAACACAGGAACCCGGAGCCAATGGAACCGATGCAAAATATATTAAAACATCTCCTCAATCCTTACAATTAGAGTTTTTATTTGATGGTACGGGAGTGACCAAAGCATATGGAGGTAATAAGCTTATCAATGTGCTAACAAAAAATAAGTTCAAAAAAGATACTGTTAAATCTCAACTGGATCGTTTCTATGCAGCAACAGGAGATTTTAATGGGCCGATTCATAAACCGTATAATGTCATCGTTATTTGGGGAGAATTTGAATTTAAAGGAGCTCTTACTGAATTTACAATAGATTATAAGATGTTTACTCCGGAAGGACACCCATTAAGAGCTATAGGCAAAGCAACTTTTGTAGAGGCTATTAGTAAAGAACTTGCAGCAAGAATGGGGAATAAACAGTCTCCGGATCTTACCCACAAAAGGACAATACAGGATGGAGATACACTTCCCTTAATGACCGAAAGAATTTACGGCGATTCTAAATACTATTTGGAAGTAGCTAAGGTAAACGGTCTTATCAATTTTAGACAATTAACACCAGGGCAAGAATTATTCTTTCCGCCAATAGAAAAAGTTTCATAATATGAATAATAGCGGATACATACAAACAGCAAAAAACTCAGACCTGATCACCTATAAGGTTATGTCCGGAGGTACAGAATTGCCGGGCAAGTATGGTGTGAAAAGCATTGTAGTCGAAAAAGAAATCAACAGAATTCCTTATGCCCACATTGTTATTTTAGATGGAAGTGCACCGGAGCAGGATTTCAAGCTCAGTAATGAAGATCTGTTAATTCCCGGAAAAGAAATTGAGATCACTGCCGGATACCACTCTGAAGAAGAAACCATCTTTAAAGGAGTTGTTGTAAAACACAATATAAAAGTTAGAAACGGTTCTTCTTACCTCATCATCGAATGTAGAGATAAAGCTGTGAAAATGACTTTAGGGAGAAAAAGCAAATATTTCTACGACAGCAAAGACAGCGATATCATTGAAGAATTAATAGGAAATAGCGGTGCAACTGCCGATGTAGAAGCTACCTCAAATTCACATAAAGAACTGGTTCAGTACCGGGCTTCTGATTGGGATTTCATGTTAACCAGAGCACAGGCTAACGGTAAACTTTGTTTTGTAGATAACGGAACGATAAAAGTTGCCAAGCCTGATTTTAGTGGTGAAGCCGTAGAAACAGTGGTTTACGGATCCTCCGTACATGAATTTGACGGAGAGATAGATGCCAGAGATCAATTCAACAAAATTACAGCCAAAACATGGAGTTATACCGATCAGGAAGTGACAGAAGTTGAAGCACAGGATCCGGCTATTAAACTCAATGGAAATCTTTCATCCGGTGATTTAGCAGATGTTTTTGGAATTGAAGACCTTCAGCTTAAACACGGTGGAAACCTTACCCAAAGCGAGCTTCAGGAATGGAGCGATGCGAAAGCAACTTTTCAACAGTTAGCAAAAACCAGAGGAAGAGTACAATTCCAGGGAATTCCATCTGTAGTACCGGGAGTTTCATTAACACTTCAGGGAGTAGGAAACCGATTTAACGGAAAAATATACGTAACCGGTGTCCGTCATGAAATAGCCGAAGGAAATTGGCTGGTAGATGCACAGTTTGGGCTTTCTCCAACGTGGTTTTCAGAAACTTATGATGTAAGTGAAATGCCAGGTTCAGGAATTATTCCTTCCATAAGCGGATTACATGTTGGGGTAGTATCACAATTAGAATCAGATCCGGATGGTGAAGATAGAATTTTAGTGCAAATACCCATCATCAATAACGAGGAAGAAGGTATTTGGGCACGTGTAGCCACTCTTGATGCAGGAGAAAACAGAGGGTCATTTTTCAGACCGGAAATCGGAGATGAAGTCATCATCGGATTC
This sequence comes from Chryseobacterium sp. MEBOG07, assembly GCF_021869745.1. Lineage (NCBI taxonomy): Bacteria > Pseudomonadati > Bacteroidota > Flavobacteriia > Flavobacteriales > Weeksellaceae > Chryseobacterium > Chryseobacterium sp. MEBOG07. Next base: position 2,049,377 of record NZ_CP084579.1, read on the forward strand.
ATTAATGACGATCCCAATGATGCAGTGGTGCTCGGAATGCTAAACAGCAGTGCAAAACCAGCTCCAATTGTAGCTTCTGATGATAATCATGAAAAAGGATTTGTCACCCGAAGCGAAATGAAAATGATCTTCAATGATGACAAAATCTCATATACCCTGGAGACACCAAAAGGGAAAAAAGTGATTTTAGATGAAGATGCGGACGTCATTAAAATAGAAGATGAACATTCTAATATTCTTACCCTTAATAAAGATGGTATTAGTATGGAAAGTGCAGGAGACATCAAAATAAAGGCAAAAGGCGATGTAAAAATTGAAGGAACGAATATCGGTTTAAAAGCATCTGCGCAGTTAAAAGCAGAAGGCAGTTCCGGTTCAGAACTTAAATCAGGAGCAGTAACAGTTGTAAAAGGATCTCAAGTAAAAATTAATTAATAATCATGAAACCGGCAGCAAGAATTACAGACATGCATACTTGTCCTATGGTGACAGGCACGGTTCCGCATGTAGGCGGACCCATCATTCCGGCAGGAGAACCTACGGTACTTATTGGAGGTATGCCCGCAGCACGAGTGGGAGACAAAGCAGTATGCACAGGTCCACTAGACACTATTGCATCAGGATCTTCAAGTGTTTTGATCGGCGGAAAACAAGCCGCAAGAATGGGAGATTCTACCGCTCATGGAGGGGTAATAACCGCAGGTGAAGCTACTGTTTTAATAGGTGGATGATCCCATTTAATTAAAAATAAAAATGTAAAACATCCATAACAAAACGGTTAGAATAACTAAAACTCTATGTTACAGATGCAAGATGTTACAATTAAATATAATACAAATAACGTATGAAAATAAATACAGATTTTTTAGGAATAGGCTGGAGCTTCCCGCCTGAGTTTAATCAGACTGAAGGAAAACTGGCAATGACCACAGATGTAGAAGACATCAACAATAGCCTTATTATTTTGTTGTCGACGCGCCCGGGTGAACGTGTCATGTTCCCCAACTACGGATGTGACTTGCAGGAAATGCTCTTTAAGCCTCTGGACTTAACGCTTATTACCCAAATGAAAGGAATCGTTGAGCGTGCTATTTTATATCATGAACCTAGAATAAATATTTTAAGTATTGATATCGATACTCAGGAAGAACTTCAGGGAGAAGTTTTGATACAAGTTGACTACGAAGTAAGAAATACTAATACAAGAAGCAATATTGTTTTTCCTTTCTACAAAGGAGAAGCTACCGAAATATAATGAATTACGGGATGTCTGTAGCCATTTTGAATACTACCAAACACTACATGAAGTATTGCATCTGACCATAGAAAGATAAATATAAACAAATGAAAAAAACAGATACATTTTCACATTATCGTGAAGGAAAATCACAAATGCAGCGCTTTTTAGCAGAATTAGATCCTAGCAATCTTGAATTACACGATTTCGATTTGTTTGATTGGCTATTATTTGCAAACAATTTTGCTAAGCGTGTAAATTATTTTGACAAAGATGATAATACAAAACCACAAGGAAACTGGGGAAACTTCTTCTTGGGTGATGATACCAATGTTGTAATGCCTCGCAGAGAAAGCATTGAGTATAAAAGTATGAAAAAACAGGTTACAGATCTTATGTCCCAGTTTGAACAAGACAGCAACTTGACCCCTCACTTGACATTATTTGTTTGTTTTTTAAAATTATTAGATTTCTCAAAAAAAGCCTTCAACAATCTGACGAAAAGGCATTTGGATTTCTATTATAATGAAATACTTCAAATTGAGAAAAATGATGCTAAATCAGACAAAGTCTACGTGATTTTTGAATTAGCAAAAAAAGCAATTCAGGAAAAAATTCCAGCCGGTACACTGCTGGATGGTGATAAAGACGCTGAAGGAAAAAAGCGAGTGTACAAAACAGATGGAGAACTCATTGCCAACCAGGCAAAAGTAGTCGAAATTAAAAGTTTTTTAAACGATGTTAAAAAAAGAGAGCTAAAAATGGCTCCCATAGCCAATACGGCTGATGGTCTGGGTGATAAATTACCGGAAGACAGCAACTATTGGTGGCCATTCGGGTATAACTCGGATGAAACAGTTTCGGATAAATCTATTTACAAAGAGCTCCCAAAAGCTAAACTAGGCTTTTCAGTGGCGTCCTCTTTATTTGATTTAAAAGAAGGGGAAAGAACAGTCACTCTTACAATAGATTTTAATAAAAATTCGACTCAAAAACTACAGGAAATTGAAGATAAATATATTGAGAATAATATCAAAGTGCTTTGTAGTGGTGAAAAAGAGTGGTTATCGGGCATCGTTTTAAAATGTATTAAAAACGAAGAAGAAAGATTAGAACTTTCTTTTACACTGCCCAAAGATTTCCCGGCAGTTGTAAAATACAATAAGGAAGTACTGTCAGAAACATTCCAAACTCAATTCCCAGTCGTAAGGTTTATGATCGAAGGAGAAAAGTACTACGATATCTACGAAGCTCTTTCAGAAAAACTAATAAAAATATAGAAATAGCGGTTGATGTAAAAGGAGTAAAATCAATAGAGATAGAAAATGACAGCAGTACATTAAATTCGGAAAAACCGTATTATCCATTCACTGCACAGCCCATTAAAGGATCTAATTTCTATATCAAATGTCCTGAAATGTTTTCCAAAAAATGGCTCAATGCAGACATTAGTATTCATTGGAAAAATACTCCGGATTCTATAAAAGATTTATACAACGGATACATCATTCAGCCTAATCAAAATATCAGCTTACAGGATTTTGAAGGCTTAAAAAATTCATCAATTGTAGGTTCTGATGCTTATTTTAAAGCAGATGCCTCATTGTTGGAAAAAGAAATATGGTACGCCAAAGCCAATAATATTGATGTATTCAAAAAAGTAGATGGTGCTTATAAAACCCAGTTTTCTATCAATAATACAAATGAAGAGTCTGGTACCAGTGAGTCTATCAGATTAACATTGAACCAGTCTTCACTACAGGATGTATACCCTAAGTTGTACACATTGGCATTATCAAGCAAACCCATTAGTGGTAAGCTGATTCCAAACGAACCCTACATTCCTTTTGCTGAAGATATAGAACTGAATTACAGCGCAAAGGAAAATGCATATTCGTATTTAGATAAAAGTTCTGACAGTGTGGCCTCAAAAAGTAAAGGGGTACAATTGTATCATGAAGATGCATTCGGACAATATGAAAAAGAAGTTGAAACGAAAAGTATCGTATCTGTACACGGAAACGGAGGTGAGCTATACATCGGTTTGGAAGCAATGCCAAAAACCACCGTTTCACTATTAATCCAAATGCTGGAAGGAAGTGAAAATCCTTTAGTGGATACTTTCCAGGAAAAAGAGTTTATAGAATGGCATATCCTTTCAAATAATACATGGGTGAGTCTGTCGAATTATATGCTGCAGAATGAGACCAGAAGATTTCTGGAATCAGGTATTGTAAAGTTTAAGATTCCTAAAGATATCAATACCAACCATACAAGGTTTACCAACGGATTATTTTGGATCAGAGCCAAATCACAAAGAAGTTATGATGCGGTATGTAAAATTCAGGGAATATATACTCAGGCTGTTTTAGCAACATTCCAGAATCAGGACAATGATCTGTCCCATTTGAATAACGGATTGAAAGCGAAAACTATTGCTAAGCTTATTACCAGAGTTCCTCAGGTGAAATCGGTTAGCCAGCCTTACAATTCTTTCGATGGTAAATACAAAGAAACAGACACAGAGTTCTACAGACGCGTGAGTGAACGTCTGAGACATAAGCACAGAGCCATTACCCAATGGGATTACGAACAACTGGTATTACAGGAATTTCCGGAAGTCTTTAAGGTAAAATGTTTAAATCATACCTCTGAAAAATCATATATGGCTCCAGGGCATGTAACCTTAATGGTAGTGCCGAATATTAAAAATAAAAATGCTTTTGATGTCTATCAGCCAAGAGTAAGCAGAGCCAGTCTGAATAAAATTCAAAATTATGTCAATGAATTAAATACGATGCATGTTAACGCTCAGGTAATCAATCCAAATTATAAAGAAGCAAAAGTAGAAACGAAAGTCAAATTCTTTGAGCAGTACGACGAAACATTTTATCTCCAGCAATTAGACGAAGATATTAAAAAATATATATCGCCCTGGGCTTTTACAGACTCTAAAGATATCGATTTTAACGTGGAACTGAATGTTAATCAGCTCATTAATTACTTGGAGCAGCTGTATTACGTAGATTATATTGACGAGATAAAGATACTGGTAAATAATGTTTTACAAAAACAATCTTTAATCGAAGTAGATCCAAAATCAATTCTGGTATCTGCGAAGCAGCACGATGTAAGTATTACGGACCAAGTATGTATTTAATAATAATAAGAAAACATAATCATGTCAGAAAATAAGCACATTAGTATATCAAAAAATATAGAAACCGGAGATCAAACAGATTTTCATTTTCTACGAAAAACAGGTATTGAATACATAGAAAAATTAGGAGGAAAACTTTGGACCGATTATAACTCTCATGATCCGGGTATTACCACGCTGGAAGTGTTAAGTTATGCCATCACAGATCTTGGGATGAGAATGAACCTGAATATGGAAGATATCTTAGCATCCAAAGATGTAAAGAAAGACATTCATACACAGTTTCTAAAGGCTACGGAGATTTTACCTTCAAGACCTTTAAACGAGCTTGACTATAGAAAGTTGTTTATAGATATCAACCTGGTGGCAGGTCATAAAAGACCCATCCGCAATTGTTGGCTAGTTCCTAAAACTGAAACATTGTACGTTGATTGCAAAACCGGGAAATTAGATTTTAAGCCGATTGGAGAAAAGATACAAGATCTTAAAGTTAAAGGACTCTATGATCTTTATGTAGATTATGCCGAAGATATTGATAATGATGTCGTTGGATGTCAAAAATCCAATGTCAATATCAATATATTAGACCGCTACCATGCCAATAGAAGTCTTTGCGAAGATTTGGCTGAAATTAAAGAAATTGAAACCCAGAAAGTGGCTGTCTGTGCCCGCATCGGACTTGTAAACAAAGCTGATGAAGAGCTGGTACACGCTAAAGTAATAAAAGCGATCAATAACTACCTGTCTCCGGAGGTTCATTTTTATTCACTGAAGCAAATGCTTGACAAAGGTCTGGCTACAGATCAGATTTTTGAAGGACCACTCTTGGACAACGGTTTTATTGATACTGAAGAACTTGAAAAAAGTCAGTTAAGAAAAGAAGTTCGTCTTTCCGATATCATCAGTGAAGTCATGAAAATTGACGGAGTTAAAGAAATTCATGAAATTTCTATTGCGGGTTGTGATAGCGTAATCAAACAAACCAATGATTGGCTGATCTGCATTGAAAAAGGCAGAAAACCTGAGCTATGCGATCTTAGTTCGTTCAGCTACAGTAAAGGCTCTCTTCCATTAAATATCAATGACAAAAAAGTTCAGGAATATTTAGAAATTCTTAAAAGAGAAGAAGAAATATTGAGGGATGATGCAAGACAAAATAAAGAATTGACTTTACCACAGGGAACTTCGTATGATATCGCAAACTATGCTACTGTTTTGAATGAATTTCCGGATACATATGGAGTAGGAGTATCAGGGATTATAGGAAATCAATCTCCAGAGAGAGAAGCTCTGGCCAAACAATTGAAAGGCTATTTGCTGTTTTTTGATCAGATCCTTGCCAGCTACTTCAAACACCTTGAAAAAGTAAAAGAAGTATTAAGCGTAAATGGTGATTTGAAAAGAACTTATTTTACGCAGGCTCTTAAAAATATTAAAGGCTTTGAACAGTTGGTTCATGATTATCCTACTAACGAGGATGAGCTTACTGATTCGTTATATGAAGAGCTGGATAACAGTGTGGAACGCCGAAATGAAGTTTTGAATCATTTGACCTCTCGCTTTGCTGAAACATTCAGTGATTATACGTTCCTAATGAAGTCATTGTATGGAAAATCTGCCGATGAAATTGTCCTGAGTAACAAAGAAACCTTCCTAAAAGAGTATACATCATTAAGTAAAGACAGAGGATTGGGTTACAATTATACATTAATTGGGGATTCAGATATTTGGAATACCAACAATATTTCCGGTGCACAGAAAAGGATAGCCCGTTTGTTGGGGATTAAAAATTATAGGCAGAGAAATTTATCTCAGTCACCTGTTTCAATCATCAAAACAAAAGATAGTAATAATAAAGACAGCTATACCTGGAAAATAAAAGATGCTAATAGCAATATTATTCTATCATCTGTCAATACCTACAAAATTGAGTACGCTGCAACCAAAAGCTTAAATGAAGCGATTTATCAGACGATTCAAATAGATCAGGAAGATCTTGAAAATGAACTAGACAGATTAGATGAGAAGCATCTCGAAGATACAATAGAAAAACTAATAGCATGTGAGTATAATTACTGCTTAATTGGGAATATAAAAATCCGTGTTTCATTGGGAGGTAACTTCTATCTGGAGATTCTGGATGATACCGATAAGCAAAATGTCATTGCTACGCACAAAAAAACTAACCCTTATCCATCATTGCCATTATTGAAAGATGGGATTAGGGAGATCGTGAAGTATTTTAAATATGAATTTACAGAAGAAGGTATTTTCCTTGTTGAGCACTTATTACTAAAGCCAACCTCCAAAGATTATAAACTCATGGGGGCATAGGCTGCATGTCTATAGAAGGGAGCTTTAGAATAATGTATGACCTTGAAGAAAAAGGTATTGCAAAAGATCCAATAAAATATTCAGAAGCTTTCATGCATTCTTGTGAAGAAGATTGCGAAACAGATGTTTTTGACCCTTATTCTTACAGAGTAAGCGTTGTTCTTCCAGGCTTTGCTTATCGTTTCCAGGATCCTGATTTCAGACGCTATGCCGAAACAGTTATCAGACAGGAAATTCCGGCCCATGTTTTAGCAAAAATTTGCTGGGTGGGAGATCGATTGACAGAAACAGAAATTGCTCAGAATGACTTGTCTGAATTTGAAGTGGCCTTTAAAAAATACCTTTTAGATAAATCGAGAAACAATATTGTTAACCTTGGAAACAGCATTACAGATTTATTGACCGCTCTTACCCATTTAAACAATATTTATAGACCGGGAAGACTTCTGGACTGCGCAATGGATGACAATGACAGCTTAGACGGAAAAATCATATTAGGACAATCAAACATATAAAAACCGAAAAACAATGAATGCTAAATTAGATAATATAACAACCCAATATAGAAAGTTCAACGAAAATCAAGCGTTAACAGAAGGGCAATTAAACGAATTTATAGACTATTTCGAAGACCAGGACAGGCTTTCAAGAACTCGCCTGAGCGGGGTGGGAGTAGTATGTGGTTTTCAATCGACATACATAGATTTTGTTTTACAGCCTGATTCTGTAATGGAAAAAAAGTCTGGATCTGAAGATAGAGCAATTGATCTTAATTTTAATACAATTGCGATTACACAAGGTGCCGGAGTTACCACAGATGGTGATTTAATAACGCTGCGCCAGAAAACAGATAAAGAGGCAGAAGTTACTATCGATTTCACTACCAATACTTACAAATATTTTAGAAATTATACTGATAAGGTAGGATACAAACATTTTCTTATTGGAGGGAAACAAATCCCTCTTTTAGAATTGATTACGCAGGAAGAATATACCCAATTAAAAAACCAAGGTGTTAATGTTGGAGATTTTAAGCACACAAAAGAAATCACCAACATCTATGGTAAAACCGTAATTCTGTATTTAGAAAGTTATTCCAATGAAGAATCACCATGTCAGGATGCAGATTGTGACAATACCGGTGCAGAGCAGGTATCCAATCTCAAAGTGCTTTTAGCAGATTCAAATTCTGTTTTAGATCTTATCAAGCAGGGAGATGCAAAAGACACCATCTATAATGTTCACAATTCTTATGAAGAACTTTTTGATCAGTTGCCTAAAATAGAAGCCAAAAGAGTTATTCTGGACCCTGCTGTTGTATCAGCAAAGCAGTTGAAAGAAAAATTCCAAAATGCCATTGGTTCTGTTGCAGAATTAAGCAAAGGTTTTAATGCAATTGCAAGTACCTTTAACGTGAGTGTCAACCTGGGAGGACAACCTCTTTTTGATAAGTTGGATTCTTTACTTAAGAATACGGTACGAGGTTTTGACGACTATCAGTATCGATATGATTTGCTAAAAGATTTAATTGATACTTACAATGAAATAAAAGGATTGATCCTGCATCTTAATGCGGAATGCTGTCCTGCTATAGCTTCATTCCCCAAACACCTTATGCTGGGGGCTGTTGGAGCAGCTCAGGAACTAGGAAAATATATTCCACTCCGTCACGGTTTTTACCATTCACCTGTAACCACAAATGATGATGAGAACTACGAAAGAGTCGTAATGCTTGCCAATCGTTTTGTACAGAAAATAAATGGATTTCAATCCTATATGGGAGCTATTAAAATTACGCCTTCCAATCTTTATGTTAGATTAGGTGAAAAAGCAATCCCTTATTATTATAATGTAGATAAGCCATTATTGGCTCAATGGAACTTTGAAAAAACAAAAACAGATAGAGAAGTTTACAATTTAAGCTATCACACAGCCAATCTGGCTGGGGACGATTTTGTTCAGAATCCTTTGATTTATAATATTGATAACAACGATTTCTATAGAATTGAAGGGCATTTAACACTGCCTTACAAAACAGCCTTACAAAATATCAATGATCTTAAAACAAAATACGGATTAGCCTTTGATGTTATTGCTTTGGTTTTAGAGAAAGGTGAAAAACCTACTGCCGCTGTATCCAATGAAAAAACAGTATCAATAGATGACCTTAGAAAACAATTAACATCAATTTCCAGTGATATCAGTAATAGAAAAGGGGATTCACAAAACACCTTACTAAATATTTCTAAGTTAGACGAGAAATTAAGACTGTTAAATAAAGCTGAATTCGCAAAAGACGGATCACCAGAAGGAGTTACTGTGGTAAAACAAGATCCTAAAAAAGATGATGTTGTAAGCGAACTGTTAAGCGAATTTTTAGAAAGAAAATCAGGCTTAGAGCATGTAGCCGGTGTAGAACCGGGTGGAACCTTTGTCTTAATTTACGCATCAGAAACGTACAATCAGGTTCTTGCAGATTTCTCATTACCTTATCTGTGTTGTTCTAAAAAGGAACCTGTGTTCCTGATGCTGCCAGACAGTAAACTATGTCAGAAAGATGCTCCGATTGCTATGACAATCGTTCCGCAAAACGGAGAAGTGAAAGCATTTATAAATGGTACTCAGATCCCTGCGGTTACGCAGTCCGGAGGTCAAAGCTTCTTCGATCCTAGTTTGGTTAACGCTGCTTATTTTGGACAAACCATTACGTTTACGGTTAATGATGATCTAGTGGAAGCACAGATGGTTGTGTATCCACAACCAAATGTATCTGTTACCACAGGAGGTGTGAGCTATGATGCTCCTACAACGGACGAAAATGCAAACAATCCGGATGCTACGGTTGAATTTAAAGTTGCCGGGGACTTTACAGGTCTTACATTTACTTGGAATTTTGATGATGGTACTCCAGTACAGCATAATGAGGCACCTGCCAACATAAAAACCTATGTGTACAAGCTTGTTGCGGGACAAGAAAAAACGTTCAATCCAATCCTTACAGTAACCAATGCTAATGGCTGTAGTACTGTGTACAAATTAGCTCCGCTGAAATTAAAAGGTCAATCTACTATTGCATGTTTAAGTGGTATGAGAGTGGTCATTCAGTATAGAGATGATATAGACACTGGTCACGTTTGTAATGATGCTACTTTCAACTTAACAGGAAACGATATTGTAATTGGAGGAATAAATCCATACCCTGGCTTTGTTGGAAATATACATTTAAGTAATACAGGAGGTAATCAGGATAGAAACAATCATAAACCTGGTACTCCTCCATTGAGTAGATATAATGAAATTATTATCACTCAAGCCGAAGCCAAACTAATGGCCTCGAAAACAATGGATGGTTTTGTAGAGTTTTCACTTGAATGTGCTTTACCTGTTAATAATAGACCACCAACTGGTTGTCACCAGGATGTTGCCTATACAGAAATCTTCTTGGCAAACGCTACAGTTCCTATTTATAAAGGATATCCAAATGGGAATTTCTTAAAGATAAACCCTTGTACAGGAGTGACAAAATAATAGTCAAATAATAACTTCATAGGCAGTATAAATTGCCTATGAAGTTTATTAAAAGACCTTAATGAATCATTAAAAAATGAACAATAATGAATAATCAATTAAGTAATATAGCAGTCCAATACCGCAAATTCAGTAAAGGACAATACATAGAACACCCCCAGTTCAACGAGTTTTTAGATTTTTTTGAAGATCAGGACCGTTTGTCCAGAGTGCTGTTGCAAGGGGTAGGTATTGTATGTGGTCTCAAACCAGATCTTATTTATACAAATAAGCTGTTGAGCAGCATACAACTTTCTCAGGGAGTGGCTATAACAACCGACGGAGATCTGCTGACTTTGAATAATACCAATGAGGTAAGTAAAGATCTGTATGTAAGTGATTTAAAGACTGTCAAGATAGAAAGTAAAAAGTATACCTATTTTAAAAAATATGATAATTTTAAAGTAAATTATCCTGCATTTTATTATGGAAAAGACAACCAGATTGAGCTGTGGGAATTAGCAACAGATGAGGAAGCAAATTCTGGTTTTCAACCCATCAGCAATCTTTCAGATTTAGAAAATAAATATCTGTTGCTGTATCTGGAGGATTATGAAAAAGAAGTGAAACCTTGTAGGGGAGTTGATTGTGATAACCATGGAATCCAGCAAATTCGAAATCTCAAAGTATTAGTCACTACAGCAAACGGAATCAATTATATTCTTGGAAAAGATAAGATTCAGCCTCATCCATTGTTCGTGGATGATATCCTGGGACCTGTAAAACAGGAGCGGGTTATTGTAGAACAGCTTATTTTAGAAAATGACATTGACACTCCTTTTTCCTTTACTGATTTAAGAGATTTGTATATCAAAGCTTTAGATAAAAATAAGTATGGTGAGGCTCTTTTTCAAAAAATCAATACCATTTCTCAGTTCATGGGAACTTCAGGAGTGAACTATTCAGTTTTTAAAAACACATTAAATAAGTTCCTTGCTAAAGAATCTGGTTTTCAGTATGCTTATGATGTAGTGAAGGATTTGGCAGATACTTATTCTGAAATTATAAAGCTGCTTCCTAAAGCATTTACCAAGTGTCTTCCTGATGTAGTTTCTTTTCCTAAACATATCATGCTTGGGAAATTACTATCGGATACTGAATTAGATTTCTCAAGACATCAGTTTTATAACTCGCCTGTACTGGATGATGAGAAAACAACACAAAGAGTCAAAGTGTTGATTAATCGTTTTAATCAGCAGGTACTGAGTTTCAAGTATCCGGACTTCGTTGAAATTGGGGTGAATTCAAAGATCAAAATTACTCCATCTCAAAAATTGAATCCTCTGAGCAACAAAGCAGTTCCTTTTTATTACGAGCTTTCAGTAGAACTTTTAAAAGCATGGAACTTTGATAAAACAAGTAATCGGTCATTTAGAGATAACCTGGCATATGATACAGGGCTTGCATTAAACGCACATATACAAGATCCTTTGAGTTTTAATATAGATAAAAACTCATTTTATAATATAGAAGGGCATCAGGGATTGGATTATCAAATAGCTTTTGATCAAATAAAAGAAATCAGAGATAAGCAGCAACTGGGATTTGATATTATGCTTGTGTCTTTAGATGAATTAAAAGATAATAAAGACCTGGTAAAAGCCTATTTCAATGAATATGTAGAAAAACATCCGGGATTGGAGCACAGACGTGGTGTTCAGCGAGGAGGTACATTTGTTATTGTTTATCAGAATATTGGGAGAGACAACAGAGTTGTTGCGGATTTTTCACTTCCGTACATATGCTGTACTCCAAAAAATAAAATTGAACTGAGCTTGCCAACCACTACTATTTGTGTAGAATCCCGCCCTATACCTTTTAAAGTAATGCCTGCGAATGGAGAAGTGAAAGCTAATGTTAGTGCAAATGTAAAAGGTGGTGTGGAACTAATCGGTACACAATATTTCTTTAATCCGAAAAAGGTAGACCTAAGTCTGCTTGATAAGGAAATTACCTTTACTGTCAACGGGAAGCCTACCAATTGTAGTATTAAAGTGATTTCACAACCAAATATAAAAGTAGAAGTCGTTGAACCTGTCATTTATTCTGGTGGAGATTCAAAAACAACAATAGTAAACTTTAAAGTTTCAGGACAAAATTTTGAAAACTATACCTACAGCTGGGATTTCCTGGGTAATGATTTTTGGGTTCCTCTAAATCCAGATAAAAATGGATATGTGAGTTACAAGTATTCTAATCTGGATCCAAAAAATATTCCAGTAGTAAGGGTAAAAGTGAGTGGTGGCGGATGTAGTGAGACGATACCTGTAAATTTACCCCAGACCAAAGAGTGTCCGGTGATTTCAAATATTAAATATACAGTTGTTGATAATGGTAATGGTACCCAAACATTCACATTTGATTGGGATTTACCTTCAGATCTTTCTGGAATAACAGGTTTGAATATTTATGATTCAAGTGATCTTGCAAATGGATGGCATTATGAATCTGGATCATTCCGTCCACGAAGAACAATCACATTGCCTTTAGGTAAATACTCTATTAGATTCGGTTTAGTGGGTTCATGTAAAAATCCAGAAAACACATTAGAACTTCCGGGATTTAATGATATTGGAATTATAAAAGATCCGAATAATCACCCACCGGTTGTATCAATCAAATGGAAGGATACTTCAGGAATTGAGGACAGGTTATGCATACAGTCGGCTTGTAGTTTTGCAATTGATGTTTTTGCAACTGATCAGGATGGAGATATTGCAAATATTCAGATTTTTAAAAGTACTGATAATGGGACTACATGGACTTCGTTTACTGGCAGTCTTACGGGGACAACATTTACAGATACTATAAACAGAGCTGGTATGCAGTTGTATAAAGCAATTGTTACAGATATGAAAAACAATAAAGCAACTTCAAATATCCTGTCTTATAAAAAAGAAAATCACCCACCGACTGTATCAATCAAATGGAATGATATATTAGGAAATGGGGATAGGTTATGTACACAGCCTATTTGTAATTATGCTGTTGATGTTTATACAAACGATCAGGATGGAGATATTGCTAGCGTTCAGATTCAGAAAAGTATTAATAATGGAGCTACATGGAGTTCGTTTACTGGCAATTTTAATGGGACGACATTTACAGACTCTATAAATGGGTTTGGTACAAATTTATATAAAGTGGTTGTAATAGATGGAGAAAATAATACCGTTACTTCAAACATTCTTTCCTATAAAAATGAATATCGTCCAACAGTTGTGATAGATAGCATTAGCTTTCCTAATAAAAATTGTTGTATTGTTGAGTTACCCACTATTATAGCTAATGCTGGCGGGGCTCAAAACCTTCTTTTATCTAATTTACCTACCAGGAGATTGGGATTAAAAGGATGGGGTAGAGGAGCGAATGAGCTTTTGTATTTCTGGAGCAAATTAGAAGGTCCGGATGTAATACTTGAAAACGTTAACAAAGATAACTTGATCATCAAGGATTTAAAAGTTGGGAAATATAGATTCCAGCTTTTGGTTAAGGATGCTAATAGTGATGCATTTGAAATCGATGTAGCAGAGATAAGAGTAGATTAAGGAACACATTCTTTGTGCTATATCTAATGTAAAGGGGTGTTTTTTATCTTTTAGAATAATTACAACACCCCTTACATACTAGAAAAAATAAATAATAACAATAAACATAATATAATGGAAAAATGTGATGTTTCATTTAAAATAGAATACCAATCTTCCGAAACAATAAAAGATGCTTTTGTGAAATACAAATATCCACCGGGATCCTCCACTGTAGAGACCGTTGATATAAAGGCCGCATTGCTTCAGAATAGTAATTCAATAAAATTACCCGGTATTCAGGCTGTTGGTACTTATGCGTTGGATGTTGAATTGGCAATAAATGGAAGTGTTGCTACAAGCAATGCTACTTTGGTAGTTGGAGGGTGTAACTCTTCTTGTGAAACTCCGAAGGTCTATGGAGTAAAAGTGTTGGAAAATGGCCAGCTAGTAATGGATTACGAGGTTGAGAATGTTGGCAATCTTGCGACATTGGAATATCAGATAGCAACAGATTCTGGCTTTAGAGATGAAGATATTATTTATTCAAAAGTAGGATTTAGTGATGTAAATTATACTAAATCTGAGAATATTGACATGAGACATGGAAATATTCCTGATAAAACTACTTTATACATAAGAATAAGAAAATATTGCAGGCCAAATGGAATTTCGGATTGGTCGGATTACGTTAAATTTGATTCTGGAATATGGGGGCTAGAAGCTTACTGCCTGTCTCCCAACGATGAGCGGAATCTAAACTCTCTTTGTCATGGAATCTTCCCTGCCTGGCTGTTGAAAGTGATTGTGAAGCCCACTCCACCAGATAGGGGTAGCATAATTTATCTGACTAATGGTAAGCTTGCAATACCGGATAATATAAGAGAATTTGATCAAAATGCTCCTGAAAATTTGAAAAAAAGTGGAATCAGATGGATTACATTTCTAAGGTCCAATTCGGAGTTTAGTCCAAATTTAATTTATCGTGTACAGCCAGAAATTGCTGAAATAGGAGGCATTGAAGAGGAGAAGTGCTATTATTAGAATATCTTACAATGTGATTATCTGAAAGCCCCAATAAAATCCTCAAGAAATTGAGGATTTTATTCACCCGGGCAGTTATCTTCTGTTATTCTTACGTCTGGTACTTATAATATTGAAAAGCTTCGCAACATCCTTGAGATGGATCTCGAAATCCTCATAATATTCGTTCAGAGAATGAAGCGTAATAATACCGTTCTCAACATCATGGTTGATAATTCTTTTTACCAGAATTCCTTTCTCTTTGTGAACGATTACAAAATCCCACTTGTCATAATGCAGCTTACTCATCCAGTAATCCTGTCTGATATTTCTGCATAGAATAATGTCGCCTTCCAGATAGCTTTCGTATGATCCGTTGTCCATGCTGTCTCCTTTTACTTCAAAGCACATGTATTCACCTCGGTGTTCCACATCATCAGTAAAAGGAATGGTAGGTAGACTTTCTATATATTCTTCATCTGCAAATCTGCTTAGATAGCCGGCTTGTGCATATTGATTGGCAAGCGGAACGTTCATGATTTTTAAATCCGAAAAAACAACAGGAGACGCACTATCATTATTGAGTTCCTTTTGTTGTTCCAACAGTAAGTTGGTTACAAAATAAGCCGTTGTTTCCGGTATTTTTCGTTCGCCTTTTTCCCAATATTGAACAGCTCTGGTGCCTACTCCTATAGATTTTGCAATATCAGCCTGCTTCATGTTTAGTTTCTTTCTGATTTCTTTGAATTCTAAATAGTTCATTTTGATATGTTTATAGTTTATTTGTAAAAAAATATGAAAAATATTCTCTTTTGTGTTTTGAAAAACGAACAATGTTCGTATATTTGTTTCGCTGTTCAGATAGAACCGTACAAATATACAAAATTATATTTATAATTGAATGTTGTTTTAATATTTAAAATCCTTGTTTGAATTATATAAACCCCTGTAAACAAAAAGTTAAACAATGGTTTTTATACTTGATACGCTTTGTAGTTAGATTTTGTTTTATCATGCGCTAATTAAAACAAAAAAATCTTTTTAATCTAAATAAGTGTAAAAAGTGCATTTTTTATAAATATGAAAATGGTTTTTTGTGCGTTTGTTTTGTTCGGTTTTATCAGTGAGGAGAATGTGTTTATTTTTTTATTGATTTAAAAATAAAGCAGCTACTGGCTCTTTGTTTTTCGAAAATATGAAAT
The DNA here is from genome assembly GCF_021869745.1 of Chryseobacterium sp. MEBOG07. Taxonomy (NCBI): domain Bacteria; kingdom Pseudomonadati; phylum Bacteroidota; class Flavobacteriia; order Flavobacteriales; family Weeksellaceae; genus Chryseobacterium; species Chryseobacterium sp. MEBOG07. The sequence goes on from NZ_CP084579.1 coordinate 2,065,427, forward strand.
AGAATAAAAAATGCAGACTCACACTACTGGCCAACCTATAAAATATCGATTAATTATAGTGATCAGTAAGATTGTTAATACATCCTAAAGAGGAGATAAAATTTGTTAAACAAGCTCAATTGTTTTTGAGAATAATTTAATATAGACAAATAGGATGTTGTGCTCTTTATAAACAAATACAAAAAGTAAATGCTGACTCTGTGTGCTTATAAAACATCAATTGATTATAAGCATCCTCAGAATGATTTACAAAGAAGTAGAATTTAGAAGAAAGAAGCTGGTGTATCATTTCTATTAGAAGATACCTGGTGTTGACTTTCTAAAAAAACCAAAATTAAATAATGTAATTAGACATCTGTTTAAAGGCCTGAACCATGCCTTTAAGGCTTCTTATGTCCTCAATGAAAAGGTAAAATATAAGAAATACGAAAACTCGTCTAATTCAAAAAAAACTTTTAGCATAAAAAAAACTTTTAACCATACAAACATGAAACGTAGTAAAGAATTAGTAGAGAAAAGAAAAGATTTCGTCATTGAATATGTAAAACGTAATCAAGATAAACAGATGAAAGTAATTGTTACCGAGCTAACAGAAATGTTGTTTTTGTCCGAAAGAACGATATATAATATTCTTCTTCAAAGTTAGTAAAACAAAGTTCAGGCAATGTATTCATATATACTGCATTGAACCTCATTAAGATAATCTTTTAGAACGAGCTTATGAATTGGATCTCAAAATGAAAATATTCTAAAAAGATAGAAAAGGATTCAAAGTTATTATCCTGCCCCAATAACTACCCGTAGATCAGATGAATCAAAGGGTTGTCCTGACCTCTTTCTCAAATGTAAATTGATAGTAAAATACTAAGGTGAAAAACGGTTTTTGCTTTTAAGTTCTATTGTTTTTAGTGAAAACATAGGCCTGAAAAAAAAACCGTCTGGCCTTAGGTTATTAGAGAATCCAATTTCAAAAAAAGTAAAAAACAACTGTTCATTCAATACAACTTAGAAACTTAGAAACTTAGAAACCATGAAAAAAAAAGAAAAGAAAAAGAAGAAAAAAGATAAGGAAAAGCTGCAAAAGCCCCGTAAAGATATCAGTGATCTTATTGACGAATTAGCATATGTGAATGAGACTGGAAATATCCGAAAAAGCAAAAGATTTTTAGATGATATGTACATGCTGGATCAGGAATAATGATACATCTGAAAATTGTAAAAACAAAAATTTTTAATCAATAATATATAGCAAAAGAATGAATTTGGATAGTATAAAAGCCCTTTTAATCGGAACTGCAATAGCATTTTCAGGAGGGTTATTAAGAGTACTGGTCTCAATACAGAATAAGGAGAAGAAGCAACCGTGGGAACATTTTATCACATTGTCAATCGTTGTAATCGTTGGATTTACAATGAGTTATTTGATGAATAGAGCCGAATTACATGACAAATGGTATTCAACAGGAGTATTATTTGTACTTGGGTATGGCTATGATAAATTCCTGAAAATGATCACTACCAATCTACCTAACTGGATTGATAAAGCAGTGAATCTTTTTATAGAAAACAGATATGGTATTAAGACCAATAGACAACCTGAAGAGGAGGAAGAGAAAAAAGATGATATGGTTCAGTAGAAAAATTGAGCAGGGAGAATTCCTTACTGCAACTACAGAATCTATCGTCTAAAAAGCAATTGATTCTCCCAAAAAAGAATGAATTTTGAAATTGAAAAACCATGAAAACTCAAATAAACAAGAGAAAAAATATAAGTGGCTCAGCAGTACCTGTTTCTCATCGCCAAGTTGAATAACCACTTCTAATTACTCAAATTCTTTAAAAAAGATCTACCATATCCGGTTAGATTTTTCACTTCAACAGGTAGGTATAAAGCACAACAATATAAGTTGTGCTTTATATACCTTTTAAAATAATATGTAATTAAAAACCAAGTCAATGAAAGCAGCAAAACCTGTAGAAAAAGACAATAAAGCCCACCAAAACCAACATAAAAACCAAAAGGCTAAAAAACCTATAGTTATACCCCTGCCATTGGTGGAAGTTGTTAATACACAAATACAAACCCCTGAAACATCAGTCGCTAATGCTGGGCTTGAAAACCAGGATAGCAATAAAATGAAACTGAATGGCACTATACCATCAGTTCATGGCTCGAAGACCATTTACGATCAAGGTGCTGAAATAATGTATAAAAAGCATCAGCAGAGCTTGGCGGAAACGGGAGATATCAATCATCCTGAGACCAAGAAGATGGAAAAAGGATATATAGCAACCTTGAGTACCGGCCAGTCACAGAATTATAATGATGTTAAATCCGGAACTCCTTCAAAAACGTTGGAAGAGCAGGCTATGGTTCATCAGCAAAGTAAAAAAATTGATGAAACAAATCCGGCAGTAAAACCTTCAGAGAAAAAAGGGATACCAAATAAAGCAAATGTTGCCAGTGCAGATCAGTCTCAGGAAGTAAACCCTGACAAAGCACAAGTGATTGATACCGAGGTTGTCACGTCAGCAGATGCTAACAGTAATCCTGCGTTTACAGCATTAAGCGGAAAAATAAATAATACAGCTAAGCTGCAGAAACAACACGAACCATCAAGCAAATCGACAAATGATGCGCAAGCTGCTGCACCATCACCTGCCAACGAACGTCAGAGTATGGCGCAAGCAAGTCAAGTGAACACCATGGACGAGCAGAAACCGGGGCTGTTCAAGAAAGAAGATTTCAAAGCTTTGCTAAGTGAAAAAATACACAGCATCAAGCTTCCGAAAAATGAAGAGCAAGCAGATGAATTTGAGAAACACAACAATATACAGGAAGTCAATCAAAAGGCAGTAGGTGATGTTAAAAAAGAGAAGAATGTAGCCTCTAATGATATTGCTTCTGCAACCGCTGCACAACCTAATACCTCTGCACAGCCTGTTCGTGCCGTTGCAAAAATGCCGACACAAAATGTAGGTGCAGCTCCGGGAACACCAAATGTAGCGAATGCGATGCCTGTGAAAAGAAATGCAGCAAGCGTAGAGCAACCTATTAAGGAGCAGACGGCAAGTATTGACAGCGAAATGAAAGCCAATGGAGTTACCGATACGATGTTGGCAAAATCTAATGAGCCTACATTTACGGATGCTTTGGCCCAAAAGAATAAAGCCAAAACCCAAAGTGTTGAAGCAACTCAACAGTTTAGAACCAACGAAAATAAGGAGCTGTCTAAAACCCGTAATGATGCACAAACACAAGCTGCGCATCATATTAGTGGCATGCATGGTGCGAGAAAAGGCGGACTAGGTAACGTACATGGTGAACAAAAACAAACCTCAGGTAAAGACAGTCAAAAACGAAAAGAAATAGCCGATCATATTAATGGTATTTATCTTACTTCCAAAACCGAAGTCGACGGTATTTTAAATAATCTCGATAAGTCGGTGGCAGAAAAATTTGATAATGGCAGCAAAGAAGCTAAAAAAGCATTTGAAGCTCATGTTGATAAAGAAATGAAGGCTTATAAAAAGAAACGTTATGGAGATGCGTATGCAAAATATGGCGCTTTGGTTGCGGCTGGGAAATGGTTATGGGACAAGGCTACCGGCTTACCTGAAGAAGTCAACAAATTTTTTGACAGTGGTAAGGACTTATACATTAAAGTCATGGATAAATTTATTGACCAAATCGCAACCCATGTTACCACTCAACTTAATGCAGCCAAAACCAGAATTGCCAGAGGTAAAAAAGATGTACAGACTTATGTCAACAGTTTGTCGCCAAGTTTAAGAAAAATAGGAAAAGAGGCAATTGCAGAGATCCAAAGCAAATTCAATGCATTGGAAGAAAGCGTAAACAGTAAAAAAGATGCATTAATTGATGTATTGGCTAAAAAATATGCAGACAATATAACAAGTATTGATAACAGAATTGCAGATTTAAAAACACAAAACAGTGGATGGGTTAATCAAGCTCTTGATGCGCTTAAAACCAGTGTATTTGCTGTTATTATTGAAATTAAAAATACGCTTGTCAATTTATTGTCCGGTGTTATCAGCGCTATTCAGGCTATCATCATGGATCCGATAGGGTTTTTCAAAAATCTTATTGCCGGAGTTTCGCAAGGATTTACCAATTTCGGAACCAATATTTGGACCCACCTTAAAACAGGTTTCTTCGGATGGCTGACAGGAGCTATGAAAGGTATTTCTTTAAAGATGCCGGAAGATGTATTCTCTTTAAAAGGAATATTCTCCATTACCACGCAAGTGCTTGGTTTAACATGGGATGGTATTAGAGCTATCGGTTCTAAAGTCGTAGGAGAGCCTGTAATGAAAGTTCTGGAAACCGGTTTTGAAATGGTGCAGATCGTTCGTAAAGACGGTGTTGCCGGACTTTGGGAACATTTGAAAGACCAATTTGCCGACCTGAAAGAAACAATAATGGATACCATAATGGATATTGTCCAAACGCAGGTAATTCAAGCTGGTATTAAATGGATTATGGGATTATTGACTCCAGTAGGAGCATTTATAAAAGCCGCAATGGCCATTATAGATGTGGTAAAATTCTTCATCCAGAGAGCAGCACAAATTATGGAACTGGTAAAAGCCTTTACCGATAGTATAAAAGCAATTGCCAGCGGAAATGTAGGCGCAGTAGCCAAATCAATAGAAAATGCATTGGGAAGAGCAATCCCTGTATTAATTGGCTTTTTAGCTTCATTGCTTGGCATTGGAGGATTGGCAGATAAAGTGGTTGGCGTGATTCGAAAAATACGAGAGCGTATTGTGAAGGCTATTACGAAGTTCTGGACTTTTGTTAAGAGCAAAGCTAAAGGATTGCTTGGTAAAATTGGTGTTGGAGGCAAGAATGATAAGAAGGAGAAAAATGATAAGAATAAAAAAGATAAGAAAGATAAAAATTACATTGGCTCTGAGTCTTTTTCTATGTCTGGAAAATCTCACACATTAACTTTTGAGGATAATGAGGTTTACATGGAAAGTAAGAAAGCGAAACTTTCCACAAAACTAAATAGAGGAAAAGAACAAGTTGAAAGATACCCGGCTTCAAGTGCTTATAATGGTAAGTCAGAACTTATTAAACATCAATTAATTAGATTAAAGGATATAGTCGGTCGTACAGAAAAAGAATTAGAAAAAGCAGAGGCTTCAGGAAACCAAACTGAAATAGATAAAGCTCAAGCTAAAATGCAAAGATTAGGTCTAATGATCCAAAACTTTGGAGATACCTATCAATTAAGAGATATTTTTGATAATGATGGAGGCGAGCATAAAGAGTTTGAGCCAAAACAAGTAAGATTAGAAGCTATTGGAACTCACAAAGTAAGTGTAACTTATTATTTTGATAAAGAGGCTCATGAATATGGACAACAAGACTTTACCATTACAATTGGTTTAGAAGATATGAGTAAACGAACTGTAAATCATATAAATAAAGGTAAAAACCTTGTCTTGAAAAAAGTAGGTTCTCGTGGTCTCACAATACCTGCAGGAAAATTAGGAAAATATAACTATGGTTTGCTGTTAAATTCAGCTCACATTATTGGCGATCAGTTTTTGGGTTCAGGCTATAAGAAAGGATTGAATCTAATTTTAACTTCGGATGAGTTTAATAAACAGACTATGGCTGATGCAGAAGATACCTTACAACAAGCAATTATAGAAAAAATGCATGAGCATAAAGATAAATTTGTTACTTTTGACTTAACAGTAGCTTCTACTTATCAAGTATTAGAGGAAGATCCGTTGATAGAAACATTAAAAGCTGTACATACAGGTATGACTGACAAAGAAAAAAGAGCAACACGTCTAAAATTGCAGAGAATGCAACAGCTTCCAAGACGTTGTGAAAAAGTCGAATATGAAGCTTATATGTATTTAGATAAAGTTCGACATGGAAGACCTCTTGCTGCCAAAACACAGGGGCCTGATGAGTGGCTAAACAAATTATTTAATATTTAATCTATGGAAGAAATTAAGATTTTTTTGACTGAAATTATAGAAAAAGAGAAAAAAGCTATATATTATGAAGGGTATAAAGAAAAGCTTGATGATTATAATAAAATTGCACGAGAATTAAATGAATATGTATCAGATACGATGCCTTCGTTAATGAGGGAGCATGATTCACCTCCTTTTTCTGATAGATTTTATGAAGAAGTAAAAGAGTTTGAAGAACCTATTAATCCTCGTCATTTATTTAAGATAAGCGAATATAATAATGAAAAATACAATACAGTATGGGCATGTTATGTTTCTATTCCTAATCCAAGCGCTAATACAAAAAAGCTAACAAATTCTTTTTTAGTGGCAGAAATAGACCAGAGTTTAAAAATAATAGCAAAAATGGGTGTTGAGCCAGATACGCGCAAATGGAAGTTTTATGGAGGTGATGAAGATAATGGTTTACGTATACATAATTTGGGTACACCGATAAAAGTAGAGCGTTATCTAGAGCCCACTGATGAATGGAGTTTGGAAGAGTATTTAAAAGATAAATAAAAATACATCATAAATCGAAGTTTCTATTTTTTAGAAGCTTCGATTTTTTATTTCTATAAAACGCACTACACTGTGATAAAGATATAGAATTTTGCTTGTAACTTTACAATATATAAATCAAACCAATAACCCATTAAAATATTATAACCATGAAAAAAATACTACTCATTTGCTCCCTCCTTTTTAGTCTTTCTATTATAAGCGCCCAAACCATAGAATCCGGAAGTCACAGTACTACAGGGTATATCAAGAGTGATGGTGCTATAGAAAACAGCAGTCATTCTACAGTGGGGTATATTAAAGGTGACGGAACTATTGAAAACAAAAGTCACAGTACCATTGGCTATATCAAAAGTGACGGCACCATAGAAAACAGCAGCCGTTCTACGGTGGGGTACATAAAAAGCAACGGGACAGTAGAAAACAGCAGCCATTCCACCATTGGGTATATCAAAGACGATGGAACGGTAGAAAACAGCAGTCACAGTACTATTGGCTATGCCAGAGGAGTTAGAAAAGAATGGGCAGCAGTAGTCTATTTCTTTTTTAAATTTAATTGATCATCAGCGCTGCGAAGAAGAAATAATCTCGCTGGACCTATAAGTTAAAATAAAAAGGCTTGGATTTTATAATCCAAGCCTTTTTTAATGATAAATATACAGTGGATGATCTTTAAACAGGTTTTCTATGTACTTTTACCTGGTTTTATTAGACGAAAAATACTCAAACAGACAAAACCCAGCGGTCTATAATTATTCTGAAAAATAGGGTTACTGCAACTACAGAATAGAGGGCTCCAAAAACTTTCACAGGAATAAAAAAAAGATGAATTTTGGGCTTAGAAATTAAGTCACCAATCATCTGATTCTTAAAAGATAAAGGGTACTGCAACTACAGAATAGAGAGCTCCAAAAACTTTCACAGGAATGAAAAAATGATGAATTTTGAACTTTAGATCATCAATAGCAATAAGCTTCAAAAGAGCAATTATACTCATGATATAAGTAGTAAGAATAGAAAAAAATTATGGAAGAAAATAAAGTAACCACCAGAAACAAGTTAAAAACCTATTTTGAAACCGGTAAACATCCGACACAAGGTCAATTTTCAGATTTGATAGATTCCTTAAAACATAAAGAAGATGTACTGACCAATAGAGAAATGGCAATCCTTGCCAATAGCTTGGCAAGAATTGATAATGCATTTATTTATTATAATACAAATGGTGTCGGAAATTTAAAATTTCCAATTGTTATAAGCTCACAGGGTGAGGATGATCAGGTGATTACAATAAAAGAAACTGACAATGTCGTGGTAAAGCAGTTCTTATTAGGAAGTGCACCTTACACCATTAAAACAAAAGAATTTTCAGGAGGAGAATTGAAAGAAACCGAATATTATAATTTGGGTTATCAATTCCACCAGACCTATACGATTAATAGACTCTTCGGAAATAATCTGAATACAATTCCTGATGGTTTTGAGCTCGGAATACTGGATGGTAAAAGGATACCCATACAAATTTACAAACAGAATTTTGGAAAGAAAGTAATGGTCGTAAATACAATTGTTAAGTTTATTAATAACACAGAAATACCTATCCAATATAGAATAGCGACAGGCATCTGGAATGACAGATTTAGGAATGAAGACACTGTTACCGATCATTATGATGTAGTGGATTATCTGTCTTTTTATTATAGTGCTGATCTTCAAGCAAGTAATAAGTCTATAAACTGTGAGGTCTATAATGCAGATAACAACAATCTTTTAGCAACAGCTTTATTACATGCAGGGTCAAGTAGTGACTTTTGGGGTGGAGAGCAGTTAATGGAAGGACTCAGAAATATAAGAATCGAATGTAATTATTCTAAAAATGAAAAATAATCAAGCTGAAGACATTTGGGCAAGAATCAACATCTTAAAACTGTACACCATTTCTGAAAAAATAAGGATTATTGCAACTACAGAACGGAAAGCTCGAAAAGCGGTTACAGCAATAAATAAAAGATGAATTTCGGACTTTACATCATAAATAATAATTGGACCCAAAAAGCAATATGTCTATAACATAAGCTGTAAAAAATATTAAAATAGTATGGAAAAAGATAATTTAACTACGAGAGACAAGCTAAAAACCTATTTTGAAACAGGTAAATATCCGACACAAAATCAATTTTCAGATCTGATAGATTCTTTGAAACTTAAAGGAGATATTCTTACTAATAAAGAGGCGGTAATCATTGCCAATGGTTTGAATGGGGTATTGATGAATAATGCAAGTATAGCTTATTATGCATATAATATTCAAGGTAAAAAATTTCTGTTCACTATAAGTTCAGCAGATAAAGAAGATCAGGTGATTACAATAGATGATAATCCTTACAATGATAAAAAATACTACTTATTTGGGAATGGACCATATGTCATTAAAGCAAAAGAACTCCCAACAGAAGGGTTAGGGGGGACTGAATACTATTCTATGATGATACAAATAGATGATTACGCAGTTAACCGGTTGTTTGGTAATACATTGCCTAAGATTCCTGAGGGGTTTGTGTTTGGAACGCTGAAGGGGAAAAGGGGAAATGTACATATAAGCGGGGTGGATGCAGGGCAGAAATTAAATGTTGTCAACACAAATATTAAGTTTATTAATAAAACTCAGGTACCTGTTCAATACACCCTACAAGGAAATTACTGGAGCAGTGAATATACTGATAAAGATATTGTTACCGATCATTATGATGCATGGGATTCTTTGTATCTATATCTCAGAGCAGACCTTCAGGGAATTAATCAGTCCATAGAATGTAAAGTCTATGATGCAGATCATAACAAACTTTTAACAACAGCCTATTTCGAGGCAGGGCAAAGCAATCAAAGTGTTAGCGGGGGCGAAATAAAGGAAATCAGAAATGTAAGAATAGAATGTAATTATGCTGTCATTGGAAAATAATCAAACTGAAAATATTTGAGGAAGAACCAACATTTTAAAAACTCATAAGTCTTTCCAAAGAAACTTTAGGGAACGTGGAATCGTTATAAAGCAAAACTAAGAGAGAATTAAATATTTTAAAAATTCACCAAAATAGATTACAAAAAATAAAGGGGTGAAAATTTAAAACCAATTGACCAATTATTTGATTATTAAGAAAATAAGAGCTACTGCAACTACAGGATAGGAAGGGCAAAAAACTTTGATAAGAACAAAAAAGTGATTAATTTTGAACTGTAAATCATAACACCAATAGCAATTGCTATCAGGTAACAAAATACAAACCGTATCCTATTACTATAAAATGATGTAGGATCGCAGGACGGGAAGATGTAATCAACGACATTACCCATTACTAAAATACACTCTCAATCGAGTAAGATTTTCAATAATAGAAAGCCCTTTGCCCCTGAAATCTTAAAACATTCTGATGTGCAAAAATCAGGAATTCACCCAGGAAGCAGAATAAAGGCTAATCAGATCTATTTTTTTCAAGAATAAATAACACATTTCGTGCAAGCGGAAAACAAAAACTTTGTTAGAAATAATGAAGGGTAATTTTTGTAATAGAGTATATAATCGTCTGATTATTAAAAAATAAGAGTTACTGCAACTACAGGATAGAGAGGTCGAAAAACTTTTATTAGACCAAAAAAAAGAGGAATTTTGCACTGTAAATAATAGATAATAATTGAATCCAGAAAGCCAATTACACGAAGAACATAAGCACTAAAGAAAATTAAAATAATCATGGAAGAAAACAATAAATTTACCCAAAGAGAGGAGTTGAAAACCTATTTTGAAACAGGTAAATATCCAACACAAAGTCAATTTGGTCAATTCATAGATAATTATGTCCATTTAAATGAGTTTAATTTCGGACTGGAGGTGAAGGCATCAGGAAATTGGAAAGGGAAAAACTATCATTTCTATGTAGCTGAAAATATCCAGAAATCAGGAAGAGGACATCTAAACATTGAAGATGATGGGACAGGAACACCGAAGATCGATAAATATAAGCATGTTTTAAGTGGTAATGTAAAATATAAATTACTCAATATAAAATTATCAAACGACTTAGATATTGATAAATACCAGCCTCAGATTATCATCAAACGATACAAGCAGAAAAAAAGGCTTCAAAGTGGTCGTTTTAAAGAGGCTGGTTATTACAAGGAACGCCCATTAGATGCAAAATCTTTAGGTAGACAGTCCGAATATCCTGTAACGTCTAATGAAATGGTGATCGATATTAATCCTATTAACTATTTCAGGCCCAATGCGAGTTTAAAAGAATTTTATCCATCAGGCACCTTCAACAGACCTGGTTCATTTAGATATTCAGTTCATCATAGAAAACCATTTTCTCTTATTCAAGTGCTTTTGGAAATTAATGTGAATGGAAAAAAATATAGATCGGCTCCCGTTAATATAAAAATTATTTTAGGACGAGACGATACTGATGTGATCAATTATATTATTGATTAATACATCCCCTCAACCGAGTAAGATCCTCAATAATGGGAAGCCTTTTGCGTCTGGAATACTGGAATTTTCTAATGAGCGATCATAAGAATCTCCTCCATGAAGCAGAACGATAGATTATTAAATCTAAAATTTTCTTTCAGACGTAGGATTTATTCTTTAAAAAGTAGGAATTCCAATGAGTGAGAAACTTTCCACAAAGAACCGCTGCGGCAGTTTGGGTAAGACTCTCTAATGTGAGCTACTTTTCGGTTGAGGTTTATTAAAGCAAACCTCAGAATAGAGTGGAAATCTCTTTAATAAAGATGGAGTACACGCTATTTATCAACATACAAACATACCCTCAATCGAGTAAGATCCTCAATAATGGGAAGCCTTTTGCGTCTGAAATACTGGAATTTTCTAATGAGCGATCATAAGAATCTCCTCCATAAAGCAGAATGATAGATTATTAAATCTAAAATTTTCTTTCAGACGTAGGATTAATTCTTTAAAAAGTAGGAATTCCAATGAGTGAGAAACTTTCCACAAAGAACTGCTACGGCAGTTTGGGTAAGACTCTCTAATGTGAGCTACTTTTCGGTTGAGGTTTATTAAAGCAAACCTCAGAATAGAGTGGAGACCTCTTTAATAAAGATGGAGTACACGCTATTTATCAACATACAAACATACCCTCAATCGAGTAAGATCCTCAATAATGGGAAGCCTTTTGCGTCTGAAATACTGGAATTTTCTAATGAGCGATCATAAGAATCTCCTCCATAAAGCAGAATGATAGATTATTAAATCTAAAATTTTCTTTCAGACGTAGGATTAATTCTTTAAAAAGTAGGAATTCCAATGAGTGAGAAACTTTCCACAAAGAACTGCTGCGGCAGTTTGGGTAAGACTCTCTAATGTGAGCTACTTTTCGGTTGAGGTTTATTAAAGCAAACCTCAGAATAGAGTGGAGACCTCTTTAATAAAGATGGAGTACACACTATTTTATCAACATACAAACATACCCTCAATCGAGTAAGATCCTCAATAATGGGAAGCCTTTTGCGACTGAAATATTGGAATTTTCTAATGAGCGATCATAAGAATCTCTTCCATGAAGCAGAACGATAGATTATTAAATCTAAAATTTTCTTTCAGACGTAGGATTAATTCTTTAAAAAGTAGGAATTCCAATGAGTGAGAAACTTTCCATAAAGAACTGCTGCGGCAGTTTGGGTAAGACTCTCTAATGTGAGCTACTTTTCGGTTGAGGTTTTCTTTTTAGCAGCCTATTAAAGGATGCTTTCAAAAATATAAAAGACTAAAAAACCAATGGAGCCTAAACAAATACAAAAATTATTTACTCATTTAGAACAGGTTATTACATGGCGTATCAATAATCCTTCAGAAGATTTTACTATAGGAGCACCTGAGTTTAAACCTAATGACCATGAAGGCTTTCAATTAGGCGACTATATTTCAGGGAAAGAGCTTGTCCATCAGGAAGTTGTTATTCTTCTAATGGCTTTATTACCACGATTGGATCCATCATTGCTGAAACGCATTTATCTGGAGTTCCCCAATACGATGTTGTTTGACTTTTGTTCAACCAATGATAATGGCAGGCTCTTTTATCCTACAGTTCAAGCGATACAATATGTTCTGGGTGGAGATAATATTTCAAAACGATTGAAAGCACTGGATTATTTGAGTCCAGATTCAGTTTTGATAAAAGAAGAACTCATTGTTTTTTCAAATTCAGCACACGAGTATGCCTCAATGAACAGCCAGATAAGTATCCACCACGAAGCTTTTAATACAATAATCTTTGGATCAGAAATATTGCCGAAAATGAGCAATGATTTTCCAGCAGAACAGCTGAACACGGGTAGATCCTGGACAGACCTGATCCTTCCTCAAGCCACGTTACATGAACTTCAGAGTATTGAAGCCTGGTACAACAGCAGCCGGATTCTTATGGAAGACTGGGGCATGCAGAAAAAACTTAAGCCGGGCTTCCGGGTATTGTTTTATGGAGAACCGGGGACCGGGAAAACTCTTGCAGCCAGCCTTTTAGGAAAATATATCAAACGACCTATTTTCAGAGTAGATGTTTCCATGCTGGTCTCAAAATATATCGGAGAAACAGAAAAACAATTATCGAAATTATTTGACAAAGCTGAAAATAAAAACTGGATTTTATTTTTTGATGAAGCAGATGCTATTTTCGGAAAACGAACCTCTGTAAGAGATTCTCACGACAAATATGCCAATCAGGAAGTTTCTTATTTGTTACAGCGGATAGAAACATTTTCAGGGCTTATTATTCTGGCATCCAACTTTAAAAATAATATGGATAAAGCCTTTACGCGACGCTTTCATAGCTGCATACAATTCAACAATCCAAAGCATGAAGAGCGTCTGCGTATCTGGCAGCAAAATTTACCCAAACAATTACAGCTTGAAGACATCAATCTGGAACACATCGCCAAACGATACGAACTCACCGGCTCTAATATTATGAACGTCATACAAGATGTAAGTTTAAAAACAATTGCATTAAAAGAATCTGGGTACAAAGTAAGCTTAGACATGCTGTTAGAAAGTATCAAAAAAGAATATGTGAAAGAAGATAAAATATTTACATAAGAATTGGTGATGTAAACTCATTCAATTTTAAAAATAAAACCGATGAAAACAAATATTCTATTATTGCTTCTATTGAGCAGTCTTCTATTGGGCTGCCGAAGTAAGCAGAAAATGACAACCACTTATAAAGAAGATAGAAAAGAAACGGAAAAAGTGAAAACGGATTCTTTGAGCGTACACCACTCAACATCAATTCAAAATGAATATGCTGATACTGTAGTACAGGAAAAGAAAAATGAAATATCCGGAGATCTGTTGATTACAGGAAAATCCGATACATCCAATCCCTTTGTTTATCATAATGTTATAGGAAGTGATACTGTTCAAAGTATTTCCATCATGGGAAATGCAGAATACACAATCAATACCCATTATACAAAGGCTGATCGTAAAAAATCAGTAGTTAAAAAATCAGTGTTTACAAATAGTATTCAGGATTCAGCTCAGAAAATAGTTTCAAAAGAAGCCGTCAAAGAAGTAGCTTCGAAAGTCACTGAAGAAACAAAAAAAGTAACAGTGAGTGGATTTGAAATTGCAGCCTGGATTTTTGTTACCATCTTGGGAATCACGTTAATACTTCTCTTTTTCACCTATAAATATTTTAAGAAATGAAAACATCACAAAAAGGAATTAACCTGATTTTATCATTTGAAGGTTTCAGTTCCAAACCTTACCTCGATTCCGCAAGAATTCCTACCATAGGATACGGAAATACCTATTACCCGGGTGGAAAGAAAGTAACCATGACAGATCCTGCCATCAGCAAAGAAAAAGGAGCAGAACTATTTTCCTCTGTTTTACCAACCTATGAAAAAATAGTGTACAATAAAATCAAAGTGGGGCTTACCCAAAATCAATTTGATGCCCTTGTATCGCATACCTACAATACCGGAGGCTCAGATGGTTTGTTTTCTTTAGTCAATAAAAAAGCAGGAGAATCTGAGATCAGAAATTGGTTCACTACGAAATATATTACCGCTGGTGGAAAAACTTTAAATGGTTTGATCCGAAGAAGAAAAGCGGAAGCAGATATGTTTTTTGAGAAATAAAAAATCCCCACCTGGTAGTGGGGATTAGTTTTATTGTTCTTTTGATAACATATTTTCAAGCTCTGTGAGCATATTCTCAATTCTGACAATCTTTTCATTAAATCCGTTTTCAAAGGCTTTAAATGAATCTGTAGCCAGCTTAACTGTAATTTCTTGATGTTCCTTATTGTTTGAGCCAATAAGGTTTTTTATGTGTTCTAAACCTTGATTATAATTTTTATCATTTCTAATTTCTGTAATTGAATTTTTCAATTCCTGTACTTCTTTTAAATTCATTGTTAATAATTTTATTTACATCGAATATACAAACAATCCAAACTCAATTCTTACGGATTCCCGTAGAGTTATTACTACAGAGGCACCCGGGAAAATACGGGTTATTATAATGAAGTATGAAAAACCATGTTGGCTATTTTGTCGTATATAAAACAGAAGTCAGAATTCTTTACAATAAAAAATCATAAGGTTTAAAAATAAAGCTCATGTTAAATTGAGTTTTCATGATTATTAGTTTTATCCTCGGAGATCCGGGGATTTTTTATTGCTAATTAGTCACTATATTTGGATATATAATAATGATTTTCGTATAATTGCGCCGAACTAAAAATTATTATAACTATGAAAAAATTACTTTTCGCTTCAGCTTGTGCTTTAACATTGTTATCATGCGTAAGAGAAGAATCAGAGATTCAGGGAGAAAATGATAGTAAAAATATCAATAAATCCACTTTAGTTAAAGGAGGTGAAGCTTCCAAAACTTGGGAAAGAGTTATCACGCGTTATTACAGCAATACTTTGATGAAGCATTACTATGGTTCGCCTAATCAATTGCCGCCTGGATTTCCGGCGCTTGGATGGAGAGATGAAGGAACGGCATTTATTTTAGCAGGAGAGTCAGGTTTAGGACATATTGATCCACTTTATAGCATGGTTCACCCAGGCAATGGAGATAATGTAATAATTTTCGCCCATGATATTCCTGCCGTTGCGGCACTAGGTTATCAGCAAAAAGAATTAATAGGATATGCTTATGGTCCTGATGCGACACCAGTTTACAGGTATTATAGACCTTCAAAACATGGACATTTATATACAACTAATTGGAATGAATTAGGCGGAGGAGGTAATGGATGGACGTACGAAGGTATATTTTTCTATGCTAAATAAACTTATTTCATCATTTGTGTTTTTTAACCTCCCAATATCTATGGGAGGTTTTTTTGTAGATAACTTTTAAATGCGTCAAGTTCTGTCATATAAAGGGTTTTGTTTTGTCCCATGAAAATTTAACAGCGTTTTGTTATGTTTTGGTTCAAAATGTACATGGTTTTGCGATATGAAAACGATCGGAAATTTAGAGTTATTTACGTTGGAAAGTAAAGAACCTGTAGCATTAACGCCTTTAGAAGAGCGTTTGCATGCCGGAGGTTATGGTCTTTTTCCCAGTGCTGCGCTTGACTTTCCTGATGAATCGATTGATTTTTTAAAGCTACTGGTAAAGGATCCGGTGACGGCTTTCTGTAGAGATAGTTCTACAGAAATTCACCTACCACATCACTGGCTAGTGAATTGATAATTTGGTATCTTTAATTGTTCGATTAATTTATATTTCGGATTTTATGTATTCAACGTCCAATACTGGAGGTTTTTTTGATTTTAATGATGCATGACAAACCATGTCGGTTACTTTGTCGTATATAAAACAGAAGTCGGAATTCTTTACAGTGAAAATTATAAAGTTTAAAAATAAAGCTCATGTTTAATTGAGTTTTCATGGTTATTAGTTTTTATCCTCGGAGAGATCCGGGGATTTTTTTTGCTTTTTCTCAGGTCCGGTAAAAGACACCATTCAAACTATTACCAAATCCCGTAAAATTTAAATTGTTGCAAATTGTATGATCATTTGTTTTGTTGTTGTTCAAAATTGCAACAATTTTGTTTCGTGAAATTACGAGGCACCATCAAGGAAGCAACCCATCCTTCTAAAAATAGAATAATAATTGAATTTCAGGATATAAGAAAAAACTGCTTTTTGAAGTGAAATGTTCTTTCAATCCTATGCGATAGAGCTGTAGAATTTCATTCAATACATGATAAAAGATATAAAAGAAAAAGGCGTCAAGTTTTAGACGCCTTTTTATAAATTATTTATGATTAGACTGCATAATGCCTTTGACAAGCCCAAACTCTCTATTAATACGTATAAAATTCAAACACAAATAGTATAATAAAGACAGAAATAATTACGGATTTATTTCCAAAGTTTAGAGTTTGTTCGCTAAGAAAGCTGTTCGCAAACTAAAGCTATGTAATTTTTCTTTGTATTGCATAGTTTTAGCTTGCGACAAAAGTATAAATTATTATCACACGAAAAATGCCCCCTGTTAATGCAGGGGTTTTATTTTGGTAGGGTAATTCTACGGGCATTTAGCGGATCAAGATAGGCAAGCTTTTTCTCGGCTACCATTTTTTCAAATAGTTTATTTCTTTCGGGAATTGGTAAATTTATTAGTTTATCCAGTTCATTTATATCCGTCCCGTTAGATCCGCCATTTACTTTATGATCTTCTTTTACTTTCTCTAGAATTTTCGCTTCTACCTCTTCCATGTTTTCCATGGAGTAAAGATACTAATCTTTGAAGATAATTTAAGACTCCTCATTTTTGGGCTTAAAGTTTCTTCCGGCTCCTTGTCTTAGAAAGGTGATTTTTCCTTGTGTTTGCTTGGCTTTTTCAAGAACTTCTAGCGCTTTTGTTCGTTCGTTCATTTTACCTGCATGCGTTATACTACCTTGATTTTCAATTTTTTTCATGTATCAATATAGTGAAAATAAATGAGAAAAACAAATAATAAGCATTTCAAGTTCCGTGCTGGGGTCTGTTATGGTTTATAAGTACAGTTATATCCGTAAATTCCCCAATATCTTTTTTCATATTCTAAAATTATTTTATGTTAAATCTCTAATTGAGGAATAATTGTTATATTTGGGCTTAAACTAAAATCAAAACCATGAAAAATTTCAAAAAAATTTCTAGAGATCAGTTAAAACAAGTAAATGGTGGCGGAGGCCGAGATGGTATTTGTAAACCTCAATACATATGGGTTTGTGAAGCTACAGGTATTTGTGGACCAGAATCAGATGCTGCTTGTAATTGCTATTGCATTCCAATCGTTTAAGATAAGAATAGATCCCTCACTTTGAGGGATTTTTTATTGAAATAGGGCAGTGGTATTGCAGACTATTTTCGTTTGTCGAAAGTTCGAACTCTTCCAACTAAATAATTTCTAGAAAGTTTAATTTTTTTTTAAGTGTTTTTATAACATATTATTAATGCAGATAAAACATACAGTTATTTTATTATGTTAAATCTCTTATTGGGGAATAGTTGTTATATTTGGACTTAAACTAAAATCAAAACCATGAAAAATTTAAAGAAAATTTCAAAATTGAAATTAAAGAGTATTAATGGAGGAGGCAAAGGAGGTCCGTTCAATTGTCCTCCAGGATATTTTCACTGTCCGCTTCCTTGGGGAAATGAAGGTATTTGTCTTCCTCATGAAAATCATATGGCTTGTCCGGATTTATAAGATACAATCCCTCATTTTGAGGGATTTTTTATTGGAATAGGGCAGCGGTATTATAGTCTGCTTTGGCCTGTTGAAGGTTGGAGTCCTTCCAACTTACTATTATAGTGTATCAAAGTCAGTTATTTTGAAGATTATCCCTCTTCAATTCTCTTTCAATTTCATCTATGTCTGGTAGGGGAGAAAGAAAACTTTCTTCGATATATTTTCGGATATTTTCATCAATCTTATTGTTTATCTTTCTGATAAAAAGCTGATTACTGGATTTTAGGGACTTAATATAATTGAATGTATTCTGTTGATTGGGGAAGATCGATTTCTCAAGCACGGCTCTTTTATCATCATTGATGATAATATCATTAAATGACGTATTCATCAGAACGGTTTGAAAAAATGATTCTGCAGGTAAAAAAGTATGAAAATAGTAATCTTCAAAATCCATTACCATTTGGTTATTGGCTAAAAATGAGCAGGTTTCTCTTGTGAAAATAAACCATTTTCCTCCGATATAAGGAGTCACTCCTTTCATAAATGCTCTTTTATAAATAAGTGATGAGATCATATGAGCTAGCTCGGTAAAATGATTTTGTATTCTTTGAAGAGTATCTGGTCTGTAAAATTTCTGATCATAATAAAAAAGATAATTTCGGCCTTTATTGATCGTTAGAAATTCTCGGATAATATTTTGTGACTTAAGGGGATAGTCTTCACCACTAAGGTTAATAAAATAATCCCATTCCCGGCTTACATTTAGGAGAAACTCCATGGCATTAAGCTCTGCCTGAACCATGCTGAATCCCCCGGAAACGATATTCAGACTGTCTAGAATATAGACATTAGGAAACTGAATGATATAGAGTTGTATTTCTTCTCTAATTTTTGATTTAGTTTTTCTATCAATATGGATAAGATAGAACTGATCTCTTGTATAGATCTTCTGAAACATCTCTTTAAATAGCTCAGGCTTATGATGTACCATGATAAAATAAGCAATTCTTACATGTGGAGATGTAGGGGAGCCTAAAGTCTTGGGATAGGGGTATGCTATGGGGGAAGGCGTTTGCATATTTAGGATCTTAAAATCATCCGCATTAGCAAATAATAGGGTTGACGTGCGAAAGCTACGAATATATTTTTGATAATCAATCGATTAAATGCGTTTTTTTTATTGTATTTTTGCAAAACATTTATAAAACAGGTCACTGCCTTTGCTATTCTGTAATAGTTTAAAATCACAATTTTTTCTTTCAGTTTTGCTTTTTCAGCTACCAATTTATAATCAGTTTCAACAGCAGAAATCAAAGATTATAAAGTTCTATTGTAGATAAAAGCGATATGTTATTGCTGGTTATCAATGATATATTAAGGTCATTATTGTAGCTAAAGCAAGAAAAAAGATAAACAAAAAAGGAATAGTCTTTACTAGTTTGTCAATACACCAACTCAAATTCTGATAATCAGATTTGCTTACAAACTACCGGAAGACCGGAATTTATAATGAGTTTTAAAAATTTAAATTTAATCAACCCAATTATCCGCGCAATGACAGAAGCCGGATATTCTAAGCCTACTGAAATACAGTATACCGCAATTCCGCATATTTTAGCTGGAAGGGATATTGTAGGGTGTGCCGAATCGGGTTCGGGGAAAACGGCTGCTTTTGCAATGCCTATTTTGCAGTTGCTAAAAAGACATACCCCGGAACATAAAGAAATACGAACTCTGATACTTACTCCAACACGAGAATTAGCGATAGAAATAGAAGAAAATCTTGGAATTTACAGTAAGTATTTACCATTGTCTCTACTTTCCATTTATGAAGGTGTTTCTATTGGGAGCCAGCTTGCTGCTCTTAGAAAAAGGGTAGATATTTTGGTGGCAACACCTGGAAGACTGCTGGATTTGATTAGCCATAGACATATTGATCTTTCTAAAATAGAAATATTTGTTTTGGATGAGGCAGACAGAATGCTTGATAAGGCATTTGTAGATGATGTAAAAAAGATTTTAAAACTGATTTCCGCAAAAAGACAAACCTTATTTTTCTCTAAAACAATGCCGGCAAGTATAAAAAGTATTGCCAAAACGATCCTCAATAATCCCATAGAGGTTATTGTGAACCCCGTTTCTTCTACAGTACAACCTGCTAAGCAGTCACCCTTTTTTGTAGAAAATAAAAAAAAACGGATTTACTGGTTGACGGCATCGGGAGAAGTAACCGCTATCTCATTGTGTAATGTGGATAAGCGCTTAGAACGTAAAAATATTCAAAACTGATACGGCTTACTACCTGTCAGGGATTTTTAATAAATAAAATCTGTAAAGTGTACAGATAAAATATACAATTTTTAATAATAATTACAATGCAAGAAGGCACCGTAAAATTTTTCAATGAAGCAAAAGGCTTCGGGTTTATTACTCCGGCAGATGGAAGTAAGGACATATTTGTACATTCTTCAGGATTAACTACAAGAGTGATCCGTGAGAATGATAAAGTAGTTTTTGATGTACAAAAAAGTGATAAAGGTTTAAATGCTGTTAACGTAAAGTTGGCATAATTTAGATTTCAATTACAAGTATGTTAATGTAACATCCTTTATAATATCAAGTCTCATATTTTTATATTTTTTTACAAATTCAAAATCCGTACTCTTTAGTATCTGGATATATGGTTTGAAAGAACATTGATGTCAATGAGATTCGTTTTTATTTTCATCATGTTCATTGCCTCTTACTATATGTGAGAGGTTTTTGAGGGATTTAAATAGATGAGACTTGATATATAATTGTTACAGTGATTATGATAGCAATTATATATATTCTAATTTCTCAAAAGCTTCAGAAAATAATATGATTATTATCAATAGTTTTAATGAGTATAAGGCTCTTGAGGGTCAGATAATAGGAGCTTCTGCCTGGCATAAAATAGATCAGGCGCAGATCGACAGATTTGCAGATGCAACTTTAGATTATCAGTGGATTCATACTGATAAGGAAAGAGCAGAAAAAGAGGGTCCTTTTAAATCTACCATTGCTCATGGCTATTTAACATTGTCTTTGATTCCTTATCTCTGGAAGCAGATTGCAGATGTTAGAAATGTAAAAATGGAAATCAACTACGGAATAGAGAACCTTAAATTTGGAGAAGCTGTTCCGGTAAATAGTGAGGTAAGACTGCAGGCAACTGTAAAATCAGTAATCAACCTTCGGGGGACTGTAAAGGCTGTTGTTGAGGCCAAACTATTAATCAAAGATCATATAAAGCCAGCCTATACGGGTGATGTGGTTTTCCTTTATCATTTTATCAACGCCTCTTAAACCTCAAATATATTTCGGTTTCGTTTCCGGCGTTACTCTTTTCCTTCTGTCTGGTGTTCCGTCAGACTTATCAGACTTTAGATCTGGTTTAATTGCTTTAATGGTTTTCATACTACATTGTATTTAATGTATACAATGTAAGACCATATACACTCCTTACATTAAGTGAAACTATATTTTTAGAAATGTCTTGTTCTAATGTACTGCGCTGGTATATCAATTTTCCTTCATTTTCTAATGAGAAACTTAAACCCTTAATTTCTAATCTTACCCCCTGTAATTACACCAAAATAATAATAAAAAAACAAGACACTATATGGTGTTTTATTTATATATTTGTCTGGAATAGAAAGGCTATAAAACAAAGTCGGATTTTCTATATCAGGGTAATTTCATATCTACATTAAGGACAGCTCATATAATAAAATTAAAAGAATATGTTTGGATATCGTACTAAAATAGCTTCTGTTTTCATTTTCCTTTTGGTAACCTTTGCAAAAGCGCAATTCTATGAACTTTACCAGCCCGTAGCCGTAGAGCAGTACAAAGGGAAAAATTTTTTGCTTGAGGCAAAAATATGGTATACGAATAATATGACGAATTCCTCATGGACGGTTCTGGCTGTAAGGAATGTGGATGCCAATTCTAAGGTGATAAAACAACCCTTTTATAATGAGGATGCAGGGGAGTATTACAAAAAAAATGAATGGAGCCCTTATGAATTGAAAGGAAAAATAGATTCAAATACAAAATTTTTAACAATAGGGTTTGCTTTTGCCGGAAATGATAACTATTTCATAGATGATTTGAAACTCTATGTTTTGGATGGCAAAAACAAAATTGAAATACCTCTGAAGAATAGTGATTTTGAAAATGAAGATCTCAAAGAATGGAAAAATTTCCCAAAAGATGATCATGTAAAAGTGGCGATATCATCAGAAAAATTCTATTCAGGGAAGCAATCGCTTTACATTGATAATTCGAATGTGAAAACAAAGCCAACACTTGGAAATAATGCTGAGATTGGAAAATATGCTGAGGTGAATGGGGTGAAGCTTTATTATGAAATATACGGCAGCGGGACACCGGTTCTTTTGCTGCATGGCAATAATTCTTCTATGGGAGCCTTCAGAAATCAATTCGATCCCCTTACCAAAGGTTTTCAGTTGATAGCACTGGACAGCCGTGGACAGGGAAAATCTTCGGGTGACGAAACGCCTTTGACCTATGAGCTTATGGCTAAAGATGTAAATGCATTTCTGGATCAACTCGGATTAAAGAAAGTAGATGTTTTAGGATGGAGCGACGGGGGAAATATTGCCGTTATCCTCGCAAGAGATTATCCGGATAAGGTGAACAAAATGGCCATCATGGGCACTGTCTTATACAATGATGACAATTCTGTGGAGAAAGAGATCAATGTGCTGCTGAAAGAGCAGGTGAAAGCCATGAAAGAGCGTGGCATTGCAGAAAACAATATGGATTACCGGTTGAAAATGCTGCTCATCAATGAACCGCATATTGACCCTAATTCTTTAGAGAAAATAAAATCACCAAGCCTGATCATGGCTGGTGAGCACGATGTTGTAAAGGAAAAGCACACCAAACTCATTGCCGAAAAAATCCCCAACAGTAAGTTATTAATTTTTAAAGGAGGTGACCACGAAGCACCAGAAAAAATACCCGGAATTTTCAACAAAGCTGTTGTAGATTTTTTTACCAGTTAAGTTTAGAAATAATCCCTTCCCAAATATGGCGAAGGGATTTTATTTTATAGCATTTGTATCTTCAAAGTCAGTAAGTTTCCGGGAGGAGAGAGTTTGCTGACAGTAATTTTCAATTAATAATATTCAAATTCTCTTTCTATTTTTTGTTGTACAATTCCCTTATCGTCTATCAATTCCTCATAAATTGAGTTTGAATTGGTGTCAAGCTTCACATTTTTATAGATAAGTTTAGACTTTTTTTGCTGAATGATATCCTCAAGAAGCATTTCACTTTTTATGGCATTGGTATAAGTGTACAAAATGGTATTGTTAATCGGGGTTTCATAAAAATTTCCTGTTTCTTCTGTTTTTATAAGGCGGTTACTTTTGTCGAAATAAAACAACTTGGTAAGCGACATCTTGTGATCAGTAGCATTTGAAACTCTTTTATACAGAGAATCGGAAATTTTTTCAAAATAACCGGTAGTTTCTATCTTCTTATTTCCAGGATTAATGCTTTTGAAATGGCGTTTAGCTTTATCCTTTGAATCGTAGATAAGAAAGTCACCGATCAATCTTTTATCAGGAAATTCAATGGTGGCTGCATTATAGCGTTCAATTTTTGTCAGAAAGCCCTCTTTGTCAAAATAAGAAATACTTTTATTAATCTTCTGAGGTGAAAACGTGATGATCTCTGTCACTTTTTTTGGCTGCCCCGAATAGTTAGAAAATTCCAGGTCATTAATGATTGATTTTCCCTGACCGCTTACAAGGGTATAGAGTATAATAAAAAGATAGCTCAATTTTATTTTCATATTGTAAGCGTTACAGTGTTCTACAATTCCCACTAATGCTCAAATATAGGTTTTCTGATTACCAGAAAAGGTTGAGAAAATTAACGGACAAGAAGATAGATTCCAACACCAATTGCGGTATAAGCCGTAACCGTAAGAATATCAGCGATAGGTTGTGAAAAGCGTTTTTCTGCAATTTTCTCGCTATTGATCTGGTTCTTATGGAATTTCATGATTTTTTTAGCATTACGAACCGGGTGCACTACCAGGCTATCATTTTCCCACTTATCAACGATTACTTTATAACTCTTACCATCCACTTCAATTTTAACATTTTTACCAGAGGCTAGTTTCTCCTGAACATTGATCGGAGCAGGTGCTTGTGGGGCGTTCAGATTTGGGGATGAAGCTGCTGTACCATTCATTTGTGGAGCAGTAGTATTAGCAATCGCTGTATTCTTTTTAGAGTCTTGCTTGTTGTCAGCCGTTGGATCCGCCTGCTTTTTTACCTGATAAGTATAGCAACTGGTAAGAGAAAATAATAGAATGATGAGGTATAAATTCTTTCGCATGAGCCAAATTTAAGAATTAAACGGAATATTTGGGAGTTTCTTTTGAAAGATACTGTTAAAAAATCTCTGAATACGAGTTTTTTTATTCGTCATCCAATTCGTCATCATTCAATTTTCTATAAGTATCAAGTTCTTCATGAGTAAAGAGAATTTGATGGGTTTCAGATTTTGAATACATTTTGGTTCTTTTGCTAAGCTCTATTTCGTCATCTTCATCGAGGAAAACTTTAATTTGTTTTTCTTTAATGTATTCAATTCCAGTATCAAAATATTCTTTTGGACTATGAAATTCATCATTTATATTATAATCATCATTTCTGCAAAATTTGCATTTCCCTTCTTCACAAGAAAAATATCCACAAATTTTACACTCCTGAAGATTACTTTGTTTCTTAGTATTTATATTATTTGCATCTCCTAAATAGCAGCTTTTACATAAAGTAGATGTCCATCCATTAATGTATCTTTCTTTTCCATTTCCTCCACACTTCTCACAAGTTTTTGCAGATAGAATAGTGTAGGTTTGCACTATTCTTTTGATTGTTTGTTCCAATTCCTTATTGTCCAGAAGAATATAGCAACGCAAACCACCATATTTTTCTTTTCCATAAACATCATTATTGATATCCCAACCAGCAATACAAAATTCAAAAAGCATTTTCTTAATCAAATCATGCCAACCTTTTCCATTAAGTTGAAAATTTGAAAGATTTTTCTGGACGAAATTGTCAATGTTTTTACTATACATCCTATCTATTCTGTTTAAAATAACGGCTAACTTTCAAGTTTACACCATTGCGTTAATCTGATTAATATATCTTTCCGTAAAGCTATTTCTGCTACTAATTTAAAATTTGGTAATTATATACGATTTTACACTAATCTTGATATCTCAATTTTGTTGTAAGCAATCCATCGTTTGAGATTCCCAACCATTCTTTTTAAATGATCTTCATTCAGGAAAATATTGGTCCAATATTCAAATCTGTCGCACTGAACACTGATATAATAGGTCATAATTGCTAAACATGCGTAGGATAGAAACTTTTTTTCGTCGTCACTCATTTTAGTTACTGTCTCGTAACCTTTGATGAAGCTATCTGCTTTTGCTTGATATTCCTCTTCGTTCAAATGGGTTGAAAATAACTGAAATAGGAAATAAGAAATGTCAAAGCATAAATAACCGTTGCCACAAAAATCAAAGTCAAAAAATGTTATTTCTTTTTCATCGTCAATATGCAAATTGTCAAACCAAACGTCAAGATGAACAGCTCCATATCTCATTTTCTGTTGGTCAATATTTTCCATTTTTAGCGTTAAAAAATCAGAAAGGGTTTCTAAAAATTCAATTTCGCTGGTATTTTTACTATAAAATTCTTTTGTTCTTAAAACAGGATTTTTAAGCATGTTTTGAGTATTATAAGACATTCTCATCAGTTCGATATTTTCTGTGGTTTGATGAACTTTTGCTAATGCCTGTCCAATTAGAAAGCTTGTTTGGGATGAAAATTTTGCGGTCTTTGTGCCCTTAGCATACGAAAATAAAACACCAAATCTTGTACCTTCCGGGGCTTCAATTTCCTGAATGAATTTGTTTGATGTATCAGCTATTGGAAAAGCAACTTGCCGGTCTCCTTCTTTTAGGAGAATTAAAAGTCTTAATTCTTCTTCAATTTCTAATTGAGTCCGCCAATTGTGGGTGTAAACTCTAAAAACGTATTTGTTTTGGCCATCATGAACAATGTATAAATGATTCATAGCAAGTCGAAATATACTACATTCCGTTTTGTCGGTCAGTTCATATTTTCGTTGAATAAGTTTGCCAAGTCCATGGGGCGAAAGTGTACTATTTATTGTAGGAAATTTCTCTGTCATTAGTTATTAAGTCGTAGTGGGTTATAAAGTATCTGCAATTTCGTTAACATTTTTCGGTTTCACACCTATTATCTATATAAATTTTCCTTTTATCCCCTTGTTACTGCACGATTGTATTGTGTGGTTTCTATTTCAATCACTTTTGTAGAGTAAAGGGGTAATTAGCCAGAAGGTTATAGCATAGCAACAGTGGCTGATACTGGTTTTGAGCTTTTTATGTTTTTTGAAATGTTAGATAAATTATTGATATAAAAATAAGAATTTTATCTTTTGAAGGAATGGCTTGGCAATATAGGAAAAGAAGGTACTAAAGACAATCAATGCTGGTAAACTTGAAATAACAGGTAGTAAACAGGGGGACACCAGCACTATATTATTAAATATCCTATTTACTGGATTTTCAAAGGCTAAAATAATATTATTTTTTTTATTCACTATTTGATGATCCATGATAAAAATATACTTTTGTAATCGACAACATAAAATCAATATAGCTGATCATATTGTTGTTGCTAAAAAAACTAAAAACCGAATTTTAAAACTAATTAAACCATGAAAAAGAACAAGACTACACGGTATTTATTTCTGTAATACCTCAAAACTAAAGTGTTCCCGGCAATGTAACAACAGTAAACTCCTCAGAATTTCTTGAGAGCTGCCAATCCTATAGGACCTGTAAGGCTTATTTGATTATTTCCGTCCATCAAGATGGGAAAGCTTCATGTTGTATCCGTTAAGATATTATACCATCGCGGTCAGCGAGACATTTTTTAATCAATAGTAATTTATTGATGCAAATCTTTATACCATTATCCTGTACCCGGCAAAGGATGCAATGGGAAAATAACAGCAAGTAAATGATTAAAAAGCCAAAGAATATAATTTAATAATAAACTCAATAATTTTTACACTATTATGACAAAGAAACTACTCATCGTTGCCTTCACAGGCTTATCATGTACTATGGCTTTTGCCGCTGATTTATATGTTAGAAATGGCGGAGCAGGCGGAGCTTATCCTACTGTAAGTACAGCAATCACAGCGGCTTCAGACGGAGATCGGATCATCATTCAGCCTAAAGCGAATGGAGAAGCCTATGTAGAAAATCTGATTATCAACAAATCGCTCACTTTTGTTTCCGAAACCCATTATACCAAATATATCATTCAGGGAAATGTAAGCATCAATCCGGCAACAGGAAGAACGGTGACGATCAGCAATCTGAGCTCAGGATATTACGGCATGTACAATGTAGAAGCAACTTTTCCAATAGGTACAGGAAGAACTATCATTAATATTGTGAACTGTGATCTGCATAATGTTTTAACAGACAAAGTGAATTTCACTACGAACATCTCCGGCTGTACGATTAGTGGAATCCTGAAGTTTTCTCACGGAAGATGCACCGCGAATAAAGCACAAAGTATCGCCGTGATAGCTACGCAGGACAGCAGCCCTGTTGGATCTGATATTGAGGTATATGGAAATGTTTCTAGTTCGTTTATATCCAATTCACAATCCAATTATAATTTTAAGTTTAACAATAATTTTTGTGCCGGTATTTATATTTATGGTCTTAAAGCAGGAAGCTCTAACGAAATCATTAACAATACCGTCTATAATTATACTCCCGCAGATACAGCTCCGTTTTACGTCAACTTGGGGAATAACCTTAATGTAGGGAATATTGCTATTATCAACAATGCCTCTTCTTTTGTGGTAGGAGGGACTAATGCGTGCATTCAAAACAAAAGCAATAACGTTGCTATAACGGCTAATTATAATGTATTCACCAATACTTTTGTAACGGAAGGTAATATGACCCAGAGCGACAATTCCGGATCAATGACCCTGAACTTCGATAATGCAGCCTATACGGTAACCGGAATGAATGTAAATGCCGGAAATCCTGGTATAAAATACACCGATTTAGACTTAACAAGAAACGACGCCGGGCATTATGGGGGCTCTAACAGCTGGATGAATTACTGGCCGGCAAATAATGGTAATAAACCTCAGGTAAACTATCTGTCGACTCCAAGATCTATTACCAGCGGAACTTTCAACCTCAGCGGATCTGGTTTTTCTAAATAATTCTAATATAACGATATGAAAAATTATATCTATAGTATAATTGCCTTGTTGATGGTGATGCTGTGCCCGGCACAAGTATTGGTCAGCCAGGCAGAATATTTTTGGGATATCGATCCCGGAACAGGAAATGGAACTCCTGTATGGGCTGCCGATGGAACTTTCGACAACGTTGTGGAGCAGCTTTCCAAAACAGACATTGCCACCCCGGGTAGCGGTTTACACAAATTAAGTATCCGTGTCAAGGACAATACAGGAGTTTGGGGGCCGGTTTTCACCAACATTATTGATGTTCAGTCCAATCAGACCTCTGCAGTAATAGCTCTTTCTCAGGCAGAATATTTTTGGGATACTGATCCGGGAGCAGGAAATGGGAATCCCGTATTGGCTGTCGATGGTACTTTTGACAGCGTTATTGAACAGCTGAATGCATCAGGAGTTGCCACTCCGGGCAGCGGTTTACATAAATTCAGTATCCGTGTCAAGGACAATACAGGAGTTTGGGGACCGGTTTTTACCCATGTCATTAATATTCAGCAAACTTCGGCATCTCCCATAATAACTGTTTCGCAGGCTGAGTATTTTTGGGATATAGATCCGGGAGCAGGAAATGGAAACGCTTTATTGGCTGCTGATACAAATTTCGATACCTCTTTTGAGCAATTGGCTGATGCAGGAATTGCTTTACCTGCTAATGGTTTGCATGTATTTAATGTTCGTATTAAAGACAATACGGGTGCTTGGGGGCCTGTTTTTAGAAATGTTATTGATGTACAGACCACAGCTTTTACAGGCTGCTGGCAAAGCCTTATCACAAGAGGAGACCATTCGGTAGGAATCAAAACAGACGGAACCCTGTGGGCCTGGGGAAGTAATACATCAGGACAATTAGGAGACGGAACTACATATGTCAAACTTGTCCCTATCCAAGTAGGAACATCAGCAGATTGGAAAAGCATATATGTCGGTAACAGGCATACCCTTGCCATTAAAACAAACGGAACGTTGTGGGCGTGGGGGAATAATGCTTCTGGGCAATTAGGAGACGGAACTCTAACCGGCAAAACGGTTCCCACTCAGATAGGAACTGCAACGGACTGGCAAAGTCTTGGCGGTGGAGCTGAACATTCCGTAGGAATTAAAACCGATGGAACGCTATGGGCATGGGGAGGTAACGGTAACGGACAATTGGGAGACGGAACTACAGTTTCGAAAAATATTCCAACACAAATCGGAACGGCCGCCAATTGGAAAAGTATTCGTGCTGCCAATTATCAGACCTTAGCCATCAAAACCGATGGAACGCTGTGGGGATGGGGAATTAATAACTATGGACAACTGGGAGACGGAACTTCAGTGTCAAAAAACACCCCAACGCAAATCGGAAGTGCTACTAATTGGAAAAGTATTGATACAGGAGTTCAGCATTCGATAGGAATCAAAACCGATGGAACGCTATGGACCTGGGGCAATAACAGTAATGGGCAACTGGGAGATGGTACTACCATTTCAAAAAACACTCAAATACAAGTAGGAACAGCAACCAACTGGCAAACTGCAACGGTTGGAAATAGTTTTACATTTGCAACCAAGACAGACGGAACGCTTTGGTCGTGGGGCAGCAATAATTTTGGACAGTTGGGTACTGGTACAACTGGAGGAAGTACTACATCACCTACACAGGTAGATTCCTCTTCAGACAATAAGCAGGTTTTTGCTGGAGAAAATCATATTCTTGTACAGAAATTTGACAGTTTTCTAAAAGTTTGTGGACGAAATGATAGCTGGCAGCTAGGTGACGGTACGAAAGTTAACAAAAATACATTTATTTCTACGGCTTGCCCTGGGTATTGTATTCCTCCGACACCGGTTTCATCTGCCAATATTACTTCTGCAACGGCTACTCTTAACTGGACAGCAGCAACGGTGGCTCCTGGTCAGGGGTATGTGTATCTTTACAGTACCAGCCCAACGGTTGGAGGGATTCAAGGAGGTGTACCTTCTACTTCTACAACAGCCAATTTAACGAATTTACTACCTGACACTACTTACTATTGGTGGGTGGGGTCTAATTGTGGATTCAGTCCGTATATCTGGGTGCCGGGAGGTTCCTTTACTACACTTCCTACCACTGCAACAGGCTGCTGGCAAAGTGTGAGCGGTGGTGTTGATTTTTCAATGGCGCTCAAAGCAGATGGAACACTATGGGCCTGGGGAAATAACTATGAAGGAGAGCTGGGAGACGGAACTATGATCAATAGAAATACCCCAACACAAATTGGCACCGAAAATAATTGGGTGAAAATAGCTACCGGGCCTTATTTTTCAGCAGGTATGAAAGCTAATGGATCTATATGGACCTGGGGAGAGAATAACAGAGGACAATTGGGTGATGGAACTGCAATCACGAGAACTGTTCCAACGCAGGTAGGAACCGCAACAGGATGGTTGGATATTGCAACGGGGGAGAAACAGACATTCGCTATACAATCAGATGGAACACTTTGGGCCTGGGGTATAATAACAGGGGACAGTTAGGTGATGGTACTCTCATTAACAAAAGCATACCTGTACAAATAGGAACAGCAACAGACTGGGTAAGTATCGCCTCTGGAGGATATCATACCCTTGCTATAAAAAGCGATGGAACGCTATGGACCTGGGGAGATAATAATTATGGACAATTAGGTGATGGTAGTACAGTAGCAGTAAGTTACCCTACTCAAATAGGAACGGCAACGAATTGGAAATCTGTTACTGCAGGAACGAATCATTCAATAGCACTCAAAACCGATGGAACGCTATGGACCTGGGGATATAATGACAGGGGACAATTAGGTGATGGAACTACAAATCGAAAGAATATTCCGACACAGGTAGGAACAGAAGCCAACTGGCAAAGTGTGAAGACTGGCATGTACGGTTCAACTTTAGCCATCAAAACTGATGGTACCTTATGGACCTGGGGGTATAATGGCTGGGGGCAATTAGGAGATGGTACAGAGACTAGCGCCTCTACACCTATGCGTATCGGAAATGCAACTGACTGGCAAAGTATTGCAGCAGGAGCTAACAATACTTTTGCTATCAATGCTAATGGATTTCTGGCCATCAGTGGTTATAATTTCAAGGGACAGATTGGAGATGGTACTAATGCTATAAAGAGAATTTTCACACCAGTTGCTTGTGGTACAAGTAATGGAACTGTTACTAAAGTTTCAACTTCCGCTAAAGGAAGTTTAGCAGTTGATGAAATTACAACAAAAGCTGATCAGCTGAAGATCTATCCAAATCCGGTACAGGATATCCTGACCATTTCGTTTGACCAGAAGATACTGTTGGTAGCGGTTTACAATGCAGCCGGACAGGAGGTACTTACAAAGGCTATCAATGATATGAAAGGAACCATTGATGTTTCCGGACTCGTATCAGGAGCTTATCTGATTAAAGTAAATGCTGCTAATGACGTTGTGAAAACAGTAAAAGTAATCAAGCGATAAGCATTAAAACCTTATGAGACTCGCTAAGATTTCTTTACATTTGAAATCTTTCAAAATAGCGCCACTTAGAAATAAGTGGCGCTATTTTTTTTATATTCTTTTTCTGATCTCTTTTCTTTGTTATACAAAGTCTACCGACTTTGATTATACTCAAAACTCTTTGCTGCCACACTAAAGCAATAGTGACGGCAATTAAGGAAAATTTTACAGAAAACAGAAAAGAGTTTTTATTAGATTTCTTCCTTAAAGAGGGTTCAAAAACTTCAAGTGTAACTAAATAAAAACAATTTTTGTAAAACATTCTCCAAAGTCAGGAAACTTCGAGGAGCAGAGAGGGAAGAGGTACATCTAATAAATAGAAATTTTATTGACGCAAAGGTTTACTGTAATGATGCATAGAGTAGGAGGCAAAGAGAGAATCAATCAAGGATTGACTCGATGAAGCGGTCGTGTTATCCATCCGCTTCATCAGTGGAGAACCCGCCACCTTTGCTTTCCTAAAAATCATCAGGATCTTATAAAAACCTTTGCGTTAAAAAAGCGTAATCTTATCCCCAATACAATTGAATTCGGATTAGCTGAAAATCTTTGATTTTCTTTCGCCCTAGACTCCCGCCCCAGACTCCCAATACGGCTTAAAAAGCCTTGCGCCTTTGCGATGTTCCAACAAAGCAATAAGCAAAAGTTTATCCAGCAGTATAGATTTTGCAAAGGAGTAAAAATGCTTCCTCAGCCAGACCTGAGTTAATGAAATTCCCGTTTTTCCAAGAGTCCGTTTTTATACATTTCAGTGTATACTAATGGTCCTTTTTTCCTTGTATTGATGATGGAATCTCCTGTTTCCTCACTGTATTTCTGTAGTAATTTGTAAAATTTCCATGTTCCAACGGGTAGCCCATTTTTATACTCCGCTTCCAGATAAGTATAGGGATCTGTGAAATCCGGATGTTTTTGTAGGTCTATAGAACTATTGGATTTGGTTTCTATCCATTTTCCTTCTTTAAGGTGGTTTTTCACCGTGCCCTGTTCTTCCTCATTTTTATAAGGTCCATCTTTGTCATAGTATCTGGAAAATTTTCCGGAGGGTAGAATTTGGTATTGCTGTAAAGGTTTTAGTTTGAAAGGATCTTCAGTAAACTCATAATCCTGCAGAGAAATAATGTGATTTTTATCGATATTAAATAGGGTGTAGTTGGCAAAACCCATTTCTCCCTGATGATTAAGATAGATTCTCTTCATATCGATAAGCTTACCATCCTTGGTTGAAACTAAATACATTTTTTCAATAAATGGTTCGGCGTAACGAACAGTATTATAGACCGCCATAAAGTAGACTGAATAGTCTCTATAACACAGAAAATCAGAGGCTATTTTAATACGGTCATATTTTTCATTGACAGTAGTGCTGAATGGCAGAAGGACATCATATTCTTCAGGAAGTGATACAAGATCTTTTTTGATTGTTGTTTCAAATTTCAATGCATTGATTTTCTTCAATGTATTCTCATCTTGTATGACAGGCAAAATGGCATCAGCAGTTGTTCGTTTTGAAAGGTCTGAATACCCAAATGGCAGTGTTATACAATCCGCCTTATTGGTGTTAAAAGAAAACGATCCTTTATCTGTTGAATGTACTTCTGTGTTTGTTGCCTTATTTTCTGTTTGAGCCTTACTGTAGCAGGAAAAAAGGAAAAAAAGACAAGAAAAAAAAGCGATATTAATTTTAAACATATATATCTGATATTGGGGTGAAACCGTGGACATGCAAATGATTATTATGTCGTGGAGTAGCGGTATGGGTGGTATGAGGTAACCGCGTGCTGGCATTGTCTGCCGTACTGGCATTTGCCGTGTTGGAAAAATCCTCTGACCGGCCTAATATAAAACCAAAGTCATAAAGGATGTTTCTAAGAATCACTTCATTATCATAATCAAAATTCGCGGCCGTAAGGATCGTATTGTTTCCATTCTGCTGATTCGTCAATAAATTCAAATCTCCTGCTTCTCCATTCACATGTTCTGCACTGGGATAACACGACGCATCAGCATAAGAAAAACCCTGAGATACGATATAATGATTGTGTCCTTCCTGTCTGAATTGCGCCAATGATCCTAAGAAACCTGCAAATAAATCCGGCTGAATACTTCTTCTTCTGGTATGCTGAAATCCATATCGGATGATGACTCCATTTTGATTATAATTGAATGCTTCAAAAATCTGTGGTCCCACACCAACATTCGCTAAAATATCCATATCCACCATTTCAACATCTCCCTGTTGATTGGCATACCATTTATCGGTGGCTCCATCACCAAGTGTTCCGTTAGCATACACCAATAACTGATGAGCATCGATCTGTTCGCCGGCAGCCCTGTTGGCGGTAAAATCTATGGTCTGCAACAGCGCTCCTCTCTGGGCCAGCGGCGGAATGGTATTCACTCTTCTTTTTCTGGTTATTGTTTCTTTGGTTCTGGCACAAATCCTGTGTTCATTATCATTTTGATCATAATAAAAGAAGATAATCTGCGTAGATTGGGCGTTCAGAACTTTCTGAATCCTTCTTCTTCTTTCCGGATTGGTACTGATCACGGCTAAAGTATTGTACGTATTACTGCCATGGTGAATGGTATAGATATTTTTATTGACCACTCTGAATCTTGCTGTGTCATCATTTAAGAAAATACCGGCTCCATTTACTTCTTGCTGTTCATCTCTATAGGCACAGGGATTATTGTCTGTTCTTTCTACCGCCACTTCCAGATTGATACTGCCATCTGCCAGTCTTCTGGTCCAGTCATCAAAAGTTGCTCTTCCATCCGGTCTGAGCTGCAGTTTAATAATCGCTTTATTGATATGGTCACTTTGCAGATTGGTATAATGAGCATGACTGCCTGCTCTGTTGTTAAGGGCATCAAAATTTCCGACCTGTACCGTCAATAGCCTCTGTACTTCATACCGGTTGGGAGATACAAAACGCATGAGCTGTAATGTGTCTGTATTTTCTGTCATAGTACTGGCTGAAGGTCTTATCACTGCATCTATACTCAGGTCTGTCATATTGCTGGTCTCTATGATCAGATACACGGTTTTTCCTAACATAGAATCGTAGGGAATTTCCACATTATCATGATCCCGCTGTATGTGGGCAGAATCAATTTTTGTGAAGCTTACTCTTGTTCCATTGTCTGTGGTCACTTTTTTGGCAAAATAAACATCACTGATGCGTTGCAATGAGTCATCGGGAGTATCCGGAGCCAATGGGCCATTTAAAGTCTGTGTCTGCCCGGAGTCTGTTATGGTAATACGTGTTGCCATTTTAAGATTTTTCTTTTTTTAATACGGGAGTTTCTGATATTCCATGACGAGGATGATCCGTGATGTTATCTTCTTTAAATGAGATGAGGTTCAGACCGTCAAATTTTTCATCCAGCTGGTTCTGCAGTTCTTCGATCCATCTTATTTTTTTATAATTCTTCATGGCTTATTTCTTTTATATGATAGATGATTTTCTTTTGATAGTTTTCTCCCAGGGAAAATTCTATGGTCAATTTATGTTCCAGCACTTCTTTGGTCACAGCATCTAATAACATTTGTCCTTTATATTTGTCCAGTTTTGGAAAATCGGTTTCGCTATGATAATCGATTTCCTTTCTTTTCATCTCTCCATAAAACATTTCCCAGTTTTTGTCTGAAGGGATATCGCCGGTGTACTGTAATAGTAGTAATTCATCATCACAACGCATAGCCTCTGTCTGTATACTTTCGTCTATATCGATTACGGTATTAGCCATAAAATTACGGTAACGTACCCTATGCTTTTTCTGATTCTCTTTTTCATGCCTTCCGTAAAATTGATGGAGGATCATTCCGAAATGAATATTTTTAAAAAAATCTTTACCCACCAGATTTTCCTTTTGGTAAAATGTTTTTAAAAACTGATAGAAATCTTCAGCTTTTTTGCCAACATAGGATCTGGAGAGCTTTTCTATGGCTTTTTCCATTCTGTCCTGAAGAATTGTTAATCCCTGTATGTTTTTCAAACGACAGTATTCATCCGTTATAAGCACTACATCATC
The DNA here is from genome assembly GCF_021869745.1 of Chryseobacterium sp. MEBOG07. Taxonomy (NCBI): domain Bacteria; kingdom Pseudomonadati; phylum Bacteroidota; class Flavobacteriia; order Flavobacteriales; family Weeksellaceae; genus Chryseobacterium; species Chryseobacterium sp. MEBOG07. The sequence continues at coordinate 2,101,633 of NZ_CP084579.1, forward strand.
ATTGACAGCTGCAATTCTGGTTAAAAAATCTTTTTCGGAGAGCGAGAGTTCCTTATCCCGGTGTACTCTGTCAAAAGTTTCGATATGGTATTCAAATCTTTCTGTTTCTAAAAGCTTCAGCGTAACATGAAAATTTTTGTTGAGCTCACTTCTGTGAGTTTTCCCATTGGTGGTGGTATATTCATTAAAAGAATAACGATAAAATTTCTTTCCTTCGAGAAGGTTTAATTTAATATGTATCGGAAACACTGGCTCCATAATTTTTCACCCGTTTTTTACAACTTGTTATCGCTGATTAAACCATTACTTTTATTTAAAAACTACTTTCCCGCCAGACGAAACCCACTGGCTTTTTTTGTTCCATGATCCATCACAGTCTTGCTGCATTTGTTTAACTATTTTTGCTGTTTTCAGATCAATAATAGCACAAGTATAGTTTTCATGCAGGGTACTGTCTTTATCACTTTCATGCACATAGTCTTTGATGATGGCATCTACCACTACATAATTGGCATTGGGTGATAATCTGGAGAATAGCTCACTTCCCGTACCTTTGTATTCATTTCCTTTCCCTACTTTTATCTTCTTCTTTTTATTAATAATATAAAGATTATACCATAGTTTCATATCGCTGTTATAGGATGCATAATACAGTGATGAGGTATTATTCAAAGTAATGAGGGTGTCTTTCTTTACCTTTTTATTCTGTACATCATGATTTCGATGGGAAACAGTGTTTCCGCATGTAATACAAATGACTAAAATCATTAGGATGTTTATAATTTGTTTCATGATGATAAATTTGAATTTTTTTCCATTTTTTCATACCGTTTGTCCATATCGGTACCTCTTCTTGTATTGCCGTAATCATCGAGGATTTCCTGCTCATATTTACCGTGCATATCTCCCCACTCGCCAGGATTTCTTGATAGCTTTTCTATTTTTTCACCCTCTTTTTTGGTTTTATTTTCTTTGGCAGTGTTGGCATCTTTTTTGGCAAAAAACCGATCTAATGCAGCCCCAAAATCATCTTTTACGAATCCCGGTCTGTTGATGTGATGATCCAATACGGTGGCTTTTCCTAATTTTGATTGTAAATAATCTGACAATTTATAGGAATAGCCTGTAGGAGTTAAAGGAAGTACAACTTCTTTTAATCTCGTGATAAAATCCAGCACTTGTTTTTCCTGAAATGTCTTATCAATAACAGCATTTACAATCGGTTGCAGCGGCTTGCATTCTACTGTTTTTCCAAATAAAGATTCTTTACAGTTTTCTCTGATTTTGTTTGATAATGTATTTCCTGTAATTTTTTCCGCTTTGGAATCTGCCGGATCTTTATAATACAAAACCCCTGAGTCCACGGTCCACCCGCACGATACAAATAACTCGTCATATTTTTCAGGATGCTGAGCTTTAAATTCTTCAACTTGCGTCGTAAATTCACCTTTTCCGGTATGATCCACTGTTTTTTGCATGGCCCCGGCCGTTAATATCATCTGCTCACCGGAGAGGTCCCAGTCATAGGACTGTACAGAGTCTAATTTGCCCTCATTTTCAGACATTCCCACTAAAATAGCCTTTTCTTCAGCCGTAATTTTTTTATCTTCAATTAATGTATCCCAATCGGAATAATTTTCAAGTTTTTTTGATCCCCAATAGGCGGGTCCATATCTTTTACTGTATCGGGTACAGGTAATATCATAATTGTTTCCACAATTACAGTATCTGATCTCGAATCTTTCATTGTCTTTATTTAAAAACTCATGCGTTTCATCCGGAAATTTCACTTCATCCTCCGTTCCCGTTACTTCAGCTTTGAAATATAAAAACGCGTTTTTATCATCTCTTTTATTAAATTTCTCTATCAGTTTTTTCAAATCTTCATCACTTTTGGGACGCATTGCTATTTCTTTGGCATATACCAATGTTCCGTTGATCGTGAATTCAATTTTGCTTTTTTCCTCCTCGCCATCCAGAAACTTTACAGGATTTTCATAGATGTTTTCCTCATTTTTTAATTTATTTTCATGAATCTCAACCGATAGCTTTCCGCTGGCTCCTTCACAATTGGCTACAACCCAGACTTTCTTTTTAATGGTGGTACTGTTTATTCTCTCAAAATCAAAATCCAGGCTGCCATCAGCTTTTTTTGCCTGTACCTCTTCTTCCCATGTAATTTTCACCGACTCTTTTGCTTTTAATCTTACAGAATCTTCTTTATCAGCCTGTAGGTTCCTTCTTCCTTTTTTTCATACTTCTTTTTGACGTCAGATACCAGCCCTCCGCTTTTTACAGTATAGGGTTCTTCTTTCTTTTCCCAGATCATTTTAGGAACTTGTTTCGCAAAATATATTTTCACCACATTCACTTCATGATCCACCTGGTGAGGCATATCATAAGTCTTTTGATTGGGGTTTGCAGCGTAATCATCTTTTTCTTGTGCTTCTTCACTCATACCATTTTATTTTGAGCTGATTATTGAAAATTACTAGAGTTATTATATTTTGTTTCCAGGTCTTTAATCACTTTTAAAATTATTTATCTACCAACAAAATTTATCTGATACAGCATATTCTGTACATTGATCAACCGTCTTCAGCTGGTCTCCAACAATTGTATTTTTATAAAGCTTTCTTTCTTTGGTATCACTCACTCCGGTTATTAGATATTTTCCTGTTTTATCCCATCCATAGAAAGCTGCTTTATCGAAAAAATCTGGCATAAATATAAACTTGTTTTCTTTTTTTGACCATTTGTAAAATTGATACATATCATTGTCTCTCATAGAGCTTGAAAGATCCAGAATAAGAAGGTCTTCATATCCATCATTATCCATGTCTGTTATTGTTATAAAGTTATAATCTCCATTGCGAAAAATTATTTTTTTCTTATTTACAAAATCATTTTCTTTAAATTCTTTATTTTTATAATAATCATAAGTATCATAGTATGAACTATTATTTATAACTTGCCAATGTTGAAGCTCTATAGTTCCTTCTATACATTCGTATGCAGACTTAGGTAAAAAAAAGCTATTTGTGTCTTCTTGTATTTCAATAATGGTATATTTTTTTCGTCCTGACAAATCTTCAGACTTCGAGAGTCGCAACTGAATGTCCATCTTTTTTTTATTAACTTCCAACGGGATTGTTACTACATATTGCGAAGGAATACTCAATGTATCTAAATATTTTTGAATATTTTGCTTCTTGGAAGACGTAGATATTTTACCATCAATCTCCGTAGAATCAATTTTTGCTATATTGACATCCTCTTTGTTTGAGGTTCTTTTAGATTGATTTTTCGCACAGGAAATTAACAATATTAGTATTAAAATGTAATTTTTCATTCAGTTATATTGCTAATCTTTTCAACATAATAAATTTTTATCCCTTTATATTCTTCATAGTTTTAAAGGTGGAATTTCTATTACTATTATTCGTTAAATATTTTTATTCTTCATCAATTGTCCAAATAGTTTTTTTATCAGCTTCCAATTTCTTTCTATTTTCTTCATATTTTTTTAAACTATAACTATTGTCAACTGGAAAATTATTTTTTTGTATTTCTATAGATTGGAATACTTTTGCAGGATTAACTGGCTTATATTTTTTTATTTCTTTACATCCATTTTTAGGAATACAAATACCAATGCTATCAATCAGATTATTTTTTTTATTGACAAAATAATTTAATTGAAGAAAAAAAATCTTTTCATTTTTAATTAAATTTTCTCCTAAAAAATATTTAGAATAATAATTACCTTTATGATATCCAAAAATGACCCAGATATGGTTTATGTTATTCTTAGGAATATTATCTAAAATCATTTTATGATAATTTTTCAGCTTGTCTGGACTTATCTTTGTTGAATCCAGGATATTATTTTTTGATGATTTTATAAATTCATTCTTACTAAAGCTTTGAATAAAATCTTTAAAAGGAGTTTTTGTATCATAATAAAAATGTCCTTCTCCTAAAATATCAACATTATAATGTCTTTGAGCATTATAAAACACAGAGAAAATGAACAGTCCTAAAAAAAGTAGTTTTTTCATATTTTATATTTTATATTTTATATTCCTTTTCTCATCTCATCCCACTGCCATTTGTAGTATGCTAATCTTGTATTTCTATTTTTATCTGTTGAATCTTCTACATCTACTCTTACTCTTTCTGAATAATCCATAAAATTATCTGTATGTCCTTTATAAAATCTATATGGACTATTATCAAATAAATGCCATAATCCTAAATTATGTCCAAATTCGTGAGCAATTGTAGGATTGTCTAAGGTCTGTTCTGTGAAAAAAACAACCGTATTTCCAACTGGTTGTGCTGCTTTAAAATATGCAAAAGCATCTACATTTATTACTTTAATAGAAAATGATTCATTTCCTGCCGGGTCCTTTGTAATAAAAAATCTTTCTTCTTTTTTTCCCATTTGAACAAAAATATTTGCAAAAAACATAAATTTATTTTTATCGTTTTTGTTTCTTACAGGGTTTTTATTTATTCCATTTTTTTCATATAAACTCATTAACTCATCTCTGAAAACTTCCAAATTTTCTATATCATTCTCAGCAATTCTGGTAGAAGCTTTTTTAGGAGAGATCTCTAATTCTTTCATTACTGAAGCCTTCTCCAAACTATATTTTTCTACTAGTGTTTTTCCATTTTCTTTGTATAATCTCAAATCAAAATCTTCAGGTGTTTTTACTTTACATTGAATCAGAGCTTGATTTAAAACTTTTGAATTTAGATATGTTTCCAAATCGCTTCCTCTTTTTCTTTTTAAAGCCTTTGAACTATCATTATTGATCAAACAATCTATAATTGTTATATCTATATTTTTAATTTCATTGTTAGCATAAATAAAGAATTTTCCTATTTGTTCATTCGTTTTTTCCTTATCTCCATCTTTTAAAACTGCTTTTACTATAATTTCTGTGTCTTTCGATAATGCTTTTTCACATTTTATTATTATCCCTTTTTTAGCTTCTTTTATACTTTTTGCAATTTTAGGAGTGATTTGCACATCAGCATTTTCGCATTCAAAGTGAATTTCTATTTCAGAAGGCTTTTTTACTTTTTCATTTTCTTTAAAATCTTCAAATACTTCGATATCCAATTTAACACCATTTATATGAGGAGAATTCGGATAATCAATTGGAAATATAGATAACCAGGTACAGTAGTAGTCTTTCTGAAATCTAACAAATGGTCTATATTGAGATTTCAGCTCTTCAAAATTTTCACAAAGAGGTATTTTTGTAGCTTCAGCTTTTCCGTTGGGTCTAGTTTTAAAAGGAGTGGGAGGATTGCTATTATTATACAAAACTTTTTCCAATGGCTCAATATATTCTTCTCGTAACCAATCAAAACCATATTCTCCTTTGTAAGAATTTCCTCTTCTGAAATTGACCAAAAACTTATAATCAATTTCAGATTTTGGTTCTTCTGGTGTTAAAATCTTCTCCACTTTCGGAATCGGTGTCGCAGCAGCAGCATTAAACTCAGGGTCACAATTGATAAAAGACTCTTTTACTAAAGCTGTTTGTTCCTGTATATTAGAGGTTCCCAAATTATCCCATGGACTTAATTTTATCACGCTCATACAGGGTGGGGGAGACATATTTCTTGCAGGCCATTTCGGGTGCCCGCAGTTTCCTTTGAATTGAAGGTTGACCATGTTGTTTCCATCTCCCTTTGTGGCAAATATCTTATCCTGAAGGTTTATTTCGTTTGAGGTCACTTTCAGTTCTCCGGGCGCCTGGGCATAGGGACACTTCAATGTGGCTCCATGTATGACCATTTCTCTTTTTTCTGAAGGAGAATCTTCGGTGGATTTTTTTTGTTTTTCGGCTCTTTTTTCAGAAAGTTTCTGATCATGCGCTGAAGTATTCTGATCTTCCATGGGTTACTATTTTGGATTGGATTCAATTGTTAAGGCGGAAATCATATTTGCAGGCAGCAATGAAAATGTATTTTCATCACCCGAAATAGATTTAGCCTTTACTTACTTTAACGTCTTTTCCTCCCTGGAATACGGCCAATGATGTTCCTCTCAGCTTTAAATCACCTTTAGAGGTTTGTATATCGGCTTCTCCGGAAATACTTTTAAATGTATTACCTGTACTTTCTGTTTGATCTTTCTTAACGATAACACTTTTATTTTCGGAGGTTTGGGTGTATCTCTTTGTAATAGATTCGGTATGGTCATTTCCAATATTGAGGGTGCTGTCCTGCCCAATCTTAGTGGTCATATTCCTGCCTACAGAAATGTGCATATCTTCGCCTGCCGTAAAAGTCATATTCTTCGGTGCCGTAACATTAATGTTTCCCTGGCCATCCATAAAATAAGTATTTCCGCTCGGATCTTTAATGGTTACACTTTTGTCTGCATCATTCATTAAAACCTTAATGCCGCTTCTCGTCTGTATAGATTTAAGGTGATTGTCCACGCCTCCGCCCAGACCTACCTGCCCATGAAACATTCCCCCCATGGCAAATGGAAAATCGGGGTTGTGGTATTCAAATCCTACCATCACCTGATCGCCTATCTCCGGAACTGCTACAAAACCTCTGTTTTGGGTGATCGCATCTGTTCCTCCTGCATCGGGGCTCATCATTCTGATAAAGTGGGTGGTATCATTTAACTGCCAGTCAAACCGAACCTGTATTCTGCCCTGATTCAATGGATCTACATTGGAGATCACGGTGGCCACCTGCGGTTCTGCTTTGGGCATTTCAAAATCAGGCTTAGGCATAAAACCGGTACCTTCAGCAATTGCTTCAAAGCTTCCTGTATAATATCCTCTTGCATTTACTTCATGGGTTACCTCTGTAATCATAAGTGTTGTAAAATGCGAGGTTTCATTAGTATCCGTTTTTCTCATGGCTAAATCTGCAACGCAGCCAATATATAGAAACGGAACTGTTGTTTGTCCTGTAACGGTAAAAACCTCTACGGCTTTACTTCCTCTTGCACTCTTCTGGGAATCATCCACATCCAGGAACATATTGGCATTAACGGGAGTGGGAGTCAGTGACCGTGTAGTAAAAATAGTGTCATTCAGTTCATAAGCTTTAGAAGATAATTCTCCTAAATGTTGTATACGATCATCAGCACCCACCATTTTAGTGTGGTTGCTGCTGTTGTAGCCAAAATATTCCGGCTTGGTGTGAACTGCTTTTAATTCAACAATCACATCATTTACATTGCTTCCATATACCAATTGGATAGGCTTTTCAGAAGAAGGAAGCTTTCCGAAATGAAGAATTTCGCCATCATAATAAAACTGCTCTCCATAGGCTTCTGCAATTCTTGTAAGGTAATTGTAATGGGTTTCGTTGTATTGTGAACTGTAACTGATATAACTTTTGTTTTGGGTGTCTACCCTGAAATCAAATTTGTTGGTCCCTAAGGTCTCCTTGATAATCCGGGTGGCAATAATATTGGTGTTCACCGTCTGGCTTCCTCCGAAACTTTGGGTATGGGGCGCAGCATCCATCAGAATAGTGGGGCTTTTCCCTTTTAAAATAATATTTCCCAAACTCATTTTTTCCTGACTGAAGGCTACCTGGGTAATGAGGCCCACAAATGTTCTTTCGGGGCTTTCACTTTCAGCATCTTTATATCTAAAAATAACGGTGATTCTTTTTCCTAAAAACTTTTGGGCCTGCTCAAGGTTGTGGTTTTGTACCTCACCTAAAGAGTCATGAGCCAATACCAGTTCAAAATCATGGTGCTTTCTTGCACTCTGTTGCAAACGAAAGTGCTTAAAGTGATTGACAGCTTTGCCCTCAACCACAATTTCCAGTTTTACCACCCGGTTGATACCCGAAATGTGGTTGTCTGAAACTTTCTCAGAATTTGAGGAGTTTTTCATAATATTTTATGCGTTTTTTTTGGTATTATGTCACCGAATTTAGATAAAAAATAGATTACAAATTGTAATATTATATTAAATCTGAAAAATTGTAGTAAAACTACGATTGACTAAAAATCTTGCTCAAAATAGCTTTAGATTGATGATATAAAGAAAGTACTGGAAATTGGGGGATTTTCAGGTGGAGAAATACTTTTCATAAATTCAAAACTTTGTATTGGATTTGTTTAAATTGATTATTAATAAAAGGATTGAATCTTGTCTTTGCATTTTAGAAAAACTATAGAATGAAAGTAAGGGGAAGAGTCTGGAAGCTGGAATATAGCTTTCTTCTTCAAAACAAAAAAGCCTTTCAAGATTATTGAAAGGCTTTTCTATTATTTTAAAATCTGTTGATCATAAAGAAGATTGTCATCTTCATCAAAGCTTATAATCAAAACTTTAAATTGTTTTGCAGTGTCATTATTAAAGAATTTAATTCTTGGCGGAACGTAATCACTATCAAATAAATTAGGATTCCAGTAAAGGGTTTCCCGGGTGTCAGTTTCGATTTTCGTTGGAGAATCATCGTCTAACATTTCAATAGGAAATTCTGACGGTCTATCATATCCCTTTACTATTGATGCATTATTTTTTTTCTTGTCATTTCCAGTGCTTTTAGATTTCATATTGCCCCTCATCGTATAGACTGCTACTGCATCACCTATTAATCCTGCTCCTTTTATAATTTTCACCATCGCAATATTGCTTACAGGAAGGTTTGAAATCATCGTAGGATCAGTAAGCACTTCATCTAAATAGAGCTTAGCGGGCTGGTTACGGATGTAGGGTACGTTTACCCCTGAGCTATTTCTTTGAAATGTTAAGCCGGCAGCTCTCCCTTGCAGCCAGTCTAATATATTGATTGATCCGGCAGCGTGTTGGTCTTCATTGACGAAGTCAAATATGGTAGAATTGATAGAATTAAACATTCCGGTAGACAGTTGCTTGTTGAGCTCTTCTTTTGGATCTTGTTTTTTTCCGGCTAATTTTACTTCTTCAATCTGTACCTCAGCATTTTCATTTTTTTTGTTATTTTTTTGAGTGTTGATGGCTCTGGAGATAGCGGGTGGAAGTTTCCTGTTTGCATTGGCTTTCACCAGTCTGTATTTTGTATTGGGGAAATTGCCTTTAAATTGTGTTGGCTTCACCATGTGTTCAACCGTAACATATAAATCATCAGTACTTGATTCTTTACCATTTTCAGGATTTACAAATAATGAAACAGCTAAAGGCTCATCAAAATCAACACTTTCTAAATAAACATATCCATTTTGATCTGTTTTAAACAGGTTGAAATTAGGTGGGTTCTCACCTAACTTTAATGCTAAAGTCACGTTGGTATCTCTCAGTATCGCATTGTTTTTAATAGGCTGTACTTTGTAAGAAAGAAATTTTGGAGAATTGTTTTTAATACTAGGAACAGATCCACTTAGTACAGAATTCCAGTCAAATCTTTTCCATTTTTCAGAAATAAGCAGTGCATCCAAAGCTTCACTGTTGGCATTTTTAGAGAAATATTGTGCCGGTGCATTTATTTTGTCCGTAAAATCTCCCGTCAGCCACAGTCCACTCAGTAGATTTTCTTCTTCTGAATTACCACTTCCGTCATCCTCACTTACCAAAACGGTATAGTTTTTAAAATAGGTCTCTGGTGAAAGATCGATACTATTGAAAGACCTAGGAGTCTGTTTTAAACTCTGAGCAACAATTTGGGCTTTCTCAATCTTTAAATTGTTGGGTCTTATAAAACAAAGTCTTGTTGCAACCAGATTATCCTGTTCATCAAAAATGGCTAGCTGCAAAATACCATTGTTCCCATTGCTGATTTTTGTAGGAATAAGACTTGATACTTCATTGGTCAACTGATTGATATTGGCTTTATAAGCCAGATGGTTGTTGATGGTTCCTACAATTTTATAATTTTGGAGTTGTTGTTTTAGATTAACTCCTTTTAAGCTGTATTTAATCCCTTCTTTAGAGCTGTTGACTTCTAAACTAAGACCGCTGTCTGCCACTTCCGGTAAATCGATCGTTTGCTTTTTTCCAGTATTATCCTGAATAATAACTTGATATTTTTTTCCTGAAGCTGGAGTTATTTTAAAAGAGGCCACATTTTTATCAAATGATGTAAACGATGTAATAGATACATTTGGATTTTGTGTGTCAACTATTTTTCCGGTCCAGCTTTCTGGCAGTGAAGAATCGCTTGATAACCTTACGGCGAATTTCGTGGGCATCCCATTGATGAAAGTTCCACCTTCGGCAAAAGCTTTGGCAGACCAATCAGCATTTTTAGAAACCTCTAATGTTTCGCTTGAGCTAGGGTTGTAAATCGGAATTGTTTTAACAATCTGAAAATCTTCGTTAAAATTGGTCATGTAAAGAGTATAAGCCCTTACAAAATAAACCTGCTCAGGAAGGTCTTCTTTCAGTTTAAAATCTCCGCTGCCTTCACCATTGGTTAAACGTACGGTTTTCCAGTCTATTAATTTTTTATCAGCATCATACAATTCAACAAATAAAGTAGTAGACAACGTGGAACGATTGTAACCATCAAATACAAAGCTTTTGAACCAGATCTGGTCACCCGCTGCATATTGTGATTTGTCAGTAAGCAAGTATACTTTTTCCTGTTCGTAATTATTCTCAAGACTTGTAATTGCTTTTTCTAGCTTAGTTTGTGCCAGTACAGGCTGTACCATTGAAAGAAGCAATACACAGAATATATTTTTCATAGAAATCTCAGCGCATTTTAATTCACTGCTAATGTAGTCATTTAAAGACTTCGGAGATTGATATTTAACTTCTTATTTCAGAGAAAAAAATAAGATTGATGATGTCTTTTGGGTGGAAATTCTGAGCTGCAATACCTGGTAGGATATTGAGAGCCTACAAATTGAATTTGTGAATTAAATAGGAATGTGCTGTAAATTAAAATTTTAGATAGAAAAAAATAATCAACATTGTGTGATAAAAACTTTGTTGAAAGAATATTTTTATTATTTTTATAAAAAACTAATACATGAAAATAAATGATAATTATTCATTCATAAATATTTACTTAGGCAAAATATTTTATAAATAATCCATTTTATTTTTAATAATACAATTTACTTACTCGTTGGTAAGCTGGTCTTGCTATGGGCATAGGATACTGTGTTATTAAGAATATATACCGACAGAACTCAACTTAAACATACAATCAAACCAAATCATTCTTATGCAAAAACAACACACGCACACGCATGGCTGCACCCATTGCTCTTGTGACAATCCTATTTTGAAAATTTTTAAAGAAGAACTTTTCAGTGCAGAAAATCTCACGAAAATAAATCCCGGTTCCGGAAAAGCTACCCATGAAAAACCACAAACTCTGATGATCAGTGGAGGAACCATTCGGCCTATGATTGAAGGGTCAACAGCTAATGTGGAAGCTATTGGGGTATCTGATGGAAAAGTGGTTATAACCGGTGAGAAAAAAGAGGTAGAAGAATACATGGTCAAAAATCATCCAGGTTTTCATAAAAAGGAACTCACCGGAACCCAAACTTTACTGCCTGGTCTTATTGAGCCCCATGTTCATATGGTTCCTACGGCAATGATGCATGGCTGGCTGGATTTGAGCCCTTTTGAGGAACAGAATTTACGTCCTATATACGATTTGACTTCTGTTGGATTAATCATCAACAAGAACATTCCTAAAATTCCCGGATATGTCATTTTAGGAAGAGGGCTAGATCCGTCATTAATGCCTTTTGAAGAAATAAATGGCAAAAAAGAGTTAATAACAATTAATAATACGGTACTTGATGGTATTAATGCTGATACGCCTATGATGCTGTTAAGTGCTTCCATGCATACGCTTTATCTGAACACTAAGGCATTGAAGCGTGTTTTTGATCACAGTACTGAGATTCAGGACAATTATAAAACTGTTGAAAGATATATTAGTGAAACCAAAGGCCAGTTGCAGGAAGGTTTACAAATGACACCTGCATTGAAGGTCGTAAAGCTGCAGATCATTGTGATGAGCATACAGATTAACAGTTATCTGACTGATCTTTTTAAAACAGCAAACTCCAGAGGAGTTACTTTTATGTATGATGCCGGCCTGAATAAAGGTTCAGAAATACTTTTGACCAAATATTTTGAGACTCATCCTGAATTGGTGAGGACAGGTGGGGCATATCTTTGCTCAAGCCAGGAAGATGTTGATAAGCTGGATCCTTATAAAGAGCCGGATCACTACAAGCCTGTATATTGTGGACACATAAAAGTGGTTTCGGATGGCTCCAATCAAGGACTTACCGGATATCAGAGTTCTCCATATTTGTGTGATCCTGCTGACAACACAGGGGTATTCAATTTTCCACAGGCAGGTATTCCTGCCCATACGATTCCGCCAAGTTATAATACCCTCATCAATACTGTTGTTGCCGTAAAAGGCTGGCCGCTGATGGTGCATGCCAATGGCGATCAGGCCGTAACATTTGCGATCAATGCTTATCAGCGTACTCTCGCTCAATACAGAGGTCCTGAGCTTCGTAACCGTATAGAACATTGCTCACTTCTGACAGCGGATCAAATTACTAATATGCTGCAAATGGGAGTTTCACCGAGTTTCCTTATCGGGCACGTGGGGTATTGGGGATATGCTTTTAAGAAAGTAATATTCGGTGAAAAGGCACAAATGCTTGACCTTTGCGGTTCAACTCTTGCTGCAGGTATGAGAATTACTCTTCATAGCGATAATGAGGTAAGCCCATTAGGACCTTTGAGAATGATGGAACAATCGATTACCAGAATTATGGAAAGGAAGACAACAAGCATTGAAGTCTTAAATAGCGCCGAATGTATTACTCCTGAACAAGCTTTGATTGCTGTTACTTATGATGCTGCATGGCAGTGTTATGCAGATAAATGGGTAGGTTCATTAAATACAGGTTACTTTGCTGATTTCGTCATATTGGAGCAGGATCCTCTTACATTAACGACTCAGGCCTCGCAATATATGAAAATGCGAAACATCCCGGTATTGGAAACCTGGGTGGGTGGCATCCCTGTTTATGTAAACGCTAAGAACGCAAAAGCAGTGACCGAAAAAGACATGACCCTTTCAGAAAACCAGTAACAGGTCATACAAAAAATGGTCTGATTAGCTAATCAGATATCAATCAGAGTAGATTATTTTCTACTCTGATTTTTTTATACCCAGATTCCAGTTAATCGCAGGAATCTTTCAAAGAAGGATTCGGATTCTTAGTTTGTTAAAATGGGGATTTGAAAATTTTATTTAAAGTACTGCAGATCTCCTGCAACTACAGAATGGAGAGTCCAAAAAACTTTCGTAGGAATTAAAAATAAATGAATTTTGAACCCCTGTAATTACGAAACACAATCATTTCATTTCAGAAAAATAAAGTCTCCTGCAACTACAGAATAGAGGGGTCAAAAAACTTTCACAGGAAATAAAAAAAAATCAATTTTGAACCCTGTAATTACAAAACACGATCATCCTGTTTAGGAAAAATAAAGTCCACTGCAACTATAGAATAGAGAGGCCAAAAAACTTTTATAAGAGGTCAAGAATGATGAAATTTGAGCTCTAAGGAATCCGAATAATCATTAAATTCAAAAAAATAGTATACCAAGAAAATAGGCTTGGAATAGTATAGGAAAACGTAAGTGGTTTTGTTAATATCAAACAGAACTACAGGACATTAACAAAATGGATGGTTTTCTTAATGATCGTATAAACAATTCACTAATTGATAGGACGATAAAAGAGGAGTAAAATCAAAAATTGCTCAAAAAAATATAGAATTCTATCTAGGGCGAACAGTCCATGAACACTATAGATCTTTCCAATTATCAATTTTATCAAAATTAATTTTCAATAATCAAATGAGTACACCATTAAATATAATTTTCAGCTGGTTCGAAAAAGGTGATATTCCTACAGAATATCAGTTTAAGGAGACCTTTTCTTCATTCCGCCATTTAGATGAAAAAATCAAAATGGATGAGGTGATGGGCTTATATGAAGCTTTTCAAAAAACGTTGTCTACCACAACTTTTACAAATCATCTGGAGGATGAAAATGCACATCATTTAGTGCTGGCAAAGCTTAATGCGTCCAATCTTACTGCTGCCAATATAGATGAATGGAAAGAAAAATTAAAAATCAAATTAGCGGCTACTATAGATGGAGGTGAAGAGGCTGGAAACGTCTATACAAAAGAGCAAATCGGAGAAATTGTAAATATATTTCAGGCAAAGGATGAGGAAATGCTTGAAGGTATTATGAAAATTAACGAAATGCTGGCCTCTAATGATGTAAATCTTGATAAACTTCAGGAGATCGTAGACTATATCAAAGAAAACAGGGAGCAGATAAAATTGCTTCAAGAATCGGTCATCAGAAATATTTTAGATGATAAAATCTATCTCGTTGGGAGGTATACAAACTGGGGTGCGATCACTTATCAAAATCAGTTTAATGATTTGGTATATGATAAAATTAAAACGATCGAAGATCTGGCCAGTTCCGAAAAAATTAAATACGAAGAGAGAGTGAGGGGAGACTCCAGGATCAAACATGATCTTGATACATTAAGTTTTGTGATGGATGCTTATGACATCGTTACAAAGTTTACAGTACCCCTTAAAGTGAGAAGAATAGATACCAATAATATTGAAGTGCTGTTTGACTCATTACCACCAAATATAATTCAAATAACAATTAAAAAAATATAATTATGGACATTAAATACGCTTATTATCGAAGTTCTGTTGGATACAAAATAGAAGGGAAAACAGACAATGATATTCTAACCGCAGGCGGTAGCACGAGATCAATTAATTCTTTCTGGCATGATGGAAATTTAAATCCGTTAGACTATGTGCCCAAAACAAGAACTTTAACAATTAACGGTACAGCTTATGATTTGTCAGCAAACAGATCATTTACAACGCCAGACACCATTACCCGTCTTAAAGGAGGAGCATCAGGTTCTTTGGTTTCCGGGGATGTTACCCTTGCAGCAGGTTCTAATATGGTGGTTAATCAAGCCGGAAATACAATCACATTAGCCTCTACGGATACAACTTACAGTGCGGGTAATGGTTTGACATTGACAGGAACTTCATTCTCCTTACCGGTTGCTACTTCAGGTACAGGAAATGTGGTTACAGGAATTACTCAGACGACCAACGGAATAACAGTGAATCTGGGCTCTATGCCTACTTCAGCAGATTTGGCTAATTATGTTCCTTTATCACAAAAAGGTGCGGCGAATGGGGTTGCTTCATTGGATGCATCGGGTCAGGTGCCTGCATCTCAATTGCCATCTTACGTGGATGATGTTTTGGAGGGATATTATAAATCTGCTGACGGAAAGTTTTACAAAGAAGCGGCTTATACTAACCTCATCGCCGGGGAGACAGGTAAAATTTATGTATCTCTTGATACCAACAAAACTTACCGATGGACGGGAACAACGTTTGTTTATATTACCTCCGGAGCGGTAGATTCTGTAAATGGATTAACAGGTGTTGTTGTCTTAAACAAATCTCATGTTGGCTTAAGTAATGTTGATAATACGGCAGACGCCGCGAAAAACGTTCTTTCTGCTACAAAATGGACTACAGCGCGAACGATTACGCTTTCCGGAGTTACTGCAACGGCACAAACAATTGACGGTTCCGGAAATGTAGCAGTTCCTATTACTGCTGTTCCTGCGACATTACTTACAGGGATCGCAGCAATCAATACAACCGGATCAGCGGCAAAATTGACAACACCGAGAACAATTTCTGCAACAGGTGATGCTGCATGGACAACCACTTTTGACGGTTCAGCAAATGCTAGCTCAGCGTTGACATTAGCTGCAACAGGGGTAACTGCCGGAACTTATAATGAGGTTACAGTGGATTCTAAAGGTAGAGTTATTGCCGGAAATAATAATGTAAAATCATACACTACTGCTATTTCCGGAACGTCGAGTGTGGCGCACAACTTAGGGACTAGAAATGTAGATGTTGCCATGTATGACACCGTGACATTTTACAAAATTGATGGCAGGATAAAATTAACTGATCCTAATAAAATAGATGTTGAATTTGATTCTGCTTTGCCTAATACTGTATCAATAACAGTAACCCGTAAAGATATTTAGAATGGATGTAAAATATGCATATTATAGCACTTCTAAAGGCTATAGAGTAGTGGGCGGTACAGCCGCCCACTTTTTAAAGGCGGATGGTTCCTTAGATAGTAAAGAGTATATTGATAAGAATTCAGAGCAAACCATAGATTCTACTAAAACCATAGGTATTCAAAATACGATATATTCCGGATGGGACAGATCATCAGTAGCTAACCCACAAATGGGGCCAATCTCTTTACTTAATCTTGCATTACAAGGAGCTTATCCTTTATATGGAGATGAGGAATTCAGAAATGGAACCAATAATATAGCTGTTTATAATAACTATGGTAATGGTAATGTAACCATGACCAGAGAAGCGGCCTCTAATCTTCCGAATAAGTCAGGAATGCAATTGAGATTCAATTACAATGGTAGTGGAGCGACTCCTGGTTTAGGCGGATTTATATTAGGATTTATGGCAAGAACTAATGCTGTATTTATTCAAAAGTTTATGGCTAAACTTCCTGTAGGATATTTATTTAATAATGCTGAAAACTACATGGGAGCTAATGCTTCAGTCACTTGGTTAACATCAAGAGCCGGGACTGGAAAATGGGAAACTTATGTTAGAGCAGTGATGTGCGGAACTGGAACTGGTTTTGGAACTGGAGGTCATGTATATGTGAGTGGTCCAAATACTGCACTGGAATTCTATTTAGCTTTTGCTGAAATTTATGAAGTAAACAGCTCCGTATTTTCCAGAATAAAAGAAGCTTTCTATGCTAAGAATGAAACAATCCATTTTAATGGAGCTATATCTGATTTAATTACTGTTGGGGATTCATATACTCAGAAAAAATTATTATCCACATCATGGGATGGAACTAATGGAGATCAAATTCTCTTAAGGGTTCCGGGAAATCAAAATAATGGAGCTTATCTCCGATATTCTCAGAATGGAACTTTAAATGGTAATATAGGATTATTGGGGTCAGATAATTTAACGGGTGGCCAGATACTCAATTCTCAAGGAGATATTCTGTATCTGGGAAATCCAGCATTACCCAATATGCTACTTCAAACGACTACCAATACTCAATTTAATTATGCCGGAGTGGGTAGTATTTATAACTTTAATGTAAATGGAGTTTACTTAGATAGAAATATTAATTTTAATCAGGATAACTCTGGCGTTAATTTCTTTGATGGAGGTAAGATTTATAAAAAAGCTGGAGGGGGAGTCCATATTAATAAAGGAAATAATGGACTGGATCCCAGAATTGAAAATGCGGATGGGTCTCAATCATGGGTAATATTCCATGGAGGAAATCACAGTCCTTTTAAGAGTTTAAGAAATGGAGCTGTTTTAGAAGATGTTTCAGAATCAGGGATTTACAGACAGGAAGTTCCAACATCCGGATTTAATTATACAACTACTTTAAACCTAAACTCTTCTGATGGCAGGCAGCAACTTACTATTGAGAGAACTGGAAAAGGAATGAAATTCCGCGGAACTCCTACAGGTTCAGGAAATGCAAGCTGGTCAGAATGGAGAGACGTTTATCATACAGGGAACTTTAATCCTGCAAATTATATAACACAATTGGCTTTAAATACCCAGTTAGGTAATTATGCTGCATTGAATGGTGTTCAGACTTTTACAAATACCAATACTTTTCAGCGAAGTCCTGTTATTCCGCCAGGAACTTTAGGGACTCATGCTGTAAATGTAAATCAGCTAAGTACAAAAGCTAGTGGTCAGGAAAATGCTACGGCAGTTGGTTTCTCGTCTGGAAATGTACCGACTTCAGATGGAAATTCGTTTCCGTATATGTATCATAATTCAGGGTTATATGTAGCATTAGCAACACAGTCTTATCTACAAACAAACTTTTTAAGTACCCCGAATGGTACCTCTGTCATCATATCAGGTTCAAATCTAAATAATTACCTTAAAACAGGTTTTTACAGAGGCTCAGGATTAACTAATGCACCTTTTAATAATACTGGTTGGTGGTATGTGACCGTTGAAACTCATGATGGTACCTGGGTTACACAAAAGGCAACTTCATTTGGTTCAGGTAACACTTCCAATATAAGCTACCAAAGGACTATGGCTGGAGGTAACTGGTCAGATTGGGCACAAGTTTGGACCGCTCAGGATTTTACTGCAACGAATATTCAACAATGGAATTATATGGCGCAGTACGGGTTACAGCTGAACTCGGACTTTTCAGTCAATACAGGATCAGCTTTAGCTATTGGAGATGGTCAATTTGGGGCTGAATCAGGTGTTATAGATTTTAAATGGAAGGCCCTTGTAGCCGCAAAAAGAAAAGAATATTACTGTTATGGTTCAGAGCATGATGGATGGTCTGGTCTCAACTACCATGGGGAGAGTAAACTCTTTGGAATGGGAAGGGAGTCTAATAAGTATGATAAGTTAACCGTAGAAGGCTCCGTAAAAGCCAGTAAAAACTTTAAGTCAGAGGAGGAAAACCCAGATACAATGTTTATTCCTAATGGGAGAACAGCTACTCTTAAAGATGAAATTATTAATGATCAATCTGATCCTGATAACTATGCTGTTAGATTAGATCCACACGAATATGAG
The DNA here is from genome assembly GCF_021869745.1 of Chryseobacterium sp. MEBOG07. Taxonomy (NCBI): domain Bacteria; kingdom Pseudomonadati; phylum Bacteroidota; class Flavobacteriia; order Flavobacteriales; family Weeksellaceae; genus Chryseobacterium; species Chryseobacterium sp. MEBOG07. Next base: position 2,120,334 of record NZ_CP084579.1, read on the forward strand.
TTCGCTTCTTCTGGGAATCTTTATATAGACGATAGAAACAGACTTCTCCATATTATTGGAGAAAAGACTAAAATGGTGGCGAGTTTCAAAGAAATCTATCCAAAACAACAGATCGTTATTTATAATTTTGACAGTGGCGGAGGAACCATGGGAGTTGATATATATGGCAAAAGAGTATATAATATTAGCGCAGGCTGTTCCCTTAGATTGTATGTGACAAGATCACGAAGAGTGATTGCAGAACAAGAACAGAAATCTAAGTTTATTTGGCCATAAAATAGAACAATTATTCTACGGAATATAGAAATTAAAAACTTCTCACAATAATTTAAGATAAAGCCCGCAGTTAGAGGATAAAAGTCTTCTGATTGTGGGTTTTTTTGTTGTATTACGATGAGAGTTGTAACTATAAAATTGATACCTATATCGATGAAAAAATCAAATAGATGAATATATAAGAAGAGCATCAAGTGTTTTTAAGTTAAAGAGAATTACAGAACGCTTTTTCAGCCTTAAATTTCTGATAATTTGTAAACATTTATAAAAACAAATCCCAACTCTCGTCAGGATTTATTCATTTTTCAGTTTTGCACTCTATCCATTACAAACAAAATCCTTGCTAGCTTTAATTTTTAGATAGAATTGATATTAAAATCGATAACCAATACTCAATCCAAGCTTTATTACCTGGTCATGATCTATTTTGTCTGCGTTGAACAAAAGTCTTCCATAGCCTGCGTTGGCTTCAAAAACAAATCCTTTTTTTGTGACCAGTTTATAGCCCAGACCCGCGCCTAATGCGAGATCATAAACATTTTTACCTTCAGTGAATGTCACGTTGTCTGGTGCGTATATTTTTTTTCCATCAATGGAAGTGAACATTCCAAATCCTTCGACAAAAAAACCGGAAGCATATTTCTTTCCAAAATAATATCGGTAATAAGGGGAGATGAAGTAATTCATATCATCCTCTTTTGTATTATCATATACAACAAATGCAGAGATTCCCAATGATGAGTGTTTGTTAAGATGTCGCTCGAAACCTACTTCCACAGCACCGGATAATGGTGAAATAAGATTCAGTTTAATTTCATTTTTTTTCTCATACGGATCTCCATTGTTTTCGTTATTTTGAGCCTTGACAGAATAGAAAGCAAACAAAATGATGAGCAATAAAAAGTTTTTTTTCATAAAAATTTAATTTGAATTATTTAACTGCAAAACTCAAATAATTCAAATTAGAAAGGGTTTCAAAAGCTTAAAAATGGAGAAAATGGTACTTATTTGATGGTGTTTTTGTATTCATTGGGCGTCTGACCTGTAACTTTTTTAAAGGCTTTATAGAAAGTCGTTTTTGAAGTAAATCCAGATTCTAAGCCCATCGTCAGCAACGTATAGTTTTCATATTCCGAATCTGATATCATTTCCTTGACAGCTTCCACTCGATATTGATTGATATAATGAGCAAAGTTGTCTCCTGTTATCGTGTTTACAATTTGTGAAACATATCCCGCACTTATGCCTAGCTTTTCAGCGACTTTTTCTCTGTTTAATGTACTGTCGGTATAAATGTGCTGATCCTTGCAAAGAAGTTCCAGTTTTTGAAAATAAAGATTATCGGCCGTGATAGATTCCTTATATTCTTGAGATATATTCCTTTCTACAACTTGCAGATTGGAATATGGAATAGCTGAATCATTATTTAGAAAATTATAGATAGCCTCTTTGTTTTTGGCCAATTTATATTTGTAAATACCTATATAAGCGGTCCAATGAATGATGAATGTTGCAAATAAAGCCACGGCACTCATGGTAGAAGAAATGTCATAGTTAAAAAGTAAGCCCGCTAAAGCGGCAATAAGCCAAGCAAATAACAATAAAGAAACAATTGTTAATAAAGTAAGTATCCATTTTTTTTCCTGTGAATCCTTTAAATGTCTTATCATCAAATAAGAGTAAATCGGCAGAAATGGAATGAATGTAACGGCTAAAAAAAGTTGAATAAGACCAAGTATTTGAATGATAGCGATGCCTGACTCGGAAAAAGTATAAACTCCTGCAACATGATCAAGATCGTTTACAATGTTAAGGACAGCGGAGTAGGCAAATGGAATAAAATATAAATAATTTCTTAGTTTGTTTTTTCCATTATGATCAACTCTGTTTATAATAAAAAGGAATAGAAAAGCAGGAATTAGAAATACCCACTCGATGTTGTCTAAAATATGCAGAAGAGGGTAGGAGGTAAATACCTGTTCAATATCAAAAACATGAGTCAGTAATTTAATTGAAAGGGTAAATAGTAAGCAGGCTAAATACTTATTTGAATTGCTATTAAATAGGGAAGATTTTAATATAACTACGCCTAAGACTATTCCCTGAAAAATCGCAATATTTAAAAGTGTTGTATAGATCAATTTTATAAAAGTGGTTATAAGGATTTATGGTGGCTAAATGTACCTCTTTCATAAGGATTGATAAAAAGAATTAACTTTTTAAGAATTAGGAAATGAGCTCGGCTAAAATTATTTGATGGCATTATACAAGCTATCAACTACTTTTCTAAAATTTCTCCAGTTTCATTAAAACTGGTGTTTGTCAATATGGATATCCCTATATTTTGTTTAGGATAAATCACAAACCAATTCTGCATTCCGTATATACCACCGTGATGTCTATACATGAATGTATTATCATTTTCTATGATGTACCAGTGATACCCTTCCCAAAAATCAGAACCTTCTTTATATAGTTTTTTATGAGATTCATTGACAATAAGATTTGATGGGTCAAGCTGCAATTTCATATATTTTACTAAATCCGGAGCCGTAGAGTGTAATCCTGAAATTCCACCCCATAAAGTTCTGTTGAAGTTGGGCATGAGCTCGTTTTTATCGTTATAACCTTTTACCAATCTCGTTCTGTCATTTTCATTGAGGGTAAACTTAGTTTGACTCATGGCATTGGGTTTCAAAACAAATTCAATGATCAATTCCTCAAAAGATTTTTGATACACTTTTTCAAGGATATAGGCTGTCAGCTCCGGTGCCGTGTTTGAATAGGAATAGAGTTCTCCAGGTTTCGTTTCAATTTTGATGAGTTTTAATCCTTCAAAAAAAGCCGTTTTATTTTCGCTTTTTATAGGGAAATTAGGAAATCCACTGGTATGTGTGATGAGGTGCTTGATTCTTATAGGTTCACCTTTGAACTCTAAATTGCGATAAGGTTCATTGAGATAGATTCTAATATCATCCTCTAAATTGAGTTTTTTATCAAGTACAGCTTTAGCGGCTATATAACCTGTAAAGGTTTTAGTCACAGAAGCTAATTCATAAAGTGTAGAATCGTTGGGTTGGTTTCCCTTTCCAATAGTTAATTCTCCAAAATGTTTTATCGTGGATTTTCCATCTTTAAGCACTGCAATGGAAACAGAATGAAATCTTTTGTCCTCTAATAGCTGAAGAGCATTTTTTGTAATCGCATTTTCAACATTTTGTGTATTGATTGGGTGAACACTTTTACACCCAAATAAGGCAAAAAATAAAATAGGGGCTACATATTTCATGGTCAAAATTTTAATTTGATATTCATAATCTGACGCAAATATGCTGTAGAGAATCCAGAAAAAAGTCCGTATAAAAAAGTCGGACTCATTTTATTCATTAAAATGAGTTCGATTTTTTACAGTCTAAAGTTCGATTTTTTACAATTAATTAATTATCAGCTGTTTCTGAATGCTGTTGGTGTTTGATTTGTATATTTTTTAAATGAAGTATGAAAAGAAGATTTTGAATTAAAACCCACTTCATATAAAATTTCTAGTACCGTATATTCTTTTTTCGTGGGATCTTTCAGAATGGTCATTGCTTTTTTAATGCGGTATTCATTCACAAAATCAAAAAAGTGCTGATTGATATGATGGTTAATCAAAACAGACAACTCACGAACAGGAATTTCCACCTGATCTGCCAATTCCTGAATTGTTAGAGAGGGGCTTAAAAAGGGTTCTTTTTCAGCCATGAATTTTTTAAGCTGTTCGATCTGAAAACTTTTTGTTTCGTCGGTTGTATTTTCAGTTTCCAGCGTTTCGGCAAAATCTTTTGTTGGTTGTAAGGTGGAATCAATTCTGCGAAAAAGCTCGGGGTAATTTAATGCCTTTAAGATAAACCAGCAGGCAGCCAATAAAAACACGGTTCCCGCAACAATATTCAGCCAGATAAATAGATCTCTATGCTGGGTGTATCTTACGATGTTTTTTAAAATAATACATACATGGATGACTAAGAAAATCATGGTAAGCTGAGACAGCCATTTGTATAACAAGGTGTTGGGATTCGTGTAGTTTTCAAGATAAATCTTCTTGTATTTTTTAAGAACAAGGAATACCCCAACAATATAAAAGAAATATTGCAGTTCCCCAATCAGTTGATAAACCAACATTTCAGGAGAGTTCCACATCGTTGTAAAGAACTCTTCTTTAGCAGCACCTTCTGCCAGATAAAGTCTTGGAACCAATATTAAGTTGACGACAATAAAAGGAATAAGATGCAGTAAATGCTTTCTTTTTAAGGTGAAATCAGAATAGCAAACGGCATTTACATACAGATAGAAAAGAGGCATTACCAATAAGTAAGCAGATATTTTGAAAGCTTTCAGATTATAACTATCCACAAAAAGATGCATAAAAAGTCCGCTGATATCAATGGCATTAATGATAAGGAACGCGGCAAATAATCTGTTTTCCAGTTTCCTTTCTGTTTTTACCGTTAACAAAAATACGGCAAGCAGCAGCGATACAAAAACAGCCATCGCAGCAATAACTTCCAGAAAACTTAATTTGTCCATTAGTTTTTTTACAAAAATAGGATATAAGTCATAAAGAGAAATGATTGTCAATCATCATTTTTCAAATATTGTATTTTATCATTAATAGTCCTTCAAATTTCATTAATCTGTTCTTTCACAATCTAATGCTTCAGTGGGTTGAGATTATTTTTATTTTATTATTTTCAATAAAAACAGTTTAAATTTCGTATATTTATAAAAATGTCTATTAATACTTTATGAAATAAGTTGTAAACATTAGTAATTTTTAAATTAAATAAAATGAAAAGTGTTTATGTAAGCGAAAGCGACGGACATAGAATTGGTGAAACTCCAATGAAATCAATAAGTATAGCATACTTAATTTTAGTACATCGCTTACCGAATCAATTTAAGAAGCTTTTTAAAGCCATCTACGATTCTACTAACTTCTACCTTATTCATATTGACAAAAAAGCCAATCAGGAAATTGGTAAAGATGTAAAGGATTTTTTAGAACAATATCCAAACGTACATATCCTAAACAGCGAAAATGTTATTTGGGGAGGATATAGTATGGTTCAGGCTGAGTTGGATGGTATAAAATACCTGTTGAGCATGAATGCAAAATGGGATTATTTTATCAACCTAAGCGGGCAGGATTATCCGTTAAAATCACAAAAAATCATCAAAGAGTTTTTATCGAAAAATAATGGTAACAGTTATATTAAGATTGACAATCAGGAAAAAATAAGACCTGAAACCATGAATAGAATTGAGAACTATTTTGAAGAATTGGAAGATCGTATTTCTGAAAAAACTCATAAAAGAGGTTTTATGAAAGATGTCATCCCTTATATTGGAGGACAATGGATGATTTTGACGAGAGATTGCTGTGAATTTATAAACAGCAATGTTGAGGTTAAAAAATTTGAAGAGTATTATTTAAATACACTCATTGCTGATGAATCTTTCTTTCAAACCGTTTTAATGAATACTTCATTTAGAGGAACTTTAGTCAATGATGACAAAAGAGCAATTATCTGGATTCCTGACGGAGACATCAAATTACGCCCTAAAACATTCACCAAAACAGATATAAGCTTCCTCCAAACAGGAAATCATCTTTTTGCCCGGAAGTTCGATGATAATGTTGACAATAAAATAATTGATTATATTAAGATGAAATATGATGAGCCTTTTAAAACATCAGTAAAAATAACCCATGTGAAAAATATTGAGAGAAATTTTAATCATCTGAACTAAAAAGAGTATTGAAATTCTAATAAAAAAACCTTTATCAAACTTGATAGAGGTTTTTTTATTGCTGTTAAAAGCTGGCAAATCTCTGTTGCGCAAAGTCTCCCGACTTTGAGCTGGTGAATAAGATTGTTTCTTTTAAACTTGGTCTAAAGTAGGAGGCTTTGGAGAGCGTATTATTCTCTTTTATTGATTTTTTTTCTAAACCAATTCTTTATTTTTTTTAAAAACTCTAGATGAATATTTTCTAACCTATATATATGTTCATCTAATTCCTTTAATAGTTCAAATTGTTTTTCAATATATTCATTGAAACCAATGATCTTGTCATCATAAAGTTTTTCATTTTCTTGCAGAGCTTTTTTAATTTCTTTAAATGTCATGAATTTATAGGGTGATTTTTTTACTTGATCTCAGCATTTCTCTGACAGCGATCATAAAATTATTGCTAAAGTTATGGTTCTCCATAATCAAAAAATCCCAGCAGAGCTGAGATTTTAAAGGACCTTTGTAATAATTCTAAAATTATTTTGAATCTCCAGGTTTGTGTTTGTGAGGTTTTAGATCCGGATGCTTTGGTTTTGTTTCCGGTGTTACTCTTCTCCTTTTGTCAGGAGTTCCGTCAGCCTTATCAGGTTTTGGACCAGGTTTAATTGCCTTAATTGTTTCCATAATAAAATTTATTTAACATACTAAATTTAAGGTAAGTCAAACTTCCTACATTACGGAAAACCACAATTGATGTATTATAATCTTCTTATTTTTATATATAAATAACTTAATATGATACTAACGTTAATTAATATCTTATTTGGTATTGGTGAATTTTTCTCAACAACATTCTTAATTTTAATTATTTTATCATTCTGCGTTTATCTCTACAGGATTTCCAAATATAAAAGGTATCAGAAATCTAAATATGCAATTTCATGTCTTTCAATCATATTAACTCTACATTTAGTAGTCTTTCCTCTTCTATATACTTTAATGCTCAAAAGTAATCCAGCTAGTTTTGAATTTAAAACAGCTATTCATGATAGTCGAAAACGAGTGGTGCTTAATGAGTGGATTGATGATTCGAAGAATATTCCTTATGAGATTAAATCTCTCGAAAATATTAAAATTTCAAATTATACTATCCTAAACAGGCAATTAAAACAATTGAAACAATTAAATTTTACTGAAAGTAATATATTATTTACAGATTACAAGATTAATTTGCCAAGTAAAAATTTTGACTTTACAGCAACTATCTATATTTTTGATAGAAAAGGTATTTTAAAAAAGGAATTGTATAAAGATGGAACTCAGGCTGAATTAGATTCTGTGAAATTTGGAAGTATAATAAATCAAAATATTAAATACCTTAAAAATGAATTGCATTATTATAAAGTTAAAAAAGCAGAATTAGATAAAAATAATTTTTGGACTTATGCAACACTACTTCCATATAGTATATCTTCAATATTTACAGGAAATATGTCTCCATTAACGCCAATGGCTAATATATTATATACTATTCATTATGCTGTCATCTATTGTATTGGGATAGGCATTTTTCTTTATTTTCTAATTAAAAATCTGGAGTTCATTATTAGAAATCGAAAATCTTAATTCTTTTGACTATGATTATGAAAGTGTTGCGTTTTTTCAAATATTGTTTTTTTTATTTTTTACTTTAAGTAATATCTCTAAAGTCTGAAGGCTTCGAAGAGCGGAGGTAAATAGGATCATTCTCTTTGATTTTGCTCCAAAGTCAGGAGACTTCGGAGAGCGGGGGATTGCTTTGCTTAAAAAATCCCAACGAAAGCTGGGATTTTTTTATTTTAATGTATGTTGCAAAGTCTCCCGAATTTGAGCTAGTAAACAAGATCATTTTCTTTAAACTTGCTGCAAAGTTGGGAGGCTTCGTAGAACTAGGGAACAGGAAGCAAGTTTATCCAATATCTTGTAAATGAACTCTATATTTTAATCCATTTTGCCAGACTATTGTAGGTCTATTATTTTTGTATTTTTCTTTTATTACTTTAGAAATATGTTCATTCGCAATCATATCACTATCGTAAAAATTTGGAAGCTTGAAATTGTGCTTATAATTAAGATGTAATTCTTCAACTAAACCCTTTGCAAAATCAAAATTTTCTAAATCATAAAAAATTTCATATTCATCTAAACCAATGTTTTTTCTCGATAGAAAAGAAAAATAAGATAAAATACATTCGAGAATTGTTTTATGTGAAAATTTATAATCGCCATTTGAATTTCTGTTTAAAAGTGTTCTGCTACGAATTTCTAATTCATTTAAATTTATATTATTTTTGAATGCAATTGCTTGTGATTCTTCAAAACTAATAAAATACCCATTTTCTTTATAGTTATTATAAATAGATATTGCTAACTCATATGTAAATAAATACAAATTACTTTTAAAAATATATCTTTCTGATTCAAGATATTTATTAGATTCTCTATTAATCCAAGCTTCGATTAATGTTTCATATACTTCAAATTTTAAGAAGTCATTTCTATTTAATTTTACCAAATCGTCAATATAGGATAATAACATAGGGCGGAAGAAAATATCTTTTGTGCTCAGAATAATTTTTTTTGCCTTTTCTTTCTTTTCAATTTCCCAGAAAGGGAATGTATTCTTTAGATATTTATTAACATCGGCTTTATTGAATGGTGAAAGGTAAACCTTTTTAATTATATGAAAACCATTACCTTCTGTGTTGTATTTTTTTATTTTTAGCTCGAATGGTTCATCTTTTTCATTTATAAAAAAATTAGTTCGACAAGTGATTATTACCTGTTTAAAGTGAGAGACTGAATTTATTAATTTGTCCAAAAACAAAGAGTAATTATTTGTCTGTTCGTGAAAAAAAAGATTTGATTCGTCAAGTGCATCCAATAACAATATAGTTTGCTCAGGCTCTGGAATTTCAGAAATTATTTTTTTTAATTCGTCAAAACTTTCTCCTAGAGGTAAAAGCTTCATTTTTTCATTTGAAAAAACAATATTTCTAATGTTTTTGTTATAAAGTCTAAATAGATTTAGAAGGAAAGTAGTTTTCCCCATACCTGCATCTCCTAATATTATATAGTATTTCTGTTCAGGATCTTTAATTCTAAAAACATTCTTTAAAAAAAAGTTCAGTAAGTCCTCACGAACTGCAAATGCAAAATTGTTATTGTATTCAATTTCGTTTGATGGGTCAATATTTTGGCATTTTGAACGAATATATTTTTTCTTAGCAGACTGTAGAACTGTATTTGTGTAGTAAGGTTTAAGACTAAGATTGTTTTTTCTTTTTAAAAATAAATTGTAAACGTATTTAGTAATAAAAGTTATAGCTGTAAAAATAGCTCCAAAATTTATAATTTCAGCTAATATTTTAGATATTTTAGGTGTAAAAAAGTGATTGAAAAAAGTTTCAATTAATTCATTCATTGTTAATGTTTTTATATGGTATGCGCTAAGTATTTAATGATAATGATAAAATCCCAACACGTCATAATTTCCTATTACTATTCATTTATATTTTAAACATTTTTCTTAAAACTCCGCATTTATTTTAAGACTTAAACTTAGTTAAAACTTAATATAAATGTTCAAATTTATAAATCAATAGATTAGGTTTCTTAGGGGTTTCCGTAATGAACAAAAATAAAGATCATCTCAAAATTTTGAATCAGTATTTTTACTGAATTTCTTACAGATTTCGAAGAATTTCATCACAAAAAAATCCCAACTCTCGTCAGGATTATTCATTTATAAGTTTAAAGAAATCAGATAAACTAATTTTTCTTGCTTCACATATTTTAAAAAGTGTTTCAACTGGTATTCTGTAAGTTTCTTCACTTTTAATTTTTCTAATAGTACTTTCTTCTACACCATGATTTTTGGCAAAAGAATTTTGTGACTTGCCTTCTTGAAGCCAAGGTATCAACCATTTTTTTGTAATGTATAAACAAATTTTTTCGTTTATATCTGTCATAGAGCAAATGAAATAATTAAATAATAAAAAATTACGGTCGATCGACCGTAATTAAATTTCTTTTCTTACATTTATAAAAAAATACAAACTCATGAAAAAGATAAAAACAGATTTTGATCCCCGGTTTCGGGCAGACAAGAAACACTCAGGGTTGCAGTTGATGGAAACGTTCTTTCAGTTCAATGAGCTGGATGTTTCCAAAGAAAGGCTCAGCAACATTATGAATTATGCAGTAAAGAGAAATAGTTGGATCAATGAAGATATGGCGGTGATCTTTCAGTTTCATCAGTCGATGAGGTCGTTGATCAGGGCAGGATATCTCATCATGCTGAAGGAAAAGAAATGGACTGTCGATACTCAACCGGAAAAGATTTCCCCGTGGGTTCTTGGTCTGCTTTCGGAGAAAGAATACCGGAATCCTCTGCTGGTTTTCAAAAACGCATTCAGAGAATACAGCATCAAAGAATTTGATTATTTTATGTCCGGAATCGTCTATTTCTCAATGGGTGTCTATGAAAATCTACCGGAAAGAAATATCGTTATGCCCTACATTCATACGGTTAAAATGCTGGATGCTGCACACCTTATACTTCAAAGAAGGAGAGAAAAGAAGATGGAGGACACCCATTCAGAATAAAAAAGTTGAGCATAATGAAGCTAAAGCCTTGCGTTAGAAAAACATACCATCAGTACACTATTTTTGATTACAAAGATTAACGCAAAGTTGATGGATAATTCCGCTTTATTATAAGTGGGCAAAATGATGCAACTTCGTCGCTGATGAAGCATTATGCTTTTCCATGCGCTTCGACGAATCAACGAAGTTGATTCTATGCTTTGCTTTCTGAAAACATGCATAATGTAGCTAAAGCTTTGCGTTAGAAAAACATACCATCAGTACATTATTTTGATTACAAAGATTAACGCAAAGTTGATGGATAATTCCGCTTTATTGTAAGTGGGCAAAGTGATGCAACTTCGTCGCTGATGAAGCATTATGCTTTTCCCTGCGCTTCGACGAATCAACGAAGTTGATTCTATGCTTTGCTTTCTGAAACTCTGCATAATGTAGCTAAAGCTTTGTGTTAGAAAAACACGCCATCATTACATTATTTTGATTACAAAGATGAACGCAAAGTTGATGGATAATTCCGCTTTATTGTAAGTGGGCAAAGTGATACAACTTCGTCGCTGATGAAGCATTATGCTTTTCCCTGCGCTTCGATGAATCAATGACAAATGATTGTCAATAATCATTTGTCAAATATTGTGTTTTATTGTATCTGTTGCGCAAGGTCCCTAGAGTTTGAGCTAGTAAATAAGATTATTTCCTTTACACTTGCTCCAAAGTCAGGAGACTTCGGAGAGCGGAGACGATGAAGAGCATTCAATACTTGTTATTCAAATATCAATCAGAGTAGATTATTTCTGCTCTGATTTTTTAAGGGGTAACAGTTGCAATGATGGTCTCTTAAAGTAACCTCGACAGGATTCAAACTTTTTCTTAAATGATCAAAAAAACACTTTATTTATCGGGTTTTTCAAATAGCGATTTTTTATTAGTGACAAAATTAGTACAGTTTTTAATCTATTAATTCCGTTACTGTCTAACAAAATTAATAATTCACATTGAATTGAACAAAAACTTGTGTAATAGTTCAAATAGTTTTACATTTGTTCAACAACTTTTATAGTCCTTTTATATTTTTTCAAAGCTTTATATATTTGATCGATTTAATTATATACAATGAAAAAATTATTATTAGCTGTTTTACTTACAACAGTTGTAGCTTGTGAAAGAGAAGAGGGTAAAGTTGAAAAACAAGAAAACTCTAAAAACAAAGTAACACTATTTAAAAACAATGAAAAAGCTTTTAGCAAAACTGATTCTGCCGATTCAATTCGTGTTAAGAATATCTCACCAGCAGCAGCAGGCTTACAGGACGAATCGGAAGATGTTGATCCGAAAGATATCAACCCTCCTAGAAGATAATCCTTTTATTCAAAAAATTTTAAAATTTAGAAAAGAGATAAACATCTTTTTAACTAAATACAGTAGAAGCATTAAAGTAATATCTTCTACTGTATTTTTAATTTTTGCATCACTGCTTCCTTATTCTGATATTTTCCTGGATATTTTTATAGATACTAAATCTATAGAAATGAATAGGTTTCCCAATCTTTCAGCTGCAATTTGGTCTTATTCAATGCCAATAAGTAATTTGCTCGTTTTATATATTGTGAAAGAAAAAAATCCTTGGTATGTCGCATATATATTTCCGATTTACGTTAATATTACTATGTTATGTGGATTTCTATTCTTAGATTTAAACATAAATATAAAATCTGATTGGGTTTTTAGAATAGTAACATTTTCTATCAGCATAATTTTATTCATATTATGGAGAAGGTTATTTGCTAGCTATTTTAAAACAATTATAACAGAAGACAGATTGGATTTTGAAATTAAAAAAATTACGGAACTAGGAGATGACCAAAGAACAGCTTAAAATTTGTAATGAATTGTTTTCAATTGCAAAACAGCAATTTGAAAATGATGTAATAACTAGAGAAGAATATGTAGAAACTCTGCTATTAATAAAAAGTAAGGTAGACGAAATAAAAAAAGGATTTGATAAAATAGATTTCACATATAAAACATTTAAAAAACCTATATTTGAAATTAACGTAAAAGAAACAGTTAATTTTGTTTTATCAATGAATTAATATTCTTTAAAAAAAACTCTTTCAGATTGAAAGAGTTTTTTTATTATGATTTTTTACTTATTTTTTTTCTAAAGTTCTAATTTCTTCAGGGCTAGAAGAGTTTTTAGAATTTGAAGTATAATTTCATTATCCAATGCAAATACATCTATTTTATCATTTAACTTTTGAACAGATGTAATTATAAAATCTAACTTTTCGTTTAAAGTTAATAAAGTGACAGGAGAGTGTTGTTGATTTTCAAATGTGTTAATAGCCTCTTTTAATTTTTCCAGATTCCTAATACTTGGAGACTTTGATCTCCCATCTAAAATCTTATCAATTCCTACGTGAGAAAGGTCAGTTAATTTGGACAACTGATAACCTGATAGTTTCAATGCTTTTACTCTATCTAAAATAAATAATAAAAGTTCCTGTCTAACGGCTTGATTTTCAGTTGTTTTGTTTAGCATAGTGAAATTTATTTTAAAAAAAGTTTAAAAAGTTACATTAAGTTGGTGAACTTTTGTTACTTTTGTGTAAAGATTCAAACAAATGTACGAATTTTTACACACAAAAAAATAAAAACAGGATATGGCATTTTATATCAAAAACGAAATGATTCAGCAACTTAACGATAATGGGAAATTCAGAATTCGATTAGCTGCTGCTTTAGAAGTAAGCGATAGGGCTGTATATGATATTGTGAAAAAAAGTCAAAAAAAGCCTATACCTAATTCAACTTTAACAAAAAAAGCAGCCTTAGATTTTTTCAAGCAAGAAGGATATGAAGAGGATAGCTTTTTAACAAAAATAAAACCGGTTATAAAACCGTAATGCTTATTACTGTAAGATACGAAGGGGCCGTAAATACCAGCTAAGAAGTAGTGCAGTATCTTAAAAATTAATAAAAGCACTTCAAGAAAGGGACTTAAAATAAACTTATTCTTCAATGATTGTCTAATTTTTAAGAGCAAAGTCCTGATCAGCGTAGAAGTTCAAAAAGTGCTTTTTCTTGGTCTCATAGTTCAGTGGTTAGAGCATCTCGCTCATAACGAGAAAGTCGGGAGTTCGAATCTCCCTGAGACCACACTCATGTTTATTTGAGTTTTCATGGTTATTAGTTTTTACCCGGTCTCCGGACCGGGTTTTTTGTCAAGTTGCCTGAGTGGTTTAAGGTAGTTGGTTTTCCAAACACAGAGCAGTTCGATTCTGCTACTTGACACAGCTTAATTTTTTGAGCAGTTGAAATTAGTTTACCCGGCTGGCTTTTGCCGGTCGGGTTTTTAATTTAAAAAGAAGCTGCTTATACATTATATCAAAATAAACAAGCAGTCTAAATATGATTTATAATTCGGATATCAGAGACTTTATTGAGGTAGAAAAACATAAAATAAAAAAAAGCAAAACTAAAGTACCTACAATAATGGATTTAGTAAAAGATCATAACCAAGTGATTTTGTTAGTATGTCGATGTTGTGGTAATGTTTTCGATTTGAGAATGGAGTCAAAAATAGAATGCCCAAAATGTAATAGTACAAACTTATTATGAAAATTTTAAAATCCATCATCCGAAGATTTTTTTTCTGGGTTTTTTCAGATCAATTGGAGGCTTTGCATTTTTATTTAAGTGAGAATAAGAAAATAAACAGGAAATTAAAAATATGCTGAATAATATTGATGTTAGCGTTGATCACAATTTAATGTCAAAATCATGGGCTGTAATTTCAATTCAAGGTCAAAAAAAAGATTTTATAAAATTCATTGATTTAGATAATAATGATATAAGACATATCCAGGAATTCCTTAAAAAATTTGACCGAAAAAAATAGATGCATCACCAGAAATTTACAGACTATTCAATAGAGGATTCTTTTAAAGTACATATATGAAAACAATCAATTCAAGGCAATATAAGCAGCTAACTATTTTTTGTAAGCATCTTTTCAAGGAACAGAATTATATCAGCCAGAAACGTCTGAATTTACTTATACAGCAACAATTGAATCCATGTTCTACAAGGTACAGGAGAAACTTAATAGATCTGCAGCTCATTTATGAAAAAACAAATTGATTTATCCAGGGCCTTTACTCTACCATTTTAAGCAAAGAGACTTTTTTACCATAAATAAACTGCTAAAAGAAGGTGAAGTTAAGATATCCGGAAAATCTATACAAATCACTACAGTTAAAATAGAGACACTTAATATAGAATTCCCGGTGAATTGGGAATTAACATATAAAACAAAAACTAAACTAATTTTCAATGTCAAAAATATCACAACAAACCATTGACGAGATTAAAGATACACCGTTATCTCAGGCTCTGAATGGATTTATTAAGCTAAAACCTTCCGGTTCTGTATTGAAGGGGATTTCTCCCTTCAATATTGACGAAAAGACACCGTCCTTTATGGTTTCTGATAGTAAGGGAATTTGGAAATGCTATTCATCCGGTAAAGGAGGAAAGGATTTGATTAAATTCTTAATGGAAACAGAAGCACTTGATTACTTGTCGGCTGTCATAAAGGCTGCGAAAGAATTACAGATCAATATCAGATATGATCAGGAAACATCCGAAGAAAAAGAGAGGAGGGAGAAAAAGGAGATTCTCCAAGATATTGTTACTAAAGCAAATGAATCTTACATAAATAATTTTAAGAGACTTCCTGCTGACCATTGGGTAAAAAAATACATGATTGAAGTCCGTGGTTTCACTCCAGAAATTTTAGATCTTTTTGATATTGGATATTCTTTCAATGACAGTCATCTTACAAAGATTATTAAAAGTCAGGGGCTTTTATCCGATGCTTTGGAGTTAGGTCTTGTAAAGAAAGATAAGGTTAACGAAACACAACATTATGACTTCTTTAGGGATCGTGTTATGTTTCCGATTATTAATCATAAAACATACTGTATTGGATTTACAGCCCGTATAAATCCGGAAAAATCTGATGAAGTAAAACAGAAGTATCTTAATTCTTCTGACAGTATCATTTTCAATAAAAGTACTGCTCTTTATGGTTATAACCTTGCTAAAGCTAAAATAAAGTTTTTCGGATATGCACTATTAGTTGAAGGGCCTACTGATGTCATGCGAATGCACCAGGTCGGATTTGATAATGCAGTAGGAACTCTTGGAACAGCCCTAACAGTTGACCAAATTAATTTGTTAAAGAAAGTAACGGATAAAGTAGTTATTTTCAGAGACAATGATAAAAATGGAGCAGGTCAAAAGGCTGCCATCCGTGATATGGAATTATTACTTAAAAACGGAATGCTTGCGGAAATAATTGTTCCTGAACATGAAGGTGATGATCCAGACTCGATCGGCAAAAAAATGGGTGATGATTCTTTATCTTATTTATCAGCTCTTCAGGAAGATTCTGTAATGTATTTATTGAAGAATAAGTACCAGGAATTAATGGCACCAGCAATCCAGGAACGTGATGAAGAAATAAAGAAACATAAGAAAGAGACCGGCAAGGATTTAAAGCCAAAAAAATTAATAATGTCTCCTGCCAGTAAAAAGGCATTCGTAGAATTTACAGGCAAAGTGATAAGCTATGTTTCTGATAGTTTAGTCAAAAATCAATATATAAAAATTGTAGTCGACCGCTTTAAAGATGATATCTCTACAAAAGAAATCAATGACATTCTAAAAGATATTGAAGAGGAAAGCAAGCCTAAAACAAAGGTCTACATGAATCTTGATTGGGAATATGAATTGCCTAAAGATTTATTAGATGCCGGTTGTAAAACTGAAGACTTTATCGAAGATATCCAGAGGTATGGTTTATTCATGGCAAAAAATAGGATATGGCATATTATGGGTGATGAAGCTCCATACAATTTTAAGCATGTTTCCAATTTCAGCTTTGAAATTATCCAGCATATGAGTGGGGAAACCTCTAAAAAGCTTTTCAGAATGACTAACGTTTTTGGAAAAGATGTTATTGCTCATGCTGAAAGTAACCTTTTTAATTCCGTAATCGGCTTTAAAAATATTGTTACAGATAAAGGGGGTAACTTCCAGTATAAAGCCAGTAATCAACAGCACGAAAATATTTTATCATTCCTTTACGATAAAATGGGTGATGGCCTTATGATTGAACAATTGGGATGGATTCCTTCAGCGAAATTCTGGGTATGGAACAATGAAATTATTTTACCGAAAGAAGGGAAAGTAATCCCGATGCAAGAGAATGGTGTTTATGTATATAATAAAGTTTCTTATTATTTCCCATCTGCAAACAAAGTTTATAAAGATATCCCTGGGAAATACGTTCCACAGAAAAAATTCCTTTCTATTGATAGCAGGTTAGACTTTTATAGTTTAATGGCTAAAATCGTAAAGGTTCACAAGCAAAGAGGGATGACGGCAATTCTTTTCGGTATATCAGCTTTGTTTCAAGATATCGTAGAACATCATACAAAATCATTTCCTATTTACTTTTTATACGGTGAAGGAGGATCCGGAAAAGACAATATTGCTGAAATCATTCAGTCATTTGTGGGAGAACCTCAGTCGGTTATTAACCTGGCTGCAAAGTCTTCTACTCTTACATCACAAATCAGAAAGATATCACAGTTTAACAACGGTATTGTTCATTTCTCTGAATATCGTAGAGGCTTAAACCTGGACGAACTGATCAAACAATATTTTGATAGAAGGGGTCGTGAGATTGGAACTACAGAAAGTAAATTTTCTACAGATGAAATTCCTATGACATCAGCTGTAGTGATCACCGGAAACGAATACTCTGAGGACTCTCCAACTATGTCCAGACAGCTTTTTGAAGAAATTTCAGTCAGCAAGCATACTGAAGAAGAAACAGATGCATACAATGATCTTAAGGAAATGGTTATTGAAGGATTTTCAAAGTATAGTAATCAGTTTATTTTAGATAGGGAAAGGTTTGAAAAGAGCTTTTTAAAGGAATATAATATGAATAAAAGGCACCTTTCAAGTCTTCCGGATCTTAAAGATACAATGAGTAGAATGATTCAAAATTTATCAGTTCTATACACTACCTATACTTTGTACTGCGATACGATTAACTTTCCTTTTACAAAGCTTGAGCTTGAAAACCATTTTGCAAAGATTGTAAAGAATATGAAAAATAAAATGGCAGGAGCTTCTCCGATATCCAGATTCTGGGAATGTTTTATGGCTTCAATGCGTGGAAATTCTTCTGAGGTTATTATGCTTCATAAGGATTATAAAGTAGAAGGTAATCTAATCTTTATCAAGTTTACACAGGTTTATAATACGGTCTTAAGCAGATGGCTAAGAACATATAAAGAAACAATACCTGCAAAATCTGAAATGCTTGAAATGCTTAAAAATGACAGCTCTTTTTATAATTACAAGGATAAATGCAGAATAAGTAATAACGCAAAGGTAGGGCCTACCAGTGCATTTATTTTTGATCTGAATAAAATGATCTATGTAAAAGATGATATTCTATCCTTATATGAGCTACAGAAGAATCATGGCTCTTTATTTCAGGAAACTATCCCAGAAGATGAAACCGTAAAATTTGCTGCTGAAAACGATTAAAAAAGGTTTTTTTAAAAACTATATATAAGAGAAAAAAATGAAAATCTAAAAATTATAATCCTACAAATACTACAATATGTATAACGTATTGAAAATTAAAAAAATACAATTAAATAACTATGTAGTAAATGATGTGTATTGTGTAGTATTATGTAGGATGAAAAAAACAAAACCCTACAAAACCCTACACTTTTTGATAAAAACATCCATCCTGTAGGGAAAGAAAAAATACTGTAAAACATTGATTAATAAAGTCTTTTTGCTGTTTTGTAGGATTTGTAGGGAGAAACAGAATCAAAATATAGGCTAGTCAACTTTAAACAACCAAAAATGAAAGAATTTAAAATCGAAAAAATAGAATTTACAGAAACCATTAAAATAAATCAATGCAAGGTTTCAATCTTATGGAAAGATAATAAAGACAGGCAAACAGCCAGGACCCGGAAAGAATCTTTTGATATAGTATCTAAAAAAGTCAGGGAAACAATTAATGAGCTTGAAAGCTGGGGAATCTATCCTGACGAATTTACATTTTCAATAACAATAAAAAACTAACTATGATTCTAACAAGAAACGGAAACAAAAGGAGATTGAGCCAGCTTTTGTATAGTCATTTTCCACAGCATAGAATGAGAATAGAGCTTTTTTTGGTGCAGGAGGTAGCTTCTTTTATTTGCCAGAACCAAAATATTCTATTCTTAATGATTTAGATGATGATGTTACCAATTTATATTTGGTTGTTAAGCAATCGCCTGAAAAGCTTAAGGAAGAAATCTTAAAGGTTCCAATATCAGAATCTTTATTGAAGTATTACAAAAGGAATTTAGAATCAGATCCGGTTCAAAAAGCAGTGAGGTTTTTACTTCTGTCAAACTTTAGTTACCTGGGAAAAGGAGATACTTTGAGAGTAGGTTTGGATAATGCAAAGAAAACAATACTCAAAAATATTGATCATACTTTCCTGAAACTTCAAAACTGTAAGATCCTAAATAAAGATTTTAGAGAGGTATTACCTACTATTTCTTTTACCAAGGGGCTAAATGATAAAGAAAACTGTTTTATTTATCTGGATCCGGTATACCATGAAACCGAACATTGGTACAAAGTACCTAATTGGAAAAAATCTGACACGTTAGACTGTCTTGATTTACTTAATAGTTGTGGAATTAAGGCTGCAATGTCAGAGTTCAGTAGCGACTTTGTAATTAATGCAGCGACCGAAAGAAATCTAAATATTATCTATCTGAAGGAGCGTAGGAACATAAAAAATACCAGAACTGAAATTTTAATAACAAACTATTCTGAATCACAATTAAAGATAGATTTTAACCTTAAAAATTAAATATATGCAATGTAACGATTTAAACATTTTAGCAATAGGCAATTGGAATGTATGTGATTTTCAAAATCCTGAATCACTTTTAAGTAAGATTAGAATGAGTCCAGTTTATAGTATTGGAAAATTAGTTACAGAAGAGGAGATAAAAGCTCTTTCAGAAACTAAAATACCACCATCAGAGGCATTGCTTACGGAAGTTAGAAAAACAGTGTCTTACTACGAGAATTTAGGTAAGTCAAGGAGGTGGATCCGTCGATATGTTAAGAGAAAATTTAACATCGTAGAGTATTAAGCTGAACGAATAAAAAAAAATAGATATCATGAAACTAATGTCAATGCTAAATTTTGTTATAAAGTACAGTATGCCTCAGACGTGTGGGGAATCAGAGAGTGAATCTTTATTAATGTATTCATTTTGGGGTAGGGTTAATAACTATGCAGCTTTTCTTAAGGAACCTACAAAATTAGGAATGTTTGTTCCAACTGATGAAATGGGTAATATTTTAGAGAGACCTGGTTATTACTCCTCCTTTCTTGATAATTCTTATTTAAATCATCCTGGACTAATAAATTATGAAAATTGTATTGCTTATCAAAAAGCAGAAAGTAAGTTGTTGTTTAAAGGTTACAGATGTTTAGGTCTTGCAACAATTGTACTTCACGACTGTGAAACCATAGAAGATATTGCAAATAAATACTATGATGTAGAATTAACAGAAACAGCAGTAAATTACATATTATGACACCATTTCCAAAACATACAACAGTACCGGATCCAGAAACAGAAAGAAAAATTTCTGCTGATCATTGGCACGCTCAGGCCCATACCGACAATATAAAAGATGACGGTTCCGGCAATGATAGTTTTTCAATAAATATTTCCGGAGAGACTATTTTACCACCAAGTGTATACAAAATAGTTCCTACTTTCAAAGTCCTTTTCTTCATTCCTCCTATAATATAGTTTTGTCCGTGAATACTAACAGTATGCACGGAACAAACAATTTTTTCAATGAACCAATTATGATAGATCAGTCATTTTTAATGTCTGTTATGTCACAATTGGTTCTTGGTTTTAAAAACCAATCTTTCCAAACAAGGGAAAAAATCAACGAATCATATTTTAATAATATCAATAGACAGATGTCAACATTTGCTGACAATGGTATAAATCAATACCCAGTTGTTGTTGATATTATTGGGCCTATTATAAAGTATTCTGATTGGTGGTATACCGGAACACAAACAATTCTGCAGGTAATGAAAGAATTAGAGAATGATGAGCGTGTTTCCGGTATTCTACTCAATATTGATTCCGGTGGTGGAATGGGTGATGGAACCAGGGAGTTAGCAAATTATATTTCAACGATGAAAACACCGACTATTGGATATTCCAATGGTTTGGTATGTTCAGCAGCCCTTTATCTTTTTGGGGCTTGTAAATATCGCGTGTTAAATACTCATGCAAGTTGGGCGGGTTCTTTAGGAACTTATATTCCAGTTGCTGATATGAGTGGTATCCTAATCAAATTGGGAGCATCTATGAAAGATATTTATGCCCCTACAAGCTCGTTGAAAAATAACGCCTGGCGTGAATGGGTAGATAACCAAAACGAAAAACCATTTGAGGAAATGGCACAATCATTCAATTCTGAGTTTATCAATGATATGAGAGGTTTTTATGGTGAGAATCTAAAAGATGATGGTAAAGTATACAAAGGAGAGCTTTACCGGCCTAATGAGGCTCTTAAAATTGGTTTGTGTGATGAATTACTAACCAAAGAACAAGCATTACAATTATTTTAAAATGAAATATCCAAAATTAACAGCCCTATTAGGCTTACAAACAATCACTATTCAATCCGGTTTATTTGGTGCTAATGCACATACAAGATTGGATGAAGAGCAGCTCCAAAAATTGGAAGATCAGCTTTCTATTCATGGAGGTGATGCCGAACTTCAGACAAAGTTTGATGCACTACAAAAAAGTTTCAACACGCTTAAGGGAGAAAAAGATGGTTTGCAAAGTGCCGTTACCCAGGCTTTAGAATTAAACAGCCTTACTGCTGATCTGCAAGAGAATGCAACAAGTGTTCAAGCAATAGAACTTTTAGGAACTAAGTGTAAAGAATATGGAGCTTCCAATAATCGACACAATTTCCCTAAAAACGATGGAAAAGATAAAAATGATGTAGATCCCGATCCGAGTGAAAATTATCAGCATAATAAAATTTTATCTGATAGAAGCAAATTCCCAACTTTAAAATAATTTAAAATGTTTGAAATAGACGAAATTAGATCGGAATTGGTTTCTTATGTAAATCAAAACCCTCAAGCCTTTCAGGCAGCTTTATTGTCTGAATCAATTTTTTTAAGCAAATATGCTAAAAGGCTTACCAAAATTAATGGTGAATATCCATCAGTTGTAGCATTAATGGGAAATGTGGTTCAAGCTTTTTATTCTAAGAAGTTTACACCTTTTACGGATGTTACATTCAAAAAGAAAGATTTAAGATCATACCGTCAAAAAGTAGATTTTTTATTAGATCCAGCGGAAATTCTGGGAACCATTTACGCTTATAAATTTGAAGAAGGAAAAGACCCTAAAGATAAGCTGATCACTAAAGAAACTATGGATATGGTTATCGCTAAAATCATTGATGATTTAGATTTCCTACATATTCAAGGGGTATATGATGCGAGTAAGGTAGGAATTGACAATCCTGTTTTCGGTTTTTCAATGGATGGTATTCAAACCACTTTAACTAAAATTTTAGCAGATGTTCAATCTCCTGCATATCTTATTCCGGGTAACGCTGTGACTGCTAATAATATTTTAGGTGAAATTAATTCATTTGAAAAAAAGCTACCTGCAAAGTCTAAAATGAAAGTTAAACAGATTTTTACTTCACTTGAAGATAAGGAAGAGTACGAAGAGGCGTATGATGATACTTATAAAAATACTCCTTCTTTCAATTCTGCTGATATTACCAAAACAAGGCTCGGAAAAAGAGAAATTGTCGGTGTTCCTGGATTAGATAAAGGAACTATTTTCGCAACAATTGATAACAATTTACTTGAATTGGTAGATGTTGTTGAAAATCCGGGTTACATTTCTGGAATTCAGGTTCAGGACAGGAGTATTAAGCTTATGTCTGAATTTTCTCTGAATTATGACTTTGCTATCAATCAATATTTGTATGTACATACAGCGGATGCTACTAAAAAGATTGGATTGAATAATGCAGCTCAAAATAAATTATTCTATCAAAACGAAAGTAAAATTGCTTCATAATTATTACAATGAAAGAAACAAAAACAAAGGTCACTCCTCTTAATGAGGAGCAGCCTACAACAGAGAATAAACAGCCTGAAAATATTCAATCTGATAAAATTGAAGGTTCGGAGGATTTAACTGAAAAAATACAATCTGATTTAGAGTTGATAGAATTTTCTATTGAAGAGCGTGAAAGTGATGTTGAAGAGCGAGAATCGGCTGTTGAGGAAAGGGAAAATTCCGTTGAAGAGCGTGAAAATGAGGTAGCAAAAAGAGAATCAGCTGTAAATGTTCGTGAGAAAGCTGTTGAAAAAAGAGAAAATTCGCTTAAAGAATCGAAATCGGATGAAATGCTTCCGGGCTTGGAATTTGAGTTTCAAGGTGAAAAAAAGAAATTCAAAGATTCGGCTCCCAAATTAATCCGTTATGAAGGAGAGGCGATGACACAACAACAAATTATTAATAATGAAGATGCTTTACTTGATCTTGTATCTTCTAATTCAGGTTACATCCAAAATTTATAAGCAATGGCAGATCCAATTTTAGACGAATGCATAAAAAAAATACTCATGCAAAACCTTACCAGTTGTGGTGATGGTGAGGAAGTTGCAGGTTTAGCAACTACATTGTATTACATTCCCAAAGATCATATGGGAACATTTACAAAGCCTCCTAAAATTCCCAAATCTTATGAAGAGGCAGCAACAATCCCTTCAGCAGGTTTAGTACCATTGACAGGCTATGGATGGAAAAAAATAGATATTCTTGTTGATAAAAATAAGCTTACAAACTTATTTGTCGGAACAAAGGGGAATATGAAAATAAAAGTTGATCTTGATATTTTTGTGAAAGGTTTCAAGAAAAAAACGGTAGGATTCCAAATTGTTCATGTAAATACCCCAATGATTTATGCTATTCCAGATTCCACAGGGCAGTTGTGGGTTATCGGAAATAAAGAAAACGGAACTTACTTTGTCTCTTCAGAAAACACTTCAGGAGATACTGGTGAGTCTGACAGTGGAATAACTGGAAAACTTTCAGCAAACACTACTGTTTATGCTTATGACGGGGATATAACATTACTACCTGATACACCTATAGTAACATAATATGAAAGAAATTATCATATTAGCAGTACCAAAAGGTTCTATTATCAGAAAAGGTGATGGATCTACAGTAGTTCTTAACGACGTTCCTGAAAATGCATTAGAGCTTATCGAAGCAGGCGCAACTTATTTAATGCTTAAAAAAGAAGCCAAAGACCAGCTTAAAAGACTTTCTAATGAAAGACTGCAGAATATCATTAAAGTAAGAAAGGCACAAAACTTAATACATGATGTATCTGTGTTGGAACTGGCTTTAGCGGAAAAAATGGCAGGTAAAAATAAAGATGCAGAACCTCTGAAAGAAAAATCTTAGTAATAAATAATTATAAAATAAAACTCTCTTCTTTAGAGAGTTTTTTTCATATGGATAGAAAAACTCACAAAGAATTATTAAGTAAATATTTTAGCCTTGGAGGTGACCAGGTCATGATGAAAAAACTATCATCATTTAGTCTTGTAAATCATTCCAAGTTAAAATATTTGATAAAGCAATTTGATGTCCAGAGTACTGAAGAAAAAAAAGAAATTGAATCTGATAAATCTGAGTCGGAACCAGAAATAAAAATTATAATCCAGAAAAGGGAAAGTAAATTTTCAGATCTTATTTCGAATTATCCTCAAGAGCTCCATCCTGTTTTTAAAAGTAGATATGATCATTGGCTATCTGCCTGTTCTCTTAAGCAACAGCTCAACTCGGTTGATAGATTGGATGAAATAACAGCATTAAAAATTCAATGGGAAATCCTGGGAAATATTGAAGCTATGGAAGACTGTCAAAGGGCTTTAGACTATTATCAGGACCACAAACGTATTTTACCAATAAAAACCAATAAAAACTTTTCCGGTCTTACTGCTATTGAGCTTTTAAAGACAAGGAATAATTTGAGATCAAATATTACAAAACGTATCAAAACATTAAACCAAATGGAATCCAATCTTCCCGAAATAGGAGATAAAGAATATAATCTGAAATTACATCTGGTCAACCGGAAAAGAGAAAAGCTGCAGGAGTATATTAATCAGGTTACAGAACTTGATAAATTGATAAACCAGCATTAAAAAAGCACTCATAATTGAGTGCTTCTATTTATTCCCATTCCACAGGAACTTTAACATTTTTTTTATACAGGAACTTTAAAAAATTTATGTCGTCCGTATATGATGAATCACCACTTCCAGCTAACGCTTCATAATCTCGTAAAACCTGCAATTCTTCCTGATCGTATTTGCTTGTATGATAGTTTAATACATAAATGCATAGTGTTAACAAAAGTGACTTAAAAGTTTTGTGATTTTGTGAATCATAATACCCAGCAAAATAAATTGGGAATTCTGGTTGTCCCCAAATACTTTTTACAGTATCCTCGAATCTCATTGCTATATCCATAGTTATAATTTTTTGTTAAATATATGAGATTTTTTGAAATATGCTCTAATCTTTTTTTTGTCCTTTTAATAGCCTTTTTCTGGGGCTATTTTCGTTTTATGGAACTTGTAAGCTTTACTAAAAATAATCTCCTCCAACGTCTTAAAAACAATTATATAGACGAAAATTTCATGCTTGAACCTGCTGATTTTGAAAAGAAAAAACTTTTTGAAAAAATTTGGGCATTAAGGGTAAATAATAAATATCACCAGAATGATATCATAGGAATTCTTATGCGGGCAAAGGATAGAGGCGGTGAGGGATTATCAAGAACTACCGCTTATCGATTTTATCAGATTTCGATGCAATTATTTGGCGATTTGGATAAAGTAGATTCAGCTGCAGAAATAGCAGTGGCAAGATCTGTCTTTTATGATTTATATATCACTGCGAAAAAGAAAGGAGATCTTAAGACGGCTAATAAAGCGTACGAAAACTACTGTAAGTATATTCCGGAAGACAAAGGTAATGAAGTTGATCCTAAGAAACTTGAAGCATCTATATACAGGCAAATCTTACCTCCAGCAGTTAAGAAAATGTTTAGGAAGGCTGCCGAACGTGGAGTTGTTGACTTAATGTTTTTAGGAGCTGAGGATGTAGAATTCCAAGAAATAGAAAATCCGGAAGATGATGAGTAGTTTTTCACAGTATCAGATGCCTATTGTTGATGTTCCGCTTAATCTGATGCAAATGGCGGTCGTAGATGCTATTAAGGCAGGTGTTCCAGAGATTGATGTAGAAGCAGCAAGGGGATCTGGTAAATCAACCGTTATTGGTAAAAAGATTCAAACCAACGTTAAAGAGATGGCAATGTCCACCGGTGTTATTGTTGGGGAAACCTTTGTTCAGATTAAGACTAGAACATTACCATCTACAAAAGAGGGATTAAAAATGTTTGGCCTTTACGAAGATATTGATTATGTTGTGGGATCCAGTGGCAAGAAATTAGGATTTGAAATGCCTTTTTCCAAACCGGATAGTTGGAATAATGTGATTCATTTCCGGAATGGGACTGTAGCAAATTTTGTGTCACTGGATAATCCTGATTCCGGCCGTGGTCTGAATGCTTCATGGGTAGTAGGAGACGAGGCGGCCCTGTTGGATTATACGAGGCTTTTCAATAACGTTTTAACTACAAATAGAACTGTAAAATCAGAGTTTAAGAATGCCAAATCATTAAACTCCACTATGTTCGTTTCTTCCGTTGCCATGACAAGGAAGGGCGAATGGTTTACAAATAGAGAAAAGTTAAGTCTTAAAAAAACTAATAAGTACCGATTTATAAAGGCTAATTCCTTTGTAAATGCTCACAATCTCAGAAAGGGCTGGATTCAGGACATGAGGACAGAGGCATTATCACAGATGATGTTTGAAGCCGAAATAATGAATATAAGACCTCGTGGGGTTGTAGATGGCTTCTATCCTCAATTAAAGCTTAAACATTATTATGATTCTAAGGATGATTTTAAATTATTGGGTGGGGTTACTGAAGGCTTTACTCCCTCATGTAAATATGATACAGATTTGGTGCGTAATGTACCGCTTGACTTTAATATTGATTTTGGAGGTAAAATAAACTGTGGAACTGTATCACAACATCTGAAATCTACGAATACTTTAAACTTCATTAAAGAATTTTTTGCTAAGGCAGCTGATCAGGAAAAGTTAAGTGATCTGGTCAAAAAGTTTATTGATTACTATGAGCCTCACAAATCATCTTGTAATATTGTTCATTTATATCATGACCGTTCAGGGTATAAGGAAGAAGCAAACAGTAAGACAACACTTGCTGAAGATGTAGAGAATCAGTTGAGGGCTGCAGGATGGAAAGTTATTAACAAGACACCTAATACAAATAATCCTAGCCACATTCTAAAGTATAGACTCATTGAAACAATTCTTAGTGAAACTGACTTTACATTACCTACAGTAAGAATCAATGCTGATAGATGTCCTAACCTAATCGTTTCTATGGAGAATGCAGAAGTTACCCACAAAGATGGTTTTGAGAAGGATAAGAGTAGCGAGCGTTCTAAGACAATTCCCCAGGAACACGCCACCCACTTCTCAGACACATTTGATTACAGATTGTTCTGGGGCTTCGCCTCTGCTATAGACCCTTCCTATCGATCATCATACATTATTACCAACTTATAAAGATAAGGCCCCGGAGGGGCCTTTTTTTATGCCCATTTGCGGGGTCTGCTCATATTTCAGTCAGCTGAAAAACGGCAATTGTAGTTTTAAATAAGGCGGCTGTGGGGCTCTCTTTCAAAAAATGGGACTTTATGCTTTTTGGATTGGGTTAATGGTCATGTTTTCAATTGGTTGGTTTTTTATTTGTGGGATTCGCCCTGCTATTTTTGCAATTTTAGTGCTGTCCTTTTGCTATGCAGTATCAATTCTGACATTTGAAACGTGGAAAAAACAATGTTTTTAAGTGATGCTCTCAAAATAATGAAGAGTCTGGACGAAAATAAAAATCCAATTCTTTTTGATATTGAAATAAGGACTGGTAATAGGTATAACAAAACCGGAGGGAGATATGTTATTCATATGAATGCTGAACTTTTGCAACCCCCTAAAAGAAAAGGAGTCAAAAGGTTGTCAGATCCTACACCGTTTAAAAATCCTAATCACTTTAAAAATCATACAAGAAATATAAAAGTTGCTGGGGATATTATAACCATTAATATTTTTTTCATTATCCGGCTTAACGGAATATTAGTCATTTTATAGATATGAAAAAGCCTAAACAGCCCTTATTAAGGTGTATTAGACAAGGTGTGGGTACATTCTGTAAGAAATGTAATTCCACTGCTTCCAAAAAAGGATTTTTAGGATTATTTGGTTCAAGAACTTGTGATAATTCTAAATGTAAAAATTCAAAAGAACCATTTTATAAATTATGAAAAGTAGAATTTCAGAAGGTATTTGGTCCATTGGTGACAACAAAGCAGCAGTGATATTCAATGCTGTAAAAGGTATGCCACAGCATTCACAACCAAAACAAGTAAAATCCAATGGAGATTCTGATGTTTGTGTCTGGGGTGATAACAATTTATATCCAATAGAGTTTGAAAGAAAACTAAAAAAATCAGGTACAGCGATTGGAGGTTTGGAAGTTCTGACTTCTGCGCACTATGGAACTGGTTTTTCTTTATTTGAAGAAATTGATACTGATTCTGGTACCGATTTTAAAAAAGTTAGATTGACTAAATATCCGGAAATTCATGAGTTTTTTAGGAGGACAAAATATAACTTATTTAATCTGGGTATCATTAAAGATTTTGAATCTTATCGATGGACAACTCCAGAGTTTCTTTTGAGTCCGGATTTTTCTAAAATTATTTCCGTCAAAAGGCAGCCAGTTGCAAAAAGCAGGTTTCAAGTCCCGAATGAACAATCAGGGCTTATTGATAATATTATTGTCAACAATAATTGGGAATCTCGGAAAAAAGAGAATGACATTCTTATACCTGCATTTGATCAGATGTTTTCTGTTGAAGAAATAAAAGAAGAATGTAAGAGAAGAAAGATTCACAACTTTACAATTCCTGCAATGGATGTTTTAAGTATTGAGAATGTTTACCCTTCTGTAGGTTGGCACTCTTCGTTTAAAAACGGATGGATGGATGTTGTGTTGGCTATTCCAGAATTTAAAAAATTTATGTTTGAAAATCAGCTTAATTTTAAGTATTTGATACATTTAGCTGATGATTATTTTGCACATATTTACCAGGATGCCTGGATTGATTTTACCGATGAAGAAAAGGAGAGCAAAAGAAAAGAACTCGTTGATAAAATTGACTCTAAAATAGCAGGAAATAAAGGGGCAGGAACTTCAATCATTTCTCCATTTTTCCGTGATAAAAATAGCGGTGAGCTAATCAAAGGAGTACAGATAGAAACAATTAAACAAGATCAATCTAATGGAGATTTTCTTGTGGATGCATCCGCCGGAAACTCAGAAATTTTATTTCCGATGGGGGTTGATCCTTGTTTACTTGGTGCTGGAATTCCGGGTGGAAAAAATCTTTCTGGATCCGGATCTGACAAACGGGAAGCATACACCATCCTGTGTTCAAGATTACCGGCTAAACATGCAGTGACCTTGGAAATATTTCTAACTATCCGTGATTGGAATGGATGGGATCCTAATTTGATTGGGAAATTCCCAAATATTCAGTTAACTACACTTGACAAAAATCCAACCGGACAAACCTCCGTACCGCTATAAGTGACAAATTATTTTTTTTCAAAAAAAAGTATTAAAAATGCAACATACATTAACACAGGAAGATTTTAAAGAATATGTTGGTCTTCCAAAAAATTTCGGTCTTGATGTCATCAACCCACATCAAGAAACAGCATTTAGGAAAAAAATATTTCCCTACATATCCAGTGATTTTTTATCTGAACTTAGAAACTCATCTAAAGAAAGTGAGGAATTTATTTCGACTCTTATTTATAAAGCTGCTGCATGCTACTCCGTAGTAATTGCAATACCATTTATTAAATCTAAAATTAAAAGTTGGGGGATTGTCACAAGTGAAGGAGATAAAACAAAACCAGCTGATTGGTGGGATATTCGTGATATGGCTTTAACACTTGTTAAAATAGCAGATGAATGTTTATCAGATGCTTTGACAGAAATTTCAAAAGATCCTGATTTGAAATCTAAATGTGATTTTTATAAGCATTATTCATATGGTCCAATCCCGAACCCTGAAGAATTCAATAAGATTTATTCAATTAACAAATCAATGGATATGTATATTCTTATGGTCCCATTGATGCAGAGAGTTTGGCTATTTTCTATTTCAAGTAAAATTAAAGGCTGTACATTGGAAGAGGTTGAAAAAGAGCCTGTTTTATCTACTTTACTAAAGGAAAGTTTAGTCTATTATTCTTTAGGAAATGCTTTAAGTCTCTCTCAATTTACATTCATTTCTTCCGGAGTTGTATTTCAATATGAAGAACTTCCGTGGCAAAAGTCAGTTTTGGTGTCAGATCAGGAAAAATTAAGATTAAAACACTCATTTCTAAATATTGCTACAGACTCTTTTTCCAAAATTTTAGAATACATAAAAGAAAACAAAGAAGACTTTCCATGCTACCAAGAAAATAGTAAAAAAGTCGGAAGAGAAATCATTGAGAGAAAATCAGGTTTGTACATGTAATGTCCTTTTAACAGCTTTATAATGAACATACTTTCGCTTAAATATAAAAATATTTAAGATGCGTCATATTTTTTCCTCCGTACCAGGAGATCCGGGTTCATTAGTATTTCAATTTAATGGACAATTTGCTTTAAAAAATTACAATGTTGAAATAATCAACGGAAATCGTCTAAAAGTAACATCAGCACAAAATGAATTGTTTTCATTATTAGAAGTTGATGTTACAGAAGTTGAAATCAATGGAATTATTTATAATGATGCAGGTTCTGCTCAAATAGCGCTTCAGTCTTTAGTTTTTAGTGAAGAAATTCCAGTAGTATTGTCAGCAAATGATAGAGCTGCAATAATGGCCGGTTACAAAGGAAGTATTAATAAATCTACTCCTACACCGTCCAAAGAAGGTTTTTATTTATGTGAAGAATCTGGTGTTTATCCCCATATAAATAATCTGGAGGCTTTAGATCATTTTGTGAGCTTTTTTACTTTTGATGGTTCTACCTGGTCAGTAGCAAAGATTGAAATTCCAGGAGGAAATGTAGCTGATCATTTTGATCCAACAAATTCAACCGAAGCACAAGGGGGTAAACAGATAGCAAATAGATATGATCATCTATTGAAAATTAGTGATGGTTTTTTTGAAAAAGTGATTCCAGATCATGAAACGGCTGTTACTATTGGGGCTACATCTGCAATTTTTGGAGGAAAATTTTTGCAGCCTGATAATGCTTTACAAAATAATGGACAATATCCAAATATAGGAGTAGTTCATAATTTCCCTATAGAAGAACTTACTTACAGACTGGAAGTTCAGGGGATGATTAATATCGGTAATAATAATTTACCGGCTATTTTGGGTATTAAAAAAGACAATTCTATTATCACCTTGTTAAATTATGCCGATGCTGATTTTACCGGATTACATAAATTTAATACAGCAGATTTAAAAGCTGTATCTATTCAGGTTGTTGATGGTGCTTTTCCAACAATACAATTATATCAATATGAAAAACAATGGTTTGATGCTAGGAAATATTCAGATGATAGGTTTGCAACTATTGATTTTTGTTTGAATCCTGTTGATCAAAAATGGAGTGATTTATCTATTCCACAGCCAGATGAGCACGCAGGTGCATTTTTAAATACATCATGGCAGCAATATCCTGTTTCAGGACTAAACAATGGAGAGATTCTACTGTCAAATATGCCAGCTGATATTGATCAGATCCAGATTGAGGGAGTTGCTTTTAATATCGCTGGTGCTGGTATTTTATGGCTTGGAGCTATAAATACAAAGACAGGTTTAAAAGTTCAATTACTCAAAGGTAGTCATGAGCCTGGAGTTTATACGTTCCCTGTTGAAAGAGAAAAGTATGACAAATATGTATATTCAAGAATTCCAGGTGACCAAAAATTTAAAATAAGAACTACAACTAAGCTTCCAATTAAAAAAGACAGTGTAAAAGATTATATAGACAATCATATTTCCAGTGGTTCCATTATTTCTAATGAAAAAAAAGCTCAAATAAAACGTCCTACAAAATTATTGCGTTTAGATTTTACAACCCCGGATTCTTTACCTGTAGATAAAACTACAAAAGCTTCAGGAGTAGTCTTAATTTCTGATATGGAAGGATTAGGACTTAAGAAATTTGCAACTATAGAAGTGCAAGGATCATCTTCTGCTATTTATCCAAAAAAGAACTGGACCATTGCTCTTTTTAACAACGAGTCTAAAACAGACGAATTTAAATTAAGGGTAGGGAATTGGGTGGAACACTCAGAGTTTGTTTTTAAATCCAATTGGATTGATGCTACTCATGCACGTAACCTTATTTCAAATAAGATATGGGAAGACATTGTGCAAAGCAGAACCGACTTTCCTAAGCGAGAAAATGAGGTTGCATACATTGAAGGTAACACTACGCAATTAGGTCGATTTGATAGTGGCGCATTAACTCACGTTGATGGAGTTCCCGCTGAACTTTATATCAATGGTACTTTT
The DNA here is from genome assembly GCF_021869745.1 of Chryseobacterium sp. MEBOG07. Classification (NCBI taxonomy): domain Bacteria; kingdom Pseudomonadati; phylum Bacteroidota; class Flavobacteriia; order Flavobacteriales; family Weeksellaceae; genus Chryseobacterium; species Chryseobacterium sp. MEBOG07. The sequence goes on from NZ_CP084579.1 coordinate 2,152,994, forward strand.
TATGGTATAGGAAACTTCAATATAGGAAAGAAGAGAGATAATTACGATCTCAAATCTTCAAATCAAAATCATATCCAGATAGCTGCAGAAGATCATGCAAGCTTTTACAGTTATGTCCCCGCACAATGGGAGATCCGGAACCCAAAAACCCCCGATGCCGATTTTCAGACAAAAATTAACGCATGGTTTGCGTCTAATTTACTTTCAGGGTCAGCATTTAAAGCCAATTTTGAAACAAATCATAATCTTAGAAACGCAATTGATGTTTATTTATTGGCCGAGTTTATAATGTCGGTTGACATGTTTGACAAAAATTTGATTGTGACATCCTGGGATGGTGTGAAATTTTACTTTCTTCCTTATGATATGGATACAACTTTTGGGTTACGCTGGGATGGAAGTGCTTTTGATGGCTGGTCTGCATCAATTCGTTCGGCAAGTTTCTGGCAGAAGTTTTACAATGCTTATTCTGTAGAAATTAAGGCTCGTTATGCAGATTTAAAATCAAAAGGAGTATTTACGCTAAATAACGTCTACAAACATGCTGACCTGATCAATAAAACATTCGGTTTAAATTCCTTTACAAAAGAACAGGCTAAATGGCCAGACGTACCATCTAATAGTATTATATACACTGGGTATAATCAAATATATGATTGGACTAAAAACAGAATAGCATGGTTAGATTCTCAATACTCATAAAATTTAAAAAATGGAAAAAATATTTATAATAATTTGGATATTATTCGGTATTAATATCGAGGTCTTTCTTATAGTCATGGCAGATTTGTGGAGTGGTGTCCGGAAGGCTAAAAAAAACGGTGTAGCAAGGTCAAGCTATGGATTTAAAAGAACCGTTGAAAAACTAGGCAGATATTATAACGTTATGTTTGCTCTAATGGTTATAGATTCGATGCACATGACATGTATTTGGTATCTCAATACATTTCATGGTTACAATCTCATATTCTTTCCATTTATTACTCTATTAGGGTCTATCGGTCTAAGCTTAATAGAATTGAAATCAATATATGAGAAAGCAGAAGATAAGCAACGTTTTCATGAAGCCGGGGCTCTAATTACCACTATAGCAAAAAATAGAACTGATATTGAACAGATAGCACGTGAAGTACACGAATATTTAAACTCCCAAAAAAAGAAGATGAAAGCAGCAATACTAATAATGACTAGTTTTCTATTATTAGCATGTGGTTCTAGGAATAAGAACCTAACGAAAATGAATGAACAAACAGAATCAGAAAACAATGTCGGTTTAACTGAAAAAAAGCTATCAAAAAATACAGAATCAGGAGTTACGGACATTAGAAATTTTATAGTAAGCAATGGTATAAAAATAAAGTCCACCGGTCAGGACTATGAGCTAAAATATGGTGATATGACTTTCTCAGGATCAGCAGATCTGGAATTTACCGAAAATAGGGAAGAAACTCTTATACACCATGTTTACCAGCTTCACACAACCTATGTGACAGATACTAAGTATCAGACTAAAACCTTCTATAAAACAGAGAAGGGATCCAAGAGTCTTAATATTGAAAGATCCGGGATATCTTTTGGTTCAATTTTTTGGATAGTCTCATCATCATTAATCATAGGAGCTATCATAGGTCAGTTAATTAGTTTTTACCTAAAAATAAAAAAATGACAGCATTAGAATTATCAAAAAAATATCAGACACTTCTTAACGAAAATGGAATTAATACTTCCATAAGATTAGCGCATTTTTTTGCTCAGGCTGATCATGAAAGCGGTTTAAAAGCCAAAACTGAAAATCTAAATTATTCAGTTTCTGGATTAATAGAAACCTTTGGAAGCAAAAGGATTTCTCATACTCAGGCTTATGACTATGGTAGAAGCTCAAATCATAAAGCTAACCAGGAAATCATTGCAAATATAGTTTATGGGGGTGATTGGGGCCGTAAAAGTCTTGGAAATACCAAATTAGGTGATGGTTGGAAATTTAGGGGACGTGGAATATTCCAAATTACTGGAAGATCAAACTATCAACAGTTGACAGATTGGGCACAAAGTAAAGGGTTTAATGTTAACTATGTAGAGAATCCAGATCTTCTTTTAAATGAATCAGATTCTATTATTGGAGCAGTATGGTACTGGAATAGTAGAGGTATTAATCGTTTTTCTGATCGGGATGATGCTCTTTCTGTTTCAAAGATAATCAACCTTGGAAGTGCAGATTCTAAAAAGAAACCGAATCATTTGAAAGAAAGAGAAGAAAAAGTTAAGTACTATAAAACAGTTTTTAAATAGAATTTAAAAATATTTTCCCCGGTTACCCGGGGATTTTTTTTTGTCTTTTACTTTCTGTTTTTTTATAAAAATTAAAAAAGCAAAGTAGATATTAAGGCTTTTTTTAGATTAAAACAGACTACATAAAAATTTTTTATTATGGAATTCCGTAATGAAAATGTTTTTCTTTAACGTAATATGCAAGTGATTATAATAAAAGTATTTAACATAAAAATAATTCTATTGTAGTATGAATTATTTTTATATTTTTGAAAAGATTTTTATAATTTAATAATTAATCATTAAAAACAACCTATGAAAAAATTAATTTTATTAGCAACTATTGGAGTTGCTGGACTTGTTAGTGCAAAAGGTACACTAGAAAACAAAATTGAAAAAAAGACCGTTAAAGTTGCAATTCAATTATGTGGAGTTATGGTAACCTATTATAATTCATCAGGACAAGCTACGGGGCAACAATGGTTTACTTCTGATCAACCAAATTTAAACTCGTGTATGGCTTACCAGGCGGGTGTTATTGCAGATTTAAGGTCCAAAGGGTATAATGTTAAGCCACAAGGAGCGAGTACTGACCTTAATTAACTCTTAAGAATTAATCAAAGAATCTATAATGAACAAATTCCTTTTTCTTATTTCCCTTTTGATTTTTGGGATTTTATCAGCACAAAAGCAGATTCATATACAGTATATGAATGTTAGATCACCAATTGCTAATGTTTATGAGGACTTATATACTAATGGTACCAAGGTGATATCAAAACAAGATGGAAATATATTGTGGACTGATCCGAGCTTTAGTAAAAATAAAAAGACTCAAGACTTTTATTTTATTTCTACAATTGATGAAACTACAAAAGACAGAAATTTCTTTTTTACTTCATTTGTTAGAGACAATGCGGAAGATTATTATTTTGTTTATGATAAAGTTCAGCAGATCAATTGGAAAATTGAAAAAGAATCTACTAAAAAGATCCTTGGTTTTGAGTGTACGAAAGCAACGGCAAATTTTCGGGGCTCTCCAATAACTGCTTATTTTACTAAAGAAATTCCTTATTCTGTGGGTCCATTTAAATTTTTTGGGTTACCTGGAGCAATTTTAGATGTCAGAGTTGACGGAAAAGATTTTGATCTATGGAAAGCTATTAAGGTTGACTTAAATGATAGTTCTAAAGTTGAATACAATCCAGAATTTCCTAACTTCACAAAAGTTAAAATGAAAGATTATGTAATAAGAAAGGATGACACTAACACCAATTTCTTAAATAATAGCAAGGTAAGCGGAAGCACCGGAAAAATTGCCTCAGTACGTCTTGGAGTTGAGCAACATTTTGAATGGGAAGACCAATAAAAAAAAATAGTTTAAAAGTAAATTATAGATAAAAAGCACCTGGTAAAACAGGTGCTTTTTTTATTTAAAAATGATCATTCAATTTTTTGATTTCATTCATAACAAACTCTTCCATCTCTTCGATTACTTTTGATCTTTCATGAGTAGATAAAAACATTGCATTTTCAAAGACTCTTGAAAGCATCGTAGGGTTGACCTGATCAACCTTGAATAAAAGTGATTTCCCGGGACTTTCGTAGTAGACAAAGTATTCTTGCTGGGAAGGCTCATAGAATAATTTAAGTGTCCTTTTCATTTCAGATGGATTTGAAGAAATTGCATCAAAAATAATGCTATGATTTGGAATCAGGATATGTAGAATTTTAGAAATAAAAGGAGTTGGTAAATAAAGCCCTCCGCTTAAAAAAAGATCTCACCCAATTTTTAATATACACCCGAAGGTACGGAGGACAATTAGTCTTCTGTTCTTCGGGTTTTCGAATTGGGTGAGATCTTGCAAAGATAGTAAAAACAATGTTAAAATTTATGTTATGAATTACAATTATGTAAATGCCCCTTTACCATTTCAAGGGCAAAAGAGAAATTTTTTAAAAGCATTTAAAGAAGTTTTAGATAATACCCCTTCAAATGCGATTTATATTGATTTATTTGGAGGATCTGGATTATTAAGCCATACAGTTAAAATTCGCCATCCTGATGCTACCGTAATTTACAATGATTATGACAATTATAGTAAAAGATTAGCTAATATTGATTCTACAAATATTTTACTTACAGACATTAAGGAAATTGTAAAGAATAGTGAACCAGAGATAAAACTGACGAAAGAATATAAGCAAGCTATTTTAGATCGAATTTCAAAAGAAAATGGATACGTGGACTTTATTACTGTTTCTTCATCGTTATTGTTCTCAATGAACTATGCAAATTCTTTTGAAGAACTCCAAAAACAAACGTTCTATAACAATGTTAAAAAAAAGACCTACAATTCTGAAGGATATCTTAAAGATGTAACCGTTGTTAGTTCTGATTATATGGATTTGTTTGAATGCTATAAAGACAAAGAAAATGTAATCTTTATCATTGACCCTCCTTATTTATCTACTGATACATCAACATATAAAAATACTGACTACTGGAAATTATCCGATTATCTTAACATCCTTAAAACTTTAGAAGACACTAATTATTTCTACTTTACCAGTGAAAAGAGTCAATTATTAGAATTAACAAGTTGGCTTGATGAAAACCAATATGCTAAGAATCCTTTTCAAGGAGCTATTGTAAATGAAATACAATCATCAGTTTCAAAAGGTAAGTTTTACAAAGATATAATGATATACAAAATTGTTTAAAAGAAGGCCCTATATATAGGGCCTTCTTTCAAGTCCTTTTATCAAACCTGTTACATTATTACTTTGCTGAAAATTTCAAAATGAATATTACTAGAGCAAGTTCCTGGAAGGATTTAAATAAATGGCAGTTAGAGGAAGTAGTGGAGTTGTATCTTCATCTTACTGAAGAAAATTATAAATCTACTTTGAAACAATTTGTTACTTTAATTTTACAGGAAAAAAAAGGCTTTTTTAGTCGTATTAAATATAGATCACTTAAGAGAAAAGCTCCTATTTCAAGCTTTTATAAATATGTAAAATTCCTTTTGGATCCTCCTAATCTATATTCTTTTCCGGATTTACCTGGTTTAAAAAAACCAACTGATAAAATGACTGATTTGACGATCAAGCAGTATGGAATTATGGATCAGTTTTTTCACGCCTGGATTACTACGAAAAATGACAATTTTTTGAAAGCGTTGGTTGCATCTATTTACAGGATCGATAGTTCTTTTGATGAAGAAAATATAACCTTAATTTCTGAAAGAGTAAATAAATTGACGAAAAAGGAAAGGCAGGTAATAGGATTTATCTACATGAGCTGTAACCATTACATTGGCGATTCTTTTCCAGATGTTTTTCCGAAAGTTAAAGAATCTGAGAAGAAAAAGAAGAAAATTCCTAATCCATTTAAACACAAGCCGTTCTCAGAAGTTATTATTAATGTTGCTATGCATGAGCAGCAGCCTTTAGGGAATCTCCATGAAAGCAATAAAACTAAAATATTTGAATTTATGAACGTTTTAACTAAGATTGTTATTAACCAGGAAAGACTTAGAAAAGAATATGAAAAATCAAAATAATTCTTACTTAAATCTCAAAGACTATTTTGAAAAATTAGTCGAAAATTCTACATTTCTCAATAGTTTCGCTGGATATTTTAACCGGGAACTACTCAATAAAGAGGCAAATGATGAACTTAATGAACCATATTTAGCAATTTTTGATTATTCTATTGGTCTCAAAGGACCTGAGCAGAATACAATTAGTGTCAGGAAATTAACGTTTGCAATAATTAAAAATAATGTTCCTGAAGATGATTTTCAGCTGCAATACAAAGCTATTGACGATTCTGAAGATATGGTTCTGCAGGTGTTATCAAGAATCAGAAATGATTCTCAAAATCCAGCACATTTTCTATATAACTCTTTCTTGAAAGACAGCGTTTCGATCGAACCGGTTGAATTGAATGCTAATTCTTATGGATCTGTATGTTATTTGGAGTTTCAAAATAATAAATCACTTCAGTTTAAAAAGGAATCCTGGAAGGATATTGAAAATATTTGTAATTAAATTTTTATAGATATGTTGGATTATAAAGAAATAATGAGAGAACTCTTTCAACGAAATTATTCAAGTACAGGGGAGGAGTGGCAAATGAAAAAAATGTCAACAATGTATATTCAATCATTGTTTTCAGTGTTGATTCCTAGCGAAACAATAACAGAACATGATGTTTTTGAAATGTTACAGGAGTTAGGCTATCATCCCGTTTTAGAAACCTTGTACGAACCAATTTGTATTTTTGAAGGTAATGAGGATGAAGGCAGGGAACCAGAATATGATCAAAAAGAAGTAGGAAAGGTTTTTAAATGGTTAGTTTTTGAAAAATAATTAAGAATGGAATTTCAAAACGAAAGAGAAATAGCGGATAGAGCAAGACGGCTATTGGGTTCCAAACTCAGAAGCCGGGCTGAAGCTTTTCAACAACATGTAAACAGCCGGCAAGGAAGTGCAATTAAAGATGTTGATGCTGTTACTGCTGTTAGAATGCACACTAATGACGGAGTTACAAAGTCATATTTCAATAGTCTATCCATAAAAATGGGAAAGCACGGGTTTATACAGAATTTTGGTGTAGAAACTCAGAGAAAAGGGGGGATGAGAAGGAGAAAAAAGCCTCACTCTATTTCATACAATTTCACCGCTCATTATTTTAAATTGAAAGCAGTACCATTCATAAACCAGGCGATTGAACAATCAGGAGTTATTCCTTTTGTTCTGGAGAACGTGATGAAGGTCCGGACGGACGGTTTTTTTTTAGAAACAAGAAATATTTTAACACGAAGAGACTAAAGCCTGCAATAATGCAGGCTTTTTTTTTGTCCTTTATACTGATCACTTTCTGAACAATCTTGCATTAAAATTATCATTTAATGGCAGGTAGAAGAAATACTATTACTCAAACAGGAGTCCTAATCATTAACGGACAACAGGTTGAAAATACATTTAATGGGCTGAAAAGAGTCGTTAACCAGTACGAACGCCAATTAAGAAACCTCACGCCTGGAACAGAAGAATATATCAGAGTTTCGGAACAATTAAGACAAGTTCGGCAAAGATTTCAGGAGGTCCGTCAGGAAATCCAGGGAACGAATGAGGAAACTTCCAGATTTAGCGAGATTATGGGAGGGAACATTGCTGCTGATTTTTTTTCAGATATTTTAGGAAAAGCCCAGGAACTTGGAACACAGTTAGCGGAACGTATCCAACAATTAGTTGATATTAAGGGGACATTATCTACGTTGGATAGTGGTCTAACCGGTGCTAATCTTGACAAAGCAGCCGTAACGGTTCAGTCTATTGCTGATACTTACAAAAAAGATGTTGAAGAAATACAGACGGCTGTTAAGGCTTTAAATGCCCAAACTAAGGACACAAATAAATCATTAGATCTTATTAAGAAAGGTTTTGATTCTGGAGCTGATGCATCGGGTGAAATGCTAACTCAGATGAAAGAGTACCCTACTATGATGGAGGATGCAAAAGTATCTGCTGAGCAAATGATCGCAATAATGGCTCAATCTGAAAAAATGGGGGTGTATGATGATAAAGGTATCGATGCTATAAAAGAAGGTATGCTACGTGTTCGAGAGGGTACAAAATCTGCGAAAGATGCAATGACAGCTTTAGGGTTAGATGTTCCTGGCATTTATAAAAAAATATCTTCCGGAGCTTTAACCTATTTTGATGTTCTGAAAATGATATCGAAAAGAATGTCTGATATAGGTGCAGACAGTCGATTAACCGGAACCGCGATTGCAGATTTATTTGGAGGCCCCGGAGAAGATGCTGGCTATGCTTACCTTTCTCAATTAAAAGATATTAATACTAATTTAGATAGTCTTACCAATTCTACAAGTGCAAGCGTTGTTGCAAAAAAGACAGAACTTGATGCCAATGAGAAACTAAATGGGATTTGGGTCCAATTAACTGGAACCGCCACTGTGTTGACAACCATTTATTCTGGTATGAAATCCGGATTAGCTGATGTTTTAACCGTCCTATTTAACCTAAAACAAGAAGATACTGAACATGAATCGCGTTTAAGACAGATGAAGGAAATATTCCTGGCTGTAATTGCGGTTATGGCAAGTTACAGATTAGGTTTATCTCTGACAGTGTTATTGACAAAAGAAGGCTGGAGACAGACAATATTATACACAGCTGTTCAAAAAGCTAAAATGATTTTGGATAAAGCTGATATCGCTCTTACTCACTTAAAAAATGCTGCTTATTTTTTATTTACAGGACAATTAAAGCTAGCTAAGGCCGAAATGATCGCATTTAATGCAGTTGCCCGGCTTAATCCAATTGGATTGGTTCTATCGGTTCTTACAGCTGCCACTGCTGCTTTTTTAATCTATAGAAATAGAGTAAATGAAGCTAGAAAAGAGATCCGGGAACTTTCTCGTGAACAAAAGCTAAATAATGAAGCTCAAAAGGCGATGAATAAGCAAGTTCAACAAGACACTGAAGATTTAAGACAAAAGATTAATCCTCTCATTAAAATTCTTAATGATCAGAATACGTCATTAGCTCAAAGGAAATCAGCCTATGAGCAGTTAGTGAAAATAGCTCCGGAATTTAGGAATACCGTAGATAAAGAATATCATGCAACATTGCGTTTAGGTGATGCTTATGGGAAATTGATTGATAGAGTTACCAATCTTGCTAAAAAAAGGGCATTAGAGTCTTTGACAGCAGAAAAACAAATGGAGCTTATAAAACTAGAATCTTCAATTGATACATTAGTTGCTGAAAAGGAGGAGAACATGTATAAAACAACCGGGGTTATTCCTGGAAAAAAATGGGTTGTAGATAAAGATGTTCCTAAATTGGATAATCACGAAAGAAATGTAATATCTGAAAGAAATAAAGCTATTGATATTCAGATTGCTGCCATAGAAAAAAAGAAGGCCGAGTATGAAAAAAGTATCGGAAATCTAAACTATACCATTCAAAGGCGATATGGTGACATTTTGGATGATCCCAAAAGTAAAAATAAATCTTCATATGATGTTGATTTAGATGCTGAAGCAGCTGCTAAGAAAGAAGCGGAGAAAAGAAAGAAAAAAGAAGAAGCCGATAGGAAATCAGCAGCTAAAAAGCTGGAAGATCAAAATAAGAAAGATAGAGAGGAATCCGCCAAAATGGTGATTGATTCAAATAACCAATTACAACAATCTCAAAGTGACTATTTCACCAAAAGAGCTGAGATTTTAGAGAATAACCTTTCAAACGAAATTAGTATTGAAAATGCTAAAAGATCAGAAGACCTTACCAAACAAAGGGAGTATCAGGATGAGAAATTAAGGCTGATTGATAGTATTGAAAAGAAAATTAATGAAACAAAATCTCCGGAGGCAAAAGAAGATTATAGGAAATCCCTGAAAAGAGAAAGGGAAATTCTTCAGACTCATGATCAAATTGTTATCACTTCTGAGGAAGCTCATCAAAAAAAAATAGATACAATTCGTGAAAAGTGGGCTACTAAGGATTATGAAAAAAAGGTCGAAAAACTAATTAGAGAGAATGACCTAGAGAGAAAATCTGCTGAAGATATGATTAACAACATATCAAATATGGCAGAAGCTCGGCAAGCTCTCTCTCAGATGACTCATTTAAAGCTTACAAACACAGAGCTTAAAAACATTAAAACTCTGGAAGATGCAAAAAAAGCTTTACGTGAAGACGCTGATAGAGCTTACATTAAAAGCCAGGTAAAGTTGATTGACGAGCAGATAAGTGTTCTTAATAAACTACTGCAAGATCCTGCTTTATCAGGCGAAGCCCTGGAAAAACTAAAAAAGGACCTTGATGAACTAAATATTAAAAAAAGCCAATTAACGGCAACCGCTAAATCAGGAAAAGAAGGGGATGATAAAAAGGTAACTGAAGAGAGTGATACAGAAAAGGAAAAAATTGATATCCTTGGATTTTCTGCAAAAGACTGGGAAGATACCTGGAAAAACTTAGACACCACAGCTGGTAAAATCAAAGGTGTAAAAATGGTGGTTCAGGCTTTGTCATCTGCATTTCAAAGTTTCGCCCAACTACAGCAGACTCTTGGGGAAAGAGAAATGCAAAAATTTGAGAAAGATAATGACAAAAAGAAAAAAGATCTTTTAGTTCAGCTCAATCAGGGGTACATCAATAAAGAACAGTACGAAAAAGGGGTTCAATTATTAGAGCAGGAAACTGCCAAGAAAAAAGCTGAAATCGCCTATAAACAAGCAAAGACAGAAAGAGCGATTAAGATTGCTGAAATCATTACCAATACCTCCCTTGGTATTATGCAAGCATATTCACAGTTAGGGCCTATAGGTGGTACAATTGCAGCGGTGTTAATAGGTACTTTAGGAGCCATTCAGTTAGGAACTGTTATGAATACGCCTCTTCCGGAAATTCCAACTTTTGCTGAAGGAGGTTTCGGAAAAGATGGATTTGAAGGATTTACCGGATCAGGATTCGGAAGACCGGACGAAACAGGAGAAAGAAGAGCCCAATTAGCTTGGTTGCATGAAGACGAATGGACCGCGCCCAGATGGATGACTGAGCATCCTGTTTATTCGAGAAAAATCAATGAACTTGAATATGCCAGAAAAAATAAAATAAAAAGTTTTGCTGAAGGAGGTTTCGCTAGTGGCAACCCTGATCAAAGTCCAAATATCCCAGGTGCTCCAAACGAATATAATAGTGTCAAATTAGCTTCAATAATGACTAATGTACAGGAACTCCTACAATATCTTAAAGAAAACGGAATAGAAGCATTTATGGTGGAATCAGTTGAAAACGGAAAAAGAATAGATAGAACAGTAAACTCATTTAAAAAATATGAAACAAGAAATTCAAGAAGATAGTTTTCAGAAATTGAGAATTTTTGAAGAAAATCAGGTAAATATTTATTGCGATCTTTTAAGCAATGAAGTTTTTAATATTACCGGTAAAAAACCTCATTTGGTTGGTTCTGTAGCAAGAATGCTACGAGGAACGCTCCCTGAAAATTATACTCCTAAGGATGTAGATTTTGCCATTGATAATATCTCTTTTAGGAAAGTTTTACAATACCATCAAAATAGAAATTCACTTTTTAATTTTGGGAGAATGGTGGAAACACGCCCTGAACGGTTTATTATTTATCTGGATGATAAATGTATTGAACTTTGGAACTTTTTCTATAAAAATTATAACGAAAAACTAGACTATTATAAAGATAAAATCCCTTTTTTATGGCAATAAGATTTAAAACCGTTCAGGTATGTTGGTGGACTCCAAATTCTAACAATGATCCATCACCGACATATGTATGTGTTGACCAGGTTCTCCCAATCAGAGATTGGAATGCTACGCCTGGCCAATTAAATAAATTATGGACTCAAGGGACTGTTGCAACATCATTGTATCAGGATATCACTTTTCCTGAATTGGAATTTGTATACTCATATCCGGTTAACAAATACAAGTTTAAAATCAGAAAAATTTCATCTGCCGGAATAGATTGGTTGAGTGTACATTCTAACTCATTTGGAAATGCTCAGGAGTTTGTTCTGAGCAGTAATTCTGTGGTGCGTTTTTTTTATGACTTTATTAATTTGGATAATATCCCAGTGGGAACGCATACCATTGATGTTTTCTTTGATGCTTATGGAATTAATGATCAAAATAACGAAGTGTTTGTAGAGAATTTTTCTACTACAATTACTCTGACTGTTAAAGCAGGAACAGGTATTTCAACGGATAAGAATATATATAATCTGACATTTAATAAAGCAAATAATACTTTATCCGGTGATGAAAAAATAATTGTTTATTCAAACGATTCTGTCAATTTTACAACTTCAGATTTATTTATCCAGATTTCACAAGCAGGAGAACCAGGTGTAAGGCTTCTTAATTTTCTTAATAATTCAAATATTCAAAGTAAGTCAATTGGAAATTATACTGGAACCGTAATACTTACACAAAGCAATTATACAAAGACGATAACTGTAAATTTGGATGTTATTAATGATGCTACAGAATTTGACGTAAATCCGAAAAATTTTGCGATAACCGTGCAAAAAACACCTGGTAATTTTAAAACTCTTACTGCTAATATTAGCAATCCAAACAATCTAAATATTTTAGTAGATTTAAAGCCTACCTTTATTTCGGAAGCATCAATAACTAACAATGTCTTAACATTAAAAACTGAAAATTCATCAAATTTAGCTATCGGAAATTATGCCGGTAAAGTTATTTTGAGGGCTGGGTCTAGAACAAAAGAAATCAGTATTAGTCTATCAGTTATTCAATCTATAGAGCATGATTTTAAGAATAAACCTTACTACTTTGCTGAAGACCCTAATAAAGCAACTATATATAAAATAAACTCAACGGGTACTTATGTAAAGATGAAGCTGGAAATGTATTTTAAAGGCTATGGAGAAGAATTCACAGAAACACAAGAAGGGTCAATTCCATTTTTTAAAGGTATGGCTGAATTTTATCCGGGTGAGGAAATTAATGATTTCTTTATTAGGTGTAGAAACTTCAAAGAAACAGCAGATATTCAATATTTAATGAATCTTGCATCAGTAAAAATCACTTTTAGTGAAATGAATGATAAAGATGTAGAGTTATCCAGTATCATTTTAGATAACCTTCTTTTTGCACCAGGGAAAAAGCCCCTTTGTTTTCCAGTTTTGACAAATTATAAAATTAGGAGAACTTTTCCTAAATCGGAAATAAAACTTCCGATAGATCGGTTATCAACTAAATCAGAGATTGAAGAGCTTAAAACAATTTATTTAGATAATCTAATTCCTGAGCAGCCGAATACATGTATCGATTTATATACCTTTAAAAGAGATCACTTCAAATCAGGCTATGAAAAAAAATAATCTCTGCAGGAGCTATGAAGTTTATACCATTGCCAGAGAAAAGAGAATTAATTCATATTATATGGGAAAATAATAATCTAGTTTTTGAATGGTTTAGTGCACCATTAGAGTATAAATATAAAGATGATATTGAGAATGTTTTTGCAGAGACTAAAGATTACAAAGAGGAAAAAGTGGATAGTACAAGTTCAACACTATTAACAATTAATTCAGGCATAATTTTAAGAGAAGAAATTAAAATGTTGACGGATTTACTAAAATCTGATGTTTGCTATATAAAGTTCCATGGGAAAGTAATTAAGGCCTATCCTGTAGGTAATGTCAATGAGCTGGATGAAAACAAATCTAATATTCTGCAAATGGATTTAGAATTTAAAATATTTGTCAATAACAAATAATGTCCTTTAAAAGACAAGTACAGTCTTTCATTTTTGTAAAAAAAATATGAAAGACTGTATTATTACTGATGCATTTATTATAGATCTTACCTACGTTAAAACTAACTTTACAGAGGAAAACCCACGCTTTAAAGATACTTTTTGGACAAAGTACACTCTTCCAGTTGATATTCAGCTTACTCGTGATTTTAAAAGTAAAGTAGGAAACTATTCCTCTTTTATTGCGATGAATCTCAAAAAAAATCAAGATTGTTACCATGTATTTGAAGGAAAAATATTCAAAGGGAAACTGGAAATTTCAGATATCCGAAAAAAAACTATTAAAATACAGATAGATAGTGGATTTGAAACTTTACCAAACTTTGAAAAAAAACTCAATGAACTACCTTTCGAAGTCATAAAAGTAGATGATATTTACAGCCATGCAAACACTGTTGTTACCAAAAAATATCCTGAAGTAAATTATAATTTTCCTAAACTTATTCCTGTAGAATATAACAAAGACAGTCCAGAATGGAAATATTTTGGAGGCTTTGTAAATAACCGGATTTCTACTCCTTTAGGAACAAAATTCCCAGAAAATACAGTAGAAAATTCAATGGATGTTTATAACAGAAATATTATTCATCCATTGATTTATTTTATTCATATGCTTAAAGTAGGTTTTGAAGATGCTGGATTTATTTTAATGGGAGATATTTTAGAAGACAAGTTTTTAAAAAATCGATGCGTTTATTCGGGCGAGAAGTACTATAGCACAGGTAATCAAGAATATCAAAAAACAAACATTTTCCAATTAGAATTTTATGATCATCAGAATTTTTCAGGCAATATCTTTGGACATTGGGAAAAGGCTATTAAGATTAATGCTCCGGGTAAGTATAGACTAATCGGTCATGCATTTACTGAAAATAGCGGAAATTGCACTTTAGAAGTTTTTAGAAATGGAAGTTCAATATCTCTAATCGGTAGCGGTACAACATCTGATAAATTATCCTTTGACATTGTAATAGATGTATCTATTGACGAGGCTGAAACAGGTGTAGATTTGAAATTACAATATTTTGGTAAAGCAATCAATGATAAAACAAATAATGAAGGAGTGAATATTGGGGTATCTGAAATAAACCTAAATCCAATTAGACAAAACACACCAGATGGAACTGCTATTCCTTTCATATTTAATACCGATCGTGTTGATCTAAAAAAAGCATGTCCGGACATGACTTTTGGGGAAGTGGTTACTGCCGTAAAAAATTGGAGAAATTACGAACTGATTTTTGAAGGAAACAGGGTCTTTATGAATGTTATTAAGATAGACAAAACCAAAGATCCGGAGGATTTTAGAATGAACGAAGTTGAAGAGCCTCTAAGGAATTTTACAGAAAAGCAATCATTTAATCTTAAATTTCCGGTTGTTGAAGGATTATCACTAGATGACATTTATTACGATGAAAATGGATATACGCTTAATAAGAGTCCTATTCCTGAAGGAACAACTGAAATACCCATTAATGGGTTTTGTCTGCCATTAAGTAAGATAAGCGGGGTCACAACGGCAAAAACGTTTCAAGAAAATAGTTTGATGCTTGTTTACTATGAAGGATTAAACGAAAATGGAGATAATCACGCTAAAAATCCTCCTGGACTGCATGGATCTGAACTCGCTGAAGAAAATAAAGAATGGTTTATGAATAGGCTTACCAATTGGGTTTTTAGATGGACATTTACTATTTTTAAAAGCCAATTGAGGAAGTTCAATATTAGATCAGAAATATTTGCTTATAATAAAAAGCATTGGATAAAATCATGGGTAAAGAATTCCATTTCCAAAAAGAAATATTCTGTAGAGATAGAAACAGAAACATACTAATAAAGTAGTTATATTAGTTTAATTGTCTGCAATTTTTGTCAATTCAATTTTTAGATTAGCAATTTCAAGAAGTTGCAAAAGATCAGGAAGATCAGGAAATGTGGTGCAATTTAACCATTTCGCCACAGTAGTTTTAGACTTACCCATTTTCTTGGCTATAAAATATTTGGAAATTCCAAATATTTTAAGTCTCTCTGAAATTAAATTCATTATTTCCTGTTCATTCATTTCTATTTAAATTTTAATAGTAAATTTGTAATGTTTTAGTTGTGTAAATATAACTAGAATATTTTTGACAAAAAGGCCCTCTAATAGAGGGCTTTTTTTATTTAAAAATATTTTTAAAAGACCATTTTTTACTTGGTTTTTTATTTAATTTTTCTAATTCTATTTTTAACTCTTTTTCGTAATTACTATGTTGACGTTCCATAAATTCAGCTACAGTATCTAAGAAGCTAGTATCATTGCAATCATAAATCATTTGATAAACCTTCTGATCAGGAACTTCTTTAATAGCATGACAAAATTCAAGATAAGCATACAGAGCATCATTTTTCATGGAATACAATGTTTGTTTATAATTGTTCATTTTTTTTCTCCCTCCATTATCACATTGGGGTTCGGTTTTTAGTTGTACGAATATTTTTGACTAAGTAAAAGTACAACTAATTTCCTAAATAGTCCATTTAAATGGACTATTTATTTTTTAATCTAATAATGTCAGTGTATCTACTATCTCATCTTCAACAATATGAACATAAATCATTGTCGTAGAAATTTTAGAATGACCAAGTAAAATTTGTAAATCTTCTACTTTTCCTCCTTTACGTAGATAATTTGTTGCAAATGTATGACGAGCCACGTGTGCAGATACTTTTTTTCTGATACCTAAAAAAGAGCATATTACCTTTATTGTTTCGTTTATTGTTTTAGCTGTAATTTTATTAATAAATAAGCTTTTATCATGATCTAAAATTTTTATACAAGTTTCATTTGTCATTAAAATTTGTTGTTTTTTAGATTTTTGATTCCAGAAATTAAAATATCCTTCAGTTAGCTCATGTCTGTTTAATCTTCGTAGATCTTCTATACGAAGGCCTGTCATACAATTAAATAAAAAATACCCTAATACTCGGCGCTGATGTTCAGGGATGAAAGAAGAAAAATAAAATTCTTTCATCCGGTCAACTTCAGAAATAGTAAGGTTTGTTCTATGTGATTTATGCTGTTTAATCTTTATATCGTCAAGATCTATATTTATAACGAAACCTCTTTTCTTTGCAACTTTTATATAATGCTTTATTATTTTTATGTTACTATCTATAGTTACTTCTGCATTCCCTTTTTTCGACGATAAGTGTTTTCTGTACTTTTTTATAAAAACATCATTAATTTCTCCAAATATGATACTAGATTTATACTCTTTTAATTTTTCCAGTACTACTTCATGATTATCCTTGGTGTCCCTACTAATTTCTTTTAGATTCATTTCATATTCCATGAAACGTATAAAATTAATAGCAATATCAGGATATTTTAATAGTTGAGCGCATTTATCAACAGTGAGAACTTGATTAGTAAGTCTAAATTGAATTTCAATCTTATTTATTTGGGCTTTGATTTCCTTAATAATAAGATTAAGAATTTCTAATTCTGGGTTTTTAATAACCTGTTTTTTTGCATCCCAATCTGTTTTTTTTACGAAAATATCTGCGGGGATTCGTTTTCTTTGTCCGTGGATGTACAAATTGATATATAAAGGATATTTTCCTTCCTTGTTTTTGTAATCAGTTTTTAAGTAAAAAGAATGTTTCATAGCTTTTATTATTGTTGTGTTGCTATGAAAAATCGTCGAATAATTCGGTGTTGTTCCAATCATAGTTAAAATTTTAATTTTAACCGGTTGATTTTGTCACTAAAAAAAAAAATAGTGTCACAGTTGGTGACAAAAAAAGGAATAATAAGCATAAATTATATAAAGTTAATTACTCCAATATAACCGTAATGCTTATTATTCCTGTATTTTGTAAAATTTCTTAAAATAGAAATTATACAATAGTGACCTCGACAGGATTTAAACCTGTAACCTTTTTAAAGCCTTACAGAAGTTACCCACCTCAGACCCTAGGATAAAATTTCGGTCAGCACCTGATCTTTTCGGTTCGATGAAGTTCCGCTTACTTTAATGACCTTTATTCCAAGATCCTCAATCCAGTCATAAAGTAGCTCATTAACCTTATGCCTGAGTTTTGGCAGCTCTATCTGATGGTTGGATATCAGATAGGGTTCTTCAATAGGGACAAAAATAAAAATATCAATTTCATCGATGATGGTTTGAACTTTTTCAAAAAGAAACTGGATATTTCGACCAGAATCAAGAACATGAAGATACGCTAAGATATCAATGACACATCTATCAAATATGACATCATCTCCGCTTTTGAAGACCAGTTTGGCTGAATAATTAAATTGTTCAAGAAAATCGTCAGGATGAGGTTCTTCTGAAAATTCATACCCTGAAGACTCCATCTGGTAGTAGGGTTCTATTTCAAGGGTGTACCCGGGAAGGTTCTCCAGAAGTTCTTCTGCCAATGTGGTTTTACCGACTTTGTGAGCACCAATTATTGCAATTCTCATATTTCAGTTTATATTGTAATCCAAAAGTCTGGTACGAAATTTTCGTGCCTATTTTTTTGAGCGTCCATTGTATAGCGTTTTGTCAATCTATTTAATACCATAATTTTTATATATTTAGAACACGTATATAAATATAATATAAAAAAGACAATGCCAATAAACCTACTACCTCCGGATGGAGGCATGTTATACAAAGAAACAGATATGGCCCAATTTTTCCCTGAGCCATTAAATGCAATAACTGCTATATTATTTTTAGCCATAGCTATTTTTGGACCCTTAAAATGAAGGGTAATTTTAAAGAATATCCTTTTTTAACATACTGCCTGGTGTTATTATATATTGGTGCCATAGGGGGAACTGTTTACCATTCATTCAGACAATGGCCGGTATTTATTATGATGGATTGGATGCCCATTATGTTGCTCTGTTTGTCTGCCGGATTTTATTTTTTAGCTCAGAGCATCAGATGGTACTATGCCGTTGTAATGGTTCTCATATATATAATGCTCATGTTTGCCTTGAGAAATTGGATTTTGGTAGATAACCCTTCTCTCTTTATCAATGTAAATTATGCAATCATGGCTTCATTTGTGCTTTTTTCGGTATTAAGTTATTTGATTTATACCCAATGGAAAGCTGGTAAATGGGTAGGCTTTGCTTTATTGTCGTTTGCTCTTGCACTCACTTTCCGCATCGTTGATAAATGGGAATGGTTGAGTTTCGG
The DNA here is from genome assembly GCF_021869745.1 of Chryseobacterium sp. MEBOG07. Taxonomy (NCBI): domain Bacteria; kingdom Pseudomonadati; phylum Bacteroidota; class Flavobacteriia; order Flavobacteriales; family Weeksellaceae; genus Chryseobacterium; species Chryseobacterium sp. MEBOG07. The sequence goes on from NZ_CP084579.1 coordinate 2,171,825, forward strand.
AACACACTTTTTATGGCATACTTTTGGGGCGGCAGCCACATTTTGCATGTTTAATTATATCTATCTTACACGGAATACGATTAGAAAAACATAAGGAGTTTTTATTTTCTTTGAAACTCTAATTCATACATTAAGTCTGCTTAAATGTAACCACAAAAGTCACAAAAGTTTTTATTTTTTTAACACTTTAGGACACTTAAGAAGGTTTAAAATAATACAGCATAAAAGTACCTGAAGAAAAAAATCAAAGATTTTTAAAACTTATGTGGACTTATTGTGCGCCAGGATATCCTCTTAAGCTCACTTAAGTGTTTCAATCTTTTGTGCCTTTTGTGGTTTGTTTTAATTAGAGATGGTAAAAATTTTTGCAGAAAACATGACCTACACATTGTCCTTTTATTTTTAACACTTTAGTACACTTTAGAAAGTTGAAGGAAATATCACACAATTTTAAGTTCACATAAGATGAAAATCTTTGACTTTCAACAAACCTTTAATGTACTTCTTATACACAAAGTATATAACTTAAATAGCTAAAGTGTTTAAAAATCTTTTGTGCCTTTTGTGGTTTAATAAAAAAATAAACAGCTTTTTTTATGAAATTCATACTTTAATTCTTTTAAGGTTGAAAGAAAGATGATTTACTTATATTTGCTCTGCAAAGTAAAATTAAATGTTCAAAAAAGTAAGCACTGTATTTATCCTTGGATTTTATACGGTTTTTTGTTCGGCCCAACAGGTTCGACCTTCAAAATCATCTGAAATTTATCGTGAACTCAAAACACTTAAACAGCTGCCTAAAGTTTTATACCTTGCGGCTCATCCTGATGATGAAAATACAGGATTACTCTCCTGGTTAATCAACGACCAAAATGTAGAAACGGGCTATTTATCTTTAACGAGAGGAGATGGTGGTCAGAATTTATTGGGCACAGAACAGGGTGCTGCATTGGGATTAATCAGAACGCATGAGCTTTTAGAGGCAAGAAAGTTAGATGGCGCCCAGCAGTTTTTTACCCGTGCGATTGATTTCGGGTTCTCTAAAAATACTACTGATACCTTTAAACAATGGGATGCAGACAGCATTACAGCGGATGTGGTTTGGGTAATCCGTAAATTCCGTCCGGATGTTATCATTTGTCGTTTTCCTCCTACTGCTGCGGCAGGGCACGGACAACATGCGGCTTCGGCTGTGGTTGCGGAAAAAGCTTTTAAGCTGGCAGGCGATAAAACTGCTTTCCCAGATCAACTAAAATATGTCAATGTATGGCAGCCAAAACGTGTATTATGGAATACCTTCCGCTTTGGTGGGGTCAATACGACAGCTGAAAATCAACTGAAAGTTACCGTTGGGCAATATGATGCGCAATTGGGAATGGGCTATGGTGAATTGGCAGGATTAAGCAGAAGTTTACATAAAAGCCAGGGTGCGGGAACACAGTCTGTAGCCGGCATCAGAACTGAATATTTTGCCCACGTTACTGGCGATCTTGCAAAAACAACACTTTTTGACGGAGTCGTTAAAACCTGGACCGCAAAAGGAAACGCTGATATTGACGAATCATTAGATAAAATTATTTCCGCTTTCAATTTCAATAATCCTGACCTCAGTTTACCTGCTTTGCTTGCTTTGCGAAAAAAGGTTGTGGCGCTACAGGATGGAGATCTAAAAAAGGATAAAATTAAATCTCTTGACAATATCATTGTAAGCTGTGCCGGATTTATGGGCGAGGTAGTTACCAATCAGGCTGAAGCTGTTGCTGGGGATCATTACAATTTCAGGTTAAATCTGATTTCGAGAGCTGCAAATCCTGTCGTTTTAGAAAATGTAAAATGGTTAAGTCAATCAGAAAGCTTCAACAGAAAACTATCAAAAGATTCTTTAATTACCATTCAGCATGACATTCAGATTCCTGCAGATGCAGCACTTACAGAACCTTACTGGTTGGCAAAATCTCCCACGAACGCAGCAACTTTCTCTGTTCCGAATGATACTTTAATCGGTTTGCCCGAGGCAGAATCACCACTGAATGTTTTGCTTAGTTTAAAAATCGGTTCGGAAAATTTTCAGGTTAAACTTCCTTTATCTTTCAAGAAATTGGACCCAGTGCGTGGTGATGTGGTCGAAGCTTTGCGTATTGTTCCTGCAGTGGAGCTGAAATTTGCACAACCCCTTTATGTGGTCAAAGAAAATGAAGATGTACATTTGAGTTTAAATCTTAAAGTTAATTCTAACAAACAGTATAATAACGGTGTTCTAAACCTGATGTATAACGGAGAACGATTAGGCGGCACTAATATAAATTTGCTCAATGGAAAAGATACTACCATCAATTACGTGATTCCAAAAAATAAGCTAGCTTCAATACATTCATCTCGCTTGCAGATAGATGCCAATTTTGTTGCAGATGGAGTCACTTATAATAAAAAACAAGTATTAATTCAATATCCTCATTTACCCTCTTTACAATATTTTTCGCCTGCAACTGCCATCGTAATGAAAGGCGATATTCAGGCGAAGGTTAAAAAAGTAGGTTATGTAGAAGGAGCAGGCGATTTCATTCCTGAGTTCCTACGTATTGCAGGTATTCAGGTAGAGGTACTGAAAGACGAAGATTTTTATGGCAACGTAGATGAATCTGGCGGAAACGGCAGTCAAAACAAGCTATCGCAATATGATGCCATCGTACTGGGGGTTCGTGCCAATAACACAGAGAAAAAGCTGGGCCGCTGGATGCCTTTTTTATGGTCTTATGTAAAATCCGGAGGTAATCTGGTGATGCAGTATAACACGAATCAGGATACAACTGTTGACCAATTGGGGATGTACAATTTCAGCATTGCCAATAAGCGGGTTACCGAAGAAAATGCTGCGGTTACATTTTTAAATCCAAATCATAAATTACTGAACTTTCCTAACAAAATTACTGCGGATGATTTTAATGGTTGGGTACAGGAGCGTGGTGCCTATTTCCCTGCTCAATGGGATGCAGCGTATGAACCGCTTTTTGAAATGCACGATACCGGTGAAGAGCCACTGCAGGGATCAACTTTATATGCCAAATACGGGAAGGGTAATTTTATTTACACACCGTTGGCATTTTTCAGACAGCTGCCTGCGGGAAATGTGGGGGCGGCACGTTTATTTTTTAACTTTTTATCTGCACAGAAAAACTGATGAACAATAAACTTAAAAATTGGAATACCTGGTACATACTATTAGCAGTTGCATTAGTATTCCAGATCGCATTTTATTATTTGTTTACTAAATTCTGGGCATGAGTACTATAGATTGGACAGTTCTTATTTTTACACTTGTTGCAGTGGTGGTTTACGGCGTATTGATCGGTCGTGGCCAAAAAAGCAACGAATCATACCTAAAAGCAGATAATAAAATGCCTTGGTACATTGTGTTGATAGGTATTATGGCAACGCAGGCAAGTGCCATTACATTTCTTTCGGCACCGGGCCAGGCGTATACAGACGGTATGCGTTTCGTTCAGTATTACTTTGGTCTGCCTTTGGCGATGATTGTGATCTGTATCACTTTCATCCCGATTTTTCAGCGCTTAAATGTGTACACCGCTTATGAATATCTGGAAAACCGTTTTGATAAAAAAACAAGAGTGCTTACTTCATTGCTTTTTCTTTTTTCCAGAGGTTTATCAACAGGAATCAGTATTTACGCTCCAAGTATCATCTTGTCAAGTGTTTTAAACTGGAATATTTATTTAACCAATGTTTTAACGGGTGGTATTCTGTTGATTTACACCTATGTTGGCGGTGCAAAAGCGATCGCTCACACCCAAAAACTACAGTTTCTCATTATTCTGGGAACCATGGCTTTTGCAGGGTATTTGCTTATTCAAAATATGCCGAATGGAATTGGTTTTAACGATGCGCTTTATCTGGCAGGGAAATCCGGAAAGCTCAATGTAATCACCACGGAATTCGATTGGAAAGATAAATACAATATTTGGAGCGGATTAATTGGTGGTTTTTTTCTGGCACTTTCTTATTTCGGGACGGACCAGAGTCAGGTCGGGAGGTATATTACGGCGAAAGACGATACCAATGCAAAAATGGGCTTGCTGTTGAACGGATTGGTTAAAATTCCGATGCAATTTGCTATTCTTCTCATTGGTGCTTTGCTTTTCGCTTTCTTTTCTCTAAAACCGGCTCCGATTTATTTTAACGAACGCTCTTACCAGCATTTAAAGGAAGAAAAACCTGAACAGGCTGCAGTTTTTGAAAAAGAGCATCAGAATTTGCAAATAAAATTTAATGCAGAATCGAAAGAAATTCTAAAGTTGAAAGAAACTCATTCTCCCCAACTTAGCAAAACAATTCAGGATTTTAAAAATACACAAACCGAGGTGAAAGCACTTCACAGCAGGGTAGAGGAAGCGATTAATAATTCAAACTATAATGCCGAGAAAACGGATACGAACTATATTTTTCTGTATTTCGTAAAAAATACATTGCCTGTAGGAATGATAGGTTTACTGTTTGCTGTCATTTTTCTGGCCAGCTGGGGTTCAATTTCTGCAGCGTTAAATTCCCTCGCGGCTTGCTCATTAAAAGATGTTCATTTGATATTTAAAAAAGAAATTCCTGATGATGCAACCGAATTGAAATACAGTCGCCTACACACTTTAGCCTGGGGAATCTTCTCAATCGGTGTAGCTATGTTTGCCACTCAAATGGGCTCCCTTATTGAAGCGGTAAATGTATTAGGTTCTCTTTTCTACGGTCCGATATTGGGGATTTTTCTTGTCGCCTTTTACTACAAAAAAATCGATGGCGCGAATGTATTTATTTCTGCAATTTTATCAGAAATTGCGGTTATTGCCGTTTATAAGTTCGATATTATTTCTTTCCTTTGGCTTAATGTAATCGGGGCTGCGGCAGTCATTATATTTTCGACAATCGGGTTATTGTTTTATAAGCAGAAAGCAGTAAATTCGTAAACGAACAAAGTAAACATACAAACAAAAATATTATGAAAACTATCATTAAATCTGCTCTCGTCCTTGTTGCGACAATGACAATCTCTATGAATGCCTTTGCACAGGACACTAAAAAACCTGCCAGCCCTCCAGCTACTGCAACGGGAAAAATTAAAGATGCAACCGTTACCATTGCCTATAGCAGTCCTTCTGTGAAAGGGCGTACAATCTGGGGTGGTTTAGAAGCTTATAATAAAGTTTGGCGTGCAGGTGCCAATGAAGCAACTACTTTTGAAACGGATAAAGACATTACCGTTCAGGGTAAAAAACTGCCTGCAGGTAAATACAGCTTTTTCTTAATTCCTAAAGAAAGCGGAACCTGGACTGCGATTTTAACAAAGAGCCAAAACAATGGGGCGCTTATAAATACGAAGAAGCAAAAGATGCTTTACGTGTTGATGTAAAAACAAAAGCTTTACCAGCAACACAGGAAACTTTAGTGTATAAAATAAACAATAATGGATTCACAATGGATTGGGATAAAATCTCAGTTCCTGTTGAGATCAAATAAATTTGAATATCAGAAATTAAAATCCCGGTTAATCCGGGATTTTTTTGTTTAAAATTTTACTTCCCTATTTCTTTCTCTATTTTATCGATCATTTTTTCAGCATTACCATTGGTTCCGCCAAGACTGATTGCTTTTTTATAATTCTCTAATGCTAAATCATATTGCTTATCTGTAAAATAGGCTTCCCCTAAACTATCGAAAAGATTGGCATCTTTAGGAAACTCTTTTGTTGCCAATTTAAATATTGTTATGGATTCATTGATTTTTCCGAGTCTTGATAATTCATATCCTAACTTATTAAGCTCTCCTGGATTCTCAAAACTATATTCATTTTTAGATTTTTCTTTGAGTAAATAATAAGTCTCTATCCCTTTATTTACATCGTTGAGAGATTCTTTTCTTATCGCTTGATAAATAGATTTTTTAGGAATTTCATACTCTTTTCCTAACATTAAGTTGTGAATAATATGCCCTAAATCCCAAACTCTATTGAGATTATTGGACACCAGAATTATCGTAATTTTATTTTTAAAATCGTTTAAAAAAATGGATTCAAATTTATACGAAATTCCATTGTGTCTTTGTAGATCTTCTTTTTCAAAGTATCTGCCAAGCGATCCGCCTTCCTCTTTTGCGTATGGGTTATTCAACAAAGTTTGAAAGGATTTTTTGGATATTAAACGATTAGAATTCAGCGCTTCAGTCCATTTATAGAAATCATTGATATCTACCCAAAGCCAGCCGCTAATAAATTTCAATTCCGGGCATCGGACATTGTCCATATCATAACAAGAGGTTCTGTTTTTAGAGTCAAATGTTGGATCAAATACCGAATTGGTCATTTTCAAAGGTTTAACTATGTTTTTAATGACAAACTGCTGAAAAGACATTCCGGTTACCTTTTCAATAATTCTTCTTTGTAAAAAGACATTGCCATTATCATACCTGTAACTGGTTCCTGGTTCAAAGAGTAGACTATCATTACTTCTCAAAATATTCCATGTCTCCGCATCATTTTCGGGTTTTAATCGTTCGATTGGAGGAATATCACTGGCATAATTAATCAGATGACATATAGAAACCTTTTCTGCCCATTTTGGTAATCCTAAATTAAATTTGGATACCTTGTCATCAAGATTTAGAAGACCACGTTCAACCAAAATCATGATGGCAACAGCATTAAATTCCTTTGCAATAGAGCCAATGTTGAATATTGACTTGCTGTTTAAAGGAGTTTGTCTCGTTTCATCGGTAAAACCAAATGATTTTTGATAAATAATTTTATCATTTTTAGCAATAAGGACATTTCCATTGAACAAACCTCTTTCGTAAGATTTTGCCATTAAGGAATCAATTTGACTAATTTCTGATTTTTGTTCAATCGAATTTTGATGTATTTTCTTTGTTTCTTTGGGATTATTTAACCCTTGGGCAGAAAGCGTATTTGTCAATAAAACAGTTGTTAATAATAAGAAAAATCGGTTCTTCATTTTAATTAGTTTTTTGGAAATAGAGTTTGATTGATTTTTGAAAGCATTTCTTTGGCATTATCATTATTAGGATTCAGTTCCAACGTTTTCTGATAATTCTTTTTAGAAGCATTATAATCTTTTTTAAGAAAATAAATCTCACCACGTGTATCATAAATATTGGAAGAGTTGGGAAATTCTGAAACTGCATAATCAATAATCTTTAAAGCATCATCAGGTTTTCCTTCACCCAAAAACTTGTATGTTAATCTATTCAATTCATTTTCAAAACCATTAAAATTATAAGAATCGAATTTGTTTTTCTTCAGTTCTTTCAAATAAGCAATTCCTTTTTCTACTGATTCTGTTTTCATTTTTTTATAAACTTCGAAGATAATTAATGGTTTAGGCAAATCAACTTTGGTATTGTATAGAATTCCGAAGACATCATCGATAACAGCTTCCAATTGTCCGCCTCTTTTACCTGCTCTAGTGTTATCAAGCAGGATTACATATATTTTGTCCTCAGGAATTCTGGCAATATTGCAGGAAAAACCATTGATTCCGCCACTATGTGCCATTGTTGTAATATCTTTTCCTGAACCTAAAAAATTCTGATGTTTCTGAACAACCAAACCGTAAGCGTAATCACCTAAATTGGGCGTGAAATATATTTTTTTGTTCTCGTCATTCAGCAAAGTATTCGTGTATAAAGCATCATCCCATTTTCGCATATCATTTGCTGTGCTGTACATTCCGCCAGCAGAAAACACTGCAGTTTTGATATTAATGTAATCTGTTTTTTGATAACCGTCGTAATCAAAATCATATCCTTGAGCATAATTTGAAATGATTTCTTTTGGATCTTCAACTCCTGTATTTTTCATTCCAAGGACATCAAATATCTTTTCCTGAAGAACCTTCTCATAAGGTTTCTTGGTAATTTCCTCAATAATTAACCCTAATAGATAATAGCCCGTATTGCAGTAATTCTGCTTTGTTCCTGGTTCAAATCCTAAATTATCCTTGAAATATTTGACAGCAAAATCTTTCCCAGACAAATTTTCGAAAACCATTTTAGTTTTAAAATCAGGGAAATCAGTGTAATTTGGCAAGCCAGAAGTATGCGTTAACAATTGATGAATGGTAATTTTGCTTCCTGTCGTTTTGCTAAACCAAGGAAGATAATCACTTATTTTGTCATCCAGTCTGATTTTTCCTTCTTGTTTTAACTGCATAATCAGCATTGCAGTAAACTGCTTCGTTACGGAACCAATTCTGAATTTGGTATCAGAAGTTGTTTCTATATTCCAGCCCATATCAGATTTTCCATAATTTTTTTGCAAGATAATTTCGCCATTTTGAACAACCAAAGCACTTCCGTTGAAAAGATTGTAGTTGTGATATTTTCCAATAATCAAATCGATTTTTTTTGCTTTTTCTTTATTGGAATTTGATATGGCTTTTTGTGCAAAAGTATTCAGAGATAAAAGCACAAGAAATACACACAGGAAATTTTTCATAATCGATTCTGATTTCATAATTTGATGCAAAGGTGCTTTAAAGTACCTCAGTACGCGACCGACTAAAAAAAGTCGAACGCATTTCTTAGAAAAAGAATGGATTAATTTGTGTTTTTTCTGAAATCTGTCGGTGTTGTGCCTGTATATTTTTTAAAAGAAGTACTAAACGACGATTTGGAATTGAAACCAACCTCATAAAGAATTTCTAAAATAGTCAGTTCTTTTTGCAAAGGATTTTTCAATATTTCTTTAGCTTTTTCGATTCGATATTCATTAATGAAATCAAAAAAATGCTTATTCATATACAGATTAATCAAAGCCGATAAATCTTTGACGGGCATATTTAATTGTTCTGCCAAATCCTGAATCGTTAATGAAGAATCTAAATAAGGTTCATTTTTAATCATAAATTCTTTCAAAGCTATGATTTGCTTATTTTTTCATCGTCAATTATGGGAGAAGATTTTTGTTTCTGAATTAGATCTACGATAGGCTTTAATTGAGAATTAACTCCTCTGAAAAATTCAGGATTATTTAATGCAACAAATAGATACCAACAGGTACAAAAGAAAAAGGCAAATCCGTCAAGGGTAACAATCCATTGTCTAAGTTCTCCCAAACCAAAGATAAAGCTAACCAGCCATCTTATAAGAACTAAAAAATGTAAAGCATAATATAGAATTGTTATTTTGTAAAGTGCATTAAGAATAGAAATATTTGGATTTGTATAATTCTCTAGATAGATGGTTTTAGACTTTCTAATCACCAGAAATGAAGCAATAAAATAAATTTGAAATAGAAATTCGAAAAGAAAATAAAAAAATGCATGATAGGCGTTTGATTCATCGCATTTATGAAACTCACTTTCGCAGCTTTATCTTCAAAATATATCCCTGACATCATATACAAATTGAAAGCAACAAACGGAATTGTATGCAATAAATGTTTCGGTTTTAATCGAAATTTGGAAAAACAAACGGACAATACATAAAGATAAAACGATGCCGGAACTAAATAATTGATACTCCAACGAAAAGCCTCGAGGTTAATGAAATTAACAGGAAAATCACGCATCAAAAATTTAAAAGCATCTACAGCGTTTGTAAAAAGAAAAAAAGCAAGAAGCCAATTTGCAAGTCTGTGCTTGGTTTTTACAGTTAATAAAAACAACGCAAGAAAAAATACAAGAAAAATTCCAATAAAAGCGGTTATTTCTAAAAAGCTGTATTTGTCCATAGTTTTTTTAACATAGGTGCAATTTAATATTTAAATAGGAAAACTTAAAGACGTATAAATGGTTTTATCCCTTTACTTTACCACATGTTAAAAATGTTCCGCTCAAATTCTAAAATTAGTATTGTTGTAAGTGTCAATATTTCATTCTTTTAGATGATTTTGAAATAGTTAAAGAGGTAGAAAGGGATACAAAAGAAACGCTGAAAAATTTCTTCAAATTTTGTACTTGTTCCGAGATCTTAATAAGTAAATAAAAAAGCATCACTTTGATTTAAAGTGATGCTTTATAGTCTTGTGACCTCGACAGGACTACATCAAGTTAATTTATAATTTTCTAGTAAACTGTAATTGTATCTGTAAACAGCTTATAATAGGGGAGTTTAATTAACTGGAATTTAAATTAATTTAGATAGAATAAATAAATCGGATACAAAAACGGATACATTTTAGTATTTTAGAAAACCAAAAAATATATTTAACTATGGCATCAGTCGTATTTTTTCTGAGAAGTAATATTAAGAATAAACCTAGCAGTATTTGGGTAAGATTTAAGGACAAGGGTACTGATATTAGTTTATCCATGAAAGATTTAAAATGTAGTGTTGATGAATGGAAAAATGGGAAATGTAAAAACGCCAATAAGAAAATGTTTGATACAGATTTAGAATCTATCAATACCAAATTATTAAAAATAGAAGGATATATTTTACAAGAGTATAACAATCTCAACTCTGTTTTAGACTTAAAGGTTTGGCTGAAATCTTGTGTAAATTACATTTTAAACCCTAAAGAAAAAAGTGTCTATTCATCAAATCTAATTGATTTTATAGATACTTATTTAGAACTTAGACAGAATTCAATTACAAAAAGAACGAACTATAAAATTAAAGTTTTGAAGAGTATGTTAATTGACTTTTGTAATTTCAGCAAAAGACCTCCTGTTATACAGTTTAAGGAAATGGATAACTATTTTAAAGATAGTTTTGAAAAATATTGTTTAAATATAAATTATAAACATGACACGATATACAGCAAGTTAAAAGATGCAAAAGCCATATCGAAATTTGCTGAAAATTATGACATTGAAACCCACCCACATACAAAGGAGTGGAAACTTGGAGTTACAAAATTTGTAAAAGATAAACCAAAACATATTTATTTAAGTTTAGAAGAGCTTGAACGAATTAAAAATTGTACTTTAATTCAGGATGATTTAGATATAGCAAGAGATTGGCTTATTGTTGCTTGTTTTTCAGGTCAGAGAGTGAGTGACTTTCTTAGATTTGAAAAATCTATGATTGTGGAAGATAAAGATATGAGATACATAGAATTCAGACAGGAAAAGACAAGGAAATTAATGCAAATTCCAATTCTTAAAGAAGTACAAAAAATATTGGATAAAAGAAATGGTGAATTTCCTAAAAAAATATCAGATGTAAAACTGAATCAGGATATTAAAATTGTATGTAAGCACGCTAAAATAACTGAACTCGTTTATGGTAGTAAATCTCAAGTTTTAGAAGATAAAACAAAAAGAGGAGTTCTTGGAAATTATCCAAAATATAAACTTGTTGCAAGTCATATTGGTAGAAGGAGTTTTGCAACTAATTTTCACACTTTGTTACCGACGGCAGATGTTATGTATGTAACGGGGCATTCGACTGAAAAGCAGTTTTTAATGTATATTGGTAAAACAGAAAAAGAAATGGCAGTACGAGCAGCAGACAGTTTTGCTAAAATTGGTTTTTAATTTATAATAAAGATATTTCGTATATGACAAAAATTGACAATATTAAAAATAATCTTCAATCAATTAATATATATGACAGGCATACATTAGAAAAATTTATGCTTGGCAAAAATGTAACTGTTTTTGATGAAAAACAAAATGCTATTGGAAAGATTAATATTGTCGAACATTTGATACCGATTGATAGAGAAATGAAAGAAGCTGTTAAAAGCAAAGGGTTCATGTATGTTCTGGCTTTTGATTCCTTTAACGGCTCTTCAAATACTGAAAATATCAGAATCATTAACTATTTTGATTTCATTGAACAGAAAAATAATTATTCTGATATTTTATTACAGGATTTTACAGCAATTCTTACTCAAATAGAAAAAGATTTAGAAGATTATATACTAGATAATTCTAAAACTGATATAGAAGAAATAAAAAATTTTATTAATTCTGAACTTTTGCAACAATTTCATGATTGCAGAGAAAAGATAAAAGAAAATCTTACTTATTATAAATTTGCGCCATTCATTTTTACTAATACTGTTACGTTTTATATTGATATTGAAAATATTAAAAAGATTTTTGGATTGTTTAATAAATCAATGATGCGGATAGTAGGAAATCATAAAAAGTATATTGATAAAACTTCTCCTTTCTATAAAACCTATAAAGAAGAAAATAAATTTATTTTAAAAAAGGAAAAAAAGCAGAAGAAAGATAATAAACATGAAAACAGCGTGGATTGGAAAGATATATTTAAAGAAAAATCTACATATAAACAATTTCTAGAATACGCTAAAAATCATATAGTCAATGGATTTGTTGATTATTCGTTCCTTTTTCAAAAGATGAAACAATTAGAACTTGTTTTTAATCATAAACATTTTAAATATATTGACTGGTTGAACGAAAATAACTTCATTACCGAAAGAGACTACGAGGAATTTATAAAAAATGCGGGTTTCAGAAGTCTTGGTAAATCATATTCAGAACAAAGAGAAAATAATTTTAGCAATATTTTTAATTTGTAATTTTTAATCGGAAAAAACGTCCGATTTTCGGAAACACCTAATTTCTACCTTCGTATCATAATAATAAAAACAAAAAAATATGATACAATTAATTTCAATTTCAAAAGATGAACTAATGCAAGAATTTGAGCAAATAGTTTACAAGGTATTGGAAAAAATGCAACAGGATCAAGCATCAAAAGACCAAAAAGAGTTTTATACTCGTGAAGAAACTGCAAAGCTGTTAGATGTTAGTCTTACAACGCTTTTTCATTGGAATAATGATGGAACTCTAAGAAATACTAAAATAGGTAAAAGAGTTTATTATTCTAAGAATGAGGTTTTAGCTAGGTTAAATCCTTAAATCTTCAATCATGGGAAATTCTAGACAATCCCAATTACAGAGTTAGATTTTTCTTCTCAATCTTTTCAGTCTCCAAAATTTTAACGAATCAAGATATAGCTATAGTAAAGTACTATGGAGAGCTAAAGCTATGCTTAAAATTAAATATAATCTGCAATGGGAATACCATTGTTTAAAACTCGAAAATTTATGTTCTCACTTATAACAAATGTAAAAAATAGAAATATTATCGGACAAATAAACTCTGTAGTTGAGTTTGTTGAACATCTTAAAAATGAAAAAAGAATAGAGGTTTCCGAAATTTTGAAGTTGCGAGAAATCAAAGAAAAAAATAATGATTATCAAGCGATAAAAATAGCTCTTCCTTCTATTTGTTTTAATTATACATTTAAAAATAGCTACATTAATAATGATAATGCGGATGAATCTACTGGATACTTATACTTTGATATAGATGGAGAAAAAGACTTTGATTATGATACAACGTATGTTACAGCATTATGGCGTAGTGTAGGTGGAAATGGATTTGGACTATTAGTAAAAGTAAGAAACCTTTCAAAAGAAAATTTCAAAGAAAGCTATGAGTATATAGTAAATATTTTAGATATTCCTTATGATAAAGCTTGTAATGATTGTAGTAGAATTAACATTATTAGTTTTGATACAGAAGCTTATTATAATGAATATGCTGATGAAATAGATCTATTAGAGTTTAATACAAATATTATAAATGAAATTAAAAGATTCCCCCATTCTAATAGTAATAAAATAAACAATTTAGGTTACTATCATAATGGGGGAGGAAACATTAGGTTTAATAATTTGTCAGATGTTTTGGCAGAAAAAGATTTCAAGTTTAATGAAGAAGGATATTATGATTTTGGAAAAAATAAAATAGAATATTGTAAATGCTATACACCTTACAAGATTATACCAGAAGGATTAAGGAATCAGAAGTTAGTTGCTTACGCTTACTGTATTATTTCTATAAATCCTGAAGCAGGTTTTACCTTGTTTAAACGTTATTTACAAAAATATAATGATAAATGCTGTCGCCCTCCTCTTGAAATGGAGGAAATTGATGAAATAGCCATAAAAATTTATAATCTAAGAGGGAAAGTCAAGCCAAACAATAAGGCGAAAAAGAGAATTATATATAGTGATAATATTAAATTGTCTGAAAAACTAAAAATTAATGGTAAAATTCTAGGTAACGAAAGATCTGAAAAAACATTTAATGAATTACTGAATTTTGTACTGAATTGGGACTACGAAAAGCATCCAAAAATCACTCAGAAGAAATTAAAAGAGTTAACTGGTAAGAATAAAAAAACAATTGAAAAATACTATCGTAGTGTGCTTAATACTGTAGAGAGATTGAGAAACTGAGTTCATTTTGAATGATCCATCTGTAAAGCTACTTATGATATATTTCACAAAATAATTTTATCTTATAAATTTATTAGGAAAAAAAATTAAGTTGATTGATAATATCTTTTCAAGTTTATAATAAAACTATTTAAATGTAATGTTAAAATCCTGAAAAACCCCTTGTTATAGAGGGGTTTAGTCATTGTATTTAATATAAAATATTTCTTTTAAATTCAAGGTCTTAATAAATCGGTTTTTCTATTTCATTTTTAATCATTTTTCTAATCTTATAAAATCCTGATTCTGAACTTAAGCCTGAAAACAAACCACCTTTTTTCCAATCTTTGGACATTATTTTACTATCCATTATAATCTTTCTAAACGCATCAAATGCTTCTGTATTATCTCTATATTGTTTTAAAACTTCACTGTAAATACCATTTAGTACTTTCACACCTAGTGTTTTTTGAATATAATAATCATTAGAATAATATATATGTTTTAACTCACCAGCCTCATTTTTCACAATCGATTCACTAAAGCATTCACTCCATTTTTTTCTTATTATTTCGTTCCAAACTTTATCCAGTTCATTTGCTATATCTTTAGCCAAGAAATCATAATCTCTGATTATCTGGGAGTTAGATGCTTTTGATTTATTTTTCAATTTTGATTCTAAAAGAATAGAAATTATTGGATCGATAGATTCTCTAAACAATGTAACGCCCACAATTCCTAGCGAGATGTCAGAGTGGATATCAAATTTTATTGCAGAATTCCAAACTGATTTGGGAAAATCTTCTTTTAAATGATAAGCAGTTTTAATAGCAATATGTCTAGGTGCATTATTTTCGATCACTGAATTTTCCTTAATCTCATAATCAAATCTTGCCAATGTTGCAAGATCAGTACTAATTCTTTTCGCTGTTGAGTTAATATCTATAAAGGCTTCTAATTCAACTGATTTTTTATTTTCTGGACTTACTAATATAACAACATTAAACAATAAATCTAATAAGGAATTATCATCTTTTAATGCTTCATTAATTCCTTCAATTCTGTGTTGTCCATCTACTATTCTGAAAATTTTTTTTTGAAAATTTTCATCAAATTCAAGATAATTACCACAGTCATCATATTTGAGTAATTTGGTAATTTCGCTTTTGTCACATCCTAAAATTAATGAGGTAGGAAATTTGAAGTCATTTTTATTTTTTAGTATGTAGTTTTTAATTTTGAGATAATGCGACCTATTAGGCTTTCTCTGATACCCATCATCATCTATCTCGTAAACCAAAACTTTACTCGTATTAGAAATTATACTAAACGGAAAGACACCAGAAATATATTCTTGATTGTTTTGAGAATATTTTGAAACTCTAATGATTATATTATTCATCTTATTGATTAGTTAACATTGTGATAATTTTTTCAGCTGTATGTATGGTCAGAATTGATTTTTTTATAGTATCACCAACTTTTAAATCAGCTCTTGTATTCTCCTCATTTTTTCGTAGATATTCTTTAAAATCATAAGCTATAGAATCAAGTGTAGATGAAATTTCATCTTCTATTTTCTCGTATAATCTTTTTAGTTCATCCAATGCTGATTGAGAGCTGTAACCTAAAGCTTCAATTACATATAGCTTTTTGAATGCAGATTTAAATTCATTTGCATCAACCCCATCTACAAATAAATCTTCTTTGTCTTGGAAAAACTCTTCAACTGTGCTTTCTATTTTTACAATATTAATTAATGTTTTTTCAGACAGGTATAGATCGTGATTTTTTATATGATAACTATATTGCAATACTGTATTGATTAAATTACCTTCACCAATTTCTGCAGCAATAGCTGAATTCTCTTTTTCTATAACATTGTGAAAATTGTTAAAAAATATTGATAAATATTCATGTAATTTTTCTTCATAATTCTCGTGTGATAATAAAAATTTATCATGTTGAATATTCCAACTAAAATATGATATTTCCAAGATCATTAACTCAAAAGAGTTGTTACGAATAGTTATATATTTTTTAAGGTCATTATTGTCTACATTAAATTGTAAAAAATCGCAGTTTAAGTCATTTAATCTTTGTGGTACATCTATATTTTGTAATGCTGTTGATTTAAGGTGTGTTAAAAAACTAGCGATTTTTTCAATTTCAAAACTGATTCCTAATTTCTTATGAATTAAAGGGAATAGTTCATCATTTAAATCTTTAAGATTTGATAGTTGTTCTAAATTCTCTTGATACTCAGTACTTGAATTTCTTAAGCCAAGTAAAATCTCGTCAACATTGTCGAGCAATTTACCTACATTATTCATAGTTACTTGAGTGACATTTTTAATGGGAGTAACTGAATAATCTTTATAAAATATGGCATGATCCATATCTCCCCATGCTTCTTCTATTTTCCCTTTTATTTGCAATTCAAATCCAAATGAACCTCTAAAAATCCCCTTTATTTTATAGATGAATAAGCCATTCTTCATTTTTTGAGGTTGGGAATCTAAATCTATTTTATCAAATAGTATTTCATTAGTTATTAGTAAATCATTATGTGCACGAAGTAAAGAAAGAACTTGTTTACAATCATGTTTTAATTCTGTCACTATCCTACAACCAATTATGTCAGGGATTTTTTTTAATTCGGCTATAAGTAAAGGCTTTTTAGTTGATACATCTGTAACACTATTTAAATCAACAACATTTGAAATTGTAAAACCGTCGTTCTTTCTTACAAATTTTTCAATTAAACTTTCTTTACTTTTAATTCTATATTTTAAAGAATAATATTTAATGGGATTTACATCATTCAATGTTTCTAAATTATAAATCCTAGAGTTTTGATCAAGAATTTTCTTCAATCTTTTTACCAATTCTTTGGCTTCATGATCAAGGTCTTCCTTAACTTCAGTTTCGTAAACTTTAGTAATTTCATTAAAAATTTCAATATTTGAATCGATTAAATCAGGCACAATATTTAATTTGAATTGGTTAATAGTTATGAAGTTATTTTCTTATGTAAAAGTAAAAATATCATATTGTCTAATATATAAAAATATTACTCAATTTATACAATTTCATTCTTATTAATTTTTTTACGGAAACCCATAATGGTTTAATTGAATGTTTAAATACCTTTCTAAACTATTAAAATAGAAATATCATGCATAAGACAGATTTAAAAAGAGTTATATTTTATTCTAAAGAAGATATGGCAGGAGGTTACCAACTTTCTAAAGGAGAAAATATACTGAGAAATAATACAAAAATTGATTATACAGATATCAATGATATAATAGAACTTTACAATATCAAAAAATATTTTGATATTGGTATGTATTTGAACAAATGGTCACAAGAAGAGATTCATAATTTTAAAGAAAAAGTTAATGGATATAAAAAAATTATAGGAAAATTCATTGCAAATATAAATGATGAAAATGTAATTGATTTGCACGAAGAAACTCTCTACGGTTATGTTGATTCATTTTGGGAGTTAATAGATAACCTTAATGGATTCAAGCGGATATCTAAAGCCAATTTTAAAATTATTCTGTCTAATGAACCTTACCTCATTAATATTATATTAACTCACAAAAATTTAGTTAATTATTATGATGCCGAAATAAAGAAGTTCTTACTGACCTATCCTAAAACAGCTGAAATTTTGTTATCTTTTTATGAAAAGGAAGACAGTTTTCAACAAAAGAAAATTTTCCTTCCAAAAAGCCTAATTGTTGAAGACAAAGAAGTTATTATAGAAAATTATTTGGATTCTAATGATACGAATTTAAATTATGTTCAACTTATTGAAAATGTAAGAAATAAGAGTGATTTTAAAATTAAGGATAAAACAAGATTAAAAGCAAAACGTTTAAATAAAAGCGAAACTGAAAAGTTTTTCCTTGGAAATAAAGGTATTAAATATGGGGTTACAGTTGGCTTTAAAGAAGGTATTGATAAAATTAAAGAAGGCTCAATTGATGATAATCATACTGTTCATTATTTGTATAGTTCAGATTTTATAAAACAATACAATGACCCATATTCTTTATTTGTTAATTTTAAAAACTTATTTGAGTATGTTGACGAGCAAAATAGAATAGATCTTATCAGTAAAAAAAATGATATAGATGTTTATGAAAGAATTATGGGTGTGCGCTCTCAAAACGAATATAAATTTGGAAGAATATTTTTTTTATCAGAAATGACTTCAGAAGCACAAATTCATGCCTATAGTAAGATGTTAAGTTTACTAAATATTTCATTGGAAACTATCCTACAATCTATTTTTACAAACGTTTTTCCAGAAAAATATAATTTTGCTAACAATGCGACTTTTTCTATTCCAACAGCAATTTCAAATTTTGAAAAAGTAAGATTTTTAGCACCAGAATTTGAGTCTTTATTAAAGCAGTATAAGCTTTATGTTGAAGATGGAATCATCGATTTTGAGCTTTTACAAATATCATCTTTACCATCTACAATAAAAGATATTCCAAGTTTAAACGATAATAAGTACATTTATTTTAATGAAGAATGTGATGAAATTTTAGCTTATTCAAATTTATTTTTCTCTGACCAAATGCTTCTTGCTTATGTTGAGCCTTTTCTTGAGAAAAAATATACTACATTTTTTGACTTGCTTGCAAATGAAAAGGTTAAATTTAATTCTTATCATGAACATCAAAAGCATCAACTTAATTATTTAATAGAAAAAGGTTTAATACTTGTAGATGATGATGGATTTCTACAAATAACAAACATACCAAGAATTTTTATTATTAAAGATCTAAGGGAAAATGAAGCGGGTTCGTATTATCATTACCCTCCTGATTATCAACAGGAAGTTCAAAAAATGATATCTGAAGATATGATATATTTCCATTCCTCTCTTTTTTCAAAACCAGAACAGGCGTATTTAAATTATTTTTTAAATAAGAGTGATTTTACAAATGGTATGGATTTGAGAAATAGTTACTTACATGGTACTCAAGCTACTCCCGACCATACTGAGAAACACGATCATGCTTATCTTATTTATTTAAAGCTAATAGTATTAGCGTTATTGAAAATTGATGATGACTTAGCGATTTTTAGACATAATAATCAACAGTGATAACTTTTTTGGTGTTTATTGGATTCTATTATCTATAGCATAGTTGAATAATTCACCAGCTATTTTTTGAAGCCGTATTCCCTTCCATGGCTTTGGATTATTATCTGGTGATTCAATAAAGTTTTGTAATTTTTTGTCTATTGTTATATTATGAAATCCAAATTGTAAATTATTAATCTCTATATAAGCACATCTGTCTGCTTTTTCAATATAAAATTGAACTTCAGATTTAAAAGTTTCATTTTCTATAATGTATATTAAGAGTTGGGACACCTTTGGCTTTAACATACCATAGTAAACTTGTTCTTGAAATTTTTTATTTTTAATAGCCGCATTAATAAGATTCATTGAGCAAATGACACTAAAAAGTTCAATCTTATTTTTTGGTTCAATATTGATTAAACTTTTAGCTTGAATAATTTGATTTAAAGTAATATCTGTTTCAAATTCATCATTTTTGGATAATTCAATTATAGCTGTTAAAGATTTGGTCATAGAAATTTAATATAAATAAAATTAGCATAAAGTTAATATTTAATAGTTTAATTTATACAGTTTGATTTGTTTTAATTTTATTCTTAATTTGAAAATTAATTGCATACAAATAAACATTTCGTATGGGTGATAAAATTGAAGATAATTCTTCATTTGAAGAATTTAGAAATAATATAAAAGGAGGAAAAGCAATTAAACAAATTGCATCACTCTTAGCACCATTTAGTAAGACTGCCAAAAATATTTTGGGAGCTTTAGAAAATTTTGAGGATTTGGAAAAACAATTCAAAGAAATTTCGGAAAGCCCAGATAAATTTAACAAATATTTTAGTGAATTAGGTTGGATTGCTCATGAGTCAATAAATCATAACCTCATGCTGGAATGTATTCAACTTGCTGAAGCTAATAATATAACTAGTGCTGAGAATAAACTTGCAGATTATTATACTTCTGAAGAAATAAAATGGCTTGTTTCATCAACCTATGGAATACCAGAATTTCGAAAAAGAAATGAACTGATAAATGCTGCTTACGAAGATACAATGGCAAAGAGATTTTATTCAGCAATACCTTTACTATTGATGATAATTGATGGCGCTGTCAATGATATAAGTAAAAGTAAAGGTTTCTTTGCTGAAAATACGGATTTAACAGCTTGGGATTCTATTGCTGCACATAGTACGGGGCTTTCAAAATTACGAGATATACTAAATGTTACTAGAAAAGGTACTACTACTGATGAAATATTTTTTCCATATCGAAATGGAATACTTCATGGAAGGGATATTTCTTATGGCAATAAATATGTAACTGCAAAATCTTGGCTAACTCTATTTGCCATTAATGATTGGGCAAAGGTTCTAAAAAAGAATAAAGAAAATCCGCCTAAAGAAAATAAAGAACAAAATTTAAAAGAATCTTTTCTTGAATTAAAAAACACCACTACTAAATATCAAGAACAGCAGTTAAAGTTTAAAGAAATGGATAAATTTATGAACTGTTGGAAAGATAGGAAGCCAATAATAGATAAGGATTTTCCATCAAAGGGCACATTAAATGATTATAAAGATTTTACTCCTGAAAAAGATGCTATAAAATTTCTAATAAATTGGCAAAACAATAATTATGGTGCTATAGCTAAACAAATTTCTTTTTTCACAAAAGAAGTGAACTTTGGTAAGGAAGCAGGAAAAGTAAGAAAGGTATTCGAAAATAAAAAATTAAGAGATTTTGAAATAATTTCAATTGATCATAAAGCGCCAGCTATAACAGAAATAGTAGTAAAAACTATTATTTTATTTAATGAAAAAGAATACACGGAAGAATTATTATTACGAATGATATATCAAAGTGAAAAAAATGAAAATCTAGTATTTGGGCAATCAGGAGGAGTATGGAAAATAATAGATTCTTTTTCCTTTCCTAAAATAGAATATTTAGGATGCTAATCGACGGAAGAGAAATTTATAGTATGAAAATAAAAAATCAGAATTGTATTCGTATTTTGGTTACGGTATTCTAGAATTTTTTAGGTGTTTTTCCATACATTCTGAATTAATATTTTTACAAATCTAAATTTATTTTACGATAAAATGTTTTGCATTTTTTTAACTTTTTGCTATTATTTTTATGGATAGACGTTTAAAGTATAAAAGAGACCTTGATTATTTTAATCAAGGTCTCTTTTATTAAAATTTTACTAAATCAAACCAAGTACCACTACCATTGTCTTTATCATTAGGATCGTCTATTAAACGAAGTTTTTCCACGGCTTTACTAAGCGTACTTCCTTCATCATTTATTAGGGCATTTCGCTCTTTTATACTCAAAGCTGTTTCTTTAACATTATCCCAAATAAATTCTTGAAATTTTTTATATCTCCATTTTCCGTCCTCAAAATCATTAATTATGGATAATATTTTTTTATTGTCAATTCCTGTAAGTTCTCCATCAGAAGAGTAGTTACAGAAATTATCATCTATTAGAATTTGAAATTTCATATTTAATTAGTTTTGCTATTAGTTTATATGTTAAAATAGGTGTTTTAATGCTAAAATACACAATATTATATAATATTAAATGCATTATTGAACGAATATTATTGATATTTATAAAAAACTATTATGGATGAAGTTTAGAATTTTTTGAACAAATTAAAAAAAGGACTAAGGTTACAAGCTTTTTGTAAATATATTTATATTCCAAATTGCCCCAAACGTCTCAAAATCCTATATGGAAACACCCTATATCCCAATTCTGAAATTTTATATAGAGATTTTGAGAGCCAACCTACCAATCATAAAAAGGTATATCTAATCAACAAAAAATTTGCTATACCCCCTATACTCGAATTGTGATTTTTGAAACTGGTTTTGCTTTTTTGCCATCTTTCCAAAACGATTAAAATCTTTTTAAAAACATTACTTTTTAAGTTAAAACTATCTTGAACACTTGTATCTATGAGGATTTTTATGTATCTTTATTCTGCATTTTAATAGCAACTTTCTACTAAAATACATCTTAATTATACAAAAAAAGCCTTGAGGTGTTGGAGCACGACAAGGCACATCAATAAATTTTAACGTATCTAAAACTTATCAACATGACAAATTTACAAAATTGTCTTGATACTGCTAGTATCTATGTAGGAACTTATCGCAAGTACAACAACTCAAGTATTTATGGCAAATGGCTGAATCTTTCTGATTATTCAAATTTTGAAGAATTACAGGAAGCAATGCGAGAGCTACACTATGACGAATCCGAACCTGAGTTTATGTTTCAGGATTATGAGTACTGCGAACTATTTGAGAAACTCGGATTGATAGGAGAAAGTTTTTTATCTCCCCAGATTTACGAGATTGCTGAGCAAATAAATGAATCAGAGTATGATGCAGAAGTGTTTGAAGCAGTTTTGGATAATCTTGGTAAGATCGATTTTCAAAGTGCTTATGAGTATGCCAATAATTTTTACTGCGGGAGCTATCCTGATGATGAAACTTTTATACAGGAGTTATACGAAAATGATATTCCTTTCAATCTCCCAAACTTCGTTGTAATAGATTGGGAAGCTACGGCAAGAAACATTATGTGTGATTATTTTGAAAGTAACGGGCGTTATTTCAAATCGTAGTATATTTGTATTATTGTAAGTGTTTTTGTTGATTACAATTCAGATAGATTTAATTAAGTTCAAATAGCTTTTAAAAAGTTTATTTTGAAAATTCGGATACAAAAACGGATACAAAAAGAAAAAAGAGAATTTGTAATTAATTGGATTCCAATATTTTACAAAATTCTCTTTTAAAATATAGTGACCTCGACAGGATTCAAACCTGTAACCTTCTGAGCCGTAATCAGATGCGCTATTCAGTTGCGCCACGAGGCCTTGTGTTACCTTGTTGTTTAAAGGTTTGCAAATATAGCACTTTTTTCCGTTCTTTGAAAGATGAAACAGAAAATTTTACTTTTATTTACGGTATTTTCGCTAATAGCCTGTAAAAGAGAATCAAAAATTTCGTCCTCAGATTGGACAAATATCTCAGGTCGTATCCAATTTAAGGAACATGATGGAGCCCTGGAGCTAAAATCCGGGAATTTCACTTATAATTTTAAGCAAAATCAAACTCCTTTTAAGAAAATAATTCTGCTGAATGCTAGTATGGCTGGGTATATTTCAGAGTTGGGAGCAGAAAATTTGATCATAGGGGTTTCAAGTCCGGAATATATTTATTCGGAAAAAATACAGAATCTGCTTAAAGAAGGGAAAATACAGAATGTAGGAAGCGAGCAGAAATATGATGTGGAAAAGATCATCTCCATGAAACCGGATGCTATTTTTACCAATCATATTGCCAGTTTTGACAATACTTATGAACTGTTGAAAAATAATGGAATTCAGGTTATATTCCTGGATGAATATATGGAACAGCAGCCATTAGAAAAAACAGCTTATATCAAGCTTTTCGGGGAGTTTCTAGGAAAAGAAAAAGAGGCTGAAGCTAAATATCAGGAAGTTGAGAAAAACTATAGTGAGCTGAAAAAACTGGCTTCAACAGCAAAAGAGAAACCTGTTGTCCTGGCTAACGAAATGTATGGAGATGTGTGGTATCTTCCTGGAGGAAATACTTCTGTTGCTCATTATATTTCTGATGCCAATGCTAATTATATCATGAAGGATAATAAAGATGAAAAAGCTTTGACAATGAGCTTTGAGGAAGTCTATGCAAAAGCAGGGGGCGTTCAGTATTGGGTGAATGCAGGAAGTCATACTTCAAAAAAAGAAATGCTGGGTATGAATCCTTTCTATGGGAAGCTGGATGTATTTAATAAAGGAAAGATCTACACGATCGCAGGAAAAGAGAAGGTTAAAGCCAATGATTTCTTCGAAAGCGGTGTTGTAAGAGCAGATTTAATCCTTAAAGATTATATTAAGATCTTCCATCCAGAGCTTTTACCCGATTATCAGCTTACTTATATGAAAGAATTGCAGTAACTCATACTATTTGCTTATTTTTGCCTTTCCTTTTTATAGATTATGTGGAAAAAAATTAAACAGCTTATCTTCATCGTTCTTGTTCTGAATGTTGTTTTTATTATATGGGGTAGATTTTTTAATCCTCCTATAACGATTACCCAGATAGGAGGGCTTTTTGAATACGGAAAACTACACAGAGATTATATTTCCTATGACGAGATGGGAAACAATGTGAAAAAGGCTGTGATAGCCTCTGAAGATCAGAAATTCTTTGATCATGATGGTTTCGATTATACAGCCATCGAAAAAGCCATGAAATATAATGAGAAAGGCAAAAAAGTAAGAGGTGGAAGCACGATTTCCCAGCAGACTGCTAAAAATGTTTTTCTTTGGCAGGGTAGAAGCTGGGTGAGAAAAGGACTGGAAGCGGTCTATACTTTTATCATCGAAAAAGTGTGGAGCAAAGATATTATCCTTGAAAGATACCTTAATTCCATTGAAATGGGACGAGGAGTATTTGGGGTAGAAGCGGCTGCCCAGTATTATTTTGGAAAACCATCCAAAGATCTAAGTGCTTCAGATGCAGCCTGGATTGCTGCTGTATTACCTAATCCAAAGAAATATGATCCTAAAAATCCATCTCCTTATTTGAGAAAGAAACATAATTGGATTATGAGACAGATGAGGAATGTGAGTTTGAAATAGTATCTTTGTACTAATGAAATTCTTTAATTCCAGCACAAACTTTGAGTCAGTTCTTAAAAAATATTTTTCTTTTAAGAATGAAACCCTTTCTTTAGAACCCTTTGCAGAGTTTTTAGAGACGATCAAAGAAGCAGACTTTACAGATGTGCTCAATTTTTTCAGAAGCAATCCTAATTTTGCCGAGAACTTTAAACATTATATTCACAATATTTTTAGGGGAAGACCATTCAATCTTTCGCTGACGGAAGCTAATATTCTTTCAGAAAATGCCTTCTTTCCGGAACTTAAAAAAAGAATTCTGAACAAGGTTTTGCCACCCGTTGAAAATGAAAAAACGGTGTGGTATATGATTGATAATGTCAGTCTTAGACCAAATAAAGATTTAAAATACCTTCACAATCTGCCTGAAAATGAGATTGATGAGTTTTTAAACATGCTAGGTGCTTCGGATTTTATTATCCGGCCCAACGTGAAAAAAGAACTTATTTTCTCTATGAATATTCTTTCATGGAGGGTTACAGGGATGGCTATGGAAGTGGAGGTGGTGAGAATGGCCCCACAGTACAGGAATTTACACAATCCGTTTCTTGCCCTTCAGAATGAGCTGGAAACATTAGCCGAAGATCTGGTAAAAGATCCTGAAATGCAGCTGCATTCTAAGGACAGCAGATATAAGCAGATAAAAATCTATGCAGAACAATGCCAGGAGTTCGTTAATATTGCTTTTAAAAACTCAGCCAAATATGGTATTTCCGGAAAGATCAATCAGTCCCTGTTAAAGATTCGCCAGCAGACAGAAAGAATATATGAGATTGTTCAGCTCTTGGTTATTGATACCGATGAGGACGTTCTGATAAAGTCTAAACGGTTGATTTTTAATATTTTAAATTATAAATCTCATAAAAACAATATTTCAGATCTCATCAACGACAGTACGAGACTGATTTCCCATCTTATTACCAATCATACCGCAGAAGCCGGAACCCACTATATTACTTCTACAAGGAAAGAATATATGACCATGTTCTACAAAGCGAGTGGTGGTGGAATCATTGTAGGAGCACTTTGTGTTCTGAAAATGCTGTATGGATACATCCCCGGAAGTGATTTTTCACACGCCTTTCTGTATTCCATGAACTACGCGATGGGATTTGTCATGATCTATCTGATGGGGTTTACTCTTGCCACAAAACAGCCGGCTATGACGGCTGCTACGATGACGAAAGTATTATCTGAAGAGGGAAAAGCCCAAAGAAATAATACGGAGTTTGCCCATTTAGTTTCTAAATTATTCAGAAGTCAGTTCATTGCCTTTGTAGGAAATGTATTGCTTGCCTTTCCGATAGCATTAGCCATCATTTACGGGCTGGATGTATTTTTCTCACAAAACCTTGCTATAGAACGTTCGGATAAATTATTAAAAGACCTTGACCCTTTTAAATCAAAAGCAATTCTACATGCAAGTATTGCAGGGTTCTATCTTTTCATTTCCGGGATTATCTCGGGGAATATCGGAAACAATTCTGTGTTTTACCAGATTCCTGAAAGAATTGCTAAAAACCTTTCGATAAGAAGTTTCTTTGGGAAAAAATTTGCAAAAGGACTTTCAAAATATTATGCTAAAAACTGGCCGGGAATCATTTCCAATTTCTGGTTTGGTGTTTTTCTGGGAGCAACAGCTCCGGTAGGAATGTTTTTTGGGCTGGATCTGGATATCAGACACATTACCTTTGCGGCAGGTAACTTTGCATTGGGGCTGTATGGAAAAGATTTTTCAGTAGATTCTTATACCTTCTGGATGTCTTTTATAACTGTATTCCTGATAGGTTTCTTTAACTTCCTGGTAAGTTTCAGTTTATCGATGTTTCTGGCATTCAGATCTAGAAAAATGAATTTCGGACAGGTAAGTGAGATCTATAAAGAAATTTTCAGATACTTTGCAAAACATCCGCTGAAATTCTTCCTGCCATTAAGCTCAGGACTGGATAAAAAAGCAGATGATTTAATGAGCAGTACCATTTCTAATAAATCAGAAGAACATTAATAGTATTTAAAATAAAAAATGCTACCCGAGGGTAGCATTTTTCTATAGGTATAGCTTTAGTCTTACAATATCTGAAGATCTTTAAATTTTTCCGCTCCGAATTTATCCTGAAACTTTTTGAGATAAAAGCTTTTACGCATTTTAAAATCATGTTTCAGCAGAGGAGAATCAATTTTGATAATAATACATTCTTTTTCAATATTGACACTTCTTATTTCCTTGAAAAGGCTTTCATCAAGATACTCTTCAAGAAAATCTTTAATGTCAAAAGCAACAAGTTTATGTTCAAAACCGTAGATTCTGGCAAAAGATTTTACCAGCTCAGAGGATTGATATTCACGTTTTTTCTTCTTCATACTATTTTTTCTCTACATATTCAGTTGTTAGTCCTTTACTTCTAAAAAACTTTTGCAAATCAGGATAAAGATACTCACAAGTTTTGAAAGGATCTAGTATATTTCTGGGTGAAGATTCAATTCCTGAACATTCAAAACAAATTTCGAAATAAGCAAAAATCGTATCACTTTCATCATAGAATAAGATTGCATTTCTTGGGAAAAAACATCCGCTGGAGGAGACTAATTTAATATAATACTTGTCGCAGGTATTGTAGATTACATCAGTAAGCTCAGAAATCTCAGGCAAAGTTAAAATTTTGGATTCCTGAATGCCGGCAAAGACAGATTGGTCAACAGCTTCTCTTAATTCAAACTTTTTATTTTTTTTAATACTATCGTAATATTTTGTAAGCCTAATAGAGTCTTCCTTCGTTTTTGGCGGCGGAGGAGCAAGCGTATAAGAATTGGCAGTACTTCTTTTTAAATTCAGATTATAAGAAATGATTTTTACCTTCGTTGCTTTATTAAAAGGAAATGTGGCCATTCTCTTATGGAGTGGTGTGGGTTTAAAATCCTTTCTGAGATCACCATCTTTGAAAGAATGATATTCCGCTAACAGATCCACAGGTTTTTTCTTTTTCTTCTGCCCGTAAGAAAATAGAAAGAGTACTGAAAATAATAAGATAAGAGTTTTTGATGTCATATCTCAAAAATTATACTTTCCTCATTAATTTTCTTTACCACACTTTCCGTACGTTCTCTGTGAGTATCCGTAATGAAAATCTGTCCGAAGCTTTCTTTATTTACCAGTTCTATCAATTGTGAAACTCTGGTGTCATCAAGCTTATCAAAAATGTCATCAAGCAATAGGATAGGGGTCTTTTTAGTTAATTCCTTTACAAGGCTCATTTGGGCAAGTTTAAGCGAAATAAGAAAGGATTTCTGCTGTCCCTGAGACCCAATCTTCTTGATCAGAACATGATCCATCTCAAAAAGCAGATCATCCTTATGAATTCCCTTTGAAGTATAAGTCAGCATACGGTCTCTTTCAATACTTTCTTTTAAAAGAGTTTCAAAAGAATCTTCCAGCAGATGAGATTCATAAATAACAGATACCGTTTCTTTTCCGCCGGAAATAATCTCATAGAAATTCTGAACAATGGGGTTCAGTTGTTCTACAAACTCTTTTCTTTTCTTAAAAATTTTTGTCCCGAATCGGGTTATAGGGTCATCATAGATTTCCAGGGAATCTCTATCCCACGTCCTGTTCTTGGCAAAATATTTCAGCAAAGCATTTCGCTGCTGAATGGTTTTCTGATATTGAATGAGGTCAAAAAGATATTCAGAATCTGTTTGAGAAATCATAGAATCCAGAAACTTTCTTCTGCTTTCTCCAGAATCCGAAATAAGATTGGAATCATAGGGAGAAATCATCACACTCGGAAGATAACCGATATGGTCCGCAAGCCTGTCATAGCTTTTATCATTCTTCTTGATTACCTTTTTAGCTTCTTTGGGTTGGGTAATTCTAATGATATCTTCACTGTCCTCATTTTGAATTTCAGCATCAATGGTGAAGAAATCTTCCTCTGCTTTAATATTGTTAAGATCAGTATTTCCCAGAAAGCTTTTTCCTACGGATAAATAATGCAGAGCGTCCAGAAGATTCGTTTTTCCCACGCCATTATTCCCCACAAAACAATTGATCTGTGGTGAAAATTCAAATTTTTTCTCTGAGTGGTTTTTGAAATTGTAGAGGGAAAGCTTCTTGATAATCATTCGTCAAAAATACTCCATTATTAGTAAAAATAAAAAAGGAAGTGCCGAACAAGTTTCCACCCCGAATGAATAATACGTGTCATCTCTTTTGTTATCAGAGAAATAGATGAAAATATAAGTTATAATGCTTGCCATAAAAAAAGCCAAAGCATAATGTAATTCAAGATAGAAAGTAGCAATGATACAGCTGATGAAAACAAGGGCATACGCAATGTATTTAGTATTTTGTACCCCTATCAGCATGGGAAAGGTTTTTACATTGTCACTATTCATATCCCTGATATCAAAAGGAAGGACAAGTGCCGTGATAAAGAAAAAACTGATCAGAAAAATCGGAATACTGAATTCCGGAAGAGTGAGCCAGCAATTAACCAGCGCCCATACCAATCCTACATAAAAAACTTTCAGTAAAGGGATTTTCCGGATGTAAACATCAAGGAAAAAGCTGTTGTAAAGTAATCCCAATACTACAATGATGAACCATTTCAATAGTCTTATTTCATTATGATTATAAATGATCAGGAGTGCACAGGTGATTCCTGCGAGTGCATTGACAAACAGTATTTTGAAAAAATGCTTGGTATATTGATATTTAGTATACAGATAACCACTGAAATAAGTGATGAAAATAAGTGCAAAAGTAGGGAAGCGGAATGTGTTTTGCTCTGTCATGAAAAATACTGCAAAAAGAGTTCCCATAAGGGAGACATAAATTTGGCTGTCTATGATAGTTTTTTTGAGTATTTTTAAGATGTTCATTTATCAAAATTAATATATATGAAAAGATTTTCCAAGATTTTTTTGCTTTTGCTTGTAATGCTGAGCTTTACAACGGTATCCGCACAGAAATACGATACCCAATGGAAAAAAATTGTTGAAAACAGTACGAAAGGAGCTTATAAATCTAATCTTCCCATTATTTTAGACATACAAAAACAAGCCATGAAAGAAAATAATGCCTTCGAGCTGATCCGATCTCTGAAAGCGGAGTTCAGTATTGTAAACCAAACTGTGGATGATGATCAGAACGATTCTGCTTCCCAATTTTTCAAAAAACTTAAGGATGCGGAAGGGAAAGTGAACGGAGAAGGCAAACTGGTCTATAAAGTCTTACTGAATGGCTTTTTCATGGATTATTACAACCAGAACTCATGGAAAATAAACGGAAGAACCAATATCAACTCTCAGGATGTTTCACAGATTGAAACATGGAGTAAGCTTGATTTTAAAAACTATTTGACTAAAAACTTTCAGGAACTTGATCAGGAGAAGTCTGCAATGAAAAAGATTTCCCTGGAAAAGTATAAGAATATATTTTCTGGAACAAGTGATATAGCCTATTTTCCAACACTGGCAGATTGGTATGCAATGAAGAAGGTAGCATTTTTATCTGAAAACAATATTTTCACCAAAAATGAACTGACAGCAAACCATACGACGATCAATGCTATCTATGATGAACTGATCGAACAGAACAGCGGTAATTCAAAGCTGTATTTCATGAAGGAAAAGTTGACGGAGAACTGTAATTTCAGTCATTGCAAAGATAAACTTCAGCAGCTTCAAAATCTGTTGAAATCTAATGTAGAAGGGGATTATAAAGTGATGATCATGGGAGATATTATGGATGAACTTGTTGCCCAGAAGAAACCTAAAGAAGCGATTGCACTGGCTGCTCAGGCTAAAAGTGAATATCTGAAATCTCTTTTCCTCGAGAATATCAAAAGCAAAGAAGCTCAGATTGTAAATCCTTACCTGACCCTAAAATACGAATCCCAGACTCAGAATAATCTCCCGATTCATTTTGTGGCAGAATATCAGAATGTATCAGAATTTACCCTGAATATTTATGAAGTGAAAGACGATTTTACTTCGTTGCTTCAATATGCTCAGGACTCTTATTCCAATACCTTTGGAAAACTGAAAAAGAATCTGGTAAGGAAAGAAACATTCCAGCTTCCGGATCCTAAAGATTATCAGAATCATAAAACTTCATTGGAAGTGAGACCACTTCCTTCAGGAGCTTATGTAGCAGAATTCACTGTTGCCGGAGCTGATATGAAAGATACCGATTCGAGACATAATTTTTACTTTTTGGTTTCCGGAAACAGAATTATCTATCAATCTAAAACGGACAGAAAACCTCTTGCAGATGAGTTGAAGCTGGTAAATAGTGAAAATGGTAAAACGATTACAAATGAGGGACTTAGATTTTATGAATTTGTTTCCAATAAAACATTAAATAAAATTGAAGGTAAAACCAATGAAAATGGAGTATTTAAGTTCCCATCAACCGAAAGTAAAGACTATTACAGAACTTTCCTGATCCAGCAGCCTAAGACGAATGATTTCCAGATCATGCAGGTGTATGGAAACAGAGGATATGCTGACGATTATAATCCTAATAAACAGACTCGCTCAACCGCTCAGATTTTCATAGACAGAGGAATATATCGTCCCGGACAGACTGTTTATTTCAAAGTTATTAATACAAGAATCGATAAGGAAGTTGAAGGAGTTCTGTCTGGATTAAAACAAAAAATAACTTTATTAAATACAAATAGTGAAGAGGTTTCTTCGCAAGAGTTCACTACCAACGAATTTGGTTCTTATCATGGAAGTTTCATCCTTCCAAAAGGAAAACTGAATGGTAATTTTTATCTGAGAATAGACGGAGAAAGCCAGGGATATAAAAATTTCAAAGTAGAAGAATACAAAAGACCTAAGTTTGAAGTCACTTTTGATCCTGTAAAAGAGGAATACAAATACGGACAGACTATAGAGCTGAAAGGAAAAGCGGTTATGTTCTCCGGAGTTCCATTGAACAATAGCACAGTGAACTATGAAATCAAGAAACAGAATATCAGATGGAGATACTTCAGCTGGTACCCACAGAATAATGATAATGAAAACTCAATTCTTGGAGAAGCAAAAACCAATGAAAAAGGAGAGTTTGTTATCCGTCTGGAGCTTAAAAAAGATGAAAAACTGGAAGGAATACAGATTGACAATTATGCCATCAATGCATCCGTTACAGACATCAATGGTGAAACGCAGACAGCGGATACTCAATTGAAAGTAGCGTCGGTTTCTCATTATATTCAGGCAGAAAATATCAGCAATATTTTTACAGACGAAAATGTAAAATTAAAGGTAGAAACTAAAAACTATAACGAACAGAATCTTAAAAAGCCATATCAGGTTAAGCTATCAAAACTGATTGCTCCAGACAGGATTTTCAGAGATAATTTCAAATCTGATGTTCAGAATTTACCAAAATATTCAAAAGAAGAATTTATCAGCAAATTCCCACACGATCTTTTTGATAAAAATGATGAGATCAAAAACTGGAAAACGGAAAAAGTACTGGTTGAAAGACAACAACAGCCATCTACTGACAATACTCAGCTTTCAACCAATCTTGATTTAGGAAAACTGGAAACAGGAGATTACCAGCTGGAACTTTTCAATATAGAAGGAAAAGATACCATCAAAACTTCTCAGTATTTCAGTGTTTGGGATAAAACAGCTTTACAACCTACTCAAAAAACATTCCTTACAGTAATTGCTCCGAAAGAAGAATTGTCAAGAGGAGAAAAGGCGAAAGTTTATGTGTTCTCCGCAGTTCCTGATGCATTGGTCAATGTTTTTGTACAGGATGGATCTGGAAAAACTGCTTCAGAAGTTCATCAGATGAAAAAAGGAATATTAGAATATACCGCTGAAATTCCTAAAGATAAAAGTGTATCAGATCTGAACCTTCAGTTTCAGCTGGTAGCATTCAATGATGTGAATACAGAATCTGTTTCTTTAAAAATAAAAGACACAGAAAAACCTTTAAAAATTGAAACGGTAACCTTCAGAGATAAGCTTGAGCCGAATGCTAAGGAAAAATGGACGGTGAAAGTAACCGGAAATGATAAAGAAAAGATCAATGCTGAGTTTTTAGCCAATATGTATGATATGTCTCTGGATCAGTTTGCTGCAAATAGTTACAGCTGGAGAAAATTATATACCCCATTTGTGATTGTAACTTCTTATGGGATCAAAAATTATCTGCAGCAGCAAAACTATCAGAAGAGACTAAGATATTTTGAAGACAGGTATATAGCTGTTCCTGAGTTTAACTGGTTTGATGGTGATTTTTCGTATTTTTCGATTTCAAAAGAAACAATTGTAGGATTTAGCAATCAGGAAGGAGTGAAATCTCCGGCTTATGCACCGCCGCCATCACCCATTGCAGGGGCAAAATTTAAAACTGCCAGAGCTGCAGTTGCAGAAGATAGATTGGAAGTTATTCAAAATGTAGTTCCTGAACCTGTAAAAGCTCCGAAGGTAGAAACTCTTCCTCCAGGATCTTCTGAAGAAAACCTGGACAAAGTAGCTGTTCGTAAAAATCTGAACGAAACGGCATTCTTCTATCCGGATCTGAAAACCGATGCCGAAGGAAATGCAAGCTTTGAATTCACTTCTCCGGAAGCGTTGACAAAATGGAAACTGATGTTCTTAGCACACACTAAAGATGCAAGAGCTGCTACTTTAGAAAAAGAAGTGGTAACGCAGAAAGAATTCTCGGTAACACCAAACTATCCGAGATTCCTGAGAGAAGGAGATGAACTGAATCTGCAGTCGAAACTATCAAACCTTACCGATAAAAAACTGAATGGTTCTGCCGAATTACAGATTCTGGATGCTTTTACCAATGAAAATATTTCTTCAAAATTCGGAATCACTTCAGGAGTACAAAACTTCAGTTTGAATGAAAACGGAAGCAATGCACTCACATGGAAATTGAAAGTTCCGAACAATGTTTCCTCTATTATTTTCAAAGTTGTTGCCAAAGCTGGAGCCTATTCTGATGGGGAACAACAGGCTATAGCCGTATTGCCCAACAGAATGTTGGTGACGGATGCCGTTCCTGTTTTTGTGAAAGAAGGTGAAACGAAAACATTTGTACTGGATAATCTTAAAAATAATACCTCTACAACAGCTTCTAATGTTTCCAATACACTGGAGCTCACTACGAATCCGATCTGGGAGATTATGTTTGCGCTTCCAAGTCTTAAAAATGATCAGAATAATTCTGCGGATGTAATCTTTAATAAATGGTTTGCGGATGTGCTGGCTTCGGAAATATTCAAAGCCAACCCGAAAATGAAAACAGTTTTTGAAGAATATCAGAATAAAGGATTATTAAATTCAAATCTTGAGAAAAATCAAGAGTTGAAACAGTTGTTGCTTGAAGAAACTCCTTGGGTACTGGAAAGTAAAAATGAAGGGGAGCAGATGCAGAAGCTGGCATTATTATTTGATGTCAATACAATGAAAAATTCTATCAATCAGGATTGGGATGATTTCAAAAAACTGCAAAACCCTGACGGTGGATTCTCATGGTATCCTGGTTATCCAAGTTCTTACGGAACATCATTGTATATTCTGAAAAACTTAGGAAAAATCAATTCATGGTTAAAAGATAATGTGAAAGACTATCAGAGCTCAGAACAGAAAGTTTTAGTAGCAAAATTGATTCAATATGTAGACAATGAAGTCAGCAAATATTTTGATGTGAAAAAAGGCAACGTTTGGAACAACTGGGCGATAGATTACCTTGATACCAGAAACTATTGGGAAAAGCAATATCCTTTAAAAGGAAAAGGAGCTTCTCTGAAAACGTTGGTAAAACAAAAAGCAAAAACAGCTAAAATCACAGATTTCACATTCTTCGGACTTCACCGTTCAGCATTATTGATGAATGATTATGGTTTGAAAGAGATATCTGATAAGTTGATGGCCTACCTTAAAGAAACTTCCACAGATACAAAAACACAAGGAGTTTACTGGAAACAAAACCTGAATGACTGGGGATGGTTTGGTTCTAAAGTCGTAAACCATGCAGGAGCGTTGGAAGCTTTCAATAAGTTAAAATCCAATGACCAAAACTTTATTGAAGACATGAAAATCTGGCTGGTAACTCAGAAAGAAGTCAACTCATGGGGAAGCTCAAGAGGTACGGCAGAAGTGATCTTCACTATTTTGAATTCAGGAAAATCATGGACGGGAGCAGAAAGTGATAAAGCTACCATCGTTTGGGGCGGAAAAGAATTAGCTCCTCAGACTCAGGCAACAGGATATGTGAAATCAACAGTGAAAACAGATGCTGTAGATAAAAACTTAGCAACTGTCACCGTTACAAAACCTGGTCCCGGAATTGTTCAGGGAGGATTGTTCTGGCAGTATTATGAAGATCTGGATAAAATCAAATCTTCAGAAAACTATATTTCCGTGACGAAAGAACTTTATAAGAAAGTGAAAACCGTAAACGGAGAAGAACTTCAGAAAATCTCAACCGAAACCCCGTTGAAAGTAGGAGATAAGATAACGGTAAGAATGATCCTGAATACCGACAGAGCGATGGAGTTTATTCATATTAAAGATATGCGTGCTGCTGGATTTGAGCCTACAGATGTGCTTTCAGGTTACCAATGGAAAAATAACCTAGGGTATTATCAGTCGACCAAAGACGCCTCTACCAATTTCTATATTCAGTACATGCCGAAAGGAAAATATGTTTTTGAATATGATGTGGTGGCCAATGCATCCGGTAAATTCTCCAACGGAATTACGACCATGCAGAACTATTATGCACCACAGATGAATGCTCACACAAAAGGAAATAATGTGACAATCTCAGAATAATTTATAAGCATAAAAACTGTAGTGATTTTACTACAGTTTTTTTGTTTAAAGCTTTCAAGTAAAAATATAATTAAATCGAAAAACCAAACAATTGTTTAATTATGGAATGATTTTTGGAATTAAGGTAATACAAATTAAAAAATTATTAAAAGATGAAATTTTCTAAAACTTTAATTACAGGATTGATATTAATGGCTGGAGTAAATGCTTTCGCACAAAAGAAGGCAGAAAAGTTTGAAAAACTACAGATTGAAATGTTCCCAAAAGCGAAAGAAGGATATAAACAAGTATATATTCAGCTTCCCGTGGCAAAAAATGAAAACGATTTAAAAGTTGAGCTTTTCGTAGGTGCTGAAAAAATGGTAGATTGTAACAATTACTTCCTGATGGGAGAAATGAAAACTCAGGATCTTCAGGGATGGGGATACAACTATTATGAAGTAGAGTCTAAAGGAGAAACAGCCGGAACATTGATGGGATGTCCTGGTCAGAAAGAGACTAAGAAGTTTGTTACCTTAAAACCTGAAATCGTAAGATACAACAGCAAACTTCCATTGGTATTCTATGTACCAAAAGATATTGAAGTACGTTACAGAATTTTACGTCCGGATGCTGCGATGAAAAAAGCAGTTCAAAAGTAAATCAGCTTATTATAATTATACAGAAAACTCCTCACAGTGATGTGGGGAGTTTTCGTTTATAATTGAATATTATCTCTCGCAGATTTTGCTGATTGAGCAGATCATTTTTCCAAAAGCCTGTCCTCCCAGTTTCTCATTCCGTAGGCATCCAGCTTCCAAAATTTAGATTGGATTAAAAGAATAAAGCGAATTTTATTATGTTATCCAATGATTAATTACCTTAATATTCCAACCTTCAGGAACTCTTGTTATGACATAAGTTTCACCTCTGGAAACTCCATTATGGATTAAAATATAAGTGTCTTTTTATCATCACATTTGAAAAGTTTGCTGTAAACAGGAACATATAAATTACTAAAACTTTGTTGGACGTATTTTGAAAATTCTTTTGAGGTGAGAAAAATTATTCTTTTACCCAAAGTATCTGCTCTTCTTAGGTTTTCGTCATCAGTTACAATAACATCATATTGCAGCATATCAAGGAAACTCTTTTTATCGTTATTTGAATAAGACTTATACCTTTCCCTCTGTGAAGCAAAGTCTTCTTTAAATGTTTTTAAATTCACGATAAACTCAATGGTTAATGGATCAGGATTATTAATGAGATCATATTCTCCATATATGGCGGCTAGTAATGCTTTTGTAAAATCATTGTCTGTCGTTTTATATTTGGGGTTATTATCCTCGGAATCAGAAACTCCATCGTTGTCGGTATCTTTTGAATGAGGATTGGTAAAAAGTTCCATTTTTTCTTCAAGATCATTAAGCCCGTCACCGTCAGAATCTTTTATGATCTCATCAATATTAATAACAACCAGTGCATTGTTTTTTAAGGTCTCATATTCAGGTCCGCCATGGGGAAAGGTCAATGGTCTGGTCATTCTTACAATATCTGCTTCAATTTGTAGATGGCGGCTGTCTTTCCACAATGGGAATTGAGAATTGCTTTTAAAAAAATAGTTATTATTCTTTTCCATTCCGGTATAATAATTCTTCCATGTTTCTCCATTGTCCATTGAGATTCTCAGATAGTATTTCACATTGAAATAAGAATCAGTCTGATAAAGGATAGCAATGGTATTATTAAATTTGCCTGTCTTAACAATTAATGGCCAGGGAACATCTCCATATTGTTTTGCAAATTCTATTTTTTTTATGGAATCACTTACTTTATAATTTCCCAATAGACTGTCGGATGCCACTTTGCTTGCTGCAGAAGCTATTTTTGTTTCTAAAGAATCTATTATGTTTTCAGATCTTGAAAACCTTTTTAAATATTGGATAGATATGAATTTAAAAGGAGGAGTAAGTGCTTGTTTTCTGGTTATTTTATAATGGTAAGAATCAGTTTTTCTTGAACTGTCCCTGGCTTTTTTTAAAGCTTCACACTTGCAGATCTCCTGATCTTGTGCTGCGGAAAAGATGTATAGTAAAGAGAAGAATAAGGTGAGAATTTGTTTCAAAATATATTTTTTATTAAATAGGTTGTTGTGAATTTAAGATGAAATGCTGTTTTTGTTATTTTCCAAAAAGTCTATCTACTCGGTTTCTCATTCCGTAGGAATTCGGCCTCCAAAATTCAGGATAGAATAAAAAATAATCAGTGATTTTTTTCGGAAGAATATCATTTTATCCCTTTGTTTACTTATGAAATCATAATAGAAAGTGAATGGAAAAAGTAGAGTTAAATATTTTTTCAAAGTTTTTTAGTTTTTAATTAACATTTAAACGATCTGGCCAAAACTTTATTTTGTAGGGATTTAAACTTAAACATATTTTAAACTTACTTTAAATTCACCATATTGTAGAATTATCTTTAAGGATTTTATCTTTTTTTGCATTATATTTGTTATAAACATAAACCATGAAAAACAATTTATTGATTTTTACGTTTAGTTTTTTTGCTTTCCCTGCTTTTGGCTGGGCTCAGTCTGCGCCGGATTTTAAAGAACTTCTGGATAGTGCTATGGTTCAGGATTCGAACCTCAAAATGCAGATTACCCAAAATAAACTTACTGATCTTGACGAACACAAACTAAAGGATATCTTTCTTCCTACTTTGGAATTAAGTGGTAAAGCCGGCTATCTCAACGGAACAGCAAGACTGACGTCACCGGAATTCAATCTCGCTCCCTTTATCAATATTCCGGAAGGAGCTTTTAACAATAATTTCAATGTGTCAGGTTTTTCAGGGATTGCCAAGGCAGATGCCAAAATGCTTCTGTATTCAGGAGGAAAGGTCAAGTACCTGAAAAAAGCCGTTGAAGAAAAGAAAAAGTCTGAAGATATTCTGCTGGAAAAAACAAAAGATGAGGTTATTGCCACTATTTCTAAAGCATATGATCAGCTAGCCCTGATTCATCAGTCTAAAAAAGTGCTGGATGAAAGTAAAAAAAGACTAGACATTAACAGAAAGACCGCAGATAAAGCGCTTGGTTATGGTTTGATTACACCTTACGATCATAAGAAAATCGAACTGGCTCAGGCTACTTTAGATGCAAAAATGGTAGAATATGAAGGAAAGAAGGAACTGCTTCTTACCCAGCTTTATATTTTAACCGGCATCAGCAGAGACCGACTCAGAATGATTGATCCGGTATTGTCTCCGATAGAATTGCTTGCTGCAGAAAAAGGAATAGAACAGAGAGCCGAGATCCGTGCTTTGGAACATGGCATCAGTGCGGCAGACTATAAAATAAAAGCTGAAAGAACATGGATGATTCCTAAAGTACAGTTGATGGCTTCCGCCTATTATATCGGATTGTATGGTAACAGGATCAAGTCTTCAGAAAACGTTATTCCGGCAGTCCCAATACTTGGATATGAAGGGAAAAAACTGGACTGGAGACCCAATAATATCAACGTATTTCCATTGATCACTGCTGGAGTAGGCTTTAAATGGGAGATTTTCGACGGTAAAGAAGGAAAACATGCAGAAGAGACAGCTAAAGTCGGAAAAGAAGTACTCCAAAACCAGAAAGAAGATGCCCTGAAAAAACTGACACTGAATCTAGCCAATAATCAAACCAACTATGATATTGCTTCTGCACAGATCCCATTAAAAGCCAAAGAAAAAGAATTGGCAAAAATGCACTCATACAGGCAGAAAAAGAATTCAGATATGGGATGAGTAAATCTTCTCAGCTGATCGATGCAGAAAACGACCTTGAAGTTGTCGAACTGGAATATCAGAATGCCATTTTCAACCAGAGAAGAGCGGGAATAGAACTGATGAGATCTACCCAGGAACTGGATATCACCAAATTTTATTTAATCCCTTAAAAATTTAAATGATGCATAAAAATATATCTATACTCTTCGCTGTTTTCTTTATGCTGGGGAGCTGTGACAAAAAAATGAAAAGATCAAAGATCCAGAAGGTAAAACAAAAAAAGATGTGATTTCTTTTGCCCCTAAGGTAACCGGAAGGATTTTAAAAATATATGTTTCCGAAGGACAAACTGTGAAAAAGGAGATACCCTGGCACAACTTGATGTACCGGAAGTTTCTGCAAAAATAGCTCAGGCTCAGGGTGCCGTAAGTGCTGCCACAGCCCAGGAGCAGATGGCGAAAAACGGAGCTACAGCCGATCAGATGAGGCAGCTTCAGGCAAAATATAAAGGGTTGAAAGAACAATATGAATTTGCACAGAAATCTTACAAAAGAGCAAACAATATGTTCCGTGACAGCTTAATGTCTCCGCAGGCTCATGACGAAATCTATGCAAAATTGCAGGGAGCAAAAGCACAATATGATGCTGTTGTAGCAGAACTGGATGATGTACAGAGAGGAACCCGTTTCGAAAAAGTGGAAATGGCAGCAGGTCAGGCATCACAGGCCAAAGGAGCTTTACAGGAAGCTAATGTGGCTTACTCTGAAAGATACATCATTGCGACCAACGATATGGAAATAGAAACCATCAGCCTGAACACTGGTGAGTTGGCAACCGCTGGTTTTGCCCTGTTCAACGGATATATTCCGGAAAGCACCTACTTCAGATTTACTATCCCGGAAAGTTCAATTTCAAAATATAAAAAAGGGCAGGAGGTCAATATGCAAGTGGTTTATAATAAAGAAAACCTGACAGGAAACATTGTGTATATCAAGCAGCTGACAAAGTATGCAGATATCACCACTGCTTATCCTGACTATCAGCTGCAGGACGCAATCTACGAGATTAAAGTAAAACCCAAAGATATGAATAAGGCTAAAAGTATTTTGGTCAATGCCAATGTAATCATTAAATAAATTGAAATGGAACAGATGAGCTTTAAGTAAGATTCATTTTGTTCTTCACAATATAAAAATATACAGATGAAAGAATTTTTCCGTCTTTTAAAACGAGAGTTCAAACTTTTTATCGGCAATTCTACCTTAAGGACGGTGTTCTTTTTGGCTCCCGTTTTCTATGCCACTTTGCTGGGGTTTGTCTACAAAAGCGGAAAAGTTGAAAATACTCCCGTATTGGTGGTCGACAGAGACAATACTCCTTTGTCTAACCAATTGACGGAAATGCTGGATGATAATAAAAGCATCAAAATTATCAAATATTTGCAGGAACCTCTGAGCATTAAGGATGAGGTGATCAGACATGAAGCAGCGGCTGTCGTGATTATTCCCTCAAGGTTTGAAGGAGATATGCTTCAGAAAAAATACCCTGAACTGAATGTTTATATCAATACAGGGAATGTTTTAACTGCAAATTTTGCTTCCAAAGCGCTTCAGCTGACCATAGGAACATTTTCTGCCGGAGCTTCCATCAAAGCCCTTCAAAAAGCAGGAATGCCTGCTGCAAAAGCGGCTACACAATATGAACCTTTCAAAGCCAATTATATTACCCTGTTCAATACAACAGGAAATTACCTTATCTTCATGTGGCCGGCGATGCTGGCAGTGGTATTACAGCAGGTAATCCTCCTGGCAATGGCCGTAAGTTTCGCTGCCGAATTTGAAAGAGGATCTTTTGTGAAAGAATATCTGAAAATGAAAAAATGGGCCTTCCCAACTATGCTTATTAAAGTGATCCCAATTTGGGTATTTTCTATTCTGATTGTTGGTATTTATTACTTTATGCATATGATTTTCCACGTTCCGATGCCCCAAGGAATACTCAATTTTATTCTTCTGACAGCCGTTTTTGTGGGATCAGCTTCATTTTTAGGTGTATTTATCAGTATTCTGATTCCTGACGCATTGAAGGCAACACAGATTCTTATGGTAATTGCCTCACCGGCTTTCATCATCAGTGGTTTTACATGGCCTTTGAATGCAATGCCTGGTTTCGTTCAGTTTATTGCCAATATTATTCCGTTAACTCCTTTTTTACAGGCCTTTAAAATTCTATTAATTCAAAAAGGTTCGGTAGAACTTACATTCCCTTATTTGAAGCATCTAAGCATTCTTTTAGTGGTATATGCGATTATAGGCTGGATTGCTTTAAAAATCAAACTTTGGTTTATTTTCAAAAAAGCAGCTCCACAGGAAATTGCGGTTGAGAATACTTCTCAGGAGGATGTTGAATAGTTTTTTGTTGCAGGTTAATTTGTTGCCGGCAACTCTCAATTTTTTCAACCGACTATAAAATCAAACGAAAAAACTAATATATTTGTCCATAGTAAAATAGAAATTATATGGAAAATGTATTTGATGCAAAAGATGCTCAAAACTATATTGATAGAATAAACAGACTGGTGGAAGATACCCATGGTTTGTGGGGTAAAATGACGGTAGATCAGATGTTGGCACACTGCAGTATAACCTATGAGATGATCTATGAACCCGAGAAGCATAAGAAACCGGGATCTATTGCAAAATTTATATTAAAGACCTTTGTAAAACCTAAAGTAGTAGGAGAGAAAGCATATCCAAGAGATTCTCCTACCGCTCCGCAGTTTTTGATAACGACCAGAAAAAATTTTCACGAAGAAAAAACAAGATTGATTGGTTTTATCCAAAAGACCCAGCAATTGGGAGCAGATGCTTTTGATGGTAAAGAATCTTTCTCTTTCGGAAAATTGAAATCTCAGGAGTGGAATAATATGTTTGCCAAACATCTGAACCACCACCTGTCACAATTTGGCGTTTAAAAATCACTGCATGAAAAAACTTTTATTACTCCTCATTCTGACCGCCAATTTTGTGTTGGGGCAGATGCCTGATATTTCAAATACCTGGCTGAACAATAGTAAACCTTATATAGGAACTATTGGAAACAAAGGTCAGGAACTGAAGCTTAAGATCAATATTTCTGAACAGAATAAAAAGAATGATCAGGAATATTTTGTTTCAGGATACACTCTTGTAGATACCAACTATACAAAATTTGAAGGTAAGATTACCATTTCGAAATATAAAGATTCCAAAAAGCAGGGAACTGTATTTGGGGAATATGAGCTGGCGGAAGAGAACAAAGGAAAACATTCAGGGCTTCTTAAAGGAAAATTGGTCTACAACTTCAAATGGAATAAGAAAACAGAAAAAATTGAAGAACAAAACATTGAGCTTGTTGGCGACTGGAAAAGCTACGATGGAACTCTGGAGTTTGCAACCCATTTAAAAAACCAATAATCATGCTGAGAAGAATATTGGCAGTGGTAGTGGGGCTTATTGTGGGATCTCTATGCATTACGTTAGTAGAAAATATTGGCCATTATTTATATCCTCCTCCTGCAAAAGCGGGTACCGGAGATATGGAGGCACTGAAAGTGTATGTAGGTGAAGCTCCTTTTATGGCGTTATTTTTTATCATTCTTGCCTATGCATTAGCTGCCTTTCTTTCTGGATTTACAGCTACAAAAATTTCAAATAACGGGAAAAATACAGCAGCAATACTCTGTGGAATTATTTTTTTACTGATGACCATTTATATGATGGTAACATTACCTACTCCAATCTGGTTCTGGATCGCAGGAATTCTCGTTTGGGGATTGATTTTCGCAGGACATCAACTCGCTTTAAAAACAAAAAAAATATGAAATTAGGAGCATTTTCAATCAGCTTAAGTGTAAAAGATCTTCAGAAATCTAAGGACTTTTATGAGAAGCTGGGCTTTACAACCATGGCAGGAGCTGCAGAACAGAATTACCTGATTATGAAGAATGGTTCTACATTGATCGGACTTTTCCAGGCAATGTTTGACGGAAATATGCTTACTTTCAATCCGGGATGGGACGAAAATGCACAGAATCTCGAATCTTTTGAAGATGTGCGTGAAATTCAGAAAAGATTAAAAGAAAGCGGGATAGAAATCGGGAAAGAAGCGGATGAAACCACTTCAGGACCTGAACATATTTATCTGAAAGATCCGGATGGAAACATGATTCTTATAGATCAGCACAGATAAACATTTGAAAATCAACAAAGACTACTTAAAACAAACTTAACTAATAAAAAACAATTATGGCATCAGTAAACGTTTATTTAACATTTAATGGAAATTGCAGAGAAGCATTCGATTTCTATAAGTCGGTTTTTGGCGGAGAATATCCTTACATCGGAACATTTGGGGAAATGCCTCCAATGGAAGGGAAAGAA
This sequence comes from Chryseobacterium sp. MEBOG07, assembly GCF_021869745.1. NCBI lineage: Bacteria > Pseudomonadati > Bacteroidota > Flavobacteriia > Flavobacteriales > Weeksellaceae > Chryseobacterium > Chryseobacterium sp. MEBOG07. Next base: position 2,215,895 of record NZ_CP084579.1, read on the forward strand.
GCTTCTGCAGAAGATAAAGACAGAATCATGCACGTTTCTCTTCCGATTTCTAAGGAAACAATATTAATGGGAAGTGATACAGGCGGAGAATGGGCTTCTAACTTCAAAGAAGGAAACAATTTTTCTATTTCTGTGAACGCAGAATCTAAAGACGAAGCAGACAAATTATTCGGCGGTCTTTCTGCTGGCGGACAGATAACTATGCCAATGGCAGATACTTTCTGGGGAGCTTACTTTGGAATGTTTACCGATAAGTTCGGGATCAACTGGATGGTAAATTATGATGATCCTGCTAAAATGCAGCAACATCCGTAAATTCATTTTTGTATTGAAAATATTGAAAAACCGACAGATATCTGTCGGTTTTTTTAGTATGTATTGTAAACTGTTTGTAAGAAATAGCTTTTTAGTTCTTTTTAATGACTTTATAGCTTGCTGATTCTGTTGTGATGAGATAAATTCCTTCGGGAAGTTCGGTGATGTCAAACTTATTTTCACCTTTTACCGCTTCTGTAACTTTCATCAGTTTTCCAGACTGGTCATATAAAGAGACTTTATCATTTTTCTTCAGATCTATATGGAAGACTCCCGAAGTTGGATTAGGATAAATATTCGCTTTGTCTTTGATCGTGTTTTCTGAGGTTCCCAGCATTGAAACTTTTGTCCATGTAAAAGCATCGAGACACATATAGAGATATCCTCCGGTGGATTGCAGCTGGATTTCATCAATGGTTGTGTTGCTGTTATTCTGGTTATTCAGGGTAGCAAGATCAATTAGAGTAAACCCGTTGTTGATGCCTGTTGTTCCCGCTGTTGCATTGAATGTTGTATTAAAGCCGGATGTTTTTGTGGTGGTGAACTTTGTAACTCCTGCTAATTTTCCTGTAATGATCAGCGTTCCTGATGAGGTCGTCTGGTTTAAAGCAGTATTGCTTAAGAATACCCAAAACTTGGACACAGTGAATGAAGAACTGCTTTTAACACTGAAGGAAGGAGCATTGATATTGGTTGTTCCTGTATTGTCGATATAGACATTGTCATTAGCTGTTCCGTTCCATCCGGTGCCCGGATAATTGCTTTGAATTCTAAAAGTTCCGGCTTGTGAAACAATATTGAATGTATATCCATTGCTGGTAAAGTTTGTACTACCGCCAGGTGAAGTTTCAAAAGTTACAGTGGTTATCTGTGCATTGATCGCTGCAATATTGCTTAGGATAACAAAAATTGCAAAAAAGATATTTTTTTTCATGATACAGATTTTTTAGTGTTTACAGAAGACCATAAGCTTCCGGTACTGTTTGTATTCTCACGAGGTTTTCCTATAAAGGATACCACAAAGAAACAGTGAAATACAAAGCGATAACAGCGTATTAAATGCCAAATTGAAAAATGCGTAGAAATACGCGATTTTATTATTTGATATTACTATAATTTTGGAAAATGGATATTATGTTAATTAAAATGAATTTATTTCACAGTATGGTTAGTTTTTTTTCATAACTTGTAATGTGCACTTACAGTGATTTTATTCTAAACCTATTATATAATTTAAAACAAGAAAAACTATGGAACTACCTAAACATGCAGTATCATTAGATGATGCTAAAACATGGATTGCAAATTGGCAAAATACAAAAGTGATTGACGGAATGTCTATACGGGCTCACCTTATCCCTGCAAAAGACGTTCATGATATTTTCATTAAAGACAAAGGATTTGAAAAATATCGGGGGTATAATGCAATTACCAATAAAGGAGAATTTAAGTTTCTGATGGTAGGGGTAGATGCAGATGATAATGATATTGTAGATTATGATAAAGGATATTATGTATATGATATGACGACACCTTGTCCAAGTGTATGTTCCGTTGTGAAATGGTTGAATCTGTAACCTGAAAAACTAGAGATCATTGGATCATTGGATTGAAATATTGTCATTAATTGGAAAAGGCATTCTGCTGATTAATCTGGCAGTATATTGCATAGGCTTTTCCGGTTCTGGAAAAGCCTATACATTTTTCATCGGCTATTTGGCCTGGATATTACTATGTGAAATTGTTTTCTATGTAATGAATTATCAGAAGATTAATAATCTGTTTTTCTCACATTATTATCTGATAGGTCAGTTTTTGTTACTGGGGTTGTTCTTTCATGAAATTTTAACGGAAAAATATCAGAAGAAAACAGCACGTACTCTTTTAATTATCATTCCTATCGTTCTCGTTATACAATATATAATATATCCGGAAAAATATTATGTTTTTAATCTATTTGAAATTTTTGTCACTTCTTATTCTATTATAATTCTGGCATTATTTCATTTATATAATATACTGGATACCAACAAGAAATACAATTATATAAGCCTGGGACTTTTACTGTATCTGATAAGCAGTACCGTTATATTTTTGTCCGGAAATCTGTATACGGTGATGAATAGGAAACTGCATAAAGAAATATGGGTATTCAATGTGGTTATGTTTATTGTGTACCAGATTTTTATTCTGACAGAATATCTTTCTTCCCGTAGAAAAAATGTGTAATTACTGTTATGATTTTACAAGATGAATGAGAATACAATTATTTCCACTATCGTTTATACCTTTCTGGCATTTACCTTATTGGCTGTTACCCTGATCATATTTTATTATTTTTCAAATAAGAAAATAACAAGAAATCTTATTCAGAAAAAAGAGCTGGAGGTTAGATACGAGAAAGATCTTACCCATGCTATTATAAGTGCTCAGGAAAAAGAAAAGCTGCGGATCGCTCAGGATCTGCATGACGACATCAGCTCAAAACTAAGCGTGGTCTCTTTACATATCCATCTCCTGGATTTTGATAATATGGCCAGAGAAGAATACAACGATCAGAAAAATAAAATCATACATCTGGTCAATAAAACTGCCGAAAGCGCCAGACAAATCTCTCATGATCTGCTTCCTCCCATTTTAGAAAAATTTGGACTGCATGCTGCAATAGATGCATTGTGCTCAGAAATTAACCTGTCCAAAACCCTGCAGGTTACTTATTCTAGCAGTCTGTATTTTGCAAAAGCAGAAGATGAAAAAAATTTACATATCTTTAGAATACTTCAGGAACTCATTAACAACTCTATAAAACACGGTGAAAGTACTCATATTGACATAGAATTTTTGGGGAGAGACGGAAAGAATACCTGTATTTATAAAGATGATGGTAAAGGATTTAATCTTGATGAAAATACTTTGAAAGGAGGATTAGGGTTGCGCAATATCAGAAGCAGGGTAGAACTTATCAATGGAACACTGAACATTGAAAGTGAAAACACTAAAGGAATTACTGTTGAATTTACATTTTAAATATTTATAAGATGGAAAAGGATATGATTCGTGTAATAACTGTAGATGATGAAGCGCTGTTTCGTCAGGGAATTTCATTATTGATACAGCGGGAGAAAGATATTGAGCTGGTAAGCGATTTCAGCAATGGGAAAGAGCTGCTTGATGCACTTGTAACGCTGGAAGAACTGCCGGATATCATTCTGATGGATCTCAATATGCCGGAAATTAACGGAGTAGAAGCGACCAAACAAATCCATATCAAATATCCTCAGATCAAGATTATTGCATTGACGAGCTATAATACAAAAGCGTTTATTGTCAATATGATACAGTCAGGAGCCTGTTCCTTTCTTAAAAAAAACTCAAGTCCCGCAGAATTACTCACTGCAATCCGGGAAGTATATAGTAAAGGTTTTTTCTATAATAATGAAGTAATGGAAGCATTACATCAAAACCTTACAGAACCTAAAAAGAAAGTTTCCAGTATTTTTGATGCCAATCATATTTCCAAGAGAGAAAAAGAGGTATTGGAATTAATCTGTAAACAATACAGCACTTCTGAAATTGCAGATCAACTTTTTTTAAGCTCCAGAACCGTTGAGGGGCATCGCAATAGTCTTTTGCTGAAAACCGGAGCCAAAAATACAGCAGGTTTAGTGGTATATGCCATAGAGAGTAAAATCGCAGATATGAACTACTTAAAAGACAGGTTCGAATAAATATTCTTAGAACTGTTTTCATTAATAAATTAAATAAAATTTATATTTTCTGATGACATGAATTTTTGTTTTTATAAGCAGATGCAGATGATTTGTTTATGAAAAAATAATAATTTTATACCCTTAAAAAGTAACACTCAGAAAATACAAAAGAATGAAATTTACAATTGAAAACATTAAAGCAGAACACCAAAAAGTAAAAAGCGGAGCCGATTTCCCCCAATATATCCAAGCTATAAAGACGTTGGGTGTTTCTCACTACAAAGCATATGTCTCGGAAGGAAATACCGAATACTTTAATACCGAAAACCAATCTGTGCAGACCGGAAGCAAGTATGATTCTCTCACCATTTCTGATACCTTAAACCTTGAAAATTTTAAAGTAAGACTGAAGCTTCATCAGCAAGGAGGAACAGATTACATAACTTTTTGTAAAGATTGTGCAGAAAATGGAATCAAAGGCTGGACAATGGATCTCCATGCAATGACCTGTACTTATTTTGACCAGAATGAAAATGATATTCTGGCAGAACAGGTTCCTGGATAATACTTTATGGATAATAGAGGTAAACCATTTCATCAGAATCTCTTTAAATCGCAGTATAAAATATTGTTTGCTATTATTGATTTAAATTATTAATTTTGTTAAAAACGATAGATAATAATAATTATTAAGCATGAAAAAGGTTTTTACGAAGTTGGCATTCACGGTATTAAGTTTAGGATCAATATTGACATATGCTCAAAAAAATGATATGGGAGCATGGTATATGTATTTTGGAAATAACAAGATCAGCAAGAAGCTGAATTGGCACAATGAGATTCAGTACCGTAATTTCGACGCAGTAGGAGACCTGGAACAATTGCTGATCCGTACAGGGATTGGATATGATCTTACAGAAAATAATAATAATGTTTTACTAGGATATGGTTTCATTCTGAGCCAGCCCTATGTAAATGGTGAGAAAAAAGAAAATATTGAACACAGAATTTTCCAGCAGTTTATAACCAAGCAGAAATTCGGGCGTTTTAATCTTCAGCACCGTTACCGTTTGGAAGAACGTTTTCTGGAAGATGATTTCAGAATGAGATTCCGTTATATGATTGGAGTGAATATTCCGATTACCCAAAAGGAAATGCTGCCAAAAACCTTGTATGCTTCGGTATATAATGAGATCTTTCTTCACTTTAATAGTCCGGTTTTTGATAGAAACAGAGTCTATGGAGCTTTAGGATATGTCATCAATAAAAACATGAGGATTGAAGCAGGTTATATGAATCAGATTCAGGAAAACAGGAACCGGGGGCAGATTCAGATTGGTTTTTATAACAATATTCCGTTTACTAAAAACTAATATTGATCGGTATCGCTGAATGCTCTGATGAAATCATTATTTAAAAAATAAAATAATAAACACAAATAAATAAACACTTATGCATTCAGGAAAAAGGTTTGGAGCTCGTGAGTTCATTAGCTGGACCAGAAGAAGTATTTACGCGCTGATTGTACTATCAGCTATTCCTACAGTCCTGTACTTTTTAGGCTGGACATTTCTCTCTGTTCCCTGGCAGCCGATTGCGATCATGGGAACCGCAGTAGCGTTCATTGTAGGATTTAAAAACAATGCGAGTTACAGCAGGCTCTGGGAAGCAAGACAGATTTATGGAGCTATTATTAACGACAGCCGCAGTTTTGGATATATTCTCAGAGATGCGCTGATTTCAAAAGATTCCGCTAAAGTAAAAGAGATGTTTCTTCGTCATTATGCATGGCTTACAGCACTGAGATTTCAGCTTCGCGAGCCAAGAGCATGGGAAAATATGGGGACGGCCCAGTTTGACGAATATTCCAAAAAATATGACATTCCGGAGAGACTTTCCAAACTGGATGAAGAATTGAAAAATTATCTTTCAGAACCTGAAGTTCAGTATATTTTAAGCAAAAAGAACAGAGCAACACAATTGATGGCCAGCCAAAGTAAAGTATTGTCTGAAGCCTATGAAAAAGGAGAGTTAAACGATTTCCAATGGACGCAGATCAACCAGCAATTGGTAAAGTTTACCGATAGTCAGGGAAAAGCTGAAAGAATTAAAAACTTTCCTTATCCCAGAAATTTTTCTTCCATTACCACTTATCTTTTGCTGTTATTTATTGTCTTTGTGCCTTTCGGATTGCTGAAAGAATTTGATAAATTAGGAGAAGGAACCATCGTTGAAGGATGGGCAATATGGTTTAATATTCCGTTTTCTTTACTGGTGACATGGTGTTTTCATACCCTGGACAGTGTAGGAGAAGCTTCTGTCAATCCATTTGAAGGAAGTCCCAATGATGTTCCCATCACTCAGATCAGCCGTACCATTGAAATTGATATGAGAGATATGCTGGATGAATCTGACCTTCCGCCGGCAATTACTCCGAAGAATAATATTGTACTTTAACCCTTTCAGTTTTATATTCTTTATAAAACAAAAAGAGTTGGACTTAGAATATAAAGGAAACCTTATAGGTTTCTAAAACCTATAAGGTTTGGATAATACATTAAGTTATATCCGGAAATAAAAATAACACTTAAAAAAAACTGACTCAAAATGATTCACAGCTATGTTATAATATCCATTGCAGTACTGCTTTCTGTGATGATATTGGTGATGATCGGGCAAAAATTAAAAGTCGCTTATCCAATTTTTCTTGTGATTGCAGGATTATTAATAAGCTTTATACCGGGAATGCCCCGTATTGAAATAGAACCTGATCTTGTGTTCCTTATTTTCCTGCCGCCTATTTTGTTTGAAGCGGCTTGGTTCACCTCATGGCAGGACTTTCATAAATGGAGAAAGCAGATTTTTTCCATGGCTTTTGGATTGGTATTTTTAACCTCCATAGTCGTGGCCTATCTTTCGTCCTCTATCATTCCTGGCCTTACAATAGCCATGGGATTCCTGTTGGGAGGGGTCAATTCCCCACCGGATGCGGTAGCGGCTACTTCGGTACTGAAGCATATGAAAATCCCTAAAAAGATCACCAGTATTCTGGAAGGGGAGAGTCTTATTAATGATGCATCCAGTTTGATTGTATTCAAATTTGCTTTGGCAGCAGTTATTTCAGGACAGTTTATCTGGAGAGATGCTGTTCAGGATTTCTTTACAATGGCAATTGGAGGAATCGCGGTAGGGGTTGCTGTCGGTTTTCTGTTTGGAGCATTATTGAGGGTCATTCCTACCAACTCCAATATAGATACGATCATCACACTTATTGTACCTTATATCATGTATGTAGGAGCGGAACATTTTCATTTTTCCGGAGTGCTTTCAGTAGTTACCGGAGGATTGCTGATGTCATACAATTCACATTGTTATCTAAGCCATACCTCAAGGATTCAGTCCGGAAATGTATGGAGTGTCCTGATATTCCTGATGAATACGATCATCTTTATCCTGATTGGTCTTGAACTTCCTATCGTAGTCGAAGGAATGAAAGAATACACCATTTCAGAAGGTATTTTCTACAGTGTGGTTATTGGGGGAGCTATTATCGGGACAAGAATTCTATACAGTTATGCATTAATGTATTTCCCAAGAGTATGCTCCAAAGAATTAAGATTAAAAGTTCCCAAGCCGGATTGGCGGGAGCCGTTTATCATCAGTTTTGCAGCGATGAGAGGGGTCGTTTCATTGGCAGCAGCATTGTCGATACCCGCTTTTTTACCAAACGGAGAAGCATTTCCCCACCGGAATATTATTTTATTTGTAACTTTCGTTATCATATTGATTACTCTGGTAGGACAAGGATTATTGCTGAGCCCGATCCTGAAATTATTGAATATCCAGGATTCCGGAAGTGAACTGCCGGAAGAAAAACAGGAAGTAATTCTTATGCGTAAGCTGAAAGAAACAGCATTGCATAAACTGGATAATGATTTTTCTGAGCTGGCCGTAACAAACAGTCTGGTACGTCATCAGAAACATAAACTGGAAAACGAAATGATGCTGATGGCAGACAAAGCGCAATGTATGGCTTCCACAGGAGATTATGTAACGGCGATTAATGAAAATAAAGATGTCTTGCGACAGGTTATTCAGGCACAGAGAAACGAGTTGCATAGAATGAAAAGAGAAAAGATATTTGATGATCATGTGATGAGAGCGATTGAAATGCAGCTGGATTTTGATGAAGCGAAGATCACCGGCTTTTCACATGGATAATTAAAAAGAAAACCACAAAAGTCACAAAAGAATTTAGTCTAAAATGAACAGGCACTTGTAAAAAGTTTACAAAATGAAAATTTTAAGATTTTCAGAACTTAAGTGTACTTCTCGCTAGTAGAAACTTAAACTTTAAACAACTTAAGTGTTTAAAAAAAATGTGACTTTTGTAGTTAAATATTTCAACCAAAATATTGTAAAATTAAACATATTAAATCCATAATATGAACACACCAATCACTGTTCAGTACACAATAAATGCTCCGGCTGAAAAAGTATGGAAAGCATTAACCGATAAAAATGAAATGAAATCCTGGTATTTTGATATCCAGGATTTTGACTTAGAAATAGGGAAGCAATTCAATTTCTACGAACCCGGTGGAGAAAATAAATACCACCATCAGGGTGAAATTTTAGAAATAATACCCAATCAGAAGCTAAAACATACATGGTCATATCCCGATTCTTCACCTTTGAAAACAATGGTCACCTGGGAATTACAATCAGAAGATGGACAGACTGTGATAACGCTGACCCATGAGGGAATTGAAAACTTCATAGATTTAGGCGACGGATTTTCAAGAGAAAACTTTACACAAGGCTGGAAAGCTATCGTAGGACAAAGTTTAAAAATATATCTGGAAAACTAAATCATGATTACATTACTGCCTTTTACAGTTGAAGACGTACCGTTGCTTATTTCAAAGATAACCGATGAAAGAATGCTTCTTCAGTTTGCCGGACCTGCCTACCAATTTCCGCTTACAGAACAGCAGCTGGAAACCGATTTGTCTGATAAAAACAGAACCTTATTTAAAATTACAGATCAGACCGGAAATACAATGGGGCATGCTCAGATTTTTTTGAAAGAAAAGACATTCCTTTTGGGAAGAATTCTGATCTGGGATGAAAACAACAGAGGAAAAGGGTATGGGGAAAAAGTAATGCAGGAGCTTCTCAAATACGGTTTCAGTCATTTTGATAAAGAAACTGCAGAACTGAACGTTTACGACTGGAATACCGGAGCTATTGAATGTTACAGAAAAGTAGGTTTTGCTTTTGATTCTGATGTTAAAAGCGAAGCAAAGATTGATCAAGAAACATGGATTTCCCTGAATATGAAAATCCATAAAAACACCTTTGAATTACAGGAATTATGACACGGTTTACTGCAGTTCATCCTATTCTCTGGACAGAAAACCTTGATGAGACCATAGCATTTTATATGAATATCCTTGGTTTTACCCTTATGGACAAAAATGAGGACTGGCAATGGGCTTCTCTTCGTAAAGATGAGGTACTTATTATGCTTTCTCAGCCTAATCAGCATGAAAAGCCTTCTTCAATTGGTTTTTCAGGGTCATTTTATTTTAATGTAAATGACGTGGATGCCCTTTGGGAAGACCTTAAAACAAAAGCCAAAGTCTGTTATGCGATTGAGACTTTTGAATGGGGAATGAGAGAATTTGCAGTCTATGACAACAACGGATATAGATTACAATTTGGACAGGCTGTAGATAATCTTGGCAATACGGAATAAAATTTGCTATTTTTGGGGAAATATTTAGAAAATCAATGAAAAAAAATATAATAGCAGGTTTCGCAGCGATTTTATTATTGGCATCTTGTAATAAGGATAAAGAGATTCTTAATACATTAAATACCTATAATCTTTCTATGGAGGCGAAAGGATACCACTTCGGAGATAAGTTTGAGCTTCCGAAAGAGGTGACAGAAAATGCAGAAAGCGTAACGATCAGTTTCGGGGATAAAGAAACAACGGATTTGACTATTGATCCGAAATTTTTTACACTGGGTGATAATGCCGTTACATTCAATATCAAAACAAAAGGGGGGGAAGTCCTGAACCAGGATGCTACCATCAATGTATTTGCAAAAAATCCTGAAAAAAATATCACATATCAGATTGTAGCAGAATATCCTCATGATCCTAAAAATTTTGTACAGGGATTCCAGATCGAAGGAAACACCATCTATGAAAGTGACGGGCAAAACGGATCTTCTCAGATTTTAAAATATACGTTGGGAACAACCACTCCGCTTGCTTCTACCAAACAGGCTCAGGAAGACTTTTCTGAAGGAAGTACCATCGTAGGAGATAAAGTATATCAATTGACATGGCAGAGTAAAAAAGGATATATCTATGATAAAAGTTCTTTAAAGCTGTTGTCAGAATTTGCTTATCCTAATGTATTGGGAGAAGGTTGGGGATTGACGTATGACGGAAAAAGCCTTATCGCTTCTGACGGGAGTAAACTATTGTATTTCCTCGACGTAAATAACCCTTCAAAACTGATCAAATATATTGCTGTTGCAGGAAGTTCTCAGGCATATGACCAATTGAATGAACTGGAATTCCACAACGGATTTATCTATGCGAATGTATGGCAGAAGCCAATTGTTTTAAAGATCAACCCTGCCAATGGAGAAGTCGTTGGAACGTTTGACTTTACAGAAATTGCAAAACAGAATACCAAAGGAAGTGATGATGTATTGAACGGAATTACCTTCAAAGGAGATAATATGCTGGTAACAGGGAAAAACTGGCCAAAGATCTATGAAGTTCAGATCAAATAAGATCTTCATGGATTAATGAAAAATATAGTAGCGCTCTATGGGGCGCTATTTTCCTTTTTAAGGATTAAAATTTTAGTATTTTTGATAAATGATTAACAATTTTATTAAGCGAAATATCACTGTTGGTTTTGTCGCAGTTCTTTTGCTGGCCTCATGTAGTAACAACGAAAAAATGCTTGATTCTCTGGCAGATTATAACAACTCAAAAGAGAAAAAAGGCTATCATTTCGGAGATAAAATTGAATTGCCGAAAGAAATTACAGAAAATACAGAAAGCATAGCGGTCAGCTTCAGAGATAAAGAAACAACGGACTTAACAATTGATCCGAAGTTTTTCACTTTGGGAGATAACAATGTCATCTTTATCATCAAAACAAAAGGAGGTGAAGTCCTGAATCAGGATGCTACCATCAATGTGTTTTCAAAAATCCCCGAACAGAATATTCCCTACAAAATAGTAGCCGATTACCCTCATGATCCCAAAAACTTTATTGAAGGTTTTCTGATTGAAGGGAATACAGTATATGAAAGTGACGGGATGAAAGGATCTTCCCAGCTTATAAAATATACTTTAGGATCGGCTGTTCCCAAAATTGTCGCAAAGCAGCCTGCTGAGATTTTCTCGGAAGGTTGTACCATTGTAGGAGATAAGGTGTATCAATTGACGTATCAGAATAAAATTGGTTTTGTTTATGATAAAAACACGTTGAAAAAAATATCTGAATTTCCATTGCCTGATGCAATTGGAGAAGGATGGGGACTGACCTATGATGGGAATAACCTGATCGCTACAGATGGTTCAAAGAATCTTTATTTTCTAGATATCAATGATCCTTCAAAAGTAGTGAAAACTATAGCTGTTGCCGGAAATTCAGAGCTTTATACTCAGCTCAATGAGCTTGAATACCACAATGGTTTTATCTATTCCAATGTTTGGCATAAACCAGTTATTTTGAAGATTAATCCAGCAACCGGAGAAGTTGTAGGGAAGTTTGATTTTACCCAACTGACAAAGGAGAATAGTGGAGGAGACAGTGAACATGTTTTAAATGGAATTGCATTTAAAGGGGACAACATGCTGGTGACAGGTAAAAACTGGTCAAAAATTTATGAAATTTCTTTTAAGTAACCTTCAATATATCAAAAGGTTTACATGGGGTAGAATGTTCTTTTTTCATCGACAAGATGGTCTCGATTTTGCTTAATAGTAAAGAAGATTCTATTAGGTTTTACCCTCTTTTGGATGAAATTATTTTTCAGTATATTCAACACATTAAAAAAACAGAGTGAAGTTTTTAAACATACTATTCTTTTTCCTTTTCTGTACGGTTTCGGCGCAGAATATTATTCCTTTGGATACTTTAAAATTGAAGGAAGCCAAAGATATGCTTGCCGATGACTACGGAAGTCTGTATATCTATAAAAGCAAAGATTTTAGTTTTACCAAATATGACTCTTTAGGAAAGCAGATTGGCAAAATGATGTTTACTGTTCCCTACAAAGTGCAGTCGGTTCAAAATCCTCTGAATGTGCCTTTGTTTTCTGAAAATGCACAGGATATGAAATTCGTAGACCAGAATATGAATGAAATTCAAAAGCTGGATTTTAAGCAGAAATTTGGTTTTATAAGAATGGCTTATGCTGAAGATCAGCAACAGTTGTGGCTTCTGGATGACAGTACAAAACGACTGATACAGTATAATTTTCGAAACGATACAACCATCAATTCATACCCTTTTGACATTAGTTTTGAGGATCTGACGGATATGTTGGTCTATGAAAATAAAGTCTATATTTTAACGAGAAAACACATCAGGATTTATAGCCTGAAATTTGAAAAGCTTTTCGAAGCACCCTTAGATAACGGGAAAAGATTTAGAAGAGAGAATGATGCCATTCTGGTCATTGCGAATAATTTCATTTCGCAATATGTTCCTGAAAAAGGAATGGTAACCGTTTTTGAAGATCAGGATGCACAAATTGTGGATAAAAACATCCTTTCTTATTTTGAAATCAAAGGGAACAAACTCTATCTTTACAGCCTTGAAAAAGTAAAGAAAGCCAAACAGCAAAAACAGCTGGACGCTCAGCCGGAAACTCTACAGCCCTCTACAGAAAAACCCGTAGAAAAAACTGAAGAAAAACCCAATGAGAATACAGTAGAGAAACCTTCAGACAATACCCTACAGAAATTGATTGAAGATGTTTCCGAAGTTCAGTCTGTAGAAGTAGAAAAGCTTATTAATCAGTAAATACAAGGAAAAAGAATATGCATATTGCAGTTACCGGAAACATCGGAGCAGGAAAAACAACTTTGACGACGATGCTTTCTAAGCATTACGGATGGGATGCACAATTTGAAGACGTAGATCACAATCCTTATCTGGAAGACTTTTATTCAGATATGAGCAAGTGGAGTTTTGCACTGCAGGTATATTTCCTGGGAAGCAGATTCCGTCAGGTGAAGGAGATCAGAGAAAGTGGTAAGAATATCATTCAGGACCGTACCATTTATGAAGATGCCCATATTTTTGCAGAAAACTTAAATGATATGAATCTTCTTTCGGACAGAGATTTCAATAATTACTCGTCCGTTTTTGATTTGATGAAGTCTTTTGTATCGGCTCCAGATCTGCTTATCTATTTGAAATCAGATGTTCCCAATCTGGTAAAAAAAATCTACAAAAGAGGTCGTGAGTACGAAGCATCTATCAGTATTGAATACCTTTCAAAGCTGAACCAGAAATATGAAAAATGGATCTCCAATTATACAGAAGGAAAGCTTCTGATCGTTGAAGTGGATGATCTTGATTTTGTTGAAAAGCCGGAAGATTTCGGGCTGATTCTGGAGAAAATTGAAACAGAACTTCACGGGCTGTTTTAACATATTTTTATCAGAACATTAAGACATACTCAATTTAATTCTTTCTAAATTTGTTTAAAACAAGTTTAACTTTTTGAATAATTATATCATGGTAGTTAAAGTTTTACATAACGGGAACTGTTCAAAGTCAAATGCCGTACTGGAGTATCTTGACGAAAACGGAGTACCTTTTGAGATCATTAATATTGTTGAGGATCCGTTAAGTATTCTTGAGATAAGAACTGTACTGAAAAAACTGAATCAGAGTGTTTTTCATATCATTCGTAAAACAGATAAGATGTATCTTGAAAATTACGCAGATAAAAATTATCCTGAAGAAGAATGGATCAGGATTCTTTCTGAAAATCCATCCTTGATCCAAAGGCCAATTTTGGTAAAAGGCTCAGTCGCGATGCTGGGAAGGCCTATTGAAAATGTGAAATTCTTTATTGAGAAATAAAATAGCAAAAAAAATCCGTTCTATAGAAGAGCGGATTTTTTTATTTTATGGAGCTTTCTTTTCATTTTGGGTTCCCATGATAGCATTATATAAAGCTTCCAGCTCTTTTGGAGGGTAGCCGGAGTCGAAACTTCCAGAAGTGTAATCCGTTCCATTGGAAGTAATAATAATGGTAGCTGCCAATGCACGGTCAGAATGCCTTCCTGTGGTTGGTGATGGGAGATCTGCTATTTTGGATAAGGCAATACTTTCCGCCAGCTTGGAGATGTTTTTCCATTCTGAAGGAGTGGTCTTAGAGTTATCTATCACTTCGTTCGTATTCACTGTTTTTGAAGATGAGGTAAGAACAATGCTTTTGCTGAATCCTCTTGTTCTCTCCGTTAACTGGATCTTTTCAATTCTTTGTTTCTGGACTTCAGAGGTGATATTCGCTTCGTTATTTCCCCTGTTGTTTTGATGCATACAGCTGGTGGAAGATATTCCCAAAATAACATTAAATAGGATCAATTGGATGTTCATGCTGTTCTTGTTTATTTTTTATACAATAAAAAACCGTTTCATTACTATGAAACGGTCTGTGTTTTTATAATAGAATAACGCCTTCTATTTTTGCAACTTCCTGATAAATTGTTACAACCTGGTTCGCATCCAAAACAAATGCATTAATGTTACAGGCAGTGTATTTTCCATTTTTACTTTCACGGTTTCCTAATGTGAATCTGATACCATCAAAAACCTTATAAATTTCAGTAAGTTTTGACTGATCTGTAGGAATAATAAATTTAAATAAATAATCTTCCGGAAAATCATGATGATCCTCCAGTTTCTCCTTCAAAGACTTATAAAAATCTTCAGGATTTGCGTGTTGATTTCCTTGTAATATGTCCATCTCCAATTGTTAATATAATATAAATATAACGAAATTTCTCTTATTTTCCAAATGGTCCTAGCAGAGATTTGGAGTTCTGGTGCTCATAATCTTCAATAATATTGAATAATCCATTGACTAGTTGTTCAGAAGCCAACTGGCTCAATCCACCTGAGTTCACTGTATTTTTACTTCCTCCTAAAAGACCGCTTAGAAAATTACTTCCCGATAATGCTGAATTGATTGTTTTTACAATTCCATATTCATTCAGTTTCTCATCTACTTTGGGAGCAATAGCAGAAATAAGTTGCTGGGAGGTCTTTTCCTTCAGGATCTGTGTAGCAGTAGTTCCCTGCATGATTCTTGTTACATCCTGAGCGTTCAGGCTGTTTACAGCATCCTGTAAAATAGGTTTTGAGGTGTTTACTGTATAAGCTGCTGCCTGTGCAATATAATCTCTCTCTTTAGCTACCAGCGACGGAGCTACTTTTTCCAGCATAGAGTTGATGTCTCTCAGTTCTTTTGGAAGTGCTTTGTCTACCATATTATTCTGAAGAAAGGCCTCTTTGTTTCCGTAGATTCCCATTCCTTTATCAATACCATTGAGCAGGATTCTTTTAATAATAGAAAGCCCCATGTCTGATGTGGCCAGTGATGTACAAGATTGTACAGTGGTGGTAATGACAGCACCAGTCCCGATCAAAAGAGCGGCTGCAATGATATATTTTTTCATTGATCTTTTTATTGTTTATTTCCTAAATGCTTTTCTCAAAAACTGCACCAAAGGTAATTACTATTCTCTATTTAACAAAATATTAAATTCAAGTGCTTGTTTGGTGAATTTTTGTGTTAAAAATGTTAATTTGCTATTAATAATTTGCTATTTAATTCATAATTATTTTGAATATAAAATTATAAAACTTGATGAGTTGTCGGGTTTTGTCTAATAAAAGGTGATAATTTTTAAATGTTTAAGATAAATTAACATTGTAGGATATTTTTTATATTTTTGGCTAATGTCTTTTTTTGAGATTTTAAATAACTCCACTATTTAAGACAGGTACAAATTTGAATTTATTTGAATAAAATTGAAACTATATGAAACAAAGTAACTTAAAGTACTCATGTCTCATTGCTGTTCTGTACTTCGGTATGAATGTCAATGCACAGACTACTCCAAAAGATACGACTGCCAAAGAGCAGAAGATCGAGGAAGTAGTTTTGATCGGATATGGGTCTCAGAAAAAAGAAAACGTGACGGGAAGTATCGGAATGATTTCAGCAAAGGATCTTGCCGATAAACCGAACGCTAACCCAATAAGTTCAATACAAGGTAAATTATCCGGTGTACAGATTCTAAATTCCGGTACGCCTGGAAGCTCACCAAGAGTAGATATCAGGGGAGTAGGTTCCCTTACTGGTAAAACAGTATTCATTGTTGATGGAATGATCACAGATGACATCTCTTTCCTTGGTTCTCAGGATATTGAATCCATGAGTGTTTTGAAAGATCCTTCCAGTTTAGCAATCTTCGGAGCTAGAGCGGCCAACGGAGCTGTAATTATTAAAACAAAAACAGGAAGAGGGAAACCAATATTCAATTTCAATTCTTATTTAGGAATTAAGAAGGTTACCAATGTTCCTAAGATGGTTAATTCCGACCAATACATTCAGCTTTATAATGAGAAGCTGATGAATGATAACGGAAATCTTAATGGAGCACTTTCCAGAGCAAATTTCCCTGCAGATACAGATTGGTTCAACGAAATTTTCAGAACAAGTATCATTAATTCCAATGATTTTTCTGCTTCTGGAAGCTTAGGAAAGCTTAATTATTATGCGAGTATAGGGAATTTACAGGATGAAGGTAATATTGCTGCAGGAGGAGGAATCAATTCAGGATCAGGATTTAATAGGTTTAATACCAAATTAAATCTTAGCTATAAGATTACTGACAACCTGACCATCGGTAACAATTTTACATTTTCTAAAATGCGTACTGATCAGGCAAAAAATCCTTTACTGAATGCTTATAATGCACCTTCTATTTTCTCTGTGATGAATCCAGGTACAGGAGGTTATCAATACTTTAACGGATATTCTATCCCAAATCCAAGAGCTGTATTAGATCTATATCGTTCTCAGATCAGACAAGAAAGACTTTTAAATAATATTTGGGCAGAATATAAGTTTTTGGATGACTTTACTTTAAGAATAAGCTATACAACAGATAATTATAATAAAAACGAGTATGAGTATACTCCTACATTCGGTTATGTTCCTGTTTCTGATCAGAAGCCTAATAAATTGATCACAAGAGATTCAAGAAGCAGAAATTATATCTGGGATAATACCTTAAGCTGGAAAAAATCATTAGGAGATCATAATCTTGAAATTCTTGCCGGGTTCTCTAGAACAAGAAACTCTTATGCTCAGACTTATAGAGATGCCAATAATGTATATTATAATGGTAACAATGAATCCTTAAATGTATTTAATGGAACGGAAGTTTTTTCCACTACTTATGATCCTTTAAGAACAGTAGTTCCTTATCAGGATAGAATAGAATCTATGTTTGGTAGAATTAATTATGATTATAAGGGAAAATATTTACTTAACGGATCTGTGCGAAGAGATGGTACTTCTAAGTATTCTTCAGGGGATAGACACAGAATATTCCCTGCAGTAAGTGCCGGTTGGGTTATCTCGAAAGAAAATTTCATGAGTGACCAAAACCTGTTTAGTTTATTAAAATTAAGAGCGAGCTGGGGTAAACTAGGAAACCCTGATGTAACAAGAGCATATACCCTTGTTACCTCTATTTTCAAAGAAGGTGCTTATTTTGGAAATACAGGATTCCCGGCACAAACCATTGATCAGGTTATTGATCCAAATATTGGTTGGGAGACTACCACGGGTAGGGATATTGGTTTAGAAATGGGCTTATTCAATAATAAATTGAAAATTGATGCCACCTATTTTGATAAAGATACTAAAGATGTAGTATATGGTGTTGTACAAGGTACAGTTTCCGGTGCAAGTAACTGGAATAACTTTATTACAAACGCCTATTCATTTAATAACAGAGGTTTTGAAGTATCTGTAAATTATGATACTAAAATTTCAGATAAAGTAAAATTAGGAGTCTATGGTAACCTTACCACCCTTAAAAATAAAATTACTTCCGTATATGAAGGTTCTTATCTGAATACAGGGGCGAGCTTATTTGGAAATTCTATTGTAAGATTACAAAACGGACAGGCTGTAGGATCATATTATGGTTATCAGGTTGATGGGGTATTCCAAACTGACGCAGAAGCTGCTGCATCAGGTCAGACTGGGGCAAAAGCAGGATGGCTTAAGTTTGCAGATATGGATGGAAATGGAGTTGTTGATTCCAGAGATAAAACATTTTTAGGAAGCCCGATTCCGAAAGGAACTTATGGTTTCGGAGTTAATTTAAATGTTTATGATTTTGATATTGCAGTAGATTTCCAGGGAGTATTCGGAAATAAAATCTATAACTATAACCGCGAACAGCGTTATGGAAATGAAAACTGGGATCTTGATTTCTACAATAACAGATGGAATGGTGCAGGGACATCCAATGCATATCCAATGACTACCAATAATCAGTCTGTTATTCTTCCAAGCAGTTTCTTTGTGGAAGATGGAAGTTATTTCAGAATCAGAAATATTACGGTAGGGTATAATTTACCGAAAGACTTTGCAAAATCCTTATTGCTTACGAAATTCAGACTTTATCTAAGTGCTCAGAACCCTTGGACAAGCTTTAAATACCACGGATTCTCTCCTGAGATTATGAATACAGACAGAGTACAAATGGGGGTTGATAATAATATTTATCCAATTTCAGCCATTTATACAATCGGTATGAACTTAACATTTTAATTAGAAGAACATGAAAAAAATATTTTTATCCGTCGCTTTATTTTCTTTAGTGATAAGTTGTAAAGAGGATTATCTGGATATAAAACAGGAAGAAGCTACAGAAGCAGGATCTTTTTTTAAGACTCAGGAAGATGCAATGCAGGCTACTAATGCGATTTATATATTTTTAAGAAGTTGGGAAAATTCAGCTTTCCCTTATCAGTTTGTATTCGGTGTACCGGCAGATGATGTGGTGAAAGGATCTAACCCTGGGGATGGATCTTTTATTAATGCTTATGATCAATTTACGTATACAGTAGGTGATGAAGGAGTAAGAGGGTATTGGATAGGACAATGGCAGGCTGTGAACAGATGTAATCAAGTGATTACCAATGTTCCGAAAATTGAAATGGATGCCACTTTAAAGACAAGATTGATTGCTGAAGCAAAAATGCTGAGAGCCTATTTCTATTTTAATTTATTAAGAATTTATGGTGGAGTTCCTATTTTTGATGGTATTCCTTCTACCTATAAAGTTCCTAGAAACTCTGCAGAAGAAGTGTATAACTTTATTATTTCAGATCTTACCAGTGCTGCAGCTATCCTTCCTCAGAGCTATGCAGCGGCTGATCTTGGAAGAGTAACTAAAGGAGCAGCTTTAGGATTGCTTTCAAAAGTTTATCTGTACAAAAAAGATTGGCAGAAAGCATACGAGACTTCTAATCAGGTAATGTCTATGGGGTATGATTTAGATCCAGATTTCAATCATGTATTCAGAATCGCAGGAGAATTTGGAAAAGAATCAGTATTTGAAGTAAACTGTGAATGTTCATCTCAATTCGGAGGTAGTCAATATGCTCAGGTACAAGGAGTAAGAGATCAGTTTGGATGGGGATTCTTTACTCCTTCTCAAGCATTGGAAAATGCATTTGAGCCAGGAGATATCAGAAAAGAATTAACAATTCTTAGAAATGGTGAAACGACACCGGAAGGAGATCTTATTGCAATGGGAGATCCGAATTCTGTAACAACGTTCAATCAAAAGGTATATCTTCCAAAAGCTCTTAATAACAGTGCTTGTGACTATGGTTCAAGACAAAATATCAGAATTCTGAGATTTGCTGAGATTCTGTTAATTAATGCAGAAGCAGCTAATGAAATGGGTAATACCTCTACAGCAACTACCAACCTTAATAAGGTAAGAACAAGAGCTCAATTAGCAGGAACCACGGCTACAACGCAAGGAGCATTAAGAACAGCAATCTGGCATGAGCGTAGAGTAGAGCTTGCTATGGAAGGTGATCGTTTTGTAGACCTTGTAAGAACAGGGCAGGCGGCTACTGTACTTGCTTCTTATGGATTCAAAGCAGGGAAGAACGAATTATTCCCGATTCCATTGGATGCAATGAATGAAAGTACAGGATTGTTTACACAGAATCCTGGCTATTAAAAATAAATCATAAACATTAGAGGAGAATGAAAGTTCTCCTCTTCTTTTAGAACCCAATAAAAGAGATCTCATGAAAAGGAACCTATTATCAATTGCCGTTACCTCTTTATTCTTTGTGTATTCCTGTAAAAATGCTTCTGTAGCAAAACAGGAAATTGGAAAAACTGAAGCTGTAAAAAGTAATATTACTGATGAACAGCTGATGGACAGAGTACAGAAAGATGCCTTTAAGTATTTTTGGGACTATGCTGAACCAAAGTCGATGTTAGGAAGAGAACGTTATCATGAAGACAATATTTATCCGGATAATGATAAACATGTTATCACTACAGGAGGCTCAGGATTCGGATTGGCAACGATTCTGGTAGGGGTAGAAAGAGGATTTGTTCCGAGGAAAGATGCTGTAAAAAGACTTACACATATCATGGATTTTCTGGCAAAGGCAGATCGTCACAAAGGAGCCTGGTCACATTGGATCAACGGAGAGACAGGAAAAACTGTTCCTTTCGGTAAAAAAGATAATGGAGGTGACCTTGTGGAAACCGCATTCCTTACTTCAGGAATACTGATGGTTCGTGAGTATTTTAAAAATGGAACTCCGGAAGAAAAAGCATTAGCTGCAAAATGCGATGAGCTATGGAAGGGAATTCAATGGAACTGGTATACCAAAGGAGGTGAAAAAGTATTGTATTGGCACTGGTCACCAGAATACCAATGGGAAATGAATTTTCCTCTCGAAGGATACAATGAATGTCTCATTACCTATATTTTAGCAGCCTCTTCGCCAACTTATTCTATCGATGCGGAGACGTATTATAAAGGTTGGACCAGAAATGGAACTTACCTTTCAGATAAAGAAAAATACGGACTTCCAATGTACGTGAAACACAATGGAGCTGAAGAATATGGAGGACCATTATTCTGGACGCAATATTCATACATTGGCTTAGATCCAACAAATTTATCTGATAAATTAATTAAAAATTATTTTGATTTAAATAAAAATCAAGTCCTTATCGACTACAAATACTGTGTTGAGAATCCAAAACAATGGAAAGGCTACGGACCAAATTATTGGGGGTTAACAGCCGGATATTCAAGGAATAAAGATGGAAGTGTTGGTTACGATGCTCACTTTCCACAAAATGACCACGGTGTAATCACTCCTACAGCTGCATTGAGCAGTTTTCCGTATTCACCCAAAGAGTCAATGGCTTTCCTGAGGTTCATCTATACCCAAAAGCCGGAATTCATCGGTTCTGCAGGTCCTTACGATGCCACTTCGATCAATTATGACAATTGGACGACACCAAGATATTTAGCGATCGATCAGGGAACAATTGCTCCAATGATCGAAAACTACAGAACAGGATTTTTATGGAAATTATTCATGAATGCTCCGGAAATCCAACAGGGATTGAAAAAATTAAGCTTCCAGTCAGCCAAATATGGAATAAAATAATTCAATAGAAATGGGCTTTAGCCTGTTTAAATAAAAAAGATCAAATCCATTGGCTTTAGCCAAAACCTAAATAACAATATGAAACTAAAATTGAAACATCTTCCCCTTTTACTCCTGCCGTTTTCAATGCAAATGAATGCGCAGGAAATAAAAGGAGAATTAAATAAAGAAATTAAAAGGACAGAAAAAATGCCCTACATTCTGGATTATCCTCAGAATACAAAAGGAAATGTACCCTTGATTGTCTTTCTTCATGGTTCCGGTGAACGTGGAAATAATCTTGAGCTGGTAAAAGCACACAGCCCGTTTACGTATAAAAACCTGATCAAAGAACCGGTGGCTATTTTGGCCCCGCAATGTCCCGAAGGGGTATGGTGGGATACTGTTACGGTCTACAATCTGATCAAGGAAATTCAGAAGAAATATAAAATTGATGCATCCCGTATATATCTTACAGGACTTTCTATGGGAGGTTGGGGAACTTTGAAGCTGGCAATGGAACATCCGGAAATGTTTGCTGCAGTAGCTTCAGTTTGTGCCCCTACAGATCAGGTAATGACGGCTAATATCCATCAATTTAAAGATTTGAATATGAAAATGTTTCAAGGCGGAATGGATGATATTGTACTTCCGGAAAATGCTTTTAATTTTTATCAAAAGCTGCATCCGGTAAATCCAACTGCAGAATTGGTTATTTTCCCGAATGACAATCACAATTCATGGGACTCAGCCTATTCAAACCCGCAGCTTTATGAATGGATGCTGTCCAAAAAGAAAGAAAAGTAACCAGACACACAATAATTGAAGAAAAAAAATCCGTTGAATTAAAAAATATAAAACAATAATTTAAGAAGATAGATTTATGAAAAAGTTAATTGTAATCGCCACTTTAGCATTGGCACCTGTTTTTTCAGCCCAGGAAATGGTAACAAAGCCCGTTCAGGCTTATCAGACGGCTCAATATCAGGCTAAAAAGAAAGCTTTTGTAGACAACCTTTTGTCAAAAATGACATTAGACGAAAAGATCGGACAGCTTAACTTACCAAGTTCAGGCGATTTTACTACAGGATTGGCTAAAAGTTCCGACATCGGTAAAAAAGTTGAACAAGGTTTAGTCGGTGGACTATTCAATATAAAAGGAGCTGAAAAAATCAGAGCCGTTCAGAAAGTAGCGGTAGAAAATAGCCGTCTTAAAATCCCTTTGATCTTCGGAATGGATGTTATTCACGGTTATGAAACGACATTCCCAATTCCATTAGGTGTAGCTGCTTCATGGGATATGAATTTAGTTCAGCAGTCAGCAAGAGTAGCAGCAAAAGAAGCCTCTTCTGATGGGATCAACTGGACATTTTCTCCAATGGTGGATATTTCCCGTGAGCCAAGATGGGGTAGAGTTTCCGAAGGTTCCGGTGAAGATCCGTATTTAGGAAGTGAAATTGCTAAAAATATGGTGTATGGTTACCAGGGCAAAGATCTTGCAAATGGTACAAATATACTGGCTTGTGTAAAGCACTTTGCATTATATGGAGCTGGTGAATCCGGTAGAGATTACAACACGGTTGATATGAGTCATGTGAGAATGTTTAACGAATATTTTCCTCCTTATAAAGCGGCTGTAGATGCAGGGGTAGCTTCTGTAATGGCTTCTTTCAATGAAGTAGACGGAGTTCCTGCAACAGGAAGCAGATGGCTTCAAACAGAAGTTTTAAGAAATAAATGGAACTTTAAAGGTTTTGTGGTAACCGATTATACCGGTATCAACGAAATGGTTGACCATGGAATGGGAGATCTTCAGCAGGTTTCTGCATTGGCATTGAAAGCAGGTGTTGATATGGATATGGTAGGAGAAGGTTTTTTAACAACATTAAAAAAATCTTTATCTGAAGGAAAAGTAACACAGGCTGAAATCGATTTGGCAGCAAAAAGAGTTCTTGAATCAAAATATGATTTAGGATTATTTACAGATCCGTATAAATATGGTGATGCAAAACTGGCAGCAAAAGAGGTTTACAGCATGGAAAATAGAAATATTGCAAGAAATGTTGCGGCTCAGTCAATGGTTTTGATGAAAAATGAAAATCAGGTTCTTCCTTTGAAAAAATCTGGAACTGTTGCGGTAATCGGACCATTGGTGAACAACTCACTCAACATGGCCGGAACATGGAGTGTAGCTGCAAAACATGATAAAGCTGTCAACTTGATGCAAGGTCTTCAGGCAAGCTATGGAAAAGAAGTGAAATTCCTTTCTGCAAAAGGTGCCAACATCGATTATGATGCCAAATTGGAGGATATCTATGCAGCGCATGGAAAGAAAACAGACCGGGATAACCGTTCTAAAGAAGAACTTTTAAAAGAAGCGGTAGATATAGCCAATAAAGCAGACGTTATCGTTCTTGCTATTGGAGAATCTGCAGAAATGAGTGGAGAATCTTCTTCAAGAACTGAAATTACAATTCCTCAATCCCAGGTTAATTTATTAAATGAATTAAAGAAAACCGGAAAACCAATTGCGATGGTTCTTTTCACAGGTCGCCCACTAGCTTTAACCAATGTGAAAGATACTCCTGATTCTATTTTGAATGCATGGTTTGCAGGATCTGAAGCTGGAAATGCAATTGCTGATGTCTTATTTGGAAAAGTAAACCCATCAGGAAAACTTCCGATGACTTTCCCAAGAAGCCTTGGACAGGTTCCTATTTATTATAATGCTAAAAATACGGGTCGCCCATTGAGTCAGGAACTTACTGATAAATGTGAATATCAAAGATTCCGTTCCAACTATATGGATGAATGTAACACTCCATTGTATCCGTTTGGATTTGGTTTAAGCTATACGAAATTCGGATATTCGGACATCGCGGTATCGAATACAAACCCTAAAGGAAATCAAACGATTCAGGCATCGGTTACTATAACCAATGATGGAAATTATGATGGGGCAGAAGTCGTTCAGCTATATATCAGAGACATGGTAGGGAGTATCACAAGACCAGTAAAAGAACTGAAAGGCTTCCAGAAAGTATTTTTGAAAAAAGGAGAATCTAAAAAAGTTACTTTTGATATCACTCCTGAAACTCTTAAATTTTACAACGGAGATTTGAAATATGACTGGGAATCAGGTGAGTTTGATGTTATGATTGGTACCAGCTCTGCTGATGTAAAGCATTCAAAGATCAATTGGACTAAGTAATAAAAAAGAAATTTATTCACAGAAATGTGTGTTATGGTTTGTTTGGCATGATTTTTAATAATAACTCGGTAACTATTATTATATAAAAAAATCAATATGAAAAAAACAATTTTCCTTAGCGCAATGTTCCTTGGTTCTTTAGTATTTGCACAACAAACACATGTTGTAGGTGCAGACAGAGATGCACATGGATGTATTGGTTCTGCAGGGTATACCTACTCTCAGATTAAAAAAGACTGTGTAAGAACTTTTGAACAAAAGATCAAGCTAACAGAAGTTGATCCGAAAGGAAGTTCTACTTCAATAGCTGCTGTTATTTTTAGCAAAGACATGAAAAAAGCTGAGGTTTTCGTTAAGGATACTGAAGCAGGAAGCATCATCCTAACCAGAGCAGGAGGTAAAGCTAAAGCTTGGAAAAAGGACGGCTATGTATTGGTTCCTTTCAAAAAAAGCGGATACCAGCTTAAAAAAGATAATGTTGTGATCTATCAATAAGACTAGATTGCAAAAAATAGAAAGCTACTCGTATGAGTGGCTTTTTTTGTAACTTAGAGCAAAACTAATACCCAGTTTGGGGACATAGTTTTACCCATCAAAAAACAAAAAATCTTATATATGAAAAAAACAATTTTATTCAGTGCCGTATTTCTTTGTTCCTTAGTTGTTGCACAAAAAAAAGCTCCAGTAGTAGGAGGAGATAGAGATGTTCACGGTTGTATCGGTTCTGCCGGATATACCTATTCACAATTAAAAAATGATTGTGTAAAAACTTTCAATCAGAAAATAAAACTAAAAGAAGTAAGTTCAGATAAAAGTTATACTTCTATGACCGCAGTTATTTTCAATAAAGACATGAAAAAAGCTGAAGTCTTCATCCCGGATGGAGCTGCGAAAAGCATTATCCTGAATAAAGAAGGAAAAGAAAAAATCTGGAAAAGCGGAACTCACATTAAAGACAGTTATGTTTTAGCTCCTCACAAAAAAAGCTACCAAATTAAGAAAAATGACGTAGTAATTTACGAATAAGATCAGATTTCAAAGAATAGAAAACCACTCGTAAGAGTGGTTTTTTTTTGGTGGGTATATAACTAATTAGTTTCAAATAGATTTTTATACGACAATTTCTGCCGCTAAGTAGAGATAATTTTACATGAGAATAACACAGACTTTACTCCATCATAAAGAAGATTTAATTATTAATAGTATGATTTACAGCAAACTGCATTAAGTTGATTTTCGTGTTTCAAAAACTATTAAATTCACACCGTTTCAATAAACTAATTACTAATTCAGAAAACAACAACACAGGAATGAAAAAATCTATATCGGTGCATTCACCTTATGCACGGTTTTGGGCATCTCTGCCCAGGAAGTGGTATGGCAGAAAGACATCAAATCCTCTACACAGGATTTTCTAAGCCAGGTCACCACAACCATTGATCAGCAGTATTTGATCACGGGAAGCTCTATTCAAAGCAATAAACAGCAGGCTTCAGGAAGCAAACAAAACAACGGTTACGATTTCCATTTGGTTAAACTCAATCAGCAAGGAAATGAAGTTTGGGAAAAATACTTTTCAGGGCAAAATCATGATTATTTATCAGCCACAGTTACCACACAGGACGGCGGATTTCTTTTAGCCGGAACCTCCTATTCGGGGAAAGGATTGGATAAAAAAGAGGATTCGAAAGGCGGATCAGACATCTGGCTGATCAGAATCAATGAATTCGGAGATGAACTATGGCAAAAAACCTTGGGAAGCTCTTCTGATGAAGAAGCCAGAGCGGTGATTCAAACAACCGATTTAGGATTCTTTGTTGCCGGAAATATACAAAACGCTGCAAAAGGTTACGGTTCCAAAGATGTCTTGATTATGAGACTTGATAAAGACGGAAAAGAATTATCACAATTAATTTTAGGCGGAAAAGGTTTAGACGAATTCGAGAAAATTATTCCAACGAAGGACGGCGGAGCTTTACTGGGAATTTATTCAAGAAGCGGATCCGTTAAAGCAACCCATCAGCAATCAATAATCAATAGTAATGCTCCGTCTGAAAAACCTGCAGCCCGCAACCTGCTATCTACAACCTCAAAACAAAGCGACAACTTCGGTGAGGGCGACTATTGGAGTGTAAAGCTCGATAAAAACGGAAAAGTAGAGTGGGAAAAGAACTTTGGAGGAAAAGGAGATGATCACATCAGAACTCTGGCCTTAACTTCAAATGGTTTCATCATTGGTGGCGAATCCAGATCAGAAAGATCAGGAAACAAAACCGTAGGCATTGAAGAAGGAACAGATCTTTGGCTGATTTCTTTAAACGAAAGAGGGGATGAACAGTGGCAGAAATCCTACAATTTCAAGAACCGTGATATTTTAATGAGTATGAGTGTCCTTCATTCTGCAGATGACAAATCTTCCAAAGGAATCTTATTGGGAGGCTACACTCAGGCTGAAGGAAGAATACAAACAGATGACGAAACCTTCTGGATGCTGTACTTAGATCAGAATGGTAATGAACAGTGGAGAAAGCATATCACCGGAGAATCCAGGAAGAAGGAGGAAAGGCTTTCTGATTTAAAACTCAATAGGGATGGTTCCATTATTCTGGCCGGAACCAGTGCAGAAGAACTGGGTAAAGAGAACTGGAAGATTGTGAAATTGGGAGACAAGCAGGTTGACCAGTTGATCGAAAAATATGATATCAAAATCTATCCAAACCCAGTTTCAGATTATGCTTATGTAGAAATCGGTTTTGATTTTAAAGATGCAGATATTCTCTTGTATGATATGAGCGGAAGACAGCTTCAAAGTATAAAAACCAAGAACAGAGTGACTAAGATCAATACCCAAGCTTTGATTCAGGGAGCTTATCTGGTGACTATAAAAACCGAGACGAATAAGACAGCGAATGCCAAATTAATCAAGAAATAAAAACACAATGAAAAAGAATATAACAAGTTTGTTTTTCTGCTTATCCATGGGAACAGCATTAGCGCAAACTACAGGAAGTAAACCGTCCACCCTTCCTAATATCATTCCTCCATCTGCTGAGTCTTATAAACTCGGATCCTTTGGAAATCTTCCGGTAAGTCTTTTCACAGGAAATGCCAATGTAGATATTCCTGTAACATTCTTCGCAACTGAAAATATCAATATTCCCATCAGGCTCAATTATTTTTCCAATGGAATAAAAGTAGATGATATGAACGGCTCTACAGGATTGGGCTGGACTATGGTTTCAGGAGGAGTAATTACTCGGGTAATCCGTGATCTTCCGGATGAAAACAATCTGTCTAATGTTTCTATTCCTACCAATTTTGATGATATAGGGGCTAATAATCCCATTGCCATGCAGTTTTTTCAGGATGCTTCCAATGATAATGTAGATACGGAACAGGATTTATATATGGCCAATTTTGGCGGAATGCAAATCAAATTTATCTTTGACAAGAAAGGAATTCCAGTCATATATTCCCAAAAGGATGTCGTTATTGAAGGGGTAAGTGGTGGGGATTCATTTACCATTACCACTGAAGAGGGTACTAAATACTATTTTACGGATAAGGAATCAACCTCCAACCGCACAGCTGGTGCAGGACACTCTTTGATCAGTATTTCTACAACTGCCTGGTATTTGACAAAAATTGAAGATACCTCTACCGGAGAAATTGTATTTATTGAGAATGTGGACGGCGGATATACAGCGACTATGAGCCAGTCGCAGACTTTATCTTATACCAGTCCCAACGGAGGACCTATGTTTTCTTCCTGTGGAAACCCCGCATTTATAAGATACCCGCAGGTCAGTGAGTTGATCAGCCACAACCAGACGGTCAATGGCAAGCAGATCAAAAGAATATACAGTAACAATCCATCCTATGGAGAAATTATTTTTGACTATCTGCAATCGGGAGGCAGCAGTGATTATAAACGTTTGCAAAAGGTCACCAAAAAAGTGAATAATAGCATAATCAATGATGTTATCTTAAATTATACCTTAACTTCTAATAACCGATTGTTTCTGGGTTCTGTTTCTGATAGTGTGTTAGGCAGCCTGCACAGTTTTCAATATAATCTGCCCGATCAGTTTCCGCCGAGGCTTTCATTTAATAGGGATGAATGGGGGTATTTCAATGCGGCTACATACAATTCCAATTTGATCCCTTATATTCCAAAAATTATGAATTGGAACGGCTATCAGGCTTCTCTGAGAGGTGTTGACCCTTCTAAAACTTCTATCGGAATGCTCCAAAAGATTACGTACCCTACTAAAGGATATTCAGAATTTTTCTATGAAAATAATTCAGTTGTAGAAAAGAATGTAGTGCTTATTCCGGAAAGTAAAACCGGGGTCCAGATTGGTGCGGAAAAAGGAAGCAGCGGTCCGCAGGTAAGTAACTCTACAACATTTATGCCTGTTAAAGATGAGGAGATTACCATAGGCGGAGGAGCATGGTTCAATAGTGATAAATGTGATTCTCAATGGGAAGTAGCAGGTAAGCACCGTGCTGTAGCCAATCTTAAACGTGCCAATGGGCAAAGCGTTACTCTTTATCAAAAAACGCCTAGCGGCATGCTCACCAGTCCAACTACTTCCCTAACGCTTCCGGCCCCCTATGCTTATTATGCACTGGTTCAAAAAAATGAAGTACTAACCCTAAATCTCAGTACACTTTTTGTGTGCGTGCAGGCAGAAGCAGCAGCAAGCTATACTGAGGCTCTTGAAGTGAGAGGAGACAGAGAGGCACCTATCGGGGGAGTAAGAATTGCTAAAATTGTGGACACTGCAGAAAATGGGGTGGCTTCAACCAGAAAGTTTGTTTACCATGATCTGGGTGAGCAGACCACTGAAGCTATTGTGCTAAGAGAACCCCAATTTGAAGAACAGCTGTATTATACAAGAACATGCAATAGTCTTCCTAATCCGGGGAATAACGGAGGTAATGTGCCGATGGGGGTGGAGAGGTTCCCATACTATACCATCACCTCAACCAATATCAATCAGCTCTTTGCGACCCATCCCAATGTATTTTATAAAACGGTACAGGAAATTGTAGATGGAAAATCAAATATCATACATTGTTATTCAACAGAATCGGATGATTTTGGTAAAGTACTCTATGGAAATAATATCAGAAACTCAGTGCTGACTAATTTTGGTTGGAATAATGGCAAGGAGAAATTGACGAAATATTTCGATGGCGGAAATAATTTGGTTCGGACTGTTGAGATGAACTATGAAGAAGATAATAGCCGTAAATATCAGGTAGATGGTTTTTCAATCAGAAAGAATTATGATAATCCGGTAGGGCAGAATGTAACAAAAACCTGTACAGCTGAAGACATTACCAGAACAGTAGATTATACTTATTGTATCACTAATCATTCCCATCATTACAGTACCACAGATTGGTACAAAAACTGCCATGCCACAGGTGCCAATAACATAACTATGACTTATAAAGATGTCTGTTTTGGAAAAAATGTAGGCGAAGTGATTGCTTTTGCTGATCAACTGGACAATCTTGACATTATGCAGTATAAGAACATTTCTCGTTTCGAATATCTGAAGTCCCAGAAAACAACAGACTATCTGAATGGAACTGCGATGAAAACAGAAACCCAGTATTTCTATGGTAATCCAAAACATACTCAGGTGACGAGCCAGAAAACTATTTTTCCGGATCTGTCCACAGCAGAAAAAACATATCAGTATGCTCATGAGAAAGGGAACCAACTGATGATCGGTAAAAATATGGTGGGTATTCCATTGGAAACAAAGTCGCAACAAACCGTAGATAATATCACCAAAGTGACATCAAGGGAAGAAACGATTTATCCAACCACTTTACCCAGTGCGGTGACCGGAATTTTAGTACTTCCGTTATCAGAATATTCTTATGACAATTTGAATCCTGCTGTTTCTTCCAAGGATGTGAGCTATGATAAATATGATGAAGCCGGAAATATTCTCCAATACAGACAAAAAGACAGTACACCTGTAAGTATTGTTTGGGGTTACAATAAAACCAAGCCGATTGCAAAAATTGTAGGAGCCTTATACAGCCAGGTGGAAGGTTTGATTGCTAATATCGTAGCTAAATCCAATGAAGATGCTGCTGACCCAACCAAAGAAGCGGAACTTCTATTGGCTCTTGATGCCTTTCAGCCCGTTGGAATGACTACTAAGTATACCTACGATCCTTTGGTGGGGGTAACCACGATAACACCACCATCAGGAGTTAGGGAACTTTATGTTTATGATAATGGCAACCGATTGAAGCAGGTTCAGGTAAGAGAAAGAGATAATGCAGGAGGATACAGCTATAAGGTAGTCAAAGAATTCAAGTATAACTATAAGCCGTAAACACCAATGAAAAAAATACAACTATTAGGTCTGCTGTTTACAGTGATGGTGACCTATGCACAAAGTACAACAGAAAACTTTATACAATCCAAAACCTGCCTAAGCGGTGATTGTAGTAAGAAAATAGAAACTATTACTTATTTCGATGGGTTGGGAAGACCCAAACAAATTGTCAGTGTAAAATCAACTACTACCGGAAAAGACCTGGTTACCCCTTTCACTTATGATGGGTTTGGCAGACAAGTCAAGGATATTCTTCCTGTTCCGGCTAATACCCTCAATTCTGCTATTCATACTGGGATTGTGAATGAGAGTACGGCTAATTCTTATTATGGAGTGGTCAATGCCTATACAGAAAAAGAAATTGAAAATTCTCCTTTAGACAGGGTACTACAATTGGCTCAGCCGGGAGATCCATGGAAGATGGGAGCCGGACATACCCAAAAGTATAAATATGAAGTAAACCAAGGCACAGAGGTAAAGAAATTTATTACCAGTACTACCACCAGTACGGTAGGAACAGATAATAAAACAATTTCCTCGGTATCTTTAGCACCAGGTAATGGCTTTTATGATGCAGGAATTCTGTATAAAAATACAGTAACCGATGAAGACGGAACTCCGGTAATACAGTTTCAGAATGGACGTGGTGAAATTGTACTGGTACGCAGAACTGATGGATCACAGAACATTGATACTTATTATGTCTACAACGAATATGGGCAAAAAGCATTTGTAATTCCTGCTCTGGCGGTAAAGAAAATAGAACAGAATAACAATGCTGTTTCCACGGATATTTTGAACAGCCTGTGCTACCAGTATCGATATGATGGACTGGGCAGACAGGTAGAGAAAAGGTTGCCAGGAAGGGATGATTGGGAATCAGTGGTGTATGATGCTGCGAACCGCCCGGTCCTTACTCAGGATGTAAACCTAAAGAATAAAGGACAATGGCTGCTCATCAAGTATGATGGCTTTGGGCGTGTTGCTTACACAGGACTTATAGCTGGTGGAGACAGGGCTGCAATGCAAAGCCAGATCGGCAGTCAGGTGATTAGCGAAAGCCAGACAGACAGGGTGGGGTTTGACAAAAATGGGCTCATGGTATATTATACCAACAATTTCCTTTCAGGGTTTCCCACGCTGCTTACCGTCAATTACTATGACAGCTATCCAAGGGATGCCAAAGAATTTCCTCCTGCGAAGATCCTTGATCAGTTTGTAATCAACCCTGATCCGACACAGAATGGAGGTATCAATACGTCCGGACTTCCAACAGCTTCTTATGTAAAAAATATAGAAGATGACAACTGGACGAAAACCTATTTCTACTACAATACCAAAGGGCAGAAAGTAGGTGAGAAAAGTTGGAACCATTTGGGTGGATACACCAAAAAAGAGTTTAAGCTTGATTTCTCAGGTTCTGTGGATGAAAGCTATACCTATCACAAAAAAGGAACTTCAGATGCTGAGCTTGTTATCAAAGAAAGGTTTGTATATGACGATCAGAAAAGACTACTAAAACATTATCACCAAGTAAATACTCAGCCAGAAGAATTATTGGTGGAAAATACTTACAATGATCTGGGACAGCTTACCAATAAAAAAACAGGTAATACTACCGGGACACCCTTACAGTCTATAGACCAAACCTATAATATCAGAGGATGGCTTACGAAAGTAAATGATCCTCTGAATTTAAACGGGAAACTTTTCGCTTATGAGCTTAAATACCACAATCCTGCTTATTCTACAGTTTCTGCCGGAAAATACAATGGGAATATTGCAGAGATAGACTGGGCAAGTGCTGATAATGGAATCTTCAGAAGGTATAATTATCAGTATGATGGATTAGATCGGTTGAAAAATGGAATTTATTCTGAACCTAACGCAACAGTTCCCCAAAATAATTATTACAATGAATCTTTGAGCTATGACGTAAACGGAAATATTCAGACCCTTAAAAGAAATAGGCTATTGCAGGGGCTTGGGGCACAACAGATAGATGACCTTAGTTACATATATTCAGGGAACAGACTTAATACAGTAAGTGATGCTTCGGGCAATTATGCGGGCTATCCAGCCTATGTGCCAACTGCAATTCCCTATGATGGCAATGGTAATATGATCAACCATCAGGATAGAGGAATATTACAAATAGATTATAATTATCTGAATCTTCCCAACTACATAAAATTTAATAAAACATATGTCACCCATGATTTCGAGAATACTTATAATGTAAATACAAAATATCTGTATAATGCTGGCGGAACTAAGCTTAGAAAAGTCTATACCTCCGGAACAGGAAGAGCTCAGATGGAGGTTGTCAACACAACTGATTATTTAGACGGATTTCAGTATAGTAATGATGTATTAAGTTTTGTTCCTACCTCAGAAGGCTATTATGATTTCGTTC
The DNA here is from genome assembly GCF_021869745.1 of Chryseobacterium sp. MEBOG07. Lineage (NCBI taxonomy): Bacteria > Pseudomonadati > Bacteroidota > Flavobacteriia > Flavobacteriales > Weeksellaceae > Chryseobacterium > Chryseobacterium sp. MEBOG07. The sequence goes on from NZ_CP084579.1 coordinate 2,249,710, forward strand.
AAAATAAGTATATTTACAATTATACCGATCAGGTAGGGAACATCAGATTAGCGTATTATAAAGATGCTTCCGGAAACCTGAAAATAGACAGAACCACTCACTATTATCCTTTTGGGTTAGAGTTTGGAGGGGATTTGAATATTTCGCTTTCAATATCTCCAAACTACAAGTATTCTACCCAAGGACAGGAGAAGCAGACAGAAACAGGATGGAGTTCTTACCGATGGAGAAATTATGATCCTGCGATGGGAAGGTTCTTCAATGTGGATCCGTTGAGTGAAAAGTACACTTATCAGTCACATTATAATTTCTCAGAGAACAGAGTTGTTGATGCAAGAGAGTTGGAAGGTTTAGAGCGTATAAGCATCCATACTGCAAGCTATGCTCCTTTCGATTCATTCGGAGGACCTCTACCAGCACTTACGTATTATGGGAATCATTGGGGGTTTAGAGTTCAAGGGCCATTTGCGGGAGACGGTGCTGATAGAAAACCTGGTACCAATCCAAATGCTTCATCCAAAATCTATGGAAGAGTAGATTTGGACTTAGGGGCAAATTCGGCTAAAGATGCATTAGTAAATGTTGTGGCTAGAGGGTCACATTCTAAAGATTTATCCTCAGGAGAGACCACCCTATCTGAAGCTTCTTTAACGGTATCCTTGGTTAAAGATGAAAATCAGGTTAATTTAGATATGCATCTTTCAGGCAATAATGATTTGGTTACTCTTTCTCCTGATATAGATGTTAAGCCTTCAATGACAATAGCAACAACTTCACTTTCAGGCGGTAATAAAATGTTGCATATTAGAGGAACTGTATCTGGTGATCATTTTCCGGCGAATGAAACTTATATTACAGGCCAAAATGGTCAAGGTGTAACCTTAGGAAATTCTGGACCTCTTGGTGGAAAAATAAAAGGTCCAACCACGTCATTGCCAGGAGATAATAATAGACCAATGTCTCAGTTTAATAAAATAATTTATTTAGATAAGGATAATAATATAATTCAACCTCCAAAAAATTGGTAATATGAAAATAATAAATTTTTATTTGCTATTGATACTAGCAATATTTTTAAATTGTAGTAATGGTTCTTCCAAAAACATTTCTTATTACATTCCTAATCAACATAAAGGAATAATTATAATTATTTTTGAAGAAAAAATCAAGAAAGAATCTTCAAATTTCACTATTCCTAAAAATGGAATTCTATATAGTCCATATTTAAGAAATAAAGGAATTTTAAAAAACAAATTCTTTTATACTGAAAATCAGAGCATCATTAAAGAAATCGAAGATTACGATTATCAAAAATATCATAATAAATTAATTGATGGGCAGACATATGTATTCGATTTGTTCGATGGAAAATTTAGCGTTAAATCTAAGGATAAATACAATAAAACTTCTAATAGTTATAGTAGTACTGATATGAAAATGTTAAATTGGATTTATTTTACTATTGGGGATAATATAAAAGAAAGAGCTACATTGCGACAAGAGGCAAATAAAGTTATTGATAGTTTACAGCAAGAACTAAATAAATAGTGAATAAAATTTTCCCTTGTGGGCGTGTTGTTTCTGTAGTGGGTAATGTTTCAAACATATTGGTAATGAATTAGTGTATTGGAAACCAATACACTAATTTTTAAAATACTAGTAAAAATTTGAATTTGACATAATATTGAGATATCCAGAGCAGAAGAAAAGAGAAAAATAGACTATCTAAAATATTGGAGATCATGTATGGGGTTTCAGATGTGTTGGTAAATAATAACTCATCAGACTTGTGTATTACAAAAATGCTTCCGGAAACCTGAAAATAGACAGAACCACTCACTATTATCCTTTTGGGTTAGAGTTTGGAGGGGATTTGAATATTTCGCTTTCAATATCTCCAAACTACAAGTATTCTACCCAAGGACAGGAGAAGCAGACAGAAACAGGATGGAGTTCTTACCGATGGAGAAATTATGATCCTGCGATGGGAAGGTTCTTCAATGTGGATCCGTTGAGTGAAAAATATAATTATATTAAAAAAAAATTATGTCTCAACAAGCTTCTGAAGAAAATAAAAAACTTTCTAACTATATAACAAATATTGTTGGTATTAATAAAATGATTGATCGTCATTATGACAAAGACGAAAAGAATTTTTTCGATATTTTCACCTGTGATGACCCTCTCTATCCTAGAATAAAAATTTGTGGTACGATAGGAGTGTCTGATCACCCCAATAAAATTGAAATGAATGATAATAGCTTTAAAAACATTCCAATAGAACTTTTAATTGGTGGTTACAGGGAATTCAGAATGTTGGCTAATATTCTTTCCACATCAGGGTTTTATATTACTAATAATGGGTGGGAATGTCAACCAGGCTCAGTATTTATGAGAATCGTTGAAATGTACTTTGAAACTTCTGAAATGAAACATATTATGTTTATATCACCATTTTTGTGGGAGGATAAATTACAACCACTAAAACTTGAAACGAAAACTGTACATTGGCTTTTATGCATTCCTATTTCTGATAAAGAACTCGAATATAAAATGGAAAATGGTACATCAGCATTAGAAGACATATTTCAAAAAAAAGATATTGACATCTTTGATATTAATAGAAAGTCGGCTATTTAAGGACTTTATTTTAATAGCAAAATCACAGCTGCCACACGAATATTTTTGTGTGGCATTTTCCTGAACTTAGTGACTAAATAATTAACTAAAAATATGATACTACATAACGAAATTGAAGTAAATGTAAATGATAATATTTATGTGGAAACCAAAGGATTAAATTCTTATATATCTAAAGAAATTAAAGTTATTATTGGTAATAATCAACCCGAAAACTATATAGAGGTTATTAAGTACATTATAGATTATATTGTAGATAGTAAACCGATTATTTCTGAAAACCAAAATATTGGTTATTATTCGTGGCTTTTACAATTTAGGTTGGGTGAAAATAACTGCTATGATATATATGAAGCAAACTCTGACGGCAGTGACTTTAATAAAGGCTGTGATATGGCAATTTCAGTTGTTAGAAAGCAAAGTGAAATATGCTGGCAACAGAATCTTGTTCCTCTTTTTCCAAACTTCAATCAGTCTGTGGTTATTTCAGATGGTGTTTATGAAGGAAAAGATATTGAAGGAATTAGATATGATTCACCTCAGGACGAAAGCGGTTGGTATCTTATTACTGATGATTATAATGATGATATTAAATCATTAAAAATGGTACACTTTTTTCATGTTGCTTTTGCTCGTCCTGATATTTTGAAATATTTAGCTATACCTTTCGGATTCAGATTTATTATGAAAGAAGGAAATATTGAAATACGTAAGAATGAGGATGAATAACTTTCAATTAAAATAATATCAGTAAAAGGTAATTTTACAAATGTGTTGCTTATTTATGGTATTGTTCTCAATGCTATAATTTTATTTTGAAATACCGGATTTGTGTTTTATAAAGATGTTTCCGGTAGCCTGAAAATAGACAGAACTACTCATTTTTATCCTTTCGGGCTTGAGTTTGGTGGGGAATTGAGTACATCTAATTCTATTAATCCAAATTATACTTATTCTTCCCAGGGGCAAGAAAAGCAGATAGAAACAGGATGGAGCTCTTACAGATGGAGAAATTATGATCCTGCAATGGGAAGGTTCTTTAATATAGACCCGTTAGCAGAAAATTATCATACCTGGTCAACGTATGCCTTCAGTGGAAACAGAGTTGTTGATGCAAGAGAGTTGGAAGGTTTAGAGCCTATGGAAATAAATAAAACTACTAAAAACTTAGTCATTGTTAATCAAGGTTGGGTGAGAGCAAATCCTCCTGATGGGGCAACTCAATCACAAAATTTTGGAAAGATAAATAAGGACGGTGGAATTGATTATGATGGTATAGGTATTCTTAACAATCTGAATAGCAAAACAACACAAGTAGGTGTGTTTGGCTCTTCAAACACTGAAAATACCAAGAATGATATTTTATCATCAATTCAAAGCTTTAGGAAACAGAGCTCGAACGGTAAATTAATTATGGTTGGGCATAGTAGAGGAGCAGATAATCTTATAGAATTAGTTAATAAGTATACAGATGTGAAAGTAGATTTATTATTTACATTAGATATAGCAGATGATTATGATGATGATAGTATACCTTCTAATGTTAAAACTGCCGTTAACTATTATAATAAAAATGATGGATTTATGGGAAGTTCAATTGGAGGTGAAGATATTGAAGCAGAAGATCCTTCTAAAACAAAAATTTTAAATGTACCAGTTAATGCATCACATACTGAAATAGATAATAAATATCGATATAATGTATATAATGCCGTAGTAAGAGAGTTAAACAAAAAAGAAGATAAAAAGCCATGAAAAATTATATAATATTTATATTCAATTTATTAATTTGGATTTATAGTACTATTATCTGTTATATACATATTAATGGAGGGGATAATAAAAACTTACTTCTTTATTCAGGTATATCAATTGGATTATTATTAGGGATTAACCTAGTATATGCAAAAGGAAAAATATCTTTGAAAGATATAATTTGTATTTTGATTAATATTATTTTACTTATTCTAATCGTTTATTTATCATTAGTGTTTATACAATTAGATGTAAGATAATAGGGAAATTTCAAAAAAATTAGTTTCTATTATTAAAGATATATAAAACAGGTATCCATATTAGGTTGTCTGTTTTATTTCTTTGAAGAAAAATCAATATTTACAACTATACAGATCAGGTAGGAAACATCAGACTGGCATATTACAAGGATGCTTCCGGAATCCTTAAAATAGACAGAACCACTCACTATTATCCTTTTGGGTTATAGTTTGGCGGAGATTTGAATATTTCGCTTTCAATATCTCCAAACTATAAGTATTCTTCACAAGGACAGGAAAAACAATTAGAAACAGGATGGAGTTCATATAGATGGCGTAATTATGATGCTGCAATGGGAAGATTCTTTAATGTTGACGCATTAAGTGAAAAATACGCTTACCAGTCGCATTATAATTTCTCGGAAAATAAAGTTATATCTCATAGAGAATTGGAAGGTCTAGAGGCAATAGATTCTAATAAGATTAGAGAAGCTTTTGCTAATGGTAAAACAGGGAAAAATTATCAATTAGTTATTCATGTTGATCAGCCAGGTGATGGAGGAGATAGGGATGTTTATCAAATTTTACCTAAGAGAGACTCAGGACATTCATTTGTAACTTTAAATAGAAAGAATACTGATGGGACAACGGATTCTAAAACTTTTGGATTTTATCCCTATCCTCCCAGTGTAAATCCTCTTGCATCAAGTGCTAGTGGAAAAATAAAAGATAATGCAGGGCATGAAGACGAGGTTGTACAAACAAGAAGTATTAGCGAGATAAATTTCAACGATATATTAGATTTTGTTGACTCAAAAAAAATACGACATATGATTTAAATACAAATAATTGTGCAGATTTTGTTATAAATGTTGCAGCTGCTGGAGGAATCAAATTGCCAAAAACTAAAAGTTCATATCAAGGATTTAATGGACATAATCCTGGAGATTTAGGAGAAGACTTAAGAGAACAAAATAATAATATTCGGATGGGAAAAACTCCTGAAGGTAATTCAAAACCGCAAAAAAACAAAAATAATGAAAACGATAACGACAGAGTTAAAGGTATTGGTTTATAGTTTAGCAGTTATTTTTTTCTGCTTTAGCTGTTCAAAGTCAAAGCAGCAATATACTGACCCGGTTTTTGCAACTTTTTTTAGTGAATTAAATAATGAGAGTGCTGAGAAATTTTATAGCTCTTACTATAAAGATAAACCAAAAGAGTACAAGGAGGGATATATTCAGATACTAAAGGAGTTTAAGAAATATAATTGTGAATTTACTATTACAGATTATAATTCTTATAAAGGCGAAAAACCTGATTTAGATGGTGCGACTGAAGGCGTTTATATTTTAGAAAATAAAAATCTAAAAGATCCATTTTTTTTAAAAATTGAGAATAATAAGGTACAATATTTACTTCCAATCGGCAAAGGAAAAGAGGATATTATTGGCTGGCTTTAAAAAGGGGGCTTTTAAAGAGAGTTGGAGGGTTTAGAGCCTATGGAAATAAATAAAACTACTAAAAACCTAGTCATTGTTAATCAAGGTTGGGTGAGAGCAAATCCTCCTGATGGGGCAACTCAATCACAAAATTTTGGAAAGATAAATAAGGACGGTGGAATTGATTATGATGGTATAGGTATTCTTAACAATCTGAATAGCAAAACAACACAAGTAGGTGTTTTCGCTTCTTCAAAAGGAGAAAATACTAAAAATGATATTTTATCATCAATTCAAAGCTTTAGGAAACAGAGTCCAAGTGGTAAATTAATCATGGTTGGGCATAGTATGGGAGCAGATAATGAGGTTGAACTCGTAAATGAACATCCTAATATCAAGGTTGATTTATTATTTACGTTAGACATAGCTGATGATCCACGATCTGGAATTGATGATGATAACATCCCATCTAATGTTAAAACCGTTGTTAATTACTATAACAAAAATGATGGATTCATGCATTCCGGCATAGGTGGAGAAGATATTGAAATTAATAATCCTTCAAAAACAAAAGGAATAAATGTACCTGTAAGTGCTGCACATACTGAAATTGACAATAAATATCGCTATAATGCATATAATGCTGTAGTAAGAGAATTAAATACAAAAGAAAAAAAGAAGCCATGAAAAAAAATATTATAATTTTGATAATCAATATTATCTACTTCCTATTAATAGGAATTTTTTCTAAAAGTAATTATGCATTTTTAATGACACAAAATATAATGATTGCTCTTTCTTTGATAGGCTGTTTTTATAGTTTATTTGCAATTATTGTTTCAATAAAACTTAAAAGCAAATTTAAATGGTTGTTTTTGACAATTAATATTTTATTTTTTTTAATGTATTCATACGGGATATATTTTGATATAGTTGCTTATAATTCATAAGATTTTTGGAATGCTCTAAATATTTAGTAATAAAAATAGCGTTGAAAATCAACGCTATTTTTAAAAGGAATCAACTCAAATTAAAAATTTCAAAAGTTATTCAAAGGCTAGTATAATTTTGGAGGTGGTTCTACAAAAACTATAAAATGTAGGAGCAGGAATTACAGGAAACTAGATCTGGACTTAGTAGCAAATTCAGCTAAAGATGCATTAGTAAATGTTGTGGCTAGAGGATCACATTCTAAAGATTTATCCTCAGGAGAGACAACTTTATCTGAAGCTTCCTTAACGGCATCCTTGGTTAAAGATAAAAATCAGTTTAATTTAGAAATGCATCTTTCAGGTAATAATGATTTGGTTGCTTTTCCCCCTGATATAGATGCTAAACCTTCAATGACGATTACAACAACTTCACTTTCAAGCGGCAATAAAATGTTGCATATCAGAGGAACTGTATCTGGTGATCATTTTCCGGCGAATGAAACTTTTATTATGGGCCAAAATGGACAAGGTGTAATTTTAGGGAACTCTTAGCCTCTTGGTGGAAAAATAGTAGGCCCAACGACATCATTGCCAGGAAATAATAAAAGACCAATGTCTCAGTTTAACCAAATAATTTATTTTGATAAGAATAACAATATAATTCCACCTCCTAAAAAATGGTAATATGAAAACAATAAATTTTTATTTGCTATTGATACTAGCATTATTTTTAAATTGTAATAGTAATTCTTCCAAAAATATTTCTTATTACATTCCTAACCAATATAAAGGAGTAGTTATAATTGTTTTTGAAGAAAAAGTCAAAAAAGAGTCTTTAAATTTCAATATCCCTAAAAATGAAGTTCTATATACTCCGTATTTAAGAAATAGAGGAATTTTAAAGAACAAATTCTTTTATACTGAAAACCACAACATCATTCAAGAAATTGAAGATTATGATTATCAAAAATATCATAATAAATTAATTGATGGAAAGACATATGTATTTGATTTGTACGATGGAAAATTTAGCATTAAACCTAAAGGTAGATACAATAACGATTCTAATAACTATAGTAGTGCTAATATGAAAATGTTAAATTGGATCTATTTTACTATTGGGGATAATGTAAAAGAAAGAGCTAAATTGCGACAAGAGGCAAATAAAGCTATTGATAGTTTACAACAAGAACTAAATAAATAGTGAATAAAATTTTCCCTTGTGGGCGTGTTGTTTGTGTAGTGGGTAATGTTTCAAACATATTGGTAATGAATTAGTGTATTGGAAACCAATACACTAATTTTTAAAATACTAGTAAAAATTTGAATTTGACATAATATTGAGATATCCAGAGCAGAAGAAAAGAGAAAAATAGACTATCTAAAATATTGGAGATCATGTATGGGGTTTCAGATGTGTTGGTAAATAATAACTCATCAGACTTGTGTATTACAAAAATGCTTCCGGAAACCTGAAAATAGACAGAACCACTCACTATTATCCTTTTGGGTTAGAGTTTGGAGGGGATTTGAATATTTCGCTTTCAATATCTCCAAATTATAAGTACTCTTCTCAAGGACAGGAAAAACAATTAGAAACAGGATGGAGTTCATATAGATGGCGTAATTATGATGCTGCAATGGGAAGGTTCTTTAATGTAGATCCATTAAGTGAAAAATATGCATACCAATCTCATTACAATTTCTCAGAAAACAGGGTTGTAAATGCAAGAGAGTTAGAAGGATTAGAAGCTGTTCCTGCGGATAATTTTAATAAAAATCATTCAACCTTAGTAGTTTTAGGATTAGGAAGAGCTGACGGAAGAAATGGAGACGGTGTTGGAAGTGGAGCGAATACCCTTTATTCCAATCTTCCTAAAAATCTACAAACAGATGGAGCCTTAGCTAGTCTTCAAAATAGTTTGGGAAGTAATATAGCAGTTGCAGCTTATACAGGAACTGACAGTGGCCTGGCTGCGACTCATATGGGTCAAACTATTAGTAATTACAGAAGCGTAAATCCTAATGGGAATGTTATAATGATAGGACATAGTTTAGGAGGTAAAGATGTTCTTAATGCAGCAAGCTCAACAACTGAAAATATTAATCTAGTCTTAACAATGGAACCTGTATCTGTAAATGCAGGAGGAGGAACTGCTTATAGTTCAGATCCATATTCTGCAAGTTTAGGAAGTAATGTTAAAAATATTATTAGTTTAAGTGCTGATAAAAATATGTTTTCTGGAGGAGGTGGTTTAAAAACTACTACTGGTCAAACCTCTATAAAAGCGACAATGACAGGAACAGGACACACTAACATTGATGATTCTATGACCCCTTATCTAAGGCCATTAATACAAAGAACAGATCAAGGTGTAAATCCAGTAAAGTGGTTTCAAAATGTTAATTGGAATAACTTTCAGGTTCAACCAAATGTAAGAACTGGAAATCAAAAAAAGAAAGGAACTGGAACTTAAACTAATTTATAAAATATGAAAAAGAAATATATAATTATTATTTTAGCTTTATTCGTAATAATAGGATTTTCTAATATTAAAATAGCTTATAATTTTTCATCGCCGCATCCTATATTAGATTTAGAAACATTGAGACAAATGTTTAATCCATCAAGCTGGAAGTATATAAACTTAAGTGCAGATTATTGTGGTAATTTTTCCATACTATATTTGGAAATACTACTATCAATAGTAATATTCATACTTACGGTTTTCATTAAAAACTCTAAATATATTTTATATTCTTCAATACTTTTATTGATTGTTTGGCTTAAGAATCTGATTTTATTTAAAGGAATTATTGAACAAGACATATATTTAAGTTCATCAATACTATTTTTAATTAGTCTTTTAGTATTAAATATTTTGAACTTTTATTATAAGGAAAAATCATTAAATATGTAAATAATCCCTTGGTCTCATTATTCATTTAGTGGAAACAGAGTTGTTGATGCAAGAGAGTTGGAGGGTTTAGAGCCTATGGAAATAAATAAAACTACTAAAAACCTAGTCATTGTTAATCAAGGTTGGGTGAGAGCAAATCCTCAAAACTATATATTACCAAATAATCAGAAAGAAGAAAAGAAAAAGAATTAACAGAAAATAGTATGAGAAGTTACTTAAACATTTTAGGACTATTAATTTTATTATTTTTGATCTCTTGTAAAAAAGAAACTAAAAATAAAGAATTTATTGATAGGTTATCCTCTGTTCAAAATGGTTTACCATCACCATACTTTAATTATTATTTATATTTTAAAATGGATAATAATAAAGTTATAGAAACTAATATAGATTTAATATATGAAATGTATAAAGATTATTATTCCCAACAGTATACTAGTTTAAATATTTTCTTGGAAAAACTTTTTATAGGAAAAGAAATTATAAAATCTGAAAATATAAATATTCTGAAAAAAAGAGGTGATTTTTTAATAAATGTAAGTGATATTGATAATAAGATTGATAAAATGTCTATTCTAAAAATAGAAAAGAGTTATTTAAAAACAGAACCACAAGATACCTTTATATTAAAAACTAGTAAAATTGAACCTGTAAGAGTGCAAACAATACTTTATAAAATGTTTGCAAATGAATATATAGTAACCTTCAGTGATTATGGAGGATATTATAATATAAAAAAATACAAAGAAGGATATTTTAAATAGTTTAGAAAAGCCACCCATATCGGTGGATTTGTTATCAGTACAAGTACAACGGAAAGGAATTTCAGGAAATCGGTATGTATGATTATGGCGCGAGATTTTATCTACCGGATTTGGGAAGATGGGGTGTGGTGGATCCGCTGGCTGAGAAAATGACAAGGTATAGTCCTTATAATTATGCTTTTAATAATCCTTTGAGATTTATTGATCCTGATGGAAGACAGGGGAAAGATATAATTTTATCAATGGGGTTTGATAAATGGGGGGAGAAATAAAAGCTAGATATGAAGGAGGAAAATTATATTCTTATGATAATGGAAAAAGATCAGATACTGAATACACTGGTGATATATCAAAAGTAAGTGGAATTATATCAGATCTCAATAAATTGAGTGAAAATTCAGCAGGAAAAGCTGATCTTATAGATTTCTTTTCTCAAGAAGGTAATGACGTGAGAATTAGAACCAATACAGATCCTGGAGCTGTAAACGAATATTTAAATGGGTTAGGAATAGTTGTAGTTACTGGTAAATCTGTCTCGATAGCAACTACAGAAGGAATGCAAAACTTAGATTCATATGTAGTATTAGGACATGAACTAGGACATGCTAAATCAGATATTTCTAAGCAAGAAGGTAGAGAAGAGGCTTGGTATACCACACCTAGTGGAAGAGTTCTAAAGGTTGATGAAATAAATGCTTCTCATATTGAAAATAAAATCAGAAAAGCTGATGGACTTCCTTTAAGAACACAATATAATCCTAACAGGCCGGATACATCTGTTTTAACTCCTGATAATAAAAAAAGTTTATATATTGATAAAACTGAAAATTATCCTACAAATAAACCAATTAAAAATAATAATTATGAATATTAAAAATACCATAATAATATTTGTTGTTACAATTTTCCTTACTGGTTGTAAAATGAAAAGTCAATGTAATATTTATTCAAGTATAATAAATAGAAGTATCAATTCTGACTATAATACATTTTTAAAAGAAAATGTTAATAAACTTAAAATGGGAAAAATTAAACCGGACCCTTTAAACCACTATACCAGTTTTAATAGTTGTAATAGAAAGAACATTTTGTTTTCATTTCCTAAAGATTCTATTTTTGTGATCGAAAATATCTTAGAAGATGATTATGCTGGAACTACTATAAATGTAACCAGTATCTATAAGAAAGATAAAGTCTTTTTCTTTAGATCAACAAGTAAGGGTATCGATTCTTTGAATGTTGATACAGATTACATTTTGAATGATAAATATACGAGCAATATATATAGATATATATTAGAACTAAAGCAAAATAGAGTGTCGAAAATAAAAAGTACTGATAATCCTAAATGTATTCCATTAAAAGATATGATTTATATATCATTAATTGTAGATAAAAAACTAAAAAAGGTTTATAGAGTTTGTTCAGAAAAACTTATACGATTATAGATTCAAGGACATATCTTAAATAGGCAATGTTTCAGACATGTTGGCTTAATTTATCATGGAATACAACAAAAAGAAACTTAAATAAATTATTTAGAAAACCGGGTAATCTAAATGGTTACCCCCGCTGCCGCACGAATCCTTTCGTGTGGCAGATAAACAAAAAACCACTGCAATTGTGGTGGTTTTTTCTATTTTTCTGGAAAAGCCGTTATATTTATCAGTATAAAGATCATTTAGGAAATGTGAGGGTAAGTTTTGCAAAGAATAGTGCTGGAGAGTCGCAGGCCATTGATACCAATAAACCATAAGTATAATAATCTTGAGGATCAAGACATAATATATGGTGACCCAGATCCAAATGAAAAAGTTATAAATACTATCAGAACTGAATTAGATGCATCAGAAAGCTTTAAATTACCATTTGGACAACGAAAATCCTATTCTCCAAAAGAGGTAGGAGGTGTAAATTTCAGCCCTTTTAGTAATGAAGCATACAAAAAAGGACCTTCTAAGGTTGACACTAAAAAAGACTTATATATTAAAACTTTAAAGAAATAAAATGAAAACCTACCAAATGTTTATTTATTGTATGGTAATTTCTGCCTTTGTCAATTGCCAGTCTCTATCAAAAATTAGATATAGTGAAGCTTATACAGCAATTCAAAATGACTTTCTAAGTAAAAAAAACTCAATAGAAAAGTTTGGTAAAGATATTTCGGGCGTATATATTTATAGCTCAATATATCCCAACCCCCTAGATAAGGAAGATTATACAAATGTTTATAAAGATATTTTATCAGATAAGTTTGAAGTAAAGCCTTTGAGGAAAGATAAAGATTTTAAACAACTATCTAATAAATATTTAAATAGTAATTGGAATTTAAATACAAATTTTAATACTGTTTGGGGAAATGTTGTACAATATACAGATGTTCCAAATGGCCCTTTAAATGCCGCTGTATTTTCGGAAATCAAAGATGATCAATTAAGAGTTGATATTGTTCCTTTTTTTGTAGGGTCTCCTAAATATTGTGGATCAATAACTAAATATTATTTTAAGTTTGCTAAAACTGAAATAATTGAGAGTAAAAAATGGACGGATCATTATGAGTGTTGGTAATATTGAATAAAAAACAAAGCTAGCTTTTGTTCTAAACTCTAAAGTTAACAATTATTATCCATTTGGATTAAATCATATTGAGGGGATGCTTAGTAGTTCTAATTTTGGAAGCTATTATAGTTACAAGTACAACGGAAAGGAACTTCAAGAAACGGGAATGTATGATTATGGAGCAAGATTCTATATGCCTGATATTGGAAGATGGGGTGTAATTGATAACAAAGCTGAAAAGTACTCGCCAATGTCACCTTATACTTATGCGGGAAATAATCCAATTGCATTTATCGATCCGGACGGAAATGAATTAATTCTTTCATTTGCAACCGCTTCAGCAGAGCAATCTTATAAAGATTTAGTTAAGAATACACTCGGTGGGAAATATGAAGCTGTTTATACTCAAATCGCTGGTACAAGTACATATAAAGTAACTCTCAATATGATTAATAAAGATGCTTCGTTGACGAAAGAACAACAAGCTTTCTATGATAGCTATAATGATGTTATTACAGCGAAAGAAATCGTTAGCCAAGATTTAGTAGAAAACGACAAATCAGTTGTGGTTGGGAGTTTTCAAACAGGAGAAATTGATATGGCAGATGTTTTAGAATTTGATAAAGTTGGAGCAGGAGGAACAAGCAGTGCTGGAGCTATAACTCATGAGCATACTAAGCAGTTGGAAAAAGCTAAAATGGGAATAGCAAAAGGAAGCGTGGGAAAAATAGAAACTGACGCTGCTGGAAATAAAACATATCCTGATTTTAATAAAGCTCATGAAAAAGCATTTAAGAAAGAGGGGAAAGTAAATGGAAATGAAAGAATAGAAACTGAAGGCCCAATGAGTATCAATGTATTCCAAGAAAAAGATAAAACCAAAACTAATCAAGCTATTTGGAAAAATGATACTACTGGAGGAATAACAGTTAAAAAAACAAAATTGCCATAATATGAAAAATATATTTTTTATTGTAGTATTGTTACTATTAGTGAATTGTGCTAATTCTGTAAAGAAAAGCAACAATGTGTATGTCAATGGAGGCTGTATTGAAAATTTAGACTTCAAAAAGGAATATTTTTCTAATATCAAGATTATTGATAGTCTAATAAATAAAAATGAAGGCAGTCAATTTAATAAATCCCTTGTATTTATTTCAAAGTATTCCCATGTTTCTTTTGAAAGCAGACTCAATTATGCAGGTCTGTATCCGTCTGGAATTTATGAGAAAGACCGAAAAGGTTGGCTAGATTGGTATGAAAAAAATAAGTGTAATAATATACAGTTTAAGAAAAAATAACAACAACTAATTTTTATGATAATAAGTAACCCCCTCTGTCGCGAGCGTCTCGCTCGTGTTCATAAATAAAACAGAAAACCGCTGCAATTGCAGTGGTTTTTGCTCTTTTACCCTGAAAACCATTACATTTCCAGTATAAGGATAAGTTTCCAGTGGATGTTTATATTTTATGAAGTTCCTAACTTATCAAGCGTTATCAAAGCACACTAACCACTTCGAAACCACCTCCAGCCACTATAACAAGCCTCTCTAGCCCCTTCTCCAAGTGGCTATAACCAGTTCAGAACAGCCTAAAGCCCCTTAGTCAACGGTCTCTAACCCGTTCAATAAGTGCCTGTAACCCCTTATCAAAGTGGTGGTAGCCCCCTTAGGAGCCATCTTTAGCCCGTTTCATAAGTCCCTATACACCCTTGCAGAAGGGGTTGCAGCCCGTTATGATACTCCCTCCAGCCCCTTATATAACCGGGTATACCCCCTTGGGTAAGGGGGTAGAGGGGGTTGGTGAAGGGGGTAGTAATCGTATTTCAATAAATGGATTTGAGTAATGAAAACAGGTCGCATTGGAATATTTTAATTTTCTAACTATTCACAAAAATCAAATAAATAGATCAATCACCGACAAAGATCAAATGATCGGAATCTAAAGAGTAAGTGAAGCTGTTGTCTATACTTTGAAGAAGAAGATGGATTAAGAACGGTTTGTTTTAAAAAATATAGAAAATCAATTATGGTTCAACTTTACGGGCTCATATGTTTCAGTATCTTAGTCAACGAAAACAAAAGAAAAATGATAAAATATCTGCTCATTCTTTTTCTATGTGCAGTTGTCTCTGTTCAGGGGCAACAAGCCATGTCTACTATTGCTAAAACTCAGGATAGCTCTTATGACATCCAGGATAGTGTCATGGTGAAAACCAGAGATGGAGCTATGATTTCTGCTATGATTGTGAAGAAGAAAGGAGAGAAAGGGCCCCTTCCGGTGGTTTTCCAGTTTACAATCTATGTTCGCGATACCGGACGGGATTTTCAAAGTTTGAAGAATGCTGCTGATAAAGGATATATAGGCGTTATAGCCTATGCCCGTGGCAAAAGATTGAGTCCGAATAATATTAATCCCTATGAATTTGAAGCCACAGATACCTATGATGTTATTGATTGGATCAGTAAACAGAAATGGTGCAATGGAAGTATAGGAATGTATGGAGGCAGCTATAATGGCTTCAGCCAGTGGGCAGCCTGTAAAACAATGCACCCTGCATTGAAAACGATTGTTCCGTATGTGGCAAACCGTCCCGGAATGGGACTTCCTATGGAAAATAATATATTCATTAACCCCAATTATGAATGGGCATTTTACGTTGGAAACAACAAATATCTGGATAATGAAACAGGAAACGACAGACAGCGTTTCAGATCAATGATGTTTACATGGTGGGATAAAGGCGGGGCATACAACAAAATGGACAGCATTGATGGTACACCCAACAGATGGTTTCAACGGTGGATCACTCATCCCGATTTTGATGAGTACTGGCAAAAGATGGCTCCTTATAAAGACGATTTTAAACAGATCACTATTCCGGTTCTTGCTTTTGACGGATATTATAACGACTCTCAAAATTCCAGTCTTTATTACCTTAAAGAATTGCAGAAATATAGCCCAAGTACTCCGTTTTATCTGATCATTGGCCCTTATGGACATTTTGGAACCCAGCAAGGAGGTGAGAAAGAAGTGAATGAATACAAAGTAGATGAGGTTGCCCTTTTTGATATCAATAAAATCACTTATGAATGGTTTGATTATATCCTGAAAAACGGGCCTAAGCCATCAGTCCTTAAAGACAAAATCAATTATGAAGTCATGGGAGCTAATGAATGGCGCAGTGCTCCCTCCTTTGAAAAAATGAACAATGAGGTTCTGAAATTTTACCTTTCCCATCAAAAAAAGGGAAGTACTTACTTTCTGGATTCCAAAACTTCCAATAAAAATACATTCCTTTCACAGATCGTTGATTTTAAAGATCGAAAATTGAGTGGCAACAGTGATTATTACCCGTCTCCGATAGAGAAAAATGAGCTGGATAAAAGTTCAGGTTTCATTTTCACCAGCAATCCGGTAGAAAAACCAACAATTGTAAATGGTTCTTTTGTGGGAGGACTTCACATCTCTATTAATAAAAAAGATGTGGATCTTGGAGTGACTTTATATGAATTGACTCCCGAAGGAAAATATTTCCATTTGTCATATTATATCGGAAGAGCCAGCTATGCAAAAGATATTACCAAAAGAAATCTTCTGAAGCCTGGAGACAAAACATGGATAGAATTTACCAATAGCCATTTTATAAGCAAAAAACTTCAGAAAGGAAGCAGGCTGGTTGTGAAAATTGATGTTAATAAAAATCCGTTCTCCCAACTGAATTACGGAACAGGGAAGGAGGTAAGCACAGAAACTATCAAAGATACTTCCATTCCTCTGCAGATCAAATGGTACAATGACAGCTATGTGGAAATTCCGGTTTTAAATGAATGATAGTGACATTTATTGATTGTTTTTAATAGTAGGATTAAAAAGTTTATTGCAATATAAGTTGTGTGAAATGAACTGATTATGTCTTTGTATTTGAAAAATATGTATATTGGTATTACCAAATTAAAGCGTAATCCGAAAAGCATATAGAGTAGGAAAAAAACAAAAAATAGTACTATGAAAAATCTAAGAAAACTTTCAAAAAGAGAATTGAAAACAGTTCAAGGTGGTATCCCTATGTGTCTGCCAGGATACTTCTGGTGTTCATTTGTGAAAAAATGTATTTCTGTAGGATCACCATGCGGACTTATTGATTAATTCTATTCATAAAAATAATGTAAAGAAAAGGCTATTTCAGAAATGGAATAGCCTATTTTATGTCCTATTCATTAATTGACTTAGGAATCAGGAGCGTTAAGAAAATTTGAATGTAATCCGTTAAAAAATTTCCACTGTCTGAGCATGGGCGAAATTTAGAGCCGAAGAAGAACCATGTGATCCATGCGAGTTTGGAAATTTTAAGAGTACATTGAAATTTTTAGCGGATGATTCCCGTCTTGAACTTTTGTATACTTTTGCTTCAAGGTAAAAGTATACATGCAAATCTTTTATTTGATTCGGAATATGGTTGAAAAATCATGAAAGCAGGATTTTTATCTCTCACTGAAAAATCGTATTTTTGTGCATCTAAAAAGTAAAAGAACGAATGAATTCCTACAAAAATCCATTGGAAGAGCGCTACTCCAGTGAAGAAATGTTATTTAATTTCTCACACAATAACAAATTCCAGAATTGGAGAAAACTTTGGATAGCTCTTGCTGAAATCGAAAAAGACCTTGGACTTGAAATTACAGACGAGCAGATCGCTGAGTTAAAAGCTAATGCTGAAAATATCGATTATGAGAAAGCAGCAGAGTACGAAAAGAAATTCCGTCATGATGTAATGGCTCACGTTCACGCTTATGGTGATGTGGCGCCTTCAGCAAAAGGAATTATCCACTTGGGAGCAACTTCAGCTTTTGTAGGAGACAATACAGACTTAATTCAAATTCGTGACGGACTTTTAATCTTAAAGAAAAAGTTGGTTAACGTAATGAAGAACTTAGCAGACTTTGCTATTCAATATAAAGACCTTCCTACTTTAGGATTCACCCACTTCCAGCCCGCTCAGTTGACGACTGTTGGTAAAAGAGCAACACTTTGGTTACAGAGTTTGGTTCTTGACATCGAAGAACTTGATTTCTTCCTTGAAACCCTTCGTTTCAGAGGAGTGAAAGGAACTACAGGAACTGCCGCAAGTTTCCTTGAGCTTTTCAATGGTGACTATTCTAAAGTAAAACACTTAGATAAAGAACTTTCAAAAAGATTCGGTTTCGATAAAGTTTTCGGAGTTTCCGGACAAACTTACGATAGAAAAATTGATGCTAAAGTAGTAGCTTTATTAGGAAATATTGCTCAATCTGCGCACAAATTCACAAACGATTTACGTTTACTTCAAAACCTTAAGGAAATTGAAGAACCATTCGAGAAAAACCAGATCGGTTCATCAGCAATGGCGTACAAGCGTAACCCAATGAGAAGTGAAAGAATCGGAGCGTTGGCAAAATACGTGATGTCTTTGACAACGAGTTCTGCAATGGTAGCTTCTACACAATGGTTTGAAAGAACATTAGATGACTCTGCTAACAAGAGATTGACAATTCCTCAGGCGTTTTTAGCTGTTGATGCCATTCTATTGATCTGGAACAACATCATGAACGGAATCGTAGTATATCCGAACAGAATCAACAAACACATTATGGAAGAACTTCCTTTCATGGCGACAGAATACATCATCATGGAAGAAGTAAAAGCAGGAGGTGACCGTCAGGAAATTCACGAGGTGATCAGAGTTCACTCTATGGAAGCATCCAAGAAAGTGAAGGAAGAAGGAAAAGAAAATGACCTTATCGAAAGAATTTTAAATGACGATTCTTTAAAACTAGACAAATCAAAACTCAAAGAAGTTTTAGATCCTAAGAACTTTATTGGTTTTGCACCAATCCAGACGGAGGAATTCATCGCGAATGAAGTTCAGCCGATTTTGGACCAGAATAAAGACCTGATAGGATTGGAAGCTGATCTTAAAGTATAAAATATATGCAGCCTTTTGGGCTGCATTTTTTATTTCCAACCATATGAAAAGTATACTATTAACCATTTTATTAGTACCCATTCTCACTTTTTCTCAGCAAAAAGAGGTTTTACATTATTTTAAAACTAAAGATTCCCTGGTTGGAGTAAAAAGTAAAGCAGGGAAAATTATAGTTCCGGCCCAATTTAAAATCTTTGGATACCTTAAAGACGGTGATCCGGTAGAAGGAGAAACCATTTTATTCGATGGCAGCAAAGAAGGAGAAAAATATCAGAAAAATACCTGGGGGTATGTGTATGACAGAAAAGGAAACTTTCTTTATACCCCATTTCTCTATGACAATGGAGCAGATTATTTCTCTGAAGGTGTAAGAAGATTGGTGAAAAATGGTAAAGTAGGATTTGCAGACCGAAACGGAAAGACTGTCATTGAAGCTGAGCATGATTTTGCATCACCCTTTAATTATGGATATGCTGCATTTTGTGACGGCTGCGATTGGGAGAAAACGGATGATGAGCATAAAGCAATTGTAGGGGGAACCTGGGGCGTAATGAATGGTAAGGGACAAACTGTTCAACCTCTGGCTAAACAATCAGAGAAGGATGTTGAAATAGATGGAAAGTATTATCCAAATCCTTTTCAATACAATGGAAAAGAGAAAAATATGCTGCAGTTCTTTGAAAAGCAAAACAAAAAGTTATCAGACCTTTATTATGTAAACGTTTACAATAAATTATCTGACAATGAAAAGAATCTGCTTTTTGAAATCGTGGAAAGACCAAAAGAAAACTTCCCGTATTATCAGATAAACACCTATGATTACAGGAAAAAAGATTTAGGAATGTTGTCACGTTTTAAATTTCTGGTATCAGAAGATGGGAAAGCATTCTATGCAATAGAGGATGAGAATGAAGAAAGAATTCCTTTCGGAGAATGGTTGAAAAATGAAATAGAATCGGCTGAACAATATCAAAAGGAGCACCCGGATAATCCCAATAAGTTCATCAACTAATAAAATCTATACCATGAAAAATGCTTTATTATTTGTATTTGCTTTACTATGTATAAAGAGTCATGCGCAAAATGATCAGACCATCAATTCAATCATTGATGCAAATGCCGAAAAGCTTGCTCAGAAATCAGGAGCTTACTCTGTATCTATCGGGATTCTGAAAGATGGTAAAGTATACACCAGGCACTTTGGAGAAATTGATAAAGGAAAAGGAAATAAAGCAGATGATAATACCTATTTTGAAATCGCCTCAGTAAACAAACTTTTGACAGGTCAGTTGCTGGCAAAAGCTGTTCTGGATGGAAAAGTAAACCTGGATGACGATGTACGTAAATACCTGAAAGGGTCTTACCCGAACCTGGAATATAAAGGCGTTCCGATAAAAGTGAGAAATTTGATCTCTTATCAGACAGCATTGCCGAGAAACCTTCCTAATGATGATGAATTAAGAAAAAATATGTCGGATGAAACTCCTTTTCTGTATAACAAACTGAATGAAAATTATACAAAAGAAGACTTTAAGAAAGACCTGACAACTGTACAACTGGATATGCTTCCCGGAACAAAATACAGATATAGTAATCTGAGCCTGGAACTTACAGGACTCATGTTGGAAAATATATACGGGAAAAGCTATGAAACCCTTTTACAGGAGAATATCTTTTCAAAATTGGGGATGAACCACACCAAACTGGAGCTCGATAAAAATGAAGTACAAGCCAATGGTTACCATATCAATTACCGTCTGATGCCGGCTTCAAAAAGCGACTTGTGGGGTGCCGGCGGTGCAAAAACCAAATCTACAATGGGAGATATGGTGAAGCTTTTAAGAGAAGAATTAGATTCAAAAAATACAATAGCACAGGAATCACAGAGAAATATTGATAATAGTAAAGAAGCATGGTGTGGATATTTCTGGAACAAATACTTTATCAGTGAAAAAGGGAAAGTAGGTTTTAAACATGGCGGGTCTTACGGAACAAATACCTGGTTTGCTGTATATCCCGAATTGAATATAGGGGTTTGTATCATTGTAAATATCAACGGACCTGAAACGTTTGGGATCCTTTATAATACAGCTGCGGATTTAGTGGGAAATTTGATTTCTACGTCAGACAAAAAGCAGGTCTATGGATATTCTATTAAGGGAAATCAAGTTGTTTTCTCTTACACCCATCCAAAGAATCTGAATGCTGACCTGATCAATACCATCGCTGTAGCAGGAAGTTTCAACGACTGGAACCCTGAAAATAAAGAATATCAAATGACCAAGAAGGATAATAACTCTTTTGAATTGGAAGTTCCAATATCCAAATTTGAAAAAGGGAAGACCTATTCCTTTAAATTTGTATTCAATAAAGAAGGCTGGATGACAACTCCCCCAAATGCCTCCAATACCGACGGAACTAAAAATAATAGTCTAGTAATAACATTGTAAAGAACAGGTATACTCTGAGTTAATTGAATGAAAAATATATTCGTATTGACGTTAGTATTTGTGAAAAATTATGCACAAACGGATAAAACGTTTTATTCGATCATAGATGCAGCTGCTCAGAAAGTTGCAAAAGAATCAAAAGCATACTAAAAATGCATCCAATAATGACGGTACCAAGGATAATAATCTGGCATTCGTTTTATAAGAAAAAGATAGAGGAAAAAGAAAGTAAAAAGAGTAAATTTGTACTCAATAATATAGGGTGGATGATAACACTCAAAAAGAGAATCAGTACAGAAAGCAATAATCTGTGATGGATACTCTGAAATCAGAAAAGTAAAAGAAAAATAAATCTAATATTAAAATCTGACATCTAATGTCTAATAACAAAAGAATTTTCGTAGAAAAAAGAGGAATTTTCGATGTTGAAAGTCCAAAAATTTTTGATGAAGTAAAAGCAGTTGTCCCGGCAATTCAAAGTGTGAAAGTATACAATGTATATGATATTTTCAATTTGAATGACGGAGAATTTGAAAAAGTGGTGAACAATACTTTTGTAGATCCTGTTACTGATATTTTACATACAGAAAACCCAGTAAAAGCTATTCATTTCGGAATGGAATTTTTACCTGGCCAGTATGATCAGAGAGCAGACTCTGCACAACAGTGTATCGCTTTGCTGACAGAAAATGAAAAATCAAAAGTAAGAAGTGGAAAGCTGATCGAATTTGAAGGAGTTTCTGAAGCAGATCTGGTTAAAATCAAAGACCTTCTGATCAACAAAGTAGAATCTCAGGAAAAAGACTTAACCATCTTAAATATCCCTGCAGATGAAACACCATCAAAAGTGATCATCCACGAAAACTTCATCAATTTCAATGATGCGGAACTTGAAGATTTCTATAACAATCATGGTTTTGCACTAGGATTGGATGACCTGAAATTCATTCAGGAATACTTCAAAACTGAACAGAGAAATCCTACGGAAACAGAACTGAAAGTATTAGATACATATTGGAGTGACCACTGCCGTCACACGACATTCGAAACAGAATTGTCAGACATCCAGTTTGAAGGTCAGTTCAAACACACATTGGAAACTATTTTCAATGACTATATCGAAAAAAGAAAATTCTTAGGCCGCGAGCTGAAGCCAATTTCCCTAATGGATCTTGCAACAGTATGCGGTAAATATTTCCATAAAACAGGAAACCTGGATAACCTTGTAATCTCTGATGAGATCAACGCATGTACCATCCAGATTGAAGCAGAATACGACGGTAAAAAAGAACCTTGGTATCTATTGTTCAAAAACGAAACGCACAACCACCCAACAGAAATTGAACCTTTCGGAGGAGCATCTACTTGTTTAGGAGGAGCCATCAGAGATCCATTATCAGGAAGATCTTTTGTATTCCAGGCTATGAGACTGACAGGTGCTGCAGACGTTTTAGAATCGGTAGACAAAACATTACCAGGAAAATTACCACAGAAAACCATTACAAAACAGGCTGCCAATGGATATTCATCTTATGGTAACCAGATTGGTCTTGCTACTACAATGGTTTCTGAAATCTATGACGAAGGCTATAAGGCGAAAAGAATGGAGGTTGGTTTCGTTACCGGAGCGGTTCCTGTAGACTGGGTAAGACGTGAGAAACCTGAAAATGGTGATTCAATCATTATCTTAGGAGGGGCAACAGGTCGTGACGGAGTTGGAGGAGCAAGCGGAAGTTCAAAAGAACAGGATGAAACCTCTATCCATACCATGAGTTCAGAAGTTCAGAAAGGAAATGCTGTTGAAGAACGTAAAATTCAGAGACTATTCAGAAATCCTGAAGTAACGAAGCTGATCAAAAAATCAAACGACTTCGGAGCAGGAGGAGTTTCTGTGGCGATCGGTGAGATTGCAGACTCTTTAGAAGTGAACTTAGATGTATTACCATTAAAATACGAAGGATTGAACGGAACCGAGCTTGCTATTTCTGAATCTCAGGAAAGAATGGCGGTAGTCGTAGATCCGAAAGATAAAGAAAAGTTCATCAAATTCTGTGAAGCTGAAAACATTGTTGCCGTAGAAGTAGCAAAAGTAACAGATTCAGGAAGAATGCAGATGTTCTGGAAAGGAGACAAAATTGTAGACCTTTCAAGAGCTTTCTTAGATACCAACGGATGTTCCAAGTCTCAGGAAGTGAAAATCACTCACCTTGATGAAGTAAAAGAAGAAACTAAAGCTTTCACAGCTGAAAATTTCCTGAACATCTTAAAAGATAAAAATGTAGCTTCCCAAAAAGGGCTATTGGAAATGTTTGACTCTTCAATTGGAGCAACTACAGTGGCGATGCCTTTAGGAGGGAAATACCAGCAGACTCTGATGGAAGGAAGTGTGCAGACCCTGCCAATTCTGGGAGCAAAAGACATTAAGACTGTTTCTTTGGCAAGCTGGGGATTTGATGCTGAAATTTCAAAACAAAACTCACTATTAGGATCATCTTATGCTGTAGTGGAGAGTGTTGCGAAGATCGTTGCCATGGGTGGAGACTACAAAAATATCAGATTAAGCTTCCAGGAATACTTTGAAAAATTAGGACAAAACCCTGAGAAATGGGGTAAACCTTTAGCTTCACTTTTAGGAGCTTACGATGCACAGATCAAACTTGGTTTAGCAGCAATCGGAGGTAAAGATTCTATGAGTGGAACGTATCAGGATCTGAATGTTCCGCCAACCTTGATTTCTTTTGCATGTGCCAACGGGGATAAAGAAAATATCATCTCTCCTGAATTGAAAAATGCAGGCAATAAACTGTATTTCTTCAATCATATTGCCCAGGAAAACGGACTTCCGAATTATGATGCTTTAAAAGAAGTTTTTGAATTCATCTTCGAAAATATCAAGGCAGGTAAAATTGTTTCTGTGAAAACAGTGAAAGAAGGAGGTCTTGCAGTAGCGTTAGCAAAAATGAGCTTCGGGAACAGATTAGGTGCTGAGATCAATGCTGATGAAACAGTTTTATTAGCGAAAAATATCGGAAGCTTAATCATTGAATCAAAAGAAGAATTAAGCTCAGCTGCTCTTCAGTTGATCGGAGAAGTAAAAGATTCAGGGAATTTAAAAATCAACAACCTTGAATCCAGTATTGTAGATCTTGTATCTGCCAATACAAACACATTCGAAAACCTTTTCCCAACAGTAGAAAAAGAAAAGATCACGATTGAAATTGATGAAAAATCAAACTCAATCCATCCAAGAAATATAATCATTAAAAAACACGGAATTGCACAGCCAAAAGTTTTTGCTCCAGTGTTCCCAGGAACCAACTGTGAGTATGATACACTCAATGCATTCCAGAAAGAAGGAGCTGTAGTAAGCAGTCTGCCTTTGATCAATATCAATCACCAATTATTGGATGAAAGCATTGATGCATGGGTAGAAGAGATCAGAACCTCTCAGATTCTGGCATTCTCAGGAGGTTTCTCAGCAGGAGACGAGCCGGATGGTTCTGCAAAATTCATCGTTAACGTTCTGAAAAACGAGAAAATGAAAAAGGCAGTTCACGAATTGTTAGATAGAGACGGAATGATCATCGGGATCTGTAACGGATTCCAGGCTCTCGTGAAGTCAGGGTTGTTACCATACGGAAGAATCAAAGATCTTGATGAAAACTCTCCAACATTGGCTCACAACGCAATCAGAAGACATATCTCTCAGATGGTGACTGTACAAGTATTGAATGACGAAAGCCCTTGGTTAAAAGGAATGAAAGGTCAGACTTTTACTATTCCTATTTCTCACGGAGAAGGACGTTTCATGGCTTCAGAAGAAGAAATCAAGAAGTTGTATGAAAACGGACAGATCGCAACTCAATACATAGATCTTGATGGAAACATCGCTCACGGAATGCCATTCAACCCGAACAACTCATTATTCGGAATTGAAGGAATTACCAGCCCATGTGGAAAGATCTACGGAAGAATGGGACACCCGGAAAGATTTGCTGAAGGTCTCATGAAAAATATACCAACCGCGAATTATCACAATATATTCAAAAACGGTGTTGAATACTTCAAATAACAATACAAGAAAAATGATCGTCATCAATGGCGGTCATTTTTCGTCTTTAGGAGGTTTCTACGAAGAGATCTCCAATGTTCTGATGAAAGATACGGATTGGAAAGTAGGAACGCTGGATGGCTTTGATGATATTCTCTACGGAGGTTTTGGCGTAATCGATGGCAAAGAAGAAATTGAAATAGTCTGGAAAGAATCACAGAAATCAAAAGAAGACTTAGGCTTTGATACGACCCGTGAATTTTATGAAAATAAAATCAGACAAGGAAAACCTTTCAATATAGAATTGATTCAGCAGAAATTAGATGAATTAACGGAAGGAAAAGGGCAGACACTTTTTGATATTCTGATAGAAATTATAGAATCACATACCAATATTACGCTGAGGTTGGAATGATAAGTAATGGGTGGAAATTTTTAAATGTTTATTTTCCAGCTAGCTTCATCAAATCAACTTGTTGATTCCCTTCTTTGCTCTGTTTAGTTTGCAGTATACATTCCAGACTTTGCCTTTAAAAAAATAGGTAAATTGAAAGAATTTAATACTATTGAATAATTTTTTCTTAATACTTTTACTTCAACAAAACAGGAAACAATAAAAGTTGAATGAAGAAAATTATTTACGGGCTGTTCTTCGGTGACAGCATTACCTACGGGGAGTATGACGGAGTTTTTGGCGGGTGGGTAGATATTCTGAAAAGATACGCCCTGCAGAAATTTCACGAAGGAAATGGAGATGAGCTGATCCTGTTCAATCTGGGAATAGGAGGAGAAACTACAGAAGGATTGCTGAAAAGGATTCCCCACGAAATGGATGCAAGGAATTCTCCCGACGGGAATATCGTTTTTTTAAGCTATGGAGCCAATGATCTTGCTGTAAAAGAGGGTGTACAGATTGTAGATCCTGAAAAATTTAAAAAGAATATTAAGACAGCCATCGCACATGCTGCACAATTTTCAAATGAAATTTATCTCGTAAGTATTCTTCCTTTCTCTCAAAAGGTAGATGGAGTAGTAGTAAGCTCAGGGAAGTTAAGAACCAATGAAGAAGTGATCATTTACAACCAGATCCTGAAAGAGCTGGCAGCCGAAAATTCGTTGAAATATATTGATTTTTACTCCGCTTTTCTGGATGATAAAGAGATACTGCTTTCCGCAGACGGTGTACATCCTAATGAAAAAGGCTATGGAATAATGGCCGAAATCGCTATCCCAATCATTGAAAAATATTTATAATGCCACAATTATTTTCTTACGGAACATTGCAGAAAGAGCAGGTTCAAATGGAGACTTTTGGACGTCTTTTACAAGGTGAAAAAGATACCTTATCAGGATATAAACTCAATATGCTTGAAATTACAGATCCGGAAGTATTACGGAAAAGCGGGCAGAAATACCATCCGGTATTGGAGTTTTCAGGGAATGATGAGGATCAGGTAGAAGGAGTACTTTTTGAAGTAACAGAAGCGGAAATCTTCCAGGCAGACGAATATGAAGTAGACGATTATAAAAGAATTGAAACCGTTTTTAAATCCGGAAAAAAAGGATTTATCTATGTTGGAAAATAATTCCTCTACGAAACTTTATTTAAAACAATCAATAGGAGTGGGCTTTAGCTCACTTATCTTATAAAAATAAATCCACTGGCTTTAGCCAAAACTTAAAAGACTCCTGACACACCGTTGTCACAATCTGTCTTTATCTTTGTCTTACAAAAAAAATCAGGAAATGAATAACGTGAAAATAGAACCTTTTAAGGTCATCGGGATCTCGGTAAGAACGACCAATGAAAATGAACAGGCAGCACAAGACATCCCGGTATTATGGGGAAAAATGATCAACGAAAATATAATCAATTCGATTCCTAATAAAATAGACAACACGATCTATTCCATTTATACGGATTATGAAAAAGACCATACTAAGCCCTATACAACGGTTCTTGGGTGCAAAGTAGAAAATCTTGATCATATTCCTGAAGGAATGGTAGGCTATTCTTTTGACGGTGGAAATTATGTGAAGTTTACAACAAAAGGAGACCTTTCAAAAGGGTTGATCATCAATGAATGGCTGAAAATCTGGGAAATGGATATGGGAAGAGTATTTACAGCCGATTTTGAAGTCTATGGAGAAAAAGCACAAGATCCTTCAGATGCAGAAGTGGATATCTTAATTGCGGTGAAATAAAATCGGAAAGAAAAATATTGACTCAGTAATAATAAAAAAGCCTGCCACATTAATGTTAGCAGGCTTTTTCTATTTTTACTATGGATTACTTATATAAAACATATTTTGTGTAATCATTAATTCCATCGTTGTTATGATCTTCATTATCCGTAACAAGGAAGATAAATTTATTGGATGAAAGTTCAATCACTTTTGCGGTATTACTGCCTATTGTAACTTCCATGTAGGCAGAAGAATAAGAGTAACTAATAGTGGCTTCAGCTTTTTGACATCCGGAACTGACACTGTTATAATCTGTCATATAATACTTTCCGTCATTTCTGAATTCATAAGTGCTTTTCTTCTTGCAGTCATCAGGAGCATATTCTTTTATAACAGTCGTTTTATCAGTACCGGAAACTGTATATTGGGTTTGTATTTTCCATGTTCCCACAATATTTCCCGTAGTAGAATTTCCATTGTTTTCTATAGGTAAAGTATCACTATCATTACCACATGATGAAAGAAGTACTAAACCCAGAACCCCCGCCAAAATCTTTTTCATAAATTAATTTTTCGCGAACATAATAAAAAATATTCATTGAAGAACTTTGAATCTATAAAAACAGGTGCTTTAGGATATAAATGGTAAAATATATTTTCCATACACCAGAATTCCAACAATCACCGAGGCAATAGCTGTCAAAACAACAGCTCCTGCAGCAATATCTTTAATAAACCCGATTCTTTTGTCGAAATCAGGTTGAATGATATCACAGATCTTTTCAACGGCAGTATTGAAAATTTCGGCAGACAGAACTGCAAAAGAAGCAATCAGTACCAGAGCAGTATCTGTACTATTCAGACGGAAATAGAAAATGAAGAAGAGGTTGACAAAAAATGCCAAAAGTTCAATCTGGAAATTCCTTTCCGTTTTTATCATCATAAAAACACCCCGGAAAGCATTGAGAAAACTTTTATGGATAGGCGGTTTTTGCATGATTTCTAACTTTTCACACAAAGATAGACTTTGTATTTTGATAAAAAAATGAATCTTCACGGAAATCAAAGCATAATGTCAAGGCTCAAAACAGATTAAGGATATTTGTTCAAAACTACTCCATATTATTCTTTTCTTTGTTGTATCTATTTATTATATTTGTACAAACTTATTTTATAAATCTATGAAATTTATTATTTCAAGTGGTGAACTGCAGAAGGCTTTGCAAACTGTAAGTGGCGTAATATCAAGCTCTCAATCGAGACCGATTTTAGAAAACTATCTTTTTGAATTAGACGGAAATAATGTTACCATTACAGCATCTGACGGCGAGACAACTCTTGTTACTTCTCTGGAAGTAAAGTCTGATGATACAGGTAAATTTGCTGTTCCTGCTAAAATTTTTCAGGATTTTATCAAGACATATGGTGAACAGCCTCTGACATTTGTTGTAAAAGACAATGCCGAAGGAACTGGCAGCCAGCTTGAGATTTTAGATGAAAAAGATAATTTCGCAGTAGCATTAGACAATGCGGATGACTATCCGGAATTGCCAGAATTCGACGCTTCACAAAGCGTGACGATGCCGGCAGGAGTTTTGTCTGAAGCTTTGACGAACACCCTATTTGCGACAAGTAACGATTCTCTTCGTCCGGTAATGACAGGAGTTCTTTTCCAGTTTGGAGAAAACGAAACCAATTTCGTTTCTACAGACTCCCACAGATTGGTGGTATACAAAAGATCAGACCTTATCAATGCTGAGCCGATGGAGTTTATCATGCCTAAAAAGCCTCTTAACATTTTCAAAAATATCCTGGCAAGTTCTAATGAAGACGTTACCATCGACTTCAATGAGAATATGGCTAAATTTACTTTTGGTAAGCATATCTGGATCTGTAGACTGATTGATGGAAAATATCCAAACTATACAGCGGTAATTCCGAAGGAAAATCCAAATGTATTAACGATCAACAGAAACCTTTTGCTAGGGGCGATCAAAAGAGCATCTATCATGTCTAATAAATCTACCAATCAGGTAAGATTCAAGCTTTCTGGAAATATTCTTCATCTTCATGCTGAAGATACTGAATATGCAAACAAAGCAGACATGCAGATTCCTTGTGACTACAACGGAGAAGATATCAATATTGGATTCAGTTCTAAATTCTTAACTGAAATGCTGACGATTTTAGGATCTGACGATATCACTATGAAAATGTCCCAACCTAACAGACCAGGGATCATCGAACCTCTTGACGGTCTTGAAGAAAACGAAAATATCTTAATGTTATCAATGCCGGTAATCGGATTGTAAGATTAATATATACCCATAAAAAGAAAGCTGGAATTTTTCCGGCTTTTTTGCAATTCTGCCATCTGACTCATAGTTGTAAATATGGTATAATTGACTTAGGAATCAGGAGCGTTAAGAAAATTTAAATGTAATCCGTCAAAAAATTTCCACTGTCTGAGCATGGACGAAATTTAGTATCGAAGCTGGATCAGATAATCCATGCGAGTTTGGAAATTTTAGGAGTATATTCAAATTTTTAGCGGATGATTCCCGTCTTGAACTTTTGTATATTTTTGTTTGACTACGTCGAATCTTCGATTTCAAGGCAAAAGTATAATCAAAAAAATAAAACATTAACCATGAAAAAAATAACAGTTTTTGGATTTCTTGTTTGCTCTCTATGGGCTTTCTCGCAAAAGAGTGCAAAAATGTATTATGAACACAAAAAAGATGTCATTACTTATTATGCTGATAATATTGAAATCTATCCTATCTCAATAACATTCTCTGAGCAGCCCGAGGTAGAAAATCTGAAGAGCCCGGAAGGGTTTAAAATGATCACAGTATTGCCTCCTAAATCTATGAAGAACAAAATTGCTTATTTTGTTGTCAATGATAATAAAAAAGGGTGGAAAATCAAAAAAATGCCTGCTTATTATACATTGGCTGGAGATGCAACGATCAAGACGTATGATACCGATTACCAATATGATCTTCCTTTTCAGAAAGGAAAGTCTTTCAATGTTTATCAGGGATATAACGGAGTGTTTTCTCATCAGAATGAAAATTCTTTAGATTTCGTAATGCCTGAAGGAACCGAAATTACAGCGGCAAGAGAAGGTAAAGTGATTGATGCCGTTCAGAATAATAATACAGGATGCCCTACTATAAGCTGTGCCAACCTTGCCAATTATATTTCAATTTTACATTCGGATGGAACCATTGCTCAATATTTTCACCTTAAAGAAAATGGAGTTAAAGTTAACATAGGAGATGAGGTTAAAAAAGGAGATTTAATAGGACTGAGCGGAAATACAGGCTGGACAAATGGTCCTCATTTACATTTCCAATGCTTTCTTCCTGATCCTTCAAAATCTAAACAAAAAAATACTCTCAGAACCCTTTTCAGAACTGGTGACGGAACTAAAAGCGAATATTTGATGGAGAAGAAAACATATTCAAAAAAATATTAAATAACATACAAATAGTGTTATTTGTGAATGATTAGAGTTATTCGTGTTTAAATAGTTTTATCATGAAAATAAAAATACAGTCTTATCATACCTCAGATCTTCCCTCAGAACTGGCTACAGAAAATTATAGTATTGTTCTATGGAAAGGTTCCGGTGTTTTTTCTGTGGATGATATCAATTATTCTTATAATGGATACAATATCCTGTTTCTTTCCCCATATCAGAAGTTGAAGTTGGCGTCGGAGTCTGATGATAATATCCATGTGCTTTTCTTCCATGGTGACTATTACTGTATAGAATATCATAAAGAAGAAGTGGCGTGCAACGGACTTCTCTTCAATAATATTTATCTGAATCCGGGAATTGAACTGTTTGAAGAGAACTATCATTATATTCTCGAGCTTTTTAATCATATCAGAAAAGAAGAATGTGAAAAACACCATTTTTCAGAATCCATCATCAAAACCTATATACAGCTTATTCTTGCGATTGGGAGTAAACAGAAAAGCATCATTGAAAACAGCACGATTTCTACTGATAAGCTGCCCAATAAATATGCTGCAGAATTTCAGAAACTGCTGGAATCCCATTTTAGAAATGAAAAAGAGCTGTCATTTTACAGCGATAAACTGAGCATCACCAATAATACATTAAGCAAGGCTGTAAAAAAAGAATTTGCAAAAACACCTACACAGCTTATCAATGAAAGAATCATCCTTGAATCTAAAAAACTGCTGCACCTAACGTATCGGTCTGTAAAGGAAATTGCTTCGGAGCTTGGGTTTACAGATGAATTTTACTTTAGCAGATATTTCAAAAAATCGGTGGGATGCTCTCCCAAAAAGTATAGAGAAGAAGTGGGAATTTCTGTGGTGGCGAAAATGTCCATGTAATGTCCTCAAATATCTATGTCGGTGCTCTAAGCATGTGAATACCTTTGAAAAAAATAAATCACATGCAAAACAACAGACTTTATCACCGTTTATTACAATTGGATACCTTGTTTTTCAATTTTCTAAGAATTTCAATCTTCATCGTTATGGCCTGGATTGGAGGCTTAAAGGCGTTTCATTACGAAGCCGACGGAATTGTTCCTTTTGTAGCCAACAGCCCTCTGATGAGTTTCTTCTACAAAAATGCGGGCACCAAAGTTCTTAATGAAGATAAAAAGCCTGTTGCAGAATATACTCTGTATAAAAACCCTGAAGGAAAAGTCGTTCAGAAAAACATTGATTGGCATCAGGAAAACGGAACCTATCCATTTTCTTATGGATTGGGAGCAATGATTGTTGTGATCAGTGTTTTGGTTGTATTAGGTATTTGGTTTCCTAAAATTGGAGCTGTTGGAGGGGCTTTAACATTTTTAATGTCATTGGTTACGCTGTCATTTCTGATCACGACTCCCGAAGTGTATGTACCCAATCTGGGAGGAGATTGTTCCACACCTCAGTATGGGTTTCCCTATCTCTCAGGGGCAGGACGTCTGGTCTTGAAGGATATTATCATGATGGCCGGAGGCCTGATAGTATTCTCCGATAGCTTGAAGAAAGCGGTGAGACCATCTGACCAATAAATCCACGAATCAGAAGCGAATCTATTAACGAAAATTTATTATCTTAAAGTCGCTTCTAAATTTCTCTATTTCTCAAAAAAACACGACATTTGTAGCTTGAAAAATCATACCGGAATACAGGGTGGAATTTCAAATAAAAGTTTCAAAATAGAGCAGATGAAATTCTAATACTCATCTGACGAATTAAACAAGTAGATAGATAAACAAATGAAAATATCAAACAACTGGCTGAAGGACTTTGTAAAAACGGAATCAAAAACTGAAAGAATCGGTGAATTCCTTACAGATATAGGTCTTGAGGTTGAAGGGATAGATAAATTTGAAAGTGTAAGAGGCAGTTTGGAAGGAATCGTTGTAGGTAAAGTATTAACCTGCGAGAAACATCCGAATGCTGACAAACTGAAGAAGACAACAGTAGAGGTAGGAAACGGAAAAGTATTAAATATTGTTTGCGGAGCTCCTAATGTAGAAGCAGGACAAACTGTTCCTGTAGCAGTTGTCGGAACTAAAATCTATGACAAAACCGGAAACTTTTTTGAAATTAAAGAAGCAAAAATCAGAGGAGAGGTTTCTCAGGGAATGATCTGTGCAGAAGACGAATTGGGTCTTAGTGAAGATCACGGAGGAATCATGGTGCTGGATGAAACCAAATATGAAGCAGGGAAAAACTTTGCTGACTATTTTGAGCTGACTAATGATGAGGTTTTTGAAATCGGATTAACACCGAACCGAACAGATGCAATGTCTCACTATGGTGTTGCCAGAGATCTGCATGCTTATCTTTCTACAAATCAACTAAAGTCGCAGTTCAATAAAGTGGCTTCTGAAGCTTTGAATAATGAAGGAACTCATGAGTTCTCTTTGGAAATTGAAGATGCAGAATTGTGTCCAAGATATATCGGAGCCGTAATTGAAGACGTAAAAGTAGCAGAATCTCCATCTTGGTTAAAAGACAGATTGAAAGCGATTGGGTTGAGCCCAATCAATAATGTTGTAGATATTACCAACTATATTCTTCACGGATACGGGCAGCCGCTTCACGCATTTGACGCAGACAAAATTGCAGATAAAAAAGTGAAAGTAGGAGTCGTAAAACCGGGAACAAAATTTACTACTTTGGATGGGGTGGAAAGAACACTGAATGGTTCTGAAATCATGATCAAAGATGGTAAAGACAATCCAATGTGTATCGCTGGAGTATTCGGTGGTGCTAATTCCGGAGTATCTGAAACGACAAAAACAATATTCCTGGAAAGTGCTTATTTCAATCCGATTGCGGTAAGAAAAGGAGCAAAAGCCCACAGCTTGAATACGGATGCTTCTTTCAGATTTGAAAGAGGAGTAGACCCGAACCTTACAAGAACGGCGATCACTCATGCTATTAAAATGATTCAGGAAATTGCTGAAGGGAAATTAGTAGGAGATTTATTGGAAGAGTATCCTAAGAAAATAGAAGACAACTATGTGATCCTGAGATTCTCTAAAATTGAGCAGATTTTAGGAACAAAAATTCACAGAGAAAAAGTAAAGGAAATCTTAAAAGCATTGGAAATTCAGGTTTTAAATGAAATTCCTAATGGTTTTGAAATCTCTGTTCCTGCTTACAGAGCAGATGTAACAAGAGAAATAGATGTTATAGAAGAGATTTTAAGAATCTACGGATATAATAAAATTGATGCTCCACAGAAAATTTCGTTTACCCCGGTTAAGCTAAGTGCTAACGATCAGGATGAACTGGAAAATACCTGGGCAAGAGGTTTACAGAGCCTTGGTTTCAATGAAGTGATGAATAACTCATTAACTTCTGTAAAAGATGAAACTGATGCCGTAAAACTTTTAAATCCTTTAAGCGGAGATTTAGCATTCATGAGAAAGTCTTTATTGGAAGGCCTTCTTCAGAATACAGCATACAACATCAATAGAAAAAACCAGGACATCAAGTTCTTCGAATTAGGAAAGATCTATCATAAAAAAGATAAATACGAAGAAAGAAAACAACTTGCATTATTGGTTTCTGGTAGAGATACTGCAGAAAACTGGCTTCAGCCGAAATCTGCTGTAAGTTTCTATAACCTTAAAGCTTATGTAAAGGTTTTATTGGAAAGACTGGCTGTAGACTATAAAGAAGTTGCTCTGTCTGATGAAAGATTCTCTGATGCATTGGTATATGAAGCAGATGGTAAAGCTTTAGTAAGAATCGGAAAAGTAGCTCCTGTTTTATTAAAAGATTTTGATATTGATCAGGATTGCTTCTACGCAGAAATTGAACTGGAATATGCTCAGGAATTGCGTTCTAAAAATGAACTGAAATTCAAAGACATTCCGAAATTCAACAAAATCAGAAGAGACTTAGCGTTGTTGATCGATAAAAATGTAAACTATCAGGATTTATATCAGACTGCTAAAAAGAATAAATCTCCATTCATTAGGAGTGTTAATCTATTCGATGTGTATGAAGGTAAAAATCTTCCTGAAGGTAAGAAGTCTTATGCAATGAGTTTCGAGCTGTTAAATGAAGAAAAAACACTGGAAGAAAAAGAAATTACAGAAGTAATGGATTCTTTGATCAAATCTTTCCAGAAAGAATTCAACGCAGAGTTGAGATCTTAATACTTGAAAATATATATTTCATTATAATTGAAACGGACTTTATGAAGTCCGTTTTTTTGTTTTGAATTGGGTTTGTATTTATAGGTTTCGGCTAAAGCCATTTGAATATCTCTTTTTTAAGTAAACGGGCTAAAGCCCGTTCCTATTGAATTGTATTTCTTTGCGTTTTCCAATTTATGACTATAGATAATATCTTTCATCCTTAAAAAATAGACCTGGAAAATATTCAAGATATAAGATGTTAAAGAATAATAAAATTCGCCGCAGCCCGTTTAGATAATATAATTTCCGTAAATTTGGATTAATTCAAAAAGAAAAAAATGAAAAATCTTTTTTTAAGTATATGTACAGCTGCAGTATTGGCTTCATGTGGAAGTATGACAAGCCCGTCTGCCTCTAAAGTAGGAAAGGCTCAGCCTGCTCTTGCCAGTACAAAATGGACATTGGCTGACAATGTAAAAGGTAAAATTCCAACATTGAATATTGAAGGAGAAAAGATCACAGGAAACGCCGGATGTAACAACTATTTCGGAACGGCTACCATAGATCCGTCTACAGGTGGTTTTATAGCCGGACAAATGGGATCTACAAAAATGATGTGTAACAACATCGGAGTAGAGCAGAACTTTATGGATATGATGGGAAAAGCAAACAAATATGTGATTTCCGGAAATACTTTAGAATTGTATAAAGACAATCTTTTATTATTGAAATTCACAAAATCAGAATAAAAAAACAAAAGGAACTCAATTGAGTTCCTTTTTTATGTTTAGAGTATTATTAATCTTCCTCTTCTTCGTCGTACTTAGCCAATTCTTCGTCGCACCATTTGAACGCTGCTTCTACTACTTTAGTCGCTTCGTCTGCCATAGTTTCTTCATCATCACCCTCAAGATCATCTAACCACTCAACTTCTTCTTCCTCAACGTTTAAGATAAATCTTGGATATTCTGTATGAACTACGAATAGATCTTCTGGAAACTCCGAATTATCTGCTAATAAAAACTTTGGTAATTTCATTTTTTTAATGTTTTAACTTTCTCAAAGATAAATAAAATTATTGATTTAAGATTACTTCAAAAACATTTTTGAAACTTTTTCAGCTTTTTTGCTTTCAGAATAATCGTAGAAGCCTTCACCTGATTTTACACCCAGTTTTCCTGCTGTCACCATGTTTACCAATAATGGGTTCGGTGCATACTTAGGATTTTTGAAACCGTCATACATTACATTCAGGATGGCAAGACATACATCAAGACCAATAAAATCTGCCAGCTGAAGCGGACCCATCGGATGTGCCATTCCCAATTTCATTACCGTGTCAATTTCTTCTACACCGGCAACACCGTTATAAAGTGTTTCGATAGACTCATTGATCATGGGCATTAAAATTCTGTTGGCCACAAAACCAGGATAGTCATTTACCTCTACAGGAACTTTGCCCAATGTTTTACTCATTTCATAAATTGCATCAAAAGTCTCCTTAGAAGTGGAATATCCTTTGATAATTTCTACCAGTTTCATGATGGGAACCGGGTTCATAAAGTGCATACCGATTACTTTATCAGCTCTTTTAGTGGCTGCAGCAATTTTGGTGATAGAAATAGAAGAAGTATTGGTAGCAAGGATACAACCTGCAGGAGCCAGCTCATCCATCTGGCCGAAGATCTTCAGTTTAAGATCCATATTTTCTGTAGCAGCTTCTACAACAAGATCCGCAGCTCCTACAGCATCCTTCAATGCTGTAAAAGTAGTGATGTTTCCTAGCGTTTCAGCTTTTTGCTCCTCTGTAAGATTTCCTTTTGCAATGATTCTGTCAAGATTGGTAGTAATGGTTTTTAAACCTCTGTCCAGAGCTTCCTGAGATACATCTACAAGATTTACTTTAAAACCGCTTTGTGCGAAAGTATGTGCAATACCATTTCCCATGGTTCCCGCTCCGATAACTACAATGTTTTTGATCATTTTTCCTTTATTTTTTATAGATAGTTAAATTTTTTGATTCTGCAATATCTGATTGAGCAATAGTAAGTTCCGGATCAAAATTGACATTTCCTTTATTGCTTTTCTCTTTGTTGTTGTTTTGATTGGAAACAGTAGCCATAAGACCTCTTATAAGTCTGTTCTTTTGATTTTTTGTTAGGTAATCTGTACCCACGTATAATGTATATTCACCTTCTCTGCCCATTCCTTTTTGTATCAGGATTTCCAGGCTTTTGATCTGATATTTTCTCTTGAATTCTTTCAGAAAGCTGGTGACAGGTTTATCAGATGGCGGACCACAGCATACACTTCCATAGCTGATCTGTAAATAATTCTGATTCTTCTGTGAGTAAAAGAATGTAAAAGCTAATAGAGCTGTTGTTAATATTATTTTTTTCATGTTAAAATCGCTTAAAAATAAGCTTAAAATTTTATTTATTAAAATATTCCCAAACTTCCTTGGAAATATCAGAAATCATCCTGCAGTTTGCAGCGTCCGTTTCCATTGATTTACTGACAAATACAGTTAATGCATAATGTTTGCCATTAGGTAAAGTAACGATTCCTATTTCGTTTTCTGCCCCTGTTAAGCCTGTTTTATTTTTCCCGGAAGCTCCCGTTTTTCTCGCCACAGGAGTATTTTTGGGAAGCTGTTCCACCATTTTGTTTAATCCCGTTGAAGTAGACAGCATGACCTTCATCAGATACTCTGTAGATTTTTTTGATAATAATTTTCCGTCATAGAATTTTTTAAGGACATCAACTGCTGATTTTGTAGTGCTGTAGTTTTCATACTGAACATTCCAGTCTTTGTGCATCGCTTCTTCATTATATTTAATCTGAAAACCTTTTACCCCTTTAGAATCCATGAATTTCTGAACAGTCTGAGTTCCACCTAATAGTTTGAGAAGAATATCACATCCATTGTTATCGCTTTTCGCAACAGTATATTCAATCACTTCACTTAACGGAATCCCAGCACTTCCTTCAGGATACTTGTCACGAAGCGGCGACCATGTATTCTCCAGTAAATTCGATTTGTTCAAGACAATTTTCTGATCCAGTGAAAGTTTTCCCTGATCTACAAAATTCAGAACCGCTGCTGCAATGTGAAATTTAAATACACTTTGCATAGGCAGCTTTTTGTCTGCATTTTTATCATACTTAAAACCATTTTCAAAGCCCAGAACAGAAACCCCTACCGTTGCTTTTTTGTTCTTAAGAATTGAGTCTATTTTTTGTTCTAATATTGAAGTTTGAGCAAATGAGAATGCGGAGATCAGAAGAAAAAGGAATGCTGTTTTTTTCATAGTGGTATCATTAAAAAAGCCCTCTTCTGAAGACCGGAAGAGAGCTGCAATTTAAGATAATTATTACTATTTTACTTCAAAATAATTTAGATTGACACCATCATTTTCAAAGAAAATTCTGATCGTGTTTTCCCCCTTCTGAAGACTGATATTCTTTACAGAAATGGTTTTCCAGCTGTCATTTCCTCCGCTGGAAGCTAATGATACACTGGCTAAAACTTTTCCGGAAGCCGTTTCAATTCTTATTTTAGAATCATTAGCAGCCGAATATCTGATGTCAAACGTATAGTTTTTGGCTCCTTTGGATTGAACCGTATACTGAAGCCATTCTCCGGTTTCCGTTTTTCCTACATAATACTGATTGGTAATTGTATCGTTACATTTATAGATATCTACCCCGTCATTTCTCATCTGCTGTCCAAAGTTCCACTCCGATCTTTTGGCCGGATCACTTACCCAAAGATTAATGAAATCCTTATCCAGATAAGCCGCCCCGATTCTTCCCAAATCATATTCCGAAGCAAATACTCTTCCCGGAACCTGATGATTTTTGAAGGGCTTTGTTGAGGCATCCGTTGTCTGTCTGAACATTGCATCAATCACATCTCTTTTGATTTCCGTATTGCTCAGTTTATAATTGTCTGCAATCTGCATTAAAGCTTTCTTTGCATATTCTTTAGAAGGTTTTTCACCGCCATTTTTCCAGTAATCCAATAGTTTCTCATACTCAGGCGTGATTTTCACATTGGTAACTCCTGCGATATTATCAATCTTTTTCATTGGCCAGAATGCATACCCGATATTATGCTTATCCAAAAGCTGAATCAGCTCAGTAAACCATACATTAGAATTTTCGCCGGTTTCCCCCAGCCAGATCGGCATATTATGCTTCTCTCTAAGGTCCAGTGCAAATTTCAACGTCTGGTCATCATTATAGTTCCAGTATTTATGGAAACTGAACGCCATATTGTTGTCCCAGAGAGCCGGCAGCCCGTTATAATTATTTCCCCATCCATTTCCTTCAATGAAAATGATATGTTTCTTATCCACCTCTCTGATGGCTGCTGTAATATCTTTTTGAAGCTTCCACAACGGAGCATTAGACATTTCATCAGTACCATTCGGATTTTTACCCGTGAAATTAATATTAGGTTCGTTGATCAGGTCGTAGCCACCAATCCATGGATTGTCTTTATATCTTTCGGCCAATTTTTTCCATAGTGCTATCGTTTTTCTCTGATTCTCTTCATTTTCCCACAACGAAGGCTTAGACTTATCATTATCAGAGATATTGGCATCATTTCCCTGACCGCCGGGAGCCGCATGAAGGTCTAGGATCAGATAGATTTTATTATCTGTACACCATTGAAGCAGATCATCCGTCATTTTAAAACCCTCTTCCAGCCATGTGTCTTTGCCTTTTACAGCCTCTTTTTCAATCGGAAGAGTATAAAGATTGTAATGCATTGGAAGTCTTATAGAATTGAATCCGGATTTTGCCAGAAAATCAATATCCTGTTTCGTGATTCCGTTTTTATGATAAGCTTTATAGAACTCATTCATTCCATCTTCACCAATTAATTCTGCAATTTTCTCCTTAATCTTATACTGAGGTCCTGCAAAATCAGCAGTTTTCAGCATATATCCCTCCTGAAGCATCCAGCCGCCAGGGCCAAGACCTCTCAATTGAATATTTTCACCTTTATCATTAACAATTTTCTGTCCGGAAGTCTTTAATAATTGTGATGTCCCAAATTGAGACAATAAAACTGCGGATAATAGAATAGCTCTTTTCATAGTAGTTTCAATGGTTTAAAATAGTAGGAAATATTTTTAGAAATTAATCATAATGAATGGTCACATCATAATAAGAGTCTACATTCAGACCACTTATTTTGCCGGGAATCCATTGTATATGTGAAACAAAATCTTTCAATTGTTTATTGAATTGTTTTTCAAATATATTGTTTTTTTTGTTTTGAAATTCACTTTCTACTGATAAATCTTTAATTTTTCCGTTTTTAGTGAGTGTAAATGTAGCAGAAGTATAAGAGTAATATTTTTCTCTTTTCCTAATGTATTCTTTAGGGATTGGATGCTTTTGAAGGTAATCAACTTTAATTTTTTCAAACTGATTATCCATTGTTGAATTAGGATAACGTGAAAGATCATCGCATCTTTCATAAGAAAACACTTCATCAGGATGACTTTTTATAAACTGTTGCTTTGCAGTATCACGTAAAGAGTCTATAAATTTCTTGCCGAAGTTTTTTAGAATAAGCCTGTTCATCTCAATTTCCCTGCAGTTTTCATACTGATCATTAGGAAATCTTACACAGGATATTGGGATTTTCTTGGTTTTTATATGATTCTGATTCAGAAGTATGATAAATTCATCCTCTCCCAGATAATCAGAGGCTAAACCGGAGAAAATGGTCAAGGTATAATTTTTATAATTGAAATCATTTTGAGCCTGCTTTTTTTGATCATCACAATCTATCTCGTAACCATTTTTCTTCTGATTACAAGATAGCATTGTAATTGCTGCCAGAAATAGAGCAGACTTTATGTTCATATTAGCTGATAAGCTTCATAATTTGCAGAGCAATTTTTAGTGCTTCAGTTCCGTCTTCAAGAGATACTTCTACATTTTTGTCATCTGTGATGGCATCCGCAAAAGAATTTAATTCATCAAGAATAGCATTGTTAGGCTGAATATTCGGATATTCAAACAAGATCTGATTTTTCTCTCCATCAGCGTTCTCAATGATCATATCAAATGGAGTAGGGCTTTCAGGAGCATCCTTCATTCTGATAACTTCAGCTTTTTTCTCAAGGAAATCTACGGAAATATAGGCATCTTTCTGGAAGAACCTGCTTTTTCTCATGGCTTTCATAGAAATTCTTGAAGTAGTAAGGTTGGCTACACATCCGTTTTCAAACTCTATTCTTGCATTGGCAATATCCGGAGTCTTGCTTACTACACAAACACCGCTTGCATGGATGTTTTTAACCTTGGATTTCGCCATACTCAATAGAATATCCAGATCGTGAATCATAAGGTCCAATACCACAGAAACATCTGTACCACGAGGATTAAACTCAGCCAGCCTGTGGATTTCAATGAACATCGGATTGCTGATGTATTCTTTAGTCGCAATGAAAGCCGGATTGTATCTCTCAACATGTCCTACCTGCGCCTTGATACCATTTTCCTGGCACAAACGAAGAATTTCTTCTGCCTGCTCAAGAGTCTGGGTAACCGGTTTTTCAATAAAGAAGTGGAGACGTTTTTCAATCGCTTTTAATGCATAATCATAATGATAAACTGTCGGAGTGACAATATCAAGCATGTCAATCTGGTCCAATAATTCATCAAAATTTTCAAAATATTTATATCCGAATTCGGCTTCTAATTTCTTTCCGTTTTCAACATCTTTATCGTGGAAACCTACAAATTCATATCTATCTGATTGATTAAGAAGTTTTAAATGTATTTTTCCCAAGTGTCCGGCACCTACCAAACCTGCTTTTAACATAGCTGTATTAAATTTTTGTAAAGATAAGAAAGATGTTACATTGTAGAAGCAGTTTTTGTGGATAATTCTTTTCTTCAATTTAGGAAATCTAATTTCTAATTTCTTACTTTTGTCAAATGCAGGATTCGTTTGTACATAAAGGAAAAAGAAAGATTTTAGTTGAATATCTTCGACACAGAATTGGAATTTCGGATGAAAATGTACTTCGGGCGATGAGTGAAGTTCCGAGGCACCTTTTTATCGAAAGTATTTTTGAAGATTTTGCCTATGAAGACAGGGCTTTCCCAATTCTGGCACACCAGACTATTTCCCACCCTTCCACGGTGGCAGAGCAGTCTGAGCTGTTAAAGGTAAAGGCAGGTGAAAAAGTTTTGGAAATAGGAACAGGGTGCGGATATCAGACCGCAGTTTTATTGGCAATGAAAGCTCATGTATATACAGTGGAAAGGCAGAAAGATCTGTTTGATTTTTCAAAAAAGAAACTCAGAGAGATGCATCTCTATCCGAAGTTTCAAAGCTTTGGGGATGGTTTTGCCGGATTGCCTACTTTTGCTCCTTTTGATAGAATTATCGTTACCTGCGGAGCTTCCACACTCCCTACAGAACTGTTGAAACAATTGAACATTGGAGGAATTATGGTCATTCCATTAGGGCCAACGGATGAGCAGGTTTTATTCAGGTTTACGAAAGTAGGTCCTACAGAATTTGAAAAAGAAGAATTCGGAGCGTATAAATTTGTTCCGATGTTGGGAAATACCAATCAATAATTTTATCAATAGAACGGAACTGGTAGAAGAACTGGTCTCAAACACCAATTCTTTAGTAAACCTATCTTATCAATAAGAACGAACTTTAGTCCGTTTTTCATTAATAAAAACTCACTAGGCTTTAGCCAAAATTTAAAATCTTTTAACTCCATTTCGGAATGAAAATTGATGGAATTAAAACCCCTCGATCTTAAAATTCCTTATCAGGAAAAAATAAAATAGATACTGAACAAACATTCAGATGAAAAGAAATAAATTTTTAATATTAAAGTTCAATAACCTTACTTTTTGCGAGTGAGGTTTTTTATTTACAATCATCAAACAACAGTATAATGAAAGTTTTTATCAATAAAAGAATTCCAGAAACAGGAATTAAAATGCTGGAAGAAGCAGGCCTGGAAATTATATTATCGGAAAATGAAAACCTTTCTCACGAAGAATGGCTGAGCTATTGTAAAAATACAGATACCATCCTAAACGTAGGCGGTGACTTTAAATATGATAAGAAATTTTTTGATGCCTGCCCAAATGTCAAAGCTATTGCTTTATACTCTGTAGGATTTGATCATGTGGAAATAAAAGAGGCCACACAAAGGCATATTCCAATTGGAAATACCCCTGATGTTTTGAGCAGAGCTACTTCAGATGTAGCCTTTTTACTGATGCAGTCTGTGGCAAGAAGAGCCAGTTATAATTTCCAGAAAGTAAAAGACGGAAACTGGAATGCATTTGACCCTTTGCATGCTTTGGGACAGGAACTGTACGGAAAAACGCTGGGAATTTTCGGATTGGGGCGAATCGGCTATGAAATGGCAGAGAAATCAAAGAAAGCTTTTGGGATGAATATCATTTATCATAACCGAAATCATAATGAAGAAGCAGAACGAGAATTGGGAGCAGCTTATGTTTCTTTCGAAGAGCTGATCAAAAACTCAGATGTATTGAGTGTTCATGCCAACTTTACCCCTGAGCATAAAGAATTATTCAATTATACACTATTTGAACAGATGAAATCGGACTCTATTTTTATTAATACGGCTAGAGGAGGTTTTCACAATCAGAAAGATCTATATCAGGCGTTGGTAGATAAGAAAATATGGGGAGCTGGCTTGGATGTTACCAATCCGGAGCCAATGTCATCGGACGATCCTATTCTTGGGCTTTCAAGTGTTTGTATTCTTCCGCACATTGGATCTGCTACTGTTGAAGCCCGTAACGGGATGGCAAGACTGGCTGCAGGAAATATTATTGCTTTTTCAAAAAAGGAAAAAATGCCTTATTGTGCAAATCCGGACGTTTATTCTGATCATGCATCATAACTTGGAATTATTTTTGTTCTGACTATATAAACCTAAAACCTTACATATCATGGCACCAGAGAAAAATATTAATGAACAAAACAAGAGGT
Source organism: Chryseobacterium sp. MEBOG07 (assembly GCF_021869745.1). Lineage (NCBI taxonomy): Bacteria > Pseudomonadati > Bacteroidota > Flavobacteriia > Flavobacteriales > Weeksellaceae > Chryseobacterium > Chryseobacterium sp. MEBOG07. Next base: position 2,294,289 of record NZ_CP084579.1, read on the forward strand.
TAGAACAAATGGATTATAACCCTAATGAAGATATATTTAAGAAAGAAAAGCACATTTCGCTTGATGGAGATGGTAATCCTATTTTAGAAGAAGATTTTGACGAGGATAAAATTGATAAAGGTTTAGATATCCCCGGCACAGAAGATGATGATGAAATGGAAGAAATAGGAGAAGAAGATGAAGAGAACAATTATTGGAGTCTCAGCGATAATGAAGACGACCATGAAGAAGAAAACGATGATGTTTTAACCTAAATTTTTACGAAAAACAAACCAGCCTTATTGATTTTCAGTAAGGTTTTTTTATGTTGAATAAGGACTTCTTTTGGTAGGGAATTGAGGTGCATCTTTTCAAATATAATATTTAATATCAAATCTTCATTAGTTTTGTAAAAAAGCAAATGTATTCCCTTCGCTATTTAGCTTACCCCCTTGCCTATATTTTCTAATTTGAATATCTTTAAAACTTCAAACATTGTTTCAACATAGACCTTTAAATAGCAATATGACATTTCAAGAACAGATACAGCAGGGGATTCCTAATCAGCTGCCACAACCCAAACCATACGAGACCAATATCAACCATGCTCCGAAGCGTAAAGAAATTTTAGGAGAAGAAGAGAAAAAACTGGCATTGAAGAATGCTTTACGTTATTTTGATCCTCAGTTTCACGCAGAGCTGATTCCTGAATTTAAGCAGGAACTGGAAGATTATGGAAGGATTTATATGTACCGTTTCCGTCCGGATTATGAAATGAAGGCGAGACCTATTACAGACTATCCCGGAAAATCTGAGCAGGCGAAAGCGATTATGCTGATGATTCAGAACAATCTGGATTATGCAGTGGCACAGCATCCTCACGAACTGATTACATACGGTGGAAACGGAGCTGTTTTCTCAAACTGGGCACAGTACCTTTTAACGATGAAGTATCTTTCAGAAATGACAGATGAGCAGACGTTGACAATGTATTCGGGACATCCGATGGGGCTTTTCCCTTCTCATAAAGATGCACCAAGAGTAGTTGTGACGAATGGAATGATGATCCCGAACTATTCAAAACCGGATGATTGGGAGAAGTTCAATGCATTGGGAGTTACCCAGTACGGACAGATGACCGCGGGAAGTTATATGTATATCGGTCCGCAGGGGATTGTTCACGGGACAACGATTACGGTGTTAAATGCTTTCAGAAAAATAAAAAAAGAGACAAAAGGAGGACTTTTTGTAACGTCAGGATTAGGAGGAATGAGTGGTGCTCAGCCAAAAGCGGGTAATATCGCTGGCTGTGTTACCGTATGTGCCGAAGTGAATCCTAAAATCACCAAAATTCGTCACGATCAGAAGTGGGTGAATGAGATCTATGAAAATCTTGATGAACTGGTAAAAAGAGTAAGAGAAGCGCAGGACAATAAAGAAACGGTGTCTTTGGCTTACCTTGGAAATATTGTTGAAGTTTGGGAGAAATTTGATCAGTCAGATTTAAGAATCGATATCGGGTCAGACCAGACTTCACTTCACAATCCTTGGGCTGGAGGGTATTATCCTGCAGGACAAAGTTTTGAAGAATCCAATACCATGATGGCTGAAAACCCTGAATTATTTAAAGAAAAAGTTCAGGAAACATTGAGAAGACATGCTGCAGCTATCAACAAACATACAGCGAAAGGAACGTATTTCTTCGATTATGGAAACGCCTTTTTATTGGAAGCTTCCAGAGCCGGAGCTGATGTAATGGCGGATAATCCTACATTGGGAAGAGAATTCAAATATCCGAGTTATGTCCAGGATATTATGGGACCTATGTGTTTCGATTATGGTTTCGGACCGTTCCGTTGGGTATGTTCCAGTGGAAATCCGGAAGACCTGCAGAAAACAGATGATATTGCATGTGCAGTATTAGAAGAAATGGTTAAAAATTCTCCTGAAGAGATTCAGCAGCAGATGAAAGACAATATCCAATGGATCAAAGGAGCGCAGGAAAATAAACTGGTTGTAGGTTCTCAGGCAAGAATCCTTTATGCAGATGCAGAAGGAAGAATGAAAATTGCAGAAGCCTTCAACAAAGCCATTAGAAACGGTGAAATAGGACCTGTAGTATTGGGGAGAGACCACCATGATGTTTCGGGAACAGATTCCCCTTACAGAGAGACTTCCAATATCTATGACGGATCAAGATTCACAGCAGATATGGCGATTCACAATGTGATTGGTGATAGCTTCCGTGGGGCTACCTGGGTTTCCATTCACAATGGTGGTGGCGTTGGCTGGGGAGAAGTAATCAACGGAGGTTTCGGAATGCTGTTGGACGGAAGCGATGATGCCGACAGAAGACTGAAGTCTATGCTTTTCTGGGACGTGAACAACGGAATCTCAAGAAGAAGCTGGGCAAGAAACGAAGGCGCTATTTTCGCCATTAAAAGAGCCATGGAAGCAGAACCGAACTTGAAGGTGACGATTCCAAATCTTGTAGACGAAAACTTACTGTAATATATAGAATTCAGCATTGGCAACGATCAACAAAAAACTGTTTTCACACCTGAACGTAGAGGATAGTGATCCTGTATGGGGGAAGTTTGCTGAGGTTGAATTTTCAAAGAAAAACATATTTCCGGACGACAAAGCCTATCTTGTAGAAGATGGGCTTGTCCGTAAATATTACATCAACAGCACATCGGATATTGACACCGAGATCTGTGCAGAATTCTACTTTCCCGGTGATATTTTTACCGTTGAAGAAAAAAGCTCCGATGCTGTCTACGAATCTATCAACAACGGACTGGCATGGGAAATCACCTTAGATGAGGTGAAAGATATGTTCGCTGTAAATCCACACTGCCGTTTCGTTCAGAATTACTATCTGAGCAGAAAACTCAATGCTGCTATGAAGAGAGAAATGCTTCTGCTGAAAAACACTCCGCAGGATCTCTATGAATACTTGCTGAAGAACAAACCTCATTATATTCAGAATATTCCTCTGAAATATCTGGCTTCTTATATTGGGATTACGCCTATCTCTTTAAGCCGAATCAGAAAGAGGATTTTGTAAGAAGCTGGAAGCTGGATGAGGGGAGTTGGAAGTTACTCTCAGTCTTCAGATCTTCTGTAGGTTTAATAATTGGTAGATTATTTCAAATAAAAAAGAAGGAATAGTTGTTCTATTATCTCAATCACTTCCATCCTCCATCCCCAAGCTTCCATCCTCAAAACATCCTCATTTATTATCTTTTGTTTATTGTCTTGCCTTCCGTAAGTTTTTTCCTTTGTTGAAAAAAGAATATGGAAATACAAAAACTCAACTGGGCAGGCATTCGTCTCACTTCTCACCACAAAACCATCTTAATAGACGCGGTAGAAGATTTCTCTTACTATAAACCCGTTTTGGGTGATGCTGTAGAGAATCTTTTAGAATTTTCAGAGTATGTACAGGCAGATTATATTATGTTTACCCACCTGCATCTCGATCATTTTGACAAAGGAGTGATTCGAAAATGCTTAAAGAAAGATGGAAAACTGATCGTCTATGCAGGACTGGAATCTGTTGTAAGAAAGTTGGTAGATGATGTAGAAATCATTGTTCTTGATCTTGATGAAACCTTCACAGAAAACAATATCACCTTCAAACCTGTATTTGCAATGGATGGAGTGGGAGAAATACAATCCTCCTGGATCGTAGATGATGGGATTATCAAAATATTTCATGGCGGAGATACTATCTGGCATAACCAATTCTGGAAGCTCGGAAAAGAAAATCCAAACATAGACTATGCTTTCTTACCGGTAAACGGTGTCATTGTCAATTTTGAGATCATCGGATTGGAATACAGCCCCATTCCCGCGTCCCTCAATCTGAAAGAAGCTTTTGCAGCAGCCCATCTTCTACATGCCAAAAAGCTGGTGCCCATTCATTACGGATTGTTTGCTCATGAGAAATGCTATATTCCACAGGTGTTTGACGATCATGATTTGAAGAGCGTTTCTGAGGAAGTAGGACAGGAGTATATGATTTTGAAAGATGGAGCGATGCTGGTAGAATCTTAAACGGTATTGGTAAGGAAAATTGTCATTCTGAATGAAATGAAATGTAATGAAGAATCTCAACAGGAATTGGATGGTTGAAAAACTCCTTGGTTCATTTTAGTAAAAACAAATTGGAAAACGCAAAGGCGCAAAACGTTATTAAAATAAACTTTCTTAAGACGCAAAGATTTTATCTCCGATAAAATTGATGATGTGTCACTTGCTGGAAATCTTAGATTTTCTCGCGCCTTACCATAAAACGCTCAAAAACTTTGCGCCTTTGCGTTTTTCCAACAAAAAAGCTATGAAAAGTTTTCCATAGCCTAGTCTTGATAATCGATGAGTTCATATTCTATTGACTCTGTTTCTATATAGTTTTTCAACTCTTCGAGATCTGTCCACACATAAGAAGAGCTGTACTGACAGATATAAATACCATCCTCCTCAAAAATAATACTGATATTAGGTATTTTTCCAGTGTTCTCTGCATGCCTGAAATCCCGGAACAGCTGATGGGCATATTCATATTTTTTCTCAAAAAGAACAGAGCTTTCCAACAAATCCTGAATTTCTGCAGTTTGTCTGTCTGTAAGTTTTGTTTTTAATTTATATTCGAATCCCATGGTGACTTCCTAATATTTTATGTAGCTATTACAAATCTAATCTATCAATTAAATACTTTTTCTTATAACTAGGTAAATATGCTGAGCCAACAGTTTCTAAAACTTCTACGTTATATGGTAGAAACTCATTTAAGAATTTTTTAATAAAATTATTATTATTTTCGATGATGTTATTAAGATTACTAGTGCTCAAACCAATTTCTTCATTTATGCATTGTCTTAATTTTTGTATTCTATCCAATGGCTTAGGATGTGTTAATGAGTAATTAATCTTTGGAAATAAATAATCTTCTACTTTATCACACATATCTAAATATGAAAAAAATAAAAATGCTCCATCAAGCAACTCAGTCTGATCATGTTTATTATATAAAGTATTTGTAATTGCATTTTTATCTGCTTCGAATTCACATTCTTGCTTGTAAGTATAGAATTGGACATTACTTGTCAAGTAGTTAATTCTATCATAAGATTTCATTATTGTACTATTTTCAAGATGTCCGAGATAATGATGGGCATACTCGTGCCCAATTATGAAAAGCATTTGCCAATCAGTTAGATAATCGATTTTCCTCTTAATTGATTTTGGTAATTTTCCTCTTGGGTCAATTTCAAAATCTAAAGATTCAGTACCTAATCTTATACGATTTGCTAAAATGAATGAATGAAAAGTGTCAATATCTTTTATGCCCAATTGATGTCCGAAATGAAAGATATTCATATAATACAAAAACTGACGTAAGGAATAAGATAGAACAATTATATTTCCAAATGGTGTTTTTATACATAAACCATTTGAATCATTTAAATGAATTGTTCCATGTGGAATATCTTTGCACTTTTCTCTTAAATCAGGCTTTAATTTTTTTAAATAATATTTATATTGATTAGATTCAAAATAGTTTGTGAATGACCAATTTACACCAATTTTTTTTTGAAGTTTGTTAAACGTTCTTTTCAATCTAATATTATTTTCAACCTGTTCTGCTCTTAATTTGAGTAGGTAGTCTTCGGATGATTTTATATTAAATATTATTTTAATTTCTTCCTTACTAAGAAATGGATAAAAAAAAACTTCTTCCTCAGATAAGTCTTCAATTTCTGAATATTCAAATCTATTATGAATTTGCGCAAAAATGTCTAATTTTTCATCGTAGATAAAATCATTTTTTAATTTTTCATATTGTTTATGCTTCTTTAATTCTTTAAAAAAATAATCAATATATTCTTTAGGAGGGTTCTTTATGATTTCCAAATCTAATTGATAATCAGAATTTGGTAGATTTCTTAGTATAAATTCATTAAATTCATTATTTTGATTCATCTTATATCATTGTTTTTAAATTTTTATAGTTTTTTGAATTTTTTAATCCAAAAAACATAATTTTCAAATGTAATTAACTAGGAATACATTGATCTCCGTATTTTCACGGAAATTTAACCAAATATAAACTACATTTAATCCAAAAAATTACGGGTTCCCATAACCACCAAAAACTCCCAACCCCAAAACATTCTGTTTGTAACCTCCCAACACCTCAGGAAGTCTAAAACAATAGTAAAACAAACCTCCGGAGTCCTCAGTTTGTTAAAAACATATATGTTTGGAACTTCCGGAGATCTCCGGAAGTCTCCTGCAAGTTGTGGGAAACCTCCGGAGGTGTCGGGAGGTTTGTCGCAGGTATGTTTGTAACCCAACAACTTTTTTCTATATTTGAGCATTAATTTATTAATCCCAAAAAACACAAAAATGAAAATTGCCCTCACTAAGCTGAGTACTAAAGACCTTGCGGCTTTAGCTCAAAGAGTTATTTCCAATGCCCAATCCGGCAAATATCCCGTTATTACCAGTCATCCTCTTGTTGAAACTTTGGTGGCTTCGTATGCAGAATATGATAAGGTGTATACCAAGCAGATCTACAGCGGAAAAGGGATAGATGTGGCCACAGCAGATCAGGAAAGAGACATGGCCTACAGAAGCCTGAAAGGCTTTCTAAACGGATACAGAAAACTACCGTCTGCCAATTATTATCAAACCGCAGAAGAGCTGTATCAGGTATTTAAAAAATTCGGGCTGAATCTTGACAGAATGAGCTACTCCTCACAAACGGCCCAAATGAAAAAACTGATAGAAGAGCTGGAAACCTCCGAAAATACACAGAGATTGTCTGCACTTTCTCTGGATATAGCATTTGCTGATATGAGGATAAAGCATCAGAGTTTTGAGTTGCTTTTTGCAGAACAGGCCGAGCAGAATGCAGACCTCCGATTGATGAACAGCGCGAGCGCCATCCGTAAAGATCTTGAAAAAACACTGAAAACTTATATGAATCTTCTCACGGTGATGAAAGAGGTCTCAGGCTGGGAGCTGCTGTACAGTGATACCAATGAGCTGGTGAAAGCTGCAAAAAACTCTTCGCTTGTAAAGAAAGAGGGTGGTGATACTACACCGCAGCATTAAGAAACTGTTTGCTCTTTTAGAAACAAAAAACTCAGCATATTGCTGAGTTTTATTTTTTTGAACCATTAAGGGATTGAAGTGGTGAAGATGAGTTAAGGGAAACCAAAATATTTAGTATTCAATTTTATCGGAGATAAAATCTTTGCGCCTTAAAACAGATAGTTTTTCATAACCATTGCGCCTTAGCGTTTATCCTAACTACGACACAATAAAACTCAGCATATAGCTGAGTTTTATTTTTTGAACCATTAAGGGATTGAAGAGGTGAAGATAAGTTAAGGGAAACCAAAATATTTAGTATTCAATTTTATCGGAGATAAAATCTTTGCGCCTTAAAACAGATAGTTTTTTATAACCATTGCGCCTTAGCGTTTATCCTAACTACGATACAAAAAAACTCAGCATATAGCTGAGTTTTATTTTTTTTGAACCATTAAGAGGATTGAAGAGGTGAAGATAAGTTAAGGGAAAGATCAAAGATGTTTTTTAAGCGTTGTGCTTTATTTTACAGTTCTTATTACTTTCAATCTTCTTAATGTTCTATATAAAGCGTTGAGAGCTTTTTACTTATTCTTAAGTACTTTTATCTCTTCTTGTAATCTTTGGTTTTCTTTTTTCAGAGTTTCTATATAGTCTCTCTGGTTTTCCAAAAGAAATTCCGGTATGTTGCAGTAATAGTTTCCACTTACTGTTCCAATATTATTACTGTTTGTATTGTTTTCAAAATGATTGATCTGTTTTGCTTCCTCTTCTTCAAAGATTTCCTCCACAGGAACTTCCAGGAAGCGGGCAATCTTTTCCCATTCTTCTTTTCGTATGGATACATCTCCACTTTCTTTTCTGCTGTAGTTGGATACATCTGTAGCGATGATATCTGCGACTTGTTGTTGCGTGAAGCCTTTTACTTTCCTTGCGTTGCGTAGTCTCTCTTTTTGCATGACCCGTATTTTCTACAAATATGCAAAATATTACCCGAAAAAAAACTTTCTTTTTGTTGGAAATCGTAAAGGTGCAACGTTTTTATTGTTGATATATTTTTTCAGGTACATGAAAATCAAAGATTTCCAGTAGGCGATACGTCATCAATTTTATTGGAGATAAAATCTTTGCGTCTTAAAGCGATATATTTTCACTGTCATTTTGCGCCTTTGCGTTTTCCAACTGAGTTTATCTTTTTGAACCATTAAGGGAGTGAAGTGGTGAAGATCAGTTAAGGGAAACATCAAAGATGTTTTTTTAAGCGTTGTGCTTCATCTTAATATTCTTAAACTATTTTCCCGCAGACCTCACAGATCTTTTCATATTATCTGCTTAATCTGCACAATCTGTGAGAGATCAAAATAGACAGTGTTTAATTTTATTGGAGATAAAATCTTTGCGTCTTAAAACAGCATCTTTTTACTATCATTTTTTGCCTTTACGTTTTCCAACTTAAGTTAAAAGACAAAAACATTTTATATCCCTTTCCAACCTTTTCTACCATAAGCTCATCTTTATAAGCAAAAGAATACTATGAAAATTACCATACCCAAACCCTGTCATGAAAACTGGAATACAATGACCCCAGATGAAAAAGGAAGATTCTGTGCCGTTTGTTCCAAAACGGTGAGAGATTTCAGGAACACTCAGGACGATGAGATCATAGATGTTTTTGTGAAGGCTACAGAAGAGATCTGTGGGAATTTTAATCCGTCACAGCTTAACAGGGATCTACATTATTCCTATATCAATGCTTTATTGGTGAAATTTGCAGTTGGTGTCATGCTGATAACGGGAGGAATGGTACGTATGAATGCACAGCAAAATAAAGCTAATGATACTTTAAAAATTGAAGAAATACAGGACGTTGTCTTGTCTGAATTCAGGAAAGAAAGGAGATTACTTGGGTCAGTTTCTGTAGTGTCTATGGATGCTTTAGCCTGCAAAGAAAAGGAAGGTAAAGGAGCCGTTCCCGATGTGCCAAAAATATTTTTCAGCCAGATCTCTCCTAATGTGCATCCAGAGATAAGTGCAATACGCATTGGCGGGGTACCTTCAAGCGGAGCAAAACCCTATAATCCATTGTATGTTGTAGATGGGAAGATAAGCGATTATGAGAAAGTAAAAGCACTGGATCCTAATGTAATAAAAACAGTTAATGTTTTGAAGGAAGCTTCTGCAACGGCAAAGTATGGCAAAAAAGCAAAAGGTGGAGTAGTCGTGATTACGACTAAAAGGAAAGATAAGAAATAAAGGATATTTCAAATACAATGTGCCAACATTCCGATTATTAATTTATATTAGTATAAAAAATAACCATGAAACTTACCATACCCAGGCCTTGTCATGAGAACTGGGACAATATGACTCCCGAGGAAAAGGGAAAATTTTGTTCTGTCTGCTCTCAATCTGTTTATGATTTTACAGATCTTTCTGACGAGGAAATCAGTAATTTTAATTTTGATCAAAAGATATGTGGCCGGTTCCGGGAAGACCAGCTAGGCAGGAATCTGAATTTCTCAATAGCCGGTAAGCTGGCAGCAGGACTGCTGATTGCAGGAGGAGGTTTGTCTACATTCCACGCACAGGAAGCAAAATCTCAGGAAATAACAGTGTCTGATGCGTCAAAAGAAAATACACTTAAAAAGGAGCCTTTTAGGTTGATAATAGGACACACGGCTTCAGATCTAAAAAATCATTTCTTAATTTTATTGGACAATAAAAAGAGTTCTGCAGAGGAATATAGACAGCTGGCCCCAGGGAGTATTGAGAGTATCAAGATTATTAAAGATAAAACTATTCTGGAACAATACGGTAAAGAAGCTGAGGATGGAGTGATAGTCATTACAACGAAGAAAGAAAAACAACACATAGAAAAATAAAATTTTCTATTACAGATTTACAATTATATAACTGCTAAAAAATAACGATGAAACTTACTATACCAAAACCCTGTCATGAGAATTGGGAAGCGATGACAACCGATGAAAAAGGAAAACTCTGTGGGGTTTGTTCTAAAACAGTAACAGATTTTACAGGCTATTCGGATGAAGAACTTTTAATGAGCTTTAAGTCTGATAAAAAGGTTTGTGGAAGGTTTACAGATGATCAGCTGGGAAGAAATCTAAGGTTCTCATTAACCTCCAAAATAGCCTTAGGATTATTGGCCGCCTGTGGAATGGTAACAACTGCCAATGCACAGGAATTGAAAGATGAAGAAGTAAAGAAAGTAGACTTTAAAAAAGGATTACAGGGGGTAGAAGTCATCAACAATACATTAAATAAAACTATGTGGCTGGGCATGCCTACTGAGGAAGAAATTGAGGCTACACAACCGTTGATCCTGCTGGATAATAAAAAGATAAACGAAAAGAAGATGAAAAAGATAAATGGAGATAAAGTGAAAAGCGTAAAAATACTTTCCGGTGAAGGAGCCACTAAATTGTATGGAGATAGAGGTAAATATGGCGTGATTGTAATTGAAAGTAAAAAATAAGAGCATGCTGAAATTCACGTAATATGGATGATTATCATTCGGAATAAGTTGTTTTTTACTCAATAAATTAATACATTGAAGAATGAAAAAAATTGGAATTATAGGTTGTGGCTGGTTGGGCGGTCATATTGCAGAAAGATTATCCGGGCAATATGAGATTTTTGCAACCACTACTTCTGAGTCTAAAATACAGGATTTATCAGATAAAGGATATCACGTTACACAGATTAGTTTTGAAGACGATAGATCCGAAACAATAAGAGAATGGGAGATTGCACCGCAATTGGACGCTGTAATTATTACCGTTCCTTTTGCAGGCGTAAGAGGAGCAGAAATTCCATTGCAGGAGAGAGCTCAGAATCTGCTTGCATTTCTGGGAGATTATAAAGGGCAGCTCTATTTGATGAGTTCTACCGGCGTATATCCGAATGTCGATCAGGAATTTACAGAAGATGACCGATCTGCAAAGGATGTTCCCAGTGAAAGTGCAATAGCAAACAGATTCCCTGAAGTCAATATTTTAAGACTGGCAGGATTAATGGGTGATCAGCGCCTTTTAAAGAATTATAATATTTCAAATCTGGACTTGCTGGTGAATCATATTCATTATGCCGATATCTGTTCGGTTGTTGAGAAAATGCTGGAAAATAAATCTCATTCCAAGGTCTATAATGTGGTGGCTCCTGTTCATCCCAATAAAGAAGAGATCATCAATGCTCAGAAAGATCTGCCTTATTCGGGAGAACGTACGACCGAAGGCCGAATTATTTCACCCGAAAAATTAATTTCAGATCTGAATTTTGAATTTCAATATCCGGATCCGAGGTATTTTCATTTGTAAATGCTTCAGGAAATTAAGTGATTCTGATGATCACTAAAAAGAAAAAAGAATGTAAAATAGAAGCTCCGGCGATCGAAGATCGCCGGAGCTCTTTATAATATTAAAAGCAAAAGCTTATTTTCCCACAGCTGCAATAGCGGCTTCATAGTTGGGTTCCTGTGAAATATCCGGTACCTGCTCTTCATAAATAATGTTTCCTGAAGGATCTATCACAACAACAGCTCTGCTCAGCAATCCTTTCATCGCAGAATCTACCATTTCCACACCATAGTTCCATCCGAAATCTGAACGGAAATCTGAAAGCATGATCACATTTTTGATCCCTTCCGCACCACAGAACCTTTTCTGGGCAAACGGCAAATCTTTGGAAATACAAAGGACTACCGTATTGGGAAGATTCCCCGCATCCTCATTGAAATGGTGTACAGATGCAGAGCAAACTCCTGTGTCTACACTTGGAAAGATATTCAGAATGACATATCTTCCTTTGTAAGAATCCAGTGTCTGATCATTCATATTGACATCTGTAAGGGTAAATTTAGGGGCTGGCTTATTCAGGGCCGGCAATTTGGCATAAGTATGTACTTCTTTTCCTCCCATTAAAACAGTATTGGTTGCTTTGGATTTTTGAGCAAAGCCCACCGCAGAGAAGAACAACAGGGTACTGAAAACTAATTTTGAAAACATGAAAATTTATTTTTCAGCTAAATTATTCTTTTTTCAGGAGCTAAGATTAATTTTAATTCAAATAGATCGAATCTATGGTCAGATTGTTTTTTTCAAAACATTTTACTTCTACCTTTATATTATCAAACGTTGCAGTTTCGAAGTGTCATTCAGAATGACGAAAGTCAAATTGTTTGATTTTTGAGGCAGCTTCAATTTTATCACATTAAAAAAATAGAAAGATTTATGAGTTCAGAAAATACAGCATCATTCCATCACATTTTTAAAAATGAAAACGAAATCCCGGAAGAATATAAAGTACCGGTTATTCATCAGAAAACCTATCTTTTGAATGGTGAGTTGGTAGAATGGAACGGAGAGGTGACAGAAATCTATTCTCCGGTATGCATTCCTACAGAAAACGGATTGGAAAGAAAGCTTTTGGGAAGTATCCCGAATATTGGTCCCAATGAAGCGATGGAAGTGCTTGAAGCCTGTGTGAAAGCTTATGATAACGGTCTGGGTGAATGGCCTACAATGTCTGTGGCAGAACGTATCAAATGCATGCAGAAATTTGTATACCTGATGATCCAGCAGAGAGATCTGGTGATTAAGCTGCTGATGTGGGAAATCGGGAAAACACTGGCCGATTCTACGAAAGAGTTTGACCGTACTGTAGATTATATCAACCAAACCATTGATGCCTTGAAAGATTTGGATAGAGAATCTTCCCGTTTTCAACAGGCAGAAGGAACTATTGCACAGATCAGAAGAGCTCCGCTTGGAGTAGTCTTAAGCATGGGACCCTTCAACTATCCTCTGAATGAAATTTTCACCACCCTTATTCCCGCTTTGATCATGGGAAATACCATCCTGTTCAAACTTCCAAAACATGGGGTATTGGCTCACTATCCTTTATTGAACGCTTTTAAAGAAGCATTCCCGAAAGGAACTGTAAATACATTATACGGAAAAGGGTCAGAAATCATTACTCCGATCATGGAAAGTGGAAAAGTGAATGTGTTAGCTTTCATCGGATCAAGTAAAGTAGCTAACGGATTGAAAAAACTGCACCCTAAAGTGAACCGTCTAAGAGCAATTCTGAGCCTGGATGCAAAAATGCAGCCATTGTTACCAAAAATGCAAATCTGGATGTAGCGGTAAGTGAATGTATTCTGGGAGCGCTTTCCTTCAACGGACAACGCTGTACAGCATTGAAGCTGATCTTTGTACAGAAAGAAGTTGCAGCAGAATTTACCAAGAAACTAAGTGAAGCGGTATCTGCTCTTAAACCTGGACTGCCATGGGAAAAAGACGTGAAAGTAACTCCGCTTCCTGAAGTGAATAAACCTCCTTATCTGAAAGAATGTATAGAGGATGCTTTACAAAAAGGAGCTACAGTTTTGAATAAAGATGGTGGGTATACAGAACAGTCTTTTGTTTTCCCGGCAGTGGTATATCCTGTAAACAGCGATATGAAGCTGTATCATGAAGAGCAGTTTGGTCCTGTGATTCCTGTTGTTCCGTTTGAGGACATAGAAGAACCGATAGAATACCAGGTGAATGCATCCCACGGAATGCAGGTGAGTATTTTCAGTGAAGATCCGCATGAAGTTGCAAAGCTCATTGATCCTTTTGTAAACCTTGTAAGCCGTGTCAATATCAACTGTCAGGCACAGCGCGGACCGGATGTCTTTCCTTTTACAGGAAGAAAAGATAGTGCTGAAGGAACGCTTTCTGTTTTTGATGCACTTCGTTCATTCTCTATCCGTTCTTTAGTTGCTGCAAAACTGACAGATTCTAACAAAGAATTACTCAATACTATCGTCAGAGACCATGATTCCAACTTCTTAAGCACCGATTATATTTTCTGATTCTAAACGGTATCGTATTTAACATAAATAAAAATCCTCAATAAACTACTGTGTTTTTTGAGGATTTTTTTAACTTAATGCCGGAAATTAGAGTTTTGTGTTATAATAAGGTGTGTTTTTGTAAATATCACCTAAGGATCAGTGTGTAAATCATGTCTTCACCCGAAAAAGAATTTTTAGAGAAAATTGAAAAGCACAAAGGTGTTGTTTTCAAGATTTCTAAAATGTATATGGATAATAAGGACGATCAGAATGACCTCTATCAGGAGATCATCTACCAGGCTTGGAAATCATACGGTGATTTTCAAAAGAGAAGTGATTTCTCAACATGGTTGTATAGAACTGCGCTGAATACAGCAATTGTTTTTCTGCGAAGTGAAAAAAAACGTAGTTTTATACAGAACCAGAATATAGATGGATTGGGCGTTCGGCAGGAACCTTATAATGATACAGATGATATGAATATGAAACTGATGTATGAAGCCATCCATCAGTTGAGCCCTATTGATAAGGCCCTTATATTTTTCTTTTTAGAAGGCTTTTCGGGAAAGGAAATTTCTGTTCAGCTGGGAATTACCGAAGTGAATACACGGGTGAAATTGAAAAGGGCAAAAGAAAAACTGAAAGAGATCATTACCAGACAAGGGGGAGGTTCCAATTAAAAGATAAGACATGGAGTTAGAAAACTTTAAAGAACTTTGGAATAAAGATACAGGACAGGAGTCTCCTGAAATTTCTCTGGAAAAGCAGAGAGAAATACATTCTCCGTTGCAGATGCTGAAAATCAATATGGAAACTGAATTTTGGCTGATGGTCATTACACTGCCTTTACTTTTGACCAATTTTCCATTTGCTTCTACAGATTCTAATATTAGAATCATATCAGCATTCGTCACCATCCTGACGCTCGCTTTTATAGTTTATTTTTATTCCCGTTTTCGGAAATTGTATAAGCTGCTTCGGAAAAACAGCATCAATACGAATTACGATTTATTCAATCTTAAAACACAGCTTCTTATCTCGAAAGAAATTTACATTTCCTATTATATCTCCTACATACCCCTTGGTTTCATTCTGTCCCTTATCAAAATTAATTTTCATTTTGACATGGAGTATAACCTGGCCATCTTCGGAATAAGTCTTCTGATTACTCTGTTGCTGGTTGCCTTTATTATAAAGTATTGGATCTATTATATGTATGGAAGGTATATAGATGATGTAGTACGCCTTGTAGATGAGCTCAATGATATTGAAGTAAAACCTTTAACCAAAAAGAAAGGAACATGGTTTGAGCGTTCACAGAAATTTTTCATGAACAAGTTTGGAATTAAAGGAAATGTAGTGAACACTGTGATATGGTTTGCATCCATGTATATTTTTATCATTGTATTCCTGACAGTTGTACTTTTAATCATCATAATAGCAGGAGCGAAACTGGATTTTCTTGATTTCGGATCATTGCAGAGAGCATTAAATAAACTGAATTAGAAATTATTTTATCTTCTGCAAATTTTCTATCTTTAAAAACTTGAGTTGTAAAAAAATATCAGATGGATGAGATTAAAAATCAGATGTATTCTATAGAAGAATTTCTGGAGCTCGTAAAGAATAAACAGGACCGGAAGGCATCATATGATCCGGATTATAATTATGCGGTATATTCTTCAAAAGATGAATTTAAGCCGGAAATGAAGGTTTTTATCGGGGATCCACTGGATATTGGTGAGGATGATAGCGAAAGCTTGCCTGATTTTGTTTTTCATAATAAGCTAAAATATATGTGTTCTGATGAGAACATTCAGGATGTTGTGGATCTTGCGTTCCGTCAGCGTGCTGAGGTTACATGTTCTCAGCTCATCACGGCATTGAATCATTATCTTGAAAAAGATGATTTTTTAGATTTTAAATAACAGTAGAATAACATATTAAATAAAGAACCTGATATAAAAAATGTCAGGTTTTTTTATGCAATATTTTTACTTTTTTATACTAACTGATTGTATTTGATAGAATTGCGTAAATTTAAAAAACATACAATGAAGCCTGGTCGTATTTTTCTATCAGTTTTTTTATTCCTTTTGTAAAAAACTGTAACAATTTTTTTAAACGAAAACTAACTCTATAGAGTAACAAGCCATGACCTCACAAGAAAAAGAGTTTATAAGTAAAATTGAACAGCATAAAGGAATCCTATTTAAGATTTCTAAAATGTACATGACTGAAAAAGATGATCGTGATGATCTTTTTCAGGAGATTACGTATCAGCTCTGGAAAGCATTTCCCAGCTTCAGAGGGGATAGCGAATTTTCAACATGGCTGTACAGAATTGCTTTAAATACAGCAATTATTTTCCTTAAATCAGAAAAAAGAAGAAGCTTTATTACCAATGAAGATTTTTCTAATCAGATGATTGTTCAGGAAGACTACGACTATCGTAAAGAGGACCGCCTGGTTGAAATGTATAAGGCTATTCATCAGTTGAATTCTATTGATAAAGCCTTTATATTCTATTATCTGGAAGATTTTTCAGGAAAGCAGATTGCAGAACAGATGGGAATTTCTGAAGGGAACGCAAGAGTGAAAATGAACCGGGCAAAAACTAAACTTAAAGATATCTTAAGCCAAATAAAAAACAACAAACATTAAAATCAGTAATCCAATGAATATCGATGAATTGAAAAACACCTGGAATGAAGATATTGTGGAGGAAACTCCTGAAATAAGCACAGAACAAAGAAATAAGCTCAATCTTCCCCTTGAAAAAATACGTAAAAATATGCGTGTGGAATTCTGGTGGGTCATAGGAATCTTTGTCTTTGCCTTTTTAGTCTGCTCATTCTGCCGACTCTTCAAATTACAATTATATATAACGGTTTTAATTGCCTCCATGCTTATTGTCACCGTTTTCTTTTTTAGCAAGTTCTTTAAATTGTATAATGAAATCAGTAATCCTGTACCTAAGACTTATGATTCTCTGAAAGATCTGGTCATGCAGCTGAATCTGAATAAACAGTACTACCTTTCATACTATATCAGTTTTGCACCATTTCTGGTATGTGAAATACTTATTGTTCTGGAGTTTATCCCCTGGCCTAAACCTTTGAGTGAACTGAAGATTGCAGTGATCTTAATTGGTTCTGTGATAGGAGGGCTATTCTTGCTCTTTCTGGCTGGGAAATATTGGTTTTACAGGTATTACGGAAGATATATCCAGCACATTGAAGGTCTTTTGGAAGAATTAAAAAGATAGAAAAAAAATATTTCGGCGGGCTAAAAGCCCGCCGAAATATTTTTATTAATTATTGTCCTTTATTTTCCTTTTCTTTTGCGATTTCGTTTTTTATCCAATCCAGCTGAGGATCTTTTTTATCAATAATATCCTGCATACTTTCAGTAACGACAACATCAGGGACAACCCCTTTTCGTGAGTCTGAGAAATTGATATTAGGTTGTACAAGCAGTAATCCGATAGGAAACCTAATCTCAGAATTAGGAAGCTTTTGATAAGAATAAAAACCCGCTACAGTTCCATCATTGGCGCCGCCTGTTTCTTCTCCCACGAGAGTGGCTCTTTTGTCATTTTTAATCTTGGCAGTAATGATAGAAGATGCTGAGAAACTTCCACCATTGATCAGTACAAAAACTTTTCCGTGGAAGGCTTGTTTATTAGGTTTTGTAGGCTTATCAGCCTTCATTTTGTAGAAAACTTTTCCATCTTTTTTATAAGTACTGAACGCCTGTGCGAAAAAGTAACTTGGGTATGCTATGCTTTTAAGGGCATATTCCAAAGGATTGCTTTTTCTGAAATAATTCGTGCGCAGAGGAGTATCCCTTGAGGTCACCTGGGAAGGTTTGATCAGGGTAAATGGTACTTCTGCCAAATAAGAATAGAGGTTATTGATCTCATAGAGAGAGCCTCCGTAGTTATTTCTGACATCTATGATGAGGTAAGGAGACTTTGCATCATTAATCTTGGCAAATGTTTTTTTATAAAACTCATCCGAATACTCTCTGGAGAAACTTTTCACTTTTATATAAGCAATCGTGCTGTCTTTATCCAGAAATTTGAAGCTTCTGTTATAAGAATTACTGGAAGCTACATAGTCATTCAGTTTCTTTTCCTGAGTCTTTTTTTTCATTTCCTTATCCTTTTCAAGATCAGAATCAGATTTTATTTCTCGGGTTAAAGTATAAGTCTGTTTTTCTCCTTTATAAAGCGTCTCAAAGGTTGCTTTGCTGGGAAAGCCATTCTCCGCAGTATAAAAATTAAAGAATAAGTCTTTTAAAAAATAAGGATAAAAAGTAGTATTATCGCCATCACTGCTGATCAGGCTTCTGTACTTCTTGATATACTCTGAAACGGGAACTTTATTGATGGATAAAATTTCAGTTCCGGGTTGTATATGATCAATAGAATCTTTGTTTTGAACAATATACATCTGCTCACCTGAAATATAATATTCGAAACGGCTGAACATTCCTTTTTGATGTTCCAGCTTTTTTAATTCTTTTTTGGTGAATTTCTTTCTGGGAATTCTCAATGAAAGATGGCCTTCACGGATTCCTGCAATAACCGGCTGAAGTTTAAAATAAAACTGAAGAGGAGTGAGGGGCTCTGTGAGAGTCTGTTTTAGGCTGTCAAATTTATGGTCCAATTCCTGCTTGGGAATGTACCAATAGAGTTGAGGGTGCATCTGCTGTAATTTTGAATACGCATAATCTACATCCTCCTTAAGCTGTTCCGGTGGAATATATGAAGCCCGCTGTTCGTTGTGTTTTTTTATAGAGGCACAGGACGAAAGTATAGCGAGAAGAAATATTACCGAATAATTTTTCAATTTCTTTGAGTTTTTTAAGGTGCTAAAATAGAAAGTTTAAAATTAATCCTGATGTAAATGAATAATAAATTTTCTACAACACCTGATAAAATTAGTTAAAAAATAGAGTAAAATGGAATATGTTTTCATTTAAAAGCAAAAGTTGATACATTTGACACTTATTTTTTGCAGATGATTTATTGGATTATTATAGGTGTGGTTGTCTTAACGGTTACTTTTTTTATCGTGATCAATATGAAGGTGTTTGGAGGCGTACCAAAAGGAAAGCGGCTGAAACGTATAAGGCAGTCCAAACTTTATAAAAAGGACAGTTTCAGAATATCAGCCATACACCATCTATTACAGAAGGTTACAAAATGTCAAAGGTGACTTATGATTTCTTTTTGGGCAAAAAAGATCCGCTGCTGAAACCTTTGAAAGATATTCCCTCTATTCATACCAATTTGAAAGCTATAGATAAAAATGCAGATGTTTTTATATGGCTGGGACACTCATCTTATTATTTTCAGACAGATGGTGTTTCCTTTTTAGTGGATCCTGTATTGAGTTTGTATGGTTCCCCTTTTAAATACTTTAACAAAGCATTCAAAGGTTCTGATATCTTTACCCCTGAAGATATTCCAGATCTGGATTATCTGGTGATTACTCATGATCATTTCGACCATTTGGATTACCCGACTGTAAAATCCATAAAGGAGAGAACGGGTGCTGCCATTTTACCTTTGGGAGTAGGAGCGCATTTTGAAAGATGGGGATTTGAAGAAAATAAGCTTATTGAAGAAGAATGGGGGACAGAAGTTGCCCTTAAAAATGATATAAAAATTGTTTTTACCCCTGCCAGACACTTTTCCGGCAGGAGAATCAGGCAGAATGATACCCTTTGGAGTTCCTATGTACTGAAGACGCCTACAAAGAAAATTTTCTTAGGAGGAGACAGCGGCTACGATACCCATTTTAAGGCAATCGGTGATCAATATGGCCCTTTTGATTATGCTATTCTTGAAAACGGACAATACGGAGAAGCATGGAGATATATTCATACGTTACCAGAAGATGTTATTCAGGCAGGTATTGATCTCAATGCGAAGCGTATTATTCCCGTTCATGCTGCAAAATTTGCACTGGCTCTTCACCCATGGAATGAACCTTTACAAAAGATAACAAGTCTTGGAAAAGCAAAAGGACTTAACATCTTCACTCCGATGATCGGTGAGGTTGTAGATCTGAATCAGTCAGAACAGCAATTTACTGTCTGGTGGGAAAGCTGATCAGGCATGCCAGATCTCTTTATATCGTGCAGGGTGGTTTTCAAACTGTTGTCGGACAAAATCACATTCAGGGTCTACAAGCAAATCTTTTTCTTCTGCGTAACGCACCAACTCATCCAGTAATAGTTTGGCATATCCTTTCCCTTCACGCTCTTCGTCAAGTTTCGTATAATATACGATAAGCAGTCTTCCGTCAACCTCTATGGACATATATCCTGCCTTTTCCCCGTCAATAAGTAGCTGCAATTCATCCTGATATTGAGATACCTGAAACTTTATATTTTCCATAATAATGTAAGATTTGGTTGATTAAAAATAATTTAAGAAGATTTCCTGAAAAACGTTCTCTCCATTAAAATTACGAAATTAAATAATATGAAATAATAGTTTTTAGAAATCTTAACGAATTTTATAACATAAATAATAAAAATTTGAAATAATAGAATTCAATAGAGGATAGCTTTAGCCCGCCTTTAAAAAATGAAACGAGATCCAACGGCTTTAGCCAAAACGTAAAAATATTTTTATTTTAAAAATCCCAAATTTAAAATTACAACCCATTGATTATTTATTGCTTACAAGGATTTATTTTAATAAAATTAAATATATTCCGATCATGATCTTAGTTTAATTAAGGTTTAATGATTCTATAGAATTTTAGAAAATATTTTAAAGATAATCAGTTGTTTGTGACTTTTCTTAACAAAAATTGGCATTTGTGTTTAAAAGTTGGCACTTTAATTGACTCTTTCACCATGTCTAATTTTAAAGGGGAATGAAATGAAAAAGTTACTATTAACAGCGCTTCTGGTTGGGACATTCAGTTTGAGTTATGCCCAGTCAGATTATTATAATGACTACAGAAGAAGTATTTCGGATGTCAACTGGCAAAGAGTTGTTGCCGATCTGTTGCTTTCTACAGCACAAGCCAATCAGGTGTATGGATTGAATGACAGATATCGTGATTATGATTCGTGGAACAGAGTATATGTGGTAGATCCAGGGAGATGGAGAGGCGACCGATATAATGAACTGGAAAGAATCATGGGCAGAGAGAAGTATATTATCTTTAAAAAGAAATATTACAGAGGCCAAAATCCAGTGATCGTTTATGGAAGAAATAAAAAGGATTATAAGAAATACCATAAGCAACAGGAAAAATATTATAAGAATCAAGAGAAATATTACAAAAAGCAAAACAAAAAACACGGGCATGACCGTGATGATGATTGGGATTAAACCATCATCAACTATATATTCACTTTTAAATGGCTGGCATCTTTGTCAGCCATTTAATATTATATCAATTCGAATTATTTTTAGTGATTAATTTGTTTGAATTTTATAATTTTGATCCATGGAATCAAACGAATCAATCAAAGGTTTTTATGAAAGAAATGCTCCCAATCTGGCATCACAATGTATTGGGGTCAACAAGATGGGGCATTTCAATGTGTTTTCACGGGAATATTGTTCACCATTGACACCTTACAGCAGAAGAGATTATTATAAGATTTCGCTCATCATAGGAAAAGGGAAGCTTCATTATGCTGATAAATGGATTAAAGTGGACCGCCCTGCATTATTATTTTCAAACCCTATTATTCCTTATTCATGGGAAGCAGATGACGAAGATCAGAAAGGCTGGTTTTGCTTATTTACAGATCAGTTTCTGCATAATGGAAGCCGTATGGGAAACCTTCAGGATTCTCCGCTTTTCAAGATTGGAGGAACTCCGGTTTTCTTTATAGATGAAGAACAACAGAAAACACTTGCGGATATTTATACGAAAATGATGACGGAAATTCAGTCAGATTATATTCATAAATATGATATGCTCAGAGCGTATCTTCATCTGATGATTCATGAAACCATGAGAATGCAGCCGGCAGAAAGTTTTGAACCTTATCAGAATGCCTCCCAAAGAGTTGCTTCCTTATTTATGGAACTTTTGGAAAGACAATTTCCTATTGACAGTCCCGAAGCTTTCTTAAAATTAAAAACGCCCAACGATTATGCTCAAAGTCTTTCCATCCATGTAAATTCATTGAATCGTTCCGTAAAAGAGATGACTGGGAAGACAACCAGCCAGCAGATTACAGGAAGGATTATTCAGGAAGCCAATGCCCTGCTGCAACATACAGATTGGAATATCTCTGAAATTGCTTATGGATTGGGCTTTGAAGAACCCGCTTATTTTACCAATTACTTTAAAAAACAAACAGGAATTACTCCCAATGCCCTAAGAATGGATGTTGTTTGAATTTTATAATTCTTAGTTTGAATTCTATATCGCAGTTGACCTCTGCATGTTCTAATTTTGTCCTATAAAATTAAATCATACCTATCATGAAATTTAAAAAATTAGGAAACACAGAAGAACAATTGTCAGCAATCGGTTTAGGATGCATGGGAATGAGTTTTGCTTATGGGCCAACAGATGAACAGGAAAGTATCAATACCTTACACAGAGCTTTAGACCTTGGGGTAAACTTTTGGGATACTGCAGATATGTATGCCAATGGAGAAAATGAAAAACTGATCTCTAAGGTGTTGGTTCCGAACAGGGATAAGATTTTTATTGCAACCAAATTCGGATTCAGGTTTAAAGATGGTAAAGCAAGCCACAGTGGTGCTCCCGGAACTTATTTTGACGGTTCTCCGGAGTGGATCAGAAAAGCAGTAGATTTAAGCCTTCAAAGATTAAAAATAGATACTATTGACCTGTACTATGCTCACAGAGTAGACCCAAATGTTCCTGTAGAAGAAACAGTGGGAGCAATGGCAGAGCTGGTAAAAGCAGGAAAGGTGAAATATATCGGATTGTCTGAAGCTTCAGCAGAATCTATCAGAAAAGCAAACAAAATTCATCCGATTACAGCGTTACAGTCAGAATATTCTATCCTTACCAAAGATGTTGAACAAGAAATCTTACCAACGATCAGAGAACTGGGAATTTCTTTAGTGCCTTATTCTCCGCTTGCAAGAGGTCTTTTCACCAATATTTATGATGTGCAGAACCTTGGTGATGACGACTTCAGAAAATCATTACCGCGTTATCAGCAGGAATATCTTGAAAATAATACCAAACTGGCTAACGAAATCAATGAGTTTGCGGCTTCCAAAGGAGTGAAAGGAACTCAGCTCGCCCTGGCCTGGGTATTGAATCAAGGAGACGATATCATCCCGATTCCGGGTACCAAACGAATCAAATATCTGGAAGAAAATATTGTGGCCGTCAATATAGACCTCTCCCAGTCAGATCTGGATACCATTGATTCCATTCTAAAAAAATACCCGAATGTAGGGGAAAGATACACTGAAGGTTCAATGAAACTGGTCAACAACTAAAGACTATTATATAAAAACTGAGTTCCTGCTTATGATGGGAGCTCAGTTTTTTGTTATTATTCTAAATGAGGAATGTATAATAATGAAAAACTAAATTATGAACAGACGAGAATTATTAAAGAGTGGTTTATTGGCAGGAACATTAAGCATGATTCCTTTTTCAAGTGTATGGGCAGAAACTCCAAAAACGCCTGAAAAAACAGGCGACGATCTTTCGGGCTTTAAAAAACAGAAGCTTGGAGAACTGGAACTGTTTGTTCTTACAGACGGATATATTCATGAAGAAAATCTCAACTTATTTGCTCCCAGAGGAACTGTTTCAGAGCTGAAATCAATCCTTAAAGATAATTTCAGACCCGAGAATTATATTGATATGGCCATGAATATCCTATTGGTGAAAACAAAGAATAAACTCATCCTGCTAGATACCGGAATGGGTATTTTTGCTGATGAAAGAACAGGATTTCTATTAAAAAGCCTCCAAAAAGCCGGATTTTCACCGAAAGATATTACGGATGTTTTTATCTCCCATGCACACCCTGATCATATTGGAGGCGTCGTTGATAAAAACAGAATCTCGTTTTTCCGAACGCCAATATTTTCATTTCAAAAATTGAACATGACTTTTGGATGAAGGCCTCTATTAAAGATTTTAATAACAGTGCACTGAAAACGCAGCCTGAATTTCTTAATCAGATTATCCCCTCCATTCAGAATGTTCTGAAAACAATTCAGCCAAAGCTTAAATTCTATGACCTTAATAATCCTTTCTATGATTATTTCAGTTTTCAACTGGCTCCAGGTCATACCCCTGGTTTGGTAGTGACAACCATATCTTCAGGAAATGAAAAGCTGATCTATATTGCAGATTTGATTCATTCTGATGTCATTCTTTTCCCACATCCTGAGTGGGGTTACTTTGGGGATACCGATCTGGATATTGCAACCGCCTCAAGAAAAAAACTTCTTCAGCAGCTGGCAGATACCAAAATCAGAGCATTTGCCTATCATTTGCCATGGCCGGGTCTTGGTTTTACAAAATCAAAATCCGGTGCATTTGAATGGTTCCCGGAAAGTTTTATGAATTAGGTAGTAGGTTGCAGGTAGCAGAGATTAGGTAATAGGGATTAGGGATGCGCTGACCAGAATTACTAAATACGTGCTCAGCATTCCCCTCCTCCGGAGGGGTGGCAAAAATTCAAAGAATTTTTGACGGGGTGGTTAATCATACGCGTAACACAATCAATAGAAGCGGACTTTAGTCTGCTTTCATAAACAAACCCATTCATCCGGCTTTAGCCAAAACATATAAAATAACAGATCCTCCCGGGCAACGGAAGGATCTGTTTCAACATAAGAAAAAATTAGAGTTTTATAATCATCAAGCCTCTCCAGATGTCAGCTCGTGAGAATACAGTTTCCTGAACATCAGGTAAGTCATCGAAAGCACAGAGAAAGCAACTATTGCATCTATTGTAGATGAAAAACCAAGTACCACTATTTTGAGAAGAATGCAAACAGGATATCGAAAAACATTCCTGCAAATACCCATTCTTTTAATCTCAATAGCCTATTGGGTAGTAGTAGAACAAGAACCCCTGCAATTTTAAAAACACCCAATATATAGATAAAATGAGGTGGATAGCCGAGCTGCTGAGTGATGTCCCAGACAACCGGATTTTTTGTGAGTTCAAAGAAACCGCTGGCTCCAAACCATAATGACATAAAAATGGCTCCTGCCGAATAAATGATTTTTGTTGTTTTTGTTTTCATTGTAGTAATTTTTAATGATGATTGTGTTGTATAGAATTTTACTTGAAAGCAGCTTTTGCTGATCCTGATATCTGTCCGGTTTTTGCATTCTGAATAAAGGCTATCACCTCCCAGTTGTCTGCTGAGAAACCTTCCGGAAGTTTGAAAGTAGTTGTTCCTTCCAGCTGCTTATTCAATGAGATCTGGTTTTGTTGGTGAACAATCTGCCAAT
This sequence comes from Chryseobacterium sp. MEBOG07, assembly GCF_021869745.1. NCBI lineage: Bacteria > Pseudomonadati > Bacteroidota > Flavobacteriia > Flavobacteriales > Weeksellaceae > Chryseobacterium > Chryseobacterium sp. MEBOG07. The sequence goes on from NZ_CP084579.1 coordinate 2,319,690, forward strand.
GGTGCAGATGACGGCCTTCATTTTCACCTTTACCTACCTGGGTGGAAGAATGCTTTTCAACCAGATTAATGAGAAGCATGTTCTTAGGATCAGTGGCACACGTTTTATACTGTACATTGATATCCTTCTGGGAGATATTTGCCGATAGCTCTACAGTTGTTTTTTTAGGGCTAAACAAGGCTTCCTGAATTGCATTTTTAATAGAATTTTCATTAGATCCTATAAATTCCGTTTTCCCATTGACAACCAGTTGAGGAGTATAGACCTGTGAGTTCAATATACGGCTGTACTGCTGTTGTCGCTGTGAATTTTCAGCAGTGCTGAATCGGTCTTTCCATCCTAGGCGGTTCCAGTAATCAACGTGGTAGGAGAGAAGATAAACGGGTTCATCTTTATATTCTTTTTCGATTTTCCCCATCAGTTCATCTGCCGGAGGACAACTTGAGCAGCCTTCCGAGGTGAAAAGTTCCAAAACGGCAAAGCCATTATTTTCAGAAGTTGACTGCTGTGTCGTCTTTTGGACTTTATCTTTATAAATAAATGCTGATGTAGCAAATAATAATACGGTGAAAGCGCTTACTGTGATTAAGTTTTTTAGTATCATTTCTTTTAATTTGATTCAAAAGTAGATACTCTGGAAAGGCGGAAGAATAGAAAACAGGTTCAAACGGACAAATCAAACGGTGAATCCGGAAATTGGGAAGGGAAAGATTTTAAGGCTGGAAGCTGGAAGAGGGAGGAAGGAAGTTTTTGAAGTGTAAAAAGGAATTGATGTTTATATTTTTTGATAGTAAAAATATGAGCAATGAAGCTTAAAAAATTAAAGCAAAAGAAAACCCTGACCATATCAATCAGGGTTATAATATATTTCAAAAGACTTCTGTATCTCAGAATAGCTTCAAGCACTTCCAGCCTCCAGCTTCCTTACTCCTCTATCTGTCCTCCAGCCAGGTAAAGAAACTATGCGTCTTCTCTTTATTGATAAGAAGTTTTTCGGGAGTTTCTACAGTGAGTTTTACCAATATTTTACGTTGAAAATAATGCTCCATCTCCTTAATCGCTTTAAAATTCACCAGATATTGCCGGTTGACTCTGAAGAATTGTTTGTCAGAGACCTGTTCCGCGACCTGCCCCAAAGGCTGGGTAAGGGAAAACTGCTCTTTGCCAAATGTTACCAGATGGGTTATTTCATTATGGATATAAAAATAGGCAATATCTTCTGTAGGGATTGTAGTATATTTCTGATTTTTAAAAACGAGAAAATTACTCTTTCCGGCAGGCTGATTGATCTTCTGTATAAGTGATTCCAGATCCGGGAGATCGTTCTTCTGAAAGAATTTTTTCAATTCATCAACCTTTCTCAGAGCTTCTGCAATGTCTTCTTTGGAAAATGGTTTTAAAATATAATCAACGCCTTTGCTTTTAAAAGCGTCCAGTGTATATTGATCAAATGCGGTACAGAAAACCACTGGGCAGGTAATGTCTACCGATTTGAAAATCTCAAATGAAAGGCCGTCCGAAAGCTGGATATCCATAAAAATAAGATCAGGTTTGATCGTACTCAATCCTTCAATACTTGTCTCAATACTGTCATAAACACCCAATATCTTTGAGCCCGGTTTTAAATCTAAAATTAAATTCTGAAGGGATTTTGCAGCCCTGAATTCGTCTTCAATGATGATGATATTCATAGATTAATGGTAGTTTTATCTGAAAAGTTTTTTCGTCCGAATAAATAGTCACATCCTTTTCCAGTAAACGCCTGTAACGCATTTTGATGTTGTCAAGTCCTACGCCCAGAGAATCTTCAATGTTTACTTTTCGCTGTATAGGATTTTCAATGATAATTTTAGCGTCAGCGTTATAGATTTTAATATGCAAAGGCTTACTCTGCGAAACGATATTGTGCTTGATGCAGTTTTCTACCAGAAGCTGAAGGGTAAAAGGAGGGATGAGGGTTTGACCAATTTCTTTCCCAAGCTCATTGGTAAACTTAATGCCTTCCCCAAAACGGGCTTTCTGAAGAAAAAGATAGGCGTCTACTATTTTCATTTCTTCCTGAACACTGATGAGGTCTAGTTTTCTACTTTCGAGGGTAAATCTATAAAAATCAGAAAGTTTTACGATAAAATCAACCGTTTCTTCATCACGGCTTTCTGCCATTAGTTTTAATGTATTCAGGCTGTTGAAAAGAAAGTGTGGATTGATCTGTTGCTTTAATAATTCATATTGGGCACCCAGATTATCACTTTTTACCTTTTCCAGTTCAAGCTGTACCTGCTGGCCCGTATAATTATTCTGAAGCAGATGCAGGAACATATAACACACGAGATTGATTAAGATTCCCCTTACTTCAATCATCAGCATAACCGGCCCGAAATTGATATGAGAAAGAATAAGCTGCTGGATCCATGCCAGCCCAAACATGATCACCATACCAAAAGCGAGCACCACCATCAATCTTGAATATGATATATGCTGCCTTCGTTTTTCTGTACGGTTCAGCATATAAATATTGATATACCACATGATGACAGAAAATGCTGCCGTAATCCCTGAGTTGACAACCGCTTCTTTCAAGTTGAACTCATGAGAAGCAAGCTGAGGGACGGAAGATAAAAGACCCAGAAAAATGGAGCTTATCCAGATAATAACCTGTGAGATTTTTATTTTTTGCTGTTGCATGAAATCTGCTGATTTGAAAAGGTTAAATTAATGCTTTTTATTGAAAATATTATGATAAATAGTGAAGGGGAATTGTTGTTCGCATTCACTATTCATCGGCTTTATCAAATTAAACATTTATAAAAGTAATCCTGAGGTTGCCTTTTACGGCCTGCTGACAGGGGTGTAACTCATGAAATAGCGGATTCTTTCTTCTTTGTTGGGTGAAGCAGCATTAGACTGATCATTTTTAATATCATAAGAAACATTTCCAGTATTATCCGCCTGAACAGTTTCAATACTGACTAATTCTCCAGTGATGGTTCCGCCAATATATTGAGGATTATCATGATAACGCCAGGTTACCAACTTCATCACAGCACCAGCTTCCGGTGCCTGACTTTCTTTGGATAAAGATTCCAGCGCTTTTTCATTTCCATATAAAGCGGACATAGTCTTTTTCTTAGGATGTAAAGATGTTGAGATGAATTTAAGATTCCCCGGGTCAAAAACAGCTCTCACAAGCCCGTTATCTTTATCATTGTTCTCTTTGCTGCAGGCGGTAAGGGAAACAAGGCTTACCAATAAGATGAAGATTATATTTTTCATTTTTTCTGTAAATTTTGGATTAATCTTTGGGTATTTACTTTCATAGGGACATCAAACAGATAGCCTGTTTTTTCTGCTAATTGTCTGTGGCAGGCAATACAGGATTCTTTGGCGAAAGAGGCTGTTTTTCCAGTTGGATGCAGTTCATCTCCTGAGAATTTTGCAAATCCCCAGCCCTCAGTATCTTTATATTGTTGGGCATCTTTTACCATAAACTGTGCATTGACGAATTTTCCCGGTCTGATCTCTCCGTCAGGCAGTTCCTGTTGTTTCCATACAGACTTTACCACAATACTTCCGTCTGGCCATGGATGAAAATTTTCTGTTTCCACAGCTTTTACAGCGATATCATTTCCATAGATAACACGGATAGAGTTGTCAAACAGCGTACTCATGCTGATCACTTTCCAGTTTTTGAAATCAGGAGTGTATTGAACTCCATTGGGAGAAACGGGAAATTTTGCTGGAGTAGGAATGGGGGCGGCTGAGGATGGATGAGGTTCCATCTTATTTTGAGCTGATGGACTTACAGAAGATAATGAAAGCGTATACTTTTTAATGGTTTCAATATCTTGCGTTGTAATCTTAGCAGAAGGATGCAGAAGCGTATATTCATGGAGAGGCATTTTTCCACTCTGCATCATATTGAGAATAGCATACATTTTTCCCTGATGTTCAGCAGGGGAGTACTTTTCCCACTCCGAAAAATTAAGAACTTCTCTGGCTCTTTTGATGTCTTTGTTCACCGCCCAGGAAACAGGAGCAATTTTATCATACCAGTTTAGATTTTGCTGGTTAGAATGACAGCTGAAACATGAGTTTTCAAGAATGCTGATCACTTCCTTTGGTGCTTCAATTTTTCCTGTAACCGGTTTTCCTTCTAAAGGTTTACTGAATAGCTGCAACCCTCCGAAGATTCCTAGTATCGCCAGAAAGACTATGGCAATGGAGTTTCTTTTTTCTTTACGGTATCCATAATGAGTATTGTTTTTATTTTCTGGACCAAAAATAGGCGGGCAGCCTATGCTGTGAAATGGGAAACAGGATAAGACAGACAAATTAAAAGGTGAATCCGGAATTTTTGGCTCCGAAAATGCACAAGAAAAATCCCGGTAATTGTGTTACCGGGATGTATTGAAATTATAGTTTACAAAGTCATACCACCATCTATGATAATTTCAGTGCCGGTCATATAGCTTGAAATAGTATCATCAGAAAAATGAACAACCAATTTTGCAACATCTTCTGCTGTTCCTATTTTTTTAGAGGGATTGTATTAATCATCCATTCATTAATTCCTTCCAACGTTTTTTCTTCTAAGCCGGCTTTATTCATAATCTCTGTTTTTATAGGACCTGGACTTATCATATTCACTCTGATTTTTCTTGGAGCTAATTCTGCTGCTGCCGTTTTTGCAATAGAGTTCAATGCCGCTTTGCTTGCCTGATAAACAGAACTGTTGGGTTTATAAGTAGATGCTACAATAGAAGATAAGAATATTACAGAAGCTCCATCATTCAGTAAGGAGATGAATTTGTTTAAAGTAAAATAAGCACCTCTGAAATTAATGTTCATCACCTGATCAAAATTTTCGACATCCATATTTTCAATAGGAATCAATCCTCCTGTAATTCCTGCGTTGATAAATAAAATATCAACCTTTCCGTGCTGATTTTCAACTTCCTTCTTTAATAAATCAATATCATTAAGATTCCCCTGATCTGCTACAAAGGGAATTGCTCCCAATTCTTTCGCTGCCTTTTCTACAGCTTCTTTTCGTCTTCCGGTGATGATCACGGTTGCTCCTTCTGAAATAAGTTCTTTTGCTGCAGCGAACCCGATTCCGCTGTTTCCACCTGTTACTATAGCCAGTTTATGGGTTAATTTTTTCATTGTAAAATATTTTTGACAAAGTTATTTCAAAATGGTATACTTTTGTAACCAGTATCACAGAGTATACCAGTATAACGAATGATATCACTTAACTTTACAAGTATGGAAAGAGATCAAAACGAAGAGCTTAGAGCCTTACAGGATACCCTTTATTTCATTGGAGGGAAATGGAGAATTCCCGTGATCAATTCACTTTGCAACGGGAACAGACGCTTCAGGGAAATTGAACGCAGTATTCCCGGAATCACTACAAGAATGCTTTCAAAGGAATTAAAAGATATGGAACTGAATAAACTTGTTAAACGAAATGTTTATCCTGAAACACCCGTCTTAATTGAATATGAAGCCACAGATTATTGCAGAACTTTCGGAAATATCATTCAGGAAATGATCAATTGGGGAAGAGAGCATAGGAAAGTGATTGTGGAGGATAGGTAGTGAGAGGGGAAGGTTGCAGATATTAGGTTGCAGGTTGTAGGGAATAGGAATGCGTTGACCTTGATTAATAAGTACATGCTCAATATTCCCATCCTTTGGAGGGGTGTCAAAAATTCAAAGAATTTTTGACGGGGTGGTTTTCGGTATATCTTTTAAAGAATAGCAGAAACAAAAAAGCCCCTTAAAAAAGGAGCTTTTAATTTATATCAAAACAAACAATTAAATTCCGTCAATGATTTCGTTTAAAACAGTGCTTGGTCTCATTGCTGAATACGTTTTATACGTATCAGTCTTATAGTACCCTTCAATGTTTTGAGGTCTACCTTGAGCACCAATTAATTCTGCATTGATTACTTCTTCGTTTTCCTGCATTGCCTGAGCAATAGGAGCAAACTTAGCAGCCAATTCAGCATCAGCAGTCTGGTTAGCTAACGCTTCAGCCCAGTACATTGCTAAATAGAAGTGAGAACCTCTGTTGTCAATCTGACCTACTTTTCTAGCAGGAGATTTATCTGTAGCCAAGAATTTAGCATTTGCTTCATCCAGTGCATCAGCTAAAACCTGAGATTTTGTATTTCCCTGAGTCTGTGCTAAATGCTCTAAAGAAGCCTGAAGTGCTAAGAATTCACCTAGAGAATCCCATCTTAAGTATCCTTCTTCTAAGAACTGCTCAACGTGTTTTGGAGCAGAACCTCCGGCACCTGTTTCAAATAAACCACCACCGTTCATCAATGGAACGATAGAAAGCATTTTTGCAGAAGTACCAAGCTCAAGGATTGGGAAAAGATCCGTTAGGTAATCTCTCAATACGTTTCCTGAAACAGAGATAGTGTCTTTACCTTCTCTTGCTCTCTTAAGAGTTTCAGTCATCGCATCTTTTACATCAAGAATTCTGATGTCTAGACCTGTTGTATCGTGATCAGCAAGATATTTCTCTACTTTTTTGATGATTTCTCTGTCGTGAGCTCTTCCTTTGTCTAGCCAGAAGATTGCAGGAGTATCAGATAATCTTGATCTGTTTACCGCTAGTTTTACCCAGTCCTGAATAGGAGCATCTTTAGTCTGACACATTCTGAAGATATCGTCTTTTTCTACTTTTGAGAAAGAAGAACGTTTCCAGCCTCGTCCTGAACTTCTACAGTTCCGTCAGCAGACAATTGGAAAGTTTTATCGTGAGAACCATATTCTTCAGCTTTCTGAGCCATTAAACCTACGTTTGGAACAGATCCCATTGTTGTAGGATCTAGCTTTCCATGCGCCTTCATATCGTCGATTACAGACTGATAGAAACCTGCATAAGAGCGATCTGGAATGATACAAACTGTATCTTCTTCGTTTCCTTCTTTGTTCCACATTTTACCTCCGCCTCTTACAAGCGCAGCCATAGATGCATCAACGATGATGTCAGAAGGTACGTGGAAGTTCGTAATTCCTTTGTCAGAATTTACCATTGCCACTCTAGGTCCGTTTGCCAAAGCAGCTTCAATATCAGCTTTGATGTCAGCTTCCTGAGCATTTCCTTTGATTTTATCGAAAAGATCAGCAAGACCATTATTGGGATTAACGTCTAAAGACTTGAAAGTCTCAGCATATTTAGTAAATACTTCTTTGAAGAAAGTCTCAACGATAGCCCCGAAAATGATTGGATCAGAGATTTTCATCATGGTCGCTTTAAGGTGAGCAGAAAGAAGTACATTTTTTTTCTTAGCTTCCTCGATTGCTTCCTGAACAAATACTCTTAACGCATTTAAGTTCATTACAGAAGAATCAATTACCTCACCAGCCTGAAGACCAGCGAAGTCTTTTAATACAGATTCAGAACCGTCATTTCCTTTAAATACGATTCTATATTTTGCAGCGTTTTCTAATGTAGTAGAATTTTCTGTACCGTAGAAATCACCATTGTTCATGTGAGCTACGTCAGTTTTGCTGTCAGATGCCCAGTTACCCATTCTGTGAGGGTTTGCTTTTGCATAGTTTTTAACAGCTTTTGGAGCACGTCTGTCAGAGTTTCCTTCTCTTAATACAGGGTTTACAGCACTTCCTAATACTTTAGCATATTTAGCTTTGATTGCTTTTTCATCGTCATTTTTAGGCTCTGCAGGATAGTTTGGAACTGCGAAACCTTTACCTTGTAGTTCAGCAATAGCGGCATCCAATTGAGGCACAGAAGCAGAAATGTTAGGTAACTTAATGATATTAGCGTCAGGTTGAGTAGCCAGTTGGCCTAGTTCTGATAAAGCATCACCAATTTTTTGGTCATCTTTTAAAAACTCAGGGAAGTTTGCTAGAATTCTTCCTGCCAAAGAAATATCTGGTACTGCGATTTCGATATTTGCTGATTTTGTGAAAGCTTTTACAATTGGTAAAAACGAATGAGTAGCCAGCATTGGAGCTTCATCAGTAAGTGTGTAATAGATTTTTGATTTTTCTGACATTATACTGTTATTTTTTATTTGAAATTTTAAGTCCCACAAATTTAGTAAATATCATTGTTTTATTTAGGATATTTCCATAAAAAATAGAGGCTTTTGAATCTTTAATGGGATATCTGTATAATTTATGCTCCGGTTCTGTTTGCATTTATTTGAAAACAATTTTATAATTTTCATAGGCTGAGCTTTTTTTCATAGAGATCTTCGTTTTTTCAGGCTGTTGGTATGGAAAAATTTTTGTCTGGAAAACTGATTATCAGGTGAAAGGCTTTTATTTTCACTTTAAGATTAATTTAACCTTTATGAGACAGGAGAAATTTTCTTTTTTGATTAAATTTGAAGAACTAAAAAAATAAATATTATGTCCACGACAATCACTTTAAAAGGAAACGAAGTACACACAATAGGAACATTACCAGCTGTAGGAACCTCTGTAAAAGACTTTGCATTGGTAGATTCAGGATTAGCGGTAAAAACACTTGAAACTTTTGCAGGAAAGAAAAAAGTATTCAATATTTTCCCAAGCATTGATACTCCAACTTGTGCTGCTTCTTCAAGAAAATTCAATGAAGAGGCTTCAAATCTTGACAATACAGTAGTGATCAATGTTTCTAAAGACCTTCCTTTTGCATTAGGAAGATTCTGTGCAGCAGAAGGATTGAACAATGTAGAAACTCTTTCAGACTTCAGAAGCAGCTTTGGAGATGACTATGAAGTGACTATCACAGATTCTCCTTTGAAAGGTTTATTAAGCCGTGCAGTAATTGTTACAGACGAAAACAACAAAGTAGTATATACTGAGCAGGTTTCAGAAATTGCTAACGAACCTAATTACGATGCGGCACTTGCTGCATTGAAATAATAGAAATAATTTTGTAAAAAGCCTTGTGAATCATTTTGCAAGGCTTTTTTTGAATATAAAAACGAATCAATAACACCAAATGATGCAAGATAATTACAAGAAATATGGAGAACTTTTTCAGGTAGACTCAGAACATTTTGAAGAATTCTATGCTCTTCTTCACGATACAAAACTCCTAAAATCTGATTTTTTTCTGAAACAGGGAGAAAAATGCAAATACCTGGGCTTTGTTAAAAAGGAATAATCAGGTCTTTCTATATCAATGACCAGGGACGCGAAATCAATTTTGGATTCTATTTTGAAAATGAATTTTTTACCGATTATGAAAGCATTCTATGTGATACTGTATCCAATATGAATATTCAGGCGCTCGAAAACTGTGAAATTTTACTACTGAGTAAAGATCATCTGCAGGATTTATATAAAAAGGAAGCTTATTGGCAGCAATTTGGGAGAATGATGAGTGAAAAGATTTATCTGGATGCCAAAAAACGGATTGACGATCTGTTGTGCTTTTCCCCTGAAAACAGATATCTCAATCTTGTCAAAAAACAGCCTGCACTTTTTCAGAAAATAGCACAGAAACACATTGCCAGTTACCTTGGCGTAACAGAGCAGTCACTCAGCCGGATAAGAAGCAGGATTGTTAATTAACTTAAGTTAACGTCCACTGATATTTTAAACCGTAGCTTTATCATCATCAAATTTTAACACAATCATTATGGAACAAAAAGATTTAACCATTATTTTGGTACACGGAGCATGGGGAGACGGATCACACTGGCAATACGTTATTCCTTCACTGACAAAAGCGGGATATAAAGTAAGAAGTGTACAGAATCCATTAACTTCACTGCAGGACGATATTAATAAGACTAAAGATCTTATTGATGCCCAGGACGGGAAAGTGCTTTTAGTAGGGCATTCTTATGGAGGTGCTGTTATTTCAGGAGCAGGACATCATGACAAAGTAGCAGGACTGGTTTATATTGCGGCCTTTGCCCCTGATGCAGGAGACAGTCTGGGATCTCTGTTGGGAAGAAGAGAATCGCCGGGTGGAGCAAGTATTTATCCAGATAATAAAGGTTTTTTATGGATTAAATACGATGAATTTAAATCCGCTTTCTGTCAGGATTTAGACGATGAAAAAGCATTAGTGATGTCGTTGTCACAAAAACCTATTCACGGTCAGTGTTTTGGAGATGTAGCGGGAGAACCTGCCTGGAAAACTCGCCCAAGTTGGTATCAGATCTCATTGCAGGACCGTATGATCCCTGCTGAGACCGAAAAAGAAATGGCAGAACGTCTTGAACCTAAGAAAATAATCTCTTTAGATGCAGGGCACGCTTCATTGGCATCGCATCCTGAAGAAGTTACTCAATTGATTTTAGAAGCAGCAGCTTCCATCTAATATATAACAGAATAATTGATTAAGCCTTGTGAAATTTTACGTAATTTCACAAGGCTTTTTTAATGAAAAACGATTACAAAATGGTCAAGAGAATTGTAGCCAATATCAAAACAGGAAACCTCACGAAAGCAAACATTTTTTATCAGGATATCCTGGAACTGGATGTTTTGATGGATCATGGTTGGATCAAGACTTTGGGGAACGATGAAGAAACAAAAGTTCAGATCAGCTTTGCCGAGCAGGGAGGAAATGATACCGAAGTTCCGGATCTTTCCATTGAAGTGGATAATGTAGATGAAATATATAGCAAAATGAAAAATGCAGGTTTTGAAATCACCTACGAACTCACTGATGAAGAATGGGGTGTTCGCCGGTTTTTCGTTAAAGATCCATTTCAAAAACTAATCAATATACTCTCTCACCAATAAATACATTGTACAATGAAAGCAGAAAGAATTATTCCTATATTAAGAATCTTCGACTATCAGAAAACAAAAGAGTTTTATGTAGACTGGCTGGGATTTGAGATCGTTTGGGAACATTATTTTGATGAAAATACCCCCGTTTATATGGAAGTGAAAAGAGAAAACATCATTTTCCATTTAAGTGAACATCATGGAGACGGAACACCGGGAACAAGGGTCTCAATCTGGGGAGAAGGTGTCCCTCAATATCATAAAGAACTGATTGATAAAAAATACAAATACAACCGTCCCGGACTTGAAAAAACGTTCTATGGAGCCGTATCTTTTACGGTAATTGATCCTTTTGGAAATAAAATTACATTCGAAGAAGAATATAATGAAGAAAAACATAAAGATCTGGAGCTGTATTCTCACGATTGATTCAGCCCGAACAGCATAATAAATAGTTTTAATACACCATGTTTTCCAATATACATCAGGAATTTGCAACTCCGGAAGAACTTCGGGATACCATCAAATGCTTTTGGTATAACAGAAGGGATTATGGAGAAAAACCATCCGAATTTACAGTACTGCCGGATGGTTATGCTGAAATTATCTTTCATTTTGGTAGTGGGTGCAGTATTTTACATGATGGGAATATTCAGGCTTTGCCTTCTCCGTTTATCATGGGGCTGCTCAATCAGCCTGCTGTTTTTTATGCTCAAAACCAATTGGAAATTATTGGGGTAAGATGTTTTCCATGGGCTGTTTTTGAGTTGTTGGGATTGTCCTCAGAAAAAACCGAAAACGGAGTCCATACATTCGAGCATCCTGTGGCAGCGCTTCATTTTGTATTAAAAGATCTCATTACCCAAGGGAAGGTAGAAGAAGCAATCTCTCAGATAGCGCACTATTTTCTGAAACTACACGCACTCATTACAGTGGATAGTCTGCTCTTCAAAGCAGGAGCAGCTATGAGGAAAAACTATGGTGCTACTCCCGTGAATCAAATAGCTGACTCGGCTCATACAACAGTTCGGACATTAGAAAGAAAGTTCAAACAATCTTCTGGTCACACTGTAAAAGATGTATCCGGAATTATGCGTTTTGAACAGATAAGAAATCGATTGTGGCATGCTCCAGAGACTCACATTGCTGCTCTGGCACAAGAATTTGGATATACAGATCAATCGCATTTAAGCAGAGAATTTAAACGGTATAGCGGTACAACACCTGCTGTTTTTGCCCGGGAGGCCAGAAAAAGAAAGCAGATTGTAAACAATGATTTTGTCGCATTTGTACAAGCCTGATACAATTGCATTCCTGAATTTTGTGACATAATAAATACATCAAAAATTATGACACTTAAACATAAAAAAATAGCCATTATCGGAGCAGGTCCAGTAGGTTTAACCATGGCAGTCTTGTTACAGCAGAAAGGCGTTGAAGTAAATGTTTATGAAAGAGATCTGAATGCGCAGACAAGGGTTTGGGGCGGGACATTGGATCTTCATCAGCAATCGGGACAGAAAGCCATGAAAAACGCTGGACTTCTTGATCAATATTACGCTGCCGCATTGCCTATGGGGATTAATATTGCTGATAAACAAAGTAATATACTGTTTACAAAGAAGATTACACCCGAAAATCAATATGACAATCCCGAAATCAACAGAAATCACCTGAGAGAAATGCTGCTTGGCAGTCTGGCAGATCATACAGTAATCTGGGATATGAATTTTACCGGGATGGATGAAAATGACGGAACATGGCTGCTTCATTTTGAAGATAAACCTGATGTGACTGCCGATCTGGTCATTGGTGCTAATGGAGGAATGTCCAGAGTAAGAAAATACGTTACAGATGCTGAGGTAGAAGATACAGGAACTTTTATTATTCAGGGAGATATTCCACAGCCTGAAAAATCATGTCCCGAATTTTTTGAATGGTGTGATGGAAAAAGACCAATGGTGGCTTTTGAAGGTAACTTATTGGTAGCCAATCCATATAATAATGGAGCTTTGACTTATGGCGTTATCTTTAAAAAACCTGAAGAATGGAAAGATGGCTGTACATTGGATTTTAAAAATACAGAAGAGGTCTGTCAGTTTCTTTCCGAAAGATTTTCATCATGGAGTAAGCTTTATCAGCAATTATTCCGTTCAACTTCCTTTTTTGTAGGGCTGCCAACACGGAAAATACCATTAGACAAACCGTGGAAAAATAACCGTTCTCTGCCTGTAACACTTATTGGTGATGCCGCACATCTTATGCCGCCTTTTGCAGGACAGGGAGTGAATAGTGGATTGTTGGATGCTTTAATTTTATCAGAAAATCTGACAGAAGGAAAATACCAAACAATATCGGAAGCCATTAATGCTTACGAACAACAAATGTTTGTCTATGCCAAAGAAGCACAGCTCGAATCCGGTAAAAATGAACTGGAGATGCGTGATGTCAACTTTTCTTTTACAAGTCTTATCCAATAGTTGATGATTCTAAAGGAGCAATTAATGATCCGGATCATCAAATAATAAGATGAATAAAACTTACCTTTACATTTTAATAATAGAATGAAACGTTCAGGAACAGCAGATCTACCTCTTCACTATGGCAAAGTACCGCCATGGCTGTACGAGCGTATGTCTGTACTCGGACTTTCCATTATTGAAGTCATCCTCATGGATTATGGTAAAGACGAAGTATTGCGCAGGCTGGCAGATCCGTTCTGGTTTCAGAGTTTTGGAGCAGTGATGGGGATGGATTGGCATTCTTCGGGAATTACCACTTCCGTTATGGGAGCTCTGAAACGTTCTATTAATCCCAATTCACAATCTTTGGGAATTTATATCTGTGGTGGAAAAGGGAAACTTTCCAGGGAAACCCCGTCAGAACTGATCCGGATCGCAGATAAAACCGGATTGAACGGAACAGAGCTGGTAAGAGCCAGCAAACTTTCTGCAAAGGTTGATAATACGGCAATTCAAGATGGATACCAGCTGTATCTGCACAATTTCATTCTTTCAGATAATGGAAACTGGAGTGTGATTCAGCAGGGCATGCATGAATCAGACGGAACAGCAAGACGGTACCACTGGCATTCTGAAAACATCACATCATTTATAGAAAAACCGCATACAGGAATTAATGGAATTTCAAGAGGAAGAATTCTCAATCTTACCGATACCGATGCTTCAGACAACAGAAAAGGAATTCTGGATATTTCTCATACCGATTCAGTAGATGTAATGAAGGATTTTGCAAGACTGATTCTTCCTGCCCATCATGATGTTCAGGCTTCTGACGTAGATCTGAAAAGGTTGGGAGCGCTTTTATATGTCACCCGTGAGCAGCAGCCTCAGAATTTTGAAGACTTACTGATGCTGGAAGGGGTAGGACCAAGAACCATGCAGTCATTGGCTTTGGTAAGTGAAGTCATTCACGGAGCACCATCCAGATTTGCAGATCCTGCTAGATTTTCCTTTGCACATGGGGGTAAAGACGGTCATCCTTTCCCGGTTCCTACCAAAACCTATGATGAAAGTATCAGTATTCTCAGAAAAGGAATAGAAAAATCCAAATTGGGAAATTCTGATAAATTGAATTCTTTAAATAAGCTTCACCAGATCGTAGCTACAGCAGAAAAAGATTTTACTCCGGATTTTGATATTCAGGAAGTCATTGAAGAAGAAAGACAAAACTCCTGGCGTTTTGGTGGAAAAACAGTGTTTGGGGATGCTCAGAAACCCAATCCTCCAAAATCTATACAGCTTTCACTCTTCTAAGCTTTCTCTTTTATCTCCTAAAGTTCTGTTAATGTCAAATAAATGTTTCACCATTCCCATCCTTTGGAGGGGTGGCAAAAATTCAAAGAATTTTTGACGGGGTGGTTAATATGTTCAAATAACTGTTTAAATTTTATCCACTTTCAAGTATCTATTATTTCAGTATCATAGATAACCTTCTATGAATACTTAAATGACTTTGTTTAATATTTTTTATCTTTAATTCAATTAAAAATTTTATTTTTAAAAACTTAAAAAAAATTGACCAAATGACGAATCAAGCCCTGGAAATATGTTACGATTTTCCTTTCTTTTTCCCTGAAGAACTTGCTGAAATATTTAAGGCTCATGAAAAAACATCATTCCAAAAAGGTGATTTTATTCTTGAAGAAGGAAAAACAGCCAATGAATATTATATCCTCGAAAGCGGATTGGCACGTTCCTATGTTAATGATTTCAATGGAAATGAAGTAACCACCCATTTTTTTACCGAAAATGAAGTCATTATCGAGGTTTTATCAATGTTTCAACGGGTTCCGTCCCAAGAAAATATCGTTTGTATTACAGACTGTGAATGCTGGAGGCTGGATTATGATACCTTTCAGGAATTATTCCATAAAATCCCCAACCTAAGAGAATGGGGGAGATCCTGGATGTCTCAGGAACTTTTTGCCTATAAACAGCGTTCTGTTGAGATGTTTACCCTTTCAGCTACCAAAAGATATCTTAATCTCCTGGAACAGAAATCTAAAGTCATACAATTTGCTCCTTTAAAACAAATTGCTTCCTATCTGGGAGTGACAGACACTTCTCTGAGCCGTATCCGTAAAGAAATCGTTTCCCATCCTAAGAAAAATTAAATCTTGCCTTATGACAAGTTGATTTTCATCACACCTTGGTAATTTTGGTTAAAAGTTTAACACTAAAAATTACAAAAAATGAAAGTCAATCAAATCTATGTCAACCTTCCGGTAAAAGATGTGCAGAAAACAAAAGAATTCTGGACGAAGGTAGGTTTTCCAATCAATGAACAATTCTCTGATGATAAAGCAACCTGCGTTGTGTTGAATGATACCATCTATGTGATGTTTCTGCAGGAAGAATATTTTATGACCTTTACCAATAAACCTGTTGCCAAAGAGAATACCAGCCAGGTTCTTGTAGCAGTAGGTCTCAATAGCCGTGAAGAAGTTGATCAGGTAGTAAGTACTGCAGTAGAAAATGGAGCATGGCAGCACGAAGAACCTCAGGATTACGGATGGATGTACCAAAACTCTTTCTGGGATCTGGATGGGCACGGCTGGAATATCACTTTTGCAGATATGTCTCAAATGCCAACAGAATAAAATACACCACTAAAAATTATAAAATGAATATTAATGATATTTACGTCAATTTACCAGTAAAAGACGTTCAAAAAACCAGAGTATTCTGGACGGAGCTTGGCTTTTCTATCAATGAGCAGTTTTCAAATGATAAGGCAATATGTGTAGTGATGAAAAAAGATCATATCTATACCATGTTTCTTAAAGAAGATTTTTTCCAGACATTTACCAACAGACCTTTTGCTAAAGGAGATACTACACAGGTACTCCTTGCCATCGGAGTAAGCAGTCGTGAAGAAGTAGATCATATGGTAAAAACGGCTATTGAAAACGGAGGGTCGAAATATGGTGAGCCTGTAGATTACGGATGGATGTATCAAAACAGTTTTGCAGACATCAACGGTCATCAGTGGGAAGTTATGCATGGGGATGTTTCCCAAATGCCTGCAGAATAATCTGTTATTATAAATACGCATCACATGGAAACACAATCAAACGATATAGAAAT
The DNA here is from genome assembly GCF_021869745.1 of Chryseobacterium sp. MEBOG07. Lineage (NCBI taxonomy): Bacteria > Pseudomonadati > Bacteroidota > Flavobacteriia > Flavobacteriales > Weeksellaceae > Chryseobacterium > Chryseobacterium sp. MEBOG07. The sequence goes on from NZ_CP084579.1 coordinate 2,336,027, forward strand.
CATAAAAAATCAGGTAGTCAGTACCTATTATTTGATTACTTCGAATATTGACGGCATTTCCCATGAAGAATCTATGATTTTTCCCAATGGTGAAGCCAATTGTATGAACTGGGTTCTTGGACATTTGATCCATATAAGAAATCCCTTACTGAATATTCTTGGAGAAGAATCTGTTTGGGACAACGAAAAATTTTCATTTTACAACAGAGGTGAAATTGCTTTAGATCACAAAGATGAATTAATCAACTTCAAAGATTTAAAATCGTATTTGAAACAATCTCAGGATACACTGGAAGCAAAACTCAATACTCTTGAAAGTTTTAAACCTGAAATGATTAAAGATATATCCACCCTAAGTCTTCATGAAATTTACCATAGCGGACAGCTAGGATATCTCCGCAGAATTTTAGGAAAACCAGGCGCAATAAAATAAATCGTGTACTTAAAGTCTTCAGACTGATTTTTCATAGCGATCTGTGACAACAGATTTAGCAGAATAATAAATAATCATCTATTGGCATTACCTTTTAGATAAGTACAATTTTAACAAAGATAAAATCCTCGCGTCTTAAAAACACACAGTTTATAGAAACCTTGCGTCTTTGCGTTTCTCCAACCCTCCAACCTCTAATTTCTAACTTCTAATCACTAATTAAAAAATGGACACACCAAAATCAAAAAAAATGGAAGTCATTATTCCGGCTTACAGAATGCATTCCCAAAGCTTTATGAATGTTTTGGAAGGCATCTCGGAAGAAGACGCTTTGAAAAGAATTGAAAACAAAACCAATCATATTGTATGGATGGCCGGAAATTTTGTCAACATGCGCTATGGTTTAGGCTGGGTACTTGGACTTCGGGAAGAAGACCCTTACAGTGACTTGTTTTTCCAGGGAAAAGCTTTGGATGAAAGCTTTCAGTATCCAACTTTAGCAGAACTGAAAGAGAATTTTCATGCCATCTCCGCAAAAGTATACCAGAAACTGTTTGAAGTAACCGATGAAGAACTAGACGAAATATTTGAAATAGGAATGAATATCCCTTTCGTTAAAGAAACAAAACTCAATTTTGCAGGAATGTGCATCGGCCGTGAAGACTACCTATGCGGACAGATAGGTTTGATGCGCAGGATTTTAAACTATCCGGGAATGAAGTATGGTGTGGATGAAAACCTTAAGTACTAACCGATGAATCCAGTAGAAAAAGGCTATAAGAAAGTCAACGGAATCCAATTGTATTATGAGATCTATGGATCTGGAAAACCCTTGGTTCTGATTCATGGAGGAGGTTCTTCTATTTTGTACGATTTTGAAGAGGTTATTGTAAGACTGAAGAACAGCTTTCAGCTAATAGGAATCGATCTGCAAAATCACGGACGAAGTGAGCATCGTGATATTCCTGAAACATTTGAACAGGATGCTGATGATGTTGCCGGACTTTTGGTAGAACTCAACATTCAAAAAGCCTCGTTCTGGGGATTCAGCAACGGTGGAAATACGGTGATGCAGATTGCTCATCGCCATCCGGGAATCATAGAGAAACTGGTTGTGGCCTCAGCATTTTATAAAAGAAACTGAATGATAGACGGATTTTTTGAGGGAATGCAGGAAGCTACGTTTGAATCTATGCCGGAACCTTTCAAAATTAATTTTTTAAACCTCAATCCGGACTTTTCAAAGCTGGAGAATCTTTTTGAGAAAGACTGCAGAAGGATGCAGACTTTTGAAGATTGGAATGATGAAGTGCTGTCTTCCATACAATCACCCGCATTATTCATCAGTGGGGATAGAGACGTTATGAAACCGGAGCACACAACAGCGATGTGGGGTTTGGTGAAAGGCTCACGATTAATGATCCTTCCCGGAACTCATGGCGTATATATGATGCCTGACTTTGACGGAAATATTGATGAAAATTTAATAGGCTTTACAGTCAAAGAAGTAGAAAAATTTTTAACCCATTAAGAACTTTAAAATAGTATGCTGAGCGAAGGTAGAACAAGATGATCAATACTCCTTTAAATTGAAACTCTGCTTACTATTCATAGTAAATTAATCAATCCTTAATGGATCAATAGTAGAACCTTTACTTTATAATAATAACTTTAAAATTTAAAATCATGGCTAAATTAAATCCGTATCTAAATTTTGACGGAACAGCTGAAGAAGCGTTCAATTTTTACAAAACTATTTTTGGAGGCGAATTCGTCGGAGGAATTCATAAAATGGGAAATGCTCCAGGCACCGAAAACCTCTCTGAAGAAGAAAAAAACAGAGTAATGCACATCGCACTGCCTATTGGGGGTGACCTTTTAATGGCATCTGATATTGTACCCGGATTTGGACAGACCCTTACTGTAGGGAACAACAATTATGTTTCTGTTTTCCCTGATTCCAGAAACGAAGCAGATAGACTTTTCAAAGAACTTTCTGACGGTGGAAATGTAGAAATGCCGATTGAAGATCAGTTTTGGGGAGACTATTTCGGTTGCTTTCAGGATAAATATGGTGTTCATTGGATGGTGAACTATAATGAAGAATATGCAAAATAATCCTATATTTAACTAATGATAAAAGAGATGAGGTTGTCTCAAAAGTGTCATTCTGAACGCAGAGAAGGTCTGCGAATGGAGTGAAGAATCACATATAATTGGAAATCAATAAGATTCTTCCTTTATTAGAACGACGGAAACCCAATTGTTTGACTTTTGAGACAGCTACAGCTCTTTATTTAAAATTTAAAAAAAATAGAACTATGGATCCAATTAAAATAGACATTACAATTTTAGCACCGGTTGAAAAGGTTTGGAATTATTTCAATGAGCCAAAACATATCACAAAATGGAATTTCGCCCACGAAAGCTGGCAGTGCCCTAGTTCTGAAAATGACCTTAGGGTAGGTGGTAAATTCAAAAACAGAATGGAAGCTAAAGACAAAAGCTTCGGATTTGATTTTGAAGGAGTATATGATGAAATTATTCCTCATGAAATCATTAAATATCATATAGAAGATGGACGTAAAGTAGAAGTCGTTTTCGATAAGATAGATGAAAATACAACGAAAGTCATTGAGATTTTCGAGCCCGAAAAGCAAAATTCCGTGGAAATGCAGCGAGATGGCTGGTATGCCATTCTTAACAACTTCCACAAATATGTTGAGAATCACTAACTATATTTTTTTGTAGCCATGATCAATTTAGTTATCATGTCAAAGAGTTTAAATTCCATTTATACTTTTAATTATGACCCTCAAGAAGAATTTCTTCATGGGGTTATTGCAATACCTGCAAGAAAAGCTTTAGAAAAAGAAAAAATAAATTCTTTAGAAAAACTGTCGGATTATTCTGAAAAAGAAATTATGCAGCTTCATGGTTTCGGGAAAAATACGATGGTGAAACTGAAGAACTATATGAAAGAAAATCAGGTAGGCTTTAAGGAAATATAATACTATATAAACAAAATTTTATGCCTTTGCAGATAAAGTGACTTGTCTCTTTTAAGTGCAAAGGCATAAAACTTCGCTTGCTTTATGTTTTTGTGAAAAAATAGAACAGCCCTAATAAAATTTAAAATTATGAATAAAGATATTTTTCCATGTCTCTGGTATGACGGAGACGCCAAGCAGTCTGCAGAATTTTACTGTAAAGTTTTTGGAGGCGAAATTACGGCAGATACCCCTGTAGTGATGAATGTTGATCTGTTTGGACAGAGGTTGATGCTTCTGAACGGAGGTCCACAATTTAAAAAAAATGCTTCCATCTCTTTCATGGTGATCTGTGGGACAGAAGATGAGGTTCAGAAATACTGGGATCAGTTACTGGATGGCGGTATAGCTCTGATGGAACTGGGTTCTTATTCATGGAGCAAAAAGTACGGCTGGGTTCAGGATAAATACGGTGTAACGTGGCAGCTGTTTTTGGGTGAAAAAGCAAGCGATCAGAAAATAATTCCTACTTTGATGTTTATCCATCAGAATAACGGAAAAGCAAAAGAAGCAATAGAATTGTATACCCGTACTTTTCCCAACTCAAACATAGGAAATATATTGACCTATGGAGCAGGAAGTGAAGGACATGATATACCGGAACCGGCAGAAAATGTTCAGCATGCTCATTTTGTTATTGACAACTACAGCTTATTCTGCATGGATAATTCTTACAATCATCAGTTTGATTTTAATGAAGGAATATCATTGGTTGTAATGACGGATGACCAGCAGCAGACCGATCATTACTGGAATACCCTGACGGCAGATGGAGGTAGAGAAAGTATGTGTGGCTGGTTAAAAGATAAATATGGAATGAGCTGGCAGATTGTACCTAAAAGACTCATTCAGCTAATGAACGATTCCGATCAGGAAAAAGCGTATAAAGTAGTTCAGGCAATGATGAAAATGCAGAAAATCATCATTCAGGATTTGGAAGATGCTTATCATTCTTAAATTATTTTCGGCGTATTGTTTGATATGATTTAGAGAAGAGATTTGCTTATGAAAACACAGAACAAGTCAAAATCTAACTCAAAAGTCCCTAAAGAAGGGTTGTTTCCGGAGAAGACAGGCTGTAGCCGTTCATTTCGCCAGAGAAGGTAGAAGTGGTAATATAATAATCCTCTCACTCTCAAATGCTCCAGCCTAATTATCTGCAACCTAAAACATTAAAAAAATATATGGAACGATTATCATACGAAATAGAAATTAATGCCGAACCTGAAAAAGTATGGAGTGTGCTTTGGTCAGAAATCACTTACAGGCAATGGACCACTGCTTTTACAGAAGGTTCTTTTTACGAAGGAGCTCTTGAGGAGAAAAGTATCGTTAAATTTTTGGATCCCAAAAACAACGGAATGTACAGCCGGGTAGAAAAAGTAATTCCTAATGAGGAAATAAAATTTCTGCACCTTGGCGAAATTTATGAAGGTATTGAAGTAGCTCAGGATTGGGGTGAGGCAACAGAAGCCTATTTTCTTGAGGAGAACGAAGAAGGAACATTATTGAAAGTAGAAATTCAGACCCCTGCAGAGTTTAAAGAATTTTTTGAAGAGAAATTCCCGAAAGCGATGCTTATTGTTAAGCACTTATCGGAAAACCAGCTGTAGTCATACATGAAGGAGGTTTATAAAATATTGTAACAAATCATTAAAATATAAAATATGGAAACCTTATCATACGAAACAATAATTGATGCTCCATTACAGAAAGTCTGGGACATTCTTTGGAGCCCTGAAACATATAGTGAATGGACCCGGTATTTCGGTGCCGGATCCATCATGAAATCTGACTGGAAAGTAGGTGGCAAAACCTATTTTCTGAATGCTCATGGTGAAGGGATGGTCTCTACTATTGACAGTCTGGATGAACCGAATCAGATCGTGTTCAAACATCTGGGAATGGTAGATAAAGACGGTAATGAGGATACACAAAGCAAAGAAGTCATGGAGTGGAATGGCTGTCTTGAAAAGTATTTTCTCATCGATTTTGATGGAAAAACCAAGCTTCATGCTGAAGTTCATGTTGAAAAACAATGGGAAGACCATATGAATACAGGCTTCACAAAAGGATTAATAGTGGTAAAAAGCCTTGCCGAAGGAGTCAATTTAACCTCAGTATAAAAAGAGTAAGTATCTTCCTAATCCCTATCACCTAAAAAAATATGAAACTATTAGTAATTCTTTTCGTAACATTTATTCTGGCTTTGCTGGGAACATTTTTATTTCAGGGGAAACCGGATTTTATATTTTCGGGAAACCTGGGAATGGCAGTTTTTATTCTGTTTACAGGTTTTTCACATTTTAAATTTCAGAAAGGAATGGCGATGATGATTCCTGATTTTATGCCTGCAAAAATGTTTTGGGTATATTCTACAGGAGTCCTTGAAATTGCGGTAGGAATTGGTCTTATGATTCCGGCCATTCGTGAAATAACAGCAATTTTACTGATCCTTTTTTATGTATTGGTTTTTATTGCCAATATCAATTCTTCCAGGAAAAAGATTAATATTTTTAAAGCAGATTATACAGGTCCCGGGATGAAATATCTTTATTATCAAAGGATACCCATGCAGATTATTTTAATAGTCTGGACCTGGTATTTTGGAATTTATTTACACTAAGTAAAAGACAGTCATTAAGGCTGTCTTTTTTAATAAAATCATTTTTTTAAAATTAATCAATAAAATAATGTAACGTTTTATAGGGGTAATGTGTCTTATTGTATAAGTGCATTTATTTTTTATTGTTTTAAAAATAAGTGCTTTCTATAACTTTAACCCTAAAAACAGAAGTTATGCACCTAAATCACAAAATTTTCGGTACAGCCATTATTGTACTATCTACTATGATGATCAACGCACAAAGTTCTACAGCCAAGCTGCCTGGAGATCCTACTTTGCCATCTTCCAAAGCTAATATTGAGAAACTTATTTCTTATGATAAAGGAAACTTTACCTACAAAGTTGAAGATTACTTTGCAAGACCCAAAGCTTCAGGATTTAAAATCTCTCCTGACGGGAAATACCTTTCCTATAAAGAAAAAGATCAGGACAAAAAAAATCATGTCTATGTAAAAGACTTAAGTACGGGAAAAGCTACCAAAGCTATCGTAGAAAAAGACGATTTGATCAAAGGCTACGGCTGGCTGAATAAAAAACGTCTTTTTTATACTCAGGATAAAGGAGGAAACGAAAATATTCACTTGTATGCTACAGATATTGATGGAGGAAACCAAAAGGATTTGACACCCTTTGAGGGAGTTAAAGTAGGTTCTATTATTCCTGTAAAAGATACTGACTTCGTTGTGGTTACCATGAATAAGAACAATAAGCAGATTTTTGAACCTTTTAAAATCAACTATATTACTGGAGAAACTACTCAGTTATATGAAAATAAGGATGTAAACAGTCCTATTGACGATTATATTTTGATAAAGACGGAAATCTGAGAGGATACAGTGTTCTGGAAAACGGATTGACAACAAAAACATATTATAAAGATCTGCAAACAGGGAAATTCAACCTGATTAAATCTGCGGACTGGTCTGATACCTTTGGAATTATCAGCTTTAATGACAATTCTAAAAATAAAGATGAAGCATATGTAGTGACCAATCTGGATAGTGATAAAGCAAGAATCGTCCTGTATGATCTAAAGAAAAATGCAGTGATCAAAGAGGTTTATTCCAATCCTGTATATGATGTGAGTTCTATAAGTGCTGCCGGTAAAAATAGAAATTATGAACTGGATTATATCAGCTATGAAGGAACAAAAGGAGAGACTGTTCCGGTAAGTAAATTTTATAAGGAAATTGATGCCCAATTAAAATCTCAATTTGGGGGCAAAGAGTTCGGTATCGCTTCTTCAGATGATAACAATGATAAGCTTTTAGTTGTTGTGGGAAGTGATAAGCTTTATGGAACCTATTATGAATATGATACAAAAACGAAACAGACCAAACTTCTTTACAACCTGATGCCTCAGCTGAAGGAAGAAGATATGGCTGAAATGAGACCTATCGAATTCAAAAGCAGAGACGGAGTTACTATTCACGGATATATTACACTGCCTAAAGCAGCATTGGACGGCAAAAAAGTTCCAATGATTGTGAATCCTCACGGCGGTCCTCAGGGGATCAGAGACAGCTGGGGATTCAACCCTGAAGCCCAATTATTTGCAAGTCGTGGATATGCTACCCTTCAAGTCAATTTCAGGATTTCCGGAGGCTATGGTAAATCATTCCAGAAATCAGGTTATAAACAAATTGGAAGAAAGGCAATGGATGATGTGGAAGATGGAGTAAAATATGCAATCAGCCAGGGATGGGTAGATAAAGATAAAGTAGCCATCTATGGAGGAAGTCATGGTGGGTATGCCACATTAATGGGACTGATTAAAACTCCGGATTTATATACTTGTGGAGTAGATTATGTTGGAGTTTCTAATATTTTCACTTTCTTTTCTTCCTTCCCAGAATACTGGAAGCCTTATAAAGAAATGGTAAAACAAATCTGGTACGATCTTGATAATCCTGAAGAAGCAAAAATTGCTAAAGAAGTTTCCCCGGTGTTCCAGATAGACAAAATCAAGAAACCATTATTTGTGGTACAGGGAGCGAATGACCCAAGGGTGAATATCAATGAGTCTGATCAGATTGTAAAAGCTATGCGTGCTAAAGGTTTTGAAGTTCCTTATATGGTAAAATATGATGAAGGACACGGATTTGGAAAAGAACCAAACAGAATAGAACTTTACAAGTCGATGTTAGGATTCTTTGCAGAAAACTTTAACAAATAAACTATTAATTAAATAATGTTTGAACGGAGGACTAAGGTCTTCCGTTTTTTTTGTCATTGTGGATGTTGGAAAAAGTCATTGCGAACCGAAGGTGAAGCAATCTCAATATTGTTTTTACATTGATGATTGGAAAATGCAAGGACGCAAAGCTTTTATAATCATTATGCATAATGGTGAGACGCAAGAATATTTCAACTTCGCTCAATATGAGATTTTTCAGCAAGCGATCTATTATTATTATTATTATTATTATTATTATTCTCGCAGATCATGCAGATTACGCAGATCTTTTTCATAATCATCTGCCTCGTTTGCAAAATCAGCAAGAGGATTTAAAAATATGCAGTGTTCAATTTTATCAGAGATAAAATCTTTGCGTCTTAAAAGCACCGGCCTCATAAAATCTTTAGCGCCTTTGAGTTTTCAAACCAAAAAAAGAATATTATTTTATAATTCATACCCCTAGCCCTGATAGCAGCGGTTACCCCGCAACAAGAGTGGGAGCAAGAAGGTTTGAGGGTGGGGGGAGAGCGCTGTGTGAGGAGTATGAGCGGATAGCGGGAACAAGCTTCTGAAAAACAGGAAAATATTTTCATGAAATAAAGGCCGATGGATAAAAGAAAAATTGATTTGTAAGAAAAATATTTTAAATTTATTAAAGTAAAACCAAAAGGATAGCCGTCATAACAATATGGAGGTTGTCGAAAAAATAACAATGCCACAGAAGGAGAAAGAAAGCATCATCTCACAGACCGTTTCCAACTACGGAGGAAAGCTGATGTCTTATATTCGTCCCAAAGTGAAAAACACGGAGGATGCGGAAGATATTCTACAAGAGGTGTGGTATCAGTTCAGTAGCCTTACGAATATTTCTGAAATCGTAAACGTTGGAGGCTGGCTATACAGGGTGACGGCAAATAAAATCACAGACCGTTACCGTAAAAAGAAAACAGAAAATCTTGAAGATTTCGTATATGAGGATGAAGACGGCAGTTTTTCTATCAAGGATATTCTTTTGATGGATGATAGCGCCGGCCCTGAAGTGAAGATGTTTCAGGATGAGATATGGAAAAAACTGTTTGAAGCACTTGATGAACTTCCCGAAAAACAAAGGCTGGTCTACGTAGAAAATGAATTGAACGACAAAACCCTCCAGGAGATCGCCGATGAACAGGGAGAAAACATCAAGACCATCATCAGTAGAAAAAACTATGCTGTGAAGCACTTGAGAAACCGATTGAGAAAGTTATACGAAGATTTAAAAAGTTAGAAAAAGAAATTATGAATTATAGACACAAGAAGGGTTGGATTTTTTTATTGTTATGTCCACCAGTAATCTTAGCTGCTGTTACATGGATTGTAATGCTGCTTTGGAATTGCCTTCTTCCGGAAATTTTAGGAGTAAAAACGATTACATTCTGGCAGGCAATGGGAATACTGATCCTTAGCAAAATTCTTTTCGGAGGCTTCCATTTCGGTAAAGGAATGAAAGATTTCAAGGAAAGAAAAATGAGAGAAAAAATGGCAAGCTGGTCCCCTGAGGAAAGAGAAAAATTCAAAGAAGTTTGGAGAAATAAGTGCTCAGGAGGATTCTTCAACAGAAACAACGAATAATTTAAAAACTTTAAAGAAGTAGTAAAGTAAAATTAAAATTCATTCGTCTTTATAAAAAACAAGAAGTAGTAAAATTTAAAATTTTGAAAAAATGAAAAATTCAGCATTAAAAGGAGCTCTAGGAGCACTAGCCGTTGTGGGTGTAGCATTAATTGCTAAAAAAGCAGTACAAAGAAAAAGATTTATCAAAGGTATTTTTGATGAATATGGAATCAAAGAAAAATCGCCTTTCGGACTGGCAGATAAGATCAGAGAAATGAATGAGGAAGACTATCAGGAACTGAAAGGGAAATTCAAAAAAGAATTCCATTCAAGATGCTGCAAAAAGGATAATACCTGCGAAGCATAAGAAGTAAAAAACTAAATTGAAATTGTTGAACTCCGGCTCGGGAAGCTTTGCTTCCCGAGCCGGAGTTTTTATTTAAAAGAATTACGCAGATAATACAGGTGGTTGCACATTATAGATCTGCAACATCAGCTTAATCTGCGAGAGAATTATTTTCAACACAAAGTTGAGATTCTTCGCTTTGCTCAGAATGACAGAAGCCATATTAAAATGTTCATTAGTAGAGTGAAATTTTATCGAAGATAAAATACTTGCGCCTTAAAAATATAGTTTATAAATTACTTTGCGCCTTTGCGTTTCCCAACCCTATTTTCCAACTCCAGCTTATGAATTATTGAGATGGGTTCACCTTCGGTTCCCAATGACTTCTGGTCTGTTTTATTAGCTGAAATTTTGTAGTAAATATCAAACGCAAAGAAAAATAAATCCTTATTTTTGTATTGCTCAATGAAAGATTACTACTATTTTCTCGGTATATCCCAGGATGCTTCGGAAGAAGACGTCAAAAAAGCCTATCGAAAGTTGTCTTTAAAATATCATCCTGATAAAAATGACAATGATGATTTCTTTGCTGACCGTTTCCGGGAAATTCAGGAGGCTTACGAGACATTGAGTGATCCGTCCAAAAGACGTACCTACGACCAGAATTTAGAAAGTCATCAGCGAAGTTTCAGATATAATATTCCGCCTGCAATCAAAACTTTTACAGCGAATAAAATTCATGCAAAAAAAGGAGAGGAGATTATTGTCAACTGGCAGACGAGCAATGCTGATGTAGTGAAAGTATTGCCTTTCGGATTAGAAAAGCCGTATGGAGAAAGGATCTTTAAGATCACAGAATTTAAAGATGGAAAATTCCAGCTTTTGCTTCATGCAACAAATTCTCTTTTGCACAAAACAGTTGTTCAGGGAATTACCATTACAGAGGTTTTTGAAAACGATTCTGAGAAGTTCAAAAGCACTGTAGAAGAAATGTTGAAACCACAACCCAAAACGGTAATGAACAGGTATGGACAGCCTAAAATAATGATGCTGATTTGGGGGGTTATTATAATAGCAGCTGCTATATATATGCTAATCAGAAGCTTCGGTTAGCCTAAGCTATTTTCTTTCTTCCTGGGCATTTTTTGCATCTTTTCCCTTTTTTGAACTTTTTGCAGCAAGATTTCTTTTCACAGAACATCTCTTCGTTTTTGAATGAGTAAGGAGCCAAAGGCGCTACTTTAAATGGTACAATCATATTCATGTTGCAAATATATTAATTTAGAATAAATATAATTAATAAAATTTCATAAAATTCATAAGCCCTGATGGATAACATCGGGAACCCGCTTTCACAAGGGAAAAACAAATCTGGATTCTTTAGCAGATTGCATTTTAATTTCTCCAAAAATTGAAGTTAAGTTTAGGTTTTAAGTAAATAAAAGCGAATTTGATAGAAAGAGAAGATCACTAACAGTTTGCAGAGTTATTAAATTAATACACAACTATTTTATTGGAATTAAATTGACGTTTTTTTTGCATATTATGCATGGAATAGGGGTGATCTTTATTTAAACTAATGTTAACCTTACCAGAAGTTTATTAAAAATAGAGTAGGTCGAATGGCTTCATTGTTTTTGTGAATTATCACTCATGGAATCCTCTTGTACAATCGTTCAAAAAAATGTAATTTTACGAATCTTTTTACAAACAAAATCTAATAAATAAAAATGAATACAGAACAGTTTGTGAGCCGTCACATTTCTCTTAATGAAGCCGATAAACAGGCGATGTTGGAAAAACTTGGCGTTTCTAGTATTGAAGAGTTAATTTCTCAGACCATTCCATCATCTATCCGTTTAGAGAAAGATCTTGAGATCTCGGAACCGCTTTCTGAATACGAAATGTTGAACCACTCAAAAGAATTGGCATCAAAAAATACAGATTATACTAGTTATATCGGTTTTGGATACCACAACACCCTTTTGCCTTCAGCAATCCAAAGAAATATTTTTGAAAACCCTAGCTGGTATACGGCTTATACTCCGTATCAGGCAGAAATTGCACAGGGAAGACTGGAAGCTCTTCTTAATTTCCAGACTGTAGTGTGTGATCTTACAGGTTTTGCATTAGCCAATGCATCTTTGCTGGATGAATCTACTGCTGCTGCTGAGGCGATGCACATGTTCTTCAACAACAGAACGAAAGACCAGAAAAAAGCAGGAGCTAATAAGTTCTTCATTTCTGATCTTGTTCTTCCTCAAACAGTTTCTGTATTAAAGACAAAAGCTGAAGGATTAGAAATCGAAATCGTAGTAGGAGATCATAAAACACATCAGTTTGATGGTTCTTATTACGGAGTTTTACTACAATATCCTGGTAAAAACGGAATCGTTTTAGATTATACAGAAGATATCGTAGACTATAAAAAACTAGACCTTCAGGTAGCAGTTGCTTGTGATCCGATGGCTTTGGTGAAATTGAAGTCTCCGGCAGAAATGGGAGCGGACTGTGCAGTGGGAACTACACAGAGATTTGGTATTCCTTTAGGATATGGAGGTCCTCACGCTGCATTCTTCGCTTGTAGAGAAGATTATAAAAGAGATATTCCGGGAAGAATCATCGGGGTTTCTCAGGATATGTACGGAAAACGTGCATTAAGAATGGCTCTACAGACAAGAGAGCAGCACATCAAAAGAGAAAGAGCAACTTCAAATATCTGTACAGCACAGGTTCTTTTGGCAGTAATGGCTGGAATGTATGCTGTTTACCACGGTCCAAGAGGATTAAACTATATCGCAGATCAGATTCACTTTAAAGCAAACGCTTTGAAGAATGGTCTTAAAGCACTAGGATATCAGACCGTAGAAGAACCTATCTTCGATACGGTGAAAATGACAATGTCTGAAGACGAGAAAGCAAGATTAATAAGATTGATGCAGGATCACAGACTTAACCTTAACTATTTCACAGAAGGGGTAGTAAGTATTGCGATCAACGAAAGTACAACATTAGAGAAATTAAACTATCTGATGGCTTCTTTCGCTCAGTTTAAAGACAAGCAGACTTTCAAATTAGAAATAAAAGAAGGATACAGTATTCCTGAAGAAAACTTAAGAAAAGACGAAATTCTTACAGAATCAGTTTTCAACAAATACCATACGGAAACAGAATTGATGCGTTACATCAAGCGTCTTGAGAGAAAAGATTTATCATTGACGCATTCTATGATTTCTTTGGGATCTTGTACGATGAAACTGAACGCAGCAACTCAGATGTTACCGCTTTCATGGGAGAATTGGGGAGCTGTTCACCCATTTGTACCAGTTAACCAGGCTGAAGGGTATCAGGAAATGATTCGTGAACTGGAGAAAGATTTAGCAGAAATTACAGGTTTTGCAGGAACTTCTCTTCAACCTAACTCTGGAGCTCAGGGAGAATATGCAGGATTAATGGTTATCAGAGAATATCACATTTCAAGAGGAGACCACCACAGAAATGTAGTATTGATCCCTCAGTCTGCACACGGAACAAACCCAGCTTCTGCTGCTATGGCAGGAATGAAAATCGTTGTTGTGAAAAACCTTGAAAACGGTGAAATCGACTTCGAAGATCTTAAAGCTAAAACAGAACTTCATTCAGCAAACTTATCAGCTGTAATGATTACATATCCGTCTACTTACGGATTCTTTGATGCTAACATTAAAGAAATTACCAACCTTATCCACGAGCACGGAGGACAGGTATATATGGATGGTGCAAACATGAACGCTCAGGTAGGATTTACAAGTCCAGGAAACATCGGAGCTGACGTTTGCCACCTTAACCTTCACAAAACTTTCGCAATTCCTCACGGAGGGGGAGGTCCTGGAGTAGGTCCTATCTGTGTTGCTAAACACTTGGTTCCTTTCCTTCCTTCTAATGCGAATATCAGAATCGGATCTAAAGAAGCGATTGAAGGTATTTCTGCTGCACCTTACGGTTCAGGATTGATCCTTAATATTTCTTATTCTTACATCAAGATGCTGGGAACTGAAGGTTTGAAAAAAGCTACAGGACATGCTATCATGAATGCGAACTACCTGAAAGAAATTTTAGCAGAACACTTCCCAATCTTATATTCAAATGAGAATGGAAGAGTAGCTCACGAATGTATCGTAGACTTCCGTCAGTTCAAATCTTTAGGAATTGAAGTGGCAGATGTGGCGAAAAGATTGATGGACTATGGTTTCCATGCTCCTACCGTTTCTTTCCCGGTTGCAGGTACATTGATGATTGAGCCTACAGAATCTGAAAGCAAGTCTGAAATCGACCGTTTTGCAGAAGCATTGATCTCTATCAAAAAAGAAATTGATGAAATTGCCAACGGAGAAGCAGATGCAGCGAACAACGTATTGAAAAATGCTCCTCACACAGAACAATTGGTGATCTCAGATTCTTGGGATAAACCATACAGCAGAGAAAAGGCAGCTTATCCGCTAGAGTGGGTAAGAGACCACAAATTCTTCGCTACTGTAGCAAGAGTAGATGAAGCTTATGGAGACAGAAACTTAGTTTGTACTTGTGAGCCAATTGAAGCTTATATGTAATCTTAGTTTTAGATATAACAAATCCCTTTCAGTAATGAGAGGGATTTTTGTTTGTTATAATTATTGCGAGCAAAGCCAAGCAGCCTCAAAGTCTGAAGTATTTTTATATTTTTGCGTATAATTAAACTAATAACCAAATAATTACTGGATGAAAAAATCGATCATCTTGGCTTTTTCCCTGACATGTGTCATGGGATTTTCACAAACGGGTTTACCTCAGAATATTGTTATAGATGGAACTTTCGGGATTTCTGATCCTGTAGATATGGTGTCACGGGATCTCAATAATGACAACAAAAAAGATATTCTGGTAAAAACATACTATACAAAACTTTTCTGGATCAAGAATAAAGGAAACGGATTTGAACATCCTGAACTTATTTATGAATCTCCCATTGAAAATATTAAAAATTTTGAAAGTGCAGACTTTGATGGGGACGGAAAAGCAGATGTTATCTTTAGTACCGCAAAAGGTTTGTTTTTGATGAAGGGAACAGGAAGTGGTGGAGCTGCAACCTTCACTCAACCCATTCAATTGTCTGATCAGAATATTCCGCTTTTCAGAATTGGTGATATAGATGGAGATGGTGATCAAGATATCTATATACATCAGCCAATTTCGGGAACATGGTTGAAGAATAATGGTAACGGAACATTTACATCTGGAAATCTTATTTTTTACTCTCTTCAGAAGCCGGATTCTGTTATTTTAAAAGATTTGGACAATGATAACAAGCCGGATCTTCTGGTTAGAATTAATGAATCAAGGATGTTACGCTGGTATAAAAATGACGGAAGCGGTAATTTCACTTTAAAGCAGACAATTGACGATTTTGCCCTGGGTGAGTTTTTTGATCTTGGAGATGTAGACGGAGACGGGGATTTAGATATCATCCATTTATTCGAAAACGGAAATGTCAAGCAGTTTAAATGGTATAATAATACAAATGGTTTAGGAACTTTTTCTACGTCCAACTTAATATCGAATGTACCGTATAATCCGTATTCTGTACAAAATGTGAAAAGATACGGAGTGAAAATGTTTGACCTTGACGGAGATGGTAAACAGGATCTGGTATTCTGTGTTTATTGGGACAATAAGCTTTCCTGGAAAAAAAATCTGGGGAACGGAGTTTTTGGTCCTGAACAGATTATTTCTCAGAATGCCATAAGAGTTTCCAAGTTTGATGCTGCTGATTACAACAATGATTCAAAAATCGACTTAATCTCAGTTTCTGGAGGTGACAGTAAGGTGGCGTGGTATGAAGGAGTAAATGGTACTGGAAGCTTTTCTGCCGAAAAGATTCTTACAACAGATGTTTCGTCGCTTAGCTCGGTAGAGACGGGAGATGTTGATGGAGACGGAGATACGGATATTGTAGCAGTATCAGGAAGTAAAATTTCATGGTTTAAAAATACAGATGGTCATGCAGATTTTTCAGATCAGCAGAAAATAATAAGAAATAACCTTCAGCTTGCTTCTGACATGTCGCTGGCGGATGTTGACAGTGATGGTGATAAAGATATTATCTTCAAAAAGCAATTTGATACAAGTCCTACTACATCCAAATATCTGTGGCTTGAAAATAATGGAACGGGGAATTTTAATGTTGAGCATACAATAGTTGATGTGGGGAATAACTTGGGGCATCTTAGTACTGTAGGTGATTTTAACGGGGATGGTAAGAAGGATTTTGCTTACATAGGAAACGCTACCAAACTGACTGTTTTACTGAATACAGGAAATGGGAATTTTGGAACTCCTACTGAGTTTTTGGATACTCTGACCAGCTTTATATCTTCATGTAAAAATGCTGATATGGATGGAGACGGGGATTTGGATCTTGTTATGGCCTTTTCTGATGGTAAAATCATTTGGTATGAAAATGTAAACGGGCTGGGGAGTTTTACGGTAAAGCATACTGTCGCAAGTTCTTTATTTGGAGACATCAGGCTTCATATAGCAGATCTTGACGGTGACGGAGATAATGATATTTCTTATGTCAATGATAACGGAAATAAAATAAGCTGGTTTGAGAATGTAGATGGACAGGGGAATTTTGGACAGGAAAAAATAGTTGGACCGGGAACTGTAACCGGACCATATGCAATCGCGGCAATTGATATTGACGGCGATGGACGTAAGGATATTGTTACCAACTCTAAAACTCAACCAAAATTAAGATGGTATAAAAATAACGGAAATGGTATTTTTGATAACGTTCCTCAGTTAATTACCAATAATGTAGGGCTCGCTACCTCTCTATTAAGTACTGACTTAAATGGAGACGGAAACCCGGAATTAGTAGTTGGATCAAAATACTTGACAGGTTATAAAGAAGATATGATCTCGTGGTTTGAAACAGGACCTGCTTTCCAAAATAAAATAAATGGAAAAGTACGCTATGATATTGATAACAATGGTTGTGATACCAATGATACTTCTGCTTCGATGATGATGGTTTCTACGCAAAGTCCTACGCATAAGTATTCCACTTTTACCAATGGAAACGGTGAATATTCTCTTATGGCAAAGCAAGGGCAATACATGACTTTTGTAGATGCACAATTGCCTAATTATACGATAAATCCTCAAAATCATTCCTATAATTTTGTATCGACAGGTGTTACAGATATTGCTGATTTCTGTATTGCGCCGAATCAGGTATATAAAGATCTCGAAATGAGTATCTATCCGATTCTTGCAGCAAGACCAGGATTTGAGACAAAGTACAGGATGGTAATTGCCAATAAAGGGACTCAGAAGGTAAGTGGAGATATTGTATTCAATTATAACGGAACAAAGATGAGTTTCCTTCAGGCTTCTTCTCCGTTAGTTTCACAAAACAATGGTAGTATAACCTTTAATTATCAGGATTTATCACCATTTCAAACAAAAACCATTGAATTGAAATTCAACGTTCTTCCTATCCCGGTTAATAATATTGGAGAAAAATTGAACATTAATGGAGTAGCCAATGTTGCTGGTGATGTAACGCCTTCAAATAATGAATTTACTTTAAATCAGAATATCGTAGGATCTTTTGATCCAAATGATATTACAGTCTTGGAAGGTTCTCAGGTTCTTTTACAGGATGCAGATGAATACCTACACTACATAATCCGTTTCCAGAATACAGGAAATCATTTCGCAGAAAAAGTGAAGATTCATAATGTTTTGGATAGTAAACTGGATGGTTCTACTTTAGTTCTCGAAGCTTTCAGTCATTCTAATGAAGCGAAAATTACCAATGAGAATGATATTGAATTTAATTTTAATGCGATCTATCTTCCGGGATCAAATGATGAAGCAAACTCACATGGTTTTATCGCGTATAAAGTGAAGCCTAAGGCTAATGTACAAATGAATGATATCATCAATAACGTGGCGGATATTTATTTTGATTACAATCCTGCAATTATTACGAATACGGTTTCTACAAAAATTATTGATGTGGTTTTAGGAACAAATGAAAAGTTGACAAACACAATAAAGATTTACCCCAATCCTACTACCGGAATTATTAATCTGAATACTAAGTCAGTTCCTGAAAAAGTAGAAGTACATAATGTTTTGGGACAGGTGGTAAGGACGTTCCGGAATGTTAACAGAATAGATATTTCAGATCTGGCAGCTGGAATTTATCTGTTAAAAATAGCTTCAAAAAATGAAAGTTCTGTTACAGTTAAGATAATAAAGAAATAAACCCAAATTAAAACACCGCCCATATGGAGCGGTGTTTTTTGTTCATTTAAATACCATTTTTCCAATAATTATTGGCAGCAGCAATCGTTGCAAATTCTGTAGCAACGGTTTGCCCGATAGCAATCAGCATTGAGGCATCATCCGCATATACAGGACGTAGTTTTTCACGAACTGCAGCATCGGGTTGTGTTACTTTAATGATTAATCTGGCCAATTTTACGGCTAATTGTCGTCCTTCTTCAGGAGTTTTTGTTAATAGAGAATTGTTCGGTACTAATTGGATGGGTTCACTCATTGTATTACTTTTTTTAATTTTGATGTTTCTATCTAAATATAATTTTATTCTGTAACACAAATATAGAAGTCATCATTTCCAATATAAGTATCAAAAGTCACTGATCAATAGTTTTATTTTTCTATTATTTTGTGTTAATTTTTTATCCAGTTCAATCTTTTTCATCAACCTTGAAATGACTTCTCTCGTAGTACCCAAATCATCGGCAATGCTTTGATGTGATATGGCAAGTTCATGGGTGTCGGAAATTTTTGCTTTTGTTTTCAGATAATCCCAAAGTCTGTCTTCAAGTTTGTAACAAATAATCTGCTTGGTGGTATGCAGTAAGTCATTGTAGTGTTTCTGAAATTCAGCAATAATGAGGTTGTTGAAAGACGGAAACCGGATCAGCCATTCTTTCGCTTTATCAATAGGGATAAGCAGTATAGTCGATTTTCCTTCCGGAATGGCTGAAAAATCAATAGGATGTTGATTAAACAGATGCACAAAACTGAATATACAGGAAGATCCTGGCTGAATATAATACAGTAAAAACTGAATGCCGTCTTCTTCACTATATGCTTTTACACTACCTTCTAAAACAATAGGCAGATAGCGGATCAACTGTCCTTGTTTTACAATAAAATCATTGCTGGAAAATATTTTAATGATTCCGAATTTTTCAATTTCTGCTATCAGCTCTTTTCCAAAATCGGGTAGGCATTTTTCAAGAATATCTGTATGGGGCATAAATCAGAATGTCTTTATCATATTGAAGGCATCCGATATCAAAATTATATTATATTCTATTAAAAATAAGAAACCTGTTCTAATATTTTTTTTGCTAGTTTCTTCTTTAAACAAAATCACCTCTCAATTTTGAGAGGTGCCTTAGTATTTAAATTCTGGTTTGTTATCTTCTTTTAAAGCTATAGGCAACCAAAATGGCTACCCCCATAGTAACGCAGGTAATAATTGAAATGGTTTCAATTGAAATTCCACTTTTCATCTGTGTGTTTTCTTTTTCACATGAAAAAAAGAATAATACTGTCATGAGTAGACAGACCGAGAGTAATTTTTTATTCATAAATGCATTTGTTTGGTTATGAAAGTTTTACAGCAAAAAGTATACCGAATTTGTAGACTATAAAGTATAGAAATTCAATTTATTTCTTCACTTTTCCTTCATCCCAATAATAGCTGTCCGGATAGATTCTCGCTCCAAAAACAGCAGTCCCCACACGTACAATCGTGGCTCCTTCTTCAATAGCTGTTTCCAGGTCTCCGCTCATTCCCATGGAAAGTTCTTTCATTTGCACATTGGGAATATTTTCCTGCATAATGTCCTGCTGAATATTTTTCAGAATTTTAAAGCACGATCTTACTTTCTCGGTTTCTGCACTGAATAAGCCGATCGTCATCAAGCCTTTTATTTTCAAAGTAGAGAATCCGGCAACTTTTCGGGTCAATTCAATCGCTTCACTGGGATCAACTCCGAACTTGCTTTCTTCATTTGAGGTATTCACCTGAATCAGGACATCAATCGTTTTGTTTTCGACCAAAAGCCTTTGGTGGAGTTTTTCCGCCAATTCCAGCCGATCTAGAGATTGAACGCAGATAACATCATATTTCAGGATATCTTTAATTTTATTGGTCTGAAGATGTCCTATAAAGTGGTTTTCATGAGGGGTATTCTTTAAGTCATCATATTTCTCCTTCAACTCCTGTACTTTATTTTCAGCAATTAAGGTCTGTGAGTGTTCCAAAGCGATTTTGATTCGCTCTGCAGAAACTGTTTTGGTGGCCAGTAATAGCTTCACTTCGTCAATATTCCTTCCGGATTTTTCACAGGCACTTCTTATCCGGTCATTGATGACGGCGAGATTGTGGAGAATATCTTCTTTCATGATGATATTGTTTCTTTTGCTTCCAGTTTTTTGATTAAAGCAGCTTTAACGGCCGTTAGAGCATGGTCCTTTGCTTCGGCAAAAGAAATAGAATACTTTCTTTCAACCGTTCTCATATCTTCGGGAAATTGACCTAGTAATTGATCATAGAAAGTATCCAGAATCTCAGCAGAAGGCATTTCGTAATTGATCTTTAGCTGGAAGCGTCTTAATAGGGCAGTATCAATAATTTCAGGATGATTGGTGGCACAGATTAAAAGTGAATTTTCAGGATAATAATCAATCAATTGAATCAAAGTATTAACGAGTCTTCTCATTTCGCCCACATCCTTATCATCACTTCCTCTAGCTTTCCCGATCTGATCCAGTTCATCAAGAAAAAGTACAGATCTTTCTCTGGCAGCTTTATCAAAGATCATTTTAATATTCTGGGAGGTTTCGCCAATACGTGATGAAACGATATTACTCAGATTCAGGATAATAATATTCTTCCCTAAAGCATTGGCTATCGCCTTTGCTGTCATTGTTTTTCCGCATCCTGAACTTCCCTGAAGCAGAATTTTATTATTAACCGGAAGGCCGTACTCCTGCAGTTCTTTAACATAAGTGTTTTCCTTGATAAGCTGTACAAGATGTTCCTTGTTGTTTTTATCGAGAAATACTTCGTTAAGGGTTACCTCTTCTTTATCTTGAATAATAAGATTATACAGGTTCATAATGACAATTAAATGATTATTGAATAAACAAAGATAAAACTTTATTAAGTGCTGAAAGAAATCCTGAATAATAATAAACCGCTAGGCCAGAAGTAGGGTGTTGATAAATTAAAGATAATGAATTATGAATATAATATATAAACTTTCATATTCAATAGAACGACTTGAAAATAGTCACAAACACCTGTAGAAATCTGGGATTAAAAAGAGATGAGGTTCTCAGGTATGAAACAAAAATAAAGCCGGACTTGCGAACGGCTTTATTCATTTGGATATAAAAATTTGTTGTGAAACTAAGATCTTTTTGCTTATGTTTTTGGGCCCTTTTACCCAATGAGTAAAAGAGCAATCTGATCTCTCAGACTAAAAACATAAAACAATATAATTAGTATAGATATTCTATAGGCTTGTTTTATTTAGAATTAGTTTCTTTCTCTTCTTACTGTCATAAGATATGAAGCGATTACTACTAGACCTGTTGCGATTCCGATATAAGTTATCATTTTGTATTATTTTTAATTATTTGACTTTATTTTATCAATCTTTCAATTGCAATATTACTACTTTCAAATCACGTGCCAAAGTAAAACATTATGATGTTTATCAGTGTATTACGGGGGTTGTTGCTCTTTTATTGATGAAATTTTGTTTACATTAAATTAATACATTATTGAAAATTTATTAATACTTTTATTATTCTATCTGTAAAATTTTGTGAAAACGTTAATCGTTTATCGACTTCTATATTGGACTTGATAAAATAAATAATAAATAATGCGTAGCATAATATCCTTATGAATCACATTTCTTGAATGTATATTATTCACCTGAAAATGATTTTCATGTTAAGAAAATTTATTTTTAGCCCTCGTTTTTATTTTGGATTTTTTGTCAGTTGTCACATTTCATGACATGGAGAAATATTGTTTTTTATGCCATAACTGAAAAATAAACTTACCTATTGGCCTATTTTTCTGATCACACAACTCTTTCAAAAAATGGATATAACTAAAAATAAGACACTTAAATCATTAAAGTGCCTGTGAGAAGTATTGCTGGATTGCTGAAGTTTTGAGAACGCTGGATTTTTATAGAATAAGAAAGAGTAGACCAGCACTTGCTATATTTGGAGTAAAGAGAGAATCATATCTCTTCCCTTTTTGGAATTACCGGAAGGCTTTTGCTACTTTTGTACAAAGAATAAATTTATGGGACGCAGTTATATTTTTCTTGCGCTGGCAATTGTATTTGAAATAATCGCTACTTCTTTCCTGAAAAAATCCGAGGAATTTTCCAAGTTGTGGCCGTCTGTGATAACCGTAATCGGGTATGCGTGCGCTTTTTATTTTCTGAGCCTTACCCTTCGCCAGATCCCGGTAGGAATTACCTATGCGATCTGGTCCGGAGTCGGCATTGTCTTTATAACGATGATTGGGGTAATAGCATTCAAACAGATTCCTGATCTGCCTGCAATTATCGGGATTGTTCTGATTGTCCTTGGCGTGATTATTATTAATGTATTTTCAAAAATGGGGACTCATTAAAAAATAATCTCCTGATGTTTTTGCTTCTGTTTCCAATGTTGAGATCTTGTTTTGTATAAAAAAAACTTTCCCAGCTTATATTTGAACTTTAAATAGCCGCGGAACTCAATGCCGCCAAATAATGTAAACGGAATTGCAGGGTTTTCCTCTAATGATTTCTTTATTCCTTTACTAAATACAGTAGGACCTGTAGTAGCATGTATATTATGGGGGTAGCGGTGACTGTTTATATTATCAATCATCAGTTCTAATGTTTTCTTTAGAAAAGGATGATTTTTATTGAAAATAAGTGCCCATTGAACATACAGATTTTCGTGTCTTTCTACACTGATCACAGCTTCATCATTTTCCTTAACCAATTCTCTGAACGGTTTTATAATGCTGCTATCGATATCTAGATATACACCTCCTTTCTTATATAAAACAGCATATCTGAAAAAATCAGCTTTTGAAGCACCGATTCTCAGTTTACGATAAGTTTCAATATATTCAGGAGGAAATTCTTCTGTGAGAAATTTTTCTATGTCCTGATCATCATAAAAGTAATACTTGTATTCCGGATTTTTTCTTTTCATATTCCAGATATGATAACGCGTAATCAGAGGAAGTTTTTTAGTTATAAAAGTCTGAAATATCTGTTTAGGTACTGCCATATTCAATTTTATTCAATTCTTAAAGGAAAATCCCGAAATCATTTTAATAAACCATTCGCATAAGTGGTAATAAGATTTTTCATAAATGAGAATACTCTTAATTTGTGTTTTCTGAGGTTTTGATTGTATTTTGGATGAATGGTTAAATCCCAATAGATAGAAATTTTAATTTTTTTTAATATTTTTTTCAGACCCTGATAATGAGCTAGAAAACTTTAACATTGAACTACCGATTGATCTTATTTTACTCTTCGTCTTTCAAAAGGATTATAAGAAATTCCGACATTGAAATAGAATGAAGGCTTATAAGTCCCTTTCCATATATAATCATTAAAGGAGTCCTGTTTATTAAATGCCCTGGAATTGATATTTGCTCTGAGTCCTGTTTTAAAAGTTCCTATGAAATTTCCGCCCAGATTATGCTCATAAATCGCTCCTGAGTTGAGAGCAACCTGCCGGAATTCGTAAGTACTATTATTCCGGTACGTATAAAAGGAGGTATTGTCCATTTCTGTTCCCAGCGAAATTCTTCCGTTGGAGAAAACATCTTTTCTGACCAATACTTTTTTCGGAAGCAGAATGTCAAGAACCCATCCGTTATTGAATCTGTTTTCTAAAGTGAAAATAGGCAGGACGGGAATTTGGCTGCTGGGATCAATAATACCAGCAAGTCCGAGGGATATTTTTGTTTTTGGAGTTGCTTTTAAAATTAAAGAAGCGGTTACCAATCCTCTTATCCGTTCAAAATGCTGATCACTTCCATCTACAGAAATATTGGCCGAGTATATTGCCGTCTTTTTGAATAGCCTTGAAAAATAGACTAGATTAATAGCTTCCGAATGATAATGGAAATTTTCCTCCGTTTCAGTTCCTGGGATTACAGGATTTTCATTACTGATCGAAGTGTAACGATAGTTCAGGGCAGTGCTCAAAAGCCAGTTCTTCTTCTTGATAAAGTAAATATTAGCATCCGCTTTCATCTGTTGGAAGCTTTTTACCTTATTGTCCGGCAGATCCTGTCCGTGAAGTTGTGACGAGAATGAAGAAGGGGTAACCAATGTATACTCAATATTAAAATTCCTTGCCTGTGGGATTTTATCAGCATAAAAAGCGCGGACCTTCAAAGGAATACTGTCTTTTTTTGAGCATATATCATACTTTTAAAAGGGAGCAGCGCCAGTGGGATAAGCGCTCTTCTTAATGTTTTCATGGGCAGTTTATTGTAAGGGGTGAATGATCGATTGGAAAAAATTGAATGAAAAAATTTTGTCATAGAAAATATCCAGACTGTTTTCAATGATGGCATCAGTATATCCGGAGGTATCCTGAACATAGGTTTCTTCTACGAACACAAACCAGAGTTCTGAGAGATCATATCTTCTTTTAAATTCTTCAGAAGCATTACTATCAGGTACAGCAGAGTATTTCAGATCACAAAACAGGATTCCTTTTTTACCCTCCTGATGTTCCACAATATTGATAGGATGGTGGAAGTAGCTGAGGATTTTTATTTTTGAATCAAAACATTCTACAAAATGATGTAAATCAATGAGCTGTATTACTTTTTCTTCCTGTTGGGATTCTGTCATAAAGAAACATTCTACTGATATTTCCTGGGTCAATTCGTGAAAAGCGGTCAATTCCATATGCATTCATTTAACAGTGCAAAGGAATATAGAAAAGAAGCGCCCGAATTTGTTTTTATACAAAATGGCAGGTATTTTATACAAAACCCTGACCGCAAATAATTCGTATAATAAAATGCAGGTTTTGTATAATAAAATAGTTGTAAATTACGTTATTCTCTATTTTTGTTAATGATAAAATGAGTCTAGAATATGAAATATAGCCCTTGGAAATTTGAAGAAACCTTTGTAATGGATTTTTTGGTGGAGGGGAGGTATAGATTTCAAAGACATCTGCTGTTTCTGATCTTTTTTTTCCTTTTGATGTACAGTGCAAGGTTCTGGCATTGGTACTCGGGAATCTACCAATATTATGTTCTGTTTTTTGTATATACTATTTTGATTACAATGGTTTACATTAATATATATGTATTGGTTCCCCGATTTTTCTTTAAAACAAAATATGTCACCTATCTTGTTTTACTTGTTTTGATGGGAGTATTGGGACTCAATTTTATAGGGTATAGTTTTAGATTATTCTTCGAAGAATTCAGAATAAAAAATATTCTTAAAGAAAATGAAAAAGGGGGAATCTATGAAGGTGTTCTGATGTGTATTCCGATTATCATGACCACGACTACGGTAAAGCTTTTGCAGAAATGGATCAGTGATAATAAAAGGATCAATGAACTGAGCAATCTCACCCTGAATATGGAACTGAATGAGCTCAGAAATCAGATCAACCCGCATTTTCTGTTTAATATGCTGAATAATGTAAAAGCACTCATCAGAACAGATCCGGCAAAAGCATCGGTGGTCATTGTAAAACTTTCTGAATTTCTAAGATATCAGCTATACGAAAACAGTGAAGAAAAAACGTTACTAACTTCAGAAATTGATTTTCTGTCCAACTTTTTAAACCTTGAAAAAATAAGACGTGACAATTTCTCTTTTGATATCCGTACAGATGCTGATAAAAGAACATTAAACAGTACCTTCATTCCTCCAAACCTATTTACTACTTTCGTTGAAAACGCTGTTAAGCACAGTGTAGATCTCAGTGGAGAAGAGTCTTATGTGAAAATAGACATCAATATCGAGGATAAACAGCTTTATTTTAGATGTGTCAATTCAAGGAGTGCCGGCTATATTGTTTCGGACAAAAAAAATAGCGGGCTTGGACTCGCCAATATCACAAGAAGACTGGAACTCCTTTATGGCGACACTTTTAACCTGCAGATAGAATCAGGAGATAAAGAATATAGTGTAAAATTAAAAATTCCCGTGTGATGAACTGTATTATAGTTGATGATGAACCTCTGGCAAGATCTGAAATGAGATCGCTGATTGCCGAAATTTCCAGTATTGATATCCTTGGTGAATTTTCCAATGCACCGGCTGCCCTTGAGTTTCTTAAAGATAATGATGTAGACCTTATTTTCCTCGATATAGAAATGCCCATGGTAACAGGCCTTGAGTTTGTAGAAATGCTTCCCAAAAAATCGCTGATCGTCTTTACGACAGCTTATTCTCAATATGCATTGAAGAGTTATGAACTGGAAGCTGTAGATTATCTTCTGAAACCCATTGATCCCCAAAGATTGGAAAAAGCGATTGATAAAGCACTGCTTTACACTGAGCTTTTGTCTAAAGATACGGTGAAGAATACGGTAGAATCTAATACGGCAGACTTTTTATTCATCAAAGCAGAGCGAAGATTTTATAAAATCAGTTTTTCAGACATTAAGTTTATAGAAGGTCTTAAAGACTATGTAGTCATTCATACTCAGCAGCAGAAACTGATCACTGCGATGAATCTGAAAACCATTCATCAGAAAATTTCCGGTGAAACCTTTATAAGAGTCAGTAAATCATACGTTGTGAACATGAATTATATTGATTCATTTGACAATCATAATATCTACATCGAAGACTTTGAAATTCCCCTTGGTGAAGTATACAGAGCTGATTTTTTTACAAAATTTGCGGGTGGACTGCTTAATTCAGACTAATATATGAGTAATGAGTAATCAGCAATGAGTAATATAATACTCAAGGTCAAAAAAAAATAGACATCATTATCTGTGAAAATCTGTGTAATCAATAGGGGAAAAATGTATTCAATAGAAACAGGCTTCAGCCCGTTTAAATAAATCAAATCCTAGCCAAAACTTGAAATATTATCATTTATTTTAATAAAGCTTCTGATCCTTTTCACAAAAGAAACTTCTCCTTTTTCCGACTCCCGTTTGTTTTTTGATAAGTTTCTGCCCACATATCGGACAAACGGATTTGGTATGAACCAGCCAGTGCTTTTTCAAAACAGATTCTCTTTTCCATTTCAGAAAATCAAAACTGTAATTTCTGGCTTCGGCGATAAGTTCTTTTCTTTTTTTAGCAGGAAGATTACCCAACAGACTTTCTGGCTGAACTCCAATTCTGAAAAGAACTTCATTTTTAATAATATTTCCGACTCCCGAAAAAATATCCTGATTCATCAATGCATCACAGACCATCATTTTCGGATTGGATTTTAATTTCTCTTCAGCTTTTTTAGAATTCCACTGATCACTCATTATATCAGCTTCCCAATCAATGGTGGAAAGATATTCAAGAGGTACGGATTTTACAGAACAGGTGTAGAAATAGATGCTTCCGGTAGAGAAAAATAATGCTAAACGCAGACTTTTATCCGGTTTGGTCTGCTCATTAATACTGTAAGAGCCAAACATTAATAAATGGATACGAATGGCTGATTTTTCAAAAATAAGGTAAGTCTGTTTTCCAAAAGTCCGGATTTCAAGGAGAAATTGGCCAATGAACACCTCTTTTTCGAATTTGGCATTTCCTGAAACTTCTGTCACTTGCTGACCTGCAAATGGCTGCAGGCTTTCTTTCATTAATATGATGGATGGACCTTCAGGCATACGTTTATTTTGAGATAAAGATTCAAATAATATTCCAGAATTGGATAAAATATAAAGTTTTATCCCAAAATAAACCTATTCACAATAGAGTCAGACGAGCTTTTGTCCCACAAACCGGATCACAGAACCCGTCCCATTATGGAATAGCCCTTCATTGAGTTCTATCTCTGTTTCTGATAATTCAATAATTTTATAATCAGGAAAATCAGCTTTGATCTCATCAATGGAGAATAATGATTCAATATCCTTGGGTCCGCCTACCTTTTCATTTCTTGCAATATATTCAAGATGACTTTTACTGAATGCTTCAAAAATGATAACTCCTCCTTTACGCAAGTATTGATTCAGCATTTGATGGATTGAAGACTTAATGTCTGCAGGAAAATGAGCGTAGATCAGAGCAATAGCATCAAATTGCTCTGGCTGATAATTCAGGGTAGAAAGTTCCCCAACCTTGTAATCAATGGTAGTTTGCAATTGTTCGGCAAGCTGTAATGCTTTACTCTGTCCATTTGAGCTGATATCAAAAGCTGAAACCTGCCATCCTTGTGTTGCTGCAAAAACAGCGTTTCGACCTTCACCTTCTGCTGGGAAGAGTATTTTGCCGGGTTTTAATAGAGCCAGCTGCTCTTTCAGATAATTATTCGGATCTGTTCCATACGCAAACTCTTCGTTGCTGTATCTATCATCCCATCTGTTGAGCCATGTGTTGTCTGTCATGATAAAAAGAATTTAAAATTTAAAAGAAGAAATGTGAATATTATTCCGCTTATTAGTTGTATCAAATGTAGAATATTTCCTGAAGCTTTCCGATCCCTAAAAAACGTTTACTATAATAGATTTTTTGAATGGCAGATCTCTCTAATAAAAATCTAAATACTATTCCATACAATTAAAATTTGGAGTAATTTTGAAAAATGATGAATTTAAACCAGATTTTCACCAATCAACGTACAGGAAACAATCCACAGACTAGGGCTTCAAGAACTGATTTTCAAAGAGATTTTGACCGAATTATTTTCTCCTCTGCTTTCAGAAGATTACAGAACAAAACCCAGGTTTTTCCTCTTCCCGGAAGTGTTTTTGTACACAACAGACTTACTCATTCCCTGGAAGTTTCATCTGTAGGAAGAAGTTTAGGAAGTATTATCGGTGAATTTATTGCTGAAGATTTTAAAAGTGAACTTACTGAAGATTCAAAGAATTTTTATCTCTATAATTTAGGAAATGTAATTGCGGCTGGGTGCTTATGTCATGATGTGGGAAATCCTGCTTTCGGGCATTCGGGAGAAGATGCTATTGCAAGCTATTTTGAAAGAAATGAAAAAGATCTGAAGTCAAAGTTCAATGAAAAGGAGTGGGCAGATCTGGTGAATTTTGAAGGAAATGCCAATGCGATCAGAGTGCTGGCACAGCAGCAGCAAGGAAAAGATGCGGGAGGTATTCAGCTTACTTTTTCAACGCTGGCAAGTATTGCAAAATATCCATGTGAGGCAGTAGCCAAGAAAAAAGGAATCATTCACAGAAAGAAATTCGGGTTTTTCCAGAATGAAAAAGATATTTTCCTTGAAATTGCCAAAGGAACCCAGCTTATTTCTGAAAGTGAAGAACCTCATATTTTCAAGAGACATCCGTTTGTGTGGTTAGTAGAAGCTGCAGATGACATCTGTTATAATATCATTGACATGGAAGATGCCCACCGATTGGGTATTGTTTCAACAGCAGATTGTAAAAATCTATTTTTCGAACTGGTAAAATCTGAAACAGATGATGTTAAAAGAATCGAAACAAAGCTAAGTTCTATTTCTAACGAAAATGAACAGATTTCTTATTTAAGAGCGAAAGTAATCAATGCATTAATCAATAAATCTATTGAGATGTATAAACATAACTTTGAAACGATTCTTGAAGGAAATCTTGACAACGGTCTGCTTGATATCTATAAAAACGAAAATAAAGCATTACAAGATATTGCCAGTTTTTCGGTGGAAAAAATTTACAATCATAAAGCGGTTGTGGAAATTGAAAATGCAGGGTATAATGTAATGTATGAATTGCTGGATCATTTCATCCCATCCATCCTAAAACCGGAAGATGAAAGAAAATCGTATGATAAGAAAGCCTTGAAGCTGCTTCCAAAACAATTTATTTATAATGACGGGACCGATTATCAGAAAGTCCTTGGAGTTGTTGATTTTGTTTCGGGAATGACGGATAATTATGCTACCGATTTATATAGAAAAATTAAAGGAATAGACATCGGAATGACTGTTTAAGCAGGTTCTTAAACTGATGGTAAGCTGAGAGAATACTTTTGGATATATAATGGCAGTTTGTATGAGAATTTTATTTTTTTGTTTTTTTTTAGGAGCTTTTTTAAGTGGGCAAACAATAACCGGTAAAGTACTATCCCAAAACGACAGCCGTCCTGTTCCTTATGCAAAAATTGGTATCGGGAGCGAAGAGAACGGTACTGTTGCTGATGAAAATGGTAATTATACACTTGATTTAAACGGTGTAAATAAAGAAGTGAACTTAATGGTAGACGTTGGCGGGTTTGATAAATTTGCAGTACCCATTCACATTTTCTTACAAAATGATGTCCACAATATTTTTCTAAAAGAAAAAGTGAAATATATTCCGGAAGTTATTATTACTCCTAAACGATTTAAAGATAAGCATTGGGGAGTAGATTCTAAATCGAAGAAAATCTTGTTTGCAACATATCCGGAAAGAAAAAAGGAAAAAGAAGAGCAGTCTCGTGAACTGGCAATTAAGTTTTCAAACAGAAAAAAGGTAAAGATTCAAAAAATAAACCTTAATGTCGCTGATTTTGACACAGATGTACCCGTTCAATTAAGAATTAATGTATATGACGAGAAAAATGGTGTACCTAATCAATCTATCTTGTATAAGGATGTTACGACAGTTGTGACAAAGGATTCTATTATAGATAACACATTTACATTTGATGTTAGCGATCAGGATATTTATGCAGATCATGATTTTTTTGTCAGTATACAATTTATGAATTTTTTTAAAGGACACATTTTCCTTAGCGGATCACTGCTTAAAACTGTATTTAAACGGAAATATTATGGTAGTTGGGAAAAATCATCAATCGCTTCTCCTGCTATTAATATTGATGTAAAAGTTCAAAAATAAAAAGGAATAGACATCGGAATAACGATGTAAATTCTATTTATTATAATAATTCAGAAGCCTCTTCGATTAATGACAGCATTAAAGTGGAGGCTTTTTTATGCTTTAAAATAGGGGCAATCTGACCTGCCCAAAAGAAAACAAAATCATTCTTTTGCTGTTCCAAAGCTGCTTTTCTCAGCGCTCCCATGAAATGAGTCTGCAAAGGAAAGGGTAGAGTTTTGTCCGTTGCGGTCAATATATCTCTAGTAATTTTTGAGGTAATTCCACGTCCCAATCTTCCAGTATAAGCTCTGGTAAGGGATGTAGATTTTGCAGCGTCAGAAAATAAAAACTCTTTGTGAATCGGTAAAGCTCCGGATTCCTCAGTGGCCAGAAAAGCAGTTCCAATTTGTACAGCTTCCGCTCCCAGTTGAAAAGCTCCGGCAATTCCACGGCCGTTAGCAATACCTCCGGCAGCCACGACAGGTATTTTTACTTTATCTTTAATCAATTGAATCAGAACAAAAGTTCCCGTTGTAGAAAGTTCAGACTGATCCAGAAATGAAGGACGGTGTCCGCCACTTTCAAAACCGGAAGCTATAATCACATCTACTCCTGTTTTTTCCAGAGCAACAGCTTCATCCAGTGTTGTAGCATTTCCGAATACAACAGTTCCCTGGCGGTGAAGGTCTTCGATGATATTTTCGTTTAGCAATCCAAACATAAAGCTGAATACTTTAGGCTTAATATCAAAAATGACTTCCAGCTGATTCTGAAACCTCGATTCAAAAGAGGGTGGAGGTGCCGGAATATCCGTATTTAAAAGATCAAAGTAAGGTTTGAAAATCTCAACAGCCTTTTGGTATTGCTTTTTTGTATGTTCTTCATCAATAATATCATGATCATTTACCCAGAGATTGAGGTTGTAAGGCTTATACGTTTTCGACTGTATTTCTCTGTGAATATCATAAATTTCCTGTGGCGACAAAGTATAAGCTCCAAATCCTCCCAAGCCACCAAGATTGCTCACCGTTGTTGTCAGTTCAACAGTGGACAGCCCTCCGCCAAAAGGACCTTGCAGAATAGGGTATTCAATTCCTAATAACTCTGTAACTCTATTTTTATTCCACATGATTTTGTTAATTTAAGGTTGTACGTTAGTCAATGTCTTATTAACGATGAGCCACTCTTTGTCTATCTTATTGAAAGTTATGAAATTATAATAATTAAAATCATACATCTTTACATGCAATTTTACGGTGGCAATCGAATTAATGAGATCAATTGAAATGATAACAGCTTTAAAATCTTTCCCAGATTTTTCCGGGCTTACCCGGCTTCCAACTCCTTCAATATATTGTTCTGCAGTTTTGAAATACGCAACGCCGTCGATATCTCCGAAAAGCAACGCCTCTTTATAGAAAGCTTTTGTAAGAAGTTCAGTATTCCCCTCATAAATTCCTTTGAAATAATAATTTTCAATCACATTTCTTATTTCAGCTTCTGATGTTGGGTTGGTTTTCATATCCTTTATATTTTGTGCATGACTGTTCAATGGAAAACGGAACAGCCATGCAATAATTAATACTAGTTTCATGATAAATGATGCCCGGCACCCATTCCTCCGTCAACGTTGATGATCGCTCCAGAAATTAATTTATTTTTAGCAATTGCATGAATCATCTGAGCGACTTCTTCCGGTTCCCCGATACGGTTGATCAGGTGAAGTCCTGCATTATTATCCAGATCTGGGCCATGCATCGGAGTTCTGATCAGTCCGGGAGCCACTGTATTGACCCTGATATTATCTTTTCCAAATTCTGCAGCCAGTTGCAAGGTCAGAGCATGAATAGCTCCTTTGCTCGAAATAGGTGCCGTGGAGGGAGACTGTGCAATAGCATGATACACTAAAGGCGTTCCCACATTGATAACCACTCCGTCTTTTTGCTTGATCATTTGAGGAATAACAGCCTGTGTTGTGAAGAATGTTCCTTTTAAATTTGTTGTTAAAAATCGATCCAGATAGTCTTCAGTAACTTCCAGGAATGGTTTGTTCTCATAAATCCCTGCATTATTGATCAGGACATCAATTGATCCAAATCTCTCAAGCGCAGTTTTTACCAATGCTTCCCCTGTTGATGGCTCTGAAACACTTCCGGCGACCATGGCAAGGTGGTCTCCGGCTCCCAATTTATGATAAACTTCCTCTAATTTTGAAGCTGTTTGTGAATTGATGATTACATGATCGCCTCTGTCTAAGAAATAACGGGCTGTTTCCAATCCTATTCCTGATGATGCTCCTGTTACGATTACGGTTTGCTTTTTCATTTCTGATTTATTTTTTTTCTGTTGAAAATCCTTGTTCTTTTAATACTGAAACCTGTTCTCCGGCATATCCCCAGTTATCATCTTCAATTTCATTGATGACAATGTGGGTCAAATGGGGATCCTTGTTCAAAACTGAAGTCACAGCTTCACTTATTTTTCTGATTAACTGTTGTTTTATTTCGCGGTTAATGTCTTCGCGAAGTACTTCTACTTTTATGAATGGCATGATGGTCAATTTTTAAGATTAATAGATATTTGAATGGCATTAATGAGTTGCCGCAACAAGATGAATGTTTAAATCAAAATTGTTGTAGATCAGGGTGTCACCAAGGTTGGTGAAGAAATTGGATGATCTGAATTTGATGTTGAATTTCGTTCTGTCGACCACAATTTTAGTATCCAGAACAGCCGTATTGTCTGTTGCAACAATGTGCAGGCTTGTGTCGATAGGATGTGTAATACCTTTTATGGTAAGATCTCCTTTTACATAATAGAGATTCTGATCACCCGGCTCAGCATGAGTGATTTCAAAAAAAGCTTCAGGAAACTGATCCGAACCAAAGAAATCGTCAGAAGCCAGATGTTGGGCAAACTGTGTATTGGTTTCAGAATCCTCGATATCAAGGATTTTAATGGCCCGGGTATCAATGACAAACTTTCCTGATGTAAGTTTTCCGTCTTCGAATGTGAAGTTTCCTTCTTTTACACCTATTGTTCCATTATGAGCTCCGGTTACCTTTCTTCCAATCCAGTTGATTGTGCTGATTTCATTATTGATTTTAAAATTTTTTGTGTCCATTTTTTATTGGGTTTAAATAATGACACAAAGTTCAGCCGATCGAAAGAAATAGTTACGTGATGTACCTCACAAAATAGGAACAAGAATAAAAGGTTTTTTATTGATGAAGTCTGCTGAGGGTTTCTCTGGTTACTCCCAAATAAGACGCAATCAGATGTTTCGGAACGAGATTGTACAGTTGAGGATACATGGATAGAAGCTCCTGATACCGGAATTTAGCATCATTATTCATAAAAGAAAGCAGACGTTTCTGTGCTGCCACATATCCTTTATTTGTTCTCCATCTGAAAAAATGCTCTACCTCATGAATTTCATTGCAGATCTTTTCCCTGTCTTCGTTAGAAATAGAGAGAATACTTGCATTGGTGATACAGTCTACATTAATGGTAGCCCTTGTTGCATTGTAAAGCGCATCAAAATCCGTTACCCACCAGGTCGGCATGGCAAACTGAAGGATAAACATTTTCATGCTGTCATTAACGTAAAATGCTTTCAGGCAGCCTTCCAGAACGAAATATTCGTGATTGACGAAATCGCCCTCGGATATTAAGCTTTGTCCTTTCTTTAAAGTAATCAGATTAAAATGTCCAAGAACATAATCCAGCTGCTCTTCCGTGAGAGATGTGAATTTTGAAATATGATCTTTTAATATTTCTTTAGAATTGATCATGATGTGTAATGAATATTCAAAAATAAGTCTTTTTCGGAATAATTTTAATTTAAAAATGAGGAAGAGTGTTCAAGCTTGATTTTCAATGAGTCGTGTTCCGGGTCTTATATTTATTTTTCTTATATTTAAGCAAGCGGTAATAAAAAATGTTTTTAACGAAACAGGATTTACTGCGACATATTAATAAAAATTAGAACTATGAGTATATATTTAGCGCCCATTATTCTCTTCGGGCTTATTATTTTATTCGCTTCGTTTTTTGTCGTTAAGCAGGAAACAGCGGCTATTATTGAACGCTTTGGAAAGTTTCAGGGGGTAAAACATTCAGGGCTTCATCTTAAACTGCCAATCATAGATCAGATCGCCAAAAGACTGAATCTGAGAATTCAGCAGCTGGATGTAATGATTGATACAAAAACATTAGACAACGTTTTCATCAAAATGAAAATTTCCGTTCAGTATCAGGTCATCAGAGAGCAGGTGGGAGATGCGTTCTACCGTTTGGAAAATCCTGAAAATCAAATTACCTCTTTTGTATTCGATGTGGTACGTGCTGAGGTTCCGAAACTGAAACTGGATGATGTTTTTGTAAGAAAAGACGATGTGGCAATTGCCGTTAAAAGTGAACTTCAGGAGGCTATGAATAGTTATGGGTATGATATTATCAAAGCTTTGGTCACAGATATTGATCCGGATGAGCAGGTAAAACATGCGATGAACAGAATCAACGCGGCGGAAAGAGAAAAAACAGCTGCAGAATACGAATCTGAAGCACAAAGAATCAGAATTGTAGCCGTTGCCAAGGCAGAAGCAGAATCTAAAAAACTGCAGGGGCAGGGGATTGCTGACCAAAGAAGAGAAATTGCAAAAGGGCTTGAAGAGTCTGTAAGAATGCTGAATAATGTAGAAATCAATTCGCACGAAGCATCAGCACTTATTGTTGTGACACAGCATTATGATACATTACATTCCATTGGAGCAAGTAATAGAAGCAATCTGGTTCTTCTTCCCAATTCACCTACAGCTGCGAGCAGTATGCTGAATGATCTTGTAGTAGCTATGACGACTGCAAATACGGTAGGAGAGGCTAGTAAAGGCAAATATCCGGATCCACCTCAAAAAGAATCAGGATTTTAGGAAATAAAAATTGAAACCAATTTTAATAAAAAAATCTCCCGAAATTTTCGGGAGATTTTTTATTATTTCTTCGTTTTAGAAACCTGTTCTATCAATGTATATTTGATGGAAGAAGCATCTGCCGGAGGATTATCTATTTTTTCTGTTTTTACTTTTAAAACATATTCGTAACCCGGCTCATACGTAAATCCTTCGATATTGCTATAGAAATTAGTCCAGCTTTCAGAAGCATTTTCCTTTACCTGCATACATTTCATACGTCCTGCTCCTGCGGAACAATCTACCGTCTGTGGTCCTACGATAAGTGTTTTTTCGTTGGCTGCCATTGCTGCTTTTTTGGTTTTAGAAACCTGCTTTACCAAGGTGTATTTTATAGAAGATCCGTCAGCTGGAGGATTGGCAATTTTTTCTGTTTTTACTTTTAAAACATATTCATAACCCGGCTCATACGTAAATCCTTCAATATTGCTGTAAAAATTGGTCCAGTTTCCAGATGCATTTTCCTTTACCTGCAGACATTTCATAGGAGCTACTCCTGTACAATTTGCTGTTTGTGGTCCTACGATGAACGTTTTTTCATCGCCAGCGGATGCACCGGCAGTTGTTGTACATTGCGTCATTGCAAATAATGCTAATGCGGGTGCTGCCCCTTTTAGAATTGTTGCTATACTTTTCATAAACTTGATTTTCCCCATACCTCGCAATTACTATGCCGAAATTGGCTTTCCTGAATTTGTAGTACTTCTGCTATTGTTTTTTATTTTTTTAATCATTTAATTTGAATTTATTAACACGCTAGCCAGAAAACAAATACTAAAATACATATGAATAATCAAATGCAAGTTGAAAATTACAGGATTCAAAAACCTGAAATGTGGGCAGGAAATATTGGAGATCAGGAAATAATAGATCTGATCAAAGACTCCGAATTTGCCAAAAGACAAATTGATGAAGGCCGTGACTACTGCTACTTTTTAGATAAAAAATACTATACAAGCAATACGGAAAACAGTGAGTATGTCTGCATGGCATATACCCTGAATGAACCTGGGAATCTGGAGAGAGCTTCTGCTTCTGATGTAATTGTTGAAGAAAATGAAGTCTATCAGATCCATAGGATTAGCGTTTTAAGAGAAGGGGTACTGATAGATAAAATCCCGGATACAAATATTAAAGTTCTTGACAGCGAAAATCAGAGCAGCGGAGGAGTTCTGAGCAGTAATAAAAAGATCAATATTACGATTAAGGATCTCAGGCTGTATGATGTATTGATTTTAGAAGATTCAAGGATTAAAGAATTTACGGATCGTGATTTTCTCAGAAAAGAATTCTCAAAATATGTATGGGTAAGTCCTGATAATTACTGGGCATATGGCAGTTTTAAGTTTACTTTTATCAATGAACGTGAGCAGGCTATTGCATACAAAAAAACATTTTTCAGAGATGAGCAGGGCAATGTTCTGGAACCGGAAACTAATCTTTTGAAAAAAGGAGAGAGGTTTGTGATTGAAGAGCAGAATTATATCAATCCTGTAGATTCTGGGCGTGAGATTTTTCCTTATATAGATTTTGCTACAGATAGTAACTGGAAAGATCTGTCTAATTATATTGTTCCTATTTATGACGAGATTTTTAAAGCATCTTCTTTAAAGGATTTTGCTCCGAACCTGATTGAAAAATTAGATGCTATTGCTGATCAGGATGAGAAACTTCAGTTTGCAATAGAATATGTTCAGAACCATATTTATTATACCTTCAATGCTAATGAAATGAATGGGCATAAGCCACAGGAGCCTTCAGTAACCTATGAAAACAAGCAGGGAGACTGTAAGGCGAAATCAGTTTTGTTAAAAGTAATCCTTGATTATATAGGAGTAGAAGCGTCTGTAGTACTGGTGAATTTTAATACAGATTATTATATCAAATATTATCTGCCTTCCCTTTTAAACTTCAATCATGTTGTCGTAAAAGTAAATTACAAAGGGCAGGAATATTTCATTGATGCGACGATTCGTGATGAATTTGGATTGATAGAAAACAGAGGGTTCATGTTTTTTATGCATTATCTTGAAGTGAAAAAAGATCAAGAACTGCAGGTGAGAAAACCTTATAAATTTCCCTATTTCTGTATTAATGAAAAAATAGATTTCAATGTACAGGGGACTACAGGAAAATTTATGCTGTCAACTACTTATAAAGGAAACAGGGCCAATGCGATGAGAAGGTATTTTAAAAGTACCAATAAAAGAGAGATTATAGACGGCTGGAACAGCTTCCTTTTCCATGCACTTAATTATTCCAGTGACAGAAACGGTACAGATGTACGAAACGTATTCAAAGATGCCGCTATTGACGTGGTAAGTGATGACAAAAGGCTGAATGAGGTGAAAATTCAATATACCGCTATCGTTGATAATCCTTATTATGTAGATCTACAGAAAAACCGTTTTCTCATGTACTTTGACCGGAATGTAGTGAAGGCAAGCGCAAGGGATTTTATGCATGAAGATTTACCGTTCTGGCATAATTTCGACAGTGAGAGATATGAAATTAACCTGTATACGGATCAGAAAATTGATACAGAAGAAAAATATACTATTCAGGAAAGCACCATTGCGAATCCATATTTTGACTATAAAAGCCGTAAAAAGGTGAGCAAGAATGGAGCAAGCGTATCCATTGAACACCATCCTCTGATCAATACTGAAATTCCGAAAAACGAGTTTGAAAAGTTCAGAACCGACCATCATACTGTTGCAGACAGTAATTTCGGAGTGGGAATTGACATTATAGAACCAGGCTTGATGAATAGGCTTAAATTCAGTTTTAAGAAAAAATTTAAATAAAATTTAATTGAATGTTTAGTGTTTCAGCAGGCGGCGAAGCCGCCCGCTGAAACACTTTATTCTAATTATTATATTCGTTTAATCCTCAAAAGACCCAAAATCATTTTCCCTCCTTTCATCAATGGACAGAAATTAACCAAAGAAAATAATAACGTATCATTTGCTGAAAATCTTAGATTTTCTTACACCTTAAAATATACTCAAAGGATGAAGTTCCTGCGCCTTTGCGTTTCCCAGCACCCAATACTTTTTGTATAAAAGAGACAAGAAAAAAATTAAGGCTGTTCCTGCTTCTGAGGTCGATTGCCAACCCCAAAGAATTTCTGTTTACCAATAAGCAATTCGAAAAACAATCTGAAATCTGAAATTAAAGACCATAAAGGATATTTAAAAGTAGCCGGTTTATTTCTTTCAATCACAGCATGGCTGAACCAGGCAAAGCCGTAGCCTACAATTGGAATATACCATAGAAATCTCTCTTTTCCGGAGCTGATGACATACCATATAACGAAAAATACGAGAAAAGTTCCGATAAAATGGAATATTCGGGTTCCTGTTTTACTGTGTTCTGTAAGATAAAACTGATAAAACTCTCTGTAGGTTCTGATTCTTTCGGCCATGGTAGTCTAGTTTATTGATTATATTGTAGTTAAAGCAATAATTCTGCCGATTTTGTAATAAGAGATAAAAAAGAAAAAGGCAAAATCGCAAATCAGTCTCTCCATTGGGTTTGACTTTTTTGCCATTTTGCCTTTCGCAGTTGTGCTAATTATTCCTTAGCTATTCCTTAATTCTTTTCCAAGTTTACTGTTTTTGTAGCCGTAGCAGAAGTAAATGACCATACCAATAAGGAACCACATTCCGAACCAGAACCAGTTCTCATGGCTCATTCCCGTAAGAAGGTATAGACATGAGCTTAATCCAACCAATGGAATTAATGATAAGTTCTTGATAAAAGCAACTACACATAAGACCAGGTTGATGATGATAAAGAAGAAAATAGAAGCTCTGAATTCTCCTTCTTTAGGATCTGACCAGTTCATCAGATTATCAAAAAACTCTGGCTGCCATTTGTAGAAGACGAGTAAACTACCAATGAATACAACAGGGAAAATGATTTTACCGTTCACATACGGAAGGTGAAATCTACCTTTAATTTTTTCTTTGGCAGGAAGAAGAAGTACTCCTGCACATACCAATACGAATGCGAAAATAGTTCCGATACTGGTAAAGTCAAGGATAAAAGTTTTATCCGTAAATAAGATCGGGATTCCTACTACAATTCCTGTAACAACAGTTGCATACGACGGTGTTTTATATTTAGGGTGTACCTTTTGAAACCTTGCAGGCATCAATCCGTCACGGCTCATTGCATACCAGATTCTTGGCTGTCCCATCTGGAAAACCAATAGTACTGTAGTAATAGCAACAATGGCAACGAAGGAAACTACAAGCTCCATCCAGGCTACATTAGCATTTGTTTTCTCAAATATGAATGAAAGCGGATCTCCTACACCATCAAATTTCTTGTAATCTACCATTCCCGTTAATACCAGCGTTAAGGCAATATAAATTACAGTACACAGTACAAGAGAGATGATCATTCCTTTTGGAAGGGTTTTCTGCGGATCTTTGGTCTCTTCAGAAAGTACACTTAAGGCATCAAATCCGATATAAGCGAAAAACACTCCGGATACTGCGCTCATTACTCCGGCAAAACCATTTGGCATGAAGGAAGGCGTTCCGGTTGTAGGGCTTACTGGTGTCCAGTTTTCAGTGTTGACATAAGCACAACCTACAAGAATTACCAGTATGATCACCGCCAGTTTTAAAATAACCAGAGAGTTATTGAAGTTTTTACTTTCTTTTACTCCTACATAACAAAGCCATGTTATCAAACCGTTGATAACCAATGCCGGAACGTCTACGATAAATTTCAGACTTCCGATCAATGGAGCGGTATTCCATGCACTTAATAATTCTTTATTTTCTGAGCCATATTGAAAAGCTTTTCTTGCTTCTGTATAGCTGCAGGTCAGATAATCAGGAATATGCATTCCGATACGTCCCAGGAAACTGGTGAAATAATCTGACCACGAAAAGGCTACATAAATATTCCCGAAAGAATACTCCATAATCAGGGCCCAGCCAATTATCCAGGCGATCAGTTCTCCAAAACTGGCATAAGCATAGGTATAGGCAGAACCTGCGGTAGGAATTCTGCTGGCAAATTCAGCATAGCATAAAGCTGTAAATCCACAGGCAAAACCACAAATCAAATATAGAAGGATAACACCCGGGCCACCTCTGAAAACGGCTTCCCCCAGACTGCTGAAACTCCCAGCTCCAATAATAGCCGCAATACCAAAAAATACGATGTCCCATACACCTAAGACTCTTAAAAGTCCCGTTGAAGTATCTGTATCTGAATAGATTTTTCTTCTAAAAAGTTGACTCATTCAATAACTATATTTGATTTGAAAAAAAGCAAATGTAATGATTTTTTATTTTGATGTTAACAGTCGTTAAGAACATTTAGTTAAAAATGCTTAAACAAAGGTCTTTAGTCATTATAAACAGGGATTTCTACATAGCTGTCATTGTACCATTTTATTTCTAAAGGTTCCCCGGAATCCTTTATGGTTTCATCACTTACGTCTTTACCGGAACCATAATTGACCTGCCAGTTTTTATTTTTATTAATCCCTACCAATAATACCAGTTTGCTTCCCTTTTCTATTTTTTTGCTCATAAACAATGAATTTTTGATTGGGATTTGCTCCTTTTTGCCAGGCTTAAGAAGATGACGTTTGGAATTGTCTTTTGCATAGCTGGCTCTTGTAAGATGCGTAGATAGCAAAAACGTCTTACCATCCGGCTGTACCTGATATAATAAGGTGTTGGGGTCAAAATCTTTCTTATTAATAGAAACATTGAATACTCCGGATAAATTTCCGCTTAGTATAATATCCTTATCCAGAATTTCGCTTTCAAAATAAACGGAATTGGTTACATAGACACTGTCCTGTTTGCTTACTTTATGATAAAGATATTTCGGATTTCTGTCTTTAAAATCAACGGTCTGTTTGGTAAATTGCTCAGTTTTGGGCTTCTCAAAAACCGAAGAACTGTTTTTACGATCCTGAAGATAAAATTTAAGAGTAGACGAGTGCATTTTATCAAGAGTAGGAACATGTTTCCATGTATTGGTGGTCATAATCTGAAAATTAACTTTATCCTTTAGAAGTTCCGGTTTTTTGCCATCTTTAAGAATATAATCGAACCATGAAAAAGCAAGTTCATCAATACTTATTCTGGCTACAGGATCTATAAGAGTACTCCCAGAACCATAAACATAATTGTACCCGTAACTTTGAGCTCCTGGGTGATCATAAGGTCCTATTACTAAGTAGTGGTTAGGGTTTTTGTTGTATGTGTGATGTTGTTTATAATAATATAATGCTCCGATCTGATCAGCATCATAATAGCCTGTAGTCGTTAAAACCGGAATGTTTATTTTAGCAAAATCCTTTTTGTAAGGAACCATTTTTTTCCAGTATTTATCATAACCGGGGTGATCCAGCCATCTTTGGAAAATTTTATTGGGTTTCCCGCTGATGGAATCCAAAGCTCTGAATGACCTACCACTTTTGTACCATGCTGTATTAATAGAATCCCATTTTGGATAATTGGTGAAGGTTGCTTCGTCGGTCAGTTTATTATTAGTGACATAGCGGATCCACTGCATCATATAGCTCATGAATACATTGTTTTGAGCAGGATAATCTATCCCGATACCTACCGCTACCTGAGGTACAATTGTTTTCAAAGCCGGATGCAGTTTTTTGACAGCTGCCCATTGGCTGAATCCTAGATAACTTCCGCCTATCATCCCTACTTTACCATTGCTCCACGGTTGTTTGCTTACCCAGTCTATCACTTCATAAAGGTCCTGTGCTTCATCTTCAAATGGGTTGTTGGGGTCATTACTATCTCTTTTTCCACGGGTGTTAACCACGGCTCCTACATAATTGTAAACTGCTGCTCTTTTCCCCATTCCTGCATCTACAAGTTCTCCGGCATAAATATTATTGGTAAGAATAACGGGAAGAGGAGAAGTGTTTTCTTTTTTTCGTACAATAGTAATCGTGAGTGTCGTTCCGTTTTTTAAGGTAATGTTCTTGGTTTCGATGATGAATTTTTCCTGCTCCTTTACTTTGAAAAGCTGCATAACCTGAGGCTTGATGCCGGAATAGGTCTTATAATTGACATAAGTTTTACATAAAGCCAGAGCGGAAGCATAATCTATACTGTCCTTATCTTTTTGCTTATCAAGTGCTGCTTTCAGAGATTTTTTATATTCCCTTACATCACCATCCAGAATGGTTCCGATCTTGGCAGTCAGTGGATCTGAGAAACTTTCATATTTTGTTGTAAAGGCTGTTTGAAGAGCATTGGAAAAAGAAGTTTTTTTATCCTTTTCCGTCAGTTTGGCCATACTGTAAATTTCATAAGCAAGAGATTTGTTCCCTGCCATATTATGATCTGCGTATTCTTTACGATAATCATTTAAGCTTGCAATAGAATTTTTGTAATCTTTTGCAGCGAGCTGTAAACGAAACAGGTTGTCTAAAAATGTGACGGTAGATTTCGGTTTATTTTTAGGAGACTGATGTTCAGTAATCACCTTTAGAGCGAGTTCCGGTATTTGTTTTTCCAAAATTACAGAATCTGTTGTTGCTGTTTTCGGAAAGTAAAATTTCTGGGCCTGCATTAGATTTACAAGAAATAATGCTAAAAGTATCTTAAATTTCATTAATGGGTGTGTTTTAGGCTGCTCGATGAAAAAGTATTACATCAAAATATGTTCTTGATCATTGAGTCCTCAATTGGTTATGTTTTTAGCCGACTAAATTAAGAATTTTTATCATTAAAGAATGAACTGATTTCGTTGTTGTTTTATCGTATAAAGTTTGATTAAATCTGCTCAAACAAAGGTTTTTTAATCTTTATAAACTGGGATTTCCACATAGCTGTCATTGTACCATTTTATCTCAAGAGGTTCCCCGGAATCCTTTATCGTTTCATCACTTACATCTTTACCGGAACCATAATTGATCTGCCAGTTAGGATTTTTATTAACTCCCACCAGTAAAAGTAATTTAC
The DNA here is from genome assembly GCF_021869745.1 of Chryseobacterium sp. MEBOG07. Classification (NCBI taxonomy): domain Bacteria; kingdom Pseudomonadati; phylum Bacteroidota; class Flavobacteriia; order Flavobacteriales; family Weeksellaceae; genus Chryseobacterium; species Chryseobacterium sp. MEBOG07. The sequence continues at coordinate 2,380,285 of NZ_CP084579.1, forward strand.
TTCCTTTTTCTATCTTTTTACTCATAAAATAAGAGTTGTTGATCGGAATTTGTTCCATTTTATTGGGTTCAAGAAGCTGGCGTTTTTCATTATTCTTCGCATAGCTGGCTCTTACAATATGGGTCGATAATAAAAATGATTTCCCATCCGGCTGAATCTGGTACAGATAAGTATCCGTATCAAAATCTTTTTTGTTGATGGAAACATTAAAGATTCCGGACAGATTTCCACTGATGATCATATCTTTATCAAGAGCTTCACTTTCAAAAGCAATAGAATTAGTCGTTTTTATACTGTCTTTTTTGCTGACTTTGTAGTAAATGTCTTTCTGGTCTCTGTTTTTAAAATCAACAATTTGAGTTGTGAAGCTTTTAGTCTCAGGTTTATTAAACACTGATGATGTATTTTTTTTGTCCTGAAGGTAGAACTTCACGGAAGAAGTATGCATTTTGTCTAGACTGGAAACATGCTTCCAGGTATTGGTATTCATCACCTGAAAATTAATTTTATCTTTTAAAATTTCCGGTTTTTTACCTCCTTTAAGAATATAATCAAACCATGAAAAAGCAAGATCATCGATACTTATTCTGGCTGCCGGATCAATAGGATTGCCATTCACATAAGTAAATCCGAAACTTTGTGCCCCTCCATGATTGTAGGGACCTATGACCAGATAATGATTTGCATTTTTGTTGTATTGGTGATGCTGCTTGAAATAATACAGTGCACCAATCTGATCATCATCATAATATCCTGTCGTGGTCAGGATCGGAATATTGATTTTGGAAAAATCCTCTTTGTAAGGAACCATTTTTTGCCAATACTGATCATATCCCGGATGATCCAGCCATCGTTGGAATATTTTGCTGGGCTTTCCGCTTATTGTATCTAAAGATCTGAACGATCTACCACTCTTATACCATTTCGTATTGATAGAATCCCATTTTACGGCATTGGCAAAATCTTTTTCATCGGTAAATTTGTTATTGGTCACATACTGTATCCACTGCAGCATATAGCTCATGAAGATATTATTCTGAGCAGGATAATCAATTCCGATTCCTACTGCAACCTGTGGCACGATAGTTTTTAATGCCGGATGCACTTTTTTTACTGCTGCCCACTGGCTGAAACCCAGGTAACTTCCGCCGATCATTCCCACCTTTCCGTCAGACCATGGCTGTTTGCTTACCCAGTCTATCACTTCATAGAGATCTTCCGACTCATGCTCAAAAGGATTGTTCACATTATTACTGTTCCTTTTGCCGCGGGTATTGACAACTGCTCCTACATAATTATAAATAGCAGCTCTTTTTCCAAAGAGCTCATCAAACGAACCTGCATAGATATTATTGGTAAGAATAACGGGAAGTGGGGAAGTATTCCCCTTTTTTCTAACAATAGTAATCGTTAAGGTATTTCCGTTTTTTATCTTAAGATCTTTGGTTTCAATGATGAATCTCTCTTTGTCTTTTGATTCCAGTAATTGTAAAACCTGAGGTTTGATGCTGGTATACGTCTTATAATTAATATAAGATTTGCATAGCGCAAGGGCTGTTTTGTAATCAATACTGTCTTTGTCTTTTTGCTTATCCAGTACTTTTCTCAGCTGTTTTCTGAATTCTGCCACGTCCCCATCAAGAACAAGTTTAAGTCTGGGAGTCAGCTTTTCCGGAAGGCTTTCATATTTTTGAGTAAAGACTTTCTGAAGAGCATTGGAAAAGGAAATATTGTTTTCTTTTTGTGCCATTTTAGCCATACTGTACAATTCAAATCCCACCAATCTATAGCCAGCCATATTGTGATCGGCAAACAGATTTCGGTTTTCGGAAAGAGAGACAATCGATTTTTTATAATCTTGCGTGGCCATCTGCAAACGGAAAAGGTTGTCCATAAGGTCAATATTATTTTCCGGTTTGTACTTTGCAGATTGAAGGAGCGGAATCACTTGCTGAGCGAGTCCCGGAATCTGTTTTTCCAATGTAACAGAGTCTGTTACAGCGGTCTTTGGAAAGTGAAACTTTTGTGCCTGTATCAGGTTTACAAAAATTAATGCTAAAAGTATCTTAAATTTCATGTGATGGTGTGTTTATGGTATGTTTTTAGCTGTTGTTCAGAAAGTATCAAACTTAAATATGTTTTTGATAACTATTTATTAAAATTGTTTACATTTTATCAGACGAAAGTAGTAAATTTTATCATTGAACAGTGAGAAATTTTTCATTGTTGTAAAATCACTATTTATAACCATTAAGTTTGCTAAAACTTGCTTAAACAATAAGTTTTTAATATTTTCGTTAACTTATTTAGACTAATATTCTTATATCAAGAAGAATGAAATCAAAAAAAATACTCTTAGCGGCTGCAGTAATTTATTTCGGAATCTCCGATGCTCAACAGTCCCAATATTTTACCCAGAAAGAAAACTACAGGTTCAATCTAGCCGAAAATCTTTATCAGACCAAAATATACAATGCTTCTCAATACGAATATGCAAGACAATACTTCTACAATCAGAATTTGTCCCGTTCGAAAAAGGAAGCAGCGCAGTTTTTTGATAATGTGATCGGTGTGATTCTTCAGAAAAATCATGCTGAAGAAGGGTTAACAGCTTTCATGAAAGAATACCCGAATTCTGCTTATTTTGCACAGGCTAATCTTCCTTTGGCAGATTACTACTTAGCGAAAAAAGATTTTGAAAAAGCGTTGGAGACTTTGAAAAAAGTAAACCAGTATCAACTTTCGAAAGAGGAAAATACACAGTATATTCTGAAGCTTGGATATGCAAAATTCATGATGGGTGACTCTAAAGGGGCAACAGATGCACTGGAAGAAGCCTATAAAACAGCAGATCAGTCCCAAAAGGGAGATATCGCTTATATGCTGGGACATTTATATTACAGCAACAGACAAAATGATAAAGCTTTCCAGTATTTTGATTCTATAAAAGATCAGGATAAGTTCTCTAAGCTTGTGCGTCCTTATTATGTACAGATGTACTATAATGATAAGAACTACGATCAGGCGATTACGGAAGGAACAGCTTTATTGAAAGAAAATATTTCTGACTCTTATAAAGCGGAAGTTCACAAGATTATCGGAGAGAGTTATTTTATGAAAAATGACTATACATCTGCTTATCCACATTTGAAAGATTATCTGAGCGTACAGCAAAATCCATCTGAAAACGATTTGTATGAGATGGGATTTGTGGCTGCACAGTTAAAAAAATATGACGAAGCGGTTTCTTATTACAACCAGCTTCTTAACAGTAGTTCAGCTTTGGCACAAAACGCTTATTATCAGTTAGGAAATGCATACCTGGCAGTAGATAAAAAGCAGGAGGCCCTTTCTGCATTCCGTTCCTCTTACCAGATGGATTATGATGCGAAAGTGAAAAAACTGGCTCATGAGCAGTATGCTAAGTTAAGTTACGATATCGGTAACCCGTTTGAAAGTCCTTCTGCGGTGATCCAAAGTTATATCAACGATAACCAGAACGGAGCCAATGCTTCAGAAATGAGATCGCTACTGGTGAAATCATATCTGTACTCCGGAAATTATAAAGAAACTCTGAACGCAATTGATAAATTGCAGAGTTCTACTCCTGACATCAACAAGGTGGACCAGGAGGTTTCTTATTTATTAGGGACTGAAGAATTCAACAAAGGAAATTATGATGAGGCTGAGAAATATTTCTTAAGAAGCCTTGGTTTCAATATCAATAAAGAATTCAACAGCAGGGCTTTATATTGGCTGGCTCAGGTATATTACCAGAAAGGAAATTATCCGTCTGCCATTGTTCGATATGAAAAACTTCTTACTGAAAGCTTCCCTGAAAAACAACAGCTGCCTTATGATTTAGGGTATGCTTACTTTAAATCTAAGAAATTTGATCAGGCAGCCACCTACTTCAAACAGTATCTTACCAATCCGAAACCTGAATTTAAAAATGATGCAGAGCTTCGTTTGGCAGATATCCATTATGCAAATAATGACCTGAATGAAGCCATTGCTATCTATGATAAAAATGAAGATGCAACGGATTATACTGTCTATCAAAAAGCAATGGCTTTAGGATTTAAAGGAGATACACAGGCGAAAATCACTAACCTTAAAAACCTTTTATCGAAATATCCGGATTCCGAATATTACGATGATGCTCAATATGAAATAGGAACAGCGTATGCTGCTCAGGATGATTTTGCCAATTCGAATGATTATTTCGGAAAAGTGATTAAATCATCATCAGACAAAGATCTGATCGCTAATGCTTCTATTTACAGAGCACAAAACTATATCGATCAGAACCAGAATGACAAAGCGCTTTCTGAACTGAAATCTCTGGGTGAGCAGTATAAAAATACAGCGTATGCTCAGAAGATCGTTCAGGCAGCAAAACCTATCTTCACGAAAAACGGAGATGTTTCCGGATATGAAGCTTTTGCTAGAAATATCGGTGTGAATGTGGATGCTGCTGAAATTGATGAGATCAACTTATCTACCGGAAAACAATACTTCTCGAAGAAAGATTATAAGAACGCTATTTCTTACTACGAAAAGTATCTGACACAAAACCCAACAGGGGAAGGATTGTACCAGGCGAAGTATGAATTGGGAGAAAGTTATTATCAGACTAATAATTCAACTAAAGCTTTACTTGTGCTTCAGGAAGTGGCTGTAATTCAGGATGATTACCAGGATGATGCACAAACTCGTTTAGCTCAAATATTTATTGCACAAGGGAATACTGCGGAAGCGAAAAAGTATCTTGAAGGTATTAAAAACTCTTCTGATATCAGTATTAAAAACTATGCGAATGTAGAGCTGATGAAACTGTATGCTGAAGAAAAGAACTTCTCTGAAGCTGAAAAATTAGCCAATGCAGTGATCGCTAATTCTAAAAACTCAGCAGCAGTAATTGAAACGGCGAAAGTCATCAAAGCAAGAAGTCTGATGAACTCAGGAAAAGATAAAGACGCTCAGTCCGCTTATGTTTCTCTTGAAAAATCGTCCAACACTTCAGTAGCTGCAGAAGCATTGTATGCGAAAGCATATTATCAGAACAAAGGAAAAGCATTTAAGTCTTCCAATGAGACGATCTTTAAGCTTGCCAATAACTATGCATCAGAAGAGTTCTGGGGAGCAAAAGCCTTGGTATTGATGGCGAAAAACTATATCGGTCTGAAGGATAACTACCAGGCAAGTTATACATGTGACCAGATCATTGCCAACTATAAGGATTTCCCTGAAATCGTTGCAGAAGCAAAAGAAGTTAAAAAACAAATTAAGAAATAATACATGAAGGTTTTTAAAATTGCCCTATATTCTTTTTTAATTTCTACTTCTCTTTGGAGCTGCATTCCTTCGTACAGTGCATATCCTAAAGAGTATAACCGTGCGAAAGCTGAGTTTCCAAAACAAAAGGCTTTTGTAGTGAATAAAGAGCTTAAGAAAGAATTTGAGATTTTAAAACATTCTGATATTTATGAAATCGTAGAAGACAGTACTCATGCAGCTAAAATAACCCTGCATCCAATGTTAACGCGTACTCCTCCATGCGGAAATCCTATGATTGGAAGTATGCTTACAGTCGGATTACTGCCTTCGGGGTTTCCGTACGACATTGCTTACAGTTATGATGTAGCTGAGAACAGTACAACGAAAAATTATCAATACAAATTACAAGTTTATCAAAGCCTTTGGCTGTTTAATATATTCAGACTAGGGAGAACTTTTTCAAAACAGTCAGGGAAAGCTTTATTAGGCAATTATATTGCTTCCAATAAATAAAAACCCGGTATATATTTTTTTCAAATAAAGAAAATATGAACAAGAAAATTCAAATATTATCCATATTATTTTTAGGGGTTTCGTCGGTGGCGTTTTCCCAGATCAAGGAGGAAAAACTGGTTCTTAACAAAAAGAGAGAACCTGAAGTGAAGAAGATCGAGAAGAAGAAGACTTCTGTGGAAACCATTAAAAATTATCCGCCGGAAGAGAAATCGCAGACTCCCGTGAAATATACAATCACGGATGTTCCTGCCGTTTCTGACTTCAAAACTTCAACGATTCAGGGAGAGGATGTTGCTCCGAAATTTGACGGAACCGCTCAAAACAATTACTTCCAGATTGGAATGGGTAATTATGGGAAAGTCTTAGTAGATGGAAACATATCCAAGACCCTTGAAAACAAATTTGAAGTAGGAGCGGATGTTCATGTACTTTCTACGAATGGTCTTAAAAAAGAATATGACTGGAAATCCGGGCAGACTTCAGCGACTATTGGAGCTTTCTTAAACTCTTATGGAGAGAAAGGAAAATTCAATATTAATGCTGAATATGGCTTAGACAACTATAATTATTATGGGATTTATGCCATGCAGCCTACCGGTGAACTTGATCTTAAGCAAAAGGTGAATCAGTTTAAAGTAAATGGGTACTATGATTTTTACTCCAATGAAATCTTAAATGATGTAAGGGTAAAATCATCATTCCTGAAAGATCATTTTGATGCTTCGGAAAACCAGGTTTCCATTTTGGCTAACTTCTCCAAACATGCTGTTGAATTAGGAAAATCAGGAATCAACCTGAATGCTGACCTTGGAGTAGGATTGGATGCTGTGAAGACTGATTTTGCGATCAGAGATAAAAACTCTTCCAATTTCTTCAATACGAACCTGACTCCAAAAGTAACGTTCAGAAAAGGAGACTCTTATTTGATGTTAGGATCTTCATTCTCTTTCCTGAATGCTAAAAATTCTAACGATCAGCTGGAACAGCAAAAAATAATAAAGCGTATTGGTTTCCTCAGGCAGAATTCCAGTTTGCGGCTGCTAAAGAATTCAAATTCTATGGTGGGGTCGATGGAGGTCTGAAGCTGAATACGTATGGAGATATGCTGCAGGCGAATCCATTCATCCTTTCTGACCAGTTTTTAAAGCCTACAGAGACGAAATATCATTTTTATGTAGGATTGAGAGGAGATATCGATGAAACGCTGAAATATGACTTCTCTGCAGGGTACGGAAAGATGAGAGATATTATGTTCTTTAAGGCTAACGGTCTTTTCGATAATAATTCTGTTAACCGTTCTGCATACAACTTTGCCAATACATTCTCTGCAGTATATGATGACGGAAATGTAAGCGATATCAAAGGAAGTGTACAGTATTTCCCGTTAGAAAACCTGATTTTAGACGGAGAATTAAGATTTACAAAATACGATCTTAAGAATTACGACAATATTTATAACGTTCCTTTGTTCAATGCAAGCATCGGGGCAAAATATACAATGCTTGACAAGAAACTATTGTTAGGGTTCAAAGGAATCTTTGCAAGTGACAGAACTACAAACTCTTATGCAATCGAAGGGATGGGTGCTCCGAATGTGATCTTCCAGTCTACAGAGAATACAAACGATAAAGTTGGTGGTTACGCTGATTTAAATCTTTCCGCAGAGTATAAAATTCACAAAAATTTCAGTATTTTCGCACTCGGAAATAATCTTCTGAGCTCAAAATACCAAACGTACAAAGGATATAAAGTTCTTGGTGCTCAGATTCTGGGAGGTGTGAAAATTACTTTCTAAAGGTAGAAATAGGATAGAAGTAAAAAGGCTCAGCGCCCTGCTACCTAAACCCTATGATCTGCTACCTGGAATAGGCTGCATAGTTTAATGGATAGAACTTTGGATTTCGGCTCCAACAGTGAGGGTTCGAATCCTTCTGCGGTCACAATACAAATAAACAACCTGCTGTTTTACAGTGGGTTGTTTTGTTTTGTATTGATTTGTTTTGCAAGTGCTCAAGGTTTTGGTCAAGGTAAATGTTAAATTGAAATAATTTGAGAGACTTCAATTGATCTTTATAATAGCAAACGATAAATAATTTACCAATTCATTATGTAATCACTATCACAATATAAATAAGTACCAAACATTACACAGCTTTCATTTTTATGTTTAATGGCAAGTTATTGTTCCAGGAACCACATTTCAAATAAGCTTCCTTTTTCCAGGGGTCTGTAATTTAAATACCCTTTGTGTGCTTCAATAATGCTTTTGCTGAGCGTTAAACCTATTCCGGAGCCACTGACCCTGGTTGTAAAAAAGGAAGGAAAATTTTATCTTTAATTTCGTTTGAAACTCCGATTCCATTGTCTTCAACGCTTAGAACGATTCTTTTATTAAGAATTTTAATCTCTGTTTTGATGATCTTTTCAGAATTGTCTGCAACAGCATAGATGGCGTTTATATAAAGATTTATTAAGCATCTTTCGATCATTTTTTGATCTGCCAAAATCATTTGATCTTCTAATGAATTGATGATCGTAATATTGTTCTTTTCAAATTCAGGTTTTAGAAAATTAAGTGCAGATTTTACAATTTGAGTTAAAGAAATGGTTTTAAAAACAGGTTTTGGTAATTCGGCAACTTGTCGGTAATCGTCTACGAAATTCAGTAATTGTTTTGATTTTGAACTAATGATCGTTAAGCTTTCCTTCATTTCCTGTTGATCTTCTTTTTCAACAACATCTTGATTGGCAATGTATTCCAGATTCTGAATTAAACTGTTGACTGGCGTCAGCGTATTCAGAAGTTCATGAGAAATTACCTTCATCAGATTGTTCCATGCGTGCTTTTCTTTCTGTTCGATAATTTTTTGAACAGATTCCAGACTGATGATACAGAAACGATTTTTAACATTCTGTACTTTTTTTGTTCTCAGAGAATACGACTGTTTCACATTTTCATTGATTGAAATATCAAAGAATTCCTGAGAGTTTTCATAATTCGCGTGTTCAATGATCTTATAAAAATTGGGCGTTTTAGATTCATATAATTCCCATGAATTGTATTTCGGAATTTGTAGGATTTCCAAAAAAACAGGATTTACATAAAACACATCCCATTTATTATTTTTTTCGGAAAGAATCATCAGTCCAATTTCCAATTGACTCAAAATTTCTTCATACAGAAGTTTATAGGAAGAGTACGAAAGGTGTTCTTCTTTGCTTTGGTAATAAAGTTTTACAGCATTGTCAAACAAACTGTTTTCCTCTGTTTTTGGGAAAAGAGAAAAGTCTTTTTTCTGAATTGCCAGCAATATTTTTTCAGTTTTCTGAATAAATGATAAGGCTGAAAGTTGGGCTAAAATAATACACGCAATAGCAATGATTGTAAATAAACCGAAATTAATCCACTTATTCTGTGAATAAAAATCAAATGCAAAAATCCCGCTAACGACTGCCAGCAAGATGAAAACTAACCAGATAAGTTGCTGTTTTTTCATTTACAGTTCAAATTTTTCCATTCTTCGGTAAAGTGCAGCTCTGGACAATCCGAGATCTTCGGCGGCGAGAGAAATATTTCCTCTGTGCTTTTGCAACGCTTTTTTGATGAGAATTTCTTCCATTTTCTCGATATTCAGGTCGATTATTGGATTGTCAGCTTCTTCGTCCTGTGGCATTAGTAATTTAAGATTTTTATCGTTAGAAAGAATTAAGCTTCTTTCAATGCAATGATCCAATTCACGGATATTTCCCGGCCAGGAATAATTTACCAATTCCTCAAGTAATGTTTCGTTAAGAGCAAGCTCCGTTTTATGATATTTCTGCTTGTATTTTTCCAAGAAATAATTTCCCAAAGTTGGAATATCTTCCAATCTATCTCTAAGATTAGGGATCTGCAATTCTACAGTGTTGATTCTGTAATAAAGATCTTTCCTAAAACGGTTTTCGGACACCGCTTTTTTGAGATTTTCGTTAGTCGCAAAAATAAATCTTATGTCTAATAATCGTTCTTTATTTTCACCAAGTCTTGATAATTTTCGATTTTGGATAAGACTTAATAATTTGGTCTGAAGGTGGGACGGAAGATTTCCTATTTCATCCAGAAATACGGTTCCGTTTTGGGCATTTTCGATCTTTCCGGAGTAATCTTGATTGGCATCGGTAAAAGCTCCTTTTTTGTAACCGAATAATTCCGCTTCAAAAAGGTTTTCCGAAAGACTTCCCAAATCAATGTGTACAAAAGGTTGATTTTTTCTTTCTGACAATTCATGAATATGTTCCGCCAAAACATACTTTCCGGTTCCATTTTCTCCTAAAAGCAGAACATTAGCATCAGTGGCCGCAACTTTTGTAATTTGATCCATCACGGCCTGCATTGCAGCAGATTTTGTATCCAACTGATATTGATTGGTTTTGATGCTTACATTTTCCCACTGATTCAGTTTTTTATTCTTTCGTGAAATATCAACTGCCAGATTGACGGAAGCATATAATTTTTCATTATTCCAGGGTTTTAAAATAAAATCTGATGCACCATTTTTGAGAGCTTCAACAGCCAATTCTACTTCACCATATGCTGTCATGAGAATGATAGGGAGTTGAGGTTCTAAAGTTCTTATTTCCTGCATCCAATACAGCCCGTCTCGTCCGTTTTCAAATCCTTTTCGAAAATTCATATCCAAAAGGACGGCATCGATTTGCTGTTCGGCCAAAACTTCAGAATATTCTTCGGCTGGCTGAGACAGCTGACTTCCGTGAAAAATTTCTTGAGCCAGACCCTTGCCGAAAATAAAATATCCTCGTCATCATCAACAATTAAAATATGGGCTTCTTTTTTTCGCATTTTTGAATGTAAATTAAGGCTTTGATTAGAATTACTCTGACAATTTTATCAGTTAACTAATAACTATTTATCACTTATAATTTATTATTTATAATTATCGTGTCCGTTTTCGCACAAAAAGTGTCCGATAATGAACAGTTCTGAAATGGATAAAATTATTTTTGTTCACGTTTTCAGACTCTTACGGGATTATAAATCTCTGGTATTTGATTTGTCTAATATATTGTAAGTAAATTAGTTATCTCAAATATGGATACGAAAATAGTAAAAAAGAAGTCTAAATTAAAATTAATATTAATCATCGTTGCTTCTGCGCTGGCAGTTTCAGTTTTTGGTTGGTATTTTCTGAATCAGAAAAAAACGTATAATGTGAAGTCAGAAGATATTCAAGTGGATGAGGTTACAGTAGGAAGATTTGAAGATATGTTGATGGTAACCGCACAGACCCAATCTTTAAATTCATCATTAGTCAACGTTTTGGAAGGCGGTGCCGTGAAAGAAATCTTTGCAGAAGACGGACAGATGGTAACCAAAGGCCAGCCACTCGCACGAGTTTACAATCCGAATACAGAATTCAATTATCTGAATCAGGAGACGGGAATTATGCAACAGATCAGCCAGATGAGAAGTACGCTTTTGGAACTTAAAAACCAGGAATTCAATCAGGATAAGGAGCTGCTTCAAGCTCAGAACGATTACAATACGGCATTGCAAGCTTTCAACCTTCAGAAAAGACTGTATGACGCGGAAATCGGAAAGAAAACGGATTATGATATTAGTCTTCAGAATTTAAACTATCAGAAACAGAGAAAAGGAATTGTGGAAAAAGGGGCTTCCAGTGAGAAAGCTTCCAGAAATTCTCAATTCTCAGCGATCAATAATTCTATTAATCAAATGGAGAAAAGTTTAAATATTCTTCGTTCCAACAAAAACAATTTCCTTATTATGTCGCCTGTTTCAGGAAGATTGTCATCGTTCAATATTACGCTTGGGCAGAATCTGACAAGTGGAGAAAGTATAGGAAAAGTAGATTTAATGGGCGGGTACAAACTCATTGCAAAAGTGGATGAATATTACATCAATAAACTTCAAAACGGAATTAAAGGAAGTCTTGAAAGCAATGCAAAACAGTTTGAAGTTATTATTACAAAAATTCTTCCGGAAGTGAAAGAAGGACAGTTTTCTGTGGAACTAACTTTCATTGATGTAAAACCTGAAAACCTGAAAATAGGAATGACCTTCGGAGTAAAATTAAAATTATCTGCCGATACCCAAAGTATGATGATCCCGAAAGGAAATTTTCACAAAGACACCAACGGAAAATGGATTTTTGTTCTGAAAGGTAACAAAGCTGAAAAGCGAAACATCAGTCTGGGAAGAGAAAATCCCCTTTATTATGAAGTTGTTTCCGGATTGAAACAAGGCGAAAAAGTGATAAGCTCTGATTATTCTGAGATTAAAAATATGAAATACTTGACATTCAAAAATAAAATGGAAGGTTTCATTGAAAAAATCCTGACGAATAAAAAATATCAAACACGAGAAATCAAAAAAACAACATTTAAAAAATTAATAAAATGATAAATATTCAAAACATTTCTAAAGTTTATAAAACTGAGGACGTTCAAACCAATGCTTTAAACAACGTAAGTTTAAGCATAAAAGAAGGTGAATTTGTAGCAATAATGGGACCTTCAGGCTGTGGGAAATCAACTTTTCTTAATATTTTGGGATTGCTGGACAGTGCTTCATCAGGTTCTTATAAGTTTGGTGAAACTGAAACTATTAATTTAAATGAAAGAAAAAAATCTGACATCAGAAAGAAAAATATTGGTTTCATTTTTCAGAATTTTAATTTGATCGATGAACTTACAGTCTACGAAAATATTGAACTTCCATTAATATACAACGGAGTTTCGGCTTCTGAAAGAAAAAGACAAGTGGAGGAGATTATGGACAAGATCAACATCGCTCACAGAGCAAAACATTATACACAACAGCTTTCAGGAGGTCAGCAACAAAGAGCTGCCGTTGCAAGAGCATTGGTAACGAAGCCAAAACTAATTCTTGCCGATGAACCAACAGGAAATCTTGACAGTTCTAACGGAAACGAAGTTATGAATCTGTTGGCAGAACTGCATAGAGAAGGCTCTACCATCGCAATGGTAACGCACTCTTCTTACGATGCCGGTTATGCTTCGAAAATTGTGAATATGAAAGATGGCGAGATTTTTTCAGAAGAGCATTCTTCCCAGAGAAAAGATGTTTTCGAAAAAGCAGATGCTAAGAATTTTGCATAATAAAATTCTGTAAAAAATACATTCATTCATCCTTATTTTTCAAAAATTACAGAGAGCAGTTTAGCGCTGTTTCTCTGTGATTTATCACCATTTATTACCTCAATTATGATAAACAATTGGCTCAAAATTGCCTTCGTCAATTATAAAAAGAATTGGCTCTCAACTCTCATCAATTTATTTGGATTGACGATAGGGTTAACGGGATTTATGCTCATCCTGATGCATTGGAATGACGAAGAATCCTTCGAAAAATGGAATCCCAAGAAAGACCAGATCTACTATTTTCAAACGTATCATAAGTCGGAAAATTCTTATGGAAATAATATTTCTATTCCGATGGCCAGACGTGCGAAAGAAGTAATTCCGGGTGTTGAAGATTACGTTCTATTCAATGGTTCCGGAATTGGTGTGAAGATGACCACAAAGGTTAAAACCGTTTTCCAGAAAGATGGAATGACGAGTACAGAAAGTTTTTTCAAATTCTTTCCTTTCAAGTTGGTTGCCGGAAGTTATAAAGATGCCCTGAAAGGCGAAAGTGTAATTGCGCTTTCCACAGATGCTGCCAAAAACCTCTTTGGGAAAATAAATGCTGCAGGAGAAAGTGTAAAATTTGATAACAAAAATTATGTAGTGACTGCAGTTTATGAGTTACCGAAAGAAAATAGCCAGATTAAGCCCGAATTTATCATTAATCCTGTAGAACAGATCAAAAGTGATGAAAAGAATTGGGGAAACTTCAATTACGGATCGTTTTTTATGCTAAAAAAAGGAACAGATCCTAAAGTTGTACAGCAAAAATTTATAAAAGATATTTTTGAATATCGTGCAAGTCTGGATAAAGATGCTGCAGGAATGACCATTCAGCAATATCTTGATTTGTACGGACCTACGGATAGCCTCTTGACACGATTGGATGAAATAAAACTTCATACAAAGACATCTTGGTTCGGAAATCCGGATTTTAAAACTTTAATGATTCTTTTCACACTTTCCGTTTTGATTGTTGTGTTATCAGCTATTAATTTCATCAATCTTAAAACGGCGCAAGCTTCTCAAAGAGCAAAAGAAATCGGGGTTAGAAAAGCAATTGGGAGTACAAGATCCAACCTTGTTCTGCAGTTTTTGATGGAGACATTTGTGATCTGCATCGCGTCATATTTGCTTTCATTGGCTTTAACGGAGCTTCTTTTACCAAGCTTCAACAAGTTCTACGACAAAGAAATGAAGATGAACGATTGGCATATTTACTTTTATTCATTTGTGATGGTCATTATGGTGACGCTGATCTCAGGATTGATACCGGCAACCTACCTGGCCAACTTCAAAGCCATAGAAACCTTAAAAGGAAATTTTGCAAGAAGCAAGCATGGCGTTTGGCTGAGAAATGGAATCCTTACCTTACAATTGGTCATCTCTTCATTTTTTATTATTGGCGGATTGATCGTTAATCAACAGGTGAAATACATGATGAATAAAGATTTGGGTTACAGCGGAAAACAGATCGTCATGATCAACTTTAATGAAAGCAATCCAAAACCTTGGCTGAAATATGAAAGACTTAAAACAGAGATGAGAAAAATCCAGGGTGTGACCGATGTCTCTTACGGAGAAGCGGTTCCCGGAAGTAACAGATCAAGCAGTTCCAATGTGGATTTTATGGATAAAAGTATTCAGGGACAGCATGGATCTATGGATTATAATTATCTGAAATTCCTTAATGTTAAACTAAAAAAAGGCCGCTGGCTGGATCCTAATCTTTCATCGGATACGTTAAATAATGTGTTGGTTAATGAAGCTTTTGTAAGAAAATTCGGCTGGAAAGATGAAGATGCTTTAAAGAATGAAATTAAACCGGGATTTGATAACAAAAAGTATAAAATCGTAGGTGTTGTAAAAGATTTCAACATCAGAAGTTTAAGAACGGAAGTAGAACCTATCATATTTTTCCATTATAAAGAAACGGAATGGAAGCGGTTTAATGTCTATAATATTCAGTTGAAAATAGATCAAAATGATATTGATGGTACTGTAAAAAGATTGAAGACCTATTGGCAGAGTAATGTGGAGCCGGGTTATCCTTTCGATTACTATTTTCTGGATAAGAAATTTGCTGAAACATTCGTAAAGTATCAAAAACAGCAGACGCTTTTCACCATCTTGAATGCAATGGTTTTAATAGTTGCATTGTTAGGTTTATTCGCTTTGTCATCATTAATGATTGAGCAGAAACTGAAGGATGTTGCCATCAGAAAAACACTTGGAGCATCAGACAGAATATTGATTCTTGGGTTAACGAAACAGTTCCTTTGGATTACATTTACTGCTGTTGTTATCAGCATCCCGATCAGTTATTATTTGATTAATGAATGGCTGAAAGACTTCGCGTACAGAATAGATATGCCGGTTTGGCCATTTATTTTCAGTCTTGTTATTTTGCTTTTACTTACGTTTTCTGTGGTAAGCATCAAAGCTTACCAGGCCACAAAAGTGAATCTTGTAAAATATCTGAAATACGAGTAAGCTGTAAATCATAAGCTTTTCTATCAACTATTAATTATCAACTGTCAGTCAATTTATTATGAGAAAATTATTCTTCATATTCATCATCAATCTTTTTCCGGCTCAGCAGGTTTGGACGCTCGACCAATGTCTGGATTATGCAGCCACAAATCATCCGTTGATAAAGCAGGCTACCGTTACAATTCAGAAAAATGAGCATCAGATTTCTGCTGCAAAAGGAATGTTGCTGCCGTCAGCTGAAGCGGGAGTTAATCATAATTACAATTTCGGATTAGGGATCAATCAGAATAACAACCAAAGAGAAGCGATAAATACACAATACGACAAAGTGTATGCACAAGCCAATTGGGAACTGATGAACTGGCGAAATTATCTCAATATTTCTTTATCAAAAATTAATAAAGAGAGCTCAACTTACAAAATGAGACAGGCTCAAAATGAAGTAAAACTGAATGTTATCCAAATGTTTTTCAAATATCAGAACAGCAAAAGCTGGCTGGATGTTCTGGAAACCCAAATCTCAGGAATCGAAGATCAGATCAAGCGCACCGAGAAAGAAGTTGAAATTGGAAACCGACCAAAAAGCGATGTGTACGACATTAAAGCAAACCTCGGAACTTTACAGGAACAGTGGGTTTCTGCAAAGAATGCCCGGGATCTTTCTAAAATAAATTTATTGAATGCGCTGGCTATCACAGACGATTCTTTAGATTTTAAAATGACTGAAGAAAATCTGTCCGATTTTAACTTTAATGATCCCGAATTTCTGAAAACTCTTTTGGAGAAAAACCCTGCTTATAAAACGGTAATCACAGAAATAAATGCTGCCGAAAAGAATATCAGTATTGCAAGATCTGCCTATCTGCCTACGCTTAACGGTTCTTATAACTGGTCAAGTTTTTACAGCAAGGTTTTGGGGGAATCTGCAGATCCTTTTTCGGATCAGTTTAAAAGAAATAAAAGTCAGCAGGTTTCATTCGGACTTTCGGTTCCGATATTTAATAAACTGCAAGTGAAAAACAGTGTTGAAATTGCAAAACTGAATGTTATTCATTATAATTACGAGAAAGAAATTGTCATTAATAATCTTACACAAAGTATCAATTCCATCAAAACACAGTTTCAGAATTCTGAGGAAAAATATACTTTGCTGAAATCGAATTTTGAAAATCAGAAATTATCTTTCCAAAAATCAGAAGAAAAATACAAAGAAGGATTGATGGATGCGTATACGTTTTTTGTGGTGAGAAATAACTGGCTCCAGGCAAATTATAATCTGATCAACAGTAAAAATGAAGTTATGCAGCAAACGGAATTATTAAAAGTACTTCAGTTTGATTATTAATTGGTCAAAATTTATTTTCTAATTTAGTAATAGGTGAAAATTGGGACATTAGGAAATGATCATTTCATTTATTGAATATTAAAAGGAATATTAATAACTACCCCAGAAAGCCAGATACTTTTTGGGGCAGTTTATTTTTAAGATGAGTAGGTCTATTTATTCTCTTTTTTAAGTATAAATCCATAAATTACACAACTTTCTACGATTCTAAAACGAAATAAATGCAAAATTTAAAGTTAATAACTTCCATTCTTGGACTATGTTCAGCCATGATGTTTTCCCAGAATTATAAAACTTCCTCAACAATATTGGAAGGGAAAGAATTTCCGAAAGTTAATGCAGAAAGGCAAGCTCAGTTTAAAGTTTATTTTCCGGCTGCAAAATCTGTTGTTTTAGAGGGGGGAGATGGAATGCAAAATTTAAAATCAGTTACCGCTAAAGATGAAGATGGCTTTTGGAATATCTCTACTCCTCCAATGGAAATTGGATTTCATTATTATTGGTTCAATGTGGATGGCAAACGCACAAATGATCCCAATACAGAAATTTATTTCGGTTATGGTCAGCCTACAAGCGGAATTGAAATTCCTTCAGGTGAAGATTTTTTCTTCAGGAAAAATGTAAAGCACGGAAAAATTGTTGATGACAGTTTACATTCAGAAATAACCAAGGGAAAAAGAAATTTCAAAGTATATCTTCCTCCAAATTACGGAACTGAAAAATTTCCGGTTTTATACCTTTATCACGGAACTGGTGAAGATATTACAGGTTGGGAAAAACAGGGATATATCAAAAATATTCTTGACAATCTTTTTGCTGAAAAAAAGGCGAAAGAAATGATTGTCCTGATGGATTATGGGGTTGCCCTGAACCCGGAAGAAGAAAAAATACCGGACAATTATCCAAGAACTGTTCTTTCAACTAAAAACCTTGAAAAGATCGTCATTAAGGAACTGATTCCCTACATCGAAAAAAAATATAAGACTAATGGCAAAAGAGCAATTGCTGGCCTTTCTCGCGGGAGTTATCAGGCAATGTTGATCGGGGCAAACAATCCGGAGCTATTTTCAGCAATCGGATCTTTCAGTCCTGTTATTTATGAAGGAACAGACATTGAGCCTTTTAAAGAACTTCCTATCAGTAATTTATTAAAATCACAACAAAGACCTTTTTTCTTCATCGGAATTGGTGAAAAAGAGGACGCTAGATTTCTTGAGTATAATCAAGCGATTATCACTTATTTTAATCAAAATAAATACCCGTATTCTCAATATAAATCTCCCCAGACATACCACGAATGGCTGACTTGGAGAAGATGCCTTTATCAGTTTGTGCAAAAGATCTTTAGATAATTTGAGTGTAGTTGTAAGAATACTTTAAGGATATCATTGCCAAATCTATATGACCTATTGTCATTCTATATTGAGGATCCATAAGATAATGCGGATTAGAAAAGATAATTTTTGACCTTCACTAAACATCTATTTTCAATTATATTTTTAGCTATAAAATAAAACAATACTAAAATTCTCACATAAAAAAGATCGGTTATTGATCTTTTTTATGTGAGATCTTATTTATACAGCCTTCATATTAAGTCTTGTATCAGCAACTTTTGTTAAAAGAGCATCACATTTTTTTTCTTCATCCAGTGTGGCCAGGAAGTTTTTAAGACAGAAATTCTCTTTTAAAACTTTGGCATATGCTGCTAATGTCCCATAAGTGGCAATTTCATAATGTTCTACTTTCTGAGCTGCTGCTATAATACCTGCATCCCTTACAGACCCAGCTTCTGTTTCTTCCATGATACTCTTGCCTTCATCCAGCAGTCCTTGCATAGCATCACATTTCTTGGCTTGTGGCTTTCTTTTGAGGGCTTTAAAACATTCCTCCAGTCTTTTTACATGAATTTCAGTTTCCATTAAATGACCTTCTATCGCAGTTTTAAGCTTTTTATCTGTAGCATTTTTTTGCATTTTAGGTAATGCTTTCACAAGAGCTTTTTCAGCCCAATAAATGTCTTTTAGTGAATCCTCAAATAAATCTTTCAGTTCCTTAGCTGCATTTTTTTTAGCTGGTGTTTTTGTTGATTTTCGCGTGCTTGTTTTTTTGTGGTGGTTCTGGTTGCCATAATAATAGATTTAGTGATTAGAGTTAAGATGTACAATTTTAAGGCCGTTTTGAAGAGTACATCATCTTAGAGCTTTTTCATTATTATGATCTGGCTCATAAAGAAATAGCCTTGTTTTGCATACATTAGAGAAATCATTACCAGACAACATTGCATTTCTTTTTACAGTTTCAGTTTTGAAATATTGTTTTGTACAAAATCCCCCTTTAATTATGAAAAAGAACCTTTTTGACCAGTTTTCGGACTGGGCTGTATGTTTTACAGGAAGTGCAGGTGCATTTGTTGGAGCAAGTTTGATGGTGGCCGTCTGGGCAGCTACCGGTCCTATATTTAAATTTTCAGAAGTTTGGCAGATGGTCATCAATACTGGAACTACTATTATTACCTTTCTTATGGTGTTTCTCATTCAGAAAGCACAGAATAAAGATTCAAAAGCTATTCAGATTAAACTCAATGAACTTATTGCAAGCCATGAGGGTGCTAGTAATCAGCTAGTTGATATAGAAGATCTGACCGAAGATGAACTTGACCAGCTACATAAATTCTACGAAAAATTAGGAAAATTTCCTGGCGGTAAAAAAAAATCAGCTGGGAAAAGTGATGATCAACCCAGAACAGATCGCTATAAATAATGGGATTCATAGAAATGAATCTCTTAATAAAAGATACAAATCTAGAATACCAAGGATAATGGTATTCAGATCACTCCTATTATCCACTAATTTCTACCACAACAAAAAGTATTGATATGAAAAGCAAAAAAAATCAAAATGAAAAGCTTAATCAGTTGGAGTCATTAAGTACATCCAATGATAATGAGAAGCTGACCACAAATCAGGGCCTGAAAATTAATAATAATCAGGATTCTCTGAAATCAGAAGAAAGAGGTCCCACATTACTGGAAGACTTTATTCTCAGAGAAAAGATTACCCATTTTGACCATGAAAGAATTCCTGAGAGAATTGTTCATGCCCGGGGATCAGGAGCTCATGGTATTTTCAAGCTTCATAAAAGCATAGAAAAATATACAAAGGCTGGATTTTTAACAGAGATTGGAAAAGAAACCCCCATTTTTGTGAGATTCTCAACCGTTGCGGGAAGCAAGGGAAGTACAGATCTTGCAAGAGATGTCAGAGGATTTGCCGTTAAATTCTATACAGATGAAGGAAATTATGATCTGGTAGGTAACAATATTCCTGTATTTTTTATTCAGGATGCCATGAAGTTTCCGGATCTGGTTCATGCTGTAAAACCTGAACCTGATAACGAGATTCCACAGGCAGCTTCTGCCCACGATACGTTCTGGGATTTTATATCATTAATGCCCGAAAGTATGCATATGATTATGTGGACAATGAGTGACCGTGCTATTCCACGGAGTCTTAGGATGATGGAAGGTTTTGGCGTTCACTCATTCAAATTTATTAATAATGAAGGAGCTGTTCATTTTGTGAAGTTCCATTTTAAGCCTAAGCTTGGAATTCATTCCGTAGCATGGGAGGAAGCACAGAAAATATCGGGTATTGATCCTGATTTTCATAAAAGAGACCTTTGGGAAGCCATTGAAAACGGAAACTTTCCTGAGTGGGATTTCGGAGTACAGATTATTCCTGAGGAAGATGAAAATGATTTTGACTTTGATCTGCTGGACCCTACCAAGCTTGTTCCGGAGGAATTGGTTCCTGTAGAAATCATAGGAACGATGACCCTGAATAAAAATCCTGAGAATTTCTTTGCAGAAACGGAACAGGTTGCCTTTCATCCGGGACATCTTGTTCCGGGTATTGATTTCAGTAATGACCCTTTACTTCAGGGTAGGTTGTTTTCCTACACAGACACGCAATTGTCCAGATTAGGATCACCTAATTTTCATGAGATTCCTATTAATCGCTCTGTCAATACCGTTCATAACAATCAGCGTGACGGTCATATGAGACAGCAGATTGTCAAGGGAAAGGTAAGCTATGAACCCAATTCTATTGGCGGAGGCTGTCCTTACCAGGCCATGATGAAAGAGGGTGGTTTTGCATCACACCAGGAAAGGATTTCCGGAACTAAAGTAAGAGCCAGGAGTAAAAGTTTTGTAGATCATTATTCACAGGCCAAATTATTTTACAACAGCCAGTCAGAGCCTGAAAAGAAGCACATTCAGAAAGCTTTGATTTTTGAACTCTCCAAGGTCACTATTCCTGAAATTAGAGAAAGGGTAGTAGGACAACTGGGATATATCAATATGGATCTTGCTGAAAAAGTAGCTGATAAATTGGGGCTGGAAGTGAAAAAATTGGATCAGCCTAATCAAAGTATTCCGGCAGATGTAAACCCTGACACCTTACAGAGTAAAGTCCATGAGCCAAAACCAGATATATCGGAAGCTCTTAGCATGCAAAACACCGTTAAAGACACCATACAAAGTAGGGTAATTGGATTTATTGTAGCCAATGGATTTGATGAAGCCCCTGTAGATGCTCTAAAAAATAAATTGGAAAGTCTTAATGCGCGGGTGGACTTTATTGCGCCAAGTCTGGCTCCTGTGAAGCCTAAAAACGGAAATCCGATCAGTCCTAAACATACATTGACAAATACGGGAAGTGTATGTTTTGATGCATTGTACATTTGTCCTGGAGAGAATTCTGTGGAAGAACTTTTAAACCCTGAAAATAAGCAGTTGGTGTTAAATTTTATCAATGAAGCTTACAGACACTGTAAAGCAATCTATTTTGGAGATAAAACTGATGAAGTTTATAACGCCAGCAATATCGGTAATAAGAAGAACGATGATCCTGCGGTGATTGCCAATGCTCATAAGAACGGGGATGAAAAATTTATAAAAGCAGTAGCTGGGCACAGGGTATGGGAATTTGAAAAAGAACGAAACATGTAAAGTATCATCAAATGTATTTAGTCTATCAACAGAAGGAAGGTGTGATATATGTAAGAACATTATAAATATATGTAGCATATTGTATTCTAAAGCCCCCATCTTTGTATACTGGTATTCAGTCAATCAGGAATATTAAGAGAAAGTTTTTACGACAATTATTGCATACCCTGACTGTACAGTTATACTTCATAGAATAAATACAAACCGTGAAAAGTACGTGAAATTCGTAGTTATATTCAATTAAATAATGAGCTTATTAAAATCAAAAACAGTAGAACTGTTTTTCAGTATTTTAATTAATAAAGGGATAAGAGGCTACGGCCTCTGTTCCTTTATCTATAAGCCATTCACAGGGATGTAATCGATATGCCATAGCTACCAGATAAAAACCGAATGTCACCTTATAAAAGGAAATAACAGGCAGTTAAACTGTCCCCAGAGGTACAGGGACTTGTGCCCATCAATAATACATAATCAAGGCATGAAAACAATCCATCTTTTTCAGTTTAAAAATTCCATTTCCCGTAAAATTCCGTTTTTTAAGGATGAATGCAGGTTGGATAATCTGAATGATTTAATGACTTATGATTTAATGAATACTGAAAAGGTCACCGAATTTATTATCGATGTTCCTGAAGATTTCATTTTTGAAGATACTCCAAGGAAAGATATTATAATGATGTGCAAAAATGCCAATGAAATGATTGAGCACTATTTTGCTACAACAGTGGATAATTACGATGTTATTTAACAGTAATGGCAGTGTAAAATGATTTGTAAAGCAGATAAATAGTAAATAATTTATATCATGAAATTCCAGCAAAACTTACTCGACTACATCAGTACTTCACTCGTTACGATAGGAGAGACCGTATCTATAGCAGAAAGTGTAACTTCAGGATTATTGCAGTTGGCTTTTTCGCAGATGCCTAATTCAAGCTTGTTTTATAAAGGGGGTATAACCACCTTTACATTACCTGAAAAGCGCAGATTTCTGGACAGCAACTGTATTGAGGAACAGGAAAATGATTTTGAGACCCAGCGTATGGCCGATATCATGGCTGTAAAGGTAGCTTCGTCATTTGGAACAGACTGGGGAATATCATCCACAGGCTATGCAAAATCTGCAAGGAATTCGGGATTTCATGTTTTTTCGTTCTGTTCGTTCAGCTATAAAGGGGAGATCATACTTTCCAAACGAATAGATCTTCATGATAAATATAAGGCCCTGGATGCTCAGCTGTATTACACCGAGTTCATTCTAGGATGTTTTAAAGGTGCTTTGAATCAAATACTGATCTAAGAAAATTAAATGAATGAGAAACGGTTCATTTTGTCTTAAGAATATTAGTCAGATCTTCCAGATAATCAGTTTGTACTTCTTGTATTTCAAGCAGTTTTTTGTTTTGACTCACAAGAAGATGATCTATTTTTTCGCTCAAAAGCTGTATTTCCAGTTCGGCTTTTAGATTAATCTTATAATCGTGTTCAGCTCTTATCCTGTCTTTTTGTTCCAGCCGGTTTTGGCTCATCATTATAATGGGAGCCTGAATAGCCGCCAGACAGGAAAGAATCAGATTAAGCAGTATAAATGGATATGGATCAAATGATTTTACTGCTAAAAACCAGATGTTTGCTGCAATCCAGACGAGTATAAATGAAAAAAAAGCCAGGATAAATGTCCAGCTTCCTCCAAAAGAAGCTACATTATCGGCTAGTTTTTGAGAAAAACTAATCTTGGCTTCTATTTCATCTTGTATATTTTCCGAGAGGATAGAGTTGTTTTTGATCGCATTTATGACATCAAGATCTATACTTTCAAGTTCTCCTTTTTCTTCAACAATTAAAGAAGTGAGATACAGCCTTCTGTAATGGTTAAGCTCTGTAATGGATATATAGTCATCTTGGCTTACATCCGGAAAATTCTGTTGTATAAGCATAAATATTCCTTCTCTAATGTCTTCACCTTTTATTTGTTCTCCCTCCGGAATCTTTTGCTGGCTAATATGACTCGTTTTCATTGTTAAATGTATTAACTGGATGACTATTTAATCTCTGAATAAATGATTTCTAATGTTGCCATAATCATTTATTCCGGTGACGAAATAATGTTCTATTATTTTTTGAGCTTTTTTGCATGCCTGTAGAAGATCATCTTTGGATGTTTTTTCAAAAATAAAATCATCATGAATCTTAACGACATACTCCGTTACTATTTCAATATTCATCAGTCCAAATTCTGTCAGATCATTTTTCAACCTATGCTCTTCCTTAAAAAACGGAATTTTATGGAAGATGGAATTTTTAAACTGAAAAAGATGGATTATTTTCATTGTACAAATATTTAATAGCTATGGATGGAAGCGAAGGATTATTTAGGAAATTTTTCTTTCATTTTTCCGTTAATCCATCTTTTAAGCATAACGCGCTCTGACGGTAACTGGTACATACCTCCTGAAAGTATATGTAATAAACTCTCCCAAAGGTTACTCTTTTTATTGAATTCATGACTATAATCTGTCAATATTTTCAAATATTCGTGTTCGTACTCCCTTGCTTCTTTTAAAGTGTAATCTTTCGGGATATCTTTAATAATATCCACTGTAATTTTGTTGAAGATTTTAGGGTTATATCTTTCAATAAAGTCGGATTCAAGTTTACATATGCTTGTAAGCGGAGCGAGTAAAGATAAAATTTCATCGTAAAAATTGCATATAGCTGCTTTCCAGGATAACCTTTCTTCTTCTGGCAGAAGTTGATTAGCCATCTGAATGAGTTTTTCATGATTACCTTCCAAACCGTTCATATAGATTTTGTTTTGCTGCCAGAATAGAGGAGAATTGATTTTGTTTTTTTGTATAATATTCGCCAGTATATATTCAAACTGGAATCTGATATATTGTATGTTGTCATGAAGATCAACGAGTACAGACTGCCACAGATTATGCTTGCTGAGACCGCAATGCGTACTGAAGACCAATCTGGATTTGTTATTGAGGTTCTGTAATTCTCTTAGCATTCTGAGAATTTCCTTTGCATCTCTTTCCAAAGTGATATTGGTATTTCTGATGTAGAATAAGGAGACAAACTGAGAATAATAGGCCTTTCGCGAAGTATTCTTTTTACTTCTAACTCCAAATCTATTTTTGGGTTTAGGATGTTTATTGAGCTTTTTCATTAGAAAATTATTTTTTTTATCCTTTTTTCGAAAGATTTCTGTTGCATACTAAGGGAAATAAGATATTGTCTTAAGTCCTTGATCGTGATATCTTTCTCTGTAAAAGAAAAGAATAATGGGGTTTCATCTAGCAGCTCATACAGTTCAGGAAATTTTTTCTGAATTTCAAGCGTTTTTTTTAATATCCTTTTTGTTAAAATGGATACAGTGTGTATTTTATTCATAGCCGCTTTTTATTATGGTTAATATCATTTTAAAGCGTTTATTTCCTTTTATGGAATGAGGTTGGTGAGCCGGAATCACAATGCATTCACCTTCTTCCATAAAATAAGAAGCTCCATCTATGACGATCTCAGTCTTACCCTCGATAATCTGTATAGCAGTATCAAAAGGAGATATTTTCTCTGGAAGTCCTTGCTCATCATCAAAAGACAGGATATTGATAGTACCTGTTAATTTTCCCAGTATTGTTCTGCTAACTACAGAATTTGAAATATATTCTACAATCTGGCTGATAACGTATACTTTGGATTTCTCAATTTCTTTATGATTCATCACAGTTTGTTTAAGAGTAAAGTGTCATTGTATGGTAAATAAAAGGGATGGAACTGCCTGACTTTCCACCCCTTTTTCAGTTAGAACCTTCTTTAATCGATTTTCACTGCATTCGCAAAAAGTTTATGAAAAATTAATTTCTTTTAAAATGGTAAGAACCTCTTCACGGTTTTTTCTTAGTCTGTTTCCAATTCTTTCAAGCATTTCCTTTTCTTTACCTTCTTCAAGCTTCAGATCGTAATCTGTCAATGTTGAAAATTTTTCTTTTAGATGTTTTGACTGCACATTCCAGTCTCCCGGAATTTTGAAAAATTTGTCACCTTTGTTGTGGTTTGTGTCCATAATGTGAAGTTTAGTGTAACTTAATTGCTACTATACAAAGTTGATTGTTTTATAATCTATTGTATTACAGATTGCTTTTTTAATGTTGTACATATCACACTTTTGTCAATTTTTTAGATTTGTATTGCTGCTGAAACAGAGCGCGCCCTGTAAGAAGAAGAAAATGTTCCTATTATAATGATAATAAGTGATTGATAATTTGTACCTTAGTACATTATTACGTTGAACTCCCAATTTGGAGGATTTAAGTTCCTGCCTATTACTTCTTTTTCAGTAGTTAAAATTTCTGATATAGTATCTTTGAAGCACTTCTGACCGTTCATATATCCTGTTTTTAAAATAGAAATATAAACCTGTTGATTTTCTCAAAAGCTACGGTTCATCCTTATAAAAAATAATTACTGTTTATATGAATACAAAAAAATATTTATGGATGTGGACATTCTTAGTGCCCATTCTGGCTTGGGTTTTTTATTTTGGGAACCCTATTTTTGCTTCCGTTTATTATTCTGTAATTCTTACTTTATTTCTAATGGGAAGTGTTCTTGCAGCAGTGTATCACTCTGAAGTTATTGCCCATCGTCTTGGTGAGCCTTTCGGAACTTTACTTCTGGCATTTGCCATTACGGTAATAGAGGTTGGGTTGATTATTTCCATTATGCTTGGAGCTAAAGGTGTAGAAACGATCACCCTTGCCAGAGATACGGTCTTTGCAGCAGTGATGATCATCCTTACAGGAATTATCGGAGGTTGTATTGTGATAGGTTCTTTAAGATATAGAGAACAGAGCTTTACATTGCAGGGAGTAAGTACTGCGCTGATTACTCTTACCTCTGTTATTATTTTTGTGCTGATCCTGCCCAATTATACGATAAGTCATCAGGGAGGCGAATATACGTGGTTTCAGCTTCTTTTTATAGCCTTGATTTCTTTAGGGCTTTATCTCGGCTTTACCATGATTCAGACGCTTAGGCACCGAAGCTTTTTCATTTCTCCACAAAACAAGCTATCAGAAAACCAATCGACACAGAATAGTCACGAAATAATTTCCCAAAAACAATTGTATATCAGTTGTATATTGTTAATCTTATGCCTGGGAATAGTGGTCTTATTGGCGAAACTCCTTTCAAAGGATGTTGAACATATTGTGATTTCAGCTGGTGCTCCAAAGTCTCTGGTGGGTATCATTATTGCGGGTATTGTTCTTCTTCCGGAAGGGATGGCGGCATTCAGAGCGGCAAAAAGTGATGAGATCCAAACCTCATTAAACCTTGCTTTTGGTTCTGCTTTGGCAAGTATCGGACTCAGCATTCCTGCCATTGCCATTATATCTGTAATGACTGGAATACGAATGACATTAGGAATAGATATTAAATCAACGATACTTTTGGGGCTGACGCTTTTTATTATTACCGTTTCACTGGCAACAGGCAGAACCAATATTATGCAGGGAATTGTACTGATCGCTATATTTTTAATCTACCTTTTCATTACAATAGTGCCATAAATTGTTAGGTTGTTATTTAGGAAAACAAAGCCTTGCCATGAGATAACTAACTGTTGATTCCGCTCCCTGATTGAGATTAACATTTTTCTCTTCAAGACCGTCATAACATCCACCTGTTACAGGGTTGTAAATGATCTGATGTAAATGATTCTTTCCTAAAAACCAATTAAAAGCACTCCTCATCATCTGTAAGTATTTTTCATCCTTAAAAACCCTATAAAATGTAGATAAGGCCAGTATGGTATAGGCTACATCAATGGGCTGTTCACCGCCAATTGATTCAGGATCTTTAACCATCTCTTTTTGCAGCCATCCTTTGTTGGAAATTACTTTGATCTCTCCCTTAATAAATATTTTAGAAAGAAGAAACTGGAAAGATTCATGGGCAATCTGCTTATATATTTCGTCTTTGGTTGTAATCCATGCACACAATAAAGCTTCAGGGAGTAAACTGTTTCCATAGGTCAGATAGCTTTCAAACCAATGCCAGTCTCTGTGTTTTTCATGCTGATACATTTTTACCAACCGATTGGCAAGCTTTTTTAATAATGGAATATTGTTTTCAGAGTTTTGATAATGTAATCCCTTGATGATAAAGCCCATCGCTCGAGTAGAATGTATTTTCTCAAGCACTGAAAGACTTTTTTCAATCACAGACTCTGCTTCATCAGAAAACTGTTGAGGTAAGATTTCCTTTATTGAAAGAAGATATCCCAGTGCCCAGATTGCTCTTCCGTTGGAGTCTTCGAGATTGGTCTCCTCATTCTGCGGTGTAAATTCCTTGTGTTGATTTATATAATTGAGGAAACTTCCGTCAGTTTGTTGGCAAAACTTGATGACATTCAGGTACGTTGAGATCAGTTCAAGGTCAGATTCATCTTTGCTCATCTTATAATGTCTGCAGGCTGCAATCATAGCACGGGCATTATCGTCCAAAGTATACCCGGAATCTATATCCGGTTTGTTGATCTTAGAAAACTGGATCATTCCAAAATCTGTTGTCATATTTTTGATATGGCTAAGATTGATGATGGGGAATGTATAATGTAAGGCCATCTTATCTTTGCTGTATTGCTGAAATAACATAGCGTGTGAAATAGAAGAATTCTCCCAGGCTGTCGGAGCCATTTTTTCTAAACTTTTTGATCGTAATCTTTCCTGTACAACTTCATTTTTCAATAAAGTATTCACAGCAGCAGCCAGCTGTTCCGGAGCTTCAAAATCAATAATAATTCCCAGGTCTTCATTCAATACTTCTAAAGCATGCGGAATTGGAGTAGAAATAATGGGACATCCACAACTGATAGCATAGGAAAAAGTGCCGCTTACTGCCTGATTTCTGTCTTTTGATGTGAAAAGATAGATATTGGTAAGCTGAAGATAATCTAACAACTCTTCCAGAGGGAGATATTGGTTGATAAAGTGAGTATGTTTTTCTAAATGGAGTCTCTTGATCGTTTTCTGCAAAGAATCACGATATTCTTCGCCTTCATGCTTAATGATGCTTGGATGCGTTTTTCCGATAATCAGAAACATTACATCCGGGTTTTGGGTGATGATTTCAGGCAGTGCTTCTAAAGAGGTTTCAATATTTTTCCCGGAACCCAATAAGCCAAATGTTGAAAGTATCTTTTTATCTTTAAATCCATATTTCGCTTTCAGTGAAGCTTTGTCGATAAATGGTAATAAATGGGTACCATGCGGTATCACTTTAATTTTATCAGATGGAATATCATAATCATTAGAAAGGATATTTGCAGAAATACCGGTCATCACAATAATATATTTAGAAAAACGACTTATGTCTTGTACCTTTTCTTTTAACTTGTAATCTGGTTTTGGCAGAATGGTGTGAAAAGTAACGATGATGTCTTTTTCTAAATTTTGGAGAAAAAGCGGTAATCCGTTTTTGGTTTCGTTGAAAAATCCAAATTCATGCTGCAGCATAACCAGTTGAATATTGTCATTTTTATTGATTTTATCAGCCAGCTCCAAATAAGAAATGGCATCGGATGTATTCAGGCGATATTCAGTATTTTCGTCATAATGATAGTTTTCATCCTCCGTTTCCATTGGGCAGATGATTATTTTGAACGATTCTCTGAATTTTATCTGTAGAGATTTTATCAAATCCTGACAATACGTTGCAATACCGCACACCTTAGGAGGAAAAGTACTTATGAAGATAATTTCAGGTTTATAATTAATTGTGTTTTTTTTACTTTGGACAGATCTTCTTTTTGTCTTTTCCTCCACGTTTGGGTTTATATTTTTATTCATGTTGATATCTATTTTAAAGTCTGATATTCCGTACAATCTATTATACTCTGTACTGTAGTAATTCTTTCAATAATTCTGTGATATTTAAAGAAACAACAGCAATTCTTTCATCCGCAGCCCCGTAATAAATACGGAGTGTATCTCCTTCTACGATAGCTCCGGTCGGAAAGCAGACATTATTGACTTCTCCTTTCTTTTCCCATTGCTGTTCGGGTTTGAATAGAGGGTAGGGAAGTCTTGAGATTTCTTTCTCAGGGTTATCAAGATCCAATAAAGCAGCACAAGCGTTGTAAACATATCCGTCAATGGTATTATGTACCCCATGATAGATCAAAAGCCATCCATGCTCAGTTTCTATGGGAGGACATCCTCCTCCGATATAGCTTATCTCATGCTCATGCTGAGGTGATAAGAGGATATGATCTTCAAAATGAAGGAAATAATCTTTCCAGAAATTAGGATTTAAATCTTCAATATTTTCTATACCTGCAATTTGGATGTCAGGTCTTATGCGATGAAGAAAATAAAGCTTTCCTTTGATTCTTCTTGGGAAAAAGATCACATTTTTATCCCATATGAAGAGATCCTTATTCTTTTCTTGGATAGGCGAGAATGTATTGGAGTTTTCGTATTTTCCTGCTATTGCCCCTTTAGATTCTGTTAAAAGTTTAAACTTTTTATAGGGAATCTTTGGAACAATAATTCCCAGTTTTTGCCAAGATGTAAAATCCTTGGATATTGCAAGTGCTCCCAATGCATTGATTCCATCGTAACCGGTATAGGTAAGATAAAATAAATGATCTATTTTTACAATTCTTGGATCTTCAACACCATGTTTCTCGTATTCAAACTCAGGAATGATAACCGGATTGCTCAAACGAGTTTCTATAGTCTTATAATCTGACAATATACAGTATCCTATACTGGAGAAATTATTCTTTGCAACAGCCCTGTAAAATAAATGTATTTTTCCGTTTTCCTGAATAACTGCGGGATTTAAAACACCTTCACTTTCAAAAGCTAATTCGGTTTTTCTAAGTATAATACCTTCTTTTTTCAGAGCTACCATTTAGTTACCGGTATTTCGGGCTTCATTTTCCCTGTCTTTTCGTTTGTTCATTTTATCTTCTCGTTTCTCTTTCAGGGATTTTACAGCTGGAGTTTTGTCTGATTTCTTTTTTCCGTCTTTTTCTTTTGACATTATGAAATATTTTTGTTATCTGTAAATTTCAACCATTAAAAAAGGAAAGCGTTGTAATAGTCTTTGAATTTGTTATATAAATCATAGATATTCCCGATTTAATAGACTAACTTTGAGTAAATTGCTGTTAATGAAGTAATTGGTAAGGATAATGAAGTTGTATGTAAAATATATGGTAAGCTTGCGCTGCAAAATGGTTGTCCATCAGGAACTGGAAAGACTGGGCATTAAAAATGCTGTTGTCGATTTGGGAACTGTAATCCTATTGGAGGATATTAGCCCCAAACAAAGACAAATACTGAAAGAAAACTTGCTTAAAACAGGACTAGAGGTATTAGATGATAAAAAAAGTATCCTGATAGAAAAGATAAAAAATGTTGTCATAGAAATGATACATTATTCAGATGCGCTTCCAAAAGAAAATTTCTCAGATTACATAAGTGAAAAACTAGGATACGATTATACCTACCTGGCAAATACCTTTTCTGAAGTGAAGGGAATGACGCTGCAGCATTTCATCATTATTAATAAAGTAGAAAAGGTAAAAGAATTACTGCTATATGACGAGCTCAATCTTACAGAAATCTCTTATAAACTCAACTACAGCAGTGTTGCCCACCTCTCTAATCAGTTTAAAAAAATTACGGGCCTTTCCCCCTCATTTTACAAACAATTGAAACAGAAACGCTTAGGAAACCTGGAAGACTTGTAAGGTCGTGGATAAGATGAAAGAGGAGATTAAGAATGAATTCTTATCCAATATATAATTTCCTATGCGTAATTCGTTTGTTTCCATAATCCAAATTTAGAATATTTCTATTTGATTTAAAAGTTCTTCCGCTTCTCCTTGCGTAGTGGCTGAAGGATTTCTTTAAATACTATTGCGTGCTTCGGTGATGCTCCGGTAATAGTTTTGTCTTTGTTGGCCGTCAGAGAGTTCCAGATGTTATCATCGGATGGTTCTTTCTGGTAGTTGGTGCAGAAGGTTGTTAGGTTTGCTTCCCAGTCTCTTTTTGATATCCGTTACTGTCTTCAATAGATCTCATAGTATTGTTTTGTTCTCTGAAATGGGACAGCAGAAGAATAATACTAATGATAATTAATGAGCATAAAATAATCAGCTTAGAACGTTTAGGTTAAGAATATTTAAGGAAAACTGATTAATAAGTTTTATAATGTAAAGACAGAGTATTCATTATAAAAAGACCTTTTCATATCATAAAAAAATCTTCCTTGCCGAAACAAGGAAGACTTATTAACCAGAAAATCATCTAAGATTATTTCCGGTACTAACTACAACACAACATCTATCTTTACATTGATATTACCACGGGTAGCTTTTGAATAAGGGCATGTTGCATGGGCTGTTTCCACAACCTTTCTGGCTTCATCCATTGGCAGTCCCGGTAAATGGATCTGTAAATGAGTCTGCAGGAAAAATCCTTCGTCATTGGTAGCCAGATCTACGGAAGTGTTGACTGCCAGATCTGGAGGAAGAACAACTCCGGTTTTTGAAGCCCCTAGATGCATGGCTCCTATAAAACATGCCGACCATCCCGCTGCCAATAGCTGCTCCGGATTGGTACCGTTTCCTTTCGTGCCGGGGGATGTCAGTTCTATGTTGAGTTTACCATCATTGCTTTTTGCTTCCCCATTTCTTCCCCCGGTTACGACAACATTCCCAGAATATACTACTTTGCTAATGTTTACTACGGTTGTATTTTCTACTTCTTGAA
Organism: Chryseobacterium sp. MEBOG07; assembly: GCF_021869745.1. Lineage (NCBI taxonomy): Bacteria > Pseudomonadati > Bacteroidota > Flavobacteriia > Flavobacteriales > Weeksellaceae > Chryseobacterium > Chryseobacterium sp. MEBOG07. The sequence continues at coordinate 2,412,900 of NZ_CP084579.1, forward strand.
TTCTGTTTGATTCCATATTTTTATTATTTATTTAGATTGAACAAGATGACTGTTAAAGCTTTTTCCTTAAATCTTTGAATGCCGCTCTAAGCTCTTCTGTAAAGACCTGTGGCTGTTCCCATGCAGCAAAGTGTCCTCCTTTTGATGCTTTATGATAATAGTATAATGTAGGATAGGCACTTTTTGACCAGCTTTCTGGAGCTTGGTAGATCTCATGGGGAAATACTGAAATGGCTACAGGAACCTTTATATCTTTTGTTTTTTGTGCTTCAGAGCTGAAGTTGTTCTTATTATTTTCCCAATAGAAACGTGAAGAAGATGCACCGGTATTGGTAAGCCAATACAGGGTAATATCATCCAGAATCTTATCACGGCCTATTACATTTTCAGGGTGAAGGTTGCTTTCACTCCATTCGGCAATCTTTTCGTAAAGAAATGCTGCTAAAGCACTTGGTGAATCAGAAAGCAAATAGCCCGTAGTCTGTGGGCGTGTTACCATCATTCCTCCATACGCTGCATTTCGTCCAAAGAAAGTACTCATTGCGTTATAAGCCTGCAGTTCCGAAGCCGAAAGTCCGGTTGGCGCTGGATCACCGGCATTGATAGGTTTTACCAGATCAGAGGGAATAGTGGCCGGCATAGTAAGATGAATGCCCAGGAGACCTGAAGGAGCCTGTTTTGCTAATGCATCAGATATTACAGAGCCATGGTCACCACCTTCGGAAACATATTTTTTGTAGCCAAGTCTTTTCATCAGCACATCCCAGGCTTTGGCAACGCGATCTGGATTCCAGCCCAATTCAGTGGGGATTTCTGAAAAACCATACCCCGGAATAGCTGGTATGATGACATCAAACGCATCACTTGCTTTTCCTCCATACTTTACGGGATCAGTCAGCGGACCGATAGCATCGATGAACTCTAGCGGAGAACCTGGCCAGCCATGGGTAAGGATGACAGGCATCGCATTGGATTCTTTTGAACGCACGTGAATAAACTGAATATCAATACCGTCAATCTTTGTTACAAATTGTGGAAGAGCATTGAGTTTATTTTCTACTTTTCGCCAATCATATCCGTTGCCCCAATAAGTAATCAATTCTTTTAACTGTGCGAGTTGAATTCCCTGGGAAGCATCTTTCACGGTTTCTTTATCCGGGAATCTGGTTTCAGAGATCCTTTTTTTCAGTTCGTCCAGCTGAGATTGCGGGATGTTGATGTGAAAAGCCCGAATACTGGAATCAGATTTTGATGATAAAGAAGTCTCTTTATTATTTTGCGCTTTGGAAATGGCAGGAGTACTTAGAGTAAAAGTGGCTGCTAACAGGATGGTGGAAATTGTTGTTTTCATTGTTTTTGTTGTATTAGATTTAGATTTGTTTTTCTTTTTTGATGAGACAAAATTATGCTCCGAGAAGTGCCTGGGAAACAGGTAATTTGTTCAAGTAGTCATATTTCGTATCGAAATAGACATTCCAGATGGTGAACAGGAAAATGATTTGGGACATAGGGATGAATCTGGTGAAAAAGAAATACTAAGGAAAGCCGTTCATTTCTCATTTTTTTTGTAGTTTCGTTGTGCTGCCTATCACATTATATAAGCTTTTATGAAACGAAATTTTATCAATCAGGAAGAACTTTCTGATAAATTCTGGAATATTGAATATTCTGGAACTACACAAAAAATAGCATTCGGGAAAACCGGAACCAAAGGACGTGAAACCAGTAAAGAATTTGCCGACGAAAAAGAATGCATTCGGGAATCTGAAAAACTCATCAGCCAAAAGATAAAGAAAGGATATACCGAAATTCAGGAGAACGAAGAAGTCCCTCAGAAAAAAGAACTTTCAGAAAATGAAAAAGCAGATATTTATTTCTGGGAAGCGATCGAAAAATCCAATACCTATAAAAAAGCCCATTGGAGCGAATATGATATGGATGAACACCTGGAAAATCTAACGGCCTATCTTGCTAAATTTGGAAAAGAAAGGCTTATACTTTTTGAAAAGACGCTTCAGGAAAAATTGAACGAACTGTATACTGCCGAAATTGCTGAGCTTTCCTTTATCCTTGAAGGTGATTTCAAGTCAGAAAACGGAACCTATGTCTTTGATGGCTTCCTTTCTGATGACGGATTTATTTATTTCCGATGCTGGCTGCTCCTTAAAGGAAAAGAATTCTTTGAAGACATTACAAAAGATATCCAGTCATTTGTAAGCGGAAAATACAGCTTTAATATCGGTGATTGCTGGGGGGAGGGACTTCTGTATGTCTCAGATGAAGCTTACTCCGAAAATCATGACAACGATGATGAGTCAGAAATAAGAGATGCAGTGGATGAGCGGTATCCGGATAATCATTATGACAGTATGGACCGCCAGATGAACAGAGAGCTAAAAGAGGGGACTGATCTCCAGAAGATGTATCCGAAATTGGTAAAAGAGATCTGTGAATTGAGAAAATAAAAGACTTCTTAAAAAAAGATAAAATAAGCTCCGTTTTACACAAAAAACGGAGCTTATTTTATGATCGTATTTCTTTAAAAGACTATCCGTGAGCTTCTACAGATACATCATTCCATTCTTCCCAAAGCTTTAATCGCTGTTCATAATTGTGCTTTACAAATGGAAGAGCTACTTTTCCAAGCAATAAACGCAAAGGAGGGTTTTCCGTTTCTACCAATTTTATAAGGGCCGGTGCTGTAGCATCTACACTTCCAAAAGAGGTTTCAGATTCAGCAAAGGCTTTTTTAACGCCATCATATGCCGGATTGCTTTGGGTATTAATTCCTGTATGCCAGATATTAGAGGCATAGCCGTTAGGTTCTACCAAAGTCACGTGAATTCCAAATTCTTTCACTTCCGTAGCTAAAGTTTCACTTAATCCTTCAAGAGCAAACTTAGAAGCATTATAAAGTCCCATAGTGGGTAATGTTGCCAATCCTAAAATGGAAGAAACCTGAATAATATGACCACTTTTCTGATCTCTCATGATAGGAAGAACAGCCTGTGTAAGCCATAGCGTTCCAAAGAAATTGGTTTCAAACTGAGCTCTGGCTTCCTGCTCATTCGTTTCCTCTACAGCCCCTGTTAAGGCATATCCTGCATTGTTGATTAAGATATCAATGCTGCCGAAGTGCTGATGTACTTTCTGAACCACAGTTAAAGATTCTTCCCGTTTGTCGACATCTAATGTTAAAGCTAATACAGAATCTCCATATTTATCTTTTAAATCATTAAGGGTTTCTACATTTCTAGCAGTTGCTGCTACGTTGTATCCTTTTGCTAAAAAGGCTTCTGCCCAGGCTTTTCCAAAACCTTTTGATGCTCCTGTAATTAAAACTGTTTTTGACATTGTTTTGTTTTTTATTAATTGTTACGAGTATACTTTTTTATAAAGTTTAATTTTACTATGTGACCGATCGGTCATTTTTAGGATAAAAAAAATTACATGCTATTTTCTTCAATCATTTTTTTCAGACTATTGCCAACAACCTCCATTCTCTCATTATTGCCAGACACTCTGGACATTAAATGACCTCCTTCAAGCATCGCAAAAAGAACGGTCGCAAAATCTGCCGGATTCCAGTCTGCTTTGAACTCTTTATTGGCAATTCCCTTTTCTATAATGCCGGAAAGCAGGTCTTGGCCTTGTTTAATGGCACGGTTCACTTTTTCTTTGACGATAGGATTAGTGTCATCAGCCTCTGTTCCAAAATTTAATAAAGGGCAGCCTCCAACAACCGGTGGGTGATTGGGATCACTGAAGAAATCGATATAAGCCAATAATTGCTCTTTGGAAGTTTTATGTCCGCTCAAAGTCCTTTGAAGCTTGTCGCTTAAGATTTTCATATTATGCTCAACGGCTGCGCAGGCAAGAACTTCTTTATTTTCAAAATGAACATACATACTGCCTTTAGACAATTTGGTTGCCTCCATAATATCACTCATAGAAGTAGCTGCAATCCCTTTTGTATTAAAAATTGGAGCGGCTTGTTCTATAATGAACTGTCTGGTTTCTTCCCCTTTTGCCATGATGAATCTTAATTAGGGTACAAATATATGACCGATTGGTCATAAAAACAAAATATTTTTTACTTTTTTTAATGTAGATGTTGTAAATTGTATATAATCAATAAGTTAATTTTGTTTGAGTGATTTGATTAAGCCTAATGGAACAGGTCTGAAGAATGTGAAATTACCTTAAAAATAAGAGAAATTGAAGTTATAAGACTCTATCTTCAGGGATTAAAAATAGAAGAAATTGCAGAACAATTGTTTGTGTCACCTAGTACAGTGAAGTTTCACAGGAGCAAATTGTTTGAAAGAATTGGGGTGAAAAATATTAGAGAAGCAATATCCTACGTAATCACAAATAATTTGATTTAAATTTTACTTTGTGAAAATTTTTCAGGCAGCAAATATTGAAGAATAAAATATTTTTCCCCGGGCTACTTTCAGTTTTTAAGATATTGAAAACGGTATGTTTTTGACGTAATACCATTTTTGAGAATTGCCCCTCTACAAAACTATAGAGGGATAATAATTCAGAACAGCTTAATTAAGCTGATAATTGGCGATCACTAAACTCAGGATAAAGTGAACATAGTTTTCTTCTACGTCTTTTCTATTGATCAATCTGTTTTTGTACTCGTAAGAATTCAGGTCTCTGGATAATCTCTGATACGTTTCAAAATCATCACCTTTTATCTTTACTCTTACATTACCATCTCTTCTGTTGACAATTACGTTATCTAAAGTTCTTACTTTAAATAAAACTTCACATAATGTTGGACGAGCCCTCATTGACCCGATATATCTTTCAACTATATTAATCTTGAACGAATCAAATATGACGGTATTAAAAACAATTTTAGAATTTGGCTCCTGAGTGTTGAGTTCAAGTTTATAGTGCATTACTTTTAAATTTTCGCAAATATAAGTTTAATTATACCAAAAAACAGACTGTTTTAATAGATCATTCCCATAATAATGATTGAATTTTATTCTTCTGAAGGAAAAGTATATGAAAATGTGAATATTAGTAGCTTATAAATGAGGATGAAACAGAGTTAGAATAAATTTTTTCTTTTCTTTTATTTTTTTCCTTATTCGCATTTACGTAATTTTATTGTCTGTATAACAAAATACATATAATATCAATATAATGGATAGATATAGTTATGGAATGGTTGGCCTTGGAGTAATGGGGCGGAATCTTCTTTATAATATCGCTGACAACGGATTCTCAATTGCAGGATTCGACCTTGATCAGGAGAAAGTTAAAGAATTAGAAGAGGGAGCTGCTTCTGAAATGAAAGTAAAAGGTACAGGCTCTTTAGAAGATTTTGTATCAGCATTAGAGACCCCAAGGAAAATTATTCTTATGGTTCCTGCAGGAAAGCCTGTAGATGCAGTCCTGGAAAATATTACCCCGCTTTTGGATGAAGGTGATATCGTGATTGACGCAGGAAATTCTTATTTCGAAGATACCAACAGACGTGTTGCCGATCTGGCATCAAAAAAGCTGCACTTTATGGGAATGGGAGTATCTGGAGGTGAAAAAGGAGCCAGAACAGGTCCCAGTATCATGCCTGGAGGAGATTTGGAAGCTTTCAAACTTCTGAAACCCATGCTTGAAGCTATTGCTGCAAAAGTAGACAACGAAGCATGTACAGCCTATATGGGGAAAGGATCTGCAGGGAACTATGTGAAAATGGTACACAACGGTATTGAATATGCCATCATGCAGCTTATCAGTGAAGCTTATGATCTTCTTAAAAGAGGAGCAGGCTTAAATAACGATCAGCTCTATCAGGTTTTCAAAGAATGGAATAACGGTGAAATGAACTCTTTTCTGATTGAGATCACAAGAGACATTTTTACACAGAAAGATACATTTACAGACCAATATCTTGTTGACCAGATTTTAGATAAAGCAGGAGCAAAAGGAACCGGAAAATGGACTTCTGAGCAGGCTATGGAAATCGGAGTTTCTATTCCTACGATTGATATTGCGGTAACTTCAAGAATTTTATCAGCATATAAAGAAGAGAGAGTTCAGGCTTCCAAAATATACGCTGAAAAAGAAATAACAAAACCGGAAGATATAGAATTGTTTATTAAGGAAGTGGGCGATGCTCTTTTCCTTTCTACATTGATTAGCTATGCACAAGGATTATCTTTATTGGTAAAAGCATCTGGAGAATACGGTTTTGAAATTCCGTTGAAAGATGTTGTGAAAATCTGGAGAGGAGGATGTATTATCCGTTCGGTATTATTGGAAAAATTCTATTCTGCCTATACACAAAACCCTAATCTGTCTAATATTCTTCTTGATCACGATATTTCTGAACTTGTAAAATCAAAAATTAAAGCCCTGAGAAAAACAGCAAGTTATGCTGCTGCTAACGGAATTTCAAGCTTAGGAATTCAAACCACTTTGGGATATTTTGATGCTTATACTACAGAATCTTTGCCGGTGAATCTGATCCAGGCTCAGCGTGATTATTTCGGAGCTCATACTTATCAGCGTATTGATAGAGAAGGAGTTTTCCATACATCTTGGCAAACTGCAAACCAATAAAATTCGGAAAAAATGAATCAAAATAGAGTCTTGCAGCCAACAAATATTGTTATTTTTGGTGCTACAGGAGATCTGGCAAAAAGAAAACTTTTTCCGGCATTTTATAACTTATATATCGACGGGAGAATGCCCAAAGGCTTCAATATTATTGCTTTGGGAAGGGCAGAAAATACCGATGAGAATTTCAGAAATTACATCAAAGAAAATCTTGAGAGCTTCTCCAGAAAGAAAGTGACTTCTGAAGATTGGGCTGGTTTTCAGGCTCATATTACTTACTTTCAGCATCAATTGGATGAGGAAAATTCTTATAAGTCTCTTCAGCAGAAATTACAGGATTTTGATGCCGTTTACGGAACAAGAGCCAATAGATTGTTTTACCTATCAATCGGACCTAATTTCATTTCAACGATTTCCAACCATATCAAAAGTACATCATTAGCTTCTGATCCGAAAAGAGACCGTATTATTATCGAGAAACCTTTTGGTCATAATAAGCAGTCGGCGATTGAGCTTAACAGTCTTCTGGCAAAAACATTTGAAGAAGAACAGATCTATCGTATCGATCATTATTTAGGAAAAGAAACAGTACAGAATATATTAGCTTTTAGATTCGGGAACTCTATTTTTGAACCATTATGGGATCATAAATACATAGAATCTGTACAGATTACTGTAGCTGAGGAAGTAGGGGTTGAGACAAGAGGGGCTTTCTACGAACAGACGGGAGCTTTGAGGGATATGATTCAGAATCACCTGTTGCAGATCCTTTGTATGGTGGCTATGGAACCACCTGCATCATTGCAGTCAGGTGAGATCAGAGATCGTAAAGTTGATGTTCTGAAATCTATTCGAAGAATCTCTTCAGATCAGGTTGATCATTATGCGGTACGAGGCCAGTATGCGAAAAGTATCGTAAGCGGAGCAGAAGTAAAAGGATACCGCCAGGAAAGCGGAATTGCAGAAGATTCCAATACAGAAACTTTTGCGGCCATAAAATTCTATCTGGATAATGAAAGATGGCAGGATGTTCCTTTCTATGTTCGTACCGGAAAGAAAATGAAAGAAAAGCACTCTTATATAACCATTCAGTTTAAACCGCTTCCTCATTCAACATTTTCGGATAGTCCGCACCATTTGTCAGCTAACAGGTTGATTATTAATATTCAGCCAGCAATGGATATTAGGTTGCAGTTCATGACAAAAAAACCGGGCTTGACATTAGATTTGAAACCAGCAGAAATGATTTTTGATAATTTTGCCTGCCAGGATGATACTCCAGAAGCTTATGAAACCCTTTTACAGGATGCTCTTTTAGGAGATCTTACTCTATTTATGCGTTCTGATCAGGTAGAAGAGGCGTGGGATGTTGTCACAACAATACAGGAAGCCTGGGAAAACAATAAAGATTTATCTTTCCCCAATTATAAAGCGGGAAGCTGGGGTCCGGAAGACAGTAATGCCTTGGTTGAAAGACAAGGACACAGCTGGGTATAATATAAAATTTAAACAGAAAAAAAATGAATATTACAGTATTTGACGACTTGGAAAAACTGTACACAAAGGCAGCAGATACTTTTGTTGACCTTTCAAAAAAATCTATTCAGAAAAATGACCGTTTTGTGGTGGCGCTAAGTGGAGGTTCTTCTCCCAAAGCCATTTTCAAGCTATTGGCGACCCAAAAGTATGCTGAACAGATTGAATGGAATAAGGTTTACTTCTTTTGGGTTGACGAGCGATGGGTTCCTTTAAATGACAATAAAAGCAACTTCCGAATGACGGATGAGTCGCTTCTCAGTCTGGTACCCGTTGATAAAGCTCATGTTTTTCCTATGTATGCTGAAGGAATAACTCCTGAGGATTATGCAAATTCATATGAACAGCAGATAAGAAATGTTCTTGGTGATGAAGGCGTTTTTGACTTTATCCTTTTAGGAATGGGAGATGATGGTCATACAGCATCTTTATTCCCTGGTGAAGCAGTTTTGGAGGAAAAAGAAAAATGGGTATCCGCTTATTATCTGAAACCTCAGGAAATGTTCAGAATCACTTTAACTGCACCGTTGATCAATAAAGCAGAAAATATTCTGGTTATCGCATTTGGTGAATCCAAAAAACATGCATTAAATGAAGTGTTAAACGGTGAATACAATCCCGCATTATATCCACTGCAGCTCATTGAAAGAAAGCAAGGATTTGAGTTTTTTACAGACGAAAAAGCAAAAGGGTAATCGCCTTTACTCTTTAAAAATAGAACCCTTACAGACTTGTAAGGGTTTATTTATATAAGATGATATTACTTTTTAGAGACTATTTTGTCGGCCATTTCTATATATCCGGTATCTGAGGTATCTTCAAGAATGATCTGGGGTTTCAGGCCTTCTCCTACTTTATCATATTCTTTTTTATCCCGGTCAATCGTATTGCCTATAGTCAGTGCGATAAAAGCTCCGTCCGAAAGTTTGTATTCCTGATTTCCAGATGTTAATCCCTGAGTTTTCTCCCCAATGATTGTTGCATTTTTCTGTCCTACAAAAGCAATTGCACAGAACTCTCCGGAGCTTGCCGTTTTTTTATTGACCATTATAACAATGGGCTGGGTGATGGGTTTGGGTGCTTTTTTAACGGTAAACTGGTGGGTAACTGTTTTTCCTTCCGAAAACTTTCCGTCTTTATAATTGAAAAAAAAGCGGCTTCCTGTAGCATCTACAGTTCCTATTACATTGCTCTGATTCAGCATAGGAGATATGGAGGCGAGCATGGGATAAAGCATTCCGCCATAGTTGTCTCTGAGATCCAGGATCCAGCCTTTAGGATTTTGAAGGGCAAGCTCTTCAATTTTTGTATAAAATGTATTTACAAATTCGTCCCATTCTTTGAAATTATAACAGGCGATAGGGGGTACTTTAATGTAGGCAATCTTTCCGCTGGTCATTTTTGATTCAATAACAGGGAACTCCTGACCGGTGGCTCTGTATCCAAGAACATAAGCCTTAACCAATTCCGGAGGATAGAAATTGGAATGAGCGTCTTTCAGGGCGCTTAGTGCATCTTTGATGATGGGATAGGTAGACTTGATATCCTTCAGATCTTTTGCTTTGCGGCGGCTGTCGGTATATAAAGAATCCCATTTAACAAGGTTTTTATTCACAGATTTAGCCTTCATAATATCAAGAGCTTTCACTACATAGTTCTGGATACTGTCTGTTTGTGCATGAAGGGTTTGTCCGGTTGAAATAAGAAAAATTACAATTATAAAACACAATTTGTTCATTGCTGTCAATTAAGTGGGGTAAAAGTAGTATTTTTTACTGTGTAATGATGTATTAATCTTAAAGTTATCAGAATATGGATGAATAAGTAAACAGTAATTTTAGTATCCATCAATAAAAATTCCACAACGTCCCAATATCAGGACCTCATGGAATTTCTAAATGTTTGGTAATGTATAAAAGAATATCTCAGTTATTCCAACACGGAACCATCAGTATATACAACTTTCTGTACGTCAAAATCAAAAATTAAATCTTCAAATTTTGCAGACGCTATTTTTTTATCATCATTGGAGAATTGGTTATAATCGAAAGCAGCATCACCTTTAAAAGTAGTATTTGCCGCAATTCTGTCATCTGTAAAATCCATGCTGTAAGAATCTCCGATCTGTTCCCCCAAAGCATTAAAAATCTTAAAACTGATCTTCGCCGCTTTTATCTCTTTAGATGATTTGTTCTGGAGAGCATATTTGAATAGATTGTAATCCTCCAGTCTTCCGGCATCAAAGTTACTTGGGACATATTCTTTGGCAAAAATAGTGACGGTAACAGCATTTTTCATTTTCTGTTTTCTTTCCTCAGCTTCCTTTTTTGCTTTTTCTGCTAAAGCATCCTCTTCGGCTTTAAATTTTTTGGCTTCATCCAGAATATTCTGATACGTCTTGTTTTCCAATGATTCGCCTTTTAATTTAGCTCTTATCAGCCATCCTGCAAATAATCCGGCATCCTTCTCATTCCATTTCTTGCTTTCACCGATCTCTTTAAGATCCTCAGTTATTGTCGCTTCATTATATTTTTTGCTGGTAGGATTTGAGCAGGCGGTTAAAAATATCAAACCGGCTGCTATTAAAATTTTTTTCATGATTTTCTTCTCTGATTATTAGGTTTTACAATATTAGTGACCTCTGTAATTTAAAAACAGCATCATTAGAGATCTAATGATACTGCCGCATTTAATGTTTTTACCTTAGTTGCTTGTGTTCGAAATGTTCATTTTTTCCAACTCAAATAGTGCTTCTATATAAAATGGTTATTAGTTTGAAGCAAATATACAAATTAAGACACTATGTAGTGTCTAAAAATGAAAAAAATTTAAAAAAAATTTCAATTAGTGTTTTGTCCTATCGATAAAAGTCAATGTTAGAGGGCATTTAAAGAAGATTTTAGAATCAAAAAAAAATAGATTTAATTCAAAAAATTGAAATGTAAGAGGTGTTCATTGAGTATAAAATCTAAAAAATGCTTTTCAGAAATAAAAACAGCACCATTATATTGATAATGATGCTGCTTGAGTAATGTTTTCCCTCAGTCATTGAATGTTGAAACATTTTGAACTGAGGGAACTAACGATACAATTTGAACTCTCTTAATCACGCAACTTCAATCGTTACTTTAAATAAAAATGGTTATTAGTTTTTGCAAATATATAAATTTAGACACTAAAAAGTGTCTAAAAACGAAAAAAATTTCATAAACTTGTAGAATTGAAAGTTTACCATGGAAAGAAAGTCAGTAGCAGGAAGTATCCGGAACAAAGAACGCAGTATAAAAAAATTTTTAGATGCCGTGGGGAAGATACTTCGAACAAAAGGGTATACTGGATTGAAGGTGAATGATATTGCTGCTACAGCCGGGGTAGATAAGAAAATGATCTATACTTATTTTGGGGGGATGGATGGTCTGATAGATGAATACATCCGATCACAGGACTATTGGAGTAAAGTAACTACAGAAGAAATTGAAAAAATAAAGCCCAAATTAGATGATGGAGGCAAATCATTCATGGAAAACATGCTGCTTTCACAGTTTGATTATGTTTACGAAAACAAAGAAGCACAAAAATTACTTCTATGGCGCTTATCTGAGCCCCGAAAATCATTGAAAAAACTGACCGATACACAGGAAGAAAACGGTGAATATATTTTTAAACTCCTGATGGATTCCCATTTCAAAGAAAATGCAGAAGATGTGCGTTCTATTATGGCTATCATGGTTTCAGGGCTTTATTATCTCAATATGTATGCTGCTATAAATGGTAGCATTTTCTGCGGAATAGACGTCAACAGTTCTAGAGGAAGAGATAAAATCAAAAAAGCGATTTCTTTTTTATTAAACCATACTTATGAAAACCTGTAATGTTCAGGTAATAGAAATTGTAATGGAGGAAAGTTTTCAGTAAAAAAAAACAAACCATTAGAAATCTAATGGCTTGTTATGGGTTGTGTTTCTACCTTAGTTGTTTCGTGTTCGAAATTGTCTTAAAGTAAGGGAACATAATAATACAATTTAAATTGTTTATTTTTCCAACCTGAATAGTGTTTTAATATATAGATGGTCTTAGTTTCTACAAATATATATAAATAAGACACTATAAAGTGTGCAAAATGATATTTTTTTTTAATTTATATTTAATTCGTTGATTATCAATGTAATTATTTTTAATATTAAAAATAAAATCTCCTTATATTGGGTAATAATTCCCCATTTGCATTCCCAAAAATAAAATAATACCGTCTTTTCAAGCCTTGAAATATGAATTTCATTCACAAAAAAAGCACATGTTGCTTATAATATCCTTTTAAAAGATTTATTTACTTTCTTCAAAAAATAAAAAAACGGCATCATTATAGAAAATGACGCCGTTTGGTTGTGTTGTTACCTCAGTCGTTAATGTTCGAAATATTTTAAACTGAGGGAACTAACGATACAATCTGAACTCTCTTAATCATGCAACTTCAATCGTCACTTTATATAAAATGGTTATTAGTTTGTGCAAATATATACAATTAGATGTAATTAGACACTATTTGGTGTCTAAAATGATAAAAAAAATTCTTAAACTTGTATGATAGAAACTTGAATTATGGAAAGAAAGTCAGCATCGGGGAGTATTAGGAACAAAGAACGCAGTAAAAAGAAGTTTTTAGATGCCGTTGGGAAAATTCTGAAGACGAAAGGATATGCAGGTTTGAAAATCAATGATATTGCTGCGACAGCTGGGGTAGATAAAAAGATGATCTACACCTATTTTGGCGGGATGGATGGCCTGATGGACGAATATCTCCGTACACAAGATTTTTGGGTGAAAGCAACAAGTGAAGAAGTTGAAAAAATGAAGCCGAACCTTGAAGACGGAGGAAGACAGTTTATTGAGCATATGCTGCTGTCACAATTTGACTATGTGTACACCAACAAAGAAGCTCAGAAATTATTATTGTGGACGATATCTGAACCCCGAAAATCATTAAAAAAACTGATCGATACTCAGGAAGAAAACGGAGAATATATTTTTAAATTATTGATGGAGTCCCGTTTCAAAGAAAATATGGAAGTGTATCGTTCTGTTATGGCCATTATGGTTTCAGGGCTTTATTATTTGAATATGTTTGCTTCCCTGAATGGCAGTGTTTTTTGCGGAATAGATGTCAATACGCCAGAAGGACGTGCCAATATTAAAAAAGCAATATCTTTTATGGTAGATCAAACGTATGAGGGATTGTAATATTTGGAAAGGTATTATGCTGTAAGAAAATAAAAAGAGGCAGTAATCTGCCCCTTAGTTTGTATCATTGATGAGTAATTGACCAGCAATTATTGACAAATAGTCACTCATTTCATTTATTATTTTAATAAGATATCATTAATTTTAGCCAATAGGTTTTGTCTCATTTTTGAATTTCTTTGATTGAGAAGAATGATGAAACCCCAGTTTTTAGCTCTGTTGTAGCATATAATTGAAGATTGTCCCATGGAATCTCCCGATTTTAAATAAAGGGTGTCACCGTCATCCGTAGAAATACTTACCCCTAGCCCCATTTCTCTTTTTTCATCTTTATAGAAGATCTTTTCTGTAAGGATTGCCGCTTTACCGATGGTTGTTTCCTTATTGAGAACGCCTTTTAAATAGAGAAGCATATCAGAAGCGTTGGATTTTACCAATCCGGCAGGAGCTGTAATGTTCCATTTGAAAAACTCCTGAATACCGCCCTCAGGATTATGACCCACAGTTCTGTTTTTTACATCAAAATCTTTAGTGAATGTATTATTCATCTGCAAAGGTTTTATTATTTTCATTCTGATAATTTCGTCGTAGCTCTTGCTATATACTTTTTCTACTATTTGTCCCAGCAGGGTATATCCAATAGTAGAGTAGCGGTATTTGCCATAATCGGTCAGTTCACTGCAATTATTGATAATATCGGCTAATGTTTTCTGAGTTACACTACTGACAGGTTGTTGTGGATTAAGCTCTACGAGTTTTCCGAAATCAACATCAGGTAAGCCGGACTGATGGGAAGCCAGATCTGAAATTTTTATTTTATTTCTAAGGTTTTTATGGAGAACATAGTCTTTGGGAAGATAACTGTCTATATAATCATCCAATTTTATTTTATGGTCAAGAGCAGCTTGTGCAATTAAATTAGACGTTAAAATTTTAGTAATGGATGCAATTTCAAATAAGGAATTTTTATCAATTTTAGCAGACGTTTCTGCATTCAGATTACCATAGGCGGTAAAGTATTTCTCATTATTTTTGATCAGACCAACGCTGATTCCTACGTCAGGATTTTTTTGAAAATTATCCTTTATTAATGAATCTATCTTTTGGTTTACAGTCTGTCCAAAAGTAAAAGTGCTTAATAATAGCACGGCTAAAAAGTTGAATGAAGTTTTCATTGTATCGTTATTGATGGTTAAACATTATTATGATACAAATGTGAGAAAGAAGCCTATCCTATGCGACCGAGTACATGTAATCGGGCGGATTTGATCAGAAAAATGAGTTCGGATACTTTGAAAAAAAGTACGAGTAATTACAATGTGTTGTTTTGTAATGTTTTACGATAAGTGGTCGGGGTGTTTCCAGTATGTTTTTTAAAAGCAGTATTAAAAGAAGATTTTGAATTAAAACCCACTTCATACAAGATTTCAAGAATCGTTACCTTAGTTTTTGTAACATCTTTTAAAATATCCATAGCATATTCTATACGATAAGTATTCACGAAATCATAAAAATGCTGTCCTAGCTTATGATTGATCAAAACAGACAATTCACGGGTAGGAATTCCAATATGATCAGAAATATTCTGGATCGTGATAGAAGGATCCAGAAAAGGCTTTTCTGCGGCCATATAATTCTTTAATTTCGACAGCTCCTCATTATATTCTTTTTCCTGTACCGCTTCAGGCTCTCTCTTTTCTTCCTCTAAAACAATATCGGAGACAAGCTTTAATTTTGAATTAATGCTTCTGAATAAACCGGGATTGTTGAGTGCTTTGAATAAATACCAGCAAACAATAAAGAGCTGGGCGACCTGAATGCCAATTTTTATCAGCTCAGAGAGGTACGGGTAATCTGAAAATTTTAAAATGTTTTTTAAAAGAACCGTTAAATAAATAACAGCCAGTACACTGGTAAACTGGAACAGCCAGCTATAGGAATTGATGCTTGTACCAGAGTAATTCTCGAGATATAGTTTTTTTGCCTTTCTCAAAAGTATAAAAACAGCAGTAAAATAGGTAAATGCCTGTATATGAAAAAGAATATGATTGAACTGGAGCTCTATCATATGTTGACGATTCATAATAAAATCAATTTTAGAAGCCGTATCCACTGAATAAAAACGGGGGATCAAAGCGATGTTTGCTGCTAAAAAAGGAAGCAGGTGTAAGAGATATTTAGGCTTAAATTTAAAATCAGAGTAACAAACTGATACTACATACAGGTAAAAAACCGGAATCTGTAGAAAGGCAAGCGTATTTCTGAGCATTCCAAGATTGGAAGGAACATCACTTATTAAACTCAATAAAGGTTCGCCGGTGTCTATTGCAGTGATGATGAGAAAAAATGCCAAAAGATAATTGCTCGTTTTATGCTTTGTTTTGACTGTAATGAGAAAAAAGGCAAGAAAAAATGAAACGAACAGAGAGATTACTGTCACAATAATTAATAAATTACTCTTATCCATTTTTTATTTTTTTGTTCATAGTTGGGTAGTCTTTTTTTGTTTGTATCTGAACTTTTCGTGGCCAAAATGAGCCTTGAAATCCAAAATCAAACTCTGCAAATATAAAAATTAGATTGAAGTAATCTATTTTTTTTTACTACTAGTGCTAATGCTATAAACGATCTGAAATCAAAAGGCAGTAAATCATAGTTTTATGTTGTTTTTTGATATGGGTAAAATGGCATTTGTAAAGGTAAATGATCCTATACGAAGAGGTTTTTCACACAAATAGGAGACCACAAAGGCCTCCTATTTTTTATTCCGGATATTGATGCAGTTAGATACCACAAATTTTTTCAATATTACCCTTTATGATAAGGACATCCTGAAGCAGCATGAGAAGTTCCGGCAGGAGCAAAGAACTGATTTTCGATTACTTCTCTCTGGTCTTCAGGAATATCTTTCAGCTTACGAAGCGTATTTACCTGGATATGAGGCCAGCTTGTAGTACCTCCGTCGTTTCCGAAATCAAATTCGAAAAATACAATTTGCTCGTATTGAAGCTGAAGAATTTCTTTTCCGTCTTCAATTACCGTTTCAATCCACATATCCATATCCACTTCAACAGTAGGAACAAAACGATTTACAAAAGGAACATTTAAAACTCCTCCCTGCGCTCCGGTTTTCATTTTGGATGACATCTTAACGTGAACGTAATTGCTCACTTCCTGACCTCTTAATGTATCTCTAAGCCTTAGATCCGGTCTTACAGAATAAGGATATAAATCGTCTGCCAATATTCTCTGGGTATAAATTTTGTTTGAACCCGGATCATTTTTATCATTTAAAGTTTCATGTACCCAGTCCGGTGCAGGTTTATCAAGATCAATGATATTGTCTGGTGTTACTCCCGCGTTACCCATCGTGCGTGAAATGGCGAGATGATTAGTGTCCCATGCTTCTTTACCATAAGGGAATTTAGGAGAACCGTCAATTAAATAAATGGTGTCACCTTCAGAATTTCTTTGAGCCGCAATATCTCCCAGTAAAGTAATGGTACTTCCATGAGGAATGACGCCACTTCGCGAAATAGAGTAGTCCGGAATAAAATAAGGACCATCAACTCCTGCTCCCGGCTTTATTTCCTGTGCCGGAATAATCTCATAATAAGGCTGTCCCGGTTCCAGCTGGCTCAGAAGGATATACTTTTTTTCTTCCCCGTCTGGTGTTACCCTTACCAAAGGTTCATCTCTGTATTCTCCCGTATATCCATACTTCTCAGCATCTTCTGTTGAAAAAGCATGAATACCACGGTCTCTTTTAATAGATTCCTTCGTTGCAGCATGATTGTAGACATCACTCAGCCATAGATACATCCCGTTTTCTTCATGAATAGGAGTGTACTTTAAAGCGTCTTGCCCTTCCACAGTATTCACACTTTTGATACTTTGCTCGTATTTAACAGCTCCGCAGAAAAGTTCACTTGCACCACCACGGTTACGAACTCCACCGGGAACGATAGAAAATGTTAGCTTCTCAATATATTCTTCACTGTCAAAAGCAAATTTACCGGGAATGGTACCGGAATTGGTACCAGGAGAAGGCATAATGGTAGTATGCACTCCGCTCGCTAATGAAGGTTTGGTAATGTCTTTATTGTAATTCACATTATAACTTACCCAGGTTCCGTCAAGTGCTTCAAGAATTCCATAGTCTACACTATCTTCTATTGCCTGCAGATTTTCTTCTCTAAACGGTCTTACCGGATCGTCGATAAGAAGTTTTGAATATCCGTCCATTAATTCTGCCAAAGATTCCTGGTTCTGACCTGGCATTTTACGGAATAACTGTTCACCTCCCGCTTCGGGACTTTCTTTTTTTCTTTTAAGCATGATGTATCGTTTTTTAAGGGTTATAAATTGATGTATTCGAAAGTAGGACCTGCATTAGTCTGAGAGTCCAATGGTTGTTTCATCAGACCTACTGCCTGCTCTTTCAGGGCATACATGTACATAATGGATTTTTCCAGTTCTCTTTGATTTCCTTCCACGGCACTTTGAATAGCATCTAATAAACGCTTATAGGTTTTATTAAACTCAACGCCCTGGGCATATAGTTCTTTATTCTCTTTATAGTCTTCAAGCTTAGGATTAGGTTTCATCGGGTATGCCTGGTTCCAGTCTACAGGTAAATCTTTTCCTGTAGGTGGCGTAGTGACAGGCATCATGCCGTTTTCATCCATAAAAGGTTCGTAGTTTCCTCCAAGATAAAAATGCTCATGGAAAACCTCTTTAAATCTGAAATAATGAGCCAATTCCACTCCTTCTTCAAACTGTGACGGATCGACATCAAAAATAGAATCGTCAGCCCCTTCACCTTGTCCTTTGATTTCCTGGAAAACGGCAATTACCCCAGCCAAAGCTTCTACAGAGTGTAGTTTCCCGCCACTTCCGTAATATTGCTCAGGACGGATCTGTTTTGCAGGGTTTCCCGTGAAAATTCCTCCGGTATTGAGTTCCTCGAAATTCTTGGGAAGGCTTCCATATTCTTTGTAATACGCCATGATTTGGAAAACAACAATATAGAAGAATAAAGCATCGTAATATTCACCGATGGTATGTACGTTTTCCATAATGAAGCCTTTCATGTTTTCAAGAGTCCAGAAGTTGTTTTCCTGTACAGCAGCTCTTTGAGAATATAAGGCTGAAGAATCAGTTTCATGATCATATTTAGGAGCTTTTACCAAAGGATTTCCCGGGCTTTCAATAGCGATAAATGTTGCAATGCTGTTTGAGGAGAAGGTTTCCAGACCAACATAGAAATCAATATTCATGGGTAATTTCATAGGATAGGTAGGATAGTTCTCCTGCTGGTTGACAGAGGGTTGAATATCGATGGCGTTCAGGACATTACAAACCATAATCAGGTGAAGCATTTCTTCCACAGCAACACTTCTGATAATCTGGGAAGCCAGAGCATTGGTTCCATCCTTTATTGAATACAAAGCAGTAAGGTAAGGAGGAATGGTAGAGTGTTCGATAAGAATAGCTGTCTGTAAAAGGTCCTGTAAAACCGGACGGTAATCCACATCAACTAAGTCTTTTTTTACTTCTGAAATTTCTGAACCTGATTGAGATTCCAGATAAGCATTAAATTCTTTAATCCGATCATTGAGCAAAAGGCTCGTCACCATTTTGCTGTGGTGTTTAACTCCTTCAACCCAATCTTCTTTGCTGAGCGTTGAATCAAATAATAAAGAAGGTAGTGAAACGGCTTCTGCAACGACAGCACTTCTGCCTGCCATATTGGATCCTTTTAATAATGTTTCCTGTGGTTGTTCTGTTTTATTGATAAGTCTTTGTCTCATGTTTTTATTTTTTAAGTTGAATTTCAAGATCAGCAAGGATAGATTCTACCGAACGGATCGTGAATGCTGATAAGGTTAAAGTAGGATTTGAAGTTCCTAGAGTAGTCATATTTCCAGCTCCTACAACGTATAAATTCGGGTGATCCCAAGTTTTACAGTAGCTGTTGGTTACAGAATCTTCTGCTGTAGAACCCATTCTGTGAGTTCCTACAATATGGCCTGCACCGTTGTAAGAATATCTTACACCGTTGTAGATCACAGAGTTTTTGTCTTCCACAGTATATTTTGTAAAATCCTCAATCCCTAATCTTTTGAACATTTGGTCCGAAGCACTTTTTGCCTGCTCCATAGATCTCTTTTCGTATTCCGTCAGTTCATAATGAATAACAGGACGAGGAATACCCAGAACATCCAGATATTGATCATTAATAGTTACCCTGTTGTTTGGATTGGGAAGCTGCTCGATCTCAAAGTGGAACAAAACCTGCTTTGAAAGCCTGTTGGTAAGCTTTTCTCTTAATTCTGCCCCAAAACGTTTTTCTTTGATAAAGTAGGCCACATCAGAACCTGGAGAAAATGCAGGCCATCCCCATCCCCAGTTGTCAAGAGGAGAAATCCATGCAGAAAATTCACCTCTGAAATTTCCGTCACGGAAAGATGAAATGTTTGTAGTCGAACCGGGACCTCTGTACGGATATACCGGTTCTGGGAAAAGTCCCCACGTAAGCATTACCATATGATCCATCAGGTTTCTTCCTACCTGGTCACTGCTGTTAGCAGCCGTTTTTACAACATTGTTAACGGCATATTTGGAGTTCAATAAAATTTTTGGATTTTCAAAAGCATTGGCTGCCAGAATTACGATAGAGTCTGAAGTGTCAATAGCTTCTTCAACAAAATCTGTTTTCTCCCTTGAAGTATATCTTCTCAGATGAACTTTGGAAATTTTATCTTTATTATCCTGATCCACACTTAATTTATAAACCACACTCTGAGCCTGAATCTGCATGTATGGATTACGCTTAAGATTTTCATTCTCATTAATTTTGTATAAAGCTTTTTTCAATGTTTTTAAAGCATTGTATTTTGCCTGAACCGGACAGATCGGAACACAGGATGCATTTCCTTCGCAGCGTTCTCCCATATAAGGGTTCCATACAGAACCAAGAGCTTTGTATTCTTCCTTTTCTGAGCTGTCTAAAACAAGTTTGTATCCCGTTTCTTTAGGTTCAGCTTTGATGATCTTTGTTTTTCCGTATTTTGGGTTCGGAATAGAATTTCTTCCCTGTGGAGAAGGTACCATCAATAAAGGAATTTCTCCTGAACTTAGCGCTACACTTGTCCCTTTAAGTCCCTCAATGATCTTATGATCCATATAACTCTGAGGAATTTCTTCCATCGGGAACACATAATCTCCATAATATTCTTCCATATTCTCAGAAATAGGATATTC
Organism: Chryseobacterium sp. MEBOG07; assembly: GCF_021869745.1. NCBI lineage: Bacteria > Pseudomonadati > Bacteroidota > Flavobacteriia > Flavobacteriales > Weeksellaceae > Chryseobacterium > Chryseobacterium sp. MEBOG07. The sequence continues at coordinate 2,433,522 of NZ_CP084579.1, forward strand.
CTGTCTTGAAACATCTCCTGAAACTCCTATTTCAAATTCTGCCATTTCATAATAAGGCCTTAGTTCTTCATAATCTATTGGCCAGTTGATGGGTGTTTTTTCTTTAGAATCCGGCTTATCTATTGTAATTCCGTATTTCTCTGTAAGTTTGAAATCGTTCGGAAGCATCCTTGGAGTAGTTCCCAGCCAGTGAAGGGTAGTCCCTCCGCCCACTCTGATAGCATCACTCGCAAACGGCATTGGCCCAAACTGAACCAGATATCCCTTTTTATCAGGAAATGGTGGGATAATATGCTCCATATCGAGTACATTCGGAGAAGGAGCCTGCTTTAAATTCGGATAGGGGGAGTTGGGAACTTTGGCTTCTTCCATATAAAAAGTTCGCATATACTCATTATATGTAGTCATTGAAGACACGGAATCCAGCTCCAGACCGGCTTCTAATCCCGCTTCGTACATCAGGATTGATATTTCACGGATATTGTCAGATTTTCCGGCATCTGCACGGTGGATCATTTTTCCTTTTGTTACATCAAATACATGGTCAGTCAGCAGTTTTGCAATAAGAGATCCTGCGATCCCCGTTCCTACGATGATGACATCTTTTTTATGGTTGATCTTATTCATGAGTTGTTGTTACAGGTTTAATATTCCATGATTTGTAGCCAGGCTGTTTTGCTCCGGGTGGATGAGAATGCATCAGGTTCCAGACAAGGCCCTCTTTGTAAGAAAGATCATTGATATAGGCTCCTTCCCAGGTTCCCAGATACCACATTGTAATAATCTTCCCGGCAATATCATTCATTCTTGGTTTTGCTATAATTTCGGATTGAATGGCTTTTTTTAACTGATCTTCATCGGAAGAGCTTTCAAGAATATTTTTAGAAACAGTAAGGAATTCCACAAAAGTAGCTGCATCTAAGCTTTTGAGAACGTAAGTGTAATAGGTTTCTGCCAAGCCAGTAGACTGTAATTCGTTGACCGTAAATCCGGCAAGCGCTTCCGAGATAGACATAAACACGTCGAAATAGTAATCGTCGACGTTGAGGATTTTGTTAATAATGTTCATTTCGTTAAAAATTTGGGTTAGATATCTTCAACTCCTTTCAACAGGAGATGATCATGCCGATTGATCTATAGCTGCAGAATTTTTCAGATACCATCTCTTTTCTCAGAAATGAATGCATGTCTTTCAAGCGATCCATAGTTATCAATTTTTGTTAAATCGAAATTAATCAGATCCTGTTAGATAAGATTCAGTATTTCTACGTAATTTATAGTAGTTATTGTTTGTGATTTTGTACGTAATCCTTTATACATAATGGTTTTTGGAAGTTTTGTTTTCACCTAGTTTAGAATTAATTTAAATAATGTGGTAGGATATTTTGTATTTAAAATAGGTATAGATGATACTGATATTTGAAAATAAAACACTGAAATTATGTAAGATGAAAATGATTTTTAAATCTAAAGAGGAATAGTCTTACCTTAGGCGTCAAAGAAATAAAATACTGCAGTTGTTTCTATAATTATAATCCGAATACAATCAATTGTTTCAAAACCATGAAAAAACTTACTTTAACCATATTATGCTTGATCTCTTTTGCTTTATCAGCGCAACAACTGAAGGATAAAAAAGAAACCGCTTCTCATTTGTCCCAAAATATAAAAGAACAGTCGGTACATCAATCCGTTCAGCTCGAAACAGACAGGATATTTGATAAGTTGGTTACTGTTAGGAGAAGCTTTCATGAAAATCCGGAACTGGCAGGCAAGGAAGTGCAAACTCAGGAAAAGATTAAACAATATCTGCTTGATTTAGGATTGGAAGTTCAAACGGATATTTACGGATATGGTGTTGTAGGAATCCTGAAAGGGGATAAGAAAGGAAAAAAAATAGCCTGGAGATCGGATATGGATGCATTACCCAATGATTATCCGGATCCGGAGACATTCAAATCGAAAGTAAAAGGTGTTCAGCATGGTTGTGGTCACGATATTCATATGGCGGTTGGACTAGGAATTGCTGAAGTTCTTGCAAAAAATAAAAAATCATTAAAAGGAACCGTTTACTTCATATTTCAAGCTGAAGAGGAAACTTTCAAAGGCGCAAAAGAAATGCTGAATAACGGGTTGCTTTCCAAAATACATCCTGAAGAAATTTATGGATTGCATGTAACTGCAATACCAGCTGGACAGATCATGGTGAAACCTAATGAAATGTTTGCCTATCAAAAGAAAATAAGGATTCAGTTGAAAAATGGATTGTCAGAAGAACAGACCAAAGAATTAACAAAAAAGATCAGCAATTCTTTATTTCGTGCTTCTTCCGGAAGTAAACCATGGGAAATACATTCTATGGTTGATCCTAAAATCGGGCTGACAAATCCGAATACTATTTTCAAAGATTATCTGTTCATAGACGGAAATTTTGCCGCCTATTCTAAAAATAATGAATCTTTTCTTGAAGCATATGTATATGAGACGAATGTCTCTAATGTAGATAAGATAATTCCAGAAGTTCAAAAGATTATCGAGGATAATGGTTACAAAGACCAACTTCTTTCTGTTTCATTCACGCAGGGAAATCCAACTGTTATCAATAATGAAAAATTAACCCATTCAGTGACAGAAATCCTTCAGAATATGTATGGGAAAAATACAGTTGCCATAGCTTATGGGCAGGTTCCATTTTTTAATGATGACTTTGCTTATTTTCAACAAAAAATACCGGGAGTTTACTTCTTTCTTGGTGGTTCCAATTTTGAAAAAGGAGTGATTGCAATGAATCATTCTCCTAATTTTCAGGTGGATGAGGAAAGTATCAGAACCGGAGTGAAATGCTTTTCATCGTTAATTATAGAACGTCTTAATAGCAACTAACCTTTTATTGTAATACGATCTATTTCAAACAAAACTTCTGGTAAAGAAGTGTATTCTATATAAAAAATGCTGTCCTTAAAAAAGAACAGCATTTTTAATTTTTTACTCTACAACAATACTTTCAATGCCTTTTTGCAATGCTGTGTCCTGAATAACCGGAACAGAAAGTCCTTCTGCACGGACAACAGAAATATCCGTCATTCCCATAAATCCTAAAGTTTGTTTTAAATAAGGAACTACAAAATCATAAGCCTGCCTTTCACCTTCAGAATAAACACCACCACTTGAAAAAGCAAGATATACTTTCTTGTTTTTCACCAGACCTTCAGGACCGTTTTCACTGTAGCTGAAAGTTTTTCCTGCCCTTGCAATATGATCAAGCCATGATTTCAGCGTAGAAGTGATACTGAAATTATAAAGCGGAGCTTCAATAATGATAATGTCAGCCTCATGAAGCTCAGCAATCACCGTATCAGAAAGTTTTACAGTTTCCAATTGCTCAGAAGTACGGTTTTCTGCAGGAGTGAAGAATGCATTGATATGGGCTTCTTCCAAGTGAGGAAAAAGAGGATTGGTCAAATCACGTTTTTTGAAAATACTGTCAGGATATTTTGCGGTAATTTTTTCTACAACAGCATTTCCCAGTTTTTTGCTGACCGATGATTCGCTTCTTGGGCTTGAGATAATATGAAGTACTTGTTTCATTTTTTTATTTTTTAAAATTGATGTTTCAAAATTATCTATATTTACTAATAAAAAGATAGTAGTTACCAAAAGGTTAGTAATAACATTTAGGTTAGTAACAATAGAAAAAAATAGAATGGAAGAAGAAAAAATAGTGTATTCAAGGCCACAATGCAGCACTCATCTGTCTGCAACTGAGGATGCTTTATACGTTCTTGGCGGGAGATGGACCATCCGGGTCATGATTGCTATTCTTGGCGGACATACACGGTTCAATGAATTACAGCGGACCATCAATGGAATTTCGGCACGCGTGTTATCCAGTGAATTAAAAAAACTGGAGGTCAATCATTTGGTGGAAAGAACGGTTCTCATCGATCACAAGCCCGTTTTGGTAGAATATGTTCCTACAGAATACAGTGAGTCACTGAAAGATGTGATTGCAGCCCTGGCTGATTGGGGGGTAAAACATAAAAAGAAAATTACAGCCTGATAACACAATAGAAGAGTAGGTTAGTATCATGAAATGCTGCATTTTTGCTGTATTTTATGAGTTGCACCATTCATTATACTTTATATACTTTTACTCAATTAATAATGACAAGATGATCATATGCGAAGAATTATTATTTTCCTGGGGAGCCAGTCTGGAAAAATATGAAGCTGGAGATGTTATTTTTCAGGAAGGAACTACTGCAAAATATTATTTTCAGATAAAGGATGGCACTGCGAAACTGAATACCTTTTTAGAAGATGGGAAAGAATTTGTTCACGGCCTTCCCTTTGATGGTCATTGCATCGGTGAGAGTTACTTATTTACAGACCATCATTATGCAGTCAATGCGATTGCAGTTACCACCTGTGAAGTGATTAAGATTTCTAAAACCAAATTCCTGCAAATACTATTGGAAAATCCCACATTAATGCTGGAGATTAATAAATATACAGCTGACAGGATGCATTTCAGGTATTTAATTTCCAGTTTTCTGGCCATTTCGGATCCCATTATAAAACTTAGGAAGCTTTTTGATCATATTAAAGACTATTTCGGTTTTGAAGAAGCTTACTCATTCCTGATTCCCTATACCAGACAGCAAATAGCTACTCTTACCGGTCTTCGGGTAGAAACGGTGATCAGATATGTCAAAAAGATGCAGGAGCAGGAACTTGTTAAAATTGAAAGCTCTAAAATTTACTATTAGTGTTCAGTGATTTACTTTAAGATCAATACTGGCTGATGGGTATTTTGGTAAATTCCTTCAGAAATACTTCTGCTTGCCAGATAATACAAAAAGCTGTGCTCACCTGGTAGCGCAATAATAAGATCAGCCGCATGGGAGGTTGCGAAAGTCAGAATACCATTAATAACATCTTTATCATAAGAATAATGAATACTGCTCGGAATTTCCGTTAAATGTTCGCGGATATAGTCTTCCAGCTCCCTTTTTTTATCCTCATCCTCTTTTTCACTGGTTTTGATGTTTAAAAACAACAACCGGACATCTTGTTTATGAATAACAGATTTGTGATGAAATAATCTCTGTAATCTTTTAATTCCCTTTATATCGCAAGGAATAAATATATTTTTAATAGGAGTGTAGTGGTAGCTGTTGGGAACAATTAAGGTCTTTACAGGGCTGGTTCTTGCAATGCTTATAATATTATCAGAAACAAAACTTTCGTTAGAAGAAGTTGGATCGTCACTGCCCAGAAGAATCAGTTCTACAGACGGTTCATTCTTTAAAAGCTCATTGATGCTTCTGGTAAGAGCCCAGTCACTTAGCACTCTGGAAACCTTGAGGTCAGGGTGTTTTTCTGTAATGATACTGCTTAACTGATCAAATAATAACTCTGTCCTTTGAAGCAGATTATTGAGGCTTTCTTCATTCACAAATGAATGCCCTTCTGCAATATGCAGATAATCAAACTCAGATTCTCCTGCTGTTTTCAGTAAGATGATGTTTTGATATTCATAGGTTTTTGCCCAGTCTGCGGCAACTCTTACTGCATTTTCCGTAGTTGATGTAAAATCAATGGGTACAAGGATTGTTCTCATAGTATATCATTTTTTTGATCCTGATTCTTCCAGATTTGCTGTCATTTTTTTACTAATAGAAGAGCTTTGCTGATCTCTTCTTCATCAATATCTCCAGCTGCTTTTTTATAAAGATCCAATGCCCATGGATAAACAGTTTCTACAATCTGTTTCCCTTTCACAGTTAAAAAGATCTGCTTATTCCTCCGGTCGTTTTTATACGCTATCCGTTCAACCAGATCCCGCTTTACAAGGCTGTTGATAAGATAAGTGATGCTGGATTTGTCTTTACTTACTTTATTCCCTATTTCCTGCTGGTTGATGCCATTATTGCGTGAGAGTAATCCCAGAATCTCAATCAGTTCAAAAGAAAGATCCGGATCATATTCATTAATGGTGGTCTGAATCTTCTGTCGAAGGCGGCTTTTCATTTCACTCATAGCCAGACCTAGCTCCAGAGCCAGTTCCGAAATATTATTCTGTTGTACAGGCATACTTTTACAATATATTAGAGCAGGATAAGATGCATATCGAAAAGATTTTATCGCATAACTTATCCTAACAAATATACGTAAAATTAGTTTTAATTAAAACTAATTAGGTGTAAAATAGTATATGTCAGGTTATAAATGAATTGAAAAATAACCTTACACAAACAAATTTTGCTGTTTGATTACTATAAGATCCGGAAAAGATCACATTGTTATATGCCGCTAGAGACGAGGAGCTCTGGCATCCGATTATTCTGAAAAAGTACCTTAGAAATATCAAATAAAAAAAGCAGAGACTAATTCTCTGCTTTTTCTTTTTTAACGGCTTGATTCATAATAAGGATAATTCCCAATAGGAAACAGGCGATGATCAGATAACGCCAGGAAAGGTCTTTTTGATCAGTTACCGTTCCGCTCACTGAAATGATAAAACTTGTTATTGAAGTAATCACATACACCAATCCACCCATCAGTCCGCCGGCAGTTCCTGCATTTTTAGGAAAGTAAAGCATACTTGTCGTAAAAAATGAGGTAAATAGAATTCCGGAACAGATATGAATGAAAAAGGCAAAAGGAATCATAATGAAAAGACTTTGTGCATAGTAACTGGTGATGATCAAGCCTGCAATCAGGATCAGCTGCAGAAGGATAGGTTGTAAGATTCTTGGTTTAAAATCAAGAGTCAGTTTGCGTTTTCCGATAAATCCGCCGATCATCCAGGAAAAACCTAAAATCAAGGTACAATATCCAATGACTACCGGAGTAAAATGAAAGGTATTTTCTATAATAAAAGGTCCGGTAATATTAAATAACATCACAATAGAGTAGCTTAATCCCAAAATGAAAATTCCAAGCATGAAAATCCTGTTCTTAAGCATCATTTTGTAAAGACTGATATTCTCTGACAGATCCAGTTTCTTTTTCTGAGGAAGACTTTCACCACTGAAGAACCATTCAAACAAGAACAGAAGTCCGGCGTACGCAGCAAGAAAATAAAAATTAGCATGCCAGTTAAAAAGTTTTTCAAGATAACCCCCTAAGAAAGGCGCCAGAATTGGTCCGCACGACCATACAATCGTAAAATAACTCAGATAATGCTTCACTTTCTCCGAATCATAAAGATCTACAAAAATAGCACGGGTTGCCACTACAAGAACGGAAACAGCCGCTCCCTGAAGAATACGAAGCAGACAGATCAGTAAAATACTGTTGGTCATGGTAATTAAAATACTGGTCAGAATCAATAGGAACAACGCTATCAATTTGGGACGATAACGGCCGATACTGTCCAGAATTCCTCCAACAAATAACTGTGAAATTCCGTAACTCAGAAGATATGAAGTTAAAGTGAGCTGGATATCTTTTTCTGAAACCATCATTTCTTTAGCCATAGAAGGGAATGATGGCAAATAAATGTCTGTGACAAACCCGGAAAGCGGGATTGACACGAAAGCCATAATAGTAATTAATCTGATTCTTTTTTCAGATGCATCTTTCAACATATTCAGTCATTTTTTACCATGCAAAAATAGCTCAAGAAATATAAATATGGATTTTAAAAGACAAAGTAAAAATTACAAAAATCAAATATTAAGATAAATTCTTAAATTTTAAGGGTGAAGTCTGGGCATGCTTTTTAAAGAAATTATTAAAATGAGCCGGCTGATCAAAGCCTAAAGTATAGCCTATCTGAGCAATATCCCAATTCGTATACTTCAGCAGGTTTTTAGACTCTTCAAACATCTTTTCCTTAATGATCTGTGTAGTAGTAAGATTGGTGACGGATTTTACGGAAGAATTCAAATGATTGACATGGACATTGAGATGATCGGCAAAGTCGGATGGACTTTTTAACGCAAGTGGATAGGCAGGGGAATCCAAAGGAAACTGTTTATTGAGCAATTCATCAAATAGTTTGTAGAGCCGTACATTCCCGGGAAGCTCATTGGGATTGATATCTTCTAAACGGTTTTCCAGTGCCAGATGCATAACAGATGCCAGATTGCTTTTGATACTGCTGCATCGGAAAGGGTAGGAAGAATTATTCATCCTGTAGATTTGATCAAAATAAAGAGTAGCCAGCTCGGTCTGTTCGTCCGTCAGAAAAACAACTGGCTTGCTCCATTCCTTGAACATTGATGTTTTTTTAAACAGGTTGAATTCTGAATTTCCATTAAAAAATTCCTGATTGAAAAGACAGAAATACCCTTCCTGAAAATCACTCTCACATTCCCAGGAATACGGGATGCTTGGAGATGGGAAAAATAGAGCCGGACGGTCAATATACAACTGATGCGTACCATAATGAATGGTGCCTTTTCCTATGATAAAACTTATTTTATAATAATCACGGCGGTTATAGGGACTCTTGAAGCTGCAATATCTCCGCATCGAAATATTGAAATGGGATTTGCCTGTTTCAAACTCCTCCGAATCAAACATTTTGACCTCGTTTTTACGGATGCGTCTGTAATAGTCTTCTATAGTTTCCAGTTGATCACTCATAGGTAAAAATTATAAAAATCAAAGATAGGTAAACTAATACCTACTTACATTAATTTTAAGTGAAATAATAAAAATGAGAATTATAGCTTGCTTCAATAATATCAGTATTAAAAATCGGCTTACTTATTATAAAATATGCAGACATATCCGTCTAAACTTGAGAAATCTGTAGTTGAAAATCTAATTTTTATTAATCTCCAATTCTAAAATATGTGATGGAAGTTGAAAAGGACCTGCCTTTGAACTGACTGTAGACATAAAACCGGATTCTTTTAAAAACTCCTGAAGTGGATCGTGATCCAGCATATTGATCCAGATAATATCTGTAAAACTCACAGCCGATCTGCATTTTTTCCAAAGCGACTGTCTTACCTCCGCTGAATCAAATTCTGAAGGAATGACAAAGCTGATTTCTGTAGCCCTTTTTCCATCAGGTATTCCGGGATGCAAAGAACCACTTTTTATAATACTGTACCCGATGGGTTTCTGATCAGCATACGTCATAATAAGCTGGTTAGAAAGATTGTTCAGTTCATTGATCATCTTTCTTGGGTCTATTTCATGGTGGATGTATTTTTTAATGTCTTCTTCACTTACAAACTCCTTGTGCAATGTATAAATTGAAGAATCAATAATGGTTATAAGATCAGAAATTCCCTCTTCAGAACCTACCTTAAATTTTGAAATGATATCCATGGGGCTTTTTTTTATTCAAAATTATAAGTTTAATCCTTTCAAAAGGGATACAGTTCGTTAAAATATAACCAGTACAGAAAGGTATTTTTGTAAATTTGTTCAGTACAGTTGTTGTGTTATGATGAAACCTTATAAGTATGAAGTTTTTACGAAAGTAATAGAGGAGCAGATCCGCAACGGAATCCTACAGAAAAATGAAAGACTTCCTTCTGTTCGGGAGATTAAAGAAAAATACAGACTGAGTACAAGCTCAGTACAAAATGGATTTGAATATCTCATGATCAAAGGGTTGATCAGGAGCAATCCTCGGTCCGGTTATTTTGTTGCAGAAACTCAGGAAGAAAATATTCCGGAGGTAAAAACAACGCTGCCTGCGGTTGTAAGGGATGAGGTATTTATGAAAAATATGATGCTGACTTCCAAAAGAACTTCGGAATTCAGTTCTTTTAATACAGCGGTTCCGGGAGATTTGCTCATTCCGCAGAAGCTTATCCTCAGAACCATGCAGGAAGTGATTCGTGAAAAAGGAGCGGCCTTGCTCAGATATTACCCTTCCAATGGGCTGGAAGCATTAAGGAAACATATTGCAAAACAAATGGGAATTTACGGAGGCACCATCAATCCTGATGAAATCATTATTACAGATGGCGCTTTGCAGGCACTCACAATCGCTTTGAAATCGGTCACCAAAGCTGGAGATGTGGTGGCTGTCGACAGTCCGTGTGTATTTTCTGTGCTGGAGGTGATTGCTCATCTGGATCTGAAAGTGATGGAGATTCCCATACATTACAGAAGTGGTTTTGATACGGAATACCTGCGGAAAGTCTGCGAAGAAAATGATATCCGGGCTCTTGTCACGACTCCGAATTTTCATAACCCTACAGGAATGATGATGAGTGATGAAATGAAAAAAGAAATCATTCGTATTGCAGAATTCCATCAGTTATGTATCATTGAGAATGATATGTATTCTGATCTTTATTTTGGGGAACAAAGACCACGCAGTATAAAAAGCTTTGATAAAAATGGGATGGTTATGACCTATTCATCATTTTCAAAACATTAGCGCCTGGAATTCGGTTAGGATGGCTGTATGCAGGACATTTTTATGCAAAATCAGAAAGAGCAAGATTTGCTTTGGGACGATCTGTTTCTCCTATTTATCAAGAACTGGTTCTGAAACTCCTGCAGGGAAGCAGCTATGAAAGGCATCTGCGGTCATTCCGGAAAAAGCTAAACCAGCAGGCTGCTCAGGTATTGGATGCTTTAAGAAATTCTTTTCCTGAAGATTCCTATTTTCACAGACCTCAGGGTGGATACAGTATTTGGGGACAACTTCCAGCAAATATAGATAGGGAAAAATTCTATCAGTATTGTGAGAAGCATCAGATTTTATTTACTCCCGGAGACACCTTTTCTTTTACGGATAAATACCACTTTCATTTCCGGATTGTTTTTGCAGAGCGAATTACTTCTGAAAGCATTGTTTTACTGGAAAATGCGGGACGAAAAGCAAAGGAATTATTGTTATAAACCCATAGGAATACTGAAATTAGTAAGAAGGGGTAAGAAATCAGAAGGATTTTAAATAAGAGATTGATTGAATTTCCTTCAATTATTACAGGTTTTTAATTGATTCTTAATGGGTTAAAATATATTCTGTTTTCAGATTGAAATTGATGCTTAATTTCCTACCATCATTTGATTTTATTTTAAAAATTAATTTGAATTGAAGAAAGACTCAAAAAAATAATCAAAACCACTATTTTTTTTCAACACAATTAGGCTGGAATCACCATAAAACCTATATTTGCAGCCTAAATTTTTAAATAAATGAAAGAACTAATTGAAAAAATTAACGCAGAATTTGAGGCGTTCACAACTGAGGCAAACCAACAAGCGGAAAAAGGAAACAAAGCAGCTGGTACAAGAGCTCGTAAAGCAGCTTTAGAACTAAGCAAATTGTTCAAAGATTTCAGAAAAGTTTCTGTAGAAGAAGCTAAGAAATAATTTACCTTTAGCCGGCTTTTGAAGCCGGTTTTTTTATCCCCTGTCGAATTTGAAATAGGGTAAAATTTTTTAAATTGTACTTTTTAAGACCAGTATCTGGAATAATGTAGCTATAAAAATAGGAGCAACATTACTTTCCGAACAAGAACAGATATTTCTTAAAGGAAAACAAGAATTCGACTTCAGAAAAAATATATAAAGACTATCTTATTGATGGTCTTTTTTTATGGATTATAGTTATTCATTGATTTTTGTTCTTTAATAAAGATGAAAAAGTTAAGAATATCTATGAAAAGGCTCTTTTTTAGGCTCAATCTTTCACCATCTCCCTAATTTCTTTTATCTTTAAACCAATCAATATATATTATGAGGATAAATAGATTTTTTGCAGTGCCTGCCGTAGTGCTGGCTGCTCAGTTTTCCTGGGCTCAGGTAAAGGTTGACCCCAAAGAAAGGTTAAATCCTATCGTAAAAAGTTTTGTAGATGAAGTAAATAATAATTCCCAGTTGGAAAATCTTGCCTACGAGCTGTTGGACGGTATTGGTCCCCGTCTTGTAGGAACTCCTGAAATGCTTGCCGCAAACGAATGGAGTGCAGGTAAGCTTCGTTCATGGGGAGTAGATGCCAATCTTCAGCAATTTGGAACATGGAAGGGATGGCAGAGAGGTACCACTCATGTTGATATGACTTATCCACGGATGAAATCTCTATCTGCAACGCAGCTTGCATGGAGCCCGGCTACTAAAAAAGCGATTGAAGCAGAAGTAATTATTCTTCCTAAAGTATCTTCAAAAGCTGAGTTTGATCAATGGCTTCCTTCTGTAAAAGGAAAAATAGTGCTGATGGCACAATATCAGAAAATCGGACGTTCTGATGAGCAGATCAAAGAATTTGCTACTCCGGAATTGTATGAAAAGCTTAAAGCAGAAAAAGATCAGGCTGCTAAAGATTTTACGGCTTATGTAAAGAACATCGGATACGATAACAATAGCCTTCCAGATGCTCTGGAAAAAGCAGGAGCGGCAGGAATTGCTATTTCAAACTGGACTGGAATCATGGGCGCAAACAGAATATTCGGAGCAAAAACAACCAAAATTCCTATGGTTGATATTGATGTAGAAGATTATGGAATGCTTTACAGAATGGCAGAAAAAGGAGCTCAGCCTAAAATCAAAATTGATGCCCAGTCAAAAATACTTCCTGAAGCCAAAAGTTTTAATACAATCGGGATGATCAAAGGGAAAGAAAAACCTGATGAATATGTCATTCTATCCGCTCACCTGGATTCGTGGGACGGAGCTCAGGGAGCTACAGATAACGGAACCGGTACAATTACCATGCTGGAAACCATGAGGATTCTTAAAAAATATTATCCTAATAATAAGAGAACTATCGTGATCGGACTTTGGGGAAGTGAAGAGCAGGGATTGAATGGTTCCAGAGGCTTTGTTGCAGATAATCCTCAGATTATAAAAGGAGTACAGGCTGCTTTTAATCAGGATAACGGGACCGGACGCGTTGTGAATATCAGCGGTCAGGGATTTGTAAAAGCGTATGATTATGTCGGGAAGTGGCTTGATGGTGTTCCCAAAGCGGTAAAAAGCCATATTAAGACTGATTTCCCAGGAATGCCTGGTGGCGGTGGTTCTGATCACGCTTCATTTGTGGCAGCAGGAGTACCCGGAATTTCTTTAGGTTCCCTGAACTGGGGTTATTTCGGATATACATGGCATACGACAAAAGATACCTATGACAAAATCGTTTTTGATGAGGTGAAAAATAATGTGATTCTAACGGCTGCATTAGCATATATGGCGTCCGAAGATCCAGAATTCAGCAACAGAGAAAAAAGAGTAATGCCTCAGGATGAGAAAGGAGATACGGTAAAATGGCCGGAACTAAAAGAGCCTAGAAGGAGTTCTAAGGATTATAAATAAAATTCTATTCTAAGAGTAGGATTAAAAAAATAAAGAGGCTGCCTTAGAGGGCAGCCTTTTTGTATTCCTGACGAAGCAGTTCTCTTATTTCTTTTACTTTATTTTCTTTCACAATATGAGTTTTACAGATCTTGTTATTCAAATGCATACTGAAGTTCATTTGAGTGCCTTGTGTTTCCCAGGTATGACTGGGAGGAGGCGTGTAATCTGTTAAAATCGGGCAAAAGTTGGCCAGACACAAAATATTTCTTAACAATGATTTTATAAAACCTGGCTGATTTCCATGATCATCAAGGATTTTAAGCTTAAAAATTTTCTTGCCTAAAGTGGTTCCAAAATACCATTCACAAAATGTTCCCGATATAATCACACAAGGAATTGAAAGGATGATACCGAAAAAGACGGGCAGATGAAATATAAATACGAATATCATTAAAAAAGGAATCATATCAATCACCTTGGAAAAAAGGCGTTCCGTTTCATTTCCTTTATGAGTAGGAACATAAGGCAACTCATATTCGAATTCGTTATAGATCCTGTTTCCCGATTCATCAAAATGCCGGGTAGGTCTGTGAATAATTCTCTTTTCTTTAAGCTCAGATATCTTCATTATTGTATACTATCAGAAACAGAGTCTTTTAAATCTGAAAATGTAAGAATGGATGGTTCGTAAAGAGAATTGTTTAGCTTTCCAAAACCATATTTACAGAAAATAAACGGTAATCTATTAGAACCTGCGGAGTCATAATCAGTCTGGGTATCTCCAATATATACAGAATCTTCTGTGGATAATTGGTTTCTTTCCATAAGAAGCTGTATGTTTTCAGATTTCGGCTTTTGGGTTCTTCCGTGAGATTCAAAATCTACAAACAGGTTGTTGAACTGATAATACTCTAAAAATGATTCAATATACCCATCCTGACAATTGCTTACGATAAAAAGTGAATGCGTATTGGCAAGGCTTTTCAACGTTTCTTCTACCCCTTCATATAAAATTCCACCCTGTATGCGAAGGACTTTATTCTCTTCGGCTACAATTTCAGAAAGAAGTTCCTGGGTCTGCAGATCAGAAATGCCGGGAATCATATCTTTCAGAATATCATGAGCCAATAATCCCATGTATTGATCCATATCTTCAGGCTTCAGTTCTCTTTGGATCAACTGATGTCCGGCCAATACCTTATTCCATATTTTGATGATGGTTGCTCTGGGGTCCCATAATGTCCCATCCAGATCAAAAATTAAGTTCTTTGTACTCAAAACAGATATTTTGTGGTTTATACTTTACGATACAGTCATTAAATTACAAAATCATACTCAGCTGTACTCTTTTTCTGGCTTCATCTACTTCTGTTACCTTTACGCGGACATGCTGGTGAAGTTTTACCACTTCATTGACGTCAGAGACAAATCCATCTTTCAGCTGGGAAATATGAACCAGTCCGCTTTCTTTTATTCCAAGATCTACAAAACATCCGAAAGCTGTAATATTATTGACAATTCCCGGAAGAATCATGCCTGTTTTTAGGTCTTTAATGCTTTTAACATTAGGGTCAAATTCAAATACTTTGGCCGCCTTTCTTGGATCCAGACCCGGTTTTTCAAGCTCTTTTAAAATATCTTTAATTCCTAAGATCCCGACTTCACCGGTGATATAGCTTTCCGGTTTTACCAGAGCTATTTTTTCTTTGTTGGCGATCAGTTCATCCGTTTTAATTCCTAAATCTTTGGCTATTTTTTCTACGATTCCATATGCTTCAGGGTGTACAGCAGAATTATCCAACGGATTTTTAGCATTCGTAATTCTTACAAAAGCGGCGGCCTGCTGGAATGCTTTTTCTCCGAGTCTTGGAACTTTTTTAAGCTGTTTTCTGTCTTCAAATGCTCCGTTTTCAGCACGATAATTGACAATATTTTCAGCCATTTTCTCTCCGATTCCTGAAACGTAGCTTAAAAGAGACTTACTTGCAGTATTTAGATTAATTCCCACAGAATTTACGCACTTCATCACTGTAGAATCCAGTTCATTCTTCAGTTGAGTCTGATCTACATCATGCTGATACTGTCCAACACCAATAGATTTCGGATCAATTTTCACCAATTCTGCTAATGGATCAGAAAGTCTTCTTCCGATGGAAACAGCACCACGTACTGTGACATCATAGGTAGGAAACTCATCTCTTGCAATTTTACTTGCAGAATAAACCGAGGCTCCTGCTTCTGAAACGACAAAAACCTGCAAAGGCTTATCAAACGCAATCTTTTTAATGAAAAATTCAGTTTCACGGCTAGCCGTTCCGTTACCAATAGAAATCGCTTCAATATTATAAGCATTGACCATAGAACGGATCTTTTTCATAGCCATTCCGCTTTCATTCTGCGGAGCGTGAGGGTAGAGGGTTTCATTGTGCAATAAGTCTCCTTTTTCATCCAGACATACCACTTTACATCCGCTTCTATATCCGGGATCAATGGCCAGGATTCTTTTCTGTCCTAACGGAGGAGCCAGAAGGAGTTGGCTTAAATTTCCGGAAAATATCTCAATGGCCTTTTGATCTGCTTTTTCTTTGGCTTCCTGTAGTGCTTCGTTCGAAATAGCCGGTTCTAAAAGTCTTTTATAACTGTCTTTTATAGCGAGTGCTATCTGGTCCGAACTTTCATTATTAGATTTGATAATAGCCTTTTCAATAAAATCAATGGCTTCTTCCTTATCTATTCCTACGTTTGTTTTTACAAATCCTTCCGTTTCAGCTCTTAACATGGCGAGAAGTCTGTGAGAAGGTGTTCTCCTAAGGTTTTCTTCCCATTCAAAATATTGGGAGAATTTTTGGGCATCTTCTTCATCTTTTTTAGCTTTTACTACTTTGGATGTAACGACTGCCTTACGCTGAAAGAGTCTGCGGAGATTCTTACGGACATACATATTTTCGTTGATCCATTCTGCCATGATGTCTCTCGCACCCTGAAGCGCTTCTTCCTCGGAGGCTACCTCATTGTTCAGATATTTTGAAGCCAGAAACATAATGTCGTTATTTTTCTGACTCATAATGATCCTGGCTAAAGGTTCCAGTCCTTTTTCTTTAGCAGCATCAGCTTTGGTCTTCTTCCGTTTTTTGAAAGGCAGATATAGATCTTCCAGCTCCTGGATATCAAAGCTGTCTTCAATTCTTTGCTGAAGCTCAGGAGTTAGAGCATTCTGTTCTTCTATAGATTTTAAAATAGATTCTTTTCTCTTGACAATATCTTCAAACTGCTTGCTGATTTTTGAGATCTGTTCGATCTGTACTTCATCAAGATTTCCGGTTTTATCTTTTCGGTAACGGGAAATAAAAGGAATAGTGCAGTCTTCTGCTAATAATTGTAAAGTATTGTTGATGCTCTTTTCAGAAATATTGAGCTGTTTTTGTATAAATTCTACGGTCGTCATTGTTCTGTTTTCGGATAGCTAAAATAGGGTTTTTAAAAAGAAAAAAGGCGAGTTGCCCCGCCTTGAATGTTTTCACAACGGAATAATCCTTATTGTGAATTGCTTTTCAAAATTATTATTACAAATATAGAAGAAAAAATCTTGATCATAATTATGGAAATCCGTAATTAGAATGATTTTTTATTTCTATTTTTATGTAGTATCAAAAATTAGAATGATGGTCAAAAATATACTTGGATTAGACTTGGGAACGAACTCTATTGGGTGGGCTTTAATAGTAGTTGATGAAAATAATACTCCTATCCGAATTATTTCTATGGGTTCTAGAATAATTCCTTTATCAACAAGTGATAAGGAAGAATTTCAAAGAGGTTTGTCAGTTACCAAAAATCAAAGTAGAACGGTAAGCCGTACTCAGAGAAAAGGCTATGATAGAAAACAATTAAAGAAAAGTGATTTAAAGAAAATTCTGAACAAATACAATATTTTCCCAACAGAAGAATTGTTAAAACTTCCAATGCTTGATTTGTGGAAACTAAGAAGTGACTCTGCTAATCCCAATGAAAATATTTCTGCAGAACAATTAGGACGCATTTTCTATATGCTTAATCAGAAAAGAGGGTATAAGTCTGCCAGAAGTGAAGCTAATTCCGATAAAAAAGATACAGATTATGTTCAGACGGTAAAAGGACGTTACGCTCGGTTGAAAGACAGAGAGCAGACTATTGGACAGTATTTTTATGAGGGGCTTTTTACCGCTTTTTCAGACAAAAATAATCAACAGTATTTTAGAATCAAAGAAGAAGTTTATCCAAGAGAAGCTTACATAGAAGAGTTTGATACTATAATTAATGCTCAAAAAGATAAGCATGATTTTCTCACAGATAAAATGGTCCATCAATTAAGAAATGAAATCATTTATTTTCAAAGGAAACTGAAATCTCAAAAAGGATTGGTGAGTATTTGTGAATTTGAAGGTTTTGAGAAAACTGTTTTTGATATGGAAAAAAACAAAAATAAAGTGGTGTTTATTGGGCCGAAAGTAGCTCCTAAAACGTCTCCATTGTTTCAGCTTTGCCGGATCTGGGAAGTTGTCAATACAATTACTTTAAAAATAAAAAATCCAGAAGGAAGCCAATATAAATGGGGTGAAAAGATTCCGGATTTAAAGGAGAAAGAAATTTTAGCAGATTATTTATTTAAAAATGAAAGTTTAAGCTTTAATAAACTTCTCGAAATTTTAGAATTAAAAAAAGAAAATGTATATGTGAATAAACAAATTCTGAAAGGTATTAAAGGAAATGAGACATATGCAATGCTTCATAGTGTTTTAGGCGATAATGAATTTTTGAATTTTGATGTATCTATCATTACTTCAAATCATACTGCGATATTGATGGATAAGAAAACAGGCGAAATTCTTGAAGAAAGAGCTGGTCTTGAACTTGACTCATCTTTGGAAAAAGAGCCGTTATATCAATTATGGCATACCATTTATTCCCTGAAAGATTTAGATGAGTGTAAAAATGCATTAATTAAAAGGTTTGGCTTCGATAAAGACATTGCTGAAAAATTATCTCATATCGATTTTAATAAGCAGGCTTTCGGTAATAAATCGAATAAATCGATGAGAAAAATTCTTCCTTTTCTGATGGAAGGCTATGATTATTCTCAATCCTGCAGTTTGGCAGGTTATAACCATTCTAATTCTTTGACGAAAGATGAAAGAGAACAGCAAATTACCTTAGACCGATTAGAACTTCTTCCTAAAAATAGTTTGAGACAGCCTATTGTCGAGAAAATTCTGAATCAGATGATTAATGTAGTTAATGCAATTCTTGAGCAATACGGAAAACCATCTGAAATTAGAGTTGAACTTGCACGTGAGCTTAAACAAAGTAAAGACGAGCGAAACGAGACTGATTTACAAAATTCTAAAAATAAAAAACTCAACGAAGAAATTGGAAAACGATTATCGGAATTGGGACTTCCTGTAACCAAGCGGTATATTCAAAAATATAAATTCATTTTTCCATCACTTAGTAAAAACCTGAAAGATGCTCACGTCAATAATCAATGTATTTATTGTGGAGAAACTTTCAATTTAACAGAAGCTTTGAGTGGAGATGCTTATGATGTTGACCATATTGTACCGAAAGCTTTATTATTTGATGACTCACAGACCAACAAAGTTTTGGTTCATCGAAAATGTAACTCTACAAAAACTAATCAAACTGCGTATGACTATATTGCTACAAAAGGCGATGAACAGGTTAGGGTATATTCAGAACGGGTGGATGACTGGTTCAAGAGAAGAATTATCTCTTACAGTAAAATGCAAAGGTTGAAAGTTTCACACAAAGAGTACCTGGAAAGGAAAAAACTTGGAAAAGAAACAGAAACGGATAAGAAGCTTTGGGAAAATTTCATCGACAGGCAATTGAGAGATACTCAGTATATTTCTCGTAAATCAAGGGAAATTTTGCAAAAAGTATGCAATAATATAACAACAACAGAAGGTGGAGTGACTGCAAAACTTCGTAATTTATGGGGTTGGGATGATGTTTTAATGAATCTACAAATGCCTAAATACAGAGAACTAGGGCAAACCATCATCAAAGAATGGACAAGCGAACACGGGAAAAGAAAACATCAAAAAGAAGAAATCGAAAACTGGACAAAAAGAGACGATCATCGTCATCATGCCATTGATGCTTTAGTAATTGCCTGTACAAAACAAGGTTTTATTCAACGGATAAATACTTTGAACTCGAGTGAGACAAAAGATTTGATGATAAAAGAAGTTGGGGAAGCTAAAATAGAATTTAACGAAAAGACTACACTTTTAGAAAAATATCTAAAAACTCAGAAGCCTTTTAGTACACAGGAAGTAATGAAAGAAGCTGATAAAGTTTTAATTTCTTTTAAAGCAGGTAAAAAGGTAGCAACGATAACTAAATTTAAAGCAATAGGAAAAAATAAAGAGACAGGTGTAATCGTTCCAAGAGGGGCTTTACACGAACAATCTGTTTATGGTAAGATAAAAGTAATCGAGAATGATAAACCTTTAAAATACCTGTTTGAAAACTCAGATAAAATTGTAAATCCAAAAGTTAGAAATCTTGTTGAAACAAGACTCTCAGAAAATGGAAATAATTTTAAAAAGGCTTTATCAACAGTAAAGAAAAATCTGATCTTTTTCAATAAAGAAAAAAACGAGATCTTAGAAAAAGCATCCTGCTACAATGATGCCACTGTTTTGAAATATAAGTTACAAAATATAAAAGCAAGTCAGGCTGATGATATTGTTGACGAAAGAGTGAAATCTTTAGTAAAAGAAAGGCTTGTTCAATTTGGAAATAAAGAAAAAGAAGCTTTCAAGGATACATTATGGTTTAACGAAGAAAAACAAATCCCGATTATAACTGTTCGTTTGTTTGCACGTCCAGATGCTAACAATTTACAGACAATTAAGAGAGATGAAAATGGTAAAGATATTGGTTTTGTTTTGACAGGAAATAATCATCATATCGCAATTTATGAAGATAAAGACAATAAGCTTGTTCAGCACAGTTGTACATTTTGGCATGCAGTAGAACGAAAAAAATATAATATTCCTGCTGTTATTGGAAATTCATCAGATGTTTGGAATCAATTATTAGACAAAGAACTTTCTGGGTCATTTTTGGATAAATTACCAGCTGATGAACTCAATTTAAAGTTCAGTATGCAGCAAAATGAAATGTTTATTCTGGGTTTATCACAAGAGGAATTTGAGGAAGCAATAACAAATAATGATAAATCTTTATTGAGTAAACATTTGTACTTAGTTTGGAGTATCTCCAATAATGATTATTATTTCAGACATCATTTAGAAACAAAGAATACTGAATTGAAAAATATTTCTACAGCAAAAGATTCGAAAAGATATTTTAGATTTAAAAGTGTTGGTACACTGGTTGGAATTAATCCAATAAAAGTCAGATTGAATCATTTAGGAGAAATTACCAAAATAGGAGAATAATAACTATGATCACTCGTTCCATCTATATCGGCAATCCTGCTTATCTTAAACTTAAAGATGAACAGATGTATATTTTAGAACCTTCCACAAATGAGATGAAGGGTAAAATTGCGGTAGAAGATTTAGGGCTATTGATGTTGGATCATTTCCAGATTACCATCTCACATCAATTGATTCAAAAAATGATGGGAAACAATGTGGTAGTAGTTAGTTGCGATGCGCATCATTTACCACATGGGATTATGCTTCCGTTGTATGGACATACTGAACATTCCGACCGGATTAAAAATCAATTGGAAGCCAGCGAACCTCTCAAAAAACAACTTTGGAAGCAAACGGTTGAGTGTAAAATTGAAAACCAAAAAGAAGTTTTAAAACGTTTGGAAAATTATTATGAACCAATGATTGATTATCAGAATAACGTGAAAAGCGGGGATATTACCAATATGGAAGGCATTGCAGCTCAGCATTATTGGAAGTACCTCATCAGTCTTGATTTTTTGAGACAACGTTTTGGAGATTCACCCAATCAGTTTTTTAATTTCGGGTATTCAGTTCTCAGAAGTATTGTCGCAAGAGCAATTGTTGAGACCGGTTTGCTCCCTGTTCTAGGAATTTTCCATAAAAATAAATACAATCCTTACTGCCTTGCTGATGACCTGATGGAGCCTTATCGTCCTTTTATTGATTTACTAGTAATGCAATGGCTTGCAGCCAATTCAGAAACGGAAGAATTAACTAAAGAATTTAAAGCTTTCATTTTACAGATTGCAACCAAAGATGTAAAAATAGACGATAAAACCAGACCGTTATTGGTTGCAGTAAAAACAACAGCCACGTCACTGTATAAATGTTATACGGGAGAAAAGCGTCTGATCTCTTATCCTGAACTGATATGAATGCCGAAAGGTTTAATGCTTACCGAATTATGTGGGTTTTAGTATTATATGATTTGCCGAGCGAGACTAAAGCCAATATGAAAGACGCTAACCGCTTTCGTAAATCTTTACTTGATGATGGTTTTACATTATTTCAGTTTTCAATGTATGTGAGACATTGTCCAAGCCGGGAAAACGCTGAAGTTCATATTAAAAGAGTGAAATTTATGCTTCCAAAAGCCGGAAAAGTTGCTATTATGTGCATTACTGATAAACAGTTTGGGGATATCGAAATTTTCTTTGCCAGAAATAAAGAAGAACCACCCCCAACCTTTCAGCAGCTTGAATTATTCTAAATTTTAAATCCTAAAAGCAAAAACAATCTGCTGATTTTCAGTAGATTGTTTTTTGAGGCTGTGACTAATCACGAAGATAATAATTTTTGAAAGCAATTCACAACTTATGGCGGCCATAGTTGGGGCCATGGGTGGCTGTGACTAATCACGAAGATAATAATTTTTGAAAGCAATTCACAACGAAGTTTGCTACTACTTCAATAGCGCAAAGGCTGTGACTAATCACGAAGATAATAATTTTTGAAAGCAATTCACAACGCTGGCCGCGTCAACCCTCTTAAGGCTTCGCTGTGACTAATCACGAAGATAATAATTTTTGAAAGCAATTCACAACTGTATGCCATTGGATGCAAAGCGACCGGTAGCTGTGACTAATCACGAAGATAATAATTTTTGAAAGCAATTCACAACTTGCCGGGCACGTACATCCTTAACGGCGTTGCTGTGACTAATCACGAAGATAATAATTTTTGAAAGCAATTCACAACTATTCTTTCGCAACACTACCGTAAGCCCGTGCTGTGACTAATCACGAAGATAATAATTTTTGAAAGCAATTCACAACTGGCTTCGTATTCGTCGGCGTCTACCTTTCGCTGTGACTAATCACGAAGATAATAATTTTTGAAAGCAATTCACAACTAGACGAAGACGGTAACGACATTTGGACCGGCTGTGACTAATCACGAAGATAATAATTTTTGAAAGCAATTCACAACCTGACGATGTAGTTAATATATTTTCGTCTTGCTGTGACTAATCACGAAGATAATAATTTTTGAAAGCAATTCACAACGACTATAACAGTGGGGCGGCAGAAGCCGAGCTGTGACTAATCACGAAGATAATAATTTTTGAAAGCAATTCACAACGTTATTCACGAATACATAACTAAGAAAGGGCTGTGACTAATCACGAAGATAATAATTTTTGAAAGCAATTCACAACCCGTGCGAACAATACATTTGACGTATTGAAGCTGTGACTAATCACGAAGATAATAATTTTTGAAAGCAATTCACAACTATAAACCTCTTTGCCCTCCTCTGTGTCTCGCTGTGACTAATCACGAAGATAATAATTTTTGAAAGCAATTCACAACATACCGATAAGATATATACATACGGTAAAGGCTGTGACTAATCACGAAGATAATAATTTTTGAAAGCAATTCACAACAAGGTTGGCACCATTACTTTGCGAATGAGTGCTGTGACTAATCACGAAGATAATAATTTTTGAAAGCAATTTACAACGTAACCTGCAAATAACAAAAAACCCGCATCGCTGTGACTAATCACGAAGATAGTGATTTATTCTTTACCAAAATTATACTGTTGTTTTTGATGCTTAATAAATAAAAAAGCCTGATTACAACAAAATGCAATCAGGCTGTATAATAAATTTGAAATTAATTAAGGCAGTACTTCATTATAATAAAGCGGAGTATCATTGTTTTTATCATATCCTATTATAATAACTTTATACTTCTTCGCATCATCATTGTTGTAAAACTGTACTTTTGACGGCTCTTCAGGCAGTGCTTCAAGAAAGGAATTCCAATAAAGAACACTGCGTGTATCCTGTGCAACTCCTTTAAATTTTTCATTTTCATAAGAAGGGGCTTCAAATGGTAATTCTTTATCATATCCGGTTAATGTAATCTGTCTTAACTTCGATGATACAATTTTCTCGGAAGAAGCTCCTCGACGGCTATAAATGGCGATTGCTCCATTACCACCACCACCGAAACCACCTGCAAAAAAACCTTTTATAACTTTTACCATGGCGATGTCTGAAGTAGATATATTGTCTACCTGACTGGGATCAACAAGCATTTCGTCAAGATAGATACCCACTTGTGCTCCTCTTAGGGATGCGGTGTAGCTTCCGCGCTGCATTTGAATCGTTAAGCCAGCAACTCTTCCCTGCAGCCACTTCAGAATATTGTTTGAAGTCATCATGGAGGTTTCATTTACAAAATCAAAAACCTGTTCATTAACACTTTTGAATTGGGGACTGCTTAATTCATCATTTAATTTTTTAGTCTTATTCTTGACTTCTCCCTTCAGTTTTATTTCTTCAATATTGGTTACACTTTCACTAATGACTTTTTGGGCATTGAGTGCTGTAAGCGATCGGCTGACTTCATCAGAAGGTTTATCATCTGCAGGACGTTGAACCAATTTATAAGAGGTTGATGGCAGATTCTTTTTATAAGGGATAAAATTGAACGTAGGCTGGAAGTAAACAGAATAATTATTATTAATATCCTTTGGCTCAGAATTTAATTGATAAAAGAATTTCATTGAGTCTTCAAAAACCAGATTGTTCAAGGTCAGAAAACCATTGTTATCAGATTTGATCTGAGACATTCTGGATCCGGGTTCCGAACCGAAAATTAAATTTATTTCAGTATTAGGAGCCGGTTTTCCCTGAATATTTACTTTTCCTTTGTAAGAAAGATAACTTTCCGGTTGATATTTGATCATCGGGTAGTTTCCTGTCATGATGGGTTTCCATTCGAAGCGCTTCCATTTTTCTGAAATCAGCAATGCATCCAGTGCATCCGTATTGCGGGTTTTCGTAAAATATTGGGCAGGATTGGTGATGGATGATGTAATATCTCCGGTTAGCCATAAAGAGCTTAATAAACTCTGATCCTCTTCGGTACTCTTTGTATTGGCATCAAGCACCAAAACAGTATAATTGGAAAAATTGGTATCTTTGGGGATATCAAATGAGTCTTTTCCACGAGGTGTATCTCTTAATGAAAGAGATTGCAGTATTGGTTGTTTGAACTGCAATACCTGAGGCTGAACAAAAGAAAGTCTGTTGGAGACAACATTCTCCTTATCATCAAAAATAGTAAGCTGCAAAATTCCACTGACAAGTTGGTTATTGGAAATTGAATATTGAGTCTCGTTATTGATTTTGCTGATCTTCGCTTTGTAAACAAGTTGATTATTAATTGTTCCAAGAACAGTATAATACTGAGATTCCTGAGCCGAATTTTTGGACTTTAAAGTATACTTTACATGGTCTTTATCACTTATCACCTGTAGATTTATCCCTGATGAAGACACTTCAGGCAGCATGATGTTTTGTTTTTGTCCGTTTTTATCCTGAACAATCAATTGGTATTTCTTTCCGCTTTTTGGAGTGATGCTAAATAGTCCAATATTTTGGTCAAATCCTTTAAATGTTATGATTTTTGTATCAGGATTATCAGAATCTACGACATATCCTTCCCAGTCAGAAGGTGCTGTTCCGTTGGATTGTAGTCGTACCGCTACTTTTGTAGTGATTCCGTCTATAAAACTTCCGCTTTCCGGATATACTGATGCTACCCATGGAGTAGGATTGGCTATTAATTTCTCCGGAGACGAAGGATTATAAACAGCAATAGGTTTTATAAGTTGAAAATCTTCATTGAAATTAGCCATCCAGCCAGTATAAGCCCTGATATAATAAACGTCTTCTTTCAAAGAAGTGGGAAGAGCAATGTTTCCGCTTCCTTCTCCATTAATTAATGGGACTAATTTTTTGCTGATCTGATTTTTGTTGCTATCATACAACTCTACAAATAAGGTAGTAGAAATAGTAGATGTAGTGTAACCATCAAATACAAAAGACTTGAACCACAGATTTTCCCCCGCGACATAATTACTTTTGTCCAGTAATATATGTATCTTTTCCTGAGGATATTTCTGTTCAAATGTTTTAAGAGCTTCTTCAGCCTTTGTTTGCGCATTAAGACAATAGATCGTACTTACTGCTAATAGTGTTATTAGTTTTTTTGTCATATTCCATTAAAATTTGCGTTTTTCTTACGAAGCGCCAAAAATACATTTTTATTGTGATGTGCAATAATGAAAATATAAAATAATGAAGATGATATAAAGATTTGAGTTTAGACAAATCGTTGAAGTAAGTTTATGGTTTCCTATATTAAATAAATTAAAACCCCATCATCGGTCTTTATGAATGTAATCTTAAGTGATTTAAAATTAATTTTTAAATTTCTATTTACTGTGGTTTTGTATTTAAATATTTACTTATTTATGTTCTCATAATATCAAAACTAATAACATGAGAACAATATTTACATTATTGATTTGCTGCTTTTTTTTAGCATCCTGCTATCAAAAAGAGCCTGAAGAACCTAAAACATGCAAATGTAAGGTACAGGAGTATGAACGGGTTGTTTTATTTAAAAATGAACATGATGGCAGTTATACAGATTATTCTGACACAGGGTGGATTGCCAAAGGAGATCTCCAGGAAGACAATGCTGCAGATTGCTTTAGAAATGAAACGGTAAAGAACCAGGAATTCTCCAGCAGTTATGACTCGCAGTATAGAAGAGAGGTGTCTCGTAAATGGGTTTACAACTGCAAATAATATAGAATTTTGTATTTCTTGATGTATGATAAGGTGCTTCCAAATAGGTTTTTCTATTTTTGTACCCGAAAACAACAAAATTCAAACAAACTTTTTAAACAGTTCAATATGAAAAAAATTAGCGTAATTGCATTAGTAGGAGTAGGATTGCTTTTAGCATCATGTGATAAACAAAAATCTGCAGATTCAGCAGCTACAGCTCAGGAGCAAACAGTAGCTGAGAGCAAAGGTGAAGTATTAGCAGTAGATGCAGCAGCTTCAGTAGTAAATTGGAAAGCATTTCACAAAGGAGGTATGGCACCTCGTTGGGGAACACTTACTGTAAAATCAGGAGATATCAGTGTTGAAGGAGGTCAGGTTTCTGCTGGAAACTTTGTGATTGATATGAACTCTATCAAAGTAGATCCGGCTTCAGTAACAGAAAAAGATAAAAAACCTGCAGATCTTGAAGCTCACTTGAAAAATCCTGATTTCTTTGATGTAGCGAAAAACCCTACTTCAGATTTCAAAATCACAAGTGTTTCAGATTTGAAAGAAGCACCAAAAGATGCAGTAGCAGGAGCTAATAAAACAGTAAGCGGAAATCTTACATTATCAGGAAAAACAATGAATGTTACTTTCCCTGCTAAAGTAGATGTAACAGAAAACTCAGCAGCTGTTCAGGCTAAATTTACAGTAAACAGAGCAGACTGGGGAATCAAATTCGGTACTTCTGAAGCAGACCCTGCAGAATGGATGATCAGCAAAGATATCGAGATTGCTATCGATGTAAAAGCTAAAAAATAAGTTATTCAAATGGTAATAACGACTGAGCTGTCTTGATAAAGGCAGCTCTTTTTATTTTCGGGTTTTCTTTATTTAATACGATAAAAGAAATCAATTCCAAATCCCCGAATTCTGAATTCTTACACAATATTCACTTCCAAGGTACAAAGGATTGCCGTGCTTTTCAGACCAGAATCCATCCAGCACATCTTTACTCAAACAACGGTATACTGCAACTCCTTTATAGGTGTTATGATCTTCCCCTTCATAGTTAAAGTTGATCACCAAAATATGATCTTTATAAAAACCTGTGCCATGTTGCAGATGATCACCAATAAGCCATTGGGCAATAATTCGGTTGTTTTCATCAATGGACAAGGTTAATATGCCTTGATAAGAAGCTTGTGAAGACTCTTCCTGATTGCTTCCTTCGATAGAATAACTTCCTGCCAGATCCTGTACTGTCATTGATTTGTTTTTATGAATGACAAATGTAAAAAAATCTTGTTTGGATAACACTACAAATATTTTCCGTGCTCTGGATTAAAATTTTGAAATTTTCCCATATATAAATTAAACTTTATTTTTGCTGCAAAATAATTTCAGAATGCTTCCTTTCCTTTTCATAACTAACCTATTTACGTTTGGAGTGTTTGGCTTTGATAAATGGCAAGCCAAAAAACAACAATGGAGAATTTCCGAGAATACTCTTTTGGGGCTTTCTCTTATAGGGGTCGTAGGAGCAGTCTCCGGAATGATTATCTTCCATCATAAAGTTTCCAAAAAATCATTTCTAGTAAAATTTTTTATTGTGGTTTTAATTAATCTGGTCCTTTTTTACCGATTGATAAGGCATTGATATAAAAAATGTTACAATGTTTTTGTTAAATGTTAAATATGATAATAAAATAGTTCTTGTTGTGATTTTTTTATATTTTTATCATGCTAATAACAAATAGACAAAACAACATGAAAAATCTTAAAAAAATTTCCAGAATTGAAATGAAATCAGTTCATGGAGGAATTATTAAAGGAATGGTAAGATGTAAAGATGCCGATACATGTGCCGTAAGATGGGGGTGGGGAACTGGATTCTCCAGTAACTGTGGTGAGTTTGACATTATATGTGGAGAACCACCTGCAGTAGATCCATGTGAAGTACAAATCTGTATTTAGATAGAATGAAGGGTGTTTTTTAACACTCTTTTTTTATAATCTTGTAAATAAGTTATTTAAACAAAATATTAAATATTTCGATAAGTAAATATTTTTTCATTAAAAATCACTACTTTTGCACCCGTAAAAATCTTTTATGCAAAACATTAGAAATATTGCGATTATCGCACACGTTGACCACGGAAAGACGACTTTGGTTGACAAGATCATTCACGCTACCAATATTTTCAGAGAAAATCAGGAAAGTGGGGAGTTAATTATGGATAACAACGATCTTGAAAGAGAAAGAGGGATCACAATCTTATCCAAGAATATTTCTGTTACTTATAAAGACACAAAAATTAACGTAATTGATACTCCTGGTCACGCCGATTTTGGTGGAGAAGTAGAGAGAGTATTGAAAATGGCTGATGGGGTTATTTTGTTAGTGGATGCGTTCGAAGGACCAATGCCACAAACAAGATTCGTACTACAGAAAGCATTGGAATTAGGATTGAGACCATTAGTGGTGATCAATAAAGTAGATAAGCCAAACTGTCGTCCTGACGAAGTTCATGATAAAGTATTTGACTTGTTCTTCAACCTTGAAGCTACAGAAGAGCAATTGGATTTCCCTACATTCTATGGATCTTCAAAACAAGGATGGTTCAACACTTCATTAGAGCAAACTGAAGATATTATGCCATTATTAGATGGTATCTTACAGTATGTTCCTGAACCTAAAATAACTGAAGGAAATCTTCAGATGCAGATTACTTCATTAGATTTCTCTTCTTTCTTAGGAAGAATTGCAATCGGAAAAGTAACAAGAGGAGAGCTTAAAGAATCTCAGTGGATCGGTCTTGCTCAGGCAGATGGAAAAGTTGTAAAAGGAAAAGTAAAAGAATTATACGTTTTCGAAGGTTTAGGAAAGAAAAAAGTAACTGAAGTACAAGCGGGAGATATCTGTGCTGTAGTAGGTTTTGATGCTTTCCAGATCGGAGATTCTTTCGTAGATCTTGAAAATCCTGAACCATTGCAAAGAACTGCAATTGATGAGCCTACGTTGAACATGACGTTCTCAATTAACAATTCACCTTTCTTCGGTAAAGACGGTAAATATGTTACTTCAAATCACCTGAAAGAAAGACTATACAAAGAATTAGAGAAAAACTTAGCATTAAGAGTTCAACAAACTGATGATGCAAACACTTTCTTAGTTTTTGGTAGAGGTATTCTTCACTTGTCAGTTTTAATTGAAACAATGAGAAGAGAAGGGTATGAAATGACAATTGGTCAGCCACAGGTTATCTTGAGAGAAATCGACGGAGAAAAATGTGAGCCTTATGAATCTTTAGTTGTTGACGTTCCTGAAGAATTTGCTTCAAGAGTAATCGACTTAGCAACTCAGAGAAAAGGTGACCTTCACATTATGGAAACTAAAGGTGAAATGCAACACATGGAATTCGAAATTCCTTCAAGAGGTTTGATCGGATTGCGTTCTCAAATGTTGACAGCTACTGCAGGTGAAGCTATTATGGCACACCGTTTCACAGAATACAAGCCTTTCAAAGGTGCTATTCCTGGAAGAAGTAATGGTGTATTGATCAGCAAAACTCAAGGTCCAGCTACAGAATATTCTATCGCTAAATTACAGGATAGAGGTAAGTTCTATGTTGATCCGGGTGAGGAGATCTATGCAGGTATGGTTATCGGTGAGCAAAATAAGCCGGGTGACTTGGTTGTAAACATCGTTGAAGCAAAACAGTTGAATAACATGAGAGCTTCTGGAAAAGATAAAGATACAGGTGTTGCACCAAAAATCTTATTCTCTCTTGAAGAATGTATGGAATATATCCAGGCTGATGAAGCAATCGAGGTTACTCCAAACTTTATCAGAATGAGAAAGAAATTACTTTCTGAAGAAGAAAGAAAAAGAGTAGAAAGATCTGGAAAAGCATAATAAAAATCTTATACATAAAATCAAAGCCTCGATTTTCGAGGCTTTTTCTATTTAAACCCATTAAAATGCTTATTTTGGCATAATAATCTCTGAGAAATAAAAAATAAATTTTAAAGTAGTTTTGTGACTATGAGAATGAATAAATTAAAACTTATCGTTTTATTGGGCTTTTTTGCATCGTACACTAGTTCATGTTCTGTTCAGAACAATGTTGTAAAAACACCCTCCACGAAGAATCCGACAAAACCTGCCAACAATACAACCCCGCCCAAAGTAAATCCTGTAGCTGTAAAACCTACAACAGGAACTCCAGCTTCATCGGATGATAATTTCAGAACCAATCTTCCGGAAATCAAAAGAGAATTCCGTGGAGCCTGGATCGCGAGTGTCGCCAATATCAATTGGCCTTCAAGAAATGATCTTACGGTGGATCAACAGAAAGCAGAAGCAATCAGTATGCTTGATATGTTGAAAGACAATAATTTTAATGCTGCTATTTTTCAGATCAGACCTTCGGCAGACGCGCTCTATACAAGTAATATCGAGCCGTGGTCTTATTTTCTGACAGGAGAAACAGGAACGGCACCTTCTCCGAACTATGATCCGCTTCAGTTCTGGATAGAAGAAGCTCACAAAAGAGGATTGGAGCTGCATGTCTGGTTAAACCCTTATCGCGCCCATCACACCAATGGAGGATCTGTAAATAGACTTTCAATGGCCAATAAACTGTCCGATATTGTCGTAAGATTAAAGAACGGAATGTACTGGTTTGATCCGGCCAATCCGAAAACTCAAGGTCATGTTTCCAATGTAGTAAAAGATATTGTAAAAAGATACGATATTGATGCCATTCACTTTGATGATTATTTCTATCCATACGCAACCTACAACAAAGGAGCAGATTTCCCTGATAATGCAACCTGGAATGCTTACGTAAGCAGTGGTGGTAACTTATCCAGAGCAGACTGGAGAAGAGATAATGTGAATAAATTTGTAGAAAGAATCTATAAAGAAATTCATGCAGAAAAAAATAATGTAAGATTTGGGATCAGCCCGTTCGGAATATGGAAGCCAGGATATCCTTCGGGAGTTGTGGGATCTTCACAATATGACGAGTTGTATGCAGATGCCAAATTATGGTTAAATAAAGGCTGGGTAGATTACTTTTCACCACAACTTTACTGGCCTATTGATTCTAAAGGACAGAGTTTTGAAGCACTTTTAAACTGGTGGAAGTCTGAAAATACAATGAACCGACACCTATGGCCGGGATTGAATACCGTTGAGATCAGAGTATCAGATCGTCCGACAGAGATCAAAAATCAGATTGAGATTTCCCGAAATATTCTGAAAAATGATGCTGGAGAAATTCATTGGAGTATTGCTGGGCTTACCAAAAATCCCAACATGCTTCCTACCTTGAAAAATGGACCATATAATGAAAAAGCAGTAGTGCCAAAATCCCCATGGATAAAAACTGCTCCATTGCAAACTCCAACATTATTTGTTGCAGATAACGGAAGCTTTGCACAAACAAGCTGGAGCACAAAGAATGCTGCTGATGTTTTTCTGTGGGCCATTTTCACGCAATACAACGGAGTATGGCAAACAGAAATTGTAACGCTGGATACCCTTTCAAAAGACATTCCTAAATTTAAAGAAGGCAAAAAACTGAACGCAGTTGCCATTAAAGCCATCGATAGATTAGGAAATGAAAGTGATTATACAGCGAAAAAGATTAAATAGTGCTTATGATAAAATAAGCAAAAAAGAGAATTTGTGACCCTACAAAATCCATAATCAATACTTGCCATTGCGAACCATTAGGTGAAGCAATTTCAATCATAACAATAAAACCCAGTCCTGAAAAGAACTGGGTTTTTATTTTAGAATAACTATAAATTATCAATTTAAAATATTGAAAATCAGTATGATTTTTAAGCGTTATGTCTATTTTTATTTAAAATAATAACCGTATCGGAACCATTTTTGCATCATTACTCACATAATCACCAAAATATAAATTTATGAATACTAAAAGACTTTCCACAAAAATGGAAAAAGCACTTAGTGACCAGATGAATAAGGAAATTCATGCATCACACATTTTTTTATCTTACGGAATTTGGGCCGATGATAAAGGCTATCAGGGAATTGCCAATTTTCTTTACCGTCATTCTCAGGAAGAAAGAAACCATTCGATCAAATTCATGGAATATATTTTAAACCGGGGCGGAAAGCCAAAAGTAAATGCAATTCCAGCTCCTCCGGCTGACCCTAAAACTCTTACAGCATGCTTCGATGGCGTTTTTAAACATGAAGTTGATAATACAACATCCATCTATAAAATTGTAGATCTTTCTATGGAAGAAAAAGACTGGGCAACCTGGAATTTTATGCAGTGGTTTGTACAGGAACAGATTGAAGAAGAAACATTAGCACAGAATTTAATTGATAAATTGAAAATTGCAGGCGGTGACAGAGCTACAGACGAATCTTTATTTACTTTAGATAAAACTTTACAGGAAGCACCTAATGATGTTCCGTTGGCTCAGAATGCTACGGGAAATAATCCATAAAACATCCGGTGAAACCAAACCTTTTGAAAATCTGTCAGAATACTGACAGATTTTTTTATTATGAAACTCCCTCAAAAATCACTATCTTTGCACACTCGTAATTCAAGGTTCGGAGTTCAATGTTTAACGTTGCAGATACCTTGGGTTGCTTCTAAACCTTAAACTTTGAATTTTACAATATGAAATGTGGAATCGTAGGCTTACCGAATGTAGGTAAATCAACTCTTTTTAACTGTCTGAGCAACGCAAAAGCTCAATCAGCAAACTATCCTTTCTGTACCATTGAACCGAACCTTGGGACGGTTTCTGTGCCAGACCAAAGATTGTTTGAACTGGAGAAAATCGTAAAACCTGAGAAAGTTTTACCCGCTGTAGTTGAGATTGTTGATATTGCTGGTCTTGTAAAAGGAGCCAGTAAAGGAGAAGGATTGGGAAACCAGTTCTTAGCTAATATTCGTGAGTGTGAAGCGATCATTCATGTTTTAAGATGTTTTGATAACGGAAATATTATTCACGTTGAAGGTTCAGTAGACCCTTTAAGAGATAAAGAAATTATTGATATTGAGCTTCAATTGAAAGACCTTGAAACAGTAGGAAAAGCAGTTGAAAAAGCTAAGAAATTTATTAAGTCAGGGAAGAAAGAAGACCTTCTTACTTACGAAATACTTCAGAATCTACAGAAATTCCTTGAAGATGGTAAGAATGCAAGAGAATTTGCTACTGATGATTTCGCAAAATCAATTATCGCAGAGGTTCAGTTACTAACCAACAAACCGGTACTTTACGTTTGTAATGTAGATGAAAATTCTATCAAGAACGGAAATGATTGGATTGGTAAGATTGAAGAAATGGCAAAAAGCGAAAATGCTGAAGTAGTCGTATTGGCTGCACAGATCGAAGCTGACATCAATGAGCTTGAAACATTTGAGGAAAGAGAAATTTTCCTTGAAGAATTAGGTCTTACAGAGCCAGGAGTAAACCGTTTGATCAGAAAAGCGTATGATCTTTTAAAACTTCAGACTTATTTTACTGCTGGAGTGAAAGAAGTAAGAGCTTGGACTATCGGACAAGGATGGACAGCTCCACAGGCTGCAGGAGTAATCCACACAGACTTCGAAAAAGGATTTATCCGTGCAGAAGTAATCAAGTATAATGATTATATCAATTTCGGTTCTGAAGTAAAAGTAAAAGAAGCCGGAAAACTTTCTGTAGAAGGTAAAGAATATATTGTACAGGATGGAGACATCATGCACTTTAGATTCAATGTATAAGAAAATATTAAAGTTCGTTTATAATAAAAAACGTTTCCATGAATTTGGGAGCGTTTTTTGCTTTTAAATACTAAACTTTAACGATGAAAATCTTTTATTTCACAATCCTTATTTTATCTTTTTCCTGTTCAAAATCTAATGAAGATAATTGTTTTGTTGACAAGATCAATGACACGGATGACGTTATTGTCTTCGAAATAAAAAAACCTTACACCGTTAGACAAATTCTTGCTGAAAAGCCAGCTTATCTTGATATTATAAACCTTAAGAAATATAGAAAATTTAAAAAAGACCGTGTGGAATCTCATTCTTATATTCAGGGTTTTGAAGAAAACATAACAAAAAATGAAGATAGTTTCAAAATATTAAATGAGAAATTTTTTGATCAATTCTATTTTTTAGCAAAACAGAAGATCGGAAATACTCTGTATGGCTTAGGCAAAAATAATCTAGGTTTCTGGCTGCTTAAAATCGAAAATAGCATCCCTAAAGCTTATTTTCTGGGACTTAGCACCAATCATTATTATTTTAATCGGACTCAGGAAAACCCAATAATTCAGGGAGATTATCTTCAGGTTGAAGGAGGTCTGGTGAAAACGGTAGAGGTGGGCGGACGTCCCGGTTATACTGATTATTCGGCAATGGAAGACGGTAAGTTGTTTAAAATCAAGTTAAAGGATCTGATTGAGGACACTGATAATGATGGTTATAATGATGTTTTTGAAAAAAGTTTTGGTCTAAATCCTGATAATAAAGATTCAGATGGCGATGGAATTGACGATTTTGAAGACATGAATCCAATGTTTAAATCTGAAAAGAATAAATTCACTGAGCTTTATGAATTGTTGCTGCCATATTACGGAAATGCAAATCTGAAAAATAGGCATTATACATTCCAGGTTTACAAAATAATTGTGATTATTTTCACCAGATCAATCCAGAGATCAGAGTTTTATTTATGCCTGAAGAAAAGAATAATCAAACCTACTATACCAAAGTTACAGATCTTGTGGATCAAGAAATTTCCAAAATACAGAAAAATAAAAATAATCCGAACAGTTTCTATATATATAAAGTTGGAAACAGCTTTAAAAATGATTATGTTGCAGATTATGAAAAAGGAAAATGGGTACTCAAAGTTGTAGGAGGATATATTATTTAAATACACTGATTCATCCAAATAAAAATCGCTTCCAATAAAGAAGCGATTTTATTATTAGATAGGCAGTTCTGCGTTATTAAATGATTTTTAGTATTGATTAAATTTCAATACCAGGCTGACATTGTGGCTCTGCACAGGCAAAAGAAATTCTCTTGCATGTAAGGTCAGAAAGCAGACACATTTCTTTTCCACCGGTAATGACTCTTAATTGTTTTTTATTCAATTTTTTTCCGTGGTTTAAGTCTTGATTTTTCATAATGTTTGATTTTAATGATTGATGATTTATTTACAATTCAATGGGTCCAGGATCCTGAGGTCTGCATATTTTCTGAGCACAGCCGACAGAGATGGTGGTACAGTTTCTAATGTCTCCCGGTGGATAAGTCTCACAAGGGAACTCTGTGCATAGGATTGGTTCCATACAGTTCAGCATACCCCCCTGAATTGTCTTTAATTCTTTTTTGTTGAGTCTTTTCCCTTTGTTTAGGTTCAGTGATTTCATAGTATTTTTTTTGTATATAAAATTACTTTGTTATTATTGTGGTCTGCAAATTTTTTGAGCACAACCAACTGAAATCTTAGTACAATTTCTTACATCATCAGGTGGATACGTTTCACAAGGAAATTCAGTACATAGAATTGGATCCATACAATCTAACATACCTCCCTTAATCGTTTTTAATTCTTTTTTGTTTAATTTTTTCCCGATTTGATTGATTTGATTTTTCATTGATTTGATTTTTAATAGGTTAGTTTTAACGAAAGTAATAAAAATAATTGAAGTATATCACTGTATTTGGAAAAAACGTGTAATTATTTAACTAATTAATTATAATATTAACAATTAAGCTTGCATTAAATTAGCAAATCAGTTGAACTTTTCAACACAATAAGAATGGACTTTTCAACACATTGATTCAATGTTTTATTTTGGAAATTTGCCTTACTAATACTTCAGAAAGATGGAAAATAAAGAAACGGTTTTGGTAACAGGAGGTTTAGGTTTTATAGCCTGCTATTGTATGATTGCTCTGCTTAATAATGGATATAAAGTAAGAGCTTCCCTTCGTTCCCTTAATAAGTCGGAATTGGTAAAACAAATGTTGAAAGAAGGAGGAATCAGCTCTTTTGAAAACTTAACTTTTGCGGAAGCCAATTTAGAAAATGAAGCAAGTTGGGAAAAAGCTGTTGAAGGCTGTAAATATGTGATTCATACGGCTTCACCTACTCCTCATACCGATGCAAAAACAGAAGATGATTTTGTGATTCCGGCCAAAAACGGAGTGCTTTTTGTGCTGAGAGCAGCCAAAAAAGCAGGGGTAAAAAGAGTAGTCTTGACTTCAGCCTTTGGTGCCGTGAGTTATGGTACATTGAAAAATACGCCCTACACGGAAGAAGACTGGACGGTGCTCAATGATACAGTAGCGCCTTATCAGCGTTCTAAAACCATTTCAGAAAGAGCTGCCTGGGATTTTATCAAAAATGAAGGCAATGGGATGGAACTGTCTGTAGTGAATCCAACAACTGTGATGGGACCGGTTTTATCAAATGATTATGCGCATTCTATTCAGATTATAAAACAAATGCTCAATGGAGAAATGAAAGGCTGCCCTAAGCTGATTACAGGCTTTGTAGACGTACGGGATGTTGCAGATCTTCATCTTAAAGCATTAAGTATGCCTGAAGCCAATGGTCAGCGCTTTATTGCTGTAGCAGGAGAAGCCCTTTCTATGTTGGAAGTGGCAGCTGTTCTCAGAAAGAATTTAGGAAAGGTTGCAGAAAAGGCTCCTACAAAAGAATTGCCTAATTGGATCATTCAATTGTTTGCTGTTTTTAATCCAAAATTAAAAATGATTGTTCCTCACTTGGGATTGGTAAAAAGAGCCAGTAGTGAAAAAGCAAAAAAAATATTAGGATGGAAGCCAAGAAAAGCGGAAGAAGCTATATTGGCTGCCGCAGAAAGTTTAATTAAATTTAATCAGATTTAAAAATGAAATTCATTAGTAAGGTAATGTGGGCAAGACTAAAAGGAAGAACTGAAAACGCTTTGCTTAAACTTCCTTTTAAAGTAGTATATAATTTCCGTCGCGGATTCATGAGGCCCGTAAAAGGTCAGAAAAATGTTGGTTTTATTTACCGTATTTTTGATACACTTTCACCATTATGGTACTTGGCTTTTCCCAATTGGATCTGCAGGATGAATGAAGTAGGATTAGCTATGATTCACTGTGTTTCCAAAGGATATCCCCAATCTGTCTTGGAAGTGAAAGACATTAAAATATCAGCCCGATGAAAACATTCTTAAAACTGCTTAAAAGAACTCTAATTGCTTTATTGTGTCTCATTCTGATAATGATCTTTATAGGTTGGTTTTATATGAAGAAGCCACAATTTGGAGCGTTACCGGAAGGAGAAAGATTAGAACAGGTCAAAAAAATCACCTCATTATAAAGAAGGGAAATTCAGGAATCTGGAAGAGAAACCAACGATTACTCAAGGATACAGCATGTTAGGTGAAATATGGAGATCGCTGGCCAAAGAATATCCTCATACAGAAACCATTGATGCCATGCCTTCCATAAAAACGGATCTGAAATCAATTCCTGCAAATGAAAATGTAATCGTATGGTTCGGACACTCATCTTTCTTTTTACAGCTGGATGGAGTTAAGATTTTAGTAGATCCTGTTTTCAGTGGTAAAGCATCACCATTGCCATGGGGAGTAACAGCTTACAAAGGAAGCGATATCTATACAACAGATGATATGCCGGAGATCGATTATATGCTGCTTTCACATGATCATTACGACCATCTGGACTATGAAACGGTACAAGCTTTACAACCCAAAGTAAAACATGTGGTTTGTGGACTGGGAGCAGGCGCACATTATGAAAGATGGGGCTATACAAAACAGCAGATTATTGAAAAAGATTGGGGTGATAAAGTACAGGTAAAGCCTGATTTTACCATTTTTACTGAAAGTACTCATCATGACGGAGGGAGAGGCTTTAAAAGTTCACAAGCTTTATGGCTCTCATTTTTTATCCAGTCACCCGCTATGAATGTTTATTATAGTGGAGATGGAGGCTATAGCAGTCGTTTTAAGAAGATTGCTGAAAAATATCCTTCCATCGACTGGGCTATCATGGAATGCGGACAATACAATAAAGCATGGCAGTCGGTGCATGAGCTTCCTGAAGAAGTAGCGTTGGCAGCTACAGAATTGAAAGCAAAAAATATGCTTCCTGTTCACCATTCCAAATTTACACTGGCAAGACATCCATGGAATGAACCTTTAGAGCGTATTTCAGCACTCTCACAGTCAAAATCTTACCGCCTTGCTACTCCTATGATTGGTGAAAAGGTAAAACTGAATGACAGTACACAGCAATTTAAACAATGGTGGAAAAATATAAAATAATGCGCAATGAAAATAACTGAGATAAAGTCCTGCTTTGTAGGTCCCACAATTTCGCCGGAACAATTTATAGCTGAACATTTCTTTTTATTTCTGGCAAAAGGAACCATGAACGGTTATGATGGCAATAAACATTATGTGCTGAAGCCTGGTGACAGTTGCATTGTTCGTAAAAACCGTCTGGCTCGTTATAATAAACAGAAAGACAATAACGAATTTGAAAAAGTCATTTTTATTTTTGATGAACCATTTTTAATAAACTTTCATAAAAAGCACAGCCTGTCATTTCAGAATCATCAGTCAAAAGATGCTTTTATTCCTATAAAAAAAGACACTTTGATTAATAGTTTTTTGCTTTCATTAGAACCTTATTACACAGATTCCGGGCAGATAAACAATGCATTTTCAGACGTAAAGAGAGAAGAATTATTACTCATCCTCTTGCAGCTGCATCCAGAGTTGTCCGCTATACTCTTTGATTTTGGAGTTCCGGGAAGATTAGACCTTGAAGAGTTTATGCAGAAAAATTATAAGTTTAATGTTAATTTAGAACGCTTTGCCTACCTTACAGGACGCAGCTTATCTGCTTTTAAAAGAGATTTTAAGAAAATATTTGATGAAACACCCAACCGCTGGTTAATCAAAAGACGCTTACAGGAAGCAAAATTTCTGATTGAAGAAAAAAAACAAAGACCCTCAGACATTTATATTGACCTTGGATTTGAAGATCTATCACACTTTTCATTTGCATTTAAAAAAGAATTTGGAGTGCTGGCAAGTAATCTTTAATACATTCAAAGCTGACTGTTTCATAAGTTTGTATATTTGAATTTTACAAATCATCTGCGATGGAAAAAATAGCACATACTTCACTCGAAGACTTTTATAAAGAGATGGCCGCCAAATTAGGCAAAGATCTGGAAAGTATTTTTCCAAAGGGACTTCATAAAGATATTGGGCACTTTAATGTATTTGATATTGCCCAGACGATTGAAAGGGCAAAAACGACTTCCGAAATGCCTTATAACAGAAGGAAATACTATAAGATAAGTTTTATAAGAGGGAGAAATAGGGCAGAATATGCAGACAAAGTAATTTCAATCAAGCAAAACGCTTTATTATTTGCTACTCCTAAAGTTCCCTATCATTGGGTACCTGAAGATCCAGACCAGTCAGGAAGTTTCTGTGTGTTTACAGAAGATTTTTTCATTAAAGATAAATCCTACTATAACCTCGAAGATCTCCCTATTTTTCAGCCTGGGGGAGTACCCGTCTTTGAAATTGATAATGAACTTG
Organism: Chryseobacterium sp. MEBOG07; assembly: GCF_021869745.1. Taxonomy (NCBI): domain Bacteria; kingdom Pseudomonadati; phylum Bacteroidota; class Flavobacteriia; order Flavobacteriales; family Weeksellaceae; genus Chryseobacterium; species Chryseobacterium sp. MEBOG07. Next base: position 2,473,462 of record NZ_CP084579.1, read on the forward strand.
CAGAAGAGATTGAAAACCTTTTTAAAAAAATAAAAAAAGAGATCGATTCAGACTATGTATTTAAATATGATCTGATCAGAAACTATGTCCTGGAACTGATTCATTATGGGCAGAAACTACAGCCGGCATCCAAAATATCGGCCTCAAATGATGCTTCCATGAGGGTTGTTTCTTTATTTATAGAGTTGTTGGAAAGACAGTTTCCTATTGAATCCTGGGAACAGAGATTGCAGTTGAAAACGGCAAAAGATTATGCAGACAGACTCGCTGTGCATGTCAATTATCTGAATAAAAGATTAAAAGAAAGCACCGGAAAAACAACGACGGAATTTATTTCTGACCGTATTACTCAGGAAGCCAAAATCTTGTTAAAACAGACCAGATGGAATGTGTCGGAAATATCCTATGCTCTAGGTTTTGAAGAAATAGCCCATTTTTCCAATTTCTTTAAAAGAAAAACCACATTTACCCCATTGGAATTCCGTTCCTGATTTGAATTTCGCAAATTTCAGATTGATTCAAGCAAACACTTCATTCTGAAAATACCCCAACTTTGTACCATCAAAATAATCAAAATACAATGAACACAAAAACAAATATCGCATTGGTAACCGGAGGAAGCCGTGGATTGGGAAAAAACTCAGCGCTTAAGATTGCTCAAAAAGGACTTGATGTTATCATTACGTACAGAAGCAACAAAGAAGAAGCAGAAGCTGTTGTTAATGAAATTAAATCAATAGGAAGAAACGCTACAGCCTTTCAACTGGATACCAAAGACATGAAAAGCTTTGATGCTTTTGTGAAAAACGTTACGGATCACTTACAGGAAAATACAGGAAGCACGCATATCGACTATCTTGTCAATAATGCAGGAACAGCTTTGTATTCGCCGATTACGGAAGTGACAGAAGAGCAGCTGGATGATGTTGTGGATATCCATTTCAAGGGAGTGTTTTTCCTGACTCAGAAATTATTGCCATTCATCAATGATGGAGGAGGAATTATCAATGTGTCTTCAGGATTGGCAAGGTTTGCAACACCCGGATCTTCTATTTATGGATCAATAAAGGCTGGTGTAGAAATGCTTACAAAGTATATGGCCAAAGAATTGGGATCAAGAAAAATTAAAGCAAACGTAGTAGCTCCGGGCGCTATCGAAACGGATTTTGGGGGTGGAAGAGTGAGAGATAATGAAGAGATCAATGCAATGGTAGCAGGTGCTACAGCTCTTGGAAGAGTAGGTCTTCCTGATGATATCGGTGGAGTAGTAGCCTTCCTGTGTACGGAAGATGCCAGATGGATCAATGGCCAGAGAATTGAAGTTTCAGGAGGAATGTTTTTATAGACTTGATTTTCTGAGATTAATCTTAATTATAATACAATCGGCTGGCTCAAAAATGAGCCAGCCGATTGTATTATTTACTGTTTCTTTGAGAAGAGTAGACTTTTGATTCTCATTCAATCTACGCATCTGGTTCAAGAGGTTCCGGTAGCTGGCATTCTGCTTCTCTACATCCAGGGCCGATATATACACAATATCCTGAAGAATTGGTACATCTTACATTCCCAAAACCTCCATTCACTGTATGTAATTCTTTCCTTGTTAATTTTTTCTTTTGATCTCTTTTTTCATGGTTTTATTATTTAATAAGTTGATTATTATAAATATATGAAAAATTACAATATATAAATCACTTATTGAAGAGAAAAATCATTTATTGTTTCAGCCAATAATAAATAAAAATCTGCAAGAGAATAAAATATATAGGTGACCGTATACAATTTTATACTATTGTCATTGACTACGCCGAATCTTCGATTTCTGACGAAGGAAGAATCTCATATATGGCCTAGATTCTTCATTTCACTTCCTGAATTACGTTCGCAGACCTTCAGTCTGTATTCAGAATGACAGAGTTATAATAATTAAATATCATGATTAGTGTAAAATCGTATATAATTACAATATATAATATCCTTTAAAAAGATAGATTTCCCGTTGCATTCTTAAAAGAGAGTACAGTTGAGAAATACACATCATTTTAGGAAAGCGCAATTTTATCGAAGATAAAATCTTCACGCCTTAAAACATCTAGCTTATAAAATTTCTTTGCATCTTAGCGTTTACCAACAAAACAATAAAAACATGATTAAATCCGCGATAAATTCTCAATAGCCCTTTCTAAGGTCTCCTGCTTCTTGGCAAAACACAATCTGATCACATTTTCATTCAGTTTATTTTTATAAAACGAAGAGAAAGGAACACTGGCAACTTTATGATTAATAGTAAGCTCTGAGGCAAAGTCAAAATCATTTTTATCCGATATTTTACCATATTTTACGGCCTGAAAATATGTTCCTTCACAATCCAGAAGTTCAAAAGAAGTTCCTTCAAGACCTTTTCTCAGGAAATCTCTTTTTTCCTGGAAAAACTGATTCAGATGGGTATAATGCTCTTCATTTTTCATGTATTCTGCCAATGCAAGCTGAATAGGAGTATTTACACAAAAAACATTGAACTGGTGCACCTTTCTGAATTCGTCTGTTAGGATTTTAGGAGCAGCACAATAGCCAACCTTCCAACCGGTAACATGGAAAAGTTTCCCGAATGAGGCAACAAGAAAACTTCTTTCTTTAAGCTCAGGATATTTACAGATGCTCAGATGCTGTTTTCCATCAAAAACAATATTTTCATACACTTCATCACTTAAAATAAGAATGGAAGTTCCTTTTACCAGTTGAATAAGCTCCTGGATATCATTTTCTTTAAGGATTTTACCTGATGGGTTATTAGGATTGTTAAGAATGATCATTCGGGTTTTGTCGCTGACAAGATTTTTTACAGCAGCCCAGTCGATTTCATAATCCGGAGCTTTCATTTCAAAACGTTTTACAATCCCTCCGAAAAGTTCTACGGTAGGTTCATAACAGTCATAGGCCGGTTCAAAAATAATCACTTCATCATCTTTCTTGATAAAAGAAGCGATAGCGGTGAAAATAGCCTGAGTTCCGCCTGCTGTAATCGTTATTTCAGTATCCGGATGATAAACTGCCTGATGGCTGTTTTCGATTTTTCGTGCAATTTCTTCCTTTAGACCAATAATCCCTCCTAATGGAGCATACTGATTGAAACCTTTTTTAATAAAATGATCTACGTAATTCAGTAATTCCGGATCAGGAATAAAATCAGGAAAGCCCTGGGAAAGATTGATCGCCTCATTTTCATTGGCAAGTTGAGTCATCTGACTGAAAATGGTAGTCCCTACATTGGAAAGTTTTGATAAAGGAAGTTGTATCATAAAAACAGTTTTGTTGATCGAATTTAATGAAATATTTGAAGCAGTTTGAATTTGAAAGAACAAAAATTATATAAAGTGTAAGTTTACATCGGATGCTAAGAGATTTCCTAGCAAAACATGACTTTAAACATATGTTTGGTTTTCTCTTTTGAATCTACAGAAAGATACCTAAATTTGTTTGGCAGATAACCTGTTAAAACAAATAACAATGAAGATTAAAAAGACAGAGTTTCCTGAAAAATCTATATTATTCAAAGGGAAAAAAAATTTGATTATATTGATAGTTTTGAAGGAGAACTAACGAACAGAAGGAATATTGATATTACAGAAGTTGGAAAAACTTTCTTTACAAGCGTGCCGAAATGGGGAAAGAAAATGTTTGTTTTCAGGAATAAAGTAGTCGGATTATTCGGATTGAAAACCGGTGCTGAAACAAGAAATAAGTTGACGGAGAATGATTTTAAATATGAAGTGGGAGAGCGTATAGGACTTTTCAAAATATTTGATAAAACGAATAACGAAATTATTCTGGGAGAAGATGATAAACATTTGGATTTCAGAGTTTCCCTTTTATTTGACAAAAATAAAGATGATCAGGAAGAAAATTCCCTTACGATATCCACTGCGGTAAAATTTCATAACTGGTTGGGGGTGTTATATTTTTTGCCTGTTCGCCCTTTTCATAAGCTTATTGTCCCTGCTATGCTCAAAAACATTTTAGGTAAGTTAGAAAGTACAAGATGAAATGCTTATTGATAAGTATAAAGCGAAATTTTTATTATATATGATATATTAACGAAAATTTTAGGGTTTAGAATGAGCTTTGATTGCTTTTGTGCTGTGACAAATTTGATTGGGTTAAAACTCTATGACTGTTCTCTTGACAAAACGATAAAAGTTAGTAAAAAATGATTTTTAAAATTCGGATAATTTTGGACAATTTTGTACTTTTGTATGTTTGCTGAAATCATATATGTCACAAGAAATAAATCCAACCTACTCCGAAGATAATATCAGAACCCTCGATTGGCAGGAACACATCCGTCTGCGCCCCGGTATGTACATCGGGAAGCTCGGTGATGGTTCTTCCGCTGATGATGGTATTTATATATTGCTAAAAGAAATCCTTGATAACTCTATTGATGAGTTCAGGATGAGATCCGGGAAAAGAATTGAAATAAAACTGGACGACGGCAAAGTTACCATCCGTGACTTTGGACGTGGAATCCCGTTGGGAAAAGTCGTAGATGCTGTTTCCAAAATGAATACCGGTGGTAAGTACGACAGTAAAGCGTTTAAAAAATCTGTAGGATTGAACGGGGTCGGTAGCAAAGCGGTGAATGCCCTTTCAGACTACTTTAGGGTACGTTCTTTCCGTGACGGAAAAATGAAAGCGGCTGAATTCTCCCGTGGAGTGATCACCGAAAATTTTGAAGAAAAAGAGACTTCAGACAGAAATGGTACTGAAATCTCCTTTGTTCCTGATGGAGATATCTTCCTGCACTTCAAATACAGAAAAGAGTATATCGAAAGAATGCTCCGCAATTATGCCTATCTGAATCCAGGACTTAAAATTCTTTTCAACGGAGAAACATATTATTCTGAAAATGGACTTAAAGACTTGTTGGAAGAAGAATTGGAGAGTGATATCCTTTATCCGATCATTCATTTGAAGGATGAAGATATTGAGGTAGCGATTACTCATTCTGACAAATCACAGACAGAAACCTACTTCTCATTCGTTAACGGGCAGAATACCACTCAAGGGGGAACACACCTTAATGCATTCCGTGAAGCGTATGTAAAAACGATTCGTGAATTCTTCAATAAAAGTTTTGATGCTTCCGATATCAGGAAGTCTATCATCGCAGCAATCTCAATCAACGTAGAAGAGCCTATTTTCGAATCCCAGACCAAAACAAAATTAGGGTCTAATGATATGGGACCGAATGGCCCTACGGTAAGAATATTTATCATAGATTTCCTTAAAAGTAAACTGGATAACTTCCTACATAAGAATCCAGACATTGTAGAAGCGATCCAAAGAAAGATATTGATCTCCGAGAGAGAAAGAAAAGAACTTTCCGGAATCCAGAAACTGGCGAGAGAAAGAGCAAAGAAAGTTTCTCTTCACAATAAAAAACTTCGTGACTGCAGACAGCACTATAATGATCAGAAAGCAGAGAGAAAAGGAGATTCTCAGATCTTCATTACCGAAGGGGATTCTGCATCAGGATCTATCACAAAATCCAGAGATGTAGAAACACAGGCTGTATTCTCGCTCAAAGGTAAACCGCTGAACTGCTATGGTCTTACCAAGAAAGTGGTATATGAAAACGAAGAGTTTAACCTTCTTCAGGCAGCTTTGAATATTGAAGAAAGCCTGGAAGACCTGAGATATAATCAGGTAATCATTGCTACCGATGCCGATGTCGATGGGATGCACATCCGTTTGCTGATGATTACTTTTTTCCTGCAGTTCTTCCCGGATCTGATAAAAAACGGACACCTTTATATCCTTCAGACTCCGTTATTCAGAGTGAGAAATAAAAAAGAAACAAGATATTGCTATACAGAAGCAGAAAGAGTAAAAGCATTGAATGAGCTGGGGAAAAATCCTGAAATCACACGATTTAAAGGATTAGGAGAGATTTCTCCGGACGAATTCAAGCACTTCATCGGTAAAGATATCAGATTAGAACCTGTAGTGATAGGAAAAGACCAGACTATAGAACAACTTCTGGAGTTTTATATGGGGAAAAATACTCCGGACAGACAGGTTTTTATTCTTGAAAACCTAGTGGTGGAGGATGATACTGATATTGATAAAAAAGTAATTCCGGATGAATTAGAAAATTAAAAAAGCTTAAAAAAATCAAAAAAAATGGTCGTTAAAAGCCATAGAGAGACTGAAAAAACACAGGTTTGGATGAAGTAGGAAAATTATAAAACTTACACACCAAAAAAATCAAAATGAGACTAAGTAACCGTAATAAAGTATCAGTTTATAACTCTTTGAGTACCCTGCTTTTGATGATGATGATGTTTGGATTAATCGTATTTGCAGCCAATAAATACAGATTTAATGCATTGGGGAAAGAAAGTTATTTATTGGTTATTGTTCCCGTTCTGCTGCTGATTATCTTTTATATTTGCGGACGACAAATTTTTGAATATGACAGCGATGGAGAAGCGCTTAATTTTAAAAACAGGAATATTATTCCTTTTTTAGATAAGCCTCTTCACGATGAGTTTCCGAAATATAAACTGATAAAATATGATGTGGTTTGTATTTTCTTTGTCAAAAGATTATATGTTACAGTTTCAAGTAAGAATAATGGTTCTACCATATTGAAGTACCAGATTTCTTATTTGACCAAAAAAGAAGTAAACGATTTAAAACTCTCTCTGAACAAAGTAGTGAAAACTAATAAGGAGAAAAAAGATTAACAAAACAGATGACGACAGAAGAATATTCGCATGAGGGTGAAAGCTTAAAGAAAGTTTCCGGTCTATACAAAGACTGGTTCCTGGATTATGCTTCCTATGTAATTTTGGATAGAGCTATCCCTTCGGTATATGACGGTTTGAAACCCGTTCAGCGAAGAATCATGCACTCTATGCGGGAACTGGAAGACGGCCGTTATAATAAAGTGGCCAATATTGTGGGAAATACAATGAAGTATCACCCCCATGGAGATGCTTCCATTACTGATGCCATGGTGCAGGTCGGGCAAAAAGAATTACTGATAGATACCCAGGGAAACTGGGGAAATATCTATACAGGAGACTCTGCTGCTGCTGCAAGATATATTGAAGCAAGGTTGACTCCTTTTGCCCTGGAAGTAGTTTTTAATCCTAAAACTACAGAATGGACAAAGTCTTATGATGGGAGAAATAATGAACCTATTGACTTACCGGTAAAATTCCCTTTGCTTCTTACACAGGGAGTAGAAGGTATTGGTGTAGGGCTTTCTACTAAAATACTTCCCCATAACTTCAATGAGCTTATCAATGCATCTGTAGCACATCTGAAAGGAAAGAACTTCGAAGTGTATCCGGACTTTTTAACAGCCGGTTATCTGGATGTTTCCGAATATAATGACGGACACAGAGGAGGAAAAGTAAGAGCAAGAGCAAGAATTACCCAGACGGATAAACATACATTGGTTATTTCTGAGCTTCCTTACTCAAAAACAACAACCGATCTTATTGACTCTATTTTAAAGGCCAATGAGAAAGGAAAGATCAAGATCAAAAAGATTGAGGATAATACTTCAGATAAGGTAGAAATCCTAATTCATATTCATAGTGATGTTTCGCCGGATAAGACGATTGATGCTTTGTATGCATTCACCGACTGTCAGGTGACAATCTCTCCGAATGCCTGTGTGATCGTAGGTGACAAACCTATGTTTATGAATGTTTCTGATATTCTGAAAATGAATACAGAGCATACGGTGTCATTGCTGAAGAAAGAACTTGAAATTGAACTTCATGAGCTTCAGGAAAGCTGGCATTTCTCTTCATTAGAAAGAATTTTTATAGAAAACAGGATCTATCACGATATTGAAGAGGTAGAAACCTGGGAAGATGTCATAAAAACAATTGATGCAGGATTAAAACCTCATACCAAACATCTTTTAAGAGCTGTTACAGAAGAAGATATTTTAAAACTGACAGAGATCAGAATCAAGAGAATTTCAAGATTCGATTTAGATAAATTTAAAGAAAATATCGCCGCACTGGAAGGTAAAATAGAGCAAGTTAAGCACCATCTTGCGAATTTGATTGCCTATGCCATTGATTATTATTTGAATATTCAGAAAAAATACGGAAAAGACAAGCAGAGAAAGACTGAGCTTAGAATCTTTGATACGATTGATGCTACAAAAGTAGCCGTAGCCAATGAGAAATTCTATGTGAATTTTGAAGAAGGCTTTATCGGAACATCACTTAAAAAAGACCAGTATCTGTTTGACTGTTCTGATATTGATGATATCATCATTTTCAGAAAAGACGGAAGCATGAAGGTGGTAAAAGTAGAAGCTAAAACTTTTGTCGGAAAAGATATTCTGCATGTTGCCATATGGAAGAAAAATGATAAGAGAACAGTGTATAATATGATCTACCGCGAAGGCAGGGAAGGTCCTTATTATATGAAGCGTTTCTCCGTAACAGGAGTTACCCGAAACACAGACTATCCGCTGGCATCAGACAAAAAAGGCTCAGAAACACTTTATTTTTCGGCAAATCCTAATGGAGAAGCAGAAACCGTGACTGTTCTTTTAAAACCAAACCCTAGAATCAGGAAGAATAAAATGGAGATCAGTTTTTCTGATCTTGCCATCAAAGGACGTGATTCAAAAGGAAATTTGGTGACAAAATATGCCGTGAAGAAAGTAGATATGAAAGAAGAAGGAGTTTCTACTCTGGCACCTAGAAAGATCTGGTTTGATGATACGGTAAGAAGACTGAATGCAGATGTAAGAGGAACGTTACTCGGAAACTTTAAAGGTGATGACAGAATTCTGACGATCAATACCAATGGTGAGGTAAAACTGGTATCTTTTGATTTGGGTAACCGTTTTGATGACGAATATCTTATCCTGGAAAAATGGAGACCTGCACAGCCGATCACCTGTATTTATTATGATGGAGAGAAAGATATTTACTTCATCAAGAGATTCTTACTGGAAAATACAGTAAATGTACAGACTTTCATGCCATCTGAGCATCCAAAATCATTCATTGAAAACATTATCGTTGCTAATGAAGCAACCGCTGAAATTATTTTCGCGAAAGATAAAGGAAAAGACCGTGACTCTGAAACCATAAATATCGACGAATTTATAACCGTAAAAGGAATAAAAGCAATCGGTAACCAGTTTACGAAATTTAAAGTAAAGGCAATTAATATTACCATTCCTGAACCGGTAGAAGAGGAACCTGAAGTATACGAAGATCCGGAACCAACCGGAGATATGGATGAAGATGGAGGAATTATAGGGGACCTGTTCAACGGTGATGGAAATAATGAAAATGAATAGACCATAGATGTCTGTTCAGGTATAATATAAAAAATATAAGATGAGTATAGTTGTTTTAATTATCATTGCAGTCACATGTATCTTTAGTTACATGGGGCTAAATAATATAGCATTATTTGAAAAATATAAATTCAATGTCGGAGCGATTACAAACCGTAAAGAATATATAAGGCTTATCAGTTCTGCATTTTTGCATGCAGACTTTATGCATTTATTCTTTAATATGCTTTCTCTATATTTTTTCCAGGGAGTCGTTGTTAACTTCTTTGGTGAAGTAGGATTTTTGATTCTCTATTTTGGGTCAATGATTCTTGGGAATTTATTCAGCTTACAGATTTATAAAAAACAACCTTGGTATTCTGCAATCGGAGCATCAGGAGCCGTTTCAGGAATCATTTTTGCATCCATTGCAATGGCTCCGAATGAGATCAGTGTCAACTTTTTACCGGGATGGCTATTTGGAACTATCTATTTTGGATACTCTGTATACATGATGCTGAATCCTAAGCAATGGGATAACCTGGGGCATGCAGCTCACCTTGGAGGAGCATTTTTCGGACTTGTTTACTCTATTGTAATGCATCCGCAGCTAGCCATGAGTAATATCCTTTTCTTAGGAATCATGTCACTTCCCTTAATTTATTTAGGATATGAAATATTTGTAAGGAAACGAATAGGATAATAGACTATTTTTAATTAAAATATCAAAACCAATGAACACATCAGAGTTAAACAGTTTCATCGTGATACTTATCTATGGTTCATTGGTTTTGCTTTCTCTACTAAAGCTGGCCAATCCTTTAAGGGTGAACCGAAAAGCCAATTTCTGGTTTGGGATCTTTCTTTTTCTGTGGTCTACCTTCTGGCTGGATGAGGTTTTGTTTCTGATCACAGGCTCAACAGTGGAATTCCATTCTCTGTTTTTCGTGAGATGTATTCAGTTTTTCACCCCCATTGTCTTTTACTTCAGTGTCCTGTTTTATACCAACCCCGCTTTTACTTTCAAGACTAAAGACTTAAAGTTTTTATTACTTCCTGCAGCTTTCGTTCTGTGCCTTATATTGGTAAAATTGGGCTATGACACTCCGTTTGAATATCTGAGTGTTATTTTGATCCTGATTCAAGCCTTATTTTACACGGGTCTTTCTTATATTACCATCAGAAAACACCAGCGGAAGATCCAGCAGTTTTCGTCCAATACAGAAGGAATCAATCTGAATTGGCTGGAATATATTATCCTGGTACTTCTTATTGTGAACATTATCTATGTGATTTATAATCTGTTCTATGACCCAAAATCACTGAATTTCTTTATCAATACCGTTTTCCTTTTCGTTATTTATTGTGTAGGATATTATTCTCTGAAGCAGAAAGAAATTTATCCTTTAGAAGAAAAACAGATAGAGGAGCTGATTTCTATGAATGAAGATTCAGATCCTGAAGAAGTAAAAAGAAAACTGATTTCTGATGATGAATTATTAAAAATTAAATCTTCGCTTGAAAACATCATGGAAACCCAGAAACCTTACCTTGAAAGCGAATTGAATCTTATCAAACTTGCAGAAATCCTGTCGGTTTCTACCCATCATCTTTCTTACGTTATCAATACAGGTTTTGGAAAGAACTTCTTCCAATATGTGAATGAATTCAGGGTAGATTACGCCAAACAACTTCTGAAAGAACCCAACAGTAAATTATCCATTCTGGGGATTGCCTATGAATCCGGATTCAATTCCAAAACCTCTTTTAATACAACTTTTAAAAAAGTAACCGGGCAAACCCCTTCTGAGTTCAAAAAATAAGTTCCGGTTTATAAAGTTTTACTTTTTAATTTTTATAAATTATTGATTTTCAACGAATTGATTGTTTTGTTTTTCCTGCTTAAAAATCAGTTCGTTCAGATAATCTGGAACATTCAAACTGGTCTATCCCTGTAGCTTTGTACCGTAAAATTTAAACTTATGGATACCAAAGAATCATATGCCGTCGTTACAGGAGCAAGCCAGGGACTTGGTAAAGCATTCGCCGAAAATCTGGCAAAGAAAAACATCAATGTTGTTCTTGTGAGTCTTCCGAATCAAAATCTGAAAGAACTTTCTGAGGAACTGGAAGAACAATATCATATAAAAGCCTATTATTACGAAACAGATCTTTCCGTCAATGAGAATGTTATGAAACTTACAGAATGGATCAACCACTCCTTTGATATTCATATCCTGATCAATAATGCAGGGCTTGGTGGGACTAAGAAATTTACAGAAGCCTCTTCGGATTATATCAATACCATTCTGCAGGTGAATGTAGCTGCAACTTCACTCATCACCCATCAGCTTCTTCCCAATCTTTTAAGACAGCCAAAAGCTTATATTTTAAATGTTTCAAGCATGGCAGCCTTCTCTCCGATAGGTTTTAAAACGGTATATCCTGCGACCAAAACCTTTATCCATTCATTTTCAAGAGGATTGCATGAAGAATTGAAAGATACTAATGTTTTTGTAAGCGTTGTAAATCCCGGCGCTATGAAAACCAATTCAGATGTCTGCGAAAGAATTGAAAAACAAGGCTTTATAGGAAGATTAACACTTTTGAATCCTGATAAAGTAGCGTCATACTGCATTCGTCAATTATTTAAAAAAGATTCCGTAATTATGGTGAATCCAATCAGCTGGCTTGTGATGAAAATTTTACCAATATGGATCAAACTTCCGTTGATGACCCAGGCTATAAAAAGAGAAATCGAAGCATGAAAAAAATTTGTGTAACCGGAGCTACAGGACTTCTGGGAACTAATGTTATTATAAAATTACTACAAAATGGTTATTCTATTATTGCTCTGGTGCGCAAGAAAAGCACATGGTTGGGCGAAGAAAACGAGAATCTGAAGCTGGTGGAAGCAGATCTTTTATCCGATCTCTCATCATTGCTTATAGATATAGATTGTATCATCCATATTGCGGCAGAAACACGGCAAAATCTAATCAGGTATAATGAATACAGAAAAGTAAATTATGAAGCTGCCGTGAACCTGTTTACTCAGGCAGAATCAATGAAGGTAAAAAAGTTTTTGTTTGTGAGTACGGCCAATACTTTAGGATATGGGAATACGACATTCTGGGGGAGTGAAAAAGCACCCCAGCTTTATCCTTTTACCCGTTCATTTTATGCTCAAAGCAAACGGGAAGCCGAAGACTATCTTTTAAATAACTGTAAAAATACAGAAGTCAGCATTGTAAATCCCACTTTTATGATCGGAGCTTATGACAGCAAGCCGAGCTCCGGAAAAATTATCTTTTGGGCCTGGAAAAAGAAACTGGTTTTCTATCCAAAAGGAGGAAAGAACTTTGTACATGTAGAAGATGCTGCCCACGGAATAGTGAATGCTATTGAAAATGGGAGAAATGCTGAAAAATATCTTTTAGCCAATGAAAACTTAAGTTATAAAGACTTTTTTAAGAAAATAAACCGGATTACCAACCAAAAACCAATGATGCTGCCCATTCCGAATACAGTTTTGAACTTCCTTGGATTGATTGGTGACGGGCTGAGAAAATTAAACATAAAAACAAACCTCAGTACTTCCAATATGAAAGCCCTGCAGATTTGTAACTATTATAACAACCAGAAATCGGTAGAGGAGCTGGGGATCCGGTATCAACCTGTTGATAAAGCAATCGAAGATGCTATCCAATATTTTACTAAAAATAATAAACATTGATTTTCATTTTGTCAATAATAAAAAAGCCAGCTTTTTGACTGCTGGCTTTATAAAATTATGTTGTTATTTTCTGAGTTACGTTTTTATTAGAAATCACACAGGCTTTGCTGCAGTTATTTGAATTTGAAATATTAACCTGTATCAACCCTGGCATTGATCTGTATTCTTCTGTATTATAAGGAGCTTCAGTACCATTTCTTCCACCGCCCTTGATATCATATTGTATTTGGGCAATTCCTGTAAATCCAATTGCTGGCTTGAAAGAAAGTTTTCCTGTAGTAGAAGTATACGTCCATGTCCCCTGATTGTTGGTATAGACACCCCCTGTTATATTCGGAATCACCGCACCATTCATATCCAGAAAACGAAATGAATTAAAATCAATGTTGTTATAAGAAATCGTTGGTGGGTTTTGTCCACCTGCTGAAGTATATGCTGCATCATTAAGTAAAGGGAAATAATTAGATTTTATTCCTGGACATCCTGTAAAAAGATCGTCCGTAACTTCTGCTGCATAAGGTCTTGTAACCCCTAAGTTTTTTAATAAGTGGATATTTTTAGCAGCTCCGGTAGAAGCCGCAAAACCAATTCTGAAAGTAGAAGGAGGCGAAGTATCCAGTGTTCTTACCGTACTGTTGGATATTGTAGTCTCCGTATATTTCAGAGAAGTTGGATAATAATAACTATCAATTACTGTTTCTTTCACAGTCCCGTGCTGTATTTCGAGAGTTACATTGTAACCGCCGGAAGGATTGGGAATCAATGTGATATATGCTTTTCGGAATCTAGTGTCATTCTCGTTCTGAGGAATCGTAGTTCCGCCACTTTCAATACTGAATTGCTGAAGATTTGTATTTTGAATACCAACATACTTTCCGGTTTGAGTATTCAGATAAGCGGATCGGTTGTTACTGGAAGTTGCAGCATTGGTCGCTGTACTGTAAAGTAATGGATAACCATTGTATCCTGCCGGCTCAGCGGAAGACAGATATTGATTTCCACGTTTTCCTCTTAAGCTGACATTACTTCGCCCGCCAGCTAATGATACTCCAAAAATTCCATTTCTAACCCTTTCTCCCTGGTTAAATGCTGTTTTGAAATTTCCATATTCATCCAGACCTATCCCTAGATAAGCGCCTCTCAGTCCTTCTCGGGACTCACCTCCACGTACAAAACTATACCCTAATCCTCCTCCAAAGTATCCGAGATTAAGTTGATCTTTAGGAATAGAACCATCTACAAGGAATATAGAAATACCATCTCCTCCGTTAGTCTCTCCACCATAAATTGCAAATTCAAATTCGAACTTAATTCCCTGGTCACTGTTAAATATCTTATCAGCGAGGATAACTCCTCCCGAAATATTATTCACACTTCGGGTCAGTCGCAATCCATCTGTCGTAAAAGTAGCATCATTCTGGATACCGCTAGTAGATACTTTGTAAGCTTCCTGAGGCTGTAATCCTTGTGTAAAGTTGACAAAATACGGGTAGCCGGTTCCTTGCTGATTCTGTGCCTTACTATTTTGGGTGAAAATAAACAATGAAGAAACAAGCAAAAATCTTTTGCCCCATATAATTCGAGTACTTTTTATCATAACTCAATTATTTAACTACAAAAACAATATTAATAAATGAACAGTCTGTAGCAGCAGCTTTTACATCATACGTCATTACCCCGTCATCAGAAATAGAAATATTACTGAATACATTAGGATCAGCATCTGTTACATAATAGTAAATATCTTTGCTTGACGGGAAAAAAGGAATTGATGCAGGCGCGCTGGTGCTTTTTGCTTTTGGAGATCCAAACTGAGTTTTATACAATGTATACAAATCTTTAGTTCGGCCATTGGCGCTGGTGGAAGTATCAAAAGAAACACTAGGCATGTAAAACATTTTTACAGCATTGCTACTGATACATAGCCAATCAGGCTTCGTAGGGCTTCCAATATTCTGGCTTAAACATTTCTTATCAGTATCATAGATAAGAAGAGAGTTGGCCGGATTAGATATAGCGTCTCTTTTTGCAGTACTGAGTCTTGGAATCAGCATTCCTTTATTTTGACTATAGACATCCAAAGTTGCGCTTCCATCAGGTGTTGGTGTGTTGATCCCAACCTGTGCGAAAGAGAATGTACTTATTAAAACGATTGGTAGAAATAACTTTTTAATCATGATGTTCTTAATAATTTTTAATCTGTGTATGTTTTTTATGTTTTTTTGAAGGCATTTTTTTCAGCCAGGTCGATTCCATAAAAGGAATAAGTATCACAAACAGTTCATTTGAATAATGAATTGTTTCCATAGAATGGCATGAGGAAATCTTTAAATTCCTAAAAGCCAATAACAGATATAACATGATGTCTCATAGAGGAGATTCTATGTCTTATCTGAAATAGTCGAAAAAGTAAATTGAATTATGTAGCCGTATAAGCTCTTAAATAAGTAAGATTCATATTCCCTCGTGTTTTTTGCAAATATACAAAGAAATATTCACACGTTTGTATTTATAGAATTAATTCTAAATTTCTCTTAATAATTAACATATTTTGGTTTAAATTTTTACATAGTTTGTAAATCAATAGGATTGTTTTTATTATGTAAATCTTTGTATAGTATTAAGAAATCTTAAAAAACAGATTATATTGAGATCCTGATATTTGAAAAAGAAGAAAAATTTCATCTTTTTTGTTATAAATAATTGAAAAAGAGTCTATTTTGAAAAATTATTCAGCGAATCTTCCAGAGTGTTTACAAAATTGACGTGTTTTGTTTTGTTGCTTTCAAAAATAAAATCCTTCAGACTTTTGCTTTCATATTTGTCAAAATCACCTACAATAGTCAGACCGATGCGATAGTTTGAAAACTTTTGAAGAATATCACCTGCCATTTTCGTTTTTAAGTCAAAGAATTCAGGGACGATATTTTTTTCATGAAGAATTAATGTATCAAAACCCTGATAATAGATATTTCCCATAAGATCAAGCCCGTCCGCAGCAGATTGAATGATTATATCATCGGAAATTACTTCCGCAATTTTTATATTGTTGATTTCATGTGATTGAATAATCATCTTTATTCGAGTGTTTTTTTGATATCATGTAAGAAATTATCTAAAGCAAATGCGTCTCCCTGGTTGGTAAGTGCTATAATACAGGTGTTATGCTGCAAATCTCTCCAGAATAAAGCTTTAAAGCCGCTCAGACCTCCTGTATGCATTGCTGTTTTTTCTCCATTTTTATTCTCTATAAACCATGAAAATCCATAATTTGACACTTGTCCATTAGATAATTGGGAAGGAGTATACATGATGACTGTATTTTCCTTATTGATTAAAGTATGATTTCTTAAAGCCTGATCAAATTTATAAAGATCTTCAGGAGTAGAGTAGATCCCACCGTCACCCGTGGTCAGGATCGAATAATCATCAGGTTCCTTCTGTTTATTATATCCCAACGCCTTATTCTGAATAACCGTAGAAGACTCATACACATAGGTGTGAACCATTTTTAAAGGAGTGAAGATCTGCTCATTGAGAAAAGTTTTATAGGATTTTCCGGATACCTTTTCGATAATCTGGGAAAGGATTATATATCCGCTGTTGCTGTATTTAAACTGACTGTCAGGAACAAAATCTAGTTTTTTAAGACTAAAAAGCCAATCAATTACCTCCTGATTAGTCAATCCCTTTTTTGAAAATAAATTTTCATAGTCACTTATTCCGGAAGTATGGTGCAAAAGCTGTCTGATACTGATGTTTTTAGCATATTCAGGAAGCTCAATGAATTGAGAAGCTTTATCATCAAATTTTAATAATCCTTGCTGCTGTAATATCATAATCGCTGCAGCAGTGAAAGGTTTGCTCAGAGAAGCAATATAAAAAGAAGTATTTTTATCTGTTTTCAGTCCTTTTTCAAAAGAACGGAAGCCCATGGCTGTATCACATACAATCTTGCCATTTTTCACGATCAGAACAGAACCGTTGAATTCTCCCTTATTGTAGTATTCATCTACAATATGCTGAGAATTTTGTTTACAGGATGCCAGTTGCAAAATCAGGAAAATACCGAAAACGATATTCCATATCAAAGTTTTCATAGGTTAGGTGTATGGAAGCAAAATTACTTATTTTCTTCCATAAATAAACCTGTCATTTTCAGATAAATCCTTCAATAGTTGAGCGTTAGAAAAATACTGATACAGTTCCAAAGTTTCAGGACCTAATTTTTGATTGATTTCCAAAAACAAAAATCCGTCCTTGTTCAGATGCTTTTTAGCATCTTCAGCTATTTTCCTGTAAAAAATCAAAGCATCTGCAGTAGGGGAGAAAAGGGCCATTTTAGGTTCAAATTCTTTCACTGAATCAGCAATTTCAACCTCTTCCTCAATTCCTATATACGGAGGATTTGAAATAATGATATCATAATTTTCAATCAGTTCAAAATTCAGATAATCAGCATGAATGAATTTAATTTCCAGTTGATGATAATCTGCATTTTTTTTGGCAGTTTTCAATGCTTTTTCCGAAAAATCTATGGATGAAACGTCCGCTTCAGGGAAATATTTCTTTAAAACCAAAGGAATAATTCCGCTTCCGGTTCCTATGTCCAAAATCTTTAAACCTTGAAGTTTAAATGGTGAGCGTTGAATTTCCTTGATGGCAATCTCCAGCAGTTCTTCTGTTTCAGGGCGGGGAATCAGTACATTTTCATCCACAAAAAACTTCATCCCGTAGAATTCCGTTTCGCCCAGGATTTGCTGGTAAGGCTTCCCGGTTTTAAGTTCGGAAACCAGATGGCAAAGTTTTTCTTCATCATCGATCAAAAGTTCCTGCTCAGAAAACCGTCTTTGATGAAAGCTGTCAAAACCTACAATCTGATGCATCAATAATGATGATAAAAAAGCACTTTCCGACTCAGTATAAAGCTCGGAAAGGGCTGTTTTGAAATATTTTTTGAATGCTGATATTGTCATTTATCTTGTAAAAACCAGTTTTGTATCCGTAGACTTCTCTTCATCAATTCTATACCCTTCATAGTTGAACGCCTTTACATCTTCCAGAGTTTTGGCATTAGTTTCAGCACAGAATCTTACTACCAGTCCTCTTGCATGCTTGGTATATACAACAATGGTTTTCAGTTTTCCTTCTTTTAATTCATAGAAATCAAAATCGATCACTTTATGGTTCAGTTTTTTTCTGTCGATTACTTTTCCATACTCATTGCTGGCAAGATGAAGCAGGATTTCTCCTTTTTTCATCTCAGAATTCAATTGCTCAGTGATTTTTTCTCTCCAGAATTCATACAGGTTTTTGTACTCCTCAAATTGAAATGGGCGCCCCATTTCCAGTCTGTAAAGCATCACTTTATCAGATGGCTTCAAAAGACCGTAAAGTCCGGAAAGCATTCTGTAGTTTTTCTGCAGATAGTCTACCGCATTTTTATCCAGGGTTTTGGCATCCAGTCCTCTGTAAACCTCTCCTGTAAAAGCAAACATAGCCGGAGCAGATTCTTTTGCAGTAGGTTTGGATTTCCATTTTTGATTTCTTTCCCAGTTTTCATCAGCCAGTTTAGGCGATATTTCCATCAGTTCGGAAAGATATTTTGGGGATTTTTCTTTTAAATAAGAATGTATCAATGCTGCATCTTCAATGAATTTCGGAGTAGTGGATTTCAACAGCTCTGTTGAATTTTCTACGTTCATTAATTTTGCAGGAGATGTTATAATTTTCATAATGTTAAAATGCAGATAAATGTTTAATGTCAATAAAATTCATGGCCATCAGAGAGATAAAGTCAACCATAAAATGACAAATGATCAAAATTTTAATGTTTGAATAAAGTTTATAAAACACAGCAAAAACGACTCCAATAAAGAAAGGAATGACTACCTGGCCTATGGTTCCGTAAGTACTGTGCAGAATTCCAAATAGAATGGCTGAAACAAAAATACCCAGAAATGGACTGTTATAAAGTTTTTCAATTCTTGGCTGTATGTACCCCCGCATTAGAAACTCTTCTACAGCACCTGCTGTAAAGCATGTAAAAATAATTAAAAAATAATCATTTTTAAAAATGGAAGTAAGCTCAAAAAGTTTTTCACTTATTTTTTCCTGAACCAAAAGCTGAATCATTACATTTAGAAGTGCTCCACCAACGCTGCAGATAAAATATAAGCATAGAATGGCTTTTATATAAAATACGGCAGAATATTTTTTTTCTTCTTTGAGTAAAAAAGTGCTTTTTTCGATAAAAAGACTGTACAGAAATACAATGAGGAAAACTCCCCATATTGCAACTCTACTGAGGAAGAAGTTGTCTTTTGTAATCCCTATTATCCCTGTGATCATCGTAACGACAGGAAAAATATAAAGCATCACAGCAGCCAACAGCACAAAAGTGAGTAAAATTCCTATAGAATATTTCCCATTAAGACTCATAATACAATACCCCTAAACTTTGAACTTTATATTTTGAATTAAATAATTCCTTTTCCCTGACGGATAACTTCCGGTTCTCCAGAAGTAAGATCAACAATCGTAGAAGCAACATTATCTCCATATCCTGAATCAATAACAATATCCACCAAATGGTCATATTTTTCGGCAATAAGTTCCGGATCAGTAGAATATTCAATGATTTCATCATCATCTCTGATGGACGTGGAAGCAATAGGGTGTCCTAATTTTTCAACGATAAGCTGTGGGATCGGGTGATCAGGAACACGGATACCAATTGTTTTATGTCCTTTATATGCTAAAGGTAAACTTTTGTTGGCTTCAAGAATGAAGGTAAACGGTCCCGGAAGATGACTTTTAAGAAATCTGAAAATCGAGGTGTCAATAGGTCTTGTAAAGTCGGAAAGATGGCTGAGATCATTACATATAATTGAGAATTTTGACTTCTCAAGCTTTATTTTTTTGAGCTGCGCCAATTTTTCCATGGCTTTTATATCAAAAATATTACAGCCTAAAGCGTATATCGTATCCGAAGGATAGATGATAAGTCCGCCATTTTTTAAAGTTTTAATAACCTCATTCACAAGATTTTCCTGTGGGTTATCGGGGTAGATTTTTAATATTTTTGCCATTAAACAAAGATACAAATAATAAAATAGTTTTCATGAAAGTCCTTTATTTAAAAGAAAAATTAGGATTTGTGAAAAATATTCGTACCTTTGCAATCCAATATCGCGGGATGGAGCAGTAGGTAGCTCGTCGGGCTCATAACCCGAAGGTCATCGGTTCGAGTCCGGTTCCCGCTACTAAGAAAGTGTTTTCGGTAAACACTCTAAAAATACACCGCGGGATGGAGCAGTAGGTAGCTCGTCGGGCTCATAACCCGAAGGTCATCGGTTCGAGTCCGGTTCCCGCTACTAAGATAGTGCTTTCGGTAAGCACTCTAAAAATACACCGCGGGATGGAGCAGTAGGTAGCTCGTCGGGCTCATAACCCGAAGGTCATCGGTTCGAGTCCGGTTCCCGCTACTAAGATAAGTGCTTTCGGTAAGCACTCTAAAAATACACCGCGGGATGGAGCAGTAGGTAGCTCGTCGGGCTCATAACCCGAAGGTCATCGGTTCGAGTCCGGTTCCCGCTACTAAGATAGTGCTTTCGGTAAGCACTCTAAAAATACACCGCGGGATGGAGCAGTAGGTAGCTCGTCGGGCTCATAACCCGAAGGTCATCGGTTCGAGTCCGGTTCCCGCTACTAAACGAGAGAAGCAATATACTATTGCTTCTCTTTTTTGTTTTGGGTTAGTTGCTGAATAAGACTCCAAATTTTGGAAGATTTTAAGTATATTATTTCAGAGCTATTTTTGTACAAAAATACTGTGGGGGATAAGAATACCATCTCCTTCTCTACCATATTGTGGTACAATAAATCCTTTAGGCTCATATCGGTTGGTGCCGGAATTATAATACCAATTTGCACAGCCGCTTATCTGTAATTTAATGTGATAGATATGGTTATATGCCGCTTCCTGAAACTCTCCGAAATCGGGAAGAGATTGATGCAGATCGTCTAACTCCCGGCCATATGCATCGTGTAATCTCATGGCTTCTGTACATGCTTCCTGATAAGATAGTTTATACTGGTGACTTAGAATAAAGATGATGTTCAGACTTTCAGTCTCTATTTCAAGTTCTTTTTTCAAGGAGGCAAAATCATTCTGAATCACAATAATCAGAGAAAGCAGTTCCCTGCAACGTTGTACAATAGGGTGATTGTAAATATGAACAGGCAGTACAGAATTGGTAGCAGGATCTATCAAATCACCATATGGCCACATACCGATTGAATATTTCCGAAAGCTAAGATAATGTGGAAGTAGGGGATAGATTCTGGTTTCAGATTGTTTGAAAGGGATCTCTTCCGCCATTCCATACATGATAAATTCATAGAAATTCATAGAAACACGATCTATCCAGAATTGAGGCATTCCATTTGTAATCCATTCTTTTCTTGCCTTTGCCATTTGTCGCAAAATTCCGATTTCGTCAGGACGCGGCTCATCACCCATCATGACTTCATACACTCGATCAGCCATTATTTTTAATTCTTTTGCAGGTGTCAGCCCGAAATAGTCATCGAAAATTGTGATATAGATCATTAGTCTGGCACAGGGGCGCATCCGTTCTATGCTATCACAAGTTGGGTTCATATAAGTAGCTACCCGGGATAAGAACTGAGGTTTGCATCTTTTTATTCCCTCTTCAGAAATAAAAGTATAATCATCATCATACCATTCTTTTTCTTCCTCATCAAAGGCATTAGCAATAGGACTATTCACTGTTGCCCACGGGTAATGGCATTGAGGTACTATTAATTCTTCTCTCATGTATTTGACTTTTAATAAATTATTAATAATATTATAGCTGATTTAGTTTTTCTTTCAGTTCTTTTGCTTCCGGAAACTCCATTGCATTGTAACGATCCAGTTTGGTAGATATGTTTTTCCAGCCACTCAATACCATACTCATATAATGGACCCAGTTTACTACGGCATCGTGCCATATCCCAAAATCTGGGAGAGAAGCTTGTAATTCTAAGAATTCTTTCAGGTCTTCATTGTGAAGGCGCAAATCTTCGAGGCAGGCTTCCTTCAGTGACATTTGATGTTCATGTTGAATCACTTTTACTATATTGTAATAAATACTATCGGTTGCCTCATCTTTCAGTACAGACTGTACTTCATTGAAAAAAGTAACCAGATGACAGGCTAGTGTTTGTAAACGAATGATTACCGGATGTTCATGTATTTCCGGGGGTAGAATGATTCCCGTTTCCAATTCTGTAAGCTGTAGGAAAGGATAGAGACAAATAGAGTTTTCACGAAGAGCGATACATTCAGTCACACTGGGATAAATTTTGTGTTTCTTGTATTTTAATTCAGTTTCTAATCCTGTGAAATATCTGCTGATCATTTGCGTAAAGCGGGAAATTGATTCTTCCGGGATAAATTGTAGTAATTCCAGTCTTAGAGAAGCTAACATTTTCCCTAATGGTATTCCTGAATCTTCTGCACTTATCTCGCCATTGAGTATGGCAACGGATTGAATACGTACATGTTCAATATCTTCGGGTTTGCTTTCCTCATATAGGTCATCATTGTACAAAGTCCACAGCATTAGCCGGCAAATTGGTTTGAATCTTTCCGGTGGTGCGGTAGGAAACCATTGAGCTGCAATATGGGCTGTTTTAGTTTTTTTGTACTTTTTGCGAAGAGTAGGGTTTTGCTCATAAATCCATAGATAATCACCGTCTATCCATTGATTCTCAGTAATCTCCTGCAACTGATCTGCATTCGGGTTTTTTAGTGTTGGGAAAGGATACCTGAATTGCTTGTGAAGGAGTTCAAGGGTGTTAAAATTTTCATTGTTCATGGTATTGAGTTTTGGTATAAGACTAATATATCATTTTATTTAACATAATATATTATATTTCACAGAACGTTGATATTTTATTTTGTATATGTCGATATGCTAATGGTAATAGTCGATTAAAAGGAGGAACATGTTGAATTATAGTATGAAACTGAGGATATCTCCACTTATTTTAAATAATTTTTGCTTTTTTTTCTCCTTTTTTGATTGCAGAAACCTTCAGAAAATAGAAATTTTAAAAAAAATGTGAAAATTTAAAATCAATTATGTGGTTTAATTGTCTCATTTGTAAAATATTAGAGTAATATTTTGGTGAAAAATTAAGAATAGGAAGCCTCTGATTAATAGTACTAGGGTAGCAAAGCAGATATATAATATGAATGGTAATATATTCTTTATATAATCTCTTGAGGTTGTATTGTTTTAGTCATCTGATAGTATTCAGAAGAGATTACTTTTCCATCTTTTATATTCTTCTCTCATGCAATGCCCACAAGGACGATAATTGTTTTGCAATGCTTCTTTTTCATCTGTGAAGAAAATCCTGTTTTCCTTTTTCATTCTTTTTCCTGATCGGCAGTTGAGTAATCCAAAGATCTTCAGTTTTTTATTGCCTCCAAAACGAACTTCTCCGCTGTGGATTTTACTTCTCAGGCTTTCGGATGATATTTGAGAATGCTGTAACATTATGATTAAAAGTTTATACTTGAAGGTTTAAAAGTGTTGATAGAAACAATTCAGATTCGTTATATGACTAGCTTATTGCATCATGGAAAATAATTCCTAACGCATAACGGCTGCCTTCTTTTACTTCGCTTATTCCATGTTTCATATTGATTCTATAGTAGCCTTTGGTTCCTTTTTCAGGTTTAAATTGAGTCGTGAAAATGAGGACATCTCCTTTTTTAGGCTGTAAGACAATAGCTTTTGACTGCGCTCTTGGAATCTGTTGGGTAAGAACAAATTCTCCTCCTGTGAAATCCTGATCAGGCTCACTGAGCATTAATACGATTTGGATAGGGAAGTACAGGTCGCCATACAAGTCCTGATGCAAAGTATTGAACCCTTTTTCTTTATATTTTAAAATCAAAACAGTGGCTTTATGCTGACCATTTGCATGACATTGCTGTAAAAACTCCTGATGATCTAATGGAAATTGGATGTCAATATGCAAAGCTTTGAACCATGAATTGGCTATAGGAGCCAGATATGGATATATATTTGTTCGTACAGTCTGGATGATTTCAGGTAACGGATAGTTAAAATATTTATATTCACCCAGGCCAAAACGATGCCGGGCCATGATAACAGTTTTGCGGTAAAGGGCCGTGTTATCATAATTTGACTTTATGATTTCACATTCTTCATCTGATAATAGATTGGGAATAACAGCATAGCCGTTTTCATGCATCATTTCTGTAATGTTCTGCCAATCTGTGTTTTTAATTGTCTGGATGATGTCTTTCATTGGTTTGATTTTATACGGCAAAAATCCGAAGTTGTTCAGATTGATAAAATCCAAAACATGCGGTATTTACATTTTGTGAGTTGAAGATCTCTCGGTTTCTGCTTCTGGACTATGGATATAAGATTAATCTGGATGACAAGACTGGTCCTGTTTAAGGCTACTTTTGCGCTGTTAATCAAAATAAATAACGATGAATTACATTATTAAAAAGGCAAGTCTTGAGGATCTTAATGAAACGGCAGAATTATTTGATCTTTACCGTGTTTTTTACAGACAGGAATCTAATATTGAAAAAGGAAAGGCTTTTCTGAAAGAACGATTTTTAAACAGTGAATCAGATATTTTTCTTGTCATAGCCGATGGAAAAGCTGTAGGATTTGTACAGCTTTACAAATTATTTCATTATACCAAATTAGAAAAGCAATGGCTGTTAAGTGATTTGTTTGTTCACCCAGATTATAGAGGAAAAGGGCTTTCTGTAGCATTAATTGACCGGAGCAAGCAATGGTGTGAAGAAACAGGAGCATGTGGACTAATGCTTGAAACAGAAAAGACAAATGATATTGGAAATACATTGTATCCGCGTTGTGGATTTGAGTATGATGGGCAGCACAATTATTACCATTGGTGGAAATAAGTTAACAATATTTCAGCCCTAAATATTGTCATAATAAAAATAAAGCACCTGAAAAAACGGGTGCTTATTTAGTTTCTATGCTAAAAAGTAGTATTAGTTCTACAATTCCAAACATTTAATTCTACATGCATTTCCTATCATTAGTGGCGTATAGTTCTATTTTTGTAATGCTCTTACAGATCATGGGTAGGACAGTTGATCTGTAGAGTGTATGCAAAAAAATCTCTGCCTCATTTTCTACTTTTTCCCCAAGAGTTTTATGATTAGTACCACAAAACTGCTTTTTCCGGCGGAGATTTTTTGCTTTAAATAAAAAAGAGAACCGCTATTTGCAGTTCTCTTTTTTTATGTGGTAAGGATTGGTTTATATTATTGAGCCAGCTGAGAATAAGGAGTCAATTTGTTATCATCAGACATGGTCTGTCCTAAAAACTCTCTTTTCTGATCGGCTTTCATTCTTCCTGCAGCGTCATTGGCATTGAAATAAGCTTCACTTAGTTTTGTCGCAATATCAGCAGGTTTAAAATCAAATTTTGTATCTCCTTCAACTCCTAAATATCCGTTCTTTCTTGTAAGATTAGAAATATAGTTGTTGTAATTGATGAATGTATTTCTCAGATACTGTGTGTGGTATTCCATACATTTTTTAGCTTTTTTAGAAGAATTGTTCAGAATACAGTTTTTCATATTGTTTCTGTATAAGAACCATTCTGATTCTAAAATGCCATATTCTTTACCTAAAGCAATTTTCCCGTTGTTGACAATATTATTATCCCCTTCTTTTGTAGAAATAGTCTGAAGATGCTGGATAACTAATGGAACGGTAGCTTCGATTTTTGATTTTGTATCTTTTAGCATGCTAAGATCAGCAGCAGGAGAACCCTTCTTTTGTGCTGTAGTAACATTGAAAATAAGGAGTAATAGTACAATCAATAAATTATATCTTTTCATGAGAAATTTTTAAAGCACTAAAATAAATATAATTTCCCAGTTAAAACAAATACATTTTAATATTATTTAATAAAATTTAACAATTCTTTAATGTATGGTATTCATTGTTGTATAAATAGTGTAGTTAGGGTCTTTATTGAAGTGATTTTTATAATTGAATTTATAGATGAAAAGCAATTTCACCTACTTACAATGCTCTTTTTCTGAAAATATCATTCTCAACCTTTCACCAGGATAGTTTAGGGATTGCAGTAAAGCAATAATAACAGGGGTAAAAAAAATCCACTACTATCGAAATGATAGTAGTGGATTTTTAATTGACTGATCAATTTATTTAAAATAATGAGTAATCTTATCACTTTCAGGAACTACTTTAGAATCAAAATGTTCCAATAGTTTTCCTTCCGGACTGATCAGGAATTTGTTAAAGTTCCAGCTTATCGCTGCATCCAATACTCCATTTTGTGCCTTGTGGGTCAGGTAGTCAAATACAGGCGTTATTTTTGAACCTTTCACGTTCACAGAAGTGGTAAGTGGAAAAGTTACCCCATAGTTTTTTTCGCAAAAAGACTTGATTTCAACATTGTCATGAAATTCCTGATCCGCGAAATTGTCAGACGGGAAACCGATCACAACCAGTTTATCTCCGTAATCTTTATACAGCTGCTCCAATCCTTTGTACTGAGGAGTATATCCACATTTGGATGCTGTATTGACGATAAGGATGTATTTTCCTTTGTAATCAGAGAAATTGATTTTTCCTCCGTCAATGGATTCAATCTTAAAATCATAAATTGATTTCGCAGGTTTTGGGCCTGTAGAATCATCTGATTTGATAAATGATGAAAGGCTTATAATCCCTATAAGTACCATTCCGATAAAAAGTATTTTTTTCATTTGAAAAAAGATTTTAATATTAATTTATAAAACTTAGATTATTTATTTAAGAGCATTGTTTGATCTGAAGCAAATACTTTGCCTTCTTCATCTTTAAAAATTTTTCCTTCATTTTCCATTTTTTTCAGTACTCTGCTTACAACTTCTCTTGAAGTTCCCAATCCTCCTGCTATTTCTCTGTGCTTTATCTTCACAGGCTGATTCCCTGCCAGGGTTACTTTTCTTTTAATATAATTCAAAACCCGGGTGTCCAGATGATGAAACATGGCCTCGTTAATCATATCCATTACCGCTGAAAACCTTCTTTCATATTGGTGAAAAAACATTTTGTTAATGGTCGGAAATGCAACCAGCCATCTGTTCATTACAGATAACGGAACCAATAATACTTCAGAATCCTCTTCCGCAGTAGCATATACCTTACTTATATTGTTATTAAAAATAGATGAAAAGGTCATCAGGCAGTTTTCATTATCTCCAATATGATAGTAAGTAAGTTCACGTCCATCATTAAGTGAATAGACTTTAATGGCTCCTTTTATTAAAAATAAAACATATTTCACACGGTCGCCTTCCCGGATAATTTCCTGTCTGGCCTCTATGGTATCATATACAGCATAAGTTTTGATCTCTTCCAGAAAGCCATCACCCAAAAAGCCAAATTTACGGTTAATAAACTCGCTTACGATATTATTTTTTGATCCATTTTATATTTTTAATAAGACAAAACATTACCTTTCTCCGATTATAATCGGAGAGTCGTTTTAATGTATATTTTTGTAAGGGTTGCTGTCTCTTTTATCGCTCTTCAAGCCATTGAAGGAATCGGGAAGCTTTATCTTTTGTGACGAGAGGCCTTTCAGGAGTGGTAATCTTCAAACTGACAAGAAGTTTGCGGGAAAAATAATGTTCCACCTCCACAATAGCTGTAAAATTGATCAGATATTGTCTGTTGATCCTAAAGAACTGAATTCCTGAAACCAGCTGTCCCACCTCATCCAGAGACTGTGGTATTGAATACTCTTTCTGATCGAAAGTTACCAGTACCGTACTTCCGAACTGACTATAAAAACAGGCAATTCTGTCGATAGGAATATTATTGTATTTATTATTGGAAAACACCAGGAAATTGGTCTTGCCTCTGCCGGTAGTCAGATTAGCCAGTATATCTTCCAGTTTCCGGTCCGGTGAAGGGGAGTGCTGAAAGAAATTTTTAAGGTTGTTGATCTTTTCAAAAGCCGACTGAATATCTTTTTTCTCAAAAGGTTTTAATATATAATCTACTCCGTTACTTTTAAACGCTTCTATCGCATATTCATCAAATGCAGTACAGAAAACAACCGGAACTTTTATACTAACTTGGCTGAATATCTCAAAACAGTTTCCGTCTGCCAGCTGGATGTCCATAAATATAATATCCGGAGTTTCATTTTCTGAAAGATATTCTACCGCCATGGCAACACTCTCAATGTATTGTACTACAGTAGCATCCGGCTGTACTGTAACAATCATCCGCCCCAAAGCCTTTGCGGTTTTGATCTCATCTTCTATTACTAAAACTTTCATCTACTATTGGTAATTTGACTGTGAAATTAATATCATTTTGCAGTATAGTCAGTTCTTTTTCAGCAAAGTGCTTGTAACGTTCCCGGATATTTTCAATTCCTATGCCTGCGGAATCCTGCGGAATATTCTTGGGCTGAAAATTGTTTTCAATAATAATATATCCTTCATCACTGTATAACTTTATGATTAATGGATGTGCCATTGATACGATATTATGTTTGATACAATTCTCACACAAAAGCTGCAGGGTAAATGGTGGGATATAAGAATTTAATATCTCTTCCTGAATGTCTATTTTAAACTCAATACCGTCTTCAAATCTTGAAGTCAGGAGAAAGATATACGCATCCAGTATGGCGAGTTCTTTTTTTAAGGGAATAAGATCCAGCTTTCTGTTATCTAAAGTAAAACGATAGAAATCAGCCAGCCTGACAACAAAATCCCCGGAATTATCATCTTTTATATCAATCATAGACTTCAGCGTATTGAGGCTGTTGAACAAAAAATGAGGATTAATCTGTTGCTTCAACAGTTCATACTGAGCATGAAGGTTATCGGTTCTGATCTGCTCAAGCTCAAACTTGATCTGCTGTGAATTATAAGTCTGATACAAAAGATACAAAAACATATAAATAGTCAGATTAATCAGTATTCCTCTGAATTCGTACATCAATACCATCGTATTGAATCCATATTTTGGAAAGATAATATGATGAATAAGTACTATTGCCGCCATCACTACAATCCCTATAGACAGACTGATTACAAGCTTTTTGTTGAAAAAACGGGTCGATATATTTTGGATAGAAAACTTGGGCAGACTATAAATATTAAAATACCATACAAACAAGGAGAATAGAAATGAGATAGAAAAATCGATCATCAGTTCTCCCAATGTAATATGGATACGGAGTATTTTAGGTACCGAAGCCAGAATCCCCATAAATAGGGAGCTGAAGAGGATGATTCTCGGATCAATCCTGAATACCTTTCTTCCGTTTGTGTTTATATATTTAGCATAGATCATAAATAAAAATCAGGCAGTTAAGCAATAACAAATATACAAAAGCTAAATAACGGCATGGCAGCACGTCCGTTATTTAGCACAGAGATTTCTATAAAAACAAAAAATTAAGGCATAGCTGCTGCCATATTCTTCACAGGAACGGGCCAGATACCGCCAGGAGCAGGGAAGGAAACTCCTTTATTGGATCCCATCACCATATTATCCTGACCAAAGCGGTAAAGCGGCCATCCTTTATAAGTAAGCTGTTTTCTTCCAAATACAGTAATCGATCCGAAAAGTGATTTATCCAAACCGGATGGAACCACTATTTTATCCGTTTCATAAATAGGCCATACTCCATTATTCGAAAAATCAGAAGCTGTAAAATTGTTTTTATTCTGCTTATCATTTTTAAAGGTGTATAGCGTTACCCCTTTAGCATCTGTAAAATATAATGTCTTTCCTGTGCCTTCTGTATAAGTTGATGTATAGTTTTTCCCGTCATGCCCTACAAGCTGAGCATTGGTAAGCATAATGGTATAATCTGGTTTTGCTACAAACCATACACCTCCGATATTTTCGCCTCCGGTTTTTCCTGCATCTTCTTTTACATTGGTTCCGTTCACCAAAGGGGCATAGTAATAAAGAGGTCTTCCTTTATAGGTTACCTGCTTTTTCCCGGAACCCGTTGTTATTGTTGTAAAATCAGAAAGTTCCAATCCTGATCCCAGTTTTTCAGCAGAAAGATGATCTATATTGAAGATGGGCCATACCGGTTCACATCCTCCTGTGCAGTTATTGGTAGCGGTGGCATCATTAGCAAAAGAATAAAGAGTACGCCCTTCTTTATCTGTTAGAACACTTCCAAGGCTTGCATCATTTCTCAATTGTACCTCCTTTACTGCAGGATCAGAGCTTTCATCCTGATTATCTTTTGAACATGCAACGGAAGTAAAAAGCAGTAGCGCTGCTGAAATGCATCCCGTTACTATGCTTGAACTGAATTTAACTTTTTTCATTTTTTAATAGTTTTAATGAATATTATTTTTTTTATATGTGATTTTTAAGGCATGATAGAAGGTTTCATACTGAGAATGGTATGGATTCTTTCCGTTCCGCTGGCATCTACATTTTTAAGGTGTTTCCCTTCATATCTTTTGTAACTGATTTCTGAAGGATCTGAAAAAGGCTGTCTGCTTTTAATAACTTCTACAGATAACAGATGATCCGGGATTTTTGCCCCATACCAATAAGGGTCGTCCTTCTGTGACCAGGTGATCAGGGTCAATATTCTTTCCGTATGTTCCTCTTTTCCGGCATTACCTTTCAATTCATCTATAGCCGGGACATTACCATAAAGAGTTGTCATAGTCTGCTTTTTATGATTAATAGAAGAGGTTACCACTTTCAGATTCATGGCATTAAAATTAAAACTTTCAGGAAGTGAGGCGTTTTCATTCACTGCTTCGTATTCTTTTTTAGAACTGTAGCTCATAATAAGTGCACCCATCATTAAATAAACAATCAGATTCTTCATAGTTTAATGGTTAATAGGGGAGGTAAATATAAAATCATTATCTTTCATAGGTCGGTGGCAGCTGATGCATTCGTTGGTAAAATCTGCTGTTTTTCCGTAAGGTTCTAGCTTGGGAGATAAAAATCTTGCCCAGCCCCATCCTTTTGTGGAAGCGAATTTTTTAGAGTCCTTGATCATATATTCAACCTGTTTGAAAGATCCGGTTGTGACATTGCCATCACTGTCAATAATCTGGTCCCATGCTACTTTCGCCAATATGGTTCCGTCAGGCCAGGGATTTGTTTTATGTTCTTTTGCTGCTTTTATCGCAATATCATTTCCGAATATGATACGCATTGTCCCATTATCGAATCTCTCAGTAGAGCTTATTGGTTTCCAGTTTTTATAATCAGGAATATAGCTGATGCCGTTCAGAGCAGTTGGTAATGAAAGGTTAGGTGCTGCAGTATGCATTGCATTCACTTGCAGATATTGTTTGTTATAAGCAGAAACTTTTGCTGTATCAGGCTTTTGTTTAGGAGCAAGAGAGCTTACATATTTTTTTAGGATGTTGATATCTTTTTCAGAAAGTTTAGCTTCCGGGTGAAGCAGTTCATAACTTTTGAGCGGCATCGCTTTCAGATTAATCTGATTGAAAGCTTCCCAAAGTTTTGCATTTTGTGCCGGAGGGGCTAGTTTGTCCCACTCAGAAAAGTTCAGTCCTTTTTTTCCTTCTTTAATATGATTTGCTACCAGCCAGTAAGCCGGAGCAATCTGATCAAACCACTTCAGGTCTGTCTGGTTAGAATGACAATCGAAACAGGAACGCTGCAAGATGGCTCTTACATCACTGGGAACATGAATCTCACCGGTTATTGGTTTTTGTTTCATTTCAGGTCTGTAAAACTGTATCCCTATAAAAACAATAAGTACAATGAGCAGTATATTTTTTGTTTTTATTTTTTTTACAAAACGGTTCATATCTGTCTATTTTTATTCAAATTTCGCGACTTTACAGAGGATGTTTTCTTAGAAATTTGATCAATCGGACAAATTTTACTTTGAATCTGACAATTGTGATTATGAATTTTTTTTAGCTTAAAAAATAAGCAGAGAAAATATTTTCATGATACTTTTTTACTTTAGTGATCATCCTTGTCAAGGTTTTAAACCTTGACAAGGATATGAGTCCAAAAACGTATTTCTTAAATGAACTAAGCCTTTACTATTAATTAAGGTCTTGGAGTAATCTGAGACTTTTTACTATAAAATAATAACCCCATTGAATGATTTTCTATACAATAAACAGCAAATAATTTCATTCATTAAAAATTTAATAAATTTTAACTATTTTTATACAGTTGATTTTCAGGCAATTATATTTTAATATTGTTTATCACTAAAAAAATAGTTGTTTGATTCAATTTTATTTCTACATTTGTATAACTAATTTCTTAGTGATATAGAATTGGATACTTTATATCACGATAATGATAAAATGAACAGGATATGAAAATTCAGACTTTAACAAAAGCAGAAGAACAGGTAATGCAGTATGTATGGAAAATAGAAAGAGGCTTCCTAAAGGATGTTCTTGATCTTTTTCCGGAACCAAAGCCGCATACCAATACGGTTTCTACCATTTTAAAAGTATTGAAAGATAAAGAGTTTGTAGACTTTCATGTTCATGGAAGACAGCATGAGTATTTTCCGCTTGTTTCAAAAGAACAATACTCCGGGAAAACCATGAAAAGTCTTGTGAAAAACTATTTTAAGGGATCCTATAAAAGTGCCGTTTCGTTTCTGGTAGAAAAAAATGAAATGACCGTGGAAGATCTTGAGATGTTATTGGATGAACTCAAAAAGAAAGATTAATACTATGGAAGCAATACTTTTATACTTTGGGAAAACTATTTTATGTTCGGGTGTAACGTTTTTGTACTATCAGTTGTCTTTAAAAGACAAGACATTCCATCATTATAACAGATTTTATCTGTTGGCAGCAATTGTGATATCACTGTTATTACCGCTCATCAGAGTAGATGATTTTACGATAGAAGTAAATAATGATATGTACATGCTTCTTGACAAGATTCAAAATTTTAAAACAGAAAAAAACATAGACAATGGTAACCTTTATTTTAACATTATTTTTTCAGCTCTGGGACTGGTTTCTCTCTATTTTTTAGGGAAACTTATCTATGGGATTTTTAAAATCCAGCAGTTTAAAAAACAGTTTCAGAAAGAGAGTTTTGACGGGATCAATTTTTACCGTACAGACCTCACTGAAGCTCCATTTTCGTACTTTAAAAACCTTTTCTGGAAGAATGCTATCACCTTGCATTCAGATATCGGGAAACAGATTTTAAAGCATGAGATGGTACATATTGAACAGAAACATTCCTTTGATAAAATTTTTATCGAGATTATTACGTCTGTTTTCTGGTTCAACCCGTTCTTTCATATCATCAAAAAAGAAATTAGTTTAATCCACGAATACCTGGCTGATAAAAAAGCCGTCAAACAATCGGACACCAAAGCATTTGCGCAGATGCTTTTAGCAAGCCACTTTTCCGGAACACAGTTGGCTGTTGCCAGTCCGTTTCTAAGTTCAAACCTTAAAAAAAGACTTAAGATGTTACAAAAACCAAAAACCAAGTTCGGATATGCGCGAAGAATTTTTGCATTACCGGTTTTATTTTCAGTAGCCTTTGCTTATCTGGTAAATGCTAAAAACAGAGAAATTGAAGAAACAAACCTTTCTATTAAAAAAGTCGTTTCAGAAATCAAAAAAGATACTGTAAGACCTGAAAAATCTGGACAGGAAATAAATTCAGAATTGAAATCTTTATCAGCAGAAGATCACACAAAATTGACTGATTTAGAGAAAAAAATAAAAGAAAAGGAGAAGGAGCTGAATGGACTGGATCCTGAAAGTGCTCTCTTCAGTGATAAAATAGAAGAAATAAGCAATCTGGCATCTGAGATAGGAGAGATTGCAGCAAATGCTGAAGTTGAT
The DNA here is from genome assembly GCF_021869745.1 of Chryseobacterium sp. MEBOG07. Taxonomy (NCBI): domain Bacteria; kingdom Pseudomonadati; phylum Bacteroidota; class Flavobacteriia; order Flavobacteriales; family Weeksellaceae; genus Chryseobacterium; species Chryseobacterium sp. MEBOG07. Next base: position 2,507,473 of record NZ_CP084579.1, read on the forward strand.
GAATATTTCAATTCTGCTGAATGGAAGAATCAGATGAAGGAGCTTGAAAATATGGATCCTCTTGATAAAAAAGAGCTTCGTAAAATTGAAAGAGCAGCCAGAAAAGCGGCAAGAGCGGCAGCCAGAATAGAAAAATTGCCAGTTCCGCCTGCTCCTCCCAAAGAACCCAAAGAACCGAAAATAACGTATTTCAAAACCAATAAAACGGTCTACTATAAAGACCTAAGCCCTAAAGAAAAAGAAGAAGTACGCAAAGCAATGGCAGAAGCTAAAAATGCTATGAAAGAAGCAGCAAATGCTAAAGTGGAAGGAGAAAAAGCCAGAATAGAGAGTGCAAAAGCTAGGATAGAAGGCGAAAAGGCCAGAAAAGAAAGCGAGTCTTTCAGAATAGAGAGAGCAAATGCGAGAATAGAGAGTGAAAAAGCCAGAAAAGAAAGCGAAGTTGCCAGAATAGAGAGTGCAAGAGCAAGGATAGAAGGAGATAAAGCCAGAAAAGAAAGTGAAGTTGCCAGAATAGAGAGTGCAAGAGCCAAGATAGAAAGCGAGGCTTTCAGAAGAGAGGGTGCAAAAGCCCGCGCAGAAGCAGAGAAAAGATCAATCAGCTTTAAGGACGGAACTTTTATTAAAGTTGCTAGCAGCTCACCTAATGTTATCGTAATGAATGCAGATTTTATTAAAAAAGACGGCAACGGAAACATTGCAATGAATGGGGTGAAAAAGTTCAAAATCAGCGGTAGTGATGACGTAAAATACAAATATTATATTGACGGGAGAGAAGTTTCTAAAGATGATATCAATTCATTAGATACAAGTAATATATCTAGAGTCAATGTCAATACTCAGAAGAAAGGAGATCTTAAACAGGGAGAAGTAAGAATCCAGACAAAGAATTAAAGTTCCATCAGGCTTTGTCAATATCAATTGGCAAAGCCTTTTTTAAAAAATACATTATGAAAATTAAAATTCTATTTTTTATGTTTCTGGGAGTACTTGCCAGTGCTCAGGTCAACAGATTCTTTTATGACTATAAGTATATTTCTGATTCTACCAATAAAGCAGATGTGAAAAGTGATGTTATGTTTTTGGATATTGATAAAAATGGATCCAAATATTACAGCCGTGAAAAGTTTGTTGCAGATTCAACGATGAAAGCAGATATTGCTAAGCAGATGAAAGGAGGATTCGGAGGCGGTATTAATATCAAAAGAAATATAAAGCAAGGAACAATTTCTTCAACTGTGATCAAAAAGTATCCGGATTATAGTGTTTCATTCTCTGAAAATATTGGGAATACGGCCTATAAAATGGCAGAAGATCAAAAACCAGAATGGAAAATTCTTCCTGAAAAACAGAAGATCGGAGAGTATAATACTCAGAAAGCAACCACAAATTATGGAGGAAGAAGCTGGATAGCATGGTTTTCTACAGATATTCCATTTCAGGATGGCCCCTATAAATTCTATGGACTACCAGGCCTTATTGTTAAAATTGAGGATAAAACAGGCTCTCATATCATGACTCTAATGGGTAACAAGAAAACGGAAGCCACATCGCAAGAGGATATTCAAATGCCAGGCCTGGCTATAATAGGTTTAGGAGGTAAAGAAATAGAGATCAGCAAAAAGCAGTTTAAAAAAGCCTGGAAAGATTATCTGCTTGACCCTACAAAAGATATGAAGCAGACGATAAGTACTCTTCCTGGAGGAGCTGTTGTAAATATGAGAAACCAGGATGGGAAAAGTATTGATATGAATGAAATGTATAGAAATATCGAAAAAAGAGCAAAAGAAGAGCAACTAAAAAATAACAATAAAATAGAACCGGAATTATATAAATAATAAGCCGTTTCTATTGGATTAAAATACAGCAAGATTAGTACTAATCTTGCTGTATTTTTTTTGTATTATGTATCTTTAATCCCAGAACTTACAATTCCAGATTATGACAGAAAAGGAAAAATGTGCAGCCGGACTTTTGTACAATGCCAATTATGATAAAGAACTGATTCAGGAACGTATTGCCTGCAAAGATTTGTGCCGGGAATATAATGGACTGAAAAATTCTGATACAGAAAATAGATACAGATTACTCAAAAACATTATCGGAAGTATCAAAGAAAATATCTGCATAGAACCCAGCTTCTGGTGTGATTACGGGTATAACATAAAAGTAGGTGAGAATTTCTATGCCAATCATAACCTTGTCATTTTAGACTGTGCAAGTGTAGAGTTTGGAGATAACGTGTTCATTGGCCCCAACTGCAGCTTTTATACAGCAGGCCATCCACTGGATGCAAAACAGAGAAACGAAGGCATGGAGTATGCACATCCGATCAAAGTTGGAGATAACGTGTGGCTGGGAGGGAATGTCGTAGTACTTCCCGGAGTTTCTATTGGAAATAATGCTGTGATTGGTGCAGGAAGTGTAGTAACGAAAGATATCCCGGACAATGTAGTGGCAGTGGGAAACCCCTGTAGGATTGTTAAAAATATAAAAGAAGAAAACTAAAACTATATCAAAAACTAACCATGAAAAAAATTATCATCTTATTCAGCCTCATAATGGCTATGATGACGAATGCCCAAAATCAAAGATTTATTTACGAATATAAATTTATCATCGATTCTACGGCTAAAGAAAAACAGGAAACCGAAATCATGTTATTGGATATTGCCCCAAAAGGCTCCAAATTTTACAGTAAAGATTATTTTGAATCAGATTCCATAATGAGAGCTATGATTGACAAGCAGTCTCAGAGCGGAAATTTTAATCTTTCAGGATTTAAATTTAAAGGTAAAATACGGTATAGTATAGAAAAAATGTACCCGGAATATTCTGTTAATTTCTTTACTACTCTTGCTTCTGAAGAATACCTGGTACAGGAAAGCAGAAAACAGGAATGGAAAATTCTTCCTGAAAAAGAAAAAATAGGAGAATTCAATGCACAAAAAGCTATTTGTGATTTCGCTGGCAGAAAATGGACGGCATGGTTTACAACAGATCTTCCCATTCAGGATGGTCCCTATAAATTTCATGGACTTCCGGGATTGATTGTAAAACTTGAAGACCATAGCCGTACCCATTCATTCGAATTAAAAGGAGCTAAAAAACTTCAGGCAGGCTATGAATGGAAGAGTACCAAAGATAAAGAACGGTATAATTCTATCATCACACTTAACGAAAAAAAATACAAAAAAGCATTTAAAGACTATTGTAATGATCCCATCAAGAGTGAAAGACAAATGATGGCACAGGGAGTTCTCATGGAAATGATAGATGAATCAGGAAAATTGATGGACCCGGAAAAAGCCTTAAAAGATCAGGAAGCAGTGGCCAAAGCCAATATTAAAAAGGAAAATAACATTATTGAACTGGATCTGTTGAAATAATATTCCAATACATCATACAATGTCTGAAACACAATTTCAGGCATTTTTTATTTCAAAATCTTATCCCAAAGTTCTCTGTGGAATTGTATCATATTGCTGTATACATTTGGATTTTCCCCCATTCTTACAATAATAAGATTCTTGCTGGGAACAATATCGAGGATTTGACCGTTTTTACCCAATGCACAAAACATATCTTTAGGAGCACCAGGAACCAGTGACTGACTGAACGATTTTTCAAATCCGGGAACCCTTGCTTTTTCTTTTCCGTTAAGCCACCAAAGGTAACCATAGGAAGGGTTGAGGTCCTGTGAAGTATCAGTCATTTGCTGAAAATAGCTGTCATACTTGTAATAGACCTTTTCATTCAGTTTCCCTTTATTTAAAACAAGTTTTCCGAATTGTAAAAAGCTCTTTGCAGTACTTGAAAATACAAGTCCGTTCTCATAAGGAATCCATTTTCCTGAAATTCCCGAACCTGAAAGCTTTTCAGAAGTATACTCATCCATACTTTTATGACTTGCCTTTTCAATCACTTTTGCCAGTTGGGAATAGATTGAAGTATCATAATACCAGAAATTCCCAGCTGGATTTTTAAAAACAAAACAGTTTCCATATTCACAGGCCTGATCTTTAGAATAATCAAGTCCGGAAGTCATGGTCAGAAGATTTCTGATGGTAATTTTATCTTCAGCACTTTTATCCATTCCGGTCCATTTTCCAATGTATTTTGATACCGGATCATTGATGTTGAGCAAATTTTCCTGTTGAGCAATTCCGATAAGAACAGCGGTCAGGGATTTCCCGGCAGAAGCCCAGTACCAGTTAGAATTTGAATCGAAAGGCTGTTTGTCAATCATCTTTGTTCCAAAATATTTTTCATTAATGATTTCTCCATTCTGAAAAATGATAAAAGCACGGCTCTTATTTTCAAGATTAAACTGATTAAGCTGTTCCAGTTTTTCCTTTGAAAAAATGATGTTTTGAGAGAACCCGAAAACAAAAGAAAATAGGGTAAATAGAATGACATTTTTTTTCATGGCTCTTTTTGTTTTTGGATTCAGATAATGTAAAGTAGTTAAATCAAAAAAATCCCGAAACAAAGTTCCGGGATTTTTATATCTGAATAAGAGTCAGTTATTATGCTAATTTCTGAGAGTCTGCAATAAACTGAGCCAAACCACTGTCTGTTAATGGGTGCTTCAATAAGCTCAAGATCGGAGGAAGTGGAGATGTAATTACATCAGCTCCGATTTTAGCGCAATCGATAATGTGCATAGAATGACGGATAGAAGCTGCTAAGATCTCAGTTTCGAACATATAGTTATCGAAAATCAATCTGATTTCTTCGATAAGGTTCAGACCGTCTGTAGAAATATCATCTAATCTTCCTAAGAATGGAGAAACATAATTAGCTCCTGCTTTAGCTGCTAAAAGAGCCTGCCCAGCAGAGAAGATCAATGTACAGTTCGTTTTGATTCCTTTATCAGAAAAATATTTTAAAGCTTTGATACCGTCTTTGATCATAGGGATCTTTACAACGATATTTGGGTGAATAGCTGCCAATTCGTCTCCTTCTTTAATCATTTCTTCATACGTTGTAGAAAGAACTTCAGCAGAAATATCTCCATCTACAAGCTCGCAGATCGTTTTATAATGGTTTTTGATTGCTTCAGCTCCCTGAATACCTTCTTTTGCCATTAATGAAGGATTGGTGGTTACTCCATCTAAAATTCCAAGGTCTCTTGCTTCCTTGATTTGCTCTAAATTAGCTGTGTCAATAAAAAATTTCATTTTGATAAATAGATTTATTGATACAAAGATAGGGAATTAATTGGGTTCTGAAGTATGAATTTTGAGTTACAAAGATTCCGTTTGAGAGTAAAAGAGTGGGAGGGTTATAGAGGGAGAAAAAATAATTTTATGCTGATCTTAAATCAAATAGTTATTTTAGCTTGTAGCTTTTAAATTTGTTATCCATGAAAGACAACAGCTTCACCGCCACATTAGACATCATAGGAATTAATCCTTTTGTATTTGTTCCGGAAGAGATTTTGGACAGGATTTTTGAAGAATCAGGGAGAAATAAAAGCCCGATTCCCGTAAAAGGAACTGTAAATGAAAAGGAATTTACACAAAACCTAATGAAATATCTGGGTGAATGGAGGCTGTATATTAATCTGACGATGTTGAAAAATTCCCCAAAAAGAATCGGCGAAGTCATAGAAGTTGTATTGGAATATGATGATTCTGACAGAAGTATTGCTATTCACCCCCAATTGGAAAAGTCAATCAGAGAAAGTGCCTTAGCAGCAAAAAATTTCGAAAATCTGATTCCATCAAGAAGACATGAGCTGATTCGATATATCAATAATCTAAAAACAGAAGCCAGTATCCAACGGAATATTGAGAAAATAATGAAGCATCTGCATGGGGAAACAGATTTTTATGGAAAGAGGATTGAGTAGATGGAAAGAACCAAGATGGCGTATGTCAGACTTTTATAATAAAAAAAGACCGGAAATTTTTCCGGTCTTTTTTTATGAATTTAAAGCTTTGCTAAGCTTTACAGCATCTTGATTAGTTGGGTCATACTGTATTGACTTGGCGATATGCTCTTTCGCTTTATTAGGATCAGTTTGCTGTTCTGAAAAGGCAAGATAGAAATAGGCATAGGCAAGATTTTTCTTATTTTGCTCTACTTCTTCCGGTTTTACAGTCGCAATGTACTTTTCATAGGCAATTTTTGCATTGGCATCATCTTTTGAAGCCTGATACACATAGGCCTGGCTGTAATAAGAAGGTGCCCAGTCCGGCAATAAAACGGATATTTTCTTCCAGGTATCAATGGCATTGGTCCAGTCTGATGCTTCCTGATAGGCATTAGCCAATTTTGCTAATGATTCTGCATCCTTTGGATTGGCCTCAATTTGTTTTTTAAGACCTTCAATAGTTGGGTTGGTCGATTGACTCGTTGAAGCCGATGTTTCCGGCTGAGTCGTTTGTGCATTTACAAGACTTACACTTCCTGCTAATATTAAACCTAAGAAAAGGTTTCTGCTATTAATTTTACTCATTTTCATAATCTTATATTTTAAATTCATAATCTAAAATTCAATAATAATTCCACAAAAGCATAAATTTTAGAGGCTTTAAGATTTTTTAGAAAATATTAACGGGATTGAGGTTTTTTTTAGATTAATTTTTGATTCGTTACTGTTTGAGGTTATCTTTGTGATTCACTTTTTTAATAATAAATATAATTTCGTGGTATGAACATCATATTAGCCTCAACATCCACAATTTTTGGTGGAGAATATCTGGAATATTTAAGAGAAGAATTAATTCAACTATATAAAGGAATTGACGAAATTGTGTTTATCCCTTTTGCAAGACCAGGGGGAATTTCCCATGCTGACTATACTGCAAAAGCCCGTTCTTTCTTTGAAACCATCAATATAAAAGTAAAAGGACTTCATGAATTTGAAGATAAAAAGGAAGCCCTACACCAGGCAAAAGGGTATTTTACCGGAGGTGGTAATACTTTTTTATTGGTTAAAACATTACACGAAGAAGGTCTGATGTCTGTATTAAAAGAAAATGTATTGAACGGTAAAGCATATCTTGGATGCAGTGCAGGAAGCAATATCGGAGGGCAGAATATGAAAACGACCAACGATATGCCGATTGTATATCCGCCAAGTTTTGAGTGTATGGGATTGGTCCCTTTCAATATCAACCCTCATTACCTTGATCCTAATCCGGATTTGAAACACAATGGGGAAACCAGAGAAACCCGTATTCAAGAGTTTCTTACCCAGAATGACATCAAGGTTGTAGGCCTTAGAGAAGGAAACTGGATTAGAAGAACAGATGATTCAATTACTGTAGAGGGAAGCGAACTGACAAGGATTTTTGAAAAAGGGAAAGAGCCTTACGAAATAGAGAGTGGAAGCTCATTATCATGAAACAGGAAGACGTTGCTGTTATACCTATTCTGAGAATTTAGAACTGAATGCCGCTATCAAAGATATTACCGCAAAATATACAGATCTATCTGTAAAAACATGTGAGATATGCGGTCATAAAGCTGTTCATCAAAAAAGCTGTCTACGCTGTCACCAGGAGCACTGGAATGATTCAGGATATTTTATAGAAGATTACGGCGAAAAATCCAATTATATAAAATCCTGCCAGCTGGATATTTTTACAGACGAGGATGATTATGAGAAATACTTTAAATATGACCAGTCATTCGAGAAATCTCCCGACCATAAGATCCTTTTCAGTCATCATGACCTCCGGGAATATGAAAAAATACATTTTTAGCTATCTTTGAGTAAAAATGGGGCGAGAGCTGCTCAGACCTTTAAAGGTTTATGATAAGCAGAATCGCCAAACATAAATGAAGTTAAGAACCAAACAATAATGCAATGAAAAAAATACTTGCTGTTCTCACACTTTCTGTACAGATGGTTGCTGCGCAGAATATGACCCAGAAATTAGATAAAGTAACCAAAGATCTTATGGATTCTTCGGGGGCAGTTTCTTCGAGTTTATCATTTTATGTTTCAGATGAAAACGGCAACTTTATATACGAATATCAGGGAAGCAAAGGACTTTCCACAGCTTCTACCCAGAAAATTTTTACCGCTGCTGCTGCTTTGGAAACGTTAGGAAAGAATTATACTTATACAACAACTTCCAGCTATTCCGGGAATATATCAGGAGGAACGCTTAGCGGAAACCTTTTCATTAGTTCCAATGGTGATCCTACATTGGGAAGCTGGAGATATGATGCCTATAAACCTGAAAATTTTAAAAAGAAGCTGATGGATGCCATTAAAAACTCAGGGATTACAAAAATATCCGGAGATCTGGTCATTGATGATTCTTATTTTGACCATCAAACCATTCCGGGAGGCTGGCCGTGGGATGACCTTGGAAATTACTATGGAGCAGGTGTATGGGGAATCAACTGGAAAGAAAACCAGTTTGATATCAATATTAGCGGAACAGATTTTAAAAGCTTTTCTTATCCTTTAGAAGGCGTACAATGGCTGAATGATCTGAAAACAGGCGGAAGTTCAGATCAGAGTCTTATTTTCACTGCCCCTCATTCAAATGTTGCATTGATCAACGGAATGCTTCCGGCGGGAAAGACGGTAATGGTTTCCGGTTCTACTCCTAATCCACCTTTACAGCTGGCGGCAGAAGTAAAACAATGGCTGAAAGAATCAGGAATTGAACTTTCAGGAAAAGCTGTAACCAATTCACAACTTGAAATAGAAGGAAAAAAAGCTTTAGAAGCTCCGAAAAATACCATTATTCTGACGTACCAATCTCCAACGCTGGATAAAATGGTGTACTGGTTTCTGAGAAAAAGTGTTAATCTGTATGGAGAAACATTTATTAAAACCCTGGGAAAAGAGAAAAAGGGAAATCCAAGTTTCAAAAGTGGAGTGGCCTATCTGAAAGAATTCTGGAAATCAAAAGGAATCAATCCTAATATGATCAATTTTGCTGACGGAAGCGGACTTTCCCCACAGAATTATGTAGCGGCAAAAGCAGAAGTGCAGGCCCTTTTATATGCTAAAAAGCAATCATGGTTTGAAGCATACTACGATGGATTCCCGGCTCAGGACAATGGAATGAAAATGAAAAGCGGAACCATGAGAGATACCAAATCTTTTGCAGGATACCATACCGCAAAAGATGGTAAAAAATATGTATTTTCGATTATTATCAACAACTATCAGGGAAGTGGAAGTGCAGAGCTGCAGAAAATCCTGAATGTTTTAAAATAAAATACCTTTGAGAAAATCTATACTCACCAGGCTAAATAACTGGATTATTTTTGTTGTTATGACTACTTTGGTTATTGCCATTGTAGCGGCTTCAACATCGCTTATTAATTTTCTCAGAAAAGAGGAGATCAAAAGGATAAGCCTTCTTTCTAAAGCGATAAGAATACAGCAGGAAGTAAAAACTCCGGATACAGATGTTCTGGATCTGCTGCCGGATATCCTTAATATTAACAATACCATTCCGTTTATCGTAACAGATAAATTTAAAAATCCGATTCTTGATCTTGGATACTACCGGAATATTCCTGAAAGTACCATAAAAGATCCTGAAAAGCTTCAGGGCCTGATCCTGAAGATGGAGAAGAATTATGATCCTATTGAAATCAAAGTACCTGATGGAAATAATCAGTTTGTGTACTATGATAACTCGCGTATGCTTAATAATCTTCAGTATTCGCCTTATATTTTAGGACTGTTTATTCTGCTGTATTTTGGGTTTTCGTTCTGGTTTTTCAGGACCATCAAAAAGACAGATGAAGGTTATCTTTGGGCAGGTCTGGCTAAAGAAACGGCCCATCAGATTGGAACTCCTTTATCTTCCATGATTGGCTGGATAGAAATAATGAAGTTGGATGATCCGAATTCGGAGGGGGTGCATGAGATTGAAAAAGATATTGAAAGGCTTAGAACCATCTCTGAGAGATTCTCAAAAATAGGTTCTGTTCCTGAGTTGAATGATAGGAATTTCAATAAAACGATTCAGGAGAATTATGATTATTTAAAGACTAGAATTTCAAGGAAAATCAATTTTACGTTGAATCTTCCTACTTATACCGTCTTGGTTCCTCACAATAAAATTCTGATGAGCTGGGTGATTGAAAATCTGGTAAAAAATGCTGTAGATGCTATGAAAGGTGAAGGGGCTATTACGATGTCAATTTTTGAAAGGAACAAAAATATTCTGGTCGAAGTAAAGGATAACGGAAGCGGAATGACAAAACAGCAGGCGAGAAACGCTTTCAATCCCGGATATTCTACCAAAAAAAGAGGTTGGGGATTGGGATTGTCATTAGCAAGAAGAGTAATTCATGAGTACCACAATGGTGATATTAAGATTTCCCAGACTGAAGTTGGAAAGGGAAGTACCTTTAGGATAACAATAAGGAAAGGAGAGGGTATTTAATTGGAATTTAGTTTTACAAACAATAAACCTATAAGGTTTAAATATACAACTTGAAGAAAATAAAAAGCGGGGAAAATTTCCCCGCTTTTCTGTTTATTTCTTACCCGTAAGCCACTGTGTCTGTAGTTTCAGTTCTTCCGGAGTTGGATTCGCCTTAAATGAAGGAGTTTCCAATATCATTTTATCCAGAATAGCCTTTCCTTTCAGGTTCATTTTCTCTTTCTTACCGGCATTATCTCTTAAAATCGTTACCGTAACGTCTTGTCCGTCTTTGATGGTTCTTGTATAGGCAATAAAATCCTGTACTTTTTTGATGTCTACTGTTTTTCCATCTATGGCAAGTACCTGGTCGGTGATTTTAAATCCTATGCTTTTTGCAAATGGAGATAGGGCAGAATGGTCATCAAAAGCAAATGCATTGTTCTTTTCATCAAAACCAGTCTGGTTCGGGTCTTTAATAAACCAGAAAACGGGCTGGCTTTCCTGCTTTTTGATATCCACACCTACCATGCTTAGATATTTTGCATAAGGAGTTGGCTGGTTTCCTGCAATATATTGATTATAAAAATCTTTCACCTGAGGGTATCCGGTTACTGTTACCAATTCATCAATCAGTTTATCATCTTTGAAAGGTTTGTTTTCTCCAAATCTTTGAGACAATTTTCTGATCATATCACGATATCCCATTTCTCCGTTAGAAAGCTTTCTTAGCTCAATATCAAGACACATTGCCAAAAGAGCTCCTTTCTCATAAACATTTCTGTATTGGTCCTTATAAGGTTCCACCAATACGTTCTTACTCATTACCGTAAACGGCATTGTATCATCGTAGCTCTTGGAATTAGCAATTTTCTCTGCCATTCTTTGAAGGAACTGATCTTTATTGATCAAACCTTCCTGAATCTGGAATAGATTGGCAAAATATTCTGTACCCCCTTCATACATCCATAAGTGTTGAGACATTTTAGGATCTGCATAGTCGAAATAGTGGATCTCTTCCGAGTGGGTTTTCAGAGGATTTACTGTGTGGAAAAACTCGTGAGAAACCACATCTGTAATGGTATTGTCAATAGCCTCTTTCGGCATTCCTTCCGGAAGCACTACACTTGTTGACTCATGGTGTTCCAGCGCTCCGAAACCTTTCACTTTAGGTCCGTCACCACCGGAAAGATAAAGCATGATTGCATACTTTTTATTGGTATTCATATCCCCCAGGAATTTCTTCTGAGCGACAACCATTTTTTCCAGATTTTCTTTGAAGTCTGCTGCTTTGTATTTTCCTGTTGGAGAATATACCCCCAGTACAAGATCCATTCCTCCAGCATTGAAGGTAATATAATCCGGTTTTGTGTACATTAACGGAGAATCGGTTACCTTAGCATAATTGGCAAGGGTAAACGTATCTGTAGCTTCAGATTTATCCTGATCTACCAAAGCTGTTGTTCCGTAGAAGTCAGTGGGTTTCTGAATTACCAGCTGATAAGGAACATCCTGCATATTTTCAATATATCCGATAAACCCATGGGTATTGATCATATATATTTTTCCTGCTTCAATATCAGTTCCTGACGGAGAAAATACCGCTTTATGCTTTGAAGTATCATTTTCTTCATCAAAGCTGTCATTCACAAGATAAGAGATTTTGGAAAGGCCCTGAGCATTTTTCAATGAATAGGTATTATCATTTACTTTGGTAAAAGTAAGTTCTTTACCCTTATTATCGTAAAATTTGATCCCTTCGATGAATCTTCCATAATCGTCTATAGAATAAGTACCCGGAACCGTTTTGGGGAAATGAAATTTGATATCCCCGGATTTCATTTTCGGAAAATCCATGGTAACGGCTACTTTATCATCTTTTACATTGACAAGATCAATGGTTGTTTTTATAGACTGAGCATTTGCTAAAAAAGAAGCAAAAATACCTAGACTAAGTACTGTTTTTCTCATTAGGTTTACATTAATAGTTAAATAGTTGCTTTTTTTGTCACTTTGTTACGGAAGAAGTATTAAACTTTTCATAAAATTTTAAACTTAAAAAGCAAAAAGGCAAATTTGCTTGATCCGCGAATTTGCCTTTTTCTTTATGTAGTGCTATAAAAATTAATATAATAGTTGGGGTTAAACTCAACCGGAGTATTCTTTTTAAGCTTTACGGTCTGCCAGTTTTCTGTAGGATTGATAGTCTGGTCACCATTAATGATGATAGGTAATTTCAGGTTCTTTACCCCATCTGCATATCGGAACTTTAAAGTATCACCATTTTGAGTATACTCAAGGGTTGGGATTTTTATTGTTCTCAGATACTGATCAAAAACAGTTGAGAAATCGATTCCTGATTTTGATGAAATATATTTTTCGATCTGTTGGGTGGTAACGGTCTGATGGTAAAAATCTTGGTTGAGTCCCCTTAGAATCTGTCTGAATTTTTCATCATTATTGATCACCTGTCTTATCGTATGAAGCATATTGGCTCCCTTTGGATACATATCTCCGCTGCCTTCATTTCTTACTCCATAATGTCCAATAATAGGGATGTCGTTATTAATAGTATTTCTAATTCCTATTATATAAGTTTCTGCCGATTTTTTATCCAGATATTTTTCTGTGAAAAGAACTTCAGAATACATGGTGAAACTTTCATGAATCCACATATCAGCCTGATCTTTTGCCGTAATATTATTAGCAAACCACTCGTGGCCACTTTCATGAATGATGATGTAGTCCCATTTCATCCCAACTCCCGTTCCGGAAAGATCTTTTCCACGATAGCCATTCTGATAACCGTTTCCGTAGGCAACATTACTTTGATGTTCCATTCCTAAGTAGGGTGAATCAACCAGTTTATAAGAATCTTCATAGAAAGGATAAGGTCCAAACCAGTACTCAAAAGCAGAAAGCATAGGTTTTACCTGCTGAAACTGTTTCTTTGCTTTATCCAGATTATAGTCAAGTACCCAATAATCCAAATCAAGCTTCCCTTTTTCCCCATCATAAGTATCCTTGAAATTCACATACTTACCAATATTGGGAATAATAGAGTAGGCATTGATAGGGTTTTTTACTTCCCATGTGTATGTCGTTTTATTCCCCTCTGTCTTTTGGTTGGTAAGTCTTCCGTTTCCAACTCCTACAAGATTGCTTGGAGTAATGATGTTCATAACGATGCCATTATCAGGTTCGTCACTCCAGATATCCTTTGTAGGAAGCCAGATTGAAGCACCTATTCCTTCATCAGCAACGCTTATCCATGGATTTCCGTTTCTATCTTTAGTGAACACCCAGCCTCCATCCCATGGAGCATTTTTGGCAATGGTAGGTTTTCCGGAATAAAGAACGTTAATGGTATATTTTTCTCCCTTTTTGAATTTTTTATTCGTTGTAATTAAAATAAAGTCTCCCTCTTGCTTGTAATTTACAATAGGAAGGCTTCCTTCTATTTTATCAGCTTTCATGGGCTGCTGAAGGTCAATCTGGAAAACAGGATTGGTAACATCTTTGATGATCTCAAAGCTGATTGTATTATTTCCTTTAATGCTTTTTTGTTCAAAATCAGGCTCTACAGAAAGATCATATTTTTTGACATCCCAGAAATTTCTGAATTCAGTATTGGAACCTTTTAAAATATCCTGCTTGGTGAAAGTCTTATCTTTCTCAAAGAACTGCCCGAAAACAATCCCTGATGCAAATAAGAGTGTATATGATAATTTTTTCATTACAATTTTTATTAATACTTCTCAAAAGTATAAAATTAAATTAATAGCCCCATGCCAGAGCTCAAATTAAATATAAATTTTTGGAAGGCATAAAAAAAGCCCGGTCATTGCCGGGCTGTAAAAACTGATAGGTTTTATTTTTTGATGAATTTCAGATTTGAAGTAGTTCCTTTGTCTTCAATTGAAATGATATAAGCTCCTGTAATCAGTTTTGATACAGAAATTTTATTGTCATTAATCTGACCATTCATTACAGTTTGTCCTGCTGCATTAGTAATGATAAACTGAGCTTTAGAGGAAACTTTAAGTACATTCAGTACATCAGTTGCCGGGTTAGGGAAAATCTGAATGGTGCTGTTGTTTTGCGTTACATCTTTTGTACTAAGTGCATCTTGTACAAGAATAGGATAGTCTTCAGTTTCTCCATATTCCGGGCTGGTGCATGCATCCACAGGCTGGCTAGTGTAAGCCATCATCACTCTTATGATAATATTTCCTCCGGTATATGCATCATTAGGAACAGAGAATGATCCTGAAACAGGAGTTGTTTTACTAGGAGCACTCGTGTAGATCTGTTCAGAACTTGAGAATACTCCGTCTTTATTGAAATCTATCCATGCAGTTACTCCTTCATTATATTTAGTACCTGACCATTGTTTAGCTATACTGATGATGTTACCTGAAGAACCTTTTTTAAGAGTAATTAGTTTTGTAGCGTCAGTAGTGTAATTAGAGTAAGCTGATGCACCGCTGTTATTTGAAACAGCTGCCATACCAGTAGGAGTTACAGTAACATTGGATATAAATTCATCCGAAGAATCTGAAGAGACGGCACATACACTAAATGAAAGTGTTGTGAAATTAGTAGATGCTGAATAGGTTCCGGTTGCGGATGCGCATACATTGGCTACTTGTACTTCATACTGCGTGGCTTCTTCTAATCCTGTAATAGGATAAGAATTTGTAGTGACCGGAGTGGTAGTCCATGCAGTGCTTCCTGTTTTTCTATATTGTAAAGAATAAGTAGCTCCCTGTACACCTGGCCAGCTTATAGTAGCAGAAGATTTCGTTATTCCTGAAACGGCAACTCCTGTTGGTGCTGTTGAAGAACAGGCAGAAGCAGCTGAAACAGTAGCGTTTCCAATAGCATAAAATACATTGTCAATAGCACTTACCCTTATCTTTAGATTGGCACCTGCAGCAAGTGTAGAAAATGAATACGGTTCTACTCCGTCATTAGGCGTTGATGGTGTGATAACGGTCCATGTATTTCCATTATCCGTTGTATAATCTATCTTAACATTTGCTACGTTATAAGTAGTATTGTTTGTATTGGCGACATCCCAGGTAATAGCCCCGGATGTATTATTATATACTGTAGATGAGGATAGTTTAAATGGTCCGTCATTTCCTACATTTATTTTAACCAAACTGCTCTGAGTTTGTTGTTGGGCAATATCAGGATTATTATCTCTTACAGTTACTTTAAAGTTCATTTCTCTGCTCACATTAGACACCGTTTCCCAGTCCTGAGCATTGGTAAGATTTCCATTAAGAACACTGGATAGTTTTGGAAAATAACGTGTTGGAGAATTTGTAGGGAGAATCGACCTGAAGTTGGCTCCATTAGTACGATTGGCATCCACATTATTAAATTTAGTAGTTGCGATATCATATTGCTCCCAGGTATACGTCATAGGATCGTTTTGGGCATCAGCAGCGCTTGCGGTCAGTACGAAAGCCGTTCCTTTGGGAATAGTTTTAGTAGGAATTGGCTGTATTGCCGGTGGAGTATTGGCAACCGGAGTGACAATACCACAGTTTTGAGAATTTACATATTGTTGTATTTGTTCAATATTGAGTACGTGGAAATAGGCATCAGAATGCATTTGAACATTTGCTGCAGTAATTCCGGCATACCCCATAATCGTAGATCCTGATCCTGGTTCTATTGGACGATCGGTCTGAGGATGAACGACAGACATCGTATGGCGACCTCCAAACTGATGTCCCAGCTCATGGGCTACATAATCAATATCAAAGGTATCACCAAAAGGTTGATCATTGACACTTGGAGAAGTGATTCCCGCTCCTTTTGAAGTAGCATCGTTATTATTGGAAGGGTTTCTACATACATTTCCAATGTCACCAGCAGATCCACCGCCACCTCTATGTCCGAAAAAATGGCCAACATCATAAGTCCCATTCCCTACACCAGCAGTATTCGTTAAAGTTTGTTGAACTTCCAGGTTCCATGAATTAGGTGCAGAATAAGAACCGTTAGCATTTTGAACAACATTTGAATAGGGGTCGGTAGCAGGATCGGTAAAAATCAGTTGTGGTAAATCCTGTACCACCATATGAATTCCTAAATCCTTTTCGTAGACACCGTTTACCCTGTTTATAGTAGCATTAATGCGGGCTGCTGCTCCGGGAACTCCTCCTGCTAATTGGGTATATTCACCATTTACAGAAACAGCTAACCTATACGTTCGGTATTTTTGATCATTACTTTTTTTTGAGTTCCTGATTTTTCCAAAGTACTTTTTGAATTGAGCAGCTTTTTCATCTGCTTTTTTGACTGCTCGGTTTCAGATACTTTACATTCAAAAGGATTACCGTCTGATGTTTTGTTGGATTTAAAGAAAACCCCGAATACATCCTTTTCTTTATTAATAGGCTCTATGAATTCATATTGACCTGTTTTGGTGTCAAAAAGCATCGATTGGAAATCATTAGGCGCCGTACTGAATCTTACCTGCTTGCTGGGATTATCCAACCCTACACCAGAGTAAGCTCCCAATTGATATCTTTCTGCCATTGATTTCTCAACAACAGGCGAGCTGTACACAGAGAATCTTTCAACTCTTCCATCAGTAGTAGGTAAAGAGACAACTACCGGGCTTCCTTTTCCTGCTTCCGGAGCACTTCTTAAAAGTTCTCTCAGTGAATTAAGATCAAATTTGTAAGCGTAAATAACATTAACCTCTTTCCTTACCGGAGTAATTTTTTGGGATACGGGCTCCCAACGTTGTGCCTGTAAATTCGTCAGGCCAATTGCTAATGCAAAAACGAAAATAATTTTCTTTTTCATAAAATAATATAGTTATTTGGATTTGTTTTTGTGAATTTTATGCAAATTTAATAAATTAAATACGAAAAATTCATTAAAATTATTTATTTATTGATTTTAATTCAAGTGATGAAATAGAAACTTTAATTAGTCTTATTTGTGAAAAAAAATTTAACAAATTGTAATATTTTAAGAAAAATTTACATGAGGTTTTTGAAGAGGAAAATGAAAAAAAGCGCTGATTTTGCAATGCAGAATCAGCGCTTTTTTATCGTTTATTTATTAATTTATTTCTGTACTACCGGAAGGTTTCCGTTGTTTTTCTGTGCTTTCTTATAGGTGACTGTACACATCATGATACTGAATTCATATAGAACAAGCAACGGTAATGCCGCCATAATCATACTTAATACGTCTGCCGGAGTAATGATTGCAGCAACAACCATAATTAAAACAATAGCATGACGGCGATATGTTTTCATAAATTGAGGCGTCAAAATTCCGATGCTGGTGAGGAAATAGATAAGAATAGGGAATAGGAAAATAATTCCCATACCTAAAACCACCTGCAAAAATAGAGTCGTGTAATCACTTAAGTCATACAGCGGAACGATAATATCTGAGATTTTAAAAATAACCCCAAAATTAACCGCAAACGGAAGGATTAAAAAATATCCGCATAATACTCCGGTCATGAAAAGCATCCATACCGAGTTGATGATATAAATAGAATTTTTTCTCTCTTTGGGATGTAAAGCCGGACCAATAAAACGCCATAATTCCCATACAATATATGGAAATGCAGCCACCATTCCTCCAAAAATAGAAACTGCCATCATCACATTGAACTGCTGATACAATCTCTGTACACGCACAGGGAATTCTTTTGGAAGGTGAATACTATCTTCCCCCAAAATCATTCTTGAAAAATGATTAACAATTCTGAATGTAGGGAAATCATTTCTGGTGGGACCAAAAAAGATATGGTCCATAATCCAGTTGATATTAAAGCCCACTACAAATGCCGCAATTATGATAGCAATAATCGAACGGACCAAGTGTCCTCTTAATTCTCCAATGTGCCCAAGAAAGGACATGTCTTTTTTATTGTCCATATAGTAGAATCTGTCAAAATGCCAGCCCTATGGCAAGCAGTTTAAGTGTGCGAAATTATGAAATAATAATCAGTATTTAGA
Organism: Chryseobacterium sp. MEBOG07; assembly: GCF_021869745.1. Taxonomy (NCBI): domain Bacteria; kingdom Pseudomonadati; phylum Bacteroidota; class Flavobacteriia; order Flavobacteriales; family Weeksellaceae; genus Chryseobacterium; species Chryseobacterium sp. MEBOG07. Next base: position 2,525,837 of record NZ_CP084579.1, read on the forward strand.
ATTTATTGTCAATGATTTTGTTCAAGTTTATGTTACAGACAGTTGACGTATTCTTAAAGATACTTTTGAATACAAAATCTTGCAGCCTAAAATGATTATTTTAGGCTGCAAGCTGTTTTTTATCTTTAGTTCTGGGTGCTTATTTTTCCAACATTTCCAATACCTTATCTGCTACAGCACCTCCTGATTGAGGGTTTTGTCCTGTAACAAGTCTTCCATCAGAAACGGCAAAAGGAATAAAATCCTGATCTGCTTTTACATAATGTGCTCCATTACTTTTCAATACGTCTTCTGTTAGGTAAGGCATGTGATCGGCCAATTCTGCAGCAATTTCCTCTGAGTTTGAAAAACCAGTAAGTGTTTTTCCATTAATCAGACGTTCTCCATTGGATAGCTTTATATTAAAAAGTCCTACAGCTCCGTGGCATACTGAGGATACAATTCCCCCATCTTCATAAATACTGCGGGCAATTTCCTTTAATTCCTTATTGTCAGGGAAATCCCATACAACCCCATGACCTCCTGTGTAATAAATAACTCCATAATCTTTAGGGTTGATCTCTTCTGGCTTTAAAGTATTAGCCATTTTTTCTCTGAAAATATCATCACCATAGTATTTCCAATCTACAGGTTGTACAAACATTTGTAGGGAAATTGGGTCTAGTGGAGTATAGCCGCCTTTTGGACTTACAAAATCAATCTCATAGTCTTTTTCATGTAACTTTTCATAAAAATGAACAGCTTCACCCAGCCAAAGACCTGTTGCTCTTTCCATATTAGGATATTTTTCCACACTTGTTACTACAATTAATGCTTTCTTTTTCATTGGTATTTATTATTAAAAATTATAATACAAAGATTGGACTTTTAAACCTATCCTTATAAGGACATACCTCAAAAAAAAGATGTGACCTAGGTCACATCTTAAGAGTATAGTCTGCTTAATGTCTCTCTGGAAACTCCCAGATAGCTTGCAATAAGCTGCTTGGGGATATGGTCTATAAAACCTGGATATTGTTGTATAAAATCTTCATAACGCTCTTTTGCAGACTTACTCAGCAATGAAAGAATTCTCTGCTGTAGAGCTACATACCCGAAGTTGGACTTTATCCTGAAAAAATGTTCCATTGCGGGTATTTTTGAACAAAGAAGGTTTAAATCTTCATAAGATACTGCATACACTTCAGAATCTTCAATGCATTCCACTGCCAGTGATGAGGTTTCCTGCTTAAAAAAGCCGGCAAAATCTGAAATCCACCAGTTAGGTGCTGCGAACTGAAGAATATGTTCTTTTCCTGTATTATCTATAGTACTGCTTTTAAGAACACCTTTCTCTATAAGAAAAATTTCATGCACAGGTTGATGTTCCTGGATCAGAAATTGTCTTTTCCGGAACCTCTTTTTTGTGAAAAACTTTTGTATAACCTCAAAATCATCATCTGTAAGGTCAACGATTTCCCGGATATGTGCATGTAGAAAATGGCTCATATCATCAGTATTAATTTATTCCTTCATCCAATAACTTATGCAGGTCAATGATTCCGAAATACGTTCCGTTTTCCGTTACAATCAGCTGGCCGATATTATTTTCTTTCAGAACTTTCATGGCTTCTTTGGCAAGAGCTTCCTTTTCAATCGTTCTTGGATGGGAAGACATAATATCTTTAGCCAAAACTTTATTGATGTCTTCTCCTTTCATCAGCATTCTTCTTAAATCTCCATCTGTGATGACCCCGATGATCTGGTCTCCATTGGTTACCACTGTGATTCCGTGACTTGAAGCACTGATTGAGATGATCACATCCCTTATCGAAGCATCTTCTGCAACCTGAGGCTTTTGAGAAGAAAGGAACTGTTCTACGGTAGACGTAAGGTTCTTTCCTAAGCTTCCTCCCGGATGGAATTTGGCAAAATCGTTGGCCTTGAAATCGTTCAGTTCCATTAAAGCAACAGCCAAAGCATCTCCCAATGCCATCTGAATCGTGGTAGAGCTGGTAGGAGCCAGTTTATTCGGGCACGCTTCAACATCCACATGAGTATCTAAGATAACTTCAGAGAATTCAGCCAGTTTGCTGGTTTTATTTCCGGTCATTCCGATCAAAGCTGAAGAATAACCTTTTAAATAAGGAACCAGGTTGGCGATTTCAGGAGAATTTCCAGAATTGGAAATACATAAGACCACATCCTGCTTCTGAATAACCCCAAGATCTCCATGGATAGCTTCTGAAGCATGCAAAAATTGAGAAGGAGTACCTGTTGAATTCAATGTAGCTACAATTTTGTTACCTACATGGGCAGATTTCCCTATTCCTACTACGATGAGCTTTCCTTTTGCCGAGTGGATGATTTCTACTGCCTGGGCAAATTGATCGTCAATTCTATTTTTTAATTTTTCGAGCTCAGAAATCTCTATTTCTAAAGTGCTTTTTGCAATTGATATAATGTTGGTTCTATCCATTTTACGATAATAAGGTATACAAAAAAGTTCTTAAAAAACGTTATATTTTAAAAAGAATATTTAATATAAATTTTATTTTTATAAATTCGTTCGCTTTTATTTTAAGCAGAATTTTTATAACTTTGGGTGAGTTGCAAATTTAGCAATAGAAAATTAGATGAGCGCAAAAAAAGCCAATTTATCAGGCGAATTGAAAAAGTATTTTGGGTTTTCTACATTTAAGGGCCAGCAGGAACAAATTATAGATAACCTATTGAATGGGAAGGATATATTTGTTTTAATGCCTACAGGAGGTGGAAAATCATTATGTTATCAACTTCCGGCACTGATTTCGGAAGGCACAGCAATAGTTGTTTCGCCCTTAATAGCGTTGATGAAAAATCAGGTAGATGCAGTGAACGGCCTTTCATCTGAAGATGGGGTAGCACACGTATTGAATTCATCATTGAACAAAACGCAGACCAAACAGGTTTTTGACGATATCAGAAGCGGCAAAACCAAACTTCTGTATGTAGCTCCTGAATCATTGATTAAAGATGATTACCTGGAATTTTTGAAAGATGTGAAAATTTCTTTCTTTGCTATTGATGAAGCCCACTGTATTTCAGAGTGGGGACATGATTTCAGACCAGAATACAGGAATCTGAAACAGATTATAGACAAAATTGCCAATGTACCGGTGATTGCTTTGACAGCTACTGCCACGCCTAAGGTTCAGGATGATATCCAGAAAACGTTAGGAATGACCAATGCATTGGTATTTAAGGAAAGTTTCAACCGTCCTAATCTATACTATGAAGTATGTCCGAAAATCAACGTAGATAGGGAAATTGTAAAATTTATCAATCAACATAAAGGAAAATCAGGGATTGTATATTGCCTGAGCCGAAGAAAAGTTGAAGAGTTTGCCCAGCTTCTGCAGGTAAACGGAATCAACGCACTTCCTTATCATGCAGGTCTTGACCAGAAAGTCAGGGTGACCAATCAGGATAAGTTTCTGATGGAGGAGGTGGACGTAATTGTAGCAACCATTGCCTTTGGAATGGGAATTGATAAACCGGATGTCCGTTTTGTGATCCACTACGATTTTCCAAAATCGCTGGAAAGCTATTATCAGGAAACCGGAAGGGCAGGAAGAGATGGTGGTGAAGGCCATTGTCTGGCATTCTACGATCCGAAAGATATTGAAAAATTAGAAAAATTCCTGGCACAAAAACCTGTTTCTGAAAGAGAAATCGGATTACAACTTTTGAATGAAGTGGTAGGCTATGCCGAAACTTCTATGAGCAGGAGACAATATATTCTGTATTATTTTGGAGAAACTTTTGATCCGGTAAAAGGAGATGGTGCCAATATGTGTGACAACTCTTCCAATCCGCCAAAATTGAAGGATGCAACTGCGGACTTGAAAAAAGCGCTGGAACTGATCAATGATACAGGAGAAAAATTCAAATCCAAAGATCTGATTTCTGTCATCGTAGGAAAAGAAACTGCAGTGACGAAGTCTTACAAACTAGAGCAAACTTCTCATTTTGGTTTTGGAAAAGATGAAAAAGATAATTATTGGAAAACGATCCTTAGACAAGCTACTGTTCAGAACTTTTTACAGAAAGATATTGAAACCTATGGTGTTTTAAAGCTTACAGAAAAAGCAAAAACTTTTCTGAATGGAAAATCTAAAGATCTCTTTTTAATTGCTGAAGACAAAGAATTTGATCTTACCCAGGCAAAAGCGGAGAGCGATCAGATACAGCAGCAAGCTGGGGGAGGTTTGGATCAAAAACTTTTTAACCTGTTAAAGGAACTTAGAAAGAAAGTAGCCAAGAAACATGGGATTCCACCGTATACTGTATTTATGGATCCTAGTTTGGAGGATATGACGGTTCAATATCCGATTACAGTAGATGAGATCACCAAAATTTATGGTGTAGGAGAAGGAAAAGCCAAAAAGTACGGTAAAGAATTTGCTGACTACATTAAAACATATGTAGAAGATAATAATATAGAACGTACTCAGGATATGGTATTGAAGCAGGTGGCCAACAAATCGAGCCATAAAGTTTTCATTATCCAGAGCACTGATAAAAAAATCGACCTTGAAGATATAGCAAGAGCTAAAAACCTTTCTATGGATGAACTTCTGAAAGAAATGGAAAGGATCGTTTATCAGGGAACAAAACTGAATATCGATTACTATATTGAAGATAATTTTGACGAAGACATCGTAGACGGCTTCATGGAATTTATGAACGAATCTGAAAGTGACAGTATGAAAGTATTGCTGGACGAGTTCGGGGATGAATTGTCTGATGAGGAAGTGAGGATGCTGAGGATTAAGTTTATCAGTGACGTAGCGAATTAAACATTTCATTATAATATAAAAAATGCATTAAGCCCTTCAATCGAAGGGCTTAATGCATTTTTGTCTGTTTGTGATGTTTAGAATGAATACAAAATAAACTCCGATTTTAAAGCTTAGTTAATTTCTGTTAATAAATATCAATACGCGCTGGCTTCACTTTAAACATAACCAAACTTTTTACTAACTTTACAGTGATGAAAAAGATATCTGTCATATTTATTCTGCCGGACTTAGAAACCGGGGGAGCAGAAAGAATTGTTACTACTATAGCGAATCATCTCTCCAGAGATCGGTTTGAACCCAAGATTTTGCTGTTACGTAAACAAGGCGGATATCTGAATTTTCTGAAAAAAGACGTTGAAATTATCGACATCAATACCGAAAGAATAAGGCATTCATTAAAGCCGATTTTAGGAGAAATCTACAGAAGAAAACCTGATATCGTATTCTCCGGTTTTGGGGAAGTAAATGCTTATTTGTCTCTATTTATAAAGCTTTTTCCAAGAACAAAATTCATTGCCCGCGAAACCAATGTGGTGACGCAGCATGTCACCCGGAAAGAAATTAAATTTTTCTATAATTTTTACAATAACTATCAGAGAATTATTGCTCAAAGTGATGATATGATGAATGATCTTGTCGATAATTTTAATATTAAAAAGAAAAGAATTGTTAAGATCAATAATCCTGTAGACTTTGATTTCATTGAAGATAAAATGGCATTGTCCTTAAAGCCTGAATGCTTCAAATACAACTATAAGAACGTAGTAGCAATTGGTAATTTATCATCCAGAAAAGGATTTGATAACCTGTTGAAAGTTTTTTCAAGACTGAAAAATGAAAATATTATGCTTCATATTTTAGGAGATGGAAAAGACAAAGATCTTCTGCTTCAGACGAAAGAAATTTTAGGACTGAAAAAAGTCATCTTCCACGGAAGACAGGAAAATCCTTATCAATATCTGAAGTATGCAGATTTATTTGTTCTTTCTTCAAGGTATGAAGGATTTCCAAATGTTCTTCTGGAAGCGGGTGCATGTGGTATTTATTCTCTGGCCAATAACTGCCCGGGCGGGATTAATGAGATTATCCAGCACAATATAAATGGCGAAGTTTCAAATATTGAAAACTATGATGGTTTTGCCCAGCAGATTGTAAGAGTGCTGCACAGCAATTATAATCGGGATGCTATAAAAACTCGATTAAATCTAGGTTTTCGAAGAATATTATATTAGACAAATATGAGCAGGTTTTATTGGATTTAATGAAGTAGTGTTGCCCTATTATTTGTCTTATGGAGTTTTATTTTCTTAGATTTGGACCCGGATAAAATAAATGTCAATGAATAAAATTCCCAAAATAGGATGCTCTTGTGAAAAACCAGATTCCAACTACACAGAATATAGAAGTTCAGAATTGGGTATAGATCATACTAACGGAAGATATGGAGAAGTAACCATTCAACAGTGTAAGTTGTGCCAAAGAATATGGATTCGTTATTTTGTTGAATATGAAAGTTTTTCAAAATCAGGAAGATGGTACAAAGGAATCGTTTCGAAAAAAGATCGATTACAGATAACCCCGGAAAATGCAGTGGAATATTTGGAAAACCTGGAATGGTATGTGTACGGAGGGTCATTTTTTGAAAGCACAGGCGAATTTGGACAAGGAAAATTGAATGTATAGTATTTGATGCTGATTTAATAATAAAAACAGTAAAATTAAATATCATATCAATGAAACCATTTATAACTGCTATTTTGATACTGAATTCTGTTGTAATAGTAGCTCAGCAGAAGACAATCTCCAGAAAAGAATTATTAAAAACGGCTATTGATCAGACCATTACATCTGCAGAAATTCAGGAAATAACAATGGCGGTAGGTCAGGGAGCTCCCGAACATCTGCATCCTTGTCCCGTTTTAGGAATGATAAAATCAGGAGAAGCTGTTTTTCAGATAGAAGGACAACCGAAAGTGGTACTTCATGAAGGTGATGCTTTTTATGAGCCCAAAAATGTAAAAATTCTTCATTTTGATAATGCCTCAGCAGAAAAGCCACTTGTCTTCACTGCGATTTATCTGAAAGAGGGAAATGAAGAAAATATCAAGTTCATAAAATAATACTTTTCATAAAACTAAAGCATATAATTATCATTTTTAAAATTGATAAAACTCACTTTGGTGCTTGGTAATTTATATGTAAATTTGTGAGAATTAAGATAGATAATAATAAACAAATTCATACAATAACATGAGTCAATTCGATGTTACCGTAATAGGTTCTGGTCCCGGTGGTTATGTTGCTGCAATCCGTGCAGCACAATTAGGTTTCAAAACAGCAATTATTGAAAAATATTCAACTTTAGGCGGAACTTGTCTTAACGTTGGATGTATTCCGTCAAAAGCACTTCTTGACAGCTCTGAACATTTCGAAAATGCAAAACATAATTTTGCAGGTCACGGAATTATCATCAATGAGCCACAAGCAGATATCGCAAGAATGATTGCGAGAAAAAATGAAGTAGTAGAGCAGACTACAAAAGGAATCAACTTCTTGATGGATAAAAACAAAATTACTGTTTTTGAAGGTCTTGGAAGTTTTGAATCTGCGACTCAGATTAAAGTGACTAAAAACGACGGTTCTACTGAAACCATCGATTCTAAATATACAATCATTGCAACAGGTTCTAAACCTTCATCTTTGCCTTTCATCACTTTAGATAAAGAAAGAGTGATCACTTCTACAGAAGCTTTAAATTTAAAAGAAATTCCTAAGCATTTAGTAGTAATCGGTGGTGGAGTAATCGGTCTTGAATTAGGTTCAGTTTATTTGAGACTTGGAGCTCAGGTTACTGTTGTTGAATTTATGGATAAAATCATCCCTACAATGGATGGAGCTTTAAGCAAAGAATTGACTAAAGTTCTGAAAAAACAAGGTATGAAATTCATGCTTTCTACGGCAGTTTCTGCAGTTGAAAGAAATGGAGATACAGTAAAAGTAACTGCAAAAGACAAAAAAGGAGAAGAAGTTTCTGTTGAAGGAGACTACTGTTTAGTTTCTGTAGGTAGAAAACCTTATACAGACGGTCTTGGATTGGAGAAAGCAGGTGTAGAACTTGACGAAAGAGGAAGAGTAAAAACAAATGATCATTTACAGACCAATGTTGCAAACATTTATGCAATCGGTGATGTAATTAAAGGAGCAATGTTGGCTCACAAAGCTGAAGAAGAAGGAGTTTTCGTTGCTGAAACTTTGGCTGGACAAAAACCTCACATCAATTATAATTTAATTCCTGGAGTGGTTTACACATGGCCGGAAGTTGCTGGAGTTGGTAAAACTGAAGAGCAATTGAAAGAAGAAGGTGTAGCTTACAAAGTTGGGTCTTTCCCAATGAGAGCTTTAGGAAGAAGCCGTGCAAGTGGTGATATCGACGGTTTGGTAAAAATTATCGCTGACGAAAAAACGGATGAAGTTCTTGGTTTCCACATGATTGGAGCAAGAGCCGCAGATTTAGTTGCTGAAGGTGTAATTGCAATGGAATTCCGTGCAAGTGCTGAAGATATCGCAAGAAGTTCTCACGCTCACCCAACGTATGCAGAAGCAATTAAAGAAGCTGCATTGGATGCTACGGGAAAAAGACCAATCCATATGTAATATCTGATTAAAGATTTAATCATTTAAATATTTAAAAATAAAAAGGCTGTTTCTTTTGAGACAGCCTTTTTTACGCCATTTATGGCATGAAAATGGAGATAGATTTTGAAAATTTCATAGATGAAAAAGATTTTTATCAGTTGGATGCTTTTGGCAGGGATCAGCTCATTTGCCCAGGAAGCAGGAAAGGCAGGAGAATTATTAAAGAATGAAGCTTCTGCCACAGAAATGAGAACTTCTAAAAGCCCGGATGAAAAAAATAGAACTTTTGATCAGTCGAGATCAGGAAATACTCCGATTCCTCAGAGAAACAGAAATGAAAACAGAATAAAAAACTCTAATTATCAATGGAACAGAAATTACGGTTATGCTGAAGTTTTTCTGAGAATTCCTGAACAGGGCTTTTTTACAGTTGAAGTTGGAGATCAGATGATGGCAAACGGCTCCGGAAAATACAGATTCTTTGATTTGTCTTCAGGAAGAATGTCTATCTCAATCTACGAGAATGGTTTTCTGATCTATAGAACCACTTTGATGCTTCGCAATAACAGTAGAATGGTACTCGATTTCTTCACCAATGAAGGTTTGTATCTTTTGGATTCTTATCCTGTTCAGGGTCAGTATGGCTTTAATGACTGGAATGATGTATGGAATAATCCGTACGGAAATCAGTCAGGAGACTGGTCTCATCAGGGAAATGTAATGGATAATAATTCTTTCCGTCAGTTTTTTGATATGATGATGAGTAATGAGAGTTTTGACGATGGAAAAGTTGCCATGATCAATCAGCAGATGCGAACTTCTATGTTTACATCTGCACAGATCAGGGAGCTTGTAAAAGCGATCAGTTTTGATAATAAAAAATTAGCACTCGCTAAATCTATGTACCGTAATTGTGTAGATAAAAACCGATATTTCATGGTCTATGATGCTTTTGATTTTGAAAGCAGCAAGCGGGAACTGATGGATTATATTTCTAAATTATAGTATTGAATAGGAACGGGCTTTTAGCCCGTTTTATTTTTTTACATAAGTTTCATTTTGTCATAAAACTTTGAATATTTCGGTGTAATGTTGAATTGTATTCCAAAAGTTACTCCTTTAAAATACTTTTCTTTATGAATAGGGAAAGCGTATCCTGTATTGAGAAAGATTGCATTAAATATCGAAAATCCTATTCTTGGTTCTAATGAATACGGATTACCTGATACTCCAAACAATAGTCCGGCGCGGATAAAATTAATATTCACCTCCGGAATGAATTTGTCCGTCTGATTGACACGGGTGTAAAGTAAGGAAGGTCCCAAAATAATAGATCCATCATAGCTTTCGCCAAATCTGTATTCTAATCCTGCCTGCAGAACGTTTCTTCCTGTGTATCGGTAAGAAATATTGAGTGCCGTTTTCTCAAGCAACTGAGCATTTGAAAAGATAACCGAAAAGAACAGAGGTAAGATGAAATACTTTTTCATGATTATTTTTTTGTTCAAATGTAAGGGTTTTACGGCCTTTATGAAAAATGAAAATAATTCTTTAAAAGAATTATAATAGCATTGACTAGGTTGGCATCTTCAAATTTCCGTACCTTTGTCAGCTAATTTTATCATCAATGCAACTCGGAAAAACTCAAACTTTAACAATTTCAGAAAAAATTAATTCAGGATGGTTCCTTGCGGACGAATCCGGTGAAAGAGCTTTTCTGCCTAAAATTTTCATTCAGAATGAAAAAGAAATAGGCGAGGAGGTTGAAGTTTTTGTGTATCAGGATGACGATAAATTGAAGGCAACTACTGAAATTCCTTTGGCGGAAGTAGGCGAATTTGCAGTAATGAGCTGTGTACAAAGTCTTCCAAGCGGAGCATTTATGGATTGGGGAATCATTAAAGATTTATTTATCCCTTACAAACAGCAGAAAACCAAAATTTTAGAAGGAAAAAGGTATCTGGTTTATCTTTATGTAGATGAAGATATGGAGCTTATCACAGGAACTACAAAATTCAAGAGAAATCCTCAGTATGATGATCTTGAGTTCAAAAAAGGAGATAAAGTAGACCTGATCATGATGAATGAAAGTGAGCTGGGCTGGAACGTTATCATCAATAAACAATATATTGGCTTGATATACGCTTCAGATGTTTTCAAAAAACTATATCCATTATCGGAAGAAAGCGGGTATATCAAAACAATACGTGAGGACGGAAAAATAGATATTTCCTTACAGCCGGAAGGGTTTGAAAATATTGACGAGTTCAAGCAGAAAATCCTGAACAAGCTGGAAGAAAATTATGGACTTCTGTATGTTTCAGATAAATCTTCTCCTGAAGATATTCAGGCTGAACTTCAGATGAGTAAGAAAAACTTCAAAAAGGCGATCGGTGGACTATATAGAGATAAGGTTATCGATATTTTGGAAGATAAGATCAAATTATTATAAAATAAAAAACGAGCAGAAATTTCTGCTCGTTTTTTTGTTACTCTCTGTTTTTGATCAGAAGCCATCCGTTGTAGATTCTTCCGTCAGATACTTTTATAGTGTACCAATAATTTCCTGTAGAGATGGGTTGAGATTCATATTTTCCGTCCCATTGGAAAGGTTTCTTTTTAATGACTTCTTTATAGATTATAGCTCCTTTTCTGTCATATAAATACACTTCTGTTCCAGGATAGTTTTCCAGTCCGGCTATTCTCCATGTATCATTAATTCCATCGCCGTTAGGACTGATTGCATTAGGAATATTGAATATCGAGAAGTTTTTCTGTCCGATAATACATCCGGATTTTGTTCTTACATATACAGTATATTCTCCCATATTTAAATTGGTGAAAATATTAGAATCCTGCCATGTGAAATTATTTAAAGAGAATTCGTAGTTTCCACTCTGAGAAAGAATAACTGTTGCTGTATTATTTGTAATATTCACAGAAACAATATGGGCTAAAACAGAATAGCTTACCTGAGTAGAACTTGTACTTTCACATCCGAAAACATTGGTTACTTTCACGGTATAAGTTCCCGGAGTAGATACGGTAATGGTTTGGGTGGTTGCTCCGGTATTCCATTCATAAGATTTGAGTCCAGGTCCTGCATCCAGAATGACCGATTTTCCTTCACAGAAATCCAGTTGATTAGGAAGCTGAACAAACGGTTTTGGATTAAGGGTAAGATTGAGTCTCACAACTTTAAAACATCCGTCCGGAGTTGCTACTTTAACGTGGAGAAGGGTTGTTCCTACATTTAACACATACGCTGAAGGATTGGCAATAGGATTTCCTGCCGTATCCGTATAGGTAAAAATATAACCGCCGGGATTATTAATAATACCCGCTTCATACGAATGAAGGTTGACTACCATTGAAGTGGCTGTAGTAGTATTACACTGTACCTGTGTAAAGTCTTTAGCGGGAACATTATCTGTAGATAGAGTCACGGTTATAGCCAGTTTCTCAGATTCACAGTTGTTTAATGTCTGAGTTACATAATATGTTTGCCCATTTACAAGAGGAGTTGTCATAGGTATCACAGCTCCGGCTGCATTATAAAATATCAGTGAATTTCCAGTTACAACAAGCTTATCCAAAGTAGGGTTGGCAGAAGCACAGAAATCCTGGTTTGCATTGGCTGTTGGCTTAGGAGTACTGTTTACTGTGACCTGAATAGCTGTTTTATTACTTTCACAACCATTAATAGTCTGAGATGCATAATAGGTTTGTCCATTGACAAGAGAAGTAGTTGCCGGTAAAATATTTCCTGCGGTGTCATACCATTTGATATTCTGTCCTGTAATCTGAATATCAGAAACTTTTGGGTTGCTGGTAGCGCAGAATGTTTGATTTAAAATAGCCACAGGTATTTGTACGGCAGTAATAATGACCGTTTGACTCTGTGTTAAAATATTCCCATTCCCATCATCATAGGTCCAAAAGATTGTATAAGTACCTGGAACCGAATAAGTAAGAGGAGCAGGTGTTGTGGCTGTAATTGTTCCGGAACAATTGTCTAATGCTGTAGGGAAAGAGGTAATCACAGTGTTGCAGTCTCCGGTGATTGTTTGAAGCTGTGCTACATTTGGAACAGGAGGTGTATTGTCTCCTACAACAATGTGCACTGAAAAACTGCCATCGCATCCGTTTGTTGTTCCTGAAACATGGCAGGTATATATGCCGGAATGAACAGGAGATGAATTTGCAATTACTGGATTTTGCAGATTAGATGAGAAGCCATTCGGACCTGTCCAGCTATAATGAGTGCCTCCCGAAGCATTTAGTTGGATAGAAGAACCTAAACATATATTCTGACTGGAATTTTGTGGAATATTAGTACATTTTTCCATTTTTAATAAGAAGCCATCAGTGTTTGACTGATTACCGTTGATTGCATGTAAAAAATATTCGTTGGGGGATGGGTCAAAATCACAATGCCAGTCAAACGTTCCTACATAATAATAGGCGTTACCTTTATTTATAGTCTGATATATTCTTGAATGGGAGTTAGGATAATTATAGGTATCTGATCCTATCTTAAAGGAATTTTTATACTGTCTGTTGGTATCAAATGATATAGTACATCCTTCTATATACCCATTTCCTTTATTAATCATATTGACAGAAACATCTGGATTTGCATCAAAACTCTTGTCAAATGTTCCGTTCACATGAATTTCATTATTGTCATCACAATCCAGTCCAAAAATAACCAATGGGAAATTCTGCCCTGTATTTATATATTTTTTTACATCAAGTAAGCTGTTACTGGTATCAAACCATAACAAATAAAGACTTTCGTAGGTATTGGATGGAAGTAAATATTGATTGGCAGAAGGATCTACATCGATAGGTGAAAATTGAGCATTCCATCTGCCCGAAACAACTAATTTGTCATTTTTATCAATCGTAATATTTGAAAAATTTTGTTCTTGTAACTCACCGGACCAAAGTAGGTTTCCGGAAGAAGAATATCTTCTTAGCATATATGCTCCAGGACCGTACAGTTTATTCATAGCGAAATAAACATCATTATTTGAGTTTAATGCTATTTGATTTTCTATACCTCCAGTTATTTTTTTTAACCATTCAACCTGTAAGTTCGGATGTAATTTTATAATATATGAGGTGGCTACCGAGTTGGTATCATTAAACGCAGTATTAGAAGCCTGTGAAAAAATAAGATTGGAAAAAGCGAATGTGCTCACGTATATATTTCCACCATCATCCACAGCCAGAGAATTAGGTGTGGAATTGGTAAGCATTGCTTCATTAATTAAATTTCCACTGGTATCCAGAATAGTTATTGTCGTGTATCCGGTAATATAAATGCCTTGCTGTGAAGATTTGCTCGTTAATGCATATACTTTACCATTCTTTACTTTAAGATCATAATCGTAATCATTATGTATATCACTGATTTTGCGGCTCCATAAATAATTTCCATTACTATCCAATTTCACTACGAAAGTAGTGCCATAAGTACCAGAACTTATATAATTGGTGGGAACTATTAATTGTACATTTGGGCCGGGATCTACATCTATTCCGCTGAATCCGAGTGTTCTGCCTAATAAATAGATGTTGCCATCAGTATCTTTTTCAACCTTTGTAATAAAATCTTCATAATCAGTATAACTTTTAAATTGTTTTACCCAGGAAAAGTTTTGTGAAAATAGAAGGACTGCGCTCAAAACCGAGAACAGCGAAAGAATTTTCTTCATCAGGTTATTAATTTTGCGGCAAAGATATAAAAATAGCCTTCTCGATAGACATTAAGTAATCACAATCTTAAATTCAAAAACATGACGCATATCATAACATGAGTGTTTAATTTTTTTGTTTAACAATTTTGTCAAAAATAAAATTTAATATAAATTTGCACAAATTTGTTTAACAAAAATGTCAAATCAAGCAAAAAAAGACCAAACACAGGAATTGATCAAAGAGACAGCGAAGAATTTGTTCTTTGTGAAAGGAAAATTTGATGCTACTACGCAGGAGATTGCAGATGAAGCAGGGGTGAACAGAACCCTTATTAATTACTATTTCCGTTCAAGAGATAAGCTTATCCAGATCATCTTTGACGATGCGCAGAGAGTAGAGCAGGAAAAATCGAAGATCATTCAGAATTCTGATCTGCCTTTTAAAGAAAAGATCGGCAAATTTATAGAAAGCAGTCTTTCTACAAGTCTTCAGTATCCTTATCTGGAAACGTATATCGTATCACAGATCAATAAAGGGACCTGCCATCACAGAGAAATTGAAGAAGATATCCTGAACGAGATGTACAGTGATATTGAAAAAGAAATGGAATTGGGAAATATTGAGAAAATGGCTCCGGTTCAGTTTATTCTGAATATGGTTTCGTTATTGGTGTTCCCAAGTGCCATAAGACCATTATTTATGGAGAATTTGTTAATTAATGATGAAGAATATGATAAGATAATTTCTGAGCGAAAACAGATTATTATCAATATGTTGTTCAAAAACTAAAAAACTAAAGTATTTCTCACAATGATTCGTCATTTAGAAATAAATAATGACTGAACGAAAATTAAATAAAAAATAAACGAAGTATAAAATTATGAATAGAAAACGTATAACTGCTACAAAGCTAAAGATTGGTATAGCTTCAGCATTTATGATTTTCGGCTCTTCATTGGTGTCTGCCCAGCAGCAGGTTTCCCTGCAGGAAGCAATTAAACAGGCGCTTCAGAATAAAGCAGAAGCCAAAAAGCTGCTTTACAGGTAAGGAAAGCCGAATATAAGATTGATGAGGCCAGAGCCGGAGCTCTTCCACAGATCACTGCGACGGCGGGCTTAACATATAACCCGATTATTCAGGAATCTTTACTGGAATTTGGAGGAGAGAAGATCAGGGCTCAGTTTGGGCAGCCATGGGGTTCCACAGCTTCTGTACAACTTCAGCAGGCGATTTTTGATCAAAGAGTATTCACAGGACTTAAAGCAGCAAAATCAACAAGAGAGTTTTATGTACTGAATGCCCAATTAACCAACGAACAGATTATTGAAAATGTAGCAACAGCTTATTATCAGGTGTTTGTACAGGAGGAAAATCTTAAAACGGTAACCGCCAGCTATGCCAACACTGAAAAAGTAAGAAATGTTATTAAAAGCTTAGTTGATAACGGTTTGGCAAAATCAATCGATTTGGACAGAACAAATGTTCAGCTTACGAATATTGGTTCCAATAAGCAGACTTTAATCAACTCTGTTGAGCTTTCAAAAAATGCACTGAAGTTTTATATGGGAGTCCCTATTGCTACAGACATCGAGCTTGAAGAAAAAGAGATCCAACCAAAGCCTGAGCTGATTGCAAGCAACGTAAATCTTAATGATCGTACAGAAATCAAAGTTTTAAATAAAAACAGAGAGCTTTTGGTTTTCAATAAAAAAGCAACCGAAGCTTATCTTTATCCATCAGTAAATCTTACTGCGAACTACGGATGGGGAGCAAACGGAGCAAAATTCCCGTTGACAAGTGGTCTTAGTAAGGGAGTTCTTTGGAGCGATTATTCAGCAATTGGTTTAAATGTAAATATTCCTATTTTCACGGGAGGAGCTACAAAAGCGAAGATCAATCAGGCAGAAATCGATATTCAGGATCTTGATGTTGATATTGAAAACACTCAGTTGAGCTTAAGCTTAGATTATAAAAATGCAGTCACCAATATGGAAAATGCATTGATTAATATCGAAAGCATGAAAGATAATGTAGGATTGGCAGAAAGAGTTCAGAAGAACACTCAGGCAAACTATCAATATGGTTTAGCAACCCTTACAGAAGTACTGGATTCTGAAAATGCTCTGACGCAAGCAAAACAGAACTATTCTAATGCATTGCTAGATTACAAACAGGCAGAGATCAAGCTGATAAAAGCTAAGGGTGAACTAAACACACTACAAAACTTATAATAAACTAAAATGAAAAAAACTTTAATATATATCATCGTAGCAGCTGTACTTGTAGGTTTAGCCGCTTATAAGATTGCCGGTAACAAAGAAAAGCAGAATAAAGAAGTAAAAGAGGTTGCCAAGCAGGTAGATAAAATCAACGTTAATATTGTAACCGTTACAAGAGAAAATATTGATACAGACTACTCAGCCAACGGAACTTTTCTTCCAAAACAGGAAATGAACCAGTCTTCTGAAATCGCAGGACGTATTGTAAATGTTTTGGTTAAAGAAGGTTCAAGAGTATCAGCAGGTCAGGTCTTAGCAACTATAAAAAGAGATGCTATCGAAGTTGATGTTAGTCAGGCTCAAAACAACTTACAGAATGCAATCATTGACAACCAACGTTATGAAAACGCATACAAAACAGGAGGAGTTACAAAACAACAGGTTGATAACTCAAGATTACAGCTGAAAAATATGCAGGCTGCTGTTAAAGCTCAGGGAGTAAGAGTAAATGATACAAGTATCCGTGCAGGAATCAGTGGTACGATCAACAAAAAAATGGTTGAGCCGGGAACAGTAGTTTCTATAGGAACTTCCATGTTTGAAATTGTTAATATCAACAGCCTTAAACTTTCTGTATTGGTAGACGAAAGCCAGATTGGCAGAATTGCACTTGGTCAGGAAGTTCCAATTAATGTGAATGTCTTACCGGAAGATTCTTTCAGTGGTAGAATTACATTCATTGCTCCTAAAAGTGATGCTACTTTAAATTTCCCGGTTGAAATTGAGGTTCAGAATAGAGGAAATCTAAAAGCAGGGATGTATGCAACGGCTACATTTAAAACCAATCACGGTGCTGAAACCCAAAATATGTTGACTGTTCCTGCACAAGCTTTTGTAAACGGAGTAAGTTCAGGTCAGTTATTTATTGTAAACAATGGTACTGCTAAATTAATTAAGGTTCAGACCGGAAAAGTATACGGCGACAAAGTTCAGATCTTAAGCGGACTGAATGGAGGCGAGCAGGTAGTTACCAGCGGACAGATTAACCTTGATAATGGTTCGAAAATCAATATCGTAAAGTAAGCAGAAGATGAAGTTAGCAGAAATATCCATTAAAAGGCCATCGCTGGTTATCGTATTATTTACGATACTTACGCTGGGTGGTTTATTAAGTTACTCCATGATGGGGTATGAGTTGATTCCAAAGTTTGAAACCAATATGGTAACCATTTCTACGGTATATCCGGGAGCTTCACCTGCTGAGGTGGAAACTTCGGTAACCCGAAAAATTGAAGATGCTGTAGGTTCTTTGGAAAACGTGAAAAAAGTAGAATCTTCATCTTACGAAAGTTTATCGGTTATCATGGTGCAGCTGAATACAGGTGCCGATGTAAACTATGCTTTGAATGATGCACAGAGAAAAGTAAATGCTATTTTGGCAGATCTTCCCGATGATGCAGACCCTCCTTCTTTGCAAAAATTCTCATTGGATGATCTCCCGATTATGACTTTGAGTATTTCAAGTAATAAACTGAATAATAAAGATCTTTATGACCTTTTAGATAAAAAATAGAGCCTATTTTTTCCCGTGTAAATGGTGTTGCTCAGGTAGACCTTGTAGGGGGTCAGGAAAGAGAAATTCAGGTAAGTTTGGATGAAAAGAAAATGCAGGGATACGGTCTTGCCATCGCAGATGTACAGCAGGCAATTCTTTCTTCCAATCTGGATTTCCCGACGGGAGCTTTGAAAACGAGGACTTCAAGATCTACGATCAGACTTTCTGGAAAGTATAAAAATGTTGCGGAGATGAATAACCTTGTCGTTTCCAATAAAAATGGAGCTCAGGTTCGTTTATCTGATATTGCAACCGTTTTTGATACACAGAAAGATGTCGAGAAAGTGGCAAGATATAACCAGAATTCAACGATTTTACTTCAGGTTAAAAAACAATCTGATGCCAATGCGGTTTCAGTTTCAGAATTAATTAAGAAAACAATAGCTGATGTTCAGACCAATTATAAAACTCAGGCGATTAAAATAAATATTGTAGATGATACAACAGACTTTACGCTTGAAGCTGCAGACCATGTAATTTTCGATTTATTCTTAGCGATTATCCTTGTAGCGGTAGTAATGTTATTGTTTCTTCATAACATCAGAAACGCATTTATCGTAATGGTTTCTATTCCTATGTCATTGATTGCGACGGTAATTGGAATGTATCTGATGGGATATACCTTAAACCTGATGAGTTTACTGGGACTTTCATTAGTTGTTGGTATTCTTGTGGATGATGCGATTGTAGTTTTGGAGAACGTTTATCGTCACATGGAGATGGGGAAAAGCAGAATTCGTGCGGCATATGATGGAGCTTCGGAAATTGGATTTACCGTAACGGCGATTACATTGGTAATTGTGGTGGTATTCTTACCGATTGCAATGAGTTCAGGATTGGTTGCTGATATCTTGGCACAGTTCTGTGTAACCGTAGTTATTGCGACAATGTTTTCATTATTGGCTTCATTTACGATTATTCCTTGGCTATCTTCAAGATATGGTAAATTGGTACACCTTTCAGGTAAAAACCCTTTTGAGAAGTTTATTCTTTGGTTCGAAAAGCAATTGGAGAAATTCACACACTGGATTACAGGAATTCTGGAATGGTGTTTGAAAACGACATTAAGAAGAGTAATGACGGTTATTATAACATTTATTATTTTGATCTCTTCATTTATGTTGGTTGCATTTGGATTTATCGGAGGTGAATTCTTCCCGAAAATGGATAGAGGACAGTTCCTTGTTCAGATGGAATTACCAAAAGATGCTTCTGTAGAAAAAACCAATCAGGTTACTCTTGCCGTTGAAAAATATCTGAGAGAAGACAAAGATGTTGTAGATATGATCACGACAGTTGGTCAGCAGTCATCAGGTTTTGGTGGGGCACAGGCTACATTGTATCAGTCAGAGATTCAGGTAATTTTGGTAGATAAATCTGAGCGTAATGAAAGTACAGATATCAAGTCTGCAAGAATCAAGAGAGCTTTAGAAGAAAAATTCACAGGAGTTGAATTTAAAACAGCACCGATTGGATTAATGGGAGCAGATAACGCACCTATTGAAATGGTAGTGACCGCTCAGGATAATGAAACAGCAAATAAAGAGGCCAACAGAATTCTAGAGTTACTTAAAAAAGTTCCTGGTTCTGTAGATGCCGAATTATCAACTGACGCCGGAAGCCCTGAAGTACAGGTGAATATCGACAGAGATAAAATGGCTTCTTTAGGCTTAAATCTTTCTAGTGTAGGACAAACAATGCAGACTGCATTTAACGGAAATACAGACGGAAAATTCAGAGCTGGAGAATATGAATATGATATTAATATCCGTTTTGGGGATGCGAACAGACAGTCTATTGAAGATGTAAGAAATCTTATGTTTACCAATCCTAAAGGAGAACAGGTAAGATTGAGCCAGTTTGCAGAAGTAAAAATGGGTTCAGGACCAAGTTTGTTGGAACGTAGAGATAAAGCGCCTTCTGTAAAGGTAAAATCTAAAGTAGTAGGTCGTCCTGTAGGGGATGTTGCCAATGAATGGGCTGCTAAGTTTATGGACAACGAAAAGACCAAACCGGCAGGAGTAAGCTACATCTGGAGTGGTGATATGGAAAACCAGACCGAAGGTTTCGGTACTTTAGGGATTGCATTGATGGCTGCTATTGTATTGGTTTATTTGGTAATGGTTTCATTATATGACTCATTTGTTTATCCGTTCGTGGTATTATTTTCCATCCCTCTGGCATTGATCGGGGTAATGGTTATTCTTGCCATCACCGGAAATTCATTAAACATATTTACCATGCTGGGGATGATCATGTTGATTGGTTTGGTCGCGAAGAATGCCATTATGATTGTCGACTTTGCGAATATGAGAAAAGAAGCCGGTGCAAGTACGCATGATGCTTTGATTCAGGCAAACCACGCACGTCTTCGTCCGATCCTTATGACCACTATCGCGATGATCTTCGGTATGATACCGATTGCAATTGCAAAAGGTGCCGGAGCAGAAATGAACAACGGATTAGCTTGGGTAATTATCGGTGGTTTGACATCATCTTTATTCCTGACTCTAATTATTGTACCGGTAGTTTACTCATTATTTGACTCTATCTTAAGAAGAATGGGCAGACATGAAAAAGTGGATTATGAAGCTGAAATGAAGGCTGAATATGAACACAAAGAACTAAGTGAAGACGGTTACACACCGAAACACGTAGACTAAAATATAACAACCTTTAATTAACCGAAAGCGCCTCAGATTTTCTGAGGCGCTTTTTTATATCTATGTTTTTAATTGAGTTGCTTACTTCTGATTGTGCCGCCAATGGATAAATTTCTGGGTTGATTGTGGATCACTTTTGAACCAGAGATTCATATTCTTTAAAAGTTCTGCTTTTTCTTTGGAGATGATCATATTGCTTTTCAGAATTTGTTCCTTATACTTTTTCAGAAAAAGAAAATATACTTGTAGGTCTGCTAATATTGCTCTGAAAGCAAAGGTAACTACAAAAGAAAAGATCTGGGGGCTTTTAAAAAATAAAATTGCCGGCAGAATGCAGGTTCATGAACAGTTTATTGAAAATAAAGAGGATTTGGAAATGATTAGAAGAAATGCCATAGAGGTTGAAAAAAATTTAAATCCTATCGAATTAAGTATATACTGAAAATACCTTTTTTAAGATATTTCTTTTACAAAAAAAGCTTTCAGAATACACTGAAAGCTCTTATATATTGTAATATAAAAAAATTAGTCTGCCATTACTTCTCCAGACTTTCTATACACGAAATTTCCGTAGATATGTCTTCTTGCAAAACGGCTTGGTGAATCAGCGTTGACCATTTTGATGTAGGTATTTCTTGGAACTCCCATATACTCATACATGTTTCCATTCAAATGCTGAACAGTCAAAATCGATTTTTCAAGATAAAAATCCTGAATGTTAGATTTTGTAGTCGTTTCTGTGTATTCTTCTTTATATTTTTCCTGTGTTTCGGTATTAATGCTTACCAAAAAATGGTAGGCTTCAATCACAGACTTGCTTTTTTCTTCAGCTTCAAGTTTTCCAGCCTCATCATTTATGAATTTATCAGGATGTGTATCTTTCATCACATTTCTGTAAATTGTTTTCAATTCTCTTAAAGTAACATTTTTATCTACCCCAAGAAGTGTTCTGTGTTCACCAATTTTTTTCATATCTCTAATCCTTATTTTCGGGGTGCAAAATTAAGGATTTTAATTTGATAAACCATAACTTATTCATTATTAATTTATTTAGCACCTTATAAGATGAGAGTATGATCATGATTATAGAAGTATGAAATTTGTACAATTAACTTTTACAATTAGTTAAACTCCGAATACAGGTTTTTATTCAATTTAAAATAAATAAAACCGTTCTTAAAATCAATTACAGTATTGAATCTTTTTAAAAACTGATTTCCAAAAAATCCCGCCATTTTTTCTGTAGAATCAATTCCTTCTGTAGAGCCAGAAAGTGTGATTGGCAGGTTATAAAGATACTTTTGTGCGAATTTTATAGCCGGGCAAAGGACAACGGGCATTTCATACACAGAGCCATCTGAACCCTGGGCAGTAGCTTTTCCTATAGTCTTCATGGTTTTGGACAAAGCATTGTTTTTCGCAAAAGGAGAAGCTATAGTAAGCGCATCATCCGCACCGCTGTCGAGTCCGAAGAGCCCAGAATATTCTTTACCATTCACGATAATACTGCTTTCTACAGAAGGGTAGTTATCCACCATATGAAGTTTCATTTTCTCATATCCTGCCAGGTCAATGGAAAAATTACTTTCTTCATAAAATCGAATTTCGTTTTTATGGTAATCAACTTCAATGATTTTTCCCATCATCAGATCTGTTCCGAAAACCCCGTCAAAATTGGCAGAATCATAGGGGATAAGAGTAAACTGGATATCGTTTTTCTGGATATTTCCAAACTGTACGGTATTGTGGCTGCTGTGTTCCACGATATTCACACCGTTTGATCCTTTGTTTTCAGATTTTCCATCTATTTTCAGCGGTACTTTTTTCTTGGAGTTGATATTGATCACAGAACCGTCAGCACCCGTATCAAACAGGAACTTAATGCTGTCGGTTTTATTCACTTTACAATACACATAAATGGAATTGTTTTCCAACGAAAAAGGAATGACAGTTGGTGATTTTTGAGCAGATATAACGGTACAAAATAGCGATGTCAGGAAAATAACAATGAGTTTCATGTAAATGGTTTTTAGATGGGC
The DNA here is from genome assembly GCF_021869745.1 of Chryseobacterium sp. MEBOG07. Taxonomy (NCBI): domain Bacteria; kingdom Pseudomonadati; phylum Bacteroidota; class Flavobacteriia; order Flavobacteriales; family Weeksellaceae; genus Chryseobacterium; species Chryseobacterium sp. MEBOG07. The sequence goes on from NZ_CP084579.1 coordinate 2,548,539, forward strand.
GAAAATAAATGGAATTATCGCTTTCCCAAAGAAATAACAGACCATTAACTCTCCTTTAACCGTTCCTTAACCGTTCTCAATTCTATTATCCCACAACTTATTCTCATAAAAAAACAGTACCCAATCCGGATACTGTCATTATATTTTAAATAATTAAATCTTTTAATCAACCCTACGGCTCATCACAAGTTCTCTTCAGTTTTGTAAAGATCTTATCAAAATCCTTGTAAGACGTTTCTTCATCATTACGTTTTTGTCTGAAGCTGCTGTTGGCACAGTTGTGAAACCCCAGGCCAATCATATCGATCAAAGCATAATCTTCCTTTTGCGGATCACTCATCTTGGTATTGAATCTTGACATTACCCCCTGTGGATCAGAATTATTTTTGCTTTTAAGCTCAATATAGTTTTTCCAGGCTGCAAACATCTTTTCTCTGTCAGGAGAAGATATAGCGTCAATCTGCTCTCTGCAGGTATTATAATATTTACTGTTTTTAAGGGTGAAAGGATCAGAATATGCGATAATTTCTTCTTTATTCAGCTGGTATTCGTTTTCAAATGATTCCATGACTTCTTGCTGAAGCTTTTTCCATCTTGGAAGATCAATTATTTTAAGGCTGTACAATTCCTTTTTCTTTTCCTCATATTGCTTTTCAAGATCCTGTAAATAAGTTTCTCTGTTTTGACGGATTTCTTCAAGCTGGGAAAGTTTAAAAACAGGTCGGGTATCAAATACAACTCCATTGAATTGGTATAAAAGCTTATTGACTCCGTCTATTTCTTCTTTATTATATTTAGCCGAGTCAAAATACCCTTGATTGTCACAATTAAAAGTCTGATAGCTGTAAGGAGTCAGATTGTTTGCTTTAGCAGGAGTTTTTTGCCCCCATATAGTAATGGATAAGGCCAAAGCAAGCCCAATCATCATTTTTTTCATGCACATAACTTGTTGAAAGAATCCGAATTTTCTGAATTTCTATGCAAAATTAAGGCTTTAAATTCGAAATCTAAAGGATTAAATAGATTTTTTCAATTGATTTTGCAAATTTTATATAGTTTTTGTACCATTATTCTAAAATTGTACAAATTGAAGAAAATAGAATACTAAAAAAAGGGTGAAGAAAACGGAGATTAGGGTAGTTTTTTACTTAGTAATAGTTACTTACCTCAATGAGATTCTGATCCGGATCGCGAAAATAAACCGATTTTATTTTTCCCACAGCTCCGGTTCTGTCTACAATTCCTTCAATGATATCCACATTTTTCTGCTTGAGTTCCTCCATCACATCATCAATGTTGGTCTGAGCAATGAAACAAAGATCTGCAGAACCACAGGTCGGGCTTTCTGCTTTGGGCTCAAATTCATTTCCTTTCTGATGCAGATTGATTTTTTGATTTCCGAAAATCAGAGCTTTTCTGTTGTCTCCAAAAGTAACCTCTTCAAATCCCATTATTTTAGTATAAAATTCAATGGTTTTATCAATGTTGGCCACTGTTAATACAAGATGGTCCAGATTCTTTATTTCCATAATTTATCTTTTGTTTTACTCATAAATATCGATCAAAAGTAAGTTTATTTATAAGCCTGTTATTACTATTACTGATTGTTTTTTTGGATTTAAAATAATAGATTTACACAAATTAACACAAAACCATGATATATTATTTTTTTCTTTTATTTATTATCGCTGTTTTTGGAGGGATCGCTTATCTGATGATGCGTTTTTTCAGTAGATGGACCCGGAATAATAAATATGAAGTGATTTTTAACACCTTATTATTTATCGGATCATTTTTCCTGGTATCATTTCTCAGTCTCTATATTTTCTTCTCCACTGTTGATTTTTCCAGGTAAGACTGCACTTTTTCTGAGAACTAAATAAGCAATGAAAAGGTTTATAAAAAGAGCTGCCCAGACATTCAAACCATAAAAAAGCTGGTAATCATGATGCTCTTCATTATAAAACAGATTTTTAACGATTCTGAAAGTAATGGCTGTGGTAGTTACTGCATAGCTTAGAATCATATAAGTTTTATGCCTGCTGACATTTTGTTTTTTGATAGAAAGTACAGCAGCAACGGTGAAAAAAGCCCAAAGAATATCCTGTATCAGAAATCCTGTAATTCCGATAAGTCCTCCGTTGGAAAAAATTCCCAGTACAAAACATGCCGGAACATTGATGATAAGAATGTTGTAAACATATATTTTACCAATGATTCTATGAAGCTTTCTGTTTTCAACCAAAAAACGACTCGAAAACTGGGTCAGACCAGCTAAAAGGCAAAGTGTGATTGAAAAGATATGAATGTAGAAAAAAGCCATCCAGTAAGGATTGCCTACTACCTGCTGCTTAAAAGCCAGAAATCCAATATTTTTGTCAAGAGAGGTGTACTGCGAAATAGTTTTCAGCATCAGAATACTGAAAATAAGAATTGAAAATAAACCGGTTGCTTTAATGATTTTTATTCCCAAAGACTTTATCTTTTCTGATTAAAAATATTGAATATCTAATCTTTCAAAACTTCCCTGATCTGATTTTCCAGATCTTCCATATTTTCAAATTTTCTCAGTTCTATAGTTTTCCCTGTGCTTCTCAGTTCTGTAATAATATCAAGAATCAGTTCTAAAGGCTCTGCTTCATAACCGAACATATTATTGTCAAAATTGGTTCCCACGATAAGCCCGTCAATATTCATTCCTAAGCACCAGTTTTCCAGGAATTCATTCAGGGGAATAGAAGAAGCCTCATACTGATTCCACTCGTTTTCTATACACGATTTTGCTCTTGCAGCATCTGACCAGAAACAAATGATCTGTACGGGGTTACCGTCTTCATACTCTATTTCGCTGGAGTAGGAGGTAGCATATCCTTTTTCATCCTTTAAAGCATAGACTATTTCTGTCTCACTAATTTTTTTGATAAAGTCTTTATGGCGGTTCTGAACCGTAATATGGTCTTGAAGCATTATTTTTAATTATAAATGATTAGTTATGAATGATGAATTGGCTGTTGAATGGTAAGTCTTATATTTTATGAAATTTCACTGCTGTTGATATGAATAATTTGGGGATTTTGACCATCTGAATCTCTTTTAGATCTACCGTAAAGTCCTATTTCAAGATCATTTGGGGATTCATTGTCCAGTTCGGAAGGATGTACATACGTATACATACCATATCCATGCCCGGACACCAACCATCCTTCAGTAAGGGTTAAATGAATTACATTGAAATCACCGGCAGGACCTCCGGCAGAAACCGGGCCGAATTCTTTCATTAATTGTAATGCTTCCTCTTTTACATTTTCGATAGTACTGATGTCATCAAAAATAATATAAGTGCCATTTTCAAAAAGAACCCAATCCTGAAATTTGGGGTTAATGGCAAGCTTCACATGTTCAATCATCTGTTAATAGTTTAAAATAAGAGTTATAAGTTAATAATTTTATTTAAATATGCAGTTTTTAAGTATCGATCATCATTGATATCTCATTCCTACAATATCCCTTTGATACGTAAGTGCTGCAAAAGCATAATTGTTTTAGCATCCTTGATTTCTCCGGTGTCGATCATGCTAAGGCTTTGCTCAAAAGGTAATTCCAGAACTTCTATATTTTCTCCTTCTTCTTCCAATCCACCACCATCATTAATTTTCATTTCATGAGAATATTCTGCAATAAAGAAATAGAGTATTTCTGTCACAGATCCGGGTGACATATAGGCCTCAAATATCTTTTCAACTTTGGAAATTTTATAACCGGTTTCTTCTTCTGTTTCTCTTTTTATGCAATCTTCCGGATTGTCATTGTCCAAAAGTCCTGCACAGGCTTCAATAAGCATTCCCGTAGAGTTTCCGTTGATGTAAGTAGGCAGTCGGAATTGTCTGGTTAAGATAACCGTGTTGGAAGTTTTGTTGTAAAGAAGAATAACAGCCCCATTTCCGCGGTCATACGCTTCTCTGCTCTGGGTTTCTGTAGTTCCGTCTTTTTTTGAAACGGAATAGGTAACTTTATTTAAAGTATACCAGTTGTCTGAAAGAATTTCTGTGTTTAATAAGGTTATATTAGGATTTTTCATTAGGAATAAATAGGTGTAAAATTTTTTTAATTGAATATGATGTTCTATTGTGCGGTTACTTCTTTAATAAATCTTTTAAAGCCTCAGTAAGATCGGGAAATTTAAAATGAAAGCCTGCATCCTGAATTTTCTTTGAGGAAGCTCTTGAACCTTCCAATATAGCGGTAGCCAGCTCTCCAAATATCAGTTTTAAAACAAAACCCTGAACATTGGGCATAAATAAAGGCTTTTCAAGTACTTTTGCGATTTTTTCTGTCAGATCCCGATTGGTGGCATGCTGTGGCGAAACCGCATTATAAGCGCCTTCAGCCGTTGGATTTTTTAAAACAAATTCATAGATAGAACAGATGTCCTCGATATGAATCCATGGCATATATTGTTTACCGCTTCCTAAGGGTGAGCCGATATAATATTGAATCGGAGGAATCATTTTTTTTAAAGCTCCATCTTTCTCAGAAAGTACGACAGCAGTCCTTATTTTGACAACTCTTTCAGCCAGATTTTGTTCCTTAAATTCATCAGCTGCTTTTTCCCATAGAACGACAACCTCACTTAAAAAATCATTGCCCCGCGGATCGGTTTCAGTATAAATCTTTTCTGAAGTTTCGGTACCGTAAAAATTGATTCCTGAAGCTGAAATAAAGGATTTGAGCTTTATATTTTTTTTCTTTAAAGTAGTTCTTAGTAACTCCGCTGAATCAACTCTGCTGGAGATCAGTTCTCTTTTTCTTTCCGTTGTCCAGCGTTTTTCTGAGATATTGGCACCCGCAAGATGGATAATATGAGAAACATGATCTAAGGCAGATTCATCCATACTTCCTTTTCTGATGTCCCATTCATAGTCATAATCATGCTTCTTTTTTCGGGTCAGAAACCTGATTTCATATTCCTTACCTATTTTTTTTGCCAGTTCTTTGGCGATCATACCACTGGCTCCGGTGATCAGAACAACTTCTTTCATAATATTCTATTTAAGGTGTGTAAGGTTTTATGCCTGGTTTTTTACAATCAGCACAAAGTCTTCTTCCAGAAGTTTATAGCCGTAATCATAAATAAACTTGTATTCAGAACCGTTTTTATAAACTTTCAGGTTGGTGAAATAGTCAAAATCAAAACCTAAGCCATCCAGTCTGGCTCTCGTAACTTTTGTTTTACCATCGGTATTGATTTCCATAAGGATACGGTAGTTCTTGCGGAGTTTGTTGTTCACATTCCGCATCAGATTGCTAGAATCCTTATTCTGCTTATTGTTGTAGGCATTCCGGCAGGCGTCGTTGCAGAATTTTTTATCTGACCTTCCGATTATTTTCTCGCCACATTCCAGACAATTCATTATTTATTTTTTTATTTTGTGAGCATGGGTGTGTCTTTTCTTCAGCAGCTTTTTAAACATGCTGTGAGTAGGATAGCTTCTGTTGGGCGTAATATTATTAAAAAATAAGGCTACAATGAGAAGGATAATACATCCTGAAAGAACAGGAGAGATGACATACCAATATCCTAATTCCGGAATTTTTCCCGTAGAACTTACCGCAATCAGAGCAGTAGCACCACCTGGCGGGTGCAGGGTTTTTGTATACTGCATCAGTACAATAGAAAAAGCCACTGCCAGAGGAGCCGAAAGCCAGATGATATCTGGGATGAATTTATAGACTGTAACCCCCACTAATGCTGACAGAACATGTCCGCCTATAAGATTTCTGGGTTGTGCCAGCGGACTCTGAATGGCTCCATATATAAGAACACTTGAAGCTCCAAAAGAACCAATCAGAAATATATTCTCCGTTTCCGTTAATGAATGAGATTGGATAAATGCGATGATTCCAATCCCAAAAAATGCACCCAGAAATGACCAGAAATGTTCTTTGTAATCTACAAGCGTTTCTTTATAGATCACATATTTGGAAACTCTGAACGTTCTTTTTATTGTCTTCTTCATTTAGTCTTCTTTATTTTTTATAATTTCAATTAAGTTTTCTACAAACGGACGGGTATAAATCCCATTTTTATCATAATCAGGATCTAAAATGGTAATCTCGATCCCGAAGCACAACGAACTTTGAAATAAAGGTTCCAGTATTTCTCTGAGATCTTCGTAGATGATACCGTCCTCCATTCTGCTGTCTACAGCTGGCATTACCTCATCTTTCAAAATATCTACATCAAAATGGATGAAAAAACCATCCAACCCTTTTTCATTGACCATTTTCAGGAAATTATCAGCCGTTTTTCGGAAACCATTCTTTCTAAGCTGATAGAGATCAAAATAATGTATATCGGAATTGACGATCTGGCTGACGTATTCCTCATCATCCGTTTCTGCATTTCCACAGCAGAAAATATTTTCCTCGAATATGTATGGTTTTAAACCATTGATATTGGTCAGCTTTTCATGGCCTGTTCCGGTAATGATGGCGAGATCCATTCCTGCGATGCCTCCGGTTTCAGAAAGTTCCGGCGTGATAAAGTCTGTATGTCCGTCAAGATAAAAAAGTCCGAAATTTCCCAGCTTTTTCAATGCCATTGCATTTCCGATCAGGATGCTGCAATCTCCTCCAAGAATAATATTGAATGTATCTTTTTCGTAATTATTCAGAATACACTCAGCTTGCTTTTTTGCATATTCAATAATAGGGTCTGCATTTCTGACATTTGACTCCTTATCAAAATCCATAGAATACTTTGGAGCTTCAAGCCTGAAAACATTTTTAGGAGCAATTCTACTATGAAAATCAAATTTCCTGAGCCAATCCGGAAGTTTTCGAACCCCGGGTTCTGTCTCATGTTCCTTTTTTGTAAGTCCCAAATTGAGAGGAAACTCAAAAATATTGATGTCCCTTTTCATAGATGAATTTTGACAAAGATACGGAATTATCCGTTTGTAAATGGATAGGATTCAGCCTTCAAAGTTTTTATTGTACTTACTTTTTATTTGATTTATGGAAAACCGTAATAAGATCTTTTGAAAGAAATATATATTGCAATCTGTAAATATTTAAAAAATAAATAATGAAATTATTAGTTCATTCAAAAAATTCTGTAAAACTTAGAAATGAAATAGAGAATTATCTAAAAAGTGATGAGAGTACATGGTTGTACATCGATGATTACGAAACAATTTCAGGCACAACCCGACCGGTATTTACGCACAAGTCACCCAATTATAAGAATAAAGCAAAATTTGCTGTTTACAATCAGCCAGATTCGGATCAGGTTTTGTTCTATTTTACTGATAAAGAAAGCTCTAAGCTTGAAGCACAATATATGGGAATGCTTATTCCTTTGGTTATGAATAATTTTCCTAATTATTTTACTTCGATATCTGTAGAGAAATAGGTAAGAAACGATTGCTAATGACTATGATCATTCGGAAAATTGAGATTTAAGTTTCGCTATTTAAAGTAAACCAATATCTTAATTTTTCCGGGTGATTTTCTATGAATTTATATTAAAAAAATTAAAATACTTTAATATTATAAATGGCTTTCAGCCCCGAAGTCACTGGAGATGGGTTGTTATCCTGCAAATAATTTCCTGCTTTGAAATAAACAGATTCTGATTTCCAGCTGTCTCCCAGTATGAGGGTGGTGTTTTTTAAATTAATTTTCACTCGTACATTTAAGCTCTCAAAATATTCTTTAAGCCGAAAAATTATATTTATGATTAGCGGGCTTACATTATTCTCTCTGAAATATATAATCCGGAATTATTCCATAAATAGCATAATTACGAACAGCAAGCTCACGGATAACTTCTGGGATTGATTGAACAGTCATTCTATAAACAAAACCGTAGTCTTTTTCTAAAATAAAGTTTTCTTTTCCAATATAATTATCGATGATTTCTTTAACTTCTCCTTTACTTGAAGGGAATACCTCAATATAAACTGAATATTTTTGATCTGAATAATCTAATGGTGTCATATATTTTTTATTTAACTGAAAATTAATTCATTTCTAACTATATTTTAAATTAATAATAAATTCTTTCTAGGCCGGATCCCGAAGTAATAGAAGTCTAAAAGAGTAAGTTGATCCTCGTAATAGTTTGTTGGGATATGCGAAAGTTTTATTATAGCTGTATACAATTTAAGTAATTCTTCTTATTGCAAGATAAGTCTTCTCTTCCAATAAGTTATTACCAGTAATTCGTAATTAATTACCAAAATACAGTTCAATTTAGAGTTTGCTTAGATGATGCTAATATCCTAATAAACGTTAATAATAAACAAGGTAAGAGCTTTTATATTATTCTTTAAAATTTAACATTCCGATATAAATTTTATTCTAAATTTATATATTAATAAAAAGGGAGTTATTAATATATAAATAACTACAGAATGGTATATAGTGTAAATATTAAAGATATTACCTCTATGATTGATCCTGAATGGATCAGCAATGAATACTTTATATCAAAGGGCGAACCCAGCTTTGAAATCTATCCTCATAAAGTACGTACAAACTTTTACTTGCTTTTTCATATGGTAGAAGGCTGGATGGATGTCAGAATAGGGGAAGGCGAAATTGTTCGCATAGAAAAGGGTATGATGCTTGCTATTTCACCGGAAATTACAGCACAGGATATTGCTTGCAGCGATTCTTACACTGCACATGCTATCTGTTTTACTAAAGATTTTATTCTTAAAAATATTGCAGGCAAATATACTTTGGATTTCTTTACTTACTTTTCTTATAATGCTTATCCTATTATTAAAGTTAATGATGAAAACAAAATTAATCTGCTTCAGTTATATAATATAATGAAGAGCAAAAGATACGAAATAAGCTCTGAAGCCCATCTGGACCTTCTAAGAGCATTATTTTTCTCTTACCTATACGAAGCTTTAATTATATATAATATTAGAAACGGCGAAAATGATAATAATCCATTTAAACTGTCGGTAAAAGAAATGGATATTTATATGAGTTTTAAATTATTGATTTCTAATAATGTTCAGCACAATCGTGATTTAAAATTCTATGCCTGTGGGCTTTCTGTTACTCCAAAACATTTAATTAAGCTTATTAAAAATATTACCGGTAGCACCCCGAAAAATATTATTAATGATTCATTAATTGCATTAGCAAAGAATAGGCTTACATATACAGCTTCATCTATTTTATTAATCTCAGAAGAATTAAATTTCAGTAGCTCACCAGCATTTTGTAGGTTTTTTAAGCAGAAGACCGGGATGACTCCTTATGAGTTTAGGAATTCTACTTCCTAAAGCTTATTATTTCTAAATCACTGAAAAATCCATCTGAAGATTTTTCTTTCCAAGTTTGCTGAACTTTACTCATGACAGCGGACATAATTCTCATTTTTCCAATAATTTCATTTTGAGCTCTAAAAAAAGAGCTTTTTTTATGAATTAAATTACTGAAAATTACAATGTACCAATATGGTAATATTGTGCGATTTTAAGGTAATGCTTTATTTATTGAGGGAAATTATCTTTGTCACATAAATAAAACACAAATTGGTATTTATACAATTGTTTAAAACGGTAAATCGACTTTACCCTTAGGGTTATTGGAATGAATTTCTGACCACTAGATTCACATGAAATTGAACTGACACATAATTATAAAGTTATACAAATGAATTATTGTTTTTTTTAATATTTCATATAAAAATAACATACTAAAAAAACTTATGAAAAAATTATTATTTCTATCGATACTGATGGCTTTTTCTGCTGTCTATTCACAGGTTGGAATTAATACAGCAACACCTCATCCAAGTTCTGCCCTGGATATTGTTGGCATTAATAAAGGGGTCCTGGTCCCGCGTATTTCCAATCTTTCAAGTATAGTACAGCCTGCTACCGGGCTCCTGGTGTATGATTTGAATAGAAAATGTCTGAGTCAGAATACCGGAACTCCATCTGGTCCTGATTGGATTTGCATAAGCGGAAATATTGTTAAATTTTTCTACATGCCCTCAGTTAGTGTAAATACCTCAACTACAGGAACAGGAACTCTCAATTTATATAATCTATATAAAAATCAATTTTCTGCACCCAGAGTAGTCAGTGCCGGTGCTCCTTCCCAGATCCCATTTTTTCCTTCTCCTGCGGAACTATACTATTATGTTACGGACTATGATACTTCTGTTTTTTCTAGTGTGTCAATTAATGCGAGTGGGGTCATGTCATATAATGTTACTGCAGTAGCTACCGCATGTTCATATATAAATATTGTTTTTGTGGTCAAATAAATACTCAAATGATGAAAAAAAAGATATTCTCAACTGCAGTCCTTTTGTTTTTCTTAAGCATATTGCCATTACATGCGCAGGAGATTGTTCAGCTTCCCTCACTAGGCTGTGGAAGACTGTTAGATGTCAACAAGTTTGGAGCAGACCGGGGTGCCGAAGGAACTATACTAAACCCCGGAACATGCCGGGCCAGAATTGGAAGGGTAGCTGAAAATCCATCTGCGATGGCAGACCCTAATGTAAATTCCTATGGAAGGTTAAATGTAGGGATCGGCGCAGCAATAAGTTGCCGTATGTTTCTGGCAGCATATCGGGATGATGGGGTTAAATTTCCTGCTCAAAAACCAATATATGTAGATATTGAGGCTCAGGGTTTTAATTTTAATGCAAGTATAAATAACGCAAATGTGGTATTCTATAATGGAAGTAGCCTTGTGAGTCGTCAAAGTATAGGAGGTAAATTTTTTTTTGATTTTGGAGGAAATGCTGCCCGTAAATTAGTGAAGTTTATCCCACCTGCTCAATGGGACAGAATTGAAATTGAAACAAGGGAATTTGCTGGAATAGGTTTTACCTTTTCAGAAATTAAGGTCTACAATATTTTTTCAGAATTTTACAGGTTGCAGAATTTAATTTTTAACCAGCAACCTACAGACAAAACTGTAATTGTAGGGGGCAATACAAATATGCAGGCCAACATTGTGATCAATGATGAAATACCCATCCCTATTTTATATCAATGGCAGGTTAATACAGCAGGTAGTTGGGGCAATCTTCAGAATAATGGAATATATAGCGGTGTTAATACACCCTCTCTTCAGATAAATAATATTCCTGCAAACTTCGATGATAATCGGTACAGACTAACAGCTCAGTCGAAGTTTGGAACCTGTTTATTTAACGGAACTTCAAACGAGGCCTTACTCCGGGTGAATTTTGTATCGGGTGGAGAGATAAGTGCTAATCAAGCTCTGTGTATTGGAAAAGATGATGATCCTGCAGCATTTATTCAGATTACAGCAGCCTCAGGATTGGGGAACTTAGCCTATCAATGGGAATCCTCACCCAATAATGTGTCTTTTACTGCAATATCCGGAGCAACAGCTCTGTTATATGATCCGCCACCTGGCATTGTACAGACTACTTATTACCGTAGAAAAGTTAGTTCAACACTTAACAGTACAGTAGTATCAGCTTACACGAATGTTCTTAATGTTTCTGTCGTAAAATGTTATTTGGATTGCATCATATCTAATAAAATGACTACAACTTTATTAAAGAATTAAATTTTCCCAATAAAAAATTGACCAAAGATTCCTTACAATAATCTTGATGAAAAGAATAATTTATTGACTAACTTTAATTTGGTAAATAGCCACGGTTCCAGATGTTACCGGAGTTTTATTATCCTGAAGATAATTCCCTGCTTTAAAATATACAGATTCAGATTTCCAGATTTCTCCAAGATTGAAAGTAGTAGTTTGTTGATTAATAGTGACCTGAATCTCCAAATTATTTTGCTGGATACTATAATCAAAGATCTGTCCTAAAGATATTTTTTTCAATAGGGTAGTACGTTGCTCCTTACCTTCAACTTCTTTTTTAAATCCAGCCTGAATTTCCCCATTATTCCACCATATTTTTACAGCTTCTGTACCCTTGGAGCTTCCATGGATCTGACCAATAATGATTTTCCCGGTGCTGGGCTGCTTTAGAACAGCCATTTTAACCTGCAAATTATGCCTGTTTTCAAAATGCCATTCATCTATCTGGCGTAATTCCGTTCTTGGATAATGAGAGCCCTGAGTAGTTTTTCCATCTGAAGAACAAAAAAAACGAATGCTTTTATCCTCAGTTGAATAATAGAAATTTTCTGACGAAAATTGAGCAAGCTCCGAACCCTTAATAATGGTAATAGAATTGTTTTTTTGAATCGGGAGCTGAAGATTAAAGCCTTTCAGATCAAACTGTGTGGTAGGGACTGTAGTATAAGTGGTTTTTTGTGCATGAAAAAGAATAGGACACAATAATCCGCAGTGTACTATGATTTTAAAAATGTTTTTCATAGTAAATTTATTACTGTTAAATATATAATACGAATGTATATAATTTCTTTGATAATAGCTTCAAATAAGGACTAATTTCTATTGATCTCTTGTGCAAAAAAAAGGAAGCCAATGAGACTTCCTGCTTTTAAATGCTAAAATTTAAAGATTATGCTAAAACCAATTCCTCAGTATAGACAAGGCCTTCATAACAAGCATTATAAATGGCCTTTAACTCCTCTAAAGAAGGTACTCTAGGATTGAACCCTGTACAAGGATCCGCCAGTGCATTGGCTGTGATATAGTCAATGTTTTTATCCCAATCCTCTCTTGAAATTCCGAATTCTTTAATCGCTGACTGATTGTTAACCTCTGAACGTAACGCCTCGATTGCCTGAGCAAGATCTTCAGCCGTTTCTTTACCTATTACTCTGGCTAAATCAGGGTAACGTTCTGTAGCTTGGGCGTTATAACGGATAACATTAGGAAGGAAAATAGCATTTGATGCACCATGAGGAATTCCATATAGAGCTCCAACCTGGTGAGATAATGAGTGAACAATTCCTAACCAAGCATTATTGAATGCCAGACCTGCCATAAAAGAAGCATCGTGCATATTCTGACGAGCTGTAATATTGGTTGGGTTTTCTACCGCTTCCTTTAAGTTATTGAAAACAATCTCAAGTCCACCTTTTGAAAGTGCATCTGCAATATTATTATCAATATTAGAAACAAAAGCCTCTACACAATGGGTTAATGCATCAAGACCTGTATTTGAAGTAACGTGGGCAGGCATTGAAGCGCAAATCTCCCCATCTACAATAGCAATATCCGGTGTTAATTCATAAGATACGATAGGATATTTTACCCCTTTTTCTCTGTCCGTAATCACAGCAAGACCTGTTGTTTCGGTTCCCGTTCCACTTGTAGAAGGAATAGCAATAAACTTTGCTTTATTTCTTAAAACCGGAACCGTGAAAGGTTTAATCATCGCATCGAAATCAGCACCGGGATATTCATAAAATACCCACATGATTTTAGCAGCATCAATGGCAGAACAACCTCCTAATCCGATAATCCAATCCGGCTCAAATGCTTTGATCATTTCAGCTCCTTTCATACATGTCGCTGATGATGGATCTTCCTCTACACCTTCGAAAATTTGAGTTTCGATTCCTGCTTCTGTAAGGTAAGCAATCGCTTTATCAAGAGTTCCGCTTTTTCTCATAGAGCTTCCTCCTGTTACAATGACTGCTTTTTGCCCTTTAATATTTGCTAATTCTGAAAGACTTCCGGCACCATGAAATACTTCTCCTGCAATAAATAATTTGCTCATTTTTTTTGTTTGATTTTAATGAGACAAAATTAGAAAAGGCCAAAAGGACGATGCTATACAAATAGGATTATGTGTTATACATTTGCGCCAATTCCTGCTGAAGAGCAGTAGGCGTTTCCTTCAATTTTGCTTTTACAAATTTGTTGAGGGCAGAAGGGGAATTAAAACCAAGGTCAAAAGCAATTTCCTTATGAGAAAGATCAGAAAACATCAATTGTCGCTTAATCTCCATTAAAATTCGGTTGTGAATGGCCTGAATTGCAGTTTCTCCACAATGCTTCTTCGTGATAGCATTTAATTTTTTTGGAGTAATGGCCAGTTCATTAGCATAGTATTGTACGGTTCTGTATTGTTTATAATGTTCATTCAATAATTTTTTAAAACGGACATAAACAGGTTTGTCAGCGGTTTCTTTGTACAAAATAGGATGTAACCCATGAACAGACTCAATTAAACCTAACAGAAAAATTTTGATCTGAAACCTTGCCTGCTCTTTTTTGATGAGACTTGGCTGTTGATAAATTCCTTGAATGATGGATATCGAATATAAACTCTGCTGGAAATCTTCTGAAGATAAAACAGTACAATGAAGTTGTGTAGAAAGATTGACATTATAAGTACTCAGTTCGTTTTTCAAAATATCCGAACAGAACAGTATTTCTTCAAACAGAATGATTTTTCCTTTCAAATCATCGCTTGTATCAGAAATAAAATGAACCTGCTCCGGAAATACTACAGAGATTTTTCCGGGTTTTAAAAAATGAATTTTATCCTCAATATGAAGTTGTAGTGTTCCCTTTTCAATGACGATAATGAAAAAATGGTCTTTCTTGTGAGGTTGATCATAATCTTTCAAATATTCATTAGTCAAATCAAAAACCCGAAAAGAAAGATTCTTATCTTCTTCCTTCTGAATATTCTTTTTAATTTCTAGCTTCCTCATAAACTCATTTCTTTATATTAAAACACACACGGTGCATTCTTTAATATGGAACAGAATGCAAAAATAATTTAAATCAAAATAAAATAACCACAAATGCATGAATAAAAAGAATTCCTGCATTCGTGGCTAAAAAAAACAGAATAGAAAATAATCTATCCTGATTTATATATAAGTTGAAGAAAATCGTTTACTGTTTATTTTTCAGTTTATTGATTTCTTCTTTCAGTAGACTGATATATTCCTGTAGATTTTTAATGATTTCTATGCTTAATTCATTACTGATATATCCAATATTGTTGGCAGAAAAATTACTGTTGCCAACGTTTGCTCCAGGGCTGTCATTAAATACAGGGTTTTCGATAATAATCCTAGCATCCTCTTCTTCGTAAATTTCCTCAACAGGAACATCTAAAAAATGAGCAATCTTGGTCCATTCTGTCTGTGTCATTGATACAGCACCGCTTTCTTTTCTGCTATAATTGGAAACGTCAGTCGGGATCACATCAGCCAATTGCTGCTGAGTGTAACCTTTACTTTTTCTTACTGTACGTAGTTTTTCTTTTTGCATATCAGACATTTTTACAAATTTGCAAAAAAAAATTAAATTAAGTAGAAAAAATCCTTTGTAATACATCTATTTTTCAATGTTTTTAAACTAAGAAAAATATTTTAGAAGATGTTTTTTTATCTTCAAATTTTTCATTTTACAATAGAAATTAATCTCTGTAATCCTTATAAATCCTATTTTATATAGGATTTATTTTATTTCATTATCCATTTTCAAACGACTACAAACGGATTTAAATAGTTTACAACCGACTGTGATTTGATAACGTCGCAATCTTTGCAACAGAGATTTGAGAAAAACAGTGAACGTCTCTTATCTGAATTATTAATCTTTAAAATCTAAAAGTTATGTCACTAAGAAACAAAGTAACACTAATTGGTTACACAGGTAAAGAAGTTGAAATGGTAAACTTCGACAATGGAAATGTAAAAGCAAGCGTATCCTTAGCAACCAGTGATCATTACACGAATGCTAAAGGAGAAAAAGTAGAAGAAACGCAATGGCACAATCTTATTGCATACGGGAAAACAGCAGAAATTTTTGAAAAATATGTTCCCAAAGGAAAAGAAATTGCCATAGAAGGAAAGCTTACCTACAGATCATATGATGATAAAGATGGGGTGAAGCGGTATATCACGGAAATTCGTGTAGATGAGATTTTATTATTAGGAGGAAAATAATTCTAAAAACACAAATGATGAAAGTAAAAGTTTTTAAGATCAGACTTCCGGAAGAATTACTCTACAGAGATCAGAAAATACTGGATGATTTTCTGGAAAGAAACGAAATTATAAAAGTGGAGACTGCTTTTGTAAACGATGAATGTTATTGGTCTGTGATCTTGTATTTTGAAGAACTTAAATTAGTCAAAAATACAGTGAAAGAGCCAAAGGTGGTTAAATACTCTGCGGATAATGATTTCCTGAATCCCGATGAAGAACAAATTCTCAATGCCCTGAAACTTTGGAGATCGGAGAAAGCGAGAGAACAAAATTTGCCTACTTACTTCATAGCAAGTAACAAAGAGCTGATGTCTGTAGCCAAGTATAAACCTGCCAAAAAAGAAGAACTGCTGGAGATCAAAGGTTTCGGAAAACATAAGATTGAAAATTATGCTGAAGAAATATTGGAAATCCTTGAAAGTGTATGATTTTTCGGAATAAATGATCTTGTTAACTTTGCGAGCTGGAGAAGATTGCTTCTCCAGCTTTTTATACTGTGTAAAATTCCTTGTAATTCCGTACTTTTGTGCTTATCAAAATGACATACAACAAATGAAGCCAAGTTTAGCAAAAGGGACGAGAGATTTTACAGCACAGGAAGTTTCCAGAAGAAAATATATCATCAATATTTTACAAAATAATTTTGAATTATTCGGGTTTCAGCCATTGGAAACACCAAGCTTTGAAAATCTGTCTACATTGACGGGAAAGTACGGAGAAGAAGGTGACCGTTTGATTTTTAAGATTTTAAATTCGGGAGATTATACTTCTGAAGTCAATCAGGAAGACTGGGATAATAAAAACCATCAGAAGCTTACTTCTCAAATTTCAGAGAAAGCTCTTCGATATGATCTTACAGTACCCTTTGCAAGATTTGTGGCTATGAATCATGGAAAGTTGACATTCCCATTCAAACGTTCTCAGATTCAGCCGGTTTGGAGAGCTGACAGACCTCAGAAGGGAAGATACAGAGAGTTTTATCAATGTGATGCAGATGTTGTAGGAAGTGAGAGCTTATTGCAGGAAGTAGAGCTGGTTCAGTTGTATCTGAAATCTTTTGCAGATCTGAAAGTTCCGGTAACTATTCATATGAACAACAGAAAGATTCTTTCCGGGTTGGCAGAATATGCAGGAATCACAGATAAACTGATTGACTTTACGGTAGCATTAGATAAACTGGATAAGATCGGAAAAGAAGGAGTTGTAAAAGAACTATTGGAAAGAGAAATTGCTCAGGAATCTATTGATAAACTGGATTTCCTATTCAGTCAGTCAGACGATGCACTGGAAAACCTTCTTCAGCTGAAAGAAAAATTTGCAGGAAATGAAATCGGTCTGAAAGGAGTAGAAGAACTTGAATATGTTCTTACACAGTCTCTGAACCTTGGTGTGGATATGCAAAACCTTATATTCAATATTACGTTGGCAAGAGGACTGGATTATTATACAGGAGCTATCTTTGAAGTGAAAGCAGATGAAGTTGCTATGGGATCCATCGGTGGTGGAGGGAGATATGATAATCTTACAGAGGTTTTTGGAGTGAAAAACATTCCGGGAATAGGAATTTCATTCGGATTAGACAGAATTTATCTGGTCATGGAAGAATTGAATCTTTTCCCTGAAGAAGCATCTTCTAAAATAGAATACCTGTTTGCTAATTCTGGAGACGAGGAAACAACAGAAGCTTTGAAACTGATCATGCAGCTAAGAGCAAAAGGAATCTCAGCGGAATTATATCCTGAAAATGCCAAAATCAATAAGCAATTTACGTACGCAGAAAAGAAAGGAATAAAGAAAGTGGTTTTCTTGGGTGAAGAAGAACTTAAAAATAACACCGTTACTTTTAAAGATCTTGAAGCCGGAGAAAAGAAAACGGTTTCTTTAGAGGAATTCTTAGGGCAATAATACGATACACATATTAAAAAATAAATCAACCACAAAAGCTATTTTTGTGGTTGATTTATTTGATGGATGCTAAGATTTAAATATTTTTGATCTTTAAAATTGGTTTAGAATTTGTAATTTGGATCGATATTATTAAAACAGAGTTAAAAATAAGCTCTGTATTCACTAAAAAACTTTTAAACATAAAAACCAAATGAACACTATTTGCGCATTGTGTGGAACACCACTTACAGCAACAGATATGCTCGTAGGTAAAAATAAACTTGCAGATGGCGGTTACCTATGTGCCGGATGCTTTACGAAAGCAGTTAATATCAACAGAGACCTCATCAATAATCTCGATCAGTTTTATTTTGCAGAAATTACAGGAATGATTTTGAAAAGTAAAATTGATGCAGACCAGAGCCAGGGAGGATCTCAATATACAGCTGGCAGTCGTTATGAATATGATGCACCTACCAGACTGGATGAAATCAAAGATCAGATTGTAGCTCTTAACGCAAGACTAAGTGTTCTGGCGAATGAAGAGGTTAAAGAACTACCTACTGTTCTGGACAGAGATGAAAGACTGTTGGCCATTGCGGAAGGCATAGACCTTCAAAGCAACAGAGAAGGGATTATATTTTCAACCCAGAAAAGAGTTGCCTTTATTGATAAAAATTTCTGGGAGGAGTTGTTAAGAATGAATTTCAAATTCAGGATATTTCTTCCATTGAGCATATTGAAAACCTTTTGTATTCAATACTAAAGATCAATACCTATGGAGGTTCTACACAGTTTAAATTGCACAATAAAAATGACGGAAGAGCATTTTCAAATGTCAAAAGTAAAAGCATGAACTATTCCGAAAACGAATTCAGACCGGATCCAAGCCCATTACATGCATTTTCTCAAACGATTCCGGATTTGGTGCAGGAAAATGTATACAGTACGAATAAGGAAGATTCAGGAACTATTCTTGAACAATTGGAAAAATTTGGTAAGCTCAGAGAAAGTGGAATCTTGACAGATACAGAGTTTGCAGAACAAAAGAAAAAACTGTTGGATAAATTATAAAAGAAGAAGAAATGAGTAATAATTGTGCATTGTGTAACGCAGAATTAACATCTATGGATACGCTCTTGGGAGCTAATAAGCTTTCAGATGGCAATGTTTTATGCAATAAGTGTTTGAACAAATCAAGCAATATTAATGAAGAATTGCTGTACAATCTTAATAAATTCAGCATTGATGATATTCATAAAATGCTGAATGTTGAAATAGCAGAGCCCGTTCAGACATTGGTAACTCCAGAACAAAACCTGCCTGCAGCTATAGATTCAGGATCTCGTCAAATTTCAAAAGAGGTTTACAAAAGGAGACAGCAGAAAATAAAATATGAACTTGAAAAGCTGAATGCCAACCTCTCTATATTTACCAAAGGAGAAATCAAAGAACTTCCCTTTCTGATTTCAGAAGATGAACAAATAACAGCAATTACAGATGCCCAGTTTGTCAATACACTGGCTGCAGGAATACTGGTGGCGACTTCCAAAAGAATGATCTCTGTTTCAAAAGCAATGTTTGGAGCAGCAACGATCAATGATTATTCTAATGAAGCCATCAAAAGCGTAAGTTTTGTAACGGATCCGAGATCTCCAATCATTAAATTACATCTTGATGAAAGAATAGTAGAGTTTGAATGTTTTATGGATAAAGATGATGCAGAAAACTTCTACGATAAGATAAAATCAATTTATAATAATCCTCAGGAAACATCTTCAAAGCGAATTGATAATGTTGTCAATAAAGGCGCTTCATCAGAAGAGATTCTTAACCAGCTTGAAAAACTAGGAAAACTGAGAGAAAACGGAATCTTAACAGATACCGAATTTGCTGAACAGAAAAAGAAGCTATTGGAGCAATTAAAATAAACTTCTAATGTCAAATCATGAAGGACAAAGTATCTGCAGAAATAGTAGAAAGTTGGCTTAAGGGATGGTGCTTATCAAGAGAAGTATCTTTTCCTGTTCAATATAAATCCGGATTCAAAGTGATTGTAGGAGATGAAAAACAAAAAGAACGTTTTGTATTTCCTGAGCTTAATGACGATTTTTTCCAACTTGCCCATTCAATTGATGTCCCGTGGATTCATCTGAAAGTATCTACTTCCCCTGATGAATTGATGGGAAAAATTCCTGAAAGATGGCAATTACAGGCACAAGGATATTTGATGACTTGTTTTCATCAGATGACATTCCCCGAAATCAGTCTTGCAGAAGGATATCACTTAGAATTTTCTGAGTACAATACAACTTTTGTGGTAAGAATTGTAGCTGAGAATGGTGAGCAGGCCTCAATTGGGCGTGTCTCTTTGATAGATAATGTTGCTGTTTATGACAGGATTGTTACCGAAATAAATCATCAAAGGAAAGGACTCGCTACTTTTTTATTAAAAGAATTGGAGAAGATAGCTTTGTCTAAAAGAGTTACAAATAATCTTTTAGTAGCAACAGAAGAAGGAAAACGATTGTATGAAACTTTAGGCTGGAAGATGTACTGCCTGCACACTTCTGTAGTGATCCCTTCAAAAATTTAATATTTTTATTGAATTAAAACTTTTATTACTAATAAATAGTAATTTAGACCCATAAACTAACACTATGAGTGAAAAATCAAGACTTGACGAAATAAGAGAAGAACTTGAAAAGCTGGATATCAGTCCTACCATATTTGCCAGAAAAGAGATCCGGGAATTGCCGGATATCGTCTCAAAAGAGGAAAAAATTGTCTATCTCGTTGAGGGCAGAAATAAAATAAACAATCATCATATTATTTTAGTAGCTACAGACAGAAGAGTGATCTTTGTGGATAAAGAATTCATGTATGGATTGAAGGTAGAAGATTTTTCTTACAGTAAAATCAGTTCAATACAGTATGAAACTTCATTATTGCTGGCCTCTATATATATTCAGGTTACAGATGACATCGTGGAAATTGATGGAGTAGGAAAGTACCATGCAGAACTTTTTTGTGAAAAGGTAAGAGATTTTATGTCCCCTCCTGAAGAATACACTCAGCAAAAATCTGAACCCAGTGTTTTGGACCAGCTCGAACAATTGGGAAGGTTAAAAGAAAGCGGAGTTTTGAGTGAAGAAGAATTCAATGTTCAGAAGAAAAAATTAATGGAGAAGTTATGATAAAAGAAGTTGTTTTTAGAGCATTAAACTGGAGATGGTATTTTACCTCTTTCATCGCCTTATTTGTTGGAATTATCTGTTGGCTGCTTATTCTCATTTTGCCCATCAGTAGTTTTACATGGAATTTTTTCTCTGCTGTACCATTTTTGATCGCTTTTATAAGCTTTGTCTTGGGGATTTCGAGAATGTTCAAAAAAGATGAATTTAAAAATGGTCTTTGGCAATGCCTTCTTAGCTTTATGATGTTTTTTATCATTGGTGGCTTATTTGCTTTTTGTCCGCCTAAAAGTCCTTATAAAGCTTACAACAATGATATCAAGAATCCAAAGAATGCAAAGTTTTCAATGCCTTTAAAACTGTTTTCAGATGAGAAAGAACTGGTTGAGGTTACCCAGCCCGATGTACTTATTTATGATTACTTACAGCCGGGATCTTATAAATACGATGTTTTCCTGAATAAAATAGAAAAAGGGAAGGTATATTTAAAAGTGTATGATTTCAATACCAATAGGATTCTTTCTGAAAAAGAAATTAAAAAACAATCCATCAGAAATGTCTTTAATCCCAATGATGAGCTGAAAGAGTTTTCGAGTGATGAGAAGGATTTTACAGTGAAAGAAGGAGATTGGGGCGATTATTACGGAAGCAGGATTGAAGTATGGTTTCAGCCGGAGGATTCTAATCAACCTGAAAGAAAATTAATAGAAAAAAATTATATTATTCAGGGAAACTAAAACTATTTTAAACTAAAACCATGGAAAATTACTTAGAAATAAACAAAAAATCGTGGAATGCTAAAGTAGAACCGCATTTGAAATCGGATTTCTACTTTGTAGAAGAATTTTTAAAAGGAAGAACCTCACTGAATTCAATAGAACTTGAACTTCTGGGAGATATAAAAGGAAAGACTATTCTGCATTTGCAGTGTCATTTCGGGCAGGATTCTATTTCACTGTCAAGAATGGGTGCAAAAGTTACCGGGATTGATCTTTCTGACAAAGCGGTTGATACAGCTAAAGACCTTGCACAAAAGTGCGGAGCTGATACAGAATTTATCTGTTCGGATGTATATGAACTGCCGAATGTTCTGGATCAGAAATTTGATATCGTGTATACGAGCTATGGTACAATAGGCTGGCTTCCAGACCTTGAAAAATGGGCAGGCGTTATCAATCACTTCCTAAAACCCGGAGGACAGTTTATCATAGCAGAATTTCATCCTGTAGTTTGGATGTTTGATGATGACTTTATAAAAGTTACCTACAACTATTTTAATGAAAAACCGATTGTAGAAACTTATGAAGGAACTTACGCAGATCAGTCTGCAGCTATTGTACAGGAATATGTAATGTGGAATCACTCTTTATCAGAAGTTCTTGACAACCTGATTAAAAAAGATTTGCAACTGAAGACTGTCCAGGAGTTCGACTGGTCACCCTATCCATGTTTCAGACATGTAGAAGAAGTTGAAAAGGGAAAATGGAGAATTCCACAGTTTGGAAATAAAATACCTCTTGTGTATGCATTGGCAGCACAGAAAAAATAAAAATTTGGTAATTATTACGATTTTAGACTAGTCCTGATATTTTAATTATTATGACTCTGTCATTCTGAATGCAACGAAGTGAAATGAAGAATCTAAGCTATATATGAGATTCTTCCTTCGTCAGAATGACAAATGTATAAAATTGTATATAGTCACCAAAAATTTAAAATAAGATATTTTTAACCATTAAGTTTTGATAAGTCTTTAATGGGTTCCTAACTGTAGTGGTTTAATTAAACTAAAAAGTCATCGTAGTGCTATTACGATGACTTTTTCTATATATGAATGTTAAAAAAAACTGCTCTTTGTTGGTTAGCTGATAGAATCTTCAGCCTTTGTTTTTACTTCGTCCACTTTATCCTGAACTTGGGAAGCAACATCATTGGCTTTGCTTTTAAGATCATTTCCCCATTTGTTAAGATTATCTTTTGCTGTATTCAGTTTATCCTTAACAGCTTGTTGATCTTCAGGGCTTGAGTTCTTATATTTCCAATAAGCTAATGCACCTAAACCTAGTAGAGCTAATAATCCTTTTGTTTTGTTTCCCATGATTTCTATTTTTTTATGTATTAATATTAAAATTTGTTATTACTATTAATGTAAAATACGTGCCAAAAAAATAAATACAATTATAAAAAAATGTTAAATTTAAGAGAAGACTTTGAAATTTTTGCCATCAAAACTAGCAAAGACCATAGTAGGATAAGAATCCTGATGGTATATATTTCCATCCTTATCAATAGCGATAGCGCCTGCAAATCCATCAATGGTTTTAAGCTCTTCAAATGTCTTGCTGAAAGCCTGTTCAAGATTCATTCCGTCCGTAACTCTTGTTACGATTTTTGTGGCTGTAGCGTTACTGACAATATCTTCTCCTACGCCAGTACAGCTCACAGCACAGAATGCATTGGCATAATTTCCTGCCACTGTGGCGGAATCTGAAATCCTTCCGGGAATTTCAAAACCTTTCCCTCCCGTAGAAGTAGCAACGGCAAGTTTTCCGTCATGATCTATTGCTACGCAGCCAACAGTGCCTTTTCCGCCGTTTTTAAGCTTAGCTTCATATTCTTTTCTTCTTTGAGGGATTTCCGTGGAGAAATTTTCAAAACCATGTTCATTAGCATAGTTCTTCGCGCCTTGTCCTCCTAAAACTCTATCATCTTCACTGATCAGATCTTTAGCAACAAAAATAGGATTCTTTACATCCTGAATATTAATCACCCCGCTTAGCTTCTGAGTGTCTCCATTCATAATCGCAGCACTCATACGGATAACACCGTCACTTTGAATCTGAGAGCCTATTCCTGCATTGTACAATGGATTGTCTTCCAACAGTGAAACAGCATACGCCACCGTATCGAAAGCGGAATGGGTTTCAAGATAATCAAAAGCTTTTTGTGCTATTTCTTTTAAAGATTCCTGCTTTGCAGTTTTTACTTCATGGCTTTGGTCGCTTTCAGAGAAAAAACCGCCGTGGATAATGATTTTCATAGTAGATATAGGTTTCGTGTTCCGGAGTTCCGTATTTATAATAATCAATAATACGAATCCCGGTTATTAATACGAAGAAAAGATAAGAATTTTATTAATATCCTGTCGTAACGCAAGTTTCGTGTTCCGTGATTTCGAGTTTATTGTCTTTTGAAAACCCTCATCTCAAAACTCCGCAACCCCGTACTATTTATCTTGTGGTATCGGATTAAACTGAGAGTTCTCGATAGTTAATGTTTTTGTTGTAAGATCATAATGATCATTCATAG
Organism: Chryseobacterium sp. MEBOG07; assembly: GCF_021869745.1. Lineage (NCBI taxonomy): Bacteria > Pseudomonadati > Bacteroidota > Flavobacteriia > Flavobacteriales > Weeksellaceae > Chryseobacterium > Chryseobacterium sp. MEBOG07. Next base: position 2,572,843 of record NZ_CP084579.1, read on the forward strand.
ACATCACATGTACCGTTAAATTATCAATAGAGATGGGTTCTCCAAGGTTGATATTCGTAAGATTGGTATCCTTAATAAACCTTCCGTCTACCAATATAACAAGACCTGAACCTACAGCAGTCATTACATCATTATGAATGAAAAGTCCTGTATCTTCTCCAAGCCCGATTCCCAATGTTCTAGGATTGTTAACTACTGCCTGAAAAAGACGCCCGATTCTGCCTCGCTGTACAAAATGTGTATCGATAATTACGTTATCTATAAGACCTAATCCCTGGGTTGTTTTGATTTCTCCTTTTAAAAGAGCTTCAGAGCTGCTTCCCTGATAGATCATATTTTCAGAAGCTGCCGCAGCACCTGCAGAAGTTCCTGAATAAATAAAATCCTGTTCCTGATATTTTAATAAAATGGTATCATGAAATCTCGTCCCTCCCAGAATAGAAGTCAGTCTCAGCTGATCTCCTCCGGTGAACATCATTACATCTGCAGCATTGGCTCTTGCCACCATCGCATCAGAATTAGCCTCTTCACGGTTGTGGATGTCAAGGACATTTACATTTTTAGCACCGAGAAATTCAAATGCTTTTTTATATTCAGAGCCTACGATCTGGGGGATTTGAGAAGCGGTAGTAACGATTTCAATGACAGAATCTTCTTTATTTTTTGATTCGTTGATGATCTTTCGTAAGATCCCACGTTCAAAAAAGTTAAGATTCTTTTCTATATTCTGATCATAATCGGTTTCAGCAAAACTTCCTTTGTTTACAGCTCCTCCAATAACTATTAATTTTCCAACAGGTTTCATCATGGTACAAAATTAAAAAATAATTAACATTCTTTCGCGAATTTTATGCCATCTTTAATTGATTTTTAATGATTTATAAATGTTAATAGAAATTAATATTTTTTTAATAAATCTTTAATTTACCTATGGTTTCATTTAGGGTTTTACATTATCTTTGGCTATGAAAGGAGTTATTGTTAACTGTTAAAATGCCAATAGACTATGAAAATCGAAAAGATTCAGGCACTACGAGGTCCTAACATCTGGAGCATCAGAAGAAAGAAGCTGATACAGATGAGGTTGGACTTGGAAGAAATGGAGGATTATCCTACCAATAAAATAGAAGGTTTCCGCGAGAGGATTGAAAAATTAATTCCTTCATTGATTACCCACCGATGCTCGGAAGGAGTAGAAGGAGGCTTTTTCCATAGAGTGGAAACAGGAACCTGGATGGGGCATGTCATTGAGCATATTGCTTTGGAAATACAAACTCTTGCAGGAATGGATGTGGGGTTTGGAAGAACTCGTGAAACAAAAACTCCGGGAGTGTATAACGTGGTATTCAATTATATTGAAGAAAATGCCGGTATTTATGCTGCGGAAGAAGCAGTGAAAATTGCGGGAGCTATTGTAGAAGGGACAGAGTATGATATGCATGCATGCATTCACCGATTAAAAGAGATCAGAGAACGTGTCCGTCTGGGACCTTCTACAGGAAGTATTGTGGAAGAAGCCGCTTCCAGAAAAATCCCATGGATCAGGTTAGGGACGAATTCCCTGGTACAGTTAGGGTATGGGGTAAATCAACAGAGATTTCAAGCGACTATTACTGGAAAAACAAGTTCTATTGCGGTGGATATCGCATGTAATAAAGAATTGACAAAGAGAATGCTTCATGATGCAGCAATTCCAGTTCCGATTGGAGATTTGATAGTTGATGAAGAAGGTTTGAATGCTGTGATCAGGAAAATAGAATATCCTATTGTTTTAAAACCTTTGGATGGAAATCACGGAAAAGGTTCGTCCATTAATGTCAACGACTGGGAATCTGCTAAAATAGGTCTGGAGCATGCTCAGAAATATTCCAAAAAAGTAATTGTTGAGAAATATATTACAGGCTATGATTTTCGTATTCTGGTCATCAATAATAAAATGGTGGCAGCGGCAAGAAGAGTTCCCGCCCATGTTGTAGGAGATGGTGAGCTTAATCTTCAACAGCTTATCGAAAAAGAAAATAAAGACCCAAGAAGAGGATATGGTCATGAAAATGTCCTTACCGAAATTGAGGTAGATAAAGATACACTGGAGCTGCTTGAGAAGCTTCACTACACGCTGGAAACGATTCCTCAAAGAGGAGAAGTAGTTTACCTGAAATCAACAGCCAATCTTTCAACGGGGGGAACATCCATTGATGTAACGGATATGGTGCACCCGGAAAATATCACAATGGCTGAAAGGATCTCCAAAATTATCGGTCTGGATGTCTGTGGTATTGATGTGATGGCAGAGAACCTTACACAACCCTTGAAAGAGAGTGGCGGAGCGATCATAGAAGTTAACGCAGCACCAGGATTCAGAATGCACCTGGCGCCAAGCGAAGGATTACCAAGAAATGTAGCTGCTCCGGTAGTAGATATGCTTTATCCGCAAGGAAAACCTTTTACCATTCCAATCATTGCGGTGACAGGAACCAATGGTAAAACAACCACGACAAGGCTTATTTCACATATTGTAAAAAGCAACGGGTATAGAGTAGGATTCACGACTTCGGATGGGATCTATATTCAGAATACGATGCTGACAAAAGGAGATACTACAGGACCTATTTCTGCAGAATTTATTTTAAAAGACCCTACGGTAGAATTTGCAGTTCTGGAAACTGCCAGAGGAGGAATTTTACGTTCCGGACTTGGTTTTTCACAATGTGATATCGGAGTTCTTACCAACATTGAGGAGGATCATTTGGGAATGAATGATATTCATAATTTAAAAGATCTTACCAAAGTAAAAAGGGTAGTGCTGGACAGCGTAAAGAAAAGCGGTTGGAGTGTACTGAATGCAGACAGCGAATATTCTATGAGGATCATCAATGATCTTGATTCTAATGTTGCGATCTTCAGTATGGATGAAAATAATCCTCATATCGTAAAATTTGCGAAAGAAGGAAAAATCACGTGCGTATATGAAGAAGGTTTTGTCACCATTAAAAAAGGAGACTGGAAGATCAGAATAGGAAAAGCCAAAGATTTCCCGATTACGATGGAAGGGAAGGCAAGATTCATGATTGAAAACGTATTGGCGGCAAGTTTAGCGAGCTACCTTTATGGATTCGGGATTGAAGATATTTCCAATTCTTTGAGAACCTTTATCCCAAGTGCTCAGCTTACGCCGGGAAGACTGAATGTTTTTAAATTCAAAAACTTTAAAGTTCTCATAGACTTTGCTCATAATCCTTCAGGATACGAAGCTATTGAAGATTATCTGAAAAATGTAGAGTCTACGAAGAAAATCGGTATTATTTCCGGTGTTGGGGACAGAAGAGACAGTGATATCAGAGAATGCGGAAAGATTGCAGGAAGAATGTTTGATCATATCATCATCCGAAACGAAAAACATCTTCGTGGAAGAACCGAAGAGGAAATCAATGGATTGATTATCGAAGGAATGCAGTCTGCAGGAAAAGATGTAAGCTACGAGATTATCCCAAAGGAAATAGAAGCATTAAAACACGCTATGGGAATGGCAGAAGAAGGAACGTTTATTACGGCTCTGAGTGATGTTATTTCCAATGCAATTGATCTGGTACAGGAATATCAGGCAAGAGAATTATTAGAAGACGATAAAAACGTGTAAATAAATCTTTATAAACTTATTAAAATTGCAATGCGGAATCAATAAAACGTATTGCAATTTTTTTTGCTCCTATAGCACTGTAGATGATTTGAAGGCAGTTTTTCTAATCATTGAGTATAAGTTGTAAACACTTTTAACTTTTTTAAATTGAAAAAAATAAAAAATTATTAACTTGCCATACGATCGGTTTTTATGAAAAAGGCACTATTTATTTTCTTTCTTTATGTTTCTATACAGTCTTATTCTCAAAGCTATACTCCGGCAAAGCTGGATAGTATCACAAGTATCTATAAGAATAAAGGAGAGTATGAGAAGGTTTTTCGATACAATATAGCTGCACTTCAGTATTATAAAGAACATGATAACCCCGAGGGTGAGGCTTTAGCTAATATTAATATTGCTAATGCCCTTTCTACATTTGATGAGCACCAGAAAAGTCTACATTATCTGAATGAAGCGAAAAAACAGCTTAAATTAGTTAATGATAATGGACTGAATGCCAGATTGTGTAATGAAATTGCAAGGAATTATTCTTTTTTAGGCCTTTATAACCAGGCCAATATTCAGCTGAATAAATCTATAGAATATCTTAAGCATGCCTCTGATACAAAAGAGAACAGAAATTCTTTATTTTTTGTTTACATCTGGAAATGGTCCAATTTTGAGGATTTAAAGCTTCCGGATTCCATTAACGCAATGCGGAAAAAAGGATTAAAAGATTTTCCTAACGAACCTAAGATTTATGTAAGAATTGCAGAACAGTTTTTATCCAGAAAACAACATCTTGATTCTGTAGAATATTACCTGAATAAGGCTTCTGTACTAGCCGTAGAAAATAACAGCTCACTCCACGCTTACGGAGCTATTGCAACAAGACGCGGAAATCTGTACACGCTGAAAAAAGATTATCCAAAGGCACTCGAGTACTATCAGGAATCTTTGCCCATCTATCTGAAAATAAATCGTGGTGCAGATATTATAGATACCTATAAAAAGATCTATCAAACTTATCTGGCTTTACATGATATTCCAAAAGCAAATGAATATCTGGCAAAATATACCGAACTCAATGACAGCATCCAATCCGGAGAAAGAAAAGCCGTTGCTTCGGTCGTTAATAATCTTGCCATTGAACAGGAGAAAGAGAGAAATAATCTCTACATCATTATTGTTGCTATTGCTGGTATTGCTATTGTATCTATTGCCGCAATATTTATGATTCGGAAACGGAATAAAAGAAGAGATCAGCTGCTTGAAGAACAGAAGAAACTCATCGGTGAGAAAATAATTGAAACGGATCAACTGAAAAAGAAAGTAGATACTTCAATTAATGAATTGTCTAAAATGGCTACTTCCAACAATCCTTTTTTTATAAGTAAGTTTAAAGAAGTGTATCCGGATTTTTATGAAAAACTGATTTCACAATATCCCGATCTTACCAATCATGATATAAAATTTATCGCTTATGTAAGGCTTAATCTGACCAATAAAGAAATCGGACAATGCGGAAATGTAACTGTAAGAGCTGTGGAAACCAAGAAATACAGGCTTAAGAAGAAACTCGAATTACCCGCTGACATGGACTTCGGAACCTGGGTTTCAGAATTATAATTAAAATAAAAATGCCTCAGGTATTTCTGAGACATTTTATTGTGATTGATTATAATTTTTCAGACTTTTCTAAATAAGATAAGAGTTTATAAGCAATATCAATCCTTTCAGAATTAGGATAGTTTTTGTTGGCAAGAATTACAACACCAATTTTTTTCGAAGGAACATACATTACATAAGCTCCAAAACCATTGGTAGCCCCGGTTTTATTAATCAATACATCTGTTGTCGGTTTCTGATGAGGAAGGATTTCCTTTACAGGATTGGGCTTAAAGGCCATATCCGCTGAATTTCCTTTTTGAAGCTGTTCCAGTGTTACCGGATAATTATATTGCTCCCAGATAAGATCCTGCGTCATTTCTGAGGTGTTAAAGTAGCCGGTATGAGTATTCATTATTGCGGCAGATAATTTATGGTCAATGTTTCCAATTCCCATGTTGGCATCCACAAACGTAATCATATCCTGTGTACAGGATTTCACTCCATAAGCTTCATCTGCCAAAACTCCTGGGTTTACACGGATCGGTTCATCATTTTTACTATAACCGAATGCATATTGGCTCATATTTTCAGCTGGTACTGTGTAAAATGTATTATTTAATCCCATTTTAGCAAAAACATTTTCAGTCATTGCTTTTGTGAAAGGTTGATTCATCGTTTTTCCTGCAATAACCCCTAACAGGCCGATGCTTGGATTGGTGTACATTCTTTGAGTGCTTGCAGGATAATCAGGCTTCCATGTTTTATAATAATGGATGAGTTGTTCATTATTAGTAATCTCTTCAGGTAGTTGCAGCGTAAATCCGCCTGCAGTATGTGTTCCCAGATTATAAAGCTTTATTTGGTCAAATGCTGTATTTTTCAGTTCTGGCATGTATTTGCTCACTGGATCAGATAAGTTAAGTGTTCCGTTAATTTGTGATAAACTGGCTAAGGTAGCTGTGAAAGTTTTGCTTACAGAACCCAGTTCAAATAACGTTTTATTGGTAACTTCTATCTGGTCTGCTTTTGAAGCTAATCCGTAATTGAAAAAAGTGTGTTTTCCATCTATCGTTATGGCGATACTTAACCCCGGAATTTTATTTTTCTCCATCACAGGTTTTACCAAAGCATCTACATAATTATTAAGATCTGACCCATTCTCTTTCTTGGGATTGTTACAGCTTGACAAAAAAGATAAACATAATACCGCAGCAGATATTTTTTTTAAACTTCGCATAATTTTAAGATTTTATTATTGAATTTTTTACTACTATTTACAATGAGAAATTTTCGAAAATTTTAAGCGAAAGTAAAAGGAATTTGGTGATGTCGCTGTACTACAATTGCACTACAATTACTTAACGTGTTGAAAATTAAGTTTTTGTAATTTTATTGAAGAGCTTTTGAAATAGGAAGGAATGTGTAGAAAAGATTACCTGAAAGAATTTTATCCTTCAAAAAATAGGTAATGAATGGATATGTGAAGAAGAGCTGTCTCAAAATTGTCATTCTGACGAAGAAAGAATCTCATTAGATAATATGAGATTCTTCACTACGTTCTCAAACTTTCAGTCTGTGCTCAGAATGACAAAACCAAATAATTTAACTTTGAAACAATCTATTTTATTTCAAATAATTATAATAAACGAATGTTATCCTTCAGCAAAAAAAGCATTTGAGCTTCCGATCCAGATGGCATCTTTTTTATTGAAATCTACATTTACCATTGCAGCTTTAGTCATTCTTCCCAAATTTTCCAATAGGATAGGACGTTCATCATTTTCCCGCCAAATATATAACAAACGGATCTCTGCTTTTGAAAATTCTCCATTGATATCTTCAAAAATAGGTGCATAATGTACTTTTCTCTGTAAGATATAATTTTCCTTATCCTGAATAGAATCGGTAATTTCCTTTGTAGGATTTAAATCAACACCGCTTCCTGCGAAGGAGAATAAAGGTTTCAAGACAAAATCCTCAAGATTTTCGTTGTTTGGAAACTCATGTAAAAAGTAACTCTTTGGAACAAATTGGTGTTGTAGCAATGGCAAAAGGAACTTTGAGATTTTAAAGAACCAGTTGGGATGAGTGATCCATTTTACATCAACTTCTTCACGGAAATCAAAATCTGTGGTTAGATCAGGAATGTTGTCCAGTTCATCAAATATAACGCGGTTGTAAATTCTCTTGATTTCAGTCAGCTTTCCATTATTTTCATAATACAGTTTCTTGCCTTCTTTCTTTACTTTTGTCAAACATACTGTTTTGATTCCTAATAATTTCTCTGTCAGAGCAAAATCAATGGCTGTTTTTTGCTTTTCCGGGAAGATTTCAAGTAAGATGACATTTTCAGGATTTTCATCGCCTACAATGAGTTCCTTCAAATAATTTTTGAACGTTTCACGAGGCATAGGGTTTTTGATTTCTGAAATAAAAGGATAAACTTCACAATACGTTTCTTCATATACTTTCTGAAAAGCATACAGAGAAGGAAATGCCTGAAGTTCTATCAGCTGAGGTTCTATTTCGCCGTTTTCATTTTTGCAGATTCCAAAATCTATGGTGAAAAAATGAGGCTGATTGGTATCATTGGGAACTCTGCAATTGTCAGGAATGGCTTTCTGAAGTGTTTCTGCAGGAAGCGCTTTAATCTGGCTGATAATGCTTTCACTGGCATCAATAAGTTGGCTTTCAAATTTTTTAGTCAAAAAAATAGGACTTTCTGAAACTCTGAAAGTAGGTTCTATCCCTCCTTTTTCTGCCAGTATATTTTTTAATTGACTGTATTTTTCTTGTGAAAACTCCTGATTAAATTGTTTTCTGTATTTTGGGATCATATTTTTTTCTTTGTGATGTTAAAAAATCGAGCATTTCTGCCCGATTTCAGTATTTTTATAAACCTTATTTTTCTTTTCAGACTAAAGATTTAGCTTCTTTCAAGATGTTTTTTTTTGCAAACTGAAGGAATCTCGGAAGGATTTGATTTCTGGTCAGAATGATCTTGTCTTCATCATCTATTCTGTCCATGGTCTCAAGATATTTTTCCATTCCGAAATTTTCAATCATCGCTTCTCTGTTTTTTTTATCTTTCAGATTTTCAATCAAAGATTCAGGATTAGCTTCGGGGTGAAATTGTGTTCCGAATATTTCATTGGAGAAACGAACTGCCATTACCGCTCTTTCCAGATTGATATGAGGACGAAATTTTTCAATCGCCATCACGGTCATTCCAAGTTCTTCCAAACGGTCATGATCCGGCTCAATAAACTGATAGGCTCTGGAGTCTACAGCATAAAAAGGATCTTTAAGATTTTTGAATAAAAATTCTTCTCGCCCTTCTTCCGATTTATGAACAGGCATTACTCCAAAAGAATAAGATTTTCTTTTGCAGATATTACCCAGTTTCCAGTGGATACTTGCCAGCTGAAAAGAATGGCAGATAAGGAAAAGGTATTTTTTATCTTCGCTGTATTGATTGTGTTCAAAAACGGCATCTAAAAAATGTGCAAATCGGTCTTCCCAAGCCAAACCTTCTCGGTGTGGATCTCCTGGCCCGCCTGAAGAAATAAAAATATCAAAGTCTCCAATTTCCGGCATTTCATCTTTAAATCTCACATCAAATGTCTTGATGACAACATTTTCTTCAGAGTTCTGCTGAAATGCTTCAGAAATTTCTTTAATGTTTCTAAAACCTTGATTCACATGATTATTGTTCATGTCCAGCAGAGCAATTCGAATATCTTTCATTACATCATATTTTTTGTAAAGTTACCAAAAATATTATGAAGCATTTTCACCATGTGTTATGCCATACTCTGTTTCAGAGATCATATAATCAACGACTTTCTTCAGATCACCAGTCTCCTTAAAGATTTGAAGCTGTCTGTCTGCACCCGTTCCGTTTTCCAGGATTTTCCAGGCATACTCAACTTCATGACGGCATCCTAACTCGTCTACCACATCGTCAATAAACTCTAAAAGTTCTTTTAACAAATGAGGATAAGGAACAGATTCTTCTTTTCCGAAATCGATCAGATGGGCTTCGATACCACTTTTGGAAGCACGCCATTTATTTTCATTCAGCAACAACCTTCTATAGCTTCTGAAACTAAGATTTTGCTGGTGAAGTTTATAGATTTTAGCAACTAAACACTGCATGATTGCTGCAAGACATACGGTTTCATCAATCCTTAACGGCATATCACAGATTCTGAATTCAATCGTAGGGTAGAAAGGGTGTACCCGTAAATCCCACCAGATTTTCTTAGCATTGTCTATGGTTCCTGTTTTTATAAGAAGGTCAACATAGCTGTCGAATTCTCCAAGAGAATTAAAATAACTTGGAATACCGGTTCTCGGGAATTTTACGAAAATTTCCTGTCTGTAAGATTTAAAGCCGGTGTATCTTCCAATCCAGAATGGTGAATTCGTAGAAAGGGCATACACGTGAGGAAGGAAATAACGCATTACATTTTGAATTCTCACGCCTTCTTCACGGTTTGGAATCCCGATGTGAACATGCAGTCCGAAAATAAGATTTTCACGGGCTACATCTCCCATATCATCTACGATTTTGATGTACCTTTCCCCCTGAGTGATATTGTTTTCCGACCAGTGAGAAAATGGATGGGTGCCTCCTCCAGAAACACGCAGTCCCTGTTCATGGGCGATATTGATGAGGTGTCGTCTTAAATTTGTTAATTCTGCTCGGGCCTCCTGAATATTCTGGCAGATCCCGGTTTCCATTTCAATCATAGATTCGTGCATTTCGTGCTTTAAATTTTCACTTAAAACCGCTTTGCCGCCTTCAATGATTTTTGAAACATGAGAAACCAGATCTCTGCTTTCTACATCAATGATCTGATATTCTTCTTCAATTCCAATAGTAAACTGATGCATTCTTATTGTGTTTTTTGTTTTTTAATATTATTTTATGGAATCTTTCACGAAAGTTCCCCAAGTAATATTGGGTTTCCCCGGAACATATTCTTTGGCTTTTTCGATAGCTAGTTTTGCAGCATGTTCTATGATCCACGCAAAATTTTCTTCTCCTACAGAATTTTTGTCTGCATCCGGAGCCGGATTACAAAAATCGATCGCATAAGGAATCCCATCTCTTACAGCAAATTCTACTGTATTGAAATCATATCCCAAAGCTTCATTCATGGTAATCGTATAATCATGAATAGTCTTCAATAATTTTTCGAGCTCTTCACCCTGTGTCTGATGGGTGGTAGCATATCTTAAATGAGGAGCATTTCTAGGCTCATAAGGCATAATGTGAACATATTTCCTGCCCAGACAGTAAACCCTGTAATAATCATCAAAGACAATTTCTTCCTGTACCATCATAACCAACTGCTCTGTTTCTCCTAATTTGTTCCAAAGGTCATCCGGATTCTCAACTCTGTAAACACTTTTCCAGCCTCCGCCATCATGAGGTTTCATATAAGCAGGGAAACCTACATAATTGAAAATATATTCCCAGTCATGCGGAAATTTCAGGTTTCTAAATGAAGTTTCCGAAGTATTCTCAGGTCTTTCGTGTGAAGGAAGCAAAACCGTTTTAGGAAGTGGAATTCCCAGTTTGGACATCAGGGCATTGTTGAAAAATTTCTCATCAGCACTCCACCAGAAAGGATTGTTGATTACATAAGTGCCGTTAAGTGCTGCATTTTTAAGATAGGCTCTGTAAAAGGGAACGTCCTGTGAAATTCTGTCGATGATTACTGCATAACCATAATCTGCACCCTGTTCTAATTTATCAATATGAACGGGTTCAGCTATGATATCTCCGCCTCCCAGTTCATTTACTTTGTCTATAAATGCCCAGGGAAATGTGTCTTCCATACCGAAAAGAATTCCTACTTTTTTTGCCATAATTTTTGTTTTTTAAGGTGAGTGTATATTTTTTTCTATTTGTCTTTTCTATTGTTTTTAAGAGAAAAAGGCTCCTATGAAGGTAGGGAAAACCATTCTCCACAAAGGCCAGTCGTGGCCGATCCATTTTCTTTCATCATACCAGAAGTCTATGCCCTTTACCCTTAGGATCTCCGCCATTTCAACATTTTTTTCTTTACAGATGTCCTGATCGGAGGTACTTAATACAATATGCATGTGTTTGTATTTCCATGCTTCATCATTTCTTATAAACTCTCTTGGGCAGTTGAAATATACCAGCTCATCAGAATAACCATCCATGAAATTTCTTATACTGAATGCCCCTGAAAGGCAAAAAAGATGAGAAACCACATCAGGAAATCTAAAAGCAAAGTTCGCAGCGTGATATCCTCCGAAACTGGCTCCGGCAACCGCTACACGATGGGTCTTATGAAGTTTCTGAATGTAGGGTACAAATTCTTTGATCAGGAATTGTACATATCGTTCATAGTTTCTTATTCTTTGCTGAGGAGATATATTGTCATCATAAAAGCTCCATTTGTCGATGGTCTGAACATTGTAAAGTTTTACTTTTCCTTGTTCTATAAACCAGTTGATGCTTCCGTTCAGCTGAAAATCATGATTCTGGGTATATTGTCCCTGGGAAGTAGGAAACATGATGATAGGATGACCGTAGTGCCCGGTCACCTCTACCTGGAGACTTGTTCCCAATATATTTGAATAATATTCTGTATGTTCTATGTGAGGCATTTTTCCTTATTTAGTTTTTACTATTGTGTTTTATATTAAATTGACAAATTCTATTCCTCCAGGTTGATCTTTTTCTAAAACATCCAGTACAAGAGTCCCTAATTTTGGATGTTCCAGGATTATATTTTCTTTAAAAATCCATTTTGAGCCCGGTGTATTGGCATTGTGAGAGTCAACGAACTGATAATATGCTTTGTTATGCCATTTTCCGGAACTTATGTTTTCTAAGTTACGTTTTAGAATAGATTCTTCTGGAAGATTATATATTATGAATTCAATAACATTTTTGATGTCAATATTGGACTTCATGATCTAGGAAGTAAGCTTGTTGCTTTTGGGAGGCAGAATATTCAGCATATCTGCATGAATCATTTCTGCAGCAGAATCCAGCCTGTCCTGTACAATGAAGGCATCACTGGATTTGTAAACAATCCCAACATGATAATCTATCGGAAGGAATTTGACAACCTCCTCGCATTCAAAATTACTGTAATCCGGCTCTTTATCCTTAATCAGGGCAACAATCAGCCCGGAATAATATCCTGTAGGAGGGGAGATGTTGTAATGATTGCCTCTTAAAAGAGCATCTTCAATTTTAGCCCATTCTCTCCAGATATTAATTCCGCTCGAGGCCTCCACCAAATCGGGAATGTGAGCACCACCAACTCTGGATGAAGTTTCTAGGAAGTACCATTTTCCGTCTTCCTTTCCGCGGATAAATTCTGTATGGGTTGCACCATTGATAAGCCCAAAATTGGAAAGGACTTTGGCGTTAATTTCTTCCAGCGCTTTAAATTCTTCAGAATACCTTCCCAAAGTCTTGGAACGGAATACGCCTCCTTCATGCGAAACCTGCATGGGTGGAGCCAGATATTTTGAAGCAGAAGTAAATACAATCTCTTTATTGAAAGTAAGGCTGTCTACATGATAAACATCTCCAGGTTTAAAACTTTCCAGTAAAAAAAGATGGCGTTCTTCCCCAAGGATATCTAATGCTTCATGCAACTGTTCTTTGGTCGTTATTTTCTTAATTCCTGATGCAGAAGCTTCCGATCTGGGTTTCAGTACCCATGGTGCCGGAACAAGGTCTGTAAATTCATTGACTTCATTATCATTGAATACAGCTGTAAATTCAGGAACACTGATCCCTGAATCTTTAGCTTTTTGCCGCATAGCCAGTTTATCTCTGAAATAGCGGTGGGTAGTTTGTCCCATTCCCGGAATACGGAATGTTTCTCTGATTAATGCTGCTTTCTCTACATCATAATCATCCAATGCCACTACAGCATCTACTTTTCTGGTTTTCATGAGGTGGGAAAACCCCTGGATCAGATGCTCCAGATTCCATACGGACGGTTTAAGTTCAGGCATATAAAATACCTCTTCAATAGCATGCCAGGGCCAGTTTTTTTCTTTGAGGTTTTCTGAAGTTACCAGGATGATTTTATTGCCGAGATTCTTCATTTCGTCCATAAAATCGTAGCCTTTGTAATAGCACGAAATACACACAATAGTTTTCTTCTCCATATAATGTTTTTTAATATTTAGTGAATTTTCAAAAATAAAAGCGTTTATTTATTATTTTATTAATATTAAAAAATGCGATATCGTGCGTTTTTGAAAATTCACTAATCAATTATACAGAGATTTTTTGTAAAAAACTAATTTTTAGTGATAATTTTCGATTAAATCCGCGAGCAATTGAACTCCAAAACCGGTAGCTGCTTTTTCCTTGGCATAGCCTACACTTCCGAAGGCTACTCCCGCAATATCGAGATGGGCCCAATTGGAATGATTTTCAATGAATTGTTCTAGAAATTTTGCGGCAATGATACAGTCTCCGATAGGCTTCAGAGAGATGTTTTTCATGTCAGCTACATCAGACTTAAAGTCGTCTTTCCATACATCCCATAAAGGCAGGTTCCAGAGCCTTTGGTTGGTTTGATCTCCGGTTTTTATAAGCGTATTTTTCAATTCTTCATTATTGGAGAACATCGCGGCACAAGTGTCCCCGAACATTCGTACTGAGCTTCCTGTTAAAGTAGCCAGATCAATCAGGAGATCGGTCTTATAGTTTTTAGAAAGATAAGACAATCCGTCGGCAAGAATCAGTCGGCCTTCAGCATCGGTATCAATGATTTCAATAGTCTTTCCGTTATAAGCCTTGATAACATCACTTGGGATGAGTGCTTTTTCGGAAATGGCGTTATCTGTGATAGGAAGAACGGCTACAATATTGACAGGAAGTTCCATTTCCGCAGCATAGATTAATGCTCCCAGAACGGCTGTTGCTCCTCCCATATCAGACTTCATATAATGCAGATTGGTTGAATCTTTCAATGATATACCGCCTGTGTCAAAAAGTACACATTTTCCTACCAGTCCGAAAGTTTTGGCATTTTTAACGGTAGTTTTATATTCTAAAATAGTGAAGGCTGCATCATAGGCACTTCCCTGGTTAACGGCAAGGTAAGCACCCAGTCCAAGTTCCTCACATTTTTTTCTGTTGAAGACCGTATATTTTAATTCATGTTTTTTAGCCAGATTTTTTAGATAAGCACTGAAAATATCCGGTTTTTTCAGATTAGCAGGTTTGTTGAGCCAGTCCTGGCAAGCGGTCTGTCCATTAATTAAGGCTTCTGTTTTCTGGCTGATATGGTCTAATTTCTTTTGGCTTAAATTCTCAAAATGCAATTCAAATTTTGCGTTCCAGAAAGCATGTGTTTTTTCAAAAGGGTAGTTGTACGTTCCAGCCAATAGACCTTTTACCAACTCTTCAAATTGTTTTTCATTCATGAAATCTGCCAGTGCCAGTGTAGGAACAGCCTGCAGTTTTTCTTTCTGTGTCTGTGAGAATTTGGCAGCAACCTGTTGGATTTCGAAGTTTTGTAATGTCGATTTTCCTAATCCGATGAAATAGGTAATTCCCTCTTCATGAGCATTGATGAAAACTTCATACTTCTTTCCCGTGAAAAAAGTGGAAATATTTTTATTGAAATTTTTACTGGTTTTAGTCCATTCTTCCTCTGTGAATATGTGGAAAACCTGAGTGTAATTTTTGTTTTTTTTATTAATTAGTTTCATAAATAGATATTATTTTTTTTCTAAGATCATACGCAATCGCCACCTTCATATACCTGAATTTTACTCAGCGATTGTGTATCCTTAGTTTTTAATGCTTTGTTGTTGTGGTTTTACTTCTACAGGGTTTTCTGTATTGTCATAAAACAGCCATTCAATAGCTCTTGGGAATTCCTGCGACCAGTAAAATTCATTATGGGTTCCCTCAGGATTGATATTGGTTTTAAATTCAAAATCAAAAAGCTTTTTCTCCTCCCATCTTTTCAGATATTCTTCAAAAATATGAATCCTTTTGACCATTTTAGAGCCTTCCTGACCTCCGCCGTAGAGATAGATTTTTGTTTTAAAAGGGACCCGGAAGTTCATCATGGGGAAGTTGTTATTCGGTTCTACCCAAAGAGAAGGGGAGAAGATCAGTAATTTGGAATATACTTCAGGATAAAGGAACCCGCTGTAGATACTGATTAATGCGCCCAATGAGCTTCCTCCGATTCCGGTATTGTCGCGGTCTTTTTTTGTTCTGTAATTTTCATCCACAAAAGGCTTTAAAGTATCTGCAATAAAACGGATGTATTTTTTGCCCTCAGAACCATTGGCAACATGATCATTATCAAAAATATATTCTTTGATTCTTTCTTCGCTGCCATGCTCTATTGCGATGATGATAAGGTCACCACGGCCATATTCTGCAAGGATAGATAGTTTTTTGTCGATTTCCCAGTTCCCGAACCCACTTCCTTCATTAAACAAATTCTGTGCATCCTGAAGATACAGCACCGGATAACGCTTATCGGTAGTATGATAGTCATAAGGAAGCAGTGCCCATACTTTACGATAACGGTCGAGCTGCGGGATATAGAATTTTTCGGAAATTACCTCTGCGGTGGGGAAATATTCTTCTTTGAACGGTCCCCAGTTCAATCTCCATTTTTTTATAGTATCAGATGCTTTACCTACTGATTTTTTTACTTTCCGGTTGGGGGTGATATTGCCATATTGATCCAGTTCCCCATTTTCCCAGCCTCCTCTTGTGAATTTGTATTCAATGTCTTCAGGAAGGAGCTGATCCTCAATTTCGATAAAATAATGAAGAGAATCCTCTTGTTTAAGCTGAAAATTGTAGTCCTTAGGGTTCCAATTGTTGAAATTCCCGGTGATAAAAACCGGTCTGTCGTCTTTTTCTTCTGTATAAAGTTCAAACCTCATCATATGTGTTTAATAAAATGTAGTGCTAAATTTATAAAAAAGATTGTTTTGAAATCATAAAAAATGTGAGTTAAAAAATGATATATTTGATAGATAGACGAAATCGGAAATTAACTTGACAATTATTTGACGAATAATTAATCGCTGTTGTCAGTATTTTTCGTAGTTTCAAACAAAATATAAATACAAACCGATCTTGATGAATTCTGTTAAAACCTACACGCTTTTCACCGATCATGATGTGTATCTTTTCAAGGAAGGGAGACATTATAAGCTGTATGGTAAATTTGGAGCACATTCTGCAGAAAAAGATGGAGTAAAGGGAGTGTATTTTTCAGTATGGGCACCCAATGCAAAGAAAGTTTCCGTCATCGGAAATTTTAATAACTGGAATCATAAAGATCATATTTTGTTTCCAAGGTGGGACGAATCAGGAATCTGGGAAGGATTTATTGAAGGATTAACCTGGGGAACATTATACAAATATGCTATAGAAACACCAAGAGGAGAGATCCTTGAGAAAAGTGATCCTTATGCAGCAAGCTGGGAACAGAACATTCAGGCGGCTTCATTGGTTTCCACAACCTGGTATGAATGGAGTGATCAGGAATGGATGGATAACCGCTGGAAAAAGAATACGCTGGAAGCTCCCTTATCTGTATATGAACTTCATTTGGCTTCGTGGGTAAGGGAAGGGGATTATCCCGACCGTTTTCTGAATTACCGGGATATTGCAGAAAAACTGGTTCCTTATATCAAAGAAATGGGTTTTACTCACGTAGAATTTATGCCGGTGATGGAATATCCGTATGACCCAAGCTGGGGATATCAGATTACGGGCTTTTATGCAGCGACTTCACGTTTCGGTTCACCTCAGGATCTGATGTTTCTCATTGAAGAACTTCATAAAAATGAAATAGGTGTTATCCTGGACTGGGTTCCATCACATTTTCCGGGAGATGCTAATGGTCTTCACCGTTTTGACGGGTCATATCTCTATGAACATGAAGATCCGAGAAAAGGCTTTCATCCCGATTGGAAATCGCATATTTTCAATTACGGAAGAAATGAAGTGAAATCTTTTCTGATTTCAAATGCGATGTTCTGGCTGGACCGCTATCATGCTGACGGATTGCGTGTAGATGCTGTAACTTCAATGCTTCATTTAGATTATTCACGAAATGAAGGGGAATGGGAGCCTAATATCTATGGAGATAATGTAAATCTGGAAGCGAAAGCCTTTTTGCAGGAATTCAACACAGCGGTTTATAAGGAATTTGGAAACGCTATTATGACGATTGCTGAGGAAAGTTCAGATTTTCCTATGCTTACAAAACCCGTTCATGATGGTGGAGTAGGCTTTGGAATGAAATGGATGATGGGATGGATGCATGATACTTTGGATTATTTTAAAGAAGATTTTGATAATCGAAAGTTCCATCACCACAAGCTTACATTTGCCTCTATGTACATGTATAATGAAAATTATATGATGCCTTTGTCACATGATGAAGTTGTACACGGAAAAGCAAGTCTTATTTATAAAATGAAAGGGGACGAATGGCAGAAATTTGCCAACCTGCGTACCTTATATGTATATATGTACACCCATCCCGGAGCAAAATTGCTTTTTATGGGCGACGAATTCGGGCAGACGAGTGAATGGAACTTTAGAAAAAGTCTCGACTGGCATTTGCTGAAATATCCTGTTCATAAAGGAATGCAGGAAATCGTCAAAGAACTTAATCATTTGTACACATCGGAAACAGCATTGTATGAAAATCAGTTTGACAAGCACGGTTTTGAATGGGTGGAGGCAGATGATATGGAGAACTCAGTATATGTGTATCTCAGAAAAGGTAAAAAAAGAGATGATATGATGATGGTAGCTCTGAATCTGGCTCCAAAAGTACTGGATTATAAAATTGGGATTCCTGCAGGAACCCATTGGGAAGTTGTTTTGAGTTCCGATGATGAAAAATACAACGGAAGTGGCGTAGAACCCGAAATACTGGAAGAGAAATATGAAGAATGGAGAGGACATCAGAAATCAATGACTGTAAAGCTTCCTCCATTGTCAGGTATTATTTTGAGACAGAAGAAAGATAAAAAGTATAAATTACACAGAATTAAACACAAGAGATAAAGGATGGTTATTTATCATTTAAGCACAGAATGTTATCCTGTAGCCAAAGTAGGAGGTCTTGCGGATGTAGTTGGAGCACTTCCAAAATATCAGAATAAAATAAAAGGAATAGATGCCAAGGTCGTGATGCCATGGTATAATAAACCCTTTGTTTATGAACATGAATTTGATCTGGTTTTTGATGGGTTTATTCATCAGGGACCTGATATGTTGAAGGTTCAGGTCATGAAAGAAAAAACAAATGTTCTGGGATTTGAATTATATATGGTGAAAATTCCCGGATTATTAGATAGAGACAATCCTTATGGATATCAGGATGAAAGTTTCCAGTTTCTGGCTTTTCAACATGGAGTATTGCATTGGTTGTGTGCCATGGAAATCCGTCCGGATGTACTGCACTGCCATGATTATCATACCGGATTGGTTCCCTTTATGGTAGGAAACTGTCCGGAATTTGAATTTCTAAAAGGAGTAAAAACAATTGGTACTATTCACAACGGTGAATATCAGGGAATGATGAGCTGGAATATGGCGAATTATATGCCTTCTTTTGACTCTTACAAAGGGGGACAAATGGACTGGAATGGATTTATGAACCCATTGGCAAGTATGATCAAATGTGCTGATGCCTTTACTACCGTCTCCGAAGGATATCTGGAAGAACTTTTTATAAGCTTCCGCGGACTGGAAAGCCTCGTTCGTCAGGAATTCGGGAAAGCATACGGTATTATTAACGGTATTGATGCAGAAGTCTGGAATCCTGAGACCGATCCGATGCTGGACTTTAATTTTAACAGTAAAAATGCAGTCGCTCGAAAGAAAAAAAATAAAGAAAAACTGTGTAAGGAATATGGACTGAAGCCTGAGCTTCCTCTTTTTGCTTTTATTGGAAGATTTGCCACAGAAAAAGGAGCAGATCTGTTACCGGATGTAGTGTGGCGAAGCATCAAACAAAGTTATGGGGCTTTAAATATCATGATTCTCGGCTCAGGAAATACGTATATAGAGAATAAGCTGAAAGAATACGACTATACTTACACCAATTTTGCCCTGGATCTGGGGTATAAAGAACATCTTTCTCATAAGATATACGCTTCGGCAGATTTCCTTCTGATGCCTTCAAGGGTAGAACCTTGCGGACTGAATCAAATGTACTCTATGAGATACGGAACAGTTCCGGTAGTAAGATACACGGGTGGCCTTAGAGATACGGTAGAAGATATCTCCACGGGGGGAGCCGGTCTGAATTTCACCTATCCGGGTGTGGATGATATTGTACATGCGATGAACAGGGCGATGGCGATCTATAATCAAAAAGGAGTGATGGAAGATCTTATCCATGCCAACATGAATTTTGATTTTGCATGGGAGAAATCTGCGGAAAAATACATAGCTTTATATAATAGCTGATACGATGAAAATTTTCGGGTTTCTTTCTCTATTAATGCTTATGCTGTTTTCCTGTAAAGAAGATAGAGGAAGTTATCATGGAGGTTATTATTGGATCTATGGCTATGGTCTTCCAGCAATAGAAAAATACGAAGCTATGGCTGGTATTTCTGAAAAATGGAAAATTAAACATTATTCTGCTGGCGACTGTCTGGTAGAACCTGACGAAATAAAGAGAATAGATGCTCTTAATAAAAGAACTTATGCAGCAATAGAAAGAAAATATGGAAAAGGCTGGAGAGAAGAATATCGTAAGGATGTTGACGGTTTTGTAATGAAGAGTGCAGATGTAATGGATATTCTTATTACGAATCAGATCTTCAGAAATGAGCTTGAAAAATATAATATTGAAATCTACAATCTGGATAAAGAGATTTTAGCATTGAATGATAAAGAAGATTTTCGGGTGGTTGTTTATAATCATAAACTCCAATATGAAAATAAAGAATGCTTTAGAGTGATGGTAAACACTAAGAATAGAACAGTAAACTTAATAAAATAAAAAAACGCAAGATATTTATGAATCGAAATGTAATCTCCATTGTTTTAGGAGGAGGCAGAGGGACAAGGCTATTCCCGTTAACGTATTCCAGATCAAAACCTGCTGTACCTATCGCAGGAAAATACAGATTGGTAGATATTCCTATTTCAAACTGTCTGAATTCGGGATTGAATAAGATTTTGGTTTTAACGCAGTTTAATTCTGCTTCCCTCAATTCACACATCAAGAATTCTTACCACTTTGATATTTTCAGTAAAGGTTTTGTTGATATTCTGGCAGCCGAACAGAATGTAGAAAATGAAAGCTGGTATCAAGGAACGGCAGATGCTGTACGCCAGTCGATGAAACACCTTGAAAAATATGATTATGACTATATCCTGATTCTTTCAGGAGATCAGCTGTACCAGATGGATTTCAGGGAAATGCTCGATTTTCATATCGAAAACGGAGGGGATCTTACCATTGCAACCATTCCGGTGAATGCAAAAGATGCCACTGGTTTTGGGATCTTAAAATCGGATGATGAAGGAAATATTACCTCTTTCTATGAAAAGCCCGATTATGATATGCTGGAAGGGCTGCAATCTGAAGTTTCAGAAGAAAATAAACGCGCCGGAAAAGAATATCTGGCTTCTATGGGAATCTATATTTTTACCAAGAGTATCCTTAAAAAAATGTTTGATGAAGGAGCAGGTGATGACTTTGGAAAAGATATTATTCCAAGTTCTATTGGGAAATACAAGACCTTAAGCTATCAGTATGAAGGCTACTGGACAGATATCGGAACCATAGAATCTTTTTACGAAGCCAATCTTGACCTTTGTCTGGATCTGCCACAGTTTAATCTTTTCTCTTCTTCTCCTATCTATACCAGAGCAAGGATGCTTCCTCCATCAAAAATCAACGGATCTTATGTGAGTAAGGCGGTTTTTGGAGACGGATGTATCATCATGGCAGATAAAATTGAAAATTCGGTGATCGGAAACAGAACGAGAATTGATAAAGGAAGTACGATTGTGAATTCCTATGTCATGGGTGCTGATTTTTACCAGAATACAACAGAAATTGTGCTGAACGACAGAAGTGGCCGCCCTAATATGGGGATCGGAAAATATTGTTATATAGAAAAAGCAATCCTTGATAAAAACTGTTATATTGGTGACAATGTGAAGATTATTGGAGGAAAACATATCCCGGATGGAGATTATGGAACCTATTCGGTACAGGATGGGATTGTGGTAGTGAAAAAAGGAGCTGTAGTGGCGCCGGGAACCCATATAGGGTAAGAGAAAGGAAGATAGAAGTTATTAAGGACGAAGAATGACCAGAGATCTTATCATATAAAATTCCTGTTTATTGGGTAAGGTCGAATATTTTTAATCAAAAATGATTAGTAATTATCTGCCGAATAGTAACCTCCAGCTTCCCTCACCCAGCTTCCAGCCATAAACTAGGTTAATTATTGTTAAACATAAAATCAGAGTGATCAGCATATTGGTCACTTTTTTTATTTGTATTACTTTTGTGCGATGCGTATTTTTAAGATATTAACTTTTATCATTGTTCTGTTGGGAGGAGCTTATGCTGCTTCCATGTACTATTTTGTGGAGGAAAGCAAAAATTTCACGATTGAAAAAGAGATCGATTATCCGGTGGATAAAGTTTTTGCTCAGTTTAATAATCTTCAGAACTTCACAAGATGGAACAACTTCTTTACCAGTTCACAATCTATAGATATCGATTACTATACGCCTTACGAAGGACAGGGAAGTGCAATCAGTTATGTGGATCCTAAAAATGATAGCGATGGGGAAATGTTCATCAGATATGAGAATCTTAACAAGACTCTGAAATATCAGCTTTTTCAGGATGAAAATGAAAACCCAACACTGGTTGATGTTAAATTTAAGCCGGTTTCTGCAGAAAAAACAAAAATAATATGGTACGTACATACCCCTAAACTATCTGTTTGGAGAAGGGTAGAGAACTTCTGGACGGAAGACCGCTTTGCTGAAAATATAGACAAAAGCATGGCGAATCTTAAAAACTCTTTAGGAAATAAAGTAGAAAAAGATAACCAGATGGCAGCCATCAAATATGACAGTCTGATGGTGGAAAAAGAAGAAGACAAGCAGTTGTTGGGGATCAATGTGAGTACATCCAACAAAAAAGATGCTCTTTACAAAAATATCGTGATGAATTATAACAAAGTTTACAATTTCGTGACGATGGACCTTGGTAAAAAAGATGATGAATTCGGATATCCGATCCTGATTACTGATGCGGATAATTACAAAGACAAGGAGGTTTCTTATTTCCTCGGAATTCCACTTTCTAAGAAAATTGGAGTCTCTGATAATAATTTCAATTTTAGGTCCGTAAATCCGTCTCAAAATTATGTGATTTACTATAAAGGGAACTATGAGGGACGAATTCGGGCAATCCAGCAGTTGATTCAGAAAGCCAAAAAAGACGAGATGCGCTTCAATGAGATTCGTCAGACCTTTATTGAACGTCCGATGGAAGGACAGGATACTAATGTTAAGCTCTCATTATCAGTATATAAGTAAATTTCCTTTAATTATTTTTTTCTTAAGTTTTTTTAACGGTTTGAGACTGTTCTAACTCGGTTTTTTTATTAAATTTGAAGATTAATTCTACAAATAAATTTTAATAAATAGATAAACTGTAATAATGGACAGATTTTCATTCCTAAACGCAGCTCATTCTCAGTTAATTGAGGATTTATACCAACAATACTTAAAATTCCCGGACTCTCTAGAACCATCATGGAAAGCTTTCTTTCAAGGCTTCGATTTTGCTTTAGAGAACTATGGAGATGACGATAGCATTCAATTTATCCAGGCTTCGGCCAATGCTGCCCCGGCAGTACAACAGATTTCTCAGGCGGTATCAAATGGAGAAGTTTCTGAGCACATCAAAAAAGAATTTAAAGTAGTAAACCTTATTGAGGCTTACAGAACAAGAGGACACCTTTTTACAAAAACTAACCCAGTTAGAGAAAGAAGACATTACACTCCTACTTTAGACATCGAAAACTTTGGTCTTTCTAAAGAAGACTTAAATACAAAATTCAACTGTGCTGTTGAAACAGGAATGAAAGAGCCTGCTACTTTAGCAGATTTGATCAAACACCTTGAAAGCATCTACTGTGATTCTATCGGAGTAGAATATATGCATATCAACAATGTTGAAGAAAAAGATTTTATCAAGAGATGGCTTCAGGTAAACGAAAACCACCCGAATCTTTCTGCGAATGAAAAAACAGAAATCTTATTAAAATTAAACCAGGCTGTTGCCTTTGAAAACTATCTTCATACAAAATTTGTAGGTCAGAAAAGATTCTCATTAGAAGGAGGAGAAACATTAATCCCGGCTTTAGATCAATTGATCTCAAGATCTTCTCAGTTAGGAGTAGATGAAGTGGTATTAGGAATGGCTCACAGAGGTAGACTGAATGTACTGACTAATATTTTCGGAAAATCTTACAAGCAGATTTTCTCAGAATTTGAAGGTAAAGAATTCGAAGAAGATGTATTCTCAGGTGACGTTAAATATCACTTAGGATCATCTAAAAAGATCAAAACGGCTTCAGGAGAAGAAGTTTGTATCAACCTTACTCCCAACCCATCTCACCTTGAAACGGTTGCTGCTCTGGTAGAAGGTATCTGCCGTGCAAAAGTAGATGATAAATACAAAGATTATTCTAAAGTATTGCCAATCATTATCCACGGTGATGGAGCTATTGCCGGACAAGGTATTGCTTATGAAGTGGCTCAGATGATGACATTGGAAGGATACAGAACAGGAGGTACAGTTCATATCGTTGTAAATAACCAGGTTTCATTTACAACAAACTATATGGATGCAAGATCTTCAACATATTGTACAGACATCGCAAAAGTTACAGAATCTCCTGTAATGCACGTGAATGCTGACGATGCTGAAGCAGTTGTTCATGCTATTCACTTTGCTGCTGATTTCAGAGCAAAATTCGGAAAAGATGTTTACATTGACCTTTTAGGATATAGAAAATACGGACATAACGAAGGGGATGAGCCAAGGTTTACTCAGCCTAACTTATATAAATCTATCTCAAAACACCCGAATCCAAGAGAAATTTATAAAGATAAATTGCTTAAAGACAGCGTTACTTCCAATGATGTAATTGCTAAAATGGAAACGGAATTCAAAGCTCTTTTAGATAAAGACTTTGATGCTTCAAAAGAAATTGAGAAGAACATAATGGATTTGTTCATGGCTGAAGACTGGACAAACTATCCAATTGGGAAAAGAGGTGCTGTTCAATTGCCGGTTGATACAAAATATGATATCGCAAAACTGAAAGAATTGGCGCTTAAAATGTCAACACTTCCTGTAGACAAGAAATTCATCAATAAAATTTCAAGACTTTTCGAAAACCGTATCAAAGCTATTGAAGGTAATTCATTAGACTGGGCGTTAGGAGAGTGGTTAGCTTATGCAACACTCCTTGTAGAAGGTCACAACGTAAGAATTTCTGGAGAAGATGTAGAAAGAGGTACATTCTCTCACAGACATGCTGTTGTAAAAACTGAAGATACAGAAGAAGAATATATCCCGTTAAGACATGTATCAGAAAGCAGATTT
The DNA here is from genome assembly GCF_021869745.1 of Chryseobacterium sp. MEBOG07. Lineage (NCBI taxonomy): Bacteria > Pseudomonadati > Bacteroidota > Flavobacteriia > Flavobacteriales > Weeksellaceae > Chryseobacterium > Chryseobacterium sp. MEBOG07. The sequence goes on from NZ_CP084579.1 coordinate 2,597,758, forward strand.
GATGTATTCAACTCTCACCTTTCAGAATACGGTGTTCTAGGTTTCGACTATGGATATGCAATGGCTTCTCCTAATACATTAACAATCTGGGAAGCTCAGTTCGGAGATTTCGTGAACGGTGCTCAGATCATCGTTGACCAATATTTAGCAGCTGCAGAAGAAAAATGGAAACTTCAGAATGGATTGATCATGTTATTGCCTCACGGTTCAGAAGGACAAGGTGCTGAGCACTCTTCAGCAAGATTGGAGAGATTCCTTACCCTTTGTGCTAATGAAAACATGGTGGTAGCCAATATTACTTCACCTGCCAACTACTTCCACTTATTGAGAAGACAGTTGAAATGGGGATTCAGAAAACCATTGATCGTAATGAGCCCTAAATCTTTATTGAGACACCCTAAAGTGGTTTCTCCGCTTGAAGATTTTGCAACCGGTTCATTCCAGCCAATCCTAGACGATCCTACTGCAGATCCTAAAAAAGTAGAAAAAGTAGTTCTTTGTTCAGGTAAATTATACTTCGAATTATTAGCGAAGAAAGAAGAACTTAATTGTGAAAATATTGCATTAGTAAGATTCGAGCAGTTATATCCACTTCAGGCAGATGCTATTGAAGCGATCTTCAACAAATACGAAAACAGAAAACAACTTGTATGGGCTCAGGAAGAACCTGAAAACATGGGGGCTTGGTCTTATATCCTGAGAAACTTCAGAGATACAGGTATTCAGGTAGTAGCTCCGGTACCAAGCGGTGCTCCAGCTCCAGGTAGTCACAAAATGTTTGAGAAAAATCAAAATGCCGTGATCAACAGAGTTTTCGACAGAGATGATGCTCCGGCAAAAAGACCTGTTACAGCTTAATTTAAATAATATTCCATTAAAAAATAAAAAATACTCGATATGTCAGTTTTAGAAATGAAAGTTCCTTCACCGGGCGAATCAATTACAGAAGTTGAAATTGCAACTTGGTTAGTAAAAGATGGTGATTATGTAGAAAAAGATCAACCTATCGCCGAAGTGGATTCAGATAAAGCAACTCTTGAATTGCCTGCAGAACAAAGTGGTGTGATCACTTTAAAAGCAGAAGAAGGTGAGGTAGTACAGGTAGGTCAGGTAGTTTGTTTAATTGATATGGATGCTGCAAGACCAGAAGGTGCTGCACCTGCTGCTGAAGCTCCAAAACAGGAAGAAGCTCCGAAAGCTGCTGAGCCTGCTAAACAAGAAGCTCCAAAACCAGCTGCTCCGGTAGCTGCACCACAAACTTATGCAACAGGAGCTCCATCTCCGGCTGCAAAGAAAATCCTTGATGAAAAAGGAATGAATGCTGGTCAGGTTTCAGGAACAGGAAGAGACGGAAGAATTACTAAAACTGATGCTGAATTAGCAGCTGTTCCTGCATTAGGAGGAACTCCTTCTACAGCAACAGGGGCAAGAACTACCACTACGACTAAACTTTCAGTGTTAAGAAGAAAAATCGCTCAAAGACTGGTTTCTGTAAAGAACGAAACAGCAATGTTGACGACTTTCAACGAAGTGGATATGTCTGAAATCTTCAGATTAAGAAAACTATATAAAGAAGAATTTGCTCAGAAACACGGAGTTGGACTTGGTTTCATGTCTTTCTTTACAAAAGCTGTTACAAGAGCATTACAAATGTATCCGGATGTAAATGCATCTATCGACGGAGATTTCAAAATAAACTATGACTTCTGCGATATTTCAATTGCAGTTTCAGGTCCTAAAGGATTAATGGTTCCTGTATTGAGAAATGCAGAAAACATGTCTTTCAGCGGAGTTGAAGCAAACATCAAAGATCTTGCTACAAAAGTAAGAGACGGTAAAATTACTGTTGACGAAATGACTGGTGGTACGTTTACGATTACAAATGGTGGTACTTTCGGATCTATGTTGTCTACACCAATTATCAACCCTCCACAATCTGCAATCTTAGGAATGCACAACATCATCCAGAGACCAGTTGCTGTTGACGGACAGGTAGTAATCAGACCAATGATGTACGTAGCAATGTCTTATGACCACAGAATTATCGACGGAAAAGAGTCTGTAGGATTCCTTGTAGCGGTAAAAGAAGGTATCGACAATCCTGTTGAAATATTAATGGGAGGTGACGAAAGAAAAGGCCTTGGATTATAAGTTTTAATAAATTTTTAACATAAATATATAATCTCGCCTCAAAAAGGCGAGATTTTTGTATTTATTAAGAAAATGCTACAATGATGTTTTCAAAAATGACTTCCAATATCAAAGTTTCAGTAATACCTGAATATGATAGTAAAAACAGTTATCCATCCGAAAACCGTTACGTTTTTAAATATAATATCACGATAGAAAATGACGGAAGCTTTCCTATCAAAGTATTGAAAAGAAAATGGTTAATTTTTGACGTAGGATTTGGATACACAGAGATTATAGGTGATGGCGTAATCGGCCTTACTCCTGAAATAGGAACAGGTGAAAATTTCGCTTACTTCTCCAATGTAATGCTTCGTTCCGGAGTAGGAAATATGAGCGGAAAATACCTGGTTAAAAATCTGGAAACACAAGAGACTTTTGAGATTGATATTCCAAAATTCAATCTGTTGTCTGAAGTGTTGAGTAATTAATGATTAATAAATTGCAGACTAAGAACCCGGGTTCTTATTAAAGCTTTTTGATTTTCGCTTTCATATAATCGTTTACTTCATCATTACTGGTGAGAAACAATTTCTCAAAAGCCAGTAGAGAGATCTTGGCACATACTTCAGCATCAGCTCCCGCTCTGTGGTGGGTAAAATCAATTTTGTGATATTCTGCCAATGGTTTTAAGCCGTATTTCGGAAGGTAATTCCATGATTTTTTCGCCAGCTGTATGCTGCACAGATAGTTCAGATTGGGGGTAAACATTCCATAATGCTGAAGACATCCTCTTAAAACAGAAGCATCAAAACCTGCATTATGAGCAATCATAAGACTGCCATACATCATTTCCTGAGCTTCATACCATACTTCATCAAAACTCGGTGCGTCTTTTACATCTTCAGGATGAATTCCATGCACCGCAATATTGAATCTACTGAAATAAGGAAAACTCGGAGGTTTGATCAGCCAGGTTTTAGTTTCTACAATCTTAGAATCCTGTACCACACAAATTCCCATCTCACAAGCTGAACTTTTCTCGTGAGTGGCCGTTTCAAAATCTATTGCACAGAAATCCATTGTTTTAAAGGTATAAATTATAAATTGATTGATAGTTACTAGTTGTAGATTCTCTAGTTTAGAATTTAATGTTTTAGGTTGGAAGTTTAAAATTAATAAAAAGTATAAATCTTCTCGTAACAGTGTCCAGTCTTTAGTATTACAGATATTTGTATTTCCCTAATTTCTATAACCTGCAACCTATTACCTGCCACCTTTTATCTTCTACTTTCCTCCCAAAAAATGTCTAAAAATCAACCATTTCGATTGATAGAACTGCTTCTTTTGATTTTTCTGACGCAGCTTCCATGTTCCCGGAAGTTGTGCGTAGAATCCGAAATGCGCCCTTACTACCGCCCACAGGTGTGGGAAACCATGTTTTAATCCAAAATAAATTCCGGCAACACCATCCAGACATAATCTGAAAAAAATCAGCGGGATCAATTGAGGAAAAGGAAGATTCTTAAGCATCATAGAAAGGTTATTTCTGATGTTGAGATAGGTCTTTTGGGCACTCTGCTTGTTGAGCGTTCCACCGCCCACATGATATACGCTGGATTTTTCGGTATAATAAATCTTTTTTCCAGAATTGATGAGCCTCCAGCACAAATCAATTTCTTCTTGATGGGCAAAAAACCTTGCATCGAAACCATTCTGCTCCCAGAAGTCTTTTGAACGGATAAATAAACAGCATCCTGATGCCCAGAAGATTTCTGTTTCATCATTATATTGCCCTTTGTCTTCTTCCAGATCATCAAAAACTCTCCCTCTGCAATAAGGATATCCAAGATTGTCAATCAAACCACCGGCTGCTCCGGCAAATTCGAAAGAATTTCTATTATGATAGGATAAGATTTTAGGCTGCACTGCAGAAACTGCAGGATTCTTTTCTAATAATTCCAGAGCCGGTTCTATCCAGTTCTCTGTAACCTCTACATCAGAATTGAGAAGACAGTAGTATTCATTTTTGATTGATTGTAATCCTTCATTATAACCGCCTGCAAACCCATAGTTTTTATCATTTTTAATAATGTGTACTGTAGGGAAATTTTTTTGTAAAAAATTTATAGAATCGTCTGTAGAAAGATTGTCAATAACATAAATATCCGCATTCTGGGAAAATTGAACTACACCCGGAAGAAATTTTTCAAGCCAATTTCTGCCGTTCCAGTTTAAGATGGCAACTGCCAGTTTTTTCTGCATTTCAATCTAATTTTTTTCAGAATCAAAATTTTTGATAGAGTCCTGATATTTCCATTTTCTGTGTGACCAAAGATAGTTGTCCGGATTTTTATGCAGTGTATTTTCCAATAATTTATGAAACTTTCTCACAACTTCATTTTCCGTAAATTTTTCGCCATCCGGATATATTCTGTGATAATTAACCTGATAATAACCCCGTTTTACCTTTTTCATCTCACAATAGATAATAAAAAGATCCATTCTTGTAGCGAGCTTATCGTATCCTATAAAAGCGGGAGTTCGTTGGTTCAAGAATTCCAATCCATAAGTAACATGAGCGTGGTGAGGGGTTTGGTCAGCAACAAACATATAGGCTGATTCACCATTGTTTTTAGATCGGAAAATATTCATAATTACTTCATTGGCTTCCAATGCTTCATTTCCGAATTTGTTTCGGACCTTCTTCATCTGGTTCTCCCAAAAGTCATTATTTACCTTTCTGTATACAGGGTGACAGTGAGCCTGAGGAACAATCTTTGCCAATGCATTGATCCATTCCCAATTGAATACATGTCCTGCCAGCAGGATAATGTTTTTACCTTCCTTCTTAGCGTCATGAAACAACTCCTGATTGATATGCTGCATTCTCACTCGGGCCTCTGTTTCAGAAATACTGAAGGATTTTATAGTTTCTACCAGATAATCTGAAAAATTAAGGTAGAATTTTTTTCGTATCTCTTTGATCTCTTCTTCAGATTTCTCCGGAAATGAGTTTCTCAGGTTCTGAGTAATGACCTCTTTTCTATATCCTACGAGATAATAATTTAGGAAGAAGATGACGTCCGAAAAAATATACAATATTTTAAGCGGAAGCTTAGAGATCAGATATAATATTTTGATTAGGAAATTCATAAAACAGGCAAATTTAGTGATAATAAAATTATGGTTCTATTTTTGCAGAGGGATATATATTATTTTTTTACTTTTATGTTATGAAAAAATTGACAATATTAGCTTTCGTGGGATTAAGCACTCTGGCTTTTTCACAGGATGCAAAGAATTTACCAGATAAAGGAAAGCAAAAAACGGCGCTTATTGTACCGACTGGGCAGGCAGAATTAGAAGCTAAGAAAAAAGCGGCTGAAGAAAAAGCTAAACTTCCTAAACCATATGATCCAAAAGCAGATGCTCAGGCAGATATAAATAAAGTTATCGCTCAGGCTAAGAAGGAAGGTAAGAATGTAATGATCCAGGCTGGTGGAAACTGGTGTATCTGGTGTCTTCGTTTTAATAATTTTGTACAGAATACCCCTGAACTGAAGGAAATAGCAGACAAAAATTATGTATACTATCACCTGAACTATTCTCCTGAGAATAAGAATGAAAAAGTTTTTGCTCAATATATCAATATTAAAGAGCAACAATTTTATCCTTTCTTCATCATTTTAGATAAAGAGGGTAAAAAGATTCATGTTCAGCAAAGTGAGGTTTTGGAAGAAGGAAAAGGATATAGTAAAGAAAAAGTAAAAGAATTTCTGGAAAAAGGAAAAGTCCTATAAAAGAAAAACCTTTCTAAAAATAGAAAGGTTTTTTTGTTTTTTATCGTATTAAGCACAATTTTCTACACGGATTGCACCTCTTCCATTGGCATCATAACAAGCAGCCCCGCCTGAATATTGGATGCATGAAGTGCAAGAACTTATATATACCATACCTCCATCTGAACAAGATGAAGCACATGATAGTCCTCCTGATAGTTTACTTAATTTTTCTCTTGATAATTTTTTTAAATTTTTCATGGGTTATAAATTTAGTTTAGGCTGTAAATATATTATTTTTTTATTTAAAATCCCCGCTTAGGGACAAATTAAAGCAATTTTTTAATCCAGCTTAATTTCTTTTCAGAATACGGTGGATATTTGATGTTGGGTTCACCCCAGGTCGCTTTTTCGAGAACGGCTTTTTGATGGGAAAAGGCTTCAAAACCATATTTCCCGTGATAATTTCCTATTCCTGAACTTCCCACTCCTCCAAATGGCAGATTGTCATTGCTTAAATGCATAATAGTATCGTTAATACAGCCCCCTCCGAAAGATAATTTCCGGGTAAACATTTCTTTTTCTTCAGAATGATTCGTAAAAAGATAAGCGGCTAGAGGTTTTTCAAGTTCCAGGATAGAATTCAGTGCAGCATTATAATTCTGAAAACTGATAACGGGCAGGAGCGGACCGAAAATTTCTTCCTGCATGATCTCATCATTCCAATCTACGTGATTCAGAATTGTGGGTTCTATGTACAGCTTTTCTTCATTGAAGCTCCCTCCGGAATAGATTTTTTCTTTATCAATAAGGCGTATAAGGCGCTGAAAATTCCTTTGATTAATGATTCTTGTATATTGTTCAGAATCGGGATCATATCTGAATTCTTTGATGTATTTCCTAAGCATTTCCAGAAATTGCTCCTGAATAGTTTCCTCTACCAGCAGATAATCGGGAGCTACACAGGTTTGTCCGGCATTGAGAAATTTTCCCCAGACAATTCTTTTAGCTGCTATTTCGAGATTGGCATTTTTGGTAACGATAACAGGAGACTTTCCGCCCAATTCAAGGACTACGGGAGTAAGATGCTCTGCAGCTGCTTTGTAAACGATCTTTCCTACTTTTGTACTTCCGGTAAAGAATATTTTATCAAATTTTAATTGTAGAAGAGCCGTAGTTTCGTCAATGCCGCCTTCATATACATAAAGATATTCGGGTGGGAAATTTTATTGATGATGGATGCCATAGCTTTCATGGTATTCTCAGCGATTTCGCTGGGCTTTAGAATACAGCAGTTTCCGGCTGCCATGGATGCAATAAGAGGAGAAAGTGATAACTGATAAGGATAATTCCAGGCTCCGATAACTAATGTACAACCCAAAGGGTCAGCATGAATTTTACTGCTTCCTAGTTGATTAGGAAGATTGGTGCTTACTTTTTTAGGTTTTGAAAGGGGTTTTAAATGCTTTGTATAATAATTAATATCGTTAAGAATAAAGGACAATTCTGTTGTAAACGTATCGAATTTTGATTTTCCAAAATCCTTATTAATCGCTTCATACAGCATGTTTTCATTAGAAATAATAAGATTTTTAAGCTTTTCAAGATACATTTTCCGGAAAGTAAGACTTTTGGTTTGCTGGGTGGCAAAAAAATCTCGTTGCTTCTGTAAAATACTTTCAATTTGCATGGGTAAGCTTTTGTTTTAAACTAAATAATCTGTGCAATATTGCTATCGGAAAAGAGGAACAATAAACCGGCCAAAGTGGTTAGAGATGATGGAAGAAGTAACTCCTGATCGTTTGAAGATAGGTCGTTATTTGAATAAAAAATTATTAAACGTATGTGATCGGAGAAACTTTAATTATTATACACGTCTTACTGCTTTCTTTCTTTTACATAATATTTCTCACTGCTATTTTTACAGGATGATAAAGCAGTAGACCAATTGCCGTAACAAGTGCCAGCCAGAACAGCCCTGTGAAAATTTCCATATTGGAAAGAAGGATAGACTGAGCCATTATTTTAGCTTTAAAAGCGCCTGCTGTCATAGATAGCGATTCATTGACCGGAAGTTTTGAAATATTGGATCCGAAAAGCTGGCTCCATTGACTGTAAAAAACAGGATTGGTATCGATGAGATTAGAACTCAGTGTATCAGAATGTTTTAAGGTTAAAAATAACATCAGGTTCTGCATCAAAGCATATCCGATGGCTGTTGTCCAGAAACGGGTTGTAGTTCCTAAAGCTGTAGCATTGGCAACATATTCTTCCGGTGTAGCTGAAATTAAAAAGAAAACCAACGGGGTAAATAATAGTCCCTGAGCCACACCCTGCAAAAATAAAGGCGGACAAATGGTGGAAAGGGTGGTGTCAGGGTAAAAAGTGTAGGTAAACCATGCACAATCAATGGCAAGCAAAAGAAATCCTGTAAAGAAAACAATCCTTGAAGAAACCCCGCGAACCAGGCAGATTCCCGATAATAACACCCCCAAAAGAGTTCCTGCAACATTCCAATACTGGATGTTTACAATATAATCCCATGGCCATTTCCATACAGTTGCCATGATGCTGTATACATTGTTAAGCCCTGAACGAATCAGATAAAAAATGAAAAACAGAATCATTCCTGCGATCACATTTTTTGAACTGAAAACTTCAAAGTGAAACAGCGGTCTTTTGGAGTTTCTCTGCTTAAGCATGAATAATCCTCCGGAAAGCAGGAATACAAACAAGCACATGATAACAGTATCAGACTCAAACCACATGAGTCTTTTGCCATAAATAATGGCGTATCCACCAGCCTGCAGGCATGCCCAAAGTAAAAACCAGCTGGTAATATCCAATTGGTATAAAGGTTTTTTAGGGAAAAATCTGTTTTTGTTGAATAAGGCAATACCAATGATGAGTACAAATACATGAAAATAGAGCATCATCAGGATCATATGCTGGAAATCGTAATTTTCAATGCTTGATTTTAACAGTGAAGTGGTGATTGTACCTCCGGTCAGCATGATCGTATACATAAAGAGATAGGCTACAACTTTCGCATGTCTTGTTTTTAGTTCGGCAATAATCAGGGGAAGAAAAATAGCCCCTTCCAATAATCCAAAAATACCTTCTAAGAAGCGAATCACCAGAATAACATGATAATCATGGGTAACCGATAAAACATAAAGAATAATCACTGAAACAGAGGCCATAAGCAGTATATAATATTTTACACTGAAATAAGCCATAAACCGCTGTAAAACTAAAAGGGTAACCACAAATGTCCCGTACATCAAAATCATTAAGTATTGGATGTCGTCTGAATCTACATCCATAAAAGAAGATGTGAAGGCGCTATTGGAATGCAAAAGCGACAACAACATCAGGTGGGGAAACAATGCCAATATAAGCAAAGGCAGTTTCAGCCATTGTGGTACCCATTTATGATAAACTGTATTGTGTTGCATAATTTTTGGAAAGCACTAAGCTTAGAAAGAGAAATGGCACATTGCTATTGAGCCAGATTTAAAAAAAGCGAAAAGACAAAAGGAATGAAAGTGTAAAAGGTAAAATGACAAATATGCTCAAGAAAAAATTCGCAGATCTGTTATATTGCCCTTTTGCCTTTTCGCTAAAAAAATAATTTAATTTGAAAGTCTGAAATGTGTCGATTAGAAGGTAATTTTATACTCTAAAACTCTAAAACTCTAAAACTCTAAAACTCTAAAACTCTAAAACTCTAAAACTCTAAAACCATAAACCCATAAACCCTCCCACACTCAAACTCATATTTTCTTCGCGCTCACCAGAACATTCATTCCGGAAAGCAGTTTTTTGTTGTCTTTATTGTTGTCAAGAATAATTTTCACAGGGAATCTCTGTTCTATTTTTACAAAGTTTCCGGTGGCATTATCCGGTTTTACTAAAGAAAACTGTGATCCTGATGCAGGGGAGATGGAAAGTATTTTTCCTTTAAATTCAACATCGGGATAAGCATCTGCAGTGATGATTACTTCCTGCTTTTGATCAATTTGCCCAAGCTGTGTTTCTTTATAATTGGCGATGATCCATTTTTCTTTGCTGACGATTTGTACCAGGGCTTGTCCTTCTTTGATCAGTTGCCCTTCCTGAATGGTCTTTTTCCCGACCCATCCATCATACGGAGCGGTAATCACGGTATAAGAAAGATAAAGCTTTGCATTGTTCAGGCTGGCAGAACTTTGCTGAATCTGGCTTTTAACGGGAGCAACTTTAGTCTGCTGTTCATTGGCTCCGGCTCTTACTGAGTTTTTCTGCTGTTCCAGTGCCAGAAGATTAGTCTTTGACTGGTCATAAGACGCTTTTATATTTTCAAATTCCTGTTCTGTTGCTGCCCCTTCTGCCAGTAGATTTTTATATCTTTTATAATCCTGTTCTGTTCGCCAGATATCAATTTTAGCGGAAGCAATTTTAGCATCAATGATCTTAGTATCACTTTCTTTGGTGTTTACACCGCTTTCAATAGTACTTATGGTTGCCGCATTAGCATGAAGGTTGGCTTCTGCCATATTCACCTGGTTCACAAACTCTCTGTTGTCTATGACGATTAAAGTGTCACCTTTACGCACAAACTGATTTTCATTAAACTTTATTGTTTTAATAAACCCTGAAACCTTACTGGATACAGGCGTAATATACTGTTCAATCTGTGCATCATTGGTCGTAACATTTTTTCTCGAAAAAAGATAAAAGCTGACCATACCCGTAATTCCACTGATGATCAGGATCCAGGCCAGTAAAGTAATGGACTTGTTGATTCTTTTTTCCTTTTGTGTCAATTGTTTCTGTGCCATAGTTTTTATAAGTTCCCAATCGTATATTGGAGTTGGTAATATTTAAGTTGTCTGTTGATTTTTATAGAAATAAGATTAGATTCAGCCTCCAGATAAGTATTGTCAGCATCTATCAGTTCAGTGATAAGACTTAGCTTATTGGCATATTTTGTTCTTACAATACGATAATTCTCTTTAGCCTGGGTAATAGCTTCTTCGGCAATTTTTACTTTCTGATCTGTTTCTTCAAACTTTTTGTAAGCTTCATACACACTGTGTCTGATCTTCTCTTCGTTTTCCTCTATCTGAAGCTTGGCAAGATCAATATTTTCTCTTGCTTCCTGCATTTTGTATTTATTTTTATACAGATTTTCGATAGGATAGGTAAGATTCACACCCACCATTCCCAGACGATAAGCATAGGGTTCAGGAGGAAAGAACATCATATTGGGATACTTTAAAAAATATTCTCCACCCGCTGTTATTTTGGGTAAATAATTCGCTCTGATAATTTTTTGATCTAATTCCCTTAATGAAAGATTTTTGTGAGTGATATCAACAGACTCGTTTTTGTGTAAAGCTGTCTCCGTCAATTCATTGATATAAGGTATTGAAGCATTATCCGAGATTAAATCTTCTGTGTTGACATGCATTTCCTGGCTTTCCGGAAGTGAAAGAATCGTTTTAAGCTTATGCTCTGCAATCTGAATATCATTATTCAGTTCTGTCCAGCTCATGGTATGATTGGAAAGCTGCAAAGAAGTTCTTAACACTTCATTTACAGTTACAACTCCGTTAGCTTTAAGCGCTTTTACCTGTTTGATGTTCACAGAATCTTCCTTCATCTTATCATTGATCAGACTTTGCTGTTCTTTTAAATGATGGATCTGTAGAAAAGCAGTAATAATTTCCATGGTAAGCTGTCTCTCATCCAAATGGGTTTTTAAAGATGAAATTTCAGTGTCAATGGCGGCCTTCTTTTCCGTATTCTTGATTTTTCCACCCATATACACCGGAATGGATGCAGATAATGTAAAATCATACATACCATTGATCACATCGTATTTTGTTGCTTTGTTGAATACGCCATTCTCATGTTGAAAAAGGTTCGTTACCTGATTATAGCTTGTATGGAATTCAATGTCCGGAAGTTTTTCCATTTTAAGATCTTTCTCTTTGGTAACGGACATTTCCTGTTTTAGATGGCTTATCTGTATATTCTTGTTGTTTTTCAGACCGATCTCTACAGCTTGCTGTAAGCCGAGGTGTTGGTAGTCTATCATCTGTGAATGTAAAAAACTGCTCAATAATAAGCACAACGCAATATACAGATGTCTGTATGCGTTAAATGTGATATTCATAAATTAATTAAAGGATTTTTGCTAAAATGATTTTGATGCAGCAAATTTACGACAACAAGTATCGGACCCTATTTGTGAAAACAGAAAAAGATTTGCTCATTTACGCCAGTTTAAAAATTCTTCTTATCTTTATTTCATGAATGACAGTCATTTTAAAATAGTAGAAGAGGATGATACAGAATTTTACGTTTACCATGTTCTTACAGGAAATGTAACAACAGAGGTTCATTATCACAGTTCTGCACAATTGGTGTATGCAGAAGGCGGTATCGTGCATGTTTTTACAGATCAGAAACATTGGTACCTTCCGGCAAGATGCTTTATGTGGATTCCTGCAGGAACCCCTCACTATATTTTTTCTACCAGCCCAAAAGTTGATTTATATAACTTTTATTTTAAAAAAGAAGAAAATGAAAGTGGCTTTTTTGATGAAATTAATATTTATTCTGTTAATGAATTACTTCGGGAGATGATTTTATACACTAAAGAATGGGATGGGAAAATCACAAAAAATGAGAGTTCTAAATATTTTTTCCTCAAAGCACTTAAAGGAGTTTTACAGCAAAAAGAACACAGACACCTGGCATTTCCAATACAGCATCCTTTTCCAAAAGATGAGACCTTATTAAAGATTGCAAGATACATTCATGCTAACCTTGAAAAGCCTCTTACCATCGAATCTACGGCCAAAGAATTCGGATTGAGTACAAGAACCCTTTCGAGGAAATTTAAAGAGATTCTGGGGATGAATTACGTTCGTTTTCTAAGATCATTAAGAATCACCCGCTCTCTTGAGATGATGCTGGAAGGGAAATATAATATGTATGAAATTGCAATGATGGTAGGGTACAACAGCCTGTCTTCTTTCAGTAATATTTTCAAAAAAGTAATCGGTATTGCCCCTACAGAATATCAGCAGAAACTAAGAGGGAATAAGTAGTGAGTAGGAGCGTTTGAGGGTTTGAGGGCTTGAGATTCGGGGTACGTGTTACGGGGTAGCGGGGTTTTATAATGCGGGATAAACTTTTCTTGCCTTTTCTTATTTGAAGATTGTGAAAAAGGCAATTTAACGAGTAATAGCAGTTAAGATTTCCTACATTTCCCTTCCCTGAAGGGGGTAGATTTTTGCAAAGCAAAAAGACGGGATAGTTATTATACAAAAGAAAAACCACCTCAATACAATTGAAGTGGTTTATATTATGAGAAAATCTCAGTTGCTTACAATTAAGCTTCTTCAGATTTAACTTCTTCTTTTTTAGCAGCTGGAGCAGCTACAACTGGAGCGTCAGATACGATTTCGAATTCGAAGTTGTACTCAACGTTTCTGTGTAATCTGATGTTTGCTGTTACTTTACCAGTTCTCTTAATAGTGTTCCCTGGGATTTTGATATATTTCTTCTCTACAGAAACTCCAGACTTAGCAAGAGCAGCAGAAAGATCTGCATTGTTGATAGATCCGAATAATTTGTCACCAGAACCTACTTTTGCAGGGATAATGATAGAAGTTTTCTTCAATTGATCTACTACAGCGTTAGCAGCAGCGATTAATTTAGCTTCTTCTTCTTTTCTAGCTTCCAAAGTAGCTTCTAGAGCAGCTTTGTTTTTAGGTGTAGCTAAAAGTGCAATACCCTGAGGAAGTAAGAAGTTTCTTGCGTAACCTGGCTTTACACTTACTGTATCAAACTCAAGTCCTAAGTTTTCTACGTCTTGTTTTAGGATGATATCCATTGTTGTTGTCCTTTTTTTAGATTTTAGAGTGTTCTAAAATCAAGTTAGAATTAATTATTTATTCAGCAACAAAAGAAGAGATTGCTCTCTTCTCTTATTTATTTTTGTCTTATTTCAATAAGTCAGCTACATAAGGTAGTAAAGAAAGGTGTCTTGCTCTTTTGATAGCAGCAGAAACTTTTCTTTGGTATTTTAAAGAAGTTCCAGTGTATCTTCTTGGTAAGATTTTACCTTGCTCGTTTACAAATTGTAATAAGAAATCAGCATCTTTGTAATCAACGTGCTTAATTCCGTATTTTTTGAATCTACAATATTTCTTTTCAGATTTTGTATTGATATCAAGTGGAGTAAGAAACTTTACTTCTGATTCTCCTCCTGCAGAGGCTTGTTTAGCCATTTCATCTATTGCCATGTCTTGTCTTTTTTAAAAAATAGGGTTAATAATTAAGCTTTAGCTGCTTTTACTTTAGTTCTTCTAGTTACAGCGTACTCAATAGCATGCTTGTCAAGTTTTGTAGTAAGGTAACGGATTACTCTCTCGTCACGCTTAAATGCCAATTCTAGATCAGCTACTACAGTACCTTCACCTTTAAATTCGATTAAAGTATAGAACCCGTTCTTTTTTAATTGGATCGGATAAGCTAATTTTTTTAATCCCCAGTTTTCTTTAGCAACGATTTCGCAGTTCTTTTCTTTGATAAGATCTACATACTTGTTTACTGCTTCCTCTACCTGTGACTCAGATAGAACGGGAGTTAAAATGAAAACAGTTTCGTAATTGTTCATAATGTTAAATGAATTTGTTAATTATTTCGAGGTGCAAAATTAGACAATATATTTCTTATATACAAGAGTATTGGTGAAATAGTTGAGCAATATTGACAATACTTTTTCTCTTTTAATAACAGTTTTTGATCTCTGGTTACTCTTTGGCTCTGATTTCAGCCAGGAAATTTGCTTTCAATACATCATATAAAGAATGTCTGCTTACCAGAATAGAGGCAATAGAAGAAACCATACCTGCCAGCATCAGATGGAAAATCAGAGAATGTCTGTCGGTCATTTCCAGAACAATAATGGCTGAAGTGAATGGAGCCCGGGTAATTCCTGTAAGAAAAGCGACCATTCCGGCGAGGATCACTACATTGGTTTCGTTAGGTGTCAAGTGAATAAGTCCTGAAATAACAGAACCTATACTTGCTCCCGCACTAAGAGCAGGGGCAAAAATTCCGCCTGCACCCCCGGAAGTGAAAGAAAGGGCAGGGCCAAGCATTCTTAGAATCGGAACATACCAGTCTTCGTGTTTATCTTTGGTAAAAAGAACACGCTCCATAATCTCTTTTCCTGAGCCAAGAATTTCCCTGTTGATGAAATACGCTATAGAAGCAATAATTAAAGCACAAATGATCAGGAATACCACATTCGCTTTATCTGTTTTCAGTTTTTTCTTCTTCCAGCTATTGATTTTAAGCATAACAACAGAAAGCTGGCTGGCCAAAATACCAGCTGTGGCTGCAACGAGCACGATCGGAAACATGACCATTAAAGAAACATCATTGGTCTTCGGGTATCCCAGATATAAATAAGACCCGGCAAGGGTTTGCGCTGTGAGACCAGCAATAATAACCGCGGTAAATAAAGCTGTTTTGAAATAATTGATATGGGTTTTTGACAGTTCTTCAACCGCGAAAACAATTCCTCCCAACGGAGTGTTGAAGGCTGCCGCAAGCCCGGCTGCAGCTCCGGTCATAATCATATTTTTCTTAGAAATCTTCGGCCACCACTCGGGAAGATATTCATTAACTTTTCTGAACACCGAACCTGCAATCTGAATCGTAGGTCCTTCACGTCCTACAGCACCTCCTCCGATAACCAAAATGACAGAGGACAGAATTTTGAAAAAGATAATCTTAATGCTTAGCAGACTTCTGATCTTACGGTGTTCTTTGGGGTTGGCAAGTTCTACAGCTGCCATCACCTGCGGAATACCACTTCCTTTAGCGTTTGGAGCAAATTCTTTTACCAGCCACCAGGAAAGTACAAATCCAACGGGAGCGATAATAAAAATCATCCACGCATGCCAGTCAAAAATAAAATTCATAAGATGCTCACCCCAGGCAAATACCTGCGCATACATAACGGCAAAAAAGCCTGTAATGACAGATCCTATCCAAAAAGGAATAGCCTGAAGCAGATTGTTCTTCAGTTGTTCATTCCGGATATTGTCGAAGGATTTTTTGAGGGATCTTCTAATGAGGATTAAAAATTTCAGCATTTGTTAATTTTGAGTGGTAAAAATACGGGATCTTCTATAATCGGTATCTATTTTCAAATAATATTCGTTTTAAAATTAATACTAATAACTTAAACTTCCAAGAAAGTGATTGTAATGTAAAATGAATTAATTTAAATTATTGATATTTCATTAAATTATCATTTTGTTTAAATTATTTTAAAATTTAAAAATCAAATAGTATGAATTTTGAATAAAATAAATAATGTTTAAATCAAATAAAAAATCCCGACTTTTGTCAGGACTTTGTTGAGTGAGATTATGTGATTTTTAATTATTTTTTCTGAGCGAGAAGAGCTTCTATTTTAGTGATCATAGTAGAACCATTTGTGTTTTGTGGATCCAGTTCAAGAGATTTTTTATAATTTTTTAACGCCAAAGGATAGTTTTTAGCATTGAAATAACCTTCTCCCAGGCTGTCATAAGCACCTCCGGATTGTGGATGTTCCTTTACATTCAATTCAAAAACTCTAACAGCGTCATCCACTCTTGAACCTCTCATTAAAATATACCCAACGTTATTCAAGGTGTTTTCAAAATCCCATGTTGGATTTTTAGCTTTGATATTAAAGTAGTTTTTTTCTGCATTTGGACTGCTGGCTTTCGCAAATTCAGCAATAATAGATTCTTCAGCTATAGAATAAGCGTCGGTTAGATTTTTATCAATGATGGATGCAATATGGTTGACAATATGGTACTGTGCCGGGAAGAAATTATATCCGTTCGACATCATAATAATGGCCATGTTATTCTGTGGGAACACTCTGTAAGCGCTTACATTTCCACCAGAAAAGCCATAAGACGGAATGTTGTTCGCTTTGTTGATCTCCCAGCCGTAGGCAAAAGAATCTTTTTTGTTTCCATAATCAAACGGTTTCCACATCATCTCTTTTGTGTTTTGATTTAGGAGATCGTTTTTGCTGAGATGGCTGCTCCATTGTAAAAAAGCGGGAAGGGTAATGGCCAATCCATTTCCGGAATGTGATCTTACGCCATTGTCAAATGGCGTTTTCTCATATTGTTTTGTTTCATTGTTGTAGTTGTATTTCTGAACTCTGTTGGGAATCTGCTCAAGAGAATTTGATGAGAAATAGACCTGGTTTCTTACATCAGAAAATTGGTTGCTTATAATAAAATCATCGAAAGACTTCCCTGTAATCTTTTCTATGATCATGGTAAGCAGCATGTAATTCGTTTGATTGTATCTGAATTCATTTCCTGTTTTAAAATCCATTTTTTCTTTGGAAAGACGTTCAATAACTTTTGCGTTGGAATCATTAACCGAAATATCCTCAAAAGCAATAAAATTTGGAATTCCGGAAGAATGCGTCAGCAGGTTTTTTACTTTTACTTCCTGCCATTCTTTGGGAATATTTTCAACATATTTGGAGATATTATCTTCCAAAGATAATTTTCCCTGCTCAATCAGTTGAAAAATACCGACATTGGCTGTTAATTTTGAAGTAGAGTAGATTCTAAACATCGAACTGGGGCTCACTTTTTTGAGGTCTTCCAGATTTTCCGTTCCGTAATATTGCTCGAAAATTACTTTGCCGTCTTTAATAATTCCAAGAGCCATTCCCGGGATTTTATTGTTCTTCATTGCTTCTTTCACATAGCTGTCAATCAATTTAGACTGATTGGTTTGCTGCGAAAAAGCGGTCGTGGAAATATGTAATGCAAATGCTGCTAAAAGAATTTGTTTCATGTGTGGAGAATTCGGGTTTATGGTTCTTATATAAGACAATTGAGTGACACCCTCTGTTACATTGTTTGTAAGTTATTTGTATAAAATGTTCAGCTTTTTTCCAATAAAAAAACCTTCGATTTAATCGAAGGTTTTGTATTTAAAATCGGCAAAATTACTTATTGCTGATTACTCATTACTTATATTTCTGTGTTCAGATCCCAGTTTTGAAGATAGTCGTGAACGTGCTTCAGCATCATTCCTCCTAGAGATCCGTCTACCACTCTGTGGTCATAAGAGTGAGACATAAACATTAAGTTTCTGATCGCGATTACATCTCCGTCAGCTGTTTCAAGAACTGCAGGCTTCTTAACGATAGCTCCGATTGCTAAGATAGCTACCTGAGGCTGAGGAATAATCGGTGTTCCCATAAGGTTTCCGAAGCTTCCTACGTTAGAAATTGTATACGTTGCTCCCTGAGTATCTTCAGGTCTTAATTTTTTGTTTCTTGCTCTGTAAGCCAGGTCGTTGATTGCTTTCGCAAGGCCTGAAAGAGATAACTGATCTGCATTTTTGATAACAGGAACAATAAGGTTTCCGTCTGGAAGGGCAGTCGCCATACCGATGTTGATGTTTTTCTTTTTGATGATATTTTCACCATTGATAGAAACATTGATCATTGGGAAATCCTGAATTGCTTTCACTACCGCTTTTACGAAAATTGGCATGAACGTAAGTTTTTCACCTTCACGTTTTTCGAAAACTGCTTTGTTTTTATTTCTCCATTTTACAACGTTGGTAACGTCTGTTTCGATGAAAGAAGTCACGTGTGGAGCAATTTGTTTTGCTTTTACCATGTTCTCAGCGATGATCTTTCTCATTCTGTCCATTGGAATGATCTCATCACCAGCATTTACTGAGATAGTAGCTGCAGGAGCAGATACCGCTGGTTTTGGAGCTGAAGCTGCTTGTGCAGGAGCTGCCTGCTGAACCGGCTGGCTTCCTCTGTTAGCAACATAAGCTAATATATCTTCTTTTGTAATTCTTCCTTCCAAACCGCTTCCTTTGATGGATTTCAGTTCAGTTTCAGAAATATTTTCCTGTTGTGCAATAGATTTTACAAGTGGAGATAAATAAAGGTCTCCTGAAAATTCTACATTTGAAGCAGCAGCTGTTTGTAGAGGCTCTTCAATTGCTTTTAGAGTGTTAGCATCCGGAGTAGCTGCCGGAGTTTCAGTGGCTGCTTCTTCTGAAGCTGAACCTTCTCCTTCAATTTCTAAAATAGCAATGGCTTCACCTACTTTTGCAACTTCATCTTTTTGCTTTAAAATCTTTACTATTTTCCCCGAAACTGGTGTCGGAACGTCTGAATCTACTTTATCTGTTGCAATTTCTACTATGGAGTCATCCTCCTTTACGCTATCACCTTCATTGAATAACCAAGTGATAATTGTCGCTTCCATAACACCTTCTCCCATGGAAGGAAGCAATAATTTGTATTCTGCCATTTTTGATTTTTAGATTTTGACAAATATATAAAAAAAATCGGTTTTTTTATGAAATATATAATCTTAGCTGAATTCGATGTAGATATTTTCACCTACATTCAATCCAAACAGGCTTTTAGCGCCATTTTTCTTACTTCCTTTGTAGATCGTAAGCTCCAATAATTGACTGTCATTGAAGATTGCAGCCGACTGCCCGTGGAATTCGGTCTCCCTTTCCCAGTCTGAAACAACTTCTGTATGGCTGGAAAATATCCTTGAAAGACTCAGATTTCTGAATTTTATCGTGAAACTGTTGTAGCCTTTACTGATATTCTCGAAAAAATCTTTGTTGATATTTGAGATTATATTTCCGAAATTATCAATATATGCAACATCACCAATAATCATACCTTCCGATTCATTATAAACCGGTCTTGCGAACATCAGCTGTTTAGCCGAATGTATTTTTCGTCCTATTACTTCAGGAAGTCCACCATTGGCAAGATGTACCGCCGCAGGAACAAAAATATCTGTTGAAGTAAAGTCGATGATGTCATCAAAACGGTTGTTCAATGTAAGCTCATAGATCGCTTCCGGCTTAATGTCGAAAAATATAAGGCTCAAAAGTCCGTTGTCGGCCGCCAGAAAGTAAGATCCGTCAGCTTTATAAATGAGATTTTTTCTTGATTTGTTGTAAAAACTGTCTACGGAAAGGATGTGAATGGTTCCTTTCGGGAAATATTTATAGGCATTTCTTACAATGTACGAAGTCTGTATAAGGTTGAATGCCTGGATGTCGTGGGTTATATCAATAATATTAACCTCAGGGTTTAGAGACAGGATTTTGCCTTTCACAGCAGCAACTCTGTAATCTAAATTTCCGAAATCCGAAGTAAGGGTAATAATTGACATGAGCAATTTATAGAATAGTGTAGTATTGCAAAGTTATTTAAAATAAAAAGAAAGCCCGAAAGATTGTTGAAAAGAATTTGATATAAATTTGAAAAAAAGCTTTAATTTTAAAATCTAATAAATAAAATACTGCATGTTTGAATTAACATATGATTTGGAAGATATCGACAAGAAAGTCTTCTATGGAGTTAATAACCAATATTTCAACTTATTAAAATCAAGCTTTCCAACCATTAAAATTACAGGAAGAGATCATGTTATCTTTGCAATGGGAAATCAGGAAGCTTTAGACATACTGAAGCAAAAACTGAACGACATTGTCGCATTTATCTCTAAAAACAATTCAATAGAACTGAAAGACGTTGAAAATATATTGAATATTAAAGATGAAAACGAGAAACATCTGATCTTTGATCAGGATATTATTGTAAAAGGGGTCAACGGAAAAGTCATTAAGGCTAAGACTACCAATCTTAAAAAGCTGGTAAAGGAAACGGAGAAAAAGGATATGGTATTTGCCATAGGTCCTGCAGGAACCGGGAAAACGTACACCAGTGTCGCATTGGCGGCAAGAGCATTGAGAGATAAGGAAGTAAAAAGAATTGTCCTGACAAGACCGGCTGTAGAAGCAGGCGAGAGTCTGGGATTCCTGCCGGGTGACCTTAAAGAAAAGCTGGATCCGTATTTGCAACCTTTATACGACGCACTTCGTGATATGATTCCCCATGAGAAACTGGAGGGATTCATGGAGAAAAAAGTGATTGAAGTAGCTCCTTTGGCTTTTATGAGAGGACGTACCCTGGATGATGCCTTTGTGATTCTTGATGAAGCACAGAACACCACTCATGCGCAGATGAAGATGTTCCTTACCAGAATGGGGATGAACGCCAAGTTCATTATTACAGGAGATCCAAGCCAGATTGACCTTCCAAAAAATCAACAGTCAGGGCTGAAAGAGGCTATGAGAATTTTAAGTGGAGTAAAGGAGATCGGGTTTGTACATCTTACAGAAGAGGATGTTGTAAGACACCCTGTGGTAAGAAAGATTATCCTTGCCTATAATGATGAAGATAAAAGATTGAGAAACGAGTAGTTCTGAATAAGTAAAAGTTCCTATTAACCTTTCATTAACCTTTAATTATTTTATTAAAATTTGTTAATTTGAAAAAAATAATTAGCTTTGCAATCCTTAAATGTAAAAACTAATTAAAACATGAAAAAACTTTTACTTGTTGCAGCCGTTGCTGTTATGGGAATTTCTGCAAACGCACAAGAATTTCGATTTGGTCCTAAAGCTGGATACTCTTACTCTACAGTTAAATTAAAAGGAGACGGACAGTCTGAAACTTCAGATCCTGTACATACTTTCTATATTGGTGGTATTGCTGAATACAAATTGAGCGATAAATTTGCTCTTCAGGGAGAACTTTTATACTCGCCACTTGGAGGAAAGGTAAACGTAGCTGAAGCTGATCCTGATAATCCAACTACTTTTTTAAATGTAAAGGCAAAGCAGACTTATCATACTTTATTGGTTCCTATTTCTGCTAAATATTTCATCACTGAAGGGTTGTCAGTTTCTGCAGGAGCAAGTTTCGGATTTATTCTTTCTGCTAAACAAAAGCTTACCGCTGATTTCGGATTCGGAATTCCAGGATTTGAGATTAATGCAGACGATGAAAGAGATATCAAAGATCAAATGAATACTTTGAACATCGCTCCTTTCCTTGGTGCAGAATATGCTTTAGAAAATGGATTGTTCTTTGATGCAAGATATAATCTTGGAATTTCTAACCTTGCAAAACATCCAGATGGGAACGAAAAAGCGACTAACAGCTTTGCACAAATTGGTGTAGGTTTCAAATTCGGAGGAAACTAATTCTGAAATTTTAATATCAGATTATAACATAAAGCAGGACAAAATTGTCCTGCTTTCTTTTTTGTAGCTTATATATAGCTTATACGAATATTGTATCAGATTTTTTTAATATAATCAACCTACAGCGATTAGAAAAGACGAAATTATTCCTCAACAATAAACATTTGTTTAGATTTTAAGAGTTAATAACTTAAAAATTAATATTTTAGGTTAATTAATTTTGGTATTTTTGTAGAATTCATGGGGGTTTAGAAAAAAAAGTAAAATCTAAAAAAGTAAACATATCTGTCTCTTGTTGATAAAATGTAGTTTTTTTATTCATAATATTGTGAAAAACCCAAAGACTTCTCCCGAATAGGATTTATTTTTACAAAACCCTGAATTTTAACAATGATATTAATCACATTAACAAATTTTAATATTCGTGGTAGCCACTGTAAATTTGCCCTCAGAAAGTATTAAAATTTTTTAAAATGAAAAAAATATTATTAGCGGGTGCTGTTGCACTTTTTGGTTTATCAAACGCTCAAATTGCTAAAGGAACTACATATTTATCAGGATCTGTTGGTTATTCTCAAGTAGAATCTAACAACGGAAACATTAAAAAAGAAAACTTCAACGTATTACCTACAGTTGGATATTTCGTAAACACTAACTTAGCAGTTGGATTAGGAATTGGTTACCAAACTGAAAAGAACACTACCACTACTACTGCAACTTTAGGAAACACTACAATTGTAAACGAGAACGTTACTAAAACTCCAGCTTTTGTTGTTGCTCCTTTCGTAAGAAAATACTGGACTTTGTCTGACAAGTTATATTTCTTCGGACAATTAGCAGTACCAATGCAGTTTGGAAAAACTGAGGTTGAAAACAGTTCTGTAGCTACTACAGGAAATACAGTTGTTTCAAACTCTACTTCTACTGAAGCTAAGTACACTAAAATCGGTGTTACTGTGAAGCCAGGTTTAGATTATTTCTTAAACAAGAACTGGTCTATCGAAGCTACTATCGGTGAGTTCGGTTATAGCAACTACAAGCCAAAAGATGGTGATGCTACAAACAACTATAACTTCGGATTGAATTTATCTTCAGTAACTTTCGGAGTTAAATATGTATTTGCAAAGTAATAAACAAAGCATATAGCAAGAAAGCCCTGAGTTAACCCTTAGGGCTTTTTTTAATAAAAAAACTAATATAATAATCATGAAAAGAATCGTATTGATGGGCGCTGTTGCGCTTTTCGGTTTATCAAATGCGCAGATTGCAAAAGGAACGTCCTATCTTTCAGGACAGGTAGGATATTATCACAGCGAAAATAATGATGATGCTGGTAGCAGAAGAAAAGATGATGTGATCAGAATCCTTCCTACAATAGGGTATTTCGTTAATAGCAACTTAGCTGTAGGCCTTGGTATAGGTTATAAAAATGCTGTTACAAAATATAAAGTAAGTGGTTTTGGATCCCTTAATACAATTGAAATTAAAGATACGGATAACGCATTTGTTGTTGCTCCATTCGTGAGAAAATACTGGACTTTATCCGATAAATTATACATCTTTGGACAATTGCAGGTTCCATTGGAATTTGGAAAGGAAAAAGTGGATTTTAACAGCGAAGGTGACGGTGGAGATCCTATACTTTCCGCTCCGTTTAAACAAAAAAATAACTATACGAACATTGGAGTGAATATTAAACCGGGTCTGGATTATTTCGTGACTAAGAACTGGTCAATTGAAGCTACAATAGGGGAGTTTGGATACAATACTTACAAAAGAGATATTGACGGAGCTAGAAGAGCCGATGACTATAAATTCGGTATCAGCTTAACTTCAGTAACTTTTGGAGTGAAATATGTATTTGCAAAATAATAAATAATAAATTAGTCCTGAGATCTATCTTAGGACTATTTAATTTAAAACTATTTATCATAATAATCATGAAAAAAATTTTATTGGCATCTGCAATTGCTTTATTTGCAGGATTAAATGCCCAAACTACATTTGGCGTAAAAGCAGGTTACGCTCTGTCAAAATTGAACTCTAATGAAGGTGATTTTGAATTTGGGGGAATTGAAGGAGGTTTAAAATCCAAGTCAGGGTTTTATATCGGAGGTTTGGTTGAACATAAATTCAATAACAAATTTGCGATTCAGGGAGAGGTAGAATATGCTAACCTTGGTGGAAAAGCAGAAGTTTCACTACCAGGTATTACGGTAACAGAAAAGATGAACCTGAACAGAATTGTAATTCCTGTATCCGCAAGATATTATGCAACGCCGGAGTTGGGAATTTATGCAGGTCCGTATGTGAGTTTTAAGACCAATAACAAAGTGAAATTTGAAATGAGCGGTCCAAATGCAGGTATGACAAATCCTGCAGGGATAGCAGAAGGAGAGCGTTATGTAGAAAGATACCTGAACGATACGCTAAAATCTACAGATTTCGGGTTGTTCTTTGGTGCAGATTATAATGTATACAAGGGGTTATTTGTAGATGCCCGCTATAGCTTTGGTCTTACTAATATGATCAAAAACCCTGTAGATGGTGAGAAATTAAAAATGAATTTCTTCCAGTTAGGAGTAGGATACAAGTTTAAATAAACAAGTATTTCCATAAAAATAAAAAACTCTCAGAAATCCTGAGAGTTTTTTTATGACTGATTTTGTCTTTTTTATTTTCCACCCATACCAGGCATTCCGGGCATATTCGGCATTTTGCTCATCATCTGCATCATCTGCTTTCCTTGAGGTCCCTGCATCATCTTCATCATTTTACCCATCTGTTCGAATTGTTTCATCAATTGATTTACATCTTCGATTTTTCTTCCGGCACCTTTAGCAATTCTGCCTTTTCTCTGAGTGTTGATGATAGAAGGTCTTCTTCTTTCGTCAGGAGTCATAGAATAGATAATCGCTTCGATGTGTTTGAATGCATCATCACTGATTTCTACATCTTTGATCGCTTTTCCAACCCCAGGAATCATTCCCATCAAATCCTTCATGTTACCCATCTTCTTGATCTGGTTGATCTGCTTAAGGAAATCATCAAAACCGAACTCATTTTTAGCGATTTTTTTGTGAAGTTTTTTAGCTTCTTCTTCATCAAACTGCTCCTGAGCTCTTTCTACTAAGGAAACAACGTCTCCCATTCCCAGGATTCTGTCTGCCATCCTTTCCGGGTAGAAAAGGTCTAAAGCTTCCATTTTTTCCCCTGTAGAGATAAATTTGATTGGCTTTTCAACAACAGAACGGATTGTCAGTGCAGCACCCCCTCTTGTATCACCATCTAATTTCGTTAAAACAACCCCGTCAAAATTCAATGCATCGTTGAATGCTTTTGCCGTATTTACAGCATCCTGACCTGTCATAGAGTCAACTACGAAAAGAGTCTCTTGTGGCTTGATGAAATAATGTACAGATTTGATCTCGTTCATCATCTGCTCATCAATCGCCAAACGACCTGCGGTATCCACGATTACTACATCATGATTGTTGGCTTTTGCAAAATTGATTGCATTTTCAGCAATGGTAGAAGGATTAGTAGAGCCCTCTTCAGTAAAGACAGGAACATTAATCTGTCCTCCTAATACTTTCAGCTGATCAATTGCTGCAGGACGATAAACGTCACATGCTACCAATAAAGGCTTTTTATTTCTTTTTGTTTGTAAATAATGAGCAAGCTTTCCTGAGAAAGTAGTCTTACCAGATCCCTGAAGACCTGCGATAAGGATTACAGATGGCTTTCCAGAAAGGTTGATCCCTTCCTGAGAACCTCCCATAAGTCCCACAAGTTCATCATGAACGATTTTGGTCATCAGCTGTCCCGGAGTAAGGGAAGTAAGAACGTTCTCTCCTAATGCTTTATCCTGAACTCTTTTGGTAAGATCTTTTGCAACTTTATAGTTAACGTCGGCATCTACCAATGCTCTACGGATCTCCTTTACGGTTTCCGCTACATTGATTTCTGTAATTTTTCCTCTACCGGAAATATTGTGTAATGCCTTGTCTAATTTATCCTGTAAACTATTAAACATATTGATTGTAAATTATAGGTTTGCAAAAATAAGGAATTTTTAGCACATCTAAAGTGTCCGGCACGTAATATTATATATATAAGAAAAAATGATATATATCAAATCATATCATAATACGATAGAAAAAGTCTATTTTTGCGATCAATTAAAATTTAGAATGAAAATCAATCCTAATATTCTTGTTGTCATTTTATTCTTTCTGACGTTTCTTGTACATTTTTCCCTTTGGAAATTTGTTTTTCATCTGGATGAAATTACAATCATTAAATTTTATCTTTTTCTAAGCGTCATGTTTATGATGATGATCACTCTTATTATTTTAATTAATAGAGTAGCCCCGCAATTTTTAGGATTGTCTGTTATTGGTTTGATCCTTTTAAAATTTGGTTTAATGTACCTAATCAGAAAAAAACTGAACTTTGAAGTCATTCCAGACTATAAATTTCATTTCATCATTCCGTATTTTGTCCTGACAGCAATGCTTACCTACTATGCGATCAAGCTGATTAATCATGATAAAAAACAGTAAAATAATTTATTGAAAATAGAAAAAATATCATATTTTTGCACAACGAAAAAAACCTATCAATGTTTAAGAAATTCGCAGTTTTATTCTACAGTATTTTTGTATTAAACTTAGTGTCTGCACAGCACGGTGAGGCTCCTGCTGGGGCAGCTCCTGCTCAAGAGCTTTCAGAGAAAGACAAAGTAAGCAAAGAAAACAAAGAGTTCATCGATCATCACTTGTTGGATGCGCATGATTTCACATTGATGGTTGATAAAGAAGGTCACCACATCGGTTTCCCTCTTCCTGTTATTGTATATGATAACGGTTTTCACGCTTTCATGAGTAACAAAGAAGGGTTTATGCACGGAGAGCCTACTGAAGTAGATGGTTCTTTTTATGTACTGCACCATGAGAAAATCTATAAGACTGATGCTGCTGGAACTATAACTCTTGATGATCACGGTCACCCAACTAACGTAAAGCCATTAGATCTTTCTATTACAAAAAGTGTACTGATGATTTTATTGGTATCAATCTTTATGTTAGTGTTATTCGGTGGAATGGCTAAATCTTATAAAAAATCAGTTGTTCCTACAGGTGTAGCAAGATTTTTAGAACCTCTAATTGTTTTTGTAAGAGACGAAGTTGCAATCCCAAATATCGGACATAAGTATAAGAGATTTATGGGTTATTTATTAACTGTATTCTTCTTTATTCTTTTTCTTAACGTTTTAGGATTAATGCCTTTCGGAATCAATGTTACAGGTAATATTACAATGACATTCTTCCTGGCTATCCTTACCTATTTGATTACAACATTCTCAGCGAATAAAGATTACTGGAAACACATCTTCTGGATGCCGGGAGTTCCTGTTCCAATGAAACTGATCATGCTTCCTATCGAATTATTAGGAACAATCACGAAGCCATTCGCATTGATGATCCGTCTTTTTGCAAACATGACTGCAGGTCACATCGTAGTAATGAGTTTGATCGGATTGATCTACGTATTTAAGAATATTATTGCAGGTGTTGCATTCCCATTCCTTACATTGGTAATTTATTTACTAGAAGTATTGGTGGCATTCCTACAGGCTTATATCTTTACAATGTTATCAGCTTTGTTTATCGGAATGGCAGTACAAGAGCACGAGCACGAACATCATGCTGCTCACTAATTGAAAGAGTTAATTAAAGTAAAACAAATTTTTTAAAATTATATATTATGGAAATCCCTAAAATTGTAGGTGCTGGTATCGTAGTACTAGGTGTAGGTATCGGTCTTGGTAAAATCGGAGCTGCTGCTCTTGAAGCTATCGCTAGACAACCTGAGCAATCTGGAAAAATCCAAACAGCTATGCTTATCGCAGCTGCACTTGTAGAAGGTGTTGCGTTTGCTGCTCTATTCGCAGTAAACTAATTAAAATCAGACCATTATCTGTAACGGTTGGTTGCAGATAATGGTTCTTTAAAAAAGTAATAATTATTTATACATTTATATAATGGAATTAATTCATCAGTTTTCATCAGGATTATTTATTATCCAATCTGTTATTTTTCTAGCATTATTATTCTTGTTAGGTAAATTCGCTTGGAAACCTATTTTAACGTCTATCAATGACAGAGAAACATCTATTGTTGACGCTCTTAACCAAGCTAAATTAGCTAGAAAAGAAATGGAAACTTTAAAAGAGGATAACGAAAGAATCATTCGTGAAGCAAAAATCGAAAGAGATGCTATCCTTAAAGAAGCTAGAGAGATTAAAGACAGAATCGTAGGGGAAGCTAAAGATGTTGCTAAAGCTGAAGGAGACAAAATGATCGAAGCTGCTAAACAGACAATCAACGCTGAGAAAAATGCTGCAATGGCAGACATCAAAACTCAAATTGGTACTTTATCTGTAAATATTGCTGAGTCTATCTTGAAACAAAAGCTGGATAACAACGAAGCTCAAAACGAATTAGTTCAAAATTATTTAAACAAATCAAACCTTAACTAAGAATGCTTACATCTAAAGTAGCTAAAAGATACGCACAAGGTTTACTTGACTTCACCAACGAATCAGGTCAAACGGCTACTGTATTTTCTGAAATGAAAGATGTAGCAAAGATCATGAAAGAGTCTGCGGACTTAAATAAATTTTTCATGACTCCTTACATCGATTCAAAAAAGAAGATAGAAGTAGCAAACGAAATTTTCAAAGGTTTATCTGTTTCTTCCCAAAATCTGATCAGATTGGTGATTAAACACGGACGTGAAAACCAATTGAAAAATATCGCTCAGGAATTTATCAATAAAGTAGAAGACCTTAGTGGTATACAAAGAGTAACGCTTACTACAGCAACTCCGCTTTCAAAAGAAAATCTTGACCAGATTTTAAGATCTACCAATCTTGTAAATGCTGATTCAAACTTCGATTTGAAAGTAATTGTAAAGCCTGAAATTCTTGGAGGATATGTTCTGAGAGTAGGTGACCAGCAGGTAGATGCGTCTGTGAAGACAAAACTTAACCAAGTTAAAAAAGATTTCCAATTAAATTAAGAAAAACAACCATACAATGGCAGAAATAAATCCGGCAGAAGTATCTGCGATCTTAAAACAGCAATTGGCCAACTTCGATACTCAATCCAACGTTGAGGAAGTAGGTACAGTTTTAACCATCGGTGATGGTATTGCTCGTGTATACGGGTTAGAAAACGTACAATACGGAGAGTTGGTGAAATTTTCTAGTGATGTAGAAGGTATTGTACTTAACCTTGAAGAAGACAACGTAGGTGTTGCTTTACTTGGTGAAAGTAAATTAGTAAAAGAAGGTGATACAGTAAGAAGAACAAACAGAATCTCTTCTATCAAAGTAGGAGAAGGAATGTTAGGAAGAGTAGTAGATACTCTTGGTAACCCTATCGATGGTAAAGGTCCTATTACTGGGGATTTATACGAAATGCCATTGGAAAGAAAGGCTCCTGGAGTTATCTTCAGACAGCCGGTAACTGAGCCTTTACAATCAGGTATTGTTGCAATTGATGCGATGATTCCGGTAGGAAGAGGTCAGAGAGAGCTTATCATTGGTGACAGACAAACAGGTAAAACTACTGTTGCGATTGATACGATCATCAACCAAAGAGAATTTTTTGATGCAGGTAACCCTGTATATTGTATATATGTTGCGATCGGTCAGAAAGCTTCTACTGTAGCACAAATCGTTAAAACGCTTTCTGATAAAGGAGCTTTAGCATATACTGTAATCGTTGCGGCTAACGCATCAGATCCAGTTCCAATGCAGGTATATTCTGCAATGGCAGGAGCTTCTATCGGGGAGTTCTTCAGAGACACTGGTAGACCAGCGCTTATCGTTTATGATGATTTATCTAAACAAGCTGTTGCTTACCGTGAGCTTTCTCTACTATTGAGAAGACCACCGGGCCGTGAAGCTTATCCTGGAGACGTTTTCTATCTTCACTCAAGACTATTGGAAAGAGCTGCAAAAGTAATCGCTGATGATAACATTGCTAAGCAAATGAACGATTTGCCAGAATCTCTTAAACCAATCGTGAAAGGAGGTGGTTCATTAACTGCTCTTCCAATCATTGAAACTCAGGCTGGTGACGTTTCTGCATATATCCCTACAAACGTAATCTCTATTACAGACGGACAGATCTTCTTGGAGTCTGATCTATTCAACTCAGGGGTTCGTCCAGCGATCAACGTTGGTATCTCTGTATCGAGAGTAGGAGGTAATGCTCAGATCAAATCAATGAAAAAAGTTTCTGGTACTCTTAAATTAGACCAGGCTCAATATAAAGAACTAGAAGCGTTCGCGAAATTCGGTTCTGATCTTGATGCTTCTACTTTAGCAGTAATCTCTAAAGGAGAAAGAAACGTAGAAATCCTTAAGCAGCCGGTAAATGCACCACTTCCTGTAGACAGTCAGGTAGCGATCGTATATGCTGGAACAGAAAACTTAATGAGAAACGTTCCTTTGAACAAAATTAAAGAATTCCAACACGAGTACATCGAATTCCTAAGATCTAAGCACCCTGATACAATGGCTGCTATTAAGTCTGGAAAAATCGATAACGATATTACAGGTGTTCTTAAGCAGGCTGCTAACGATTTAGCTTCTAAATACAACTAAAAAAATAAATGTTTAAGGTTTAAAAGATAACATTTTAAGCCTTAAACTTTAGACCATAAACTTTGAACCCAAATTAATGGCAAACTTAAAAGAAATACGAGGAAGAATTACGTCAATTTCATCTACGATGCAGATTACCCGTGCTATGAAAATGGTTTCCGCTGCGAAACTTAAAAAAGCACAGGACGCAATCGTAATGCTAAGACCATATTCTGAAAAATTACAGGAGCTTATCCAGAATGTAAATTCTAGCTCAGATCCTGATCAGATTTCTGTATATGCTCAGAAAAGAGAGGTTAAAAGAATACTTTTTATCGCTGTTACTTCAAACAGAGGTCTTGCAGGAGCTTTTAACTCTTCAATTGTAAAAGAGCTTAACCTTCAGTTTCAGAACAATTCTCAATACGAGGTTGAAGTTCTTCCTGTAGGTAAAAAAGCATTTGATGCTGTAAGAAGAAGCCGTTCGGTATATGCTAATGGAAGTTCTGTTTATGATAATCTGAACTTTGATGCAGTTGCTCATATGACTGAAGGAGTAATGACAAGCTTCAGAGAAGGTAAATTTGACGAAGTATATGTTATCTACAATAAATTCGTTAATGCAGCGACTCAGGAAGTAACAACAGAACAACTTCTTCCGATTCTGATGCCTGAAAACACAGAGCCACAGGTGGAAACAGATTACATTTTTGAACCTAACAGAGCTGAGATTCTGGATAACTTGATTCCAAAGTCTATCAAAACTCAGGTTTTCAAATCAATTCTGGATTCAGTAGCATCTGAGCACGGAGCGAGAATGACAGCAATGCACAAAGCTACAGACAATGCAGAATCTTTGAGAAATGATCTTAAGATCTTCTACAACAAAGCAAGACAGGCTGCAATTACCAATGAAATCTTGGAAATTGTTTCCGGAGCAGAAGCTTTGAAAAATTCATAAAGAATTATTTTAACATACAATTAAAGCACCGATACATTCGGTGCTTTTTTAGTTATATAAGGTTAAAACCGCTGTTTATTACCCAAAAGGTCTCTTTTTACGGAGAAATGAAAGTTGCCCTTCAGATATTTTTTTATTGGAAAATAGCCACATCCTATCCCTTCATATTTTTCTTTCAAAAAATACTCAATTGAAATAATCTATCCCGATTCAGGTTATTTTTATTTTGCATATCTTTGTAGCTAATAAAATTTATACAACTTCTAAATGGACTCGGACATAGTCAGGCTTTTGCTGGCCTTATTTCTTGTTTTACTAAATGGCTTTTTCGTAGCCGCAGAATTTTCAATTGTTAAAGTTCGTTACTCACAAATTCAGTTAAAAGCTGCAGAAGGCAATTCTATGGCTAAACAGGCAGAGCATATCATCAAACATCTTGATGAATATCTTTCCGCCACACAATTAGGAATTACATTGGCATCACTTGCCCTTGGATGGGTAGGGGAAAGTGCCCTGCATCATATTGTTGAAAATATTTTCGCGTCTTTGAGCATTGAATTGACTCAGACAACGATTACTACAATTTCGGTAGTGACAAGTTTTGTATTGATTACCATTATGCATATTGTATTTGGTGAGCTTATTCCAAAATCAATCGCGATTAGAAAATCTGAAGCAACCACTATGGCAACTGCGGTTCCATTGAGGGTTTTTTACACGGTTTTTAAACCATTTATCTGGTTGATGAACTCGATGTCAAATGGCTTCCTTAGATTGGTTAAAATCCACCCGGCTTCCGAACAGGAGATTCACTCTACTGAGGAACTTCAGCTTTTGGTAAAACAAAGTGCTGACAGCGGAGAAATTGAGGAAGAAAACTATGAGATCATCAAAAATGCATTTGATTTTACAGATCATTCTGCTAAACAGATCATGGTTCCAAGACAAAATATCACTTCCATCGATTTTGAAGAAGATGTCAACGACATTATCAACAAGATTATGGATAGCGGATATTCGCGTATTCCTGTATATATTGATTCTATTGACAATATCATTGGTATTTTCTATACAAAAGAAATCATCAGAGAATTTGTTAAAAGAAAAGGAGACCTGGATCATGAAGACCTTAAAGATCTGATGCGTGATGCGTTTTTCGTAGTAGAAAGCAAGAAAGTATCAGACTTACTGAAAACATTCCAGCTTAAAAAACAACATATAGCGGTCGTTATAGACGAGTTTGGAGGAACTGAAGGGATTATCACATTAGAAGATATTCTGGAAGAACTGGTAGGAGAAATTCAGGATGAAGAAGACGATGAAGAAAAGATCGTTGATAAAATAGCGGACAATACCTATTGGGTACAGGCTACACAGCCTTTGGACGAAATCAATGAATTCTTGCCAAAAAGACTTCCTCTTTCCGAAGAAAGTGAATATAATTCATTAGCCGGATTCATTCTTTATGAATTGGAAGAAATCCCGGAAGAAAATCAGGAGTTTGACCTTGAGGATTATCACTTCAAAATTCTGAAAATGAATAATAAGAGTGTAGAGCTTGTAGAGCTGATCTATCAGGAACCTAATGCTATAGATCATTTAGCAGATAAAATTGGAGAAGTTTAAAACCGTTAGGATGAATTTTTATAATAGCATTAAAGACTACGAAAACCCAAAACGTCAGTATGAAGAAGAAGTCCTCGTTTTGGATGATACAGATGAAGTTTATAAACTCGTATTGCATAATGATGATATTCATACATTTGATTATGTAATAGACTGCCTGATCGAAATCTGTAAACATTCTTTGGAACAGGCCGAGCAATGTACAATCCTTGTTCACTACAAAGGTAAATGTACTGTGAAAACAGGCTCAATAGATGTTTTGAAACCTATGCATGACAAATTAATTTCGCGCGAATTAACAAGCGAAATCGTATAAAATAAAAAACCGACAAATTAATTGTCGGTTTTTTTTATTAAATCCGGAGATGAAAATCAAGTAATAGCAATACATCACAAAGAGTAATGGCCTTTCGGGAAATCTTTTAATCTTTAAATGCTTTAATCTTTTAATTTCTCAATATTCTTACATTGTCATATTTTATCTAAAATAGTATATTTGTACCAACTATAAAGAAACAAAAAAGAATGCTTGTAATAGGAATTGCTGGTGGTACTGGATCCGGCAAAACTACAGTTGTTGATAAGATACTTCAGCAGCTTGATATTGAGGGAATGAATATCCTCTCTCAGGATAATTATTATCACGACAACCAAGGTCTGACACTGACAGAAAGAGAGGCTCTGAATTATGACCATCCGAAGTCTATAGATTTTGAATTATTGATAAAACATGTGAAAGCTTTAAAGAATAATGAGCCTATTGAACAGCCGATTTATAGCTTTGTCACTCATTCCAGAACAGGAGATCATGTCACTGTAGAACCTAAAAACGTATTGGTAGTAGAAGGAATTCTGGTATTGACCAATAAAGAACTACTGAAAGAGTTTGACCTGAAAGTATTCGTTCATGCAGACTCTGATGAAAGGCTGATCAGGAGGATCAGAAGAGATACCCAGGAAAGGGGGAGAGATCTGAGCGAGGTACTACACCGTTATCAGACTACTTTGAAACCAATGCACCAGGAATTTATCGAGCCATCTAAAAATGATGCCGATCTTATTATCCCTAATATGAAACAGAATTCCGTAGCGATTGATTTTTTAACTACTGTTATTAAAAACTCGTTGAAAAAACATTAAAAAAAATGGAAGAAAACAACCTTATCAAAGACATTCAGCCGAAATCTGAAACATTCAAACTTATCCAGAAATATGTTTTGAATAAGTATACCATTACGATCTGTCTGTTTTTGGTATGGATGGTTTTTTTCGATAAAACCTCATTTCTTGTTATTAACGAACTGAATGGTGAGATTCACAAGTATGAAGAGCAACTGGACTATTATAAAAAAGAATATGATAAGAACGATGCTTTTTATAAAAAACTGATGAACAACAAGTCAGAGAAAGAAAAATACGCAAGAGAAAATTATTTTATGAAGAAACCGAATGAAGAAATCTTCATTTTGGTGGTAGACAGCACAAAGGTGCCTAAAAAATAATAGAAGTCGAATAAAATAGGTCAATGGTGAATAGTCAATTCGCTTTGCTTGTCAATTTTTCAATGTAATGGAAATTTACTTGTGGAGCCAACTTTATCATAGACAATTCATAAAAAATAAAACTAATGTCAAATACAGATATCCTTTCAAACTGGGAGAGTTTAGTCAAAAAACAACTTAAAACAGAGGACATTTATCCCATTTTAGAAAAACAGAATCTAGAAGGAATAGAGGTGAAGCCTTTTTATACAGAAGTTCAGAAACCTTTGGTAAACCTGCCTAGAGTTGAGGAAAGTACCCATTTGGTAGCAAGATACCATGAAAGTTTGGAAGATGAAGTATTTGCATTTATTTTGGATCAGAATGTAGAAAATCTTGATCAGAAAGCTATTTTTATCAATAATAAAGACCTTGCAGGACACATCAGTCCCAAAGAGGAAGACCAGTATTTTTCTTTGATCGATGTTTTTAATGAAAAAGAAGGAAACAT
The DNA here is from genome assembly GCF_021869745.1 of Chryseobacterium sp. MEBOG07. Lineage (NCBI taxonomy): Bacteria > Pseudomonadati > Bacteroidota > Flavobacteriia > Flavobacteriales > Weeksellaceae > Chryseobacterium > Chryseobacterium sp. MEBOG07. The sequence continues at coordinate 2,633,057 of NZ_CP084579.1, forward strand.
TGATGATCAGCTGGCAAAAGAATTACTGGCAAAAGATTTTAAAAGAAATATTTGTGTAGATATTTCACTGCATCAGAATGCCGGAGCAGCTATTTATCAGCAGCTTGGTTTTGCTTTAGCAAAAGCTAAGGAACTGGTAGAAGTATATGGAGCAGAAATTTTAAATAAACTGATCTTCAGAATAGCAGTAGGTGGCAGTTATTTCTTTGAAATGGCAAAACTGAGAGCTTTTAAAATACTTTTCAATCAACTTTCCAAGGAATACGGGATGGATGAAATCCCTTACATCTTTGCAGAAACTTCGCAGAGAAATAAAGCCATTGCTGATAATGAAAACAACCTTATCCGCTCAACCTTAGAGCTTGCTTCGGCAATGATAGGAGGAGCAGATGCTGTTTTTACCAATAACTACCTTGTAGCCAGAAGTACTGATAACTCAGAAGAGATTTCTTTCAAACAACAGATTGTGCTGGCTTATGAAAGTATTATCAATGTATTTGAAGATGCCTCTAATGGAAGTTACTATATCGAAGACATTACTCAGCAGATTGCAGAAAAGTCATGGGCGCTATTCATTGAAATTGAAGAAGCAGGAGGATATCTTGAACTTATAAAGCAAGGAGTTGTACAGAAAAAGATCTATGATCACGCTGTTGAAGAGCAGCAATGGATTGAAGAAGTGAAAATAAAGCTGATAGGAGTGAATTTATACCCTAAACTAGACGTTAAAAAGTCTATTGCAGATCTTTACAACGAAAAAGAGATAAAAGCAGTACGTTGGGCTGAAATGTTTGAATAAAACATTAATCATACTATGAAAAAAAGTTTTCTAATTTTCCTTTTATTGTTTTTTGGAGTATGTTTTTCTCAAACTGAGAAAAATCTATACGGAAAATGGGTTGGAACAGATGCTGTTAGTAACGGATCATTTACATTTTTTTCCGATGGTTTTGTAAAAGTAGAACTTGATGGACTGAATATTGACGGTAGAAATCATATAATTCCTGACGGACCCAATAAAGGTAAAGTTGCGCATGTAAAATATACTACGGATTTTTCAAAAAAAGTTGTTAAATTTAATTTGATTGCATCATACAATGATTTCAATAATAAACTTGAAGAAAGCAAGTTTTTAAGTGGACTTATCAAATTTGTTAGTGAGAATGAATTTCTATTATTTTTAGACTTTGAAAATAGAAACCCGACAGATATTGATCCTACGTCCCCAAATGTGTTGACGTTGCATAAAGATAACAATTTATAGTTTTTACTAATGAAAGAAAAACTGATTGATTTATTTGAATATACCTATCATTTCAACCGTGAAATGATTAAAGTTATTTCTGAAAATAAAGAAGCTTTGGATGAGAAGACAATCAGTCTCATTAATCATACAATAAATGCTCAGCAGATCTGGAATGCAAGAATATTGGGCGAAATAACTTTTGAAGTCTGGCAGATCAATCTTTTTGAATCCCTTGATGAGATCAACCATGGGAACTTTCTTAAAAGCATTGATATTATAAATAATCTTGATCTCGAGAAAAGGATAGAGTATCAGAATTCAAGAGGAACAAAATTCGATAACAGTATTTTTGAAATGCTTTTTCACGCGGTCAATCACTCTACTTATCACAGAGGACAGATCAATTCTTTGTTGAAACAGAATGGTATACCCCCGCTATTGACTGATTATATTTTTTATAAAAGATAATTTTTAGCATACTATCTATTATTTACAATCTGGGAAAAATCTGTGGTTAAAATACTCAACAAAGACGTTCAACATTATATCAATGCAAATCTGAATACAGATTTACATGCATTATTACTGAAAAAATCCCCATTTCCAGAAGTTTCCATGCATGAAATTGTACAGCAGATCAAAGGAAAACAGGTAGCAGAGAGAAAATTTCCTTTTCTTTTGAAAGAAGGCATTATTTTTCCGCCACAGTTGAATCTTGAACAGGCTTCATCAGAAAAAACAGCCCTGTACAAATCCGGAATCTTGAAAGGAAGGAAATTCATTGATCTGACAAGCGGTTTTGGTATCGATGCCTATTATCTTTCTCAAAATTTTGATGATATTACTCTGGTAGAGCAAAATACGGAGCTTTTAGAGATTGTTGAAAATAACTGGAGTACTTTAGGCCGTCAGGCGAGATTTATCAACCGTAAACTGGAAGATTTCCTGAACGAGAATCAGGAACATTTTGACGTTATTTACCTTGATCCAGCAAGAAGAGACCAGCATAAAAATAAAGTTTTTCTTTTGGAAGACTTATCTCCTGATATTCTTGAAATTCAGAAAAAGTTACTTTCTATCTCCAATCAGGTGGTGATTAAGCTCTCTCCGCTTATTGATCTTAAATATCTTGTTTCAGTGTTACCTGATATTTCAAGGATTGAGATCATTGCTTTGAAAAATGATGTAAAGGAAGTCGTTGTTTTCTTATCTAATGAAAATAAGGATGGAATTATATGCAACTGTGTGAACCTTGAGAGTGGTGAATCTGCTTTTACCTTTACATTTGGAGAAGAGGAAACTGCAGAATCGGAGTATTCGGAACCTGAAAAGTACATTTATATTCCCAATAATGCTATTTTGAAGGCGGGTGTCTTTAATTTGATTTCAGAAAAATTCGGATTGAAAAAACTTCACCCAAACAGCCATTTTTATACTTCCAACGAAAAGAAAGAGGAATTTCCAGGGCGATTTTTTGAGATTGAATCAATTGATTCTAAACAGATTAAGAAGAAAAGTCAGTTCAATATCATTTCAAAAAACTATCCTTTAAAACCTGAAGAAATCAAAAAGAAATACGGGTTGAAAGACGGGGGAGAACACTACCTTATTTTTACACAATCCAAAAAAGGGAAAATTATTTTAAAATCAGTATAAAAATGTTGCTGAAAAATATAGGATTTCTTAATTTTGGGCAATCAAAAATATAAGCATGAAATCGCTCGCTGTTTAAATAACCAGAACAGACTACAATAAGGCGGTTTTATATGACTTTTAAAAAAAAATAAATTTTGCATATGAAAAAATTGATTATATGTTTAGCTATTGCAACTGTAGCTGTAAGCTGTAAAAAAGTATCTGCTGGTGGGAATAAGAACACTCTAAAACTAGAAGAAGGAGTAGAAAGATATTCTGATGACGCACAGGGAGGAGAAGCTCACGGACACGGTCATGAGGCTGCTACTGCCGCTGAAGGACACAAAGAAGAAGCTGCAAAACCTGAAGCTCACAAAACAGACAGTACTGCTGCTGCAAAACCTGCTGAAGCAGAAAAAGCTCCTAAAGCTGAACACTAATTAGTCGTATAAGATATACAAGTGCCCTGTTTCTGCAGGGCATTTTTTTATGAAAAAGATCGCTATAGGGCTCATTAGCATAAGGTTCATAAAATACTGCCTTTTTGCTTGGTCCTGCCAGGCATTTTTTTTAATTTTAACAAAATAAAATTTTACAATGCAAGAGACATTAAATTACATTAACGAAAACAAACAGCGTTTCGTGGATGAATTATTTGAGTTATTGAGAATTCCTTCTATTTCTGCAGATCCTGCGTATAAAGATGACGTTTTGAAATGTGCAGATGTAGTGGCGGCTTACCTTAAAGATGCAGGCGCTGACAATGTTGAAATTTGCCAGACAAAAGGGTATCCAATTGTTTTCGGAGAGAAGATTTTAGATAAAAGCTTACCTACAGTATTGGTATATGGACATTATGATGTTCAGCCGGCTGATCCATTGGAACTATGGACAAAACCACCTTTTGAGCCTTATATTGAGAAAACTGAACTTCACCCTGAAGGAGCAATTTTTGCCAGAGGTTCTGCTGATGACAAAGGACAGTTCTTTATGCATTTGAAGGCTTTCGAAGCTATGATGAAAACCAATGCTCTTCCTTGTAATGTTAAATTTATCCTGGAAGGAGAAGAAGAAGTAGGATCTGTAAGCTTAGGAGAATGGGTAAATGAAAATAAAGAGAAATTAGCTTGCGACTGCATCTTAATTTCCGATACTCATATTTACAGCAACGAACAACCGACTGTTACTACAGGATTAAGAGGTTTAAGTTATGTAGAAGTAGAAGTGGAAGGTCCAAACAGAGATCTGCACTCAGGTCTTTACGGAGGAGCAGTTCCAAACCCTATTCACGTTCTTTCAAGAATGATCGCTAATCTGATTGATGAAAATGGTCATATTACCATTGATGGTTTCTATGACAACGTAGAAGCCGTTTCAGATGCAGACAGAGCTGATATGAATAAATTGAAAGATAATCTGGAGGAATTCAAAAAATCAATCGGATTAAGTAATATTGAAGGGGAGAAAGGATATACAACCTTGGAAAGAACATCTATTCGTCCTACTTTAGACTGCAACGGAATCTGGGGTGGTTATACAGGAGAAGGAGCGAAGACGGTAATTCCTTCAAAAGCATTTGCTAAAATTTCTATGCGTTTGGTGCCTTACCAGACTCCTCAGGAGATCACAGAGAAATTCACGAAATATTTTGAAAAAATTGCTCCGGATACAGTAAAAATTAAAGTAACGCCTCACCACGGAGGAATGCCTTACGTTTTACCAACGGATACCAAAGAATTTGCTGCAGCAAAACAAGCTATGGAATCAGCATTCGGAAAAGAAGTTCTTCCCTACAGAGGAGGAGGAAGTATTCCGATTACAGCCATGTTTGAGCAGGTTTTAGGAGCTAAGTCTGTATTGATGGGCTTTGGGTTGGATTCTGATGCGATTCACTCTCCAAACGAGCATTATGGATTATTTAATTTCTATAAAGGAATTGAAAGTATTCCATTGTTTTTTGAAAATTATTCAAAGTAATTCAATAAAAAGCAAAAAAAATAAGGTGTTTCTGCAAAGAAATACCTTATTTTTTTTGCTTTTTTGAATCAGATAATAGACTTTTAAGGGGCTTTTTTTAGGAATTTGAAAATTAAATCCCTGAAAATAAAACGGTTATTTTTTATTTGCAATAAGTTATTTCACCATTCGTGGAAAGTTTATATTTTTAATACAAAACTTGATTTACCATGAAAAAATACTACTCAATTGCATTTATTGTTTGCTCAGTGTGCATTTTTGCCCAACAAACTGTATCTTTTGAATCTAATGAAGGATTCAGTGTTGGAAATATCAACGGACAAGCAGGGTGGATCAGTACCCCTACAGGAGGAGTGCCGGAAAATGTGACCAATCAGATCATCACTATAGATAAAGCCAGTGATGGAAGCAGTTCTCTGAGAATTGTCAAAGAAAATGTCTACGGAACCCAGTCTGATCCCATCATCGGAGGCTTTTATAATTTATCAGCACCTCTTCCCTTCAATAACTTCTCGGTATCATTTGATATTAATATCTCGCAGCTTAACGGCTCTGATTTTGGCTTTCAAGGGGTGAGCAATATTGATGATCAGTATGTTGTAAGATTGGATTTTGATAAAATAGGATTGATGAAAATTCTGAATACCGTGTCTGGCATACAGGATTTGATTTCTATCCCTTCAAGCTGGCTTCCTAATACCTGGTACAGGTTTAAGGTCGTAGGAACTACCACGGATGTAAGGTATTACGTTAATGATAGTTTAATTTATACAGGATTGCCTGCTGCTTCGCTCAATATCAATCAATTGCGTTTTGTACACAATAATGCATTAGGATCTGCTTATATTGATAATATTAAAGTAAATAGTGAACTGCAGGTAATGGGAGTTAAAGATTCTAAGATAAATGCTAAAGAAATATCTCTTTATCCTAATCCTGCAACTGATTTTATACATATTAATTCTGTCCGCAAAGTGAAAAGTGTAGAGATGTATGACACTTCCGCAAGGCTTGTAAAGACTGAAATAAGCAACAACAAAATAGATGTAAGAGGCTTATCAGTAGGTACATATTTCGTAAATATAAAAACAGAAGGAAGAAATTTTACAGAAAAAGTGATTATTAAGTAAATTATTTTATTGAACTGAAAATAGGTCTATTTTTTAGTGTATTGTTTTATTTATAGATGGTATTTTGGAAATATAACTTTTCTATAGTTTTAATATCTTTATTTATTTTGATTAAAATATATTATGTTAATTTGATATAAAATGTAAAATATTAACCTGTTTGGCTTTTTAATTAAAAAACATATATTTGCTCAAAACAAATAAAGATCATGAAGAAGCTTTTACTTATTGGGCTATTAGCAATCAATACTTTAGCCTTTGGCCAGGCAACAACTACTATTCCTACTTTTACTGTAGGAGGTGCATCATTTGCAGTTTTGCATAACAGTGGTGCACTGCAAGGTACATTAACAAGTGTGTCATTAAATGCAACTCTAACTGCGCAGACAGGTACAACCTGGGCAAATGATTTAGCCATCATTGTAATGCCTACAAGTGCATTAGCAGGAACTCCTTTGTTGCAGGTAGGAGGAACCAGTAATTTCGGAGCTGCTGTAAGTGCTGAATGGGCCAATGGAGGAGCTAGTGCACCAGGAACAGCATTGACTGGTAGCTACACACTTACCACTCCAATTAATTTCACTGCTAATCCTCTGTATAGTGTTCATATCGGTAATGGCTATGCCAATACAAACCCACCAACAAATTCCGGAACATGGACCAATATAACAGCAACATTAGCCGGAGTTTCAGTATCTGCCTTAGGAACAAAAGAAATTACAGAAAAATCCAATGTAGGAGTAACGGTATATCCTAATCCGGTTACTGATGTAATAAATGTTACCTCAAAAGATGCAAAAATTAACTTGGTGAGTGTTATTGATATGACCGGAAAATCAATAAAAACAGTATTGTCTAGTGATAAAAAGAATGATGCATCTGTAAATGTATCAGAACTCACTGCCGGAAATTATATTTTAATCATCGACACAGAGAAAGGAAGATTCAATAAGAAATTCATTAAAAAATAATTCCTGATAAATCTTAGTATCAGCAAAACGCTCCAATTGGAGCGTTTTTGTTATTTTAGAGAATTAAAATTTTGAAGCATATGTCAGAAAATAAAACAGCTTATATAACAGGAGGAACCAAAGGTATTGGTTTCGGGATTGCTAAAATTTTACTTGAAAATGGGATCTCGGTAGCATTTTCAGGAAGAAAAAGAGAAGATGTGATGAAGGCGGAAGAAGAGCTTAAACAATATTCGGAAAATGTTTTGGGAATTGTTTCTGATGTAAGAAGTCTGGAAAGCGAGCAGGAAGCTGTAAAATATACAGTAGAAAAATTCGGACGACTGGATTATATCATTGCTAATGCAGGATTGGGTATTTTTAAACCCGTAGATGAACTGACTGCGGAAGAATGGAATGATATGATAGAAACCAACCTGACAGGTGTTTTTTATACCTTAAAAGCTTCTGTAGAAGAATTAAAAAAGACTGAGGGTTATTATATCACCATCTCAAGTCTGGCAGGTGCCAACTTCTTTGAAAACGGAACCGGCTACAATGCTTCGAAATTCGGAGTGGTAGGTTTCACACAGGCGGCCATGATCGATTTAAGAAAATACAATATTAAGTCCACGGTGATTATGCCGGGATCTGTAGCCACTCATTTTAATGGAAATATTCCTTCAGAAAAAGACAGTTGGAAGATTCAGCCGGAAGATATGGGGAATCTTATATTGGACATTTTAAAGATGAATCCACGAGTTTTGCCAAGTAAAATAGAGTTTAGGGCAACAAAACCAGCTAAGTAACTACATCTAATGTATTGAATAATAATTTAATAAGTATTATGCATGCATAATATATTTTTTATTTATATTAGCAAAAATTAATTCAAACAAAATCTCTGCATAAACTGTCATGATTTTATGCATTAAAGGGAAAAAATAAAATAGTACACATGAAAATATTAGTTTGTATTAGTAGTGTTCCGGATACTACTTCCAAAATTAACTTTACAGCAGATAAATCTGCTTTCGACAAAAACGGAATTCAGTGGGTAATCAATCCGTTAGATGAATTTGCGTTGACAAAAGCGGTTAAACTTCAGGAATCTCAGGGAGCAACAGTAACAGTAATCAACGTAGGGGATGCTGCTACAGAACCTGTGATCAGAAAAGCTTTAGCAATTGGTGCTAACGATGCTGTAAGAGTAAATCTTGATCCAAAAGATAGCTATTCTACAGCAAAAGAAATTGCAGCTGTAGCTCAAAATGGAGGATATGATCTTATCCTTTGTGGAAAAGAATCAATCGATTATAACGGAGGTTCTGTTCCTGGAATGGTGGCTCAGCTATTGAACCAGCCTTTCGTAAACGCTTCAGTAGGATTAGACGTAAACGGAAGCGAAGCTACTGCAGTAAGAGAAATTGAAGGAGGAAAAGAAACTATTTCTGTAAAATTACCAGCAATTATTGCAGGTCAGAAAGGATTGGTAGATGAAAAAGACCTTATCATCCCGAATATGAGAGGAATTATGTCTGCAAGAACAAAACCTCTACAGGTAGTAGAGCCTACTTCTTCAGAAGTAAAAGTTCAGGGAGTATCTTATGACAGCGTGCCTGCAAGAGCAGCTGTGAAAATGGTTTCTCCTGACAATCTGGATGAATTGGTAAGATTACTTCACGAGGAAGCTAAAGTAATCTAATCATTGATTCTTTAAATTTTTCAGTCTTTTAATTTTTAAATTTAAAAAAATGGCAGTATTCGTATACGCAGAAAATATAAACGGAGTTTACAAAAAAGCAGCTTTCGAAGCAGTTTCTTACGCTAAAGCTGTTGCTGACAAAGCAGGAGATACCGTTACGGCAATCTCTGTAAACCCAACAGATTCTTCAGATTTATTATATAAATATGGAGCATCAAACGTTATCAATATCAAAGACGAAGGTCTTAAAAATTTCTCAGCAAAAGCATTCGCACAGGCTGTAAATGAAGTGTTAGACGGAAATACCATCGTTTTCCCTCATACAACTGATGCTTCTTCAATCGCTCCAATGCTTGCTGTGATGAAGAATTATTCTTTAATCACTAACGTATTAGAAGCTCCAGAAAGCCTTTCACCTTTCCAGGTAAAGAGAAGAGCATTCTCTGGAAAAGGATTCATGCATGCAAAAGCTGAAGGAAACGGAGTAATCGTTACGGTTTCTCAAAACGCTTTCGGTGTTAAAGAAAATGCAGTATCAGGTTCAGAAGAAGTGAAAAACTTATCAGTAGCCAATGAGGATACTAAAGTGATTTCTCATGAGCAGAGTTCAGGTAAATTAGACCTTAAAGAAGCTGAAGTTGTTGTTTCTGCTGGTAGAGGATTGAAAGGACCTGAAAACTGGGGAATGATCGAAGATTTAGCAAACGTTTTAGGAGCTGCTACAGCATGTTCTAAGCCAGTTTCTGATATCGGATGGAGACCTCACACAGAGCACGTAGGACAAACAGGTAAAGCAATTTCACCGAATCTTTACATCGCTGTAGGGATTTCAGGGGCAATTCAGCACCTTGCTGGAGTAAACTCTTCAAAAACGATCGTAGTAATCAATAGCGATGCTGAAGCACCATTCTTCAAATCTGCTGATTACGGAGTAGTAGGAGATGCTTTCCAGATTATTCCTGCATTAACAGAGAAAATTAAAGCAATAAAAGGATAAGAGTCAATTGTAAATAGTCAACCCGCTTTGAGTGTCAATTTTTAATGATTCACCTGTAAAGTAATTCATTATTGACTATTTACAATTCTTTACTATACCAATAAAAGCTCGGCTTTCCGGGCTTTTATTTTTGCGTAAAAAAGTGAAATCACAATAAAAAATTAATCTATATTTGTAGCTATGGATTATAAGCAGCTAATTATTCGCGGAATATCGTACAGCCAGACGCAATCAGGGGCTTACGCATTGTTATTGGAGCATGAAGAAACACACATAAAATTACCTGTTGTTATAGGAAATTTCGAAGCCCAATCCATCTCTCTAGGACTGGAAAAAGACATCCATCCGCCGCGTCCTCTTACTCATGATTTATTTACAAAATTTATAGTTTCTGCCAATTATGAATTGGTTTCTGTTGTTATCTATCAGATTGTAGACGGAGTATTCTTTTCAAATATCAACTTTAAGAATAAAGCAAACGAAGAAGAATTAATCCTTGATGCCAGAACTTCTGATGCAGTTGCAATGGCTGTAAGATTTGATGCACCTATATTTACCACTCAGCAGGTCCTGAACGAGGCTGGGATTTTATTGGAACTGGAAGATGTTTCAAAAGAAGAACAACCTTTCTCAGAAACTGTACAGACAGAAGATAATTTAACATCTCTTTCTATGGAGGAACTTCAGAAATTATTAGAAGATGCCGTGAAAGAAGAAGATTATGATACTGCCCTTGAAATTCAGGAAGAAATCAAGAGGAGGAAAAAGAAAATTGACTAAAGAGATACTTTTTATATAAATTATGAATTTAAAATTACGACTGACCATCCTCAGTTTTCTCCAGTTTTTCGTTTGGGGAGCATGGCTGATTACGATGGCAAACTTTTGGTTTGGCACAAAACATTGGGAAGGAACTCAGTTTGGAGCTGTTTTCGGAACAATGGGAATTGCTTCCATTTTTATGCCTACCATTACTGGGATTATCGCTGACCGCTGGATCAATGCGGAGCGCATATTTTCAGTATTACACATTCTGTATGGGGTTACTCTTTTCATATTACCTCATTCCACAGATCCGAATTCTTTCTTTTCGGTAATGCTTCTGGCAATGTGTTTTTATATGCCTACGATAGCACTTGCCAACTCAATTTCTTATACAATCCTGAAAAATAATAATCTGGATGTCGTAAAAGATTTCCCGCCGATTCGTGTATGGGGAACTATTGGTTTTATTGTTGCCATGTGGATTACAAACCTTAGTGGAAACAAAGCTACAGAAGGACAATTTTATATTGGAGGAGCAATCGCCATATTCTTAGGAATTTATGCTCTTACATTACCAAAATGTCCGCCACAAAAGCTTATTGATAAAAATTCACCATTATCCGAACAATTAGGATTGAATGCATTCAAGCTTTTTGGAAACTATAAAATGGCATTGTTCTTTCTGTTTTCAATGCTTTTGGGAGCTGCACTTCAGCTTACCAATGCATACGGAGACGTTTTCTTAAGTGAATTTGCTCATTTTCCAAAATATGCAGATTCGTTTGTAGTGCAGAGATCTACCATTATCATGTCCATTTCTCAGGTTTCAGAAACCTTGTTTATTTTGGCAATTCCTTTCTTTCTGAAGAAATTCGGAATCAAAAAAGTAATGCTGATGTCGATGCTGGCATGGGTTCTAAGATTCGGATTCTTTGCTTATGGTGTTCCGGACGGATTCGGGCTTTCACTGATCATTCTTTCATGTATTGTATACGGAATGGCTTTTGATTTCTTTAATATCTCAGGATCACTTTTCGTAGAAACAACGACTGATAAAAAAATACGTTCTTCGGCTCAAGGGTTATTTATGATGATGACCAATGGTTTTGGAGCTGTTTTTGGAAGTTATATTGCAGGATGGGCAATAGATAAGTTCTTTACACATAAGTTTACGACGGCTTCAGATCTGTCTACTTATCTGGAAACGACCCCTGATAATCCTACTTTCCTGGGAATTTTGAAAAATAGCTTCAATGCTGCTGTTAACTCAGACGGAACCCTTTCTTCTGTGGTGATGGTAAAAGACTGGCAGCAGATATGGCTTTCTTTCGCAATCTATTCGCTAGTATTAGCGATATTCTTTGCTTTATTGTTTAAGCATAAACACAATCCGGAAGATGTTTCATCAGTAAAACATTAATCGAAACTTACATTTATTAAGATATTAAATTGCATTTTTGAAAAAAAATGCAATTTTTTTTATTTTCAGGCAACCTTTTACAAAATATGCTGTCTTATAGATAGAAACAGATCCATGAAGAACATCGAAGAGAATTTTTTATTGGCTAAAAAACAGGACCGGAGAGGGCAAAAAGCTCTTTACGAGATGTTTTCTCCTAAAATGCTGGCCATTGCAAATTCTTATGTCAACAATCTTCATGATGCGGAAGATATCCTGCTGAATGCCTTTATGAAATGCTTTACCAAGCTTGATGAATGCAGAGACTGGAAAAGCTTTCCGTTCTGGCTTAGAAAAATCATTGTGAATGATTCTATCTCCTTCCTCCGGAAAAACAAAAATATCCTCTATGCTGATGTGGAAATCGCAGATGATTATAGCGAAGATGATAATGAATATCCGGAAGAACTCAATATTGAAGAAATATTTTCTCAAATGCCGGTAGGATATAGACTGATTTTTAACCTCTATGTCTTTGAAGAGAAAAAGCACAGTGAGATTGCTGAAATTCTCAATATTTCTGAAGGAACAAGCAAAAGCCAGTTGAGCAAAGCAAAAAAATGGCTTGCTGAATTTTTAAAAGCAAAAGAAAATGAAAAAAGAACTCCTGAAACAGTTAAGATCTGATTACGAAGGGCTTGAAATAAAGCCTTCTGCGGATCTTTGGAGCAGATTGGAGCAAATGGACCTGAAAATAGAAAAGAGTCCTACTATGAGCTCTAAAAAGGCTTTCCAGTGGTGGAAATATGCTGCAGTATTGACTCTGTTGTTTTCGGTAGGTGTATTGCTTTATTTTAACGAAAATCATCCTGTCAACACCATCCATTCAACAGCTCATACAAAACCGGCAAAAAAGAACATTGAAAAACTTTTTCCACAAAATCCGGATATTCATGTAGCTGAGAACATAAAAACGGAAAACAGTACGATTCAGAAAAGGGTAGAAGAGAATGAAAGTATTCCTCAAGATTATCAACAGGAAGAAATTGTACAGAAAGAAAGATTCAGCAGCAGCAAGGAAGAACAGATTATAGTTTCTGATTATGAGATCAAAGCTCCTGTATTAGACAGAAATATTGATCTGGTACCCGATAAAGTTTCTTTAGCAGAAAAGAAAAAAACGGAATACATCAATGCTGATGAACTTCTTCAGGGCAGAGAATTTCAAAAAAAACGGGAAGAAAATAAAACCGATATCAGAAAATTCGGAACTCTGGATATGACGAAAATTAAGGTTAAAAGTCCAAACTCGCTTAAGGTCTTTGGAGTAACAGTCTTTTCTGATTCACTGGAAAGTAAATAAACAATCATTTTTTTATCTTAAAAAAACTGCCCCAAAATAGGGACAGAGATCGGATATTGTCTTAAAATTAATAGAAATATGAAAACAAAACTAATATTGATGGGTGCTGTTATGGCTTTTAGCTATGGGCTTGCTCAGGAATCTCCTGAGAACAACCTCAGTATCTATTCCAAAAAAATTGACAGTATTGTCATGACTGAAAAAGGTAAAATGAGTATCGAGCTGGATCAGATCGACAAGAGTTTCAAAGCAAAGAAAATCACATCTGATGAAAAACAAAAGCAACGTACTGTAATAGCTTCAAAATATGAGCAGATTATTAATGAAAAAATAGATTCCCAGAAACAGGATCTTGAGACGGCAACCAAAGAACTAGTGAAAGATGCCGTTTTTAAATCTGATGATACCTTAAAGAATAAAAAAGATCAATTCTGGCTGGGACTGAACGGGTTTAATATGAAACTCAACGAGAAGAAAAAAAGAAACAATCCCAAAAACTATTTACAAACATTTGAACTCTCTGTAAGTATGGGAGGAGCGGGATTAACCTCAAAGAACGAGCCTTTTGGCTTTTACAACAAAAACTCCGATATTAAAAACAGTGTTATAAATTCCTGGCAGCTGACACTTTGGTATGGGAATCAGATAGGAAGTTACACCAGCCCTTTTTTCTACCGTTTCGGATTGGGCGTGAGATCAGATCAGCTTACGCCAAAGTATGGACAGGCATTTAAACAGGATAAATACAATGTATTCGTTGGTGATTTTGACCGTGGAAATCTTAAAAAAAGTATTCTTTACAATACCTATATCACGGTTCCTGTAGATCTGAAATTTGTTTTAAATCCTAAATATAAAGAATATGAAGGAGTGAAATACGTGGATAACAACCAAGACCAGTTATCTCTTATTCTGGGCATTTATGGAGGCTTTAAAGTAGGAAGCATAAATTATTCTAAGTACTCCAATGAATTTTCCGATAGAATTGTTGAAAGAGAAAAAGTGATGCATGGGGTAAACGATTTTGTTTTCGGAGGAAAAATCGGGATCAGTTATGCCGGGTTCAATCTATTTGTTCAGAAAGACTTTACTCCCGCTTTCAATGACAATGCTTTGCTGAAGAAAAAATATGGACTTCAGATCGGGATAGAAATAGCAAATGTTAATTTTTAATTTATCAATAAATGAATTATTTCTTTAATTAATAGATAAAAATAGTAAGATTTTTTTATGACTAACGAACGTTTGTGCAGGGAAATCCTATTTTTAAAACACACTCTTTAAAAGTGTGTTTTTTTTTGTATTTTGGCACTTTAGTAAATATGAAAAATATTCAGTTATTAGGATTACTGTTAGTGATTATAGGCAGTTTTTTACCTCTGGTACATGTACCCATCATTGGGAACTGGAACTATTGGAAACTCGATCATTATCTGGCTATTGCATGCTGGATCTTTGCCGCATGTGCCGTTTTTGGCATTGTCAATAACAGTGCAAAAATCGTAAGATTTTTGGTATTCTGCTGATCCTTTTATTTGCATTTACCTTATTTGCTGTGAAGATGCAGTCTTTACAATACTTCAGCTTTTTACCTTTCAAATCCTGGCAGGAAACCTTTGCAGGAGTTGTTAAATTGAAATGGGGTTGGGCTGTAGAATTTTTAGGCGCTTTTCTAATGGTTTTTGCAGGAGGAAATAAAAAAGTAAATAACCGCACACAAATATAAAAATGAATTTCTTAAAGATATTTTCAGTAGGAATTTTGTTGATGAGTGCCACACAGGTTTATGCTCAGTCAACAGACCAGAAAAAACCGGATAATCCGGCTAAATGTGCCAATATAAAAGAAGGTAAATTTGTAAGACCCAATTACCCGGAAGCAATATGGTATATGACCATTAAAGACAATGTTCAGACCGAATATTTCAATAATGGAAAAGACTTTATCAAATCAACATTGGTTTTTGTGGATGATTGCAACTACAAAGCAATCGTTATGGAGAAATCCGATAAAAATGATCCCGCACAAATTGGCGATGTCTTCAATAATAAAATAGTAGCGACTCAAGATAATATTTTGAAAGTCAATACTAAAATTGAAGGAACACAATTCGACATGGTTTACGTAAAAGTAAAATAAATTCAAACTATAAAAATGGAGCGCATGTTCCGTTTTGGCTAAAAATAAAAATTATATACATGAAAGAAGTATTCATCGTTTCCGCAGTAAGAACACCTATGGGAAGTTTTATGGGAAGCTTATCAACAGTTCCGGCTACAAAACTGGGAGCAACTGCTGTAAAAGGAGCATTAGATAAAATCGGTTTAGATCCTAATGCTGTTCAGGAAATCTATATGGGAAATGTTCTTCAGGCAGGAGCAGGTCAGGCGCCGGCTCGTCAGGTAGCTTTAGGAGCAGGTCTTTCAATCAATACACCTTCTACTACAGTAAATAAAGTTTGTGCTTCAGGAATGAAGGCTGTAACAATGGCTGCTCAGGCAATCAAAGCTGGAGATGCAGAAGTAATTGTTGCAGGAGGTATGGAAAACATGTCTTTAGTTCCTCACTATTACAATGCAAGAGTCGCTACAAAATTAGGCGATATCAAAATGCTAGATGGGATGGTGCTAGACGGTCTTACAGACGTATACAACAAAGTACATATGGGAGTTTGCGCAGAAAAATGTGCAGTAGACTATAATATCACAAGAGAAGATCAGGATAACTTCGCTGTAGAATCTTACAAAAGATCAGCAAAAGCTTGGAGCGAAGGTAAATTCAATGAAGAAATTGTACCGGTTTCTATTCCTCAAAGAAAAGGAGAACCTGTAATCTTTGCTGAAGATGAAGAGTACAAAGCAGTAAACTTCGACAGAATTTCAACACTTCCAACAGTTTTCAAAAAAGAAGAAGGTACCGTAACAGCAGCTAATGCATCTACTTTAAATGACGGAGCTTCTGCATTGATCCTTGTTTCAAAAGAAAAAATGGAAGAATTAGGATTAAAGCCTTTGGCAAAAATCGTTTCTTATGCTGATGCAGCTCACGAGCCTGAAAACTTTACAACTGCTCCGGCGAAAGCATTACCTATCGCTCTTAAAAAAGCAGGATTAGAGGTTTCAGATATCGATTTCTTCGAATTCAATGAAGCTTTCTCAGTAGTAGGATTGGCAAACAATAAAATCTTAGGATTAGATGCTGCTAAAGTAAACGTAAACGGAGGAGCGGTAGCTTTGGGACACCCACTGGGAAGCTCAGGTTCAAGAATCATCGTTACATTGATCAACGTATTGAAGCAAAATAATGCAAAATACGGTGCTGCAGCTATCTGTAATGGCGGTGGCGGAGCTTCTGCTATCGTGATTGAGAACATATAATATTCTGTTTTATAATATATTACCATTAAGGAATCGATAATTTTTTTAAAAACTTATCCATTTCTTAATGGTTTTTCTATTTTTGTGCTACTAATATTTATTTGAAATGTCTGAAACTGAGAATCGACACCCTAAAAACATAAAGAATAATCCGAAGATTATGAAAGCCTGGGCGGTATATGACTGGGCAAACTCCGTTTATTCCCTTGTTATTACCTCTACTATTTTTCCGATCTATTATTCTATCCTTACCACGGCTTACGAGAAGAAAGAGTATATCGCGGAAACAAAATCATGGATTGATGTTCCCGTAAGACATATGATCAAAATTTTTGGAGAAGAATACAAACCGGATACCGTGTACGGATATTCATTAACGATATCTTTCCTTATTGTTGTATTGCTTTCACCATTTTTATCTTCTTTGGCAGATACAATCGGAAACAAAAAATCTTTCCTACAGTTCTTTTGTTATTTAGGAGCCACATCATGTATGGGATTAGCCATGTTTACGGGGATGCATAATGTATTTCTGGGGCTTCTCTTCAGTATTACGGCAAGTGTCGGTTTCTGGGGAAGTCTGGTGTTTTATAATTCCTTTCTTCCGGATATTGCCACACCGGACAGGCAGGATGCACTTTCTTCCAAAGGATATGTATACGGATATATTGGGTCTGTAGTTTTAGTGGTGATCTGTTTGATGCTGATTCAGGTTTTTGCCAAAGGGGCTGCACAGCAGTTATTATTTACAAGAATCAGTTTCTTGCTTACAGGAGCATGGTGGTTTGGTTTTTCTCAATATACATTCAAACACCTTCCACAGTTTGGAGACGTAAAAGATAAATTGCCTAAAGATCTTGTATTATTGAACTATAAAAATATTTTCAAAAAACATGAAGAGCAAGGGGGCTTTTTTGAAGTATTAAAAGATAATATGAGCTTCTATAAAGATATTGCTAAAGAAAGCTTTCATGAACTTTTTAAAGTAGGAAGAGATCTTTTCAAAGACAGGAACCTGAAGTTCTTTTTGTCAAGTTTCTTCTTTTACAGTGTAGGAATGCAGACGATTTTCCTTATGGCAACTTTATTCGGGAAAAGTGAGATTAATCTGGCTCAAGATAAACTTATCGGAACACTGTTAGTAATTCAGATTGAGGCTATTATTGGGGCTATTATTTTCTCAAGATTATCCAAAAGAATTGGAAACAGGAATGTTATTTCCATTGCAATCATCTTATGGATAGCTGCTTGTATATGGGCTTACTTCTTGAAGAAAGAAAGTCCAACCGTAGAATACCAGTTTTATGGAGTAGCTGCAGTGGTAGGTTTGGTAATGGGAGGGCTTCAGGCGATGTCCAGATCCACGTATTCAAAACTGCTTCCAGAAAACTCGATGGAAAACACTACCTACTTCAGTTTCTATGACGTATTGGAGAAAATTGCCATCATCATTGGGACATTCATCTTTGCAACATTGATAGAGTATTTCAATAATATGCGTATCGCAGCATTGTCAATGACCATATTCTTCGCTGCAGGATTAGTTTTAATCAGATTCCTGAAAGTCAAAATGAGAACAAACAGAGAAACTTTATAGAAAAATTAAAAGACGTTATTTTTAACGTCTTTTTTTATTTTAACGAATAAAAAACACTCATATAACTGTTTGATTTAATTTATTTATAGGGTTGTTACAAATGTTAGAATACAGCAATGATTTTTCACTATATGTTGATATTTTTTGTTTATTTGTAAAAATGATAAAATTATCAAAATAATGAAAAAGTTTCTATTAATTTGTTTTTTACAATGTTTTGCTCTGGGGTTTTCTCAGAAATTAAAACCTGTTGCTCAAAAAGTTTTGGAATATCATAATTCTAAAACTGAAATTAAAAGCTATGACTTATTTGAAGTGAATAAAGCTGCTGATAAGCTAGCTGAGTACAAACGTGCTGCAACAGACATTACAGTGATGTCTTTGAAGGCTGCAGAATTGAAAAGATTAATCAAAGAAAAACCTGATTTTCTTGAAATTTCTTTTCCTTTTGATGGTGGCAGACAGATCACTATTGAAATGTACAGGCATCAGATCTTAACCAACGATTTTAAAGTCGTTACAGATAAAGGCAAAACAGTAGATTATACACCAGGTGTTTATTATCAGGGAATTGTAAAAGGAGATAATTCTTCTATTGTAGCTTTTAGCTTTTTTAATAATGATATTGTAGGAGTTGCTTCTACACCCGAATTGGGAAATATTGTGGTAGGAAAAGCAAAAAACTCTGAAGACTTTGTAAGTTATTCAGATGCCAAGTTGACAGGTACTAATCCATTTGTTTGTGGTGTTGATGGACTCAAAGAAAATCAGTCTCAGAAAGTCTCTTTTAATCCTAAAAACGCAAATAATAAAAAAACGGATAATTGTGTAAGAATATACTATGAAGCCGGTTTTGGACCCTATACTCAAAACGGAAGTAATACTACCACTACCACTGATTGGGTGACTGCTATGCATAATAATGTCTCAACTTTGTATGCCAATGAGAATGTTAATGTGGCTCTAAGTGGGGTTTTTGTTTGGACCACTACTGATCCTTATACAGGATCACCAAGTGCAATTCTCAACCAATTTAGAACAACCAGAACTACTTTTAATGGAGATCTAGCACAGTTATTAAGAAATCCGGCTACAACAAGTATTGCTTATGTCAATGGATTATGTACTAATTCAAGGTATTCTTATTGTGGCGTCAACTTCACGTATCAGAATGTTCCAACGTATTCTTGGAATATAGAGGCGATGACCCATGAACTTGGCCATAATTTAGGTTCACCACATACTCATGCTTGCTTTTGGAATGGAAATAATACGGCAATTGATGGCTGTGGACCTGCATCGGGAAATAATGAAGGATGTAGTGCTGCCCTTCCTGCTGCCGGTGGAGGAACTATTATGAGTTATTGTCATTTGGTAAGTAGCGTGGGTATTAATTTTGCCAATGGTTTTGGTGTACAGCCGGGAACGCTGATCAGAAATACAATAAATTCAAAAGGATGTCTTGGGACTAATTGTACAACATCATGTCCTACATCGATCACGAATTTAAATATTGCAAATATTACCCAAACCTCTGCAAATGCTACTTTCACAGATGCTGCCTCAACATCCTGGAAGTATAAGCTTACGACAATTGACGGAACAGCCGTATCTAGCGGAAACGCCAATACACCGTCTTTCAATTTTGCAAGTCTTCAACCCGCGACTTATTATAAGCTGAATGTTGGAACTGATTGCAGTGGACCCAATGCTTTCCAGATATCAAGACTCTTTTTGACCGATGGTGCATGGTGTGATGGAACTCAATTTACAGATACAGGAGGTTCTGCAGGTCAATATAAAGACAATGAAGAACTTGTAAAAACTTTCTATCCTAGCTCCGGTTCTTCTATGAGCATGACATTTACTACATTCGATCTTGAACAGGGGTATGATTTTATGTATGTGTACAATGGTCCTTCTACCGCTTCGCCATTATTCACCAATGGAAATAATCTGAGTGGAACTACAGTTCCCGGTCCATTTACATCAACAGATCCTTCGGGGGCAATAACGGTAAGATTTATTTCAGATGGAGGAGTTACAGGAAATGGCTGGAATGTGAATTTTTCTTGCAATGTCTTAGCAGTAGAAGACATCAATATAAAAAATAATTCAATAGATATTTATCCAAATCCTGCCAAAAATATGATAACCCTCTCTTCAAAAGAAAGACTAAAAGGATATAAAATCTATGATGAAGCGGGAAGACTGATTATCTCTGATTCTTCTTTAAAAGGAAATAAAAAAGAAGTAGATCTTTCCTCAATTCAGACAGGAAACTATGTGATCACCGTAGAAACGGAGAAGCAGACCATCAACAAAAAGTTAATCAAAGAATAATTTCTAAATAAATTTATTGTAAAAGCCTGAGAATATCAGGCTTTTTTCTTATCTTTAATAGGTGAAAGAATGAAGTAAGCTCAAATAACTCGTATTTCGGTCTGAGTTTTGCTTATATTCAGCCGAATAATTTTAACTTTGCAAAAAGATTTATTGTCAACATGACCAACCCTCTATTTTATGCAAAAATAATTCTGTTTGGAGAATATGGAATGATTGAAGATTCCCAAGGACTTGTGGTACCCTACAGCTTCTATAAGGGAACCTTAAAATTTTCCGATCTGAGTTCTGAATTTGAACTTACCTCCAACAGACATCTGCAGAAATATTCTGAATTTCTTACAGCACTTGATCTTTCCGACGATTTTAAGTTGGATATTGAGAGCTTAAAAAATGATATTTCAAAAGGACTTTTCTTTGATTCTAACATTCCTCAGGGATATGGAGTGGGAAGTTCAGGAGCTTTGGTAGCTGCTATTTTTGAAAAATATTCAATCAGCAAACTCAATCCTGATAATATCTCAAAAGATAATCTTAAAAAATTAAAAGCTGTTTTCGGTGAAATGGAAAGCTATTTCCATGGTAAAAGTTCAGGGATGGATCCACTGATCTGTTATATGAACCTGCCGATTCTTATTGAAAATAAAGAAAACTTAGACAGGGTAGACATTCCGGAAGGAGAAGAAGGAAGAGGAGCTATTTTCCTGATCGATTCTGGGATTACAGGAGAGACAGGACCAATGATTCAGATTTTCTTTGAAAAAATGAAGACAGAAGGTTTCCGTAAAACCCTGAAAGAAGAGTTCATCCGTTACAACAACGCATGTATCGAATCTTTCCTTAAAAAAGATATGAATCCTTTCTTCAGAAACCTGAAAAAACTTTCTCACTGGGCTTATGAACATTTCCGTCCTATGATTCCTGAAAGTATTTTTAAGATCTGGAAAAAAGGTCTGGATTCTAACGCTTATTATCTAAAACTCTGCGGAAGTGGTGGAGGTGGCTATATCTTAGGATTTACCAAAGACTATGCAAAAGCAGAAAAAATGCTTGAAGGCTTCCAAAAAGAAGTGATTTACAGATTTTAAATAAGCTGGAATGAATTCTGAAAAAGAAACTTTCCAATCTAAAAACGATCTCTCAAAATCTCTATTTTACAGATTTTCACAATTCGTGGGCTTTTTGCTCGGAGCACGATTTTTTGTAGCTGCTCTGTTGACATTTGCCCTTTATGTTTCTACTTTTTTCCTGTTCAATCAGGATGAATCTTTCGGAAAATTCGTATTTGATTTCAAAGTACACGGTATTATTTTCTGTACCGTTCTTACCATTCTGGCGGGTGGCATCATCAATCAGTTTTATGATCTGGAGAAAGATCATATTGTAAAACCTTTCAGAACAAGGGTTCAGAGCTTTATCAAGCAGAAATACTTCCTATACGCTTATCTGGTACTCAGTGCTATTTCTTTAGGTGTAGCGTGGATGATTTCCCATAATGTCTTTGTTTTTTTTGTAGTCTATCAGTTCTTTATGTGGTTTTACAGCCATAAACTGAGCAGAATACTCATTGTAAACAACCTTACCTTTGTCAGTCTAACCTTATATCCTTTCTTTGGAATGATGGTATACTACGAAACCTTTTCCAAAAAGGTATTTCTGATGGCTGTTTTTCTTTTCCTTATCTTACTATGCATTGATATTGTGAAAGATACCCTTACCAGAAGTGTAGACAAAACGTTCGGATACATCACCATTCCTAATTATTTTAAAAGCAGGAACACAAAAATTATCCTGACTTCTTTACTGATGATTACCATGGCAGTTTCTATGAAAATCATCACCAAAACTGGTGTTACCGGATTCATGGCTTATTATTTTGCCGGAGGACTTTTTATCATGATACTGTGTATCTATCTTCTTATCAATGCTTCGAGAAGGAGTAACTTCTTCACATTGAATGTGTTGCGATTTTGGGTATTTGTAGGAATTATTGCGATGCTTTTAAACGGAATAGAGCATAAATTATAAAAAAATTCTTTAAATAAACTGAGGTTATTATTACCTTTGCATAACTAAATTTAATAAATAGGAATGTCCATTTTTAATGATACTAAAGTTGCATTTGCAGACAAGTCTGATGCACAATTGAGAAAGGCTTACTGGATGTTTAAAATGATTGAACAGCCCGCTCTTACAAGCCTTGGAACATCTGTCCTGAATTTTACAGTACACAACAACTTTCCTTTCGTTACCGGAATTGTAAAAAACACCTTATTTGCACAGTTCTGTGGCGGTGAAACCCGTGAAGAAAGTATGAAAGTGGTGAAACAGCTGTTCAAGAGAGGAGTTGGAAGTATTTTCGATTACTCTATTGAAGGGAAAGAAGATGAAGAAACTTTTGATGCAGTCTGCAAAGAGATTAAGGATATTATAAGATTCTCAGTGGGAAACCCGGCGATTCCTTTTATTGTATTTAAACCTACGGCTTTTGGAAGAATTGATCTTTATGAAGCAGTTGGAAAAGGGGCAGAGCTTACGACCAGTCAGAAAGAAGAATGGGAAAGAGTCGTGAAAAGATTTGATGAAGTATGTCGTCTTTGCCACGAAAATGATAAAAAAGTAATGGTAGATGCCGAAGAAACCTGGATGCAGGATGCAGCAGACCACCTTTGCGAGGAGATGATGGAAAAATATAACCAGGAAAAGCCTATTGTCTGGAATACGATTCAGATGTACAGAACCGGCAGACTGGAATATATGGAAGCGAATCTTCAGAGAGCAAGAGAGAAAAACTACTTCATCGGTTACAAGATTGTTCGTGGTGCTTATATGGAAAAAGAAAGAGCCAGAGCAGCAGAAAAAGGATATGCGGATCCTATTCAGCCGACTAAAGATGCTTCAGATAAGAACTACAATGCCGGAATCGACTTTGTGATGGATCATTTGGATAAAGTTTCAGCATTTTTTGGAACCCATAACGAAATCTCATCAGAGCTGATTATGGATAAAATGAAAGCAAAATCTCTTGAAAGCGGTAACCCGCATGTTTATTTTGGGCAGCTTTATGGGATGAGTGATAATATTACCTTCTATTTATCAAATAAAGGCTATAATGTGGCTAAATATCTTCCATACGGACCTGTAAAGGATGTTGTGCCGTATCTGACGAGAAGAGCCAGAGAAAACACTTCTGTAGCCGGGCAAACCGGAAGAGAGCTTGGATTGATCAAAAAAGAACTTGAAAGAAGAAAAAAATAATAGTATTGTTCTATATAAAACGATCAGGCCCGCAATTTTGCGGGTCTTTTTTATTGAAATTAACTCTATTAAAAATCCATAGTAATTTCTGAGTTGCCAGATTTGAAGACTTTATCTGAAATTAGTAATAATAAAAACAATAATCCATTATATTAATTATCTCTTAAAATAACCTTATTTTTATTGTTGATTTGATTTTAAATTTTTATATTTGATAGAGCCATAAAAACTAATGTATGAAAATGTATTCATTTACCTTTATAATTCTGCCATACGACAGGATCTCATCAGTATAATAAACAACAGTATTACCCTTATCAATAACCGAAATTGTAAAATACATAGGATGGGAGCAGATGATCATAATAAGATAAAACTCTATATACTGTATGCCCCATCAATATTTTAAAAATAAAATAAAGCAATAGCTTTAGTTTTCTTCTTCAAATATTTTTTAACCTGATCAATTTTCCTTGATCAGGTTTTTTTAGGGTTCAAAACTTTCGAATTTTCCGTTTTCGTAGAACAAAACAATACGCTTTATTTTACCTTGTTGATTACCAAATAGTTGTCCTAAAATCTGATCGCCAGAATTTTCTAATCGCTGAGAATCGGATATTTTTTCAGGAGCTTTATCTTGGGTCGGTATAAACGATTCTCCAGAGCCTGATTTTGGGGCTTCCGGTTCTGCTTCATCACTTCCGAATTCATCATCATCGTTCATCATGGTAAACAAGTCGGGGAGAGGAGTTGTTTTTATTTTTTCCTCATCAGTATGTTCTTCTTGAATTTCTGTTTCTGGCAGTTGAGATTTCAGCATCTCACCCTCGCCAGTAACCAACCAATCCCAAAGAAGTTCCGGGAAACGGGATTTTATTTTTATGATAAACTCAAGAGACGGTTTGTTTCTTCCCGAAGTAATATGGGAAATAGATGAACGCTGTACATCAATTTCATCAGCAAACTCTGAAGGGGTAAGATTGGAGTACTCTATAATTTTGGAAATTCTTTCATTTAAACTCATAAAAATAAGCCTTTAATTATTTTACAAATGTAACTCATATAATTTACAAATGCAAAATACAAATGTAAATAATTGAGATTATTGTTTATGTACATTTGTAACTTGTCGATAGTATGTTTTAAATCAATAGATTGTAACTAAATTACAATTGTATTAAATGATTATACTTATCCGTTATAAAATTCACCTGGATTCATTCAGCCGATACTATTTGACATATTATTACACCTAAATACTAGTTTAATAATGTAAATCGATGCTTTTTCAAAGGTTATTTTGTTCTTTAAACCCCTTAAAATTGATTGTTTACATTATTAATCAATAAAACTCCATCCCCTAGACAATAGACCTTATAAATACCTTTTAAAGGCTTATAATAAGCATTTAAAGGCTGTTACAAAGGTGAATTACTGATGTAAATACCTTATATAAGCCCCTATTATGCTTCATTTGAGAGAAATGTTATTTCTATTAAACAACTTTTCTTATTGCAAGCTAAAATGCTTAAAAAAACTTCACCCGAATTAAAATTTTCTGCTAAATTTTTGATTTTAGGATGTTTTACATTTGTATAAGCTTGTAAATTACTGAGTTTTCCACATTTTATATGTTTAATAAAATACCCCTCAAATGGCTTAAAACAGCTATTTTTCCACTTCAAGTGATGTTATAAATACGATTTATATAAACACTATAACTTGCTGAATTTTAGTATTTTGAATATATTGAATTATATTATTCGCAATCCACAATTTTATCAACAGACAAATTGTCTTTACAGGTTGTTTAATAATATTACAAATGTTAATAGTGTTTCTAAGTTTAAAAATAAGCGAATTTAATTATTGTAAACAATTTTCAAAACGGATGTCAAATGTAAATTGCTGGATTTTACTAATATTTACAAATGTTAATTTAAGTTTTTGCCCAAAAATCGTTAAATTTGATTTTTGTAAACTATTCCTAAAATGAATTTTGAACAGATCTATTCTCAAACCCCCGATTTCTCAAATCGCTATATTTCCCCTGAAAAATTATTTTCTTACCTACAGACCAATCTCGGCGATTATATTAAAGAGGTCGGAACATCTTATTTAGATAAGCCCATTTATCAGTTAAGCATCGGAACCGGAAACATTCAGATATTAGCCTGGTCACAAATGCACGGAAATGAATCCAACGCGACTCATGCCATGCTTGATCTTCTAATAAGCCTTGATAAAGCTCCTGAAATAAAAGAGGATCTTTTCAGTGAAATAAGACTGGATTTTATATTCATGCTCAACCCGGACGGATCTGAAAGGTGGACAAGACTGAATGCAGCCGATATTGACCTTAACAGGGATTTTCATAATGAAGCAAGTAAAGAGATTAAGTTTCTTAAAAATGCAGCAGCTTCAAAGAAGTATGATTATGCATTAAACCTCCATGAGCAGAGAACCATTTTCACAACAGATGGTATTCATCCCGCTACACTTTCTTTTTTGGCTCCTTCCGAAAATGTAGAACGTACCGTTACTGAAAACAGGAAAAAATGTATGGCAGTGATCGGAAGTGTATACAACCATTTAAAGGAAATGATCCCTAATCAGATCGGAAGATATTCTGATGAATTTTACCCGACTTCTACGGGAGACAACTTTATCAAAGCAGGAATGCCTACCATTTTATTTGAAGGAGGCCACTTTGTAGATGACTATACCAGAAAAGGAACCCGAAAATATTATACAATAGCTCTTTATTATGCGTTGAAGGCTATCAGTGAGCTTAACTCTGATATTACAGGTTGGGAAACGTACCTTGAAATTCCTGAAAACCAGGAAACCCATTATGATCTTATTTACAGAAATGTAAAATTGAATACAGATCATGAATGTATTTTGGATATAGCTGTTCAATACAGAGAGATCAAAGAAGAGGGGAAAGATGAAATTTCTTTTATTCCTTTTGTAATGGAAGCCGGAGACGTTAAAAAAAGAAAAGGCTGGCTGGAAATAGACTGTACCGGAAAGAAATTTATTTCTGCTACTAAATACCCGAAACTGGATTCCGTATTAGATTTTAAAATTGAAGACTAAAAGATTCTAAACATTATCACACTCATCAGAAGTGTTTGAAAAAGAAAATAAGTCAAAAAAATAACCTTATAAAACAAAATTCGGCAGTCCTTCAGGACTGCCGAATTTTTATTTTTATATCTGATTTCCGAATCTGGGAAGGTTCATAAAATTCATATTCAATAGGGATGGGCTTTAGCCAAAACCTAACCTTAGAAATATAGGATTCAGATTTTATACAATGATTAAAGCTTAGTTTACTACTTTAATTCCGTTCGCTACAAATCTGATCTCTTCTTTCGGCTGGGTAATTGCATCGATTTCAGCTTGAGGTTTTTTAGCATCTTCAGCATAATGTTTCTGCTCATTTACAGAAGTTACTTTTCTCTCAGCAGTTCCATCCAATACAACGGTTTTACCTTTTAAAGCTGTAGGTACAAAGAATGCATAGTCTTTCATTTTTACAAAAAACTTAGAATTGTCTTCTGTCTGAATAGTAAGCCAACATCCTTTTTTGTCACAGACATCAGTTACTTTTCCTTTAACAGCTACACCTTCAACCTTTTTGTTATCTTTTTTAAGCTGTTTATTCAATTTATCTACCGTGATAGCTTTAGATTCCACAGATGAAGTTACCTGATCTCCATAAGTGTCACCTACCAAAGCTTTTCCTTCTGGTGGACCAGACTGGGCAAATGCAAATGTAGAAGCAGTTAAAGCGGCAGCAAGTAATATAACTTTAAATTTCATGTTTAATATTTTCCCCAAAAATACTAATTAAAATTGAATCATAACAGAATAAAAAATGACAAAAAACAGGTGTTTTGAGGAATTTTTAATAAAATTCAAAATCAAAGACAGATTTGATTATATTTGACGCCTATACTTGACTATGCAGAAAAAACTGAAATTATGGGACGCTATCATGCTGGTGATGGGGTCTATGATCGGAAGCGGAATTTTTATTGTAAGTGCTGATATGATGCGGAATCTGGGGTCCGGATTCTGGCTGATTGTAGTGTGGGTGATCACAGGAGTGATGACAGTAGCCGCAGCAATAAGCTATGGAGAACTCTCCGCCCTGTTTCCGAAAGCCGGAGGACAATATACTTATCTGAAAGAAATTTTCGGAAAAAAGATGGGATTCCTTTATGGCTGGGGCCTTTTTACAGTAATACAAACCGGAACTATTGCTGCAGTGGCAATGGCTTTTGGTAAGTTTACAGCCTATCTTATCCCTTCACTTAACGATGCTGCTCCTATTTTTCAAAGTGGTGAATTTAAAATCACCTGGATCCAGATTCTGGCCATTGGAGTTATTGTTTTACTTACTTATATTAATACCAGAGGAGTAGAAAGCGGAAAAATCCTCCAGAATGTATTTACCGGTTCCAAAATTATTGCATTATTAGGTTTGATTGCTGCCGGTTTTATTTTGGTTGATATTTCTCATTTATCAGAAAACTTTAGCTGGGGATCAGATTCCTTTAGTAATCTTAAAAAAGATTTGAGTGGTAATTTCCTTAAAGAAGGCTGGGAACCCATTGGTGGCATGACTCTGCTGGGCGGAATTGCGGCGGCAATGGTAGGTTCTGTTTTCAGTTCTGTTGCCTGGGAAAGTGTGACATTTGTTTCCGGTGAAATTGACAATCCTAAAAAAAATGTAGTAAAATCGATGATCTACGGTACTTCTGCTGTAATGATTCTGTATATCGCGGTGAATTACATATACCTAAACGCACTGGATAGAGATGGAATAGCATTTGCAACCAATGACAGGGTAGCAGTAGCGGCTTCACAGAATATTTTTGGAAGTGCAGGAACCATTATCATCGCTTTATTAGTGATGGTTTCCACTTTTGGATGTAATAACGGATTGATCCTGGCGGGAGCGAGAGTTTTTCAGACCATGGCCAAAGACGGAATGTTCTTTAAGTCAGCGGTAAAAAATAATAAAAATGAAGTTCCGGAAAATGCTTTATGGATGCAAGGAGTTTGGGCTTCAATTCTGTGTCTGAGCGGGCAGTACGGAAACTTACTGGATATGATATCCTTTGTGATTGTTCTATTCTATATGATTACTGTTTTTGGTGTTATTTATTTAAGAATGAAAAAGCCTGATCTGGAAAGACCCTATAAGACATGGTTGTATCCGGTGACTCCTATTATTTACCTGATTATAGGATCTTGTTTCTGTATCTTATTGTTAATTTATAAGCAACAATATACGTGGCCAGGCTTTGTATTGGTATTATTGGGGCTTCCTGTATACTATTTCATCAACAGGAAAAAGGCAGATCATTAAAATAAAATACAGGATATAAAACATACAAAATATTCAGGGCTTTCAATTCAGTTTGAAGGCCCTGCTTTTTGAACAATATTTTAAAGTATTGTAATAATTATTGGGTGAAAATGTGTACTTTGGTATTTCGTTTTTAAATAAACAGGACCATGAAGTAAAAACAATAAGCTATGGATACACCAAATTACAGAATGCCTTTCGTACCGTCTACTTTAATGACCGAAGGCGGAAGTATCGATACCTGCGATATGGGGGAAAGTATTGCCCACAATATTATGCTGCTGATCACTACCAAAAAAGGAGAGAACAGATACGATGAAAACTATGGAAACGATGTTTGGAACCTTGAATTCGATAATGGAGTAACAAGTGCCATTTGGGAAAATGTTTTCGTCAAAAGCCTCAGAAGACAGATTCAGGAATATGAACCACGAATCGTAAACCCACAGATCGACGCACATATACAATTTGTAGAGCACAGCTACGATACTAAAGAACATACCGAAATTAAAAAGAAAGTAAGAATTGCTATCAATGCAAAAATGGAAGAAACAGGAGAACGTTTCAGTTTTTCAACAGAACTGTTTCTAAGCCCGATGTCTATTGATTAATATTTTTAACAGCGAAAGAAAATTATGAATTTAGATCAGAATATTTATTCCAAAGAATCTGTAAAAGCAAGAATGCTGCAGAATGCCACTAAAGTATGGGGACTCAGAAGTCCGCAGTCTTTAGATCCTTTTGTAAAACTATTGATAGATGCATTCAGTACAGAAGTTTTTAAAGCGAATAATGAAATACAAACGGTGAATGCCCGTATATTGGAAAAACTGGCAAAACTTCTTACACCGTCCATTTATACACATCCTATCCCTGCTCATTCTGTGGCTTTTACACAGCCTTATGATTCTTCTGAAGTTTTATTGGAACACACAGAATTCTTTTTCCGTAAACAGATGACTTCTACGGTAAAATCAGAATCAGATAAGCAGTTGAATATTCCTTTTACTCCGGTAGGAAATGTAAGAATCAATAAAGTTCACACATCCATTATGTTTGTAGGGAATACCTGCTACAGTATTGATGACCGGTTTAATAAAATTCCGATTGCAAGATTTCAGGGAAGACCTGAAGATTACAGGAAAATTACAATAGGAGTAGATGTCAGCAAATATATCAGTGAAAACTTTCCAAAATACCTGAGTATATTCTGCTCCAATCCGGCTTTTGAACATCTTGATTTTGTGTATAAATTATTGCCATATATCACGGTGACCAGCAATGGAAATCCTTTATTTGTAAGAGAAGGATTAAGTTATCTTTCAGAAAGTCATAATGATGGCTATGAACAGATGTTCAAAGAGCAGTCTATTAGAAATAAGGTGATTGAAGACATTAAAAGTATTTACCGTCATAAATTTATTGAAGTAACAGGGATTTCTCAAAGTCTGTTCTCAGAACCTGGACAGCTTCCTCAGAATCTTGACTTTTTATCAGAAAAAGAAGAAATTACAAAGTTCCTCGATAATAAAAAATATTTGTGGCTTACTTTTGAATTTCCACCACAGTTTTCAGCGGAAATCCTTGATAACTTTTCCTTTGTACTAAATGCTTTTCCGATCTACAACAGAGGCTGGAAAAAAACAGAATACAGCCTTGATATCATGGGGAATAATATTCCTTTGGTAACAGACGAAGGAGAACACTTCCTGTATGTAGATGAGGTACAGGATGGTGACGGAAGAAAATACACTGAAATACCTTTCACCCCGGCCGATGACCTTAAAAAAGGATTGTATACCGTAAGAAAAGGAGGAATGGAGCGTTTCACAAGCAGGAATGCCGTTGATATGATTGCTAACGTTCTGGAACTTACGAGAGATGAAATTGCAGCATTTTCCCTTTTAAACAGAGATAATGTGAAAGGAGTTCTCAGTGAAATGTCCGATAAGATGAAATCCATGGTACAGAAAGTAAATAATGCCAAAAGGAATATCAGGCAGGAACTGAACTATGTAATCATGGAGCCGGTAGAAAAAACCGATCATACTTATGCTTCTTTCTGGGTAACACACTGTACTTTGGCCAATCATATGCGTCCGGGAACCGAGCTTTCCAACCAGTTGAAATCACAAACTGTTATATTGCTTTCCGAAACATTGGGTGGAGCTGAAGAGCAGAAAGGAACAGACAGCATTCAGGCATATAAATATGCTTTAACGACAAGGGATAAAATAATTTCTTTGGAAGACGTTAAAAACTACTGCCGCATGATTCTGAAAGATGAGGTAAGAGAAGTAAGGGTGAGAAGAGGAACAATGATCAGCAATAAACCTAAAGAAGGTTTTGTAAGAACCGTTGAGGTAGAAATCATTCCTCAGAACTATTCTTTCTATGGAAGGGCCTATTGGGAAAACATGGCAAACATCATTAGAAATCAAATTATTTCTAAAGCCATTGACGGAATTGAATATATTGTAAGAATAAACAACGAAGACATTGATTTTCAGGACATGTAAAGTTCTTGTAAATAAATGAGTAACCGTTTAAAATATAAAATGCCGTACCATTACGGCATTTTTACTATGTCATTATGAGGATCAAAATCACAATGACAAAATTTTCATCCCTGAAAAAACAGCCATACAAAGAATCAATTGAATGAAAAAAATATCACTCTTAATACTGCTTCTCCTTTTCGGTCTTCCATTAAAAAGTCAAACGACTAAGGATTTAAGAAATAAAATCAATGAAATAATTTCTACAAAAAAGGCAACTGTTGGCATATCTTTAAAAGGAATAGAAGATAAAGATACCCTCAGTATCAATGGAAATAAAGAAACACCGATGATGAGTGTTTTTAAATTCCATATTGCACTTGCTGTTTTACATCAGGTAGATAAAGGAAAGCTAAAGTTAGATCAAAAATTCTTTATTAAAAAAGAAGCTTTACTCCCTGAAACCTGGAGCCCGATGAGAGATGAATATCCTCAAGGAAATATCTACCTCACTTTGGATCAGTTGTTAAGGTATACCGTTTCCCACAGTGATAACAATGGCTGTGACATCCTGTTGAATATCATTGGCGGAACAGAGGTTGTTCAGAAATTTATCAATCAGCAGGGGATCAAAGATTTTACCATAAAACTGAATGAGCAGGAAATGTCATCCTTTGATAAATACTACATTAACACAACAACTCCTCTGGCAACCACAGAACTTATAGAAAAATTCTATAAAGGAAAAGTTCTTAAGAAAGAAACTACAAAATATTTGTACCAGGTAATGGTAGAAACCTCAAGAGGACTTACTTGGATGAAGGCAGGTTTGCCGATAGGTACAGAATTAGCCCATCGCACCGGAATTTCCGGGAGAAATGAAAATAATCTACGCGCTGCTATGAATGATGTAGGAATCATAAAACTTCCCAATGGGAAACATGTTATCCTATCTGTTTATTTGAAAAATATCAATGAAGAAATGGCTGATACCGAAAAAATCATTGCAGACATCAGCCGTACAGTCTGGGAATACTATGTACAGAAATGATATTTTTGTTAAATGGGCTAAAGCCCGTTCCTATCGATAAATAAGTCTTTATTCATGTTTTACAAAAAGAATATATTCATATGACTTTAGCCAAAACTTACTGATCAACAGTATAAATATTATTTCCATAAAATTTCATGCGATCTAAGCTTAAATACTTTTAAAGCCTTTATCCATACCCAACAAGCCCAAAGTATTTTTTATGAAACTTTTATAGCTTTTATATTCAAAAAAATTCTATAAAATTTCGTATTTTTGCACGTTGTGATTTTCAGGCAAAATTACTCCAAATTATGAGCAAATCAACAGAATATATAGAAGTTTACGGAGCACGTGAACACAACCTGAAAAATATTAATGTAAAAATTCCACGTAATGAATTGGTCGTTATCACCGGTCTTTCAGGAAGTGGAAAGTCTTCATTGGCTTTTGACACTATTTTTGCAGAAGGCCAGCGTCGTTATATCGAGACCTTTTCCGCCTATGCACGTCAGTTTTTAGGGGGATTGGAACGTCCTGATGTTGATAAAATTGAAGGACTTTCACCGGTTATTGCCATCGAGCAGAAGACGACCAACAAAAACCCTCGTTCTACGGTGGGAACGGTTACAGAGCTGTACGACTTTCTGCGTCTTTTGTATGCGAGAGTTTCGGATGCGTACTCTTTGTCTACAGGACAAAAGTTGGTAAGCTATACCGAAGATCAGATTCTTGAAACCATCAAAGGAAATTATAAAAAAGAAAAAATCATGCTTTTGGCGCCCGTAGTGCGTTCCAGAAAAGGACATTATCATGAACTCTTTGTACAGATGGCCAAAAAAGGCTACGGACAGGCAAGAATTGATGGTGCGCTGCAGGATATTGAATATGATTTAAAACTTGACCGTTACAAAACCCACGATATCGATATTGTGATCGACCGTTGGATTATCGGGGAAAATGCTTCAGAAAGCAGAATGGAAAAATCATTGCGTACAGCGATGGAAATGGGAGAGGGAATTATTGGAATTCAGAAACTGGGAGCTACAGAGATCGAATACTTTTCCAAAAACCTGATGGATGCAGAAACAGGACATTCTTTGGCCCTGCCGGAACCTAATACTTTCTCATTCAACTCTCCGAAAGGAAGCTGCCCGAACTGTAAAGGATTGGGAATGATCAAAAAGATCAATACCGATTACTTTATTGATAACCCAAAACTATCTATCAATCAGGGTGGATTGTTACCTTTGGAAGATATCAAGTCTAACAAATGGATTCTTTCACAGATCAAAAATATTCTTGAAATCTTTGGATTAGGATTAACAACGTCACTGAAAGATATTCCTGAAGAAGCATTGGATTATATCTACAACGGATGCCACAAAGAATTCAATAAAGATCTTAAATATGCAGGTATTACCAAGAAAATAAAGATTGGTTTTGACGGATTGATTGCTTTCATGGAAGAAATTATCGATGAAAGAGAATCTTATGAAGCGATTTTGCTTGAAAGACACTTCACTACAGAAGAAATCTGTCCGGAATGTCATGGAACCCGCCTTCAGCCTTCAAGTTTAAGCTTTAAAATAGATGGAAAAAATATTGCTGAGGTCAATGCTTTAAGCTTATCTGACTTAAAAGAATGGTTAGCTGACGTTAAAGATAAATTCTCAGAAAAAAATAAAATCATTGCTCACGAGATCCTAAAAGAAATTGAAACCAGACTTCAGTTTTTACTGGATGTAGGTTTGGATTATTTAAGTCTGAGCAGAAGTTCAAAAACCCTTTCAGGAGGGGAATCCCAGAGAATACGACTGGCTACACAGATCGGTTCTCAGCTGGTGAATGTATTGTATATCCTTGATGAACCGAGTATCGGACTTCACCAGAGAGATAACGAAAGGCTGATTCATTCCCTGAAAAACCTTAGAGACATCGGAAACTCCGTATTGGTGGTGGAGCATGATAAAGACATGATTATGGAAGCCGATGAGGTACTGGATATTGGTCCAAAAGCCGGTAAATTCGGTGGTGAGATCCTTTGGCAGGGAAAACCAAAAGACTTGTTGAAAGCAGATACCATTACTGCTCAGTATATTAATGGAAAAAGAAAAATAGAAATTCCTGCAGAAAGAAGAGCAGGAAACGGTAAAAATATTGTTTTAAAAGGGGCTACAGGAAATAATCTTAAAAATGTAACCCTGGATGTTCCTCTTGGAAAACTGGTAGTCGTAACCGGAATTTCAGGAAGTGGAAAATCTTCCCTGATTAATGGAACGTTATACCCGATCCTTAACAAACACTTCTACAGAGCAGTTCAGGAGCCTTTGCCATACAAAAAAATCGAAGGGTTAGATAATATTGATAAAATTGTAGACGTAGACCAAACCCCGATCGGAAGAACACCCCGTTCGAACCCAGCTACCTATACCGGAATGTTTACTGATATCAGAAACCTTTTTGCCGAACTGCCGGAAAGTAAGATCCGTGGTTATAAGCCGGGAAGATTCTCTTTCAACGTAAAAGGTGGAAGATGCGAAACCTGCCAGGGGGGAGGATTGAAAGTCATTGAAATGAATTTCCTTCCGGATGTATACGTACACTGCGAAACCTGCAACGGAAAACGTTTCAACAGAGAAACCCTGGAAGTTCGTTATAAAGGAAAATCAATTTCTGATGTATTGGATATGACGATTGATGAAGCGGTAGATTTCTTCCAGCCGATTCCTAAGATTTTTGCGAAAGTAAAAACATTACAGGATGTAGGGCTGGGGTATATTACCCTGGGACAGCAGTCAACGACGCTTTCAGGAGGAGAAGCTCAACGTATCAAGTTAGCAACTGAACTGTCAAAAAGACAAACAGGAAATACCCTTTATATTCTTGATGAACCAACCACAGGATTACATTTTGAAGATGTAAAAATTCTGATGGATGCCATCAACCAATTGGTAGAACTTGGAAACTCATTCATTATCATCGAACATAATATGGATGTAATCAAATTAGCCGATCACGTTATAGATGTTGGTCCGGAAGGAGGAAAATATGGAGGAGAAATTATTGCTAAAGGAACTCCTGAAGAAATTGTGAAGTCTAAGAAGAGTCTGACCGGGAAGTTCTTGAAGAGGGAATTGGAATAAACATTCGTAAAAATTATCCAGCATTTTGATCTGCTGAAATACTTATAGAATAATAAGAACTGATAAAAAAGGCTAAACCTATATAGTTTAGCCTTTTTTTATGCCTAAAATTTGCTCCCAATATTAAATTTTCAATTATTTTTAAAATTTATAACACTGTAAATCAATAAATTATATTTCAATGTTAACTCAATGTTAACTCAATGTGAAATTAATATGAATTATTTTTAATAACTTTGGGTAAGAGATACAAAATAAGGTTAGTATAATATTTAAAACCAGTTAGTTATGAAAAATAGAATTCAAATATTGTTCGCTTCACTTTTCGTTTGCGGAATTGCTGCCGTTTTGAACACTGCCAACGCCCAAACTACAGATCATAATACGATTGAGCCTATTCAACTGAGTAAAAGTGAAACTTTCAGTGATATAAGAAATAAATTGGAAGCTAATTTTGATCTTACGAATCCTGATTATAAGCAGGGAACCGTAAATTCAGTAGTGAAATTTGATATTGCCAAGAACGGCAAAATTGTGAATGTTCATTCTACAGGAGATTGCAAAACAGTAAGTAAAGAAATTGAAATGGTGTTGAGCGACCTTGATTATAGAGTAGATCAAAAAAAACTGACTGATAACATGGTTGCTTACACGTATGTAATGCCTGTGACAGTTGAGATCCATAGCAGATAATAGGTTTTCATATTATTCAATAATGTGTGAATAATGAAAGCTTATCAGATTAAGTTGTAAGACAGAATAAACAGATCTATTTTAATTTTGCCCTACCATAAAATTAAAACGATATGAAAAATCTAAAGAAACTGGCTAAGTCAGATTTGAAGTCCGTGTACGGAGGAGAACCAAAAAAATACTGTACGTTTTGTGAATGGGCAAATAAAGTAATTTGCAGTGATGTTCCAATCGTTCAGTGTCCTTAAAAAAAATCAAGCCGCTTTTATAAGCGGCTTTTCTATTATTTTGTACTTTGAACAAATTCTGTTAATCTTGCTTTAAGACCCTTAGAATTTCCTATTGTATCAAAAATAACATTATCTATTTTCCATCCTTTCTCTGTATTGATCAGGTGTACCGTATCGATCCATGTTACTTTTGGTGACGACATATTGTACTCAAATTCTACTTGGGCATCAGCAGTTTTATCTTGTATCTTGACAGATTTAATTTTATAAGCTGTAAATCCTTCATATAAACTGGAGAACATAGCGCCTTCAAAAATTAATGGCTTCTCATCAGGATGATCACTGTTTTTCACCTTTTCAATATCTGCTTTTGATGCATGAATAGCATTTTCTAATGTTTCCTTTAAATCCTTTGAAAACAAACTAGCCGGAATAGGTTGATTGTAAACGGCTTCATTAGACTTGCCATACTTTGAGTAAAGTTCATTCACTTTCATACGCACAGCATTATCAGAAGAAATATCTGTTGCAGGCTTTTTCTTTTCACAAGCCACAAAAAACAGAAGGATACCCAGATAGAAAAATAATTGTTTTTTCATTTTAAAATTATGATTTTATGAAGATAGTCAAATCTCATACCAATAGAAATACAATTTATTTTACCTTTAGATACCATAAACTTTCAATAATTAATTGGCAGCCAGTAACCAATCAACGCCCGTAAATACATTTTCCGTCAACACATCAATACAATAACAAAAAATCAATACATTTGAGTAGATATAAAAATTGTGGATCCTATACTTAACGTTGCAGTTCGTTCTCTCTGTGTTTACCTTTTCATGGTAATTGCTATTCGTTTATTTGGTAAAAATCAGCTCTCTCAGCTCAATGCAGGAGATGTTGTATTGTTGCTGTTGATCTCAAATGCTGTGCAGAATGCCATGGTGGGTCCCGATACATCACTGCAGGGCGGTATTATTGCGGCACTTGTTTTGTTTGCTGCTAATTTTATTTTAAAAAGGCTGATGTTTTCAAGCCGTTCTTTTCAGACTTTTATGGAAGATGAGCCTATCATTCTTATCAGGGATGGAGTAGCAGATCAGGCAGCTCTGAACCGGGTAAAGATTACTGAAAGTGAACTGGAAGAAGCTATAAGAGAACATGGGATTGAAAAGATCAGTAATGTAAAACTGTCTGTTCTGGAAGTTGACGGCAATATTAGTGTTGTTTCTGAAGACGAGAAAAGCAGGCAGACTCATTATGCGAGAATCAAAAGAAAAATGAAAAGAAAATACCATTAAATACGATGAATTACGAATTAAGAGAAATGCTTCCCAGTGACGAAGCCAGAGTACTGGAAATTTTCCGTCAGGGAATAGATGGTGGAATTGCAACTTTGGAAACAGAAGTTCCTTCAGCTGAAGCCTGGAGTATGGAATATTTCAACGACTGCCGATGGGTTTTGGAAAATGAAAATAATGAAGTGGTGGGATGGTGTGCCTTAAAACCTGTGAGCAAAAGAGAGTGTTTTAAAGGAGTTGCAGAAGTAAGCATTTATTTTGATAAAGAATACCAAGGCAAGGGATTGGGTTCTGTGCTGCTTAAAAAGATAATTTTGGACAGCGAGGACCATGGATTCTGGACATTACAGACCAATCTCTTCTCCGAAAATGAAATGGCAATCAAATCTCATCAGAAAAATGGCTTTAGAACGGTGGGAGTCCGCAAAAAGATAGGAAAGCTTAATGATGAGTGGAAAGACCTTGTTATGATGGAAAAGAGAAGCGAGATTATTTAGAAGAAAATTGAACGGTTAAAATTAATCGTTCATCTATTTTCAACTTTGAACCTTGGCACCAACCTTGTTATATTTCACTAACGAAATTGAAAAAGTGGAAATAATGAAAAGTATGTTTAAAATTGCTGGGGTAGGTATCGTTCTGCTAATGCTGTCATCTTGCGTGGTGAGTGAGCCTTATGGAAGAAGAATGCCACCCGGACATGCAAAAAGGTATTATGGGGGAAGTGCAAGATATTATGCACCAGGCCATGTAAAGAAAGTATATATTTATGACGATCGCGGTTATCATCACAGAGGCCGGGGTCATGGACATCACAGATAAAAAATAAAGCACTGAATTTTTCAGTGCTTTATTTTTTTATAATCTCGTTTTCTTTGGATTTAGGAAAGTGTTGAAGATCATAACCTCCTGTCCAAATTTTTTATCAATGATTTCAGAAATGTTTAAAAGTTCACTTTTAATGAAATCTTCCCTCAGTCCATCATTATCAAATATTAATAAAAGATTGTAATTCTTACCATCTTCAATAAAATCACTGTGTACCTCAGAAAGGATATATTTGTCTACATCCATCAGGTTTTCTGTCATTAAAACCAGTGTTTCATCAATATAATTTTCCCATTCTTCTAGGTTATCTTTCGTACAGTGGAAAGTTATACTTAATACGCTCATATTTTTATGAATTTTTAAGATTTTTTGGATAAATTCTACAGCAAAAATCGGCATTTTTTTCGTAAATTAGCCCGTTAATAAAAATCGGAAATAAATAATTTTCAGACTTACAGCTAAAGGTCTGACTATCATTATAATAAAATTTGTTTATGCAAAAAGAAGGAGAAAGACTGATTCCTATCAACATTGTTGATGAAATGAAGTCGTCTTATATCGATTATTCGATGTCCGTTATCGTTTCAAGAGCGTTACCGGATGTAAGAGACGGCTTGAAACCTGTTCATAGAAGAGTACTTTATGGTATGTATGGACTAGGGGTGTTTTCTAATAGAAAATATTTAAAATCTGCGAGAATTGTTGGGGATGTTTTGGGTAAATATCACCCGCACGGAGATTCCTCTGTTTATGATGCAATGGTAAGGATGGCCCAGAACTGGAGCTTACGTTATCCTCAGGTAGACGGGCAGGGTAACTTCGGTTCAATGGATGGTGACCCGCCTGCAGCAATGCGTTATACTGAAGCAAGATTGAAAAAAATCTCTGATGAGATTCTTTCAGACCTAGACAAAGAAACGGTAGATTTCCAGAATAACTTTGACGACAGTTTACAGGAACCAACAGTAATGCCTACTAAAGTTCCGAACCTTTTGGTGAACGGTACTTCAGGTATTGCAGTAGGGATGGCAACCAATATGGCGCCGCACAACTTGTCAGAATCTATAGATGCAATCTGCGCTTATATCGATAATAGAGAAATTACGATCGATGAATTGATGCAGCATATTATTGCTCCGGATTTCCCTACAGGGGGGATCATCTATGGATATGATGGGGTAAGAGATGCATTCCATACAGGAAGAGGAAGAGTTGTTTTAAGAGCTAAAGTTAACTTTGATGAAATCGGAAACAGAAACGCTATTATCGTTACTGAAATCCCTTATCAGGTGAACAAAGCTGAAATGATTGCCAGAACAGCAGAACTTGTTAAAGATGAGAAAATCCCTGGTATCTACGAGATCAGAGATGAATCGGACAGAAATGGACTTCGCGTTGTATATGAATTGAAAAATGACGCGATCCCGAATGTTGTTCTTAACCTATTATATAAATATACAGCGCTTCAGACCTCTTTCAGTGTGAACAATATTGCACTGGTACACGGAAGACCGGAGCAGCTGAACCTTAAAGATATCATTCATCACTTTGTAGAGCACAGACATGAGGTCATCGTAAGAAGAACGAAGTATGAGCTTAAAAAAGCGAAAGAAAGAGCTCATATCCTTGAAGGGTTCATGAAGGTGATCGGAACGCAGGATTCTTTAGATAGAGCAATTTCTATTATCCGTCACAGTGCAAATCCTCAGGCTGCAAAAGAAGGCTTAATTGAGGCGTTTGAACTTTCTGACATCCAGGCTCAGGCGATTCTTGATCTTA
Source organism: Chryseobacterium sp. MEBOG07 (assembly GCF_021869745.1). Taxonomy (NCBI): domain Bacteria; kingdom Pseudomonadati; phylum Bacteroidota; class Flavobacteriia; order Flavobacteriales; family Weeksellaceae; genus Chryseobacterium; species Chryseobacterium sp. MEBOG07. Next base: position 2,673,693 of record NZ_CP084579.1, read on the forward strand.
GATTGGCTCGTTTGACAGGAATGGAGCTTGATAAGATCCGTGATGAATACGATGCAATCATGAGTGAGATTGCCAATTTGGAAGATATCTTAGCGAATGAGCCAAGAAGATTCCAGATCATTAAAGAAGAATTGGTCGAAATCAAAGAAAAATACGGAGACGAAAGAAGAACTGAAATTGATTATTCAGGAGGAGAAATGTCTATCGAAGATATTATCCCGAACGAATCTGTAGTTCTTACAATCTCTCACGCAGGATATGTTAAGAGAACTTCACTTTCAGAATATAAAGTCCAAAGTAGAGGTGGTGTAGGAAATAAAGCGGCAACAACAAGAGATTCTGATTTCCTTGAATATATTGTTTCTGCAACCAACCACCAGTATATGCTATTCTTTACAGAAAAGGAAGATGTTACTGGTTAAGAGTATTTGAAATTCCTGAAGGCTCCAGAACAGCAAAAGGAAGAGCAGTACAAAACCTTATCAACATAGAACCGGATGATAAGATTAAAGCATATATCAGAACCAACAACCTGAAGGATTCAGAATATGTAAATCAAATGAGTGTGGTGATGGTTACCAAAAATGGTACAATCAAGAAAACTTCATTAGAAGCATATTCAAGACCAAGAGTAAATGGTGTAAATGCAATTGAAATCAGAGATAATGACCAATTATTAGGAGCTTACCTTACCAATGGAACATCTCAGATCATGATCGCTACTAAAAATGGTAAATGTATCCGTTTCCCTGAAGAAAAAGTAAGAGAAGTAGGTAGAGGATCTATCGGGGTAAGAGGTATTGCGATGGAAGACAATGACGAAGCTATTGGTATGATTGTTGTGAACGATGTTGAGAACGAAACAGTACTTGTAGTATCTGAAAAAGGATACGGAAAAAGAACTGCAGTAGAAGACTACAGAATTACCAACAGAGGAGGAAAAGGAGTTATTACCCTGAACATTACCGAAAAAACAGGAAATCTTATTGCGATTCAAAACGTAACAGACGAAGACGGATTGATGATTATCAACAAATCCGGTGTTGCTATCAGAATGGGAATGGACGAAATGAGAGTAATGGGTAGAAATACTCAGGGAGTAAAAATGATCAATCTTAAGAAAAATGACGAAATTGCAGCCATTGCAAAAGTAGCAATGGATAAAGATGTAGAGGAAGATTCTGAAGAGATTGAAGGAGCTGAAGAAACAGAAGAAGGAATAGGATCGCTATTTGATAACCAGGAAAACAATGAGGAACCTCAGGCTGAAAATGAAAATCAGACAGAGGGAAATGAGAATGATTCTGAAGAATAAATTGTACAATTAATATAAAATAGTTATTATGAAGAAACTAATTTTAGGAATGGCTATCGTAGCGTCAGCTTTTGCTTTCGGACAGAAAAAAGATGCCGCTGCTTTGAATGCCCAGCTTCAGGAAGCTAATAAGGTTGCTATGGATGCATACAATGCAAAAAACTATGCAGCTGCAGCACCTAAGTTTATAGAAGTTTATGACTTATTGAAGTCTAGTGGTCAGGACAATAAAATATATATGTATTATGCAGGACTGAGTCATGCGTTAGCTAACAACAGTGATCAATCCATCAAAATATATACAGACCTTGTTAATTCTGGATTTACAGGAGTAGAAACTACTTATACTGCAAAAGAAAAGAAAACCGGCAATGTAATACCTTTAGATAAAGCGACTTGGGAGCTTATGAAGAAGAACGCTGATTATTCTGATTTCAAAACAGAACAGTCAAAAAGTATAGAACCGGATTTATATGAAACTTTGGCTTCATTACTTCTTAATGCAAAGAAAGGACCTGAAGCTCTTACTGTTATCGAAAAAGGGTTGGTAAAATTCCCAAACAGTGCTAAACTAAAAGAAGCGCAGACTACAGCATATCTTCAGTCAGGAAACACAGATAAATTTGTTTCAGGATTGAAAGAACAGTTGGCTAAGAACCCAAATGATCCAACAAACTGGTATAACCTTGGAGTAATGCAGGCTAAAAATCCAGCTACTGCGAATGATGCTATAGCATCTTTCAAAAAAGCAATCGAGCTTAAGCCTGATTTTTCTGATGCATATCAAAACTTAGTGTATACTACTATTGGTGATGATTCTAAAGTAGTAGGAGAGATCAATGCATTGAGAAAAGACAAGCCGGATGAAGCTTCCAAATTGATCGACGCAAGAAGAGAAAGATTTGGTAAAGCATTACCATATGCTGAAGGGTGGTACAAAGCAAATCCAAAGAGCATTGATGCGGTTTCTGCATTAAAAGAAATTTATGTAGTAACTAAAAACATTGAAAAAGTTAAAGAAATGAAAGCTAAAGAATCTGAACTAAGTGCAGCTGCCAAGTAATCATTGATAACTCAAAAATAAAAAGCCGGAACATTTACTGTTTCGGCTTTTATTTTTTAAACAAAATATCACTCTGAAACTACTTTTTACCCAATATTTATACCCTAAAATTGGCCATTCAAAATTTCTCTTCCTTATTGAAATGATGGGTGAATTTCACCTTTAGAATTTCTCTGTAATTCCGTATCTTTGAGAAAAATTTTTATAAGATGATCGAGTGGAAAACCGCCAAGGAATACGAAGATATTACCTATAAAAAATCTAACGGAGTAGCAAGAATTGCTTTCAACAGACCGGAAGTACGCAACGCTTTCAGACCCAAAACAACTTCAGAATTATACGATGCTTTTTACGATGCCTATGAAGATCCTTCAATAGGAGTGGTATTGCTTTCAGGAGAAGGACCAAGCCACAAAGATAATGGATGGGCATTTTGCAGTGGTGGAGACCAGAAAGCAAGAGGACACCAGGGATATGTAGGAGAAGACGGAAGACACCGTTTGAATATTCTTGAAGTTCAGCGTCTTATCCGTTTCATGCCGAAAGTGGTTATTGCAGTTGTTCCGGGATGGGCAGTTGGTGGAGGACACTCTCTTCATGTTGTATGTGATCTGACCTTAGCAAGTGAAGAACATGCTATTTTTAAGCAGACAGATGCTGACGTTACAAGTTTCGATGGAGGATACGGTTCTGCTTATCTTGCTAAAATGGTAGGTCAGAAAAAAGCCCGTGAAATCTTCTTTTTAGGAAGAAACTATTCCGCTAAAGAAGCTTACGAAATGGGAATGGTAAACAAAGTGGTTCCTCATGCAGAATTAGAAGATACAGCATACGAATGGGCTCAGGAAATATTGGCTAAATCTCCAACTTCTATCAGAATGCTGAAGTTTGCCATGAACCTTACAGACGATGGGATGGTAGGACAGCAGGTTTTTGCAGGAGAAGCAACCCGTTTGGCATATATGACAGAAGAAGCTCAGGAAGGAAGAAACGCATTCCTTGAAAAAAGAAAGCCCAACTTCGGAGAAGATCAATGGATATCTTAAAAATATAACTGATCATTGATAGATGATGATTGATGTCATCATTTATCAATGATCGCTTATCAATGATAAATATATGACTGATTGGATAAAAGCCGCAAGGCTAAGAACTTTACCGCTTTCATTAAGCGGAATTATTATGGGAGCTTTCATTGCAAAATGGAGACTTTACGGAGAAGGAGGAACCTGGGATTGGAAGATTTTTGCGCTCGCCCTTCTGGTAACACTTCTATACCAGATTTTATCAAATTATGCCAATGATTACGGTGACGGAATAAAAGGTACCGATGCCAAAAGAATCAATGAAGCGGAAGCAAGAGCGGTAGCATCAGGAAAAATTACGGCAAAACAAATGAAAAATGCAGTGATTCTTTTCTCAGCCTTATCTTTCATTGCTACCATTGCTTTATTGTATGTTGCTTTCATTCCAAATTATATGAATGAATTCTATATCTTCATAGGATTAGGAGTAGCATGTATTCTGGCGGCTATTGGATATACAGTAGGTAAAAAACCTTATGGATACATGGGATTGGGAGATATCTTCGTATTTATCTTCTTTGGACTTGTTTCTGTATGTGGAAGCTACTTCCTGTTTACAAAAACTTTCAGCTGGGATATGTTATTACCCGGAACAGCAGTAGGAATGATGAGTATGGCTGTTCTGAACCTTAACAATATGAGAGATATTGAAAGCGATAAATTATCTGGAAAAAATAGCTTTGCATTGAGAATTGGATTCAGAAATGCAATGATCTATGAAATGGTTCTATTACAGCTTCCCTTATTACTGATTCTTGTATTTTTAGGAATAAATGGATTTATGCAGGAGCAAAATTATTATGTTTTCATCGTAATGATCCTGTTGATCCCATTATCAAAATTAAGAAGAAAGATTTTATCGGTGAAAGAACCGAAAGAATTAGATCAGTATTTAAAGCAGGTAGGGATCCTGACGTTTGTGATGGCAATCCTTACAGCAGCCGGACTGAATTTATTTAACTAAATCTAAAATATTACACCATGAGTTCTACGATCTATGTTGAAGCTCAAATGCTTATCAGAAAACCGATTGAAGATGTTTTTGAAGCATTTATCAATCCTGAAGTAACCACTAATTTCTGGTTTACAAAATCTACCGGGAAATTAGAGGAAGGTAAGACCGTTACCTGGGAATGGGAAATGTACGGAGTAAAAAATGCCGTAAAAGTACATCAGATTATTCCTAATCAGCTGATAAAAACAGAATGGGGAGAGCCTTCGACAAACGTAGACTATGAATTCAAAACCATGGAGAAGGGGACTCTTGTTGTGATTAAAAGCTACGGATTCAGCCAGACTGGCGAAGATCTGTTAAAAGTAATTAACGACAATACAGGTGGTTTTACGACTGTTTTAGATGGTTGCAAAGCCTATCTGGAACATGGGATCAATCTCAGACTGATTGAGGATAAATTCCCATCGAAATAATAAATTAAAGAAAACACAGATGGCACGAATGCTTTCACAAATGTCACGACTCTCATTGTGCTATTTGTGAAATTATTTGAGTCATTTGTGTTTAATAATAATTGAAATTAAATTTAAAATGAAAATACAATTCTTAGGGCAAAATTGTTTCTTGTTTACATACAAAGACAAGACTATTTTGAGTGACCCTTTCTACAATTACAAAAAAACGGAATCAGGGTTTGATATTTCCGCGCAAAAAATCGATTATATTCTGTTGACTCACGCACATGGTGATCATATTGCAGATGTAGGAGAAGTATTGCAGCATTATCCGGAAGCTACCATCATTGGAGTTCCTGAAGTATGTGCGTATTTCACGCAGGCTAAAAATAGAGACGATGTGAACTTAGGAGGGTCGGCAAAAATCGACGATCTTAAAATTTCCATGGTTCCGGCTCACCATACAAGTTCTTTCCCTGATGGAAGCTATGGAGGTGTTCCTGTAGGATATATTTTCAGATTACCTGAAGGTAAAAATATTTATTTGGCAGGAGATACAGGAGTAATGGCAGATATGGAGCTTTTTCCAAGACTATACGGAAATCTGGACCTTTCTATACTTCCCATCGGAAGCCACTACACAATGTGCCCTAGAAAAGCTTCTTTTGCAGCAGCAGAGCTGTTGAAAACACCGAAAGTAATCGGATGTCACTTTGATACTTTCCCTGCAATTGAAATCAATCACGAAAGTGCATTAAAGCATTTTGCAGATAAAAATGTAGAACTTGTTTTACCAAAACTAGGCGAGACGTTCGAATTTTAATCAATAAAGGGATCGGAAGTAATCTGAAAATTAGAAAAATGAAAATGATGCGTAAGGTATTAAAAACAAAAAAAGATAATTATCAAATTACCTCTCTTCTCACTTTAAACCAAAAAAAAATGGCAAGCTACCTAAATCACACCGCTACGACCAATTACCTTTGCTGTGTTCCCACCCTGGAGGATTCTCAGGAGCTGGTTGTTTAGGACTTGCCGTTGCAAAGGTAGGAATATTTTATAAACTTCAAAACTTTATTAGAAAAAATTAGTCGAAAAAATGCAGTGGTAAAGCTAAGCCCTTGACATTTAGAGAGAAAATTTTTCAACTTTTTTCTAAAAATTTAAACATGACGAAAAGTCCATCAACACTAGGAATTATACTTTTTATCGCTACAATGATCGTTTTCTTTGTAGTGTATACATTTTTTTCAGGAATCAATTATTTTGATATCTCTTTGAAAGCCAATGCTTTTGTGCTGCCTCTTTTGTATGCAGGTGCTGCTTTCTGGTCTGTAAAATCACATTGGAACAACCATAGAGTGGTAAAATTCAAAGATGCTTTCAAAAGAGCATTTGTTCCGATGTTTGTCGGAGGAATTCTTTCCATCTTCAGTATTTATGCTTTTTTAAACTTTGTAGATCCGGCTGCTAAAAAACTCTTGAACTACCAATATGTTCAAAGACAAAAATCAGAATTGGATACAGAATATACTTCTGCAAGAAAAATTATGAAGCATCAGAAAGATATTGATGAGCTGGATCAGAAGTACAAAGAAAGAGTACAAAGCTTCACTCCTGAGGCGGTTAAAGGAAAAGATATGCTTACCGCAAGCCATTTTTCAGGATATTTTGCAGCAATTCTTATATTTTACGTAGTTTTGTCGGTGTTTTTCGGAGCATTTTTCAGAACAAGAACGATACATCAGCCCGAAGAAACAAATCAAGAATAATTTTTATTAAAATTAAATGAATTTATCTATAGTTATTCCGTTACTGAACGAAGAAGACTCTCTGGAAGAGCTTTTTTCAAGAATTGATAAAGTATGCACAACCAGCAGTTTATCTTATGAAATCTGGTTTGTAGACGATGGTAGTACGGATTTGTCGTGGAGCATTATTGAGAATATGAAAGTACAGCATCCTCAGATCCACGCTATTAAATTTTCCAGAAATTATGGAAAATCACAGGCGCTTCATGCAGCCTTTGAAAGAACAAACGGTGATGTAGTCATTACCATGGATGCCGATTTACAGGATTTCCCTGAAGAAATTCCGGAACTGTATAATATGGTGATTCATGATAATTATGATATCGTTTCCGGTTGGAAAAAGAAGCGCTTTGATAATGTAATGACGAAAAATATTCCGTCAAAACTATTCAATGCAGCAGCGAGAAAGGTTTCAGGAGTTTATCTTCATGATTTCAACTGTGGTTTGAAAGCGTACAAAAGACAGGTTGTAAAATCTGTTGATGTATACGGAGATATGCACCGTTATATTCCGGTATTGGCTGCCAATGCAGGTTTCAGAAGAATTACTGAAAAAGAAGTACAGCACCAGGCAAGACCTTACGGAACTTCAAAATTTGGAACCGAGAGATTTGTCAGAGGGTTCCTGGATTTGATAACCCTTTGGTTTGTAAGTCGTTTCGGGGGAAGGCCAATGCATTTCTTCGGAGCAGTAGGAACCTTAATGTTTATTGTCGGTTTTCTTTCAGCACTTTGGTTAGGTATTTCCAAACTGATTGATGTTGCCAGAGGAGTATACGGACATTTAATAACCAATAATCCTTGGTTCTATATCGCCTTAACAATGATGATTATGGGAAGTCTTCTGTTTGTAGCAGGATTCTTAGGAGAAATGATCATCAGAACAAACCGCGAGCACAAGAATTATAATATTGATGAAGTGATATAACTTAAACACTAATGACGCTAATGCTTCACAAATGACACTATTTATGTTTGTGATATTGGTGTGTAAAATTAGTGAATTTAGTGGTTTTAACTAGAATGGTATTAGATCACAACTAATTATGTTATAATAACTTCAATTTCAATAAATAAAAAGCACTCTGTCAGCAGAGTGCTTTTTTGTAATTTTTATAAAAACTTTTAATCCGAATGTTCAAACTCAAACCAATTCTTTTTTATTTTCTTTTGTTTTTAACGGCTTCTTGTTCGTCTAATAAAATTTCAGGTTCCTGGGAGTTTGTTGACATTTACGAGGGAGAAATTCTTAGCACAGATACGTTGAAAAGTAAAACAAACAATTCCAGATATGGGAAAGGAGTTTTAACTTTTTACAAGGATAAAACTTTCAGTTCAATGGGGAGTAGCGGGACTTACCAGATAGATTATAATCTGTTGAAAATGAAATATAATGATAATGAAAATGTAACTCCCATGAAAATTTCCAGTGTAAGTAAAAATTATTTGCTTTTATTTTCAATGGCAGGTAGTCCTAAAACATGGTTTTATAAAAAAGTAAAAGAAAAGCCAAATAAGAAATAGTCTTTTCCTGAAAAGCCAAAAATTGAAAATTATCAGGTATTTTATTGTCAAAAGACAAAGATTTTTAGAAATTTTAATCCTATTTTTGTTCAACATAATATTGAAAGTTCTGTGAGAGACGTGAAAAAACTTTCTAAGAATTTCAATAAATATCGTTGCAATTGTAATAAAGAATATTTAAAATTACATATGAAAAAAGTTTTATACACATTGATGCTGGTGGCAGTAGTTTCCTGTGGAAAAGTTTCTCCAAAAGGAAATATTGAAAAGAAAGATGTGGATGTATCAGAATTCGTAAACCTTGATCTGGAAGGGAAATTTCGTGTTTTCTATGCCAGAGGACCTAAGAATTTTGTTGAAATAGAAACCTATCCAAATGTGGCGAGCAATCTGGATGTTGATGTAAAAGACAAAACACTTTTTATTAAAGAAAAAAGAGGGACAAAGGGAGTAGATTTCTATAATGTGACCATTTATTCAAAATATAACCTGGAAAAAGTAGCAGTTGCAGACTCTGTAGAAGTGAATATTTCTAGCGAAATTAAAACCGATAATTTCAGGCTTACCATGAAAAATAATGCAAGTTTCATGGGGTCTGTCAACACCAGAAGAGCAGAATTGGAAATGCACAACAGAAGCCGAGCGAACTTCCTGGGAATGTCCAAAGATGCTGTTATAAAAATCTCAGATACAGCAAGTTTAATTGCTCCTTACTGGAAAATTACCAACCTGAATATCGATTCCAAAAACGGGAATTATGCAGAGGTGAATGTAAAAGATTCTTTGAAAGGGCATGTTCAGAACACTGCAAAATTTATCTATTATAACGATCCAATCAGAGCGTTTAAAATTGATAAGACAACGAAAGTTGAGAATAAGAAATTAGAATAATTTGGCTGGAAGCCAGAAGCTAGAGGATGGGAGAAATATTAGTTTTCATACCTTTTGTTTTCAAAATTAGAAATTTGCTTCCAACAAAATTGATAAAATAAAATAATATAAAAATAAAATAAAGCCGGAATTTTGAAACTAGGCACGATATAACTTCTAGCCTCCAGCTTCCTTCTTCCAGCTTAAAAAACTTAGACATAAATATGAATACACTAGAAAAAGCGAAACTTTGGTTAAGTGATACCTTCGATAAAGAAACGAGAGATGCTGTACAGACATTAATCGACAGCAATTCCCCTGATCTGGAAGATTCTTTCTACAGAGAGCTGGAATTCGGGACAGGAGGAATGCGTGGAATAATGGGAGTAGGAACCAACCGCTTGAATAAATATACATTAGGACAGGCTACACAAGGATTGGCGAACTATATGCTGCAGCAGTTCAAAGGAGAAGAGATCAAAGTAGCTATTGCTTATGATGTTCGTCACAACTCAAAAGAATTTGGAAAACTGGTAGCGGATGTTTTGACAGCCAATGGAATCAAAGTATTGCTTTTCAAAGATCACAGACCAACTCCGGAATTGTCTTTCACAGTTCGTGATAAAAAATGTAACGGAGGAATTGTATTAACGGCTTCTCACAACCCGCCGGAATACAACGGTTATAAAGTATATTGGAATGACGGGGCACAAATTGTTCCGCCTAATGATGAAGCGATTATCAATGAAGTATATTCTGTAAAATTTGAAGAAATTAAATTCAACGGAAATGATGATCTGATCGAATGGATCGGAGAGGAGCAGGATGATGTTTATATCGATGCTTGTCTTGAAAACTCTACCTATCAGAATGTTGGAAAAGAAAATTTAAATATTGTTTTCACATCCATCCACGGGACAACCTATACTACTATTCCGAAAGCGTTGGAAAAAGCAGGGTTCAAAAAAGTAGATCTTGTAAGAGAACAGATGATCCCAAGCGGAAATTTCCCAACAGTAGACTCTCCAAACCCGGAAGAGCCTGCAGCATTGGAAATGGCAATGGATCTGGCAAGAATTACCAACGCAGATATCGTTATTGGTACAGACCCGGATGGGGACAGATTAGGTATTGCGGTAAGAAATCTTGATGGTGAAATGCAGTTGTTGAATGGTAACCAAACCAATACCATCCTTACTTACTACATTCTGAACGAATGGAGAAAGCAGGGAAGAATTACAGGAAAAGAATTTATCGGTTCTACGATCGTAACTTCGGATATCTTCTTTGATATTGCCCAGAAATTCGGCGTAGAATATAAAGCAGGTCTTACCGGATTCAAATGGATTGGAAAAATGATCCGTGAAGCAGAAGGAACACAGAAATTTGTGTGCGGTGGTGAGGAAAGTTTCGGATTTATGACCGGAGATTTTGTTCGTGATAAAGACTCTTGTGGAAGTATCCTTTTAGCTTGCGAAATTGCAGCTTGGTGCAAAGCCAACGGAAGAACAATGTATCAGTATATGATCGAGATCTATGAAGACCTTGGAATGTATTATGAAGGATTGATAAACATTGTAAGAAAAGGAAAAGAAGGTGCTGAAGAAATTCAGGAAATGATGAGAAACTTCCGTGAGAATCCACCAAAAGAATTGGCAGGTTCATTAGTAGAAGAAGTGAAGGATTTCAAAGAACAGACAAGTCTTACCATTTCTACGAACGAGAAAAAAGTAATGAACGATATTCCGAAGTCTAACGTATTGATCTATTACACACAAGATGGAACGAAAGTATGTGTAAGACCTTCCGGAACAGAGCCAAAAATTAAGTTTTATGTTTCAGTGAAGGATTCCGTTACTTCAGAAGCTGATTTCAGAGATAAATTAAAATCATTGGAAGCTAAAATCGGAGCCGTTAAAACAGATTTGAAACTGGACTAACTCTCTGAAAATAGCAGATGATCAAAAAAATAATAGCAGTTTGCTTGCTATCTGCAGCTGTAGTTTCCTGTAAAAAGGAAGCTGCAGTTTCGGAAGTAAAACCGGTAAACGATTCGATTGCTCAAACAGAATCCAAAGAAGATCTGTACAAGCCCATAGACACAGCTTGTTCATCCACCAATAAAACGGAGGATTATGTCACATCTCTTCAATGGTACCGTACCAAAATCGACAAAGAGATGGCTGGAAACAGTCCGGAACAGAATGACAAAGTATACGAGGATTATATAAAAATAAGAGGTAAGTATACAGAATGTCTGATGAACCTTCATAGCAACGTTTTGGATAAATATGTGAATTATTATAATTATGATAAGGATCAGTACAATCTTCCGGACAATGTTAAAAAAATAGCTTCAGAACTGAAAAAAGCAGGTCTTGAATTTAGGGAAGTAGGAGAAGGAATGACCGAAATATGGACCATTCCAGGATATTATTCTTCTATTTTTAAAAATAAAGTGACTCCGGATTATGAAGCCTATATTTCAAAGACCGACAAAGAAAGTGAAACCAATTATGCAGCGGATGCAGGATTGATAATTTCCTGGGAACAGCTGGGAGACAGGCTTATGTTCTGGGAAAATTTTATGAATAAATATCCTAAGAGCAAGCTGATAAAAACAGTAAAACAGGATTATAACTACTACCTGTCCGATTATCTTTTAGGAATGGATAACACACCCACCTACGAAAGAGAGCAGGACAATGGAACCGGAAAACTAAACGATGAAAACAGAGCGGAATTCAACAGGATAATCAAGAAATATCCGAATTCTAATACCGCAAAAAAAGCAAAAGAAGTAATCTCCCTTTTTGATGCACAAACGCCGGTAGACCAAATAGATGAGAGAATTAATGGAGAGCGATAATAATAGTAAATTTTAAATAAGAAAAAAGTGAAAGTTTCAAAATTAGCAGCGAACCTGATCGGTTCTGAAATTGTAAAAATTGGTAACGAAGTAAATGATCTAAAAGCAAAGGGAGCAGAAATTGCCAATCTTACTATTGGTGATCTGAATTCTAATATCTATCCTATTCCGGCATTGCTGAAGGAAGAGATTCAGAAAGCATATCAGAATAATCTGACGAACTATCCTCCTGCAAATGGACTTTTATCTTTAAGAAAAGAAGTTTCCAAAGACCTTAAAAAAAGATGGAACCTGGACTATTCTCCTGAAGATATCCTGATCACTGCAGGATCAAGACCATTGATCTATGCTGTATACAAAACCATCGTAGACGAAGGAGATAAAGTGATATATCCTACACCATCATGGAATAACAATCACTATGCTTACCTTACTTCAGCCAACGCTGTAGAAGTAAAAACAAAACCAGAAACCAATTTCCTTCCAACTGCAGATGATTTGAGACCTCATTTGGATGGAGCTGTATTATTAGCATTGTGTTCACCATTGAACCCTACAGGAACAATGTTTACAAAAGAACAACTTTCAGAGATCTGCGAACTGGTAATCGCTGAAAACAAAAAAAGAGGAGAAGATGAAAAACCGTTATACCTTATGTATGACCAGATCTATTCTAACCTTACTTTTGGTGCTGAGCATGTAGATCCCGTATCACTTTTCCCTGAATTGAAAGATTATACGATCTATATCGATGGTATTTCTAAGTGCCTTGCTGCAACAGGAGTACGTGTAGGTTGGGGATTCGGTCCTGCTCATATCCTTGATAAAATGAAGGCGCTTCTTACCCACGTTGGAGCTTGGGCACCGAAACCGGAACAGGAAGCAACAGCTAAATTTTATGAAAATCCAGAAAATGTAGATATTTTCGTTGACGATTTTAAAGCTAAACTTGAAGAAAGCTTAAAAGTTCTTCACAACGGAGTTCAGGATTTAAGAGGAAAAGGACTTTCAGTAGACAGTATTGAGCCGATGGGAGCCCTTTATCTTACCATCAAATTAGACTATATCGGAAAAACAAAACCAGATGGAGGAGTCATTGAAAACTCTTCAGATCTTGTATTCTACCTGATCAATGAAGCAGGAGTGGCTTTAGTACCATTCTCAGCCTTCGGAGAAGACAAATCTGAACCTTGGTTCCGTGCTTCTGTAGGAGGATTGGCTGTTGATGAGATCAAAGTAATGCTTCCGAAACTGGAAAGCGCTTTAAACAAATTAAAGTAATCTTTACATAAAATAAATGCTTCGACTCTGTTCGGCATGACATTGTTAAAATAAGCACTGTGTCACGCTGAATGGAGTCGAAGATTTTTTTATATACAATTTTTTAGAGAACAAGTATGTTAACTAAACACATCAGATTACAGTATTTAATATGAAAAAATTAAATAAATATTAAAAATTAAATAAATATTTTGTAGGAAACTCAGCTAGGAACTAACTTTGGACTTTTACACACACCTAAATATAATAAAGTCGAAAATTACACGATGAGAAAACTGAGATTTCTACTCTTACCAGTTTCAATACTGGTATGCTCACAAGAGGTTGATACACTGAAGGTAAAAGAACTCCCAAAGGAAGTTGATTTACCAAAAGTACAGACCTACACCTTAAAAGACGGTTCTGTCAGAACTTACCCCAAGCCCAAATTATTTGATTTTGTAACCAAATTACCCAGAAACTTTATCAATACAAATAAAGATTTCGTAGCCAAAGATCATGCTTATTACCTGGGAGGAGCCGTTGCAAGTACCTTGATTCTTTTGCCATTTGACCAAAAACTAATTGATAATTCAAGAGAGTTGGGAGAAAGATGGGGAATGGATAAAGATAATAATTACAACAAAGTAGGCGGCGTCTTTAAAATTCCTAAAGATATCGGATCTACCTTATACCTGATAGGTAATGGTTCCACACTAGTTTTGCTGGGAATTGGTTTTGGAACCTATGGTTTGATCAAAAATGACTACAGAGCACAAGCTACAGCCAGTGGCTTAATGGAGAGTTTAATTCTTTCCGGAGTTTTCACTCAAACTATTAAAAGAATTACCGGAAGAGAAAGTCCTTTTATTGCAGAGATCAACGGTAATAAAGGAGGAGCCTGGAATCCTTTTCCAAGCTTTTCAGAATTTGGCAAGAATACCTCAAATTATGATGCAATGCCATCCGGACACTTAACGACATTTATGGCGGGTATCACAGTGATTGCAGACAACTATCCGGATGCAGTATGGATAAAACCGGTGGGATATACATTAGCAGGAGCTTTATGCTTTCAGATGATGCAAAGTAAAGTTCACTGGGCTTCAGATTACCCATTAGCCTTATTAATGGGATATTTTATTGGTAAAACCATATCAAAAAGCAGATATACTTCATCAGAAGGAACGATAGGAAAAACAAAATATAATCTCAACTTTACAGCATCCCGCCAATGGGAATATAATATGGTAGGGGTAAAACTCTCTTTCTAAACTGCTGAAATCTCTGTTTTGTAGAGTAAATAAGATACTTTTCACTACATTTGATCTCAATATCAAAGAATCATTACAGCTTTTGTAAAGACTGGGATGAAACCTATTGAATTAAAGAGAATTACTTAATATTTTTATTGAATGAAAATAATCGCTGTTATTCCTGCACGTTACGAAGCAAGTCGTTTTCCTGGGAAACTAATGCAGATTTTAGGAGAAAAAACTATTATCACCACCACTTATCAGAATGTTGTAGAAACAGGACTTTTTGATGAGGTTTTTGTGGCAACAGACTCAGAAATTATTTTTGATGAAATCGTAAAAAACGGTGGAAAAGCTGTAATGACAGGACAGCATGAGACAGGAAGCGACCGTATTGCTGAAGCAGTACAGAATATAGACTGCGATATCGTGATCAATGTTCAGGGAGATGAACCTTTCCTTAAGCTGGAACCTTTACATCAACTGATTGAAGTTTTTAAACATGATGAGCAACAGGAAATTTCCTTAGCTTCTTTAAAAATACAACTGCATGAAAAAGAAGAGATTGAAAACCCTAATAATGTAAAAGTGATTACCGATAACAATGGTTTTGCTCTCTATTTCAGCCGTTCCGCAATTCCTTTTCATAGAGAAGTTTCTTATGATGTAAGCTATTTTAAACATATTGGAGTCTATGCTTTCAGAAAAGAAGCACTGTTGCAGTTTTCAAAATTGGAAATGAAACCGTTGGAAATTTCCGAAAAAATAGAATGCATCCGCTATCTTGAATATGGAATGAAAATCAAAATGATAGAAACCAATTTCGTAGGAGTAGGCATCGATACACCCGAAGATCTTGAAAAAGCCAGAAAGTTGATTTAAAAGAATGCTGAAGGTCAAAAAGCCAATTCGCTGATTGAGCCTTTCACCTTTTTTGCAATTTTACATAAATCCCCCTATATTTGAATTTATAAATAAAATTAATGAAGAAGTTACTATTAGTATTTGGACTGATATTTTCGCACTTGACATTCGCGCAGACCGCAAAGGAGATTATAGACAAAAACATTGAATTATCCGGAGGGTTAACCAATTGGAAATTGTTGAATTCGGTTCTGCTTCAGGGAAAAGTGGTATTGGGAATCAAAGATGAATATCCAATAAGAATTTTTCAGCAGCGTCCAAATCTTACCAAAACATTGATTACTACCGGAGGAAAAGAAAATGCAATTGAAGGTTTTGACGGAACCAAAGGGTATGCAATGAACTATGCCGCCAATAAACTTCAGGTATACCCTGAATATGTGCCGGAAAGCTTTGATAACGACTTCATAGACTGGGAAAATAAAGGATTTGATGCCAAATATCTTGGAAAAGAAAAAGTAGGAGAGATCTACTGCCATAAAGTAGAACTTACCAAGAATGTCAATAAGAATATGTATTATTTTGATACAAAAACTTATATGCTGATAAAAGAAGTGAAAAAAGAAGAAACGCTGGTGTATTCCGATTTTAAAAAGTAGGAAACTTTACAATGCCTTTCAGAATTGAATCTTCAAGTACAAAAAAAGACGGAGACTATGTGATGTTGCTAAACAGAGTAGACATCAACAAAGTTTTCCCGGCTAATATTTTTAAGTTTTAGTTCAACTGCAGCCTGGCTGTACAAAATGACAAAAAATGAAGAAAATTTTTTTACTGCTGCTTTCTTCTATCGCATTCCTGCAAAGCTGCACCAATCAAAAAAGTGAAATTTCTAAAGCCAAAACCAACGAACTTATGGGAAAAACAATATATGACTTCAACGTAGAAAGTCTTGACGGTAAAGAAATCAATTTCGCTGATTTCAAAGGAAAAAAAATCTTGATTGTCAATACCGCTTCAGAATGTGGATTTACCTCTCAGTATGCAGATCTTGAGAAAGTATATGAGGAGCATAAAGATAAATTGGTTGTAGTAGGTTTCCCCGCCAATAATTTTGGAGGACAGGAACCCGGAACCAACACTGAAATTGGAGCTTTCTGTCAGAAAAATTACGGAGTGACATTCCCTTTGGCAGCTAAAGTTTCTGTAAAAGGAGATGATACAGCACCAATTTTTAAATATTTAACAGAACAGGAATTAAATGGAGTAAAGAATACAACCATTCTTTGGAACTTCACCAAATTCCTGGTTGATGAAAACGGAAAGCTGATCGATTCTTTTGTAAGTACTACAAAGCCTACGGATGAGGCAATTACAAAATATCTGAAATAAAGATAAAAAAGTATATTTTTACAAGTGGGTGTTTACATCCACTTTTTTTATTGTAAAACCCATACATGATTCTTTATGAAAAAAATAATTTTTACCCTTTGCGTCCTGGCTTCCTTTATGTTAGGATTTGCTTTTAAAGCCGTTACAGGAAATAAATCTGACGAAACGAAAAGAGTAACCGGTATTGGCGGAATCTTTTTCAAATGTAAAGATCCCAAAAAAATGAGAGAATGGTACGGAAGTCACCTAGGCCTTAATACCAACGAATATGGAGCTGTTTTTGAATGGTATCAGGGAGCTGATAATTCTAAAAAAGGATTTAGCCAATGGAGTCCTTTCAGTGAAAAAACAAAATACTTCCAGCCTTCTGAAAAAGATTTCATGATCAATTATCGGGTGGAAAACATTGAAAAACTAGTTGAACAGTTAAAAAAAGAAGAGGTAACTATTGTTGATAAGATCGAGACTTATGAATACGGGAAATTCGTCCATATTATGGATATTGAAGGTAATAAAATAGAACTTTGGGAACCTAATGATATCGAATATGAAAAATTAGGGCAAAAGATAAACAGTAAAACCACGAAGTAATTTGTTAATAGGTAGCAGGTAGCAGGATTTAGGGTCTAGGGAAATTGATAATAAGGTTTTCCAAACCAGATTACCCCGAACCCCATACCTCGAATCTTTTAACTATTCATTAGTCTTTTCTGCAAAACAAAAGATATTGCCTAGTTTTATACTGGAGTAGCCATTGCTTTTTATTTTTGAAGATTTGATCATTGCTTTTGCCAGAATATCGGTTGGCAAAGGTTTTTGACTTTCCAGGAGCCCAAGTTTATTAGCAAATTTTATAATACGGCTTCCCAGTACTTCTCCGGTTCTTTCCGAATTATTCCTTTCAAGCATTCCTGGTTTGAAAATGGTTATTTTATTGAAATGCAGCTGCTTTACAGCTTCTTCCAGTTCGCCTTTCATTTTGGAATAGAAAATTTTTGATTGTGGGTTTGCTCCATAAGCGGATACCAGAATATAATCTTCCACATCATTTTCTTTGGCAGCCTTTGCAAATTCATACTGATAATTGAAATCTACTTTCTTCTGGGCATCCTTGCTCCCTGCATCCTTTAGAGTAGTTCCCAAACAAGAAAAAGCAACATCTCCCTTCACCATATCTTTCCATTCATCGGGTTTTTCAAAATTCACGATATGAATGTTAAGCTTATCGTTTTGGATATCAACGGGTTTTCTCACGAAAATATCCACTTCATCAAACTCTTTGTCATTCAATAGCTGATTGACTAAATCTTTTCCCGTAGCGCCTGTAGCACCTATTACCAAAGCTTTCATAATAATTGTGATTTTGTGAGATTATTTCTTTCTTAAATTTACTAAATTTGAATTAAAGATTGAAAAATTATATCAAATATCATTTACAATCATTCTTAATTATTGCTCACTCATTACTTATAATTTACATGGATGCCAACGAAATTTTAGATTATTGTCTTGCTAAAAAAGGAGTTACAGAGAGTTTTCCTTTTGATAATGAAACACTTGTAATGAAAGTGGATACAAAAATGTTTCTATTGATGGGGCTTGAAAGACAGCCTTTAGCGGTT
Organism: Chryseobacterium sp. MEBOG07; assembly: GCF_021869745.1. NCBI lineage: Bacteria > Pseudomonadati > Bacteroidota > Flavobacteriia > Flavobacteriales > Weeksellaceae > Chryseobacterium > Chryseobacterium sp. MEBOG07. The sequence continues at coordinate 2,692,034 of NZ_CP084579.1, forward strand.
AATGTAAAAACAGATCCCGAGTGGAGTGCTGAGCTTCGTGAGCAATATCCGCAGATCACGGGTGCTTATCATATGAATAAAACCCATTGGAATTCTGTAACAGTAGACGGATTGAAAAGAGATTTGATCTTTAAACTTATTGACCAGTCCTATGATCTGGTTTTCAAATCCCTTACAAAAAAGGCTCAGAACGAAGTGAATTCTTTATAAAGGATAAAAAAAGATTGAGGTACGAAATTTGTTATCTATTATCAGTGAAATATAGAATCAACATTAATAAAATAAAGAACAAATGAGAAACCACCTTTTATTATTCATGGCAACCGGTACATTGATGCTGTCAAGCTGCACCAAAACAGAGAAGAAAAATACAGCTGAAAATCCAGCTCCTGTTACTTCAACTTCTGAAACGGCTTCAGAAAATATTAAACTAGAGTTTTCAGGAACGGATAATTTTACGATTAAAAATCCAAAAATGAAAGTAAGTTTGTATGGAATGGATGAAAAGTTAGCAGATGCTCCTGCCACTTTGATTACAGAAAAAGAATACGAGCAGAAATCTGTACCATTTACGATAGAACTGCCAGTACCTAAAGATGCTGAAAGCAAGATCAATCCAAAACCTGCAGGACCTGCAAAATACTACGTGACAATAAGCTGGGACTCTGATGGAAATGGAAAAGCGGATGAAAAAGGAGATATATTTATTGACTATGACAAGCAGTTTCCTAATGTAAAACTGAGTAGTGAACCTCAGAAACTCTACTTAAAAGTATTGAAATAAAACAAAAAGGCTATTCGGTGATGAATAGCCTTTATTTATTTTTAAAAATTGAATTCTTTTGTTATTTCTTTATCCTCGTCAAGCCTTTCAATCAGCTTTTCAAGACCTTCAAATTTGATTTCGTCATGAAGAAAATCCCTGAAACTTACGGTAATCTTTTCATCATAAATATCATCATCAAAATCAAGGATGTAAACTTCCACAGTGAGTTTTTCTCCATTTACCGTAGGATTGGTCCCAATACTCAGCATTCCTTTATATTGGTTGCCTTTTACAAATACTTCTACAATATAAGCTCCTTTTTTAGGGAGAAGCTTTATAGATTCCGTATCAATATTGGCAGTTGGATATCCGATTGTTCTTCCAATCTTCTTACCATGAACCACTGTTCCGGAAACAGAGTAGGAGTACCCCAGCATTTCGTTGGCATCTATAATATTCCCTGTTAAAAGGGCATTGCGCACTTTCGTAGAACTGATATTATTTTCGTGAATATTAATCGCTTCCATCTGCTCAACCTCAAAATCAAGTTCTTTGGATAATTTCTGAAGAAGCTCAAAATTTCCGCTTTTGTTTTTTCCGAAAGAATGGTCGTATCCTATAATAAGGTATTTTACATTGAGCTTATCAATTAAAATCTGACGTACAAACTCTTCTCCTGTTAAATTTCTGAATTCTTCGTCAAATTCCTTCAGGAACAAATTATCAACGCCATATTTCTCAACCAGCTGTTTCTTTTCTTCCAATATATTCAGAAGTTTTAAATCTTCATTGGGATTAAAAACAAACCTTGGATGTGGCCAAAAAGTAAGGATAGCAGTTTCCAGATTGTTTTCTGTACCTACTTTAGTCAGTTCATCGATAATACTCTTGTGCCCGAGATGTACCCCGTCAAACATGCCCAAAGATAATGCTAAAGGCTTGTGTGAAGAATAATCTGTAAAATTCTTGAAAACTTTCAAAACGGAAAAATTTGATTGCAAATATAGAAATAATGTGCCAATCTATCAATATAACAAGAGACTAATCCCTGTAAGCTTAGAATTGCTATACCGATATGCTATTATATAGGTATATTCTGAAATTTATCTATTATCAAAAGCATGATAAAAATCTTTTTTTTACCAATTGCAGGTTTATGAAGAATCATTATATTTGCACCAAGAAAAAATTTAGCAATGGCAAACCAAATTAAAGGTAAAATTTCTCAAATTATTGGTCCGGTAATCGACGTTGTCTTCAGAGATGTGGAAGCTGTTCCAACAATCTATGACGCGTTAGAAATTACAAAAGAAAACGGTGAAAAAGTAATCTTAGAAGTAGAACAACATATTGGCGAAGATACAGTAAGATGTATCGCAATGGACGCTACTGACGGTCTTAAAAGAGGGCAGGACGTAATTGGATACGGAAATCCTATTATGATGCCAATCGGCGAGGCTGTAAACGGAAGACTATTCAACGTTGTTGGTGATGCTATCGACGGACTTCAAAATATTTCTAAGGAAGGTGGTCTTCCAATTCACAGACCAGCTCCAAAATTTGATCAACTTTCAACTTCTGCAGAAGTTTTATTTACAGGTATTAAAGTAATCGACTTAGTTGAGCCTTACGCAAAAGGAGGTAAAATTGGTTTGTTCGGTGGTGCTGGTGTAGGTAAAACAGTATTGATCCAGGAGTTGATTAACAATATTGCAAAAGGACACGGAGGACTTTCTGTATTCGCCGGAGTAGGTGAAAGAACGAGAGAAGGAAATGACCTTTTGAGAGAGATGTTGGAATCAGGTATTATCAAGTATGGTGATGATTTCATGCACTCTATGGAAAACGGAGGTTGGGATCTTTCTAAAGTAGACTTAGAAGTTATGAAAGAATCTAAGGCTGCATTCGTTTTCGGACAGATGAACGAGCCGCCAGGTGCAAGAGCTAGAGTAGCACTTTCTGGTCTTACATTAGCTGAGTACTATAGAGATGGTGGAGAAAGCGGACAAGGTAGAGATGTACTTTTCTTCGTAGACAACATCTTCCGTTTTACACAGGCTGGTTCTGAGGTATCTGCACTTCTTGGTCGTATGCCTTCAGCGGTAGGTTATCAACCAACTCTTGCTTCTGAAATGGGTGCGATGCAGGAAAGAATTACTTCAACTAAAAATGGTTCAATTACTTCAGTACAAGCGGTATACGTACCTGCGGATGACTTAACTGACCCGGCTCCTGCAACTACGTTTGCTCACTTGGATGCAACTACGGTACTTGACAGAAAGATTGCTTCATTAGGTATCTATCCAGCGGTAGATCCATTAGCTTCTACTTCAAGAATCTTGTCTCCAGAAGTTATCGGTCACGAACACTACAACTGTGCTCAAAGAGTAAAAGAAATTCTTCAAAGATACAAAGCGCTTCAGGATATCATCGCAATCCTTGGTATGGAAGAACTTTCTGAAGAAGATAAATCAGTTGTTTACCGTGCAAGAAAAGTTCAGAGATTCTTATCTCAGCCTTTCCACGTAGCAGAGCAGTTTACAGGTATCCCAGGATCATTAGTTGATATCAAAGATACAATCAAAGGATTCAACATGATTATGGATGGTGAATTAGATCACTTACCAGAAGCAGCTTTCAACTTGAAAGGAACTATCGAAGAAGCTATCGAAGCAGGACAAAAAATGTTAGCTGAAAACGCTTAATAAATTAGACATAAAGATAGCAGATACTAGACATGAGACTTTTAAGTTGTCTGAAATCTGAAATATGAAATCTTCAAATCTAAATTAAAATGAATATAAAAATTTTAACACCAGAATATGTAGTTTTTGAAGGAGAAGTAGATTCAGTATTATTGCCTGGAAAAAATGGTGAATTTCACATCATGAAAAACCACGCAGGAATCGTTTCTTCTTTGATCGGAGGTGATGTAAAGCTTTTTGCTAATTCTATTGATGAGGCTTTTACTAAAAACTTTACCAAAGAAACTGGAAAAGACTCTGTTTTTGCTTATGCTATCAAAAGCGGTGTTGTAGAATTTAATCATAATAAAGGAATTATCCTTTGTGAATAATTAAATGAAAAGCTAAATATATTTTCAAGAAAGTGTAACTTTGTGTTACACTTTTTTTATTGTTGTAAAAGTTTGATTGGATGAAGAAAAGCATAATCATATTCTTTACAGTTCTGGGTGTTTTCCTTCATGCTCAGAATTTCAAAACCAAAAGAGGGATAATCAATTTAGATGGTATTCCGGTTGCCAAACTGTCCAATAAGTCCAACGAATATACGTTTATGGATCTTAAGGAAACTCCGCTGTATACGATAAAATTCATTGATAAAAGTATCGTTGATTCAGTGCGTGACAGCTATATCATGATCAACAGGATATATAACAGGGATAAAACCATTGAACTTGATTATTCATCACCTTCTGCATTTTCCGGAGAAGAAAAATCGGCTGTCTTTACTTCTATTAAAGATCTTAAAATAATTGATAACAAAGGGATCAATGTCAAAAATCTTGATGAGCTTTTTTCAAATGTACCTAAAAGAAAACTGGATACTAAAACTAAAGAAGCATATGTCATAAGAAAGAAAATAGACAAACTGAATATTGAGGTCAATAAAGTGGGTGAGATCCTTAGCAATGGTGTTCCGGTAGGTTATTTTACCAATTTACCGGTAAGTTTCGGCTCAGAGGATATCATTATGGATAAAACACCTATAGATATTGAAATTTACGATGCCAAAAGCAAACTTATCGGAAGATATATCACGACCACAAAACAACTGAAAACTGCTGGTGGAAAATCTTTTGTCATTTATAAGGAAATGTCTGGGAGAGCCTCTATTTTAAAGTATCCTACTTATAAAGCACTGGCTGAGCGTATGGCTATTATGGATCCGAATTTTATTAAAATACAGGAAAAAGTATCTGTAGGTCCCGTATCAAAAGAGACTCAAAATTAATTATTTATCAGAAAGAAACATACTTTTTATATCAATAGAAACGGGCTTTAGCCCGTTTTTTTATTAAAGATCAAATTTCATCTGGCTTTAGTCAAAACTTATTGAAATCTCGTTAGTCGTTTTTGGAGATTTATTTTTATATAAATTTCTTCGGAATGAAAAAATAGAACCCTTTATTCTTTAAAATCAGAATCTGTTTAATCTGCAAAATTCGCGAGAGATTATCATTCAATCAAAACAGGTTTTATTCATACAGAAAACTAACAATTCACAGAAAATCGTCTCTTTTTAAAAATCCCTGAGAAAAAATCAAAAATTTTTATAAGCTCAAAATCACTCCATTTTCCTTCAATTGCTGCATTGGTTTTGAGAACCAGAATAGCTCAAAATCTTCAAAACTCTCTTCAAATTGAGTCTTAAGTTGTTGAATAGTAGGTTTTTTTAAATTTTCAATCGAATTCTCTTCCAACACATTTACCAGCCATTCTGCCTTTTCCTGTTCCAATTCTACCTTAACAATATTAGTTTTTAAGTGGAATGTAAGAAGCGTATACGTACCAGAATATTTCTTTTTATTTTTTACGTGATTCTCAGCGATTACATTTTTGGTTAGAAAGACTACTTTTGAGTTGGCTTTCAGAGTAAACTGCGCATCTTCCAAAAGACAGTCATGAATGTAATCCGGATGAATGGTCGTCCTCGGAATTTTAAAGTCGAACCACTCCTGAAGTGAAAGTTCAAAATTCACTCCATGCATATAATTGAATAAAGATTTTTTAATCCGAAGCTGAACTTGTTATGATCAATTCCGGTTTTATCTTTAAAATCTATGTCGTTATTGGCAAACAGTATTTCCTGCTTTACCGGAACAATTCCAAAATCCTCAGGATTCATCCCGACAGGTGAATGAGCAGTCATTGCAAACTGATGCCAGAAACCACTTTGAAGAATTCCCATCTCAAACATTTGACGAACCATTTCCAAAGAATCAACTGTTTCCTGAACAGTCTGGGTAGGGTAGCCATACATGAGATAGGCATGAACCATTATTCCGGCTTCAGTAAAATTTCTGGTTACATTGGCAACTTGCTCTACAGAAACTCCTTTGTCAATTAATTTCAACAATCGGTCGCTGGCCACTTCAAGTCCTCCGGAAACAGCAACACATCCCGAAAGTTTCAGGAGATAACATAAGTCACGGGTGAAGCTTTTTTCAAAACGAATATTCGTCCACCAGGTTACCACCAAATTTCTTCGGAGAATTTCAAGGGCTACCTCTCTCATTAAAGCTGGTGGTGCAGCTTCATCCACAAAATGGAATCCTGTTTCACCCGTTGTTTTGATCAGTTCTTCAATTCGGTCTACCAGAATTTTAGCAGAAATAGGTTCATAGATTTTGATATAGTCTAAAGAAATATCACAGAAGGTACACTTCCCCCAATAGCATCCATGGGCCATTGTCAGTTTGTTCCATCTTCCGTCACTCCATAAACTGTGCATCGGATTGGCGATTTCGATAACGGAAATATATTGATCCAGTTTTAAATCGGTATAATCCGGAGTACCCACTTCAGACTGTTTGTAATCATGTCGTTTAGAATTGTTCTTATAAACCACTTCTTGATTTTCAACAAGAAAAGTTCTTTTAAATTCACCTTCCACAGTTGAAATTTCCAAATTTTGATAAAGGAGTTCCAAAGGAATTTCTCCGTCATCTAAGGTAATAAAATCAAAAAATTCAAATACTCTAGGGTCTTTAACTTCTCTTAATTCTGTATTGGGAAAACCACCTCCCATAGCAATTTTTATGTGAGGATAATGTTTTTTGATCCATTGGGCGCATTTGAAACTGGAATAAAGATTACCAGGAAAAGGGACTGAGAAGCAAACCAGTTTTGGCTGAATATTTTCTATTTTTTCACGAAGAATTTTTAAAGTAAACGCATCGATAAATGTGGGATCACCAGATAGTTTTGAATACAATTCATCAAAAGAATTCGCGCTTTTTCCGAGACGTTCTGCATATCTGCTGAAACCAAAATCGACATCAATATTTTCTACAATATAATCTGATATATCTTCTAAATATAAGGTTGCAAGATGCTTGGCTTTATCCTGAAGTCCCATATTTCCAAAAGCAAACTCCATGTCATCCAACTGGTTGAAACGGGAAGCTTCAGGAAGGAAATTCATGCTGCAGATCTGTCTTGCCAGTGTAGGGGTTTTACCCTGTAAAAAAGGAATAACCTGATCTATGGTTTTTAAATATTCTTCTCTCAGCGCATAGATTCTCTGAGAATTTTCTGAGATATTCTGAAGATCAATTTCTTTGCTGAAAACCTTCTGAATTCCATCCTTTGAAAATAATTCCAAAATAACATCAATCCCCAAATCAACCTGATAGCTGGAGATATTTTTGGTATTTAAAAATCCTTTAATATAAGCTGTTGCAGGATAAGGGGTATTAAGTTGGGTAAAAGGCGGAGTAATAAGAAGCAGGTCTTTCAACAGAAATTTTTTGCAAAGTTATTCTAAAGTTTTTTTAGAAAAAAATTTTTTCTCGTGATTATAACCAGTGAAGAAAAGTCTTCTGAATTCTGTTATATGAAAACGGGTTTCTATCCAATAGAATGCCTCCGGTTAATCATTCCATAGCAATACAATCTCAAAATAAATCTGTCGGTTTCATAAACAATGCATCAGGAGTATTACTATCAATAAAGTTTAAAAAAGAATCTTCATCAAAATATCCGTCTTCATCAAGGATTGCAGAATTCAGTAACCCACTTTCGCTTGGTTTTTCGAAGCTGATATTTTCAATGAATTTCCCGGTTTTTCCCATGATTTCATTATGAAAACTGATCAGATACCGAGAATATATATTACCTTCTGCCACAGTATAATGTCCGTTTTCTGCAATAAGGGAGCTCATAATACTTCCTCCAATATAGGTTTCGTTATCGTTGCCCGATGCCCCGAATAATACTTTGCAGGTAACATTCCCCGCACAGTAAAGCGAACCATTGACGATAATATTCTCTGCTTGTATATTCCCTGTAGCGATAAGAACAATATAGTCTTCAACAAAGAGTTTTTCGGATAAGTGAATATCTTCTTCTATAAGAATAATTTTATATCCTTCTCCTTCCTGAGTAATCAGTTCAAGAGAACGATTGCTTTCATTTTTTATGAGAACAATTTCAGGGGTATCATTTTCATTATTGATGTGAAGAGAAGCATCTTTTATTTTTTCTGCGGTTTCATCATCCAGCATTTCAAGAAACTCGGCAAGGCTTTCTTCGTCTAAAGAACTTTCATTAAAGAAATTACTTTCCAGCATTTCATGAGTGATGGTATAGAGGTTTTCCGATTTCTCCCTGATTTTATTATATAATTGTTTTTTGGTAAGTTTTTGTAGTTCCTTCATCTGTTTTATGATAAATACAATGGTCTGCTATAGGGGGGAACTCCTATAAACAAACGGATGTAATATAATCAGATAAATTTTCTTACACCAGAAAGCCGAATTTATTTTTGAAATTTTTTCCAACAAATGGAATCGTTTTTTCTGTTCAGCCACGGCATTCATGACTCCACGTATTCGTAAAATAAACAAAATCAATTCAATATAATTAAGAAAAAGGAGTGATGGGACGGTTGATATTATGATAGAAAGATTTGTATTAATAACCAGTGGTAACAGGAAAAAGCCAAATATTTGCTCAAAATGCTATGGAACAAGACTATTTTTCGGGGTAAGACCTTTACTTTTAATGTATACAATGATCCATTTAATGATGGCAACATGGGTTTCTATGAGTGGTTTCAAAAAATTCTTTGGAAAAGCGTTAGATATAGATAGGTTCTTTTAAATCCTATAAGTTGATCTTATTTATATCATTAAATATTCTAGTAAAATAAGTTCCGGTATTTTTTAATATATTGTCTCAATATTTTTTAACTCAATATAAAAATTACACCCATTCAAAATGTCAGACGAAACAGCTCCGCTTATCGAATATTTTAAAAGCTATATTCCGCTTTCAAAGAAAGAAATTGAAGTACTGAATGAAAGGTTCATTGAAAGAAGGATCAAACGGAAGCAGTTTATCCTTCAGGAAAACGAAGTGTGTCAGTATTATACATTCGTTGTTTCCGGCTGTTTAAAAATGTATAATATAGATGGTAGTGGAGAAGAACATAATCTCCAGTTTGCGGCAGAAAACGACTGGATTGTAGATATAGACAGCTTTCATAATAAAAATCCCAGCAAACTGTATATTGTTGCTCTGGAAACTTCTGTAGTACTGCAGATTGAAAAAAATGACCTTTGGTTTCTTTATACTTATTATCCCAAATTTGACAGGAACTTCAGAGTGATCATTGAACAAAAATTCATTGAGCTCCAAAATAGGGTGCTTCAAAATATAAGCGCTACCGGAGAGGAGAAATATGAATTTTTTATCAGGCAGTATCCGCAACTGGCGAATCGCCTTCCCAATACTCAGATTGCTTCTTATCTCGGCATTACCCCACAATTCCTAAGTAAAATCCGACAGAAGAGAATTAAAAGCTGATCGTATTTCCTTTTACTATTAAATTAGTTTCATCATTGACCTTACCAAATGTCAAGGCTATTTCTTAAACTTGTTTGTCTTTTTTTGAATCCCTTTCCTCCTAATTTTGACATAGATAAATAACAAAAATCAAAAGAAATGGAAACATTAAAAAAAGTGGCCGTTATCGGTCTTGGAAACATTGGGAAAGCAATAGCTGGAGATTTGATCAAGAATAACCAACAGGTGATTGTAGCAACAAGAAATAATGAGGAATCCGATAATTTTGCCCAGCAGTCCGGAGGCTTGGCTCAAAGTATGAATATTGATGCAGCCATCAATACTGCTGATATTATTATACCGGCAATATGGTTTGGTGCCTTTAAAGACTTCTTTAATGAGTATGGAAATATTCTGAAAGACAAAATTATTGTAGATGTCTCAAATCCTATTGCTCCGGATGGAAATGGAGGATTCAAAAAAATCATTGGAGAAAGAGAATCTGCGGGAGAGCTTAATAAAGCGATTCTTCCTCAAGGAGCTCAATTGGTAAAAGCATTTGGAACACTGGGGGCGGGAAGTCTTGCCGGAGCTTCCAACGGAAATCCTGAAAAAGCAGTATTGTTTTATGCTTCGGATAATCCATCCATTGATAAGGATATTGAGAAAGTGATTGAAAAATCAGGATTTGATCCTTTAAAAGTAGGAGGGATTGATCAGTCAATTCGTATTGAAGTTTTTGGAGATCTGCATGAATTTGGAGCGCTTGGAAAAACGGTGAACCTTTCTGAAGCTAAGTCAAAACTTTAAAAAAATAGATGAAAAACATTCTTATCATCATCCAGGTATTGTTAATACTAACATCCTGTTCAAAAAAACAAAATTCAACACTTAAAACATCTGATTACAAAAATATGGAAACAACAGTAAAAAAAGATATAGAGGAATTACTTAATAGCTATCAGAATGCATTGAATGCCTCATCTACTGAGCAAGCCGTTTCTTTATATAGTGAAACAGGTATTTTCATGCCGTTAGGCGGTCCAACATCTCAAGGCAAAGAACAGCTTAAAGAATCTTATGACTTTGTATTTAAAACTCTTAAGTTGAATATAAAGTTTGAAATTGAAGAAATCACGATCATCAATGAAAATTATGCCATAGCACGTACTATGTCAAGAGGAACGCAATTGCTCTATGCGGATAACAAAACCACACCGGAAGAAAATCGTGAATTGTTTGTATTGGAGAAAGAAAATTCAAAATGGAAAATCGCACGATATATGTTCAATAAGGTAAAGTAACCTTTATAAAGTGATACAAAAAGCCGGACTCAGTAAGAAGTCCGGCTTTTGTATGATTGATATCAGTCTATGAATACAAATTCTAGGCATGACATATTTTCTTTTGATCTCCAATGACATTAAGAATAACCCCAAAAAGGATCAAAGTGATTCCTATCAGCAGATTCGTAGTAAATTTTTCATGAAATAGCAATACACTAACCATGACCGCAACTACCGGTTCTAATGCTCCTAAAATGGCCACTGGTGTAGAACCAATATGTTTAATGGCATATACCAGGCATAAACTTGAGATAACTGTAGTAAGAAATGCAAAAACAAGAAAGTTCAGAAAGATAGATATGGAAGGAATAGCAAATGATTCATGACCCATCAATGCCTTTGTCATAAAAAACAGGGAAGTAAAAAGCATGGAAAAAAAAGTAAGCTTAAATCCCGATACCTTTAAGTTTGCCTTGTTCACAATAACCATATAAAGTGCATAAAAGAGAGAACTCAGCATCACGATTCCTAAACCTGCGAAATTAATTTCCAATCCATTTCCTTTTAAGCATAAAACAATGACCCCAGCAAAAGCAAACAATAATGAAACTACAGATAATCTGGAAAGTTTTTCCTTATAAAAGAAAAACATGATCAAAGCGACAATGACCGGATAGATAAACAACACGGTGGAAGCAATTCCCGGAGTAAGAAAATCATATCCTAAAAATAGAAATTCTGAAGAAAGGGCATAGCAGATTCCCAGAATAGCTAATATTAAAGCTTCTTTCTTGTTGAGCCTGAAATTTTGTCTGGAATAAATCAGATAACCGCCGACCATTAAGGCAGCAAAGAAAAACCTGTAAAACAGGGTTATGTCCATAGAAAAGTGAGCCTGTTTGATAGGCAGAATAAAAATCGGAATCAGGCCATATGAAACAGCCGACAGAATTCCCAGTATGTAACCTCTAAGTTTCATTTATTTTTACGGTTATTTAAACAAAAAAGCCACTGAATCAATCAGTGGCTTTTTTTATTTTTTTATGATTAAATTGGTTTAAAACTTAATCCTTGTTCCTGCAGTAATTTTTGCTCCTGATCTTTATAGTAGCCACCTACTAGTTTATCATGAATAGCTTCAAACGCGGCCAGAGTTTCATTGATCTCTGCATCCGTATGAGAAGCGGTAGGAATTAATCTTAAAAGAATCATTCCCTTTGGAATGACCGGATATACCACAACTGATGTGAAAATACCGTAATTCTCTCTTAAGTCTTTTACCAATAGAGTAGCTTCTACCGGAGTTCCCTGCATCATTACCGGAGTTACACAAGTATTAGTGTCTCCAATATTAAAGCCTCTTTCTGTAAGTCCGTTTTGTAGTTTGTAAACATTCTCCCAAAGTTTAGCTTTGATCTCAGGTTTTGATCTCAATAGCTCCAGTCTTTTCAATCCTCCGATTACCATTGGCATTGTAAGAGATTTTGCAAAGATTTGTGATCTTAGGTTGAATTTCAGATATCTGATGATTTCTTTGTCACCCGCAAGGAATGCTCCGAAACCAGCCATTGATTTAGCAAAAGTAGAGAAATATACATCGATCTGATCATTACAGTTCTGCTCTTCACCCACACCGGCACCTGTTGTACCAAGAGTTCCGAAACCATGTGCATCATCTACCAATAGTCTGAACTGGTATTTTGATTTAAGATCGCAGATCTCTTTGATTTTTCCCTGCTGGCCTCTCATTCCGAAAACCCCTTCTGTAATCACAAGAATACCTCCTCCTGTTTCTTCAGCTACTTTAGTCGCTCTCTGAAGGTTTTTCTCAAGACTTGCCATATCATTGTGCCTGTAGGTAAATCTTTTACCAGAATGAAGTCTTACTCCATCCACGATGCAGGCATGAGAATCCATATCATAAACAATAACGTCATTTCTGCTTACCAAAGCATCTATGGTAGAAACCATTCCCTGGTAACCGAAATTCAATAAATATGCTGATTCCTTTTTTACGAAGTCTGCCAGTTCTCTTTCCAATTGAAGGTGCTGATCTGTTTCTCCAGACATTGCTCTTGCTCCCATTGGATAGAACATTCCGTATTCTGCAGCCGCTTTTGCATCTGCTTCTATTACTTCAGGATGATTACACAATCCTAAATAGTCATTGGCACTCCAGAAAATTACTTCTCTACCCTGAAATTGCATTCTAGGGCCAATAGGTCCCTCTAATCTTGGGAAAATAAAATAGCCTTCACCATAATCTGCAAATTGTCCAAGTGGTCCTGGATTTTCTTTTATTCTTTCAAAAATATCCAACATTGTATCGTAATTTTTAAGTAAAAAGCCTTTTTTGTAGAACACGCAAAAGGCTTTATTTGTATTGTGATTTTATTTGTTCTTATTTGATAAACTCCGTTTTGAAAACTTCGTCATAATTGTGAACACAGTTGTTAACAAATCCCTGTTCGGCCATCCATTGATCACTGTATACTTTAGTGATGTATCTGGAACCGTGGTCAGGATAGATTAAAACAACCAGGTCATTTTCTGTGAGCTCATGAGATTTTGCATACTGCATGAGTCCCTGTGTTACAGCTCCGGTAGTATAGCCACCCATGATCGCTTCTTTCAAAGCAATTTCGCGGGTTCGGTATGCTGACATTTCATCATTTACCCTTACAAATTCGTCTACCTTGTCAAAAAGCAGGGCCGCAGGGATAAGGTTCTTACCCATTCCTTCAATCTGATAAGGATGTACATCTTCTTTGTGAATTTCTCCAGTCTCATGATAGCTTTTTAGGATAGAGCCATCTGCGTCTACTCCAATGATCTTGATATCTGGATTTTTCTCTTTCAAAAACTTGGCTGAACCCGACAGCGTACCTCCAGTTCCGGTGCAGGCAAAAAGGTGAGTGATCTTACCTTCCGTCTGTTCCCAGATCTCTGGACCTGTAGTCTGATAGTGGGCATCAATATTAAGCTCATTAAAATATTGATTGATGTAAATAGAATTAGGAGTTTCCTGAGCGATTCTTTTAGCTACTTCATAATATGATCTTGGATCATCCGCCGGAACATTGGCCGGGCATATATACACCACAGCACCCAATGCTTTCAGATAAGCAATTTTTTCTGGTTTTGTTTTATCACTTACTGCAAGAATACATTTATATCCCTTAATAATACATACCATCGCAATAGAAAACCCAGTATTCCCGGAAGTAGTTTCTACAACTACAGAATCTTCTTTTAAAAGGCCTTTTTTCTCTGCGTTCTCTATAATATGAAGTGCGATTCGGTCTTTGGTGGAATGTCCAGGATTATATGATTCTAACTTGGCATAAACGGTTGCTGGAATATCTTTTGTAACAGTATTTAGCTTCACCATAGGAGTATGTCCTATTAGGCCAAGAATATTATCGTAAACATTACTCATTATTTGTTATTTTCAATAAAAATCTGACTGCAAAAATACAAAAAAATAAATAATTACTAAACTTTTGTTTGATTTCTAGGGCATAGTTTTGTAAAACTTATTTTCGTATTTACAGTTTTGACAGGTCTATATTCGCAAATACTACGCCAAAATTTTTAAATTTTGTTAAAACCCGCATAAAATAAGATAAAAGCCTTATTTTCGCATAATTGATTTAATACTATGAAAAATTGGACTTTTAGGCAATGGAACACCGTTTCAGGATGGGTGATTTTCGTCATTGCGTTTTTCACGTACTTGTCCACCATAGAACCCAATTTCAGTTTTTGGGATTGTGGCGAGTACATTTCTTCTGCAGTAAAACTTGAAGTAACGCACGCTCCCGGAGCTGCTTTATTCCAGATAGTGGGTGCCGTGGCAGCCATTTTTGCATTAGGGAAAGGCGAAAATTATTCTATCGTGATCAACGCGATGTCTGCATTGTTCAGTGCGCTGACTATTTTATTTTTGTTTTGGACGATCACCCACTTTGTGAGAAGACTTCTGAACAAAGATTTTGATGAAATTACGAAACATCAGGAAATCTCTATTTTATTTGCCGGAGCGGTAGGAGCACTTTGCTTTACGTTCTCAGATACATTCTGGTTCTCGGCAGTAGAGGGAGAGGTTTACTCCATGGCTTCCATGTTTATTGCGCTTTTGGTCTGGTTAATCACCAAATGGGAGAATGAATATCAGGCGGGAGACAGTGAAAGATGGATTATTCTTATTTTCTTTGTTTTAGGACTTTCTGTGGGAGTGCATATGATGTGTATGCTGGCTATCCCTGCAGTATGTCTGGTATATTATGCAAGAAATTATAAGTTTACCTGGAAAAATTTTATCTGGGCAAACCTTATTACACTGGGGATTTTGATTATTGTTTTCAAAATTATGTTCCCTTTAATTATGACCATGTTCGGAAGACTTGAAATTTTCTTCGTGAATGGTCTTGGACTTCCTTTCCACTCTGGGACAATTGTAGCTTTTGTTTTGATGGTAGCGATCTGCTATTTCCTAATCAAATATGCAAGAAAAGCAAAGAGAAAAATCTACCAGACGGCTGCATTATCTGTGGTTTTCATGATGATCGGATTCTCTTGCTGGATGGTTATTCCAATCAGAGCCAATGCTAATCCGCCGATGAACCTTAATGATCCGGATACAGCAATTGGTATGTTGGATTATTATAACAGAGAGCAGTACGGTGACTGGCCAACAATCTACGGACAAAATTACACGGCATTCCTTGATGCTAATGGAATTGAGAAGAATGAGGACGGAAGTTTTAAAACTCAAAAAACCGGTGAGATCTACGAAAAAGATGAAAAAACCGGAACATATAGAAAAACCGGAGACCGTTTCAATTATGTATTCAACAAGTCTCAGGTAAGCTTAATGCCAAGAATGTTTAATGAGGATAAGGATGTAATGGCTAACTATATTTCAATGTATGGTGCTCCGGATTTTACATTCAATTATGCTAACGAAGACGTGGCAGACAATCCACAGGCTAAGCAGATCTTTGATGAATTGAGAGGGAAATATGAAGATAAGTCGATTACAGCTTCAGATTATCTGAAAGTAAAACCTTATAACCTGATCAACGTTCAGAAGCCGTCATTGCTTCAGAATATGGATTATTTTATTTCTTTCCAGAACGGATATTACTTTGTAAGATACCTGATGTGGAACTATGTTGGAAGACAGAATGACCTTGAAGGAAACATGGAAAGCACAAAAGGAAACTGGATTTCCGGTATTCCTTTTATCGATAATGTAAACGTAGGAAATCAGGATAAAATGCCTGCTAAATTCAAGAATGAAAGTACAGTAACATTCTTCTTCCTTCCATTAATTTTAGGTCTGATTGGATTCTTCTTCCAATTGAATAGAGACTTTGGAAGATTCTATGCACTGTTATCATTATTTATTTTAACAAGTGTTGGTATTGTTTTCTATACAGGAGTAAAACCTTTCGAACCTAGAGAAAGAGATTATGCAATGGTAGGTTCATTCTACGCATTTGCGATCTGGATTGGTATGGGAGCCGGAGCTATTTTATGGTTCCTGCAGTCTAAAATAAAATCAAACGGAGCTAACATCGCTTTAGGAGTAGTTTTATTAGGAGTACCTTTCATGATGGGATTCCAGAACTATAATGTTCATGACAGAAGCAACAGATATACAGCTTACGATTATGCGTATTCAGTTTTAAAATCATTACCGAAAAACGATATCCTTTTCGTTTACGGAGATAACGATACTTACCCGGTTTGGGCAATCCAGGAAACAGAACAGTTTAGAGATGATGTGAAAGTAGTTAACTTTACTCTTGCTTCAACTCCTTGGAATCTTGATCAGGTAAAAAGAAGAACTTACAATGCTATGGGAATCCCTAGCCAGTTGACACACGAAGATTACAGAGATGGTGTAAACGATCAGATCTATATGATGAAGAAAGAAGATTGGGAAGGTGTTTTCTCTATGTTGAAAGAACAGGGAGCTCCGGAAACACAATTCCAGTCGTTCAGAAAGTATCTTACACAGGATTCTTTAACGTTAAAACAAGCTATTGAATTCATTAAATTCAAATCTCCTGAGAAAGACGAATTGTTGAAAATGTACTTCGGAGAAGAGAAATTTGAAAAATACAATATCCTTCCGGTAAACAAATTCATTCTTCCTGTAAATAAAGAAAATGCTTTAAAAGCAGGAATCATCAATAAAGAAGATCTTCCAAATGTTGCTAATCAGATTATGATTACTTACAAAGGGAATACATTGTATAAGAATAACCTGATTCTGATGGATCTTTTGGCCAACTTCGACTGGAAGCGTCCTATCAACTTCTCATCAGGAGGTATCTATGACAGTGAAAATATTTTCTATCTGAACGATTATCTTCAGTTTGACGGATTCAGTTACAGATTAATTCCTATCCAAACGCCTCCGACAGCTGATGGAGATATGGGTAGAGTAGATGCCAATTCTCTTTATAATGTAGTGAAAAACTTCAGATGGGGGAACTTCAAAAACTTAAATACTCACTTTGATGAAACAGCTACTTCCAATATCATCAGCTACAGAATGTCAGCGAGCAGAGCTGCAGCAGCACTTGCATTGAGCGGACAGAAAGCTAAAGCATTGGAAATTCTGGATCTTGCAGCCAAAGAAATTCCTGCTGAGAAATACAACGATCCTCGTTCATTAAGCTCAATTGTATCAGGATACATTATTGCAGGTCAGGAGCAGAAAGGTCTTCAGCTTGCTGAGGTTCTTAAAAAAGGAATCTTTGAAGAGTACGATTATTATTTAAGCCTTTCCAAAGCAGACCAAAGCTACCTGAGAAGACAAATGAGAACAAAACCGATGGAATATTCTCTTGTTGTAGCTGCAGTAACGGATGCTTATACGAAGATTGGTCAGAAAGAAAAAGGATATGCTTATCTGGTAAAATCTATAGAGCCGATTGATAAAAAGTTCAATGTATTTATCAAAGATCTTCAGGAAATGGGTAAAGATAAAGCGATGAAAGAATCTGAAAATGTACAGCAGATCGCGCCATTCTACCAGTATTTATTTGATGTCATGGAACCTTATGATTCTACTTATTCAAAAGAAAAAGAAAATCAGATAACCACTGCGATTATCAAAGCAACAAAATAAACTACTTTAAAACGGGACTTCGGTCCCGTTTTTTTATTATTGGGAATCCTGAATATTAAGGTTATATTTGTGAAATTAAAAATACATAATGGCTGAAACAAAAAATAGCAGGTTCCCAATCTATGCTGTAATTGCTACAGTTGCTTTTAAGCTTCTTTTTTTACTGACACATTATATTCAGGAAGATGCGTTTATTACCTGGAGAGTGGCCCAGAATCTATTGGATTATGGGGTAATTGGTTTCAATGGAGACACCAAAATTTCTGCGT
Source organism: Chryseobacterium sp. MEBOG07 (assembly GCF_021869745.1). Classification (NCBI taxonomy): domain Bacteria; kingdom Pseudomonadati; phylum Bacteroidota; class Flavobacteriia; order Flavobacteriales; family Weeksellaceae; genus Chryseobacterium; species Chryseobacterium sp. MEBOG07. The sequence goes on from NZ_CP084579.1 coordinate 2,710,033, forward strand.
CTACCACTCATCTGTATGTTTTTGTGTCTTACCTTTTCAATCTTGTTTTTGGAAAGGAAAATTTTATTGAACCTCTTTTGATTTTCAATTCCATTCTGTTTACAATAGGAACTTTACTGCTTTCTCATTTGGTCCTTAAAAACCCATGGCACAAAGCGATTTTTATATTTCTAGTGGGTATTTTACCGCCAGCCATTAAAATCTCAATTCTCGGAATGGAGTATGGAATCCTCTTTTTCCTGGAAATGGCACTCCTGTATTACGGGTTCCATAAAGGGAAGAAATGGGTAGTAACGTTTCTTCCGGTTTTAATCATGTTTACAAGGATTGATACTGTGATATTCCTGGGAATTGTATTTCTTGTAGATCTATTCTGGAACAGAAAAATAAGATGGAATTATATTTTTGGCGGAATTCTGGGCGTTTTGTTAACCGTTGCTTTCAACTGGTTTTACTTTGGTGAGCTGGTGAATAATACCATTACCGCAAAAAAACTGCTTTACAGTGAAAACTTCACCATCCAGCAACATATCGGCTACTTTTTTAAGAGTTTCGGGAACTTCTGGGGAATGCTTAAAGTTCCTAGAGATTTCAACCCTATGACTGTTGTTATCTTGATTTTTGAGCTGGTTTGCTTTATTTATCTTATCAGACAAAGAGAAAAGAGAAACTATTTTTTATGGATGATCTTTATTTTTGGATGGGCAAAACAGATTATTTTTCTTTCTCAGAAAAGCCTGTTCGACTGGTATTACTGGGTACCACAGCTACTACTTTTTGTTCCTATTCTTATTTTCGTATTGGAGCAGAAAGAGAGGAGAAACCTATGGCTGTCATTACTGGTTATATTCTATATCTTCCCAATGCTTATTTTCCAGACTGTTCACTGTATTGCAACAGGAAACGGAGAATGGAACTACCGTAGAACGATTGGAACATTTTTAAACCAATATGAGAAAGACAAAAATCAGTGGATCTTATTGGAACCGGCTGGTTATGTTCCTTATTTTTCTGGATTAAAAACAATTGATGAGGTTGGGTTGGTAGACAAGCAGATTCAGGAAGAAATTAAAAAGGACAAAGTGAATTACTGGATCAATACGGTAAAAACAAGAAAACCGAAATATTTACTTTCCTACCAAAATATCTATGAAGGGAATAATGCCAATGCATTGTATTACCAAACCCATTACAAACTTTTAAAGGAATTCAGAGTGAAAGACCACCTGAAAAGTGACAATAAGATTTTAGAAAAAATATATAATCTGAAACCTTCCGGAACAGACTATAATTTGTACATTAGGGTTGATTAAAGGATTGAAAATTGCAGAGAGTTCAGAAACAAGGGTTAAAATACTCTCTCAAACCCTCAAACTTAAAACCTGCAACCTAATATCTAAAAACTAAAACCTAAAAAAAATGAAATACTGTGCTTTTCTCCGCGGTGTCAACGTAAAAGGAACCAATATGAAAATGGCTGATGTCTGCCAGGTTTTTAAAGATGCCGGAATGAAAGATGTGAGTTCAATATTAGCTTCAGGAAATATTGTTTTTTCTTCAGATAAAAATGCAGAAGATTTAAAAACAGTTCTGGAAAAAGCAATGTCAGAGCATTTTTCTTATGAAGCTTTCCTGTTTGTAAAATCTCAGGAAGAGACAGCCGTTTTCTGGAATGGTATTCCTTTTGAAAAAAACGAAAATCTCCATATTTATAGTTTTGTCGGAATGCCGGGAGTGGAAAAAGTGCTGATGGACGAGTTTCAAAAAGCTGCACAGGCAGAAAACGAAAAGGCAGAAATTATCAATGGTATATTTTACTGGCAAGTCCCGAAAGGAAATACCTTAGATTCTACCTTCGGAAAAGTATTAGGCAAAAAAAGTCTTAAAGATCAGTTCACCAGCAGGAATGTAAATACGTTTGAGAAAGTCTTGAAAAAGATGAATTAAAATGTTTCATCAGTGAATTTTTAAACGTTCTGTTTATTTTTTAAGTTTTGGCTGAAGCTAAACTGATGGTTTGTTTTTTATTAAACGGGCTAAAGCCCGTTCCTATTGAATGTTAGAATTGCCCACAGATTGCGCAAATTTATACAGATGATTTTGCTTAATTAATTATAGAATAAAAACGTACGGTTTGTCATTCCGTAGCAATCTAATCTATTATATATTAAAGAAAGATTATTTTAGTCTTCGGTTTCCCTAAACCCTAACTAACCCCCAAATAATTTCCAAGTCTGAAACTTTCTCAGTATTTTTACTGAACTTTTTAATTACAACAAAATGATTCAGTATTTAGATAATATTTCGCACAAAGATTCAAAAAACTTTTTCCTTATTGCCGGACCTTGTATTATTGAAGGAGAGGATATGGCATTGAGAATTGCTGAAAAAGTAATCACTATAACGGATAAATACAATATTCCTTATATTTTCAAAGGAAGTTTCAAAAAGGCCAACAGAAGCCGTGTAGATTCTTTCACAACCATTGGTGAAGAGAAATCTCTTGAAATCCTTAGAAAAGTAGGAGAGACATTCAATATTCCGACAACTACAGATATTCATGAGAATGAGCATGCAGCATTAGCGGCTCAATATGTAGATGTTCTGCAGATTCCTGCATTCCTTGTACGTCAGACCGATTTATTGATCGCTGCCGCTAAAACAGGAAAATGTGTTACCCTGAAAAAAGGACAGTTCCTTTCACCGGAAGCAATGAAGTTTGCTGTTCAGAAAGTGACGGATTCTGATAACCAGAAAGTAGCCATCATTGAAAGAGGAAATTCTTTCGGATATACAGACCTGATTGTAGATTACAGAGGAATTCCTACGATGAGAGAATATGCTCCTGTTATTCTGGATGTTACACACTCTCTACAGCAGCCAAACCAAAACTCAGGGGTTACTGGAGGAAGACCGGACCTTATTGAAACCGTTGCCAAAGCAGGAATTGCAGTAGGTGCAGATGGAATTTTCATCGAAACGCACCCTACACCGGAAACTGCTTTATCTGATGGTGCGAACATGTTAAGATTAGATTTATTAGAAGATTTGTTACAAAAATTGACAAGAATTAGAGAATCAATTTTGTAATTGTTAAAAAAACATTAATTTTAGAAATTCTAAAACATTTCTTTTGAAAAAACTAGTTTTACCGCTAAGCCTTATGGTCCCTTTTCTGATTTTCTCCCAACAAAGAAAAAAGGATACGGCGACCACTAGAGTGACCGATATAGAGGAAGTTGTCTTCCAGAAAAAAGTAACAGGAAGAACCAATGACCTTACCAATGTGAGAATTTCAGCAAAAGAAGCGAAATCAGTAGCTTCTATTAATGGTGGGATTGAAGGATTGCTTAAGACGCTTCCTTCCGTAAACTCCAATACCGAGCTGTCTTCCCAATATATGGTTCGTGGTGGAAACTATGACGAAAACCTTATCTACATCAATGATATTGAGATCTACAGACCTTTCCTGATCAGAAACTCTCAACAGGAGGGGATGAGTATCATCAATCCGGATATGGTATCTGCAGTGAATTTCTCAGCAGGAGGATTTGAAGCCAAGTATGGTGATAAAATGTCTTCTGCTTTAAATATCTATTACCGTGAACCTGAAAAATTTGAACTTTCAGGAGAGGCAAGTTTAATTGGAGGCAGACTGACAACTGGTTTGGCTTCAAAAAATAAAAAATTTACAGCCTTATTTTCCGGAAGATACAGAAATACCAATCTTGTTCTTAATACCTTAAAGGAAGATACAGATTTTAACCCAACGTATTGGGATTTCCAGTCTTATCTGAATTACCATGTTAATGATAAACTCTCCATGTCATTCATTGGGTACTATTCCAAGAATGACTATGAGATGATTCCTAAGGCAAAAAGTGTCACTTTTGGAAGCCTTCAGCAGCCTATTACAGTGAATATAGGATATGCAGGTAAAGAAAATGACCAGTATAAAAATATGATGGGGACATTCTCCATGAACTATAAGCCGACAGACAAATGGAAGCTTACCTTGGATGCCTTTGCTTATCAGAACAGAGAAAGAGAATATTATACAATACAGTCGCAATACGAATTGCAGACCTTTGATCCTGTTACAAAGCAGCCTGTGACATCTTTCGATATTGGAGGGCAGATAGAGCATGCAAGAAATGATTTATTTGTAAGAACATACGGAACACAGTTCAGAGCGAAATTCTCTCCCAATGTAAATACGGATATTGAGGTTGGATTCAAATATGAGAAAGAAAACCTTAAGGATTTTACCAATGAGTGGAAGCTTGTAGATTCTGCCGGATACAGCATTCCAAGACCGGAAATTATTGATCCGAGAACAGGGACTACAGGAGATCTGAAGCTTGCTTATTATATTGCCGGACAAAACAATATTGAGCCTACAAGACTTTCTGCATATGCGCAGTATTCTCAGAAATTCTATTGGGGAGCCAGTAAAGTATTTGTGAACGCTGGAGTACGTGTTGCCAACTGGAGTTTCAATAAAGAAACCATATTCTCTCCAAGAGTTCAGTTTGCAATAAAGCCCGACTGGGATAACGATATGCTGTTCAAGATTTCCGGAGGGATCTATTATCAATCTCCTTTCTATAAAGAGATCAAAGATTTAGATGGTAATTTTAACTCTAATATAAAGTCACAGCGCTCTATTCAGGTGATTCTTGCCAACGATTATGAGTTCCAGATGTATGACAGACCCTTTAAGCTGACTACAGAACTGTACTATAAAAAAATGGATAACCTGATTCCGTACTACATGGATAATGTGAGAATCCGTTATTCCGGGCAGAATAATTCTAAAGGATATGCATATGGTATTGATACCAGATTATTTGGAGAATTTGTTCCCGGTGTAGATTCGTGGTTGTCTGCGAGTTATGCCAGAGTGTACGAAAATATTGACGGAAGGGGTGATATCCCAAGACCTACAGATCAGAGGCTGAGGTTTGCGATGTTCTATCAGGATTATATGCCGAGTTTCCCGTCTATGCGTGTCAATCTTACTTTAGTATATGCAATGGGATTACCAACAGGAGCCCCTGTACTATTCAACAGCAATGGACAGCCTGATTTTAATGCAGCTTATAATTATCAACAGACTCTTCCTTCTTATAAAAGGTTAGATTTAGGATTAACAAAAGTATTTATTGATCCGAAAGAGAAAAATAAGAGATCCGGTTTCTGGGGTAATTTTGAAGAACTGACATTAGGGGTTCAGGTTTTCAATGCATTTAATATCAACAATACGGTAGCCAACCAATGGATTACAGATTACAACAGCAATTACATGTATCCGGTTCCAGTACGTCTTACAGGACGTTTCTTTAATGTAAAACTGGAATTCAGACTATAAGCTGAAATCAAAAAATAAAATAATAAAAAGCTTCCGGAAAATTCGGGAGCTTTTTATTTTCCTGAATTTTATAACAACATTACCAAATTTTATAACAATGCTGTCATAGATATTTTTAAATTTGTCCTATCAATGAAAAAGATTCTTGCCATATTGTTTTCTATTTTCTACTTCGGTTTTTCTTCCGGAGCGGCTTTTAGCATTCATTATTGCATGAAAGAACTTGTTTCTGTGAGCCAGAAAACAAGTGATATCTGTGCTAAATGTGGCGTTAAAGAGAAAAAAGGATGCTGCAAAACAGAGATCAAAATAGTAAAAGTAGATGATTCCCAGAAGTCTGATTTCCTGAAAATTGATTTTTTAAGTCAGATTTCAGAAATTCCGGTGAGACATCAGGTTGCTGTTGTTGATAAGTCTTTTTCGGCCACCAAGTTTACTCAAATCCAGATCAATGCACCGCCTGAATATCAGCAGGTACCGATCTACATCAATCATTGTAATTTTAGAATTTAGAATCCGTCAGTCGTTTCTGGTATCATCAATTGTATACTGTTGTGAACGGCATGTCCTGATGCATTTTCTGATGCATCACCCATTCTTTATTAAAAAACTTAATTCTAAAATTTAAAACAATGAAAAAATATATCATCACAGCAGCTTTCTCTTTATTTTCAATTATTTCACTATCAGCACAATCTAAAAAGGATGCTCAGGTTTCTAAACTGTATCAGAACTATATCGCGATCAAATCGGCCTTAGCTTCAGATGATGCTGACAAAACTTCAAAGGCAGCAACAGAATTCATTAAAACAGCATCTGTTATCGATTACAAAGTAGTTTCTGAGGGCAATCTTAATGTTCTCAGAAAAGATGCTTCTGTTATTTCTGAAGCAAGAAATGTTGCCGCACAGAGAGAAACGTTTTTAAATCTTTCAGACAATATGATTGCTTTGACTAAGCAGTTTAAACTTTCTGAGAAACCAGTCTATGTTCAATATTGTCCAATGGCAGACGGAAGCTGGTTAAGCGATGAAAAACAGATTGCTAATCCATATTACGGGAAGTCTATGCTTACTTGTGGAAGTGTAAAGTCGGAAATTAAATAATTACCGTATTATTCTTTAAAATAATGAGTTGCATAGTTTAATGTATAATTAACTTTAAGCTGTGCAACTTCTAAAAAGTTCGAAATATTATGAAAAAGCTTATAATGTTTCTGGTACTTTTGTTCTCTGTATTTACTTTCGCACAAACTACAAAAACATTTTATACCTGTCCGATGCACCCTGAAGTGGTGTCCTCTAAACCTGGAGACTGCCCGAAATGCGGAATGACTCTGGAGGAGAAAACTGTTGTCTTAAAACCAAAAGCGAAATCTATATCTAACACAGAGACAAAACTCTCAGAAACAAAAATAAATAAGGATAAAAGTGAGAAAAAAGAAGCTGAAAATCCAAAAGAAGAAAAATCTGTTTTAAGAAGGAACTCCGAAAACGGAAGAATAACCTTCGGAGGAAAAAAAGTTCGCTATGACCTGTATGTAAAAGATACCATTGTCAATTTTACAGGGAAAAACAGGAGAGCGATAGCGATCAACGGGAAACTTCAGGCTCCGACTTTATATTTTACAGAAGGAGATACAGCTGAAATTTACCTGCACAATATGCTGAAGGAAAAAACAGGACTGCACTGGCACGGAGTAATTCTTCCGAATGAACAGGATGGCGTTCCGTTCCTTACCACAAAACCCGTAATGCCGGGAGAAACCCATTTATACAAATTCAGAGTTTCCCAAAACGGAACGTATTGGTATCATTCCCATGAAGCGCTTCAGGAACAGATTGGAATGAATGGGATTCTGGTTTTCAAAAAAAGAGAAGGCGAGCCTAAAACAGAATATAACGCTGAGATTCCTGTATTGCTGGGAGATTGGAGTGATGATGACCCGATGCAGATTGCCAGAAGGCTTCATATGGCCAATACAGACTGGTATGCTGTAAAGAAAAATGCCGTACAAAGTTATTGGGAAGCCATTAAGTCTGGAAACTTCGGGACAAAAGCTCTGAATGAATGGAAAAGGATGGAAGCTATGGATGTGAGTGATGTCTATTATGACAAATTTTTGATCAATGGTGCTCCCAGTTCAGATTATTCCAATTTAAAACCTGGGGATAAAGTAAGATTAAGAGTGGCAAACGGAGGTTCCTCCACTTATTTCTGGCTGAATTATGGAGGTGGAAAGATCAAAGTGGTAGGAAATGATGGGAATGATGTGGTTCCGGTAGAAGTTGACCGTTTGATTGTTGGGGTTTCCGAAACCTATGATATTGAGGTTACTATTCCTGAAAATAAAAGCTTTGAATTCAGAGCGACTTCAGAAGACAGAATAGGACATGCTTCCCTTTGGCTGGGTTCCGGTGAAAAGGTAGAAGCTCCCAATCTTCCAAGATTAATGCTTTTTGAAGGAATGAAAATGATGAACGGAATGATGGAAATGAGTGGGAATATGAAGCCAATGAATATGACGATGGGAAATCAGATGATGGATATGAACGAAGTAATGTATCCGGAATTATCTGAAAACCAGAGAAAAACTACGGCAAAGCATATCAATGAGATGATGGGAGTAAAAACAAAAGATGATAAAAGTGAAGATCATTCTCAACATTCCGGAATGGATATGAAAGAGGAAAAAACGATCAAAAGATTGTCTTACAATATTTTAAAGTCTCCTGAGAAAACAATTCTTCCAACAGACAGTATTCGTGAAATGAAATTTACGCTGGAAGGAAATATGAACCATTATCTGTGGACACTGGATAATAAAACCGTAACGGAAACAGATAAAATTCTGATCAAAAAAGGAGAAGTTCTTAGAATTAAAATGTATAACAATTCGATGATGCGCCACCCAATGCATCTTCACGGTCATGATTTCAGATTAATCAATTCAAAAGGAGAGTATTCACCATTGAAAAACGTAGTGGATATCATGCCTATGGAAACGGTAACAATAGAATTTGCAGCTAATCAGGATGGTGACTGGTTTTTCCACTGTCATATTTTATACCATATGATGGCGGGAATGGGAAGAATCTTCAGTTATGAAAACTCTAAACCCAATCCACAGCTTCCGAACAGAAAACTGGCCTGGAAAAACTTTATACAGGATAATAAAATGACCAGTTCTATGGCCATGCTGGATGTAGCAAGCAATAAGATTCATGCAGAAACCATGACGATGTTCGGACCAAGATGGGCCAACCTGAATGAGTTTCATTCCAACTGGAATTTTGATCACTTTGAAGGAAGTGCAAAAGTAGGACGATTCTTAGGAAAATTTCAATGGGCGCTTCCTTATGCAGGAATCAGAGTTCAGAAAAATCATGAAATCATGGAGAGACAGATGGCTGAAGATATGGGAACGGATTTTCATGGTAAAAAGACCTGGTTTGGACAACAGAAAGCTTCAAAAAACAAATTTGCTTTTATGGTGGGGATGCAGTATGTATTACCTATGTTGATTACCGCTGATGCAAGTGTCGACCAAAACGGAAAAGTACTCTTAGAGCTGAGCAGAGAAGATATTCCACTTTCCAGAAGGTTGAGAGGAAACTTCAGTGTAAACTCCGATGGCGAATTTTCTACCGGAATACGATATATCGTTCAGAAATGGTTTTCGCTTTCCGGAAATTATGATAATGAAATGGGCTGGGGTGCAGGTGTTACTTTAACCTATTAAATAAAAATAAATTATATTAAAAAGCTGTCTCACTGAGGCAGCTTTTTTGCTCAGATAAATGGTAGCCATAGGGAAACTTTTTTGTGAACGCAAAGAATAGGTGATTCCAATGCTTAATTTTAGAAGGCAAAGAACTGAGACTTTGTCGCTGATGAAGCTTTAAAGTAATACATTCGCTTAGAAAAATCAATGAAATTGATTCTATCTTTGCTCACTTAAAATATTACAGATTAAAAATGAAACCTTTGCGTTTTTAATACTTTCCTGCAAATTGTCATTATATCTGCTTACCTATTACTTTTACATTTATCTAGTTAAAACAAAAATCCACCTCATTTTCATGAGATGGCTTTATATAATTGATACAAGTACTTTATTTAGAAGCTCCTGCTGGCTTTTCAGTTTTTGCTGGTGTATAGGTCACTTTTGAAATATCAACAGTCATTTCCTTCAGACGTTTTGCCACATTTTCAGGCATTTCTTTCTGATATCTTCCTCCAATTACTTCTGAAAGGAATTTCTCTGTTTCGGCATACATCGCCATGCTGTTCACTGGCTTACGGAATCCGTGGCCTTCATCATCGGCAAGGATGTAATTTACCTTTTTACCTTTATCACGAAGAGCAATTACAATCTGATCTGCTTCAGCCTGTTTTACCCTTGGATCATTAGCGCCCTGAACGATCAACAAAGGTTTGTTGATTTTATCTACGCTAAATAACGGGCTTGCAGCATGCATTAACTTTTTACCTTCTTCAGTTTTAGGATCACCTACCATACCATATAGGAAGGCGCGTGCAGCTTCCCAGTAAGCAGGAACAGAATCCAATAGAGTAAACAGGTTGCTTGGTCCTACGATATCTACGCCGGCAGCATATACATCAGGCGTGAAGGCTAACCCAGCCAGTGTTGCATATCCACCATAGCTTCCTCCCATGATAACGACTTTGTTTTTGTCTGCAATTCCTTGATCAATAAGATATTTTACGCCCCATGTAATATCATCCTGCATCAGTTTTCCCCACTGAAGATCTCCGCCATTCTGGAACTTTTTACCATATCCGCCACTCGCTCTGAAGTTAGGCTGTAATACGGCATATCCTCTGTTGGCTAGAAATTGTACTGTTGAGTTGTATCCCCAGTAATCTCTTGGACCTTTTGGACCCCCGTGAACCAGAACTACTACAGGAACATTTTTTCCGGTTGATCCCACAGGTAATGTCAGGTATGCCGGAATTTCAAGTCCGTCACTGCTTTTATAAGTAATAGGTGTCATGGCAGCCAGATACTTTTCAACTTTCTTCAATTCTGTTCTTGGAGTATACTGAAAAATCAGCTGTTTGGTTTTTGCATCAAAGAAATACGCTTCGGACGCATATTTATCACCTCCAACACCAACTAAGAATTTAGAATAATCATTGGTTGAGCTTGAAAAATTAACTTCTCTTCCCGGGAATTTACTTTGCAGAAATTTATAATTAGCTTCCCATGTTTTATCTTTCCAGTAGTATTCTGTTTTATCTCCTGTGTAAGAGGTATAGATCATCTTTCTGGTATTTCTGTCTAGGGACAGCCCTCCAAAATCTACTTTATCTTTGGGATCGCTTTCTATTTTTGTGATCTGCTTGGTTTTTGGATCCATCAGGAACAATGTAGATTTGTCAAGATTCCCTTTGTTGGTTACCAGATAGAATTTAGAATTATCTTCATTCCAGTTCGAGATATAAGCACTTTCCGTTACTAAAGTCTCATAAATAGGGGTAAGTTTATCTCCTTCTTTATAAAAAAACTGGGTAGTCCCTTTATCATCCGTTTTGGACAACACTCTCAATTTTTCATCCCAGTCAAACTCATAACTTGTGATACGGTCTGTATTTTCAAAAATCTTTTTCAGCTCGCCTGTAGAAATTTTCAATGAATATAAATCATGCCACGCTTTATCACGGTTGTTTAGCCCAATCATCAATAAGTCAGGATTTTTTCTGCTTACCATGTAGATTTGGGCGGTTACATCTTTAAGAGGGGTTATATTTCTAGACTCAGGAACTCCACTCGTTACTTTTGCCATGGGGTCTACAGCGAAAATATTCATGTTTTCATCCCCGTTACCATCTTTTACGTAAAGAATATACTTCCCGTCTTCTGACCAGAAATATCCGCTCATCGGTCGTTTACTATCCGTTAATGGGCGGGCTTTTTCAAAAGGTTCATCAATTTTTTTCACCCATATATTCATGATGCCTCCGTATTCTTTTGTAAAGGAGATCCATTTTCCATCCGGGCTCAGCTGTCCTCCGGCAATTTCCGGGTTTCCAAAGAATAGACCTCTGTCCAGTACCGGGACTTCTTGTGCTCGTGCTGTATGAACTCCTATGAATAAGAGCAATACATAAAAGATTTTTTTCATGTTTTTTTGATTTAGTTGTTATTAATAAATTGAATATAATTTTTTACATTTTATCTTTTCTTAAAAACGTAATCTCTACATTTCCAGTTTTATAATCTTTTTAGCCATTTTTTGATTCATACTTTCCGGAATTAAGCCCATCAGAAAATTACGAAGAGAATTTCCTCTTTCCCATTGAGAAACCTTTCCGATAGTCCGGCTTGTATTGACAATATAATCTACTTTTTTTCGTCTGATGCTTTGAAACGTTTTAAAAATGGTATTGAAATCCTGACTCTTTTCCAGCAGCTTGCCAATAATATAAGCGTCTTCAATAGCCTGGCAGGCACCTTGCCCCATATTGGGAGTTGTTGCATGGGCGGCATCTCCGATCAGGCATAGATTTTCAGAATACCATTGGGGAATAGGAGCGAGGTCGGAAATGGTGTTACAAATAATATTTTCGCTTACTGTAGCTTCAATAAGTTGTAAAACTAAGGAATCAAAATCATTGAAAATATCCGCGATTTCAGTAGATTTCCCGAAACTTTTCTCATTGACACAGGCATACCAATACACTTTTTTGTCAGAAATTTTCACAAATCCGAAACGTTTTCCCTTTCCCCACATTTCAAAAGCTTCCTGATGATGTCTTTCAGGCAGATCGAAATCCAGCAGACCACGCCAGCATTTCTGACCTGAATTCCTGATCGTTCCTGTTTTTAAAATCTGATTCCGGATAGGGGATTTTATACCATCAGCTCCAAAAACGATCTGACTTTCAATATGATTTCCGTTTTCAAAATCCAGAATATAGTGCTCTCTCTTTTCTATTTTTTGTAATGAATGATTGAGCTGAATGGCATCAGGAGATAGGTTTTCAGCCAGAATTCTTTGAAGCTCTGCCCGGTGAATGGCAACATTGCAGGAGTTGTACTGCGCTTCCAGTTCCAGAATTTCCGTTTTGGAGATAGGTTGTAAAGATTCATTGGCGATAACAATTCTATGAACTTTATTTCCTGCATTTTCAATCTTCTCTTTTAAACCCAATTGATCAAAAACCTGCATCGCATTGACCGCCATCATGATTCCGGCTCCTACAGGTTTTATTTCAGGAGCAGCTTCATAGATCGTGAAATCATACTGATGCTGTTTCAGTATATTTCCGAGGGTAAGTCCTCCGATTCCGGCTCCGATGATTGAAATGGTGTTCATAAAGATTTGGTTTTTGTTGTCCGCTGTAAGGCGCTGAAATTTTTATATTTGATACAATTTCACTCTATTATTTTAATTTATAACGTTAAAATATAGCTTTCCGATACCTTTTTAAAGCCATATTTACTAAAAAAGTTATGAGCTCCATGATTGTTGACTCCGCTTTCCAGCAAGATAAAACTGATATTCCAGTTTTTGGACTCAAGAAGGGCTTCCTCCAAAAGTTTGCTTCCAAGAGATTGACCTCTTATAGACTGGTTCAAAAGCATATCCTCTAAAATCGCATACTTTTTAAAAGGGCTGTTGATCACATTGAAAACAAGCATCCCTACAATATCCCCGTTTTCATTTTCTGCAATTAAAATATTCAATTTTGAAGCTTCATTATAGTCATAATCGTTCATAAGCTGCTCTGTGAATACAGCTCTGACATCAGGATTCCAATGATTAGAATCTAAAGCTCTTCCATACATGATTTCACTATGGGAGATGTATGAATCTGTTTTATGAGTAATAAAAAAGTCTACCAGTTCTGCTACGCGTGTTTTATCCGTAAGCCATTTTGTAGTATATTTCATGAGGTGTAGTGTATTTATTTTAATTTTTTCAGTTCTTCCAGCAGTGTATTCTGCTTATTGATGAATTGAGTGAGGCTGTCCGTTTTCAAAAGATGAGCATTCTGATATTTTTCAATTTCCGGAAGCGTTTTTCTGATTTTGAATGCAGAATACAAACTATAAATGCTCTGTTTATTGCGGCTTATTGCATGTTTAAGCTCTTTTATTTTTTGAATTTTCAAATAATATTTATCTGAACTTTCTTTGACAAGGTTCATCATTTCCTTTCTTAAAACCGAATCGTTAATCGCTTTTGCCTCGCTTTCCGCAATCAGATAATAATCTTCGGAATTAGCAATAATAGTATTATATATACTTTGCATTTTGCGGGCATTTTCTTGCATTAAAGAAATTTTTTCATCCATTTTCTTTAGTGCATCATCATTTTTTATTTTCTCATAATAAATGCCATTAAATATATCTTGGGTTTTGCTAAGTCTCTTTATTGGCATACTGGATTCTGTGTTCTCAGCAGCTTTCTCAACAATATCATGATTTTGCGATTTGTTTTCTCTACAGGAAAGTACAGATAATGCCAGGGCAGAGGCGAAAAGTATTTTTTTCATACGTGTTTGTTTTTTAATATTTTTTCTCAACAGGAGGAATCAGATCTCCCTGGCTTATTGTATACAACAGATGGGGATAAACGAAATCCAATGATCTGTTTTCCTGACCTCTGAGCTTAAAAAAATCTGATTCCTGCTCTTTATCAGCTAATGTTAATACTTCTCCGGAAGAAAAATGAGGTTTTTCATTATTAAACTGAATAGATGTTTTCGATTTTCGGAAGGTAATTCCCAGCCATTTATTATCATTAACAGTCTTTTTTTGATCATGGGTTGAATTCAGGATAATCTTATGTTGAAATTTTTTATTGGTTTCCACAGAAAATAAAACAACAGAGTTATGATGTAAAATAATTTCAAATTCTTCATCTGTTATTTTATCTTTCACTATAAGCTTTCTCAACTGAAAATCTTCTAATTCGTCCGGCTGCTCATAACATGAAAAAAGTCCTATAAAAGAATTATTTTCTAGGTCTAAAGCCTGGTCAGAATGAAAACTCATCTTGGAGTAGGTAGAATCATAAACTTCAATTAACGCATTGTCAAAATACTGTACAGGTATTTCTGTATTTTCAGATAAAAGAGTCGCATTAATTTGTTCAACAAGTTTCTCATGAATTTCCGAAAATGCAGCTGCCGGAATATGATATCGGGTAGTGGTTCTTACAATTGAGATATACTTACCTTCTACTTTTACCAGATGATTTCCAAGTCTTCCTTTTCCTGTTGACTCAAAATCAACAGAATGGAATAAATTCATAAACATATTGCTGTCTAAGGGAAGCCGTATTTTTTGAAACTCAGTTCTATTCATTCTTTCTATTAAAATATAGGTTTTTCATAATCTCCTGAGTTCATACTGAAATGAACTTTGCCATATTCTATCATGTTTTCAGTACTGTTTTCTTCGTAATAAGAACTTCTTAGCTCTTCACGAAGTTCCGGAGTCATCTCTTCAAGCTTAATATAGTGGCCATTTTCTTTTATATAGGTCTGATTATTGGTATGCATCGCTTCCACATTAGAGCAACGAACTACATATCCCATTCTTATCGGGATTTGGTTAACACCCAAAGCTGAAGGTCTGATTTCATGAGTATACAGCCTGTTAGTAGAAAGTGGAATAAAAAATGCAGAATTTGGGTATAAAGTAACAGTGAATTCTTTTTCCAGTGAATCATCCTCAACCGTTTTTTTTAGCCTAAAATGAAGTCTTGTTAAAGCACTTGTCTGTTTATAACACCAGTCGAACCTGTCAGTAGCTGATGGCTTTAATTGTTCTATATTTGAATGATCATAAAACGTACAAAACGCAATAAGTCCTTCTTTAGGCATATCTTTGGTCTTGTCGGAATGGGCTTTGATTTTGGCTTTTACTTCCTTGTCAGAATCAGTTGTTTTCTGTTTATTTTCATAAATCTGGACAAGAGCATGATTCATATCTGTTCTATACTCAAATGTATCCTGTACACATTCATTCAAAAGATTGATAATCTGAGTATCTACATCGCGGAAATTATCAGTAGGGCCTGTTAAATTGCTTGAACATCGTAAAAGGTTGTAATGAAAAGCTTCTTTTCCTTCCTCAGTAATTTCTTTGGTAACTTTACTCAGATAAATTCCTTTTCTGAAAGCTTTAGTTTCTTTGTTAGACTCTGTTAATTCTTGAAAGTCGTGTTGAGATTTAATGGTATCGAAACTGTAGTCATCACCAAAGAGTTTTCTGTAATAAACTCCGGCATTGCTGATAATAATAGGAACTTCTCCTAAACTTACTGTTTTTAAAAGGTTTTCAGGATAATTTTCATAATTCACCGAAAGCTCTTTTATAACGGATAAATATAAAGTATTTTCTTCAAGGCTCTTGAGATCCCCGCAAATATAGATTTTTTTACTGCTTACATTTTTAATGTTTATATCAGAAAATCTATTGACAACCGATCCGCAAAAATGATCAATTAAATATTGAAGTTCCGGATTGATATCTTTATCATGCTGCAAAACAACAAGAATATTTTTGTCATGAATAATTTTATTTTCAAATGATAGAATAGTCATTGTTTTTTTAATAAGGTATTATAGGGTATTAGTTGAAAATATTTTTAGGTTTGTTACAAAAACATATGAAATAGAGTTTAGATTATTCAACCCTTTATCCCCAGCTTTTAAATTTGTCATGCATTATTTCTGCTATCTCGTTTACTCTTTTCTGAGCTATCTCATTATCCTGTCTGTATTCCATAGGTATCTTGTCATAGTCCATAACTTCATCGTTAGACAGGAATCCTTTTAAATGATTTAATACTCTAAAGATCATATGGTCCATACGCCAGCAAATAGAAGGCTCAATGTTTTGCATTTCATCAGTTTTTATTCCTTTCGTTTCACCGCCGACCCAGAGACTTCTATCAAATACGAAAGTAATGTCCTTATAATTTGACTCAGATTTATCATATTCAGGATTACTGAACAGTATTTTCCATCTTGGAATACCTGCTGCGAAGCGCATACTGCAAAATATGGGCTGGAATAATCTTTTACTTGTATCTACATCAGAAATATTTTTTGGAGGCTCGGTGTAAAAATGGTCAAAAACCTCAATAAGATGACCTAAATTGGGTTTAATAAATTCAATATAACGGGCAATAACAAATCCATTTTCATTCGATTGGCTGATAGAAGGAATATAAAACAGATCCCCTGGTTTTGGCTTCATTAATGACTTCATTATACAATATTTTAATAGTACTATCTGGATATTTATAAAAAAACGGAGCCTGAAAACAGACTCCGTATAAAATTTTTTACGCTAAAATTATTTACCTAGATAAGATTTAAGGATCTTGCTTCTGGTATTGTGTTTTAGTCTCTTAATTGCTTTTTCTTTGATCTGACGAACTCTCTCTCTTGTAAGATCGAAAGTTTCACCAATTTCTTCTAAAGTCATTGGGTGTTTTCCGTTCAGTCCGAAGTATAATCTTACTAAATCAGCCTCTCTTGGCGTCAAAGTATTTAATGCTCTTTCGATCTCGATTTGTAGAGATTCAAGCATCAGATCTTTATCTGGACTTGGAGATTCTCCTGAACGCAATACATCATAAAGATTAGAATCTTCACCTTCTACTAAAGGCGCATCCATAGACAGGTGTCTTCCGGAGTTTTTCATTGATTCTTTAATATCTTCCTCGCTCATGTCAAGAACTTCAGCCAATTCTTCCGGAGAAGGTGGTCTTTCATTTTCCTGCTCAAGGTGAGCGTATGCTTTATTGATTTTGTTGATAGAACCAATTTTGTTCAATGGTAGTCTTACAATTCTTGACTGCTCAGCCAATGCCTGTAAAATTGATTGACGGATCCACCATACTGCATAAGAGATAAATTTGAAACCTCTAGTTTCATCGTACCTTTTTGCCGCTTTCATGAGTCCTAAGTTACCTTCATTGATCAAATCGGGTAAAGAAAGACCTTGATTTTGGTATTGCTTAGATACAGAAACTACGAAACGAAGGTTGGCTTTGATTAATTTCTCCAGTGCGGCTCTATCGCCAGCACGTATTTTTTGTGCCAATTCTACTTCTTCGTCCGCAGTGATCAGTTCCACTTTACCAATTTCCTGCAAATACTTGTCTAATGAAGCAGTTTCCCTGTTGGTAACCTGCTTAGTGATTTTTAATTGTCTCATTTATTTTATCCTCAAAAAAAGAGTTACTATAATATATACGTATGAAAAGGTAAAAAGGTTACACGAGGTAGAATCTTTTTTCTACAATGTATACTATAAAATGTGTTAATGTTTTTATAAGGCTTTTTAATTGTTTGATAATAAGCGCGTTGGCGTTGTTTTTTATTGAAGTTTAAAATGTTTTTTAATGATAAAAGAATTAATATTCGGGATACTTTGTTATAAATGAAATCAAGTATTTATAATGATTAGACTTTAAAACTCATACTTTAAACAAAAAAAAACGAAACCGAAGTCCCGTTTTTTTTATATTATTTTAAAATAATTTTCAACTAAAAAAGTTCGTTTAAAACTTTTGCCAGTCTCAATCCTCCGTATAGAAGCTGTCTTTCCATCGTATCGTTGAACTTATACTGGTAGTCGTAAGATAGTTTAGAATCGTTAGGAGTCTGTGCATAGATTTTGTTGGCAATTTTATGAGAATCATATAACCAATCTTCTAATGTTCCGGACTGGATCTGTGCTACTTCTTCTTTAGATTTAATGTCTAAAAGCTTAGAATATTCTGTGTAGCTGTATTTTGAGAGTCTACCAATTTTCCGTCCCAAACTGAGTGTAAATTGGTTTTTTCCCCGAAATAAGTAACATTGATCTTGTTTCCACCCAAATCTTCCGCTCTTCCTACGTGTAGAGGCTGTGCCAGGTCTCCCATAATATGGATAAGGAAGATTAAAGCAATTTTTCTGTCCTTTTCAGAAGTGTTTTTGTCTTTGATCTGGCTAGACAGTGTGTTTACCTGTGTATAAAGGCTTGGCCCTGCCTGTGCTTTTAAGTTTTGTTCAAAAGCTTTAAAGTCAGTCTGTGGATCAATGTTTACATAATGCCACGATGAAGCCTGCTTCCATGCACCTGTTGTATCAGATTTGATAAAATCCGGCCAGTTTGCCCAGTAAGCCAGACGTTCTCTTCCCATCATTTTTTTAATTTCTCTTCTCGCCTTGCGGGAAAGATGGTTTTCTGCAATGTCTGCAATAACCCTGTGTCCCGTTAATCCCCACGCATAAGAATAAAGTGAAGAGGCCATGAATGCTAAAATCAGAATTTTAAAATAAATACTTTTCATTTTGAATAACAATTTTCAGTCTGCAAAGATACGGCCCACTTTCGAAATGAGCATGCATTATCCTGAATTTATTCTATAAGATGATATTAATAAAAATTAATCTCAATAAAAGAGGTAATTACCCTAGGTTTGAAAGGTCGTTTTTTGAAAAATACAGAAAGAAAAGCAGATGTATACTATACTATACTATACTATACTATACTATACTATACTATACTATACTATACTATACTATACTATAAGGATAGGGAAGCGTGGAGAGAAAAGACAGTAAGATAGTAAGCCTCTGAAAAATCCATGTGGTTTAAACATTTGATCCTGAACAAGGAATTTTATTTTTAAAAAACAAGCAAATCTTGTATTTACCGTATTTTTACGGAATTTGTTAGAATTTATTCTATCTAATATTAATAAATTACTATTTTTAGGATAAAATTATTGTAAAAATATTTTTTCAAACTTATGAGATATATTATCTTTACAAGTCATAATCAGAGGAAACACTATGTATGAGAATAATATTGTAGATATGCATTACAATAAGCTGCAGACAGATTTTAAAGCTGAAGCTGTGGCGGTTAACCTATTGAAGTACCATCGTGCGGTAAGCAATATATTCATCGAGCGTGTCGGAGTGAATGACCGTGCCTACCTGAAGGATATAAAAAGTATCTCAAGCAGTTATTTAGGATTTGATGAGGAAGTATTTACCATAGAGAGTTATAGGGAAGGCATTTATGACTACCTTCCGGAAGGATTGTTCCATCCGCCATCTCTTGGAGCTTCCAGAAAGAATGTAGATACTGTGGTAAGGGAAATCCGGAAACAGAAAAGGGTAGAAGATGACGCCCGTAAGTTTTTCCGTCCTTTTGAACTGGAAGTCTTTTTTACGGAGATCAGCGCTTTGCTTAAGGAGTCTGAATTTGATATGGCAAGCAATACAGATTCTTTACTGGAAACAATGAGTGAGCTTTGGCCTCTGGTAAAAATGCTGGATAAGCAGAGTGCGTATGTCTTCATGCATATTTTACCTTTTTTCCATCAGATCAGAGGAGATAAAAAATGGTTTGAAAGATGTATGACCGCTTTTCTGCAGGTGCCGGTAAAAGTAAGTTTTTCACCCAATATTATCGATCAGATTGAGAAAAATAATGATTCGATGTTATTGGGCAATTCAAGATTAGGGGTAACCTATATCCCAAGTGGTCCGCATATGGACGGGCAGCGAAACTGGGTGGTAAACATTGGTCCTATTCCTTATGGAGATATGAAAAAGTATATTCCGGGAAGTCCGTTCAGAAATGTGCTTCAGGCATTATATGATTATTTTCTTCCGGTAACAGTGGATGTGGAAGAGAATTTTGTCACAGAAAAAGAGGAATATTCATTCAGCCTTGAGGATGATGAAAGAAACGCCAGCCGCCTTGGATACTCTACCTTCCTCTAATTTATTTTATTATATTTACAGCTACCAACAAAGTATAAATTCGAAAAGAAAAAAATGGAAATTTCTTCAGTAAAAGGTATTTTTCTAAGGTATATCTTAATGCCTTTAATCGCAATTATTATGATGGTTATACTCGGTGTAATCAGGAGAAATAAGCCTGCGATCAAAATTAAAGTAATTATTGTATACGTACTTCTGTGCAGTTTATGTCTGGCAATCCCGGGTGTATTTGGATTTGCCGGAAATCTTTTTAATCCGTACTGGTATCTGATAGCACAGGTTATTTACCTTATTTTTGGGATTATTCATGTGAATTTATTACACAAATATTTCAAAAAACACATCGAATCTCTTTCAATGAGCATTCTGTTTGAATCTATACTTTCTTTGACGTGTATTGTATTAGGTGGGTATCTTTTCACTCTGATCTTTAACTGGATGAGCAAAGGGACAGGATATTCAGTAATGGCAGCAACAAGTATGGTGATCTTTGTGGTTCCTATGGTATTTTATTACTGCTATATCCAGTTTATCAGTATTCCATTTGATATTTATAAAACATGGAGGTATTCTCCGGATCAGAAGCTGCCAGATTTTGAAGGAGCAGATTTTGATAGATTAATGGTATTGAATGTTGAATTAAGCAAAAAATTAGAAGACACCAACCGTTTCAGAATTAAAGCTAAAACACTTCCGACTGGAGTTACTTTCGGAGATTGGTTTTACAGAGTAGTGGATGATTACAACCACAAAAATCCGGGATCTGTTATTCATCTTTCTGACGAAGGAAATGAGCCTTATTACTGGATCTTTTACACTAAAAAATCATTTTTCAGTTTCAGAAAATATATAGATTTCGACCAGGACATTACTTCAAACAGCATTTCTGAAAATGAAGTGGTGATTTGTAAGAGAGTTATTCAGCATGAAGAGGAGGGAGTCGCAAAAAAATCATAAACACAAAATTTAAAAAGTATTAACATGATACAACCTATTAAACATTTTGCAATCAATTGGGTGGATGGGATGAAAGTTTCCCAGAGACACCTTAATGATCAGGATAATTTCTTAATTGATACCATCAGAGATTCCAATTCCCTTGGAATTACTACATATAACTATGGGCTACTGCCTATTTCCACTGAATTTACAGACCGTACCATTTTTGATGTTCACAATACAGCAACCAACGATGTGCAGTTGGTCATTAAGCGTTGTAGCGCTGTTACCATGGCGGGATATCGTATTGAGCTGACGGACAGAAGAATCAGCGTAAAATCATTGGCGAAATCCATGAACGAAGAGCAGGCAGATGGTGAATATTATATTTTAATCTCTGTAAATCCTTTTGATAAAGTACCTTTTGGTGATATTGATCCTGAAGAAATTCCGCCTCGTCACCCAAGTGCACAGCCGAATCATCATATTGAACTTCTACCTGTCACTTCTTTGAACAGCAGCTACTCAGGAGGAAATTATCTAATTATCGGTAAAGTAGATTTAAAAGGGAATATTGCTCAGGTAGATTCCAACTTTATTCCGCCTTGTGCTTCCGTTCAGAGTCATCCGGCTTTAGTAGAGTATTATAGCAACTTTGCAAAATCTATAGGAAATCTTCAGCAGTATGCTTTTAAAATTATTCAGAAAGCATCTCATAAAAATCAAAATACAGCACTGGCACAGAATGTTAAATTCCTGTGTACGACCATGGTAAATACCTTTGGTGATATGTATTTTCAGTTCAGAAATGTTACTCCTTGGCAGCCGCCTGTATTTTTGATTGAGTCTTTTGCGAGACTGGCGCTTCATTTATACAACTCAACACAGCTTCTTATTCCGGCTGAACTGGAAGAAATGCTGAACTATAGCCTGGAGTGGAGTGAAATTGCTCCTCATACTTTATTGAACCAGCTTTCTATTGTTGCAGAGACCAATTATGATCATCATAACTGTGGTGAACCATTGCTTTACATTCAACAGATGTTGAGAAGCCTTGAAACGATTTTCTCTAAATTGAGCGAACTTGATTATATCGGTCAGAGAAAAGAAAACATTATCGTTAATGAGCAGGAAGTTTCAACGAACACGAATCCAAAAAGAGGTTGGAGTGTTTTAGATTAATAACATTGAAATAAATACAAGTCCCGGATGAAAATTCGGGATTTTTATTAATCGTAACAAACAAGATTTAAAGTACATTTGCTTTTACAGATTTATAGATAATGAATTTAGATTTAATAAGACAAGACACCCCGGGGTGTTCGGATAAGATATTCTTAAACAGTGCAGGATCTTCATTAATGCCTAAAACTGTGGTAGACACTATTGTGAACTATTTATATGAAGAACAACAGGTTGGAGGCTATACCGCAGCCGATAGAAACTCGGAACAAATCCATCAGTTTTATGAAGAAGCTGCAAAACTGATCAATGCCAAACCTTCCAATATCGCTTTTATGAGCAGTTCTACGGATGGGTATGCAAAGGCTTTGTCCAGTATCAATTTTAAAGATGGTGACTGTATCATTACAACCAATGACGATTATGTTTCCAATCAGATTGCTTTTATTTCTTTACAGAAAAGATATCATATTGACATTGTCAGAGTTGCCAATCTGCCGGATCATGAGCTGGATCTTGAAGATATGGAAAGACTGATTAAAAAACACAACCCAAAGTTAATTGCAGTAACCCATATTCCTACCAATTCCGGTTTGATTCAAAATGTAGAAGGTGTAGGAAAACTTTGCAGGCAATACAATATTCTTTATCTCGTGGATGCCTGCCAGTCTGTAGGTCAGATGGTGGTGGATGTGGCGGAAATCAACTGTGATTTCTTAACAGCAACAGGAAGAAAGTTTATGAGAGGACCAAGAGGAACAGGGTTTTTATATGTTTCAGAAAGAGTCTTAATAAGTGATTTAGCTCCCTTGTTTCTGGATAATAATGGAGCCGTCTGGACAGCATTTGACAACTACCAGTTAGACGACACCGCCAAAAGATTTGAACTTTTTGAAAGACCTAATGCTGCATGGCTTGGATTTATAGAGGCTTTGAAGTACGCCAATACGATTGGAATGATGCATATCCAAAATTACAACCGTGAACTGGCCGAAAAGTTGAGAATGAACCTGCAGAATAGCGGTTTCAGGATTTTGGATAAAGGAAATAGATTAGGCAGTATTGTCACTTTTTGTCAACAGGATAATAAAATTGAAAAAATTCATAAAGTGCTGAAGGAAAATAATGTATTTTTCACGGTCAGTAATAAAAGCAATGCATTAATTGATTTTACATCAAAAAATGTAGATCAGGC
Source organism: Chryseobacterium sp. MEBOG07 (assembly GCF_021869745.1). Classification (NCBI taxonomy): domain Bacteria; kingdom Pseudomonadati; phylum Bacteroidota; class Flavobacteriia; order Flavobacteriales; family Weeksellaceae; genus Chryseobacterium; species Chryseobacterium sp. MEBOG07. The sequence continues at coordinate 2,733,498 of NZ_CP084579.1, forward strand.
TATCCGCTTATCACCTCATTATTTCAATACCATGGAAGAAATTGAAAAAGTATCCCGGCTTTTGGAAAATATTCATCGTTAAAAATAACGTCTTAAATGATTATAAGAAAGCCCCGGCAGATGCCGGGGCTTTTCAATTTTATTTTTGTTCAAAAGATCAAGAGTATGTTCTACATGCCCGCCGCCTTTCCATTCATCATGTCCCGGAATAATCAGGGTAGCCTGGGAATACTTAGACTTCAGTTTCTCCATCGTTTTTGGCCATTGTGCAACGTTAGCTTCTCCAGTGTAGCCCAGATCTACTGCGGCTTTGCTTTTTACAAGACATCCGCCATCTAATATTTTATATTTTGGAAACCATACCACTACATTATCAGCAGTATGCCCTTCACCAAGAAAATCTACGGTAAATTCTTCTCCACCAATACGGTAAGGTTTTCCAGTTTTTATAAGTTCTGTAGACGTAGCTTTTCCATCTTTCTTTAGCAGTTCATTGGTTTTTGCCGTAGCATAGGTTTTAATTCCTTTTTATTATAAAAGCTTAAATCTCCAGCCCTGTCTTCATGAGAATGAGTGGCAAATACTGCAATGACAGGAAGGTTATGACGTTTTTGGATCGTATCCAGCAGACTCTGGTACTGGGTTTTCTGCCATGGAACATCAAATAAAACGACTCCTTTTTAGTAACAAGATACACCGCATTGGTAGAATATTCCTTCCCTCCGAATACGCCGAAAGTTTTGTAAATATAGAAGTTGGGTTTAATCTGGGGCTCAATAACAAAATCTCTTACCTGAGCATTTGCAAAAGGGCTTAACAACATCGAAATAATAAAAAACGGAATGCTTTTTTCATAATTTTTTTAAGTACTAATTAAATGTTTGTATTTGTCAGAAAAGACAATGCTATAGAAAGTTTTGCAAACCTAATAAAATTAAATTGTCATTTATTTTATGAAGGAGAGTTTAACCGTTTTTTAACAATTATCGAAAAGGCAGAAATAAATTCAAATTAATAATGCAACTTTGTTGCGATAATTGTTTTTTTCATTACATTTGATTTTTATTAATAACCATTTTTCAAAGTTTAAAAGACCTTAATAAAAATCTTAATGTATATGAAATTAAAATTAATGCTGTCAGTATTCCCTATTTTTATTATTTCGATGATGAATGCTCAGGATAAAGAAGTTGTGGGTAAGATACTTTTTGAAAATGGAGCCAACCCGGAAGCTGAAATAATACTCAAAGAGACTTCGGCAAAAACAACGGTCAATAAAAATGGTGATTATAAAATCAGAAATCTCACTCCTGGAAATTATCGACTTTTGGTGAAAGCTAAAGGATATGAAGACGTTGAGCAAAAAATTTATGTTGAACAAAAAAAAACGATGATTCCTGATATCTTTCTCGCTAGAAGCAGCAGCAGAATTGATGAAATAACAATAACAGGAGTTTCAAAAGAGACTTTAATTAAAGAAAATCCTGTTGCAATCCTCAGTATTTCTTCCAAACAGATTGAAAGGGCTGTCGCTACAAATATAATCAGTTCATTGGTGAAATCTGCTCCGGGATTAAGCGTTGTAGAAACGGGCCCGAATATTTCAAAGCCTTTTATCAGAGGATTAGGTTATAATAGGGTGTTGACTCTTTATGATGGTATACGTCAGGAAGGCCAGCAGTGGGGAGATGAACACGGTATAGAAGTCGCTCCGTATATCATTGATCATGCAGAAGTAATAAAAGGGCCAGCCAGTTTAATGTTTGGCTCTGATGCATTGGCTGGAGTAGTAAGTCTTTTTCCCTATATGCCTGTTCAGAATGATGGTCTTGTGCATGGGAAAATAATTGGTGAATATCAGGGAAATAATAACCTTATTGGAAACGGGATGATATTGGGCTACAAAAAAAACTCTTTTATAGCTTCGTTAAATGCTTCTTACAGAATGGCAAAAATTACAGAAATGCTATAGACGGCAGAGTATATAATACCAATTTTGAAGAAAAAAACTTTTCTTTCCTTTTGGGGCGCAAAACAAGCAATAGCTTTTCAAAAATCAATTTCACACTATACGACAATCTACAGGGAATCCCAGATGGGAGCCGTGATCCGCACACCGGAAAATTTACCTATCAGACTGGAGAAGGTGATGATGACGATGCAGAAAAAAGACCTGTTGTTTCAGAGAAAGATCTTAATTCATACACTCTTTCTCCTTTGCATCAGAGAATTCAGCATTATAGACTCTATGCGCAGCACAGTCAGCAGATTGGAAAAGGAGATCTGGATGTTCATTTTGCCTTACAACAAAATATTCGTAGAGAATACAATCATCCAACTGTACCCTCACAACCAGGGATGTATGTACGGCTTAATACCCTAAACTATGGGGTCCGTTATAATTTTCCCAAGTTTTCATCCATTGAAATCTCTGCAGGCGCTAATGGAATGATTCAAAATAATAAAAATAAATCAGCCACAGATTTTCCTATTCCCGATTACGATTTGAATGAAGGAGGTCTTTACACATATATCAAATGGAAATATAAAAGACTCAACATCAGTGGGGGAGCACGTTATGATATCCGAAACATCAGCTGGGGAAACTTCTACATCCAGACTAATCCGATAACCCAGTTTGAGGAACAGGCTGCTCAGGCATCTTCTACTACCAGACTTGGATTTGCATCCTATAACAAAACATTCGGAGGTTTATCAGCCAGCATAGGATCTGCTTTTCAATTGACAAAACAGATCAGTTTAAAAGCTAATGTAGGAAGAAGTTACAGAGCACCCAATATTACGGAGATTGGTTCGAACGGATTGGATCCCGGAGCTCATATTATTTATAAAGGCAACAGGGATTTCAATCCTGAGTTTTCACTGCAGGAAGATCTGGGAATCAGTACAAGGTTCAAAGATTTCTCGGCAGATGTAAGCTGGTTCAACAATAATATTCAGAATTATATTTATTTGTCATTACTTGTAGATGCACAGGGAAATCCTCTCGTAGATATGCAGGGAAATAAAACCTATCAATATCAGCAGGCTTCTGCTCAGCTTTATGGAATGGAAGCATGGCTGTCATTACACCCCGAAAAATGGAAAGGATTTAATTTTGAAACCAGTCTATCCCTTATTTACGGGTTCAATCGCGATAAAAAATTTAAAAATAAAGAAACCCAGGGAGAATATCTTCCTTTGATTTCTCCGTTAAAGTTGTCCGGGAACCTATCCCAGAAAATACCTGTGAGGTCAAAACTAGTTTCATCAATTACTCCCACAGCAGAAGTGGAGTTCTCAGGAATGCAGAACAGATATTTGGGATTGGATAATACAGAAACTGCAACGAATGATTATACTTTATTTAATATTGGGACATCCGTTGAACTTCATTATTCTGAAAACCATTCTGCCGTATTGCAGCTTCAGGTCAATAATGTATTTGACCGTGCTTATCAGTCGCATCTTAGCCGGTTAAAATATTTGGGAAATATTTACAATATGGGAAGAAATATCTCTTTAAAACTTATCGTTCCTTTCTAAATATAGAATATAAAAAAGGTGACCGAAGTTTTTGCGGTCACCTTTTTATATCATGTCATTGTAATTGATTACTTTTTAACCAATATTTTCTCAGTAGCTTTTTTGCTTAAAATTTCTGTTTTACCATCAATTTCTATAGCCATCGATTTATCGAAACTTTCAATTTTAATGATCTTTACTTTGGTGTTGAGTAGCAATTTCCTGTCATTAAGGTAAGTCAGGAAAGCATCATCAGAAAGAGTAACTGAAGCAAAAGTTACATTTTCACCAGCTTCGCAGCTGCTTAGTCTTTGAAGATCCTGTGAAATTATGTTTCCGTCTTTATCAGGAATAGGTTCTCCATGAGGATCAAACTTAGGATAATCCAATATTTCATCCATCTTATCAAAGAAGATTTGAGAATGTACATGCTCTAGCTGTTCTGCAATCTCATGAACGTTTTCCCAGCCAAAATTCATTTTTTTACCAGGAACATTTCGGTAAGTCTGTGCTTACGAACGACAAGAGCTGCCTCCCGTTTTCCGTTTTCCGTAACGATTAAAGGTTTGTAGGTTTCATAAATGACCCACTTCTTTTCTGCAAACTTCTTCATCATGTTATTGACACTCGGCATTTTTACATTTAAAAATTTGCTGAGCTCATTAATCGTAACCTTTCCTTCATTGTCAACTAAGTGAAACAAAGCTTTCAGGTAATTTTCTTCTGTTAGGGTTGTTCTCAAAATGTTAGATGATTTTCAGTGCAAAACTAACAAAATAATATTAAATCTATTGTGCTTATGAACCAAAATGATTGGGAAAAATTTTTAATAAAAAAATAGGATTATGAGTAAATTAATATGAATAAAATTAAAATTGGTTATAAATAAGGTTGTTATATCTGAGTTTATAGGTTTTGATATTTTTATTTATTCTGTTTTTAATGAATATTATTTTAAATAGTTGAAAATATTTATATTTTTTAATAGTATTCTTAATTAAAGTGTATGTTTTTCTTTTTATAAGATTTATTGCTTAATTACTTATCTTAACTCTCAAAAATTATAGCAATGAAATTAAAAATTACTTTTCTTTCAATCTGTGCATCTTTTTTTATGAATGCGCAGATATTGAACCCCATTGTGTCAAATAGTGATGATCTTCCCGGAACAACTTTTAAACTTAATATTGATGATTTTAAAAGAAGTATCAATGCAGATAGAAAAAAATCTGAAAAGATCAGCAATCAATCTATTGTTTTAACACTTATTGATGGTACTAAAAAAGAGTTTATTCTTTCTGAAAATAATCTTCTAAACAGGAAACTTGATCATATTGTTACTTTTGACGGATATTCAAAGGACAGAAAAGATAAGATAAAACTTACCCTGGTTGGAAATGAGATCTCTGCAATGGTAAAATCCGGTACAGGATATTATATTATTGAACCTTATAAAACTAAAAAAGGGGAATACCGTATTTACAACTCTTTTGAAATGTTTGGTGAGAAATTCATATGCGGAACGGATGAAAATGATTTCAAAGAAAGTCTGGAGGCTGTAGCCAAAGGGCTGAACGTTCAGAAGTCGGCGACAGGATTCCCTTATGGAAGCTCATTGAAAACTTTCAGAATGGCAGTGGCAACGACTGGCGAATTTACAACTGCTTTAGGAAATCAGGATGCTGCTCTTGGAGAATTGGTCGCTATGATGAACCTGATCAATCAAATATATGAATCAGAATTATCCATTTCTTTTACATTAATTGATAAAACAGTTAATAAAACCCTGATTTTTACCGATGGAACCACGGATCCTTTTACAATAGACCCATCTTTTGCTTCCGCGGCTAATTCACAATCCGGTTTTGACATTATGAATACGAACGGAACGCTGCCATACGCAGATTACGATATTGGTCATACCTTTAACATTATGCCGGGAGCCGGTGGAAGTGCCCAAGGACAGGCAGGTCCTCGTCCGTGTACGGCATCTCTTAAAGCGAGAGCCTGGAGCCAGTGGACGCTATCTATGCCAAAATCGTTATCTGCTAACCTGATCGTTCATGAAATGGGGCATCAGTTTGGGGCAGGACATACCTATAATGCGATAGGAGGAACTCCTTCAAGCCCTACATTCTGTACTTCCGGATGGAATTCTGCAGCAGCTACAGAGCCGGGTTCAGGATCTACCATTATGGCTTATAAAAATAACTGTACCACTCCTAATGATCAAACGAATACAGGAAATAACGGTTTGAATTATTTCCATGCTAAAAGTATTGATCAAATTTTAAATACACTTGCAGTATCTTCTACCTGCTATACTTCTGTGGCGGTAAATAATACACCACCTTCTGCCAATCCAGGGAATACAGCTATCAGTATTCCAAAAAATACTCCTTTTAAACTGAAAGGGATTGCAAGTGATGCTGAAGATACAAACCTTTCCTATACTTGGGATCAGGTAGACGTTGCTGTGGCTAACGATAAAGGAGCTTTTGGAAGTACTATTAACGGAAGTGGAGGTTACTCTGCAGTAAACAGTACTACAGCTCCATTGTTCAGATCTGAGCAGAGTACAACGACTACAGAACGATATTTTCCAAAAATGAAATTTGTTCTGAATAACCAGAATAATCCTCCTGTTAATGAAGCAGAAGCACTTCCTTTGGTAGCACGAACAATGAAAATGAGATTTACTGTAAGAGATAACAGTGTGATTTCAGGTGGGGCAGATTCTGATCAGGTGGTAGTGACGGTAACCAATCAAGGACCTTTAGCGGTAACATATCCTAATTCAAATGTAACAGTGAATGCTGAAACAAACATCAATGTAACATGGGATGTAAATCAGACCAACGTTCTAAAGAATACTGTAAATGTCCTTCTTTCTACGGACGGAGGAGATACTTTCCCTTATGTACTTGCTTCCAATGTTCCTAATAATGGAACTGCTGCTGTAGCTTTGCCATTTGTTCCTTATACAAGTAAAGCAAGAATTAAGGTGACTGCAGTAATCAATGATTATGCAGAATTTTTTGATGTTTCCGATACTAATTTTATTATCAGCTCAAACTGTAATGCTTTCCAAACCATTATGGTAGAAAATCCGAAGGTGATAACAGCAATACAGGGAAGCTCACAATCTAATCTTAATCTGTTGCCACAAACGCCATCTAATGATACCTACAATTCTAAAACATTGACTTTCGATGCTGCGAATATGAGCTCAAATAGCTGGTATATATTTAATCAGGCACAAACAGCTCCTTATCTGCTTAATGCAAGCTCAAGTATGCTGCCTTTAAAATTCAAAGCAACGGAAACCGGAAGTTATACATTAAGCTATCCTTCTCCAAGTGGAGTAGCTATCACTTTATATAAAGGAACTCAGACAGGAACGGCTAATTTCCTGACTTCGAATGCAGTATATTCAGGAACTGGTACCAGCTTTACTTATTACAGAACATTCACTGTTAATTTGGAAAAGGGTGCAGAGTATTTCATGACTTCAAGAAATCTGAGCAGCACTCCAGCAGGATCAAGTGTTGTGGTTAGCATTAACGGGCCTGGGCAATTCTATGATACTGTAAGTCTACCTGCAGGCGTTAGTTTCACTTATGCAGCTATTAATACAACAACCAATACAATCATTGCAACAAGTTCAACAGGTAACTTTACGACTTTACCTGTAGGAACATATACGGTACAGGGTATTTCGTTTACAGGAGCGGAAAGTGCCTTGGTTAATAAAACGATTGCGGAACTTAATCAGGCAAAAGTTTGTTATCAATTAAGCAGAAACAATATTACTTTAAATATTACTTCTGTATTAAGTACCAAAGAGCTTTCTAAAAAAACAATTGGTTTAGTTCCGAATCCGGTAAAAGATTTTCTTCAGGTATACAGTGATGAGAAGATCACTCATTATGAAATTTATGATATCTCAGGAAGATTAATGGAGAGTAATACGTTGAATAATTCAGTAATCAACTTTACTAAATTTGAAACCGGTGTTTATATGTTAAAATTATTGAATAATAAAACACTGATTCATCAATCAAAAGTTATCAAAAAATAATCGATACTATATATTTAAAGGGAGCTATATCATTATAGCTCCTTTTTTGTATAGAATTTGTATAAGTATCAATACAATACCATCCAGATGAAAAACATTATATTATTTCTGCTTTTTACACTGTTCTGTAATGTATCGGGGCAATCCGGAAGCTTTACATTTAATTTTAATCCTAAAAATTTATAAAGGAAAATAAACTGAATAAGGGAGGAGGAAAAGAGATTGTTTTTAATTTATATGATATCAATGGTAAGGAGACAAAATATATAACGGCAGATAGAACATCCGATGCATTGAGAAAAGAGGAAATATACAGTTTTAAAGGGAAATCCGAAGATGGCACCAAGCTTATTACTTTGACCATCGCCTCCGGAAATTTAACAGGAGCTTATATGGAGAATGGAATATCTTATTTTATTGAGCCGCTGGAAAAAAAATGTAAAAAGAAATATAAAATATATATGAATCCCGAAAAAGGGTTCCAGGTTGGGCAGCCTAATGATGTTGTCAAATAAACTCAATATGTACAGACATTGAATTTTTAAAAATATTTAGCTTTTTCATAGGACCAATTTTCTTTTATTTTTTAATTTTACTCTATGAAATTTTCATTCAAAAATGATTATTCTGAAGGATGCCACCCAAATATCTTACAGGCTCTTTTACAGTATAATCTTGAACAGCAGGCTGGCTATGGAGAAGATGAGTATTCATTAAGAGCTAAAACATTAATTAAAGAAAAAATCAACAACCCGGATTCGGAAGTTTTTTTAGTTTCAGGAGGAACGCAGGCCAACTTAATTGTTATTTCTGCGATCTTAAAACCTTATCAGTGTGTGATTTCTGCCGCTCCCGGACATATTCTAAATAATGAGACCGGAGCTATTGAAGCTACAGGTCACAAAGTACTGAGCATTGAAACAGCAGACGGGAAAATAAGACCATCAGATATTATCCCTGTTTTAGAGGGGCATAGTAATGTACCGCATCAGGTAATGCCTAAACTGGTGTATATTTCCAATTCTACAGAGCTTGGAACAATCTATCAGGCGAAAGAACTGGAAGAGCTTTCGGCATTTTGTAAGCAGAATAAACTGTATCTGTTTATGGATGGAGCAAGGCTGGGACATGGTCTGACAGCGGACATCAGCGATCTTACGTTAGAAAAAGTAGCTGCTCTTACTGATATTTTCTATCTTGGAGGAACCAAAAACGGAGCTTTAATAGGAGAGGCAATCGTGATTAATAATCCTGTTCTTCAGGAAGATTTTGCTTTTAATATCAAACAGAAAGGAGCATTGCTGGCAAAAGGAAGACTGTTGGGAATTCAGTTTTTGGAACTGATGAAAGATGATCTGTATTTTGATCTGGCAAGACATGCCAATCAGCAGGCGATGAAGATTAAAAATGCTTTGCAGAAAAAAGGAGCTGCATTTCTTTCTGATACGTATACCAACCAGATTTTTCCTATCCTGAATAACCATCTTATTGAGGTGTTATCTGAAAATTTTGAATTCTATGTATGGAAGAAGGTAGATGAAGATTCTTCTGCGATTCGTCTTATTACTTCATGGAGTACCGGGGATGAAGCTGTGAATCGTTTCATTGAAATTATTGAACAGAATTAACATAAAATAAAACAGCCTTGAAATAAGGCTGTTTTTTGTTTATAATGGATTATTTTAAAGCTTTGTTGACTGCTTTACAATCTGCAGTACTCAGCTTTTGACCGTCTTTATAGCTCACCTTTTTGTCGTCAGCATATTTAGACTGTCCGTCTTCCTCTTTATGATCACCAATTCCTTCCGTTAACGTATTATCTTTCTGAAGGAAGTAAATATCTGTTTTACTTTTTTACCTTCAGAAGTGAATTCATAAGTAAGCTTCAGGGTATCTCCGGATTTGAAACCGGTTACGTCTCCTTTTGAGCTGTCTTTTTCACTGTTTTTATAAGATAATTTTCCGGTGATTGTTCCTAAGTTGTCATCAATAGAAACAAAAACACTGTCTTTTCCTGTAGCTCCGATATAACAGAACGATTTTGGTCCAAGAGTATCTATTACAGGCTCAGCAACAGCAATCGTGTCCGCTTCTACTTTGGGAGCCGGAGTTTCAGTTTTCTTATTACAGTTAATTAAAAAAGCTGATACAGCGCCCAATAAGATTAATTTTTTCATATCCTTAATTGTTAAAATCAAATTTTTACCTTCCAAAAATAACAATACTATTTATATATTAAAGAATATTGTTGATAAATAAGAATAATTTTCAGTAGTCTTAAAAATGACAAATGCTTTTAGGCATGATAAATGATTTACCTTTTAAAATTGATTTTAATGAAAAAGATTACTAAAGTACTGGGATTGGGATTATTTATTTTAGGGTTACAATTTGTGACGGCACAGGCTCCTCAAAATTACATTTATACTTCCTCGGGAGACCTTCATGATATTGAAAAGATGATTATGAGGAAAGATATTGGTGGAGTACAGATTGTATATAACTGGAGGGCTTTGGAAACATCAAAAGATGTGTATGATTTTTCTGTTATTGAAAAAGATCTGGATTATTTAACTTCCGTAAATAGAAAACTATTTATCCAGCTTCAGGACAGGTTTTTTGAGCCACAGGCAAGATATATTCCTGATTATGTTTTGAATGATAAAGAGTATACCGGAGGATTGGTTCCTCAATATGATAATCCAGGTGAGAATAAACCTGTTGGAAGCGGTTGGGTGACTCAGCAGTGGAATCCCGCTGTCCGTGAAAGATTTCAGAAGCTGATAGGAGAGCTGGCAAAGAAATTTGACGGAAAAATTCAGGGGATTAATCTTCCGGAAACATCAATAGATATAGAAATGAAAGCAGATAAAACCGGTTTTAGCTGTGATCGTTATTTTCAAGCTGAATTGGAAAATCTAAAATTTGCGAGAAGTGCTTTCCATAATTCTTACGTTTTGCAATATGTTAATTTTTTTCCGTGTGAATGGGATAATGATCACCAGTATATGTCCAGACTGTTTGATTTCGCCTATAAAAATAATATAGGGCTTGGAGGGCCTGATATTGTTCCGAATAAAAAAGCGCAGATGAAAAACTCTTATCCTTTTTTCAATCAATACAAAGGAAAGCTTCCTCTGGTAGCAATGGCTGTTCAGGAGCCGACTCTTACGTATAAAAATCCTAAAACTAAAAAACCTTTTACCAAAGAAGAGTTTGTAGAATACGCGGAAAATTATCTTGGTGTGAAAATTATATTTTGGAGTGTGGAATCTCCTTGGTTGAAAGATTCCTAATTTTTACTGGAAATGAGTTTTTTTTTTAACCACAAAAGTCACAAAAGATTTTTAACACTTTAGTTCTTTTAAGTTTCCTACTTTGCGTATATGAAGTACACTTAAGTTTTTTTGAAAATCTTTGATTTTCTTCTAGAGAGAACTTATTTATGCAGGCCGATATTAAACTTTCTAAAGTGTACTAAAGTGTTTTAAAATCACAATGTTTATATTCTATTTTAACTACAAAAGTCACAAAAGGTTTTTAACACTTTAGTTATTTTTAAGTTTCCAGCTTTGTGTATATGAAGTACACCTAAGTTTTGAAAATCTTTGATTTTCTTCTGAAGTGAACTTATTTATGCAGGCTGATATTAAACTTTCTAAAGTGTACTAAAGTGTTTTAAAATCACAATGTTTATATTCTATTTTAACCACAAAAGTCACAAAAGGTTTTTAACACTTTAGTTATTTTAAGTTTCCAGCTTTGTGTATATGAAGTACACTTAAGTTTTTTTGAAAATCTTTGATTTTCTACTAAAGTGAACTTATTTATGCAGGCCGATATTAAACTTTCTAAAGTGTACTAAAGTGTTTTAAAATCACAATGTTTAGATTCTATTTTAACTACAAAAGTCACAAAATATTTTTAACACTTTAGTTATTTTAAGTTTCCAGCTTTGTGTATATGAAGTATACCTAAGTTTTTGAAAATCACTGTTTTTTTTGCACACTTTCACACCCTAATACTCTCATACTCTCAAAACTCTCAAACCCAATCTACACTCTCAAACTTCCCCTAAACCCTCTCGCTGCATAATAAGAATCTGCGCCATTGTGATACGTAAACACGGTGTTGTATCTTCTGTCACAGAAAAGGGCACCTCCAAGTTCCCGAATTTGCTGAGGTGTCTTGATCCAGCTTGAGGTTTTAAGATCAAATTTTCCCAGTTCCTGAAAATGGCGGTATTGTTCTTGTGTCAAAAGTTCGATGCCCATTTCAGAAGCGGTATCAATGACATTGCTTTCGGGTTTGTTCGCTTTTTTGGCATCCCAGGCTGGGTAATCATAGCAGAGACTCCGGCGTTTTGGGCTTTCTGGTGAACAGTCAATGAAGGAGTATTCGTCTGTTTTTTTATTGTAATCTACAACGTCGGGTTCGCCTTCTGTAGTTTCCATTTCGTTTAAAGACCATAGTTTTTCAGGGCTGGCTTCCAGTTTTTGCTGGATTTTCTCCCATTTCAGGTCTTTATGACGGTTCATATTTTTTTCAAAACGGGCTTTTAGTGTTTTTAAAAGTTCGTTCATTTGTTCCTGGGCTAGTTTCTTTTTCATATCAAATTTTGTTTTATAGTTTGTTGTGTTGTGTTGTGTTGTGTTGTGTTGTGTTGTTGGAAATCGCAAAGGCGCAAGTTTTGCTGATGAGGTTTTGTTTAAGGCGCAAGTATTTTATCGAAGATAAAATTTCTGACTCTTTATCTTTAAAATTATTCTGAAATTATTTTATTGGGTTTAAATGTTTTTTAGAGAAACGGAAGCTTTTGTGATTTTATAAAAAGTTTAAACAAATTTTAATATTAAAATTATTACTCAATAATAGTGATTTTTCTGTCTGCAGGTCTGAAATACCAGGAAATAAGAACCAGGACCAATAATAATACTGCCGGAAGAGTTCTGCCAGCCGGATCGCCAACAATAAGATGGGAAATAACAGCTCCTGACATGACGAAGAAAAAGCCGGCATAAGCCCATTCTTTCAACAGCAAGCGTTTCGGAATCAATATAGCTATAACGCCCAGGATTTTCCATACTCCAATGATAGTCATCAGGTAAGCCGGATAACCCAAATTGGTGAAATTGGCCAGTTCATCTTTATTTTTCATCAGTTGGACAATAGCGGTGGAAACCATTCCCAGAGCCATCCAAAGGGTAAATATCCAGTAAATAATCTTCGTTCTTTTTTGTGATTGTTGTGGTGTGTTCATGATCTGTTTTTTTATAGTTAGTCGTTTAATCCTATTCCGTCCATTATTTGTGGAATGCATTTTTCAATGCGGGCTTCACGGGTTTTGGACTGTTTTGCGGAGGAAAAATGGAGTAGATAGGCTCTTTGTCTTCCCGGAGTTAATGCTTTGAAAGCTTCCTGCAGTGCCGGATTCTGATCCAGTTTATTTTGAAACTCTTCAGCCATTTCAAACTCTTTTGTTTTCTTCAATTCAACTTTAGCGCCTGATTCTTCAATTTCAACAGCTTGAAACATATAAGATCGAAGAACTTCTTCCAGATCGTTGATTTGCTCTACATCAGTAAAACGAACCTGTCTTGCAGCCTGTACATTTTCAGATTGCTGAATCAAAATCTGGTCAGGATCTTTCATCAAAGCTCCTTTAAAGAAAAGAATTGCACAATATTCTTTAAAACCGTGGATCAGGAAAATATTTTTCCCTTCATAGGTATAACAGGGGCATCCCCATTTTAAGTCTTCTGCAAGCTCAGTGCTTAAAGCAATTGTTCTTAATTTTTCAAATTCTTTTTGCCATTGCTTGGCGTCATTAAAGAAAAAATCAACTTTTGTATTCATGTGTTTTATTTTTGAGGGTTTCTTGAGTATTAGAGTATTAGAGTAAGAGAGTTTGAGAGCATTAGGGTGGGAGAGTATTGTGTTTTGGAATGAGATTATCTCTATGATGGACAACCTGAAATCTACTATCTGCTACCTGCCACCTACTATTTCCTGTAAACGGTTATGTGCCATATTAATACCCTGTGCAAAAGGCATTTTCAGATGCTGGTCTCTGAAATCTACCGATTTATATACGGTTTGAATGGTAATTTTACTCGTTGTATCTGTTAATTTTTCAAATTCTAAAAACTCTATCTGAACAGGAAATGGAGTATTTTCCATCTGGAAAGTTCTTATAATTTTCTCATTCTGAACAATGTCATGAATAGTTCCATTGGCACTGAAAACCACATCGCCCTGAGGATTTAACGTTTCGAAGCGGTAACTTCCGTGTTGCTTGTTTTCGAATTTGGTGACTTTGGTTCCCATCCATTGCTCGAAAAGTTCAGCTTCTGTATAGGCTTTGAAAAGGAGTTCTACGGGAAGATCAAATTCTCTGATAATGAAAATTTCCTGTTTTCCGTCTTCTGCGTGGATTTTTGTTTTAAGTTCCATATTTTGAGTTTTCTTGAGTTGGATCGTTTTAGAATAGGAGGGTTTATTGGGTTTGAGAGTGGGAGAGTATTAGAGTATTAGAGTGGGAGAAAATTGATACTATTTGAAGTCTATGATCTATTCGTCTCTCATCTTTTATCTCTTATTCTTTGTTACTAATGTTTTGATACGCTTTCATCACACTTTCCAGCTTGTTGAACTTTTCGTCCCACATTTTGCGGAATGGTTCTATAAAATCGGCTATTTCTTTCATTTTATTAGGATTAAGGTGATAGATTACTTCTCTGCCGTTTTGTTCAGATCTTAGCAGTTCACATTCGGTAAGGATCTGGAGATGTTTTGAAACGGTAGGTCTTGCCGTATCAAAATTGGAGGCAATGGCTCCCGCTGTCATGGACTGTGCCGCCACCAACATCAATATAGATCGTCTCGTAGGATCTGCAATCGCCTGAAAAACATCTCTTCTTAAATTCATCGTGTAGTTATTTGACTACAAATATATGTGTAGTTATTTAGCTACGCAAATATTTTATGTGAAATTTTTGATTTTAATAAAAAAAAGCTCAAAAATGTAGGGAAATACATTGTTGAGCTCTGTAATTTTGAATTTTGAATAAGAAGTACGCTTAAGATCTTACTTCCAGATCTTCAACTATATGGATGGCTTCCTGCAGATAGAGATCTTTTTTCAGATTTTTAACCCATAATTCCGATTTATTTTTGAATGCTGCATCATTTTTCTCTCTTTCAATATCCTTGGGATAGAGGGTGAATTGAAGACCGCTTTCTAATGTTTGCAAAACTTTGAATTTATCATCCTGAGCTTTTCTTTCCTTCATCAGGTCGCTGTATTTTTGCATGCTCAGGGGCACTGTTTTTTCTTTACCCAGATTTTCTCTCCATTGGGCGTATTCAAGTAATAATTTATAATTATCGTTTTTAGCAATTCTCTCTGTACCTACTTTCTGCAAAGCCTGAATATTGAGAAAGTTTCGTTTGGTGAAGCTTGTTCCCGGTATTTTATCCCAAGCTAATGCATAGTCATCATATTTTTCACCTATGTCTGCGTAAGAAAAGACATCTTTCATCTGGATATCTGAGCTTACTCCTTTTCTCTGTGTAGATTCTCCGGTGATTCTATAATATTTCTGAATGGTTAGTTTTATGGAACCAAAGTCTTCCTGAGTATTGAGAAACCTGTTCAAATCTACAAATACCTGCACGGTTCCTTTTCCATATGATACAGGAGATCCCATGATAACTGCTCTTCCATAATCCTGCATTACGCCGGATAAAATTTCTGCCGCAGAAGCAGATAATTCATTTTGTAGAATCACAAGTGGACCATTCCAGATGGGAACTTCATTTTTATTTTTTAAGGTGGTAATCTTTCCATTTCCATCCTTCACCTGCACATAAGGACCTGCATCCATGAAAAGACCCATAATATCTCCAACTTCCGTTAAAGACCCTCCGGAGTTGCCTCTAAGATCAAGAACAATTCCCTGGATATTTTGCTCCTTAAGTTTGATGATTTCTTTTTTAATATCGTCAGATGCATTTCTGCCATCTTTATCTTCAAAATCAGCATTGAATTTTGGTAAATTGATCAATCCGTATTTTTTATCAGATGCATTTACGATAATACTTTTAGCAAAAGTATCTTCAAGAGTTATTTCTTCGCGAAGCATGGTTACATCCTGAATGGTACCGTCTTTTTTCTCTACCGTTAAAGTAATTGGAGATCCTTTTTCGCCTCTGATTAATCTTATGGCTTCGCTGGAAAGCATATCAGCAACATTTACAGGATCAGTATTGGGGTTAGATTTTATTTTTAAAATTTTATCACCCTCAGTCAGTTGCTTGGTCTTCCATGCCGGAGCTCCAATGGATAATGTACCGATAAAGAGATTTCCTTTCTTTTCCTGGATCATTGCACCTATTCCGATTATTTTTCCTTTGAAGTCCGTATCAAAATCCTCCTTGCCCTGTGGTGAATAATAGTTTGTATGCGGATCAAAAATATGAGTATAGGCATTCATATATACCGTAAACCAATCCATTTTTTTTCTTTTCTTGAATCGGATAAACTTTTCTTCCAGAAGATCTTTAACATTTTCTGTCGCTTTTTTTACCTTTTCATCCTGGCTCAGTACTTCGGGCTTACTGCTGTTTTCTTTGTTATTGGCATCCTCCTTCTTTTTTTCCTCGCTTTTCCTGTTCATGGATTCTATTTCCTGCAGAATATTGTATTTCACATATTTCCTCCATTCATTATACTGCTGCTGCTTGTTGGCCGATGCATTTTTCAGCTTAGGTTCCAAAGTCAGTATTTCATCTTCTTCCAGATTGATCGGCTTACTGAAAATATTCTTGGTCATTTTATCTATTTCATCAATCCTTTGATACAATTTATCGACTGTCAGTTTATAAAAAGTCAAATCTCCGGTATTCAGATAATCATCCAGTTTGGTTTCGTATTTACGAAACTCATCCATATCTGATTGGAGGAAATATATTTTTGTAGGATCTATGGATTCAAAATACTGTTTATACACTTCTTTTGAATACGCATCATTAATAGGTTTTGGGCTGTAATGCAGATAAGACAAAATATTCTTTGTATTGACCATGATGATCTGCATCTTTTCTTCTTCATTGTTGGGAGGACGAAAACCGAACACACAAAATGTAAGCGGAAGAAGAAGTAAAAAACGAACGGTTTTAAAATTTTTCAACATATATATGATTGTGCTTTTAATTGAAAATTACACTTGTTTTGTTGCTGTTAATTGATCTATTTTCAATGTATTGATTGAAAATAGTAGTAAACAAGAGCTTTCAATGTGCTTTTATAAAAATCATGTGAATGTATGAAAAATATTGATAATAAGTAGTTGTGGAGTAGGATTTTAAGATAAGTTTATGGTTTGAAGGGTCTGTCTGTCTTCAATACCAATATTAGGTTGTATAAAATAAATCTATTCATAAATTCATCGTGTATTTGTTTGATTATACAAGTTTTAATAATAAAAACTTTTTTTATTTTTCAGAACTAATTTTGTATCCAGTCTACTGGTATTAATTTTATTCCATTTCTCCACTCTTCAATAATTGCAGTTTTAAATTGTTCTGTTTTTAACTTAGCATGGTCAGTTATAATTACTTGAAAAGAGGGAGATAATGATTCGGTTACATTGAAAATGAAGTCATACATCTGTCTAACAGCAGCTTCATCAGAACTTTCATTAATTTCACCTGTTTGATTTATATCTTTTTCTGGTGGAAAATATATTTGTGATGGTTGGTCTAGTACAAGGAATCTAGGTACTGGTCTGTTAGTTTTTACAAAATATTGATGTAAGGCAAAATGAATTAGTAAATGGGCCGCAAGCCAATTAGCACCACTACCCATGTTGCTTAGAGGAATAGACCTATCAAGAGTATCAATAAATATAGTTAGTTTCTTTATATCAAAACGTATTGGTGAATTTTGATGTTCTATATCTAAATTGGCTGCCCAATTTGTCATTTGTGTATTAATATGGTTCAAAACAGCATTTAAACGGCTTTCTTTTTCTTCAGAACCAATTTGTTGTTCTAATTCTGAAAGTTTTGCTTTCAACAATTGAATTTTATCATGTAATGTTTTATCTTCTTCGACTAGATGTAAACTTTCAAGGAATAATGATATTTTGCCGATGGTTTTACCCCGCCTCAGATTTAAGTCTTTTAGTCTCCCAGCTTGTTCCTGTTCTGTATATATTGCTTTAATACTATTTTGTTTTAACTCAATTTGCTTTTTTAAATCATCTTGATTTGAGGTTAATTTTTCTATATAGCTTCCAAGTTTCGGACGTTCTTGGATTGTGTTTGTCAGGTTTTCCGAAATTTGAGAAAGTGATCGATTTATTGCTTCAATTGAAGGTATTGTTGTATCAATCGTTTGACTACATAAAGGACAATTATGTAATTCTGCCTCAGTCTCGCCAAATAATTGAATAGATTCCAGTCTCACTTTTTGTTGGGTAGCCTCATCAGAATAATCAGAAGTTTGGTTGATGAATATTTTTACGGCTTTTACATCATCATTTATTCTACCCAATTCCTTTATTAATTCATTTTTTTCTTCAATTATTTTTTTCAAATTCTCATTTTCACCTTCTGCTGTTTCATTAAATGTTGTTTCCCATTTCAAAACTTCTCTTAATGCTACTAATGCTGAAGATTCATCTTCTGTTTGTTGATCTACAGGAAGTAAATCTAGCTGTTTTGATTCTTCAACAAATTCAAAAATTTTTTTACCACCATCTTGTTTAAGACGTTCATACTCTTTTAGCTCTTTTTCATATTTTGCTAATTCACGTTTTTTTGCAGAAATTTCTTGTTCTAAACGATAGGTATCCTCTCTTAAAACACCTAAAAAATATGGAAGTGTATCTTTTATGGATTGAGCAATAAAAGGATCTGATTGATTATAAAACAAATAATTTCGTTGAGCAATTAAATCTTGAGGTTGATAGGAATAATATCTACTATGTTTAAAATTTACTGTTAGAGGAGCTCTTGTCCCTGAATCAGGGACATTTGTAAATTCAGCTATAAATAATTTCTTGGTTAGAAAATCTTTCAGAGTATTAATGTCTGAATTATTATTAAGTTCTGATAATTCAGGAATTTTTATGGTATCAGCATTTTCAAAATGAATATATTGTGTAGAAGCTTGGTTTAGCCTATTAGGATTTTGTCGGGCAATAAATATTTGTTCTGCATCAAGTTGTAGTAAAATACCAAACCATTCAACAGTATCTCTAATAATGCCTTCAGAAATTCTACAATCATCACTGCATAAACAATAATTTATAATGTCTATTATTGCTGTTTTTCCGGTTTTAGATTCACCTGTAATGATATTTACTTTGCCAAGTTCAAAAGAAAGAATTCTTTTATCTCCTTGTCTATTGTAAAAAATTAAACTTTTTATTTGCATGAAAAATATTTTATGGTTTAATTCCAAACATGGAATATATTGTTATTGGTGTACCAGATTTAGAAAATAATTTCCCAAGTAGAGCTGCTTTAGTTATACAACTTTTGACTTCATCGTTATTTTGTTTGAGTTTTTTTCTTCTTACTCTTATATCTATATTACCGTCCTCATCAATACTTAATGAATCATGAGCAATTCCAAACATTATTGCTTCTCTTGAAAAGGGTAGATAGCTATTAACATGTAAAGCAAATCCTATCTTTAAATCTTCGTTTCCGTTTATCCAACTATGAAGAGTGGTTGCTTTTGTCTTTGGTAGTCTTTCCCTGATTTTACTTGTTAAAACAATTGGTAAAATGAGGACAGATAATGAAAAAGGTAAGTTTTTATTTTTTTCATTCTTATATGCCTTAATACATTCTCGTATTATCTCGCTACAAAATGCTGGGTTAACAAGATGAGCTGTCACTTCTGGTCTGTTTTCCCATTTTGGTAAATTCATATTAATTTATCTTATTTTCAAAATTAGGATGCCAACCTATTTCTTTTTTATCAGAGATCATATGGCAAGAACCTGTTATCATATAATTCTCTCTAAAACGGTCTTTAATAAAGATTTGTGGGCATTGACTTACATAGTGTGATTCATAAAAAGTTTTTCCAACACGCTTTTGTGTTTCCTCATCATCGGTTGGATTTATTATAATAGAAAACTTTTTATCCCAATCTTCTTTTAACTTGTTTTCATAAATTATATCATCACTGGGATTAATAAGTCCTTCTCGAAGCCATTTAGACTTTTGGCTAAAGGTCCGATGATAATCACTAATAGCATGATTTATTGATCTTGGATTTACTTCTACCAGCTCCAATTGTTTTACGAATCTAAAACTTCTGTATGTATTTAGTTGAGTAGTATCACCAGTAATTGAAACATCAAAATCATTTGGCAGATTATCAATTTTTAATGTGTCTGCCACATCAATGACTTTTAATCTGACTTCTTTAGCCGTAATTTCATCTCTTAGATTTTGTAATTGTAAAATAACTTCACCTAAAAACCAACCTTCTAATCTTTCATAAAGAGCATCTTTTTTTAATGATGAATTCCTTATTTCATGAAGAATTTTAGTTTTAGCTTCATTAATATCAACTGAAGCATCTGTAATAATTATTTTTTCAACTAATCCTTTTTTTGCTCTACTGTCAAACTTAAGAATGAAGCATAAGCACTAGAATTAGTTATATTAGTAGATGTTCTTGCAACCTCAGAAAGATCATTTACAATATTATCTATATCGCGAGTAGATTGTGTTCCCTGTTTTAATTTAAATGGAATTGTACCGTTAGATGCAGTAGCAGTTGTTATAAGATTGAAAATAGAGTTATCTATATTAAAAGTACCATCCTGAATTCCTTCGCTCCAAACTCTTATTGTTTTCCATAAATCAACACTTGCATTTGTAAGATTGGTTACAGAATTAAGATGGAATTTAGTTTGATAAACATCTAATGAATTAAGAGAATCTATACTAATGTCATCAATTTTTTCAAGTAATAGTTTTGCATCATCGTTAGATTCAGATATAATGAGCATTAATCCATACCTGATTTGGTATAGGTAACCTAAATTAGGCTCACTGGCAGAAAAAATAGAAGGGTTATTAGTCATAATTATATTTCAATAGTTCTTATGGCATACTTATTTTAAAATATAGATAGGTGCATTATATTCTTTTCTCTATTAATGTCTCTAATTTTTCAATCATTTCCTTCTGCTGTTCTAGCATACGCTCATAAAGCTCAACCATTTTATCAAGAGGATTAAAAGTACAATGAAAATTTGCTTGTCCACCGTCACTAAAAGTATTTGCAACGGCGCTGTCGTGGAAAGTATTTGCTATGATATTAATTGCTGATTCCTCATCAAAATTCTCAATCGCTTCTGCAGGAACTTTCAGGATTTGAGCTACCTGCGCCAGAATATCAGATTCTACGGTTTCTTTTTGCTCTAAAAGGGAGATTTTCTTCTGGTTCCAGTCATCACCCAGTTCAAAAGCTAGGGCTTCCTGTTTGATGCCCAGCATTTCGCGGAAACGCTTTATATTTCTACCCTGATGTATTTTCTTATTTTGCATATCTGTGTAACTCATAATAACAAATATAAAGCTTTAGAACAAAAAAATAAAGCTCTGTTTTAAAATAAATACTATTCTAAAATATCTCTCTTTCTGAATAAATTATCCTTTCCTCAACTGGTATATCCTCCTGATTATGTTTTGATTTGTTGAAAATAACAAATATGAAAAGAAAAATAAGAATGAACAGCAGCAAATATAATGAACTGCGCAATCGTAACCTTACGGTTTTCCTCAAATCGTTTTCAAGATCGTATGGCAAAATAGTTTACTTCCCGGAAATAAGAATTGCAGGGAAGTGGGTAGAGCAATGTGGTTTTCAGGCAGGAGATAAGATACTGGTTACCGTAAGTAGAAACCAGATTGTTCTGGAAAGGGAAGTAGATTATGGGGGATAAAATTTTTAATTGTCGCACGCAGATTTAGGAGATTGCGCAGATAGAGTAAACAAAAGAATCTGCGATATCTGCCTGATTAGCGAGAGATTTTTTTTGAACCATTAAGGGTTCTTAAGGTTTTAAGTGAAGTTAAGACTCAAATAAATTTGAGTG
Source organism: Chryseobacterium sp. MEBOG07 (assembly GCF_021869745.1). Lineage (NCBI taxonomy): Bacteria > Pseudomonadati > Bacteroidota > Flavobacteriia > Flavobacteriales > Weeksellaceae > Chryseobacterium > Chryseobacterium sp. MEBOG07. Next base: position 2,755,236 of record NZ_CP084579.1, read on the forward strand.
AAGCGTTATGTTTCTTGAATATCTTTAGATCTTCTCTTAATTATTCTTAACAGCTTATCTATTTCTTAATGGTTCAAATATTTTATTAGAATTTTTAAACGCAAAGTTTTCAGATGTAGGCTTTTATATTTTTAAGTAGGCTAAGGATGGACAAGTGAACTTGTCTGATGAAGCGGATGATAGTCGCACGCAGATTTTATTTATTTTACAAAAATTCCGATATATTTTCCGCTATATTTTACTACAGAAGTCTTAATCTTTTTTTTATTACAAAAATCCTGATACGCAGAATTGTCACCAATATCATCACTGATAAATACGGCACCAGGTTTCAATCTTTTATAGATTTGGTGATAAGCCCACATTCTTCCATAGTAACTTTTGTCAGAATCATAGTGGAAAACATCAAAAAAGGATGCTTTTTTAAAGATTTTAGGCAAAGATTCTCTATCTGCAAAACGAAATAACTTCCAAAATTTTTTGAGGCTTTCAGGAACAATATAACCTACATAGCGATCACCATCCTGAGCAAGATAAGGCATATCTGAGCTATATAGCGTGCCATTTCTTTTTTTAATTGAAAGCAATATGGCTAAGGAAGACCATCCATAAGCTACTCCTGTTTCAAGAACGTTTTGTGCTTTGGTAAATTCACATGCATAATAAATAAGCTCCAGGGCACCAGGACCGCCCATTGTAATAGGGCATTCTTTTTCTTTTAAGTTTGCTTTTTCCAGAGTATCAGCATATACTTCTCTGAAATGATCAGTGTCCATAGAGAAAAGTCTGGAAACCGCTTCTTTTTGAGATACTGCTATGGAGGCAGCCCAGGAATTTGTTTTTGCTTTTCCTTTGAACGGGCTTCTTCTGTTGATTGTATTTTTAATAATTTTTCTGCCCAGTTCAGGATAAAGAGCAGGTCTTTTAAGATAAGCTACAAATGTTTTAAGAACTGTTGACATATCATTGATTGTATTAAAGTTACAAGACAAATGTATTTTTTTTAAAACCATATTGCATTGAGACAATATTAATTTTGAAATCAAATTTGTTTATAATCTTTTAATAATATGTAAGATAATTAATCAATAATAATTGTTATTTTTTAATTTAAATGTAAATTTTTAAAAATATGATTTTCTTTCTTTCAGTGAGCTAAAGATAGGTACGTGATCTTGCCTGATGGAGCAGAGATTGATCTCTTGTAGATTTTGGGATTACACCGTTTTTTAGAATATAATCATCTGCGATATCTGCTTGATCAGCGAGAGATTTTTTTAAACCATTAAGGGTACTTAAGATTTTAAGTGAAGTTAAGACTCAAATAAATTTGAGTTAAGCGTTATGTTTCTTGAATATCTTTAGATCTTCTCTTAATTATTCTTAACAACTTATCTATTCTTAATGGTTTAAATTTTAATTACACAAATATCTGTTTTTTACCTGTTTAAGGTTGCAGCCGTCTCTTAAGATGTAAGGAGGAGTTTTTGTTTTTTTGTCTACAAAAATGTCTGTCCAAAAATATATGGATTACAGCCATAAAAACGGCGATACTTTTCTGCTTTTTCACTAGGGTAGGTATTGGTTTTTCATTAACACACTAAATAGTGTGTTGTTTAATGACTGCAAATGTATAAATAATTTTGTATAAACAAAAAGATAAATGAGTCGAAATTATCTTAATAATTGTTCATTGTCTGTTGCTGTCAATACGTTGCAGGCTTTATAGAAATGCAGAACCCTGGTTATGATAAGCAGGATAAAAAGAACACCATTTATTGTATCTTCTTCATAGGGAATGCCTGTCTGGCCATTTTTCCGTTCACCATCCCGGAGATTTCAGCAAATAAAGAATCTTTGCGGATCTTTTTGTAAGTGATTCTTTGGGGAAAGTCATTCTCCTGATTCTCAAATATAAGTGAGTTGGGCTTAGACATAGAAGTTGATACAAAATCAACAGGCTTTTCATCATGCTGACCTTTTACAGATACCATATAATGCAGTTTTTTATCTTTTTCTACCAAGCGTACAGATTCAAAAAGGATGGTATCTTTTTGCTTCAGATAATAGCTTTTTGGCTGAAGTTCGGTATCACTTTTCCGGGTCCATGTTTCGTAGAGGCTTCCTTTGGAGGTTTTGGTTTCCCAGGTTCCGAGAAGCCATTCAATTTTTTTAGTTTCACTTTGTTGTTGTGTCCAGCTGGCTGCAATGGATAGACCGATCATTGCAAGGATTAATTTTGTTTTCATTGCCTAATTATTTTATTTCAGCAAAGTTCAAAATAAAAGGTACTTTAAAATTGTAAAAATGCGACATCAGGAATCTTTTCTGTAGAATAGAAGAGACATCTGCAGCATATCTCCGTAAAATTCTTTTGGGGTAAATCCTGTAAATTCCTTAAAATCTTTGATGAAATGAGCTTGATCGTAATATTCGGATTCGTAGGCGAGCGCTGTAAGACTGGCATATTCTTTATTCAGAAGATGTTTGATTGTAGTTTGAAGCCGGATGGTTTTTGAGAGCTGTTTCGGACTCAATCCAATGGCTGAAGAAAACTTACGTTCCAGTTGTCTTCTGTTGATATTTGTCTGTTTTGAAAGTTCATTGACTGATATTTTTCCGTCGACATTCAACAGCAAATCCACAGTAGATTGTACAATTTTGTCAATGGTTTCTGTATTAAGTCTTTCCAGTAGAAACGTTTCTACAATGGTTATTTTTTCCTGTACTGTTATAGCTTTCAATACATTTTTTTCCAATTCAGCTCCCTGTATTCCGAAGAGTTTTTCCAGCGGAATGGCCTGATCATCCATTTCTTTAATAGGAATTGTAGCAAATGGAATGAACCCATCATGATGAAAACGAACAGAGAAAATACCGGTAATACCTGTGGGCTCTATTTTCAGGGGTTCGGTCAATTGTCCAAAAACACAGCTTCTGGGTTGTAGAACTGGTTTCCCATCGATATATTGATTATAAAGATCACCATAATGAATGATCATTTCCATACAGCCATCCGGAACAATGGTTTGTACCTGAGGAACAGCTTCCCTGGGGCTGTCCAGAGTCCAGTAGCATTTTATGATAGAAGCCAGATCCGGTTGTGGTTGAAAGGTTTGATAATCCATTGTACTCAATATTCTAATCTTATAAAATTATTAAATAAAAAGTGAAATTACTTTAAACAGGCTATTGAAATATATTGACAATGGTAGCACTCACGAAATTACCCTTATCTTTGTACATCCGATGTTTCTAAACATTAATCAATATTATCATAGATGAAATTTTTACTAGACCTTTTATTCCGTGTTTTTCAGCTTTTTACAGAACCTTATTTCTTAGTATTTCTTGCGGTAGTTATTATAACCCTTTTAAAAAGAAAAAATAAGCGTAAAAATCTGAGGATAGGAATCTGTATATGGGCCGTTTTGATGATTATCTTTATAGGAAATGGCTTCTTGGGTAAGCTAACCTCCGGATATCTGCAGAAAAGTTATGTTAATATTTCTACTCCTAAAAATACACCTTCTCAGAGCGCTATTATTGTAGTATTGGGTGGCGGGGTTGTAAATTTTGACAATACAGAAAAGCTGCATACCATGTCTTATTCCAGAATTGTAACCGCTTATCAATTGTATCATGAATACAAGAAAAATAATCAACCTTGTAAAATATTAATTTCCGGAAAAGGAAGAGGGCATACAAGTGAAGCTGAAGTATTCAGCGAAAATTTTAAAAAGATGGGAGTGCCAGATTCTGATATTATTAAGGAAGATAAAAGCATGAATACCTATGAAAACGCAAAATATTCCAGCAAAATAGTAAAGCAAATGGCTCCTTCTAGTGTGTATCTGGTAACTTCCGGGTTTCATATGAAGAGATCTGTTTCTCTGTTTCAGACATTTGGGTTAAAACCTATTCCACAGGCATCAGATTTTATAGATACTGAAATAACGATATTTCCGAACAGCTATAATGCAGCATTTACATTTGTGATGCTAAAAGAGGTACTGGGAATATGGCAGGTGCAGCTGTATAACAGTTTGGGAATGAATAAATAGCATTCTAAAGTTTATTTTAAAACATTTTAGCTCACTCAGGAAAGTAAAGCTTAAGTGTTCAAAAACCGTTCTAATTAAGGTGAAAATTTGTAAACCATGTCAAGGTTCAAAACCTTGACATGGTTTGATTGTCATTCCGAAAGAATCCAAACATCATATAATTTTAAAACACTTTAGTACACTTTAGAAAGTTTTAATATTCTCCTGTATAAGTAAGTTCACTTAAGAGAAAAATCAAAGATTTTTAAACAACTTTAGTGTACTTTATATACGCAAAGCAGGAACTTAATAAACTTAAGTGTTCAAAACTTTTGTAACTTTTGTGGTTTAAAAGATGTCATCTTTTGGTATGGTTTAAATAAAACTGTTTAACAGCTTTAGATATTATTTTACTTTCTTCAGTGAAATGAGTGTCTGCAAAATTACAGAAGCAATAATGAACGTCAATCCTATATAAAATGGAAATCCTACTTCTTTGCTTTCTCCAAAAAACAGAAAGGCTATAATGATGGCATAAACAGGTTCCAGATTGAAGGTTAAGTTCACAGTGAATGCTGGAATTTTCTTTAAAACCTCTGCAAAGGCCACATATAACCCAACTGTACAAAAAAGAGCTAAAACGCTCAAATAAGCCGTGTCTTTCAAGTCAGGTACTATGCTATCTGCCGGGAAAATAACGAGGTATATGGGCAAAAGAGCTCCGAGGCCTAAAGTACCGCCAATCATCTGATAAAAGTTGATTACTTTGGTGTCAAAGTGTCTCACCAAACGATTATTATAAATGGTGTAGAGCGCTCCTAAAGCAGAAGAAATAACACCTAGCATAATTCCCAGCTGGTAAGAGGCATCGAAATGGAAGATCAGACTGATCCCCAACAAAGTCAATGTACTGAGAAGCAGCTCTGAGATTTTAAATTTCTCTTTGTCGATCAAAGGTTTAAATACAGCCGTAAAAAAACTGGTGAGACAATAACAGACTACACCGATTGATATATTGGAGTATTTGATGCTGGCGTAGAAAAAAAGCCAGTGTATGGTGATAAGCAGCCCAGCTTTCATTATACGGGTTTTTTCCTGTGTAGAAAGTCTATAGGGAATTCTCAGCAATTTTAAAATAAAGAATAAAATAATAGAGGAGAAGAGGAGTCTGTACCAGACCAGTAAGCCTTCATTAAGGGTGATTAATTTTCCGAACACACCTGTGAATCCAGCCAATACCACGGCCAGATGTAATACTACATATGATTTTTTCATTGAGAATGAACTGTAAAGATTTGAATTAATATTTTTATGTCAGAATCTGAAGCATAGTAATTCTGGCCATTATATTTTTAATGGCATAAGAACGCTTCAAATTAATTTGAAAATATTAAGGTGCCGGAGGAGGCAGACAGTTCGCGCGGTTCATATTTATTTGTTGAAGTTCAAATATAGGGAAAATATTTTCCAGGTTACATATAAAAAACATTAAACTTATGACCATCAGGATCGGCAAAAACAAAACCATAATAGTTGTCTCCGAAACTTTCCGGTTCTGAAATAATTTTTCCGCCAGCTTTTTCAACTTCTTGGGCCCATGCATCTACCTGATCTTTAGTATCGGCCGATAAGGTAAAAACTATTTCGTTTGCTTTCTCTGTGTCACAGAATTGTATCTGCTTCAGGTTAGATTCTATGATTTGTTTTAAGAAGAAATGAATAATAAAATCCTTTTCCCCGAAAAAGAAACTTACCAGTTGGTCCGAAGTATGCGGACCGTTCGGTTTAAATCCTAATTCAGTATAAAATTTGTGCGTACGTTCCAGATTGGCTACAGCCAGATTGGACCAGATCATTGTAGGTTTCATATTATTTTCTTTTGGTTGAGAGTAAAGTTATCATGTTTCACCATCATAAAAGCTGTCATGTGACAAGATTTTGTACTTTTATAGATCATTGAAATATCCACCTAATAACGTTTACAATAGGGTAATTTAACATAATATTAGGATGTAAAGGCAAAAAACATCAAATGAAAGACCATAGGTAATGTTTTATCGGATTGATTTTAAGTGATTTAAACTATTTAATTTAACATAATGTATACTGAAATAATAGAAAAACTGAACATATTAGGCGGAAATACAGAAGGTGTAAGCGCAGAAAAAAACTTCGCGGAGAACTGGAAGAGTCTGAAATTCAGCAATTATTTATACGATAAGGAATGGGATGTTTATGGAATAGATCAATTCTACGAAAATAAAAAGAGTTTATATGCCAATAATAATGAAGTTTTTTATCAAGATTTACTGGAGCATTATTTTTCAAATCATGAACAGTTTTACGGCCAGGATTTTTATAAAGACTGGTTGTTTTTGCCATTCAAGGAAGACTCAAAAGATTTTGGCGAGCTAGATGGGTTTGTAGAGGAAAATGAAATCAGAGAAACCGTACAGGGAACAGAGATGGAATTTATCTGTATATTTTATTCGTACGGATATCCGGATCATTATTTTGTATGCCTTACAGATCCTAACCAAAATAATCCGACAGTATACAGCACAGACCATGAAAATTATTTTGAGGAAATTGAAAATAAAGGAAGCCTTGAAACTTTTCTGGATAATTATATGACCAAAGAAGAGTTCTTAGAAGTCGTTAAAGAATATCTGGAAGAAAAATTTGGAAAATAATGGATTCTGAGTAGGTTAATACTCTATTCTAATAAAACAATAAAAGTCCTATAATTTATATTATGTTAAATTGAATATTGTATTCATTTTTCCAAAAGTGTCATTCTCATTTGGCTAGCCTCTATCTATTATAATTTTAATGAGATGTATAATCAACGTTTTTAGGGTAAGTTCAATAGGCAATTATCACTCAAGTCCAGTACTTCAGTTTTCCTGGTGCTTTGCTAGCTGACTTCTATTTAACTATTTCACGCAATTCAATTTCTAAATCCTTCTTATCCTTTTCCTTATAAAATTCAGAAGTTGCTAATGAGTTGATGAATTCTTTGAACGTTTCAGAGTAATCTTGTTTTAATTGGATCTTAGCCTTTATAATATTTAAATAAGCCTCTGAAAAGTTTGGATAAGAATCTGTCAAGATTTTCCAAGCTTGAATGGCTTTGTCATATTGTTTTTCATTATAAAAGTACCAACCTTTTCCATTTAAAATACCCAGTGAAAAATTGAGTTTTACGCCGTAATTGGACTGTATTTCTTTATCTAATGATGATTTAATACTTAAGTCTGTTTGTTTATTTGAAATATACTTTGACTGAATAGCAGACCAATCTTCAAATATTTCATAAAGAGCTGTGTTAATAAGTAAACCCGGCGTTGCATTATGATCTGCATTTTTAAACCTATACCCTTTCATATCTAAAAATGGATTGTGAATATTCTTAATGACTGAATCCATCTTAACGAAATCTTCAGGATAATCGTTTCCAATTCCATAGCGATAATACTTTTTTATAGGAAATGAACGCCTATTTAATTGACTTATTGAATCTGTTAAGTCAACATTTTCCTGAGTAAAAAACGGGCTCATAGAAATAATTCCATTCAAATCAGCTATTCTTGAATTAAATAGAGATGTTGTGAAATATCCATATCTCGAATGACCAATTAATAACCTAAAAGCAGAGGCTTTGTAATCTCTTTCAGCTAGTGGGATCAGTTGTCCAAAAATAAATTTTTCATTCTCAAGGGCAAGTCCGTTTGGATCAGAAATTTTGTACTGTGTTTCAAGATAACGATATCTTTGTTCTGATTGAACACTTATTATGATAGAGGAAGGAATTTGTTCATTACTCGTTAAATAGTCAATTGTATTGAGAATATAATTATTACTTCTTTTATTTTGCTTATCAAATACAATAATTAATGGGAATTTGTTCTTAGACTTCTTTTGCCATTCTATGGGAACCATTACAGAAATTTTTTTCTCAAATCCCAGACTTGTTGACTTTATTATGGTGTCTTTTAGTATTTTATATCTTTCGTAGTTCTGGGCAAGCAGTGAAGACGCTGCGGAAGTGAAAATTAAAAGAAATAGTAAATACTTTCTTATCATGGCATATTAGTTAGGACTCAAATTTATGGATTGTGCTGATAAAATTTGTAATGATGCTACTATTTTTTCAATTTTACCCATAAAAAGCTCCAAAATCCGTAGACTTTGGAGCTGATTTTAAAAGCAGCCTTTCAGCTGATCTGTTATTTCTTGATTATTTTAGTGAAAATATGATTTCCTTTTAATAGATAATTCCCTGATGGATAGCCAGTAAGATCAATACTGTTTTTTCCTTTATTTAAAGTCATATTTTTAATGATTTTACCGGTGATATCGTATACATAAACATTTTCGTTTTCAGTAGACTCTACAGTTATCACTCCTGTTGTTGGATTTGGATAAGCTGGGCTGGCTCTAAATCCATAAAATAATCCACTGCCGTTGGATACTTTCAATTTATAGGTGGCCTGGAGAGGATTTGTATTTAAAGATGTCCCAAAAGAAATCGTAATCGGGCTGCTGCTGTTAGAGGTTACAGAATTCATAAGTCCGCTATGCTGAGGATAGCCTACTTCTTCCCAGCTAATGGTGTAGCTTGTTCCGGTGCCACCAAAAGTTATTGAATTATCAATGGTGCCATTTACATTGGGCTTCCACAAAGTAATAAATTCAGTCTGCGCATAGGAAATGAAAAATAAAAAGAAAAAAATGATTATTAATTGTTTTTTGTACATACTTTAAAAAGAGTTTTAAGGTTAAAATTTGATTTACTAAGACAATAAATTTCCCGGGATTCTTTATCTTATTTCTACTATAAAGATAGAGACGCACAGCGACAGAACTTGTCGTATTAAAACAAATTACCTCTTTTTTTTAAGTTTTTTTTGGATTAATTTTTATATAAATAAGCTTGGTAAAAACCACCCGAGATGGTATTGTACTATTTAAGAACCTTTGTATAAAATCGACCAAATGCTATTTTTCTTTTATAGGATCTTCTCTATTCTGTGGTGAGAATTTTCTTTAATAATAAAATAGCTTCTTCCAGCTCTTTCTCATTCATTGAAGCAAAGCCAAATCGAAAAGCATTTTCTTTTTCACAGATTCGTTTGATTTGTAATTGTGAACTCATTTTCAATGTATTAATATTGTATGGATGTTTTAATTGGATCCAGACTGAAAGACCACCATCTGGTAAAGAAAAAGATGCGTAAGGTCTTAGATGATGATGCAAAAGTTTATTCAGATAATCTCTCCGTTGATGGTAACATTTTTTTGTTTTCTTCAGGTGCCTTCCTAAATCTCCATTTTTAATCAGTTCAGCCAGAGCATTTTGCATATATCCGTCACCACCAATATCAATCACTTTTCGTAAGGTGAGAGCCTCCTGGATAAAATTTTTAGGAGCCACCATAAAGCCAGTACGAATGGAAGAACCTATTATTTTTGAAAAGGAACCAATATAGATGATGTTTCCTTTATGGGCTCCACTTGCCAAAGGTAAATAAGGAGAGGAGGAATAATGATAATCATAATCGTAATCATCCTCAATGACTGCAAACGAATACCGGTTTGAAAGCTCCAATACCTTCATCCTTCTTTCCACGCTCAATGTTACCGTTGTAGGATAGTGATGATGAGGAATGATATATAAGGCTGCTACCTTTTTCCTTTTACATATATTTTCGAGAGCATTGATGTCTAATCCGTTTTCATCTACAGGAATTTCCACAACAGAGGCTTTTGTCTTTTCAAATGCGCTGTTGGCAATAGGATATCCTGGTTTTCCTAAAATAATAGTGTCTCCTTCCTGTAAAAGCAATTGAGCTGATAAATAAATACTCATTTGTGCACCATGGGTAATCAATACATTATCAGCAGAAATATTCAATCCTCTTGTCACAGATAAGTATCTGGACAGCTCTTCTCTTAATTTTAGTGTCCCTTGAGTTATCCCGACCGCTGCATTTTTAATTGTAAAACTTTTCGAGGTATAGCTGCGGTAAATTTTCAACAATTCATCTATAGGAGAAAGTCGAATATCAGGATGTCCATCATCAATAAAAATTTCAGGAGCCGCAATGAGTTCCTGCTGAGACGGATCTTTCTTGGATGTATGAAGTGGAAGGTTGAAATTATTTTCATACGATACAGATGAATCATGAGCGTTCCATTTTTGTGGTTTTAGATTGGGAATATTTTCAGATACCCTGACTTGTTTCCGGGGAATAATTGATATCCAATCCTGAGCATTGAGCTCCTCATAGGCCGCTGTTATAGTTTTGCGGTGTACACCCAGAATTTTTGCGAGCTCTCTGGTACTGGGAAGAGGCATTCCAGTGGGTAAATTTCCATTTTGTATAGCATTAATAATAGATATTGCGATCTGTCTGTAGACAGGAAGCTTTTTTTCTTTGTCGATACTGATGATATGTTCAAACGGAAACATTCTGGACTACTTTATATGTTCAATCTGGAGTACAAATGTAGTCCAAATTAAATATAATTTTGTCCTGTAAATCAAAATAGTTTTTGAGAAATAAATTTTTAATTGAAAGTAAAAGTATGATAACCGTAATATTTGAAGTAGTCCCTAAAGAAGGGAAAAAGGATGAATATTTAGATATAGCAAAGACCCTAAGATCAGAGTTGGAAGAGATTCCCGGGTTTATTTCCATCGAACGATTTCAAAGTCTTTGGACTACTTTATATGTTCAATCTGGAGTACAAATGTAGTCCAAATTAAATATAATTTTGTCCTGTAAATCAAAATAGTTTTTGAGAAATAAATTTTTAATTGAAAGTAAAAGTATGATAACCGTAATATTTGAAGTAGTCCCTAAAGAAGGGAAAAAGGATGAATATTTAGATATAGCAAAGACCCTAAGATCAGAGTTGGAAGAGATTCCCGGGTTTATTTCCATCGAACGATTTCAAAGTCTTGTGGATCCTAAAAAGATCCTCTCCCTCTCTTTTTGGGAAAATGAAGAAAGTATAAAAGAATGGCGCAACAGAACTACGCACAGGAATGCACAGCAGGCAGGACGAAACTCTGTGTTTGAAGATTACAGATTACGGGTAGCTTCAGTAATACGAAATTACGGGATGTCTGAAAGACAGGAAGCTCCCTCAGACCGTATTTTTTAAAATAATAATTAAAAAAGATAAAAAATGATTACCTATCAAATTGAAGAAAAAATTGGAATAGAAGAATTTACACAGGTCCTGATAAATTCTACATTAGGAGAAAGACGTCCGATAAACGAACCGGAAAGAATAATGGGAATGCTGCAGCATGCAAATCTTATCGCAACAGCACGTGATAATGGAAAATTGATCGGAGTATCTAGATCATTAACTGATTTTGCATTTTGCACTTATCTTTCAGATTTGGCAGTTGATGAGAATTACCAAAAGAAAGGAATTGGAAAAGAATTGATCCGATTGACAAAAGAGCATACTCCAAAAGCTACACTGATTCTATTAGCAGCACCAAAAGCTGAGGGTTACTATCCTAAAATAGGTATGAAACAATGGGAACAATGTTATCTAATAAACAATATAGAAGATTTGAAATAATGAAATACCATTCATAATAATAAGAAGACATGTGTATAAAATACATGTCTTCTTTCAGGTATAATAATTGGGTTTATATGGTGATTTTTACCCCTGCTGAAATATTAATTCCAGGAAGCGGACTTAGAAATTTCAACTGAGAGTTCTGAAGCCTTGCCTCAGAATTCAACAGATTATTTCCTATGATATAATATTCCAGATCACCGATGCCTAAACTGCTGTCTTTGTAAGCTAAACGGACATTCAGTAATGAAAATGCCGGCATAGGAAGCTCAGGATTAATATTTTTCCCTAAATATTTTTGCTTTAAATAATGATCTAAACTTAGATTCAGGCTGAAGTTCTGTATATTGCCTTCCAGATTGAATCCAAAACGGCTTGTAGGCATATTGGGCATATAATCACCATCGCTCCATTTTCTTATCGAGCTGTCGGCTACACTTATATTTCTCACCAGATCATAATATCCACCTATCTCCCACTTCCCTATTTTCCCCAGATCTGCTTTATAAGCGGCTTCTGCTTCCATTCCGTTGATTTCTGTATCATCAGAACGCCATTCTTTGACAAGGAAAACTTCCCTGGAAAGTCCTGTGTGGGCAAGATAAATGTAATTTTTATAAGACGTATGGTACCAGTTGGCAGATACTCTGAGGTTTTTTAGGTTTAAGCCCCCTCCTATTTCAACTGTATTTGCGGTTTCCTTATCCAGCCTGTCATCACCATTTTCTTCCGTGAGAATAGCAAAATGATTATTTCCTGAGTACAGTTCGTTCACTTCCGGTGCTCTTTCGGAATGATTATATTGTACTTTCAGATAGCCTTTTTTGAAGATATTCCATTGAGCAGCACTATGGAATTGATGAAGAGTAAAATCTCTGTCACTGAGTTTTCCACCGGAAAGTCCGCGACTTCTGACATATTTATTATCTGCTTCTGCCCTGCGTTGTACATGATCGTTTCTATAGCCAAGATCCAGTTGAATGATATTAAAGTCAAGGTGTTGCATCGTAAAGATTCCGATTTCACGGCTTATATTGTTGGGTAAGTATCTCTGCCCCCACTTCCTTCCATATCTCTGTATTGCACTTCAAGACCTGTGGTTCCGGTCAGGAATTTTAATTTCTGCTGTGCAATTTCCAAACGTCCATTGTGTTGGTTTACAGCAAACTGATTGGCTCTGAAGCGGTCAAGAAGTTCTGCGTTTTTTGAAAATACTCCCATATAATTTAGCTTGATACTGGAAATTGGGGAATGGGTAAATCTGTAACCTGTTTCAAACATTGCTTTATGGGATAAACTTCTTATATTGATGGGAAGATACTCTATTTCTTGCTGTGGCTTTCCATGAGTATGTGTGGGTATTTTGGGTATTGCATACCCTGGGACTCCAAAATAGGAATAAGAGTTTTGATACGCCCCTCCTGCATAAAATGATTTCCCTATATAGCTGGTTCCGATATAAAATGAATTGCTTTCCGAATGACTGTTGGGGATTACTCCGTCTTTTGTCTCTACATAATCCCTGATTCCGTTTACTTCACTTTTATAACGGTCTTTCGAAGGATCCTGGCCGGGAACGTACAAATCATTCTTTGGATTGGGATAATTTTTACCGTCAGCAGGATTATAATAGGTAGAACTGAAGGTATAAAGATCATCTTCTGACAGTTCATAATCTATCATATGATCTTTAGCAAACTGACTGATGAATGGGAAAAGACTTTTGTTCAACACACGTCTTGAATCCACATCTACCTGACATAGTGACTGCAAAATACTGTTGAAGCCTACCAATGCAGGATCATAACATCTATCGTCTTTAGATTTTCCAGGAATTGTGACCCTATCCTGCTTATGATTGCTTCCTCCTACGGCCCATACCCAGTTTTTAGCAATAATTCCCCGGGCTGAAAATGCTTGTTTCTGTCCACTGTTGCTTCCCCCTTCAAGAAGTCCTCTTACATTTAGCTTTTTATCCGGTAGTTGTCTGGCGATATAATCAGTTTCAATATCAATAGCGCCTCCAATAGCCTTTCCTCCATATAAAACTGATGCAGAATTCTTGTAAACAGTAATGCTCTGAACATTGTTCATCTCTATATCCGTATTAAAATCGGGGCTTATCCCGGAAAGATCATTCACTGCCGTTCCATTTTCCAGTATTTTTACCCGGTTTCCACTCAGACTTCGGATAACAGGAGCTCCGGAATTGGGACCATATCCCGAATTTTGTATCCCGGGAATTTTACTCAATGTTTCTCCTAATGTATTGGATTGAATAAAATCCAGCTTTTTTCTTGAAATGTTTACAGAACTGTAATTGGTTTTCCCCTGTATCTGGATAGATTCTATGTCTTTTACGGTTTTTTTTTCAGGAGTGAGTTTCTGCGCCTTCAGAATGGATGAGGAATACATCAGCGTGCTTCCCATCAAAAATAAACGGTCTTTTTCATGTGCATATACTTTAATGATCCGGCAAAGCTAGATAATTAAATCTATTAATGCAACAATGTTGCTTTATTGGTTTGATTTGGAAACCGTGTAATTCAATTTAATGTATTGAATTACAGTGATTTATTTTTAATTCTCAGACTCTATGTTTTCTGTAAAAGCATAAAAAACCGCTCTTTCTAGAGCGGTTTTTTAAACCAATGCTTATGTATATCAATCTTTGTCGTCTGGTTTGTAAAGTTTTTAAACTTACATTATTTCGGATATTTTATAGCCTCCGACACCTCTATTGGGTTGTTGTATTGTTTCAAACGAGACTGGATTGTTTTTGTCATTTCTCTGAAATCAGGCTTTACCTCTTTACCTTTTTCATCTATAAATTTTGCTTGCACATTTTGTGATTTCATTTCTCTTAAAGGATCATTGTAATAATCTAAAAATACCTTCTGTAACTGCTTTTGTGGGATAGTAAGGGCTTCTTTATACATATTCTCAAAATCTAAAATATCAGATCTTTTCTTTATTGAATATAGGTTAAACTTATAAGAACCAGTAGAATCTTCCATCTGGACAATTAATCCGGGTAAATTTCTGAATATATATGGCCCTGCCTGAATGGGCACATCCTGAGTGTACCACGCCTCCCAAGTTCTTCCTTTGTATTTTAAAATAGCTTTTCTACATAAGTAAGTACCTATTTTTTTTGTTTCGGATTTTAATTCCCAATTTAGTTTTACCAATTCTTTTATTTTGTATACATCACTAATAAAAAAATAATATTTAAAACTTAAATTTTCCTCATAATTAATCACTGAAAAACTATTATCTCCTATAGCAGGTTCTTTAGATCCTGTACTTCGAAGTGAATCCACCTGGTATTGTTTTTCAGCCAAAAATTTAGATTTACCTCCCTGAACAAAAAGGATCATATTTTTATGGGTTGTCTCGGAACTTAAGGAATCTTCTTTATAAGTAAGCTGATAATCAATCCGGAAATTTTGGGCATAAAAACTAGAAGACAAAAAGATGAGTACTAAACTTTTTAAAACTTTATAATGCATAATAAATAGAGATTTATTATTTAATTTTTGATCTTTTAATTAAATTCTGTGGTGTAGGGATTATAATTGCAATCCACTGTATATCCGGTTTTACCTTTCACCGGAATATAAGTTGTTGTACAGCAATACCTGAATTCACAAACATTGCATGGCTCAATCTCCTCTCTTTTAATACTCCATAATTTTGATAATTTTTTCACAGTGTCTGTTCTTATTTTTTCAAAATCATCCAAAATATTTCCGTAGCTGTTTTTATCTGAAAAATTGTATTTTATATTTCCTTTTTCATCAATAAAAATAGTCTTAAACAATGCTAAATTGTAATTTTTTGCCACATTGTAGGCATTAATACCTATGGCGATATCGTACAGATTGAACCGTGTTAAAAATAATTTAGAATCATCACAGGTGATATAATTTTTAATAATATCATTATTTTTTAGAGATCGTTTTTTGGGAGAATTAAATAGGGTAATAGAGGTGATCCTTTTATTTTCATACACTTTCTTATTTATCTTTTGGTACGGAAAAGACAATGATATATTAGATACCCGCGAATATTCCAGGGATGATAATACTGTCATTAATTGTTCCATACAATTATCATTATCAATATGGAGATGCAGCCTTTTAATCCCTAATTGTTGAATGTTTTTCGAAAATACATCTATATTATCATAAATATGTTGTGATAATATAACCGTTGTAAAAAGGATCTCGGATGTATCTTCATTGTTGCTTATATCAGATAAATCGGGAAAAGATGAGTTGCTGGAATAAAAAATAAATTCTTTTTTTTCTAAAAAAGTCAAATATTCTTTTGCCGTTTTATGTCCTTGATATTCTTCCAAAACATCACTTACTTTTCTTCCTCTGATATCTTCTACAAAATCTATCAAGGTATTGGGTATGAATTCTATAGTTTCTCTTTGGATATCATATATAGTACTTCTCTCAAAACCCCTTACCAATATACAACAGGAAAAGAAGTGAATATATTTGTCTTTATTGTTCTGTATATAAATTGATCCCATCTTTGTATATTCTTAAACAGTGTATTTCTGATTGATGAATAGATGTCGTGATTTGTCTACTCAGATTATTTCTTCTTGCCTTTCTGGTATTGGGAAAAGGAAAGATATTTGAAAAAACAACAGGAAAGAATTCCTTTTTATGTTTTAATTCTTTTATTAAACTTTTTTTCATGTATTCATAGTTTTGAGACAATGAGCGACTTCATAATGAAGATTATAATTACAAGGTAATGAAGTCATTCTAAACTGACCGGAAGGATTCACTTCCAAAAAATAATACTCGCCGTCATCGGCTTTTATCATGTCTACAGAACCTGTATTCAATCCTATTTTTTTCATCAAAGCAGATATTTTTTTATCTACAGGATCTGGAAGACTATAAGACACATATCTGTTAGGACTCTCGTAGTTGACTTGTCTGTAATCTGTTTTTGTTTGAGCATCATTTTGAGAAAAGATAGCCATACTGTAATTCTTCCCGTTCAGGTGGAAAATCCTAAGCTCATATTCTTTGTTTATCATTTCCTGAAATAAACTTGGAAAGAAATTTTTATAGCTTTTGATTTTTTTCTCGCTTAATTGAGTGGTGAAAAAAAAGAAAGCTTTATCATCAATACCGATGACTGATCCTTCATTGATCGATTTAGTAATATAAGGCTGGTCGTAGTTTAAATTATCTGAATTGTTGGTTATATACGTTTTAGGAATTTTAATGCCTATTTCATGTGCCGCCATTAAAGTTCCTATTTTAGTCATTGACTCTAGCTTTTGATAATGATTAAGCCATTTTTTATCTTTTAAAAATTCAAAAAAATATTTAATGTTGATATATATTCTGATTCCAGATAATTTAATAGTTCTATATTTTTTTCTGTTTTTATATTTTCTTTATACCTGTTAAAGAAACCGAATTTCCTAAACCAAACACATTTGACTTCTGACATGTCCACTTTTCCAAAAAAATTATTCTCTACAATCAGTTTAGGATGTGGCTGTAATTCAACATACATTTTTGTTTTTCCGTTAAATAAATCTAAATCGTTGATTCTTATATGCTTTTCGCCAAGAATAGACAAATGTTCCATTACCCAATTCGTATCATCATCATTGGGAGTAGATAAAATTAAAATCATGTTATAATAATTTGAAAAAACTATTTGGGAAGTAAATTAGTTGGATTGAGATTGGCCCATTTGAAAAAGACCCTTCCCTATGGAATACAAAAAAAGACAAAAAAAGTCACCTCAATACATTTGAGGTGACCATTTTTAGCTTGTTACTACTTACGATCCCAAGATGAATCATCAGCTGTACCACCATTATAAATAAGGGTAATACATTTTGCCATTTCAGCATCTAGAACAGCTTGGTTTTGTAATCCTGCATAAACAGTTTTTAAATCACCCAATTTTTTACCTTTTAAGGATTCTAGGGATTTTTAGAATTTTGATTTTCTTTTTTCATGGTTAAAATGTTAAAGATTAGATTTCAAATGTATAGAAAAAAATATACTAACTCTAATAAAGTGTGATCTTTTTTATTATGTTAAATCCTTTTACACAAGGGTTTTGCGGGATAATTCAAAAATAAGTGATCTTTTTTATCAAAGTTTAAAATGGATGTTTAGACACCAAAAAGTGTGTTATAATAAGGGTTAAACACAAAATACGATCATGTGAAAATACTTCGTTTTTTAGATTAATTTTCTATTAGTAAAAGCTAATAACTGGATAAAAAAATTTCATAAACAAAGTATTTTTTCCATTTTTATTGTTATTCTTTAGTAATAAATGCTCAGAATTTTAAATGTAAATCTGCATATATTGGAAAATTTCAGGTAAATAATAGCGAATATGGAATTACAGTCATTGAAAGAAACAGTATATTCCAGATTGAGACTAACAAAAATGGGTTTTAAAGCACGATATAACATCAGCTGGGTTAATGACTGTAGTACAAATCAAGAAACAGAAAAGTTATAAATGGCAAATCCCATGAAGGAAGTGCTCCTGATAATATATTAATAGCTAAAACCCTTAAAGTTGTGAATGAAAAGGTTTTCTTAAGACTTAGTTCGAATTTTTCTGACGAAGTAATGGAATGTGAGATGGTTAAAATTAAATAATGTAGATTCTTACATTTAAAACCTTTCGGGTTTGTTTCAATATTAAATTTTTTTGAATAAAATGAAATTTGCTAAATGAAGAAATGTTTAGAAATGGGGGTTATTTCTTTTTTAATTATAGAGGAGGTTCTATTTTTCCCAAAAGTTTAATAATCCATTACAGTCTGTTGCAATTAGATTAAAACTACTTGGAATTTCATCCCATTTGCTCCAATACGTTACTAAACGTGTGCCTGCAGGTGTTTTGTCGAGCTGTTCTTTTACATACTCTGAATAAGCAAAATATAAATCTTTGTCCGTAGTTACTGTATTATCAATTACAGATAACGTATCTATATTTTCGTAAAAAGAATTAAAAAATAGAATGCATCGTAGTCGGAAAAAGAGATTTCATTGATATTGGAGTGTATAAATTCTACATTAGTAATTTTATGTTTGTCTGCAATTTTTTTTGATATTTTGGTAAGAGATGCCCTTTGCTCTACTCCAAAAAACATTCCTTTTGTAGAAGCCGCTCCAATCAGACAAAATTTTCCGACACCAGAGCCAATATCCAGTATTTTACTATTAGGCTTCTCCGCAAGATACTCAGCTGCCATTTTTGCTATGGCAATTGGAGTCCAATGCTGGCCTGCCAGTTCTTTGATGTGTACGGGATATAGGTCATTAAAGGTACTGTCTTTAACATCAATATTTAATTTGATATCATTAAAAATCATGTGATAAGGTATATATATTCTTCATTGGTAGAAAATTCATTGGTATGAATCAAAAAACATACAATCCCATGAAATCTATTGTATAGAATTCAAAAAGAATTATAATAGGCAAAGTTACTCTAAAATATTACAAAGCCTTGAGATCTAAGAATTTTTCAGAATAACTTATGGTATATACACTACAGATCTCTCTCTTTCGAGATTTTATATAAGCGCTTATTCTGTTTTGTCTTTTTTCATAAAAGCTACAGCATCTACTTCTATCAACATATTATCCAGTGCTAATTTTGGAACCGGAATTAAGGTACTTGCCGGAAATTGATGACCCTTCCATACTTTATGAATTTCTTCTGACCATATTGTAAGTTTTTCCTGGTTATGATCTACAATCAGAATGGTAATTTTCAGTACGTCTTTCACTTCTAATCCATAGTCAGCCAGTACCGTTTTTAAGTTCTGCAGTGAGATTTTAACCTGGGTTCTGAAATCTTTAGACAGATGATGATTCAAGCCTTCACCTCCGCTTTGTCCGGATATGAATACATATTTTCCTTCACATTCAGCAGGTGCTGCAGAGTGAGAAAAAGCATAAGGTGTCGGATCAAAAAGAGTTTTGGGATTTTTGTATTGGATTGTATTCATATTGGTTTGCTGAGTGTTGTTGACTGTATTTTGTGAAAATGCCAGAAAACTCATACAGAGCGCCGGCAGACTTAATACTATAGATTTCATTGTATTTCTCTTAAAATTATTAAAGCAAAAGTAGACTGCTAAATTGTAAGAAACCTTTACATATGTTGATAGTATTTATTTTTAAGGAAAGTAAATTTGCAGATTTTCATAGTATGTACTAGCTGTACATAAAAATACCGCTCTTTTCAGAGCGGTAGAATTTTTTAATGTCAAAACTTACTGATTAGCAAGTAGAACCACACTCAAGTAATTTGATGTGGATTACACCATTCACAACACATTGTGTTTGGCATAAAGCGTTAGTTACGATAGTGCTTACACCACCTACTACTCCACCTACTGTAGAACCTACACCGCCAACAACACCGCCAACGACTGTTCCTACACCTCCTACTACACCTCCGATAACACCACCTAGTCCACCTAGTAGTCCACCGATTGGATCTAGTAATCCGTTACCTGAAATAGTTTTTAATTCGTTTCTGTCCAATTTTTTTAAGTTTTTCATAACTATAATTTTATATGATTATTACATCACGAATATATGAATAATAAATATATGATTGCAAGTTTTTTTGAATAAATTAATTAAATATTTATATAATTTAATATTTCATTAATATAAAGTATTTTTAATGAAAATATCATTTTTATTTATATCTGATTGATTTTCTAAATGTTAAAAATAATAACTCAATTTGTGAAATTTAGAGTTATTATTTTTGCATCATATTCTATTTATTTGTGCTTATTATTTAAATTTTACAATACCCTCTTTATTTACCCAAAAACAAGATTCCTGTGCCTTGAAAATTGATTGTATGAAGCCCTTAAATTCTCTTTTTTTGAAAAACGGGAACAATGAAGTTAAATTTCTTTACTTATGATGGTAAAACCTGTCATAGTTATTGATAACGAATTCAAATTTTGTATTTTTGCTGACATACTTTTTTCAATGTCAATTTTTTCAAATAATATACGCTTTTTAAGAGCTAAGAGAAAGCTCTCTCAACAGAATGTAGCTGACGAACTGTTGATCTCAAGAGTCCGTTATTCCAAATATGAGAACGGGATATCAGAACCGCCTATCGAACTGCTGGTAAAAATTTCCAAATATTTTCATGTAAGTATTGATCTTATGCTGTCTGTAGATATTCAGAAATATCCGATAGATGAAATGCTGAAACTTCCGGATAACAGAATCGTTCTTCCTGTGGCTGTAGATACTCATGGGAATGATACCATAGAAATTATTCCTCAAAAAGCTTCCATGGGATATCTTGAGGGGTACAGTGATGTAGATTATATTGAGAGCCTGCAACGTATTGCCCTTCCCTTTCTTAACAATGGGAAATATAGAGCTTTCCCTGCAGATGGAGACTCTATGCCGCCATTCAGAAATGGTTCCTATATTGTAGGAAAATATGTAGAAGGAATCAACGAACTGAAACCGGGTAAAACCTATGTTTTTGTAACCCTGAATGATGGTATTACTTATAAACGTTTTAAGGAAACAAAAGAAAATACAATCTCTGTAAGCGCTGATAACTCTTTCTATGAGCCTTATGATATTCCTTTTGAAGAAGTGGTGGAAATCTGGCAATATGCTTCAGGAATTTTCCCGGAAGACTTTGAGCCTGGTGATTATGAAAGTTATAATTTTAAAGAAATGTTCCGTGAACTGAGACAGGATATCAAAGATCTTGATAAAAAAGTTTCAGGCCGCCGCCGTAAGCAGTCTTAATATTGATATAAATCTTACTTACTTATATAATAAAAAAAGTACCGTATCATCAGATACGGTACTTTAAGTATGAATTCGGGTGAATTGAAGTAGTTAATGATGTGTTTTTTTAAGGCCTGACGAATGATTTTTTTTGAAAAGTCCATTTCCGGGGGCATCTCCGGAAATGGACACACCACTTTACATCATCCAAATCACAACTAAACTATGAACAGGGAAGCGATAGTTTGTGCATCGCTACCACTTAAAACTTCGTCGTATGCTGCAGAACCTGCTGCTGCGCCAAATAAAGTTGATGTATTGTAACCTGCTTGGTTTACAATGTCTTCTCCGGCGTAAACCGGATTGGTGGCTGAAGGCATATTTCCTCCATCGGCAAGCTCAATCCATCCTTTATTAGCTCTCATTCTTCTTACCTGTGAAGCATGTCTTGCTTCAACGGAATGAATCTGTAATGCAGCCTGAAGCACTACTTTATTGGACATAACGTTTCCGGCCTGTCCTTTATAAGCTCTTACTCCGGTATCTTCAAAAGCCTGAGCAAGAATAAGAAATTGATTATAACTTGTAAAAGGGGTAAAATTTCCGCCTGCTGTAAAATCGAAAGTAGGTTTATTCCCCGGAGTTGTTCCTAAAGAAGTGAGGGTGCTTTTCAGGAAGCTGACATGAGCTGATTCATGTTTTGAGATCTGCATAAAGACAGTTCTGTCACCGTTGGGAATCAATCCCGGTGTAGATAATCCTATGCTGTAATATTCATTTTCAAGATATTCCAGTACCAATGCTAATTGTAAAGCATCTGTCAGTGTACTTTTTAGTGCAGCACTTGTTAATGTTTTCGTAGTTTCTGCTTTGGCAGGAGTAGCCATCAGCGCTCCCAATCCAAGGGGTACCGCTGCTGTAGCTGCTTTTTTTCCGAATAATGACATATTCGTAATGGTTTCCAGCCTTGAAGCTTCTGTTGTGAAAAACTTATCATAAGAAAGTTTATCCAGTAATCTAAGAATATTCATAATGTGAGTTTTAAGGTGAATGATTAGTTGATCCCTCTTTCTTTCCAGGTAAAAGGTGTTTTGATAAATGCTCCGGCAGCCATTACAATGTCTTTAGGCTCTTTCGCCAGATCAAGTCCGTTGGCATCAATGACATCATCTCCTGAGAAGTCAGCAGATCCGGGATTGATTAGATTTCTGATTGCAGAAGCATGTCTTGCTTCCACTGAAACTATTTTACCGGCAATGACAAGGTAAGCGGGATTGGTAATGTATTTTCCAGCACCATTATAGGCTGCAACCCCTGTATCTTCTAATGCTTTTGCAGTAGCCAGTACCGAGTTTCGGTCATTAAAATTCACATTAGGATATTGGAATTCCAGCTTAGGCAGCACATGATCTGTAGCTCCGCTTATCGCTGCTTTGAAAAAATCCCTGTGTATCACTTCATGATGATAGAGATCTGTAAAAACTTCTTTTTCAATGCTGGAAATTCCGGTGTAAAAATTATTCACCACTTTCGTGTAGAAATCCGCTTCCAGCTGCTCAAGGGCGTAGGCATAATTTAAAATTCCTACATCTCCTGTTCCAAGATCATACTTGGATTCTTCTATAATCTGAAAATCATCATTGTCATCACAGCCTATTAAAGTCAGACCTGCGACAGCCAATCCTACTCCACTTAGTTTTAAAAAGTTTCTTCTGCTGGTATCGAGAGTTACTCCCTGATTAGAAACCTGAATTGGTTTTTTCATAATATTAATTTTTTAGTGTTAGGATAAATAAAAGAAAGAAAAACAGCATATTGAAATATGCTGTTTGAAATCTTACAAATTGTTATGGCATTAAAACTGTATCTATTACATGAATAACCCCATTAGATTGGTTCACATCAGCAATGGTTACTTTTGCGCTGTTTCCTTTGGCATCTTTTATATAAAGATCTTTTCCTTTTGTCCAGAAAGTAAGCTCCTCACCCTGTACTGTTTTCATCATGCTTTTTCCGTTTCCTGCTTTTACAGCAGCCCATATATCTTTAGCATTGTATTTTCCAGACAAAACATGATACGTTAGTATGGAAGTAAGCATTGCTTTATTTTCCGGTTTTACAAGGTTTTCAACCGTTCCTTTCGGAAGTTTTGCAAAGGCAGCATCTGTAGGTGCCAATACCGTAAAAGGTCCTGCTCCCTGTAATGTTTCTACCAGACCGGCAGCTTTTACTGCAGCGACAAGAGTTTTGTGATCCTTGGAGTTGACAGCATTTTCAATGATATTTTTAGAAGGATACATAGGAGCTCCTCCTACCATTACTGTTTTTTCTTTCATCGTTTGTGCAGTTACCTTTCCGCTGAAAGCAAATGATAAAGCTACCATTGCTAAAACTGTGATTTTTGATTGTGTGTTCATTGTGTGATTATTTTTTAATTAATATATTTAGTTGTGCTTTTAATGTCATTTACGAGGTTGGTTTTGTTTTAGATTGAAAAAAAGCAAAATTTATTTTAAACATCTGTAAATCAGTCTATTATTTTTTACCGGGAACAAATTCAAGACAAACAGAATTCATACAGAAACGTTTTCCTGTGGGTTTTGGACCATCATCGAAAACATGTCCGAGATGAGAATCACATCTGCCACACAGAACCTCTGTACGTTCCATATGATAAGAAGTATCTTTTCTGTATTTGACACTATTTTTACGAATAGGCTGATAAAAAGAAGGCCATCCGCAGGTGGTTGCAAATTTGGAAGTCGAAATAAATAGAGCATTTCCACACACGGCGCAATAATAAGTGCCTTTTTCATCAAATTCATTATATTTCCCGGTAAAAGCCGTTTCTGTGGCTCCTTCTCTGGCGACCTGATAGAGTTCGGGTTTTAAAATCTTTTTCCATTCACTATTGCTTACTTTCAGCGTGTTTTCTGCGGTACGTGAGTAATAGGGATTTTTAATTTTAAAAAGGTTGCTTTGTGCTTTGTAGGTCGCTAAGGATAATGTAAGACAAAAAGCAAGTATGGTTTTTGAAACGAATGTTTTCATATTGACTATTTTTTAATTATTTTCTTAAAATCATGTACGAAATAAAAGTTGATATAGATTTTTTTGGGAATATGTTTTATTTTATTACATTTGGAAAGAAAAATAAACGCTATTAAAACAACCTATTCTGAAGAAGAACTTATCGTTTTACTAAAAGAAAAAAACGAAAATGGTTTTCATTACCTGTATGACCACTATTCTGGTGCGCTGTACGGGATTATTCTTCGAATCGTTCAGTCTAAAGAATATACAGAAGAAATTATTCAGGATGTTTTTGTTAAAATATGGAACTCTATTCATCAGTACGATGCTTCTAAAGGAAGATTTTATACCTGGATGATCAATATTGCAAGGAATACAGCCATCGATTATTTAAAATCGAAAGCATTCCAGAATGAACTTAAAAACCAATCACTTCCCGATTTCGTATATAATACTGCAGAGCTTTCAACAACTAATAATTCTTCCGATTATATCGGATTCAATAATGTACTTGAAGGCCTTGAAGTAGACAAGCAGGAGCTTATAAATCTTGCTTATTATCAGGGATATACCCAACATGAAATATCCGAAAAACTGAAAATACCGCTGGGAACGGTAAAAACGAAAATGCGTAATGCATTGATAAAATTAAAAGATTTGTTAAAAGATTATCAATAAATTGAACACTAAAGAATACATATCATCCGGAATTATAGAATCTTATATTCTAGGCCATGCTTCTCCTGAGGAAGCAGGGATTTTGGAGTGTGTGATGAAGAATAATGCTGAAGTAAAGGCGGCTTTTGAAGAAGCACAGAAAACTTTGGAAAGTCTTGCTACAGCACAGGCTGTAACACCTCCAAGCGATTTGAAATCTAAGATTTGGAATAAAATTCAACAGGAACAAACTGTTGAAGAAGTACCTCCTGTTCTTTCGGCGGATATTACTGAGGCAAAAGATCAGACAGAAATTAGCACAGACAGGCAGAATATTCAGGGAAATACCCATTGGAAAACCTATGCAATAGCGGCTTCCGTATTGTTCCTTTTGAGTGTTGCCGGAAATTTATTCTGGATGAATACTCAATCTGACAATCAAAAGGAAATGTCTCTGCTGGTTGCAGATAAACAAGCTAAGGATCAGGAAATGCAAAAAATGAATCAGAAGCTTGATATGTTCTCCAATCCTGATATGCAGATGGTGATGCTGAAAGGAGTAGAAAAGCATACGGATGCAAAAGCAATGGTTTTCTGGGATAAAAAAACAAAAGAAGTCTATCTGAATGCAGAAAAGCTTCCTAAAGCTCCTACTGGAATGCAGTATCAGCTTTGGGCTATTGAAGATGGAAAACCGGTAAGTGCAGGAATGTACACTGAGGATAAAGACAGTAGGATTGCTTTGGCCAGTATATCAAAAGCTCAGGCTTTTGCAATTACTCTTGAAAAAGAAGGCGGAAGTACAGTACCTACTATGGAAAATATGTTTGTAATGGGTGGAATTTAATTCCACCCATTTTAATTTGTCTTTCTGTAATTATAGATCGCAAGACTGTTCAGAACAACTGCAAAGCCAATCAGGTAGAAGAATTCAATAACAGTCATACCAACAATCCAGAACGGAATCAGTTTGCCCAGGATCAACTGCCGTTTCTTCATAGGATTCACATTGATTTGCTCAATAGTTCCTATTTCTTTCTCTTTTACATTTGTTAATATAAAATAAAGCAGAGTGAATAAAATTCACTCTGCTTCCTCAACCTGTTAAAAATGTAAAATATGAATATGAAAAAATATTGTATCGTTTATATTGGAGACGCCTTCAGCATCAAATCATGCAAATCTGTATTTTTAATAAAGGGCTGTAAAAGTTCATTTCCAGGACCATAGGCTACTACTTCCACATAATCTCCGGAATGATCCATACTGATCCATCCTACAGAATTTCTGCTTTTCTGTATTTCTGAATAGAGTTTGAAAGGCAGTTTTTTATAATTATACAGCCCTGCGTCTTCTTTTTCAAGACCGTTGTAAAAACTCATCAGATGCTTGGCTTCATCATCATTCAAAATAATTTTATTGCCCTCATAAATCCAGTCTTTAATATCTTTCATCGAATACTCTTTCTGAATCTTATTCAGAATATATTCATTGGTGTATTGATAATCTGAAATGCTGTTAAAATTCTTTGTAGCATCGTTTCCGTAGATGGTTCCCGGATTGGCATTTCCATGATCTGTCGTGATGATTACCAGGGTGTTTCCATCTTTTTCTGCAAAATCAATTACCGCTTTTACGGCTTCATCAAATGCCAACTGATCATGGATGAGTGCGGCTACATCATTAGCATGTGCAGACCAGTCTACTTTTCCGCCTTCTACCTGAAGAACAAAGCCATTGGGGTGTTCTTTCATCTGATCAATGGCTGTTTTTGCCATTTCAGCAAGAGTGGGTGTATTTTTATATTCCGGAAGATGAGCTCTGTCAATACTATAAGGTAAAGCACCTGTGTTAAAAATTCCTAAAAGCTTCTCCCCTTTTTTGATCTCTTTCAAGTCATTTTGTGTTTTCAGAACCCTGTATCCTTTTTTACTGTAGACAGAATAAAGATCTTTTTTGTCTTCTCTTTTTGCGGGATTAAAGAATTCATCTCCACCTCCTAACAAAACATCCAGTTCCAGTTCGGCATACATTTCTGCTATTTGAGGTTCTGCATTTCTTTTGGCAGAATTTATACAGAAACCTGCAGGAGTGGCATGGGTAATGGTTACTGTGGTCACACAGCCTGCTTTTTTCCCTGCTTTTTTATATTTCTGCCATATGGGAAGGTGCTTTTCGCCATTGACTCCCATGTTCAGAACTCCGTTTTTAACTCTTATTCCGCCGCCGAAAGCTGAACTTGCCGCCGCAGAATCTGTGACAATAGAGCTGGCTGAGGCTGTGTCCATCAGAGCACGTGTCACTTTTTTCTCATGATACAGATTCATCCAGTTACTTCCTTTTCCCAAAATATTACGGGAATACAAATCTGCCATAGAGAGGGTCCCGAGACTCATCCCGTCACTTACCATAAAGATGATGTTCTTTGCTTTTCCGGTATGCGGTTTTTCAATATTCCTCCCAAAACTCCAGAGATCTGATGGTGATAAGGTCAATAATCCTGAAAGTAATGCTGAACCTTTTAGAAATTTTCTTCTGTCCATATTGCTGTAAAAATAATGCGGTAAGTTATGGTATTTAGATTTTTATCGTAACATTGTTGCATTAATTAAAGGTTAATTTTAAATATTCTCTGGAAATGGATCTTCAAAATCCTGTTTCTTATCAAACTGCTCTTTTTCCTGATCATTAATAAGGCAGCTTTGAAGGTCGGATAACATTTGATCTTTATCCAGATTCTGACCAATAAATACAAGTTCATTGATTCTATCCCCCCAATTTTTATCCCATCTGCTTTCAATGAATTTCTGATTTTCTTCAAAAGAAGAATACTGTACTCTCTGATGCATCGGCATACTGCTCCACCAGACACCTGCCTTTTCCAGACGGAAAGAACCTCCTGCCTGAGAAAAATTCAAGGCATCATCGGGTCTCGACGCCAGCCAAAACAAGCCTTTCGCTCTGATGGCCCCTTCCGGATAATGATGAGTAAGATATTGCCATAGTCTAACCGGATGAAAAGGTTTTTTGTCCCTGAATACAAAAGAACTTATGCCATACTCTTCTGTTTCAGGAGTATGATGATCAGCCTGTAATTCCTTTTGCCAGCCGGCAGAAGATTGTGCTTTATCAAAATCAAAGAGCTGGGTATTTAAAATCTGCTGTGGATTGATCTTGCCAAATTCCGAATGAAGAATAGCAGCATCTGGATTTAATTTCTTTATAGCAGCTGTTAAAAAGCCAAGTGTTTCAACATTGATAAGATCTGTTTTGTTTAAAATAATAACATTGGCAAACTCTATCTGATCTGTAAGAAGATTGACAATTGTTCTGTAATCTCCCTCCATATCAGTAAGGTCACGATCTGTCAGAAGTTCATTAGAACCAAAATCTTTCATAAAGTTGAAACAATCAACCACCGTAACCATCGTATCTACATAGCTGAAACGGGAAAGATCAATACCGCTTTCTTCGTCGATATAAGTAAAGGTTTGGGCAACCGGAATGGGTTCACTTATTCCGGTACTTTCAATCAGAAGATAATCAAAACGATTTTCGTGAGCGAGACGTTCTACTTCCACCATCAGGTCTTCCCGAAGTGTACAGCAGATGCATCCGTTGCTCATTTCTACCAGCTTTTCTTCTGTTCTTGAAAGCGTGTTTTGATTTTCAATAAGACGTGCATCAATATTGACCTCACTCATGTCATTCACAATCACAGCTACTTTTAAGCCTTGCTTATTATGCAGGATGTGGTTCAGTAATGTGGTTTTACCAGCTCCCAAAAAGCCACTGAGTACCGTTACAGGTAGTTTCTTAGTCATGTATCTTAATGTTTATGATGTTTAAAATTGATGATATGACCTGCAATTAAACCAGCAGCTCCCACATAAATCAGAGGAATATGAATCTCAAATATCAGATCTGTGAGTACAGAGATGGAGATAAGGCTCACAGATATCCAGAATAAAAATTTCAACCAGCGGCTTTCCATTTTTTTAGTTACCCGGAATACAACCACAGCACCTATACAAAGGAAAGTCAGATCAATGTAAGGATTATGCGATATTCCCAAAGGAACAATCAGTAATAATGGAAAGACAATACAATGAATCAGGCATAAAACGGCAGCGGAGATTCCTACAGCATCAAGAATTTTTGATTTCATAATAGTATGGGATTAATTTTCTTATCGTAACTTTGTTGCAAAAGTATAGATAAAAATTTAAATAACGCAACTTTGTTGCATTAAAATATGAAACAGGTCAGAAACACCCATGCTAAAACTGAGATTTTAAACCTTATTAATGGTTCAGATATAGCGCTTACCCACTCTGATATTCAGAAAAAATTGGGAGATCTCTGCAATAGAGTAACCATTTACAGAGTATTAGAAAGGCTTGAAAATGAAGGGGCTATACATAAGATCGTCAATATTGACGGAGTGGTGAATTTTGCAAAATGCAGTGGGAAATGTACACATGAAAAGCATTTTCACAATCATGTTCATTTCAATTGTAAGGAATGTCACTCTGTAACATGCATAGAAAATGCGATTCCAGAAATCAGCTTACCTGAGCATTTTATTGCGCAGGAGTATAACTTTATTATCAGCGGAATTTGTCCGAAGTGTGCTGATGCTTAGAGATATAAAAAGTAAAAAGGCAGAAAAGCGAATTTGCTGATCTGTCTTTTTACTTTTTAGACTCTTGTTATAAAGAAGAGATGTATACTTCTATTTTGGTACCGTCATAAGTGAAAGTGCCGTCAGAATTCTTTTTACCTAATACCCATTTCATATCTACGGGTACAGACCATGCAGATCCTAATGAAAATCCATTAACAGATCTTATTTCATTTCCGTTTCCTGTGGTAATTGCTGAATGAAAAAAAGTTTTATCGATAAGTCTGTAGAAACCAATCGCTTTTCCTGCAGGAATAGGTGAATATCCGTCCCATTTTTCTCCTGCCGGATAATTAAATAAGGTTAACCATTTTTGTCCGGCTGATTCTGCCAGTTGAGAAGGACTTATCCTGGCTCCACGCATATACAAAGCGTAGGCAACCACGTCATGACATACTCCACTGTTATATTTCGAGATATTCTCTGCTCCTGAGAGAACGGCATGAGCAACGGGTGCTCTTTCGGCAAGGGATAGCTGAGCCTTCCTGGCTCCTTCCGGTGTTATAAATGACATATTGTAATATTTTGTTTGGTAGTGTAAAGATACAGCTTTAAAATTTAATCACGATTGTAGGAAAATTATACCTGTCTATTAAGTTTTGGCTAAAGCTTTTGTTGTGAACAATAATAAAAATAAACGGGTTGAAGCCCGTCTCTATTGATATATAAATAATCTGAAAATTTTACTCTTAATAATTGTAAATATTCAATAGGAATGAGCTTTAGCCCGTTTTAATAATAAGAATAAAATCCTATGGCTTCAGCCAAAACTTAATACCTGCTAAGTAGTGGTTAAAGTCTTTATTGAAAACAAAAAATAAGCGGGCTAACGCCCGCTTCTATTGATAAGGATGATTAAAAATTTATTTAACAATAAAACATGCATTCGTAGCTGAAAAGCTTTCCATCTTTAAAAGTGAAAATAAAGAGTCCTGCATCCCCATTCTGAATCTGATATTCGTGTGGGGAGGAAATCCATCGGGCAGAAAGCATATCACCAAAACGGGTTACAAAATTCTTTTCATCATAATTGGAATCCATACGCTCATTTCCCAAAACCAAAGCTTCCCCATTGCTGAAGGACATTTTGTAAATACTCCCGGAAACTTTCCCTTTATATTCTTCAAAAGCAACAATGATATTAGGGTTCTTATAAAAATATTGAGGTTCCCAGCCGCATTCCGGCATATTGGGAATATCTTTAGCTTTCTGCATCTCCAGCTGTTTCATCTGTGCATCCGTGATTTTCCCATCAAAGAGTTGGGTATCCTTCCATATGAAATGCATATTCAAGGCTTTCAGCTTTTTTTCATAAGCTTCTGTTCCAGGCTTTTTTGCAAATTGATCTGCCAGAAGAAGTTCAAAGTCAATATCTATTTTGGGATTTTCTACCCCTGCATTTGCATAAGATTCTTTCCAATATTGCAAGGCTTGTTTAAGGTTTTTCTCTTCCAGCCATGCAATTTCACGCAATCTTCCAACCTGAGTGAGTTCCTTTTCTTTGTTTTTGCCTTTCGCTGCCAGATATTCTTTCAGAACTTTATCGTAAGTAAGTTCACTACCCAGATATTTCATTTGGATATATTCAGGATTTTCGTGGAAATGATCTCCAATATAGACCCAGCCATCCTGATATAATGGAACATAATCTATACAGGCCATTTCATTTAAAGCAGCCCTCCGTGTTGCTGTACTTTCGGTTGTAGGGGCTTTCCGTACACGAAGTTCAGACACTTGTATATAAAAATGCGGACATTGCTGTCCTTGTGATCCACGATAGAAATACTGAACCGGTTCACTGGAAGATTTTTTGCCACGCATGGTCTTTTGCAAAGGCTGGCGGTCTATAAAGCCAATATCACCATTACTTACCTGCACTTTGTATTGTGTTTGGGTAGAATCTAATAGGTAAACAGGAGCCTCGGTAGAAAATATTCCTAAGAGATCCTTATTATTTCCATTTTCGCGATAGAGATGTCCCCATTCTGAGGTATAGACCGGATGTGCTCCGGCACTCTGAGCCTTGATATTGTAAAAGCAGCACTGAATAATACCGGCTGCCAATAGTATCTTATTCAACATATTGTAATTTGTATTCGCGAAAAATTTCATGTCTTTCGCAGGTGGATTTGTTATTGTTTGTATGGTTATTCCTTCAAAAATACTGAAAAAAGAGAGCTTGTCCTAAAGTTATCGTTATTCAGAATGGGTATAAATTCCATCCTATTCACTGGCTTCCGTTGGGTAACGCAAATAAAAATACTATTTTTATCGGCCAAAAAAGGAAATACTAATTATGCCGACTGATGCTTCTCATAAGCTGATTCCGATGACCACTTTCGTGCTTGAATATTATTCACACGAAGGATATGCCGATCTTCAGATTTTAAATCTGATGAATAACTATGCCAATTTTTTAAAGAAGAATTTGACTCTTGGGATGTTTGTTCCTGTAGACCGTGAAGGAAATGTCCTGAAAGAACCTAAAAATTATGCTGAATGGAAATCTCTTGATCATAATGATGGAAAAAGAGATGATATAGCGGGGTTTGAAGAATATGGCGAATACCAGAAGGCTGAACAGAACTGTATGTTTGAAGGCTTTAAAGTGGATTATAACGGCTATTCAAAGGTGCGTATCATTGCTTCTTATGATCCTTCTATCGAATTGTCTTTTAATAAAAGTGACCTGATCCCTTCAGGATTCGTTGATGTAGAATCACTTACTATTTTTGATGATATCTTTTTAACTTCCAGTGCATTAGGCGCAATTGGTATCAAAAGATAAATTGAATTTTTGCCCCTATATATTTATTAACCAATTACTTTACTGTTGATTTCTTCTTAAACTCAGAAGGAGACATTTCTTTATACCCTTTGAAAATTTTATTGAAGTGGCTGGAATCATTAAACCCCAGTTTATCTGCAATTTCAGTGATGTTATAATGACTTTGGAGTAAAAGTTTTTCCGCTGTTTTTATTTTATGCTGCATCATATGCTGCTGTATGGAAAAACCTGTCTGTTTTTTAATGTAAATACTGATATAATTCGGGGAAAGCATAAATTCTCTGGCAAGGTTTTCAATTTTCATTTTATCCGCATCCAAAGCATTCACATTGATATAATACAAGATCCTTTCAATTCTGCTTACATTTTGTGTGATCCAGTTTTTGGTGGTGCTATTGTCCATCGTATTTCGGATCAGAATGGTAATGATGCTTGAAAAAAGATCGGAGGTAATCTCTTTATTATACGTGTTTTTATGGCTGAACTCATACAAAAGAATCCGGGCCAGCTGCAGTAGGTGCTGTCTATCCGTTTTGCACTTGATCACTGATTCATAAACAAAAGATTGGTCTTCCATCAAAAGTTGAATAACCTTTTTTAGCTCATTCTTTTTATGAGATAAAAGGTTCTCCCAGATATACTGTTCTGTAAATTTTATGTAGATGAAGCGTGTTTTACTTGTAATGGAAAATTCATGACCATCACTGGGCCTGAGAAGAAAAACATCTCCTTTTTTGTAAGGGAAAGTAACACTGTTGAGATGATGAAATCCTTTTCCATTTTCTATAATAATCAGTTCATAAAAGTTATGATTGTGATATTCCACATCCCAAATTTCTTTTTCGATACTGAAAACATTAAAAGAATTGAAATTGACGATTCGTTTCATAAAAGAATGGATTTTTACAAATTTACCATTAATTCTTACAATATATACGGATAGATTATTGATCAATTTTGTCCTATCAATCCATTACAAATGAAATACATAAAACAATCCGTATTGTTGCTTGCTTCAACAATCGTTCTGATGTCCTTTTCTGATCGTCATGATAAAAATAAAAGACAGAAAAAAGCTGAGCATGAAACACAGATTTCAAACAAAAAATACTGGCCTAATGGGGCTCAATTGGTTATTTCTGTCTCTATGCAGTTTGAAACAGGAGGACAGCCTGAAGGTGCTGAGAGTCCTTTCAGTGGAACTCCCCTTCCCAAGGGACAACCGGATCTTCCGGCAGAAAGCTGGTACCGCTATGGAGGAAATGAAGGAATTTACCGGATGCTGGATCTATGGAAAAAATATGATATCAAGGTAACTTCTCATGTGGTAGGAACAGCTGCAGAAAGATATCCTGAAGTGGCCAGAGCCATTGCAAACGGAGGGCATGAGATTGCAGCTCATGGTATTGCCTGGGACAATCAATGGAACAAAAATTACGCAGACGAACTGAATTTTGTGAAGCAAGGTGTAGATGTTGTTGAAAAGATTACAGGACAGAAAGCAGTGGGTTATAACTGCAATTGGCTGAGAAGAGGCCCCAACACCCTTAAAGTATTACAGGAGCTTGGTTTTCTGTATCATATAGATGACTTAAGCTACGATGAACCTTTCGTTACCAAAGTAAAGGGTAAAAATTTTGTTGTCATTCCTTATACCCTTCGCAACAATGATATTGTCAATATTGAAGGGAAACACTGGAGTCCTGATCAGTTTTTGGCACAATTGAAATTTGAGTTTGACCGCCTTTATGAAGAAGGAACTTCTAAAAGAAGAATGATGAGCATCAGCTTTCATGACAGAATTGGAGGAACACCTGCAATGGTGCATGCTATGGAGGAATTCATCAAATATACTAAAGAAAAACAAGGCGTAGTCTTCATGAGAAAAGATGATATTGCCAAAATGGTGATGAATGATCCCAATACTCCTGTTGATAATAGCGAAGAAAAGTTTAACAAGTAAGGAAGTTGGAAGCTGGAGGAAGGAAGTTATTGAAGTCTGCAAAGTATTTTTATGACCTGTATAACTTCCATCTTCACGCTTCGATCTTCCATCCAAAAATATCTTTATGAATAATACAAAAACAGCTTATTTTTTCCTCCGTGTGTCGATGGGAATCAACCTTTTAGGACACGGATTGGTTCGTCTCGTAAAACTACAGGACTTTGCATCAGGAATGATGAAAGGTTTTGAAACAAGCTGGCTTCCACTGCCATTGGTACATCTGTTTGGAGTTACACTTCCCTTTTTTGAATTTCTCATCGGATTACTGTTAATGCTTGGTTTTAAAACCCGTATTGCCACTATAGCTGGAGCTTCTCTGATTATTCTGCTGCTTTTTGGATGCAGTACTGTTGAAAACTGGGAAGCAATGGGCATTCAGATGATCTATGCAGGGTTGTTTTATATTCTGATCAGCAGAATGGAGGACAATTATCTGGCATTAGATAAGAAATAAAAGATAATACCAACCCTATCTAGCTCAAAGGCAAGTATAAATATTTTATTATATTTGCCTTAATTCTATGGGGTTTATGGTGAGAAAAAACGGATTATCGCATTATATACAGGTATTTAATATATGTTTAATGCTCATCCATTTGTTGATCCTAAAAACAGAAAACACCAGCTTTTTTACGGTAGAAATAAAGAGCCAATACAGTCTGAAAGAGACTTCACATAAAAAATGCAACAAGATTTTTCTTGAAGAAAATAACAAGACTCCAATAAAATGCAATAGTAATTATTGTTCCAATTTTTCTCTGTTTTTTACCGCTTCATTTCACTCTTTTGCATTTGAAAAATTTATGGATCAGGAAATAAGAAATCGCCATTTTCTGTATGATGATCCACCCTATTCTTCATTTTTAATTCTATCTGGATTCCTCCGAAAATATAATTTCAGATCGTGTTATTGTACCGATCACTGAAATTTATATAACAATCCTATTATCTAAACTAGAATTACATGACCAGCTGCTGTTCATGGCTTTGCCGTGGTGATGTAATCAAAAAATGAATTAAAAAAATAATGAAAACAACAATATCAAACCTCGAAAAGAATACTCATAACATTTATGTAATTTGCAGAATATTAATTGGATTATTCT
This sequence comes from Chryseobacterium sp. MEBOG07, assembly GCF_021869745.1. Taxonomy (NCBI): domain Bacteria; kingdom Pseudomonadati; phylum Bacteroidota; class Flavobacteriia; order Flavobacteriales; family Weeksellaceae; genus Chryseobacterium; species Chryseobacterium sp. MEBOG07. The sequence continues at coordinate 2,790,969 of NZ_CP084579.1, forward strand.
TCTTTATAGCAGGTTTCAACAAACTTTTCCATCCTATTTTCCAAGGGTATATGTTCAATACCATCAGTACGATAGGATTTCCTTTTCCTCAGTTTACCGCCAATTTCACCGCTTTTTGCGAATGCATATTTGGCTTATTTTTAATGCTCGGTTTTTGCACAAGAATAAGTTCAGTATTTCTGATCATCATTATCCTTGTCGCGTTATTCACGCATGATCTGAGTTCCATTCCTAAGGAACTTATTCCCATCAAACCTGAAGCCGGAGTGTATGAAATGGATACTTTTACATGGCTGAGCTATTTTCTATATCTGCCTCAGACCCTGTATCTTTTATTTTTACTCCTGTTCTTATTTCAGGGATGTACAGGATTTGGACTTGATACTTTTAGGAAAACAAAATCTGGAAATAGTTAATGATGATAAACAGCTCTTTTTTTGGGAGCTGTTTTTTTGTTGGAAATCGCAAAGGCGCAAGGATTTTCTAAATTTTATTTATGATTTTTAAGGAGAAAGAAAATCGAAGATTTTCAGCAAGTGAAATGTTAACAGATAAAGGATATTTTGCAGACTTTTTCTTTGCTATCTGCTTAGTTTACATTATCTATGTTAGACTTAAAAATATACAGGTTTCAATTTTATCGCAGATAAAATCCTTGCGCCTTAATATAATCCTTGTTTAATATCATTTTTGCGCCTTTGCGTATCCAAAACATTTTTATTAAAAAAACGCAAAGTTTTAATGGTTTCAGATTTTTACTAAAAATGAGTAATGATATAATGTCAACAGACTGTATCATTGATTTTCCCCTATGATGCCTCAAAATAAAGTAAAACATTAAAATCTTTGCGTTAAAAAATATGTATAAAGGCATTCAACGATTTAAGCCTTTTATTAAAGTGCGTAAAGGTGAAGACAATATCACTGATTAAGCTTTATGCATATGAATATGCTTAGAAAAATCAATGCAATTGATTCAAGCTTTGCACCCTTAAAATAATAAGAATTTATAAATTAAATCTTTGCGTTAAAAAAATATGCTTTTTACGAAGCTTGATTATAATTGGTTTCTTATGACAGAATTGATTTTGTTATGGTAACAAGACTCATAAGGATTACCACTACTCCTACCACAACAAACATTTTCTTCGTTGGAAGTTTTGAGGTAAGCATCGCCGAAAAAGGAGCCGTAAAAACACCGCCCAGCAAAAGCCCCAACACAATATTCCAGTGATGGATGCCTATTGTGAAGATGAATGTAATAGCACTGGTAATGGTCAGTAAAAACTTGGCAACAGTAGAACTTCCCACTACATAACGGGGAATCCTCCCCTCTTTGATCAGGGTTCCGGTCACCAATGGTCCCCATCCGCCACCTGCAAAGGAATCAATAAAGCCACCTATCAAACCTAATACTCTGAGATTGGTTCTTCGTTTGGTTTTACCTTGCCCTGATTTTTTATCTTTGAATGCATTTTTTAAGATGTTTATGCCTAAATACAGTGTGTAGCAGGCAATAATAGGTTTTACAATATGTGCATATTCTTCGCCATAATGAGACAGCGTTAATGCACCAATAACAGACCCTACAATAGCCAGCGGGAACAAGACCCATACCATTTTTTTATTGACATTTCCCAGTTTATAATGACTGAAACTTCCGGCCGCAGTAGTAAAAGACTCTGCAGAATGAATGCTTGCACTGACAACGGGTGGTGGAACATTCAGCAGTAAAAGGATTGTGGTACATATGACTCCATAGCCCATTCCCATTGATCCGGCAACAATTTCTGCCATAAAACCGGCAAACAGCATCCAGTAAAAAATATGTCCGTCCTTATTCAGAAAATACTGAATATCACCGGAAAGATTGAACTGGTACACCACAAGCCCGAATAATCCAAAAAGAAGCAAAACTCCAATAATGGCAAGGTAAATATTAGCTTTTCTCTGTGCGATTTTGGTAATATTGATCAGTTTTTCAATTTCCATATCTGGTTTTGAAGAAGCTTTTCCGTCAGACAGATATTCTGTAGTAATTTTGTTGAGTTCTTTCACCTTATAATTGAAATCTCCGGTAAGCTGATTACGGATATTCTGCATATTATCCAATACATGATCCATTTCGTCAGGAATGACTTCTGTAAAGGTTTCCCTTAATCTTTTAGCAATAGTCGGGGATTTTCCGTTGGTGGAAATGGCAATTTTTAGACTTCCCTTTTTGACAATGGAACCTAAATAAAAATCACACAAATCCGGCTTGTCTGCAATATTGACCAGTATATTTTTTTTCTGGGCTTTTTCTCTGATTTCCCCTGCTAATTCAATATCATTTACCGCAATAATGGCAAGATCAGTATCATTAAAATCAAGATCATCATAGGCTCTCTCATACAGGGTTATATTGGAAAACTGACTTTGTAAGGTTCTTACCTCAGGAATAATTTCTTTGGCTACCAGTTTGATGGACGTTTCCGGTGAATTGCCCAGTACAGATTCTAATTTTTCAAGAGCAACCTTGCCACCACCGATGATCAGCAGTGACAGGTTTTCAAGTTTTAAGAATATGGGGTATAGTGAATTGCTCATCCTGATTACAATTTTAAATCATACGTAAAAGCGAGATAATACAGTCCTCCGATTTCAGGGCCTGCTGCGTACTGGAAATAACGGCGGTTCAGCAAATTGGTTGCCCCAATTTTAATATTCGCACGAATTTCAGGAAGTTTCCATGTAGCCTGAGCATCAATCGTGTAATAAGCCGGAATTGCTCCTGATGCTAAAGGACTTTCCCACATAAAGCCACTCTGCCATCTTGCCACAAGGGTAAACCCTATATTTTTAACAATTTCTCTGTTTCCTACACTTACATTTACCATCCATTTCGGGGTATTGAAAGCAGTAATAAACAGGTCTGAAGAATTGTTGGAAGCAAGATCATTATAGGAAACATTTGTGTTGACATTATAATTTCCTGTAATATTATAACGAATCCCTAAAGATGTCCCATAGCTTTTGTAGGTACTATTGCTGTTCGTATAAACCCTGTATCGGTCCTGTTTGCTTCTATCGAGCATTGCAAGAACAGCAGTATTGCTTCCTACCTGGCTGTTTTTTGGAACCGCTACTTCTACCTGCCCAAGGAATCCTTCATAAATGTTGTAATAGAAATCCCAGTCCAGTACCAGTTTATTATTGAAAAAAGTAGACTTATATCCTACTTCAAATGAATTGATTTTTTCCGGCTGTAACTTCTGCAGATTGGCTACAGTTAAAAGCTGTTTGTTATCCTGAGCTGCCTGAGCCTGGGTTTTTCCGGCGTCTACATCTGCATTTACTGCTGAAGTGAATCTATCAATGGAAGCTAATGTGTAGGAATTCTCCAGATAGCCTAATCCATCGTTTACTTTTGAAAGACCTCCCACTCTTCTTACATTTCCGTTGTTTACGAAAGAAAGTGCTTCAAATAGTGATGGAAAACGATATCCGTTCTGAAAAGAAGCTCTGAAATTATGCTCTTTAACCGGAGAATAGACAACACTGATTCTCGGATTTAATTTGGCTTCAAATTCCGGGTTTCTGTCGATCCGTAAAGCAGCGTTGATTTTTAATTTATCATCAAAGAAAAGCTTGGTAATCTGTGCAAAAACTCCATATTTCTGATAAATAACATCTTTCCCGAAGGTGCCGTTGGCTAAAGGAATGTTTCTTTCATTCACCGGACGGTCGAAATCAACAAAATTGTTTCCATCCGGAGTAATGCTGTACAAACGGTAATCTACACCAGCGAGAAGGTTGAATATTTTCACAAACCTGCTGAAATCATAGGTAAGTTCACCCTGATAAAAGCGAGATTTCTGTTCAAGTTTAGCTCCTCCTGTTGCCGGAGCTCCCGCTACTCCTCCATTGGCTGAATCCCAGTTGTTTATTCCGATAATGGTATTTTTTAACTGTTCAAAAGCTGCAGTTCCCGGTACAGCTCTGTTTTTATCTGCTTGCTGGCGGGCAAGAATAAACGCGTCATTAAGATTGGCTCCGGCATTCAGGTTATTCTGAAGAGCCGTTTGGAATATATTTCTCCAGTTGGTATTGGAAAGATTGGTCAGATCAAGATTATCTGCCAAAGGTTTCAGATTATAAGAATCTCCTGTATTTTCTATCGATACATAAGCCCTGAAGGTCAGTTCTTTTCCTGTCAGTTCTATTTTATGGTTCTGAACAGTGGCATTCTGCAAACGGATTTTATTTCCCCTTTGGAAAGTTCCGTCCAGCAAGCCATAGCGGTATACGTAAGATGTTCTCCACTGATCCCCGAAACGGTAGTATAATCCTGCATCGAACTTGATGTTTTTTACATCCGGACTTACAAGATCTTTCTCAAGATATCCCGTTCTTGAAACATTGAATGTGGTAGGTTTCCCATTATAATCTACTTTTACGGCTACACGGTTATTTCTTTCATCACCGTATTTATTCCAAAGGTCTTCAGCCGGATTATTGGAAAGAGCAAAATTAGGGTTGGCAGTGATTAATGATCCAGGATTCTGATCGGTCAGATTGTTGGAGATCCAGTCTGTTCCGCTGAAATAAGAGGCATTCACTTTTACCGCAAAGTTTTTATTGATCACTTTTGCAAAACGGATGGCACTTTCTCCCAGAGAACTTATTTTATGATTGACATTGTCTACATGATTCACCCCGCCACGAAAATAAAGGCTTATTCCTTCAGACGTAAAAGGATCTTTGGTCTGTAAACTTGCCAATCCGTTGATGGCATTCATTCCGTACAACGCTGAAGCCGCTCCGGGAGTGACTTCCATAGACTGGATATCCAGTTCGGTAGGACCTATTGCATTTCCCAATGGTACTCCCAACGTTGCAGATTGTACATCTACTCCGTCTACCAACTGCATGAATCGGAAATTATTAGGCGAATTGAAACCTCTCGAATTAGGAATTTTCAACGTAAGACTTGATGTTAAAAGCTGTAACCCCTTTACATTTTCCAATGTTTCATAGAATGAGGCTGCAGGACTTTCCCTGATGGTTTTAATATCAATTTTTTCAATAGCAATCGGAGATCTTAATATCTTTTCCGGAACTCTGGAGGCTGAGATTACGACATCATCGATGATTGTATTCTGAGGGTTTAGTCCTATGGTTATTTTGTTAGAAGGAGAAAGTATTTCAACGGTTTGACCGGTAAAACCATCTTTTTGAATCACCACACGGAATGGAATGGTAACTCTTGTTCTGAGTTTAAAATTTCCTAACTGATCCGTTAATGCGGTATCCTGTGTATTTTCGATCTGCACCTTTACAGAGTCGAGACCTTTGCGTGTACCTGTATTTTTGATGCTTCCGCTAAGCTCTATAAGCTGCTGCTGTGCTTCTGCCAGGTTAAAAAATAGAAATGTGAATGCGATAATGCCTGCTTTAGGTAGAATATTTCCCTGCTTTTTGTTTTTCATTTTTTCTTCATTTTTTAGGTTGAGAATGAAGCTGTCTGAACTTTTACCTTGATTATTTTTACCACAAAAGGCACAAAAGTTTTTATTTTGAAACACTTTAGTTCACTTAAATAAGTTTAAAATGATGCCGCAGAAAAGCTTTCATTTAAATGAAAATCAAAAAATTTCACAAAACTTAAGTGTACTTATTATGCACAAAGTTTGGCTCTTTAAAAAACTTAAGTGTTTAAAAACTTTTGTGACTTTTGTGGTTTGATCGAAAAGTTGAAACAGCTTTGATTGTATTGTTACTTGAAAATCAACAACACATACACATTCGTCTGCCTAAAAGAAGAGGTTGAGTTTTTTTGTTTTTTTTCAGATCATAATGAAAATTAGCCATATAATTAATTTAAGGTGTGTAAATAACGGTATGAAAAATCGCCAAATGTTTCTTCTGCAAGTCTTTTCTGAACATAAATCCCGAAAAGTTCATCCAGAGTGGTAAGAATGTCTTCCTCACCAATATTTTCTTTAAATTTTGTGTTCAGTCGCATTCCTAAACGGTCTCCGCCGATGTGGAGATTGTATTTTCCGTAAGCTGTACCTACAAATCCTATTTCGGCATTGGGAGACCTTCCGCAGCCGTTAGGACAGCCGGTCATACGGATGGTGATATCTTCTTCCAGCAGACCATATTTTTCAAGAATAGGTTCTATTTTGGTAACCAAGGATGGCAGATAACGCTGAGCTTCTGCTAAAGCTAGAGAACACGTGTTCAAAGCCACGCAGGCAACAGAGTTTTTACGCAGGGCACTTGCTTCATTCGTATACTCTGAAATTCCGTGATCTTTTAAAATATGTTCAATTTCAAGTTTATCTTTTTCGTCAATATCAGCCAGAATAAGGTTCTGGTTACAGGTAAAACGGAAGTTGGCTTTACCGGTTTGTGCGATTTTTAATAACCCTGATTTTAAAGGATATTCAGCCGTATTAAGGATTCTTCCATGCTCTACAAATACGGTATAAAACCATTTTCCTTCATGGTTCTGAATCCAGCCATAGCGGTCTTTTCGCTGTTCAAACTTAAATTCTCTGGCAGGTTCAAAGCTGAATCTTGTTCTTTTTTCGACTTCAGCTCTGTACTGATCAATACCAAGTTTATCAATGGTGTATTTTAATCTTGATAATTTTCGGTCGCTTCTGTTTCCGAAGTCTCTTTGAACCGTGATGATTTCGTAGACAGCCTTCAAAACTTTTTCTTCCGTATCTACAAATCCAAGAATGGAGGCAAGACGGGCATAAGTGGCTTCATTTCCGTGGGTTGCTCCCAGTCCTCCTCCGGCAGCAATATTATATCCAACGATTGTATCATTTTCTATAATAGCAATTAAGGCAATATCATTGATGAATACATCTACATCATTATTGGGTGGAACGGCAATTCCTATTTTCAGCTTTCTCGGAAGATATCTGTCCTGATACAGTGGATCTTCTTCTGCTTTACGGTCTACCAGAAGTTCATCATCAATCCAGATGTCGTAATAGGATTTGGTTTTGGGAAGACACATTTCACTGATTTTTCCAGCGAGTTCGTAAGCTTCCTTGTGCAAGGGTGATTCCGAAGGATTCGCTGTACAGGTTACATTTCTGTTGACGTCCCCACAAGCTGCAATCGAATCCAGATGCTGAAGATTGAAGCTCTGAATGGTAGGTCTTAAATGTGATTTTAAAATACCATGAAGCTGAATCGTTTGTCTTGTCGTTACTTTAATGGTTCCTGTGGAATGATCTTCTGCAGTTTCATTCAGTCCTACCCATTGTTCCGGAGTTAAAAAGCCACCGGGAAGCCTTAATCTGATCATATAAGAATACAGCCATTCCAGTTTTTTGGAGACACGCTCTTCCCTTCGGTCTCTGTCGTCCTGTTGGTACATTCCATGAAATTTGATGACCGTTTGATCATCTTCCCTTATGGCTCCGGTAATAGTATCAGCAAGGCTCTCTTTTAAAGATCCTCTGAGCCCGTTACTGCTGGTTTTAATCCTTTCTACCGGTGAAAGGTTTTCTTTATCGTTGTTCATAACTGTTTCCTTTAATTTTTACGAGTACTTCTTTTTTAATACACATCTTTGGCATATCTGCCGCTCAGCTCCATATCTTCCAGATAAAGTACAGCGTCTTCTTTGCTGCGCTTTCCTTCCTTTTGGATAATTGTTAGAAGCGTTTGTTCTACGTCGTAGGCCATTGGTTCTTTGGCTCCACATACATACACAGATGCTCCACCTTCCAGCCAGTAAAATACTTCCTGAGCTTTTTGTTCTAACCTGTGCTGAACATATACTTTCTCGGCTGTATCTCTGGAAAAAGCAAGATCTAAATGCGTTAAGCTGCCCGTTTTAAGAAAATCCTGAAGTTCTGCCTGATAAAGGAAGTCTGATATGAAGTTTCTGTCTCCGAAGAACAGCCAGTTTCTACCTTCTGCCCCTGTGGCATCACGTTCCCAAAGGAATGATCTGAAAGGAGCTATCCCTGTTCCGGGACCAATCATAATGATATCTTTATCGGCGTCCGGAAGTTTGAAATGTCCTGCATCCTGAATATAAAATTCCACCTCTTCTCCTTCTTTGAATTCACTCAGAAAACCACTGCATAATCCGTTGTGTTTCTGATGATCAATAAAGAATTCTGATCTTGCAACCGTAATATGAATTTCTGTATCACCATGCGCTTCCACAGAGGAAGAAATTGAGTAAAGACGGGGTGCCTGAGCAGTTAATATCTGAATGATTTCTTCAAATTCATCTGCATTTTTCACCGGATAAATTCTAAGCAGATCAAGAAGACTTAATCTTACTTCCGGAATGGAGTGTACTGTTATTTTTGCATATTGTGCTACCACAGATTTAAGCAGATAACTAATGTTAAGATGTTTGTACAAGAGTTCTTCTACGGTATCCGTAATTTTTGTCGTTTCGATCTGTTTCTGAGGATCAATTCCTGTCAGGGTAATAATTTCATGCACTGCCGCTTTTGAATTGAATGGAATTACTCCCAAAGATGCACCGGGCTGATACGCAAGTGCTTCTTCTGTTTCAATTTCAATGTGATACGTTTCTTTTCCAGACGTAATATCATTCAGATTAATGATGGTTGAAACTTTTCCTTGAAACTTTTTTCTTCCGGTAGAAGCCTTTGGAGCTAAAACATTTTTTGTACTCTGACCAGCATTTTTATTAACGGTTTCAAATACATGTTCTATCCAATGGGAAGCTTCCTGCTCATAGTCAATATCACATTTCTTTAATGGAATGATGCGCTGAGCTCCCAATATTTCAAAACGAGAATCTACATCTTCTCCGGTTTGGCAAAACAAAGGATAACTGCTGTCTCCCAAAGCCAGTACCCCGAATTTTAGCCCGTTAAGATTTATCTCATTTTCATAGATATAATCGTAGAATTTTTTGGCAAGAGCTGGTGGTTCGCCTTCTCCCTGGGTACTGATGACTACAAAAAAGAACTCTTCTTTAGCCAAATCTTTGGGCTTGTATTGGGAAAGGTCAGCCAATTTTACCTGAATGCCCTTTTTCTTGATAATTCCGGCAAGTGTTGTTGCTAATTTTTTACTGTTTCCGGTTTCTGTACCATAAGCCAGCGTTATTTTCTTTACGGCATTCTGGACAATAGTCTTTGTCTCTTGTGGTGGCAGAACGGCTGTAAGTGACGATCCTCCGGCAATACCGGCAAGATATCCGCTCGCCCAGATGGCTTCGTCTCTGGAGAGGTCTCCGGATATTTGTTTTAATACATTTAATTTAGTTTCAGACAGCATATTCAAAGAAATTTTGAGTGGTAGGGATTAGACTTCCGTTTTCTACTGATTTGAAATAAAGACCTTCCTGTTCTGCATTTTCAAGCCATGAAAACTCTTCGTGGAGATTCACAATTTTACCCACAACCACCAAAGAAGGGGAAGCAAAGTTCTTATCTCCGAATTTTTCATTAAAATCATCAAATGATGATGTGTATACTTTTTGGAAAGGCGTTGTAGCCTGTTCAATGACTGCAATTTTCTTATCACCTGAAATATGAAGTGCTTTCAATTTTTCCACTAGAGGGGTAAGATTTCCTTTAGACATATAGAAAACAAGGGTATCATTGGTTAAAGCAAGCTCTTTCCAGTATTCTTCACTTACGATCTCTGATTTATAATACGTCAGAAAACGAACGGATGTGGAATATCCTCTTGCTGTTAAAGGCATCCCTGCAAATGCTGCTGCTCCTAAAGCTGCTGTAATTCCCGGAATAATTTCGTAGGGAATATTATTCTGTTTTAAAGCCTGCAATTCATCCAGAATGTTGGAAAATATAGAAACATCGCCTCCTTTCAGTCTTACAATGGTTTTGTTCTGAAGGGCATATTCCACCATCAAAGTATTGATATGAGACTGAGGCGTAGACGCATTTTTACTGCATTCTTTTCCTACATAAATGATTTCTGTATTTTCATTAACGTAGGTTTCCAGAATTTCCGGACTTACAAGGCGGTCACATAAAATAACGTCCGCTTTTGCGATAGCTTTTACTGCTTTTACAGTGATCAGTTCAGGGTTGCCGGGCCCTGCACCGATAAGGTAAACCTTTGGTGATTTTATATTTGTTTTCATTGAAGTAGGTGTTAATTAAGGATTTAGAAGAGTCCTTCTACAGACAGATATCTTTCCCCGGTATCGTAATTGATGGTAAGGATTTTAGCGTTAGGTTGTATTTCCGGTAAATGTTTTGCAATGGCTGCTAAAGCGGCTCCAGTGGAAACTCCAACAAAAAGGCCTTCTTTTTTAGCGGCATTAAGGGTATATTCATAAGCCTCTTCCTTACCTACCGTGATCACTCCATCCAAAAGGGTAATATCCAGAATGGATGGTACAAAGCCGGCTCCTAATCCCTGTAATGGGTGTGGCGCTGGGCTTCCTCCGCTTAATACAGGAGATAATTCAGGTTCTACGGCAATTACTTTTACGTTAGGATATTTTTCTTTTACTGTTTTTGCAATTCCGGTGATGTGTCCTCCGGTTCCTACTCCTGTAATGATGTAATCCAGACCGTCCGGAAAGTCTTTTAAAATTTCCTGAGCGGTGGTTTCTACGTGTACTTTTACATTGGCAGGATTGTCAAACTGTCTTGGAATCCATGAATTGGGTGTTTCTTCAGCAAGCTCATTAGCTTTTTCAATGGCACCTTTCATTCCTTTTTCTCTTGGAGTCAATACGAATTCTGCTCCGTAAGCCTCCATGATTTTTCGGCGTTCTATACTCATGCTTTCCGGCATGACAAGGACGAGTTTGTATCCTTTTACAGCAGCTACCAAAGCCAGTCCTATTCCCGTATTTCCGCTTGTAGGTTCTATAATGACGCTGTCTTTATTTAATAATCCTTTGGCTTCTGCATCTTCAATCATGGCCAGTGCAATTCTGTCTTTAATGCTTCCGCCAGGATTGCTTTTTTCAAGTTTGATCCAGATTTCATGATCTGAATTGAAGAGTTTATTAATTTTTACGATGGGTGTATTTCCAATCGTTTCTAATGCATTCTGAAACTTCATATCAATGTACTTTTTATTTTTGTTTTTTTCTTAAATCACAAAGGTTAATGATTCCGGTAATGAACTATTATCCTTTATTTTTATTTCACTTTTATGATAGACCAGTGAGTTGGCAGGAACATCCTGCGTAACCCAGACATTTCCTCCTATGACACTTTCTCTGCCAATGGTTGTTTCACCTCCCAGAATAGTGGCTCCCGAATAGATAATCACATCATCTTCAATGTTGGGATGTCTTTTCTGATGGGCTTTTTCTTTGGAAACATTCAAAGCTCCGAGGGTTACTCCCTGATAGATTTTGACATTGTTCCCGATAACGGTAGTTTCTCCAATCACGATTCCTGTTCCGTGGTCAATGAAAAAAGACTTTCCGATGGTGGCTCCCGGATGAATATCAATTCCGGTTTTACTGTGGGCATATTCAGAAATGACACGGGGCAAAATTTTCACTTCCTGAGTCCACAACTGGTGCGAAATACGGTAGACATAGGTGGCAAAAAAGCCGGGATATGCCAGGTATATTTCTTCCAGAGAATCGGCGGCAGGATCAAATTCCAAAATGGATTTTGCATCCAGAACCAGCTGATTGTATAATTCCGGTAGAGCTTCAAAAAACTGACTGACCTGTTTTTCAGTAAGGTTTTTATCTCCTGTTACTGTATTGATCTGATCAGAAAGTGTTTCCTGAAGTACTTCAAAATTTCTTTTCAGCTGATCTTCAGTATTGTCATTCTGAGGGAGGAAGAGCGCTTCATACAAATCCTTCACCCATTTTTTGGTCTTTATTTTATCAAAAAATCCATGAATATTATTTTGTTTGGTCTGATGAATTCTTTGTATTAATTGATCGGAAATTGCCATTTTTCTATTGAATTATACAGGCTGCTACCGTTGAATTGGACGTTTCATCTACCAAAATAGCTGAGCCGGTTGTTTTATTATTGGTAAAGCTGTCATACACCAGAGGCTGTGCTGTACGGAGTGTAACTTTTACAATTTCGTTTAGCTTAATTTCGCCATCGGTCTGTTCCCGGATCAGGGTGTTGACATTGATCTTATAATCTACCTCTTTTACAACTGCTTTTACAAGTCTGCTGTTTTGCTGCAGAAGGTATTTATTCCCTGGTTGCAGCGGTTTCTGATCAAGCCAGCATAAAAGAACTTCAAGGTCTTTTTCAACGGCAGGAACATCTTCTTCCGTAGCAAAAACATCTCCCCGGCTGATATCTACATCATGGGCAACGTGAATAACGGCTGGCTGGCCTTCAAAAGCTTCTTCTTTTTCAATGCCATTGATCTCTATTTTTGTGATTTCAGTGGTCAGATCTGCGGGAAGAATATGAATTTTGTCTCCTTTTGTAAATTTTCCGCTTAAAATCTGTCCTGCATATCCTCTGTAATCATGCAGCTCTTCCGTTTGAGGACGGATTACATACTGAACCTGAAAACGGCTTCCGTTATTTGTTTCTTCATTTAACGTTACTTCTTCAAGATATTCGAGAAGTGAATTTCCTTCGTACCAGTCTGTTCTGGACGATTTTGAAACAATATTATCTCCTTTTAATGCTGAGATCGGGAAATAACTGACATCGTTTAATCCCAGGTTTTCTGCAATTTTTGCATATTCTGATTTAATGTTTTCAAAAACTTCTTCGGAATAATCTACCATATCCATTTTGTTGATGGCTACAGCAACTTTTTTCAACTGTAATAAAGAAGCGATGATGGAATGTCTTCTGGTTTGTTCAATCACTCCTTTTCGGGCATCGATCAGAATAACCATCAGATCAGAGTTGGACGCTCCGGTGATCATATTGCGGGTATACTGCACATGTCCCGGAGCATCAGCAATGATAAATTTTCTTTTTGCGGTTGAAAAATAGCGGTAGGCAACATCAATGGTGATTCCCTGTTCTCTTTCTGCGCGCAGACCGTCCGTTAAAAGGGCAAGGTCAACTCCGTCTTCATTTTTGTTTTTTGAATGTTTTTCAAGGACTTCCAACTGGTCCTGTAAAATACTTTTGCTATCGTAAAGCAGCCTACCGATAAGGGTACTTTTACCGTCATCTACGCTTCCTGCTGTTATAAATCTTAATATATCCATCCGATTTTTGTTATAAATGATAAGTGATAAATTATGAATGATAATTGATGAAATATTTTGTGTAATCATTGATCAATTATCTTTTATCATTGATTAAAAATAGCCCCCTTTTTTCCGGTCTTCCATTGCGGCTTCTGTTACCCTGTCGTCAATTCTCGTTTCTCCGCGTTCAGAAATTCTGGTTGCTACAATTTCTTCGATGACGGCATCTATTGTTATGGCATGAGATTCTACAGCTGCAGTGCAGGTCATATCTCCTACGGTACGGTAACGGATTTTCTTTGTGGTGATGATATCTTCCGGCTCTAGGAAAACGTGTGACGAATTAGCAAGCCACTGTCCATTAAAATCTACCACTTCTCTTTCGTGCGAAAAATAAATGGAAGGGAGTGCAATTTTTTCTCTGCGGATATAGTTCCAGATATCAAGCTCTGTCCAGTTACTGATCGGGAATACTCTTACATTTTCTCCTTTATGGATTTTTCCGTTAAAAATATTCCAAAGCTCTGGACGTTGAAGTTTGGGTTCCCACTGCCCGAATTCATCACGTACTGAGAATATTCTTTCTTTTGCGCGGGCTTTTTCTTCATCTCTCCGGGCTCCTCCTATACAGGCATCAAATTCAAATTCTTCAATAGTATCAAGAAGTGTGTAGGTTTGCAGCCAGTTTCTGCTTGGAAATTTACCTTTAGCCTCAGTCAATTTTTTACTTTTAATAGTGTCTTCCACTTTTCTGACCGCCAGATTGACATCCAACTGTTTTACGAGTTGATCACGGAAATCTAACACTTCCGGAAAATTGTGCCCGGTATCTACATGAACAAATGTGAATGGGATTTTTCCGTGAAAGAATGCTTTTCTTGCGAGATGAGCCAGTACAATACTGTCTTTTCCCCCGCTGAATAATAAGGCAGGACGTTCAAACTGGCCTGCTACTTCTCTTAATATGTAAATAGATTCGGCTTCTAACTGATCTAAATAGTTTAACTGATGTATTGACATTTTTTTCTTTTTTTATTGATGAATATGCAGACCGCATTCTTTTTTGTTGGCATCTTCCCACCACCAGCGGCCGGCTCTGAAATCTTCCCCTTCTTTGATTGCTCTGGTACAGGGTTCACATCCTATGCTCACAAATCCTTTTTTATGAAGATGATTGTAAGGCAAATGATGATCTTTTACATACGTTATTACCTGTTCAGAAGTCCAGTGAAGGATGGGATGATACTTAATGATTTTGTTATCCGGATCCCATTCCAACTGGGGCATATTCTGTCTGTTGGTAGAATGTTCAGCTCTCAGCCCTGTAATCCATACTTCATAGCCTTCCAGTGCTTTTTTTAAAGGATGAACTTTTCGGATGGCACAGCATGCTTTCCTCTTTTCTACGGATTGATAAAAAGAATCTGGTCCATTTTCTGTTACAAATTCCCTGAGCTCTTTCATATCCGGATAATAGGCTTTGATTTTCTTTTTAAAGAAAGCCTTTGTGGATGTCCAGGTTTCGTAGGTCTGTTCAAAAAGTCTTCCCGTATCCAGGGTGAATATTTCAATAGGTAAATCTTTTATCAGATGAGTGATGACCTGATCTTCATAGCTGAAGCTGGTTGAAAAGATCACTTTACCCGGGAATTTTTCAGTCAGTATTTCTAGTCCATTGGTTTGAAAAGAAGCTTCAGAAGCCACTTTCAATAGATTTTCGTATTCATTTTCAAGACTGTTTTCCATGTCGAATTGAGATTTTAGTCTTGCAAATATATATAAAATTCTATAACTCCTATCAAAATAGTAGAATTTAAATGAAAAAAAATTATTTGTTGTTGATAAACTTAGTCAGAGTGGCTTCCATCATGCTTGTTCTGGTCTTTTCGCGAACGATCATTAATTCTTTTCTCAGATAGCAGACTGCTTCATCTACACAGTCATCACAGGCTTCGTAAAAGTTTAAAGATACACAAGGGGTAAGAGCGATAGGTCCATCGAAAATACGGTAAATATCTGCTAATGAAACATCATCAGGAGATTTTAATAAGTAATAACCTCCTACTTTGCCCTGCTTACTGTTAACCAGTTTTGCTCTTTTCAGTTCAAGAAGAATTTGTTCCAGAAATTTCTTAGGGATGTTCTCATCTTGTGCAATAATAGAAGTCGCCAGAAAGCCCTGGTTATAATTCCTTGCTAATCTGACCATTGCTTTGAGTGCGTATTTGCAACGTTTCGACATCATAATCTCTGCAAGTTATGATAAATTATCTGATAAATGAAATGTTTTCGGTGAATGGCTTTGATTATTCTTTAACCACAAATCGAAGATTCAACGAAGTTAAAAGTCACAAAAGATGAATAAACACTTAAGTTGATTTTAAGTGACAATGAAACTCCTGAGAAGTCCACTAAAGGTTAAAAATCAAAGATTTTTATGGATACTTTATGCTTAGTTTTGGTAAGAAGAATATATCTGTGAGGTCTGTGGGAAACAAATTCAAAAATGTGGCGTCCCTCAATTTTTCTTTTAATTTACTCTTTTTGTAAAATAAAGTAAGCCAATTCTTTATCCTCACGTGCCAGATTTTCAGTTCTAATGAAGCCGCTTTTTAGAAGAACTTTTTGAGATCCAATATTATCCAGATCGGTTACCGCTACGATATCTTTTTTATGATTTAATGAATAGCAATAGTCAACAAGCGCTTTGCATACCTCAGTTCCGAGTCCTTTACCCCAGTAATTTTCTCCTAAGGTATACCCTATTTCTATTTGTTCAGGGTTGTCTAGAAAAACTCTTGCAAGGCACATTCCAACAAAATCCTGAGTCTGAGCATCAAATATTCCCCATCTGCTGAATGGACCTTCTTTATAATCTGCTAATGCTTTGTCGAACATTTCCTTATATTCCTCAGGAGTTTTGTAAGGAAGATACCGGGTAACGTTCTCATTTTGAAAAAGAGTGGAAAACAACGAAAATTCTTCAGGAGTAAATTCGCGGATGATGATGGTGTCGTTTTTATAATGCATTGAAATTTTTTAATGAAATTACGCAATATCATAAAATTACATAAATAAAGTAAGACTCTATCACAAAAATCTAAACTTTATTGTAACAAAGACGTCTTTCAACGATACAAATCGTACATTAAAGCTTAAATTAAAAAGTATTCATAATATGTTTTCAACACAAACCTATCAAGATAGAAGAACAGTATTACAACGTAATGTAGCCAGCGGAATTTTATTGTTTTTGGGAAATATAGAGAACCCTGTGAATTTTGAACACAATCCTTATTATTTCCGTCAGGACAGTACTTATTTATATTATTTCGGTATCCAGGAACCTCGTATTGCTGCCATTATTGATATTGATGAGAATAAGACCATTATTTTCGGAGATGAACTAAGTATAGACGACATTGTATGGATGGGCAGACAGGAAACCCTTAAAGAGAAAAGCCTGAAATCCGGTGTACAAGAAACGCGTCCTTATGCGGAACTTTCTCAATATATAGTGAAAGCACAGACTTCGGGCAGAAAAGTACACTATCTTCCTCCGTATCAGTCTTCCAATAAAATTTTGCTGGCGGATCTTCTTGGGATTAGAATTGCTGAATTACAGCCTTCCGTAGAGATGATTAAAGCCATTGTAAAGCAACGTTCCATCAAAGAATCTCAGGAAATTGTACAGATAGAACAGGCCGTGAATGTCTCCAATGAAATGCATTTGCTGGCGATGCTTGCAGCAAAACCGGGGATGAAAGAATATGAAATTGCCAATGCCATCCAGCATCTTGCTGCCAATAAAGAATGCCAGATGTCTTATCCTCCGATTGTAACGATAAACGGTGGTATTCTGCATAATCATTACCGCCTTAATACGATGAAAGAAGGTGATCTATTCCTGAACGATTCCGGAGCGGAAACAGCGATGGGATATGCTGGAGATCTTACCAGAACTTTTCCTGTGAGCAAGACTTTTACGACAAAGCAAAAGGAAATGTATGAAGTCGTTCTGAATGCTTTTAATCAAGCTCAAAACCTTCTGAAACCAGGAATACGATTTAAAGATATCCACTTGAAGGCTGCACAGCATTTGGTAGAAGGACTTATTGATCTTGGACTAATGAAAGGAAATCCTGAAGACGCTGTAAAAAAACATGCCCATACCCTGTTTTTCCAATGCGGACTGGGGCATATGATGGGACTTGATGTACACGATATGGAAGACCTTGGAGAACAATATATTGGCTATACTGATGCAGAACCAAAAGATACCAAAACATTCGGATTGAAATCTTTACGTTTAGGAAAAGAACTGGAATCCGGTTTTGTAGTAACCGTTGAGCCTGGTATTTATATGATCCCGGAACTGATCGATATGTGGCAGGCTGAAAATAAAAATGCAGACTTTATTAATTATGATAAAGTAAATGAATACCGAAATTTCGGAGGAATCCGTGTTGAAGATGATTTCCTGATTACACATGACGGTTATAGACTTCTCGGAGACGGATTGATCAAAACAGTTGAAGAAATTGAAAATTACAGAGCTGAGCATTTAGCTTAATCCAAATAATATCTATGAAGAATATCAAAAAACTAACTATTATTGCATTGTATTTCCTGTGTCTGTCGCCATTGGCAGCACAAAAAACACAGTGGACTCCTGATGGCAATGCGTATTATTCATTTACTAAAAAAGGGGTTGAAATTGTTGACGTACTGCATCCCGGAAAAGATCAGACACTTTTAAGCAGCAGTGAACTGGTTCCAGCCGGAAGTTCTGAAGCACTGCAGGTACAAAGTTTTCAGGTATCTCCTGATGATAAAAGTTTATTACTCTTTGCCAATACTAAGAAAGTATGGAGAGACAACACCCGTGGGGATTACTGGATTTTTGATAAAAACACTAAAAAGCTTACCCAGCTTGGAAAAGGCTTGCCGGCTTCATCCCTAATGTTTGCGAAGTACTCACCAGACGGTAAAAAAGTAGCTTATGTGTCTAAGCATAATATTTATGTGGAAGATCTTTCCAACAATCAGCTTACCAAAATTACTACAGACGGAACGGATGGAATGATTAACGGTACTTTCGACTGGGTGTACGAAGAAGAATTCGGAACTCAAGATGGTTTCCGATGGTCTCCTGATGGAAACAAAATCGCTTATTGGAAACTGGATGCACGAGGAACGAAAAACTTCCTGATGATCAATAATACCGACAGTCTGTATTCATTTACTATTCCGGTAGAATATCCAAAGGTGGGCGAAAATCCTTCCGGATGCAGTATCTGGTTTTATGATCTGGCTTCCAAATCTTCAAAGAAAGCTGATATTGCAGGTGATGAAATGCAAAATTATATCCCAAGGATGGAATGGGTACTGGATTCTAAATCCGTTATTCTTCAGCAGCTGAACAGAAAACAGAATCAAAGTAAAATTATCGTAGCAGATGCGGGTTCTGGAAGCAGTAAAACTATTTATACAGAAACAGATGCTGCATGGATTGATATCAAATCCCGTTGGAATGACAATGACCCAAGCGGCTGGGACTGGATCGATAATGGAAAAGAGTTCCTATGGCTTTCTGAAAAAGACGGATGGAGACATATTTATAAAATAGATATGAACGGTAAAGAAACATTGATTACGAAAGATGCTTTCGATGTGATTAAGCCGGAGTTTTTTGATGTTCAGAACAAACAGATCTACTTTTTGGCTTCACCGAATAATGCTACTCAGAAATATCTGTACAAAGTAAGCATGAAAGGAGGAAATGCCCAAAAAGTAACGCCTGGAGCTTTTACAGGTTCTAATCAGTATACAATATCGCCCAATGGGAAGATTGCGATGTTTACGAATAACAGCATCAATACCATTTCAATAGGCTCTGTAGTTTCGCTTCCTGAACATAAAGAATTGGTTGCCGCCAAGAGATCAGCAAAAGCAGATCCTGCAAGATCTAAGGCAGAGTTTTTTCAGGTTACGACTCAGGATGGGGTTACATTGGACGGATGGGTAGTAAAGCCTAAAAATTTTGATCCTAATAAAAAATACCCGATTGTTTTCATGGTATATGGAGAACCGGCAACACAAACGGTAACAGATAGTTTCTATACAGGCTGGAACGAATTATATGTCGGAGATATGACTGAAGACGGCTACTTATATGTTTCCCTTGAAAACCGCGGAACGCCCGCACCAAGAGGCCGTGAATGGAGAAAATCTGTCTACCGAAAAATAGGACAGTTGAATATCCGCGACCAGGCAATGGGAGCCAAAGCTTTATTTGCAAAATGGCCGTATGCCGATACTTCAAGAGTTGCTGTATGGGGCTGGAGCGGTGGCGGTTCTTCTACCCTGAACCTTTTAGGACAGTACCCTGATATTTACCAGACAGGAATTGCTATTGCTCCGGTTGCCAATCAGTTGTTCTACGACAATATCTATCAGGAACGTTATATGGGACTTCCACAGGAGAACAGAGAAGATTTTGTAAACGGATCTCCACTGGCTTATGCTAAAAATCTAAAAGGAAATCTTCTACTCGTTCACGGAACAGGTGACGACAATGTACATTATCAGAATACTGAGGTTTATATCAATGAACTGGTAAAATACAACAAACAGTTTCAGCTGATGTCTTATCCTAACCGTACCCACTCTATTGATGAAGGAGAAGGAACATCATTGCACCTGGCGACCATGTTCACCAAGTATTTGAAAGAACACTGTCCTCCGGGAGGAAAATAATAATGAAAGTCTCACATAATGTGGGACTTTCTTGTTTCAGAATTAAACAAAAAATCCCCCGGATTGCTCCGGGGAATAATAGTGTCAAAAACCGATATTTTTTATTGTGATGTAAAGTGATGTTATATTGACAACAACAATGGATATGCCAAATTAATCACTATTTTATGAAATGTGACTTTTTGTGGTACCTTTTTTACTTAATTCTTCAGCTCTTCTATTTTTACAAGACTATCACTAAATTTGAGTGAATAATGTCTAAAACCATTCATGAAACTACCACACTCCTATTATTCCAATCAGGATGTTCTTTTTTTAGCTCAGGATCTTTTGGGGAAGGTTCTCTTTACGGAACTCAATGGTGAAACCACAGCCGGAATCATTGTTGAAACAGAAGCCTATTTTGGCGTTCAGGATAAAGCTTCCCATGCCTATGGCGGCAGGCGTACAGACCGAACTGAAATCCTGTACAACAGTGGCGGAGTTTCTTATGTGTATCTATGCTATGGAATTCATCATCTTTTCAATATAGTGACTTCCGTGGAAGGCGATCCTCACGCAGTTCTGGTAAGAGCTGTTGAACCTTTGATCGGTAAAGAAATCATGGAGTTAAGGAGAAATATGCCTGCTTCTAAAGCTGCTATTTCTGCCGGCCCGGGATCTGCTGCCAAAGCATTAGGAATTGACAGGTCATTCAACAAAAAAGATTTAGCGGAAAATGAAATCTGGATTGAGGATCAGGGTATTTCGTATACTAAGGATGAAATTGTTACAGGACCTCGTATTGGCGTTGCTTATGCACAGGAAGATGCGCTTTTGCCATGGCGTTTTTTTGTGAAAGGGAATAAATATGTAAGCAAACCCAATAAAGCATAACCATCAGGATTCGTGAACAGAATCATAAAACTCTTTATAGTACATAATCAGACTTTCAAGAGAGAAACCACGGTTCAGACCACTGGTGTTGGGTAAAACCCAGACTTTTGCTCCACAGAAATCTTCAGGCTGTTCTCCCCACAGAATTTCTTTCTTTTTAGAAAATCCTTTGTAAGCAGCTTTACCAAGAAAAGCGATATATTTCGGTTGATATTTTGTTATTTTTAATGTAAAACTTTCAAGAGATTCATCAAATTCCTCCTTCGAAAGCTCATCAGCGCGGGAAGTTGCTCTTGCTACAGCAGTCGTCAGTCCATATCCGAAATCCAGAAGAGAAACATCATTCACCGCCTCAATCTCATGGGGTGTAAACCCTGACTGATGAAGTACCTTCCAAAAACGGTTGCTCCTTCCAGAAAAATGATGTCCGTCATTGGATGATTTTAAACCGGGATTGATTCCACAAAAAATAACATCGAGTTGGAGTGAAATAATGTCTGTCAGCATAATTAAAATGAATTGGCTATATAAGTATTTTCATTGCTTAAAGATATTAATATTCATAATATTCAGAGACCCATTTTATTTTAAAATGTTGAACGTTTCACGGTCTATATACTCCGTTTTATCTTTGATTTTTGCTGTGTCACTCAGTTTATATTATTGGATATGAACAGATAGCGGTAATTTTGCAACAGTAATTAAGATGTTGTATTCTATTGTAAAGAACTCATTTTTAACTCTATTCTTTCAACAGTAGAAAACATCATTAAAATAAATAGTATGAACTGGATTGCATTAATTATCGCAGGAATTTTTGAAATAGGCTGGCCTTTAGGGCTTAAACTCTCTCAACAGCCGGAAAATAATAAATGGAGCTGGATCATGTTTTCAGTATTGTGTATGACTATTAGCGGTGGATTTCTCTGGTATGCTCAGAAAAGTATTCCTATCGGAACAGCATATGCGGTCTGGACAGGAATTGGTGCCGTAGGAACTTTATTGGTAGGGATTCTGTTTTTTCAGGACTCTGCAAGTATTTTAAGATTACTTTCTGCCTTACTGATTGTTGTTGGGATCGTTGGTCTTAAACTATTTTAAAAAAGAAATTGGCTTAAGATTATTGCTAATCATTAAGCCAAATCATTATTCAACATTGAAATAATACACTAACTCTATTTATAATTGCAAACCTTTGGATTGAATGGTTGAGAATTCCCTTCCTTTGGAGGGGTGGCGAAAATTCAAAGAATTTTTGACGGGGTGGTTTTAAACAATTTCATTCCAATCTTAAAGCTCCAGCAACGGTTTATAAGTCCTTCCTACAGGCAGTTTTTTTCCATTGATCTGAACAACATTAGCAGACTTTACTTCGATTTTTGATTTGGATATGATATATGATTTATGAATGCGGGCAAACATTTTAGGAGGCAACGTTTCCTCCATTTTGCTGATGGGCATTTTGAAAGTAAAAGTTTCTGTCTTTGTATGAATATTAATGTATTCCCTTAAGCTTTCGATGTAAAAAATATCCTCTAAAATGATTTTAACCTGTTTTTTACCACTGTTGATAAAAATATAATCACGTTCAGATATTTCCAGTAAAGCATCTTCTGCTTCCATTAAATGCTTGAATTTTTCGATGGCCGTCAGAAAACGGTCATACGGGATAGGTTTCATCAGATAATCAGCAATATCCAGCTCATAACCCTCTACTGCATACTGATGATAAGCTGTTGTAACGATAACAAATGGAGGATTTTTTATCTTCCTCAGAAAATCAAAACCTTTTACCACCGGAAGATGAAGATCCAGAAACATCAGATCCACCCCATGAATACTCAAAAGATTGCTGGCATATACGGCATCGGCACATTTTCCTACCAAATTCAGTTCCGGATCCCGGGATACAAAGCTCTCCAGAATTTCTGCGGCAATAGGTTCATCTTCTACAATAATGCAGTTGTATTTTTTAGAGGCTGAGTGTATCATGGAAATCTATAGTTAGTTTTACAGTATAGTGGTCATTATAATCCTCTACAGAAAGGGTATGCAAAGGATAAAGGAGTTCAAGCTGTCTGCGGATATTTTTCAGACCTATCTTCGTAGAATGCTCGTGAGGTCTTCCTTCTTTGGAATTTTCTATAAAATACGTAAGGGTTTTGTTTCTCAACTGAATATCAATGGTAATAAATGTATCTCCTAAACTTTCGGAAACTCCATGTTTGAAAGCATTTTCTACAAACTGTATCAATATCAGCGGTGAAATTTCCTGAGAAGGATTATCAATATCCTCTTTAAAATTCACCGTAAGCTGGCGGTGTCGTATTTTCTGGATCTGTATAAAATCCTTAATATTTTCAATATCCTTCGCTATGGAAATGGTTTTTTCTGCCGCTTCATAGATATTATACCGCATTACCTTGGAAAGCTGAAGGATAACATCCGGAGTTTCGTCAGCCTTTTTGAGAGCCATTCCGTAGATGTTATTGAGCGTATTGAAAAGAAAATGTGGATTGATCTGCGCCTTCAGCATCGTCAGTTCCTGATCCAGTTTTTCCGATTTTAATTGTGAGATCTGTTCTTTTAAAAGATTCTTCTGCCTTGTAATCTCAACCCCGAAAATAAGACCTACCATAAAAATAAGATCCATAAAAGAATTGAATGCCACATAACCATTGATAAATCCAGATGGCTGCTTACCATCCAACGTTTCTGTGACGTCATAAATGTAAGGATAAATGATATTATGGGCTAAAAACCGATGTCCTAAAACAGCGATTATCACAATAAAAATATAGCACAGATATTTTAAAAACTCTTTAAACCGAACTTTTTCATATACATACAGCAAAGCATACGCTAATGGAATTTTAACCAAAAAATACCCCAGCTCCAGAATAAGAGTATTCTGAAGTCTTATTTGCCATTTGAAATCCGGAAACTGATACCTGGACCAATAAAAGTCAAGGTAAGCCTCCAGAATATAATACAATATCCAAAAAAGCAAATGAATGCGCAGCTTAGATCTAGGGTCTGATTTCAAGCTTATGATGATTTAATAGCACAAAGTACTGATTGTTCAATCAAATATAGAAATATAAGTCTACCTAATGAACGCACTGATCTATAAACTACCGGTTTTGAGCTGTTATTAAGGAAAAAGTAAGAGAAAACTAAAGATTTTTGTTGGAAATCTAAGTATTCTTTTTATTCAGAAATTTAAAATAAACTTCAGGATACATGAGATTGAAAAAACTGAAGATCAGTAAGATATTAAACTCAATCCCATTAGTCCCACCCCCTACTACAAACCAGCCGTTCTGCCAGTGGACATAATAGATTCCGAAAGCAAAAATGATAATATTAGAAATAGCCACTGGTTTGATGCATTTATCGATCCAAATCAATGGAACTGAGACGAGATGCGTCAGTTTCAATGCCCAGGCTATATAAACCCCAGCAGGATAGAATCCTATATTGTCCAGATAAATATGTCCAAAATTATTGACATCTCCACTAAATATAGAAATCACACTATGCATCATCAAAATAACTGAAAGTGCCGAACGAAGGAAGAAATTCTTTTTCATAAGACCAAAATTAGTAGTTGAAGAGAAAACCTCTTTAATTTTGTATATCAACAGCTTTGAAACAGATACGAAATTATATTCTTTGTGTATGAACAGCATTTTAATGAAATAGAGCTAATAATAAATATTTTTTAATATTTCATATTTTGGTGATATAATTGAAATAATTTATTATATTTACAATCATAATAACAATATGCATGAAAAATACTCGATCAATTTTAATTACAGCTACTCATAGAACTTAAATAGAATATTTTATCGGACACAATGATTTATTCCCTCATGATCATTTGTCTGTTTTCACAATGATGCTTTCAAATTATTTTGTACACAAGATTCTAATACACAAATACTTCTTTTCAACCAAAAAGAGCAGTAATTTATTTACTGCTCTTTTTAAATATCTATAAGATTTTATCTTTAATTCTGACTTAAACTTTTCTTTAAAAATTCATCCAGATCCTTACCATGAAGGTTTTTGGCTACAATAGTTCCCTGTCCATCAATGATGACATTAAAGGGAAGTTCATCAATCTCGTAAAGTTTAGCAACAGGACTTTTCCAGAATTTTAAATCACTGACCTGTATCCAGTTGATACCGAATCTATTGATGGCTTTCTGCCAGCTTTCTTTATTCTTATCTAAAGAAACCCCCAGAATTTCAAACGTATTGTTTTTTATCTGCTCTGAATAAGTATTATAAATTACTTTCAGTTGGGGCTGTTCTTCTACACAGGGGGCACACCATGTAGCCCAGAAATCGATCAGAACCAGCTTCCCCTTTAACGTTGAAAGTGAAAATAAAGCTCCGTCTGCCTTAGTCATTGTAATTTCAGGAGCCTTCTTTCCTATTTCTATTTTAGTTTGAGAAAAAATAGTTCCTGAGAAAATCGTTAAAAATAATACGATAAAACCGGTCTTCATATTAATCATTTGTAGGGTAATCTTTGTCTAGCCAATCTGTTTTGATATTTTTCGGAAGATTTAATAGTTTCGTATTTTTGAATCCCATTTCCATCAGCAATGCAAAAGCAGGGCGTATATTAGGACATTTCACGAAAGGACAGCATCCACAGTAGATGACAATTTCTTTGTCTTTGGGAACATTTTTAAGATAGTTTCTTAGTTTTTCCAGATTTTCAGGCTCGTGGGTAGGTCCGATATCTACAGAACCTTTGATGATGGCTTCAGGTCCTACTGAAATGATAACCACATCTTTTGTTTTATTTTTTACAATTCTGGAAGCCAGCAGCGCCGGGTCCATCAGCTGGCTGTCTTTCCATGGATCCTGTTTTTGCTGTGCCTGGCTGAAAAAAGAACAGACAAAACAAGCAATGATAAACAAATACTTCATACTTCTATTTTTCACAAAGATAAAAATGTTTTGCTGAGCGATCTGTACGGGATACAGGAAAATTAGTATCCATGGTCTATTTTGTAGAAATCATAACTTTTTTGGAGTGACATGAATCACATTTGAAGCTCCCGGTTCTATGACAAATTGAGTTCCTCCTTCCCTTTCATTCTCCCTGCCTTGTATGGCTGATCCTGTAATCAGAGTTAATTTCCCCTGAAAAACTGGATGTAGCTGTGACAGTGGAATTTCAATTTCCTCTTCCTCAAGCTGTATAATAATAGATTCTGCGTCAATACGCTGACGTGTTCCGTCCTTTGCAACAGCGAATGCTTGATATGTATGGGATGTATTCATTTTTTGTTTTTAAAAAGTGTCTATTTAAAACCTTCACAAATATAAAAATACGGTTCTTATTGATCAGAGCTAAGAGTTTTTTGTATTTTAGTGGTAAGATTGATGAAAATCCTTTGTTGATCATGGTTTCCTAAAAAGTAATATTGTTTTATGAAAGTAAATTTTCCGGCTCATTGGTGTGAATTTATAAAAGTTTTCACAAAAAAATTTGAAAATGAGATCGTGTATGATATTGTGCGCGTATTTCGAAGCAAAGAAGATGTTCAGGAACGATATGATACGTATCAGTTTGAAGAGTTTCTTCCTGGTTATATTCCTGTTGCTGATGATTCGGGGGGACAAGTTGCTTTAATTTCCAAAAAAGAAAATGATACCAAGGTTTATATAAGCTCCTACGGTGTTTTGCAGGAAGAATTACTGAAAGTATTGGATCGCGATTTAATGCACTGGATGCAGCAAAGGTTTCCATTTGAGAGAAAACAGATTTCTCTATCAACCGAAGATTTGGAGAAAAGAGCAATCGAAAATAAGAATCTGTTTCAACGGATTTCTTCTTATCCTGCTATTATACAGTTTCTTAAAAAGGCAGTTGCTTCAGAAATTCTCCTATTCCCTGAAAATTATGCGGTGGCAGATCAAATCTATTATTTTCAGGATGGCTATCACTATAATTCAGTTGAAAATAAAATATACAGCAGTAATGCTTCCGGTGATTTTAAGCTTGACTGGGTTGTATTGGGAACCAATTATTTTGCAGATCCCTTCTTTATTGATTTAAATGAACATGCTTCAGGTTTCCCAGTGTATTTTGCTTATCATGGACAAGGTTTCTGGGAACCTATAAAAGTGGCTGAAAATTTAATTTCCTTTCAAAAAATGTTAGATGATGTTTATGCTATAAAATTTGATAAAGAGGCACTGACAGATTATTTCAGTCAGTATGAAGATATTAATAATCCTTTCTGGGAAGAAGTTTGTGAAGCCATAGAAAATATGGAAGAAACTGCAGAGAACACTGTGGATGAGGAAATCACAGCACCATACTGGCAAAAGGCCAATTTATACATTACTGATATCGGACCCAATAAAATGAAAATTATTGCTTTGCTGAAAAAAGAACACAAACTGTCTGGATCAGAAGCATTGGAGCGGAGTAAAAGTAACAGAATTCTATTCCGAACAGGGTATTACCAATGGTTGCAGCATGATGGTAAAGACCTGGAAGATTTAGGAGCTCAGGTTGAATTTGAAATCTTAGAATAAAAGACCTGCAAATGATATGCTATTGATAGTTCTTTTATCTCATTGGAGAACAAATATTTTATACATTTATATCAAAGTATCATTCAATAAAAATACCTGAAAAATGGAAGAAAAATTCCAGCCTGATGCCATTATCATAGGAACCGGACTGGCAGGGCTTACCGCTGCGATGGAAATTACCAATGCAGGAAAAAAAGTACTGCTTTTGGATCAGGAAACGGAGCAGAATATAGGTGGACAGGCCTTCTGGTCTTTTGGAGGCTTATTCCTGATTAATTCTCCACAACAAAGGAAAGTAGGAATCAAAGATTCTTATGAACTGGCTTTGCAGGACTGGAAAGGGACTGCAGGCTTTGACCGACCGGAAGATTACTGGCCCCGCCAATGGGCTGAAGCTTACCTGAAATTTGCTGCAGGTGAAAAATATGAATACATTTCTAAACTGGGAATCAAGCTAATGTTTATGGTAGGCTGGGCAGAACGCGGTGATGGCTCTGCAACAGGTCATGGAAACTCTGTACCCCGCTTTCATGTCAGCTGGGGAACCGGTACAGGCGTTGTAAAACCTTTTGTAGAAAAGGCGTACAAAGCTCAGGAAAAAGGATTGCTGCAAATGAAGTTCAGGCACAGGGTAACAGAATTATTAGTGGAAAATGGAAAAATAAAAGGTCTTAAAGGAGATATTCTTGAAAATGACACTCATGAAAGAGGGGCTCCTACCAACAGAAATGTGATCTCACAGTTTGAATATACAGCGCCAAATATTATTATAGCTTCCGGAGGTATTGGTGCCAATCATGATTTGGTCAGGAAAAACTGGCCCGAAAGATTGGGGAAAGCACCGGAAAATATGGTGTGCGGAGTTCCCGCCTATGTGGATGGGAAAATGATTGGTATTGCTGAAAATGCAGGTGCTCATATCATTAATCCTGACAGAATGTGGCATTATACGGAAGGTATACAGAACTGGAATCCCATCTGGCCCAAGCACGGAATCCGGATATTGCCGGGACCTTCTTCCTTATGGTTTGATGCAAAAGGTAAACGCCTACCCGCTCCTTTTCTTCCCGGGTTTGATACGTTGGGGACTTTAAAATATATCCAGGATACTGGTTTTTCTTATTCGTGGTTTATCCTGACCCAGAAAATTATCAAAAAAGAATTTGCCCTTTCAGGATCAGAACAGAATCCGGATATTACAAATAAAGACTATGTTCTTTTCCTAAAAAGGATTTTCGGTAAAAAGGCACCAGGACCGGTAGAAGCTTTTAAAGAGCATGGAAAAGACTTTATTGTATCAGATAATCTGGAAGATTTGGTTAAAAGGATGAATGAATTAACGGGTAATAATCTTTTGGATTATGAAAAGATAAAATCTCAAATTGAAGCCAGAGACAGAGAATTAGATAATAAATTTTCAAAAGACACTCAGGTCAATTATATCCGGAATACCCGTAATTATTTAGGGGATAAACTGGGGCGTGTGGCCTCTCCTCATAAAATTCTAGCTCCTGAAAATGGACCTTTAATTGCGGTACGCCTTAATATTTTAACCCGTAAAACACTGGGCGGAATAAAAACCAATCTGAACGGACAGGTATTAAGAGATGATGACAGTATCATTGAAGGATTGTATGCGGCCGGGGAAGTCGCTGGTTTTGGCGGTGGCGGAATGCATGGCTACCGGGCATTAGAAGGAACTTTTTTGGGAGGCTGTATTTTTTCAGGAATGAAAGCCGGGAAATATATTGCCGGACTTCAATAAGATAATTAAGTAAAAATATGAGTAATTATTTTGATCATAAAGTCATTTGGATAACCGGAGCTTCATCAGGTATTGGAGAAGCGTTGGTGAAAGATCTGGCAAAGAACAGCAGTGCAAAAATAATCCTTTCTTCCAGGAAAGAAGAACAGCTTCATTCAGTAGCTAAAAATTCAGGATTGAACTCTGACCGATATGCTGTAATTGCTTTAGACCTGAAGAATTATAAGGAAATGCCGGAGATGACAGCGAAAGCAGCAGAACAGTTCGGAAAGATTGATATTCTGATTAATAATGCAGGGTTATCACAACGTTCTTTGGCTATGGAAACTGATATTGAGGTAGATAAACAGCTTATAGATATTGATTATATCGGAACTGTAGCCCTTACTAAGGCGGTTGTACCGTATATGATCAGAAACAAAGGAGGACAGATTGCAGTTGTATCCAGCCTGATGGGGATATTCGGGGCTCCTATGCGAAGCGGATACGCTGGTGCCAAACATGCACTGCATGGTTTTTTCGATGCGCTCCGGGCAGAATTATTTGATAAGAATATTAAAATCACCATTATTTGCCCAGGATTTATTCAAACGGATATTTCTGTACATGCCGTTACCGGAAATGGTTCTGTGCAGGGAACAATGGATGATGCCACAATGAACGGAATGCCTGCTGATGTTTTTGCAAAAAAGATGTTGCATGCCATTGAAAAGCAGAAAATACAAAAAGCGATAGGAGGTAAAGAAGTCATGGCTGTTTATCTGAAAAGATTCTTACCCAATCTTCTGGCAAAAATAATCCGTAAAGCGAAAGTAGTTTGATAAAATATAAGATTAAAAAGCACGGTCCAGTCATGAAACGTGCTTTTTAATCAATAAAATAACAGGAGGAAGCTTTATGGTAATACTAAAAGGTTTTCACCCATCCTATCCCCACGGTTTTATTTTGGTAAAATGGCATTACCATGTTGGATGAAAATGTATTTTTACTTTTATTTTTTCCTCTCAGCAAATTATCGATTCTTGGAAACAGCCAATAAGCCAGTTCTGTAGAAAGAATTCCAAAACCGGCTCCTGCAACCACATCTCCCAGCCAATGCTTGTCATTCAACATTCTGTATACTCCTGTAAATACAGCAAAAGGATATCCTGAAAGACTCAGCCAGAAATTGGTGTCTTTATATTCCCGGAACATAAACTGCGCTGAGGAAAATGCTGTAGCAGCATGCCCTGAGGGAAAAGATAACGTATTGGAACCGTCAGGCCTTTCTTCCTTCACAAGATATTTTAATGGCATAGTAAATGCTGCCGCAATCAGTTGTGAAGAAGCATAGATAATGGTACGGTCTCTGAGGTTATGTTTCCCTTTTATCCCTATAGCATTCAGCCCATATACCATCGCAGCAGGAGCATATTGGGTATAATTATCCAGGTTCATACGGGTAGGCTGATGCTCATTGATTTCAAATCTTGTGGATTGATTAAGCTGTTTCAGATTATTCATCGTTAAACCTGCCACCCCATAAGCAATAAATGCTCCAGGGATGATCAGACTTTTGTAATTTAGCGTGTTTTTTTGCCTTCCGGAAGTCATCGTGCTGTCCTGTACAGGTGTCTGAACTGTTATCGTGTCATTGGTATTCTGAGCATTGACTCTGCTGATCAATGAACTCAAAACCATCATATAAATAAGTGTTTTTTGAAAGTGCTTTTTCATCCTAAATCACATTTATAGTTTTTCAATTCTGTATTAAAATTTATAGCTGTACCCCAGTCGAACGACCTGAGTTTCATAATAATCATTGCTGGTATAAGCGAATCCATTTCCCTGGATAGATTTTTTTATGACCATTGTATTCAATACATCTGAAGCATTCAAAAACAATTCACCCTTCCCTTTCTGAATGGCTTTTTTCACTCCTATATCCATCGAGAATCTCGATTGTATCTTTCCCTGCGGAATAATATCCGGAGCCAGATAAACAAGGGTAAACTGAGCATCTAATCCTTTTGTAAAATGAAAAATATTATTCATCTTGATATTTCCTGAAATGGCCGTCTGCTGATCTGCCGAGAACGTATTGGGCTCAGGATACAGGTTTTGTACGGTAAATGCATTGATCTGATTTCGGTAAATATTTCCATTCACATTAAAGGAATAGACACCGGATATCTTTTGGTTCCATATGGTTTCGATTCCTGTATTATAGCTTTTTCCTGCATTCTGGAATAGGGCATAAATAAGATTGCTGTTCGGTACAATACTTGAGATTCGGGTGATTGTTCCATTAGCAAAACGATGGTATAATGCAGAATACAGATACCCATTATCCCAATTGTGTTTATATCCAAGTTCAACAGAATTAGTAAACTGGGGCCTTAATGCCGGATTCCCTACTTTAATGATTTCAGCATCATCATACTTTGGAAAAATCCTGATATCTACTTCATTGGGGCGGTCTACCCTTCTGTTATAAAAGATAGAGAATTTATTACGGTCATCCAGCTTGTAAGCCAGCCTGAAATTCGGGAAAGGCTGCGTATAATTATATCCATCACTTTTATAAGTAGGATGATTTGGATTGACGTCATATTGAATTCTTACATATTCCAGCCTGAGTCCCAGTTCTGCTTCCCATTTCTCATTTTCGAAAATGTAGTTTCCATACACCGCAGGAATAAATTCTTTATAATCAGCTTTCCCTCCGGCAGAAACATCCAAAACGGAATTGACCCCGGGAATAAAATTCATATTCGTAGGAATACTTCTGCTTCTCAGCTTAATCCCTGTTTCTATTCTCCCGTATTTCAACGGTTTTACATAATCTACATTGAAATCATAAACCTGTTCGTCAGATAATAATTTGAAGGCATCAGTCCCTGTAGAAGCGGGAAGATAGTTATCATAAAAATATTTTTCATCCTCTCTGTGGAATGTATAATTGAAACCTACATTCAGAACATGCCCTGCATCTTTGAATTTATGCTGATAGGAAGCGGTTCCCATCACGGTTGTTTTCAATTCGTCTTCCAAAAACTGCCACAGACGGAGACGCTGGGAGAAATCTCCATTAAAAAAAGGCTGATCTCCCCTGTCAATGATCTTTTCACTTCCATACATTCCTGAAACAGTTATTGTATTTTGTGAATCAATAGTCCAGTCTATTCCGGCTTTGGTAGTAAAGAAATTGGTATTTCTGTTTCTTTTCAGCTGGGAATTAATAACGGTTCCATTATCATAAGTACGCGTTACAAATTCATTTTTGTTAAGTGTTTCAGTATATAGATTATCGGCTTGTAAAAATATATTTATTTTATCTTTCCTGTAATTGACAGATAATGAAGGATTAATCTTTGGTGTCAGCGTATACTGCGGTCTTATCGTGGGAAGATTTTCTTTTCTTACCCAAAGAGAACCTAAGCCTGTGGTAAACCCTGCTTTTCCATTCCATCCGTTCTGCTTATTCTTTTTCATGATAATATTGATGATCCCTGCATTCCCATTGGCATCGTATTTCGATGAAGGATTGTTGATGATTTCAATTTTATCAATTGCAGAAGCAGGAATATTATCCAATCCAGTCTGGCTTCCAAAACCTGTAAGAGCGGTCTGTTTCCCATCAATCAATACTGTTACCTTATCATTTCCTCTTAGCTGTACTTTACCATCCTGTACAGTTATTCCAGGAAGATTTTGCATGCTTTGTAGTACAGATCCTCCACTTTGGCTGATGTTATCTGCTACAGAATATGTTTTTTTGTCTAGCCGGCTGTCTATTTCATTCTTTTTGGAAGCAGTAATAGTGATAGCTTCTATCGTAGTCTCACCATCCTGTTTCTGAGCGAGTTCAATAGCAGGGATTTCAAGAAATTCAGAAAGGCTTCCTATAAAAACAGGCTGTACTTGTGAATGATATCCTGCAATGGAGGTTTCCAGAAGATAGTGATCCGGCTTGATGCCTGTAAGAGAAAATCGTCCTTCTTCATTGGTAATCGTTCCCACTGTAAATGCGCTGTCTTTTTCTTTTTTTAAAATGATGTGGGCATAAGGTAATGCGGTCTTATCTTTATTGGCAACTTTTCCTGATAACGTTACAGAGGTTGTCTGTGCAGAAACCATGGAGGAAATTACCATGCAGGTTGGAAAAAATAACAGTTTTGTTCTATTCATTTTACTCATCTTTATTTTCTTAATAATCTTCTTCGGTATAGGGGAATTATTCGTGCTGAAAGGGTAACTCCCTGTTGTGCTTTCTTTGAGAAATAATAATCAACAGAACCATCAATGTGAGGGATATCAGAGATGCATTGAGTGTTCCAAGGTCAAGTCCCCCTTTGGCTAAAGGTTTGGTTAAAAGATCCCCGAAGGTTGCACCAAATGGTCTTGTAAATACAAAAGCAATCCAAAACAGGACAACGTGATTGATTTTCGTAAAGTAATGCATCACTACCACGACTAATATAATCAGTCCGGTTACCAAGGCTCCCGTCAGATATCCAAGTCCTAGATTATCGCTCAGAAAATCCCCAAACGCAGTCCCCAGGCTATTGGAAAATAGTATTGCTGTCCAATAATAGAATTCTTTATTTCTTTCAAAAATCGGATATACTTCAAGGTTGCCATACTTTTTGTACCATAAGAACAAGGAAATCAAAAGTCCCGAAAGAAGGATTAGGCTCCCTGCAAAATATCCGGTTTTTAAAGTTCTGTCGATAAAATCAGAAATTTCGGTTCCTAACGTTGTGGTTCCTATAATCACCATCCAGTACACCGAGGGAATATTTTTTTTCACCTGAAGCTGTATTGTTAGAATGATGATAAAAAATAGCAGGGTAACCAAAATTCCTATGACATATCCTAGATTAAGTGTCATGGATATAAAATCACCAAGCGTTTCTCCTAACGTGGTCGCTATGATTTTCATCAACCAGAAAAGCAGAGTGACTGCTGCAACTTTGTTTGCTGTTCTCATGTCTTATTTTTTTATAGGTGAATGATCAGGCTTTAAATTTGGTAAGTACATTGTCTTTGTAACAATAGAATTCATGAGTGGTCTCTTTTCCCAGAGCATACACTTTTTCTATATGAACTTCATCGTAGTATTCCATCAGGGAATGGTATTTCTCTTTAAGGTTTCCTGATAATTCTTCAGGCTGCACAGTCTTTTCAACTTCAAGCCCTTTACTTGCCTTATATTCGAATACCATACGGCTATTTTTCCAGGACATGGAATAGACATTTTCATGTGGTGTAGAGGAAGTCTTTACCACAATATTATCCTGTTGAATGATTTTTCCGGAAGTACTCGTGAATAAAGTGACTCCTGATACCACCATTGCTCCATATCCTATTTTTTTAAACAGGTTTTCGCTAAGGTGCGGAAGAATATATTTTACCGTATATGAGGAAACTATAGCGGCTCCTGCAATGGCAATCCCCAGCCATAATGCTGTATTGGAATATAATCCTAATGAAATGTAAATAATAAGCTTAATAAAGTGAAGAAAAACCTCATTGGCTGCCCGTGTAGCTACAATTTCCTCCTTTTTAAGACCGAATTTTAGATAAAAACGATTGAAAAGAAGTCCAACGGCTCCGGTAATTCCTGAAATAAAACCGGCAGAAAAACCAATAAGTGCCAATGCAGATTTCGGATATTCTTTGCCTGTTTCTTCAATCTTATTTTTAGAAGCAAAAAGTTGTGGAAGATTGGCAATAAGGAAAAAAGCAACAGCCAGCTGAAGATAGTTTGGGTTGACATATTTGATCAGGTAAGCTCCCAATAATACCGCCGGAATAGAGAAAGGAACAAACCATAAAAATATTTTCCAATTAATATGTTTCTTAAATACAGCAATTCGGGAGGCAGAACTTGTAAAAGTGCCAATCGTCAGAGAAAAAGGGACCAGAGAGGTAGGAAGCAGCAAATTCAAAATCGGAATCAGAATAAGACTTGCACCGCCTCCACAAATGGCACTGATCCAAAATGCAAGGATTGTTCCTGCGAATAAAAGGGCAATTTTTAAAATCATTTCTAAATAATATATATACCTCAGTATGTTTTCTATACAAAGGTGCAATCCGATTTAGAAGAAATTTAGAATTGTCTGAAGCAGGATATTTTTTAACTATAAATTAACAGTGAAAATATGTTGATTATTCTCAAATCTGTAACTGATATTCCAATGATGAAACTTACTTATTTCCTGTATAATGGAAAGCCCCAGCCCGCTTCCGCTGTTATCCGTTGAAAGTTTTGAAAATCTTTTGAACAGTAAATCTGTTTTCAGTTTTTCTATCCCGGAATTAGAAATTTCAAAGGAAGAACTGTTCAGGTGGATATTGATGGTGCCTCCTGGAGAAGTATGACGAATCGCGTTGAGGATGAGATTATTGATCAGTATTTCAGTGAGAATGCTGTTTCCCCTAACCACTACATTATGGGAGATCTCTTTCTGAATAGAAATATTTTTTTGTTCAATATGTTCCCCGAGAATTTCAATACTTTGATGAAGAAGATTATCAAAGGAAATAGTTTCTGAGCTGTCAAACTGGTTATTATCAATTTTAGCAAGAAGCAAAAGATTTTTATTGATGCGGGAACTTCTCGTAAGTGCTCTATTTATATCTTCTGCAATCCGATACTGTTTTTCAGTAAGATCCTGATCCTGAAGCAAAAGATCTAGCTTATTCTTGATAATGGCGAGCGGAGTTTGCAGCTCATGGGAAGCATTTTCTGTAAATTCTTTCTGAGTTTTATAAGTAGAAATATTACGTTCTATCAGCCTGTAAAGAGATTGATTAAGTTCTTCAAATTCAGTAGTATCAGAAATCGGAAATTTCAGTGTATTCTGACTGTTAAGTTTAAAAGTTTTCAGCTGATCGAGTGTATCCCTGAACGGTTTCCAGATAGATGTAGAAAGTTTTCTATTCAAATATAAAAGCCCAACTACAATGACTATAAAGAAAAATATGGTGATCATAGCAATCACAGCGATTGTCTCATGAGATTCTTCAATATTGGTCTGTATCGTAAAAAGATAAGGTTTGTGATGAAGATAAATTACCTTTTTAAGGCATCTATAGCGCTCTTTTTTCTGCTCTGATATAAAAGGTAGGTGTTTTTCATACGTATATATCGTATCTCTTTTAATCTGGCTGGAAGAGATTTTCTCAATATTCGTTTCAGGCTGAATATGGTTCCATAGTTCAAGACTTTTTTCCAGCGCTTCATCAGACAGCTTTAGTTGGTTGAACTCATAAGCTGTTTTCTCAACAATAATCTGATTATGCTCATCCAGCTCACTTTTCCAGATCGTATCCACCACAAAATAGTATACAGGAATACTTATCATCAGTACAATAAGTACGTAGATAAGAAAGGGTTTCGTGGTTTTGGTAAGTAGAGGCTTCACAGTAATGATGAATTATAAATTATGGATTATGAATTCTTTTTTTTTGATTTATTTTTTGATGTAATGATAATGCTTCGGATTATTTTTAATATTTATATCTGTAAAGATTAATAATCCTAATAGCAAAACTAAAACTTTTATCTTTTCAGCACATTTTTCTTTTCACTCATAATTTATAATTCATAATTATTTAAACTTCCCATTTATACCCCGTTCCATATACCGTTTTTAGATAATGCCCACATCCGGCATCATAAAGCTTTTTCTTAAGGTTTTTTACGTGTGCATAAACAAAATCATGATTATCAAGCATATCTGCGAAATCTCCGGAAAGATGTTCAGCTAATGTACTTTTGGAAATTACTTTATTTTTGTTGCCGATAAAATAAATTAAGAGATCAAATTCTTTCTTAGTCAGTGAAATGACTTCATCATTTACCGATACTGTTTTGGCCAGCAAATCAATCTGAAGTTCATTTTGCGTTACCACATTAGAGCTGCTGAACTGTTTTCTCCTGATAATAGAATATACCCTTGCCATCAGCTCCGAAAGATGAAAAGGTTTGGTAAGATAATCATCAGCACCAAGTTTCAGCCCTTCAATTTTATCATCAAGCGCATTTTTGGCAGAAATAATAATGACACCGTCCTGTTTCTGCTGTTTTTTTAATTCTTCCAGAATCTTCAGACCATTCCCATCCGGAAGCATAATGTCCAATAAAATACAGTCATATACAAACGTTTCTATTTTGTTCATAGCCTCACCAAATGTACTGGCGGATTCACAGAGATAATGCTCTCCGGACAGATATTCGGAAATACTTTTGGCAAGCTCTGCTTCGTCTTCAACGATTAGAATTTTCATGCAATAAAACTATTATTAAATTTCGAAGAAATTTTGAACTCAAAATAAAAGTTAATCATAATATAGCAAAAAACACTGAAATCACGTTATAAAACATTGATTTACAAATTTAAATAAATATTGCCTTTTTTAAGTTTAAGAAAGAATACCCACATTTTGGAAAGCCCTTTTTATGATTTTTTATTATATATTTCATAAATTTACGGTGCTGTATCAATCTGATGATAGTGTAAAATGTTTCGAAGGTGAAAATTCACAACAAAAAAAAATACCTAAGCTTCCTTAAATTTAAAAGAGATTTCCAGAAATACGGATTAGAAAAAGCACGCAGTTATGAGCTCATCCTGCATTGGCTGAATAACAGATTGAGCAGAAATCAATTTCTCGTTCTTTCAGGGATTCTGGTAGGCTGTACTGCAGGTCTTGCCGGAGTTATTCTGAAAACCCTGGTACACAATATTCATTATTTCATTACCAATAAAGTTCATTTTGAATATCAGATATTATTCTATATTGTTTTTCCATTTTTAGGAATTGTTCTGACCACGATGATTGTTCTGACCTTGTTTAAAGGACAGGACCGTAAAGGTATCGGAGCCATTCTCTATGAGATTGCACAGAATTCCAGTATTGTAGCTTCTGTTAAAATGTATTCGCAGGTGATACAGAGTGCGGTGACCGTAGGCCTGGGAGGTTCTGCCGGATTGGAAAGTCCGATTGCGGTGACCGGAGCAGCTATTGGTTCAAACTATGCACAGACGTACAGATTGAGCTACAAAGAACGTACATTATTGCTGGCTGCCGGTGCTACAGCGGGAATTGCGTCCGCATTCAATGCTCCCATTGCAGGGATTATGTTTGCGTTTGAAATCCTTTTGACCGGGGTTGTTTTTACAGATTTTATTCCTTTGGTGGTTGCTGCAGTTTGCGGAAGTCTTTTATCAAGGATTTTGCTTCAGGAAGATGTTCTTTTCAGATTTTATACAAGAGATCCTTTCAACTATAAAAATGTTCCGTATTATCTTATTTTAGGAATTTTTACAGGTTTGTATGCCCGTTATTTTGTGATCATTTCTCAAAAAGTGGAGCATTTTATTAAAGGACTTCAGCTTTCGAGAATGCGTAAAGCGATGTTTGGAGGTGCGGTACTTTCACTTTTATGTGTTCTTTTTCCTCCTTTATTCGGAGAAGGATATGAAACCGTAAAAGCCTTTACCAACGGAAATACCTACTCTATTATTGAAAACAGTTTTTTCAGATATTTTGAGATCGGAGACTGGACGATTATTATATTTTTAGTACTTGTATTGCTTTTAAAAGCATTTGCAACTTCTTTCACCATATTTAGCGGTGGAAATGGAGGTAATTTTGCACCTTCCCTTTTTGCAGGCGGAACTTTAGGCTATTTATTTGCCCTTATTTGTCAGCATTTAGGCTTTACGGATGTTCCGGTGACCAATCTTGTTTTGGTGGGAATGGCCGGAGCGATGAGCGGTGTTTTGTATGCTCCGCTTACTGCCATATTTCTGATTGCGGAATCCAGTTTTGGATATGACCTGTTTATCCCTCTGATGATTGTTTCTGTGATCTCTTATCTTATTGCAAAATGGTTCTCTCCAATTTCTCCGGAACTGGAATCTTTAGCAGATGAAGGAAAGATATTTACCAATAAGCACGATAAAAACCTTCTTTTTGCTTTAAGAACAGAAGATTTTATTGATAAATATTCGCAGACGATCAATGAAAATGCTTCTGTGACAGAATTATTTGAAATGGTAAAGAATGGCGATAAAAATATTTTTGCCGTTGTAGATGAAAACCGCAAATTAAAAGGAGTTCTTACATTGGATGACATCAGACCTTATCTTTTTAACAAAGAGATTGATGCTTCCCAGATGGTAGTTCAGTTGATGAAGGCCCCACCGGCAATACTTCATCGTGAAAATAAGCCGTTGGAAATTCTTCAGACTTTTGATGATACCGGAGTATGGAACCTGCCCGTAATCAGTGATAATAATGATTTTATAGGCTTTATTTCAAAATCTTCAATATTAATGAGCTACAGACAGCTATTGAAAGAATATTCTGATTAATAGTAAAAACCGAATATGACAACCGAAAGCCTGAATTCCCTTCCTCTGGAGGGGTGGCAAAAATTCAAAGAATTTTTGACGGGGTGGTTAGCGTCATCGAATCATAAAAAAATCCGTTCATTGTTGAACGGATTTAATTTTAATCTATAATGAAGTCGAAAACTAGTTGCTCGCGTTATTCAGCAGCTCAATATCTTCCTGATCCAAAACCAGTTTAGGAGCATTGAATACCGTTTCAAGCTGAGATGCACTGGTAGCACTTACAATCGGTGCTGTAATCAATGGATTGGATAATAACCATGCCAGAGAAACCGTTCCCTGAGTGGTATTATGCTTTGCACTCACCTGATCAAGAGCTTTCAATACTTCAAGTCCTTTTGGATTTAAATATTTTCTTACTCCTTCCCCTCTCGCACTTTTTGCAAGATCTGTTTCATCACGGTATTTACCTGTTAAGAAACCTGCTGCCAAAGACCAGTATGGAAATACACTTAAACCAAACTGTTCTGCCAGAGGAGCGTAATTTGTCTCAAAACCTTCTCTTTCCATTAAGTTGTAATGAGGCTGTAAAGCAACATATTTAGGAAGATTATTCTTTTCAGCGGCTTCAAATGATGCTTTTAAACGTTCTGGTGATAAGTTGGAAGCGGCGATATAGCGTACTTTTCCAGCTTTAATGATTTCATCATACGCAGAAAGTGTTTCTTCTACCGGAGTGATATTGTCGTCAAAATGAGTATAATAAATATCAATATGATCCGTCTGAAGTCTTTGCAGGGACTCATCTACCGATTGTAAGATATGCTTTCTGCTAATATCATAACCATGCTCTTTGGTTTCAGAACCCACCTTCGTAGCCAAAACAATATGATCACGATTCGCACGGCTTTTCATCCATTTTCCGATGATTTCTTCAGACTGTCCGCCTTTACCATTTACCCACCATGAATACGTATCTGCAGTATCCACAAAATTAAAACCGGCTTCTGCAAAGCGGTCCAATATATCAAAAGATTGTTTCTCATCCAGTGTCCATCCAAAAACATTTCCCCCGAAATTGATTGGAGCAATCGTTAAATCGGTATTTTTGATCTTTCTTTTTTCCATAAAAAAATTTTACTAAGTGACGTCTAAGGTAAGGAATATTAAGCCTGAAGAAAATTCAAAATAGCCATTCACTCCATAGTTATTATAAATAGAAATGCTGATGTTTCCTAAGTTTTTTTGATTATTGTTTTGTTGGAGAAACGCAAAGGCGCAAAGATTTATAGAATTATTGTGTATTTAAGGCGCAAGAAAATCATAGATTTTCAGCAAATGGTATGCTATAAATTTTTCCTGCAAATCTTTTCATTATCCTCTGCTTAATTTGCAGCATTTGCGAGAGAAGATTCAAAATATCCAGGATTCAATTTTATCGGAGATAAAATCTTTGCGCCTTATAACACAATGCAGGTAAGATTTCTTTGCGCCTTTTCGTTTTTCCAACAAAAACAGCTTAAAAAAAATAAAAACAGCCCCATTTGAAAGCTGTTTTTATTATCTATCAATTAAAAAAATACGGTTATTTTTCAACCTGAGGAACCTCAATAGCGATAAGCTGAAGTTTGTATTCCTGTAATTGCAGGTTGATGGTTGATAAACCGTTGCTGAAGTATGATGATGCTTTAAAAAGCTCATGATAATATTCTATACCTTCTAAGATATTTTTCTTGAAAGCATTCCATTTTTTGGTTTGTGAATGGGTAATCTGTGCTGATGATTCAACGATTTCTTTTTTAAGATAATCAACATACATTTTCAGTTCGTTGATGAACATATTGGGGCGTTGATTATCAGCAAGAATATTGGTGTTTCCATAAATATGCTTTACCATTTCCGAAAGCGAAACTTCTTTATCAAAAAAAGCAATATTCGGTCCGGGACATATGACAACTCCTTGTTTTTCACCTTTGATCTCAAGATTTTGCTCCATATAGGCAGCATTTACAAGACCTACACACAGACAGGCTTTATCTGTAATTTCGGATTTCCTTTTATCAAATTCTTTCTCTGTGAATGTTTCCCTGTCAGCATACAATTCTTTCAGTTTGATATCCTGATATTTCTTAGAAGCGGTGCAGGTGCCTTCCGGAGAGAACTCTTTACTCAATGCCAGAAGTTTTTTCGGACATGAGCTTCCATGTTTTCCCTTAGCCTCTTTTTCATGTTTCAATCTTTCGTTGGAGGTTCCTTTTACTGTATTGAAGGGAACTCCCAGTGGCGAAATATTACTGAGATAAAAATCCTGCTCTTTTGCTTTTACAAGAAGATTTCTGGTTTCGGTGTCTACAGAAGTCGCTTCGGGCACCAGTAAAAACGGTGAGCCCCATCCTACGCTGTCTACATTGTAATTGGCCAATAAAAATTCGTGTTCTTCAGAAGTTCCCACTCCACCCTGAACGGTAATTTTCATTTCTAAAGGTTCGGAAACTATAATTTTCCCTTTTTGCTCCAAAGCTTTCATCATCAATTGATGAGCTGACTGTATCAGTTCATTTTTTTTCTGCTTAAATTCTTCCATAATAGGCCCGAGAAGCATTCCTTCGGTTGCAAATGCATGTCCCCCGCAATTCAGCCCGGATTCTATTCTATATTCTGAAACCCATAACCCTTTTTTAGCAAGAAAGTTCCCTTGGATCATGGCAGAACGGAAGTCACTCACTTTAAGAATGATTTTCTTTTTAATCTTTCCGTTTTCATCCGGGAAAAAGTCTTCAAATTCTTCCATGTAGCTGTACAGACGAGGGTTCATTCCTGCAGAAAGAACCATAGAAGATGATAGTTTACTTTTTGCAAATCCGCGCAGTGAAGCATGGGCATCATTATACATGACAGGAAGCTGTTCGTTTTTTTGATAATTGTCTTTATCTACTTTCGTCATGATATTGACGTCGATACTTCCAGGTTTTAAGTTGGTTTCAATGAAGTTTTTTATAGAAGAACTCCAGTTATCCGTTTGATTAACCATGTTTTGAAGCCCGGATTTCAGATCTGAAGAATTCGGAAGCATCGCCACAAAGTCTTTTAGAGCCTCCTTATTTTTACTGATTTCCTGTTTGAAAGATTCAAATTTTTCGTTCACGATATCATCCACCATATCCAGATAGGCAGTAATTCTTCTTGCTCTGTAATCTTCCGTTTTCGTTGAAATGCCCCAATAGTCAAGATTAAACTTTTTGTTGTAAAAGTTTTTCATCTTTTCAAGGATTTCATCATCAATGATAGAGATCACAGAAGAGATTCCATATTGGGCAACACGGATCGGGCTGTCTATTGTATAAGCCAGTCCCATTACCGGAATATGGAAGTTGTGCAAAGGTTTTTTTGTCATAAAGTTTTGATAAAAGTTCTTTTATTATTCATCTAAAAATCCTTTACAACTATTCACTTCTTAAAAATATTATTTTAAAATGAATTATGCATTAAATAGTATTTCTCAATGTGTAAAACATGTCAAATGTCATGTTTTTAAGTTTTTTAATGCAAGGTAATAGTGATTCAAATGCTCATTTTGAAAGAGTAAAAAAGTGCGACTTTGTCACTGAAGAAGCTTTATAGTAAAACATTGAAGCCGTCTCAACTCCTATCTTGATTGTTTTTAATCACAAAAGGCACAAAAGTTTAAACACTTAAGCTTTTTAGAGCCAAGCTTTATGCATAGTAAGTACACCTAAGTTTTGTAAAAATCAAAGATTTTCATCTTATGTGAACTTTTCTTCAGAATAATTCTAACTAAATCTATTTGAGTAGATTAACATGTATTTAAAATGAAAGCTTTTGTGACTTTTGTGGTTTTATAAAGTTTAAACAACTTTATTGTATCAACAAAAAAGACCAATCTTTCGACTGATCTTTTGATTGTACAATATGTATTTAAAATTATTGTGCTTTGTTTTTAAGGATCATCAGAAGGCTGTAAGCACCTTTCTGTACAATTTTCTTATCTTTAAAAAAATCAGCTTTTAATACCTCTGTAAATTGGTCATCTGAAATTCCAATAACCACAGGAATCATTTTATAATTGGATTTTCCCAGGTCTTCAAAAATATAATTTTTATTTTCAAAAGAAACTACCGCTTCGTTGGGAAGTCCCTGCGTGTAATGGCTGCTGATATTGACTTCAGCGTTGATGTACATTCCTTTTACAAATTCAGAATTAGGAGAAGATAGTTTGGCTATTGCTGTTGCAGAACCTCCGTTTTCAATGTTTGGAACAACACTGACAATTTTAGCGTTTGATTTTATATCCGGTTTCTGATTGTTGTACACTAAGATTTCCTGTCCCACTTTTACATCATTCACATCATTTTCAAAGATTTTTAATTCTAAAAGAAGTCCGGCTGGATTGATCAGCTCAAATAAAGTATCTGCCGGATTGATGTATTGTCCATTATTCACAAGAATTTTGCTCACAAAACCTGTAAACGGAGCATAAATATTGATCTTACTTCTGATATTTCCGGTATTTAAACCTTTGGCATTAATTCCAATGATTCTTAGTTTTTCTTCAAGACCTTTTAAAGTTGCATTAAGGGTAGCATAGTCTGCCTGAGCGGTCTGCATCGTTTTATCACTGCTGGCTTTGCTTGTATTAAGATCTTTCTGGCGGTTGAAATTCAGTCTTGCTGCTTCAAGCTGTGCTTTGGTTACCAGATAATCCTGTTGCAGCTGTATAAACTGAGGATCTTCTACCACAGCAAGAACCTGCCCTTTGCTGAAATGACTTCCATTCATCACATGGATAGACTTGATGTGCCCACCCATAATGCTGGAAACTAAACTAATGTGAGAAGGCGCAATTTCAGCTTTCCCGTTCAGTCTCACCAGCTTTTC
The DNA here is from genome assembly GCF_021869745.1 of Chryseobacterium sp. MEBOG07. Taxonomy (NCBI): domain Bacteria; kingdom Pseudomonadati; phylum Bacteroidota; class Flavobacteriia; order Flavobacteriales; family Weeksellaceae; genus Chryseobacterium; species Chryseobacterium sp. MEBOG07. The sequence continues at coordinate 2,835,325 of NZ_CP084579.1, forward strand.
CATATTCCTGTTTTGGATGGCGGTTGTGGTAATTCCTACAGACTGAATCTGTTTTTCCGTAAGATGAATCGAATTTTGGTTGTTTTTAGTGAATTTTGTGTTTTCGTAAACCGTTTTTTCTTCCTCTTTTTTCCCTGAACATGAAGATAAAACAAGAAGTAGAGAAAGGCTGTATATTGATATGTTTCTGAATTGCATGACGTTGTTATTTTGAAATTAAGAATTGAAGTTCGGCTCCTATTTGATTCAATTTTTCCAACTGATCAATATAATCTGCTTTGGTTTTTACGGCCTGATTCACTAGTATTACCCAATTCAGGTAATCAATTTCCCCTACTTCCATCTGTTTCTGGGCTGCTTTTAAGATGATATCAGATTTTGGAAGCTGTTTTTGTTCATAATTTTCAATGATTCGTTGTTGGTTTTTATAATTGCTCAATTGCTGGTTCAATCTGTTTCTAAGTTCAATTTCTTTTCGCTGATATTGATTTTCGCTGATCGCAATTTTTGCCTGTGCAGCCTTTGCCAAAGCTCTTTGCCCTTTCGTAAACAATGGAATTCCTACCCCCACCTGAACCGAATTGAAGCGGTTATTGTTGATGTTTTTCATACTCTGATTGGTGTATCCTACAAGAAGATCAGGAAGCAGTCTGCTTTTTTCGAGTTGTACTTCGGCCTCTCCTATTTTGATCTGTTGCTGCAGGTATTGAAGCTCAGGATGCTGTTTTACCATTTCCTCAGAAATCTGAAGCCCAATATTCATCGTTGGTTGATCAGCAATTGGCTGGTAAGGAATCTCGGACTGAAGTAATAACTGAAGCTGAAGTTTTGTGATGTTCAGATCATTTTCAAGGGTGTTCAACTGTACTTTTATCTGTTCTTTTTGAATTTCAGCCGTTGATTCTTCCAGAATATTCGCTTCTCCCTTTTTTAATCTTAAGCCTGCTTTCTCAGCAAAATTATTGTACAGCTGGCTGATATATTCCAATACTTTTTTCTTTTCCTGAAGCACCAATATTCTGTAGAAAACGTCTGTCACTTCTTTGGTAAGCTGTGTTTTTGTCATATTTTGATTGATAACACTTGCAGACCATTCAGCATTCAGCATTTGTTTTCTTTTTGAATATACCGTAGGAAAACTGAACCTTTGAGAGATCCCGAATGAATTGTCGGTTTCTTCTCCCTGGATCTGTCCAAAACCTCCCGTCACTTCCAGCTGTGGAATATCCAGATAACTGGCTTTCAGTTTTTCCTGGTAATCGGATACCAATTTTGAGTTTTTAAGGATACCATTCTGTTGAAATGCTTTTTCCAAAGCCTGGTCGTAAGTAATGTTTTCCTGAGCCTGAAAGCTTCCGAAAGAGATCAACAATAAGAAAACAGACAATTTTTTATAGTTAAGTTTTTTTGAGAATTTCATTTTATCTTTATTAATATGTTCAAACAGGACGTATAGAATAGGAAGTACAAACAGGGTTAAAAGTGTAGCGAGCATCAGACCACCGATCACTACCGTTGCCAAAGGTCTCTGTACTTCAGCTCCCGCACCGTTGCTGATCGCCATAGGAAGAAATCCTAAAGAAGCCACAAAAGCCGTCATTAAAACCGGACGAAGCCTTATTTTTGTACCTATGAGTACAATTCTGCTGGTATTAGTTAATCCATTATTTTTCAATCGGTTAAACTCTGATATCAAAACAATTCCATTAAGTACAGCAACTCCAAATAAAGCGATGAATCCTACCCCGGCACTGATACTGAAAGGCATTCCTCTCAAAGCCAGAAAATAGACACCTCCTATCGCAGATAATGGAATGGCAGTGTAGATGAGTAAGCTGTGTTTTACAGAACCGAAAGCAAAAAACAATAACAGGAAAATCATGACTAATGAAATAGGAACAGCTAGTCCCAGTCTTGCTTTGGCTTCATTTAAATTTTCAAAAGCACCTCCATAAGAAACTGTATATCCTGGAGACAGTTTCAGGCTTTTACCTGCTTTTTGCTGAAGCTCTTCCACAATACTCTGCACATCTCTTCCTCTTGCGTTAAACCCTACAATAATCCTTCTTTTGGTATCTTCTCTTTGAATCTGGTTTGGACTGTTTTTCAGTTCCACTTTCGCCAGTTGTGATAATGGGATCTGTTCTCCTGAAGCTGTAGGGACCAAAAGATTCCGGATGCTTGTAATGTCTTTTTTATGCTCATTATCCATTCGGACAACGATATCAAATTTTTTCTCACCTTCATACAAAGCACCCGCAGTCTGTCCTGCAAAAGCCATATTGATCACTCTGTTGATATCTGCAACCGAAATATTGTAGCGGGACAATTCTGAACGGTTATAATCAATCACCACCTGCGGCGCTCCAACGACAGGCTCAATATAAAGATCCTGAGCGCCTTTCACGGTATTGATGACACTTCCTATTTTTTTGGCATACGCAGCAAGACTGTCCAGATCTTCACCATAAATTTTGCATACGACGTCCTGTCTTGCTCCGGTCATCAGTTCATTGAAACGCATCTGTACAGGAAACTGAAAACTGGTTGTTAATCCGGGAATAACGCTTAATGCCTTACTCATTTTGTCAGAAAGCTCCGGAAATGATTTTGCAGAAGTCCATTCTTTTTTAGGTTTCAAAACAATGATCATATCTCCGGCATCCATCGGCATTGGCTCTGTAGGAATTTCGGCACTTCCAATCTTCATCACCACCTTCTCTACTTCTGGAAACTGTGTTAAAAGGATATTGGCTGCCTGAGTGGTTGCTTTCTTGGTTTCACTGATATTACTTCCCTGAAGGATTCTCATTTCAACGGCAAAGTCACCTTCCTCCAAAGACGGAATAAATTCTCCTCCCATTTTGGAAAGGGTAAAAACAGCACCAGCAAACAGAATTAATACACTTACAATAATTGTTTTTCTGTATTTAAGGGCTTTCATCAGGAGCTTTTGGTGTCCTGTCTCCACTTTTCCCATTACCCTGTCTGAGATATTTTCTTTTTCTTTTTTCTTTCTGCTCAATACCAGAGAACTCATCATAGGAATGTAAGTCAGAGAAAGAATAAATGCTCCAATCAGGGCAAAAGCAACCGTTTGAGCCATTGGTTTGAACATTTTTCCTTCAATTCCCTGAAGCGTAAAAATTGGAAGATATACAATCAAGATAATGATCTGACCAAAGACTGCACTGTTAACCATTTTGGTTGCAGAACCAGACACCTGATCATCCATTTCCTTTTTGCTCAGCATATTGTCTTTCCCGAAATGCTTTTTGTGGGCAAGCTGATGCAGTACGGCTTCAACAATGATAACCGCTCCATCTACAATAAGACCAAAATCAAGAGCTCCAAGACTCATCAGATTTCCTCCTACCCCGAAGATATTCATCATAATAATGGCAAAAAGCATGGCCAATGGAATCACAGAAGCAACCAACAGTCCCGCTCTTAAATTTCCTAAAAATAAAACCAGAATAAAAACAACAATCAAAGCTCCTTCCATCAGGTTTGTTTTTACCGTACTGATCGTATTGTTGACCATTTTAGCGCGGTCAAGGAAAGGTTCAATGACAACGCCTTCGGGCAATGATTCCTGAATTTTTTCCAGCTTCTGTTTGATATTTCCAATCACCACATTGGCATTCTCCCCTTTCAGCATCAGTACAATAGCCCCGGAGACTTCTCCCGTATCATTATAAGTCATCGCTCCGTATCGTGTTGCAAAGCCAACCTTCACAGAGGCAACGTCTTTAATATGTACAGGAATGCCTTCTTTGGTTTCTGCTACCTGAATGCTTCCGATATCTTCCTTACTTCCCAGTAGTCCTTCACTTCGGATAAACAGAACGGTTTCTTTCTTTTCAATATAAGCCCCGCCGGTATTTTGGTTATTTTTCTCCAGAGCCGCAAAAACATCGTTGATATTGATATTAAATGCCTGAAGTTTGTTAGGATTAATGGCTATTTCATATTGCTTCAATTTCCCTCCAAAACTGCTGACATCGGCCACTCCTTTAGTCCCGAGAAGCTGTCTTCTAACTACCCAATCCTGAATAGTTCTGAGCTCAGTTTCATCATATACATTTTCGTATCCTTTTTTGGCCCTCACCACATATTGGAAAATCTCTCCCAGGCCGGTTGAAATAGGTCCCAATTCCGGTTTGCCAATTCCGGCCGGAATATTATCCTGAACAAGCTGTAAGCGCTCCTGAACCTGCTGACGGGCCCAATATACATCGGTATTGTCATCAAAAACGACGGTTACTAAAGAAAGTCCGAAACGTGAGAAACTCCGAAGCTCCGTAATTCCGCTGATATTGCTGGTAGCCTGCTCAATAGGAAATGTAACAAGACGTTCTATATCTGCTGCACCATAGGAAGGAGCGGTTGTAATAATCTGAACCTGATTATTCGTGATGTCCGGCTGCGCATCAATAGGAAGCTGGGTGGTCTCATAGACTCCCAAAAGGATAAGCCCCGCTGCAAACAGAGCGATGATGAGTTTATTCTTTACAGAAAACTCAATAATTTTATTTAACATGGAAAAAACTATTAATTGATAACCCGGAATGCTTTATAAAAGTTGGATGGCTTGAAGAAGTATCATAAAACCACTTTGTCAGATCATTGATTTGCTCCCCTTCATTCTCAGTCTTTAAATTCTGATATTTGGAGACAAAGTTTAAATGTTCAAGACAAAGCTTTGTAACTTCCTTAGAGTTTACGCACAGTTATAATACATTACGAATTAATGGATATGTAACAAGAATTGACTACTTTAAGTAAAAAACGTAAAGTATTAATTTTCAATTTAAAGTCAGTTAAGAAAGCCGTGGAGGCTGGAAAATTTGGGAAAGGTAATGGTTGGAAAAGTCTTTTTCCTTATAAATACTGTTTTTCTTTGAAACAGTAATTTCTTTAGGTTTTTTTATTTCAAATGTAAGTTCCGGAAGCTGGGCATGTACTGTCAATACAATCGGAGGATTGATAAAGGGTAGTTTTTGATCAGTATCCCAGTCAGAGTCTTGTTTATGGTTATCATAGTGCTCCATTACAAATTCTGAAAGACTTCCGTGATATTCCATATAATGTTCTACAAACATAGGTACCTTCAGTACTTCCCCCGCATTGGTGGTAGCCAGCACATACATCATCGAGCATAATATGGATAACCATTTTAACATTAATGCAAATATAAGGTTTAAATTTTTTCTGAAAAGGATCCAGTATTAATTTTCTTTTAATTTCTCTAGCTTACATCAGCCTTACAAGCTATTCGCTGATGAAGAATTTTTAAAAATAACTCCATAGCAGGACTGATCCATTTATTGGAATGGTGAGCTGTAATCATCGTAATGGTACGCTGAAATGCTTTGATCTTAATTTCTGTAATTTCTCCTCTTTTCAGTTCTTCTTCCACCACAAAATGCGGAAGACAGGCGATCCCAAGATTATTCATTATACTTTTTTTGATGGCTTCTATACTCCAGAGTTCGATACTTTGTCCGGTTCTGATGTTCTTTTTCTCAAGATAGTCTTCAAAGTATTGCTGATAGACTCCATTCGGATCATTATTGATAATAGAACATGTCTTTACCTGATCTTTTCTGTCAAAATTTTTTTCCCGTTCTAAAAATGCCGGCGATGCCATGACTCCTACTGTGAAAGAAGAAAGTTCTGTTACCTTGATTTGATCATCATATCCATGTACCTGATAGTGAATCCCCAGATCAATATCATTCCGGATAATCTCTTTCTGGACTTCGTAGCAGTTTCTCACTTTTAATTTAAGTTTTACATCAGGAGCCGTTTCCACAAATTCCTTAAGCACAGGCTGAAGAATATAAGTTAACAAACTGTCAGAAACTGAAATGGTAAGATTTCCTTCTATTTTTCTGTCTTTTGAATTCAATTGTTTGATCTGTTCTATTTCTTCTTCTATTTTTTTGATGTGAGGAATCAACTTCAGAGATTGTTCTGTAGGGAGCATTCTCCTTCCTATCTTTTCAAATAACGGAAATTTCACTTCATTTTCAAGCTGTTGAATCTGGTAACTTATAGCAGATAAAGAATAATTAAGTTCTTTGGCTGCATCCTGAAAATTTCCTTTTTCCACTATCGTTTTGAAGCTTCTGAGCTGATGAATATCCATACTTTAAATTTTTCGAAGTAAAAGTATAAATAATTCCGATTGTCTGAAGTATATACACTCGTTAATTTTGTCAAAAAAAAATATGTGGTTTTCATTTTTTATTTACAGCGTTTTGACAGCTCTTCTTCCTGGTCCTAATAATATTCTGGCGCTTAACAGCAGTATGAAATCAGGTTATAAAAATAGTAAAACATTGCTTTTTGGAATTTATTCAGGATTTACAGCAGTAATGATTCTCGCTGCCTTTTTCACGGAATTTATATTGAATTCCTATAGCTTTCTTCTCGATTACCTGAAATATCTGGGAGCTGTTTATCTGCTCTATCTGGCATGGTCTGTGATGTCTGGGAAACCTTCAGAATTACATGTTGAAAAAGAGGAATCTGTTTCTAAAGCAGCGACAGATTTCTGGAAAGGATTTTTCTTACAGTTCGTGAATGTAAAGATCATTATTTATGGTATAACGGCATTCAGTAGTTTTATTTTCCCACAATTCCAGGAGCTTTGGATCATTCTTGTTTTTGCTATTTTCCTTTCCTTTATTGGGAATTCTGCAACATGGATTTGGGCAATTGCCGGAGAAAAACTTCATTTGTTTCTCAATAAACATTACAAAATAATCAATATGGTAATGGGTATTTTATTGTTATATTGTGCTGTGAGCTTGTTCCTGTAATTTTGTAGAATGATCTGTTATTTAAAGTCTGGATTTCAGCCTGCTTAGTGTTTCCTGAGAGATATTGAGGTAGGAAGCCACCATTTTATTAGAAAGCCTTCTTACCACAACAGGATTTTCATCCAGTAGCTGACGGTATTTTTCAAGGGCATCCTGAACAAGAAAAGACATCAGTCTTTTCGTATTGTTAACATATGCGGTTTCCAGATAGATCCTGTAAAACTTTTCCCATTGCGGAATAATATCCAGAAGATGGTAGAAATTTGTATGGGTAATATAATATACTTCTGAATCCTCCACGGCCTGAATAAATTCCTCAGAGGGTTCAGAAGTAATAAAACTGGTGAGTGCTGTTGCAAACTGGTTTTCAAATGCAAAATATCGTGTGGAGTCCTGCCCTTCTTCATTGATGAAAAATATGCGCAGACAGCCATTTACTACAAAAAATGTCCGCTGGCTTTTTTGTCCGTTGGCAAGAAGCATTTCATTCTTTTTTAATGGAATAGCTCTGAAATAGGAAAGAATAGTTTCCAATTCATCATCCGTTACTGATATTCTATTCTTGATATATGAAGCTAAAAGTTCCTGCATGTAAGCAAAAATAGTGATAAATGGCTTTGCTTACTACTTTTATTCTATAACAATCTATCTATTTTCTGCTTGTCCGGCTTTCCAGTATGAGCCAATATATAAACCATGAGGATCCCATTCTAAGGTTGTTTTGAAGTAAGTTCTAAGCTCATGCACTGTACTGTATTCTGCAGCGATATAAACATATTCTTTTAATATTCCGGGAGGAAATGGAACAGATTTTACTGCTTCTGCAAGCTGGCCTCCCATTTCAGGATGAGGATTATGAAGCCAATCAACCGAAATATCTGCTGCAGAGCACAGAATAAGTTCATCTTCCTTGCCTGCTACCTCCAATACTATCTTTGCTGACACATAAGGCGGAAACTGTTCTGCAATAGCACAAATAACAGGTAACGCTGTTGCATCACCTGCCAGCAGATAGAAATCAGCATCAGGAACTAAGGGTTTTGCACTTTCTTTCATTCCTATTTCCAATACATCACCAGTATTGGCTTTTAATGCCCAGGCAGAAGCAGGACCGTTATCACCATGGGCTACAAAATCTATAGTCAGTTCTCGTTTTTCAAGATCGATTTTCCTGTTGGTATAGGTTCTTATTAACGGATCACTTCCTTCTTCAGTCGGGATAAAGATTTTATTATTAGACCCGGATTTCACATGGGCTAACAGCTCAGATTGGTTTTCATCAATATGAAATATAACCCGGATAAGATGGGGTGTAAGCTTATTTTTATTTTTAACAGTAAATACTGAACGTATTTTTTTAGTTTCCTTTACAGAAGTTATTATAGAATTTTCCATTTTATTTCTTATTACATAGTAAAACAATCATTGAGATAACGCAGCCTATTCCTCCGAACAGATATGCCGATTGATAATCAAACCAGCCGGCAATCAATCCTGCTAACGGTCCGGCCACACATAATGAAAGATCAACAAAAGCGACATAAGCGCCCAATGCAGTTCCTCTCATCTGTGGTTTCACTTTTTGAATTGCGAGAACTCCCAAAGCAGGAAAAATCAATGAAAACCCAACACCCGTCAACCCACATCCGATGATAGCCAGTGTTTTGGAAGCAGCGGTCCAGATTAATACCTGTCCTGCAGCTTCAATGAGTAAAGAGATCAATGCAATCTTAAAACCTCCGTATTTATCAGGAAAAGAAGCAAAGAAAATTCGGGTCAGGACATAGCATGCTCCAAAGATGATAAAGGCAAGTGAAGCATCACCCCAATTTTTTTCAGAGAAGAATAAAGCAATAAAAGAGGCAATACATCCAAAAGCCATTGATGAAAAGGCAAGACTCAGCCCTTGTCCGGATACTGCTCCGATTACTTTATAAAAAGGAGTTCTTACGTGATCTTTATCTACAGGAATAGAAGGGAGTTTTGCCGTAGAAATCCAGCTTACAAGCGGAAGTAAGGCAATAAGGATAAAGGCAGGCAGAATATGGTATTCTTTACTTATCCAGATGCTGATGGGCGCCCCGATGGCAATCCCGGCATACATCGCAATCCCGTTCCAGGTCATTACTTTCCCGGAATTGGAATGTCCTACGAGACCTATTCCCCATGTTAAAGCTCCGGTAACCAGAAAACTTTCCCCAACACCATGAATAATTCTCGCTACGAGCAGCAATACCAGCGCCAGCAATGGATGAGTCTGAAATAATACAGCCAAAACATATATAATTCCGGCAATAACGGCTAGTACCACGCCGGACATCTTACTTTTCTTAGCTCCTTTTGTATCTGTGATTTTCCCGGAATAAGCCCGGGTCAAAAGTGTTGACAGTGATTGCAGACCAATGACAAGTCCTACAATAATATTGTCAAATCCTAAGCTATTCTGAACAAACCTGGGAAGTACTCCCAAGGCAATTCCTATAGTAAGATAAACTCCAAATACCGAAATGATAATCGGAGTGATCGCCTGATAAAAATGAATGGTCTGACCTTTTGTTAATGTTGTACTCATAAATTTTGTTTAAAATATTCGGGTGCAAATGTCCCTGTACAACACATATAAAACTTTGATCTAGATCAAAAAAGGAATATCATGTTTAGTCAATATCCAAAAGACCGTCAGTGAGCTGCTTCCATTGAATTTTTGAAATACCCGTCATTCCTCCGACTGCAATGGCAAGATTTCTCATCGTATCAAGAAATTGCGCATTGAAATTCGGGGTTTCATTTCGCCCGTAGATCGCTGCTTTCAAATGAGCAGGATTTCGGGAGATCATAAAGGTAGAACTTGCTCCAGAGCTATAAAAATGAGCAATATGACTGCTTTTTCTATTTTCCGGATTGATGGATGGGCTGCATATCATGGATATGCTTTCAGAAAAACTATCCTCATAGAAACACATATCTGTAATTTCTACCCAATCATAGCCTTTGGCTTCGGTTTCTCCAGGTCCTGGAATATCGATCCTGATAAAATCTCCTTTTTGAGGTTCACGATCTACCGGATCGCCATTTAAATCATAAAGCTTAAATGCTGCAAATGCCTCTCCGCAATAACTTTTCCATTTATTGATTGAGAAAAATCTTTCTTTCAACATCTCAAACTTCAATGGAATCATATCCTGCTTAAATAGTTTTCTGCTTTCAGTATCATGAAAGCCTCCAAATTTTTGTGTAGGAACTCCCTTGAATGTCTTTGGACTCATTTAATATAGTTTTTGAACAAATTACTACAAAAACCGTACTGAACTTTATGAGTAGGCTCACAAAAAAGTTAAACACTCGTTTATATTAGAGTTTAAAAAGGGGCTGTATTCACTATAATTCACCATTTGGAATTCCTTATTATATTGGAAAAAACAGCACACAATTCATCAGAGCGCGAATTATCTTCGATAGGATATGTTTTTGCTTAGCTAATTCCAGAATCCTAAAGAAAAATAAAATCATTTAGAGAATAATTATTTTTACTTAAAATAAATAATATTTAAAAAAATGACCTTATAGTGTTTTGCATAACACAATTTTTGCTTATATTTGTGAATCGAAATAATTTTTTTTCATCATTTGTGTTTTTTTAAGGTCTCCATCCGTGGAGACCTTTTTGTTTTCAATGATCTCATAATTGAATATTAGCTATTGAAGTGGAAAATCTTACAAAATGGGAAATATTCTTTTTTTTAATTCGATCAATTGCTTTTATACAAAGGAATACTTACTATTTTAATAGGTTGATAATTCCCTTTTTTAGCATTTTTCAACGTGCTCTGTAAGCGCTTTAAACGGCTATTGAATCGTTTTAATAAAATCTGTAGGTCTGAACTGCATGACCGACAAAAAACTTCTGGTATAAGCCTGCACACTCTTGTACCCTACTTCATAGGCTGTTTCGGAAATTGTTAAGCTTCCTGAACTCAAAAACTCCAGACTTTTGATGATACGAAGCATCTGCTGGTATTTACTTAAAGTAAGACCCGTTTCTTTTTTGAAGATTCGCTCCAACGTACGGAAAGATAAAAGGACTGCGTCACTGAGATCTTCCATTTTAATTTCTTTATGGTAATGATTGTGAAGATGCTCAATCACTTTGGTAAGGCGTTTATCTTTTGGAAGACTGACATGAATTGTCAGTGAATGCTCTACAAACCGTGGAAGTTCATTAAACAAGGCTTTCAAAAATATATTTTCATCATGGTCTGCCGTCATCAATTTGGACCATTTTTCTGCATATTTTATCATTTCCTTTAAAACCGAAGGCACAGAAAATACATTGATCTCATGATAAAAAGGATTTTCTGTACTGATATCGGCAAACATAATCATCAGTTTTATCTTTTCAGAATGGGAATTGGTTTTATGAACAGCATTGGGAGGAATCCACACCGCATGATTTTGTGGTAGAAGATAAATTTTATCATCAATGGTAATATACTGGAAACCGCTTTCAACATAGACCAGTTGACCTTTTTGATGGTGATGGAGAACATTATCATGAACCCAGTTTTCTTCAAACCATACAAAGTAAGGCTTCTTTAGGTCGTCTATTTTTATGCTGTCATTAGTATTCATGTCGTTTTGGGTTAAAACTTTGGCAAAATTAAACAAAATTACTATACTAATTTTGCACAAAAGTTTTTATTATGATGAAGAATGAAGTAAAAAAGAACGCTTCGTATGTTTTATTAATTATAAATGTTCTGATAGTTATATTAATTTCCAGCAATCTTCGTTCACCGATCGTAGCGGTTGCTCCTGTACTTGGAGACATAAGAGATGCATTGAAACTGGATAATTTCCAGGTGAGCCTGCTTACCTCTATTCCACTGTTTATGTTTGCGACCTGTTCTGTACTGGTGAGTAAATTTTCAAATAAGTTTGGAATCAGTAAACTTTTGATGTATTCCTTGATTATTTTAAGTTTCGGATTGTTTCTGCGAATTAGCGGGTCTCTTTGGCTGCTATTTTTAGGCTCTATATTCATTGGCTTGGGAATATGCATCGGAAATGTAGTCACTCCGGGATATGTTAAAAATAATTTCCCGAAACAGATTGGCCTTATGACAGGGATTTTTGCTGTATCAATGAATCTTACTGCAGCTTTGGCTTCCGGTTTCAGTGTAAAAATCGGAGAATGGACAGGATTTGGATGGAAAGGTTCTTTGGGAATCTGGCTGGTGATTGCAGCATTGGGTTTCCTTGTTTTAATGGTGGAATTTATATTCAACAAAAGAAATCCGAATCAGCCTAAGACAGCACTGAGCACGTCTGATTTTAATATGTTTAAATCTGCCCAGGCATGGAATATCAGTATTTTTATGGGACTGCAGTCTTTATTTTATTATTGTCTGGTAGCCTGGCTTCCTTCATTTCTTTCAGATTTTCATATGCAGGGTGAAAGCTCCGGCTGGGTGTTTTTTGTGATTCAGATTACGATGATTCCTGTGACCTTCTGCTGCCCTATTATTGCCAGCAAAATGAAAGATCAGAGGCTGATGATTCTTTTTATATGTACTCTGATGTTCGGAAGCACCATGATGTTTGTATTCCTGAAATCCCAATGGATCTATTTGAATGCTGTTATTATAGGGATCTCCAACGGATTGTCTTTCAGTCTGTCTATCTTATTCTTTTCTACAAGGACGAAAAGCAGTATCAATGCAGTTAAAATCTCCGGAATGGCGCAGTCTGTGGGATATCTGATTGCCGCATTTGGGCCTCCGTTATTTGGAAAACTTCATGATTGGGATATCTCATGGAACAGTTCGTTCTATTTATTAAGCTGTGCTGTGTTTCTGATGCTGTATTTTGGATTGAAAGCCGCAAGAAACAAGTGTGTAGAAGACTAAAACGTATCGTTCCGAAAAAAATAAAGGATAGAGCAATTGTTCTATCCTTTTTATTTTGTATTATTTCTTTTTCAATGCTTTTAATTTCGATGCCAGTAAACTGTTCAGTTCCACGGCTACACTTCTTTTTCCTGCTTCTACAGATGCTGAGGAAATACTTGCATTAATCTCAGGAATATAAAGGGCATCAGTGCCCAATCCGCCTCCATGATTGTAAGCAGTCATCCCCCCGCTTTTAATTTTCCTGATTCCCAGACAGTAGTTGATTTCCAGATTGGGTGGAACATCGGTATACATCAGCTGTAAGACTTTTGGATCTTTGATTATTTTTCCATTAAATAATGCCTGGAAAAACGTTGCCATATCTTTCACATTGGACGCTATTCCGCCTCCGCCATAGAGATCCCATGATGGATTAAGATCCTTTATTTCCCAATCAAACTGCTTCCAGTACTGATTAACCAATGGAAGTGATTTCTTTGGCTGTTTTTCAAGCTGAATAAACCATGTATGATCAAGCCCCAGTTTTTTATAATCTAAAAGACTTCGCAAAGCCTGATAGAAAGGTTTTCCGGTTTTCTGTTCAATGATTTCAGAAATCAGGACGAAATTGATATCAGCATATCTGAAAACGGTTCCGGGTTCTCCTAATTTTTTTTCCTTTCCGGCTAGTGCAATTTGCTCATCTCTCGTCCAGTTGTGAGTTTTGTGACTGCTTATAAAACTGAAATAGTTTTCCGTCACATAATCATTAATCCCAGCAGTATGCGATAAAAGATGACGTACATTGATCTTATCCAGATCATACCCCGCATCGGAAAGAACTTTAGCTGTTTTTGAGCTTAAGAGACTTTTCACAGGATCATCAATACTTAACTTACCATTTTCAACCAATCTGAGAACGGCTGCTGCCATAAAAGGTTTTGTGGTGCTGGCGATCAGAAGAGGCTGAGCAGGATTAATAGATGCATTGCTTTTGTTTCCATTGTGTCCGGCCGCATAGCTCCATGAAATATGCTGGTCCGGAGATTCTACATCTACAATCAGTCCGAGCATTTCAGGATGGGCATTGTAAGTGGAATCCACTATTTTTTTAAACATAGCTTCTGTATTTTGAGCAAATGCAGAACTGCTTATAGTCAGAGAAACGGTAAGAGAAAGTAATAAACGCATAAGAATTGATAAGCAGCAAAAGTATTAAATCTCCCTGTAATAAAGAGTACGGAGAGATTTAATATTTCTATCACTCTGAGTTTAAAAATGAAGATCAACTTCTTCTCCGTCATCCAGAATAAAACACCTTTTCTCTAATCCATTTTCAAGGATCTTTTCCTTGATATATTTCCGGTCTTCTCTGCAATGGCTTACGGCTTCCAGATGCGTCACCCAAACAGTGGATTTTGGAGCGTATTCACAGACTTTGATAATGCCTTCGCTGGTCATAATTATAGGATCTCCCACGGAAAAAGTGGCTGCTCCTCCTGCAACAATGATGTGTTGTGGCTGATGTTGTGCAATTTCTTGAGCAATTTCGTCATACCAAATGGTGTCTCCTGCGATATAGACTGATTCATTTTGTGTTTTAAAAACAAAACCATTTACGATTCCCATTTTTTCTCCGATTTCTCCGGTTCCGTGTTGTCCTTTGGTGGTAGATATCTCAATGTTTCTCCATTGAAGTTGATCATTTACTGCTATAATATTTGTAAATCCCTGTCCTGCAATGTGGTCTGAAATGACATCTGAACAGATAATCGGAATATTTTTGTCAAGCAGTTTGATAGCCCTCGTATCCCAATGATCAGGATGAAGATGGGTTACAGCAACAGCATCTACTTTTTCCAGTTTTTGACTTAATTCTTCTTTATCAAAAGGTAGATCTACCAGCGGATTCAGTAATCCGCTGTCTGTCATAGGGATTTTTCCCATAGAACCTTTTTCTCCGAGCATAGGGTCTACGAGGATAGAAACCCCATTAATATTCAATAGCAATGTTGCATTGCGCCATAATTGTAATTTCATTTTGCCTAAGTTTGTACCACAAAACTATTGCCCAACCAGAGTAAAACAATCGAAGGTTACCAAAAGGTTAACCATATATATTCAATTGACTTATGAATTTTGAAGAATTTAAAAACTGTGGATTAAGACGAAGCCTGAATATCCTTTCGGGTAAATGGAAACCATTGATCCTTCATAACCTTTTTGAAGAAGATCAGGTACGTTTTGTAGAACTGTGGCGGAATATGCCCAGAGTTTCAAAGAAAGTCCTTGCAGAGCAATTGAAACAACTGGAAGAAGATCTTATTATCGAACGGATTGAGGTCTATAATTTCCCTCCGGAAGTGTATTATAAATTAACGGAGAAAGGGCAAAGATTGGGGCCTATTCTTTCTGAACTTCATTCATGGGGCAATGAACTTGGGTAAAATTTTTATTTAATTTTTATATATTGTGGAAATTACAGTGTAATTTTAATAGTCTAAAAACTAATAACAATCCTACAAATGAAAAGAATCATTATTTTGATTTCCTGTGTATTGAGTACATGGGCCACTGCACAGATAGCACCACCTCCGACTATTCAAAGGTCTAATACGACATCACGTGGACTTACAATCAATTCAAGAAAGGGGACATTAATTGAGAAAAAAATCACCAATCTAGGCAAGTTTAAAACCCTGAATATTCAGAAAATTGTAACGAAAGATATCTCGGACAGTTCATCAGAATCTCTTCTGGGAATCATGTATGAATATGAAACGTTTGACGAAATATTCAAAAAGACACTCACCGTTGATAAAAATGAATTGGGAAAACTGATTCAGGCTCTTCAGACTGTAGAACAGAGAGAAAACGAAAAAGCGACTCAAGAAACCAAGTATAAATTTGTTACAATGAGCAATATAGAATTTGGAAGTATTTATCGTGAAAAACTTTCATCATGGGTTAATTATATAAAAATTCCCTCCCATTATTTGAATCAGAATTTACTGGAATTCAATAAGGATGAATTGAAAGAATTAATTGGTGTTTTGAAAAAGGCAGAACAGGAACTTTAAAGATATCTGAGTATTAATCATCTGAACATAAAAACCTTATAGGTTTTAGAAACCTATAAGGTACATTTAAAAAAATTAAAAATAATTATTACCAGAAGGGACCGTTTACTCTTTAAACTGATCCAAAACTTCCATAATATTCTGATATACAAAGTCTAATTCTTCAGATGTAATACAATATGGCGGAACCAGATAGATTACATTTCCCAACGGCCTCATAATAATCCCTCTCTGGAGGAATTCATTGTAAAGCTTCTTCCCTATTTCATTAAAATAAGAAGTACTATTCCCGGTTTTAAAATCGAAAGCTAAAATAGTTCCGATCTGACGAACCTTTTCTACATGAGGATGAAAAGCAAGTGCTTTCACAAACTCTGAATGCTGATGAGTGATGCGGTTGATATTCATTTGAGTTTCGGTTGTAAGTAGTAGTTCCATACTCGCAAGAGCCGCTGTACAGGCTAAAGGATTAGCTGTAAACGAATGCCCGTGAAATAGGGTTTTATAACGGTCATCTGAAAGAAAAGCATTGTAGATTTCATTGGAGCAGGTGGTAATTCCCATTGGCATAGTTCCTCCTGTAAGTCCTTTTGAAAAACACATAATGTCCGGTTTCTCCGTAAGATAGTCTGCTGCGAAAAGCTTACCTGTTCTTCCAAATCCTGTAAAAACTTCATCCTGAATCATAAGAACGCCTTCTTCCCTGCAGAATTTCATCAGCTGGCTAAGATCTTCGGCTTTGTACATCAACATTCCGGCAGCACCCTGAACTAAAGGCTCATAGATAAAACAAGCGACTTCATCAGCATGTTCTTTAATCTGTGACTGAAGGCTATCCAGATTTTCGGAATTGGGGGTATCAATAAAAACAACTTCAAACAGCATGCTTTCAAAAGGTCTTGTCCAGAAGCTTTTTCCACTTACAGACATGGCTCCGAAGGTATCTCCGTGATAAGCATTTTTAAAAGCTAAAATCTTCGTTTTCTTTTTATCCTGATTGTATGCATATTGAATACACATTTTTAAAGCAACTTCTACTGCTGTAGAGCCATTATCAGAGTAAAAAACTTTTTCCTGACCTGCCGGAAGAAGCTTCAGTAAATTTTCTGAGAGCTTTACAGCGGGTTCATGTGTAAATCCTGCAAAAATAACCTGTTCCAGTGTATTCAACTGTTCAAAAACACGTTGTGCAATATAAGGATGTGAATGCCCATGCAATGTTACCCACCATGAAGAAACCACATCCAGGTATTTTTTCCCTTCATTATCATAGAGGTAAATTCCTTTTCCCTTTACAATAGGAATAATATCGTCAGCTGTTTTCATCTGAGTATAGGGATGCCAGTTGACTGCTTTATCTCTCTTTTGCAGACTGAGTTGTTCTGTTATTGTATTCATATATTGATGTAAAAAGTAATAATGAGTGATGAAATTGGATCTAACAATAATTGAGTTGAATATATTATGTTGAATAAGGCGCAAGAAAATCAAAGTTTTTCAGCAAGGAATACGTTATAATTTTCTCGCAGATTATGCAGATTTTTTCATAATCATCTTCTTAATTTGCATAATCTGCGAGAGACTAAAATTTACAATACCCAATTTTATCGGAGATAAAATCCTTGCGCCTTAAAATATTACTTACTAAAAAAGCTTTTGCGCCTTTGCCTTTTCCAACTTGTAGAGCAGTTTATAAAAATTCAAAAACAAATTTTATAACAAATGCCATAATACCAGTAATCCTGCTCATCACTCATAATTTATCATTTATAATTTTCTAACAGCATGTTTCTTTTTTCATCATAGGCTTTAATCCTAAAGTCTGCAGCATCTGCATATCTTCAGAAACCCCCGGATTAGGAGTTACCAATAAGGTTTCTCTTTCTCCTGTGAAAATAGAATTAGCTCCAGCCATAAAGCACCAAGCCTGCTCTGTTTCTGACATTTCTATACGTCCGGCACTTAATCTTACCATGGAAGAAGGCATTACGATTCGTGCTGTAGCGATCATTCTTACCATTTCCCAGGCATCTACTTTTTCATTATCTTCTAATGGAGTTCCTGCTACTCTGGCTAGTGCATTGATAGGAACAGATTCCGGATGTCTTGGCATCGTTGCCAACGTCAGAAGCATTGAAATTCTATCTCTATGCGTTTCACCCAGTCCGATAATTCCTCCGGAACATACTGTGATCCCTGCATTTCTTACATTGTTGATGGTATTGATTCTGTTATCAAATGTTCTGGTAGAAATGATCTCTTCATAATACTGTTCCGAAGTATCAAGATTATGGTTATAGGCATATAACCCTGCTTCCTGCAGCCTTACAGCCTGTTCTTCCGTAAGCATTCCTAAAGTACAGCACACTTCAAGCCCAAGTTCGTTTACTCCTTTTACCATATCAATTACCCTGTCAAAATCACGGTTGTTACGAACTTCACGCCATGCTGCAGCCATACAGAATCTTGAAGATCCTGAATCTTTTGCTTTTTGAGCGTGGGCAATCACTGTTTCTGTAGGCAGCAAAGCCTGTACTTTAATATTGGTGTGATAACGGGCTGCCTGTCCGCAGTAGGAACAATCTTCCGGGCAACCACCGGTTTTGATGGACAATAATGTAGAAATCTGTACTTCAGAAGGATCATGCCATTCACGGTGTACAGTGGCAGCTTTATAGATCAGTTCCATTAGAGGAAGGTTATAAATTTCTTCAATTTCCTCTTTGGTCCAGTTGTTTCTCAATGTTGTTTTTATATCCATTATCATAATTTTGTTATTGTTAATTGCTTTGCAGAATGTTGTATAGATTCCTTATCCGTAGTGTTGATTTCGGGAATCTTTATAATTTTTGTTTCTTTTTCTATAAAACTGCAGATCACTCTTTCTGTATCTTCGGGAAAATCTCCGTTAAGGATTAAATATTCCAGTTGCAGGTCTCTTTGTTGTAGAGCCATAATTGAGAGTAAGCTATGATTGATGCAGCCTAGATAATTTCTGACTACCAGTGCTGTTGGAAGATTTAATTCTTCAATCAGATCTATCATAAAAGTAGTATCAGAAATTGGCACCATAAGTCCTCCGGCTCCTTCTACAATTAATGGATTGTCAGTTTGGGGTAATTGAAAATCATCCAGATCTATTGTGATGTTTTCTTCCCTTGCAGACTGGTGTGGTGATGCTGCCAACTGTAAACGGTAAGCTTCCGGATGGCAGGTGGTATGATCAGTCCATGCTTCAATTTTATGGCTGTCTGTATGATGTAAGTCGCCGGATTGTATGGGCTTCCAATATTCTGCTTTAAAATGTTGAACCAAAATAGCCGAACAAACTGTTTTTCCTATTTCGGTTCCTATTCCTGTTATAAATAATTTCATGGGTCGGGATTTGTGTTCCGGGGTTCGAAAATTTCTTTGTTTTAAACAAATTCTTTAATAATTCCTGTCAGTCTTACAATTTCCTCTTCAGTATTAAAGCTGTGAAGACATATCCTCAATCGTTCGCCTCCTTCTTTTACCGTGGGACTGTATATCGCGTAGGTTAAAAACCCTTCCTCAGATAAAGTGTCTTGTAACTTTTTAAGTCTTTGGTTATCTGGGATTACAATCGCTTGAATCGGGCTTGTTTCTGACGATGGAGATTGTAGATTTCGGCTTCTGAAAACTCTAATATTGTCCTGAAGTTTTTTGGACAATTCCTCATGCTGATCCAAGAATTCATATCCTGTTTTTATACCCATCCACTGAAAATCCTGTGCAGAAGTGGTATAAATAAAAGGGCTTGCAAAATTGATCAGATAAGATTGTATTGTTTCATTGCAGAGAACTGCTGCTCCATGGGCTCCAAGAGCTTTTCCATAGGTCACTACTACCGCTGATACATGGTTCTGTAATTGATATTTTTCAACCAATCCATAGCCAAAAACACCAAAAGCATGGGCTTCATCAACAATCAGATACGCTTTATATGTATCGGCAAGCACAGCTATTTCCTGAATGGGAGCAAAATCTCCCTCCATGGAGTACAAACTTTCTATTCCGATATAACAATGTCCTTTTTGTCTCTTTAAAATATTTTCAAGATCCTCGAGGTCATTGTGCTTAAATTTTAGCTTTTTAGCATTGGATAACCGACACGCATCGTGTACAGACCGATGAATCTGCTCGTCTACAATCACCACATCATGACGACTGGGAAGCGTGGAAAACAAGGCCAGATTAGCATTATATCCCGATGGAAAAAGCAATGCCGATTCAAACTGATGTTTTTGAGCAATACCATTTTCTACCGAAGTCACAACGCTGCTGTTTCCACTGATCAAACGGGAACCCGTACTTCCTGAAAGCAGCAGAGGGTTATCTGTAACCTTTTGCAACAGGATATTTTGAAGTTCATTATTTCTGGCAAGACCGAGATAATCATTGGAATAAAAATCAATTCCTTCCCGCAGGGGTTTTAAACTTCTTATTATTCCGTCCTCTTTTCTTTTGTCAAGAGACTCCTGAAAACGAAAGACATTGTTAAGCATAATTCAACTGAGCTACTTCCTGCGTTATAGCATTGATCCATTGTTCATGCAATTCTTTTTCAATGGTCAGAATATGATCTGCATGTTGTCTCCAGTCTTGAGAAAACTCATTGAGCTGGTTGATCATTTCTTCCAGATGTCCTTCTTCTTCAAGAATAATAGATTTTACCATGATTTTAGAAGACGTTTCCGTAAGAACCTGCTGGTAAACCGGATAAAGTTCATCAGCACGAACCTCAATAGCGTAGGTTACAAAAAGGTAAGCCGCATATCTGAGATCTTCTTTGTTGAGTTGAAATGCCTCTTGAAGATAACGACAGGATTTAATATCCAGTGAATGGAGATACTGTCGCGTAGCAATAGAAGCCAGAAGCTCTGAACTTTCATAGGTTTTGCATAATTCAGGGTCTATTTTTCCAATCTGTTTTTTTAGATAATAAGCATGGCGGTGTTCTTCGGCAGCATGTTTCAGCTGGATCTGAGAAACCAATATTGGATGTTCACATTTTGATATTTTTCTTGCACCGGCATTTTCCATAAAAGAAAGGGTATTCAGCCATTTAGCATGGGTGCTTCCTTCCTGTACAATTTTTTTTAACAGATGATGAAATTCCATAGATTTTTATTTTGATGTCAAAAGTAGTATATTGCCGGATGGTTGTATGGTGCCAGTTTTTATATTATGGATAGTCCGGTTAAGATTCCTTATGAAAGTTTTATAAAAATAGATAGAAAATCAGAGACTTCTATCTATTTACAAATTGCGAATCAGTTGATCAATGCGATTCAGAGAGGAGTTTTGCCTTTCGGAACGAAGCTTCCCGGAACCAGAACTTTTAGTGAAATGCTGGAAATCCATAGAAATACAGCCGTTGCTGTATATGATGAGCTATCGGCTCAAGGCTGGACAGAAAGTTTCCCCAATAAAGGAACTTTTGTGATTGGGAAAGATCAGGAAAAACCTGTAAAAGTGAACGATTTTGAGCAGAATAACCTTCAAAACTATCCAATAACGACCGGTTTCTCATTCAAAACATCCAATATTCTAGATAATCCTTTTGAACATTCAGACTGTGAATATGTCTTTAATGATGGGGTGCCGGATATTCGTTTAACCCAAATCGGACAGCATTCCCGGTTTTACAGTTCTATTCTGAAGCGTAAATCCAATCAGAAAGCTTTAGGACATTATAACCATGACGGGAGTGAATTTTTTAAAGAACATTTGTCTGAATATCTGAATCTTTCCCGTGGACTTCCTATTTCCAAAAATAATCTGCTCATCACCCGAAGCACGGAAATGAGTATCTATATTGTTTCCGAAATTCTTCTTTCTGCAGGAGATACCGTATTAGTAGGCGCTCTGAGCTATTTCTCCGTCAATATGATCTTTATGAAAGCAGGAGTTGACATTGTTTCTATTCCCATTGATGAGGAAGGAATTATCGTAGAAAGTGTACGGGAAGCCTGCAAAAAGCAGAAAATACGAATGCTTTATCTCACTCCGCATCACCACTATCCTACTACCGTAGCGCTGAGTGCCCAGAGGAGATTTGAATTACTGGAACTGGCCAATGAATACGGATTTATTATTCTGGAAGACGATTATGATTATGAATTTCATTATGACAAAAGTCCTATTCTTCCCCTCGCTAGTGCCGATACGAATGGAATGGTAATCTATATCGGTTCTTTTGGAAAGTCTTTGGCACCAGGATTCAGGACCGGATTTATTGTTGCCCCTGAAAATCTGATGATAGAAATGCGGAAGTACCTGGGTATTATTGACCGTCAGGGTGATATTCTGATGGAAAGAGCCCTTGGAGATATGATTGCTGAAGGGGAAATTAACCGTTATCTGAAGAAATCTTTAAAAGTGTATCAGGAAAGACGGGATCATTTTGCTTTGTTGCTAGAAGAAAATCTGGGTGACCTCATCACCTTTCAAAAGCCATCCGGCGGACTTGCCATCTGGCTGGAATGGAATATTCCGATCAATCTTATGCAGCTGAGCCGAAATTGTATGAAGGATAATCTTTTCATTCCTAAAACCTTGTTGTATCAAAATAAAGGGCTTACGGCAATTCGATTGGGGTTTGGAGATTTGAATGTTGAAGAGATGAATAAAGGAATTGAAGTCTTTTCAAAAAATGTGAAGGGATTGGTTGGGTGATTGAATCTCTCGCAGATTTAGGGGGATTCTGCAGATTTTTTAATAGATATTTATAAAATTTGTGAAAAATTATATCATATTGCTTGCTGAAAATCTCTGATTTTCTTGCGCCAAAAAAAGTATAGAGATTAAAAAAATTGCGCCTTTGCGATTTCCAAAAAAACTTCAGCAAAAAGAGATTACATTAGTTTTAGAACGCAAAGGCGCAAATATGATGAAAAATAAGTTTTCATAAGGTGCAAGGATTTTATCTGCGATAAAATTGATACTGGATATTCTTACCTTTGGACTGTAAAAGTAAAGAGGCTGTCTTAAAAGTCAAATATTTGACTTTTGTCATTCTGACGAAGGAAGAATCTCATTGATAATCCAGTTTATGAGATTCTTCACTCCATTTCATTTCATTCAGAATGGCACTTTTGAGATAGCCTCTTCCTTTATTAATGATGAGAAGGAAAAACGACTTTGTTTTTCTTGTGCTTTGGTTTCTTCTTTTTCTTGTTGAGATAGATAATAAAACCGGTAATTGGGAGCGATGCTGCAATGATAGCAGCCAGAAAATAAATAATTCTGGTGGTGAGTCCCAGGATACTTCCTGTGTGGAGATCATAATTTCTATCTCTTAATGCGGTTCCATATCTGATATTTTTGTTTTTATAAGATCGAGATTTTAAAACATCTCCTGAATATTGATCAAAATTAAATTGTTCATTACGGTATTGTCTGCCGTCATACGTCAGTTCAGCGTAATAAGTTCCTTCTTCCGACCTTGGAAAATTGACAAGTGCAGATTTCTTATTTATCAGTCCTTTTTCCATTCTATTTCCAATTAAATCGAGAATATTTCCGCGGTTTGAAAATTCTTCGGAAGGGATTGTACTTTTGGCTTTCTTTTCTGTCGGAGTATTGCCATTCAGTGTATTCTTTACCCATTTATCTACATCTTCAAAGCTCCATATCAATGCGGAATAAGAGATTAGAAGTAAAGGAATCACGGCGTAGAATCCTAACACATTATGAGCATCATAGTTGATTCTTTTCCAATTGGCAGATGTTTTAATGAAAAACATTCCTTTCAGCATGGCTTTACTCATTTTACGGGGATACCATATCACAAGCCCCGATAAAAGGATAACAGCAAATATCAATGTGGAATATCCTGTAATGGTTTTTCCTATTTTCTCACCAAGCAAAAGTCTTCTGTGAAGATCCAGAACAATTTCAAAAAAATCTTGTTTTGCATTTTCTACTTCCTGTATTTTTCCGGTATAAGGGTCTACATAAACCCGGTAATAATAAAGATAGGTTCCCCAATAGGTCCACGCTTCATCATCCATCTTCAGCGTTCGGAATACATACGTTTTTGATGGATCAGAAGACATTATGACTCTCTTCATCTTCAATCCTTCAGGTAAAGCCTGTTCTGCTTTTCCGGTAAGCTCGGATAGTGAAAGCTTTTTTCTGCCGATATTTTCAACGAAATATCTGTTGGGATGAACAATATGTTTTAATTCTTCTTCAAAAGCCAGGATACATCCTGTAGCTGCCATAATAACAACTATAAGCCCGGACGTTAGTCCGAGCCATAGGTGTAATTGATATGCAATTTTTCTAAATTTTAATTTCATCCTTAGAACTTAAAGCTAACCTCAGCAACAAAATTACGAGGCATCTGAGCAACTACAACTCCCTGCCCTGCAAAATATTGTACATTACCCAGATTATTCATTTTAAATCCTAATCTGTATCTTTCTTTTTCAAGGGAAATGGAAGCATTCACTAAAGTATAGGCAGGGAATTCAAACTGTCCCGTTTTCACTTTATTTCCGGTAATCTGTTTTCCTACACGGTTTACTCCGAAACCTATTCCAAGTCCTTGAAGTCCTCTAATAGGAAGAATATAGCTGATCCATGAATTGAATACATTCGCAGGACCTGCAGATTCCGGACGGCGCCCTTCTACATCAGCATCTGCTTTTTCATATCTACTGTGATTGTAAGCATATCCGGCCATAATATTCAATCCCTGAACAGGATTCATGATGGTCTCGATTTCAATACCTTTACTTCTCTGTGTTCCGTCCTGAACTACAATATTATATTCTTTTCCGTCACGGATCACCCCACTTCCTCTCTGAATATTGTCCACTAAAATATCATAGTAGCTCACCGTGAAATTAACTTTGTTTCTCCAAAGATTTCCTTTGACCCCTACTTCCCACTGATTGGCCATTTGAGGCTTCATCTCTCCACTATAGTCTGGCAACTGCTGCGAAACAGGTGCTGTATAACTGAAACCATTCATATAGTTCCCATAAGCAGATAACTGATCTTTAAGGATCTGGTATACGATTCCTACTTTTGGAGACCATGCAGTCTGCTTGAAATCACCAACACGTTTGTTATCACTCATATTAAGTTGCCCTTTACTTTCATAATGATCCATACGTAAGCTTATAAGGGTGATCAAACGATCGGTAATATAGGTTACGTTTGAAATATAGGCTCCATAAAGGTTCGCTGAAGAGGTATTTCTCACTAAATTGGCTGGAGAGGCTTGAATCTTTTTTAGTGCCAAATCTTTAGATATATTACCATATACGCCTGTCACTGGTAATACAACTGGTCCTGTAGGATTTTTACCATCAATGTAATCAAACACCACAATTGGAGAATGATTATTGTTAATAGACTGGTTTAAATAATCTACCCCAATAAGGACCTTATTTTTAACTTTTCCAATGTTGAATTCTCCATTAAAGTTCTGCTGAACACTTGTAGAAGAAGCTTCAGAATTTTGCCACTGTACATTACGTTCCAGTATGGCATCACTTGTATTTCCTCTGATAAACTGATACTGATATAATCCTTCTGTTTTTCTGAAGTTTCTTGAAAGCAACGTTTGTGAAGTCCATTTATCTGAAATCTTATAATTGGCCTCAGCTTTTACGTTGATAGATGGCGCTTTCAAAGTCATGTCATTGTTTGAATATGATCTTTTCCAGTCGAAGCCTAGCTCATCTGGGTTGTGAGCGAAATAAGCTCTTGTTCTTGGAAGGAAGATAATTGGGGTATTGGTTCCTTCATAGTTGTAGATCTGAGCTCTTAAGTTAAATTTTAGTCTCTCATTAACCTGATAGCTTATAGTAGGGGCCACAAAGAATGATTTTCTGAATTCAGAATCTCTGAATCCGTTTTGATACTGATACGCGGCATTTAAACGGAATAACATATTTCTGGATTCTGTAATCGGGCCGTAAACATCAGCGGTTACACGGTTCAGATTGTAGCTTCCCATAAGATAAGAAGCTTCTCCTCCGAAATAGTCTTTCGGTTTTTTGGTTACAGCATTAATTAAACCTCCGAAAGAAGTTACAGCACCTCCATACAATGTTCCTGAAGGACCTTTGATCACTTCCAGACGCTCAAGGTCAGCAGGATCTATTTCTCCGTTCGTTGTTGCAGGAATACCGTCTACCATAGATACTTTGGTAGGAAAACCTCTAAGGCTGTAATAGAAACTTCCGTCTCCTGAACCTCTTCCCGGACTTCCCTGCATCTTTACCATACCCGGAACATTTTTCAATACCTCCGAAATATCGTAAGTAAGCTGTTCTTTCATGATCTGCTGATTGATGCTGGTATAAGCCTGTGGATTTTCAAGAACTTTCAAAGGCATTTTAGCCACTGATGTACTGTCTTTATCCAAAAATTTATTTCTGCTCACTGCATATACTGTAATTCCCTCAATCACATTATTGTGTAACGGGGCATAGATAGCAGGAATTTCGTGGACATCTTTCTGAATGTGGATAGACTCCCTCATCAGTTCGATATCATTTAAAACCACCTGAAGGGTATATTCTCCAGGTGGCACATTTTCAAAGTAATATTCTCCTAAATTATTGGTTTTTGCCTGATAAGACGTGTTGACAAGTCTTAAAATAGCATTTTTTACTGGTGCCTGTTCAGTCAGCATGATCTTGCCATGAATTCTGTCACCCTGCTGTGCAGAAAGCGAGTTTGAAGATAAAGCAAGACCAAGAAGTAATATAAGGGTTTTAGATGTTTTCATGCTGTAAGTTTTGTAACAGGGGATAGTTTATTTTACCGTTTTGTGATAATGGGAATGATTCTATAAGTTCGGTGCGTACATATAGTGGGTTGATACGCAGTTTATTTTTAATGGTTTCGGTGATGATTTGAGGATCTACATCCTGATTGTCATACAGTACAACGATTTTCTTATCATTGGCATTCAGACATACAAACGTATTGCCTTGCATTTCATTTTTAAGAATAAATTCTACCTCATCCAGATTGAGACGTATTCCGAAAAGTTTCATAATACGTTTTATTCTTCCTGTGATATAATAAATTCCGTTTTCACCTTTTCTGGCAGTATCCCCGGTATGAAGTAGAGAAGGCTGTTCATAAGTGGCTAGATCTTCCAGCGTATTAGCATATCCTCCAAAAATACTGGAATGTGAAAAGAGAAGTTCATCCGTTTCAGGATGAATTTGGAAACTTCCATTATCTATGGGAGTTCCGATAGAAGTTTCTTCTTCCAGCAATCCTTCTGTAGGCAGATAAGCCATTCTTCCTCCTGCTTCTGTCTGACCATATTGAGCAAAGAATTCTTTTTTGAATTCATGACAGTAAGAGAAAATTGTTTTTCTTAACTCCGCATTGATCACGCCTCCGGTGTGGGTAAAATACCTCAGGCTTGGAGAATCTTTTCTGAAAAACCCTATTCTATTCAGATTTTCATAGAGAAAAGGAACTCCTCCCAGTGTACTGTAACCATATTCTTCTAATTCGTCCCAGAATGCTTTCTGCATAATGTCTTTATCTGTACAGACTATTCTTCTGGCGCGCATACAGTTGGTCGTGAAAATAGAGAATCCGTATACGAAGTTGATCGGAACGTTTAAAGGAACCACATCAGATTCCAGAACAGGCATATATTTAAGAATACTTAAAGCATTCTTATAAAGACCTTCATCCGATAGTTTGACAAGTTTGGGAACTCCCGTTGTCCCTGAAGTGCTCAGAAGAATCTTGATTTCAGGATGAATGGTAACTTCATTCTTATAATCATCCTTTGCAAAAATTCTGATACTTTCTGAGAATTCTTTTAAGCTATAACCCGGAATATCTTCTCTTTCTGGATCGAAGATATACTTAGGACGGTATTCTGCTTCGATACGTTCTTTGAACTCCGAATGCAGTTTCTGTCCCAATACCGCAATCGCGTGTGCTGTTCCATAAAAATTGAGGAGAACCTCAACACTGGGCAGCTGATTGTCATTGTACAAAAAAAGTAATCCTTTTTCTACAGGGTTTAAGCCTAAAGATCGGTACAGCGTTCCCACCGGTATTGTTTTACCGGTGGAAGCATCTGTAAACTCCAAGTTCTTATTGGCAATTACATTTTCTAAAATTTTCATATGCTTAGTTTTCTACGAGTACATCGTATTTTTTCATTTTTTCCCGAATTTTTCCGACAGTTCCCATCTCCAGAATATCGTTAAAATCAAATTTGATCTGATAAAACTGTTCAAGTGCTTCTACGATAAGAAGGTGGGACATAGAATCCCATTCCGGGATTTCCTGATACGTCAATTTTTCATCTACCAATTCTTTCTTTATAGCGATGGCAGAGGCGATAATTTCATAAAATTCTTCTGTAGTGTTCATTTTAAATTTTTATAGTTTTCCATTTTCCATTTCTAAAAATCATTAGGAATAGTACTGCCAATACAATTTCCGAAGAAACGATAGCGGTAAATATTCCTCTCAGTTCCCAATGAAGCCTTACTCCAAGGAGATAAGCCATAGGAAGCTGAATTACATAAAACATCACGAGGTACAGCAGTGTAACCTGCAGGATGTTTCCAGCCGCATTCAAAGCACGGCTGATCACCATCGTGAATCCTAACAGCAGATAAGCCATAGATACCACATGGATATACTGCACTGCATATCTTGCAACCTCCGGTTCTGTGGTGAAAAATTTCACCACATATTCAGCGGCAATCTGCCAGAATAAGGCTACTATTACCAGATAAGTCATGTTGATTGTTCCTGCTCTCCAGACTGTTTTCTCTGCACGGTCAGGCTCTCCAGCTCCCAGGTTCTGTCCTGTAAGAACTCCAGCCGCATTTCCTATTCCCCAGGCAGGCATCGTAGCTACCGAAGCAATACGCTGGGCAATAATATATCCGGCAAGAGCGGTTGTTCCGAAAGTAGAGATGATCTTTACCATAATCAGCCAGCTGGATGTCGGAATGATATATTGAACCAATCCTCCAAAGGCTATTTTCAGAATTTTCTGCAGTAATGGGATGTCCAGATGAAAAGGGACTCTGATGCTGATGCTGGTTTTCCCGGTTATCAATATAAAAGCCTGGTATAAAACCCCTAATAGTCTTGATAAAACGGTAGCATAAGCCAGACCCATCAATCCGAAAGCAGGAATAAAACCTAGTCCGAAAACAAGAATCACAGCGAATATGATATTGGAAATATGACAGATCCAAAGTGATTTCATGGCAATATCTGCATCACCGGCACCTCTGAAAAGTCCATTTACCGAAAGTCTTAGAATCACAAGTCCTATACTCAGGAAGACCAATCTTGAGAATGATATTCCATCAACGACTACACTGGCATTCACTCCCAGGAAATCAACAATTTCCGAGGCGAAAACACACGAGATCCCGCCAATAAATAAAGCAAAGAATAAAGCAAGAAGGATAATGTATTGAGCCGTTCTGCCCATTCCTTCTGTATCTTTTTCTCCAGCCCTTCTGGCGATAAGAGTGGCTGCCGCAATACCAAGACCTACTGCTATGGCATAAGCAAAGTTGATGTAGTTATCCGTGATTCCCACAAGACCAAGAACTTTATCTCCTAATTTTGCAATAATCAACAGGTTGACACTCACAAAGACAGACTCCATCATAAGCTCCATCACCATAGGAATGGCCAGACTAAAGATGGAACGGTTGATGCTTCCTGATGTCAGCTCGACTTTTTTCCCAGCTATCGCTCCATAGGCAAAAACCATCCCTTCTTTTAGTATATGCAGGAATTTCCTCATACTGCTGCTACTGAATTTTTATTGGCAATCTGATACAGAGGATTAGGCAGTGCTCCATCTTTTCTAGGGATGGCAAATGCTTTATTTTCACTGTAGCCATTATTTTTCAGACGCAGACTGTTGATATAAAATCTTTTGAATGCCGGCACGTAAAGGTCATACTTTTCGTATCGTTCCTGAAGGTGGGTATTCTCAGCTTTATAATTTTCGATACAGTTGTGAACCAGTTCCCAGAATGCCTCTTCTTTAAAGTCAGAATACGTATGCAGGGCATTTGACATATATCTGAAGAATGCATCGAAAACTCCCAGGAGAATAAACAACGGAATATTTTCTTTATTGGAAGACTGGATCAAACCATCTGCAAGATGCGCAGGAAGTTTTTCTCTTGCTTCTACGGTAAGTACAATATCATCTACAAAGTCTTTGATTACAATTCTCTGCGGAACTCCATTTTTCAGCACAACCATAATGTTTTCTCCATGTGGAGTTACACATAATGAATGGGTATAATAGATGTGCAATAAAGGAGTAAGATACGCATCAAGATAGCTTTCAACCCATTCTTTGATGCTCATATCTGCCTTTTCTGCAAATGCCTGAACCAATGGAACTCCATTTTCATCTACATACAGTAGAGAAGCCATCGTTACCATTTGTTCACCTTCTGTCAGATAATTTTCAGCACTTTCTCTCCATAACGCGCCAAGGAATTCATTATATTGATAAGGAACACTGGCAATTGCTCCATATTGTGGATGCAAATAAGCTATGGAAGCCTCTTCACCTAAGAAAATAGTTCCTTTGTTTTCCAGATACGCATCATCTTTGATCAAGCCTTTTACCCAATCGGTAATAGCGGGAGCAATTTTCATCTGTTTAGGAGACAATCCTCTGATATTTCCGGTGCTCAAAATAGAAACAGCCGTTTTCAGATATCTTTTTTCAGGATGATCTACATTGAATAAAGTACGAATACTCTGCTGTGCGCTGTAGGTATCACTTCCCTCTCCCATTTGGATTAAAAGCCCTGAGGCAATATCTCCAGCGAAATGAATTTGAAGCTTATGCTCCCACTGCCAAGGATGTACAGGGATAAAATGATAATCTTCAACATCTTTACGGGCATTGATTAGCTTTTGTTGAAAATCATGATACAATTCCTCTCCTATTTCAGAACGATAAAACTCTTCTCTGTCTATATGTTCCAGAGATTGGAACGCTGATCTGCTCTTATGGGAAGCCAGCCAGATTACTTTTAGGTTTTCATCCGCTTCAGGAGCAAATGTTTTAAGGTCTCTTGGAGAAAAACCAAGTCTGCTTTTGTTCACAATAACCCATGGATGTCCGGTCATATTATGCTCAACAGTTTGATAATCTGAATGGGCAAGGTCTTTTGAAGACATGACGCCTTTAGATAAAATTAATGCATCACAATATAAAGTATGCAGTAATTCTTCCGTATATCTTGCAATGGTATAAGGATCTAAATCAAACACGGACTGCATTTCCAGAAAGAAAGCCGCTACATCTACCGCAGATAGATCTTCTCCGTTTTCTGTCTTTGTAATACTGTCTTTGTCGATATGCCAGTAATCCATCATTCTCTCTTGTCCGCGAAAGCTGTATACGACATTTTCAAACCCTGTTTCAAGTTTAAAAACAGTAAATCCTTCTTTATTTTCAAACGTTACCGTTGGTTTTAGAAGTTCTTCATGCATGAGTTCTGCAATGGTTTTGGCCATCAGATTTCTGTTAGCCTGCTGCCAGTTTTCCTGGCTTATTGTATTTTTTAAGTTGGTGTTCATTGTATGATTAAATTTTGGCAGTTGGTAGATCAGCATATTTTTCCACATCAAAATCCTGGAAAGCAATCTTCTTTTCGATTTTATAATGTTCTCTTCCAAGAATATCATTGATGATATAAGAATTGCGGTAAGCAGCCATTCCCAGATCTGTAGAAATATAACTGTGGGTGTGTACTTCTGCATGAAGCACATAAATTTCCCCTCCGTTGTGATCTATTGAATAATTTCTATTGACATCAAATAGTCCGCTTGAATCTCTTTTTATTCTTGACTGAATATTCTTCAAGAAAGCAGGCTCATGATAACGATATCCGGTTCCAAGGATGACATAGTCAGCTTCCTGATCATATGGTACATTCTGCTCCAGTTGTATAAATTCAAGGTTGATGAAATCAGGGTTGCTGTTATCAACAGTATTCAGCTGGCTGTTAGGGATAATTTTAAGATTAGGATCTGCATTATCGATATTAAGATCATAAATAAAATCATAGATATCATTGATCAAATCATAATTGATTCCTTTAAACTGAGCTTGCTGTTTGCTTAAAATACTTTTCCTTGCTGATTCACTTCTGTTGTAAAAATATTCAACATAATCCGGGGATGTGAGTTCCAGAGTCAACTTAGAATATTCCATAGGGAAAAATCTGTCCGGACGGGAATACCAGCCCAACTGAGTTTTTTCATTTCTGCTCTGAAGCAGGTCATAGAATACCTCTGCTGCACTCTGACCGGAACCGATGATGGCAATTTTCTTCCCTTCACTTAAAAGTTCCTCTTTTCGGTATAGATAAGAGCTTGTGTGGATGATTCGCGAATCATCTTTAGGAATAAAAGACGGAATATGAGGCTGTGTTCCTGTTCCTAAAATCAATCTCTCTGTTTTAAAAACAGTCGTTTCTTTGGTTTTTGTATGAACTGTAGTCACCTGATATAAACCCTCTTCATAGGTAATATCCACCACCTGAGTTGAAAAACGACACTGTGGAAGCTGCTCAATTACCCATTGGCAATAGCGGTTGTATTCTTTTCTTGGAATAAAGAAGCTCTCGCGGATAAAAAATTTATACAATCTTCCGGTTTCTTTCAGATAATTCAGAAGGCTCAAAGGATTGGTAGGATCAGCCATGGATACGCAATCACATAAAAATGGAGTCTGCAGGGTTACATGGTCAATCATCAATCCCGGATGCCAGTCGAAACCGTCTCTCTGGTCTAGAAAAAGAGTCTTCAGTTCCGGAATTGGGTTAGATAATGCGGCAAGTCCCAGATTAAAAGGGCCTATACCTATGCCTATTACATTGTATACGGCTTCGTTAGTCATTTTTTGTGATGTTTGTGGTGATTTGTACCTCTTTATTCTGTGGAAACTTTTCCCAGTACCATTCTCTGTAGCAGAAATTCAGATTGGCCTTTTTATGAGGCATCTCAATTACTTTGTCTACTTTGAAACCTACATGGGCTTTATTCATCATAGATGCCAGTGAATCTACAGAACCTTCCCCTACCATTTTACCTACCTGTGGCTGTGCAAAAACATAATCTACCATAGATTGTGTAGAGGGAGATACATTTTTCTTTTTAGGATCAGTTGGTGCTATGAATTGGTGTGTTCCGTAATCGGTAGGCAGTACTTCATAATAATCTCCTACGATATCTCTACATGCCCAGTAAACCTCGATATTACAAGAAGGTTCATCATTACCGGCAACGATGTAGCTGTGAGCTTCATCACTTGGAAGCATGAGTCTATAATAGGTTTCCAACTCATCAATGGGCCAGTTCATCTGCCATATTTTTACAGCATGCTCTCTATTGAACCATTCATGAAGCATTTCAAGGTCATTTTCAAGATCGATAGGACGCATACTCATGGTCACATCTTCTTTCTGAAAATATCTTTTAAAGAAAACTTCTGTCCCTTTCGGATGAATCAGCTGATCTGAGAAAAAATGTTTGTGAAGGATATTCGGAACTTTAGCATAAGAAATAGATGCCGCGCTTATCCCTCCATCTACATCAGAAACGGCCGACTGAAGGTTTGATTTTACGGCCCAGTATCTTTGATTCAGAGCATAATCTGTCAAAAATGATGGCTCAGATTCATGAAGCTCATCAAATTCTCTGTATAGAATATGGATAAGTTTTCTTTCCTTAACCAATCCGGTTTTTCCTATGGAAGAGATCAAAGCACTTAGATTACTTACCAAAAGATGGTGGGAAACAATATCCAGAAGACGCTCATCTCTGATAAAAAGATCTTCAACTTCAGGATAGTCTTTCATCAGGTTTTGATATTTCTCTTTAAAGCTTTCTTTAATCAGATATCCTTGCCCGTCTCTTACACAGATCGATTGCGGCAGAAGCTGATTATCCAGCTGAATAAGAAGATTCTGCTGGTGCACTTCCGGAGCCATCCCTAATTGATTGAATAATCTGTTTAAAGGGGACAACAGAAGGTTTACATATTTTTCAAACCAAATGATGGTTGCTTTCTCAGCATCAATTCCCAGATGATTGGCAACATTTTTAAAGAAATGTGCTGTAAAATTAAACCCATCTGTAGATTCATCCTGACAAAGTCTTGCCAATAAAAGAACCTTATCATCTGTTGAAAAAGGATTTTTACGGATCAGGATATTCAGGCTTTCTACATTCTTTTCTTTATAATGAACACTTAATGTAGAAGGTTCCATCAACAGTTTAAAATTGGGGAAGCTTTCTTCAAATGAAGCTTTTTCATGCTGCCACCAAACTGCTGAAGCATATCCTCTGTTAAGATCCTTTAAACTGTTGGTTCTCACAGATCCTGTCATTAAAACATGCAGAGAAAATTTCAGCATCCAGCTGAAATCAGGATTATACAAGGTTCTTATAGAAGATGTTGCATAGAAATCTTCTCCCAAAGGCCCGATATGGATGATTTTACCGGATCCGAGCATTTCGGGATATTCTTCTGTGGACAAAAGATATTGTGCTTCCCACGGATGGCACGGAACAATATAGAAATCATTTGTGTTTTCAAAATCGTAACTTTCTGGTATTGCCACCCACTGTTCGAATATTTCTTTTGCTGAAATTCCGGGAAGAGATTTTTCAGTGATACAGTCTTTATGAATCAGGAAATAATCCAGCTGGAATCCTTTCCCAAATTCGGGACCATATAAGAACTGCTCAGATTCAGAAAAGCCCATTCTTGATTTGGTAAAAGGATGCAGATTGTGCCCTGCCGGGAGCATCTGCTCAGATTCCAGAAATGAATAGGTTAAAAGTTGATCATCCTGTAAACATGCTTCTGTAGTCAGTTCCAGATTTTTCAGACTGCTCTGGATTCTTTCTGCAAATTGTTTGAAGCCTTTCTCATTGGTCGTCTCAGAAAATTCCTGGTAAACGAGTTCAATCAGTTTTTCAGTATTTACTTCAAAAACGGTCTGATTCTGGTGGTCAACAACCCATACAGCAGGGCCGTATTCATGAAAAAGAGTCTCGGAACGATAAGAAACCGGAGCAAATAAAAACAACCCGGTTTTCTTCATTTCAAACCTCATATGCAACGGGTAATCGCTGTTCTGAAGAGCTTTTGCTGTAAGAAGATCATATTTTGGAATTCCCTGATAGAATTTTCCATTTCCAAGCTCTCTTAACATTCCGTTGAGAAGAATCCTGAAAGTAATTTCCCGGGATTTTTCTCCTGTTTTATTTTTCTGTATTAAAGTCTTTTCCATGGCTTTTGATTGTCGTAAGAATTTGATGAACGTCTTCAGTTGTTGTGATCGGGTTCAGGAAAGTAAACTTCAGATAGAAGTTTCCATCCACCTTTGTACTTGCTACAAGGATTTCTCCGCTGTAGAAAAGTTTCATCTTGATATATTGGTTCAGGGCATTCAGATCGCTGATTTCCGGTCTTACATATCTGAAAACAAGAACACTTAGATCTGAATCTGAAAGCAATTCAAAATCAGCATCTTCGGTAATCATTGAGGCAACATCTTTTGTAAGATCAATAACGGTATCTGTATATTCTGCCAGCTGTTCTTTACCCATCATTCTTAGGGTAAACCAAAGCTTTAAGGCATCGAACCTACGGGTACTCTGTGTAATCGATTTATTGATCTGTGCCGGGATTTCTTCTTCATCCATTTCTTTAGGATTCAGATAATCTGCATGATGTTTAAGAATCAGCAATTCTTTTTTGTTTTTAACAATGAAAGCACTGCTGCTGATAGGCTGGAAGAAAGATTTGTGGTAATCAATCGTTACAGAGTCTGCTCTTTCGATTCCGCTAAGCAGATTACGGTATTTCTCACTCAATAGTAATGCACAGCCATAAGCTGCATCTACATGCATCCAGATATTATAATGCTCTGAAATATTCGCAATATCTTCAAGTGGGTCAACATTTCCGAAGTCTGTAGTTCCTGCTGTTGCTACGATACCAATAGGGATATTGCCTAGCTGCTCTTCCCTTTTGATGTATTTTTTCAAAAGAGAAATATCCATACAGAATCTTTCATCGGTAGGAACTTTCACTATGCTTTTCTCACCCAATCCCATAATGGAAGCATTTTTCAGATTGCTGAAGTGAGATTTGTCTGAAACAAAGATTCTGAAGCGGCTTGCCTCTGCTGGCAGACCATCCATTTTTATATTATGATTGTATCTCTTCTGGGAGAAGCAGTCACGCATCATTACCAGCCCCATTAAGTTACTCTGTGAGCCTCCCGCCGTGAAAACACCATCGCTTTCATTCGTATTATATCCAATCTGAACCGCGGTCCAGTCGATCAGTTTTCTTTCCATAAAAGTTCCTCCGGCACTCTGATCATAGGTATCCTGTGAAGAATTGATAGCACTCACAAGAATTTCTCCTGCCAACGCCGGAATGACAACCGGGCAGTTAAGGTGCGCTACATATTGTGGAAGATGAAAAGCTGTCGCATGTTTTACATAGATATCATCTACTTCATCTAAAAGTTCGTTATAATTGGAAAGTTTTTGATTAAGGTCTATCTGTTGTACCATTCCTTTCATTTCCTTGGCTTCTATACCGCTGAAAGGTTTGTCATTTCTGTAAAGAAATTCCTTTACGAGGTCTAATGTACTATCGACTGCATTACGATAATGATCGTAATTATCTGGATGAAAAATATTCCCAAAATTCCCCGAATTGTGAGGCAAGGTAGCATTTGAAAGCGCTCCTAGGGATATTATTTTATTGTTCATATAAGTATTTGTAAGGTGATTTTTAAAATCAGTGATTGTTGTTAATTTTCAGATATACGCATTTATATATTTGAAAATCAGGTTTTTAATTTTGTCATTTTTTTTAAGTTTTTATTTGGTGGTTACTTAATTATTCATAAATTTGAACCGGCTATTGTTATTTAGAATAATTAAAAACAAAGATAAAAATTATTAGTTAACACCAAATTTTTTTTAATGAATTCTACAGAAATTTTAGATAAAGACTGTTTAACGGCGGTAAAACTGCTTCCAACGGTCATAGAAGTCACCCCACAGGAGAGAAGAATGATAAAAGATGCAGCAGAGCATCTTCAGAAAAAATATGACAGTTATGAAAACCGCGACTTTATAAGACATGTTCATCAACTGGCATCCTATTTCTTACCGGAAAGGATATTAAACATAGCGGCTGATTTTGCGAGTGACTTTTCTAAAAATCAGTACGGAGCATTGATCCTCACCGGATTAATGGATATAGATCAGGAGGATATTGGTTCTACTCCTTCTAATTGGCAGTCTGCAGATTATTCAAAATTCAATTTATATGGTTTTGCATGCGCACTTATTCATGGTGCACTCCCTTCAAAGCCTGTACAATATTATTCACAGCGTAAAGGAGGAGGATTGATACATGCCATCATTCCGGATGAAAGAATGAAAGAAACGCAGACGGGATCAGGATCTTCAACAGATTTGTATGTACATACTGAAGATGCTTTTTTGAAACATCAGGCAGACTTTTTAAGTTTTATGTATGTCCGTAATGAAGAGCAGGTTCCTTCTACTCTTTACTCAATCCGCTCTCATAAGTCGATTGGTGAGAATTACAGACCTCTTTTTGACCGTATTTATAAAATCCCGAAAGATGCGAATCTTGAAACGGCAGAGAATGAAGAAGAGACATTAGATGCTGTATTGTATGGCAATTACAGTCTTCCTTTTATGAGATTTGATGCCGCTGAACAGCTTTTCAATTCCAGTATCAGACAGACGGACGAAGCTCATCATTCTCTGAATGAGTTCTGGGAA
This sequence comes from Chryseobacterium sp. MEBOG07, assembly GCF_021869745.1. Classification (NCBI taxonomy): domain Bacteria; kingdom Pseudomonadati; phylum Bacteroidota; class Flavobacteriia; order Flavobacteriales; family Weeksellaceae; genus Chryseobacterium; species Chryseobacterium sp. MEBOG07. The sequence continues at coordinate 2,873,008 of NZ_CP084579.1, forward strand.
GAAGCCAGACATTTGATTTACTCAGGATTTACGCCACAGGCGGGAGATGTTATTTTGGTTAATAATCATCTTTGTGCACATGGAAGATCAGCTTTCCGTGCAGGAGTAAGAAATATAGATGGTATAGAACAGCCGTGCGAGAGAAGAATTATGCTTCGTATGATGAGTAAAGTGAGCCTTATCGATATGAGGGCACATACTCTTACAGAAGACCCGTTCTTTGTGATAGAAGAACATTTGGGTAAAAACTTTCAACATTTTTAATATGCTGACTTGTTAGCACTTTTGAATATCAATCAATCAACTCAAACCCTTTTTAAGCAATGCTTAAAAAGGGTTTTTGTTTTCCTTTTGAAATTTAAAAGCCATCTGGATCCTTGTCAAGGTTTAAAACCTTGACAAGGAGAAATTTTAATAAATTATTCTTTTTCATGAAACATATGCTGTTACCACACGACAGATATAAATGAAAATTAAAAGATCAAAATTTTCTTTAAAAACTAATCATCATGACAAACTTAATTTCAAGAAAAATAATCAGTCTTCCGCTCGTATTGTTTGCTATCGGTACGTATGCCCAGAATGAAGCCAAAACACTGGACAGTCTTTTTACAGCACTTCATCATCAGAAAAAGTTCAACGGAAATGTACTGGTTGCCGAGAAGGGCAAGCCTATCTTCGAAAAGAGCTATGGGATGGCAGATGAAGAAGCCAAGCGCCCACTCAATCTACAGAGTACTTTTGAACTCGCTTCTGTATCTAAGCAGTTTACCGCCATGGGTATTGTTCTTTTGCAGAAAGCTGGAAAGCTGAATTATGACGACAAAATATCTAAATATCTTCCTGAACTGGCTTTTTATGATAAAATCACTGTCAGAAATCTTTTGAATCATACCAGCGGACTTCCCGATTATATGGAGTTATTCGAAAAGAATTGGGATAAAAGTAAAATTGCTGTAAATGACGATATCATCAAAGAATTTGCAAAATCTAAACCCGCCTTGGAATTTGAGCCTAATCAACAGTTTGAATACAGCAATACAGGGTATGCCTTTTTAGCAAGTATTATTGAGAGGGTTTCTAAAAAATCGTTTGGGGAATTTCTGAACCAGAATATTTTCAAACCATTGGATATGAAGCATACATTGGTATACAGAAGCCGATATCAGCCGCAGACAATTTCCAATTATGCCCTGGGCTATGAAGCAGACAATTCCGGAAAAAAAGTTCTTTTGGACAGTCATGGAAAACAAAATTACTCGTATTATCTGGATGGAATTGTAGGTGATGGTATGGTAAATTCTACCCTTAAAGATCTTCTGAAATGGGACAGAGCTTTGTATACCGACAAACTGGTGAATGAAAATGATAAGAAGCTGATATTTAATGATGTCACTACAGCCAATGGAAAGGCAAGCAACTATGGATTCGGATGGTTTGTTCAAAAGACAACCAAGTATGGAAAAATAGCGAACCATTCCGGAGGCTGGGCAGGTTATACAACCTTTATAGAAAGACATCTTGATCATGATAAAACTTTTATTCTGCTTCAGAATAATAGTACTCCGGAGATAATGATTCCTACTGATGACGTGCGAAAAGTTCTTTATCATGAAAAACTGGGCGTAGAAAATCTCAAAAAAGCAACCCCAACAGCTGATCAATTACAGGCTTATACCGGAGTGTACTCCACTGCTGATTTCCCGATGAAGATAAAAGTATTTGTTCAAAACGGTACTCTTTACGGGCAGGCAATGGCGGAAGGACAGAATGCATTTGAACTGGCAGCCTATGAAAATCATATTTTTAAGTTTGATGATGCAGGCATAAGAATGGCTTTTGACCTTGAAAACCGTAAGATGGATTTCAGCCAGGGAGAAGCTTCAAAATACACCTTTTCGAAGGAATAATAATCTATACTAAATCTTATAAACAACAAAACCTCATGCGCGTACATGAGGTTTTATTGTTTTATATGAGGTTATTATTTAAAGAACCTGTTAAATAGAGCCAGCTGTTCTGATAATGATCTGCTCCAGTATTCTGTAGTATGTCCTCCTAAAGATTCTGTGTAGAGATGCTGAACCTTCATTTCTGTCAACTTTTTATGAAAATTTCTATTCATATTGATCATTTGAGTATCTTCTGTGCCACAGTCGAAAATATATTGCTGCCCGGCCCCAGCCATCAGTTTTATTTTGTTGTCTGTAAGAAAATTGGGATTCAAAGATTCCAATGGTCCCAGCACTTTATTCACCATATATTTCTGATATCCTTCGCCAAACGAATTGAAGTCTAAAGCTCCACATGAACTTCCTACGATACCGAAAGTCTTGTTATAAGTAACTCCAATATTCGTTGCACCATAGCCTCCCATACTCCATCCTAAAATACCCCGAAACTTTTTCTCAGCTTTCACAGGATAATTTTTATCTATAAAATCTACCAGTTCCTTTCCGATAAAAGTTTGATATTGGGAGTCTTTAACGATCGGACTGTCTGCATACCATGAACTGTAGTTTCCATCCGGAAGGACATAGATTGTTTTGTATTCCTGAGCTTTCTGAACCAAGTCCGGAATATCCTGCTTAATAATCCGGTCCGGATTGCCACTGAAACCATGAAGAATATAAACCGACGGATAGGTTGTGTTAGGTTGAAGATCTGGTGTAATGATAACCGTTTTGATCTTTTTATTCATTTTTGGACTGAAAATCTCCTGATGAATAATTTTTTGCGCTGATACCTGAACAAACGCTGTGAGTACAAATACAATGTTGATAAGCTTCTTCATGCTGAAAAATGTTTAATTAATAATAATCATAGAATCAATAGTATTCTAATGTTCTTAAAACATATTGCGTACCAATGATCTTATGACAAAGCAAAATTGTCACATAAAAAAGAGAAAAGCCTCAACATATGTTGAAGCTTTTGCTAATTTATTTTTCACTTCGGTCTAGGAATATTAGTGTATTTCCTTTTTTATCCGGCTTAGCTGTGTAGGGGTAATTCCCAGATAAGAAGCAATGTGATGCTGTTTTAACATACTGTACAATGATTCATTTTCAAGCAATTGTACATAACGCTGTTTGGCGGTTTCGTATTTCAGGGAGACTTCCAAAGGCTCTTTTTTCACCACCCAGTTTTTTTCTAAATAGTGCATGTGAAAAAGCGCCAGATCATGATACTTTTCGAGCAGTTCCCGATATGCTTTTACAGGATATTTTATAACGGAACAGTCTTCAAGCGCAACAATGTTGAAGTCGCTGGGTTCATTTTTAATAATAGAAGCTGTGGAGGCTACAAAGCTATTTTCTTCAAAGAAAATTTTATAAATATTATTTCCCTGCTCATCCACCGTGTAATATCCAATCAGTCCGGATCGTAGAAAATAATAATATCTTGCCATGGAGCCTGATTTCAGCAGAATATCGTTTTTGTGGTAGTATTCTTCAGTGCAGATATCCAGTAAAGCTTTAACCGTTTCTTCGGATAACGGATAATATTGGTTGATTTGTTTTACAAACTCTGAAATGTTCATTTTGAAATATTTTGTCTTACTGCATTAAACTTAGCATAAACCTTTCTAATCCAGCATCTTTTTCATCATCAGATCAGTCTGTTCTTCTTCTCCCAGTTTGAAAATATGCTTATCAAATTCAACAAATCCATTTTTCCTGTAAAAATTGAGCGCTCTTAGGTTTTCTTCCCAGACACCCAGCCACAGATAAGCTTTATTAAGGTGCTGAGCCGTCTCTAAAGCCTGGTGATAAAGAAGCTGGCCTACTTTTTTTCCATGGTGGCTTTTCTTTACATAAATCCGTTCAATTTCCAGACTGGTTTCATCCTGAAGCTCGGTCTGTGCCTTCCCGGAGTTCACTTTCAGATAGCCCACCGGATTGTCCTCTTCCCAGGCAATATAGAAAAAGGAATTGGGGTTATTCAACTCCGATTTTATTTTTTCGGTATTAAAGCTTTCTTCCAGGTACTTTTTCATAGCCTCTTCAGTATTATCTTCTGCAAATGTTTCTGAAAAGGTCTGTATTCCTAGGTTTTGTACAATTTCCAGGTCTTCAGAAGAAGCTTTGATGATGATAATTGATGACATAGTATGTATTTATTGTTCTAATGTATTAATAAGATTTTTTATTTCAGGTAAGGTTAATTCTGTTTTTGCACCTGTTGCTAAAATATTTTTCAAAATCTTAAGATGGGCAGCCTTTAAAGCACCTTCGCTTTTCACCTCCTGATCGGGAATCACTCCTAGATGTTCCCAATTTTTTTGAGTGATTAAAGAAGTTATTTTTCCTGTCTGAACAAGCAGTAAAATATAAAGGAAGGGTTGAGCGTAACAAAACAAATAGAAAACAAAATCCTGAAAATTTATTCAGGATTATATTGATGAGAACAGTATTTTCTTGAATGCTTCAGAAGCCAGATGTACCTGTACACTCCAATCGTCTGCAGCATCACTTCCGGCATCATCAGAAATATATTTCAGGCATAGGAACGGAATATTTTCCTTTTGAGCAATCAATGCCAATGGATAGGCTTCCATATCTACAATATTGTAATCTGTTTCAGAATGGTTCATTTCAAAGCTGTCTCCACTTCCACAGATTCCTTCTTTCAATACGTCCATTTTAAGACCATATTCCAATACAGGCGGCACTCCGGATAGCGGAGTTTCATAAAGTTTGAATCCCAGCCCTCTTACATCCATATCTCTCTGGATGAATTTTGTACAGCATACGACCTCTCCTTTGTGGAAGCCTTTACTTCCGGCAGAACCTAAATTCACGATCAGTTTAGGTTTTTTTGTATGAATTTCTTTGGTTAATTCGATCGCTGCATTTACTTTTCCAATCCCTGTAATCAGTTTATTTTTATCATCAAATACGGTTCCCGCTTCGGAATCCAATGCAAAAACAAAAAGGGTATCATCAATTGAATAATGAGTTTCGTTGTTAATTTTTATCATTGAGAAATCAGATTTATACAGCTATTGGTGCTGTATGACAAAGATACGAGACTATATTAAATTAAAAAACCCAAAATAAAACTATTTTGGGGTTTTGATATCTTAAATACTACATCCGTCAGCATCACAGGAAGCTCCGCTGTCGCCGGAAAGATCCTTAAAAGGACTCACTGTTTCTTTATATGTCTGCTGCAGTGCATTTTCAAATACGTCTACAGGCTGCGCTCCGGAAACAGCATATTTACCGTTCAGAACAAAAAATGGAACTCCGGAAACACCATTGTTTCTTGCTTCCTGAATATCCTGGTTCACTTCATAATCCAATTGATCCGTTGTAATCGCTTCTCTAGCTTCTTCTGTGCCAATTCCTAAACTTTCGGCAAGGGAAACCAAAACTTCTATATCCCCTACATTTTTACCGTCTATAAAGTGAGCGATAAATAATGCCTCTTCCATCTCATTGGATTTGTTGTGCTTTTTAGCCAAATGAAGCAGTTTGTGAGCACTAAAAGTATTAGTGATCAGTGTTTTCCCAAAATCAAAGTTAATTCCGGCGTCTTTTCCCATTTGGCTAACCTGACCAAGCATTTGGGTAGCCTGAGCTTCTGGAACTCCTTTCTTTTCTCTAAAATATTGAATGGTATCCTGAGTCTTTTGCGGATCTAAAGTGGGATCCAGCTGGAAACTCTTCCACTCTATTTCTACTTTATCTTTGAAAGGAAGTTTATTCAAAGCCTGTTCAAAATTATTTTTTCCGATATAACAAAACGGACACATTACGTCCGACCAGATTTCTATTTTCATTGTATTCAATTTTACATCAAATTAATAGTGCAAAGTTACTACAATTTACTCAATGTAACAAAATTTGTTACAGTTTAATTCTGACATGTGGAAAGCACCTGATTTCTTTTCTCAACAACACTTTTTAAAATCATCATCAAAAATGCAAGAAGCCCGAAAACAAAACCTATCCATGGAATATACTGTACTCCTTGTGTCATGATAATCCACCCTCCTATTGTCGTTCCCAGCGTTACACCCAGATTTCCAAATGATGTGGCAAGACTGTTGGCAAATTCCAGTGAGTCTGGTGCAGAAAAGATCATATAGGTGGAAGCATTCAAAAAGCTAGGTGAATACAGGAATCCCCAAATTCCGATCACTGCAATGGTTGCGAATAAATTTCCATCAGAAAAATATAAAAGCACAGGCACTAAAATAGTTCCCGAAAGAAAAAAAGCAGTAGTTCTTGCAACGTTCTTATTGAGCATTTTACCGGCTACACCATTCGCAATGATTCCGATACCACCAAAGAGAAGCAGCATATAGCTTATCATTGAAGTATCCATTCCTTTGGCTTTGTTCAGATAATCGGCAAAATAACTGTAGGTAGAAAACCATGCTGTAATCATGAAAAAATTCGTCAAAGTACTCAGAATAAATGGAGGATGCTTCAATATTCTGACCTGGTTTCCGTATGATTTTTTCTCTTTCACCGGCATAGATGGAAGAAGAAAATAAATACTCATTAAAGCAATCAAACTTACAACAGCTTGTATCATAAATGAATATTCCCAGGACCAAAGCCCGGCTATCCACGTTGCAAAAGGAACCGTAGTGACCATGGCAATAGCGACTCCATTAAAAACAATCCCCATCAGTTCATTCTTTTTCCGTTCATCTGCCTGAGATACCGCCACTGACAAGGCAGTTGCAATATATACAGGCTGCAGGAATGCCGGTAAAATCCTCACCAGCATCAGCAGCCAGAAAGGAGGTGAAAAAGAGGAAACAATTCCTGTAACCAGAAACATAAAAATGGCTGTAAGCATTATCTTTTTACGGTCAATTCCTGACGTAAGTAAAGTCATAAAAGGTCCTGTAAGAGCAATAATTAATGCAAAAGCACTCAGCAGGTATCCAGCCTTGTCAATACTGATCTTATAATGTTCTGCAATTTGCGGGAGAATTCCGATGACTCCAAATTCTGTAGTAATAACTGCTATAAATCCCAGACATCCAATATATGCGTATTTTTTCATTGTTACTGTTCTCTGTCGGATTCAAAATGGTGCGTGGCAAAAGCGGCCATCTCATCCACTGCTGATTGTACTTCCTCCAAAAGTTCTCCCATATGCATAAACCCATGAACCATATCTTTGTAAAGACTTGTTGTAAGCGTAACACCTGCATTTTCCATATTCAGGGAAAGCGTTTTGCCATCATCTAAAAGTGGATCATGCTCTGCCAGAATTACTAAAGTAGGCGGCGTTTCTTTAAAATCTTTAATCAACACAGGAATCGCCAAAGGATTATCTTTTTCTTCTTTTGGAAGATACCATTCCCAGGCTTCTATTCCGCCTTGCTTATTAAGAACCGGCCCGTTTTCATACGTTTCCCATGATTTTGAGTTCAACTGATTATCAGCTGCAGGATAGATCAATACCTGAAACTTGAACTGTCCTCCTATTTGCGTGGAAACGGCTGTTGACAAGGCTCCTCCGGCACTATCTCCTATGATTCCAATTTTATCAGGATCAATTCCTAAAGATTCTGCGTTGTCGACCACCCATTGTATTCCGTCAATACAGTCATTTAAACCTGCCGGAAAAGGATGTTCGGGAGCAAGACGGTAATCTATAAATATAATCACAGAACCCGTCTTATTGGCAAGTTTACGGACCACAGCATCGTGAGTTTCGTATCCTCCTGCTATAAACCAACCTCCATGAATATAAATAATAGCTGATGACTTCTCTGTTTTTGTTCCATTGGGACGGTAAATCCGAATAGGAATCTGATGGTTTTCCTGCTGAATATTCAATTCTTCGATCATCGCCACTGATTCTTTCTTACCGCTAAGCTGGAAACACATTGTTTCAAGATATTTGCGGGTACCATCTAAAGAATTTTGTGGATTGAACGGTTGTATTGTTTCTAAATGATTTAAAATCTGTGTTATTTTAGGAGTTAATTGCATTTTGATTTTGATTTAAGTTATTATTATGTCTGCAGGGAACATGAGCGCTATTGTTCATTACTGCTGTATATTTTCTATTTTAAACAACAAAATTAAATCTCAAACCTTACATTTGCACTGTATACAGCTAAATGTATGGTACTAACAAATTTGTAAGTAATGGGTAAAATAAAAGAGAATTCAACGAATAATATCAACCGCCAATATATACAGGGATGTGATTTAAGTTATGCAGTATGCAGAATCGGAGGCCGATGGAAGCTGATTATTTTAAACAAGTTAAAAGACGAGAAATTGCGCTTCAGCGAGCTTAGAAATTCTATTTCAGGAATAACGGAAAGAATGCTTACCCTTCAGCTGAGAGAGCTGGAAAAAGAAAGCTTAGTAACGAGAACTGTTCATGCAGAAGTTCCACCAAGGGTAGATTACGAATTGACAGCTATAGCCAGAGAGCTGATCCCCATATGGAAACAGCTTGATGAATGGGGAGGAAGACACAGAGAATTGATGCAGGAGCAGGAAGAAACCGGAGAATTAAAATAAAAAAGTTTCGGGGATTTTATCGCTGATAAAATCCCGAAACTTAAAAGAATCAGAAATGTAAAACAAATTCTGATTTATGCTTTATTGACTCTTTTACAAAATAATATATGTGCGATCAGAGCCAATACACCAAATACAGTTCCCACAAGGCATACACCACTCCATTGAGCTTTTTGCCATGCAATAGAAGCTAGCCAGGTTCCCAATGATCCGCCAATGAAATAGGAAACCATATACACCGTATTCAACCTGTTCACAGCATTCGATTTAATCAGAAAATAATTGGTCTGGTTCATAATATGGCTCGATTGTACTCCCAGATCAACAAGAATAACTCCTACAATCAGTCCCCAATAGGTTTCTCCTGCAAAATAGGTAAAGCCCCAGCTTCCTATGACAATCAGTAAAGAATACAATATAATTCGGTTAATATCCAGATACTTTTGAAGTTTTCCCACCTTTGCCGCTGCTAAAGCGCCTACCGCTCCTGCCAGCCCAAAGCTTCCTACAACGGAAGATCCCGCATTGAAAGGCGGTTTTTCCATATGGAAAACCAATGTTGTAAACAAAGCACACATAGACCCGAATGCCATTGCTCCACGAAATGATGCCAGCTGAAGAATAGGTTGTGTTCTGGCAAGATGGGCAACAGAACGCATCAGTTCTTTGTAACTCCCTTTAAAATTAGGTGACAGCTCAGGAAGCATTTTATATACAGCCAGCCACACCAGAATCATCAGCCCTGCTGCAATACCAAACATCGCTCTCCATCCCCATACTTCTCCTACAATTCCCCCTACAAAACGGGAAAGAAGAATTCCCAGTAACAATCCGGACATCACCAATCCGATATTGGATGATTTTTCTTTATCTGAAGAAAGTTCTGCTGCAATAGGAACAAAAAGCTGTGGAATAACCGAGGTAGCTCCAATCAATAAACTGGCTGCATACAACATCCATAACTCAGTGGCAAAAGTCATCCATAAGAGCGATCCGAAAACAAGAAACAGGTCTATTAAAATTAATCTCTTTCTAAAAAACTTATCTCCTAATGGAACAATCAGCAACAGTCCCAATGCATATCCTATCTGAGTAAGCACCGATATTTTGCTGGCAGCACTTTCAGAAACCTTAAAATCTTCCGAAATAAGCGCCAACAAGGGCTGGTTATAATAATTGTTGGCCACTACAAGCCCTGAAATAATAGCCATCAGCCAGATGACAGTCCGGGAAATACCTTGGGAAGAATTCTCCTGCATTATGTTACAATTTTATTTGAATCAATAGAAAGTGATCTGACATTTGATCATCATGTAGACTGTCAGATTTTTGAGACCTCAAAGATAATCATTAAAAAAAGAAAATTTCGGTACCCTGACTTTACATTTTTATGAATGATACAGGATTTTTTGATAAATACAATAGTCTCAGCATACTGCTGTATGATTGTTTTTATTGATGATATATATCGATGAAAAACCTTTTGAATATTAGAAATATTAAGGAAATTTGCATCATGAAAATCATTCCGCTCAAAGAAGGCAATTTTTCGGCTAGTAAATCCAAAGACTTCACTCTTTTAACAGAAGAAAATTTTGATAAAATTGGAGGAATCAAAATGTCTGTTCAGCCGTTTCTTATCATTACAGAAAATGATTATATCCTTCTGGATGCAGGGATTGGCTGGAAAAATGAGTCCGGAAAAACGATGGTCTCAGAAATTCTGGAAAGGGAAAATATCCATCCTGAACAAATCACAAAACTATTGTTATCTCACCTTCATAAAGATCATATTGAAGGAGCTGTGAAGCTTACAGAGAGTGGTTTTGAAGCAACTTTTCCGAATGCACAGATTTATATCCAGAAACGAGAGCTGGATTTTGCGATGGAAAAGAAAGGCAATCCTTCTTTTGATTTTGATATGCTGGAAAAACTGACTCAGCTTCCCAATATTATCTGGATGAATGAAGATAAAGGACAAATCACGGATGAAATTTCCTATGAAGTGGTGGGCGGACATACTCCTTTTATGCAGGTTTTCTGGATCAGAGAAAATGAAGAAACTGTTTTTTACGGGGCCGATGATCTTCCCCAGGCTTCTTATCTAAAATATCACTTAGCGTATAAAAGTGATTTCGATGGCAGAAAAGCCATGGAATTACGACTTCAATGGGAAAAAGAAGCCAGAGAAAACAATTGGAAAATTCTTCTTTATCACGATCTGGATAAAGCAATTCTGGACTTTTAAATCAGAAAAAATGGTTTAAATTTCATTAAACCATTTGTAGATATCAAATTCAGAAGCGATGTTGAGTTTTTTTCTGATTCTGTTTTTCCTGTTTTGTATAGCTTTTGGGGTAACAAAGATGCAGGTTGCAATTTCTTTTGTTGTCATATTCAGCTTTAGGTAAATACAAAAGATCAGTTCAGAATTTTTAAGACTGGGCTGTATAGCAGATAATTTTTTAAAAAAATCGGGATATACCAATCTGAATTTATTCAGTAAACGAGGCGAATTGGCTTTGGCTAATGCCACTATTTCGTCCTGTACACGAATTTTCTGGTCCAAATCCTCCAAGTTAGTTTCAGGTTTTCTATTTTTCATAATACTTTTTCATCTCTACTTATTTTAGATGCAGTATATTTTGTGCATCAGGATAAAGTCTTTTTCTACAATCAATCTGTTTCCTGATAATTTAATATCAAAACAAAATGATTTCTATATATTCATAAATGCAATATAACTTAATGATTTACAACACTTATTTATTTTTAATAAATGGCGAATGTAGAAAATCACATGTATGAATTTCGTTTTAATTTTATATAGACAAAGAAAGAAAAAATGATTAAAATTTTGTTAAAACTGTATACCACATAGATACCACGTTACGCCCTAAACAAAATATCATAACGGCTTTTATCAGCCTGTTTCCAATTATCCGCTTTGCTATTTTAATTATTGTAAATGTAAAGGCTTCCTAGGTTTACTTTTTATGATCTCGATCAATGTTTTGGGCTTAATAGAAACATATTTGTGACCAATGAATAGAAATGGATAAGTAAGAATAGTAAAACAGACAAAAAAGGATTTTTTAAAAGACAAAAGAGGCAGTCTCAAAAACCAAATTATTTGGCTTTTGAGATAGCTTCTTTCCAATATCATTATTAATTGTTTTCTATAAGTTTCAAATCTTTGAGGTAAGCATTACAGCCTTCAAAATCAAAATACTTTTCCTTCAAAACTTTTACCTGATAGTTTACAGGAAGATACTTTCCCCACTTAGAAAAGTCGATGATTTGGGGACTGTTTTCTAATAAATCGTTCAGAATTTCATCTATATTCTGACCGATATCTGAACGGGCTAAGGCTGTTTTTAACTCTTCTGCGGTATGATCTTCTATTTCAAAGGAGCTGTCTTTATCATCCAGTGTAGTTTCTATCTTCAACCCATCCAATAGTAATTTTAAGGTTCGGTTGATTTTTGAACTTGTAAAAGAATAGAAAGTCAGTTTTTCGTTATGATCCAATAATGGTCTTTCTTTTCTGAAATCATTGATGGTAAACGAAGAAAATTCATTTCGCAGAAGAAGAATGATTTGCTGGGCAGCCTCGTCCAGAAAGTCGTATTGCTCTTTTGACATAAGAATCTCAAGCATCTTTTCCCTGATCTGATAAGCAGTATCTGCAGCATCTCCAGAAAACTTAGGCTTTTTTCCATCTTTGGCAGGAAGCACTTCTATTTTTTTCGTTTGATAATCAATATCCTTTATGCTCCATATCTTAGCAGAGAGATAAATATTTTCATTCTCTCTTATCTGTGGTGATAGAGGCAATTCTCCAATTTTCACTCCACCGCTCGAAACTTTAAAGAATACAGGGGTATCAAAAAGGCTGTAAAAATCTTTATTGTTTACCACTTCCTCTCCTTCCATTCCAATGATCAGTTCATGGCCCAATTTTTCAAAAAAATCAATACTTATGAGATACCTGATTACGTCTTCTGTCTCTTCAGGACTGATATTTGAAAATGTTGAATTTCCAGCAATTTCATCCAGAAGCTGAGTCGTAGAAATCCCTGAAGATCCCTTCACAATAGACAAAAGCTGATGAACCAATACATCATAAGGTTTTTTGTTTACAGAGACAGGTTCTATGTATTGTTCCTGATAGAGCATCCAGCAGGCTAAAGACTGCAATAAACTCCAAGGTTCTGTAGCATAGAGAAACAGATTGCTGGCTTTCCCCTCTCTTCTTCCACTTCTTCCTACTCTTTGAATTAAAGAAGCAATACTGTGAGTAGCATCAATCTGTACCACATCATCTACATTCCCAATATCAATTCCAAGTTCCAGCGTTGAAGTACAGGAAATACAGAAGTTCTGTAACGTTGAATTTTTAGCAAAAAACTCAACATATTCACGGACTTCCTTGTCTACAGAAGAGTGATGTGAAAAATAATTCTTGTGACCGCCTACTTTTTCTGAAATCTGCTTTAGTTTTACTGCTACTTCTTCCACTCTTCCGCGGGCATTCGGAAATATTAAGACTTTACGATCTCTGGTCCTTATGTACAGGTCTTTTAATAAGGGTAATGGCAGTTCTTCAACAGAGCCTGCAAAATATTTAAATAAGACATTAATTGGCTTGGGAGTGGTGTCCCTGATAACTTTTGTACGGTCCGTATCTCCAAGAAATTCTTTCAGTTCAATGTATTGATTCGCATCACTTACGGTAGCCGAAAGTCCTACAATACTGAATTTTTTGATGTTGATCTTTTGAAGGCGGTTCAGCAAGGACTGCAGATGAGCTCCCCTGTCGGAGCCTAAAAAAGAATGAATTTCATCAATAACAACGTATTCCAGAGTAGAAAACAGATGGCGTAGATTATAAGGCTTATTCACAAACATGGCTTCCAGAGATTCCGGAGTGATGAGAACAATACCTTCCGGACTTTTCAGAAGGCGGTCTTTGGCACCTTTAGAAGCTTCGCCATGCCATTTCGTAACAGAAACGTCCAGATATTCACAAAGACTTTCCACCCGAAGAAACTGGTCGTTGATCAAAGCAATCAAAGGTGAAATATAGAGAACTTTTACACCCGGTTCTTTAAAATTAACCTTGGATAAAATAGGCAGAAAAGCAGCCTCAGTTTTCCCTGAAGCTGTTCTGGATATTAAAATATAATTGTTGCCTGTAGAAATAATCCTTTGGATAGAAGCTTCCTGAATAGGTCTCAGGCTCTCCCATTTTTTATCCCGGATATATTTTCTGATGGGCTCGGAAAGCAGATTGAAGGCTGTCATAGTTCTTCAATACTGTCTAACAGAATAAGATCACTCGGCCTTTCGTCTGCAATTTCAATTTCCCCGAAAAGCCTTCTTTTATCCACTTCCGGATTTTGTCTGATGATATTAAGGATATTCAGAAAGTCTCTGATCACTTCTCTTGGGGTCAGGAATTCTGCGGCACCAGGTTTGTTGAAAATTTCTTCCATAAAAGCAGAAATTTCTTCATCTGTAATATTCAGTTCTGTTTTATAATTAAAATCAAAGATGAGCTTCAATTTTTTGAGCAGCACAAAAATCTCATTATGATTCAGAGGCATCAGTTTGATCACAGGCTGTGCAAAATCACGAAGCTCAGAAGTTTCAAATTTATTGGATTCTAGTCTCGTTTTCAAAGCCTGATAGCTGAAAAGTCCTCTCCTTTCATTTTCCAGGAATTCTTTTGTCCCGGCAAAATTGATGAAAAGATTGGCCACTTTCCCTTGGAAGCAGTCATTATAAATAGATAAGATTTTTTCATAGTTTTTATCACGGGTAGCCGTAACAGAGATCTTATACAGATTGATGGCTTCATCCAGATTGATCATAAAACCGCTGTAGCCCATGCTTACAAAAAGCTTACAGAAGTTTTTAAGCATGTCATAATAATTAGAGTCATTGATAATCTCCCTGATTCCGAGGTCTTGTCTGGCTTCCGTTTTCGTGCTGTATTCGCCTTTCAGCCACTTTAAAGCATTTCTGCGCAATAGTTCATCTCCTTTGATATAGCCTTCATAGTATTTTATAATAGCAGACCCGAAATCAAAACCGCCAACTTCTGTAATCTCGTTTACCGTTTTCATAATAGAATTCTGAATCAGACTGAGATACTGATCATTTCGGATGTCCATCAGAGAAATATGATTTTCCTCTGCAGTTTTTACAATCACCTGCTCAATCCATTTTTCAAGTAAAGTCTGCAAAGCTCCGCCCTCCGGCTTCGTCTGGATCGCAATATTATCCATAATAGCAGAATATAGGATCACACTTTTCCCGTCATTGGAATAAAGCCTGTTATCCGGTGTAAAATCTGCATTGGCGACCACAAATTTCTGTTTTAAAGCCACAGTATTCAAAAGATGGAGCATAAAAGACTTTCCGCTTCCGAAATCTCCAATCCAGAATTTTACAAGACTGAGACCGTTTTTGACGTCTTCCAGAGAACTGATAAAAGCATGTATTTCTTCAGATCTTCCTACCGTAATATGTTGTACTCCTATTTTCGGAACGACTCCGCTTACCAGTGAATTGATAATGGAAGTCGCTTCTTTAGGTTTAATATTGTCAATCATTGTTTAAAAGTTTTTGGTAATAATTTGTGTTAATAATAAAATATTCATCTTCTTCCTCGATGAGAATATCATCAAGGGTCTCAAAACAGCATTCATTAATAGAATCTATGGTAGAGCCCATAAACAGGCCTTTTGCTTTGATAAAATCCTGAAGATCTTCCTGAAGTATATTGAAGCTGTGTTTTTCAAATAAGTCAAGGATATCCTTTTGAATATCTGTTAAATGAAGCTCTTCATTATATTTAGAAGTTTGAAGTTCCGTAACCTGCTGTGCCATAGTTATCGTTAACACTTTCGTATCTGCTGTTTCTGCCATTTTTAAAGAGGTAACTTCTTCTTCACTTTCGTCATTCAGAATCTGTCCTAAAATAGTTGCCGTTTCGGAATGCTGTGCCTGAATATTTTTGATGGCTTCATGATCAATCATGATTCTCTTTCTTTTGGGAAGATAAAGCTGATTGGCTTTTTCAAGGGCTAGCTTAAGGTTTCTGCCGGCAATAAATTCATTCAGGATATTTTCAAAATCAGAAAGCAGTTCTTCTGTTGGAAACAGATTCTTCTGGATATTTTTGGGGAAATCTCTTTTGTCAAATTTGGGAGAGTTCAGATCCTTTTCCAGATAATGGATATAAAGTCTTAATGTAGAGTTTTTATCATGTTCCGATACAAATTTTGAAGCTTCAAAAAACAGAGCATCCACAGACGGATTTTTAACATTGACCTCAGAAAGTCTGAAAATTTCCCTTTCAAATGCCAATGGATTGGAATAATCATCCCTGATCAGATCAAATTTTGTCTTCCAGCGGTTGGTATTATTCTCATTGAGGATAATATTGGTTTTGTAATCGGCATCAAGTATCTGATGGTGGTTTTCTGCCAGGAAAATATCAAGCTTTGAAACAATCTTTTTATTGTACTGGTGAAGAATATCCGGATCATTATAATTAAAATCAGTATTGATTTTCCTTTTAATACCATACACTTCACGGACCGTATTTTCACATAATTTCAAAATATGATTGAAAATTTCTGTTTGTACAGACTGATAGGTGTAATTGTAATTCAGGCTGTCTTTTTTATAGTTATACCGGAGGCAGACAATGATCTGCGAAAGCTCATCAATGACCGTCGGATAGGATTTGTTAACGGGAATACATTTCTGGTAAAGGTATTC
This sequence comes from Chryseobacterium sp. MEBOG07, assembly GCF_021869745.1. Taxonomy (NCBI): domain Bacteria; kingdom Pseudomonadati; phylum Bacteroidota; class Flavobacteriia; order Flavobacteriales; family Weeksellaceae; genus Chryseobacterium; species Chryseobacterium sp. MEBOG07. Next base: position 2,889,312 of record NZ_CP084579.1, read on the forward strand.
AATAGACCTCAAGAATTGCTTTATGATCTGTATTTTACAATAGTCAATCTCATTGAAAATATTTCCGGCAAAAGACATTCTATCCAGCATGGCTGCCTGGTCTTCAGTAAGACTGAGTTTTCTGCTGTATTTTTTTCCTATTTTCCAGGAATCCGGATCATAAGATCTGTTCTGGTCCTCGGGAGAGTTCCCGGAAGCAGATTCAGTCCCAAAATCAATTGGGCTGTCCGATTGTCCGGAAACATCAATAATAAAAGAATCTGTATCGGATGAAAATTGATCGTTCGGCATAATATCATCAGGATTAATACAATTGAGTTATTGGTTAATTAGTTCTTTTGATCGTAAAATCAATTTTCTAATATAGTAATATATTGACTCAAATGTATTGAAGATTTGAAAATATTCTTTACGGTTTCCCGTAATGAAAGAACGAGAATTTGTAAGAGTAAATCTGTCAATAAGCTTACTTACTTTTATTCACTCTTACCCCTCCAATCCTCAAGCGCCACAACGATCTGCTATTGATCAAGTTGTTTTTGAAACTCTTCCAGATAGTGTGCTAGGTGAAGCCCGTCGGCCAGTCCATGATGCGCTTCAATAGAAACCGGAAGGTATTTTCTCCCCTCACGGATATTAAATCTTCCAAAAGCAATTTTAGGGATCGATTCTGTTGTATTAAAGTCTGTAGGATGCAGGATTGCACTGAACGAGTTCCATGGAATCGTGGTATGTCTTACATGATCTTTCCCTAATCTTTCATTCCTTATCCTCAATCCTGAAGTCTCATGTACCCCTTTTATTTCTTCCTGCAAAGCAACATTAAACGTTTCAAAATCTTCTGAAAAACGGGTAAACGAAAATCCGAAAGTTCCATCCGGTCTTCCGATTGTACTGCCGGCATGTAAAGTATCAAACTGTACAACCTGTCCATCTACAATTCTGAGTTTTAATTCGTCCACAGTATTGATCGCTACCATCGATTTGTGAAAATAATAGGCAAAAAATGAATACCCTTTTTCTTTAGCTGTATCATACGCTTTTGTACAGTCTACTTCTGTAGTAAATCCAAAATATGGGCTTGCCATACCGGAAAAAAATTCAAAATGCTCCTTTCTGTTCCATTTTTCAAGGTCTACGATCTTCATTGATTTTTATTTTGATGCAAATTTCTGAAAGTTTCTCCAGTTTTAAAAGTTTCTCATAGAAAATATAATTAAAACTTAACGTTATAAAGTTCCTATTTGGTAGATATTTTGCTTAAAAATAGAGGTATTTTGAAATCTCATTCATTATATCTGATACTAAATTCCTTCTTATTGAGGATATTTACACTCTAAAAGACTTAATTCATCATAAAAAAGAAAAATATGGCAATAGAAAAAATCGGATTCATCGGATTAGGAAATATGGGACATCCTATGGCCAAAAATCTTGAAAAAGCGGGCTTTCCACTTTCCGTTTACAACAGATCATCTGAAAAAGCCAAAGATTTTGAAGAAAAATCTACAGTCTGCACCCAAATTAAAGACCTGGTAGAAAACAGCGATATTATATTCACAATGCTCACCAATGATACTGCCGTGAAAGCAGTTTATGAGGAGATTCTGGCTTTGAGTATTCAAGGAAAGCTCTTTATAGATATGAGTACCATTTCTCCCGAAGCTTCCACAGAAACAGCCACATCTTTGAAGATAAAAGAAGCCTCTTTTATTGATGCTCCTGTAGCAGGAAGTACGGCACCCGCACAGGAAGGAACATTGATCATTATGGCTGGTGGCGTAGAAGAAAGCATACAGCGTGCTATGCCCTATCTGCTGAAGATGGGAAAATCTGTGAAACATTTGGGTGACAATGGAAAAGGAATTGCCGGGAAACTGTCTATCAATTATTTCTTAGCGACCATTTATCAGGGATTGGCAGAAACCGTTTTACTGGCCGGAAAATTAGGAATTGAACGATCAGACATGCTCGAAATAATCAATGAAAGTGCTAGTGGAAGCGGTGCTACCAAGGTAAAAACACCCATGCTGACTGCAGATCAGTATGCCCCGGCATTTGCGCTTGATCTTATGCTGAAAGATATTCTTCTTGCTAAAAATGCAGGAGCTGATTTTCCTCTGTCTGAAACCCTGATTCAAACTTATCAAAATGCTCATGATAAAGGCTTCGGGCAGGATGATGTCATAGGAATTATTAATTATTTAAAACAAAGCTAAATATGGAGATCATCAATTGTAAAGGAAACCATTGGTCTGCAAGAAAGGCAGGTCAAATCTATGTGGTAAGTCTCGACAATCATTCCAATATAGTGGAAACTTTAACGGATTTTATTCAGAATCAAAATATTCAGGCTGGAGAAGTGACAGGAATTGGTGCTGTAAGTGAAGCAACACTCCGTTTCTTTAATCCGGCAACCAAAAAGTATGTTGATAAAACTTTTAAAGAACAGATGGAAGTCACCAATATTTCCGGAAATATCTCTGAAATAGAGGGCAAACTTATGCCTCATCTTCACATTACGTTGGGGAGAGAAGATTACACCGCTTTGGCAGGGCATCTTTTGGAAGCAAAAATTCAGGGAGCTGCAGAATTTATTTTTTATCCATTAGATACCAGAATCGTAAAAATTAAAAACGAAGAAATAGGAATCAATCTTTATGATTTTGAAAAATAAGATTCAGTTTGCTGTTGAAAGTAGTATTTTTGATGAAATATTTATTTAATGTTTGAGGTCCTTCTTTCCCATATTGAGAATAAGGTTGATATTACAGAAGAGCAAAAAAGTCAGCTACAATCTTTTTTTACTCTTAAAAAGCTTCGTAAAAAACAATATCTGCTTCAGGAAGGAGATATCTGCAAATCTTTGTCTTTTGTAAGCAAAGGCCTTCTAAAATCTTATTTTCTGGATGAAAAAGGAAATGAGAATATCAATATGTTTGCCTTTGAAGGCTGGTGGATCTCGGACTTCAACAGCTTTATCAATCATGAAAAATCAGTCCTAAATATTGATGCTATAGAAGAAACCGAAGTGCTGATGATCACTTTGGAAGATTATGAAAAAATGATGATGGAAATTCCTGTGATGGACCGTTATTTCAGAATTTTATATCAAAACAGCCTCGTTACGAAAGATTACAGACTTATTGTTTCCAACAGCTACACGGCTGAAGAAAAATATCTTCAACTCACTCAGAAGAATCCTGAAATGATCAAAAGAGTCCCGCACAATCTTATTGCTTCTTATCTTGGCCTTGCTCCGGAAACCGTGAGCAGGATCCGTAAAAAGAATTCCCTGAATAACACTTGATCCAGATCAACCCAAACGCATGATCCACATCAAGGATAAAACCCTGATTCCGTCCATAATTTTGTACAAGAAATTTTACAATACTTATGGAAAATATTGCATTGGTAGTAGGCGCTACCGGAATTACAGGAAGTAACCTTGCCGAAGAATTGATCGCACAAGGCTGGACAACCTATGGCTTATCCAGAAACCCCAACACTAATACCCCTGGTCTTCGTCCTGTAAAGGCAGATCTTTTGGATGAACAAAGCCTTACTGAAGCACTGGAAGGGATCTCTCCTACTCATATTTACTTTACGACATGGATGCGTAATGATACTGAAGAAGAAAATATCCGTGTCAACAGCACGCTGGTAAGAAATTTATTAAATGTTTTATCTCCTAAAAAATCAGTGAAGCATGTGGCTCTGGTTACAGGACTTAAACATTATTTAGGACCATTTGAGGCTTATGCTAAAGAAGGTATTTTACCTGAAACGCCCGTAAGAGAAGAGCATCCAAGACTTCCGCTTCCCAATTTCTATTACGCACAGGAAGACGAAGTGTACAAAGCTTCCGAAAGAGATGGCTTCACATGGAGCATTCACAGACCTCACACCGTTGTTGGATATGCCATTGGAAACCTGATGAATATCGCAACCACATTGGCCGTATACGCTAGCATCTGTAAGGAAACCGGAAGAAAATTCATCTGGCCGGGATCAGAAGCACAATGGAACGGAGTTTCGGATGTAACGGATGCCAGAATATTGGCTGCACAATTGGCTTGGGCTTCTACTACAGAATCCGCAAAGCATCAGGCATTCAATATCACGAATGGAGACGTTTTCCGATGGAAATGGCTTTGGAAAAGGCTGGCAGACTGGTTCGATGTAGAAGCGGAAGGCTTCAATGGTACTATAAGACCTCTTGAAAAAGAACTGGAAAATGATCACGAAATCTGGACAGCCATTGCAGAAAAACATAACCTTAAAGAAAGCAATCTTGGTCGTCTGTCTTCAGCATGGCATACAGATCTGGATCTGGGAAGACCTTTGGAAGTGATGTGTGATATGTCTAAAAGCAGAAAATTGGGCTTCACAGCATACATCAGTACAGAAGATTCTTTTATAGATGTTTTTGAAAGACTTAGATCAGAAAATATGATCCCTTAATAAATGTAGGAAAACGCAAAGACGTAGGAAAATCATAAATGATTAATAGATTCTCGCAGATCTTAGAGATTACGCAGATGTTGTGGTTAATCAACAAGCATTTTGAAATATTCAGTGTTAAATTTTATCGGAGGTAAAATCCTTGTGACTTACAATCATCACATTGTAAAACCTTTCTTTCGTCTTTGCGTTTTTCCAACAGTTAAATTATAGTATAATTTGTGTTTTTTTATGGTTAAAAGCTATACCTCCGTAGTCGTTACGCCAAATTTTTTTTGAAAGAAGAATAAAAATGGGATAAATTCTCAAAACCCAGATCAAGATAAATATCTGAAGGCTTTTTATCCCTGTTTTTAATTAAATAATAGGCTTCTTTCAATCTTTTTTCTTTCAGCCATTGCTTGGGTGTCATCTCAAATGTTTTGTTAAAATCCCTCTTAAAACCTGATAGACTCCGACCTGTAAGCCGTGCAAAAGCATCTACCGATACATTGAACATAAAATTCTTATTCATAAACTCCTTAAGATCAATTTTATAAGGTTCGGAAAAATCAAAAAGGAGATTTTTAAGATCAGGATTACTCAGCAAAAGGAGTTCGATGGCTTCTTTCACCTTTAAAACCGCTAATTTGGGAGGAATTTCCTGTGTTTTATTGACGTAAGGAATAAGAGAAGCAAAATAGCTTTCAAAAAAATCATTGGGTTCAAAAAACAACCGCTGATTTCCTGGAAAATTATTATTTACAGCGATTTTGTTTTCAGTGGCATACTGTCTCAGTGTTTCATCATCCAATGTGATGGAGATAAACTGATACTTTTCATGAGCTGAAGGATATTTAATCGTTCTGATCAGTTGATTTTTCCTGACCAGGACCACTGTATTTTCTTTGATCACCGTTTTACCCTGTTCATGAAAAGCATGAGTTTCCCCGGATATCTGAAATCCAAGAAAATGGTCCGGAATAAACTCCTCATGGCCTCTATAAGATTCAAAAGCACATGAATAAACCAGTTTGTCGAATATGATTTCAGAAGTGTTTTCCATAGTACAAATATCTGAAATTTAAGCAATAACCTGAGCGCCTGCCCCGGCAATTTCTTTATCCTGCTCGGGAGTTCCACCTGATGAACCTATAGCACCAATGATCTTACCTTCTGCATTCTTAAGGACAACACCGCCTGCAATAGTCAGAAGTCCGTCATTGGAATTCAGCATTCCATAACCATGAATACCGGTTTCTGAGATGATTCCTCCCATCAGATCACTGTTTACTCCGAACATCACTGCTGTTTTTGCTTTTTTAATGGCAAAATCAATCACTCCGTAGACACTGTCCAGTCTTGCCAAAGCAACAAGATGTCCTCCAGCGTCTACCACGGCAATACTCACAGGAATATTCATAGACAATGCCTTTTCTTTGGCTGCATGTAAGGCTTTTTCGGCAACATTATAATTCAACTCCATGATATTTAGCTTTTTGAGGTCCATGCATCTGCCTGAAGCTGTTTTACAAAATCTTCAGTTTCTTTTGGATGTACATTTCTGAAATGACTGTCATCATCTAAAGCTACATTCACAATCACATCTGCCATAGACTGTGGATCAAGCTGGTGGGCTAAAGATTCTGCCGCTCCGTCAAAAGCGGATTCCGGAGTGAAGTTAATTTTCGGATCATACCAATGGAAAATAGAATCTACTCCCCTGTCATTAAATCCTGTTCCAAATACACCTGGGTTGCAGGTTGCAATTTTGATATTAAACGGAGCAAGTTCTGTTCTCAATCCTTCAGCGATAGATTCCAATGCATGCTTTGAAGCGCAATAAGCAGCCACATACGGAACCGTCCATAAACCTCCCATTGATGAAGTAAAAACAATTTTACCCTTCTTTTTTTCAACAAACTTTTTGATAAAACCCTGGGCAAGGTTCAATGCACCAAACACATTCACATCAAACATAGAACGGATAATATCGACAGGCTGCTCAGCAATCGGACCACCTTCCATGATTCCGGCATTACTGATTAAAATATCTATTTCATACTTTTTTAAGATATAATCAATATCTCTTTGGCTGGTTACATCCAGTTTATCCACCGTAAGGTCAACATTCTGTTCTTTAGCTTCACGGATTAAATCACTCATCTGAGGATAGACCTGCGCAGTAGCAATTACTGTATGCCCTTTTCTAGCAAGATCAAAAGCAGCAATCTTTCCGAATCCGCTTGCTGCACCTGTAATTAAAATTGTTTTACTCATTGTATTCTTTTTTTATGATAGTACAAATTTCAAAGATTTCAAGAAGGTCGATATTGGCTGAACGTTCATTTTTATATTGCTGAAAAGTTCAGATAATCGATTAACAAGAGTTTTATTTTAATTAAATATCCTTTTCAATCATAAAAAAATAGAATTATCATTAAATTTGTAACCCTTACAATAAAACTAAAAACCAACGTATGCTTAAAATCAAAGCACTTCTTTTCATTTTTATATCCTCTTCTTCTTTTAGCTTTGCCCAAAACTGTAATTGTGAAAGCAATTATCAATGGGTTAAAAAAACATTCGAGGAAAATGATGCCGGATTTCAATATGTGATCGATAAAAAAGGACTCCCAGCTTATCAGGCCCATAACAATGACTTTCTGAATAAAATCAAAAATGTAAAATCGGATACTGAATGTACTCAGACTATTTATGAATGGCTTAAGTTTTTCCGCTCCGGCCATCTTTCCATTTCAAGAATTGAAAAGAATAATCAGCAGGCTCAACCTGCAGCTGATGAAAATCTGAAAACAGAAATGGTAAAAGTAGATCTTGAAAAGTTTAAAAAAGAAGCGACATCCAAGAAAGACTCTGATATTGAGGGGATTTGGGAAACCCAGCCCTATACAATAGGAATTAAAAAATTTGGAGATATCTATAAAGGTTTTATTATCAAATCGGGAGCTGAAAACTGGAAACCCTATGAATTAAAATTGACTCTTAATGCTGATAAAACAAAAGGAACGTATTATGTAAGAAACAAATCCGGCCAGGAAATAACCAACATACGATTTATAGGGAAAAATTACCTTGAAATCAATGATTTTACCTTGAAAAGAATCTCTCCAACATTTGAAAAAGAAGAAGGAATTGAGACTTACTTTGAAGCTGCAATGGCAGAAAAACCTTTTTTGAAAGAGATTAACAAAAGTACTCTACTCTTAAGAATTCCGTCCTTCAAGGGTCCCTTTAAAAAAGATATAGACAGCGTTATTACAGCCAATCAGGCGAAAATTGAAAGTACGGAAAACCTTATTATCGATATTAGAAATAACGGTGGCGGAAGTGATAATAGTTTTGCCAAAATTATCCCATACCTCTATACAAATCCTATCAGAAGCATCAGAACACAGTTTTATTCTACAAAACTGAATAACCAAAGAATGCTGGATTTCTATGAAAACTACCAAAAATATGGGATATCTGCAGATTCCAGAGATTATCTAAAAAAGTCTTATGATAAACTAAGCCAGAATCTCGGCCAATTTGTAAGCCTGCAGGAAGACGGAAGTATGGTAGAGATCAAAAAAATGGATAAAATCCTGCCTTACCCAAAGAATGTAGGAATTATCATCAACAACGGAAACGGCAGTACTGCAGAAGAGTTCTTACTGGCAGCCAAACAAAGCAAGAAAGTGAAGCTTTTTGGAACAACCACTGCAGGTGTTTTGGATATCTCCAATATGTATTTCGTTACTTCCCCTTGCAACGAATTTAAACTGGGCTATTCCCTATCCAAAAGTTTCCGTATTCCGGATATGGCCATTGACGGAAAAGGAATTCAACCGGACTATTTCATCGACAAAACAATTCCTGATTATCAATGGATTGATTTTGTAAATGATGTCCTGAATGAAAAATAATATAAAGAAGCTGTTTCGAATAGAAGCAGCTTTTTTTTATGCTTTAAAATCCTCTTGTAATCCTTCCTTTCATTACTTAAATGCTATAGGATATCAATAGAAATGGGCTTTAGCCCATTTAATTTTTAAAATATTCCATCGGCTTTAGCCAAAACCTAAGATAAAAAATAAACAGTTTGTTGTAAATTGGTTAAGTTTTTGAAGCTTATTCCACAAAACCTGTCACACCATTGAAATTAATCACATTTACAAAAAAAGGAATTTACTGTCCACAGGGGAAATTTTATATAGATCCCTGGAGGCCTGTAGATCTGGCGGTTATTACCCATGGTCACGCTGATCATGCCCGCTGGGGAATGAAAAAATACCTTTGCCACCATTTCACGAAACCTATTCTCCATCAAAGAATAGGCATGGATATCGAATGCCAGAGTCTGGAATATGGAGAAATTGTGACCATCAATGGAGTAAAACTTTCGCTTCATCCTGCCGGACATATTATTGGTTCCGCACAGATCAGACTTGAATATAAAGGATATGTGACCGTCATTTCGGGGGATTATAAGGTTCAGGATGACGGCCTGAGTACTCCTTTCGAGCTGGTAAAATGCAATGAATTTGTTACGGAAAGTACTTTTGGACTGCCTATTTACAACTGGCTTGAAGTTCCGGATTTAAACAAAAAGCTTCAGAATTGGGTACTGAAGAATAAGGAAAATAATAAAACATCTGTATTCATCGGGTATTCTTTAGGAAAGGCCCAGCGTATCATGAAGGCGGTAGAAGGCCTGGGGAAAATATACGTACACTATTCCATCGGAAAACTGAATGAAGCCTTTGAAACAGTAGGAATCAATCTTCCGGACTATACCATTGCAGATTTTAGGGAGCGTCCCAAAGAGGTGGAACATGAAATTGTAATTGTTCCCCCGGCTTTATTAGACAGTAATATCATCAAAAAAATTCCTGATCCGGCTACCGCAATATGTTCCGGCTGGATGCAGGTTCGCGGTGCAAGAAGATGGCGCAGTGCAGATGCAGGCTTTGCAATGAGTGACCATGCAGATTGGAAAGGATTATTGCAGACTGTAAAAGCCACAGAAGCAGAACTTGTACATGTAACGCACGGACAGACAGAAGTCTTTTCAAAATACCTGAATGAAATAGGAATCAAGGCAGATGTTGTGGAAACCCTATTTGGTGAAGATGATGATGAATCTGAAAAAGAAACCATTGAAAATCCGGAATCATGAGACATTTTGCAGACCTTATCAACGCGTTGGAAACCACCAATAAGACCAATGCTAAAATTGATGCCATCATTGATTATCTGGAACGTGCTCCGGATGAAGATAAAGTATGGTTTATTGCTCTGTTTACCGGGAAAAGACCCAAAAGAAACGTCAATACCAATTATATGAAAGAATGGGCTTTGGAAATTACCAGGCTCCCTTTCTGGCTGTTTCAGGAGTCTTATTCTTCTGTAGGAGATCTTGGAGAAACACTATCATTGATTCTTCCTCCTCCACAGGAAAAAATAGAACGCACCTTATCAGAATGGATGAATGATATTGTTGGTTTGAAAGGTAAAACAGATTCAGAAAAGAAAGAATTTGTCTTAAACTCATGGAATGGTTTAGATTACACTGAACGTTTGATTTTCAATAAATTAATTGGCGGAAGTTTCCGTATCGGAGTCTCAGATAAAACATTAATCAATGCACTGACAAAATTTTCCGGCCAGGAATCGAGTGCACTGATGCATAGTTTAATGGGAAAATGGCTGCCTGATGAGGTCTCATTCAAAGAACTTATTGATGCTGAGAATGTAAATCCTGACAATTCAAAACCTTATCCCTTCTGTCTTGCTTATCCTTTGGAAAAAGTAACTGCAGAACTGGGAAATCCTGATGAATGGCTGGTAGAATACAAATGGGACGGAATACGGGGACAGATCATCCGGAGAAACGACGAAGTTTTCATCTGGTCAAGAGGTGAAGAACTCGTCACAGAACAATTTCCAGAAATCACAGAAGTCGTAAAAGCGATGAAAGGCAACTTTGTCATAGATGGAGAAATACTTGCGGTAAAAGACAGTAAGGTTTTAAATTTTAATGAATTACAAAAAAGATTAAACAGGAAAACTTTAACTAAAAAAATGTTATCGGAAATTCCGATAGAAGTCTTTGCCTATGACTTGCTGGAACTTGAAGATCATGATCTGAGAGAAAAACCCATCTCTGCAAGAAGAGCCCTGCTTGAAGAATTATTATTAAATGAAAATCCCCAAAATATAAGTCTTTCCAACAGTCTGGATTTTGAAAAATGGGAAGAACTGGATTCGCTTCGTGAAAATTCAAGAGCTGTAAACAGTGAAGGTTTGATGCTTAAACAAAAAAACTCTCCCTATCATTCCGGCCGGAAAAAAGGTGACTGGTGGAAGTGGAAAATCAATCCGTTTACCATTGATGCAGTCCTTATTTATGCCCAGAAAGGAAGCGGCAGACGAAGTGCTTATTATACCGATTATACTTTTGCCGTGAAAAACGGAGATGCTTTGGTGACCATAGCCAAAGCGTATTCCGGATTGACGGATAAAGAAATCATGGAAGTGAGCCGGTTTGTTACCAAAAATGCAATTGAGAAATTTGGACCTGTGAGAACGGTAAAAGCAGAACTCGTCTTTGAAATTGCTTTTGAAGGCATTGGTTTCAGCAACCGTCACAAAAGTGGTGTTGCGCTCCGTTTTCCAAGAATTGTAAGATGGCGGAAAGATAAAACCGTAGATGAAATTGACAACCTTGAAGAAATCAAAAAATTAATACAATAAAATTGGCAGCTTTTGAACATACCGACGGATTGAAGATCATTCAGCAATGGATGACCGATAAAGGTATTGCTCCTTTTAAATTTCAACTGGAAACCTGGAAGAAATTTGGAAATGGTTACAGCGGAATGGTGGTGGCTCCTACCGGTTTCGGAAAAACTTTTTCTGTATTTTTAGCATTGGTTTCAGATTTCCTGAATCACCCTGAACAATACAAAAAAGGGCTGAAAATGATTTGGATTACCCCATTGCGGTCTTTATCCAAAGATATTGCGAAAGCCATGCAGGAAGCGATTGATGAAATTGGACTTGATTGGGTCGTAGGCGTAAGAAACGGAGATACCGATCCGAAAGTACGACAGCAGCAGATAAAGAAAATGCCTGAAATTCTCGTTGTCACGCCCGAAAGTCTTCATCTGCTTCTGGCTCAGAAAAATAATGAAACGTTTTTCAGGGATATGAAATGTGTTGCTGTGGACGAATGGCATGAATTATTAGGTTCAAAGCGCGGTGTCATGGTAGAACTGGGGATTTCCCAGCTTAGAAAATATGTTCCCAAGATAAAAATATGGGGTATTACCGCGACCATTGGAAACCTTGATGAAGCCATGGACGTTCTTATTCCTTATGATATAAAAAAGACAAAAATTACAGCCAAAGAACACAAAAAGATAGATATTATTCCTGTTTTTCCGAACGAAATTGAAATATTACCGTGGGCAGGACATCTTGGAAACAAGCTTGCCGATAAAGTAGTCCCGATTATTCTGGAGTCAAAATCTACGATTGTTTTTACCAATACCAGGAGCCAGAGTGAAATGTGGTATCAGCTTCTGTTGGATGCTTATCCTGATTTTGCAGGTCAGATTGCTATCCATCACAGTTCCATTGATGCCCATTTGAGAATCTGGATTGAAGAAAATTTAAGTTCCGGCAAGTTAAAAGCTGTGGTTTCTACCTCATCTCTTGATCTAGGAATTGATTTTAAACCTGTTGATACCGTTATTCAAATAGGGTCTGCAAAAGGAGTCGCACGATTTCTGCAAAGAGCAGGCCGTAGCGGGCACTCCCCTTTTGAAACTTCCAGAATTTATTGTGTTCCAACCCATTCTCTGGAGCTGATTGAAGTTTCAGCTTTAAAAGAAGCCGTAAAACAGAAAGTTGTTGAGCCCAGAGAACCACAGGTATTATGTTTCGATGTGCTGGTTCAGTTTCTGATGACATTGGCTGTGGGTGATGGTTTTTATCCTGATGAACTGTATGAAAGAATCAAAAAAGTATATGCCTTTCAGGAAATCCTGGATGAAGAATGGAAAGGTATCCTGGAATTTCTTACCATTGGCGGAAGTGTTCTGAAAAGCTATGAAGAATTCCATAAGATCGTCATTATGGAAGACGGACTTTACAAAGTAACTTCAAGAAAAATTGCCATGCTTCACCGGATGAATATGGGTGTGATTGTAAGTGATGCCATGCTGAAAGTGAAATTTATTTCTGGAGGATATATCGGAATGATTGAAGAATATTTTATTTCAAAACTGAAAAAAGAGGAAAAATTCATTCTGGCAGGCCGTACCCTGGAAGTTGCTATGATCAAAGATATGACGGTTTATGTAAGAGCAGCAAAAGGAAGAGCTTTGGTGCCAAGTTATCTAGGAGGAAGACTACCTTTAAGTTCCAATCTGGGTCATTTTTTAAGAGAAAAACTTGCACATGCTTTAAATCCCAAAGCTTCGGAAAAAGAACTTAAATTTCTGCATCCTCTGCTCGCCAATCAGGAAGAAAATTCCCATATCCCAACAGAAAATGAATTTCTGGTGGAAATGATCAAAAACCGTGAAGGATATCATGTCTTTATGTATCCGTTTGAAGGGCGTCTCGTACATGAAGTGATGGCAGCTCTGATAGCCTATCGTATTTCCAAACTGGCGCCTATTTCCTTTTCTATGGCGATGAATGATTACGGATTTGAGCTGTTCAGTGATAAAGAAATTCCTTTGAATGAAGATAATCTGCAGCAGATTTTAAGCCGAGAAAACCTTATGAATGATGTGATTGCCAGTATCAATTCTGCTGAAATGGCGAGAAGAAAATTCAGGGATATTGCCGTGATTTCAGGAATGGTTATTCAAAACTATGCAGGACAGCAGCGCTCCAACAAATCTTTACAAAGTTCTGCCGGACTTATTTTTAAAGTTCTGGAAGACCACGACTCTAATCATTTTTTAGTAAAACAAGCTTATACGGAAGTCTTTAATATGCAGCTTCAGGAACAACGGCTTGTAGAAGCTTTTAAAAGGATTGAAAAGTCTGAAATTATTTTAAAACATTCCCGTTCTTTTACTCCGCTCAGCTTCCCGATCAAAGTAGACAGTTTGAGGCAGACCCTTTCTAGTGAAGGGCTGGATGCAAGAATTAAAAGAATGTTGAAATTATCCAATATAAGCGATGTCTGATGAATCTATCAATGCTTTTTTCAATGAATTTACCTGTCATTTTAATCTTATTCTTAGCCTAATATTCTAAGTTAATTTTCTTGATAAATTTAAATAATCATCGTACCTTAGAGTATACCTTCTTAGAAGTATAAAATAAAATTTAAATAATGGAAAAGTTGTTCTTAGTCCGTCACGGACAGTCACTCTGGAATCTTGAAAACAGATTTACAGGCTGGAAGGATATCGATATAACAGAAGCTGGTATTGAAGAAGCAAAAAAAGCAGGCCTTTCTTTACAAGGAGAAAAAATAGATATAGCTTTCACTTCTGCACTCATCAGAGCACAGCATACTCTCTCTATCATTCTGAATGAAATAGGAAATCCCAATATTCCGGTCGTTATGGATAAAGCATTAAACGAACGTTCTTACGGAAATCTTGAAGGATTAAACAAAGCAGAAACCGCATTGAAATACGGTGATGAACAGGTTCATACCTGGCGCAGATCTTATGATGTGGTTCCTCCCGGAGGAGAAAGCCTTAAAGATACCTACAACAGAGTGATTCCCTATTTTGAAAGTCAGATAAGACCGCTATTAAAGCAGGGAGAAAATGTATTGATCGTTGCTCATGGAAATAGCCTGCGTGCTTTGATTATGTATCTGGAACACCTTTCTCCTGAGGAAATTTTAGAAAGAGAAATTGCGACCGGCATTCCTCTGACTTATGTTTTTGATGAAAAATTTCATGTAAGCCGGAAGGTTAGCTGATGCAATTAATATAGTTCAATAAGTCTATTCAAATTTTCAATTATAAAACGTGTTTATAGCAACCAAAAGCATTTCCATCCAAAACGAAACTTTCATTCTGACCAATCAGCGTGCGGCATTCTGGGAAAGAGAAAAAGCATTGATCCTTTCTGATCTTCACATCGGAAAAACTGCTCATTTCCGTAAAAATGGTATTGCATTAGCGAATCATATTATGAAAAGCGACCTGGAAAGATTATCAGCACTGATTGAATATTTTCAGCCTGAAAAATTCATTGTGGTTGGAGATCTGCTTCATGCCGGAGACAATTCTGATGTGGATGAATTCTGTACATGGAAAAATCAATATCCTAATATACAGTTTTATCTTATTGAAGGAAATCATGACCGGATTTCAAAAGCTCTGGAGAAAAAACTATGTTTTAATAACAAAACTGAGTGTCTTGAAATAGAAGGCATTACCTTTATTCACGATTTTGATTCCGAAAGATCCGGATTCCAGATTACCGGGCATATTCATCCAGGAATTGTCCTGAATTCTGCTGTTAAAAATATAAGACTTCCCTGCTTTGCACTCAGTGACAATCAGTTATTACTCCCGGCCTTCAGTGAATTCACAGGATTGGATACTAAAAACCTGCCTAAGAAAAGTACATTTTTTGTATTTACCGATGCGGATATTTATGAAATTTAATAACCTAAGGTGTTAATTCGAGTGGATTTTGATATTTGCTGTTTTCTTCCCTTGTTTTTTCTCTCTTTTTTAACATTTCCTGTCCTTTTACGATAGTGGTTCCATAGCTTGCAAGTACGGCAGCTGTATTCGCTTCATTATTTCTTTGTGCTTGTTTCAATTTAGATTGTGTTGTTTCTACAGCCCCGGTATATCTGCTTTTCTTAATATTGATTAATCTTCCTTTTAATTGAGAATCAGATACAGATTTTACCAGCTCAAAATCAAAATCTTCCTTATCATCCGTTATTTTCACAATCAAACCGGGTAATCCACTGAATTTCATAGGGCCATACGGAAACGGAATTTCGGGGGCATACCATGCTATCCAGTTTCTTCCTTTAAAGGTAACTTCTGCTTTTTTGCAATGTATGGTATTGATTACTTTAGTTTCATTCACAAGTTTCCAGTTCTTTATGACCGGCTCTTTATAGGTGAGTAATGCCATGAAAACTGAATCAAAATATTGTATATTTTCATTGGTTTGTACAATGGTAAAGTTAAAATCTGTTTTTGGAATCGTTACTCCTTTTTTCCAACCAAGACTTATACTTCCATCAGAATTATGGGTAGTTGTTCCTGAGTTTGTCATTACAGAATCGCCTTTCAGTGATACAATACTTGCAAAAAATGCACGATTATCCCCTATTTGTAATAAGAAAAAGTCTTCAGATTTGTTATCATTTCGTATATCAAATTTAGCTTTTAACTGATAAGTAAACTCACCACGCAAAGTATCTTGTTTGGATTGAGCATAAGATAAAACACTATATAATAAAATGAATAATTGAAGTAGTTTTGGAGAATAATGCATAAAGGATATTTTATTATAAAATTGTTTTTACAATCTGTTTCAGTTCTGGATTAGTCTTTAAATTTTTTATCATTGTGTAATTTTGATGACCAGGAGATAAATATATACAATTAACTGAGACATAAAGAGCATTTTTTATTATGTTAAACACTTTTAAATCAAACAAAATAAGCTATACCTGTTTAAATAATGAAAAGAATTCTTAAAGAATAACCATATGATTTTTATATATGCAGATTACCTGTCATAAGCAGAAAAACTTCAATTGCGAACTTTTTACAAAAAAATAAAGGCAGATCAAAACCTGCCTTTATAAAACCATCTACTTCATCATCACCGTATTGGTTCCTCTTCATTTATATACCTCTAACATTCTGGTTCTTTTTTAACTATGAAACACATCCATGTCAAGGTTTTAAACCTTGACATGGATTGATAAGTCAGGTAAAACTATTAGTGAAATCTTATTTTTTGTTGCTTAAGCTGATACTATACATGGTAATCAATACCGTAACGACCAGGAATAAAGCTCCAATCCATGGTGTACTCACCAGTCCCAAAGATGAGGTTACAATCATTCCTCCGGCATAAGATCCTATCGCAATACCAATATTGAATGCTGCAATATTGATCCCTGAAGCAACATCCTCAGTACCGGGAAGTTCTTTTTCTGCAATCTGTACCACCAATAGCTGAAGTCCAGGAACCGAAGCAAATGATAAGGCTCCTAAAAAGAAAAGGGTAATGATACTTAAAACCGGACTGCTTACTGTAAAATAAAATGCTAATAAAACCAATCCCTGTGCTGCAAACATCCATAGAAGAGCTTTCAAAGGATTTTTATTGGCCACCTTTCCACCAATCAGATTTCCCAATGCAATGGCAACTCCATAGATCAACAGGATAAACGTAACGGTAGATTCCTGAAATCCTGTGATTTTCTGTAAGATAGGTGACAGATAAGTAAAAACTACAAATGTTCCTCCATATCCCGTTGCGGTCATCAAAAAGGCAAAAATAAGACGTTTATTTCCCAGAACTTTAAACTGGCTTTTTAAAGAAGCGGACTTCCCGTTTTTCAGATTATTGGGAACCAGTAATAAGCTGGCTACCAACCCTATGATTCCAAGAATTGAAACGCCTATGAAGGTCGCTCTCCATCCGAAATGCTGCCCGATAAAAGTCCCCAGCGGAACTCCTGTTACAATGGCCAGTGTAAGTCCTGCAAACATAATAGAAATAGCGGTTGCCCTTTTTTCTTCAGGAACCAGTGATGCTGCAATGGTAGAACCAATGGAAAAATAAACCCCATGGGCAAAGCCTGTTAATATTCTTGCCAAAACAAGTGTTACAAAGCCTGGAGCAATAGATGCCAATCCATTCCCGATAACAAACAGCAGCATAATGGAAACCAAAAGCATTTTACGGGGAATCTTCCCTGTTAAAGCCGTTAAAATTGGAGCTCCGATAGCCACTCCTATCGCATAAAGACTCACCAGCAATCCTGCTGAAGGAATCGTGATTCCAAGATCAGAAGCTACTGTTGGAAGCAGCCCTACAATCACAAATTCTGTAGTTCCTATCGCGAAAGCACTTATTGTGAGTGCCCATAAAGCTGCAGGAAGACCCTTTTTTACAGTCTGTGATGCAGTATTGGTCTGTATTTCTTTTTGAAAATTCATTGTCTTGTATTTTGTTGATATTGACAAGGCAAATTTCCGACGAATTATTGTATTATAAAAATTATTTAAATTGTATTAATGTATCAGAATAATGATAGTTTTATTTTTTGTTTAAATTTTGTTCCTTTGTATTATAAACAGCAGTTTTTATGAAGAAATCCGAAGCAACCCGTCTTACTATTCTCCAGAAAGCCTTTGAACTAATCTATGAGAAAGGCTTTCAGACAACGAGTATTGACGAGATTATTGCAAAAACTCAGGTCACAAAGGGTGCTTTTTATTATCATTTCAAAACTAAGGATGAAATGGGTCTTGCCATTATCACTGAACTTTTGAAATCTACTTTCAGAAAAACTTTTATTGATACTTTACAAAACGGTCCAAATCCTCTGGAAAACATCTATCAGGTCTTCTATAATCTTCTCATGGAAAATGATTTTCTAAAGGTTGAATACGGCTGCCCTACTTCTAATTTTGTACAACAGATGGCTCCATGGCATACTGCATTTACGGAAGCTCTGCACAAACTTTCAAAAGAATGGGAAAATGCTTTCACAGAGTGTATTGAAAAAGGCAAAGAAGCTGGATTGATCAAAAAAGAAGTAAGCGCAAGAGAAGTGAGCGTTTTTGTAATTTCAGGATACTGGGGCGTAAGGAATATGGGTAAACTTGAAAACTCAAAAGAAGTTTATCTTGTTTATTTAAAAGGACTTAAGTCTTATTTCAATACTCTTCAATAATTTTTTTGATTAAAAACATACTAATTAGTATGTTTTTGTTATACCTTTGCTTCATTCGAAAAAACAACCGATGTATCAGACTCTTACTTTTTTGCACTCCCTGACCCGCTGGCTGGTTTTATTAAGTTTATTCTATGCAATTTTCCGATCTTTTAAAGGATATTTTTCAGGCAGAAAATTCACCAAAACGGATGATTCAGTACGGCATTGGACCGCTACTATAGCGCATATTCAATTGATCATAGGAATGATATTTTATTTTAAAAGTCCGGTTATCCAATATTTCTGGAAGAATCTGAACGAAGCCAAAGAATCTTTTGAACATCTGTTTTTCGGATTAATCCATATTTCACTGATGATAACGGCTATTATTATCATCACGATCGGCTCTGCTTTAGCCAAACGAAAGGATTCAGATAAAGAAAAATTTAAAACGATGGGAATCTGGTTCTCCATTGCACTGATCATTATTTTCATTGCGATTCCGTGGCCCTTTTCTCCTTTTGCAAACAGACCTTATTTCAGATAATTATGATGGATTTATTTAAAACAAAGATCGGCCGGCTGAGGATTCTGGCTATTTTAGAAGGTATTTCACTGTTGAGCCTAATATGCATTGCTGTTCCCATGAAGTATGGGATGGGAAATCCTTTATTTGTAAGAATATTGGGTCCCATTCACGGAACATTATTCCTTCTTTTCCTGTTCAACACGCTGAGCGTGGGTGTAGAGCAAAACTGGAAGTTTAAAGAGGTAACATGGAAAGTGATCTTAGCCTGTTTTATTCCGTTCGGAACGTTTTATATTGATAAAAAAATACTAAGCAAGCTATGAAGAGTTTTCTCATATTCTGCGGTATAGCGCTTATCTTGTATGTTGCTTATAAAATTTACCGCTTCCAAACCCTAGATAACGGATTACCAGAACTGATGAAAAAAGGAGCCGTTATTCTTGATGTAAGAACCGAAAAAGAATATGAAACAGGACATATAGAAGGTTCCGTCAATATTTCGTTGGGAACCATCAGAGAGCGATATAGAGAACTTGATCCTGGAAAAACATACATCACCGTATGTTCTCACGGGTTAAGAAGTGTAAAAGCTGAAAACATTCTAAAAGAGAGGGGCTTCAAGCACATCTACAATGGCGGTGCCTGGAGCGATCTGCAGAAAACCATTCATCAGTAAATGAATCTCTCCTATAGATTATACTACAGGAGAGATTGTATTTTAAACTGTTTTATCGTCAAGCCACACCACTTTCTGCTCAGACGAATGTTCCTGCCCTATTATAGATCCATACAATTCCGGCCTGCGGGCTTTAATATACCTATATCCTCCTGCCTGGGTAAGTTTTTCAGGAGTAATCACAGCAGATTCGAAACTGTCATCGAAGGAACGGCATTCGGCAATGACATCACCGAAAGGATCTATAATCATGGAACATCCGTTTTTCAATTGGTCATCATCCATACCAATCGGATTTGAAAAAACAATATAAGCTCCGTTATCATAGGCTCTTGATGGCAGCCACTTCATCAGCCAGTCTCTTCCCTTCATCCCGTTAAATTCCAACCGTAAAGAGGTAGGATCTGCTTCTCTGTTTTCCCAAAGTTGAGGGTCTACAAAACCGGCTCCCGGCCTTGTAGAAGGCGTACACATGGTAACGTGAGGCATGAAAATAATTTCAGCACCAAGAAGTCTGGTAGCCCTCACATTTTCAATAATATTGTTATCATAGCAGATGAGAATACCACATTTCCAGCCCAAAATATCAAACACGCAATACTCATTACCGGGGGTAAGATGGGGATTGATAAAAGGATGCAATTTTCTATATTTTGCCTTCAACCCTGTTTTATCAACACATACATAGGCTTTGAATAGGTTATTATGTTCATCTTTTTCAAACAATCCGGCTAATATGACGATATCATAGCGAGCAGCAATCTCCTGCAGTTTTTGAATGCTTTCTCCTTCCGGAATACGCTCTGCAACATCAAGCAGCTGTTCTTTAGAAAGTTTTCGGGCGAAAGTATAGCCTGTAATAGAGCATTCGTGGAAAACAATTACATCAGACCCCTCAGAAGCAGCTTTGCCAGCCAGCTTTTCTATAACAGAGAGGTTATAAGCTTTGTCTCCACTTTTATTTTCAAATTGTGCGGTTGAAATTTTAATATTCATTGATTTTTTTTGACAAAACTAGATCAGATCGTCGTCAAAAAATTGTATAAAACCGACATGAATAGTTTACAACTCGATGAAATTAACAGCCATTTTATTTTCTGTTTTCAGGTATTGTTTGGGGGTAAGTCCGATATTATTTTTAAATTCCCTGATAAGGTGCGATTGATCAGAATAGCCCGCTTCATAAGAAAGCATCGCCATATTTTTATGATCAATACCTTTATTGATAAGGCTTAAGAAGTAATGAAGGCGTATAATATTTCCATATTTTTTAGGGGTTACTCCCATATGATATTCAAACTTCCTTTCCAAGTGGCGTTCTGAGTATCCTGTAAATTTTTCTAAGTCCTTGGATGATACGACACCTTTATGCTGAAGAATATATTTTTGAGTAGCCATCATAATCTGATGATCAATACTTATTCTTTCTGATAAAAATTCGGTAAAAAAAATATTCAGATGATTAATAATATCTGAAGGATCAACTTTATTAAAAAGCTTTTCCTGAAAGACTTCGAATCTGTTTTTCAATACATCTTCCACAGAAACAATCTGATTTTGAATCTCTTTTGCAGATGTTTTTAAAAGGATATTCAGAAAATAAGGTTGAAACACAACAGCAATCAAGGAAAATCTGCCTTTTGAAGAAAAATCTTTATATCCGTTTAATGCTCCGTAAAAAAAAGAAAGCGGCATCCGATCCTCAGAAATACCAGAATACAGTTTCATATCTCCGGATAGAATAAGTCCGGAACTTCCATCAGTAAAGAGTCTTAAACTCCTCATATTCTCCTCGGAATTTTCCAAAAAGATATAATGCCTTATAAAAGGAGCCAGATGTTTAGGAGGTGAAATCTGCATTCATCAAATTTACGTAAAACTTATTTCTAGAAAAGAACAATATCTAAATTTAAGACATGCAAAAATATAAATTTAAATTATCACGCAGATTTTGAAAATTAAGCAGATCTATACATAATTATCTGCGCAATCTGTGTGATCTGCGAGAGATAAAATTCTTGCACTTTATATAACATAGAAAACATCCTACATCTTTGCGATTTCCAAAAAAATAAAACAAATCCGTTTTAGGTACCACATTTTATTCCCTTTTGGTCGGGTATTTGAATGTTTTAATGAATAATATTCATCAAATTCTGTTGAATAAATTAATTTAAACATCAACCAATCACTTAAAATAGTATATTATGTCAACACAAAATCTTACCCATCTCGAAGCGATCAAAAAAATCAAGGAATTGTCAGAAAAAGCCCGAATATGTATGTTCTGTACAGAATTGGAAACTGTTCCTGTGAATTCAAGGCCCATGACACTGCAGGAAACGGATGACAGCGGAAATCTCTGGTTTATCAGCAGTGGAAACAGCAACAAGAATTTTGAAATAAAAGAAGACCGACAAGTACAGTTGTTTTTCATGAATAACAGTGATTCCCAGTATCTTTCAGTGTACGGAAAAGCTTCTGTTTATAAAGATAAAGCCACCATAGAAGAAAAATGGTCTCCTCTCGCTAAGGCCTGGTTTGACGGAAAAGATGATCCGAATGTTACCATTATCCGGGTAGAACCCAAGGAAACTTATTATTGGGACACTAAAGCTGGAAAACTGGTGAGTCTGTTTAGCTTTGTTGCATCAGCAATAACAGGTCATAAAACCAATAATTCTGACGGTATAGAAGGAAATGCTATAATTTAGACGGTACAAAATAAACCATAAATTCTC
This sequence comes from Chryseobacterium sp. MEBOG07, assembly GCF_021869745.1. Classification (NCBI taxonomy): domain Bacteria; kingdom Pseudomonadati; phylum Bacteroidota; class Flavobacteriia; order Flavobacteriales; family Weeksellaceae; genus Chryseobacterium; species Chryseobacterium sp. MEBOG07. Next base: position 2,911,616 of record NZ_CP084579.1, read on the forward strand.
TCACAGATTTTGCAAATTAAGCAGATCTATAAATCATCAGCAAAATCAGCGAGAGATAAAAATAGTCAGCATTTAATTTTATCAAAGATAAAATCCTCGCGCCTTACAACACAAAGTACCTATTATATTTGCGCCTTAGCGCTTTCCAACAATAAAAAACGGCTCAATTTCTTGAGCCGTTTTTACAAGATTAAAAATACTATTTTTTCACATCTTCCATAGATGCTCCAAAATTAATATGAAGAACATTCCCGTTAGGAGTTACTAAAGCAGGCACAGATTGTACACCCGCTTTTTCAGCGTCTTCAATTTTGCTTCTCTCGTTTCCCAAATGGATGATTTCAACATTTTCAGGACCTACAAGATTGATAATATCGTGTTCTGCACTGATGCACACAGGACATCCGGCATGATAAAAAATGGATTTTTTCATAAGATTGTATTAATTAGTAAGAGTTTTAATAATATTTTTTAACTCTTCAGTTTCTTTTTCATGAAGAGGTTTTAAGGGACTTCTCAGATTTCCGCCATCTTCACCCAGAATAGTAAGACCTGCCTTTACAGCTCTCGGCAATCCTTTATTGACAATGAATTTTAAGAGATCAAACTGCTGGTAGAAAATAGCTTTTGCTTTTTCAAGGTTTCCTTCCTCTACCGCATTATAGAGGTTGATATTGAGTTCAGGAATAAGATTCGGGGCTGCGGTACACCACCCTCTCGCTCCAGCAGAAAATGCTGCCAATGCCAAAGGATTTGAACCGTTATAAAACGCTACTTCTTCTCCCAATTCTCTTCTCAGAGAATGCATTCTCTGTATATCTCCGGTACTTTCCTTGATCATGGTTACATTAGGAATCTCAAGAAGTCTTTTCAACAGAGCGGGCGACATATCTACTCCACTCGTGGCAGGATTGTTATATGCCATAATGGGAATGGAAATTTTACGGGCCACCGCATCATAATGCGTTACAATCTCATCATCAGTAAGTTTCCAGTAGCTCATCGGAATAATCATAACCGCATCTGCGCCTGCTTTCTCTGCAAACTGAGCATGGTGGATTGTTTTCTCTGTTGTAAGATTGGAAACCCCTACAAGAGTCGGAATTCTTCCTTTTACCTGCTGTAAAGTGGCTTCCGTCACTTCTTCTTTTTCTTCATCAGATAAGTAAGGCATTACTCCCGTACTTCCCAATGGAGCAATCCCATGACTTCCGGAAGTAATCAGCCTTTCTACAAGATGTTTGAAAAGGGTAATATTTACTTTTTCATTTTCATCAAAAGGTGTTATGGGATAGGCAATAATCCCTTTGAATGGCACATTTTTCATGTTTTGTGAGTTTAAAAATTTAAAATAATTTTTAGCAAAAGGTGTAAACCATTAAGAGAAATTAAACTGTTAAGACAATTAAGTAATAGCTTCACTTTGAAAAAGAAAATCATATCCATTATCAATAAAAATCTGTAAAACGATCCCTTAATGGTTTACCTCTCAAATATTAAAGGTCTCTGCCTTCCTCTTCTCTCAAAGCAACCCCTAAGTTCTGCAGTTGAGGAGCATTTTCGCAGGCAATATATTTGGCAGATTCCGTATCACTTAGGTTCTGGTGCTTATGCCATGCCCATGAAGGAATATATACGGCATCTCCGGCTTCCCAATGTACCTTTTCACCTTCTACTTCTGTCCATCCTTTTCCTTCAATGACAAACAATACGGTTTCATAAGTATGACGGTGCTTATTGGTCTGCTGCCCAGGAAGTAGTCCACCGATTGTCATGCTGACATTTTTACTCGGAAGATCTACAAAGAAAACCGGGTGCTTTCTTTCCGTTGAAAACTGATTGTGCTCTCCTGCATTCTCTACATTTTTATGAATTAAATGGCTTGGCTTTACATACTTTGGTCTTGCAAAAGTTTCGTGGAAATCTTTAGAACTGAATTCTTTCTTGTCCATGATTTTAAAATTATTATGGTTTTGTGCTTTATTGCATGACAAAATTATTCTATATTTGGACTATTAAAATGATTCAGTTTTCATATAAATAGATAGTCCAGATGTTACGACCTTGGAAATTAGAATTAGAAATAGATAAAAAGCTTGATAAAGCAGTTTATCTACAGATTGCAGATACGATTATCAGCGATATCCGTTCAGGCAGGTTAAAAGCCGGGGATGCACTTCCCGGAAGCAGGAATCTTGCGCAGACGTTAAAAATCAACAGGAATACCGTTGTGGAAGCCTATCAGGTGCTTATCAATGAAGAATGGGTAATTTCTAAAGAAAGAAAAGGTATTTTCGTATCAGAAAATCTGCCTGTTTTGCATGAGAGAAATGCTGATCATATCAATAATACCGGACAGCAGCAGGTCTTGTCTACTGGGTTTTTAATCAATTTTGACGATGGTCATCCAGACAGTAAACTTGCACCCGTAACGGAGCTGGCAAGAGCTTACAGACAGATCTTCAGCATCAAGGCAAAGTGGCAGATGATGGGTTATGGAGATGAACATGGTGATATTGAATTTCGAAAAATGATCTCCCAGATGCTCAATCACCAGCGTGGAATGCACATTCATGAAAATGAAATTTCAATTACACGAGGCAGCCAGATGGGAATGTTTCTGACCGCGCAAAGTCTTTTAACTTCAGGAGACCAAATTATTGTAGAAGATCCCGGATATCAGCCTGCATGGCGTGCCTTTGAATATGCTGGTGCAACCCTCCTATCCGTTCCTGTAGATCAGGAAGGAATCAGTATTGAAGCCATTGAGAAACTGGTGACACAGCATCAGAATATAAAGGCCATATACATAACTCCTCACAGGCAATATCCTACTACGGTTACGCTGAGTCTCTCAAGAAGATTAAGACTGATTGAATTATCAAACCAATACAATATCACGATCATTGAAGATGATTATGATAATGAGTTTCATTTTGGATATCGTCCTATCCTGCCGATTTCAAGCTTTCCCGAACTTCACAATTATGTATATATCGGGACATTGAGTAAGGTGGTAGCCCCTGCTTTGAGGATCGGTTATCTGGCGACTAAAAACCAGGAATTACTGAGGAAAATAGGGGATCTGAGGAAAATTATTGATGTACACGGAGATGTGATTATGGAACAGGCTGTTCTTCAGTTGATCAGGGAAGGTGCTGTGAAAAAACATATTAAAAAAGCAACGGTACATTATAAAAACAAGCGAGACTTTGTTTTTGAATTGTTGAAAAAACATATGAAAGACATTGTAGATTTTACACTGCCTGAAGGGGGCTTGCCTTTTGGATTGTTCCCAAAATACAATTGGATTGGGATATCGTAACAGATTTACTGCTGGAAAAAAATATTAAGATCATTCATCCGAAACAATACAGTCAAAATCAGGTTAATGGTTTCAGACTGAGCTATGGAGCGCTTTCTGAGGAGCAGCTGGAGCAAAGCATTCCTATTATTTCAGAGGTTTTTTCTAAATTTTCTTAATTATTTTAACCACAGATGCACACAGATTTTTATGCTTTCATTAGCATTTCATTGTACCCTTTATACACTTATAATCTATATACATCTGTGGTTAATATTTGAAATACTACTGCAGATTTTGATTGAAGTCTACTCTACTTCAAAAATCGCCTGAATCTCCACTGAAGAGCCTACAGGAATAGAGGAAGCTCCCAAAGTAGCTCTGGCATGTTTCCCTTTCTCTCCGAAGACTTCAACGGCCAGATCAGAAGCAACGTTCATCAGGTCTGCATGTTTGGTATAATCATCTTTGGTATTGAAAATTCCGGTAAGCTGAACACATTGTTTTACTCTGCTTAAGTCTCCTCCTACAGCTTCATTCAATACAGAAATAACATTCAGCATGGTCACTTTTGTAGCATCCTTTACCTGTTGCTCATTGACTTCCACTCCTAATTTACCAGGATTGAAAATCTTTCCGTCTTTCAAAGCAACCTGATTAATAAATACCAGATTTCCGGAACGGACAAACGGCTGATAATTTCCTGCCGGTTTAGGAACCTGTGGAAGGATAATATTTTTCTGTTTCAATATTTCATTGAAATTCTGATGATTTTCAACCATAGCTGTCGTTTTTTTAGATCTTGTACCTTGTAATGCCAGCGCTACTTTTGCAAAGTTTTTTCCTTGCAGCTCGGCTATATTTCGTTCCCCTTTTGTAGGTCGTTCAACATCTTTTAAAGAAGCCATACTCGTCACTCCTAAAACCGTATTTCCCTGCGGAATTGCTTTATTCAGTTCTTCAGTTCCTCGAATTCCGTTAGAAACCAATACCATTCCGTGCACCGCAAGACTGTTCCAGAATGCCTGAAGTGCCAGCTCTTTTCCTGCTCCGCTTCCTGCCGACATGAATACCGTCGCCGGAACGCCTTCTAATCCATGATTGGTCCAAATTTGAACCGTTTTGGATAAAAATTCACTCATTCCTGTGCTGATATTTCCGAAATAAACCGGTGAGCCAAAAGCAATTCCATCATAATTTGTCAATTCATCTACCGTGGCCACAGGCAGATTTTTAAGATTGGGATTTTGTGATGCTTTGACCAATTTTATATAAGGAACTGCATTGTTTTCGCTTTCAATTCCTTTGGCAATTTCCTTGGCCAGTTCGTAAGTTCCGCCATTATCTGAATGGATAAGAACCAATATTTTAGCTTTATTTTGTGCCATGATGTTGGTGATATTAGATACTAAAATTAAAATAAAAAAAAGACATAATTTTTTCATTCTGAATAAGATATAGGTTTTATTTGTATTGATATAATTGATAGTACAAAAATACTACTGGCGTTTTTATTAAATTTGCCAAAATATACATACAAAACGACAACATGAAATGTGGATTGATTGAAAAAACGGAAAGCCAATTTGTAGATTCCATCGAAAAAGAAGCTTATGTGTGGTGTGAAAAAAACTGGAAACATGATGATTATGAACATAAACACAACCGTGCCCAGCTAACTTTTGTGGAAGAAGGATACCAGTATTTTCATATCGACAGGAAAATTTATCTTGTCCCACAGCATCATGTCATCTGGATTCCTTCAGAAAAAGCTCACAAAATCACTTCTGAAGCCCAAACAGTGAATTTGATGGTATTCCTTTTCAAATCTGTCTTTGAAGATGAATTTTATAAGAATGTTCAGGTATTTGCCGTTCCGCCGGTTTTAAAGGAAATGCTGTTGTATGCTTCAAAATGGAACCAATCATTGGATGAAAATGAAGAACAGGATATATTTTTTAAAGCTATTTTAAAAAGTCTTCCCAATTTCTGCAGAGAAAGCAACGGACTGGAAATTCCTGTTCCTACGGATGTAAGACTGATTCCTGTATGTAATGATATCAATTCCAATTTCAGATACAATCTGGATATTGATTCCTTAGCTGAAAAAGCACAAATGTCTGTAAGAAGTCTCCAAAGAATTTTTAAAAACGAAACAGGAATTACTTTACAAAAATATCTGCAGCTGACAAGAATTTTAAAAAGCATTGAACTGATTGACACTAAGCAATATACTTTGAGTGAAGTTGCTTATAAAGTAGGATATCAAAGTCTTTCTGCATTTACGTCATCTTACTTCGCGATCATGCAGTCCAAGCCAAAACTAAACAAAAATTAAATCTTTAATACAATCAGCATACAGCTGAAAGTATGTAGTTATTTTAAAATTAAAAGACCGTTAAGTTCACTCTTAAAGCATCCCAAAATAAATTCCGTGTAATACAGCTGAGCATTTAAAGCCTGGGTTTTGGGGTGTAGTTCCAGTTTTTTATTCAGAATGATCTCCCCTTTATAGGAGAATGAGAAATAAGCAAAAATTTTATGTCCCGAATCCCGGATTGGTGTACAATATCCGGTGGTTGCAATAGACCAGTCAGATTCAAAAAGCTTTGCAACGTTTAATGCCATTGTTTGGGCAATATTTTCTGATACACAATCACATTCTTCGGCTTCCGGTCTGCTGACCTTTAATAATCTTACTTTTTCCTCTAAAGAATAAGTTGTTATCCCTCCTTTATAGAACAAAGAGGCATTGGGCATTTGTGAAAAGGCCAACTGCAAGCACCCTGAAGTGACACTTTCAGCGATAGAAATAGTTTCATCAGTAGTTAACAGAGACTGGCTTATATAATCAAGAAGATTTTTTTGAAATTCCATAATAAAATATTTTGAGTGGTTGGATAAAACATTAAATAATAGGATCAAAAAGCCACTGAATGTTTAAAAACAGCAGCTTTTATGATTACAATATTTAAATGATGTGAAGGTGTTCGTATTGTTATTAAATCTTTGTCAAAAGCAATTAAATAAGAATTTAGAGTATTATAAAGCTTACAGTATTCATTTAATTTTCCTTATTCTCATCGACATTAATGGATGTTTCAGCCATCTCTGCAGGTTGCCAATTCGGACTCTCAGCCTTATGAATATCTTTAAGAGCACTTATAAAAAATGGGTAAAGCAAAGCGTTCTTCATCTCATCCTCCTTTACAGCAGCATGATCTCGTTCCGTTTTTACAGCTGTGGAGGCAGTGGTATTGGATTCTGTGGTTTTATCAGCCATAATATGAATTTATATTATTGATTCTTACAGCCCATACATGGCATTAGTCTACAATTTCAAAGATGAACAAAGGGTGAACAACTTTATATTTCTCTTATTTAAGATGTTAAAAATTGTGTTGAAAATTATTATTTCAAATGTAGGTTATAATAATTCACTTTTTTATGATTTGAATCATCAAAATCGATATTAATATAAAATCTTTCGGTCTTTTAAAGTGATATTACCCTCTTTTTCCATCTTCTTTAAAGTTCTGATGACCGTTTCTACCCGGAGACCTACAAGATTGGCAATCTGTTGTCTGGTAAATGCAATATGAAAACACTGATGGCAGTCTTCATCATGATAGCTCTTAAGATAATCTAATAAGGCTCTCAATCTTTGCACTGGATTTTGAGATGCCATACTCTGCATCATTTTCAGTTTATAAAAAACTTCCTGAGAAAGGCAGGCATTCATTTCCAGAGAAAGATCGTGATTCTGGCTGAGCATTTCAAAGAAATTATTTTTGGGAAGTCTTATAATTCTAGCTTCCTCAAGACATACTGCATTGATCGGGTAATCCTGATTGAGAAAAAGCATTGCTTCTCCAAAACTCTGCTTCTTGCCTAAAATATTATGAATAAACTCTTTTCCGTCTTCATTATAGTTATTAAGCTTTACTTTCCCCTCACCAATCTGAAAATAATAAAGTGAGTGATCTCCTTCTTTAAAAACCATTTCACGTTTTTTCAAATCCCGATCTTCTGCACCAAAGGAATACAGAAGATTTTCATCAATGTTCATACAGCTTATTGTTTTCATAGTTTTATAAAGATTTAAATAAAAAAATCATAAAATAATATCTGAAATAGGGTTAATATAAAATTTTACGGTTTTCAATTCTTAAGATTTTATCTCTTTCCATATGTTTGATCGTTCTTATGGCAGTTTCTACGCAAAGTCCTGTAAGACTTGCCATCTGCTGCCGTGTCAGGGGAACCAAAAAAGAGTAAGGAGATAGATTCTTTTGAAAACTTTTAAGATAGTCCATTAATCCTTTCAGTCGTATAGATGGATTTTGTGAGGAAAGGTTCTGCATCATGATAAACTTATAATACAGACGTTCTGAAAGGTAACTGCTCACTTCCATGCATAATTCCGGAGATTCACTCAGTAAATTAAAAAAAACAGATTTATGGAGCCTTAGAACACTGCATTCTGTAATGGCTTCAGCATTCATAGGATAAGGTTTTTTTATAAAAAGAATAGATTCTCCACAGCTTTCTCCATCGGATAAAATGTTTTGAATAAATTCTTTCCCTTCCTCATTATAATTGTTCAGTTTCACTTCCCCTTTACTAATCTGGTAATAATAATTGGGGATATCTCCTTCACAGAAAATCATTTCTGAAGGGGTATAATGTCTCGTTTCTGCTCCCGCTGAAATCAAAATATTTTCGTCGATAACCATAATAATTGTTTTTGGCGTTGTTTTCTTCTTATCCTCTTCTTAGTCTTAGTAAAAATATCATTGGGAACTGATTTTGGTATGCATGCAAAAACCACACCTTAATCTTTGTTTATAAAGTTAAAAAAAGTTAAAACCATTGACAACTTTGATTAATTTTTGACTTATTAATTATTTATTTACATTAAAACTCAAATTAATTTACATTTTTGATACCACATTTTTACAAATAACTGTTTTAATTATTTGTAATAAAATAAGACAATAAACCCCGTTTTCACTCAGTGAAACGGGGTTTTAAAAGGAATAACAGAAAAAATTGTTATTTTTTTTATATTTTATTTAGAGGGCCGGATGACATCAATACTTTTTTGAAAGTCTTAAATCCTTATGCCTAGGGATAAAATTAGATATTGTATCTCAATTATTTCGCAAATTTTTTGGTTCCGGCAACACATAAGATCACTCCTACTGTAACTCCCAGCATTCCCATACTTACCGGCTCATGTAAAAATAAGCTGCCAAAGCAAGACCAAAGAATGGCTGAAGAAGCTGAAGCTGCCCTACTGAAGTAATCCCTCCCTGCGCTAGGCCTTTATACCAGAATATAAAACCAATGAACATGCTGAATAATGAGATATATCCCAATCCGAACCAGCCTTTAGAACTTACTGCTTCCAGATTTGTAGGGAAATAAATAAAAAATAACGGCAGCATTATAGGTAAGGATAAAACCAATGCCCATGAAATGACCTGCCATCCCCCTAAAGTCTTTGACAACTTTGCTCCTTCAGCGTAGCCAAGACCACATAAAATAACAGCCAACAGCATCAGAATATCGCCGATAGGAGAAGCCGAAATTCCCTGAGAAAAAGCATAACCAATGACTAAAACACTACCAATTATGGAAAAGAGCCAAAATATAGGATGCGGTCTTTCTCCTCCACGGAACACGCCAAAAATAGCGGTCGCTAAAGGCAGCATCCCTAAAAATACAATAGAATGAGCAGATGTCAGATATTGTAATGCCAGAGAAGAAAGCAACGGAAATCCTATCACACAGCCAATTGCTACAAGAACTAAGGAAAATATCTGATTTTTTGCAGGGCGCTTCTCTTTATAAATCAGTAAAACAGAAAGAGCCAGTAATCCTGCAATTACTGCCCGTGCAATGGTCACAAATATAGGATCCATCTCCATGACAGCTAATTTTGTAGCAGGCATTGAACCGCTAAAAAGCAGTACTCCTATGAAACCATTTATCCAGCCGCTTACTGCCTGGTCTTTTGAAATTGTATTTGTCATCATTTTAAGAAAGGTTTTAATTGATGGTTCAAAATTAGAAAGGATAATTTGATAAACACAGTCTCAGTTTTGTATATTTGCATGAACACAGTTGAACGTATGAGTAAAGAATTTTTATATACAGAAATTGCAGACGGAATTGCAGGACAGATCAGAAATGGCATTTTAAAAGCCGGAGATAAGCTTCCTTCGGTAAGAATGCTATGCCAGGAACATCAGGTAAGTATGAATACAGCCAAGCGTGTTTTCCTGGAGCTGGAATCTCAGTCTTTAGTGGAATCAAAACCGCAGTCTGGTTATTTTGTAAGCCAGTTGCTCTCTGCAAAACTCCCTTTACCGGAAGTCAGCCGTCCGTCATTGATCGCCAATAATGATGAACCGGACGAGCTGATCAGCAAAGTATATGAAAATATGGGTAAAAAAGACCTTACTTTTTTCTCAATCGGTATTCCGTCAGGAGATCTGCTGCCTCAGGCAAAGCTGAAAAAGAAATTGTAAATGCCATCCGGGAATTAAAAGAAGGAGGCACCGAATACGAAGAACTCCAGGGAAATCTGAAACTCAGGAGAATGATCGCCATACGTTCTTTACAATGGGGTGGAAATCTGAGTGAAAATGATCTGATCACAACCAATGGCGGGATGAATGCCTTATCTTTTTGCTTAATGGGGCTGGGAAAACCTGGTGATACGATTGCGATTGAAAGTCCTTGTTATCCCGGAATTCTACAGTTGGCCAACGGATTGGGTTTAAAAGTACTGGAACTTCCTACCCATCCCACTACCGGAATAGAAATTGAGGCTTTGAAGAAGGTAATTCCCAAAATAAATATGTGTCTGCTTATTCCCAATTTCAACTCTCCTTTGGGAAGCTGTATGCCGGATGAAAACAAAAAGGAAATTGTAAGAATACTTTCTGAAAACAACATTCCATTGATTGAAGATGACGTCTATGGAGATCTTTATTTCGGGTCTGCCCGTCCAAAATGCTGTAAATCTTTCGATAAAGATGGAAGCGTACTGTATTGCAGTTCCATTTCAAAAACACTGGCGCCGGGATATCGTGTAGGATGGATTGCTCCGGGAAGATATAAAGATAAAATCATGAAACTTAAGCTCCTGCACTCTACTTCATCTATTTCAATTGTGAATGAAGCAGTTGCCAACTTTCTGAAATCAGGAAAATATGAAAAACACCTCCAGCAGCTTCGCAGAACATTACAGTTCAATTACCAGAACTATGTTCAGACCATTGCAGAATCGTTCCCGGAAGGGACCAAAACCAGCCGTCCGCAGGGAGGATTATCATTATGGGTAGAGTTTGACAAGAAGATACGCACAACAGAATTATATGATCTGGCCATCAAACAAAATATAAGTATAGCTCCCGGAAGAATGTTTACCTTTCAGGAGCAGTTTGAAAACTGTATGAGGCTTTGTATAGGACTTCCATGGACGGAAAATACACAGACAAAACTCAGACAGGTCGGAAATCTTGCAAAAAAAATTTATTTGAAATAAGGAATATAGAGGCTGGAAGATGGAAGTTATTGTGTTTTAAATTATATCAATTCTTATTGATAATGTCTTAATAGCTCCCTAAGTTCTTTTATGTTCACTAGAACTTCAAGCCTCCATCTTCCGGCCTTTTCTATTTGTTATCCGGAACGAAATTTTTTCTCGCCAGTTCTTTTCTTACACGGCTCAGACTTTCAGGAGTAATCCCAAGGTAAGAAGCGATCATCCATTGCGGAACTCTCAAGAGCAAATCCGGATACATTTTGATGAACTTCATATACCTTTCTTCAGCAGTCTCTCCCAGCAAGGAATTGATTCTGTTCTGAAGGCTTCTGATATGTTTCTGAAGGAGAAAATCACTTCTTTCAATACTGTTGGGGAACTGCTCCACCAATTTGTTGAAGAAATCAGGATGCAGAAAAAGCACTTCCGAATCTTCAACTGCTTCTATATAATAAATAGATTTTTCATTGAAATAAAGACTGCTTCGGTCAGAAATCAGCCAGCTTTCCGGAGCAAACTGTATAATATGTTCCTTCCCGTTTTTATCAATGGAATACATCTTTATCAGTCCTTTTTCTACAAAGAATATATGACGGCATATCTCACCGTACTGAAGAAGAAACTGATTTTTAGGGATCTTCTTTACTTCATAATGCAGACTACAGGTATTAACGTTCTGAAGAGGAACATTTAAAACCTTGGCTAGATAATTATTTATATTCTTCATGATACAATCTGGCTTAAAGAAATATCCTGATGTGAAGCATTATTGATAGGCTTCCCATTCTCTATAACGATCAGCTGCGGACTTTCATGCCGTACCCCAAGCTCTACCGCTATTTTACTTGAAATAGCCCTGTTAGCCAACAGATCCAAATAATATAAACTAACCGGCTTGTCTGAATGTTCAACTTCTCTTTCAAAGTTTTTCAGTACAGTCTTGCTGATGAAACAGCTTGTTGAATGTTTAAATATTGCTATCTTATTCTGAAAAGAATCTTCTATAGCTTTTTTCAGATCTTCTTCAGATTCTATTTTTTTCCAGAACGATTTCTGATCAGGGGTTTCGCTCTTTCCACCGAATATTTTATCAAAAAAACTCATACACTAAATTGTTTTAAATGATGATCAAGATGTTTGTATTCTAAAAATTCCCAGTCTTTTTCAGTCATGTTTCCGAATAATCTGTGACGGTTTGGCAGGTTGCTTTTTGCACAAGCCTCCCCAAACTCCTCCAGCGTTTTCAGCAGATTGGTTTTTGATTCATCAAAATCACACTCAAAATTAACGATTAGTTTTTGAAAAGTAGGCATGTTTCTGGGAATTCCATTATTGAAAACATACATTTCTACTTTTGTAAAGATTCCTATTGTCTCAAACAGGATATTGATACGGGGAAGGTCTACTTTTTTCAAAGCTACTTGAAGGACTAGATCACAATGCTTTAGCATTTGGGACACGCTCATTTTCCCCCATTTTCCTGAGGAATTTTCAGATAACATGGAAATTCTGTTTACAATCTCCTTATAATATATTGGATTATTAAGATGCTTTCTTACCAACCTTTTTCGTTCTTCAGATTTTCAATATGAGCAAAATGATGGTTACAATGCCAGACGTATAAAGCAAGGCTCTCTCTTAAGTCATAATTTTTGTTGTGTTCAGGGTGATGAAACGTTCTTTCAAATTGTTTATTTGTAAGACTTTTAAGGAGTACAACCCATCTTTGGTGAGTTCCTTTCAGCATTCTCATAGCCGGTTTTACAGGCATATGATAGCTGTCCTGAAGCTCTGCCCATTTAGCCTCATCATAAGGTTTTATGGTAGGATTATCTTCCGTAAGAGCCAGTTTGAAACGGATAAAACTGTTCATGTGGCTGTCTGAAAGATGGTTCACAAGCTGTCTAACAGTCCATCCTCCTTCCCTGTAAGGAGTGTCCAGCTGATCATCCGTAAAATGCTCAATGAGGTTTTTTAGTCTGCCGGGAAAATCTTTGATCACTTTGATGTAAGTATCCAACGTGGTGTCACAGATATCCTCAGGAACTTCAAACGGTCCTATTGGAAACTTTTTTTTCTCTAAATCACTCATTGCTCAAGGTTTTATTTTTTAATTATTGCCGATTTGTCCGATGCTTATCTTTTAGAACAATTTTATCAATATCAGCTTGTGTAAATTTATCAAAAATTCAAGAATCTAAGGTGAAGAAAGCATTAATTGTACCGATAACAATTTTTGTGGTACCTATTCTCATCAAAAAAGGCTTCAATGATAAACTGAAGCCTTTTTAAATTATATTGATGAAGGACTAATAACCATGCAGATCAATACCTTCTGTTCTTTGCAGAGTAACTTTTTTACCCATTTTCTTTTGAATGACTCTGAAATGCTGCAGTTCATCATCTGTCAGAATGCTAATAGCCGTTCCTTTTTCATTAGCTCGCCCTGTTCTACCAATACGGTGAATGTAATCTAATGGCGAACGCGGCAATTCATAATTGATTACACATGGTAATGACTCGATGTGAATTCCACGGCCTATTAAGTCTGTAGCTACCAAAATCTGAGCTCCGTTTACTTTGAATTCTTCAAGGTTATTTCTACGGGCACCCTGAGATTTCTGACTGTGGATGGCTACCGCTTTGATTTTATTCTTTTTAAGCTTTTCTACTAAATTATCTGCAGATCTTGTAGACGAAACGAAAATCAATGCTTTTTCAACTTTCTTTTCTTTAATCAGATAGCGTAAAAAAGGACCTTTATCTTCAGGAGAAACATGATAAGCCAACTGCTCGATATTATCAATTTCAACTTCTTCTTTCTTAATTTCAATAATGACAGGATTAATGGACAAACGTTCCTTCATCTCAGAAACCTTATCATTTAAAGTTGCCGAAAACAAAGTGGTTTGTTTCACGACAGGCATCATTGCAAAAAGCTTATTCATTTCTTCGCCAAAACCTAGCTGAAACATTTTGTCTGCTTCATCAATTACCAGGTGCTGGATTCCTGAAATACTCAATGCATTATGATCAATGAGGTCTAATAAACGTCCGGGAGTTGCGATCAAAACTTCTACTCCAAACATTCCTTTCATCTGTGGGTTAATAGAAACCCCTCCATAAACTGCCATCGTACGAATCTCCCTTTTAAGATTTTCTGTAAAAGCTCTGAAAACTTCATCAATCTGAATGGCCAATTCACGGGTAGGCACCAATATTAAGACCTGAACATTACGGTCTTTTTTAACTTCCGAATTCTGTAATTTTTCTAAAATTGGCATCACAAAACAAGCCGTTTTTCCGGAACCTGTCTGTGCAATACCCATCAGATCTTTCCCCTGCAAAATAACAGGCACCGCCTGCTCCTGTATTGGAAATGGCTTTAAATACCCCAATTTGTTGACAGAACGAATAATATTGTGTGATAATCCTAAAGACTCAAATGACATAAAATACTTATTTACGGCAAAGATAAGCTATTGATATTTGGTTTATGCTTTGAAAGCTACTCCTCTGCCAATAAAGTTGAATTATTTTAATTTCTCGTTCTTTTATCCTGTCTTTACTGGAAATTTATTTTGCCGATTTGTCCGATAATTCAGTTTTGGACAAATTTTTGAAGATTAGTTTTGTAAATTTATCAAAAATTCGAGAATCAAAATATGAAAAAAGCATTAATAATAGTCGATGTACAGAATGATTTTTGTGAAGGCGGAGCACTTGCAGTCCCTGGATCCAACGAAATTATTCCATATATCAATCTTCTGATGGAGGAAAATGCATATGATCAAGTGGTTTTAACGCAGGACTGGCATCCTGCAGGTCACAAAAGCTTTGCAAGCAGTAATGGAAGAAAGGTAGGAGAAAGTATTATTTTAAATGGTGTTCCTCAGTTTATGTGGCCTGATCACTGTATTCAGGGAACTTTCGGAGCAGAATTCCATAAAGATCTGAACAGAGATAAGGTAACACACATTATACAGAAAGGTAAAAATATTGAAATTGACAGCTATAGCGGTTTCCAGGACAATAATCACTTTATGAAAACCGGTTTGGATGATTTCTTAAAATATCACGACATCCAATTGGTGGAAATTGTAGGATTGGCATTAGATTATTGCGTTAAATTTACCTCTTTAGATGCTGTAGCTAACGGATATGTTACATGCCTTCATTTCAACGGGACACGTGCTGTAAACGTAAAACCAGACAATGCAAGAGATGCAATTTATGATATGATCGAAAAAGGAGTTACTGTTCTTGGATAATCAATATTCAACTCACTTTTAGTACTATACATGTACTGATTAATATACATTCAAAAGCGTAGGAATTTATTTCTGCGCTTTTTCTATAATCAAAACACACGTTTTCCAACAGCTTAATACATTTGGGATAATTCTTTATATTTGAGAAAAACATTTGTAATGAAGAAAGTAATTCTATCCGCTATAGTCTTTTTTGGAGTGCTTACTAAGGCTCAAGGTACAGCAGATTCGCAATTCAAATATCTGGAATATGATATTGAAAAGATCCAAAATCTGTATAGAAATAATAAAGTGACGGTAAAAGAGGTTGTTGAAGCTTATTTTAAACGCATCAATGATATTGATAAAAACGGAATACAATTAAACTCTGTGATCACTACCAATCCGGATGCTATTAAGATTGCTGACTCTTTGGATCATTTGGATTCAAAGTTTAAAAATAAGCCATTATTTGGAATCCCTGTATTATTGAAAGACAATATAGATACTCATGATAAAATGCCCAATACGGCAGGTTCTCTGGCTTTAAAAAACTCTTTTCCGCTACAAGATAGTTATCTCGTTAAAAAACTTAGAGATGCAGGTGCTGTAATCATTGGAAAAACCAATCTTAGTGAATGGGCAAATTTCAGAGGGGAGAAATCCACAAGTGGCTGGAGTGGATTGGGCGGACTTACCAAAAACCCTTATATTCTTAATAGAAATACCTGTGGGTCCAGTGCAGGTTCAGGGGCTGCTATCTCCTCCAATCTCGGCATAATAGCAATCGGCACAGAAACTAATGGATCTATCGTTTGCCCTTCAAGTTTCAATGGAATTGTTGGTTTAAAACCTACTGTTGGTTTAATTTCCAGACAAGGAATTATTCCCATTTCCAGTTCACAGGATACCCCGGGACCTATGGCAAGAACGGTGAAAGATATTGCTATAAGCCTTGGAACGATGGCAGGTGAGGATAAAAATGATAAGAAGACCATTGGTAATACACCATTTCTACATAAAGATTATACCCAATTCCTTACTCTAACAGGATTGAAAGGAAAAAGGTTCGGATATGTAAAGGGAATTACCAAAGGAGCCAATAAAAAAGTGGACGATTTATTTTTACAAACATTAAAAATATTAGAAGCTCAGGGAGCCACAATTGTTGAAATAGAAAAAGATTGGATTTCACCCGAAATTTCAAAAAACTCTTTTGAATTAATGGTCAGTGAATTTAAGGATGATTTGAATGATTATTTAAAATCTTTAGGAAAAAATGTAGCAATAAAAAATATAGATGAGCTAATTGCTTTTAACAAAAACAACAAAGAAGAACTTCAATACTTTGGACAAGAATATTTGGAGATTTCGGCTAAAAGTAATGGGAAGAAAGATAAGAATTATAAAAAGGCAGTTACAATTGCACAAAAAGGTAGCCAACAAGGAATAGATTCTGTAATAAAAAAATATAATTTAGATGCAATAATAGCTCCTACTACTGCGGAAGCATGGAAAACAGATTTGAAAAATGGGGATAATTATGAAAATTTCTATTCAAGTTCCAGCCCTGCAGCTATTGCCGGATATCCAAGCATTACCTTACCCATGGGCTATATAAATGAATTACCTATTGGTATTTCTTTTTTTGCCGGAAAATGGGAAGAAGGTAAGCTGATCAATATGGCCTATTCATTTGAACAGATCAACCCACAAAGAAAAGTTCCTCAGTTTTTAAAAGAATAGCAAGTTTACTATCCGTTACAATATATCAAATACAGTTTTTAACTCCTGATCTTTTAAAATTTGATTAATTGTCAACTTATTTCAACAGGGAACATACAAAAACAAAAAAAGCGCAGAAAGTTCTGCGCTTTTTTATTCTTTACACTTAAAAGTACTGTTTAAAAGAATAAATGAAATAAGTTTGAAACATGAATCTGTTATTCATAATTTATAACTCATCATTCATTATTATTCTAAAGCATTTTAAGGTTGTTTACTTCCAGTTCTGTAAGGATTCTCCAGTGTCCTCTCTTGATATTCTTCTTCGTTAATCCTGAAAACATTACTCTGTCTAAAGATTCTACTTCATATCCTAATCTTTGGAATATTCTTCTCACAACACGGTTCCATCCGATGTGAATCTCAATTCCGATCTCATTTTTAGGTTTCCCTTCAATGTATGAAATCTGATCAACAAGGGCAACTCCCTCATCAAGACGGATCCCTTCAGCAATAAGACGTAGATCTTCAGCCGTAAGCTTTTTATCCAGCGTTACATGATAAATCTTTTTAGCATCAAAAGATGGATGCGTAAGTTTTTTAGTCATGTGTCCGTCATTCGTTAACAAAATAACTCCTGTTGTAGAACGATCCAGTCTTCCAACCGGGAAAAGTCTGTAAGGAGAAGCATTCGCTACAAGATCCATTACAGTTTTTCTTGCTTTATCGTCTTTCGTAGTAGAAATATAACCTTTCGGCTTATTTAAAAGTACATATACAGGCTTTTCAGGAGTAATATTTTGTCCGTCAAAGACTACTCTATCTGTTTTCTGTACCTGATACCCCATTTCATTGACAACTTTTCCGTTTACTTCCACCAATCCCTGAGTAATCAGTTCATCAGCTTCTCTTCTGCTGCAAATCCCGGAATTAGCGATATACTTGTTAAGACGGATAGTGTCTTTATGAACGTCTTTTTCGATTTTATTCAATCTCCTTTTCTGTACAAAAGATCTTGTTTTGTCTTCATTTCTTTCATCTCCACTAGAGGGTCTTCTTCCGTATTTCAGGCTGCCTCTTTCATACTTATCTCTGGTATCGAATTCTCTTCCGCCTCTTTTAGGTTTTCCAAAAGATTTTTTCTCATAGCCCTCACTTTTGTTCGTGATATAAGGTTTTCTTTCAGATTTTGAACCAGAATCGTCATTCGAGCTTTCTGCACTATCGGTATTTCTTTTGAAAGGTTTCTTTTCAAATCTTGAGTTGGATCCTTGATGTTCTGGGCCTTTTTTTCCGCCTTCTTTAGCAAAAGGTTTCTTGAAAGACTTTGATCCTGAAGAATTTCCAGATCTGGAAGCACGAGAATCATCAGAACTTTTCTTGGTTGAAATTCTTGGTCTCTTTGGTCTGTCTGAATTATTATTATCTCTGCTCATTCTAAAAATTTCTGCAAAGATAGTAATTTAGTTACGAGTTAAAAATTAAGAATCATAACTTTGCAATATAGTTTACATTTTAACTTTACATAAAATCGAAGATGATAACAATATTAAACGATAATTTTTCTCAGCTCAATACGTTTCTTCACGAAAAAACTTTCAGCAAAATTTTCATCCTGGTAGATGAAAATACACATGAATACTGCCT
The DNA here is from genome assembly GCF_021869745.1 of Chryseobacterium sp. MEBOG07. Classification (NCBI taxonomy): domain Bacteria; kingdom Pseudomonadati; phylum Bacteroidota; class Flavobacteriia; order Flavobacteriales; family Weeksellaceae; genus Chryseobacterium; species Chryseobacterium sp. MEBOG07. The sequence continues at coordinate 2,930,100 of NZ_CP084579.1, forward strand.
TCCTATTCTTTTGGGAAATATGGAAACAGATCTTGGCTTTGAGATTTTAGAGATTGAAGCGGGTGAGGAAATGAAAAATATCCAGACAGCCAATCAGCTGTGGGAAATTTTGACAGAGATGCAGGCAGACAGAAAAGCATTGGTTATCAACCTTGGAGGTGGTGTGATTACTGATATGGGAGGATTTGTTGCATCTACCTATAAAAGAGGAATACAGTTTATCAATATCCCTAGTACCCTTTTATCTATGTGTGATGCTTCTATAGGAGGAAAAACAGGAATTGATCTGATGCACTATAAAAACATGGTGGGAACTTTCGCTTTCCCGGAACAGATCTTTATTTTCCCAAAATTTCTGGAAACATTACCCTTTAAAGAATTAAGAAGTGGATTCGCTGAAATGCTGAAGCATGGATTAATTGCTGATAAAAATCATTGGGATCAGCTGATTCAGATTCGTAAACTGGAAGTTGAAACGGTAGTTCCCCATATTCAAGCTTCTATGAACATTAAACAAACTGTGGTAGATCAGGATTTCCATGAACAAAACATTAGAAAAACCCTGAACTTTGGTCATACAATAGGTCATGCAGTAGAAAGTTTGTGCTTACAGCAGGGAAATCCTATTCTGCATGGAGAAGCTGTTGCTATGGGAATGATTGCCGAAGCTCATCTTGCTTATCTTGAGAACCTTATTTCTGAAGAAGATTCAAAAGCGATCATTGAGAATATCCAGAGATACTATCCATATCTTGATATCAGCGATTTTAAAGATGAAGATATCACCGCATTATTATTGAATGATAAAAAGAATACAGACCGTAAAATCAATTTTTCTCTGCTTTCAGGAATTGGTTCTTGTAACTATGACCATCAGTGCAGCCAGGAAAACATCCTTGAGTCGTTATCTTTTTACCGAAAATTGAATAATGCTTAATTATTTTCTGAACTCAAATATGCTTTAAAAGGTGTTATTTAACAAAAATGTCAATTTAAACACCTTCTAAACAAATGTTTATTTAAGTAAATAATATACTGTAAATCAATTATATATTGAAAAAATCACTTAAACACTAAGTGATTTTTTTATTGATTTTACTCCTAAAAAAGATTTTTGGCAAGCAATTTGAAAGATACTCTGCGTTCAACTGAAAAGCTGAACAAGTAGTAAAATTTAAAATTAAGAAAGAGTAAAATTTAAAAAAATTAAAGTTATGAAAAAGTTAATTTTAGGATTAGCGTTAACTGCAGGAACATTCGCATTCGCTCAACAGACAACAAACACATCTTCTTCTAACCCAGTAACATTTGGGGTAAAAGGTGGGATGAACGTATCTTCACTTTCAAAAGATAGTGGTCTAGACGATCAGAAATCTAAAATAGGATTCAACGCAGGTGTATTTGCAAACATTCCATTAGCAAGTTCATTTAGTGTTCAACCGGAGGTGCAATACTCACAATACGGTAATAAATCTAATTATACTTTAGCAGGAACAAAATATTCAGCTTCTACTAAATTAGATTATATTACGGTTCCGGTAATGTTCCAGTATAACCTGATTCCTGATCTTTATGTAGAAGCAGGACCAGAATTCGGTTTCATGGTAAGTGCTAAGAACAAGTTCAAAAATGAATCTAATGGACAGTCATCTACTACAGATAACTACAAAGACAATCTAAGCACATTCAACTTTGGTATCGGTCTTGGTGCTGGATATTACTTCACACCGAACCTAGGACTTACCGCAAGATATGTTGCAGGTTTAACAGATGTAGCGAAAAACAGACCTAGTGGATCTGATGCTACAAGAAACAACCTATTCCAGGTAGGTTTAGCTTATAAATTTAAATAAGCTTACACATTCACTAACAAATTTTATATTCAATAGAAAAGATCAGATTAATATTTTTAATTTGGTCTTTTTTTATTGTAAAACGTTGATATAAGTTAGTATTTTAACAGGTGTGTTATAATATTCTCCTAATAGATTTCTAAACAATTTTTTTTCTTTTTTTGTGAAAGAACAACCTCAAATACTTCAAATATAATTGCTGCTTATTCAATAAATATTGAGCAAATAGAATAATAATAAGTTATCTAAAAAAATACAATTCAATAGGAATCGTATTTTTTTTAATTACTTCTTTGGTAAATTATTTTTTAATTCTTCTGTATATTTTTTTTTAAAAACAATTGCGCGAAGTTCACCATCTGAATTTTTATATGGTATTCCTTTGTACTCTTTGTTATTTAATACAGCCTTAACGTCTTCATATTTTAGCTTTTTATCTTCTAAGAAGAAGACTATAGGTTCTTTAATTTTAAATGATCCCAGTGCATTTTTTTCTTGTGAAGTCATTTCTTTAAGATCTTTCAAACCATTTGTTAACTCTTGTGAATTCTGAGTCTGAGCTGAAATACTCAAAGAAACAAAAAATAAGAAAACACCAAAGACTTTTGATCGTTTTTTTAGATTTTTCATCATCAATATTTTAGAATTAAGTTATAAATATATAATTATTTCAATTCCTCTACAAGGAACTTTATTATGCTAAAAACATTATCCTTTAATTAAGAAGCACAGCCATTCACTAACAAATTTTATATTCAATAGAAAATATCAGGTTAATTTTTTAATCTGGTCTTTTTTTATGTTAAATTTTTATTGAGTTCATAAAAGACTAAACATACCTCCCAAAATGTTGATTTTTCCATCTGTTAAAAAAACGATAAATTCTTTATCCATGGGATTCACGGCATATTGTTTGTTGATTGTCGGATGTTAAACAACTTAAAAATAAAACTAATCTATGAAAAAGATTTTTCTAGGCCTGGCTCTTATTGCAGGTACTTTTGCTTTTGCTCAAAGCACATCCACTTCAACTGAAACAACTGCTTCATCAACTCCTTCTAAATCCAAAATTAAATTTGGTTTAAAGGCAGGACTTAATGTATCCAACCTTTCTAATATGGATATGAATTCAAAAGCAGGATTTTATGGTGGTGTTTTTGTGAATATTCCTGTATCAAAGGATTTTTCTGTTCAACCGGAAGTATTGTATAGCGCTACAGGAGCAAAAGAAAAAGGAGGCAGTAATGCAAAACTTAATTTAGAATATGTTTCCGTTCCGGTAATGTTTCAATACAAAGCGCTTCCTAAATTTTATGTAGAAGCAGGTCCTCAATTTAATTTCTTAATGGATGCCAGATTGAAAGACAATGAAGGAAGTTTACACCTTAAAGACGCAACCAGAGGTTTTGATTTTGGAATTGGATTGGGTGCAGGTTATAATTTCACCAAAAACATCGGTGTGAATGTGAGATATACTGCAGGATTATCTGATATTGTAAATAAAAGCCAAAGATATCTTTATGGATATGACAGAACTGGTTCTGTGAAAAACAATGTATTCCAGGTAGGAGTAAATTACAAATTCTAAAGCATTATCAGCTTTTAACGACAAGTTTTTATAATTAAAGTAGATCCGGGCTCAAAATGAGCCCGGATCTTTTTATATAAATATCTTAAAAACAATAAGTTAAAAGTATTTATGAACTTTGGCACACCGTTTGTTTCTTAATGAAATGTTAAATAAAACTTAAAAACTATTAAAATATAAAACTTATGAAAAAGTTAATTTTAGGCCTTGCCTTAGTAGCAGGTACTTTCACTTTCGCTCAGAAGACTTCAACTTCTACATCTTCATCTTCTCCAGTTAGATTTGGAGTAAAAGCTGGTCTTAATGTTTCTAGCATTTCTAACAGTGATTTAAATTCTAAAGCAGGATTTTACGGAGGTGTTTTTGCAAACATTCCAGTAGCACAAGACTTCTCTGTACAGCCGGAAGTATTATACAGTGGTTTGGGTGGTAAAGCAAAATCTAACAGTAGTGCAAAAATTAATATGGATTATATCGCAGTACCAGTAATGTTACAGTATAACCTGATTCCTAATCTATATGTGGAAGCTGGTCCTCAATTCGGTTTCCTTATCAGTGCTAAAGGAAAAAGTAGCGGTGTATCTGTAGATATAAAAGACAATTTAAAAACTTTTGATTTCGGAATTGGTCTTGGAGCTGGATATTATTTCACACAAAATATCGGAGTGAATGTAAGATATACAGCAGGATTATCTGATGTTCCTAAAAACAATACTGATGATGCTTCAAGAAACGGAGTATTTCAGGTAGGTTTAGCTTATAAATTCTAAAAGCTGAATTCAGTTTTTAGACAGCAAAAACTTTATATTCAATACAAAGCCGGATTAGATTTATCCGGCTTTTTTATTGGGCTTATATTTTGGCAAGAAATTTGCGTACAGAGTAGTGATTGTACTCTATTTCGGAAATCCTCAACTTACGGTTTCTGTTTTTACAATGAAACAAGTGTTGATTCTTTTGATCAATCAATTGAATTTCAAAACTGAAATCTAACTATTACCATTATAAACTTTTTACCGAAAACTACATTAGAGTGCAGAACAGAATACTGAAAAGTATTTTGGCTATATAATTAAGATACATTTTGATTTCAATAGAAAAAGTCAGGTTTATTTGTTTAAGCTTGACTTTTTCGCTTACTGCATGATTTTTATCACATTTCCCCTTTGTGGCAGATATTTTGTCGCAATGAAGAAAAATTAAATTAAAACTTAAAATCATGAAGAAATTCTTTGCAGCGCTTGCATTCACAAGTATTCTTTTTGCAAACGCACAAGAAAAAACTCAGAAAACTTCTCCATCATCTCCTGTTACATTCGGAGTTAAGGCAGGATTAAATGGTTCTACATTGACCAGAGGAGACGGCTATGATTATGATAACAACGAAAAAATGAAAGTAGGTTTCCATGCAGGAGTATTCGCAAATATTCCGGTTTCAGCGAAATTTAGCATTCAGCCGGAACTTCTTTTCAGCCAGCTGGGATCAAAATCAGATTATAACTACAGAACAAGCTCTGGTAATTACAGAAGAACAGAGCACTATGATTACAGTACAACACTCAATTATCTTACTCTTCCTGTAATGGTTCAGTATAATATTCTTCCTCAACTTTATGTGGAAGCAGGTCCTGAATTTGGTTACTTGCTAGGTGGAAAAACAAAAGGAGACTTAACCACTATCGAGACTACCGGAAATTCAGTAAACATTGACCATACGGAACATGTTTCAAAAAGCATTTCAAACGATCTTTTTAACCGCTTCAACCTGGGAATAGGTATCGGTGCGGGGTATTATTTTACTCAAAACTTTGCAGTTACAGCAAGATTTACGGCTGGTATTACTGAAGTTTACAAATACAACCAAGAAGATAAGGTAAGAAATAATGCACTTCAGATTGGAGTCGCTTATAAGTTTAAATAGAGATATTTATTATTTTCAAAATTGATACCGGACTTTTAAGTTCGGTATTTTTTATTTCTAGTGTTAAAAATGATCCGAATAACTCATTATTTTTCTAAAAATCTATTCTGGTTTTTAAATTTTTATTATTTCTATTATCAACAATCAAGCTTTTTTACTATTGAATTTTTTTCATAAAATATCAAGTTTGGCAATCTATTTATTCATCGAAAAGTGATAAATGATTGAAAAAACACTTTCCGAAAACCACTTAGAAAGTCCTATAAATAAGCATTTTTCAACTTTGGCAAGCAATTTGCAAAATAATACGAGTCAGATGATAAATCATAAGACGCACAAATAGTAAAATTAAAAAATAAAATTATGAAGAAGTTATTTTTAGGATTAGCATTAACTGCTAGTACGTTAGCTTTTGCTCAGGAAACAGAAACAAAGACAGAAACGAAAACAGTAAATGCATCACCGCTAAAAAAAGATGTTCAACCTATTAGATTCGGGATTAAAGCAGGGGGAAACTCAGCATACTTCAGTCAACAGAAGTTCGGAATCAATACTCAACAACTAGGTTTCCACGCGGGGGTATTCGTTAATATTCCAATCTCAAAACAATTCAGCTTCCAACCAGAGGTATTGTATAACCAGATGGGAGCAAAAGATGTACTTTATTCTACAGAAACTGATAACGGTGTGACGAATGTAAAAACTAAAGCACAAAGTAGAGTAAACATGAACTATATTTCAGTTCCATTAATGGTTCAAATGAGACCTACTGATAAGTTTTATATTGAAGCAGGACCTGAATTCAGTTATTTCATTAATGGAAAAAACAAAGGAGAAACTACTGTAGCAAGTACTACTGGTGGTGTTACTACGACTACTTCAAGTTCTCACTCTGCAGATATCGACAAAGACATGATCAACCAGTTCAACTTTGGTTTAGGTCTTGGTTTAGGGTATGATATCACTTCCAATATCGGTATCAGTGCAAGATATGTAAACAGCTTGACAAAGATCGATAAGAGCAGACCTGCTGCTGAAAATAACAACAGAGTATTTCAGTTAGGTTTGAACTATAAATTTTAATTATAGAACCAATTTTTTAACCCCAAGTGCAGCCATCTGCACGCATAAAATAGCCGGAAGAATTTCTTCCGGCTATTTATTATTGTAAGTACAGCTATGTAAATGCTTACTCAAATATTCTCGGATCATCAGTGATTACACCGTCAATTCCCATCTCTTTTAATTCCTGTAATCTCTCTTTTGAGTTTACGGTCCAGGGAATCACTTTCATCCCTAATACATGGCATTCCTGTATTAATTGGGGAGTAACAAGGGTATGATCAGGACTGTAAATAGTCGGGGTAAAACTCAGGAATTTCATATCTCCTGAAACTCCATTCAGGTGGTCAGGATACATCTTGAATTTTTCTACAGAAATATTTTTAAAATAAGCCTGCTGCTGCGCCAGTTTTTTATCATCCACTTTTTCTACCAGCAAAGCGGTCATGATTTTAGGATATTGCTTATGCAGGATTTCCAGTGTTCTTGGATCAAAAGACTGAATAATGACCCTATCCTGGATTTTTTTCTCTACGATAATCTTCATCATCAGATCAACAAATTCTTTCGGTTCGGGGTGAAATATATGATCTGAGAACGGGCGGGTCTTAGTTTCTATATTATAAAAAGGCAGTGGTCTTTTCAATTCACGGGCATACGACTCGCAGGCATCTATGACGTCTGAGAAAAGTGGTTTTTGAGCCTTCATTTTCTTTTGATCAGGATAATTATTCAATTTCTTTAACCCTACATCAAAAGTTTTAATCTTTGCATAAGGCATCTCGTAGATTTTATAATAAAAACCTGAGTCTTTTGGAATATAGGTTCCATCAGGCTTTGTGACCAATTCAGGAGAAAGGAAAGCATCATGAGAAAGAATTACCTTTTTGTCTTTGGTGATAGCCAGATCCATTTCCAGTGTTGTGATATTCATTTTCAAGGCATTCTTCATGGCCGGGATCGTATTTTCGGGGTAAAGAGATTTTCCACCGCGGTGTGCCTGTTTGTCGAAAGACTGTGAAGAATAAAGTTGGGCACATACCAGAAAAATACCCGTCAAAAATGCGTTTTTCATATCCTGAAGTTTTAATCTGACAAAATTAAAACTTCGTTGTGTACTGTATAATAAAGGAATATTAAGCTTTTGCTACATTTATAAAACAAAAGAGCCAGGGACAGCCCTGACTCTTTTTGTTTTTATATTTTAATAAAAAATATTAATTGAATAATTCTACCTCCTCTCCTTTTTCTACCGGATATTCTTCAGTAAAACATCCGAAACAGTGATTGGCAGATCCTAAAATAGTTTTCAGGTTATCAATACTTAAAAACTCTAAAGAATCTACTCCCAGATAGTTTTTAAGTTCCTCTGTAGTCATATTCGCAGAGATCAAATCATCTTTAGACGGAGTATCAATTCCCAGATAACATGGAGCAATAATAGGTGGAGAAACACTTCTGAAGTGGATCTCTTTTACGCCTGCATCTTTTAAAATTTTAACCAGTCTTTTTGATGTTGTCCCACGAACAATAGAGTCATCAATGATCACTACTCTCTTATCTTTCATCTCGGAGATGATCGGGTTCAGTTTAAGGTTCACTACCCTTTCTCTCATTTCCTGTGTAGGAACGATGAAACTTCTTCCGATATATCTGTTTTTGATCAAAACAGGACGGAAAGGTATTCCTGAAGCCTTAGAGAAACCAATTGCAGCCGGAACTCCGGAATCCGGAACCCCAATAACCAAATCGGCATCTACAGGAGCCTGCTCCCAGATCTTCTCCCCTGATTTCTCTCTGATCTCATATACATTGATGTTTTCTAAGGTAGAGTCAGGTCTTGCAAAATAAATGTATTCAAAAGAACATATTCTCTGCTTTCCTTTCGCCTCATCCATCATGTAAGAGTGAAGTTTTCCAGGTTCGTTTTCATTGGTATAAATGATCTCTCCCGGAAGGATATCACGTACATACTGAGCTCCTACTGCATCCAGTGCAACAGACTCTGAAGCAACTACGTAAGATCTTTCGTCGATAGCTCCTAACACCAATGGACGAATTCCGTTGAAGTCTCTGAATGCAAAGAATTTGTTTCTTGTCATCCCAACTACAGAATAAGCTCCTTCAATCTTTTCCATCGTTGCTTTAATCGCTCCACGAAGACCTAAATCAAGGTTTTTCTGGATCAGTCTCAGGATTACCTCAGAATCGGATGTAGCTCTGAAAACAACGCCTTCAGCTTCTAATTCTGTTTTTAGTTCTCTCGCATTGGTAAGGTTACCATTGTGCGCTATAGAAAGTATAATCTGGTCATATTCGTTTTTCGCGAAAAATGGCTGGAAGTTATATTTCTTTTTATCTCCTGCAGTGGTATAACGGGTATGCCCAATTGCAGAATTTCCCATAAAAGTTTCAGGTTCCTGAATGTCTTTATAAACATCTAAAACCAGTCCTTCGTCTTTCATGTTGGTAATTCTTCCATCTTTTAAGACGGAAATACCACAAGCCTCCTGACCTCTGTGCTGTAATGCAAAAAGCCCGAACTGTGAAAGAGAGAAAGTATCCAGATCATTATCCGAATACAATCCGAAGATCCCACATTCTTCATTAGGAGCATCCAATCTTTCCTCTTCCTGAGTTCTGAAAAGATTTCTCCCGTAAGTCTGGGTTTCAAACTGTTTTAAATATTCACTTTTATGAATGTCTAAACTTTTCATTTCTATTTTTTCTAATTGTAGATCTTAGAAGTCAGATAACAGATCTCAGATTAAAGCCAACTTCAAATTTTAATTTTGTTTGAATTAACAATATTTTAGTGCCAACATCTGAAATCTGTTATCTTTTATCTGAAATCTTATTTCTGTAAAAGATTTTTAAGTCTGTTATAGATCTCAACATAAGCTTCAGTAACTTCTCCTAAGTCTCTTCTGAATCTGTCTTTATCTAATTTTTTCATGGTATCTTTATCCCATAGTCTGCAAGTATCAGGAGATATTTCGTCAGCTAAGATGATTTCTCCGTCTGAAGTTTTACCAAGTTCGATTTTGAAATCTACCAGGATGATATTGATTTTGTCAAACAGGTCGATAAGGATCTCATTGATGTCTGAAGTTAACTCATACATTTCGTCAAGCTCTTCATACGTAGCAGCACCTAAGAAAACAGCATGGTGATCGTTGATAAGTGGATCTCCCAATTCGTCTTTTTTATAGCAGATATCGAAGATCGTTACCGGAGATTTTATTCCTTCTTCCACTCCTAATCTTTGTGCCATACTTCCTGCAGAGTAGTTTCTTACTACCATTTCCAAAGGAATGATAGATACTTTTCTTACCAACTGCTCTCTTTCGTCCAATTGTTTGATGAAATGAGTTTTGATCCCTTTTTCATTTAAATATTCAAAAATAAGGGTTGTAATAGCATTGTTCATTTCCCCTTTCAGATCAACCTGACCTTTCTTTTGAGCATTAAATGCTGTAGCATCGTCTTTGAAACGTACTACTACTTCATCAGGATTATCGGTAGCAAATACCTGTTTTGCTTTCCCCTCGTACAACATTTCTTTCTTTTGACTCATAATTTTACTTTCTAAATTGTAGTTAGATTTATTGATTTATTTTATTATTATTCCTGTTAAGACAGCCAGTCCAAAACTCAGCAGTGTACCAATTAATACATATTCTGTAAGTTTTCTCTGTTTTGCCTGTGCAAGGTCGCTGAACCTGAAAACAGATTTGGCAGCTACCATGAAACCCACGCCTTCCCAGTGATTCACCATGATAAAAGTGAAAACCAGCAGACGTTCTAAAATTCCGATATATTTTCCGGCACTTGATAAAGATTCGGTTTGAATAGCGTTGGGGCCATCCGGAGCAGGGGTCCAGGATGACAATAATATTTTGATAAAAATAGAAGCAGGTGTTGTCAGAAACAATGCAGCCATGATAAGCTTTAAAAATTCCTGATTTTGTAAAAAGCTGAAGCTGAATTCCTGAAAATAAAAAGAAACTCCTGCAATGACCAGAACATGCAGCAACTGATCAATGAAAAACCATGTTTTTTTAGTTTTTACATTCTGAAAGCTAAGCTTTGCGGCATCTATCATAAAATGAGTAATCCCCACCAAAACAGCCACCCACCAAAGCTGCAGATCCCAAAGGAAAATAAGGCTTAAAGCGATGTGAATCAGAATATGAAAGTATAAAAACTTACTTTTTAGTTTATAGTTTTCCTTATCCGCAACCCATGAATTTGGCTGAAGTATAAAATCTCCGAGTAGATGTGCCAATATGAGTTTGATAAAGATCATGCCTATAGTTCTGAGATTTTCTTTCTGAAATACTGGTTGGTTTCCACGATGAGCTCATAGTTGGCTCGCTTCAGTCTCTGGCTTACAGAAGACTGTGAAATAGCAAATCTCTTGGCAAGATCTTCCTGCGTAATATCCTGGTTCATGATCATTTCATGAATAATCTCTGATGTAGCCATCGTCCAGTTATCAAAATCTTTGGATGACCATTTCAACAGAATATTAAGATCTCTGTCAACCGGGTCACTGGATGTTTTGATAGCCACGGTGTGGCCATCATTTTTAAGGTCATTCAAAAGTCTTCCGGAATTGACATACGCGGTACCATTGGATTCAGTGATCTTCTCAGAAGAAAAACTTTCCTCACCAATACCTATGGCCATTCTTACATCTAAATTTTCCTGACTTTTAATAAGAGATTTTATGGCTAGAAAACGCCAGAAAACGTCATCAATATTGCATTTGAACTGAAACTCATCTCCCCTGTAGATTTCCCATGTGAGAGGAGCGCTCCCCCATTTTTCGAGAAGATGTTTTAGTCTGGTAATCCAAACTTCAGTATCCGCATGCTGTGAATTTATAATATCACCGGTAATGACCGCTATCATACTGCAAATATAAGCATAATTACTTATATATAAAAAATATAAGCAGAAACACTTATAGATATTGATTATTAGTGAATCTGCTTATATCGATTATGTAGTAAACATAAGGTTTTTAAGACTTTATATAAAATTGCAAAATTATATAAAAACAAAAAATGGAGAAAATTTTTAAAATTACATTTCCTTTAACTCTACTTTTTTCATTTTTTTAGTGAGAAGCTATTCCTGCTATCCGCTCATACTCCTCGCTCCTTGCTATCCCAACCCCTTAACCCTCCAACCCTACACCATACTCCGGGGTAACCGCTTCTATCAGGGCTAAAACCGTCATTGCGAGCAAAGCGAAGCCATTTCATCAATTTCCTTTACCCATTATAAAAAATAAACCTCACAGGTTTTAAAAACCTGTGAGGTTTGGCTTGTCACAAAAATGATTATTATTTAAACACTGAGAAGCTTTTATTTTTTGATAAACTGATGGGCATTCTCATCAAGCTTTAAGAAATAGATTCCCGTCGGAATTCCTTGTACAGAAATGTTTTTCTTATTTCTGAACGGATCTTTCTCTGTATAAATCACTTTTCCGGAAAGATCTATAATTTGGGCTGTTTTTATTTTTTCCGTTACTCCTTTTACATAAAGGTTATCATAAACCGGGTTTGGATAAATTGTAAATTCATCATGAGAAGCAATCAATTCTGAAGTAGATAAGGTACCACCCAAATTTTGACAATAATTAGAAGGATAAGAATCCCACTCACTGATATTAAAGGTATCCGCAGGCTTATTGATTGTACTTTTTCTATACAAAGATACATTACCGTTATTGTTCGTTGTATATTTTATCCCAATAGCATCTACTGTAACCGTCTTATTATAAGCAAGCTCTACGTAGTTTCCTCCGGTAAACGTCAAAGGATCAGAAGCTGTTACAAACCTTGCCTGATCATTAGTATAACATGATAAGGTTGCTTTTGGATTCAAAATAACAAAAGTTTCATTATTCCCAATCTTACCTTCCAGTTCATACGTATCTCCACTGTAGATGGCTCCTGAACTGTTATTTTTAAACTGGATATTTATCCTGTAATTATTCAGATTAACTTCATGCCCTGTCTTATTAACTATTTCCAGCGCATTATTCTTAATAGTATTGTTGCTGTTATTGGTTCCTGATATATACTTTGTAATCATAAGATCCGGAGCATAAGAATCCGAAGCAATCGTAGAAGCTGTAACCGTATTACTAAACGGAGATTCCAGGTATCCTTTATCAAAAGCTTTTACAGTAAAAGTATAAGTCGTTGACGGGCTCAGGTGATCGATATTTACAGAAGTTCCTTTAGTAACTGTAACAGGGATTGTTGAACCATTCATATATACTCTGTATCCCAGCACGTCGGTATCGGGAGAAGCAGTCCAGTTCAAATTCACAAAATAAGCATTCTGCTGAGTTGAAACCAATGATCCAGGAGCTGCCGGAGCAACACTGTCTGGCGTTTCAGACCAAATCATATTAATCCATTCGGGATGATCAATAAATGGGTTTCTGTTTTTCTGTATGGTATAGATGCTGTTATTTCTATCAATTTCCCTTTGAGAAACAGGATCCGCTGTACTCCATTGTTTCAGCATGGCAACATAGGCAAGATCAACGGCTCTTTCTTCCGTTCCGTCAAGCGGACATTGATCTGTAGCAGGTGTTATGTTGGCTGATGTAGTATACGCTGTATTAAATGAACCTAGTTTTCCTTCATATCTTACCGCAAAGTACAATAAAGTTCTTGCGATATCCCCTTTAAATTCATTAATAGGTTCGTAAACTCTTCCGGTATAAGGATAATTGGGAATGGCCGCATTAGATATCCTCGACGTATTGGTAAAAATATAATGATTCGTATTATTTCCTATTCCATAAGGATAATTACTTCTGCGTTGGTTAATATAGGCGTCAGCAGGAATAATAAAATTAAGATCCGAATACATTGGATAATCACTGATTGATGAACTCGTACTGAACGTACTTTGCGGCATCATATGTTCTCTGTTATATCCTTGACCTTCCATACCTACCCCTGCTACCATTTGATCTACGGTATATTCATAGGCATCCGGCCCTCCAGGGATCTCAGAATACATATCTAACAGATACTGAGTATTGGAAGCATCATGGTCATAATATTTGTCAAGATCAGTCTGGCCATATAACGATTTAAGATCGTCATAATGCCAATTGACCATTTTTTCCGAAATAATATCGTGAAGTTTCGATTTCAGGGCATACCCCGTCAATCCGGCTGTTCCGTTATAATATCCGGCAGGAGCCTGCGCAGAAAAATAAGAGGAAATTAAAATGATAGGAAGTAGAATTTTTTTCATGCCTTAAAAATTGGGGGACTAAAATAGTGAAATAAAAAAAGCAAAATGCAGAATATTTTATTACGAAAGTGTTAATTTTTAAAATATAAAAAATTGAAAATTAATAGTATTGCCCTCTAAATATTATGAATGAAATAATTTTTTTTAGCATTCCGCCAATTTGGTTATCTTTGGGAACTAACTATTATTATCATATGAATACAGAGACTATTGACAACATCAAAATGATAGCGGAGACGGCTAGAGAATTTGCAGAAAAGAATATCAGACCGAACATTATGGAATGGGATGAAAGCCAAACATTTCCTAAAGATCTGTTCCACCAATTAGGTGAAATGGGTTTCATGGGGATCGTAGTTCCTGAACAATATGGAGGTTCCGGCTTAGGATATCATGAATATGTTACTATTCTGGACGAAATTTCTCAGGTTGACCCATCTATTGGTCTTTCTGTAGCAGCACACAACTCACTTTGCACCAACCATATCTATGAATTTGGAAATGAAGAGCAGAGACACAAATGGCTTCCTCAGCTAGCTTCCGGAAAAGTAATCGGAGCTTGGGGACTTACAGAGCACAACACAGGTTCAGACTCAGGAGGAATGTCTACTACAGCTGTAAAGGATGGTGATGAATGGATCATCAGTGGAGCTAAAAACTTTATTACTCACGCTATTTCAGGAGATATTGCCGTAGTAATGACAAGAACAGGAGAAATAGGAGCTAAAAATAACTCTACCGCTTTTGTTTTAGAAAAAGGAATGCCTGGCTTTACTTCCGGGAAAAAAGAAAATAAATTAGGAATGCGTGCTTCTGAAACAGCAGAACTTATTTTCGATAGTGTACGTGTACCAGATTCTCACCGTTTAGGAGAAGTAGGAGAAGGTTTCAAGCAGGCAATGAAAGTATTGGATGGTGGTAGAATTTCTATCGCTGCGCTAAGTTTAGGTACTGCAAGAGGTGCTTATAAAGCTGCTTTGAAATATGCAAAAGAAAGACATCAGTTTGGAAAGCCAATTTCAGATTTCCAGGCTATCAACTTTATGCTGGCAGATATGGCAACAGAAATTGATGCTGCAGAACTTCTTATCCAAAGAGCTTCTACATTGAAGAACGCTAAACAAAAGATGACAAAAGAAGGAGCTATGGCAAAACTATATGCTTCTGAGGCTTGTGTGAGAATTTCCAACAATGCAGTTCAGATTTTCGGAGGATACGGTTACACAAAAGACTTCCCTGTTGAAAAATTCTACAGAGATTCTAAACTTTGCACCATCGGTGAAGGTACTTCTGAAATCCAGAGACTGGTAATTGGAAGAGATATCACAAGATAACCTCACTTTTAAAATAAATACAAATGATTAAACAGGCACTTTTAGGTGAGTTTCTGCACGAAGCTGAAAACACCAGAAAAATTTTACAGGCAATCCCTGACAGCGCACTAGACTGGAAACCGTCTGAAAAGAACTGGACAACCGGTCAGCTGACTTCTCATATTGCTGAAGTATACAATTGGTACGAATCCACTTTCAATAAGGATACTTTTGATATGGGTGCGTATAAGTATGATAAAGGAGATATTTCTAAAGCTGAAAATATCTTAGCAAAATTTGAAGAAAATGTTGCCAATGCACAGAAAGTTCTTGAGAACTCTGACGAAAACACTTATTTTAATGAGTGGAAAATGGAAATGAACGGAAATGTACTTTTCCCTCCGTCTCCAAAGATTCAGGTGATAAGAGGCTTTCTTTATAATCATTTGTACCATCACAGAGGAGAACTGGTTGTTTATTTAAGATCAACCGGAAATAAAGTTCCCGGGCTTTATGGTCCCACTGCTGATGACAAAATGTAATTGAAAATATTATATTGAACAAATTAAGAATGACATATGCTGCGGTGTATGTCATTTTTCTTTTAGAGAAAGGCCTTTTCAATTATACTCAATGCATTACATAATATATTAAACGTAAAGTCTAAAATAATCTTAAAAAACTTAGTTTTCAATAACATATTTTTTATTAGCTTTGATATTCCACAATCAAATTTAATATTTAATATGAAAAAACAATTAACGCTGATTGGAATGCTCCTTATTTCGGGTATTTCTTTCGCACAGACTGACCGTCTTTGGTCCGAAGGCTCCAGAAAGGCTTCATCAGAGATTTTTGAAAACAAATCCAGCATCAGCAATCCAAAGGTGTACAACCTGAACATCAACGGATTGAAAAATGTTCTGGCAAAGGCTCCCAAAAGACTTGCAGCAGGCGAAAAATCAGAACTCATCATCTCTTTTCCCAATTCTGAAGGTAGAATGGAAAATTTTAAAGTGAGGGAGAATTCCAATTTTGCCCCTGAACTGGCAGCAAAATATCCGGATATCAAATCCTACGTAGGAGAAGGTCTGGATGATCCTAACTCTACAGTCTATTTCAGTGTTTCTCCACTCGGACTGTCATCGATGGAAATTTATGGTGATAAATCGGCAGTATTCATCGAACCTTACACTAAAGATCTTTCCACTTATGTAGTGTATAGAAAATCTGACAAAAAAGATGATCTTAACAAGTTTGAGTGTACCGTAGTAGATGCCGCACAGAAAGGAGTTTCCAACTCTGCTCTAGCTGCAAGACCTAATGCTGACGATGCCAAACTGAGAACATTCAGACTGGCTCTATCCTGTACAGGGGAATACACCACTTATTTTGGAGGTACAAAAGCTCAGGCCCTAGCCGCAATGAACACTACAATGACCCGCGTAAACGGTGTTTTTGAAAAAGATTTTGCTGCAAGAATGGTTCTGATCGCTAACAATGACGCCGTTATCTATACCAATGCATCTACAGACCCATATTCCGCAGCTTCAGGAATGAGCAGCTGGAATTCTCAATTACAAAGTACTCTAACTTCTGTAATTGGTGAAGCCAACTACGACATCGGACATTTGTTCGGAGCTTCAGGAGGCGGAGGAAATGCAGGCTGTATCGGCTGTATCTGTACAAACGGATCCAAAGGAAGCGGATACACGTCTCCAGCAGATGCTATTCCTTCAGGAGATAATTTTGATATCGATTACGTGGCCCACGAAATGGGACATCAGTTCGGAGGAAACCACACCTTCTCCATGAATAATGAAGGAACAGGTGTCAATATGGAACCGGGATCAGGATCAACAATTATGGGGTATGCAGGAATTACCAGTCAGGATATCCAACCGCATTCTGATGCATTTTTCCATGCGATAAGCATTCAGCAGATCACCAATAACATTAAGGCTAAAACCTGCTCTGTCAATACCAATACAGGAAATTCTATTCCAACGGCTAATGCAGGCTTAGACTATACAATTCCAAAAGGAACTCCATTCGTATTGACGGGTACAGGAACGGATGCTGACGGGGATTCTTTAACCTACATCTGGGAGCAGATAGACAATGCTTCT
This sequence comes from Chryseobacterium sp. MEBOG07, assembly GCF_021869745.1. Taxonomy (NCBI): domain Bacteria; kingdom Pseudomonadati; phylum Bacteroidota; class Flavobacteriia; order Flavobacteriales; family Weeksellaceae; genus Chryseobacterium; species Chryseobacterium sp. MEBOG07. The sequence continues at coordinate 2,947,262 of NZ_CP084579.1, forward strand.
TCTTCTCAAACAGGAGCAAGTTCTGCCGCCAGCGCAACAAAAGCTTCAGGACCTAACTTCAGATCATGGGTTCCAACAACATCTCCAGCAAGATATTTTCCAAGAATGGCTTCTGTATTAACGGGGGCTACAACTACAGCCGGTTCTGAAATCACTGTGGAAGCTCTTTCTTCAGTAGCCAGATCATTAAACTTCAGATTTACCGTTCGTGACAACAAAGCGGGAGGCTCTGGAAATAATTCTGATGATGCTGTAATCACTGTGAATTCGACAGCAGGACCATTCCTGGTAACTTCACAAAACACAGCTACTACTTATGCCGGAGGAAGCTCTCAAACAATCACATGGGATGTAGCCGGAACTACAGCCAATAGTGTCAATACAGCCAATGTAGATATCCTTTGGTCAACAGACAGCGGAAACAACTGGACTACTCTATTAGCAGGAACTCCAAATGATGGTTCACAGGCTGTTACTATTCCAAATTCTACTACAACAACAGGAAGAATCATGGTAAAAGGATCCAATCACATTTTCTTTGATGTAAACAATGCCAACATCTCTGTAAATGCAGGTTCCGGAACTCCTGATACCGTTGCTCCTACAGCTCCTACCCTTGCTGCTTCAGGAACAACTGCTACTACCACTAACCTTTCATGGTCAGGGGCTACAGATAATGTAGGAGTTACAGGATATGATGTCTATCAGGGAGCTTCATTAATAGGATCTTCAGCTTCTACAACGTATACCGTAACAGGACTTACTCCTGCAACAACGTATTCTTTCTCTGTTAAAGCAAAAGATGCGGCAGGAAATGCTTCCGTTTCCAGTAATACAGTAAGTGTTACCACTCTTTCAGGAGGAACTGTTTCACATTGCTCTTCTTCAGCATCCAATACAGCGGATGAAAGAATCGGAAATGTAACATTCGGATCCATTAATAACACTTCTACAGGAACAGCAGGTTACGAAAACTTCACTTCAGTTTCTACCAACGTGACAAGAGGAAGTGCTTACACCATCTCTATCACTCCGGTTTGGACTTCTACAAAATACAGTGAAGCATATGCTGTTTATATTGACTATAACGGCGATGGAGACTTTACAGACAGCGGAGAATTAGCCTGGACAAAAGCAGGTTCTACAACCAGCCCGGTTACAGGATCTATTACAATTCCAGCTACAGCTACTGTGGGATCTACAAGAATGAGAGTGATGATGAAGTACAGCTCAATACCTACTTCATCATGTGAAGCTTTCACTTATGGTCAGGTTGAAGATTATACCCTTAATATCGTTTCTTCAGGAAAAGGAGATCTTCAGAACACAAAAGATCTGATCACAGATATTAAGCTTTATCCAAACCCGGTTAGAGACCTACTTTATATTTCCAATACAACTTCGGAAGACTACAAGATTTTCGATATGGGTGGAAAACTAATTGACTCAGGAAAACTACAGAGAGGCTCAGTGAATGTAAGCAATCTTATCAAAGGTGCTTATATGCTTCAAATTGGAGAGTCATCCAAGAGGTTTATTAAAAATTAATCAATAATAGACTTTTTAAAATTAAACGATGTGAAAAACTGTTCTGTATAGAACAGTTTTTCTTTTTTATCAAATTATATAAAATATTTTTCACAACCCCCTTTTGTTTATGGGGAGTCCTGGCAAAAAATACATGAATAAAATATTTTTCCAGATGTTTTTTTTATTATTTTTGATGAAAATACATTTACGTGAAAAAACAATTATTAATGACGGGGATGCTTGCATTGTCGGGTATTTCTTTTGCACAAACAGATCGTTTATGGATCTCGGGCTCTTCCAGAATATACTCTCCCATTTTAGAAAACATGTCACGTTTTGAAAACCCGCAGCTTTATCGTCTGAATATAAACGGATTAAAAAACATATTAGCAAAGGCACCCAAGAGATTATCAGAAAAATCTGAAATCATCATCTCTTTTCCAAATTCTACAGGGAAAATGGAAAATTTCAAAGTAACAGAAAATTCTAATTTTGAGTCTGAACTGGCCGCTAAATATCCGGATATTAAATCTTACATTGGCGAGGGCATAAAAAATCCGGGTTCAAAGGTTTATTTCAGTATTTCTTCCCTAGGACTTTCTTCTATGGAAATTTATAGTGACAAATCCGCCGTTTTTATCCAGCCATATACCAAGGATCTTTCTACTTATATTATTTACAAAAAATCTGACAGTAAAGACAATCTGAATAAACTAGAATGTAAAGTTTTTGATGCAGCTCAAAAAGAAAGCTCCAATGCCATAGCCAATAAAAATGCAAACGATTCTACACTAAGAACCTTCAGGCTTGCTCTTTCCTGTACCGGAGAATACACTTCTTATTTTGGAGGAACAAAAGCTCAGGCATTAGCAGCCATGAACAATACAATGACTCGTGTGAATGGTATCTTTGAAAATGATTTTGCTGCGCGAATGGTCCTTATTGCCAATAATGATGACATTATTTATACTGATGCCTCCACAGACCCCTATTCTCAGTCTTCACAAATGAAAAACTGGAATCTGGAGCTAATGAACAATTTAAGTACTTCTATCGGAAATAATAATTTTGACATAGGCCACCTTTTCGGCAGAGATGGCGGTGGTGGTAATGCAGGATGTATCGGATGTTTATGTGACAACAATATGTCTAGGGTGTAACTTATCCCAGCAGCTATAAAGGAAGCGGATACACTTCTCCGGCAAACGGTATTCCTTCCGGAGATACTTTTGATATTGATTTTGTTGCTCATGAAATGGGACATCAGTTTGGAGGAAACCACACATGGTCATACGAACCACAACCTGGATTAAAACCTGTAGAACCAGGTTCAGGATCTACGATCATGGGATATGCAGGTATTACCAACTATGATGTTCAGAAAAACTCCGATCCATTTTTTCATGCCTTAAGTATTGAACAGATTACCAAAAATATCAAAACAAAAACATGTTCTATCAACTCTCTTACCGGAAATTCAATTCCTACAGCCAATGCGGGGCTTGATTATATTATTCCGGTAAGCACTCCTTTCATGCTTACCGGATCCGGAACTGATGCAGATGGAGATCAGCTTACTTACATATGGGAACAAATGGATAAAGGAACGTCTTCCGAAACAGGAGCTAATTCTGCAGCAAAAGACACAAAAATTATGGGTCCTATATTCAGATCATGGACGCCTTCAAAATCTCCGGTAAGATATTTCCCGGTAATGTCTTCTATTTTGACAGGTACTCTCAAGACTGCGGGAGCCGAAATAGATGTTGAAGCTCTTCCTTCTGTTGCCAGAACTTTAGATTTTAGATTCACCGTTCGCGATAACAGAGCCGGAGGTGGCGGAAACAATTCGGATGATACAAAAATAACGGTCAATCCAGCTGCCGGGCCATTTGCCATAACATCACAAAACACATCAGTTTCTTACGTAAAAGGGAGCTCGCAAACCGTTACATGGGATGTAGCAGAAACCACAGCCAACGGAGTGAATACAAGCAGCGTAGACATTCTATGGTCAACAGACGGCGGCAATACCTGGACAATATTATTGGCGGGAGTCCCTAATAATGGCTCACAAACCATTACGATTCCTGATAGTTTAACAAATTCAGGGAGAATCATGGTAAAAGGAAGTAATCATATTTTCTTTGATGTAAACAACGCCAATATTGCTGTAAAAACTTCTGAAGACAAACCAACAGACGAAAATTCATCATCCACAGAAATCAGGCTGTATCCCAATCCTGTAAAAAGCATTCTTACTCTTACCAATACCAGCAATGAACAATATAAAATCTATGACATGTCCGGAAGGCTTGTCAGCGAAGGAAACCTGGAAAGCGGAACAGTGAATGTAAATAAATTAACCAATGGAACCTATGTAATCCAAATCGGAAAATTCACAAAACAATTCATTAAAAAGTAAGAAATATACAATTCAATCACAAAGCTGTCCGTTTGGGCAGCTTTTTTTATTCTCTAAAATGTAAAATATTAACACGAAAACATTTATCATTACATTTAATTCCATAATAATATTTTATTTAAAATAAAATTACTAATATTTGAGTTTTTTGGTTTAAATTTATCGCATAACAATATTTTGTTGTGCCGTTTACCCAGATTGTATTTAAGGGAGCTCCAGACCCTATTTTGACGTCTGATGCAGTTGCTTCTTTTGACTCTATTCTGAGATGAATTGATATTTCAACAATTTACTGTCAGAAAAGTGTATTATTCAACCCAATTTCAGTTCTGAAATTTTCTTTTACAGACTGGAAAACAGCAATACTATTCATACTACTATTTCACTTAAGATTTTTGTAAAGAAAATGATGTTTCAAAAAGGCAGACCCCTTTAATACCTTACTAATTTTAAAATAATTTAAAATTTTATATATGAAACATTTATTTAAGTACATTTTTTTTTTAGCGATTACTTCGCTCTCGGTTGCCTGTAATTCAGACAGGGATGATCAAGTTGAAACGAATTCGGATGTTACCACCGTATTCTACAAAAATGCTGATGAGCTGGCAGTAACCTACGACAGCAATAACACCGTAAGCCAAACCATTAGAAATCAAGCTTATGACCTTTACAAACAAGGTAAATGGAGCGAACTGGAATCTCTATTTAAAGCCAATAATTTAAATGGCGGATGGCCTCCTGCAAACGGCGGATACAATATTGTTGATGAAGTACCTTTACAGGTTGGACAAAAATTTGACCGTTATAGTGGGGCTGTCGGGAGTTATAATGGAACGGGAGTTCCTACTTTAGGAGGAAGTTTTACAAGTCCTATCATCAACGGATATGTATATACCTTTACCCAAAGAGCTTTAAATCAGGCGGAAGACAAATACGACTTCTATTATGAGATTGATGTAGTGAACAACTCCATGCAGTTCAAAACTCAGACAGCAGATATTATTCCTTGGTTTAACCAGGCAGGAAAAGGAAAACAAACGATGTGGAAAATTCCAATTGACATCAATACTGGGTATCAGAAAACATGGAATAAGCTGGCACAAGAGGGCTATATAAAAATTACCATTAAGAAAAGTCCTAGCGGAAAATATCCTAACTTAGTAGGCACAGTTATTCAGCCATAAAAAATTCAAATGTATTCAATATCAAAAAAATAAGCATTATTAAAAAGGCTTCTATTGCAAAAAGTACTTTCATGAATGATGAAGCCCTTCCCTCTGCAATCACCACTTTCACCTGCTGCAGTTGTGGTCATGAAAATACCGTAGAAATAAAACCCTACGAATCAGGATTCGCAATACTTCAGCTATACAACGAAGATCAGGTTTTATCCAAAAGTGAATTATTAAAGCACGGAATGGTCAGCGAAACTTCTCAAAGAATGATGTATTTCGGAGAATTGACAGTCAATGATCAGCCAACGTTATATTTTGGCACCGATTGTTCATCTTGTCGTTCGCAATACATTGGTGTATTTAGCTATGGGGAAAAACAACCAGGCCTATCGATTCTAAGTATCTCTGGCTTATGGAAGTATGAATAATTGAAATCATTTATACCGAATATAGAAAAGTCCACAACCTGAAAGTTGTGGACTTTTTCTTAATTTTGCAAACAAACTAATCGTACTCATTCAAAGTATTTTTAACCGTGGAAACACTTCTAAAATGAACAAAACAACCTTATTTCTCCTTATTCTACTCTCTGAATCAGCATTTTCACAAAAAACACTCGCAAAATACCCTGATGGCCAGTTTCCTTATAAAGGAGGGCCCACTCAAATGTCTTCAGAAATGCAGGACTATTTTTTGAAAAGCGGCACAAAACCCTGTGATAAAAACGAAATATATTATGTAACCTTGAAAATAGATGAAAATGGTAAACCTTCTTTGATAAAGAAAAAAAGTGATGAAAGTGCTATAGAAAGAAACAAATGCGCCTTCAATCTTGCTGTCAAATCCCTGGGGAGTTTAAAGAACTGGCAGCCTGCAGAAGAACAGGGAGAAAAAGTTAACGCCTATTTTGATTTTCCTTTTTTACCAGAAGATTTTTTTGAAAATTATAAATCTGATTATGATATTTCAAAAATATATCAGCCTGCTGAACTACCTGATGGATTGAGAGAACTAAGAAAAGAAATCCACAAAAAACTGGAAAACAATATAGATCCGGAATCTTACAACCCAAAAGGGAAATTTATTATATCCTTCATCATAGATACAGATGGCAATATTTCTAATGTAGATGTCGAACCTAAGGTAGAAAATAGTGAAAAGTTTTTTGAGGATATAAAATCTATAATGAAAAGAATCAAAGTAAAATGGAATCCTGGAAAAATTAAAGGAATACCGATACGATCAAAATTCCGAATGCCTTTTAATTTTAAATCGTCAGAAAGAGACTGAGATTCCTTACAGTCTGTTCTTTTTACGCTATACATTTCACATTTTACAAATCCTTTTCTATCTTTGTGGGAAATAAAAAAATTCATGGATAAAATTGATAGTTTGAACCAAGTAGCAGAATTCCATACTACTTTCAAAGCCCCTATTTTAGATACCCCACAAATTCCTTCTCCGGAAAGATGCAACCTGAGAGTAGAACTTTTACAAGAAGAATTAAACGAACTGAAGCAGGCCATTGCAGATAATGATATTGTAGAAATTGCGGATGCATTATGTGATCTTCAATACGTTTTGAGTGGTGCTGTACTGGAATTCGGACTTGGCAACAAATTTGTAGAGCTATTCAACGAAGTTCAGCGTTCCAATATGTCGAAGGCATGTGATAATGAAGAGCAGGCAAAGGAAACTGTTGAATTCTATAAAGAAAAGGAAGTAGAATCTTTTTATGAAAAGTCTGGAGAAAAATTTAACGTTTACAGACAGGCTGATCATAAAGTATTGAAAAACAAATACTACTCTCCTGCTGATTTAAAATCAATTATCGAAAAATAAATATGAAGAAAATTATTACCAATATTGTTGCCTTTTCAAGCTTATTTTTAGCCGCTCAACAGTTGAGCGCTCAAAAAGTAGTGATGAATCGTGAGGTTGACACCCAGAAAGATGGCAAAATGCTTTTAGGAAATCAATTGAAAGAGCAGTTTTTAAAAGCTCCTTATGCAGATTGGTATGTAAAAGAACATGACGAATATGTTCTTGACCAAAAGGCAGTCAGTGAATTGAAAAAAGAGAAAATTGGCACTTATGACATTATTGTTTTTATGGGAACATGGTGTGAGGACAGCCACAGAGACTTTCCAAGACTGATGAAAATATTGGAAACGGTAAATTATCCGGAAAATAAGTTAAACATTATTGCCGTAAACCGTAAGAAGGAATCTCCTACCGGAGATGAAAGTCTTTATAATCTTCAGAAAGTTCCTACTATTATCCTGAAAAGATATGGAAAAGAAATTGGGAGAATTATAGAAATGCCTACTACAGGATATATTGAAAGAGATCTGGTTCAGATTCTGAAAAAAAATGATTCATCTGTTATCAAAGAAATTTTTAAATAGATTTTGAGAAATTATAAAACAATTTTGTCTTTTGCAGCCGGCGCTGGCGTTGTGATACTGCTGTTTTTCGGTCTTAAATCCTGCCTAAACCTTGGAAATAAAACTGAGAAATCAGATTATTATATCCTGACCAATCAGATTTCCAAGATGAATAAGATGGTGGTAATCGAACAGAATACCTCCAGTATGCAGAAAACGAAGATGGGATTTGAAGTATTTGGCAAGGAGGTATCAAGCAACAGCATTATTACCTATACAAAGACCAATGCGCAGGTTTCTTATGATCTTAACAAAATGAAGATCGAAGTAGATTCCATCAACAAAAAACTGGTTATTACAGAGCTTCCTGATGCAGATATCAGAATCACACCAAGCGTTGAAATCCAGTCTTTAGATGATTCTTTCTTTAACCGAATTGAGGAAAAAGACATTAAGAATGTTACTCAAAAAGCTAAAGAAACTGCAGAAAAATCAATTGACCAGAATCAGCTGAGAAGTGAAGGCCATAAGCAGCTGATGGAAAATCTTAATAACATTTTCGTTCTGGCAAAAGCTTTGAATTACACTATTGAAGATAAGACAGGAAAAATTGGTATCTTAGGTCTCTAAGACTAAATACTAATATCATGAATTCAACAGAAGACAAAAAAGAAAAAGAAGAGACGTTACAGAATCAAGATTTGGAAAACAACCCATCTCCAAAAAAGACAGAGAAAGAAAATGTTCCAAAATCTTCTACAAACAAATCCGGTAAAACTGGGGGTTAAACAGGATGAGGATCTTAACAGTACCTCTCCACAAAAAAACCTGCTTGTGATAAAGAAGATGTTCCAAAGTCACAACCCAGAAATCAGGAACACGCGGAGGGTAACTTATGCTTTTCCATTTTGGCAAGCGCTTTGAATGATAATATCAATATTTTTGAAATTAAAAATTTAAAGTCATGAATACAAAAGGAAACACCAACAAAAAAGAATCTGCCAATACTGCAGAAACTAAAAAGCAGAATGAGGATTTCCAGGATATTCCTGCTGCCTCAAAAAAAACCAATCCACCTGAAATTGATAAGGAAGACATTCAAAAAGCTTCAAAAAACAAATCAGGAAAAACGGATAACACGAAAAGATAAAAGAGCTGTCAAAGCTTCTTTATAATTAAAACACGAAAAGTTCCGCTTCATATGAGGCGGAACTTTTCTTTCTAACTATCTAAATGAACTTTTTGTTTCTATACAATGGTTGATTTTCCGATCTTGATATTTTCAAAATTGTAATACGACTTTTCGGAATATCTGATATGGTCGGCAATAAAGCTTCCCACTTCACTTGTTGAGTAATACTGCTTTGTATTCAGGTCTACAGTAACATACTTATTTTCAATAGCATGCTCCACAGACTGCCTTAGTTTGCTGGCTGCAGCCTGTAAATTAAGATGGTCCAGCATCATGGCCACACTTAAAATAGAGGCAACAGGATTTGCAATTCCTTTTCCTTTAGCCTGTGGATAAGATCCATGGATAGGCTCAAATAAAGCATTCTTCTCACCCACCGAAGCAGATGGCAGAAGCCCGATAGAACCTCCAATCACACTCGCTTCATCTGAAATAATATCCCCAAACATATTTTCAGTCAGAATAACATCGAAGTGCTTAGGATTAAGGATCAGCTGCATTGCGGCATTATCCACAAACATATAATCAAGTTGTACATCAGGATATTCTGCGGCAATTTCCTGACATGTTTTTCTCCATAATCTTGAAGTATCCAAAACATTGGCTTTATCTATAAGCGTAAGCTTTTTATTTCTTTTCTGAGCTTCCTGAAATGCCATATGAGCAATCGGAATGATATCTTCACGGCTGTATTTACATACGTCATAGGCATAAGCTCCTTCCGGATCTGTAAATTTTTCACCAAAATAGATTCCACTTACCAGTTCTCTGAAGATCTGAATATCCGCACCTTCAATAATTTCTCTTTTGAGCGGGCTCTTATTAATTAAAGAGGCATACGTTTTCAAAGGACGGATATTGGCAAACAATCCCAGCTCTTTGCGAAGTTTTAGCAACCCTTGTTCAGGTCTTACTTTTGCATCCGGATTATTATCAAAAATCGGATCTCCGATGGCCCCAAAGAGAACAGCATCAGATTCTTTACAGATTCTCAGGGTCTCATCCGGTAAAGGATTCCCTGTTTTGAAAATAGCTTCTGCACCGATTAATCCATAATCAAAATGGAATTTACATTGAAAAGCTTCAGCAATAACATCTAATATTTTAATGCTTTCGCTGATGATTTCCGGGCCGATCCCATCTCCGGGAAGAACCGCGATTTTAAAATAATTGTCGTTCATTTGTTTTTTGTGTCTTTAGTTCAAACTTTGTAATCGCCTGTTTTCTGCTGATTAAAAAATCAATATCGTCATAGCCGTTTAATAGGCATATTTTCTTATAAGAATCAATCTCAAAGGTTTCAGTGGTATCTTTAAAGCTGATAGACTGCAGCTCTACATCAATAGCAATTTCATTGTCAGGATTTTCATTGATGCCTTCTAAAATTTCTTTTAAAAACTCTTCAGAAACTTTTACAGGAAGAAGTCCATTATTCAAGGCATTCCCTTTGAAGATATCCGCAAAATAGCTGGAAACAATTACTTTAAAACCATAATCCGTTAAAGACCAGGCAGCATGTTCACGACTGCTTCCGCAACCGAAATTATTTCCCGCCACCAGAATCTCACCACTGAATTTAGGATTGTTTAAAACAAAGTCAGGATTCGGTTCACCTGTATGAATATTGAACCTCCAGTCTCTGAACAGATTCTCACCAAACCCTTTTCTGTCTATACTTTTCAGAAACCTTGCCGGAATAATCTGATCTGTATCTATATTTTCTGCCGGCAATGGAACTGCAGTGGATTTTATAATAACTAATTTTTGCATGTATTCTATATTGTTAGACTTTAAACCACAAAGACACAAAAGTTTTCTTTTTTATCCTTCAGTTCAAAACATATTTTAAAATTCCTTTTTAGTGTACACTTTCAAAAGCGGAAATTTTACCTTCTATCGCTGCTTTTGCTGCGGTAAGCGGACTGGCAAGAATGGTTCTTGCTCCTTGTCCCTGCCTCCCTTCAAAGTTTCTGTTGGAGGTGGATACACAATATTCTCCTTCAGGAATCTTATCATCATTCATCGCCAGACACGCTGAACATCCCGGCTGACGGATCTGAAATCCCGCTTCATTGAATATCTTATCTAATCCTTCTTCATAGATCTGCTTAACAACCTGCTGAGATCCAGGTACTATAAGAGCTTTCACTGCTTCAGACTTACTTTTTCCTTTTATATACTGAGCTGCTGAACGGAAATCCTCTATTCTTGCGTTGGTACAGCTTCCTATGAAAACATAGTTAACCTTGATGCTGTTAACTGTCTGACCTGCTTCCAATCCCATATACCGTAATGCCTTCTCTTCAGATTCACTCTGGGGAGCCGGAATTACTTCACGGATAGAAATCCCCATTCCCGGGTTTGTTCCATAGGTAATCATCGGATAGATGTCTGCAGCATCAAAGCTGAGTTCTTTATCGAAAATAGCCCCATCATCTGTTTTCAGGGTTCTCCAATACTCTACTTTCTCTTCCCATTCTTCACCCTGCGGAGCGAATTTTTTATCTTTAACATATTCAAAAGTCGTTTCATCAGGAGCAATCATTCCGCCTCTGGCACCCATTTCAATACTCATATTGCATACGGTCATTCTTCCTTCCATCGACATTTCTTCAAATACATTTCCAGCATATTCACAGAAATATCCTGTTCCACCATCTGTTCCTATTTTTGAAATGATATAAAGAATAACATCCTTAGACTGAACATTTTCATTCAAAGCACCAGTCACAGTAATTCTCATTGATTTTGGCTTGTTGAGAAGCAGACATTGGCTGGCAAAAACCTGCGCTACCTGGCTCGTACCAATCCCAAAAGCAATAGATCCGAATGCTCCATGGGTAGAAGTATGGCTGTCACCGCAAACAATACTCATTCCCGGTTGTGTAATTCCCAGTTCCGGAGCAATGATATGAACAATTCCCTGGTATTGGTGCCCCAATCCGAAGAGTTCAATATTGTTTTTCTTACAGTTTTCGGTAAGCTGCTCGACCTGATTTCTTGAAAGCTCATCCCTGATTGGTTGTTCCTGATGCAAAGTAGGAACATTATGATCAGCTGTTGCTACAATCTGTTCCGGCCTGAATACTTCCAGGTTTCTGGACTCAAGTTCCGCAAAAGCCTGAGGGCTCGTTACCTCATGGATAAGGTGTTTGTCTATGTATATAATCTGGGGTCCGTCAGGAATAGTTTCTACCACATGAGCGTCCCAAACTTTATCAAAAAGTGTCTTTTTATTACTGTCCATTGTTTACTTTATCTTGATTTAAATCAAACCTTACCCTATTTTTCTACTGAAAGAATCCATCATTATGCTCAGGTCATCGTTGTCTATTTCTTTTTTAAGGTCAGCAATTTTCAAAAATTCCTGATATAAATAATCAAGTTCGTTCTTCGTAATATCATACCCTATATTTTTAAAGCGGTATGCCAATGCTGAGCGTCCGCTTCTTGCCGTAAGAATGATAGAAGATGCATTGACTCCTACTTCAGCAGGATCAATGATTTCATAAGTTTCTCTGTTTTTGATGACCCCATCCTGATGAATTCCCGAGCTGTGCGCAAATGCGTTAGCCCCTACAATAGCTTTATTCGGCTGCACAGACATCCCCATCAGTTCAGATACCATGGTACTCATTTCATTCAACATTCTGGAATTGACATCAGTATGTAGATTTAGATTTTTATGCTGTTTTAAAATCATGACGACTTCTTCTAATGCCGTATTTCCTGCTCTTTCTCCCAATCCGTTGATGGTACATTCGATCTGACGGGCACCATTGATAGCCCCGGCAATAGAATTGGCAGTAGCCAGCCCAAGATCATTGTGACAATGACATGACAAAACCGCTTTTTCAATTCCTTTTACATTTTCTCGCAGGTATTTTATTTTCCGGCCATACTCTTCTGGAAGACAATATCCTGTGGTATCAGGAATATTCAACACTGTAGCTCCGGCTTTAATTACAGCTTCACATACCTGTGCCAGATAATCATTATCTGTTCTTCCGGCATCTTCAGCATAAAATTCTACATCTTCCACATAGCTTTTTGCGTATCGAACTGCATCTGCTGCTCTCTCAATGATATCTTCTCTTGTTGAATTGAATTTATATCTGATATGGGAATCAGAAGTTCCGATTCCGGTGTGTATTCTTGGTCTTTTGGCAAATTTTAATGCTTCTGCAGCTACATCAATATCTTTCTTGTTTGCTCTTGTCAATCCGCATACTTTTGCATTTTTCACCAGTTTTGAAATTTCAGAAACAGATTCAAAATCTCCAGGACTGGAAATCGGAAACCCCGCTTCAATGATATCAATCCCCAGCCCATCCAGCCTTTCAGCAATAATCAGTTTTTGTTCCGTGTTGAGTTTACATCCCGGAACCTGCTCCCCATCTCTTAGTGTTGTATCAAAAATTTCAATTTTATCGGAATTCATAAGTGAAGTTTTTTACTTAATTTTGGTTCAAAACTACAGCTTGCAATATTTTTTGATTTTCACTTTTTGTGAAAACTACAATATTCAACAGTTGAAAAAATGACCGTATTCATTTATTAGTCAGTATTTTAATTTATAAAAATTTACAATGGCAGAATTGCAGAAAGATTTTTTGTTTGTATTGGTAAAGTCATTGACCACCTCAGAAAAACGACAGTTTAAGTTATATGTAAACCGTCTCGGAATCAACGTAGATGCCAAATTTCTCCTGTTATTTTCCGAAATAGACAAGATGAAGGAATATGATGAAAGTGTAATTATTGAGAAAAAAATCTCTACAAAGCAGCAACTTTCTAATCTTAAAGCCCACCTTTACAAGCAGGTTCTGGTAAGCCTCCGCATGAACCCAAGCCACCAGAATTATAGAATTCAGCTCCGGGAACAGTTGGATTTTGCCAATATCCTCTATCAAAAAGGTCTTTATAAGCAGGCTTTAAAAATATTGGATAAAACCAAGCAGTCTGCGCTGGAACTGGATGAAAAAAGTATTGCTTCCGAAATCATAGATCTTGAAAAAGTAATTGAATCACAGTTTATTACACGAAGTATTGAAGGACGCGCTGAAGAGCTCATCAAACAATCCCAGGAAATAAGCAAACAGAACCGATATACCACAAAATTATCTAATCTTTCACTGAAATTATACAGCGAAATGCTTACCCATGGCTATGTAAAAAATGATACAGGCCGACAGGAAGTGATGGATATTTTCAATGCTCAGATTAAAAATATAAGCCCGGAAAAACTGAACTTTACTGAAAAGCTTTGGTATTACAAAGCCCATGTCTGGAAAAACCAGCTTTTACAGGATTATAAGTATACATTGAAATACGCTTATCAATGGGTAGATCTTTTTCATAAGAAGCCTGAAATGATCTTCAGCCATCCGGTTTGGTACATCAAAGGCAATACGTATCTGTTGAAAATTCTGTTTTTGTATGGAAATATTGACATTCTGGAAGAACATTTTGCTAATTTTAATAAGATGGTGAATGCTGAGAATTTTGCACAGAATGAAAATCTTCAATCTCTTATTTTCCTTACCCACTACAATACACTGATGAATATTCACTTTGTAAAAGGTGAATTTTTCACCGGAACCAAGCTTATTCCTGAAGTGGAATTAAAAATGGAAAAACTCAGAGAAAGAATTGACGAACACCACTTTATGATTCTCTACCTTAAAATGGCAGCGATGTTTTTCGGCAGTAAAATGTTTGAAAAATCGATTGAGTATTCTATGAGGGTGATAGAGTCAAAAGGAAATGTACAGGAAGATCTGTTGTTTCATACCCGAATTTTGATTTTAATGGCGAAGTATGAATCCGGAAATGATGAGGATTATGATGAATTTATTGCCTCGACATTGAAGTTTGCAAAAAAAATGAAAAAGCCGGAAGACTTCCATTTTGAAAGCATTCAGTTTTTTAAGAATCTTAATAATCAGGTGTTGAATCAAAGACAGAAAGCCTTTGAAAGTTTTGATAAAAAGCTGGAAGAATTTTCCAATAATGAATATTACAGACGGTCATTATTTTATATTGATATTCATGGATGGATCAAATCTAAAGTCCAGAATGTAGATGTAATTGAAATTATCAAACAGAAAGTAAAGTATAAAAGAAAGCATTAAATAAAATATCATAAAACACTGTTTTAAAATCAATTAAAATGCTTTATTTAATGTAAAATTAAACATTGAAAACGGTCAGTTTATTTTAAAAAATAATCTCTCGCCGATTGAGCAAATTAAGCAGATCTTTTTATGTACATCTGCGAAATCAGCTGAATCTGCGAGAGAATAAAATCGTCTTCAATTCTGTTTTTATTTATACATATTCTCTATAAACCTAAGAGCATTTTTATGACTGATCTTTTCTACCAGTTCGGATGAGAAGCGTTTTTCAATTTCTTTATTGATCGCATTGAAGGCAGACGCATCATCATATCCTTCAAAGAAAAAAGGATAACGGGATTTATCCGGATGGTTTTTGCAAAAGAAAAAATCTGCACCATAAGCAATAGCATCTTCTGCTCCTAAATCAAGACCGTACTGAATATGTTCATATAACATCTCGGGATTTTTCTCATCAATACAGTTGCGGATAAAATTGAGCCCTATTAATCCTTTCCTTTTAATAACTTCTTTTGCCAGTTCATCAGGAAGGTTTCTTTTTTTGTCATGTACCTGTCTATAATTAGAATGACTTGCCAAAATAGGAATCTTGTAGTTTCTTTGATCTATATAATTAAGAATTCCATAGGCAAGCTGATCACTGGTATGAGCCAGATCAATAGCGATATTCTTTTCTGAAATATAATCTAGCAGAACTTTTCCGTCATCTTTCAGTCCCACATCAGAATTGTTTCCTCCTCCAAAACGGTTTTCAGTATAATGGGTTATTCCCAGGTAAAGAACTCGCTGTGTTTTTTCAATGATGTCTTCCAGGTTTTTAAAACCAGATTCCAGGGTATCACTTTCGCCACAAAAGCCGGATGCATTTTCAATAGAAGCAATAACCCCTACTTTGTTCGTGTTCTCAGGATTCTTATAGTTTTCCCCATCAAATAAGAAAAAACTTTCATTTTGTAGGAGATCCGAAAATATTTCACTCTGTTTTGCTCCATAAACAGTACTATTTTCTCCTGTTGCCGAGTATATGGCCATAACCTGAAGCTTTACATTTCCTTCTTGTAAATAAGGAAGTGAACAGCCAAGCTCTTTGTCATCAATTAATGAGCCCGGCTCTAATAAATAGCATAATAAATCGCAGTGCAAATCAACATTTATAGTATTCATATTGAAGTATAATTTGTTTGTTTTTTAAAGAATTTCAAAAAAATGAGTCTTAATAACAAGGAAATACATATCAGAAAATTCTGAAGTATTTTTTTGTGAAAAACTGAATCTGGAGTTCAATGAGACAAAAACACCCCTATTTTTCTTTTTTAATATTAATTCTCATTCTAAATATATAGGCTAATATAGTATATTATCTAAAAATTCCGTATTTTTGCATCTTAAAATTTCTTAGTAAACAATGATAAAAATTACACTTCCAGACAATAGTGTCAAAGAATTCGAGGGAGCAGTGACTCCACTAGATGTGGCAAAATCTATAAGCGAGGGATTGGCTAGAAACACCATTTCCGCAATTGTTAATGACAAACAAGTAGAAACAACCACACCTATAACCACGGATTCTACGGTACAGCTATTGACATGGAATGATGATCTTGGAAAGAAGGCTTTCTGGCACTCTTCTGCCCACCTTTTGGCGCAGGCAATCCTTGAATTTTATCCTAATGCTAAGTTGACCATCGGGCCTGCCATTGAAAGCGGATTCTATTATGATGTAGATTTCGGGGATGAAAACTTATCTGAAAAAGATTTTGAAAAGATTGAGAAAAAGATCTTAGAAAATGCGAAGAAAGGTTCTACTTTCTCCTTATATCCGGTTTCTAAAGATGAAGCTTTAAAAACATATGCAGACAACCCGTACAAAGTAGAATTGATTTCTAATCTTAATGATGGAGAAATCACTTTTGTAACACACGATAATTTCACAGATTTATGTCGTGGTGGTCACATTCCGAATACAGGAATTGTAAAAGCGGTTAAAATTTTAAATGCAGCAGGGGCCTATTGGAGAGGAAATGAAAAGAACCCACAATTGACAAGAGTATATGGTATTTCTTTCCCGAAACAGAAAGATCTTACTGAATATCTTGAAAGATTGGAAGAGGCAAAAAGAAGAGACCACAGAAAATTAGGTAAAGAACTTGGAATTTTCGCATTTTCTGAAAAAGTAGGTGCCGGTTTACCACTATGGTTGCCAAAAGGTACTGCTTTAAGAAGAAAACTGGAAAATTTCCTTTCTGATGCTCAGAAAAAAGGAGGGTATGAATTTGTAATGTCTCCACATATTGGATCTAAAGAATTATACGTAACTTCTGGTCACTGGGATAAATATGGAGCAGACAGCTTCCAGCCGATCAAAACTCCGAACGAAGGTGAAGAATTTTTGCTGAAGCCAATGAACTGTCCTCACCACTGTGAAATTTACAAGACTTCGCAATGGAGCTACAGAGATTTACCAAAGAGATATGCAGAGTTCGGTACAGTATACAGATATGAGCAGAGTGGAGAGCTTCACGGCTTAACAAGAGTTCGTGGATTTACTCAGGATGATGCTCACCTTTTCTGTACTCCGGATCAGCTTTCTGAAGAATTTGAAAAAGTAATTGACTTGACTCTTTATGTTTTCAAATCTCTAGGTTTTGAAGATTTTGTCACTCAGGTTTCATTAAGAGATCCTGAAAACAAAGAAAAATATATCGGTTCTGATGAGAACTGGGAGAAAGCAGAAAGTGCCATCATCAATGCTGCTCAAAAGAAAGGCTTGAAAACAGTTATTGAATATGGTGAAGCGGCATTCTATGGTCCTAAACTTGACTTCATGGTGAAGGATGCTTTGGGAAGAAAATGGCAGCTGGGAACCATTCAGGTAGATTATAACCTACCGGAAAGGTTCGATCTTCATTATATCGGAAATGATAACGAAAAACACAGACCGGTAATGATCCACAGAGCACCTTTCGGTTCTATGGAACGTTTTATCGCTATTTTGTTAGAAAATACGGCAGGTGATTTCCCATTATGGCTGAGCCCGGATCAGTTTATTATTCTACCAATCAGTGAAAAATATGTAGATTATTCGAAAAAAGTTTCAGAATTTTTGGAAAATCACGATATTAGCGGTCAGATTGATGACAGAAACGAGAAGACAGGTAAAAAAATCCGTGATGCTGAATTGAAGAAGATTCCTTTTATGCTTGTAGTAGGGGAAAATGAAGAAAATGAAGGCACGATTTCTGTAAGAAGACGTGGAGAAGGAGATCTTGGAGTGATGAAACTAGAAGATTTTGTAGCTTACTTCAAAAAAGAGGCAGCAATATAAATTTAAATTAAAAGATTGAAGGATTCAAAAATAAATGGATCTTTCAATTTTTAAATATTTAAATCAATTAAATTAAGTAATTAACCAATAAAATTATAATACAATAGCACAAAGATTTAACAACAGGGGCCCACAAAGACGTCCTGTACAGGAGGACTTACACTTGATCAACGATAAAATTCGTGTGAGAGAGCTTCGTTTGGTGGGCGATAACGTAGAGCCAGGAATTTATCCAATTGACAAAGCAAGACAGATTGCAGCGGATCAGGAGTTGGATTTAGTAGTAATTTCTGATAAAGCAGAACCTTTTATTGCAAGAATATTAGAATATAAAAAATTCTTGTATGAGCAAAAGAAAAAACAAAAGGAACTTAAAGCTAAGCAAGTAAAAGTGGTTGTAAAAGAGATCCGTTTCGGACCTCAGACTGATGATCACGATTATGAATTCAAGAGAAAGCATGCTGAAAAATTCCTTGAAGAAGGTTCAAAATTAAAAACCTACGTATTTTTTAAAGGACGTTCGATTATCTTTAAGGACCAGGGAGAAATTTTGCTTTTAAAACTTGCTCAGGAATTGGAGCATGTTGGTAAAGTAGATCAGCTTCCTAAGCTTGAAGGAAAAAGGATGATTATGATGATGAGTCCTAAAAAACCAGCAAAATAATTAAATCATTATTTTACATATAAACCTCAAAGCAATTTGAGGTTTTTTTGTTGTACAATTTTCAGGGAAGTTATAGAAATCGTTGATTCAGACTACTCTACCGCCTGAATCAACGATCATCTTCTCACAGAAATTTATAAAATTCTACTATCCTTCAAAATCACCACAATCATGCTCTGTAAAAAGAGACAAAGCTTTTTGGGTGGTGAAATAGGTGGATATTCTTTTGTTTTTCATTTCCAGTTTCTGACCTTCTATAACAAGTTCGTAAACCGGGGATTTATCTATTTGAATTAAGGTATAAATTCTTTCCGGGGTTTTAAAAATAGTTTTATTTCCTTCTATAGAATATGAAAAATCATGGATTTCAAAGGTGTCTTTTTCATCACAAACATTGGTCCATCTTATTTTCTTCTTTGTGATGGACAAGCTTGCTAAATCGCATGAATAACAGTTACCTGAGAACTCAATCCCATATTTCTCATACACGTTTGTACTTTTACTATTCAATACATCAATAGGAACTAAGGATGCAAAATCACTGGGTACTTCTAATTTTGATGTGTCCTTCTTTTCCGGATCCGTTTTAGAAACCGGAGCTGTTTTTACATCTGGAGAAGCATTTTTTTCCACTTTTCTTTCTGTAGCGGGTGAACAGGAAGCTAATAAAGCCATGACAACTGAAAAGCTGATTATTACGTTTTTCATTTTTATAAAAATAATTTACAATACTTAGTGTATCGCTTTGTAAAATTGTTCAAATTCTACCGTTTGATATATCCCTGTTTTCAGCCATTTATTCCCCATTTTAGGCGGTTTTGTTGGCTGCTGGTCTGAATACTGATACATTTGCCAAAAAATGTAAAATGAAATTCTTAAATCAATTCTTTATATCATCTATGGTTGTTTTTGTGGGATGTAACCAACAGAATAAAATGTCAGGGACCAACAAGGCAGAAACTGAAGTTAAGCAAAAAAGAATAACCTTTGCCGATTTCAAAAAAATAAAAGGAGTAGATAATGTACAGGATGTCCCCTTTCAGTTATTCACCAAGCTGGATTCTATACAGTTTTTTGTAAGTCCAAGCAAAGATGCGGCTCATCTGAAAATAGCTTATAATAAACTTCATAATTATTATGGATTTGAAGAGTTTGAGGACTTCTACTCCATTCATTACAGCATTGATAATAATATTTCGAACAGCATTGAAGCTTTTGTTTTGAAATCAGAATTCAAGGCAGCATTTGAATTGACTTTAAAAGGGGTGGATCTTTATGAGATCAGAAGCAGTACATTTAAAAAATCTGACGATTTTAAGAATAAATCTTTTAGCAAATACGGAACAATTGCTGAGATTTCAGAGCAGGAATTTAAAGCAAGCTCAAAAAACCGAATCGGTGAAGCGTTGGTAAAAAATCCGAATGTACAGCTGCAGGATGGTAACTGGGTATACACTGACAATAGCAGAAAAGAGGTTATCACACAACATGAAAATATATCTACCGAGACCGGACCACTTGCTAATGAATATGTAGGACGATCACCTTTCTTAAATCTGGAGGTTTTCAAAGAAAATACTGATGAAGCCGTAGATTCTTTCTATTCTTTTTACAATATAAAAAATGCACCCATGTTTGAATTGGGTACACAGGGTTATCCACAGATTCTACCTACTAAGAACTGGGTCACCTACATCTCATCCAATAATGATGTGGAGAGTAATTTTGTGATCACCCAATACTTACCACAAACTAAAAGACAGGAGAACCTTTTGTATGCAAATTTTACCAATTTCAAAATAGCCGATGAAAAAAAAGCATTCTGGACAGATAATGAGACCTTTTACGCAGAAGTTTATCCACTCAATTCTGCTTCGGCCAATGGTAAAAAACAGAAAACGGCTTTTATCAAAATTCAACTGAAGGCTAATCTGTTTTAAGTAAGAATGCATTTTAATATCTATCAATAAAATAAAAACCCCTGAAACCAGCGAGTGTCTAAGGGAATAAAGTCTAATATCTTTGCTGCAATTATTTAAAGAGATACAATGAAAAAATTAAGTTTAACCCTTCTTTTTTGTTTACTAAGTTTTATGACTTTCGCACAATCGTTAAAAGTAGTTATAAAACAGGATGGAAAAGTGATTGAGCCCGTGAATGATGTTTATGAACTGAAAAAATCTACATTCCTGTTCGAAATTACCTCTACCAATCTGGAAGGATTTTTAGTGGGGGCCACTACGAATAAGGACATTTATGCCGGAGCTTTAGGTCTTTTGAATACGGAGATTCCATGGTTTCAGAATACGGGAATGGCGGAGGAACTGTATAACAAGGATAAAGAAATGTTTCTGATGGATTCTGCGCCTTCGTACTGGTATTATACAGACGCAAGAGACCATAGATTCGATAAAAACCCTAAAGGTAACATCAAACAATGGACAGCTACCCGTACTATTACAAGGTTTTATGATATCATGGTGGATCAGCCCATCAATTTAAAAGATTTTGACGGCAGCGTTTACCTATTAATGTATCAGCCTGAATATAATGACGAGTATGATTTAATAGGAAAGAAAAACCTGTTTCAGGCTGCGTTGAAATTCAAAGATTAATGCTACACACCTAAATTATTTGATTATATAAAAAAAGGTCTGTTTCCGTAATGAAAGCAGGCCTTTTTTGTGGAATGAATATTTTTACGCGATAATCAAACCGTATTCTATCGCTAATTTTATAGCTGAGCTAAGATTGGATGTTTGAAATTTTTCAATAAGATTTTTTCTATGACTCTCTACAGTATGTGGGCTGATAAAGAGTTTTTCTGCCATTTGATTGGTAGTAAGCCCTCTTGCTGCTTCCCCCAGAATTTCTTTTTCTCTTCTTGTCAATTTCGGGACCTGGCTTAATCCATCCACCGATTTTTTCTCCAGAACAGACTTGGTTTGTGAGCATAAAAACCGATTCCCTTCATATACGGCAGTAATGCCTTCCAGAATTTCAGAAACTGAAGCATTTTTTTGAATGTATCCCAAAGCACCTTCAGCCAAAGAACTATTGATTACAGGCAGTTCATTGTGAACGCTAAGGATAATAATCTGGAGATTTCCGTATTTTTTCTTTAAAGGTTTTATGAGTTCAATGCTGTTGGTATCTACCAGATTGATGTCCAGCAACAAAATATCAATGGTTTGCTTTGCAAGACCTGCATTCATTTCTGAAACGTTTCTGAAACAATCTACAACATCTATGGTGTTACTGTTTCCTAAAATATTCTTCAATCCTTCTAAGAGAAGTGGATGATCGTCTGTTATGGCTACTTTTATCATGTTTAATGAATAGGAATTTGAAGTTCTATACTGGTTCCAATATTCAGTTCGGAGGTGATGTTCATCGTTCCTTTTAAAAACTGGACTCTGAGTTCTATATTGTGAAAACCAGCTGTTTTTTTCTCGTCTAAGCTTGCAGGGTCAAAACCTTTGCCATTGTCCTCTACGGTAAGGTTTAATGCATTTTCTCCCTCACTTATCTGAATAATAATTTCGGAAGTATTGGCATGTTTTATGGCGTTGTTGACCAATTCCTGGATGATTCTGTAAATGATCAATTGCTTTTCCTGTGATATGGAATTGCTGTAATTGATAAATTCTGTGTGAATTTCTAATGCATTATTGGAAATACGCAGGGCAAACTCCTGAATGGCGATTTCCAGACCGTATTTCATTAATAAATCGGGCATTAAATTGTGTGCTACACGTCTTAGCTCCTCCACTGCACCATCAATCTGGTCAATTGATTTAGAAATCCCTTCTTCTATATTCCCAGACTGATGAGGGTTCAAGTAAGACAACTGATGTTTGGTTCCGGAAAGCAGACCTCCCAATCCGTCATGGAGATCACGGGCGAGGCGGCCACGCTCCTGTTCCTGCCCTTCAAGCAATGCTGTAAGCGTGGATATTTTTGAGTTTTGTTTCTCTTTTTCCATGGCTAAAGTATGCAACTCGTCTCTCCGCTTGATGGATTTCGCACGTTGTTTATAGGCATAAAGCAGTAAAAGGATCAACACAATGAAGAATATAATAAAGAAAATATAGTAGGTATTGATCTTTTCTTTGAACGCCAGCAGCTTTTTGTAGGTATTGATATCGTTGTTCTTCTGCTGGGTTTCTAATTTTGCCAAGTGAAGCTGCTGCTCTTTTTTCTCCGATTCAAGTTCTGAGAATTTCAGTCGTTCACGTTGGTTTTCTTCTACCAGTTTTAAGTTGTTGTACACCTGTTCACGCTGTGCCCGCAAGATGTTGATCAACTTAATTTCCTGTGCTTTTTTATCACTTTCCAGCTGCAGCTTTATATACTTCTGCTCCTGTCGTTCTTTATCAAACTGAGATTCTAATCTTTTGGTAATATCGAGTTTTTCCTGATCGTAAATGCTTTTATATTTGTCAACATAACTTTTATAATACGTAAGTGCTTCTTTATAATTGCCCTGCTCTTCGCTGATTCTGGATAAAGATTCAAGAATAGACAATTCTATATTATGATCTCTAACCGGGCTTTTCCCAATTTCCATAGAAGCTTTTAGAAAATAAGATTTAGCTAAGTCATAATTTTTATCCTGTAGGGCCAATTCTGCCAGAATCCCAAATGAAGAAGCGATATGGATGGGATCTCCTATTTCCAGACTCACGCTGTTGGCTAACCTGGCATATTGCATGGCCTTCTCCCTATCAAAACCAGTATACAAATTGGCTAAATTGATCGCAGCATAGGAAAGACTGCTCCTATTGAGCATAGCCTCTTTGTTTTTGTTGAAAGTCGTGATAGCCTGCAGATAATACTGCTCTGTTTTATTTCTAAACTCTGTATTCGATGGAGTTTGGGTGTATTTTTGTTCGTATACGTAGCCCATTCGCATATAGGCATCGAAGATAAGATTAGGATCATTTTGTTTGGATGCCAACAGGAGAAATTGTTTGCTGTATTTCTCTTCCAGTTGGTATTCATTGAGGTTAGAATAAATAGCAGAAAGCTCTTTGGCTGTATTGCCAAATCTTCCGTACAGCGTGGAAGTCGTTGGCGAATTTTCGTAATATTCGATCGCTTTTAGATAAGCAGCAACGGCATCAGTTGTTTTATTATTGCGTACCAAAATCCAGCCTTTAGCATATTGCAGGTAGCCTTTGGCTTCGTTACTGTTCGTTTTTAAACTATACCCTTTTGCCATGTCCAGACTTTTTAAAGATTCCGCTCCTTTATTATCAAGCCGATAATTCATGGCTTGTACGGCATACAAAATGGTGGCGTATTTCCCGTCAGTCTGCTTTGTGGCGATGGAGATGTTGGTTTCTAAAACCTGATAAGATTTAGACTTAAGGTTGTGAAAAAATAAGGCTGTAGCGTATTTGGGAGCCAGATTCAGCTGCTCTGCTGTATTGTTTGAAGCATGGTTGTATTCCTTTTCAAATTTGCTTAAAACATCTTGTGCCTGAACAAAAAACGGACAAAAAAGTACAATAAATATAAACAATAACCTGTGCATCAAACCCTTATCTTTATTAAGTTGTATTGTAGTAAAGAATGTAAATATAAGTAAATACCTGCTAATTGATTTTGAAGCCATTTTCTTCAGCGAAAGATCTCCACTTCTGAAGTTTTTTTTCATTTTTAAATGCCGGATCTTCACCGTAGTAGTACACCAAACGCTGAGTAGCATATTCGTAGGCATTGTAAGCATTAGCTTGTTCGTAGTACTTAATAGCTTTCTTTGCATCGGCTTTTACACCCATGCCATGTTCATAGATAATACCGTAATAGATCCCCGAATAAGACTTATCATAGTCTTTCTTTAAATACATCAAAAGGTTCTTATAATCTCTTAGCTGATAATAGATTTCTGAAATCTTATCGTAGTTATAGTAGTATTTTTTCTCGGCCTTTTGATAAAAATCCAAAGCTTTATCATAATCCTGTACGACATGTTCTCCAAAATAGTACAAATCACCTAAATTGGTAAGCGCCATTCCGTCATCAAGCTCAGCGCCTTTTCTGTACGCCTGAATTGCTTTTTTGATATTAAAAGCATATCCGGTTCCGTTGTGGTACAAAGCCCCTATATTGTTCCAGGCTACAGGGTGATTTTGTTGTGCCGCTTTTTCGTAATATGCAATCCCTTTTTGTGGATTAAATAATGATTCAATTTCAGGATCGGTGAGTAATATCCCCATTTCTACCCAGCTGTCTACATCGTTTTTCTGAGCAGATAGTTCAAACAAGCGAAGTGCTTCCCGGTAATTTTGATTTTCTTTTGCATCAAAAGCCATTTTTTTAATGATTTCAACATCCATAAACTGTTCAAAGTTACTACCGGCCTGGTTTTTCCAACGGTTATAAAAGGAAGTAAAATATTCCAAATCTTTTCCCCGGAATGAATACCGATCCAGATAAATAGGTCCATACTCAGCTGTCTCTACCATCTGAATGCTTCTGTCTTCATTTATTCTAAACATATTGGCTCCTTTATATAGAAACAGCAACCCTTCTTCCGTTCTATAATTCAAAGGATTAGAAATATAGTCATACAATTCTGCCGACAAACCATTTTCGAAATCAAACAATAGATACCCTTTATTTTTTTGGACAGATAAAAATCCGTTTTGCAAATAATGCATCTGTTTAATTTCTGATTGAGGAGCGATTAACCAATTCTCATTATCTGCATCGAAAAGTCCTAATCCGGTTTGGGTTTCCAGGATAAAAGCATTGTTTTTATATCCAATACTTGATTCTGCTTTTACTTTAATAATATATTCATTGTCTAACAAAAACAGATGTTTTAAGGCATGATAGATCTTCCATTTTTTATCTTTACGAACAGCCAGTGCTTCAAAATGATCTATTAAAATCAATTGATCTGCTTCATCTATTATAAGGCCGCCATTTTCATCAATCAATCTACCTTTTTTGTCAAATTTGTTCGGTTTAATCCAGAAACAAGCATTCGTTTTTAAGATACTACCTTCTAAGAAATCACCCAAATAGCATCCTTCTTTTGTATAGTACCTGCGTTTGCTGGTTCCCTTTTGTTTGGTGAAAAACAACTCTGGAAAATAATCATACTCATAAGAGCTTTCGCTTTCAACAGGAATAATGATATTATTTTCATCGCCATACACTCCAAATTTCCCTTCTTTTTCCACCCCTAAAAATCCATAGGCTACTCTTTCGATTGCATCATAATCAGCGGGAACCAGCCAGGTTTTTGAATACACTTTTAAAATCCCCGATTTCCCATTCACTTTTACTTCACCCAAAGGTTCCAGAGCAAAATCGAACACATCAAAAGCTTCTTCATACATTGGAGGAACCAATTCTTTCCCGTCACTTTGCAGGTACCCGAACAGTCCTTCTTTTTGGATCACCGATATCCCGTAATGATAGTCTGTTTCAAATATTTCATCATAAACAGCCGGAGCCAAAATAGCACCTTTTGCATCCTTCAGTCCCAATTTTCCGTTTTTTTCAAATACAGAAGAGGCTGCTTTCTTATAAGCAAGCTCCTCAAAATATCCCAGTCCGTAATTGATCCAGTCCGTCTGTAAAATATCGAGAAATGAAGAATAGCCTGTACGCGAAAACAAGGAATCTAATAATGAAAGATTCTGACTTTGCACCGCTTTTTTATACAGCTTGCTCTTCTGTTGAATTTCCACCAGCCATTCCTTTGCCTGTACTTTATGCTTTTCTTCATTCATATTGAACACATCTGTGGCATTCAGCACGAAGGAATCATAAGGCAAAGCCTCCAGGAACTCAAACATTTTATTGACAGGTTCGTAGTAAGCTTTTTTGTAATGCAGTTGATAGGTATCGGCCAGTAAATTGAAAAAATAACGCAGGTGAACAATTCCTTGTTCTTTATTAGAGAAAAATTCAACGCCTTCCACTGTGATATCTTCTGCAATAAGAGGATACAGCAATAATGGAATTTCATAATTCCACTCGCCTAAATAAGTATCGAACGATTGATCTGTTTTCTGATCGTAATTGTATAGATAAATACGGTGTGCCATTCCTTGAAATTAGTAAATCGTAAAGCTTTGAAACATTCTGTTTACGATGATTTTATTGAAATTAAACAGAAATCTCCAGTGAAGGTGTTATCTAAAGGATTTGTATGGTAGATTAAGTATACTCAAAACAGATCACTGCCTTTTTTAATTCTTTGTCGTAAAATAAATATAACTGGTCTGCTGCCCATTTTTGAAAGTCGTAACCTTCTAAGCATCCAATATAATCCATCAGTTCTATATCGTTTTTATAGGGCTTTTTTATCAGATTACATCCCGAAAACTGACATGATTCAAAAGGGAGTTTATCGGAATTTATCTCATCAAATACACCTGATATTTTCCCCTGAATTCTTTCCTGCAGATAATCATTAGGCTTATCATTTTCGAGATCCTCTACCGTCAATTGACGCAATCTTTCTAATCTTCTTATATCTTCTACCTCCAATCCGGGTCTGTTAAAATCTTTATCATACAGTTTTCCATTTTTATTGAAGTATGCTTTTAACAGAGAATACATGGCGCTATTCACACTGTATTCAATTTCTTCTTCCGTATATTGATCGCCGTAGTTGGCAGGATCTATTTCTTTGGAAATGGTAAAATAATTCCAGTCGGCATCAAATTTATATTTGCCGTCAATAACATCGAAGCCAATCATATCTTCTTTTGTAAACTGGTTGTGATATTGCGAAGTAGCATCACCAATTTGCCCATCAAAGAGTTCTTTTACTGATACAATATGCAGCCACTGATCTTCTGATGGATCAATAATTTTTAAATTAATTGAACAAATGGGAAGGAAATATTTTTTATGATTCTCAATATCATCATAAAATACGTCTTCATACTCCGGAAAAATTTTTATTAAGTCTGTCATTTTATTTTCTTATGAGTTTTAGCTGTTCACCCTCTTTTGCCAAGTTAAAAGACATAGCTTTTGATGGTTTGAAAATTTTTGTTGGAGCTTCACAGGTTCCCGATTTACTCACACTGTCCACTTCCATTTCTATTTGGTTGGTTTCCGTAAAATAATATCTCCCATACACTTCTGTAAAGCAGTCATTTCCGCATTGCCAGCTATCATAACTTTTGAATTTTTCTTCATCCAAAAAGTTTACCGCGTGAAAATTAACGATCCATGCAGAATCTATTCTTTTAGACAGAGAATAGGTTTTTCCGCCTTCTGGAGTAATAAGTCCTCCAACATCTACAATCCAATTCGTGTTTTTCAGGTAATTTGGAAAGTTTGTTTTTTTCTTTCAGGATTTTTGCAGCTGAAAGCACTTATTATCATGAAACTAAAAAAAACTAAGGTAAGAGTCTTATTCATTCTATCAGCTATTTCATTATTGATATCAATTTGCAAAATATAGGTCTGCAAAGATGTTATGTCTTCAAAATTAATGATATGGTTTTATAAAACCAGCTATCTGATTACTTTTACAGCTTCTTCTTCACTCAATTTTATTTGGCTATTGTTTTTACCCATCTTTTTTATTGTAGTGTTTGTTCGAAATAAGAATTTATCATTGAATTGGGTGTGAAAAAGAAAGCTATAAAAGTTATAAAATTAAGAAGGTCAAAATCATTAGATGTTTCACCGTTTTATTTTTAACAAATCTTTGAGCCAAAGGTAGTCAATGGTATCACATGAAAATATCCCTGATACTGGTGGTTTTTTAGTTTATTTCATTTTGAACATCTGCTTTATCTGATACTTATTTTTAATCTATTCAATAGTAAGAAGACTCAGATAATCATTCTTTATATTCTTTTCCTGAGTAGATATCAATATAGTAGTATAAATCTTGTCCGGAATTAAGTTTTACCCTCACCAAACCATCCGAATTGATGGACTGATAAGCTTTTGATCCAATACTTTTTTTAGTTTTATTATCATAAAGTTTGTACAAACCATCTTTCTCTTTTTGAAGAGCATAGATCTGATTTTCTATATCCAAAACCGAGATTTCGTTGTATTCAGGCTTTATTTCCCAGCTCTTTTTAGTGCTGTTCCACAAGCCTTTTGTTCTCAATTGTTTTTCGTTTTCAATGGGAATAAGATATAAATCATTCATTCCTTGATAAGAATTTATTTTCCCGAATTTCCAGTTTTTCTCAATGAATTCATTGGGTAAAATCATTTTTCTATCGGGCCAAATCACATTGCCAAGCTGATCCAAAACCTTAAAATTATAGGTACCAATAGAATCTGTAACCTCTCCTTTAGTATCGATATATAACCAATCGAAAGCCCAGATATCATGATCGTAATTGAAAACACCCAGCAAAAAATAAGGTGAATTGGTAATAGAATACACTAAGGAAGTTTTTCTTATGAAATCAATTTGAGAGGCTGTTGCCTTTGTAATTTCTTTCGGAAATACTTTTTCATATTGTGGAAAAGGGTAAATATGACCGGTTTTACTATCTGCTAAAAGTTTAGGAACTTCCGGTTCATAGCGCTCTTTATTCACTTCACTCAATATTATATTTTCGTTTCCAAAGCGGATAGAAAGAGTTTCAGTCCCTTTTAGTCCGCTGAGAATTGGCTTTTTCTGATTCAGTTCATATATTGAAAAATTTGTGTTTGAAGCTTTGAGAAATCGTTTGTTCTCCAATAGCTCAGCAATATTGTTTTCAATTTTATTTAAATGGTCTTTTCTGATTTCGTAAACGCTTCCATTCCAAAAGACATGGTTTTCATCTACAGAAGCTAAATTCAGGTCATAATGATCTTCCAGATACGGAACGTCTTCGTGAAGTAAGATTTGTTTGGTTTCCAGCACTCCAATCTCAATCTTATGATACGTTTGTTCTTTCTTGATGTCTCCTCCCATAATATTCCAATCCCATTTCCAGGCAGGCATTTTCTTTTCGTATTCTATGTCTTTTTTATAAAAGGTAAGTCCATTGACCACATTTAAATTGATTTCACTGGGTGAGAAATTCAAAACAGTCTTTCCATTTTCATCGATGACGGCATATTCATTTTTCTGATTTTCAACCACAGCAAAACCTGTAGGTGTAAACACAGATGCATTTTTGAATTTCTGATTGGTAACAGATTTCAAACTTATCTTATCTACATAAACAAAATCATGCTGTTTAGTTAAAAACGGAATACTATTTATGGGTTTTGTTTTTGATGGTGCTAATGAAGAGTTTTCTTTTTTCTCCTGAGTACAAGCCGTTGCCGAAGCTGCCATAAAAAGGATACTAAATACTATTGTTTTCAAGTTTTCGAAATTTTATTGATCATCTTAATCAATATTAGAGAGAATCGAAGGATAAGACAATCCCGATTATCAGCTATATTTCATGGCAGACACGATGCATTTCAACTAATGTTACCTGTATATTATTATTGTTTAAAAATTCTTAATCAATTATTATCTTAGATCAATATGTAGTGAAGATTTTCTATCTACATTTGTGAATATAAAAAAGTCAAATACACTATTTATTAATCATAAAAAAAGAAACAATGAGCACACTTACATTAAAAGACGGAACAGAGATTTATTACAAAGATTGGGGAAAAGGACAAACGATTTTCTTCCATCACGGATGGCCGCTATCAAGTGACGACTGGGATGCACAGATGTTCTTTTTCTTAGAAAAGGGTTACAGAGTAATTGCTCATGACAGAAGAGGACACGGGAAATCTGAACAAACTCCTTACGGACATGATATGGATACTTATGCTTCTGACGTAGCAGAAATTGTTACAGCATTGGATCTAAAAGATGTCATCCATGTAGGACATTCTACAGGTGGTGGTGAAGTCATCCGATATGTAGCAAAACATGGTAATGGAAGAGTTTCAAAAGCCGTTCTGATAAGTGCAGTTACACCTATTATGGTTCAGAATGAGAATAATCCGAACGGAGTTCCTATTTCGGTTTTTGATGATATCCGAAATAATACAGCTAACCACAGACAACAATTTTTCATTGATCTTACCTTCCCTTTTTACGGTTACAACAGAGAAGGGGCCAATGTTTCTGAAGGAATCCAGAGAAACTGGTGGAGACAGGGAATGAGTGGTTCTATTAAAGCGCATTATGACTGTGTAAAAGCTTTTTCTGAAACAGACTTCACGGAGGATCTTAAAAGCGTAGAGGTACCAGTGCTTGTTATGCATGGTGAAGATGATCAGATTGTTCCTTTTGAAAAAACGGGTAAAGTAGCCGCTACCCTTCTTAAAAACGGAAAGCTTATCTCGTATCCTGGTTTCCCACACGGTATGCCGACAACGGAAGCTGAAACGATCAACAAAGATCTTTTAGAATTCTTTAAATCATAGTTTTAAAAGACGAAGTTAAATAGCTTATTATTATAAAAAGGCAAACCCGTATTGATACAGGTTTGCCTTTTAAATTTCATGATAAGAATCCCTCTATAGATACAGATTAAAATTTACTTTCACGTGTCACATTTTTTTCGTAATTTTGCAAACTATTATTCCTAATGTCCTTAGGGGTAACCAATACAGATATTGATAACAAAAACAATAAAAAAGCAAAACAATGCCAAAATTAAAAACGAAATCAGGTGCTAAAAAGCGTTTTGCTCTTACTGGTTCTGGTAAGATCAAAAGAAAAAATGCTTACAAAAGCCACATCTTAACTAAGAAAGAAACTAAGCAGAAGAGAAATCTTACTACTACTTCTTACGTAGCTAAAGTGGACGAAAAAAGCGTTCAACGTCAATTAGCAATTAAGTAGTTTTTATAAATCTATATTCGGTTTATAAGAATTCAAACAAATTCAACACTTTAACCCTGAAACGGTGCCACTAAGAGCAATATATGTTGCCGCCCTTTTCAAAAAAACAATTTAAATTATGCCAAGATCAGTAAATGCCGTAGCTTCAAGAGCTCGCAGAAAGAAAATTTTTAAGCACGCTAAAGGTTATTTCGGAAGAAGAAAGAACGTTTGGACTGTAGCTAAAAACGCGGTAGAAAAAGCAATGCAATATGCTTACCGTGGTAGAAAAGAGAAAAAGAGAAATTTCAGAGCACTTTGGATCACTCGTATCAACGCAGGAGCTAGAGAGCACGGAATGTCTTACTCTCAATTTATGGGAACTCTTAAGAAGAACAACATCGAACTAAACAGAAAAGTTTTAGCAGATTTAGCAATGAATCACCCTGAAGCTTTCAAAGCTGTTGTAGATCAAGTAAAATAATGTAGAATAGATTTTGTTATCAATATAAGTCCCGGGTTCGCCCGGGATTTTTTTTGTTTTTTATACTTCTACCCTACAAAATAAGATATATCATAAGACTGGTACTAAGATTCAATTGCTTTCTTAATAGCGATATTCACTCGATCAATTTAGCAGACAAACTCTTTAATCTTTATTTCAAAATCTGGTTTCAGTCAACATATTTTCATACAAATTGACATATCATCAAATGCAAATTTTATATTAAAGATTAAATTACCAAACATTTAACACGATACTGATAAAATCAAAGAAAAAAATAAATAAAAAACCATCATTAAATGAATGAAAATCTACCATTCTAATAAACTGCATAAAATGATATATTATTATTAAAAAATCAATTGAAATAACACGAACGAATACTATTATCAACAATAAATGATGATTTATTGCTATATTAGCAATCTCTAAAGAAAGTATCAAAATGAAAAAAGTTGCAGCTTTTTTGCTAACATCAATTGCATTACAAGCCATTGATGCCCAAAGTTTTATTCAGGTTTATAAAGACCGGGCGAATATGGTTACTCAAACCAATATCAATACAAACCTTCAGGAATTTGCCGGGTTTGGGATAAAAAGAACAGGTACAACAGCTAATAACAATGCTTTGGACTGGATTAAAAACAAATATCTTTCTTATGGATATACCGCAAGTGACTTTTCTGAAGACGCCTTCACCTACGGAAGCAATACATCAAAAAACCTGATTATTACCAAAACCGGAACTTTATATCCCAACAAATATGTCATTATCTGTGGGCATTACGATACCATTACAGGGCCTGGAGTGAGTGATAATGGCAGTGGAACTTCTATTATCATGGAAGCAGCAAGAATTTTGAAAGACGTTCCAACAGAATATTCTATCAAGTTTATTCATTTCTCAGGAGAAGAACAAGGTCTTGTAGGAAGTAATCATTATGTGAATAATGTTGCTTATCAAGGAGGCACCCGTGTTCTGGATATCAAACTTGTTTTAAATATTGACCAGGTAGGAGGCCTGATAGGAAATAACAACAATACCATCAACTGTGAAAGAGATGAAGGCGGAGTATCTTCCAACAATGCAATATCCAATACGATGACACAGGAACTGATGACCTGTACTACCCTTTACTCTCCTCTTCAGACCAATCTATCTCATGCTTACAACTCAGATTATATGCCTTTTGAAGCAAAAGGATATACCATTACCGGATTTTATGAAACTATCGAAAGTAATAATCAACATACAGTAAGTGACACCTATGCAAACCTTGATCCTGTATATATTTTTAATGTAGGGAAAGCCACTGTGGGTGCATTACAGCATTTTGCCGTTGCCACAACAACCAATAATCTTTTAAGCACTCATGAAAGCGCTGTGCAAAAATCAGCAGAAGCCATCAGAATTTATCCTAATCCTGCTAAAGATCTTATCACAGTGGAATTTCAACAAAAAGTAAAACAATTCAAAGTTGAAATTAATGATATGGTAGGAAACATGATTTTACAAGTTGAAAATCAGGAGAAAATAAATACTTCCGGCTTAAAAAATGGAGTGTATACCATTATGATTAAGACTGATAAAGGAAATACATCAAAAAAAATAATCATTAACAAATAATGCCGGACCGGAAATGCTGATTTAAGCTTACTTCCATCAGTATATTACACATTACGATTAAAGAATGAAGAAAATCACTACATTTTTACTGGCTTCTCTCGCTATTCAAAGTATTGGAGCTCAAAGTTTTATTCAGGCTTATCAGGACAGGGCGAATATGGTAACTCAGACCAATATTACAACGTACCTTCAGGAATTTGCCAATTTAGGAGTAAAGACTACCGGGTCACCGGCTAATGCCAATGCGCTGACATGGCTTAAAAACAAGTATACCTCCTATGGATATGCAGCCAATCAGATGGCAGAGGATCCTTTTACTGCAGGAAGCTATACTTCTAAAAATCTGGTGATTACAAAAACGGGAACTGTGTATCCTAATAAATATATAATCATCTGTGGACATTTCGATAGTATTACTGGCTTGGGCATCAATGATAACGGAAGCGGAACTTCTATTATTCTTGAAGCAGCCAGGATTCTGAAAGATGTACCAACGGAATATTCTATAAAATTCATTCATTTTTCCGGGGAAGAGCAAGGGCTTCTCGGCAGCAGTCATTATGCAAATACTGTAGCATATCAGGGAAGCAACCGTGTTTTGGATATCAAACTGGTCTTTAATCTGGATCAGGTAGGTGGTGTGATGGGAAATAATAACAATACCGTTTATTGTGATCAGGATCTTGGAGGGCTTACCTCAAACAATGCTGCTTCTGCGGTAGTGACGCAGGAATTAAGAAACTGTACTGCACTCTACTCTCCTCTTCAGACGGCTGTAGACCCTGCGGAAGCTACAGATTATATTCCCTTTGAGCAGAAAGGTGAAGTAATCACAGGCTACTTTGAAAGAATCAGGAGCAGCTATCCGCATACTTTAAGTGATACTTTTGCCAATACAGATCCTGTGTACATTTACAATATAGGAAAGGCAGCTGTAGGCGCTTTACAGCATTTTGCCGTTGCTACCGGAACATTGGAAACCCATGAAGCTGTTTTGAAAAACACATTGGAAACCGTAAAAATTTATCCTAATCCCGTAAAAGACATCATCAATATTGAACTTCCTGATTCTGGGATTAAGAATTTTACATTTGAAATTACTGACTTTCAGGGGCGGTCTATTCTCAAGAGAACCAACGAAACAAAAATTAATGCTTCAGGACTGGAAAATGGCGCTTATCTTGGTATTTTAAAAGTCGGAGATCAAACCGTAGTAAGAAAAGTGATGATTGAAAGATAAATTCAGATTACCATAAAATCTTATTATATACAAAACCTTTGAAGCAATTCAGAGGTTTTATTTTTTTTGCCAGCATTGATATTAAGATATTTATAACACATCTATACTTATTGATATGACATTCATAATAAAATTCATTTTATTTTATTAACATTAAACACTTCATTGTGATTTATTTACTACATTCGTGTTACCAAAATAATATTATATATGAAAAAATTCGCAACACTTGTATGCACTGCAGTGATGATGCAGGGTATTTCAGCTCAAAGTTTTATTCAAGCCTATAAAAACAGGGCTGATATGGTTACTCAGGCTAATATCACGGCCAACTTACAGGAATTTAGTAATCTGGGAGTAAAAACTACGGGTTCGCAGGCTAATGTCAATACCATGAACTGGATTAAAAACAAGTACCTTTCTTACGGGTATACAGCCAGTCAGATAGAGGAAAGCCCTTTTACTTTCGGGAGCACCAGCTCTAAAAATCTAATCATCACTAAAACAGGAACACTTTATCCCAACAAGTATGTTATCATTTGCGGGCATTTTGACACCATTACGGGTCCTGGTGTAAATGATAATGGCAGCGGAACTTCTATTATTCTTGAAGCAGCAAGAATTCTGAAAAATGTTTCGACTGAATATTCTATAAAATTCATTCACTTTTCTGGCGAAGAGCAGGGATTGAGAGGAAGCACCCACTATGTCAATAATGTGGTATATCAGGGAGGAGTCCGCAAATTGGATATCAAACTGGTCATCAACCTGGACCAGGTAGGTGGTGTGAAAGGAAATAATAACAACACGGTATATTGTGATGAAGATCAGGGAGGTCTTTCCAGCAACAATGCTGCTTCTGCAGCGGTAACGCAGCAGCTGAGAAACTGTACAGCACTCTACTCTCCTCTTCAGACGGCTGTAGATCCGGCAGCAGATACCGATTATATCCCTTTTGAACAGAAAGGTGAAGTAATTACCGGTTTTTTTGAAAGAATAAGAAGCAATTATCCACATACCTCCAAAGATACTTTTACCAATATGGATCCTGTGTATGTATATAATATTGGAAAGGCTACTGTAGGTGCATTACAGCATTTTGCAGCGGCTTCTACAACACTACCTGTAGCAAAGAATTCATTAGAGACTGTAAAGATCTATCCTAATCCCGCCAACAATGTTATTAACATTGAATTACCGGATTATAAAGAAAGTAATTTCAGTTTTGAAATCACCAATTCTATGGGAAGAACAATGCTTAAAGTGAATAATGAAAGAAAGGTTGATGTTTCCGGTCTTCAAAACGGAGTCTATATTGGAGTTTTGAAAGTAGGTGATCAGACGCTTGTTAAAAATATCATGATTGAAAGATAAAAGATAATCTCACTGAAAAAATACAGCCCTTTTCTATTGTGAAAAGGGCTATTTTTATAAAAAGGATTAATATTAATAATTAAAATTAAGGGAAACCGTATAATATCTTCCGTTTCCGCGTACATATTCTGCATCCCTTGCAGTATACATTGAGGTTGGTGTGAAATAAGAAGTATTGAATAAATTCTCTATTCCAAGTCCTATGGTCAGGAGTTTATTCAGTTTATAGCTTCCCTGAACATTAAATAGATTAAAGCTTTTCACAGGTCCTTCTCCTTCATCATACTTTCCTGAAGCTGCGGGCTCAAACTTATCTCTTTTAAATGAGTACATATGATAAACTCCTAACTGTAATTTCTGAGCCTTATCATTCCATTTGACGAAAGAATTCAACCTTGCCGGAGCAATTCTCAAACCACTTAAATATTTTTCGTAATTGTTGTCATTTTTCACATCTACTTTTCCTTCCTGGTAAGTATAATTGGTTCCGATAGTTAAGCCTTGTGTCGGATAGACATTCACTGACAATTCAACTCCGTTGATGTACTGAGGAGCCCTAAGCGGAGTCCAGAAACCATTCACAGAAACGAGATCAGCACCAAGTTTGGAATAATTATAGAAATAACTGGCAGAAAAATCTACATACTGCCCGATTTTACTGTTGAAACCTATTTCATAATTATCAATGACTACAGGATCAGTATTAATTTCACTTAAGACATTGCTTTTAGCATCTCTAAGTACACGGCCCAAGTCATAGATATTAAATCCTCTGGAATAAGAAGTGAAAGGCTGGAAGAAATCAAACGCCACATAGCTCACGCCTACATTGTAAGACAGATTTGAATAATTCAATTTTCCTCCTTCTACATTGAAAGGAACATCTTTGTTGGATGGTAAAGTAGTATAATCCGGAACTTTTACAGACATTTTATCCCATCGGACTCCTGCCTTTACTGTCAGATCATCGGTAAGAAATAATTTTCCCTGTACAAAAGGCGCTGCAGCCAGCATATTCATTTCAGGAACCCACATTCTACCATCTACCAACGGCTGGCTTGTTTTTTCATTTAAGAGATCCAACCCATACGTTAATGAACCTTTTAATCCTTTATCTTTTCCAAACTCCGTATTGAAATCTGCTCTGAATCCATATTTTTTCTCTAAAATGGCCGACTGTCCTCCTGTTTTCCATCTCGGCGCATTTCTATAGTCATAAATGGTATAGAAGTCCTGGAAATACAAGGTTGTATTAAGACTAGTGTTACGGAAAATATTCTTATTGATATATTTAAGATACCCGTTGTGATTATATCTTGTTCCTTCTTTTACCCCTTCTCTATCTCCTAATTTTCCGGTAGAAGGCTGTTCTCCGTATTTCCCAAGATCCAAAATATATTTTGAATCCTGCAGACTGGAATAGTAATTATACATCACTTCCAGCCTATTGTTGTTATTAATATCGTAGCCTATTTTCGCAAAAATATTATTGACCGCAGTTTCTCCCAATCCGTATCGTGGATTCTGAACCAATCCATCACCGTCTATTTTCACTCCGTTCTGAGTCAATGTTCCGTTCACAAGATAGTCGAACTTCCCTGCTTTTCCAAAGAAACTTTGTGATACTCTATATCCTGCACCGCCATCTGATTTGAACATTTTGTTATTAAACAAATCATGGCTGGTAAATCCTAAAACGGTTCTTCCTGAAAAGGTTTTACCAGAAGTGCTTTTTTGCGTAATATAATTTATGATCCCTCCTTCGGCACCATTCCCATAAATGGACGTTGCTCCTTTTACGACTTCAATTCGTTCTAAAACAGAAGGATCGATGCTTCTGATTTCTCTGTCATTGTTACGCAAGGGGCTTGATTGCGGGATTCCATCGATCATGATCAGAACGTTTCTTCCTCTTAATGTCTGCCCTCTATTGCTCACCAGATTATTCCCAAATGCTAATCCGGGTACTTTGTAGGCAAGAATATTGCTGAGATCGGCAGAGATCAATGACTGTTCTGCAATTTCTTTTTTGCTGATGATATTGACGGTAGAAGCTGTTTTCTTTACAATTTCCGGAGATCTTGATGCGGTAACAATCACTTCATCAAGCCTGTTCTGTTCTAATGAATCTTTTTTCTGGGCAGCTGCTTGAGAAAATGCCACAAGACTCCCTATCAAAAAAATAGATTTATTCATACTTAAGCGTTATTTAGAATAATTAAAAACAAAAGTACGATTTTTAGCAGTTTTCGAAATTTGGGTGTTTTAACAACTAACTCTACGCTATAGTTTTAAATGCAATCATCAAGCATATTTAAATAAAATAATCAATATATACAGTTATTATAATTTATTTTATTAACATCAACTGATAATCATCATGTATAAAAGCTCTATATAATATATCTGATTTCATAATTTTTTTCTGTTTTAATGAAAAAGAGCTGTCTCAAAAATGTCATTCTGAGCGCAATGAAATGCAGTGAAGAATCTCATACATCTGGTTATCAATAAGATTCTTCCTTCGTCAGAAATCGAAGATTCGGCATAGTCAATGACAAAAGTCAAATAATTTGACTTTTGAGACAGCCCCTTTATTTATCTCTATTTTTAAGAATTTCTTCTATTTCTTCCAGCGAAAACCCTTTGGCTTTTAATAAGATCAGAAAGTGATACAACAGATCTGCAGCCTCATTTTTAAAGAGCTCTTCGTTATTATCTTTTGCTTCTATGACAAGTTCTACCGCTTCCTCACCTACTTTTTGAGCCATTTTATTGATTCCTCTTTGGTAGAGTGCGTAGGTATAAGAATCTTCAGCTTTACCATCTATTCTCTGGGCTATTTTATCTTCCAGCTCATACAGAAATCCTTTGGCGTTCTTTTCTCCAAAACAGCTAAAACTCCCCGTGTGGCAGACTACATTTTTGGGAACGGCTTTGATTAATATGGTATCCTGATCGCAGTCTATATCAATACTTTTTACCGTTAAGAAATTACCAGACTCCTCACCTTTTGTCCAGAGTATGTTTTTGGAACGGCTGAAAAAAGTAACGATTCCTTCCACTTTTGTTTTTTCAAAAGCTTCTTCATTCATATAGCCCAGCATCAATACCTGTAAGGTTCTGCTGTCCTGAATAACCACAGGAACAAGCCCGTTATCTTTATTAAAATCTATGTTCATCGTACTTCTATTTTTTGAGTTTTTAATTGATTTTTTAAATCCTGAATTCCTATTTCATTAAAATGGAAAATACTGGCTGCTAGTCCTCCTGTAGCCTTTGTTTCATTAAATACTTTAACAAAGTCATCAACCGTTCCCGCACCACCCGAAGCAATCACAGGAATGCTGACTGCCTCTGAAACCAGCTTCGTTATACGAAGTTCAAAACCGTTTTTTGTGCCATCGCCATCCATAGAAGTCAACAGAATTTCTCCTGCTCCCAGAGATGCAGCTTCTTTTGCCCATTCTACCGTAAGAAGTTCCGTAGCTTCTCTCCCTCCTTTGATATGAACCAAATCAATATCATCAATCTGTTTTGTATCAATAGCCACCACAACACACTGGCTGCCAAATTCTTTAGCCAAATCAGAAATAAGCATTGGATTTTTTACCGCAGAAGAATTGATGCTGATTTTATCTGCACCCGCTTCCAAGAGCTTTCTAACATCTTCTACAGACGAAATTCCACCTCCCACAGTAAAAGGAATACTAAGTTCTTTTGCAATATCTTTTACAAGGTCTACAAATGTTTTTCTATCCTCAATGGTCGCGGTAATATCCAGGAAAACAAGTTCATCAGCGCCTTCCTTCTCGTATTTTTTGGCAAGTTCTACGGGATCTCCTGCATTTTTAAGATCTTCAAAATTGACTCCTTTCACCGTACATCCGTCTTTAATATCCAGACAGGGAATAATTCTTTTCTTAAGCATTTTCAATAAAGTTTTGAAGTTGTTGTAGGCTTATTTTACCCTCATAAATCGCTTTTCCGATAATTGTCCCCGCACAGCCGATATCTTTCATTTTATAGACATCAGCAATCCCGGAAATGCCTCCGCTTGCCACCAACTGAACGGATGTTTTATATAAAATTTCAATATAAAGTCCTGTTGACGGACCTTCCAGCATACCATCTTTTGCAATATCAGTACATATGGTGGTTTGTATTCCTTTTTCCTGATATTGAAGAATAAAATCAATGATATCATGATCACTTTCTTCCAGCCAGCCTGAAGTTTTAATCTTCCGGTTTTCACAATCTGCTCCTAAAATAATTTTCTCAGGACCATATTTTTGCATCATTTCGAAACAGAATTCAGGATTCTGAACCGCAATACTTCCTAAAGTGATCTGTTTTGCCCCGGAATTAAAGGCTGTTTCAATATCCTCCTGCGTTTTTAAGCCTCCTCCAAAGTCGATATGCAATGAAGTCGCTCCGGCAATATTTTCCAGAACCTTCTGATTGACAATATGCTTTGATTTCGCCCCATCAAGATCTACCAGATGAAGAAACTGAATGCCGAAACTTTCAAATTCTTTCGCCACTTCTACAGGGTCTTCATTGTATATTTTCTTTGTGCTGTAATCTCCTTTTGATAAACGGACACATTTACCGTCGATAATATCAATAGCCGGAATTATTTTCATCATTATAAATTTATAAAGTTGCTTACTATCTGATTTCCTACCATTCCTGATTTTTCAGGGTGAAACTGTACCGCATAGAAATTATCTTTCTGCAAAGAAGCACTGAACGGCAGGATGTAATCGCAAACAGAAGTCGTAAAGTCCGAAAGCTCACAATAATAGCTGTGAACAAAATAAACATCACTATTCTTATCCATTCCTGAAAACAATGGCGAAGACTGCCCTGAAACCGTATTCCAGCCCATATGCGGAACAATATCCTTTGCTGGAAATTTTCTGACATTGATATCAAAAATTCCCATTCCTTCAGTATCTCCTTCTTCATTTCCTTTACACATCAGCTGCATTCCCAGACATATTCCTAAAACCGGTTGTTTAAGGCTCGGAATAAGAAGATCAAGTTCTCTTTCCTTCAACAGTTTCATGGTGGATGAAGCTTCTCCTACGCCCGGAAAGATTACTTTATCGGCTTTTAAAATCTGCTCGGGATCATCGGTGATCACAGAATCAACTTTCAGCCTGTTGAGGGCATTCTGAACAGAGTTTACATTTCCTCCGTTGTATTTTATTATAGCAATCATATTTATAAACTTCCTTTTGTAGAAGGCAGGCTGTAGTTAGTGTCCGATTGGTTTACCGCCATTTTGACGGCTTTTGCAAAGGCTTTAAAGATAGATTCAATTTTGTGATGTTCATTATCACCTTCTGCTTTGATATTCAGATTGGATTTTGAGGAATCCGTAAAAGATTTAAAGAAGTGAAAGAACATTTCCGTAGGTACATCTCCGATTTTTTCTCTTTTAAACGGAGCATCCCAAACCAGCCAGGGTCTTCCGCCGAAATCAATAGCCACCTGAGAGAGACAGTCATCCATCGGAAGCAGAAAACCATATCTTTCAATCCCTTTTTTCTTTCCTAAAGCTTTTACAATGGCTTCTCCCAGTACAATTCCTGTGTCTTCAATAGTGTGGTGTTCATCTACGACAAGATCTCCATTCACTTTAATGGTAAGATCCATATTTCCGTGTCTGGCAATCTGATCCAGCATGTGATCGAAAAAGTGAAGTCCGGTTGAGATATCTGACTTTCCGTTTCCATCAAGATTGACTTCAATTTCAATTTCTGTTTCATTGGTCTTTCTGGAGACTTTAGCCTTTCGCATTCCGGATTTTAAGAACTGATAAATGTCTGACCAATTTGTTGTAGACAGCTCAGCTTCCTCATTAAAGTTATGATTAAGATAAATAGCTTTAGACTTAAGGTTTTTAGCAAGTTGAACATCAGTACTTCGATCACCAATTACATAGGAATTTTCAAGATCATAATTGCCGTAGATGTATTTTCCAAGCATCCCTATTCCTGGTTTCCGGGTAGGAAGATTTTCGGATTCAAAGCTTTTATCAATTAAAATATCACTAAAAATGATCCCTTCATTTTCAAATGCCTGCAACATTTTTGCATGGGGTTTAATGAAATTTTCTTCAGGAAAACTTTCAGTTCCCAAACCATCCTGATTGGTTACCATCACCAGTTCGTAATCCAACTCATTGGCTATTTTTGAAAGGTTTTGGAAAACACCCGGATAAAACTCAAGCTTTTCCAAAGAATCTACCTGAAAATCTGTAGGAGGTTCAATGATGAGTGTTCCGTCGCGGTCTATAAAGAGTACTTTTTTCATATGTTTTTTCTATTTTTTTTAACCATTAAGTTTTTTTTAAGTGATTAAGAATGATTAAGAGCATAGCTAAAGCTATTTTATTCAGTTCTCTTATTGTTTCATCTTTGATGAACCTTAACTTTTCTTATCATCTTCCTTTTCCTTAATGGTTTATATTTTAGCAAGTGATTTTATTTATATTCCTTTTAAAAGACTGATCAGCTTTTCATTTTCACTACGATTTCCCACATTAATCCTGATGCAGCCGGGAATAGCAGGATCTCTTCGGCTGGTTAAAATCTCTTCTTCCAGCATTTTTCCATATACTGCATCCACGTTGTCCATTCTGATCAGAAAGAAGTTGGCATCTGTGGAAAATACTTTTGAAATGCATTCAATTTCGTTAAAGTGTTCCTCCAGCCATGTTCTTTCCTCCAGAATATTATTTACATTGTCCTGAAGTCTGTTTTCATCATCCAACGTCTTTAAAATCAGTTCCTGGCTCAATACATTCACGTTATAAGGTGCTTTTACCGTATTGATAAGACTGATAATCTCTTCCGATGCGTAAGCCATACCTACCCTTGCTCCGGCAATTCCCCATGCTTTAGAAAAGGTTTGCAGTACAATCAAATTAGAATATTGATCCAAAAGCTCCAGACTCGATTTTTTCCCAGAAAACTCGATATACGCTTCATCTACCACTACAATTCCGTTGAAATTCTGAAGATAAAATTCAATATCATCAATACTGTTTCCGGTAGGGTTATTGGGAGAACATAAAAAGAAAATTTTAAGAGAGGGATCTTCTGAAATCTTTAAAAAATTATTTTTGATAATCTCAAAGTTTTCATCCAGGTCCAGCTTCAACACTTTATTCTCATTGATTGTCGCATAAAAGCCATACATCGCAAAGGAAGGATTCATCATCAGAATGGCATCTTTTTTAGGTTCGCAGAAAATTTTAATGATAAGGTCTATCAGCTCATCACTTCCGTTTCCTATGGCAATCTGTGAAGATGAAAGGTT
The DNA here is from genome assembly GCF_021869745.1 of Chryseobacterium sp. MEBOG07. Classification (NCBI taxonomy): domain Bacteria; kingdom Pseudomonadati; phylum Bacteroidota; class Flavobacteriia; order Flavobacteriales; family Weeksellaceae; genus Chryseobacterium; species Chryseobacterium sp. MEBOG07. Next base: position 2,990,956 of record NZ_CP084579.1, read on the forward strand.
TTTAAGCCCCGCAAGTCTGCTTTTAAGCTTTTTCTGAGTAGAATCCGGGTAGCGGTTACATTCCCCAAAAGGACTTTCATTGGCATCCAGCATAACGGGAGCATTGAATTCATTGTGATCCCTGAAACTGATGTAGGGCTGTAATTGTAATATATTTTCTCGTACTAAAGTTTTGATACTGTTATTTTTCATTGTATTGCTTTTCGTTTTAAAATTGATTATCAAACGATTATTTAATATAAAATTGTTTTTAACCATTAAGATGAGTTGAGCTATTAAGAATAATAAAGAAGATATATTTAAATCTTTATTAAGCAATGAGCTGAATTCAAATGTATTTGAATCTTAACTCTACTTAAAAGCTTCGTTTTCTTAATGGTTTGAATTCTTTTTTTGGATCAACGCAAAGGCGCAAAGTTTTTTCATCTTATGTTTTTTAGGCGCAAGAAAATCAAAGATTTTCAGCAAGTGATGGGTCTTTATTTCTCTCGCAGATTTCACAAATTTCACAGATTTTTCATTTATATCTGATTCATTCGCATAATCTTATACAGCTCAGGATATTTGATATTCAATTTTATCGGAGATAAAATCCTTGCTCCTTAAAACGTTACCCTATTATACTTCTTGCATCTTTGCGTTTTCCAACATTCATTATTTTAATCTTATGGACACTGCATTTTTGTGGGCAAACAAACCTTCTGCTTCTGCCATGAGTTCTATTGTTTCGCCTAAATTCTGAAGCCCTTCTTTTGAAAGATGCTGGAACGTTATTTTCTTCACAAAACTATCCAGTGAAACTCCGCTATAGTTCTTCGCATACGCGTTGGTAGGAAGCGTGTGATTGGTTCCGCTAGCATAGTCTCCGGCACTCTCACAGGAGTAATTTCCAAGAAAAACAGAGCCTGCATTTTGGACCCCTGGAATGTATTTTTGAAAATCATCAATGGCCAGAATAAGGTGTTCCGGAGCATAAAGATTGCTGAATTCAAGAGCCTCTTCCAGAGAATTCACCAAAATAAAAGAACTATTTCCCAAGGCCTGACCTGCAAATTCATTTCTGGGTAAGTCTTTGACTTGCTGCTCAACAGCTTCTACTGTCTCTTCAAACACTTTAAGGTTTGTCGTAATGAAAACAACCTGGCTATCGCTGCCATGTTCTGCCTGGGAAAGAAGATCTGCAGCACAAAACTCAGGAACAGCTTGTTCATCGGCTATAACCAGAACTTCACTCGGACCAGCGGGCATATCGATAGCTACTCCGTAACGTTGTGCATATTCTTTGGCAGCTACGACAAACTGATTTCCCGGACCGAAAATTTTATAAACCGCAGGAATGCTTTCCGTTCCCAAAGTCATTGCTGCTACAGCTTGTGCCCCTCCTGTCCTAAATATTTCTGAAACTCCGCAAAGTTTTGCAGCATACAGGATCGCAGGATTGATATTTCCGTTCTTATCCGGTGGTGTACACAGTACAATCTCTTTACATCCCGCCAGATTTGCAGGAACAGCAAGCATCAACACTGTAGAAAATAAAGGAGCTGTTCCTCCGGGAATATAAATTCCGACTCTTTCTACGGCTCTGTTTTCACGCCAGCAAACTACCCCTTTCGTTGTTTCAATTTTCTGAACCTCTTGCTTTTGTGAAGCATGAAACTTTGAGATATTCTCTTTAGCTTGCTGAATAGCCTGTTTCAATTCATCCTTAATCTGTTTTTCTGCCTCCTGAATTTCAGTATCAGAAATTTTTATGTTTTCAGTTTCTGCTTTATCAAACTTTTTGTTGAATTCTATTAAAGCTTTATCGCCATTTTTTCAACTTCTGCGAATATTTCTGTAATCAGACCTGAAATTTCTTTCTGTTCCAAAACAGGACGCTTTACTAAGTCTTTCCAGGTGTCTTTTGTTGGATATCTGTATATTTTCATTGTATTCTTTTTAATTTTTTTGAATCATTAAGCTATTTTTTGATAAACGCAAAGGCGCAAAGTCTTTTTGAATGCTATGTTTTTTTAAGGGCGCAAAGATTTTATCTTCGATAAAATTGAATAACGTATACTTAAATACACAGAATAATATTTATATCTTGCTGAAAATATTAGATTTTCTTGCGCCTTTGCGTTTTCCAACATCAATTATTCTTAATCTCTTCATGACCTTAATGGTTAATTATTTTCAATTTTTAAATAACCATTTTATCAATGGGAATGATTAGGATATCCTGTGCACCATTGTCTTTCAGTTCGTCAATGACTTCCCAGAAACGCTCTTCATCAATCACAGAATGAATGCTACTCCAGCCTTCTTCTGCCAGTGGAATGACAGTAGGGCTTTTCAAAACCGGAAGAACTTCAGCTACTTTCTGAATTTTTTCGTTGGGAACATTCATTAGAATATATTTTGAATTTTTTGCTTTTAAAACGGCTTTGATCCTGAATACCAATTTTTCAAGAATGGCTTCTTTTTCAGCGGATAATTGTGGCGTTTGAGCTAAAACAGCCTCCGATTTCAATAGAGTAACCGTTTCTCTTAATCCGTTTTTGAATAAGGTACTTCCAGAACTGACAATATCACATATTCCATCTGCAAGGCCGATATTAGGCGCAATTTCTACAGAACCAGAAATCACGTGAATGTCTGAAACAATTCCTTTTTTTTCTAAAAAGTTTTTGAGGGTATTGGGATAAGAAGTGGCAATTTTTTTCCCTTGAAAGTAAGAGATTTCATCCGTTTCCACCTCTTTTGGAACCGCCAATGAAACACGGCATTTTGAAAAACCAAGTTTCTGGATTGTTCTGATATTTCTGCCTTTTTCAACCAGGAGATTTTCGCCTAGAATAGCAACATCTACCACCCCATCTTCCAGGTATTGCGGGATGTCTGAATTCCGGAGGTACATGATTTCCATCGGAAAGTTATCTACTGAAACTTTGAGCTGGTCTTTTCCGTTGTTGACAAAGATTCCACAGTCTTTGAGAAGCTGTAAGGATTCTTCATAAAGCCGGCCGCTTTTTTGGATTGCAATTTTTAATTTACTCATTTTGCCTTTTTGGGTCTGAGTAAATAAAAACTGATCTATTGAGATTTCTGAGGAGAATTCAGGAAACAAAAAAAACCGTCTATTTACTCAGACGGTTTTTAATTATTTTTGATTTTAGCATACACATATATCAATCAATTCCGCCTAACAGAGATGATGATAATAATGATGTAATGCTAAAAAAATTGGTTTCATTGTATTGAATTGTGATGCAAATGTAGGATTTATTTTTAAAATGCAAAGTTTTTTCAGAGAATTTTTTGATAAAAATTCATCAGCTCTTTTGCAATGGGTTCGTCATTAAACTTCTGAACAAACTCAAAACCCTTTTCCTCACGGCGTTTTCTCTCGGATTCATTTTCCCAGAGAAATTGTATTTTGGCACGGATATCAAGATCCTTATCGGGATTGACATAAACAGAGTCTTTTCCTCCTGCTTCCGGAAGGCAGCTTGTATTGCTTGTCACCACAACAGTTTTAGAGAAAAGTGCCTCAATGACAGGGATTCCGAAGCCTTCAAAGAAGCTTGGATACACAAAAATATCTGCCAGTTTATAGAGACAAGCCAGCTCATCCATGGAAACACCCTCCAGAAAAAGCACCTGCTTTTCCATCTTGTTCTTTTTAAGGAAATTTTCTATTTTCTGATAATATTTGGTCTTCCTTCCCACCACTACGAGAGGAATTCCGGTACTGCTGATTGCTTTTACAACATTCAGAAGATTTTTACGCTCTTCAATCGTTCCTACGTTAAGAATAAATCTTTCGGGAAGTTTATATTTGTCTTTTGCAGCCTGCATCAGTTCTGCTGACTGCTGTTCTTTAAAAGCCTGATGACAACCTTGGTAAATAACGTCAATCTTAACCTCAGGAACCTTTAAATACTGAATAATATCTCTTTTGGTCTGTTCTGAAATAGCAATGATTTTATCTGCCATGTCAGCCGCTTTTTTAAATTTCCAGAAATGGATTCTCCTGTCAAAAAAAGAGTAATACTGAGGATATCTTACAAAGATCAGATCATGAATAGTAACCACTTTTTTAATAGGTTTTGGATCCCATTTCAAAGGAAGTTCACCGGATAAACCATGGAAAATGTCCGCACCTTGTTTCTGGGCATCTTTACCCATTTTCAACTGACGTGAAAAGTTTCCTTTTGAGGTTTCAATAAACTGAACATTCGGGTGCTCCAGGATATCTTTTCCCCGCTCCGATTTGTTTTTGTTGAGCAACAGATATTCATTATCCGGTTGATACTTGGAAAGTATTCTTACAAGGTCTCTTGAGTAATTTCCAAGACCTGAAGTGTTGTGGAAAAACCGTTTTGCATCAAAAGCAATCTTCATCGTTGTATCTGTTTTTGAAATTCCTGAAATGTACCGAATCTATGACCTTTTTCTTTCAGCCAGCCTACAAATGAATCAAATCTTTCCACCATATCTTTTCCTGAGTTTTTTACAGTAAATCCGGGAAGCTTAAATGCTTCGTCCTTAATTTCTGCAAATTCCCACGGATGGAAATAAATATTGAGATAATTGTCTTTTTTCAAGGTATCTGAAGCCAGTTTTTTGTAGAAAGACAACGGAAAATTGTGAAAACTTAACCAAAACAAAGGAATTCTAAAGTTAGGCGAAACCGAGGCCGGAACCTGAGTTACATTTCCTTCTTTGAAATAAGTTCTTGAAACTTTTAGGTTGTTATATCTTCCTGGTAAAAATGTAGGATTGATTGATGAATTGTATGAATACCCTGCCCTTTCCACTTCTTTTTCGTCTACAGGCATCATTCTCGGCATTCTTAATCCGGTTACTTTTGTGGAAAATAATTCTTCCAGTTTTTCTCTTGATTCCTTCAGGTGTTTGTCTTCAAATTCTGAATGAAACCATGTGTGAGAAGCCAGTTCGTGACCTTCATTTAATAACCTTTCGATAAGGTGTCTGCTGTTTTCTGCAAAAACTACTGTGGAAAAGAAAGTAGCCTTGGCATTATGTTTTTTAAGGATATTGAGAATTCTCTCTAATCCTGTTTGTGAAATTGAAATCTGCTTTTCAAAGGGAATTTCACCCTTATATTCTAATGGCATATCAAATTCTTCAATGTCAAAACTCAATAAAACCATTCTAAAAATTTTTGTTTTTAATAATATAATTAGGTCTGTCTTTCACCTGTTTGAATATTTTACCTAAATAAATTCCCATGATCCCTAAGATAATGAGCTGAAGTCCACCAAAGAAAACAATGGTCATAATCAATGATGCCCAACCTGAAATTTCCGTTTTGGCGATAAATGAATGAATCACATACGTTCCATAGCCGATCACAGAAAGTGCTGAGAACAAAAAGCCCAGATAGGCAGCCAGATAAAGAGGTTTCACGCTGAAAGCTGTGATTCCCGTAAAGGCAAAAGTAAACATCTTTTTAAGGTTGTAACTGCTTTTTCCTGAGAGCCTTTCTGCCGCAGTAAAATCAATTCCTGCTTGCTTAAAACCCATCCAACTCGTTAATCCTCTGAGGAATAGATCGTCTTCATTAAAATTTCTCATGACTTCAACAGCTTTTGCATCCAATAGTCTGAAATCTGAACCGCCTCCTTTTGTTAAATTAACATCTGACAGGCTTGATAAAAGCTTATAAAATAAGTCTGATGTTTTTCTTTTAAAAAAAGAAATCTCCTTGGGATAAGTTCTATAGGTAAATACTACGTCATTGCCTTCTTCCCATTTCTTAATCATTTCCGGAATAAGCTCCGGCGGATGCTGAAGGTCTCCATCCATAGAAATGACTGCATTTCCAAGGGCATTGTCCATTCCTGCTTTCACTGCGGGCTGGTGGCCAAAATTGCGGGAAAATTCGATGAATTTCACTTCATCATATTGGTTGGAAAGTTCTTCTAATTTCTGTTGCGTACTGTCTCTACTGCCATCATTGACAAATATGATTTCAAAGTCATAGCTGCTTAAACCCTCAAAAACTTCTTTAATTTTCTGATGGATCATCGCAACATTTCCTTCTTCGTTATAGGCGGGAATTACAATTGAAATTTTCTTCATATGTATTAATTCAGGCTGTAATTTTTCTCAAAATCTTTAGTCAAAAGTTCATATGTCACTCTCAACCAGATCACAATACAAGGTACGGCTTTTAATGAATATTTGATGATATAGTTTTCTTTTACAAATTTCGGGAATAGATCCGACGTTGAAAAACAAGTGAAAATAATGACAAAAACAAGCAATCCTATAATCAACGGTGTTCTTTCTTTCTGAAGGAAAAACCATATCAGTACTCCTACAACAGCAATAATATATGTTGGAGATTCTGAACTGGAACTGAACAATACTAAAAATAGTAATGTAGAGGCCAGGATCATCAATTGGAAAGCATAGTGTTTGTATTGCTTAATTCTGATATAAGGTAAAGCAAAAAGCGGTAATCCACCTGCTAAAAACACGAGGTTGGAAATGGATGCATCTCCTAAAACTCTTCTTACAAAGCCCATCAGCGAGATGTCCTGCATGTTTCCTAATACCTGATTTTCACTGTTCTTTTCTACAATAGACTGAAACCAGTCCGCGTAACACTGAATCACAAATTGTGGGCTTGAATAGGCCATTGGCAGTACGAAAAACAGAACTGCAATGGCAACTCCTGAAAGAATAAATTTGGTTTTATTTTTAATGAAGAAAAATTGTGTCAATCCTACAATTCCGTAGATTTTCACAAATATTCCGATTAAAATTGCGGTTACAGACTTTACTTCTTTTCTTTCGTAAATGTATACTGCAGATAAGAGTAAAAGTCCTGTCAGCGCTACATTGAACTGCAAACTTAAAGCTGCAGTAATGTATTCCTGAAGGCAAAGCAGTCCGAAAATCGCTTTTTTACTATCTGAAAACGGAAGTTTATAGACCCCGTAGATAAAGATAAAAGTGTTGGCTATATTCCAAAGTGAGATTCCCAGCCAGTCTGGCATCATAGCGAACGGGGCAATCAATACACTGAAAAATATACCATAATGGTTTAGATCAAAATATAGGTCAGGATAATGGATAAATAAGTTTTTCTGATGAATGGTATTAAAGAATACGTTTTTAAAAATCAGATAATTATTGATCGCATAATCTCCTCTCAGATATTTGGAAATTGCTGTAACAACCGATATAATAAGATAAACCCCAAATATATATTTAGGGTTTAAAAGTATTTTAAGAAATTTTTCTTTCAAGATTGTAGTATTAGCTTAGAATGTTAATCTTAAACAGCTACATTATTCTCTCTCAATGCATCATTCAGAGATGTTTTCTTATCTGTAGATTCCTTTCTCTGACCGATGATCAATGCACATGGAACCTGATATTCTCCAGCAGGATACTGTTTTGTATAGCTTCCAGGGATTACTACAGAACGTGCAGGAACTCTTCCTTTGATTTCAATAGGAGTATCTCCTGTAACATCGATAATTTTTGTAGAAGCTGTCAATACTACGTTTGCACCCAATACTGCTTCTTTTTCTACGTGAACTCCTTCTACAACGATACATCTTGAACCGATAAAGCAATCATCTTCAATGATTACCGGAGCAGCCTGTAATGGCTCCAATACTCCACCGATCCCTACACCACCACTCAGGTGAACATTTTTACCGATCTGTGCACAGCTTCCTACTGTCGCCCAAGTATCAACCATCGTTCCTGAATCTACGTAAGCACCAATGTTTACATAAGATGGCATTAAAATAACTCCCGGAGCAATGTAAGCTCCTTCTCTCGCCACTGCATGTGGTACAACTCTCACTCCTTTTTCAGCATAGTTTCTCTTCAAAGGCATTTTATCATGAAATTCAAACGGACCTACTTCAATAGTTTCCATTTTCTGAATCGGAAAATACATTACTACAGCTTTTTTCACCCATTCATTTACCTGCCATCCGTTTTCTGTAGGTTCTGCAGTACGAAGTTCACCTTTATCAACTAAAGAAATAACCTCTCTGATCGCCTTTTGGCTGTCTTCATTCTGCAATAATTCTCTGTTGTCCCAGATATTTTCAATAGTTTGTTGTAACGACATGTTTCTTATTTAAATTAGTTTGAAAAATTATACTGCCCAAAGATACAAAAAAGTTCAGCAAAACAGTTTTTAACATGCTGCTTTTAATAAAGGTTCAACATACGCTTAACCCTCTTTTTATAGGCCTGGTAGATTTCTCCGTGTTGTTTCAGCAAATACTCTTCTTCAAGCCGTATCTGAATCTGCATCAAAATACTACCTATCAACAGGAAAGCAAAAACAATGACGGTTGGAACAACAAAGAAAAATCCAATCAGGCTTATGGTCATTCCTAAAAATATAGGATTTCTTGAAAAACGGAACAGCCCGTGAGTGATCAGCTCTGTTTTTATTTCGCGGTCAATCCCGATACGCCACGATTCTTTCATTTGCAGCTGAGCGATACATACCCAAATAAAAGCGAAAATCAATAAAACGAATCCTATATATTTAAAAATATCATCCTCCATATGATTGATTTTAAAAGCATGGAAAATATCTTCAGGAAAAAATAAAAGGAGCATCACATATACCAGCAATACCAGCAGAATCAGTTTAAAGTACAATCCTACCAATGCATAGGCGGAGCCGTCTTTTGGGAGAACGTTAGGGTTTTTACCAATCTGTTGTGCTACTTTATAACTTATTCCTAAAAAGGAAACAATAAAGAAAAGAATGAAGTATAAGGGAATAAAGAATCTGATGAAATCGGTCATAGTAAAATTGTTTTTTGACAAATTTCATCAGATTTATGATGCAATGCTATTGCAATGAAAAGGGGTTTATTTTAATTACAGAAATTTTTCAATTGGAAACCTAAGAATTCCCATCCTTTGGAGGGGTGGCGAAAATTCAAAGAATTTTTGACGGGGTGGTTAAAGAATGTGATAAAATAAGTTTCGGCTAAAGCCAATTTGATCGTTTATTCTTTTATTAAACGGGTTAAAGCCCGTTTCTATTGAATGTTTTGTACATTATAATCTCGCAGATTGAGGATATTACGCAGATTTTTTAATCTCTTTAATCCAAAATAATAAACTCCATTGTTTTTGCAGCATGCTTTTCCTGAACAATTCCTTGTGAATATTGGATATTATGACCCGTATTGTATTTATTCAAATAGGCCTGATTAATTTCTTCGGTAAGGTCATTGATATCTTCAGGAATGGCTGCTTTTATAGTATGAATGGTTTCGCCACATAGGATTTTTCCTGTTGAATCTTTTAAAAAAGTATTATACCAGCTTCTTTCAGCGAGCCCCCACGATCTTGCAAATATTCTATTTTGAACAACAACCATCCAGATTTCAAGAAAATCCGGTCTTTGCAGGCCTGCTTTTATTCCGATAATATTGTTGTTATTAATGTAATCTAATGCGCTGTCTTTATTCATGAGCTTAATTTTTGGTAAAACTAGAATAAGAAAACAGAAAGGAAAACTTTTTTATGTAGAGGATCAGAAATACGATTTGGATGAATGTTTTCCTGATGTTGATTGGCTTTAAAGCATCATTTTACTGAGAGTGGTATGAAGACATTCTTTGTAGCTTTTGGCAACTGTAATTTTTAAGTCACCACACATCAGTCGATTGTCTTCAAAAGACGCAATATTCGTTAAATTGACAATGTATGAATTGTGAACGCGCATGAATTCATCCGGCAGCGTTTCAATCAGATCTTTAAGTGTTTTGTAATAAATAAATCTTTTATGATCTATAGTATGAATTTCCACATAGTTGCCTAGCCCCTTGATGACATTGATATCTTTGAAGAAAAGCTTGATCAGTTTTTTGTCCGATTTAATAAAAGCAAATGTCCGGTTTTCCATAGCGGCAAGGTAAATAGAGCTTATAAAACCCTTTGAGCGTGAAGGTAAGCCTTATTCCAGTATTTCTCATTTAGGGATGAGATCATGACACCTTTTGAAGTAGAAGCATGAATGAATCTCACCTCTCCATCCGAACCGATATCATGAACAATGCCTACATGGGATACCCTGCTTCCTCCAGCGGTAGCAAAAAATAACAAATCTCCAGGCTTTACGTCTTTGATATCAATATTCTTTCCGGCCTCAGCCTGGTCAGAAGATCTTCTGGGAAGATTAAAATCGTTTTCTTCAAATACTTTTACGGTAAATCCGGAACAGTCAAATCCTGATGATGTATTTCCTCCGAATTTGTAAGGAGTTCCGATGTATTTCTCAGCATCTTTAAGAATATCATTGATAGACCTGGATACACTACCATCAAATTTTGAATCCAGTTTTCTTAGATTCTCAGATTTTGCGACTGTTTTGGTCCCTGATTTCTTATTGTTGGAAGCACTTTTCGATGATCCGCAAGAAACCACGAAAGCAGATGTAATCAGCAAAACAGACAACTGCTTTATTTTTATTCTTTGTGTAAATAATCCCAATCCCATACTCCTCTGATTTATACTTATTTAACTAATTCTTCACAAATATACATTTTATATTTTAATTACGATATAACTATACTACAACTATATTATAAATATATGTTAAAACTTTGATTTTCATTATTTATTGGTATATTTGATCTCTATTTTGAAGATATGGCAACATATGAAAGTGTAATCAAGATCACAGGGGCTGTAGGCGACCTGGTATTTTATAATCTGAATGGGAAAAATGTGGTTCGGAAGAAAAGCGGGTTCAATAAAACGGCTTTTAAAAAAAGTGCGTCGTATGAGAAAGTCCGCCAAAACAGTTCGGAATTCGGGCACTGTTCAAAAATTGGAAAGATTATCAGAAACAGTCTTGCAGATTATATAAAAGAAGCAGGAGATCCCCTCCTCTACCAGAAGTTTGCAAAGTTGATGACTGAAATCAAAGATTTAGATGTAATTTCCGAAAGAGGAAAACGAACTGTTGAAAATGGATTAAAAACTGAAGAAGGAAGAAAACTTCTGAGAGGATTCCAGCTGGGTACCATTCAGAATGTTTCGGATTGTATCCGCATTCAAAATAATATCCTATATAAGGATGATGATTGTAATGTAAATACAGCAGTTATTTTAACAATAAAACTGGATTCTGAAAACTATAGTACTGAATGTACTGAAGAAATAATGAGTTTTGATAAGCAACAGAAAGGCTCTTTTAAAATGTATTTTTCAGATGATGATCTTCTCCTCTATTTTATAGCATTAAAGAATGAGAATAATACAATTACTCATATGGGATTTGTTTAAATAAAAAAGTCTGCAGAATCTGCAGACTTTCTTGTTTTATTTCTTTTCTCCTTTCCAGGTTCCTGCTCTTGCAGGGGTAGGAATTGAGTTGGACCAGTTTCCGTTACCTTTTTTATCCGTAGTTAAAGTTCCTTTGAAATCTCCTTGTGAAGGAAGTCCTACTCTTGCGTTAAGATCTCCTGTTTCACTTAAATTTCCGGAAATATTATAGTTTTCATTATTAACATCGGAATGCATTGTACCTACCACTTTACCACTTTTGTCTACCACAATGTTCCATACTCCTTTATCATTTCCTTCATAAGAACCAGACCATGTTCCTACATAATCATAAATGGTATCATCATTGGAGCTGCAGCCGATAAATAAAAACGCCGTTAATAAAAGTAAAAAAAGTTTCTTCATAGTTTCAGTAGTTTTATAACCTAAAATCCTGTTATTCTCTATATACTCCATCCTAAAGGTTTTGTCACAGAGAATACTGTTTAATATTTATTATTTTTTTGTTCCGTGCAAATCTACTAATTTTTTTTATTCAAATTATCTGAATTTTAATTAGTCCCCAATATGTTTATTAAAAACCAACATATTTCGGCTAAAATACAAATATTTTTCAAACAAATATAGGGTATATCATTTTTGAGTTATCTTAAATAAGATCGTTGAAAAATTAGATTTATCCATTCAATATATGTTTACCATTACTTTATTCTATTATTTAAAGCAATTTTAATTTCTATTTTACATATATTTCTTACCTTAGTGAAAAATTTAACCTTTTCAAAAAATAACATGAAAACAAAAACATTCTTTTTGGCAGCAATTGCTTTATGTGGTACTTTAACAGCGCAGGTAGGGATAAATACCACCACTCCATCACATACGCTGGATGTCAATGGTCTGGTAAGGGTAAGAGGCCTTTCAAATGCTGAAAAAAAAATTGTTGCAGCTGATGATCAGGGAGTTTTGTTCCTTATTTCTCCAGAAGAAATTTTTGCTCCTAAGGCACTATTAAACACTTCTATGTCAGCTACCGATCAAAGACTGACCATTTATGAAGGAAAATGCTTTCAACCTATTGATAATGCTTCTTCCTGCACGGTTTCTATAAATCATTACACGTCTTGTGCCGGATTTTCCAATCCTGTGGATACCCAAATTATTGTAGGCCAGGGAATCAATACCGGAAACGGACAGTTCCTGGGCACATGGACAGCCCGATATGTAGACAATAAAGGATTCGCTGGTACAGCTCCAGTTGCCAACCAAACAGCACCAGATTATCCAAGGATTTCTTATCCAAGTACTAATACAGTAAACTATTTAGGGAGTGGAAACTTTGCCGGTCAATGCAATACAGATCTGGTAACAACGATTAACCAGACTACAGGAGATATAAAAATAGAGTCTGTAAAGCGAAGTATGTATGCACACCTTGTATACCTTATTAATATTGCCCGCTCCAGATCTTTATAATACTTGATATTTTATTTCAAAAAAAGAGCAGCCACAATATTTCATTGTGGCTGTTTTTATTAAAATGGAAAACCCTCTTTTCAGAGGGCTTTATATTATACTGGTTTTGTTACAGGTACACACCCGCAAGCACAATCCCAAATATCCTGATCAGGAAAACAAGCTGCTTCTGCCTGGCACATATAGATGTATCCTACTCTGCAATGAGGAATTGGGCCTGCACCTCCTGAAATGTCTTTTAAATTGTCTCTCGTTAGTTTTTTGAAATTTTTCATGGTTTATAATGTTTTAGTTCGCCCCAAATATAGGAATATTCCTCAAATAGAGAATTACTTTGTAAAAAAAAATATCCAATATAGAAGCCTTCAGTCGGGAGGTTAAAAACTATGGGATCAATGAAAAACTTGTTTCAAATCTATGAAAGGATTTATCCGGCACTTTATGAGTATCATCAAATAGTATCATTTAAATACTAATTAATGATTTCCCCTTTGCCATTATCTAATTTTTCACGAAATTTTTGAAGGTCTTCAGAAGATGGCTTCACCCACTCCGTAATTTCCCCAATGATTTTCAGAGGCATTTCAGAGCGATAAGAACGAGTGGGATTTCCGGGAAACTTCTTATCTGTAACATTGGGATCATTTTCAAAATTCCCTGTTGGTTCCACCATATATACGCGCTCTGCTCCATCACCTTTTGCCAGTGCAGCAGCCAGTCCTGCTCCATTGGTCAAAGCTGTGAAATAAATATGATTCATTTTTAATTCCGATTTATAGTTAGAATTTCCACCAGCTTTCAGCAGATCTCCAATATGCAAATCGGCTTTTGTTCCGTGGTAAAAAGGACCTTTATCAGATGGATGATTTTTAAGTAACAATGCTAGTTCAGCATTCTTTTTTGATGTTTCTATATCCCCTAAATTCTCATAGCATTTGGAAATATTCTGGTAAAGAGAAGGCAGAGCACTTTTGACGGTATCATCATTTATCTTTAAAGCAAATTCCAAAGAGGTTTCAAGCCATCTTAACCGATCAGCAATCGTTTTCTGATGACGTGATACATAATGAGCTGCCAGAAATTTTTCATGGTCATTCGAAGATTCTTCCCAGGCTTGCAAAAATAATATGTCTGCTTCTTCAGGCATTCCTTTGTCTTCAAAGCTCATCCCTTGCAGGCAAAGCTTGATCACAGGATTAAAAGGTGAAAATTCCATGTTTTATTTTTTTTCAAATCTAGGTTATTCTATTGGAATACATTGATTTGAAAATAAATACTTAAAATAAAAAAAATCTACAAAATTTAAATTTTGTAGATTTTACAACCCATCTATTTGACGGGTGTTGCCCTTATATTAATAACATCACGGTTACCTGAGCCAAATGTTAGTCTAAAAGCAGTTCCACTTGCACCGGCACCGTTTACTGTAAGGGTATAATTTCCCGCAGGTAAATTTAAAGTAGAACGGGGAACAAGATAAAAATTACCTGTTGCAACAAATGTTGCAAAGCTATTAATATAAGTTAGTGAGGATAATCCAAATACGCTATTAGTAGGGATACCGGCAGGCGCAGCAGTGAACGAATAATAAAGACTGCACAGTTTTACGACATTATCCGTTATCCCAGCTCCGGCAGCACCCTGGGCAATACCTGAGTTGGTGAAAACCGCAGAAATATTAGAATTAAATTCTACTAAAGAAGGTTTGTTGAGTGTAAATGATATTGTCGCCAAAGTAATAGTGGATATAGACCCACTAGTGGTAGCAGCGGGAACATCTAAAATTGTTGCAGCAAGTGCATCTCCGTTTATTGTACCTCCAGAAAACATTGTTTTTTCAAACCAGGCGGCTGTTCTCAGCCATTGGCTCCCGTCATTGTAATATTCTCCCGGATACACAGGATTTGTTGCTACAGAATTATTTGTTGCAGTATTGTATACAGTCATTCCGGCAACATGAGCTGAAAGGGGTGACGGATTATTGGTTGCGGTAAGGGCTACTCTGGGAATTAATAAGCCCTTATTGTTGCTGCTTACATCCAGCATTGCATTGCTGTTGGGTGAAGCAAGGCCTATTCCCACTTGTGCTGCTACTGGGGATGAAACACCTAGAAAAATAATTAATAGAAGAAATAAATTTTTCATTAGTTCGGTTTTAGTCAATTTATATTCAGTATTTTCCTTTTTATTTTGTTGGAGTGGCTTTAATCTGAGCAAGATCACGCACACCCGATCCATAAGTGACTCTAAAGGCAGTGGCACCAGAGGCTGATCCGTTTAAATTAACAACATAATTTCCCGCTGGTAATTGAAGTACAGCATGAGGGGCTGTATAAAGATTCCCCGTAATGGTGGTTATATTAGCCGTAGTTGTATTCATATAAGTCATTGTATTATCTCCAAATGGAGCATTAACAGCTATTCCGCTAGGTGCTGAAGTAAATATGAAATTCACAGTAACTAATTTTACAGATGAATCACCTACCGGGGTGTTGCTATCACCATTCGCTGTAAAAGACATGGATATATTTCCTCCGAATTCTACACTCGAAGGCCTGTCCAGAGTAAAAGAAAATGTAGTTAAAGTGGTATTAACAGGACTGGCTGCCGGAACGTCAACAGGAATAGATGAAAGTAAATCAGCAATAGTACCTCCCGCTATCATTCTCACATCACTCGAAGCCGAATTTCTCTGCCATTGAGTTCCGTCATTATAGTATTCACCCGGATATACAGGATTGGCTGCAACAGAAGTATTGGTTGCTGTATTGTACACTGTCATTCCGGCTACATGACTGCTGAGTGGTAATGGACTATTCGTTGCTATTAATGCTACTCTAGGCAGTAAAAAACCTTTATTAGTACTTGCGATATCCAATTGTGCATTGGCATTTGGATCCGATAATCCTATACCTACCTGAGCATGCGAAAATAAAAAGCAAGCCATGAATATTGGAATGGAATATTTATTTTTTTTCATTTTTTTGATTTTTAAATGGTGTTAAAATACAAGCGTGTCCTAATTACCGTAATGGAGTTGCTTTAATCTGAATCATATCATGAGTCCCTCCGCCATATCCTATTCTGAAGGCTGTCCCACTTAAAACAGAGCCTCTTAAATTCAAAACATAGCTGCCCACAGGTAAGGTAACTACTCCATATGGATTCAGGTAAATATCTCCTGTAGCTGTTCCGGCAGCCGAAAACGAATTGGTATAGGAGGAAGAATGATCACCAAAAAAAGCTGTTGTAGAAACTCCGGCAGGAGCTGTAGTGAACTGAAAGTTGATTGTGCATAATTTTACAGCTCCGTCTGATAATGGAGTTGTATTGCTCCCGGAAGCTGTATACCGGGTAGAAACATTAGCACTGAATTCTACAGTTGAAGGTCTGTCTAATGTAAAAGCAATAGTACTTAGAATTGTATTCGATGCGGTTTCTACAGCAGCGTCTGCCGTGATTAGTGAAATAGGATCGCTTATACTTCCCCCGGTAATTGCTCTAACATCATTCCATGTAGATTTCCTTACCCATTGAGTACCATCATTATAATAGGGTCCCGGATATACAGGATTGGAAGCCACAGAAGTGTTAGTAGCTGTATTATAGACGGTCATTCCGGCAACATGGGCAGAAAGAGGAGATGCACTATTGGTAGAAACAAGAGCAATCCTTGGAAGTAATACTCCTTTATTCGTACTGGTTACATCCAGCATGGCACTGGCATTGGGAGAAGGTGTACCGATTCCGATTTGGGCTTTTATCATTGAAAAACCGGCCAATAAAAAAGGAACCATAAAATTCACTGTTTTCATTTCTGTATAATTGCATTAGTTTTTATAAACAAAAAATATCTTTGAAAATATTTACGAGTTTGATGCTTATTCGGTTTTTATTTTGATAAAAAAATTGAAAAAATAATGTACGAAATCGTAAAAGGTTCAGATATAAACAACTTAAAGCAAAAAATGATAAGTTTCTTTCTCAATTGATCTTTCAAAAATTGAATAAGAAACTCAGGTTATAAAAAATGATTATTAATTTTGAGAAATAGTGTATAAAACATTTGCATATATCATTTAAATACTTACTTTTGTACCACTCAAAAATTGAGGAAAACATGGGGGATTGGCGCAGTTGGCTAGCGCGTTTGACTGGCAGTCAAAAGGTCACGGGTTCGAATCCCGTATTCTCCACTGAAAGCATGTAAGATATATGCTGAAAATTTAAAAACCCCTGCAAAATTTAAATTTTGCAGGGGTTTTTTGATGATGAAATTCTAAAGCTTTCTCCTCCAAACCATTATTCAATAATAAAGAGTGAAAATTGGAGATTCCAGCTATTTAACTCTTAATAATAAAGCTTCTTACTCTTCAAATAATTAATCAGCTCTTTTGGGCGGTCGGTCTGAATAATATTGACTCCTTTATTAATATACCAATCATAGACATTAGGATGATCCAATACCAGATCATCATTATTTCCTGCATTATGATGAGGCCACAATGAATTTACCCAGATTTTAACCTTCTTTTCTCTCAGATTTTTAAAATCAATCAGATTTTTTTCTGTTGTTCCTATCGTGAATTCAAAACCGTAGATTTTATAACTATTGATATATTCTGAGATCTTTTTCATATCTTCATCTTTACCCAATTGAATAATCGGCATATAATGGATGTCATTTTTTATATCACCATATTTTTGGTTGAACTCCGTATAAGATTCGTGACCTTTAAACAAAATCTGATCCAGCATATTTCGTTTTTTCACCAAAGGATATACCTGCTTTATATAATCAAAACCTTTATCCAGATTCAGAAGAATTTTTCCATCTGAGATCTCCAAAATCTCTTGTAATGTGGGAACATTCATTTGGGTTTCTACTCCCAAACCGTCTCTCAGATGCAATTTTTTAATTTCGGATAATGTAAAATCAGAGGGTTTCCCCTTTCCGGTTGTCGTTCTGTCTATGGTATTGTCGTGCATAAGGATCAACACACTGTCTTTGGTCATCGCAAGGTCTATTTCAGCCATATCAACTCCCTTTTCAATGGCCTTTTTTACTGCCCATACCGAGTTTTCAGGAGCTTCTCTCCAATCACCGCGATGAGCAACTACCATTACTTTACTATCAGGAAAATCAGAAAGTGAAACTTTCTTTTGTTGAGCAATGAACAGAGAAGAAAAAATAAGAAGAAATAATTGTAATAATTTATTGTTTAGCATAATTTTAATTTTTTAATTAATATCCGGGATTTTGTTTAATGGCAGGATCTGTATTGATCTGTCCCTGCGGAACCGGCATCAGAAGATGATATGGTTTGATCTGTGCAGTACTGTATCCTGCATTATTATTAAAATGAGCCGTCATCACCGAAATAGCCTTTCCGGTTCTCAGGAGATCAAACCAACGATGCCCCTCTCCTACAAATTCAAGTCTTCTTTCGCGGTCTATTTCATTAAGCAGCGCATCTTTTGTTGAGAGGTTTACAGCAACAATTCCTGCTCTGGTTTTAATTTTATTTACATATAGATTTGCATTGGCAAAATCATTTTGTTCAGCAAAACATTCTGCCATCATCAGAAAGACATCAGCTAATCTCAGGACCACAAAATTGCTTCCTCCATCGGCAATGGTATTCGAGGTTTTTACTAATTTTTTACTAAAAGGAATTCCGTTTGAAGTCAGCCCGATATATGCAGAACGTCTCGTATCTCCAGCCGAATAAAAATTATAAACTTCTTTGGTCGGAAGATTATGACCTTTCGCCCCTGAAACTGATCCGGACGGGCTGAACATCTGAAATGCATTGCTTCCTTCCGAATTTCCATTCAATCCTGAAGCAAACTGTACATCAAAAATAATTTCAGCATTATTTTTATTGGTGACATCAAAAATTTTATTGACATCGGTCAAAAGCTGATACCCTAAAGATTCAACCTGATTTAAGTAAGTCAACGATTCAGCAAATTTCTTTTGTGTTAAAAGTACTTTACCCAAAATTCCCAAAGCAGCTCCTTTTGTCACTCTCCCCTTTTGTGTTGTGGTGGTTGGCAAAAGATCGATGGCTTCTTTCAAATCCTTTTCTACAGCAGAATACACCTCTGCAACAGGAGTTCTTGGCTGCCCGAAATAATCATTCACATTCGTAGTTTCTTTTAAAACCAACGGAACATCACCAAAATTCTCACCAGATTAAAATACATCAATGCTCTCAGAAATTTCATTTCGCCGATTCTTGTATTCTTCAGCGCATCAGTCATATCAGGAATTTTCCCAATTCTCGTCAGAATAATATTGGCCTGCTGAATGCCAACATAATTATCCTTCCATGCACTTGCAATAAGACTATTATTAGGCTGTATCGTGAAAAAATCCAGCTCACCATAAGTAAAAGCATCATTGGCAGGAACCTCATCATAGGTATTATCTGAAGGTAATTCTCCCAAAGCCGGCACTGCCAGCTGATACTGTCCCGTGTACTGAAGTGCTCCATACACCGAAATAATACCCTGCTCAATTTCTGAAGAATTAGTATAGAATTGGGATGATACTTTCTGCGCTTCAGGAT
Source organism: Chryseobacterium sp. MEBOG07 (assembly GCF_021869745.1). Lineage (NCBI taxonomy): Bacteria > Pseudomonadati > Bacteroidota > Flavobacteriia > Flavobacteriales > Weeksellaceae > Chryseobacterium > Chryseobacterium sp. MEBOG07. The sequence continues at coordinate 3,010,305 of NZ_CP084579.1, forward strand.
TTACATTCAAAAGATCAGACGAACAAGAACACATCACCGAAAGACTGAATATTGTAATGAATATTTTTTTCATGATTTTAAAATTTAAGGTTAAAGCCCACAGAATAAATTTTAGCTACCGGATAATAAGCCTGATCAAAACCCTGCGTAAGAACATTGTCTGAAGTAGCATCGATATTCATTCCTTTGTATTTTGACAGGGTAAAAAGATTGTTTCCTACCACATAGATCTGGGCATTTTCCAACCCGATATTTTCAAGCATAGATTTTGGGAAATTAAAAGCCAGGCGAAGTGATCTCAATCTCACATAATCTGCATTTTTAAAGTACAAATTAGAGGTTCTGGCCTCTTTTCTGTTGTTGGAGAAATTCATATTCGGCATCCCAAAAAAGCCATCTGGATTGGTTACTGCATTATAGCGGTTGTCAAAGTAATACTGCGAAGCCATTCCGAAGCCTTCTCCTGATTCTAAAGTGGTTACCGCATCCGCATTGTAGATTTTTTTACCAATTTCGCTGTATAATGAGAAACTCAGTTCAAAAAGTCCATATCTGAAATTATTATTAAAACCTAGAATATACTTTGGAACACCACTTCCGAAGCTTCTTTTATCATTCACATCTATTTTTCCGTCTCCATTCAGATCTTCCATGATATAATCTCCTACCATTGTTCCGGTAATGTGGGGTGAATTGTTGATTTGTTCCTGAGTTTTATAAATTCCCAGGATATTGTAACCGTACATTTCACCAATCGAGCCGCCTACTTTTGTGACAGAGAAATTATTTTCTCCTGTAATAATCTGGTTTTGCCCGTTTGCCAGAGCCAAAACTTCATTTTTGTTGGTTGAAAAATTAAAACTTCCCGAATACGTAAAGTCTGTAGCGATATTGAATGTCTTTGAAGCAATCTGTAATTCGAAACCGGAGTTTTTGATCTTCCCAATATTTTGAAGGGATGTACTGAAACCGGACTGTTGCGGAACGGGAACATCCAATAACAAACCATCTCTGTTCAGTATATAATAATCTGCAGAAATGTTCAGTATATTTTTAAACAGAGAAAAATCGATCCCGAAGTTATTTGATCTGGACTTTTCCCATGAAATATTAGGATTGGGAGCCGTTGCCGTTGTGTAACCTGGTATTAAAAATCCTCCAAAGTTATAATTATCAGGATTCATCAGTGAAAAAGCCCCGAAATTAGGAATCTGATTGTTTCCGTTGCTTCCAAGGCTATATCTGAGTTTCAAATCGGTCACGATATTATTTTCAGGAAAGAAATTTTCATTACTGATGGTCCAGCCTGCAGAAAATGCATAGAAATCTCCCCATTTGGAGTTTTTTCCGAAACGTGAAGAACCATCTCTACGATAAGATGCCATCAGATTATACTTATTATCGAACGTGTAATTAACCCTTGTAAAATAAGACATCAACCGCCATTTGTATTGAGTTAACGTATTTTTAAATGAAGTTCCACCAGCAATATTTCGGATGCTGTTATCAGGAAATGCTGTGGCCTCGGTTAAAAGCTGGGTATTATCTTCCTGCTGAAAAGACTGTCCCAAAATGGCATCTACTCTGTGAGAACCCCACTTTTTATCAAATGAAAGTAAGTTTTCAATTAAATAATTTTTGCGGATATATTCAGTTCTGTTGGCAAAAGTAACGTCCGGAGCTGCTGCTCTGTAAGCTCCTACTGTAGAAGGATCGAAGAAATTATATTCGTAATTGGTGTAGTCTCCGCCTATAGACAATCTGTACTTCAAACCTTTCAACACTTCAAGTTCGGTGAAGATATTTCCGAATGTTTTAAATAAAGTATATTTTCTGTTCGTCATTTCCTGAACGGCAACAGGGTTTTCTACCAAGGCTCCATCAGTAGCCGTATTTCCTAAGATTTGCTGCGAAATGGCAAGACTTCCGTCATCATTGTAGGGCTTAAAAAATGGATACATTGCCGTAGCCATCTGCAAAGGATTATAGCTTCTCGAATTTTCTGCAGCATTGATGGTTCCCGTTGCATAAGATGGCGTCATGGTTACTCCTACTTTCCATTTATCTGTAAGCTCTGTAGAAAGATTAATACTGGTGGAAAATTTCTCATAATCTGTCCCGATCACCAATCCTTTTTGCTTAAAATAGCTCATTGTAAAAGCGTATTTACTTTTATCGCTTCCTCCGGTAATATTCAGTGAAGTCTGGCTGATGGGCGCAGGTTTCATTACCGTATTCAACCAATCGGTATCTGTGAGTCCCGGTTGTTTTGCCAGATAAGGAGCCAAATAATCAGGAATTAACTCTCTTAAAGAAGCTCCTTTGCTTATTCTTGTTGCATTATTATCCGAAATGCTTCTGTTGCTGCCTTTAGAAAGGTAGTTGTTGTCTCTGGCTTCTTTCAGAAAAGTGGCCATATCATAAGCGTTGACCAATTTCACATTATCGCTTCTCATCTGCATTCCGTAATAGGAATCGAAAGAAACAGCCATTCTCCCCTTCTTTCCCTGTTTAGTTTCAATGATAATTACTCCATTGGCTCCTCTGGAACCGTAAATTGCGGCAGAAGCAGCATCTTTTAAGATATCAATTTTGGCAATGGAATTAGGGTCAATTGCATTCAGATTGGAACCTTCGGTTAAAGGAAGTCCGTCCACAACGATCAAAGGATTGGAGCCTGCGGTTAAAGTTCCGATCCCTCTTACTCTTATTGAGGGCGAACTTCCCGGACTTGCATTCGCCTGAGTGATCTGAACTCCGGTTGCCTTTCCTGCGATAATATCTCCAAAGTTGCTGGAAGCTACTCCTTTCATCTGCTTCTCATCAATAGAAGAAATAGAACCCGAATTGTTTTTCTTGCTCTGCTTCCCATAACCGACCAAAACAACCTCATCAATGTTTTTTTCTCTGGATTTTGCAGTGTCTCTTATTGAATTGACATAGTCTGCAGTCTGCATGGCATTCGCTCTCTGAATCCTGGCAATTGCTTTGGAATTGAGACGAACTGTTACTGTTTTTTGATCTACATTAAAGTCCAGGCCGACATTTTTCTTCAGATAGTCTAAAGATGCTGACAGCGATTGATAGTTGACCTGAGATTCATCTACCTGGATATCTTTCAGGTCTGAAACCGAATAAAAGAATTTTACGTCATGCTCTTTTGAAAGTTTTTCAAAAATTTTAATTAAAGGCGTTTTCCGCTGATTGACGGACTGTTGAAAACATTTGTTAGCCTCTGCGAAGGAAAACTGTGGCGCACACAAAAGACCCAACAACATCATGCTAATTGTTGTTTTTTTCATAGCTTTGCTGAAATTAGTTGTTATTTGACTGATTTATATTCAATGCATCGGTAACCCCAATTACTGGTGCATTATTTTTCTAAAATGATATGATTTTCTGATTCTTTTCTTGTTTTCAGATTAAAAGGAAACCTTATTGTTTTAATCACTTTACCCAGATCCCCGGTGATGTCTCCATCTATAATATTCTCTTTGTAATGCTGAGGATAGGTTATAGAAATATTGTAGGTATTCTCCAATTGGGAAATCGCCTGCCCAAATTTCATTTCATTAAAATCAAATGTTCTTACGACATCCTGATCATAGAAATGTTTTTCAGTTCCGTCTTTATCTGCAAGCCAGGTTTCTTTAGGTAAAAGGAATGTAGTATGTCCTTTATAATCTATTTTCACTTTTCCTTCTTTCAGATAGACTTTTTTATCTTCGGATCTCTGATCAAGCAAAAATTTGGTTCCTAAGACTTTTACTTTAAACCCATTGGCATCAATAATAAACGGCAACGCTTTATTCTTAGCAACACTGAAAAATGCTTTTCCTTTAAAAGAAACATTTCTGGTTTTCTTTCCGAAATTTTCAGTCAGTTTCAGTTCGCTTTCTGGTTCTAAAGTAATAGTACTTCCGTCGGAGAGTGTAAATTCTTTTTGAATCTTTTCTGTTCTGAAAACCATTTGCTGATGCCCTGAAGAGTTCATTTCATTTCCAGTAAAAAACAAGGTCATCACGGTAAATAAAGGCAAAAGAACAGCAGCAGCCCATAAAATTCGTTTTGTATTATTTCTGGATTTTATTTTACTTTCAAGCCCGTTCCAGATTCGCTGATCTGCCGAATCCTTCATTTTCCGATTTTCGTCTTTGACCGATTTCCATTGATTTTCGAAATCCATACTCTCCTATTTGATCTTTAATAGAGAATACGCAGAAAGTGTACAATCGTCAACCTAAGTTTTTTTGATTTAACGATTTGTTCATATTGGTTGATATTGGGTTAAAATTGGAAATTGATTTATTCAGAAACAAAACAATAATAATCAATAAATTACATTATTTTTTTTAGTTTTTTAAAGTATATATTTTTATGTATAGAGAATATGTATATTTGAATTTTAGAAGGTATTTTATAAATACCAAAAACCATGAATAAACTAATGAAACATATAAAGTACATTATCTTAATCTTATTCTCTATTAATTGTCTGGGGCAAAAAAACTGTAAATTTAAAATTAACGAAGCCACCATTCTTAAAAATGAGAATCTAGACTATTTTATAGGGAAAATGCAGAAAGATCAATTTGAAACTCAAACAAGAAAACAAGCAATTCCTAGTTATATAAAGAAAGAATTAGATTGTCTTTCCGGAGATTTCAGTATTGCCAACCCAGATAAGGAGTATCAAAGCAGCTGCATTTATGAGAAAAATATGCCCAGAAGGCAATTACTATTTCTTGCAAAGAGCAAAGATATTCTCATTCTGACTTATGCAACAGGAGGGATTGGAAGCACAACTCATTTTCTTTTTATTAAATATGATTCAAAACAAATTCTTGATTTGTGGACAGGCGTTACAATGGGTATTTTTAAACCAGAATCACTAAAAAGTATTATTAAATATATCCAATCAAACAGAGATCTGGATTGGGAACTTAATACAAATATGATATCAATATAAACTAAAGAATCTAAAAGAAAAAATTCAAATTCGCTCTCAGAAACTTCAACACCTTATTGACATGTTTTTCAACTGCTGTTTTGGAAATATCATTTTCCTGAGCAATTGTAAAAAGGCTGAGATTCTGGATTTTATTTTTGATGAAAAACTCACGGCTTCTTTCGGGAACTTGTTCTAAAAGACTTTCTATCTTTTTTAGCTGATCTTCCTGCAGAGTTTGTTTTTCGATTTCTGAGGTTTCTTCATCCTGGCTTTCCGGGGAATTTTCAAGAGGAACGAAGATCATTTTTCTTTTGCGGTAGAAATTGGAGATTTCCTGTTTGGCAGATTTAAAGATGAGTGCTTCAATTTCTGAAGGTGAATGGGTTTTGGATAGATATTTCCAGACGTGCATAAAAATATCCTGAACAATTTCTTCAATATCCTCTTCTTCTGAAAGGTATTTTGCCACAAAAAAATACACCCTGTGCTTATAACCGGAATATATTTCTTTAAAATGATCCATCTTTTAAAACGTCTTTGAACTCAAAACAATGATGCAAAAGTATCCAAAAGCTATGTCAATCATATTAACGTTATATTAAGTTTAAATTCCTAACCATATTGAGCTGAAAGCAGTTGACATTGTAATCACTCCTAAAGATTTATTTCAAAAAGATACATTTAAATCATCGATTGAAGGTCTGAAATTGGAATGCATCGCCGCCGTAAAATAATCACAGAACACCTGATACACTGCAGAATCTGTATCTGTTGCCCGGATTCCCAGCTGTGTGTATATCTTAAGTATCTGATGGGATAATTGCTGAACCAGCTCTACCCCATAGCTATGAATTTCGTTTTGTTGATCTGCCGGAATTGCATTGTTATCACTGAGCGAATTTTCAACATTTCTGGAAATATTTAATACTTTTTCCAAATGCTTTTCAATGGACTCTGCAAAACTTTTGAAATTGATCTGAGGACGAATAAATTCTGCTTCTTCAATAAAATGAGAAGCGATTCCCAGATAATTGACCAAAAGTGTCAAATCCGCAAAAACCCGAAACGGAATGCTGTCCAGAATATCATTCGTGAAAAAAGTATCATAAACAAAACTGTAATCCTCGCTTACCAGAACATTTTTAATGGTAAAAGAATAGGTCCCGCTGGCTTTCATTCCCATAGATTTCCAATTGGGGATGATTACAGCCTGTTCTTTCGGAACGATGAACGAGCGAATAATCTCGTTACCGTCATCATCCGTTATTGACTTCCCATTTTCTGTAATGCTGGCATTGAGTGTAAAATGGGTCAGATGGGGTGCGCCTGTTGCAAAATTCCATAATCCATTAATAAGGTACGTGTTATCACTTTGTTTTTCCGCAGTTCCGCCTACCATTCCACTTCCCCCAAAACACGTTTTAGAGTGGGTGAACAGTAATTGAGCCACTTCAGGATTGATATTTCTGGAAAAATAATTGGCCCCGGCACAAAGTGTCAGCATCCAGCCAAAGCTTCCATCGGTTTCAGCCCAGTCAAATAATGCTTTAAGTCCTTCTTCAAAACGATACCCTAAGCCACCATATTTTTTCGGCACCCAGATCTTAAGCCATCCTTCTTCGTGAATATGCTGTATCACCTTGTCAGAAATTCTAGAGGCGCCATGAAGTTCCTTTCTGATGTCTTTAGTACTGAGCATGAGCTTTAGATTTAATAATTTTCTGCCATTCCAGATATCCGGAAATGGCTACTAAAAACAAAAATGATGTCAAAACAGCGTAGAGATATAATTCTTTATGAATCATTAAGGGGATGGAAATAATATTACTAACGTTCAGTATCACCCAGTTTTCAATTTTTCGTCTTGCCATCAGCCACATTCCTGCCCATGCGAAAGCACTTACCAAAGAATCCCAAATGGGAACATCTGAGTCGGTGAAATGAGTGAGAAAGAACCAGAATAAACTAAAGGTTCCCAGGACAATTCCTCCGGTAATCCATTTTTCAGCAGTTGAGGTAAAAGAGATTTCCATTTCGGATTTTTGCTTCCCGAATTTCCAATACAGCCATCCATAGATGCTCATGACCAAATAATAAAGGTTTAATGTAAATTCAGCATACAATTTTGATGTAAGCATCACATACAATGTAAGCAGAATACCGGCAATTCCGAAAAGATAGTTGTTTACGTTGTTTTTGCGAGCCAGTAAAACCTGGATTATCGAAAATAAGACCCCAAACCATTCCGGTAAGGTAATTTGTTTTAAAATGTCCTGCATCATATTAATCTTTAGAAATCAAATGATGAGATGATAAATAAGCAATCCCTACGCTGGTATTATCCAGATCAGGTGTGGAAGTACATTCCTGGGTATCATCTCAGCCACTGTTACCTGCGGCACCCCATTGTTGGGGCAAAGGTGCAGCTTTTTTCCGGAAAAAGAAAGCAACACGGGAAAATAATAATCTCCATTGATTATTAATAATTTTTATATTTGTCAAACAATACACTCTAAAAACTGTAACCCATGAACTTCTTCAAAAAGATTTTTTCAAAGAATAAAAACACAGCCAATCAACCGTCTGAAAATCCCAGAATTGATGGAATATATACAGATGAATATTTTAACAACAGATATACTGAAGATCAGATTTTATCAGATGATGTTCTGGTTGACGGCTCTTTCAAAATGTTAAATAGTTTTTTCATCGATAATAAAATAATACCGGCAATAGAAAATCCTATCTACCATCCCAGCAATATAGATAAAGCCGTTACTGAAGAGCCTGGGTTTTACCAGTATTGTAAATCATTTGATCAGGATGACAAACAGATTGGACTGATGCTAACAGTAGCATTTTCCTACTATATGGTCAATGAATTAGGATTTAAACTATACAGGGACAAAAACCCGGAATATCCTTTAAGATTCATGACTTTGAAATATAACAATAATGGAGGTGTTATTTCTTTATATCCATTCGAATATTCATTGAAGGTTCTAAATGGAGAAGCATCATTCAATGATCTTTTGGAAAAAATTAATAAGAATCTGGAAAATATTCCCACTGCAGAGGACTTTATCGCTCATTTTAAAAGTAATCTATCTCAAGAATAAAGTTTGTATTTGTTAAACTAGATGTTTTTATTTTACACGGTATAAAATTTGTATTTTAAAGTGTAATGACAACAGTTATGGATGAAACTAAAACTAAAATATTAAATCCAATAACAGATAAATATCTGATTGATGAGTATTTCAATTTAACCGTAAGGCAAGAATTAAATATTGATATTGATCTTAGCTTTGAGTATATGATTGCACAAAACATCATTTCAAAAAAAACAATTCTGGTCAAAACATTTTCAGATTTTATCATGGGAAACCCGGAACTTTATAATTTATTACACTCTTTGATTTATAAGGTGAATACCTATTCTTTAACAAAAGCCCAGATCATCAGTGCATTGGAAATTCTCAGAAAAAGCCAATAAGATCATTCTATTTTACATAAAAAATCTCTCAAAATTTTGAGAGATTTTCATTTTCCAGTCATCGGCTAAAGACCAAAATATCTGGTATTTATACCTGTTCTTTTATATGTTTTGCCACCTTTTCCTCAAGATCATCAAGATTAAAAGGTTTTGATACATAATCATCTGCCTGAGCTTCTGATGCCAAAGCAACAATATCATTATTTGCGGTAACATAGATTACCGGAATATGCTTAAATTCTTCAGTGCTTTTGAGAAGTTTTGTCGCTTCCACTCCTCCGATTCTTGGAATCCAGTTATCCATAAGAATAACATCAGGCTTATATTCTGCTACTCTCTCAAGAATATCATGTGATGTTTCTGAGATTTTGACCTCATAGCCATTTTCTTCAAATATGATGGTAATCACTTCTAAAATAGCCGTATCATCATCAAAAATTAAAATTTTCTTTTTACTCATATTATTTAGATTATTCTATTCAGAAATATTACAATTGATTGATGTAATCTGCTAAACTATCAGGTCTGATAATTAAATCATAATCAATCTTTTCTATAGCATGTCTGGGCATATATTCTACCTCTGCTGTTTCAGGATCCTGAATCCAGACCTGCCCTTTGTTTTTTTTAATATAGCTCAGTCCTTCCACTCCATCCGCATTGGCACCTGATAAGAGTATTCCGATCATATTTTCTTCATAAATTTCAGCTGCTGACCTGAAGGTAACATCTATTGAAGGACGGGAATAGTTCATCTTTTCTGAGCTGTCCAATGACATATTTTTCTTATCTTCAAACAACAAATGATAATCCGCAGGAACAATATATAGGGCACGATTACGGATTTCGGTTTTATCTTCAACTTCTATAACGGATATCTTCGTAAACTGCTGCAACAGGGTTCGTAAAACATCTCCTGATTGAGCTTTACGGTGAACTACCAGAACAATAGGGATATTCACAGCATCATCAAGTTTTTTAACCATTTCAATAATGACTTGTAAACTTCCTGCTGATCCTCCGATGACAATCAATTCTATGTTCGTTTGTAATTTCATGGCTGTTGTTATAAATGGTGATCAAGTTTTTTCCATATTTTCTGGTCTTCGACCTGATGATAATTTTTATCAATAGTAGAAAACCTAAGTGTTTCTTTGGCCCCCAGAGCGAGAAAACCCAGATTCTCGAGACTGTTGTCAAAAAGACGGAATACTCTTTCCTGCAGCTCTCTTTCAAAATAGATAAGGACATTTCTGCATATGATCAGCTGAAAGCTGTTAAAAGAGCTGTCTGACACCAGATTATGGGTAGATAAAATCAGTTTTTCCTGTAAGCTTTTATCAAATCTTACGCTATCATAGTTCGCAGTATAGTAATCAGAAAAATCTTTTACCCCACCTGAAAGCATATAATTTTCGGAATAGAGTTTCATCTGCTGCAAAGGGAAAACACCGGTTCTTGCAGTTTCCAGAACAGAAGGATTCAGATCAGTACCATAAATCAGGCATTTATGATAAAGACCAGCTTCTTTCAACAGAATCGCTATAGAATAAGCTTCTTCTCCAGTTGAGCAACCCGCAATCCAGATTCTGATCAAGGGATAGGTGCCCAACTGCGGTAATATCTTTTCCCGCAATGTTTTAAAAAAAGAAGGATCTCTGAACATTTCTGTAACGTTTACGGTCACTTCTTCTACAAAGCGTTTCAAATATTCCGGATCATTCATAATGGTATATCTAAGCTCTGCAAAGCTGGTAAACCTGTCCAACAGGCATATCCGGTTTACCCTTCTTTTAAACGAAGCCTTGCTATAGCCCGAAAAGTCGTAGCCATACGTCTCATAGACATCATTGATCAGATATTCTACTTCCTGATCTTTTATGATACTTGGTTCCAGCATCTATAAAAGTTTTTCTATTGCTGTTATTAAAAGATCTACATCAATAGGCTTTGAGACATAGTCATCAGCTCCTACCTCTATACATTTCTGACGGTCTTCAGGCATCGCCTGTGCAGTAACCGCAATGACAGGAATATCCTTGATCTCTGGGGTACGTCTTATCATTCTGACCGCTTCATATCCATCTATTCCCGGCATCATCATATCCATAAGAACAGCAGAAAACTTTTGGTCTGACATCAGAATATCAAAAGCTTCCTGAGCCATTGTACTGGTCTCAACGGCATATCCACGGGCCTTAAGAGTGAGTTTCAATGCAAATATATTACGTGGATCATCATCCACAATTAAAATTTTCTTATTCATCAGAATTTTATCTGTTTAACTTTCATATAACCAAACGCGAAGGAGAGATAATAACTGATCTATATCTACAGGTTTTGAGATATAATCTGAAGCTCCGGCGGTAATACATTTTTCACGTTCTCCAATCATAGATTTGGCAGTAATAGCTATAATAGGCAGCCTTTTGAATACGGGCATTTTTCTGATTTCCCTGATGGTATCATATCCATCCATTTCAGGCATCATCATATCCATTAAAATAACATCTACATCAGGATTCTGCTGAAGCTGCTGAAGAGCATGCTTCCCATCCATGGCTACAATCACATCTACTTTATATTTTTCCAGGGCTTTTGTTAAAGAGAAGATATTTCGTACATCGTCATCTGTGATGAGTACTTTTTTTCCGCTCAATACTTCTGTTAAAGATCCCAGGGCCTTACTTGCTGTGCTTTCAGATGCATTGTTTTTTTCTTCCACCAAATGTAAGAATAAACCTACTTCATCTAAAATTCTTTGATAGGAATGTGCCGTTTTTACAACAATAGAATCTGCATACTGTTTTATTTTCAGTTCTTCTTCCTTCGATAAATTATGCTCTGTAAAAATAATGATAGGAAGGTTCTCCAGCCCTTCATAACTTTTGATTGATTCTATTACGTGGTATTCATTTCCTTTTGAGTTCCCAATATCCAGAATAACGCAGTCAACAAGATCAGAAGTCAATGCTTTTACACTATCTTCCACATTGTGTTCTACGGACAAAGAAATATTAAAATTGCTCAAGAAATAGGATAATGCACTGGCATGTTTGGCATTCTCTTCAACGATGAGGACTTTCTGAGGCCCTTTTTCTAATGCATTTTCAATTTTTCTGAATACATCTGTCATTTTATCCAGTGCTACCGGCTTATTGATAAAATCAACAGCACCTTTCATAAGACTTTCTTTTTGAAGATGCAGAACAGACATCATGTGAACTGGAATATGTTTGGTAGCAGAGTCCGATTTCAACTCATCCATTACTTCCCAGCCGTCTTTTACAGGAAGTTGAACATCCAGTAAAATTGCATGTGGACGGTACTGCTGAGCTGCTGACAAACCATGGTCTCCTCTTACCACAACAATACCCTTGTAATTTTGTAAATGGGCAAACTTTAATAATGCTTTTGCAAAATTAACATCATCTTCTATAATCAAAATAACCTTGTCTCCCTCCTTAATATGATCTCTGTCGTCCGCTACATCTTCAGGAATATCCAATATGTTCAGCTGAACTACTGGTCTTTCGCCCTCATCGAGAATATTCTGAATTTCTTCAACATCTTCACGTATAATCTCTACCAGATCCTGATCTGTTTCGGAATGAACAACTTCAGTGACAGCATGTACAGGAATGACAAAGCTAAACTCACTTCCCTTGTTCAATTCACTTTGCAGAACCAGCTCTCCTCCCAGAAGTCTTGCAATTTCACGGCTTATTGAAAGTCCTAAGCCAGTACCTCCAAATTTCCTTTTGGTAGATCCATCAGCCTGCTGGAATGCTTCAAAGATAATTTTTTGCTTCTCCTCTGCGATCCCAACACCGGTATCTTTTACTAAGAATATAATAAAGTCAGGTTTTTCAGAATGTTTTCTGATATGTAAATCAATGCTTCCTTTTGTTGTAAATTTTAAAGCATTAGACAATAAATTTCTCAATACCTGATCGATTCGGAGACGGTCACTTTCAATGACGGCCTGCACATTTTGATCGATCTGAATATTAAATGGAAGAGCTTTCTCCTGAAATACGGGATTGAAAAGGCTCTTTAAATCTGTTACCACTTCTTCTATGATCACATCCTGATATTCCAGGGTCATTTTACCGGATTCTATTTTCGCTAAATCCAGAATTTCATCAATCAGAGTTAATAAACTGGTCCCCGAGCTTTGAATAACTTTTGCGGATTCCACCTGATCTTCGTTGAGATTTTCATCCGGATTTTCTGCCATCAACCTTGACAGAAGAAGAATAGAATTCAGAGGGGTGCGCAATTCATGAGACATATTAGCCAGGAATTCGGACTTATATTTTGTACTTAAGGCCAGCTCCTCTACTTTTTTCTGAATTTCGTTATTACGCTCAGCGATCAAATGGTTTTTTTCTTCCAATAATCTTGAACGTTCTTCGAGTTCAGCATTTGCCTGCATCAGTTCTTCCTGCTGTACTTTCAATTCCTCTTCTGAGGCCTGGAGCTTTTGTGTTTGTGCTTCCAGTTCAGTATTCAGGTTTTCAAGTTCAGAATGCTGAACCTGTAATTCTTCAGACTGTGCCTGCGTTTCTTCCAATAGCTGCTGTTCTTTTTCTCTTCCTTTTGCAGCATTCAGCGCAATTCCTACATTGACAGCGCATTCTTTAAAATAGCTGATTCTGTCTTCATCAAAGTTAGAAGTGGAACCCAGCTCCAAAACTCCAATGGCATGTCCATCTGCAAAAATAGGAATCAGTATAATTCCGTATATTTTAATAGTGCTGCTGGCAAAAGTTACTACAAAATCATCTTCATGTAGGTTATTATAAACCTTAGTTTTAGAATTAATAAAGGCTTGTCCCACCATTCCTTCTCCGGGTTCAAAAGTCTTTTTCATATTAGCTTCCAGCCCGAATGCTTTATTAAGCTTTAGGATACCTTCGTCGTACAGATATAATGAACCATTGATACAGTTTCCATATTCAATCAATTGTTTTAACGCTTTATTGGAAACTTCTTCTACCGACTTATTTCCTACCAGGGACTCATTCAACAAGGCAAGACCTTTCTGCCGCCAGTCACTTTTATTAATTTTATCAAAAGAGATTTTAAGAGATTCTGTCATATGATTAAGAGAATCTACAAGATCTCCCAGGTCGTCCTGTGCATTATCTACAACTTTTTCATTGTAATCGCCATTGGCAACTCTATTTGCAATTTTTTGAATGGCACTTACACGCCGTGTCATTTCCTGATCTTTTTCCTTAAGCATTTTTTCCAGCTTATCTCTTCGAATAAGATCCGCTCTCATTTTGATATAGAAAAATATCGTCACGACTATTGCGGCCAACGCGGAAAAAATAATAAAAATAACAGTTGTACCGGATGAACGGTTTAAGTCTTTGTTTTTAATTTCCAACTGACTTTCTTCATATTGTACAAAACCATTTACCGCTTTCCGGCACTGATCCATATATGCCTTACCAGTAACCATTTGCTGCTGAGTCATTATGATGCCTCTGCGTCTATTTTCAACCAATTGCTTCAGGTTTTCCATCACCTGATTAACTGCTGTTTTTAAGCCAGCAAGTCTCTCCAATTGATTTTGATCCTGAATTCCTAATGATTCTGCACGTATCAAAGCTTTAGGATATTCTCTCAGACCACGTTTGTATGGCTCCAGAAAATCCTCTCTTCCGGTCAGCTGATATCCTCTGTTACCTGTTTCTGCATCCAGTAATGCTACCAGCACATCTTTCACTGCTGTCACAGAACGTCTGCTTTTTGAAAGACTTTCGCGATGATTCATCTGATTCTGGATACTCCAATATGAAGCCACTGAACTTGCTATTAAAATCAAAAGGGAAAGACCTACTCCAAACTGAAGATTTCTTATAATTTTTTTCGGCATGCAAATTAATTTAGGGGTAATGTGAAATAAAAAGTAGAACCTTCATCTAAGATACTGGAAACGCCAACACTTCCATGATGCTGTTTGATGATTTCAGAGCAGATAAACAATCCAATCCCCATTCCCTGGAACTGCAGTGAAGATTCTTCTACCCGATAGAATTTTTTAAATACGGCATCCTGTTTAAAATCAGGGATTCCAATACCGAAATCAGTTACATTAACTCTGACCTCCTGTGCTTCTTCATCTACAAAGGTGGTGACAATCACCTGATTGTTATTGGGAGAATATTTAATCGCGTTTGTCAGAAAATTAATCAGTACCTGTTCTATACGGATTTCGTCTAATGGGATTAAAATATCTGGTTTGATTCCGTGGCGTTCAATTTTGACTTTACCTTCATCATGGGTCTGCAGTATCGTTTCAATGGCGTTACTGATAACTTTTTCCAGATTAACCTGCTTTTTATTGATTTTCAGTTTTCCATTTTCGATCTTGGAAACATCCAGCAGATCTGTAATCAATGTATTCAGCTTCTCAATCTGTCCCTGAACTTTCGTCACAAATCCTGCTTCAGGACTGTCTTTATCTAGTTTTAATTTTCTTTCCAATAGCTGAACGTATGCTTTAATACTGGTTAAAGGTGTTTTCAACTCATGGCTCGCAATGCTTAAAAATTCATCTTTTTCTTTTTCCACTTTTTTCTGATCGTCAATATCAGTAAAAGTACCAACCCAGTTCTTAATACGGTCTTCATTATAATATACAGGCGTTACTCTCAACAAATGATACCGGTAATGACCGGAAATCACGTTTTTAATTCTAATTTCTAATTCGAGAGCCTTTCCTTTTTTCCTGCATCGCTCAAATTCCTCTTTAATATCAT
The DNA here is from genome assembly GCF_021869745.1 of Chryseobacterium sp. MEBOG07. NCBI lineage: Bacteria > Pseudomonadati > Bacteroidota > Flavobacteriia > Flavobacteriales > Weeksellaceae > Chryseobacterium > Chryseobacterium sp. MEBOG07. Next base: position 3,025,528 of record NZ_CP084579.1, read on the forward strand.
GATCGTCAGGATGTGTTTCTGGGAAATTCTGTTCAGCATCAGAGTACTGATACCATTTACCATTAACAAAATCAATGATTCCTTCTTCATTGAATGTGAATGCAATCTGAGGAAGAGATTCCAGCATTAAATGAAAATGATCTATCTGAGACTTCATCGTAACCTGAGACTCCCGCCTTCCCTTCACCTCTAATTCAAGATTCTGCTGGGTCTTTTTCATGGCTATATTCTGCTCCTGAAGATTATAGAAAGTTTTTACTTTAAGTAAAAGAATTTCAGGATCTACAGGTTTGGTTACATAATCTTTGGCGCCGGAAGCATAACCACGTGTTATAAATTTTTTATCTGTACTGACGGCGGATAAAAATATAATAGGAACTTCCTTCGTTTTACTATAATCTGCCAATGTTTCGGCAACTTCAAAACCATCCATATCTGGCATTTGAACGTCTAAAATAATCAGAGCATAGTCATTTTTTAGAGCTTTACCAAGAGCCTCTTCTCCTGAGCTGGCTGTTTCTACTTGGAAGTTTTTTGATTCAAGTAATTTTTGTAGTGAATAAAGATTACTTTGGTTGTCATCAACAATTAAAATCATAGAAATTAAAATCAATAATTAAATACTGGTATTTTAGGTTCAAAAATACTCACAATATTTGAAAAAACAGTAATTTTTAAAGGATTATGATTATACATTCCATACCACATTTTATGATCGAAACAAGGAAAAATTATGTTTTGTAACGGTACTATATCTTTTTGAAAGCTTTAATTTCTGTATCATTAATTGCTACAGTACTAATACAGGATGGAATGTCAAAGAAAAGTTTTAGCAAAAAGGATTTTCATCCAGAAATGAGTCAACGAAGCAGTCTAAATGTCAGATTGATACGCTCTTTCATAGAGGTCACAGATTTGGCAATCCGGTGTTCCCAGTTTTCCTGTAAATCTCCTTTCATAATCAATAATGAACCATGAGGAAGAGGCAGGCTGTATTTATTCTGATGATGATCTTTTTTCCGGAAATCAAAGTTTCTTGTCTGTCCCAAACTTACCGATGCAATCACCGGGCGGTTTCCATATCTGCTTTCCATGTCCCGATGCCAGGCAACAGAATCATTGTGATCCCGGTAAAGATTAAGCAATACAGAATTGAACTGATACCCAAAGGTTTGTTCTATTTTTTGTTTTAAGGAAAATAGTTCCGGTGTCCAGGAATGATTATCCACTTCACCATCACCCAAAGGATAAGCATTTTCTTTATCTCCATACCATGCTGTTAAACGTGGTGTCAAAACCATTTTGTCATACATTTTCTGGGTACGTTGTTTCCATGGAGCGGTTTCCAGCAGATGAGCCCTAAGCTGATCCGCTTCTTCCCTGCTCAAAAAATGCTCTCTATACTCCAGAAGGTCCTTTGGAAATTCATATAATTCTTCTGAATCGAACAAACTGAGCTGGGTCATATTTTTCTAATTTTTTAATACTTTACTATCTTCCAGTTGCTTCCTGAAAATCGTATGCTGTCTCAGAAAATAAAATTGATACAAATAATATCTACAAATATATTAAAATTGATACAAAATAAACCAAGCAATAAAACCTTTCAGGGAAAAAGTAAGCCATGATAAATTTCATAAGAGCTATATAATTATTTTATGTATTTAAACAGATTTCTTTTTTATAACAAATTGTAAACTAAAGATCTGAAATAATTAACACACTCAAAAAAATGAGTGGCAATAATCATTTCACGCGCTGTATGAAGTCACGTAATGAAGATTTAATACTTTATTAAAAAATAAATTTTCATCTTTGCAGCCTTAAAATCAAACACGCTAGTTTATTTCATGAGCATTACTTTTAAAAAGCGACTTTTTATAGCGCTTGTATTACCTACGGCCGCCATATATTATGGGCAGAGTACAAAGGATTCATTAGAAAAATCAAAATCTATTGATGAGGTTATGTTGGTAGGTAGAAACCTTTCCCAAACAGCCAAAGAGAGAAAAACTCCTGTTGCAGTTTCCAATATTAAGGCAGCTGAGATTCAGGAGAAGTTAGGAAATAGAGAATTTCCTGAGATTATGAAGTCTACCCCATCCGTATACGTTACCAAAGTAGGTGGAGGATTTGGAGACAGCAGAATCAACATGAGAGGCTTTGATGGTGCCAACATTGCGGTTATTATCAACGGACAGCCGGTTAACGACATGCAGGGAGGTACCGTATACTGGTCCAACTGGACGGGATTGGCAGATATTGCGAGCAATATTCAGATCCAGAGAGGTTTGGGTGCTTCTAAATTTGTAGTTCCTTCTGTAGGGGGAACCATCAATATTGTAACCAAAGCTACCGATTCTGAGCAAAAAGCAATGATTAAGGGAGAAGTTGGAAACGATAACTATTCCAGAATATCAGCAATGTACTCTTCCGGATTAAAGAACAAATGGGGAACCACGGTATTACTTTCCCGCTGGCAGGGTGATGGCTACATCAATGGAACAAAAGGAGAAGGTTATTCATGGTTTTTCTCAACAGGATTTAAGCCTAATGAAAAGCATGCGTTCAATTTAATTGCAACCGGAGCTCCCCAGGTACACGACACCAGAAGATCTTCAGCAACCGGAGCGAACGTAGCTACTCTACAGCAATTTGACACTTATGGAAGAAGATACAATCCACAAACAGGAATGTTAAATGGTTCTCAATTCAACCTGGCTCCTAACTTCTATCATAAGCCTATTGCATCCTTGAACTGGGACTGGACTATGAATGATAACCTGAAGTTATCTACAGTTCTTTATGGTTCGTGGGGACGTGGTGGCGGTGGTACCGGACTTAATGGTTCTATTAAAAACGGCAGCGGACAAACCATGAACTTCATGAATTATGGTGCTGGTGGAGATGGTACAATCAACTGGGATATGATTTACCGTTATAACAGAGGGGGTATGGTAACAGATTATAATGGAAATACCTTCCAGAAATCAACCTTTACTGCACCTGCGGGCTCTCCAGGTGATTACAACGGACAATATGTAGCGACTCTTAACGGAACCAATGGTATTGTGAGAAAGCAAAGTATTAATGCTCATGACTGGTATGGTGTAATTGCAGACCTTAATTACAAAAAAAATAACTGGACCTTTAACGGAGGTATCGATCTTAAAACTTATAAAGGAGCACTGTATGATATTGTGACGGATATGTTAGGATCTGATGCAGTATTTGTTCCTAATACAGCGAATGCTCCAAAAGGATATTATATTAACCAAACCGTAAAACCGGAACCGCTTACGAAGCTTAAAGATGCTCAGAAAGTATCTATACACAATGAAGGGCTGGTAAAATGGGCAGGTATCTATGGAATGGTTGAGTACAGCTCTGAAAAACTAAGTGCATCTATTCAGGGATCTCTTTCCGAACAATACTATAAGAGAATAGACTATATGCTGTACACTCCTGGAAACCAGGAAACAAAATGGTATCACAAAACGGGTTATATTGTAAAAGGGGGTGCCAACTATAATATAGATGACCACCATAACGTATTTTTCAATACTGGAGTTATTTCCAGACAGCCGTTATTTAACGCCTTGTTCCCGTCAAATCAGAATATTTACAACGATGCAAAGAATGAAAGAATCTTCTCTGTAGAGTTGGGATATGGTTTCAAATCTCGTTATGTAGATGTGAATATCAATGCGTACAGAACGCAATGGGATGACAGATTTATTTCAAGAACATTCAATGCTACTTCCGCAGATATTGCAAAGTTCCCTCAACTGAACCTTGGAAATGCTTATTTCTACAATGCTCTGAATGTTGGACAAGTACACCAGGGGATTGAATTGGAAGCAAAAGCAAGACCTTTTAGCAACCTTAAGCTTAGAGGAATGTTATCTTTAGGTAACTGGAAATACAAAGGAAACGCCAACTTCAACATCCTTGATGTTCAAAGCAATCAGGAAGTATCCGGAGCAACGGGAATGATCAATATCAAAGACCTGAAGGTTGGAGATGCTGCTCAAACAACCGCTAGCATCGGGGCTGATTATAATATTACGAAAGCTTTCAGTATTGATGCCAACTGGGAATATTATGACAAATTATATGCACAGTTCAACCCGATCAACTTCCTTACTGAAGCAGCAAGAGAAAAAGGAATTGTAAAATTGCCAAGCTATCATTTATTTGATGTGGGAGCTTCTTACAAGTTCACGATTGATGCGAAAAAATCTTTAACACTGAGAGCTAATGTGTACAACTTATTCAACAAATATTATGTTTCTGAATTAAGCTCTAACATCTTCGCTGGGGATAAAATTGCCAATGGTCCGGATGCCGGAAAAACGTATCAGGATGCAGGCAGAGTGTATCAGGGTATTGCTGATGGTAATACAGGATTTCTTGGTTTTGGAAGAACCTGGTCTGTTGCAGCAACTTTAAGATTCTAAGATCATATCATTTCAATAATGAATCAATTGAATAGGCTGTCCCAAAGTGGGACAGCCTATTTTTATATTGGTCAAAGGCCTGAAGCTTAAAAGTTTTTAGGTTTCTTATTCTGAGCTGCCTGTATTGCTATTTCATCAATGCGATTTTTCCTGGTTTCGGGTCTTTTGGCAAGTACAATCCATTGCAGCATCATTTTTTTTATTGATTTGCTCAAGCTTAAAAAGTATGCTTCTGAACCTTCATGAAGTTTAAATGTTTCATTCAGATCTTCCGGAATTATCAATTCTTCCACAGTATCTAAAATAGTCCAGGAACCATTTTCTTTTGCAATCCTGATCGTTTCAAGGCCTGCCTGAGTCATCAGCTTATTTTCAATCAGTCTTTCAACTTTCTCTTTGTTGATCTTTGACCATGTACTCTTGGGTTTTCGCCTGCTGAATAACTGCATAAAAGAACCTTCATCAATTGTTTTCCTCGTACTATCAATCCAGCCAAAACAAAGTGCTTCATCCACTAGTTCTGTCCAATAAACAACAGGTAAATTAGATTTTTTTGTATTGCATACAAGCCATATGGATTGCTCTACATGATGATTATTTTCTAACCATTCTCTCCATTCTGCTTTTGTATTGACATATACCGTTGACCTTTCTGAAGATGTTCCCATAGTATTGTGTTTTTAAACTTTCTAATCATGTAAATTTAAAAAAAATGAGTGACAACGGTTTGTCAGTATAAAAATCGAATTCTATGATAAATTAGACACGACAAAAAACTAAGAATTATTACCCTTTTTCAGTTAGATATGGATAAAGAAACAGTAGATTATATCATCAGGTATTTTAGTAAATTAATGAATGATCATGAAACGTTAGCACTGAAACATCAAATGTCTTCTGCCAAGAGTGATGAAAATCCTCAATTCAGAAAGATAATGATAGAAAAGAATTGGATAAGTTCCGATCCTGAAATCACCAATCTATTAGAAAATGGTAATGAGGTTTTTAAACAGAACATTGTAACTCGGATAATGGCTGAAACTCCTGAGAAAGTATTTTTCAACAATTGTCCGAAATGTGATAAACTAGCCCGTACTCCTTATGCCAGACAATGCAGATATTGTGGCTATAACTGGCATCATCTAGTAGTTGCTCAATTTAAACTCAACAATACTTTTCAAATTACAGGAAGACAATTTTTCCTAATAGGAGAAATTATAGAAGGTGAAATCAAAGAAGGGCAACGAATAGATTTGAGAATACTGGGACTTAATAAGAAACCCAAAATTGAATCCATTGAATTGGCTCTTAAACGTCAGGATGGAAAAGCATCAGAGGATATTGCACTTGGAACCAATGAACTCACGGAGGAGGACAAACAATATTTAAAAAGCATAAATTCTTTCAGAGAATTACTTGATATAGTTATTGAATAAAAAGAGCTATGTCCTATCAGTACAGCTCTTTTCAATACAATAAATAATTTATTTTATTTCGAATTCTTAACCTGCAGCGCTCTCTGATAAAAAGACTGGCTGGCTATTTTCTCTTCCGCTTCATCAATGGCCATCAGCAGATTGTTTGTATTATCGGTAATATCTCCCAAAATCTGTGACATCAGCTCCCAAACGGGTTTCATTTTATCGATGAGTTCCTGACCTTTTGGAGTCAGCTTAAACAATCTCTTGCGCTCGTCCTGCTTATCTTTTTCCCACTGTATCAACTCCAGTTTTTCGAGTTCTTTGAGCAAGGTTATTGTGGAGGGATGGGTGTATCCAATCTCATTGGCTATTTCGACAACGCTGGCTATTTCTTTTTATAGATGGTAAAAATGACCGGAAACCATTTCAGTTCAAAATCAATTCCGAATGCTTTATAGATCAAGGCTCCGTCTTTCCTCAATTGCTCACTGAGGCGGTGCAGTCTGGTGGATATCGCAAGAATTCCTGCTTCGTTGATCACATTCATGTTTAGTCAATATGTAGATGGTAAAAAATATCGTCGGCACTCATTAAAGGGAATTTCACAGGAAGATTTCCTTTTTCAATCTTCACAAACTGATTCCGTTCGTAGAAACGCTGAGCTGCTTTCAATACATTTATGGTTCCTAAATACAGATCATCAATTCCATTTTCTTTGCAAAAAGAAATTAAAACTTCTAATAATTCCTGAGCAATATTCAGTTCTTTCCCTCTGAATTCTTTTTTAACAAACATTTTTCTGATCGCTCCTGCCCTTTCATCAAACTTAACCAATGCAATAGAACCCACCAGTTCTCCTTCTACAAAGGCTCCCCAAAAGTTACCTCCGGCCTCCGTATAGAAACTTTCTATCTGCAAAAGATCAGGCTGATCCTGTATCGTAATCGGAATATTAAACTCCTTCTGCTGAATAGTCAAAATCAAGTCAATCGCTTGCTCTGAATATGAATTTCCTATGGTTTGTATCTCCAATTTCATAGTGCTTATATTTTAAAGTACAAAACTACGTAGTTGAATACATATATACAAACAGTTTTTACTTTTTAAAGAATTTTAACATAAATATTTAAAATTGAATTGAACTTTCTGATCTGGATGACGACTTAGTTTTATCTACTTAGAAAATAAAAAAAAACGTATGCCGTTTCTGACATACGTTTTCATTATCTAACAAAAATAGTGTTATTTCCAGCCTCCGCCTAAAGCCTGATAAAGCTCTACAGCTGCTTTCATTTTACTATATCGTGCATTGGAAATATTAAGTTCCGCGTTCAATGAATTCACATTTGCATTCAATACTTCAAGGTAGTTTGCCATACCATAGTTCACCAATTCCTGGGAATAGTCAACAGATTTTTGTAGGCATTCAATTCTTTTTGTTTTAATTCAATAAATGAATCCTGTACAGAAAATACTCTGATTGCATCTGAAACTTCTTTTCCAGCAGTAAGCACTGTTTTTCTGAAGTTTAAATAAGCCGTTTCCTGATTTGCAAGACTTACATCATAGTTGGTTTTGATCTGTCTTTTATTTAAAATCGGCTGTGCCAACCCTGCTACTACATTCGCGAACAATGAGTTTACACTGAATAAGTGATCAATATCCACAGACTGAAGTCCTCCGCTTCCTGTCAATTTTAAAGTAGGATAAAATTGAGCTTTGGCAGCATTCGTCAATTCGAAAGTATTCATTAAGTTATATTCCGCTCTCATCACATCCGGACGGTTAGCCAAAAGCTGAGCAGGATAACCCAATTTCAAATCGATCGGAATATTTTGCCCTTCCAGGGTAGATCTTTCAATAGAGTGAGAAGGTTCTCCCATCAAAAGACTCATGGTATTTTCAAGCTGCTGGATCTGTGTATCAATATCAATCAGTAATGATTTGGCATTGAAGACAAGAGCCTCGCTCTGCTGTACTGCTACTTCTGTTACGGTTCCTGAAATTTTCAGAGCTTTGGTAGTCTCTAAGTTTTTCTCACGTACCGCAATAGTTTCTGTAATAATTTTCTTCTGGGCATCAAAAGTCAGCAATTGATAATAAGCAGAAGCGATGGAAGATACCAGGCTGCTTTTTACTGCTTTATGAGCGGCAACAGTTCCTAAATACGTTGCTAATTGTGCTTTCTCCTGTGCTTTTAATTTCCCCCAGATATCTGCTTCCCATCCGATAGTTCCTGTAATGTCAAACTGGTTCACATAACGTCTTTCCCCAATGATCTGTCCAAACTGAGTATTGATTGACTGCGTTTGAAAAGTATAGTTGGGTCCGATAGAAAGTGTCGGCTGATAAGCAGCTTTGCTTTGTTTAAGATACGCCTCTGCAGAATTAATGCTTTCTAAAGCGATCCTGATATCAAGGTTGTTTGCCAGTGCTTTAGAAATATGCCCCTGCAATATTGGATCTGTGAATATTTCTTTCCATGAAATATCTGCGATACTGGCACTGTCAGAAGGAAGCATATCCGTACGGAAAAGCTTTTCGTCTACAACGTTTTTCGGTCTTTCATACTCTTTTCTTGCCATACATGATGATACGGCTCCGAGTATGAAAACTGAAAAAGTGATTCCTTTTATGATGTTTAATAAACTCTTCATTATTTAAAATTAGAAATTAGATGTTAGAGGCTAGAAGCTAGATTTGATTTTAGACTAATTTCTAATATCCAGCTTCTAACTTCTCTAATTAATTTTATTCTGCTAAATTGATCTCTTCTTTTTGATAGGTTTAATTTTTTCCTGCAATGTTTCAAAGATGACATACAGAACCGGAATGACAAATAATCCCAAAATAGTTCCTATCAATAGTCCGATTGCCGCACCCGTTGCAATAGATCTGTTACCTACCGCACCAATTCCACTTGCCAGAACTAGCGGCAGTAAACCGAAGATAAAGGCAAACGATGTCATTAGAATCGGTCTCACCCTGGCTTTAGCTGCATTGATGGCTGACATTACAATCGTTTCACCATGATGTCTTCTCTGAACAGCAAATTCGACAATAAGGATCGCATTTTTCGCCAGTAGTCCTACAAGCATGATCAGTGCAATCTGGAAATAAATATTATTTTCCAAGCCCATAATCTTCTGTCCGAAGTACGCTCCCATTACCCCAAGAGGAAGAGAAATAACAACAATCAATGGAAGAATATAACTTTCATATTGTGCAGAAAGGATAAAGTAAACGAAGATCAAACTTAGCCCGAAAATAAGAAGCGTCTGAGATCCTGAGTTTAATTCTTCTCTCGTCAACCCGGTAAATTCTACTGCGTAATTTTGATTCAGGGTTTCACTAGCCACCTGCTGTACAGCAGTAATGGCATCCCCGGAACTATATCCATCAGAGTTTGCTCCTGTTACCTTTACTGAAGTAAACAGGTTATAACGGCTTACAGATTGTGGCCCGTATGCTTTAGTAAGGGTTACAAACTGGGAGATCGGAGACATGACACCTGAACCGGTTTTTACATACAATTCATTCAGGTTATCAATACTTTTTCTGTTATCAGGAAGTGCCTGAACCATTACTCTGAACTGCTTTCCGTATTTTGTAAAGTCAGCAGTATAAATCCCTCCAATATACCCCTGCATGGTAGCAAGGATATCACTAACGGAAACTCCAAGTTGCTTTGCTAACGGAACATTGATATACATCTGATACTGAGGATATTTTGTATTAAATGAAGTCTGAGCAAATTGAATCTCCGGTCTCTGCATCAGCTTACCGATGAATTCATTGGTTTTATTATCCAGGTCAGCATAGTCTCCACCTGATTTATCAAGCAATACCATTTCAAAACCTGCACTGTTACCAAATCCTGGTACACTTGGTGGTTGGAAGAATACTACTTTGGCGTCAGGAACGGCTCCTACAATTCCAAATAGTTTTTTGGTAATATCTTCAGAAGTCTGGCCATCTTTTTTTCTTTCTTCGAAAGGTTTTAGTTTAACAAAGGCAAGACCGTTGTTACTTCCGTTTCCGGATAAGAATCCTCTACCGGTAGAAATCGTTACATTCTGTACTCCAGGAACCTTCATTGCTTTGGCCTGAAGTGTTTTCAAGGCGTTGTAAGTTCTTTCCATAGAAGCTCCCGGAGGAAGCTGAACATCTGTAAAGATAATCCCTCTGTCTTCTGTAGGTACAAACCCTTTCTTCATACTGCTGCTTGCCCAGAATAAGATCCCTCCGGTAACAGCGAAGATAACCAGGGTTACCCATTTATGTCTTAGCAGGAATACAAATCCTCTTCCGTAACGCTCGGTCGTTGTTTTAAAAGCAATATTAAACTTATAGAAAAACTTCTGCAGCAGGTTTAGGTTCTTGTATTCTGTATGATGCTCTGCGTGAGGTTTCAGGAATAATGAACATAAAACCGGGCTCAGCGTTAATGCGTTAATAGCAGAAATGATGATGGCTATGATCAGCGTAATCCCAAACTGTTGGTAGAATACCCCTGTAGGACCTGTAATAAACGTTACAGGGATAAATACGGCTGCCATTACCAAAGTAATAGAAATAATAGCCCCTGTAATCTCATCCATGGCTTCTACCGTTGCCTTTTTAGCATCAGAAATACCGTGCTCCATCTTCGCATGAACGGCCTCGACGACGACAATGGCGTCATCCACCACAATACCGATGGCGAGTACCAATGCAAACAAAGTCAATAGGTTCAATGAGTATCCGAAAAGATTCAGGAAGAAGAATGCCCCTACAATAGATACCGGAACCGCAATGGCCGGAATCAGGGTAGATCTGAAGTCCTGAAGGAAAATATACACTACAATAAATACAAGAATGAAGGCTTCGATCAGGGTATGTACTACCTTTTCAATAGAAGCTTCCAGGAATTCGTTTGTATCAAAGTTAAAAGTATACTTAACGCCTTTAGGGAAAGTGCTTTCTGCAGATTTCAGATACGTTTTTATATTTTTAATAATCTCCTGTGCGTTAGAACCCGGTGTCTGGAAGATCCCCATACTGATGGAAGGATTATTTCCGTTCTCCCCGATTCCTGTATAAGACTGCCCTGCCAGTTCTACTTTAGCAACGTCTTTCAGCATCAGGTTTTGTCCGTTTGCAAGAGATTTGATGATGATATTATCGTACTGCTCTTTATCGTTGAATTTACCTACATATTTGATGATATATTCAAAAGAACTTCCGCTGTTCTGGCCAATAGAACCCGCTGCAGCTTCTCTACTCTGCTCATTGATCGCATTGGTAACATCCGTAGGAGTTACACTGTAGGCAGCCATTTTTGCCGGATCCAGCCATATTCTCATGGAGTAGTTTTTACCTCCGAAAACGTTGGCATCCCCTACACCATTTACCCTTTTCAGGTTTGGAATAATATTGATATTCAAAAAGTTCTGAAGGTATACGTCATCAAGATCTTTATTTTCGGAATAGAAAGACATATACATCAGGGCACTTGTCTGCTGCTTTTGAGTTACAACCCCTGAACGCGTCACTTCGGACGGCAGCAAAGGTGTCGCTCTGGCCACACGGTTTTGTACGTTTACCGCGGCAATATCCGGGTCTATTCCTTGTTTAAAGAAAACCTGGATCTGGGCAGAACCATCATTTCCCGCAGAGGAAGTGATATAATCCATTCCTTCCACCCCGTTGATCTGTTCTTCCAAAGGTACTACCACACTCTTCATCACCGTTTCCGCATTGGCTCCTGTATAGTTTGCAGAAACACTTACCGTGGGCGGTGCAATGTCCGGATACTGTGTAACCGGTAACGAGATCAGCCCTAGCACACCGAGAATCACAATCAAGATTGAGATTACGGTAGATAAAACCGGTCTGTTAATAAAGTTTTTTATCATTAGAATTTCGGTTTTATTGATTGAACAAGACTATCCATTTTGATTGGTTTTGGCTTCACAGCTGTTCCCGGTTTCAAACCTCCGATACCTGCTGCAACAACTGTTTCCCCTTTATTAACTCCTGATTTTATAAGAGCCAAATTGTCGATTCTGTCAATAACATTTACCACAACGTTTCTCGCAGTATCTCCTTTTTCTACTTTATATACGTACACAATACCTTGTTGTTCGTACGTAGCACTTTCAGGAACGACAAGAACATTATCATAGCGCTGAGGGAATCTGATGGTTCCACTGTTACCATTGCTTAATAATTTTTGAGCATTGGAAAACACAACTCTGAACTGAATAGTCCCTGTTGTAGGATCAATCTGACCGGTAATGGCTTCAATTTTCCCTTTTTCAGGATAAAGACTTCCGTTTGCTAACTGCAGCTCTACCATGGGTAGGTTTTTGATTTTCTCAGGCATAGAAGATCCGGGAGCTTTTTCAAGGAAATCAAAATATTCTTTTTCATTCATTGCAAAGTAGGCAAAGATCTCAGAAGTATCAGAAATTGTTGTCAGAGCGGTCTGATCAGACGGTCCAACTAAACTTCCTACTTTTAACGGAAGTCTTCCGATTACCCCTGAAATAGGAGCACGAATAACAGAGTATTCGATATTGGCTTCTACCCCTTTATAATTGGCTTCTGCCTGTCTTTTGGCAGCATTGGCCTGTTGTAACTGAGCTTGGGCCTGAGCCAGCTGAGCCTGGGCTGTCTGTAACTGTACGTTGCTGATGATATTTTTCTGAACCAGAGGTTTTAGTTTGTTCACTTCAACCTGAGCGGCATTTACCGAAGCCTGAGCTGCTGCAATACTGGATTCAGCAGCGCCAATTCCTGCTTTGGAAGCAGCGGCGTTTTCGTTCAGAATATTAGTTTCCAGACGGAACAATGGCTGTCCCTTTGTAACATATTGTCCTTCATCTACCAATACCTGGGTAATGTACCCCTGTATTTTTGCACGTACATCATTGTTTACTCTACCTTGGATGGTAGCCGGAAACGTCTGATAACCCACTATATTTTTTGACTCCACAGAAACAACAGGGTACGGCTTGGCACCATCTTGTTTGGGAGCTTCTTTTTTGCAGGCAGTCAGTGAAAGCGCTGCAATGGAAAGTATAACTAGCTTATTATTCATTTTATAGTTTATTAAGAGATTCCTGAATATTTTCTATGTTTTTATTTAAGAGTGCTTTGTAAACTTCTATTCTTTCATTGTATCCATCATCTTTACTTTTTTTAAAATTGTTTAAATCATCTAATAGTTTTAATTCGTCCTGCATCTTTTGGACAATTTTTTCGAATCGTATTTTCTTGTATTCATCATTGATGAAAAAATATCGTTTCCGCTCATCCATTTTATTGTGGTCTACGATAAGCTGTGCATTTAACAGTAATGAAATACTTGTAGAAACAGAGCTTTTGCTCGCAGAGAGCACTTCAACAAATTCGTCAAAAGTAATTCCTACTTTCTCATAGTCAAAAAGAAGGTAGGAATAAATTTTCGATGCTAAAGGGGGTAAGCTAAACACGGTGCCATAGAACTTTACGGCATCCTGAAAAATTTTCTCATCAATTTCTATACTTTGGTGCATAATATAAAAATTTTTAACAAATGTAAAAATTAGTTCAGAACCAAACGAACAAACCTGATAGAGTTTATAAATACACCCCGGTTTAAAAATTCAATGAAAGATGATTTAACTTTTTGCTTAAATTATAATCTTCTCAAAGGCCTTTCTCATTCCGTCTTTTAAAAGAACCTCTCCACAATAGGAATAGCCTCTGCCTTCAAGGATTTTCAACATAGCAAGATTGTCATGATTGGTATCTACCTTAATACTCTGAATTCCATGGGACTTGGTAAATTCTTCAATCTGATCAAAAAGTTTTTTTACCATCCCTTGTCCTGCAAATTTTTCGTCAACAGCTACTCTGTGTACTACTACAAATTCACCATCACTCAGCCATGCTCCTTCAATGGTACTGTAAGCCGGCTCATCATTCAGAATCAAAGCAGCATATACTGCAATTTCTCCATCTACTGTCATCACATAAGCGAATCCTTTGGCAATATCACTCTCTACTGTTCCAAGATTAGGATATCCGTTCTGCCATTGGGTACTTCCATCCTGTCTTCTTCTTTCTATGGATTGCTGGATAATTTCCCAAATACTGTTTCTTTCTTCAATTTCCGCTTGTCTTAGTTTAATCTCTGGATTCATTTTGTCATATTTGATTAAAAAATGAGATGGCTTAAAGAATTAAAAATCTAGAATGACAGCTAGTTATTTATTCTTTAAAACCCTCTTCTATAATAGTTTATAATTAAAAAACCGAAAATTAATAAGAAATTAATTTTCGGTTCGAAGTAGTAAAATTTAAAATTATGAAATTGTTTATTGATTCTCACTTTGTTGAAGGTAAGCATCAATAATATCAAATGCTTTTGTTTCATCTTCCAAATCTACCATTACCTTTAGCGAAGTTGCTGTAGGCGTTGTAGTAAACGTAAGATAGTTATTTTCAACGGTATTTGTAATTTCAGCATCATCCAATTTAGACTTAACCAATTGAATTTCTGAAGGGTTATCACTTACATAAACCGATACTCTCGTACTTCTTTCCATATCCTAATTGTTTGAGTATCTAAATATATGATAATTTTTTTAAAATTACAAATCCTCGAGGTTTAAATTTTATTAATATTGTTTTCAATTTTGTCTAAAGCAAGCTGGATTTCTTCCTTTGTAACATTCAAATGAGGTCTGAAACGAAGAGACTGATCTCCGCATGGAAGAATGATCAATCCATCGTTGAAAAGCTCGCTCATCAGATGGTTTCTTTGTTCTGCAGTTGGCAGATCAATCGCACACATCAAGCCTCTTCCTCTTGCGTTTGAAATTTTTTCAGGATACTTTTCAGCAAAACCTTTTAAGCTTTCTAATAAGAAGTTTCCAACTATTCTTGCATTTTCTACAAGGTTTTCTTTTTCGATAACTTCCATTACCAATTGGAAACGAAGCATGTCTATAAAGTTTCCTCCGAAGGTAGAATTGATTCTTGAACTTTCTCTGAAAACGTTATTCGGAACTTCGTCAAACTTTTCTTTATTGGCTAATACACCGCAAACCTGAGCTTTTTTCCCGAAAGAAATGATATCCGGTTTTGCTGTAAAATGCTGGAATGCCCACATTTTCCCTGTAATAGCAATCCCTGTCTGAACTTCATCAAAAATAAGTAAGATTTCGTTGTTATCACAGATTTTTCTTAATCCTAATAAGAATTCATCTCTGAAATGATTGTCACCTCCTTCTGCCTGAATAGGTTCTATGATGATACAAGCCACTTTATTGGGGTTCATCAGAATAGCCTCTTCAATCTGAAGCAAAGCAAGGTTTTCATTTTTGATCGTTTCTTCCAGGTTTTCTTCTGTAATCGGGAATTTTAATTTTGGATTTAAAATTCTCGGCCAGTTGAACATTGGGAAATATTGGTACTTTCTCGGGTCAGAAGTATTGGTTAAGCTCAATGTATAACCGCTTCTTCCGTGGAAAGCCTGTTTGAAGTGAATGCAGATTCCTGCTTCTGTATCTAGTCCTTTTGCAAAGTTTTTACGGGTCTTCCAGTCGAAGCATGCCTTCATTGCATTTTCAACGCCCAGACTTCCGCCTTCGATAAAGAAAGCATATTGTAATTCTTCAGGAATAACCACTCTCTCGAATACTTCAAGGAAATGAGCATATTCTTCTGAGTACACGTCAGCCAAAGTCGGCTTGTTCACAGCCATTCTTCCCAACCACTCTGATCTTTCCAAAAGATAAGGGTGATTGTATCCGATAGACGCTGATGCAAACATGGAGAACATATCCAGATATTCTCTGTCTGTCAATTTATCATAAAGCCATGATCCGTGTGATTTTTCAATATCCATCACAAAATCGAAACCGTCTGCCAATACATGTTTTCCTACTGTTTCTTTTACTTTATTTGCTTTTATATCTAATGTTTGTTCCATAATAAATTGTTGTGTGATTTAATAAGTGAATGATTAAATGATCCAAAGAATGAATCATTTAATCACTCAGGTTATTAAGTTTTTTTGTTTTTTGAGTTCTTTAAGTAAAGCTTTTATAAATCAAACTTAATCCCTTGTGCCAAAGGAAGATGTGCAGTGTAATTTATAGTGTTGGTTTGTCTTCTCATATAGTACTTCCAAGCGTCAGAACCTGACTCTCTTCCGCCTCCGGTTTCTTTTTCTCCCCCGAAAGCACCACCGATTTCCGCACCGGAAGTTCCGATGTTTACGTTGGCAATACCACAGTCTGAACCTGCCTGAGAAAGGAACAATTCTGCCTCTCTTAAGTTCTGAGTCATGATAGCAGAAGACAATCCCTGAGGAACATCATTCTGAATGGCAATAGCTTCTTCTAATGTTTTGTATTTGATAAGATATAAGATCGGTGCAAAGGTTTCATGCTGAACAATCTCATAAGAGTTTTTCACTTCTGCAACACAAGGTTTCACGTAGCATCCTGATTCGTAATCTTTTCCGGTTAAAACTCCGCCTTCAACAGCGAATTTCCCTCCCTCTTTTTTACATTTCTTGATCGCTTCTTCGTATTGGTTTACAGCATCAGTGTCAATAAGTGGTCCTACATGGTTGTTTTCATCCAACGGATTTCCTATTTTAAGCTGGCCATAAGCTTTTGTCAGTCTTGTTTTTACTTCGTTGTATACGCTTTCGTGGATGATCAGTCTTCTTGTTGAAGTACATCTCTGTCCTGCAGTTCCTACCGCTCCGAAAACAGCTCCGATGATAGACATGTCAATATCGGCTTCTTTCGTAATGATAATAGCGTTGTTTCCTCCTAATTCAAGAATAGATTTTCCGAATCTTTCTGCTACTTTAGAAGAAACCATTCTTCCTACTCTTGTAGATCCTGTGAAAGATACCAATGCTACTCTTTTATCGTCTACTAATTTCTGTCCGATTTCGTGGTCTGATACCAATACACTTGAAAGTCCTTCAGGAAGGTTATTCTCCTTTAAAACTTCAATCATTATATTCTGGCATGCAATGGCACAAAGTGGTGTTTTTTCAGATGGTTTCCAGATGGTAACGTTACCACAGATCCATGCTAATGCTGTATTCCAAGACCATACGGCTACAGGGAAGTTGAATGCAGTGATGATTCCTACAACTCCTAGCGGATGGTATTGCTCATACATTCTGTGTCCTGGTCTTTCAGAGTGCATAGTGTACCCCTGAAGCTGCCTTGAAAGTCCTACAGCGAAATCGCAGATATCGATCATTTCCTGAACTTCTCCAAGTCCTTCCTGTAATGATTTACCCATTTCGTAAGAAACAAGTTTACCAAGATCGTCTTTGTATTCTCTTAATTTTAAGCCCAGCTGTCTTATGATCTCTCCTCTTTTGGGAGCCGGGATCAGTCTGAATTCCTGAAATGCTTTTTGAGCAGTTTCAATTACTTTGTCATAATCACTTTCTCCGGAAGTTTTTACTTTAGCGATCAACTTTCCGTCCACAGGAGAAATGCTTTCTATCACCTTTCCTGAAGCGAAATATTTTCCGCCTGTTGAGGTACCTTTATTTTCTTCTTTAATACCTAAATTTTTCAGCGTTTTTTCGATTCCGAAATCCTTTACTTTTTTTGACATAAAATCTTACTTTTCGTTCTCTCTAAAGATAAAAATATTATGCGAACCTCAAAACTTTAATTTTTAATGTGTTTTTTATTTGGACTAATTATAAACATGTTTATCTTTGCAGGGTAATCATTTTGACAATCACCGATGGAAAATTCACAAGAAAACAACTCAAAGTTTAAAAAGTGGTTCAAGCGTGTAGGATGGGCGGGATTTGCTTTCTTTACCATTAAAGGCTTGATTTGGCTCGTCATATTCTACTTTGGAGCAGACACGCTTCAGAGTTGTATAAAATAAAAAAGCAGAGAAATTTTCTCTGCTTTCTTTTTTTGTAAAAGGTTTGCCGAATTGTCATTTTTTTATTGAAACGTTAAAAAAACAGCCCTTTTTTGTATTTTCTGTAATTAAAAAAAGGAATGAAATACCAAGTTCTAATTGATCATCACCCGAAAAGATCATTTATTATCTTAAACTGACCGTTTTAAAACTAATCATTCTTCTTTCTCCCTGCATGGATCAGGCTCTGATGCAACAGGTATTCTATCTGTCCATTCACACTTCTGAATTCATCGCCTGCCCACTTTTCAAGAAGTTTATAAGTAGACTCATCTATCCTTATGACAAAGGATTTTTTACCTTTATTTTCCGAAGTGTTCTGAGCTTTTTCTGATTTCATTGTTCTTGTTTTTAATGCAAGATTTATTTTCCAGGTTTATAAGTTCAATCATTAACCTGAAAATTTTAATTATTATTCTTAGTTATACAGCGTTCCCGCATTTAGGATGGGGGTTGCTGCTTTTTCACCACATAAAACCACCATTAGGTTGCTTACCATGGCTGCTTTTCTTTCATCATCAAGTTCAACGATATTACCTTCGGAAAGCTTTTTCAAGGCAAGATCTACCATTCCTACAGCTCCTTCCACAATTTTGGTTCTTGCTGCAACAATAGCTGTAGCCTGCTGTCTTTGAAGCATTGCTCCTGCAATTTCCGAAGCATAGGCCAAGTGAGAAATTCTTGCCTCCTGAATTATAATTCCTGCTTTTGAAAGACGGTCTGTAAGTTCCTGTTCCAAAATAGAATTAATCTTATCTCCACCTTCTCGTAAAGTGATCGGTGCATGATCGTCTTCCAGGTTATCATAAGGAAAGCTCATGGCCAAATGACGAACTGCCGCTTCACTCTGCATTTTTACAAAGTCAGAATAGCGTTCTACATCAAAAGCTGCCTTATAGGTATCTCCTACTTTCCATACCATTACTACTGCAATTTCGATAGGGTTTCCCATTTTATCATTTACCTTCAGGGTTTGTCCTTGTAAGTTCTCGGAACGTAAAGACATTTTCTGTGACGAGTACAAAGGATTGATAAAAAACAGTCCGTTTTCTTTTACCGAACCTACATATTTCCCAAAGAAGTTCAATACTCTTGAGTGATTAGGCTGAATGATCATTAATCCTTTCAGAAAAAAGCACGAAGTAAGAAAGCAAAGCATAGCGATAACCACATAGGCAATACTTTGATCTACTCCACTAACAAAGAAGTAAACTGCTGCCACAAACAAAGCAAGACAGATGACCAGTGTAATGTAACCTGACATAGGTTTTAATGTTTTTTCCATAATTGAATTTTATTTTGATATTATTTTGATATCATAAAGATAGCAATGAATTTTGAATTATGTGGTATTAATTATATTTTTTTTGTGAGGTTCGGGATAAGGGTAAGTAGTATTGAAATAAAAACTGTTTCAAGCTTTTGAGTTAAAAAGAAAATACAATAATTAAGCTACGGGAAGCCATAAGGAAGTTATCGAGCTACAAAATACTTTTGTGAAAATTTAAATTTAAAAACTATGAAAAAATTCATGTTATGCGCTGCAATGACCATTACAGGATTGATGTTTGGACAAATCACACTTGATAAAAATTTTGTTTCTGAAAATCTGCAAGTTTACACCAATGCCGATGAAACATTTTATTATTCAGTAGGACATACGATAAATGAGGTAAAAATTTATAAAGCAGATTACTCTATCTACAAACAGTTTACTCCAATTGTACCAAGCGGATATAGCATGTTTATAGATCAATACAATAACAATTTCATATTATCTAAAAATATTTTTAACACTGATAATAAATTGGAAATCATTATAACATTTGAAAAATACAATCCTGCCACCTCGGAAAGAGAATACATTATAAAAATTTACAATGAAGACGGAAATACAATACATGAATTTGGTCCAAATTATAAGTTCACTGATGAATATGACATCAATATTTATCACGACAATACCACTAATATCAATAAGCTAAGATTATTCAACCAAAATACAAATTCAACTGAAATTTATAGTTTGCCAACAACCTTACTTTCCGCAAAAGAAGTTCAGTCAAAAGCAAAACTTTCTGCTTTTCCAAACCCTACGAATAAGATTTTAAATATAATAAATCCGGGGAAAGGGTCAACTGCAGTAGAAATTTATGAGAGTACAGGAAAAAGGGTTTTAACTCAACATTTCAATGTATCAGACAGCAAAATCTCAATCAATGTTGAAAACTTACCTGTTGGAACGTACTTTTATCAGATAGGTGAAATGCGTTCTAAATTTATTAAGAACTAACCCCTTATTGATTTCCATATTCACAAAAAAATCCCGGAAAATGAATTCCGGGATTTTGCTTTTTATATGTTTGAAGTTTTATTTCTTCGTTAAAGTTTTAAACTTGAAATAAGATACTGCTGATAGCGTAATCATTGTTGCGATTCCGATATATACCCAAGCTGGTACTGGTACCGGATCTCCTGCTGCATAAGAGTGAAGTCCGCTCAGGTAGTAATTTACTCCAAAATAAGTCATTACCATTGAGCAGAACGCAAACATTGTTGCTACGTGGAATGCCCATCTGCTTCTCAATCCAGGTACTAATCTCATGTGCAATACAAATGCATACACCATGATGGAAATGAAAGCCCAAGTTTCTTTCGGGTCCCAGCTCCAGTATCTTCCCCAAGATTCGTTTGCCCAGATTCCTCCTAAGAAGTTTCCTACCGTTAATGCAAACAATCCGATTGTTAATGACATTTCAGAAACGACAACCAATTCTTTTAATGTTGTATCGTGGTGAATTTTATATGTTTCTTTATTGGATATAATATAGAATACCAATGAGATTACAGCAATGATCATCGACAGTGCAAAGAATCCATAACTGGAAGTAATAATGGCTACGTGAACAATCAACCAATAAGATTTCAATACCGGAACAAGCGGTGTGATCTGCGGATCAAGAGCAGAACCTCCGTGTGCAAATCCCATCATGATTACAGCCACCATAAATCCGGAAGCAGGAATCAGAGCATTGACACCAGCTCCTCCTTTATTGTTCAATAAATTCCCAACTGCCAAAGCTGCTCTCTGCCCCAAATTAGGTTTTGTAAATCTAAAATAGAACGACAAACCAGCTGTAATACCTACCCATGAAATAAAGATGATCGCTTCATATCCGTTACTCCAAGGAGCGTGTCCCGAGATATACCATCTTGCTACAAGACCTAAGAAATGACAGATGTATCCTACTAATCCAACATAAATAGTCACTTTGATAGCCTTGCTTAATACTTTATTTGGCTTGAATAATTCAACAAACCCTAGAACTAAAAGAAGACCTCCAATGATGGTATAGAAAATCAATAATTTAAAGTTAATATCCGCTTTATTCATGAAAACCTCAAGATCAACTTTAGATTTTGTAGGAACTACTGCTTTCCCCCATTTCTGCTGATACTCTGAAAGCTTTATCAATTCTTCATCTGCTTTGCTCCAGTTTCCTGATTTCTGAGCAGTAAGTGCTTGTGCAAAGTAAGGTCCCATTACCTGCTGAGATTCCATATCCGGTTCGAATTTCTGATCTAACCATGAATGCCATGTATGATTGGCATCATTTTTCACAGGAACAATTCTCATAAACTGACCGCTAAAGAACTCATTGAAGATCTGTACTCTTTCGTTTACAGCAATAACTTCTTTATCATAATTGGTCTGATCAGCCGGTTTCTTACGGAAAGCCGTATTGTAATCATGATCTAAAATATAGGTTAGATTACCATTGGCATCTGCCGGGAAAAGGTTCATCAGTGAAGTATAACCATCTTCATCTGCCTTTGTTTTATTTTTCAGTTCGTCACCACCTTTAGGTCCCACCTTGATTATTGGAACCATTGTCCAGCTTGGAGTGTCTGTATTGATAGAGAGGAACCATTGGTTAGCAGTAAGCGACTTTCCGTCTGTTCCTTTGAATTCGTCTTTTTTATATAGTTTTCTTAAAACATCTAATGCTACTGTATTAATAGGAACAATTCTTCCTTCAAAACTTTGCACCAAAAGGTAACCGAATTTATCCGCATGTTCCTTAGTGATTCTGTTTCTCGCAATGATTTCATCCGGAGAGATAGATCTCATTTTACCCATTGGGGTTGCTAATGAGTTATTCTTTGGAGCAGCACCATCAAGCGGTTGGGCAGATGGAGCCGGTGCATGAGAATGATTGTCTCCTTCTACATGGATATGTTCTCTGCTTCCGTCAGTAGTACCATGGGTTTCGATTTTCTGTGCATTTAAACCTAAGCTTAAAAGAATCAATAATACTGCAGCTGCTTTTTTCTTACTAGCATCTACAAGCATTTTATTTAATTTCCAGAAGTGTGTTCCTTTCCAGAAGAAAATAACAAACATTCCTAAGAATAAAAGACCATATCCGATGTAAGAAATCAAAGTTCCCCAGAAATCATGATTTACAGAAAGTACAGTTCCCATTCTGTCCGGGTCAAAACTTGACTGGAAGAAACGGTATCCTTTATGATTAAGAACGTGGTTCATATAGATTTTATAAGGAGTTTCTTTACCTTCATCAATGATTTTAATGTGGCTTTCATAAGCACTTGGAGATGAACTTCCCGGATAAGTTTCCATAACGAAATCATCCAGTTTCAATGCGAAAGGTGTATTGTATACTTTAGGTCCGAAGCCTACCATGATGTTTAAACCATCCATAGTAACCTGTTTGTAAACATTTGGATTTCCTCTTTCAACAGAAAGATCTACCAATCGTTTTGTTTTTGGTCCCTGAAGCTCAATCTGAAGCATATCCGGAACACTAGCATCTTTCTTTCTGTCGCCTTCAATAGCGATCAGTCTTCCTTTTTTAAGACCTTCAGGAACTACAAGTTTTAATTCGTTGATGGTATATAAACTTCTTAATGCTAACGGCTGGAATTCATTTTTAATGGTAGTTCCGGTAGCCTGAGTAGCCATGGTCATATAGTTGGCATCTACAGGAGTTTTGATGAACAATTTCCCGCCTTCATTTTTGAATTCAACAGCTCCTTCAATAGCTCTGTTGAATGTCACCAAAGTTCCGTTGATCGACTTTGTCTCTCCCGGTTTGATGTAAATGTTTTGTCTTCCGGTACTTCCGGTAGAAACCAAATGAAGATACTCTGCACCGTTTGGCTCAGCTACAAGGCTGTCTTTTTTTCTTTGAATGTATTCCTTAGCAAATACTTTCACTTCTTTTCCGTGGAAGTCATAAGTTGCATTGAAATCTTTGTGCAATGGTGACATCAGATAAGGAACATCCTGATAGTTAAGAACATCTCCTTTTTCTTCGACCTGGATTTTAAAGAAATTTTTATCCGTTACGATTTCGTTGGAGGTCTCACCTTCCCTGATGTGCATTTGCCCTTCAAAACTGATGTATCTTGTGATAGCACCACCGATGAAAATAAAAATAAAGGCAAGGTGGAAAACAAGAACCGGCCATTTTTCCTTTTTCCACAGTCTGTATCTTCCGATATTTCCTATGAAGTTAAGAATGAGCACGACCATAATCAGTTCGAACCATTTGGCCTCATAAATTAATGCTTTTGCTGTAGGAGTTCCGTAGTCGTTTTCTAAGAACGTTGCATAAGCCATCGCAAATGCGTACACCAGCAACAATACAGCCATTGTTCTGGTTGAGATAAGAATATCTTGGAGCTTCTTCATGATTTATTGTACTTGACATGCAAAAATAAGCATGATAAACCATAACAAGCTTAAAAAAAGCTGTTTTTTGTCACTTTGGCCTCAGTTTTGCTTATTTTGAAACATTCTTAATAAGCCTGAAAACATTAAGAAAAATTCAATTTCAAAAATCTAAAGAATCCAGATTTATAATACCTATCCCGCTGATTGAATTCTTCTATATCGCAACACCTTTAAGTAATTGTAAAAACACTAATAGACAAATAATTAAAGCGCTTTGTACTATTAAAAAACGAAATAAAAATGTAAATTATTTCCCCAAGTATATTTTTTTCCTGATTTTACTTAAAAATTCATGGGTAATTCCCAAATAGGAAGCCACCTGTTGCTGAGTCAGTCTTTGTTCTAATCCTGGATATTTTTCAAGGAATTCCAAATATCGTTTATCAGCCGTTTTGCCCGTTAATGAAAGAATTCTTCTTTGAAGTGCTACCGAAGATTTTTGGTTCATAATTCTGAAAAGCTTTTCTATCTGAGGCATTGTTTCGTACAAGATATCTTTATCTTTTTTTGAAATCATCAATACTTCACTATCCTCAAGAGCTTCAATATTTAATATAGAAGGAACATGATTGATCAAACTGTCTATATCTGTAATCCACCATCCCTCCACTGCAAAATATAATGTCTGCTCAAATCCGGTTTCGTTCAGGTAATAAATTTTAAAACACCCATTCAAAACAAAACCTTCAAAAAGGCAATAGTCTCCTTCTTTGAGAACCACATCTTTCTTTTTAAACGTTTTGGGTTCAAAAGGTTTTACAAAGCGGTTGAAATCTTCATCTGACAGATTTATATATTGACTGATATTTTTATAAAGTAAATCGGACATTGTTTTATTTAAGCAAAATAAAGGTATCAAAATTATTGACACCTTTACGTACTAAGTTGTGTTAAGTTATTTTCGTACTTGAGCAATACAACCTCAATTTTTTGTTGGGTAAACGCAAAGGCGCAAAGACTTATTATACATTATACTTATCTTTAGACGCAAGAAAATCGAAGATTTTCAGCAAGCTGAACTGTTTTTAAATTTTATCGGAGATAAAATCCTTGCGTCTTATAAAGCACTTTTTAATATCATTTTGCGCCCTTGCGTATCCAAAACATGCTCACTTTTAAATCTACTTACTTAAAAACTCATTTGTATTTGTTATACCAGCATAAAGATTTCCTAGAGCAGAAATACCTGCCAAAAAAGATCTTTGAATCTCCGCTGCTTTCACCACTTCCCCATTAAGCTCCCTGTTTCTGGTTGCTGTAGCATCTCCAATAATTGTATTATGAAAACCGAAATCGAAAGCCGCTCTGGTAGTTGCTTCTACACAAACATCGGTCATCATTCCTGTAATCACAAGGTTTTTGATTTTATTTGATTCTAGATAGTTCAAAAGATCAGTTTCTCTAAAGCTGTTGGGAAAATGTTTGGTAATTATTTTCTCATTCTCTCTTGGTGAAACTAAACGGTTAATTTTAGCTCCATCCGTATTCGGAAGAAAAAAAGTGGCGCCGTCATTCGTAGAAATATGTTGAATATGAATAACAGGAAGATTATTTTCCCTGAAATATTCTAAAACCTTCTTACTATTTTCTCCAGCCTGCTCCGCTTTTTCCAATGTCATTTTTCCTCCCTGGAAATAATCATTTTGTACGTCGATAATTAATAATGCGGTGTTTTCCATTTTTTGTTTTTGTTGTGCGTTCATTGTAATCAGTGAAATAAATACCAGACCTAAGGCCAGAATTGTTTTGAGTCTATTTTTCATATGTGAAATTTTATGAGACAAAATTACATAGGCTCCGGATCTTAACCTTTGAACTAGTTCAAAAACACAGCTAACCTTCTATAATATCAACTGTATTCTCAAATATTATTATTTTTTTATCCCTGCAGATTTAAATCAGAAATTTTATTATCTTTTTAAAACAAAACAAAAAACAACTAGTTAATATAATTTAACAGGATCAGATTTGGATAAACA
This sequence comes from Chryseobacterium sp. MEBOG07, assembly GCF_021869745.1. Classification (NCBI taxonomy): domain Bacteria; kingdom Pseudomonadati; phylum Bacteroidota; class Flavobacteriia; order Flavobacteriales; family Weeksellaceae; genus Chryseobacterium; species Chryseobacterium sp. MEBOG07. The sequence continues at coordinate 3,051,098 of NZ_CP084579.1, forward strand.
AAAAAAATAGTCTTATTTTATTTTCTAAATAGTAGAAAATATTTTTCAATCAAGTTTTAAATAATCGCTGTAAAAAGCGGGATTTCCAAAATGTTTTTTGGAGAAAAAAGATTCTTTTAGTGTTGAAAAAACATTAAATTTGTGACATTGATATTATGGACAAAAAGACACAAAAAAACAGAATGAATTGCCTGAAAAAGGCAGAATTTTATCTAAGCCCCGTATTTTTTCCGGGCTTACTTTTATACTGTTCTCGGCTGTTCTCGCCTTCTCATTCATCTCTTATTTAATGAACTGGAAAGCAGATCAAAGTCAAGCGGGAACGATGCTGGACAAAACTATACAATCTTCAAATATCTTTGGTAAGGTGGGTGATTGGCTGGGAAATATTTTCATTTTCGAAAGTATTGGTATTGCCTCATTTATTATTGCATTTTTATTTTTAGTAGTCGGTACGATGATTCTTAAGAAAAAAATCTTCAAACCCTGGAAAACCATCGGACATTCTTTATTCTTCATCTGCTGGCTTCCTATTTTTATGGGAGCACTTACCAAAGGGCAAGGTGTTTTAGGAGGAGTCTATGGATTTCAGATTATGGATTACCTTAATTCTATCATTGGAACAGTAGGTCTGTGGACTGTATTGGCAGCAAGTATTCTTTTATATTTTATTCTTGAATTTAATCTTCGTCCAAGTTCCATCAAAGCAAAACTGGATAAGATCAATGAAAATACAATTGGAAAAGTAAAATCTATGATTCCTGATTCTGATGAAGATTTCGAAGCTGATGAGGAATTGAAAGAAGAAATGGAAGAGGCAGAACAGGAAGTTGCTCCTCGTGTTACGGTAAGCGAAGTTTCCAGTAATAGTTCCAATAATTCAATTAATACAGTGAAAGAGCCAGAACCGGTGAGTATTCCGAAAGGATTTCCTGAAGTTCCGCTTTCTACCAATATAGAAACAATTACCACTCCCAATCATACTTCTTTTGAAGCGGAGCCAAGAGAAGTGAACCAACCGGTAAGCTTAAATTTATCTACAAAACCAGTTATTCCGGTTTCCACTCCGGAGGAAGCATTTGATATCAGGCCTTCTACTCCATCTCCTGCAGCACCTTCCCCTGCGCAGGAAAACATTAAATTCAATGTAGAAATAGCTCCGGTTATTGATATTCTGGACGATTCTGATAAAAAATCACAGGAGCTTGTAGAAAAACATGGTTTGTATGACCACAAGCTGGACCTGGCTAATTTCCAGATGCCGCCTGTAGATTTACTGAAAGACTATGGAAACGAAGAGATTTCTATTAACAAGGAAGAGTTAGAAGAAAATAAAAATAAGATTGTTGGACTTCTGAAGAATTTCAACGTAGGAATTGCAGAGATCAAAGCTACCATAGGTCCTACCGTTACTTTATACGAAATTGTTCCGGAAGCGGGAATCAGAGTAGCAGCCATCAAAAAACTACAAGATGACATCGCACTGAACCTCTCTGCTTTAGGAATCAGAATTATTGCTCCGATGCCTGGAAAGGGAACTATAGGTATTGAGGTGCCAAGAAAAAACCCTACAATGGTTTCTATGCGTTCTGTAATTGCTTCTCACAAATTCCAAAATACGGATATGGATCTCCCGGTGGTTTTTGGTAAGACAATCTCCAACGAAGTTTTTATGGCCGACCTTTCAAAAATGCCTCACTTGCTTATGGCAGGAGCAACAGGTCAGGGTAAATCTGTAGGGATTAACGCCATTCTTACTTCTCTTCTTTACAAAAAACACCCAAGTGAACTGAAGTTCGTTATGGTGGATCCTAAAAAAGTGGAACTTTCATTATATTCAAAAATTGAAAGACATTATTTAGCAAAACTGCCAGATGCGGAAGAAGCGATCATTACAGATACCAATAAAGTAATCAATACCCTGAACTCTCTTTGTGTTGAGATGGACACCCGATATGACCTTCTGAAAAATGCTTTCTGTAAAAACCTGAAAGAGTACAATAAGAAATTTACAGAAAGAAAATTAAATCCTGAAAACGGACACCGTTATTTACCCTATATTGTATTGGTAGTAGACGAGTTTGCAGATTTGATTATGACAGCAGGGAAAGAAGTTGAATTACCGATCGCCAGACTCGCACAGCTTGCAAGAGCCGTAGGTATTCACCTTATCGTTGCAACACAAAGACCTTCTGTAAACGTAATTACGGGTATGATCAAGGCCAACTTCCCTGCAAGAGCAGCCTTTAGAGTAATTTCCAGTGTAGACTCCAGAACAATCCTTGACTCTACAGGAGCAGATCAGCTGATTGGTAAAGGAGATATGCTTTATTTCAACGGAAACGAAATCTTAAGACTTCAGTGTGCTTTCGTAGATACTCCGGAAGTAGAAAGACTTGCAGAGTTTATTGGAGAGCAAAAAGGATATGCTTCAGCATTCTTACTTCCTGAATATGTTTCTGAAGATTCTACAAGTTCAGTAGGTACTTTTGACCCGAATGAAAAGGATGCTTTATTTGAAGACGCTGCCAGAATTATTGTTTCTACTCAGCAGGGATCTACCTCAATGCTTCAGAGACAATTGAAACTTGGGTACAACAGAGCCGGAAGAATCATGGATCAGTTGGAAGCAAGTGGTATTGTAGGAGGTTTTAACGGAGCCAAAGCAAGAGAGGTGATCATCAGTGACCTTCATTCTTTGGAACAGTTTTTGGAAGATCTGCGTAGTTAAAGGGAAAATTGAACGATTTAACCTTTCAAAATTAAGAATGTCTAAAGATTATTAAATAAAAAAATGAAAAATATTATTTCAAAAGTTATATTAGGAAGTTTTGTTGTAAGTGCAGTAGGTATGGCGAATGCTCAGAAGATTGATGCTAAAGCCAAAAAGATATTAGATGATATTACAGCCAACTACAATTCTAAAAAGAATTCTTACTTCAAATTTTCTTTTGGAAGCGGTCTTAACGGACAGGTTACGAAAACGGAACCGGGTATTTATTATGTTGCCGGAGAAAAATACAAACTGAAGATCATGGATACAGAGCAGATCTTCGACGGAAACAAAATTTACAATATCAATGCTGATGATATGGAAGTAACGGTTGCTAAACCTAATGGAAGTGGCACCATGTTCTCCCCTATCAATTATCTTACAACCTATAGAAACGATTATAACGTAACGTATAACGGGAAGAAAATGGTTAACGGTGTCAATGCTGATTTTATTAAACTGACGCCTGTAAAAGCAAACGGAATACAGTTTGTGTACATTTTTGTAGATTCTGCGAAAAAGCAAATGGTAAAACTGGAACAGCACGGAAATAACAAAGATGTTGCTGTAATTGCGATTAAAGAATACAAAGAAAACCAGGAATTGGATCCTAATATGTTTGTTTTTGACAAGAATAAGTTCAAAAACTACGTAATTACAGAACTTTAAAAAGCTGAAAGTGAATTCGCAAATAAGCAAATTTGCTTTTTAAATTAAAAAAATAACAAAATATAAAAAGCCACAAGTAAACTTTGTGGCTTTTTGATTAATTTTGGCGCATGTTAAAAATACTAGACCGATATATCATAAAAACCTTCTTTGGACCGTTTTTCTTTATATTCAGCGTATTGTTTTTCATTTTTATTGTAAACATTATCTGGGTTCAGTTGGGACAATTTATGGGAAAAGGGTTAAGCTACTGGCAGATCCTCAAACTTCTTTTTTACCTTGGGGTAAACGTTATCAGTATGGTTCTTCCACTTACGATCCTCCTCGCGAGTATCATGTCATTCGGGGAATTTGGTGAACGGTATGAGCTTGCCGCAATGAAAGCAGCAGGAATTCCTTTGACAAGGGTAATGACTCCTTTGCTTGGAATTTCAACGGCACTTGCTATCATGCTGTTTTTCTTCTCTAATAATATTATCCCGGATTTTCAGAAAAAAGCCAAGAACATGCTTTTCAATATTGCCCAGACAAAGCCGGCAATCAATTTTACCCCGGGGCAGTTTATTGATCAGATTCCTGGTTACATGGTAAAGTTTGACAAAATATACGGAGAAAACGGAGAAAATATTGAAGGAGTTTTTGTTCATAAAAAAGCCAATGCTTACGAAAATCAACAATCTGTAGTGGCAGAAAAAGGAAAGTTTGTTCCGGCTGCGAATAAGAACTACCTAAAGCTTGTCTTGTATAACGGATATGTATTTGAAGATGCATTCGCTGGAAAAGGTGACAATGTAAGACAGAAACAGCCTGATCAGGCTATTAAATTTGATACCCTTACTTCCCACTTTGACATCAGTGAGATCATTAATAAAGCGATCGAAAAAGAACAGATTACAGACGACTACCGTTTCCAGACGTATAACCAGCTCAATGGAACGATTGCTAAGAACAAGAAAGACAATAAACAGTTCTTTGACAATATAGGCTCTGAGGTCCTTAACCAGACTAATTCCGTTGTCACTTATATGGATAAGGGCAACAAACATAAGGTGGCTCCCAAAACCCAGATAAAACTGGATACGGTAAAAGGTGACAAAAAACTGGAAATCATTTATAACTCCTACAACAGGTTAGAAAACCTAAAATCAACTTTGGAGTCTAAAAAGAATGAGTACAGTTCCAATGTAAAATACTTCAGTAAGGTGGTAATCTATCAGCAGAGAATTGTTGCTTATTCGGTGACCTGTATTATCTTCTTCCTGATTGGAGCCAGTTTGGGGTCTATCATCAGAAAAGGAGGAATGGGACTTCCGGTAATCATTGCGATTGTCATTTTCATTATCTTTTATGTAATGAATGTTGGGGTAGAAAACATGTCATGGAGCGGGAAAATGAACCCTTATCTTGCAGCGTGGCTTCCTAACCTGATCCTTCTTCCTTTTGGAGTATGGATGACATATAAAGCACTTACCGATTCACAATTATTTGATGCGGAAAAATACAAAACACTATTCAAACCGATCACAAAAAGGTTTACAAAAAGTAAAGAACATCAGAGATATCAGTAATTCTGATACAAGAAATAAGATTAATAGTAAAGCTTCGATTTTTTCGGAGCTTTTTTATTGATTTTTAGCAAAACATTTAGTTTCATATTATTGAATATAAAATTTATATTTGCTGGAATTTAAAACAAAACCATGAAGAAATTACTAATTATTGGCCTATTTGGTCTTCTTTCGTTGAATGTCTATGCTCAGGAGCAAGATGAAAACGGAACCTATAATGGTGAAAAATACGGATACATTATTGATAAATCAGGAAGGAAAACGGAAGGAGTTATACATCTGCACGGAGGCTACTCCAGCCCATGGCAAAATCAGTTAAAAGTAAAATTTGCTGCAGTTGCTGATATTGATAAAGTAAAAAACAAAATCAAATTTAAAACCTACGATACAAATGACATCAAAGAATATATGCTGTATGAAGGCGATACTCCAAGAGTTTTTAAGTCTGTAAAATATTCCAATATGAGAGAAGCTTTAAACAGTTTTGAAAGCACAACAGGATTGGCAGCAGGCTTTAAAGCGATCAATAATCTTTCCAGAACGGATCAGTTTGCAGAAGTTATAGTAGAGGGTAAAATAACTGTTTATAAGTTGTATGGTTATCCTACAGCTCTTTCTGCAAACAGTACACAGGCAATCACCTATGCAGAAACAGAAAGACTAAAAGAAAACCCGAATTATATCTTTTCTAAGAAAAACGGAAAAGTAGAGGAACTGACCCCCGCAAAAGCAAAAATTATCCTTGCAGACTGCCCTTATGTAAAAGCAAAAATTACAAAAGGAGAATATGGTTCCCTGAAAAATGAAGAGAAGAAAAGAAGCGGTCTTGGGAAATTTATCAGAGACGAAATCAGCAATTCTACAGTAGATAAACTTTCAATTATCAATGAAGTGATCTATGATTACAATGAAAATTGTAAATAAAATAAATGTAAGGCTTTCAATCGAAAGTCTTTTTTGTGATCTTAATTTATTTGTATTTTTATCAAACACTCCATACTATCCTAGGAAAACTTTATGTAAAACACAAAGACCAGAAAGCATCAATACAATACTATAAAAACAAAAGAGGATTCCGATGGGAACCCTCTTTTTATATTCTTAAAACTGAAGTTTATATTTCTATAATTTCAGTGTATTTTACAAGCTTAAAACTGATAAACAAAAGCGTTAATATTCATTCCTGCTCCTACTGAAGCAAATAATACTACATCATTTTTCTTAATCTTATGATGCTCCATTTCATCCTTTAAAATCATTGTCAACAAAGTGGGAATAGTTGCCACACTGCTGTTTCCAAGTTTATGAATAACCATAGGCATTATATTTTCAGGAACCGGTTTTTCATACAATTGATAAAACCTGCTAACGATGGCTTCATCCATTTTTTCATTCGCCTGGTGAATAATGATTTTATCCAGCTGGTCAATGGTAAAACCACTGCTGTCCAGACATCTTTTCATGGCATCAGGAACATTTATAAGAGCAAACTCATATATTTTCCTTCCATCCATTTTGATGTATCGAGTATCCGGACATTTATCATTGTTGTAAGATTTTCCAAAATACAGGAAATCTTTCTCATTGAATGTATAAGAAGCCGATAAATGGGCCTTTATACCAGAATCGTCATCGTTGTTAACTTCCAGAATAGCCGCTCCTGCTCCATCAGCATAGATCATACTGTCTCTGTCGTGAATATCCACTACACGGGAAAGCGTTTCAGCACCAATAACCAAACATCGTTTTGCAATACCCGCTTTAATAAAGGCATTAGCCTGTATCACTCCTTCAATCCATCCAGGACAGCCAAAAAGAACATCATAGGCAACGCAGAAGTTATTTCTGATCCCTAATAAATGTTTTACTCTTGCTGCAAGGCTGGGTACCGAATCAGACTGAATGGTCCCGAAACGGACATCTCCGAAATTATGGGCAAATATGACATAATCTAATGTTTCAGGATCTATCCCTGCATCTTCTATTGCCGCGCGGGCGGCAATAAAGCCAAGATCTGAAGTGACCTCTGTGCTATGGGCATATCTCCTTTCTTCAATACCTGTAATTTTTTTAACTTGTCTGTAATGGAAGCATTATTCTCTTTTAATAATACCCCTTCTTCATTAAGAAAAATATGTTTATCAAAAAATAAATTGGTTATTGTTTCCGATGGGATGTAGTTGCCTACACCAATAAATTTAGTCATCGCTTTAGCATTTTGATTTCCAGATCATTATATAATAAATCGGAATAATTTTGTAAATATAACGATTAAAAGCTAATAATCATCATTTCTTTTTATGCAAAGAATACAGATCATCACTGATAAAAATGCAACATTCTATCATTCAATAACTTTAATTTTCAATAAAAAAACAAAAAAGATGCTGCTAAAAAACATCCATGAAGATCTGTTAGTTCTTGGTAGAGTGAATTGAGTCAAACAAAACCTCCTGCTAGTAACAAGAGGTCCAATGAAAACAACAGAATCATTAAAGCTTCCGGCCTCATTGTTCTACAATAAAAAAATAACTTAATATATTGAAAATGTCATTTTTACAAATTAACATCTAAAGCTACACTATTAAAAATGGATACTACTATAAAGATTATATTTATTTGAAAAGGAAAATCCTCATAGAAAATATTTTCTTTTGATATCCCATCATTCTCTTTGTGTACAGCATCAACATAAAAAACTACTGCTATTGAACTTTATCCTACAAAAAAAGAGGCTCCCATTGGAAACCTCTTGATTATTTTCAAATAACTGAAAATTATACTTTCATAATTTCAGCTTCTTTTGTCTTAAGATGCTCATCGCAAAGTTTTACATATTTATCTGTATAAGCCTGGATTTCTTCTTCCACACCTTTTACAACATCTTCAGAAACGCCTTCTAATTTTTTAAGTTCTTTCAAACCATCCTGTCTTGCATTTCTTACAGTTACTTTAGTATTTTCAGCTTCCACTTTAGCTTGTTTTGCAAGCTCTCTTCTTCTTTCCTCCGTCAAAGGCGGAACATTCAGGATAATATTCTCTCCATTATTAGAAGGTGCAAAACCTAAATTTGAGTTGATGATCGCTTTTTCAATTGCATTGATTGCGGTTCTGTCCCAAGGTTGAATAGAGATTGTCATTGCATCCGGAACAGAAACATTCGCAACCTGGTTGATAGGAGTAGGTGCTCCATAATATTCTACCATTACATCCTGAACCATTGCTGTAGAAGCACGTCCTGCTCTAATTCTTTGAAATGCATGATCCAAGTGCTTTACAGCCCCATCCATGTCTTGTTTTACAGATTCTAATATAAGATCTAATTCTTCCATTATTATATTAAAGTTTGATAAGTTACACATCTATTAATAAGTCTGAATATCAATTGTTTAAAATTAAAAAACACTGTAAAAACCAGTGATTTCTAACTGTTTTAAACTATTTTTTTCTATTCAATGCTGCAAAAATAATAATTGTTTTTGAATAATAGCTATTTCCATAGATGGATTTTGTGCAGTTCCCCCTGCAGGGTAACTGCTTGTTTGAAAACTCTACTGAAGCCAAGAACCTGAAGTACAAATACCTATCTTATATTTTGGGCATTTCTACTTACTGACATATCATTTTTTATGGCTTATTTTACTATGTGCTTTTAAAGAAGCTTCTTATTGATAAACATGGCTGATCTTGAAATAAGATCAATGCTATGATAAAAAATGGAAAGTCTTACAAAAGATAATTCCCTGAAAGATAACTCTTATCATTTTAAAAACTAATTTTAAACCAATCACATTATGACAAATCCATCTTTAGACGCCTATCAACAAGTTTTTGCTATGTCAGGTCTTGCCAACCGTGCCGGGGGCTACAACGGTTTTGGTATCCAACTGCAGCAACAGCTTCAGTATGATTTATCTTATTATTTTAACAATGTTCCTCCAGTTAAAATAATGGACCAGAAAACACCTTCAACAGCCAATCCTTCAGTGCTGGAAAAATTAGGAAGCTGGGATCTTGTTTGGGGCCCTGCCCTGATCGAAGAAAAAAATGAAAAAGGTGTTCCTACCGGTGTTGCAGATAATGCATTATATGTAGCTAAGTCTAATGCTGTCGCATTTCCGGGAGGTCCTACATTGCCTACTTATGTTGTAGCGATTGCAGCAACGAACCCTTCCTCCCTTTATGACTGGGAAACAGAAGATTTTTCGGTAGCTGAAGTTGTGAACTGGACAACTTATAACCCTTCCAATTTCGCTCCGTCAGCGTATAATGGTACTGACCCTTATATTTCAAAAGGGACTGCTACCGGTATAAGTATCCTTCTCGAACTTGAAAGCCCTTCTTCTGCAGCTTCACCCAATACCACACTCCAGCAGTTTCTTGCTGGCTTAAATCCGGATCCGGGTACAGCCATTATATTTTGCGGACACAGTCTTGCAGGAGCATTATCTCCTACTCTTGCTCTTTATCTTAAAGAAAATAAAGATCTAAATGCTTTCGGAGTAACGCTTGTATATCCTACTGCCGGACCAACGCCGGGTGAGACAGCATTTGCCAGTCTGTTCAATAGTAAATTTCCACCGTTGCCTCCAGGATGGCAGCAACAAACAGGTCCTTACCAAAGCTGGAATACGATGCACTGGAATGATCTTGATGTTGTGCCTCATGCATGGCCAGTATCAGAACTGGGGAAAATTTCCACTATATATGGCCAGGCCACTACCAATATGACGGCCTCCATATTAACAGCTTTACAAACGATGGCTATCACTGATTCTTCAAATTCAGGAGCCAGTTATACTAGAATACAAAATCAATCGCTTCTAGGTCAACTCCAAAACTTAAGCAGCACCTCGATTATCATCAAAACACCTCCTGAGACCTTGCAGGACTATATGCTCCAGTTATCAATACAACATGTGGGGATGTATAATGGTATTCCTGCAATAGGGTCTAATCTACCAGTAAAAGGTCTTATTTTAGACCAGCCATTACCCAAACCAGACGTTGTACTGGTACCGGGAGTAACTGCTGTCTCCGAATTGGAAATGATTATGAAAATAATAAATCAGATCATTGGGTGGATTTCTTCCCATTATATTTTGGTTGAAAAGGAAAATGCCCCACAAAATGTTGAAGCAGACCAATAAGTATTAAAAACTATTATAAAAACAAAAACACCTGTCACGCTAATCGTGGCAGGTGTTTATTATATTTTTTCAGCTAAAGTTGATTATAAATCAACCAAAGTACCTACATTTTCTCCATCTACAATTTTTTCTAAATTCCCGTCTTTATTCATATCGAATACGATGATAGGCAATTTGTTTTCATGACTCAAAGTAAAGGCAGTCATATCCATTACTTTAAGGTTTTTCTCAAATACCTCGTCAAAAGATAATGAATTGTATTTTACAGCATCAGCATTCTTCTCAGGATCGCTGTCATAGATTCCGTCTACTCTTGTTCCTTTTAAGATTACATCAGCTCCTATTTCGATGGCTCTTAAAGTAGCCGCAGTATCTGTTGTAAAATAAGGGTTTCCTGTTCCTGCTCCGAAGATCACTACTCTTCCTTTTTCAAGGTGTCTTACTGCTCTTCTTTTGATGAAAGGTTCAGCTACTTTATCCATTTCGATAGCAGACTGAAGTCTTGTCTTGATTCCTGCATCTTCCAAAGCTCCCTGTAGTGCCATTCCATTGATTACAGTTGCCAGCATTCCCATATAATCTCCCTGCACTCTGTCCATTCCTTTTGCAGCTCCTGCTACACCACGGAAGATATTTCCTCCTCCAATCACAATCGCCACTTCACAGCCTTTTTCTACTACTGTTTTGATCTCTGCAGCATATTCCTGCAGCCTTTCGTTATCAATACCGTATTGTCTGTTTCCCATTAAGGCCTCACCGCTTAGTTTCAGAAGGATTCTTTTATATTTCATCTTTTATTTTTAGTAACTTTTTATTAGTATGGGTCTCCCCTGAATTTGATTTTGCAAATATAATCATTAAAGATATTGATAGAAGAAAAATATTTAAATAGAAATAATGTAAGAAATATTTTGAAAAGTACGAAAAAGGATTATTTTTGCATTAATTATAAATTGAGTTGAAGAAAATTATCATTTTTTCATTATTTCTATCAGGAATTGTTTCTTATGCACAAACAGGAACAAATGTTTATCCGTTCTTAAATGTACCTGTATCTGCAAGACAGGCTGCTTTGGGTGGAGATGCAATTTCGATAAGAGATTATGATGTTTCCTTTGCTATTGCAAACCCTGCCCTGTTAAATAAAGATTCCGACAAACAGCTTTCCGTCAACGCAACGGCTTATCTTGCCGATTCGAAATACGGTACTATTGCTTATGCCAAAGACTTTGAGAATGGCCACATGGCTACCATCAATGCAAGGTATATGAGCTATGGAAGTATTCCGAGAACGGATGAAAGCGGTTTTCAAAATGGAGAATTCAAAGCTTCAGATGTCGCTATTGGTGCGGGCTACGCCTACCAGTTTGAAGAAGACTGGACGATTGGTGGAGGACTTAATTTTATTACCTCAAAAATTGACAACTATACTTCTTCCGCTATTTCAGGAACTGCGGGAGTTACCTATCATAATAAAAAGACCAAAGAAGTACTTTCTCTTGTGATGAGAAATTTTGGTTTCCAGCTGAAATCATTCAACGGGGAAAGAGAAAATCTTCCTTTCAGAATTGATGTGGGATATACCAAAATAATAAAGAACTTCCCTCTTGCGATCACGATTACAGCACACGATCTTCAGAAATTTGATATTTCTTCCGAATACAATCTTGACGGACAGAAAGTGAATGCCGGCAGAAAAATTGCAGACCACTTTTCATTGGGAGCAGAATTGTTTCCGGAGAAGAATTTCAATATCAGATTGGGATATAATGTGAAAAGAGGAAATGAACTGGCTGTTGCAGATCAAAGAAATTTCTCAGGACTTTCTGCAGGATTTGGAGTTAAAGTTTCCAGATTCCGTATCGATTATGCTCACGTAAGATATCACAACTCTTCGAACGTCAATCAAATAGGAATTTCTATGGACCTTTCCAGCCACAGAGGAGAATAATCTGTCTGGAAGAAAATTTCTTAATTATTCTGATTTTTTTTTACTTCCCCTTGATTTTTAAGAAAAAATCTTGAAATTTGCAGTATGAAAAAACCTGTAATTGCTATCGATGGGTACTCGTCTACCGGAAAAAGTTCTATCTCCAAAATCATTGCTGATAAACTTGGACTTATTCATATGGATACAGGGGCACTTTACAGAGGAGTTACCTGGTATGCATTACAGCATTGTCTGAATGAAAACAGCGAGATTGATCTGAACAGATTATTCTCTTCCTTAGACCAGATCAAACTTGAATTCAAAAACAACGACGGAACGCTTATTCTTTTCCTTAATGATATCGATATCTCTAAAGATATCCGCACCAATATCGTATCTGACAATGTAAGCCTGGTTGCCAAGCAGAAAGAAGTAAGAGATTTTCTGCTGCAGTCACAACGCTCTTTGGCAGAAAAAGGTGGTGTTATTATGGACGGACGTGACATAGGGACAGTAGTTCTGCCAAATGCGGACTATAAATTCTTCCTTACTGCCAGTATTGACGAAAGAACCAACAGGAGATTTTTGGAACTAAAAGGACTGGGAATTGAAGCAGATAAAGAACAGGTAAAGCAGAACCTTATTGAAAGAGACAAGATTGACAGCGAGCGCGAAATAGCCCCATTGAAGCAGGCTGAGGACGCTATCGTTATTGATAACTCAGCATTAACCAAAGAAGAAACCATAGATCTTATTTTATCTCACATCGAAAAGATTTAACAATTTTTAATAGGCTTAAAGCCTCCTTTGGTATACAAATTGTAAGTTTTATTACTGTAAAAACTAATCTTATTATTAATTATTAAAAAACTTAAAATGTCTAGAAAAGAAAAAAATACAGCAGGTATATTGGCAGGACTTCTTGCAGGTGCTGCGGCAGGTGTAATCTTAGGAATGTTATACGCGCCGGAAGAAGGTAAAGAAACCAGAAAAAAGATTAAAAATAAAGCAAATGATCTTAAAGATCAGGCTAAAGATAAGTATGGAGAGGTTTCTGAAAAAATGAAAGACCAGTACAGCAATATTTCTTCTACTTTCAAAGAAACTGCAAACACAGTAGCACATACTGTGAAAGACGGATATGACAAATACAAAGATCAAATTGTTGCTAAAACGGCAGATGTAGTAAAGGATGTAGAAGCAGAATTGAATGATCTAAAAAATAAGTAATTTATCTTTTTTAAGTAAATTACAGAAAGGAACTTTTGTGAGAAAGTTCCTTTTTTTGTAACTTTAAAAAAAACAATGATAGAAACTATTAAAGAATATGCCTCCAAGAGAATAGATCTTCTGAAAATTGAAGCTACTGAAAAGTCATCTCTTTCTGCTGGTCTCATTACCTACTTTGTAGTACTCCTTGTTGCTTTTGCTTTTTTTATTATCCTTTTCAATTTTGGAATAGCCTTTCTTATCGGAAAAGCACTGGATAATTACTCCTACGGATTCTTAATTGTTGCTGCATTCTATGCACTTGTAATGGCCTTTGTCATTGCCTTCAAAAATAAGATTGTCAATGCTGTTGCAGATCAGGTTATTAAATTTTTAAATCATTAAACTATGGGCAGAAAATACGAAAGCATAGAAGAATTAAGAAGAAAGAAAAAACTGCTTCAAGGGGAAATAAGTGATCTGGAAAACCTTCTTACCTTCAAAACACGAAAGAAAGCTTAAGTGCATTTACCAATGGTTTAAGCGATCAGTATCTGCAGGAAAAGGTAGATGAAGATGGTGATGAAAAAGTGGTATTGAGAAAAGATGTCATTGCCAGACAATTGACTTCAGAAGTAAAAGACCTTCTGATCAACAAAAATACAGCCGTGGGGCTTGCTAGTTCCGCCTTCAAAGGAGGAAATATTACAGACAGCCTCGTTAAGCTGGGAGTTACCGCTATCGTTGGAAACTATGCCAAAAATAATATGAAAAGCTCTAATTGGAAGAAAAAACTGATTGGTGCTGCATTGATCTATCTTGCTCCTATAGCATTGAAATATGTCAGAAAAAAGATGGAAGTATATCAGAAGAATAAAAGTGTTTCCAGCTTGGAACAATTGATATAAAAGGTAGATGTTAGAAACTAGAAGTTAGAGAATACCCAGTGATTTACACTAATTTCTAACCTCTAGTTTCTAGCTTTTATTTTGAAAATAGCTGTCCCAAAATAATCCCGGCAGCCATAGAAACATTCAGGCTTTCTGTAGACTGGGATTTTCCAAACCTTGGAATACTGATACTTTTTTGTAGAAGTTTCTCTGTTTCCGGTCTCATTCCGTTTCCTTCGTTTCCTAAAATCAGATTTATCTTTTCCGGTTTCTCAAAAGTATAGATATTCTCCCCTTCCATATCCGTTCCGACATTTACATTTTCTGTTTTAGAAAGGTATTCTACGAGATCAGTATAAACGACATTCACTCGGGTAAACGAGCCCATGGTCGCCTGAATCACTTTTGGATTGTAGAAATCCACCGTATCTTCACTACAGATAATCTGTTCAATTCCGAACCAATCTGCCAGTCGTATAATTGTTCCTAAATTTCCCGGATCCTGTATCCCATCCAAAACCAATTGTATATTCTTATCCCTCATTTTTTCTTCCCCAGCAAGGTAACATACCGCTATGGAATCTTTTGGAGTTTTAAGGAAACTGATTTTTTTCAATTCATTTTCAGAGATATGAGTAATAGGGATATCAGTCCGGTCCAATTTTTGCGGATCGGTTGATAATATTTCTTTAACTTTAAAGTTAGAATTAAAAAGTTCACAAATGATTTTATTACCTTCAACCAAAAACAAATTGTATTTTTGTCTGAACTTCTTTTTATCTAAAGATTGTAAAACTTTTATTGTATGAGCTGTAAGCATTATAAGAATTCTCCTCAAAAATATTATAAAATTATCTCATTTGCAACATTTGTTGGTCTCCTTTATGCTTGTAGTACAACAAAAAAAGTTCCTGAAGGCGAATATCTCCTTACCAAGAACAATTTAGCGTTCGAGGATAAGAGAGAATTTTTTGACGAAGAGCTCAAAGATTACATTCAGCAGAAGCCCAACAAAAAGCAATTTCTCTTCATGCCATTGAGTCTCCTTTTGTATAATATGGCTGAGCCGAAATACGACACCATACTTAATGAATATATGACCTATCCAGGTGAGATGAGAAATCAGAAGCTGAGAGACTCTTTATTCCTTAAATACAACATGAAAAGCAGTGTTGGAAAAAGCCTTCTTTTTGATCGTTTATTGCACAATTGGGGAACACCACCGGTAATTCTTGATCAGACCAGAAGTGAAAAAAGTGCTGAATCTATTAAAAAAAGACTTACCTACAGAGGATATTGGGATGCTGATGTAACATTCAAACATTCCCTAGACTCTGCGTCTAAAAAAGCATCTGTTAATTATTCTATTAAGCATAACGAGCCTACCCGGATTAAGGATTATTATTACAATATTCCGGATCAGGGAATCAAAGGTTACTACAACTATAATCTGAGCAGGAGTCTTGTGAGATCCGGGCATATCCTGGATCAGACTGTCTTGGAAAGAGAAGTAGTGAGAATTACCGACCTGATGAGAGAGTTTGGATTCTATAGATTCAACGCCTCCAATGATGAGGTCTATTTTGTCGCGGATTCTCTTAAAAGCAAAAAACAGGTTCCTTTGACATTGGAAATTCATAAAGATTCACTGGACACCCCTTATAAGATTGCCACTTTTGGAAATATTGATGTTGCCATCGTTGATGAACCTGGTGACTACCCTAAAAATACCAGGAAAGACAGCTTAAGAAGAATAAGATTTCATACGGTGAATGATAAATATAAGCTTTCATCTATATGGAGAGCTATTATTCCGGACAGTAAAAAGGTTTTCGACCAAACTAAGCTGGACATTACCAAGAGAAACCTTTTAGCGATGAACAACTTTAGTATCGTCAAGGCAAGAGACTCTCTGAGACAAGGTGGAATGACATCTCCTAATGACAGTATTGTTGATGTTTTATATGTATTGAAACCACTTCCGAAATATGAGCTTAAAGTGGGGACAGATGTTAATTATTCTCAGATTTTGAATCTCGGGATCTCTCCATCTGTAGACCTTACTACCCGAAATATTTTTAAAGGGGCAGAAAACCTTTCTACAAGCCTTTCAGGAACATTTGGTTCTATCCGAAGTACGAAGGATATTGATAAAAGAGTGGCTGCCTATGAAATATCAGCACAGGCATCTCTGAATTTCCCGAGACTGCTGCTTCCTTTTAACTATTATAAATTCATCCCTAAACGATACACTCCTACTTCATCTATTTTGCTGGGAGCATCCATACAAAACAATATTGGTTTAGGAAGAATTATCTTTAATACAGGACTGAATTACCAGGCAAGTGTGAATGATCAGGTATATCATAAGCTTACCTTATTCAACACTCAAGTCAGTTTGACTAAAATAAAGATGCCTACTATGATTACTTTGTGAATGACGGAAGGGTTAAAGATGAGGTTTTCGGAAATTATTTTATGTTTAACCCGGAAACCGCACAAACCGGACAAGATTATAAAGATGGAAAACTCACTGTAGATGAGGTTTCCAAAAAGATTATAGAGAACGAATCTTACCGTGGAAGTCTGAATCAGCAGGGAACTGATCTTTTAACAGCGTTTAGAGGAACTTTGGTGAACAAAGATAGACAGACACAGGATGTTCTTATTTCTTCCATGATTTACAACTTTGTTTACAGTGAGATTGGAAAAAAAGAATATCCAAATGCATTTTACTTTAACGGAAAAGTGGAACTTGCGGGTAATATTTTAAGTTTATTCAACAAAAAAGATAATGATGGAGGGGTTGTTACCAGTCCTCAAAAAACTATTTTCGGGTTACCTTATGCACAGTTTGTAAAGTTTGATATTGATGCCAGAAAATATTTCAAATTTAATGGAAATCAGACATTGGTACTTCGCCAGTTTATCGGAGTTGGAATTCCTTATGGAAATTCTGAAGATATGCCAATTATTAAGTCTTATTTCAATGGGGGTTCCAATGATATCAGAGCATGGGTTGCGTTTGGAGGATTAGGTCCTGCAGACTCTCAGGTGGATGAAAGGGTTCGTACCTATATGACGGATAACTTAAAGCTTACTACCAATATTGAATATCGAATTCCTTTCAATAAAACCTACGAGGGAGCCTTATTTACCGATATCGGGAATACATGGAGTCTTCGTAATTATAATGACGGATACGGAGATGAGTTTAAGTTCAATAAGTTTCTGAAGCAGGTAGGTGTCGGAAGTGGATTCGGATTAAGATTAAACATAGCTTATGTTACTGCCAGAATTGACCTTGCCTACAAGATCTACGACCCGAATAAACCTGAAGGAGACCGATGGAGATTTAAAAATTTACAGCCTTTCAAACCAACGGTTAATATTGCGTTCGGATATCCTTTCTAATCCGGGGAAACGCCTAAAATAAAATACACTACAGCAATCACACGGGCGAGGATTTCTCTCGCCTGATTTCTGTAAAAGCTTTCAGATTTTGTGACATCCTGAGCGTCAAATCCCAAAGCATTCATATCATTATTTCTCGCAAAAAACAACGCCCTAAGGTTGTGAAATCCCTGAGATACAATAATGACATTTTTCTTTTTATAAACATCCTTACAACGAAGAATACTTTTATAAGTATTGAAACCCTTTGGATCTTCCTCAATAATATCTTCCGGAACACCCTCTTGGTAGATCAGGTAGTTTTTCATTGCTCCCGGCTCATTATATCCCTTACTCTTTTCCCCGCTTACAATAATTTTTTTGATTTTGCCATGATGGTAAAGAAGTGCTGCCGCATCCATTCTTTTAGTAAAGTAGGGATTCGATTTTCCGGATCTCATTTTAGGAGATGTTCCCAAAACCAAAGCAACTTCTCTGGGTGGAATTTTTGATATTTTGGTATAGGTTCTCCCATTGGTAAGGCCGAATACCCATACATTACAGAAACATATCATTAGAATTCCTAATTCCAATGATATAAAACCCAGGTTAAATATGTTCCTAATAATTCTCAACTAAGATCAAAGTTAAGCTTTATTTTTTTACTTTTCACAATAGACATGCAAGCTAAAATATGCCCTTGCCCTTCTTCCTTTTCGGTAAGATACTCATTTTCCAACAGTTCCACTTCACCTTCATCCAAAGAACATTCACAACTTCCACAAATTCCTGACTTACAGGAATAAGGAACCGGAAACTTCTGAATCAAAAGTTGCTGAAGGATTTTATCCTTATTATCAGGAAGTTGAGCCGTATATTTCTTTCCGAATATTGTAAACTCCACTTCTATATTTTCAATCAGAGGAAATTCTCTTTCTACAGGATAAATATCATCATTAAATTCTTCAAAAAGTTCAAAATGGATATTTTTCTTTGGAATCCCGTAGTGATAACAGGCATTAGCCAATGTTTTGATCATCTCTCCTTTTCCACAGATCAGCACTTCATCTACAGCATCCCAGATCGTAGACTCTTCGTCTGTATCATCCAAATGAAGGATTTGATTGATGATAAGGTGTAATTTTTTTTCATCCAATCTGCCGTAAAAAAACTGATCTCCTGTTTTCTCCTGTGAAAAAAAGTAAAATATCTGAAGTCTGTCCCCGAAAGTTCTGGCAAGATGATCCAACTGTTCGCGATAGATTAACTCATCCGAGCTTTTATTTCCAAAAAACAAAAATAACCTTGTTCTCGGCTCGGTATGAAGAATATTTTTAAAATGACTCAGAATAGGAGTAATTCCTATACCGGCAGCGAAAGCAACAATCGTTCTGAATTCACTTGGCTTGGAAACCAATGTAAATCTTCCGGCAGGTTCACTCACCCAAATCTCGTCACCTGCATTATAGTTTTCAAACAGCTGAGAAGTTGCTCCATCAGAGGAATTAATCTTTATTCCAAGACTTATTTTACCCTCATAAGGAGCCGAAGTCATTGAATAATCATTAATAACCTCTTTCCCATGTGATTGAAATCGTATACTGACGAATTGCCCGGCCTCAAACCTGAAATTTTCTTTTAAATTCTCAGGAATATCGAACTCCAGAGAAAAAGTATTTTTGGTCAGCTCTTCCTTTTTCGCTATTTTTAACGGATGAAACTGTATTAGTTTCCCTTTATAGATTTGTTGTTCCATAACTTCAATTCAAAAATAGATAAAAAATAATTTATGAAGAAGATAATTTTATCCACGTTACTTCTTACTGCACTGTACAGCTGTAAAAAAGAAGGTCAGAAAACTGAAAATACTACAGCGACAGATTCTCTTTCAGTATCTCAACCAACAGATACTAAGGAAAATACAGCCGTTCCCAAAGAACTTTCCCCTGAAAATGTAAGCCAGCACTTAGCCAAAAATAATGATACATTATATGTTACCAATTTTTTTGCAACCTGGTGTGGTCCATGTATGAGAGAAATTCCAAGCTTTAAAAGTAAAATGGAGGAATTGAAGGGAAAACCTGTAAAATTCACTTTCGTAAATCTTGATGATAAGGCAGAATGGGCTGGTGCTGTTAAAAATTTTGCAACAGAAAACAAGTTGGGAGGGAATATTATCTTACTGGATGGACAAAAATTAGATCAAAACTTCTTTCATAATAACTTCAAGCAATGGGACGGAGGTTCTATTCCCTTTACTTTCATGAGAAAAGGAGATAAGACCGATGAATATCTGGGAATGATGACGGAAGATGTATTGAATTCAAAAATCGCTTCTTTCTTACAATAAAAATAGACTGAACTCTTTCTGAATCATGTCAAAAAGATTTAAAATCCTGTGTTTATTATTCGTGATTGCAATTATTGTAAGTGCTGTCATTAATATGAACACAGGATTTTTAAGTTTAAGTTTCCACGACTTTTTTCAAGATTCTGCTCATAATCAGATTGCCGAGATCCGTATCAATCGTGTTCTCGTGATGATGCTTGCCGGAATTTCAATTCCTACTTCAGGTTTTCTGATGCAGGAGTATTTTCAAAATCCCCTGGCCGGGCCTGATATATTGGGAATCACTTCGGTCGCCAGTCTGTCGGTCGCTTTTTATATTTTCTTTTCCCATAATATTCTACTGCCTGAGTTTCTGCAGAACAGTTTTCTTAGTTTATCAGCAATTGGAGGAAGTTTACTGTTAATGCTGATTCTTCTGTCCATGTCTAACAGGTTTCAGGATAAATCTTATCTTATTATCTTCGGGTTCCTTGTCTCAGCTTTTGCCGGAGCAATTGTATCCCTGCTTCAGTTTTATGCAGAAAATCAAAGCCTGAAAAACTATATTTTATGGTCTTTCGGAGCTAATAATATGGTGACCAGAAACCAGATCTATGTACTATTTATCTTAGTATCTATAGGTCTTTTCATTTGTTTCAGAGCGATAAAGCCTCTTATTGGGAACTCTCTTGGGAACTCTTATGCACAAAGTTTAGGAGTAAACCTGAAACAGCTGAAACTATTAATAATAGTAGCGTCCTCTCTTCTTTCAGCCTCTATTACTGCATTTTTAGGTCCTATCCTATTTATCGGAATCATTGTTCCTCATTTTTGCAGACTCATCTACAATCCATCCAAATTATGGCAGCAATGGATTCTTAATATGTTTCTGGGAATTCTGATCATGTTATTTTTCTCAGTTATCGCAGAAAAAACACAGATCCCTTTGAATGTAATAAGCTCTGTATTTGGAATTCCAGTGATTCTGATGATGCTTTTGAAACAGAATAAAGTGTAATTTTTTTGTTGGAGAGCGCAAAGACGCAAGGATTTTTTATCCAATCTGTAAATTTTAAGTCGCAAAGATTTTATCTCCGATAAAATTGAAAACTGCATATTCAAAACAAAAAATATCCTTACCCCTTCTTGCTGAAAATCTTTGATTTTCTGGCGCCTTAAAAATATACACAACGTATTACAAACCTTTGCGCCTTTGCGTTTAACCAACACCTTTTATCAATAAAACTATACTCACACTTTCTGAGGGTTTTTAATTTTCTTATACATCATAGATTACAATCTTCCATCTCACAATTATTAACCAACAATTCATATATTTAGATTCAACAAAACATCACAAATGACAGAAAATGAATTATCAAAAGTAGTTTTTGAAACCGGTTTAAAGATTCATAAAAAACTTGGAGCGGGATTATTTGAACATGTATACGAAGAATGTATGTTCTATGAATTAACAAAATCAGGTTTTATGGTAGAAAAACAAAAACTTTGTCCCATCATTTATGAAGATTTGAAAATAGAGAATGCTTTCAGACTTGATATAATGATTGAAAAAAAATTAATTTTAGAAATAAAAACTGTCGATTACATTAACCCTACTCATAAAGCGCAACTTCTAACTTATTTAAAAATGACAAACTGTAAATTGGGCATGTTGCTTAACTTTCAATCTGATGTTTTCAAAAACGGAGTGACAAGAATCGTGAACAACTTATAGATCAAACAGGATAAAAATTTAGAAAAGTCAAATTCCCTGCGCCTTAAAACACTATTTTTGTAAAACATTTTAATCTTTTGCAGACAACCAACAAAAGCATGTACCTACAGATCAAACAGGCAAATATCGGCTACAATACAACATTAATCTCCAACGCCAATGCGGATTTGAAGCTTGGTGATGTATGCCTGCTGATTGGTAATAATGGGGTAGGAAAAACAACACTGATCAAATCTATTCTGCATCAGCTTCCTTTACAGAATGGAGAGATTGCTATTAATGGAAAAAATGTAAAGAGTCTTTCTGTAAAAGAAATTGCCGAGAATATTGCTATTGTTTTTTCAAAGTCGGTTATTCCGCAGCATTATACGGTTGAGGATCTTATTTCTCTGGGAAAATACATCTACTACCCTTTTTATTTTGAGTTAAAAAAAGAAGACCGTGAAGAAGTTGCTCATATTATCGAGGAATTGGATTTGAATCAATACAGATATACCCTTTTGAAAAATCTGTCAGACGGAAACCTTCAAAAAGCATTTATAGGACGGGCTATTACTCAGAATTCTCCCATTATTATTTTGGATGAGCCTACCACTCATCTGGACGAAAAAAATAAGGTAATTATTCTCAAGACTCTCAGAAAATTAGCCAAAGAACAGAATAAGCTCATCTTGTTTTCTTCTCACGACTGGCGATTGGCTAAAGAATTTGCAGATAAAATATGGTATGTAAAGGAAAACCATCTGTATTCGGGAATTGTTGAAGATATCCTGCTTCAGCATGATGAACTTACCAATGCTTCCTTATTCCAGGTCAATGAAAATTTTATTGCTCCGCAAATCTCAGCACCGCAAGTTCACAAAGAAATGTTGTATTCTCTGCTTCAAAAAAACTTCCAAAAAGACCTTTCTTCTTTCAATTTTGAATTCCAGAACTCGTTTTGGGTAATCACTAAAGATTCCGCCAGTTACCAATGTGAATCTTTTGAAGAAATCATTAATTCTATTAAAAACACTCACTAATACTACACTTTTATTGATTATTTCACATACTATGCATGCATAGTATTATGCTAATCATACAATTTAATCTATTTACTATCAGGTTATTAACAAAATTTAACGTTAATAAATACTATGCATGCATAATATTTACTAAATTTGGGTAACACCATTCGTACATAAATGATGGATAATAATAAAGAAAAAATAGAAAACGTAGATTTAATTTTAAAGCAGACTTGGTTGGCTGTTTCTAAAATGTACACAGAACTAGCCCAGGAACATGATTCCACAGCGGTACAGGCTCTCACCCTTCTTAAAATTGATCCCAAAGAAGGAACCAGAAGTACCAATCTTGGTCCCAAAATGGCTATTGAACCCACTTCTTTAACGAGAATCATCAAACTTTTGGAAGATAACGGATATATCTATAAGGAAAAGACAACCACTGATAAAAGAGAGGTTATCATTAAGCTTACAGATAAAGGACTCAACTCCAGAAACATGTCAAAGGAAGTCGTTGTCAACTTTAACAAGAAAGTGATGGAGAAAATCGCTCCTGAAAAGATGGACGCTTTCAAAGACGTGATGACTGAAATCATGAAAATAGCAAACGAATTATTAAACAACAGAAAATAAATTATGTTGAAACCTCAGGGTTCCATATAATCTTATAAAAATAAAAATTTACATATGAAAAGAAGAATCAAACATGTAACGGTTCTTGGTTCAGGAATTATGGGAAGCGGTATCGCAGCTCACTTCGCCAACATCGGTGTTGAAGTATCACTCTTGGATATTGTTCCTTTTGAACTTACTGAAGCTGAACAGAAAAAAGGTTTGACCAAAGATGACAAGGCAGTGCGTAACAGAATTGCTTCCGAAAACTTTGAAAAACTAAAAAAAGCAAGTCCTGCACTTCTTTATTCTCCAAAGTTTGCAGACAGAATTAAAATCGGAAATTTCGATGATGATCTTCCGAAAATAAAAAATACAGACTGGATCATTGAAGTAGTAGTAGAAAGACTTGACATCAAAAAGTCAGTATACGAAAAGATTGAACAGTTCAGAAAACCGGGAACATTAATTTCTTCTAATACTTCCGGTATTCCTATTCATTTCCTGATAGAAGGTAGAAGCGAGGATTTCAAAAAATACTTTGCAGGAACTCACTTCTTCAACCCGGTAAGATACCTTCCTCTTTTAGAGATTATTCCTACTAACGATACAGATCCAGAGATCATCGATTTCTATATGAACTATGGAGCAAAATTCCTAGGTAAAACTACTGTTTTAGCCAAAGATACTCCAGCTTTCATCGCCAACAGAATCGGAGTATTCTCTATGATGGATCTTCTTCACAATGTACAGAAACTAGGACTTACCGTTTCTGATGTTGATAAATTAACAGGTCCGGTAATTGGACGTCCAAAATCTGCAACATTCAGAACAGCTGATGTAGTAGGTCTTGATACTTTGGTGATGGTAGCCAACGGTGTTCGCCAGAGCGGTGCTGAAGCGAATGACTTTAATGATGTATTTGCCCTTCCAGCCTATATCCAGAAAATGATGGATAACAAATGGTTAGGTTCAAAAACGGAACAAGGTTTCTATAAAAAAGTGAAAAATGCAGATGGAAAATCTGAAATTCATGGATTAAACCTTGATACTTTAGAATATGAACTTCAAGGAAAATCATCATTCCCTACCCTGGAATTAACAAAAGCTATTGATAAGCCGATTGACAGATTCAAAGTTCTGATCGGTGGTAAAGATAAAGCTGGTGAATTGTACAGAAAGTCTTTAGGTGCATTATTCGCTTATGTTTCGCATAAGGTTCCTGAAATTTCTGACGAGGTTTATAAAATTGATGATGCCATGAGAGCTGGTTTTGGATGGGAAAACGGACCATTTGAAATCTGGGATGCTGTAGGCGTTCAAAAAGGTATTGAATTGGCTAAAGACGCTGGTTATGAGGTTTCAGACTGGGTTAAAAATGTAGAGACTTTCTATAAAGTAAATGATGAAGGACAAAGCATTTATGTGGATAAAAACTCAGGAGAATACAACATGATTCCGGGTCAGGATGCATTCATCATCTTAGATAATATCAGAAAAAATAAGACGCTTTGGAGCAATTCAGGGGCTTCAATTGAAGATTTAGGAGACGGAATCATCAACTTCGAGATCCGTTCAAAAATGAATTCCCTTGGCGGCGAAGTTCTTGACGGCTTAAACAGAGCTATCGATTTAGCAGAAAAAGAATATGACGGATTAGTGGTAGGAAACCAGGGAACGAACTTCTCTGTAGGAGCCAACCTTGCTATGATCCTTATGATGGCTATTGAGCAGGATTGGGATGATTTGAATATGGCGATCGCTTACTTCCAGAAATCAATGATGAGAGTGCGTTATTCTTCTATTCCTGTAGTAGTTGCTCCTCACGGAATGACCTTAGGAGGTGGATGTGAAATGACAATGCATGCAGACAGAGTGGTTGCGGCAGCAGAAACTTATATCGGGCTTGTAGAGACCGGTGTTGGGGTAATTCCTGGCGGAGGTGGTACTAAAGAATTGACTTTAAGAACTTCTAGAGAATTCCACAACGATGATGTTAAAAACAACAGACTTCGTGAAGCTTTCATGAACATCGCAATGGGTAAAGTAGCTACTTCTGCTTATGAAGCTTACGATATGGGAATCCTTGAAAAAGGGAAAGACATCGTTTCCGTAAGCAAAAACAGACAGATTGCAGAAGCTAAAAAAGTTGCAAAACTATTAGCAGAACAAGGATATACTCAGCCAATCGAGCAAAAAGTAAAAGTTCTTGGTAAAGATGCATTAG
Source organism: Chryseobacterium sp. MEBOG07 (assembly GCF_021869745.1). NCBI lineage: Bacteria > Pseudomonadati > Bacteroidota > Flavobacteriia > Flavobacteriales > Weeksellaceae > Chryseobacterium > Chryseobacterium sp. MEBOG07. The sequence goes on from NZ_CP084579.1 coordinate 3,076,593, forward strand.
GAATGTTCTACGTAGGAACGGACCAGATGTTAACCGGAAACTTCATCTCGGCACACGATAAGAAGATTGCTGATAAACTGGCCAACGTGATGGTAGGTGGAAACTTATCTGAACCAACAGTTGTTACAGAACAATACTTGCTGAACCTTGAAAGAGAAACCTTCCTTCAGCTTTGTGGAGAAAGAAAAACTTTGGAAAGAATCCAGTACATGTTACAGAACGGAAAACCATTAAGAAACTAATCATTTCAAAAAATAATTAACGAAGACTTTGTCATTCCGAAGGAATCAAAACATTGGAAAGATGCTTTTTAGCATGACAAACAGTATGGTTAATTTTTATAACAATTAATTAATAAAACAATGTCAAAGACAGCATATATAGTAAAAGGTTTCAGAACTGCCGTTGGAAAAGCTCCAAAAGGAAGTTTAAGATTTACAAGACCTGATGTCATGGCGGCTACCGTTATTGAAAAATTAATGGCTGAGCTCCCACAATTAGATAAAAACAGAATTGATGACCTTATCGTAGGAAATGCAATGCCGGAAGCTGAACAGGGGCTGAACGTTGCACGTCTGATCTCTTTGATGGGATTAAATACCGATAAAGTTCCGGGAGTAACCGTGAACAGATACTGTGCTTCAGGAAGCGAGGCGATTGCAATTGCTTCTGCAAAAATCCAGGCTGGAATGGCAGATTGCATCATCGCTGGTGGTACAGAATCAATGTCATACATCCCAATGGGAGGTTACAAGCCTGTTCCTGAAACAGATATCGCAAAAACAAACCCTGATTACTATTGGGGAATGGGCTACACTGCGGAAGAAGTAGCTAAACAATATAATATTACAAGAGAAGAACAGGATCAGTTTGCTTTTGAATCTCACATGAAAGCTTTAAAAGCCAATCAGGAAGGAAGATTTGCCAACCAGATTGTTTCAATTCCTGTAGAATATAATTTCTTAGATGAAAACCAGAAAATGCAGACTAAAAAGTTTGATTTTTCAGTGGATGAAGGGCCAAGAGCAGATACTTCACTGGCTGGTTTGACTAAATTAAGACCTGTATTTAAAAACGGAGGAAGCGTAACAGCTGGAAACTCTTCTCAAATGAGTGATGGAGCGGCTTTCGTAATGGTAATGAGTGAGGAAATGGTAAAAGAATTAGGATTGGAGCCTGAAGCAAGATTAGTTGCTTATGCTGCAGCTGGATTAGAGCCAAGAATCATGGGAATGGGACCTATCTATGCTATTCCAAAAGCTTTAAAACAAGCAGGTTTAGAATTAAAAGATATCGAGTTAATCGAACTTAACGAAGCTTTTGCCTCTCAATCGGTTGCCATTAAGAAAGAATTAGATTTAAATCCTGACATCTTAAACGTAAACGGAGGAGCCATCGCCCTTGGACACCCACTTGGATGTACAGGAACAAAGCTAACTGTTCAACTTCTTGACGAAATGAGAAAACGTGGCAACAAGTACGGAATGGTTTCTATGTGTGTAGGAACAGGACAAGGAGCGGCTTCTATTTTTGAACTACTTTAATTAATTATAGATTTTAAATTATAAATTTTAGATGTAATGAGTTTCAAAGAAGACAACTTGATACAAATAAAAACTTTTGATTTTGCCTTAAGAATAATTCAATTTTATACTGAATGCAAGTCTCAAAACGAATTTATTTTATCAAAACAAATTCTTCGCTCTGGAACTTCAATTGGGGCAAACGTAGAAGAAGCTATAGCAGCTCAATCTAAAAAAGATTTTATATCAAAGCTTTCGATTGCAAATAAAGAGGCTAGAGAAACAAAATATTGGCTAAAACTTTATCATTCTTCAAATCTTGTTCAAATTGAGATCAATTCATATTTAAAAGATATTGAAGTGATTATTAATATTTTGACTAAAATCATTAAAACATCATCTGAAAATTTATAACAACAAAATCTAATTTAAAATTTATAATCTAAAATTTAAAATAATAACAAATGAGCAATATACTTAAAGGCGGGGAATTCCTAATCAAACAAATTCCTGCAAACGAAATTTTCAGTCTTGAAGAACTGAGTGAAGAACAAAAAATGCTTCGTGATTCTGCGAAGGAATTTATAGATAGAGAAGTGATTCCACATCATGACCGTTTTGAGAAAAAAGACTATGAATTGACCGAAAAAACAATGCGTCAGTTAGGTGAAATGGGACTTTTGGGAATTACCGTTCCTGAAGAATATGGAGGTCTTGGAATGGGATTTGTGAGCACGATGTTGGCTTGTGATTATGTTTCAGGAGGAAATGGATCATTAGCAACAGCTTATGGAGCGCATACAGGAATCGGAACTCTTCCAACTCTTCTTTACGGAAGCGAGGAATTAAAAAAGAAATATCTTCCCGATTTAGCTACCGGAACAAAATTTGGAGCCTATTGTTTGACTGAACCGGATGCTGGATCTGATGCCAACTCAGGAAAGACAAGAGCAAAATTGTCTGATGACGGAAAACATTACATCATCAACGGACAAAAAATGTGGATTTCCAATGCTGGTTTTGCTGATACTTTCACTTTATTTGCTAAAATAGATGATGATAAAAATATTACAGGTTTTGTTATCAACCGTTCAGAATTAGAAGATCCAAACAGCTTATCTTTTGGTGAAGAAGAGCATAAATTAGGAATTCGCTCCTCTTCTACTCGTCAGGTTTTCTTTAATGATATGAAAGTGCCTGTCGAAAATATGTTGGGTGAAAGAAACAATGGTTTCAAAATCGCTTTGAATGCATTAAATGTTGGTAGAATTAAGTTAGCTGCTGCAAATCTTGACGGACAAAGAAGAATTTTAAACCACTCTATTCAGTATGCAAACGAAAGAAAACAATTTGGAGTTTCCATTTCAACTTTTGGGGCCATCAGAAAGAAAATTGCTGAAATGTCAACCGGAGTTTTCGTAAGTGAAGCTGGTTCTTACCGTTTAGCAAAAAATGTAGAAGATAAAATTGCAGAATTGGTTGCCGGAGGAATGGATCACCAACAAGCTGAATTGAAGGGTGTTGAAGAGTTTGCGGTTGAAGCTTCTATCTTAAAAGTTTTTGTATCTGATCTTACTCAAAATACAGCCGATGAAGGAATTCAGATCTATGGTGGAATGGGATTCTCAGAAGATACTCCGATGGAATCTGCATGGAGAGATGCAAGAATTGGAAGAATCTATGAAGGTACCAACGAAATCAACAGACTTTTGGCTGTAGGAATGCTTATTAAAAGAGCAATGAAGGGTGAATTGGACCTTTTATCTCCTGCAATGGCAATCAGCAAAGAATTGATGGGTATCCCTTCATTTGAGGTTCCTGATTATTCAGAATTCATGAGCGAAGAAAAAGCAATTATTGCCAATCTTAAGAAAGTATTCTTAATGGTTTCCGGAGCTGCTCTTCAGAAATATATGATGGATATTGAGAAACAACAGCATTTATTATTGAATGCATCTGAGATCCTTAACCAGATCTACATGGCAGAATCTGCAGTTTTAAGAGCTGAAAAGCATTTCTCTGCTGATTCTGTGGAAGCTGCAATGGCTCAATTAAATCTTTACAAAGCTATCGACAAAATCATTTCTGCGGCAAAAGAAGGAATTGTTTCTTTCGCAGAAGGCGACGAACAGAGAATGATGCTTTCCGGATTAAGAAGATTCACAAAGTATACTAATCAGCCGAATGTAGTAGCTTTAACTGAAAAAGTTGCGGCTCATTATATTGAAAAAGGAGCTTATTAGTCTTTAATAACATAAATTTGATTCAAAACGCCTCAAAATGAGGCGTTTTTTATATATTTAAATGATAAAAACTAAACATGAAGTTAAAATTATATTTTATCATTACTATTTTACTACCCGTTATTGCATTGTCACAACGCAGACAGAATGATACTTTAGCCTGCAATGGTATTCTTGAAGATCGTGTTTTAAGCAAAATATTGGCTGCCTATCGTTCAAAACCTGAGAAACCTAAAAAAGTATTTGTGGATCGCAGAATAACCATTTGTGGTAATGAAGCAATGCAAGAGATTGAAGAAAGGAGATGTAATGATGCCCACATGATTTTGAAAAAGTATCCCTTTCTAATCGATGAAATAAAGAACTTAGCCCATGATTATCCTGGTTATTTAAACATGGATTTATTTTGGATGGAAAAGGAAAAAGATGAAAATGACGAAAGCTTACAAATATATAGAGATACAGAGTTTGAAAAATGGAAGTCCAAAGGAAACCATTCTTATTACTCTATGGCTATTATTTCTGACAAAAAGAATGATCATCATGAAAATATATTACTTACGATTTTATTTCCCAAAAAGATCATTACAAAAAAGTATCAGCTATCATTAAAAGATGAATGGACATTTAAAAAACTTTAAGTATCAATAATTTTTGCTAATTTTATTATAAGTAAAAACGACAAAACGCAAAACATCATATGAAGACATTATTTCCCCTACTCCTAATATCTGCTGCTCTGACAGCACAAAAAAGAGATAAATTAATACCTTTTCCTAAAGCAGATACTGCAAAAATCCAGAATAAAGATTTGTTTAAAAATTTTGGACTGACTTCTACTCAGCAGCAGAAAGGATTGTATAAAATACTGGTAAAAAAGCCTGGTGATACCATTACATATCTTGCCTTGAAAGAACCGCCGAAGGACCATTCACAATACAAAATTTTAAATGCCATTACCCCTGACAAGCTTCAGGTGAATCCAAAAAAACTAATACCATCAAAATAATTACAACACCAAACTCAAAAACTATTATCATGGGAAAATTCATTATCTCGAAGAGAGTAAACGGCGACTTTCAGTTTAACCTTAAAGCCGGAAACGGACAGGTTATTTTAACCAGCCAGGGATACAGCACAAAACCATCCTGCGAAAACGGAATAGGGTCTGTAAAAACCAATGCACAGGAAGATTCAAAGTTTGAAAGAAATACCGCCAATGACGGCAGGTGTTATTTTAATCTTAAAGCTGGAAACGGGCAAATCATAGGCACCAGCCAAATGTACGAATCTGATAACGGCATGGAAAACGGAATAGAATCTGTAAAAAACAATGCTCCACATGCTCATATAGAGGATGATGCCAATTTGTAAAATCATCTGAAAATAATTTTACTAAAAATGCTTTATTTTTTAAGGCATTTTTTATTTTTGTATTCTATTTTTCATTAGAAATGACAAAAGAAGAATTACTGAATAGAGCAATCAAAATTGCCGACAAGGCACATAAAGGACAAACCGACAAATACCATGCTCCCTACATCGGCCACGTGATGCGGGTGATGAATTATGGTAAAACACTGGATGAAAAGATCGTAGGTGTTCTCCACGACGTTGTGGAAGACCATCCGCTGGAATTCAGCCTGGATTATTTAAGATCTGAAGGGTTTCCCGAATACATTATTTTCGCAATCAGCTGCCTTACGAAGTTTGATCCCGAAGAAGATTACGATGACTTCATTAAAAGAACGGAAAGATCTCTTCTCTCTGTGGCCGTAAAGCTTAATGATCTGCGCGATAATATGGACCTTAGAAGAGTAAACAGAGAGCTTACTCCGAAGGATATCAAAAGATTCAACAAATATCTGAAAGCCTATCGCTATCTGATAGAGAAATATTAATCCGCACCAGGAAAATCGTAAGTCTTCGTGTGATGGTCTGTTCCGTCGATGTTGATGTTTAAAGCAAGGTAAACGAAATGTAAATTTTTGTTTCCTTTCGCTTCAAATTCACGCTGCCACAGATATCCGCTCACGATTCCAAAATAATCATCGATCTGATAGCCGAAACCGCCATAGACTCTGTTTCTGGCAAAAGTAGGCTTCATCGGGGTTACAAAGAAAACTTCATCGTAGGCATTCGCAAAGACAGTTCCTTTCTTTATTGTTTTGGAGTTTAAAGGAACACTTACATTCAGACGGTATCTGTAACGCATTCTTTGAGAGGTCAGATCTGTTTTGGGCTCGTAAAACCAGCTCTTTTCAACACGGAAACGGTTTTCAAATTTTACGATACCTTTTTTAATATCGATAACGTCCTGAAGCCATACCCTGAACTCCTCTCTGCTTAAGCTGTGCTCTTTATAGTTGACATATCTTCCTAGTCCTACAAAAGGTTTGTGATTTTTGGTAAGATTATACCCTAAGCCCCCTTTTATCTCATAATAATCAGGGTAGGTATAATCTTCGTTACCACGCAGCTGCCCTTCGGCATAGAGGAAAAATTTCGGATGAAACTTGTAGGTCAGAGTCACTGCATTGAAGCTGGAGATGTGCTCCTGTGCTTTAAAAAAAGAAATTCCAAGTAGTAAACCTAATCCTAATAGACGTTTCATAAAAAATTTTTGCAAATGTATATTTTTTAACAATTTGTTAATATTAACTTTCATTAATATTAAATTAACACCTACTTAATATTAATTGTATAAGAAAACCCAATGTGGAACCACCTTTGCGGCATTGCTACCCCAAATGCTTCCGTATATTGTGTGTTAGTAATATTGTTAATCAACACATACACCGAGTAGTCTTTTTTAGCAAAACTTAGTTTCTCATCTAAGAGATTATAGGTTCCCAGATTTACTCTTTCATTATACCTATAAACAAGCTCATTGGTAAAGTATTTCAGGAATTTAACCTCTAATTTAGAAACAAGCTGGTGTCTCAGATTGTCAAGAATATATCTTGAAACAAGGCCATTCTTTTCTTCATATTTGCTGTCGATATAAGTATATCCAACCGTATATTTTAACCAGTCCATCGGTCTGTGACTCCATTCTGCTTCAATCCCTTTGGTTCTGATATCTCCTACATTTTCTGCAAACCAGATTTTATCATTGATATCTTTTTTCACCCAGTCAATAGAATTGCTGGAATTCCTTAAAAACCCACTGATTTTAGCTAAAATCTTACTATTCTGATATTGATATCCAACCTCTGATGAAACGGCATTTTCAGGGCGTAAATCTGGATTTCCCTGCTCCGTTTTACTCATGTAATAAAGATCCGTAAAAGTCGGGATGCGGTGTACTTTAGCGATATTTCCGTATACTTTATGATTAGGATTGAAGTTATACCCTACGTCAAGCCCCGGATAGAAGAAGTTCCCTTCTTTAGAATAATTAGCCCATGAAATTCCCGGAGTAATATTCAGTTTTTTATCCAGTAATGAAAAATGATGTTCAAAGAAAACCTGAGATACAAAACGATTTCTGTTTCCCAAATTACTGCTGGCTAAAAACTCTTTTCTCAGCTCTACTCCTACTCCTGTGGTTCCTAATCCCCATTGGTAGCTGGAATTCACTTCACCTCCCACGTTATTCCCGATATGCATATTCCTGTAAATATCAGGATTCCATCTGTCAAAAAGATACATATCCTGCCCTCTTCTCCAATATACGTTAGAATTAAGTTTCAGTTTTCCAAAAGTCTGCTGATGTGATACACTGACGATAGAAGCCTGCGTTTCCTCATACTGTTTTGTAGCAGTACTGGAAGCATAAAATCCATTGGCCCCGAATTTCTTTTCTGAAAAACCGGCTTGTACTCTTACATCTCCGTTTTTGATATTCAGTTTCCCCTGATAGAAAACATTTCTGATCTCGTAATCAGTATTGAACATATATCCCTCTGAAGAAGCAGAATTCGCCTGAAGGGAATTGGTGAATTTTTCATTTCCAATCTGTGCATTGAATCCAAGACCATAAGTACTGTAGTCTCCTCCATCTGCACTGATCTTCACTTTTTTCCCGGGACTCGTTTTAGTAATGATATTGATCACCCCGGCATACGCATTCTGCCCGAAACGTCTGGCAGCCGGTCCTTTTATGATTTCTATTCTTTCTACGTCATCCAGATCTACCGGAATATTCATGTTATTATGTCCGGTCTGGGAGTCGTTCATTCTGATACCATTCAGAAGCAGCAGAACCTGTTCAAAAGAGCTTCCACGGAAACTGATATCACTCTGCACCCCATTGGCTCCTCTCCTTCTGATATCCATTCCCGGTACCTGCTGAAGAATTTCGTCTATACTTTTAGCCGGAGAATTCACAATATCTTCCCTCGTGATAACACTGATATTCTGATTGGCGCTTTTATAAGGTGTAGAAATGAATTTTCCCTGAAATTCGATGATTTCAATATCCGTTGTCTTTTCCTGTGCACTTACCCAAAGTAGAGATCCCAGAAAAAAAGTACTTCCTATCTTTTTGATCATAATCGGTTCCGTAGTTTTCTTTAATAACAGGTTCCAAAAGTAAGAGAGTTCAGCAAGACAGACAAATGATACTTGTCATAAAAAAGATGCAGCATAATGCTGCATCTGTGTGAGGGAGTAGTTTTATCTTTTTCTCATTAAATGTGTAACTAGATCTCTGAATAATTTTCTCATTTCTCTATTACATATTTATGAATACAATTTTAAATAATTTTAAAATATAAAACAATACTTTAGTAAAAAAATATAATGTAATTTACAAAACTCTATAAAACACTGTAAAATAAATAGTAAAAGAAGAATAATTCCACAAAACACATCTCATTTCTCCATTTTCAATGTATAATATTTCCATTTTATCCGTCTAGTTTAACCTTCATTATAATAATTTTTAACAATAAGATATAGATAAAATTTTCAGTAAAAATTCGTAATTTTGTGGGTCTTAATTTTACAATGGAAAGATTCTTTTTCAACCATATTTCTCACATCATTCTTACAAAATGCTGTCATAGAAGACCGGATGAATTCAGGAATAGATATAAGAGTTCAATTGATGACCGCCCTGAAGTATTCTGAGGCAAAACACCATTACACTGGCAGTCCTTACCACTGCACAGTTACTTTATGAATAAACAAAATATGGCTAAAACAGCAGAAATAGACATAAAAAAACAGATCTTTGTTAAGAATGCACATCTTAACAATCTGAAACATATAGATGTCCTGATCCCGAAAAACAAACTGATTGTGATTACAGGAGTTTCAGGAAGTGGTAAATCGTCTTTGGCTTTTGATACGATCTATGCAGAAGGACAGAGAAGATATGTTGAAAGTTTAAGTTCTTATGCACGTCAATTTTTGGGTAAATTAGAAAAACCAAAAGTAGATGACATTAAAGGACTTGCCCCATCTATTGCCATCCAGCAGAAGGTAATCTCTTCCAATCCTCGTTCTACTGTAGGAACTTCTACGGAGATCTATGATTATATGAAGCTTTTATTTGCAAGGATCGGGAAAACTTTTTCTCCGGTTTCTGGTGAAGAAGTAAAGAAAGATTCGGTTTCTGATGTTATAGATTTCATTAAAGGATCCAAAAAAGAGACTTCTTTCCTATTAACGGCACCTTTGGAATATGATGCTGACAATTTTAAAGAAACTTTGAATATTTTAAAACTGGCAGGTTTTACAAGACTTGAGATCAGTGGAAATGTAGCCGGAATCGAAGATCTGGAAAGCTTTGGATTTGCTCCGGAAAAAGGAATGCAGATCAATCTTGTGATTGACCGTTTTTCTTATGAAGAAGATGAAAGCTTTTTACAAAGACTTGCAGATTCTATTCAGATGGCATTCTATGAAGGACGAGGCTATTGCTCATTAAAAAATACAGATACTGAAAAAGTAAAAGAATTCTCCAATAAATTTGTACTGGATGGGATGGAGTTCCTTGAGCCGAATGTTCATTTTTTCAGCTTTAATAACCCATACGGAGCATGTCCGGCATGTGAAGGATACGGAAAAGTAATCGGAATTGACGAAGATCTTGTCGTTCCCAACAAAACTTTATCCATCTATGAAGATGCTGTCGTATGCTGGAGAGGAGAAACCATGAGTGAATGGAAAAAAGACTTCATCAAAAAAGCTGGTGACTTCCCTATTCATAAGCCTTATCACCAATTAACAAAAGAACAGAAAAACTTCCTTTGGAAAGGTGACGGAAAAAGTAATTTCCCATGCATCAACAATTTCTTCAAAATGCTTGAAGAAAACCTCTATAAAATCCAGTACAGAGTAATGCTTTCCCGCTACAGAGGAAAAACGCTTTGTCCTACCTGCGAAGGGTTAAGACTTCGTGAGGAAACAACCTGGGTAAAAGTAGACGGGCACAATATTCAATCGATGATTGAACTTCCTTTGGATGAACTGGCACCCGTAATTAATGGCTTAAAGCTTTCAGAACATGATAAAGAGGTTGCAAAACGATTATTATATGAAATCACAACCCGTCTGGAATTTTTATTAAAAGTAGGGTTAGGATATTTAACATTAAACAGGACATCCAACACCCTTTCTGGAGGAGAAAGTCAGAGAATCAATCTGGCAACAAGCTTAGGAAGTTCTTTGGTAGGTTCTATTTATATCCTTGACGAACCTTCTATCGGACTTCATTCAAAAGATACTGAAAATCTGATCGAGGTATTGAAAAATCTTCGTGATCTTGGTAATACCGTGATTGTTGTAGAACATGATGAAGATGTCATGAGAGCCGCTGACTATATCATTGATATTGGTCCTGAAGCCGGTTATCTTGGTGGAGAGCTGGTATTTGCAGGAGATTATAAAGACCTGAAAAAAGCCAACACCCTTACTTCAGAATATCTTACCGGAAGACTGGAGATAGAAGTTCCGAAGAAGCGAAGAAAAGCAAAAGAATGGATCTACATCAAAGGAGCCCGTCAGAACAACCTTAAAAATATAGACGTAGACGTTCCTTTGGAAAGTCTGGTCGTGATTTCAGGAGTTTCCGGAAGTGGAAAATCTACTTTGATGAAGGAAATCTTGACCAACGATATTCAGATCCAATTAGGAATGGGAGGTAAAAAAGGAGATTATGATTCCGTTGAATTCCCGAAAAAACTGATCAAAAACATTGAACTGATCGACCAGAATCCAATTGGAAAATCATCCCGTTCAAACCCTGTTACTTATCTGAAAGCTTACGACGATATCCGTGATCTTTTTGCGAAGCAGAAAGTAGCAAAAATGATGGGTTACAAGCCTAAACATTTCTCTTTCAATGTAGATGGCGGAAGATGTGACGAATGTAAAGGAGAAGGCGTGATCAACGTTTCTATGCAGTTCATGGCAGACATCGAGCTGGAGTGTGAAGTTTGCAAAGGTACACGATTCAAAAATGAGATCCTAGAAGTAAGATTTGATGAGAAAAATATCTCTGATATCCTTCACATGACGGTAGATGAAGCATTGGAATTCTTTAAAGACAATAATGAAACGAAGATCGTAACAAAGCTGAAGCCTCTACAGGAAGTCGGTTTAGGCTATCTGCAACTGGGACAAAGCTCTTCTACCCTTTCCGGCGGTGAAGCACAGCGTGTAAAACTGGCTTCATTCCTTGTAAAAGGGGTTACAACGGATAAAACATTATTTATCTTTGATGAACCTTCCACAGGACTTCACTTCCATGATATTCAGAAATTATTGAAATCATTGCAAGCCCTGATTGATCTTGGGCATTCGGTGATTGTTATTGAGCACCAGCCTGATATTATTAAATGTGCTGATTACATTATTGATATCGGTCCGGGAGCAGGAAAACACGGTGGAGAAATTGTATTTACAGGAACACCCGAAGATCTGACAAAAAATAAAAAGTCTTATACGGCAAAATATATCAAGGAAAAGCTTGAACAATAAATTAAAAGCGACTGTTTTAGAAACAGTCGCTTTTTTTATGATTAGCATTTTTGAACTTATTTTACGATAGATTCCCTTATCTTTATATGATCATTTCAAAATTATTTTTATGCCTTGGAATCCCGAATTATATGATCAGTACAAAGATGTACGTTACAAACCCTTTTACGATTTAGCCGCATTAATTAAGCCTGAAAACAATATAAAAGCTATTGATCTCGGCTGTGGTACTGGTGAGCAGACCTCTCTTTTAACAGAAAAACTGTCAGGTTCTACATTTTTAGGAATCGATTCATCAGCGGAAATGCTTGAAAAATCGAAGAAATATGAACATGAGAATCTACACTTTAAACTTCAGACTATTGAAGAAACAGCACAGTCTGATCAAAAATGGGATATTGTTTTCAGTAATGCAGCGCTTCAATGGGCTGATGATCATGAAACCTTATTCCCTAAAATCATAGGACTGCTATCTCCTGTAGGGCAGTTAGCGATTCAGATGCCCGTTCAGAAAGAAAATATCCTGAATCAGATTCTAACGGAAATGGCAGATGAAGAACCTTATGCGTCACAGTTAAATCATTTCAACCGTAATTCCCCTGTGCTTTCAATGGATGATTACGCACAGATACTGTTTGACAACGGAATTCAGGACATAGAAATATTCCAGAAGGTCTATCCTATCATTGCAGATGATCACGAGGCTTTATATGAATTTATTTCAGGAACGGCATTATTGCCTTATTTAGAGCGTTTGGAAGGAGAACAAAAAGAAAGTTTTATTACCGAATTTAAATCACGAATAGTCCAAAGGTTTACAAAATATCCGGCTATCTACGCATTCAAGCGCATCCTGATATACGGTCGTAAAAAATAAAAAATATTCTAAATAATACCTGATTCATAGTAGTATTTATTGGGAGATTCCAATGAAATAAATCCCATTAATGAGTATTATATTTTTTCATACATTCGTAGTTAACATATTCAAAATCAATTGCTATGAAAAATTTAAAAAAATTAAAGAGAAATCATTTACTATTGATAAATGGAGGTGATTTTCCTTATGCAGACTGCGATGCTGAAGGAAGATGTCCGGCAGTGTCAGGATCATATTATTGCTCCGGCGGAATCTGCTACAGATCTACAGGTGGCGGAACTCCGGGAGGAAACTGTCATGAACCTATGCGTGACTGCATGGAATGGGAAACCGGATGCGGATGCGTATACTCATAAAATAATTGATTGATCCAATTGAGGAGCGGTTTTCTATCGCTCTTTTTTTGTTATTTTTATCAAAATTTTCAGTAAAAAATAATTTCCTGTGACCTAATTATTCTTTCATGCAGTATAAAAAAATCTTTTCATTTTTCCCATCTTTCTGTTTTTGATTAATTGTTCAGTTAATAAAAATACAGACCTCATTACTGATTATGAAATAAAACTGGATACTCTCACTCTATTTGATCAAAGCCGAAACCGTAAGATTTCCGTTGCCTTTTACAGTCCTAAAACTAATAAAAAGATTCCGAACCAACAGGTTGTTATCTTCAATCATGGGTATGGTTTCAATAAAGGCGGAGATTATTTTGTATATTCTTATTTAACAGAAAAGCTGGCTTCTAAAGGATATTTTACGGTAAGCATTCAGCATGAGCTTACCACCGATAGTCCGTTGCCGGTAGAAGGTAATTTACAGATGGTAAGAAGACCTTTCTGGCAGAATGGTTCAGATAATATTCTGTTTGTACTTCATGAACTTAAGAAGACAAATCCTGAACTCGATTATAAACATCTTACATTAATAGGCCATTCCAATGGTGGTGATATGGCTGCATTATTCGGTAATCAGCATCCTAACCTGGTATATAAACTGATCACAATGGATAACAGAAGAATGTTCCTGCCAAGAACTTCTGTTCCTAAAATTTATACGCTACGTTCCAATGATTATCCGGCAGATGAAGGAGTATTACCAGGTGAAGAGGAGCAGAAAAAGTATCATATAACTGTACAACAGACCTCGATCAATCACGGTCATATGGACAATAAGGGAAATGATGAAGAGAAAAAAGTCTTAAATGATTTTGTTTTAAAATATATCTCAGAACAGTAATTTTGCAGAAGTTCACAAGTTATCCACAAAAAATTGTGGATAACTTGTGAATTTTAACATTAAATTCATATTTCGTATTAAAATTATTACTACATTTACTATGTAATAAACATCGAAGTGGAAACTTTATTTGCTTTTCTTACTACTCTTGAAATTGCAATTAAATTTGAAATAAAAATTTAAGCACAGCATTGTCGGCTGTGCTTTTTTATTGTTGTCTAATTAAAAAAATGAGATGTATTTATCTACTGAATCTGCCCCTAAAGGGCAGATTCTTTTATGTCAATACCCTTTTCAATCTCCAGCTAGACCCAATCCTTTCTATTCATACATTGATCATTACTATGTTTCAGAATAATTTGTAATTTTATTATTTAAAAGGCCTCATAGTTCAATGGATAGAATAGAAGTTTCCTAAACTTTAGATCCAAGTTCGATTCTTGGTGAGGCTGCCATACAAGGATAAGTTATTTTCTTTTCATTTTTTATATTTTCTTCACACACACAATCCACTGGTCATAAAAAATATACTACCTAATATAGAATTTACTCTGGTAGTTTGATACTCCATTCCTGTAAATTCAAGATTTTCGGGAGTAAGTATAGCCAATGTTCATGATAGTAAAGCGGCATTATTACTGATGAAAACACTGCGATATTTACTTATCCCACTTCAGGTAATCTGGCGGAAAGAGGCTATAGAGGAGAGATTATTGAGGAAATAAGAATTAAGTTTAATTATATCATTCAAATCGTTATGCGGAATGACAAAAAAGAAAAAGAGTTTGAGCCAATTCATAAACGATGAATTATAGAGCGAACTTTTTCATGGTTTGATAATGATAGAAGATTATGCAGAAATTATGAACTCCTAATGGAATGCTCTGAAAACATGGTCAAATTATCTGCTATAAAATTATTACTAAATAAAATTTAAACAGGCTCTTATTATTTAATTTTCAAATTTTATTGGTTCGCTCCATAGAATTTCATATTTTTTGTTATCGACTTTTTCCCAGTAAGATTTAAAAGAATAATATTTATTTGGAAAAATAATTTTTTTGTATCCAATTTTGAAATAATTACTTTTTGAATTATGATTTTTTATCACCAGTAATTTATATTTTTCAGAAGTATTTTTTCAAACTCTATATATACAGGAAAGTTAGAATCACATTTAAAAGTTTCAAACGAAAAATCCTCGTTGTCAAGTATGAAGTTGCTATTGTATGAGCAACTCATAATTCCATATAATTTATTATTATTTTTACTTTTTATAAATTGAATTTCGACTTCTTGACCAATTTTTCCAGGATGGTATTCTTTTAAATATTGATTATTATTTCGATTTAAATTTATATTAACAGTTTTAATATCCATTTTTA
Organism: Chryseobacterium sp. MEBOG07; assembly: GCF_021869745.1. Classification (NCBI taxonomy): domain Bacteria; kingdom Pseudomonadati; phylum Bacteroidota; class Flavobacteriia; order Flavobacteriales; family Weeksellaceae; genus Chryseobacterium; species Chryseobacterium sp. MEBOG07. The sequence continues at coordinate 3,091,792 of NZ_CP084579.1, forward strand.
ATTCTGGTTTTTCTTTGCAAGAAAATATTAAAAATAACATCAATAAAAATAGTGGAAATCTCATTTGAAATAAGGATTTTATGATATTGCAGATAACTTTCAAATTTATGCATTGCATAAAGCTATTTATGCTACTAAGATAAAATTTATTTTGATCGTTTTTTGAGACTTTTTAATAATGGACAAATAATTTTGCAAATTAATTCTTGTTCTTGAAATGTGATTTGAGGCTGTTTCATTGCTTTTCCGTAAAGGGGCTTTTGTTTTGTGTGGGATATTTACTATCATTGTTTTTTAATAATTTTAAATATCCAGTACCTTTTACAGGGCTTTCACCCTGCAAAACGATACTAAACCTCATCATTTGTGTAATTTTCTGAGTTCTAATAAATTTTCCTGCCTTTAGGGCAGGGGAAAGAAAATTTATTATTTCTTATAGTTGATATTTAATTTGTTTAACTTCAATCTTAAGCAAGAGTAAAGATTAAAATATTATCAACTGAATATTTAAAATTTAAAATATTTTGCAACATCATTCACATCGGAGATTAAAACATTTCCATCGGTTGGCGTTCCTGTGGCAGGATTATCTTTGGCTCCATCTACAATCAAAATACTTTGAGGATTAGATGTATTAATGCCGATCTGGGCATAAGTTGCAAAAGAAGCAAATAATAATACTTATAATAATTTTTTCATTGTGTGTGTTGGGAAATTTAACTTTGATTATTAATGATTCGAAAATCATCTTAATCCGGTTATATTTCTCTCGCAATATTACAGCAATAAACAGTAATCTTGCAAAATAACAGGTATGACACAGATATTACATTGAACTAAACATGTGGTAATCAGTCTTATATAATTAATTATTTTCTTTTTTTTGAAAGAACAATACTATATTAGATCATTGTATTTGTTATATTTACATCAAATTTTTATTTGATGAAATATATTATTTTATTTATTCCCCTATTGCTATTCGGAAAGCAAAAAATGACGCCAACCATTATTGATGAGAGGCTCGAAAAGTCTAATGCTCTTCTTATTGATGGTAAAACAGATGATATGATTAAATTAAATCTGTCCACACTAAAAGACTCGAAGGATATTAACTATCCGAAAGGAAAGGTATATTCCTGTTACAATTTGGCTCTTGCTTTTTCTATGCAATACAAATATAATAGGAGCAATTACTATCTAAAATTAATGGAATCTGAGTTTAAAATATAAAAGATGATGATGAAGAGATTTCCCTGAATTTGTTATACAGTATAAATTATAGAGGAATCAAAATGTATGATGAATCATTGAAGAAACTTAGAAAAAACATCGTTCTGGCCAATAATATAAAGATAGATTCCACCAGATATTCCACAAGGATTCATACTCTGGTCGAAATGGCGAAAAATTATCTAGAGAAAAAGGAGTATGATTCTGCCACCTATTTTTCCAAGAGAGTTATTAAAGAAGCAAAAAAGCCAAAAATAATGAATCCCGGCCTGAATACGAGTTTAAAAATATCATACTTAATTTTAGCTGAAGCAAAGTTCAAAGAAAATAAAATCGATTCTTCAGAATTTTATGTAAAGTATGCTCAATCTGTACCTATAACATTGGGTAATAATGAATTCAGAACATTTAAGCTTTTAGGAGAAATTCATGAGGCGAGAAAAGAATATGATTCTGCCATTGTAGATTATGAAAAAGCGATAGAGCTTTCTACAAAAGTAAAGAACCTAAAAAAAACACTAGAATTATACGGATTAATCTCTGAGGTATATGAAAAAACAGGACAGGTAGATGACCAGAAAAAATATTCCCTGAAATACAAAGCTCTTAATGACACCTTAGACATGATAGAAGCCAACAATCTAAAGGATACAGTCGGGCTTTTTGTAGAGGGAGAACAGAAATTTTTAGAAGATAAAAACAATCTTCTGTTGTATATTATACTTATCGGAACTACAAGTGCAATTGTGATTGCCTATTTTGTAAACAAAAAAATCAGAAATAAAAACACTGTTTTAAATGTGAAAAATGAAGAAAATAAAGAATTAAATCAAAAATTAAACTTAGCTTTCGATGAAGTAGTACAATTAGCCAAAAATAATAGTCCTGAATTTCTTACAAGATTTCAGGAAGTATACCCGTCGTTTTTCCCAAAGTTGCTGGCAATTGAGCCTCAACTACTACATACGGAACTAAAATTTTGTGCTTTACTATTTCTCAATTTTGGCACCAAAGATATTGCCAATTATACATTTGTGCAGCCGGAATCTATACAGACCAGAAAAAAAAGATTGAGAAAAAAATTGCATATTCCTTCAGATGTAGATATCTACATCTGGATAAAAAACCTATAGTGATCAATTTACTTGCGTCTTTATTGATATTCAGGTCTAATCCTGAAATAGCAACACAAAAAAAAACGTTTTTTGAGATTTATTAAGTCTATTGCTAAAGTTCCGGTCTTGGCGATGATGGCATAACGAATACAAAATTTTCAACCAAATCACAAAATTGTAATAAACATAAGTGTTAATTGAAAAATTTCAGTCTGCTATTGCCGGACTTATCAACAGAAGTAATATTCTTAGTTGTTAGTAATAATTGGAGCGAGTTCCTCTTTTAATTTTACAATCGCTTCATCTCTGATCATTTTTCTATTTTTCAAAAGAATTTCACCAGACTCAACACCTAACTCAGTATCCATTACGCTTAAAAATTTATTTATTCCAAAAGCTCTACCATTTTTATTTCTCCTAAAACCACAACTATATATATGAGTTTATTTTTACTGCCTTTATGATATGTTTTTATTTCATTTACAACAACTTTAGTATTCTTTAAACTGTTATCTGCACATTCTGTGCATCACCATTCAGAGCAGACATAATACTTCCCAATCCAGCTGGATTGGGACTAAAATAATTGTAAAATATAGATAAGCGAAATTCAAATTTTCAATTGGTTTATTTCCAAAAATAAGAATTATCAAAAATGATAAAAACGCACTATAAATTGATATTGAAATGAACCCCATCATAACAAAAAATCAAAATTTCTTTTGAGCAAGAAACTCCTTAGTTTCATTACCCTTAACGTATCCACACTATACACAAATGCTTTATTATGTTTTTAACTAATTGAAATACAAAACATTAAGCACATGTCACATCTATGTAACATCTGTTTTATTGCACAAGATCTGCTTTTCTCAGTAACATTGAACATTGAACATTGAACAATGAACATTGAAAATTGAACATTGTTAAAATTTAACACATAAGCTTAATACAAACAAGAATGAAAAAATTATTTTTATTACCCTTGGTAATGGCATCTGCTGTTGCATTCTCGCAAGTTGGAATTAATACAATTACTCCTGACCCTTCGTCTATACTAGACATTAAATCTACAAACAAAGGTATTCTTATCCCCAGAGTAGCCCTTACAGGGAAAACAGATGTTACAACCATTCCTAATCCTGCTCATTCTTTATTAATTTATAATACTGCCAATGCAGGCACTTCTCCCAATAATGTTGTAGAGGATAATATTTATAAGTTTAATACAACAACGGGGCTATGGCAAAAATTATTAGATGAAACGACTGGTATTCCAGGAGTTTCAACTGTATCGAACATCATAGGATTCAAAAGTACCGGAAATGATACCACTTTTTTAGGTGCTGATGTAGGTAGTACAATCAGATTTATTAAATATGATGATGTACGACAAACTTCCAGCTATGCCAACTACGATACAGCTACCAATGAATTAAAAATACTAAAAACCGGATATTTCTCATTTAATATTAATTTTGTTGTAAGAGGCGCTTTTAATGGAGTTCTAAGAGTGGGTGTATCAAAACCTTATTCTGGTAGCTTTGTATATAATGGGAACGCCTCTTTTGCATTTCTAGCACAACCTAACATATCAGTAGATTCTTCTACTCCTGCTATCATAAATGCATCAGGAACTCTTCTTTTAACGGCGGGTCAAAAAGTTATATTCTTATCAAGATATATTGATCCTGCTGTTAATACTTTGAATGTTGAAGCTATTAACTACAACAGAACATTGATTAATTCTGTAATTATCAATTACACTGAGCCTCAATAAATATTTATAAAAATTTCTTCCGTGTATTAGCACATATTATTCATCGTTTATTGTAAAATATTAGTAACTATTCTCTTCATAGACACAGGAATACAATTAATATATTACCCTGAGCTAGGTGGAGGGCGTTACTATTTCCCTTAAATTATAAACCTTAACTAAAAAGCACATCGCCTAGGATTAGCATATTAAAGTAGAATATAAAATAATTGAACAAAAAAATTAATTTGAGTTGTTAATCTAAATTATTACTTCTGCTTGGTTCACTCTATTTCAATAATAGAGTGAATATTTTAAGCAAGAATATGAAAAATGGATAGCTTAAAAAATAATTAAAATAAGATTTCTCTATGCAAAATTTTAAAATTATACACATCGGAACAATTATCAAAAAAAGAGTTGCAGAATGTGATATTAGTATTTCAAGAATTTGTAAATTCTTCAACTGTGAAGAACAATTTATTGATGAAATGTACAATAGTGAATCTTTATATTCTACTCACCTATTAAAATGGAGTAAACTTCTAGAATATGATTTTTTCAGATTATATTCTCAACATTTAATTTTGTATTCTCCACCAGCATCTCATAAATCTACAAACTATAAAATAGAAAAAACAAGTTTACCACAGTTTAGAAAAAATATCTACACTAAAGAAATGATTGATTTTATCATAGAAATGATTGAAACAAAAAAGAAAACGAAGGCTGAAATTATTAGAGAATATAAAATTCCCAAAACAACCCTTTATAAGTGGTTTGCTAAATACCAAATATCGAATAATAATTTAAAAGACTAAAATAATGATAGATTATTCAAAAGATGAAGATTTAAAATCTCCGGATTATATACGAATTTTTAAAGACATGATTCAGATTAAATATCCTGAAAAAGAAAAAGAATGCCAAATTTTACTTAACAAAAAAAAATTATCAAGTTTAGACATTCTCCTTCTTAACGAAAAAATATTTGGAATAGAGAATAGAGAAACTCAAGTATTTAACCAAGTCCATCGTTCATACGATAAAGAAGCTATTGCTGAAATTTTAGAATATCAAAAGAAAAACAAACTTAATAATTCAGAAGTGGCAAATAATATAAAAATGAGCAGAAACACTATAGCAAAATGGAAAAAGATATTTGGTTCGTCTAGATAGCCTTCTTACAATAATGGTAGCCAAAGGTCCCATTTGTCTTTGGTTATCCTTACTGCATAAAAAAACCTCCCGAAGGAGGAAAGTGATAAATAAATTTTATATAAAAGTGATGGTGTTAAATAAGTTTTCTCTTAAAAACCTGCTTTAACATTAACAATGCCCATGCCATATACATCACCGTTTAAAGAGATCTCTATTTTTGTGGTATATTTTAATAGTGCTACATTCGAATCAAACTTTATATTATTTTTTTTCTTCATCACCTATTTATTTTCTAAAACAATCTGTTATGCAATGACCTTAAGGCTTCTATCTTGAAAACAGATGGAACTAATAATGAAATATTATTTTCACTTCCTCCATAGGAAATCATTCGTATTGGAATATGCTTTACTGCTTCAGAGACAATGGTTGCATATCCATGATTATTTTTTCTGAAGTCTCCGACAATGCACATGATCGACTGCTCACTGTCAATTTCAACTGCTGAAAAAGAGTTCAATTCTTTTACAATTTCAGAAAGTTTATCTGTTTGGTCAATGGTAAGCGAAACAGCTACTTCAGAAGTAGTAATCATATCTATAGGCGTTTTGTACTTTTCAAAAACTTCAAAAACCTTTCTCAAAAAGCCATACGCCATCAGCATACGGGAAGATTGAATACGGATTGCTGTGATCCCATCCTTAGCGGCAATTGCCACAATCTGATTTTGATTGGTTGATTCTCCCGAGATCAATGTTCCGGCAGCAGATGGATTCATTGTATCTAATAATCTTACAGGAACATTATATTTTCTTGCAGGGAAAACACTTTGAGGATGAAGGATTTTGGCTCCAAAATACGATAGTTCTGCTGCTTCATCAAAGCTCAGTCTGGCTATAGACTTTGTATTCTGGACATATCTCGGATCATTATTGTGGAAACCATCGATATCTGTCCATATTTGGATTTCTTCTGCCTGCAATGCTGCTCCTAGTAATGAAGCTGTGTAATCAGACCCTCCCCTTTGCAGATTATCAATTTCACCCTGAGCATTTCTGCATATATACCCTTGAGTAATAAATAAGGTTTCTTCGTGGTATTTTTCAAATTCAAGACTTGCTTGTTTTCTTATTTCCTCAATATTGGGTTCCTTATCTTCATCAATCAGCATAAAATCTAATGCCGATAATAGTACAGAGGAGACTTCTTTTTCCTTTAAGTGCAAATGAAAAAGTGTCGTTGAAATAATCTCACCTTGCGCAAGTATAATACGTTCTGCACTGGCACTAAAATTTTTATGTTTAAACTGATAAAACAAATCAAAAATTTTATCAATAAAAGCTGAAGCTTCCAAGATCCCTTTTTCTGTTTTAAATAATTCATTTACAAATTTTTTATATTTCTGAAATAGTAAATCGATATGTTTGTACGCTGCTTCAATATCCTTGCTTTCATATAGCTCTGATAATTTCACCAAATCATTTGTAGTGCCAGAAACAGCTGATAAAACAACCAAGTGTTTATCTGATGACTGAGATCTGATAATGGGTAATAACTCTTCGATACGCTCCGGACTTCCTACCGATGTCCCGCCAAATTTCAATACTTTCATAATAGATTAAATTGTTAATTTTTTTCCAAAAAAAAGAGCCTGTCGTGATGACAAGCTCCTGATGTATTTAATTTCTAACCAATAGGAAAATGACTCACGACGCTGGACGTAAGTACTGTTTCTTTCCTTTTTTTAAGTTAGATAATATCATTTTCTTTTTTTTTGCTGGGCAAATATACAATTTTTTGGTAATCTTTATAAAAATATAAAAAATTTGCACCAAATGAGCTACAACCAGGTCAGGGTTTTGTATTTCGCCAGAAATCTTTACTTTAGTAGAACGTTACGGCTTCGAAATCCCGTCTATCAAAAGCAGCAAGCCGTTAGTTGTAAACTTTCTAAACAGATCGCACAAACTAAAAACTGATGAAGAATATAGAACAACTTCAAGAAAAATTCTGCAAAGCTCAAAAGAATTATAAAACGATAAAAACAGAAACAGAACAAAAAGTAATTAGATGGTTTTGGGCAACTGACAGCATTTCTAATCTTGAGCCTTTTTATTTTGAGGAAAACCGCTTTCCCAAAGGCAGACTTCATAAGGGTGAACCTGTAAAAAAAGAAAATCAATATCAATATGGTATTGATGACAATAATGAAATAATTGTTGAAAGACAATTTACTGGTCTAAAAGACTTATTTTACGAAATTTTTTATATAAGGGGGAAAGATAGGATAGAAAGCTACCGATTTGATTATAGTATAGAAAAAGAAATAGACAATATGGAACTTTTCATTTATGAGAATTCAATATTAACTATTAGTTATGCTGTTTTTAAAGACGGTTGGATTAAATATGTTTACACTTACAATAAGGGAAAACTGTCAACTAAGACAATGCAACGTATTTATCAAAATATAGAAGTTCCGGACAGAATATTTGACTATCATTATGACGAAATGGAATTACTTCAATCTATTAAAGAAAAAGACCACTATTGGTATGATAAGCCTAGCAAGAAAATTAGCTACAAAAAACTAACCGAGCTTGTATCAGAAAAACTTCTTGAAATTCTAAAACAGCACATTTTAAATTATAGCATTCGGGAAAAAATTTATTGCATTTATGTTTATTACTATCATGAGAATATGCTCCCACCTTCAATTGGATTTGGAACAGAGGCAGAGCGCAAAGAATGGCAAAATGAAAAAGGGAAAGAAGCAAAATGGATAATTTGGAACCCCATAGATTATTCTCATTACCTCGAAATTGAATTGAACGAAGAAACTCAAAATCTGTTTAATTTATATAATCAAGAAACCTCTTTAAATAATAAAGAAAATAATACGATAAAAATGATTATAGAATGCTGTAAAAATTTAAAAGATAATATTTCTGAATTTGAACTTAACAAAACCGATGATTTTGTGATTGTTGCTTCAGACTATGAACAAAGCGATCTGAAGAAAAATTTCAAACTTATTAACCCTGAATTGTTTTATGAATTTAAAAATAAACTTGCATAAAAAAGCTACAGCAATATAATGGGATCTGTTTTTCAGTTTATTAAACAGAAAAAAGCCAATGTTGGGATCCCTCAACTTTAGTGAAAAAATAATTTGATTTGTTTAAAGTTTTCCATAAAAAAACCTCCTGAATCATCAGAAGGTTATACTGTAATTTGTTAGAAATATGAAATTTTCTATGGTTCAAATATAGCAAGCGCCTGGGCTGCGAAGTATGATCTGAATCATACCGCTATATAAAATTGTAATTGAGTTCTTAAATTCAGTAACTTTTCTCAAATATAATTGTCCATTCTCTCCGGAATCTGAACTTTTTTAAGCGTAACTGTCTCTTAATATTCTTAAAGCTTTATTATTTCTTACTGATTAATAAGAACGTTCAGCCCTTTTACTTGGCGTAAAACTGAAAAACATGTGTTACTTTTTATTCATTATTCAATTTTTATCAAATTAAATTGTACTTTTGTTTTCTATTATGCAAAAATTTCTCAGAGTCTTTTTTGTTTTCTCCTTACTTCTGATATTCGTTTCTAACGTCAGCGGTGTAAGCACATGCCTAGATCATGCGCACCACTCCAAAAGTAAAGTGACATATAAAAAAGGGTCCAAAGAAGAGAAAATTCCTACTTTTTCCCAGGATGACGAATGTCAGTGTGCGCTTCATATGCACATGAACAATATCCTTCTTCCTGAACCTTTGGACATGGATTTTGCAATCAATACTACAAATGACAACGAAATACCACAGCCAAAAGCTATTTCATACCGTTGTCTTCTCGACTTTTTCAGCTCCAGAGCTCCACCCGCAGCATTTTTCACGGTAGCTTAATTTACGCTGCCTTTATTTCTCCATACAGATTCTATAGTCTGTACTGTTATTCCGTGGATACTTAGGTCTTCATACCGCTGAAACTATCCTTTTATTAATGGGGCATATTGTATGTCCATCAATTCTATTCATGATTACCAATAATTTTTATTATTCGGGAATAATTCATTGTATTCCTTCTAATCCCGTGAAGCTTTTCAGTCTAAGTTTCATTACAGCATCCTCATTTTTTTATGCTCAATCCCGCCCTGCAGATTCTTTATCTACAGTAGTACAAACCGTTGAAATAATTGGAAGAAAGTCTAAAGATTATACCTCCGATTATTCTTTTGCCGCTACTAAGATTGCGATGAAAAATAAAGATCTTCCCTTAACGCTTAATACGGTTACCAAAGAACTGATTACCGACCGCCAGGCCTTTCAGCTGGGTGATGTCATGAAAAATGTAAACGGAGTTTCTCCTTCCAGTTATTACAATCAATACAATATCCGGGGAATCAGCCAGAATGAAGAAGGGCAGATTATCAATGGAATGCGGACACGACAGTATTATTTTTTACAGCCTATGACCTCCAATATAGAGCGTGTAGAAGTTTTCAAAGGTCCGGCAAGTATTACCATGTCCAGTGTTGATCCTGGAGGTACAATTAATATGGTGACCAAAAAGCCATTATCAACTCCCCGTCATGAGATCAGTTTATCCGGGGGCAACTTTGATACATACCGTGTCACAACAGATCTTACAGGTCCTTTAAACAAGAGTAAAACCCTACTGTACCGTTTTAACGGAGCGTATCAGAATGCTCATTCTTTCAGGGATCATGTCAAAAACAGCGGTATTTTAATCTCTCCTTCCCTCACCTTTGTTCCCAACGAAAAAACATCTGTCAATGTAGAAATGATTTTCAATGATCTTTATGGAACTCTGGACCGGGGACAGCCTATTTTCGGGGCTGTTGCAGGGAAAACAGATCTGAACAGTACTCCCAGAACATTAAATCTTGGTTCTCCCAATGATTTTTTTAAAACCAGGGAACTTATTTTAATGGGAAGTTTGGCGCATCATTTTAATAAAAATATCAGCTTCAATGCATCTTATATGAAGCAATACTGGAGAGAAAATCTTCAGGAACACAGAACAACCAATTCTTTTGTTCCTGATATAGATAATAAACCCGTTTCCAGTCTTGCAATGATGCAGTTTGTTCAAAGAAAACAAAATTGGGCAACCGATAATATTAATGCTTATTTTAATTTCAATTTTAAAACCGGGTCTGTTCAGCATCAGGCTTTAATAGGCTATGACAGTCAGAGATGGGAAAAACGTCAAGGAGGCCAGCAGAATGCAGCAAGAGGTTTTCTTTTAAAGAACGGCTCTGTAGCTTCTTCGTACAATCCTGCAAAGGCTTCCGACTATCAAACTACCAATTATAATGGAACCATAATTCCTAAACCCAATGTCACTCCATTTGATTTGAATCCGGGAGCAGAAAATTATCAGGGTACTGATTTTAATACGCTTAATGTCATCACTCCTTTGCCTTCTGCTCTTACAACAACTCATGCGGCTTATATTCAGCATCTTTTTACCTGGAAAAAGTTTAAAATACTATCAGGCATACGTCAGGAATGGTTTCAGGACACCACCAATTTTAATGAGTCTAATGAATCTTCTTTCCAAAACAACAAACTTCTGTACAGGTTCGGTATTACGTACAGCTTAACGGATAATATCAATATATACGGAACTTATCTTACCGGTTATCAGCCGCAATCCAATACGGTAACTTTAATGCCCAACACGTCCAGTCTTACAGGTTCTGCAGCAAGATTTAAGCCTCTGACTTCTGACCTTAAAGAATTGGGAATCAAAGCTCAGCTTTTCGGCAGGATATCATTGAATCTCGCCGTTTATGAGATTAACCAGAGGAATATTTTAATCAATGCCAATAATCCTTCGGAACCTGATGAACTTGTACAGCGTGGTGCCGACCGAAGCCGTGGGTTCGAGGCCGATTTTTCCGGACATATCCTTCCACAATGGCATATTTACGGAGGTTACAGTTATATTGATGCTAAAGTATTGGATGATTCCAACCCTGATCTTGTGGGGAAAAGGAAAGAAAATACGTCTAAAAACTCTGTCAATATCTGGACGCGTTACAATTTTTCAACCATTGATTTGATAAAAGACTTTGGAATAGGTGTAGGTATGCTGTACCAAAGTTCAAAAGTTCCGTGGTTTACGAGAAGTTTTGAGCTTCCGGCATATACTACACTAGATGCTGCATTGTATTACACTCCGGCAAAATCTATTCAGCTGACCTTTAACCTTAATAATATCACCAATAAGACCTACTGGATCGGAGCTCAGAATTACCTAAGGCTATTTCCGGGAACACCAAGAAATTATTTACTAACTGCTACTTATAAATTTTAAATTATGGCTATTTCAAACTTACAACTGATTGTGAGAAAGACCTGGCAGGATTTGTTTAAAGGAAAACAGACCCTGCTCATCACTGTCGCTGTACTCCTCTTCTGTATGCTGAGCATCGGCATTGGATTCTCAAAATATGAAGATTCTTTTTCAAAAATAAAAGAATACCGGAAAGAAGTTCGGGAAAGCTGGGAACACAGACCTGACAAACATCCACACCGTATGGCTCATTATGGGTATCTCGTTTTCAGAATTGGCCATCCTTTGAATATTTTTGATAACGGGCTGGATGATTATCTTGGAAATGTCATATTCCTGGAAGCACATAAACAGAATACAGCCAATCTTTCGGAAGCGGGAAGCTCAGGGACTTTGGTCAGATTCGGGGCTTTCAGCAGTGCGTTTATTTTACAGAGTATCGTTCCTCTGATTATTCTTTTTTTAGGATTTGGATTAATTGTACAGGAACGTGAGAATGCCACATTAAAAATTATCAGCGTGCAGGGCGCTTCAGGCCGGGATATTATCTGGGGGAAAGTTCTGGGACTCTGGTTGTTTTCATTATGTTTCCTGATTCCTGTAATTCCTGTCGTTTTCGTGGCAGCGTTGATGTCAGAAACAACAGATACTGCTGATATTTTGATACGATTGTTGTTCTTATTACCAGCTTATATGATCTATTACTTCTTTATCAGCACTTTGACAGTGGTGGTTTCTGCGAACAGCAGAAGTACATCTTCAGCGCTGATCAGTCTTATCGGATTCTGGCTTCTTTTCATTATTGTTCTGCCTAAAGGTGTTCAGTTTGCTGCCCAGAATTTATATCCTGCTCCTTCGCGTATTGCTTTTGAAACCAACCTGGAAAAGGATATTCTAAAATCGGGAGACAGCCACAATCCTGATGATCCTCATTTCAAAAAGATCAAAGATTCTTTACTGGCTCATTATAAAGTAAGTACTACCAATGAACTTCCTTTCAACTATGGCGGATTTGTAATGAAAGAAGGAGAAAAAATAAGTTCTCAAATTTATATCAGACATCAAAAAGAACTGCAGTCTGTTTACAATAAACAACAAAATCTAACTGACATTTCCGGATTGATCAATCCTGCCATTGCTATTAAAAACTTTTCAATGATTGCAACAGGCACCGATTTTTTCTCCTACACCCAATTTCAGAAACAGGCTGAAAAGTACCGTTACCAGATGGCTCAGCATTTAAATGATCTTCAGATTGAGCATATCAGCAATATAAAACCTGAAAAAGGCGGACCTCCTGCCATTATTGATAAAGACAACTGGAAGAAATTTCCGGATTTTAACTACCAATACACCTCTGTTTTCTACAGTCTGAAAGAACAGTTGATACCCGCTGTAGCTTTAGTCTTCTGGCTGGCTCTAAGCATTATTGCGATCGAATTAAGTGGAAGAAAATTAAAATTAATTTAAATGAATCGTTATTTATATATCCAATTTTACCGTAACAAAGCGTATATCATTGCATTGTTATTTTTGTTCATGGCTGGGCTTATGGCCATTTATACAGGGAAAAAATTTCTGGACCGAAACGAAGATATTATCTCCAAAAGCGGAGCATATCAGAAAGAAAGTATTGAAAGGAATACAAAGTTTCATAAAGATGATCTTGGCTTGGTTCTTTATTATATCAAATTCAATCTGGTGAATGAAACTCCCAAACTGGCTGCCTTAAATATCGGTATGCGTGATTTGAACCCATCTATCCAGGGAGTAACCATCCGGAATCTGGAAGAACAGCGCTACAATTCTGATTTTTATAATCCTGCCAATGCAGCTGTCGGAAACTTTGATTTCAGTTTTGTTCTTGTTTTCCTTTTCCCATTGATCATTGTAGCATTCTGCTATAATCTGATTTCTGAGGAAGAAGAAAGGGGAACATGGAAACTCCTCTCAGTTCAAAGCAGTAATCTAAAAAAGATGCTGGATCATAAGATGCTCATTCGTTTATTGGCCATAACGGCTGTGTATCTGGTATTAATGATTATTGCTTTGATTTGGATAAAAATACCTTTAGACTTATATTATATTGTTTTTGGTATCAGCGGATGGCTTTATATATTGTTTTGGTTTGCTTTGTGCAGATGGATTATTTCTTTCCGGAAATCTTCGGCTCAGAATGCATTGGTCCTTCTTATTGTATGGGTGAGCATCAATTTTATTATTCCGATGAGCAGTAATATCCTGATTCAAAAGATCTATCCTGTTCACGAATCCCTTAAAGCGGTCATGGAACAAAGAGAAGGCTATCACAACAAATGGGATGAGGCTAAACGTCCTACGATGGAAAAGTTTTACAAAGTATATCCCCAATACAGAAATTTCACGGTGGAGGAAAATGATACATTCACCTGGACTTGGTATTATGCCATGCAGCATATGGGAGATCTTGAATCTTCGAAATCATCTGAGCAGTATACTGAAAAAATGCAGAAAAGAAACCAGGCAGCCCTCTATTTGGGCTATCTCCTTCCTAATCTCCATACCCAGCTCGTAGAAAGTCATCTGGCAAAAACTGACATGAAAAATCATTTGCAGTATGCTTCTTCGCTCAAGAAGTTTCATGAAGAAAAACGACTATTCTTCTATCCTCTTATTTTCTCGGGAAAGAATGCCGAATCTATAGACTGGCCACAGCAAACTATAAAATTTTTCAGTTCTTCTGAACAGGTAAAGTTCCTTCAGATATTGCTGCCCTACCTCATCTTTATTGCTCTATTCCTTATCCTTTCACAAAACAAATACAGAAAACTATGCTAAAAACAATCAACTTACATAAAAAATACAACGATTTCACCGCCCTTCACGCTCTTAATCTGGAAGTAAAGAAAGGAGAAATATTTGCTCTTCTCGGACAAAATGGTGCGGGTAAAAGTACAACGATCAATATTCTTCTGGGGCTTATTAAAGCGACGTCCGGGGATGCTTTCATCAATGATATTTCTGTACAAAATGAGCCTCAAAAGATTAAAAAGCATTTAGCTTATATCCCTGAAACGGTTCTTTTATATCCTCATCTTACAGGAATTGAAAATCTCGATTTTTTCTCCAAAATTGCGGGATTTAATTATGAGAAAGAAGAATTATCTGCATTACTTCAGCGTACCGGCCTGCAGGAAGCCGCTCATCAAAAAGCATTGGGTGGATATTCCAAAGGAATGCGCCAAAAAGTAGGAATTGCCATTGCCCTCGCCAAAGACGCAAAAGTGCTTCTTCTTGATGAGCCCACCAGTGGATTAGATCCCATCGCTACAGCAGAATTTACAGAAATTGTGCGTCAGCTGGGCAAAGAAGGCAGAACTGTTTTAATGGCTACCCACGATATTTTCAATGCGGTAAGTGTTGCCACCAATATCGGGATCATGAAGCAGGGAGAGCTTGTACAGAACCTACCTTCCAAAGCCTTTACAGCACAGGAATTACAGGAGTTGTACCTGAAAACAATATGATGTTTCGTTTACTTTAATAAGTAACTTTTCATATATTATCAATTTGGTTGATGCCCGGTGACTTTTATGGTCATTGGGCATTTTTTGATCCTCTATTATTTATGCCAATCCTTTTTTATATTCTGCTAAAGCTCTTTCCCTGACATAGGTATGTTCTACGATCGGAGCCGGATATGCTGGTGTATTCCATTCTGGAAGCCATTTTTTAATATAAAGAAACTCTTTATCAAACTTTTCGACCTGAGCAGTAGGATTGAAAACCCTGAAATAAGGAGCTGCATCACAACCGCTGCCTGCCGCCCACTGCCAGTTTCCATTGTTGGCAGACAAATCATAGTCATTCAGTTTTGAGGCAAAATAGGCTTCTCCCCATCGCCAGTCGATCAGTAAATGCTTACATAAGAAGCTCGCCACAATCATTCTCACACGATTGTGCATATACCCTGTCTGATTAAGTTCCCTCATTCCGGCATCTACAATGGGATATCCTGTAGTTCCTTCACACCAGTGTTTGAATTCTTCTTCATTATTCCGCCAATTGATATTGTCATACTGTATTTTGAAAGATTGATGAACGACCTGAGGAAAATGATATAAAATCTGCATAAAAAATTCGCGCCAGATCAATTCCGAAAGCCATGTCGCATTATGCTTCAATGCAAAAGCCACACATTGTCTGATACTGATCGTTCCAAAGCGTAAAGCAATTCCTAGTTGTGTGGTATGCTGCAAGGCCGGATAATCACGGTATTGATCATAATCATCTATAATTGAAGCTTCCAGAACAGGTTTTATAAAATTAAACTCTGTTTTTGTAAACCCGATTTCCTTTAATGTGAGGATATCAGCGTGTTTTTGCAGAAAGAAATTGTCAAGATTTAATTCTACAGACTTATACTGTTCAGAAGTTAATGCCTCCCTCCATTTTTTTGCAAAAGGGGTATAAACGGTATAGGGAGAACGATCTTTTTTAACGATCTGATCTTTATCAAAAATGACCTGGTCTTTATAGGCTTTAAAAGGAATATTCTTTTCTGTGAAAAAATAATAGACCTCCTTATCTCTTTCAATAGCCTGAGGTTCATAGTCCCGGTTACAGAAAACACCTTGAATATCATATTCTTCCGATAATTTTCTGAATATGTCTATGGGCTTACCATAATAAGTATTGACTGCTGAATGGTATTTTTTTAATTCAGTATTGATACCTGTCAAAGCCTGATGAATGTAGTCTACTCTTCTATCTTCCTTATCTTCCAGTTTTCCGAGAATATCGCTGTCAAATATAAAAATGGGCAATACCTGAGCTTTAGATTGAAGGGCGTGATGCAGACCGACATTGTCTTCCAGCCTCAAATCACGTCTGAACCAGAAAAGGGTGATTTTTTTTTTCATAGGGGTTTGTTTCAATTCCATTGGGCATTCCTGTTTTAGAAATGCTTTCGTAACTAATGATAAATATACAGATTTTACCCTATAAATAATTTTAGCAATTTGTATTTTTTGGCTTTATCATTACAATTTGTATGATAATATGAATTAAAATTTTCCGACATTTACCCGGAATTTAAATCAATAGAAACTTACAGCAATGGAAGAATTTGAAGTACCAGTAACTTATAAGGGTAAAGAACTGCTTTTCAATGGAAAGCTTGCTACATTCTCTCATGGATATAAGCTTTATGTAGATGTGGATGGCACTGAAGTGGTTATTGAGCGTGATGACCATGGTGACCTAAGAGCGCTGTTACCAGATTTGGCTTCGGAAAAAACTATAGATAAAGGGCTTATTGAAGCCATTATTGAGGTCTTTAAAGAGCTTCAGGTTTTATAATTCGTGCATTGAATAGGCTTGAATAAAAAAGACTCACAAAAATTCTTTTCATTCAATCATAGTTTTAATTTCCTGTATTCACCCGGAGTTACTCCCCTATGCTTTTTAAAAAGCTTCGACAAATGACTTTCATCGCTGAATTGGAGTTCATAGGCAATTTCACTCAATCGAACACTGCTGTATTTCAAATATGTTTCTACAAGCTTCAGGCGGTAATCCAACAAATAATCCTGATAGGAAATTCCGGTCTGCTGTTTAAAATACTCCCCGAAATAATTCCCTGAAATTCCAAAATGATCAGCGATAACCTGAATTCCGGTTTTTTCACGGTCTTTTATATGCTGTTGAATATAAGCAATGATCTTCATGATGGAAAAAGCTTTGCGGTTTTCCTGAAGATCAGATGTTTCACTTTGAATGATATTTCGGGCAATAAGATTGAGCAGAATTGACATACAGTTGCGGATAATAAGATAGTCTTCCGCGTTGTTTTTGAACTCATTGGCAATCTGCAGGATAAGGGTTTCTGCAAAATGCTCATCATTTTTATTGCGGAAAACACAGCCTGCCCGGGCATGGTAATTATTACTGATGTATTGCAATTTGTATAGATTCTCACAGCTTTCAATACGATCTGCCTCCAGACGGATTTTATCAATAAACTCAATCGGACATTGGATACTGATAAGCTGAGCCGCTTCACTTTTAAATTGATAAACCTCCTGCTGCGGAATAATGAACAGTTTACCCTGCGTAAAATTGATATTGCGGTCATCATACCTCAACGTACCATTTCCTTTGACAATATAAACGAATGAAAGAAACGTCTTTGTTTTAAATGTGATCTCTTCCTCTTTCAGTTTTATTTCCTTTACATCAATCTCTTCAAGATGTATTCCTTTCATTACGCACTGGTTTTTCCTCCAAAAGTACAATTTTAACAGAACAACAACGGGGTATTTTTGTATAAAAAAATTATGAACGCATATCCAAAACGATGGCAGGCTCTCAATTTTCTGATCGCAGGGGCATTTCTTTCCCCTCTGGATTATTTTATTGTCAATATGGCTTTACCTTCTATCAAAAAAGCATTCAGAGCCAGTGATCATCAGCTGCAGATGGTAATTGCCATTTATGGACTTACTTATGCTGCACTTGTGGTGTGTGGCGGAAGGCTTGGGGATATTTATGGACGTAAAAAGGTATTCATATCAGGATTATATATTTTTCTGTTTTCATCTCTTGCCTGTGCTTTTTCTCCTGATGTTACATGTCTGATTATTTTCAGGCTTTTTCAGGGGGTTGGCGCATCACTGCTTGCTCCGCAGGTATTGGCTTCTATAAAGGATCTTTTCAGCAATCAGGAGCAACCTAAGGCTGTAAGTCTTTTCAGTTCGGTATTTGGTCTTGCATCTGTGATTGGACAATTGCTTGGCGGGCTTCTTCTAAGTATGCATTGGGGCTCTTTTTCATGGGAGATGGTATTCCTAGTGAATGTACCGATTACGATCATCTGCCTTTTGGGTATACATTTTACCATGGAAGATAGTCATAAGAAAGAACAGGCAAGTATAGATTTTATAGGCGCTTTGTTATTAATCACCGCTTTGCTGATGCTTATTTGTCCTCTTATTTTCGGACAGAAATTTGAATGGGCCTGGTGGATTTTCGGGATTCTTTTTGCTGGAATATCACTCTTACTTACATTCTTACAATACGAGAAGAAACAACTGCAAAAAAATCGTCCTGTCCTTATAGATCCGGCGCTTTTACAGCAGAAACCTTTTGCATTAAGCCTTCTGATTATTTTCTTCTACAATTTCACGGCGGGTTTATTCATTTGTTATCCTTACTATCTGCAGCAGTTTCTCCACCAAAACTCAATGCAGACAGGGCTCGCCATAGTTCCTTACGGACTTGCCTTTTTTCTGGCCCCTCTTATTACCTCGCGGATAAAGCTCACAGCTCCCAAAATGATCCACATAGGATTGGGATTGTTGATGGCAGGCTTTGTGATGAGTGCAGTAGCTTTTTATTTTCAGCAAAAACCATCTTTTATCACCCATATTACCCTGTTTATTGCCGGATTCGGGCATGGTACCATTATGCCTGTGATGATGCGCACTGCAATTTCTTTGGTTTCCAGAGATAAAGCAGGGCAAGCTTCGGGGTTGGTAAGTATAGGCATTCAGATTGGAAGTGTCACAGGAGGAGCCGTTATTGGGACTTTATTCTTTAATCTGATTCAAGTTCTGGGGTTCACAGAAGCATTTGTTGCCGCAGTAGGAATGATTGGTGCTTTTCAACTCATCGGAATATGGGCAGGGAGCAGATTAAGAAAAATCATGAATTAAAAAATAGTTTACAATCAAAAAATAATATACATTTAAATATGAGCAATACAGAAAAAATCATTCAGGAAATAGAAGGTTTTCATGAGAATATTGAGAAATGGTTCCAGGGAAAAACAGAAAATCAGGAAGATCTTTATCAAGAATTATTGTCCGGATTTTCACCGGAATTCAAAATGATCAATGGAAATGGAGATATTGTGACCTTATCTATGCTTTCAGAGTGGCTTCCGGGTGTATTTGGAAAATTTCCGGAACGCAGTATTCAGGTCGAAAATATAAAAGTGAATGATACTGATCATCATGGACTTGCTGCTTATATTGAAACTCAGATTACAGGAGAAACGACAACCCAAAGAAAATCATCTGCTGTCTTTCTGCTGAATGAAGAAAAGGCAGTCTGGCTTCATCTTATAGAGAACTGGATATAACTGAAATCCTGTTAAAAACAAACAGCCCGTTTATTTTCGGGCTGTTACAAAAATCTGTTTTTCAATAGCTTAAAATGATAGTATAATAATTATCATTTTCAGGCAGAAATATCAGCTTATTCCGACCATGGGGAGTGTAAAATACAGTCGCAGAAGTTTTTTCTTTTAAAATTCGGGATCATGAAAGCGCAGACATCGGCTTTTATATTTCCAAAAGTAGTGTCTGTTTTATGCTCAAAACCACCGAAAAATGTAGGAATAATTTTCTTTTTAAAATCATTTCTCGGAAAAGCTTTTATGATCTCCTCCCGATGTTCTGTACTCAGGTTTTCATATCCTTCTCCCATCACGTCCAGTCCTACTCCTGAATACATTAAGGCTACTTCATTCTCTTTATGCTCAGCAATTCCAATGGTGGTATGAAGTGCAATGGTATCCCATACCAATTGTAGTTTATCCTGGGCAATACCGTGACCTTTTAAAAAGTCTCTTGCTGCATTGGCTCCATCTACCTCAAATCTCAGTTCCGGACTGCTGTAATGGGAAACCAGCCCCAGATCATGGAATACGGATGCAACGTATAACAATTCGGAGTCGTGAGCCTTGTTTTCACGTTTGGCGTTCAGTGAGGAAAAGAGGAAAACACGAAGGGAATGGTTATAAATAAATTCTGTTCCGTGTTCCAATAGAAGTTCTGTTGCTTCTGTTGCAATTTTACTGTCCGGAATGATAATTCCGGCTACTTCTTTCATACGATTTACTGACATAGCTTTATCTAATTTTAACCAAAGGTATTCTGATTACAGACCTCTGGGAATATCAATAAATACCGATGACATGTCAAAATTTCGCAGCGTTTAAACTCCGATATGAATAAAATGACTGCGATAGCTTACCGGTGATATTTCTGTATTTTTTTTAAAGAAGTGGCTGAATTGCTCTGATGTACCAAAATTAAGCTGATAGGCAATCTCTTTTACAGAATGGGAACTGAATTGGAGTAATCTTTTGGCTTCCGCAATGATTTGCCCGTTGATGATTTCCTTTGCGCTTTTATTACTACACCGCTTACACAGTTCGCTCAGTCTTCTTGGGGTAATATTCAACATTTCTGAATAGTCATTTACTGCATGCAGGCTATGATACTGACTGCTTAACAGCTCCATGAATTTGCGGTAAATGATGTAATCCTGACTGTCGAAAGTTTCCTCTTTCACAATTTTCACATTCGCCAGTTTGATCATAATGATCTTTAAATAGGCAGCCAGCACATCCATCTGATTGGTATAAGAAGGAGTTTTGTATTCCGTCAGTAAATTTTTAAACAACGTTAAAAATTCTTCTATTTCAGTCTGCTCCGGTTCTAGCTTCTGATTGGCCGAGGCATTATTAAACAATACAGCTTTACAATTACTGGCACTGGAAGGGACTCTTTCCCAGAAACAATCTCCAAAGGAAATATGATAACCGCAAATAGCCGGATCATTTTCAAACTTGCAGATCTGGCCTTTAGACAACAGAAAAATTTCCTGACCTGCAATCTCAAAAGAATGATGATCAACTGTCAGTACACCTCTACCACGCTCTATTATTACAATATGATGATAATTGAGCCTTACAAAATGTCCAGAATAAGGAACATCATCATCCAGCCGTTTTACGGAAAAAGAATTGTCGATAACAGATTCAGTTAAAATTCTTGAGGCCGGTTTCATAGCAACGAATTTTGAATAAAGATAACAAGATTTTAAAGACGGTATTTTGAAATGCAATATTAATCTTCCTTCATGCACTGAAACATGTCAAAAACCGCCTAATAGATGTCAAAATTACCCTACAAAAGAGATTAACTTTTCTTACTGAATACTTTCATCTGCCCGGCCATAATTGCCAGTAAAATTCCAAAGCAGGCAAAAAGACCGTATGAATATCGGAGATCAAAACTTTCAGCAATGTACCCGATAAGAGGCGGCCCCATTAGAAATCCTAAAAATGAAATGCTGGACACAAACGATAGTGCTATACTTGGAGCCACTGTACTTACTTTCCCTACGGTACTGTAAACAGACGGCACACTCAAAGAACTTCCAAGACCAATAATCATAAAAGCAATGATACAAATCCATAGCTCCGGGAAGAAAACACTTAGAAAAAGACCTCCACTCATCAGTAAACCACAACATTGAAGAACAATCTTTTTTCCATATTTTTCAATGATTTTATTCCCGACAAACCGACCTAAAGTCATCATTAAAATAAAACTTGTATACCCCAGTATGACAAGGTTTTCAGGTGCTTTAACTATCGTTTGGAAATACACCCCGCTCCAATCGAACATGGCCCCTTCAATAGCCATGCTCAGAAATCCTATGATGCCCAATCCAAACAATGTAGGATTTACTGATTTAAAAATTGACCGGGTCTGTGGCTCTGCTTTATGAATAATATTGGTCAGGTTTCTTTTACTGTAAAACCAAAGTATACCAACAGCGATAAAAACAATGGCAAAATGATAAAAGGTTCCTACATGAAGATTAATCATTAATAAACCAATAACAGCTCCTGTAAGCCCCGCAAAGCACCAGGCTCCATGATATGATGAAAGAAGAGTTCTTTTCGTAATAGATTCTATTTCAATAGCCTGTGTGTTGATCGCTATATTGCAAAGATTTCCGGAAATACCAAAAAAGAACAGAACAATAGCCAAAGTCCAGTAAGAAGGTGCTAAACCAATTAATAAAAGAAAAAAAGGATACAATAGAAAGCACCTTTTAATCACCCAGCTGCTTCCATAAATACTGATGAGTTTTCCGGCTAAAACCATCGTCGAAAGCTGCCCTATCGGCATCAGAAGCAATAGTGTTCCCAACTCTGCTTCATTGATAGAAAGTGCATTTTTGATGATAGGAATCCGGCTGGCCCAGGAAGAAAAAACAAGCCCATGGGCAAAGAAAAGTAAGAAACAGGCTGTCGGCATTTTGGCATTAAAAGATTCTCTCTCGTTCATTATAACAGGGTGATAAAAATTCCTTTTGCAAAGTTAGGCACGCCCACCCATTAAAATCTAGTCCGTTTTTGTCATTTTTATGTTCCATTTTAACCAATAGATCAGAAAACAGACGTGCCCATGTCAGAAAACCGCCGATTATTATTTTTTGTCAACAAAAAAACACCCGGTATTTGAACCGGGTGTATGATATCTAATTGAATGATTGTCTGTAACTCAGAGGTGTTTTGTCTGTTTTCTTTTTAAACAGTTTATTGAAAGACTGCGGATGTTCAAATCCTAGCGCATAAGCAACTTCGGATACCGAGAAGCCTGTTGTGGTAAGATATTCTTTAGCTTTCTCAATCAGTTTTTCATGAATATGCTGTTGAGCATTCAGTCCCGTCAGATTACGGAGCATATCGCTCAGATAATGGGGAGAAAGATTGAGCGTGGAAGCCAGAAATTCTACTGTAGGAAGGCCTTTATTTAACGTTTCCTGTTTATTGAAATAATCTTCCAGCACCGTATCCATTTTGGTCAATAAATCATTATTTACCGCTTTTCTTGTAATAAACTGTCTCTTGTAAAAGCGATTGCTGTAATTGAGAAGAACATCAATGTAAGAAACAATGACATCCTGGCTCACTTCATCAATAGCGGTATTCAGTTCATTTTCAATATTGTTCAGCAGTCCTGTTACGGTAGCTTTTTCCTGATCAGACAAATGCAAAGCCTCATTGGTATCATAAGAAAAGAAACCGAAGTTCTTGATATTCTTTGCCAATGGATAGCTTCTGATAAAATCCGGATGTACCAGTAAAGTATATCCGCAGTATTCAGCGTTCTCATCGGTTGAAAGAACCTGCCCGGGCGATGTGAACATCATTCCCCCTTCATTGAAATCATAATACCCTTGTCCGTACCCCATTTTCCCAATGGTTGAATACTTATAAGAGATTTTATAAAAATTCATAATAAAACTTCTCCTCAGCATATCCTTATTGATGCTCATCTTTGTATTATCCACAAGGCTTACCAATGGATGAAGCGGTTTGGGAAGCTGCAGCATGTCATGAAGTTCCGATATGGATGAAATCTTCAAAGGAATATTATCTTTCTTTTCCATAATATAAAATTATAAATTATTTGATGGAAAAGACAGTATAAATGTCATTTACTTTATACTGTCTTCCAAAAACCTGACTAAATAAACTGTTTCCCAAACTGCTCTCTGAATGCCTCGTCACCTAATTCAAGACGTTGTGCATAGATCGCTTTTGCATCTTCTCCGGCTACATATCTCAGCTGTTTTTTGCCATCTGTAGCTGCCTCAAATACAACTTCTGCAATCTGTTCAGGTGTAGAAGCGGCTTCCATCATTCCCTCCATTTTAGAAAACAGAGAATTGGTCATGTCTTCATAAGCAGGACTGGATGCTGAATCCAGAGAACGGCTTACAAAATCGGTCTTGATTCCTCCGGGAGAAACGGTTTTAATATCAATTCCCAACGTATTAAGTTCAAAAGCTAAACTTTCGCTCCATCCTTCAAGCGCCCATTTGGTAGCGTGATAAGTAGAACCTAACGGAAAGGCAACCAGTCCTCCAATAGACGTTGTAGAAATAAACATTCCTTTTTTCTGTTCTCTGAAGTAAGGAATAAATGCCTGTGTAACGCGTATAACCCCTAATAAATTCGTGTCCAGCTGTTTTACGATCTGATCGTCAGAAAGCGCTTCCAAAGGTCCTATTAAGCCATATCCTGCGTTATTGTACACCACATCAATGGCTCCAAGTTCCAGCGCCTGCTTCACGGTAGACTGTATCTGTTCCGGATTGGTAACATCCAGCGGAAGAACAGTTACATTTTCCAAAGCAGCAAGGTCAGCTGCCGCTTCAGGGTTTCTCATGGTAGCGATTACTTTCCATCCTTTGTTTTGAAATAATTGGGCAGTTGCTTTTCCTAATCCTGTAGAAGCACCTGTTATAAAAATTGTTTTCATTTTTCTTGGTTTAAAATTACAGGACAAAGTTCAGCATTGAAAGAATCATAAGAGTTGCCAAAATGCAGTAAGCTGTAGCCAAAACGGATTCCAAAATAGATTTGTTTTTTGTAAGTTTGCTTTATCAATTCTTATGGCAGAATATATTCTTGAAAACATCAATATCAGTACACTTTCTGTATATGATCTCTTGAAACATACTTCAGACAGCACATTTATCGGAATCAGGGATTTTCGTGAGATCTACCCTGTTGCTATTGAAAATAATACAGGAATATTTACCAAACAATCTTCACTCCAGGATTTTCCCATTGTCACGATCAGCAGAATCGGCAGTTCACTACTCTGCTCCTGTACCTGTGACAACCCGAAAAACCAGCTTTGTTCCCATCAGGCAGAAATTATCCACTGTATTATCGAGGATAAAAATTACCGCCTTTTTTTTGATGAGACCCTCCGCAAAAAGACACTTATTCCTAAAGCCAAAGGATATGGTCTGGAAAATGAACCAGATCTCGACCTCTATTTTCAGCTGGAATATATGAATGGCAGCATTGAAATACTTCCTAAGATCAAGGAAATGCTTCCTGTAGATGATATGCTTACAAGAGATCTTCTTCCGCAGCATCCGTCTAAACTGGATGAACTGGCAGTATTGGAAACAGGCAAAAAACAGATATTGGTTATCGGCAAGCACCGGTATTATAACCACCTGACTTTTTCTCTGATGGAAGCTGAAACAACGCAAACCGGGAAAATAAAAAATCCTGTGACTCCTGTAGATGCCATGCAATTGATATGGAAAGCAGAAAAGCCTGCAGACATCAAATTTTACACCGCGATTACCTCTTTTCAGAATAATTACAACGAGGATTACAATCCTGCAGAACTGGAAGCTTTAAAGCTCATTGTACAAAATCCTCTGGGGCTGGAAGTCTTTTATCATGACCGCGAAATTGCAGAAACCGTTTCCGCAAAGTCACTTTCCCATGTTGAATTAAACACTTTAGATGCAGAGGTCCAATTATCTGTATTTAAGAAAGATCCGTTCTATGAAATAACGGGTGAGTTACAGTTTAATGACATTTCTGTTCCTTTTAAAAATATTGTTCTTAGAAATGAGTATTTTGTTTATAACCGAAACACTTTCAGCTTTGTAGATCATCCTGACATGCTCAGAATCATTAGGTTTTTTAAGGCTAATAATGAAATTTTACTCGTTCATTCTTCAAAATACGAAGCATTTATGCAGAACACCCTCTCTGCTATTGAAGAACGTATTCATATTAATTACAGCTATATACAGCCTGCAACAAAAGTACAGCTTGAAGATAAAAATTATAAGATCGAAAAAGTCGTTTACCTTCGTCAGCAGGAAAATTATATAGGAATTACGCCCGTTATGAAATACGGAGACGTTGAAGTTCCTGTCTATTCCCGAAAGCAGCTTTTTGATACGGATCAGAATGGAAACCCATTTAAAATAGAAAGAAATGAATCTGCAGAAGCCCGTTTTACGTCCCTCATCATGCAGCAGCATCCTGATTTTGAAGAGCAGATGGACGGATACCAGTATTTTTATCTTCACAGAGATAAGTTCCTGGATAACAATTGGTTTCTTGAAGCATTTGAGATCTGGAGAAACGAAGGGATCACTATCCTTGGTTTTAATGAATTAAAAAACAATAAATTAAGTTCTCACCGGGCCAAGATCAACATTCAGATTACCAGCGGACTGGATTGGTTTAATGCTAAGCTAAAGGTGGCATTTGGGCCCAAAGAAGCCTCTTTAAAACAACTTCACAGGGCCATTCGCAATAAAAGTAAATTTGTTCAGCTGGATGATGGCAGCCTGGGAATTCTCCCTGAAGAATGGATGGAAAAGATAGCGGGTTACTTCCAGTCAGCTGAAATTGACGAAGAACTTCTGAAGATTCCTAAAATCAATTTTACTGAGGTTTCTTCGCTATTTGAAAAAGAAGTCCTGAGTAAAGAAGTTCAGGATGAAATAACGTCTTATTCGACTCAATTTTCGACAGGAAAAGCGATTCCCAAGGTCAATATTCCTGCTGAGCTGAATGCTGAGCTGCGGGATTACCAGCATGACGGACTGAACTGGCTCAATTTTCTTGACGGGTTCAACTTCGGAGGATGTCTGGCAGATGATATGGGGCTTGGAAAAACAATTCAGATCATTGCTTTCATTCTATCACAAAGGGAGAAACGGGGACATACCACCAATCTTATTGTGGTTCCCACTTCCCTGCTTTTCAACTGGCAGGATGAGATCAGAAGATTTGCGCCTTCTATAAAAGTTGGACTGCATTATGGTGCAGACCGCCCAAAGACAACAGCTCATATGCCTGATTACGAAGTAGTCCTTACGACGTATGGAATGATCCTTTCTGACATTCGATTTCTGAAAAATTTTAATTTCAATTATATTTTTCTGGATGAATCACAGACCATTAAAAACCCAAATTCCGAGAGATACAAAGCAGCACGCCTCCTTCAATCGAGAAACAGAATTGTTCTGACAGGAACTCCTGTTGAGAACAGTACTTTTGACCTTTACAGCCAGCTTTCATTTGCCTGCCCGGGACTGTTGGGAAGCAAACAGTATTTTAAAGATATTTATGCCATTCCCATTGATAAGTTCGAGTACAGTAAAAGTGCGATGGAACTTCAGCAAAAGATAAAGCCCTTCATCCTCAGAAGAACGAAGAAACAGGTGGCCAAAGAGCTTCCGGAAAAAACAGAAACGGTCATCTATTGTGAGATGAATGCGGAACAGCGCAGGATATACGATGCTTATGAAAAGGAGCTTCGTGAATTTATCGCTGCCAATGATGACGATGATCTGAATAAAAACAGCATGCACGTCCTTACGGGGCTTACAAGGCTCAGACAGATCTGTAATTCTCCTGTTCTGATGAAAGAGGGATATTCCGGTGAAAATGCCGTTAAAATCGAAATTCTGATGGAACAGATCCTTGGGAAATCAAAAGATCATAAAATTCTTGTTTTCTCACAGTTTGTGGGAATGCTGGATCTTATAAAGACAGAACTGGAACATCACAATATTCAGTTTGAATATCTGACGGGACAGACTAAAGACAGAGGAGAAAAGGTGGCGAATTTTCAGAAAAATGAAAATATCCGGGTATTCCTGATTAGTTTAAAAGCTGGCGGTGTAGGTCTCAACCTAACCCAGGCCGATTATATTTATCTGGTAGATCCATGGTGGAATCCTGCTGCTGAAAATCAAGCCATCGACCGTACTTACCGTATCGGACAAACCAAAAATGTAATTGCTGTCCGAATGATATGTTCTAATACTGTGGAGGAAAAAATCCTTACGCTTCAAAAAAAGAAAAAACAGCTGGCCGAAAATCTGCTTACAACCGATGGAAAAAAATTCCAGGGATTATCCAAGCAGGATCTTATGAATTTGCTGGGACCTGGTTCCTAAAAATATCCTCGCTGTAGTCCATGTATTTTCCTTATGGCAATAAACCGTTTTAATTAAAATCCCTTTAAACAAATGGATTACAGTGATTCCAAAAATAAAAAAACCGACAGGTAAAGAACCTGTCGATAAAAACAAAAATTGATATGGATATGATTTAGATATGATGTGTCTATTTTTAATAATCTTTTCTGTAATGAGTTTTTGATCTTTTGTAAGAATTTTTATCAGATATGTTCCGGATATTAAGCTCTCCATATGTACGGTCATCGAATTACCTTCCAGCATTTTTTGCCCTGACATATTATAAATTTCATATTTCTCCAATCCTTCCTTCATCTTGATAGTTACGGTATTTGTTGTAGGATTTGGATATATTTTAACGTTTACTGATGCTCCTTTAGAAACTTCAATTGTTGAAAGACTTTCCGGTTGAATCTTAAGTGTATAATCCTCAACCTGACCGATAAACCACCCTGAAGGACATGGAAGGTTCTCCAAAGTTCCCATCCAGGAACTGGATTCATAAGCTTTTACCAGCCTGAAACGAGTGTCTCCCAATTGTGCACCTGCCGGAATGGTAATGTTAGCTGACGTAACTCCCGATTCCGTACTAGAAACCGGATTGGAATTGTCCAGATATCCCAGGTCAATTTTTTCATCAGCATCAAACTGATTATTATGGTTAAAATCAATATAGGCATACGCTGATACGGTATTCTGCCCATGGGTACCTCCTGTAACCGTTATAGGATAGCTATTTCCACGGTTGACCGTAAAGACAGTCGCTGTAAAATTTTCAAGAACATCCGAGTTGCCATCAATAGCACTGCTTCTAACAGTTCCGGCAAATTCTACCTTGCTTATTTCACTTACTGTAAGGCTGGTCACATTCTCTGCTCCACAGTAAGGAGCTGGGAAACTTACTGTATTCCCTATGATATTCACTGTATAATCTTCTGTTTGTCCTGCTCTTAAACTGGAATCACAAGCTGAACTGATAGAGTTAGCCGCTGCGGGATTGGAGTAAGCCTGAACATTTGTATTTTTAAGAACCCTCATCCTTGTGCTTCCACTGGCAGCATTGGCAGGAACGGTTATCGTATTGCTGATTGTAAAAGCATTGGCTGGATTAGCGGCTGCCAGTCTTCCGATATAGAAGCTTTCCCCGGCATCATCAAAATTACCGTTCTTATTAAAATCTATAAAAACAACTACATCGCTCGGAAATGTACTGGAAGGACCTTTTATTGATATCGGATAAGAGTTCCCGGACTGCAGATCGGTAGATATTGAAGTGAAATTTTCATAAATCTGTGCATTCCCGGACTGAACCGGTGACGAATTATTAATCGTTCCTAAAGTAACATTACTGATCATATTGCTGTCTGCTCCATACTGAAACGCAGGCATACAATACTGTAATTGGGCGTTCATCAGTGAGCAAAGTACAATACCAGAAAGAGTAGTTATTTTTTCATTTTTCTTGTTTAAATTTCTTGATACAAATTTATGTTTATTTAGAATTAATAAAAATAACAACGTAATGATATTTATCAGCTTATCAAAAATAAGCGTTTTATACTTGATTATTACGCATGGAATAATTCAAATTACTCATGGATAATCAATTTGTTATATAAAAAATACCTTCCCCGAAATTGTACTCGCAGGAAAGGTATTTTATATTTTAAAATAAGAAATAGAGGGAATTTTACATCTTTTATCCTATATTTTCAATAAGAATTGCTGAGGCTCCCCCGCCCCCGTTGCAGATGGCAGCAATACCGTATCTCCCTTTTTCCTGATGCAGGACGTTGACCAGTGTTGTGATAATCCTTGCTCCTGAAGCACCAATCGGGTGTCCTAATGCAACAGCTCCGCCATACACATTTACTTTGTTCAAATCATACCCAAGAATTTTCTGATTGGACAGAATGACTGAAGAATAAGCTTCATTAATTTCGAAAAAATCGATATCAGATAAGCTAAGACCAGTTTGTTTCAGAAGCTTTTGAATGGCTAAAGAAGGTGAAGTCGTAAACCATTCCGGGGACTGGGCTGCATCTGCATAAGCGATTATCCTTGCCAATGGCTTAAGATGATGATGTTCTATAGCCTCCGAAGATCCTAATACTATTGCAGAAGCTCCGTCATTCAAATTACTGGAATTAGCGGCTGTCAATGTTCCATCTGCTTCAAATGCAGGTTTCAGCAGGGAAATTTTCTCAGCGATAAGTTTATCAATATCTTCATCTTTATCCACGATCGTCGTTCCCTTTTTTGTTTCAAAGGATACATGGATCAGCTCATTACTAAATTTCCCGTTTTTTGCGGCTTCCTGAGCTCTCTGATAGGAAAGTAATGCATATTCATCAAGTTCCTGTCTGGTGAGCCCATATTTTTTCACTCCCAGTTCGGCAGCACTTCCCATATGGAAGTCATTATATACATCCCAAAGGCCATCTTTAATGAGGCCATCCGTAAGACTGGTATCTCCCAGCTTTGTTCCCTGACGGAGTTTCGTATAGTGCGGAACATTGCTCATACTTTCCATTCCGCCCGTCATAACGATATTCTCCAGCCCCAGCTGAATCTGCTGAGCGCCAATGATTGCAGCTTTCATTCCGGAAGCACAGACTTTATTAATCGTTGTTGCATCTTTATCCACAGGGATTCCTGCAAAAACAGCTGCCTGCCTTGCCGGTGACTGGCCCAATCCAGCACTTAAAACATTTCCCATATACACACTGTCTACATACTCAGGAGCAAGCCCAATACTTTCATACGTATTCTGTATTGCTATAGCACCCAATTGAGTTGCTGTAAATCCGGAAAGGCTGCCCATAAATCCACCAACAGGGGTTCTTTTGGCTGCCACTATAAATACTTCTTTCATAAGACATTATTTTACAATATACCGATTGGTATTATTTTTATTAAAAAAATTCCCTCTTTTATTGATGAGGGGGATATACAAAGATAGCAAAATATACCGATTGGTATATTGATGATGTTAAAAAAGTCTTACTTTCTACAGTAAGACTTTAATTTTTTATGTTCTGCTCAGTTGATCCAGTTTTTTCAACAGCGTGGGTATTCTATAATCTCCATGCATTTGTTCTACTTTTAGCTTAACTTCATCTACATCAAACCCTCTGGCCGTTACAAAAAGCGGTGTTTTACTTTCCCCACGGAAAACACTTCTCCGCTGTGAATCGGGAGTTGTAAAATCGTTCTTTGCAATCCCAATAATAGGATGCTTTTCTTCCAGTGCTTCATAAAGATGTCCGCCTAAGCCAATTTTCCCATTGTTGTCAAGGGTAACATATCCGTCAACAATGATAATGTCTTCCGGTTTTAATGCTATTTTATTTAACAGGCTCAAAATACAGGGCAATTCTCTTTTGTAAAAAGCTCCACTTTCATATTCTGAAGTCACAGGAGTTTCTTCTATAAAAGTTTCTATTTCTTTTTCAGAGGTCCAGTTTTCAAATGCAATACACACTGTATTAGCATAATCCTCGTAATAATAGGTATCAAATGCGTAAATCATATTTTCTCTTCCTTAAAAAACTCACCAAAATGCCATAAAATCCCGGACGGATCGTGTACAAAACACTCTTTTCCCCAATCCATCGTTCTCACAGGAGTAAGTCTTACATTTTCATATCTATCTGTAAGCTCTAAAGACAAAAGCTCCTTCCAGAATTCGTCTGTATCGGCAACTTCCATAAAAATCATGGTATTGTCAACCCATTCTTTTGCATAATAATCCTGAAGATAGAAACCTATTTCCTGCCGTATAAAAAGGGACAGCTTAGGCTCAAGCACAACTTCTTCAAACCCAAGATCTTTATAAAATCTTCTGCTGTTTTCAAAATTTTGTGCACCAATAAACGGTCTGATTGATTTTAGCGGAGATTTCATGATATTTTTATTTTTCCAACTTTCATAAGTCATTTCAAACTTAACCTCTCCTTTTCCGTGCGTTCCTGCTTCCTTCCAACCGGATTTCCTGTAGAAGTTTACAGCCCTTGTCCCAGGCGAAGTACCAAGCCAGACATAGTTTTTATTCTGTTCAAAATACCAGTCGAGCATTATATCATGAAGTTTTCTGCCAATTCGCCGGTTTTCAAAATCAGGATGTACAAACAATGCCCATATATTATTGTCTTTAAGATCCGCAATAGAAAAACCTACAACCTGACCTTCCACTTCACTTACCCATCCTTTTCCTCTTTGAAACAAAAATTCTTCACAATCTTTATCAGTAACCAATCCTGGATCTGAGAGTGTGTTTTCCTTCACAGAATTTCTTACCACCTGAATCTGCGGAATGTCTTCTGGTTTTGCTTCTCTGATTACTATATTCATGGTGATTGTTTTGTTGATTAAGGGCATGAAGTGTTTTTCTTACCCCTTGTCAAGGTTTAAAACCTTGACAAGGGGTAGAACCAATCCAAAATAAAACTGGTGGTTATTTCTTGTCAACAACAATTCTTTCTTCTCTGTTGGCAATATCCCAGGCGGTTGTAAAAATAAGCTGGGTTCTTTTCTGCAATAGCTGATAATCTATCTTTTCAGGATCATCACCTGGTTTGTGGTAATCTTCATGAATACCGTCAAAGAAGAATGCTACAGGAATATTATGTTTGGCAAAATTATAGTGATCTGAACGGTAATACAGCTGCTCAGGGTCATTCAAATCATCATATTTGTAATTAAGTTCCAAGTTATTGGTTCTCTTATTTGCTGCTTCATTGATCACTTTAAGCTGAGAACTTAACATTTCCGAACCAATCACATAGACGTATTGTTTTCCTCTGTTAGCAGGATCATCACGTCCTATCATATCAATATTAAGGTCAACAACAGTATTGGCTAATGGAAAGACAGGATTCTCGGAGTAATATTCTGAACCAAACAATCCATGTTCTTCTCCTGTAACATGCAAGAACAGAATAGATCTTTTAGGTCCTTTTCCTGCTTTTTTAGCTTCCTGGAAAGCTTTGGCAATTTCCATGACAGCAACAGTTCCGCTTCCGTCATCGTCAGCTCCGTTGTATACCACTCCATTTTTTGTTCCCACATGATCATAATGTGCTGAAACAACCACAATTTCTTCTGGCTTTTCACTTCCTTCAATAAAAGCCAGAATATTTTCAGAATCAGAAAGGTTTCCACCGCCTCTTTTCTTCATAAATTCTGACGGAACCTTCTGATAATAGGAACCTAATGCTTTAGGCCCTGAAATTCCGAGGTTCTTATAATAATTGATCATATACTCACCCGCTTTTTTCTGTCCTTTGCTTCCCGTATCTCTTCCTTCCATATCATCTGCAGCAATCACGTAGAGATTCTTTTTTAAAGCTTCAGCGCTTATCACTTTGTATGCATTGTTAAATGCATTACTATGTTTTGTGGAAACAGGATGTGAAGCATTCCCATCAGATATGTTTGCCGATCCACAACTGGTTACTACAGCCATGGCAAATAGCGGAATAAGTATTTTTTTCATAAAAAATAAATTTCTTAAAAATAACAAATTTTATTGAATCCGAATGGAAAAAATAAATAGGATAAGAGAACACCTGCTTCTACACGAATTTAACAATACGTCAATTTTAAATTCAATACGGTATTGAATTTTTATTATATTTGATTAAAATACAAAATAGGTGGATGAAATTTACGGATTTACTCATTATTCCTTTTTTACGGAAATGTCCGAACTGGCTACCAGACACGGAAGCTTTGATCTTTCTCTGGGACTTCCCGACTTTGATATTGACGAGCGTCTGAAAATATTTTTAAAAGAAGCTTCTGAAAAAGATACCTATCATTACGAACCTCTTGCCGGTAGCCCCCTTCTGATTGAAAGCATCATCCGTTTCAATGCAAAACGGAATCATAAAATCACGATTAGTTCTGGTGAAGTCACCATTGTTCCCTGTGCAACCTTTGCTTTATATACTTCCCTCAAATCTATTATTAATCAATATGATGAAGTCATCATTATTCAACCGTCCTATTACACATATGGACCTGCTGTTGTCATGAATGGTGGAATCCCAGTCTATTATGATCTTGAAGGTAATTTTACGATCAACTGGGACTTATTTAAAAACTGCATTTCGGAGAAAACCAAAGCGATTATTGTCAATTCTCCCCAGAACCCAACGGGAAAAGTATGGAAAAAGGAAGACTGGAGCCAGTTGTACGAACTGATTAAAGAGCGTGAAATCTATTTGATTTCCGAAGAAATATATGATACCTATTGCTATAATGAAACTGAACATTACAGTTCCTTTATTCATCCAGGCCTCAGGGAAAAGACATTCTGTATTTTTTCTTTTGGCAAAATGTTCCATACTTCCGGATGGAAGGTCAGCTATATGCTCGCTTCTAAAGCATTAACTGAAAATTTTCAATGCCATCAGCAATATATTTCTTACAGTGCCAATGCTCCTGCACAATACGCTATCGCAAAGTATCTGGATGTATTTGACCCAGCTATTAATAAAGAAATAATGCAGAATAAAAGAGATATTTTTAATCAGCTGATCCGGGAAACTCCTCTGCAAGTGGAACAACAGGCGGAAGGAAGTGTTTTTCAGATTGTCAATTTCCGCAATGTTTCTAAAACAATGACAGATGTAGAGTTTTCAAAATGGCTCACGATTGAGAAAAAAGTTTCCTGCCTTCCCCTTTCTGCTTTTTATAATTCAAGAGATAATTCAGATTATATCAGGTTTAGCTTTGCAAAAAAAGATGAACTGATTATTCAGGCAATGGAACATTTGAAAAGGAATCTTTGATTTTTTCCATATTAGTTTTCCCGCGGATTGCACAGATAATTGCAGGTATCTTATTTGCCTGAGTTTTATTTTTAAGAATAACCAATAAAAAAGCACCGCCAGAGCGATGCTTTTCTATTATTTTTAACATTGATTCTAAAGAGCCAAAACTCTTACGTCAATTCTTCTGTTTTTTGCTTTACACTCGTCTGTATCATTCGCTTCGCATACCGGATGTTGGGATCCATATCCTTCTGCTTCTATTCTGTCTGCTGAAATTCCTAATTCAAGGAGTTTCAATTTTGCAGTTTGTGCTCTTAAATTGGATAACTTGATATTACTATCCTCATTACCGCTATTATCTGTATATCCGCCTAATTTAATTTTTAAATCCGGATAGGCATTTAAAATTTCAGCTAACGTATTCACCTGAAGTACAGATTCTGCTTTCAGATCACTTGAACCTGTTTCAAAATAAAGGTTTTCAATCGTGTACCATTTATTCGGGTCTAATGCAGATTTGTCTTTTTGTTTCACTACATTATAAAGCTGATAAAGCTGACTACCATCTCCAATGGCAATCGTTTTTCCTCCATCCAGCTTTATTTTTTGAATATTTCCTGTTTCATATACAAAGTCTCCGCTTTCATTAAGGTGTCCTTTAATTTCTCCAGGAACAGCAGTAATGATTTTCGTATCTCCATTAACACCCGTTGCAGCATTGGAAATCCCTGTAAGGCTTTCAATTTTTGCTTTTCTGTTCGCTTCAATTTTGTCTTTATGTAAAACGGCCAAAGTAGGCGCAATAACCAATGAAACGATTGACATTAATTTGATCAAGATGTTCATAGAAGGTCCGGAAGTGTCTTTAAACGGATCTCCAACCGTATCTCCTGTTACAGATGCTTTATGTGGCTCTGAACCTTTGTAATAGGTCTGTCCATTGATATCCACTCCTTTTTCAAATGATTTTTTAGCATTATCCCATGCTCCTCCTGCATTATTCTGAAACATTCCCATCAGAACTCCACATACCGTAGCTCCTGCCAAAAATCCACCTAATACTTCAGGTCCAAAAATAAAACCAACTAAAATGGGTGAAATAATAGTAATAGCTCCGGGAAGCATCATTTTTCTGATAGATGCATCGGTGGAGATCGCGACACATTTTTCGTATTCAGGTTGTGCTTTTCCTTCTAAGATCCCTGGAATTTCACGGAATTGTCTTCTTACCTCTTCTACCATCGCCATTGCTGCCTGTCCTACTGCTGTAATGGCCAGTGAAGAGAAGATAAATGGGATCATTCCTCCTACAAACAACCCTGCCAGAACATCTGCTCTGTAAATATCAATACCGTCAATGCCAGCAATTCCTACAAAGGCAGCAAATAAAGCTAATGCAGTCAAAGCTGCAGAAGCAATAGCAAATCCTTTTCCACTGGCTGCCGTTGTGTTTCCAACCGCATCCAGAATATCTGTTTTTTCACGTACTTCTTTTGGGAGCTCACTCATTTCAGCAATTCCTCCGGCATTATCTGCAATCGGTCCGAAAGCATCAATAGCGAGCTGCATGGCAGTAGTTGCCATCATTCCGGCAGCTGCAATGGCGACCCCGTACAGTCCAGCACATAAATAAGATCCGTAAATACCACCTGCCAATACAAGGATTGGAAGAAGTGTAGATTCCATACCAACAGCCAAACCGCCGATAATATTTGTTGCATGGCCTGTAGAAGACTGTCTTACAATACTTGAAACGGGTCTCTTGCCCATAGCTGTATAATATTCTGTGATGATACTCATCAAAGTACCTACAACAAGTCCTACCATTATAGCTCCGAAAACACCCATTTTAGTAAATTCATGCCCTCTGAGTACCATTTTTTCAGGAAGAAGATAGTTGACCAAGAAATAAGAAGATATAGCTGTAATCACGATACTTCCCCAGTTCCCCAAGTTCAGGGCATTCTGTACACTGGAAGTAGATGAACCTTCATTATCATTAATTTTAACAAATAAAGTTCCGATCATTGAAAATATAATTCCTGTTCCTGCAATCAGCATCGGTAAAAGGATTGGGGCAAAACCTCCGAAAGCATCCTCTGAAATAGTTTCCCGGCCCAAGACCATGGTCGCTAAAACTGTTGCAACGTAAGATCCAAAAAGGTCAGCTCCCATTCCTGCTACATCTCCTACATTATCACCTACATTATCTGCAATCGTTGCAGGATTTCGGGGATCGTCTTCCGGGATTCCGGCTTCCACTTTTCCTACAAGGTCAGCCCCTACATCTGCCGCTTTTGTATATATACCACCACCTACTCTAGCAAAAAGTGCTATAGACTCAGCTCCCAGAGAAAATCCAGTAAGAATTTCGATGGTTTTTTCCATTTCCAAAGAATCTACTGTGGCCTCGGGAGCAAAGATCTGCTTAATGATGATGAATAGAGTCCCTAAGCCTAAAACAGCGAGCCCAGCAACCCCCATTCCCATTACAGAACCTCCTGTAAAAGATACTTTAAGAGCTTTTGAGAGGGAGGTTCTTGCTGCTTCTGCAGTCCTCACATTGGCTTTGGTAGCGATTTTCATTCCGATAAAGCCTGCTAATGCGGAGAATACAGCTCCTACAGCAAAGGCAATTCCGATACTCCAGTGTGAGTTGGAATTACTCAATCCCATCACTGCCAGTAATATCGCGACCACTACAACAAAGTACGTTAAGATTTTGTATTCAGCCTTTAGAAAAGCCATTGCTCCGTCTGCAATATGGCCGCTGATTATTTTCATTTTTTCATTTCCGGCATTCTGTTTACTTACCCAGTTGCTCTGAAGAAATGTATAAAGCAAAGCTACGACACCAAAAATTGGCACTAACATAAATAGATCCATAGTTTAATATTTTTTTGGTAATAGAAAATTAAATATAATAAATAATTACCATCAAAGCATTAAAAACTTTAACAGTATGATGTTTATCATCAAAAAAATATAAATATGACAACGAAATAATGATGATCAGAACCTGTGAAAAAGCGAGACTGAATAAAGGTTTCAGAGAAGTATGTGGAATAGAAAATCTTTGAAGAAATTAAACCATTAAGATTTAATAAGTAAATAAGAAAGTTAAGAAGAGTTCCCCTGGAAATAAGATTTATTCCCATTGAAACGGTTCTTTTAGACAACAAAAAAGGATAAACAAAAAATTTGTTTATCCTTTTTTTATTTTAAATCCGAGTATTTTATCCTCCGAATTTTTCTGCATAATCTTTTTGAGAAGCGATGATCACTTTTCTAGCGTGCTCAGCTCCATATACCTCATGAATTCTGCATTTAGCAGGCTCATCTGGTAAGTTCTTATACGTTAAGAAATAGTGCATCAATCTTTTAACTTCTGCTTCCGGAAGCTCAGAAATATCTCTGAAATGTCCAAAAGCGTGGTCACCGATCATTACTGCGACGATTTTATCATCAGCTTCTCCACCATCGATCATTTTGAAACCACCGATTGGAATAGCTTCCATTAATAATCCTCCGGAATGAATATTGTGAGAGCTTAATACACAAATATCAAGCGGATCGTGATCTCCTTCCGTCACATCATCAGCCCCAGCTTCTACAGCCAGTTTCATAACTTCAGTGTGGCAATATGTTCTTGGAACAAACCCATATAAAGCGGGAATAATATTAGAAAATTTCTGAGGTCTGTCTACCTTTAAAAATCCTGTTTCTTTATCTACTTCATATTTAATTGTATCTGAAGGAACGATTTCCACGAATACGTTTACAACATTTGGCGCATCTTCTCCTGCAGAAACCCCATGCCATGGATGTGCTTTAAAATTTGGAATCATTATTTATCTGTTATTTTTTAAGTTATTATTAAAATTTCTTTTCTTAAATCTTCTATTGTTTCAACAATATAGTCATTGCTTTCCATGTAGTTCATGATGAAAATCGTTTTGAACTCATCCAGCTGAACCTCTCCTTTCAATCCGTCATAGGTTTTATGAAGAAGCTCTATAATTGCATTTTTAGAGTCTACGATATTCTTCCATGAATTTTTTGTGATGTATAACTGTTGTGAGGAGTTATATTCAAATTCTTCATTAATGGTCTTTTCTGTAAGGAAAATAAACTCATGAACGGCCAGTTCACTGTCAAATCTCTGGATAAGGTTTGACGGTTTCATTCTGTCCAGAAACAGGGTCATCCTTTCATAGGAATGGGCCTTATTCTCTGAATTTGATTTCATAGTGAGTAATTTGATTTCCTGGTTTTTAAGGGTGATGTACGAGTGTACAAATTGTCTGAGCAAAACCAGAAAAGGAATTGCAATAATCAATGCAAATGCATACGGTAAATATCCTGAAAGACTCGTCATAATTTTAGACTGCAAAATTACTAATTATTTTCCGTCTTCTAAAGAGTTTTTAAAGATATCCACTTTAGAATTCTGGATATAGATCAATGCGAGGATAATGATGAGATAAAAGCCCAGCATCATCCTGTTGGCCAGAGACGGAAAAACCAAAAATCTCAGCATCACAGTTCCATATATAATCACGAAAAACAAGAGCTGAGCCTGTATTTTTTTATTACGGAACGAAAAATTATTAGCCAGAATGATCGCTATAAAAATCAATAGGATCGGAAAATATGAACCGTTGAATTCCAGCATTATTTTACTTTTAATAAAATGAATATAATCTGAAAACAAAAACGGATCAGGCTGCGAAACAGGATAAATCTGAACCTGAGTAAACTGATTCATAAAGAGTGTAGACCACGAAACCTGATTGAAAACCTGTATTAAAAAGAAAGAAAGGAACAGATACCCATATGATATAAACAATGGGCCTATTTTTAACTGAAGTTTGTTTCTGTAAAGGTAAATAAGGACATACAGACATGAATAAAAGATAAAATATTCCGGTCTTGTCAAAATGCATAACATGGCAAATATACCTGCAAGAAAGAAATTCCTTCTCACTAAAAACACATAGAAGCTCAAAAGAAGCAACAGACATGATAAAGAATCTGCTGAAACGTGTCTTGCTGACTCCGGAAGAGGCTTGAACATGGAAATTAAAATCGTGATGACGAAAGCAAAAGTATAATTTTTCAGAATTTTTATCAAAAAGCTGAAAATCAGAATAAGAATCAGTGCGTAAGAAATACTTGATATTAAAGAGTTGGAGGCAGAAGCACTGAAACCCAGTTTGAAGAATGACCAGTTGACAAAGTTATAAAAGGGTTTTACCACAAAAAGCTGCAGTTCTTCTTCGTAGGCTTTGGGATTTTCTGATAATATTTTGTAATACGTGCTTTCTCCTTTTGCTACCTCTTCCACCATAGGATCTACAGGTCCTAATCCTGCAAAATTGGGGTCCTTTTCCCTCAGTTCATCATATACTTTCTGATGAATCTCTTCAATTTTCATATCGGGGTATTCTGTTTTATAAATCAGCCCCATATAAGCTTCCATATCCGTATTGTAATACTGGTGGGTATACAGATAGTATGACATGAAACATACATAGATTGAAAATATAAAAACAAGAATATTTCCCTTTTTTTTCATACGTTGATATTATAAGAATACAAATGTAAAGAAACTATCTTTTAAACCCGTATTCTTATAAAAAGCTTTTATGATAAGGGAATGCCTTAAAGTTCAAACAGAGCCGGTCTTTGGGTCACTTCATGATAGCATACGCTGTTTTCGTCAAAGAAATGATATACAAGACTTTTTCTCGTTCTGTTTTTATCGGTGTGAGGTTCGCCACCGTGAAGGATATTGGCATGCCAGATTAATAGATCTCCTTTTTTCGCCTTAAAAACTTCTTTTTTTAATCCCAGTTCTTTTACTTTATCTTCAAGGAATGTTTCATAAGCTCTGTAGCTTTTTTTTCCAATTTTCAAAGCTGTTCCTTCGTTATCATAATCTGAATTCAGG
Source organism: Chryseobacterium sp. MEBOG07 (assembly GCF_021869745.1). NCBI lineage: Bacteria > Pseudomonadati > Bacteroidota > Flavobacteriia > Flavobacteriales > Weeksellaceae > Chryseobacterium > Chryseobacterium sp. MEBOG07. The sequence continues at coordinate 3,132,724 of NZ_CP084579.1, forward strand.
AAATAAGGCAGCTTATGGCTTTTGGGAATATAATGCAGGGCACCGTTCGTTTCATCCACATCTTCCAGTGCAATCCATACTCCAAGCAAACCTCCTAGCGGATAAGTAGTCATGTGAATACTGTCCGAATGGGTTTTCTGCTGGCTTCCATTGATGAAATTGATACTTTGAAAAAGTTTAGATTTTCCGTTCAGCAAAACAGATAAAAAGTCTAACAATTCCTTGTCACTTCCAATATTTCTAATGATTTCCGAATGATGAATGGCAAACATCAGCTTTCCTCCGTAAATAAACTTCAGCGTTCCCTCTTCCATCAGCTTATCAATTTCCATATTGATTTGATCTGCCGTTTCTGGAGTCAGAAAATTCCTTAGAATCAAATATCCGTTATCATCATATTGAAGGGTACTTTCTTTATTTTCTTCTGATAGCTTTTTAAAAAAGGGGGTTTCCGTAAGTTTTGTATAGTCTACCGTTCTTGTACTGGCAGGAAGATGCACAAAATCTTTACTCGAAATACTTGAAAAATAGTTCTTATCAATTCCGTATTTTTTATACAGCGGAATATTATGCTTTAACTTATTCTTTTTAAAGAAGTTATACAGCATATATGATAATTTGTACTGACGAATCTGTTGTAACATAACGGTTTTTACTAGTATTTTATAAAGTTACAGAATATTACTTAATTAGAACCAATCTAAACAATGCTTTTCATCATAAAAAAGGCTTTCCTTTCATAATAAGATTACCCAATTTTTTAAAAAGATTTTTTTTTGAATTTTCAATAATGCCGTAAGGTCTTAATTCCGGACGGAATCCTCTGAAAAACTCTTCAATATTTGGTAATTCTCCTCCTTCAAAATCAAATATATGAGTTTCTATATTTTCTTTAATCAGATGGTCAATCAATAACGAGGCTCCTGATAATTTCACATAATCTTTATCATTAAAATTACCTAAAAGTGCCACCATATTGCAGTCTGTGTAAGTAGCAATTACGTTTACAATCTTACTTTGGTAGTAAAAAGCAGTGAATTTCAGATAATCTAACTTGTGAAAACTTTCGAAAATCCTCATAAATTCAGACAGGTCATTGTCTTTGCTGAGTCCTATCGTGTTGGCTTCAATAAAAGTCTTTGCGTTGTCATAAGAAATGGGTAGGATTTCCGATTCTTTTAAAACTTCTTCATTCAGCCGAAGTTTTCTTTTTCTTTTGGGAGAATATTTGACATAAACTTTTTCATAAGAATCAGGATACAATAAAAAATTCTTTTTGATTCTGATTTTAGTACGAAGCTGGTTTACATCATTAAAAGGATACGCTCTGATCATGTAATTTTTTTCCAGAAATGCTAAAAAAGCCTCATTAAGATCCACATCATCTTTGTCTGAAAAAACACCGAGCTGCTGACAAAGTTTCGGGTTGTGTACAATTTTCACTCCATACTTTCTTACAAAAGGCACAGGCATTACTGCTTTGTAATCTTTGTAAACCAGAATTTCCCATGGCATCGTTGAAGTAGTATCTAAAAAGTCTTTTGTAGCAGAATATTTTCTTTGTTCGGAGTTCTCTAAACATTGAGCATATTTTACAAAATCAATTTCATGGTATTTCAATCTTCTAATCATAATAATCCTGCGTCAGAGAAACTAAAATAGGAATCCTGCGTGACAATAATATGGTCTAAAAGCTGGATACTCAACGTCTGTCCTGCTTCTTTTATTTTTTGTGTAATGCTGATATCTTCTCTGCTTGGTTTCAAGCTTCCGGAAGGATGGTTGTGAGCAATGATAATCCCTGTTGAAAATTGATCCAACGCTGCTTTGTAAAGAATTCTCACATCTACAATGGATTGGCTGATGCCTCCCTGAGTAAGTTGAGAAACATGTATAACTTTATTATTGTTGTTTAGAAAAATAGCCCAAAATTCTTCTGTTCTTAAATCAGAAAGCTGATTTCTAAGAATAACATAAGCATCACTGCTATTCCCGATGATCGTCTTTTCCGGAATTTCCTGTACAGCTTTTCTTCTTCCTATTTCTAAAGCCGAAATGATGGAAATGGCTTTTGTCTCTCCAATTCCTTTGAATTTTATCAGATCCTTAACAGAAAGTAGACTCAGCTGATGCCAGCTGTTATTGACAGAGGTTAAAATTTTCCTTGCCAGCTCTACCGCGTTCTCCTCTCTATTTCCACTTCCCATAATAATAGCCAGCAGCTCAGAATCAGAAAGTGAGCTTTTGCCTTTTTGCAAAAACTTTTCTCTGGGTCTGTCATCTTCAGCAAGAAGTTTTATAGCCATGGAAATATATTATAGATTAATAGAAAGCATATAAAATCACAGGTTTCGTCGACTGATCAATATATTTTGAGGTTTCTTTAAAGGCATTTACAGAAAGCATCGGACATCCTAAGCTTAAACATGCCGGAGTCTGAGATTCAGCATCAGGAATGCATCCATAAGAATGAAGTACAATCGCTCTCTGCATGGCATTGCTATTGGTAGAGTCCAGGCCTTTTAAGCGATAGGCTTTTCCAAACTTTCCTACATAACTTTCTCCTATGGCATATTTTCCGAGAGATGACTGATAAGAGCCTTCTGTATTACTGAATTTTAAAGCATCTGAACGTGGAATAACAGAACCTGAACCATGGGAAACAACAGCCTGTTGGACAATTGTATTTTTTTTCAGGTTATAAATGAAGTACCTGTATTTTCCGGAAGGCATTTTAAAATTGATAAAAACAGCCAGTTCCTGATTATACTCTTTTCCTTTAATATAATTTTTAACCTCTGAAATTCTTTCCTGAGGTACGTTCATTGAACTCAACTGTTGAGATTCAACTTTTGAACAGGAAATAAAAATTACAAAAAGAAAAATAAAGTGTTTCATTATTTGGGGTCTGTATACTCCTATTCTATGATCATCCCGTCTTTCATAACGAGCTTACGGTCTGTTATTTCTGCAAGATTCGGATTGTGGGTTACAATCACAAAGGTCTGATTGTATTTGTCTCTCAGATCAAAAAACAATCTGTGAAGATCATCCGCATTCTTAGAGTCCAGGTTTCCTGTAGGCTCATCTGCAAAAATAATTTTTGGTGAATTGATTAAAGCCCTAGCCACCGCAACTCTTTGCGCTTCTCCACCTGAAAGCTGATTGGGTTTATGCTGCAGTCTTTGTTCTATTTTTAAATCTTCAAATAAAGCATACGCCTTTTCAAGTGCTTCTTTTTCATTGGCTCCAGCAATTCTTGTCGGAAGCAAAACGTTTTCCAGTGCGGTAAACTCCGGAAGCAGCTGATGAAACTGAAATACAAAGCCGATATTCTGATTTCTAAATTTCGATAACTGCTTATCATTCATATTAATAAATGACTCTCCTGCTATTTCAATTTCAGTATCATATTTATTTGATTGGCTTGGATGATCCAAAGTTCCTAAAATTTGAAGCAATGTAGATTTACCTGCTCCAGATTCTCCTACAATAGAAACCACCTCGCCCATTTTGATGTGAATATCAACTCCTTTCAGTACTTCTAAATTCCCATAAGATTTATGGATATTTCTTGCTTTAATCATGATTCAAAAATAGTAATTTGATTTTGAAATTCCATCAAAAAATGCGGTGATAATTTTCAATTCTCAAATTGATATCCCAATAAAACCTTCCTTACAATTTGGAAAGTAAATCAAATTTAATGGATTTTGTAAATTTTGTTCTTAATGATTATAAGAATTAGACATCAGTAGTATAATCTACAACCTTATAGCTCTTATTCTTATTTTCCGAGCCAACAAGATTTATGAAATATTTTAGATATTGTTCCGGGTATTGGCATTTCAAATTCCCAATAAACAAAAAAACCTCCCGATTTGGGAGGTTTTATTATTTTCATTTCAGAAAATTACAGTAACAATGTTAATGGACTTTCTAAATATGTTCTTAATGTTTGTAAGAATTGTGCACCTGTAGCTCCATCTACTACTCTGTGGTCACATGCCAATGAAAGTTTCATGGTGTTTCCAACTACGATCTGACCATCTTTAACGATTGGTTTCTCGATAATTGCTCCTACTGAAAGGATTGCAGAGTTAGGTTGATTGATGATACTTGTAAATGTCTCGATTCCGAACATTCCTAAGTTAGAAATAGAGAATGTAGATCCCTCCATTTCATTAGCCTTAAGACCTTTGCTTTTTGCTCTTGAAGCCATATCTTTTACGGATGCAGAAATCTGAGTGTACGTCATCTGATCTGTATTTTTCAATACAGGAACTACCAATCCGTCGGGAATAGCTACTGCTACACCAATGTTGATATTTCCTCTGTGGATGATCTTATCTCCTGCCCAGCTTGAATTTACCTGAGGGTGTTTTCTTAAAGCAATTGCAGTCGCTTTAATGATCATATCATTGAAAGAGATCTTAGTATCAGGTAAAGAATTGATTTCTTTTCTTGCCTCAATTGCTTTATCCATGTTGATCTCAACCATCAGATAGTAGTGAGGTGCAGAGAATTTACTTTCAGCAAGACGTTTTGCTATAATATTTCTCACCTGAGAGTTTTGAGTCTCTGTATCTTCACCTTGTACGAAGTTTACTGCAACAGGAGCAGCGCTTGCTGCAGGAGCTGAAGCAGCTGGTTTCGCAGCTGGCTGATAGTTTTCAATATCTTTTTTAACGATTCTTCCGTTTTCTCCAGATCCCTGAACACTGTTGATGTCAACTCCTTTATCCTGAGCCATTTTCTTAGCCAATGGAGAGATTGCCACTCTGTCAGAAGATGAAGCGTCAGCAGCCGGAGCAGCTTTTTCTTCTGTTTTCGCTTCTGCTTTTTGTTCAGCTGGTTTTTCAGTTGACTGAGCAGCAGCTTTTGGAGCACCTACCGCAGAAATATCAGTTCCTGCAGGGCCAATAATGGCTAATACAGAATCAACAGGAGCAGCTCCTCCTTCTTCTACACCTTGCTTCAATAATACTCCATTGAATTCAGATTCGAAATCCTGTACTGCTTTATCTGTTTCGATCTCAGCAAGAAGGTCACCTTCTTTTACTGTATCGCCTACATTTTTATGCCATTTAGCTACCTTACCTTCTGTCATTGTATCAGAAAGTCTAGGCATTGTAATAACTTCTACTCCAGCCGGAACTTCTGCCGCAGCAGATTCAGTTACAGGAGCCTCAGCTTTAGGTTGTTCTTCGGATTTTTTTTCTTCAGAACCTGCACTTGGAGCAGCAGCTCCGCCTGTCAATCCTGAAATATCTTCTCCTTCATTACCGATAATTGCTAAAACAGAGTCTACAGCAGCAGCACCTCCTTCTTCTACACCTACGTATAAAAGGGTACCTTCTATCTCAGATTCGAAATCCTGAACTGCTTTGTCAGTTTCAATTTCAGCTAAAATATCTCCTTCTTTTACTTTATCTCCAACTTTTTTATGCCATTTTGCCACTTTACCTTCCGTCATAGTGTCGGATAGGCGGGGCATCGTAATTACTTCTGCCATAATTTTCTAATATGATAATTTGTTAATGTGATGACGTGAGAATTAAAAAATTTAATTCATTTTCAAATTCTCAAATTATCTAATTATTAATTTTCTAATTTGTCTAGGAATGGATAATTTTCCTGAGCGTATACATATTCATAGATCTTATCAACCTCTGGATAAGGAGAGTTTTCCATAAATTCGATACATTCGTCAACGAAGTCTCTTGATTTATTATCCGTAGCTTCCAATTCTGCTTCTGTAGCCCATCCGTTTTCTAAAATTCTGTGCTTTACAAGCTCGATTGGGTCATCATTTTTATGAATAGCTACCTCTTCTTTAGATCTGTATGGCTCAGCATCAGACATAGAGTGTCCTCTGTAACGGTAAGTTCTTGCTTCAATGAATGTAGGCCCGTCTCCTCTTCTTGCTCTTTCAATAGCTTCATAAGCAGCTTCTGCTACTTTTTCAGGATCCATTGCATCTACAGCAAGGCAAGGCATTTCGTATCCTAATCCTAATTTATAGATATCTTCGTGGTTGGCAGTTCTTTTTACAGAAGTTCCCATTGCATATTGGTTGTTTTCCACAACAAATACTACAGGCAGCTTCCAGTTCATAGCCATGTTGAATGTCTCATGTAAAGAACCTTGTCTTGCAGCACCATCTCCAAAGAAACAGATGTTCACTGCTTTTCTGTCAAAATATTTATCTGCGAAAGCAATACCTGCTCCTAAAGGAATTTGTCCTCCAACGATACCGTGTCCTCCATAAAAACGGTGTTCTTTACTGAAAATGTGCATAGATCCACCCATACCTCCAGATGTTCCTGTAGCTTTACCACAAAGTTCAGCCATGATTCTTTTAGGATCCACTCCCATCGCCATTGGATGAATGTGACATCTGTAAGCAGTAATCATACTATCCTTTGATAAATCCATCGCATGCGTGAATCCAGCAGGGATAGCTTCCTGACCATTATACAAATGTAAAAAACCTCTGATCTTTTGTTTTAGGTAAAGAGAACGGCATTTGTCTTCAAACCTTCTCCACATTGTCATATCTTCATACCACTTCAGGTATACCTCTTTAGAAAATTCTTTCATGTGTTAGCTCTTGCTTTTTTATGATGAAATAGTTGAGCAAAATTATGAAAAAAACTTCGTTTTTATTCTATACATAGATAACTTTTCGTTTTTTCTGTAAAATCTATTTGCGCGCTGAATGGATTATTCTTAATTTTCGAGCCTTGGATGTGCTCATGAAGCTCCGTCCCATCTGTTATTTCTCTACTGTCATATATAAGGAACAAGCCTATCTATGTGCCTTTTCTGAAATAGTAAAAGGGGCAGAAATATCAGAAATTCATGGCTCATTATTCCTCTTCTCCCTTCTCCTTTAATTATTGTTAACATAACTTTTGGTCATTTCAGCAGCTTCTTTTCAGGGGAAATTCTATCAACTTCGAGTTTTTCTCTTTAGTATTATTAATGAATTTAATATAAAAATTAAAAAAGGCCCCTCTTACGACAAACACATTGATAAACATTCACTTAAATAATTTCCACATCCCTCCTATTGATCTGTATCCATTTGATTTTTGAGGTTATAATAGTATATTTGGTTTTTAAACTAAAATATGGAAGAAAAGCAGTCTTCATTACTACACAAGATTTCAAAAGTCATCTCTGATTTTTTCAATCCTTTGGTCTCTCTGATCATTTTTTTTGTATACATGAGCATCAGGGAATACACCCTTAAAGATTCTTTACTTTATTTCCTTCCCATATTATCAATGATCATTATTCCCGTTGTCATATGGCTTGTGTGGAATGTGAAGACGGGAAGATATACCAATATGGATGTATCCAACCGGGTTCAAAGAAAAACCCTTTATATATTTATTGCAGTCTGTGTAATTGCTTATCTTATTTTCAATTACATCAGAAACGGATCTATTGATCTTATCATGCTGTTTATTTTAATCCTTCTTTTTGCTCTTCAGATCAGCAATCTTTACATCAAAAGCTCGATGCATACTGCATTCAACATATTTGTAGCTGCATTATTTTTCTCATTGGGCTGGAAAATGGGACTTGCCTGGCTGGGAATCGCTATTTTGGTTGGCATTACCCGGGTTATTTTAAAAAGGCACACCGTAAAAGAAGTATTTATGGGCGCTGGAATAGCTTTTATGGTATCTTTTATCTATCTTTATTGCAATATTCAATTTCAACATTAGAATACTCTATGAAAATAAATCATCTTACCGCCGCTGAGGAAAACTTTATGAAGCTGTTTTGGAAAATGGAATCTTTCTATCTGAAGGATGTTATGGAGCAGCATCCGGAACCGAAACCACACCAGAACACGGTTTCCACTTATTTGAAAATATTAGTTGAAAAAGGCTATCTATCAACAGTAAAAGAAGGAAGGATCTTCAAATACACTGTACTTGTTCCTTTGACAGAGTATAAAAAATTCCTATTGAAAGAACTTTCGCGCAACTTTTTCAATGATTCTGGAAAAGAAATTCTGGAACTTCTATTAAGTGAAAAATTGATCTCCCAGGAAGATATGAAAGGACATTTTGATCTTAAAATCGAAATAAAACCAGCCAAAATTGAAGAACCTAAATTTGAAATTGCTGAAGAAATTTTAAGTCCAAAAAAAGAGAAAAAGACCAAAGTAAAAGAGAAAGACAAGAAGAAAAAAAGAAAAAGGACTAACCTAAATTCTAAAAACACCAAATCATGAAAACAAAATTCCAGGAAACGATAAGCCGGGCCAATGAAGTCATTTTCAGATATCCAATAATTCTGGTCATGGCTTTATTAGCTTCTACTGGTGCCATTTGTATTGCGGAAAGTACCTTTAATGAAACTACCGTTTACACCAGATTTACTATTTGTGCCTGTCTCGGAATTTCCCTGATGTTTGCATTGAAAATGTTATCTCAGAGAATCAGGAAAGAATTACTGTTACATGTATTGGGTATTGCTTTTCTTATAGGCTTCTATTGTATTCTGCCTGATAAAAAGAATAATTTCACAGAGGTTTACATTTATATCATTGCCATTACATCACTTCTCTTCCACTTATTGGTTTCTTTTGTTCCGTTTCTGGAGAAAGATAAGGAACTTAGATTTTGGCAGTATAATAAAAATCTCTTTGTCAATTTCTTTCTTACGGTTGTATTCACAGGCGTTTTGACCGGCGGAGTTGAGTTGGCAATCGTAGCTGTTGATAATCTTTTTGATTTTCATTTTCACCACAGGGCTTATACAGATACATTCTTTGTTCTGGCTATTTTTGGGAGCAGCTTTATTTTTCTTTTATTTAATGATAAAGGTTTAAATAATCTCGAAAAAGACGGAACTTATCCTGTTGTTTTAAAGTTTTTCACCCAGTTTATTCTCATTCCGCTACTGCTTATATACGCAGCTATTCTTTACTTCTATTCTGCTAAAATATTAATCAACTGGCAGCTTCCAAGAGGCTGGGTTTCTTACCTTATTTTAGCTTACAGTACCGTTGGTATCCTGGCGTTGCTGCTTGTACATCCACTAAAAGAGGAAAATGCGAAATCATGGGTTAGAATATTTTCAAAGGCATTTTACTATACCATTGCTCCTTTGATTATCCTTCTCTTCACTGCTATTTTTACAAGAATTTTAGAATACGGATATACAGAACCAAGGTATTTTGTGCTGATGCTTGCTCTCTGGCTGCTGAGCATTGTTATTTACTTTATTTTTAATAGAAAAGCTACCATAAAGTTTATTCCGGTCAGTTTATTTCTATTTGGTACTTTTACTTTAATCTTTCCTTATTTCAATGCTTTCAGTGTAGCTCAAAGAAGTCAGAAAACAGAACTGATGAATATTTTAAATAAAAATCAGTTAATCAGTGGCAACAAAATCAATTTCAATAAGAAAGTAACCGATACAATACGGACTGAAATTGCGGATAAATTTGAGTTTCTAGCCGAAAGAAAACAAGGAAAATTTTTATCCAATCTCCTGAATCAAAAAGATCAGACTGAATTATCAGATAATATTGAAAAAGGGGCATTTTATAGCATAAAATATGATATTCAGAACAAGTTTTCAGATGTAAATATCACTTTAAAAAACAAACCGTACGAAGTGAATAGAATTGTTCTCGTTTCTGAAAAACAGATCATGGAAATTGCAAACTATCAATATTTGTTGTCTTTCCCACGCTACAATAGAGATCCACAAAAGCTGAACGAAGATCAATTTGAAATCATAGATCAGTTAACAGAGAAATCATCATTAAAACTAACGTTAAACACTAAGGAAGAAATCGATTTCGGACCACAAATCATCAAATTATTTGAAGACAATAAAAATAAAACCGGAACGGTAAAAGTACCTGATATCGCCATGGAATCTGATTTGGGGAAATACCATGTTAAACTTATTTTTAATGAAATCACACGGGAGAAATACTCCGATGATAATCTTACCAGTATTTATTACGACAATGCTTATCTTCTTATAAGATTAAAATAGATCATAAAATAAAAGCGGCTACCTCGTTGGATAGCCGCTTTTTATTTATCTGAATTAGTTTATTTATCTATTAGTTCCTGAGCTCCATATTGGAGAATAATCGCCATAGATCACTAAGTTTCCATCATTCTGTACTGTAAGCTTATTAGCTCCTCTGCGTGAAGTATTAGAACTCCATACAGATTTATTATAAGAATCATATACAACCAGATTTCCATCACCCTGGAATTCAGCTCTGCTTCCTTTGTTATCCGTTCCGGATGCCCAAATTGAATCGCCATTGTTGTATGACAACACTAAATTTCCGTCATTTTGAAAGGTCAAATAATAATTACCATTAGGTGAAAACACTTTTTCTCCCTTACGGAACTTGTGTCCTGTACTTACATTGCCACTTCCACGACCATAGCCATTATCTCTTCCACCATTGTTTGATTCATTTTTTGAAGCCCAAAGAGGATTAGAACCATTGTAAACAACAAGATTTCCATCATCCTGAATAGCCAATTTATCAGCTCTTCTTCCGTTGGTATTAGAACTGAAGGCTACCCCATTTCCAGGTGTATACACAACTAAATTACCATCATCCTGAAAAACAGCCCTTACTCCTTTGTTGTTCGTATTTGAACTCCACATTGAAGCGCCCGCTCTGTTATACAAAACCAGGTTACCGTCATTCTGGAAAATCAGATAATATCGGTTGTTATTTGCCCAATATTTTCTATTCTGCTCAATTGTCTGCCCAGTGTAAATGTTTTGTGCATTGATTAATAATCCACCAAACACCATCATTAATGCTAATAAATGTTTTCTCATTATAATTATTTTTCGATTGATTGATAATTTTCTAAAATTATGCCAAAACATCATAATATTTCAATCCTAACTCTAATTATATGATTGACTGGAAATTAAATTCCATAAAAAAAGCGGCTTAAAAGCCGCTTCATATTTTTTACCAACGATTTCCGCCTCCGCTACGGTTGTTGTTACCACCGCCATAGCCTCCGCCTCTATTGTTGTTACCTCCGCCGTAACCTCCACCTCTGTTGTTGTCGAAGCTTCTTCTTGGTTTTTCTTCTCTTGGCTTAGCTTCAGATACGTTTAGAGCTTTTCCGTTGAATTCTTTCTGGTTAAGAGCTTCAATAGCCTGCTGTCCTTCTTCATCACCCATCTCTACAAAACCGAAACCTCTGGAACGACCAGTTTCTCTGTCTGTAACGATTTTAGCTGATGATACATCACCAAATTCTGCGAATAGATCGTGCAACTCATACTCTTTAGTTGCGTAATTGATGTTTGAAACAAAAATGTTCATTTTAAAATAAATTAAAAAATTAATAAAAATTTGGTATATAAAAGAAAAGCAACATAAATTAATGAACAAATATTGATTCCAAATATAAACGTATGCAAGATACAATTAAAATAATCAAATCCAAGCTTTTTTTATATATTTCTCACATTATGTTGAATCGAAGCGGTGAAAAGTCACCAAAAACAAAAATAATAAGCTGAATATCAATTAAATAAACCCCAAAACAAGGTTTAGTTAAAATTGTTTAATATTTCAAATAAAATCATAAAAAATATAAAAAGCATACTCCCAATTACGTCAATACTTTTATTGAATCAGCAGAAAACTGCCCAATTTCTGAAGCACTAGCACCTCCTGAAAAGAAAAAGCATACGATTGCCGATCTTCACTATGAGAAACTCATAAAATCCTTATCAATATTCATCAGACGATATTATTTTTCGAATGTTATGTTATTTCAGAGAATGAAAAACACAAAGAAAGTGAAAAATTCTTTTCCAACGGTCAGACACGCCTCCCTTGTTCACATTTAGCCTTAAAATACAAATTTAGAATTCATTATAATAGGAAGGAAAAAAATAGCTCTTTAGCATAGACAGTAAGGAATATCAAACATTCCTAAAATGATACTTCTACGGCAAAAACAAAAGCCATGTGTTCCAAAAGAAAAATGATTGAGAAAATGAATCATCCTTTTCAGATCAATAAATGCTATTCTTTTGAAAAGATCAGCTTTTAACACTAAATTTGTACTGCAAATTAAAAAGACATGAACTACCATACAAGAAAATGGGTAAAACCCGAAGATCTAAACCCAAACCATTCACTTTTCGGAGGAAGACTCCTTCAATGGATCGATGAAGAAGCAGCCCTTTATGCTATTATCCAGTTGGAAAACACAAAAGTGGTAACGAAATTTATCTCTGAAATTAACTTTGTCAGCTCCGCCAAACAGGGAGACATTATAGAAATAGGAATTGAAGCGATCCATTTCGGATCCTCCTCTATTGCTTTAAGGTGTGATGTACGAAACAAAATGACTCATCAAACCATTATTACTGTAGATAAAATTGTAATGGTAAACCTTGATGCAGAAGGTAACCCTGCTCCTCATGGCAAAACCCAGATCGAATTTGTAAAAGACAGGTTAAACGAAAACCTATGAAAATTTTCATAAAAAATATGGTCTGCAACAGATGCATTGCGGCAGTGGAAAACATTTTCCGTAATGCAGATGTAAAGATAAACGTTGCCGTATTAGGTGAAATAGAAACCGATTCTGAAATCTCCCGTGATACAATGCAGATCATAGAAAAACAACTGTTGGATACAGGCTTTGAAAGAATCATGGATTCTGCTCATCAACTTGTTGAAAAAATTAAAAATCTAATTATTGTAAAAGTTAGCGAGCTTGATGTTTCTGAAGATTTTCTGCTTTCAGAATTTTTAAGTTCAAAACTTCATAAGGATTACAGCGCTCTTTCAAAAACGTTTTCACAAAATGAAAATATTACGTTAGAACAGTTCTTCATCCTTCAGAAAATTGAAAAAGTAAAAGAACTTCTTCTGTATAATGAATTCAATCTTACCGAAATTGCAGGAAAGCTTGGCTACAAAAGTGTTCAGCATCTCTCTTCCCAATTCCGGAATGTAACCGGGTTTACTCCTACTGAGTTCAAAAAACTGAAAGAGCACAACCGCAAAGCACTTGACAATCTTTAATATCCTTGAGAGTTTGAGTACTAGGAAATTGACAGTAATTAAAACACAAACATTTTATTCCCTCACCCTAATACACTCAAACTCTCCCACCCTCCAACTTCTCCCTCTCCTAATTTTATAACTATTATCCTTAAATTTATAACAGCCTTAGAATTCCATTTTGGAAATTTGTACTATAAATTTAAGAATCATGGACCAACAGTATAAAATACTCGGAATGACCTGTTCCGGCTGCCAGAAAAAGATTTCGAATCAACTGAACAGTATTGATGGTGTTAAAGCCGATGTAAATCTGGAAAACAATACCGCAACAATCACTTCTGATCATGAAGTGAAACTTTCAGTTTTAAATAATGCTTTGGCAGAAATAGGAAAATACAGACTTGAAGATCCCAATAATCCTGAGAAAGCTTTCGTAAAACCTCAGGACCGGGTATCTCCGTCTTCAGTATACTATTGTCCAATGGAATGCGAAGGAGATAAAGTATATTTCAAAAAGGGTGAAAGATGCCCTGTCTGCAAAATGTACTTGGTGCCTATTGAAGAAAAACTGGCCAAAGATCCTAATCAAAAACCAACTTACTCAGCAACCAACCTTCCTGAAAATTTTAAAGACAGTATAGGAAAACACTATTGCCCAATGTTTTGTGAGGGTGATAAGATATATGATGAAAAAGGAGAATGCCCGGTTTGCCATATGGACCTGGAACCGATTACTGAAGAGCTTGCACAAAAAGCAGGCTCACATCAACATCATTCCCATTCTCACCATGAACATCACGGCCACCATCATGAGACTCCAAAAGTAACTGATGAAATGGCTGGCAAATATTATTGTCCTATGTATTGTGAAGGAGATAAAACCTACGATTCTAATGTAGGATGCCCTGTCTGCGGAATGGACCTTGTAAAATATCCGGAAAAGAAAGTGGCAAAATACACTTGTCCGATGCACCCGGAAATCATTCGTGACGAACCGGGAGACTGCCCGATCTGTGGGATGGATCTCGTAAGAATGCCTGACAGCAGTGATGATGATGAAGATGAAACCTATACTATATTAAAGAGAAAGTTCATTACTTCATTAGCATTTACCATTCCTGTTTTTATCCTTTCAATGGGAGGAATGTTTATCAATTTCCCTTTCTCACATCAAATCCAGGGGTTTATTGAGCTTGCTCTGACTCTTCCGGTGATGTTTTATTCCGGATGGTTCTTATTAAAAAGAGGATGGGTTTCTTTTAAAACATGGAATCTTAATATGTTCAGCCTTATCGTCTTAGGTGTAGCCGCAGCGTTTATTTTCAGTATTGCAGCTTTAATTTTCCCTGATATTATTCCGCATGAGATTCGCGGACATAATCATGAAATTCCGTTGTATTTTGAGGCGGTCTGTGTGATTTTAACCCTTGTTATTTTAGGTCAGCTAATGGAAGCAGCAGCCCATAAAAAAACAGGAAATGCCATTAAAGAATTAATGAACCTTTCACCCGATGAAGCCAATCTCATGGTAAATGGTGAAGAAAAAAGAGTTCTGCTTTCTCAGGTAAAAATAGGAGACTTACTAAAGGTAAAACCCGGTGAAAAAATTCCGGTAGACGGAAAAATTACAGAGGGAAATTCTATAGTAGATGAAAGTATGATCACTGGAGAGCCTATCCCTGTTGAAAAAAGTGTAGATGACAAGGTCTCTTCGGGAACGATAAACGGTAATCAGGTATTCATCATGAAAGCCGAAAAAGTAGGTGACGAAACATTGCTTTCACAGATCATTAAAATGGTGAATGAAGCCAGCCGAAGCAAAGCACCTATCCAGAAGCTGACAGATAAAGTTTCAAAAGTATTTGTTCCTGTGGTCATCCTTATTGCTGTGCTTACTTTTATTCTATGGCAGTTTTTCGGACCGGAAGGAAAAAGAAGCTTATTTGCTTTCGTGAATGCTGTTGCAGTCTTAATCGTCGCATGTCCGTGTGCCTTGGGACTGGCAACTCCAATGTCATTAATGGTAGGAATCGGGAAAGGTGCTAAAAACGGAATCCTGATCAAAAATGCTGAAGCTCTTGAGCAAATGCATAAAGTAAATGTTTTAATCACTGATAAAACAGGAACTTTAACAGAAGGAAAACCTTCCGTAGAATATATTGAAACGGTAGATCATGAAGATAAGAATCAGATTTTAAAACTGGCTTTTTCTTTGAATCAAAATTCCGAACATCCACTTTCCAATGCAGTTATAAAGAGAGCGAAAGAAGAAAATATAACCGCCGAAAAAGTAGATCAGTTTGAAAACATTTCCGGAAAAGGAATAAAAGGAAACATTAATGGTAAAACCACTTATTTAGGAAATGAAAACCTGTTGACGACCCATCAGATACAGATTCCGGAGACTTTAAAACAAAAAGCAATAGAAGTACAGTCAAAAGCCCATACGATTTCTTATATCGCACAGGATCAGCAGGTGCTCAGTTTCATCAGCTTTACAGATAAAATCAAAGAAAGCTCTAAAAAAGCAGTGAAACAGCTGATGAGCGAAGGTATCGATGTAATCATGATGACTGGAGATAACGAGCATACCGCCAAAGCTGTAGCTGATGAATTAGGAATCAAACATTTCAAAGCCAATTGTCTTCCTGAGGATAAACTGAATGAAGTAAAAAAACTACAGCAGCAAGGTAAAATCGTTGCCATGACCGGAGACGGGATCAATGACTCCCCTGCTCTTGCCCAATCCAATGTGGGAATTGCGATGGGAACAGGAACGGACGTAGCGATCGAAAGTGCCGAAATCACTTTATTACAAGGAGATATTCTAGGAGTGGCAAAAGCAAAACTACTCAGTGAAAAGCTTCTCAAAAATATTAAAGAAAACTTATTCTTCGCATTTATCTATAATGTGTTGGGAGTTCCGGTAGCGGCAGGATTATTGTATCCATTCTTTGGAATTCTCTTGTCACCAATGATAGCTGCAGCTGCGATGAGCGTCAGCTCTTTATCTGTGATTCTGAATTCGTTGAGATTAAACTCAGTGGATCTGAATATAAAATAACAGTATGAAAAAAGGAAGTCTTTACATAGGATGTTCAGGATTTTATAATAACGACTGGAAAGGGTCTTTATACCCTGAAAATATGCCTAGTAAAGACTTTCTTTCTTTATATTCAAAAACTTTCAACTCGGTAGAGATCAATTCTACCTTTTACAGGAAACCTACAGCAAAAATACTTCTGAAGTGGTATGATGAAACCCCTGATGCATTCAGGTTCTTTATTAAAATTCCAAAATCCATCACTCACGAAAACCGACTTGAAAATTCTAAAGAAGAAATCGCATTATTCTGCAATCATATTCAAAGCAATCTGAAAGAGAAGCTATCCGGATTTCTATACCAATTTCCCCCTTCTTTTAAAAATACGCCAGAAAATACAGAACGCATTATTAATAATATGGATCATGCTTTTCTGAATGTTATTGAATTCCGTCACCGCTCATGGTGGCAAAAAGAAGTTTTTGATCTTTTAAAAGACCATAATATTGTTTTTTCCGGCGTCAGTTTTCCGGGTGATCTTCCTGAAGATATCATCATCAATCATCCCCAAACAGTCTATTACAGACTTCATGGAAAACCCATCCTTTACAAATCAGAATACAGCGAAAATTTCATGAATGAGCTCGCTGAAAAAATTAAGAATCATAAGCAGACCCTTTTTATTTTTTTCAATAATACATGGGGAACCGCTGCCATTCGAAACGCTCTGTATTTAAAAAGTATTTTAGAATAGAACCAGTTATCTTCTTTTCCAGTTTTCTAATTTTTGTTAAAATAAAAATAATTCCCCATCCCATGAAAATGTTTTTAATTCAACATAAATAGAGAAAAGCTATTGGTTTAGCATTTATAAATGTTAAAATTTAAAGAAAAGAAAAACATATGTTCACAATTAGGATTTAAAAGGAAAATTACCTTAAAATAAAGTTCTTAAAATAAGCTTAAAAAGAAAAATAAGTGTACAGCATGGCATATAATTTGTTAACTTTCAACTGTTATTTTTAACGATTTTTAACAATTTAAAATTCCATTATCTTTATGAAAAAAATTTTTGCAGGAAAGTCAAAAAATGCGACTTTTCTCAGGGTGTTTGCATTGGTGAGTGCAACTTCAGTTTTATTGAACGGCTGTAATTTCAAGAATGAGGTGAATGACCCCGTCGTCAATTCACAAGAACATCCTGCCGCAGAAATAGTTCCTAAAATGGATGATGAAAATGTAGACCCAGACAAAAGAGTGATCTACCTTACCTTCGATGATGGTCCCAATCAGGGAACCGAAAATCTTTTAAAAATCCTTGACAAAAGAAATGTTTGTGCAACCGCCTTTTTGGTGGGGAAACATGCCTATGGAAGCAAGAAACAGAAAGATGATTTACTGCTTCTGAAGCAAAATCCACTGATAGAGCTGGCGAATCATAGTTTCACTCATGCCCACAACAAATACACCGATTTTTATAAAAATGCTGATGCTGTAGTTCATGATTTTGATATCGCTAAAGACAGCCTGAAGCTTTCAGATAAAATAGCAAGAACTCCGGGAAGAAATATCTGGAGACTCAATAATATTAACGTAACCGATATCAAAAGCTCCACTGCCTCAGCAGACGGTCTTAAAAAAGCAGGTTATAAAGTGATCGGCTGGGATCTTGAATGGAGACCTTCCCAAAAAATGACTTTAAAAGGAAGCCATGAAGCGATGATCAAGAAAGTAGACAGTATTTTCTTTAACGACCTTGAAAAAACGTCAAGACATCTTGTTTTCCTTACCCACGACCAATATCTTAGAGATGCAGATTCTATCAACGAGCTGGATATGTTTATTGAAAAATTGCAGAAAAGCAACAGGTTTGTTTTCAGAAAAATTTCTCAATATCCTAAGATCAATGAGGTTTTGAATTAACAAAGAGATTAGATTCACGGGATTACGGATTAAAACATCTGGCTGGAAAATCTAGACTTCACAACCTTAAACTTTAAACCCCTGAGCTTTGAACCTTCGGGGAATTTTCGGAAATTTGCACCTATGAGTATTAAAGAAAATTACATCGCTATAAAAGATCAACTGCCATCAGGCGTTCAGCTGGTTTCCGTTTCGAAAACACATCCGGCTTCTGCCGTTCAGGAAGTGTATGATCTGGGACAAAAAGTTTTTGGAGAAAATAAGGTGCAGGAACTGATGGAGAAATCCCCTCTTCTTCCTGATGATATCCAATGGCACCTGATCGGTCATTTGCAGACCAATAAAGTCAAGTACATTGCTTCTTTTATAGATACCATACAAAGCGTGGATTCTGAAAAATTATTGGCAGAAATCAACAAGGAATCTGGAAAACACAACAGAGTCATTAAAGTTCTTTTGCAGGTAAAAATTGCGGCGGAAGAAAGTAAATTTGGCCTTGAAATTTCAGAAGCTAAAGATCTGTTTCAACAATATACTGAAGGTAATTTTCCCAATATTGAAATTACCGGCTTAATGGGAATGGCAACATTCACTGATGATGAACAGCAGGTAAGAAATGAGTTTTTAATACTGAAGGGTCTTTTTGATGAATTAAATCAACTAAAAACATTGAATACCTTATCAATGGGAATGAGTGATGATTTCCCGGTAGCCATTGAGTGCGGAGCTAATTCTGTGAGGGTTGGATCTGCCATTTTTGGGAGACGAGACTACTCAAAATAGAATATTTAGGTATGGTTTTTGCTAATAATTGAAACAAAAAATTTAAATTTGCAACTATGCAAAAAATCCTTATAGTAGAAGACGAAAAAGCAATCTCAGGAGTACTTCATAGTATTCTTTCGGATGAACTAACCGATTATGAATTTGTTATCGCAGAAGACGGCCTTGAAGGTTACAAACAGCTAGAAAAAGAAGATTTCGCATTGGTGATTTCTGATATCAAAATGCCTAAACTTTCAGGAACTGAACTTTTGAAGCAAAGTCTCGCATTAAAACCAGAAACTACTTTTATCATGATCTCAGGCCACGCAGATATTGATTCTGCTGTTTCCTGTTTGAAAGAGGGCGCATACGATTTTATCTCCAAACCAATTGATATCAACAGATTGATCACGAGTGTGAAAAATGCATTGGTAAAGGAAACTTTGAAGAAAGAAAACAAAAATCTTCAGACCGAAAATAAGACCTTAAAGAAGAAAGTCAACAAAAAATACCAGATGATCGGTAACTCTCCTGCTCTTCAAAAGATCCAGGATATGATCGAAAAGGTAGCGGTATCTGATGCCAGAGTTCTGATCACAGGACCCAATGGTGCAGGAAAAGAATTGGTTGCTCATGCTATCCACAATCAAAGTGAGCGTGCAAGAGGCCCGATGATAGAGGTAAACTGTGCTGCAATTCCGTCTGAGCTTATTGAATCTGAACTTTTCGGACACGTAAAAGGATCTTTTACGGGTGCTATTAAAGATAAACAAGGAAAGTTTGAGCAGGCTAATGGCGGTACCATCTTCCTTGACGAAATTGGAGATATGAGCCTTATTGCTCAGGCAAAGGTATTGAGAGCTCTTCAGGAAAGCAAAGTTTCTCCTGTGGGAAGTGATAAAGAAATCAAAGTTGATGTAAGAGTAATTGCAGCAACTAATAAGAATATGCAGAAGGAAATTGAAGAAGGAAAATTCAGAGAAGACCTTTACCACAGACTTTCTGTTATTGAAATCTATGTTCCACCGTTGGATGAAAGAAAAGAAGATATCAAATTATTGGTTGACCATTTTTCAGGTATGATTGCTGATGAGCATGGTACTGCTATGAAAAAGTTTGATGATAAAGCTATTGACGCTTTAAAAGTTCTTTCATGGACTGGAAATATCAGAGAATTAAGAAATGTCGTTGAGAGGTTAATTATTCTTGGTGGAAACACTGTTTCTGAAGGTGACGTTGCAAGTTTTGTAAGGAAATAATAAAAGCTATTATTTACGATATTATAAAAATTTGCAGTGTACTCACTGCAAATTTTTTTTTGCCCCTATTTAATTTATAAACTATATGAATCTTAAAATATTATGAACTTTTTAAACAAAAACTATACGAAAGAATGCCTGACTTTGGCTCTGCCTGTAATGCTTACTCAGGTGGGGCAAGTTTCGGTAAACTTATTCGATAATATTATTGTCGGACAACTGTTAGGTGCTGACGCACTGGCATCCGTTTCATTAGGCAATGCTGTGTTTTTCTCCATATTTGTATTAGCGCTTGGCTTTTCATTTGCGATTCCTCCATTGGTTTCAGAAGCACACTCAAGAGAAGATCACGCAACCATCAATTCTGTATTTAGCCATGGATTTATCATCAATATGTCTGTTGGGGTTATCCTGATGGTCATTTTACTGATGGGGATGCCACTCCTCAGTCACTCCGGGCAGCCTGCCAAGATCATTCCGGACACAGTAAGCTTCCTAAGTATCATGGTGGTCAGTATGATCCCAATTATGGCGTTTCAGACCCTTCGTGAAGTTTCTGAGGGGTTATCTTATACTATTGGCGTTACCAAGGCAACTATTATTGCCAATATCATCAATATTGTCTTAAACTATGTTTTCATCAAAGGACTTTGGGGAATTCCGGCAATGGGGGTACAGGGATCCGCACTAGCAACCTTGATTTCCAGAATTTTCATGGTGGTTTTCCTTTATTTTGTTTTGGTAAAAGAAGAAAGAACAAGACGTTATATCAAAGATTTCTCTTTAAAAATTCAGGATTTTTCAAAACAGATGTTTGATAAAATGGTAAGACTGGGATTACCTACAGCTTTGCAAATGTTCTTTGAAGTAACCGCTTTTGCAGGGGCAGCATTTATCTGTGGATTGATTTCTGCTCACGATATTGCTTCTCACCAGATCGCTTTAAGTATGGCTTCCTTTACCTTCAACTTGTGTGTAGGGTTCAGTGTTGCCTCTACCGTAATGATCGGGAGAAAATTGGGAGAACAGAACTTTGTTGAGCTTAGAAAAATAGGAATCAACAACCTGAAGATTGCTTTTATCTTTATGTGTATCTGTGGATTGGTATTTATTTTGGGCAGAAATATACTCCCAACTTTCTTTACGAAAAAAGAAGAAGTGGAAGTGATTACCCTGGCTTCAAAACTAATGATTATCGCCGCTTTATTCCAGCTTTCTGACGGAGTACAAGTAACGGCCTTAGGAATGCTGAGAGGATTGCAGGATGTGAAAATCCCGTCAATTTATACTTTCATTGCTTATTGGGTGATCACCATTCCTTTAGGATATTTCTTATGTGTAACCCTTGAAATGGGAGCATTTGGAATGTGGATCGCACTCGGATTAGGATTGACAGTATCGGCTGTTTTCCTGGTGAAAAGATTCTTGAATATGTCTGCTAAAAGAATTAAGCAGAATTCATAAAATAAAAATATAAGTAAATATTGACGCAGAGTTTTTTAGCTCTGCGTTTTTTATTGAATTTTATTACTTTTAATTTAGTAACTATGAAAATAAAAAATAACTGATGGAATTAAGTACAGAACAACTTCGGAGTCATTCAATCAGTTTTGATATGGCTGTATCAAGGCTGCAGATTATTATCAAAGGGCTAAACGATGCCTTGGCATATCTGAGATGTGAAGAACAAGGTATTGATTGGTGGGGAACTATAAATGAAAAATATGAATATGAATCAATATACAATCTAGCCATTTTAGCTTTTGAACACTATTTAGAAACAATTTTAACGGATTTTAAAATTTTTGATGAAGAAGACAACTCTCAACTCTACTACTCAGAACCCAATATTTCACTAATTTTCATCCTGGCAAAGTATATAAAAAACGAACTGGAGTTCCCACAAAAAGCTTTAAACCACTACAATTTAAATATTCATGATTATCCTGTATACAATGGTATTATTGCATTAAATCCCCAAAAAGATCTTGAGGAGATTATTAAACAAATGCAAAATTGGAGGAATAAAATTATTAATATATATTATCAGAAATCAGAACAAAATAGCTCTACAGAGTAAAAATTAAAGATGTTTCAAAGTTGAACCAGCCTCTTTTATATCCTCTCGCAGATCTTACGGATTACGTAGATTTTCACAACATATAAGTGCTGCATAAATCAATCTATCCTCTTTCCTAAAATCTTCAGGCTTCTTTCTACACCATCCAGAACAGCTACATTAGGAAGATTTCCCCAATCTTCAAAACCAAAGTTTCTGAAAAGCTTCAAACTCGGCTCATTATGAAGAAAAATGAGAGCGACCAGGTTTTTTACCCCAAATTTCCCTGCATTATCAATACAGTATTGAAGAATGGTTTTACCGTATCCTTTTCCCCTACAATTTTCATCCAGATAAATACTTACCTCTACTGTACCATTATATGCGGCTCTCTCATGGAATGAACTGAAGCTTACCCATCCAATGATTTGATCCTGGTCATCTTCAACCACCCAAAGTGGTCTTGTCTGAGGATTGTGCTCATCAAACCATTTTAATTTGCTTTCTACAGAGACTTCTTCCATATCTGCAGTCACCATTCTTGAGGCAATTGTTGAATTATAGATGGCTACGATTTTGTTTAAATCAGCCAATTCAGCATTTCTGAATTTTAATTTTTCCATGAAGATAATATTCAACTTAATTTTATGCAAAAATACTAAATTTTAAAAACACCCCTTTAAAATTTAATTATTTCATTACAATTTTATTATTAAAAACAAATACACCCCTAAAATGAATTATATTTTAACTAAAAAATAGGATTACAACAAAATTTTTCTTTGTTGGAAATCGCGAAGGCGCAATGATTTAAACTGTTGATGTTTTTTAAGACGCAAAGATTTTATCTTCGATAAAATTGAATATTGCTAATTTTTACTGCTCGCTGATTATACAAATAAAGCAGGTTATAATAGAAAGATCTGCAAAATTTTCTCAATCTGCGAGGAAAAATTAATCTCCCTTTTATTTACTTAAAATTTTCGATTTTCTTGCACCTTAAAAACAGTATAAAAAAACTCTTTGTGTCTTTGCGTTTTATGAAACACTTTATTTCAAATCCTTTAAGATTCTATTCAAGCTTCTTACAGTGATTCCCAGATAAGCAGCCATATCTTCTTTAGAAATCTGAATTCCTTGTTTGGACTGCATATTCAGTAATTGTGTTAAAGTATGTTCTACCGTATATAACTGTTGATAGGATGCCCTGCTGGAAGTATTGATAATCCGTTCTGCGAATGAATCCAATAATAAATGATTCAGGGCAAGATCATTTTTAATCAAAGATTTAAAATAAGAAATATTCGTTTCATATACGGTTACTTCAGATACTGCTTTCACCCCGCATAAACAGCTGATATTTTTAATCAACTCTACTTCTCCAAGGATTTCACCGTTTCCAAGAAATTCGACAATATATTCCTTTCCGTTTTCTTCGGTAAAATAACATTTGGCTATTCCTTCTTTGATCAACATAACCTTTGACAGCGGCTGATCCTGTATCAATATATTTTCATCCTGGGAAAAAGACTTTACGATGATCTCTTCTCCAACTTTCTTCTTATGATAAAGTTCTTCAAAATAGCTTGAAAATGCCTGATTTGTTCGTAACATATGGATTCGGGACAAATGTCCTTTGCTTATTTATTTTTTATCCTGAATTTTGAAGACAGAAAATTACAAAACAAAAATGAATAATCATATTACAACGATTGCCTTTGATGCAGATGATACTCTTTGGATCAATGAGCCTTATTTTCAGGAGGCAGAAAAAGAATTCTGTATATTGCTTGAAGACTATCTGCCACAGCATTCTGTATCACAGGAATTGTTCAAAACAGAAATGCAGAATCTTCATTTATACGGTTACGGAGTAAAAGGATTCATGCTTTGTATGATTGAAACCATCGGCAGAGTTTCCAACAATACAGCGTCCCTAGAACTGGTAAACAAAGCGATCCAACTTGGCCAGGATCTTCTTCAAAAGCCTATTGAATTGTTGGATGGGGTTATAGAGACTCTTGAAAGCTTAAAGGGAAAATACAGACTGGTTGTCGCCACAAAAGGAGATCTTCTGGATCAGGAACGTAAACTGAAAAATTCAGGATTACAGGACTATTTCCACCATATTGAGATCATGAGTGATAAGAAAGAAAATGACTACAAAAAACTCCTGAAACATCTTGACTGCCAGCCTGATAACTTTTTGATGCTTGGAAATTCTATAAAGTCAGATATTTTACCGGTATTGGAAATCGGAGGATCTGCGGCTCATATTCCTTATCATGTCACCTGGAGCCATGAACAGCATGATGTTACTCTGGAACATCCGAATTTTATGGAGCTTAAAAATATTGATGAGATCCTGAAGTTTCTTTAATACTTAAACCATTAAGGAGGATTAAGAGGGTAAGATCATTAAGATGAGTTTCGCTTTAAGCAAGTATATTTAGATAATATCTTAACTTCCTTATTCTATTTTTCAATCAAAAAAAAGAGACTGTTTGTGATAAACAGTCTCTTTCATATTTTATTTCTTCAGGCACTTTTCAAGGAACTGATCCTGTTCCCATAAAAGGTGTAAGATATTTTCTTTAGCCTGGTATCCGTGGGCTTCTTTTGGAAGAAGAACCATTTTTACCGGAGCACCCAGATTTTTCAAAGCCTGGAAGTATCTTTCTGTTTGTAAAGTGAAAGTTCCAGGGTTGTTATCTGCATCCCCATGAATCAGAAGAAGCGGTGTCTTCATTTTGTCTGCATTCATGAACGGAGACATGTTGTTATAGATCTCCGGAATATCCCAATAGTTTCTCTGCTCGCTCTGGAAACCGAATGGAGTTAAAGTTCTGTTATAAGCCCCACTTCTGGCAATTCCACATGCAAAAAGGTTAGAGTGTGTCAGAAGGTTTGCGGTCATAAATGCCCCATAAGAATGCCCACCTACAGCTACTTTCTTTTTGTCGATATAGCCCAGTTGATCTACTGCATCAATTGCAGCTGCAGCATTCGCTACCAATTGTGGGATAAATGTATCGTTAGGTTCTGTTTTTCCTTCTCCAATAATTGGGAAAGCGGCATCATCAAGAACTGCATATCCTTTTGTTGTCCAGTATACAAAAGATCCGTAGTATGGGAATGTAAAATCGTTCGGGTTTTGGGTGTTCTGCCCTGCTGTATTTTTATCTTTATATTCTGTAGGATAAGCCCAAATTAATAACGGAAGCTTCTCTTTTTTCGCTTTTCTATCGTAATTGGCAGGAAGATACAGCGTTCCTGTTAAGGTAACTCCATCATTTCTCTTATACGTAATCACTTCTTTGTAAACGTCTTTGATGCTTTCAAAAGGGTTGGCAAAGTTGGTTACAGCTTCTGCTTTATTGGATTTAATATTCTTTTTGAAGTAGTTAGGATAAAGGCTCGGTGACTGTTGAGTTGTAAGAATTTCCCCCTTTGAAGCATTTAGGATATCAATGATTTCTTCCTTCCCGTTTTTTATATTAGAAGTATAAAGTCTTTTCTTTTTCAGTGATTTCACATCCATTTCATCAATAAAAGGATGCTGTCCGTCTTTGGTAAATCCATTTCCAATCAGGTAGGCTTTTCCACCTTTCATATCTATAACATACTTTCCGTACTGGTTTTTTGTTGTGTTGAAGTTCCCCGGATCACTGTAAACATCCTGATAATTTCTGTCATCGAAAACTTTAGATTCTCCATTATTGGTATCTATCAGGTAAGATTTTGTATTTCTTGTGTCATACCAGCCTTCAGAAACAATGGCATAATGATCATTTGTCCAAAGGACATCATCATATCTCTGCTTTGTTTTGAAGAAAGATTTCGGAGCTGCTGTAAATGGAGCCTCCCAAGTAAATACCTCGTCTCTGTACTCTGCTGTTTTAGACTGATCTCCTCCATCCAAAGCTTCAGCATACGTAAGAGTAGCAGGAGCATCACTTCTCCATGCCATATCTCTTTTTCCGGTTCTTACCGATGAGAATCCTTTCGGCATGATTTCATTCAAAGGAACTTCATTCACTGTTTTTACAGCATTCCCTTTCGTATCATACACTACTGTTGTTGAAGGAAATCTGTTTAGAGGAACGATATATGAAAACGGCTTTTTGATCACCGTAGCCATCAGATAATTTCCGTCAGGAGATAAACTTAAGCCGGCATACATATCCTGATCTTTCAATTTCTTAAGATTTCCTGAGAAATCTACATTATAGATTTCAGAAGCGGTAAGCGTCTCAAAGTTTTTTTCGTCCTGAGGATTTTTCAAAAGATCCTGATACGTTCTGTTCTGGGAAACTTTACCATCTGCTGTTGAAACAATCGGACCTGTCGGAAGATCTTTGCTTGCATCTATAAGAGCGGGTCTGTTTTGTGGAATTGCCCTGACCAGGAAGCTTTGAGAGTCATTACACCAAACATAGGGCATTCCTAAATTGGCATTCAGATTATCAGCTGTAATTTTTTTAGCAGAAGCGGTTTCCATATCCACTACCCAAAGCTCTACTCCTTTAGCTATTGTATTGGTAAAAGCCAGTTTCTTTTCATCCGGTGAAAACGAAACATAGGTAATTTTTGGATTGGAAGGCAGATTTTTTACCTGAATCTCATTTTTATCATTGATCTTTCTGATCTTCAGATTATTTGAGTAGGTAGTACTGCTTGAAATATTGGTAACCGGATTAATTCTTAGTCCTCCAAGTTTCATTTCCTGCTGACTAAGATCTTCCAGTGTTTTATATGTTGGACGGTACGTAAAAACCACCCAGTCTTTTTTGCTGTTCATCAGAACACTTGGCGGTCTTTGATAATCTGCCAGTTTCAGGATTTCAGCAGATGGCTTTTGGTACGTAATATTCTCCTGTGCATCGTAAAAATTGAGAAATGCCAGAAGGCAGATGGTCAGTTTTATCTTCATATAAATTCATTTTGTACGAATGTAGTGAATTTTGCAATATTTATAAAATTAAATAAATAAGACACTTTTTAGTGCCGTATTCGTTTTTTATTACATTTACTTTACAAATTAAAATAATATGAAAAATTTAAAAAAATTATCAAAAGTACATTTAAAAACAATCAACGGCGGAAGTGCTCCTTTATGTGATGCAGGCTTTATGGCTTGCAGAGTAAGAGATGAAAACGGAAAGCTGATCTGGGATTGCTTACCTCACTGTAATTATTAAGAAAAGAAAAGGCACTTCATTTTCTGAAGTGCCTTGTTTTATTTTCTATTGTTATTATGGTTAAATTACCATTCTGAAGCTCTTTTCCTTCTCTCGATCATATGATCTACTGAAACTTTTCCGGCTCCGATTACCATGAGTAAAAGATAAACGGAAAGATAGACAAGAGGCATTTCTCTCTTTTCAAAAGAGTCTCCACCATGTACTACAAAACCAGCAATAATCATTGTAAAGATCAGAAATCCTAAAGAGATTCTTGTAAAAAGTCCTAATATAAGTAGTATTGAACAAACAAATTCAGCAAAAACCGTAAGAATAAGAGATATCTGAGGTCCTAATCCCATAAAATCGAAAAACTCAATTTTACCGCCCGCCAACAACATCTGAAGTTTTGGGAAACCATGAGAAAGCATTGCAAAGCCAACAAAGACTCTTACCGCTAATAAAACAATATCTTTAGGTATTGAGCTCCAATTTGAATTATTATAGTTCATGTACTAAAAAATTTATACTAAGATAATAAAAATCTTTTAATACAACGGGATTCCGGCTGTTTTAGTTTATCTGTAACCGAAATTTTTAAGATCTCTGTCGTTCTTTCTCCAGTCTTTTTTCACTTTTACAAATAGATTTAAGTGAATTTTTTTGGTGAAAAACTTTTCCAGGTCCAATCTTGCTTCTGTTCCTACTTTTTTGATAGCCTCTCCTTTGTGTCCGATAATAATTCCTTTCTGAGTATCTCTTTCTACATAAATAATAGAGTCGATAAAAATGATTCCTTCTTTCTCTTTGAACTGTTCTGTAACTACTTCTACAGAATATGGAATTTCTTTATCATAATTCAAAAGGATTTTCTCACGGATTGCCTCGTTTACAAAGAATCTTTCGGGTTTATCCGTATACTGATCTTTATCGTAATAAGGAGGGTTCTCAGGAAGTAAAGATTTTATTTTAGGTAAAATGATCTCTGTATTAAAGGCATTCAATGCCGAAATAGGCAGAATTTCAGCCTTCGGAATTCTGTTGTGCCATTCTTCTACTAGTTTTTCAAGACCTGCCTGATCAGTCTGGTCTACTTTATTTAATAAAAGAAGTACTGGTACAGGGATTTTATTTAATTTATCAATTAAAAATTCTGATGGTTCCGCTTTATCGGTAACATCTACAATAAACAGGAAAACATCGGCATCCTGTAAAGAGTCCTTTACAAAATCCATCATTTTTTCCTGCAGTCCGTATTTTGGGTCCAATACTCCGGGAGTATCAGAAAATACAATCTGAAGGTCATCTTCATTATAAATACCAAAAATTCTGTGACGGGTTGTCTGCGCTTTCTGCGTTACAATCGCCAACTTCTCTCCCATTAATTGGTTTAGCAAGGTCGATTTTCCCGCATTGGGCTTTCCAACTATATTTACAAATCCAGCTTTGTGCATAAAAATAATATTACAAAGCGCAAAGTTAGTAAAACAAAATTGGTCTTTACCTTTAATCTCAATATTTAAAAGAAAAAAGAGAGTTATAGCCAAATATAGCATGTTGAAAAGGAATTTACAGGAAATCGATTGCCTGGCTTATTTACTGTTTGGGAGTTTTATTTATAAAAGATTAAACCACTCCGTCAAAAATTCTTTGAATTTTCGCCACCCATCCAGAAGAGG
Organism: Chryseobacterium sp. MEBOG07; assembly: GCF_021869745.1. NCBI lineage: Bacteria > Pseudomonadati > Bacteroidota > Flavobacteriia > Flavobacteriales > Weeksellaceae > Chryseobacterium > Chryseobacterium sp. MEBOG07. Next base: position 3,161,692 of record NZ_CP084579.1, read on the forward strand.
GGAATTTTCACCCTTCCCGTTATAATATTTGATGATATGCATCTTGAGTTGGAATCATTTTGATCACTTCATCACAATATTTCTTATAAAAATTACCCGATAATTTTGTATTGCATTACCTAAAACTGATACTTTTGAATATTAGAATTCATCTTTATGAATATAGACCAGATTCTGGATAAGATTTACCTTCTTCCGGAAGCATCAAAAAACAGTTTAAAAGAACGTATCACAGAAGTTTCTCATCCTAAAGGTTTTTGCCTGATGGAAGCTGATAAAGTGGTTCCGTACCTCTATTTTATAAGAAAAGGAATTGCACGTGCTTACTCTTCAACTGCTGAGAATGATATTACGTTCTGGTTCGGAAGTGAGGGGCAGTGCATTCTTTCTATGAAAAGCTATGTAGAGGATAAACCCGGCTATGAAAGCATCGAATTGCTGGAAGACTGCGATCTGTACAGAATGGAAACAGAAAGTCTCAGAAAACTGTTTAATGAAGATATTCATATTGCCAACTGGGGAAGAAAACTAGCGGAAGCAGAAATGATAAAATCTGAAGAACTGATTATTTCAAGACAATTTAAAACTTCTTTGGAACGCTATAAAGACATTATCACCTATCAGCCTGAATTACTTAAAAGAGTTCAGCTTGGTTATATTGCTTCTTATCTCGGGATTACCCAGGTAAGTTTAAGCAGAATCCGGGCAGAAATAAAGTAAGTTTTACAATTGAAAAACTGAAGGATTAAAAAATTCTTATGTTTTGGCTAAAGCCAGAGAAATGGCTTTTTATTATTGAGAGCGGACAAAAGTCAGACCCTATTGATATGACTATAGTTTTTTCTTCCCGCTTTCAGCTTCTTTCTGTAATCAACTCCGAAACTTCATTTTTTAACAATTGTAAAATTTTTTCTTCTGACAAATCCTGAACTTTGCCGTAGAAAAATTTAAAAAATGAATTGGATCATATTAGTTATCGCGGGATTATTTGAAGTTGCCTTTGCATCATGTCTGGGAAAGGCAAAAGAAACATCAGGAACAGAAATGTACCTGTGGTATACCGGTTTCCTGATAACAATGACTATCAGTATGCTTCTGTTGATCAAAGCGACTCAAACACTGCCTATCGGTACGGCTTATGCGGTATGGACGGGAATTGGGGCTGTAGGAACGGCTTTAATGGGAATTATCTTCTTTAAGGATCCCGTTAGTTTTTGGAGAGTATTTTTTATTCTAACCCTTATTGCTTCTGTAGTAGGCCTGAAAGCTGTGTCTTCATCACATTAGAAAAGTGCATAAACTTCTATCTATATTTAAAAATGGAAACCGTCTTTATCATGAAGGCGGTTTTTTATTTTATATGATTGAATCTCTATTCTGCTTATTTATACTTTTACCTTGAAGCAAAAGTATACAAAAGTTCAAGACTGGAAACATCCACTAAAAATTTAAATCGACTCTTATAAGCATTCAAAATTCTACTGGTAATTCTTCATATAAAAACCCGTTTCAGTAGTTGAAACGGGTTTTGTTTTATTTTTTGTATACTAAAGGTAGGATCTCATTATGCCTTAACCCGTATTTTTTTATTTCATCTTCCGGAAACTGCTGTGAGTAGAAATTAGGTTCTGTTTCAAAGCCTGCCTTTCTTAAACGGTCAAAATAATCCATTCCATACCAACGGACATGATCATATTGCCCAAAATGTTTCTGGCGTTCTTTAGGATCTTTGATGGTAAAATCTTCGTAGGTCTTCTCCAAAGAATTTTTCATCGGAACCTGAAGAATTCCCCACCCTCCGGGTTTCATTACTCTGTACAGCTCGCTCATTGCTTTTGCATCATCTTCAATATGTTCCAGAACGTGGTTACAGAAAATAATATCGAATGTTTCATTCTCAAAAGGTAAGTCCAGAATATCAGCCTTCACATCAACAATCGGAGAATATAAGTCTGCCGAAATATAGTTCAGATTACTCATTCTTTTGAACTTCCTTAGAAATTCCTGTTCAGGAGCAATATGCAGAACTTTATAATTTTTAATAAAAAAATCGGTTTCGTTCTGAAGATACAGCCACATCTGGCGGTGTCTCTCCAAACTTAATGTTCCGGGAGAAAGAGCATTTTCTCTCTGTTTTCCATATCCATATGGAAGAAATTTCCTGTAAGATCTTCCGTCAATAGGGTCAAAGAACTGATCTCCTTTGAAAAACTGATAGATAAGCGGTCTTGCCCAAATGCTCATCTTAATAAGCATCGGACGTGGTATTTTATTCAGTAAAAGCTTAGTTAACTTTTTCATTAAAAATCCAGTTGGAACTGCTTTTCTTCATCACTTACAATCCCTAAAGCTTCATACACATATTCAAATGTTGAAAGCAATACCGGCTTACCATTGATCACCGCTACATCATGTTCAAAGTGAGCAGATGGCATATTATCTAACGTCGTTACCGTCCAGCCATCACTATGGAATTTCACTTTCTCTGTTCCAAGATTGATCATGGGCTCAATAGCAATTGCTAAACCGTCTTTAATTATTTTTCCGCTTCCTTGTCTTCCGTAGTTAGGAACCTGTGGATCTTCGTGCATTTTTCTTCCCAAACCGTGTCCTACAAGCTCTCTTACTACTCCATACCCTTCTTTCTCACAATGAGCCTGAATTGCATGGGAGATATCTCCTATTCTTTTTCCTCTGACACATTGCTCAATACCTTTGTAAAGAGATTCTTTGGTAACCTGAAGCATTTTCTTTACTTCCGGCTTCACTTCTCCAATTTCAAAAGTATACGCATGATCTCCTACGAAACCGTTAAGAATAGCCCCACAGTCTACAGAAAGAACATCTCCTTCTTTTATTTCTTCCTTGTTTGGAAAACCATGTACTACCTGCTCATTTGGAGAGATACACAAAGAGTTTGGAAATCCTCCATATCCTAAAAATGCAGGTTCAGCACCATGATCTTTAATAAAATCATGAGCCAATTTATCCAAATATAAGGTCGTAATCCCTGGTTTAATTTCTTTTGCCAACATTCCCAATGTTTTAGAAACCAAACGGGCGCTCTCCTTCATCAGACGTAATTCGTCTATCGTTTTTAATTGAATCATTGTATATAGATGTTAGATATTAGATGTTAGAAGCCAGATTACAGCGTTACGCTTATTTTTGCTTCCCATCATCTTATGAACTTTCTATCATAAATTATAAAAAATCAGAAGCACTTGATATTAAAAAAACTAAAATCTAGCTTCTACCTTCTATATCTTACCAGAAAAGTCCTTTTTTCTTTTCTTTTTTAAGTTTTGAATAGGCAAGAACTTCTTTTCCTTCTACACGGAATTCTATTCTTTCCTGAATAATATTGTAGATCTCACCCCAGCCTGGGAATCCACCTAAGTTTCTGTCGTCAATGAACCAATCTGCATCTAATTTTCTGGATTGAGTCTCAGAGTCAAAAACTTCTCCTTCAAAGCTTGAATTCACTGCATAAAATTCTATTCCGTTTTTTTTGCAAAATTCTACTGCTTCATCTAATGTTTTTCCGTGTCTGTAAGTCCAAAGAATAAGTCTGAAACCTTCGGCCTGGAGTCTTCTTAATGTTTCGAAAGCAAAAGTTTTCGCTTTTCCAATTGCCGGGTAAGCGTCATCTACAATCGTTCCGTCAAAGTCAACAGCAATCTTTTTATTATTTAACATTTTGTTTTTTTTAGCTTTTGCAAAGATAAGAAATAAAAAGAGTGCCCAAAAGAAAGGCACTCAATACTTTTTATAATTTAAATAATATGCAAATCAATTATTTCTTTACCCAGCTGAACTGAAACTGAAGATCTGGAGTAGAAACTCTGTCTGTGATCTTCTGTAGTCTTGCAGGAAGCTTCATCAGGTATTCCTGAGCTTTTTCTGCTTTTTCTGTAAGTCCTTTCACGTGTTCAATTTTCCATTCATCTAAAAGGTCTTTCATGATATTGATATAATCATGACCAGTGTATACCATACATCTTTGTGCTGCATCTGAGAAATGTCCCCAAAGCTCTCCTGCCTTCTGCCCTGACTGTCTCATCAGGTGAGCCGGCATTACAATCTTCTTACGCATCATATCTTCGAAGGCAAGAATCATTTCTGAAGGGTCTATTTCAAGAATTTTAGCAACGAAATGTTTGTATGCTTTAGCGTGTCTTGCTTCATCTGCAGCAATTACCCCACACATTTTTGCCAGTTTTCCGTTTCCGGATTGCTTTGCAAGCGTCCCTACTCTTCTGTGGGAAATATTGGTTGCTGTTTCCTGGAAGCTCGTGTAGACGAAATTTCTATATGGATCCATACTTGTTCCCAAGTCGAAACCGTCATTGATCAGGTATTGAGTTGTAATCTCTACTTCTCTCATGTTTACTCTTCCACACAGATAAAGATATTTGTTTAATAAATCTCCGTGTCTGTTTTCTTCTGCAGTCCATGCTCTTACCCAATTGGCCCAACCTAATTTTCCTTCCTGATTGATTCCGTCAACACCCATCAACCAAGACTCATAAGAAGGAAGTGCTTCTTCTGTGATACAGTCTCCAATCAGTGTTACGAAAAGATCATAAGGCATTTCACGAGCAAAAGTCTGAATTTCTTCTAAATCGTGTTTGAATTCATCACTTGAAGGATCTGGTAAATAATCGGAAGGCTGCCAGATTTTTTCAATTGGCGTTAAAAATTTATCAAGAAAAGAACCTACTTCCTTTTCCAATATTCCCATTACTTCTTTCCTTACAAGCTTTTGATACATTTTACTATTCAGTTTTAATTTACAAAGATATGATTTATTTATTATTTAGCGCATAATAAAGTATGCAAGTCATACCTTATCTGACATAAGTCATAAAAAAAATGCCGCTACAAAAGTATAACGGCATTTTTTTAACAATATTATTGAATTTTAGTTAACTAAAACTTCTCCTGTCATTGTATCTGGTATTTTAACCCCCATTACATTAAGGATTGTAGGGGCTACATCTCCTAATTTACCGGGTTTTAGGTTCCAAGTATGTTCTTTATCCATTACGATAAAAGGAACAAGATTTGTTGAGTGCTGGGTATTAGGAGTTCCGTCTGCGTTGATCATTACATCAGAGTTTCCGTGGTCTGCAAGAATGAAAACAGCATATCCGTTTTCATAAGCGGCGGTTGCCACTTTTTCAATGCACTGGTCTACTACTTCAGCAGCTTTTACAGCAGCTTCAAAAACACCTGTATGCCCTACCATATCTGTATTGGCAAAATTTAAGCAAACAAAATCAGCGGTTCCCTGTTCCAATTCTGGTACGATGGCGTTGGTAATATCATAAGCTGACATTTCCGGCTTTAAATCATACGTAGGAACATCTTTTGGACTTGGGCACAGCAGTCTTCTTTCCCCTTCAAATTCTTCTTCTCTTCCTCCTGAGAAAAAGAAAGTAACGTGAGGATATTTTTCAGTTTCTGCAATTCTGATCTGGGTTTTTCCATTTTTTTCAAGAATTTCACCCATTGTTTCCGTTAATACATTTTCGTCAAAAACGACCTGTACATTCTGAAATGTCTTATCATAGTTTGTCAGTGTGACATAATAAAGATTCAGCTTTTTCATAGAGTACTCCGGGAAATCCTTCTGAGAAAGCACTTCTGTAATCTCTCTACCTCTGTCTGTACGGAAGTTGAAGCAGATCACCACGTCATTATCAATGATTTTTGCTACCGGAACGACATTTCCTGTCGCTGTCGTATTCATTAAAATAATAGGTTTCAGGAACTCATCTGTTACGTTATTATCATAAGAAGCCTTAATCGCTGCCAAAGCATCCGTTGATGGCTCTCCTATTCCTTCTACAAGCGCATCATAAGCCAGTTTTACACGTTCCCATCTCTTGTCTCTGTCCATCGCATAGTATCTTCCTACCACTGTTGCCAGTTTTCCTGTAGTTGCTTCCATATGCTTCTGAAGCTCATCAATAAATCCAAATCCTGAATGCGGATCACAGTCTCTACCATCGGTAAATGCATGAACAAAAACGTTCTCATTCAAACCAAAGTTTTTTGCTGCTGTCAGTAATCCTTTTAAGTGATTGATATGTGAGTGTACTCCTCCATTGGAAACCAATCCGATAAAGTGTATTTTTTTATTTTCTCTTTTGGCATATTCAAAAGCATCCTGAATCACTTTTTCCTGACCCAGTGTTCCGTTTTCAACAGCCATGTTGAGTTTAACAAGGTTCTGGTAAACGACTCTCCCGGCTCCCAGGTTCATGTGTCCAACTTCAGAATTCCCCATCTGCCCCGCTGGTAGTCCCACAGCCAGACCACTTGCTTCAAGTGTAGTATGTGGAAATTTTTTGTAACAGCTGTCTATGAATGGTGTATTTGCTTTGTCTATTGCAGAAACGTTAGGGTTTGTTCCCAATCCCCATCCGTCAAGAATTGCCAGTATTGCTTTTTTTGACATTTTGTAAAACTTTTGTTATACAAATTTACCTAATTTCCTATGAATAGAAGAATTTGAAGTCTTGAATTTTATTGATGACTGATCTTATTATCATAAAAGACGCAAAAGCTTTTTAATACTTAAGCTATTTTAAGTGATATGATGGCTGCATAGAAGTTCACTTAAGTTGTGAAAAATCTGTGATTTTTTCTGATATCACAATGGGGTTTTTATATTCCCGGAACCCTGTCAAGGTTTAAAACCTTGACAGGGTTGAAAAATTGAAATTTCGTTGGTTATTTCAGTCAATTAATCGGTAAATCTTTTTAATTTTGCTTTATGGATTTACGAGATCAATTGAAGAATCTTTTTCCTGATCATGATGAGCAGGATTTTGAGATGCCTGAAGAGCAATTCAAGCAAAAAGAGCCTTTGGTGTGCAAGTTTGAGAAAAAAGGGAGAAATGGTAAGCCTGTGACCGTTGTTGAAGGTTGGGAAGGCAGTGAGGAAGAATTGAAAAAAATCTCAAAGAAAATAAAAACCACCCTGGGTATAGGCGGTTCTGAGAAGGATGGGACGATTATCATTCAGGGGGATAACCGTGATAAAATAATGAATATCCTTAAAGAAATGGGATATAAAACCAAACGTGTTGGCGGATAGATCTAGAAATAGATCTGGGTCTCCGGAAGTAAGGTTTTTAAATTTTCAATTGTAGATTTTTCTATAGGATTTCCTGTAAGAATCAAGGTTTTCAGTTTCTTTAGCTGTTTGATTTCTACAGGAATATCTTTCAGATTGTTATTGGCCAGATTCATGCTGACAATATTTTTCAACCCTTTTACTTTGGGTGAAATTTCCGTGATATTATTTCCGCTTACATTCAAAAATTCAAGATGCTGAGATTTGAACAGATTTTCCGGAAGTTGGGTGATGGAGTTCTGCTGCAGTTCAAGATATTTTAGGTTTTTAGGAAAAGATAAATTCCCTAAATCATTGATCTGATTATCAGAAAGATTTAAAAACTTCAGATTTTTAATCCCGTCAAGCCTGTCTGCTATAAAGCTGATCTGGTTTCCCTGAAGATTAATCTCTTCCAGCGTCGGAATTTCCATTAAGGCTTCGGGAAAGGTATTCAGGTTGTTGGCATCGAAATGCACTACCTTTAAGTTCTGAAGCTTTGCAAGATTGGGATTAATGCTTGTCAGGCTGTTCAGATTCATTGAAAAAGAGGTCAATTTCTTAAGATTACTTACCTCATCCGGAATATATTTAATGCTGTTTTCATTCACATTTAGAATTTCCAGTTCTTTTAGTGCAAAGAGTTCCTGATCCATCTTTTCAAGCTTATTGGCCATGATGTTCAAAAAGAATAATGAATCCAGTTTTACGATCTGAGGAGGAAGATTAAAAAGACCTTTTTCCCTGAAACTTATACTATAAACTGCTTTTTTACTGTTTAAAGCGTCTTCGATATTTGTAAAAGTGGGATACTTCACCGGATCAATCTGTGCTTTGATCTGGGAAAGTGAAAGAATGGAAATAAGTAAGAAAAGCTTTTTCATAAAGATAAAACGTCTGCCAGCAACCAAGGCTGCCGACAGACAAGAATTATAAATAATTTATTTCTTTAAAAGTTTAACTGTTTTCTGGAATCCTCCTTCAGCTTCAATATTTAAAACTAAAACACGAGATCCTTCCAACTGTTGAGTGAAATCAAGGTCTAATACTTTGTTTGTCCCATTGAATTTCTTCGTATAAACGATTTTCCCGTCCATGCTGTAAGCTGTCACAGAAATATCTTTCAATCCTTTTGGTGAATTGATTTTTACGATTCCGGAAGTTGGGTTAGGGGCTACTGTTACTGTATTTTCTGCAGTATGGTTTTCAATAGTTCCTAAAGAACCTTCAATTCCCAAGTTATTTTTAAGTGCAATTACGATTGTTGCTGATTTTCCTTTATAATCAATGGTATTTCCTGTTGCATCGATATCTGTAGAGATCGTTGAATCCGGATGCTGAATAGAGAAGAAACCAAATTTGTGATCAGGGGTAAATGTCAATCCTGTAGGTTCTGAACCAGCCGGCATAGAAGCAAATAATCTTACTTTAGGGTTTGCCTGTGTATGATCCGGAGCAATTACCCAGATATAGTTTTTGCCTCCATCCTGAAGTACCCAAAGGTTACCAAGTTCATCGAAAGTAAGGTTGTCATTTCCGTCTCCCCAAGCTTCAGATTTCGTTCCCTGAGCGGTATTGAAAGAATATACAGAAGAACCACCTCCTACAAATGTTTCTACCTGAGAAGCTGTAGTTCCGTTATCCTGAAGACGATATACTCTGTCTAATCCTTTTGCTGTAAAATAGATTTTACCATCCAACGGGCTGATGTCAACATCTTCTACTCCGTTGAATTTTGTTCCTCCTACTGATAAAGCATTATTATTGGTGTTGTTCTGATCGGCTTTTTCTTTATTCGGAACCTGAACCCAAGTTGCTGTAGTTCCTACCGGATCTCCTGCAGCAGATAATCCCTGATCTAATTTTAGAACATAAAGATTTCCTGAAGAAAGATCATTGGGAGTATCCATTACATATTTGTACACCATATGAGTACCTCCATCTTCCCCATAGTAAGCCACAGTTCCTGCATTATTGATCACCACGTTTTCATGGTTCATGATCCCCATCTGCCAAAGCTTGCCTTTTGTCCCGTTAGTGTTTTTAGAGATAACCTGTGCTGTTGCAGGGTCTATTTCTACCAACCATCCGTAATCTTTATATCCATCATTGTTCACATCATTGGAAGTAACAGATTCTTCTGCTGTCACTATTGTTCCCCAAGGGGTAACTCCTCCTGAACAGTTTCTGATGGTTTGTACCAGACTTGGATCTGAAAAACTTACCGCTCTTGATTTTGTCAGCTGCCAAAGCTTTGAAGTAGCATTATAGTTGATCTCTGCCATGGTAACTCCTCCAGGATTTGTTTCATGGTTTACAGAAAGATATCCGTTGGTACTGCTTCCTGCTTTTGCAACATACCCTGTAAAGTCATTCTGACCTCCTACAAATCCTCCTCCTTCAGTATAGCTGTCCCCTTCTTTTAGAATAAGCTGGTATTTATGTTCAGCAGGGATAATCAGTTTGTTGGTCTGTGCTGTAGGTACAATTGAAGTAAAACAGCTGATATGGGTTCCGTTACAAGCTACAGGAATAGTTGTATTGGTTGTTGTTTTCAGATAAGCATCAATTCTTAAATCTGAACTGGTTACACTTCTGTTATGTAATTCAACAGAGATTCTGTTGACACCGTTTACAAATTTTGATTTTGGGATAGAAAAAAGATTATAAACACTCTCTGCCGCCCCGTCAATAGTAGTCGTTGAGAAAGTGTTGAATGTAACCGTGCCTGCAGGCATGTTATCTCTAACTACTTCTTCACCATTAAGGTATACAATGATACCGTCATCTCTCATTACCCCAAGCTCCATATTATCGGAAAGCGTTGAAAAATCTACAGTAAAGTCTTTAGCAAAATAAGCTGTAGTAAGCCCGGTATTGATCGTTGTAGTTACAGGATCTCCATATCCTAGCGGGCCGTCTCCTACCGACCATGTTGAAATGTCATAGGTTTTAGCATTCCATCCGGCTGGCTGAGCCTGATTGTTATCTTTATAGTTCCAAGACGCATTCTTGTTAAATATAAAGGTCTGCGCCTGAATACCAGAACTGGCAAGTACAGCCAAAGCTCCTATTGCTAGTAGTTTTCTTTTCATTTCTTATTAGATTTATTAGACGTTGCAAAACTATTTTTTTAAAGCTTTCCTTCTGTTAATAGGACTTTAAATATAAATCAGTCAATATTAAATTATCAAAAACCTAATGTTAAGGGGATTAATTTTTTGTTAAATAATGCGGGGTTCGTGGGTTAGAGAGCTTGAGGGTTTTAGGGCTGGAGTTGAGAGGTTCGGGATTTGGGGTGTAATTATTTTATTTTTTTTGGCTATTTATTTTATTTGCAGATTGATTCTTAACATTAGATGTTCAATAAGAGAAATTAGTGAGAAAAGAGAAATTTTTATTTGAAAACAAGGATATTTTAGAAGATAATTTATTTTAAAAACTAGCTTTATTCTTATCTGTTAAAACTTTATATTTGTTATTATGATTGACACAGTTATGCAAAATAAAAAAATACATCAGGGCAAAAATATTAAACGTTTCCGTGAAATGCTGGGCATCAAGCAGGAAGCCTTGGCTTTTGAATTAGGTAACGACTGGAATCAGAAGAAAGTCTCTCTTTTGGAACAAAAAGAAATTGTGGAGTCTGATATTCTGGCACAGGTAGCTCAGATTCTTAAAGTTCCGGCAGAAGCAATTGAGAATTTTGATGAAGAATCAGCAATTAATATCATTGCAAATACATTTAATAATCATGATCATTCTTCACCTCAATTTGCTACAATTATTAATAATTCACCAAACTTCCATCCTCTCGACAAAATGGTTGAACTTTACGAGCGTATGCTTAAACAACAGCAGGAAATGATTGATAAGCTGGAAAAGCTGATTCAAAACAAATAAACAGACAGATTGATCCGATCTGTAAAGCTTTAGGCTAAATTTTGAAACCTTCATAGATCACATTTACACCAGTTTCAGAATTTAGCCTATTTTTATTAAAACTATATTGTCCCTACCAGATCTCTAGTCCGCAAAACAAACACTCAAACCCTCCCACCTCATTTCGCTTTACTAACATCCGTAAGAGCATTCAGAAAGGCGATGATCTGTTTAATTTCCGTGTCGGTAAGGTTTAATTTATCTGGTGCAAGGGTTTGGTTTTTCATTTTCAATCCTAATCCTTCTCCCCCTCCTTCATTATAAAAATCCAGAACTTCCTCCAATGTGTTGAAAGCTCCATTATGAAAATAGGGTTTGGTAAGGGCAATATTTCTCACAGTTACCGTTTTGAAAGAATAATCATAAATCCATGATTTCTCCTTTTTCACAGGGCTGTTTCCTCTTCCTAAATCCTGATCAAGTTCTACAGGAATCTGCTTGATTGGTCTGGTCGTTATTCCCAGTACTTCAGATTCATTTTCATTAAAAAATGGGGGAACCAATCCTGAAAAGTGAGGCGCAAAGTGACAGGTTGCACAATTGGCTTTTCCCATAAACAGATTGAATCCTTTTTTCACATCATCAGACACCTCTTTTTCATTCCTCATAAAGCGGTCAAAGTCGCTGTCAAAAGAATACAATGAAGCCACATATGAACTTAATGCTTTGGAAAAATTCTCTTTGCTGATCTTTCCGTCTTTGAAAGCGGTACGGAATGCTTTTTTATATTCAGGTTTTGTTTTTAGCTTCTGAATAATGCTTTCATAACTTGTGTTGAATTCCTGATCATTATAAATAACGTGTTCTGCCTGCTGCTCAAGATAAAAAGCACGAAGGTCATAGAAAAACCTCTTGGCAAAAACAGCATTATATAAAGAAGGTGAATTTCTCAAAACTGTTTTTCCTTCTACATTGCTTTGTGATTTTGCTTTAAGATCTGTAAAGGCGTTTTCCTGAAGATGACAAGTCGCACAGCTCATTTTTCCGTTACCACTCAAATTCTGGTCATAGAAAATAGATTTCCCAAGGTTTCGGAGGTCAGGGTTATCTTCTGAAGATTTCAATAAGGTATAAAAATATGGATCTAAAAAATCACTGCTGAAAAAGTTTTTATTTCCAACATTCCAGCCGGAAAATTCTTTCAGATCATCAGGTCTTCCGTCCCATTTTCCTAATTCTTCATACAATGGCTGTATGTATTTTTTATAGAATTCAATTCTGTCAAAAGTTTCAAAATCGGTATTTTTTGAAAGATAACTGATCGCTTCTGTTAAAGTCTGATTGGCTTTTTCAGTAGTATAATTTTTAAAATAAGGATCATCATTAATATATTTCTGCATCCCTGAAAGCGCATGGCTTGTCTCCTCAGAAATGTTCAAAGATCCGGGAGTATCAAAACCGGACACTCCAAGTGAGTATATTCTGATCAGTTCTATCCTTAAGGGTAATGTTCTGTTGTTTCCCTTACTCAAACCGTTTTTTAAAGCACTTAAATAAAACCCGGAATAGCTGTTGTATAAAAAGGCTGTAATGGTTTTAATCTTTTCTTTCTCATTTTCTGCTTCCTCTGAAAATATAAGTTCATTCAGCACCTGCAATCCTTCGGGAGGAAGTGTATATGCAGATGTTCCCGCAGCTTCGATATGAAACAAAGGGGCCGCATTAAGGTGGGTTTTGGAAAATTCAGGATAATGGTAGGCGATATAGAATTCTATTTCCTTGAATGAATTTCTTGTACTGCTCAGAGATTTCTGTAATTCTTCAAGGGAAATGCGGTCTTCGGAGAACTTATCAACATCTGATTTCAGCTGTTCCAGCTTGGTTTTAAAGTCAGTTAATCCTTTATTAACAAATGTATTTTCACTTTCTACTCCTTTATAAACAGGATTAAAAGACATTACTGCAAATCCTATCAGAAGGATAATTACAAGCAGTGGGTAAGATCTCATTAATTTTTAGCGGCAAAAGTATTAATCTGATGTTATCTCAGTTTTAATAGCAGATTAAATAATGTTTATATTTCTGATACAATATTTTTTACTAATTTTAAACCCCGAAATCAAATTCATTATTCTAAAGGAAACGGTTTTTCAAAATACCGGTAAAAATAATGGCGGGAGATTATTGGGAGAGGATTTTTTACATTAAATTCAACACATCAAAAAAACTAAGATAGTATTATGAAAACAAAACTATGGTTTGCTGTTATGGCAAGTTTCCTTTCTATGACTGCATTTTCCCAGAAAAAAAAGCAACCGGAAAAACAATCCGGAAAGCAGCAGGAAATGGCTGTATATGCAGAGAAAAGAGGTTCTGATTATTATTTGGTCCGCCTTGAGAAGGATAAAGAGATTCCTAATGTCTATGTATATTCCAATGGGGTAACCAAACCTTATAAAACTTATACTGACCTTAACAATATCCTTATGGATTTTCCTGGAATGATGACATCCAACAATTCCACAAAAGAAGAATTGGTTTCGATTCTTAAAAAAGATGATCATTTCTACGAAATCACTTCACAACGAAAAGATCCTAAAAATATTGAAAAAACTGTTGTTACTGTATACGAGGTAATGAACGGTCAGAAAAGGATTGTAGAAGAATATAATGACATCTACGAGGTTATGGCATCTCCTTACAAAGACGCTATTATGATTAATTAAAAAAACAAAAAATATACATATTATGCTAAACAAACTTGCTGCCTCAGAACTTGTTCTGAATGAAGACGGAAGTGTATACCACCTGAATCTTCTCCCTGAAGATATTGCTGACAAAATCATCCTTGTGGGTGACCCGGACAGAGTGGCAAAAGTTTCAAAATACTTTGATACTGTAGAGATCAAAAAAAATAAAAGAGAATTCTATACGCATACAGGAACGCTTCGTGGAGAAAGAATTACCGTAATGTCAACCGGTATCGGAACTGAAAACATCGATATCGTTATGAATGAACTTGATGCTTTGGTGAATATCGATCTTAAAAACAAAGAGTTTAAAACTGAGCACAAAGCCCTTGAACTTTTCCGTATGGGAACTTGTGGAAGTGTAAACCCGGATGTACAGGTTGATAATATGCTGGTTACTCAGAATGTAGTAGGATTGGACGGATTGATGCATTTCTATCAGGATTATAACTTCGAAAATGAGTTTTCTAAAAGCTTCATGGAGAAATTTCCTTACGAAAAAATAAAGCCGATGCTTTACTTCTCAGACTGGGCAGAAGAAATGGGTGACTATTACAAAGATGCCAAATACCACGGAAATACAGCAACATTCCCGGGGTTCTATGCTCCACAGGGAAGACAGCTTCGTCTAAAAGCAGTGGATGACAAGTTTTTAGAAACATTGAATGATCTTGGAGTTACCAATTTTGAGATGGAAACATCTGCGATCTACGCTCTTTCAAAATTATTAGGCCACAAAGCAATCACGGTAAACAACGTTATTGCCAATAGAAGACGCGGTGAGTTCTCAGCAGACCACCATGCTTCTGAGAAAAACCTTATTGACTGGGTATTGGAAAGAATTATTAAGTAATCACTTTTGTTTACATTCAAATAAAAAAACTCCGGAAGCTATTTCCGGAGTTTTTTTATAGGTTTTGGCTAAAGCCAATGGTTTATTATTGTATTGACAAACGGGCTAAAGCCCGTCCCTATTGAATTTTATTTTGTTGAAAATATTGATCCTTTTACTTCAAACTTTTATTCATCAGGTATATTTTTCTGTGCATTAATGACCTGGAAGATTAAAACCACTTTATAAAGCCACACTCTATTTTTGTTTCGGATTGTATTTCACGCTATGATTATTTTATTATTTTAGCTCAATCAAAAACTAACCATTGAACATGAAAAACACTAAGCAGTCGGAAACGAATAAGCTTTCAGAGCTCTCCATTGAGGAACTTACAAAAGAAGAAAAAAAACGTTCCGCAGCCCATATTTCTTTTTGCATTATTCTGGGATTGCTGTTAGCAGCCTGTATCTATGTCACCATAAAGAAGGGTTTTAATGGAATTAGCCCGCTTCCTTTAGCTTTTTTCCCTTTATATCTTATTATAAGAAAAAGCTGGCAAGATGCCCGTAAGGAACTTCAGTCCCGTAAGCTTAATTAAAATTGATAACAATAAAAAAAGACTTCCATTCGGAAGCCCTTAACACCATATCAATTATAATAAAAAACTTATTATTTAAAACTCATTGATCATCACATAAAAATGTCCGTAATACAAACCACTGGCATTTCCTGAGATATTAGTAAGATTAATGGTAATACTGGAAGTGGAAGTCATCCTTGGATTCGAGATAGAAAATGAAGCGTTTCCTGGAAAGTCTCCCGCTGGAGAAACCACGACAACAGCTCTTGTAGAACCAGGCTGATATCCTGCCGGAACCGGAATATCAATTGTTGTTGATTTTCCTGGCGGCAAATTATTGATGGATATTCCCGGCCATGCTTCAAAACTGATCTGGTTTTTCTGCACACTTCCTTTTTCCCCCAATTTGAACTGTCCGTTTACGTCCAGTTTCGCAGAAATATTCGGAGCACCTGTCCCAATCCCTACATTTGCATTATTGTCTCCCAGAACAATGGCATTGGCCTGTGAAGTAGTTGCCCCATATCCTACTGCTGTTGAATATTGTCCCAATGCATTAGCGCCAGAGCCTAAAGCCGTTGAGTTTTGACTATTTGTTACTGCATTATATCCTAAAGCCGTTTCGCTATTTGTATTCGTTTTCGCGTTATATCCTAATGCGATAGACTGAAATCCATCTGCAGAAGAGTTATTTCCAACGGCAACAGATTCGTTACTGCTGGTTTGGGCATGAAATCCAATTGCGGTAGATCTGAAACCTCCTGCAGTCGATTTATTTCCCACCGCCAAAGCTTCATTCCCGGAAACTGTTGTTGCACTCCCAATAGATATTCCCATAAATGCAGCGCTAGCACTTCCAATGGCAATACCATTCTGCCCTGCAGTAGATCCTATTCCCAGGCTTACAGAATTATCAACGCCTAATCTTCCGGCCGTTAATGCATTCACTTTGAAGATAAGATCATCATATGTTTTTGTTCCTAATGCCAGTGTGGTATTTGCTCCTCCGTAATTACCAACATTAGTTCCTGTAAGGTTCCAGCTTGTGCCGTTATCTATTTTAGTGGGATCGCCCCCATTCGTTAAAATTTTGTTCCACTTTGATTCAAACCAATAATAAAATCCAACGTCTTTTAAAGCTGCATTTCCATTGTTCCATACGATGAGCCCGTCTGCCGGTGAAGGCACTGTTGTGTTGTCTGTTGTACTTGCCAAAGCAATACTTGGAAGGAGTACCCCTTTATTGCTGGCATTAATATGCAGCATGGCTGAAGGCGCCGGATTAGGAGTCCCTATCCCAACCTGGGCATATATAAAATAATTAAAGAATAATAAAAGAAGAGTGTATTGTAGTTTATAGTTTTTATGCATTATCTGCTTTTTTTGAGGATGCAAATATACAAATTTTCAACAATACACCTATTTTATTGATAAAATCATAATTAAAAACACATTATAGTGATTAAAATAAACCTTAATCACTATACAATGAAAAATATTTAAATATCAAGTAGTTATCAAATGTTGTATTCATAAGCATTTACAGATATCTCTAATTTTCTGCTTAGTTTTTAGAATTGTATTATTATTAATAAACATCACTAAAAAATGAATAAAGTATAAGTATTATTTTCTCGTAAAACAGCTTTTTATATGATCATTCACCATTCCGGTCGCTTGCATATGGGCATAAATTACCGTTGAACCGACAAACTTGAACCCTCTTTTTTTGAGATCTTTGGAAATAAGGTCCGAAATTTCTGTAGTGGCAGAAACATCGGCTAGAGTTTCGGGTCTTTTATCAATTGGTTTTCCGCCTATGAAGTCCCAGATATAGCTGGAAAAACTTCCAAATTCTTTCTGAACTTCCATAAATTTCTGTGCATTGGTAACTGTAGCCATAATTTTAAGTCTGTTCCTGATGATTCCGGAATCATTCATCAGATCTGCTATCTTTTTATCAGGATAGCATGCTATTTTTTTATAATCAAAATGGTCAAAAGCTTTTCTGAAATTTTCTCTTTTGGCCAAAATAGTATACCAGCTCAGTCCGGCCTGAAAACTTTCAAGAATCAGAAATTCAAATATTGTTTCGTCGTCATAGATGGGTCTTCCCCACTCTTCATCATGGTATTTTCTGTAGAGATCATCTTTTTCGCACCATCCACAGCGTATTTTTTCCATAATAACCTATTTTGTTATCTAAAGGTAGGTTTGATTTGGAAAATTATAACATAAGATTATGAAAAATTTAACAGAGACATCTAATTTTAGGAATGGTTATTGTTTAATTACTGATACCAAACTAAAAATTACAGTATTATGAACAATTCAGAGTATAACAAAGCGGAAGATGCAGTAAACAATGTAGAAAATTCTATACAGAATGCAGCAGACAAAACGAAGTGGAAAATCAATGAATTGGCAGATAAGGCCAAAGATTTTATTAATGAAAAAAAGAGTAATGATCAGGAGGCCAATCAGGAAGACTGGTTAGATAAGGTAAAAGCTAATGTATCCGATGCATGGGAAGATATTAAGGATAAAGCAGATGAAGCATGGGAAAAAACCAAAGATGCGGCAGAAGATGTAAAGGCAGAATGGAATAAGAAAACAAATTAGTATTTCAGTCATATAAATATTTTCAATAAAATGGAGTCTTAAATTGATAAGGCTCCATTTTTATTATGTCATAACCACAATTATTGCTACATTTGTATTATAATAAACATTAAAAAATTATGTCATACGGTTTACTTAAAGGCAAGAAGGGAATTATTTTTGGAGCCCTTAATGAACAATCTATCGCATGGAAAGTTGCTGAGAGATGCCATGAGGAGGGTGCTGAATTTATCTTATCTAATGCTCCAATTGCTTTGAGAATGGGAGAGCTTAATGATTTAGCAGAAAAAACAGGTTCTGAAGTAATAGGTGCTGATGCGACTTCTATAGAAGATCTTGAAAAACTTTTTGATGCCGCTGTTGCCAAATTTGGAAAAATCGACTTTATCCTTCATTCTATTGGTATGTCTATCAATGTAAGAAAAGGAAAACATTATACAGAAATGAACTACGATTGGTTGGAAAAAGGTTGGGATATTTCAGCTGTTTCTTTCCATAAAGTAATGCGTGTAGCATGGGAAAAAGACTGTATGAACGAATGGGGAAGTATTTTGGCACTTAGTTATATTGCTGCTCAAAGAACATTCCCGGATTACAATGATATGTCTGATAACAAAGCGTATCTTGAAAGTATTGCAAGAACTTTCGGAAACTATTGGGGTGAAAGAAAAGTACGTGTAAATACTGTTTCTCAGTCTCCTACAATGACTACAGCAGGTAGCGGTGTGAAAGGCTTCGGAGGATTCCTTGGATATGCAGAAGATATGTCTCCACTAGGAAACGCTACGGCTCTTGAATGTGCAGACTACTGTGTAACGCTATTCTCTGATCTTACTAAAAAAGTAACCATGCAGAATCTTTTCCATGATGGTGGATTCAGCAGTTCAGGGGTTACTCAGAAAGTAATCAGCAAATATGATGTAGAATAATCATCAGAAAGATTATTTTTTCAATACAATAAAGGAGCAATCCTATTCAATACAAGCAATGCATTCATGATGCATTGCTTTTTTTATGATAACCATTACAATAAAAAAATATACTTCATCAATTCATCCAGATTCAATCATTTACCCCAAACTATCAAAAATATTCATTCAAAATATTTATTAAATATTCAAAATATCCATAAATTAGTATTACCAAACCACTTATTTTATGGAAAAAAAAATTAAATCTTGTGCTGCAATATTGCTTATTGCTGCATCCTCGTTTTTCAATGCCTCCAATGCTCAGACCTGCCCAAGCTGGGGTCCTTATCTTGAAGGCTTTGATATGGCTAATTCCGGTGAACTCTGGTATTCTGAAGTAATGGCAGACAACACTTGCAAAAAGGTTAATACCTATTACTCTACTCTGAATTTTTCTTTGGGTCCGCGAGGCGGATATGCAGGAATTCAGTACAAACAGAACGAAATCTACAATAACATTTTTTCAATGTGGGATTTGCAGGATACCAACGTACCGCAATGTACTACAGAATATACGGCTCCCAATACTTTTGTAGATGGTTTCGGAGGAGAAGGAACAGGTCTTCACACGGATAATCCAATGCCATGGACTCCCGGAATATGGTATGCCACTGTCGTGAGAAGATGGTCTACCGGTGACGGAAAAACCAGAATCGGATTTTTTATGTTTGATTATGGTACAGGAAAATGGAAACATTATGTCACCATTGTCACCCCTGAAAACGATGCGAAATTCACTGGAACCAAGTTGGGAGGTTTTGTAGAAAACTGGAACTCAGCTGCCAGCAAAGCTACCCGCTGCGGATATTTCAGAAACTTCTGGAGTATGAATGCACAAGGGAATTGGTCGAAACCTTCACGATATACTGCTTCGGCCGGAACAGGATCCTGGGGAGCAGAAACAGCCTTCAATAATACAGCAATCAAGGTGACTTCGTGTGGTACAGCTCCGGCACCTGCAGGTGGTTCGGTAACATTCAACGGAATCACTCAGGATGGTACAAAACCTGCAACAACAACCCCTGTTACTGTGACTACCGTTACTCCATCTTATAATACTTCTAATAATACAGTAAATGTAAATTGGGTTAATTCAGAAACCACAAGTCCGCAGTTTTCCTATAAGGTTTCATTATATACAGAAGCCAGCTGGGCAAATTCTTATACTCCTGTAGCCGTGGTTACGGGTATTCGCCCAGATCAGAGAAGTGCCCAGGTACCGCTTCCTACAAATTCCCAACCGGGGAAATATTATGTGAGTGTTGTCTTGGAAGATATTTTTAAACAAAATTCCAATTTTGGATATAATAATTTAACGATCAATACTATTGTAACCGCACCTACTATTGATCCGAATGCCTACTACCGAATAAAATGTGTGGGAAGCAGCCAATACATAAGCCCTGCTAATTACAGTGCTGCAGCCAATACCAAAATGGTTCAATATCCTTTTAACAGCAACCTTGCTCAACAATGGAAACTGGAAAAAACGGGAAATAATTATATCATTATCAATCGTGCTTCAGGCTTGGCGATTGATGTTCCAGCATCCAATATAAGCAACGGTACTACCTTAGTACAATACCCAAAACATGGTGGTAATAATCAACAATGGGTATTAAGACCTTACCTATCAAACACCCTTGTCATAGGAACCGCATTATCTACTATGAAAGCAATGGATAATCCTGCCAATTCACAAACTTCAGGCACCAATATCAACATCTGGGATCAGGATATGAATGGTCTGGCAGGAGTGAATCACCAATGGGTTCTTGAGCAGGTAACAACTGCAACCTCAACTATTTCTGCGAAACAGGAGATTACTTCTACCGCTTATCCTAATCCTGTAAAACAAGGTGAAAACATAACCATCAGTCTTCCTGAAAACGGAAGTACTTATGAGTTGACTCTAGTGAATGCAGAAGGATTAACAATAAAATCCCAACAGGCGAAAGCAGGTAAAACGATCATTTCTACTTCAGGTATGAGAACCGGAATCTATTTCTATAATGCTCAAAACAGCAATGGAACGATTTCCGGTAAGTTTTCGGTACAATAACTTATACAGATATATGATAAGCGAATCGGCGGCCTCTTCGAGGCCGCCGATTCTGTCAAAAATAATATTAATATGATATTATAAAATTACGGTCTGTATAGAGTGTGCCGGAGCATTCAGCTTGGCAGCCTTTCCTTCAATCCATAGATTGGTATCGATATCATTGTCGGAATCGTTCATAATAACAGTTACCAACTGTCCGTTTTCGTTCATAAAGGCAGAAGATGTCAGTGCAGCTCTGTTGGAAGAACTTCCTATTCTCTGAGCATTCGGCTTGATATATTTTGAAACATGACCTATATAATAGTATTCATAGGTATAGAATACCTCTCCTGTTTTGGTATCCGCAATAATGGGAGCAAAGCAGAAATTGCCTTTATGATTAGGTCCTCCGGTTTCATCCAAAAGAATATTCCAATCGGTCCATAAGGCGTTTCCTTTATTGAAATCATTCAGCATATTTTTGCTGTATAGTTCTCCCAGGCTTACATCATAGATTTTATCCATACTGAACTGTTCTTTACACCCTTCGGTGAAGGCCAGGAATTTATCCGGAAAAGCTCTGTGGGTTTCTGCTAAATTATCAAAAAGCTGGGTTTTATTATTCCATGTTTCATACCAGTGATACCCAATTCCATGAGCGTATTTTGATGTTTCAGGATCACTTAATGTAGTGGTTGCTCTCTGATAGATCAGGTCTCTGTTGTGATCCCAGATCATGACTTTTTTATCTTTATATCCGTTTTTCCAAAGGGTTGGTCCGAGGTTCTTTTTAAGAAATTCACCTTCTTCTTCAGCGGTGTAGATGCATGATTCCCAGCTTTGGGTAGCCATTGGTTCGTTCTGAACGGTCAGTCCCCAGATATTAATTCCTCTTTTTTCGTATTCTTTGATGAATTTGATATAATAATCTGCCCAGGTCTGATAGTATTCGTTTTCTAATCTTCCTCCTTTGTATAAGCTTTTGTTTGATTTCATCCAGGCCGGTGGGCTCCAGGGAGAGAAATAGAATGTGAAATTATTTCCTATGGCTTTCTGAGCTTCTTTAATCATAGGAATCTTATACTTCTCATCATGAGCAACGTTGAAACTCTTCAGCGAAGTATCATTATCCTCTACATACGTATAAGAATCACTGGAGAAGTCACAGGAATTCATATTGGTGCGGACAACGGTATATCCCAATCCATTTTTTCCAAAATAAGCATCCAGAATTTCTTTCTGCTTATTCTTCGGCATTTTATAAAAAGTTTCGGCTGATGCATCTGTAATAGCACCACCAATTCCTATCAGTTTCTGATATTTAAAATTGGGAGCCACAAAAATACAGGCGTCCGTTTCTTTGGGCTGTCCAAACTGCTCAAACTTAACGGCACCTTTATCCACCATCTTCTCATTTACTTTGGAGTTGGTAAGGATTACTTTAGCTGTTTTCCCTTCATTCTTTTTCCAATAATTCTGAGCATTGACATTGATGACAACGCCTACTACAAAACAACTTACAATTAGTTTTCTCATGATTTTTTTCTGTTTCCGGACCCATCTGGTCCTCATTTTCATTATTTATTTTGATAGACTCTTACGTAGTCTATGTAATACTTCTGTGGAAAAATAGTATCATCGATACCTTCTTTTCCGCCCCACATTCCGCCTACGGCGAGATTTAAAATGATAAAATAAGGCTGGTCAAAAGGCCATGCTTCATAGTTCTTTTCCTTATTCTCGTAGGTGAAAAATTTCTGATCGTCAATATAAACGTCTATTTTTTCCGGTGTCCAGTCTGCTTTATAGACATGAAACTGTTCGCTCGCATCCTTTATAATCAGCGTATCCGTTTTCTGCGTTCCCTGAATATGATTGTATTTTTTAGTATGAACAGAAGCATGTATATATCCCTGATTGAAACCCACGTGCTCCATAATATCCAGTTCACCATCATCCGGCCATTTCTTCATATTTTCGCTCATCATCCAGATTGCCGGCCATGTTCCACGACCTTTGGGAAGCTTTGCTCTAACTTCTATTGTACCATATTGAAAAGAGAATTTTCCTTTGGTTAAAAGTCTTGCAGAAGTATATGTATTGTTTTCCCAATTTTCTTTTCTGGCTTCAATGACCAAATTTCCTTTTTCCATCCTCGCATTCTCAAGCCTTTTTTTTGTATAAAACTGAGCTTCTTCATTACCATAGCCTCCTCCACCTACATCGTAATTCCATCTTAATGAATCGGGAAGCCCTTTACCGTTGAACTCATCATTCCATATCAGGGTTCTGCCAGAATCTGGTTTGTTTGAGGCACAGTTGAGAACAGAAAGGAAGAAAGTTCCTGCTGCACATATTTTGATAATACTTTTAGCTTTGAAATTCATGTGTATTAAGTTTTGGCTAAACCCTTTCCTATTGAATGGAGCTTATTTCACCCAATTAATTCTTTTGGTTTGTACATGCTGAGAATCGGTTCCGATCATAATATCGAATTCTCCGCTTTCCCAGTCAAAGTTCAAATTGTCATCAAAAAATTTCAGATCTTCCGGTGTCAGTTTAAACTCTACTTTTTTACTTTCTCCTTTTTTGATGAGTATTTTCTGGAAACCTTTCAATTCCTTTACAGGTCGTACTACTTTTCCGAAAAGATCCCTGATATAAAGCTGTACCACTTCTTCACCATCATATTTCCCTGTGTTGGAAACGGTAACGCTGATATTCAAAGTCTGGTTTCCTGTAAGGCTTGCCGAATTTAAAACCATATCAGAATATTTAAAATCGGTATAGCTTAATCCGTATCCAAACGGATATTTCGGATCGTTATCAAGATCTATATAGGCTGAAACATAGTTTCTGTCTGTATTATTTTTTGCCGGTCTTCCTGTATTATAATGATTGTAGTACACAGGAATCTGCCCTTCTGTTCTCGGAAAACTCATCGGAAGTTTCCCTCCGGGGTTCACAGTCCCAAACAAAACATCTGCAATGGAGTTTCCTGCTTCAGTTCCCAACCACCATGTATATGCAATTGCAGGGATATGATCTGCTGCCCAGTTGAAGATCAAAGGTCTTCCTGCATTGATCATCAGAATGATTGGCTTACCAGTCTTGGCAATTTCTTTCAATAGTTCTTCCTGTACTCCTGTAAACCCGATATTGCTTCTGCTTTTCGCTTCACCACTCATCGCATGGCCTTCTCCTAATGTCATAATGACAACATCTGCTTTTTTTGCCGTTTCTATCGCTTCTGCAAATTGAGTTTTGTCCTGATCATCAACATTACAGCCTTTTGCATATAATAAAGTGGAATTTTTATCCAGTTGATTTTTAATTCCGTCAAACTGCGAAACAATTCTTTGGTTATCATCTTTGAAAGCGATAGACCAGAAACCGTGATTTGCCACCGTTTCTTTTCCAAAAGGACCAATCAACGCAACAGTTTTTGTAGTTTTTGAAAGTGGAAGAATATTTCTCTGGTTTTTAAGAAGGACGATACTTTTTGATCCAAATTCTCTTCCGAATTTTCTATTCTCCTGATTATCGGTCTGTTCTTTCTGCCTTTTTTCACTGCTGAATCTGTAAGGATCGTCGAAAAGCCCCATTTCGAATTTTTTGGTTAAAATTCTTGCAGTTGCATCATCTACCAGTTTTGGATCTACCTTTCCTTCTTTCACCAGCTTTGGAAGTTCCGCCATGTAAACACGGCTTTCCATATCCATATCACTTCCGCCCTGGATTGCCTTCTCAGCGGCTTCACCGGCATCTTTAGCATAGCCATGAGGAATCATTTCTCCGATACTCCCCCAGTCTGAAACCACAAAACCTTTATAATTCCATTTTCCTTTTAAAAGATTTCTCTGAATATATTGATTAGCGGTCGCCGGAATTCCATTGATATCGTTGAAGGAATTCATAAAAGTAGCTACTCCTGCTTCTGCAGCAGCTTTGAATGGTGGAAGATAAGTTTCATTCAGTTGTCTGAGACTCATATCCACAGAATTGTAATCTCTCCCACCAACAGCTGCACCATATGCAGCAAAGTGTTTTGCACATGCCATCACAGCATCAAGACTTCCTAACCCTCTGCCCTGGAACCCTTTGATCCTTGCCAATCCTATTTTTGTTCCCAGATAGGTATCTTCCCCGGAACCTTCCATTACTCTTCCCCATCTCGGATCTCTGGCAATATCTACCATTGGAGCGAAAGTCCAGTGAATACCATAAGCCGAAGCTTCCGTTGCAGCAATTCTTTCTGATTTTTCGATCATTCCCAGATCCCAGCTTGCTGCCTGTCCCAGATTCACAGGAAATGTAGTACGGTATCCATGGATAACATCCTGTCCGAACAGTAAAGGAATTTTCAGCCTTGACTGCATGGCCAGTTTCTGAAATGCTTTGGTTTCTTCAGAGCCCGCTACATTCAGCATAGAACCTACTTTCCCTTTTTTAATTTCTTCCAAAACTGCTGCTGAATTAGACTGCTGGGGTCCAGTAGCATATTCAAACCCGCTGTACTGGACCATTTGCCCTACTTTTTCCTCTAAAGTCATTTTAGAAAGCAGCTCTGCTACCTTCTGATCAATGGTCTTCTGTCCGTAAACATTCATTCCTAATGTGGAAAGTGCCAGTAAAAAATATGCTCTTTTCATTGTATCGAATTAAAAAATATAGGTTGCCGTAGAACGTCCCGAGATTGCTACAGCAGCAGTTTTCCCGGCAAATTTAATATTAAAATTTTCATCTTCCTGATTATCGTTCTGCACAATTAAAACTATTTTCCCAGATTGAGTCATAAAAGCTGCTGTTGAAAGTTTATCAGTCTGCGTGGAAGCAATACGCTGAGAGCCTGCAGGAACAAATTTTGAAGCGTGGGCAATAATATAATAGGCAACATTTCTGGTAAAGTTTTCACTATCAGAAATCGTAATAGCTCCTTTACACTCTGTACATCCACCGTCTGTATGCGGGGCATATTTCGGATCGTTTGCAAGATTCCATTCCAAAGCAATTTTGCTCCAGTTTCTCATAGAACCAATAATTACATTTTTGGTATGCCAGTTTAGGTCTTCAGTAAAAGTTCCTTTTGAGCCTGTCCACTGTTCGGTAAAGTATAAGTTTTTATCAGGAAAAGCATCATGCACAGTGCTTAATGCAGAGATATCTCCTTCATACAAATGAAAAGCAGATCCATCTATATACTGATTAGCTTTAGAATCTTTTAAAATATCAATAGCGTATTCAGGTTTGTTGCAATTGTGATCATAAACAACAATTTTGGTAGAGATTCCGTTGGCTTTAAAAACAGGTCCTAAATGGTTCTTTATAAAATCCCCCTGCTGTTCTGATGGCATATACAAACTTGGATTATTTCCAGGATGCAAAGGTTCATTCTGAGGAGTTATGGCATCAATCGTAATGCCTTCTTTTTTCATCCCCTGGATGTATTTTACAAAATATTGAGCATAGGCTCCATAGAATTCAGGTTTCAAGCTTCCTCCTTTTGATTTCCAGTTGTCTTTCATCCAGACAGGAGGAGACCACGGTGCTGCAATGATTTTTATTTTTGGATTGATTGCTAAAATCTCTTTCAACATGGCAATAAGTACTTTATCTTTTGCCAGACTGAATTTTGAAAGAGAAGCATCGGTTTGCCCTGCAGGCAGATCGTCATATGAAAATACTTCACCATCAAGATCGGATGCTCCTATACTTAATCTTAAGTAACTAATGGAGATTGAATTTTTATCGTTTCCAAAAAGTTCGTTAAGCAATGCTTTTCTTTTGGAAGGAGACAATCGGTTGATTACCTCAACACTTCCTCCTGTCAATGTATATCCAAAACCATCAACATATTGAAACTTTTGAGAATCATCAATTTCAATATTCTGAAAGCTGTTGGAGTTATTTACAAATTTAACGGGAGTCTGCAGCTGTAATTTTACGGTTTCATCGCCTTTTGTAAGCCAATACTGCACTTCGTTTCCTTTATTGTTAGCAAGTGATGTACATGATAAAGGAAAAAGGGCCACACCACTAAGTAGTGCGGCACCTCTAAAGAAACTATATAAGTTGTGAAACTTCATGTTTTAGTATCCTGGGTTTTGTTTTAAAGCAGTATTTGCCAACTCATTAAAAGGAATAGGCAGAATTTCACTTTTCCCTGCTTTAAATCCTCTTGTTCCCAGTTTTGACGGTGCATCTCCCCAACGAACCAGATCAAACCATCTGTGGCCCTCTCCTGCAAGCTCTCGTCTTCTCTCGTCTTTAATAGCCTGCAAAGAAACTGGAACTGATGCCAAACCGACTCTTGTTCTCACCGCATCTAATAATGCCTGAGCTCTTCCTCCTGAACCTCCTAAAGCTTCAGCTTCCATCAGGTAAGTATCTGCTAATCTTATCGCAATATAATTCTGACGGAAATTCAGTTCTGTAGGTCCTGGCAAAGTAGATTTGTCTGCATTTCTCGGTAAGTATTTATTCAGGAAATATCCTGTGTCTCTATATCCAGGTGAGTAGGTAATTTTACCTTCGTCTTTGAATTTTTTACCATTGAAAATAGTAGCATCCAAACGGGGATCTCCCTGCATGAAATTAAATAGGTCATCTGTAACAGGATTGAATCCCCAGCTTGCATAAAGATCCGGAGCATCATTATTCGGAACATTGGCAACACGCCCGTAAGACTTGATACCTAGCATTACATTTATAGAGTTCCCTTCATCCTTTCCGGAGCCCCAGAACGGCCAATCGGCATTACTTACGTTGGTATGCATCACTTCAAGAACAGATTCTGTGGTAAACTTATTATCTACCTTCCACAAATCTGCATAATTAGCAATAAGTTTATATCCATATTGGCTGGTTCCCCCAGGAGTACCATTTACCTCCGCAAACTGGGCCGCTGCTTCAGTATTCTTTTTATCATATAAATAAATTTTACCCAAAATAGCACGGGCTGTACCTTGTGTGATTCTGCCTTTTTCACCTGCCCCGGATGGAACCATCATAAGGTCTGGTATTGCAGAAACAATATCAGATTCTATTTGAGCATATACTTTCGCCGGATCTTCCTGTGGAATATTATAATAATCATCTGTAGCCAAAACTGGTTTCAGAATAAGGGGAATATTTTTGAACATTCTTAAGAGTTCAAAATAGTATAATGATCTCAGTACTTTGGCTTCTGCAACAAATCTCTTTTTTGTCTGCTCATTCATGCTGGCACCCGGAATTCTATCTAACAAAAGATTAGCCTTTGCAATCCCTTGATAATAGTCTTTCCAATAGCTGGGAGGCATGATAATTGGATTGATAGAATAATTTGAGAACCCTTGAATTCCCGCTCCATCTGAAGAATTCCCTCCTCCTGAGTAGAAATCATCAGAGGCTCCATTGAAGAATGTCACCATGTTTTCAAATCCACCAGAGTATTTTCTCAGCATATCATAGGTAGCTACCAAACCGGTGAATGACTGTTCTTCATTTTTAAAATAGTTGTTTGAATCAAAAGTACCTGTATTTTTTACATCTTCTAAATTTCCTCTGTCACAAGATACTGCTCCAAAACTAATACCTGTTAGAAATAAAACAGATAGACTTCTATAGATAAATCTTTTATTTTTCATTTTTTAATTATTAAAATTGAACATTAGCTCCGAAAAGGAAAGTTCTCGCTTGTGGATAGAAAGCCCTGTCTATACCAAATGTATCTGCTCCTGCAATTTCAGGATCATAACCTGTATATTTGGTAAAAGTTGCAAGATTTTCTCCTGTCACATAGAATCTGATTTTTGAAGCTCCGATAGATTGTGCCGCATCTTTAGATAAAGTATAGCCTATCTGAACCAATTTAAGACGTAAGTAATCTCCTTTCTGAAGATAATAATCAGACATTCTGGTATAGTTTTGATTATCATCATTTCTTGTAACTCTCGCTATTATATTGGAGGTTCCTTCACCCGTCCAACGGTCCAAAATAGCTGTTTGGTAATTGGCTTCCTGAATATCAAGTCTTCTCAGACCCTGGAAAATTTTATTACCAGCCTGCCCCTGAGCGAAAATCATCAGGTCGAAATTCTTATAATTCATATTGATCGTAAGTCCAAACGTATATTTTGGTACCGAATTACCCAGATTGATATAATCTTTCTCATCAATCACTCCATCTCCGTTTGCATCTAGTCTTTTGAAATCTCCAGGTTTTGCATTAGGCTGAATTAATCCTCCATTCGTATTTTTATAGGCATCAATTTCCGCCTGATTTTGGAAAACGCCCAGATTTTTATACCCATAGAAAGAACCGTAGGACTCACCAACCTGTAATCTGGAAACAGCGCCCAGCGTTTGGAAAGAAGCAAAGTTGACATAAGGTCTGTTATCTTCAAGTCTTGTAATTTCATTTTTCAAATAAGCAAGATTACCGTTGACAGAAAAACCAAAGTCTGCCCATTTCTTTTTGTAACCTAAGCTTACTTCAACTCCGTCGTTGTTCATATCCCCAATATTTCTATATGGATTATTAATTAATCCTAAATAGCCAGGAAGCTCAACTCTTCTTAAAATATCGGTACTTTTCTTTCTGTAAACATCAACACTTAGATCAAAATTTTTGAAAATCTTAAGATCTGTTGCAATATTGAACTGTGATGTTCTTTCCCATTTCAAGTTGGGATTTTCCAGGGTACTTGGTGCATATCCGACACGGATAATATTATCTCCGAAAGTATAATTACTTCCCGCTATTAAGAAATTGGCAAACTGGAAGTCATCAATCGCATCATTACCCAATACCCCATATCCTCCTCTCAGCTTAAAATTGGTGATCACTTTATTTTCAGGCCAAAAGCTTTCGTTAGACACATTCCAGCCTAAAGACATTGCCGGGAAGTTCCCCCAGTGATTATTGCTTCCGAATTTTGAAGATCCATCTCTACGGATTGTTCCTGTAAAAAGGTATCTGTTATCATAATCATAAACCACTCTGGCAAAATAAGAAGCTTTGTGTGTCTGCTTCCCATCCCAGGCATTCCCTGTTTTATTTTCCGGAGAGATATCAAAATTGAAAGATGCATCTTCCCAATTATTTACCGGAAGATTGGTAAATCTTGTATTTTGTCCTGAAGAGATATTGTATTCATAGTAACCTTGTCCGAGTAATACATTTAAACTATGCAATCCAAACTTATTTTGATAGGTCAGTGTATTTTCAGTACTCCACTCAAATTTTTTATCAGTTTGTCTGAATAGACTGTTGAAGTCATTTTTATTAGCTGTACTCAGGTAATTAGTTGGTGTAAAGATCTGCTCTCCCCAATAAGAAAGCTTCCCATTCATGCTTGATTTAAAGGTGATATGTTTATTAAGCTTTAGTTCAGCAAATACATTGGCTATAATATCATCAGACCATTTGTATCTTCCTAACTGAGTTTGTCTGAAAGCCAGCGGATTGGTCATCTCTTTACTTACATACTGTGAGATTCCATATGCATTTCCATTAGGATCTCTTACATAATTTGGATTATTAACATAGTCACTAAAGTTAGGCTCATTATTAATCCCATTTTTTACAATGACAGGAGTCAATGGATCCAAGTTAATTGCTGAACTTAAAGGTCCTCCAAATTCACCATTATCAGTAACTCCCTGAGATCTTGTATGAGTATACGCAAAAGTTTGGCCTATTGTCAAAAAGTCGAATACTTTGTGAGTTGAATTTAATCTGGCATTCACTCTTTTATAGTTTGAGATATCTCTCAGTACAATACCTTGCTGATCATAATACCCAAAAGATGAATAAAAAGTAGATTTATCATTTCCTCCACTAATACTAAATTCATGAGACTGACGCTGTGCACTGTTAAAGATCTGTTTTTGCCAATCTGTTCCCACTCCGTATGATGAAGGATCTCCCAACACAGGCTTCAGCCCATCGTTGATGTAAGACTCGTTCATGATGGCGGCATATTGTGATCCATTTAACAGGTCGAGCTTTTTAGAAGCATTTCCAACGCCAAAGAAGCCATTATAGGAAAGATTCATTTTCCCTTTTGCACCTTTCTTTGTTGTGATCAAAATAACTCCTTTTGCAGCAGATACTCCATAAATGGCGGCAGAAGCTCCATCTTTAAGAATTTCCATTCCTTCAATATCAGACTGATTCAACCAGCCAATATTATCCACTACAATTCCGTCTACCACCCATAAAGGATCATTACTTCCTGCTCCGAAACTGGTAATACCACGAACGCGGACCGTAGCAGCGGTTCCCGGCTGTCCTGAATTTGATATGACGGAAACACCGGCAGCCCTTCCTTGAAGTACCTGTTCTGGCCTTCCTGCTGTTGGAGAGTTGTCAATATCTGAAGCTTTAATACTTGATATTGCTCCAGTCACATTACTTTTTTTCTGACTGCCGTAACCAATCATTACGACCTCGTCTATTTTATTTTCTTTTGGGACAGTGTCCTTTACGGTAGTCTGCGCATTGAAATTTGCTGTAAAATACAGCACAGCAATGACTCCAAGACCTCTTGATAATATTACACTCATATACAGTTATTGTTTAATTCTCAAATTGAGACAATAAAAATATATTTTTTTTCAATTAATTAACATTCTATTCACAAATATTTTAATTTTTCTTTTATTTTTCAGGGTTAGAAGCCCTATCTTCGCATCAATATTTCATAAAATTTCAAAAAAAAACAATAAAGAAGTCTCCCAAAATGGTCATCAAGCTTTCTAAAATTTCTCTTCCTTTAAAACTTTCCTTTCTTATTTTTTCAATGGTTTTGAACTGTATGGGACTTATCATTTTGCAGTTGTCTGAAGAAAAAGTAACCTATGGAGAACTGGGACTTTTAGAATCTTTTAAAGACTTGCCTATTGCTTTTATTTCTCTTTTTGCAGTAAGCTTTATTAACAAAACAGGAACGAAGAAAGCATTGATTTCGGCTTTGGTGATTGTAGGTTTTTGCTCTTGCCTTCTTCCGTTTATAGAGGTTTTCTGGTTTTTTAAGCTGTGGTTTGCCATCATCGGAGCGTGTTTTGCTATTGGCAAGATCTGTGTATTCGGGATTATCAGAAACAATATTTCGGATGAAAAGTCACTGGCAAAAACGATGAATAATGTGGAAGCTTCTTTTATGATCGGAATTTTTGTCGTCAATACCTTTTTTGGATGGGTGATATCCAGTTCTTATTCTGAATATTGGAAATTTTGTTTTTTAATCATCGCTTTCTTAGCTGCAATCACTATATTTTTGATTTCAAAGACTGAAATATCAGAATCTAAACCTCTGGAAAATAAGAATATCTTCTCTGAACTATCAGGATTTATGACCCCTACAGTAATTTTATTTCTGGGAGTTGTTTTTTCTATTGTTTTTGTAGAACAGGGATTCAATTCATGGCTTCCGTCTTTTTATAAAAACCACCTGAAAGTCAATTCATTCTTTGCCCTTCAAGCCACCTCTTTCCTTGCCGTGTTTTCGTATGCAGGAAGAACGATAACAGCTAATATCATCCGAAGGTTTTCATTACCGAGTTATTATATTTCCTGCATGGCTTTCATTATTGTATTGCTGTTAATTATTCTAGGAATACAATATTTTGAATCTGTAAATTCAAGATTGATTCTTTTCTTATTTCCGGTAATAGGTTTCTTTTTATCTCCCCTCTATCCTGTCATCAACTCGAAGATGATCGCACAGGTTGATAAAGAAAAGGTTAATCTTTTTACTTCTCTTATTGTCATTTTCTCCTCTCTGGGCAGCTCTGTCAGCTCTATTATTATGGCAATATTATTTGAAAAACAACTATTAAATTTCTATCCTTTATATATTTTATTTTCTGTAATTCTTCTTTTTGGGATTAGTTTTGTATTTTTTAATGTTTCAAAAAGAAAATAGTTTTATTTTTACTGCCATGAAAATCAAAGACACAAAAAGTAAAGAAACACTTCGGGAACTTATCGATACAAAAGATTTTGTAGCCCATATATCTGTTGACTGCACTATATTCGGCTTTCATAATAACATTTTGAAAGTTCTTCTTTTAAAGTACCATGATCTTGATTTGTGGTCACTTCCAGGTGGTTTTGTTTTCAATGATGAAGATTTAAGGGAGGCCGCTGAAAGGGTTTTGCATGAGAGAACACATCTTAAAGGTTTATTTTTGAAGCAGTTTCATACTTTTGGAAGAATAGACCGTACAGAAAATAATGTTCACCAGATTCTTCTTAAAAATAAAGGAATAGAAGTTCCTGGAGACCACTGGATTTTTCAACGATTTGTTACCGTAGGATATTGCAGTCTTATCGACTTTTCATTGACGAATACTTTTCCTGACGCTTTCAATGAAAGCTGTGAATGGTTTGAGGTCGACAACTTACCCAAGATGGCTTTTGACCATGACCGAATCATAGAAACTGGATTAGAATATCTTAGAATGAATATTAATACGGAAGTGGCAGCCAGTAATCTGCTTCCTGAGAAATTTACGATGAAAGATCTTCAGTCTCTTTATGAAACTATTTTGGGACAGAAATTCAGAAGAAATAATTTTCAGCGTAAAATTTTAAGCTTAAATATCCTTGACAGAATGGAAAAACTGTATGACGGTTCAGCCAATAAAGCACCTTATCTGTATAAATTTAAAACTGAAGTTCATAATTCTACCAATCAGTATCCTATCTCTAATGATG
Organism: Chryseobacterium sp. MEBOG07; assembly: GCF_021869745.1. Classification (NCBI taxonomy): domain Bacteria; kingdom Pseudomonadati; phylum Bacteroidota; class Flavobacteriia; order Flavobacteriales; family Weeksellaceae; genus Chryseobacterium; species Chryseobacterium sp. MEBOG07. The sequence goes on from NZ_CP084579.1 coordinate 3,195,208, forward strand.
AGGAGGTCTAAAATGTAGAATTTATCCTATAAACAAATAAAAAGGGCATTATCTGTCTGAAAACCAATCTCAAGATAAGTTTTCAAAAAAATTTCTCAGACACCACGAAAAATGCTACTTTTAACCAAATCAAAAAATCATGTCATATTATCCTCTTACAAGCATCCCTGATTATTATGGAATTGATGCTTTACTTACTGAAGAACACAAACTAATCCGCCAATCTGTAAGAGACTGGGTAGAGAGTTTTGTAATGCCGCAGATTGATCAGGCCGCTCAAAATCATACAGATATTCCTAATCTTATGAGAGAATTGGGGAAAATCGGGGCATTAGGACCTTATATCCCGGTTGAGTATGGCGGTTCAGGATTAGACCAGATTTCTTATGGTCTGATTATGCAGGAATTGGAAAGAGGAGATTCCGCAGTACGTTCTGCTGCTTCGGTTCAGAGCTCTTTGGTGATGTTTCCTATCAATGAATTCGGTTCTGAGGAACAGAAAATGAAATATCTTCCTAAGCTTGCTGCCGGAGAAATGATCGGATCTTTTGGATTGACAGAACCTAACCACGGTTCAGACCCAAGTTCTATGGAAACTTATTTTAAAGATATGGGAGATCATTATCTTTTGAATGGGGCTAAAATGTGGATCACCAACTCTCCTCTATGCGATATCGCTGTGGTATGGGCAAAAAATGAGGAAGGGAAAGTACAGGGATTGATCGTTGAGAGAGGAATGGAAGGATTCACGACTCCTGAAACTCATAATAAATGGAGCTTAAGAGCTTCTAAAACCGGAGAATTGGTATTCAATAACGTAAAAGTTCCAAAAGAGAACCTTCTTCCTGGTGTAACAGGACTAAAAGGACCTCTATCTTGTCTGAACTCTGCTAGATATGGAATTTCATGGGGAGTAATCGGTGCTGCTATTGACTGCCACTGTACTGCTGTTCAGTATTCTAAGGAAAGAAATCAGTTTGGAAAACCAATCGCTTCTTACCAGCTTCAGCAGAAAAAATTGGCTGAATTCTTAACAGAGATTACAAAAGCACAGTTGTTATGTCTTCAGTTAGGAAACCTTAAAAATGCTCACAAAGCAACTCCGGCTCAGATCTCTATGGCTAAACGTAACAACGTAAATATGGCGATTGAAATTGCCAGAGAATCCAGACAGATCCTTGGTGGTATGGGAATCATGGGTGAATTCCCAATGATGAGACACGCTGCTAACTTAGAATCTGTGATCACTTACGAAGGAACGCATGATGTTCACTTGCTGATCACCGGATTAGATATTACAGGAATCAACGCTTTCTAAAGAAAGACAAAAAATATAAATAAAAGAGTCTGGCCTTCGGCCAGACTCTTTTATTTTACTCACTTTACAGAGAATTGATATTCAATGAATAATTATTGATGCTATAATATTTTTGTCTATTTGTTAAAGTTATTACCTTAATGAACACAAAAAATCATCAATATGAAAAAAATTACGACTTTTTTAATGGGTCTTACCGCTCCATTCTACTTTGCACAGCAAGCAGGAGATCTGGTAAGCGCTGAACAGAAACTGGATTTAACACCACAGGGAGTCATCAATTTTATCGCCAATAATCTGGGTGAGCAGAACGCCCCGGAATTTGCCAATTACCTCAACGGTTTTAATGTTGGTTTAAAAGGTTACAAGATTACTTATTACACCAAAAATGAAAAGAATGTTCTTGTAAAAGCCACCGGACTGCTGATGTACCCTAATGTAGGATTTAAATTATCAACAGTTGTATCAGATCATGGAACAACAGACAGCAGAAACAATGTTCCGTCTAATTTCAAGGGAACTTTAACTGCAGGATTTGTTGTTGAACTGTCTTATGTACTTAATGGCTATGTTTTAATGGCACCTGACTATGTAGGAATGGGATCTGGAGACGGAGTTCATCCTTATGTAGACTATGCCACTGAAGCAGGAGCTACTATTGATTTTATTACTGCTGCCAATAAAGTGCTTGGACAATTGGGTGTGAAACGCTATGATGAATACTTCCTAGCCGGATATTCCCAGGGAGCGCATGCTGCCATGTCTACTTTAAAAAGATTAAGCATTTCAAATCCCAATAATATCAAATTCAAATATGCGTATATGGGTGACGGTCCCTATGATTTCTCTGGAGTTACTCTAAATAAAGGAGTTCTGGAAAAAGATTTTTATCCGTTTACCTCATTCCTTGCCAACGTTCTTCATACCTGCAACAACACAGGATATAAAACCTATAATAACAACATTTCGGAAGTTATTTCTGCAGAATATCTTGATAAATATAATTATCATGTTGTTCAGGATAATGGGGGTCTTTTATGGGGCCCTGTGATATGGCGAAAATTATTTACACCCAACTTTGTAAACGATGTCACCACCAATCCTAATAATAAACTCAGACAATGTATGAAACCAAAGGATGTCTACGATTGGTACAATAAAACACCTATGACATTGGGGCATTCTACTGTAGATCTGGCCATTCCGCCTGAAAACACATCCAAAACCATCGATGTTCAGCGTGGATATTATGCATGGTGGGACCTGAATAAGTACAAATTAGATTCTTTTTACTGGGGACCTATCGGACATGTAGGAGGAATTCTGCCTTTCACCTTGGCTTCCAATGTCAAATTCAATACTTTGAGAAGCGGCGGGCTTCTTAATGAATGGGCAATTGCAGGATCCATTTTCGGCAAACAGTCAGCAGACAAAACTAATGAAAAGACCGCTCTGCTTCCATCTCAAATAAAACCTGATCTTGGTGCTATGGAACTGGTTGAAATTACAGATTTCAATAAAGAGAAAGCACAGAGCAGAACCGCAACTGACCGCAGCTTATCTACTTTAAAAGATGGAGTTTACCTGTTGAAAGTATCAGAAAATAATGAAAATAAAATAATTCCATACATCAAAAACACTCCTAAAGAGGTTTCTGAAAACGAAATCGTACAATCAGCAACGCCATCTGTTCTACAGTTAAAAGTTGATCAGAATGAACTTTCTGCTGTCTATGTTTTTGATGAAAGTAAAACGCTGGTCAAAAGCATTTCTCAGAAACAATACCGTGAAACCGGAGGAATCAGTCTGCAGGATCTGGAGAATAAAAACTACACTTTTGAAGTGGTCACTCCATATTATAATCTTCAGTTCAATAAAGCAATTGGCGGTACACCATCTTCCGAAAGTAATACAGATATCTTTACCCAAAAACAACACATTATTGCAAAAGCCGGCAATGACATTAAAAACATCAGCATTTACAGTATTTCCGGTTCTCTGATTGTTCAGCAGGAAGTTAACAAACCCCTATTTGAATCGAGAAATTTAGAACCGGGAGTATATCTTGTACAAGTCACTCTTTCTAACGGAAAAGTCATTCATAAAAAAGTAAAACTCTAACTTAATCCTCTTCATAATATCATTTCAAGTTAATTTTGGCACTTCAGCAATGAAGTGCTTTTTTGTATACATTCTTATTGTTGCAATCTATCTTCCTGAATTAAGCGATAAAATAACTCCACAAAAAATAATTGGAAATAAAACTCAATGAAAGACAAGCAGAATTACGTAATTCATTATTATTAATCATTTTACATCCTAAAATTTTAATTTTCAATAAATATTATTTTAAAATCGCATAAATGATTCTTGTCATTTATTTTAAATTATTCTAAATAAAATTAGCAAACTTATACTGAGCCTGTTACTTTTGCCGAAAGAATAATGCCAGATGGTACATAATGACTCCCAATCCCCTTTGAGGCTCCGATTTTTCAGTTTTCTTATTTTTCTCACAACAATTACAGCAGTCAAGGCACAGAACCTACCGTTTACAATCACCTTTGAAATAAAGAATAAGGATCAAACTTCAGTAAAAGGCTCTGAAATAAAGATTTTTTCTGAAGAAAACACCTATACAGCGTCTACCAATGACAATGGAATGGCAGTAGCGCACCTTATTCCGGGAAAATATACAATAGAAGCCTGGAAAAACGGAATTATTGGGTATTCTGGCAAGATATCCGTAACAAAGTCTGAAACATTCGTTTTCCCATTTTCAGAGAAACTCAATACTATTGAAGAAGTCGTTATCACCGCCAAGGAAGGAAAAGGGCTTACCTCCTCCTCTATGATCAGCCAGCGGGCGATGCAGCATTTACAACCTTCGAGCTTTTCCGATCTTTTGGAACTTCTTCCCGGAGGGAGATCTGGAGACCCGGTTATGAATCAGGCTAACAAAATCAGTCTTCGTGAAACCGGCAGGCCCGGCAGCGATTATAATACTTCTTCCATGGGGACTACTTTCCTGCTGGATGGAGCTCCTCTGAACTCTAATTCTAATCTGCAGTATACCTATGATTTTTTAGATAAAACGAATAACGGTCTCAAACGAAGACTTAATATAACCAGTGGTGTAGATATGCGAAGTATTTCTACAGACCAAATTGAAAGTGTGGAGATCCTTCGCGGAATTCCTTCTGCAGTCTATGGAAACCTAACTTCCGGAATTGTAAAAATCACCAATAAATCCGGCTATACAAAATGGAAAGCAAGATTTAAAGCAGATGGCTACAGTAAACTTTTTGCGGTGAGCAAAGGTTTTGAAAATAAGGAAAAAGATCTGAAAATAAACACAGGTATAGATTACCTGAATGCAAAATCCGACCCAAGAGACCGACTTGAAAGCTATAAAAGAATAACCGCTCACCTGGGTGTTATAAAAGAAAAAAAATATGATCGTGGAACGGCTAGATGGCAGAGCAACCTTAGCTATACTGGTTCACTGGACGGTTCAAAATCTGATCCGGACATCGATTTGTCTGAACTCAATTCTTATGAAGTGAACAATCATCTTTTGAGCCTTTCCAATCTGTTTACTTATACTAAAAATGAGCCTTCGTTCTATCGATCAACCGAAATCCAGGCAACCGTTAACCAAAGATTTGACAAAATAAAGCAGACTAAATTTATCCAGCTGGAAAATGCAACTGCCTTTCCTTTATCAGCAACTGAAGGGGAATACGATGGCTACTATCCGGAACCCCGCTATATTTCAAACTATACCGTGGACGGAAAACCTCTTGATTTGTTTATCAAAATGATCAATAACTTTCAGGTCAATTATAAATCGATAACGCATGAGTTTAATGCCGGATTTGACTGGCAAATGAGTAAAAACTGGGGCAAAGGACAATTATTTGACATCTACAGACCTATTGATCCCAAGGCGACATTCAGACCGCGTGCTTACCGTGATGTTCCTGCTTATATGACTTCTGCATTGTTTCTGGAGTCTATCAATTCATTACAAGCAGGTAAGCACAAGCTTACACTGGCATTAGGACTAAGAGGAAATACGATGATGAATCTGCCTTCTCATTTCAAAATGAACGGGAAATTGTATGCAGACCCCAGAGCCAACTTTCAATGGCAACTCCCTTCTTTTGATTTGATGCAAAAAAAAGCAACCATAGCTTTAACATTAGGATATGGTAAGCAGAGCTTATTCCCTGATCTTAATCTCCTGTATCCGGAACTTATTTACAAAGACATTCAGCAGTTGAATTATTTTCATAATAATCCAAACTATAGAAGAGTCAATTATAAAATACTGATTTACAACCCACAAAATCCGGACATAGAACCTGCTGTGAATGAAAAGTTTGAAGCAAGAATAGATTTCAGTCTGGGAGCACATCAGCTATCGGTTACTGTTTTCAAAGAAAATATGCGCAATGCCTTCCGTTCTATGAATGAATACGCTTTATATCAGTACAAAAAATATGATACTTCAGGACTGAATCATGATGCCATCACTTCCCCGCCAGATGTGAGTACACTTCCCTATCAGACAGTGAATGAAAACTTTCTTTATACGACTCAAAAAAACGGCAGCAAAGTAGACAAAGAAGGGGTGGAATTTCAATATTCCTCCAATAGAATCCCTGTAATCAACACTAGGTTTACTGTAAATGGAGCATGGTTCCGAACGAAATATGGCAACAGCCTTCCGGTATACAGAGGAAGAGATTTGTTGATCGACGGAAGACCTTATCCTTATCTGGGATTATATGACGGAATGGAACCCAACTCTGTAAATGAAGTATTGAATACCAACCTGATGATGGATACTTATATTCCCCGTCTGGATCTTGTTTTTTCTTCATCATTCCAGTTTTCATGGTATTCTATGAGAAAACTTCTTCCCATGAGCGGAATCCCAAGTCATTATGTGGATCAGAATGGTACTGTGCTTCCTTATAATCCGGATTCCGTAAAAGGAACAATTCTGGAAAGCCTTATTATCGCTCAGAATGAAGATCTATACAACACCTCCAGAAGACCTATGGAAATGAACGTCAATCTGAAAGTAACCAAAAGTTTCAGAAACAAGGCAGTTGTTGTCTCCATGTTTGTGAACCGATTATTCAGCTATTATACCCCTTACAACATCAACGGATTTACCATCAACAGAAAAGGAGCTTATGATCCTTACTTCGGAATGGAAATCAATTTCAATTTATAAACAATTTCAATTCAATAAAGTTATGTTAAAACATGTATTAAGAACACTGCTCGTATTGTGTGCAGCAATTGCTATTACAGCCTGTTCTTCAGATTCCAATGATGCTTCGGAAGCAAAGACTTCATTAAAACTGGAACTCAAAGTAGTTCCTGACAATATTCAGGTTAAAGAATACAAACATCTTATGATAAGTTTCAAAGAACTTAATTCGGGATTTACGATTACCCAAGAGCTTAAAAATACCAATATTCTACAGGTTGTTCTTCCTTCAGGAACCTATAACATCATTGCAGAAGGAAGCATCATCTATGCTGACAATTCCGGGCCGACAGAAGCTAAAGTTGCCGGGGTACAAAACGGAATTGTCATTAACGGAAGCGAAACAAGCAAGACGCTGGATTTGTCCTTAAAATCAGGAAGCAGCAATGATCTTATCCTGGAAGAGGTTTTCTTTACCGGAACCAAAACACCACAGGGAGCCATGTATTTCGGTGATCAGTATTTTAAAATCACCAATAATACGGACAAGACATTGTATGCCGATGGTATGTTATTGATACAATCCAGTTTTATGACCAATGAGAAACAGGACTACAGTCCCAACATCATGGGAACTACTCTATCTGCCGGTGCTATTATCAGAATTCCAGGAAACGGAACAATGTATCCTGTAAAAGCTGGAGAATCCATTATTATTGCAGAAGATGCCATTAATCATAAAGATTTTAATCCTTCGTCTATTAATCTTTCCAATGCCAATTTCCAGATTTTCAAAGAAGATTCTGATGATATTGACAATCCTGCGGTTCCGAAAATGGTAAACGTTTTTGAAAAAATGGTGATTCATACACAGGGATATTATGCCTATGCTTTGGCGCGTATGCCACAAGGGATGACGAATCAGGCTTTGATCGGTCAAAATTCATATACTTATACCTACAACCTTACTATAGGCGGTGATGTATATCCTATGGACGGCACTGCTGTCAAAATCCCAAATGAATGGATAATAGATGCTGTGAATCTAAGTGTACAGGATTCATTCCAATGGCTGGTAACTTCCCCTTCTTTGGATATGGGATGGACTTCAGTAACCACTTTTGATGGAGATAAAAATCGTTTTGGTAAAGCTGTCCGCAGAAAAGTGACAGGAAAAACAATAGACGGTAAAAATATTCTTAAAGATACCAACAACTCCACAGCAGATTTTGAACATGGTGTAAAACCATCTTTATTTAATTAAAAAATGAAACATTTTCTTTCCATATCCATCCTGCTGATCTCCTTTTCAGGTATAAAACTCCAGGCTCAGATCAATGACACCATCATAGAAAAAGTACGTGAAGAGTACAGTTATGAAAGGCTTATTAAAAACAGTATTACCATCAATCCTGCCAGCCATGCGGGAGCGAGGAAATACAGCATTACGACTTTCAATGTATTTACTGAAAACAGCAAAACTCCCAATCAGATCCAACAAAAAGGCAAAGGGAAAAATCTTTGGGGTGCGGAAGCAAGCAGCTTACAGAACCTCGATGATACAACAACAGTATGGGGCAATGCTCCCTATACTCAGGGGAAAAATAAGCAGGTGGTATGGAACGAAAATGCAGATTATGAGCGTATCTATCCTTACGTAGCCGCCGATAGTGTAGGTGGTGATATGAAGTTTGAAAATTATAGCTTTTCAGGAGGATATTCTAAAAAGATCAATACCTACACCCTGGGGATTACCGGAAGCTATCAGGCTACGTTAAGCTACAGAGATGTAGATCCACGCCCTAAAAATACAGCAGCCCAGTTTTCCTTAGCCATAGGGGCCAATAAACTGATGTTTCAGAAGTTCAGAATCGGAGCTTATCTGAATGCTGAAAAATATACTCAAAAGCATTATCTGAGCTTTGTGAGCAATCAGGGATATCCTATGATCTATAATATGAGCGGGCTAGGAAATTACAATGAACTGCTTTCCGGAAAGCTCCGCCAGGCGTATTATGAAGGCTGGTCTTATGGAGGAGGTTTACAGATCTTTGAAGCAGACAACAGAAGCTGGTACCTGAATATGGGGCTAAAAAAGTTTAATCTTGATAAGCTATTGACAGAATATGCAGATCTCAACGCTTCCAAAATTGATGAACGCCAGTTCACCTTTTCAGCGGGAAAATTCTTTGATTCCGGAAAAATAATCTGGGGAGTTTCTGCCGAAGGAAACAGTACGGAACGCAAAGGTACTGAGAACCTTTTCCTGAATGAAAATTCAAGAAACTACATACAGATAGGAAGTGTGGAAAAATATAACCACATAATTAATAGTCTTGTTTTTAAAGGACTTGTGCAACTGGGGAATGAAAAAGCCACCTCATCTCTGTCTCCTTTCTTTGGATGGGCTCAGGAAAAGGAAAAATACAGCAGCCCGGCATCAAAAATAGAATTGAGCAAGATGATGTATGGGGCAGATTATCAGTGGCTGAAAACTTTCAATCAGCAGCAGGTATTATCTGTAATCGTAGGACTTTCTGCAACCAATGTCTATCAAAAGGATGCTCTTTTCAACAATTCCGGAAAGCCGGCCATCAATACTATGCTTCAGGAAAATTTTGCTTTTCAGTCTTCAGATTTCTGGCAGGCAAAGCTTGATATTAATTTTCATTTCAGCTTCCCTGTTATCAAGACTGCTTTTGTAGGGGGTAAGATGATGTACAGCAATTTTAAAAGTAATAGCAACACCCTATTTTCAGTCAGTATAGGAAGTATTTTTTAAACACATTATGATAAAATTTTCAGATCTTAAATTAGTCGCAGTCCTTGGAGGAATTTCACTATTCTGTATGCAGCATACCCTTCAAAAATACAGAATAGATTATGGAGAAGCTGTGGAACAATATAAAAAGCCATCACAATACTGGCCTAAACCGTCAGTGGATGCGGGTGTCAACTGGAAAGAATTTGAGGCTATAGAATGGGATTCCAATTATTATGACACGCAGGAGATTCCCGAAGTAATGTTGGGAAAAAAGCTGTTTTTTGATCCAAAGCTCTCCTCATCCAGCCAGATATCCTGCAGCAGCTGCCACAATCCGGAGCTAGGCTGGGGAGATGGTCAGGAAGTCGGATTGGGAACGGATCATTTACAGGGAAAAAGAAATACACCGTCTCTTTTTAATATTGCAGACCGTCTTTCTTATTTTTGGGATGGAAGAGCCAAAACACTGGAGGAACAACTTGTAGGACCTATTTCCGCTCACAATGAGATGAACATGAAACCGGAAAAACTCGCCGGAAAACTGTCTAAATTGAAAGAATACAGACAGCTTTTTAAAGAAGTCTACCAGAGCGACAAGATTACATTTGATAAAATCGCCAGAGCGTTAGCAACTTTCCAAAGAACGATCAGAAGCCAGCCAAGCAAACTGGACAAGTTTATGAAAGGAGATTATAAAGCCATGAGTGATAAGGAAATCTACGGCATGCATTTATTCCGTACTAAGGCAAGGTGTATGAACTGTCATTATGGGAAATATCTGACAGACGAATCTTTTCACAATATAGGACTTACCTATTACAAAAGGGAGTATGAAGACCTTGGACTGTATCATATCACCAAAAATTCAGATGATACAGGAAAGTTCAAAACCCCTTCTCTGAGAGATCTGGACTATACGGCTCCATGGATGCATAACGGACTAATGGATGATATGCATGGGATTGTCAGCCTATACAACAGCGGTATGCAGATGATAAATCCTACTCCCGAAGAAAAGAAAGCTGATCCTAATTTTCCTGTTACCGACCATTTGATACAGCCTTTACATCTGAATGAGCAGGAAATAGATGCTATAGTTTCATTTTTAAAAAGTATGTCCGGAAGTTATTATAAAATGCCAAGACCGGAAATTCCAAGAAAATAAATTAATTAATTGATACCATTAGCAGTAATCCTTTTATCTAAAGTAATTATTTAGATGAAAGGATTTTTTTAATGCCTTTTAAATTGATATAAAGTATTCCTTAAAACTTAAATCCAACACTGAAATAGATCCTTGAAAAATCAAGCTGGCTGTTTCTGGAAACATTCAAACTGATAGGCCCGATGAGAGATTCATACCCAAGATTCACTCCATACCCAAACATATCGAAACTATTGTTAAGAGGTGAAAGCTCTTCACTCACTTTTCCATAGCTGAAAGAAGGCGTAAGATAGAGTTTTTTCATAATTCTGTACTGAAGGGATATTGCTGCCTTAGCCACCGAAGTCATAGGAAGCTCTTTCTGACGAAGACCATTGAATTCAGGGCTTAGCAGATCATAATTATATTCACTGCCTCCCAGATTATATTTCTGATTTAGGAATAGATATGGAACCTGATCTTCCCTCTTTGATCCAAAACTTGCCCCCAAAAATACGTTTGCTTTTACGGTCAGTCTTCTTGTGATTGGATGATAAAAATTTTCATTCAAAGTAAAAGAAATAAGATTCTTAGGTTCGTAATAATAAGCGTCTTTTGGATTCAATATTTCATACAAAAAGGGTTGTACTGTTTCCAGATCGTAAAGTTGATATCTGTCGCCATAATAAAATCTTGTACTCACCTGAAGATGATTCCCTCTTGTTGTAAAGTATCTTTTATTGAGATTGTTCTGTTCAAACTTAAGGAATGTATTGAAATTGCTGTGATTATATAGTTTTTTACTGTAATTATCTACTTTTGACTGATCTACTTTATCCAGTAAACTGTACATTCTTTCCGTACTGAACTCCGTTCCCAGTGACAGATAGGCATTTGGAGTAATATTATAATTCAGGGCAATCTTACCGGTTATATTACGGTACATATGGTTAGGAAAACGGTCGCCGCCATCTTCATTTACATCATACAGTCTGAAGTTAAGGTCATTACTTTTAAGATTAACCATTTTAGCCTCCAGATCCAGCCATAAACGCTCGCCGCTGTCTAAGAACTGCTGATAAGCAACTTTAGCCTTGAAACGTTCTGAAATATCTACCGTTGCCAAAAATCTTGATCTGTTCAAAAGAATATTCCTGTAAGTATAGTTGATGATAATCCCTACAGACTGTTCCGTATCATAGTGCAGAGCCAGTTTAAAAGCTCCTTTTTTCGCTCTTTTTACAAAAACATTCATCACCAGTCCGTCATTTTCATTGGTATACGTATAATACACCTTTGTGTACTGGCGCATTCCAAATACTCTGTCTATTGCTTCATTGATGGTTTTAGCATCGTAATACTTCCCTTCTGTAAGCCCCATTTGCCTTTTAAGCACTTCAATTTCTGCCGGGTCTGTAATAGGAGTTCCATCTTCTTCATTGTAGGTAAATTTCGTTGTAGGCAATTTTACTTCTTCAATCATTGTGTGCTCATACTTGATGCCTAATTTTCGTTGGGCTTCTGCCAAAGCGACAAACTCAGGAAGGTGCTTTTTCGCTTCCATTTCCCCTATTTTAATGATTCTTCTGAATTGGGCAAAATCCTTCGTTGTAATATCTCCTAATGGGTCTACAAAGTCTACCAGGATATTAGACAACTCTTTCTGATGTTTGAAATCCTCCACCGAACGAATGGCGTGAGTCTGATAAATCATCTTCATCGGATTCTCAATCTCCTTCTTGGTAAAAAGCCTGAAACCGGTATAGCCTCCGATTACAAAGTCAGCTCCCATTTCACGGACTTCATTGGCGGGATAATTACGATCTAGTCCTCCATCTACCAAAAGTTTTCCATCGATATAAACCGGTGCAAAAGCTGCTGGGATTGCCAATGTAGCACGGATAGCCAGGGGCAAAGATCCTTCTTTCTGCATCACAAGCCCCCCATTCACAATATCGGAAGACGTGAGCTGTACAGGAATTCTTAATTTACTGAAATCGTTAATATGTTTTGCATTAAAAGTAAGGTTATTAAGCACTTCCCCCATATATTGTCCTTCAATATAAGAACTTGGAAGAGTCGGAATTCCTTTTACTACCGGAAACTCCAGAATATACTTATCATATTCGTCTTTCTCACTGATATTGACTTTATTGTACGGCATTTTATTGCTCAGAATTCTGCCCCAATCCATTTTGTATACCGTATGTTTCAGCTGGTCAGCATTATACCCCATTGCATATAAGCCTCCCAGAATTCCTCCCATACTGGTTCCTGTAATGTAATCTACCTTGATTCCCAATGAGTCGATCATCTTTAGAATTCCAATATGAGCAAACCCTTTTGCTCCGCCTCCACTAAGTGCAAGACCGAATTTAGTGTCTTTGGTGACATTCTGAAGGGCAATATTCAGAGAATCATTCTTTTGCTGAGACTTGATAATAAGAGAGAAAGCGATGGCAAAAAATATCAGGATTTTTTTCATTGGTAGTGCTTAATGTATCTGATTTAAACTTTAAAAGTTTTTAATAAGTAGTAAAGATACACAAAAAGTTACCTGCTTTATCAGGACAATCCGTCAATAAAACAAATGCATTTAAGGTATTAAAAACAAGCAAAACATTGATTTACAAACAAATATATTGTTTATTTATAATTAAATATTTTTAATACGTTTTTATAGTTTCCACAAAATTAACATCTGGATTCAGGATTTCAAGGATCAGGTTTTTGACAGATTTCATGGCATCATCAATGTTTCCTTTGTCAAACTGCAGAGAAACCATTCCTTTTTTAGCATCTGCAAAACTCCAGATTCCTGTTTCTATCGGGAAGCCCCAAAACTCAGGAAGGTGTTGTACTACATAATGATAAATACAAAGCTGAAGTGCCTGTTTCCTATCGCTGTTATGAAAATATTCAGATACATTATTCTCATCAATTTTCACACTGAGATTTTTGATCTTGGCTGTTTTATAATCGATAATCCTCAGCGTCCCGTTCAATTTATCAATTCTATCAATATATCCTAAGAAGGAAATTTTATCATTTCCATCAAGAGGAAAATCGATGTTTTCAAACTTTCTTTCGATGTCAATAATCTCCAGTTTATTGCCCTGTTTTATCAGTTCAAGATCATGATTAAGGACATTTTCAATCACCTTTTTAGCAATTGCTTTATGGATATAGTTCATCCCCTTTTCATAGAATTCCGGCTGGTGTTTCAGCTTTTCAATAGCAATATTAATATAGTGATCTATTGCTTTAACTGAATTATTTAAATCACTTTCTTTTAAAACCTTACCCTTTAACACCTCATACACTTCTTGAAGTGAATAATGGACTAGATTTCCGTAATTCTTCACTGACAGTTCTTCTTCAATTTCATCTGTTTCCGAGGTGTTCAAAATCTTGGAAAGATAAAAATCAATCGGATTATAGAGGTAACTTGTAAGGTGGGATGCGGATACTTTTTTCTTCCAATTCTCAAGACGGTCCAGTACAATCTGTGTCTTGGAAATTTCTATCGGTTTGGTGGCGATAGGCTCGGAAGAGTTTTCAATAATCACGTGTTCGATATCATGTGAGCTTTCCATTTCGATCTGCGTAATGAAACGGCTTTTCTCTCCTGTATTCACTCCGGAACTTAATGCATTGTACAGCAAATGTACATTCTGTGCATCCTGAATCAATCTGTAAAAGTGATAGGCATAAATACTGTCATTTTCCAGGAAAGTATGAAGATCAAAGAACCTTCGGATATCAAATGGAATATAGGTATTCTGAGAATTTCCCAATGGAAGTTTTCCTTCGTTCACAGAAAGTAAAATAACATTCTCAAAGTTCAGGAGACGGGTTTCCAGCAGTCCCATGATCTGTAATCCTCTCAACGGCTCTCCCTGAAAATCTATACTTTCAGAGTTGATGTGCTGGTTGATCAGAATTTCCAGCGTTTCCATTTTGATCTCGATATTGTAAGGATTCAGCTGATTTTTGATGATTCTGAATGCATTTTCAAAGTGCGAAACATTCTCGTACTGAATATCATCTATTTCGAGCCATTTTACCTTCTGGCAAAAGTCGATAAGCATATCCAGATATACATTGGTTCCTTCCGCTTTCTGAAGGAGCCCAAAGTAAGACAGCCCGCTGAGCAGCTCGTACAAAAGCTTTTTGGAGATATACACAATATTCCTCTCTTCTACTTTGATTCTAAAATCATTGATAACCTGTTCATCTTCAACAGATTTAGGAAGCTCCTCCAGGATTGGAAAAACATCTCTGTAATAGTAAGAGGATTTATTTTTTTCCAGTTGTTTCTGCAGATAGAAAAGACGTTTTACAGCATTAGAAAAAGATAAGTTCTTCAATGGGAATCCCATCGTAATATTCAAATTATCAACACCATGCATCACATCAAGGCTTGCAGGAAGAAGGTTTTCATCCAGCAATATTACAGCGGTATTGGAATAGGTTTTATTATTGATCTCTTTAAAGATCTCAGGCAGCACTTTGGTCTGGGTTACATTCCCGGATACTTCGTATACCTTAATTTTTTTAGGTTGATTAAAATCATCTTCGATCCATTGGAAAGCCCTGTTATCATCAAATTCTTTCCATGTTTTATGATTTCTCAGAAATTTTCCGGCTTCCTGTCTCTCATCATCAAAATAATAACGGTCTCCCTGAAAGAAGCACTGTGCTTTGTTCCACTGCAGAAGGCTTCTTACCAGCTTTTCCTCTACCGGAGTAAAGGCATTAAACCCGCAAAAAACAAACTGTTCTTTGGTATTTTTAGCAAAATCAACAATCTTTGCTTTCGCTGCCTCATGAATCATTCCGGAAGTAGCCCAGTTTTTTTCCTGCAGTCTTTCCTTCAGAGCGGGGAGAAAAACGCTCATATTCTGCCAGAAATTAAGAAACTTCTTCCTTGGGACATCATCGTCCTCACCCAGGTTTTGAGCCCATTCCTTGATCCTTTCCTCATCAAACATATACTGCAGAACCGCCAGATCACTGTCTGAAAACTTCAGAATATCATCCCAGTCTTTCTGCAAGGTAGGAAACCATTTCAGAAAGTCAGAAAAATCATCTCTTGGGATAAGATTCATACTTCTGTATACATCAAATGAAAAAAGCCATAACGGAATTCCCTGAATCGGCTGTTGATCAGCAATCGTATTGATAAGTTCCTCTATAGTAAAAAAGTTAGGCAGGAGTCCTGAATAATTATTTTCCTCCAGAATCTGCCTGATAAATACAATGGGACGCTTTCCGGGCAGAATGATATTAAACGCAGAAAGATCCGTGTTTTGTGTCAGCAGTTCGTGAATGATCTTATTGAGGAATTTCAAGGGCTTGGTAGCTTTTTAAGTTGTCTAGTTCTTTAGAAATTGCAGTATTATATTCTGCCTGTTTTTCTTTATCTATTCCATGGCGGGTATCTCTGTCATAGGCCATCTGGAAGTTTTTATAACCCGCAGATATTTCATCATAAACTGCTTTGAAATATTTGCTATAATCACCTGATGTCTTTATTTTTTCAGCGACTACCTTTCTGAATTTTCTCACAAATAATTCTGCAATATCAAAATGTTTCTGCTCATGCAGTAGAATGTAGTCATCCATTTTTTTGACATCTTTCCAGGATTTATTTTCGTTAAATATTGTTTTGATGGTAATCGTAACCGGTGATTTTGGGTTAGAGGATTTTATGGCAGAATATTCCCATCCACAGTGGGTATATGCTGCTACATCGGGATTATTTTTCTTATTGACCGGGCTTCTAAAATTATCCCAGCTTAGTTTTTTACCTTCCTGCCAGGTAATAACCTGTCCGAATACAGTCTGAGCAGCCAGCAAACACAATACAAAAGTCAATCTCATTATTCCACCACAATTGTTTTCGTAATCCAGTTATTTCCGCCGTTCCAGAATTTAAAAGTATAGGTTCCTTTTCTTTGCGGGCTGAAATTGATCTGGTTGGCACCTACATAATTTCCCTGCGTACAAGGTCCGTTGGTAATATATTTATAGGAAGTAACCGTTCTCTCAAGATTATTGTTGTAAATATAATCATATCCGTAAAAACCTTCGCAGTGAGACGGATAAGTGGAATAAGTTTTTATGCTCTGAATCGCAAAAACGTCCATCGTATCATTGACGATTCTTACGCTGTCTATTTTGATCTTATCGATAGATTCAACCGTATGGTAATCGTCATCATTACACGAAACCAGAAGCCCACCAAACACTAATACCGAAAATCCAATGTTTAAAAGTTTTTTCATAACCTTCAATTTTCTGATTATTAATAAATATTTAGCAAAAATTATTCCCCAACTCTATAAAATCAGGAACTAAAATTACCTTTTGATACGTAAACTACTTTTTTAGTATCAAAAAATTCTCCATCAAAATAGTGTTTAAGATCGAAGATTTCACATCGAAGCCCGGCTAGCTCTTCTGCAAGATCACCGCCTTTCAAATATAAAATCCCGTTATGCTTAGGGTTAAACTGTTCTTTTTCAAACTTCCCTTTCAGCCATCTTAAAAATTCAGGCATCTGGGTTACCGCTCTGCTTACTACAAAGTGGAATTTCTCTTTCAGCTTCTCTGCTCTCCCGTGAATAGCCGTAACATTCGTTAATCCTATTCCTTCTGATACAGCCTGTACCACACTAATTTTCTTACCGATAGAATCGATCAAGGTAAACTGTGTTTCAGGAAATAAGATGGCCAGAGGAATTCCTGGGAAACCTCCTCCGGTTCCGATATCCAATACTTTGGTTCCTGGTGCAAATTCCATCACTTTTGCAATTCCCAAAGAGTGCAGGATGTGCTTTTCGTACAGCGACTCCATATCTTTTCTGGAAATTACGTTGATCTTTTCATTCCATTCATTATACAGTTTTTCCAATTGTGTAAACTGTTCTACCTGTTTTTCAGTAAGATCCGGGAAATATTTTAATAGTAACGATGCAGACATGTGAATTATTATAAACAGCAAAAATAAGTTTTATTTCTCTTGTATTCAAATCTACTTTTTCTGACCAAACTCTGAGACCCGTTTTCAACAAGGGTATTATTTTGCAACCCCCGGAATTACAGGTACGTTCAGGTTTCCGGACTTGCTGACTGTTTGTACGGCAAAAATATAATTGTCTTTCGAAAGCGGGACTTTAATGGAAAGTCCTGTTGTAAATATTTTTTTCTGCCATACCGGACTGTCTGTTTCCCTTGCCAATACGTAATACCCTGCTGGTGTTCCCGATTTTGGCTTTTCCCAATGAAGGGTTGTAGAATTGGTCAATTCTTTAACATCCATTTCTACTTTCTCGGGTTTTGAGGTAGATTTTGCAAGACTTGCCAGCACGGCAATATTAGCGGCGACATTCTTTTTCAAATATTTAAAATCTATGAATTCCGGCAGATCACCATATTGCTTATTATTCTCTATCCGGATATCCTGATGCTGATGATCATAGTTTTCATAATATTCGGTAAGTCTTACCGATGGAAATCCGTTATTGACAAAACTGGTATGATCTCCTCCGCGCAAAAACCTGTCATTTCTGTAGATCAGTTTCACTTCAAGTCTTTTGACATATTGTTCTGCAATCTCTTTGATATATCGCGCTAACTGTCTGGATTCGCTGTCATTTTCAAAACCCAGATTCCTGATCGTCATCGCCTTTTTGTCCAGATCTTTGTAAGGCAGCCCCTCACTGAATACACGAAGTATACGGGTATTAATCTCCCCAGTTTCTCCTGCTTTAGGATTCCCGATCATATCATTGTTCAGGACAGCTTCAAGCTGTAAATTTTCTTTTTTTATTTTTTCGGCAAGGACTTTCGATCCCAGCAAGGATTGCTCTTCCCCTGAAAAAGCGACAAAGATGATGGAAGCTGGAAATGAAGATCTGCTCAATATTCGCGAGGATTCTATAACAGCGCTTACTCCACTGCCGTCATCATTGGCTCCGGGCGCCGCTGAAGTTCTATTCATCACATCTGTCACCCTGGAATCAAGATGTCCGCCAATCAGGAAGACTCTTTTATCATTAGGATCGGTGCCTTTCAGAAAAGCAACCGCATTTCCAAGATTGACGACTTTATCGATTCTTTTTCCATCAGGCTGGATATCTTCCTGCTGAAGGTATACCTCCATTCTGCCACCGGAATTTTTCGCGTAATCATTGAATTTTTTAATAACCCAGTTTCTTGCGGCTCCTATTCCTCGTTTGGGATCATCTATCGAGCTTAAAGTATGTCTGGTCTCAAAACTTACCAGGGTATTGATGTATGATTTTAATGAGTCTTCATTGACCTGCAAAACATATTTCTTCACTTCATCATCTTTATCTTTTGAACGTCCCTGAGAAAAAACAGTACAGGAAACCAGCAATAAAAAAACGGAATATTTCATAGAATAAATCTTAAATCGATTAAAGATACAAAACCCTGAGCTTCAGAAGTCAATTTTATTTTCCATACAATTTTTTGTTTACTCTCTTTATTGATTGTTATTTTACTAAAAAAGGAATCAACTTATTGATATTTATCAGAGATAACATAATGATTCTCATCCCAAAAAAATAATCAAAACCTGACAAAAATCTTTAAAGCAATCCCACTTTTATTATCTCTGCAACACGTTTTTATTATATATTTGTTAAAATTCAAAAAAATTCATGGATAAACTTTCAGATAGAGTAAAAAGACTAGGATACTCACAGACATTTGTCATGTCAAACAAAGCCAGAGAAATGAAAGCCAGCGGAATAGATGTGATCAGCTTAACTCTTGGCGAGCCGGATTTTGATGTTCCGGACAACATCAAACAGGCAGCTTTCGATGCCATCAATCAAAACTACAGCCACTACTCTCCTGTTCCGGGATTTCTGGAACTGCGTGAGGCTATTGCATATAAATTAAAAAGAGATAATAACCTGGAATACAAACCTACCCAGATTTGTGTTTCCAATGGTGCTAAACAAGCTATTTTGAATGTATTGGCATCTGTTATCAATGACGGAGATGAAGTTCTTCTTCCTGCTCCTTACTGGGTAAGCTATGATGAAATGGTAAAAATGATGGGAGGAAATTCCGTGATGCTTCCTACATCTTATGTTACGGATTTCAAAGTGACTGCAGAACAGCTTGAAGAAGCTATTACAGAAAAAACCAAAGCAGTCCTTTTCAGCTCACCATGTAATCCGTCAGGAGGATATTATACCTATGACGAGTTAAAGTCTATCGCTAAAGTGATTGCTAAATACCCTCAGGTGACTATCATTTCTGATGAGATCTATGAATACATCAATTATGAAACAAATACGACTTCTATTGCCCAGTTTCCTGAAGTATATGAGCAGACAGCCGTAATCAACGGAATGTCAAAAGCATTTGCCATGACAGGATGGAGAATAGGATACTCTGCATGTCCGGAATGGCTGGCAAAAGCTTGTGAAAAAGTACAGGGGCAAATGACCAGCGGAGCCAATACGGTAGCACAAAGAGCATCCATCACGGCACTGAAAACAGATCCTTCCGAATATAGATACATGATTGATGCCTTCAAAAAGAGAAGAGATCTTGTGTATGAACTGATCCAGGAAATTCCAGGGTTTAAAGTATTGCTTCCAAAAGCAGCATTTTATTTCTTCCCGGACATTTCGCACTATATCGGAAAAACGCTGAACGGAACTGAAATCAAAAACTCAGACGACTTTGCCATGTTCCTTCTGGAAAATGCTCATGTAGGATGTGTGGGAGGTTTTTCTTTCGGAAGCCCGGAATGCATCAGATTCTCTTACGCTGCTTCTGAGGAAGATTTGAGAGAAGCTATGAAACGAATCAAAACATTATTGGAACCATTCAATTAATTAAAATAACCATCAAAAATAAAACACAACAGCAATGAATCTGTTAAAAAAACTAACTATAGCAACAAGTATTGCCGCTGCAAGTTTCGCAGGGTATGCTTTTGGCCAGGATTTTCAATGGAAAGAAGGGACTTCCAGTGGATATAAGTATAAGTATGTAACCAATGACCCAACGTCAGCAAGGTACTACACCTTAAAAAACGGGTTAACAGTAATTTTGAGTCCAACAAATAAGGATCCGAGAATACAAACGTATATTGCAACAAAAGCAGGTAGTAAAACCGACCCTGCAGATCACACAGGTCTTGCTCATTATCTGGAGCATATGCTTTTCAAAGGAACTAATCAGTTTGGATCTAAAGACTGGGCGAAAGAAAAACCTCTTTTAGACCAGATTGATGCTCTTTACGAGAAATATAACCAAACGAAAGACGAAGCCAAAAGAAAAGAGATCTACAAAGAGATTGACAGGGTTTCCGGAGAAGCTGCCAAGTATGCGATTGCCAACGAATACGACAAAATGATGGCTGGTATGGGAGCTGACGGAACCAATGCCTTTACTTCATTTGAACAAACGGTATACACAGAAGATGTACCTTCCAATGTTCTTGACAAATTCCTTGCTGTACAGGCTGAAAGATTCAGAGAGCCAGTTTTAAGATTGTTCCATACTGAGCTTGAGGCTGTATATGAAGAAAAAAACAGATCTCTTGATGATGATGGAGATAAAGTTTACGATACCATGTTTGCAAGCCTTTTCCCAAACAACAATTATGGAAAGCAAACAACCATCGGGACGATTGAGCACCTGAAAAATCCATCTCTGCATGCGATCAGAGAATATTTCAATAGCTATTATGTTCCCAACAATATGGGTATCATCATGTCCGGAGATTTTAACCCGGATGAAGTCATTGCAAAAATTGATAAGGCTTTCTCTTACATGAAGCCTAAAGCAATTCCTGAATATAAAGTGGGGCAGGAAAAAGCGATTACCGCTCCTATTGTAAAAGAAGTAGTAGGACCAAACCCTGATAATGTAATGCTTGGGTTCAGATTTCCAGGAGCTTCTACCAAAGATGCAAGAATGCTGAATCTTGTTGGAAACATGCTTACCAACGGACAGGCAGGATTAATAGATCTTGATCTGGTAAAAAAACAAAAATTACTGGGAGCTTACGCCGGAGCTTATATTTTAAAGGATTATTCCGTGTTACTTTTACAAGGGAAACCTACTGAAGGACAGTCTCTGGATGAAGTAAAAAATCTTCTTCTTCAAGAAATTGATAAGTTAAGAAAAGGAGAATTTTCTGATGATCTGATTCAGTCCATCGTAAACAACGAAAAGAAAAGCATTATTCAGAAGGATGAAAAATATTCGTCAAGAGCAAGCATCCTGATGGATGAATTCACCTCGGATATTGACCACAAAGCATCGTTGGAATATGTTGACGAAATTTCAAAACTTACAAAGAAGGATATCATGGATTTCGTATCCAAATATCTTCAGAATAACAATTACGTTGCTGTTTATAAAAGAAAAGGAGAGGACAAGAGCATTGTAAAGGTTGACAAACCAACTATTACTCCGGTTTCCGTTAACAGAGAAGATCAGTCTCCTTTCCTTAAGAAGATTGATGAAATGCCTGAAAACCCTATCGCTCCGGTATGGTTAAACTACGATAAAGACATTGCTAAAAACAAATTAGCTGATGTAGATGTACTTTCTGTAAAAAATACCGACAATGCGCTCTTCAGAATGTATTATCATTTTGATTCAGGAAAATGGAACAACAAAGTTCTTCCATTGGCAGCAGAATACCTTCAATATTTAGGAACTAAAGATAAATCTTCTGAAGTGATCAGTAAGGAATTCTACAAACTTGCTTCAAGCTTCAATGTGAGTGCAGGAAACGAAGAAACTTACGTATCATTGGAAGGTTTAAATGAAAACTTCGATAAAACAATCGCTTTATTTGAAGATTTGATTAAAAACAGCCAGGCAGATCAGGCAGCTCTTGATGCTTACAAAACAAGATTGAAGAAAGCCAGAGCAAATGCAAAACAGAATAAAGGGGTGATCATGGCCGGATTGAGAAGCTATGCACAATATGGCGCACAGAATCCGTTCAACAATGTATTGAGTGATGCTGAACTTGACGCTTTAAAAGCGGAAGATCTGATCAATGTTCTTCATGACTTGTTTAATTTCAAACATAGGGTATTGTATTACGGTCCGAAATCAGGAAACGAAGTGGTGGCTTCTTTAAAACCAATCCACAAACTTCCTGCAACCCTGAAAGACCTTCCTAAGTCTAAAACCTTTGCTCAGATCCCGACTGATAAGAACAAAGTATTATTCGCTCATTATGATATGGTACAGGCTGAAGTCTTCTGGGTAAGAAACTCTGACCAGTACAATGCTACCATCACTCCTACCGTAAATTTATTCAACAACTATTTCGGAGGTGGAATGGGATCTATCGTTTTCCAGACAATCAGAGAATCTAAGGCACTGGCCTACTCTACTTATTCTTACTTTGCTCTTCCTAGCAAGAAAACAGACAAAGATATGATTATGGCGTATGTAGGAACACAGGCAGATAAATTCAATGAGTCTACAACGGCAATGAATGAGCTTTTGACTACCCTTCCAAAATCTGAACAGTTATTCGAAACAGCGAAAAGCGGATTGAAAAAATCAATTGCTTCTGAAAGAATTACTCAGGACGGAATCATCTTCTCTTATCTGAAATCCCAAAAGCTTGGAAACAATTTTGATATGAGAAAGAATGTCTACGAACAAGCACCAAAACTGTCTTTTGCAGACATCAATGCCTTCCATGATAAGGAAATGAAAAACAAAAACTACACTTACTGCCTTGTTGCTTCTCAAGATAAAGTAAATGAGGCCGATATGAAGAAATTAGGTGAGGTAAAAAAACTTAATTTAACTGAAATATTTGGTTACTAAAATCAACAAAAAGCCCTGTTCTCAGGGCTTTTTTATTTCACAACACATTAAAACAATTATAGATTTTATTTATCGATATTTGTTTGTTCGATAGATGAATCTTTTATATATTTGCATTAGAAATTTAAATATAAAACAGAAAAATTATGTCTTTAGTAGGAAAAAAATTCCCAAATTTAACAATCGACGCAATGTCTGAGATGGGTGACGATCTTAAAATCAACATCCTTGATGAAGCAGTAAACAACCAGCAAAAAGTTCTTTTATTCTGGTACCCTAAAGATTTCACTTTCGTATGTCCTACAGAGCTTCACGCTTTTCAGGAGGCTTTAGGTGAATTCGAAAAAAGAAACACTAAAGTAATTGGTGCATCTTGTGATACTAACGAAGTACACTTCGCATGGTTGAACACACCAAAAGATAACGGAGGAATCGAAGGAGTAACTTACCCACTTTTAGCTGATACTCACAGACAATTGGCAAACACGTTGGGAATCGTTGATCAGGATTTCGAATATGATGAGGATGGAAACGAAGTTTTCACAGGTTCTAACGTAACTTACAGAGCAACTTACCTTATCGACGAAACTGGAAAAATCTTCCACGAAGCGGTAAACGATATGCCTCTAGGAAGAAATGTAAAAGAATTCTTAAGATTAATCGATGCTTACACGCACGTTCAAAAACATGGTGAAGTATGTCCTGCAAACTGGGAAGAAGGAAAAGATGCAATGAAAGCGGACAGAACTTCTACAGCAGAATACTTAGCTAAGAACTAATATAATGTGTTAATTTGAAAATGAGATAATTTGAGAATTATCAAAAATTATCTCATTTTCTTCTTTACAAAGCATTAGCACATTTTCAAATAATAAATTTTCAAATTACAATCATGTATACAGAATTAACCGAAGATACATTACAAAATATAGTTAGCGACAACGAAAAAGTAGTTGTTCAATATGGCGCAACATGGTGCGGAAACTGCAGAATCATGAAGCCAAAATTCAAAAAATTAGCGTCTGAGAATGATTCTATTCCATTTTTATACGTAGATGCTGAAAAGCTTCCTGAAAGCAGAAAACTAGCAAAAGTAGACAACTTACCTACTTTCGCCATCTTTAAAAACGGAGAACTGGTGAACCAGGTTCAGTCTAACCAGGCAGAAAGTTTAATTAACCTTTTTAACGAATTAGCATAATGAAATTACCCGTAATCAGACAGTTTTATCAGAATCAGACTCCTGAAAATCTAGAAAAAACATTAGAAGTATTGGAAAGTTTCAGCGAATTCAGAGGAACAAGTGAAGAAGATTTAAATGTTGCAGGAGAATTGATCACGAATATCTGTGGAGCTTTAGAAGTTCACGCCAATGTACAGAACGGAATGAGCGAAAAAGATGCTTTAAACTCTTTTGCTCAGAAGGTTTTAGGATCAATTGATAAATAACAACTTACGATTATTTCTAATCAAAAGATTGTAAAAACACAAAATGCCTGAGGTTTTCCTCATTCCTATATTTTTTTTCTTATTCTTTAAGAACCCTTTTATTTTAACTGTAAAATTCACTTCAAAGTACTTTAACCGGTCATATGAAGCTGGCAGTTGCATGGAAATTTTTAAAGAATATCCAATTAAAATCCCGGTGAGTTTTCATCAGGATTTTTGGGTTTACGGTTTGAAACACGAATGACACAAACGTTTTTGCACAAATTTCACAAATAAGAATCTGAAATTCATTATCAAAAATATATGCAATCATCCGTATCAATCTGTGAAATCCATGGGATACTTACAGGTTCCGGCTAAAGCCATAAGATGGCATTCTAAAGACAAACGGGCTAAAGCTCATTCCTATTGAATTAGCATCCCTCATATTTGCTACTAAACACAAATGACACAAATATTTTCCACAAATTTCACAAATAAAAGAATCTGAAATTCATCATCTAAAAATATACGCAATAATCCATGAAAACTATGATTAAAAACACTTTGAGTTTCGGATAAAACCATTGGAAAATTCCCCATAAAGATAAACGGATTAAAGCTCATTCCTATTGAATTCGTGTTATTTGTGAAATCATTAGTGACGTTTGTGTTTAAGCATTATTTGTATTCAAAAAAAATCCCGATGAGAATATCACCGGGACTATTATTTTAAAAGATAAAATCAACGTATCAATTAGTTTCTTTTGCTCATCAAAATACTCAAAATGTACCAGAACAAAAGCATAATAGAAGCAAAAAGCTGCAATGCCGCTCCTACATACTGATTCGTTCCATATGAATCCTTTAGCTTGCTTGTTTGATATAAAATAGTAGCTGAAGCCAGAAGTACCATTCCTACTGAAAACCACAATCCAAGGTTAAAACCAAAGATCATCCCTGCTACAATCAGTCCGATTGCAATAAACCCACCGATTACAATGATATTTCTTAAAAAAGAAAAATCTCTCTTAGAAGTAAATGCAACTGCAGAAATACCTGCAAACATCGCAATAGTCAAAGTAGCAGCCTGGAAAATTACATTCGCCCCTCCTGTCATATTGGTTGCGATGAAAAGCAGTGGCATAAAGATAATTGCTTCCAACAGGATATAAAATCCTAATCCTAAATACTGGGTAGATTTACTTTGTGAAAGTGACCATTTGGAGGCTAAAAAAGAAGCCAACCAGAAAACTCCGATAATCAGTAACCAGATATATCTCTGACCAAACATCATGGCGATAAGTTCTGCCGGAACAGTTTTCAATAATATCGTTTCAACTCCAATAAATGCAAGAATAGATAATGCAACATGCAAATACGTCTTCTTGTAAAAACTCGCTTTCTCCACGTCCGAAGAATGAGCGACTAAAACATCTGTCATCATAGTTAATATTTTTTAATTAATCGAAAATAAATTTTTATCTATTTCGCAGGCAACACACCCAATATTTTTCCATCATCCTCAAATACAGCTGTAATGGCTTCTTTGGATGATGATTCTCCTGCATATTTGTATTTAATACTCGGATGGTTGGTACCATCCATTGTTTTGTAATATCCTGCTTTTAAGATTTCAAGCTTTTTATTGGGGTCAATTCCATCTTTGACCTTTTTAAGAACAGTGTCCGTCACGATTTCCTTTACTTTCTCAGAAAGCAATCCATCAATAGTGGCACGGTCAGAAGCCTGTAAAGCATCTACAAACTTAAGGAAGTTATCATTATATAAACTTACTTTTTCCTTACTTATAGCAGCTGGCTGCTCTTTTTTTTGGTTATTATCAACCTTCGAACCTGCTTTTGTTTGTGCAAACATCAAGTGTCCACCCATAAGAACAAGTCCAAGCAATAATTTTTTCATTGTATTCGTTTTATTATCTGGTGAAATAAGTGATGGAAGATACGAAAATCAGACCAGTTCTAAAAATTTCATTGTATCTACATTATCGGCATAGGTATCAAGCCCCGGATTCTGTGCTTCTCCAAACGGAATTGCATTCAAACCTAACTCCTCTTTACCCACTACACACTGTATATTTTCTTCATTTTCAGTGATAAAGTTTTTCACATCTTCCAATGATTCATATCTGCTGAAATTGATCACAGAAAGCGGACTGAACAGCTTATCATCTTCCTTCAGCATCACAAAATTATTATCCCAGAATTTGTCCTGGTTTAAAAGATAAACCGCTCTGTTATAATCATAATTGTTAGCATATTTATTATGATTGATGATATCCTGATATGCCAGGAAGTTTTCAAAAAGCCTGTCAATAAGAAAATCCTGCGGAATAAAAACTCTCGTCACATTTCTGCATCCCAGCCCAAAATACTGGAAAATATCTTTTGCCAGCAATTGCAGCTCTTCTTCCGTTTCATCACCTTTCAGCACAGCAACAGAAGTTCTGTTCTTACGGATAATACTTGAATGATTCTTGAAATAATATTCCAGATATCTTGCTGTATTGTTACTTCCTGTAGCGATAACCGCATCAAAATTCTCTAATTTCTCTACAAATTCAAAAGCTACGTTTCCATCAGAAAGCTCATTCCATTTCTTTAATAAAAACGGAATCATGCGTTTATCTTTTGAAGATAGCTTAATCACAGGAATATGATTGCCCAAAACGACGGACATTACATCATGAAATCCTACCAAAGGAATATTTCCTGCCAAAATAAGTCCTACTCTTTTTGAAATTTTAGAGATGGAATAATTTCCAAGCCAGTTTTTGATATTCTCTTCAGTCAGAAGATCTGCCCATTGCTGTAAAGCAAATTTCTGATTATCAATGGTAAACCACGAATTCTCTATTTCAGACCTTTTTAACAATAATTCAATATCAGCATCATCTTCATTGTGATATTCTGGTTTCTTAGCTAGAAACGCTTTTATATAATCACTTAATTTAATAAGTCCTAAAACTTGATTTTCGGTATTCATAATTACTTTAAAATTGGGGAATATTTTGTAATTTTGTGCAAATTTAAAAAAAATTAGCGATGGCTATCAAAATAACTGATGAATGCATTAATTGTGGAGCTTGCGAACCGGAATGCCCAAACAATGCAATATATGAAGGAGCTGTAGATTGGAAAGCTTCTGAAGGTACGGCTCTTCAAGGTACCATTACAATGCCGTCGGGACTTACTGTAGATGCAGAAGCACCACAAGAGCCTGTAAGTGATGATGTCTATTTTATTGTAACAGATAAATGTACAGAATGTAAAGGATTCCACGAAGAACCTCAGTGTGCAGCGGTATGCCCTGTAGACTGCTGTGTTCCAGATGAAGATCACGTAGAATCTGAAGAAGCACTGCTTAATAAAAAAGCATTCTTACACGGTGAATAAAAATAATTCCGTCTCATCATGTATGAGGCGGCTTTTTTTGATCAAAAATCCAACTTAACCAAAAAATAAGCGACAGGAGTTTAAATTCCGGAAGCAACCAAAAATAAAAATATGAACAAAAAGCACAACTTCAGCGCAGGGCCATGTATTTTACCACAAGAAGTATTTGAAAAATCAGCACAGGCTATCCTGGACTTTAACGGTATCGGATTGTCTCTTCTTGAAATTTCCCACAGAAGCAAGGATTTCGTTGCGGTAATGGACGAAGCGCGTGCAATTGTAAAAAGATTGATGAATCTTGGTGATGATTATGAAGTTCTTTATTTAGGAGGAGGCGCCAGCATGCAGTTTGCAATGGTACCCTACAACCTGATGAAAGTAGGTGGAAAAGCAGCTTACCTGGATACAGGAACATGGGCAGCCGGAGCCATCAAAGAAGCTAAAAAAGTAGGAACAGTAGACGTATTAGGTTCTTCAAAAGAAGAAAACTACACTTTTATTCCTAAAGATTATACGGTTGGTTCAGAATACGATTATTTCCACTGTACTTCCAACAACACTATTTATGGAACTCAAATGAAATCTTTTCCTGAAGTGGACACACTGATGGTTTGTGATATGAGTTCTGATATTTTCTCAAGACAACTGGATTTTTCTAAATTTGATCTGATCTATGCCGGTGCTCAGAAAAACATGGGACCTGCAGGAGTTACTTTAATGGTAATAAAAAAGAGATCCTGGGTAAAACAGGAAGAGAAAACATGTTTTCTATATTAGATTATTCTCAACATATTGCTAAAGAATCCATGTATAATACCCCGCCGGTATTTCCTGTATATGCGTCTTTACTTACCCTTCAGTATCTTGAAAAAAACGGAGGAATTGCTGCTGCAGAACAAAGAAATGAAGCTAAAGCTAAGCTTTTATATGATGAAATCGACAGCAATCCTTTATTTGAAGCATTCTGCGTAAAAGAAGACCGTTCACTGATGAATGTTTCTTTCAACATTACAGACGAAAGTAAGAAAGAAGAATTTGACAATGCATGGAAAGCTGCAGGAATCAGCGGACTGAACGGACACAGAAGCTTAGGCGGATACAGAGCAAGTTTATACAACGCCTTACCTATCGAAAGTGTACAGGTTTTGGTGGATGTAATGAAATCGATCAAATAATTTAATCATTAAAAAAATTCAAAGATTGAAAGACTGAAGAGCAGTTAATTTAAATTCATTAATTTGCACCCTAGTTTTAAAATTTTGAAATATGTATATCTTTCAATCTTTAAATCAAATAACTCATGAAAGTTTTAGCAAACGACGGAATTTCAAAAGCAGGAGAAAACGCTCTAAAAGAAGCCGGAATTGAAATTCTGGACAATAGAGTGGCTCAGGATCACGTTATAAATTTTATCAACGATAATAATGTGGACGTTCTTCTGGTAAGAAGTGCAACGAAAGTGAGGCAAGACCTTATTGATGCCTGCCCTGGCCTTAAAATAATTGGAAGAGGCGGTATAGGAATGGATAACATTGATGTTGAATATGCCAAAAGTAAGGGCATTAAAGTAATCAATACGCCTACAGCATCTTCAAAATCAGTGGCAGAATTGGTTTTCGGACATTTTATTTCTCTGGCAAGGTTCCTTCACGAATCTAACAGATTAATGCCCCTGGAAGGAGATACTCATTTCAACGCTATGAAAAAGTCATTCGGTAATGCGTATGAACTTTCAGGAAAAACATTAGGAGTAATCGGCTTTGGAAGTATTGGACAGGAAGTCGTAAAAATAGGAATTGCTTTAGGAATGAAAGTAACTGTTCTGACGAAAAGCCATAAAACAAAAGTTCTCACCCTGAACTTCTTTGACGGACAATCGGTAGACTTTGAAATCACTTCCACCAATGATATGGACGCATTTCTTAAAGATGCAGATTTCATCAGCATCAATACGCCGAAAACGAATGAGTATATTATAGATACCCCTCAGTTTGAAAAAATGAAAGACGGAGTCTATATTGTAAATACTGCAAGAGGCGGTGTCATCAATGAAGTGACACTGATTGATTTTATTGAGTCAGGAAAAATAGCCGGAGCGGCATTGGATGTTTTTGAAAATGAACCGAGCCCGGAACTACCATTACTGATGAACCCCGCATTGTCACTTTCTCCTCATGTAGGAGGAAATACAGTAGACGCGCAAGAGAAAATCGGTATCGAACTTGCAGAACAAATTATTAAGCTACAAAAAGAAACTATAAGATAAATATGCCTGTTTTTAAACCTTTCCGTGGAATTAGACCTCATAGAGACTTTGAGAGTACTTTCCCTACACATCCACTGGATAATTTCACCCAGGAAGAGATTGCAGAGAAAGCTCAAGTTGAAAATACTTACATCAATATGATTAAACCCTATGTTGTAAGTAAATCTAAAGATATTGACCGGAATCTGCGAAAGATCCGATCTACATTTGAAGAACTTCTGGACGAGAAGAAATTGGTCCAGGACAATTCAGCCTATTATCTTTATGAGCAGATCTACCCCAACAAACAAGTGTTCAGGGGACTTCTCGGATTGGCTAGTATTGAAGATTTCTGGAATGGAAAAATCAAAAGACACGAAAGTACCATTCCTCAGAAAAAAGAAAAACTGGCTCATTATCTTGAGAAAGTAAGTCTGCAGGCAGAACCTGTACTTCTAACCTACCCTGCCAACTCAAAAATTGAGCTGCTGATGAATCATGAGGAAAAAAATGTTCCTATTTTCAATCACATAGACTCTATTGGCATCAGACATAAAATCTGGAGAATAGACAACCGTCTGAAACTGCAGCAATTCAAAGAAGTAATTGATCAGATCGATTCTTTTTACATTGCTGACGGACACCACAGAATAGGTTCTACAGCATTGAATGCGAAGTATCATAAAGAGAAAAACAAAAGACATAACGGCACAGAACTTTACAACTTTGTGTTCAGCTTTATCGTTTCCAACCAGTCTATTAAAATTCATGACTATAACAGGATTTTACATGATCTGAACGGCATTTCTCCTGAGGATTTCCTAAAAGAGCTTGAGCATTATTTCCTTATCCATGAAAAAGGAGAAACATCATACTATCCTTCTCAGAAATTCCATATTTCAATGTATCTGGACGGGAAATTTTACTCTCTTCACGTAAAGCATGACCTTCGTTCTAAAGAAATGTCTCTGGACAATCTGGACCACCATCTTTTAGACAAATATATTTTCAAAAATATCCTGAAAATTGAAGATCCTGACAGCTCTGAGATGATTTCTTATGTAAAAGGAACCTCCAATATCAACGGAATCAATATTTTAAAAGAAAAGATAGACAGTGGTGAAGGTAAGGTCGGTTTTGGAATCTATCCTGTAAGTTTTAATGATATGATTAAAATTTCAGATTTAAAACTAAGTATGCCTCCGAAATGTACATTTATTGAACCCAAACTGATTACAGCTCTGTTAATGTACGACATGAAACCTTAATAAATTCCTATTTTTTTCCTACTTTTATCAATGGAAAAAGAAAGGTAAATAAAAAATGAAAAAACTATTCATTATACTTCCACTCTTTTTGAGTGGATTTTTATTTTCTCAAAAAAGCCACAAAAAAGTCCGGCAAAAAAAGGTACCGTTGCCAAATTCAATTATCATGATGAATTTAGAAAGATTTCAGATGAAATTATGACCAATGGTACTGCCTATAATAATCTCGGAGAACTCACCAAAGGTATCGGTCCTCGTTTCAGTGCCACTTCCGGCTATGCAAAAGCAGTAGAATGGGCAGAAAAAAAGTTCAAAGAAATTGGTATTGAGATGATCTGGAGACAAGAGGCCAAAGCCCCTGTCTGGACCAGAGGAAAAGAATCTTTACAGATAAAAGCAGGAAACGGAGATTGGAAAAATATCAGAATGCTTTCTTTTGGAAATTCTGAAGGAACAGGCGGAAAAGATCTGGTAGGTGAAATTGTTTTAATCAATTCCACTTCAGAGCTTAATGCAATGTCGATAGGCCAGCTAAAAGATAAAATAGTTTTCGTGAATCTTCCAATGGATCCGAAAATCATTAATACAAGTGATTCCTATTTACTGACGGCAAAATCAAAATTAGTTTCCGCTTCCATCATTGCTAAAACAGGTGCAAAAGCATTAATTATAAGATCATTAACAACAGCTAATGACGATACTCCCCATGCTAAAATGATTTATTATGAGCCAGAGGATAAAATAAAGATTCCGGCTTTATCCATCGGAGTAAGATCCGCAGATGAGTTGGAAAAAATAGTAAAAAAACAAAAAGTTACTGCCAAAATCAACATGACTGCTGAATCAAAAGGAGACACGACGAATCCAAATATCATTGCTGAAATTCAGGGCAAAAAAGATTCTAAAGTAATTGTTTTAGGCGCTCAGCTTGATTCGTGGGATTTTGGTGAAGGTGCAATTGATGACGGAACAGGAGTTGTGCAGTGTATCGAAGTTTTAAGAACACTGAAGGCGCTTGGATACGAAAACAACCACACCATCCGGGTAGTCTTGTACGCAAATAGCGAAAACGGAGGACAAGGCCGTGAGATGTACGCTGCTTATGTAAAAAAGAAAGATGAAAAGCACATATTTGCCTTAGGAACAGACGCTGGAGGATATTCTCCACGAGGATTTTCTTTGGATATGTCACCTCAAAGAAGAAGGCTGGTTTATCCATGGAAAGAATACTTTCTTCCTTATGGGGTGTATGATTTCGACCAAACAGAAGCAATTCAGGATATTTCTCCTTTAAAAAAACTGGATATTCCTTTAGCAGAGCTTGTTGTAGATACACAAAGATATTTTGATTATCACCATTCCGAACAAGATACTTTTGACAAAGTGAATAAAAGAGAACTTCTTCTCGGAGCAGTTGCGATAACACAGATGATTTTTATGGTTGATAAAAACTGGTAACAATGAAAAAGATAGTAGGAACTTCATTATTGCTTTTTGGAATGGCTGCTTTTGGCCAGACTAAAGAAGATTCTATCCAGTTCAAAAGGATTTCCACCGAAATCCTGAACAATGGTAAAGGATATGCTGAGCTGAGAGAGCTTACCAAAAATATAGGACACCGTTTAAGCGGATCTGAAGCCTATGAAAAATCGGTACAATGGGCTGCACAGAAACTTCGCGATGCCGGAGCTGATAAAGTATGGCTTCAGGAGGTGATGATCCCGGTATGGATAAGAGGAAAAGAATCCCTCCACATCCAAGCTTCTAACGGAAAATGGAAAAGCCTTCCAATGCTTTCTCTTGGAAATTCTGAAGGTACCAACGGAAAAGACGTTTCGGGTGATATTATTATGGTAAAATCTCTGGAAGAGTATGATCAGCTTCCCCCAGAAAAAGTAAAAGGTAAAATTGTTTTCTTCAACTACCCTTTTAATCAGGGAAATGTACAGACTTTTATTTCTTACCGTGAAGCAGGAGCCTATAGACGGACTGCAGCTTCTTTAACGGCTAAAAAAGGAGGAAAATTTACCATTATCCGATCTTTATCTTCAGCTTTTGACGACGTTCCTCATACAGGAAACATGCGCTATGAAGAAAACATCCCCAAAGTGCCGGCCATAACGATCGGAAACACATCAGCTGATGACCTGGAAGCATTATTGAAAAATCAAAAAGTTACCGCTAAACTCAATTCCAACTGTGGCATGAAAGGTGAAAAGCTCTCCCACTCTGTCATTGGTGAAATTACAGGTAAAAAAGACCAAAGCGTAATTGTCGTAGGAGGTCATCTGGATTCCTGGGATGTTGGTGAAGGGGCACATGATGACGGAGCAGGAATTGTACAGAGTATTGAGGTACTGAGAACTTTTAAGAAATTAGGAATACAAAATAGCCATACCATCCGTGCCGTTTGTTTTGCCAACGAAGAAAATGGGACAAAAGGCGGAAAACAATATGGTAAAGTTGCCAAAGAAAACAACGAAAAACATCTTTTTGCAATAGAAACAGATGCCGGAGGTTTTTCACCCAGAGGAATTTCCCTGGAGATGGATG
Source organism: Chryseobacterium sp. MEBOG07 (assembly GCF_021869745.1). NCBI lineage: Bacteria > Pseudomonadati > Bacteroidota > Flavobacteriia > Flavobacteriales > Weeksellaceae > Chryseobacterium > Chryseobacterium sp. MEBOG07. The sequence goes on from NZ_CP084579.1 coordinate 3,229,432, forward strand.
AGCCTCAAAGAAACCAGATCAAAAGCTGGGTCAATCTATTTTTACCATATGGCGTTTACAATTTTGACGGAAAATATTCAGGATCAGATATTGCTCCCCTCCACGAAATGGGAGTTCCCACCGCTGAGCTGGTTCCTGATCCACAGCGTTATTTTGATATTCACCATACGGCAGAAGACACTTTTGAAAAAGTCAACCGTAGAGAACTGTTACTCGGTTCTGCGGTGATGACACAACTTATTTATATGATCGATAAAAATTGGTAACCATGAAAAAGATACTAGGAACTTCATTATTACTTTTTGGAATGGCCGCTTTTGCCCAATCCAAAGATGATTCTATTCAGTTTAGAAAAATCTCTACGGAGATCCTGAACAATGGAAAAGGATATACTGAGCTGAGAGAGCTTACAAAAAATATCGGACACCGTTTAAGTGGCTCCGAAGCCTATGAGAAATCAGTAAAATGGGCCGAACAGAAACTCCGTGATGCCGGAGCTGATAAAGTGTGGCTTCAGGAAGTGATGATCCCTGTCTGGGTAAGAGGAAAAGAATCCCTCCACATCCAAGCTTCCAACGGAAAATGGAAAAGCCTTAAAATGCTTTCTCTTGGAAATTCGGAAGGAACCGGAGGAAAAGATATTTCCGGAGAAATCATCATGGTAAAATCTATGGAAGAATATGACAAGCTTCCTGCTGAAAAAGTAAAAGATAAAATTGTTTTCTTCAACTACCCTTTCAGTCAGTCATTCATAGAAACATTCAAAGGATACGGCGATGCTGCAAAATACAGAACTACAGCTGCTTCTTTAACAGCCAAAAAAGGAGGTAAATTTGCGATCATCCGATCTTTATCTTCAGCTTTTGACGATGTTCCCCATACCGGAGCAATGCGTTATGAAGATAAAGTAACCAAAATACCAGCCGTGGCCATCGGAAGCACTACAGCAGATGAACTGGAAGCTTTGTTGAAAAGCCAGAAAATTATCGCTAAACTCAATTCCAACTGTGGGATGAAAGGAGAAAAACTCTCTCATTCTGTTATTGGAGAAATTACAGGCAAGAAAGACCAAAGTGTAATCGTTGTAGGCGGACACCTTGATTCCTGGGATGTGGGCGAAGGCGCACATGATGACGGAGCCGGAATTGTTCAGAGCATTGAGGTATTGAGAACCTTTAAGAAACTAGGAATGCAAAACAATCACACCATCAGAGTAGTCTGCTTTGCGAATGAAGAAAATGGAGTAAAAGGTGGAATTCAATATGGTAAAACGGTAAAAGAGAAAAATGAAAAACATCTTTTCGCAATAGAAACAGATGCCGGAGGTTTTGCACCAAGAGGTATTGCCCTGGATATGGATGATGCGAAAAGAAATCAGATCAAAAGCTGGTCAAACCTATTCCTTCCTTATGGAGTTTACAATTTCGAAGAGAGATTTTCAGGAACTGACCTTTATCCACTCCACGACATTGGAATTCCAGCAGCTGAATTGATGCCGGATTCTCAGCGTTATTTCGATATCCACCATACGGAAGAAGATACTTTTGAAAAGGTGAATCGTAGAGAGCTCTTATTGGGCGCTACCACTTTGACACAGATTATTTATATGATAGATAAAAACTGGTAATACATATGAAACCGCCTCTAGAGGCGGTTTTCTTTTTTAAACATTGATACTATGATTTAATTCAATAGGAACAGGGTTTAGCCTGTTTATCTTTATGGATGCTTTCGAATGGCCTCAGCCAACCAAAACTTATAATAATTTTAAAACCATATTTTCAACCACGGATTTCACAAATTGACACAGATAACTGCGTGTTCTTTTATGAATGAATTTCCCCTCCTTTTATTCCTTAAATTCGTGCAGCAACATTTGTGTTATCTGTATTTTTTTCCTTTAATTTTACGTTTATACAAAAAATTCCGCCACCAAAATATTTTCCATGCATGATCCATCCCTCCACCTGATTCCCAATTGACATCAAACTTTCCTCCCTCCCATGCATATACCGGCATTGCAATTTTTGAATGAAACATGGGCGGATCATCTTTTACTAAAGCAAAATAATCAGCATCAAAATTGGATTTCCTGTAATATTGAATTTCTACAATAGTTTCATATTTATTTCCTTGAAAAATATACAGAGTGACATCATAAAGGTCATAAAACTCTTTATACAAAATTTCCAGTGCCCAATCTAAAGTCAATAGTGGTTTTGAATTATTTATTCTGGTCCTGAATTTCATCTTCTCAGATAAATTGGATCCTTTAAATTCATTAAAATCAGATAGAATAAAAAACAAATGAGGGGAAATTGTATTCCAGCAGTGAACCTTTGCCAAATTCAAGAGGTTAGCTATACAGAACTCAATATTATTTTTTAAATTTTCCTGATTCATTTTTAAAACTTTTCTATAAATATTTTAAATGGTATAAAAATATGATCAAACTGTAATATTTTCTTTGTTTCAAATTATTAAACCTTAAAAATAGAAAATTTTTCTTTGTTTAACGAAATAACAGATGAAAATACGCTCTAACACGAGCCTTATCAACCTCTTAAAACAAAGTGTTAATCGAGAAAGTAATATTTTGGCATGATATTGGCATTTAGAATATTGAGAAAAAATTAAAAAAGCACTAAGGATGAGAAAAAAGGTTTTCTGTGGATTTTCAGTTTTTCCACTGATTCAAGTTCATATCTAGCATATGAATCCTTTTTTTCTACGATGCCGTAAAAGATACGGGCTCGTGATTAACTAACCCCCGTTAGTTAATCACAGCAGTTTTGCACCCCGTATCTAACTGGTATCATCAATAACCAAGAATCTTTATTGATTCAAAAAAACAAAAATATCCCGGACTTTTAGCCCGGTATTACGATATAAATAAATGGCAAAGTCATCGTGAATCTTAGCCCAGTAAAGGAATTTATTCTTTTTACCGTGATGAGTGCGCCTTTATTCTTTAATTAATGTATAACCCTTAAAATGTTAGTAATGATGAGATCCTTTTTTGAAATGATTTTTAAGAGAAATGAAGATGCTGCAAAATTGAATATATGGAGCCTATTGTTGGTAATGAGTTTTGCTGCATTTTCGGTTTTGGTATACGCCTTAAAACCAAGCTTAAACAGCTTAATAATATATCTGACGGCATTTGCCGCTTATATCGGCTTTGGCCTTGTATTCATTAGTTCCCTGGCTGGAACTGGTATGAAGAAAAGATAACAGAACATATAACTTTCAATTAATTTTTACTGAAAAAACCGTCCTTTTGGGGCGGTTTTTTTGTTTTACAATTTACTGTTCATTACTTTTATTGACATTCATTAAGGTTCAAAATGCACAACAAAAAAAGCCACCCCATCAGGAGCAGCTCTGCGATAACAAAGTTATCTTAACATTGTAAAAACTTATTCTTTAAACAGATCCTTCATCATTTTATCGAGAATCGTTTTTGTCTCTTCTTCAATCATTTTACCGGATTTTTCAACCATTTTCTCTCTGAAAGGCTCACAACAGGCTTTTATTCCAAAGCCCTCATCTGTTTTAATGAGTTCCGGATGCAGACCGTGTTCTTCACACATTTCTGACTCAATTTCTTTTTTTATTAGGTCGTAATTCAGATCAAACATATTTTCTATTTTGTTTCTTATAAGTGATGGATAAAGATAGAAGTATTAAACCCTTACCGAAATCCGTATTTCTACGGTATTTATAGGAAACAAAAAAACCGCCTTTTTCAAGACGGTATTATTTTAATAAATAAATCGAAGCTTGCTGCTTAACCCTTTAAAATTTATCCAGAATCTTCTTCGGTAAGACTTTCACTAGTTCTTTTTTATATTCCTTTTCCAGAATAACAAATTTCCAGTTTTTTTTATCTTTTGAAACAGCACAGGCTTTCATATTGGCGTTGATGAGATATGAACCTTCACTGGCTAGATATTTTACATTATTCGCTCCATATTTAGCTGTTAAAGCGCTATTCATTTTTTGTTTCATCTCATCATTTAATGAACTGATATTACATTTCAGTTTCAAAAAATAATGGGTAATAGAAAAATATTCACCCGTAATGAGTTCAGGATTTTCAATATTTCCAAACTTTAAATCCTGCACTTCAATTTTCATGAATGGATTATTGTAAGTCATATTCAAAATCTGTGTCATCTGCTCTTTTGAAACTATGGTGAAGAATTTTGGATATATACAACTTACCGCTTGATCTATCTGTTTAGATTTAATACTGTTTACAAAATAAGTAAGTGATTTTTTTATCGCCGCATTGTCAGGATTTGCTTTGGTCTGAGAAAAAGTCATAAACGACAGCAGAACAAACAGAAACAGAAGTGATTTAGTTTTCATTATTTAATAGTTGTTACAAATTTTTAGATTACTTTTTACCAGAAAAATCATTAAACCTTCCAGATATTGAAATGTGTCGTAACATGTACGCAGATCGTTACAGAATGTATTTGAACTGAATAAAAAAAGCCGTCCTTATCGGACGGCTTTTGAGAATATTTTAAAGATTCAATTATTTTACTTTTACAAGCTCAACATCGAACACTAACCAAGAGTTTGGCGGGATCACTCCTCCTGCACCTCTTTCTCCGTAAGCCATTGCTGGCGGGATCAATAACGTAGCAGTTTCACCTTCTTTCAATAATAGGATACCTTCATCCCATCCTTTGATTACTCTTCCCATTCCAATTGGAATATCGATAGGCTCATTTCTTTTGAATGAAGAATCAAACTCAGTTCCGTCTACCAATTTACCTGCATAGTGTACAGATACATTGTCACCAACTTTTGGAGCTTTACCATCAGCTGTTTTTGTGATTTTATAATAAAGACCTGATTCAGTTTTTTGCATACCAGCTTTTAGGTTTTCAACCAATTTTTCCTGATTAGCTTTGAATTCTTCTTCTTTTTTCTTTTTTTCAGCTTCCTCCTTAGCAGCAAAAGCTTTATTGTTTTCTGCGATTTTAGCTTTTCCTTCGTTGAAAGTTTTAGCTGCATCGTAGTGCTTATATTCGTCACCTTTACTGAAAACAGAAACTTTTTCTAAAACGATATCTGTTTTAGGCTTATCCTGAGCTCCTTTTTCAACGTTAGCAATTACATCAATTACATCATTACCTTTTACTACTTTTCCGAAGATTGTGTGTCTTCCATCTAGCCAAGGAGTCGCAACTTCAGTGATGAAGAACTGAGAACCGTTTGTATTTGGTCCAGAATTCGCCATAGAAAGAATACCTTTTCCTGTGTGTTTAAGGTCGTTTCTTTCGTCCTCGAATTTATATCCCGGATCACCTGCTCCAGTTCCTTTAGGGTCTCCCCCTTGGATCATGAAATCTTTGATCACTCTGTGGAAAATAGTTCCGTCATAATAAGGAACTCCCTTAGCCTTAGCTTTGTTGTCGATTTTCCCTTCTGCAAGACCGATAAAGTTGGCTACAGTTACTGGTGCTTTCTTGTCTTCAAGCTTCACAATCAAATTACCTTTTGTGGTTTGAAGATTGGCATAAAGCCCGTCATTAAGACCTTCGTAAGTTTCTTTGTCTACGTTCATTTTTTTATAAATTGGGGTACAACTCATCAGCGAAATACTTGCCGCTGCCAGAATTATATTCTTGTTAAACAATTTCATGTATTATTGGGCTTTTAATTTTATGATTAATGGTATGTCGTTATCTATTTTCTTTTCGTCTCCGAAAGTTCCGTAAGCCAAAGAAGACGGCACCAAAAGCGTCACTTCCTCTCCATCATGTATAAAACGCAAAGCGTTTTCCACTGCTCTCAGTTCATCAAAGTGCCCGAATCTGGCATCTCTTCTTTCAAAAGACTTCTCATAGATTTTAGTCTGGTCAAAATCGTACAGATCATAAGAGTAAGAAATCAAAGATTCATCTTTTCTTCTTTCTCTCTGATCATAGTCTTCTGCCGTCACCCAGTAATTAAGCTGCGTAGGATAATACTTCACAGACTGACCATTGATCCAATCCTGAATCTGGCCTCTTTCTATGGTATTTAGATTTTTCATCCTGTTTTTAGAAACATCCAGATCTTTTTGGCTCAAAACACCGCCTACAGGTGGATGGGCCGTCTGTGCATTTCTGTTGCAGCTCAACAGGCTTATGGCTGATATGAAGAGTAATTTTCTCATAAACTTTTGCGAAAATACACATTTCGCGAATCAATTACAAAACTTGACGAAGAAATATGTGAATGTAATAACGTATCTATTTACTAATAGAACCAGACTGTTAAATTTAATCCTATAGTTAAAGGACGTTCATCCACTTTATATTTATATGAATGCATACATACAAAAAAACCGGGAAATTCCCGGTTTCTGTATATTATTTGTTCAGTTAAGATTAAACTGTTTCCAGAGCGTGATCTACGATAACTCTCCATCCGAATGGATCTTCAGTTAAGTTATTTTGTAGGTCTACCAAGTCTTTCTTAAGGAGAGCCGCATAGCTTTCATCATCAGATAATCTTGGAAGTTCCAATTTCTCACCCTGGTATCCTAAAGCCTGGAACTGAGTGGTAACTACTGCTGTACCTACTCCCCATACTTCTTTAAGAGCACCTTCCTTCAAAGCTTCAATAACTGTTTTTACAGGGATTGGCTCTATTTTCACTTCAATTCCTCTTTTCTTAGCCAATTGGATGAAGCTGTCTCTTGTTACCCCATCAAGAATTTTTTCAGAAGTTGGAGGTGTATAGATTGTATCGTTGATTCTTACAAATACATTCATTGTACCACTTTCTTCGAAATATTCGTGAGTAGCATCATCGGTCCAGATAATCTGCTCATATCCTTCTTCGATAGCCAATTGTGTAGGATAGAAAGAAGCAGCATAGTTACCTGCAGCTTTTGCAGAACCTACTCCTCCGTTTGCAGCTCTTGAATAGTGATCAGAGATTTTCACTGATACCGGTTCTGAGTAATAGCTCTTCGCTGGTGTTGCAACGATAGCAAACATATATTTATTAGATACTCTAGCTTTCAAAGCTTCTTCTGTAGCAAAAATCAACGGTCTGATATATAGTGACATTCCTTCCCCCTGTGGAATCCACTCTCTGTCGATATCTACTAATGCTTTTAATCCGTCTAAAAACATTTCTTCAGTCACCTCTGGCATAGCAAGACGTTTTGCTGACTTATTGATACGTTCAAAATTCTTTTCCGGTCTGAAAAGTAAAACCTGCCCGTCTTTGTCTTTATAGGCTTTCATACCTTCAAAACAAGCTTGCCCATAGTTTACTCCCATCATAGCGGGTGTAAAAGGTATCGGACCGTAAGGAACTAATTTTACATCACCCCATTTTCCATCTTCATACTCACAAATAATCATATGATCAATGAAAGTACCACCAAATGAAAAATTGTTAGGGTCAAATGTTGAAATTCTGGAGTTTTCAGTTTTTTGAATTATCATTTTTTAAAATTTTTACGATGTTCTACAAATTTAACATAATTTTCTAAATATAAAAATTTTAGAGTAAATTTGACAAAAAAATAGCTTGAAAAGAGAGATTAAGACCACAAACGACGGTAGTAAAACATTGTTTATCAACGAATTAAACGAAAACTACCATTCTCATCATGGAGCACTTCAAGAAGCAGAACATGTGTTTATCAAAAACGGATTAAATCTAGTGAATGATTGCGAAATTAATATTTTAGAACTCGGTTTTGGAACAGGTTTGAATGTTTTAGTAACAATTAATGAATATTTAAAAACTGACAAAAATCATGTCATTAATTATTTTTCGCTCGAAAAATATCCAATAAATGAATCTGAAGTTAAGGATTTGGCTTACTTTGAGCTTTTTGACAACCCTGAGTTTAAAAATATTTATCAGAAAATTCATCTGGCAGATTGGGGAAAGTCAGTAGAAATCATTAATAGATTCAACTTAAACAAGATAGAATGTGATTTTTTTGACCTAAAGGACATTGATTTGCCTAAAATCAATCTTGTTTATTTCGATTGCTTCGGAGCCAGAGTACAGCCTGATCTATGGGAAAAACCATTATTTGAACTGGTTTCTGACAAAATGGCCATTAACGGATTATTAACGACCTACTCTTCCAAAGGCAGCGTAAGAAGAATTCTTCAGGAACTGAATTTTCAGGTAGAGAAAAAACAGGGTCCTCCAGGAAAGAGAGAGATGATTAATGCCGTGAAGCTGTAAAATAGTAAAAGGAAGAAATTATTAACAAGGAAATTTGCTTAGTATTTTGCCCTTTTACCCTTATATGACTCATAAAAATTCCTTACATTAGCTATACAAATATTATACATTATATATATGATAGATAAGATCAACATTAGAGTGTATGGATGTGCGGTAAAAGATAAACAAGTTCTGACCTTATTTGAGGAATATGCCGGCGAAGCTTTAATGAAATTTCCAGGTGGTGGATTAGAATATGGTGAAGGTGTATTAGAATGTCTGCATCGTGAGTTTGATGAAGAGCTTAATGTAAAGGTAAATGTTCTGGAACATTTTTATACTCAGGAAAACTTTCTGGTTTCCCGTTTCAAAGAAAATGAACAGCTTCTTACCATATATTATATAGTAGACATTGCCAATGAAGAGGATTTCCTTATTATGGATCCCTGTATTGAAAAAACAGAATGGATTGATATCGACAGACCAGACAATCCTTTTCCTCTCCCAATAGATAAAATTGTCTTCAATAAATTAAAAGAAAAATTCCTGTAAGTGTTCTTACAGGAATTTATATTATTTCTTGACTTTAAAATCACTTGCTCCTGGATAAGGCTGCAGATAACCAGAATTCCAATTGGACTGAAGCAATGATTCTACAAATTCATCCGTTCTGTTGTTATGGGGATCATAGCGGTCTTTCAGATCAATATCGGCCATTTTTCCTTTTACATTCCACCAGAAAGCGCTCCATCCTCCTCTCAGCTCTTTGATAATTTCAAATACATTTTTTCCGGTAGCCCTATTCATCAGTTTTGCAAAAACCTGCCCTTCGGTAGTGGTAAGATCTCTCAGTTGTTTTTCATACTGATCAGCAAGCATATTCTGTCTTTCTCTTACAAACTTTCTTTTGGCCTTGCTATCCATATCGTTCATATCCTTCTGAATATCTCTGTACTGCTGGAGTGCCGTGACAAATAAAGGATATACTCTGTACAGCTTTTTATTCAGAAAATAATAGTAATTTCTATCCAGCTGGTTATTAAATCTCGGTTTATTAACCAAAATCAATTCATCTAATACGACTACAGGCTCGCCATTGATTTCATAAATCTTGACCTTTTGCTGTTCGTCATAATAATATTTATTTCCAAATTCATCTGTTTTCAATGATTCAGCCGGATATTGATTGAGTGGTTTTGCCACTACACCATCCTTTTGGCCAAAAACACTGACTCCAAAAAAGAAAATAAAAAGGCAGATAATCTTACTAAAATTCATTATTTTTACACTTATAAGAACAAAAATTAAACGCAAAAATCATTCCTTTTTATGAAATTTGAAAAGAAATCTTTGAAATTTTTAGAAAAATATTTAAACACATCATCACCAACAGGTTATGAACACAAAGGACAAGAAGTCTGGATGGACTATATCCGACCTTATGTAGACAAAATAGAAGTAGATCATTATGGAACCTGTTATGGGATCATCAATCCTGAAGCTGAATTTAAAGTAGTGATTGAAGCACATGCAGATGAGATTTCCTGGTATGTAAATTATATTACAGATGACGGATTGATCTATGTCATCAGAAACGGAGGCTCAGATCAAACGATTGCTCCTTCAAAGGTTGTCCACATTCACGGAGAAAATGGAATCATAAAAGGCGTATTCGGATGGCCAGCCATTCATACGAGAACCAATCAGAATGAGCCTACTCCTAAAATCGAAAACATTTTTATCGACTGTGGGGCTACTTCCAAAAAAGAAGTGGAAGAAATGGGAATTTTTGTGGGATGCATGATTACTTACCCTGACGAGTTTTTTGAAATGAACGACAGATATTTTGTCTGTAGAGCACTCGATAACAGAATTGGTGGTTTTATGATCGCTGAAGTGGCCAGACTTTTAAAAGAAAATAAAAAATCGATCCCGTTCGGACTGTATATTACCAATTCTGTACAGGAAGAAGTAGGTTTATATGGAGCAGACATGATTGCTGACACTATTAAGCCTAATATCGCCATCGTTACTGATGTTACTCATGACACTACCACTCCGATGATTGAAAAGAAAAAAGAAGGAGATCAAAAATGTGGTGAAGGACCAGTTGTATTCTTTGCTCCGAGTGTTCATCATATAATCAGAGAATTAATCATTGACACGGCGAAAACAAAAAAAATCCCTTTCCAAAGAGCAGCAGCAAGCAGAGCTACAGGAACTGACACAGACGCTTTTGCCCATTCTAACGGCGGGGTACCAAGTGCGTTAATTTCCTTACCTTTGCGTTATATGCATACTACGGTAGAAATGGTATCTAAAGAGGATGTAGGCAACGTTATCAAGCTTATCTACGAAACCATTCTTAAGATCAAGCCGGAAATGAAACTGAAGTATCATTAATTGAGATTTCAGATTTCAGATATCAGACAGCAGATATCAGACTCTAATGAATACATCTACTTCTGCTCTTTAAAGATCTGAAATCTGAGATCTAGCATCTTATATCTAAATAAAAAGTATAAAAAGTAAAAATGAAAACGAAGCTTATTGCTCCATCCCTTCTATCTGCAGACTTTGGGAATCTGCAAAGAGACATTGAAATGCTGAATAATTCTCAGGCCGACTGGTTCCACATTGATGTAATGGACGGCAGATTTGTTCCCAATATTTCATTTGGTTTTCCGGTGATGAAAACCGTTCAGCAGCATGCTAAAAAATTTGTAGATGTTCACTTGATGATCGTAGAGCCGGATAAATATGTTGACGAATTCATCAATCATGGTGCAGACCTTATTTCTGTACATTATGAAGCTTGTACGCATCTTCACAGAACGATTCATCACATTCAGAGCAAGGGGGTAAAAGCAGGGGTTGTTTTAAATCCTTCCACGCCGGTATTAATGCTTGAGGACATTATTGCAGATGTAGATCTTGTATTATTAATGAGTGTAAATCCAGGTTTTGGAGGTCAGAAATTCATTGAAAATACTTACAAAAAGATTGCAGAAACCAAAGACCTTATCTTAAGCAACAATTCTACTGCACTTATCGAAATAGATGGCGGTGTGAACCTTGACAACGCTTCTAAATTATTTGAAGCCGGAGCTGATGTTCTTGTTGCAGGAAATGCTGTCTTCTCAGCTGAAAGCCCTGAAAAAATGATCGAGCTACTGAAGATCTAATAGATTATATTTTATCATAAGCAAAAGGCAGCCATTGGCTGCCTTTTCTCTTGTTTGGAACTTAAGTCGTCTTGGTTATAATCTTTTTTTTCAACACTTTGAAAATGTTAAATTATGTCTCGCTAACAACACAAAGATCTGAATAAAACCCTATGTATACATCCGTAGAAATACCGAATCTTTTGACTCCGTATTTTCACTTAACCTTTCTTATCTTTTTCACACCTCTTTGTTCCAGATACAGGCACAGACAACAAAAATTATGGAAAACACAGAAAATACAGTTCTTATATTATTTAGGAAATTCCATCTGTTTTCAAAATTTTCACGCATCTGTTTGATGGCATCTGCTGTAGAATTGGAAATATCAAACTTATCCAAAGCATCATTCATAGGAACATTTCCAGCAACCGTTACTCCAAAAACACCGATCAAATAAGCCAGTGCTGCCAGCAAAAGAAAAATAAAAACAGGCTGCTGCCCCCGGAACAAAAAGACAGATACCGGAAGTAGAACTGCAGTTCCTATAAAGCTCATAAAGAAAACAGGGTTCAGAATTTCCCGGTTGATGCTTTGCATAGCCTTTACATATTCCATATCAGAGAGTTTTCCCAACCCCAGAACAACTGAACATGAATAGGCATAGAAAAGTCCTCCTATCAAAGCAGTGAGGACGGCAGTAATGATCAATACTAATGTTGTCATTTTCATATAATTTGATTTGGTTATCAGGATTGAGTTTTAATAAGGATTCCATTTTTTAATGATATTCTGGGCTGTCAAAATCATTTCGGGATCCCAGTTTTCTGTGTTAAAATAATGAAAGCCCTGATCTTTAATGACTGCTGCTCCTACATTATCAAAAAGAAGCCTGGTAAGCCTCGATTGCTCTTCATACAAAACCAGATCTTCAGCAGGTTTTTCTGTAAGTTGTATTTCCTTTTTAGTCCAGCTATTCTCTCTTCTATTTTTCCAGTCTGAGGCTTCAATAATTGTTCTAACCTTATTAAAATCATGTAAGAAATTACTTTTTTCCTCTTCCGTTTTGAGGGTATGTCCAAGCCTTTCAATAATGACATACTCCAGGTTCTGGCATTGTGTCAGTACAGTAGGTAAAACAGAAAAAATATCTTCCGGAATAACATCATCATGGGTATCTCTCCTCACCGGCATTTTCCCATATACACTCTCCTGCCAGCTCCCTCCTGAAAGATGAATTTCCTTTACTTTATCCAAAGGATACAAATTGATTATTTCCTGCATTTCTACTCCGAAATTACAGGATTGGCAATATATATTATGAAGATCCAGAATCAAGAAACCATTGCTGTCTTCTGTGAGTTTGTCAAGGAACATTCCCTGTTCTTTAACATCATCCACAGAGAACGAAAAGGCAAGATTTTCTATACCGACAGGAATGTCAACCGCTTCCTGAAGTCTATACAATCGGTCTTTCCCTATCTGTAAAGTTTTAGGATGTAAAGATACCGGCAATGGGACTCCCTGATGAAAATTATCAGTATTCATGAAACCAAAATGTTCCGTGATATGATTATACTTCCGTTGTAGAACTTCTTCTTTTAATTTTCCCAGCCATTCCTCCTGTCTTTCTGTCCATCTTGCATCTAACAGAGAATAGTAAACGCCATGTCCTATCAAACGGTTATTTTCGGCATAAAAGTTCAGCAGATCGCAAAGCCAGTCCGGCTCATGAGTATGATAAAGGGTATCAAAAGACCATTCCAATACCTCAATGGAGTTATTCTGCAGCAACGGCAAAATAGCAGAAACAAAGTCTGCTTCTGCCATCATGGATACTCCCAACAGTGGCTTTCTCATCTTTTATCCCATTCCGCAAGCCGGGCATCCATGACCACGAGGAATTACACTGTCTTTTTTTACAATCACTGTAGATTTGCCTGGTTTAGGCTTTCCTGGTGTTTCAGTAATGGCTGTTTTCTTAATCTTTTTTGCAGGCTTTTTCTCTTTATTGGCGGGTTTTGTAGTTTGTGCAGAAACCCCTACAGCCAGTAAGCTCGCCATTAATAATGTTGGAATTTTCATAATTGTTTATTTTTCAGATAGATTTTACAATAAACGTTCCAATATTATACATGTTGTGTATTGAAACTCTTATCTTAAAACCGCTTTATCCAGATCTGCTGTTTATTTTCCCTTTTCTTCGTATTGTTTCACAGCCTTTTCTTTCATAAATAGTTTAAAAGAAATATACAATAATAAAAGAAACGTTTTCATAACAATTATTGGTAAATAATAAGAAACTATTACATGCCGTAATCTATTCTTTATTTATATTTAGTGTTAAAATAAATCTACCTATGAAAAGCAGTCTGATTAAAGCTATTTTCCTTGGATTGACACTGTCAGCATACAGTATCGATGCACAGGTTCAAACAGCTGACAACAGCAAAAAATGGAATGGTTTAAAAATGCCAAGCTGGGTATTTTTATTCATTGGGGAATCTATTCTGTCAACGGAATCTCCGAATCCTGGTCATTCTTCAACAATTACATCAATCACGAGAATTATATGAAACAGCTGAATGGTTTTTCAGCTTCAAAATACCAGCCTGAACAATGGGTGAACCTTATTAAAGAATCCGGAGCAAAATATGCCGTCATTACGACTAAACATCACGACGGAGTTTCTTTATGGAATTCTAAGGCAGAAAATGCAACGACAATTCCTCATCAGTCTTTGGCAAAAAAAGATGTTTTGAGTCCTTTTGTTGCCGCGCTGAAAAAATCAGGATTAAAAACCGGGCTTTATTTTTCATTACCGGATTGGGGCCATCCGTACTATGACATCAATACCCGGACAAAAAAGCGTTACGAAATAAAAAATGATCCTAAACGCTGGCAGAATTTTATCAGCTATTACCAAAGCCAGCTTAATGAACTGTCTTCTCAATATTCGCCGGATCTTCTTTGGTTCGATGGAGATTGGGAACATACTTCTGAGGAATGGAAAGCTTCTCAGACCCTTGATCTTCTTAAAAAACACAATTCTGACATCATTATCAATTCCAGGCTTAATCATCATGGGGATTATGATACTCCTGAGCAGGGAGTTCCTGTAATTCCGCCACAAAATCCATACTGGGAACTTTGTTACACCATGAATGATTCATGGGGATATCAGCCCTATGATAAAGCATACAAAACACCCAATATGATTGTCAGAACCCTTGCAGATGTGATCAGCATGGGAGGAAATCTGTTGCTTGACATCGGTCCCAAATCAGATGGCACGATTCCGGAAGAGCAAATTGAAATTCTGAAAAACCTTGGCCGCTGGACTTCCAAAAACCAACATGCCATTTATGAAACAACCCGTGGAATTCCCTTTGAAAACTATAAAGGGAAATCTGCCTTATCCACATCACAAAAAACTTTATTCCTCTATCTGGAAGAAGCCAAAAAGCTGACAAAGATCTATGGATTGGCAACCCAACCTATTTCAGCAAAAATTATAGGAGATCCTTCAGCCGTTATCAAAATGGATTATGACGCTGAAAAAACGCTGACACTGAACTTCTCTAATGTAAAATTTGATCAGGATGTCACTGTGGCAGAACTCACTTTTGATACTCCCCCTGTTTTTCTTAAAGATTTTAAGAAAGAAAAGCTTTCCCTCACTGCAGTACTCCAAAATAAAAATACATTATTAGCGGCTTATGACCTGGCCAATTCATTGCATGATGGTATCAATCTATTGAATAACTCTGGATTGACCAGTGACGGACTTGATATGAAGCTCGGAAAAACACCTCTATCCAATACCGAAACCATCAATTGGATTGGTAAACATGCAGAAGCTTTTTTTGAAACTGAAAAAGGATTACCGGATGGACATTACTCCGGGATGAGTGCTTTATCAAAAGACAAACAGACTCTTTATCTTTTTGTGGAAGGAACACCTACGGGACCTATCGCCCTAAAAGGAATAAAAAATGACATTTCCAGAATAAGAATTGTGGGTGAAGGCACTATGCTTCCCCATACGATTTACAATAAACTTTACTGGAGTGACAGACCCGGAATTATTTATATTGACATTCCCAAAGAAAGGCTTGATAAGCAGATGACCGTTATTACTGTTTTGCTGAATAAGCCTCTTGAGCTTTACAGAGAAAATGTAGAAGCCATTGAAAACAATCTTTAATATCGTTTGACACCTACGCTTATTAAAAAACAAAATCCGGAGAAGTTTCTCCGGATTTTTATTTTGTAAGATGATTTTCTTAGAAAATCTCTCTTCCTGAAAAATGGAATTGAGCTTCGATCAATGCATTCTCGTCAGAATCTGAACCGTGAACAGCATTTTCTCCGATGCTTCTTGCAAACATTTTTCTGATTGTACCTTCTGCTGCTTCTGCAGGATTAGTAGCACCAATTAATGTTCTGAAATCTTCAACTGCATTGTTTTTTTCTAAAACTGCAGCTACGATAGGACCAGAACTCATGAATTCTACCAATTCACCATAAAATGGTCTTTCAGCGTGTACTTCATAGAATTTTTTCGCATCAGCAACTGTAAGCTGAGTTAATTTTAAAGCTTTGATCTTAAAACCTCCTTCAGCAATCTTACCCAATATAGCACCGATATGTCCGTCAGCAACTGCATCAGGCTTAATCATAGTGAATGTAATGTTAGACATAAATGTATATTTTTTTAATGGCGCAAAATTACAAAAAATATCTTTGATTTTTATTTTAATTTTTTTTTAACATAAAAATAACTTTTATTAAGAAATTGTGAACCAAACTTTGGCACAGTAATTGTTTATTTTATTGCGATTCTCATGTTTAATTTGAGTTTTCATGGTTATTAGTTTTTACCCAGCTTCGGCTGGGTTTTTTATTTCCTAAAAACAATAGTGTTTTTTTATCAATTCCATAATTTAACAAGCAAAACAGGGCCATTTTTAACAGCATTATTGTTTCTATAGCAATTAATAAAATAATTGAAATTTCCAAAATGTCATTGCAGAGAAAATTTAAAATGTGACAAAAGTGGAGTTATCTGCCAAAATAGCTATGCCAAAAAGTAGAGTTATTTTAAAAAAGAATTTTTTTCATTAAAAAATTAAAAAAATAAGCCGTAAAAACAGATAACCAAACAGAAAAGTTAATATGATTCTTATAAAAACATATTATTGAAAATATTATTCTGGCATAAGGGCACTAAAATATGTACAGATTGTCCGAATTAATCTGCATTAGTATGATAAGATGCTGTTTCTGATTATTTTTGGGAAGCTTCTTCTGCTTCGTCCATCAATTTAATATAGGTAGAATAGCGCGTATCTTGAATTTCGCCTGTTTCCAGTGCGTCAAGAACGGCACATTTGGGTTCGTTAATGTGAAGACAGTTGTGGAATTTGCACTCTTTTCTCTTTTTGAAAATTTCGGGAAAGTAATGCTGTACTTCTTCTTTTTCAATATCGATCATGGCAAATTCACGGACACCAGGTGTATCAATAACATTCCCGCCAAAATCCCAGAAATGCATCTGAGCAAAAGTAGTGGTATGTTTTCCTTTCAGATGGGTATCTGAAATTTCAGATGTTTTTAAATTTAATCCTGGCTGTAAAGCATTCACCAAAGTAGATTTTCCGCAACCGGAATGTCCGAAGAATACTGAAGTTTTATCTTTAAGGATTTCCTGAAGTTGATCCAGGTTCAATCTGGAATATGATGAAATCTCCAATGTGTCATAGCCTATTTCCTGGTAAACAAACTCTATGTCTTTTACGATTTCAATTTCTTCTTCATGTAAAACGTCAATCTTATTAAAAAGAATCAACGGTGTAATATTATAAGCTTCGCAACAGGCCAGAAACCTATCCAGGAAACCTAATGATGTTTCAGGATGTTTAAGGGTAAAGATAAAGCATGCCGTATCAATATTAGAAGCAATGATATGAGCTTCTTTCGAAAGGTTTACGGATTTTCTGATCAGATAATTGAAACGGGGGTCAATTTTTGTGATCCAGGCGATATCATCCTGTTCCAGTTGAAACTCAACAAAATCTCCTACAGCAAGTGGATTGGTAAGTCTGGTTTTTATTAATTTGAATTTCCCCCTGATTCTGGCCTCGAAAATTTTATTTGTTTCCAATTCCAAAACCTGGTACCAACTCCCTGTAGATTTAATAATTTTTCCTTTCATAGATAATGCTGGTGCAAATATAAGGAATTAGGGCTTAGAATTCAGGAAATAGGTTAAAAACACATGTTTCAATTCCCTAAGTCCTGATGTCTAAGCCCTAATCTATATTTTTTGCCGGAAATCTGGTAAAAGTTTTCAGTCTCTCTTACCTATTATCTGCAATTTATCTCTTATCGATCATAATATTATTCTGAACTTCAATAGACTCCTCGTGAATCGCTTTGAAGACTTTTTCAATAAATTCCTGAGACATTCCGGTTTCTTTCGCTTTTTGTGTAGCGTATTCTGTAATTACTTTCCAACGTTCCGGCTGGAAGATGGCAATATCGTTTTCCTTTTTAAGCTTACCAATCTTTTCAGAAATTTTCATCCTTTGAGATAGAAGTTCAATTAACTGGAAGTCAAGGTCTGAGATCAAAGTTCTGTGTCTTCCCATTTCACCTTCAAAACCTGCAAGATTGGTACTTCTTACTTTCAGGTTACCAATAAGATCTGCAAGAACCTCAGGAGTAATCTGCTGTGAAGCATCACTCCAAGCTTCATCAGGATTGCAGTGCGACTCAATAATAGCACCCTGGTATCCTACGTTAAGAGCTTCCTGCGTAATATCAGCAAGACCTGTTCTGTTTCCGCAGATGTGCGACGGGTCAATCAGCATTGGAATATTTGGAAACTGGCTCTTGAAGTCAAGGGCAATCTGCCAGTTTGGATTGTTTCTGTATTTTGTTTTCTGGTAAGTTGAAAATCCTCTGTGGATTACACCCAGGTTTTTAATATCCTGTCCTAAAAGTCTTTCCAACGCTCCGATCCATAAAGCAAGATCCGGATTAACAGGGTTTTTTACGAATACCGGCTTATTGGTTCCTCTTAAAGCCATTGCGATTTCCTGTACTGTAAACGGGTTTACTGTAGAACGCGCTCCGATCCAAAGAACATCCACATCTGCTTCCAACGCTGCAAAAACGTGGTGTGCATTTGCCACTTCAGTCGCTGTTTTGAAACCGTACTCTTCTTTCACTTTTTTTAGCCAGTTCAAACCGATCACTCCTACTCCTTCGAAACCATTTGGTTTGGTACGTGGTTTCCAGATCCCTGCACGGAAAACCGATACATTCGCATTGGATTCTTTAATTCTCCTAGCCGTTTCAAGCATTTGAGTTTCACTTTCCGCGCTACATGGTCCTGCAATCATTAAAGGCTGTGTAAGCCCATCGATCCACTCGTTTTTTAAATCATTTAAATTCATATTCTAAATTTTATTGTTTTTGTATAATTTTTTTAGTTGACAGCAATAGCCCTTTGGATTATAAAATTAATTTATAATTCTTTTCAAAAAATGCCGTTCAAAAATTGTTTAAAGGAATCAGGAAAATAATAGGGCTCTACTTCTCCTGTATTTTTTGGAAAGAAATTCAGTTAACAATACCAATAAAATCGGTAATAGGTTCTGAAATTTCTATAATAAGAAGCAGAAAAACTAAAATAACCGCTAAAAAAATAATTAGCGGGTGCAAAAAAAGACTGATATGTGTTAGTCAATTTTTCCATTTTATTCTGGAAATGTCTTTGTTTTAGCGTTTCTGGTTGCAATTTGTTCTTGTCGAAAACGTATTTTCAACAGAAATATTTTACAAATATATAAAAATTATGTCAAATCAAACTTCATTAAATCATCAAGATCTTTCAAAAGTGGATTTTTTTCTATAAATTTTTCAAACATTTTTCTCTTGGTAACGACCTCAATCTTCAGGTTTTCAACGTCTCTGACGTATTCTATCTCGATAGCATGGTTCTGAATTTTTCTTTTAAAATGATTAAAAAATTCTCCGCTTATTTTATCAAATTCTACTTTAGCAGAATCTGAGGGGAATAAAACTCTGATTTTATTTTCTTCAGATTTTACCAGTTTGAAGGTTTTTACAGCATTGAATACAATGTTATTTTTTACCTGGAGATGTTTAAGCATAATTTTCCATTCCATCTGCAGATCTGTATCTGTAAAATGGTGCTGAGGAAGATTTTCAGTTTTCACAACAACATTTTCTGCTGTTTCCACTTTATCTTCTTTATTCAAAAAGGAATTGATGCTGAATCCGGAAGAGATTCCCGGTCTTGATAATGGCTTGGTTGTTTTCGTTACAGAAGTTTCCTGTGTTTTTTCAGGAGCTGCAGACTGTTGTTCTGCTTTAACTTCTTTTTTCTCCGGAGCTTTTTCCGGCATCTTCACCTCCTGCTTCTCACTAAGAAACGGAGCTAGAATCAGGAACTTTTTTTTTTAGTATCACCTAAATTAGCTGTCAGTGAAGCCAGCTGCATTAATGCAATTTCAACCGTAAGTCTTGGGTTTTTGGAATTCTTATAATTAATATCCGCATGATTGCAGATCTCAATACCATCAATCAGCTGCTGGGCGGCCCACTTCTGTCCCTGTTCTATAAATTTGGTTTTTGTCTTCTCTCCTACTTCGATGAGATCAATAGTAGAAGTATTCTGTGCCATCATCAGGTCTCTGAAATGATTTCCTAGTCCGGCAATGAAAATATGAGAATCAAATCCTTTTTTCACAATCTCATTGAACGCAGAAAGCACTTCAGGAATTTTGTTTTCCTTGGCGAGATCTACAATATTCAGATATTGGTCGTAATCCAGAATATTTAAGACTTCGGCTGCTTTAGCCAGCGTAATATTTTTTTGGGAGAATGTGGAAAGCCTGTCGAAGATAGAAAGTGCATCTCTTAATGCGCCATCAGCTTTTTGAGCAATCAGGTACAATGCATCGTCTTCGTACTGGATATTTTCTTTTTGGGCAATCGTTCTCAGATGATTCTGGATGTCTTCAATGACAATTCTTTTGAAGTCATAGATCTGACAACGGGATAAAATTGTTGGAATAATTTTATGTTTCTCCGTGGTTGCCAAAATGAAAATAGCATGAGCAGGCGGCTCTTCAAGCGTTTTAAGGAAAGCGTTGAAAGCGGCAGAAGACAGCATATGAACCTCATCAATGATATATACTTTGTATTTACCAACCTGAGGTGCAAATCTTACCTGATCTATCAGTTCCCTGATATCATCTACAGAGTTATTGGATGCAGCATCCAGCTCATAGATATTATAGGCAAAGCCGTCTTCTGAAACCGAGCCATCTTTCTCATTGATCTTTCTTGCAAGAATTCTGGCACAAGTAGTTTTACCCACACCACGAGGACCACAAAAAAGTAATGCCTGAGCTAATTGGCTTTCTTCAATTGCATGTTCTAAAGTATCTGTAATATGGGATTGTCCCACAACAGTATCAAACTCCTGAGGACGATATTTTCTTGCAGATACTATAAAATTTTCCATTGGTCAAAAATAAGAAATATAGTTTTAATTTGAAAATTAAAAGTTTTCAAATATCAACAAAAATGTATTTCTGCTCAAATCGGAAAACTTTTAATGATTATTTCTTATCGTATGCAAATCCAATCAATTCAACAATAGCTTTTTCTATTTCTTTTCTTCCGTCCTCTGTTTTCAGATCAATACCACAGAATTTACTTGCGTTATAAGCTGTATAAAGGTTGAGATAGTAAGCTCCCGAAACAATTAGGGCCATAATTGCTCTGTGTCTTGTTGCTCCTTCTCCGAAGAAAGGGTCTGATATATTTCCAAACAGCACTTCTCCTACTTCTTCACGTTGGTCTACTAATTTTCTAAGGATAGGTTTGCTTTCTGAAAGTTCCCAAAGAATAATCTTCTGAAGTTCTTTATTTTTCTTCAGATTCTCAAACTGGTTCAGAACAACCATTTTGGTAAGCTCTTGTCCTCCGTCGGAAAAATCAACATTTACGTCCTGATTTACCTGACTCCAGTAATCCTGAGATTTGATATATTCGTCGATAAGCTTATCAGTACTTCCAAAGTACTCATAGATCAATTTTTTATCAAATCCAGCCACTGCGGCAATCTTACTTACTTTTAATCCGGAGTATCCTTTTACTCTTAAAATTTTACCAACTGCAGCAAGCAGTTTTTGTTTTGTTTTTTCTTTGTCCCTAATGGGGCCCTGCACTACTTTTCTAGGCATAATTTATTATTTTTTTGCAATATGCAATTTTTTATTAATATCGTCAAACGCGTTAAGCGTTTTGTCCAGATGTTCTTTTTCGTGTCTTGCCGTTACACTCATCCTTATACGCGCATCTTTTCTTGGTACAGCCGGGTAAAGAATCGGGTTGGTATAGATTCCTTTTTCTATTAGTAGTTTTCCAGCTTCTCCTGTTACATAAGGATCTCCAATTTTTACGGGTATAATTGCGGAACAGGTAACTCCGGTATCCAATCCTAAATCATCAAGTCCTTTTTTGAAATAGTTGATATTGTTCCAGAGTCTTTCTCTCCAGATAGGTTCTTCATCTATTAAATCAATGGCTTTAACGATTCCTGCGGATGATGGTGGGGCTGTAGCTGAGAAGATCTGCTGGCGGGAATGGAATCTCATGAATGCTGCCAATTTTTTGTCGGCTATAACATATCCTCCAAGGTTACCAAACGTTTTACTGAATGTTCCAGTGATGATATCCACTTTATCCAATAATCCAGCTTGTTCCAAAGTACCTCTTCCGGTTTCTCCAAGGATGCCGACACCGTGTACGTCGTCTACCATCAGAAAAGCATTGTACTTTTTCACAAGATTATAGATCTCATTAATATGAGAGGTATCACCATCCTGGGAATACACTCCATCCACAATAACGAGTTTCGTACGGTACAGATTTTCAGATACCTTCAAAATGTGTTCCAAAGATTCCAAATTATTGTGCGGAAATGTTTTTTTATTGGTAAAAGCACATCCTTCATGTACACTGGCATGCACTGCCATATCT
The DNA here is from genome assembly GCF_021869745.1 of Chryseobacterium sp. MEBOG07. NCBI lineage: Bacteria > Pseudomonadati > Bacteroidota > Flavobacteriia > Flavobacteriales > Weeksellaceae > Chryseobacterium > Chryseobacterium sp. MEBOG07. The sequence continues at coordinate 3,251,886 of NZ_CP084579.1, forward strand.
AAAATAGCGAGATCTTCCTTCTGCATTAAGCATTGTAAACTCGCACTATTAGCTGTATAACCGGTAGTAAATACTACGGCTTCGTCTTCTGTTCGTTTAAAAAAACTTGAAATTTTCTTTTCTAAAGCATTGTGATAATCAAAATAGCCACCGATAAGAGGAGTTGCTCCTGTACCTGTACCATATTTCTCTATCCCTTCAATTGCAGCTTGTTTTACTTTTGGGTGCTGTGTAAATCCCAAATAATCACTTGATACAAAACTAACAAATTCTCTGTTTTGGTTTGCAATATTTACATTCAGTATTGCATTGGTTCCTGAAGTATTCTTCAGTCTGTAGTTCATATGACCATTAGACTTTACATAGTCTAAATATTCATAAAATATTTCAGCCCTTTGAGCCATATTATTATCTGGTATATTCTCAAAGTCTTTAATAGTTGCTGTTGTGAAATTGATGCTCATCCTTAATCTTGTTTGTTGTGGTTTAAAAAAACAAATATATAACTATTTAAAGGGCTTAAGCTCCCTAATTAAGATTAAATATTATTAAAGACACAATAATTTATTCTTACCCGCTGGAAACCAAACTCATTTTATATATATGAATCTTTTAACATTTTCTTCTATTGAATTAATTAGTTTTTTCTTACCTAAATTTAATAAAAAAAGTAAACAATAAAGAAATATTAATAGATAAATAATAAAAAAAGACAGTTATTTTTTTACAACCGTCTCATTTATAAAAGATTATTTTCCAGCAATTTTAACATTATAATTCACTAAACCCACTTTTAATGCTGAAATCCAAGCATAATTAAATCCCTATCCCGAGATAGAAATCATCATAAACACCCTGTCACAGCAATTTTAAAGAAATAAAACAGTCAGTTTATAATATATTGGATTTTCTGAATTCTCCGGGAGTAAGACCGGTCATTTTTTTGAAAAATTTTGAAAAGTTGGATGGATCGTAAGTAAAAATACGGGCAATTTCTGCGATGGATTTATCGGAAATAATAAGCATCTGTTTTGCCTGTTCAATAATTTTTTCGTCATAAAAAAAACAGGGATGCTTTCCTGCTTCTTTTTTTATTGTATCGGTAAGATGTGTGTGAGAAACAGCAAGTTCTCTGGCAATTTTATTCAGTTCCATAAATTCGGAAACCGACCCTGAAATAACATCCTGAATATGTTTTTCCAAAAAGGCAAAATACTGACGGGTAATCTCTTCACTTCTTTTCATCTTGTGTTGTTCTTGCTAATTTGTATTCAAGGTATAAATTTAATTATAAGATACAAAACAACATGGTGAACTTTTCGGATATTCAAGCTGAATATCTAATAGAAACTATCTTTGAAGGCCTGGGTAGAGTTTTTCACTTTCAGTTTTTCCAGAATATTTTGACGGTGTCTACTCACTGTATTGATGCTTATGGAAAGCCGGTCGGCAATTTCTTTACTCGCGTATCCCTCTCCTACAAATTTTAAAACTTCCAGCTCTCTTGGGCTCAGAATATTTTTATAATCAAGCTTATCTTTTACCACAACTTCTCCCTTTACTGTATTAATAATCATAAAATCAGGGACTGTAGAGCTGGCCAGAGAAATATTATAAATGCAGAGCGCCAGCCTCAGCTTGTCATTATACGGTGAATACACATAAAACATTCGGTGTTTTACCCATCGATATTCCTCGTTTTTATCTTTCATCCTGATCTTTGACACAACACTATATTCTGCACGTTGTTCCATTTCCATAGCATCCAGTAATTTGAAAAAACGGAGTTCATGGATATATTTCTTCAGCTGGTCGTCGGGGTGTATTTTTTTCAGCATCTCTTCTTCCCAGATTGTATCTATTTCTGTGGGGTTTTCACCCATACTCATCCCAAGCTCTAATGCTGCTGCAGATTTATAGATATAACTTTTATTTGCCTGCACATCACTTAATACACATATAGCGCCCTCCATTTCGGAATATGCTTGGGCTCTCTGCTTATAGACGTCAATATCAAGCATGCATTTTTTGGAAGTGTTATTCAATAATTTATGACTGAGTTGTTCCCGGATTTCCATAATGGTTATTTATCAGTATTGACACAGTGTGGGTTTAATAATACTTTTGCTAAAATAATAATTTACCCTTAGAACTTATCCAAAAGAGAATGAATAAATTGATTTTAGGCTTTTGCGCCTTGTTCCTGATTCAAAAATTTTCTGCCCAGACTCTGGAGAAAATGACCTGGTTTAATGAACCTGAAAAATGGGAAATCAAAAACAACAGCCTGTCGATGTTTGTAACCCCGCAGAGTGATTACTGGAGGATTTCACATTATGGATTTACTGTGGATGATGCCCCCTTCTATTACACTACTTACGGAGGTGAATTTGAAGCAAAAGTAAAAATAACCGGCAGCTATAAAGCAAGGTTTGATCAGATGGGTCTTATGCTGAGAACAGACAAAGAGCATTACATCAAAGCCGGAGTGGAGTTTGTAGACGGTAAATATAACCTAAGCACTGTTGTCACTCACAACAAAAGTGACTGGAGTGTCATTACATTAGAAAAAACGCCACCTGCAGTATGGATAAAAGCAGTAAGAAGACTGGATGCTGTGGAAATATTTTATTCTTTTGATGACAAGAGCTATATCCTGATGCGAAATGCACCTTTACAGGACAATACCCCTGTAATGGTAGGATTAATGGCAGCCTGTCCTGACGGAACCGGATTTAATGCTGTTTTTGAGAACTTTACCGTAAAACATTTACCGGATCAACGCAGGCTAGAGTGGCTCAAAACTCATCAATAACGATTGAATTACACTTCAATATACAATCAGTTTAATTTAACCTCCCATCATTTCCGGGAGGTTTTTTATGGCTTAAAATGGTAAATTTTGAGAATAAAAAACAAAAAAGAGACCGCTTTAGATGGAGACAGTCTCTTTTATTTTTGAGATAAAACCGTTTGTGTTCTTAGAATCATTATTTAAACGATGAGTTTCTTTAATTGTTCCGAGAATATTTTTGCAAAAATATGAATATCCATAAGCTTTAGCAAAGATATCATGTAGAATTAACCTCAGATTTTTGTCAAACTTTTACTACAAAAAGCAATTAAATAAAACCTAACCCGTTAATCAATAAATTTGAAAAAAAATACAGAAGCATCACTATTTTTCATTTATAAAATCCTAAAAGAAATCACAATCATAGTACAGCATTGAGATTAATAGAAAATGTTTCAAAAGGAATCTCTTATGAATTTATCACTTATTTTTGAAATATGTAAAATTTCATATGCAATACTATCGTAAAACCCGTATAAAACTTATATAAAACAAATCGTGGCATACTGATTTATCTCCATAATTTCACTATTTTTACACGATCAAAAAAAATAAAACACAAAAGACCAGAAAACTTCAATGATAAAAATTTATTTTCAATCGTTCCTACCCATTAAAAAAACTTCGACTTGTACAAATACTAATATTAACCGTCTCTTGCATTAGCAGCAGACATAGATCAGTTTTGCACATATATGAGAATTTGGGCATTTGTTTTTGCTTGTATATATTTAAACATTCATGGGCAGCACCATACTTCCACGTGGTACAATATAGACAATGGGCTACCTCAAAGTAGCGCAAAGGCCATTGTAAAGGATAAATATGGCTTTATCTGGATCTCTACAGAAAACGGACTTGTTCGGTATGATGGGAGTTCCTTTATTACTTTTAATAATTTTAAGGTAAATAATCTGCGTTTCGGAGAGTTTATTGGCGATCCTCTCCTGGACAGTATTACGGTTCTCAATAATTTTCAGGAAAATAAGATTATCATTAAAAACAGGTTTCCGAAGCTTTCTAATCTTACCAGCAGTGATAAAATGGCATTTTCCAACGGTACCGGACTTGTACATAGAATTGCCAATAATATCATATCCTCAAACTTCTATAACGATGTTCAGTATTTTATTCAACTTAAAAATTCGGTTTATCATTTTACCGACAAGAACACGATTATCTATAAGGAAGGGAAAAAGAAAATCAAAATAGTAATCCCTTTTACCAATAAGGATCTGAACTATGCTTTCATATTGAATGATACTCTTTTTATCAATGATCTGAAAAGAAGAAAAACCTATTCCCTCTATAAAGGGCATCTTTCTGTTTCTGAGAAGCCTACTCTTTTTAATCATCCGGACACTAAAATCTATTGGCAGCAGATTACCAATCAGACTTTTATAATCAATCATGATAACATTTATATTGTAGAGGGCAGCGAAAATGACCTTCGTTTGAAATTTCTTGTAAAATTTGAAGAAATAGGAAATCATTCCTACTATTCTATGTTTTATGGTAAAGAATTCCACAAACTTTATCTGGGAACGCTCAATAACGGCCTGAATGTGCTTAATCTTTCTCACTTTTATGTTTCAAAGAAAGAAGCCGATTTTTCCAATAATGTGTATTACGCTTCTCTTCCTTTCAGCAAAAGTACCATCATTGCTGAAGACGGAACAGAGTTCGGAAAAAACGGCATTGTCAAAAAGCATTTGTTTGGCAGTAATGAAAACTACCTTATGATGTATGACAATTCCGGAAATCTTCTGATCAGAAAGAGGAACAGCATTGTCAGGTTTTATAAAAATTCAGGGTATAAAAAGAAGGATTCTACTTTTATCAGCAAAGGATTTGAAAGTTTTATGAAAAGCGGGAATCTTTATGGGACCACATGTACTGGCCCCTCCGGCACCCAGCTTAATCTTTACAAAAAAGACCAGTTTACAAAACCGGACTTCACTTATCATTTTAAAAGCTCTGTCAATATTTTTCATCAGTACAGCGAAAATGAAATTCTGACAGGTAACAGTGATGGGCTGTATTCGGTACTGCTGGGAAGTAAGACAATAACTCCTTTACTCAAAAATATCTATGTAAAAAGTATCATCAGGACAAAAGATAATCTAATCTGGATCACTACGAATAAAAGCGGGTTCTATCTTTTCAAAAACCACAAACTTATCAAGATGCCGAACGACAGGAACGATTACCTGCAGTCGGCGCATTATATCCTTGAAGATCAAAAAGGATATTATTGGATTTCTTCGAACAACGGATTGTTTAAAGTTCTAAAAAAACAGTTGCTGCAATATGCGGAAGACAGAAAAACTCCGGTGTTTTATTACCGTTTCACCAAGAAAGATGGTTTTCTGACCAATGAGTTCAATGGCAGTTCGGAGCCCAATGCCCATGCTCTTGAGAGCGGAGATTTCGTATTCCCATCAATGGACGGTTTTGTATTTTTCAATCCGGACACTATTCGAACATATTATCCGGACAGGAAAAAAATCTATATTGAAAGGGTAAAAATCGGAAATTCTGAACCTCAGTATTTTCATCAAATTCTTGATTTAAAGAATGATTATAAAACCGCTGAAGTTTTTATTGACATTCCCTATTTTTCCAATCTGGAAAATCTTTATATCGAAGCCAGGATATCAGGAAAGGAAAACTCCGCTTGGGAAAAGATTGCAACCGGAAAGGAATTAAAATACACCATCAGTAATCTTTCTCCGGGTGAATATACGCTCAGTGTAAGAATATTGGTATCTCCTGATGGAAAGTATGAAGAAAGGGCAATCCATTTCAAAATTCAGCCTCTTTTCTATCAGACATTATTGTTCAGAGTGTCAGCTTCTATCGTCATCCTGATCATTATTATCATCATTGTTCAGCTGACAACCAATTTTTTAAGAATAAAAAACAAAGCCTTAAAACAAATTGTTCATAATAAAAACTCTGAACTGAAAGAGACGTCTCTTCACCTTGAAGTAGTAAAAAGCAACCTGCAAAAAGAAACTGAATATCAGAAAAAGTTGGTGGAAACCATCAGCCACGACATTACCACTCCTATCAGGTTCATTGCGATGCTTTCTCAGAAGCTTCATGAGTCTGATGATGTGGAACTTCAGAAGAAGTATTTTGACAGTATTTATAAGTCTTCAGAGCAGCTGTATCAGTTTACGCTCAACTTAAAAGAATATACTGAGCTTTATAAGGCTGAAAATATTTTTGAAGAAAAGGAATATCCTATGAATAGAATTCTGGAGATTAAAAGCAGATTATTCTTTGAAATTGCAAAGGAAAAAGGAACTACCATCACCCATCTTGCTGATCATAAGATTTATTCCAAAGTGAATGAAAGTATTTTAACCGCCATTATCCATAACATCCTTGATAATGCAGTGAAAAATACATTTGAGGGAGAGATCACCCTGAATATGACAGAAAAACAACAACAATCCACAATAATAATTGCTGATACCGGAACAGGAATGTCCGAAGAGCAGATCGCTACTTATATGAGCCTGTTCAGAAATCCTAAGCTAGAAACGCCCAGTTTCAAAGGAAAAGGGCTTGGTCTGCATATGGTTATCCATCTGGTGAAAAAGATCAACGCTGAGATCAATTTCGGAAAAAATCTGCCCAAAGGAACTATTGTGGAGATAACGATCAATAAAAACTAATCTCTATGAATGAAAGAATTTTAATTGCTGATGATCACTATGTAGTAAGGGCAGGGACTTCTCTGGTTCTTGAAACGGCTTATCCGAGACTGAAAATAGATTTTGCAGAAAACTATGAACAGGTTAAAAAAAAGCTAGACGATCAACGTTATGATCTTCTTATTTTGGATATTGATATGCCCGGAACTCAGTATAAAAAAATGGTTCCTGAGCTTAAAAACATACAAAATGACCTTAAGATTCTCATATTTTCAGGGTATGACAAAGATGTTGCCATCCAATATATCAGAGAAGGCGCTGAAGGCTATCTGAACAAACAAAGCAGTGAAGAAGAAATAAAGAATGCCGTGAAAACTGTCATAGAAAAAGGATATTTCTACCCTGCTGAACTCATCGGTCTTATTATTCAAAACAAAAGAAACAATCCTGTAGAAAAGTTATCTACCAGAGAATATGAAATTTTTAAACTCCTTGCTGACGGAAACGGAAACCTGGAAATTGCCAACAGGCTGAATATCCAAATGTCTACAGTAAGCACTTACAAAAAAAGGATCTTTCAAAAGCTTGATGTCAACAATATTGCAGAACTGATCAAAGTGTACGAAATGATGCATTAAAAAAACGGGGCAGGAATTTCATACTATTCCCGCCCCAGAAAAAACACAAATCTCATTAGATTTTGAATAATCCATCTACTGATTTCGTTGATTTTTTTATATAGTCATTGTATTTTTAGAATCATCAAACAGCTTTACGAAAAAGCAACCCTTCAGTATAACCTCTGTACAGAAAGAAACAGTTCTCTTGTGTTGTCAGAAGGATTGGGATCTGTTGTCGTGGCATCACTGCTCCCTGCTATAGATTTATTGTCTACACGAAATGCATAATACACTCTGTACCATCTTGGCTCCGGCTCCTGTATTGTAATATCAAATGTTACCGTCTCATTATTCGTTTGGGTAAGGTAAACACCATCATCAAACTGTCTGTAGGCTCCTGGTGATAACTTGATATTCCCGTTATCGGAATCACCGGTATGGGTAGACATTTCTGAAACCCAGATTTTCACATCTGAGGTACCTGCATTATAAAGCCTTGGGTTAAAAGTTGTAACACCTCCTGTTCCTGCCGAGCTGCTGTTAAATTGCGCATCAAGCCTTAAAAATCCTCCCAAAATAGGAAGATCAGAAAGATAGGTACTGGCCAATACATTAGCTCCCGAAGTACCTGCTGGTATGCTTCCATGATAGTAAATTAAATCTCCAATGGTAATGTCATCATCTTTTCCTCCAAATGCAAATTTCCAGGTCGTTCCATTGAACATATAATATCCAGATTTATCTACTTTTGCCGTTTTTACAGAAGGCATAGTCACCGCCTGAATTACATAGACCAACGCTCCGGTCTGTGCAGCTAAATAAACGTCATCTTTAGATTTCAGCTGGTCTCCTGTCATTCTGGGAGCCATCACACCATCCGGTACGGTAGCCACATCCGGTTTCCCTTCTACATGTAATGTTACTTTAGGGGAATCTGTGTTGATACCTACCTGGGAAGACGCAGCTATTGAAAAACATATCATTATGCTGGCGAGAGTTAATTTTATTTTCTTCATTTTAGTATATTTGTTTAAAAAATTATTTGATTTATTTAAAAGGAGAATAAATCATGTGGGTCAATTGACAAATCATCAATCAGCCTTTATTGAGCTAGCTGGTGCAAAGTTATCCGCATTGATCAATCAATTTCATGAATAATCAATGAAAAACCGGAAACGGCTCAAAAACACATAAACAAATAACAATCAGTATTTTAACCTAGTCATTTTCTGATATCTGACTGTTACAAAACACATTGGAATGATTTAAAATTATCTATTACCACAAATGACTACCACCCAAGACATACAAATTGAACAATATAAAAGACAGCTGGTGTATTATTACAACATTCTGATGTCTGTTATTCTTGCCGTATTTGGTTTGATATTTACTTTTATTATTCCGGATAGGATAATGGCCTGGTATCTTTTTGGTGGACTTTTTTTACTGGTCTATACTTACATGATTGTACGTAAAACGTATTCAGTCAATGTCATGGTACATTCCTACATTATTACAGCAACACTTTATAATTTTTACATCATGCTTGCTTTCTGGAATAATTCTATTGCAAGCTTTGTGTGGCTTATTCCGATTCCGCTGGCAGCCTATGTTTTCTTTCAGAGGAAATACGTTTTTATCTACAGTATGTTTATATTATTGAATATTATTGCGGGATATCTTATTTCAAAAACATTCAGTTTTAAATTTCCAATACACAGACCTGAAGATGTGAGAATTACCGATACAATTCTTATGATTTCCAATGTAGCTGTGATATCCCTTCTGCTCTATTTTAAGGATAAAATAAAAAGAGTGGAAATCTACCGCGAAATTGAAAAGAAGACCCTGAGTATAGAACCCCAGCCAGCGCCTGTGGTAGAAAAAGCACCTTTTGCAGACGAACTATTTGAGAAAATTGAACTTGTAATGAGGGAAAAACAACTGTATAAAGACGTTAATTTTAATATTTCAAAGCTTTCTACAGAAATGGAAATCAACAGCAGCTATATTTCAAAATCAATCCGGGTAAAGGGATATCCCAATTTCAATAACTATTTGAATATGTACAGAATTGAGTGTGTAAAAAGACTGCTTAATGAAAATGATCTTGAGAAGGTAACCCTTATGTATATTTATACAGAAGCCGGATTTTCAAACCAGTCTACCTTCAACAGGGTGTTCAAGCAGATGGAAAACATCACTCCTTCCGAATACATCAGCGGTTTACACATACACTGATTTGTTTCACCAATCAATATCATTGAGATAATGATTTTTTAATTCGGAAAATAATCAGGAAATTTACGGTACTTAATTTTCTGTTAAACCTCTGCATTTTAATTGCAAAAAATCATGAATTCATCTGAAAAAACCGATCAGGGAAGCCAACGTTTCCGATATATAAAACTTTGTATTTTCTTTTCAGGACTTTCTGTTTTTGCCCAGCTTTATCTTTTCCAGCCGATGCTGCCAATGGCTGCAGAACAGTTCGGGGTGTCTGTAGGTGACACTTCCCTACTCGTGTCATCATCTACAATAGGAATGGCTTTAGGATTACTGTTTTTCGCTTTTAAAGCCGACAGTTATTCCAGAAAAAGCCTGATGGTCTTTTCGTTGATTTCGTCTGCCCTGCTTACCATTATTTCTACCTGGATCCCAAGCTTAAGCCTGTTAATTGCCATCGGAGTGTTGAAAGGCTTTGTCGTTTCTGGTGTTTCTGCAGTTGCTCTTGCCTATCTTACGGAAGAAGTGAATGCATTGGCGGTACCTGCGGCAATCAGCATGTATCTCAGCGGCAATACAATTGGTGGGATGAGCGGAAGAATACTCGCAACTCTTATAGCAGGAGAATTCGGATGGCGAAATGCTGTGCTTCTTATCGGGATAGAAAGCTTCATTCTGGGTATTGTATTCTGGAAACTATTTCCGGAATCAAGGTTTTTCAATCCTCAGAAAACGGATTATCATCTAAAGGTAAAGCAGATGAAGTTTTTCCTGACAAATCCTTATATGCTTCGTCTATATTGCACAGCAGCTTTACTGATGGGAGCTTTTGTGAGTGTATACAATTATCTTACATTCAGGCTGGAGGCAAAGCCTTTTTCATTGAGTCATTTTATCATTGCTTTTATCTTCCTGATGTATATTTTTGGAGTTTTCGGAACTATGATTGCAGGCCGGCTTTCCAAAAGATTTAGCATGAATGATATTTTGAAAGGTTCAATTTTGTTTATGCTTACCGGAGCTTCATTATTATTATCAGAAAACATCTATATCCTTATTTTCGGACTTGGGCTTTTTACCCTTTCATTTTTTGCGGCTCACACGATGGCTAGTCAGATGACTGCTTTATATGCCAAACGTGGAAAATCTTCAGCCACTTCTATTTACTGGCTATTTTATTATTTTGGCTCAAGCATTCTGGGAAGTGGCACCGGGTATCTTCTTCACGCTTATTCCTGGAACATCTTCATAGGCCTACTTATTATATCGGTAATTGCAGCACTTCTGTTGACCACTGCGAACGCAGTTCCAAAAGAAAGAACAAAAAACTAGTACCACACACGTACCACATCTATTTTTTCTCAAAATGCTATTATTCCCTTATGGGTGTGCTATTTTAACATATCATTAATTTTTTATAGTAAAAATTTAACCTAATCTTCACTAAAACAAGGCTTAACAATATGATGCAGGGCATACTATTTGCTATTTATTTGAGACTTTATCATCACCCTAAAAACTCAAAATATTATGAATGTAGCAGATTTAAAAATCAAGAACTTAGTTGAGTACAAAAACGAAATTTATACAATCACTGAGATCTTCCACAATGTTGAACAGGCTTATTTTGTTAAAATTGAAAATGACATTCAAAGTATTTCAGTCCCGGCAGCATCTATAAAGCCTATTAAAATAACAGAAGAATGGCTTGAAAAGCTAGGATTTTCAAGAACTTACACTTCGGATCAGAGTATACGGTATGAAAGACCGGAAGCTTTTATAAAATATGATATAGACCTGAGTTCCAGAAAAATCCTGGAAGGTCTGAAAATATACGGCAACGCCATAAAATGCAGATACATCCATGAGTTTCAGAATATTTTCTCAAGCTTATTCGGAAAAGAAACAGCTTTGCATTATGGCTATTTGAAAACAGAGTCGTAGTTAAATAATTCTTAGTGAAAGAAGACCACAATTTATTCCATAGATTGTGGTCTTCTTTTGGAATACAATAAACAGAATGTATGATTTTGTCATCATTCAACATTAATTTCCGAAAAATTCACCATTGATACGTCATTAATTTCATTGATATTTGTATTCATAATATAAAAAACACATCAATGATTCTAAAGATTATCAATTCTGCACTGATTCTATTTGCAGTCTTTATGGGCTTCAAACAAGGAATTGCTATGATTTCAGGTAAACCCGAGATGACAGAAATGTTCGGAAAATGGGGGGTTGACAAAACAGGACTTATCATCAATGGAGCATTCACTGTGCTGGCTTCTGTCATGATTTTATTTCCGAAAACATTTGTCTGGGGAAACTTTCTGATGGCAGCCGGTATCCTATTGATCATCTGTTTCCAGCTTTTGAACAAAGATCTGAAAGGTGCCATGATAGAGCTTCCTTTTCTTTGTTTGAATCTTCTGATCGTCTATCTTCAACATCCTCTTAAAAGCTAAAACGGATGAGAGCCTATAAGTTGATAACCCTATTTCTAATAAGCTTCTCCTGCATAACCTGTGGACAAAATACGAACAAAGAGAAACAACAATCTTCAAAAAAACAACCCATAATGGACTTATCAAAAATAACAGATCCTTCGGTAAAACAAGCGATCGAAGCATTGCAGAACGGCAATAAAAGCTGGTACAGCTTCTTCACAGAAAACCCAACAATGACAGATGACGGCCAGCATGTAGACTTTAAATCATTTTTCTCTAACGCTCTGGGCAATGAGAAATTTCTCAGCATAGACCGTGTAGAAAATGATGGAAAAGATATTTATGGCAACTTTCAGGCTGGAAAATGGGGAACATTTCCTGTATTTTTCAGATTCCATAAAAACGCTGCAGGCAAATTTGAAAGGCTGGATATCGGACAGAACAAATAAATTTTATCGATACCGAAAAAGTGTCATTCTGATTTTCCATGTAAGAACATCCGAATGACACTTTTGAGAAGCCTATTTTATTCTTTTGAACTCAACATTAGAGAGATTTCCTCCTGATAACAGGAATCCGGATACTGTTTTATTTTTGTCATATTTAACATCAAGCCGTCCGAAAAATGACACAGAAGAATACAACTTTGAATCGCTTAGAAAATACAACGGAATATCAGGATTCAAAGGATGTCTGGCAATCAGTTTATTATTTTCTATAACCAACTGATAAATGGTGTTGAATTCTTCATTCCTATAAAACCCTACAAACTTGGTAAGATCTATTTTATCTTCTTTTAAAGGCTTTAAGGTTACTTTTTTACAGATAAATGTAAAATCTCCAATCCTGAATGTTACCGATCCCGGATGAAATGTAAGGCTTCCTGTCGGAATAGAAGGGATATTAAATTTGTTATCTCCTACTGCCTCCAAAGAAGTTTTACTCCCTTTAGGATACATATTTCTGCCATCTGTTGTGATGTCCAGATAATTTCCAGGATTAATTTCATAAGTCCCTTCAAATGATTTCAGCTCGGCAGCGGTATACGTTATTTTTTGGGGAGGCGGCGGAAGAATCTGCTGATCCTTAAGAAATACGTCTACTACTCTATAGGCAATCAGCAATCCGTCAAAGGCCCTTTTATTTCCGGCAAGAACAATAGACAGATTATAGGCGGGAATATGCAGAATATAAGATCTGTAGCTGGCCGTACCTCCACCATGAAAGATAATATCCAGACCTTTATACTTTCCGGTTTGCAGGCCTAATCCGTACTCTACTTTTTCCCCATTATTTAAAAAGGTGTTTTCCTGCATCTTATTATAAATCTCGCGGCTTCCAATGGATGGTTTCTGAAAATTAATTGCCCATGTGCACAAATCGTTCAGTGTAGTGAAAATATTGGAAGCTCCATTTCCCATTTGCCCCAGAGGTGTTTTTACAAAACCGGAACTGTCTTCCTGATAAGATTCTGCTCTATTCGGAGTAATGTTCACCGCATCCTCCACTACCACTGTATGATCCATATGCAATGGTTTGAAAATATATTCTTTAAGTATCTGTGCGAAATCTTTTTTGTAAATTCTGTGGAGAATTTCTGCAAGCAACAGAAAACCGGTATTGTTGTATCTGTATTCATCACCAGGTTTAAAATTGATACTTTTAATAGCCAAAACTGTTTTTGCAGCATCCGCACTAGTCACCCTCACTTCAATTCCAATTCCTTGCAAGTCTTTGATAGTTGTATAATCCGGCAGTCCGTGGGTATGATTAGCAAGCTGCCTGATGGTGATTTTATGAGGCAAATGTTTCAGCTCCGGAAGATAAGTTCTGATATCATCTTCAAAAGACAAGCGCCCTTCTTTTTCAGCCAAAAGTGCTACAAATGCGGTAAACTGTTTGGAAACGGAAGCGATATTAAAAGCCGTAGAATCGGTCACGGGAATCCGGTCTTCAAGATTTGCAAGTCCGTATGTTTTTTTATAGATTACTTTTCCGTCTTTTATAATGCCAACAGCCATCCCGGGTGTATTGGATTTGGAATAACTGTTCACTACGGAATCTGCTTTTCGGATCTTATCCTGCTGGGTCAATTGTCCGAAATAAAATCCGGTGTTCAGGACTGTAAAAAGAAACAATGCCAATCTGATTTGTGGTTTCATCTGTTTTAAATTTTAATGATGAAGCAAATCTGAGATTTTGCAATGATTTAAATATCCGACTACCGGAAATCGGACTATTTTTATCTGAGAAATCAGTCCTATTTAAAGTCGGACACTGTCTAAATAATTGATTTTCTGTAATCTGTAGGAGTAAGCCCTGTTTCTTTTTTGAATGCTGTATAAAATGAAGATTTGGAATTGAAACCCACTTCATACAGAACTTCAAGCACGGTAAGCTGAGGCTGATCCTTAAGAATCGCTTTCGCTTTATTAATTCTGAACTCATTAATAAAGTCAAAAAAATGTTTACCTGTATGCTGGTTGATTAATCCTGATAATTGCTTTTCCGGAATATCGATCTGCTTCGCCAGTTTCTGCAAAGTAAGCTTATCGTCCAGATATGGTTTTTCAGTTTCCATAAATTTCAGGAGATTTTTCAACTGTTCCGGTTCCTCTTTTTGAGGCTCGTCAACTTTTTGTATAGGAGTCAGATCCTTATTGATCCCAGCCAAAAGATTGGGACGGTATAAAGCATTTAATACAAACCAGCTGATGATAAATAAAACAAACAGTGATGAAAATGCATATAAATACATAAAAGTAGAAGAATCCGCCTTCATAAAACCTCTCAGCAATACAAAAAAATTCCCGATCAAAAAGAGAATAGTGGTCTGCATCAGCCATTTATACGTAAGATGATGATTGCTTGAGTAATTTTCCTGATACAGCTTCCGGAATGTCCTGAGTACAAGAAATACAGCAACGATATAAAAGTAATACTGAACTGTAGAAACGATATCAAATACCTGATTATTTTGCTCAGAAATTCCTGTTATGCTAAACCACACCAAAAAGATCAAAAACGGTAATGCATGCAGGAGATGTTTTGTACGAAGAGTAAAATTATAATAACAGGCAGCATTGACATACAGAAAATAAAGAGGCATCTGGAGCAGAACACTGCCCAGTTTGAACCCTTTAATCATTGTATTATCAGACGGCGCCAGAAAGAACCCCGAAAGATCAATCACAGAAATCAACAGAAAGGCCGCAAATAGATAATTGGGTAATTTTCTTTCTGATTTTGCTGTAATAAGAAAGGCGCTTAACAGCAGAAACAGGAAAAAAATAATTTTGCCTAAATCGTTGATGAATGACATATTCTCTATTTTCATGATATTCACAAAACTACAAATAATCAGGATTCTAAAAATTATATACAGAAATTCATCATCAGAATAATTCATTCTATCCATCATTTTCTTCAATCCATCATTTAACAAACTGACAAACAATCAATTAAATAAATATTAAAGTTTCTTTGTGCTTTCAAAAAAGAAATATATGAGAAAGAAATGGATTATAATAGCTGCTCTCACACAAGCAGTTTATGCTTTTGCTCAGATAGAAATCAGATCAGAATATCTGCCACAGCAAAAATACATTGATGATAATCGGGAAAAAACCGACGGAAAAAGCTCTGCTTTTACCACCACCCTTACAGTAACCGCTCCGGTAAGTGTAAAGCCGACTGCTTATCAACAACCTAAAATATGGGCAGCAACACTGAATGCTTCATACACTTCGTTCAGCAATGAGGGCGCTACTACAGAGGCATTGCCTAAAGAAATAGTATCCACAGACCTTGGAGTACTGTATATGACTCCGATACATGAGAAACTGATGTTTGTCGGAGGAGTTTCAGCAGGGGTATATTCTACCCATACCGATCTTCAGAAACTGGAAATAGATCAGGTTGTAATAAATGCCTATTCTTCATTGATATGGCAGATTCGTCCTAAGATAAAACTTGGCGTTGCCCTTATCGCAAATAATGCTTTTGATAAGCCGATGCTTATCCCCATGCCTTATTTCCAATACCATAGCGAAAAAAAACGGGGAATGGAATACCATGCTGAGTTTAGTTATACTCCCAAATTCTCTGTGGGCTACAGATTTAATGAAACCTTCGCTTTGCGCATTGTAAACCGTCCGAAATTTTTCTTCTCTCTTGCCAAAATTGACGGACAGAAGAAATATTTTGATCATCATTTTGTAAGTCTTGGCATAGAACCGGAGTATAAAATCAACAACTGGACGTTCAGTGGCACATTTGGAGCCAACTTCGGACGTACAGACCGATACAGAGACCGGGAACCTTCCCAATTTTTGAAATGGGGAAATGCTACTTTTGATCCTTCATTTTATATTTCTGCAGGGATTAAATATAACTTTGCAGGAAAACGAAAATAACTTATTCTTGTATCACAAAAATGAACAGAACAGCTTATTATACCTTTTATCACCAACACAATATTAAATATGGATTTTGCTGAAATTTTCAAAGATCAGGAGACAAAGAACAGGAAATATGTGATTGCTCTTTATTATTTCATTGTCACTTCCATCTACACCGTATATCAGATCTTTTTCTTCAATACCATTATGCAGAGCAGTATTCTGTCTAAAATCAGCCTGTGGGATAATTTTCCGCTGCAGTTTGTGCTTATATACCCTATTGTATTGGTGATGACTTTTCTGGATTATCTGTTGATCAAATTAATCAATGGAATTACTCCCATGCATACCAGTATGTATAGACATGCTTCTTCATTATTTGTAAGTAATATTCTGCTGTGTATTTTGCTGTATTTTGCATTCAATTTTATTGTTACAGAGATATTTGATGTAGGAATAAAGCAGTCTCTTTCTTATAAAACAGGTCTTATTCTTAATATAACTGCCAATTTGCCCATTCTGCTGATACTCGATTTATTATTTTACTTTCAGGCAGAGCGCAAAGCCATTAAAGCTTCTGAAAAAGCAAAACACAATATGCTGATGTATCAGTATAATGCATTGCGGGCACAGGTAAATCCACATTTTCTGTTCAATTCTCTGAATGTACTGTCTTCTTTGATATATGAAAATCAGGAACAGGCCAACAAATACACCAAAGCTTTGTCGCAGGTATACAGACAGGTACTTTCTGTAAGTAAAAAGCCACTGAATACCTTACAGGAAGAAATGCATTTCTTCCGCCAATACCAGTTTTTAATGGAAATAAGATTTGAGAAAGGCTTTGTTATTGATATCGGAACAATGGATCAATGGCAACATCAGAAAATTGTGGCTTTCAGCTTTCAGCTCCTGTTGGAAAATGCCTTCAAGCACAATATAAGTTCAGCTGCAACTCCACTGATGATCCATATTTCTGCTGATAAGAACGGCATATCTTTCCGAAACAAAATATCTTTGCGAAATGATGCCATCAAAGGAGAAGGAATAGGTCTCTCTTTTCTGATTGCACAATACGACCGCTATCACAAAAAACTGGAAATAATAGAAGAAAAGGATGAGTTTATTGTTAAAATACCTTTCGTAGAATGAAAAAATACCTGATCATTGAAGATGAGCGTCTGGCTTTTTCTGAACTGAAACGAATGATGGATAAACTCCGTCCGAATGATATATTGCTGGAAAGAACTCAAAGTGTGCTGGAGTCTGTGGAATTTCTCCAGGAAAACAACCCTGATTTTATTCTGATGGATATCAGCCTTTCGGACGGAAGTTGCTTTGAAATCTTCAATCATATCAAGGTGGAAGTTCCTATTATTTTTACGACAGCTTATGATGAATATGCAATCCAGGCTTTTAAAGTCAATAGTATAGATTATTTACTGAAACCTATCTCTGAAGAGGATCTGGAACGGGCACTTATAAAACTGGAAGACCTGCATTTTGACAGAGAACAGAAAGAAACAGGCATTCGTATGGTGGAATCATCATTGATGAAAAAAGTAAAAAACAGATATTTGGTACATTCCCGTGAAGGATATCTGTATGTGGAATCCAAAAATATCGCCTATTTCTATAGTGAAGAAAAAGTAGTGATGCTGCATACTTTTGACAATAAGAGATATATTATCAATTATACTTTGGACCAATTGGAAGATCAGCTCATTGAAGACCTATTTTTCAGGGTTTCCCGCAACTGCATTGCTAATATTAAAGCGATCAAAGGAATTAAAAAGGTGGAAAATAGCAGACTGAATATCGAATTTGAACCAGAATGTCCCCACGAAATTATTGTAAGCAGAGTACGGGTTCAGAATTTCCTGGAATGGCTGAATGATGATTAAATAATATGCTTAATCTCCGTGTTCATTTCTTATTTTTACAGTAAACTTAATCATCCGTCATGAAAGAAGTAATCGTCTATCAAATAGATTCTTTTACCAAAGAAAAATTCAAAGGAAATCCCGCAGGAGTTGTATTAAATGCTGAAAATCTTACCTCTGAAGAAATGCAGCTGATTGCCCGGGAACTTAACAATTCTGAAACAGCATTTGTTTTCAAACCTGATACCCGGGAAGAAAATTTTGACTATCATGTTCGTTACTTCACTCCTACCACAGAAGTTCCTTCCTGCGGGCATGCTACTATTGCCGCACTCTATGCAAAAGCTCAGGAAAACCAGCTGGATTCCTGCACCATTAAAATAAATACCCAAATCGGAGTATTACCAATTTATATTGACAGAAAAAGTAATGATTATCTTATCACAATGACACAAGGAAATTTTGAGCTGAGCCCTGTTTTTGATGCTTCAACCATTCAGAAAATTGTGCTGGCTCTGGGATTGACAATAGATGATCTTGATGAAAAATGTCCGGTACAGATCGCTTCAACAGGACATTCAAAAGTCATGATCGGCATTAAAAGCAGTACGACTTTAAATCAACTTACTCCTGATCTTTCCGCTTTGGAAAAACTTAGTAAAGAAATCGGCTGTAATGGATATTTCGTATTTACTTTTGATACGGATGAAAAAGATATTTTAACCAATGGAAGAATGTTTGCTCCAGCCATCGGTATTTCTGAAGATCCGGTTACCGGAAACGCTAACGGACCTTTAGGAGGTTATCTTATTCAGAACAAAATCAGGGAGGCTGCTGATGGGGTTTTTGAATTCACAGGAAAACAGGGTGAAACCCTCAACAGGATTGGTAAAGTAAAGGTACGAGTAACCGTCAAAGACAATCAACCTGATATCATAAGTATTACCGGAAATGCAGTAGGTGTTTTCAGAACAACTATGGTTCTGAAATAATTCCACCCATTATATTTACAAAAGTTGTCCCCGTTAGAGAGAATCAATCGTCATTGACATGAAGCAAAAAATTGGAAAGTGAAGGAGATCCCATTTTCATTGCGCTTCTGCGTATCCAAAGCAAATATAATTACATTTGATAGAGCCTTTTTGATAAACCATGGTCAATCCGAATGAAATAACGCCGCATTTATTCAGAACCGAATACAGCAAAATCGTTGCAGTACTTTGTAAAAGTTTTGATATTAAACATATCGAAATTGCAGAAGATATTGCCAGCGAAACCTTTCTGAAAGCTTCAGAATACTGGGCAATGAATGGGCTCCCGGATAATCCTGCAGCGTGGCTTTATACGGTGGCTAAGAATAAAGCAAAAGATTATTTCAAGCACCTTTCCGTTGTTGAA
Source organism: Chryseobacterium sp. MEBOG07 (assembly GCF_021869745.1). NCBI lineage: Bacteria > Pseudomonadati > Bacteroidota > Flavobacteriia > Flavobacteriales > Weeksellaceae > Chryseobacterium > Chryseobacterium sp. MEBOG07. The sequence continues at coordinate 3,271,388 of NZ_CP084579.1, forward strand.
AAAAATAAACAGGAAGGAGTGAAAATATTTGAAAATGAAAATTATACAATAGACTTTGACACCAAAAACATCTCTGACAGCCAGCTGGAAATGATTTTTATGATCTGCAATCCTGTCAATTCCCAGGAAACCCAAATAGGTCTGGCTCTTCAGATTCTCTGTGGTTTTAGTGTTGAAGAAATTGCCAATGCCTTTCTTTCCAAAACGGAAACCATTAAAAAACGTCTGCAACGGGGACGGGAAAAGCTCAGAACCCATCATTTTACAATAGAATCTTTAAGTGAACAGGATATTCACCAACGTTTGGAAGCGGTATTGACTGCTTTATATTTACTGTTTAATGAAGGCTATTTCTCCAGAACAAATAATCTTTTAATCCGTAAGGATCTCTGTCTGGAAGCGATAAGACTCACCCTGATTCTTACTGATCATCCATTTACGAATACCCCTAAAACTAATGCATTACTGGCATTGATGTGTTTTCAGAGTTCAAGGCTGGATGCCAGAACGAATGATAAAGGGGAAGCGGTTCTCTTTGACGAGCAGGACGAAACTTTATGGGATAAAGCTTTGATTGAAAAAGGCAATTACTACCTGATAGAAGCCTGTCAAACCGACAGCACTTCCATTTCTAAATACCATCTGGAAGCAGGTATCGCTTATTGGCATACTTCTCCGGCTGGTCAAGATAAATGGCAGCATATTTTAAACCTGTACAATCAGCTTATCATTTTCGAATATTCTCCCATTACTGCTTTAAACAGAGCTTTTGCATTTTCCAAAGTCTATGGAAATAAGAAAGCAATCACTGAAGCAGAAAAACTTAGTCTCACAGACAACGAGTATTATCATGGATTATTGGGATATTTATATGCTGAGCTCGATACAGATGAAGCCATTCATCATTTTGAAGAAGCCATCCGTCTTACCCAATCAAAATCGGAAAAACAGACTTTGCAGAAACAGATCAATGTTTTAAAGCAATCAAAGTAAGATGTAAATAAAAAGCCCCCAGATCATTGATTTGGAGGCTTTATTTTAATTATTTGTCGTTGACAGTATTGACAATTTATTTCCCAATAAGATAAATATTGATCAGTTTTTGTCTGTTGATCTCAACAATGTCACCGTTTTTAATCTTATATTTCTTTTGTAAAGGTTTTTCATTACAATAAACTGCATCTGTGTCAAGCAGCAGATTCAATTGAGATGATGAAAGACCTAAACATGTTCGGATAACTGTTGAAGCTCTTATATTAAAATCAAAAGGACATTGTATTTGAAATGAAATCATTTCATTGTCTATATTGATAACATCCTCTACTGGAAGGCTTTGATATAGAATTTCATATTCTACACTTTCCAAATCTGCTTCCACATTATTTTTCCTTCTTATTTCCTGTGAGAAAGCATGTTCCCAGGCGATTTCCGTATTGTTTTCTGAAAATTTGTTGAATATCTCTTTATTGATGGATTCTGTTCTGATTCTTGAAAACACCGTCATGTTATAGGTATTATTGCATTTTACACATCTGTAAATTAACCATATATCAATATTCTTTTTTTGAGCATTCAATCTGAATTTATCGCTGCAATAAAACCTTTCGCTGTTACAATGACTGCATTTCTTTTTGAGTAAGGGAGTGTTTTTCGCTTGTACCTCCCATATATAGTGTGTACTCATTACTTATAATTGTGCTTAGTATTCTTTGTTGGATTTTTTCCATACTATTCAGGCATTACAAGAAAGTGGGTAGGCATCTGGCTCTTACCCCAAAGAGTATTTCTTAAGGTATAGTTTGCCATCTATTTCAGTCTTTGATCAATAATAATTGTTAAAATCGAAATAGCAGATACAGCTGCCCTTTACAGGCAATGCAATACATAATATGATTAAATGAAAACCTGTTCGGGTAGAGTTACCCAAACGAAAGAACGATCAGCCTGTGGTTACTGAGACTGATACTAAGCGATAATAAGTTTAAGAGTTGTTCTCAAAACGAGTTATTTACTTGGTTATGATAAAAATAGTCAATTTTATCGAAGAATAGGATGTATTTAAATTTTTATTAAAAAAACGAAATTATCAGACTGTATTTTCAAACAAATTAATGCTCTAAAATGAACCATACAACAAATAAAATTTGAGCCATACAGCAAACCTGTCTTTTCTGTTTCTGACGAACTTTGTGGTATTAAAATCATCAAAATGAAACAGATTAATACAATTTACATCAACGGTGAATTTGTTACACCGAATGGAACAGAAACATTTGACCTTATAAATCCTACAACCAATCAAAAAACCGGAGAAGTAGTTTTGGGAAATGAAGAAGATACCCGAATAGCCATTGCTGCAGCGAAGAAAGCATTCAAAACATTTTCAAAAACAACAAAAGAAGAACGCATCAGTATTCTTAAAAAGCTTCATGAAGCTGTGAGCAAACGGGAGGATGAACTGGTTTCTGCGATGGTGAATGAATATGGAGGAACATTACAATTCTGCAGAATGAGCGTTCAAAATGCAATTTCAGCCTTCACAACAACCATTACTACGCTGGAATCTTATGACTTTGAAAAAACAGTCGGACATTCTAAAGTCCGTTTTGAATCTCTGGGAGTAGTGGGAATCATTACTCCATGGAATGCCAGCAACAGTTTCATCTGCAGCAAGCTTGCCACTGCTATTGCTGCAGGATGTACCACCGTTATCAAACCAAGTGAAATGAGTGCGGCGCAAACCCAGCTGATTACGGAATGTTTTCACGAAGCAGGTTTACCGGAAGGTGTATTCAATATTATAAACGGATTAGGAAATGTTGTAGGCGCTGAAATTACCCAGCATCCGGACATTGCTAAAATCTCTTTCACCGGATCTACATTAACAGGAAAAGCAATTGCTAAAGGTGCTGTAGATACGATGAAAAGAGTGACATTAGAACTTGGCGGAAAGTCTCCTAACATCATCCTGGAAGATGCTGATCTCGATAAAGCCATTCCTATGGCTGTTTTCGGAGCTTATATGAACAACGGGCAGGCATGTATCGCCCCTACCCGTCTGCTTGTTCCTCAAAACAGACTGGATGAAGTGAATGAACTGGCTAAAAAAGCTGCAGGACAGGTAAAAGTAGGAAATCCTAATGAAGAAGACACTCTTGTTGGGCCTATGGTAAGTGCCAAGCAATTTGAAAGAGTACAAAGCTATATCCGTCTGGGACAGGAAGAAGGGGCTACGCTGCTTGCGGGAGGAGAAGGCAAACCGGAAGGCCTTGAAAGTGGAAATTTTGTAAAGGCTACCATTTTTACTAATGTCCGTAATGATATGCGTATTGCACAGGAGGAGATTTTCGGACCTGTATTGTCTATTATTCCTTATGCCAATGAAGAGGAAGCAATTTCGATTGCCAATGATACCACTTATGGTCTGGCAGCTTACATCAGTTCTGCGGATCAAGAACATGCAGAACGTGTTGCAGCCCAGATTGATGCCGGAAGAATATGTATAAACGGGTTCTCTCATGATCCTTTTGCGCCTTTTGGTGGTTTTAAACAAAGCGGTATTGGCCGTGAGTTTGGGGTGTTCGGACTGGAAGCCTATCTGGAACCAAAAGCTATTCTGGTGTAATATGAAATTCTTCACAGCAGAATGTTCCCAGGATCATTCTGCTGTGAAGATTCTACGATCCTAAAAAAGTTTTGTAAGTTTGAAAAAGAATCTATCAAAAAATAACCCTCTGAGCCATGAGCGAAAATAACATTCCCTTTCCTATCAACTATTCATGCCACTTTTCAGAATTCAGAGAAGGAGAACAGTTTGCACAGATTCACAGTCTTGGGCTGGTTATTTCCGGAGAAATGGAGTTGAATGACGGCATTAACAAAACCATATTCAAGGAAGGAGAACTCTATTCTGCAAGGAAAAACAGTTTATTGAAATTTGCAAAATACCCTCCTAAAAATGGTGAAATCAAAACTGTATCCATCTACTTTGATGATGCTATGCTGCATGACTTCAGCCGTGAATATGGATATCAGGCAGAGAAAAAAGATACTATTCCCGCCTTTATAAAACCGGATCAAAAGGCATTAACTTCTTTTATGTATTCATTACTGGCATATGAAGATCTTACTGCTTCCGAAGAAATTCTGCGTCTCAAACAGAAAGAAGCTTTACTGCTTCTGCTGAACTATGACCCGGGTCTTAAGGATATTTTATTTGATTTTTCGAAACCTTATAAAATTGACATTGAAGCGTTTATGAACAAGAATTTTCATTTCAATGTTAATGTAGAGCGTTTTGCTTACTTAACGGGGAGAAGTTTGTCTTCCTTTAAAAGAGATTTTCAGAAAACATTTGGGATCCCTCCAAGGCAGTGGCTGCAGCTCAGAAGATTACGGGAGGCTCATTTTCTGCTTACCCAAAAAGGAAGATCTGTTTCTGATATCTATCTTGATCTTGGATTTGAAAATTTATCTCACTTTTCTTTTGCTTTTAAAAAACAGTTTGGATTTTCTCCAAGCTCATTACAGGCAAAATAACTTAAACCTCATCTAGAAAAATATACCTGAAAGCGAGGATAACCAGGATCATAACTGCTATTGTAATGATTTTCACTTTCATATCACTTTTAAGATTTTCAGGAGCATAACGCAATGTTTTTTTATCAAGATAAAAATCCGTGTAAACCTCTGTATCAATTTTCAGATCAGGACGGAAAGTTTGTATGCCTTTCAGAAAATGTCCAATAAGATCATATCGGTTTTTAAGGGTAATTATATCCAGATTGATAAGCTTCTTTCTGGATTTTCTGTTTTCATCTTTTTCATGAACATACAGATTCTTTCTGAAGTTACCGTATTTTCCATTGGAAGCAGCTTCAGAATAGATATCTTTTGTATAAGGATCCTGGCTTTTGGCCAAATCCTGATATCTAATTTCTGAAAGAACTTTGTCATTCCTGTTAAGAAACAGAATTCCCTGATCGTTGATCAGCATACCACCGATCTTCTTATCTTTATTTCTGGTGATTTCATAAGCCAGCCAACCTGATAACGCTCCTGTAATAAGAAAGAGAAAAAGAAAGATCATCGTAGCAGAAGTGTCCGAAGAAGATGCTGAAACAGCCTCAATAAAAAATATGAGCAAAATAACAGCAATTACTGCAAAAAGAATGACGATGCTCCACCTCAGTCTGGCTATGTATTCAGGGCTGTAGGTTTCCGATCTCATTTCAGGAAATGATTCTTTCATGGGTTTATTTATAGTTAACTGGTTATCAATTGTCAACAATTTTTAAATAAAAAAAATATTCTTTTAAAAATGTCGAAGTGCAAAAATATACTATATAAATGAATAACCAATACCAGAGTTCATCAATGTTTTAGGGGGTTAAAAAGACAAATCGTGCTATGAAAATCATAACACGATCCGAATTGTTGAATCTAATTATTTGAAAGTTTTTTTAAAGTGCATATTCCACTGATGCTTCTTTAGCGGCTGCTACCATTGCTATTAAAGCTTTTTCTGTCTCGTCCCAATGTCTGGTCTTCAGTCCGCAGTCCGGATTTACCCAAAGCTGATTGGCAGGAATTACATTCTGGGCTTTTCTCAATAGCTCAATCATTTCTTCTTTTGAAGGAACTCTTGGTGAGTGAATATCATAAACGCCAGGACCAATTTCATTTGGATATTTGAAGTCTGCAAAGGCATTCAACAGTTCCATCTGAGAACGGGAACATTCTATGGTAATTACGTCGGCATCCATATCGGCAATGTTTTCAATAATATCATTGAATTCAGAATAACACATATGGGTATGGATCTGTGTGGCATCTTCTACTCCGCTTGCTGAAATTCTGAAAGCTTCCACGGCCCATTTCAGATAGTCTTGCCAGTCGGTTTTTCTTAATGGAAGTCCTTCTCTTATGGCAGGTTCATCAATCTGGATAATTCTGATTCCTGCTTTTTCAAGATCTACCACTTCATCACGGATCGCCAAAGCAATTTGTTTACATGTTTCCGAACGAGGCTGATCATCCCGTACAAATGACCATTGTAAAATCGTAACAGGACCGGTAAGCATTCCTTTCACCCATTTTTCAGTCTGAGATTGCGCATATTGAGACCAATATACCGTCATAGGAGTCGGGCGGGAAACATCTCCAAAAATTACAGGAGGCTTTACACAACGGCTTCCGTAGCTCTGTACCCATCCATTTTTAGTAAATACAAATCCTTCCAGCTGTTCTCCGAAATATTCAACCATATCATTGCGCTCAAATTCTCCGTGTACCAGCACATCAATTCCGATTTCTTCCTGCCAGCGAATCGTTCTTTGGGTTTCTTCTTTCAGTAGAGCATCATATTGTTCTGCTGTCAACTCTCCTTTTTTGAACTTTGCTCTCCAGCTTCTTACTTCTGTTGTCTGAGGAAATGATCCGATTGTTGTCGTTGGGAATAACGGAAGCTGTAATTCTTTTTGCTGTTCTTCTTTACGGATTTTGAATGTATTTATTCTTTGAGCATCCTTTTCAGTTACAGCATGGGCTCTTTGCTTCACTTTATCATTATGAATGAGAGACGACGTTCTTCTGCTTGCAATTGCTTTTTTATTGTCTTCAAATGTTGCAAGAATCTGTTCATTTTCTGTTCCGGAAGCCAGCTCTTTAAGCGTTACTATTTCTTCTACTTTCTGTTTGGCGAAAGCCAGCCAGTTTTTAATCTCAGCATTCAGGTTGGTTTCAAAATCCAGATCGCAAGGTGAATGAAGCAATGAACAAGATGGAGAAATTAAAATCCTTTCAGATCCTAATTTTTCAACAGCTTTTTTGATGAAGGACAATGACTTTTCATAGTCATTTTTCCAGATATTTCTTCCATCCACCACTCCTAATGAAAGACTTAAGCTTTCCGGAATAGCATTCAGAATATCATCCAACTGTTCAGGATTTCTTACAAGATCGATATGCAGTACATCCACAGGAAGTGAAGCAGCAAGCGATACATTATCTTTCAATCCGTCAAAATACGCGGCGACAATAAATTTCAGTTTCGGGAAACGTTTTCTTATTTCAGAATAAACAAAATGATAAGTTTCTTTCGCTTTCTCCGTTAAATCCAACGCCAGAAAAGGTTCGTCAAACTGAATCCATTCTGCGCCCTGCTCCTGAAGTTTTGTTAAGATCTCTGTGTATACGGAAAGAAGATTTCCAGCCAGATCCAGTTTATCAAATCCTTCTTCTTTTTCTTTTCCTAAAAGAAGATAAGAAACAAGTCCGATAATAACTGGCTTTGCGTTGATTCCCGCTTGTTTTGCTCCTGCAAATTCATTGAAAATTTTATCCGAGCTTAGCTTAAATTGCTGGTTTTTATAAAATTCGGGAACGATATAGTGATAATTGGTATCAAACCACTTGGTCATTTCCATTGCTGTGATATCCAATCCTTCTTTCTGATATCCTCTTGCCATGGCAAAATAAAGATCCAGTTCAGAATTATTCTTTTTCAGCACCACTTCATGATAACGTGCAGGGATCGCTCCTACTACAAGGCTCATATCCAATACCTGATCATAATACGAGAAATCATTGCACGGAATAAGATCAATTCCTGCTTTTTTCTGAATATTCCAGTTTTGGTTACAGATAGTTCTGCCTGTATTCAGAAGTTCTTCCAGAAGAATTTTACCTGACCAATATTGCTCGCAGGCTTTTTTGAGTTCTCTTTTGCTACCAATACGCGGATAGCCTAGAATGTGAGTTTGCATTTTTTAAACTTTTTAATTAAACTTAATGATAAAGCCCTTTAAAATGTTTCATAATGCTTTGGATAAAGAGTTTTTGGAAAATAGTAATATAGCGAACGGTACAATTTCTCTCACACGAAAAAATGTATTATCCGATATATCATCTGTATGACCCAAAAGCTTCAGACCGCGAAAGCATTGTCAATTCAGTAAAGGCAGGTCTCCTGACTTGTAACAGTTTCTGTCATCCTTCCCGCTTTGGCAGTGGATATGCAAGGACAGAAACCTTTGGTGTGTTACTTACAGTTGCGCGACAGCTCGTGATTCTCACACGATTCCCTATTAATTTACCTTAAGTAAAACCTTTCCTGTTTGATGAAGTATCTTTAAAGAACTGTACTTTTATTGATAACAATTGCCATCACTAAAAGTTTTTAATTTTGTGTAAAATTAATAATACAGAATAAAAGCGCAATCAAAGTAAATTAATTAAGCAAATTAATCTTTTAAAAAACAATACTAAAGCATATAATTCTGTAAATTTGACTGTTTTAATACTATAAAAGAATAATATTCTGTGGAACAACTCGATGATAAGGATGTACAGCTGCTCAGGCTGCTCCAGAAAAATGCAAAACTGACCGTAAAAGAACTTGCAAAAGAAGTAAACCTTTCTACTTCACCGGTTTTTGAAAGGGTAAAAAGACTGGAACAGGACGGATTTGTAAAAAGATATGCTGCTGTTCTTGATGCTGAAAAGCTCAACCGTGGGTTTACCGTTTTCTGTCAGATCAAACTAAAAATTCACGACAGGTCTGTAGGCTATGATTTTGTAAAAGAAATTTTAGAAATTGAGGAAGTTGCTGAATGCTATAATATTTCCGGAGATTTTGACTTTCTTCTGAAAGTACAGGTCAGAGATATGAAGCATTATCAGGATTTTGTATTTAATAAGTTAGGCTCTGTAGATTCCATTGGAAGTACTCACAGTACTTTTGTCATGGCTGAGGTGAAAAACAATCATGGACTGACCATATGATTTGATGAGGAGTTGAAAGTTATCGACTCTAAAAAAGATTTCATCCACTATTCTTCTATCCACTTTCTAAAGGAAGAGGTATTGCTTTGGCTGGTAATAAGATGGTCTTTGTATCCTTTTATTTTGATGGAGAGTGTGTTTTTGTTGTAGCGTTCTATTCTTTCAATATGTTTTTTTTGAACAAGTTCGCTTCTGTTGATCCTGAAAAAGGCTAAAGGATCTACCTGTTTTTCAATTTCTTTTAACGTTGATTCATTTAGCAGGTTTTTCTTTCCAGCAGTGTCAACGGCAAAAACAATTCCTTCTTCTGCTTCAAAGAAAGCAATATCTTCAGTATTTATAAAATAAATTCCCTGATGTGAACTGATTGTAAATCTCTTTTTATAGTTTTTTCCGGGATGATTGTTATTAAGCATTTGCTGAAGTTTTACTAAAACATCTTGCTGCTCAGAGGCTGTGCTTTTCAGTAACAGAAATTTGTTCCAGGCTTTTTGGAAACGATCCTTTGAAAATGGTTTTAAAAGATATTCTATTCCATTACTCTCAAAGGCATTCATCAAGAACTGATCATAGGCAGTAGTAAAGATAATCGGGCTGGAAATATCCACCTGATTATAGATTTCAAAGGCATTTCCATCCAATAGTTCAATATCAGAAAAGATCAGATCAACATTTGAATTTTTAAAAAAAGCGATAGCTTCTTCTACTTTGTCAATTTCTGCAACAATTTCAACGGATTCGTCCAGCTCATTGATGAAACGTTTCAATTTGTTTCTGGCCGGGATTTCGTCTTCGATGATTACCACTTTTATCATATTTCTTATGCTGGAATTATAGGAATGATTACTGAAAATTCATTTTCTGTTTTTAAAATCTCTACCTGCTGATCTGTTAGCAGCGCATACTGCTCTATAAGATTATTCAATGCTCTTCCGGAGGTTTTCTTACTGTTTCGCTTGGGAAGCCTGTTATTAGAAACTGTTATTTTATGATTCAGATCTATTACAATCAAAACCGGATTGGCAAAGGTCCCAATATTATGCTGAACTGCATTTTCCAGCAGCAGCTGCAGTGAAAGCGGAATAATATTCCCTGACGTCTCACTATGATCCACTTTCAAAGAATAAACATTTCCATATTTGTACTGTATCAGTTTAAAATATTTTTCTGCAAAAGCCAATTCTTCTTCCACTGAAATTATTTTTTTATCAGAAACATCCAGAACATAGCGGTATATCTCAGCAAATTCGTTCAAAAAGTCAGAAGCTTTTTGTTTATCTTCTTCAATGAGCTGGTCCAGAATATTGAGATTATTGAACAAAAAATGAGGATTAAGCTGTGCTTTCAGCTGATTAATTTTACTGTCAGATAATGCCTGATGATAAAGAGCCAACTGTTTCTGATAGGCTGTATTCTTTTTATAATAGCGGTAAGCCAGGAAAAAACTCCCGTATATAAAACCACCAATGAGGTCCGAAAAAGTAGAGAGGGTGAATACTTCCTTGTTGAAATTTTTCTCAATGGTCCCAAAGGCCAATGAAATCATAAAGCCTATTATTTTTATCACCAACAGGTAGGTCAAAAGTGAAGAACTGAATATTTTAAGAATATCCGCAATACTGAATGTTGATGATTTCTTCCAATTCTTTACGAAAAAATCCATTACAAAAAAAAGAATACATGCACTGATAAAAGTGGCAACAGCACCTTCCGGAGTAAAGACATATGCATCTAATGTCCTTCTTATAATTATACGGATATGAATAGATTGCAGATAGGCAAACAAAAGTACAAACAGAAGGAAATATCTGTTCTGATTAATCTGTTTTAAAATAGTTTTCATCAGCTTTATGAGTGGTCATTTTTTCACAAAAATAGCCCTATATTTTTACAGAGCTATTTCTTTGTATTATTATTTTTTCTTTTCGGGAAACGAGGCAGTAACATTCCCTTTATCATCTAAGAAATCCAGCTTGGCCTCATTATTTTTATCCACACAAAACCTGGCTCTTGGCTGCCCTTTGCTGTCAAATAAAAACAGTCCGTTATTTTCATCTTTAGTTTTCCCAAGCAACATTCGTGGAGCCCCTCCAATCAGTCCCTGCTGTTCATATTCTTTATATTTTTTCTGTACCGCTTCCGGATCTTTCAGCAGATCCAGCTCTGCCATGATCTCTCCGGTTTTGATTTGTGATTCTTTTGATGGACGATCATTGAAATAAAGCCCACTGGATACTATTCTTTTATCTCCTTTTCTGTAATCCTGAGTCAGCAGCTGCATCACCTGATCTCCGTCGTACTGATCATAGGTAAGCGATAATCCAGAACTGTGCCCGTTCTTATTTTTCTGTCCGTCATAGATAAAACCACCACATTCAATCCCATCTTCATTGAAGAAAAGCATCCCAGACCGTTTCTTTCTTGTTTTATTGGTAGGACTTCCATTGATCTGGTCTTCTCCGTTAGGAAATTTCCCGACATTGGTAATAATCATTTTTACAGTACCGTCTTTTTCAACAATATTGATTCTTTCGACATCTATTTCAGTAAATTTCTGATGCCCGTCTGTTTTGAATGCGGAAGCTGTTAAAAAGACAAGTCCAATGACTGCTGCGAAAGCAAATGTTCTTAAAAAAATTAATTCCCTGTTCATCTATTATAGTATTAACTGTTTCTATTTTGATAGGTCAAAACTATTAGAACCATGGCTCTTATTCAAACCGAAAACAATGGACTAAGGAAATAAAGAAATAAACGGACGATTTTTACAGATGAATATACAGAGACTCTTTTTCTGTAATCAGGATCAATTCAACCAATAAAAAAATCCGCCACTCTATATGACGGATTTTCTATTATTTTTAAGCTTTTTTAGACTCATTAATTCGCAGCCGGATCAATAAGCTCTGTTGTAAGCCCTAATGACTTTAAGAGATTTTTACTGTCAAAAAGTAAGGTTGCATAATGTTTTCCTTTCTTAAAAATCAGTTTTGAACCGCCAGGAAATTCACTGCCGGCATCAAGCTTTTGGATCTTCGGATTGTATTTACTCAATTTAACTTTACTATCATGCAATGTACTTTTGTTGATGGTAAGACCAAAAGGCAGCCCTTCTACGATCAAATATTTATTGTCTGAAATAGTGAAAAACATTTCATTCACCGTATTATCTTTTCCCAGACTGCAATAAAGTTCCAATCCTGTTTTTGTAGGCCATTTCGCATACTTTTCTTCATTGGCATCTTCATAGAACACCGTTTTTACATTCAAAGCCTTTGATATTTTATCGGTGGTTTGTGGGAAAATAAATTCAGAATTTTTGTCTAATAAAGAGTTCAAAGCAGCTGTTTTCTGGGAAAAAGCAGTTATACTTACTAGTTGAAAAAAGATTATCAGAATTAAAGTGAATGGTTTTGTCTGCATAGGACTATTTTAACATTTTAATGATTGGATGGCTAAAGGTATTAAAAATACGCTATCCAGTTTCAATATTTTCCTAAATCACCATAGAAAAAATCTTTTTCACTTCCCAGCAGCCTCTTTACCCTTTCCATTTTTGAGGACATTATTTTTCATAAAATCATTTTAATACGACGAGTTTTGGCGTTGTGGTGGGATAAATTTGTTTTCATAAATAAGAACAGAAACACCAATATTCAAATTTTAATTTATGAAAGATCCCCCTCTAAAAAGTAAACTTATCCATTGTATACAATTCATTACCAATCACAATAATTTTTAAAACAAAACAATATGAGCATTCCAATCAGCGACGTTGAATATCTATACACGAATGATATTCTTGTAGGAGATATCCTTAAAAGAACCGATTTAAAATCAGGAATTGATTTAAATTACAGAGAAACCACTATATGGCATGATAACACCCCCATTCTTCCAACAACGGTTTTAGATGGCATTATTTATAGAAAGTTTGGCGACAAATATTATAAATTACAATTTTCTGGACCATTAGATGCCAGATGGTTTGGGCTTCAAGACCAGACAGATGGATGGGCAGCTCTTACAAAAGGGGTAGATATGGCAGCAAAACTGCATGTTCCCTTATACATACCAGCAGGAAATTATGCACTTTTTAAAGCTTTAATACTTCCTAATGAGGTCGAAATTATAGGAGATGGAACTGGTAAAACAGTGATTAATAATGGTTATAGTCCTGTAGAAGGAGGAATCATGCTTAAAACATCAGCTCATAAGCCTCAATATATCAGATTAAGAAACATGTCTTTTAATGGAGCACAAGTAGATCAATGGTTTGATGTAAATTCTGATGCCATCGATGGTGATCAATCTTTTTTTGAATTTGAAAACATTGATGTTTATAATATAGAAAAGGGAAAAGGATTTGTGTGTCATATCCCTTTTCAGATCAATATTTTCAAAAATGTAGGTTTTTATAATGTAGGTACTCCTATTGAATTAAACGGATGGACCAGTAATTTCAATGCTTTCCATAACTGTAATTTTGGTGGTAAGCGAATGATCATTATTAAAAATCAGAGCGAGGCTAATACCTTTTATTCCTGCAGATCAGAAGGAGGAGGAGTAGCAGGAGATGCAACCCCTACTATTGAAGTTGAAAATGCCACCAACCTGAAGTTTATCGGATGTTATTTTGAATCTACCGGTACCAATCTCTTAAAAGAAATAACATCTCTGAATGGAGTTACTTTCGACGATTGTCATTTTTCAGGAGCTGTAGGTAACCCATGGTTAGATTTTCATTTTTTATCAGAAGGCACTGTACATTTTATAAATCCTTTTTTCAGTGTGTCTGATGGATTTGTTTCTAAATTTACATTAACGGGCGGCATCCAGGCTGGCAATATAAAAAAATTAAAAGGGACTACGCAGATCCTGAACAATACTCCTCAGATTTCAGAATTTATCATTTCAAATAAAAAACTTACCTCTAATGCAAATAAAATTGAAATCTTCAAAATAGAAATTCCAAACGATGATATTATAGCAAAAAACTTCAAACAAATCAGCGGAAAAATAAAAATTGATTCCTACACATTTATCAACGGAGGATTCACATTCAGTGATGATTATGAAATAGATATCCTATTGCCTTATCAAAGCGGCTATCCTATCACACTTCAAAAAAATATCAGACAGATCTTCCATACCTTATTTACGGCAGATGTTGAGATTGTAACCAATAATAATATTGTCAGCGTCTTCGTCAATATGAACAACCCAAACCAGCTGGATATTGTAAATTCATTATGCACCATAAAAGTGGAACTTTCTAAAAATACATCAGAAGGATATAAGGATTTTGAAATTCTGATCTAGAATCATATGAATTTCTGATGATAAAGATGTACAGATCTTTCGATCTGTACATCTTCTTGTAAATAAAATCCATCAATTCCCTATAGAGTTTGCTGTAAATTAAACACTGTTCCCGCAGGATCCGTAATCCAATGCATATTTTCAGGAAGTTTTTCAATTTCGTCACAGGTTTCTATGCCATTTGACTGCAAATATTCTGTTGCTTCTTCTATATCAGGAACTATAAGCTGTAACCAGGTTTCGGAATGGGTGTAGTTGTCCACACAATCTAACCAAAGGACGTTATTCCCGAATTTCACTTCATGGGTTCTGGAAATCGTGGGATTATTAATCGGTTTTTCCTCAACTTCAAACTTTAAAATATCTCTGTAAAAAGCAACTGTTTTTTCATATTTATTTTTGGGAATTTTTATGGCGATATTGATTCCCGCTTCAAATTTTGTATTCATAATACTATTTATCAGGCTATTTTAAAAAACCATTCAGATAATTCAGAATCGTTGTGGTCTGCATCATCAGGCTGACATGGCTTTGACCAGGAACAACTGCCAACTGAGATTTAGGCATAGCGCCCATATCAGCAGCAATACCACCGCCTAATAATTTATAGGTTTTTGCAAGCTCTATTTTATCCAGTCCATCATTGTCCCCGGATATAATTAAAACAGGTGCTGAAATTTTAGAAATATTAGAATCTCCCAAATCAAAAGGCTGTCCGGCAGCAGCGATCATCTGCTCTAAGAATTTTGTCCATTTTGTCTTATCAGGGGCTACAGCCTCATATCCGGTTTGCAGAGGACTGTTCATAAAAAAGGCAGGTTTCATTGTTTTAAAAGCATTACTTACTTCAGGTATCCAGCCACTGCTTTTATAGGTTGCTGAAATAATCACCAGCTTATTTAGCCTTTTGGCATTCTGTATAGCAAACTGGTAGGCAATGGCTCCCCCAAAACTATATCCTACGACATCTGCTTTATCAACTTTCAGATAATCCATTACCCCTGCTACATCACTTGCTAACGTGGCATGCGATAATTTTCGTTCTGAAAAAGGGGTGTGTCCATGTCCCTGCAGTTCAATAGCGATTACTTTTCGGTTTTTTGAGAGCTCAGGAATCAATTCTCCCCAATTCATATCAATGGTCATAAAGGCACCATGCAGTAATACAATGGGCGCTCCTTGTCCATACACTTCATAATACACTTTAATACCATTAACAGGGGCATAGCCACTCTCAGAAGGTTTTATTTTCTGTCCATATAACTGTGATGTTGTACACATACTGATTGCAATGATCAGTATTGTTTTCAACAGATTGTAGAATTTGAATACATTTTTCATACTATTATTGGGATTTGAGGTTAGTTAAAAACTTTTAATCAAAATTACCAAGTCATGATGAAAACTCACTTGTCACAGGACAAGATTTTATCTGGATGAGACCTATTCTTTATAGATCTTGTTTAAACAAGTATTCCGCGCTTTACACAGATTATATTTTTACCTGATTTCAGAAGAATTACAATAAAATATCACACAAATAATTTAATTAAAGATAAATATTTTCAATATATTTTTATTTTGGTTGCTAAAAATTGATTAATTTCGAACATCACTAAACCTAAATATTATGAAAAATTTAAAAAAATCGAAAGACAGGAATTGAAAACAATTAAGGGTGGTATTGATTGCAGAGGCGGTCAATTATGTTTAATCAGCGGAAAATGGCAATGCATGCCATATGATGGATGTGGCGGTGGAAATCAACCTTAAATCTTAAGTCTAACCTAATTACTTCAGTATGAAAAATTCTAAAAAAATTTCAAGAGATCAGTTGAAAAGTATCAACGGTGGAGCTGTAAGCTGCTCCGAAGCCTGCTGTCCTCCTCCGGGAATAAAAAGATGTCCCTGGGTGATTTGTATTGCTCCCTGTGAGATATTAAGCTAGAAACCTGTATTTTACAAAAGCACAAACCTGTAATTCGTATGAGTTGCAGGTTTCTTTGTTTTTTAAATTCTTATTCTTGAGTCAGCTTTTTTATCCTTAAAAATTTACTAAATGTGGTCAATTACCATTTTTGCTTTATAGAAAATAGGAAAAAAAATGTGGGAAAGGAAACTTTAATAAAAAAACAAAACCTACTGATGATCAGTAGGTTTTGTTTTTATACTCGCGGAGAGAGAGGGATTCGAACCCCCGGACCTGTTACAGTCAATAGTTTTCAAGACTATCGCAATCGACCACTCTGCCATCTCTCCTTAAACTCCGGTTATACCGTTGTTTTCAGTGGTGCAAATATAGAAAGTTTTTTATTACTGACAAAATATTTTTTCAATAAAATTTGAATTTCTATAATTTTACAGAAAACTCCGTTTTTTCAGGCTTTCAAAACAAGAACATTAACAACTCAACATCAACCGATTAACCACAAACAGGGAATATTTCGTTTTTAACATTCTTTTTTAACAAATATTTTATCCGTAGTAATATTCTGTGGTAACATCTCCGCTAAAAGCCGGATGCATGTCCTGTTTCTGCATATTCAGCTCAAATAATCTTTCGCCATTTTTATTTCCACCCCGTATTTTTAAAGAATACCATCCGTTTTCCAAGGAAAGAGTTATGCTATTACCTTCATTAATAGAAGCAATATCTTTTAAATATCCAATGCCGACAATTTTCACTTCATTATTAGCGGTCTGAAATATCCAGCCTCGCGACTCCACCTCTGCCTCATCATCATTCAAAATCTTTTCGTCATTCACTGAAACCCGGAATGCATAATAGTCTTCTTCTACGCCTATTATTGGAATAGCGATTCCTGATTTCGTTATTTCATCCCCATGTTCGTTTTCTACAAAATATTTTAAAATATTATTACCCTGAAGATTATTTTCTTCCAGGTATTTTGCTAAAAGCTGTGGACTGAATACCACAAAACCTTTAAGTTCAGAGAATATTTTCTTCATATATATTTGGATTGGATTTGGATTAAATATTTTATAAAGGAATAAGCGATATGAATTTTATGTTATCATTGAATTTTTTAAAATTTTGAGATGACCATTAAACCGGCTCTGTCATCAATCCATATAGTTCCATATTTACTTCGATTTACAACCAGAAGATAGGTACACAACCATGTCCAATATGACAGATCTGCAAACATCCATTTATATGGCTAGTTTACCAAACTTTTCCTGAGTCTCTGTATTCAATATATAGATAATTCATACTTATCTAAAAGAGGTTTAGTTTAGTATACTCTATTACATTATCAATTGTATTTAAAATACTTATTTTGTTTGGCATTCTACTAATAATACGAAAATTATAAATCTAATTATTCTACTTTAACTAATGGAGCTTTATCATTATAAAAATCTGTTTTGAAGATTTTCTTTCCAACCAGTTTTTTTTGATAAAAATAATTATTATGAAGTGCAGAACCACCCTTCACCCCCATTCCAATAAGCTCGTCTTTTTTTAGTTTATTTTTAATTGCATTAAAAATCTTAGAAGTACTTTTTTCAGGTGTTTTTGAAAGAAGTCTTAAATTAATGCGTTCAATACTATCTTCTTTGTCACGCCCTCCTTCTCCCACAATTGCCAATGGGGCATATTCTTCTTGATAAATCATACTTTTGGTAATTTTTATATCCTGAGATAGTATAAAGAATTTTAAAAATTTTCCACGATTATCATCAATTTTATCATAGTTATCACTATTTACCTTTTCAATATAAATATCCTCCTCACTTCTTCTATTTTCAATATAAAAGACTCCATTATTTTTTTCTATAATTTCTTCAACATAAGGATAGAAATCCTTTAATGACATTACTAAATTTATATATGACATATTAATATTTTTTTATTTATAAGCTGAAGCTTTTCCATAGCCTTCAAATGTAACTTCATGACCTGCATTTTTAGCATCTTCTAAGGCAAGTCTCTCTCGAATGACACCAGTTTCACCATCTTCCAATGTTCTTCCAACGTTTATATGATATGTACTTCCATCAGCCCTGTCAAAAGAAGTGTCCATTCTTCTTGTAGGTTTATGTCCGCCTTCAGTATCAATTGTTATTTCAGGTATAGAGCCTCCACCTGAATGTGTTATGCCTGGTTTAGCTGTTTCTCTTGCTATGATTTCATCAATTTTAGCATTATGATCACCAGTTCCTTTACTCTTCGGGCCTGGCTTTTGATAAGGTGTACCATCTTTTTTGGTTTTTCCAGCCCATCTTTGCCCAGCTAAACCAAATATATCTAAATAGTTGTTAGAATCATGAACATATGCATAAATATTATAACCTCCATCGATATCTATTGGATCTTTACTAATATATAAACCACTGTTTACATCATAATACCTTAACCTATTATAGCAAAGATCAATTTCAACATCATAGTACTGTCCCTGATAACGGAAAGGCACAAAATTTCCAACACCTATTTCAACTTTTATATCTCCATAAATGTTGAGTTCTCTCTCCCAAATCTTTTCTCCTTTTTCAGTGTAAACCTGTATTGGCGTTCCTAAATAATCATTAACAATCGTGTAACATTCATTATCTATTATTTTCGCACTCGGTACATGACTTCCTCTTTCATACACCCAGGTCACCACATTCTCCACAGGTTCTTTTCCCACAATGACATTTCCGTCATCATCTACAACCGTTACAGGAACTTCTTCAGCATCATAACTCCATTCATGCAGAAGAACATTACCATCCCAAATATAACGAGTTATTTTCTTTAGGCCAATTTTTGAGGTTCTTCTTCCGAGGGCATCATACTCAAAGCTTACATCTTTGCCGTCGGGGCGTTTTACTTTGGCCAGCATTCCGTTAGCATTCCAGGAATACGCCCAGTCTCCGGAGGACCATTCCGGGTTTTGGATTTCTGTTGGAGAGTCTTCGTTTACATTGGGTAAATCAGCTCCATCCGGCAGTTTCGGGCTGTTCAGCCAATCTGAAGCAATGGTTTTATAATAAGGATGTGTATTCTCTTGTTCTTTTTTATGCTCCGGCTTGGCATTGTTGATTGGCCGTTTACTTTTTAACAATAAATTTCCTTCTTCATCGTAATGATAAAACCAGTTTTTATCACGCATCAGCTTTCCTCCTTTGTCGTAGACGCGGTCAGTCTGCCGGGCACTTTCATATAAGCATCCCGTAGCATCCGGATTTTTGTACTGTACCTCTCCGTTCGAATATTCTGCAGCAACAAGGCTTCCGAAAGCATCGTAATCAAATCTTGTTCTTCCGCCCGTCACCCTGTCCAGCGTATGCAGCAATCGGCTTCCGGCTCCCCAGTCGTAATCTTTATGGAAGGTCGTATTGGTTTTATTCACTGTTACTTTCTGACTTACCGGCATTCCGATATGGTCAAATTCAAAAGTACTTTCTATCCCGCCAGTCATTTCACGGGAAAGTATTTGTCCATTCCGACTGATCTCAAGATTCATCTGCCAGGGTGCATGCACTTCCGGAGTAGCGGCAGTTACTGTTTTAAGCTGTCCCAGATCATTATAAGAATAGTCTACTTCGGCTCCTAAGCTACTTTTCAAACCGATCAGATTTGCCTGACTGTCATATTCATATTGAATGGTATGCGCACCCTGTTTTTCACTGGTGATCTGTCCTAATTTATTTCTCTGAAAACTAACACTATTATCTTCATTATCTGCTTTGATCAATAATCCTGAAGTGTCATACTGATAGGCTTCCCAAGTTGCGTCCGGATAATGGGTTTGTGTTATTCTTCCTGCCAGATCATACTCATAAAAGATATTTTTCCCGTGAGGGGTCCTTTTTTGAGTAACCAATCCGTCTTTATCACGAACAAAGAATTTTTTCTGCCCCTCAAAGCCTGTTTCTCCTATGATTTCATTGTTATTATTTCTTTCAAAAGAGTAGATCTCTCCTTTTTCATTGGTGATGCTCATTAAGTTCTCGTAAGCATCGTATCCAAAAGCTAAGGTTTCTTCTTTTTTACTGGTAATCGCATTCCGGCGAACCTGTCTTTTCAGGCTTCCCATAGGAGTATAGCTCATCAACCATTCTGCTCGCCCATCTGTAGCATAAACCGGAAGATCATAAGCATCGTAACGAACTTTTAATGGTAGCTGTCCCTGTTCATTCACTTCTACTACTCTTCCCATTTTATCCCTGTTCCATAGAATCCTGTTTAAAGGTTTCGGACTGAAGACCAGCAATCTTCCATATTCATCATACTTCCAATATTGTTCAGCTCCAATGGTATTGGTCAATTGAATAAGCTGACCTCCGTTATTATATTCGTAAGAGGTTGTCACATTTCCTCTTATGCTTCTTTCGGGAAGTCTTTCCCCATCGGCATATTCATAATAGACGCGTTCTTCTGCAGCATCAGTATGGCTTATCATCCTTCCAACCTCATCATAATTCCATGTTTCAGAAGTTCCTGAAGGTGAGAAACGAGCAGTCACCTGTCCGAATTCATTGTACTGATAATGATATTCTTCTCCATCGGGACTATGGAAAGTCTTAATATTTCCCATTTCATCATAGGTATATCCCTGAACCCGTCCTTCCGGGCTTCCTATCATCTTCAACTCGTTATGCGCTGTAAAATCATACCATGTTTCCCCACCCTCTCCATTTACTTTTTTGTAAACAAGAAAGTTTTCATCGTAATAATAGCGTTCGGTTTTATTGTTCTGTTTTGGATATAGTACTTCTGTAAAACCTTCGTCATCATTATAAAAAAGCCTACCTTCCATGTACCCATCCACTCCTTTGGTATGAACTACTCTTCCTTCTGCATCATATTCCCACTGATAGCTCATTCCGTTTCTGTTGGTTCTTTTCACCACCTGGTTTTTCCCGTCATATTCAAAGGCAATTGCCTTTTTGTGAATATCCCAGACATGGGTAAGATTTCCAAGATCATCATAATCATAACGAACCTGCATATCTCTCTGTTTTTTATAACAGTAATATACTTCCGTTACTTTTTTAAATTCAGGATGAATAACAGTTTCTATACTGAATCCACTCTTCACATCCTTTATACTTTTCAGGACAATGCTACGGTCTTCATATTCATATTCTCTGATGATGCCGTCTCCATATTCAATACGGATCACCTTATAGATTGTTCCTTCTGTAATATGATGGAAACCTCTGTAAGTGTAGATATCAGTTCCTTTCCGGATCACCCAAATACTGCTGCTTGGCCTGTACTGCCATATTTTCTGATCTCGGAAATAGGTCATTTCTTCTCCGATTTCAGGTGCGGGAATCAACATTGCAATATTCTCATAAGGATGCATCCATCCAGCAAACTTATTGCCCTCTTCAGGAAGAATAAAAAGATCATGATTATTAAAGATACCGTTTCCTAAAGGCCCAAAATCATAAGGTCTGTCACTATGCCATACATTTCTCCATTGTAAAGGAGTGCTTCCCTGAATTTCAAAATCATCCCATTCAAAAACCATAGCTCCTGTAGCAAAATTAACAGGTTCCAATCCCCAATGACATAATTTTTTAGATAAAGCATTGGCAAATTTAAATTTATTGAATGGAGCTTTTTTAAGGACACTATTATTCAATTTTTTTAACCCATTCGCTCCCAGTTTCCCTATTTTCTTAGTCAGACTTCTCATTAAAAACATCCCTGCAAGACGCATCAGCATTTCACCGGGTGTATAGACATGAGGAACAAAAGCTCCTCCCACCAATACAGGTCCTCCCGTATTGATCTGAATATACATACTTGAAAAATTATTATAGAAGGCAAAGTAAGCCAACGGATTTTTCTTTGGTTTGTCCGGCATTGCTGGCAACATGGTCATTCCGAAAGGAAATCCCATACAGGTAAGAACCTGCTGAGGCTGGTTTCCACTCATTTTACTTCCCTGCGCCAAAACAGTTTGTGAACCATAATAGACTTCTCCTTCGTGTGGAGCCTCCTGCGGAAAAGGAATGAGGTATACGGGAATCAATGAAGTGATATGCCTGAACGGAATTACCACTCCCATTACACTTGTAGTAGTAGTTGCCTTGTGTCTTCCGTGAACGTATATGGAGCCTCCCATCGGAATGCTTTCCGGAAGAGACGGCATCAGATTCCTTGCAAACTGAGGAATAGGAATCGTAATGGTAATATAATCCATGATGTCAAAAACAATTCCGATAAACGGATGCGGCAATGGCAGTGGGATGAGCATGAATGATGGCGGCGGCGGAATCAACGTCCAGTGGATATCAATGGCCAGCACAATATCAAAATGCTTACTCGTATGCTGAATCGCAGTAGAAGGCATTGCCGGAGTGTTGACTTTAATCAATTTTATTTTACTTTCCGGAGCTGCTTTTTCTGCTGTCACAGCGCTTCCTCCACCTCCTCCGCCACTAATTTTCTCAGGCTGTGCACTGTCTCCTCCAGCTAAGGATTTCACCATAGAAACCGGATTCAGGGAGTCAGCATTATTTTTCATCCCGTTCTTCCAGCCCTGTGTGGTTTTATCCCAGCTTCCCGAAGTCACATCCGCATTCACCTTTAAAGAGCGGTCCGGATTCATATTCGGTTTTTCAACCTTGATGGGTTTTACTGTCTTTTTATTCAGATCTGCCATGATTCTTTTAATTTGAGATTACCCTGCTTTTGGTTTTTCTACACTTACTCTCCAGTCATCACCAAAATAAGTCTTCATTTCGCTGTCCAGTTTTTGTTTTTTTTCACGATCTCCTTCATATTTGAGAATTAGCATTGACGCCACAAATCGAAGGCTGCTTTGCTCCCGTACTGAAGGATCCATTAATTTTGCTATATCAAGGCATTTTTCAAAATACCTGATCATTTTATCTTTTGTCAAAACAGTATCATTCAGCGTTCCGATGATTCTGTAACATTCAATAGCCATCGCATATTCTCCTATCTTTTGTGCTATTTCTGCAGCTTTTTCAAATATTTTTTCTGCTTTGGATTTTTTGGAATTACTCAATAAATGGCTTCCATAATTCATATACATCTGAATTTCCAAAGGGGAATCGGGTTCTATTTCTTCAAATATAATCTGGTACGTATCTTCTGCTCTCTCTTTTTTCTTGTCTGCAGTATAGGCCTGGGTAAGCATAAAGTAGGCAGAAATCTCTCCCTGTTTGTTCTTTTGCTCTTTAGCCAGTTTCACCGCTGTTTTCAACGCATGTTCTGCTTCTTTGAATCTTTCTTTGCTTAAATGATTACTCGCAATGAGAATCTGCTGCTGAAAATCTGTATCCGGACTGTTTTTCTTCCGGTTGGTATGAGCTGCAGTATTCTGCATTAACTGATGAATATCTACTTCTATTCTAAAACTGTGCGCAGAAGAAATTGGCGATAATGTTCTGTGCGTGTGATGCTCGGCCCAGACCAGTTTAATGTCTTTATTTTCTGATGTTTCACAGATCCTGCACCATTCTTTTACCCACAAAGACAATTCTTCAGTATCGCTGATCCTTAACGGAGCGATGTAGAGATAGATTTTGGAATGTTGAATATTGGGGAAGTTTTTCTTGAGTTCAAGCAGAGGATAAAATGCTTTATAGGCATCTGTTTTAAATGTTTCTTCCGGATTTTTCAACTCCCATTGCGGAATATCTTCTTCGCTTTTTTTCAACATTTCGTAGAACTCAGTCCATTCGTCCAGTAAGGTCTGCCCGAATGAATTCATCCCGTTAAATTCCTGATAATGGAGCAAAAAAACATCATCGCTTTCTTCATCTTCAGAAAGTCTCGATTTGATAAACCCATCAAAAAGATCGGTTTCATGTTTTTCTCCTATACAGATCAGCATAGGTTTCTCCTCATTCTTTGAGACTACTTTCTGCCATTGTCTTTTTAATTTTACCAACTCCAGGTCTACAGGATTCATCTGCGTTAATTCAGTTTTACAGTTCCACTTACAATATTTGTCTCACTTCCGCCGCCGACATTTATTTTTCCTTCACTGCTGAGATTAGCTTCAGTATCTCCTCTCATGGAAAGTGTTTTGGTTCCGATATCCAAGGTCTCTGATTTGATTCCGATTCCTGAAGTAGGATCACCGTCTTCCGGTCCTACTCCCACTCCAATGCTCGATGTTCCTCCGACTCCGATATTGATTCCCTGTACAAATATTTCTTTTCCTTTGATCTGAATATTACCATCTTTATCCATATAAAGAGAACTGCTTCCACAGTTTAGGGTAATGGAAATTTTACTGTCTATGGTTATATTTCCGGCTCCATCAAGAAAAACGGAGTTTTGATCTTTGTCTCTTACTGTAATTCCTCCGGCATCGTCTAAGCTCATGGTATGTCCACTTTTACTGCTAAGACTTTTGATGTTATTTCCGGTTCCGCCACCGCCTCCAACTCCACCATGGAACATTCCTCCCATCACAAACGGGCGGTCAGGGTTCTGATGGGCAAAGTTGACCACTACCTGATCTCCCACTTCCGGAATTGCCATGAATCCTCTATTTTTGCTCACTTTTTCGCTTCCACCACCATCGGGAGTCATTACCCGGATATATTCGCTTGTGGTAGAGCCATTTTGCCAATCAAATTGAACTTTCACTCTTCCCTGATTTAAAGGATCTGTATTGGAGATTACTTTTGCAAACTGAGCATCTGCTTTCGGTGTGTGAAACTCCGGGCGGGGAATAAATCCTGTATCGGAAGCTATGGCCTCAAATGTTCCGGTATAATATCCGCGGGCATCCACCTCATGATGCATATCCATAATCATAAGCTTGGTGAAATAAGTGGTTTCACTGCTTTCGGCTTTTCGCATTTCAATATCAGCAATACATCCAGGATAAAGAAATGGTACTGTGGTAATTCCTGAAATAACAAATACCTCAGAAGCTTTGCTTCCTGCTGTTCCTTTCTGGGAATTTTCCACATCCATAAAAGACACTGCTTTTATAGGAGCCACTCTTAGCGAAGGGGTTGTAAAAGTTTTTTCTGAAATTTCGTAGGCTCTTTTTGCAATATCCGAAGTATGATTAATCTTTGAATTCCCAGCGGTTAATTTTTCATTTTTACTGCTGTTATATCCATAAAATGATGGGTTTACATGCTGAGCTTTCATCTTTATTTTGATATCGCTTACACTGCTTCCATACGTCAGTTTTACAGGTTTTTCCTGAGGGGGAAGTTTCCCGAAATGAAGAACTTCACCATCATAATAAAACTGTTCCCCATAGGCTTCTGCAATTCTTGCCAGATAGTTGTAATGAGTTTCTTCATATTGAGAAGTATAAGAAATATTTCCGTGTGCTGCATCTACTCTGAAATCAAAGCTATTCTGCCCCAGACCTTCTTTGATGACCTGATCTGCAATGCTGTTCAGACTGATTTCCTGTGCTCCTCCAAAACTTTGAATATGTGGAGCTGCATCCAACAGGACTGTAGGACTTGACCCCGTGAGGACAATATTTCCAAGACTTCCTTTCTCCTGGCTGAAACCTACTTCAGTAATCACTCCTACAAAGTTTCTTTCGGGGCCGTCTTCTACATCTTTATATCTGAAAATTACGGTAATTCTTTTACCAAGAAAATTCTGAGCTTCTTCCAGATTATGATTTTCTGAGCTTCCTAATGTATCATGAGCCAACATCAGATCAAATTCGTGATGTTTTACAGCACTTTGTTTTAATTGAAAATGCTTGAAATGTTTGATTACTTTTCCGTCAATCACTATTTCAAGCTGTATTACACGGTTGATTCCTGCTACCTGATTGCCAGGAATTGTATTGGCATTGTAAATTCCGGAAGTAGGCTGTTTTGACCATACTTTGTCTTCTACCAATGTAGGAGGATTAGGCTGTTTAACCTGATTCATAAACATTTGTGAACCGTTCTGAACCATTCCTGTATAGGCTTGAGCCTGAACCATCTTTTCTGTAGCTTTTTTAATGGTTCCACTGGATTTTTTCTGTACTTCCTGAGCAGCTTTGCTGGCCGCCTGATCTGTCAGAGTATCTTTCAGATTGTTTACAGCTGGAATTTTATCTTTGGAAACAGGCATTTTGGGTGAATGATCGTCCTGAAACATAATTATAATATTTTGATTGATTGGGTGTCAAATTTTTTAAGGCTAAAACCTACCTGACGTAAAAACGTTCAGATACATTTTCTTTATCCGTATTTCATTCTGAGAAATAAAATGCGGATATTAAGATCAAAACAGGGTATATAGTAATTGTAAAAAGGTAAAGCAGAATATTGTATCTACTTTACTCCCTGTTAAATTCCTGAATTTATGGGTATGCTATGCAAATTTTAATCATTATTAATTTTTTTTGTAATTGATTGGTGGTATTACAAAGATAAAACGGTAATTGCTATTCAAAAAATTTTCGTAAGCTAATCTGAAAATTTGTAGTAGTTCTACGACTTTTCCTAAATAATTCTAAAGCAAATGATTAAAAATAATAATTAAACAACTCTATATCAGATCAATATTTAACAATTTTTAATAAATAAAAACATCATATTTATCACTTAAAATGGAAATAATATAAAATTATTTTAAATTTCAGCAACAATAAAACCCTCTGAAATAATGAATTTTCAGAG
This sequence comes from Chryseobacterium sp. MEBOG07, assembly GCF_021869745.1. Lineage (NCBI taxonomy): Bacteria > Pseudomonadati > Bacteroidota > Flavobacteriia > Flavobacteriales > Weeksellaceae > Chryseobacterium > Chryseobacterium sp. MEBOG07. The sequence goes on from NZ_CP084579.1 coordinate 3,298,097, forward strand.
GGTTTTATCTATAATACTTCAATGAATGATTTTTACGGCTTTCTAAGCTCTGAGACTTTTTTGAGATAAACATCAGTCTGATCCAGAAACTCCTGGTCAGTCTCCTGAACTTTTATATGGGGTATAATCCCCTGTCCTCTTTTCTGATCCGGAAGATCCTGTGCATCCTGAATCACATGAACAATAGAAAATCCTGTCTGGATGCCGGTATTGGGAAGTTCATATACCAATGGAAGATGCCCGTTATGTTCGTAATACCCACCTACTGTTTCTTTTCCGATTACTACTGCATTGGTGTAGGATTTAATCAATGAGGCAAGATGTGAAGCTGCAGAAGCGACACGCTGATCTACCAGCAGATAAAGCTGCCCTTTAAATGTTCTTTCATTAGGCATAATTAAAGGATTTTTATCATCTGCCCAGTAATATTTTCCCTGAACATCTTTAGGATAAAGCTGTTTCAGATAGGCATTCAGTCCATGCTTATCCTGTACTCCATTGGAAAGAAAAAGAGAAGTGATGATCAGTTTCTCTTCCGTAGGCACTTCATTGAACTTAGTATAAGCATAGTGGCTGTCACGGAAAGGTCTTTGGGTAAGATAAGAGAATACTTTTTCATACAAAGCTCCTGTACCTCCGGTATTTCCTCTAAGATCAATAATAAGGTTCTTTATTTTCTCGCGTTCCAGGGTATCCATCATCTGATCAAGGAAAACACTGAATTTTTTATACGCAGGATCTTCTTTTCCGGTTGCAAAATCAAATCCTCTCAAAGATAACCGGTATATTCCATCTCCTTCTTTCGTAAAACTGTATTTTTCGGAGAGTAGTTTTTTGTCAAAAGTTAATGAATGTCTTGAATCCTGAAGCTTTTTAAAGTTTTCTAATGAGATTCCCGGTAATGAAACTTCTTTTATATTTCCATTCCATTGATAGCTGATGACATAGTTTTTGTGAGTCCCGAATTCTATATAAAACTTGTCCAGCATACCTCTCTCAAAACCCGTTGTTTCTTTGTAAGACATTGAATATCCGTCAGAAAAATAATATTTTGAAAAACGGCTAATCATTTCTTTCGCAGGAATTCCATTGATAGAAAGGATTTCGGCACCTAAAGGTAATGCCACATCTTTTGAATCCTGAAGCAGACGGCCATCCATATTCTTCAATGTAATGGGTAAATATTCCGGTTTTTGAGTGAGGTAATAAGAAGCGTGGTTGGGCAGATCTGTGTAGTTATGACAGCTTCCTTCAAATCCGGTAACATTGGCAATAACTTTATAAAAATCGAAAATATTTTTGCTGTTTCGGGCTTCTATCTCAGCCTGCTGATAAATGCTGTCAATCTGTTTTCTGGTTCTGTAGACATACAAGCCTGAGTTGGCTTTTTCTCTGATAGAGCGGAATGTTCTAAGATCTTCCACAAACTGGTCAGGGCTGAACCGCCCATCCAGTATAGTTATATTTTTAGATTCCAAAATGGAAACTTTAGCCGTTTTACTTTTCTCAGCATAAGATTTAGCCCAGATTTTAAGCTCATATTTTTTCCCTTTTTCCGGGGTAAAGTATAAACGTTCTACACTTTTTATTCCTCTGGAATCATCCTGTTCTTTCAATTTCTTGCCATCCATGAACAAGGCAACCCCCAAATTCGCATCTGCGGACTGTACCGAAATCCATGAAGGTTTATGAGACTGGGGAGCATATTTTAAAGTATCTCTCGGTTTCAGTTCTGAATGCGTCTGTGCATAAGCACTGTTTAGTAACAGCACTAGAGGAATGATGAAAGGTCTGGTCATTACTATTTTTTGAATGGACTAATATACAAATTAACCCCACCCGATTAAATAGCCTTCAATGATTGCTTTTAATCCTATAATTTCACACTCATTTCCTGAACTTCTTCCGCAGAAAATCCGTAGATCTGGGGTGTTTTTACATCCAGAAGATTCAGATAGATATATAATTCTGCTCTGTGATGAATTTCATGTTCTATCATGGCACGAAGCCATTTCCATATTGAAATTTCGTTGTTAGCCGGAGTTAAGCATTTACGGGTAAGATCTTCATCAGATAGTCCGTTGATAATTTCCAATGTCTGTCTATGCATCTCATTGAAAAATGCAACACTATTTTCATAGCCGTCAGCCAGATCTTTTCCACATCCCGGATAGGCACTTTTTCTTCCGGAAATAGTTTCCCCATACATATACCGCTCAATAGCAGCAATATGTCTTATCTGGTCGCCAATCGTAAATTTCCCGGATTTATAGGAAAAATCAATGTGTTCGGGAGGAACCACTTCAATAATACGATGGGTTCTTTCTCTTATCTTTTTATAATAATCCAGGAATGATTCTACAGTTCTTATTTCCATATCTGTCTTACTTTATCTGATCATATTTTTGTAAAGTGATGTTTCAATTTTTAACACAAATTATTCGTAAAATTAGTAAAATCCCCAATAAGTGATTATAAAATTTGGAATCTTATTAAATAACCAATATTTTAGTTAAAAAATAACCATGATGAAAACAGGAATTTGTTTGTGTCTATTTGTATTAGGCTTTAACAAAATCACAGCTCAATCTGCAAAAATTGATAATGAAAAGCTTCTTGAATATTATGAAACACAACGGTATGCCGATGCAGCCCGATATCTGCAAAGCATATATCCGGAAGACACTCAGGATATGAAAGCTCTTTCACAAATTGCCTATTGTAATATGATGGCAGGAAAACTTCCTGAAGCTGAAAAAAACTACCTGAAAATCAATACAATTCAACCTAACAATATGACTACTCTATTCAGTTTGGCCGGGATCAATTCCAGACGGGGCAATGTTTCCAATGCTAAGACTTATCTTCAGCAGATCATTCAGCTGGACAGTCTTAACTTTAATGCTTATAAACAGCTTGCAGCCTATGCAGAAACTCCAAATACAAAATTGAATTACCTTAAAAAAGCCAATGCTATAAATTCTATAGATCCTGATGTGTCTTATGATCTTTCTATGGTTTACAATGGACTCAAACAATATCAGCCAGCCTATGATGTATTGAAAATAGCTATTGCTTCTGACACGGAAAACTTCACTTTGCAGCAAGCTCAGTTATCCATCGCCAATCGGCTTGGTAAATATACAGAAGTAATTGAAACAGGGGAAAAACTCTTGAAAAATCATGCAGATGTAAATGTGATGAACGATATGGGACAAGCTTACTTTTATGTAAAGGATTATCAAAAGTGCATCAGTCTTTATAAAATACTTGAAGAAATGGGGGTACAAAATGAAGGCATCTTGTATTATATGGCATTAAGCTACCGCGAACTGAAAGATTATAACAATGCTGCAATCTATGCCCAAAAGACCATTGATGAAGCGATTTCGGATCACACGACTCTTTATTATGCAGCACTAGCGGGTATTTATGAAGCGAAAAATCAATATAATGATGCTGTAACTGCTTATAAAAGAGGGCTAACCTTTGGTACCAGCAATATTATTTATTACCGCCTGGGGCTTCTTTATGATCTCAATCTAAAACAGCCAAAAAATGCCATAACCTATTATCAGATGTACCTTAAAAACAATCCGGATCAGGAAAAGGAAAAAGAGCAGATCGCTTATGCAAAAGGCAGAATTCCAAGCTTAAAATAGTAAAAATTACGAATCTTTTTGTGACTACAATCACAGATGAAATGCTATGCGACCAGCTAAATTTGTATTTAACAATAAAAATAAGACTTATGAACAATACAGCAGAACAGTTTATCCAATATTTAAATGAGGAAAATTTTGACATGGCAGAAAGCTGTCTTGACCATGATTTTAAATTTATTGGAGTACTGGGAAAAAGAGAAGGTGCTTCTGTTTATATCACAGATATGAAACAGATGAAGTTTAAGTATGAAATTCTCAAAACTTTTACAGCCGGAGAAGACACATGTCTTTGGTATTCTATTGATATGGGAGAAAAAACGGTAGAAGCTTCCGGATGGTATCATATAAAAGATGGAAAGATTCATTCATTAAAAGTTTTGTTTGATCCCAGACCTTTATTAAACAACTAAAAGAATGAAAGGATAGGATTATACTCTATCAGCTGAAGGATCGATTTAAAATAAAATTAAAAATTCTGTCCCTATCGTGGAGTTTTAATCGTCATTATAAAAAGAATTTAAACATGAAAGAATTTGCATTGATCTTCAGACTGAAAGATATTTCTGATTTTAAACCTTCCCCGGAGCAGATCCAGGAACGTATGAACTGGCTGGGAAGTATTGCTGCTCAAAACAAACTGGTAGATAAGGGAAATACTCTTTTACCTGCACCGGGAACTGCAAAAACAGTAAAACCGGATAATATCGTAACAGATGGTCCTTATACCGAAATCAAGGAGTTCATCAGCGGGTATATTATTGTACGGGCAGAATCTATTGATGAAGCGGTAGAAATGGCTAAAGGAAATCCTATCTTTAAAATCGGGGGGAATATTGAAGTGCGTGAAGTGTTAAAAACTAATTAGGGAGACTGAAAAAGGCTCTAAATCCATCCTGCTTTTTTTCTCCAAACTGTATAATCAGCATCTTTACTCTCTATTTCCGGAATGTTCTGAACTTCCGGAATTTTATTGATTTCTTCTTGAGATAATTCCGGCAGGTTTGCCTTTTTACGTTCTTTATTTAAGTCTTCTTTATTTTCTACAGGATAAATCATTCCCTCAGCCGTTAATTGTGTCCCATATCTTTGCGGCTTACTTTGAAAAAACTGAATACGGTCGTATAAATAAGCTTTATTGACTGGATTAATATCATTACTCTCATTCTCCATCATGGTATAGCATTCTTTCATAAATTCCGGCTCACCAATAGCATGCTGGATGATCAGCCAGGCTGCATCACTTGCTTCTTTACCTACTTTTGAAATGGTGGGATAACCGATTTCGGTTATAATTTCCCTAAGCCTTTTTGCATTGGCTTTATGAATATTTTCCATTTCAGGATGATAACCGCCGGATAATTCTCCTGCTTTTAGCAGCTTTTTTCTGACGGACAGATCTTTGTCAGCCAGTTCAATGAGTTCTTTTTCAAAAGGAAGATGGTTCATATTATAGATGATGAATGATAATTGATAGATGATAGATGATGAGATAATTAATCTAATTATTACATGAAATAAAATCAAGGATGAAGCGTACTCTGTTTTCAACTGCAGCTTTCGGGACTTCTATGGGACTATAATCATATTTCTGATAAATTTCTTTCATGCATTCAAATGTAAGTATTGCTTTTTCAAAGGTTTGTTTTCTTTCGGGATCATTTTCATAAATCTTTTTCCATGGTGGAAGAATGAATACAGTGCTATTATAAACCATTTCTCTGGCTTTTAATTCCATTGATTCAGGAATGGGAATATTTTCAAGCCTCATGTACCCCAGCGTATCCAATATCCCACGGTCAAAGAAAACAGGTTTCGGATGGGTGATCTGAGTTATTTTTTGGTAATTTTTTACAGACTCTTCAAACATCAGATGGGCAAAAAGTTCCTTATCCAACCATGGAAGTCCCTCTCCACCGGAATGGATCTGTTCTTTTATGATTTTCCTACCTTCTTCAGGAACAACCGTCAGTCCGTTTCTATTGAATTCATCCAGTAAGGTCGTTTTTCCCGCTCCGGGACCACCTGTAATGATATATAACATTGAATTTTCCTGCTTCATAGGGCTATTTTATTTTTTAAAACACCCCTTGCATACAACAGTAACTTCAGATATTCTGCGGGGTTATTTATTATATTTAATGATACTTTTATAGGTATAGATTCGATCTTTCTCACGGTGCATATTGCACAATATCAGGAGATCATCCGTATTGTATTTCTCTGAAACCTGCTGTAATCTCTGATCAACAGACTGTGGTGTTTCGATTATAATTCTGTCTAAAATTGTAAAAAACTCATCTTCATCTTCAGTTCCCAATATCTTTTGCTCTATATCTTCAGAAGAAAGAACGGCATTCGGGCTGGCTAGCTGGCGGGATTGTAAAAACTGATAGGCCATCCCATACGCATTCCGTCTGGCTTCTTCAATACTGTCTGCTACCGACACAGCCACTGCAACCTGCAGAGGAGGCTTGGAAAAATACTGGCTCCCATCAAATTCTCTGAGATAAGCCTCTGTATTTTCCATTCCGTTTTCACTGTTCATAAAAGCGGCAAAAGAATATCCTATTCCATGTTTTGCGGCTTCTTTTGCAGAAGTCATCCCTGATCCCAGCCACATGATTTCTGGAATATGCTGTACTTGCGTAGGTTGTGCAATAAGACCCTCATATACTCCTTTTTCATCCCTGATGAACTGAATAATTTCTTCCAGTTTCGTTTCCATATTAGACAGGACGACGGGTTTATGATTATTCAAAGCCATGACAGCATCTTTTAATCCACCGGGAGCTTTTCCCAATCCGAGAATAAAACGTTCGGGATATACGGTTGACAGCATTTTGGCCCATTCTGCAATTTTATAAGCCGAATAGTTTCTCATCATAATTCCGGCTGTTCCTATTTTGATGCGGTTTGTTTTGCTCAGGATAATAGCTGCTAAAAGTTCAGGACTGGAGCTTCCATAGGCTTCTACTCCATGATGCTCGGAATACATGATGCTGTGAAACCCTGTCTCTTCAGCCAATAAGGCAAGATTAATACTGTTGGTCAATGCAGATGCAGCAGTCCCCCCCATTGCTAAAGGTGACTGGTCTAATATCCCTAATTTCAGCTTCATTGTATTGAAATAGATTTTATGTGAAGGTATGAAAAAAGCTATTATTTAATAGAAAAACAGGTGGCTTTTCATTCTTTAGGCGGAAAGACAATTCCTTCATCTTTAATCAGATCGTAGCCAAATGTCATAATGGTTTCAATGACCGGAATGGCTTTTTTTCCTTTCTCTGTAAGGCTGTATTCCACTTTTGGAGGAACTACGGGATATACTTCACGGTGAATCATGTCTTTAGCTTCCAGCTCACGCAGCTGGCTGGTCAGCATTTTATCCGTGATATGGGGAATATCCTTTTTAAGTTCGCTGAAACGAAGCGGTTTCTCCTGTAATCTCCACAAAATAGGCATTTTCCAGGTTCCTCCGATATGGCTTAATGCAAATTCAATGGGGGTATAATACAGTCTTTTATCATGGAAAAACTCAGGCATAGGAATCGTTTTTTACAGTTACACTTTCAAAAAGGTGAGTATAGAACTAAAAGGTAAGTATATAGCTTTCCGATAGTCTATTCTGCAAATTTGCAAAAAAATAATGAAAATGAACAGAAATCTTTATGTACTGGCTTTAGGTGTTTTCGGAATTACGACCACTGAATTTGGAGTCATCGGTGTACTCCCCGAAATAGCATCTGCATTCCGGGTCTCTATTGAAAAAGCAGGATGGCTGCTGAGTGCTTTTGCCTTGATCGTTGCTGTTTTTGGTCCATTTATGCTGCTTGCATTATCCTCTTTCAAAAAGAAAAGTCTGTTGATTTTTTCCCTATTTATTTTTGTTGTGACCAATATTCTGTCTGCCTGTATGACCAATTTTTATGTGTTACTTGCTGTCAGAATGATTCCTGCATTTTTCCATCCGGTGTATTGGTCTATTGCTTTATCTGCTGCGGGAGCAACTTCAGATCCCAAAGAGAAATCAAAAGCGGTGAGTATTATTTTCTCCGGGCTTACCCTGGCAACGGTACTGGGAGTTCCCTTGGCAACTTTTATGTCTGATCTGTTTTCCTGGCAGTCTTCTTTTGTCTTGACAGCTTTTATTAATGGAGTTGCTTTGATAGGGGTTTGGTTTTATTTGCCTTCTATTCCAACGACAAAAGACGTATTAAAGAGGTTTCCTACTGAAATCTTTCACAGTAAGCTTTTGTGGATCAGTCTTTTTCTTGCATTTTTCATCATTGCAGGCATGTATTCCACGTATGGCTATATGGCTGATTTTCTTCAGCATGTGACTAAGATGAGCGGAAAACAAATCAGTCTGATGCTGTTTTTATTTGGCACTGTAGGGATTGCAGGAAATAAAATAGCAGGAAAATATATGAGCCGGTATCCGTTTCAAACCACTCTTCTGTTTTTGATTTTATTATCCGGGATTCATCTGTTGATCGGACATTACGGAACTTTTATCACACCTATGATATGGATTATCGGATGTTGGGGATTGGTTCATTCCGGAGGTTTTCTGATCAGCAACATCAATATAACCTCCTCTACTGCATGTTCTTCTGAATTCATCAATAGTATTTTTACTTCTTGCGGAAATTTTGCAGTAACGGCAGGGACTTTGTTCGGAGGGTTTTGGATTTCCCGTTATGGCATTGAAAACATAATAGGGTGCAGTATTATCAGTATGATTTCAGCGCTTATTATGCTGATCGTAAGAAAGAGATATGCAAAACTTACGCTTTAATACAGAAAAATCAATGAACAGGTTTGATTTCAATTGTTAAAGTTTTAAACTTTATCTCTAGAATTTAAGAGTATTCAACTGGCTAAATTCTTCCTTTCCGTAGATTTTTTCAATTTTCCCATCTTGCAGAAGAGCGATTTTATCACAGGTATGAAAGAGGGTTTCAATGATATGGGAACTTACAATCACTACTTTATTTTCAGACTTCAGCTGCCTGATAATATCATAAAGAATATGGACGCCTTCAAAATCTACTCCATTGAAGGGTTCATCCAGAATGTTAATAGGCTTATCCAGCATCAGCATTCCGGTGAGTGCCAGCTTTTTCTTCATTCCGCTGGAATAATATTGTACATATTTTTTCAGCGGAAGGTTGAATCTCTCAATAATGTCTTTGATTTCAGCTTCTTTTTTTGATGTAAAATAAGCCAGATATTCTTCTCCGGTAATGTAAGGGTAAAAATAGTTTTCAGTTTCCAGGTAGGAAATCATTTCCCGTTTCAGCCGTTCATTCTTCCAGGTAATATTTCCTGAAAACGGTACACTTCGGTACAATGATTCAAACAGCGTGGTTTTTCCTGCGCCGTTTTTCCCAAGCAGTCCCAATATACATCCTTCTTCTATTGCTATACTCAGATCGTTCAAAACCTTCTGATTTTTAAAATGAACATTTATATTTTTAATCTCCAACATAGGTCTTGATATTTTGAGAAGCTTCTTTTATATTGTTTTTCAATAGGAATAAGGCAGGAATAATGGTCATACAGCATAAAGTATACTCAATAAATACTCCAATATTATAATAATTGTTCTTTTCTTTATAATGATACTGTTTATATTTCCGGGTCAGAATCAACATTACATACAAATTCATAAAGACAAAATAATAGAGAACATATAAACTTTCTGCCGTATTGAAAATCAGAAATAAGCAGTAAGTGGGCAAAAGCAAAGTATTGAAAAACAGAGAATTTCTCCTGAGCTTCTCTTTTAAAGTATATTTTTTGAAATACATTTCGAGCATCTCTTTGTTTTCATTGGGCTCGTAAATATGTGAAATATAATCCAATACAAAAGTTCCTGTCAGGATCAAAACTATCGGATGGTAAGATGAACCCCAGATCAGAATAAGTCCCAGGGTCGCCAGCCAGGTATTTTTTCTCAGGAAACTTTTCCATTCAAACAAATCGTCCGGAATAAAATTCCATTGTAAGGCAAACCATGGCTTTGATCTTGGAGTCACAAAAGCCAGCAAAAGCAACATGGGCAGAGATAATAATGCGGTTTTCTCCAATTGATAATGAATGTTTCCGCATAGCAGAATACCGTAAATAATGGCTGCTTCCAATACAATGATCAACCGCCAGCTTTTAACAAAGACTTTTTTCAGAAAAGGAATGTCTTTTCTTTCGTAATGAAAAAGCAGTGTCAGTATAAAAAATAAAAATGGATAATAATAGCTTTCGGGTAATTTCATGATGATCAAAACTCCCAGAATAATCAGAACAGGAACACTTGCTCTTGGATTAAGATTTAATAGTCTGAAGCTTTGATGAAATCTGAATTTAAAATGGTTAAATAGTCTTTTCAAGGGTTTTTACAGCTATCTTCTGATGCTTTATGTATTTAATTTTACAGAGTCTAAAGATAAATATTTTTCAGCATATGAGAATGATAGGCTGTAGAAGACAATACAACAATGTTTATGATAAAAGCTTTTAACATATTTTTCTCATACCTGCCAAATGGATAAACAGTTACTCTAAGCTTTTTCCAGTTATAAATCCTTACCTCAAATCCTGATTGTTGCGCCTATCTTTGATAATAGTTATGATTACAAAGTAAATCAAGAGTGCCAACATGTGGCATCCTGATACAACAAGCAGAAAAAACCACCACACAAGTCCTGCTCCTCCACTGCTGCCATACAGCAACTGATAATATAATATTGAATTGTATAAAAAGAAAAGTATCATATTGACTCCACCGAATTTCCGGTTGTGCCTGAAGGTCAAAATAATAAGTAAGAAACAAACTATTGAAGCCAGATATAAAAGTTGATTATCATTCATTGATGGTTAAATTATTTATTGTCCGTTTTAAATTTTATAAGAAATTTTTCATCTTTCAGGGGATAGCCATCTTTAGAAATAAAACTTTTGTTGGTCAGTACAAATTCATACTCTTTATTTGGTTTTAAGTTGACAAGCATTACCAACGTTTTGTTATTATTTTCCATCCCTACAATTTTGGAAATTGGGTAATAGTCTCTTCCTTTATCGGAAAGATTGAAGGAGTAACTTCCAGGAATCATTTCTTTTGAAAAAGTAACTCTTATTTCTTTTGTGTCAGCACTTACATGTACAGAACCATTGGAAGGATCTATTTTTACAACGTATGGTAAGTTCTTCTCATATTCTTTAATCAGTTTTTGTTTATCAATCTTTTCTTTGAAAAATTTTGATTTGATCAGAAAATCTTCAACAGCTTTATCATCATCGTAATTCAGTTCAATAATATCTTTGACTGCCTGTTTTTTATCTTTTGCATGCTGATAATACAATTTGCAGATCTCATACCCCACATAATATCCCAGATCTGCACTTTCCCCTTTTTGCCTCCCATTATAGAGCCAATTTCTAAAATTACCGGTAAACATTTCTTTTTTAAAAAGTTCCTTAACTTCTGCTGAATGAGCCTTTCCATAAGACAAATATTTCCTTTCCAGAATGGTATTCATCACCAACTCGGCAATCAAATCACAAGCTCCTTCCTTTATAGACTGACTTAAAACTCTTCGGCGGTTCCCTGTCTGTTGAGTATGTATATATTCATGAACATTTAAAGAGACAATATTATCCAAAGACTGTTCTGCAAAAACACCTTTCAGCCAATCATCCTGAAATTCCGAAACATCTGTAGACGGAAGCCCTGTAGCTATTTCAGCACCTACCAGTACTTTGTTTCCACTTACTGTTCCCCCGGAATTGAGCCCGCCAATTGTAAAATACATTTCGGCTTCTTTCAATTCGGGATAGAGCTGCTTCAGCTTGGCAACACTGGCTTCCAGTTCATTGGTTTTAGTCTTTATCGTCAGGGTATTGGGTCTGATTGAATTCCAGAATTTAGGATATTTGTCAATGATATTCACAAAAACAGTATCATTATAATCTCTTACTTTCATGAAGGTTTTCAATCCTTCTGTTCCTTTATCAGTATAAAGTCTTTTAATAAGATCCATCTTTTTGGAATGATTATCTGTCTTTTGAATGCTGTCATAAGCCACCCAAAAATTATCAATATCTGAAGTAAAAATTTTGGTCGATTTCTGTGAAAAAGCACTTGAAAAAACAAGTGAGAGAAATAGAGCTGCAAGATGTTTCATGATTATTTTTTAACAATGACAATTATAGTGATAATAATGGTGTCGTTGCAATAGTATTTTACAATCAAAAAAGCCCCTATTTTAATGCTGAAAAACAGAGTTAATCATTTGGCTATAAATGCGTCAAAGAGTGTTTATAGACTTGTATAAAATTCTATTTATATTAGTTCCAAATAATTTCAATTCTTTACTTTTATTTTCATAAATATTTAATACTTTAGCTTAATAATTTGAACGAATGGGAATAATCCTTAAACCGATTGATATTGTAGATGACATTTCACAAGAAGAATTTCGTGAAAAATATCTAAAGCCATGTAAGCCAGTGGTAATCAAGAATATGGCTAGAAATTGGCCTGCTTATCAAAAGTGGACGATGGATTACGTGAAGGAAGTAGTAGGCGATGTTGAAGTTCCTTTATATGACAGTTCCAAGGCTGATCCTGCAGCACCTATCAATACTCCGACGACAAAAATGCCTTTTAGTGAGTATGTAGACCTGATTCAAAGGGAGCCTACTGATCTTAGAATCTTCTTTTTTGATCCTATAAAATTTGCTCCAAAGCTATTGAACGATTATGTTCCGCCAAAGAATTTGATGGGAGGATTTTTAGATAAATATCCAAGTATGTTTTTTGGAGGTAAAGGTTCGGTAACGTTCCTTCATTATGATATTGACATGCCTCATATTTTCCATACTCACTTCAATGGAAGAAAGCACGTCCTTCTGTTTGAATACAAATGGAAATCACGTCTGTATAAGCTTCCATATGCCACTTATGCACTGGAGGATTATGATATTTCAAATCCTGATTTTGAAAAATTCCCTGCCCTTGATGGTATTGAAGGAATCGAATGTTTTCTGGAACATGGAGATACTTTATTCATGCCTACCGGCTGGTGGCACTGGATGAAATATCTGGATGGCTCTTTCTCTATCTCTCTGCGTGCATGGGATAAAAGCTGGGCTGTAAAAGCACATTCTATCTGGAATCTTACTGTTCAGCGTAATTTCGACAACTTCATGAAAGGACGATACAAAAAAAGGTATATGGACTGGAAAGAAAGAAAAGCAGTAGAAATAGCGAATAACGCATTAAAAAGAGGACTTCCTAAATAAGTAAGAAAGCCTTTTATACAACAAAAAGAGTGGACGGTTCTGATAGAACCGTCCACTCTTTTTTGTTCCCCTATTTTATTTTTGATATATAATTCAAAATTTATTTAAATTGCATAGGCGTTCCCTAATACCCGTGTATATGTTTGAAAAGTTGATCGATAGCTTTGAGAAGCTGTGCCTGCAGATTATTATTGAAATATTATTGGTTCCGGTAACCGTTTTCAAATTGTTTCAGGATCCCCGCCGATGCTATGACCTTTCTGTACACGAGATGGAAAAAGAAGAAACTGAACGTTTTCAGGATTACCTTTCTCCCATCAAACTTTCTGTGTATACCTCTGTCATTATCTCTGTTCTTTTAATGGATTACGGTGGTGAGCACAACATTATTTCAAAGATCAAGGGACTGAGTATGGTGGAAAAGGCACTGTTTATATTCCTGATGAATAATATTACTGCAGTACTATTCAGTGTTGCTTTATTATGGTACAAAAAGGAAAAAATAAATACAGTCACTTTCCGGACTTTGCTGTTTTCTTTCATTTATACCACTGTGTATACCTCTACTCCATTTTTTATACTAATCAGTTCAGCCATGTTTTTGGGACAAACTTTGAATGTAGAGGCTTATCTGGATCGTCTTGGCAAGGTGAGTGAATATGGAACAAGAGACTATTTGTTTTTTCTGGTCTTTCTGGTTTTTATGATTGTTGGAATCATTGGTGTATTTAAGCTTTTCAAAGCGCTGCACTACATTTTGAAGAATAATTTCAGTTACCATCCTTATGTCGTATGGTTTTTCACAGTACTTTTCTTTGCTGTTCAGCTTTATTATGCACGAGGGTTTATTTAAAATAATCAGGCAAGATATCAAGATATATTGAGTACTTTACCTTAATCCAGATCAGATATGCACATTCCAGATATTCATTCTTTTTTAAAAACAGAGCTTCATTTATTAGCCGAAGTTACTTATCCGGCCAAAACGATACTTCTTGATGAAGGAAAAGTTTCAGATAGAATGTTCTTTGTAAAAAGCGGAGCCTTAAGAGAGTTTTTCTATCAGGATGGCAAAGAACTTACTTTGGAATTTATCACAGAAAATCAGGCTGTTTCTTCTTTTGACAGCTTTCTGAATGGTACCCGGAGTGAATTTATCATTGAAACGCTGGAATCTACTACTGTATATGAACTTCATGCTGACATTTTTCACAAACTCATGGAAAATCAGGAATTTCAACAAACTTTTCATCCACTTTTTTACAAACGCTTCAGTGAAATCAACCAACGGCTGATCTCCTTTATTAAAGATTCTCCACAGAAAAGATATGAACAGCTTTTAAAAAACAGACCAAAGCTTCTGCTGCGCTTTCCACAACACTATATCGCTTCCTATCTTGGAATTACCAGTGTCTCACTGAGCAGAATCCGGAACCGCAGATAATTTCTTTACAATTGTTATCGTCTGGTCATTCATCCCCGTAGTAATTTTGTTTCAAATAAAAAATTATGAAACATTTTATCCAACAAGTATTCAAAGAGGTATTAGAAAATCCGGTATTTGACGAATTATTAATTGAAAAATATTTTTCAAAAGAATACATTCAACTTGTAGATCATAATCAGCTGAATTATGAAGAATTTGTTCTTCACATCAAAAAGCTTAAAGAAAAAGTAGCTGAACAAAAGATGGAGATCATCAGCCATGCTGAAAACGGTAATATTATCTTTACCAATCACATAGCAAAATCTACACTAAAAAATGGAAATAAAGTTTCTCATAAAGTATTAGCAGAATTTACCATACTGGATCATAAAATTATACGATGTGATGAACTGACTTTGCTGGTGGAAGGAAATCATACTGAAAAAAATCTTGGTTCTGAAATCTAGTTAACAAATCTGTATTATCTTTCAACACACATTTTCTATATTAACAATTCTTAAGAAAACCTTAATTTTCTCTTCAACTCCTTTTCCAAACAGATGTTTAATTTCGTTGTGATTTTTATCTAAAAAGGAAAAGTGAAGAAAATTTTTACATCTGTTTTATTTTGTGCCTCTATTTTTTCTATGCACAGACCGGTTCTCTTTCCGGAAACATTAATGACGACTCGAAAATAGCCCTGCCGGGAGCCAAAATCTCCTTAAGTCCGGGAAATATTTATACGACCTCTGATGAACACGGAAACTTTGTTTTCCTGAATGTTCCTCCAGGAAGCTATACCATGAAAATTGACTATCTCGGCTATGGTGTTCATGAATATACCATCACTGTTGAAGCTGAAAAAACACCCGGCAAAATATCGTTTTCGACAAAAAAGAAACATCTATTGCAGAAGTTGTCGTCTCAGGATCTACTTTAAAAAACCAGGCAAGAGCCTTAAATAAACAAAAAAGCAATGCCAATATTACCAATGTAATTTCTTCAGATCAGATCGGGCGTTTTCCTGATGCCAATATCGGGGATGCTTTGAAGCGTGTTCCGGGAATTACGATACAGAATGACCAGGGTGAGGCCAGAAACCTTATCATCAGAGGACTTGCCCCCAATCTTAATTCAGTTACCCTAAACGGTGACAGAATTCCGTCTGCCGAAGGAGATAATCGTAATGTACAGATGGACCTGATCCCTTCTGATATGATCTCTACTATAGAAGTCAACAAAACACTCACTCCTGATATGGATGCTGATGCCATCGGAGGTTCTGTAAACCTGATTACCAGAGCTTCCCCGAACGGACAAAGAATTTCTGCAACCGTTGCCGGTGGATACAACCCGATCCGTGAAAAAGGAAATTATACTGCCGGATTTGTATATGGAAACCGATTTTTAGATAAAAAATTGGGGGCTGTATTCAGTTTTTCTTATAATAACAACAATTTTGGTTCGGATAATATAGAACCTGTGTGGAGCCAGGCTAACGATATTGCACAAACAGTTTATGTAAGCAAAATGGGAGTCCGTTATTATAATGAACATCGTATCAGACACAGTTTTATCTTAATATGGATTATGAATTCAATTCCAAAAACAAGATCTATGCTTCTGCAATGTATAATTTCAGAAACGATAAAGAAAACAGGTTTGCATTAGGATATAAAATAAAGCCGGTTTACAATGCTGACGAAACAGAGATTACAGGCTGGAAAGGAAGTATCACAAGACAAAATAAAGGAGGTGACGCAGATAATGACAATACGCGTCTGGAAAAACAAAAAGTTCAGAATTATGCTTTAAGAGGAGAACATTTATTAGGTTCCAAAGTAGATCTCGACTGGTCAATAAATTATGCAACAGCAAGTGAGGACAAGCCTCATCAGCGTTATATAGAGTTTGAAAACAGCAAGATGAATTTCTCTCCTGACCTTAGCAATCCTGAAAAACCGATGTTCAATCTCCTTGCTGCAGATAATTTAGGCAGTTATAAATTGAGTGATATTTCGGATGCCAACAGCTTTACGCAGGAAAAAGAATTGGGAGCAAAAGTGAATGTTCGTTTTCCATTTTCAGTGATTGATGGTCAGAAAGGACGTCTTCGTACCGGTTTGCGTATGCGTTTGAAGAAAAAGGAAAGAGATAATGATTTCTATGCATTCACACCAATTAATCCTATGGGAAGCCTTTTGTCTGTCCCAACAGTATCTCTTGATGGTCAGAACTTTCAACCGGGAAATTATGTCCCGGGAACCTTCGTAGATCCTTCTTATCTTGGAGGTCTGGATTTATTTAATCCAAATTTGTTCAAGGGTACCCTGAAACCTGAAAAATATCTTTCAAGCAACTACAGTGCAAAAGAGCAGATCTATGCGGGATATATCCGTTGGGATCAGGATTTTAATGATAAACTATCCATGATTGTCGGAGCACGTATTGAAACCACGCAGATTGATTATACCGGAAACTATGTGATGAATGAAAAGGATCTGGTAGGACAAATCAATAATACCAATACGTATACGAACGTACTTCCGAATATTTCCTTCAAATATGTTCCAATACAGGATCTTGTGCTTCGTGCCGCTTTTACGACAGCAATTGCCCGCCCGAACTATTACTCACTGGTTCCTTATCTTAATGTTATTTCGGAGGATGAGATCGTTGCTGCCGGAAACCCCAACTTAAAGGCAACCTATGCTTATAATTTTGATTTTATGGCAGAAAAGTATTTTAAGTCTGTGGGAATTCTTTCAGGAGGAATTTTTTATAAAAATCTGAATGACTTTATTTACACCTATTCCAAAAGAAATTATACAGCAAACGATTTTGCGAATGACTTTGCAGGACAAACCAATCCTATTCCTGCCGGAGAAAGCAACTGGAAATTTACCCAGCAGCGTAACGGTGACAATGTAGATATTTATGGTTTTGAAGTCGCTTTTCAAAGACAGCTTGATTTTATTCCGGGAGCTTTCTGGAAAGGACTTGGAGTGTATGTAAACTATACTTACACCAAATCTAAAGCAAAAGGAATTACCAATGAAGATGGTGTTGAAAGGACAGATGTAGGTCTTCCGGGAGCGGCTCCTCATATGTTCAACGGGTCTCTTTCATGGGAAAACAAACGTTTTTCAGCAAGAATTTCTATGAATTATGCTTCTCATTATATTGACGAACTGGGTGGCAAGGCGTTTGATGACCGTTATTACGATAAGCAGTTTTTCCTTGATGCCAATGCTTCTTACAAGATTACAAGCCAGCTTAGAGTTTTCGCAGAAGCCAATAATCTGACCAATCAGCCGTTAAGATATTACCAGGGAATCCAAAGCAGAACCGCCCAAGCCGAATATTACAGACCAAGGTTTACAATGGGGGTGAAATTTGATTTTTAAAATACGCATGAAAAACATACATTATATATTGGCTCTTTCAGTTCTTCCTTTTGTGATTAACTGTACTGGGCAGAAAGAAGTAACAGAAAAATTAAAACCTACCGTTATTACGGAAACTGTCGCTCATGATACCGATGATCCTGCCATATGGATCAATCCTCAGGATGCTTCAAAAAGTATCATCATCGGAACAGATAAAGATACTGATGGAGGGCTGTATGCCTTTGATCTTAACGGAAAAATCATCAATAAGGCTTTGGGATTGAAACGTCCTAATAACGTTGATATTGAATATGGTTTTATGATCAACGGTAAAAAAACAGATATCGCAGCAGTAACTGAAAGAGAAACCAATAAAGTAAAATTATATACGCTTCCCGAGCTGAAAGAAATCGGAGAGATTTCTGTATTTAACGGAGAGTCAGAACGTGGCCCAATGGGAGTTTCCATGTATAAAAATTCTGATACAGGAGATATATTTGTTATTGTGGGAAGAAAATCCGGTCCAAGTGACGGGTATCTCTGGCAGTATAAACTTTCTGAAAAAAATGATTCCATCACAGGAGAAGTTGTGCGTAAATTCGGAAAATACAGCGGCCTGAAAGAGATTGAAAGTATTGCTGTAGATGATGAAATGGGTTACATCTATTATTCTGATGAGCAGTTCGGAGTTCACAAATATTACGCAGATCCTGCGAAAGGCAATGAGGAATTATCAGTTTTCGGGAAAGGAGATTTTAAATCTGACGTAGAAGGAATTTCGATCTACCCTACTTCTAAAGGAAAAGGATATATTCTGGTTTCGAATCAGCAGAATGATACATTCAATGTCTATCTAAGACAAGATCAGTCCAAAGGAAGAATTGCAGAAATCCCTGTTTCCACACTGGAAAGTGATGGTTCTGAGGTGACGAATGTTAATTTAGGTCCAAAATTTCCTAAAGGAGTTTTTGTTGCTATGAGTAATGGCAGGGTATTTCACTTTTATGACTGGAGAATTGTTGAGAAAGCAATAAAATCAGCGGTGAAAGCTGGTAAATAAAAATAGTCTTTAAACCATTAAGGGTGATAAGGTTTTAAGAGTATTAAGTTGAGTTGTCTTGTCATTGTGAACCGTAGGTGAAGCAATTTCATGGTTTTAGTTCATCTTAATACTCTTCATTTTTCTTCTTAATGGCTGATAATCTTAAAATTATTCAACGCAAAGTTTATTTAAAATTGAGTAATATTGTAAGGAAGCTAAGAAGAGTTGATTTGCAATTAACGGATGAAGCAGAGGCTACAGTTTTATTTTTAAATTTTATATCTCGCTGATTTTGCAGATGAAGCAGATCTAAAAAAATCTGCGTAATCTCATTGATCTGCGAGCAAAAATAAACCAATCCATCAAAGTAAAGCTCGTCTTAATGCTCTTCACTTTTTCATTCTTCTTAATGGTTTATAATCTCAAAATTATTCAACGAAAAGTTTATTTAAAATTGAGTAATATTGTAAGGAAGCCAAGAAGAGTTGATTTGCAATCAACGGATGAAGCAGAGGCTACAATTTTATATCTAAATTTTATATCTCGCTGATTTTGCAGATGAAGCAGATCTAAAAAAATCTGCGTAATCTCATTGATCTGCGAGCAAAAATAAACCAATCCATCAAAATAAAGCTCATCTTAATGCTCTTCACTTTTTCATTCTTCTTAATGGTTTATAACCTTAAAGTTATTCAACGCAAAGTTTATTTTAAATTGAGTAATATTTTAAGAAAGCTAAGAAGAGTTGATTTGCAATCAACGGATGAAGCAGAACATCTATCCATAAGCTTTTTAAGCAGCTTGCTGCAACTCTTTGCTGCCTCAAAAGCAAACATTTTTTTTAAAACTTTGCGTTTAAAAATCACCTTACTTAAAAGTTCTATTTTAATAAAGATTGCAATAGCTTCCCTCTTCCAGCCTCTATTTTACTCCTTATTTATATGTCCCAAATAACCTGTCCCATATGGACGTATAAAATCCGAAATTTTTACTTTCATCCAGATGGTGCTGGTTGTGAAACCTTGTTGTTCCCACAAAAAAACGATCAAACGAAGCTGGAAAAAACTCTCTGTTCAGATGTCCGATGGTGCCCCAAATCAGGTTCAGCAAAAGATATATTGAAATAGAAACTACAGAGAAATCATAACCGATGAGCAAAACCAGCATCATCAATCCAAATCCTATGGTTTCGAAAGGATGCAAAACAAAAAGACTTATAAAATTGGTGCTTACATGCTCGTGATGTTTTCCATGCAGAATTTTGTATATAAAAGGTAAATGCGCTGCGAAATGAAAGAAATACATCAGAAGATCCATCAAAAGAAGCAGAACAATGACTTCGGCTAATATGTTAAACATAGATTGATTCTGCCCAAGTACAATCCATCCGTTTTTCCATAAGAAAGCTCCAAGCAGCATCACAAAGCTGTTACATACTATAGTAAGCAGGCTGAGATAAAAATCGGATCTGGTAACAGGATGATTTTTCTCCTGTAACTGACTTTTATGGCAGTTTTTTTCGATGAAAATATATAAGCCAATGGAAAAAAGATACATAAAAGCATTCATGATAAGACTGAATACTATCCACTGTGCCCAGGAAAACTGCCAAAACAATTGTAAATAACCGGAAAATACTGTCTCATGAAAATCCATAAATGCGTCGTCCTTCAACTTGATGCTATAAAGGTAAGAATTTCGTAATACAATCAGCGGACAAAGCAGATTTCAGAGGTTATTTCTGTCTTGCCTTTCTTCTCAGTTCACGAAGTCTTGACGTCAGTTTTTTCCTTAAATCATTATGATATTCACGGTAATTTTTGATGCTGTTTTCCAGGTTCTTTTTGTTCAGAAGATATTCTTCATACAGATGACCCAGTTCTGAAATCTGTGTAATGACATCTGAAGGCTGGCTTTCAGGGTCTTCTGCAGCTTCTATCAGCAGACGGTAATATTCAACTCGGCTGGTCAGGTTCATGTGAAGTTTGGGTTCTATTCCCTGCATGATTTTATGATTTTATTGAGTTCTTGAATAAGTAAAGAGCAAAAAAAGACTTTATAAATTTTACTTTTACTATTCTCTATCTTTTTTATTTATTATTACAGTAAATGAGTTGGGGTAATGAGCAAATTCACCTTTTTGCCCTGTGTTCTGTCACCTCCAATATTATTTCCCCAATACTGCCGAAGGTACATCACTCTGGTATAAAATCTTAACATTCCCATTCATCTTTTCCTGATCTGAAGATTTGAAGTAACCTCCGTTTAAGGCAGAAGAAATAAGGGTTTCATTAGGATCACCCAAAGGTAATAATGGCAGCCCGGCGTATTCATTGACGATGATCTGTGGTGAAATTCCATTATTGTATTCTCCCGCTCCATTGGCATTAAATACTTTATAAATCACCGGATGAATCTGCCAGGAAATTTTTCTCGGCTTACGCTTATCTTCCACTACAAATCCGGCCATATCTTTCCCCAACGTAGTATCTCCGATCTGAATCACCTGCATATAAGGTTTCAGGTTGTTGACAACAATTTCTGCTGCGGATGCTGTACTGTTGGAGGTAAGGATAAACACTTTCTGTAATCCCAATGCGTTGGCACGTAAGGTGGCAAAATCCAGTGCCTTGGGATCATAAGCAATCTGCTCGGCAAATGATCTTTTTACTTCGCCACCGTTTTTATTTCCTTTAAAAATAATGAATGGTGAACCGGCTGACAACCCTGAAGGAATCAGTGAACAGAGCCCAGCTGCAGATGATACCGACCCTCCGTAATTGTATCGGAGATCAAGAATCAGCTGTTGTACTCCGGCAGCCTTAAATTCCGTAAACTTCTGATTCAATACCTGTGTCATTCCATCAGGAAAATCGTAGATATACAGGTATCCTACTTTTTTACCGTTTTTCTCAAAAATTTTTGATAAAATAGGTTGTTCAAAAGAGAATCCATAGTAAACCGTAATATTCTTTTGATCAGCAATAGCTCCGTTTTGCCATTTTCCTACGGTAAGGTCTATTACAGTTTGATCTTTAATGGAAGAAGCCATTGCCTCAGCATTAGATGCGGTAATTGTTTTCCCATTGATTTTGGTAATGATCATTCCTCTTTCCAACCCTGCGTTGAAGGCTGGAGAATTCTGAAGGACCAGTTTCACAACAGTAACCACCTCATTATTCGGAAGCTGAACAATAGTGTAATCAAAACCATACATATTCCTTATAGACCGCGGATAGGTAGAAGAATCTTCAGTATTGACCATAAAAGAAAACCGATCCTGAGAAGACAGCAGGCTCTTAAAAAAATCTTTGGTAGAAAGACGATAGTCAGGTTTAGCAGGCATCTGATCTGCCCAATAATAGTATCGTCTCATACTGTCCTGAACCCAGAGATTCACAGACTCTGTACTTCCTTCGGGGAAAACAGGTGCGCTTTCATCATTATTCGTGCATGAAATGAGAAAGACAGCAATAATCAGTTGAAGTTTTAGA
The DNA here is from genome assembly GCF_021869745.1 of Chryseobacterium sp. MEBOG07. Classification (NCBI taxonomy): domain Bacteria; kingdom Pseudomonadati; phylum Bacteroidota; class Flavobacteriia; order Flavobacteriales; family Weeksellaceae; genus Chryseobacterium; species Chryseobacterium sp. MEBOG07. The sequence goes on from NZ_CP084579.1 coordinate 3,320,416, forward strand.
AAGTTTTTCATACGCAATTACAGATATTCTGCTACATCTATATCTCCTTTTACCACCCATTCTCCATTTTCCATTTTTTCCTGAAGGACTATCATGTTGGCACCTGTATGCTGTTTCAATTTCACCTGAATCATTTTAGATCCGGCATAAGGCTCTGAAGTTCCGGGTTTGTACAATTCCAGATATATAGGTGCCGTTGAACTGAAAAAATTATAGATTTTCACTGCCGTAAAATTGTCTTTCCCGATATTGTCAAATTCTGCCAGCACTACTCCATTTTCTCTTTTCAAAATGCCTTTCACATTTTTCAGAGAGGTCCCTGAAAATTCGCCAAGATTCGGGAAAATAAATTCAAAACCTACTTTCCCAAGATTGACCTGAGGTTTTACAGCATAAGTCTGTAAATAGATTCCCGGAAGATTAAAAAAGTATAGGTTTTTGTAATCATTTATATTGTCATAGGTAATATTGTATTTTGCAATTTCGGTTCCTGTTTCATTGTTATAGATAGACAGTTTGTTGGTTTCTCCCTGATCCAGAACAAACTGAAGCTGCGTTTCTATTTTATTGGTATAGGACATTTTTCCATCGATGGATACAGGGACTCCGTTGAACCTCAGCTGCAGTACATCAGGTTTGGAAAATCCTTTGATATTAACCTCTCCGGGCTTCTGTACTTTATCATACAACTCCATCGTATTGCTGTCTGTACATGAGAATAGTACGGTAAAAAATAGTAGTAATGCAAAGATTTTATTCATCTTTCTTCAATTATTTCATTGTAAAACTTAAAAATATTGCCCGCCCCATGAGCCGGGCAATATATAATTATAAAAAAACTAGTTGGATATGTTCTGGATAGTCTTTTTCAAATACTACCCATTATTGTATATTTAAAATTTCTTGGTGTTTCTAAAATCAGATTCTAAGGGGATAGAATAATTATTTTTTAATAAACTTCAGCCTTTCAGTCGTTTTTCCATCTGTAATTTCCGCTATATAAGCTCCTGATGTTAAACCTGCTATATGAATAGCTTTTGAATACTGAGTGGTCAATACTTTTTGTCCTGCTGCGTTGTAAATAGTAACCACGGTTGTATTTTCTTTCAATGCCGGGTTAAGCTTCAGCTGTAAAGATTCTTTTACCGGATTTTCTGCTATTTGTGTTACAATTTTGTTTTCTTTTACATCCTTAGTTCCCAAAAATGCGGTAGCATAGATTCCTATTTCATCAATATTGATATTCTGGACATTATTTCCGCTTGTTTTTCTGTTTGACCACATTCCGATATAGATTTTCTTCCCTGCAAAAGCAGAAAGGTCTACAAGGGCTTGTACAAATTCAGTAAGATCTGCCGGAAATGGGTTGGCTGAGTCTCCTACCTGTATTTTATAAAGACTTGGAACATCATTTCCACTCCCATCTACCGTCATTGCCTGGAAATCTGATAATGTAGGAACTTCCTTCTGTGGTGTGCTTACATAGATAAAAAGCTCTCTGGCAACAATAGTATGAGTAGATCTCTGTCTCCCGATATTTGCGGCCAAAGTAACGGTTCCTGCAGTGTTGGTAAGATCTATCTGAGGAGAAATAATCCAGTCATTTTCTGTAACAAATCCTGTAGCACTTCCCGTTGGAACCAAACTGATAGAGTGGCGAAGAACACCGGTAGTGCCATAAATCATAGTTGTTCCGTTGTGGTAGATATTCTGCCCCTGTACCCATCCGTTACCGTTGCTGTTCAAATCATGGAAAGTCCATCCCTGAAGGTCAGCAGGAGTATCAAAGGAATTTCCCCATACCAGAGACTGCGCTGCAGCCAGGTGAGATAAAAACAGAACAGATGATAAAATTATTTTTTCATAATGCTGATTATTAAGATTTTTGAAATAAAAGCAAGGAATCAGCATATGCTGTTCCCTGCTTTTTAAAGTTTTTTATTATTCTACAATGGAGAAATTATATTTTGTCCAAAGTCCCTGGAAGTTTCCACAGTTTCTTGGAGATACATTCCAACCACCTTCGTTGAAGAAAGGCTGGCTCATACCCCATAGAGATGCAGGAGTTCCAGTCAATAGGTTCGCTGCAGGGATTCCTGCTGTTCCTGTTCCTGTAACTGAAGTTGTAAATCCGTGGATCTGAATAGTGTTGTAAGCTGAAGCTGAAGAAAGTTCAGAACCTGTTCCTTCTACTTTGATTCCCACAGGGTATCCTGTAACTACAGCGTTATTTAATGTTAATCTTCCGTGTCTTCTGATGTGGATACCGTTTTCATACAAAGCACCTTTAGAAGAGTTCTTAGAACCGATAATCGTAAGGTTGTTGATAACAGGGTGAGTCAACAATGATGTAGAAGAACCGTCTGCGTTGTTATCAAGCTCGATACCGTTAGAATCCGGGCTAGATCCGCTAAGACTGTGTGTAGAATTGTAATCTGCCAAAGCAAGAGCACACGTAATAGTTCCTGTATATCCGTTGTCAAAGTCGAAGTTATCATCATCCGCTGCAAAAGAAACAAGGTTTGAAGCGTTTACAGTACCTCCGAAGAATTCGAAAGAGTCATCTTTCCCGAAAGATACCTGAATATGATCTAAAGTAGTAGCGTTTCCTACTCCACCTAAAGTAAGACCATTGATTTCGTTTCCTGAATTTGGAGCTAAAAGATCGTATCCTGCAAACTCAATACGTACATATTTCAATGTTCCACCGTCATGAGAAGCATTTGTACCTCCGTAATAGAAATCAGGACCAGATAATCCTTCAATCGTTTTTGTGAATGGAGTGTTTGTAGGAGCATCTCCTAGCATGATAACTCCTCCGAAATCACCAGGAGCTGCAGTAGTATCTTCATTTCCGTCTAACAATTTGTAGCTTGTGAAAATGATGGGTTGTGCTTCTGTACCTGCTGCGTTTATTTTTCCTGTCTTAGCAATTACCAGAACTCCTGTAGCTGTATTGCTAGTGTTTGGCTTAGCTTTAATGAATGTACCCGGCTGGATTGTTAAGGTAGCTCCATCTTTTACAGTTACAACTCCATCTAATTCAACTACACCACTCCATGTAGTATTTGTAGTAATAGCACCACTAACGCTGGTTACCGGAAGAGCCGAAGCTGTAAGGTATTCAGCAGAAGTAGATTTCATATCGAATGGAGATGATGAATCTGCCAGTTGATCGTGTTGACAAGCTGTAAGAGATAATGCTGCCACTGCAATTAGAGTTAGTCTTTTCATTGTTATAATTTTTAGTAAAATCCGGTCGTATTTTTTATACCAGATCAGTTTTTTAATATTCAGGAATATCTTCCTCTCTATTCCTTCGATTTGTTTTTTGGTGTTCATCCCATCGCTGCAGGAGGAACTGCATTGCGGAAGTTCCCATAAAATCCGCTAATGCCTGGGAAAAGCGATTAACGTTCGGTTTTTTCTGAACTGGTACTGCTGTGCGCATCATCAGTAATTTTTCAGTCTCTGATCAGGTTCCCGAAACCTGTACGCTGCTATCTTAAGAGCTCTTTTTATATGGTGTTGTTTGGTGTCTTATTTTTAAAAAGTATAATTCACGCTCAGGCTGAGCATTCTTCCACTGTAAGCCCGGAACATAATCTTATCAATATTTTTGTCATATTTGTCCGTTGCTCCGGGAAGAAGTTCCCATGCTTCCCTTTCTGTTCCCACATTACTTCCTCCTCCATCTTTTGCAGCCAGATAAGAATTGAAGTTGTTATAATATTCTTTTACCCTGTTGAAGAGGTTTCTTATATTCAATTTCACTTCAAAGTTTTTATTACGCAGAAATTTATAAGAGATCTGAGCATCTGCCACTGCATAGGGACGTTGGATTTCCTCCCCTTTATAAGCATATCCTACCGTGATGTACTGGTCACCTTTCGCGTTATACAAAAAGCTCAGTCCTAAGCGGTCTCCATCATAGATCAATCCAAGGTTGTAAGCATAGGGTGTCTGGCCGTAAAGCGGGCGTTTCACTTCATAAGTCTCATCATTATCACCTGTCTTATACAAGTCTTTAAAAGCAACTACTTTCGTATGGTTATAAGTAAAGTTTCCGCTTATGAAAAGCTTTTCCAAGAAAGTTCCGTCAGCAATAAAACCTAAGCTTTTTCTTACTTCTGCCTCAACTCCCAACAGCTTTGCATTTTTTGAATTCCCATTATACAGAGATAGATTTCCTTCACTGGAAATATGGCCTTCCCGTTCAATAGGTCTGTCTAAATTTTTGTAGTACAATCCTGCAGAGAATATTTCTCCCAGTCCCGGAAACCATTCAAATTTGAAATCATAATTATTAATGACCGAAGAGCTCATTTCCGTATTATAAATCAACCCATTGGCAATCGGATCAAAATAGGGAAGCCCTGTTCTTTCATTGAACTGCGGACGGATTACGGATTTGTTATAGGCAAGCCTCAAATTGATTTTATTAGTCGGGCTGTACGTAAAATTCACGGAAGGCATAAACTGCCAGGGTTTATCTTCAATCGCTGTCCTCAGGATATGCTTGGAATCTGAGGGATCCAGCTGCTGGGAAATCATATCGTATTTAAAATATTCTGCACGCAGCCCCCAGACCAATCTCAATTTATTCTTCCAACGATTGTCAAACATGATATACACAGCATGCTGATTGACTTCTCCTTCATACTTGTCATTTTTATACAATGCCTTGGTTTCCCAACCAATACCACCCGGAACATAATGGGAGCCATTAAACCAATCTGCAAGTGAACCATACATCGTCAAATGATTCTTCTCGTCATTGGGAACGTTCCGGTTTTCATCAACACGAAGGAAAAACTTCTGCTGTTGGTTGGTATTGCTTTTTATAGCTCCGGCATATCCGGTTTTAATCGTGTTTTTAAAACTTCCGGCATCCATGTCCCATTTTACAGAAGCTCCGTAGTTGTAATCTGTTTCTCTGTTTTCAATATATCCTCTGTAAAAATCTGCTCCGGAATTGTAGATCTTATGAAAGTTTAAAATCTCATTTCCAATAAAGTCATAGCGGGTAATATACTGGGTATAATCTTTGGTATCGGAAGAAACTCCTGTACGGGCTGCAAACCAGCTGATCTCTGTGTTTCCTATTTTATGATTTCCCTCCAGTTTATTTTGCAAAAGGGTCTGAAAAATCGGATAGTTGGTATTATCTGTATAAGGTCTGTCTAATGTTTTGATCTGAGCCGGATCATTATTAGGAATGATTCCGTTATAAAAGTAATTATAGGCTAATTCTGCATTGGCTGCCATTCCGCTCCCGGTTGAATATTCATTCCATCCTGTTACTCTTGTCAGGGTATTATCAAAAATATGGGTATAGGAATTACGGAATGAAATCCTGTTTTTCCCAAACTGCCAACCGAAATTCAACATCCCTGCCAGCGTAGAATTGTAGTTATAAGAAGCTCCGCTGTTTTTAAAGTTATAAAACGGAATTTGTCCGTTTGCATCAGGCATTCCTGTGGTATCCAGCCAGTTTCCTCTTCCTGTATGATCTATATCCAGTTTATTTTGTTCATTTCTGATGACAAATGCTCCGGCAAATCCCCACTTGTTATTGTTTTTTAGCGCGTAAGTTCTTCCCAATGCCAATTGTATATTAGACCCCATATCACCTCTGGTTTTATAGGTGCTGAAATTGTCATTGGTAAATTGCTTTGACTGTTCAAAAAACTTTGGATCTGTCCAGTTTACAGGTTCAAGTCCTCTGGGAAAATCTCTTGTCCCATCGTCATATCCGAAATAGTCATACTTTCCACGCTTACGGGTCAGAAATTCTTTGAATGCTGACTGGTCGTTATAAGAAGTTCCCATCGTCACCGTTGTAAAATTTTCATTGGGAATATCTTTGGTTCTTACTTCTACATAGCCTCCTGCAAAGCTGGCATTCATATCAGGTGTTGCTGATTTGCTTACCACTACACTTTCTACCATTGCCGTAGGAATGATATCAAATGAGAAGTTCTGATTATAGGCTTCCGTACTCGGCAGGTTGATTCCGTCCATGGCTGCGGTATTCCATCGTTCTCCCATAGACCGTACTACTACATATTTGTTATCAATAGTGGTGATCCCTGTTACTCTTTTCAATGTTCCTCCCACATCGCTGTCCGGTGTTTTAGAAATCTGCTCCGCTGAAATACCGTCACTCATCTGTGCTGCTTTTTTCTGCTGAGCCAGGAGCCCAGCCTGTGTATCTGCTTTGCGGGCTGCTGTAATGACCACTTCTTTGATATTAGTCGTTTTATCGGAAGCTTTGTTCAGAGCAAATGAAACGGAGTTGGTTTCTTTGTTGATGACAGATAGTTTTTCAACCCTCAGCGTATTATATTTAGGAGCTTTTATGGTCAGATTATAAGTTCCTGAGGAAAGATCTACTGTAAAATCTCCATTATTATCCGTTACGACGGTTTTCTGAGCAATAGTAACTTCTGCTCCGGTAATGGGATTTCCCACCTCATCTACTATTTTCCCGGAAATACGTCCGTTTCCCGGTACAGCGATGTTAGAACCTTCATATTTAATCGAAATAAGATCACCATGCAGACGATATACAACAGGAAGACCGTTGGTAATATCCTTCAGACAGCTGTTGACAGAAGTATTTTCACATTTTACTCCTTTTACCTTCAGCTCTTTAATATCTACCTTGGAGTAAGCCAGTCTCATTCCTGTTTTTCCGGCAAATTCTTCCAAAACTTCAATCAATGGTCTGTTGGCAGGTACGGAAAATGTTACTTTCTGAACCAGCTCCTGAGCCTCTGCGGCTACAGTAAAAAATAAGGCTGCTATGGTAATCCCACATTTCAAACTTTTCATACTTAATAGTGTTCTCTTGATTATGATTATTTAATTTTTTAGTAATGATTTATTTCTTCAGGATATAGGTATTCTCTTTTTTCTGTACCTCCAGTCCCAGGATAAAGGCCAGTGATTCAATATTTTCACCCACTGTTCCTCCGGTAAAATCTGCAGTAATCTTCTTATCTTCAGATTCTTTGGGATACAATACTTTGGTATTATAACTGTTTTCCAGAACAGCCACGACTTCTTTTAAGGGAACATCGTTAAAGCTTAAAGACAATATTGCAGGAACTTTGTTTGTAGAGTTCTTCACCGGTTTTAGGGCAATAACCGCTGTGGTATGGGCAATCCCAAAATTTGTCCATTTCTGATTGGGGGTAAGGAAAGAAACCGGAACTCCCGGAGAAGATACAGCCACTTTTCCTTCATAAAGGTCAACTGCTTTTTTATTCCCGGACTGTGAAATTTTAAATACCGTTCCCAATACTTTTGTATTGAAACCATCCGCACGAACTATGAAAGGATGTACCTTTGATTTGGCTACGGAAAAAATAGCATCTCCTTTTAAATCCACAATTCTGGTGGAAGCGGGAAATGATTTTGCGACGGTCAGTTCAGCGCCCGGCAAAAGAGTCACTACAGATCCGTCTTCAAGATGAACAATACGGTTTCCTGATTTTGCAAGATAAACATCAGGCTTAACGAACGTCGTATAGGTAAATATTCCTCCCAATGATAAAAGCAAAATAATAACTGCTGCAATTTTATAGAGGTTTGTTTTAAAACTTTTTGCAGATCGTATAGAAATAATATCCGTTTGAGGGAAATAGTATTCCAGCCCGGATAATACCCTTTCTTTGGAGTCTTTCTTATGAACAGCATCCAGATCTTTTTCTGCATAGGCCTTCCATTTTTCTAAAAGTTCATTTTCCTTTTCAGAAATTGTATTTTCTGAAACTTCCCGTTCCCAAAGTTTGAAAACAAAGGCTTCAATATTTCTATATGTTAAACGTTTTTTCATAGAGTCTTTCATCGTATTCACTGATACTTCTATCTATAAGACTGTGAAAATGAAAAACTTCCCTAAGGCGTTATTAATATTATATTCATATTACAACCAAATTGTTAATAATTTTCATCATTTTTCACATTTACTCAACATTACCCTCCTATTTACCCCTCGTTTTTCAGAAATATTTAATCTTAACACACCCAAAGTTCACAAAAAGTTAATTTTCCTTTAGGTAATTTTGTGACAAGAATATGAGCCCAACAGACTATATATTATTAAAGAAAATAAAATCAGGCGACCGCCCTGCATTTATGCTGCTGTATGACCGATACTGGGATAGTCTATATAACTTTGTTTTTGTACGGACCCGGGATAAAGAAATCGCTGAAGAAATTCTACAGAACTTATGGATGAAGATTCTTGAGAATACGGATGCCATACAAACGGATGATGCTGAAAGTGCAAAAGGCTATCTCCTGCGCCATCTTCATTACCGTATCATTGATTTTTATAACAGTTACAAAAAAGCCCCTCCCACTCTGAGTATTGACGAATTTGACATCCCAAGCGAAATTGAAATGGCGGATACGGATTATTTTGAAATTCTTGAAGAAAACGAAATCTCTGCTTTATTGGTCATGATTGATGAAGTGGTTGCCCAGCTTCCTTCAACAGAACGGCAGGTATACGATATGAGGATCCGGAAAAATATGTCTGTCAATGAAACAGCAGAAGCTTTGGGAATAAGCAATAAGACGGTGAGCAATAAACTAAGCAAAGCTTTAGGAGAAATCCGTGAAAAGCTGAATCCGGAGTACCAGTCGTCTAAAAAACTGGTAACGATCCTGATGCTGATGGAGATTTTGACGAGATAATGAATGATGGGGTTCGAGTTGCCCGGGTTTGGATTTTTTTTATAAAACACGATCAAAATTCACATCAAAGCAGATTGACTATTCACTAAACATCGGCAGCAAAGCCGTATTAAAGCTCAGGATTTTAAAATCGGCAAGGTCTGAATCTATGTTTTCATCATTATTGGTAAAAATAATGGTCTGCATTCCTGCTCCTTTTGCTGCTTTTAATCCAGAATGGCTGTCTTCAATGGCGATACAATGTTCAGGAGAAATTCCAAGATTTTTTGCAGAAGTAAGATAAACAGCAGGATGAGGTTTTCCCTGGATCTCAAATTCAGATGAATGAATGGTATCGAAAAGGTCACGAACCTGAAGTTTTTCAAGAACAACATGGGCCACCCGCAAAGGAGCGTTGGTCGCAAGTCCTATTTTATAGTCTTTACTCTTCAGATGTCTGATAAACTCCTCCACACCGGATATTATACAGTCTTTGGTCTGTATCATCTCAATCACTCTTGTTACCACTTTATTTTCCAAATCGGACACATCCAGATTATCCCAGGGAAATCTTTCATACCAGAATTCTGTCACTTCCTGAGTGGTCATGTATTTGGTTTGCGCAGCAAGATCTTCTGTGACCTGTACACCATATGATGAAAATACATCAAGTTCTGCCTGAGTCCAGAATTTTTCTGAATCTATCAGCACTCCGTCCATATCGAATATCACTGCTTTTAAAGCCATCTTTTGAATGATAAATTTTATGAGTTTATATTACTGGCTGATTTTATAAACACAGCGCTGCCCTCCGGAAATAATATGGTCTATTCTTTCAACCTTGTAATCGTTTCCTATCAACGATTGAAAATTGGATAATTCTGCCCGGCAGAACCCCTGACATTCTGTTGCAGCAGCACATATAGGACAATGATTTTCGATCAGAAAATAATCTTCCCCTTCTTTTTTCCATTCTGCCATGTAGCCTTCTTCACTTCGGACCTTCGCAAGAGAATCAAGACGCTGTTCTAAAGATTTTGCTTTGGAAAGTACTTTTTCATACCGCTCATGGGTATTTTTCTCCCTGTCACTGATCAATAACTCCAAAGCATTTTCGCCCAAAAGATTTTTCACTGATCTCAGAATCTGAACTATTACATCTGCATGAGTATCAGGAAACTGAGCCAACCCTTTTTCTGTAAGAATATAGTATGTAGAAGGACGGCCCACCCCTTCACTCTTCACCAGAGACTCTATCAACCCTTCCTGAGCAAGATTCAGTAAATGTTTTCTTGCCCCTTCTTTGGTAATCGACAATTCTTCAGCAATAAGGAGTGAAGTAGCCTCACCTCTCATCTTTAAAAACATAAGAATACGATCTACAGCCGGCTTCTTCATTTGACAATATTTAGGTTGTTTTATTTTTCAACAACAAATATAGTCATTTTCTATAATCTCAAAAAATAAAGACTAATACAAACATTCACAATGCATTAATAGGATAAATCTTAGATTCAATAAAACAACTTAAAAGTTGTTTTATTGAAATATATTTTTACCTTTGTCATACGTTAATCAAAAATAAATACAATGAACCCATTTACATTACCACCATTACCTTATGCTTATGATGCTTTGGAACCTTTTATAGATAAAGAAACAATGACCATTCACCACCAACGCCATCATCAGGCTTATGTGGATAATCTGAATGCAGCTTTGGCACAAACCAACGAAGTCAATCCAGATCTGGATTCGTTACTGCAAAGAATAAGTGAATACAGCCCTGCTATGAGAAATAACGGGGGAGGTCACTATAACCACTCTTTATTCTGGGAAATTCTTTCTCCTCAACCCAAGTTACACCCTGAAGGTCAGCTTAATGATGCTATAACAGCAACATTTGGAAGTCTTGAGAACTTTAAGGCAGAAATGAAAAAAACAGGTTTGTCACAGTTTGGTTCCGGGTGGGTATGGTTATCTGTAAAATTCAACGGATCATTGGCCATCAGCTCTACCCCTAATCAGGATAATCCGATGATGGATGTTCTTTCGACGAACAGGGGCTTTCCGATTCTTGGAATAGATGTGTGGGAGCATGCTTATTATCTGAACTATCAGAATAAACGGGCAGATTATCTGGATTCTTTCTGGTCTGTTTTAGATTGGTCGTCTGTTGAGAAAAAATATGAAGAGGCTTTATCAAAAGTAAGATAATTAACACTGATTGTAAACCAGCTATGAATCAGGAAACGTTTATCAATAAAGCAAAAGCTTCAGGTATTATTGCCCTTGATCTTTCAGATTACAAACCGACAACGGAAATTGTGGAACTGGATATCAAAGATCATCTTTTCATGGGAATGATTGTCAAGGAGAAAGAGTTTAAAGAATCCATTGCTGCGGTAGATTTTTCTGTATATAACGAAAAGGCAGTAGGAATCATCTGTTCTACGGATGCCATCATCCCGCCTTGGGCGTATATGTTGCTCATGGAAAAACTGTCTCCTTATGCTTCTTATGTAGATTTAAACAACGCAGAAACGGTTCTTCTTGACCTTTGGAAACGCCGTCTCATCTATGCTGACCTGAAACATTATAAAAATCAGAAGGTAGTTGTCCGTGCGAGTACAGCTCATGATCCCTCCCTTTACTTGTGGGCTGCAGGACTTCTGAAACCTCTCGTAAAAACATTGATGTATGGCGAGATAGGATTACCCAAAGTAATTTTTAAACAATAAAAAAAATGAAAGCAATCATATTCAACGGATCACTGGAAAGAAGAACTCAATCTACTTCCGGACTGATTTCGAACTATTTTTCAGAACGCCTGAAAATATTGGGAATCCGGACTGAAGTTTTTACCCTTGCAGATTCCGGCATTCCGCTGTTTGACGTCACTCTTCCCAAAACTCCTTTGGCAGTAGAACGGATGGCTCAATTATTTACAGAGGCCGACTTACACATCTGGCTGGCCCCACTCTACCACGGAAGTATTCCGGGGGTGATGAAAAACTGCCTAGACTGGCTGGAAGTCACAGCAAGTTGGTACGAGCCTTATCTCACGGATAAAACTGTGGGGCTGGTATGCTGGGCAGATGGTCTTCAGGCGATGCAGGGGATCAATGCTATGGATTCTATCGCCAAGTCATTGCGTGCCTGGCCACTGCCATTCAGTGTTCCTATTGTCAGATCATCATTATTTGCCCCTGACAGCTCAACTGAAATTTCGGAGCTCTATTCCGGTAAGTTTGATAAGCTCATCAGCATTGCAACGTCTAAAAAAATAGAAAAACGATGATAAACCATTTATAACATGATAGAAACAGATATACTGATCATTGGTGCCAGCCCTGCAGGGATGTTATTCTGTAAATGACCACTATCGACTAAGGATTATGGAAAATGAAATTACCATTACCGTTATTGACCAAAACGGTAATACACATACTTTACTGTGCCCTTTAGAAATGGGACTCAGCCTTAAAGATATCTGCAAAGCCTATGAATTACCCATGGAAGCCATGTGTGGAGGTATGGCTATGTGTGCAACCTGTCATTGCTTTATTTTGAGTGAAACTATTCCTCTGCCTGAAAAAAATGATATAGAAGAAGCTTTATTATCAGAATTATTTACGACCAAAACAACCAGCAGATTAGCCTGCCAGATTCACCTTACAGCCCAAATGGATGGACTGTCGGTAGAAATCGCTGCAGATTAATCCTTTAAAAATAAAAATTAGCACGCTTTATGCTGCTTATTTTCAAAGAACAGTATTGAACTGCTGTAATTAAGTTTAGCGGGGATTTCCGAATCGTGAAACGTTGAAGAAATCCCTTTTTTAAACCCCTTTAAATTCAAACAATATGGCTATAAAAATAACAGATGCCTGTATCAACTGTGGAGCCTGCGAACCTGAATGCCCCAACTCAGCCATTTACGAAGGTGCTATCGACTGGCGCTGGAAAGACAAAACAAAACTTTCAGGACCTATAACGTTTCCTGATGGTACTGAAGGTAATGCCGATGATTATCATCCAGCTGTATCGGATGAAGTTTATTATATCGTATCCGGGAAATGTACAGAATGTAAAGGGTTTCATGATGAACCGCAATGTAAAGCGGTATGTCCTGTAGACTGTTGTGTGGATGATCCTGACCATCGGGAAACAGAAGAAGTACTATTGGAAAGGCAAAAATTTATGCATAGTGTTTAAAGTTTATAAAACAGCTCACTCTGATTCATTATTGTAACAAGAACTCCCAATTTTCTACTCATCGGGAAAGTAAAATGTCATCAAAAATTTAAATATAATGCTATAAATTATGAAACCGATATTATTTTTTCTCGCTTTGTTACCTGCTTTTTTCTTTGCTCAGAGTGATGTTCAGAAGCTCAAAAAAGAATACATTCAGCTTTTAAACAGTTCCCATTATGGTAATAATTCTAAAACCGGTAAATATTATGATGTCAATGGAATCAAAATGTATTGTGAAACCTATGGCCAGGGACAGCCATTACTTCTCATTCACGGAAACGGAGGTTCTATTGTAGACTTCTCTAAACAGATTCCCTATTTTTCAAAGAAATATAAAGTCATTGTCGCTGACAGCAGAGCTCACGGAAAGTCAATTGATAAAGGAGATGCTCTTACTTATGAAATGATGTCTGATGATTATGCTGAGTTGCTTCAGAAAATGAAAATAGATTCTGCCTTTGTTATCGGCTGGAGTGATGGTGGTATTAATGGGCTTTTGTTAAGTATGAGACATCCGGAAAAGGTAAAAAAGCTTATTGTTACAGGAGCTAATTTAAGACCGGATTCTAGTGCAGTACAGGCTGATATATTTAAAAGAGTAAGTGCCAATTATTTACAATTTAAAGAACAATTTGCCCAAAAGAAAGACAAAACAGATCTTGATTATACTGTTCTCAAATACAAAAGACTACTGAGTGAACAACCCAATATAGATTTTAAGTCTTTGCACAGCATTAAAGTTCCTGTTCTCATTATCGGAGGAGATTATGATGTCATAAAGCCGGAACATACCCTGGAAATTTTCAGAAACATTCCTAAAGCTAATTTATGGATCTTACCCAATTCCGGCCACAGCACTTTAGTCGTGTATGCTGATGAGTTTAATGCAAAAGCGGACACATTTTTTAAAACAAAATTCAGAACGATCAAAGACCGGGATCGGGAATTTTAATGACAGAACAGATAATAAACTATATGGAGTCCACAAATTCTTAAAAAATTTCTATCTTTTATATTTAATTTCAATAGAGGCGGGTTTTAACCCGCCCTTTTTTATATTTTCTCTTCTTTGCCTTTAGCCCAAACTTATTTTTCTTTAATCTCAGTATAGATTTTTTGAGCAAAAGGAGTTTCAACACCTACTTCGGCACCATATTTTAGCACAGCTCCGGCAAATAATTCCAGTTCGTTCTCCTTCTTTCCCGAATTAATATCAAGCTGTAAGGAAGTAGGAGTTTCAAAAGGAAATGTAGAAGCTTTTTCAAAAGTTGCACTGATGATATCTTCCTGAAGATCAATTCCTTTTTTGGCTGCAATCAGTTGTATTTCGTTCATAATTCCGGTCGCTTCTTTCTTCTGATGTTCATCAGTACATACGGCTCCCATAGACGAATTATGCTTTGCTGTTACCAATCCGAAACTTGCAATGAATATGAATTTCGTCCAGATAGCTGTTAATGAATTATCTTTAAAATCAAACTCTATTTTGCTTTCATTCAATAAGTCTGTAACCCATTCCACCGGAGTAGAAAAATGCTCAGGATCTCTTCCCACAATTATTTTACCCGCATTTCCTTTGTGCTCTACTGTTCCTCTTTCCTTAATATGAGAGGCCACATACACACAGGTTGGAAGAACGGTATGATCTGGAATTATAGCACGTATTCTGTCATAAATATCGGCTCCGTTCATCATGGGAAGCAGTATGGTCTCTTCGTTAATGACTGGCAGTAACTGCTTGCAGACGTTTTCAAGGTCATATTCTTTTACACAGATCAGAACAAGATCAGGATTTTTGATGTCACCAATGTTCTGCACAATAGCATTAGGATAAGTCTGCGGATTGGAATGCTCGGGAGATAAAAGAGTCAATCCGTTTTCTTTTACTTTCTCATAGGTTTCTCCGCGGGCAATAAAAGATACCGTATATTTTTCGGAAACTTCATTGGCCTGATTTATTTTAAAACCAAAGTAACCACCTACGCCACCCAATCCTACAACGACAATATGTTTTTTGTTCATGAAATTATTTTTAGCAAAGATGGGTGATCGCTTCTGAACTATCACTTGACAAATGAAAAGAAATTATATTTTATTAATATCCCTTCTGATCCGGCTCAGTGAGCTGTCTTTAATTCCCAGATAGGAAGCAATTACTTTCAATGGAACATGCTGAAAAATATCAGGATCTTTCTTCATGAGGTTGAAATATCTTGTTGAAGCCTTCTGACTGGCCATTTCTATCAGCCTATCATGAATATTATAATAATTGAGGACAAAAAGAAGTCTGCTAAACTCTCTGAATTCAGGAATATTATGGAAATTATGCTGTACATTTTCCAATCCTGTTTCCCAGAAAACACAATCTGTGACGGTTTGATAGGTTTCTTTGGTGGGCTGCTGCCTGAAAAAGGACAGAAAATCATTCACAAAACATGGAGCTCTATAAATATGGGTTGTAATTTCCTCATTATCTTCATTGAGTATATATGACCGAACATACCCTTTTTCCAGAAAATAGGTTTTGGTGCTGATCGCATCTTTATTCAACAAAACCGTATTCGCTTTTAATTCAAAATGATTAAAGGTTTCGGTAATCTTTTCAACTACTTCCACTTTGATACTGAATAGGGAATGAAAATACGTGTTAATTGATGTTTTATCCATGAGAGTAAGTGCTAGTGAACATCTATTTTGAAATCGGTCAGAACAAAAATAGTATTTATAAAACATTAAAGGTTAAAAAAGAAAAGTTTAATACTTAAATCCTACTTCTATTTCTTCGCAGTTCAAATAAAGACCATGTTATTTCAATGCTTAAAAATGCCATTCTTTTATGGTAAAAAAATATGGTTCGCAGTCACCATTTTAAACATTATTATTACACCCTAAATTTACCTACGTATTCAAATATGAAACAATTACAATTGATTATCAACAAAGTAAAAATATGTAAATTTTAAAAAACATTATTTCCTATGAGTATAAAGCGTTGCATTTAATCCCGTTTTTGAACATTTTTAAAAGGTTTTTGGTAAGAACATAGGCTGTCAAAAGGTCTACATTTGCAGTACCAATGAAGAAGTCTTTCTACATATCCGTTACTTTTCTGCTGATCCTGTTTCTTACCATAATGACAGGGCTTTCCAGTGACAGGAAAAATAACGCTCACGAAAGCCATTCAAAGGATCAGGTTGGCTTAAAATCGTCCGAATCTGTACAGCATGGGATGTTATTCATTGCATCCATAGCTGAAAATGATTTTGATGCAGACAAAGCTTTCTTCGATCTTCCTTTTATTCTTTTTGCTTACCATAAAGTATTGTGGGGAATTAATTTAAACTCTAATGTTGCTGCAGGTTCTGCTTCAGAATCAGTGCACCATTACCATCTTCCCAAATATCTTTTATTCCATAATCTAAAGATCAGTATCTCTTAATTATTATCTGTAAAGCCCATTCTACGGGTATTTGCAATTCATTTTTCTTAAAGAGATTATCTGCCATTTTCCGGATAATCAGTTTTCACCTATAAACCCATAAGCTATGCATGAATTAAGTATAGTGAAGGATATTTTTGACACTTTGGAAGAACATTATGACGCCAAAGTAGAAGATATCCAGCAGGTTCAGGTAACAGCAGGATTGCTTTCCAATGTTCAACCTGTCCTCATTCAGAATGCATTTGATGCATTCATTACCGACCATCCCTACTATCGGGAAATGGAACTTGAAGTGCTCGTCAATGATATTATTGCCCATTGTGAACAGTGTAAAAAAGACTTCCCCGTCAGGTACCACAGGTTTGTCTGTGATGACTGCGGAACTCCATCAGCTCATATCGTACAGGGAAACGAACTCTTTATCTCAAAAGTAATTTTCAAACAAAAAAACCATTAATATGTCAACAGCTAATCCAAAAAGTTTAGGAAACCGCATAGGTTCCGTTCAATGTGATAATACAACCCTTCATTTATTAAAGGCTAATGATTTTGTAGCCAAAGCCATCAGAGAACGATTAAAAGACATTTGCGTCATCAATGTATGCTCATCACCGGGTTCCGGGAAAACCACCTTAATGCAGGAAACTGGAAAACGACTGGCTCAGGATCTTAACATCTCCATTCTTGTCGGAGATCCAGAAACCGAGCGTGATGCTATCAGAATGCGTGAAGCAGGAATCAATGCGCTGCAAATCGTAACAGGTGGAATGTGTCATATTGAAGCCCAGATGATTCTGCAGGCTCTGGATCATATTGACCTGGAAGGAGTAGATTTATTGTTTATAGAAAATGTAGGAAATCTGCTTTGTCCATCTGCTTTTGACCTTGGAGAAGATTACCGTGTAACCCTTCTGGCCTCTACAGAAGGAGATGACAAGCCTAAAAAATATCCGCGTATGTTTTTAACCAGTGAACTAATGCTTGTTTCCAAAGCTGATTTGCTTCCCTACGTTCCCTTCTCTGTAGAAGCTGTAACAAAAGATGCCCATGAAGTGAACCCTAATCTGGAAGTGATGACCATCAGCACCTTAAACGGAGACGGAATTGATGAATGGTGCAATTGGCTGAAAGAGAAAGTAAAACTAAAAAAAGAAAGCGCTGCTCAGGAAGCTTAAACTTATGAATACCACATCGCCAATCGTAATAGATCAAGTGAAAGCAAGTGAAAATCTGAATGAACTGCATCCTGATATCCTGGAAATCGAATGGTTTGAAAATAAAAAACAAAAACTGACCCGGACTACAAAATCCGGGCAGATTTTGGAACTGAGGTTAGAGAACAGAAAAGAATGGAATCACGGAGACCATTTATACAGCAATGATCAGCTCTTCGCTATGATCGAAATCAAAACATGCCTTACAATATGTTTCTCTGCAAAAAATGATGCTGAAGCAGCAGACTTCTGCTACTTTATCGGAAACCAGCATCTGCCGATATTTTTAATCCGTCAGCAACAATTTGCGGTTCCTTACGATGGACGCTTATACGAGCAATTATCCGCAAGATATGGGACACGAATTGAGCTTACAGACAATCAGTTATTATCCTCCCAATCGTTACGTTATCTGGCAAAAAATAAAGCACATGAAAATTAAAAGTTTTTTGATAACAAGTCTTTCCGCATTGCTTATTCTCCTGCAAAGCTGCAATACCCCAAAAGACTCTGAGCACAAAGGAAATGTATCCAACACCCAGGTCACTGCAACCGACAGCAGAGGCAAAACCATCACTCTTCCCCATGAAGCCATGCGCGTTGTCATCTTATACAATGCTCTTGTGGATGATGTTTATATGCTTCAGGCAGGTAACAAAATTGTAGGAATTCCGCAGCAGATCTATGAAATGGAAGATACGTATCAATTCCTTTCTAAGCTGGATAAGCGAATTAAAAATAAAAGTATTGCAACTCCTACTTTTGGTGGACAATCCAGCAACGCAGAAAGTATTGTAGGGCTGAAACCTGATTTGGTATTGACTTTTAGCACAGACGAAGACAATATCAGCCAAATTGAAAATCTTGGTATTCCCGTGTTTACTTTTTCTTCTTTAAATGATGAAAAAATTCTGGAAGAGCTGAAAAATGTAGGGAAACTTCTTGGAAAGCAAAAACGCGCAGAAGAAATTACAGGATATGTTTCTGAAGAAGTGAAAAAAATGAGAGCCGCTCATGAAACATCACCTAAAAAGATTTATTATGCCTGGTCAAAAGGACGCATCATGTCTACTTCCGGGAAAGGAAGCCTCATCGATATGGCCATCACGCTGGCCGGAGCTCAAAATGCATGCACGGTTCCGGTAGAAGCACCGAATATCAGCGCAGAAACAATGTATAAATGGAATCCTGATTTGATTATCCTTTGGAATTCCAAACTGTCGGATGTGTACAGTCTTAAAGAGCTGGCTGCACTTCCCGCTGTAAAAAACAAACAGGTATTTGTCATGTCTCCTTCATTTCCTTATGATCCGCATACTGTAAAATTTATGCTGTTTGCCAAGCAGCTCCGTCACTGGTGCATGCCGGAATATACTCAGGAACAGCTGGATCAGGATGTGAGAAAAGCTTTTGAAATCATCTATGGTAAAAAAGGATTACTCTAATGGTGAAAAATAGTAAAATAGTTTTCTTATTAATTTTTCTGCCTCTTATATTGGGATTGGTTTCTTTAATGATAGGTTCCAGTGAGAATATAGGTTTTGGAGAACTGTTCTATCATATCGCTTTGGAATTGGGGATTTCTAAAAACGAACCTATTATACAGGGAAGTTTACACACTATTTTATGGCAGGTACGCCTTCCAAGAATCGTCCTTACTTTTTTGGTGGGTGCTTCACTGGCCTCTTCCGGAGGAGTGCTTCAGGCTGTTTTCAGGAATCCGATTGTGGATCCCTTTACCTTGGGAATTTCTTCAGGTTCTGCATTTGGAGCAGCATTGGCGATGTTGTTCCCGGTGATGGCAGTCAATCTTTCAGCTTTCATTTTTGGAGTTGCAGCGGTAGTTATTACGTTCCTTGTTTCTTATGCTGGCGCCAAAACTTCTATTATAAGTATGGTTCTTACGGGAATGATCGTATCAGGGGTATTTACAGCGCTGCTGACGGTTCTGCAATATCTGAGTGATCCTTATAAACTGCAGGCTATTGTACAGTGGACTATGGGAAACCTGCATACCGCTTCATGGCAAAAAGTACATACGGCAGTATTTCCGATTCTTATCGGATTATCTGTGATTATTATGCTTCGCTGGAAACTGAATCTTCTGGCACTGGGAGATCATGAAGCCATGGCAGTAGGCGTAAATCCTACCCTTTTTAAACTTATCCTGATGGCCGTAGCCACAATGATTACCGCTTCATCAGTGGCTGCTGTAGGGGTAATCAGTTTGTTTGGATTGATTGTTCCCCATATCAGCAGAATGATTTTCGGACCCAATAATACAATCACGGTCTGGGCCAACATCAGTATCGGCGGAACATTTTTATTATTAATTGATGATTTTTCCCGTACTGTAATGCCTTTTGAAATCCCGATCGGGGTTTTTACCATGATTATAGGAGCCCCTATTTTCATCTATCTGATGCGTCGAAATGCTATAAACTGGAACTCATGAAAAATATAATCTCTCTTGAACAGCTTTCTTTTTGTTACGGAAAAGAAGAAGTACTGAAAAATGTAAAGGCAGACTTTAAAAAAGGCAGACTTTCCGTCATTTTGGGAAGAAACGGAAGCGGAAAATCAACGTTATTCAAGATCATTGCAGGACTGGAAAAAAAATACACAGGAAGCGTATGGATTGGCAATAAAGAACGAAAAAAAATAAAAACAGGAACGTCATTTCCTCTCCGTCT
Organism: Chryseobacterium sp. MEBOG07; assembly: GCF_021869745.1. Classification (NCBI taxonomy): domain Bacteria; kingdom Pseudomonadati; phylum Bacteroidota; class Flavobacteriia; order Flavobacteriales; family Weeksellaceae; genus Chryseobacterium; species Chryseobacterium sp. MEBOG07. Next base: position 3,340,713 of record NZ_CP084579.1, read on the forward strand.
GGGATTTTTAACCCAGTTTCATCAGACTACTTTTCCGTTTACCGTATTTGATGTAATCCTGACAGGGCGGGCTTCATTTTCAAGATTTTCCCCTGGAAAGACAGACTATAGAGAGGTTGAAGCAATCCTTCAGAAACTTAACTTAATCCACTTAAAAGATAAACCTTACACTTCTCTTTCCGGTGGTGAACGTCAGTTGGTATTGTTATGTCGAATATTAGTTCAAAAGCCGGACGTGCTGATGCTGGATGAACCCACTAATCATCTCGACCTTCATTATCAGGTTGCTGTACTGGAAGTCATCCGCCAGTTGGTGAATGAAGGGACTACTGTTTTATGTGTGATGCATGATCCTAATCTTGCTTTCCTGTTTGGGGATGATTTTTTTGTCATGCGTCATCATGAGCTGGTTTCTGTTCAGTCTATGGAAACAGACGAACTGCAACGGCTTCTTGAAGATACTTATGAGGTTCCTTTACTGGCTTTAGACAACAACGGAACTCCAATGTTTGCTCCCCAATTAAAATAAAAATATATGAAAAACAATGAAGAAATAACAATATCGAAAGTAGAAGACTATCATGTATTTGAAGTACTTCCTTATGTGATGGAATTCAGGCGTCAGCTGTATCCTTTGCTAGATCCACTGATTGTTCCCAAAGATCTGGTTAATTTTGAACAAAATTATCTTAACGCTCCGTCCGGGTCCTTTATACAAGCTCGTACAGCGGAGGGAAAACTTATAGGAGTGATCGGAATGATGCCCTATGACTATCGTTTTCCTCACTTGAATATTGATCAAATGAGAACTGTAGAAGTAGCGAGATTATTCGTTAACCCTGATTACAGAAGAGCTGGTATTGCTACCCGGCTATTTCAGGAACTTGTAAAAACGGCTCAGGAAAAAAATATCAAACGTTTATACCTCCACACCCATCCTTTCCTTAAAGGAGCCTATGAATATTGGCTGAAACAGGGCTTCAGACTTCTCAAATCCTGCTATGAAGGAACCTATCCTACTTTGCACATGGAGCTGATGATTTCAGAGGAAAATAAATAATACAGAGAAAATATACATGAATACAACAAAGAAAGTATTATACATCAACGGTATGATGCTCTTACTTCCTTTTGCCTTATCGGCACAGGAAATACATCCTGTTTTTGGAAAAGTTCTGAACCAGGAGGGAAAAATAATTTCCCAAGCCATCATTTCCTTGAATCAGGGAACAACTGCTACCACAGGTAAAGACGGTAGTTTTACATTTGAAAATCAGGTTCAGTATCCGGCTCAGCTTACGATTGACGCTAAAGGATATTCCGGTTCTCATATCACCCTGGATTCTCTTTCTTATGATGATAAAAAAGGGATTATTATTCGTCTGGCAGAAAATCAAACCAATATTCAGGAAATTCTGGTCACTGCCCGCAGAAACAATTCTTATCTTACGAATAATCTTGAACTGGGTGGTAAATTTTCAGGAAACTTAAAAGATCTTCCACAGTCGGTTTCTATTGTAAGCAGCGAATTTATGGAAGACAAACAGGCTTATACAACGCGCGAAGTTGCACAGGATTTGGCCGGCGTAACGACCGCTTCTTCTTATGATGATCTTATCATTCGGGGGTTTAAAAGCGGTTATGAAACCGGAATCCGTCTCGTGAACGGACTTCGTTCAGGGTACAGCTATGGAAACAGCTACTACCGTTCTCCATTGACGATTAATCTGGAAAGTGTTTCTGTTTTAAAAGGTCCGGGAGCCTCTTTATTCGGTGACATTACTCCTGGAGGAACCATCAATATGGTTACAAAAAAACCGTTGGAATTCCAGAAAGGATCGGTTAATTTTTCAGTGGGAAGCTTTCAGACAGTCCGTACAAGTATTGATCTTGGTGGACCTTTGGATAAGGATAAGAAAATCCTGTACCGTCTGAATGCAGGCTATGAAGACAGCAAAACGTTCCGGAATGTCAATCAGCAGAAGAACTTTATGATTGCTCCCTCTTTTACTTTTAAACCATTGGATGGAACCCAGGTAGACATAGATCTTGTGTACGATCAGTTTCATGGATATCTGGACCGCGGAATGGGTCTTAGGAACAATGATTTCTATGCTCTGCCCCGATCTTTTACGTTGAGCCAGCCTTCGGATTTTTACAACACAAAATCTTTCTCTTTCAGCGCAAGAGTAAGCCAGAGACTTACGCATAACCTTTCATTGAATGCCAGCTATATGAAGTCGGTTTATCAGGAAGATGTCAATGAACACCGCACCTTGAACAGCTATGCAGATGCGCCCAACAATACAATTATGAATATGCGTTTCTTTGACCGTCATGGAAAAGACTATACAGATAATTCTGTAGTCTATCTGAAATGGGACCCCACCGGAAATACCATCAAACATCATCTTATAGCCGGAGTAGATTATGCACAATATGAAGGAGACAGCAACAACCAACAGCGTGAAGCAAGACAGCAGAAAATAGACGGGAAAATAGTTCCCCTTACATTTGATCTTAATAATCCTACGTATACCACGCATGATCTCAGTAATTATGTATGGCTGGCACAGGGCAATTATCCATTTTTAAGCCCTTATAAAACAACAGGAATTTATGTGCAGGATCGGATTTCATTCGCGGAAAGGCTGAAGCTTGTTGTAGGATTGCGTCATGAGCATTATTATTCTGAAACCATCAATTCTGCCAACCGCTACAGTGCCACACAAAATGCATGGCTGCCCCGTATTGGACTGACTTATCAGATCAATGATCAGATCAATTACTTTGCAAGCTACTCTCAGGGTTTTGCCCCTGTGGGAGCCAATTTCATTCAGAATTATCAGGATTACGGAGCGGATAAACCTTTTACCGCAGAGCATAGTTTCCAGATTGAAACAGGTCTTAAAACCGGATTTTTTAAGAATCAACTGCAGATGGACCTTTCTCTCTTTCAGATTGAACGCCGAAATATGCTGATCGCTACAGGTGAAATCAGTACAACCGGTTTTCCAGTCTACAGACAGTCAGGGCAAGCTGTATCAAAAGGGGTTGAGCTGGATATCCGCGGACAGTTGACCAAAGAGTTTCAGATCATGGGAAATTATACCTACAATCAGACTGAAGTAAAATCATCTTCTATTGCTTCAGAAGTTGGCCAGGCTTTACCGGGAGCTCCTAAAAATATGGCTAGCATGTGGCTGAAATATGTGTTTTCAACGACTGCTTTGAAAGGGTTGGGATTCGGAGCCGGAGTTTATTATGTAGATACCAGACGTATGGACAACAGCATCGGAAAAGATAGTGCCGGAAATGCACTTTGGGGAGAATGGCCTTCTTATACCACTGTAAATGCAGCAGTATATTACCATATCGGAAAGATGAAAATGTCTGTGAATATCAACAATATTTTTGACAAATACTATTTCCTGGGTGGTTTTGATTATACGCGGGCTTTCCCGGGAGCACCCAGAAATGTAATGGCTTCTGTAGGATATTCATTTTAACCGTTTTTAATATATTTTTTAATCTTGTGGAGACCTGGGCTATATTTTTTTATAGTCCGGGTTTTATTTTTAATTCTATTTAATAGTTTTAAAACGTAAGGATTTTATCTTCGTAAAATGGATGACCAGATATCATTATGAATTTTTATTAGGCTTGCTGGTTTATGCCAAATTTTGTAATTTCCTTCATTAAAAAGCAGTCTTCTGCAAGCAATACTTATGGACAATGACTTCTCTTATCATTTCATCGAGCCCGATGAAGAGATCGCTGATTTTGTAGAAAATCTGGGAACTTTTCAGAATCTTTCCGATGAAGCTAAAGAAGTTGTCATTATTCCTGATGGGAGAATAGATCTATTTTTCTCACAGTCAGATTCCGAACCTTTCCATATTACCCTTCTCGGCTTGGAAACGTATCCTGAACAAAGGTATATTCATCCCCATACCCTTGCTTTTGTTGTCAGTTTCAAACCTCTTGCTGTTGAGTATATTTTACAGACTTCCATCGCAGATTTATTAAATATTGGAAAAGAACTCTCCCCTGATTTCTGGAATTTTAAAGCTGATGATATAAAAGATTTTGATGCCTGCTGTTTAAAAGCGATTCAAAAAATAAAAGATCTTCTTCCTCAAAAAGTGGATGAAAGAAAACGTAAACTTTTCGAATTGGTCTACGCTTCAAAAGGAGAAATGAGCGTGCTGGAGCTGTCTGAGAAAACAGGCTGGAGCAGCAGGCAGATCAACCGGTATTTTACCAAACAGCTGGGTTTATCATTGAAAGCCTACTCTACCATACTGCGTTTCAGGGCATCATTGGAACATATCGCACAGGGAAGACTCTTTCCCGAGCTCAACTATACGGATCAAAATCACTTCATCAAAGAAGTGAAGAAATTTTCAGGAGTTGCTCCTAAAGAATTATCCAAAAATAAAAACGACCGATTTGTACTATTATCAGTGTTGAAAGGAAAATAAATTTGCATTGTAAAATTTAAATTAAAAATGCTGATAGAAAATAAATCAATAGCAATCGTTGGTGGTGGTCCGGCAGGACTTACGCTGGCAAGACTTTTACAACTAAAAGGTGCCCATGTAAAAGTATATGAAAGAGACTTTAATCAATATGCACGGGTACAGGGTTCTCCTCTCGATATGCATGAAGATTCCGGGCTGGCAGCTATACGTAAGGCAGAACTGCTGGAAGAGTTTAAAAAAACTTTCCGTCCTGGTGCAGACAGAACTTTGATTCTCAATGACCAGGCAGAAATATTCTTTAATGATCATGAAACTAAACCTGAAGAGGATTTCGGGCACGAACATTTTCGTCCTGAAATAGACCGCGGTCCATTAAGAAATATGCTTCTGAAATCCCTACATCCCGAAACTGTAGTCTGGGACAGTCATTTTCTCTCGATGGAACGTCAGGATGAAGGCTGGCTGCTACATTTCAAAAACGGAAATTCAGTGTATGCAGACCTTGTCATTGCCGGTGATGGCGCCAATTCTAAAATACGCCCCTATCTTACTGATATTAAACCTGTTTATTCCGGAGTGATTATGCTGGAAGGAAATATTTCAAAAGAAAATGCTCCTCAGATTGATGCGATGATTAAAGGTGGAAAGATAATGGCCTTTGGAAATACTAAAAATATTTTACTCGGCCAGAAAGGAAATGGGGATCTTGGATTTTATGCAAGCTTTAAAACAGACGAAAACTGGGTGGTCAACAGCGGTATCGACTTTTCCGATACTACACAGGTATTGAAATGGTTTAAGACAGAGTACTCTGAATGGAGCCCAATCTGGGATGAGCTTTTTGAAAATGCTACTGCACCTTTTATTCCACGCCTTATCTATTATATGCCTTTGGATCAGACCTGGGAAGCCCAGCCCAATATAACGCTAATAGGAGATGCCGCTCATGTAATGCCGCCATTTGCAGGGGAAGGCGCCAATATGGCTATGCTGGATGCTCTTGAATTGAGTGAATATTTGACGGATAACCGCTACACCTCTTTGCAGGAAGCTATTTCTGACTACGAAAATAATATGCGCAAAAGAGCTGCTATTGCCACACAGGAATCCCTTGAAAACGGAGAGCGAATGCATTCTGAAAAATCATTGACAACCATGCTTGATTTTTTTAATGGTCATTTAAATTCATAATAAACAAAAGGCTGCCTCCAATCAGAGACAGCCTTCTTTAGTTAAAATAAATCTTTTTTCTCTCCGCTTTTAGATCCTGATACGGAGATTCATTTCTGTTTTTTATTTTTTAATTAATTTGGTGTTATAAGTGTTTTTGTCATCTTTTATGGTGATCACATACATTCCTTTTACCAGTGAAGCAACATTGATTCTTTGCCCATCAAGTTTTCCTTCCTGAACAAGTCTTCCATCTGCACTATAGATTTTGTAATCAGCTTTACCCTTTAGGTTTTTCACTTCTACAAATGTATCTGCCGGGTTAGGATAAATAGATATTTCTGATGATTTTGTGTCTGTTATTTCTCTTACAGCAAGATTAGCATTTTCCGAAATTCTTACAGAAAAATCTCTGAAAGATCCTACAGAAACGATTCCTCCTCCATTTACAGGTACAGTAGGGCTTCCACAAGGTCCGCTAGCTGCATTAAAGAAAGTACTGGCCACTCTCATTCTCAATAATTTATCGCCGGAATATGCAGTGTCAGGTACCGTAAATGTTACATCACCATCACGAAGATAAGCTTGAGCAGCAGCAGCATAGAAAGGAAGAGCTCCATTAGTTGCCACTTTTTCAGAGCTTTCGAATACTCCGTTTCTGTTATAATCTATCCAGATTTCAAGCCAGTCATTATAATTTCCTCCTGCAAGGTTTCTAAAGGTTGCTGTGTATTGAGTACCCTTTGTTAAGTTCACAACTTTGGTTGCATCTTCACTAAAGTCAAGGTATGTTTTATAAACATCCACTCCGGAATATACGTAAGCAAGATTAGATAATGTCAATTTTACAAGACCACTATTAAAGTTTCCGCCATTTCCTCCTGTAGTCATTAAGCAATAATCTGTACCTGTTCTCAAGCCTTTCGTTTTGAAGGCATAATTAGTTGAAAACGCTCCTGGAACACTATTTACAACAGCAGCCACCTGTACTTCATAATTGGTTTCATCTTCCAGATTTGATAACAATACCGAATTTGCAGTGCTTGTTGTGTTCGACCAGCTTGCAGCTCCCACTTTTCTGTAATTGACAGAATAAGTGGCTCCCGGCACCTTATTCCACGATATTCTTGCAGTTGTTTTGAAAACTTCTGTAGCTGTCGCAGAAACTCCTGTTGGAGCAGCTGTAGTAGAAGTAGGAGATGTTCCTACTGTTACAGCAGGAGATACAGCATAGAAAATATTACCTATTGCCGATACTCTTAATTTAACAGTACCAGTTACATTAGCAGGCATTTGTGCTGTATAGCTTCCGGTATTGGGTGTAGAGGCAGTCAAATCTGTCCATGTGGTTCCGTTATTGGTAGTATAATCTATTTTTACAGCGGCTACGTTATAAGGGGCGTTATTAGTGTTTGCGGCATCCCAGGTAATTGTATTGGATGCATCATTGTATAACACTGATGTTGTTGTAAGCCCGCTGAACTTGAAAGGTCCGTCATTACCTATTGTTACTACTGTTTCAGCAGTGGAAGTCATTGGTCTTACTGCGTTTTGGTCTCTTACAGTTACTGCATAATTTAATGTTCTTGGGATATAGGAAACAGTTTCCCATACCTGCTTGTCTGTCAATACACCATTGACCACTGTTTCCAGCTTAGGGAAATATCTTCTGCTATTAGCTGTTCCCGGCAATGATCTAGCGATAGCTCCTTCTGCATTATAACCCCATCCGCTGTCTCCTGAAATGGAATTCCTGTCTCCTACACTATTATATTGTTCCCATGTATAATTAACCGGATCACCTTCTGCATCTGCTGCTACAGCGTCCAGATAATAAGCAGTTCCTTTAGGAATAGAATAATTAGCCAGTGGTGTAATCACTGGTGCTGTATTATTTACGATATCAGCAGCAACCCCACATCCTACTTTGGATTCTAGATTATTTAATACCTGAGAAATAGATTTATAGTGGAAATATCCATCCATATTTGCCTGAATATTATCTTGTGTAATTCCAGGATATCCCATGATCGTTGTTCCTCCCCAAGGCTCTACATTAGCATTTGAACCTTCAGTTCTCATAGAAAAGGTATGATTGGCTCCCAGCTGGTGCCCCATTTCGTGAGCAGCCATTAAATCAAACACTTCTCCTACAGGATCAGGGCTCATTGAAAAAGCAGATCCTTTTGCTAAAGAAGTATTCGTTGCGGGATTGGTACAAACAATTCCTATTCCTCCTGCATTTCCATTTCTGCTTTGTCCTGCATTGCGATGAAATACGTGTCCAATATCATAGTTAGCATTTCCTACATCTGCTGTAAGTTTTTGCTGTAACTGTAAGTTTAAAGACGGATCAGTTGCAACGGCCTGAGGGGTATAAAAATCAGTAGCAGGATCAGTATAAATAATTCCAGGAAGATCCAGAACATTAAAATGAGCTCCAAAATCTCTCTCAAAAACCCCATTAATCCTTGTCATTGTATTATTGATGGCAGCAACGGCTCCGGCAACTGTACCTCCATGAAATTGTGTATATTCACCGGTAGCAGCCATAGCCATTCTGAAAGTTCTGTATTTGGTATTCGTAGGTCTGTTGGTAATTCCTACATTGGAAAGCATTTTTTTCCCGTTTTCCACCAGCTTATCAATATCTTTAAGATCATGGTCCGTATCACATTCAAACCCATGCATGTCTCCTTTTTCCTTTGTTTTATAAAAGACTCCATAAGTTTGTTTATCCGCGCTTATAGGTTCTATAAATTGAAATACTCCATCTTTGATAATCATAGACTGCATATCTGTAGGAGAAGTACTGAATCTCAAATATTTAGAAGTATCTTCTACTCCAACTCCCACATAAGAACCTAGCTGGTATCTGTCTACCAGAGATTTATCCATCACCGGATTGCTATAGACTGCAAATTTTTCAATTTTTCCTTCTGCCGTTGGTAAAGAAATAATAACAGGTCTTGCATTTTTCCCTGTTTCTTCAGCATTTCTAAGTATTTCTCTAAGAGACTTCAGGTCTACTCTGTAAGAATGTTGTACTTCTACCCCTTCTCTTGTCTGCGAAGTTCTTTGAGAGACAGACTCCCATCTCTGAGCATTAAAAACGGTAAAACAAGATGCTAACGCACAAACAAATAAAATTCTTTTTTTCATAGATTTATTTAAAGTATTATTGTGAATAAGTGTATTTGATATGATTTAGAAAGATGGAATGTGAATGAAATTATTAACAACAGCATTTCAAGCAGCAATTAATATAAATCAACTAAAACATGCATTTCTATGAATATTTCACAAGCAAAACTATCTAAAAAGCAATATATATTCAATTAATTAGAGAAAAACATGATACTACATAGATACAACACAAACGTAAAGTATTAACTTACAACAAATTATAAAGTAGCCTTATTTACTCAAAATAAAATTGAAAAAAGTACTTCCTTAAAAATCTAATCTGAAATATAGGATAATAAGCTCATTCAAAACGGTGCAACATACTGCCCTATTGAACAGAGATCTTAAGACGACTGATGAAAAACGGTGTATTAACTCATCATTAGCTTGCCTTTATATGAATTAACAAGCTCAATTCAACAATAAATACAAACAACTGAATACCAATTTATTAAAATTAAAAATATGTAGTGTAGTACCTGTGTAGTAGAGTTTTTTTTCTCATTCCCATTATAAATTTTGATATTTGCCCACAAGAGACCCACACAAAATCTGAGTGGTGAAAAGAGAATATTTCGAATACTGTTTGACCTGATGTGTCAGACAGTTTTTTTTTGAATTATTTCAATGTATCAAGAAAAAGATAGATATCAGTTTCTCCCGGAATGTTGAGCCTTTTTCTAATCCTGTATTTCTTCTGTTGGACAGTACGGTGTTGAACCAAAGTATAACTTGCAATTTCCTTTGAGGTAAAATGAAGTTTCAGCATGGCACAAAAAACCAGTTCAGAACTTTCAAGGCCTGGATTAATTATTAAAAGCTGATCTATAAAACCTGGATAAACTTCTTTGAAACGATTGAAAAATTCGGGATCATTATTTTTACCTAGTTCTATAATCTCTTCCTGCTTGTTATCATTCATCTGAATTTTCAGGTTTTCCGCTTCTATACCAAGAACTTTTTTTCTTTTTCCCAATGCACTGATGATTCTCCATGCATATATTCCCAATAGAGAAAGGGCAACAATAGATAAGAAGATAATCCTATATATATACTTTCTTTTATTATCCGTATCTTCTTGGGCATTGGTAATAAATCCCTCCATATCCTGATTAATTGTGGCTAGCAAAGAGGTATTGGTTTTAAAATAAGCATCGGTATACGCCTTCAGATAAAAGTATGCTTTTTCTTTATCTCCCGTACGTTCGTATAATATTCTGAGATCGTTATAAATATATTTACTGTAGTAGGCATAGATCCGTTTTGTTTTCTCACTGATTTTCAACGCCTTTTTAAGAGCTTCTTCTGCTTTGTCATATTGTTTATAGGTAATATAATATTCTCCCATAATTGTATTGGTATACAGCGATATCCCGTCTTCTTTACCATTTTTATTGGCCTTGTCATAAGCAAGAGTTATATATTTATAGGCTGAGTCCCTATTTTTATGCATATAAACATAATCACTCATAGCACATTCTGTAAGACCAGTATCATCTAACCTTTTTGCCTTATGAAAATAGTAAAGGGCTTTTTCATACTCTTTTCTTTCAATAAGATAAAGGGCTTGTCTTAAATATATACTGAAAAGAAGATCATTTTTGAGTTCTGATGGATCGCTTTTATGGATGAAGCTCATTGCTTCATTATTATACTGAAACGCTTTATCCAGCCTTCTGAGTTCTACATTGAAACGGCCGTAAACGTTATAAAATCTGGCTTTATGTATATTATCTTCTGAATGATCAAGGATTTCTTTTGCATTATCAAAAAGAATCTGGGCCTTCTGATAGTTTTCAAGTGAGATATTAAGCTCTGCCAGATTGATATAGCAGAGTGCCTTTCCGTCTGCATAATTTAGTTTATCAGCCTGCTTATAATATCTTTTATTAAGATTGATTAAAGAGTCATATTCTCCCGCAAGCCTGAACTTCTCGTTCTGCTTCAGCAAAGAAACATCAAATTTCTTTTCCACCTCTTTATTAGAATGAGAATGGCACGAAACGGTAATAGTAAGTAAAACAAAAAGAAAAATACGCATCATGTGATTCTCTATATAAGCTAAATTCTTGTACAAAATATAATTACTTCCAATGTGAGATCAACAATAAAATCTTTTCATAAAACAGAATCCTGCTCCTTTTATTGTGATTCACTTATTGATTATGCTAAATTTTCAAAAAAATCATAAATATCCGTATCTCCAGAGATATTCAGTCTTTTCCTGATCCTGTATTTTTTCTGTTGAATAGACCTGTGTTGTACGAAAGTATAATCTGCAATTTCCTTGGATGAAAAATTCAGTTTTAACATTGCGCAGAATGCCAGTTCTGAATTTTCAAGATCTGGTTTGATCTCCAGCAGTGCTTTTATAAAATCAGGATATAATTCTTTGAATTTTAACAAAAAAGAAGAATCATTCCGTTTAGCAAGCTCAATCACTTCTTCCAACTGCTTTGTCTGGACATTATTTTTCAATTCATCTGTTTCTTCCTTTAGAGTATTCTTTTTCAATTTCAGAGTATTGATTATCTTTCGGACATAGGCTCCCGAAATGGTAATAACTGTGATAGACAATGCAATGAACAGTGGGAGATCATTTTTATGCCAGTCCGATTCCTGCTTCATTTCAAGGATGAAATCTTCCGTAGCTTTATTCATCGCTGAAAATCGTTCTGCATCAAAGCGCTTTTCCTCTTCCATATATTTCTTCAGATAAAAATACGCCTTCCCTCCGTCATTTTTTTTCTTATACAATTCTGCAAGAGACTTATAGACCTCTTTTATGTGTGAAGAATAGGTACGTCTTGTTTTAATATTAATTTCCAACGCTTTCTTAAGTGCTTTTTCAGCCTGCTCATTATTATTGACATCATTGTAGTAATATCCCATCGTGTAATAGACCCAAAGAGATTCCACATCAGTTGTTTTCTGGCTCAGCATCTTTTCATCTGCCCGTGCAATATATATTCCTGCAGAATCCGGCTGATGGAAAAATAAATAATACTGTGCGACCATACAATTGGTATACGCAGAGTTTTCCAGCATATTTGCTTTTGTAAAGCATTTTAAAGAGGTTCCCAACCACCCTTTCAAGGCATAGTAAATTCCTTTGTTGACGTACAGTCTTGGAAGAAGTTTATCGGTAAGCTTAGTTTTTTTTGCCTGTTTTAAATAATAAAACGCTTTATTATTACATTCTATAGCCTTATCATTTAATTTAAGATGAGAATAATATTGGCCGTAATCATCATAGAATGTTGCCTTATGAAAAGTATTTTCTGAGTTTTCCAGATCTTTTTCAGCTTTGTTGAAAAAAAAGCGGGCTTTTTCATAATTTCCTGCAGAGACATTCACACCAGCCATATTCAGATAACAAAGGCCTTTTCCTGCTTTGTACTTCATTTTACCGGCCTTTTTCAGATATTTTATGTTAAGCCTGATTAGCGCTTCATATTCACCGGATAACTGCAGCTCTGAACTTTGGGTTGATAAAGAAATGTCAAAATCTTCTCTTTCCTTATCCTGAGAATCACGGCCGCAAGAAAGCATACATAGAAATAATCCCATGCAGATTGTATAGGCTAGTATTTTCTGTATGTTCTTTGACTGTATTTTTTATTCTTAAAAAGAATCAAATTAATTTTTCCCATCACCACCGCTTTTCCCTAAATCTACATACCTACCTATCCATATTTCCTTGAAATATGTTGATAAAAATCTATTATTATTTATTGTTTTCCCCAATATGTGTTATAAATATACACAATTTATCATGCTTATTGTGAGATAAGCCTTTTATTTTACGTAAAAGCAATATTCAAATAAAGTAAGCTATTTTTCCCCTAAAACAGACATTTTTCTAAATTTCCAGACAGTTTGTGTAGGATTTTCTGATTAAAAAAATGTCTGTTGTATTTATAATAAGACTATATGAAATGAAAATTGTTACAAATGCATCGTCTGGTTTTAAAATTTTAATTGAACTATTTAAATTCCATCACTTATATTAAAAAGAAATTCAAAATAATCCACATATTTGCAGTTGAATACCAATGAAAATGACAAACAAGGTTAACATAATGAATATTAGCTATCGAAAACTTCTTCCTGAAGAGAGTAAAAACTACCGAACCATCCGCCTGGAAAGCCTCGAAAAATTTCCTGAATCTTTTGGAGCAAACTATCAGGAAGCCTTGAAGATTGAAAAATTCCGAATGGAAAGCGACATTGAGGATCAAACCCCAGAAAGATTTGTGTTTGGTGCTTTTGCAGATCAGGAACTTATAGGGATCTGTACTTTTGTTAAAGATGAAAATAATACCGGAAATATTTACCAGATGTATGTAAAAAAAGAGTTTCAGGGAAGAAATATTGGTCAGGGATTGATTGAGGCTGTTATTCATGAAGCCTGTAAAAAATTTAATGGTATTGAAATCATTTTAGAAGTTACTCCTGGAAACAATAAAGCGTACAACTTATACAAGAAAATAGGATTTCAAGAAACAGGGATCACGCCAAGTGGAGATCACAACAGTAGCATGATCATGAAATATGCTCTCTAATACTATCCTCCACCTGTTGTTTTATATATTGTTTGCTATCTAGTAAGGAATAGTTCCCTTTCTTATCCTTAAAACAACTTTCTGAATCTGTGGTAAAATGAGAAGAATAATAATCATAACAACTAGTCCCAAAAGCATAAGATCATAATAATCCCGAGTGGCACGAGCCCATATTTGTTGCCCTACCAACTTATTAAAACACACTCCTGAAGCATCTTTACGGTATAGATATAACTGCCGAGATTTATTTAACAAAAAAGCCTCAACGAAAGTTGAGGCTTTTTCTTGGTGACCCGGCTGGGATTCGAACCCAGGACCCATACATTAAAAGTGTATTGCTCTACCAGCTGAGCTACCGAGTCGGCCACTTACTTTTTCAAGTAAATCCCTTTGTTTAAGGGACTGCAAAGATAGAAACTTTTTCTAAAATTCCAAATTTTTTCTCTGTATTTTCTCAGAAACTTTCATATTATTTTGAGCAAAAAGAAACCATTTGCAGTTGATATGAAATTCAATCCGAATTTCTCTATTCTTAAGTCCTTGTGTATTAATTTAATTCCTTCAAAAAACAAAAAATGAAGATTCCTGTATCCTATTTTAAATAAATTAATGAAAATTTTACTTTTTGGTCACAATAGACTTTAATGAATCAGGATTACCAAAGAAGTGGGGCCTTATCTCCTTTTGTATTTTCTGCATAGTAAAGAGAAGGAAGAACATGGGAGAGGTAAGTAAATTCGGTATAACAATGCTCCATCAATCCAAATCCAATTTCATCCGGCAACGGGTGATCACTGTCTGCAGCTAATGCTCCAAGGAAAAAGTGACTTCTCAACACACATCCCTGTGGTGTATCTCTGGTAACATGTACCATATACCCATCCATAGGATCACCGCTAACATCTTTTGGAGTGTTTTCCCCAAACCCTATTCTGGCATATATTACTGCACTTACCTCATCGGTTTCATATGCCTTTTTTAAAAGATCAGGATTAAAAATCTCCACAGGATCATGAAACTTAATTGCAGCCGGTACGGGGGGAATATTCCCCAATGACTCTGTGGCATGTATTGTAGCCCCGATGTAATTCTCATTTTTGATCCATTTGCTGTCCCATCCACTGTGTACCACATGATCATGCGGATGCCATAATTTCAAGTCTGCAGTTGTTTCAAAATAAGTGAACCACCAATCCAGCATCTTCCCTTTGCAGTGATGCATCACATTTCTCATTGCAATGTGCAGCATTCCGTTTTCCAATCTTTTGATACCGGCTTCCAGAGATATTGGTTTAGGTGATAAAAGAGCATTAATATCCTGAAACATTAGTTGTTCCGCTTCTTTTGTGAGTTCCATAATTCAGATATTTTTAGATTCATGTATTGATTCTTCAACCATTAGGCTTTGAATCCTGACACAAAATTAAATCAGAGCTGTATAAGTTCTCTTGCATTATTTCCTAATCTAATGGTACAATTAGGAAATCCAACAAAACATGAAGAATATGCTGAATTCATAAAAATCTACATCATAAAAAACTTGAAAAGATTGAATAGTCTTACATCCCAATAGTCTGATTTCTAAAACCCTCAGGGGTCCGCCCTGTCCTATTTTTATAAAATCTGGAAAAATATGCAGGATCATCAAAACTCAGATGGTATGCAATTTCTTTTATCGTGAATTCACTGGAAACCAGCATCCGATCTGCCTCCACAATAAGTCTTTCATGCAGCAGCTGCGTAAGCGTTCGGTCCATTTTCTCTTTCAGAATCTGATTGATCCGTTTTTCACTGATTCCCATTTTTGAAGAATAAAAGTCCGCTTTTCGCTCTGTTTTGTAATGTTCATCCATCAGCATAATGAACTGATAAACCCTTTTCTGATTGACATCCTGATGTAAAAAATAATGCTGGTTGATGCGGATAAGATTTAATAAGAGAACTTTCAAAAGTGCTTTTAAAACCAAATAGGTTCCCATTGGGTCATTATACTCTTTCTTTATCAATACGACCAGATGATTCAAGGTTTCTCCAGTATTACGGTCTATAGAAAACCCACTAAACTGCCCATGCATATTGAAAAGATTGAAAACATCCAACGCATATTCTTTGTCATCCTCTTCCAGATATTCTCTTTTAAAAGAGAGTATACAGCCTTTTTTATCTTCCAGATCTAATTTTGTAAAACGATATGGGGGAATAAGATAGATGTAATTATTTCCTTCATTCTGATCGCTTTCATCTCCTGTATAATCTTTTATCCAGATCATTTCAAAAAAATGGGTCCGCTGAGAACTTTGAAAATAATGATCAGGGCAATGAGGCAGCTCAAAAAAGATAAATTTTAATGGATCAATCTGGTGAATGAATTTCATATACTGCGCAATTTGCCTACAAAGATACCGTTATACACCATCTGAAACGATGATAAAGGATTAGATTTTCAGCCAGCAAAACCTGAATCAGATTTCAAGGATACTTTCTTTACCTATCCGGCCTGGAAAAAGATATTCCAGAAGATAATCAACCGAAGATATAAAAGACCGTTTTTATAAGGCAGTCATAAAAGCAAATATTCCAAAAAAAATACCTGGGGAATTGGCAACCACAATCGGCCAATCTCTTTTTGGCTTTTTAATAAAGCCGTAGATCACCCAAAGACTACAGTTGATGGCAGCAACCAAAGGCTGGAACCAGTCTCCTTTATCACCATTTAAATTATGAGATATCTGTGGGATATAAGAAAAATACATAGCCATTGCTGTAACAGTAGCTACCCATCCTAATATTTGCATTAACTTTTCATTCATAATTATTTTAGTTAAGTAGCATCCAATAATTGAAATTATCATGCCAAGCAATCAAACCTGGACAACAAATTTATCACACAAACTAATCTGCCGCCGGCCTATTTACCTTCATAAGGATTACTGAAAAAGATGCCAGTAGGAACAAAATCCCTGCAATTCTGATTGCATCAGCAGGATTACTGCCTAATATATATTTGTAAAAAGCTCCGAAAGTCAAGGTCTGTATCAGCATAGGAATAACGATCATCATATTAATCACCCCCATATAAACTCCCCTTTTGTTTGCTGGAATAGACGGAGATACCATAGAATAAGGAAGTCCCATCATGGCCGCCCATCCAATTCCAAAAAGGACCATTGGTAATAATATTATATATTCATTGATGCAAAGCGGCAATACCAGTAATGATATTCCTGTTGCCAAAAGACAGAAGGCATATACATTTTTGGCAGAAAACTTCAGAGCGAATGGAATCAAAAGAAGTGCTGATATCATTGTAATGAAATTATAAAATCCATTCATCAGACCTGTCTGCCCAACAGCTTGTTCCACAAGATGAAGTATATTTTTGGCCCAGAGCAGATCATTCTGAGGCACTGAAAAGCCATTTTTCGACAGCTCAACAAACCGATTAGCTCTTTCTTCATCAATTTCGGAAACATGATACAGGGTCTGCTTGGTCATGGGTGTGGCAAACTGCCAGTAGCAGAAGAGCGCATACCACTGAAACAAGTAGACCAGTGCCAACTGCCAGAGTATTTTTGGCATATTAACAATGGCTTTGAAAATATCGATAAATGGTGTGAATACTGTATCATTTTCTTTCTCAGCTTTTAGTTGAATAAGTTCTTCGTCTGTGGGAGGAATTTCAGGTGTTTTGTACACAGACCACACTACAGAAGCAACGGAACAGAAAGAACCTAAGAAAAATGAATAATAAACCCATGTGGGTATACCTCCTGATTCTGAACTGCCTCCAAAATATTTTTGAAAAATAAAAAGAGAAAGATTAGCCAGTGTGATTCCACCCCCTACAAACAGACTCTGCATCTGAAAACCATAGGTTTGCTGTTCTTCCGGGAGCTTATCTCCAATAAAAGCCCTGTAGGGTTCCATAGCCGTATTATTGGCTGCATCCAGGACCCATAGAAGCCCTACCGCCATCCAAATCGAAGAGCTGAATGGAAAAACAAACAATGCCAGACTACACAATATAGCTCCCAGCAAGAAGAAAGGCTTCCGGCGTCCCCATTTTACACTCCATGTTTTATCACTTATTGCTCCTATCAACGGCTGAATAAGCAATCCTGTTACCGGGCCTGCCAGATTGAGGATTGGAAGCTGATCTGCGTGAGCCCCCAAAAAAGAATACAGCGGATTCACAGCAGTCTGCTGCAATCCAAAGCTATACTGAATTCCAAAGAAACCAACATTCATATTCCATATCTGCCAAAAACTCAGTCTCGGTATTATTTTCTTATTCATAATTTATGACTTTACAATTTGATAGTTCTTATCAAGTATCATATTTGCCTTTTGTTTGAACTGAAGGATGATATGGTGTTCAATATCCAACACTTTTTCAACGAAATCACTTTGCTCATCACGGTTCCTTTTCATTCGGTTTTCATAAGTATCTTTATAATCACGGTCAATGAAAATACTGAAATCAAAGTCATCTATATTCAATATATAAGTTCCTTCAACTATAAGTACCTGAATATCACACACACCCACAATCTCGTCATTGACAACATTATCCACATAATGAACAAGAGGTTTTGAAATAAAGGATTTCCCTTCTTTAAATTGCTCTATGTTTTCCTGAATCCTATCCAGATGAACTTCATGTATACCTACATTATCCAGGCTTTTCTGTCTGTTCTCATGATTGCTTTTCGGAGGAAGTTTAAAGTAATCATCCATCTGTATCACCAGGCTCTTGATGCCATTTTTTTCCAAAATATTTTTAAGAGCAAAGGCCGTGATTGACTTTCCACTGCCGCTCTCGCCGCAAATCCCTATAGCCCACTTTTGGGTATGATCAAACGTTTCCTTTATTATTTTGTAAATATTTTCAGCCGTATCCAAATGTTTCAGCTCCAAATTAATAACATCTCCAATCATCTTTTAATCCGTTTAAAAAAATAAATAACTTTTGTTGTAAATTGTCCTTGTTTTTATCATTATATCTTCATCAAAAGATAGCCTGAAGCCGAAAAACACAGGTGATTTGTTCCTGAGGGTATCAGCTGATCTGTAGAATAATATTCTCTGAAACTGGCCCCTTTCTCTGTGAGAAGCTTTTCATATTGATTGACAATTTTTAGAGATATTTCATGATAATTTCTTTTCTTCAATCCCAAACAAAGCCACCCAAGATATATAGGCCAGGATCCACCGTTGTGGAAATGATAAGGTTGATTTTTGAAGTCATAACTATAATTGTTTTCCAGTAAATTCCAGTCGGTAGAATTTGGAAATACAATGGGATAAAAAACAGGCAGCATCCAATGCCCAAACTCCAGACTCAATTTTTCTAAAAAATGAGTGAAAGCATCTAAATCTAAATCAAAACCTAAAAGAACCGCTAAAGCATTTCCTGCAAGATCCAATCTTTCATCATAGCCATTGGCATTCAATGATGCCCATAAATAAGGCTTGTCATTTGCTTTTTGATATGCAGTCTCATGATATTTTGCTGCTTGAGAACTATTTTTCCTGAAATTATTTTCTATCAGTTTTTTTGTGGTTTCAGCGAGAGATTTTAAACTTTCATCCTCATATAATTCTGCTGCTCTTTCTAAAGCCCAATAACGGAGTACATTATCATAGAGAACATATCCCGAAGTGATATATTCATCTGCCCAATTCCCTCCTAGCGGACTGTATAGCAGACCTCTCTGATTGAATTCCCATGTTTTTAGACAAGAAAAAGCTTTATCTATTTTTTCTTTTAAAGCTTCTTTCAAATTTTCATCTCCAGAATACATAATATATTCACAGGCTCCTATGATCCACCAAATCGTGGCATCTGTTCTACCTACCAATGTTCCGTAACTTGCCTTTTCACCATCAACATTTGAAGGAATCTGGCCATTTTCAGCCTGATGCTCTGCAAGTGTTTTTATTGATTTTTCCAAACCATCCACGATGTTTTTATTCTTAATTAAAATCCCTGTAATACCCGTCATCATAGAATCTCTGGACCAGACTCTTGCATAATTATCTTTTCTTTCAGAAGAGGCAAGAATCCCTTGTCCGGAGATGGACTGCTCTATAACCTGTAAGGCTTGTTGTGTAAACATATATGATAGAATAAGTTTTTGTATATAATGATAATAAATGTTTCTAATAAAGTTTTAGCACCCGCTTAGAAGTCAAACTTTACGCTTGCTCCAAAAGTTCTTCCCGGCAATGTTCTTGCTCTGACTATTCCATTGGTTCCCTGTAATGATCCCTCTTCTGCTTCTGTAATGGCAAGCGCATTGAATATATTGTTGGCATTGATATTCAGTGTCAAGTTACTCAACACTCTATACGAAATGTATGGATTTATAATTACATAACCCGGCATAATCAGCTTATTACTATCCTGAGTAAACGCTTTTGTAGATCCTACGGCAAAGAAACCCAAGCTCAGCTTTTCAATATTCACATTCGGATTGAATGAATACATGAATTTTGGAGTTCTTCTTGGCACATTTCCTATGATAGTCGGATCAATTGCATTTTTAATTTCAGCGTGGGTATAGGTAAGACCTGCCTTGATGTCAAAATTTTTATTGATTTTATAGAATCCGTCAAACTCGATTCCCCATGACTGGTATTTATTTTCTGTTCTCAGCTGGGTAGTTGCTTCATAATTGGCCTCAATGGTTCTTGCATGGAAGAAAGTTGTATTCAGGAAATAATTAGCTCCCCTTACTTTATAACCGGCTTCAATCTGATTGAGTTTATTCACCTTTACAGCATCTAAGGCAGGATCATCATTATTGGTATAATTGTATCCTGCAAAAAGGATTCTGTCAGCAGAAGCACTTCCTCCCTGGCTTACTCTGGCGAAGACTGCATGATGGGCATTAAGGGTATAGTTGGCACCCAATGAGTACCCAAAAATTCCATATTTATAATCCACGGGAACAGTTCCGTCTACTACCGCTACTGAAAGTTCAGGGATTTCAAAAATTCCGTTTTGGTTTACATCAATGGCACGGGTTGTATTTTTTGTTCCGGAAAAGCTTCCCGATACATTTCCAAAATCATATCTTGCTCCAAAATCCAGGGTTAAATTTTTAATAGGATTGATTTCCACCTGAGCATGGGGTGCAATCACCGAATATTTGGTATCATAATTTCTGTTGACACCTCCCCACTCCGGAACACCATAATGAAGAAGCCCATGATCTGTAATTTTGGTTCCTGTATTGCTTACAATATCCACTAGTCTGGCATTGTTATCAGAAACTTCCATCAGATATGTATTCCAGTTCCATGATAGGTTGATATTTTGTCTGCTGTTGTAAACCCCGGCATTAAGTTTTGCTTTATTCCATTTTTTACTGATATTCAAATCACTGAAAAAGTTATTGAGATTATTCAGTTTAGTATTAAACAAAACTGTTTTCATATATTTTGCATTACTGTCTACAGGCGTATTGGTTCCTACATATACTGCGCTTCCATATCCAGCAACAGATTCCAGAATTTCAGATTTGCTGCCTACGGAAGCTGGGAAAGGGGCTAAAAACTGACCGTCATTGGCGGCATACCTTGCTTTGGCATCTAACTTCCAACCAGCACCAAAATCATAATTAAATTCCAGTCCTACTGTCTTGGATACGGAATGCATTCCATCACGGATGTCGCTTTTAAGAATCTGCCCATTTCCTCCAAAAGTAAGATCATTTTTGAAGTTAGAAGATTGCAACGCCCCCGTTAAGATATTATAACTGCTGAGAGAAGTATAATCCGGATTGGAGTCTGAACCGGAACGGCAATAGGCATCGGCATATAGGCAGCCGTCCGGTCATCAAGATATTTACCATAAATTCTGACACTTCCTTTTTCAAACTTCTTTAATAAAGACAATCGAAATTGCCCTCCATTATTAGAGGTATATCCTGTTTTTCTTGGACCATCTCCTCCTCTGTAAAAACCACCTATTCCAATATAAAAATCTTTCCCCAACGGAGTTCCATAATCAATATCCGTTCTGAAGTTTTTATAATTCAAACCGACCTGCTGCATAATGCTACCCCCTGCTTTTTCACCTGTTTTTGTAATAAAGTTGATAATACCCGCTGGTGAGTTGGATGCAAAAACGGATGCTGAACCTCCTCTCAATGCCTCAACCCTAGATACAAAAGAATCGAATCTTGTAAACTGATCCTGTGTTCCAAATGCAATATCTCCAAACTGCATTACCGGAAGCCCATCTTCCTGGATCAGTAGATATCTTGATCCCCCGGCAGAAACAGGAACTCCCCTTACTGTAATATTCGAGTTCCCTTCACCTCCTGAAGATTCAGCACGGATCCCCGGAATCGTTCTAAAAATTTCGGCAGTTGTTCTCGGTGAAGAATTGATAATATCTGCCTGTTTTAAGGTTGAAATTGAAGTACTGGTCTTGATAGAAGATTTAGGATTAGAATTACCCGTAATGACTACTTCGTCTATCACCTTATCTTTGGCTGATAGTGTATCATGAACGGTATTCTGAGAGAGCATAAAAGCTGCTATATTCATTGTCCCGAAAATCAGTAATTTCTTTATTACTTGTGATTCCATAGCATTTTTAGATTTTTGTTATGTCTCAAAAGTATTTTTTTTAGGGTCTTAAAAAATGATTTTTAACGGGGTGTTAAGAGTATATTAATTTCAAACGTTTGCGCAAACGATTGCAGTGGATAACTTTATTTAAAATTAACTTTTCATTAACAAATTAGCTGTATTTATTTAACAAATATTAACAAAATAATATCGCGTAATTATTCTTATTTTCTCCCGATAATTAACATTGAACCATCAGAATGAAAAGAACAACCTTAAAAGACCTTGCAAAGATGCTTAATATTAGTCCTTCAACAGTGTCCAGAGCATTGAAGGATCATCCTGATATCAGCAGTTCTGTAAAACTTAAGGTGAAGGAAGCCTCTGAAATGTTTAATTATATTCCCAATGATTTTGCGATCAGTTTTAGGAAAAAATCTTCTAAGGTAATTGGCCTTATTGTTCCGGAGATCTCCATGTTTTTTTTACCCTCTATTATTAATGGTGTTTCATCGGTTCTGAATAAAGAAGGTTACCGTTTTTTTATATTATCATCGGATGATTCTTATGAAGCTGAGAAGGAACATATAGAAACCTGTATCAATTCAAGAGTAGATGGTATTCTCATTTCTTTTACAAAGGAAACAAAGGATGATGAGCATTTAAAGAAATTGAAGGAAATGGAAATTCCGGTCATTATTTTTGATAAAACGATTCCCCAAAGTAGTTTCGAATCTGTAATTTTTGATAATATAAAAACAACTGAACAATGTGCAGAAAAACTAATTGATCATGGCTGCAAAAATATACTGGCTATTTTTGGTGATGAAAATCTTGAAATCACACAAAGCAGACTCAAGTCTTTTGAAAAAAAAATCCAACAATCCCCTTCTATCCGAGTGGAGATTATATTTTGTAAATCTGCTGATATTGTAAAGCAGAAATTAGATCTATTATTAGATGATGATTCATTTGATGGTTTCTTTGCGATGAGTGATGAAACGCTGATGGGCCTTCACAGCTCATTGATCAAAAGAAATCTTAACAATACCAATAAAAAAGTGGTTGCTATAAGCGAAGGAACTCTTCCGAAATATCTGGATGAAACTTATGAATATCAAATCAATGATGCGTACAGAATGGGGACATTTGCGGCTACAAAATTGATGGATGCAATAAAAAAAGTAAATCCTGATTACCCAAAAGGTCCTGGCAATTGTTATTACTTATAGTCTTTATTCTATTATTGATTATTGGATAAAAGCTAGCTTCACGCAATAAAAGAAAAGTTTTTTATTCAATTTTCACCAAAAAACTACAATTTGATAAAACAGTTTTTGAGTATCTAAAACTAAGCGCATATCAGAGCCTATACCACTTATAAACAACAAGCTGAAAACAAATAAAAAAAGACATTCTGAGAAGAATGTCTTTTTAGTGACCCGGCTGGGATTCGAACCCAGGACCCATACATTAAAAGTGTATTGCTCTACCAGCTGAGCTACCGAGTCGGCCACTTTACTTTTTCAAGTAAATCCCTTTGTTTAAGGGACTGCAAAGATAGAAAAACGCTTCTTAAATCCAAATTTTTCTACGCTTTTTTATGATAAAATTTTCACTAAAAAAGTCAAACATCTGTTTATAAATAAATTACACTCCCTATTTTTTTCAACAAAAATTACAGAAATAAAGGATGTATGAATAAAAATTGGATTTTCGCTGATTCTACTGTTTTGTAATTGCTTCATCATTCTACTATTTTAGGGTTAAAATTTTTGGATAAATACATTATTCTTCCAGCCACTCATAACATAGCAGGACAAAAAGGTTTTTCATGACCTTCGTCAGATTTAAAAAAAAATAAAAGAGTTATTTGTCTTTTATTAAAAATCTCTTTGTACCTTTGTCTCATAAAATCAGAAAAATGTTTTCAAAAACCTGTGAATATGCTTTAAGAGCTTTAATCTACATTGCCCAGCAGTCTAAAAATGGCAGCAGGGTCGGGATTAAAGATATTGCAAAAAGCATTCATTCACCGGAACATTTCATCGCCAAAATTTTGCAGGATCTCAGCAGAAAAGGATTTGTACAATCTGCCAAAGGCCCGAACGGTGGTTTTTATATGGATCAGAAAAACCTGAATAGCTCTATTGCTGATATCGTAAGAGAAATAGATGGTGATAAGCTATTCACAGGGTGTGGACTTGGACTTGACCAATGCTCAGAAATTCATCCATGTCCGCTTCATGATCAGTTTAAAAAAATCAGACAGGATCTGCGCATTATGCTAGAAACCTCTAAAATTCAAATGTTTGTTGATAATCTGGATTTAAAATTAACCCACCTGAAGGTTTAAAAAAATTTAATTAAATAAAAGATAAAAAGATCTTTTAATATTAAATAAATCAATATGAAATTATACCTTAAAATACCCCATATTATGAAAACACAATTGCTAAAGGCTCTCATTATTCCGGTGCTGTCACTCGTTTTATTTTCCTGTTCCAAAACAGAAACCACTCCTATCCCGCAGCCTGATCCTACCGCTCTGCAGACAGCCCCACCCCCCGTAGAAGCTCCTCCAGCTCCTGTCGTAATACCGAATCCAACAGGGGATAAAGGGTTACAATTAATTCAGGAAACCGACTGTCTTACCTGTCATAAGGTGGATTCAAAATTAATTGGACCTTCTTACCAGGAAGTTGCTGCAAAATATACAGACGCAGATCTCGATATGCTGGCACAAAAAATCGTTGATGGAGGTAAAGGTAATTGGGGAGACATTCCGATGGCCCCTCACACAGGATTAAGTAAAGAAGACGCCAAGCTAATGGTAAAATATATCCTGTCACTCAAAAAATAATCAAAAACAAAAAGTATCATATTATGAACACAAGAACAGACTTTATAGGAAATATGGTGGCTGAAGATTTCAGAACAGCTGCCATTTTTAAAAGACATGGCATTGATTTCTGCTGTAAAGGAGGAAGAACTATTGAAGAAGCCTGCAGCAATAAGAAACTTCCGCCTGAAAAGATTTATGAAGAGCTGGAAGCATTACCCAAAAATGAAAACGCATCAATAGACTTCAACAGCTGGCCTTTAGATCTGCTGGCAGATTATATTGAGAAAACCCATCACCGCTATGTGGAGGAAAAAACTCCGGTTTTACAAGCTTTCCTTGAGAAACTATGCAAAGTTCATGGAGAGAGACATCCGGAACTCTTTGAAATCAATACTTTATTTAATGAATCAGCTCACGACCTGGCAGCTCACATGAAAAAAGAAGAGCTCATCCTGTTTCCTTTTGTAAGAAATATGATGAAGGCGAAAATATCCGGTGGATCTCTGCAGCAACCCGTTTTTGGAACAGTGGAAAATCCTGTTCATATGATGCAGCACGAACATACAGTGGAGGGTGACCGTTTCAGAAAGATTGCAGAAATCACTGATGAATATCTTCCTCCAGCAGATGGCTGCAACACGTATAAGGTTGCTTTTGCGATGCTTCAGGATTTTGAAAATGATTTGCATAAACATATTCATCTCGAAAATAATATTCTGTTTCCGAAAGCTATCCGACTGGAAAAAGAGTTTACTGCTGTCCTTTAAAAATAGATAACAAAAAACAGGCTGTCTCAAAAGTCAAATAATTAAACATTATTTATATGAGACAGCCTGTTTTTTCACATATCGTTTACTGCGTTGCTTTCATCATGGCATTGGTTATTTCAATTTCTTTTTTTCTGGAGTAGGCAGAGTCAAAAGGCTCCATCACATTGAATAAATATTGATAAAAAGGAGCAATCTGTCTGACATTTTCAGATTCCTTCATGGCTTTTTCTTTACCCATTTGCTGTAATCTATTTACAAAAGCATTGAATTTTTTGTCGATTGGCGTAACAGATTTCAAAACATATGCATATGCTTTTTCGTTCTGCCCCAAAGTCTTGTAGGCATCCGTAACCGCTGAAACAACTAATGCATATTCCATCGGTTTGGACCTCATCGGTCTTTTGGACGCAACTTTAAATGAAGGGGAAAGGTTCTGATAATAATCATATTCTTCAAATATTCCTTTCTTGAGGGTTTCTGCCAGCTGAAGACCTTTTTGCTCCTGTCCTGCAACAATATATCCTGTGACCATCGAGCTTAATGAGCGTGGGTCGTTGTATTTCTCAACAGGAATTTCTTTTGCCGCAAGATCCAGTAGTTCCAGGGCCTTAGCTTTCTGTCCGCTTACTACAAGTGCAGACACTGCTCTGCTTACCGACATCCTGTAGCCCAGAATATTTGAAGTAGCCGTTTCATCATAATGAATACTAAGGTCTTTAAAATTACCCCATCTGAAGTTTTTCACCACCTGATAAAGAGAGTTGGCCTCTACCCTTCCTTTATCTCCATCCGGACTTTGAGGAGTATGAATAGGAACCAGCCTGTAACTGAAACCATCAAACTGCAGATATTCATCAAGATAAAAAATATTTTCACTGTCATACATTCCGCCTGATGAGAAATTCACAGGTCGCTTCCAGTCGAAATTGGCCAGCATGTCCAGCATCATCAGATTGCTTTTATAAAGGGTATTCGCCTCATAATTGATCATAATCTGATCCACTGCATTGGGAAGATCAGCTTTATTAATGATCCCTGATTTTACAGCATTTTCCTTATTTACAGGAAGAATAAATTTACTTACCGGAAGAATATTGTACTTTTCGTACTGCTTTTCGCCAAAATACATTTTCAATAGTTCATCCTTTGCGGATGATTTTAGTTTTAGGAATTTGATAGCATCTTTCAACGTAAGAGAATCCTGAGTCAGATATTTTCTGAACTCCTGAAATTCTGTCTCGGGGGCTCCCTGTTCTTTCAACATTTGGAAAAACCCTTCCCAGTCTTCTTTTTTCATCAGATACACCTGATCATTTACGCCGTCTCTGTATTCTTCATGGGTCAACTCTCCCGGGATTCCCATGGCATTATATGTTCTTCTTTTTACCTGATCGATACTCCATGGTGTAGCCAAAAGAGTAAAGTTGACTGTCTTTACATCATCCCTGAATCTTTCCGTTTCCTGGATTGCCCATACCGGAAAAGTATCATTGTCGCCGTAAATGAAAATAATATCGTTTTTAGGCAGCGAACGTAAAAATGAATACGCATAATCACGGGCTGCCGTTTTTTTGCTTCTGTCATGTGAAGTATAATTCTGGAACCCCATCATAAAAGGAATTCCTAATAATACAATTCCCAAAACAATAGGGGCTGTACTGGATTTAAGCTTAGATTGAATTAACCAAAGTATAGCTCCGGCTCCCAAACCGATCCAGATCGCAAAGGCATAGAATGACCCTACCATTGCATAATCTCTTTCTCTTACTTCGAAGGGCTTTACTCCGGTATAAAAGACAATTCCCATACTTGTCAGCACAAACAATGAAAGGATGGCATAAAACCTTCCGAAATCTCTGTTTAGCTGGAAAAAGAAGCCAATCAAACCTAGTATCAATGGAAGGAAAAAAAGCTTTACGGTACTTTCGTTTTTAAATTTGGCAGGCATATGATCCTGATCGCCCAGCATTGCATTATCTATAAAAGAAAATCCTGAGATCCAGTTGCCATTGGTATTTTCCATATGTCCCTCAAGATCATTTTGTCTTCCAGCAAAATTCCACATCAGGTATCTTACAAAATAGTATCCGTTCTGGAAAGAGATAAAATAATCCATATTTTGAGCGAAGGAAGGGCGTTTTACTTTGATAATATCGTAAGGTTTTACCTTCAGATAATCTTCTGCTGTGATAGAATCTCCTTCATATTTCGCTCTCAACTCCTCAAAAATCCGTTTAGCCTCCGGATTGTCTGCCACCTCTGCATTGTCATAATTGAAGGTGAAATCCGGAGCTCCATACAAAGAAATATAATTGGCAGTCACCTCTTTATCTTCATTGAACATCCTCGGCATAAAACTGATGTGGGATTTATTAAACACATAATTGAATCTTTCCCCGGTTTTTCTGTACGTTCCGGTTTTTTCATCTTTTTCGTAAATATCTCCTGTGACATCTCTTTTATAGCTTCCATCTTCATCTTTTTCCAATCCATTTTTGTCAAGAAATGCCGTGTAGTTCTGTCCGTAAATGGTAGGCCAGTCCCCATATTGTACCCTGTTGTAATAGTCTCTCATTCCGATTGCGGTATCCGGGTCATTAAGGTTCATTGGAGGATTGGCATTTGCTCTGATCGGAATCACCAGCCAGCACGAGAAACCAATAATCATGTATACAAGAGATAAAACGATAGTCTGGTACAGCTTTCTTTTGGCTTTTCTGGCGTATTTAATCAAAAGATAACTGATTACGGTCATGAGAACAAACGCAACAATCGTCCCCGAATGGAAAGGAAGTCCCAGCCCATTCACAAAGAAAATTTCAAGTTTCCCGAACAAAGTCATGACCAAAGGGAAAATAAATTTGAATACAAATGCAAGAATTCCCAATGTAACCAGATTAGCTATTATAAAATTCTTCCAAGAAAAAGTATAGTTTCTGGCGTAATACACCAGACATATAGCCGGAATTGCCAGCATACACATCATATGAACCCCTACAGAAAGGCCTATTATAAAGAAAATAAGAATGATCCATCTTTCGCTGTCAGCTGCCTTATATTCGTTTTCCCATTTGGTGATAAGCCAAACTAACAGTGCAATAAACAGAGAAGCCATCGCGTATACCTCACCTTCTACCGCTGAGAACCAGAAAGTATCTGAAAAGGTAAAGCATAAAGCTCCGATTACTCCGGCAAAGAGTATCGAAATCTTCTGAGATTTGGTAAGATCTTCAAAATCTTTATTTAAAAGCCGTCTTAAAAAATGGGTAATCGTCCAGAACAGAAACAGAATGGTAAAAGCACTGAATACTGCTGACATTGCATTAATCACAATAGAATAATTTTCTGAATTTCCCAATGCAAAAATACTTGCTACCGCTCCCACAATCTGGAATAAAGCGGCTCCCGGAGCATGCGTTACTTCCAATTTTACGGCTGAAGATATATATTCCCCACAGTCCCAAAAACTCAGGGAATGTTCTATGGTTGAGAGATACGTGATAAGCGCAACAGCGAAAAGGAACCATCCCACAACGGTGTTCCATTTTTTAAAAGACCAGTTTTTCATATACTATTTTTCAATATGTATATGACAACTGAAAAAAAGGATTTATTACATGAAAGTTGAAAATATTATTTAGGATGAAAATATTCAGATGATAAAATCCAAAAACTGTAAAAGCTTTAACTCAATTAAATAAGTTTAAAATGATACTGCATAAATAGATCAGGTAGTCTAAAATTTTAATAGGTATTATTCAAACCTCCGTCCAAAGGGATACTTGTTCCGGTAAGATAAGCGGCATATTCTGATGCCAGGAAAGCAACAAGATGGCCATATTCCTCAGGCTTTCCGAATCTTTTCATTGGAATTTTATTTTCTCTCGCTTTTTTTATTTCTTCTGCCGGAGTACCGGTCTGCTGCGCTTCATGGGTAACGAGTTTTTGAATTCGCTCGGTATCAAAATACCCCGTTAACACATTATTTATGGTAATATTATGCTGTGCAATTTCATTGGAAAGAGTCTTTGTCCAGGCGATTACTGCAGAACGGATAGAATTGGAAAGGGCCAGATTGGCGATCGGTTCTTTTACCGATAGTGAAGAAACATTGATGATACGTCCATTTCTCTGTTTGATCATATGAGGCAGAGCCAGCAATGTTGTTTCACAAACCGTCTTAAAAAGAAGATCAAATGCCTTCTGGTAATCATCTGCATTTTTATCAAGCGCTAAACCAGGTTCCGGACCGTTTGTATTGTTAACCAGAATATCTACCGAATGAGTATTAAAATATCCGGCAATAATTTTTTTATAGCTTTCAACATCCGAAAAATCAGCCACCAGATACTCGTGTTTCTGATCAGAATTGATTACCGGCAGTGAGGAAACGAAATCTTTAAGTTTTGTTTCATTACGGGACATAACGGTAACATTGGCTCCGCATTTTGCCAGCTCTATGGCAATTCCGGCACCGATTCCCTGTGTAGCCCCACCTACTAAAGCATTTTTTGAAAAAAGTTGAATATTCATCTTGATAATGAGCATTGATTAATCTATATAAATGTATGAAAAGCTTTACTGGTAAAAAAATCTCTTTACAATAATCCATATCCGACTTTCTCAATACAACAAAGCACCAGTATAAACCGGTGCTTTAGTATTTGTGTTAATAGAATCTTTTTTGATTGATCAATGCCTTGGGAACATGTATAACATTAATCTCCAATTCGGAAAACAAGCATCTGGGTAGACGTCGCTGCCAGGTTCATTCCTGCCCCTGAACAGTTGCCTGACTGACCTCTACCGAGATTAATCTGCCAGGTTTTGTTGGCCGGAACTGTAGTTGCATACGTAATGGTTCCTCCATGATTGGAAAGGGCTCCTTGCGAATGTGCAGCAGTGTTGTGAACTCTGGAACTTGTAGCATTCAAAGGAAAATCTACAAAATAAGAACTGACTGTACATCCTGTTGCATTATGTGATGCTTCATAAACAAATGTAATCTGATACGTTCCCGCAGGAAACGTGATGGTGCTTGTACCTGCATTATAAGTCAACCCTACAATAGAATTTTTTATAATAGTCATAGGTACTGCCAGTGATCCTCCTGCGCCCTGAGCCTGTAAAAAGTCAGTTTGGCCCGTTTCCAGACGGAAAACCGCGGGACTAGGAATAGATAAGGCTCCTAATGTACCAATGTTCTTTACAACACCATTAGCATCAATCACCAACAGAGGGTCTGTGGTACTATTTCCTGTTCCAACTCCCTGCAGACGCAGCGGATCTGTTCCATTGACATGGAGCTTATTGGTAGGAACTGTAGTCCCTATTCCCATATTTCCTGCAGCGGTAACCGCTACGTCATTGGCTTGTTGTGCTACGGATGGTATTCCGGTAGTGGGGTTATCCTTTGCACCATCAACATTAAATACTCCTTGCGGATTGGTTGTATTAATACCTACCTGTGCACTTAAAAAAATAAAATTACTTGTCAAAAGAAGTAAAAAATAGACGAGTTTACGTTTCATAATAAATTCTTTTTTAGTTAATATTTAAAAAATTCTCCGGTGTTATGAAAGTAGTTATTCCATTATGAATATAAATTCAATTAAAATAATAACCTTCATTAAACCAAATATAGTGAATTTCACATAAAAGTGATACGTTTTAAATTAAAAATAATTATTTATTTTTTTCAAAACACACACTATTACAATAAATTAGTAAAATATTTTTAATATAATCTACATATTATTAAATACATTTCATTCATTAAATTATTACCATATTTTAATAGAAATAATATCTCCTACACCAGAACAAAGCCCACCATTATTAGTAAAATTGAATGTTTATAGACCTTTATGCTAAGTCTATTGAAAGAAAAAAGAAAAAGACCTTCAAAAGTTGATTTGAAGGTCTTTTTTTTAATTTATATTTCTCATTTATTTTACTGCTGTCGCTTCGAGCTCAACTTTTAATGTTTCAAATAAGCCTGTTACTTCCAGCATTGCTACTGCCTGCTGAATATTATGCTTAGCAATCCACTCCTGAAGAATGGGGAAATAGGGCCAAAGTTCTTCTGTAGAAGTTGTATAGATATTTAATCTGACAATACTCTCACACTCATATCCTGCTGAGCTGATCAATTCTTCCAGATTGGCAATGGCCTGTTCCAGCTGGGATTTCATATCCTTATCACTCGATGTCCCGTCAGGATCAATAGCAGCCTGCCCTGAACAATATAAAGTACTTTCAACATTTTTTACTTCTACAGCCTGAGAATAGCTTCTCTCATCCTGCCATTTCCATGGATTAATTATTCTTTTTTCCATTGTATTGAATTTGTTATAGGTTACTCTGCAAAATTGCAGAATAGATACAGCAAATCCCTGTGATCCGGATCACGATTATGGTGTGAGTGAAGTCACATTTTACAGCGAAAGACGGCTCAAAGTTTCTCTGGATACGCCCAGATATGCTGCCAAAAGAGATTTCGGAACCCGCTGAACCAAAGAAGGATATTTTTTCAAAAGCTGATCATAACGATCTTTTATACCTGTTGTCATCATTGAAATAGTACGCTGCTGCGCTGTAATGAATCCCATATATGCTTTTTCAAGGAAGAAATGTTCAAGTTTTGGAAGCTGCGTACATAGCTTTTTATAATCGTCTAACGTAAGACACAATGCTTCTGTATCTTCAAGACATTCCAGAGACATCGTTGCCGGAGCCTGCTGATAGTAAGCCGGAAAATCTGTTTCCCACCAATCTTCCATAGCAAATCCGATAATATGTTCTTTTCCTGTTTCGTCAGAATACACCAATTTCAACAGACCTTTCAATACAAAATAATTGTAGGGTACGGTTTCTCCTTCCTGTACCAAAAACTGATGTTTCTTATATTTTTTATAGGTAAAGCAGGATGATATGAATTCAAATTCGCTATCATTTAGAGGGATTATTTTTTCGATGTGAGTCCTTAGCTGCTGCATATTCTATTTCTTAGGGTATAAATTTACTGTTTTTTCAAAGCAGAAATTACTATAGTAATCAGAAATCCGTCCATAAAAAAGCCTGCAATCTTTCATTTACAGGCTTTTTATTTTTAAAACTGTTTAAACTTTTTTATTAAACCACAAAAGGCACAAAAGATTGGGAGCTTAAGAGGATATCCTGGCAGAGAATAAGTCCACATAAGTTTTAAAAAATCAAAGATTTTTTAAAACTTATGTGGACTTTTATGCTGTATTATTTTAAACTTTCTAAAGTGTTTTTAAAAAAAACTTTTGTGACTTTTGTGGTTCGTTTAAACAGACTTATTTTATCTCTTTTGTATAATTGAACTTTGCGTTCAGTCTGTCAAAAGCAATCTCCCTTTTCAGGATTTCTTCCATTTCATCAAACGTAATGAGTCCTTCTGTTTCAAATGTATTGCCAGCAGGTACTTTATAGGTGTATTCAAAAATATCTCTCTGATAAATTTCATTCAGAATATCAATGTGCTTTGGTGCTAAATACGGCTCATGCGTTTTTAACTGGTTGAGCAGATTTTGTTTCAGATCTTCTTCATTTTCTTCATAAAACATAGAGTCTTCATCTATTTCGACGATCGCCTCAAGGAGCTGACGAAAGATAAAATCCTGGAAATTTTTAGCCAATATTTCAGCTTCCTCATCATCATGGGGTATAAAAGTTACCGGAACATCACCTCTATTTTCAAGATCAAACTGAAAAGCATACAGATCCCCTGCCCCACTTTTGGCAAACGGAACAAAGCTGTACCCAGCATGAATATTTCTGTAATCATCTTCCTCAGACATTTCATGAATGGAAGCTCTGATGGACTGTTCATCATTCCAGATCTCAATATCATACCCGAATAACAGCAAAGGTGGATTCTCTTTCAGTTTTGGAAAGACCGTCTGATACCAATCAGCACCGGATTCTCCCCAATCCAGCATACCGGATTCTGATAGTCTTCTGTAGACTTCAGGATAGTGGAAATTATATTTTTGTTCTAAGTTCTTTAAAATCATATTTTTTGTGATATAAATAAGGTTACAATATAAATGGGTATTTGTCACTTAATGTTGGATGGATCCTATTCAGGATTTGAAAAAACTCCTGTTTAATGAATTTCGGGATGGTATCATATTCATCAAAATAGACATCCAGCTGACCCACGATGAATGCCATTTGCAGCCATTCTTCAAAATTAATATTCATAGGCTCCAGCTTTTCATCATAGTCATGGTCATAGAAGAAAACCTGATCCTCTGTATTAAAAAACCATCGGTCACCCTGTCCGTTACAAGAAAAACACCAATAATTGGGCAGAACAAATTCTTTATTTTCGTTGACAGCATCCACTGAGTTATACAGGATGGTTTCAGAAGAAATTTCTGTTGTATTCATTTGGGTAACCCAATCCTTATATCGCTCGGAGAAAGGAAATGTAATGGTCTTTGGAAAATTCTGCAGGGGTGTTTTTTCTTTCAATATTTTGGAAGAAATTTCTTCAAGAGTTAATAAGGTAAAGGAACTCATCATTAAACTTAAAAATTATGGTTTTTGTTTCAACAGCTCATCAATCTGTTTGTAAAATGAATCTTTGCTGTAATCTGCCAATCCTTTATGATGCAGGCGAATCTCTCCTTTTTTATCAATCACGACTGTTGTGGGTAAGGAACCACTGTAAAGCACAGCAGGAATATTGCCGGCAGGCACCAGAAAAGGAACGGTAAATCCTTTTTCTTTTAAATAAGATCTTCCAAGAGCCGCATTATCATCCAGATTTACGGTAAGAAACACCATATCCGGATTCGTTTTGTATTGATCATAAAATTTCTGAACAGACGGAAACTCTGCTCTGCAGGGAGGGCACCATGATGCCCAAAAATTGATAAAGACCACTTTATTGTGTAAAGCAGAGATATCAATAATCTTTCCGTCTTCATCTTTCAGCATAAAACCTGCGTAGATAAATCTTTTTGAGGTATCCTGTTTTTCTTTGGGTTCTGATATGCTGGAATTGAGGATTCCTGTGGAAGCAACCTGTCTCATCAGCCATGCCTTTGCATCCTTATTTACCAATACGATAATGAATAAAACCATCAGTATAGCTGTGGAACCATTCTTTCTTATCCATGTTTTTAGATTTCCCATATTCTTCTGCGTAATTCTTAAGCCAATATAAGGTTAATATTTCGTACGAAGGTTCAAAAGGATAATTTTCTAGAGCAAAAAAGCCTTTAAATCCTAAGACTTAAAGACTTCTCACTGCACTTTAATAGTAAGTTATTCTCATGGTAAAGCTCTTTTAAGAATCATCTATTATCCAGCAGTTTCTTTCTGAAAATGAATAACAATGAACTGAAAAATATCAGATAAGCAATATTGAATATTGCCCCTCCAACCCATCCTGAATAAGGAAGCGGCAAAAGACCTTTTACAGGAATGATCAACAGCGTTAAAACAAATGGCGTCAATAAAGCCATCCATTTTGGAAGCAAAGTTTTGTTTAGAAGTATGCAGACCGCAAATGAAATCCACCCGATAGCCAGAACACCAATGGCCATTCCCCAGGCAATATTCAGCATTTTCATGAAACCTCTTCCTGTCTCCAAAAGATAAGCATGAGAAACCGGATCTGTGTGGTAAACTGCTTTATAGATTTCCCCAACATAGAAAAATCCGGCGTGGCCTAAAGGAGATAAAACCGCTCCGGCCATTAGAACCCAATAGACAAAAACAGCATACCATTTCTGGGTATCTCTAAAAAACTGATACACCAGCCAGGTTGCAGGAAGCAGTAAAGGACCTGTAAGGGCACCGATCAAAGCACCAAACATCAATCTTGAAGTAGATCCTTCCAACATTAAAGTGGAAAATTCAACGTTTACCTGTTCTGCATACGTTTTTGAAAACAATGGATAATCTGCAGGGTTCGGATCAAATCCGGCTACAAAAATATCACCTATCAGCCAGCATATTGATACAGCTATTGCCGCTGCAAAAGACCATTTTACTTTACTTGAATATTTCATATTTTTTAAATAATTAATTTTTAATACACTTTAAACACACCTATTTCATTTTACTTTTCCGTGTGTGGGGAATAACAAATCTGATTATTAAGAATGATTCTAAATAAACATTATCTTTGTACAAAAGTATCTTATCCATTTAACAGTGGAGGTACGCAAAACGGAATAAAAAGTCCGTCATAAGGAAATTCTAACAAAAGGAAACGAAATGACAGTACGGCTATACAATGAAACCCTTGGGGAAATGCTTATGGAGAAAGATTATCCTGATATTTATTTCTCAGATAATGTTGATATTCAGGAATATATTACACAGCTCAGCCCTCCTTATGGGAATGGTTTTTATCATGAAATATGCTTTGCGAATGTCCATATCAGTTTTGGAAATATTTCATTGACTAACCGGCTTCAGCTGTATCTTGAAAGCGATGCAGATACTGTAGAAATGCACTTTGCCCTTAAGGGAAAAAGTAAAGCAATTTCAGGAAAATTCGAGAAAACGGTAGAATTTGACAGCTACCAGCACAATATTATTTATGCCCATCATATGGAGGGTAAAATGGAATTCGACGGTCCAGAAATGCATCTCTTAGAAATCAACCTGGCCCCGGAATTCTTTAAAAAATTTCTACCCGAACACTTTGGGCTTTTTGAACTGTTCAGAAATTCGATTGACAAACAAAACTCATCCCTCATTCAGCCAAATCATAACCATATCACTTTGGAAATGTACCAGATTCTGAATGATCTTATGCATTGTGACAGAAAAGGGATTTTTAAAAGGATGTATCTTGAGGCTAAAGTAAGCGAACTGCTTTTGCTTCAGTTAGAACAACTTTTTCACAAAACACCTTCTACTTCCAGCTTGTCCAAAAAAGATGAAGAAAAGATATATGCTGTAAGAGATTATATTGCACATAATCTGCAGGCAACCGCTTCTCTTAATGAACTTGCCCATCTGGTGGGAACCAATGAATTTACTCTAAAAAAAGGATTTAAAGAACTGTTTGGAACTACTGTTTTCGGATTCTGGAATGATACTAAAATGGAACTGGCGAAAAAAATGCTTCTTGAAAGTGATATGAATATTAATGAGATTTCGGATGTGATTGGCTATAAAAATCCAAGACATTTCTCCGCGGCATTTAAAAGAAAGTTTAATATATTACCCAGCAAGGTTGGGTACAGATAATTGAGTTTTTTATGATTAAAAAATATTCTGATTGTAAAAAGGGGAATCAACTTTATTATTCATTGTGCAATATTTTAGTCATTTCAGAGTTTAGATAAAAAATTAGAAGAAGAAAACTAAAAGATATCTGCGAAAAATAATGGCTGACAACGATCCAATTTTTGATCTGTGGCTTTCATTATTTTGTTCCGTAGTTCAAATTTTCTTGCGCCATTATTTTATATAAACAATCACCATGAAAAATTACACAATCTCTACGGCCTTTATTTTTCACTCTTATTATCATTCAATCCTTATTCCCTTCCACAGCTCTATTTTCTGACCCAAGGTTACTATTTTAAAATAAAATACACCAAGAAATAGAAAAGAATTTATTTAATTTCAATAATAAAGAAAACGTACGAATAAAATAATATCCACTACATAATATTATTTTTCGTCTAACAATTCTCACTTATTCTTATTTTATAAATATCGGGATAATGCTGTAAAAAGCTTTTTGGGGATGGATTTATTTCATAATTAAAGCTTTAGGTGTAACTAATCTCCTATTCATCCAACTAATCATGTATCATCAAAACATTAATTCATATACAAGAGATCTACTACTTTAAAATAAACTAATGCAAACATCCTTTTTTAAAATTACCGCAGCTACCGCTGCGCTCTGCTTCAGCACCCTGGCAATGGCCCAGCAAGCTTATTCTGTAAGTGGAACCGTGAAAGACAAAAAAAACGGGGAACTGCTCATCGGAGTATCTGTAAAAGTAAGTGAAGATCCCACGATTAATGTTGTCGCCAACGAATATGGTTTTTACTCACTTTCATTACCTGAAGGCAAGTATACCATCATTATTTCGAATCCCGGATACAAAGATTTTGAACAGCAGATAACCGTTGACAAAAATATAAAAATTGATCTTCCTCTTATTCAACAGGAAGAAGTCTCAAAAGCAATTGATGAAGTCGTTATAAGCGGCATTAAAAAGGATAAAAACTTAACATCTGCCCAAATGGGAACGGAAACGTTAAGCATTAAAAGTATAGAGAAACTACCTGTTCTTTTCGGGGAAAAAGACGTTATGAAAACCATACAGCTTTTACCTGGTATCAAAAGTAACGGGGAAGGAAGCAGCGGATTCAGTGTAAGAGGGGGAGCCACAGATCAGAACCTGATATTACTGGATGAAGCTCCGGTTTACAATGCCTCTCACCTTCTTGGCTTTTTCAGTACATTCAACAGTGATGCCCTGAAAGATGCCAGCATCATTAAAGGAAACAGCCCTGCCCAATATGGAGGCCGTCTTGCTTCTGTACTGGATGTCAAAATGAAAGACGGGAATAATAAAGACTATAATGTGAATGGTGGAATTGGTCTTATCAGCAGCAGACTGAGTGTAGAAGGGCCTATTCAAAAGGAGAAATCTTCATTCATTGTTTCAGGAAGAAGAACCTATGCTGATTTATTCCTGAAAAGCAACAAGGATTATAAAGACAACAAACTATACTTCTATGATCTTAACCTGAAAGCGAACTATCAGATCAATGAAAACAACCGTATTTATCTATCCGGATATTTTGGAAGAGATGTACTGGGTCTGGGAGATACTTTCAATACAGACTGGGGAAATACGACAGCAACTTTGAGATGGAACAGTATTATCAGCAGTAAGCTATTCTCCAATACGTCTTTCATCTATAGTAATTATGATTATAAAATCAGTCTGAAAAATGATGACACTGTATTTGATTTAAATTCAAAAATACAGGACTGGAACCTTAAGCAGGATTTCACATGGTTTGCAGGAAACAAACATTCAGTGCGTTTCGGTCTTCAGTCGATTTACCATACGCTTACTCCAAGCAGCGCTTCCGGCACTACGGTGAGCAGTTTTGCCAGAAATCCAAGATACTCATGGGAAAATGCTGTTTACATCAATGATGATTATAAAGCAACAGAAAAGCTAACGATCAATTACGGACTAAGGCTTTCTATGTTCAGTGTCCTTGGAGGCGATACCTTCAATACCTATGAAAATGGCGTGATTACCGACAGTAAATTCTTAGAGAAAGGAAAATTCGGGAAAACATACACGAATCTTGAACCGCGAATTAGTGCCAACTACCGCATCAATGAGGTCAGCAGTGTGAAAGGAGGTTATTCCCGTAATACCCAGAATCTTCACCTTTTAAGCAACAGTAACAGTGGAAATCCTACTGACCAATGGATAGGAAGCAGCTATACGGTAAAACCTGAAATTTCAGACCAGATCAGTATGGGCTACAGCAGAAACTTCAACAATAATAATTATGAATTAAACGCTGAAGTATATTATAAGTCTATGCAAAACCAAATCGACTTCAAAAACGGGGCTCAGATTGGTTTTGATACGGGATCCGATGTAGAAAGCGAGCTTTTGTTTGGAAAAGGAAGAGCCTATGGTCTGGAACTTATCGCCAAAAAGAAAAGCGGAAAACTTACGGGATGGATCTCCTATACCCTTTCTAAAACAGAAAGAAAGATCGACGGAATTAATAATAATGAATGGTACAATGCAAGAATGGATAAAACCCATGATCTTTCCATCGTTGCCACTTACCAGCTTAATCCAAAATGGTCTCTTTCCGGACTTTTTGTTTACAGTACAGGAAATGCGGTTACCTTTCCTACCGGGAAATATGAGCTGAACGGACAAACTATATTCCAGTACAGCAGCAGAAATGCAGACAGAATGCCTTCTTATCACAGAATGGACGTAAGTGCTACTTATGAACCAAGCTCCAATAAACGATTCCGTGGTTCATGGACGTTCGGTATTTATAACCTGTATGGCCGTGAAAACGCTTATACTATTAATTTTGAAGACAATCCTGACAGACCTGGAACAACACGCGCTATGCAGACTTCTTTATTCCGCTGGGTACCAAACATCACTTATAATTTCAAATTCTAAATCATGAAAAATACATTTTATATTATATTCGCTCTCTTCACTTTAACGTCTTGTGAAAAAGAGATTGATCTGGATCTAAACGATCAGAGCGGAAACATTGTCATCGAAGGAAATGTGACCAATAAACCGGGACCTTACACCGTAAAAATTACAAAATCAGTTGGTTTTTCAGAACCCAACCAATACCCAGCCGTAACCGGAGCCCAGGTTATTTTGAGTGATGATATGGGACAGACCGAAACTCTTCAGTACGCAGGAAATGGAATGTACCAAACCTCTACTTTTGTGGGAGCACCAGGCAGAACGTATACCCTGAAAGTACAGGCTGATGGAAAGCAATATACCGCTCAGAGCAAGATGCCGGAAGTTGTTGATTTTGAAGGGTTAGAACAGAGTTCTTTCAAATTTGGTGATAAAGCTACTTATACCCTTTTACCGATTTTTACCGATCCTATGCCATTGGGAAACCGCTATCTTTTTAGTTTTACAATCAATGAGCTTCCTAAAAAATACATGAATACTTTTTCGGACAATGTCAATAACGGATTGCCTAACCAGCAGCCTCTTATTCTTCCGAATGATGATAATAAAGGCAGAGATCATGAAGTGGTAGTGGGAGATAAAATACATGTAGAGATGCAAAGCATAGATAACAATATATTTACTTATTACAGTGCTTTGCTTCAGATTTCCGGAGGCAATGGCGGAAGTGCCACACCAGCCAACCCACCCAGTAATATCAACAATGGAGCTTTGGGATATTTCTCAGCCCATACAACGGATACGGAGACTTTTGTCATTCAACAGATAACCACTCCATAAAATAACATAAAATCCCGATTTGAATCGGGATTTTTTATTTTCCCTATCCTATTCTTGATATTCAGTAAAAAAATAAAATTCATTAATTTCTACTGACATCCTGTTGTCACCACTCTACCCTACTTTTGTTTTAAATTTAAACAACATGAAATTAACGTCATTAAGAATTATTACAAAAGACATCAAAGCATCAGTAGAATTTTACGAAAAAGCTATTGGAGCAGCTGCCCGATGGTATACTGAAGATTTTGCAGAGCTTTCCACCGATTCTATTACAATCGCAATTGGAAGTACGCGGACAATGCAAATGTTTTCGGAAGGTATGACCGATTTTACCGGAACAAAATCAATCATTATCGAATTTTTGGTTAACAATGTGGACGAAGAATATGAAAGAATCAAAGGCATAACTTCAGAAATTATCCAGGAACCGACAACCATGCCTTGGGGAAACAGATCACTTCTGTTCTGTGATCCGGATGGAAATATGATTAACTTCTTTACTCCTGTGAGTGTGGAGGCTGTGAAGAAATTCAGCTAAGTCTTTCCATCAATAAAAAACAAAAACTCGCTGTTCATAATCAGCGAGTTTTTTTATATCTCAATTTTAATATTCCACTTATTTCCCAAGAAACTCAATTGCTTTCCCTACAAAATTATCATGGTATTGATAGAAAGAAGCATGTCCTGAATCCGGGAAAATCACCAGTTCTGCATGGTCTAAGTTCTGCGCCATATTTTTAGCATTCTGAACAGATACCGGAAGGTCATTTTCACCATGAACAATCAGCACAGGATTTTTGATCTTTTTTATTTCGGTAAGAGCATCAGCATTCGGCTGAGCCCAGGTCAATACTGCAGTAAACTGTGAGTTTGAAGTAATATCGCTTAACGGAAGATCTCTGTCTACTGTGCGAAGCTGGATTCTTGCAAAGGATGCTTTTCCCTCTGTAATACTTTGGGCAGATTCTGTAAATCCAAATTTTAGAAACGAAGCTTCAGGACTTAATCCTGCTGTTCCGGCAACAATATTAGGTAAGTTAGACAATCCGATGGCTCCTTGCGGCCCTGTCCCCGTTAAAATCACTTTATTGATGAGTGCCGGATTAGTAAGCACTATTCTCTGCGCAATAAATCCTCCCATAGAAAATCCCATGATATTTACTTTCTCCAAATGTAAAGCTTTGATAAAATCAACCGCATCATCGGCCATAGCCTGAACAGTATTTGGAGTAGTTCCCTTTGACGAAGCAACTCCCTGATTGTCGAAGATGATTACTTTGTATTTTTTTGCCAATCCGTCTGTCACTGCAGGATCCCAATCATCCATCGAACCTCCCAATCCCGGCAAAAGGATCAGTGGGGTTCCATTTTCTTTTCCTAAAACGCGGTATGCAATAGCATTTCCTTTAACGTTTACGAATTGGGTTTTGGCAGTTTGGTGGTTCCAATTTTGTATCTCTTGTACCGTGGGAGGCTCATTTTCTTCAGTACAGGACATTGTCACTACTGTAAAAAGAGTTAAGCATAATAAGCTTACGGCTGAGATTTTTCTGATTGCTTTCATTGTCGTTTATTTTTGTAATTATGCTGCAAACATAAAACACAAAAACAGGCAGAACATTGAAAAACCTATTGAACAGGACATTTATGGGGTTTATCCAGACAATTCAAAATCCGAAAATTTAATGGCAATTAGTTATCCTTTCTGAATAGAATAAATAATTATGATCATCTAATTTTTTTATTTAAAACAGATTTGTGAAGATCTTTTTCTGAGAACCAGACATTCCCACATTCTCCGCATCCCCAAAACTTTTTATTTCCGTCATCAATATAGCTTACAATACCATCAGAACAAACCGGACAGTCGGTACCATCCAATTGACTGTTCTTTTTATCTTCATCTTTTTGAGCTTCCATTGATAATAAATCAGCTGGGTTTATGGGGATGTGTTTATAACACTTGGGGCAATCGGTCATGATCAGACGTTGGCCTCTTTGTATGGCCCCTCCAATAAACAGTTCCTGATCAAGGTCTGCTTTAAAAATTTCATGACAGCTAGGACATCTTATTTCCATATTTTTTTTAGTTTTCTTTCATCATTCTCTCTATCCTATTCTTATCAAGATAAAATCCATCTGCGATAGAAATGCCATTTTTACTGATGGCAGCACTCTTTGAAACAAAATTCAGCGTTAAAAAGAGACGTGAATAATAAGCATAAAGTTAAAAATTAACCGTAAAAAACAAAGTAAGAGTTTTGTATCAATTATTTTTTAAAGCTTCAAGAGCTTTCATTGCGTTTTCAGCATCTTCTTTGGCAACAAAAATATGATCATGAAAATAAGCTGCCACTACATTACAGCTGATATTTTCCTGTTTCAGGGCATTTGCAAAAGCTGCAGTAAGCCCTACTGCTTCCAGGGAGGAATGGATATTCAGGGTGATCCATGAAGAAATATAACTGTAATTCATCCCCCATTCCTCTGCTATAGCTTTTTCTAAAACGATGGTAACGGCTTCGGCTTCCCGAAAGA
Organism: Chryseobacterium sp. MEBOG07; assembly: GCF_021869745.1. NCBI lineage: Bacteria > Pseudomonadati > Bacteroidota > Flavobacteriia > Flavobacteriales > Weeksellaceae > Chryseobacterium > Chryseobacterium sp. MEBOG07. The sequence continues at coordinate 3,383,877 of NZ_CP084579.1, forward strand.
AAAACAGGATCTTTTCTATATCCTTTATCTCACCTAAATTTTCAACCGTACAAAACACATATTCACCAGCATTCAATACGGGTTCCATGTTCTGAAGCAGAACCGCTAAATCCTTTTCTCCTGACATCTTTTTTTTGACACAAAACTAAGAGATAGATCACAGCATCCATTTATCATTTGATAAAAAATACCCACTAGCCCTCTATCTATTGTTGCCAAAAACTGAATTATCGGCTATTTCTTTATTTCAAAAAGGAAAGAATCTCATATGATATTTTGTTTGTAAATTAGGCTCCAAACTAATCCCTCACTTACTTATTCATGAAAACTATATCAGACCCGGATTTATCTGAAAAAAAACGGAATCCGTTCATTAACTGCCATACCCATACTTTTACCGGAGACCATATTCCACAGTTTCTGGGTAAAAAACTTCTACCGGCAGGTCTTGAATCTATTCTCACGATAAGACTTATCATCAACTTTTTCAGATGGTATTACCGGGTTCCTACAAAATGGCAATATAAGCGTCCCTACAAAGCTTGGCAGGCCTTTCATTTTCGTGTTAAATGGTTTCTTCAGAAAGTTCCTTTTATTACCATTCCTATTGCAGTGATACTTACTGTAGATACATTGCTGATTCTCTTTTTCGGCTACCTGGAAGGAAAATATCACCATGAGGTCTGGTTCGGATATATTGAATGGCTTAATCGCTTTATGCAAAATATTTATCTGCTTCCTAGCCCACAGCACCCAATACTGAGAGTTTTGATTGTATTGATACTATTTTTACTGATCAAATCCGGAAGAACATTGATTATCTTTATTGCCAAAAGTCTTTTTCAAATCCTACGTATACTTCCTGGCCCTGAAACGAAGGCATACCTTAAGCGGTACATCAGTATAGGCCGTTTTGCATTTCACAAAAGTCAAATGACGATATTCAGAATGTTAGAAAAGCAATATCCTGCAGATTCACGTTTTGTAGTTCTTCCCATGGATATGGATTATATGGATGCCGGCGTTTCCAAATCCAGCTACCGGGAACAACTTGAAGAGCTTAAAAAGCTCAGAAGGACCAAACCCAAAACTTGTCTTCCTTTCGTATTTGCTGACCCCAGAAGGATAAAGGATGATTCTACTTATTTTGATGAAATAAAAAACTGTATTGTACATGAAAATTTCAGAGGAATCAAAACCTATCCTGCTCTTGGATATTACCCTTTTGATAAAGATATTCTGCCCTTAATGTTATGGGCTTGTGAAAATCAGGTACCTGTTCTGAATCACTGTATCAGAGGAACTATTTATTATCGGGGTAACAAAAAGAAAGAATGGAACAGCCATCCTGTCTTTATGCAGTCTACCGGAGAAAAAGGAAAAAGTGAACCGCTGGCCCTGTATGAGCTTACCAACAGTGACTTTTCGACCAATTTTACACATCCTCTCAATTACCTTTGTCTGTTGAATGAAGAGTATTTGAAAAAACTTCTGGAATATTACAATGATGATTCTTTATATGCTCTCTTCGGTTATACAGGGAAAGATCAACCGCTTGCTAAAAACCTGCATGAGCTTAAAATCTGTTTCGGACATTTCGGAGGGGAAGATGAATGGACAAAATATATGGAGCGAGACAGGTATCTCTCTGAAAACGGATTCACCAATCCAGTGGGTAAAGGCATTAATTTCATTCCTACTGCCCTGGAAAATTCATGGCGTCATAACTCATGGTTTGCGGTTATTTACAGTCTGATGTTACAGCATCCTAATGTATATGCCGACATCAGCTACATCCTTCATGATGAAAATATATTTCCGCTTTTAAAATCGCTTTTAAAAAAAGACAGCCGAATCAGTGACCGTATTCTGTATGGAAGTGATTTTTACGTGGTACGGAGCCAGAAAAGTGATAAACAGATGTGGGCAGACACTTCAGGAAGATTAACGGAGAATGAGTTAGAGCTGATTACCAGGGATAATCCAAGAGAATTTCTGTATAATCATATTCATCAATATGTTAAGTAACTAAAAAATTGTATCCAAAAACAAAAAAAGAGGCTATTTGCCTCCTTTTTTGTTTGTACTCGTAACCTATCAACCGAACCTCACTATATGTATTTGTGTTTTTCATTTGGCTTTTTAAGAATCCTGTCTAAGATTACTCATACACTTCTTTTTTCATCAGTGTTTATTAATTTCATCATTTGTGTCTTTCATAATTATCCTTTAATTGAATAATTATAATCATTTGTTGTTTTTGTGTATGAAATTTTAAACTAAAAAAGCATTTCTCATTTACTTTTTTCATTACTTAAATTTCACAGTACAAAGGAACAACATTACAAAATAAAATCATCTATAAACCCCATCGATACAAATCGATCATCTTATAGATATTTATCGATAAAATAAAAAATTCTGACGGCAAGAAGTGAGTAATCCCTTGTAAACACTAGAGTTTATGGTGGGTTTTGACAAGGTCGACAAGCTCAATTATATTTTCAATCTTTAGTTTTTCAAAGATATTTTTTTTGATTGTGCTTACTGTATTTTGTTTTATGTCCAGACTATTCGAAATTTCCAGGTTACCATATCCTTCAGCATAAAGTTCTGCAATCTGCATTTCCCGCTTGGTTAAGCTGTTGAGAGGGCTTATAAGATCCGGATTGGAAACAAGTTGTATCGATAGATTCCGCAGAAGTTCAGAGAAATATTCTCCTTTCTCTATAAAAGTTGTAATTGCTTCTCTTACCTCATCTTCTTCGCTCAGTTTGCTGAGATAGCCATTAGCACCTGCTTTGATAAATTTTAGGCCATGCAGATCCTCTTCAAGTCCTGTAAAAATCAAAATCTTAATATCAGGATTTACACTTTTCATCTGAGGTAAGATATGCAGGCTGTTTCCGTCCGGAAAATGAGCATCAATGATTGCCATTTCAATGCTTTTTGATTTTATATGCTCCAATACCTGATGTAAGGACGAAGCCTGATAAACTATAGCTTGAGGAGCAATATCACTGATCACAATTTCCATCCCCTGACGCACAATACTGTGATCGTCTGCCAGCAGAAATATAATCTCTTTATTTTGAATTGGCATTTCCATTATTATTATAATTTAAATTGATCCTGAATGTCACTTTCGTTCCTTTATGCAGCTTACTTTCAACCGATATATCACCATCGAAAAGTTCTACAATTTCTTTTACCAGATTAAGACCCAGTCCGGCACCCAGATTATCTACTTCATCAGATACCATCCCCTGATAATAAGGATCAAAGATTTTACCTAGATCAGATTCTGATATTCCTACTCCAGTGTCTCCAACTGTTGTGATTAGGGAAATTTGATTTTCTCCAAGTGGTTCTGTGATCATCACGAGATCAATCTGTCCGTTTTCTGTAAATTTATTAGCATTCCCAAGAATATTCATAAAAATCTGATTGATTCTGATGTTATCAGAATATACCACCAAATCTTCAGGAATTCTGTCTGTCACCACAAATCTGTTGTTTCTGGTTTCCAAATAAGGAGTAATAACCTTTACAATAGAACCAATCTCCTCTTTAAGATTGAAAACTGACTTTATCAGTTCTTTCTCTGCATTTTCATTTTTTGTGTATTCCAGAATCTGGTTAGATTGCAGAAGCAAAGTGCTGTTGGTAAACTTAATAGATTTAAGATAATCCTTTATTGTTTCATCCTCTGTCGTTCTGTAGATTTTATCTATAAAAATATTGATGATTTTTAACGGGGATCTCAGGTCATGGCTCAGCATTCCCAAAATTCTATTTTTAAAATTAAGGTTCTTTTTAATTTCAGCATTTGCAGCATTAAGCTTTCGCTCATAGATAAATGCTACTCTTGTAAAATACATGATCAGAATAGATACAATAAACATCAGAATCATCAATCCTAATACCAGATAAGTCCTGATGTGGTTATTATTGGAACTTTGTTGGTTGTATTCTTTTTCCAGTTCTGATCTAAAATCCTTGATAGCGTTTTCGTAAACCTCTATCAGCCCGTTACTATAAACCAATAACTTACTGAAGTTACTGTAAAACTGTAAATTACTCTTTTGCTTTTGAGCGGCAAGCAACTGTACCCTTTTTACTTCGGCAGCATAATGCTTATCCATAGACTTTATTGTATTGTCCATTTTGGATTTTACCTGAGAAAGATCTATGGTTTTGTTGTTGGTCATTGTGATCACCGTACTCTCTTTCTGAACATCTACTTTTCCTGCGACAGCATCTTTTATACGTCCGAAAAAGCCTTTCTTTTTAACCGTATCGGCATAGGTACGTGTCTGAATTTTGATATCTTCAAAATCATTTTTGTACTTGGCTGGTTCATATTGCTTATCCTCAACCTTTGACGGCGGATTCAGGGAATTTTGGTATACCGAATCTATTAATGTTTTCAACTTTGCAGTCTTCAGTGTATCCTGTCTGTGAAGGGTCAGCGTTTTTTTCAGTCTAGGGCTTGTATTTTCATATTCCCCAATTTTGTCGAAATTCATTTTAAGCTTTCTCAAGGACTGAAAATATAACTGCAGTTCATTGTTGTCCTGAGTAGCCATATATTTCTGAAGATGATCCTGGGCATCCATAAAATCCTTTCTGGAATTATCGGTTAATCCTCCCAGTGCACGGCTTTCCTCCAGCTGATCTTTGATAAATTTCAGCTTCTTCCCGTTAACAAATTCATTATAAAAAAATATGGCAATAATGACCTGTATCAACAAAATACAAAGGATCAGTGAATAATGAACAACTTTTCTCAATTTAAAGTTTAAGAATTTATATTTCATATCTGTTTATCAGTTAAATTAATTTTCCTGACTACTTAAGTTCATTTGATATTAGTTTTCAACAATATACTATTATTTTTGCAAATTTCATAATAGTTATAAAGCATCTAATTAGCAAAGTTAAAGTAATTTTTGTCTTGTTGTAATAATGGATCCTTGATAAAATAAAGAGAAATTAATTTTATTTACTATTAAAACGTTAAGTAAACATTAAGTTTCATTCACGTAAACTCATTTTCTTAGATCAATTGCAAAAGTTGAAGCCTTTTAAAATATTCTCCATCTGTTTATTTTATTGTATACATCAAATAATAATGGGTCGAATGATGTATGAAAAAGAACAAAAACCCACTCCCTATATCCAACCATTTAAAAGATCAAAATCCCCCTGTTAAACAAGCTTTTCCTACCATTCAGTATTTCTACTCAATGCAGTAATTGGTTATTTACACTCTAAGAGCATATACCCCCTTCTTTGTTACTTTGATTACATGGACAAACTGATTTTAACATTACCCCTTTCCGATTAGGATATAAATATTTCTTAGCACTTTAAAAATTATAAAACCATGAATCAAGAAAACGTAAACAAAGATACCCCGCTGTATCCGGGAATGCAGCCCGATCTGAAAGTAGAAGTAGCCATTATCGGTGCCGGAACTTCCGGATTATACACCGCTTTCCGTTTGGTTACCGACAATAAGTATAAAGCTCATGAAGTACAGGTCTTCGACATGAGTGACAGATTAGGCGGAAGACTGGAATCCGTGATTATGCCGGGAATGAACTTCTGGGGCGAACTCGGAGGAATGCGTTATCTGACTTCTCAGGAAATTGTAACGACTTTAATAGAAGGGTATCCGTTAAAAGAAAAAGACCTGAGTAAAAGAACCCCTGTATTAAAGGATAAGATGACCCCTGTTGAGTTCCCTATGGGTGAACCGGAAAAACTCTATATGTACATTAGAAAAGAATGTTTCAAACAAAATGCATGGACAGAAGAGCAAAAACAGGACAACAAGCTGATTACCCGTTATTTTCTAAATGAAAACGATGAGGGATTCAGTTCTGATCAGTTATTCAATAAAATTATTTTTAATGTATTAATGTCCGATCCGTGGGTAGCAGCAACCTATAAAGACAAGATTCTCTCGGGACCTAGCATTTATGATTTTACATTCAAACTCGACAGTAGAGATTGGGATGCTATAAAACCAAGAATGATTTACAATTTCCCTGGCTCTCCTTATGACAAGCGTCTGGTCAACGATATCGGTTTCTGGAATCTGATCAAAGACCAGGTTTCTCAGGAAGGATATGAATTCCTGGCTAATGCAGGGGGATATTATTCCAATACCATTAACTGGAATTCTGCTGAGGCATTTCCTTATATGGTAGGAGATTTTTCTGCTGATACGACCTACAAAACCATTGAGGAAGGTTATGACAGCATCGCCTATGCAGTAGCCAACGCTTATATGGAACATGAAGGAGCCCGTATCTGGTCTGAGAATAAACTGATTACTTTCACTAAAGATCATCATTTAATCGCGACTCATAAATACGAGCTTACTTTCCTGAATATACAAAGCAACACGACATGGAAAGTATATGCCAATTCAATAGTATTGGGCATGCCTAGAAAGTCCCTTGAACTTCTGGATCAGAATAATTTCTTTTTTGATGCTAATAAACATACTGAACTCAACAAAAATATCCGCTCTATTATTATGGAACCGGCCTTTAAAATCCTGATGGGATTTGAGCGTCCATGGTGGAAAGAACTGGATATTGATTCCGGACACTCTATTACAGACCTGCCAATGAGACAGTGTTATTATTTCGGTACCGATCCTGAAACCAAAAACTCAATGCTCTTGGGAAGTTATGGTGATATGGAAACCGAAACATTCTGGAAAGCCCTTTCTGATGACAAAGTCCTGTTTAAAGTAAGAGCAGCCAAATCAGCATCACTGGAGGAATTACACAAGCTGGATGATGTTCAGGCAACTCAATTCATGGTAAGTGAATTGATGAACCAACTTAGGGAACTTCATGGTGACAAAGTAGATATTCCTGAACCGTATGTCACCTATTTCAGAGACTGGACAGATGATCCTTATGGCGCAGGATATCATGCATGGAAAGCTGGTTTTTCAGTAAAACATGTTATGCCTTATATGAGAAAGCCACTAGTGGATGAGCATATCCATATTATCGGTGAAGCCTATTCTGATCAGCAGGGCTGGGTAGAAGGAGCTTTCTGTGAAGCTGAAAAAATGCTTCAGGATCATTTTAAATTAGACTGGCCATACTGGTTAGATCCTGAATATTACTTAGGGTGGTAAACCATTTCTAGAATAATAATAAAGCTTCGGATTATTCCGGAGCTTTATTGTTTTCATTTCACAGCAAATCACTGCTCAGAAAGCTTCTCTGATATCTTTCTCGATCGTATCTAAATATATTTAATCATTTTTTAACTCAACGTATTCATAGTTTATTAATTAATTTATTACATTTGCATAACTAGTTATATAATTAATTATACTTATGGATTTATTTGAAAAAACGGGGAAAATTGCACTGGGCAGCAGATTGCGGTTTATGGCTTCAAATATGACAGAAGAAGCCGCAAAGATTTATGAACTGTATGAGGTTGATTTTTCACCCAAATGGTTCCCGGTCTTCTTTGTACTCTCTGAAGAAGGTTCAAAAACCATTACCGAGATTGCAGAAGAAATAGGACATTCTCAACCTTCAGTAACCAAAATCATCAAAGAAATGATCTCTGCAGGTTTGGTAAAGGATAATCAAAAATCAGATGATAAGAGGAGAAATATTGCAGGACTTACGGAAAAAGGGAAAGAATTTTCAGCCAAAATAAAAATACAGTGCACAGATATTGATCATGCCATAGATGAGATGATCAGCGAAGCTACATACAATCTTTGGGAAGCACTTGCAGAATGGGAGCATCTGTTTGAACAAAAATCTTTACTCTCAAGAGTAAAAGAACAGAAAAAAGCCCGTGAAAGTAAAAATGTAAAGATCGTTGATTATGAACCCAAATATCAATCAGCATTTAAAGCCCTCAATGAAGAGTGGATCTCTACCTATTTTAAAATGGAAGAGGCTGACTACAAAGCATTGGATAATCCTGATGAATATATTTTAAATAAAGGAGGAAAGATACTTGTGGCTTTATACAATGACGAACCGCTTGGTGTCTGTGCTCTTATAAAAATGAATGATCCTATTTATGATTTTGAGCTGGCAAAAATGGCTGTTTCTCCAAAGGCACAGGGAAAAAATATAGGCTGGCTGCTTGGACAGGCAATCATCAGCAAAGCACAAGAATCCGGAGCATCAAAAATATACCTTGAAAGCAATACCATATTGAAACCTGCCATTAATCTGTATTACAAACTGGGCTTCCAGAAAGTAACCGGACGTTCAACCCCTTATGAGCGCTGTAATATTCAAATGGAATTAATTGTATAAAAATAAAATATGTACGATAAAAAAGTAGCCGTTGTCATTAAAGATGACCTGTTACCATGGCAAAAACTTAATGTTGTTTCTTTTTTGGCAGGAAGCATTGCCATTCAGTTTCCGGAAACCCATGGTGAAAAATTCGTAACTGCAGACCAGGAAGAATTCTTACCTTTTATAAAGCATCCTACCCTTGTCTATAAAGCTGAGAGTACAGAAAAACTTCAAAGAGCATTCCGCCGGTCAAAAGATCGGGAGCTGGCAATCGGGATCTATACCCAACAGCTCTTTGACACCCGATCCGGTGAAGAAAATGTTCTTGAAATAGCAAAACATACCGCATATCATCTGGATCTGGTAGGTATGATCGTGTATGGTGAAAATAAAAAAGTAGATAAAGCTTTAGATGGATTAAAATATCACGAATAAAGCGCATCCAAATTCTCTGAAGGCTTACCCACAATACAATTGATTTTTCCAGACTATTCTACGAATGCACAAATTTTCATTGTGCATTTGTTGTTAAAAAAACAAACATTTATATTGATTCAAAAACCTTTTGTAAGAAATACATTATATACGATTTCCATATCACTACCATTAGTATTTTCTATTTCTCAAGAGAAATCTTAAGATGATATTTACCTAACTTTTCAGTTTGAAACAAATTAAAGAATATAGAATATTTCAGGCCGTTTAATTACATCAGCTGAAGTATTCGAAAGCAAACAGTAAAATAGCTTTATCATCTTATGACAGATAAAAATTTTAATCCTCAGAAAGGCTTTATATTCAGCAAACATGTGCCGGAGGAATTATCTCATTTCGACAGGGTCTTTGATGTTTTCAAAGATTTGCTTACCCACACCTCCGGAGATATTGAGGAAGCTTTTGAATGGCTCGATATGCTTGACAAGGAATATGACATTTTCAATGATGAATATACCCTTCAGGATTTTGAAGAAGATTTGAAAAAAAGAGGCTATATCAGAGAAGAAGATCCGGAAGAAGGAAATACGGGAAGCGGAAAAGGTAAAAATATATTGACTCCAAAGCTGGAGGCTGCCCTGCGTGAGTATGCCTTAGACCAGATTTTTGGAAAACTGAAGAAAAACGGAGCTGGAAACCATCGTACCACAAAAACAGGAATTGGAGATGAGCGGGATGGAGAAAACCGGTCCTTCCAGTATGGAGATGATTTAGCCGCTGTGAATATGACTGAAAGTCTAAGAAACGCTCAGATCAATAACGGAATTTCAGACCTTCGCCTCACAGAAGACGACCTCATCGTAGAAGAGACAAAACATAAAGCACAGATGAGTACGGTTTTGATGATTGACATCAGCCACTCTATGATTTTATATGGTGAAGACCGCATTACCCCAGCCAAGAAAGTTGCTATGGCACTTGTGGAACTGATTAAAAGGAAATACCCAAAAGACTCTATTGATATCATTGTTTTCGGAAATGAAGCATGGCCCATCAAAATCAAAGATCTTCCCTATCTGAAAGTCGGGCCTTATCACACCAATACCGTTGCAGGTCTGGAACTGGCAATGGATATTCTTCGCAGAAAAAGGAATACCAATAAGCAGATTTTTATGATCACCGATGGAAAACCAAGTTGTATTCAGCTGCCTAGCGGAGAGTTTTATATGAACAGTTTCGGGTTGGATGAAAAAATTGTCACCCAATGTCTCAACAGAGCTGCACAAGCCAGAAAACTGAAAATTCCCATTACTACTTTTATGATTGCCCAGGATCCTTATCTGCGTCAATTTGTAGAGGAATTTACAGCTCAAAACAAAGGAAAAGCCTTCCTGACCGGACTATCAGGTTTAGGGCAAATGATTTTTGAGGATTACGAGAAAAACAGAATAAGAAGAATATAGAGGTCAGAGGTCAGATTTCAGACTTGCTATCAAAAATATTTAAAATAAAAATCTTACCAGATAATTAGTATTACAAGAAAATGAAAAACGATATTACATTCAAAGAATTAAAAGATTCCGGATATACAGATAAAACAATCAATGAGGAAATCCAGGCGAACCTAATTGCAAGGATCAGAGCTAAAGAACCAGTTTTTGAAGGGCTTTGGGGCTATGAAGACACCGTTGTTCCTCAATTGAAAAAAGCCATTCTTGCCGGTCACCATATCAATTTATTAGGATTACGAGGACAGGCAAAAACAAGAATTGCAAGAAGTATGGTCAACCTTCTGGATGAATATATGCCTATTGTAAAAGGATCTGAGATCAATGACAGTCCATTCAATCCTATTTCAAAATTTGCAAAAGATCTCATTGCCGAACTGGGTGATAAAACGCCTGTTTCATGGGTTCACCGCTCTCACCGTTTCTATGAAAAACTGGCTACTCCGGATGTCAATGTTGCTGATTTAATTGGTGATATAGATCCCATCAAAGCAGCCACTTTAAAACTTCCTTATTCCGATGAACGTGTTTTACATTATGGAATGATTCCGCGTGCCAACCGTTCTATATTTGTGTTAAATGAATTACCGGATTTACAGGCTAGAATTCAGGTTTCTTTATTTAATATTTTACAGGAAGGAGATATTCAGATCCGTGGATTCCAGTTGAGAATGCCTCTTGATATTCAATTTGTATTTACAGCCAATCCGGAGGATTATACCAATAGAGGAAGTATTGTTACCCCTTTGAAAGACAGAATCGGGTCCCAGATTTTCACTCATTATCCAAAAACAATAGCGCTTGCCCGACAAATTACCGAACAGGAAGCTTTAATTTCTGCGGAAGATAAAGCACAGATACAGATTCCTGATTTTGCGAAAGACCTTTTGGAAGAAGTTGCTTTTGCAGCTCGTATTAGTGAATATGTAGATGCTAAAAGTGGTGTAAGTGCCCGTCTTACAATAAGTGCTATGGAAAACTTAGTCGCAGCAGCCAAGTTACGTTTAATTGAATCCGATGCAGAGAAAACGACAGTCCGTTTGCTTGATTTCATGTCGATCATACCCTCTATCACAGGAAAAATTGAACTGGTATACGAAGGGGAACAGGAAGGAGCAGATTATGTAGCCAAAATATTGATTGACAAAGCGGTCATTACTCAATTTGAGCGTATATTCCCCGTATTTCCAAACTGGAAAAAGAAGGAATCAAAACACCTTATACCGACCTGATCAGATGGTTCAATAAAAACCACCTGGAACTCAATTACAATGATACGGATGAAGAATTCTATGCTAAACTTGATAAGATAGAACCTCTGGTAACAGTAGTTGAAGAAAATGCGTCTGAACTGAGTGCAGAAGATCAGAATTTCTGTAAAGAATTAGTTTTATGGGCATTAACGATCAGCAATAAAATTGATAAGTCTGAAAATCAGAATATTTTCACTTTTGATTCTCCGGGAATCGGCCAATTTTTGCGCAACTAAAATCAGTTGATTATTCATCAGTAAATAAATAAAAACCTTCAGATTTGATCTGAAGGTTTTTTTGTTTACCGAGAAACATTGCTCAGCATTATTTTTAGCTTTACACCATATTATCATTTTTAAATACAGCAGAACCAAAAGGGTTATCTACCAGCCACAGCCAGTTTCCGTTTTCATCTCTTTTCATAATGCAGGAAGTATGACCTGTCATTTTTATAGGATGTCCGTCCGGAGCATTTCCCGTCATTTCCCACTGATCCAGCCACATCGCAATATCATTCACGACCGTTATATGGGGTGTTCCCCCTTGTATATTCATTTTTAGCCTGCATATCTCATCCATTGCCAATTGTATCTCATTCAGCCCTCTCAGCTCTCTCCCATCTCTGTCAATGTATACCGCTTCCGGATGAAAACAGCTTAAAGCCCCTTTAGCATCCCCATTTTTTATACAGTCGCGAAAATACGCTACTGCACCCTCTTGTATTTGTCTGTTAAAATCCTGCATTTATTTTATATTTCGGGCACTCAATTCCTTTTCTAATGCCTTCTTGTTTTTATTCCAGCTATTCACCGCAAAAAGGGCAAAAATAACAGGGAGAAAAGTCATAAGCCCCAACCCTTTGACTATGATGCTATAAATAGCAATACCAACCAATACTCCCAGGATTACAGCATTGACAATATCATTGGATTTGGTCTTTTTTTCTTCTCTAATAATTCCTGATCGGTTAAGTCTGACAATTCTTTTTCCATGGTTTGTTGAAAGCTTTTAGGTTGTTATTTTAGTTTTAAAATGGTAATTTATATTGGTTTTTTTTAAATTATTTCCAGTTTTTTACCTGAAGCTAAAATACAATATTGCTGAGACATTTTTTTATTTCTTTTATTTGTAATTTATTTCATGTTACCTATTTCTGAAAATTTCAAAGCTTATGGAAGACAACCTGAATTGTATTTACAGAGTTATCAATTTCATGGAAAAGAATTATGATCAGCCTGTTTCCGTAAAGGAACTGGAAGATATTTCCCATTATTCTTACCGAAATATCCAGCGTATTTTCAAGTACAGCTGTGGAGAAACAATAGGAGCTTTTCAACAAAGATTAAAGGTTGAAAATGCCTATAAACGGATTCTGTATACCCAGGAAAACCTCACCTCTATTGCCATTGAAGTTGGTTTTTCCAATATTGCTTCTTTTTCCAAAGCTTTTAAACAACATTTTGGGATTTCACCAAAAGCAGCAAGATTAAGTAAGGAAAAACTTCTGTGTGAAGATGAAATCATTCCGGTAACATCTGACGAACTGCTGGAACCGGAGATTGTATATTTTAAACCGTTGCAGGTATATTATCAAAGTATTAAAACCTATTACAACAATGAAGAAATTGAGGTGTTGTGGGAAAAGTTTATGGAAAATAAATTCCCTGATACCGGGACAGAATATTTTGGAGTTATCGCCGACGAACCTCTGATCAAAACTGAAATCAACTGCCGGTATGATTCATGTGCAACCCTACAATCTAACCATAAAAAACTGCCTTCAAAAATGATATTTGGTGGCAAATATGCCAGGTTTACCCATGCAGGCAGCTATGAAACGATAGATGACACCTACACTAAAATCTATTCCCGCTGGATTTTTAATTCAGGGCTTGAATTTTCTCATACTCCGATCATAGAAAAATACGAAAGACATACAACTTCTGAAGAGGATAAGGAAAACCAAATCACTTACATTTTATTACCCTTGAAATAAGTTGTCAATTTGGGACAACTTTAAGAATTTTCACAAATCTAATTTTGCATTGTTAAAAAATAAATCAATTATGCAAAAAAAGAAAATCATGTTCCTGTTATTACCTGTTTTTTTAATGGCCTGCTCTCAAACAGAGCCTATAGAACCTCCAGGAACTACGAACCCGGGAACTCCTGTTTACAAAATGCCGGAAGAATCTGCAAAGCACGAGGGGACCTGGCTTCAATGGCCTCACCAGTATCAATATGGAACTACCTACCGTAACCGATTGGATGCAACCTGGGTAGCAATGACCAAGGAGCTGGCACAAAGTGAGAAGGTTCACATCGTTGCGTACAACGGGATAGAAAAAGACCGTATTGTAGGATTATTAAACAGTGCCGGAGTTCCGCTTACCAATATCAATTTTAAGCTTTATCCCACAGATGATTTCTGGGTAAGAGATAACGGGCCTATTTATGTAAAAGATCAAAACGGGCAGTTATTTATTCAGGATTGGGGGTTTAACGGCTGGGGCAATAAAGCAGACTATAGCAAGTGTAATACAATTCCTTCTAAAATTGCTGCAGATACCAACATTCCAAAAATCGATCTCAATTCGGTTATGATCAATGAAGGCGGAAGTGTAGAAATTGATGGAAACGGAGTATTGATGGCGTGTAAAAGTTCCATCCTAAATAGCAACAGAAATCCTGGAATGACCCAGCAGCAGGCAGAAGCAATATTTACCCAAAACTTAGGGGTTACCAAGTTTATCTGGTTGAATGGGAAAGCCGGACTCGACATTACAGATATGCACATTGATGGTTTTGCAAGATTTGCCAATTCTTCCACCATTATCACTATGAATCCTAATGATCTGGCTTACTGGCAGGTTCCGGATGGCGATATTGACAAATTATATGATGCAACCACAAAAAATGGCTCTGCTTATCAGTTTGTAAAGGTTCCTTTGACCAGAAATGATGTGATAACCACTTATGGAAAGAATGTAGGCCGTGCCTCTTATATCAATTATTATATTGCGAATAACCGTGTATTGGTACCTAACTACAACGATCCCAATGATGCAGTTGCCAACAATATTATCCAGCAGCTTTATCCTGGTAAAACAGTAGTGGGAATAGATTGCCGTAATTTATTTGCCAATGGCGGAATGGTACATTGTGTAACCCAACAACAGCCTCAATAAAATAATACTCAAATAAAGCTTGCTGATTTTCAGCAGGCTTTATTACTTCAGAATGCCAGTCACCAAAAATAGCGTAAATTTGCTCTGCCCATCTCGTAAAGGATGGTTTTCCAGTGTAAGTATTATGAAAAAAACAGCAGTTTCTTTATTAGCCCTTCTTCTGAATATCGTTTGCCAGGCACAAAATTTTGATGTTATTCCATTAGGGATCTATGGTGGTGAGCAGGAAGACAATTTATCTGCCTATTTGGTAGGCGCACCGAAAGACAATTCATTTCTTTGTCTTGATGCCGGTACCGTAAATGCCGGGATACGAAAAGCTATTCAATTAAAAAGCCTTGACGGTTCAGCAGAAACGGTTCTTAAGGATCAGATAAAAGGATATTTTGTATCACATGGTCATTTGGATCATTTATCGGGACTTATTATCAACTCTCCGGCCGATTCTAAAAAAGATATTTTCGCGATAGCACCCGTGATTCAGATTTTGCAAAATCATTACTTTATAACAGATACCTGGATTAATTTTGCTGATCAGGGTCAAAAACCGATGCTTGGAAAGTATCATTATAATGAGCTTCAGGAAGGAACTGAGATCCCAGCACCTAAGACCCCATTTTTTATAACAGGCTATGAGCTGAGCCATGTAAATCCTTATAAAAGCAGTGCGGCATTAGTAAGAAGAGATGATCATTACCTGCTTTATCTGGGCGATACAGGCGCTGACCGCATCGAAAAGTCTGACCGTCTTGATCACCTTTGGACTACAATAGCACCCCTTGTTAAAAAAAGACAGCTCAACACCATATTAATTGAAGTTTCTTTCCCTAACAGCCAGCCGGAACATCTGCTGTTCGGCCACCTTACTCCTACCCTTTTGGTTGAAGAGCTGAGTAAACTGAAAGAAAAAACCGGACAAAACAGCCTTGAAGGTCTTAATATTGTAGTTACCCATAGAAAACCTACAGGTGACAATCCTGAACTTATCAAAAAGGAATTATTGAAAACCAATCCTTTAAAAGTAAATTATGTTTTCCCTGAACAAGGCAAAAAAATTAGTTTACCCTAATAAAAGATCAAAAGATGAAGCATAATTCCGCTTCATCTTTTTTTATATCTTGCTTTACCACATATTTTAAAACAGATATAAAATATTGATTTTTATATATTTAAAATTTATTTATAAAAATTAACACGTTTTGCATGGCTGCATAAAATTAATATCGTAATATTGCGATATAATAATTAAAACAATGGGAGTTACTAAAACAGAAATCTATACTGAAGAGCAAAATAAACTGGCTTCTCTGCTTAAAGTTTTGGGGCATCCTGCCAGAGTAGCTATTCTACAATATATCATTCACCAAAAAGCATGTATCTGCAATGATCTGGTTGAAGAACTTGGTCTGGCTCAGGCTACGATCTCTCAACACTTGAAAGAACTGAAGAATATCGGGATCATTAAAGGCTCTATTGATGGGAAATCTGTCTGCTACTGTATTAATGAAAATGTGTGGAAAGATATTCAAAATGAATTCAATGCATTCTTTAATCAGGATGTTACTATAAAACAATGCTGCTAAGGCATTTTTTTTGAATCAAATCATCGTAATATTGCAATATAACATTATAATTTTAATCTTTAAATTTTAATCACTATGAGATTATCAGAAATCAAAGAAATTCTTCCTACATTGGAAAACGTTGAATTTCAATTGGAAAACGGCAGTTTTGTTCCTGAGCATTTCCACGTTACGGAAGTTGGCCAGATTATAAAAAAATTCATCGATTGTGGCGGTGTCACCAGAAATGAGACAATCATTAACTTTCAGTTATGGGACGCTGATGATTATGAACATCGTCTGAAACCCGGTAAACTCCTTCACATTATTCAGCTTTCTGAAGAAAAACTGGGAATAGAAGACACGGAAATTGAAGTTGAATATCAGGGGGAAACCATTGGTAAATATGATTTAAGTTTTAATGGGAAAAACTTTGTCCTTAACAATAAAACCACGGCTTGCCTGGCCCAGGAAGCTTGTGGAATTCCTAACGAAAAGCAAAAGAAAAACCTGTCTGACTTCTCTGTAAACCCTTCATCCTGCAATCCTGCTTCAGGCTGCTGCTAATACCTTAGAATGCTATGTATCAAAAATTAGTAAACACCATCCAATCTCTACAGTGGGAAAATATAGATGCTGATAGAAAGGGAGTTCTGGAGCCATTGATCAGTTTCATTCAGCAAAAGGTGGATGAAGGAAAACAAGTCAATATCAATTTTATCTGTACTCATAATTCACGCCGCAGTCATTTGTCACAAATCTGGGCGCAGGCAGCCTCTTCCTACTTTTCTATTCCGGGTGTTCATTGCTATTCCGGAGGAACAGAAACAACCGCTTTGTTTCCCAAGGTTTCAGAAACATTAGCCGATCAGGGCTTCAGTATTTTCAGCATTGCTGAAACAGCCAATCCCGTGTATGCAATACAGTATGATGATAATGATTTGCCTATCATAGGTTTTTCAAAAAAATACGATAGTCCTTTCAATCCTGTATCCGGATTTGCAGCCATTATGACCTGTTCACAGGCAGACGGTGGATGTCCGTTTATTCCTGGTGCTGAAAAAAGAATTCCCATCACGTTTGAGGATCCTAAAATTGCAGACAATACTCCGGAACAGACAACAGTATATGCTGAAAGAAGCTTGCAAATTGCAGAAGAAATGTTTTATGTTTTTTCAAAAATCAACCAATAATCATGCAGCCAAGATTAAAATTTCTTGATCGTTATCTTACTTTATGGATATTCCTGGCCATGGGTATAGGAATTGCTTTAGGGCATTTTTTCCCAGCCATTCCTGATATGATCAATTCACAGTCCATAGGAACAACCAATATTCCTCTGGCGATTGGGCTCATTCTCATGATGTACCCGCCATTGGCTAAAGTTGACTATTCTCTTCTGCCATTAGCATTTAAAGATAAAAAAGTAATTGGCGTTTCCTTATTTCTCAACTGGATAATAGGACCAGTCCTTATGTTCGGACTCGCTATCCTTTTTTTAAGACATGAACCTGATTATATGGTGGGTCTTATCCTTATCGGGCTGGCAAGATGTATTGCAATGGTACTCGTCTGGAATGACCTGGCAAAGGGAAATAGAGAATATGCAGCTTTACTGGTTGCGTTGAACAGTATTTTTCAGATATTTACTTACAGCTTTATGGTATGGCTGTTTATCAATGTATTGCCTGATCAATTGGGCCTGGCCAGCTTTAATGTAAATATCTCTATGAAAGATATTACTGAAAGTGTACTCATCTATCTGGGAATTCCGTTTTTAGCAGGTTTTATCAGCCGTTATATTCTGATAAGATCAAAAGGCACCGCATGGTACAACAGAAAATTTATACCTGCAATATCCCCTGTTACATTATACTCCTTATTATTTACCATTGTACTGATGTTTAGCTTAAAGGGAAGCAAAATACTGGAACTGCCTATGGATGTGGCAAAAGTAACCATACCGCTTATCATTTATTTTGTTTTGATGTTTTTTGTGAGCTTTATAATTAATAAGTTATTAAAGATTCCTTATGATAAAAATGCATCTATCGCCTTTACCGCTACCGGAAACAATTTTGAGCTGGCCATTGCTGTGGCGATTTCTGTATTCGGAGTTCATTCACCGCAGGCATTTGTAGGAGTCATTGGACCATTGGTAGAAGTCCCGGTATTGATATTACTCGTGAAAGCCAGTTTATTCATGAAAAAGAAATGGTATCCTGAATAATCTTACCGTTTGTAATAAGAAAAGCATCACTGTTTCTGTGATGCTTTTTTGTTGTAATTTCAAGTTTTAATACATTTGATTTTCTGCATATTTATAAACCGTCTTTTCATCCCAAACAAATAATTGGATAGAGGTAAATGGTTTTATTTTATATGAGGATCCTGTGCTTTTGATGTCAAAGCCTTGTGCATCGTACTCGTTAGCATTTAATACCAGTATTCGCTGGCCTGGAAAACATTTTCCTAATGTAAAATGCGTATTTGGATCTGTACATCTAATGACCAACATTCTATTATCAGAATCATAATATTGAACTCCAGACTGCTGTTCGATCATTCTATGAGATAATCTCATTCTATTATCTTCATTGGTAATCTCATCATTAAGATAGGCTATCTCTCCGTTTGGAATAAATAATGTATTAGGTTTTTCATCCTTTGATTTAAAGTTTCCAGTAGCTTTTACTGAACCTGAAACATTTATCTTATCTACACCATTAGCTTTTGTACCTATACCAATCCTGTAATCTCCTCTATTGAAATTAATACCTTCCCAACCTTTATACGTACTTGAATATTTATAATACTCATCTTTTAATACCGTTAAATAGAATCCATCCTTTTTATTATATATACCAGATTCTCCACCCTGATGATTATCAACAACAAATAATCCATTCCCTGTGATATTCGTAAACTGCTTGTTTAATATAATTCCATCATTGGACATATTATTCCAATTATCGATATGACTTTGTGAAAAATCGGCGTCACTCCACAGTTTATACCAGTTACTAGACCATTTATCATCAATCCCTTTTCTTATTTTAAGCATAGGTATTCCTGCTCCATTTACCTCCGTTTGATTAGCAAAAGCTAATTGGTATGAAGAATCTCCAGTGGATGCAGTGGTGCCATCCCAAGGAGCATAAGTCATTACACCTGCATAATTTCCAGTACCTCCAACATGTCCAGCGTTAACAAAATCAAATCTAACTCTACGAGAATTGCCATTGGGTGCAACAACTGTATTGGGATCTCTTGAACCATCTCTTGAGGTAATAAAATAGTTTGAAGCTAAAACTCCTGTTGAATTGGTCAAATTTATCCATTGTCCGTCTTCACCCTCTGGTAGACCGGTTAGAGTTTGATTGGCAAAATTAGATGACACCCAAGATCGAGTAGCCAAGAATACATACCCATCTGTTCTATGATATATGTAAGGCGCTCCTGTTGATAAACCATTTGAAAATCCTAGTGTTTCAGCATTTTCTGCAGAATTAATTTTATTATCAGGATTAAAATTATTAGTAGTCCAAAGCCTCTCTCCATCTGACAACAAAGGAATATTACCTTTTTTCGTCATGACTGTTGTATTAACACCCTGCCAATACTCTAAGTGATCGCTGAATAAAGGGAAATCTATTCTATGGTACCATGTATTACTTCCTGCAATGTGTAAAGAGTTACCATAAGTAGACGGAAATCCAGTACCTGAGGCCCAATCTGTAACACTTAAAGGAAAATCAGTTTTTACCGAAGCTGCATCTTGATGTAATCCTCTTTTCGCTAAGTATTCGCCAGGATTAAAATTACTAGAAGTCCAAGGAATAGCACCTTGAATTTTAACAACACCACTATCTGAACTTAATAATAAATCACCACTATTTACAGCTCTAACGGCAAAATTATCTCCTGAACCTCCCCCTGAAGCGGCGCCTCCATCGGCTCCCATATAAGCGATAGCTTTAGTCCCGTCATACTTTTCCCAAGTCAAATAATTTCCTGTTTGTGCAGTACTTTTCCACCTCCCTAACATCGCTGGAGACTCCATATTAAAAGCACCTGTCATAGTACCACCCTCTTTTCTAAGATAGTTTCCTAACTCGGAAGCTGATACAAAACCTGATAAATCAGAATATTCAGCAAGTCTTTTCCAAGGCGTTTGATTTCCTGCATACCAGGTTTTATAATAAACACCTTGTTCTTTAGATGTTGGTACAAACAGAGTAAATCCTAAATCTTTTGATGTCTTAGAATACCCATTAAAATTTGCAAAGGTTCCTTCAAGTGTTTTATTGGCTAGCTCACCATCAAAATTAGAACCTGAGTTGGCTGTTGAAATACTTTGTAATCCATTGGGCACTAATTCAGATTGATTAGTGATACCTCCTCCTTTATTTATATGATAATAATTATCTAAGTCTGTCTGAGTTGCCGGATTCGTTAAGTTATTGGTTGTCCAAAACTCCTGGAAAGTCCCCCAATCAGCAGCATCATAATCTTGTTTTACAAAACCTATTCTATCATTATATTTAGATGAAACAATCGCTGTCGATTTTTTAACATCGCCTCCTAAGTATGAAGACATCCATAAAACATCTGACCAGCCAAAATTAGAATTACCCATCTGAGAACCTTCCAACATCTGTAATTTTAATTTACCTGGTCCAAAATATATTGAATTAGGTTTTTCCTGCCCGCCTCCTATATAATCTGCCCCTAGATAATTATTTGCACCATACTCTTTATGTTTCCAATCTCCTGAATTACCATCTACTTCTGAAAATATTCTACCACTATTTTGTACAAATGCTTTATATCCTGTAGAACTTACATCACCAAAGTGAAAATTAATACCTTCACCTAAGACATGGCCGCTACCTTGAAAATAAGACATTCCATAAGTATCAGCATTACCAAAAGACCATATTCTGTTTCTTTGATTAGCTTTAAAATATCTATTTAAAAATCCTTCATCAGTTTGAATAACTCCCTTTGAATGTATTCCATTGGCAGGAATAAATTGTGAATCAGTATAAGCAGAAGATGCCAGTAAACCACCTGATAAAATGACTTGCGCAGCATTTCCATTCAGTGCGCCTATAGGTTTATCTGAATCCAAGGCCCAATACTCACCAATATTTTTCTTTTCCCAAAATGTATTTTCAGAAACAAGTTCTTCTTTTGTAAGGAGATGTTTAAGATTGATTTGAACTCTTTTTGTGCCTCCCGGGTCTGGATTATCCGAAACTGAAGTAACACGGTTTTTCCCCTGGCCCAAACCACCGTACCCCACAGTAAGTTTTACATCAAAACCCTGCCAATAGCTCATTGGAGGAAACCATATCGTTAATTTACCATTGAAATTTAAACAAATTACATAGTTGAAATAATTAAGTGTAGAATATCCACCTTCTGCGACAATAGTATCATTGTATATATATCCCTGTATTTTACAATCTAAAGGTAAATATGTACCTCCAAAATACATATTACCTTTCATTTCTAAAAGAAATTGATGCCCCTCAGTTTGCGAGTAGTCTACATCAGTCTCAATGAATGTACCGTTTATAAAATTTCTTGTAGAATGATAAAAAGCATCTTCCTTAACTAAATGATCGATAGCACCGCCACCCGCAGTTAAAATATAATCATCTGTATATCCGAGTTTAATAAAACCTCTTGACGAAACTTTACCCGCATCAGAAAACTCTACATAATTATTCCAATCCCAATCTTCTGCATTATTTGAAGAAGAAGGAGCAAATACTAAATTGTTATTTGCCGGCCTATGCAAAGCCCAGGATTTAGAAGAGGGAATTTTAAATTTAAAAGGTATTCTGTTATAATAAGATTTAGAAGCAGATATATCTTCATCAGTGTTTTTTGTCTGGTAATCATCTAACAAATTGAGAGTTGCTACCCCAACATTAGAAATATAAGCTAAATAATCAATATTAGATTGTGGTAAATTTTCCGTATTCCAATAATCAGCATAAGACTGATAAGGAGAAATTCCTTGCGAACTTCCCTGATACTGTCTTAAACCAGCACCATTCTTTTTGAACATAATAAGATTCTGGAGTCCACCGGAACTGTCTGGATATCCTCCGAAATGAAGATAATCTGCAAATGGTGAAGAATCGTCATTATTCCAAGATGTAAATCCATACTGTAAAGATTTTGCCGGAATATCCCCAGGTTTTAATGTTCTAATATCCCAATAATTATAATAACCTCTCCAATTAAATACATCGTTTGAAGTGATCCCATAAACTGGGTGTGATGTAGGAATATAATTATTGGGATTAAAATTCCTACTGTCCCAAGCCACCCGCCAGGGTGTCCAATTCCCTGCAAAACCGCCTCTATAAGCAAGAGAACCAGCACTCACATCTCCATCATTATATTTGATTTGCAACTGAGCATTTGTGTCTTGAGCACCTAAGTGAAGCATTGGAGAATATAACCAATTGGCACCGTGCCCATCATTGTTTGTTCTATAGACTCCAGAAACTCCAGAAAGATCATTAAAATGATCATTGTACTGAACATGTTTTGGAATATAGTTATTAAATACCCAGTCTTTTGTAGAAAGAATATCAGAAACTGGAGTAATTATTTGAGATCCATACTGATCAAAATCAGTTTCTAATGCATGGGTCCACCCATTGCTCCAATTATTATCCCAAAAACCATATTGTGTCTGAACTCTTGATACTTCAAATGAGAAATAATTATTCCAAAAAGTATTAGGATCTCCTAATAAAATACTAACATATCCATCAGTACCCATACCAACTCTTATTACGTTGGTAGGAAAATTCTCTGTTACTTCCCACAGAGCCTTTGAACCATTGGCAACAATCGCCCCTGATACATATTTATAAAAGCTTACATTTATTTTCCCGAGATATTGAGCTTCATAACCATAAACGTTAATGTCAATACTAAACATAGTCTGGTCAGGATGTGCCTGTGGCATTTTTATAGCCAAAATACCTGTGTTCCCAGAACCATAATTAAAAAAACCTTGATAAACTTTGTTAAATACCAGAGTATCATTCTGTGACTTTTCAATCGCTCCATTACTGCTAAAGGAGAGATTGTTGGAGCCGAGTTTAACATTTTTAACAGCTCCATTATATGGAACCAAATTAGTCATGCTTGCATTGGTCATTAATCCCAAATCAGCAATAATCTCAGCTTTTGTTCTTTGAGATATTTTCTTTGTAGTGGGGTTCCAAACCAACACAGAACCTGTATCGTTTGGAACACTTTTTACGATGATTTCGCCTTCTACATCGATGTGATTGTTAAAATATTCAGGTGCTATTAGTGATGCCATTAATCAAGTCTTGCGGTTAAAGTAATTCTATATTCATCTTGAGTAAGAGGTGCCAGAACGTCTATTCGTACGTCATTGGCAGAGATCGTTACACAGCTTACATTTATTTTTCTATTATCCGTAGTACGGTAACAGATATAATCAACATTCCAGGTATTCCAATTATGATTAATGGGAAAAGTAACGGAAAAACCATCTCCAATCAGTACTGTTTTAGATTTGATTTTTGCATCCAAAACAACTTTTGTAGATCTTGGAGTCATTGCTTTAAGGGTATCAGTTCCCGCAATAGCTTCAGCTTCTGTAGCGATTTGAATGAGTCCTTTCACACTCTCTGTGGCATCTACAATGTCAGGAATTCCTTTTTCTATAATCTGATAATTTTTAGGAACATTTGAACCATTATCAGTATTAGCAATAAGGTGGTCGCCAATAGAAACGGGCTCACTTCCAACCCAGCCATTGGCTGTAATAACCCATACCATACCTGTTTTAATGGTAGCTGATGTAATTGGTAGCGGAGCTGTCATTGAGCCTTTAGCAGTAGAAGGAATATACCCTCCCGGCTGATAAATCAACGCTCCTGTAAGGCTTTGCCCCACTAAGTTTTCAATATAAGTTTTAATCTTATTGGATGACCATGTAAATGTACCTGACTGTACGGCATCATTCAGGAAAATAGAGACAATATCTGCATTGCTAAGATTTCTACCTGCTATTTTGATAACATGTCCTGAACTATTGGTCAGTATCTGACTTAGCAATAGAAGTCCGCTTGTTTGATCCGTTTGAAATGGATTATTGGTCAGTGGATAATCAGGGTGTACGTAATTTTGGGCCAGATTAATCCATTTGGTTCCGTTCCATTGGTGCAGCTCATTTTTATAATCAATGATCCAGCCTGGGAGCGCTTTATCCGTACTGGGAAGCGTATCAAAATATTGAAAACGGGTATGTTGCAGCTCTCCAAAAAAATTATCCTGATGGGCGTTATTACTTATTACTGCGTTATTATTCATGTTTTTTATTTTTTTATGGTTTAACTTTTAAAATGAGAATATTAATGGGATGAACGATGTCGCCAAACATCTTAATTTCTATGGTTTGGTTGGTTGCGTAATCGTCAATATTTATTTTTTTACCCGTAACACTGTCCCGGGCCTGGATGATCACATTTTCAGTTTCAAGGGTGTTTGGAAATACTGTACTTTCTGTGACTTGTACCACTGCACTTGTAGGGGTCTGTGATATCAACAAAATCTTATCATAGATTTTCTTATTAAATTCCTGTTGATTTTTCGGGCTGCCTACCCCATCATAGTCAAGTAACAGCTTTACTTTATCTTCACTTGTTTCCCCCGAAAGAGCTTTTAAAGCTTCAATATCCTCACGGCTTTTCTTAATGAAATCCACGATTTCCTGAAGTTCATCTAAAGACAGATCATTGGATAACAGTAGCTTTTTAATATTTTCTATCTTCTGGGCTAAGTCTTTATCAGCATTTTTCAGTTCATTAACAAAACCGTCTATCTGTATTTTAGTATACGCATTACCCAATTGGTCAGAACCATCAATCGTAGCAGCATTGCTGATTCCCAGTTTACTTTTCCAGCTGGTAACATGAGCTGGGGTTAGATTACCCGCATCCCGTAAAGCCAGGTATTCCGAATGGGCCTTTGGGTCTTTTAAATGTGCTTGAAAGGCCTCTGCACTGGCAAATAATTGAAAAATGTCCTCAAACCCTTCAATACTTTCCTTAGGGATTGGGTCATCCTTGTGGTAAAAAGATGAAAATGTTTCTTTAAACTGTGCTTCTGTTGGAAAATCTCCAGTTTCAAACCAACTGAAAATTGTTTGTAATGGTGTACTCATGTGTTTTTTTGAAAATTACTTTTGATAAAATTGATAAGTGGAGAAAGAGCGATATTGCTCAAAGCATAATCGCCTTGAATGGAAGTCTATAGTTCCTGAAGTCAATGACTATTCACATTATTCAGAGCTCAAAGTTCAGATTTATTCAGCTCTTATAAAAGTTTTTCGACCTCCCTATTCTGTAGTTGCAGTATCCTTTATTTTTATGAAATCTGATGATATTGCTTCATCATTTCAAGGTTCAAAATTCCTTTTTTTTTCAATCCTATGAAAGTTTTTTGAGCCCTCCATTCTGTAGTTGCAGTAAGTATACTGTACTTCTAAAAAAATATAAAGAAGCATTTTTCAATAGTTTCATTATTTATTTTATTTAATAATACAGGGTAAGGAGGTACTGAAAGCTTATTTAAGAATCAACCGGTGTATGTCTACATTAAAAAAGGCTCGGATTATAAAATCCAAGCCTTAATTTTTTTCCTATATCCAGCAAAAATTCAATTACTGAATAGAAAGTATGATTCACTTTATTCTTAAAGTTGAAGAGTATAAGAATTGTGTCTTAACAAAGTTAGCAACTTCAATTGCTAGTGTCTGTTATGGAATAGTTTCAATTGAATATATTTTTAAACGTCCATTTTCTTTTTTTAATGTAATTAAGGTGGACGCTCCTTCAAATTCTGCTTTTTTGTGAGGATCAGTTGTCGAGTATGATAAAATAAAATTAGTTCCTTGTTTAGTAAAAGTTGAATTAGATTTTTTCAATAATTTATAATCTAATAACTTTATTACTTCCTGTAGATTATTTTGGACGAATTTTTTGTTTTCTATTATGTATTGATTATCATATCTGTTTTCAATTTCACAAATACTACACTGAACATTATTGGTAAATAGAGAATTTAATTTTTTATCCTTTTTGGGGTATAAAGAATCTAATTTTGCAAGTAGCTTAAATGCTTCTTTCTTCTCTTCTACATATTTTTCCTGGGATTGTACTCCACAAGAAATCAGAATCATAAGAATAAAAAATATGTTTTTCATTGATTAAGTTATTTTAAAATAAGCAATATTGACTTCTATAAAAATAAATTCATCCTTCGTAATTAAAAAGATGGATTTTTTGAAAGAATTAATGAGTCAACATCTTTGACTTTTATATATTTATTAATTTGCTTAGTAGCAAACCTATCCAGTTCTTTACTTTTATAAAAAGACAAGCAATTTCCAAATACAATTTTTCCTGCTTTTGCCTCAGAAATCTTACCGATTGATTCCAATGAGTCTTTCTTCATTTTATTTATTTTCGATGCCAAAACAGCATCTATCTCATCATCAAATAAAGCTATTGCAACAGGGTCATAGAGCGTCTTATCTATATCATATATTCTATTTACAAGGTCTTTATTTTCATATCCTTTCAATAGACATTTTTGTAAAGTTCTATCCTTAAAATGTTGTACTGTTAACTCTTCTTTAAAACTACTTTTATTAACCGTACATGAAACTAAAAAATACCCTGAAATTAGAATTGCTATTTTTTTCATATAATTTTAATTTATTCAAAAGGATAAACAAAAATAGCATAATAAAGAAAGTATTTAAAAACTTCCAATTACTATCTTAAAAATATATCAAGAAATGACTTTTTTGTTTTTGGTAATTGAAATAATGTCTTCTGAGAAAGAAAGAAATATTTATATTTTACTCTTTCATAGAAATATTCATAACTGGAATTTATCTTATTTTTTAATTTCTTCTATCGATGTTGCTTCACTTATAATTTGAGGAAAATTTGAATGCTGAATATAAATCTTACCTTCTCTGTCAGAAAATTTAAATTCTATTTGTGATACCCTTTGTTCATACAAATTTGTTTCTTCATCATAAGTCAAAACTTTGTATTTGAGGTTACAATGATTAACATCTTTAAAATCGCAAATTAAATTTTCAATTATTTTGAAGCGAATAAATAACTCGTCTTTATTTGTACGTCTAATTTTTAAATCAATTAAATTATCTCGAATCTCATATTTAATGGGCACATACCATTTCTCTCCATCAATTGGAAGTGAATATGCAAAATATGTTAGATTATTCGGGCAATTATTTTCCGAAGCTTGACAAAATAATGATTGCCAAGCCAATGATAGAAGCATAATTATAAATATTTTTTTACACATTAGTTTACATTATTTTAATCCATTTTTTAAATGAATATCAATTCAACAAACTTATTAAAATTGTTATAAGAATAAAAAACATATTTTTCATTGATTAAGTTATTTTAAAATAAGAATGATTGGCTTTACCTGTCTGTGGTAGAACCAATCATTTATTAAAGTAAATCTTTAGTATTTTATTTAAAAAATGAGTTTAATATTCTAGTTTCTTTCTTCTTTTAAATTTATTTTATAATACTTTTGAGTTATTTTATTGAGTTCTTTACTCTCATAAAAACTTAAACAAGTAGAAATAATAAAATTTTTACCCTTTATTTCATTCTCATTTTCATTAAGTATGTATACAGGAGGAAGATTAGATATTATTTGCTTCGCTATGCTATCTTGTATTCTATCTTCTATAATAAATGGCTCATCAGAAGGAGTAAATAAATCTTTCTCTGCCATTAATTTTCCTATTTTAAAATTAGTATTCTCTCCATATCCATGTTGTAGACATTTATAAAAGACAGCATCCCTAAATCTTTTGGTATAAAATTCCTTTTCATTGTTTTTTTGTGTTCTATCACTTCGATATCTGAATTGTGGTCTTTTATTGATAGAACATGAATACATTAATAAAAAGGAAACGATAGGTATAATTAATTTTATTTTAGTCATAAATCTTAAATATTTCATTATTAATTTATAAATATTTATTGTAATATCCAAACATCTATGTAATCTATTGGGGCATCGTAAAAATGACATCCATTAATACAAGTACCATTAGGTTGTAATATATCACCATGTCCGGAGGCCCACGCAGAATTACTAGAAACTAAAGAATAAATTCCTTTTATATCTTTTAATATAACTGGCAGATTAACACCATTTACTCCCGCTTGGTTTCCTGTAATATGAATGTGATTTGAATTATATGGAGTAGTAGAAGTTGCTGGATTGGTTCCAAAAGTTTTTCTCATCCATGCATTCAATTTCTTTGCACTTAAAAAATAATATTTTCCATCTCCTCCTTTAAATGTATGGTTTGGTATATTAGGAATTTTAACCCCTGAATAATTTAATGCTATTGAAACTCTCAAAGCACATGCATTATCATAATCATGGTCATTATTTGGGTTTGAATCATTTAAAACGCCATCTCTCAATGCTTTTGGAGTACCCTTGACAATTTCATATATAGCAGGTCCCGAAAGTCCTTTTCCGTTCACGTCTTTAGGAAATGCATCATAATAGTTTTGCCAACTAGGTAGTGACTGAGGGGGAAAGGTAAGGTTAGGATTGTCCCAATATGCTGTGTCGTAATTTTCATCAGCTTTTCCCTCAGAAGTCCCTAAAAACCAATTTTCAAACTGTTCCCACGATGTATTTGGATTATTTTGTTTGAATTGTAATGCCCAAGTAATAAATTCTCCAGACTCAGCACTTCCATAATTAAAATCATAAAACTTTTTTAAGCCGTCATAAAATTCAGTATTGGCTGTATCATAAAGAACAGCTTTCAAATCTGCGGGGAGCCTTTTAACGTAAAAAAAGAATGCACTAAGAGTTGGAATTGTTGGAGTGTCTGTACCACCTCCTAAGCCTGTAGTAGGTCCCATATCACCACCTCCTGGTGAGCCATCAATTCCCAGACTTGTATCTGCTGTACAAACTAATGCTACCATTGTAATATGCTGAGCTGCGTAACCTCCTTTATTTTGCCAATTGCATTCTCCCCAACTACTTTCGTTACCTTGGTGATGTTCTCCCGTATAGCAAGAGAAATACATATCTACAGTTTTATAAGAACATGATTCTGCTCCTCCCATACTTCTATTAGAAATCACTCCTCCATAAGTTCCTTTTACAAGTTCAATAGCAGTAGCTCTACCAGCTGTTTTCACTCCTTTTCCTGCAAGCAGGTTAAGTTTTTCCTGTTGTGTAAAATTGTACGTTACTAAAAGCTCCTTATAGCTTCCATCAGACAAAGAAGATAACACCAGATTTTCTAAAGGAGCATTTTCAGGAGCATTTTCTCTTACCAAATTAAACGTGTAAGTGTGTAAGCTTGGACCATATTCAATGTAAGTTACATTGTCTGTGTCAATCGAAACACCATTTGCGAAATCAACCGATTTGCCTGATGCATTAGTTTTGATTTCTGTTAGATTGTTTTGAGCCTTTTGTAATTCAGTTTTAAGAACTAGTTTGTGTTTACTTTGTTCTAGACGAATTGTTTTAGATGTTGGTCTGAATTGACTACTGTTGCTGTGTGTCTCTTCTTGCTCTGTTGACAGTTCATTCCTACAGGAATATAACAAGACCATAATAGTTACCAAAGAGAGTAACCTCACAATAAATTTGTTTTTCATTATATGTGTTAAATTTAAAAGTTATTTAGTTTTCTGGGTGACAAAGATATAAAATCATTAAATCATTTAATATGGTAAACCTTATTTTGTTTAATAAAGCAAATATATATTGTCAAAGCGACAAATACTGTCGTATTATAAATTATTCTCATAAGATTAAAAAGATATTATGAGAATTTGGGGTTTATCTAGAATCTAAAGACCCATTTCAATATCTGAACCAGCTTTTTATATATGGCTTAACTACCTATATGAACAGCAAGTCCCTCAAATTATATTGGTTTTGGTATTACCCCCTCTTTTTAAAATCAGGCTTTTTCTATTTATCTGAAAAAAGATAAAATATTTTTAATTTGGAGATTTTTCGCGAAATACAACAGGCAGTTTTACTCCTAAAAATTCACTAAATATGGTAATAACAATCTTTGTTATATAAGAAATATGGGGAAGAAAAATTAAATAAAAAAAAAAAAAAACTACTGGTTATCAGTAGGTTTGCATTTAATGCTTACGGGATGGGAGGCTTTCAGCAGAGCACCTAATACTACTATTATCCTTCTTAGAAAGCATTAAATAAAACAAAAACTCTATATTCTTTAAAAGTAAGGCACTGCATTAGTAGAGCTTTATTTTGTTAAGGCAAAACATTCGAATCGCTCCAATTATTTATTGGTCATTAAGGTTCTCTTCCTTTTTTCAGAAATTAGCAAACTCATGATTTGTTATATTTTTAAAATTCAATGACCTTACCAACTGGCTTTAGTGGAGAAATTACGTGTATTACTTTAAATACTTCTGATTTGTCATGTGTTTTATTGTACTTTAGCCACATAACGTTCATTAAAAAACAAATCAATGATTAAACAAATAATATGTACTTTGTTTGCTTTTCTGTCTTCTCAGATGGTGTATTCCCAAACCTTTGATGACAGCACATGCTGGGAATATTTTAAAATAACTCAAGACTTAAAAAATGATAAACCCCTGGACAAAAAAACATGGAATCAATTTTTGAAAAATGAAGCCATGCAGGTTTATATTAAGGATCAGGGTTGGGACAGTATTTTCATAGATGGGTACAGGAAGAACATGGAAACCGTTTATATGCCAAAAAACAGTACTGCCCTGAAGGAAAAACTGAAAACTCCAATGAAAAACTGGTGGGTCTATATTATCAATGAATATAAGGTGAATGAGGATCAAATGAAAAAATATCTTACCGATATTAAAAAAGATCCAAAACATTATTTTGATACCTGTTATCAGTATACCTATCAGATGCTTCCAAAGAAATATCAGAAAAAAGCTGAAGACTATAAAGTGACCATTATCCCTATACACAATGATGCGCATGTGAGGAATAGCTGGATGATATTCACTCTGATGTGTGCATATTTTCATGATAACAATAGAATGGGAGCCATGGGAGGCCACGAGCTTCATCATGTATTAAGACCCCAACTTGTATTTGAAGTAGAAGATGAGGATGCAGTTATTATAAATTTGCTTCAGAGAATACTGAATGAAGGAAGTGCTGATTTAACGGATAAGATCTATGAGGGAAAAGATGCAGTAAAACTATTGGAGTTTCAGAGAGGAGCGCGTGAAGAATTCATAGCAGATGGAGCCAAAGTAATTAAAAATATTGATTCTCTATTGTCTGTAAAGCCATTAGACCGATCCAAGTTAAAAATGAATAAGCTGATCAATACGGGGAATACCAGTGGGCATGTTCCGGGGTGTTATATGTCCGCTATTATAGATAAAGCAGGCTTCAAAAAAGATTTAATCAAACATGTTGAGGATCCTTTCCAATTTGTATACTTATATGATAAAGCTTCAAAAAAGATAAGGATGCCTACGTTCTTTCTGCCACAACGATGAATTTGGTACGCGAATTAGATAAAAAGTACAGATCTAAAGCAACAATAGAGCATCATCAATAGGTGTGAAGCTGGCAAAAATAAAAAGGACAGATCAGCGATCTGTCCTTTTATGTTTTTGGAAATTACATTATAAAAATATTCTTGCAGAGCCGGATAAAAGAACACATGTCAACAGAATAATAAATAAACATACATCTTTGAATTTCTGAATAGAAGGTTCATTCACTTACATCCTGTTATTCATAACACTTATTTATTTGCTTAAGCACTTTTCTCATCTATATATCTTTAAATTGCAATTAAAATAAACTAACCGTTCACATTTTGAACGGTTAGCATTTAAATATTTCTACTATATAAATTTAAATTATATAAAGTTGTTATAAATTTGGCATCGGACTTGGCTTTGCCCCTTGACTTATTAATCGCGTTTTCATATCCCGGAAATATTTTATGTCTCCAAATGTTCCATCTTGAAAGTCTTCTTTATAATCTCCATTTCTCAATATATCATGTAGAAACATTGGAAATACTTTATCCAAGTTTTGTTTATTTTTAGAAGAAACTCCCGGATCATTTTTATACAAACTAATACTATCTATACCAATCCAGTTATATAAAAAACGGATGTCTTCAAAATAGGGCCCGTCATCTATATATAATCGGTAGTTTGTAGGACGGTCAACTTTTCGAATAATATACATCCAATCATCCAGATTAAAATCTTTCCATAATTCAGGAATAATTGTAAAAAGACTTCTTACATTTTTACATCTAAAATCCTCAGAATTAAGCAACTTAATCATTAAATCTTTTGAATCATAGGTTAGTAATTCATTTTTTAAAGGCTTATAAGAATCCCAACCACTTTGTTTTATTCCATGATGTAATTTTTGTATAATCTGTTCCATTATTTTATATATACTCTTATCTTTTACAGCCCGTACAATTTCTCCTTGTCTATTAATACAATTAATTTTGATCCATAGGACTTATTTAAAAATCTAGATGAAAAGTTTTTCTGAATAAAAATTCTTACTTTTGAATTAACACAAAATTATTATATGAAAAATTTATTTATACTTTGTTCTATTTTTACTTTTTTGTCATTGTCCGGACAGGAAAAAAGGTTATGAATCCTCCCTCTCCAAAAAATTACAAAGAAATACCAGATAATTACAATATAGATGATAATTTAGTATATTTTAAAATTGAAAAACTATCTAAATCCTTTAATTTTGCGATTTTTGATAATAATAAAATACCTTTAGAAAATACTTTTATTTTTACTTTTATTGTAGAAGAAAATAGAACTATATCTAATATAAAGATTGAAAAGGGGAAAAACGAAAAAATACAAAATGAGTTAAAACACCTTATTTTTTCAGCTAAACTTCCTGCAACTTTTATTAACGATAAGGTAACATCAAAACGTTTCTATAGATTAAAATTTATTTTTGATTATAAAAAGAAAATTCTTAAAACAATTCTTTTATAAAAGTAGTTAATAATAATTACCATCATATATTAGACAAACTAGGAAGCTCGTTATTCAAATTCAAGTAAAAGAATTATAATTTTATTAACAAATTAAACCACTCAAAACTGAGCGGTTTAAAAATTACTTATTCTTCCTCATATATACTTAAATATAGTGGCTTATCTTCTTCCAGACACTCTTTTATAATATCGTGAAGACGTAATAAATCTCGTAAAGCTTTATCATTGTCATTAATATCAATAGGCCGGATATCAAGTTCTATAGTTTCTCCTTTATAAGTTACAGTATCCGTTCCTTCTTTTATTGGAATATGAACTCTTAATGATAACCAATATTCGATTTGTTTTTCCAAAGCCTCATTAAAAGCCAGTATTTCTTCTTTTGTAAGAGGTGAATCTTTGTAATTTGAAGATTCTAATCTGTTAGGAATAGATTTCTTAATTAATTCCAAGTACTTTCCATCAGAATACATATACTTTGAACCATGTACATATCTATTTGCTTTGTTAGCAATAAAATCAAAATGATCTTGATTATGTTTTATTGCATTACTAAATATAATTTTCATTTTATTTTTTTAAAAAATTAATAATTACTTGATCTTCTTCAATGTTATCAATTTCATACCGCACTTTTCCAAAACCTTTTGCTTTCATCCTAGAACCTGTGAAAGTTGATAGTGCTGCTTCTTCAATACTTTTTCCAGCAGCTCTTGCTTCCCAGAATTTAGTTAGGTTAATAGATTGACCTCCATAATCTTCATACATTGTCGCTTTTTTCCACCATCCTATAACACCATCCAGTTGTCCAAACTTTTTATTAGTTTGATAAAAAGCCATTGCATCGGAAAGAACTAAATCTCCTAATCCTGAGTACTTATCAGTAATTGTTTTAGGAATATTAAAATCTCCCATAAGCATCCTTTCATTACCATAAACAGGTAATTCGTTTGCCCTAGCCCCTTTAGCATCTAATAAACGAGTAAAACAATTTAATTTTTGCGGTTTTCCCCTTACACTAAGACTGTATACCAACTTATCTCCTTTTTCCTGAGCTCTAATTAATTCTCCTGCATAATTTCCAAATTCATCAATCAATCTGAAACTCATTTTAATCCCTTTTTCAGGTGTTATTCCAAGGTTTACACCAGTTTCAACTGAAACAACCCTTCTTCGGTTAACAAAAGACTCTAATATTTCTCCAACTTTCTCTGAGCTATAACTTACTTTTCTTATTTCCTGTAGGACTTTCTGATATGCTTTATCATAACGGCTTCCCTGAGCGATAATCTCCCCTTGATACACCAAAGCAAATCTCCTGTTACTACTTATTGAGCCTATCACATCAGGATTAATACCTCCTTTTTTTCCAATACTCTCCATAATAGCAGCAGCATCAAGCTCCATAAAGAATGCCCCGTTTTGTATCAATGCATCACATTCCGATGTTTTTGAAATGAACCCTGCGCTTGGGATTACCCATTCTGTAGGACTAAACATACGGAGATCTTTCCTTTGAAACACGCCGCTGTTCAAATCCAAAATACGGAAATTGCACTTGCACGCAACCCCTGTCTCACATTTTCTGCAACATTCGCTGATGTTCTCAATAAACTTAAGCAACTTCTATAAAAAGCAGCAGCAAGCTGAGCTAAACCAACAGCAAGCTGCGGTACTGCTACAGCAGATCCCAATACGTTATAAATAAGATCCCACTGTCGCAAGAACTCATCTCCTCCTGGAAGCTTAGCAATTTCCGCCCGGAATGCCTGTATGGTAAGATCCGGTAATGCCAAACTAAGATCTGCAGCGGCAGCTAATAACAGGTACGGATTTCCGGATAGTGCTAATGTTCCGATTCCAAAAACGACTCCTATCATGTCGGCCACAATCCGGATCGTTTCATTAATATCTTCCCATTTTTCTGCATCAGCCAGCGCTTTTACATAAATAGCCGGAACCATCATAATAGTACCCTGCTGTTCTCCTCCTTCATTGGTTTCTGATGTATGCTGCTCGATGAAATAAACCATGTCAAGAGGATAAAACTTAGCTCCTTCATCCAGATCTTCTGTTACCTGTTCTGTTGCATTAGGATCTCCTTCTTTGGGTACAATGAAAACCCTCTTTGTTACTTCTTTCTGCTGCTGAAGAAAAAAAGTTTTTTCATCTGACTTTCCAAAACCCAATAGGTCTCCCGCAAGCCCAAAAACTTCAGTATTTACTTTATATTCATTCCCTATCCTGAAAGTAGAAGCTCCTGCTTTTGGGCGGTTATGAGAAAAAAGACAATACTCCATCAGAATAGTGGCAAAAATGATACGGTTGGATTTCATTTCTCCATTAAACTCGCTTGCCCCATCCAGATTAAAATAAATCCTGTTACAGAGTTCAGGACTTTTTTTGAACTTGTCCACTAAAAAAAAACGATCGGAAAACGCCTTCAAGACATTGACCAGAGCTGAGCTTCCATCCTTCCATCCACTGAAAATTCCGGTATCATCAAGTTTTGTTAAGGCAAGCAGATGTCCGAATAACGTTTCATTTTCAAGAGTCATTCCTCTCAGGACGAATTCAGGAGTATTGGTATAAAGAAATTTAAGCTCCTCTGCACTCTTTGCTTTAAGAAAACTTGATTTAAAGATTTCTGTGAAATAATTTTTGTATTCAGAATAATTTTCAAAATCATCAAATCCTACATGCATCACCAATCTCCTGAATTCCTCATAGGAAAAGGTTTCCAATACAATAGCCTTTTTTCTCCTAAGCTTTTCCCGGTCAGCATCTCTGTGATAAAAATAAATAAGCTGGCAGGAGATCTTCTCTTGTGCAGCACTAATTACAAATTTGATTTCACACTCTGTTTGGACCAGATTCACAAGCTCTTTATTCTTATTGAGATATGTTTTTAAGTATATGATGTTCTCTTTATCATCCTTAATGTATTTTTCTTCGGCAGTTCCATCATAATCATTGATGTTATAATCCAGAATAAACTGCTGATTAAACTGATTACTGTATTTTAATTTATTACATAACAGCTGTTTTCTTATATAATCATCAGTACGCCATTCTTTACTGATGATTTCTCTAAGTTCAAGTGTTTCCATAATTTTTTCTTTTTTGAAAAAGGCAGGGTTTTATGGCCCTGCCAGTAAAATGGTTATTGAATTCATCCAAATAATCTGTAATTAAGACAGTTTATTTAGCTCATTGCTTTTCAACTCAACAAACTCCTGTAAATAGCTTTTCAGAAGATCCAGAAAGCCTATTTTATTGTTCTTAACAAGCCAAAGCATATAATGATGGGTACTCACTTTGATGATAGACGTTTTAGGATATCCATCCTCATCCAGTACAGGGTTCTGCGTTTCGTCATCTACTACAGGAACAGATATTCTCTCAAAATTTTCATCTCTAAGGCTTGACCATTCCTCTTCTCCAATCAGCCATTCCGGAGTCGGGAGGTTAGAAGGTTCTATTTCATTGGTTTCTTTATCTCTTAAAACCTGCTGATAAAAAAGATAGGTTCTTGGGAGCTCTGTATCTACCACCACTTTATTGATTTTGATAAACCTGTTAAAAGATGGAAGCAAAGGATGTTCAGAGATCTTGATTTCCCCAAGGTTTAGATCTGTTGTCTTAATTTCGTTTAAAAGTTGCTGTACCTTTTCAGGTATTAATAATTTTTCTTTCATTGTTTTAAAATTTTGCTGGGTTAAATAACAGTGCCTATCAGTTTATAGACACTAATTGAAAGGCAGAATTTTCAGGCTCTGCCTTTTTATTGATTTTATCTCAAAGTTTGATAAAGGTTATAGTTTATACAGTTCAACAATATTGGCGCTTACACCGGTATTTCCCATTGTGTTCATATTGTACATTCCAAAGGCAACCGGACCTGTATAGCCTGTTTTGGTATAGGTAACTGTCTTATTATTGAAATTGACAATAACCGTCCAGCTTCCTCCACGTCTTATAAATGTTGCATTAAGAGCATAAGTAGACTCCGCAGTAGTGACTGCTTCTGCGGAATTATCCGGAAATATTTTTCCCATAGGATACCAGTAAGACTGTACAAGCCTAACATTGGCAACCGTTTGATTTAAGAGATCTACTCCATTGGCAGCATTGACTAATCCTACAAAATGGGTCATCGTTCCAAATCCATTTCCTCCATTAATCGTTGCAGTTTTACCTGTAATTTCAACACTCATGTAAAAATCTTCATCTGCTCCTATCAATTGGTTTGTCTTTCGGGCTGCGATGAAAGAAGAATCATCAGCAAGTGCTTTTACATTACTGTCGGAACTGTAGCTTACAGCAGCTCCCGCTTGTGTAATGGCAGGCGATACCGCATTATTGTATATTTTCTGTTCCCAAACAATGTTATTCAGAGGGATACGCTGTATCTGGCTGACTACACGGATGGTAAAGCTTGTCAAATACCAGGCTACACCATTCCACAGCCTTATTTTATATTCTCCTATAGGAATATTTTTGAAATTGTAATAGAAGGTCAGGTCAATTCCATTGGTATACAACTGAACCTGTGAACCGGGGATTGCGACAACAACAGTAGCTGTATCTGCCGAAACACTATCCTGGGTACATAGCTCCACTTTAAAGCTTGTGGAAGGAAGATTCAAATTAGCTCCCTTCAGATTGATCCAAAACGGACGGTCTGTTTTATCCACAATTGGTGGTGATATAACAGCCACACTCATAGTGTCCGTACTCCAGCCTCCGTTCATTTTCGTTTTCCATGCTGATCTTTCAGCTTCAGTCAATTGGTTCGGTATTTCTAATAGTAGATTTTTACTGTCTAGCACCGCATTTAAGCCATTGGTATTTTGGACTACAACTTTTTGAAAATTAGCGGTATCAGAATTCTTATTGGGCAAACCGGATAATACGTATGGGTTTCCTAAAGTATTGATAGAAAATGAAGCATTAAGAGTATGACTTCTTGCTGAACTGTTTGACAGGTTGGCATTCATCATATTTTTTCCCAAATCACCTGCAGGAAGTTTCGCAACATTTCCATTATCATTTAATCCTATAATCTTAGGATAGTCCTGGGCATTTCCTTCTGTCAATGGAACTTCTAATTTCTTAGCTAACCTTTCCTTTGTTTTAATATTGTATTGAGCCTGACTTGCGATTCCTTCTGCTAAAAGATCAGCATTTGAAATACTGACATGATTATCAGCTAATTCAAGAGGAATGGTTCCATCAACAACGGCATGGGTCTTTAAATCACCGTTTTCATCAACTGCATAATCTGTGTAAGATAAAGAACCCGGAGCTGCTACCTGATAAATAGCATTAGTTTCCCTTTCTCCAATGGGAGGTAATTCATTTACACGTATAATTTTTCCTATAATTGGCATTTTTTAAAATTTTTAGATTAATAACTATTTTATTTCCAGTCTCCTGAAATGACTTTCTGCCCTTCAAGCGATTCTACTCCAAGAAGATTGTCATTGGGTTCAAAATTGGTTTCACAGACTTCTCCCATTTCATCATCAAATTTCACTCCCGGTTCACAGTTGCAAGGCAAGGCTTTTTCAACTTTCAGCCCAATAGATCCCGCTTGAAGAATAGTAAGGGAAGTAGGAATTTTCTCTCTCCATGGCTCTCCTTCTTTTGTAGCTTTTGGTGAGCGTAATTCATCCACAATGGATAAAAATAGAGGATCATCAATCACAGGAACTTCACCTCCGTTCCAGATTTGGCCTGTGGCAAGGAAATGTCTCACTACTTCTTCGAATCCTGGTCTTACCGTAACAATAACTCTTGCCATCCCTGACTGCATAAAGGCTCTGAATGTAGGATCATTATCATCAAACTGATATAAATCTGCCCAGGACTTTCTTTCTCCCCAGTAATATGGATAGAAATAATAACTCATGATTTCCCATTCAAATGCCTGTTCCATAAATTTGATAAATCCAGCATATTTATCCAGTTTTTCATCC
This sequence comes from Chryseobacterium sp. MEBOG07, assembly GCF_021869745.1. Classification (NCBI taxonomy): domain Bacteria; kingdom Pseudomonadati; phylum Bacteroidota; class Flavobacteriia; order Flavobacteriales; family Weeksellaceae; genus Chryseobacterium; species Chryseobacterium sp. MEBOG07. The sequence goes on from NZ_CP084579.1 coordinate 3,423,268, forward strand.
ACTTTGATATCTGTATTCTGGAAAGTTTCTACAGAAGCATTATCATTGGTATAATATCTTTTTTTACCAAACGTGAGTAATGCATCAGGACTTTGGTTCAGCATATAGGAAATACAGTTTCTTCTTAAAATGGTATTTTCAATTTTTCTGTAGAATCCTGGATTGGATCCTTTGATCTGAACTCCTACAGCTTTTGCATCGGCCAATGCAGCTTCATATTTGCTGAGCTCCACTTTATAGGCTTCAATAATTTTATTGAATGCTTTCTGTAGCCAGCCATTTTTATATTCTTCTTGCAATACACATTTGATATTAACCGTTGCATGGAAATAATGGGCATTTGTTGTCGCAATAGTAATAGGAACCTCCCTAACAAATTTTAAAAAGGCATTGGATGCACCATCTCCTCCTACCAGTAAACTTGCCCCATCTCCCCAACCATTATAACCTGGGAATGAATTACTGCTTTTCACAACATAAGATTCGGTAATATAATGCTCTGGGATAGCAATAAGGTCAGATTTTGAAGAGGCCTGTTTTGATTCAGTGGAAGAGTAATCAATTGATTTTCCAACATACACCACAGGCTCCAGCTTTTCATCAACTTCAACATTATAATAACCCAGCCAGTATTTTAGTTTTGTAGAATCCGTTAGAGCACTCCAGTCTTTGACCTGCATACCAGCGGATTCTCTCGGATCAATAGGTTTCACCAATTGATTTTCAGTAACGTTACTTACTTTCATTCCCAATGAATGTAATTTTGCAGGCTCAGGAATCATAAACTCAAACATCATTCGCTTTCCATAGTTAAAGATCTGGTTTTTAACTACTTTATCAATCCAACGATATACCCCTACAACATGATTGCTGCCTTTGGTATTATCAAAACCATGTTTGTTATTTTCCTCATATTCCTCAAGGATTTTATCAATACGTTCTTCTTTCACTTTGGTGACAATCCTTTCCAGGGCTCTTGCTGTAACATCTTTAGCCTCGGTAACGGCCTGTCTGTTACTTTCCTCTTTAGAACTATGAGTAGCATAGTTGGCAGCAGTATTTAACATATATCTTGGAGAAGTACTTCCTCCCCACGATGCATTAAATCCGGCCTGTGCTGCAAAATCCTTAGATTCCTGAAGTACTTTAGAGATTTCGCTTTGCATCTCATTTCTTTCCGTAGAAGTAGTATCCGTCAATTTCTCTTTTTCAGATTCCGTAGATTTAGTGGTTTGGGATTCACTTCTTTTTAATCTTCGTGAAGATTTCTCTCTATACTCCCTTGCCATGATGTTTTCAATATGTGAAACATCTCCTTCTACATAACAGTAAGTACTTTGTTCTACCTTTCGGTAATCCGCAATACCAATATTTTTCATTCCAAAGCCTGATGGGATGAATGGTTGATCATCCTCAGGTGTTGTCGGGGTATCTTTATTTTTCAGACAAACACTTCCTTCACCTGTCAGATTATAGGTTTTTGTTACCGAATCTATTCCTCCTGCGGTATATATGGTCATAGGAATTTTGCAGGTATATACTTTTCCGTCATCTAGGGTAAGCTCTGCTTCAAGCTGGCAGCCATTCTTTATAGCCTCTGTAATTTGCAATTGAGGTAAAATGCCATCGCTAAACAGGGATAAGTAATCTCCCCCACCGGCAACTTGTAATTGATTTGAGCTTTGAACGACATTACCATTATTATCCAATATTTTGATTGTTCCTGAAGCCGAGGAAAATAACGATGTAGTCTCTTTAGGCGTCATACTTAATAACCATCTGTCCGAATAGTTTTGAAAAGATCTGGTTCTTAACAAAACAGGCAGGCAGTTACCAGTTCCTCCATCACCCCCGGTACTTTTATTTTTTAATGTAAATGTTCCAGCTCCTTCAAATCTGTACATTCTGTTTGCCGTCCACAATAACTTTGCTTTCATAATATAGACCAGTCCATCATTAAGAATAATTTCGCCTTCCAATAGCAAAATTTCATTTTTATCTATAACAGCAGCAGGAATTTTTTCTGGAGTATTGAATAAAGATGTTACGTTGGGAGCATCAAAAGTATAAGCCAGGGTTCCACCTGCTAAAAGTTGATCATCATAAGACTTTATATTATAACTTCCACTCACAATGTGCTTAGGAGCATTGATATCAGTGGTCAGAATCATGGTATGGTCTCCCAAGCCCATATTACCACTCATTGTTCTAGCAAAAAAAGGAATCTCCTGAGTATTTACAGATTGAGTTACAGGGATAACAACTCCTCCTACTGTTGTAGAAATCTGCGGATTAAGATTCGTATTATTTAAGATCGTTTGCTGTAGCTGTAGGCTGTTTTGTTCAATGGTTTGAAAAAGCTCTGTAAAGGTTGAAACTTTATTTAATGCGCCTGCCAAATCAGAAGTCCCAAAGATTCGTTGTAAGGACTCGTTATTTCCCTGACTTAATTGTCGCTGCAAATCTTCTGCCTGAATTTCAGGATGAAAATTAAATGTAAAGGTTTCGACTTCCGGAACCGGAATATATTTTAAACTTGATAGCCCTTCACGATTATCTGCTGCCAGGAAAATTTCTTTCCGATATTCCTGTTCTTTTACTAGAGCATCATATCTGGCCTGTTCGGGTCTTACCCGTTCTTGATATTCTTTATAAGCAGTATCATAAGCTGCTCCATATTCTTTTTGATAATTTTTTTCAAATTGTTCCAATGTTCTTTTAAGATCCTTATTTCCTTTCAGATTTACTGTGGCTTCTGCAAACTTCAGGGCACTATCAGTAAAAGGAATACTTTGTAAGCTGCTTTCCTCTCTCAAAATAACCGTATCTGAAGATGAAGCTTTTACCTTAAAAAGTTCCCTAGGAAGGACAACTTTGGCTTTAATAACATCTTCATACTGTGCTTGAGTAACTCCATCATAATTGGAAAGAATATGATCAAGATGTAAAAATTGCATTAAAGTTTCCTTTGTATAAAAATCCTTTTGAGTAACCACCTGATAAATAAGATTATCCCAAATATTAGAGTCAATTTCAATAATGGGCTTTGGGGTCTCTTTATAAGTTTTGATTTTAGCATCAAATTCCTCTTTGGTTGCTTTTACTTTATTTTTTGCAACCCAAACTGACAATTCATAAAATTGTACGCTTTTAGCTTTTAGGGATGCTTCTGTTTCTATTGTTAAACCTGTGATCTTTCCACAGACGTTTTTCAAAGATTCTCCTGCTTCTACTCGTGGGTCAATTACTCCCTTCTGTCTTAGATAATTTCTGAAAATAAATCTTTTCTCCCTATTCTTTGGATCAGATAATTCCGCGCTACGCATCGTCGCAAATCTGAATAAAGTTTGTGAGCTATTATTTTGATTAATTGCTTCCATTTTTTAATTTTGTTTTGGTTTTTATAAAGGTTAGGATCTGAAGCTCTTTTTAGTAGATTGTCTTCAGGTTTTAGCCTTATTTTTTTAGGTGGTTTCCGGCAAAAGATATCCACCATCAGTTTTTAAGTCTGATTTCATTTCCTGTGTTTTTTCTTGAAGCAAAGATCACCCCCAGAAGCGACAGAACTTGACGTATAAAATTTTATTAAAAAAAAATTGTAATGTATAAACTATAACCTCATTGAGAAAAACAACAAAATGAGTTTGTATTAGGAAAGTCTCTAAAACCAATAGTATTTACATCCGAAGAATAAATTAACTTTATTTTAAATAAGGTACTACTCTTTTCACGTTGATATTTCATAAACCCATACTTATGAAATCAGCGTATTTATATGTCAGAGTGAGTACTGATGAACAAATGAGAAAAGGCTATTCTCTTCCTGAGCAGGAAGAAAGATCCAAAACATTATTTTGATACCTGTTATCAGTATACCTATCAGATGCTTCCAAAGAAATATCAGAAAAAAGCTGAAGACTATAAAGTGACCATTATCCCTATACACAATGATGCGCATGTGAGGAATAGCTGGATGATATTCACTCTGATGTGTGCATATTTTCATGATAACAATAGAATGGGAGCCATGGGAGGCCACGAGCTTCATCATGTATTAAGACCCCAACTTGTATTTGAAGTAGAAGATGAGGATGCAGTTATTATAAATTTGCTTCAGAGAATACTGAATGAAGGAAGTGCTGATTTAACGGATAAGATCTATGAGGGAAAAGATGCAGTAAAACTATTGGAGTTTCAGAGAGGAGCGCGTGAAGAATTCATAGCAGATGGAGCCAAAGTAATTAAAAATATTGATTCTCTATTGTCTGTAAAGCCATTAGACCGATCCAAGTTAAAAATGAATAAGCTGATCAATACGGGGAATACCAGTGGGCATGTTCCGGGGTGTTATATGTCCGCTATTATAGATAAAGCAGGCTTCAAAAAAGATTTAATCAAACATGTTGAGGATCCTTTCCAATTTGTATACTTATATGATAAAGCTTCAAAAAAAGATAAGGATGCCTACGTTCTTTCTGCCACAACGATGAATTTGGTACGCGAATTAGATAAAAAGTACAGATCTAAAGCAACAATAGAGCATCATCAATAGGTGTGAAGCTGGCAAAAATAAAAAGGACAGATCAGCGATCTGTCCTTTTATGTTTTTGGAAATTACATTATAAAAATATTCTTGCAGAGCCGGATAAAAGAACACATGTCAACAGAATAATAAATAAACATACATCTTTGAATTTCTGAATAGAGGGTTGGGGATCAGAAAAAAGTTGGATAAAAGCATTATTTATGTTGCGTAACATGCTGGTTAAACCTTTTGGGTTAAAGACTTCAAAAAAGAAAGTACTAGAAGCATTGCAGCATGTATTGAAAAAGGTATTAGCCATCATATTGTTTCGGTTTCGGATAGGTCTGCAAATGAGACCATCCTTTTATTGGATGATAAGCATTTGAAGGCGTATATATCCATGTCGATAGCAGAAGCAGAAGATGACCTGAAAAGAGTTACCGTATGCACTATTGTCCACTTTCATAACTGGTTTGGATACCTCTATTTTTATTCAATTGACCTCTTTCATAGCATAGTAGTAAGAAATATGCTTAAACGTTCTATTCGGTCTAACCTGCAAAAAAACTAAGATTGTATTCTTTAAATCCTATGGCTAATAACATATCAACAAGATTCAGATCAGGATGGTATTGTATATAAATTTTAGCTGAAGCAGAAGTCCGGATTAGTCAACGTATTTGAGATAAGTCAGAAATAACTATCTCCTGAGAGGTTCAAAATAAAAAAGAGAGCAAATAAATTATTTGCTCTCTCAATAACGTATATAGTTATTAATTGAAGTTACGCTATTTTAACGTTAACTGCATTAACACCTTTGTTTCCATTTTGTAAATCGAATGTTACGACATCATTTTCACGAATGTTATCTACTAAACCTGAAGTATGTACGAAAATGTCTTGACCACCTGTTGATGGAGTAATAAAACCAAATCCTTTGGCATCGTTAAAGAATTTTACTGTTCCTTGTTGCATTGTATATGTATTATAAAATTATTGTATTCTGTTTTAAAGGATCAATTATCCTTGTGTCCTGATGTAAATCAAAACGATAATAATTTTTGAGAGAAAAAAATGGATGAATAGAATTTAAGAGTGAAAATCAAACTTCTTAAAAGGTAGAACACCTAAAATATTAATGACAAAATTGAGCGACTGACATTACATTTAAGATTAAATTAAAATCTGATATTATGCAGTTGTCTTATTATCTTACAAATGTATGCTAAATAATTGACCTGTGCAATTATATCCCTCACTTAGCTATTAAAATTCAAAATTAGTTAATAAACGCTGAAGATGAATTTCTATATTTATATATTTTGAAATCAATTTGGTGACGATATACTTTAATGTACCAGCCACATTTCAAAAATGATTTTTACAGGAGAACACTATACATATCATATAAAGTGTGTATGATCGTTTTTTGAACTTAATCTATTCTTACTATTAGGTACATGTAAGAATATTACCACCTAAAAGTATTCTTACAACTATACTAAAATTATCTGAAGATCTTTTGCACAAACTGATAAAGGCATCTTCTCCAAGTCAGCCATTCGTGGTATGTTTGGGGAGATTTACATTGAGGATACGTTCACTTAAAGATACTGCTTGGATCTATAATTAATAATAAAGAGATTCTCATTCTTAGGTTTGGTAACGTTAAGATAAAATGCAAAATCTTTTATATTAAATATTTTATTTGTCATTGTAAGCTAATATTATGCCTATGCAAAAATAGATTCTTGATCCACTAATATAAGGATACATTTCAAGGTAAAACGGATACATTTTACGGATTTAATAATTAGATTGCAAAAGTTAACTTACAATAAAAACTCCCCATAAGGAATTCTTGGTTGTACGAAATATACCGAATTGAAGTGATCTTTTAACTCATTAAAAATTATTACTTTTATCATTTAATAGATTATTTATCTATTTGGGAAAAAATTACTTGTTAAAAAAATATTGCGCTATTCAGAAAGCCATTCAATAGCAGTTTTAATTACATTGTCGTTTTTGGTGTTTGATAAGTCTGACACCACTACATCGGGAGTAATTTCTCCTTTATAGCTTTCACCCGTTCTATCCATTACATATGTTCTTGCTAATAAAAGTTGTCCACCATTAGACAATCGGAAAGTATAATTAGCCGTTGTATATCCTGCCGATTTTTGTCCAAAGGATTTTACATTAGGTAATCCTAGAAAGGAAACAGCAGTCATTTCTCCACTGCTTCCAGTGTTTGCATCGAACAAAACTGCAATTTTCACTGTATTATTTTTTATTTTATAAGTGTTTATAGGCTTCGGTTTACCATTAATTGTACCGTTTTTATTTGACCAGGGAACTTTAGATTTTCCTTGAACAAAGTAACCTGCGGTTGCGTCATCAATCAATGCATTTAAACCGGCTATCATCGGCCACATATTGCCACCTCCATTATGACGCAAATCGACAATCCAGCCAGTAATTGTATTGTCGGTATCAATTTTTTCAATGATGGAGCGAATTGTATCAGCAAACTGAATGTCTAAATTTTCATCAAATGTCATTAAGCGAGGTACTTTAACCCAACCAACACCATTACCCAAATATTCTCCTTGTGGAATTTCGGCTATAGTGGCATTCCTGATTTCGTTAATTTGTTTTGAAGAAATAAAAAACGAATGTTTATCACCAATTTCTCTTAGTTTTTTGGTGTAGAAATCGTAAATGATTTTTTCATTATTAGCATTATTGTCATTATAGACAAGTGCTTTATTTTCAATTTCAAGATTTTTCCAATTTAAAGAATCCGTAAAAAGTGAATTTTTCTTAATGATTTTGAAAATCTCTTTATTCAAAGCAATTGCTTGCTTCTCAGTTTGTCCGTTTTGTGCCTGAATCTTAAAAACACCCAGCATTGCCATTGCAAAAAATATAAATTGTTTCATTCTGTGTTTTATCATTTATCAGCCATCGTTTTGTATTAATTTTTTCGACAAGTTATTTTTTTTCTTTTTCCTGATGCCGTGTCGATGACTATTTTTTATTTAAAATTTGTCTGCTGCTAATTTTGAGGCATCGCACTGCAATGACCGCTAACTTTCATCTTCACGCATTGCGTCAATCTCAGTTATATAGCTGTTCCTATTGCTAATATAAAATTTATTTTGAAGACTTTATTATTAAGTACAAATAATTCTATCTCAAATTTTATTTGGATTGGCGAATGTTTTATTTATAAAATCAAACACAGATAAATGATGCTCTCCTTCTCCTAAAGAATTTGAAAGTGTGACTTATAGTTCAAATTAAAAAGCTTTTTGCTGACAAAATAAAAACTTGAAGGATACGTACAATTGATAAATATACCTATTTTCTGCATAGCTATAGAATCCTTCACCTGCACTTACATAATCAAGCTTCCCCCCTTAAGGTAAAGGTTTTGTAGGGTCTAATGGTTTAATAATTATATCTGCCATTTATTACAGCAATCATTTCCCCCTAAGCTTGAAAATTGGAAAATAAACGAGAATCGACACTATTATAGTAATGAAATTTTGCAGTAATATCAAATATTTATCATAAGAAAAACTATTCTCACATAATATAATGTGATTAATCTTAGAAGAAATTATAGAAAGTTAAGAATTGGGATCCTTAAAGAAGTTGAAAATGAATAAGTGCAGAATATTGAATCTTGAGATCCGGTCGAAAGATTTGTACTCCTGCAAGAAAATGACGGTAAAGTTCAAACTTGTTTTTGATCACATAATATTCCCTTTGAAAATTGACAGTATACATTTTACTCTCGCCATAGCCATCGTTTTTATAAACGGTCAATCTCGTTAAATTATATTTGATGTTTAAGACCAAGCCAATATCAGAGTCAAATTGTTCTTTAGAAAAATATAATTCTGAATATAAAAACTGTTCTGAAATTTTGCCATTCGGAAAGAAAATAAATGCGCTTTCCTCATTCACAACGATACTATATTTATTATCTCTTTTAGCTTTAAAAAGATAGGCTGCAGTAAAGTAACTCGCACCGGCTGAGATGAACGTTATTAAAAGCAATGCAAAAAAGTGTCCTGGCTTATTTGTTAAATATTCCCAAAAACCATTATCAATTAACCCACCTCCTGAAATGATTGCGACCGCTGCCAAAAGTATGACGATAATGCATCCGAGACCAGCTAAAAAATAGGTATATGGATAGTTGATAATAGATATCATCGTCGGAAACTTTTTTGTACGTTGTATCATAATTGATGCGAAAATCCTTTTTTTGAAGATGGACTTTATTTCAGGGAATATTATTTAGCCTAAAGTTATAATAAAACTTGGTTTCTGTAAAATTTTTCTTCCCGCTTTTATCTTGATCTGGATGAATAGATATTTTACCATTTTTCATTAATAGATCTATGCTTATTTGGATGTGAATTTAGTTTCTGGTTTGAGGAAAAACAGTAATTGAAGTTTAGTATCTTTACAGTTAAACAAATATAATGACTTTAGATCAACATATAACATTGACTTGCGAAAATGGTTTATTAGATAAAACAGAATTCGTAAAGGTTCAAGATCAAATAAATGAAAAGAATTTCATGAACATGGAAGATTTCGATAGATTATTGCATATCGGTTTTCCAATTGGAAGAGAATTGAAAAAACTAAAAGATACTGAAGATATTTCTGAAGTTCTACAACTTTTAAAAGATAAAAAAGTATCTGCAAGAAATTTTGTTGCCATCATTAAAAGTAATGTTTTCAATGATGAAATTCTAAAAACGCATACATTATATTGATTTTAATTGATCAACAATAGCAGATACATAGACCAATAGAAATTCAGTAAGATGCTTAATATTCATACTCAAAACTTTATAAGTCATATTGTAAATTTAATTATTTTGTGAAGGCAACTATATACTTTCCTGTACCAAATAGATGATACTCTTAAAATTCTCTTTCTAATTGAGAATGATTATAATTATCATGAAAATAGTGAAGGAATTTCCTGTTGGTACATAGAAGTATATAGTCTCCTAATTTATGGAAGTGATATACTTAAGTGTACCAACTAAATTACAAAGATTAGTTTTGATTTTTTCTGATACTAGCGCTAAAACAAAAAACGCTGTAAACATTGATGTTTACAGCGTTTTAGCTTATTTTAGTTTCTCAACCAGCGGAGAGAGAGGGATTCGAACCCCCGGACCTGTTACAGTCAATAGTTTTCAAGACTATCGCAATCGACCACTCTGCCATCTCTCCCTAAACTCCGGCTATACCGTTGTTTTCAGTGGTGCAAATATAGAACGATTTTTATTTTCTGCAAAACTTTTCCCACACAAATTTTAACAAAACTTAATAATAGACTAGAAATCAAGGGAATTATTTTTCCTGATTTTATACCTGAACATTTTATTTATCCTGTCTAAATAGTCTTTTTAGCATATCTCACATATTGTGGCAAAGGTAATGATAGCGTTTTATCGACAACCTTCTGTCTCATTAATGATTTTTTATTGAAGTGTCTTGATATATTTTGAGATAATTCTTTAAAATTGTCTGATCCATCTTTTCCTTTATAATAAAAGATTTTTATAGATTTACAATTATTATGTTCAAATAGAGTATTTAATAATGTCCTATCTGAAAGTCCACAAGAATGGCCCATAATATATATTTGATAATCATCAGCTTCAATCCAGTTTAATAATTTTCTATAATTAGAATTATTCAAATACATAAAAGATTTAATATTTTCAAGAAAATCATTATCATTTGTATTTTCTAAAAACTTATAATGATCATCCATCTCATCTCCAAAACCAAAATTAATTGGATTAATAACGTCGTTTAATTGACCATGAATTTGTATATGTGAAAATTCACCAAAAAATCTTGAATTTTTAAAATTTAGATTAGTAACGTAATTTTCTACGTTTGATGTATAGTTGAAATCCAGAAAGAGATTTTCATAAGTGTTATTTGATTTATCAATGTATGTTTCTGAAAATAAATAATCAAAATCTTCGAGTTTTTTTCTATAATCAGGTGGGAATTCTAAATAAAATTGATTATCCTCATTATATAGTGATTTTAAATTTTTAAACTTATACTCAAATAAACTTAAAATAGATTCACAATAAGAATAAGAAGTACTAAGTTGATAGATTTTTTCAATTTTTTCAGTTAAATAATATTCTAAAAGATTTTTTATTACAGTGAATTCTTTATTTAACTGTTTAACAGTTCCTATATGCATATATTTTCCTTCACCTGTAATTAATGATATCAAAACTTTATAATATGAGTTTTCAATATCCACCCAATTAATTGCTTGTCTAACAGTTATTAATTCAAAAAATTTATTCTTAAAGGAAAAGACTTTTTGGTAATCTTCATCAAAAGATAAAGTGTTTCTATAAAAAAGGTTAAAACTTGTAGAACCATAATAAGAATCTTTAAACATATAGTTACTACTCCTATAATTAAATCTCATTTGATTACAAAAATCTTTATAGTTTTGATAACTCAATCCATTTGTTGACAAGTGCATTTCATCAATTTCAAATAATTCCATAAATAATGGATTAGTTGTTGTTTGATGAAATTCCTGCCAAATAAAATTCAAAAATGATGAATATGATGTGGGCAATCCATGTGCAAGGTCAAACCCATTTCCTATAATTATTAATCTATTCATTTAATTTTAATTTTCTGTCTTAGTTTCTTTCAAATATAATTCTTTTCTTTATAAAATATAAATTAATAAGTGAGTTAATAGTTCTATACCAGACAGATATTAGCTTGATTTTATAGTATTATTTTTTCACTATATTTGTAAAAACACAGCTACCCTATGACAATGGAGAAACTAAAAACTATAAGAAAGCAGAAAGGTTATACTCAGCAGCAGATTGCTGATATTCTGGCAACCGATGTCTCCAACTACAGCAGAAAAGAAAGTGGAGATGTCAGAATATTTGATGATGAATGGGAAAAGCTGGCTAAAGCATTGGATGTTCCTTTGGAAGATATAAAAGAAGAGAAACCTTCTCAAATACAACACAATGACAAACCTACTCTCAATGATAGTTCAAGTATCAATTACATTCAATACTGTAATATTCCGGAGTATCTTTTAGAGAATCAACAAGAATATATCAATCTTCTGAAAGAGCAGATTAAAGCTTTAAAAGAAGAAAATGCAAAACTAAAAAAGGGATAATCTCTTCTATATAAGAATAAAAAACGGCTTCCAGTGGAGGTCGTTTTTTTATTGTCTATCTCAAAAATTCCGTTTACCCCCTTCCGAAGTCCCTATAGCCCCTTCCATAAGGGTCTGGAGCCCCTTACTCAACCCCCTCTACCCCCTTACCCAAGGGGGTAGAGACCCTTCACTAAGGGGGGGATACCCCGTTCCGAAGGGGGTAGAGACCGTACATGAACCCCCTAGAGAGGGTTATGCAAGTATCTGGAGACCGTTATGCAACTGCCTCCAGCCCCTTTTGAAGGGCCTGCATACCTTACCAGTGATAAGAATAGACTATATTTGTAAAGATTCATATCACCCTATAACAGAACTAAAAACTAATAATAATATTTCCAAATGTTTACTCAATCTTTTATCAAAAACACGGCTATTGCCGCTTCCTTAGCTTTCTCTTCTATGGCTTTTGCACAGAAGATGCCCATGTCAATACTTCCATCCGGCCACCTGATTGTAGGGGCTGAAGTAGACGGTAAGAAGGGAAATTTTATATTGGATACCGGAGGAGGGATCAATCTTTTTCTGAACAATTTTTCCAAAGATCTCGCACCAAAAGAAACATACAACTACCTAACAGCTTTCCGGGCAACAGGTGAAAAAATGACCATTCCTCTCTTCAAATCAAAAGAGATTATTTTTAATGGGAAAAAATTTAAAGATACCTGGTATGCCACGCATGAGATGGAAATCAAAGGAATAGATGGATTGATTTCCCTTCCAATGCTTTATGACACTGAGTTTATCATCGATTATACGACCAAAGAACTTATCTTTCCAAAAGAAAAACTGAGCAGCAAAAAAGTGATGGATATCCAGCTGTCTACCAATGCAGATCAGTCTCTGGATATCACGGCCTACGTACTCTTGAACAATAAATATAAGATCAACGTTCTTCTGGATTCCGGTGCCGGCAAAGATTCTTTTTGGCTGAGTGAACGCCTGATGAATACCCTGGATATCAAAAAAGAAGGTCTGCAGGTAGTGGAGAAGAAAAGTGAATTCAATCCCGATTTGACGACTAAGTTTTATAAAGGTAGTATTGGTTCTATTTCAACGTCTTTTGCAACCGTAGAAAAACCTGATGTATTTTTTGTAGAAGGTCTTATTTATGAAGGTAAAACGAGTATCAACTGGCTGGGTAAAAAGCTAGGTTTCAATCTTAAAGAGAAGAAAATATATATTTTGGATTAGAAATTAGAGAAATTGGCTGTTCCAAAACTGTCATTCTGACGAAGGAAGAATCTTATGGATCTATGAAATTCTTCTTTCGTCGGAACAACAATGTGGAAGGGTGTACCAGGTAAAACCACCCGTCAAAAATTCTTTGAATTTTCGCCACCCCTCCAAAGGAAGGGAATTTTTCCCGCCGTATTCAATAGTGGTTTTTCCCAGAATTGTAATTTTCCAATACATCCTTTTCAGAATGATCATAACCGGATTTCTATGGAAAGATAAATCTGCATTTATAAAACCCACATCTCTATGGTGTCATTCCGCAGGAACCTCAACAATTCTTTTGACCATTGAATAAGAATAACAGGCTGTATTCTTTCGGAATGACCAATCAGGAAGATAGGTCTACAGACGTACTATTCCCCTGCCGGCTCGAACAATTCGATCTTGTTGCCCTCCGGATCCAGAATGTGAACGAACTTTCCATACTCATAGGTAGCAATCTCGTCCAGAATCGTTACGCCTTCTTTTTTCAGCTCTTCTACCAAGGCTTCAATATTCTCTACATGGTAATTGATCATAAATTCTTTTGTGGAAGGCTCAAAATACTGGGTAGACTCCTTAAAAGGGCTCCATAGTGTATATCCTTTCTTATCAGAATCTGCTTCTCTCCAGTCGAATTTAGTCCCGTATGGGCTGGTTTCCAGTCCCAGGTGGGTTTTGTACCATTCGTTTACTTGTTCAGGTTCTTTACACTTAAAGAAGATGCCTCCGATAGCGGTTACTCTTTTCATTTTTTATTCGTTTTTGTTCAGTTGATAGTTTCTTTAGATGCAAGTTTGGATTGTTTTGCAATTTCACAAATATATCAATGTTTTTGTTACTATTTCACGATCTTAATTGAATTTTTGCTATTAATAGGGTGCAGATTGTTGGCAAACGCAAAGGCGCTAATCATCGTAAAGCAGCCTGCTATAAGGCGCAAGGATTTTATCTGTGATAAAATTGATAACGTTTTATACTTGCTGGAAATCTTGGATGCTCTTGTACCTTAAGACTATTCTGAGAATTTGAAAGAAACATTGCGCCTTTGCGATTACTCAATAAAACTGCATGCTGTATAATGTCTCACGCTGATTTTGCAGATTATGCAGATTTTTATTAGTATCTGCGTAATCTGCTTGATCTGCGAGAGTTTTCAAAAATGATCAAGACTTTGATTCTCCCTTAACTTTCCTTCACAACTTCAGTCTCCTTAATGGTTCAGAAATAATTTGAAAGCCTTTCTGATTCTCCAACAAAACAGAAAACAAAAAAAGCGCACCCATTGGGCACGCTTTGTATTCTATAAACTAAATATTACTAGTGTAATTCAGCTAAATATTTTTCTGCATCCATTGCAGACATACATCCGCTTCCGGCAGCTGTAATAGCCTGTCTGTAGATATGGTCCTGAACGTCTCCAGCAGCAAATACTCCCGGAAGATTTGTTCTTGAAGAACCTTTTTCAGTAACGATATATCCGTTTTCATCAAGATCTATCTGACCTGCGAAGATATCAGTATTTGGTTTGTGACCGATTGCGATAAAGATCCCTTCAACATCTACTGTAGATTTTTCCTGAGTCTGATTATTAATAATCACTGCTCTTTCTACAAGGCTGTTTTCACCTTCAATTCCAATTAATTCATGGTGAAACTTCACTTCGATATTCGGAGTGTTTTCCACTCTGTGAATCATTGCTTTTGAAGCTCTGAACACGTCTTTTCTTACCAATAAAGTTACTTTCTTACATAGTTTTGCAAGGTAAGTAGCCTCTTCTGCTGCAGTATCTCCTGCTCCTACTACCACTACATCTTTTCCTCTGTAGAAGAATCCATCGCATGTAGCACAAGCTGAAACCCCTCCTCCTGCATATTTTTTCTCGTCATCAAGACCTAGATATTTTGCTGTAGCTCCTGTAGAGATAATGACTGTTTTTGCAAGGATTTCTTTGTTTCCTGCATATAATTTGTGAACACCGCCTACTTCCTTAGAAAACTCAGCTCTGGTGATCATTTCATAATGAACTTTGGTATCAAATCTTTCTGCCTGTTTTTGCAGATCCATCATCATTTCAGGACCTGTAATCCCTGCTGGATACCCTGGAAAGTTATCAACTTCAGTAGTGGTTGTTAATTGTCCGCCTGGCTCCAAACCTGTATACAATTCAGGTTTCAAGTCTGCTCTTGCTGCATAGATAGCAGCGGTAAAGCCAGAAGGCCCAGATCCAACGATCACACAATCTAAAATATTTTGCTCCATAATTTACTTGTTCGAAAAGATTTAATTAAGACCGCTAATTTCGTAATTTTTACCGTCTTTTTAAAGTTATTTTAATGATACTTGTCAATATCTGATATGTTGAATTTCGATGGTGATTGTTGGGAGGGTTGGGATTCGGATTGCAAAATCTAACACTCCTGTTTTCATATCTCGTACCGGTATGTCTCGAATCACGTATCTCGCTACCCTGCAACACGTATTATACCTTCATCTTAATCTTATCTACATTGATAATCTTGTATACCAGTTCTCTGATCAGTTCTGCATCGCCCATATTCACTGCTCCAAGGCCTTTTCCTTTCATATCGAATTCACGTAAAATAGAAATGACTCTTGTGGCATGTTTTAAAGGGTAAAGTCTTGCGCTTTCTGCGTAGTCTTTGACAAAATAAGGGTTTACGCCCATCTGTGATGCAATCGTCTGCGGAGACTGCCCGGCCATGGTCTGGTAGATAATAACGTTTGAAAAATAATTGTAAAGGCTTGCCAGCATCATTACAAAAGGATTGTTCTTCGGATTCTTCCCCATAAAATGGGCAATCTTAAAGGCTGCATTGGCATTTTTGGTTCCCAAAGCCTTTTGAAGTTCAAAAATATTGTATTCTTTACTGATTCCGATATGGTTTTCAATGATCGCCCCGTCAAGGATTTCTCCTTCTTTAAGGATCATCTTCAGTTTGTTCAGTTCATTGGCAATTCTAGACAGGTCGTTTCCTAGATATTCTGCCAGAAGATGAGAAATATTGGGTGCCGTCTTGATGCTAAGCTTTAGGCATTCATCTGAGATCCATTTCGGAAGGTTATTTTCCTTTACAGACTCACTCAGGAAAAGCGCTTTGGCTTTGTCTAATGCTTTAGCTGCCTTTTTTCGGCTGTCCAGTTTCTTATGTTTGTGTGCGAAAACCAAAACCGTAGAAGGAATTGGGTTTTCTACATAAGATTCCAGAATTCTGTTTTCCTCTTCATTCAGTCTTAAATCCTGAGCTTCTTTCACAATAATCACCTGTTTGTCCCCATCATTGGAAACTGTCTCGCCAGAGAGAGCACCTCCTGATAAGAAGTATCTTTTCCGTAGGTAACCGTTTGGTTGAAAGCTTTTTCATCTTCTTCCAAAAAGCCGTGTTCAAGAGCTCTTACAGCGACATCAATAAAGTAAGCTTCTTCTCCGTGGAAAAAATAAATAGGTAAAACTTCTTTATTTTTAATATTTTTGAGGATTAAATCTAATTCTTTCATCTTATTAATGGAACTTCCAAAACTGAATTTTCAGGAAACTTTTGATTTTAAATTCAAGAAAGACAAAGATAAGTTTTTTATTTATGATTTGGTTCGTAAAACTTATCTTCTGCTCACTCCTGAGGAATGGGTAAGACAGCACTGGATACATTATTATCTTACTGTAAAATCCTATTCTGCATCGGCCCTCATTACCGAAAAGAAGATCGTTTTGAATGGTCTTACCAAACGTATTGACCTCCTGGTTACTGAAAAAACGGAACCTGTAATTTTGATCGAATGCAAGGCTCCACAGATCAAACTCACGGAAAAAACATTTGAACAAACGGCCAGATATAATTCCATTATTGGAGCTAAAGAAATCATACTGACCAATGGGCTTCAGCATATCAACGCTTATTATAAAGACGGGCAGTATCAGTTTTACAGACCGGAGTAGCACAAAATCATTCCCGTTTTACCAATATTGAGTAAAGCAGTAAAAAATCCCTCTTTTCTGACGGAGTGGTTCACAAAAAAAGTAGTATTTCACAATAATATTAAACATTATGAAAATAAAAAACATCATATTCGATTTCGGAGGTGTACTCATGGACTGGGATCCAAGATATTTCTTCAAAGAATATTTTAACGATAACGAAAGAATGGAATATTTTCTGAAAAATATCGCCCAGGATGAATGGAATATAGAACAGGACAGAGGACGAAGCCTGGCTGAAGGAACAGAAATACAAGTGAAAAAATTCCCTAAATGGGAAAAAGAAATCCGCGCTTTCTACGACAACTGGACGGTCATGCTGAAAAGTGATATCCCACAGAACGTAGAAGTTCTGAGAAAGCTTAAAAACACAGACTATGATCTGTTCGGACTGACCAATTGGTCCGAAGAAACCTTCCCTTACGCATTAGAAAACTATGATTTCTTCCAGATTTTTGAGGGTAAAATTGTAGTCTCCGGAACAGAAAAACTCATCAAACCTGATCCTAAAATCTGGCATGTGCTGCTGGAAAGATACAATATCAAAGCTGACGAATCGGTTTTCATTGATGATAATACGAAGAATATTGAAATGGCGAAATCACTGGGATTCATTACCATTCAGGTTACCCCAGATACCAATTTGCAACAGGAATTAATCAATCTGGGCATCCAATTCGAATAAATTAAAATTTTATAGTATTTACCGTCCTCACTATTAAGTTATATTTGATTAATTTAGGTGAGGATTTTTTATGCATATGAGAAAAACTTTATGGTTATTGATCTTGGTGGGAATGTACACCCACGCACAAAACATTGAAAACAAGGAAATATTAAAAAAATGTCGCAAAGAATTCAATAAAAAGCATTGCCTTTCTGACGAAGATAAAGACAATATTCCATTTTATCTTGATAAATGTCCTATGAAAAAAGGCCCTATAGAGAACGATGGCTGTCCTTGGCCGGATACTGATAAGGATGGCATATTAGATAAAGATGATACCTGTCCTACCGTTGAAGGACCTGCAGAAAATAATGGATGTCCATGGGAGGATACGGATGGGGATGGCATTTTGGATAAAGATGATAATTGCCCTACCATCCCCGGGCCGGCTCACTCTAATGGATGCCGTGTAATAAGCTGTACGCTTGGAAGCGAAACTGTAAATATCCGAATGGAAAAATTCAAGATGGATATTAAAAACATTGAAGAAATTTACAACCTGATCAATAAAAAAGTTTTAGATGATCTTGTACAAAAAATACCTAAAAAAGATCTTGTGGGTCGAAAGGCTTTTTTCAATATTCAATACATAGACAAAAAGTCTTATATTGATATCGATACACCTGATGACGGCATGTCTCCCGGATACAATTTTCTGATCACCAGATTTTGGAATAAAAACGTCCTGGAATATGCTCGTAATAAATACGGTAAGGATATCTATCTGTCAACAGCTATTATTCCTGAAAAAATTGATGTATATCGTAAAATGATAGGCAACAAAAATTTTGATTATCTCATGAAATACTATGATTCAGTATCCTACAAGATAAAGTTAAAAGGTAAGCAAACAAGTACCCATGAATTCCCTATTGATGTCTTCTTAGATTTTATTACCCCTTATAAAATTAAAGTGAGCCATCATCAAAACAACGTGATCTATGAATACAAAAATAAGAAGTGGGAACAACTGAAAAATTAAAGTCCATGCGGGACCATTTTTATTATTAATTTAGTTAGGAATTACTTACAATACATTACAAAATAATTAATTATGATACGTTCAATCTTATTAACCACAATGATTATGGCTTCAGGTACCTTTTTCAGTCAGAAACTTACAACCGTTTCTTATCAGGATGGTTCTCAGAAACTGAATGGTCTGATCACTTCTAATGCAGGAAAAAAACTTCCGGGAGTATTGATCCTACCCGCCTGGAAAGGAATTGATGAGGAAGCTAAAACGGCAGCTATTGAACTTGAAAAGCAAGGTTATATTGCCTTTATTGCTGACATTTATGGTGAAGGAAAAATTCCTGCAGACAATGAATCTGCTGCAAAAACTTCAGGATATTATAAACAGAACTACCAGGAATACCAGAAAAGAATTTCACTGGCATTGGAACAGCTGAAGAAAAATGGGGCAATTTCTGACAAAGTAGCCGTTATTGGCTATTGCTTTGGAGGGACGGGTGCATTAGAATCCGCGAGAGGACATCTGCCTGTTGCAGGTGTTGTTTCCATCCATGGCAGTCTTACGAGAGATCAGAGCAGAAAAAATGAAGCTTTAAATGCTAAAATATTGGTTGAAAATCCAGCTGATGATAAAAGTGTAACGCCTGATGATTATAATAACCTCATCAAAGAGATGAACGAAGGAAACGCCGACTGGCAGATTATCACCTATGCACATTCAAAACATACATTTACAGATCCGAAATCACCGGATTATAATGAAATAATGGCTAAAAGAGCCTGGAATCATACTCTGATGTTCCTGAAAGAAATACTGAAATAAGAATAAAAAAGGCAAATCCGCTCATTGCGAATTTGCCTTTTTACTTTTTCCCTTTATATTTTATCCAGTTATGGTTTTGCTTGGAGCTCAACATCATATTTTTTTGGAGAATATTTGGTCAGAGATCCTGTAGCCGCATCAATTCCCACTCCGATAGCACCTCCCAGAATAATATTCAGTAAGGTTACAGCATTAAAGTTTTTTGTCAATTTTACTTCTTTCTTCTCAAATCCTTCTTTTTCAAATGTAATCATCTGCTTACCCAAAGCTCTTGGGATTTTCGTCGTACAAGGTGTTGTACATTTTTCGATTCCTTTGTGAAATACTTTTGCACCTTCAGGAGTTGAAGAAAAAGCTATTGAATCCTGAGTTCCTGTAAAAATAGTTGCACA
Source organism: Chryseobacterium sp. MEBOG07 (assembly GCF_021869745.1). Classification (NCBI taxonomy): domain Bacteria; kingdom Pseudomonadati; phylum Bacteroidota; class Flavobacteriia; order Flavobacteriales; family Weeksellaceae; genus Chryseobacterium; species Chryseobacterium sp. MEBOG07. Next base: position 3,443,198 of record NZ_CP084579.1, read on the forward strand.
TGAAGTAGTAGAAAGTGTGATCCCCAGCATGAGTAATGCCGCTAATTTGTTTTTCATATATTTTAAATAGTTTTTTTAAGCCCGCGAACTTACAAAATAATTTAAAAACAACCAGTATCAATTTTGAAAAAACTATGAAAAACTATAGATTCCATAGATGTTTTAAGAAAATAACTCTCTTTTAACAGGGTATATAAATCATAAAAGCGCACCTTAGTGCGCCTTTTTCATCAATATTAGTTTTTACCGGTACATATCTATTTCTTTATCAATTGCAGTGATCCGGAGTTTCCGTTACTGGAACGCCAGTTGACGTAATAGGTTCCGGATACCGAAGTTTGAATATCTATTGGCAGTTTATTAACCCCGGAGGTCACATCTGTTTTATATTGGTATATGCTTTTCCCTGCTATATCTGCTACATTTACAGTAATGGATTCTTTTCCTAAAGCCGCATATTCAAGTTCTGCGTATCCATTACTTGGATTTGGGTAGAGTTTCATTTTATTATTCTGCTCAGTTGCGCCTGATTTGCTTACAGTTGGAGTGATGGGAGTACATGGATCACATAGATGACAGAAGAATTTAGTACATTCAATAAGGTATGTAGTGGAGCTGGTACGGGTAAGAATTACTCCATATCCAAAGCTGGTATCAGGACCTGCACAATACCATAGTCCACGATCCATCTCACTTGTCTTAAATCCCGGAATAATGGTAGTAGATGCCCCAATCGTAGTTGGAACCGGATAATATCTACTGGTCATTCCAGGATTAGAGAAAGAAACTCTAAAGGTTCTTACTGCTGCTGGATTTCCCGGAAGGGTAAAAAGCTGTGGAAATGTATAAGTAAAGGTATTGGTAGTACCAGTAGGTGGGTTTTGAAGGAAAGTGTTAGCTTCTGTTGTTGACCCTGACTTAATTTCCAATGATACAGGAGATGGCAAATTCCCTGTTGCTCTTGTTATTTGCACTTTTGTGCTAGAAGGAAGAGAGGGAACACCAGGATCAGTGATTATTATTACCTGGGCACTTAAAGCCGTACTACAAAATAAAGCGGCAAAAAGAAGAAAGCCTGCTTTTCCTGCTCTTAAAAATGAGCCTGATGATCCAAAGATCTTAGTTAGAGTTTTTTTCATAAAGGTATATTTTAATGATAGCGTTCTTTATCATTCGGGACGCCATTGCCGATAAACAGGTACAAGTTGTCTCTTTTTTAAAGAAAAAAAAAGAACAAATGAGTAAGTGAGCAGGATAAAAACCTAATCGAGTATATTGATACTTTGAATGAGCAGAACAGTAGTAAATATGATGTATTAAGGCATTTCCCATTCTGGAGATTTCTCTATATTAGCCTGAAAACTATGTATCATTACCGTCTCATATTATTCCTGTTGTTTCATAGCCTGCTGATGTACAGTCAGAAGCCCCAACTTCGTCATTATAGTTTAAGTGACGGGTTACCCAGCAATACAGTATATTCTGTGTATCAGGACAGCAAGGGGTTTATCTGGTTCTGTACCAGCTGGGGAATTTCCAGGTTCGACGGGCATCATTTTGAAACCATCACCAGTAATCACGGACTTCCGGATAATGAAACTTTCCAGGCATGGGAAGATTCCTGGCAGCGATTATGGGTAAGTACTTATAACGGAAGTCCTACCTATATCTATAACGGAAAGGTATATTCTGTACAGAATGATAAGCTCTGCCGCCTTATGGAAAAAAGGGGAATCGGTTTTTATGATATTGCCCCAAGATGGGATCTTTATTCTAACCGGCATAAAAAATATATTATAGGTAAAAATGATATTTCCAATCCAAAAGACAGCACATCACAATCCCCCACCTGCATTTTTCTGATCAGGGCAATGATTATTATATTTCCGCGAAAAAGATTATAAAGAAAAATCATCAGGGATCAACAATAGTTCATGTATTTAAGGAAAAAGCGGTAAGATCTTGTTTTTATCTGAATGAACATTTGTATGTAAGGTATATCAATTTATTGTATGATATCGTGTTCAAAGAAGGCAGATCTGTAGTGAAAAAATTGAAATGCCTAGTAATATCCTTGATCTTACTGTGGATAAAAACGGTAAAATATGGAGCTGCACCACCAGCGGAATTTTGGAATATAACCCCAATAAACCTTCAGGTCAAAATCTCCAATACATTGCAATGAAAGGCATTGTAAGCTATAGCAGTTTTATAGATAGACAAGGCAATTGCTGGTACCCTACCAATGAAGGTGTATATATGCAGCCAGCCAATAAAACACTAGTATATACTACAGCTGACGGACTCATAGATAATAATGTTTTAACTGTAAAGTATCTACCGGGAGGAAAGCTTCTGGCAGGATATAGCAACAGTGCAATTATGATAAGGGAGAAAAATAGTTTCAAGCCATTATATACTCTGGGTGACGGGCAATGGAACAGACTCCGATATATTCTATCTATTGATAATGACCTGTTTTTAGCAGGAACAGACCGGGGATTATTTAAATGCAGCCTTACTGGAAATACCTACACGAAAATTCTGGAGTTTTCTGAGAAATCAGCAGCTATCAGAAATAATACAATACTGATAAGCCAAACCGGTACTCAAAATAGAAATCATCTTGTCTATGATATTAATACCGGAAAGTTTACTCAACTTCCCAAATTGAACACCTCCGTTGCAGCTCCCGCTACTGCTATTGACTCCAGGGGAATTTATTGGCTGGGAACTTTGCAGGGGTTATTCTATTATAATCCAGCTTTACATAAATTCATTCAGGATCCGGCCTTAGGCAGAAACCGTATCACCTCACTGAATTTCCTGAAAGGCAGACTTGTTATCAGCACTCATTCTGATGGTATTTTCATTCGTGATGGCCAGAAAGTAATTAAGTTGAATAAAACCAATGGACTCATCAGTAATATTTGTGAAAAAGCCTATATAGACGAGAAGGAAAGACTATGGATCAATACAGACAAAGGATTATCCAGAGTCACCTTTGATGATCACATGCAGTACTCTATTTATCACTTTTCAGCTGCCGACGGAGTTCCGAGTCATATGATCAATGCGATTACGTTTGGCGAAGGAAAAGCCTTTCTTGCTACGTCGAATGGGATTATTGTCATCAATCAGGATCAGGTCAGCAAAAGCCATCCTTATAAAGTGTATTTCCTGAAAGCCTCCTTCAGAGACAGCATCGTTTATTATCCTAAAAAGATCAGCCTGAAATACAATCAGAATAACGCACAGATCTCCTATACAGCTATTTCTTATCTGGATGAAAAGGATATTAAGTATAAATATCTTCTGTCGGGAGCAGAGAATGATACGGTGATTACAGAAGAAAGTACATTAAATCTAGGGGCTCTGAAGCCCGGTAATTATCACCTCAACATCTGGGCCTCCGGAAAAAATAATATATGGAATAAAACACCCGCTGTACTGGCTATTGCAGTAAAACCTCCATTTTGGGAAGAACTTTGGTTTATGGGAGGAATATTCCTGTTATTATTGGTTTTCATTATTATTATATACAGACACCGTGTCAATATTATCCGCAAAAAAGAAGCGGAGAAAACGGAAAGAAAAAAAATGATTGCTGAACTGGAAATGCAGGCTCTCCGCGCTCAGATCAACCCTCATTTTATCTTCAATGTCCTGAATGCCATCCAGAATTATTATGGTAAAGAAGATGAATTGAATGCCAATTATTATATGGCTGCCTTTTCTGACCTGATCCGAAAGACCCTCACCCACTCCAAAGAGCACTGGAATACGATTGATAAAGAAATGGCTATGCTGAAAACTTATATTGAACTGGAGCAGATGCGTTTTAAAAATCACTTTACATATGAGATTTCAGTAGAAACCGGACTGGAACAATTAAAAATCCCCACCATGCTGCTTCAAACCTATACCGAAAACTCTATCAGCCATGGATTGAGACATCTGAAAACAGGAGGAATTCTTCGGATTTCCTGTACCCGGAGCGAAGATTCTATCATATGCATTGTAGAAGACAACGGCGTTGGGTTTGAAAAAGCCCGTGAATTTGACAGCAGACCGGACGATTATAAATCTATGGGCTTGAAAATTACTGCCGGCAGAATTTCCGCCATCAATGAACTCTATGGAACATCTATTTCTACTGAAATTACTGATAAAAATACCATAAGCCCCTCCACACAGGGAACAATCGTCAAAATAACCATCAAAAACACTCCTTTTCTATGAGCAGAATAAAATCTATTGTAGTAGACGATGAACAGGAATCACGTGAAACCCTTCTTCGATTCTTATCCAAATATTGCCCGGATATTGAAATAGCAGGGGAAGCCGCCTCTGTAAATGAAGCCGCTGAGGTCATCAAAGAAACATCCCCGGAACTAGTATTTCTGGACGTCAATATGCCTGTTGAAAACGGTTTTAAACTATTTGAAAAGGTATCCGATAGTAATTTTTATACGGTATTTGTTACCGCTTATGATCAGTATGCTGTACAGGCATTCAAACATCATGCGGTGGACTATCTTCTGAAGCCCATTGTGATTCATGAATTGATCATCACTGTCAATAAGGTGGCTAAGCTTTTGGAAGATAAAAATAAAATCCAGCAGTTATCTGCCCTGCTCCATCATATTAAAAGTCCTGCAGAGCAGAGCAAAATAGCACTACCAACCATGGAAGGTCTCGTCTACGTTCATACCATGGATATTGTGCGCCTTCAGGCTGATGACAATTATACTTTGATCTATTTCAAAGGAGGAAAAAAAATGATGGTATCCCACACCCTCGCCTATTTTGAAGAAACACTGAAAGAGCAGGGTTTTGTCCGCATCCATCATCAACACCTGATTAATCTCCAGCATGTTGAAAAATATATCCGCGGGCGGGGTGGCTATATCATTATGAGTGACGAAACTTCTTTACAGGTATCACAAAGGAAAAAAGATGAGTTTCTCCGGATTATTAAAAGAATGAAATAGTAGTTTTCAGCAAGAAAAAAGGCAAATCTGCTGTTTTGCAAATTTGCCTTTCTATTTTTTTTCAACTTTTTTAATCTCCTTATTCTTCCCTGTGCACAAGCTCCATAGAGAATGCAGGAAGACAGATCGCAAGATATTCGCAAGGTTCCGAAAACGGATTACTATACCGAATTCTCGCTCCTTTTTCAATAAGAATGCTCTGTCCTTTTTCCAGGACTACCGTCTCACCATCGATTTCAAATTGCTTTTTCCCTGAAATAATATAAGTAAATTCATCAAATTCAGGGGTCTGATGAGGTTCACTCCAGTCCGGAGGGGCTACCATATGAGCAATCGAAACATTAGAATTTCCAGTGGAGTTTCCCCAATGTTCTTCAATCAGTTTTCCGTCTGTAGTAGGAACTACAAATGGAGATTGCTGAATTTTATATTTTTTCATACCCAGTCTCCTTTTTTGATTTCATATACAAAATTGGTTCTTGTAGGCTCTGCAAAATAAGCTACTTCTTCTTCGGCTATTTTTTGCCCTCCGAGCCTTTCCAAAGCTTTTTGAGAACGAAAATTCTCTTTTCCGATATGGAAATGAGCCTTATCTACAAACTGAAAGATATAATCCAGCATCAGCTTTTTAACCTGCGGATTGATCCCTTTACCCCAGGATTTTGTCCCATAGAAAGTATATCCAATAAAAATATGACTATCCTCTTCATCAAAGTCGTAATAACGGCTGCTTCCCAATACATCTCCGGTAGCTTTCTCTATAATTTTGAAAGCACCGCCACTCTCCATAGCTCCTGTAAAAAAGTTTTTAAAAACCTCTTTCTGGTAACGGTCTTTGTTGGGATGCTGTTCCCAAACTTTAGGATCGGAAGCTACTTCATATAAAGATTCAAAATCCCCTTGCTGTAAGGGGATTAATTGAAATTCTTCATTCTCTAAAACAGGCTGAATAGAAAAATTCATTATTTAGCTCTTTTTAGTAGAATCAGATTCTATTTTCTTGATTTCTTTTAATTTGTCAGAAATCTTGATTACTGTATCTAATTTTGATGGCTTCAATGGAACTTCTGCCTGAGCCATATCCCATTTGATCACTAAGTTCCCTGAGTTTTCATCTGTAGGATTCAGAGTAATTTCAAACCACTCCTGTTTGTCAGTCAGTTTATTAACCGGTACCATAACATCCACTACATCCTGTTTAGGATCGTAAGTGTAAGCACCCCATTGTTGGAAATCCTTATTCAGGATCACTTTCCATTCTTTTTCTGTAGGAACAATAAATAGTCCGTATGTTCCTGCCGGTACAGTTTTTCCACCGAAATTAACGGCTTGTCCGAAAGTAATTTTCGTAGATGAGTTAGCTCCTGCTCTCCAAACCTGGCCATAAGGAACCAATTCCCCAAAGATCTTACGTCCTTTCACTCCTGGTCTTCCGTAGTCGACAGAGATTTTAGACATTGAAAACTGCTGCTCGACCTTCTGACGCGGACTTGCTGCCGGTACAGAATAATCTTGTGCAAAACTGAATGCTGAAATTGAAATGCAAACTGCTGCTATTAAATTTTTCACGTGTAAATTTTTGCTTAAAATTACGAAAATCAAAATAAAATAGCTTTCTCTAATTTCAATAATTTTCGTTTTACCGATATTTTTCTATTAACATTTTATTCCGGCCAAATCCTTTTTAAAATCAATATTAGCCATTAAAAATTTTACTTCTTTTAATCTCTTTTCCTTTTCTGAGCTGGATTGAATGAAAAACAGAAGGAACATCATTAGTCCAGGTTTTGAGTATTAAAAGAATCGCTATAATCTCCGCTCTCGTAATCAGACCAATCCAAAAACAAAGGTTAAATAAAACAATTGACTGGCATTGTAAAATAACCTGAATTAATGTTCCAAAAAGTAGTAAAGTCCAGATTTTGGCACCGATAGAGTGTGTTGCTACTTCTTTTCGGAATTTTAAAAAGCTTACCAGATAAATAAGAACTTCAGATCCTGCAAGAATGGCTATTTTGTAAGCATTTGTTTCGAAAAATATTGGACATTGAATATAAGTGGCCACTCCTACCGAGACGAAAAAGATCTGATCAACAGTAGAATCCAGACGTCTGAGTTTCTGAGTCGAAATATGAAGATGTCTTGCTATAATACCATCAAAAATATCAGTCAATAATCCTATGGATAAAAGAACGACAGCAATGATCTGATAGTTTTCTATTTTGAGAAGACTTAAAGAAATGATGACAAACCCAATAATCAGTCTGGAAAAAATTAAAATAGCCGGGATTTTCGATTTCATAAAAAGATGGAAAAACTTATTTTAAGTGGTGAAAGATAGGGATAAAAATATTTTTTACTATTTCTAAAACAAGATCGCTTTTTCCAGTTCCAATAATTTTTGTTTTCTCCAGATACCTCCGGCATAGCCTACCAATTCACCATTTGAGCCTATTACACGATGGCAGGGAATTAATATGGCAATTTTATTAATTCCGTTGGCTGTTCCTACCGCACGTATCGCTTTCGGATTTCCAAGAAATTCTGATTGCTGCTTATAAGTTCTTATCTCCCCCATCGGAATTTCACGGAGAAGCTGCCATACTTTTTCCTGAAACGCTGTTCCCGTAATAAACAACGGAACTTCAAAGTGGCTTCTCTTCCCTTCAAAATATTCTTTCAATTCATCTTCCAATTGTCGGAAATGAAGATGCTCTTCTTCTACAATTTCTGCATTCAAAGCTTTTGATAAGGCCTTCAGCTGTTTTTCAATATTTTTCCGGTCCGTAAATTCAAGCAGACAAATCCCCTGATCAACAGCACAGGCAATCATTTCTCCCAGAGGGGTTGATATGTTTTTTTGGTGTATGATTTCCATTAAGTTAAAATTAAGCCTTTTTGAAAACCCTATGTTCTTTTTTATGAATTACTATTCTTTTTATCTGTTCCATATGCCTTGTATTATGATAAATAACAAAACGGAAGGTATCTCCCAGTTTCAATTTGATTTCCGATGTATCCAAAACGAATGATTCTTTCCTCATTTTCATCCATCATAAAGATCCGGACACTCCCACTTTCAATATAATAAATGTCGGTGTCCGTACTGCCTGAAATCTTGAGGAACTCATTTCTCTTGAATTCTTTCTTTTCCCAATGGATTCCGATTTGAAGCAATTTTTCAACCATTTCATTTTACTATTTGCTATTCCAAAGATAATGGGTAATTTTAAATTTTTAAAACACTAATCACCTAAAATGCTCAAAAGAACAGTCCTATTGATACTGTTTTCTGCCGGACTGTCTGGTATGAAAGCACAGCAAACCATCCCTTTCCGGATTACAAAACATAACAATATCATTGTAAAAACCCTTGTCAACAAAAAGGATTCCCTGGATCTGATGTTCCAGATTGCCATGAAAGATTGTGCTATTTCACCCGAACGCCAGCGAAAAGCGGATCACATTATTTTCAACAAAGAGGAAATAAGCGACGATAATATCATAGAAATAGGGAAAGTAACTCAAAAGGATGTCCGTTTTTTTGATAACCAATTAGCAGGACATGAAGCTGACGGGAAAATTGGAACCGGGATTTTTGATGGTAAAGCTTTTAAGATCGATTATGACAATAACCAATTTGTCATGTATGATCAGAAGCATCAACCTGATCTAAGTGGATTCCAGCCCATAAAAATAATTTTAGACCATGAAGCCTTTTATATAGCAGCGGATAACGTTGTGGATGGAAAACATCAGAAAGAGGCTTATTTTGTCCTTCAATCCGGTTATTCAGGAGGTATTCTATACAGCAATGATTTTGCTGAAGAGCAGGAACTTGATAAAAAATTAAAAGTGACGGGACAAAAAACCCTGAAAAACTCAGCAGGAAAAAGTATGATTACGAAACAGGGAATTCTGCCTTTTTTCAAGTTGGGAAATATCGTGTTCAAAGATGTTTCAGCAGGCTTTTTCTCAGGTGATCTGAAAACCCAGCATGTAAATTATTTCGGGGCAGATATGCTCCGCAGGTTTATCTGGATCTTCGATATGGAGAGGCAAATGGCTTACATCAAACCGAGCAAATACTTTTCAGAACCTTATTATAAATTATAATTAAACACAATACTCATGTTAAGAAGAATTATGAAGATCAATACAGCTCTAGTGCTTTTATCTTTTCCATTAGCTATTGTAAGCTGTAAGAAAGATGACAAAAAAACAAGTGTCACAACCACAAAAGCAGCTAATGACTCTGTAAAAACAACAAAAACAGAAGAGAAAATAGATTATCAAAATTTTAATATTTTCAGCTTGTCTACCATTTCATCAGCTGAAAAAGATTCCGATATGGATATTTTTATTTCTGTTTCAGATATCTTTAAGGATACTCCGCCCATTCCGGCTGATATCATCAAAAATCAGAAGCAGATGACTTTTGAAGAACGCCAGCATTTTGAGCTGGATGCTCCCAGCAGAAAAAAACTGCTTAACGGCATTCATCTTACTGAGAATGACTCGTTGTATATTTATGAATATGGTTCTAATAAACTTCAAAGAATGCCGATCAGCCAATTAAAAGCTGTAGCTTATTTAAGTCCTTATTCAGATAGTGAAGAACTTGATCCTGAGTCCTATATGATGGGCTTTCAGGTGGCCACTCACCAAAAGATACCGGACTACGACCGGTTCAATAATGCCATCGCTTATTTTGGGAATAAAAATCCTTTCGTGGAAAATAAAATGAAGGCTGTAAAATGGCAAAAAGCCAATACGGATATGTCAAAGAAATATTTTAGCCCTTCAAAATTGATTCTGGGAAAAACCTACCAGTCACAATATGAAAATATGACCTATTACCTGCAGGATTATCTTGAAGAAGGGAATACTGTAGAACGTAAATTAGTCGTCATCAATGATCATAATGAGAAGATTTCTGAGAAGACATTTTCTCTCGCCGAAAGTGATGGTGGTGAGTTCTTACCGCTTTATGGAATAGATGCAGACGAAGCCAATAAATTCCAATATACAGGCTATCTTTTCAAAGGAAAACCTCCTGTTGTTTTTGGATTTATTGCACAGTCTTTTGGCTGTCCTTCCATTAGCTTTTTAGATAAAAAGGAGAAGGATTTCCCGATTAATTGTGATAACAGGCATTAATGGGATGAAAAAGTAAAATTGTAAAAAGAACTCTTAAAAAAGTCTGCTTAGATTCCTACGGAATGACAAACTGTACGGATAGGCTTTTTGGAATAATGACCTTCTTCAATCTCCCAAAACTGCAAGAAAAACATTCAATAGGAACGGGCTTTAGCCCGTTTTTTATTATATCAGCAATCCCATTGGCTTCAGCCAAAACTTAATATCAGGATTCCTATGCATGTATAAAAAAGCAAATATGTTTATCAACGGATTTGCTTTTTTATGTTTATTATTTCTTAGGATAATATTGATCTTTCAACCTAATAAAATAGGTTTCGGGCTCTTTAAAATCATTGCTCTTCATGAACTTGATGACTACATTCAGATAGGCTTCTGAAGGGGTAAATTGTGTTCCTATTTTCTCTGAAAGGTTTTTATAATCTTCTTCAAGCAGTTTCGGATTTTTGGCGAATTGTTTTATATTGGTTCTGAAACCTTTAAATATAAATTTCAACGCTTCATAATTTCCGGGATAGGAAACCGCTCCATGGGTTTCTCCTTCAAAAAAGCTGTGCTTATAGTTCAGGGATCCATTCTTTTCTATTATTCCTTTAAATTCTTCAATGGCCTGGGTCATATCAGAATTCCAGTTTTTCTGTTGCTCTTCATTGTCTGCCTGGGAAACATACAACGTTTTTTTTACCGGGAATTTTTTATTCTTCTCCAGATATTCTTTTGTCTTTGTTATCATCACTTTGTTATCCCACCATAAACTCGGATCATTTGCAACATAGGCATTGAAATAGTCGGGATGAGTAAGAAATGTATTGATGGCAAATAATCCTCCAAAAGAATGCCCAACCAAAACAGAATATTCCTGTGTTCTGTAATTTTTTTGGACGAATGGCTTCAGCTCTTCCTGCAGGAATTTTACAAAATTTTCGCTTCCGCCACTGTCTGCAAAAAGGGTAAGAGTAGGATTTACCGGGCTTTTCTTTTGAGATTTTGTGGGAGTAAGATCTCTTGTTCTTTCTGTATTTTTTATTCCTACGACAATACATTCCGGAATATCTGCATAAGGTGTTCTGGCAATAAAATCTGTCAATCCTGTATAATATTCAAAATTGATTTCTCCGTCTAAAAGATAAATTACCGGATACTTTGCAGGATTGATGGTGCTGTCGTTATATGTTTTAGGCAGATGAACCCAGATTTCCCTGTTTTCATTCAAAACTTTTGAAAATACGTTCTGCTTCTCTCCTATTGTCAATTTCTCCTGAGCTTTGCTCCATGTACACAATAAAAATAGTGGAAGGCATATAGTTTTAAACCAATTGTTCATGATGTGAATCTTTTCTATGTTGATGAATGTTTGTAATTTCTTTATTCTTTTTTGGTGATTTTTTTCTTCTGCCCCACCAGATCAGAAATCCTGTAATAGGAAGGCTTGTACAGATAATTCCGATAATGAAGGTGAATATTTTCCCAAACATACCGCCCCAATAGCCTACATGAAGATCAAAATTCATATGCTCTATCACTTCATGCATCTGAACTTCCTTTGGATAATTGACTTCATTTCCTGTGTATTTGTTGGCTTCCATTGTTTTTCCGTTAACAAGACTTTTTAATCCAATGAATTTGGCAGCAGCCACATGGTAAACAGCTGTAGAATCATTTCTGGGAATACTCATTCTAAACTGTTGGGCTGTAGGAAATTCTTTGAAATTTTTATCTACAAAAGCAGAAAAGGACAATGCCTTTTTCTCAGGATCAAACTTGGGTTCGTATTTTTCAGCAATGGTATGGGCGTCTGCTGCTCCACCAAAGGCTTGTTGCGTAAGATCTGTCAAAACCTTGTAAGCCATAATCAGTCCTGTGATGGTAATAAATACCGCCGGAAGCAATGAATAGAAACCAAAGACATTATGAAAATCGTAGTTTTTTCTACGCCATTTTGTTCCTGATTTAATTTTAAATGCAGCCGTTCTTGTGGTTTTATTCCATTTTTTGGGCCACCAAAGAATCAGTCCGCCGATTAGCTGAATAAAAAATATGATTGAGGCAATTCCGACCACCGTTTTACCGAACTTCCCTGCCAGCAATTGAGCATGAATATGAGCTACTACATAGAAAAATTCATAGCTTTTTGTAGAACCGATCACTTTTCCGGTGTAAGGGTCGAGATAATGGTAAGCAAATACCCCTCGCGGACCACGTTCTTTCTTTTTAGGTTTCTCTGCTTTACCCGCATTTTTATCTTTAGGCGGCTGGGTAGCTGAAGCTACTCTGAAACTTCTGTCTGCTTCTTTATAGGTATCAAAATAAAATGCTTTCCTGTCCGGAACCTGTTGATGAAACTGGGCAAGCAATTCCTCGGGTGTCATTTTTCTGGCATTGGCCGGAGCCTGAACATATTTGGCATTCCCGCCGAACAGATCAATAATTTCGTCACAAAAGACGAATACTGTTCCTGAAAGGGTAACGGTCAGCACAATGATCCCGGATACCAATCCGAGCCAGAGATGCAGCCATCCGGTAATCCTTTTGGTAAGGGATTTTCCTTGCTTTTTCCTGGGATTAGTTTTTTTGTTTTCCATATCTTTTAGTATTCCCCAATTATATGGGTTGAAAATGCAAGGGCGCAAAAGAATTTATTATTGTGCATGTTGTAAAGTGAAAGGAGTATTCCTGTTACTGTTTACTTTAGCATATTTCAAGCTCCAGGAAGACTTACACGTTATAAATCTAATATTTGCGCCTTTGCGGTTTTCACCCTTATATTTTCTTTGAGATTGTTTTTGTTTTTTTAAGGATTAAAATTTGAATGCGAAGTTGGCAAGAATCTCTCTTGGCTTCTGTGGCTGCCCATAGAAGTTCCAATACATTTCATTCAGGGCATTATTCATTTTCAGACCAATCCTGTATTTTTTCTTGTCATAGAAAATCGTAGCTCCTACCGTTGTATAAGACGGTGCCAGGAAATGATTTGTGATGTTGATGTATGTTTGGTCTACAAAATTGAATCCTGCCCCAAAACCAATTCCTTCGTAAGCGCCATCCATAATCTTATAACTGGTCCATAGATTGGCTACATGTTTAGGGGTCCAGGCCATCCTTTTCCCTTTGTCTTTGCTTCGGTCATCATACCTATTGTCGTTATAGCCGTATCCAGCCACGATATTCCATCCTTTAAAGGGGTTGGCAATAATTCCTATTTCCAGTCCCTGACTTTTAATATTACCATCCTGAATACTTCCTATTCCACCCGGATCAGCAACAAGCCTGTTTTTGACATTGATATTATAATAACTTACCGTCGTCAGTAGTTTTTTATTAAAAAGATCCAATTTGAAACCCGTTTCAATCTGATTTCCCTGTTCAGGATCCCATTTTGTTAAAACTCCGGCTTCATTAAGGGATGGAGCATAGTTTTTAAACCCATTTACGTAATTGGCAAAGAATGAAATCTGCTCCTTAACAATTTCATATACCAATCCAAACTTTGGTGAAAACTGGGTCTGGCTGTAACCCGAGACTTTATTTTCAGGATACCCGTTTTTAGTAGAAATTTCTACCCCATTCACAATGGTATCGTCGTTTTTATAGCTGTCTACTCTCAAACTTGCCATTATCAAAAGGTTATCTGTGATATTCAATACATCAGAGACATAACCGCTTATTGTTCTGAATGTTGTAATATCAGATTCTGTAGATTTTCTATCCTTATTCATGAATTTATTTCTTGAGATCGGGTCCCATGCTGAAGAACTGTCAAGATTCACTTTATCATAAGGCAGGAAGACATTGCTGTATCCGTTGGCTTCATAATATGGATATTGATATCTTGTTTTTTGCTGGAAATAATCTATTCCGACAACAAGGCGGTTCCTTAAGCCTCCTATTTTAAAATCTCCGATAAAATTCTGCTGGATGTTATCTGTAGTAATTTTAAAACTATCAAAAGGGCGGATCATTCTTTCTACCTGATTGTTATTCAAATACCTGAGGACTAAAAATATAGATTCATTCTCATTGGCTTCACCTCTTTGGTAAGACGTTCTTGAAGTCCATTGATCGTTGAATTTATGAGTAACTTCAGCCATCGTTACAAAATTGGTTCTTTTGGAACCGATATCATTGCTTGTAAATGCTCTTTTATAGGCTACTTCAAGGTCTTTCATTGAATGTAAGGTCAGTTTTTCTGAGTTTCTTACGTAGGCATTCAATGTTTTATCCGGTGCATGAAATTCGGTGTCAAGCGTTACAGTTGTTTTGTCGCTTACCTTGTACAAAATACTTCCTGAGAAAAATAATCCTTTGTTATAGCCGGCATCCTGAAAAGAGTCTTGTGAATAAGCAGCCACATTGAATCTGGCCAAAGCTGTTTTCTCTTTATTTAAAGGCGTATTGACATCCGCTGTGATTCTGTTCATCCCCCAGCTTCCGGTCGTGTAATTGATAATTCCCCCGAATTTCTCCTGTGGTTTTTTGGTTACCACATTCACCACTCCACCGTAATTTGCCAATGTTCCTCCGAATAAGGTTCCTGAAGGTCCTTTTATTACTTCTACTCTTTCAATATTAGCGATCTCGGACTGTACTCGCGGGTTTTGCGTCAATCCGTTTCTGAAACTGGCATTTGAGCTGAATCCTCTCAGAAAAATATCGTTTCCACTGTCATTCACACTGTTGCTTACGACAACTCCGGGAGCAGAGGCCATTGCCGTATTGAAATCAACAGCTCCCATTTCACTGATGATTTCTTTGGGTACAAGATTATAAACAGTAGGGTTTTCCAGGTTTTCCAAAGGAAGTCTTGCTATGGATTCAGACTTTTTGGTTCGGTAATTGTGGGTTCCCTGGAGTGATACGGACTGGATCTCGGCCACTTTAATGGTATCCGTTTCCTGTGCACTCAGCATAGTCACTGCTAACAAAGATGCAGAAATAGTAATTTTTTTCATTTTTATAATTAAGCTTAGTAAAGCAAAATTACTTATTTTTATTAATTCTAAATAAAAACATGATGCAAATCATAAATTATCTCTTCTTGGATAGCCCATAAATAAAGGGTTCATGAAAATTCAAGAACCCAATTTTTATCCGTGTTTACATTTTTATTTTAAAAATATTTTTGAAGAAAGATAAAAACCTGGTCAAAATGCTGGTAAGGTTCAGTATGGGTACCTTTCCATTTAATATGTTCAAAATGGTATTGATAATGGTTGTCTTTAAGCCTCTGAATCATTTTATCTGACATCTCTGCCGATGGACATATTTCATCCTGATTACCGGACATCAGTAAAATAGAAGCTTTAGAATTTTCTACTTTTATAAGAGACTTAGCTTCAGCAGTTTTATCCTGCAACATTGCTTCGAACGCTTTTCTTATATCATGCTGAATCATAAAAGGAACTGCAACTTCATTTACAGGAACGAAAGGAAGTTCTTCGCCTCCAAATGTCCAGCTGGAAGTCGAAAAATGGCTGGTATTTCCGGGAAAAGCAACATGGCTGGCCGAAAGAGCAATAATACAAGAAATATCAGGATAATAGCTTCCAAGAAGCAAGGCAAGATCAGCACCTCTGGAACCTCCTACTATCGCTATTTTATCTGTATGCGTTTTCTGTTTAGCAATCGATATAGCATTATACACATCCTGAATCTCAATTTTATCAAGAAACTTCGGGGAATTCTTTGAACCAAAATAAGCTAATGCTAAAAAAGCATAGTCTTTATCAAGGAACTGATCCCTTACTGATTTCCAATGTCTGGACGCCCAGGCATTACCTCTCTCTGAACCTCCCAAGCCTTTTATCAAGCCTTTTATCTTTTTTGAGGGAGTATATAAGACAGCATCTGTATTTTTGGAATGAATAGTATCCTGCGCATTCAATGTAATGCTTATTAACAGAAAAAAGAAAATTTTAAATAATAGTTTCATGATTTTTTTTGTCAAAAATAGACCCGGAAAATGGATTTATTTTTGCTCTAGATCAAAAACTACTTTTCTGTACGCAGCCTGCTCAGAGTAGATTGTGTAATTCCAAGATAGGAAGCAACCATTCCCAGTGGAATCCGGTGGTAAACTCCTCTATACACCTTTAGAAAATGTTCATACTTTTCTTTTGCCGTCGTAAATCTCTGTGAAGTAATTCTTTCCATAAGGTGTCCGAATACGCTTCCCATAGAGAGTCTTGCATACCGTTCCATTTCCGGAAAATGGTCGAAAAGATAACCGAGATCATTCACCTTCAGACAAAAGGTTTCTGTTTTTTCAAGAGAGTCAATATAGTAGATGTCCTTAGTTCTTTCTATAAAACTTTTAGGAGAATTGATCCACTCATTTTCACAAGAAAAATATTCACTGATCTCAACTCCATCTTTCAGATAATAGGTTCTCACCAGTCCTTTGAGAATAAAATAGCTTTTGGTACAAACCTTATCCGCATCCTGTACCAGTTCACCTTTTTCAAAAGTGTGAAAAGATAATCTGCTTTCAAGCTCATTTCTCAACGTTTCACTCACTTTAATATAATGGCTGAAATGAGCGATAATATGATCAAATTCTGATACCATAGAAACTTATTAAGAACTGAAAAAGCTTATATCATTACATAGCCATCATCATGGACATATAATAGTTGGCGCAATGCAAAGCATTAATTAAGACAATTTCTTTATTCGGAAGTGTTTCGAATTTTTCAGAGGTCGTGATATTATATTCATAGTTCATAGAGCTCCACTTCAGATTCGGCTTCATCACAAAGAGTTCTGTTCCCTCCTGATCAGCCAATACAAATGATTCTTTAAATATTCCTCTATGCTTAAAAAGAAAACCGTCTTTCACTCCATCAAAATAGGTCTGAATGACAATTTCTCCATTCCAGTTCATACGAAACTTCAGAAGAACCCTTTCATTGTCTTTCAACTCAATAGTGGTTCCCCAGAAACCTTTGGGTTCGACCAGATAAAAACGGTTACCAATCTCAATTTCTGCATTAAATTTAAACCAGCTTGTATAGATAAGTCTTCCTATGAACTGACTGTCTTTTGTAACTTCAAAAGATAAAGAATTGCTTGATTTTGCTTGATATTCTGCCATGGTTATTCTTAGATTTGATGGAATTTTATCTGTTTTTAAATATCGTTATAGCTTTTATTTTGTAACGCACTAATTTATAAATAATTCGGCAAAAATCAGATAATTTTAACCCTTTGCTATTAACTAGTTAATATTAATTTTAGTTATATCCTATCCATTGATATTTTACTTTTAAATATTTATCCAAATCATACGTAGTCTTTTGGGATATATTATAAAATTATATTTCCGATTTTTGATTAGACAGCCTAAGAAAATTTTTAGTTTTAGAATTAAAAAACCTCATAGATTTCAGAAATCTATGAGGTTTACAATATTTATTTTGTCCGAATTACATCGTCTCCATTTTGAAGCTCATGCTTTCGATTACTTTTAAGATCGCTTCTACTGTATCCATTGACGTTAAACAAGGAACACCATTTTCTACGCTCATTCTTCTGATTTGGAATCCGTCTCTTTCAGCTTGTTTACCTTTTGTAGTGGTATTCACAACATACTGAACTTTTCCTTTCTGAATCAGGTCGATAAGGTTTACGCTTTCTTCTCCGATTTTGTATCCGATTTTGCAAGGGATTCCTTTTTCTCCGAAGAACTTCGCAGTACCTTCTGTAGCCCAGATTCTGAATCCTACTTCATGGAATCTTGCTGCAAGAGCTGCCGCTTCTTCTTTGTGCTTATCTGCTACCGTAAACAGGATAGAGCCGTGCATAGGAACTTTTCTTCCGGCTGCAACCAATCCTTTGTAAAGTGCCTTTTCAAGGGTTGTATCTTTCCCCATTACTTCTCCTGTAGACTTCATTTCAGGGCCTAAAGAGATATCAACTTTCGTTAATTTTGAGAAAGAGAACACCGGTACTTTTACAAATACCCCTTCTTTGTTTGGAACCAATCCGTTTTTGTATCCTAAATCTTTCAGTTTTTGTCCTAAAATTGCCTTTGTTGCAAGGTTAGCCATTGGAACCTCTGTGATTTTAGATAAGAAAGGAACTGTTCTTGAAGAACGTGGGTTCACTTCGATTACGTAAACATTTCCTTCAAAAAGAACGTATTGGATGTTCATTAATCCTATCACCTTTAATCCTTTTGCCAGCCTTTCTGTATAGTCTACCAGGGTATCAATTTCACTCTGAGAAATATTCTGTGGTGGATATACCGCGATAGAGTCTCCGGAGTGAACTCCTGCTCTTTCGATATGTTCCATAATTCCCGGAATTATTACTGTTTCACCGTCACAGATGGCGTCTACTTCAATTTCCTTTCCTACCATGTACTTGTCTACCAAAACAGGGTGCTCTGGGCTAGCCTCTACAGCGTTCTCCATATAGTGAGCCAATTCTGCTTCTGCGTATACAATTTCCATTGCTCTACCTCCAAGAACGTAGCTTGGACGTACCAATACCGGGTAACCGATTTCGTTTGCAATTTTTATCGCTTCTTCTTTCGATGTAGATGTTCTTCCTTTTGGCTGAGGAATTCCCATTTCCTGAAGTGCCTTTTCAAATTTGTCTCTGTTTTCAGCTCTGTCAAGATCTTCTAATGAAGTTCCTAAGATCTGTACTCCATGAGATGCCAATTTATCGGCAAGGTTGATCGCCGTTTGTCCTCCGAACTGTACAACTACTCCTTTAGGTTTTTCAAGATCGATGATGTTCATTACATCTTCTTCCGTAAGCGGCTCGAAGTATAATTTGTCAGAGATCGAGAAGTCTGTAGAAACAGTTTCAGGGTTATTGTTGATGATAATTGCTTCATAACCCATTTCTTTGATCGCCCATACTGAGTGAACAGTAGCGTAGTCAAACTCAACTCCCTGTCCGATTCTGATAGGTCCTGAACCCAGTACAATGATTTTTTCTTTGTCTGAAACAACACTTTCGTTCTCTTCTTCGTAAGTTCCGTAGAAATAAGGGGTTTCACTTTCAAACTCAGCGGCGCAAGTGTCTACCATTTTGTAAACCGGCATTACTCCGTTTTCTTTTCTGAAGTCAAAAACCTCACGTTCTGCTACATCCCAAAGAACGGCAATAGTGACATCTGCAAAACCTAATTTTTTAGCTTCAATTAATGTTTCCTTATTAAATTTGTTCTCAGCGATTACTTTTTCGAAATCAACTAATTTTTTCAGCTTCCAGATGAAGAACTTGTCGATTTTACTCCATTCTACAATCTGTTCCCAATCATATCCTCTTCTTAAAGCGTCACCGATGATGAATAATCTCTCATCATCACACACTCTGATTCTTCTTTCGATTTCTTCAGCAGTAAGAGCCTCAGCCTGCTTCGTTTTTAATCCTAAATGTTTGATTCCTGTTTCTAATGAACGGATAGCTTTCTGTAGAGATTCTTCAAGATTTCTTCCGATTGCCATTACTTCACCAGTCGCTTTCATCTGAGTAGAAAGTCTTCTGTCTGCTGTTTCAAATTTATCGAATGGGAATCTCGGGAATTTTGTTACTACATAGTCAAGAGCTGGCTCGAAACATGCGTATGTTTTTCCTGTTACCGGGTTCATGATTTCATCCAGAGTTAATCCTACAGCGATTTTTGCAGCAATTTTTGCGATCGGGTATCCTGTTGCCTTACTTGCTAAAGCTGATGAACGGGAAACTCTAGGGTTTACCTCGATAATATAGTAGTCGAATGAGTCTGGATCTAAAGCCAGCTGTACGTTACATCCTCCTTCGATTCCTAAAGCTCTGATGATTTTTAAAGAAGCATTTCTCAGCAACTGATACTCTCTGTCTGAAAGTGTCTGAGAAGGTGCCACTACGATAGAGTCTCCTGTGTGAACTCCTACCGGATCTATATTTTCCATGTTACAAACCACAATGGCATTGTCGTTTGCATCACGCATTACTTCGTATTCAATTTCTTTGAAACCAGCGATTGATTTTTCAATAAGACACTGTGTAACCGGGCTGTGCTTCAATCCCAGTTCAGCAATTTCTTTCAATTCTACTTCATTGGAAGCGATACCACCTCCTGTACCTCCCATTGTAAAGGCAGGACGAACAATTACCGGATACCCGATGTTTTCAGCAAAAGCAAGGGCTCCTTCTACGGTATTGACAATATCAGAGTCTGGAACCGGTTCGTTCAATTCTCTCATCAATTCACGGAAAAGGTCTCTGTCTTCTGCTCTGTTGATTGCAGAAAGTGTAGTACCCAGTACTTCCACTTTACATTCTTCAAGAATTCCTGATTTTTCCAACTCAACAGCCATATTCAGTCCTGTTTGTCCTCCAAGTGTTGGTAATAATGCATCAGGACGTTCTTTTCTGATGATGTGGCTTACAAACTGTAATGAAATCGGCTCGATATATACTTTATCAGCGATTTCCACATCTGTCATAATTGTTGCAGGGTTTGAATTGATCAAAATTACCTTGTAGCCTTCTTCCTTTAAAGACAGACAAGCCTGCGTTCCTGCGTAATCAAATTCAGCTGCCTGACCAATGATGATAGGTCCTGAACCGATTACTAAAATTGTTTTTATATCTGTACGTTTTGCCATTTTTTTTTTTAGATACAAGATGTTAGATGTCAGATTTCAGACATCCAACAGGATGTTTTACTTTTTTAAATTAGATTTGAATGTATAAATCATTCTTTGAATTTCATTCAGATTTGATATTAAACTGTTAACTTTTTCTACATCAAGTAAATTTAATTCTCTAGTTAAAATTAACTGGGTCTGCAACTCAAAAGAAGAAGCATTTGCAATACCAAGAAAATGATAAAACTCTTTATCGTTATTTCTTCCTGCACCTTCTGCTATATTTGAAGGAATGGAGATTGCAGATCTTTTAATTTGAGAAATCAAACCAAACTTTTCATCCTTAGGTAATTCTGAACAAATGATATAAACCTGTTTTGCAAGTTCAATCGATTTTTGCCAAAAAACTAACTTTTCAAAATTATGCATGATAGAGTCTGTTATCTGATGTCTAATATCTGAAGTCTTTCTTACTTTTTAAAGTCCTCCATCATTTGAATAAACTCATCAAACAGGTAGTTTGCATCTTCAGGGCCTGGGCTTGCTTCAGGGTGATACTGAACAGAGAAACAAGGGTGAATCTTGTGTTTCAGACCTTCGTTTGTTCTGTCGTTCAATGCAATATGTGTTTCGATAAGGTCTGTTCCTTTTAAACTTTCCTGATCTACTGCATACCCATGGTTCTGAGAAGTAATAGCTACTGTATTTTTCTCCAGATCCAATACCGGGTGATTTCCACCTCTGTGTCCGAATTTCAGTTTGAAAGTTTTCGCTCCACAAGCAAGACCAATCAACTGGTGTCCTAAACAGATTCCGAAGATCGGAACTTTTCCTAATAATCCTCTGATCATATCCAAAGCATGCGGCACATCTTCCGGGTCACCAGGACCGTTTGACAGCATGATTCCGTCCGGATCCATCAATAGAATCTCTTCTGCTGTGGTATCCTGTGAAACAACGATGATATCGCAGTTTCTTTGAGATAGCTCTCTGATAATTCCCAGTTTTGCACCGAAATCTACCAACACTACTTTGAAACCTCTGTTAGGGTTAGCATAAGGTGTTTTTGTTGAAACTTCCTCTACCTGATTGGTTGGGAAATTTGTTGCTTTCAACTCTGCAGCTACTGCAGCTTCATCAGCATCAGCGTTGACGATTTTTCCTTTCACCACTCCATAGTTACGAAGAATTCTTGTCAGTCTTCTTGTATCAATTCCTGAAATTCCTGAAAGGTTTTTCTTTTTAAATAATTCATCTAAAGTAATCTGAGTACGGAAGTTGGAAGGAAGATCGCAAAGTTCTTTTACGATAAGCCCTTTGATTGCCGGCTCTATACTTTCATAATCATCACGGTTAATACCATAATTCCCGATAAGCGGATAGGTCATACAAACTATCTGACCGCAATACGATGGGTCAGAAATCAATTCCTGATACCCTGTCATTCCGGTATTGAAAACTACTTCCCCTGCAGTTTCCAATTCTGCTCCGAAACCTTCTCCATGAAACACTTCACCGGACTCCAGTATTAATTTTTTCTTCATTTTTTCTATTTAGATTTTCTTTTACTTTCTTTTTACTTTTCCTAATTTGTATAATGTCGGCTATATGATATATGCTTTACATTTTACTTTGCGCAATTTACTTAAACGTAAATCCTTTTTCTTCTAAAGCTTCTTTCAAAATGGCCATTCTGGCGAATACTCCGTTTTGCATTTGTTTGAAGATTCTTGATCTCTCACATTCTACAAGGTCTGAATCTATTTCCACTCCTCTGTTGATTGGTGCCGGGTGCATGATGATTGCTTCTTTTTTCATTACCTGCTCTCTTTCTTTGGTCAGACCATATCTTTTATGGTATTCTGAGGCAGT
The DNA here is from genome assembly GCF_021869745.1 of Chryseobacterium sp. MEBOG07. Classification (NCBI taxonomy): domain Bacteria; kingdom Pseudomonadati; phylum Bacteroidota; class Flavobacteriia; order Flavobacteriales; family Weeksellaceae; genus Chryseobacterium; species Chryseobacterium sp. MEBOG07. The sequence goes on from NZ_CP084579.1 coordinate 3,465,810, forward strand.
GAAGCTCATTGCCGCATCATGTCTTTCATGTTGAATTCTTAATAACATCAGCACATCCACTTCAGCGATCAGCTCATCTACTGAAAGATAGGTTCCGTTGATTAAAGCTCCCTCGTCAAACCATTGTTCAGGTCCTGAGAAGTATACTTTAGCGCCTAATCTTCTTAATGCTTCTGCACTTGAGTTGGCAACACGGCTGTGTTTTACATCTCCTACAATTCCTACTTTTAATCCTTCAAACTTTCCGAATTCCTGATAGATCGTCAGCAAGTCCAGCATACATTGTGAAGGGTGGTTTCCTGTTCCGTCACCTCCATTGATCACCGGAATGTTAATATTTTGCAGTTCCTCGAAGTACCTGTCTTTCTTATCTCGGATAACGACAAGGTCTACTCCTATACTTTCAATGGTCTTTACTGTATCATAAAGACTTTCGCCTTTGTTTACCGAACTGTGCGATGCATCAAAAGGAACTACCTGAAGTCCCAGTTTTCTTTCTGCAAGATCAAAACTTGTTTTGGTTCTTGTACTGTCTTCGAAGAAAAGGTTTGAGCAAAAAACTTCTCCTTCAATTTTAGCAGTTTTACCATTTGCAAAAGCCATTGCTTCTGTCAGTATACTGTTGATTCTCTCGGTACTTAGTTCTGTAATCGTAAACATAATTCTTATTTTTGGGCATAAAAAAAGCGAAGACAACAATCTTCGCTAATAACAATAAATATCGTAAAGGGCGCTTTCGCCCGGTAAATCTAATGATATAAATGCTTTTTTATTCATTAGGTGCAAAGATATAACAATTTTATGAACCTACAAAAATTAAGTTTAAAATAAATTAAAAACCTCAGTATTTCCTTATTCTCATTTAAAATTAATATTTTTGTTAAAACTCAAATTTATTCTATGGATTTAAAAGACAAAATGATTCTCAGCATTATTCAGGAAGACTCTACACTATCGGTTAAAGAAATTTCCGAAAAGATTGGTCTTACCTTTACTCCTACGTATGAGCGAATCAAACAGTTGGAGAAACAGGGGATCATTCAGAAATATGTCGGCCTTTTAAACCGTGAAAAATTGGGTTTAAATATTGTAGTCTACTGTAATGTCCGTCTCAAGGAACAGTCCAAGAAAGTATTGGAAACCTTTGAAGAACATATCGGAAAATACGATGAGGTACAGGAAATCATCAGTCTTTCCGGAGAGTATGACTATATGTTGAAAATCATTGCCAAAGACATCAATTCTTATAACGAATTTGCGGTGAATGTTATCTCAAATATTCCTAATATCGGCCAGTACCATAGCTCTATCGTGCTTCATGAGGTAAAAAAATCTACCAAATTCAAAATTGATCTGGAATAAATATTTCCGCTTTAAACTTACAATTAATTCCTATTTCATTTGCTTAAAATCTTTGATTTTCTTGCGTCTTGAAAACCTTATACATATTTGTTTTATTTCTTGTGCCTTTGCGCTTACCACCATATTTTATTTTGTTAGAAAACGCAAAGACGCAAAGAAATTTATCAACTTTATGCTATAAGGCGCAAAGATTTTATCTTCGATAAAATTTTGGGCAGTATATTTACTCTTTATTTTCAACTATAAATAATACTTCACTAGCCAGCAAAATCTACTAAGTTCAAGATTGAACTGGAGTAAATCCTTTTATTTTATACCATTAAGTTTTTTAAAGGATGAAGAATAGTTAAGGGATTCGCAAGCGAATTACTCAAAAGTAATACTTACAAATTGCAGGTTTTCTTAACCCACCTTAAAGTCACCATCTACCTTAATGGTTCAATATAATCAATCATCAAATTCAAAGAGCGGAGTAAAATCAAACCATTAAGATCACTTAAGCAGCTAAGATTTATTAAGATTAAGGTTTACAAACGAAAAGACAGCAGGCTAAAATAATTTTTAGAAATTCCACTGATTCTGCACAAGTTTTTGATGACCTTAATGGCTTATATTTTAACCCAATAATTTATTTTTCAGTTTATTAAACTGGTATTCTATTTTATCCAGACAAAGATTCCCGATACTTCCCTGGTGGGTATGTTCAAGGTTTCCCTGCTTAAATTCAAATTCATTGTTTTCGATCTCCTGCCCTACCTTCACATAAGCATCACGGAATGAGCTTCCATTTTTCACTTCTTCATTGATCTTTTCTACACTGAAAAGGTATTTATACTTTTCATCTTCCAGAATCCCGTCTTTTACCTGAATATTAGGCAAAGTATAGCTTAGGATCTCTAAGCATTCTTTTAAAGAATCTATGGCTGGGAAAAGGATTTCTTTGGTCAGCTGTACATCTCTGTGATATCCTGAAGGAAGGTTATTTGTCAAAAGAATCAGTTCATTCGGAAGCGACTGGATTCTGTTGCATCGTGCACGAACCAGCTCAAAGATGTCCGGATTTTTCTTATGAGGCATAATGCTGCTTCCTGTTGTAAATTCCTTTGGAAAACTGATAAAATCAAAATTTTGGCTCAGATACAGACAAACATCATAAGCAAATTTCCCAAGCGTTCCCGCCAAAGTCGCCATAGACATTGCCAGCATTTTTTCTGACTTCCCACGGGTCATCTGAGCATACACCGAGTTATAATTCATCGACTGGAAACCTAAGTTATAGGTCGTACTTTCACGGTTGATCGGAAACGACGAACCATAACCTGCCGCTGATCCCAGTGGATTTTTATTAATGATATTCTTTACTGAAAACAGCATTTCCACATCATCCAAAAGCGCCTCCGCATAAGCTCCAAACCATAAACCGAATGATGAAGGCATTGCAATCTGCAAGTGAGTATATCCCGGCAGTAAAACATTCTTGTGCTGATCTGCCAACTGAATTAAAATCTGGAAAAACTCATCAGTAAGACCTGTGATCTCACGGATTTCATCCAATAAATACAATTTAATATCCAGTAAAACCTGATCATTTCTTGATCTTGCCGTGTGGATTTTCTTTCCCGTATCTCCTAATTTTTCAATTAAGATCGCTTCTACCTGAGAATGGATATCCTCAGCATCTTTATCAATTTCAAAACTCCCATTCTCAATTTCATTTAAAATAGTCTCCAAAACAGATAGCATCTGCTCCGATTCTTCCTGAGTGATAATGCCGGTTTCTGCCAACATTTTACAATGTGCCATAGAACCTTTGACATCATATTTCGCTAAACGTTCGTCAAAGTCAAGATCTTTCCCGACTGTAAATTGAGTGACTAATATATTGGTGGCCAGGTCATCCTTCTGCCATATCTTTTTCATATGTAATTGTCTATTTTTTTTAAAATCATATGCAATCACCACTTCTATCTGTTGTATTACCAGAAAAATTCGTGGGTAGTGATTTCATAATATTTGATTTAAAATATTTGTTGGTTTTGACATGCCCAGCAAGGCAATCCTTATTACTATTAACTATAAAAAAACATTTCCTTATGTAAAGTCTTCATTTCTAATTTTCTTTTTGCATAAATCTTATTAAAAACTAAACTTCAATGCCTGCCGGGCAGCGTCAAAACATATATTGAGCTGGAAGTCTGAGGCTGGAGGCTGGAAGCTAATAACATACTGTAATAACTTCCCTTCTTCCTGCTTCCCTCTTCCATTCCTTATAACACTTTTTCTAAAATTCTGATGTAGATTTCTATTCCCTCTTCTATTTCCTGGATATAGATAAATTCATCTGCCGTATGAGAGCGCCTACTGTCTCCAGGGCCCATTTTCACGGATGTACATGGAATAATCGCCTGATCTGAAGAAGTAGGTGAACCGTAAGTTGTCCTTCCGATTTCAATCCCTGCTTTTACAAACGGATGGTCCATTTCGATCTTTGAAGAATTCAGTCTGAAAGATCTTGCAGTCAACGTAGATTTCATCTGAGACTGAATGATTTCAAATGTTTCCTGATTGGAATATTCGTCTGTAACCCTCACATCCAGTGTAAAATTACACGACTCCGGAACAACGTTATGCTGTACTCCTGCATGAATTCCGGATAAGGTAACTTTCACTTCTCCCAGATACTCTGAAACCTTTGGAAATTTAAAGGCTAAAATATTCTGCAGATCCAGCATACATTTTACAATCGAGTTATCATTATTAGGATGAGCGGCATGAGAAGGAGTTCCTTTCATTTCTCCATCAATCACAAGAAGGCCTTTTTCTGCAATCGCCAGATTCATCTGCGTGGGTTCTCCTACAATGGCGAGTTCTACATTAGGCAGCTGCGAAAATAAAGCTTCAATTCCATCAAATCCTGAAATCTCCTCCTCCGCCGTCAAAGCAATAACTAAATTATATTTTAAATCTTCTTTATCATAAAAGTGTAAAAAAACCTGTGCCATAGAAACCAAAGAAGCTCCGGCATCATTGCTTCCCAGCCCAAACAGCTTTCCGTCTTTTTCAATAGGAACAAACGGATCCAATGTATAAGCCTTATTAGGTTTTACGGTATCATGATGTGTATTCAGCAAAACAGAAGGTTTAAACACATCAAAGTGTTTATTCACTGCCCAGATATTGTTTTTAAAACGTTTGGTAGGAATCTGATGTTTCTTGAAAAAATTCTCAATTTCCACTGACGTATTGAATTCATCTTTACTGAATGAAGGAATCTCAATCAAATTTTTAAGCAATCCGACTGCATTATTCAACAATTCTTCTTTATTATAAACAGATTTCAGTTCCTGCATGATGATTTTCTATATGGTTTTTAAGTTCTGTTTCTTTGATCAGAAACACCTTATTTACATTATTTTTTATTGCTCCCAGAGCATTTTCAAGTTTGGGTAAAATACCCTTGTGAAGCTTTCCTTCTTCTTTTAATACTGCAAACTCTCCTTCCGTTACACTTTTGATCAATGATTCAGGGTCGTTTACATCTTCCAAAACGCCTGCTTTATCAAAGCAATACAAAAGTTCAACTTCATATTTCTCCGAAAGAGCCTGCGCCATTACAGAAGCAATAGTATCTGCATTGGTATTAAAAAGGTTTCCTTTTTTATCGTGGGTAATCGCAGAAAATACAGGAACAAGATCCAGTTTCATTAATTTTGAAACCAGTTTTTTATTCACGCTTTTCTTATTGATATCTCCCACAAATCCGAAGTCTATCTCAGGGTCTTCTCTTTTTTTGGCCTTGATCAGATTTCCGTCTGCACCGGAAAAGCCTATGGCATTGCATTTTTTCTGCTGTAATTTTTCAACAATATTCTTATTGATTCCTCCTGCATATACCATTGTTACAATGTCCAATGTCTCTTTATCCGTAATCCTCCTTCCGTTGATCATTTTCTGCTCAATACCCAGTTTATCAGCCAGCGTTGTCGCCAACTTTCCACCACCATGAACAAGGATCTTCTTTTCCTGGATTTCAGAAAACTGTTCTAAGAATTGGTTTAATAATTCCTCATCATCAATTAGAGCTCCCCCAATTTTTATGATGTATAATTTTTTTTTCATTGTAAACTTTTTGAGATCCTTACCTCTTTCATCTTGTCAAGGTTTTGAACCTCGGCAGTGATGGAAAGCAAAAAATTATTTGGCTTTTAATTCATCTAAAATTTCACTGAACACAGCCTGCGCAGAGAAAATACGGTTTTTTGCCTGCTGATAAATGATAGAATTCTCTCCATCCATCACCTCATCACTCAATTCTACATTACGGCGAACCGGAAGACAGTGCATTACTTTTGCATTGTTGGTATTGGCTAATTTTTCGTTCGTCAGCATCCAATCTCCCTTCACTTCAGGCATTGCTGCATAGTCATCAAAAGAAGACCAGTTTTTTACATAGATGAAGTCTGCATCTTTCAACGCTTCATCCTGATCATGAACCACTTTTACATTTTTTGTAAAATTTTTATCCAAATCATACCCTTCGGGATTAGCAATTACCAGCTCTACATCCATTTCCTGCATCCATTCTGCGAAAGAGTTTCCAACGGCATGTGCAATAGGTTTAATGTGTGGCGCCCAAGTTAAAACCACTTTTGGTTTATGCTCTTTTTCCCAGTTCTCAGTAATAGTAATACAGTCTGCCAGACTTTGTAGCGGGTGACGGGTTGCAGATTCCAATGAAATGACAGGAACTGTTGCATGTTTTTCAAACTGACTTAAGATGCTTTCATTCACATCATCTTCCTTGCTCTTCATTCCGGCAAAACAACGCACTGCAATGATATCACAATATTGATTCAGAACTTCAATAGCATCTTTAATATGTTCTACTGTATCTCCATTCATGACAGCTCCGTCAGCGAATTCAAGATTCCAGGCTTCCTGAGCAGCATTTAATGTCAATACATTTAATCCCAGATTTTGAGCAGCAATCTGACTGCTCAGACGGGTTCTAAGGCTTGAGTTTAAAAATACAAGTCCTATTGTTTTCCCTTTTCCTTTTTCTGTTTCGGTAAGGGGGTCTGCTTTTATTTGTAACGCTTTTTTTATGATTTCCTGTAAGTTTTCAACATCACTTACAGAGGTGAATTTTTTCATTTTGAATTGATTTTAAAGATTTCTTTTACCTATTAGTTGTTGATCTAACCACAAAAGTTTTTATTTAAACACTTTAGAACACTTAAGTTTTAAAAGTTTATTAATTTGAAAATATGTAAGATCACATCAGATGAAAATCAAAGATTTTCAAAAACTTAAGTGTACTCCTTAAGCGCTTAGTATTTTCTTACAATCACTTAAGTGTTTAAAATCTTTTGTGACTTTTGTGGTTTAAATTTTCTCCAATACTGTTTTCAGAGCATTGATGAAAAGATCCGTTTCCTCTTTTTTTATATTCAGTGCCGGAAGAATCCTCAACACTGTTTTATCGTTAGAGTTTCCTGTGAAAATATGATGATCGAACAATAAGCTTTTCCTTATTTCTGAACAGTCTCTATTGAGTTCTATTCCTATCATCAATCCTTTCCTTCGGATGGATTTAATATGTGGTAAATCTTTAATTTCATTTTCAATATACGCGCCCATCTGCTGAGCGTTTTCGATAAGATTTTCATCTTTCATTACATCCAGAACAGCAATTGAAGCCGCACAAGCCAGATGATTTCCCCCGAATGTAGTTCCCAGCAAACCGTTGCTTGCCTGGAATTTAGGATGGATCAAAACTCCGCCAACCGGGAAACCATTTCCCATTCCTTTAGCTGTAGTAATGATATCTGCTTCTACACCAAACTCCTGGTGCGCAAAGAAATATCCGCTTCTTCCATATCCTGACTGCACTTCATCCAAAATAAGAACAGCATTATATTTCTCGCACAATTCTTTAATTTTAGATAAAAATTCCTGCGTTGGAATCATAATTCCTCCTACTCCCTGAATTCCTTCGATAATCACAGACGAAATTTCATTTCCATACTTCTCAAAAGTTTCTTCAAGCTGCTGTACATCATTCCATTCTGATTTGATAAATCTTTCAGAAAAGTTCACCGGAGCCACAATTTTTGGATTGTCTGTCACAGAAACCGCTGCGGAAGTTCTTCCATGGAATGAACCTGAGAAATACAGCACTTTGTTTTTTCCGTTATGAAATGAAGCCAGTTTCAATGCATTTTCATTTGCTTCTGCTCCTGAGTTGCATAAGAAAAGATTGTAATCTTCATATCCTGAAAGTTTTCCCAACTTGTCCGCCAATTCAGTCTGCAGTTCATTCTGTACCGAATTGGAATAAAAAGAAATTTTTTCCAATTGATCTTTCAGTTTGTTCTGATAGTGTGGATGGTTATGTCCAATGGAAATGACAGCATGACCTCCGTAAAAATCAAGATACTGTTCTCCTTTATCATCCCAAAGAAAAGATCCCTGAGCTTTTACCGGATTTATGTTGAATAATGGATATACGTTGAATAAATTCATTTTTTGTTTTTTTTATTCTTTCTTTTGTCTTAAAACAAAAGAAACAAAAGTTCAAGACCTGGAAACTTCCGCTAAAAATTAGTTCTATTCTCTAAAAATTCTAAAACTTGTGCGAAATCCAAATTGGCTTTTCGGTTATTTATTTCCCTCGCAATTCGAACAGTAGAATTTTCTTAACGTTCATAGAATTAATTTTCTTAACGCTCCATTTTCCTAAGTCGGATTTACTTCTTGTTTAAAATTCTCAATTACTTATTGTCAATTTAGAAGGCTATTGGCTTCAAATTCAGGCCTGCATTTTCTTCCCAGTTCATGGCCAGATTCATATTCTGTACTGCCTGTCCTGAAGCACCTTTTAACAAATTGTCAATCGCTGAGTGAATAACGACAACATTTCCACTCTTTTCGATCTGAATCACACAGCGATTGGTATTGACAACCTGCTTTAAATCAACTGCCCTGCTACTTACCGTAACGAAAGGCTCCTCTGCATAAAAATCCTGATACAATTGTTCTATTTCCTTCAGCTCCAGATCCGTCTTCATTGTGGAACTTGTAAAAATTCCTCTTGCAAAATCTCCTCTCCATGGAACAAAATTCAGGGTTACTTCTTTATTATTATATGAAATCAGCTGTTGTAAAATCTCATCTACATGCTGATGAGTTAAAGTTTTATACGCTGAAACATTATCATTTCTCCAGGTAAAATGAGTCGTTGCCTGCAAAGACTGTCCGGCTCCTGTAGAACCTGTAATCCCTGTAGTAAAGACTTCATTTAAGACTCCTTTTTCTGCTAATGGCAGCAAAGCCAATTGAATCGCCGTTGCAAAACATCCTGGATTGGCAATACTTTTTGCCCCTGCCAGTTGTTTTTTATTGATTTCCGGTAATCCGTAGATAAAATCTCTGTTTCCGAAATTTCCTTCTAAACGGAAATCATTTCCAAGATCAATAACCAGTGTTTCATCCTTAACTGAATTTTTAGTTAACCAATTCTGACTTTCCTTATGCGGAAGACATAAAAAAAGAATGTCTACCTCTTCAGGCTTATCGGTCAAAACCATTTCACAAACCGTCGTTAAATCCGGGTACAGATCCGAAATTTTTGTTCCCGAATTTGAACGACTATATAAAAAACTCAATGTCACATGGGGATGAAAAGCCAGTAAGCGTATCAGCTCACTTCCTGTATAACCGTTGGCACCAATTATTCCTACTGTTTTCTTCATTTTGATTCTGACAGAAACACATCCTGCCTTACATTAAATCGTCCCTTCGGAACTAGTTGATATTCTGGTTAATCTGGTGGTATATATTTAAAGAATTACTTACAATTTTTGTATATCCTTTCACGTCATCACCGGTCCATGCTCTGTTGGCTTCTCCATAACTTCCGAATTTATCAGACATGAGATCATGATCGGATTCTATTCCGTTAAGAATAAATCTGTATGGATGGAGCGTTACAAACACTTTCCCACTTACAGTTTTCTGAGAATCTGTCAGGAAAGATTCTATATTTCTCATGACAGGATCTAAGAAAAGTGCTTCATGAAGCCAGTTCCCATACCAATCGGATAACTGCGACTTCATCATTTGCTGATATTTTGAAAGGGTATGCTTTTCTAATAAATGATGCGCTTTGAGAATCACTGAAGCTGCTGCCGCTTCAAATCCTACGCGTCCTTTAATCCCAACAATGGTATCTCCTACGTGAATATCGCGACCTATTCCATATGGTGAAGCCAAAGTTTCTATTTTTTGAATGGCATACACAGAATGTTCAAAGCTTTCTCCATTTACTGCTACTACTTCTCCGTTTTTAAACTCGATCTCCAGTTCTGAGGGCTGAGTTTCTTTGATTTGAGATGGAAAAGCTTCTTCCGGAAGGTAATTTCTTGACGTCAAGGTTTCTTTCCCTCCTACTGAAGTTCCCCAAAGTCCTTTATTGACTGAATATTGTGCTTTCTGGAATTCCATTTCATACCCGTGATCTTTCAAAAACTCAATTTCTTCTTCGCGGGACAAAGCCATATCACGGATTGGCGTAACGATCTCTATATTCGGACACATTACCTGGAAGATCAAATCAAAACGAACCTGATCGTTTCCGGCTCCTGTACTTCCGTGTGCAATGGCATCTGCCTGTACTTCAATAGCATATTTTGCAATTTCCTGCGCCTGAATGGTACGCTCAGCACTTACAGACAGAGGATAGGTATTATTTTTCAATACATTCCCAAAAATCAAATACTTCACACATGAATTATAATAATCTTCCTGAGCGTCTACGCACCTGTATTCCTTTACTCCAAGATTGAAGGCTCTTTTTTCCAATTCTTTTTCTTCTTCTTTAGAAAAACCTCCGGTATTTACAGTAACGGCATACACATCATATCCTAGAGTCTCACTAAGATATTTTGCACAGTAGGAAGTATCTAAACCTCCGCTAAACGCTAAGATGATTTTCTTTTTCATCTGGACTTTTTTTATTTTTATTACTAGTCAAATGAAACTCACCAACGGAATTTTGTGCAGAATGCCCAAAATCGGCTTGGCTCATTTCATCATATTTATTTTCAGGACGATTACTTATCGTCTCTTTTTTTTTATCGTTTTCAGGAACAAATAACATCGCTGTACACAGACAGTTTTTACGTTCCTTCATCATTAAAATCTCATAGTTCACGCAGTTCTTGCAACCGTTCCAGAATTCTTCATCCTGAGTCAGTTCAGAATAGATTACTGGCTTATAGCCTAAATCACTATTGATTTTCATTACTGCCAAACCTGTTGTCAATCCGAATACTTTTGCTTCCGGATATTTATCTCTAGATAATTGGAAAACTTTCTGCTTGATCTGAGTCGCTATTCCTCCGTTCCTGAATTTCGGAGACACAATCAGTCCCGAATTGGCTACAAACTTCCCATGTGACCAGGTTTCTACATAACAAAAACCTACCCACTCACCATTTTCAGTGGCTACCACAGCATTGCCTTCTGAAATCTTCTTACTCAAATATTCTATGGAACGTTTTGCGATCCCCGTTCCTCTACGCTGTGCAGAATCGTACATTTCCTGCTGTATTTCACTCACATACATTAGATGTTCGCATGAGGAAATTTCTATTTCCATTTATTTATCTAATTTTTTTGGCAAATTTAAAATATATTTTCTTTTAAATCCAAATAAAAAAGATATTTTTTTTGATTTACAATTTTAAACAGGTAAAATTATCTTTAATCAAAAATATACATTTGCTAATTTATTATATATTTGCTAAAATAATATAGTTATGGAAAATACCTGTCCTAAATGCAACAGTACCAAAGTGGTAAAAAGCGGGATCATCAATGAAAAACAACGCTTCCACTGCAAAGACTGCAAGTACTATTTTACCGTTAAAAAACTGGGAAAACAGATCGATGATTATTATGTAACCAAGGCTCTTCAGCTTTACCTGGAAGGTTTAAGCTATCGTGAAATTGAAAGAATTATCGGTGTTTCACATGTTACTATAAGTTCATGGATCAAAAAGTACAATATCACAAGACCTCCTCACTCTGAGTTTCATCCTGTTTATAAGATTTTAAAACAAAACGAATTGATTGACTATATTGCAAAGGAAGAAAACATTAAAAACTCAGGGATTATCATTACTCAGTTTGCCGATAAATACATGTTGATTAAGTGGGAAAGATTTAAGAAATAGTGTGGGTTTCGAGGTACGGGATGCGAAAGATAAGTGATGTAATATTAAAAAATAAAATACTAATTAGTAAATACTTAATCGCATTTTAATTCAAAAATAAGGATCATAAAACCCGAAAATTCCACTATACAACAAATCACAACTATACTATTACCACTAATATATATTAAATTTTCATAAACAAATTATTAATTACAATTTGGCATTCACAAAAAACAACGCCAAAAATTGATAATTTATGAAGAAATTACTTACATTTATTGGAGTAGCCTTAATCAGCGGTTCTGCATATTCCCAAGGTTCTCCTGATTACGGCAATGGCTTAAAAATAAACCTCAATCCGAATGGTGATAAATTCGTCAGATTTATCTTATGGGACCAGTTTTGGCTAAGAAACACCTCCATGAACCCCGGAAGTATGGTAGGCAGCGAACCCACTGACAACTCCTGGAGTGTAGGAAACAGGAGATTACGAGCCTTAGCCTACGCACAAATCTCTAAAAGATATATGATTCTCCTTCATTTTGGGATTAACAACCAAACTTTTATCAATGGAGGCGCAACAGGTACTTCCGGCACAGGAGGTTATGGAAATGGAAAGAAAACCCAGCTGTTTTTTCATGATGCATGGAACGAATACGCAGTTATTTTACCTGGAGAAGCGGGAAAATTCAGTTTATCTTTAGGGGCAGGACTTCATTACTATATGGGGCTTTCCCGTATGACCATGGCTTCTACGCTTAATTTCCTGACATTAGACTCTCCTGTCTTTTCCTGGCCGCTGATTGATAACTCTGACCAATTTGCAAGACAACTTGGAATGTTTGCGAAAGGTAAATACGGAAAACTGGAATACCGTTTCAGCTTAAACAAACCTTTTGCAACCGATCTTACTCCCTCGAATGTAACAGACCCTTCGAAAGCTGTAGCAGTAGACAACAACGGAAATCCAAGTTTTTCAAAAGCAGGATATGTTGAATACCAGTTTCTTGATGAGGAATCCAATACCCTTCCCTACAAGGTAGGATCTTATCTCGGAACAAAAAAAGTTTTCAATGTGGGAGCCGGTTTCTATCATCAGGCAGACGGAACAAGAACTTCCGTGAATTCAACTATTGAAAAGCATGATATTACTCTTTTTGCCGTAGATGCTTTCGCGGATATTCCATTGGGAGAAGCAAAAAACAAAATGGCAGTTTCTGCTTATGCAGGATATTATAACTACAATTTCGGTCCAAATTATGTAAGAAACCTGGGAACTATGAATATTGCAGCTTCTGATCCTAATTTTATCGGAAATAAAGCCATCGCAGGACCAGGAAACCTACAACCCACTATCGGAACAGGTAATATTATCTACGCGCAGGCGGGTTTACTTTTACCCAGCCAGGCAGAAAAACCGAAAATCAGAATACAGCCTTTCGCAGCCTATACTCACAAAAGCTTTGAAGCCTTTGACAAATCATCTTCTCAGTTTGATGTTGGAGCCAACTGGTTCATAGACGGCCATCATGCGAAAATAACAACACAATATTCAACAAGACCTGTTTATACAAGTCCTACAGAAAGCCCTTCTTCTAAAGGGGAGTTTGTTGTGCAGTTTCAGATCTACTTATAAAATTTAACCATTAAGAGTAGTAAAGAAATTAAGATGAATTAAGTTTCATTAAAGGTAGACAGGAAGAATACCGCTGAATAAAATAGCTTTAGCTAAAAGCTTAATTATTCTTATCAACTTAAAATCTCTTAATGGTTCAAAAAAAATTCAAATTAAAATCCTATTCCATTAATATCAAAAATTAATCATATGAGCGAAAACCATCACGAAAGCTACGAAAATATGACCGACAGGCAGAAAAACCGCACCATTTGGAGCGTTATCACCGCCTCATCACTCGGTACATTGATAGAATGGTATGACTTCTATATCTTCGGAAGTTTAGCCGTCGTTTTAGCCACCAAATTTTTCCCTGCAGATAATCCTACTGCAGCATTTTTATCTACCTTGGCAACTTTTGCAGCCGGATTTGTTGTAAGGCCTTTCGGAGCTTTATTTTTCGGAAGACTGGGAGATATTATAGGAAGAAAATATACTTTCCTTGTTACTTTGCTGATTATGGGATTTTCTACTTTCCTGATCGGATGTATTCCAAGCTACGAAACCATTGGATTCATGGCACCGGTTTTAGTTTTAATTTTAAGACTTCTTCAGGGATTAGCCCTTGGAGGTGAGTATGGAGGCGCGGCAACATATGTAGCTGAATATGCCCAGCCTCATCGAAGAGGTTACTGGACTTCATGGATCCAAACCACCGCAACAGCAGGACTTTTCATTTCACTGATTGTTATTTTAATTACGAAAACAACCCTTTCTGCAGAAGAATTTGACACCTGGGGATGGAGAGTTCCTTTCTGGATCTCAATTTTAATGGTTGCTGTTTCTTATGTGATCAGAAAAAACATGAAAGAATCTCCGCTTTTTGCTAAGGCTAAAAGTGAAGGAAAGACCTCTAAAAACCCTTTAAAAGAAAGTTTCGGGAATAAATATAACTTCAAGTTTGTATTATTGGCTTTATTCGGAGCTGCAATGGGACAAGGGGTCATCTGGTATACAGGACAGTTCTATGCTATGAGTTTCCTTCAAAAAGTGATGTATGTAGAATCTTCACAGGTAGATTCGTTAATGGCCATTGCTTTATTTTTAGGAACTCCTTTCTTTGTATTCTTCGGATGGCTGTCTGATAAAATTGGAAGAAAAGCTGTAATGATGACCGGAATGCTCGTCGCTATTTTAGCTTACAGACCTATTTATGAAAGTATGTTCAAGAGTGTAAATCTTGAAACCAAAACCCTCGCTACCAATGGAATTACAGAAAAAAGAACCGCCAAAATCCATAGTAATATTGCTACAGACAGCCTAGTTACTTTTCACAAAGAAACCCTTTACACAGATGGCACTTTGATTAAAAAAGACAGTGTTGTTCATTGGTCACCTGCCGGAGTCGTTATGAAAGACGGAAAAGCTGAAGAGCCTAAAGTATCTCAAAGCTTAAAATTAAGTGACAACACCAAATGGTATCTGATCTTTTTGGTATTTATTCAGGTGATATTTGTGACTATGGTATACGGACCTATCGCTGCTTTCCTTGTTGAAATGTTCCCTGTGAGAATCCGTTACACCTCAATGTCATTGCCTTATCACATCGGAAACGGAGTATTTGGAGGGCTTCTTCCGGCAGTGGCAACTTATCTGGTAACTACCGGAAAAGAAGCGGGACATGCAACATGGTATCTGGAAGGACTCTGGTATCCGATTGGAGTTGCCACCGTATGTTTGATCATTGGATTATTTTATCTTAAAAGCAAGAACAATAATCTTCACGATTAAGTACTGAATCACTCAAATTTTTATTAATTTTAAAACTACTAAAATGAACGGACTAAAAAAAATATTAGGCATTCTCTGGATCGCCATCGCGGTGATTGTAGGATATTTCGGAATTACAGTATTGGGAATCCCCAAAATAGCTTCCGGAAAACAGGAAGATCTGGTTTTTGGCATCATCATTCTTTTTGTACTGATGCCGATTATCTCAGGCGGAATGGCCATTTTCGGTTATTATGCTTTAAAAGGAGAATATTCTGACGATAAAATTTAAAAGAAATATGGATAATTGATGAATGGCTGCATTCATCAATTATCTTTTATCAAAAATCATTTATGAAAAAAAGACACGAACAAAAACTTATCATACTGAGCATAGGTCTTATGATTGCTTTCAGTATTCCAATTTCACTGATATTCAACAGTGAAAAGGAAGTTTTAGGCTATCCCATGATCCTGATCTACCTGTTCGTTGTCTGGATGATCTCTATTATAATTTCTTTTGTAATTGTAAAAAGGTATAATGAGTAGTTTTGCATTATTTTTTGTCGTCCTTCTTTACCTTGCCCTTCTTTTCTTAGTTGCCCATCTGGCAGAGAAAAAAAAGAGCAAACGCTGGATCAATAACCCCTACATTTACGCTTTATCCCTCGCCGTATATTGCACTGCATGGACGTATTATGGAAGCATTGGCGTTGCAGCGACAAGCGGATTAAACTACTTACCCATTTACATTGGGCCTATCATGATTATTCCGGCATGGATCTATATCAACACCCGGATTGTAAGGATTTCAAGAGTCAATAAAATAAGCAGCCTTGCCGATTTCATTTCATTGAGATACGGGAACAGTAGAAGCCTGAGCGCTATCATCACAGTGGTCTGCCTTCTGGCAATAGTACCCTATATTGGGCTGCAGATCAAAGCTATTTCTGAAACCTTCCATCTGGTAACAGAAACTCCGATGTCCAAAGATATCCTGACCGATAATGCGACTTTTGTGGTGGTTTTAATTGCCTTATTTTCCTCTTATTACGGAACACGATATGTTGATGCATCAGAAAAACGTTTGGGAATTATCTCAGCGATTGCTCTGGAAAGTTTTTTAAAGCTATTCTTCATTATCATTCTTGGGCTTTTCGTAATCTATTATGCCTTCGATGGATTCTCAGATATTTATGAGAAGGCCAGCAAGTTTGAAGATTTTAAAGAAAAAAATACCTTCAACGGGATTGAAGGAGCGATGAACTGGATGGTTCTGTGTATGATTTCTGCAACAGCGATCTGCATTCTACCGAGACAGTTTCATACCGCAATTGTTGAAAACAGACAGGAAAAACATATTAAAACAGCCATTTGGTTTTTCCCGCTTTACCTTCTAATCTTTACTATTTTTATTTTCCCGATTGCCTGGGGAGGAAGATTGATTTTTGACGGACAAAAAGTAAATCCTGAGTTCTACTCTATTTTGATTCCGCAGCATTTTGGCAACACCTTAATCACGGTGCTTGTTTTTCTTGGAGGATTGAGTTCCTGCATTTCAATGATTATCATCTCTGCCATTACTCTATCCATCATGCTTTCCAACAACCTCATCATTCCATATGGACTATTGGGAAAATTAAAGTCTGAAAGTGAAGAAAAAAATACAAGAAGCATCACCAATATCAGAAAATTCAGCATTTTTGCGCTGATCATCATGGCCTTTGCCTTCTACAAATATTTCATTCTGAAAACTTCGCTGGATTCTGTAGGATTAATCTCATTTGTCGTGATTGGACAACTTGCTCCAGCATTTTTCGGAGCTTTATTCTGGAGAAGAGGAAGTTACAAAGGTGCTGTTACAGGACTTTTAGCCGGATTATTAATCTGCTATTTCGGGCTGATTATTCCACAGTATTATTTTTCGTACAATCAGGAGCTTAAAGGGGTAATCAGGGATATGTATAACGCTTTCGGCTTTTTTACCATTCCTTATCTGGGCAGAATTCCGCAGATCTTTTTCTGGTCGATGCTCGTCAATACAAGCTTTTTTACCATTATCTCTGTAAGTTCCAAAGGAAATTACCGCGAAAGAAACTTTGCGGAACTGTACGTAGATATTGACAAATACATTCAGAATCATGAAAATGCTTTTATCTGGCGTGGAACAGCCTATATTTCAGATATTCAGAATATTCTTGAGCGTTTTTTAGGCAAAAATAAAACAGAGCAGGCATTAAGAATTTTTAATTTAAAATATAACATCGATTCCAAAACGGAAACCGCCGACTCAAGATTTATCAAATTCTCAGAAAACCTTTTGGCAGGAAGAATCGGTACGGCTTCAGCAAAAATATTAATTGAAGGAGTCACTAAAGAAGATAAAATATCTTTAAAGGAAGTTTTAAATATTCTTGAAGAATCTCAGGAAAATATCAGTTTAAATAAAAAACTTACGGAACAATCTGAAGAGCTACAGAAACTTTCCAATGATCTGCGAACCGCTAACGAAAATCTCATCATCAAAGACCATCAAAAAGACGATTTCCTCGATTCTGTTGCTCATGAATTGAGAACTCCAATCACGGCCATTCGTTCTGCAGGGGAAATTTTAGCGGATGACGACGATATTCCTTTTGATATCAAACAAGAGTTTTTAAATAACATCATCACAGAATCTGACAGATTAAGTGAGATCATCAATGACATTCTTTATCTGGACAAATTACAGCACGGTGAAATCTCTTTACACATTCAGGAAAATAATATCACGGAAACCTATAAAAAAGCATTAAATCCACTTATTCACCTGATACAGCAGAAAAATATTCATTTAAGTGAAGTTAATCTCCTGAATCATTTTATATTTGAATATGATGAAGCGAGAATGATTCAGCTGTTTCAGAACATCTGGGGAAATGCCTTAAAGTTCACAGATGAACAGGGAACAATCCAGACGAAATTATTTGAAAAAGACAGGCAGCTCATCATCAGTATTTTCAATACCGGGAAGCATATTCCTGAGGAAGATTTGGAAATGATTTTTGACAAATTTTATCAGTCTAAAAATCAAAATATTTTAAAACCAACTGGAAGCGGACTGGGACTGGCCATTTCCAAAAAAATAGTACAGGCGCACAGCGGAAGTATAAAAGCCGAAAACAGTGGACTAGGCGTTACTTTCACCATAACCATTCCCGAAAAAACTAAAAAAGAGATTACAGATGAAGTTGAACACCATTAAAACCTTTTTATGAGAAAGATAATCATTGCGGATGACGAACACAAAATATTAATGTCGCTGGAATACAGCTTTAAGAAAAATGGCTATGACGTCTATATTGCCCGAGACGGAACAGAAGTACTCGATTTTCTGAAAACGATGGTTCCGGACGTGATCCTTCTCGATATCATGATGCCGAATCTTGATGGATACAGCACTTTGGACCTCATCAAACAGGATGAAAAACTGAAAGACACCAAAGTTCTCTTTCTGAGTGCCAAAAACAATCCCAGAGATATTGAAAAAGGATTGGAAATGGGAGCTGATGCTTACGTCACAAAACCCTACTCGATTAAGAAACTGATGCAGCAGATTGAGGAGATGTTTTAAGGGAGAATGAAGAGCCAAGAATCAAGATATAAGACTTCAGATAACGACTGGTAAAAACGGTTATTGCTTCGTCTTTGGCTGCAATTTAGCCTTGAAAAGGATAGGCAAAAAACCAAACACAAGACTATTGATATGGATACATTATTTAAACAAAGCATAGAACATAAAGAAGATTTCTGGAAGGAGCACGCCGGAAAACTCAAATGGTTTGATTTCCCCCAGCAAATCCTTTCAAACGGTGACAATGATTACCCACAATGGTTTTCCGATGGAAAGCTCAACATGTGTTACTTATGCATCGACAGGCACATTGAAGAGGGATTTGGAGATCAGATTGCCATCGTTTATGATTCTCCTGTAACGGGTCAAAAGAAAACCTATACTTTCAGTCAGGCGAAAGAGGAAATTGCAAAATTGGCAGGAGGGCTGGCTTCTTTAGGATTACAAAAAGGAGACACGACAGTTATCTATATGCCTATGATTCCGCAGACTCTTTTTGCCATGTTGGCATGTGCCAGAATCGGGGTTATTCACAATGTGGTTTTTGGAGGCTTTGCTCCTCATGAACTTGTCGTGAGAATTGATGACTGCAAACCAAAAGTTTTAATCACAGCTACGGCAGGAGTGGAAATCGCCAAAAGAATTCCTTATCTCCCGCTGGTGGAAAAAGCGATTGAACTAGCACAGGATAAAGTAGACAATATCATTGTATACAACCGAAAATTGGTAGATAATCAGGATGAAATGTTCGACGGATTGATTGATTATGAAGAACTGGTTGAGCAATCAGCTCCTGCAGACTGTATTTCTGTGGAATCTACCCATCCGCTTTATCTTCTTTACACATCGGGAACTACCGGAAAACCTAAAGGTATTGTTCGTGATACCGGAGGGTATGCCACTGCATTACAATTCTCCATGACCTATATTTACGGAGTGGAACCGGGAGAAACCTATTGGGCGGCTTCAGATTTTGGATGGGCAGTTGGGCATAGTTTTTCTGTGTACGGACCATTAATCAACAGAAATACCACTATTATTTTTGAAGGAAAACCTATTATGACTCCTGATGCAGGAACATTTTGGAGAATCATTTCAGAATACAAGGTTTCAGTGATGTTTACGGCTCCTACCGCTATCAGGGCGATTAAAAAAGAAGATCCGAACGGAGAATTGGTAAAAAAATATGATCTTTCACATTTCAGAAAACAGTTTCTGGCAGGTGAAAGATGCGATGTCGCTACTCTGGACTGGTTTGCAGAACATATCGGCGTTCCGGCTATAGACCATTGGTGGCAGACAGAATCCGGATGGCCTATGCTTGGGTTACTGACTCACGATGAAAACTACCAGATCAAAAGAGCTTCTGCAGGAAAAACTATTCCTGGATATGACATTAAAATCTTTGATGAAAACGGCTTAGAACTCGATCCGCATCACGAAGGTTATCTGGTGATCAAACTTCCTCTTCCGCCCGGTGCCATGCTTGGAATATGGAAAGATTACGAACGTTTTGAAAACAGCTACCTGTCCCAGTACAAAGGGTATTATTTTTCAGGAGACGGTGCTATACAGGATGAAGACGGCTATATTTTCATTACAGGAAGAGTAGATGATGTGATCAATGTAGCAGGACACAGACTTTCCACCTCTGAGATGGAAGAAATTGTTTCTTCGCATCCGGATGTCGCAGAATGTGCTGTAGTTGGCATTGATGATGACTTAAAAGGACAGGTCCCTTTTGCCACTGTTGTATTGAAAAACGGTTCAGCTATTTCTGAAGAAGACATTGAAAAAGATATTATTCAAATGGTCCGCAATAAAATCGGAGCAGTGGCTTTTCTAAAAAACGCTATGGTTGTCAAACGCTTACCTAAAACACGATCCGGAAAGATTTTAAGAAAACTGATCCGAACGCTGCTTGACGGAAAAGATTTCCAGGTTCCCTCAACGATTGACGATGAAAAAATCATTGATGAAATTCAGGAAAAAATCAAGGAATATAGGGCTTAAGCGGGAAATTAAACATAAATTTAAATATTTGTTTAATCCATTATAAAACGTTGAACCATTAAGAGAAATAAAGATATTAAAGAGTATTAAGTTCATCAAAGATAATAAGAAGCATCGTTAACTAAATAGTTTCAGCTATGATTTTAAACCACTTAAAAAGTTAACGGCTTGCGCTTTCAAAAATCAAAAACATAAAAATATTTATCAAAATAAAATCAATAAAAAACGAAAGGGATATGAGAAATTACTTAATAGAAGATTTACCACAATATTTTGAAGATTATAAAAAGTCTATCAAAAATCCTAAAAAATTCTGGGATAAGGTAGCGGATCAAAATTTCGTGTGGTACCAACGATGGAGCAAGGTTGTTAAGTATGATATGAATGAAGCTAAAATTACCTGGTTCAAAAATGCAAAACTCAATATTACTAAAAACTGTATCGACAGACACCTTGCCATAAGAGGAGAGAAAACAGCCATCATCTGGGAACCTAACGATCCAAAGGAAGAAGCACAGCATATTTCTTACCAAGAATTATATACCCGCGTTAATAAAACGGCTAATGTTTTACAGGATATGGGTATTAAAAAGGGAGACAGAGTCTGTATCTATCTTCCCATGATTCCTGAATTGGCTATTACCATGCTTGCCTGTGCAAAGCTTGGGGCAGTGCATTCTGTGATCTTCGCAGGATTCTCAGCTGCAGCAGTCGCTTCAAGGGTAAATGACTGTGAAGCAAAAATGGTGATCACATCAGATGGAAGCTACCGGGGAAATAAGGTTCTTGACCTAAAAAGTATTGTTGATGATGCTTTGGAAAAAACACCAACCGTTGAAAACGTTCTTGTAGTCAAGAGAACCCACAATGAAATTAAGATGAAAGAAGGAAGAGATCACTGGATGGCCGATCTGTATGAGAAAGCTTCTGCTGATTTCGTTACAGTAATTATGGATTCTGAAGATCCGCTTTTCATTCTGTATACATCCGGATCTACAGGGAAACCAAAAGGAATGCTCCACACTTGTGCCGGTTATATGGTGTATACCGCTTATACATTCAAAAACGTATTTAATTATAAGGAAAATGATATTTATTGGTGTACTGCAGACATCGGATGGATTACGGGACACTCTTACATTCTTTACGGACCTTTATTAAATGGAGCAACTACCGTAATTTTTGAAGGAGTTCCTACCTATCCTGAACCAGACCGTTTCTGGGAAGTGATTGAAAAACATAAGATCACTCAGTTTTATACCGCTCCTACTGCCATTCGTTCTTTAGCGAAAGAAAGTGCGGAATGGGTAGACAAACATGACCTTAGCTCTTTGAAAGTAATTGGTTCTGTGGGTGAACCTATCAACGATGAAGCATGGCATTGGTTCAACGATCATGTTGGAAAGAAAAAATGTCCGATCGTAGACACCTGGTGGCAAACTGAAACGGGAGGAATTATGATTTCACCACTTCCATTTGTTACGCCGACAAAACCTACGTACGCTACCCTTCCTTTACCCGGTGTACAGCCTGTTTTGATGGACGATAAACGAAATGAAATTACAGGAAACCAGGTAACCGGAAATCTTTGTATCCGTTTTCCATGGCCGGGAATTGCAAGAACAATCTGGGGCGACCACCAACGATATAAAGAAACCTATTTCACCGCTTTCCCTGGAAAATATTTTACCGGAGATGGGGCTTTGAGAGATGAAGTCGGCTATTACAGAATTACGGGTCGTGTAGACGATGTGATCATTGTTTCGGGGCACAATCTGGGAACTGCTCCTATTGAAGACAGTATCAACCAGCACCCAGCTGTTGCAGAATCCGCAATTGTAGGTTACCCGCATGACATTAAAGGAAATGCGCTTTATGGATACGTCACTCTTAAAGAAACCGGTGAAGGGCGTGATAAAGAGAATCTTAAAAAAGAAATCAATCAGTTGATTGCCGATCAGATAGGACCTATTGCTAAACTGGATAAGATACAGTTTGTATCAGGGCTTCCGAAAACACGATCTGGAAAAATTATGCGTAGAATACTGAGAAAAATTGCAGAGGGTGACTTCAGTAATTTTGGAGATATCAGTACTCTGCTAAACCCTGAAATTGTAGAAGAAATTAAAAACGAAAGAATTTAATTAATCAATTTTTTAACCAATAGTGAGCCCTGGAAGTCATTTTCGGGGCTTTTTTTGTGCTTTAAAACTTTCAATTTTATCACAAATGAAGTCTCTTAAGATCATAAAGATAAAATTAGAATTATATCAGATTAAAGTTCCCTATGCTTCCTAAAATCAAGTACATATTAAGAAAAACAATTTCTAAAAAAAACGATTATTCAATTGTTAAATTTAAACACCCGTTCAATAATTATTCACAATTATTATCATTTTATATTAAAAATAGAATATTAATTAACAAATTTTATTGATTTAAGCATAATAATAATCAGAAAATAATTACTAACTTTAGTCATAACTTTAAAACCAATGAACTATGTCACATATAATAGCTGGGCTATTTGAGCATCACAGCGACTACAAAAAACTAGAAAGTGATCTGGAAAACTCAGGATTTGAAAATGAAGATTACATGGTATACCTTAACAATGATTCTAATAACTCCCAATATATGGCGAGTGTTACTGTAAAGGATATTGATCAGATTGATCTTGCCCGGAATGTTTTCATTCAAAATGCAGCCTTAAAATCGTATTTATTTGAGAACATGAATATCAATGAAACGAATTATGACACGATTAAAAGGTATATAGATGTGCGAAACAGAGCTGAAATTCAGAACAGCCCTGATATTAAAATCAAAACGTCAAGTGACGGTATGAATTCTGAAGTTAAATTCTAAACCACATAAAATTCAATAGCTAAAGATCCGCAGGGCATTCTGCGGATCTTTTATGTTTGAAAAGACTAAAAAATTTCGTATTTTCGTCTTATTATAGGCATGTACACAAATGAGTTACGATTTAGAACAAGAAAATAAAGAAA
Source organism: Chryseobacterium sp. MEBOG07 (assembly GCF_021869745.1). Lineage (NCBI taxonomy): Bacteria > Pseudomonadati > Bacteroidota > Flavobacteriia > Flavobacteriales > Weeksellaceae > Chryseobacterium > Chryseobacterium sp. MEBOG07. Next base: position 3,489,414 of record NZ_CP084579.1, read on the forward strand.
TTCTGGCCAGATATAAGGACTTGATTTCTAACACATACAGGACGTTGGATGAGGAAAATAATAAACTCATCAGAAAGGCATTCGATATTGCCCTGGACGCCCACAAGGATCAAAGGAGAAAATCCGGCGAGCCTTACATCTACCACCCTATTGCTGTTGCTAAAATTGTAGCGACTGAGATTGGTTTGGGAGCTACCTCTATTGCCTGTGCCCTTTTGCATGATGTAATTGAAGATTCCGATTATACTTACGAAGATCTGAAAAAAATCTTTGGAGAAAAGATAGCCAATATCGTGAATGGATTGACCAAAATATCCATCATGAATCATCAGAATATCTCTGTGCAATCTGAAAACTACAGGAAACTGTTATTGACATTATCCGAGGATTTCAGAGTGATTCTGATCAAAATTGCAGACCGTCTTCATAATATGAGGACACTGGAAAGTATGGCTCCGGATAAGCAGAAAAAAATTGCTTCGGAAACGGTTTATATCTATGCTCCGATGGCTCACCGTCTCGGATTGTACAACATCAAATCTGAGCTGGAAGATCTTTCCTTAAAATATAACAGCCCGGAAGTATATAATGAGATCACGGAAAAATTGGAACTTGCCAAGGAAAACCGTGAGCGATATATTAACGAGTTTACAAAAGAAGTATCAACAAGACTTGGGGAAGAAGGCTTAAATTTTAAAATCAAAGGCCGTGCAAAAGCCATCTCTTCCATTTACAGAAAGATGCTGAAACAGGGAGTTTCCTTCGAGGAGGTTTTTGACAACTATGCCATCAGAATTATTTATAAATCCGATGCAAAAAATGAAAAATTTCTGGCTTGGAAGATCTACTCTATTGTTACAGATGTATATCACAGCAACCCATCAAGAATGCGTGACTGGATTACACAACCTCGTTCTACAGGATACGAAAGCTTACACTTAACGGTTTTAGGTCCTGACAGAAAATGGATTGAAGTACAGATCCGTTCAGAACGAATGGATGAAATTGCTGAAAAAGGAGTTGCTGCCCATTATAAATACAAAGAAGGTTACAAACAAAGTTCTGATGACAGAAACTTTGAAAAATGGGTAACAGAGATCCGTGAAGTACTGGAACAGCAGCAGAATCTTTCCACTTCGGAGCTTTTGGATAATATTAAGCTTAATTTATACTCTAAAGAGGTATTTGTCTTTACTCCAAAAGGAGAAATTAAAATTCTGCCTACCAATGCTACTGCCCTGGATTTTGCTTTCTCGGTCCATTCAGATTTGGGAATGAAGTGTCTGGGTGCTAAAATCAATGGAAAACTGGTTCCTATTTCCTATATCCTTCAAAACGGAGATCAGATAGATATTCTTTCTTCACAGAATCAGAAACCAAAATCTGACTGGCTGGAATTCGTAGTAACATCAAAAGCGAAGTCGAAGATCAAAAGTTACCTGAACTCTCAGAAAAACCAACTGGTAGAGGAAGGAAAAGAAATTTTACAGAGAAAGCTTCGTCATGCGAAAATCAATTTTAATGATGAAGAAATTAATAAACTTCAAAAGTTCTTTAATTTAAAATCTTCTCAGGAATTATTTCTTAAATTCCAAAGCAACGAATTGGATGTAAGCAGTTTGAGAAAATACATTGAAAGCAAAAATGTATTTAACAATTTACTTTCAAGATTCAGAAAATCTCCTAGTAAAAATCACCATTTTGAGGAACCGAAAGAGGAAAACCTTGATATGATTGTCTTTGGGAAAGATGAAGAAAAACTAAACTATAGCTATGCAAAATGCTGTACCGTAATTCCTGGAGATAAAATTTTCGGATTCATCACCATTTCAGACGGAATTAAGGTTCACAGTGACAGCTGTCCGAATGCGATCAACCTAAGAGCACAGTATGACTATCGTGTCATTCCTGCCAAATGGGTGAATGCTGAAAGCTTCAAGAACAGAGTGAAAATTGAAATTGAAGGACTTGACAGAATGGGAATGATCAACGACATTACCACTGTCATCAGCGGAAGTATGGGAATGGATATGAAAAGCATGTCTATTGAATCCAACAATGGTGTTTTCACAGGAAATATCAATCTGGAAGTCAAAAATAAAGGTCAGCTGGAAGAGACCTTCAAAAAACTTAAAAATATTAATGGGGTTTCAAGAGTGAGACGACTACAATCATAGACATGAATTTATCTCTTTATTTTAAAAAATTTTTCAACAACAGTCAGTCCTCAGGAATTATTCTTATTTTCTGTGTACTTATTTCATTGCTTATTGCCAACTCCTCTGCTGCAGAGAATTTTCAGCACTTTTTAGACAAAGAAGTAGGTACTCACCTATTTGGACTGGAATATCCTGTCAGCATATGGATCAATGACGGATTGATGGCTGTTTTCTTTCTTTTGGTAGGCCTTGAAATAAAGCGGGAACTTGTAGAAGGAGAACTTTCATCCTTTAAAAATGCTTCGCTGCCTATTTTTGCAGCGGTGGGCGGAATGCTTATTCCGGCGGGAATCTACAGTATTTTCAACTCAGGTACAGAATACGGCAATGGCTGGGGAATTCCTATGGCTACCGATATCGCTTTCTCCCTCGCTATCATTTCGATGCTGGGTAAAAAAATTCCTAATTCTATTAAGATATTTTTAGCGGCATTGGCTATTGTAGACGATTTAGGAGCTATTCTTGTGATTGCAATTTTCTATACCGAGCAGATTCACTGGACCTATCTCTTGCTCTCTTTTGGGGTGACTGCTCTATTATTTATTTTAAATTTTTTAAAAGTAACCAAAACTATATTTTACATTATTCCGGGATTATTTTTATGGTATTTCCTTCATCATTCCGGAATTCATGCCACAATAGCGGGTGTTTTACTTGCGTTTTCAATTCCTACCAATGCTTCGAATGTAGAAATTTCGCCATTAGAAAAACTGGAGCATAAGCTTCACATCCCGGTAAGTTTTCTCATCATGCCTATATTTGCTTTAACAAATACCAACATCACTTTTTCCAGTGAAATGGTAGCAGGAGTTACGAGTACATTAGGATTGGGAATTATCTGCGGTTTGATATTGGGGAAACTGATTGGTATCAACTTATTCTCTCTGATCGCAATCAAATTAAAGCTTAGTTCCCTGCCTCAAAACAGCAACTGGCTTCAGATGATTGGTGTAGGTCTGCTTGCCGGAATTGGGTTTACCATGTCCATTTTCATCGCATTACTTTCATTTAAAGGTGAAATTGAGATTCAGGACGAAGCGAAGTTTGCTATTCTGATCGCTTCATTTATAGCTGCGGTTGCAGGATTTATCATATTAAGTATCAGTTCAAAAGAAAATCCCGAACTGGAAGAAAATTAATCTTTCTTCCGGTTTTCAAGCTTTCTTTTATGTTCCTCATCACTGTCAAAACTGGGTTCTGTAATCTGCGTGTGATAGTGCATGGTTTCTTTCTGAATCTCATCAGACAGCAATTTTTCAATTCTGAGTTTTCTGATGGCCATATTCAATTCGTTTCCAAATAGAAGCAGATATACATTCACATTTACCCAAACCATTAGCAGAATCATACTGCCGATAGATCCGTAAAGGACGTTATATCGTGCTATATCCTTTACATAAATCGCAAAAATATAGGTAGTAACCACAAACAGCACTGTTGTCAGAATAGCACCCGGAACAGCCTGTCTGAATCTCGTAATCTTTACAGTTCCCAGCCAATAAAACAAGGTCAAAAGTATAAAGTAAAAAAGCGGGAAAGAAACGAATCCGATAATCTTGGAAAGGTTATCTACAAGCCATGTAACATCATAAGCAGGTGTAAAAAGTTTCATCACAACCTCTGCGTAATACACTCCGAAAAGAGTTAAAAAAACGATAGTAATAAAACCTATTGTAATAAAGAATGAAAGAATAAACTCTTTTACATCACTTAATTTTTCATCTGTATTTTCATTAAAACCATTAATCAGGGAAAATGTACCGTTCGTAGCAAAAACAAGCGCCAGCAAAATGGTCAGATTACTGATTCCCTTCATGTTTGGAATAATATTGTTTACAATATATCCTTTTACGTCTCCTTCCATATTTGAAGGGAAAACATTATGCAGCAGCACATCAAAAATATAGAACTGCAGCTCATTATAAAGCGGCATATAAGGAAGAACCGAAAGCAGAAACAGAAGAAACGGAAATAAACTGATGGTAAAGCTCCACGAAATAGCAGCAGCCTTTCTTCCTATTTTTCCTTTGAAAATCCCGGAGATATAGATCTGAAACATCTGCCAAAGCGATATTCCCAAAACAGGAATATGAATGCCGTCAAAAAACTCTTGAATCTTCAAAATAAAATTAGGAACCTTTACACCCATCTATTTGTTTGTTTAATACAAATGTAGGGGAATTAAATGAAACAGGGAAAAGATGAGGGAGGTTAGGCGGCATTATTAGGTAGCAGGTGGCAGGGATTAGGTAATAGGTAATATTTGTCATGATGACTTATTTTCAGCTTCTAACTTCTAAATTAAGATATCCTTGTAATAGCTGTCCGACTGGCAACTAGCGGCAAAAATCATCAACCTTACCCTAAAACTTTGAACTTTGTACCCCGAAGACCTATCTTTGCCGTCTGAAACTTCTTACAATGCGAATCAGTTTACTTTGTATCGGTAAAACAGACGATAAGGAAATCACGTCTTTAATTAATTATTATCTCAACCGATTACCCAAACACTGGAATTTTGAAATTAATGAAATTCCGGATGTTAAAAATGCCAAAAACCTATCTCCCGACCTTCTTAAAAAAGAAGAAGCCAAATTATTTTTAAACCATATCGATAAAAACGATCTGGTAGTCATTCTTGATGAAAAGGGAAAACAATTTACCAGCCGTGAGTTTTCACAGAAAATTGATACCTGGATGAATTCTTCCGTGAAAAAAGTACACATCCTGATAGGAGGAGCTTATGGATTTTCGGAAGAAATTTACAGCAGAGCCAATGAAAAAATGTCTTTATCCAAAATGACTTTTACCCATCAGATGATCCGCCTTTTTATTGTAGAACAGCTTTACCGCGCAGATCAAATCTTGCAAGGCAAGCCTTATCATAACGATTAAACCAAAAAAGACTGTCCCAAAAGTCAAATTATTGCCTTTTGTCATTCTGACGAAGGAAGAATCTTTTTGATATTTAATACACGAGATTCTTCACTACACTTCATTGCGTTCAGAATGACATTTTTGAGACTGCCTTCTTTTTATTTCAGATTGATCTGCCTTTTTGCTTCGCCAACGACAAAAGCGACAGAATTGGCGATATTAAAGCTTCGGATCAGTTTAGACATAGGAATGGTCAAATGATTCTCAAAACGGTCTAAAACGTCTTTACTGAGCCCTACACTCTCCTTTCCGAAAACCAACCAGTCCCCATCCTGAAAATCGGTTTCCAAATATGATTTTTCGGCATGTGAACTCATTAAAAAAACGCGTGACAGATCAGGAATATTTTTAATCCATTCTTCAACATCTGCATATTCAGAAACATCAAGATGTACCCAATAATCCAATCCGGAACGCTTTAGGTTTTTATCATTAATTATAAATCCAAAGGGGTGAATCAAATGTAATCTACTTTCTGTTCCTACACATAATCTTCCGATATTTCCTGTATTATTAGGTATTTCAGGCTCTACAAGGACAATATTCAACATCTCTATCTCTTTATTCGTTTTTTAAAGTTAAACCAGGTCTTGGTATCTTAGTATAAATTATTTAAATGATTGGGAATGGAAAAATTGCAGCTTATTTCTTTGCACATTTAGCATAAGAATCTGTCAACACCGCTTTTTCATACCCCAAGGCTACTGCTTTATTCAAATTCTCGCAGGCTTCTTTAAGTTTGGAAGTGTCTAACAAAATCATGGCTTTGCTCACATAAGATTGTGCAAATTTAGGATCTATCAAAATGGCTTTATTGGCATCAGTAAGGGCTTCCTTATATTTTTTCATTTTAAAATATACATCTGCACGTCCATTGTAAAGTAAGGATTCCGGCTTCTCTGCAAGAAGTGTATTATAATCTTTCAAAGCTCCTTCAAGGTCGCCGTTATTTTTTTTCAGGTTAGCCAGTCCGGTTTTTGCAAAAATATTATCGGGAGCAAAAGTGAGAATCTGGTTCAGGTCTTTGATGGCAAGATCTTTTTTCCCCTGGCTGTCATAGATTTTGGAACGGGTAAGATATAAATCAGGCGTTTCGGCATTCACCTTAAGACCTTTTTCTATATATTCCAATGCTTTTACCTTATTCCCTTTCTGGCTGTAAAGTGATGAAAGGTTTACATATACAGAAACCGACATAGGATTTGCTTTTAAAGCAGAGTCATAGGATTTAAAAGCCTGAGTAGTCTTTCCAAGTCTTCTCTGAGCGGTCCCGAGATAATCGTAATATTCTGACTGAAATTTCTGGATCTGCTCTTTCTCTGCCAGTTTTAAATACTGCTCTTCGGCACATTTATAATCAGCCTTTGCAAAACATTCTTCAGCCAGCTTTTTATTCTGGGCGTAAAAATTGAGAGATAAACAGAGGGAAGTTACTAGTAATAAAGTTTTTTTCATGAGGTTATAGATTGTTTATTGATCACTTTCTTGGCGAGTGCACCAAATATCACTCCCAATAAAGATCCAACAAACGCCCCCACCAAAATATCTATCGGGAAATGCACTCCTAAATATATACGGCTGTAGGAAACCACTATAGCCCATACAAATATAGCATATGGAAACCATTTAAGTTTATTTTTTAATAAAATACTTAAAAAGGCAGCCAAAAAGAAGGTATTGGAAGCATGGGCAGAATAAAACCCAAACTGTCCACCGCATTTCACAATTCTCATGTGATGTTCCAAAGTGGGATCATGACAGGGTCTCAGCCTTGCCACACCATATTTGAAAACACTTGCCAACTGGTCAGAAACCGTTGCACCAATGGCCAAAAATATAAGGATAAAAACTAATGATCTTAGTTTATGATTTTTGTATAAAAAATAGAGAAATATAATATAAAGAGGTACCCAGATCCAGGTACTTGAAATCAGCATCCAAAATTGGTCGAAAGATGAATCGCCCAAATTATTAAGGTAAAGAAATACCTTTTTATCTTCCTGAATAATCTCTTCCATACCTTATCTGCTTACAGGTCCCTCGTAGGTATCATCATCTGCAGGCTTCGGTTTCGGAGGTTCATTAGAAGCAAGAGAACCCGGTTCTGTAAGAATATCTTTCTTGATATCATTCATAGGGTTGAAATCTTTTGCAGCATCTTTTACTTTCTCAATTTCACGCTTGATTTCAGAAACAGGGTTATCTGTTTCCTTCATGATTTCAGTTTTGATATCTTCTACTGCTCCACGCATTTTTCTAACGCCTGCACCTAAGTCACGCGCAATCTGAGGAAGTTTATCCGGTCCGAATAATACAACGATTGCAATGGCAATGAGTGCCATTTCTCCAATGCTTAATTCCATTCGGTAAAATTACGAAAGATTATTACATTTATTTACTGTAAACAAAAAATTTAAACAAATTTTAAGATTTTATAAAAGTTCAGGGTTTTGAGTTGCTGGTTGCCAGTTTATTTTGTTATTGGTTAATTGATTGAGGAAAAATAAATATCATAAATCCAATAAAAAATTCACCATTCACCTGCGAGGCAAAATTCACCCTTACCTATATTTCACAGAATATCCCCCCTAATCCTTAATCCCTATTACCTAGAACCTAGAACCTAATATCTGCTACCTATCACCTATTAATTAACAAATACTTAATTCAAAACAATGAGAATTACGTAACAATTCTGTATATTTATGATACACAATCCATTAAATATCTATTATGAAAAAACTATTGACTACTTTTAAAGTTGTCGCTGTATTATCGGTATTGGTATTCCACAGCTGCCGTAACGAAGACAACGAAATTAATCAGCAGGAAACGGCTCAGGCTAGAGTAACCGCAGATGATCTGAAAAAGGAAATTACTCCTCTCCCATCACAGGTTGTCCCGGATGCAGTGCAACTTCAGCTAAATGAATCCGGAAAAAATCTTGAGATCTATTTGAAAAATGATTTACAGATTGCTAAAGTGACTGTATTGGGAAAAATTTCAACCCCAAAAGGTATTGAGCTTTCTAAAAGCCTGATTACCGATAAAGACCAGTACATTGCATCCGGGAATATTATGGATCCATCTTCTGTAAAAATTGGGAAGATTGGTGATCTCTACAGCGGTGACGACCTTACAACAGCACAGCAGGGATTAAAAGAAGCCATCACCGAAGAAGTGAAATCTGGCACCAATGTGATGGAAGTAACCTGGAACAGCAAAAACGGAAAATTTACCACGGTATGTTTTTACAATGATTCAGGAATTATCTGGGATAATATATTTGGAGGCCTTATCATGATGGATACCCGCGGAAATTCGGAAGCTTCCAACAATAATCCGACTGCAAAAGTAGTTTCTACATGGTATAAACAATGGTGGACCGCCAACTGGCTATGGGGTTCTAAAAGAGGCGAAGCAGGATATCAGATTACTATTTATTATTCCGGTTCTACGGTTTCCAATGCGGATGTAAGCGACTGGGGATATATCAGTTTAGGGAAAGCAAAAAGTGAGAGTAAAATCATAAAGAAAACAGGAGCTTACGGACAATGCCGTTATGCTTTAGGACTTTGCACTCCTACAGGTTCTTTAAGCTTTAACTCCAGCAATTTCTCGGTGTCATTCTCAGGATTGGGCAGCAATATTGTAAGTAACGGAACAAAATCCCTTTATCCATAATAATTTTCATAAAAATCAGATTTTAAGAGAAACGGGAAGCTCGCTGAGCTTCCCGTTTTTTATTGTCAAAGATTTATATTTCTGAATTTCATCAAGCATCAGCTTTTGATTTCAGAGCTTCTATTGCATTTTCTTTTAACCCAAAAGTATTAATCAATATTTCATACAGTTGCATTTCGTTTTCTATTGATATGGATTCTTTAGCACCATTATCAGAACGGATATTCAACACATGATCTGTATAAGTATAGCGGACATTCTCATCCACTTTTGAAAGGATCAGTTTGTTCTTAAAGTGAGAATCCGGGTGAGTAGACAGATACCAATTGGAAATATCAAGATCAGCAGGTTCCACGTGCTCCAGTATAAAGCGATATACCGGAAGCCATTGCTCTTTCCACATCCAAAGTGTATAGGTCTCTTCTTTATGGGAAATTTTAAATATCCCATTCGGTGTTTGCTGCTGTCCCTCTTCATCTAAAAGTATAGGTGTCGTAAGAGTTGCTTTACCAAATCCGCAATCTGCTACATACTTTTTTCCTTCAAATCAACAATAAGCAATAGATGGGTCTGCGCAGCAATGCTGTCTTCCTGTCTTCCCCATACTACCCTTCCCAACTGAAGCTTTACATTGAATCCTAAATATCGTAACACCTCGCTTAAAAGCAGGTTTTGCTCATAGCAATATCCTCCTCGGGAGTCTATAACCAGTTTTTTGAAAATATCATTCACCTGTAAAGAAGGAACTGTTCCTGTATAAGAATCAATATTCTCAAAAGGAATATACTTAGGGTGCAGCTGATGAATTTTCTTTAATGTTTCAAGGTTTGTTTCTACCTCTCCGGAGTAATGAATCCGCTCTAAATATTTTTCTATTTTTAATTCATCCATGATATCAACTTTAATAATAACATAAGTTCAATTACAATTTACATAATTTTTGAAACAGAGCCGCAAAAAATAAGGTTAAGATGTAAATTCACCTTAACCTTTTTATTTTGTTTATTTAATATCTAAAAAGAGAACTATATTTTCTTTTGTTTCTGAAAAGCAGAATAGGTAACCACCACACTAACAGCCATTAAAATAAATGCTAAAAGAAAGGTGCTCCTGAAAACTTGAATGGCGCTTCTTCGTGGGTAAAAAAGTAAAATAGATTTGTCATCATAGGAGGTCCGATAATGGATGTAGCACTCATCAAACTCGTTAATGCCCCTTGAAGTTCTCCCTGTTCATTGGAAGGAACGCTTTTCGTAATGACAGATTGCAAAGCCGGACCACAGATTCCTCCTAAACAGTATGGTACCAAAAATACAAACATCATCCATCCTTCAGAAGCAAAAGCAAACAACAACATTCCTACAGCATAGAAAGCCAATCCGTAATAGATACTTTTCTGTTCTCCCAACCTTGGTGTCGTATATCTGATAAGACCTCCCTGTACAAGCCCTACCAATAAGCCTACAACTCCTAATGAGATCCCCACCATTCTTTCTGTCCAATTGAATTTATACATCGTAAAGAAGTTCCAGTTGCTCTGTACAGCATGACCTGCGATATAAATCAATATTAATGAAAAAATAAGTCCTGAAATTTCAGGGTGTTTTCCTAAAAACTTAAATGAGCCTATAGGATTTGCACGTTTCCAGTTAAACTCCCTTCTCTTATCTTTATCCAAACTTTCAGGGAGGATGAAGTATCCGTAAAGGAAATTAAGCAGGCACAAACCCGCAGCAGCATAGAAAGGAACTCTGGCACCATAATGCCCAAGAACCCCGCCCAGAACCGGGCCTATAATAAATCCGAGCCCAAAAGCCGCTCCTATCAATCCGAAATTTTTAGCTCTGTCTTCATCCGTGGAAATATCTGCAATATAGGCACTGGCAGTTGTGACACTGGCACCGGTAATTCCGGCAATGACCCTTCCTAAAAACAGCCACCATATCGTGGGAGCCAGCGCAAGGAAAATATAATCTACTGCAAAACCGAAGAGGGAAATCAGGATAATAGGTCTTCGTCCATATTTATCACTCAGATTTCCGACAAGCGGAGAGAATATAAATTGGGTAAATGCATAGGCAAATCCCAGCCATCCCCCATATTTTGCAGCTTCACTGATGTCTGCATGAATGAGCTCCTCAATCAATTTGGGAACTACAGGAATGATGATTCCCCATCCTGTAATATCAATCAGTAAAGTAATAAATATAAAGCCTATGGCCGCTTTTTTCCTTGAATTTTCCATGATGGTGCAAAATTAATCAAATCTGGAAAATAATGATTCTAAATTTCACTGTATTAAAGAAGTATAACATCAATAATATATAAAATATGCGAAAACATTTGTGAAGGCATGGCTATGTGGTAGTAAGAGATCAATTTGGAAAGTAAATGGATCAATATATAAAGCGGATAAAGAGCATAAAAAAAGCCTTTCTTTCGAAAGGCTTTTACTAATTTATTGTAGTTTGTATTACTTTGAAGCAAGTTCTTCTTTCGAAGAAGTGGTTCTTCCATGAACCTCTTCTTCTTTTCCTGTTTTCAGGAAGTCATAAGCAATTGCAGACGCAATAAAGATGGATGAGTAAGTACCGAATCCAATACCTATTAACATAGCAAACATGAATCCTCTCAAGTTATCACCACCAAAGATGAAAATCGCAAGGATAACCAAAATTGTAGTGAATGAGGTGTTGAATGTTCTACCCAATGTACTTGAAATAGAGTCATCAAATAAACCTGCTAATGTTAAAGATTTTTTCTCTCTCAGGTATTCTCTAATTCTGTCGAAGATAATTACCGTATCGTTGATTGAATACCCCAATACTGTAAGAATCGCAGCAATGAAATCCTGATTGATTTCCATGTTGAACGGCATATATTTGTGAAGTAATGAATACGTTCCTAAAATAATAACCGCATCGTGGAATAAAGCTGCAACCGCTCCAAGAGAGAACTGCCACTTTCTAAATCTGATCAAGATATAAACAAATATCATTGCTAATGCAGCTAATACCGCATAGATACCGTGAATCTGGATATCATCAGCAACAGAAGGTCCTACTTTCTCAGAAGAAACAATACCTGCATGGTCTTTATCAGCAGATTTGAAATCTTTCAATGTTGTTCCTGCCGGTAAATTTCCTTTTAATCCTTCAAATAATTTTTGTTCAATAATCTGGTCAGCTTTTAAAGATTCATCCTCGATAAGATAATCAGTAGAAATCTTCAATTGTTTGCTGTTCCCGAAAGTTTTAGCTTCTACAGAAGAGTTTTTACCGTCTTCAGTTTTGAATAAAGCTACTAATTTATCTTCAATATCTTCAGCTTTTACATCTTTATCAAATCTTACCACGTAGTTTCTACCACCAGTAAAGTCGATACCGTATTTGAAACCGTGAGTTGCGATTGAAACAATACAAATAACGGTAAGGATAGCAGAAACGATGTATGCATATTTTCTCTTTCCAATGAAATCGATCCAGGTATTTCTGAATAAGTTCTTCGTAGCCGGAGTCCAAACAGAAAGACCTTTTCCTTTATTTAATCTTGAGAAGATCATCACTCTTGAAAGCAATACCGATGTGAATAATGTCATCAAAATACCGATCATCAACGTCAATGCGAAACCTTTGATAGGTCCTGTTCCGAAGAAGAACAATACAACTGCCGTTAAGAATGTCGTAGTGTGACCATCAATAATCGCGTTCAGTGCATGTTTGAAACCATCTTTGTAAGCTTCAAGAATACTTTTTCCTGCGAATAATTCTTCTTTTGTTCTTTCATAAATGATAACGTTCGTATCGACGGCGACGGCCATCGTAAGAACGATACCTGCGATACCTGGAAGCGTAAGCGTAAAGTCTCCAGAATCCATGATACCGAAAATGTAGAATAAGTTGATCACCATTGCAATTACCGCATAAACACCAGCTCCACCGTAGTAGAAAATGATATAAACGATGATAATTCCAAATGCAATCAGGAATGACATTAAACCAGAGTCAATAGCTTCCTGACCTAAAGATGGTCCTACAACGGTAGCCTGAACTACTTTTGCTCCTGCAGGTAATTTACCCGCACCTAGAACGTCTACCAATTCTTTAGCTTCCTCCTGAGAGAAGTTACCGGAAATTTGAGTTCTACCGTTAGGAATAGCGTTTACAACGTTCGGAGCTGTATATACTCTGTTATCAAGAGTTACTGCAACCGGTTTTCCTACGTTTTTCTCTGTTAAAGTTTTCCATTCTTTTGCTCCTTTGGAATCCATCTGCATGTCTACCACTACTCTGCTCAGCTCATCATAGCTGATATTAGCAGTTTCAACAGCACCGTCTACAGGAGCTTTTTGATTGATGTTACCTCTGATTGCATACAATACTAAGCTTTCGCTGTCTGTAGCCTCAGGTTTGTAACCCCACATGAACTGTGTATATTTAATATTAGAAGGACGTAAAGACTGACCTACTTTGCTATTTAAAATTTTGTTTACAACTGCAGTGTCAGATAACTTTACGTTAGCAACACCATTAGTTCTTAATTTGTCAAGCTGTAGAAGGTTCATGAAGTTCACATTCTTTGCAACCCCCATAGAATCTCCTTTTGCAGCAACCATAGTTGTCAAAGTCTGGAAATAAGGTGCAATTTCAGGAACTTGCTGTACTTCCCAGAACTGAAGTTTTGCAGAAGTCTGAAGCATTTTCTTCACTTTATCGATGTCCTTCATACCAGGCATTTCAACAGAAATTCTAGCAGTACCAGGAACTCTCTGAACGTTCGGCTGGATTGCTCCAAGCTTATCAATTCTCGTTCTGATTACCTCAAAAGCTGTTCCTACAGATGCATCGATTTTTCTTTTAACAATACTTTTCACCTGATCATCAGGTGTGTTGTACTTCACTTCAGTAAGGGTTGTTGTTCCGAAAATATCCGGATCTGCCAACTTAAGGTTTGTACCTTTAGCTTTGTTAACAACATCAAACTGATCGAAGAAATTATCGATGTAAGATCTTGTAGAATTCTTCTGTACTTCATCCGTTTTGTTTAAAGCCTCAATAAGAACAGGATTTGTAGAATAATTGGTTAAATCATTCACAAGATCTCTTTGGTTGATTTCCAAAAGAACGTTGATCCCCCCTTTAAGGTCAAGACCAAGTTTCATTTCCTTGTCTTTGGCTTTAGTGTAATAAAGTTTTGTGAATCCTAGATTCAAAGTATCCTTAGAAAGTTTAGCAATTTCTTTCTGATACTTTTCCGGATTGTCTCCTGCAATAGCAGTTGCCTGCTTTTCAATTTTGCTGGCGTACCATGTTGGTAATAGCTCGTTTAAGCAAATCAACCCTAGTACAATAGCGACAATTGTAATAAGTCCTTTTCCTTGCATTTTGTTATAACTACGTTAAATTAAGTCGGCAAATATAATGATTTTCTTGTATTTTATGAATTTTTAACAACAGAAATGGTTTATTTTCAGATATATTGGTATTCTGATTTCTATTTAAGATTTAACAATTTTTTCTACTATCCTAATGAAGTCTTCAAATCCGATTGGTATAAAATTTTCATTCATATTTTCAACACACTAAATATCAAAATATTATGAAAAAACTACTTTTTACCTTCAGCATTTTTTCTTCCTTAATCGTTAATTCTCAAAGCATTAATTTGGATGAATTTGTCACAGGATTAACCAGTCCTGTAGAGATCACGAACGCCAATGACAGCCGGCTTTTTGTTGTACAGCAGAACGGTATCATTAAAATTATTCAACCCAACGGGACAATTAACGCAACTAATTTTCTGAATATTACTTCAAAAATTGTTTTTGGCGGTGAAAGAGGTCTTTTGGGACTGGCATTTCACCCGCAATACTCTACCAACGGGTATTTTTTTGTGTATTATAACAATCCTTCGGGGAATATTATCGTTGCCAGGTACAGTGTAAGTTCAACAGATCCAAACGTAGCCGATCCCGCTTCTGAAAAAATCCTGCTGAACATTCCCAAGCCATTCGACAATCACAATGGAGGAAGTATTCATTTTGCGCCTGACGGAAAACTCTGGATCATCACCGGAGACGGAGGAAGTGGCGGTGACCCGAATAATAATGCCCAAAATAAAAATATATTATTGGGAAAAATGCTAAGAATTGATGTGGATGCTACCGGTCCCTACAACATTCCTCCGGACAACCCTTTTGCAGGAGCCGGCGTGGACGGTGCTGACGAAATATGGGCGTACGGCCTACGAAACGGCTGGAAATTTTCTTTTGACCTTACTACAGGAAACGCTATGATCGCTGACGTGGGACAGGGAGCCATAGAAGAAATCAACAAAATGCCTATTACTACGGCTGGATTAAACTACGGCTGGCGATGCTATGAAGGAAATAACGCCTTCAATACAACAGGATGTGCCGCACAGTCTACGATGACCTTCCCTATTGCCGTATATGATCATTCCGGAGGGAAATGTTCCATCACCGGAGGCTATGTTTATAGAGGGACCCAATATCCGTCACTTCAGGGAAAATATTTCTTCGCAGATTACTGTTCTACCCAAATCGGAATTCTGGATACCAATAATGCTATAACATGGACCTCTCCTTCTTCCGGAAATAACTTTTCTACTTTTGGAGAAGACTATCAAAAAGAATTGTATGTAGCAGCAGTAACCAGTGGAAAAATTTTTAAAATATCTACAGGTACTTTAAGCACTCAGGAAAATACTTTAGGCAGTATCAAAGTGTACCCGAATCCTGCTTCAAAAGAGCTTTTCATTGAGGGGATTAAAGATAAAAAAGCAACGTTGGAAATCATCAGTGCTGAGGGAAGAGTCGTATTGGAAAAAGATCAGATCAGTAATAGCAAAAGTATTGATATTTCAGGAATCCCTACCGGAGTCTATTTTATCAATCTAAAATCTGGAAATCTGAAATCCTATAGTCAGAAATTAATTATTAAATAAAGCAACTTACTCATGGAGAGGCTTCGATTTTGCTCAGTATGACAGCTATTCTATTATAAGTGTCATCATATGAGCACTTCAACTAAAATTTTAAACCAAATAAAAAAGCGGTTCAGATCTGAACCGCTTTTGTTTTATATTGTCATCGAGAAAATCCTCGTTTCCGGTTTATTTCTCAACATTCTCAGGTCAAAAACCATAGCAACATTTCTTGTAAAGGCTCTTCCTGCTTCTGTAATTTTGATTTCAGTTCCGTTGATCTCAACCAATCCGTCATTTTCCATCTCTTTCAACATTTCTAATGCGTTATCAAGCTCCGGGAAAGAATTATTGACATCGAAGGTAGTTTCAAGCTGGCACATAAGGTTCAGAATATGTCTTCTTACAATCAGGTCCTCTTCATTCAGAACATGTCCTTTTACCACAGGAATTTCACCCTCTTCAACCATTTTCTGATAGTCTTCCACCGTTTTTACATTTTGAGCAAAAGCATACCAGGAATCTGAAATAGCAGACATCCCAAGTCCTACCATCAGCTGGGTATTGCTGGAAGTATACCCCATAAAGTTTCTGTGAAGCTTTTTATGGATCAGAGACTGATACAGATCATCATGCTCAAGAGAGAAGTGATCCATTCCTACCTCAATATATCCTAGATCCTCAAGCAGTTTTTTACCATCTTCATACAAACGGCGCTTTTCTTCCCCGCTTGGCAGGTCATTTTCATCAAAACCTCTTTGTCCTACTCCTTTCACCCATGGCACGTGTGCATAAGAATAGAAAGCCAGTCTGTCGGGTTTCAGCTCCATTGTTTTTCTGATCGTATGCTCCATTGCCTCCCAATTCTGGTGTGGCAATCCGAAAACAAGATCATGGCTGATTCCTCTGTACCCAATTTCCTTCGCCCATTCTGTCACATTTTTCACATTTTCAAAGGGCTGAATTCTATTGATCGCTTTCTGTACTTTAGGATCGTAATCCTGAACTCCAAAGCTTACTCTTCTGAAGCCAAGATTATATAAAGTGTGAAGATGTTCCTTCGTCGTATTGTTCGGGTGACCCTCGAAAGAAAATTCTGGATGTTCTGCAATGTCTACCGTTGAAAAGATTCCTTCCAATAATGTTCTTAGATTCTCAGGAGAAAAAAACGTAGGTGTACCCCCTCCCAGGTGTAATTCTTTCAGTTTAGGTCTTTCTCTGAAAAGGTCAAGATACAGTTTCCATTCTTTCAACACACTTTCCAGGTAAGGTATTTCAACACTGTGTTGCTTTGTAATACGCTTATGACAAGCACAGAACGTACACAACGCCTCGCAGAAAGGTAAATGGATATAAATAGAAATCCCCTCCTCAGCATTACTCTCATGAAACGACCTGATTACGCTTTCCTTCCATTTCTCCGGTGAAAATGATGAATCATCCCAATAAGGAACAGTAGGATAAGAAGTGTAACGTGGTCCGGGAATATTATACTTATCTATTAAAGAGTTCATTTTGAAAATTAAAATTTTATACGGGTACGAAATTTAACATAACTGAAATTTCATCCTACAAAATTAACTATTAGTTATGAATTTTAACCTATGAATTATATTAGGTTCTATTTTATAATGAGTCTAAATACGTATGATCAGGCTTTTGACAAATAGTGATAAATTCTATGACTTATATTTAAAATTTTAATTTCATGACGGCAATCTTGCCATTTCCTGCAAGAACCACACGGTTACCATCTATCCATTGACAGACAAAGAATCCTTTTTCATCGGAAATTTTCTTCCATGTTTTCCCAAAATCTGAGGAATAGCTGATGTGCTTGTCTCCTACTGCAATCATCTCTTTCCCTTTCGTCCCGGGCTTTATTTTCACACAGGTTGTATATCCTGCATTCTCTCCAGACGCTTGAATCTGCCAGGTTTTACCTCCGTCATTAGTGGTGGAAATATTATTGACATTAGCATCCTGTTTGGTATAATCTCCTCCTACTGCAATCCCGAAATAGTCATCGTAAAAATCAATAGAATACATTCCCTGAGAAGATTCTCCCTGTACAAATGGTGTATTGAAAACTTCAATTTTTTCATCTTTCAGATTCATTCTTAAGATTCTTGAAGCTTTTCCTCCTGTTGCAATCCACAGATATTTTTTAGTTGACGAAATATTGGTATTACTGGCTGCGAAGGCTGCTTCACCATCATTCAATGATACATTGTTTTTAAACATGCTCCATTTTCCCTCTTTGTACACAGCCATTTTCAGCAGATTATCTTTATCTGCATCGCTGAAAGTGTAAGCAAGCTTATCATTCACAAAGTGCAAAGCATCATAAAAAGCTGTTTTTGCAGTATCTTTAAAAACAACCTGTGATTTCAGATCTTTTTTATCAATTTTAAAAAAATGGGCAGGACTTTCAATATTGATGGCATAAAAAGACGTTTTATCCTGAGCTAATGTTCTGAACTGAAGTTTGTCTTCAGATAGTTTTATCTGCTTTTGATTTTTATAGTCTTTGAGATCTACAAAACCAAATTTGGAGTCTGTACCACTGTACCAGACTTTATGATCATACAGTTCAAGTGCTCTGATACTGATTTTCTCAGTAAGAATTGTTTGCAGGCTTTCCACCTGTTGGGAAAACGCTGTAAGTCCTGCGGACAGAAATAAAATGGAAAAAATCTTTTTCATATACTATTTTAAGACAAAAAAAACCGCCGAAGCGGTTTATATTATTATTAATCTTGGTTCTGATATTTTTCAGGATTGTTAAGCTTACTGTTTGATTTTCCGTAAAGGAAATATACCAAACCCCCTAAGAACAACCATACAGCAGAAAGTTCCAATGCATGAGCACTTAAGTTAAAAATCAAATAAATATTGATAAATACTCCCAGTGCTACTACTACTTTATAAGCCGGAACTTTGAAAGGTCTGATCAAGTTAGGTTCTTTTTTTCTCATCACCCAAACTGCAATACAAACCAGTGTAAACGCAAACAGGGTTCCAAAACTTGTCATATCTGCCAATGTAGAAATCGGTGTAAATGCAGCGATCAAAGCGACTACAATTCCTAACAAAATAATTCCTTTGTAAGGTGTTTTTGTTTTTGGGTGAAGCTGACCAAAGAATTTAGGAATCAATCCGTCTTTCGCCATTCCGATGAAGATTCTTGACTGTCCCATCATCATTACCATCACTACAGAAATTAATCCTACAGTAGCAGCAATGGTTACTACATTACTCGCCCAGTGCTTGCCTGCAATTTCGAAAGCATACGCTACAGGAGCTTTTATTGCATCAGGATATTTTCCTTCCGGGTTAAAGTCTGTATAATGCATCATCCCTGTCAATACAAGAGACACACAGATATATAAAGCTGTACACACCAATAATGAAACAATAATCGCAAAAGGAACATCTTTTTAGGATTAATAGCCTCTCCTGCCTGTGTAGAAACAGCATCAAAACCAATATAAGCAAAGAAAATAGCTGCGGCTCCGGAAATAATCCCTTTAATACCATAGGCAGAGACCAGATCTCCTTCAGAGTTTCTAATCTTTACCGGATCCGGAATAAAAGGTTTCCAGTTTTTAACACCATCTGCAGCGTTATAAAGATCAGTATTAGAGAAAATAATATATACTCCTGCAATAATTACAAAGATAACGGCTGAAGTTTTCATCAAAACGATCAGGTTATTAGCTCCCGCAGCTTCTTTAGTTCCTTTTACCAATAATGCGGTAATCAAAAGAACAAGAATAAAGGCTGGCAGGTTCATAGAAAAACCATCTCCTGTATAGCTTGAAGGATCTGACGTCAGATAAGCAGGTAAGTGAATATTAAAAATTTTCAAAAATTTGTTGAAATATCCGGACCAACTCACGGAAACGGCCATACTCGCCATGGCATACTCCAGGATGAGACACCACCCCATTGCCCAGGCAAAAATTTCCCCTACTGTTCCGTATGCATATGCATAAGCTGAACCTTCTACAGGAATAATGGATGCAAACTCTGCATAGCATAATGCAGCAAAAACGCAGGCAATACCTGCTATAATAAAGGAAATTGCAAGTGCAGGTCCTGCATGATAATAGGCTCCCGTTCCCGTAAGAACAAAGATTCCACCACCGATGATAGCACCCACTCCAATTGCTGTTAAACTCCATTTTCCAAGGACTTTCTTCAGCTCACTTTTCTTCATATCTGCCTCATAGGCACTTAGTGGCTTTTTAACCCAAATTTTCGACATGTTTTTTTATTTATTAAGGATTTACGAAAATATAAAAATTTTAGAGACTCTCACGTTAATCGTTAAAAATTCATCATTTATTTTACATTAAAAACTTTAAAAACCTGACCAGCACCTCATTCAAAGTATTTTAATAAGTCTTAAATTTTCTTTATTTTTGATAACATGAATGTATATGATCTTTTCGTAAAGCCCTATGAAAACTACAATGCTTTACAGATTATGCTGGAAGCTGCGGGGGCAATTTTCGGAACTTTGAGTGTGTATTTTTCGATTAAAAAAAATATCTGGGTATATCCCACCGGAATTATTTCTACGGTGATCTATGTTTACATTCTTTTCAATTTCGGGTTACTGGGAGACTGCCTGATCAATGTTTATTATTCTGTGATGAGTGTCTACGGATGGATTTTGTGGGCAAAAAATTCCGAAGACAATGTTCACGTGGAGGTTACCTGGGCCACTAAAAAGGAATGGACCTATGCCGCCCTCCTTTTTATCCTGAGCCTGGCATTGGTTACTGTTATTTATTATTACAAGCCTTATATCGATAATCAGTTTTCTATGGAGGGAACCAGTTTAGGATTGTATCATCTGGACTGGGCCAATTGGATGGATGTTTTTACCACTTCAATATTTTTAGTAGGAATGTGGTTTATGGCCAAACAGCGCATTGAAAACTGGATTTTCTGGATTATTGGAGATCTTATTTGCATCCCTATGATGATTTTTAAGGGACTTGGGATCACTTCGGTTCAATATTTGGTATTTACTATAATGGCTATCTTAGGATACCTTAATTGGAAAAAAAGTTTTAAAGAAAAAAAAGTACAATAAAGTCATGAAAAATTTATTAAAAATAGCATTCAGTATCTTTGCTATTACTAGTTTAACATCTTGTTTAGCATATACCGATGGATACGGAAGCAATAATGGTGGTTATGGATATGGTGATCCCTATTATAACAACGGATATTACTATGCACCTTCCGGATATTACGGTAATGGCGGGTATTACGGTAATGACGGGTATTATTACAGAAACAACGTTAATTACTACTATGATAACGGCATGCCTTATTATTATGATAATTATAATAACTCCAGAAGAAAAGTCTATGTAGAAAGAAAATCTACTGCTTCTTCAAGACCTCAAAATGGATTCCAGAATACACGTACGACCAATAGCAACGGTTCATATAATAATGGCGGAGGTTTCAATAATAATAGCAGCAGAAACAACAATGGCGGATTCAGAAACCAAAACAGCGGTTATCAGAACAACCAGGGAAATCAGAATAACCAAAACAACGGATTCAGAAACCAGAACAGTGGTGGATTTAGAAACCAAAGCAGCGGTACTCAGAATACTCAGGGAAGCCAAAATAACAGCGGATTCAGAAATTCTGAAAGCAGCACAAGATCAGAATCTTCCGGTGGCGGATTCAGAAACAGCTCAGGCAGCCAAAGCAGTGGCAGCAGTAGTTCAAGCAGACAACAGAGCAGCGGAGGCGGCTTTAGATAAAACGATTATAAATAAGGAAACGAACAGCTAACACTGTTCGTTTTTCATTTTAAATATATTAATTTTGCTTCTTCATTTAACAAGAAAATATGGAATTTTATAAATATCAGGGAACAGGGAATGATTTTGTAATGGTAGACAACCGTGATCTGCAATTTACTAAAGATAAGGAGAGTATTGAAAAATTATGTGACAGACGTTTCGGAATAGGAGCTGACGGTCTTATTCTATTGGAAAATGATCCTGGCTATGATTTCAAAATGGTATACTACAATTCTGATGGAGGAGAAAGTACCATGTGTGGAAACGGCGGAAGATGTCTTGTGGCATTTGCTTTTTTCCTGGACATTTTTGAAGATAAATGCAAATTCATTGCTATCGACGGGGAACATGAAGCCGAAATTCATAATGGAATCATTAAATTGAAAATGATCAACGTAGATACTGTTTCACATGATGGAAATGACTTTGTTCTGAACACCGGATCTCCCCATTATGTAAAATACGTAGACAATCTGAAAGATTATCCTGTTTATAACGAAGGATATCGCATCAGAAATTATAAAAATTATAAAGAAAAAGGAATCAATGTCAACTTTATAGAAAAAATTTCTGATAATGAAATTTTCGTAAGAACCTATGAACGAGGCGTTGAGGACGAAACTTACAGTTGTGGAACAGGAGTTACAGCTTCTGCTTTAACTTTTCTACAAAAACATAATCTAACCTCTGTAAAAGTTAAAACTTTAGGTGGAAATCTTAAAGTATATGCTGAAAAAAGCGGTGATGCATTCCAGAATATTTGGTTGGAAGGTCCTGCAAAGCAAGTTTTTAGAGGTAAAATAGATCTTCTTTAAAAACAAAAAACTTTTAATCAACATTTAATAAGAATGAAAACAGCTATTCTCATTATCATTCTGCTGGTTTTTGTAGCCGCAGGATTTTTTGGTTTGAGATTTTATAATAAATATTTAGGAAACAATGTAGAAAAGGACGGGTATGTTCTGATTCCTCATAGAGCAGGTTTTAAACAGATCCTCGACTCTATTGCTCCTTATATTAAAGACAGGGAATCTTTTGAAGCTGTGGCTAAACAGAAAGGTCTTGATGCCAATTTTAAAGCAGGGCGTTATCATATCGAAAGCGGAACAGGAAACAAAAACCTTGTGAATATGATTAAAGCGGGTAATCAAACAGCAAATTCTTACAGAATCGGAGATTTTGGAGATATGTACCAGATGATCGGCAAGGTGACCAAAAAAACAGAAATTGATTCATTACATTTTGTCAATGATCTGGATGCTGTGGCACAGGAGAAAGGCTATAAAAATGTTGAAGATTTAAAAAAATATTTTTTCATTGATACTTATAAATTCTTCTGGACCGTAAGTCCGAGAGAATTCTTCGCAAAGTTTGAGAATCAGTATAATGATTTCTGGACAAGTGAAAGAAAAAATAAGGAACAGCAATCCGGTCTTACAAGAGATCAGATCTACGCTCTGGCTTCTATTGTGTATAAGGAATCAGGAGGAAAGAAAGATGAAATGAAAACAATTGCAGGATTATATTTAAACCGTTACAGAAAAGGCATGAAACTTCAGTCTGATCCTACGGTAATCTATGCGATCAATAAGCAGACTAATTTTAAAGAATCTATTAAAAGAGTATTTTATAAGCATTTGTCTACACCATCACCTTATAACACTTATGCCAATGCAGGTATTCCTCCGGGACCGATTTGTGTAGTGGATAAGAATTCAATAGATGCTGTTTTAAATGCGGAAAACAACAATTATATATTTATGTGTGCTGATCCGGCAAGATTTGGATACCATAAGTTTACAGCAAGCGCTGAAGAGCACGCTGTAAATGCAAAGGCTTACCAGAACTGGCTGAACTCAAAAAATATAAAATAAGCTTAGAAAGCACCTAAAAATTTATACAGCTAGAAAAACAACAAACAACCATAATGTTTTGAATATCAAATTGATATGGATATGGAAAACATTAAGGGTTATTCTTTCACGATTTTATACAAAAAAATAACCTATGAAGAATAAGACAGAAATTGTCAATATTTTCACCAAAAAAACTTTAGGACTAACCCTAGTACTTTCAGCGGCAGCACTGGCATTTGCACAGGATAAGGCAGGCGTTTCGGGGACTATTGTCAACAAAAAAAACCAGCCGGTTCCTTATGCCTCAGTCACGTTTAGCAATAAAGCGACCAAGTCATTGAGCGATGCCGTACTGACAGATGAAAAGGGACAGTATAAGCTTCAGCTTATGCCAGGAGAATATGACATTACAGTAGAGGCTATTGATTACAAAAAAAGTGTAATCAGTAAAAACATTACAGCAGCAGGCAATATCGGAGCATTGTCCATTGAACCTGAAGCAACCTCAACCATTGACGGGAAAACAAAAGAAATCCAGGGAGTAGTTATCACCGCTTCTGCAACCAAACCTTATAAGGTAGAACTTGATAAAAAGACCTATGATCCTTCACAGGATATCGTGAGCAAAGGAGGAAATCTTCAGGATGTTTTAACCAATGTTCCTTCAGTTTCTGTAGATACGGACGGAACGGTTTCTATGAGAGGAAGCTCAAATGTAAAATTCCTGATCAACGGAAAACCCTCTGCCCTACTTGGGATAGACGACGGAGCTAATGCTTTGCAGAGTATTCCGGCTGACCAAATTGACAGAATTGAAGTTATCACCAATCCTTCTTCCAAGTTTGAAGCAAGTGGAACTGCCGGTATTTTGAATATTATTTTAAAGAAGAATAAAAAGACTGGTTTTAACGGAAGTGTTACCGGAACATTAGGATACCTTCCACAAACTTCACTTAATACTAATTTAAGCTGGAGAAAAGGAAAATTCACTTGGTTTCTGAATGGTGGTGGAGGCTACAGAGAATCCAAAAATACCAGTAGAAATGATGCATGGTTCAACAGTGGAATAAATAAGGAAACTCATAATGAGTCTATCAGCAAAAATAAAAACGATAACTACAATGCTTCTGCAGGTTTAACGTATGATATTTCTGATAAGACCTCTGTGAATGCATCCGGTACTGTAAGAACCTTTGACAGTGATAACAAAGGAAACATCAACTATTTTGATAATCCTTTTAGTGGAGGAAGTATTTTCCGACAGAGAGCTAGTATCGGATCAGGAAATAACCTTGCTTTTCAGGGAGATTTTGGTTTAGATCACAAATTTGATGATAATGGTCAGAATTTGTCTGTTTCATTAAGCTTACAAAGGAATCGTTCCAACAATGATAATGATATCAATGATACTACTGATGGTATTTTTCAACTTCAGGATCTTGTATCTCAAAATACAGTCAATAAATCTGTCATTGCTAAAGCTGATTACGAACTTCCACTTGGAGAAAATTCCAAAATCGAGGCTGGTTACAGATTAGACTCCAACAACAACGATTACAACAATCAGGTAATGCAAAGCACTGTTACAACTCCTGCTTTGACTTATCTAGATAAATATACCTATAATGCAACCTACAAAGAAATGTTTAATGCATTTTATGTTCAGTTTAAAAGCAAAATAGGAAAATTAGGATATCAGATCGGACTTCGAGATGAACTATCCAAAGTAGACATAAATTATCTAAACCGTGAGGGGGAGACTGTAAATAAGTCTAAAAATTATAATAACCTTTTCCCGAGTGTATTTTTAAGCTACGAAATTGCAAAAGACAATCAGTTTTTAGTTAATTATTCAAGAAGAATTGACCGTCCACGTTCTTTCTTTTTGATTCCAAATCCAAACTACAGTGATAACCAGAATCTTTTTGATGGAAACATTGACCTGAATCCCTCTTATGTAGATTCTTACGAGATCGGATACAGCATTTCTAAAAAGAGTTTTACCATCAATCCTACACTGTACTACAGACACTCAACGGATGATGTAAAAATGCTTGTATATGATCAGGATGTTACCTATAAAGATGCCAATGGAGATCCACAAACTTTAACGACCTTCCATACTAAACCCATTAACTTAGGAACAGATGATCGTTACGGATTGGATCTTAACTTCAACTGGGATGCTACAAAATGGCTGAAATTTTTAGGAAATGTAGACTTATTCGGATATAAGACTACCGGAGTTTATTTTGACCCTACAATTATGGATAAACCAGCACCTTTTGAAGGAAAAGGTTTTTCTACAAGAGCAAGACTTACTTCTACCTTTAAAATTGATAAAACTTTGAGTTTCCAGCTTCAAGGATTCTATAGAGGTGGACAAAAAACAGCAAGTATAGACAGAAAAGACATGTACGCTGTTAACTTTGGTGCATCAAAAACAATATGGAACGGAAATGGAACCATCAGTTTTAATATCCAAGATATTTTTAATACAAGATCTATGCAATCCACAGCATATGGACCTAATTACACCAGAGACAGTTATATGCAATGGCAGCCAAGACAATTTGCTCTATCATTAACTTATAGATTTAAGCAAGGTGAGAAAGTAGATCAGCCTAAAAAGAAAAAAGACATCAATTCCAATGCAGCCGGAGACGAGCAGCAAGGACCAATGTAATACAACAAAAATCCCGAAAATTACTTTTCGGGATTTTTTATTATTTTATTTTGCAGTTTCTATTCTGGCGTCTTTTTCTTTTTCAGCTTCATAGATTCTTCTTCTCAGGTCGCTGGTGGAAAACCTATGGTCTCTTTTGTTATAAAAAAGTTCAATTCCTTTTTCTTCACAGTATTTTTTACCTGTAAAGTCCCTGTCCATATAATCATCCCCAATGATTCTTACATCAATCACAAATGATTTTAAAATG
This sequence comes from Chryseobacterium sp. MEBOG07, assembly GCF_021869745.1. Classification (NCBI taxonomy): domain Bacteria; kingdom Pseudomonadati; phylum Bacteroidota; class Flavobacteriia; order Flavobacteriales; family Weeksellaceae; genus Chryseobacterium; species Chryseobacterium sp. MEBOG07. The sequence continues at coordinate 3,515,828 of NZ_CP084579.1, forward strand.
TCCAATAGATCTTCTTCTGTATAATAAGGAATGATCTCATCTACAGCATTCACTGCTTTCAGTTGAATATACCTTTCTACAATAGTCTGGCTTGGCTTATTTTTATTGGGCCGATCGTGGGATGGGTCGATTTGAAGTCCTACGATTAAATAGTCACATACAGTTTTAGCTTCTTCAAGCATTTTGATGTGCCCAGCATGCAATAAGTCAAATGACGAGAATGTAATACCTATTCTTTGTGTCTTCATATTAATTAAAATTAAAACTTCGCTGAAATAAATGTTCTTTTAAAAGGATAAAAAAACAGGAGATTCAGGGAAGATGTTTTGTAATTTGTATTTTATAATCTTTTTAAAAATTGTTCTTTCATATAGATCGGGAGATCTTATTATCGTTGAAACTATCAATCCCTTGTTTCCAAATATCTCTGCCATTCCCAAACCGTTCTTAAAGATTCTTCCAGTGACGTTTCAGACTTCCAGCTGAGCTCTTTCTCGGCTTTTCCTGGGTTGGCATAAGCAATTGTAATATCCCCTTCTCTTCTGGTACATATCTGATAAGGTACTTCTACATTGTTCGCCTTTTCAAATGCTTTTACCACTTCCAGCACAGATGAGCCTTTTCCTGTTCCCAAGTTATAAGTATCAATTACGGCCTCAGTTGAAGGGTCTTCAATCAGTTTTTTTAATGCTGCAACATGGGCTTTAGCCAGATCAACAACATAGATATAATCACGAACGGCAGTTCCATCAACTGTTGGATAATCGTCTCCCCAAATACTTAATTTCTCACGTATTCCTGCAGCAGTCTGCATTACATAAGGTACTAAATTATTAGGAACTCCGATTGGCAATTCACCAAGTTTTGCAGATGGATGGGCTCCGATAGGATTAAAATATCTTAATACCGAGATTTTACGGTGATATGCTTTTGCAAAATCAATCAGAATTTCTTCTCCCATCTGTTTTGTTTTCCCATACACGCTTTCAGGTACTTTTAACGGAGTGTTTTCATCAATCGGCATCACCTCAGCCTGTCCATATACGGTACAAGATGAGCTGAAAATGAAATTGGAGATTCCTCTTTCTTTAAATTCCTGAAGAATATTAATCAGTGAAAACAAATTGTTCTCATAATAATCTATAGGCTTTACCTGACTCTCTCCTACCGCCTTAGAAGCTGCAAAATTGATGCATCCATCAATCTGGTAAGCATCAAAAACCTGAGTAAGAAGCTCTTTTCTTCTCAAATCAAAAGGATAAAAAGCAGGTTTTGTCCCTGTAATTTCCTCTATATTGTTTAAAATAAATCTCTCCGAATTGGATAAATCATCTACAATAACAACCTCAAAGCCGCTATTAATAAGTTCTACTACTGTATGAGAACCAATATATCCGAGTCCTCCGGTAACAAGTATTGTCATTTTATTCTTTATACTTTTATTAATCTTTGTGTTTTCCTATATTCTCTATTTCACTTATTCCTATCTCTTCTTTCTCATTAATTTTATTAAGATAAAAGAGATAAAAAATAATAAACCCTATAACTCCAGTATTAAAAGTAATTACAAAGTTATAATATGAATTATTAACATAAGTTTTAATCAGGGTATATTCGGCATAACAAACCAAAATAAAGATCATTACTGCAAAAAAATTAAGGATAACCTTAGCGTGCTTTATTTTGAAGTAAATAATCGCTCCTGAAATTAAATTTATGATAATATAAAAAGAGTATTTTGTAATATTTTCATAAATACTCTCTTTATAATATGTTGAATAAGATGAGGAATTGTAGGAATTCAATGTATTTATTACATATATTGAATAAAGCCCCACAATAAAAAGGTGAAATCCTAAAAAGAATTTATATTTTCTCCCTTTTAAAAAAAATTCCTTCATACCTATTTTTATCCCATAAACTCAAGCACTGCATCAGTAATATACTTCAGCTGCTCTTCGTCCAGTTCGGTATGCATAGGTAAAGAAATTACCTGATCCAAAAGCTTGTCTGTATTCACAAAATCGGCATCATTACTTTCCTGATAATATGCTTTCTGCTTTCTTAATGCTACCGGATAGTAGATCATCGCAGGGATTTCTTTTTCTGTCAGGAACTTTTGAAGTTCGTTACGTTTTCCGTTCAAAATTCTTAAAGTATACTGGTGGAATACGTGGGTAGAATTTTCAGCTCTTTTTGGAGTCAGAATATTTGGGTTTCCTTCGAAAGCTTCATCATAGAAATCTGCAGCTCTTCTTCTTGCTTCGTTATAAGAATCAAGATGTGGAAGTTTCTTTCTTAAAACGGCCGCCTGAATGCTGTCTAAACGAGAGTTCACCCCTACTTCTTCATGGTAATATCTTTCGTACATACCGTGGTTTACAATACCTCTTAAACGGTGAGCCAGTTCGTCATTGTTCGTGAAAATAGCACCACCATCTCCATAGCATCCCAGATTTTTTGAAGGGAAGAAAGAGGTTGTACCTACCGTAGACATTGTTCCTGCCTGGTTTACACTCCCATCAGAGAATGTGTATTCTGAACCAATTGCCTGAGCATTATCTTCGATAACGTATAAGTTGTGCTCTTCAGCAATTTTTAAGATCTCTTCCATATTGGCACACTGTCCGAAGATATGTACCGGGATAATCGCTTTTGTTCTTGGTGTAATTGCTTTTTTAATCTGTTCTGTAGAAATTGTGAACGTATCATAATCCACATCTACCAATACTGATTTTAATTTAAGCAGGTGAATTACTTCTACTGTTGCAGCAAAAGTAAAATCAGCTGTAATAATTTCGTCTCCTTCTTTCAGATCTAAAGCCATTAAGGCAATCTGTAAGGCATCTGTACCATTGGCACATGGAATCACATGTTTTACTTCTAAATAAGATTCCAATTCATTCTGGAAAGACTTTACTTCAGGACCGTTAATAAATGCTGCAGAATCCATTACATTCAAAACTGCATTGTCTACATCGTTCTTTATTTTATAATACTGACTTTGCAAGTCAACCATCTGAATTTTTTTCATATAATAAATATTTGTGTAAAAATAAGGAATTTAAAATCCTATCAAAAATTTTATTGATTTTGTTTTTATCTTTATACAAAATAATCTTATGAAAAAACTTTTACTCTTTTGTTTCCTAACTGGTTATCTCAACGTATCTGCACAATCAGAACTTGTTTTTGTTTATTTCACAGATAAGCCTAACAAAGCTGCGTTTTATGCTAATCCACTTTCGGAACTCAGTCAGAAATCACTCAACAGGCGTACTGCATTGGGTGTTTCGCTTAATGATCAGGATGCTCCTATTGAACAGTCTTACCTTCAAAACCTTCAAAATTTAGGGTTTACCGTTACAGATTATTCCAAATGGCTCAACGGAGCAGCGGTAAATGCCACACCGGCACAAAAAACTTTACTTCAGTCCCAATCTTTTGTTTCATCTGTTGAAAGCTTTGCCAGAAACAGTTCTACTACCATAAAAACGGCGCCGGTAAAATGGAAAGATGATGTTATCCTCAATAAAACGCTGACCAATTTTAACTATGGTTCCGGTGCAGGGCAAATAGACCAGGTCAATATAAGGCCTCTTCACCTGGCCGGCTATACCGGAACTGGAATTTCTATAGCAGTAATTGATGCAGGATTTCCTACGGTGAATACAGGAACTGCTTTTTCAAGGTTATGGACAGGCAATCATATAAAAGCATCCTATGATTTTGTAACCAAAACCGCAGATATTTATAATACAGCTCTCAGTCCGCACGGCTCTGTTGTTTTAGGGGCTATTGGCGGCTACCTTGAAAATATTTTTGTAGGAGCTGCCCCAGATGCTGATTTCTATCTTTACCGCAGTGAAAATGCTGCCGTAGAAGTTCCGGAAGAAGAGTTATATTGGATTGAGGCGGCTGAAGAAGCAGACAGAAAAGGGGTTGAAATCATTACCTCATCACTGGGGTATAATGTTTTTGATGATACCCGTTACAATTATATCTATGCAGATATGAATGGAAGCACTTCCTTCATTGCCCGCGGAGCCGAAATCGCTGCTGAAAAAGGAATTTTTGTACTTGCAGCTGCCGGAAATTCAGGGCAGCAGCCATGGCATTATCTTATGACCCCATCCGATAATGCTAAAGTATTTTCAATCGGATCTGTAGATTCTGCCGGAAATGCATCCGGATTTTCATCTTTCGGACCCAACTCTCTCGGAGTGGTAAAACCTGACGGAAGTGCTCAGGGTACCGGTACCACAACAGTTTATGATAATGCGACTGTTATTGTAAACGGAACTTCTATTGCTACCCCCATTGCAGCCGGAGGTGTGGCGTGTCTTATCCAGGCATTTCCAACGATGAGCAGAGAGCAAATAAGGACAAGATTAAGACAAACTGCTTCTCTGTATCCTGCTCATTCGGATCAGATAGGATATGGTATTCTTAATTTCGGAAGTTTGTACAACATCGTTCTGAATACTTCTGAACTTGTAAAAAAGGAGAGATTATCCATATTCCCAAATCCGGCTAAAAATATTCTAAATATCGCTTCAGAACAAGACATCATGTCTTTGGAAATCTATGATAACCTGGGAAGATTAATCAGAAAAAGTAATAACCAGAAATCTATAAAAGTAGAGGATTTTGCAAAAGGGACTTATTATCTGAAAATTCAGACAAAGGATAAAGTTTTGTATGAAAAATTCTTAAAGGAATAATTTTTTTGTTTCTCGCAGATTATACAGATTCAGCAGATTCAATTCCATATAACATCTGCGCGATCTGCTTAATCTGCGAGAGATATTATCGTTTTAATAATTATGAGCTATAGCTCGTGGATGATTTATAATAAAAAAACGGGCTAAAGCCCGTTTCTATTGATATTCCTGTTTTTTTTATAATTTAAGCCGAGTTTCTGCTCGCATTAATATTCCCGAATAAAGACCGTGTCACCAGCTTCCCGTAAGCTTCCAAATCACCTTCTCCTTTCTGAATTTTCATCAAGGCATATTGCTGGATACTCAATAATGGAAGTACAATCTTTTCACGGATTTTCACTGATTTTCTGGACAATGGATCTTCTTCCTGCAGCATTTTAAATCCTGTCAGCTCCAGCATAATATCTCTTGAAAGCTCATATTCATCGAAAAGAACATTCCAGAAGGCACCGAATTTAGGATTGCTTTTAATATAATACGTCAAAGGGAAATACGACTTGTTCATACTCATCATTGAGTTCAAAACTAAAGTTTTAAAGAAATCTGAACCTTTGTACAATTCTCTTACTTCTTCAAATCTCCCTTGTTCTTTCATCTTCTGCATCGCATATCCAAAGCCGAAAAACCCTGGTACATTTTGCTTTAACTGTGACCAGGAACCCACAAATGGTATAGCCCTCAAGTCTTCAAATTTCAGTTCACTTCCGTTTCCTCTTTTTGAAGGACGGCTTCCAATATTGGTTTTCCCATAATATTCCAATGTACTCATCTCCTGAAGATAGGGAACAAACATAAGATGGGCTTTCAGGTCAGAATATTTCTGGTAACTGATATCTGCTAATTCTATAATTAAAGCTCTCTCCTTTTCTGTAAGGTCTTTCTTTGCATTTTTGAATACATCATTTTCCACCCCAGCCGTCAGCAGCTGCTCAAAGTTGTATTTTGCTTGTTCTTTATTTCCAAAAATACTGGTAATTGTCTGTCCCTGGATAGTCAGTTCAATTTTATTATTGGCAATCGTTTTTCCTTGGGAAGCATAGAAATCGTGGGTTTTTCCTCCTCCTCTGGCCGGCGGACCTCCTCTACCATCGAAGAATACAACTTTAATATTATTCTGTTCGGAAAGCTTTGTCAGCAGTTCTTTTGCTTTATAGATCTCCCAATTGGCTTTTAAATATCCTCCATCCTTTGTTCCATCTGAGAACCCAAGCATAATGGTCTGTTGATTTCCTCTTTTTTCAAGATGCTTTTTATACACAGGATTCTGATACAGTTCATTCATCACATGCTCAGCATTGGCAAGACCTTCCATCGTTTCAAAAAGCGGAACAATATCCATATTGATTTCTTCGTCCCTATACCCGCAAACTTTAAAGAATGCATAGACATTCATCACATCTTTCACCGCATCAGAATTGGAAATAATATAACGGTTCATTCCTCTCAACCCGTTTAGGTTCTGAATTTCCGAAACCTGTGAAACTGTTAATAAGGTATCCTTTACAATATCTTCAAAACCTTCTGTATTTATTTTCTCAGAAACCTGAATCAGCTGATTGAATTTCTGTTCATCATCTGCCTCTTCATTTCCATATACTTTTGCATAAACCTCATCAATGACTTTCTGATGAATCCTGCTGTCCTGGCGAATATCCAATGTAGCAAAGTGAGTCCCAAAGATCATTACACGATCTCTGAAATTAGCCAAAAGATCCAAAAACAAAGAGTTATGTTCATTCACCAATATTTTTTCTGCTTCATCAGCTTTCTTTAAAATATCTTCTGCCGTAATATTTTTTCCATCAAAAATGGCAGCATACAGTTCTTCGCTTAATTGGGTTAAAACTTCAGAAACCCCTCTGAAACTCAATCTCCTTCTGATGAATTTCAAATGGCTGTAATACGATTTCAGAATGGCTGAACGAAGTTCTTCCGCTACTCTTTTTGTCACATCAGCAGTTACAAAAGGATTTCCATCCCTATCTCCTCCAGGCCAGAAACCAAGCTGGATAATATCTTCATGAAGGTGGAAATGCCCGTTGCCAAAGGTCTTTTTGATCTTTGTAAACAGCTCTCCAATGGTATCATAATACACATATCTCAGGTATGAAATAATACTCAGGGCTTCATCTATCGGAGTGGGTTTTTCCTTATTAACAAAAGGTGTTTTCCCCAGCTGCTGCAGAAGCATATCAATCTGAGTGACAGAATCACCGGTAATAGCACCTCTCAAATCCTGAATAATTCTTTGTACTGAGCTTGGGTAAAACTGAGTGGGGTGTGCCGTAAATACAACCTTTATACTAAAATCCTTCAATTTTTCACGTACTTTTTCAATTTTATGATCCTGAAAAGAACGTTCAAAAAGATTGGTCACCGTACCGCTGTCGCTTTCAGAATGAAGGTTGGGAAATGCCGCATCTTCAATACTGTCAAACAAAACCACCTGTCTTTCTATATACTGAATGATTTTGAAAAGCAGTTCAAGCTTTTGCTCTTCATTCTGAAGATCGGTATGGTTTTTAAAAAATTCTTCGACGATATCTTCAGGAGTCTTTCCTGCTTCATAGCCGATTCTGCTTTCTTCATAAAGAAATGGAAGCAGCATCCCGATATTCGTCATTTTATCATAAGGCAGGCTCATAAATAATGAATTGTAGATCTGGAACTTATTTTCCACAATCTGCCTGAATTTTTCTGCGCGTTGGTCGTGTATCATAGTAACAAATGTAAGTGATTTTGAAATTAATTAGATTGACAAATGACAAAAAATATAGTCATAAAAATGAAATTTATATTAATTTTTCTTCAGGAAAATTGATTAGTTTTGGCTTCCTTTTAAAACTTACCATGATCAAATTCAACTTCAATGCCGATGTGAATATCAAAACAAATGGAAATAAGGTCGATAAAAAGGGACTGAAGATCGTCTTAATGGTATTTGGTTTGTTTTTTTTGCTTGTTATTTCTTCAATAATAGGTTTTCTCTTTTTCATTTCTAGTAGCCTAAATTCCATGAAACAGGCTGTGGATGATTATAATGAACAATTAGATTCAGTTGCCGCTTTACCAGTTCTGAAATGTAAAATCTATACTGATAAAGCCATCATATCCCCTATGTCAGGAAAAGAAGCTGCATTCTATTTTCTTCGTGTTGGTTATGTTAATTATAGTACTTATAAAATGACCAAACGTCCATCTGAAATTTACGAAAAGTTTGATTACAGCGTCATTGCAAAGTATCCTAAAGGGGCTCAGCTTTCAGTCAATGGTCAATTATATCCTATTGATTTTAAACTATGTATCCCAGATAATATAAGTGGTGCAGAACATTTCACACAGGACACTTACTCCACCAATTACAAAACATCTTATTATTTAAAAATTATAGACCAACAGAAAATCATAAGATCTCTGTCTTAAAAGATCAGCATCCGTGGGTTAGCTCATTTCTTGAACCCTATGGTTTAACCAATCTGCTGGTGAAAGAATATGTTTTTAAAAATGGTGATTCGGTTTATATCAAAGGTAAAATTGAAAATGGCCGAATTGTTCCGTTTGTGGAGCATATGATCAACTAAATGTTTTGATAAAAAAACAAAATAGACTTTCATATTGTTCTTTATTGTTAAAGCACTAAAATAAAGATAGTTTAAATATATTAATTCATCAAATTCAATCAAAAGAGGAATGCCTACCTTTCTAAAAAACAGTAATTTTATAGATTATTTAAATATCTATGGGATATATCAGAGAATATTACGAACAGATCGTCAAGCTGCAGGAATCGGAATGGGCGTTTATAGCGGGGCATTTTCACAAAAAAGTTTTTGCTAAGAATGAAATTTTTACTCAGCAGGGTGATACAGAGAATTATTTATCTTTTATAGAGTCCGGGCTGGTAAGGTTTTATATTCCTGATGATGAGTATGGCTATACTTTCAGTTTTAGTTTTGAAAAAGAATTCAGCTGTGCCTATGATTCTTTTCTTACCCAAACTCCTTCTGAGTATGAAATGCAGGCTCTGACAGAGACTGTGGTATGGCAGATTTCTTATGATGATCTGCAGAAGATCTACAGCCAGACTAATGTAGGGAATCAATTGGGACGTTTTGCTTCTGAGAAACTGTTTCTGGCTAAAAGCAAAAGAGAGCTTTCTTTACTGAAGCTTACAGCTAAGGAACGTTATCTGAAGTTATTTACAGAACAACCGGAAATGCTGAGACGTGTTCCTTTAAAATATATTGCTTCCTACATCGGAATTACACCGCAGGCTTTAAGCAGAATCCGCAGACAGATTAATTAACATAGGTTCATTGCATATCCTTTCTCTTCTGCTGAACTTTGCTGAAAAATAAGACAATGAATTTATCTATTCTCGCCTATGGAAACTGCATTTTAAAGCAGAAATGCCTGCAGATTGAAGAAAATACTCCTGACCTACAGACATTGATCGCCGACATGTGGGATACCATGGAAAACGCCAATGGCTGCGGTCTTTCCTCTTCTCAAATCGGAAAACCTTTACAGCTTTTCATTACTGACAGTCAAGTGGCTTTTGAAAATTTTGATTCGGAAGACCGAATCCTGTACTTTGAGAAAAATGACAAAGGCATAAAAGAAACTTTTATCAATGCAAAAATCATCCACACTTCCGAAGAAACCTGGGAAGATTATGAAGGATGCCTAAGTATTCCCGGACTTTCTCAAAAGGTAAATAGACCCTGGGAAATTACTATTGAATACCTGAATCAGGATTTCATAAAGCATACTAAAGTCTTTACGGGTTTAACAGCCAGAATTATCCAGCATGAATATGATCACACACAGGGAATTTTATATACCGACCGTCTGAAACCTCTTACAAAAAAATTGATGGAATCTAAGCTTAAAAAAATTGTCTGCGGGAATATTGCTGTGGGATATCCGATGAAGTTTTTGTAGATTTGATACTCATCATATAGGTAAAATTCTATAAAATGATAAAGTTTAGTTCTGGTCTTATTTTTTCAGCTGTTTTTGCAATATTATTTTTAGCAGCAGGATTTTATTTTATAAATCTCTACCCTGTCTTTTCTCTTCCATTTTTTATTGCATTCATACTCAGTATCATTCTTTTACACAAAGAATATGATCAGCAAAAAAATCCAGCTGGTTTTGACAAAAATAATATCCCGAAAGAAATTAAAATCAGATACCCTATTTCAAGTAGTCTCGTTACCATATTGACATATTCTATATTTCCTGCTGTTGCCATTTTCGGACTTATTATTTCCAGACAACGTTTTAATTTAAATGATTCTACGGTGTTCTTTATAATAGCACTGTTCCTTAGTATTTTTATTTTGGCTTCATATTTAGAAATGAAAAAAAAATCAAAGACATTTATTATTATCAGTGATAATGGTATTCAACTGGGAACTCATCCCAATATGCAATGGAAGGAAATTCAGCAGGAAAAAATAATTACACGAAATGTAAGAAGCCAGAATCCCCGTCGTGATGGTACAGCAAGTATTAACTATTTATATTTATTTTATAATGAAAAAAAAATAGAAGTCAACATTGATGATTTCGATGTCACAGATGATCAGCTCGCACAAATTTTGAAAATATTTAGAGCTCGTTTTAATGATTCAGTTTCACTATAATTTTGATTACAAAACATTAATAACTAATTTTACTTTTCACACCATCCATAATCCATGAAAAAAATATTTACTTTTTTACTCATAGCATTTCTGTTCATCTCATGTGAAAAAGATTGTTACAATGCACCCCTGCCCATCCTTTTTAAGTTTGTAGATTCTAATGATGAAAATCTTATTGCCAACGGGACATTGACAAGCTATTCGATTCAGGAAGAAAATAATGCCAATGTACAATTATCCAAAACATCTGACAATATGGTTATTTTGGAAAACGTGGGTGCCTATAATGGTACAAAAAAATATAGTTTCTCTTCCAATGTTAAATCTTTTGATTTTTCAATCCAATCATCAGAATTTAAAGGAGGGTGTGATGGCTATCAAATCAATAAATTAACGTTTAAAGGTGTAGGTATTGATGTAACTGATGAAAAAGGATATTATAAAATTGTATTCAAATAATTCTCTTTCTTAAATTTGCACAGGAAACACATTCTCTATGAAAGTAATCATCGCATTTTCTCTGATATTCTCCAATCTGCTTTACAGCCAGATTAAGGTTCCTGATGATTATAAAAAAATTCCTGACATTCTTGATACCATAGATTATCTCTATCCGTTTATTGTACCGGCTAAAGACTATGCTTACTGGCGCGTTTTCAGCAATGATATTGATTATGAAAAAGCAGTGATCTATGAAAGTCAGGCTCCCGATTTTATGACGATCAATGAACCTGTTCCTGAAAGAGGTTTCTTCCAAAAATGTATTGGAAACAACTGCTTTTCATATATTCTGGCGTGCAAAAATGAAAGATCTGTTTATTTTTCTAATGAACAGCAGTTGAGAGATTTTATCGGAACGGTAGATAATCTTCCTGAAGCTATTTTACTGGCAAAAACATATGGTTATTCTGTAGATACCGGTAACCGCTTTACCGGGGCCTATACAATTGAAGACCGTCATATTTCCATGTATCTTATGCAATCTAAGGGCTGTCCGGCTGTGAAAGAATCTTTTTTAGTTAAAATCAATAGAAAAACCGGGAAGCTGGAAGCGAAAAGTAATGGTATTTATGCAAAGGATGAAAACTGTTCTTCTTTGTAGTATATTTTTTGAAAACGCTAAGGCGCAAATAAATTTACAAATGCTATACTTTAAGACGCAAAGATTTTATCTGTGATAAAATTGATAACCGAATATTTTAAACCATTAAGATTTTTTAAGCTGATAAGAACAGTTAAGGAAATAGCTAAAGCTATTTTACTCAGTGATCTGCTTTATTTTCCCTTCAGAGATAGATCTTAATTATTCTTCACTTCTTCACAGATCTTAATGGTTTAATTTTTAATACTGCTTCTTTTATATATTAATTGCTCCCTGTCCGGAAGCAATCAGATAAGCTTCTTTCAACGTTTCAGAATAAGTTGGATGGGCATAGGAAATACGGAACATATCTTCTGCGGTCACTTCAAATTCCTGGGCAATAACACCTTGGGCGATCAGATCGGCAGCTCTGGCTCCAATGATATGAACACCCAGCACTTCACCATATTTCGGATCTACCAAAACCTTGGCAAATCCTTCCATATCCATTGAAGCCCGAGCCCTTGCACTGGCTGAAAATGGAAATTTCCCTACATTATAGGCTATATTATTATTTTTCAGATATTCTTCGGTATATCCTACTGAGGCTACTTCCGGCCAGGTATACACCACAGAAGGAATTCGGTTGTAATGAATATGGCGTTTCTGTCCGTTAATGGTTTCTGCTATAAAAACTCCTTCTTCTTCAGCTTTGTGAGCCAGCATTGCTCCCCCAATAACATCTCCGATAGCATAGATATTGGAAGCTGACGTCTGATTATTTTCATTCACTTTAATAAATCCTCTCTCATCAAGCTGTACATCTGTGTTTTCAAGACCGAGACCTTTTACATAAGGGCTTCTTCCTACCGCCACTAAAATATAGTCTGCTTCTAACTCTCCTTCTACTCCATTTTTATCTTTAAAAAACACTTTGGCTGCAGAACCTGTATTCTCCGTTTTATAAACAGCCTGATTAAGACGAATATCAATTCCTTCCTTTTTAAGAATTTTCTGCAGATTTTTTCCCAGTTCATGGTCCATCGCAGCAATCAGGTGGTCTGCATATTCCAGAATGTTCACTTTTGTTCCGATACGGTTGAAAATAGAAGCCATTTCTACCCCGATTACTCCTCCTCCAATAATTACCATGGATTCTGGTTTTTCTTGTAAAGACAATGCCTCTGTGGAAGTAATGATTCTTTCTTTATCAATTTCCACTCCCCGAATGCTTGAAGGTTTTGAGCCTGTTGCGATGATATAATGCTGTGCAGTAATCTCTTTTACTTCAGATCCGTTTACAATTTTCACAGTAGAATTATTGACAAATCCTGCTGTTCCTGTCAGCCTTGTAATTTTATTTTTATTCATTAAAAAGTCGAGACCTCCGGTATTCTTTGAGACTACATCTGCCTTTCTCCTATACATTTGTGAGAAATCAAGTTCTATAGTATCCAGTTTAATCCCATGGTCATTGAACTTGTGCTGTGCATCTGCATAATGATGGGTACTGTCCAGCAAAGCTTTGGTTGGAATACAGCCTACATTCGTACATGTTCCCCCTAAGGTATCATACTTTTCTATAATCACTGTTTTATATCCCAGCTGTGCACTTCTTATGGCTGCTACATATCCTCCGGGTCCTGAGCCTATTACGGCAATGTCATAATGATCCATTTGATTTATTAATTTTTATGATTAAATTTACTTGCAAAATAAAAGTATTATTTTAACATTAACAAAATGAGTAAAAAAAGATCCACCTGTCCGATCAGCTGTTCACTGGAAATGTGGGGTGACAAATGGTCCCTGCTCATCATAAGAGATCTTATGCTGAAAAAAGAATGTACCTATGGAGATTTTCTTAAAGCAGACGAAAAAATTGCCACCAACATCCTGGCTTCCAAGCTTCAGAATCTATTGGATAATGGCATTATTGATAAGAAAGACCATCCAGATAGCAAATTGAAAATTCTGTATTTCCTGACTCAAAAAGGAATTGATCTTATTCCTGTAATTGTGGAGATCAATCTTTGGGGCGATCAATACCTGACTATTCCTGATGACCGGAAAAAGCTTCTGGAAGACATAAAAAGAGATAAGGAAGATTTTATAAAAAGAGCAAAAGCATATCTTTCTCCTGAAGTTTAATAAACTTATGAAAGCATATAAAAAGAAATATTACCAATACTTCTAAACAGCTAACGGCAATAGCTTTCATAAAATTTAATAATAGCAATTTTAAAATTTCATTAACTCAGTTTTCCTTTTTCATTCCGTAAATTTGACTAAAATAAATTTAGAACAATGCTTAATTTCGAGTTTAAAAATCCTACAAAAATACTTTTCGGGAAAGGCGAAATCGCTAAAATTTCCAAAGAAATTCCTAAGGATGCAAGAATATTAATGATTTACGGTGGTGGAAGCATCAAAAATAATGGGGTATACGACCAGGTAAAAGAGGCTTTGAAAGTTCATGAAGTATATGAATTTGGCGGAGTTCCTGCCAATCCAGAATACGAAGTCTTAATCAATGCCCTTAGCTTTATTAAAGAAAAAAATATCACTTACCTTCTTGCTGTAGGTGGCGGATCTGTGATTGACGGAACCAAGTTTATCTCTGCAGCAGCCCATTATGATGGTGAGCCATGGGATATTCTGAAAATGCCGGTAAGAACATTTGAAGGACAGGGAATGCCTTTTGGGAGTATTCTGACGCTTCCTGCAACAGGTTCTGAGATGAATTCAGGATATGTAATCTCAAGGAGAGAAACCAATGAAAAACTGTCTTCAGGAGGTCCTGGACTTTTCCCACAATTTTCTGTGTTAGATCCGGAAGTCATCAGATCTATTCCAAAAAACCAAATCGTTAACGGGATTACAGATGCTTATACTCACGTATTAGAGCAATATATGACGGCTCCTTCTTCTGCCGACCTTCAGGAGAGAATTGCAGAAAGCATTCTGATCAGTCTTCAGGAAACAGCTCCTAAAGTGTTGGCCGATGACTTCAATTACGATGCTGCCGGAAACTTTATGTGGTGCTGTACAATGGCTCTGAACGGACTGATACAGAAAGGAGTGATCACAGACTGGGCAGTACACGCAATGGGTCACGAACTGACCGCCTATTTCGGTATCGATCATGCGAGAACCCTGGCGATCATTGCTCCATCCCACTACCGTTATAATTTTGAAGATAAAAAAGGAAAACTGGCACAATATGCTGAGAGAGTTTGGGGAATAAAGGACGGAACTGTAGAAGAAAAAGCAGAACTGGGAATCAAAAAAATGGAAGAATTCTTCCACAGTCTTCACATTAAAACCAAACTTTCTGAATATACAGAAGACTTTAACGGAACGGCTGAAAAGGTTGAAAAAGCCTTTACAGAAAGAAACTGGGTAGGTCTTGGAGAGTATAAAAAACTGACTCCGCAGGATGCTTATAAAATTGTAGAGATGAGCTACTAGAAATTCAAAGTTTCACTTTAAAGTTATAATGTCCCGTCTTAAGCTTTGGCTGAAGCGGGATTGAATGAAAATAGATGGTAAGCGGGCTAAGGTCCGCTTCTTTTTATTTTGGTTGTTGTATTGAAAATCCTTTATTTCTTTAAATCAATTTTAATATTTTAACGGCTTTATCTGCTCAAAAATAGTGATTCGCTGTTCAGAATTATTCAATTTACAAACATTCGTTTAAAAATTCGTTATTTCATTATAGATATTTCAAATTTATTTATATTTTAGCATATTCTTAAATTTGTGAAAATGAAAAAACAGCTACTTTTATTTGCCTTTTCTGCCCTAGCGCTTACTTCTTGTAAAGATGACAATCTTGATGCATACGAAATGGATATCATGAAGGGAGATTGGAAGGAAGTTAAAAGGGAAGTAATTTCCGGAAAAGATAATAAAACAGTGCTTTATACTGAAACTTTAACAGGGTGTGCAACTAAAAATACTCTTTTCTTAAGAACAGATTATTATGTAAGCTACACAGCGTATACGGGAGAAGGTGCCAACTGTACTGCAGCTCCGAAAACTGAAGGAAGATATACCTACGATGCTGATTCGAAGATTATAGGAATCAAACTTGGTGATGATGCATCAATCAACTACAAAGTGGAGGTCTTGACAGGCAAAGATCTTAAACTTGCTCAGCAATCAGGAATCTTTGATATGAATGGAGATAAAATTCCTGACATTCCTTACGTTACCTACAAAAGATAAATCATAGACTCCCGTTAATCGGGAGTTTTTTATTATTTTTATATCTAATTTAAAACTGAATATAATGAAGAAGATTCTTACAGCATTTCTGTTGCTGTGTTTTACTATTGCCTTTTCTCAGGAAAAAAAGCCGATGTTCTGGCAGGACATTCAGGAATTCAAAAAACAGGATCAGCAAAACCCACCACAAAAGGATGCCATTTTATTTCTGGGGAGCTCATCATTCACCAAATGGACTGACATCGCTGATTATTTCCCTGACAAAACGATTATCAACAGAGGATTCGGGGGATCAAGGCTTACGGATCTTAATGATTTTGCGAATGACCTTTTAGCTCCTTATCAACCTAAGCAGATCATTATTTACTGTGGTGAAAATGATTTTGCAGACAATCATCAGTTAAAAGCACAGGTCGTTGTCGACAGGTATAAAGCTTTTTATAAAAAAATACGTGAACGATTTCCTGCTATTGAAGTAGATTATATCTCAATCAAATACTCGCCGAGCAGAGAGGTGATCTGGCCACAAATGAAAGCTGCCAATAAAAAGATTGCTGCTTTTATGAAAAAAGAACCTCATGCAGCATTCATTGATGTGACTAAAGTAATGGAAGATGCTAACGGAAATGTAAGAAAAGATATTTTTGTGGAAGATATGCTTCATTTTAAGCCGGAAGGGTATAAAATCTGGACTAAGATAATCACTCCTTATCTGAAATAAACTACACCCCATGATAAAAAAACCAATAACCACTCTTTTTTTTGTTTTACTGTATTCTCTTTCATTTTCTCAGGAAAAACCGAATGAAAAAACAGTTCTTCAGGAACTTTCAGACAATGCCTGTAAGTGTACTGATTCTATTAGTCTGTCTAACCGGAAGAAGGAAGATATCCTAAAAGATGTCCATGAATGTATTGATAAATATACGGGAGCACTTCAAATCTCAACTCTTTTGAAAGGAGCAGAAAAACAATCCAAAAATGCACCTAAAGTAAACGGAAAAAAGCAGATTAATCTGACTTTTGATCCCAATAAGGATTCAAAGCAGTATACAGAAAGCTATAATGACCTTGAGCGCTATCTAATGCAAAACTGTGAAAGTGTAAAGAGGGCTGCCAAAACGACGGAAACTGAACATGACAAGTTCTCAGAAAATCAAACTGCTCTTGATTTTTACCAGAAAGCAGCTAACGCATCCAAAGAGGAAAACTGGAAGGAAGCAATTCAGAATTATGAGCAGGCTGTAAAGATTGATCCAAAATTTACTTACGCATGGGATAATCTTGGAATTACTTATAGAAGAGTTGGAGAATATGATAAAGCTCTTAATGCTTATAAACAATCATTAGCTACGGATCCAAAGGGTAAGATGCCTTTACAGAATATAGCGATCACTTATGTCTACAAAAAAGAATTTCAAAAGGCCATTGATGCTTATATAGATTTTGACAAAGCATATCCTGGTGATCCCGAAGTTTATTATGGAATGGGGCAAGTCTATTTTACTCACCTGAAGAATAATGAAAAAGGTCTTGACAATATCTGTAAAGCATATAGGATTTATTCCGAACAGAAATCGCCTTACCGATCAGATGCTGAAAAAATGATAGGATATATTTACAAGAGTATGAAAGAGGAAGGCAAGACCGATAAGTTTAAAGAAATTTTAAAAAACAACAAGATCCAATTTGATTAGAAAAATAAAAACTCCCAAAAAAATGGGAGTTTTTTTATCTTATTTCTTTCTTTTCGATTTCGATATTGCTTTCTGCTGAGCTCTGTTGGCCCCGAATTTCTTAGGGGTCTTTCTTTTGGAAGGACCACCCCAGTTTTCTTTTGTATTTTTACTTTTCTTCTCGTGGAAAGCTCCTCCTCCGTCATTCAGTTTTACCTGTACAGGGTTTTTCATGACAACCTGATCTTCTTCAGCAGCGATCTTTTTAGGATTGATCTTAACGTCTTCCGGGAATTCATTAAACTTCAAATCTTTATCCATCAATAGCTCTATATCAAGAATCAAAGGTTCTTCTTTTTTAGCTACAAAAGTAATTGCCTTTCCTTCTTTATCTGCTCTACCTGTTCTACCGATTCTGTGGATATACTGTTCCGGAATATCAGGCGTTTCAAAGTTGATCACATGGGTAATGTTTGAAATATCAAGACCTCTTGCCATTACATCCGTAGTAATCAAACCTCTGATCTCTTCATTTTCAAAACTTTTCATCGCTTTCAGCCTGTAATTCTGAGATTTGTTCGAGTGAATCACATCAAACTGCTCAGGGAAAAGCTCATCAATTTTGGTAAAGAGCAGGTCAGCATGTTTTTTATTATTATTAAAGATCAACACCTTAGACATATCTGTATTGTTCTTCAGTAAATGTTCAAGTAAATTGATCTTCGTATTAAAGTTTTCTACTTTATAAGCAGTCTGTTCTATTTTTTCAAGCGGCGTTCCAGATTTTGCCAATGAAATTTCTATAGGATTTGCAAAATACACATCCAACATTTCATCTACGGCTTCTGTCATGGTTGCAGAGAAAAGAATATTCTGTCTCTTCGCCTTCATCATTTCAAAAATATGGGTAAGCTGCGGTCTGAAACCTAAGTTAAGCATCTCATCAAATTCATCAATGATCAGTTTCTGAACTTCTTTCAGAGAAATAGCATTGTCTATGGAAAGGTCCATCACTCTTCCTGGAGTTCCAACCAAAATATCACAGCCATTATTGAATAACAATTTCTGAGTATTTATATTTTTTCCTCCGTATATTCCAATAACTCTTGCAGTAATATTTTCTGTCAGTTTCTCAATAATTTCAGTTACCTGTACTACCAATTCTCTTGTAGGAACAAGCACCAAAACAGTTGGATTCCCTGTTTTGCTGTATTTCCAAGCTTTAAGAACGGGTAAAAGGTAAGCTAATGTTTTCCCGGTTCCAGTCTGTGCAATTCCCATCACATCTCTCCCTGAAAGAATAGGCTTCAAGCTTTTCTCCTGAATGGGTGTAGGCTCAAATAATTCTAAATCCGCTAAAACATCAAGAATTTTAACCGGCAGGTCAAAATCTGCAAAAGTGAGTTTTTCCATTTTGCAAAGATAGGTATTTAATTAGAAGTTGAAAATTAGAGGGTGCAGATATTGGTTAGAGGGAGCAGATATTAGGTAGCAGGTGGTAGGTATTTGAGCTAAAGAATATTTCCTGATCATATAAAATGGATCAATATTGTATTTTGTACACAACTATCAATACAATAACAAGCCACTTTATCCTCTAATTCACCTTAACACTGGTACTCTTGATTTTGATGTCATCATCTTCCCATTTGCTTGAGGTAACGATAACGTATCCTTTCTTTTTCGGGTCTTTTTTGATGGGAAATTTATCCTCTTCCCACTGATTACAATGGGTGGAAATAGAAGGAATTAAAAGCTTCCATCCCGTTTTCCCAGATGTATACACCAGAAATCCCCGCCAACAGCTTGTACACCATCCCGGATAAATTCCAATTTCATCTTTTCCATCCTCATTAAGATCCCCAAGGTTGTATAAAGTTCCGTCATAAGCCGGCGAAACAGTAAACGGCTTTATCTTTTTATCACTGAAATAAACAGTGGTTTCACATTTTCCGTCACATTCATCAGTACAATCAGTGACTTTTGTATAGGCATATTCTTTGGTTCCGTTTCCGTCAAAATCGCCCTGTACTTTCTCCTCTTTTCCTTCCTGAGCCCAACAATATGAACTAAATAAGGTAATGGCTGTTATAATAAGTGTTTTCATTGTTATTTTTTGATTGTAAAATGCGGGATCGGAATCCATCCATTTCCAGCATTAACTTTTTCATCACTTCCTCGTAACTCTCAGCAAAAGTATTAAAACCAGAATTACTGAAAAAACAAAACCTAAGACCGCCACTAAAGATAACTCTCCTATTCTCGGCCCGGATTCTGAGGAAAAAACAATGGCTGTCGCTATAATATTGGCGCCTAAAATCATGGCTAAAATAAGATTGACCACACTGGATTTGATCAGCTGATTGGTTTTATCAATATTTTTGATCTCGCTGGAAATGGTAAATTTATTTTCATCCAGCTTTTGGAGAACGGAACGTAGTTCTTTTGGGATTTCATCCACATTATCTGTGAAATTCATCATCCTGTCCATTCCTGTTTTCAAAAGATTCTTGGGACTTATTTTTCTGGTGAATATCTTCTTTGTATAAGGATGAAGACTTTTAACGATATCCAGATCAGGATTGATATTTCTTCCAACCCCTTCTATCAGACTGATCCCTTTGAATAAAAGATAGAAATAATCCGGCATATAAAGCCTGTTGTCTTTCAAAATATTCTTCATCTTGTTGATCATCACCTGGACATTAATCTCCTGCAACGATGAGCTGTGAACAAAGTTCAGGATGTCTTCCACATCATTTTCAAACCTTCTCTCATCAGGAATTTCATAGCTTATCGCCATTTTCTTGAGGTAACGGACTATTTTATGAGAGTTTTTAGCGACAAAACTTACAATAAGATTTTCAAGAATTTCTTTATCATTAGGCTGAATTTTTCCTACAGCCCCAAAATCAATGAAGACTACTTTGCCGTCTTTTTTTACCAGAATATTTCCGGCATGAGGATCAGCATGAAAGAATCCGTAGTCTAAAATCTGGGAAACAAACAACCTCAATCCCACTTCAGAAACGTTTACAGGATCAATACCATTCGCCAGAAGAACAGATTTATCAGTCACTTTTATCCCATCAATAAATTCCATACAAAGAATATTGTTGTTGGAAAATTCTTCATAGACTTTCGGGACGTAGGTTTCTTTATTATTCTTAAAATTCAGACGGAACTGCAGGATATTATTTCTTTCATTTGTCAAAGAAACTTCTTCCAGCAACGATCTTTCAAAAGTGGAGATGGCCTGTTTCATATTCAGCTTCTCCCCTATCTCCGAATAAGCAGAAATCAGTTTTTCAATATCTTTGATGAGCAATAAATCGTCTTCAATAACAGACTGTACATCGGGTTTTCTGAGTTTTAAAATAACAGGACTTCCATCCTTCAAAGCGGCTTTATAGACTTGTGCAATGGAGGCTGTAGCCAGAGGTTCTTTCTGAATTTCCAGAAAATAATCTTTTACGGAGATATTGAATTCACTTTCTAGTGCTTCTTCAACATTCATGTCTACCACTTCTACTTTGTCCTGAAGTTTCTGCAGCTCCTGGATCAGTTCCGGAGGTAAAAGGTCTTCTCTGCTGCTGAATGTCTGACCAAGTTTTACAAAGGTAGGTCCCAGCTCTTCGAGAGCCAGTCTTATCCTTTCATACACTGTTCCTTTTGAAATAATCTCATCTGAATTGCCCGAAGGCTCTTCCTGCTTATTTCCTCCATTCATCCTTGCCAGCATGTCTTTAAATCCATATTTACTCAATACGGAAATCAGTCTTGCGGATCTTTTCAGTTTTCTTTGCTGCTTGTCAAACATAGTGTTTCAATAGTAAGTGCAATTTACTCCAAAAACTATTCCCAACTACAGTTTTATAATGGGGACCAAAAAAAACTGCCAGAATACCAGCAGTTTTTTTATGTTTATTTTTAAGATTTATGATGGTAAAACTAAATTACCTGCTTCTAATTTCCCTGTTTTTGATTTAACAATTTCAAATTCAACTCTCTGTCCCTCAGACAAAGTCATTAATCCTGCCGCTTTTAAAGCGGAATTATGAACAAAAATATCTACATCTCCATTATCAGGAGCAATAAAGCCATATCCTTTTGTTTGGTTGTACCACTTAACTATACCTGTCATTTCTTTATTAATTTTTAGTGATTTTTAACTCTGTTTATTTTAGTTGTTATCTACAACTCTCACATTTTCTGCTTGTGCTCCCTTGTTTCCCTGCACAATACGAAATTCTACAATTTGTCCTTCTGACAAAAATTTCGAAGAGCTGGCAATAGCCGAATGGTGACAAAAAATAGCATCTTCTCTTCCTTCCGGGATGATAAAGCCATAGCCTTTTTCCGCATTATACCATTTTACAATTCCTTTTTGCATAGTTTTTAATTTTTATTAATGAATAAATATAATGATTTTAAAGCATATGTTAAAAATTCAAACCAATAATCTACATTTCATAGATAAAATAACAACCATAATAACAAAAATCAACAATTAGTGATAAAGTTTAATATAATTATATATATTTACAGCGTACAAATAAAACAAAAGTATTAGACATGAAAAATTTACGTAACAACAAACTTTCAAGAGAACAATTAAAAGGGATTGCAGGAAGCGGAATCATTATCGGAAACTGCTCTAACCAATGCTGCCCTACTGATGGAAGACCAAGATGTCCAAGACTGATCTGCCCTGCGGTAGTATGTCCTCAGTACATGTAATTTACTCCGGTAAACAACAATAAAAGTGATTAAAAATTGGTTTTATTGTATACCACTATAACTTAATCAAAAAATATTCAAATGAAAAATTCACGTAACAACAAACTTTCAAGAGAACAATTAAAAGGAATTTCAGGAAACGGAATCTCTACCAATAAAAAGTGTACTTATGATTGCTGCCCTACTGATGGAAGACCAGTATGTCAAGATTTCATGTGTCCTGATGTAATTTGTCCTGGTACAGGTACTCCTCCTGAGTATTAATAAAATACTTCATTAAATTTTAGGTAAAATAAAACAGAATGCTTTCGCATTCTGTTTTGTTATTTAAGATAGGTTTCATAGAGGTCTTTTCTTCTGTCATTCATCACCTGAACTGAACCGTTGTGATGAAGGTCTTTCAATAGATTAAGGTCCACATCCACAATGAGTGTCATTTCTGTATTGGGAGTAGCTTCTCCTTTTACAGCATTAGAAGGGAAGGCAAAGTCTGAAGGGGTAAATACCGCAGCCTGCCCGAACTGGATATCCATATTGTTTACTCCCGGCAGGTTACCCACACAACCCGCAATTGCTACATAACATTCATTTTCAATTGCTCTCGCAGCAGCACAGTGGCGCACTCTGATATAGGCATTTTGCGTATCTGTAAGGTAAGGAACAAAAAGAACCTTCATTCCCTGGTCGGCCAGAATTCTCGGTAATTCCGGAAATTCTACGTCATAGCAGATTACAAGTCCTATTTTTCCGCAGTCGGTATCAAAAACTTTGATCTCGTTTCCTCCCTTCATTCCGTAATACTTTTTTTCGTTCGGAGTGATATGGATTTTTCTGTACTCATCAATACGCCCATCACGGTGCAACAGGTAGCTGACATTATACAAATCATTATTATCATGATCAAAAACAGGCATGCTTCCGGAAATAATATTGACATTATAACTGATCGCCAGTTCAGAAATTTTATTCTTTATTTCTTCACTTAATTTAGCCAACTCGATCATACTGTCTCTTTCTGAAAGCTTATTGAAAGGGGCTAAAAGCGGTGTATTGAAAAGTTCCGGGAAAAGAACAAAGTCTGATTTATAGTCTCCCATTACATTAACAAAGAACTCTACCTGCTCATAAAAAGCATCAATATTTTTAAAATGCCTCATCTGCCATTGTACCAATCCTAAGCGGATGATACTATCCTGCATCGTATTGGGCTTTTTGCTGTAATAGATATTGTTCCACTGCAGCAAAACAGCATTTTCCAACGATGATTCATCTTCGGGAAGATATTTTTTCAGAATCTTTATAGGAAGGAAGTTATTGGAAAGCTGGAAAGACAGCACAGGATCATAAATTTCCTTGTCTCTTACTCTTCTGATATATTCTCTTGGAGAAAGCTCATCACTATATTTATGATAGTTCGGAATTCTTCCACCCAGAATAATTGATTTTAGATTGAGCAGCTCACACAATTCTTTTCTGGCATCATACAATCTTCTTCCCAGACGCAGCTCCCGGAATTCCGGATCAACAAAAACTTCTATTCCATACAATACATTTCCTGTTGATAAATGGGTATTGAATGTATAATTTCCTGTAATATCAACATAGGTGTGGTCGTCCCCAAATTCGTCATAATTCACGATAATGGACAGCGCTACGGCAGCTAACTTTCCGTCTACGGTGATACAGATCTGACCTTTAGGAAATATTCTCGTAAGTTTTTCTATACTTTTTTTAGACCAGATAGATTCAGACATCTGAGGATACGCCCTTTTCATTGTCACCACCAATTCATCATAATCCTGAACAGTCAGGGGTCTCGTTTCTATTTGCATTTGATATAATTTTACTTAAATTTAAGGAAAAATAATTAAGAAAATATAATAGAAGTGGGTACTTACATAAAATACACTGATGAAAATAATATTGAAATACCAAAAGAACAACTTCATAAGCTTTCAGAATTCAGTTGTTTAACTTATGATTCTACTACTAACGAGCTTAAAAAAATAGAGCGGTTTTCAAAAAACTACAGAACACAACAAATTGAACAATTAGGAGGTGAAATCTATCTTTCTTCGGAAGACCAATTACCAGAAGTCATTACTAATCATATAGATATTGGCTCATTTGGCAAGCCTTGGACATTTTATTATAATAAAGAAAAGAACAATAAAGGAGAGGCTCAATGGGAGTATGTATTTTATCGTAATGGCAGTCTGTTTGGCAAAGGTATTTTTGTATTTGACGATAGAAATAGAAAATTAGCCGGATGCTCAATAGATTTAATGACAGGCCTCACAACCGATAAATTTAAAAATTTTTATGGTGATTCTTCTGTATTTGATGATGAATTCCAAAATGAAACCATTCCTAATATTCAATTTAAATATAAAGAAGATGATTCTATCGAGGAAATTTATTTTCAGGATGATGATTATTCGTTGAGAGATTTTCTAAATAATGACGAAATAAGCATGAAATTCAACTGGAAAGAAAACACCTATTATCATTCTTTTAAGCCTCTGTTTTCCTTAAATTAAAACGTCTTTTTAAAACTTTTATTGATCAATGAAACCATATGCACTAACCTTAGCTGCAAGTATCACAATTATTTTTATTTTAATAATTTTTTATCCAGGCTCAGTAATCAATATTTCACACAATTTAAACCTGTTTTCAGCATCTGAAATAAATATCCAAGAAGCAAAATTTTTTATTTACATCTATTTAGTGGGGGCAATGTTTTTAAATTATGTCATTTTCCATAAACACATACTATTCAAGCTGATATACTTCTTATTAATTACTTTAAATATTTTACTGATCATTACTTCATTAAAACAGTTTTAACAAAAAAATCAGCAAAAATTCAAATGGATGTTATAGCTAAATATAAAATACAATTTGGAAAAAGAAGGATACATCTGGATCAATTTAAAGCGATGGCTTCTGCAATACCTCTACTAGATGGCTTTATGTCTGAATTCAGATCTTTTTATGAATCCGAATCATTACTTAGCCTAATCAATCTTCATGATTCTCCTGATAAAGGAGAGACCCATTATATAACACAAGGAATGATGCTTGCCAGAATTTCTTATGACCGTACACTATTCTATCAAGAAGATGATCATTTTTATAAAAATGCTGATTATGAACCAGACCTTATTATTCCCACACAAGACTTCAAAGAAATTATTTTGGAATGGAGAAAACATTTACACCGTAATTTGTTTCTGGAAGACCAAAATTTAACCTTGCAAAAACATCATTTAGACTTTTACGATGAATATATAAATGAAAGAAAAATACATGTTGTAAAGTCCACACAGCCTTCACATCAATTAAGCGGAGATCTTGCTGTTTTTCTTAATAATACCCATCCTGATATACTCAGTAAGATCATCCTGCACATTGAAGCAAGAAGTAAGATTACGTTTGAACCAACAACTTCTGATCATCAACTTTCTTTAACTATCAGCGAGATGTATTCATCAATAGAAAATATCTCTCAGAAGGTAGCAGTTCATGAAATTTTCACTTACGAATTAAGAGAGATTCTAAGAGAGTGGCTTATTTATATCAGCTACGGTCAGTTCAGAAAGCTAAAATTCATATAAACAATTTAAATGAAACCAAGTATCTACTTTTAGCCCATAAAAACGTAGCCACAATAATTATGAAATTTTATCCATATGTAACCACGATTCTGTTCAAGCTGATCTCTTGTCTATTAATTACTATTAATATCGTACTCATCGTTTTTTCATTAAAACAATTTTAATAGATTTCTTCAAACACACAGTATTTATATTATGGAAGAGTTGATTTATCAAAAGATTCGGGAATACGATACAGAAATGGAAAAATTTGAAATTTCATTTACTGATCGTCCCTTACCAGTAGATGATTTAATTAGTTTGTATAAATTTAGAAATGATATGGCTAGAACTGAAGATATAAAGAACCTAACACAAAAAATTCATGATGATTTCTGCCTGATAAAACAACAGCGTCATGAAAATATTAAGTTTGTCATTGCGAGATATGATGGAATGGCTAGAATGTTCTTTTTCAGTGAAGATTATTCTACAATTTTCTCAGATCATCAATTTTAACAAAAAAATCCCACCCAAACGGGCAGGATTTATATTTTAAATTCAAGTCAAAAATTATTCCCACTCAATTGTTGCAGGTGGTTTACTTGAAATATCGTAAGCTACTCTATTGATTCCTCTTACTTCGTTGATGATTCTGCTGGAAACAGTATCTAAGAACTCATAAGGAAGTCTGCTCCATGTGGCTGTCATAAAGTCGATGGTGTTGGCAGAACGAACTACAGCGGTGTATTCGTAAGTTCTCTCGTCTCCCATTACTCCTACAGATTTTACCGGAAGCAGCACTACAAATGCCTGAGATACTTTTTCGTAAAGGTCATTTTTGTATAATTCTTCGATGAAAATATCATCAGCTTCCTGAAGGATTTTCACTTTTTCAGCATCTACAGCTCCCAATACTCTGATCCCTAATCCAGGACCTGGGAAAGGGTGTCTGTATACCATGTGGTGAGGAATTCCCAATTCTTCTCCTACTCTTCTTACTTCGTCTTTGAAAAGCTCTCTTAATGGCTCTAATAATTCGAATTCCATATCCTCAGGAAGTCCTCCCACGTTGTGGTGAGACTTGATTACTGCAGATGGTCCGTTTACAGACTGGCTTTCGATAACATCAGGGTAAATAGTACCTTGAGCAAGGAATTTAGCGCCTTCAATTTTGTGAGATTCTTCATCAAAAACATGGATAAATTCGTTTCCAATAATTTTTCTCTTCGCTTCAGGATCATCTACTCCAGCTAATTTTGTAAGGAATCTTTCTTGAGCATCCACCATTTTGATGTTCATATGGAAGTGCTCTCCATATTGACCCATTACTTTTTCTCCTTCATTCTTTCTCAATAATCCCGTATCTACGAAGATACAAGTCAACTGATCACCAATTGCTTTGTGGATCAAAACTGCCGCTACAGAAGAGTCAACCCCTCCTGAAAGTCCAAGGATTACTTTGTTATCTCCTACTTTCTCACGGATTTCCTCAACTGTTTTTTCAATATAATTGGTCAGTTTCCAGTTTTTCTCTGAGTTACAGATTCCGAAAACGAAATTTTCAAGCATTTTCCCTCCTTCTTCTGTATGAGAAACTTCCGGGTGGAACTGAACACAGTAGATTTTACTTTCTTCGTTAGAGATGGAAGCAATAACACCTGATTTTGCATTTAATTCAAAACCTGCAGGCAAATCTCCTACTTCGTCAAAGTGGCTCATCCAAACTACAGAATTCTGAGTAACTCCTTTCAATAAAGAGCTTTCTTTAATAATCTCAAGATTTGCTTTTCCGTATTCTCCTTTTTCTCCTTTGTTTACTTTTCCTCCTAAAAGGTGAGCCGTCATCTGCATTCCGTAGCAGATTCCCAACACAGGAACTCCCTGTTCGTATAATTCTTTTTCAACCAGGTGGGCATTGTCTGCATTTACAGAACTTGGTCCTCCGGAAAGGATAATTCCTTTTGGCTGTCTTGCTAAAATATCTTGTAATGGTGTATTGTAAGGTAAGATTTCCGAGTATACTCCCATCTCACGGATTCTTCTTCCGATAAGCTGGTTGTACTGAGATCCGAAATCTAAAATAATAATACCGTTGTTCATTTTTGATAATTGATTTGTTTGAAAGATATCAGATTTCAGATTTTTGTTCTGAAGTCTGGAATCTAGTATCTTATATAATATTAACTGTTTTACAAAAAAGACTTGGAATAGCTCCAAATCTTCTTTCGTGATTTTTATTAAAACTTTCCGATGTCTTCTCTGTAGAAGCCGTAATCGAAATGTACGTGACTTGCGTCTTCATAAACTTTTTTGCGGGCATCTTCAAAAGTAGCTCCTGTAGCTACAATGTTCAGAACTCTACCCCCATTGGAAACTACTTTGTCTCCTTTGCTGATAGCTCCTGCGTATAATAGTTTACTATGTTTCAGCTTATCTTCTCCTGTAATTTCGAAACCTATTTCGATATTTCTTGGATAACCTCCTGAACACATTACAAGACAAACTGCTTTTTCGTCTTTAAATTTAAGTTCAATATCTTTTCCCTCCATACAGTCCTGGATCACATCCAAAAGATTGTTTTCCATCAACGCCATCAATACCTGAGTTTCAGGATCTCCGAATCTCATGTTGTATTCTAGAAGGTAAGCTCCGTTTTTCGTTACCATCAATCCGAAGAAGATGATTCCTTTAAATCCAAAACCTTCAGCTTTAAGACCTGTAATGGTAGGTTCTAAGATATTTTTCTCAAAATCTGCATAATGCTCCTGAGTAAATTCCGGGCTTGGTGCTACTGAACCCATACCTCCTGTATTAGGTCCTGTATCTCCGTTTCCGGCTTTTTTATAATCTTTTGCTGCTACACATGGAAATAATTTCTCCCCGTTAGAGAAAGCAATGATAGAAGCTTCAAAACCTTGTAAATATTCTTCAATAACTAAACGAATACCAGCATCACCATAAATTCTTCTGATCATGAAATCATGGATCGTAGCTTCAGCTTCTTCCAAAGTATCGCAGATCACAACACCTTTCCCGCCAGCTAATCCGCTTGCTTTAACAACTAAAGGATACTGCTGTGTCTTCACATACTCTATAGCTTCGTTATATGAATCAAATACCACAGCTTTAGCTGTTTTGATATCATAGGTCTGCATAAACTTCTTAGAGAAAGCTTTACTTCCTTCCAGACTTGCTACTTTTTGGGTAGGGCCGAAAACTTTAAGATCGTGTTTTTTAAACTCGTCCTTTAAACCCGCTACAAGAGGAGCTTCAGGGCCTACGATCGTAAGATCAACCTTTTCTTTAATAGCGAAATCTCTAAGTTCTTTGATTTCTGATAAATGAACATTTTTCCCTATTACATCGGTAGTAGCATTCCCGTTGGCAAAAAACATTTTAGAAATTCTTGAGTCATTCTGAAGCTTTGCCGCTAAAGCAGATTCTCTACCGCCTTCACCTATGATTAATATTCTCATACTTTATATTATTATCTAGTCTTATTTTACAAATATATAATTTTGAATGCTAAAAAACAATCCCTAATTATTTTTTAATTCTATTTTAATTAGTGGAAAAAGTGTCTAACACCTGTAAACATCATTGGAATACCGTGCTCATTTGCAGCTTCTACACTATCCTGATCTTTTACACTTCCACCTGGCTGAATAATAGCCTTGATACCCTCCTGAGCGCAGAAATCTACCACATCACGGAAAGGGAAAAATGCATCTGAAGCCAGTACCAAATCTCCTGAGAATTTTTCTTTTGCTCTTTCGATAGCCTGCTGAGTTGCCCAGATTCTGTTTACCTGTCCACCACCGATACCAAATGCCTGAATTCCGTTAGAAACTACAATAGCGTTTGACTTTACATATTTTACCACTCTCTGAGAGAAAAGTAATGCTTTCTTCTGCTCTTCCGTAGGCTGTACTTCTGTCACTACTTTGATATCATCAGAGAAGTGAAGATCGTTATCCTGAACCAAGATACCACCATCTACCTTCACCCAGGTCTGTTTGTCAGAAACAGGGTTTACAATTTTGATGATTCTCAGGTTTTTCTTTTTTCTTAAAACTTCAAGAGCTTCTTCATCGAACTCAGGAGCCATTACAATCTCAAGGAATGTTTTGTTTAATTCTTCAGCTGTTGCAGCATCAATTTTATAGTTCATTGCAACAATTCCGCCAAAGATAGAAACCGGATCACATTCAAATGTTTTTTGATAGGTTTCTAGCGCTGAAGTACCAATAGCAACTCCACAAGGGGTAGAGTGTTTTACTGCACAACAAGCCATTTCTTCCTTGAATTCCGTTACCACTTTCCAGCAAAGGTCCATATCACGAAGGTTGTTGAAAGAAAGTTCTTTACCTCCAAGCTGTTCGAAATCTTTCATTGCTCCATTCTCGAAAGTAGAAACATAGTAAGCTGCTGTCTGATGAGGGTTTTCTCCGTATCTTAAGTCAGCCACTTTTTTGTAAGAAGCATTCAGATAGGTAGGATATTCTTCATCTAAAAGCATTCTGGAGATCGCAGCGTCATAAGCAGAAGTAAGGTTGAATACTTTCCCTGCAAGCTTTTTACGCGTTTCGATGTACGTATCACCGTTTTGCTCCATTTCTATTTTTACAGCGGCATAATCTTCTACATCAGTGATTACGGTAACAGAGTCGAAGTTTTTGGCTGCAGAACGAAGCATTGACGGACCACCGATGTCAATAAACTCTACTTTCTCGTGTAAAGAAATATCTTTGTTCACGTTTTCAAAGAAAGGGTAAAGGTTTACGATCACCATGTCAATCAGACCAATTCCGTGTTCCTGAACTGTTTTCATGTGCTCTTCGTTGTTACGAACAGCTAACAATCCACCGTGAACTTTAGGGTGTAAAGTTTTCACTCTACCATCCAGCATTTCAGGAAAATTGGTAACCTCATCAATCTGAATGGGATTTAAACCAGCATCTTTCAAATGTTTGAACGTTCCTCCTGTAGAGATCAACTCATAGTTCTGAGCTTCCAAAAACTGCGCGAATTCTATTAATCCACCTTTGTCAGAAACACTGATTAAAACTCTCTTTTTACTCATTTTACTTTCAATTTTTTACTTTTTACAGCTATTTCAAACTGTGTCCGGGTCTTTCACCTCCGAACTTACTTTTATTTTACTTAGATTTCTTTGTATTAATGTAACAATGATCAACTTTTGCGTTGATACATTGTTATATTTTTAATTTCCCAGGACCTTATTGATCGCTATTGGAAATATTTCATATTCAATCTGGTGAACTTTCTGGGCCAATGTTTCAGGAGTATCGTCAGCGGTTACTTCAAAAGATTTTTGAAGAATAGCTTCTCCTTCATCAATACCCGGTGTCACAAAATGTACCGTTGCCCCACTCTCTACTTCTTTGGCTTCAATAACGGCATTGTGAACGTTCATTCCCCACATTCCTTTTCCTCCGAATTTCGGAAGCAAAGCTGGATGAATATTAATTATTTTACGATTCCAGTTTTCACAGAATTCAGATTTTAAGATGGATAAAAATCCTGCCAATACAATAAGATCTGTATTTTCAGGGATTACTTTTGCCAACTCACTGCTGAAATTCTTTCCTCTTGGAATGAGTATACTTTCTATATTGTGATTCTTTGCTCTTTCCAATCCGAAACATTCTCTGTCAGCCACAACTAAAGTTACTTTTGCATTTTGGATTTCTCCAGCTTCAATCGTATCAATAATTCTCTGCAGATTGGTTCCTGAGCCGGATACAAGTACAACGATGTTCTTCATTATTCAGATGTTAGATGTCAGATTCAAGATGACAGACTTACCGTCTGATGTCTAGAGTCTGAAATCTGATGTCATTTAAAATTTTAAATTGATTTTTTCTGCTCCTTCAGTGATTTCTCCGATTTCGTAAGCATCATCTAAAAGGTGTAATATTTTTTCAGCATGTTCAGCATCTACAACGATTATCATACCTACACCCATGTTGAATGTTCCATACATTTCCTCACGGGCTACTCCTCCTCTCTTTTCCAATTCAAGCATAACGCTAGGAATTCTGATTTTTGATTCGTCAATAGATGCACAAAGTCCTTCAGGAATAATTCTTGGAACGTTTTCGTAAAGACCTCCTCCTGTAATGTGAGCAATTCCTTCTACTTTCACTTCTTCCAATACTTTGTGAATATCTTTATAGTATAATCTTGTAGGTACTAAAAGAGTTTCATATAAAGGTTTTCCTTCAAATTCTTCTTCGAAGTTCGGGAATACTTTTCTTACTAAAGAGAATCCGTTTGAATGAAATCCTGAGCTTGGCAATGCAATGATTTTGTTACCTGCCTGAATCTTAGAACCATCAATGATCTGATCTTTTTCTACGATTCCTACACAGAATCCTGCAACATCATAATCTCCTGGCTGGTACATTCCAGGCATTTCAGCAGTTTCTCCACCGATCAATGCACAGTTGTTATCCTTACAAGCTGCTACCATTCCTAAAACGATCTCAGCAGCAATTTCTGAATCAAGCTTTCCACAAGCCAGATAATCCAGGAAGAATAAAGGTTTTGCTCCGTGACAAAGAATATCATTGGCACACATTGCGAAGCAATCAACACCGATAGAATCATATTTTTTGGTATCTAAAGCTACCTTCAGCTTTGTTCCTACTCCATCTGTTCCTGATACAAGAACCGGATTTTTGTATCCACCGATCTCATAGAAAGCTCCAAAACTTCCCAAATGATTAAGAACATTGGAATTGTGGGTTTCACCGACCGCTTTTTTGATCTTGTCAACCGTTTTGTATCCTTCTTCTTTGTCTACTCCTGCTGATTTGTAAGTGTTGCTCATGTCTGCTTAGATTTTTAGATCCTAAATTTCAGATTTCAGAGTATTGATGATCTCGTATCTGGCTTCTGAATTTTTATTATCTTTTAATATTTCAATTACTTTTATACTCGATTTTAGAAAACAAAAAAGCCGACAATCTTTTCAGATTATCGGCCGTTATTTTATCTCAGAATTTCAGAGCCCATAACTTTCCCTTTATGAGAAAAACATTGTTTATAGGAGGTCTGAATTTTCATCTCTTTTCTTTTTGCAAAAATAGTAATTTTAAATGAATATTCAAATTCTATTTTTCAAGGATCGTTTCAATGGCTGCAATCTTCTTGATTTTTTCTTTTAACTCATTGTTTTTCTCTTCATTAGAAATTTCCTGAGCTACTTTGTCAAAGTTGTCATTAAAGAAAGGTAGTGAAAAAGTTTCTACCACATTTCCTCCATGGGAAGGGAAACGCTTTGATGCAGCTTCCAAAACTCCAGCTCCACCTCTACCTCCAGGAGATGTAGACATCAATAGCATTGGTACTTCATTCCAAACCGTTCTGTTTTTGATTCTCGATACCCAGTCGAACACATTTTTGAATGCTGTAGAATAGGTTCCGTTGTGCTCTCCTAAAGAAACCAATAATACATTGGCACCATCTATTTTTGCTGCAAAATCATGAGCTTCCTGAGGAACACCTCCCGCTACTTCTCTTTCATGCTTATAGATTGGCATTTCAAAAGGGTTTAAATCAATTACTTCTACTTCTGCATTTTCAAATAATGTTGATGCATAGGCTACCAACTGTTTGTTCATTGAAGCTTCTGAGTTACTTCCTGCTATTGCTAAAATTTTCATATATGAAGTTTATTTTTAAGATTACAAATTTAGTTTTTTATTTAAGATAAGATGGCAGATCCATTGGGACTTCCATTAATAATACTTCAGTGTCTTCCACTGCTTCAATATTAAAGCTCTGTGTATCCCAGATACCCAATCCGTCTCTTTCATTCAGAATACGGTCTCCGATTTTCGCACTTCCTTTTAAAACAAATGCATAGACTCCGTTTCCTTTTTTGTTGAGCATATAATTTTTGCCATTTCCTTTTTTAAAGTTGGCCAGATTGAACCATGCATCCTGATGAATCCAAACTCCGTCATCATTTTTATCAGGGGATAAAATCTGTTGGAACCCGTTGATCTTTTCACCTTCTTTAATACTTTTCTGATCATATCTTGGTTCAACATTCTGCTCTTTTGGGAAAACCCAGATCTGCAGGAATTTTACTTCCTCATCTTTATTTTTATTGTATTCGCTGTGCATTACACCGGTTCCTGCACTCATCACCTGGATTTCTCCTTTTTTGATTACCGCAGTAGTTCCCATCGAATCTTTGTGTTCCAAATCTCCTTCCAAAGGAATGGATATAATTTCCATATCCCTGTGCGGGTGTGTTCCGAAGCCCATTCCCTGAGAAACGGTATCATCGTTCAATACTCTTAAAACACCAAAGTTTGTTCTGTCTCTGTTTTGATAGTTGGCAAAACTGAATGTATGGTAAGAATTTAGCCATCCGTGGTTGGCATGTCCTCTTGAATCTGCTTTATGATATACTGTTTTCATTTCTGTGATTATTTATGGTACAAATGTACGGTATGTGGATACTTTAAAAGTTGATGTAGGGTAAGAAAGGAAATTGGGGAGATAAAAGGGTAAAATATTCGGTAAGTTGGAGAGCGCAAAGACGCAAGGTATTTTCCTTTACCGTATTTTTAAGGCGCAAGGATTTTATCTGCTATAAAATTTTATACTGATTATTATTTTTCCCCGCAGATTGAGCGGATTAGGCAGATTATGAAAGAAAACGCAAACATCTGTGTTATCTGTGAGATCTGCGGAAGATTATTATATTTTAATCATTAAGAAAAACCTATATATTAAGTAGACTTTAAGTTTTGGCTAAAGCCAATTAATGAATAGATAAAGAGAAGACGGGCTAAAGCCCGTCCCTATTGAGTTTTATGATGTTATTTCAAATTACATTTCAAAACACATCACTTTTCTAATTTCTAACTTCTAGTTTCTATTTAAAAATGCACCTGCTTGATCTCCTCTTCAATTTCCTTAGGAGTTTCATCTTCAGATTTAACAAAAATCATGGTCACTACAGCTCCTATCAGCATGCAAACTCCGCCTACTACTACATAATCCATCGCTTGTTTTCCAAAGATACCACTTACAATAGGTCCTCCAAACAAACCATTGATAATCTGCGGAATGACAATAAAGAAATTGAATATTCCCATATAAACTCCCATTTTCCTTTGTGGAATAACATCAATGAGCATCGCATACGGCATTGCCAGAATACTGGCCCAGGCAAAACCTAATCCAATCATGGAAATCCATAAATGATCAACTTCTTTAATGAAATACATTGAAACAAGCCCCAATCCTCCACATAATAAAGCTAAAGCATGGGTTTGTTTTTTTCCAATCAACTTAGCTATTGGCGTCAGTAAAAATGCAAATGGAATAGCCCAGAGATTATACATTCCAAAGAGTTTCCCCGTTAAATCTCCAGCATCATTAAATGCTTTTGAGTGGGTATCTTCCGGAGAAAGTCCTAAATGATGGGTTGCCAATGCGCTGGTTGTAAATACCCACATCGTAAATAGTGCAAACCATGAAAAGAACTGAACAATTCCCAGCTTTTTCATCTGTACAGGAATTGAAGCGAAGTCTTTAAAAATATCCGAAAATTTAGACTCGTGTTTCTCTGCTTCTTTTTCGTCTTCAAATTCGGCAAATTCCTGTGGAGAATATTCTCTGGTTGTTATGATAGTGTACAGAATAGATATGATAAGCAGCCCGGCACCTATATAAAAGGAGAAGATAACATTATCCGCAACAAATCCTTGAGGTGCTTCATTGGAAATTCCGATTTTGGTTAACCAATCCGGCAGATAAGAGCCCAGCACCGCCCCAATTCCAATCAGAATGGTCTGTACTGAAAATCCTATCGTTCCCTGATGTTTCGGGAGCATATCTCCAACCAAAGCTCTGAAAGGCTCCATCGCAATATTCACCGAAGCGTCCATCATGGCAAGGAATATTACAGCTAATAAAAGAGCATTGGCGGCAAACATCTGAGTAACAGAAGCGGCATTGGGAAGGAGTACCAGCCCAACGGCGCATAAAATGGCTCCAATCAAAAAGTAAGGCTTTCTTCTCCCTAACGGACTCCATGTATTATCTCCCATATGTCCGATAATAGGCTGAACAATCAATCCTGTAACGGGTGCTACGAGCCAGAACCATGATAATTCGTGGACATCTGCTCCTAAGTTACCAAGAATACGGCTTGCATTTCCATTTTGTAATCCAAATGCCATCTGAATTCCAAGAAATCCCATACTCATATTGATGATCTGAAGCATTGATAAATTGGGCTTTTTTCTTCTTCCCAATGCTCCCGTATCAGATTTCCCCACCATTTCTGCCATTATGACTTCAGTTTTTGGATTAACGCATCTTCGATAGGAGTCTTTTCAACTACTACTTTATCTACCACTTCATTCGGAACTGTCACAGAAAGAACATATTGCTTCACCTTCCAGCTTCCGTTGATTTTTTCTACCACCCCTGAACCTCTGCAAATTTTCATTTGAGTATCCAATAATTCATCAAACCAAGCCATTTTTCCGTCTTTGCTGAAGTAAATATTTCTTTTAAGGGAAGTAAAATTCCAGGTTTTCTTTTTGTCAAAATGAGGTTTCGCCCAAATCATGAATTCTTTTTGTCCCAGATCTCAGTAGCATCTGTTCCAATAAAGGTAGATTCGTCCGCAAAGAAATTAAAATATGTATTGTAATCTGCTTTTGCAGCAGCTACATTGAATGCATCAAGCATAGTGCTGATCTCTGTTTTTTCTTTGTCAAATGGAGTTTTTGATTGTGCAGTAAATAAAGAAAATCCCAGTAAGAAAAGGATTAGTGTATAAGCAGTTGTTAATTTTTTCATGTATATTAATTATTTTTCAAGTTCAATGATGAGTGGAGTTTTTGCAGGAATATTCATATTGTTTTGTAATGAAATCTCTTTTCCTGAAATGATCTCTTTTCCTTTTGTAAAACCATTAAGTGATTCTGCAAATCTTTTCAAGTCTAACGTGTGATCTTTTTCATTATTGTTGACGACCACCATTACACTTTCTTTTTCATTATATCTGAAATAAACAAAAACACCGTCCTGAGGAACGAAATTTTTAGTTTTCCCATTATGAATCACATCTTTACCTTTTCTCCAGTTCAGGAGTTTCTGAGTAAACTGGAAAAACTCTTTCTGCTCCGGAGTCTGAGAAGATGGGTTAAAAGCATTTTGTGAATCAGACTTCCAGCCTCCGGGAAAATCCCTGCGGATATCTGCATCACCTCCTGTCTTTTTATCTCCTCTCATTCCTATTTCTGATCCGTAATAGATCTGAGGAATTCCCCGGACCGTTGAGATCAGGGTAAGTCCTATTTTGTAAGCATTAGGATTTCCATTAAAGATTTCATTCCATCTTTCGGTATCATGATTTTCAAAGAAGACCAAAAGATTATTGATATCCGGGTAAAGGAAATCGCTGGTAAAAGAGTCATACATTCTTATC
The DNA here is from genome assembly GCF_021869745.1 of Chryseobacterium sp. MEBOG07. Taxonomy (NCBI): domain Bacteria; kingdom Pseudomonadati; phylum Bacteroidota; class Flavobacteriia; order Flavobacteriales; family Weeksellaceae; genus Chryseobacterium; species Chryseobacterium sp. MEBOG07. The sequence continues at coordinate 3,553,020 of NZ_CP084579.1, forward strand.
ATCCCTTTATCCCAGCCTTCTTTTTCACTAAGAGCTTTAGGCATATTTTCAAAGAGCATAAAATCCATTACCGATGGTAAATTTGAATTGTACCCTTCTATTTCTCCTATTTTCGAATTTTTCTGCCATGCTGCAATGTGTGCTGCTGTATACAGCCAGGTTTCTCCTACAATATTGAATTTCGGATATTCATCAGTAATAGCTTTGGCCCATTTTGCCATGGCTTCTTTATCATTGTAAGGATACGTATCTACACGGAATCCTCCTAATTCTGCATATTCAATCCACCAAATTGCATTTTGGGTTAAATATTTCAGGACAAGCGGATTTTTCTGGTTAATATCAGGCATTGTAGTATCAAACCATCCATCCAACGCATATTTTTTATCAATATCAGAAGCGTTGGTGTCAAATTGCGTTGTCGTTTTATAATTGGAACGCTTAAATCCTTTCTCTCCCTCATCAAACCAGTGTATCCAATCTTTTGAAGGAAGATCTTTGATCATCCAGTGTGAGCCGCCCCAATGGTTGGTAACATAATCCATCACCAGCTTCATATTTCTTTTGTTGAGCTCCTGAGATAAGGCTTTATAGTCTTCATTGGTTCCGTAGCGGGCATCAATTTTATAGAGATCGGTCTGGGCATAGCCGTGATAAGAGTATACTTTTTCGTTATCTTCATTCACTGGAGTTAGCCAAACAGCCGTAGCTCCAAGGTTCTGAATATAATCAAGATTGTTGATGACCCCCGAAGATCTCCGCCATGTCTTCCGTTTGGAAGGCTTCGATCTGCTTTTTCTGTAAGCTCCGGTCTGGAATCATTTTTCTCATCACCATTCGCAAAACGGTCTGGCATGATAAGGTACATCATATCTTTTGAGGTAAAAGATTCCCGGTTGGCGGATCCCGGATTTCTCTGTTTCAGTTCATAGATATATGAGCCTACATTCTTTTTACCTTTTCTAATACTGATGGTAAACTTCGGAACGTTTATTTCGTTGGTATTGATGGTAATAAAAGCATAATTCGGATTTTCCACTTTCCGGATGTCTTTGATCTGTACTCCATCTGAAAGCGTAATCTCATTATTGGCAATGTCTTTTCCGTAAACAAGAATCTGAAGTTCAGGATTTCTCATCCCTTTCCACCAAAAAGCAGGCTCTATTCTTTCCACTGTTTTTTGGGAAAAAGCGGCAGAAGCTATTGAAAGGGCAAATGCTGCATATATTGTCTTCATATTAGTGTTCAATTTAGCATTAAATTTTCATATATTATAGGTTTAATACATAATTAGAATGCATCTTTTCTATCATTGTAAATATAAAATTTTAAGATACATACCTGTTTTTTGATTTTTATCATAAATAGTTAAATTTTTCATAAAAAATTTAACTGAAAATTTGACTTTTCATCCTTTTTATCTTTAGTTTTACAGAAAAAAGATGTTGGATTTCAGTAATATGTTCAAAACTGAGGGGCCGGATGTTGTGTACACCTGGACTATTCCTGTGTTTGCTGTAATTATTTTTGCAGAAATGGCCTACAGCCACTTCAATAAAGAAAAAATTTATGAAACGAAAGATGTAGCAACCAATGTTCTTTTTGCTTTGCTCAATTACGGACTGGATATCATCATGAAAGGTTTTTCTTTGTTTGTGATGATGTTTTTTTATCAGCACCGTATCTTCGATTGGCAAGAAGGAATATGGTATTGGATTGCGGTATTCCTCGCTCAGGATTTTGCCTATTATGTTCATCATTATGTAGATCACCACTCGCGTGTTTTCTGGGCGGTACATATTACCCATCACAATTCTGATTATTTCAACATTAGTACAGGGTTTAGGAGTCCTGTATTTCAACCGTTGTACAGGTATTTGTTTTTCTCTCCATTAGCATTCATGGGCTTCCATCCATGGCATATTCTGGTGGCTTATTCTGCAATACAGATCTATGGTACTTTTGTACACACCCAATCGATCAAAAGTATGGGCTTCTTAGAATATATCCTTGTAACTCCTTCCCATCACAGGGTACACCATGCCTGTAATATCAAATATCTTGACCGTAATATGGGAATGGGACTGATCATTTGGGATAAAATTTTTGGAACATTCGAAAAGGAGGATCCTGAGGTTCCTGTAAAATATGGCATCTATCCTAAGATGGAGTCTAAAGATCCGGCAACTACTCTATTCTATGAATGGCGAAGAATAGGCAAAGATATCAGACAGCCCGGGATTTCTTTTAAAACCCGATTGAAATACCTTTTCTATTCTCCGGGATGGAGACATGACGGATCCGGTAAAACGGTAAAACAGTATCAAAAGGAATACAAGGAAAAGAAAAAAAATGAAACTCCCTCCTTGAAGAAACAAGAACCAAGTACGGAATATCAATATTCACAATTGGAGAAACAAGCGGGAGATCAATAATCTTTCTGCAAAAAAATACCCCGGAACATCGAAAATTCAATGAACCGGGGCACCTTAGTGTATTTTCAAATTATTTTACTGGCTTGATAGAAACTGCGAAACCGCCGCTTCTTACCATTTTAAAATTAATTTTTGACTTACTTGTAATCTCTTTCTTATAGATATTATAGCTTTGAGGATTATCAATATAATCAGCATCTTTTCCATCTTCATAGATTGTTGCCTCATACTTTACTCCTTTATCCAAGAATGAGAAGTCTACTGTATATTCACGTTTGTTTTCATCGGTAATACCTCCTACAAACCAGTTTTCAGTACCTTTTGCTTTTCTTGCCGTGATCACATAATCTCCTGGTTCTGCAGATAAGATTTTCGTATCATCCCAGTCTGCTGCTACATCTTTAATAAACTGAAACGCATCCATGTGTTTTTTGTAGTTCTCAGGAAGATCTGCAGCCATCTGAAGCGGCATATACATCGTTACATAAAGTGCCAGCTGTTTTGCAAGCGTAGTTTTTACAAAACGCTTATCTCCAGGGAAATAATAGTCTAGCTTCGTCTGGAAAATTCCCGGCGTGTAATCCATAGAACCACCCATCCATCTTGTGAACGGAAGAACGGTCTGGTGATCAGGCTTATTTCCTCCGAATGCTTCATACTCTGTTCCACGGGCTGCTTCTGCAGAAATATAGTTCGGATAGGTACGGCTTTCTCCTGTAGGACGTACAGATTCGTGAGAATTGACCATGATTTTATAGTCATTTGCTTTTTCAGCAATTCTATAATAGTGATTAATCGTCCATTGAGAATAATGATGTTCTCCTCTTGGAATGATATCTCCTACATATCCTGTTTTCACAGCGTCATAGCCATATTTATTCATGGTTTGGAACGCTTTGTCTGCCCATCTTTCATAGTTCGTAGCAGAACCTGAGGTTTCATGGTGCATAATCAGCTTTATTCCTTTTGAATGTGCATATTCATTCAACATTTTGATGTCAAAATCCGGGTAAGGGGTAATGAAATCAAAAACGAATTCTTTGGAGTGTCCGAACCAGTCTTCCCAACCGATGTTCCAACCTTCGATCAATAATCCCTGGAATCCGTTTTCTGCGGCAAAGTCGATATATTCTTTAACTTTTGTATTGTTAGCAGCGTGTTTTCCATTCGGAGTCAGTTTAGCAAAATCGGTTTTTCCTAAATGAACATTTTCAGCGGTAGAATAAGCCCACTGTGATTTTCCGATGATCATTTCCCACCAAACTCCCATGTATTTTGTAGGGTGAATGTAAGATGTATCGGTATATTTTGTAGGCTCATTAAGGTTAAAGATCATTTTAGAATCCATTACCTGCTCTGCTTTCGGAGCTACAATAATAGTTCTCCAAGGAGTTACTGAAGGTGTCTGAATGTATCCTTTCGCTCCCTGTCTGTCGGCTGTCAAATGTGTTTTGAACTTATAGTTCTGTGCATCTACTTCCAGATGGGAAGCCGGATAATCTAATACTGCTGCCTCGGCAACGTTGATATACAATGGCTCTTTTCCTTCTTTTTTAAGCATTAGCGGAGACTGAACTGCATTTTTCACCAATGACTGGGAAGCGTTCGCATCGTAAGCTTTATCCCATTTTGAAGGGATTTCAGAAACTTTTGTTTCCTGGTACTGATATTCCTGAGAATCGTAGTCTGCTACCATCCACCAAGCTTTCATGTCGGTAGGGAAATCGATTTCAGAGTCTTCTTCTCTGATAACGAAATAGTTCAGATTCTTTTGCTGAGGAAATTCATATCGGAATCCAAGACCATCGTTAAACAATCTGAATTTCACGACAATACTTCTGTCTGTAGAAGCCTGATTCAGTGTAACTGCCAGTTCGTTGTAATGATTGATATAGTTTTTCTTTTCTCCTAAAACCGGCTGCCAGGTTTCATTTTTGGAGTCTCTTTTTTCATCTGCCTTTACAAAACCGTTATTCAGGTCGTATTTTGCATCTTCTGGTTTGGCTATTTCAGAAGCAAATTTTATGGCTGTGTCTTTAAATAATCTCAATCCCAATTTAGAATCTTCAACTACTACCGCTCCGTTATACTTCAGGTTATAGTAAGGTACTCCTTCTTTCAGCTGAAAGTTCATTTCAAACTTCCCGTCCGGAGATTTTAAAGATTGTGCTTTCACACCTGCGAACATCATTGAGAGCAAAAGCGCTCCAACTGTAATTTTCTTCATAATGACTATTTAATTAACTTAAAAATAGATAAAGTGCCGCGGTAAAGCAGCACTTTGCTTTATTTTAATTTGATTTACAATTTTGTAACGGTTAGCTTATAATATGCTGAATTGTGTAAATCCAGTTCAATTTTATAATTACCTGCCTGTGAAACTTTATATCCGGAATCTCCTGTAACAGTTCCTTCGGTATTAAAATAAGTTTGCACCCCTTTTCCAGATGTCAAGGTCTCATCATCTTTTTTAGGCTGGAATTTCAGAACCCAATCATCATTGGCTCTAAATTTAAATACACCTGTATTGCTCAATGCGATAGAATTAATCACAAAAGTCTTGGTTGCAGGATTGTATACAAAATCAGTATCTGAGCTCCATCCTGCAAGTGTTGCATCACCAATAACTCCAAAATTTGCCTGCACAGAAGAGTAAGTATTCGCTGCCCAATTTACCTTAATATAATAGGTTCCTATTGCAGGCGCTTTAATGTTTAGTCCATCTAGTTTTAATTTTCCGGTATTGGTTCCATCGTCTCCTTTATTTCCAGGCCAGTCCTGATTGATAGAAAATTTATATTTTCCATCATCATCACCAGCAACAGTATTGATCCAGATAAATCCTCTGTATTCATCATTTTTTCCCGGAGAAAACAAATTTGGAGAGTTAGCCGGAGTCCAGTTTGCATACCCTGCTGCTCCCGCATATGCTCCCGGCACATTGATCTTAGGATATACCAGATCCGGGTTTGGTGTATAAGGAGTTACTTTGAGCGCAATTACATTGGAGTAAAAAGCTGCTGATCCTACGGAAGTCTTCAATCTTACCTCGATATCATTTACTACATCCGGTACAGCTCCAATAGAAAACATGGCTGCATTCATTGCTGCATGGGTAGCAGCGCCTGAAGTCATATCATTGGAGAAGTCAACGGCAGCAGTTTTTTTGAAACCATCACCCTTAATTCCAAATTCTATTTTCTGATTGGGAACTACTGCAATATTAAATGTTGGTTTTGTCCATGTAAAACTGATTACAGCACTATTGGCATTGAGCTCATTAAGAACAATCGCGCTTTTATCAGCAGAAACTTTACCTGCAGATGTTTCATTGATAACAGCCTGATCCTCGTCTTTTTCACAGGAAATAACTAAAAGTCCTGTAAAAACTAAGGATAATATTTTGAATAAATTTTTCATCTTTAACAAAATTTTAAATTAATACCCCGGATTCTGAATCAGGTTAGGATTTGCTACAATATCTTTAGCCGGTATTGGGAAAAGGTTTCTATAGCTTTCTACGGCTTTACCATCTTTCACATTCCCTTTCCATGGCCATACATAATCTCCTGTAGTAAATTTATTGAAACGGACAAGATCACTTCTTCGGGTTGTTTCCCAAGATAATTCTCTAGCTCTTTCATCTAAAATAAAATTAAGATTGATAGAAGATACGTCTCCGCTTGTATTTCCATAAGCCCGCTCTCTCAGCTGGTTGATATAACCAATCGCGGTAGCCTGATTTCCACCGGCACCCCCTCTAAGCACCGCTTCCGAATACATCAGATAGATGTCTGCTAAACGATATAGCGGAATATCAGCCTCAACCCAGTTGGTATGAGCTCCAGCAGAGCCATTGCTTTTAACATTTTTGAATTTGATAAAAGCATAACCATCCGTAAATGAACCTAAATCATTAATTTCCAGGTTCTGACCAGATGTATAGAATCTCCCTCTTTTATCATTTCCATTGGTAGGAAACAATCCTACAAAAGCTTTGGTAGTCCTAATCCCACCCCAGCCTACATTAATTCCAAAATCAGAAGAAGACATTGTACCTCCAACTGCAGCATGCACCAAGAAGGTAGTTCCACCATTGGTTTGAGTATTGATTCCATCAAAATTTACACTTAAAATCTGCTCCGGGTTATTGATATTATTATCCGCAAGGAACAACTCGTCGTACTTCGGTTTTAAGGAATAACCTGCTGCAATCACTTTGTTACAATAGGTGATACAGTCTGTATTTCTCTGTATTCCTGTGTACACTTCTGCATTTAAGTATAATTTCGCTAACAATGACCATGCAGCGGCTTTATCTGCTCTTCCATAATCATTGGTTTTAGGGTCTTTTAATTCTCCTGCTACGGCAAGCAATTCAGACTCAATATAATTAAATAACGCTTTTCTTTCTATTCTTTGTGGTGGATTGATAGATCCCGGCAAGTATGATTCATCTACAAAAGGAACATTTCCAAACATATCTATCGCGTGATAATATGATTGTGCTCTCAAGAAACGGGCTTCTGCTCTCATTAATTTTGCCTGAGTAAGATTGTCTCCGGTAATATTATTGGCTGCTAATTTTTCATCCGTCACATTTCTCATAAATTCATTACAAAAAGCAATTTCTGTATATACTCTATAGTACATTGCCGCAATAAATTCATTGGAAGCATCCCATGTCATTTTGTGAAGCGTATGAAGGTTTCCATCGTTCCATCCAATAACTGCTTCATCAGTGGTTACCACGTTCAGATTGTACAATAGTCTTGTATACTGGGAAAAACCACCATTAATTCCATTAATATCACTATCCGGCTGATCTCCGTCTCCACTGATCTGACCTCCCATGGCAAGTCCTCCGTAAAGTTTTGCCAGAACATTTTTATAATTGGCAAAGTCCTTATAAATGCTGGCAGAAGTAACGTCTGTGATAGGTTCTCTTTCAAGATCTTTCACACAAGAAGCTGCCGTCAATAAAAATACTGCTGAAAGGGGCAATACTATATTTTTAAGTTTAATTCTATTTAGTTTCATTGAATTCTTATTTAAAATTGGAAGTTAAAGCCCAAAGAGTAAATCTTAGGCATTTGATAGTAACCGTTGTCTATTCCGCCAAAAACTTCAGGATCTACTCCAGAGTATTTGGTGATCACAAAAACATTCTGTGCCATGGCATATACTTTCAGATTACTTCCTTTAGTGAAAATTTCTCCGAAATTGTACCCGATATTAATATTATCTAATCTCAGGAATGAAGCATTCTCAACGTAAATATCTGATTTATACTGAGGAACTGCGAATTGGTACTGAGGTGCAGTAGAGAATACATTCTGGAGGTATTCGTTTGTAGATGCAGACTGCAATGAACTATTTGAAGCGGCATTGTTATAAACATAATTTCCTAATACTGCTCTTGCACTCAATGCAAAATCCCAATTCTTGTGAGACACTTTGGTAGAGAAACCTAAAATTGCATCAGGTGTCGTAGATTTGTAATAATACATATCTTTTGTATTGATTGCTCCATCTCCGTTTCTATCTACATAAGCACCATCAACCGGTTTTCCGTTTGTATCATATACCTGTTGGTATACCCAGAATGAATTAGGAGCATATCCTACAGCATGAGCCTGAATTCTGTTTCCTGCCGCTCCTTCTATACCACCTACTTCCATATTGAAAAACTCGTCAGCTCTGTCTTTAAGCTTGGTAATGACCGGTTTGTAATGAGTAGCATTAAAACTTACTTCCCAGGTTGTGTTCTGATTTTTCACCGGAATTACGGTAATACTTCCTTCAATCCCTTCATTTTTCATATCTCCAACGTTTTGCCAGCTTGCGTTACTTAAGCCCCCAGCAGGTTCATCAGCATATACAAGAAGGTCTTTGGTGTCTTTTCTGAAGACATCTATTGAACCTGTAATTCTGTTTTTGTTGAACCCAAAATCCAATCCTAAGTTTTTGGTAGTCGTCGTTTCCCATGTAAGATTTGGGTTGTAATTAGCAGGTCTGAACATAAAGTAGAATTCATTTCCAAACTGATACCCTGCACCCGGATAACTAGGATTATAGGCAGCAAATGCCGGATAGTTATTTGGTTTATTACCATTAACTCCAAGTGCAGGCAATTCCTGCTGTCCTGTTTTACCCCACCCTGCTCTCAGCTTTAAGGTGCTGATTGAGGATATATTTTTGATAAAATTTTCTTCATTAAGCTTCCAGGCCAAAGAAACTCCAGGGAAAACACCCCATACATTATCTCTGGTTCCGTTAAAGAATCTTGAAGAACCATCTTTACGAACTGATCCTGAAATAATATACTTGTTTGCTATCGTAAAAATAGCTCTACCATAGAAAGAGATCAGTGTATTTTGGGTTTTAAAATCCAAATCAGGAGGTAATGTAGCACCATTTCCTCTATAAGTTATCGCTCCAGGAATTGAAATATTGAAGTCCTGATAAGCATACCCTGCAGTAATATCCAAGCCAGTATTGATCGCACTAATATTCTTCACATAATTAAAATAAGTCTCTAACAATTTATTTTTCTTCTCCATGGAATAGAAATTAGAACTTCCTTTATCATCAAAACCTGATTTGTATCTTCCATCTTTAAATTTATGTCCTTCACTTTTTGTGTAGTCATACCCGGCATTTACATTGAAATGCAGGTCTGGAAGAAAATGAAATTTATAGTCTAACTGAATATTCCCCAATCCTCTGGTAACCGAAGAAACATCACGGATGGCATTAATCATTGACAAAGGATTTGCATTGGCATTACCATTAAGCTTATTGATCATTTGACCATTCTGACTTTCTGAAACAAACCATTCATAATACCCACCATTACCTGGTACAATATTTACATTATCATAAACAGGTTGTGTAGGATCAAAATAGGTAGCTGCCTTGATCACTCCACCGTCTACAAATCTATTATCTGTAAATGTTCCTTTTGCATTCACATTCACTGACAAATGATTGTCAAAGAATTTAGGATTTAAATTCAATCCCACAGAAGTTCTGCGGAAAGAGTTTGATTTTACAATACCATTCTGCTCATTATAACCTAATGATAAACGATATGGCAAACCTTTAATCCCACCAGAAAGAGCCACATTATTATCTGTTCCCCATGCTGCCTGGTAAATTTGATCCTGCCAGTCGGTATTGGCATTTCCAAGTTTTGTTTTATAACCTGCAGGAGCATATGTATTCACAAAATCTCTAAATTCCTGAGCATTTAATACATCTACCTTACCCATTTTAGTGGAAACAGATGTTACTGTTGAGAAGTTTAGTTTAAATTTTCCGGCTGTTCCCTTCTTGGTTGTAATAAGGATAACACCATTAGAAGCTCTGTTACCGTAAATGGCAGTAGCAGAAGCATCTTTCAGGATATCAAATGTTTCAATATCATTTGGATTAATTAAGGATAAAGGATCGGAAACTCCATTCATACCTACGAAATCCTGAGGAACTCCATCAATTACAATTAAGGGCGAGTTTTCTCCACTTAAAGAAGAGGTACCCCTGATTCTGATCTTTGTTCCGGAACCCGGAGCCCCACTGTTGTTGGTAATCTGTACCCCTGGCGTTTTACCCTGGATCAGCTGTCCGGCGGAAGTAGCTCCTCCGTTGAAGTCTTTTGCTGTGACAGAGGTTATAGAACCGGTAAGGTCAGATTTTTTCTGTTTTCCATATCCGATCAAAACCACCTCTTCAATCTTCTTCTCCTGAGGAAGAGAATCTTTCTTCTGCGCGTGCATTACTGTACTGGCCAATAAAAAAGCAGGCGCAATTTTTAATACTGTTGTAAAGTTCTTCACAATCATATTCTTTTATAGTTTCGTTTTTTCAGTCATTTTTTGGCTTGGAGCCAGACTCGCAATTTATAAAAAAATTAGAATTATCATAAATTTAATATAATTTTAGTTAATTTTATGTATATTACGAAACCGATTTTAGTTAGTTTTTTAAAATCCAATATTTTACAGCGACTTATGCAATGCATAATATTTATTTCAAATTAACAATTTGTTAAACATTTGTTTAACTTTATTTCACATTGAACCTTTAGAAATTGCATAATTGATCATAATAACACCGTCAATAGCGGTATTCAGCAGATAATCCTTATCTTTGCAGTCAAAACTTTACTATAAATGTCAAACAGAAAGATGATTACGGCAGCTTTGCCTTATGCAAACGGGCCGGTTCATATAGGACATTTGGCAGGTGTTTATATTCCTGCGGATGTTTACGCAAGATTTCAGAGAAGATTAGGAAAAGATGTAGCGTTTATCTGTGGTTCAGATGAGCACGGAATTCCTATTACGATAAGAGCTAAAAAAGAAGGAGTTACTCCTCAGGATATCGTTGACAAATATCACGGGATCATAAAAAAATCTTTTGCTGATCTGGGAATTTCATTTGATGAATATTCAAGAACGACGTCCAAAAACCATTACGAAACCAGTCAGGATTTCTTCAAGGTTTTATACGAAAAAGGAAAATTCACAGAAGAAGTTTCTGAGCAGTATTTTGATGAGCAGGCAGGAGAATTCCTTGCTGACCGTTATATTGTAGGAACGTGTCCTAATTGTGGTAACGAAAATGCTTACGGTGACCAGTGCGAGAAATGTGGTTCTACTCTATCTCCTTCTGAGCTGATCAATCCGAAATCAATGCTTAGCGGAAATGTTCCTATCCTTAAAGAAACAAAAAACTGGTATCTTCCATTAAACGAATATGAAGACTTTTTAAATGAATGGATCATTGAAGGTCATAAAGACGATTGGAAACCTAACGTATACGGACAGGTTAAGTCTTGGTTGAATGACGGCCTTAAGCCTCGTGCCATGACCAGAGATTTGAACTGGGGAGTTCCGGTTCCACTTCCAAATGCAGATGGGAAAGTATTGTACGTATGGTTCGATGCGCCTATCGGTTATATCTCTTTCACCAAAGAATGGGCAGAGAAAAACGGAAAAGACTGGAAAGATTACTGGCAGAGTGAAAACAGTGACCTGGTACATTTTATAGGAAAAGATAATATTGTATTCCACTGTATTATTTTCCCGGCAATGATGAAGGCTCACGGAGATTATATTATGCCTAAAAATGTTCCTGCTTTTGAATTCCTGAACCTTGAGAACGATAAGATCTCAACATCAAGAAACTGGGCGGTATGGGCTCATGAATATGTAGAAGATTTCCCTGGACAGCAGGATGTTTTAAGATATGCTCTTCTTTCATCAGCTCCGGAAACAAAAGACAACAACTTTACATGGAAGGATTTCCAAACTAAGAATAATTCTGAGTTGGTAGGGATCTTCGGAAACTTCATCAACAGAGTGGCAGTTCTTATTCATAAATATTATGATGGTGTTATTCCACAAGGAGATGTAAACAGTCCTGAATTACAGGAAATAAGTAAATCGGCAAAAGAAATCTCAGGATTCCTTGAAAATTATGAGTTCAGAAACTCATTAACTGCATTGATGAACCTTGCCCGTTTTGGAAACCAGTACCTTCAGACTGAAGAACCTTGGAAAACAATTAAAGACAACCCGCAAAAAGCGGCTCAGTCTTTATTCGTTGGAGCACAAATAGCTGTTGCTTTAGCCCAGTTATGTGAACCTTTCATGCCTTTCAGTTCTGAAAAGCTATTGAACATGTTCAATGTTGAAAAGAAAGACTGGAATACGATTGAAACGCAATCAGTTTTAATTGAAACAGGTCATAAAATCAACGAATCATCTCTTCTTTTCTCAAAAATTGAAGATGATGTAATTGAAGCTCAGATCCAGAAATTAGAAGATACAAAACAAAACAATAAAAAAACAAACCCTAACGCAAACCCTATGAAAGAAGAGATCACATTTGATGACTTTACTAAAATAGACCTTAGAACAGCAACTATTATAGAAGCTGAAAAAGTAGAAAAAGCAGATAAATTATTAAAACTTACTGTAGATACAGGAGTAGATGTAAGAACTGTTGTTTCTGGTATTGCAGAAAGTTTCGCTCCCGAAGAATTAATCGGGAAGCAGGTAATGATCCTTCTGAACCTTGCTCCAAGAAAAATCAGAGGAATTGAATCTCAGGGAATGTTATTATTAACAACAAAACCAGACGGAAAATTATCTTTCGTAACACCGGACGACAGCAATGTTGAGAACGGTATTGAGATCGGATAATTACCCTCAATATAAGATAACAGGCTGTTTCACACGAAGCAGCCTTTCTTTTATATACAGCTTATGGTCAATAAAAATGTTTTAAGGAAACTTTCCAATCAGGAATTGGAGGCATATTTACAGGAAGGCAACCGCTTTGTTCCAGAGGCCGTTCAGGCAGCTTTTGAAATTATGGAAGAAAGAGGCCGTGTTTTCAGTGAGCAGGAAAAAACAGCTGTTCAGCAGTTGATTCAGCATAAAAAACAAGAAGAAGAAACCAAACACGCAGAAGAAGTAGAAACCTGGAAAGACCATATCACAGAAGATCCGCAGGCCATCAGGCTTTATTCACGAATGACTATTGTTGTCAGCAGTGTTTTTTTCAGCACGATTCCAGGGGCTATTTTACTCTCTCTTAATTTAATCAAACTCAAAAAATACTTCCCCGCTATTCTTACAATGGCATTTGGTGTGTTGTTTTTTATGTTTCAAAAATATGTTCTGATGTCCCATTTTGATTTCGGCACTTCTTCCAGATACAGCCCTGAAATTGGAGTCATTGCAGTTGGAGCTGTGGGTTTACTTGTCATCAGCGTTTTAGCCACTCCAAAAAAGCTTCCTTACCGTGCAGAATCTTATATTCTTCCTGTAGTTTTATGTGCCGGAACCGCTGTTCTGATGTATTTTTATTTTCAGGAATGGTTTTCTTTCTATCCGTTGGCAAGAGCTATTCATCTGTTCAGACAATGATAAGGAGCTTTTTCTCGCTATCCACTCTTACTCCTCGCACCTGACTCCCAACCCCAGCATAAGCCGAAGAATCCCAACCGCATGCTGCGGGGTAACCGTTATTATCGAGGCTAGATAGAAGCACAAAAAAAGTCATCCCGGTTTACAGAATGACAATATATGAATTCATGAGATTGCTTCGCTTACAGCTCGCAATGACTTGTTGTACATTATTTCTTAGTCAGTTTTGCTAAGTAAGAATCTTCATCCTTCAAAACTTTTTTTATTTTGAAACCATTGTTTTCAGCTGCATTCTTCAAGGTATTGAAGTCAAGGTACAGCCAGGTGATCGGTTCCTCAGATTCTCCTTTGTAATGCACCACATACTCCAGTTCTCCATAATATCCTCCGGCAGGAATATACACTCCTCCGTCTTTATCACGGTCAAACATATAAAGAATATCTGTACTGTCAATCAGAACCTGTCCTTTATCATTTAATAAAGTATGTAATTTCTGAAGATAAGTATCAATTTTAGCAAGGCTTTCAAAAACACCCGTACCATTCATCAGCAATAAAAGGGTGTCGAAGGTCTCCCCGGAAAAATCAAGCATATTTTTACAAACTGCTTTTTTAATTCCTCTCAGCTGACAAACCTCAACGGATTTTGGTGAAATATCCAATGCGGTCACATCAAGATTTCTTTCATTTTGAAGATATAAAGAATGAGAACCTGCACCGGCACCGATATCCAGAACTTTTCCTTCGGATAACTGCAGTGCTTTCTGCTCAATATCATTCATTTCTTCAAAATCTCTGAATAAATACTCCACCGGAAGTTCATCCAGCTCAGAAATTGATGTTTCAGTCTGCAGATTTTCCGGATTTTCATTGTGGTAATAATCCCAGATCGCTCTGCCCATTAAATCTTTCATAGCTGCAAAGATACGGCTTAGGGGTACAAAGTTCAAAGTTTTCAGTTTAATGTTTAGAGTGGCCAGTTAATATAACCGGACAATTCTTTATATCCTTAATCCTAACACCTGCTACCTATTACCTTTTATCTGCTACCTACTACCTGCCACCTACTCCATCGAATCCTTCTCCTTATGTCTGTCTGCCTGAGATTCATTTTCCGCTACACCTGCTTTCCAATAAGAATAAGCATAAAGCTCTTGCGAAGTCCAGTTTTTCTCTTTTCTCAGATAGGTTCGGATTTCTTTTACGTTTGAAAATTCACAAGCGACATAGCCAAATTTGGTAATCTCAGGAATATCAATACTTTTTACAACATTGGCAATTTTACTGCTGATCTGAGGTTGGGCATTATGCAGCCATTTAAAATCAATTTGAGCTTTGGTTTCAAGCAGTTGCTCGTCTTCTTTTCCATGAACTTCGATAATACAGGTTCCTTTTGCCGTTTCAGGAAGCGTTTCCAAAATAGCACTGATCACCGGAATGGCTGTAGCATCTCCTACTAACAGATACCAATCTGCTGTTGGATACAATTCTTTACCTTCCAAACGCATCATCACCCCCAGTTTTGAACCTGCTTCAGCCTCTCTCACCCATTTAGAGGCAGGACCTCCGTCTCCATGGTCTACAAAATCGATAATTAATTCATTTTTCTCCAGATCAATTCCCCGGTGTGTATAGGTTCTGATGGCCGGAGCGATCTCTTTAGGCGGATACACCCACTGATGATTTTCATCCAGTGTCGGAAAATGAATCTCGTTCAAACCAGCCGGAGGGACTGCAATTTTAT
Organism: Chryseobacterium sp. MEBOG07; assembly: GCF_021869745.1. NCBI lineage: Bacteria > Pseudomonadati > Bacteroidota > Flavobacteriia > Flavobacteriales > Weeksellaceae > Chryseobacterium > Chryseobacterium sp. MEBOG07. The sequence continues at coordinate 3,568,139 of NZ_CP084579.1, forward strand.
TATTGTCGCCCACCACGGTATTTTTGAATACCTGAACTTCAGGTGAATACAAATACACTCTGATAAAGTGGTCCGTAATATATTCTTTTCTGGTTACTTCGGCAACGATCTGCCCTGTTGAAATTTTAGCCATAACTGATTTTTTAAAGTTAAAATCCGGTTTCCGATCAATCTCAGAAACCGGATTTGAAATACAATATGTTTTCAGATCAAGGCACTTTTACCTTCATCTTATTTTTAAAATTCAAAAGTGTAAGAAAGATTGAATGTTCTTCCTCTTCCTTTATAATTGAACAGATCCGGAAGTCCATACGTGGAATATAAAACCTGGGAACGCTTGCTCCAAATGGTTTGATAATCTGTATTAAACAGGTTCTGGATTCCCAGATTGAATTTCCCCCAACTGAATCGATATCCCATCATAAGGTCTGAAGTATTGTAGCCTTCCACCACATTATTAAGTTCGTCTTTCTGCTTGAAGTTCTGTAATGACTGGAATCTGAATGACCAGTTTTTGATGTTATACCCAATATAGGTCACCAATTTTGACGGCGAAGCATTATAGATTTCCTGTTTCTGCCATTCTCCCTTGTTATATACCTCAGATTTGATCAAAAGTCCGCTTGCTCCGAAATACACTCCATTGTTTAAAGCATAGGAAACCTCAGCTTCGATTCCCATATTTCTTAATTTCAAGTCATTCACAAGAATTTGGAAGGTCTTCTTATCCACGGCAACCGTTTTATCAGAATTACTTAGGAATCCGGCAATCTGAGCTCTTAAACCTCCTCTATTGACGCGGTATCCTACCTCAAACTGATTGGTTTTAATGGCTTGCAAAGGCTGTTCTTTCACATTGATACTGGATACTACATCCCAGTTTGTTCCCACCAATTTGTACTGACCAATCCCATAAAACTTAGCAGGATCTGCTAAACTTGCTCCCTGGGAAAAGGTTCCCCAAACCTGGTGCTGCTCATTGAATTTATATAATAGTCCCGCATTCGCCAGTGTCACATTATAAGAACTTTCACCACCGGGAATTGCCGATGCTGAACTTCCATAGCCCATGGCAACCTGCGTCTGCTGTTCTGAACCTACAAAATCATCCATTTTCACATTGATATGTTGATAACGGATCCCTGCATTCAATTGAAGCTTTGGAAGAATATTATATTTTGCCTGAACATATCCTGCGTAGCTCTGTGAGTGGTTGGTAGGATATCTTCCCAGACTGTATTTTGTTTCATTGACTAAACCTCCGCTGGACATTGTCTTCGCAATATCATAGACAGATTGTGCTCCCTCAAATTTTTCAAAATCAAAATCTGCTCCATAAGTAACGTTCAGTCCTCTCCATGATTTTGACAATAAAGCCTTAATCCCTGAATAATAAGTATCCTGCTGAGAAGAGGACATATAAGGTATTTTCCCTGTCTGCAATGTAACATTACCCGGGAATGGATAAAATCCTAACTTTTCACCACGGGTAGCCAACTGCACATACAGGTCCTGCCCGCCCAAAATTCCGTTTCCGGTATAGGCTACCGTAGCCATATAACGTTCTGTTCCTACATTTTTATCGGATGAAAAACCATCTCTCATTTGCAGCAATGAAGCATTTTTTGTTGTGAATGCACTTAGATTTTCACCCAAGAATAAACTTCTGTCTCCGTTAAACTTAGAGTTGTAATACTGAAGAGAAGCTGTTATTTTATGCTTATTGTTAAACTGATATCCTCCTGTAGCCAAAATGTCAATCGACTGGTTGTACTGAAGGTCAGTTTGTGTAATATCTGTAAAAAGCTGTTTCTGGTCTGCTCCATATACTCCACCGTTCTGCTGGTAAGCAACTCCCAGTCTTCCGAAGAACTTATCTCCTTTGGCAGCTATGGATTGAGCAGCACGGAAATCATGATCATCTTTGCCCATAAATCCTGTACGCACTCCCAATTCTGTTTCTCCACTGATCCCTTTTTTGGAAGGTATTTTGGTTATAATATTGATAATACCACCGGTAGCATTTCCTCCATAAATTGAACTTGCTCCGGAAAGGACTTCGATTCTTTCAATATTAAAAGGATCAATAGCATCCAACTGACGACTGATAGACCGGATACTGTTCAGAGAAACTCCGTCGATCATCACCAACGCAGAGCGTCCTCTCATATTCTGTCCGTAATTGGTTCTTCCCTGTGGACCAATATCCATAGAAGGAATCAGAATCGACAACATTTCTTTGATAGGAACACCGCTTTTAGCCTGTTCCTGAATTTTTTCTTTTTGTACTACCCAGACTGTTCCCGGAATTTCAGAGATTTTTGTGGGTTTTCTGGAAGCTACGATCACCACATCGTCAATACCTTTAGAGGCAATAGAATCTTTAGCGGTCTGGGAAAATAGTAATCCCGAAGCCAACAGACCTATGAATGCATACTGCTTTTTCATTCTTTCTACTCAAAGTTTTATAATCTCACAAAGTTAATCCTTATTTAGAAAGAATAAAAATAACAAAGTATGAGATTTTCCCTTATTTTATCATCTACAAACATCTTTTTACAGAGAAGTTATTTAATCTTATCAAAAATATTGGATATATATTAAAACCATTAAGAAAGATTTAAGAAATAAAGGATCGTTAAGATAAATCATTCTGATTTTAAGCTTAAAGCGAAGCTCATCTTAATGCTCTAAACACCTTAATACAATCTTAATGTTTCAAAAATTTAAAGCTTGACATCTTCTTAAAAACGTAAAATCCCGGCCCACGAAGGACCAGGATTCTACTAGTGAAAAACAAGGTATCTTTATACTGCAGGACCTGCAGCATCTTTTATCTCTTCTAATAATTGTTTCCGTTCACGCAGTCTTCTTCTTGCAATGACGGATTTACCGCCCAGAACTCTTACAAATCTGAAATACTGAAAGCGTTTTGCTCCGAAGTGATGGGTCGCAACATAAATCAGCACTCCAAATCCGACTAAAATAATATATCCGAATATCTTTTTACTTGCTATGATAATGGCATTAAGCTGAATGGTTTTCATATTAGCCGCTACATTCTGAGGAGTAACGGTCATTCCGTCCATATAAACAGCTAAGTCACCTATTGCTGTAACCTGGAAACGATATTGAAACCATGAATACAGTGTTGAAAAAATTCCAACGGCAAGGAATGTTCTCCAGACCAATACAAGTCCTATCGCCGCAAGCATTTCATCCATTTCAAGCTTATCCAGAGTATAAAACCATACAGAGATAAACAGTGAACACATGCCGTAGCCTTTTAAAAACATAGGCAGATACCAGTTGTCATAATTGAACTCCAGTACCATAGAAAAATACATAATAATGGCGTATCCGATCATTGCTGAAAAACCGGAAAAAATATACATTTTCAAAGGTTTTTCTTTTTTGAACCAGAAAATGGCGATGACTCCAGCCAGAATAATTCCCGGAATCATCAGTAGGCTAAGTCTTGTATTCGTCAATTGATCATAACCCAGAACCCCCACTGCAAAAGTATTCTGAATAGAAGCGGTTCCCAGGAACATTCCAAGCCAAAAAAGCATAAACAAACCGTGCTGTACATTGTTTTTTGTGAAAATTTTGAATGAAAGGTAAGGTCGTTTTAATGTCAATTGCCGGATAGAAAGCAGTGCAAAGCTCACAAAAGCAGTAATACTAGCATAGATGATATTTTTTGAATTGAACCAATCCTGCTGTCTCCCAAACGAATATACATACGCCGAGAACATAAAAGTGGAAATGAAAAGCAAAATACTAAGCCAATCAATATAATGCAGCGGAACCTTTAATGCAAAATATTTATTATGCATAAAAATCCAGTGTATCAATGCCAGTATAAAGCATAAAACGGCTGTAAACAGGTAAAACTGCTGCCAGTTGTAAAGAAGGGCAAATTCTGCGGCATAATAGGTCGCCACCTGATTCATCACCAGAACGAATGTATAGAAAGCCCCATAAAATATCCCTCGGTTTCCAATCATGACCATCAGGGGAAGAAACAATTCTATGGTGACCATCATCTTCATAAAACCAATCAATAATGAAGTAGCTATGAAGACCGCTGGCTGTAAAGTAGTCCCGTTCACATAGCTGAGCAGTCCTAAGAGCACCAGAAGGAGAACAAGCTTATCCCTTACTTTGAACCTCATTTTGATTCTGATGACCACAGGCATACAGGCTCCCATCCCAATCGTAGTCGCATAGTTGGCCCACATAAAATATTCTGTCATCGCACCGGTACCACTTGCCAGAGAACTGATATTCCCTGTATACACCCCACCAATAGGCATTACCACAGCAAGCAGCAATACAATCAGCAGCAGCTGCACGGGTTTTGGTACCCAATCGCTATATAATCCTTTATTGTACATGATTTTTTTAGGTAATAGATTTCAGATATCAGATGACAGACTTCCAACATTCAGCCTTAGCTTTCCACAAGCATAATGTCTGGAATCTGATATCTTACATCTTTTAGTCTTTATTAATATTCACATTCATATTCATTCCTGCGCTCAGTTTATCCAGATCTTCTTTTTTGTTGGAAGCCGTGAATTCTATTCTTACAGGAATTCTCTGTTGTACTTTGATGAAGTTTCCGGTAGAGTTGTCAGTTGGTACGCTTGAATATCTTGATCCGGTAGCTGCAGAAACGGCCGTTACGACTCCCTCGAATTTCTGTCCTCCTAAAGCATCGGCTGTCATTGCTATTTTTTCTCCTATTTTAATATTTGGCATCTGACTTTCCAGGAAGTTGGCTGTTACCCATTTCTGACCATTCAGAACAATGGTAGCAACCTGCTGTCCCGGCTGGATAAGCTGACCTTCAGAGATGGTTCTTCTTCCCATCACTCCATCATAAGGCGCTGTGATCACTGTATACGAAAGATTGATTTTCGCCATATCCAAAGCAGATTTCGTTCTTTTGATCTCTGCATCATTGATTCCCAATTTGCTTTTCACTTCTGTTGTAGAAAGGTTTGCTGATTGCTTTTGATTCACTAACGTTTCATAAGCTGCCTTTTGAGCATCATATTCTGTTTTTATCTGATCGTACTGTTGTCTTGTTACTGCTTCAGCCGCTAAAAGGTTTTTATATCGGTTTAAATTCTGCTCGGCATTCCACAATCTGGCTTTTGCTCCGGCAATATTAGACTGCATAACGTTGATGTTATTGGAAACCGTGTTCACAGATGAACTGGTGGCCGTTTTCTGAGCCATGGCATTCTGATAAGCAGCATCGGCCTGTCCTAATTGGGTAATGATTTCGCGGTCATCAAGAATAACCAGTGTATCTCCTTTTTTTACATGCTGGTGTTCAATAAATTTAATTTCTTTGATATAAGCAGACACTCTGGTATTAATTGGATTAATAAATTCCTCTACCTGTGCTGCTTCTGTATAGGTTTTGCTCCCGATATGAAAATATTCACGGATCAACCAGAATAATCCGAAACCGATCACCAAAAAAACGATGATATTGGAGATGATGGCTCTGATTTTATTGGTTTTATTTTTCTTTTTCTTGTTTTCAGCAGCGGATCCTGTCGGAGCTGTCGTTGTATTTTGAGTGGTTTGTCCCTTGTTTTCCATTGTGTTGATTTTCAGTTTTAAAAATTAAAGTGTTCCTGTAGATTTCAAAAGGTTATAATACTGATACAAAACATTTATTTCAGCGTTGGCATAATCAAGTTCTGACTGTAGTTTCTGGTTTTGGGCATCAATCATTTCGGCCTGTACTGCCAGTTGGTTCAGATATTTGGCTTCCGTAATCTTGTAGTTTTCTTCTGCCAGTCTTTTGGAATCATTCAGGATATCCGCCTGCTGAATCGCTTCCTGATATTTTGTATAGGCTGCATTCACTCCCATATCTACGTTCTGCTGTACCAGAGTCATCGCATCATTCGCCTGATTTTTCTGCAGGGTCCCTAATTTTACTTTTTCTTTCGTTTTATACAGGGTATCTATATTATAACTCAAAGAAACACCGGTCTGCCAGCCTCCTGAATACATATCCAAAACAGGGTTTCTTGTCGTGATAGGTCTTTGCAGGGTATATCCGCCAAATCCGGCTACAGTAGGCGCATTATCTGTTTTTATAATTTCAATATTTTTATCTGCAACATCTATGTTTTTCTTGGCAGATTTTAGCAATGGGCTGCTTTCGTGAGCAAGATTGGTATAATAATCCATTCCTATTCCTGCTTCTTTATTGTTTAAAGTTTCAGTAGGAACAATTTCTGTGTCAGAGGATAAACCTAGCGCGATATTTAAATTATAATTAAGTATTTTTTTATTATTTGAAAGGGTCAAAATTCCCTGATCCAGGTTTTTGATAGCCAGCTCTCCACGAATCACTTCATTTCTGGTTACCATCCCCTGCTGATAGAACTTCTGAATATTTTTAAGACGTTCCTGTGCCAGCTTTTTATTATTCTGAAACACATCTTCCTGGTTGATAATTTTATAGACATCCAGATAATTGGAAATCACTAAAAATTTTACCTCCTGCTTATTTTTCTCCAAGTCCAGTTCGGAAAGTTGCTCACGAAGCCCTGCCATTTCAATCGACTTGTTCACCAATCCACCTTTGAAGATCAGCTGTGTTGCCTGTACAGCATAAGAACTCCCGTAATGCGGCATTGGAACTGTTGTAGAGTTTGAAAAATCCTTATCGATTGCTACAGCGTCTCCTAAATAGAACTGACTTGTAGAAGCTGTGATAGTGGGCAGTTTCTGAAGTTTAGCAACATTTGTGCTTTGTTTTGCAATATCAATGTTCTGTGCGGAAACTTTAAGCTGCTGATGATTCTGAACAGCGAGTTCCGCCACCTCACCTGCGGTCATCTGCTTGATCTGTTGTGAAAAAAACAGCGCAGGAAAAGCTGCTATCAAAACGGATAGTGCTGTTTTTATTTTCTTTGTCATTTTACCTTGTTTTACAGAAGCAAAGTTATAACAACAACAAAATCAATCAAATGTTTGATTTCGGGAAAAAGATGTTCAAATGTAAGATTTTAGTTTTCGAACTGATGCCTGTACTGTGTAGGGCTTACTTCAATATGTTTCTTGAAAAAGTGAGAAAATGAGTATTGATCGCTAAATCCGAGAATAGAAGAAATCTCCGAAACGGGTTTATTGGAAGAGTTTAAGAGTACTTTAGCTTCATTGATGACTATTAAAGCTATGACCTGACTGGCAGACTTGCCTGTGATGGTCTTCACAACGGAAGAAAGATGTCTGGTTGTAATTGATTGTCTTTCGGCATAAAACTCAACCGCCCTTTCTGTAAGATGATGTTCTGCAATATCAGTAAGAAACACAAACACGATTTCTTCCTGTCTGGACATCTGATTCATAGAACTGTTATCTTCCTTGGAAATAATTCCCGCCATCTGGTAGCAGAAAACAGAGAAAAGATGCTCTACCATTTCTTTCTTGTACAGCATTTCCGTATCAGAATCCAGGATATATTTCAGGAAATTGACACTTTTCCAGACGACTTCCATTTCGTCCTCAGGAAAAGGAACGCCTTTGTTCATCTGCTGTCTGAAATAACGATAGGTAATCAAACGGTTAAACTTCAATGATAAAGCCGAAATAAATTCTCTTTTATAAGAAACCATCCGGGACTGAAAATCGTCTGTCACAGAAACCACTTCATAGATGGTCTGCGGATCGGTCACCATAAACATATTGGCAGAAACTTCCAGGTCACTGAAATGCTGACGAAGTTTTATAGTTCCTGATTTAATAAAAATAAAAGCAGGATTATCGGGACGGAAAGGCTTATCGACAGCAATTCTCTCGAAAATATTACGTTCCGTAAAAATATCGACTCCGAATTTTTCTAGGGCAGACATAAGACAAATGTAAGCAATCTTACCAGTGATTACAAAATTTTATTATTTTAGCGTTAATCCAATTCCCTGTCAGTATGAGAAAGGTTGATCTATTATTTGCAGAATACAGTAAAAGCCATAGAAATGCGGCCAACAAGTTCATTCACTGGATTTGTGTGCCTTTGATTTTCTGGACAATTTTGGGCTTTGCTTCCCTGATTCCCTCTCCTCATTTCTGTGCTTCCTACTTTGGATGTGTGAGCATCATAAGCCTTTTTGTGATTGTTTTGATCACTTTATTCTATATCAGACTTTCTCTTTTGATCGCCATCGTAATGATTGTTGTAATGCTTCTATTGGAGCATTTCATTTATCTCACCAATATCAGTTTCGGAAAGCAGTCCTGGATCGTTTATCTTTCTGTTTTCGTTATTACCTGGATTTTCCAATTTATAGGTCATAAAATTGAAGGAAAAAAGCCTTCTTTTCTCAGAGATCTACAGTTTCTTCTAATAGGACCGATTTGGCTTTTAGGTTTTATTCTTAAGAAGGCAGGAATCAAATATTAATCTTCCAAAGCATACACTGCAAAGCTTGCCAGCCAATGATCTCCTCCATAATTTCCCTGGAATAATAAAGGTAATCCGTTGGCAAGAAATACATCTGCTTTTTTCTGAAAGTCTTTCTTTAATGGATGGTTTGCAGGAAGTGCCTTCGAGATCCCTTTCATACACCATGCTTTAGAGAAAGAAAGTCCGACTAAGTGAACGGTCTGATAATCGCTAAGATCACTTACCACAGGGATTTTTTCAATATTTTCGAGACTTCTTTTTTCGTAGAAATTATTCAACCATACTATAAATTCTTTTTGAGGAAGAACTCTTCGCATCAGATCTGCAATTTCAAGACTTGGCGAAAAGAAATCCGAACCATCAGGTTCCAGATATGCTGGTGTTTTCTGATCTTTCAGGAAAAAATATTTCGCCTTTTCGATCAATTGAGTTTCAAATTCTTTGTCTTTATTGGCTCGTGCCCAATCTATCGCAAAAGCCATTGCAAAAGCTGTATTAGGGTGAACTCCCGTTCTGTTCGGATAGGTCTGTTTTGGAAGATAAACCTTCCAGGACTTAAGGATCTGATCAGTGAGTGGCTTTAGGTTCTGATGCCATATTTTAGCTTTTGGATGATCCCAATTGGTCAGTTCTTCATCCAGTTTTAATGTCCATGCCCAGCCGTAGGTTCTTTCGAAAGTTCCTGTCAGCTGATATTTAGTAAAATAATCTGCTTCTGTCTGTAATTTCTCTTTCTGAAATGATTCATCCAGGATTTTTTCAATCTCTTTGGCACTAGACAGATTGGGTTTTGTTTTCAAAAGTCTTGCAAGCATCCAATGTCCATGAACAGAGCTATGCCAGTCGAAACATCCATAAAAACTGGGATGAAGAGCTTTAGGAGTCAAAGGAACTTCTCCTGCATTATTGATGATATGGGCTGTTTTATTCGGATATTCCTGATTGATACAGTGAAGAGGTTTATCGGACAATTTCATGGCCATCTCGTCTGTAAGTTTCGGAACTTCCTGGGCATACATCAGAAATGGTGAAAACGCAAATGCTAAAAGACTTTTTTTCATGAATTAAAAATAGAAATAATTTATAGTCTTAGCAATTTTTCAGGCTGGTTTTAAAGCTATTTATTGAATTAACATTCAACATTCTTTCGTTTTACATTTTAATCATTTTTACAAATGATCATTTTTGAGCACACTTTTTGATCATAACCCTAAAAAACTAACATATCCATGAAAAACATTATTCTCCTATTATCGGGTCTTATTCTGATCAACTGCAGCAAATCAGGTGTTGAAAAGCAGGAAGTGAAAGCTGACCTAGCGGAAGTTCTAACCGAAGATAAAATACCTTCTTCTTCACCTGCTCCTATGCCTCCACCACTTTCTATTGCTGAAAAGGTAGTCTCCGATGAAGATGGAACCAACAAAGAAGTTTATACCCCAAAGAAAACAGATACGATCTCCAAAAAAATTATCAAAAACGGAGATATGAAGATTCAGGTGGGTGATATTAAAAAAACACAGAACCAGGTGAATGAGATCATCAAGAAAAACAATGCTTATATCCAAAAGGAAGAGTTTCAAAATACGGATATGGATGATAATCTTACTCTTATTATCCGTGTACCCCATAAAAACTTCGATGCATTGATCAGCTCATTTTCAAACGGAGTAGGATCTGTTTTGTCTAAAAATATTTCATCCAATGATGTGACAGAGGAATATACTGATGTAGCCATTAAGCTGGCCAACAAAAAAATATATCTTGAAAAATACAGGGACATGCTTAAAAATGCTGCGACAACGAAAGACATGCTTGAAATTCAGGAAAATATCCGGGAGCTTGAAGATGAGATTGACGTGGCTGAAGGCAGGCTTCGTTTTATTGATGACCGCGTGAATTACAGTACCCTGAACCTGAACTTATATAAAGAGAAAGTGAGAAGTTCGGCTACCTCAAAAATCGGTTTTGGAAGCCGCTTTATTGATTCCCTGACTGAAGGCTGGAATAGTTTTGTGAGTTTTCTGCTGGGAATGGTTTCATTATGGCCGTTCTTTTTAATCATTCCATTTATTGTGTTCTTTTGGAGAAAGTGGAAATCTGGAAAAAAGGATAAAAATTAATTTATTAAAAAATCCGGGCATCTTCGATGCCCGGATTTTTACTGCATTATCAACAATTTAATTGTACTGTTTCCAGTATGATGTTAAAAACAAAAATAATGCAATAGCCGTGTTAAGGGCTGTTAAATATTTTTATTAGAAAAGCTAAAAAATGATGAGCTTTTCATAGAATAAAACCACCTTGATGACAAGGTGGTTTTATTCTTATTTTAAATTTTCTTTATTACTTTCGGATTGTTTTTGTGATGCTGCTTCCATCTTTATAATGAATTCTCACAAAATAAATTCCGGCCTGCAGATGGCTGATATTAATGCCGCCTTTCGTTGGGTTAACAGAAGAAAGCATCTGAAGTCCACCAGGATTAATTACCTCCACTCTACTCATTTTTCCATAATAGTCTTCCGGTGAAAAACTGATCATGTGATCAGACACAATGACTAAAAGGCCAGCTTCTCTACTTGTAAGACCGGCCGTACAGCCTGGGCCTTCTGTGCAGGCATTGATTACTTTCCAGACAGCATTACTTCCCGGAGTTTCTCCTGGGTTAGCATACCATTTATTTTCCCATATTTTGCAGGCATAGAAAACCTTTGTACCTGCTGTTGGATATGTTTTTGCCGGATTATATTCTTGTGCTCCACAATAGGTAACCGGACCGCTTGATTGACAGCCTGGACCTTCTGTGCATACACTTACTTCCTCCCATACCATATTTGTTCCCGGAAGCTCTCCCGGATTCGCATACCATTTATTTTTCCAGATTTTACAGGAATAAAAAACTTTTGCTCCGGCTGTAGGATATGCATTGGCAGGATTATACTGTTCTGCCCCACAATACGTTTGACCATTCCCTGGTGTACTCTTCTTCGTTCTGACTTTTAATTCATTACTCATATCAGAAATCTGATCGTTCATCGCCACAGATCTTACCGTATAATGATATTCCGTGTCTTGCGCTAATCCTGCTCGTGAAAAGCTTGTTTGTACGGTTTCTCCTACTTTGATCCCATTTTCAAATACCTGATAGTTTTTGATGCCTTGTGTATGGGTCGAAGCCATCCACATTAATGAAACGGAGTTTTCAGTAGCTCCCATCGAATGGAGGTTGGATGGTGCTGTAGGTTTTTCAATTGTCCCTTCACTGTTTGTTTTCACATTGAGTGGTGTACTTTTCCCTGAAGTGAGCCCTGAAGAGCCTTTCGCCTGTATTTCGTACGTATAAACCGTATTGGCAGCTAAGCCTGTATCTTCAAATGCAGCCCCACTTACCTGCTGAATATTTTGTCCATTGCGGAAAATAGTATAGGACAAAGCATCTGATTGTGGAGTCCAGCTTATTTTAGCAGAAGAACTGGTTACTCCTACCTGTGTTAATCCTGTAGGAGTCGCAGGTGCCGAAACTCCTGTTCCGGAGGTTACGTTAACGTCAATCACATTATAGAATGCATTGACAGTATCTGCTACATCCCAAACCGCTAAAATAATATGGTAACCTGTACGGTTGGCAGGAACTGTAATCTGATGAGAAACATTATCCTGCGGTGGAGTACCATTATGCGCAATTGTACCAATAAGTTCAAGATCCTGACGGGAAAGAGGTTTATTGGGGTCCCAGCCTTGCTTTGTCATGTAATAATGCCATTTTGCAGTCGCGTGATACGCCGAATATTTCCAGATAAAGGCATTCACACCTGTGGAGATATTGGTTTTTTTCCAACGATCAGCAGTTTGGAGATCCAGTGTAGTATCGCCCCCTATGCTTCCATTAGCAGAAGCAATCTTTCCATCTGCCGGACCCAATGCAGGAAATCCTTTTGGCGCTTCCAGAGAACCTGGCTCATTAATTACAGAACCGTATTTTCCAAATGCCACTGAATAGCCAAGCGAAGCTTTATCCAGACTTCCCTGATATCCTCTTGAGGCAGGGCTTAGTACATATCCGTGTGCAGACAGATGAATTAATGAAGGTACCAGCATCGCAAGCATGAGCAATACCGGAAAAAAAATTTTACGTGTCATCATATTTTAAATATTTGGTGTTGATTTTATTGGATCAGTTTTGTATAAAAATGAATTTTTAAACCATTATACTCCGAATAACTAAAGAAATATAAAGGATAGTGGCTTAAATCTATCAAAACAATTTACATTATAAAATATTTAATAAAAAATCAAATTAAACAAAACACATTAGTTAATATTTCAAGTTAAAACACAAAATAGCAATTCATAACATATTATTATTAACATATAATCACAATATTTTAAAACATAAAAATATGAAAAATAAGACAAATTAATCACATATTATTGAAATAAATTAAGTTTGAATCAAGATTAAAAAGCAGAAAGAGAGAAGATGAAACTGGAAAACAATGTTAGTTCCATGATTTCTAAGGAATTAATAAAACTCTTATAAATAAAAAAAAGCTGGGAGATTGATCCGATGACCAATTCCCAGCTTATAAGTATAAAATATTCCTATTAATTTATGAACTATAAGGAGTTTTGTCTATTTTCCCAGCACAAATACGGCAGGAATTTTATGAAGTTCCGGCTTTTGCTTTTGCCAGTCTTTTATTGATTTTGTCTTAATGAATTCATGTTCAGGGTCGTTGATATTAGCAGCGATACACAGCTTTGTATTCGGTGATAAAAACTTGCACAAATCTTCAAAAAGAGGGTTGTTTCTATACGGTGTTTCCATGAAAATCTGCGAATAGCCTGTTTTCTGAACAAGACTTTCGAGATTCATGATCTGTTTCTTTTTATCTCCTTTCTCAATCGGAAGATAACCATTGAAGGTAAATTCCTGCCCGTTGAATCCACTGGAAATCAACGCAAGAATAATAGATGAAGGCCCTGAGATCGGAATCACCCTGATGTTTTTCTCATGACACCATTTTACAATAAGATTTCCCGGGTCTGCAATACAAGGCAGCCCAGCCTCAGATAACAATCCGAAGTCCTGCCCTTTCAGCATCAGTTCCTGAGCTTCTTTGATATCTGCATTTTCTGTGTATTTATCCAATAAGAAAAGCTTCAGATCTGTCTGTTTCTTTTCCGGAGCAAAAAATTTCACAACCTTTCTCGCCGTCTTTTCATTTTCTACGAAGAAATAATCCGTTTGCATGATATAATCCTTCAAAATAGGTGAAAAGTGGTCAATAGGAGTGTTTTCTGATAAATAAACAGGGAGTAAAAAAAGCATAGGGGATTAATTAAAAATTATAGATTATGAATTATAAATTATGAGTGGGCTGGATCAGATGAGTGGCAATTTTATCACACCCTTCATCCAATAACTGAAAAACATGTTCAAAGTCTTTCATATCACCCCAGTATGGGTCCGGCACTTCTGTATTATCATATTCACCGGCAGCCTCTAAAAATAAAGAAACCTTCAGTTGTTCTTCCTTATTTTCTGCTCTGGAAGCCACTTCACGATATACCGAAGCATCCATACAATAAATCTTATCAAAGGTTTTAAAATCGGCTTTGGTAATAGGCCTTGACCTTTGTTGTGATATATCAACATGATGGTTTGCAGCAGTTTTAACAGCTCTTTTGTCGGGATGTTCTCCTTCATGCAATGAAATGGTTCCGGCCGAGTCTACCACAAAATCTTCCGGTACCTTTGTTTTCATAATACCTTCTGCCAAAGGACTTCTGCATATATTCCCCAGACAAACCATTAATATTTTCATATGCTAATTATTTAAAAAGAGTCTTTGTGACGACAAAACTAAATAAAAAATGAAGAATAAAACTATTCTTCATTTTAATTTATTTCAGTTCAACACTGTTTATTGTTTGATTCTTTCTGTAAGGTCTTTTACGTACTTCTTGATTTCTTTATCAATTTTCGATACGTCTTTGATGGTATCACAAGCATACATTACTGTCGAGTGGTCTTTACCTCCCATTTCCTCACCGATTTTACTAAATGTAGAATTGGTTAATTCTTTAGAGAAGTACATGGCAAGCTGTCTTGGTAATGCAATCTCTCTTTTTCTGGTTTTTGAAAGTAATTGTTCTTTTTTGATTCCAAAATAATCACATACCACTTCCTGAATGTAAGGAATATTGATGATTTTTTTCTGATTGGCAGCAATTCTGTTGATAGTCTCTTTCAACAATTCAAGACTCAGGTCTCTCTTATATACTGTAGAGTAAGCGATCACAGAGTTGATAACCCCGATAAGTTCTCTTACATTGGTTTTCGTTTCAACAGCAAGGAAGTCCAGCATATCTCCCGGAAGAACGATTCCGTCTCTGCTTAATTTATCTTCAATGATTTGTCTTCTTGTAGATAGATCCGGAGATTTGATTTCTGCAGAAAGTCCCCATTTGAAACGGGAAACAATTCTGTCCTGAATATCCATAATATCTGCAGGCGCTTTATCAGAAGTAAGGATAATCTGCTTTCCGTTCTGATGCAGGTGATCAAAAATATGGAAGAAGCTATCCTGTGTTGCTGATTTTCCTGATAAGAACTGGATATCATCAATGATCAGTACATCTACCATTTGGTAGAAGTTAGCAAACTCAGTCTGCTTGTGTGCTTTGGCAGCAGAGATAAACTGCTGAATAAACTTTTCAGAAGACAGATAAAGAACTACTTTGTCTGGAAACTGATTTTTTACTTCAAGACCTACAGCCTGTCCTAAATGGGTTTTTCCAACTCCGTACCCTCCATATAAGAATAACGGGTTGAAAGCTGTTGCACCAGGTCTTTTTGCGATAGATCTGGCTACAGTGGCTGCGAATTTATTGCTTTCTCCTTCTACATAACTATCAAATGAATAGTCTGGTTTCAGATTAGAATCTATATTTACTTTTCTTATTCCAGGAACCACAAAAGGATTTACAATATTTGCTGAGAAACCTTGTGGCATTGTTTCCTGAGTTTTTGGAGTGGGAACACTTTGTCCCTTGATGTTCATGGTAACCGGTTTTTCTTCACCTTTTGGTCTGTTTTCCATCACAGAATACCATAGTTTCACTCCTTTTCCTATATTTTTCTTCAGGGCAGCAGAAAGCAAGGATAAGTAATTGTCCTCTATATATTCCTTGTAAAAATCACTCGGTACGATAAGTGTAAGATTGTTAGCTACTAATGAAAGTGGCTGAATCTTATCAAATAACATATCGAAAGATTTTTCAAGTTTTTTCAGGTCAGAATTGTCTTCAGCTGCGTTCAGGTTATCACGCATAAACTGAAGGCATTTCTGCCATATCATCATTAAATTGTCATCCATTTTTATGCCCCGATTATTCTTTGTTTGTACTGTGTTTAGAAGGAAGACAAAGGTCCAATTTTTTCTTTTCAAAAAAAAATATTGCAGCTATTGATTATTTAAAAATATATTTGTATGTATAATTTAGCACCTAAAATGATACACACAACACACTCAATACGAGTACGTTACGCAGAGACAGATCCGATGAAATATGTATACTATGGCAACTACGCAGAGTATCTCGAAGTGGGAAGAGTTGAGCTCTTCAGAAGCATAGGAATTTCATACGATGAAATTGAAAACCAAGGAATTTGGCTTCCGGTTTCGGAATATAAAATTAAATATATCCGACCCGCTTTGTATGATCAAAAATTAGAAATTCATACTTATGTCAAAAAAATTCCGGGAGTGAGGATTGATTTTGAATATGAAATTTACAATGAAGAGCATATTAAAATAACAGAAGCTTCCACTACTCTATTCTTTCTGGATGCAAAAACGAATAAGGTCATCAAGTGTCCGGATTTTTTGATGGAAATGATTGAGAAGAATTGGAAGGTGTAGGTGGCTGATAGTAGATGTTAGGTTGCAGGTTGTAGGTTGCAGGGAAAATACTCAGTCTAATATTAATGGAGAACTGTTGATGTCAACGGTAAATTTTTGAATGGAGAGATAAGATTCAAGAACCAATAAGCAATACTAGAGATTCAGGAAGTAACCACCCAATCTGCAACAAAAAGATAGCTGCCAATACCTTTAAATTTTAAATCTAAAACATTGAACATTGAGTTCCATTTATGAATTAATTCGCACCTTTGTACCTTTATTTTAATCATCCCTATATATATTAATATTATGAAGATTGCATTTTTGGGACCCCACGCCAGTTTTACCCAGCTTGCCGCGGCACAGCTTTTCCCTGATAACGAGCTTTTACCACAAGCCAGTATTCTGGATTGTTTTAATGCTGTTGAAAATGGAGAAGCAGTAAAAGCGGTTGTGCCTTTGGAAAACTCTATTGAGGGAACCGTTTCGATGACGCTGGACTATTTGTATAAGACCCCGTCTATTAAGATTGAAGCTGAAGCAGTAATGCCCATTGCACACCACCTGATGATTCATCCGGAAAATTCTATTGAGAATATTGAAAGAATATATTCACATCCACAAGCTCTTGCACAAAGCTTTCATTTTCTGGATACTCATTATAAAGAGATTCCAAAGCAGGACTTTTCCTCTACAGCCGCTGCTGCAAAATTTGTTTCAGAGAACAAGGATACCACAATTGTAGCAGTAGCCAACCAGTTTGCAGCCAATTTATATGGATTGAAAATCATCAACCGCAATATCCAGGATTTTGAACAGAACCACACCCGGTTTATCATTATCTCTAAGCAGCAGAACAAATATCAAAATGATAATCTGGAAACTTTAGGGGAAAAATCAGGGATGCTGATCACTCTTCCTGAAGATCATCCCGGTGGATTACATCAGGTTTTATCTGTTTTCGCATGGAGAAAGATGAACCTCAGCAAAATTGAATCCAGAACATTAAAAACAGGACTGGGCAATTATTTCTTTTTTATCAATGTCGCAGGCCCATGGAAAGAAGTCCTACATGGCAATGCGCTTAAAGAGCTAGAATCGATCCATGCCAATGTTGATTTTCTTGGAAACTACAAAGAATTCCTCTTAGAAAGCTAAAAAAAAGCAATACATCTATTAAAACACTGCCCCCAAGGCAGTGTTTTTTTTATTATAAAACCTGCTAATACTTATAAAAAAGCAATTTTTTCATTGCAAACATTCTGCTTGTTTAATTCATTCTCAGTAAAAAAATAACCCACCATTAAGGGAGAATTATTTTTCATTAAAACCCTTATAAACAGACAATTAATTTAAAAACAATTATAATAACTCGTAATTATATTATGAAGTAAAATCGTTTAAAATACAAACATATGTTTAAATATATTACAACATATTAATATTAAAAATAAAATATTCACAATGTAGAGTATAATTTTTATTGTATATTTGCTAAGCAACTAATTAAAAATCTTGATCATGAAAACTAAACTCTACAGCTTAATATTGGCATGCGCAACCGTACCTTTATTTTCACAAGTTGGTATTAACACAAATACTCCAACAGCAACTCTAGATGTGAATGGAAATCTAAGAGTACGTATCACTCCTACCGCAACCACAGTTACGGGATATCAGGTTTTGGCTCAGGACAACTCAACTACTGAAGTTTTCGCAATGGATCCGGCATTATTAATAGCAGCTTCAGGAACTAACACTACCGTATATACTGCAAAAAAAACTACAGGCATTAGCCTTCTTTCTGTAGGTATATTGGGAGATTTCAAACCTGTTAACTTTCTAGCAGCCGAAAGAACCATAGGTAGTGCAGCTTTATTCAATGATACCACTTCATCTTATATAATACCATCAGACGGAGTATATGCTGTATCCTATTCATTCCGTTTTGGAACAGGACTACAAGCTTCTTTATTAAGTGGCGGTACTGGTATTGGAATCACCAGAACAAGAGGTGCCGGAGCCGGAGTTACTACATTAATAGACTCCCGTCTTTTCAGTGGTGTCAATCTTCTAGTGGCTAGTTTAACTATCTCGGACAGTTATATTAATGCACTCTATTCTTTTCAGGCAGGTGATAGAGTAAACTTTGGATTTATTGATCCAGGTATTAGCTTATCGCTATTATCAACAAGTACTACATCTTTCTCCATTTACAAAATATCCAACTAGTAAAACATATTGTTAGTTATCTATACCGTTAACCCATCACTGATATTGTGATGGGTTAATTTTTCAATAGCTTCTCAAACATTTCTTTATATTTGATAAAAACTATGAAATGAATGAATTTGTTGCTGTCATCCTAATCGTTATTATTTTCATCATTTTCAATAACCTGAATACTAAAATCAGAAAACTTGAAAAGGAAATCTCAGACCTTACTTATAAAATCAATAAGGTTCCGGCTCCGTCTGAAGTGATTCATAAAAAAACTTCAACAGAAGAACCTATTATTCCACAGCAAGTACAAGCTCAGCAAGTCTATCATGAAGATGTAAAGCATAGTGAAGAACATCAAGAAGTACAAACACCTGTTCAAAAAGACTGGCTGACCCCTGTTTTTGATTTTTTGAAACAAAACATCCTTACCATTGTTGGTATTTTTACTCTTGTTCTTGGTATTGGCTATTTTGTAAAGTATGCTATTGATAAAAACTGGATCGGAGAAACAGCAAGAGCAGGAATTGGATTTTGTATGGGAGCTGGCATTGTCCTTATTGGTCATTTCCTCAGAAAAAATTATACTGCATTCGCATCTATTATAACAGGAGGAGGAATTGCCGTTTTATATTTTACCGCTACTATTGCTTTCCGTGAATACCATCTCTTCACCCAAAATACCGCTTTTTTCATCACAGCACTGATTACTGCAGTATCTATTCTTCTATCCTACTATTATAAGAGTGAAGTATTGATTATTTTTTCATTAATAGGCGGCTTCACTGCTCCTTTGATGATCAGTACCGGACACAGCAATTATCTTTTCCTTTTCATCTACATCAGTTTACTGAATATAGGAATGCTTGCCGCAACATTGCTGCAACACTGGAAAAGCATTGGATGGACAGCTTATCTATTCACTACCCTTTATCTTTTGTACTGGACTGCTGATCACCCCGAACTTTTGAGTATTGTCTTCTATATCATTAGCTATATCATCTTCTATGTTTTTGCCTTATATGAGTACTTTAGGAAAAATACGCTTTCCGTTTCGAGTATTCTCATGCTTGCTTTGATTAATTTCTCAAGCATTATTGGCCTCGTTTATACATTTAATGAATTAAAATATGAACCTGCAACCCTCTTCCCAATAACTTTTGCAGCGATCAACGCTATTCTTTTCTTCAGGGAATATGGCCGAAAAAATCATGGTTCCGCTTATTCTGTATTTGCAGGAATAACAATAAGTTTAATTACTACAGCTGTTGCTATACAGTTCAAAACCCATCTCATCACAAGCGTGTGGGCAGTAGAAACAGCTTTACTTCTTTTTATCTGGAAAAAAACAGATCAACGAATTTTCAAAATCTGTTTTTACGTTCTTTTCCCGCTAGTTATTATTGCGCAGATGATTACCTGGGCTGAATATTCTGACACAAAGAATCTTGGCATTATTTTCAATCCTGTATTTTTGACCAGCCTGGTTACTATTGCTTCAACAGTCATCAATCTATTGATATTAAAAAACACTCAGAAAGAAAAAGAGGAGAATACAGGCAATTTCCTGGAAGACCTTATTACCGTGATCAGCTACGGGGTTATTTACACCGCTCTTCTTCTGGAAATCGTTTATCACATCTCCGATATGCCATGGGCAGCTATTATCAACGTAGGATTGTTATACAGTATCTTCTATATCTTTGTTCTGCTGCTTTTCAGAAAGAATTTAAAGATCAATAACGGTTTTCAAAATGTATTGATTTACCTGTTTCTTTTTTTATTGATTCTGAATATCTCTTTTTCAACATCTTCCGTAGTGACCGCTGTTTTATCAAAAAACTACAGCTTGGTTTCTATCTGCTTCATCTTCTTCAGTGGATTCCTTTTATATATGCATCTGTTAGGATTATCCCTTTTTCAGAATTTCACGAACGCAAAATATCTTATTGGGTTCTTTCATTTGCATTAATCATTTCTATAAGCTGTGAGCTTCATCACTCCTATGTTTTAACTATTTCCAATGATATTCAACATTCCTATAAAGTAAGTGAACACTTTAATATTCTTTATTTACCCATCATATGGACAATTCTTGCCAGTATTTTTATTTATATTGGTTTAAAGAAGAACATTCAGGAATACAATAAGATTGGTTTTTCCCTTGTAGGCCTTATGGTGGTAAAGCTTTATGGTTATGACGTATGGCAAATGGACAATATCTCAAGAATAAGTGCCTTCATCATTCTTGGAATTATCTTATTAATAAGTTCTTTCGCTTTCCAGCGTTTGAAAAACATCATCAAAAATATGGTTGATAAAAAAGATAAAAGCGAAGAAATCACTGATTTATAATGAGTATAAATGTTTTTATCTCTAAATAAAGTTTAAAACAATTCAAGATTTTATTCACATTTTATAAAAAATAACTATATTTATCACGTTTTTAACAGTTACATATTCTGATTATGAAAAAATTACTCTATTCTTTTTTAATACTATCTTCTGCCACTTTATTTGCACAGCAAAAAAATCCTGCTGTAAAGTTTGCAGTTGCTGACAATGCTATTGGAACAGTAGAACTGTTCAATGCAAGAAAAAATGTATTGCAGGTTTCTAAAGTATACAATACTCCGGCAAGCCTTCCCCAAAGTTTAAAAAAATACAGTTCTGTTTTTACAAAAGGGGTGACTGAATACAAATTCAAAAACGGAGAAAATATATTTGACAGAATGCCATTATCTGACATCAACGTACAATATAATGTTGCAGCAGATACTCCTGTATTTATTGAAGGATATGAATTTACGGATACAAGCACTGTGATTTATCCTGAAATCAAGAAAAGAGCAGAAACAAAAGATCACAACGGTAAGAAAACGTTATTTATTTACACTACCGAATAATTGAATACTATAAAAAAGGATCCTGTTTTGCAGCATCCTTTTTTTATTTCTAATATTTATTGTTCCATTTTTTCTTGAGCTCTTCGTAAATTTTCTTTTCCGTGGAATTATTACCCGGCTCATACAGTTTTATATTTTTGATTTCCTCAGGAAGAAAGTCCTGGTCTACAAAATTTCCTTCATAAGAATGGGCATACTTATATTCTTTCCCGTAATCAAGGTCTTTCATCAGCTTTGTAGGAGCATTTCTCAGATGAAGCGGAACAGGCAGATTTCCGGTCTGCTTCACCAAAGCCAGTGCTTCGTTAATCGCCATATAAGCTGAATTGCTTTTTGGAGAAACTGCCAGATATATAGCCGTTTCACTTAAAATAATTCTTGCTTCAGGATTCCCGATCACATTCACAGCCTGGAAACAATTATTAGCAATCACCAATGCATTCGGATTAGCAAGTCCGATATCTTCAGACGCCAGAATAAGCATCCTTCGGGCAATAAATTTAATATCCTCTCCCCCGGCAATCATCCTCGCCAGCCAATACACAGCTCCGTTAGGATCACTTCCCCTCATCGATTTGATAAAGGCTGAAATAATATCATAATGCTGCTCCCCGTTTTTATCATAAAGAGCCATTGTTTCCTGAAGGACTTCAAGAACATCGGAATTGATAATTTCTGTCGTTGTTGAATTTCTATACTGATTCAAAACCAACTCTACGGAATTGATCAGTTTTCTGGCATCACCGCCCGAATATTGAATGAAAGCTTCTTTTTCAAGGATTTTAAAGTCGGTTCCTTCCTCTTTATTGTATCTTTCGGAAGCGATATCAATCAATTCTTCCAGCTTTTCATAGCTTAAAGCTTTTAAAATATACACCTGGCTTCTTGAAAGCAATGCCGAAACTACTTCAAAACTTGGATTTTCTGTGGTGGCTCCTATCAAAACAATCCAGCCTTTTTCTACCGCGTGCAGCAGTGAATCCTGTTGAGACTTGTTGAACCTGTGAATCTCATCAATAAATAAGATGGGGGATTTCCCAGAAAACAAATTCTGTTTCTTCGCATCTTCAATCACATCCCGTACATCTTTCACCCCGGAAGAAACTGCAGAAAGCTTATAGAATTTTCTTCCCGACTGCTCCGAAATAATCTCCGCCAATGTTGTTTTTCCGGTGCCGGGAGGGCCCCAAAGGATCAGCGAATTCAGGGCATTATTTTCAATCATCTTCCTGATCGTTCCTCTATCTCCGGTAAGGTGCTCCTGCCCCAATACATCGTTCAGGGTTTTGGGTCTTAATTTTTCAGCTAATGGAATATTTTGATTCAAAGTAATTCTATTTTTTCAGATCAATGTTCCGGATTTCAGATCTCCGAAACTTATAACAAATTTAAACTAATTTTCATTTTTTTACCCTATTTTTGCATTGTTTTGAAACTTACATTCAATAAAATCATTACATTTCCGCTGGTAATTTTGATCAAATTTTACCAATGGTTCATCTCGCCCTTACTTCCCAAAAACTGCCGTTACGAACCCACCTGTTCTCATTATATGATCGAGTCACTTCGTGTTCATGGGATTTTTAAAGGTTTCTGGCTGGGATTTAAAAGAATTTTAAGATGTCATCCATGGGGAGGCAGCGGTTACGATCCCGTTCCACCCAAACATAAATGTCAATAATCAAACTATTAAATCAATAGAAAAATGAATACTATTTTTTTCAGAATTTATCTTGTGCTATTTGCGTTCATGACGCAGCTTCTCTTTGCACAGGAATACCCTGGAGGTTTATCTGACGGAACTTTAGATATCAACGGAAACAATGTTCCTGTAAAAATCTATTCAACCACTGAGTTGGGAGATCTGAGTACTTTTCCAGACAGAGAAACAGATAAAAGTCCATCTCTTGTTGTCATACTTAATGAATCCAATTTTGAACCTACTAATTATGGTATTTCAACATTGGCAAGATTCAAAGATTCAAAATACCAGTTTTTTGATAAAAACTTTAAGCTGATTGATACATCCGCTACTCCTGAAAATATTACAACATTCAAATATGCGGTGAAAACAGTGAAGCCAATCGCTGACTCTGATAAGGTAGAGCTTGAAACTCCGTTTAAAATATGGGACCCTTCAAAAGGCATTCATATCGGATCATTTACGCTTCATTTTTATAGCCTGATGTTTGTATTTGCTTTTGGTTTTGGATATGTTTTAATGACCAGAATCTTTAAGATTGATAATATAAACCAAAAATATCTGGAACCTCTTTTCACATTTACATTGATAGGAACGATCCTGGGAGCAAGATTAGGGCATGTTATATTTTACCAGCCTGAATTATTCAAAGAAGATTTCTGGAGTGTATTTTTACCGATCAGTACAAAAAACGGGTTGAAATTTACAGGATTTTCAGGATTAGCAAGTCACGGAGCTACCATCGCACTTATCCTTACGACTCTTTATTATTCATATAAGATCATCAAGAAAAATCCTCTCTGGGTTTATGACAGATTGGGAATTGTAGTGTCATTGGGAGGTGCATTTGTAAGAATGGGGAACTTTTTCAATTCTGAAATTGTTGGAAAACCGGCAGATCCAAATTCTCCGTTTGCTTTACTTTTCCCACAGCAAAGCAGTGAATATGGTCTTACCGTACCACGTTATCCAAGCCAGTTATTTGAAGCTGTAGGGTATGTTCTGCTGTTCATTTTATTATGGATTTTATACAGAAAAACAGATAAAAAATATCAGCAAGGCTGGTTATTCGGCCTGTTCTTTATCATTCTTTGGGCTATCAGATTCTTTGTTGAGTTCCTTAAAGAACCGCAAGGAGATGAGTTTATCCAGATAGGTGGTTTGAACACAGGTCAGGTTCTTTCTATTCCTTTTATGATTGCAGGAGTTGTGATTATGATTATTTCTAAAAAATTCAAGATTACTCAGGCAGAAAACGAAAAACCTGAATAAATTTCGGTAAAAGAACGAAACCGCTAAAAAGCTAAAGAGGCAGATTTGTAGAATTACAAATCTGCCTCTTTTATTTTATAGATATTAAAAAACCATTTTACCCATGGTCTTTTCCTGATTATAAATTCCTCACCGCCCTCCTGTTCAGTTCATCAAAAACATTCCCGAATTCATCAATAACATCAGTAGGAAGCATCGATTCTTTTGAATCTTTTTCTGAAGCAAGATCAGCAGCTCTTCCATGCAGCCACACTCCCAAAATACAGGTATGCTCTTCGGAGTATCCTTGTGCTAACAGCGAAGTCAGGATTCCGGTAAGAATATCTCCGCTGCCTCCTTTTGCAAGGCCCGCATTTCCGGTTATATTGTAAAATACATTTCCTTCCGGAGTAATAATTTGAGTGTGGTGATCTTTCAGGACAATAAAAACACTATGTTCTTTGGCTTTTTCTTTGGCGAGTTCAAGCCTTTTAAAAGAGTTTTCTGTACTGCCAAAAAGCCTTTCAAACTCTTTTGGATGAGGGGTAATACTTGATTTTTTGGGGATTAATTTCAGGTTTTTCGGATTTTCAGCAATGATATTCAAAGCATCGGCATCCAGAATCAAAGGCTGGGTATATTTTTTCAGGAAATTCAAAAAGTTTTTCCCGGTATCTGAATCGGTTCCCAAGCCAGGCCCTATTCCGCAAGTAAAATCTTTATCAATTTCGAAATTTGTTACAAACTTCTCTCCTCCTTCTATGAACATCGCTTCAGGACATGAAGTCTGCAGTATTTCATATCCACATTCCGGAGCTAAGGTAAAGGTAAGTCCTGCTCCCGTTTTTAAAGCTGATTTTGTAGCCAATACCGCTGCTCCTATTTTCCCATAACTTCCTCCTATGATTGCAGCTTTGCCATAGGTTCCTTTATGAGAAAATTCTTGTCTGGGGATAAATATCGGTTCTATCAATTGATCATCGATTACAAAATATTCAGCATCGACTGTATCAGCATATGCTTTACTCAAATCAATATCCAATACTTCTACTTTTCCTGTATATTTACCCGTTTCAGGATGAAGAAAAGTTCTTTTCCAGCATTGAAAAGTCAGTGTATAATCAGCTTTCAGAATAACAGCATCATTATCAAACATTTCATCTGCAGACAGCCCGGAAGGCACATCAATGGAAATCTTAATATTCTTCTTTTGATTCAGTTTTTCAACCAGCATTTTATGGTCTCCTTCCAACGGTCGAGACAATCCAGTCCCAAAAAGGGCATCTATAATGATGGTTTTATCATCGAAATTATATGGCTCATTATGATCAAATTTTCTGACCGAAATTCCTGATATATCCCGAAGTCTTTTCAGATTGACAGAAGCATCTTCTGAAAATTTCCTTTTGGAATCACTTATAAATAGATCCACATCAAAACCTTTCAGATAAAGCATTCTAGCCACCGCCAGTCCATCACCTCCATTGTTTCCGTTACCACAAAATATGGCCAGTTTTTTATGATTTTTACAGTGTTCAGAAATCCAGTGGGCAACAGTCATCGAAGCTCTTTCCATCAATTGAATGGAAGAAATGGGCTCATGAGAAATGGTAAACTGATCCCAACTGCGTATTTGTTCTGCGGTGAAAATTTTCATAAGTAAACTAAACTTTTAAGCAAATTACAAAAGATTTTTCATTATGATATCACGTCGTTAATAAAAATAAGGAGGTATCATGAATGAGATAAAAGATCTCTATAAAGCCAAAATATTCATTAAAACAGGTTATAAAATTTCAATAGAAAATTCAATATTTTGGGAATAAAAAACTATAAAAAGTAGTGTTTTTTACATTTTTTAATTATATTTTTGTGTATATACTAATTAAAAAATATAAATTATGGGATTTGTTAAAGAATTTAAAGAGTTTGCCTTTAAAGGAAATGTTCTCGATCTTGCTGTCGGTGTGATCATTGGTGCTGCATTTGGAAAAATTGTTTCGTCTTTAGTAGAAGATGTAATCACTCCTCTGATATTAAATCCGGCATTGAAAGCAGCGGGAGCAGAAAACATTGCAAAACTTACGTGGAATGGTGTTGCTTATGGAAATTTCCTTTCAGCAGTAATCAGTTTCTTATGTATTGCTGTAGTTCTTTTCTGGATCATCAAGCTAGCTAATAAAGTTAACAAAAAAGAAGCCCCAGCTCCTGCAGGACCTACAGATGATCAAAAATTACTGACAGAGATCAGAGATTTATTGAAAAGCAAAAATATATAATCTGTACATAACAGCTTAAACATAAAAAAGCACCTCCATGGAGGTGCTTTTGTTATATATCATTTCAAATTATTGAATCTGTAAGATACTTGAAATCTGCTCTGCAAGGGAAAGCCCGATTCTGTCCTGTGCCTCAAGAGTAGAAGCTCCGGTATGAGGGGTAAGAGAGATTTTAGCATGATTAAGGATTTCCTTAGAAGGGGTTGGCTCGTTAATGAAAACATCCAGTCCTGCAAATCTTACTTTACCGGAATCCAATGCATGGATCAAAGCTGTTTCATCAATAACACCTCCTCTTGAACAGTTGACAATAGCCACTCCGTCTTTCATCATGTCAAATTCATTCTGACCAATCATATATCCGTCTTTCTGTGCCGGAACATGCAGGGTAATAAAGTCTGAATGTTTCAAAACCTCTTGCAGGGGTTCAGTTTCTATATCAACATTAATGAACTGATTATTGTAAAACTTAACTTTGATGCTGGCTTTTCCAATATTATTATCAGCAGCAACCACTCTCATCCCAAGTCCTAAAGCAATTCTTGCTACTTCCTGTCCGATTCTTCCCATTCCGATGATACCGATGGTTTTTCCTCTCAATTCAATACCAGCAGCATATGCTTTTTTAAGACCTCCAAATTCAGTATTTCCTACCAAAGGCATTTTTCTGTTGGAGTCCTGAAGAAATCTCGCTCCGGAAAATAAATGGGCAAAAACAAGTTCAGCCACCGATTCTGAAGAAGCGGAAGGTGTATTGATCACGTGAATCCCCTTTTCTCTTGCGTAGTCTACATCAATATTATCCATACCTACTCCCCCTCTACCGATGATATCGATAGATGGGCAATTGTCTATAATATCTTTTCTTACCTGTGTAGCACTTCTCACCAGCAGGGTGCGGATTTTATGCTCATTAATATAATCTACCAAAAATTCCTGTGGAACTTTTGTAGTGATAACCTCAAAGCCTTTTTCTGTCAATGCATCAATTCCAGATTGATCCAGGCCGTCGTTTGCTAAAACTTTCATAAAATATCAAGTATATTAAAAAATGAAAGATTTAAAAATTAAAGGAACAGGTTCACATCTAATCTTTAAATCTTTGAATTATATTTTTATTCGCCGTCTTCTTTGAATACTTCAATGGTGACTTGTTTTTCTACCAAATCCGTAAATCTTCCTTTATATCTTGTAGCTCTTACCAAGTGATTGTCTATCCAGTGATAATTTCCTCCTCTCGGTTTTCCGCAAAGCACACTGTGGTATTTGAAACCGTGCTTATCCAGCCAGTCTATGGTGATTTGTTTTAGATTTTCGGTTCTTGAAGTAAAAAAGCAGATCTGATGTCCTTCGTCATACCATTTGTTGACCGTTTCCAGTGCATCAGGATAGGGTTCGCAGGTAACCATTCTTTCCGGTTCTTCGTTGGGAACGTCATCAGTAATGGTTCCGTCGATATCTATTAAGTAATTTTTTGTTCCATCCTTTAGAATAGGACTAATGTGTTCAATGTATTCTAATTCCATCACTAAATATTAAGTAACAAAGTTAGCGCTTTTACAACTATCAGGCATATTAATCTTACTTTATGTTAAAATTTTACTACAAAAACTATTATTTAAAGAATAATATCAATATTTTATTAATCATTTCATAGCAAATAGTTAAAATTTTTCGTTTTATATTTTCTTTTTAGTGAATAATTGAATTTACCTATAAACCTTCTTTATTCCTTCCTCTTGATATCACTATTACAAAAAGTATGATGTTTATCTAAAAATTTCCAAAATACATTTATTACTCTTACATTTGTAGGAATGGAAGAATTTGTTGTTTTAGTAAATCCTGAAGATGAAGTTATGGGGCTGATGGAAAAGCAGCAGGCTCACATCAACGGCCTGTTACATCGCGCTTTTTCTGTATTTCTTTTCAATAATAAAGGAGAAATGCTTCTTCAGAAAAGAGCTTCAGGAAAGTACCATTCTCCTAACCAATGGACTAATGCCGTGTGCTCACACCCAAGAGCAGGAGAAACTTATGAGGAAGGAGCTGTTCGCAGACTGAAAGAAGAACTGGGAATAGAGGCCGAACTTTCAGAAAAATTCAATTTTATATACAAAGCAGATGTTGGTGGTGGTCTTTGGGAACACGAGCTGGATCATGTATTTGTGGGAAATCATGAAGCTGATTTCAATTTAAATAAAGAAGAAGTGGAAGAGGTAAGATTCATTTCCATAGAAGATCTGGATAAAGAAATTTCTGAGCATCCTGAAAACTTTACAGAATGGTTCAAAATCATTCTGGAAGAATATAAACACCATTTTTAATGATGAAAAAAATATTGTTTTTTTCTGCTCTTTTGACAGGAAGTTTATTTTTTGGCCAAAAGGGAAAAGTATATGAAAATCCCAACTACTCCATTAATGTTCCCGACGGCTGGAAATCTACTAATGATAGTGAGATCATCAACATTTTTCCTACCAGCCAGATAGGCGCTATTACCATTTCGGAATATCATGATTTACCACTTCCAAAAGAAGAAGTAAAAAAATTCATCCTGGCACTTTATCAATCAGAAGATCAGGAGAATAAAGTAAAAGATAAAAAGAGCCAAAAAGGATATACAGAATATCTATATGAGCACTTTGATGAAAAAGAAAAGCTGTTCTGGATAACCAAAGCTTTTCAAAAAGACAAAAACTTATATTTAGTTTCCATCAATTGTGGCCAGAAATTCTGGAACGGAAACTATATGACCTTATTCAATGAGACTTTTAACAGTTTTAAAATAAAGAAATAAAAATTAAATATGAAGAAAACAGCCTTGTACGACAAACATGTTTCTTTGGGAGCTAAGATCGTACCTTTCGCAGGTTTTGAAATGCCTGTTCAATATTCAGGAGTTACAGAAGAGCATTTTGCAGTAAGAGAAAAAGCAGGATTATTTGATGTTTCCCACATGGGACAGTTTTTCATCGAAGGGCCGGGTTCAAAAGACCTTTTACAATTTGTAACGACCAATAACGTTGACGCGCTTGAAAACGGAAAAGCTCAGTATTCTTGTCTTCCGAACGAAAACGGAGGAATTGTAGATGACCTTATCGTTTACAAAATGGATGATGACAAATATTTCGTGGTGGTAAACGCTTCCAATATTGACAAAGACTGGAATCATATTTCAAAATATAATACTTTCGGGGCTAAAATGACCAATGCTTCTGATGAAATGTCTCTATTGGCAGTTCAGGGGCCTAAAGCTACTGAAATCCTTCAAAAGCTTACGGAAGTAAATCTTTCAGAAATTCCTTACTACCATTTTACAGTAGGAACTGTTGCCGGAGAAAATGATATCATCATTTCGAACACAGGATACACAGGAAGCGGTGGTTTTGAGATCTATTTTAACAATGGAAGTGCTGAGAAACTTTGGGATGCTGTAATGGAAGCAGGTAAAGAAGAAGGAATTATTCCTTGTGGATTGGCTTCCAGAGATACTTTAAGATTAGAAAAAGGGTTCTGTCTTTACGGAAATGACATCGATGATACGACTTCTCCTATTGAAGCTGGTTTAGGATGGATCACCAAGTTTGATAAGGATTTCGTTTCTAAAGATGTTTTCGCAAAACAAAAAGAAGAAGGAATTACCAGAAAATTAGTTGGTTTTGAACTTACAGACAAAGGAGTTCCAAGACATGATTATCCTGTGGTAGATGCAGAAGGAAACGTAATCGGAAAAGTAACTTCAGGAACACAATCTCCTATGAAGAAAGTAGGTTTAGGTCTTGCGTATGTAGACAAACCTTATTTCAAATTAGGATCTGAAATCTTCATTCAGGTAAGAAATAAGAACATTCCTGCAAAAGTAGTGAAAGCTCCTTTTGTATAATTGGAAAAAAATATTAGAAAGAGAAGAGGCTGTGATTTGTTCACAGCCTCTTTTTTGTTTAAAGACAGATACAGCATATTTTTCTATCAGGAGAGCAAACATCACCTACTCCGGGTGTATTGGAAATCACTCCGCCTGCACCCCCACATAATCTATTACAGTTAACTGGAAGAATATTACCTCCACCATTAATTTTTTTTAAAGCTGATCTGTTAAGATTCTTTGTTTTTAAAAAGTTTGTTTTCATATTATAAATTTTGGTGATTATAAATATAAGTATTTTTGACATAAAAACACCTTAAAAAGTAAACACCATATTGAAAATCAAATATTTAAATCAAAAAAAAAACTATGCTCAGCAATTGAACATAGCAGAATATACTATTGACTGTATTTTTCAGTCGTTAATCTATGGGTTTACTCTAAAAAATGTTTGAAGAGCTTCCACATTTGTCTTATCATTTCCTACAAAAATCTCCTGATCTGTGATGAAAACTGGACGCTTCAAAAATGTATAATGATCCAACAGTAATTCTTTAAAATCTTTTTCTGTTAAAGATTTCACATCCAAACCTCTCAATTTGATCTGCGTAGACTTTCTGCTGAATAATGCCTCGTATGATTTTGTTTTCTTATACATCTCGGCCAATTCTTCTTTAGTGATTGGCGCTTTTTTGACTTCACGAAGCTCCCAGTCTGTAAGGTCAAATTGGGCTAAAATTTTTCTGCAGGTATCACATGTGTTGAGATAAAATACTTTCTTCATTTCTATTTCTAAATCTTTTGTTTGTTAAAATTCTCTTTCATTGAAAGTTTCGTCTTTCAAAAGTAGGATTTAATCTAAAACTTTGGAAATTATTAAATAACTTTATTAAAATTTTATAAAGATGCAGAACAAGCCTATTACGTTTCAGTTTATTTCAGAGCCTTCAGATGTTAATTACGGAGGAAATGTACATGGAGGAAGCGTTATGAAATGGATTGATCAGGCGGGTTATGCATGTGCAACGACCTGGAGCGGTAATTATTCTGTCACAGTTTATGTAGGCGGAATCCGTTTTTATGACCCAATCAAAATCGGGGAAGTGGTAAAAGTAGATGCCCAGGTAATCTATACCGGAACTTCAAGTATGCATATTGCGATCAATGTTTTTTCAAGAAACCTGAAACAGCCCACTTTTGAGAAAAAAACCCATTGTATCATCGTTTTTGTTGCCGTGGATGAAAATGGTAAAAAACTTCCTGTACCCAAATGGATCCCAACAACCGAAGAGGAAAAGCAGCAGGAAATATATGCTAAACGCCTGATGGAGCTGAGAACCCAGATTGAGGATGAAATGAAGCCGTTTTTGTAGGGGATGCGAGGTTCGGGATTTTGAGTTTGAGAGTGTGAGTATTTGAGGGTTTGAGAGTTTAAATTTCAAGGTTCAGAGTTTAATGTTGTGGGTATAGAACTTGCAACTCGAAACTAGTAACCCAAAACCCGAAACAAAAAAACTAGCAACAAAGAATAACCAGCAGCAAAAAAAAATTTTTAAAAACAAATTCTTCTTTTTATATTTGCAGTATCAAAAGGAAATGGTGTTCTTCCTTACCCAACCGCTTTACAAAAGCTGATGACGCCTGATTAATAGATTATTAACCAATAACTAATCAGGAATAGTATGTCAAAAAAACAATGGACACTTGGTAAAAAAGCAATTTTTCACACTTATTTTTTCTTCAGAAAATTTCCAGCGCTGCCCTATATTTTAAAATGGCTGTGTATCAGCATTATTATAGGTACTTTGGTAGGAACCGCTTCTGCAGGGTTTCTTCAATCATTGGAATGGGCAACGAATTTCAGGGAAAATCATATAGGGTTGATTGCATTACTTCCTGTTGGCGGATTTCTGATAGGACTCCTTTATCATTACTTCGGAAAAGAGGTTGAAGCCGGAAATAATCTGTTGATTGATACCATTCATGAGCCCAAAGGAATCATTCCTTTTAAAATGGCTCCTTTTGTTTATCTCGGGACTATTGTCACTCATTTTTTCGGAGGTTCTGCGGGCCGTGAAGGAACAGCGCTTCAAATGGCAGGAGCTATCGCAGATCAGCTTACAATGCCTTTTAAACTGGACAGAAATGAAAGAAAAATATTAATCATTGCTGCTATTGCTGCTGGATTTGGTTCTATTTTTGGGACTCCTCTGGCCGGAGCGGTTTTTGGTCTTGAAGTTTTTCTGATCGGAAGAATACGGTATAATGCCATCTTTCCTGCTTTTGCCTCTGCTATTCTGGCAGACTGGGCTACTAATCTCTGGAATGTAAAACACACCCATTATCATATTGATTTTATCCCAAAACTTGAGTTTTTACCAATTCTCTACAGTATTCTGGCAGGAATTGCTTTCGGAATCTGTGCTGCGGCTTTCAGTAAAATCATTCATTGGATGGGATCCGTTTTCAAATCCAAAATTAAATATCCTCCACTTCGTCCTGTAGCAGGCGGAATTATTATTGCACTGGCTGTTTTTGCGATGGGCACCACCCGATACATCGGATTAGGAGTTCCTGTGATCGTAGAATCTTTTGAAAAACAGCTTCCATTGTATGATTTTGCTTTAAAAATGATCTTTACCATTGTTACCCTTTCCGCCGGATTCAAAGGTGGAGAAGTCACGCCTTTGTTCTTTATCGGAGCTACTTTAGGCAGTGCTTTATCTCTTTTTATTCCGTTGCCATTCGGATTATTGGCAGGAATGGGATTTGTAGCAGTATTTGCCGGAGCGACCAATACACCCTTGGCTTGTATGCTGATGGGAATTGAATTATTCGGGGCAGAATGTGGAGTGTATGTGGCTATTGCCTGTGTTGTTTCTTATCTTCTTTCGGGTCACAACAGTATTTATACGAAACAGAAAATCGGGGAAGCAAAGAACAGAAGGTATGAAAATCAGCAGGATCAATCAGTTTCAGATTTTTTATAGGCTTATTGTTGGTTATTTTTGTTACTAGTTGCTCACAACTTTAAACCTGGAACTCCGTATCCCGAAACCCGAACCTCGCTACACTAAACCCCTCCCACTCTCAAACTCTCTTACCCACGTTCTCCATTTCCAACTATAATTCGTAATTTTACCCCATGTTCGATTACAGACTAAAAGTTTTCCATACGGTAGCATCCCGATTAAGTTTCACTAAAGCTTCAGAAGAGCTTCACATTTCACAACCCGCTGTTACTAAACATATTAAAGAAATTGAAATTCAAGTGGGTGCCAAGTTATTTGATCGTAAAGGAACTTCTATCCAGCTGACTCAAAGCGGAAAGATTCTGTATGAACATGCTGAAAAGATAAGAAATGTCTACCGCGACATGGAATTTGAAATCAGCCAAATCAATCAGCAGCATAAAGGAAAACTGATTATCGGGGCAAGTACAACTGTTGCACAGTATATTTTACCTGAAATTTTAGCAAAATTCAATACTTATTATAAAGATATTAAGATTGAGCTTCTTACCGGAAACACGGAAGCAATTTCTACACTTTTAAAAGAAGAAAAAATTGATCTGGGTATTATTGAAGGAGAATCTCAGTCTTCTTATTTTGAATATAAGACTTTTAAGCCTGATGAAATTGTTCTGACCGCAAAATCAGATCACCCTCTTGCCCATAAAACCTTACAGGTAAAAGATCTCTATCAGCTTGATCTGATCTTCAGGGAACAGGGATCCGGGACTCTTGAGTTCATACAAAACCGGCTGAAGGAGAAAGAAATCAATATCAATGAATTAAATACTGTCATCCAGCTGGGAAGCAGTGAAAGTATCAAAAACTACCTTCTCCACTCCGAATGTATGGCATTCCTTTCTATCAGTACAATTCTGAACGAACTGAAAAACAACATCCTGACTGTTATTGATATTAAAAACTTCAGTATTGAAAGAGATTTCCACTTTATTCTTCCTAAGGGTGAGCAGTCTGAACTGATCAAGCTTTTCCTGAGGTTTGCAGAGTAATTGATTATCTAAAACATATTTCATATTATAACTTTTAGTTATCCAATATAACAAAATACGATTTACTTTGTAATAGTATTTTCCGGAATTTTGATGCAGATTTTAAAAGTTAGCATTATGAAAAATTTCATTCAAAATGAAATGACACGGAAAGTATTTTTTATTGTATTGGCTGTTCTGTGCCTTACCCCGCTTGTCTCTTCACCCATTGCTTTAGGTTTAGGTTTTGCCCTGGCTGTTTTTATAGGAAATCCTTTTGAGAAACATCTTCATCATTATATTCATTTACTGCTGCAGATTTCAATTGTAGGGCTGGGATTCGGACTGAAGCTCGATGAAGCACTTCACGCCGGAAAAACAGGATTGATGCTGACTGTTGTAAGTATTGTTACAGTAATGGTTTTGGGCTATTTTCTTGGAAAAATATTTAAACTGGAAAGACCTTTATCATATCTCCTTTCTGCAGGGACAGCTATTTGTGGAGGAAGCGCCATTGCAGCAGTATCTCCTATTATCAAACCAAGCACGAAACAGATTTCACTTGCACTGGCTATCGTTTTCACCTTAAATTCTATTGCCTTGTTTGTATATCCTGCCATAGGGCACGTGCTGAATCTTTCCCAGGAACAGTTTGGTCTTTGGTGTGCAGTAGGTATTCACGATACAAGTTCTGTGGTAGGGGCTGCCAGTAAATATGGAGATGAAGCTTTGAAAATAGCAACCACCGTAAAACTGGCGCGTGCCTTGTGGATTATCCCAATTTCATTGATCACTATGTTTATTTTTAAAAGTAAAGACTCAAAAATAAAGATTCCCTGGTTCATCGGTTATTTTATTGTAGCTATTCTTTTGAATACGTATTTCCCGTTTCTTGACCGTTTTAGTACTTCAATAACTGTTGTAGCAAAATCCGGATTGAATCTGACCTTATTTTTCATTGGTTCTACTCTTTCTCTTCAAACGCTGAAATCAATCGGATTAAAGCCTTTACTTACCGCTGTGATCCTTTGGGTCACGATAAGTGTTGGCAGTCTTCTTTATATTATCCATTAAAAAGAGCAGAACCCTCTTGAAATCAAGAGGGTTCTGCATATTAAATGTGGAAATGTTTATTTCGTATTGAAATAATTTTTTTATACTGCAGACTGGTTACAAGTATAAACCTGTAGACAACCTATATATTGAGAGCAATATTCAGGTCCTGTTACAGATCCTGAGCAGCTGCATCCGCAAAGAGATAAATCTGGCTTACCGCTTATTCCTCCAATAATATTTTTCAAGTCTTGTTTTCCTAGCTTTTTAGCATTTTTGATTGCGTTCATGTGGTTTAGTTTTAATTAGATAAATTAGTTTTAGTTGCCTTCCAAAGTTAAACAAATATTAATTACGTGCAACAAAAATCAGTATAAAATTTAATAATTTATTGATTTTAACTGAATTATTATATTTAAAATAAGGAATACCCTATTCTTATTTTTTAAACAATTTAAATTATTCTGTAAACTCAAGGTCTTTATCGTGAGTTTCTGAGATCGTAAGCGAAGAATAAAATGCGAGTCCAAAAACTACGACTCCTACTATGGCAGCGCTTTCTACAACCGGAAAATGACCTTTAAGCGAATCAAAAGCCAAAATCATGACAGGTACAAGCCCTCTTACCATATTGGGAACGGTTGTCGTTGCTGTATTTCTGATATTGGTTCCGAACTGTTCTGCTGCCAGCGTCACAAACATAGCCCAATATCCTGTTCCAAACCCAAGCCATACGCAGAATAAATAATATTTTGTTTCTGTATTG
Organism: Chryseobacterium sp. MEBOG07; assembly: GCF_021869745.1. NCBI lineage: Bacteria > Pseudomonadati > Bacteroidota > Flavobacteriia > Flavobacteriales > Weeksellaceae > Chryseobacterium > Chryseobacterium sp. MEBOG07. The sequence continues at coordinate 3,604,540 of NZ_CP084579.1, forward strand.
GTATTACCGAATAACATAATTGCCACCCCGATAATCGTAAAGATCAGCATGTAAAAAATGGCCATTTTACGGGATTTTAAAGCGTGAGAAATAAAACCACTCAATAGATCACCAACAGAAATCCCTATATAGGCCCACATAATTGCTTTTCCGGGGTTGATATCCTTGATTCCCAATTCAGGGGCAAATTGATTGGCTAAAACAGCCAGAATCCCTATACAATACCAAGTAGGTAATCCTACAGCAATACATTTTAAATATCTTACCAATCTGTCTTTATTGGTAAAAAAGGATAGGAAATTCCCTTTTGAGACATTTTTATGAACGAGATTTTTATAAATTCCGGATTCGGATACACTTATTCTCAGGATTAATAACAGGATTCCCATTATTCCCCCAATGATATAGGAGATATTCCATCCTCCGGCCAGTTCTACCGTAAGCTGGGCCACCACCGCTCCCATTAGTCCAAAACCGGCTACCACTGAGGTTCCGATTGCTCTTAGATTCTTCGGCAGGCTTTCAGAAACCAACGTAATTCCTGCTCCAAGCTCTCCGGCCAGTCCTATTCCTGCAATAAACCTTAAACCCGCATATTGATATACGAGATGCTCTTTTGGAAAGTAAGGAAGGAAGCCACAGGCTATATTGGCTAAGGAATAAACGAGGATTGAGCCAAAAAGAACAGAAAGCCTTCCCTTTTTATCACCAAGGCTTCCCCAAAAAATTCCTCCGATAAGAAGCCCTATCATCTGGCAGTTTAGAATAAAGGTTCCGTCTGCATCGGGATTAAGTCCCAATGCTTTTAAACTCGGTATTCTAACGATTCCAAATAAAAGGAGGTCATAGATATCCACAAAATAGCCTAAGGCAGAAATAATAACGGGAATAGAGAAAATGTACTTCAGTTTTGAAGACAAGGACAGTTCTTGCATTTTTAAGTTTTGATAAAAATAAAAAACCTTTCAATTTCTTGAAAGGTTTTTATCAAATATCTTTTTTGATTATTATCTGGCAATATTCACAGCTCTCGTTTCTCTGATTACTGTTACTTTTACTTGTCCCGGATAAGTCAGTTCATTCTGAATTTTCTCAGAGATATCGTAAGAAAGCTGAGAAGCGACTTCGTCATTTACTTTTCCGCTCTCTACCATTACTCTTAGTTCTCTACCTGCCTGGATTGCATAAGCGCTGGATACTCCCTCGAAGCTTAATGCTGCAGATTCAAGGTCTTTCAATCTCTGAATATAAGACTCCAGTACCTGTCTTCTTGCTCCTGGTCTTGCTCCTGAGATCGCATCGGCTACCTGAATGATCGGAGATAATAACGATTTCATTTCAATCTCATCGTGGTGAGCTCCAATAGCATTTACCACTTCAGGGTTTTCACCGTATTTCTCAGCCCATTGCATCCCTAATAGAGCGTGTGGTAATTCTGATTCCTGCTCAGGAACTTTGCCGATATCGTGTAGCAGACCTGCTCTTTTTGCTAATTTTACGTTTAATCCTAATTCAGCAGCCATTGTTGCAGCGATGTTCGCCACTTCTCTTGAGTGCTGTAGTAAGTTTTGTCCGTATGAAGAACGGTATTTCATTCTCCCTACGATTTTGATCAACTCAGGGTGTAATCCGTGGATTCCTAAATCAATAATCGTTCTCTTCCCTACTTCAATGATTTCCTCTTCGATCTGTTTTTTTGTTTTTTCAACTACTTCTTCGATTCTTGCCGGGTGAATTCTACCATCGGTAACCAATCTGTGAAGGGATAGTCTTGCGATTTCTCTTCTTACCGGATCAAAGCATGAAAGAAGGATCGCTTCCGGAGTATCATCAACGATAATTTCTACTCCTGTTATAGCTTCTAAAGCACGGATATTTCTACCTTCTCTACCGATAATTCTACCTTTTACTTCATCAGACTCGATATTGAATACTGATACTGAATTTTCGATCGCCTGCTCAGTTCCGATTCTTTGGATCGTCTGGATAACGATTTTTCTCGCTTCGTTTTTAGCATTCATCTGAGCTTCTTCCATGATGCTCTGAACGTGTGCCTGAGCTCTTGTTTTAGCTTCAGCTTTCATGGTTTCTACCAATTCTGCTTTTGCTTCATCAGCGGTATAATTAGATATTTTTTCAAGTATTTCTACTTTCTTAGTGGTAGCTACATCTAATTCCTGCTGTTTTCTTTCCAGAATTTCGTTTTTCTTAGCGTAATCTCCAATCTGCTTATCTAAATCTTTTTCAAGTTTTCCAGTCTTGCTAAGCTCGTCATTCAGCTTATGTTCCTTGTCTTTGGTTCTTTTTTCAACCTCCTGCATTTTCTTTTCACGGGATTGAATATCTGCGTCATGCTGAGATTTCAGTTCCAGGAATTTTTCTTTTGCCTGAAGGTTCTTTTCTTTCTTTATGGATTCGGCTTGTACGTTAGCTTTTTCTATAAGGTTTTCGGCATTTTTTGTTGCATCATCTATGATAAATTTTGCCTTAGTATTCAGTGAGCTTTTAGAGAAAAACATCCCTATTATCGCCCCAATAACTAAGCAGATAACGCCGGCTATAATGGCTGTTGTCATAATATATATTGAGTTTTAATTGTCTTCATATCCAAATAAAAAAGCCTACAATAATCCAGGGATTGAGAGTAAACTCCTAATCAACACGATTTGAACTGATTTCCACTGTCTGTAATCCGGAATCCGGCACGCCATTCGATGGACATTTGTTCGGTAATTGTTTAGCGTTGAGTTTACCTTTAATGTGTTAGAATTATTGTAGGCAGTAATTTCTCAGGAAAAAAATCTATTTCCCGACTTCATTCAACGATTGATTAATCTGTACTAATCTTTCGTTGGTAGAATTAATATTTTTTTCGTAGTTAAGAGAAACTACTTCTGCATTGGTTCCCAGTTTCAGGGCACACATTGCCAAAGCATCTTGTTTATCTCTTACATCGAAGTTTTGTTCAAAATCTTTAATCATATTCTCGATCTGCTTCCCTACTTTACGCAAAGTTTCTTCCTCTGCTGCCGGTACGTTCAGCGGATACACTCTTCCTGCAATGTTGACGGTTATTCTCCTTATCTCCATTATAATCCACTGTTTTGAAGCTGAGCAATACAGAAATCAATTTCTTTTACCAATCGGTTGATATGGTTTTTCATTAATCTATTGTGTTCAGGATTTCCTGATATTGCTGAATAAAGTTTTATATTTTTTTGTTCTTCTGCTAATACCTGATTTCTTCTCCTTTCTTCATCATACTTCTTCTTCAACTCTTCATGCTCACTATTTAATTCTTTTAAATTTTCAGTAAGATTTTTATAGTTCTTTTGTAGAGTCAAAATCTTTCTCTCTAATTCTGAAAAATTGGTTTCTAAATCTTGAAGCATTTCAGGTTTGTATATTCTAACTAGAAGCAAAAATAAAAAAATAATAACACTAACAAAAATAAAACGCTCTATATTTTGATATACCAACAAAAAAGGAGGTGCTAATGCCCCTCCTGTGTATTTTCAATGAAATATTTTTTTTATTCAAATTTCAGAACAAACATTACTGCTCTTGTCTGTAATGTAGAAATTGCAGATGTCCAATAAGGAGGCGTAGTCGCATTATCCGCCACTTTCTCATTGTTCATGAAGAATGTTCCTCTTACGGCAGGAGTCAGTTTAAACTTGTTGAAATAAAACTGGATTCCCATTTCTGCAGACCATGCAAAGTTGTGCGTTGTAGATCTGTAGATCCCCTGCATATTGTCATCTGTAGAAGTTGCATTAGACTGAAGGTTCACTACATAGTTCACCCCTGCTGCAACGTAAGGCCTTGAATTGTACCATCTTTGCCCATGAAGTTCCAAAAGTACCGGAATATCAATCAAAGTAGATTTAATTTCTCTTACTCTATCCTTTTCCTGTAAAGGGAATGGCATAAAACCAGGATTCGTCAAAGATCCACCTGCATAGATGTCATTGGATTGAGTATTAAAAGTCAACTGTCTTTGTGCAAACTGTAACCCTGGTTCTATCCTTACATCAAGATAATCGTTCAGTCTCCATTTTGCAATAAGCCCGGCACCGAAACTATAACTTTCCTTGGATGTGACAAGGTTTTCATTATCATTCATCCCATATTTCGGATGCAAAACAATGCGGTAATCCAGTCTGTTCCCGTTCAAATAAAACCCCCAACTGAATTTCTGCTCGTCGAAATCTTCCAACTTATCCATTCTGTTTCGGGTTCTGAATTGCGCGTTTGCAAAGACGGCAACATTTACTGAGGTTAAAACCAGTGCTTTTAATAGAAATTTATTCATAGGTTACTTTGTTGCTTTATAAATTGTGGCTATACCTAAACTTAATTTTTTATATTCAACTTTCTTAAATCCCGTATCTAAAAGAATTTGCTTCATCTTCTCCCCGAAAGGAAAAGCATTTACAGAATCCGGAAGGTATGTATACGCCCTACTATCCTTAGAAACCAACTTGCCAATGGCAGGTAATATATTTTTAAAATAAAACATATAAAATGGCCCCATGAAACCCTCAACCTTTGAAAACTCCAGTATATAAACACTTTTGTTATCTTTAACTACTCTTCTTAACTCTGCTAAACCTTTGGGAAGGTTTTCAAAATTCCTTACTCCAAATGCAACGGAAACAGCATCAAACCTATTGTCCTCGAAAGGCAGATTCTCAGCATCTCCTTTTTGCATGGAAATTTTGCCGTCTAATTTAAGTTTTTTTATTTTAATAACGCCAACATTCAGCATTTGTTGTGATAAATCTAAACCAACTACCTTGGAACCGGTTCCTTTTTCAATGGTAATTGCCAGATCTCCCGTTCCTGTAGCCACATCCAGCACTTCCTGCGGATTATCATTTTTCATCCATCTTACCAGTTTATTTCTCCACAAAACGTCAATTTTCATGGATAAAACATGGTTCAGAAGGTCGTACTTCGGTGCAATGTTGTCGAACATATCCTCTACCTGGCTCTTTTTCGTAGCCTCTGAATTGTAGGGAGTAACTTTGGTGATATCTTTTGTCAAAACTTAAAACTTGTAATATTCTTTGTAATAATTTAGGTAATCCTGCTTCCTGAAGATCTTAGATCTTGATTCCACTTTCTGGATATTCTTGATCACTTTATCATAGTCTTCATCTACATTGTAATAAAAACCTTCTGTATAAAGCTTGTTGAAGCGTTTTGCTCCTCCGTAATAATCTTTTCCGTCAATGACTGTTTTGTCAAGCTTCGCCAATAACGAATCTTTTTTAAGATTATATCCGTAATACTGGTCGTTTACGTAGTAATCCTGATGGGTAATATTGATCAGACCACGAAGTTTATTCACTTCAAATGCCGAATCGTACAGCATTTTCTTATTCTGATCAAAAACCTGAATAGAGTTTTTACCTTTATTCAAATCCACATGCACATACTGCCCCGCTGAAATCACGCCCTCAGATCCGTTATTGATCTTAAAGTAATACGTATTCGGGGTAGGATTATCTACCACATAATAATTCTTCTTGGCTAAAAAAAGGAAGTAGATCCCAAAGGCAACGGTAAACGCCACAGCTGCAATAAGTAAGCCTTTTAAGGATGAGTTGTTTTTCATAGATTGTAAAGTACAATTTTTGCAAATTTAATAATATTTTTAATTCTCTGTTATTAATATTAATTATTAACTTTGCATCTTTAAAAAAATCATATAAACGAATGCCGAATACGATCATTATTGGCTCTGGATCTTATATCCCGAACAGAGTTATTGGTAGAGATTACTTTATGAATTCCGAGTTCTATACTGAAGACGGAGTAAAGATTGAAAAGCCTGTAGAAGAAACCATTGCGAAATTTGTAGAGATTACAGAAATCGAAAACAGGAGGTTCATTGAGGATGATCTTTCCAACTCACAAATCGGTTATGAAGCTGCAAAAATTGCCCTTGAAGATGCAAAAGTAGACGGTGAAGATTTAGATTACATTATCTACGCAAGTAATTTCGGAGAAGTTACTGAAAACGGATACGCGGACTTCATGCCAACAATGGCAGCAAGAGTGAAGAATAAACTGGGGATCAAAAATAGAAAATGCGTAACGTATGATATGGTTTTCGGATGTCCTGGATGGGTAGAAGCTATGATTTTATCTGATAATTTAATTAAAGCTAAGGTTGCCAAAACCATTCTTGTCATCGGCGCTGAAACTTTAAGCAGAGTAACAGATCCATATGACAGAAACAGAATGATCTTTGCTGATGGTGCCGGAGCAGTAGTGGTAAAAGCAACAGACGAAGAGAATGTAGGAATTATTGCCCACAACACGATCTGTGATAACGGACCGGAATTAAATTACCTTGAAAACCAGCCTTCCATCAATAAAGAAGCAGATCAGAAGCGCCTTTATGTAAGAATGTTAGGAAGAAAGATTTACGAATACGCTCTTAAAAATGTACCGGATGCTATCAAAGATACCATTACAGATGCAGGTCTTTCTATTGAAGATATAGACAAAATCTTAATTCACCAGGCTAACGCCAAAATGGATTACGCGATGATTGAAAGACTTCACAGGCTTTATGATGTGAAAGAATACGATCACGCCATCTCTCCAATGACCATTCAGGACCTTGGAAATACATCTGTAGCAACAATTCCTACCATGTATGATTTAATAATTAAAGGAAAAATGGCAGGTCAATCGTTTAAAGAAAAAGGTAACGTTGTTATGACTTCGGTAGGCGCCGGAATGAACATCAATGCTATCGTTTACAGATTTCCTTAATAATATTTAATAAACAAAAAATATAAAAAGCACAGGGAAGTTTTTCTTTGTGCTTTTTTTGACCAGAACATGCAAAAGAATTTTTTAATCATCGCGGGAATCTTCCTGTTTTTGGAAGTGTATATTTATCAGGCTATCAGAACGCTCACTGACAATTCCTGGATCAAAATCGGATATTGGGTAATTTCGTTAGCCGTATATGGAATTTTCGCCTATGAAGTCACTCATTACCAAAGGTCAGACCGAAGTATGGTAAGGGCTCAGATCATGATTTCATTATTTTTAATTTTTATCCTTCCAAAAGTTTTCGTGGTTCTGTTTTTATTAATTGATGATATTATCCGAATCGGAGGTTATCTGATAGGTTTTGCCCAACCATCGGAAAATTTCTTCCCGGAAAGGAGGAAGTTTCTGAGTATTGTAGGTTTGGGAATGGGAGGCGTTCTTTCCGCTCTTTTCATAGACGGAATTACTTTTGGTAAATATCGCCACACTGTAAGAAGAGTAAGAGTTAATTTCGCCAACCTTCCGAAAAGTTTCAAAGGATACAAAATCATTCAGATTTCTGATGTTCACAGCGGAAGTTTCTCTGATCCAAGCAAATTACAGCACGCTATTGATCTGATCAACGAACAGAAACCTGACCTGGTATTATTCACTGGAGATATGGTGAATAATGTGGCGGATGAGTTCAAACCTTTTATCCCTTTATTTTCAAAAATTCAGGCTAAAGATGGTAAACTTGCCGTACTGGGAAACCACGATTATGGAGATTACGTAACCTGGGGATCCCCTGATGCTAAAAAGAAAAATCTTGACACCCTGATCGACTATGAAAAGCAGGCTGGTTTTGATATGTTAAGAAACGAGCACAGGGTAATTGAAAAAAACAGCGAGAAGCTCTACATTTTGGGCGTTGAAAACTGGGGCTTAAAACCTTTTCCGCAGTTCGGTAAAATTGACGATGCTTTAAAAGGCGTTCCTGAATCTGCTACTAAGATCTTAATGAGCCATGACCCTACCCACTTTGATTATGTAGTAAAAAAGCACCCTTCAAACATCCATCTGACCCTTTCCGGACACACGCATGGGATGCAGTTTGGATTGGATCTTAAAAATGTAAAATGGTCACCGGTACAATACCGTTACCCAAAATGGGCAGATTTATATGAAAGTGAAGGAAAACTATTGTATGTAAACAGAGGGTTTGGTGTATTAGGATACCCGGGAAGAGTGGGTGTATTACCGGAAATCACACTTTTTGAACTCAGCTAGTGGATTTGAGTTTGAGGCTTTGAGCGTGGAGAACAGAGTTCAAGGTTCAAGGTTTAAGATTGTACATTAAAAAGTCAAAATTGGGTTGTAACGGGAAGCAGCCCTTACCTAGTCCCTACCACCTGCAACCTAGCACCTGCAACCTAAAAAATATAATCTTTCATACGGGAAGTAGCCATTTCCCTGTCATTGAGAAAAGTAAGGAGGGCATCTAATTTGTCCTCCATTTTTTGCCCGAAAATAAGCTTCGGTAAAAAGGAATATCAAAACGATATCTCTTAAAATCTGTAAACTGCCAAGTGTTTAGATAGATCAAAACAAATTCTTCATTCTGCAAAGTTTCCAAAACCATATTCTGATAATACTTCATCGGCAGGATCTGAAATACAAAATCATTATAGGGCAGCTGGCTGTAAGGAGAGATGCTTTCCGGAACAATACTCAATCCATCTTCTTCTGTAATTTCGGTATCTCTTTTGAGCCTTTTGAAAGGAAAAAGAATATTCGCATTATCGATATTGGAGACATAATTAAATTCCATCAGTTTCAAATTTTCCTGCGGAACTTTTACATCTTTCTGACGAATTCCCCTAATCTGTTTTTCCAAAAGTTCCTGAGTATTCTTCTTGGCATTTTCAATTTCTTCAGGATTGGAGTCTTTATTATAAAAAGCAATTTCATGCCCTTTGGATGAAATTGCTTTTATTAAATTCTGAAGTTTTTCAGTAAGGGAAACCTCAACAAAAAAACTTGATTTGATATCATGAATATCTAAAATTCTAAGAATTGCTTTGGTATTATCTTCTATAATTTTCAGTCTCTCTTCATCGGTAATTTGGGAGCCGTTTTTCACTTCGGCTTCAATACATGTGATGTTAAAAGTCAATAATACCATTTAAATTAAAGTTTATATAAATTATATAAAATGTTAAAAATCAATTGTTAAAAGAATATTCAGTTAAAGTATTACTTTATATAATTAATCCTTACCCAATTTTACTTTCAAATTCTTGATCATGTCCTTTGTCATTTCAGAAATTCCGAAATCATACGTCAACCCCCAGTCTTTTTTAGCGACTGAATCATCAATAGAAGCTGGCCATGAATCTGCAATTGCCTGTCTGAAATCTGGCTTATAATCGATTGCAAAATCAGGGATTTCTTTCTTGATTTCTTCTGACAATTCTTTTGGAGTAAAAGACATTCCACCCAAATTATAAGACGAACGAACCGTTACACTTTCTTTTGGAGCATCCATCAATTTAAGAGTTGCATTGATGGCATCATCCATATACAACATCGGCATTCCTGTATCCTCAGAAATGAAACTTGTATATTTCCCCTCTTCTATTGCCTTGTAAAAAATCTCAACAGCATAGTCAGTAGTTCCACCCCCTGCAGGAGTTTTCCATGAGATCAATCCAGGATATCTGATACTTCTTACATCCACTCCATATTTATCGAAATAGTATTCACACCACTTCTCCCCTGCCATTTTCGAGATTCCGTAAACAGTTGTTGGATTCAACACTACATCCTGCCCTACGTCATGTTTTGGAATTCCTTTTCCAAATACTGCAATAGAACTCGGCCAGAAGATCTTTTTAAGAAGTCCTTCTTTCGCCATTTCACAAAAATGAAGCAGTGGTTCAAGATTCAGTTTCCAAGCGAAAATAGGCTGCTTTTCCGAAGTTCCGGATAAAAGCGAAGCTAAGTGATACACTGTAGTAATTTCGTAATCATGGATCACCTGTCTTACCAGCTGTGTGTTGGTAACGTCCATTCTTTCATAGTGTCCGGCAGAAGTAATTCCTTCCTGCCACCTGTCCAATCCTGAAGCGACAACGTTCTCCGCTCCGTGGATTTCAACAAGTCTGTTCGTAAGTTCCGTGCCAATTTGTCCCAAGGCACCTGTAATCAGTATTCTTTCCGTATAGGATTCCATTTTTCAGATTTTTTTAGAATTGTACAAAAGTAAAAAAAAACATGTCAACCATAATAAAAAAGGGATATTTAAAAACAACGCATCAATAAATGGTGCAAATACGTTCAGTTCAAACTGATAAAATCTCATTAACAATAGAAAAAATCAAATACAATGATCATAAGCCCTGATTAATATAAAATTCAATAATTTTGCTTTCAAGAAAAACAATCATATGAGGAAGATTTTAATTGCTTCGATCCTGTTGGTAAGCCAGCTAAGCTGGGCTCAGTATACAGATATCAATATTATCAAGGAAGTACAGGTAAAAAACAAAGGTGTTGTAGTATCTGCGCATCCCTTAGCGAGTGAGGCAGGAGCTAAAATCTTAAAAATGGGTGGAAATGCCTATGACGCTGTTACAGCGACCCAATACGCCCTTGCTGTTGTTTATCCTCAGGCAGGAAATATCGGTGGCGGTGGATTTTTGGTAGGCGTAAAAAATAATGGAGAAAAATTCACATTGGATTACAGAGAAACCGCTCCAAAAAAGGCTTTCCGAGATATGTACCTTGACAAAAAAGGGAAAGCAGATACTGATCTTTCTCAAAACGGAAGGTTGGCTGTAGGAATTCCGGGAAGTGTGGCAGGATTTTTTGCTACGCTGAAGTACTGTAAACTGCCTATGGAAAAAATTATTCAGCCTGCAATTGATCTGGCGGAAAAAGGATTTACCATTACAGACAAGGAAGCCGAAATGCTGAATAATCAGAGAGAAAAATTTCAGAGACATAATAAGTCTTCCATTATTTTTGTGAAAGATGCTCCGTGGAAAGCTGGAGATCTGCTGGTTCAAAAAGAATTAGCCGAAACATTGAAACTCATTCAAAAATTAGGAGCAAAAGGTTTTTATGAAGGGAAAACGGCAGAGCTTCTGGTGGCGGAAATGAAAAGAGGAAACGGAATTATAACGCTGGAAGATCTTAAAAACTATAAAGTTGCAGAGAGAAAAGCGCTTGAATTCGATTACAAAGGCAACAATGTTGTAACGATGCCTTTACCTTCAAGCGGTGGAGTCCTTCTTGCTCAAATGCTGAGAATGGCAAGTTTTGAAAACCTTGAAAAATATCAGCAAAACTCTACAAAAGCCGTTCAGATTATGGCCGAGGCAGAACGAAGAGCTTTCGCAGACAGAGCAGAGTATATGGGAGATCCAGATTTTATCCAGGATAAAACTTCCTATCTGATTTCTGATGAATATTTGAAAAACAGATGGAAAAGCTTCAGCTTTGATAAAGCAACTCCAAGTGCAGAGGTCGGTAAGATCATAGCACAGTCTAAAGAATCTATGCAGACCACTCATATCTCCGTACTGGATAAGGATGGAAATGCCGCTTCTGTAACAACAACTCTTAACGGATATTACGGAAGTAAAGTACTGGTTTCAGGAGCTGGTTTCTTTTTAAATAATGAAATGGACGATTTTTCCATCAAACCGGGCGTACCCAATATGTTTGGAGCAGTAGGAGGAGAAGCCAATTCTGTTCAACCGAATAAAAGAATGCTTTCTTCCATGACTCCTACTATTCTTCTTAAGAATGGAAAACCTTATATGGTAGTGGGGACTCCCGGGGGAACTACAATTCCTACTTCGGTGTACCAATCTATTGTCAATGTTGTGGATTTTAAACTGAATGCCAATCTTTCAGTCAATGCACCCAAATTCCATCATCAGTGGCTCCCAGAAACCATTACGGTAGAAAATAACTTCCCTGAAAGTACTATTTCTGAACTGAAGAGTAAGAATTACATCATTGAAAAGATTAAATATATTGGAAAAACAGAAATGATTGTCCTTGACGAGAATGAAAATATTCATGCAGTAGCAGACGGCCGTGGAGATGATTCTGTAGCAGTAGAATAATCATACGATCTTTCAAAATTAAATACAGCTCCGGCTTCATTCAAAGGGTAAAAACCTTATAGAATGAAGCCGGAGTTTTTTGCATATAAAGCCGTTGCAAGAGATTCTTTTCAATGACATTTGTCATGTTTTTAGATAAATTTTCTTAATTTTCGCCCTTAAAAAAACAAAACGACTGTTCTTTGAAAGCAAAAAAAATATACAATCAGCTTTATTTCCAGGTTATTATAGCCATAATTGCCGGTATTCTTCTTGGAAATTTCTATCCTGAATTAGGAGAAAAGATGAAACCTCTGGGGGATGGATTCATCAAATTGGTAAAAATGATTATCGCTCCTGTTATCTTTATAACCCTCACCCTGGGAATCGCCCATATGACCGATCTGAAAAAAGTAGGAAGAATTGCTATAAAAGCAATGATCTATTTTTTCACATTTTCAACTCTTGCTCTTATCATTGGTTTATTGGTAGGGAATATATTACAGCCTGGTCATGGTTTGAATATTGATCCTGCTACCCTTTCGGGTGATGTTTCACAATATCAGGCAAAAGCCCATGAGTCAACACTTACAGGGTTTATTATGAATATTATTCCGGAGACTTTATTCAGTCCTTTGGTGGGTGAAAATATCCTTCAGGTTCTTTTGGTTGCAATTTTAATGGGTGTTGCATTGGTTTTAACCAAAGAAAAAAGTCAAAAAGTAACCGATTTTTTACAAGATCTCTCAACTCCGGTATTTAAAATTGTTCATATGCTCATGAAACTTGCACCCATCGGTGCTTTTGGAGCAATGGCATTTACGATTGGAAAATATGGACTGCATTCTGTACTGAACCTTATATTTCTGGTTGCTACATTCTATATTACTTCTATTCTTTTTGTAGTTCTGGTGTTGGGAGCTGTAGCGTGGTATAACGGTTTTAATATTTTCAAGCTTATTTTTTACCTTAAAGAAGAACTTCTTCTTGTTCTGGGTACCAGCTCTTCAGAATCTGCTTTACCGGGAATCATGGAAAAACTTGAAAAAGCAGGCTGTTCGAGGGCAATCGTAGGTCTTGTAGTCCCTACAGGGTATTCTTTCAATCTTGACGGAACAAATATTTACATGACCCTGGCCTCTCTTTTTATCGCACAAGCATTAAACATTCATCTTCCTATTGAGAAACAGCTGATGTTACTTTTAGTAGCTATGTTAAGTTCAAAAGGAGCCGCAGGCGTTACCGGTGCAGGATTTGTTACGTTAGCAGCAACACTGGCAGTAGTTCCTGAAATTCCGATTGCAGGGATGACTCTGATCCTTGGGATAGATAAGTTTATGAGTGAGTGCAGAGCCCTGACCAATGTAATTGGTAACTCTGTTGCTACAGTGGTCGTTGCCAACTGGGAGAAACAGCTTGATAAGGGGCAGCTTCAATACTGCCTGGATCATCCGGTTGAGATTGAAAAAAAGCTGGAAGTTTGATCTTCACTGAAAGAATCATCCCAAAAATGTTTTTCCTAAAATATCTAGTTTAAAAGTAGTGTAGATCATCTATAGTATTTACAATATAGTTAAATTTGTAACGTTATTCATTGAACCATATTGATTAAGTCCAATAAGACAACTAACAATAAATCATAAATAGAGCATGGACAGCCATAATAATTTCACGCTCAGGAAGCCCGAAAACCCATTCCTCTCCACAATTGTTGAATATTATTTCTACATCGATATTCCGGTATCTCAACTCACTGAAGAAGCTGAATTTATGATACCCTTTCCCCGGATAACAGTTGGCTATTTTTTTGATCATCCTTTTATGGTCGTTAATAACACATTAAATAAATCCCAATTAATAAACACCGCCATATCAAGAATCTCCACCCAAAAAATAAACGTAAAACCGACTACTGACAGAATAAAAATTTTAGGTGCCCACGTAAGACCTTTTGGATTGGCTTATTTTACTAAAAAACCTATAAACAAATTACCTTGGTTAATCAACACCCAAGAACTCTTTGGTAATGTCGCTAAAGATTTTATGCAAAAAATACATTTCTTGTCCGATACGGAAGAGATGTTCAATGCGATAGAAAATGTCTTTTTAGATAATATTCTTATTCGTGATTTATCACTTATCACCAAGGCCATTGATTTGATCGAATCGAACTTCGGGCATATTGAAATAAAAGAACTTTCAAAACAATTAAACGTTACAGACCGTACTTTACGAAATCACTTCTATGAATATGTGGGATGCTCACCAAAAGAATATTTTCGAGTGGTCAAATTGAAACAAATTGCCTTTCAAATGAAGTACTCTGAAAATTCGTTAACACAAATTGCCCATGATAACAATTATTTTGACCAGGCACACTTTAATCATGAACTTAAAGATATAACAGGTCAATCTCCTAAAATTCTCCGTAAAGAAATCCCCAATTTCCGATTTTTACAATTTTAGCTTTTATACTATTTATACTTTCGTCATACAAGCAAAATATAACTTTTAATATCGGCCATAGAGCCACTATGAGATAAGAAAGTTATCAGGAAATTATAGACGAAAAAGTATAAAGATGAAAAAAATTATTAAAAACAACCTTTCTGAAAAGTACAGCAAGGGAACTATTATCATACACTGGATAAGCTTAGTTCTAATTATTTTATTGTTACCCACAGGATTCCTCATGCAGGAAATGAAAGCAGAAATGAGACTCAATTTGTTGAGGGTACATACTCTTTTCGGTATTTTGATTTTTGTACTTACCTTAATTCGAATTTTATTTTTCTTTCGTAATCAAAGGCCATCAAAGTTAGAAACGGGAAACTCTCTTCATAATAAATTGGTGATATGGATAGAAAGTTCTTTTTATTACCTACTCATCTTCTTGTGTTTATCAGGTATAATAACTCTTATAACAAGCAATCTTACAGAGGCTATACAAAATTCGGAAGCTTCCCTTTTACCAAAAAAACTGGATACTCCTCCACTTATTACCCACAGAGCATTAGCGATATTATTAATCGTTTTATTGATCGTACACATTGGAGGGGTTGTTACGCACTACTTGAAAAATAAAGAAAATACATTAAAGAGAATTTTACCTTAAAATTTAATCCTATGAAAAAATACACATCCTTACCATTACTTTCTTTGATCACACATTCACTTTTTGTAGGAGGATGCACGGTGATATTATTTGTGTTGGTTCCTTTTTGGCAAAAAATAGCTGCTGAAGATTTTTTAACTTGGTTTTCATTCAACTCTAAATCGGTGGGATTAACCATGTTGCCTCTTGAAGCTGTACCATTAATAATTTCAATATCAACGTATATCATTGCCTACAAGCAAAGGCTTACAACCCGAAATATCTGGCTCGCTAACCTGATTTGTAATGTAATTATTTTAATCATGTTCTTTGCCTATTTCATGCCCGCTAATGCAGCTATGGCGTCTAAAAATATACCAATAGAACATGTTGCCGGAGAATTAAAAAGATGGGAAATAATACATAGCCTAAGAACATTCTTAGCAATCCTGGCAATTTTATTTTGTGGACTTGCGATGAGGAAAGAGCAAAAATAAAAAAGCTTAATTAAAAAATCTTTACGGAGGATTACAAACTATATCAGAATATTCAAACTGGCGGGTTGTACTTTAACGTGGATAGGTGATTTGATCTTATTGAACTCACCGTCAAGATGCCAGTTTTTGGTATTGACTTTAAATGATATTTCAGAAACCGGAAGATAAGTAACATATTCATCGTCTTTCAGTCTTTTAGTAAACATCCTGAAAGCAAACAGTGCAGAATAGGTCAGCGGGAATTTTTTCACCAACACCATATCAACCAGTCCGTCACTTTTACTTGCTTTGGGAGCAATGTAAGCATTATTACCAAACTGACGGGTATTGGCAATGTTCAGCATTAGGTAACGGCCATTATACTGCTGATATTCTTCATCAGAAAACTTCACCTTGATCGGCCTATAATTGAAGAAGGTCTTCAGGGAAACTTTGATATAGTTTTTGAACCCACGACTCGTTTTTTCAAATTCCTTGACCACTTTACCATCGAAGCCTGTCCCTGAAACATTGATAGAAAGCTTGTCATTTACAGTAAACGTATCAATCTTTCTGGAGTTTTTTGTTTTTATTTTTTCTAAAAGTTCATCAAGGTTTTTGCTGAAACGGGTTTCATTGGAAAATCCGTTTCCTGAACCTGCCGGAAAAATAGCCAGAATTTTTTCTGTATTAATAAGGTTTCTTGCTATGGTAGAGATTGTTCCATCCCCTCCGATTGCTACAAAAATATCCACCTCTTCGAAATGGGCCTGAATAAACTCATCTGTTCCCAGAATAGATTCTGATACATAATACAAGGGATTGTTAACCTTTGTTTTAAGTTCGTTCAAAAACGGCTTATAGTTCTTTTTGGCCGAAAAAGGGTTGATAATAAAAGCTACTTTTTCCATTACCGCAAAATTAAAAAATGCTTCCTGAACTGGAAGCATTAATTTACTTAATTTTCATTCTTTCTTTAAATTCTGCATTTATTGTGCCTTTAAGGTCTTCCCAAGACACAGGAATCGTGATATCACCTGCTGCAAAAGCGGCAATTTCGTAAGGACTGTAATGAAAATACAGATTTTTGTTATCAAAATAAAAATTATCAGAAGCCGGAATTTTCTCAACAAGAAGCATTTCTGAGTTTTTCACGCCTCCTTCGCCATCCATTGTTCCGCTGTTAATTTTGTCAATATTTTTCATCAGAATAGCTTCAATCTTATTTTTAGGCATTGAAGTAATATCTTTTAATTCTAGTTTTTTGCTGTTTTTAAGATCAAAAACTCTTTCTGAAAAACCGTAATTATCATGAGCTCCTCCTTCATATCCGCTTCCTACATACTGAATATGCATATAGCCGTTTGTATTGGAAATCAAATTCATGTGTGAACTTGAGTACCAATCCTGCGCATAAGTAACATCTGAAACCCACTCTTTATTATCGTTTTTTATAGAACTGAAATAATCATTCTTTGCTTTATCAAGATAGGTCTGAAGTCCGGTTTTGGAAAAGTCTTTGATTTTATCATTCTGAAAATAGATACTGTCTAGTAGTTTCTTATCTTTTAAAGCAGGGAAAACCAACAGTTTTGAGGTGAAAGAAACTTTTAAAGAGTCTGTAATCATTGTAGAATCATTTACTTTCACAGAGTCTATCACCAATTCTTCGGATGTTTTATTTTCTGTTTTTTCTGCTGGTCCTGCTGTTTCATTTTTTTTACAGGCGGCCACCGCTAAGAAAGAAGATAATGCTATAACAGCAATAGTGTTTTTCATAATTGTAATTTTTTGGGGTAACAAATACAAAAACCATTCAAAAGATGAATGGTTTTTGAAAAACTTTATTTTTTTATATTAAGTTTTGTTTAAGTTCCCTTAAAAATTACTTCTTAACAAGGCTGATCACCTGATTTTCAAATTTTGAAGCAACTCCCCAGATTTGTTTAAATGCAGGATAATATTCTTTAGGATAATCTGAACTGCTAATTTTTGTCGTAGTAGTAACTTCCAGTTTATTTGCTTTTTGCTCCACAGAATAGGTATACTCTATTTCTTTATCCTCTGTGACAATTTTTTTAGATTTAGGCATTTCTTCAATGGTATATCCTTCAGGAATTTCAAGAATAACCTTTTTCACTTTGGTAATAGGCGATCCGAAATCAATAGGATATTTTCTGGCTTCAACCTGATCAAATTCATTGGAACTCTTGTTTAAGAACAACATTGGATTGATGATCATTTTCTTTCCTACTCTATCGATTAGATTTGATGAAGAGAATTTCATGCTGCTTTCAAATTCACCATTTTCCAATACTTTGGAGTTGATATCCGTGAAGTCCATTGAGAAATTTTCCTTGTACTGTTTTTTATATTTCTCAGCATTATCATCATAGTTATCTTTGGCATACATCGCATAAGCACCGGTATCTTTATCAGAATAGGTTCCTGAAATGCTTCCATCATCATTTATTTTAGCGTTAGCTGTAAGGAAAGTATTGCTTGATTTTGTATTGGTCATCTGAATCTGTAATGATTTACCCTTTGTCACAAGAATACCAAATTGGTTCCAGTTCTTAAGAGCGATTTCATCCAGTGAAGACTGCTTGGAGGTTGCATCATAAATATGAAACTGATCATTAAGACTGATCGCTGCCAATACAAAATTCATATTGGAAATATTAGGCGACACCAGATTGATCACACCATTTTCTACCGTAGAAATAACCAGCGGATCTGCTTTAAGACCTGCCTCACGAAGCATCATTACCAGGAAAAGGTTAATTTCTGCGGCATTTCCGATCTTCGTTTCTAAAAGTTTTTTGATACCATCCTCAGTATAAACTCCTCTGTCTTTATTCCAGGTAAATGTCTTCTGAACGTATGAAAAAATAGCATTTGCCTTTTCAAGATCGGTTTTCATTTCTGAAACCCCTGCCGGCATATTTTCTTTAGCTAATTTTGTTTTTTTCAATTGTTCTCCAAAGTCTTCATTCTCATAAAGTCTTTTCCCAATTTGATCCCATGATGATGAATAGAGTTTAAGTTCTCCGAAATTGGTAGAATTAAGCTCTGCGCCTATTTTTGTTCTAAAATTTCTATCATTTCGCACAAATTTTTCAGTTTTAAAACCTTTTACATTCTCATAGGCAAATCGGAATGTTTTATACTGAGCACCATACAGGTTTCTCTCTTCAACCTCTTTGTGTTTAGGCATCATTTCTCCGGTATAGTTTATATTATAAGACATGTTGATCGGAGCATCCAAAACGTATTCAGTATTCAGTGAAGGGGTATCAGATTCTATTAATACTTCCGGAATAATGAAACGAAATGGCGATACGATTTCGTACTGATATTCTAAGACAGATCCATTCTTCACATTGGGAAAAGCAAATTTTGTCAGGGTAACATATTTATTCTCTTTACTTTTGTACTGAGAACTCTTTTCCACTTTTACAGGAACTGCAGTTCCATTTTCAAGATTGTAAGTAAAAGCCTTGAATTTGCCTAGTGATTCTCTATTGCTTCCAACATTGTAAATAGGAATTTCAAGATTCAACCAATCTTCTGCTTTATCTTTATCATAAATCTTAACTCTGTAAAAGTATTTTTTGTGCAGATTCCCTGTGCTTGCATCTACCATAAAGTAAGCAGATTTATACAAAATCTCGGCAGGAGCATTTTCATCCAATAAAGATTTTGCCTTAGATAAATCTGCATCATTAAATTTAGGTGGATTCAGAAATTCATATTTCTTCTGTGCATTGATCAATATTACATTGGCAGAGCAAAGAAGCAATACTATTATTTTTTTCATGGTTATATTTTTGTTATTAAAATTTTTGAATTATCCATGTTCAGAATTTTTTTTCTGAAACTTATGTACTCGTTATATTTTTCTTTTGGATACAATCCTTTGTTAATCTGCATTTTTCTGATCACTTTTATTCCGGCTTCACTTTTAACGAAACTTAGCTTATATGATCCAAATTCAGAAGTAATATTGGAATTATCAGGAGTTTCATCAACTTTATAGCCTAAAGGAAGGACAAAAGCAATTTCATATTCATCTTCGTAAGACATGTTGACCTCAAAAGGAAGTTCACGATTTTCGTCCGCTTTATAAATAACATCAGAAAAAATAGGAACAGATCTGAACAAAAGGCTGTTTCCTGCTTTTTTAGAGAAATTATTGGTTTTAAAGTCTAAATCATAGGTAATGACCGCATTATCTTTATCATTGTTGAAGTTTTTCATTTCCACTTTTTCAAAGTTTAAAATGTCAAAATTCAATTTCACTGCGTCATTTTTTTCTTTGGGATTAAGATTGACAAACCTCAGATTATGATCATACTGGTTTCCTGTGTAAGAAAAATTGCCTGCTCCTGTAATACTGTTATCCTCATTAAGGTTCACTCTCAATACCTGCTTCTCTTTATTCTGCTCTGCTTTATAAACAGGTGTATTGATGAGTTCGATTCCCTTTGAGGTCACAGCAAGTACATTCCTATCGGTTGTACTGTAACTTAAATGGTTAAAAGCTATTTGTTGAGAGGTATTTTCAAGCCAGATATTCCCTTTTTCAGTCGGAACCATCAGGATGATGTGATTTCCGCTCATAGAAGGAAATTCCGGATCAAAGGAAACCTGTGAACGTCCGGAATTGATAATACAATAAGTAGAAGGAATTCCTGCTTCGTTCAAAAGAATTTTCATATAATTCGTAAGTCCTTTGCAGTCTCCATACCCCTTTTTCTGAACCTCATCCGGCATCATAGGCTGCCAGCCGCCTATCCCTAATGACACCGCTATATATCGGGTTTTGTTCTGCATATACTGATAAATCTTCTTTACTTTATCTTCCACAGATCCCTGCAGCTGTAAAGAGGCAACTTCCGCTTTGATGGCAGGAGTAGATGCTGAAACAGGGATCAGAAGATCATTATAAATCCAGGTTCCGAAATCTGTCCAATTATTTAAAGTGCCCTGTTTCCCTGCCAGATTAAATTTTGCCAATGCAAAGTTGACTGAAGGCAGAATTTTAACTGGCTGTGGGATCATAAAAGCATCATCAATCGCGGGTACGTTTTTGTATGAGTATGTTTTATCGTTTCCACTTCCACTTTCTATAACTGAGGTGTAATTGTATTTTGAAGGATAAATCTTAGATCTAAGCTCAATCCCTGAAGTGTTAATGATTTTAAACTGTGCTTCTTCCAAAGATGTTTTAGTGGAAGTAAAAGGTACAAAACGTGGGATAAAAACAGTATCTTCATCTTCTGCTTCATAAGAAAACTCAACAGTATAAGGGTATTGAACCGGTGTATAGGAATAAAGCAATATTCTGTTATCAGAATAAAAGACCCCCTGGGAGTTGTTGGCCATATCTTTAAAATCAGACTTTGACACACTTTTAATTTTTTTCCCGGCTTCATCGTAAATAGTAACTTTTATATTCGAAATGCTTTTTGATTTATCATAAGGAATATAAGCAACCGCCTCGTCATTACCGTCTTTATTTAAAACTGTAGTGACTGTGTTAAACTGGTATTTTATTTCATCAAGTTTATTGACCTGAACCGTCGTAAAATCCTTTCGTATAACAACATTAGCATTTTTCTTTAAATTCTCAGGAATTGCAGAAGCAGGATAGCTTTGTGCAAAATAGAATGAGGCAGCAGAAAGAGCCCCAAGAACTAGTATTTTCATCATAGTTATTAAAATTACGCAAAAATAAGAAAATCTTAATAACTGTTAAAAAAAATATAAAAGGCTTCAACTGGTGAAGCCTTTAACCTAAATACTTAAAAAGTACTGTCTTAAATGTACCTATAAGGATATGAACACATTATCAACTTTTCACAATCAAATTCTGAAAAGTTAAAAACAGAATATTTAAACTCATTCTATATTGGAGAAGGATATCTATTCTGTATTTTGAAGTAATACGCTTCATATTGTCTGCGTCTCAAATTTAGAATAAAATACCATCCCTATAATTCAAAACTTGTAGAATTAATAATAAAGATGAGTACAATTAATTCTACAAGCCAAAAGGGGTATTAATAAAAAAAGACTCCACTTCCGGAGTCTTTAAGTTTTTTCTTTTTAATCATTTGGAACCAATTTACTATCGTACTGATCACTTCCAAGCCCCAATACAGGAATGAAAATAAATCCGAACAAGAGTATTAAAATGGTATACAGAGGAGTTTCTTTGGCAAAACCTTTGGCCAGTCTGTCATATACTACCCAGCATGCATAAATATTCACTAGTGGAATAAAGAAAAGAATGATCCACCATATTGGTTTTTTCACAATTTCCAGCAATACTATTGTATTATAAATTGGAATAAAGGCGGCCCAGGCATCCTGTCTTCCTGCTTTCTGAAAAATTTTGTACATGCAATATCCATAGAATATATAGCATAATAGGCCGAAGAACATGGTTCCGAGTCCTAATCCTGCAGCGGCTGCGCCAGACACTGCATCTGCCCCATTGTAAGGGTCTGTTTGTAAAAGAGTTAACATATTATTGTTTTTTTGGTTTGCCCAAATATAAAAAAAGCTTCTAAATAATTAGAAGCTTTTTGATTATATTTTCAAAAACGTTTATGCATCAATTTTTGCATATTTTGCATTTTTCTCGATAAATTCTCTTCTTGGTGGAACTTCATCTCCCATTAACATTGAGAAAACACTGTCGGCTTCCACTGCATTATCAATCGTTACCTGCTTAAGAATTCTGTGTTCAGGATTTAGTGTTGTTTCCCAAAGCTGCTCAGGGTTCATTTCTCCAAGACCTTTATAACGTTGTACTTCTACCCCTTTTCCGTCCGGAGACATTTCTAAAGTAAATTCCTCACGTTCTTTCTCATTATAAGCATATACTTTTCTGTTTCCTTTCTTTAATAGATATAAAGGTGGTTGAGCTATATAAACATATCCGTTCTCAATAAGTTCCTTCATAAATCTGAAGAAGAAAGTAAGAATAAGCGTAGAAATGTGAGACCCATCGATATCAGCATCGGTCATGATCACCACTTTATGATATCTCAGCTTCACCATATTCAGGGCTTTGCTATCCTCTTCAGTACCTACAGAAACTCCAAGAGCGGTATAGATATTTCTGATCTCTTCGTTATCATATACTTTATGAAGCATAGATTTCTCTACGTTCAAAATTTTACCTCTTAAAGGAAGAATAGCCTGGAAGTGTCTGTCTCTTCCTTGTTTAGCTGTTCCACCTGCGGAATCTCCCTCTACAAGGAATAGTTCAGATTCAGCTGGGTCTTTGGATGAACAGTCAGATAATTTTCCGGGAAGTCCTGAACCTCCCATAGGAGATTTTCTCTGAACCATTTCACGGGCTTTCTTAGCGGCCTGTCTTGCTTTTGCTGCTAAAACTACTTTCTGAACAATAATTTTCGCTTCGTTAGGGTTTTCTTCAAGGAAATTAGTAAGCATCTCCCCTACGATTTTATCTACAGCACCAGAAACTTCAGAGTTTCCTAGTTTTGTTTTGGTCTGTCCTTCAAACTGAGGTTCCATTACTTTTACAGAAATTACAGCTGTCAATCCTTCACGGAAATCATCACCGGTAATTTCTACTTTCTCTTTTTGAGGAATACCTAAATCATCAGCATACTTCTTAAGTGTTCTTGTTAAAGCACGTCTGAAACCAGCAAGGTGAGTTCCTCCCTCATGGGTATTGATATTATTTACATAAGAGTGAAGATTCTCGTTGAATGATGTATTGTAACGCATCGCCACTTCTACAGGAATATCATCTCTTTCTGCTTCCATGAAAATAACGTGCTCCATAATAGACTCACGGTTTCCATCGATATACTCTACGAATTCTTTTAATCCTCCTTCAGAATGAAAAACTTCTGCAGGGAATGTTCCGTCTTCGTTAGGATTTCTCTCATCAATAAGAGTTATTGTAATTCCTTTATTAAGAAAAGCAAGTTCTCTTAATCTTGTTGCAAGCGTATCATAATTATAAACAAGTTCCTGGAAAATGGTTGCATCAGGTTGGAAGAAAACTTCTGTTCCTCTTTCCTCGGTCGTTCCAATTTCCGCAACCTCTGTAAGTGCTTTTCCTTCTGAATATCTTTGTTGGTATAATTTCCCTTCACGGCTTACTGTAGCCACTAATAAAGTTGAAAGTGCGTTCACACAAGAAACACCCACTCCATGAAGACCTCCAGATACCTTGTAAGAATCTTTATCAAATTTTCCTCCTGCTCCAATTTTAGTCATTACAACCTCAAGAGCCGATTTCTGCTCTTTTTCGTGAAAATCTACAGGAATTCCTCTACCGTTATCTTTTACAGAAATACTTTCTCCTTGGTGGATCGTTACCAAAATGGTATCGCAATATCCTGCTAAAGCCTCATCAATAGAATTATCTACTACTTCATAAACCAAATGATGAAGACCTCTTACTCCTACATCTCCAATGTACATTGAGGGTCTTAGTCGAACGTGTTCCATTCCTTCTAAGGCCTGGATACTGCTAGCTGTATATTGTTTTTGACTCATATAAAATTAATAAATTTGCCTAATGCAAAGACTTACAAATATCGTGATTTTTTTCGACGTATGAAAGTTAAAAAGTGTCAAAAAAATGTAGAGTTTTCTTAGTAAAAATATAAAGAATAACAAGCCAATAAAAGATTCAAAATTAAAATGTATTGCTGAAATATCAACTGTTGTAAATCATATTCAACATCAATAATTTATGCGTAAATTTATTTACTGAAAAGTTGATATTATGGATGATTTTATAGCAGCACGCGCTCAGATGGCACTTTCTCTGGGCTTTCATATCATATTCTCCTGTGTGGGTATGGTGATGCCTTTTCTGATGGCTTTTGCCCATTGGAAATACCTAAAAACCAATAATGAAGTATATAAAGGATTGACAAAAGCATGGAGCAAAGGGGTAGCTATCCTTTTTGCTACCGGAGCTGTTTCAGGAACCATGCTTTCTTTTGAACTGGGGCTTTTATGGCCTGGTTTTATGAAACATGCCGGTCCTATTTTCGGAATGCCGTTTTCT
Organism: Chryseobacterium sp. MEBOG07; assembly: GCF_021869745.1. Taxonomy (NCBI): domain Bacteria; kingdom Pseudomonadati; phylum Bacteroidota; class Flavobacteriia; order Flavobacteriales; family Weeksellaceae; genus Chryseobacterium; species Chryseobacterium sp. MEBOG07. The sequence goes on from NZ_CP084579.1 coordinate 3,629,074, forward strand.
CTTGAAGGAACCGCTTTTTTCATTGAAGCGATTGCTATCGGCTTCTTTTTATATGGATGGGATAAATTCAATAAATGGTTTCACTGGTTCTGTGGATTTCTTGTAGGACTGAGCGGACTGGCTTCCGGAATTCTGGTGGTCGCCGCCAATTCATGGATGAACTCTCCGACCGGTTTTGATTATATCAATGGACAGTATCTTAATATAGATCCTATTAAAGCAATGCTGAATGACGCATGGTTTCCTCAGGCTCTTCACATGACTGTTGCTGCTTTTTGTGCGACAGGATTTGCTGTAGCCGGAGTACATGCCTTTATGATCATGCGAAAAAGAAATATTGAATTTCATACCAAAGCTTTTAGAATTGCTGTAGGTTTTGCCTTGATTGGAGCATTTGGAGCGCCTTTAAGTGGTGATATTGCTGCAAAATCGGTAGCGGAAAGACAACCTATTAAGTTAGCAGCTATGGAAGCTCACTTTGAAACGGAGAAAGGCGCGTCCTTTGTCATTGGTGGAATTCCTGATGAAGAAAAGGAAGAAATAAAATATGCCATTAAGATTCCTAAAGTATTAAGCTTCCTGGTGAGTAATGATTTCAATTCTGAAGTAAAGGGTCTTAAAGATTTCCCGAGAGATGAATGGCCTCCGATTGCAGTTGTTCATTATGCTTTTCAGATCATGATCTTCTTCGGAGTGGTGATGATAGGTATCGGAGCTATTTATTTATATGCTTTTTTCTTCAAAAAGGAATGGCTGAGTAAAAACTGGCTTCTAAAAACCTTTTTAATAGCAACTCCTTTCGGATATATCGCTCTGGAAGCCGGATGGACAGTTACCGAAGTGGGAAGACAGCCCTGGATCATTTATGGAATCATGAGAACAGTAGATGCTGTTACTCCCATGCCGGGAATACAGTATTCATTCTACTTCTTCACTGCAATCTTCGTATCATTATCATTGATTCTTGTTTTCCTTTTAAAGAGACAGATCCAAATGGTACCGAAGCTTTACGACCCTACCGACTCTCAGTTTAACGATAAAAACAAACCATCATGATCTACGTTGTAATAGGTTTTCTCTGGCTATCCATCTGTCTTTATATTATTCTGGGAGGCGCGGATTTCGGAGCCGGAATTGTAGAGCTTTTCACCCATAAAAAAGCCAGAAACAAAACCCAGGAAATCATGTATGAGTCTATTGCTCCTGTGTGGGAAGCCAATCATATGTGGCTGATCATTGCGATTGTAATTCTCTTTGTAGGATTTCCCGAAATTTATACTACCATGTCGACCTATCTTCATATTCCTTTAGTTCTGATGCTTTTAGGGATCATTGCAAGAGGAACAGCGTTTACGTTCAGACATTATGATGCTGTAAAGGATAACTGGCAGGTTTTATATACCCATATTTTCTACTATGCGAGTCTTTTAACGCCTTTCTTTTTAGGATTAATTGCTGCGGCAACGGTTTCACATTCTATCAATCCTGATGCTGTAGGTTTTCTGGACTTGTATATTTTCAGCTGGCTGAACTGGTTTGGGGTTTCCGTAGGATTATTTACGGTAGCGCTTTGTGCTTACCTTGCTTCTATCTTTTCATTAAGAGAAACTCGTGATAAAGCTGATCTTTTATTAATGATCAGAAAATCCAAGCAGACAATGATCTTTGTAGTGATTACAGGAATTTTAGTATTTGTTACTGCTTATATTTCAGATATTCCTCTTTTGATGTGGGTATTTTCCAAGCCTCTGGGGATTATGTCTATTGCCTTTGCTACGATTGCGTTATTGCTTATTTTAAGAGCCCTGAACCGTCAGAAATTGCTTCCTGTACGAGCATTGGCAGGATTTCAGATGGTCATGATTTTGGTTGCGGCAACCTATCAGCATAATCCTGATATTATTTTATTAGGAAACGGGCAGCATCTTTCACTGCTGGAGCATATGGCACCTCCGAAAACGATTGCTGCATTGGGATGGGCTTTGATGCTGGGTTCCTTATTTATTCTTCCGTTTTTATTTTATCTGATGGCTTCTTTCAGTAAGCTGAGAAAATAGATAAAATATGCAGAGTTATAAAGACAAAACAGAGCTTATTGAAGAGTTGAAGAAAAGATATCATCTCTACGATCAAGAATTTAATGATATAAAAGAAGATGAAAAAGATCTTCTGCGGGCTGGGGTTGACAAAACCCCATCACAAAATATTTCCTATCAATTGGGATGGACCCATCTGCTTTTGCAATGGGAAGCTGATGAAAGAAAAGGAATTGAAGTAAAAACACCAACTCCGGAATATAAATGGAATAATTTGGGAGGATTATATCAGTCTTTTTATGACCAATATGGATCTTATAGTCTGCAACAGCAAAGAGAGCTGTTAAAAAATAAGGTTGATGAAATTATTGACTGGATAGAAAGCCTTGACGAGGACATATTATTTACTCCCGGACAAAGAAAATGGGCAACAACACCTGCTCAATGGCCCGTCTGGAAATGGATACATATCAATACCGCAGCGCCATTTAAAAATTTCAGGGCACAACTTCGGAAATGGAAAAAAGAAAAAGGTACAGAATAACTCTGTACCTTTTATATTTATATTTTCTGAGAAATATTAAGCCAATTTTATCAAAAGATTTTCGTCAATCTTCTCTACTTTCACAATATTATTCTTTGTCAAAGTCTTAGAAGCTTTATCCCATTTTTTTCCTGAAAGTTTAGATTTTTCTTTCACTTCACTTAGAGGAAACTGCTCACCTGATTTCAAAATATCAAGAATAGCATACTCATCTTCTCCCAATTCAATTTGAGGAACCGCTTTTTCAGGTCTCATCTGAGGGAAGAATAATACTTCCTGGATTGATGCGTTATCCGTTAAGAACATGATCAATCTGTCCATACCAATTCCTAACCCTGAAGTTGGCGGCATACCATATTCAAGAGCTCTCAAGAAGTCCTGATCGATGAACATTGCCTCATCATCTCCTCTTTCAGATAAAGCCATCTGTGATTCAAAACGCTCTCTCTGATCAATAGGATCATTAAGCTCTGAATATGCATTGGCAATTTCTTTACCACATACCATTAATTCAAAACGCTCTGTTAAGCCTTCTTTGCTTCTGTGTTTCTTTGTCAATGGAGACATTTCGATCGGGTAATCTGTAATGAACGTTGGCTGAATGAAGTTTCCTTCACATTTCTCACCAAAGATCTCATCAATCAGTTTTCCTTTCCCCATCGTCTCATTTACTTCAATACCGATAGACTTGGCAAAATCGTATAATTCTTTCTCCGTTTTTCCTGTGATATCGAATCCTGTAAATTTCAAGATCGCTTCTGTCATGGAAACTCTTGGATAAGGAGCTTTCCAATTGATTGTATGCTCACCAAAAGTAGATTCTGAATTTCCATTAACCTGAGTGGCACAGAATTCCAATAATTTTTCCGTGAAATCCATCATCCAGTTGTAATCTTTGTAAGCTACATAGATTTCCATAGCGGTAAACTCTGGGTTGTGTGTTCTGTCCATCCCTTCATTTCTGAAGTTTTTAGAGAACTCATACACTCCGTCAAAACCACCTACGATCAATCTTTTCAGATATAATTCGTTAGCAATTCTTAAATATAATGGAATATCCAACGCATTGTGGTGCGTGATAAACGGTTTTGCAGCAGCTCCACCAGGGATAGACTGTAGAATAGGTGTTTCCACTTCAAAGTAACCCGCATCGTTGAAGAACGTTCTCATGGCATTGAACAATTTTGTTCTCTTCACGAAAATTTCTTTCACCTGTGGATTTACTGTTAAATCTACATAACGCTGTCTGTATCTTAGTTCAGGATCTGTAAACCCATCGTGTACAACACCATTATCATCCGTTTTAGCCTGAGGAAGAGGACGTAAAGCCTTGGTAAGAAGGATAAAGTTTTTCACCAAAACAGTCTTCTCTCCTACCTGAGTCGTAAACAGCTCTCCTTCGATACCGATAATATCACCGATATCCAAAAGGTGCTTGTATACTTCATTGTATAATTCTTTATCTTCTCCCGGACAGATCTCGTCTCTGTTGAAGTAAACCTGAATTTTTCCTTTAGAATCCTGCAATTCTGCAAAAGAAGCCTTTCCCTGAATTCTGCGGGACATCAATCTACCAGCGATCTTCACCTGTTTACTTTCAGAAAAGTCCTGTTTTATAGATTCTGTAGTGTCTGTGATTGTATATTCATCCGCAGGGAACGCATTAATCCCCATTTCAGTAAGCTTATTCAGCTTTTCTCTTCTAATGATTTCTTGTTCTGATAATTGCATTTCTTATTTTTCTAAAAGCGTACAAATTTAGGCATTTTTGAGTTGACCATCAATTGATTTTTTCATAAATCTAAATTATTTCCGAAAAAGTGAGTTCAGTGGATGATTTTATAAGCTGGAAATGGATATCATTTTGAAATAAGCATTGGTCATTTATTTAACCACAGATTTGCAAAGATGTTTTTGAAAATATAGAACTAAACTCTATTATACTTGTATTAAGTTTTGCCTGAAGCCAACTTCTTATTGATGTATGGAACAGATTTGTAGATTTAATGCCAAAATAACTAGCCCCGATAGGAACGTTTACCCCGCAACATGCTCTGGCATTGAGCGTAGGCGTGAGGAGTATGAGTGGATAGCGGGATGAAGCTCCCAAAAGGAAAGAAATTATTATTTGGTTTTCCAACCCTTTCGGTTCTGCTGGGGAATAAATGTCCAGGCCAGCATTCTGCTGATTTTTTGTCCCTGAGCCATATCAATAGTTTTGATTTCTGTAGCTTTTACCTTTTTTAAAAGATGAGTCAGCTTATTGAGATTTTCCTTTTTGGAAACCAGACATGTGAACCAAAGAACCTGTGATGAGAACACTGCGCTTTCATTAATCATTTTGGTAATAAAAGCCAGTTCGCCTCCTTCACACCATAATTCCGACTGCTGACCGCCAAAATTAAGCAAAGGCTGCCTGGGTTTTGATTTCTTGAGATTTTTTGTTTTTCTGATATTCCCTTTTATGGCAGACTCTTCAGAATCATGAAAAGGAGGATTACACATAGTAAAGGTAAACCTGTCTTCAGGATTAATGATATTTTTAAAAATATGATCAGCATCAGGCTGACTTTTCAACTGAATGACAGAGGAAAGATCTTCATTCTGGTCCAGAATATGTTGAGCATTTTTCAAAGAATCCTGGTTGATATCTGTTCCCAGCATTGTCCAGCCATATGACCTGTGACTGATTAAAGGATATACAAGATTGGCTCCGGTTCCTATATCCAGCCCTTTTACAGCGTTTACTGTTGGAACTTCATTAAAATTTTCAGCTAAAAGATCGGCAATATAATGCACATAATCTGCGCGTCCAGGAATAGGAGGACAAAGATTGGTTTCCGGAATATCCCAGCCTTTAATATCATAAAAATGTAAGAGTAGAGCTTTGTTGAGCAGTTTAACTGCTTTTGGAATACTGAAATTGATGGTTACCGTTTGATAAGCATTAACAAAGACATAGTGTTTCAGTTCCTGCACACAAGAAATGAGCTGATCAAAATCATAGGGATTACGATGCAGATTTCTTGTGTGCAGACTGGATTTTTCAGTGGACATATTCTATTTCTTCTGACTTAAAATATATTCCACCATTTTTTTGGCATCTTCTTTAGATACCTGTGGATGGGCAGCCATAGGCACGCTTCCCCATACTCCACTTCCGCCTTCTATGATTTTGGAAGCCAGCAGTTCTGTATCCTTTTCAGAGTACTTACCTGCAATTTCCTTATAAGAAGGTCCTATCATTCTCTCATTCACAGAGTGGCATCCTGAGCAGTCTAATGTTTCCATGATCTGATCACCCGAAAGATTAGATTTTGCCGGTTCTGAAACAGCAGCTGTTTCAGAAGAAGCTGCCACTTCTGCTGTATTTTCTTTTTTAGAACAGGAAAGGATCAGAAGACCCAGAGTTCCTGCCAAAAGTATTTTTTTCATTATTTCTTCGCTGTAGAATCTGTTTTAGCAGCTTCAGTAGCAGGGGCAGCCGGAGTTGCAGCAGCTGGAGCAGCAGGCTTAGCAGTAGAATCTACAACAGTAGCTGTTTCTGGCTCTTCAAGCATTGTGTTGCTATCCTGTAAAGAGTGATCTGCTTTTTTTGAGCAGCTTGCTAATAATAAACCTCCGATAAATGCGATTGCTAATACTTTTTTCATTTTTTTCTAATTTGGAAGCAAAAATATAAAAAATAAACCTTTAAACTTATGACAAATGTTTTCTTTGATAAATATTTTTTAAGATCTGAATTTCAATAAAAAATATTTCAAACATTAGGGATATTTAAATTGGGTTGCTATTTTTGTAAAACGGATTATCCGAACCAAAATCAATCTATTAATAAACAATTTATGACTAAAGAAAATGTATTTGGCACAGCTTTTTTGTTGTGCTAACTTCCCTCCTTTTTCGTGTGATAACTCATCAAACGAACCACAATCAGAGTATTCAGATAAAATTGAATCGGTCACTCTGCTAAAAACCACAAAGTCATGGGACGGAACAACTTACCCTGCCTATCCAAGCAAACAACCTGAAATTTCTGTTCTTAAAATTGCCGTACCGCCTAACAAAGCATTGGACTGGCATAAGCATTCTGTAATCAATGCGGCTTATGTAAAGAAAGGAGAAATTCAGATAGAAAGAAAGGAAGATGGTAAAACGCAATGGGTAAGAAAAGGTCAGGTTCTTCCGGAAATGGTAAATGTAGCACACAGAGGAAAAACCGGAGATCAGGGAGCAACGTTGATTGTTTTCTACAGCGGAACTCCTGATATTCCTCTTTCTGAGCCTGTACAGTAAATAATTTAGAATGTTGGGGGTTACAATTTTTTTTTGAATTAAAAGTTTTGAAACCCGACATTCGTTTTCCTGGAAAATCTACTTTATATCTGTTGAGCCGTAATAAATAGATAAACGTTGCCACTCTTGTATTTTTTTGATAAGTTTAATCAGATTTTATACTAAAAGATAATTAAAAATTTTAGGGTATGGTTTTAATTTCAAAAATCCTGTTTTTCACCAGCCATCATGGTTTTTATACTGTGATTCTGCTGTTTGTATTCTTTGGACTTCTCTCCTATCTGACAAAAAAAGCATGGTTTTTGATTCCGATCATTCCTCTTGCGATACTAAACGGGTTCGGAGGACAGTTCTTAAATGCCTGGTTCCTGAATAAATATGGTGTCGAAAGTACCGCTATTATCACTTCTGATGTGGAAACCAATTCTACTCTCAATGAGATGTATATTCACGATTATGAAGCTATTGTAAAGAAACAGGATGGGAAATACACCACTACTTTTTTCTCCACTACTTCTGCAGCGATCTATCCCATCAGCAATTCAATCAGAATACCCGGTGATAAGGATATTCCTGTAAAATACATTCCCGGATATGAAAAAAATATTGTTATTCTTTATGATCAATCTCGGGAAGGAAAAATTTTATTAGAATATGAAAAGCTAGCCCCTGTCAATTCAGCAAAAACCAAGTATGAGGCAGACAAAACGAATAAGGAATTCATTGAAGAATATATAAACGCGTTGGAAGATTATGTAAAAGAATATGATGATGAAACTTACAAAGAAAAAATCAAAGAATTGAAACATGAGCTCAAACAACTTAAATAACAGACTCTTATATTAAGTTTTTTTATTTTTCTGATTTTTTTTATTCATTGTATTAAAAAAATTTCTACATTTGTCCCATGTTTAAAATGAGCAACAATATTTGGTGGTGGCTTTCAAACTCTTCGTCGGGTCTGGAGGTATTGTCATGTTGCTAATCAAATAGCAGAAATAATAAAATAAACAATATATAGGCTTTGACGGATACCGTTAAAGCCTTTTTTTTATTCTTAAACCTTACAAAAAACAACACGATGTATACGAACACCATTACAATAAAAACTGTTTCGAAAAAAACACTGGGAGACCTTCACACTCCCATGAATATCTACCTTAAGATCCGAGACAAATTCCGGGATACTATTCTTCTGGAAAGCTCAGATTCAAAAACTATTGACAACAACTTTTCCTTTATTGCAGTGAATGCCATTGCCGGAATTGAAGTGAAAAATCTGAACGAATACGAAATAAAGCTGCCTGCTTCCCCTCCTGTAAAGCAGTTTATTATGGAGCGAAATATCACAGATATATTTGAAGAATTCCGAAAGATTTTCAAATGTGAAGAAACCAATGATCCTATCGAACAGACAGCACAAAGCCTTTTCGGATATACAAGCTTTGAAGCGGTACAGTTTTTCGAAAACATCAACCTTAAAGCACAAAGTAAGGAAGTTGAAATTCCTGTTCTGAGATACAGATTATACCAATATGTGATCGCTATCAATCATTTCAATGATGAAATGTACATTATTGAAAACTCTATTGATGGGGTAAAATCTGAGTTTCATCTGTTGGAAAACCTTATTAAGAACCAGAATACTCCGGTTTATCCTTTTGAAAAAACAGATGAAGAAACTTCTAATATTACCGATGAAGAGTATATTGAACTGGTAAAAACAGCCCAAAAGCATTGTATGCGCGGAGATGTTTTCCAGTTGGTTCTAAGCAGAAGATTTGAACAGAAATTCAAGGGAGATGAATTTAATGTATACCGTGCTTTAAGAAATATCAACCCTTCACCTTACCTCTTCTATTTTGATTACGGAAATTACAAATTATTCGGATCAAGCCCTGAAAGCCAGCTGATTATTAAAGACAACAAGGCAATCATTCATCCAATTGCCGGAACTTCAAAAAGAACAGGAAATTTTGAAGCTGACCTTGAAGCTATTGAAGTTTTAAAAGCTGATCCTAAAGAAAATGCAGAACACACCATGCTGGTGGACCTTGCAAGAAATGACCTTGGAAAGCTTGGAAAAAATATAACGGTTACTAAACTTAAAGAAATCCAACTGTTCTCTCACGTTATTCATATGGTAAGTGAAGTGACTGCAGATATTTCCAGTGACATCAATCCTCTTGAAATGGTTTCTGCCACTTTTCCTCAGGGAACCCTAAGCGGAGCACCCAAGCATAAAGCACTGCAACTGATCAATCAATATGAAAAAGATTCCCGTGGATATTACGGTGGATGTATAGGAATGATCGGATTGAATGGAACCTGCAACCAGGCGATTATGATCAGAACATTCTTAAGCAAAAATAATACACTCTTTTATCAGGCTGGTGCCGGTATTGTGGCAAAATCGGTTCCGGAAAGTGAACTGCAGGAAGTCAATAACAAGCTGAATGCTCTAAAAAAAGCAGTTGAAAAAGCTGAAAAAATAGTTGAGGGTTAAAAGTAAATTCAATCAACTAGCAACACACTAACAAAAAAAGAAATGAACAACAATATAAACACCCAGCAGCCACAGCTTAAAGTTCTCGTTTTTGATAACTATGACAGCTTCACATATAACCTTGTCCAGATTATTGAAAGAATTCTGAATCAAAGAGTGGATGTAGTAAGAAATGATAAAATTACTCTGGAAGAGATTGAAAAGTATGATAAAATAATCCTTTCTCCCGGACCTGGAATTCCTGAAGAAGCAGGTATTTTATTGGAACTTATTAAAGAATATGCTCCTACGAAAAGCATCCTTGGTGTATGTCTGGGACAGCAGGCTATCGCTGAAGCTTTCGGAGGAAATCTTATCAACCTTTCTGAAATTTTCCACGGAGTAGCCACCACTACTGAGCTCGTGAAAGAAGACACTAAACTTTTCAAAAACTTAAGTTCAGGATTAGAAGTCGGAAGATACCACAGCTGGGCAGTCAATACAGAAGGTTTTCCGGAAGAACTGGAGATCACAGCCGTAGATAAAGACGGAATGATCATGGCTTTACAGCACAAAACCTATGATGTGCACGGAGTACAGTTTCACCCTGAAAGCATTTTAACGCCTGAAGGAGAAGTAATCATTAAAAACTTTCTTTTAGGATGAAAACACTAGAAATCCCCTCAACAACAATAAAAACTCCCCAAATGAAAGAAATACTGCAATACCTGTTCAACCATAATACGCTTTCAAAATCAGAAGCCAAAGCGACCATGATTGAGATTGCACAGAATAAGTTCAATACCGCAGAGGTTACTGCTTTCATCAGTGTTTTCCTGATGCGGAATATTACCCTGAAAGAGGTGGAAGGCTTCAGAGAAGCTTTGTTACAGATGGCTGCCCCTGTAGATATTGATACCAGTGACGCTATTGATATTGTGGGAACCGGAGGTGACGGAAAAGATACCATCAATATATCAACATTGGCCAGCTTTGTGGTAGCCGGAGCCGGGCAGAAGGTAACAAAACATGGAAATTACGGAGCTTCTACCATTACAGGCTCATCCAATGTACTGGAAGAACTGGGATATCAGTTCAAAAACAGTTCGGAGCAGCTGAATGAAGATCTTGAAAGAGCCAATATCTGCTTTTTGCATGCTCCTTATTTTCATCCTGCTCTGCAATCGGTTGGGCTATTGAGAAAATCATTGGGATTAAGAACCTTCTTTAATCTTTTGGGACCATTAGTGAATCCTGCAAAACCTAAATATTCTATGATTGGAGTTTACAATCTGGAAATTGCAAGAATTTACCAGTATCTTCTTCAAAAAGAGGAACGTGAGTTTATTTTAGTGCATGGCTTGGATGGGTATGATGAGATAAGCCTTACCGATGACAGCAAAATCATTACAAAAAACGGTGAAGAAATCTATTCTGCAGAAGATTTAGGCTTCAATCCGGTAACGCTGGAAGATATTAAAGCAGGAAGCTCCATTCAGGAAACCGCAAAAATATTTATGAATATCCTGGAAGGAAAAGGGACAGAACAGCAAAATTCTGTGATCCTTGCCAATGCTTCAGTAGCCCTTTACAATACTCATAAATTTGGCACCTATGATGATTGTCTTTTCTTGGCTCAGGAAAGTCTGCAAAGTGGAAAAGCCTTGAATAGCTTTAACCTTTTGATTAATTAACCTTATTATTTTTTAACCGTTAAGAATTTTTAAGGGATGAAGAATAGTTAAGATCATAGCTAAAGCTATTTATTCAGCTATATCCTTTATTCTCCAACTTTGATGGAACTTAATTTATCTTATCATCTTAATATCCCTTAATGGTTTATAATTTTTATCATCTTATTAAATTCTGTATCAAATGACTATACTAGATAAGATTATTGAACGAAAAAAAGAAGAAATTGCTGCTGCAAAATCAAGCGTTTCTGTCAACCAATTAAAAGACTCTGATTTTTTTGGAAGAAAAACCTATTCTCTGAAAGAATCTATCAAAAATAAAAGCGGGATTATCGCTGAATTTAAAAGACAATCTCCTTCAAAAGGGATCATCAATAATAATGTTCAGCCCTTAGAAGTGGTTTCCGCTTACGAAAATTTTGGTGCCAGTGGAATTTCTATCCTAACTGACAGTGATTTTTTCGGAGGAAATTTCGATGATATTGTAAAAGTTAGGAATGAAATTAAAATTCCGATACTCCGAAAAGATTTCATGATAGATGAGTACCAGTTTTATGAAGCCAAAAGTATAGGAGCTGACGTTGTTTTACTGATCGCTTCCTGTCTTTCCCCCGCTCAGGTAGAGGAATTCACGGCACTTGCTCATGAACTGAAGATGGAAGTCTTACTGGAAATTCATACGGAAGAAGAACTGAAACATTTTAATTCAAAAATTGACCTTGTGGGAATCAATAACAGAAATCTTAAAGATTTCAAAGTTGACCTTCAGCATTCTGTTCAACTGAAAAATCTGCTTCCAAAAGACGTATTATCTGTTGCAGAAAGTGGTATTTACAACCTTGAAGATTTTAAATTTTTAAAAGAAAAAGGATTTGATGGTTTCCTGATGGGAGAATATTTCATGAAAAATACAGATCCAGCCAAAGCATTTGAAGATTTTTCATTACAAATTAACTCATAACAATCAACTACAATGAACCTGCAACTTACCCATGCTCTTTCCCCTCAACTCAAAGTCTGCGGCCTTACAAAACAGGACCAGATTCAAGAGCTGATTGCGATGAAGGTAGATTTTCTTGGCTTTATTTTCTATGAGAAATCGCTCAGATATGTTTTAAACCATCTAAGCCTGGAAGAAATTGCAAGTATTGACCATCATGGAAAAGTAGGTGTTTTTGTGAATGAAGAAACGGATACCATTACAAGAATTGTTCAAAAAGCAGGGTTGAATTTTGTTCAGCTTCACGGTGATGAAAATAATGATTTTATTATTGAATTAAGACAAAAACTGAATCCGGAAGTCGGGATCATAAAGGTGATAAGAATAGGAAATGACCTCTCTGAAAACAAAAATAAAATAACACAAACTTTCAGTCTGCAACCCGCAACCAATAGTCTACAGCCTATTTCCTATTACCTGTTTGATACTGACAGTAAAGCATTTGGTGGAACGGGAAAACAGTTTGACTGGACCTTATTGAATGAATTTGAGATTCCTCTCCCCTATTTTTTAAGCGGTGGAATTTCAGAAGATAATATCGGAGACATTGAAACCTTGAAACAACAGCCTTTTGCTTTGGATATCAATTCAAAATTTGAAACGGAGCCAGGAAACAAGAATATTGACAGGATAAAAAAGTTTAAAACTTTATACCAGCAAAATAGATAAAAAATAAAAACACACAATGATGAACATACATTTGCTAAAGAAGACATTTTATAAAACATTATTTCCACCCAAATTCGGAAATGAAAAAATCCAGAATCTGTATCACTTTGTTTCTCAAAATGACAGCAATATAGAACATTGGGAAGTCGGTGGATTATTGTCTAAATTCATTAGCACGATTAAAGATTTTGAAGAAAGTGACATCCAGTATTTTTTTGAGAGAATCAGCCTCTGGAACAGTTATTATCTGGTCATTATTTCTGATAAATTTTTAGAAAATCATGTAAGATCAGTGGTAAAATATGATTTAGGACTGATTTATGCTAAAATATTTCTGCTGTATGAAGATTCCGATCCTTATTATCTGATTGACAACCTGGAGATTGCAATCACCATGTATCAGTCAAAAATAGATAAAGCAACCTTGATTGATTTAATGCATAAAATAGAATTGTTATATTATAAAAAACTGATTACCAAGCAACAGTACGATTACCATCTCACATTTATTAATAGTTTAAACCCATGAAATATCAGATAAAAGAAAGCAAGGATTTACTAGAACGTGACATAGAGCATATCTTGCAACTTTGGGACGTTTCTGCCTGGAGTACTATGAAACCAGACTATTTCCGTACTTTTTTCAAAGATTCGGAATTTCATTTCCTGCTGGATACCGATGAAAATATACTGGCGGTTATGCGGCTGAATTTTGATTTTACCTTAAAAATATCGGATCATAATTATTCATTTGCAGAAGTTGTAGGACTTGTTTCCGCCTATGAAAAAAAGGGATATGGAGCCGCTTTGGTCCACAGTTTCAAAGAAAATGTCATTCAGAGAGCATTGGAAACAATTGGCTTTTGTCATTCTGATCTTCGACCTTTTTATGAAAAATGTTCTATCGAAATTCTTCATGACAAAGCTAAAATGATCAAAGAAAGTATCGATTCGGAATGGGTTGCCTCTGATGAAGATGATGATATTTTGATTTTTAATGCTTCACAGGAAAGAAAAGAACTGCTCAATCAGCTAAGCTTACAAAACAATGCTTATTTAATTACTAAAGAATAAAAAAATGAATTATAAAAACCCCGATGAAAACGGATATTATGGAGAGTTTGGAGGAGCCTTTATCCCCGAAATGCTCTATCCCAATGTAGAAGAATTACAAAAAAATTATCTTGAAATTATAGAGTCTGAAGAGTTTCAGGCTGAATATCAGGATTTGCTGAAAAACTATGTAGGTCGTGCTACACCATTATATTTTGCTAAAAATCTAAGTAATAAATATAAGACTCAGATTTACTTAAAACGGGAAGACCTCAACCATACCGGAGCTCATAAGATCAATAATGCACTGGGACAGGTTCTATTGGCAAAACGCCTCGGAAAAACAAGGATCATTGCGGAAACCGGAGCCGGACAACACGGCGTTGCCACTGCTACAGCCTGTGCTTTGCTTGGTTTGGAATGTATCGTCTATATGGGTGAAATTGATATCCAGAGACAAGCCCCGAATGTTGCAAGAATGAAAATGCTGGGTGCAGAAGTTATAGCCGCTACTTCAGGCTCAAAGACCCTTAAAGATGCAGTAAATGAAGCATTAAGAGACTGGATCAACAATCCTGTGACGACGCATTATGTGATTGGAAGCGTCGTAGGTCCTCACCCTTTCCCGGATCTTGTGGCAAGATTTCAGAGCATTATTTCAAAGGAGATCAAAGAACAGCTTAAGGAGAAAATCGGAAGAGAAAATCCTGATTATGTGATTGCCTGTGTAGGTGGAGGAAGCAATGCTGCCGGAACTTTCTATCATTTTGTAGAAGAAAAAGAAGTGAAAATCATTGCTGCCGAAGCCGGCGGTCTGGGAGTAGATTCAGGAAAATCTGCAGCGACTACATTTTTAGGAACTCTTGGAGTCCTTCATGGAAGTAAAAGTCTTGTGATGCAGACCGAAGATGGGCAGGTTATAGAACCTCATTCTATTTCTGCGGGACTGGATTATCCGGGAATCGGGCCTTTCCATGCGCATTTATTTCAGGAAAAAAGAGCAGAATTCTTTAGCATTAATGATGATGAAGCTTTAAAATGTGCTTTTGAACTGACCAAACTGGAAGGAATTATTCCTGCATTGGAAAGCTCTCATGCCCTTGCTGTTTTGGATAAGAAGAAATTTAATGAAAATGATGTTGTCGTCATTTGTCTGAGTGGCCGCGGAGATAAGGATATGGAAACATACCTCAAAGAAATCAGAAGTTAGATGCCAGAAATTAGTATAGCATTATCCAGGAAATAAAACTCTCTTCTAACTTCTCATCACTAATTTCTAACTTCTATAATAAAGAAATGAAAAAACTAAATATATACTTCACTGCAGGAATTCCACAACTGGAAGACACTGCTGATATTATAAAACTGATTCAGGATTCCGGAGCAGATATGATCGAAATCGGAATGCCTTATTCTGATCCAGTGGCAGACGGCCCGGTGATTCAGAAAGCTCACGAACTGGCTTTACAGAACGGAATGACTATTGAAAAGCTATTATCTCAATTAAAAACCATCAAAAACGAAATCAGAATTCCGATTATCCTGATGGGATATATCAACCCTGTATTGAGTTTCGGATTTGAAAAGTTCTGTGCGGCATGTTCCGAAAGTGGTGTTTCAGGATTAATTCTTCCTGACCTCCCTCCTATCGAGTTTGAGAAAAATTATCAGTCTATATTAAAGCAATATAATCTCAATTTCACCTTTCTGGTAACCCCGGAAACTTCCGATGAAAGAATGATATATCTGGATTCTTTAAGTTCAGGTTTTCTGTATGCAGTAAGCTCCTCTTCTACAACGGGGAATGAAAATGCGGTCTTAAAAAATGAAAACTACCTTTCCAGAGTAGCTTCTCTCCCACTTAAAAATCCAGTGATGATCGGATTCGGAATCAAGTCGAAAGAGGATTTTGAAAATGTAACGGAAAAAGCGGATGGCGGGATCATCGGAACAGCCTTTGTGAATATTTTACTTCAGGATAAAGACTGGAAGAAAAGTGCCATAGATTTTATCCATTCCATCAAAGGGTAAAATTCACTAAATTTGTATATCAAAAATTGAAATGAATACAAATCAGAATAAAGCAGTAGAATTTGAAGATTTAGGGATCAAAGAATATCAGCCTGCCTGGGATTACCAGGAACAACTGATGAAAAATATCATTGATACCAAAATAAAAAACAGGGATCTTCCCGAAGAACAGCATATTACGACTCCGAACCACCTTCTTTTTGTAGAACATCCCCATGTGTATACTTTGGGAAAAAGCGGACATGAAGAAAATATGCTTGCCGGTATGGATCAACTGAAAAAAATTGATGCCACTTTCGTAAAGGTAAACCGTGGTGGAGATATTACCTATCATGGCTACGGACAGGTTGTAGGCTATCCTATCCTGGACCTTGAAAACTTTTTTACGGATATTCATTTATATATGAGAAACCTGGAAGAAGTGATCATCAGAACCATTGCCGAGTATGGTCTTAAAGGAGAACGTTCTCCTGGAGAAACCGGAGTATGGCTGGATGTTGGTAAGCCTTATGCCCGAAAAATGTGTGCTATGGGAGTGAAAGCGTCCCGATGGGTAACCCTTCACGGTTTCGCATTGAATGTTAATACGGATATGCGCTATTTTGAATACATTATTCCATGTGGTATCAAAGATAAGCAGGTGACTTCTTTAAAAAGAGAGCTTGAAAGAGAACTGACACTGGAAGAAATGGAAGAATTAAAGGCAAAGATCAGAAAACATTTTGCAGACGTTTTCCAGGCAGAATTGATCTACAAATAGTCTGTATAAATAAGATATAACAATCATAAAAACCAGTTTCAATAGTTGAAACTGGTTTTTTAGTTTAAATTATTATAATGTTTGATAGGCCTACTTATACGCTCTCCATTTCGGAGGAATCAAGACCGTAAGAATCAAAAAAATCGATATTTTACAATTTCCTGTTTTTCCTGAATATCACTATCAAAATCATCAGGTTTTCCGCCATTTACAATATCATAAAATCAAAAATATAACAGAATAATGTATTTTTTGAAAAAAAAATCTTGCATATGTTTTAATTTTTATTACTTTTAATATCACAAAATAGTGAACTATTACAATTAAAAAGTTCACTTAAAACTAACCACCAAAATATAAAAACTATGAAAAAATTTCTGCTATCCATGATGGTATTTGTGACGATGATGTCATTCAATGCCTGCTCAGATTCAAGCGCCAACCAGGATCCGAATCTTGTAGCAAAAGAGTCTAACGAAACTGCTATGAAAGATTTCGGCAAGACCGTCCCGGTAGGGATCGAGAAAGAAGATGGAAAATTTAAAATCTCATTTATGGTTACTGCCCAGCCTTATGAAATTAAGGACAGTAAAGAAAATGCAGCTTATATTTCCATGATCAAAACGGCTGTTGAGAACGAAACACCTATTCATGTTTTCCTTAAAGCCAATACTAACGAAATTGCAAAAGTAGACAAAGCAACAGATGATGACATCCGTTATTTCAAATCTGTCTTCACCAAAGAAGTAAAAGAAGAAAACAGGAAAGCGGTAAGTGTTATTCCTAACCTGGCCACTTTAAACAGTCTGTTTGCTCAAATCAAAAATCAGGCTTGCGGAACTTCTACGGCATCTTCACCATGTATCACATTCAGATATCCTGTTGATGGCTGCTATGCAAGAGCCCACAAAATGAGACAAATATTACTGAATGCAGGTTACGACTGTGAAAAACAGTTTGTATATGGAAACCTGAGAGCTTCTACAGGAACTTGCTGTGTATCTTGGGTATATCACGTAGCAATATTGGTAAGCTTTAAGAATGCTTCAGGAGTTGTTGAGAAAAGAATCATAGATCCTTCATTATTCTCAAGCGGACCTGTAACTGATGCTGCATGGAGAGCTGCATGTACCAATACCAGCTGTGGATCTGCTTCTGTATCTTCTTTCGCCAATACGGCAGGAAATGTTTACTACAGAAGTCCGTCAGGGTCTTTACTGTATGATAACAATTATGTAAATACCAACTGTGTATTGAATATATTCTCATCCCTATCAGGATGTTCACCTTCTCCTGCACCTAGTGTAGCTAGCTGTGGATTTTAACTAATTTATATAGAGCTCCTGTATTTATTGTAATATATTGCAGGAGCTTTTTCACTTAATACTTTTCGTTATGAAACCCTGGTCCTATCTATTATTACTTTTTATTATGATCACATCTTGTTCCGGTAACTCCAGTTCACAGAATTTAACCTGGTATAACAATTCCACTATAACCAATATTACCGAAGATCCGGACAAACCTAACGAGGTTGTACGTGTTTCTATTGGCATAAGTGCTCAGGTTTTTTATCTTTCAAAAAAATCAACTGACTACAAAACTCTTCTGGAAAAAGCGACCCAAAGCTTTAAGAAAAGTAAAACATATGATATAGGCATTGAAAATAAAACCAATATCATCAAAGAGATTAAGGAGGTCAAATAATCTTTGATCCTCCTCAAAGTTTAAATGATCCGGCGTTATCTGATCACAGAAATCCCCGCATCTACTTTTATCTCAGCTCCATGAATATAGGAAGCTTCCTCTGAAGCAAGGAAAAGAACGACGTTGGCTATCTCTGACGGTTCTCCCTGTCTTTTGAAAGGAATTGTTGGAATAATATCATCAATGGCACTTTCAATCTGCTCAACGGTTAAACCTGTATTATTAAAAATATTGGTTTTAATATGTCCCGGGCTTACTCCATTCACACGAATACCACATTCTGTAAGCTCTACCGCAAAGGTTTTGATGAAAGACTGTACTGCTGATTTAGCTGCCGAATACACCGAAAAATTAGGCATTGCAATATCAGTTGCCACTGAAGTATTGAAAATAACAGAACTTCCTCTTTTCATCAATGGCAGCATCTGCTGAACGGTGAAAAAAGGTCCTTTTACCAGCACATTGAAAAGTTCATCAAACTGGTTTTCATCTACATATTCCACGGGTACAAATTTTCCGTATCCTGCATTGGCAAAGACCAGATCAATATGTTCAGTATATCTTTTGACTTCCTGTTGCAGCTTTATCAAGTTTTTCATATTTCCTGCATTGGATACAATTCCAGAAGCCTTCTCTCCTAGTTTTTCCAAAGCCAGATTCACAGTTTCTTCACTTCTTCCTGTGATAATCACAGATCCACCTTCTTCAATGAATTTTTGAGCGGTTGCCAAGCCCATTCCATTGGTTCCTCCCGTAATTAAAGCGGTTTTGTTTTTAAATCTTTGCATTGTTTTTAGTTTAAAATTCTATAGCAAAGATTGGAATAGCAGTGCTTTTAAAAAATCCGAATCGTGTGGAAATGAGTTAAGGCAAATTCGTTTTTTCTCTTGCCTATTTTAGTTCATCAATAATCGCCATCAATAAAATCTTTCAAAATTAAATTGCTTACAATTTAATTTATCATATATTTGCATAGTTAATTTACTTCAAAAAATTAAAATTGAAGTTCAGTAAACACCAAGTAGTTTAATTTAAAAACAAAAGAGAAATGTCATTAATAGAAAATCTAAACTGGAGACACGCTGTAAAAGCTTATGATCCCAACAAAAAAATTTCACAAGAAGACCTTAATATTATTTTAGAATCAGCAAGGCTGGCTCCTACTTCATCAGGTTTACAACCATTCAGAATTATCGTAGTAGAAAACCAGGAGCTGAAGGATAAAATGGTAGCCGGAGCTTTGAACCCTGAAGTGATGAGAGATTCTTCTCACGTTTTGGTTTTTGCAGCATGGGACAGCTATTCTAATGAAAAAATTGACAAAGTTTACGATTATCATACTGACGTAAGAGACCTTCCAAGAGGACGTTTCGGAAGCTATACCGATAAAATCAAAGAAATGTACAGCGCGCAGTCTGCAGAAGAGCATTTTGCACACACTGCCCGCCAGACGTATATTGCTTTGGGTATTGCTCTTGCACAGGCTGCAGAGCTTAAAATCGACAGTACTCCGGCAGAAGGTTTTAGCAACGCTGTAGTGGATGAAGTATTGGGATTAAAAGAATTAGGACTAAAAAGTGTAAGTCTTTTATACCTTGGATACCGTGATGAAGCTAATGACTGGCTATCTTCTATGAAAAAAGTCAGAATTCCAATGGATGAATTTATCATAAAAAAGTAATACCTTCATCGAATCTTTCGTACTCAAACTTATGGAAAATCCGAAAACACCCAAATTAGAAAACCAGATCTGTTTTCCGTTGTATGTAATTGCTAAAGAGATTACAGGGCTTTATCGTCCTTTTCTTGATGAGCTCGACATTACATATCCGCAGTACCTTGTGATGATGATATTATGGGACGGTGACGGTCTGACGGTATCTCATATTGGAGAAAGGCTATTTCTGGATAGTGGCACTTTAACTCCTCTTCTCAAAAGACTGGAAACCAAAGGATTCATCATCAGAAAACGTAAAAAAGAAGACGAAAGAGTGGTTGAAGTATTTTTAGATGAAGCTGGCAAAAAACTTCGTGAAAGGGCTTGTGAAATTCCTGGAAAAATCCAGAAAAAAATTGATATACAGCCTGAAGAGCTTTTACAACTTAAAGAAACAGTTTTAAAAATCTTAAACAAAATAGAAAAATAAATGAAAACATTATATACAACCCAGGTTACTGCTCAAGGTGGCAGAAACGGACATGTGAAAAGTGAAAACGGAGTATTGGATCTTGAAGTAAGAATGCCTAAAGCTCTTGGAGGAGCAAATGATGATTTTGCCAATCCTGAAATGCTTTTTGCAGCCGGATATTCTGCATGCTTCGATAGTGCGCTGAACAGAGTAATCAGTCTTTCTAAAGTAAAGACGGGAGAAACTACAGTAACGGCACAGGTAAGCATTGGCCAACTTGAAAATGGTGGTTTCGGACTGGCTGCAGAGCTTGATGTGAACATCCCTGGAGTTTCTATTGAAGAGGCACAGGAGTTGACAGAAAAGGCACACCAGATCTGTCCTTATTCTAATGCTACCAGAAATAATATTGAGGTGAAGTTATCAGTAACTAACAACGACTAATCCAATTTTTTTAAGCATAGTTATAACGAAAGGAGCTGTTTCCATGGAAACAGCTCCTTTTTATTTTTTATTTTCCCACAGATTTCGCAGATGCGCACAGATGATTATGTTTATTGTAAATGATTGGAAAATTTCACATTCATAATTTATTACTCATCATTATCTTCTATCTTTCATCAAATCGCTTTTCTGATAGGCATCTACCTTTTTGTAAGAGTTGTTTTTTTCTTTTTCTTTTTTGTCGGAAATCAGGATTCCGGAAAGGTGGTCGATCTCATGCTGGAAAATAACGGCTGTAAATCCTTCCACTATTTCTGTATATTTCTGTCCTTTCAAATCCACATATTCCAGCTGGATCACTTTACTTCTATAGAACTGATCTCTAAAATCAGGAATAGATAAATCTCCTTCAGGACCAAGGTTCTGCAAATCGGAACGCCAGACAATTACCGGATTGATAAAATATTCCAATGGAGTTCCTTCTTTGTCAAAACGCTGCACCCAAATAATTTTTCTGTTGATTCCCACCTGAGGGGCCGCAATTCCTACTCCACCATCTGTTGAAAGAAGAGATTCTTTCATTCTTTTTACCAAAACAGCGGTATTCGGGTCAAGAGGATCGGCTTCCGAAGAAATACTCAGCAATGTTTTATGCTGATTGTTATCTGTCGTCTGATAGATTGGCAGCGCAGTATTTGCATCTCCTTGATTAATAATTGAAAGCTCATTAGAAGTGAGTTTCTGGGCATTCATTAAGCCTATAAAAAGGATCAGCAGGATGGGTAATTTCTTCATGTTTTTTGAATGTAGTACAAAGGTAAATATTGTAGAATAAAAATGATTATTTATCCATAAATTTTAAGTTTTGGCTAAAGCCATTGGAATTTTGTTATAAAAATAAAACGGGCTAAAGCCCGTTCCTATTGATTTTTTCACTCTAACAGTTGAAGGTTTAAAAGGTCTTTGTCATATCTCCCGGAATAATCAGATTAAAATCTGTTGGGATATAATCTTTGGCGGGTACTTTCAACTCAGTATCATCTGATTCAAAAACTGAGATGACGGCCATTTTCAGGTTAGGGTTTTTCTGTTTGATATACCAGTAAATTCCACCAAATTCTTTGCTGTGGTAGTTTCCATTGTAGTGAATGAACATTTTTCCTGCCTGATAGTTTTTCAGAATAGATTCAGCCATGGTAGCATCTTTTGTAGCCTGGGCTGAAATAAAATTCATCACTTTTGTTCCTTCAGCATGGTCACCCATCATCTTTTTCATCTCCTGATATCCCGGAGTGTCCAAAGTAACTTTGATAGGCAGCTGAGCAATGTACGTTTTCTCTTTTTCGCTTAATTTGTTCAAAGATTCAAGACCTTCTTTAGCGGTTTGAGATGCATATCTTCTTGGAATATTGGTTGCAATGAAGTTCAGTTTTTTATCTTTAGCAAAATCTACCAAAGGTTTGTAATCTGTACTATAATTGTTCCATAAACGAGCGGAATCTTTTAATGTTTTAGCGTCAAACTTTCCGTTTAAATATTGATCCAGCTGGGCCTGATTGTCTCTTTCAAACATTTCTGCTCCTAGAATAAGCTGCCCGTTCTTTTTTGCAAAGAGAGCTTCTGTTATTTTAAGCTGAAGCCAGTGGTTGATAGAGCTGTTATGATTTTCACCAAAAAAAACTACATCATAATCTGCCAGTTCTTTCACCAGCTTATCCGTCTTTACCTCCTTTCCTTTTTTATCATAAAATTGATACGCTTTAAAGTCCTGTGCCTTTAATGAGCAGAAACCTGCCAGCAGTATCGCGATGAAAATATTTTTCATTTTATTTTATATTTAAACACAAATTACACAAATATTTGGCTTTCTCTGAATTATAATAGTGAATTCGTTCATTTACAAATCTGCCTTTTTACTTTCTTCATCCACTATCTGCCAAAATCTGAAATAAAAAAGACCGCTTTGAATTTTACAAACAAAACGGTCTCATTCAAATTATCTAATTATTACTTTTCTAATGATGCTACAAGATCCTTCCACTCCTGAAGTTCAGGAATTCCAGGTTTTCTTTTTCCGAAGAACTGAACGATAAAGTCTCCTTCATTGTTGAATACTTCGATAGCTGTTACTTCTCCATCTTCTGTTGGTTTTTTCACGATCCATGCTTCTGCAATTTTCGTCACATCCAGGTGTAAGTTGAAATCCGGGTCCATTACGTTGAACCATTGCTGATGCCAAAGTGTTTTCTTTACATTTCCTGTATGGATCTGGATAATTCCTCTGTTTCCTACGAAAACCATGATTGGAGTATTCTTTTCAGAGGCATCTTCAAGGATGTTTACCACTTTAGCATTATCAATTTTCTTAGCAAATCCTTCCGGTGCCAATCTTAATGCCTGTGTTCTGCTTACACCATATTTTCTGGTCATCATGAAGAAATCATGTGTATCTTTTAATTCTGTCCATGCTTTTTTGAAACCTTCCACATCAATTTCCGAATCTGCTTTTTCAGCCTGTTTTGGAGCTACTGCTTCAAAAGTAAGTGCCTGATTCTGATCTTCTGCTTTAAATTTTTCTACAATGGCATCGAAAGCTGCTTCGTTACTATCTTTAGTCAAATAAATCTTGTGAAGCGCCAAACCGTCTTTTCCGAAAAACTGAAGGCTTTTCTTATCTCCTTCCGCTACTGCAAAAGCAAATTTCCAGTGGTTAAGGAAAATTCTAAGATCAATATCTTCACCCACAAAAAGCTGTGCATGAGGACTGCTGAAATCTCCGTTCAGGTACGTTCCTTTTCTTTCATGAACACATTCTTCATTACGGGTAAGAGCCATTACCTTTCCTAATTTTTCAGCTTCAGTAAGGATTCCCGGGAAATCTGGGTTCAGGGAAGTTACTCCTTCTCCAATGCTTGTTGCCAATAATTCTGCTTCACTTACTTCTAATTGTGCTGCTGCATTTCTTATTCTTATATGTGGATTTTCTGCTTTCAGAGCCTCCCATTTTTCCTTTAAATCATTAACTAATATGCTCATTATTTTACTTTTTTATGGTTAAAATTGTATAAATTCTTTGTATTGTTTCGTTTCCTGTTTTACTTTTTATTTCTTCTTCTTTTTCAGAAGTTTTCATTCTTTGAAAATGACTTTTGGAAATCAGTTCTTCCATTTCACTGTTGCTGTACAAGGTAAAATCAAATTCTGTAAAGGGTAGTTTTTCCATGAAATCCCTCTGTCCGAATGTAAGAACGAAGGTTCCGTCATCTTTCAGAACTCTGTAGATTTCATTTAAGAACTCCACTGGATTTTCCCAAAAATACACGGTATTCACTGTAAATATTTTATCGAAAATCCTATCCTGAAAAGGGAGCTTTTTTCCTTCATACAATATAAATTCTGCCTGATTTTCGAATTCTTTATTCAGTCTTTTGGCTTCATTATGCATGGTTTCGGAAATATCAATTCCCGTATATTTCAGGTTCTTTGCGAGACTCATGATGCTTTTCAAATGTCCGGCATTTCCGTGTCCTATTTCAAGAATTTGCTGATCGTCATCTATCACAAGTGTTCTGATACTTTCTAACGTCATACTGATGTTAGTGGCATTCATCATTTCACCGATCTCAATGCCTTTTTCCCCTTCTGGGTTGGCGAGATTCTGTGCGAGGATTTTGAGTTCTTCTTTTTCCATGGTTATCCAAAAATGATCATTGGGTTATTCGTAATAGGGTGGTCACAGATGGTACAGGGAAAGTTATAGGCATTGCTGATATTTTCTGCTGTAAAAACTTCCTGTGGAGTCCCATAGGCAGAAACCTGCCCTGCTTTCATTAATAAAATCTTATCTGCAAATTGTGCAGCAAGGTTCAGATCATGCAAAACAACAATAGCACTGTTGGCTTTTTTGGTAAAGTTTTTTATAATTTCCAACGCCTTATACTGATGTTTTATATCCAAATTATTCAAAGGTTCATCCAGAAAAACCAGCTTATGGGCAATATCGTTTTCAAGCTGCGCCATTACCCTCGATAAGTGTACACGTTGCTTTTCGCCCCCTGAAAGTGTATTGTATTCTCTTTCTTTAAGATGAAAAATATCTGTTTCGTACATCATATTGTTCATGGCTTCAAGATCTTCTTTTCCGGGTTGGGCATCAAAATACGGATACCTTCCCATCATAATCACATCTTTTACCTCAAGAGGAATATCATTGCTGTTATGCTGTGAGAACTTTGCTTTGTGTTTTGAAAGTTCTTTTATATTCCAATCTTTAATAGGCTTATCTTTAAACAAGACTTTGTTATTACCGGATTTCACCTCATCTGCCAAAACGCTCAGAAGACTTGATTTCCCAGCTCCGTTAGGACCTACAATGGCTAAAAATTCACCATATTCCAAAGAGACATCTACCCCATCCAGAATACGGAATTCTTTATGTTTATAATTTATCTGGTGTGCCTTGATCATTACAGTGATTTTTTAAATTTTACCAAAATAGCGATGAAAATAGGACCTCCCATTAAGGCTGTCAAAATTCCGATCGGCAATTCTGACGGTGCCACAATACTTCTGCTGAAGGTATCTGCTGTCAGCAACAAAATGCTTCCACACATTGCTGATAATGGCAAAATAAAAGCATAATTGGATTTGAATAAAAGTCTTAAAATATAAGGTACAATAAGACCTACAAAACCAATTGTTCCTGAAAATGCCACACAGCTTCCCACCATTAAAGCTACAATAATAATAATCTGCCTTTTCAGTGTTTCCACATTGATTCCCAGGTGTTGTGCATCTTTTTCTCCCAACATCATCGCATTCAACGCTTTTCCTTTAGGCAGTAAAATAATGAAAGCAATAACCAGAACAATGGCCAGGATAATATTCTTTGTCCATGTTGCTGCTGCTAAACTTCCCAAGTTCCAAAAAGTAAGATCCCTGAGTTGTTCATCTTTTGAGATGTAAATCAAAAATCCGGTTATTGAAAAACCGATCGCCGTTATTGCCACTCCGGTTAGCAGCATCATGACTACATTGGTCTTTCCTCCGTTTGTTGATATTTTATATACCAGCATCATTGATAAAAAAGAACCTATAAAAGCCGAGATTCCTACCAGTGAAAACTGTACTGCTTCAGGAAGATATTCTTTAAAATGCCCTCCTAAAACAATTGCAATTGCTGCCAGCAGGGTTGCTCCTGATGTAAGTCCTATTAAATCTCCCGTCGCCAAAGGATTCTTGAAAAGCCCCTGAAGACTTGTTCCTGAAACCGACAACATACTTCCTACTAAGATGGCCATAATAATTCTGGCTGCTCTTACGTCCCAAATCACATATTTATCACTCAATGATAAATGGGTGTCTCCTTTTATAAATTGCCACAGAACCATGAATGGAGATTTTCCTCCAAAATCATAGACTCCTGTATTAAGTGACAGTACTGCTATAATAGCAAGCAGTACCGCACTTATAATAAGATAAAAGTATAGTTTACTTTGTGCTTTCAATTAAAAGTTTGTTTAATCCTACTGCTGCTTCTCCTACTCTCGGTCCAAAACCTGAAACTAAACCTCCGTCCATTGCGATAATTTTCTTATTCTTACCTGCGTTGGTTTGAGATACGCCCGGCATTTTTAGCGCTCCTTCATTTCCTCCTGCTCCCTGCAGGCCAGTTTCGAAGAAGAACAATACATCGGGATTAGCTTTTACAACTGCTTCAGGAGTCAATGGTTTGAAATCTTCAAAATCAGTTACAGCATTTTCTCCACCTGCAAGGGTGATCAATGAAGCCATTGGTGTATTTTTACCGCTAACCATCAACATATTTCCTCTTGCATAGATGAACAATACTTTTGGCTTTTTAGCAATGGGTTGTACCTGCTTCAGATCAGCATCAATTTTATCATTTAATTTCTGATAATTCGTATTTCCGATAGCTTTTGCTACTTGTTCTATGAGTTTTTTGGTTCCTTCAACCGTGTATTCCTGTTTGAAAACCTCAGTCTGAATACCTGAAGATTTGATTTTCCCCATCAATTCCGGGTTGATATCTTTATCCGAAGCTAAAATTAATGTCGGAGAGACCGCCATGATTGGCTCAATGGTCATTGATCTCATGTGACCCAAATCTTTTGCTGTAGCTTTTAAGCTTGCAGGATAAGTACTGGTAACATCTGTTGCAACGATTTCCTTTTCGTGGCCTAGAGCACTTACGATTTCAGTAATCCCACCGTTTAATGTTACAATTTTATTGTTGGTTTTTGGTGCTTCAGAAGTAGCTTCTGTTGTATTTTCTTTTGCGGCTCCTTCTGCTTTTTTGCAAGAGTATACTGCTACAAGAACAGAGGCTGCAAGGATGAATTTTTTCATGATATACTATTATTTGATTATTTATAAAGGTTCGAATTCAAAATTGGTGTATCCACGGTCTCCTTTCGTATTCTTCATGGTATTGAACCTCAATTTGAAATAGAAACCTTCAGCATCTTTTAATACAAAGAAACGGTCTGCATACACAAAAGGAACCGGGTTGGAAGCTGTACCTGTAGTTGTTCTCCATTTATCTCCGATCGCTCTCTGATCATTGAACACAAATTTTGCGGGCTCAACATCTTTTAACTTAAATGCACCATATGCAGCATCTAAACTTCCCGTAACACTTACCTGATAAGCTCCTACTCCATTAAGTGTATTTGTTGTTACAAAATCAGCATAAAAATAACTTCCTGCACTGGTTGTAGGCCCCATGAATACTTCATTGGTAAATGTTGTGAATGCTAAATCCCAGCTCTTTTTCTTAGGCTGAATCTTTACCGGAGTTCCTGTTTTCAGGTTGAAGAATGTAAAGTTGTACTCTGTATCTTTGGTAATGATATATTCTTTGATATCTGTTCCTGTTGCATTCAAATCTGCATAACGGATTTTATATCCATTCTGAGCTCTCAGGATTTGAATTTTTTTCCATCCTCTAGGATCACTGGATAATGAAACAGAACCAGCTCCAATGTTTGATGAAGAAGGTATTTCTCTCCCAAGATTGATAAGATAAATAGGGTTTTCAGCATCATTTTCTTTTATGGCATCAATCCCGGAAGTCTGAGTTAAGAAATTTCCGTTCGGGTTGTCAACATATTTCATGTTTGCAGCATCAAATGTTCCCACCTGAGCGGTTTCTTTCAAGCTTGCCACATCAGATTCTTTTACCTTGCTGATATCTGTAGCATTGGGTATTTTAACTACGGTCATAGCAATAGATCCATTCAAAGTAACCCTGTATGCATCACCGCTATAAAAACCAAGATCCCAAGCTGTTCTGCTGTTGACAGCCGGATTAGTATAGTCACTTAAATCGATCCAAACCTGATTAGGCTCAGTAGGGCCTCCGATTTTTACATTGACTTCAGATCCTGTCATAGGAGGAACCGGAACCGGATCTTCATCTGCAGAAAGACAAGACTGCGTGGCCACCATGATAGAAAGAATAGAAAATATTTTTAAATACTTCATAATAGTAACTTATTATTTAAAATTGAAACATTAATCGGGCAAAATAGCTTCTGCCGTAGTATAAATTCACAAAACCATTCGCTGCTGTATGGGCTGTTCCGGCAACTGCAGTAGAGTTTAATCGTGTTACATCAAATATATTTTTCACCCCTGCAGAAATTTCAAAATGTTTATTCCAGAAAGGCTGGCTCACAATGAAATCCATCATATGAAAACTGTCTATCTTTCCAAGGCGGAAATCATTGCCTCCGTCTGATACATACAGTCTGTCCGGACCTGTGAATTTGTAATAAAGGGAAAAGTTGGTATCGGTACTTTTCAGTTTGTAGGTTGCTGATGCTCCTGCCTGTACCAAGTACTGGAAATCTGTAGGGGAAGAAGATTTTAAATCATTCAAAGATACAGATGTTCCGCTTACAGACCCTCTTAAAGATAAAGCAAACTGATCTTTTCTAAAATCTACATTAGCTGAAACCAATAGATTCTTAAAGTTATTAAAATTCATGTATTTATAGGTTGACGGTTCTTTTACCATCACCATTTCAATCCTGTCACGCACATCAAGATATAACGCATCTACTCCGTAAGCGATTTTCCAGTTATTTTCAGCAGCAAAATTCTGATTCCAGAAAAGTCCTGCTGAGAATCCTTTTTCAGGATTTAGGTCAGGATTTCCCTGCACATCATGATTGATATTTACAAAATACGTATATAACTCTTCATATTTAGGGAAACGGTTTGCAGATCCTACGACTGCTCTAAGGTTTGAATTCTCAGAAGTTTTATATCTGGCAGATAAAGAGTAGTTGTATTGATTATTAAAGTTCTCGCTCAAAGAAAGTCTTACTCCCGGTCTTAAGGAGAATTTGTCTGAAACATTCCATTCTGCAGAAAGGAAATTGGAATACGTAAATATCTTTCTTTTTACTGCTTCACTAAAGAAGTCTCCTGCAATCAATGCAGCATATCCGTTAGTATAGTCTAATTCATATCCTAACTGGAAGTCAAAAACTTTACTATCCAGAAAATTACTGAACATCCCTCTTGAATAGATAACATCTGTTTTATAATAAGATCGTTCTTCCTGTCTGCTTTTCACATTTCTGTTCGGAATATCATAATTGTAGTCAGAAAATTTTCTATCCTGATTCTGATAGGAGAAATCTCCCATATAACGGATGTGCCCCAAATTGGTTTGAATATTGAATTGGTGAACCCAGCGGTCTGTATTGTACTTTCTGTCTCTACTTTCATAGGCTACTCCACCCAATCCATCATTAAGAGGATTTCTGTTGACTTCCGGATTGTAGAAGTTGAATTTTTCATTCAGATAAGACAGTTTATAAAAGAATGTCGTTTTATTTTTTGTATATCTTAATAATGCAGAAGCGTCATACTGATCTTTCGGGTTCCATTCATATCCTCTTTGGTTATCCTGTCCGAAGTATTTATAACCTTTGCTCTCTCCTTCATATCCCATAAACTGGTTATGGTTGAAATTGATGCTTGCAAACCATTCATTATTGATATTGTAATCCACATTCAAATTCTGAATATGTCTTCCGTTTCCTCTTTTCTTAAGATCATACTGGTCTCTTACCGTTTCCTCCTGCAATGAGCCTCTTACACTGACCTTTTTTGAGCTGCTTTTCTTTGTAATAATGTTGATTACTCCGGCCACTGCGCCATTTCCGTATTCAACACCCATACTTCCTTTTACAATCTCAATTCTCTCTATATTGCTTAAAGCAATTTTGGTAAGGTCAATATTACTTCCCAATCCTGTGTCCCCTACTACTGGGATATTGTCTATAAGGATCTTTACATAGTCACCATTAAGTCCCATTATTTTGGCGGTAGAATTCCCTGAGCGTGAATCTGGAGTAATCTGTATATTAAGACTTTGATTTAAAACCTCGGCAACATTGGTTGCTGCCATATTTTTAATCTGCTCGGCATCAATAACGTCAACCTTATAGATAGATTTGTTGATGGACTGCTGCATATACTGTCCTGTGATAACAACTTCTTCAATTTTCTTTTGATTAAGAGAATCCTTTTCTTGTGCATTCATCCAGAAAGCCACGGATAATGATAGAACGGAAAGCACTTTCTTCTTCATAAGGGTACAAATTTTCGACAAATATAAAACTTTATTTAGAATCATTAAAAATAAATGTATATTTTTGTGGAATAATTCTAAATAAAAATAATCTCATGAAATTAAAATTACTTTTAGGAACTCTGATGCTTACAGCCGCTACTGCAAACGCTCAGCTGTCTAACATCAATGAAAATTTTAATAATTTTACCATTGGGAACACTACTTTTCCACAGTCTGGATGGTCTGCCATCGTTGCCCCTATAACAGGTGAATTTCCTCCTGTACCTCCAAGAATGATTGTAGCCGGAGATACTAACAGAGCTGTTCAATCTTATGCAGGAAATAACGCTACGGGAACATCTTACCTGATTACTCCACAAATTGAAGCCCCTACAGGAAATAAAACATTAACTTTTGATACAACATTAGTTGTTCAGTCTCCAGGTACGGGAACAATCCAGATAGGTGTGGCATCCAACCCGGCAGATATGGCAACATTTGTAGCTGTAGGAAGCCCAATAAGTGTGACTACGATTGGAACGATTCAGAATGTAAGTGTGAATATTCCTGCTTCTACAGGATCATATATTGTATTTAAATTTACACCAACAACTTCACACACTGCGATCC
Organism: Chryseobacterium sp. MEBOG07; assembly: GCF_021869745.1. Lineage (NCBI taxonomy): Bacteria > Pseudomonadati > Bacteroidota > Flavobacteriia > Flavobacteriales > Weeksellaceae > Chryseobacterium > Chryseobacterium sp. MEBOG07. The sequence continues at coordinate 3,660,162 of NZ_CP084579.1, forward strand.
AGGTTGATAATGTTGTTTATAATACTACTTCTTCTTTAGGGGTATCTGATCATAATAAGTCAACAGAAAATTTCAGATTTGCATTAAACTCTGATCAGTCTGCATTAGAATTTATTGTAAAAAAGGATCCTAAGAATATCCAAATCTATTCTGCTGCCGGGAACAAAGTAGCTGAAGGAAAGCTTAACGGACAAAGATTTGAAATCAATACACTTCAGACCGGAGTATATTTCATGAATATTGAAACTGCAGAAGGAAAATTGATCCAATCAAAATTCATCAAAAAATAAGGTTTATTAGACTATTATTTGCCTTTATAAAGCCGGCAGGATTACTCCTGCCGGCTTTTTCATACTCTTATTTTATCTTTTCAAAGCCATCATTAAAATAAAAACACGATAAAAATCATGTTTTTATTTAGAATCATTAAAAATAATTATATACTTTTGTGGAATCATTCTAAATAAGGATTTAAAAAATAAGTTATGAAAACAAAACTATTATTGGCTTCAGTATTGGCATTGACTGTTCAGCAGACTGTTTTAGCACAAACTGACGCATTGGGATACTCACAGGTAAATATGACAATGGGGAGTGGATACCAAAACCGAGTATTCGTAAACCTTGCAGATGGTAATATGATTTCTCAACCTGCCAATAGCTGGGATATAGCTTTTTATAGAAACTCAAACTTTGCATTCGGATCAAGAATAAATGATGCAAAAGATATAGAAGTATACACTGCTTCTACCAACTTAGCAGACTGGGATAATATCAATATCAACAATCTGTCTTCTTGGGGAGCCCCTCTTTATAACCCAGACCAGACGACTGACTGGAGCCAGGGAGCTTTTGAACAAGGCCCTGTAACATCTCCAAATCCCAACATTCCTTCAACAGGATGGGGAGTTTACAACCCTTTGAATCACCATATTGAAGGGAAAGCAATTTTTGTTTTAAAATATCCTTCAGGAGCTTATGTTAAACTTGCGATCGAAGATGCTTTTGCAGGATATACATTCAGATATTCAAAATGGAACGGTACATCATGGGGAGCTACAGAAACAAGAACAATCGCTAATGGAACGGATGATTCTTATTTCAATTATTTCTCATTTGACACAGGCGCAAAAGTTCCTAGTTTAGAGCCATCCAAAACAGCATGGGATTTTGTATTTACCAAATATTATACTTTCTACATGGGCGTACAGATGTATCCACTTTCAGGAGCAATCCAAAGCCCGAATGTAAAAGTGGCAATGGTACAACCTGAAACGCAGGGAACGGCAGCTTATACAATACCTGCAAGTGCAAGTTTTGCATCAGCTATTACAACAGTAGGACACTCCTGGAAAGGTATCGGAACAGTGAAAAATGATGTTGTATACTATATCAAAAAAGGAAGTGATTACTATAGAATGTACTTCACTACAAACGGTGGGGCAACTACAGGAAATATGTATTTCAAATACAAAAAAATAACGGAGACTTTAGGAATTACTGAAGTAGGGAAAAAAGCATCTTTCGGGATCTATCCTAACCCAACGACAGCTGATAAAAAAGTAACCGTTCTTTTTGATGTTAAAGAAAAATCGGGGAACAAAGGAAATATCGAGGTATATGACCTTACCGGAAAAAAAGTATACTCTGCTGAGCTTACCAATCAGGCAGGATTCTACAAACAGGATTTGAATCTTTCTACGCTTACATCAGGGAATTACCTTGTTAAAATTACTTACGGAGATCAATCGGAAACGAAAAAGCTTATCGTAAAATAAGATATTTTTATTTTAATACTTTCTATTTTTTCTAATAAAAGGGCGGTTTCAATGCTATGAAACCGCCCTTTATTTTTTTAATAATTAAAGATTTTAAAAAAAAGACTTAGGAATTATCCCTAAAACAAATAGCTGTGCAGCATTCGTAAATCTTTCAATTAATATATTTTAAATCCTTTATACACTTCTGCTGAGCTTTCCAACATTTTGGAAGCATCTCTGCGGAAATCTAAAAGGTGGTCCTCACCGTTATGTCTGTTGTGGTGTTCAACGCTTTCCCAAAGCTCGATCAGGAAGAAAGTTCCTTTATTATCTTTATCCTCAATAAGGTCATACTGCAGACAGCCTTCTTCTTTTCTTGTTTCTTTCACAAGCTTCTGAAACAGCTCTACGGCATCCATCAGATAATTTTCATTAAACTTAAAAAGTGCAATGATATGTAAATTCATGTTCTAATATTTAGTGATGTAAAAGTAAAATATTTTCAAAACCGAATATCTTTTTAAGGCCTTTATTTTTCCAAACCATGCATGATTTTTAATTTAAAACTGATTTATAAATAGTTATAGAACTCATTACGATCACCAGTGTTCCGATAATCACAAACATTTTCTTAACGGGAAGCTTTGCAGTAAGCATCGCTGAAAAAGGTGCTGTGATAATTCCGCCTATTAAAAGCCCAAGAATGATATTCCAGTGCTGGATTCCCAGAGTAAAGAAAAAGGTAACAGCAGCTGTTATGGTAAGGATAAATTTGGCTACGGTAGAACTTCCTACAGCGAATCTAGGGGTAAAAGCATTTTTAATTAACGTTCCGGTTACCAAAGGTCCCCATCCTCCACCGGCAAAAGAGTCTATAAATCCTCCTATCACTCCCAGTCTTGTCAGATTGGTCTTTCTTTTCAATGCCTTACTTTGTTTTTCTTTAAAAGCATTCGAAAGAATCTGAATCCCGAGGTATAAAGTATAAAAAGCAATCAATGTTTTGGTGATCTTTGCATAATATTCTCCAAGGTAAGTAAGACTTACGGCTCCAATAACAGCCCCAATAACTGCCGGCACAGCCAGTTTCTTCACCAAACTCTTACTCACATTTTTCAACCTGATATGGCTGATGCTTCCCGCGGCTGTCGTAAAGCTTTCTGCAGAATGAATACTTGCACTCACAATATGCGGCGGAATATTCAGAAGCATAAGGGTGGTTGTACAGATGACTCCGTATCCCATGCCCATTGATCCTGCAACAATTTCTGCAAAAACTCCTACCAGAAGCATCCAGTAAAAAATGTAATTATCTTTTGCTAAAATGCCCAGGAGTTCATCCAGATATCCCAGTTCATACATTGAAAAAACACCAATCGATATCGTGACAGCCGTCACAAAAAGGACATTAAGCCTTATTTGAATTTTTCTAGAAATCACCATATTACACAGTCGTTTTAATACCTATTATCTTATTATCAGTATCTTTGATATTAAAAACACATGATGATTGTTCGTATTTCTCACCTCTGAGTACAGAATTCTTTTCAGATACAGTATAATCAGCTAGCAGATGTACTGCAGGAATGAAAGATGTAAGCTTTTGTGATGGGTGTGCTTCTTCTTTTGAAATCATAATTTATTCATTTGAAGTCATGCAAATATCTGATAAAAATATTTATCCTACAAAATAAGTAGACTATTAATTCAAAAAAAGGATCAGGTCAGTCGACCAGATCCATTAAAGTTTTACTTTCCAGAATATTCAGTGAAGCATCCCGAACCTCTATCAAAACATCGTGAAGCCCGCAGTGATCTTCATTACAGTCTTCACATTTTTCATAGAAATTCAGACTTACACAAGGAAGCATGGCAATAGGTCCGTTTACAAGACGAATAATTTTGGCCAGTTTCACATTTTCAGGATTTTCTTTTAAAAAATATCCTCCACCCTTTCCTTTTTTACTGTCAAGAATGTCTGCCTTTTTCAATTCGAGCAGAATATTTTCCAAAAACTTTAAAGGAATTCTTTTGTGTTCCGCAATTTCAGAAATAAGAATCGGACCTTCATTTCTTTTTTCTACAAGATATGAAAGTGCCTTAAACGCATATTGAGATTTTTTTGAAAGCATTACAGCAAAAGTAAGAAAATTGTTTAATATTTGAAAAAACGTGGAAGAATGAAATTGTAAAGAGTAAAAGTGGAAATTTATGCATCCGTAATTTTACGGTTTTCAATACCACATTTTTGCCTTTCTCCTATTAAATCATTATGTTTGCCATATGTTCAGTAAACAAGAGGCACAGCAATTAAAAAAAGAATTTTGGACCGCTTTTGGAAGATCATTTCCCAGAAAATGGATTCTTTATGATACCAAAATCAAGGACATGGCATTTAAATTTTCTGCCGACAATAAAAAAGCAGAGGTTTCTCTTGATATCGAAATGAAAGACGAAATCTTCAGAAATGCTTACTATGAAAAGATCTGGTCACTGGAAGATATTTTAAAAGATTTTATCGGAGATTTTCAGAAAGATGAACACTTCATCCTTGAAAACGGCAAGATTATCAGCAGAATATGGATAGAAAAACACAATGTTTCTATATTTAACAAAAATACCTGGCAAGAAATTTTTGAATTTTTTATCGACAAAATGGACGGTTTTGAGAGGTTTTACTACGAATATGAGGATTTTATAAAGGATATATAATATACCTACGAAATAAATACTATTTTACGCTTCAAGCTAAGATAAAAAAGAAAACTTATCTTTGTGACCACCACTTAAACTAATAGATGAAACTAACTAACATGATTAAAAATGAGAAAAGTGTACAAAAACATTTTTGGAGAGATTATTTCCAAAAATAATGCTGTGAAGCTAAACGAATATCATCTGTATTATTATGAAGAAGGGTCCGATTTCCTGAAAGAAATTGAATTTATCAACGAAGACAGTGTTTACAATATCAATTATTTTCTAAGCAGCGATGAAGATGAGGCGCAGGTAGTAGATTATCTTAAGGAAAAGTCAGACTTTTTTGATATTGAAAAAAAAGAAACTACCGACGGATTTATTATTTCCACCAATAAGTTGTATTCCTTATCAGTGGATGATCTGCCCTTAATTTCTAAAACCGCTTTCAAAACAGATGATCCTGAAAACTTTATCTGTTCCCAGGTTATCGATAATGAAACTCACCAACCCCAACTTGAAAGAACCATAAAATGCTGGTATACTACTGACGAAAATGGTGAAAAATATGCAGCCATAGAATGCAGCTATCAGGAAGACGGTAAACTGGAGCTGGCTGTAAAAAAGACCTCTGACCCTGATGATGATGAAAGCTTGGCCCATTATGATTATGATACTTTTCAGGAGCTTCAGTCGCAAATCCCAACCGATATCAGCTATTATAAAACAGCAGCTTTGCTCCCAACAGAAGCCTATCAACAATAATTTATATTATTTTTATACCTACAACATCAAAACTAGTACATGAAATAAATATCAATTTTTTTTTAGAGGGAAGGGTACCAATGCCAACCTATTCGATTTGTCTAATATCTTTAGATAGATTCAGATGAATTGGCTATGTACAGATTCCTTTATAAGATCTCAGTGACAGGCTTTTCACTATCACTCAGAGAAATCATTGTAGAAAACTTACATCAGTATTGAGCGGATAAAACGATACAATCAAAAGCTGCAAAACAGCTCCACTGAAAAAATAAAATAGAGAAACCTTCGGGTTTCTTTTTTGTTATAGACCTGCACTGTTTTTTATATATTTGAAACTCTTTCTAACTTTGAAATTATAGTTACCGTGAAAATTACCAAGACAGCCTTATCATTTTTATCTATCCTGCTATTTTTTATTAAAGGATATGCACAATCGGACAGTATATATGCGAAAGTAAATATTTACGAGCCTGCTAATTTTAAAGAAGTTTATCTCCCTCAGCATACGTTTTTAAATCCGTCTATTGATTTTAACCGCATGTCAGATAATTTTATACCTGAGGCAAAAACCAGTCTTCCTAATCAATATGAAAACCATACCTTAAATGGGAAAATAAAAAAAATAACAAAATTCTATAAATATCCTAAGGAAAAACAAATTGCTGACATTCATTATTTTAACAGCAAAGGTCTCTTGGAAAAAGTAAATTTTATGGTTTTCACAAATGTTCATTATCATTATGATATTCAAAACAGACTGATCAGAAAGGAAACTATAAGAGACAAAGACACCTTAAATATAAGACAATACTCTTACAACAATAAAAATCAGATTACCGAATATAGAGAGTCTCATTTTGAAAAAGGCCAACGCAGAGATGCTCACTGGGCTATCATTTATGAACCTGAAAACAATTCTATTTTCGTAAATTATGTTCAACCTGATCAAAAAACAATGCTTGTCAGGAAGATCAAGTATGATGGAAATAAAGTTAAATCTGAAGAGTACAGCAACGGAAAACTATTCCCGGAAGCCAATGTAGAATTTATTTATTCTGAAAATAACAATCTGATCAGCAGGAAATCCAAACAATACAATTATTTTTACAGCTACGATAAACAGCATCGGAATACTAAAGAGGTCAATATCAGAATCGGCAAAACATGGGATGTAAGTACAAAGTCATATGACAAAAATGGTTACATAACACACTTTTACCATGAAAATCCTGTCAGTAAGTCATCGGGATCTACCAAGTTTCAATATGATAAATTCAACAATAAAATTTATGAGGCTTCAGGTTCTGATATATCTGTAAATCCTTATGAATACATTTATGAAATAGAATATTATTGATTCAATTGGAGACCTATCCGGATGGTGGATTTATCACAAACATCCATAACCAGAGTAAATATTTAACAGAACTTATTAAAGGGTATAATGGAAGAATATTTATGGGTTTCGGTTAATCTGGAATATGCTGGAGAAGTATCAAACAAAGCTGTGAATACAGTCGCTATCTACTTTACAGAATACTCATCAACAAATTATTAAACAGATTATTAGGCGTTTTCACGCAAGATAATATTTGGTTGTTTATACTCTAACATTGCTCTTTTTGTTGTTGTTACTTTGAGTTCCTCAATCAGGAAGATCAGAAGAGCGCTATTATCTCCGAATAACTGATTGAGAATTCTTCCTGGGAATTACCGACTCATTATAACGAGGGTAAAAACTAATCAACAACCAAAAAACAACAAAATGGAAACAGTTGAAATCACAAGAACCGAAGTGGGATTAATGATCCTTTTGTAACAAAAATCCCGAAAGAGCTCTCTTCCGGGATTTTATTTATTTTATCCAAATTTCTTTTTTCTCAACCAGAAGAACAATCCTCCAATAAGACCTATAATTACCAGTGGAAGCAGTAAGTTCAGCCACTGCCAGTTGGCTTTTTCTTCAGTAATTCTTTGTCTGTCCAGTAGCCTTTCTTCGATGTTTCTGTTTCTCAGTTCCATCAGATTACTGTCATCCAGCAAATAATCTAAAGCATTTCTAAGGAACTGTTCGTTTCCGAACTGTTCGTTTGTCAGCAGATCTACTCCCAGCGGAAGCGGTTTACCTTTGATCACTTTATTTCTTCCTACATCTCCGTCTGCAATAATGATCATTTTATTTTCAGGACTTGATGTTTTGAATCCAGGGTAAGATTTCCTTTCAATTCTGGATGCATACGCAGAATTAAATTTTCCTTCCAGTGCTACAGCGAAGATCTTGGGAGTACTTGGTTTTTCCATTTGCCCAAGACTGTCTACACTTGCAATTTCTTTTAGATCTACATAGTTTGGAACCTGTTTCAGCAATGTTCTTTCACTGGATTCGAAAAGAACTTTTGTTTTGATATTCTTTCTTCCTCCTAAAGTGTCGATAGAAGTCGGGAATTCAAATTTTACAGGATTGATATTTTTGGTTATCGGATTGTTATTTTCTGCAATTCCCAACGGAAAATAAGGCCAAGGCAAGCTTGTGTACTGAGGGTTCCCTCCTACTTCACCTGTTACAAGTCTTAACAAAGCAAACTTTTTAACGTCTTTTACCAAAGCTGGATTAATTCTTATCCCATAATTGAAAAAGAAGTCTGTCATATTGATGTCTACCGGGAAAGGCATTACTTTTTTGGACCTTGTTAAGGTATCCATTTCAGCATTTACGGCATCAATCATCCAAAGTGTTTTCCCACCGTTCATGATATACTGATCAAGGATCACTTTTTCGTTATCTGTAAAAGCTTTTCTTGGTTTTGCAATCACCAAAGCGCTCATTTGCTTCAATAATGGAATATCTTCTATAGAAAGTTCGGTTTGGTTTCTAGGAATAATGGGTCCTGCATCATAGTTTTCCATAGCCAGATGTACGAATCCCTGAAATTCATCTGGGTTCAATTCATCATGATTAACCAGAATTCCGACTTTCTTTTTCTTAGCGGCAGCAATATTTTTGATGTTGGAAACAAGATTGTACTCCAACCCTTCAATAGATCTTGTAAGCTGCTGATCTGCATCAATTCCTGCCTGCTGTACCACCAACGGAATAGAAGCCCCGTCATTTCCATATTTTAGGACTGCGTATGGGAAAAGGGTGATCTGTGAGATCTTTCCATCTTTTACATCCGGAAGAATAGAGGGCTGCATTCCCATTGCCATCAGGCTATCCTGAGACATTTTTGTTTTAATAGGGTCGATGAATTTAAAATCAATCTTCGGATTAATTTTTCTGAATTCTTCCAGCATGAATTTTGTTTCGCTCTGAAGCTGTTTGAAGCTTGCCGGAAAGTCTCCTTCCAGATACACTTCAACAGTCAGAGGTTTCTTTACAGACTCCAGTACTTTGATCGTGTTATCGGAAAGTGTATATCTTTTTTCTTTTGTTAAGTCTAATCTGATTCCCGAATACGTCAGGATAATAACCAAAGGAACAATCGCAAATAAGAAAATTCCCAGTGGAGATTTAGCATTGATCTTCTTCATGTTTTTACTTCTTTTTGTTAATAAAATGATTAGACAATACTAATGATGCTCCGATGACAAGGATAAAATAAGCCACATCTTTAAAATCAATAAGCCCTCTTGTAAAACCTAAGAAGTGCTGGTAAAAACCTATATTCTGAAGGATAAAATCTGCTCCTCCCAATAGTTTATAGCTCGCCAGCTGTTCGATTCCAAAATACATAATAAAGCACATGAAAACGCCCAACAGATAAGCCATAATCTGGTTCTGTGATAATGAAGAAGCCAAAATACCTACAGCGGCAAATCCTGCAATTAAAATAATCAGTCCAAGATAGCTTCCGAAAGTCATTCCAAGGTCAATATTTCCTGCAGGAACTCCCAACACATATACCGTATAAAGGTAAATTAATGATGGAATAAGGCATAAAATACCAACAACCCATACGGAAAGAAATTTTCCGATGACCAATTCTGAAACTCTTAGTGGCTGTGAAAAAAGCCAGTTTAACGTTCCGGTTTGCTGTTCTTCTGCAAAAGTTTTCATAGAAAGGGCTGGAATGATAAACATCAACAGCCATGGAACCAATACGAAATAGCTCTGCAAAGAGGCCATCCCGATCTCAAAAATATTAGAATCGTTGTCGAAAAAGAACAGGAAAAGAGTCGCTATCAAACTGAAAGCGGCAATGATCACCCATGCGCTCCAGTTTCCAAAGTAACTCCAAAGTTCTTTCTTTAAAATTGCAATCATAGTTTTTTTGTAAGATGTAAAAAGGACATGCGCCCTCCTCTACAATTATTTGTTTTTTTTATTTTTATTAACCAGTTTCACGGTCATCATGATCAGAAATACAAGAACGAAAAATCCTGTAATTAATTGCCACCAGTATTCAATTGCCATAGATTTTAAAATGACTGTAAATACAACCAGAAACAAAATGAATGTAGCAATTTCATTGGCCTGTCTCAGTTTGATATTGGCAGTGGGCAGTGTATTTCCATTCAATGCTTTTAGATGAAGGACTTTTTTCCAGCACCAGTAATGGTAAATTGCAAGCCCTACAAGGAATGTCAGTTTCAAATGAAACCATCCCATTTTCATCAGACCAGGATTTAAAAATATCATTACCAATCCGCATATTGTCATAATTACTCCCGCGGGAACGGTAATAATATTCCACAGCCTTCTGGCCATAAAGGTATACTGCTCTCTCAGAATTTTCTTTTTTTCTTCCGGAAATTCATCGGTATCCTTATAGTACACGAAAAGCCTTACGAGATAAAAAATTCCCGCAAAGTAGCTTACCATAAAAATAATGTGCAGCGCTTTGATTATTGTATAAAGCATTCAGAAAAAATTAACAGCAAAGATAAGCTTATTATATAATTGTTAAAAATAAATTTCTTTTGATTAGGAAAATCTAATCAAAATGGGGTTTATATAAAAAATAGTTCGGCTCGGGGCAGCAAAGCTGCCCGAGCCGAACATTATATTTTCATTGTTGTAACCAATTCAACGATTAAGAGATCACTCCTAATTCTTTTCCTACTTTTTCAAAAGCAGCAATCGCTTTATCCAAATGTTCTCTGGTATGAGCAGCAGATAACTGTACTCTGATTCTCGCTTTTCCTTTCGGTACTACAGGATAGAAGAATCCTATTACATAGATTCCTTCGTCCATAAGCTTTTCAGCCATTTTCTGAGAAAGGGGAGCATCGTAAAGCATTACCGGAACAATCGCAGCATCTCCGTCTGGAATATCAAAGCCTTTTGCTTTCATTTCTGTTCTGAAATAGTCTGCATTTTCCATTACCTGATCACGAAGAGAAGTATTGTCAGAAATCATATCCAATACTTTTAAAGCAGCTCCTACAATTCCAGGTGCTAAAGAGTTGGAGAATAAATAAGGTCTGGAACGCTGTCTCAACATATCAATGATCTCTTTTTTACCGGAAGTAAATCCTCCTAAAGCACCTCCTAAAGCTTTTCCTAATGTAGATGTAATAATATCTACTCTACCCATTACTTCATTAGCTTCGTGAGTTCCACGACCAGTTTTCCCGATGAAACCTGTTGCATGAGAGTCATCTACCATTACCAAAGCATCATATTTATCAGCAAGGTCACAAACTCCTTTTAAGTCAGCAACAATACCATCCATAGAGAAAACTCCGTCTGTAACGATAATTTTGAAACGGTGATTCTTTTCAGAAGCTGCAATCAATTGAGCTTCCAGATCCGCCATATTATTATTCTTATATCTATATCTCGCTGCTTTACAAAGACGAACACCATCAATGATTGATGCGTGGTTCAGTTCATCTGAAATAATAGCATCTTCTTCTGTAAATAAAGGTTCAAAAACACCACCATTGGCATCAAATGCAGCTGCGTAAAGGATTGTATCTTCAAGACCCAAGAAATCAGCAATTTTTTTCTCTAAATCCTTGTGAATATCCTGTGTTCCGCAGATAAAACGTACCGATGACATCCCATATCCATGAGACTGGATCATTTCCTGGGAAGCTTTCATAACTTCCGGATTGTTGGATAATCCCAGATAATTATTTGCACAGAAGTTCAAAAGCTTTTTTCCGTTCGCTTCTATTTCTGCACTCTGCTGAGAAGTGATGATTCTTTCTCTTTTGTAAAGTCCGTCATTCTCAATATTCTGAAGTTCATTCTGTAAATGTTGAAGGTATTTTTCAGAGATCATTTTTAGTAATTTTTTAGATGTGCTAATTTACTAAAAAGGCAGTAAAATAAAACCTTTTATACGCTTAATTCTAAAAATTTGATATCACTTTCACTTTTAACACCATTAGTCTATAAAATTAGTAGGATAATATTTATATTTGCTTAAAATTCGAGAGTATGAAGTTAAAGCCGGTACAAAAAATAAAGACAATTGACTCTGCAACCTTTATTAGCAGCCACATGAAGCCTAGAATTCCCATTATTCTTAAAGACTTTGTACACCCGGAGAGCCCTGCTTTCAAAAAGTGGAATTATAATTATTTCAAAGAAATTGCAGGAGATCATATCGTAAATATATATGGCAGTGAACTGGATTCCCTGGACAGAGTGGCAAGTGATCCCATAGCACAATCTACATTTTCAGAATATCTTGATCTGATACAATCTACTCCCACCGAGCACAGGCTTTTCTTATTTAACCTATTGAAAATAAAACCTGAACTTAAAAACGATATTATATACAATGACATTACAGATGGCAAAATATTAAAATGGCTTCCATTTATGTTTTTTGGAGGTGAAGGTTCTGTTACCAGAAATCATATTGATATTGACATGTCTCATGTTTTTATTACCCAATTTCAAGGCATTAAAAGGATCTGGCTGTTTCCTTGGGAACAATCAGATTTCATGTACAAGCTCCCTTTTAATTTCCACAGTCTCACTCAGATCAAAAAACCTGATTACAGAAAATATCCGGCCCTACTCTATTTAAATGGCTATGAAGCAATCCTTCATCCCGGCGAAACACTTTATATTCCGTCTGGATGGTGGCATTACATACAATATGATACTGAAGGATATTCTGTGTCCCTGAGAGCGCTTCCATCAAGTCCAATAGAAAAATGGCGCGGCTTTAAAAACTTAGTGATCACCAGACACTTTGATAATTTTATGCGCAAAGTATTTAAAGAAAGATGGTTTAAGTATAAGGTAAAAGTAGCTCGGGCTAGAGGAGCCAGGGCTGCAAGAAAACAAAGAAGCTTTCAAATCTGAAAGCTTCTTTTTATGATGAATGTATTCAATAGAGCAATTATTTACTCTTTACTGCTATTTTAATGTTTGATGAATTTAATATTTTTCTCATCCACAGTAATAATGTACGCTCCCGGAACTAATTCTGAAATTCCGATTGCCTTACCTGGCTGATATATCCCTTTTCCTACCAGTTTTCCATCAATAGCATGGATCACGAAATCTGCAGGTCTGTTAATTCCTTTCAGATTAATTTCATTCTTGGCAGGATTCGGATATAATCCAAAGTTTTCCTTTTCAACAGAAGAAACGCTTAAAGTATTATCCTGGGTAACAGTAGAGTTTTTCTCCAAAATCTGGTATTCATAATTAAACTGAACACTTGCAATAGGAAAAGTTACGGACTGCAGGAAGCTTTGGTTGTTTGAAGTATTGTTAAGCACAAAATAAGCAGTTTGTCCAGCAGTTCCTGTCACCTTAATAGGTAAAGGCATTTCAAAAAAGCTTACAGTAGGGCTGCTTTGTGTTTGAGAAACCTTAAACAAAGCCTGATTCCCACCTTGCATCCATTTTATAGTATATGTAGGATATCCTTCTCCATACACCCAGTCATTGAAAAACTCTGTAAAATCTGTTCCTGTTGACTGAAGCAAAGAAGCATTAAAATCACTGGTACGTGCATAGCTGTAAGCCAGATTTGGTCTTGCATGATAGTCTTTAAGTGCCTGGTAAAAAGCAGCATCACCTAAAGCCCATTTCAACATTCTCAAAATATAGCCCCCTTTAGCATACGTCAGTCTGCTGTCGAATATTCTATTGATACTGGAAAGTCCCGTATCCGGTACATAAACACTTCCTGTCGAGCTTCCCATAATGTAATTGGCCTGACCTTGCAGGAAATTCATAAATTCCGTGTTGGTCATCAGCAATTTTTCATTGGCAACATGCTCTCCAAAAGTAGCAAAACCTTCATTCAGCCAAATATCATTCCATGCACCACAGGTTACTTTATCACCAAACCATTGATGGGCAAGCTCATGAGCGATAAGTATTTTACTCCAGCCTCCCATAGAAGACATTGTCTGATGTTCCATACCTCCTCCATACATAAATTCCATATGACCATATTTTTCATTACGGAAAGGATAAGTTCCAAAATAGGTTTCAAAAGTATTCATGATCTGTTTCGTCCAGTTAATATTTGCTATACTCGTAGCATTTGAATTAGTAGACGGATAAATATAATTCACAAAAGGAAACGGAGGGTTTCCAATGGTATCAGTAAGCTTGACAAAATTAGTAATCGAAAGTGCAATCAGATAAGCTGGTGTGGGATACATCGTTCTCCAGAAGGTAAGCTTCGTAGATGCTGTAGGAGAAGTTTCGGACATCAGTTTTCCGTTGGCTGCAACGCTGTAATTGGATGGCGTTGTAATTTTAAAATCAAATCTTTCGATCTTATCATTCAAACTTTGCTTGGTTGGAAACCAGTCCTGTGCACCATAAGGTTCATTCAATGTAGAAAGAACCGGATTTCCGCTCTGAAGAGCTGTTTTGAAAGCATCATTACTTGTAGACGGTGCTCCTGCATAATAGATGGTAAGAGAGTCTAATGTATTGGCAGGAATAGAAGCCGGAAAATCAATCTTCAGTTCCTTTGAAGGAAGCTGTTGAAAGCTCGTGATATTGGTTCCGTGATATTTCACCTGAGAAACCGTTAAAGAATTGGAAAGATCAAAATAAATACTTCCCATACTCTGTGTCGGTTTAAAATGAGAAGTCACCGATCCGGAGATATTATACACCGCAGGATCCAGGCTGACATCCATTCTCTGGTATTGTAAATCATAATTCAGGGTATTTAGGTTGGTATTCCCAATATTCATTTTTTGAGTAAAGGATTTTTTCTCCTTCTCAATTAACCCCTTCATATCGGTATTTTGCTCATGTTTTTGGCCATAGAACTGTTGAGATAGTAAAAATCCCAGCACCAAAAGGTACAATTTTGTCATGTTTAGAAAAATTTAATCAAATATAAAAAAAACCTTTTAATCAATGATTAAAAGGCTGTTATAATATATAAAATAAAATATTTTTAAAGATCCAGTGCTGGTTCAAGAATTTTCTCCATTCTTTTTTTCACCATATCTACTGATCCGGAGTAGTTATTGACCATTAAAGAGAAAACCAATGTTTTTCCGGAATTTGTTTTCAGGTAGCCTGCTAATGTTTTTACTTTATTTAAAGTTCCTGTTTTAGCAAAAACCTGTCCGTTACCACCTCCGATGAACATTCTTTTCAAAGTTCCGGATTGTCCTCCGATAGGCAGAGAAGTAAGGTAAGATCTGTAGTATTTCTGCTCCATCAGAGAAGTCAGAAACTTCACCTGAGAAATTGGAGTTACGTTATTGCTTCTTGAAAGTCCGCTTCCATCAATATAGTTAAGACCATTCATATCAAAACCGGCATCTCTTAAGTGACCTGTCACTACAATTCTTCCTGATTCTGAAGTCTGATCCCCCATTTTCTGATAACCCACAGTTCTTAGCAAAGCTTCTGCCAATGAATTATCACTGTGTTGATTGGTATAATAAATAATATCACCTAAAGTTGGGGATTTGTATGCTGAAAGCATTTTTCTGCCATCCGGTGCTGCATCTGTCATTTTCGGACTTACTTTTCCGGTAACAGGAATTCCGCTTTTCACCAATGTTGTTCTGAAAGAATTGGCAAGATAAGCCGGAGCATCAGGAAGTTTGGTGCTTAAAGTCCCACTGCCCTCATATTTTTCAGCATATACCATCTGATGATTGTAAGGTGAAACATAGAAAAATTTCTTTTCTGGAGAAAATCCTCCTTTTTTCACGATCAGTTTTTCGTTGGCTGGATTGATCCCTTGAGTTGTCCCTACAGGCAGGTAGTAATTATTGTTTTCTAACCATACAACATTTTCCGGAAGCACTGAAATATTGCCTTTGAAAAGCGCTGTCTGAATGATAATATCACCATTTACCTTTTTGATTCCCTCTCTTGAAACTCCACCTACGAAATCTGAAATAATGTCTCTATAAGATCCTGCACCTGCTTTGTTTGTTCCCAAAGAAGGATCACCGCTTCCTATAACATAAAGATTTCCATTTAAAACTCCATTTTCATCTATAGTTCCTGAGTACTCCAGCTGCGTCATCCAGCGGTAGTTTTCACCCAGCATGTTTAATGCTGTTTCCGTTGTCAGTAGCTTTGTCGTAGAAGCAGGTACTAAAGGAGTATTTTCATTGTACGAAGAGATTACTTTCTTCGTTTTCGGATCGTACACTACGAATCCCCAGGTTGCATTTTTCAGCACAGGATCCGCCATCATTGTGTTTACATTAATGTCTACCAATTCTTTTGCTGACAAAACAGTCTTCTCCACTACCGAGCTAACAGGCGAAGGCAGGTTTAAGCTGCTTTTCTGATTGTCATAATTCTGAGAATAAAGAACGGTAGAAACGGTAGATTGAGCCAGGAAAAGACCAGAAGCCAACACCGCCGCACTTGAAATATATTTTCTGAAATTTACCATCTATCTTCTTTTTGTTTTATAGTTTTGACTCTATAAAAAATGACAGGTTACATCATTCAATTTAAAAGCCAAACACTTAATCAACGTCCAAAAGTAGAAATTATTGTCATATAACAGACCACTATTACCTTATAAAAGAGTGTAAAGTTTGTTAAAAATTGTTAAAAATCTACAAAAACCCCTTTTTTAACACTTTGATAAGCAGTAATTTCGTCAAATTCTTTCAAACTTATCAAAACCATGTTCTTGAATTTCTCATAATTTTTACCACGAGGAAGCTTAAGCATAATCTGGAACTGATATAAGTTATTTAATCTTGCGATCTGGGCTCTTTCAGGTCCCAAAACACAATCTTCGGGAAGGTATTTTCTTAAGATGGATCCCAAAAACTGAGAAGCACGATCCACTTTTTCATCTCTGATATGCTTCAACTCAATCATAATCAGCTTCGTAAACGGCGGATAATGGAATTTCTGACGTTCTGTAAGAATGTATTTATAGATCTTCGCAGGATTGTTCATCTTGATCAGCTGAAATACAGAATGATCAGGATTATAGGTCTGAATCAGGATTTTTCCTTTCCCTGAAACCCTTCCTGCTCTTCCGGAAACCTGTGTGATAAGCTGATAAGCCCTTTCTTCCGCTCTGAAATCCTGTACATATAATAAGGAATCGGCTTTTGGAATAGCCACCAGCTCAATATGATCAAAATCAAGCCCTTTGGAAATCATTTGTGTTCCTACTACAATATCTGTTTCTCCATCTTCAATCTTCTCATACAGCTTTTCGTAAGCAAATTTCTTACGCATGGAATCTACATCCATTCTATCCACTTCATTTTCGGGGAACAGCTTGGAAACTTCCTCATGAATCTGTTCTACTCCTACTCCTCTTTCGTTCAGCTTTTCGGAATGACATTTTGGACAGGTTTTCGGTTTTGAAGCTTTCTGGCCGCAATAATGGCATTTCATCTCGTTGGCTGCTTTGTGATACGTCATGACCACATCACAATTGGAGCAGTAATTCACATATCCGCAACTTTCACATTCTATCACATTGGAATATCCTCTGCGGTTGTGAAGAACAATTGCCTGATTCTTTTCATCTATGGTCTTTTTGATCTCCTCAATGAGCTTCAGCGAGAAATTTCCTGAAACCTTTTTAGATTCCTGGGCTTCTTTGAAATTGATCAGCTCATATTCCGGCAGATTAACATTCCCGAATCTTTCATTCAGGAAGACATATTTCATTTTATCTTTTCTCGCCCGGTAATAGCTTTCAACGGAAGGGGTTGCCGATCCTAAAATCGCCCCTGCTTTATATAACCCTCCCAATACTAAAGATGCATCTTTAGCATTAAAATAAGGAGATACTTCCCGTGGCCTGTATGCCGAATCATGCTCTTCGTCTACAATAATAAGCCCTAAGTTCTGGTAGGGTAAAAACAATGCATTACGAGTCCCTATCAAAATATTGATATCATTTTGCTTCACTCTTCTCCATACTTCCACCCTTTCAAAATCTGTGAGTTTCTGATGATAGAAGCCCAGCTGCCGCCCATATTTTTTTTCTAATCTCTGGGTAATCTGTTTGGTAAGAGAAATTTCAGGAAGCAAAAACAATACATTTTTTCCTTCTTTGATGCATTCATCGATTTTCTCTAAATAAATATGGGTCTTTCCAGATGATGTAACGCCGTGAAGTAGGACATTTTTCCCTTCTTCAAAAGCTTCATCAATCTCAGCTTTAGCCAATTTCTGCTGTTCGGAAAGTTCTTCAAGCTCCTCAATTTCGCCTTCATAACTTTCAATCCTGTCTTTCTGCATGTAATACTCTTCAACAAGACCTTTATCTGCCAAAGGTTTGAAATGAGAGCTCCCAAAATAACCACTTTCAAACAGGTCGGCCTTTTTAATAGGTATATCAGGATTTTCTGTCTGCTTTTCCAAAATAAGAAGGAACAGTTCTTTCTGCTTGGGTGCTTTATTCAGTTTTAAAAGAATTTCTGTAAGATTCTGATTGACTAAAATTTCATCATTAATTCTTACATAGGCTACTTCTTTAGCTTTATATTTTTCAGCAATTTTCTCATCAATCTCAATATACTGAAGGTCAATCAATGAGTTGATGGTTTTGATAATATCTTTTTTGGCAATAAATGCTTCAATATCTGTCAGATTGATCAGCTGTCGTACTTCAAGTGCCTGAATCAGGTACATTTCATTGACGTCCAGATTTTCAAAATCAACAACAGCACCTGGTTTTAGTTTTAAATAGGTTTCACTTTCCAGTTTTAATGAAGAAGGAAATGAAAACCTATAAATTTCTCCAAGACTGCACAGATAGTACTCCGAGAGCCAGTTCCAGAAATCGATCTGTTCCTCAGGCATAATCGGTTTGTCATCCAGCATGCTGATGACTTCCTTTGCTGTAAAGTTTTCCGGTGCATTATCATGAAGCTCAAATACAATTCCCGTATAGATTTTCTTTCCGCCAAATGGGACCAAAACTCTCATTCCAAGCTGGATTTCAGACATCATTTCTTCAGGAACTTTATACGTAAAAGATCCTTTCAGGTTCAGGGGTAAAACAATTTGAGCGTATTGCAAGGGAAATATTTAAAGTGTAAAATTAGATTTTTCTTTAGAGAATTGCAACTTTGCAGAGATTCTTTCCTACCCTTTGGCAGATGTAAAATCATTGTAAACCTCAACGGTATGGAAGAACAGTATTAATCTGTCCTTAAAAAAGAAGTTCCGTGATCTGATACCAAAACGCGGACGTAAAAAATCCTACAATAATACTGACTCCAATGATGAGATTCGTGAGTTTTGTATTCAGTTTGAATTGTTCTGCAATAATGCTTGACGTCACTAATGTTGGCATTGCGGCTTCAAATATGGTAATTTTTGCAACATCTCCTTTTATTCCTAATAATAAAGCCATTCCCAAAACAATGGCCGGTGCCAGAATAAGCTTATAAAGCATTGACATAGACATTTGCGGAATCAGTTTTTTCCATCCATTAAACTTCAATTGCAATCCAACTGAAAATAGAGCTAAAGGGCTCACTGTTGAGGCTAATTTATCAAAGAATGGCTCTGCAGCAGTAAAATCAATGAATTGTGATAATACCAAAGCAGAAATACAACCGATTAACGGAGGGAATGTGATAAGTCTTTTTAAAATAAATAAGGCACTTACTTTTCCGGATTTGCTTCCTCCTTTCACTGCGGCAATAATTCCCAGTGTAGAAAGGGAGAAAAACATGGTCTGATCACAAATAACGGCAATACTTAAAAGCCCTTCTCCATAAAAAGCACTGACTAAGGGAAATCCGATGAAAGAAGTGTTGCTGTAACCGCTTGCCAATTCTAAGGTACTTCTGGACCGCCTTGAATATCCTTTACTTTTACTGTAAAACATCATAAAGAAGAAACAAAACACCGCAACTAAAAATGTGGCCACAATTGGAAATAACATTTCAGTTGTCCATTTTACTTTAGGCAGATATTTAAACGAAACTGCCGGAAGAGCAAGATAAAGAATCCATGTATTGATACCTTTGTGGGCATCGGGGTGGATAGATTTTGTTGCTTTGAATATCATTCCTGCAATAATGCACACTGCAATCAGAACAAAATTTACCATAACTATAAAGAAATATGCAGCAAATTTACGGCTGATTTTTGAGTTGGAAGGGTAAAATTTATATTTTTTGAATAGAATTCCCATTAAATTCCAAAGTATTGGAATGAAGAATTTTCTTTTTTATTTTCAAACCTTATAGGTTTTTGAAACCTATAAGGTTGATCCACTTTTTTTTATAAACTACTTAAATCCTATTGTTTAGCTTTAGATATCGAATAAGCAATCAAAATATAAACTAAGAACAGAACTCCACTTATAATAATATACAATGCCGGATCACTGAAGCCTATCAATGAAAAAGCAAGGTTACTCACAATGGCCAATCCGAAAAACACGGCAGAAACAGTTTTTACCAGCGAAGTTGTTCTGGGCAGATTAAACCGAACTCCAATTGCCAGAACTAAAGTAGGGATTAGAAAAATCAAACTGCCGGCAGTTAATAATTCTTTGTTATGAGTCGTGTTTAATGAGTAGAATCCATAAGCCATCAAACAGCTGACAGCAATGGCAATCGTGGTTTTTATAAAATCTAATTTCATCATTTCTAAATAATTGGTGGCGGTGGTGGTGTTATATTAAATAATCTGGAAGTTTCAGGGACATTACCGGCTAATTCCCAGCCTGGCATTCCTTCTTTCCAGACATGATGGTTCATTGAAAACTGCCCCGACTGTACAAGCTGTCTAAGGGATTCAGAATTGTATGGACCGGATTGCTGTCCGTTTATAGCAATATGAAACATCGGATCATGATGAACAAGAGGCGGTGTATTTGTCATATTATCCATGAGACCTCCAAGCTGAGTTCTCATAGAAGCGCCTACGCCCATACCCACCATGAGGCCTGCAGCATTTAATCCATCTCCATGCCCTAGATCTACATGGCTCATTCCTCCAAGGCTGGCAGCAGCTGTTTTCAGGACATCGGCGTGCTGATTCAGCTGATGAACCGCAAAATGTTTCCCTTCTACCCCCAGTTCCATATCTTTTCGCTGGATTCTGGTTACTTCAGAAAGGTTTTCAATTTCAATATTTGTTTTAGCTTCTGTAAATTTCGTTTGCTGGTCAGCCGTTGCTCTTTTAAGCTGTTTGTAATGTGGGTGTTCTTTATCAAGTTCGATAGTTCCAATATCCAAGCGTTTCAAATTAACACCAAAATATTCTTCCAATTCAGCTTTTAACTTACTCTTTATGATATCACTTACCTCATCAATTTTTCTTTCAATCTGCATGACAGGAATATTATAATCCTGTGGAGCGCTGATGAGCACTGACTTAATTTTTCTTTGAAAAAAGTCTTTAATCTGTGCCTTGAAATCATCAAGATTAAAATTGATTAAACGGTTTAATTTAATAAAGCTCTTATAATCAGTCAGGTTAAAAGTCAGTGTTCCTCGTACTGCACAAGGAACTCCCAGATCCATAAACCTCGGATCATACATGTCGAAATAAGGAATTCCAAATTTGATCTGTATATTTCCGGAAAGGTTGATAAAATAGATCTCTGCCTGAAATGGCGAACCTCCCCCGAATGCGGTTCCCACTATATTTGTGAGAACAGGAAAATTCGCAGTCTGAATGGTCTGATCATGAGGCCCCTGTATGAAATCCTGAATGGTTCCGTCATTTTGCTTGTAAAAAAATACAGCAAGTTCGCCTTCCTTTACCCTCAAACTGCTTCCATAGCGGATACTGTTTTCTTTATGTGTAGAGTCGGCAGATCCGGAAGGCCTCCATTTCCAAACCAGATATTCCGGTTCATCACAACGGATCACATCCATCATACCGCCCTCTTTTTTATTTCCAAATAGTCTCATTTATTTTTCTTTAAATTTTATAGGTATTCGCTTTCAATTTCAGCTCTCTTTTTTTCCGGCAACTGATTGTTAATAGCTTCTTTTTTAGCTAAAAAAATTCTGTAGGAAATTCCCTCGATATCTTTAATGTCGTAATCATATGTATCACTGATTTTTGTCCATCTGAGTTTTTCTAACTCTAATTTGATTTTGGAATATTGTTTTTCCTGAATTAAGGGTTCCAACGTTTCAAGCTTTTCACTAAGTTTTGCTAACTGTATCTTGCTTCTGATCTCAACACTGTGCTTATCATCAATATTGGCAGCAAGCTTTTCAGCTTCATCGTAATTCTTGCTTTCTATTAATTTTTCGGCCGATTTAACCGTGGAAACATAACTGTTGCTTTTATAGCTATCCATTTTACTGGAAATACTACTCCCTATACAAACTACAATGAATAGAGCAGCCATTGACCCTAATACTTTGAAAACTTTCCTGTTATTCTCTTTAGTAATATTCTTGGCATTTTCTACAATACTGAGTACCTCACCATAGGTTTCAGTATCGCTTTTCATTGAAATAGAAGCTTTGGAATTGATCTGCTCTATTTTCTTTAGCCATATTTTATTCCATGTATTTTTATACTTAGTCTGCTCAGAAAACAAAGAGAAATAAGAAGCGGTATTGATCTTACTTGCCGATAATGTCAGAAATTCAAGAATCCCTTCCTTAGAAACCGGAACAGGGTAATTCAGAACCAATTCTTCTTTTCTGGCATCAGTAGTAGACCATTTGGCAGGTTTAGATTTATTGATAATAAACTGCAATCCTTTGAAGAATATAAGAAAGGGCCAGAAAAATAACCAGAGTACAATGGTAGGAAGATTAATATTACTGGAAGCATTCTGTGCATAGAAATTACCATCTCTGGTGGCTTCTATTTCATCCAGTTTTTCAAAAAACCTGATAACACTGCTCGAAACTTCTATATTTCTGAATTCTGTTCCACAATCTGAACATTTAGTAGCAAAACTTTCAGCAATGGCCCCACAGGCCGGACATTTCCTGATATCTCCCAGTTTATCAGAATGAGGAGCTGCCGATTCTGAATTTTTATCATTTGTTTTTTCAAAAAGCCTTGCTTCCAAAACAATTTCAAATTCATCCAGGTCTATTCCTTCGGCTTCGGCATTTTTAAAAAGCACTTGTTTTTCTTTTTCGGTTAATTCTCCGTCGGCTAAAGCAAACTCGATAAGCCTTTCCAATTTTTCGTTATACATACGATAGATATTAGTAATTTTTTACAATGTTATAAAAAAGCCTCTGTGAATTTTTACGGGTTCCCGTAATCCACTTTTCCGATCTGGCCACAAAAAAAGGACTGGCTATTGGCCAATCCTTTTAAGTTGAATATTCAGTTAAGTATTTTTTTCTAATTTCCCATTACATCCCAAAAACTTATCACCTCAACTTTGTCTAAAGGTTTTGAAAGGGTAATTATTTTGGAAGTTCCCGGTAACAGGTCAAAGAAGTTATCACTGAAATGGGTGTCTCCAATCAGATAAACATCTTTTGCCAGGATATCTGTTGATATTTCAATTTCAGTAGGTGAAATCTTTCTGATTTTAATCTCAGGTTTTGAAAGTTTTAAATCTTTAGGCTTATTCAAAAAGAAAAGTTTTTCAAATTTTGTATCTTTTCCGGAACTGATCTTTAAAACGGATTTCGACAGGTCAAACTGAGCTAACTCTGACTTACTGATCATCCGTATCTTCTTACTGACATCAGCTTTTACATCGTCTGACTGACTGGCTTTCCAGAGTATTTTTCCTTTAAAATCAACGAGTTCAAATTGTGTATCAAGCTTCAGCTCATTCAACAAATCACTTATCAGGTAAACATCATAATTTTTATCTGTTTCAGCGACTGATATAAGTACCGGTTCAAAGCTTCTTCTTGCCTGATAATGGAACGCTTTCCAGTTTCCAAGATAATCAATAGAAGACCATGAAACCACGGGCCAGCAGTCATTAAGCTGCCAATATAGTGTTCCCATATTGTAAGGTTTTGTCCGGCGATGAGCTTCAATAGCGATCTGCATTCCTCTTGCCTGCAACAGCTGTGAAACATAGTTGTATTGTACAAAGTCTGTAGGAATTTTATAATCACGCTTCAGATACTCGTTAATGATGTCCCAGCCTCTGGCATGTTTTTCATGCGCTTTTATTGTTGGATTCTGAAGATTTAAATCCGGAGTTCCGGAAAACATTGATTTTGTAGTTTCAAGACTGGGCGTTCCCTGAAAACCATATTCAGACATGAAACGTCCCACTTTTTCGTTATAAATCTCAAATGGCTGTTCACCCCACCAAACACCCCAATAATGGGAATCACCTTCTGTAAGGCTTTCTTTATGTCCCCAACCGATCGACGGGGAACTTGGCCAGTATATATTTTTATCAGACTTTAGATTTTCTGCTAATGCGTTCGGAATTACATCATGAAACAGCTTTTTATAGTCTTTCCAAACCTGAAGAGAATCATTTTTCGAATATTTGAACTGTTTCTGATAGCCCCAGTTAACGATTGCTTCATCAATTTCGTTATTTCCGCACCATATGGCAATAGACGGGTGATTCTGAAGTCTGTTGACCTGATCTTTTACTTCTTCCTTTACATTGTTTAAGAATGCTTCATCTGCAGGGTAAAAACTCCCCGCAAACATAAAATCCTGCCAGACTAAGATTCCGTTTTCATCACAAGCTTTGTAGAACTCGTCGTCTTCATAAATACCTCCACCCCAGATACGGATCATATTCATATTCGCATCTTTGGTATCTTTGATCAGTTTCTGGTATTTTTCTTTGGTCATTCTAGGTGAAAAACTGTCTCCCGGAATCCAATTGGTTCCTTTGATGTATAAAGGATGGCCATTCACTTTAAAATAGAATGATTTTCCTTTTTCGTCCTTCTCCTGAACCAACTCAACAGTTCTTACTCCTATCCTGATATTTTTAGCATCAATATTTTTCTGATCTTTTGAAAGTTTTACTTCAAAATTATAGAGATTTGCTTCACCACGTCCGTTAGGCTGCCAAAGTTCCATCCCGCTTGTATTATAAGGAATCGTTATTGTATGAGTTCCTTTTTTCAAAGAGATTCTTTTGTGGATTTTATTGAGATCCAATGTATAATCTCCAGCATTTTGAGTTTCAATTTCTACTTCAAACCGTACATCTTCGGCAGACTTGTTCTGAATATTCTTAACGGTAATAATTTTGGCATTATTCCAGAATTCAAGCTGAATATCTTTCCAAATTCCTGCAGTAACGAGTCTTGGTCCCCAGTCCCAGCCGAATTGATATTGAGCTTTTCTGACAAAGCTTCTTGGAGATTCCGGCATGGTAAAAGGAACTTTTTTGGCTAAGTCCTTTCCGGTATTTACAGCAGATTTAAACTTAACTTGCAATGTATTGTTACCTGCTTTCAGATATTCCTTCACGGGAATATTCCATTTCCTGAACATATTATCCGTTTTCTTTAACAGTTTACCATTAAGATAAATTTCTGAAAACGTATCCAATCCATTAAAAACAAGATCAATATTATCGTTCTTTAATTCCTGAGGTGAAACTACAAAACCGGACTGATACTCCCAATCTTCATTTTCTACCCACTGTACTTTCTTTTCATTTTCATCTTTAAAAGGATCCGGAATCATCTTGTTATCCATTAAATCCAGATGGACGGTTCCCGGAATTTTTGCAGGAAGCCAGTTTTGATCTTTAGAGTTTTTGAATTGCCAGTTTTCAGAAGACAAACTTCTTTGGGAAAACTGTCCAAAAAGTATATTCTGTATGAAAAGGAAAGTAAAAAGGATCGTTCTATTCATCAATAATTTTGTTTACAATTCTATGGATTCCATATTTAATAAGTTCATTATTAAAATTAATAAGCAATCCCAATTTTATATGAGTCTGTTTCAGATACGTCAATACCTGTGAATGAAAAATGGGATGCAATTCCACTACAGATTTCACTTCTAAAATGACTTTCACTTCTACAATCAAATCAATTCTGTATGCATTTTCTATATATACTTCTTTGTACTTTAAAGGTAAAGATAGCTATTGCTTAACATTCAGTCCGAACATCTTTAATTCATAAGCTAAAGCTGTTTCATATGCATTTTCTAAAAGGCCAACTCCTAAGTTTTTATGTACTTCTATAGCAGCTCCTATTATTTTGTAGGATAATTCGTTTTCGGTCATTCATTTGTGTGTTTTTAGTTATATTGCTTTTTAAACGCAAAGTTTCAACTATAACAATGTATTATTTTAAGGAGGCTAAGATGGAATCAATTTCATTGATTCTTTCTAAGCATGCTGGCTATCCTTTCGCTTCATCAGCAACAAAGTTGCAACTCTTTGCTTTCTCAAAATATAATACAGTTTATTTTTAAACTTTGCGTTTAAATATTATTTATCTTATCTACTCTTCAACGCAACTACTTCATCCGGACTGGCAAAAGCTCCACCGTCAGTAATGGCCGAAGAATGAAAGTAACCGGCTTTTGTAACAGTTCTTATTTCTTCGATATTGGATGAACGTAACCCACCTCCTACGAGTATTTCAATTCTTCCATTGGAAAGCTCAACCAGTTTTTTCAGATTTTCTTTTCCTTCAGACACATTGGGTTTCTGGCCGGAAGTAAGAATGGTTGTAAAGCCACATTCTATTACTTTTTCTAAAGATTCTTCCAGGCTTACAGCGCGGTCAAACGCACGGTGAAATGTACACGGAAGTGGTGACGCCAATTCTACTAAAGCTTTATTCTGTTCAATATTAACCTCATCATTTTCATCCAGAATGCCAAATACAAAACCGTCAGCATGTAAAGATTTCAAATGAACCAGGTCATTTTTCATCTGTTCAAATTCTGAATCGGAATAGGTAAAATCTCCACCTCTCGGACGGATCATTACAAAAATCGGGATCGTAATTTTCTCGCGAAGCTGCTTCATGGTTTCAAAATCCGGAGTCGTTCCTCCTTCACTGAGTCCATCACATAATTCTATTCTATCTGCTCCATTTTCAAAAGCGATAACCGCTGATTGAGGGTTAAAACATGCTATTTCTATTTTTGACATTGTATTATTATCTATTTGGTTTTATTTCGATTCACCCTGCAATACATCTGCAATCAAAAAGGAACCGTTTTCTTTTACTACTTTTATTACTGATGGATATTGGGCTTTAAAACCATCATCTCTCAACACGACATTGAAAATATATTCATCTTTTGAAGAGGATTTTAATTCACAGCTTCCCACTTCAATCTTGTTCCAATCCTGTGCTGTGATTAAAAAACCAACTCCAACTCCTGCTTTTTGGGTATCAAACCTGGATTTCCATTTATCCTCAAATTCTTTTTCAGTAAGGCTTCCATCGACATCCATATCTACATTTGTAGCATCCGTTTTATACTCGAAATAGTCTTTCGTTGTCATCTTCTGCATATTCTTTTCTTCACTTCCGAGATCAGCTTTAAAGTAGTCTACAATACTTGTCTTCAACCATTTTTGGGCTTCTTCTCCTTCATTGGCGTCATTGTTCAACACTACTTTTTCTTTTATCTGCTGTGGTTCTAAGGCAGTTTTAATCTCCTTCTTTTCTTCCTTGCATGCAATAATCAGAAATAGGGAAGCGATAATCGTTCTTTTCATATTTTTTGATCTATGTTTTGGCTAAAGCCAATAGGCTCTCATTGGTTTGTTTAAATGGACTAAAGTCCATTCCTATTGAATTTTTAATTATTCTTTGTTGGAATAACGCAAAGGCACAAAGATTTTCCCTAAAGTATTTTAAGGTGCAACGATTTTATTTCCGATAAAATATATTTATAATTCTTTGTGATGTTGGCTTCCATCATACCTTTACTTTAAAGCGAACTCCGGGGTTTCAAGGCGGTTTCCTTTCTGATCATAAACGGCAAAATTGAATCCGTCCTGAATACAATACGAACCATATTCTCCTTTTTTATTGATCGCAATAAAACCAACCTGGATATCCTTCAGATTTTTGTTTCTGCGCTGAGTGATCTTTACAATCCTATCTACAGCTTCTTTACACGCTTCCTGTGGGTTTCTGCCTTGTCTCATCAACTCCACTACAAGATGGGTTCCTACTGTTCTTATGACTTCTTCACCATGACCTGTTGCGGTAGCTGCTCCTACTTCGTTATCTACAAACAGACCTGCTCCAATGATTGGGGAATCTCCTACTCTGCCGTGCATTTTAAAAGCCATTCCGCTTGTAGTACAAGCTCCGGAAAGGTTTCCCTGTGCATCCAGCGCAATCATTCCTATGGTATCGTGGTTTTCAATATTGGCAATAGGTTTATACTGGCTGGTTTTCAACCATTCTTTCCATTCTTTTTCGGATTCCGGAGTAAGAAGATTTTCTTTTTTAAAACCTTGCGAAAGGGCAAATTGCAACGCTCCGTCTCCTACCAACATAACGTGAGGTGTTTTTTCCATTACAGCTCTGGCAACGGAAATTGGGTTTTTCACATGCTCAAGACATGCTACCGAACCGATATTATAATTATCATCCATGATACAGGCATCCAACGTTACTCTCCCATCTCTGTCCGGACGGCCTCCATATCCAACACTTCTTTCTTTAGGATCTAATTCCACAAGACGAACTCCTTTTTCAACCGCGTCTAAAGCTTTTCCTCCTTTTCCAAGGATCGTCCATGCTTCTTCGTTGGCTTTTAATCCAAAATTCCAGGTAGAAAGGACAATCGGTTTGTTTACAGCTTTGACAGTAGGTTCAGGTAATTCGGCAGCCATTAAATCCAGCGGGTTTACGGCAAGTGCTGCAGTTGCAATTCCCAGTTTTTTGATAAAACTTCTTCGGTTATTGTTCATGGTATCTCAAATTGTATAATACCCACAAATCTAAAAAAAACTTCTATGAAATCCTCACGGCGGCTCTACTAATATCCGTGTATT
The DNA here is from genome assembly GCF_021869745.1 of Chryseobacterium sp. MEBOG07. NCBI lineage: Bacteria > Pseudomonadati > Bacteroidota > Flavobacteriia > Flavobacteriales > Weeksellaceae > Chryseobacterium > Chryseobacterium sp. MEBOG07. The sequence goes on from NZ_CP084579.1 coordinate 3,688,663, forward strand.
ATTTTTATTTATCTTTACTGCTGTAATGGACTCATTTAAAACTTTCAGGAATATCTCTTTTTTTCAGGAACTCTCTGATGAGGAAATTACTATTCTGGTGAATATCAGTACCCCAAAACTGCTTCGAAAAAAGGAAAAGCTGGCAGAACCCGGTAAGCCTTTCAATCAATTATTCATTCTTTCTCATGGGTTATTAAGGTTTTTCTTTGATGATGAAGACGGGGTTGAAAGCAATCTTTTTCTCCCTTCTGAAAAGGAAGCTGCCATTATGGAAAGCCCTGAGTCTTACTCCAATGAAAACGAGGGAAAATATACTATAGAAGCCGTACTGGAAAGCCAGATTTTCCTGTTCAATAAGAGTGAATTTGAGGAAGTAGCATTTCAGAACAGAGGTATTTATAATGTATATCTCAAATCTTTAAAACAGATCATCAGTATCTTAAAAGTACGTACGGAACAGTTTTGCTCTACGTCTCCGCATTCCCGTTATGAGGAGTTTCTGGAGACCCGCCCTTTTACTTCCCAGAATGCCAACAGAAAGTATATTGCCAATTTTCTGGGCATTACTCCCAACTCTCTTTCGAGGATGACAGCGCGCATTCATAAAAAAAGGAACGAAAGAAAAAAATAACTTAGGAATACTTTTTCTCACTTTATTCATTCTATTTTTGCTTAATCAAAATACTATTACACAGTTAATTAAAAGCAAAATGAGAAAAATATCACCTGAAAAACACCTTATCTATTGAATCATCTTTAATCTTTCTTAAGATTCACAGTAACCAGGCAGATAAATACGGCCAGCCGGGTTACCACCTTGTTTACATTTCATTATTACCTTATACAATTATTTTATGCAAAGAACATCCTTACTTCTTTGCCTGCTGTTATCATGCAATTTTGTTCAGGCATCAACAGGCAATTTAGAAGACAATATAGCAAATGCTGCTTCATGGCTAATTCTACTTGTTTTACCTCTTGCAGGTATTTATCTCTTCTGGAAAGTTCACATTTATCCTGAGAAAGTAGCAGAAAAAAAGAAACACCCTCAACTGAACGCTATAAAAAGTATGTGCCTCCTTTCCCTTGTTTTTGGAGGCCTTTTATGGCCGGTTGCCCTGATCTGGGCCAACTATGATTATGGCAGTCAAAATACTCCTGAAAAAGACACGGAAATCACGGAAGAAGAATTTAAAACCCTCGAAAATTAACAAATATGCTGGAATTACTCATCGCAATATATGCCGGAATATGCTGGCTTCTTATTAAAAAATTAAAACTGATCCCCTGGACATTTACCACACAGGTGGTGGTATATTCATTGCCTATCTTCGGATCTATTGCTTTAATCTTAAGCTTAAATTACTACTGCCCTATCACCTCCGATGTAAAGGTAGGAAACAGAAGTGTGGACATTACCACCCAGGTTTTGGGGAAGGTGAAAAAAGTATATGTCACCACCAATCAGGAAGTAAAGAAAGGAGATACCTTATTTGTACTGGACAGAGAGCCTTATGTACAGGAAATAAAGTCTCTGGAAGCCAAGCTAAGCAATATGAAAGCTACTGTAAGTTCTTATGATACAGACATCTCAGCTTCCAGAAAAAACATTACAGGTTTACAGTCACAGCTGGATCTGGCAAACAAAAGAGCAGCTCAGTACAAAGAATTGGTGGAAGCCGGAGCGGCCAATAAATTTGATCTTGAACAGGCTATTACCAATGTACAGGATCTTCAATCCAGAATTAGTGCTGCACAATCACAACAGCAGTCTCTGGAAACTAAGTCCAATGCGTCATATGGTGGAGAGAATTCATCAGTATCTGAAATTCAGGCAAAGCTGGAACAGGCAAAATGGAATCTTTCCCAAACGGTTGTTCTGGCTCCTACAGATGGAGTAATTCCCAATGTTCAGCTGAATGAAGGTGCAATCATGGCCCCTTTCAAATCTGCATTTGTTCTGATTCAAAAGCAACAGTCTGTGATTGGATTTTTTGCTCAGAACGAACTAGAGACAGTAAAAAAAGGTAATGAAGTGGAGCTGGCTCTTAAAACAGAACCGGGAAAGGTGGTAAAAGCCAGACTCGAATATGTCATTGATGCTACCAGCCAGGGAATCATGAATAATGCAGGAGGAATGCTGGGAGGAAATGGCTCTACGGCCGGACTTCCTGATACCGCCAGACAATTACCTGAAACTGACGGGAAACTTATTGCCAAGTTTGTATTGGAAGATAGTCAGAAACAGCTTACCGTAGGGGCAAGAGGAACGGCTGTTATTTATTCTGATCATATAAAACCTCTCCATCTTATCCGAAAAGTAATGGTGCGTGTCAACAGTAAAATTAACTATCTGATTCCTAAACTTCATTAAGATGTACAAAAAAATAATTTTACTGAGTCTACTTTCCGTAAGCTTAAGTTCGTGCATCGGTTATAAAGAGCCTACACAGGAAAATATGAATCAGCTTAAAGAAAATAGTGAAATTGCTTCTCATATAGAAATCCCGGACGAATGGATCTTTGATAGAAAAGCAAATTCAAGATCAATTTCCTATGACTGGATCGATGATCTTAAAACACCTCAACTGGAAACCCTGATCAATGAAGGAATGCTTTATAATGCTAACCTTATTATTGCAAAGGAAAAGCTGAATCAGATTGAGCTGGCGATGGAAATTGCAGGAAGTGATCTTTATCCCAGTGTAAGCGCAGTAGCCAATACTTCCAATAATTTGGTGAGTGATACTCAAATCAGACGTCTTGCGTTAAAAGCCAATTGGGAAATTGATCTTTGGGGCAAAAATAAATCTTCACAGATGGCAAGCACCAGCAATTATTTTTCTGCGAAACACCAGAATACCCTTCTGTACCAATCTATTGCCGGGATGATTGCAAAAGCGTACTTTCTTAATATCGCAGGAAATATTCAGGAAGATAAGATTGAAAGTTATATTCAGAAGTCTAAAGATCTGGAGAAACTTTATGTCATTCAAAAGAAAGTGGGGACGGCTAATGCATTGGACATCTCCAATATAACAGCAGAGATTATTTCCCTGCAGGGCTATCTGGAAAAGGTAAAAAACTCAAATACACAATCCAGAAGATCACTGGAACTGCTTACCGGAAAGTATCCGGAAGGAAAACTGGCGACCCAGAATTTTTTTAATCCTGCCACTAATAGTATTCCTGAATCTTTTCCCCTTCAGCTTTTAGAGAACAGATCGGATATACAGGCTAGCCATTTTCAGATTGAAAAGGCTTTTTATGAAGTACAGCAGGCAAAAGCGGCAAGGCTTCCTTCACTGAGCATCAGTTCATCTCTGGGCGCTGCCGGAAGTAATGTAGAATCTATCAATTCTTTATTTTCCAATCCTTTATTAAAAGTGGGTGGCGGATTAGTTTCTCCGATATTCAACAGCGGAAAGCTAAAAAAGAATGTGGAAATAAAAACCTCCCAGCAGAAACAAGTCGTTGAAGAGTATTCAAAAGCTGTTCTGAATGCTTTGAATGAAGTAGAATCTTCTTTAGCCAATCTTCATTCTATTGAAAAACAGGTTATTTATACGACTAAGGCCATCAATGAACTGAAAAATAATATTGCTCTCACCGAGAAACAAATAAAGATAGGCACAAGCAACAGTTTTGTACTGATCCGTAAGCAAAGGGATCTTCTGAAAAATGAAATGAACCTCATCAATCTTGAACTTCAGTGCAGAATAGAGCGCATTAATCTTTATATGGCTTTAGGGGCAGAGAACTTCATTTACTCATAATTTTATACTTTAAAAAAGGCTGCAGATTATTTTCTACAGTCTTTTTTGTAAAGTATTAATGGGGTAATTTATCTCTGAAATATCCATATACCCATGTTCCTGCGATTGCACTTAGAAGGGTAACAAATACTGCTAAAGCACCTGTTCCGATCTGCGCAAAGAGAGGTCCGGGGCACGCTCCGGTAATTGCCCAGCCAAAACCAAATATCAATCCGCCGTAAATCTGCCCTTTATTGAACTTTTTGGGAGTCAGTGTAATAGGTTCACCATATATTGTTTTTATCTTGAACTTTTTGATCACCCCTACTGAAATCATGCCTACCAACACGGCACTCCCAATAATTCCGTACATATGGAAAGACTGCAGACGGAACATTTCCTGTATTCTGAACCAGCTGATCACTTCTGCTTTCACAAATATAATTCCAAATATAATCCCTGCAGCAAGGTACTTCAGGTTGTGATACCATTGATGGATAAGGGTGCTTTCGTTCACACAAACAGCATCCTGATGACGTATATCCTGTTCTTTTTCTTTTATCATTATTTCAAAATTCTCTTTAAAAATTAAACTTACAGGGAAAGGATAACAGGCAGAATAAGGTTGGCCATTAAAAAACCTCCTATCATAAAACAGATCGTCGCGACCAAAGAAGGCCATTGCAAATTGGAAAGTCCCATGATAGCATGACCACTGGTACATCCTCCTGCGTATCTTGTTCCGAAGCCTACTAAAAATCCGCCAATTACCATTGTGATAAATCCTCTCCAGGTCAACAGGCTTTCAAAGTTCATCAGCTGTATAGGCACCTGATTGCTGTAATCTGTGATTCCGTAGCCTGCCAGTTCGGTTTTCAGATCGGGGTTAATTGTTATTTCTGCAGGATTAAGCAAAAAATTGGCTGCAATCATTCCTCCGAAAAAGATTCCGAGTACAAAAAATAAATTCCAGGCTTCTTTTTTCCAGTCGTATTTGAAAAAGTTTATATTGGCCGGGATACAGGCAGCACAGAGGTGCCTTAGTGAGGAGCTTATCCCAAAGGATTTATTTCCCATTATCAATAAGGCAGGGACGGTAAGACCAATCAGCGGACCCGCAATATACCATGGCCATGGTTCTTTTATAATCTCCAACATATCTTCTTTTTTTACTCTAATTTATTTAAAATTTTTGTCTGACACACAAAATCACTTTTAGAAATACTTGTAAATGCAATAGCTCTAAAACCTCCTTCAATTTCTGTAAAATTCCTATATCCTCTTGCCTGAAGGATGCTTGCAGCCATTGTACTTCTGTAGCCGCTTCCACAATGCATATAAAAATGTTCTTCCGGATGTAACTTATTAATCCATTCATTGATATACGCTAAAGGCATGCTGTAAGCTTCATGAATATGTTCTGTATTGTATTCACTTTCTCTTCTTATATCAATGATTTTTGCTTCTTTTTCTTTTATTTCGGCTTCAAACTGTTCTGCAGAGATGCAGTTGACAAAGTCTGTTTCTTTTCCGCTCTTTTGCCAGGCTTCAAAACCACCATCCAAAAATCCTAAAATATGATCAAATCCTACTCTGCTTAATCTTGTTACTGCTTCTTCTTCAGTTCCATTTTCTGTGATCAACATGATAGGTTGGTTTACATCGGCAATTAAAACTCCCACCCAAGGGGCAAAATCACCATCCAATCCTATATTTACTGACTTTGGGATAAAACCTTTTACAAATTCACGACTGGTTCTTACGTCTAAAATCAAAGCTCCTGAGGCTTCTGCGATTTCCTCAAACTGTTCCGGGGAAAGAGCATGCAAGCCCTGAGAAAGAACTTTATCAAAACTTCTGTATCCTTTTTTATTCATCATGACATTCATTCCGAAATAAGCTGGAGGAGGTAGAAGTCCGTGTATCACTTCTTTTATAAAACTTTGTCTGTCTTTCTGATTAAGGGCATAGTTGGTTCTTTTCTGATTCCCGAGTGTATCTACCGTTTCTTTCTGCATATTTTTACCACAGGCTGAACCGGCTCCATGAGCTGGATATACAGTGATATCATCATTTAAAGGCAGAATTTTATGGTATAAACTATCATATAAAAGTCCGGCCAGTTCTTCCTGAGTCATATTCGCCCCTTTTTGTGCCAGATCCGGACGGCCTACATCTCCAAGGAACAAAGTATCACCGCTGAAAAGTGCTTTTTCAAAGCCATCTTCATCAATCAACAGGTAGCATGAGCTCTCAAGAGTGTGCCCCGGTGTATGAAGAACTTTGATTTTAATATTTCCTATTACAAATATCTGATGATCTTCTGCAATGATGGCCTCAAATTCAGGAGTTGCAGTCGGTCCATACACAATAGGAGCACCTGTTTCATTGCTTAAATCAAGATGTCCACTGACGAAATCAGCATGAAAATGGGTTTCAAAAATGTATTTCAATTCTACTCCATCTTCTTGCAACCTATCGATATAGGGCTGTGTTTCCCTTAGCGGATCAATGATTGCAGCTTCTCCGGCTGAGGTGATATAATAAGCTCCCTGTGCCAGACATCCTGTATAAATCTGTTCTATTTTCATTGTATTTTTTTTGATGTTGTTATCTGATACAAATCTCCCCCTTTCTTTTTCCTCTACAGCTACTTTTGTTACATAAGAAATTTAAAGAAATATCTCTTTGGTAATAATATAAATGCCCATTATCAGGATAAACCATCCGAATGCCGGCTTCAGCTTCCTTCCGTCTATCTTTTTGACAACTGTGAACCTATTATAATTCCTGCAACGGCAATAGCTGTAATGGAAATCAATAGTTTCCATTCTATTTTTACATGGTTTACAGAAGACACGAAACCGATCAAAGAATTGAAGGAGATAATGACTAAAGAAGTCCCTATCGCGATCTTCATTGGAATTTTCAAAAGGTTGACCAATGCCGGAATGATCATAAAACCTCCTCCTGCTCCTACCAATCCCGTTAAAACACCCACTATTGAACCCTGTCCTGCTGCCCGCAAAGCATTATTCTTATCCGTAGTATTTTCTAAAGGTCCTTCAGAAGTACTGTTTCTTATCATTTTATAAGAAGCAAGAACCATTAATCCTGCAAAAATTAATAATAAAAAAATGTTTCTGGTAACAACAAAATTCTCTATTCTGAGGACTTCCTCAGGAATTAAGGGAAGAAGATACATTCTGGTCAGAAAAATGGAAATAACAGAAGGAATTCCAAATATGAGTGCCATCTTAAAATTGATCAATCCTTTTTTGAAATATGACACCGATCCTACAAGACTGCTTACTCCCACTACAAAAAGTGAATATTCCGTTGCCAGAAAGACATCGATACCAAAGAGATAAACCAGTACGGGAACGGTGAGAATACTTCCCCCACCCCCAATTAAACCGAGAGAAACTCCTATTAAAACGGCTGCAGTATATCCTATGATTTCCATTTTACTATTCAAATAATTCTGATGCAAAAATGGAAATGTGGAAGGAAAGCTACAGCTACTTTTGTTACATAAGGGGATTTTTTAACACGAATGAGCACTAATATGTTCACAAAGGACACAAAGAAGTTCTTATGAATAGCGTTAAGATTGCTTCCCTTAAGGTTCGCGATGACTGTTGACCACCCCTCCAAAGATGCGGAATGTGAGTGCCTTTTATTAAACTGATATAGGGTTTATGAGTTGAGAGTTTTCAGGAGGGTAATTTTGTTTCTGCCGAGCTTCAGCCTTCCTTCTTCTTCTAATTGTTTTAGAAGTCTTGACACCACTACCCTTGCGGTTCCCAGCTCATTTGCCAGCTGTTCATGCGTTGTATTGATGATTTCAGAATGGGTAAGCTCTGATTTTTTCTGCAACAGATTCAGAAGTCTCTCATCTACTTTTTTGAAAGCAATTGCATTGATGATATCCAATAGTTCTTCAAATCTTTTATGATAGAGTCTGAAAATGTAGTCTAACCATTCCGGGTGTTCTTTGATAAATAAGGACACTTTATCTACGGGTAGAAAAAGTATTTCGGCATCTTCTTCAATCTCCGCTTTTACAATGCTTTTTTCATTGTGCATCCCTCCGAGGAAAGACATGATACAGCTTTCTCCTGCTTTGATGTAATACAGTAAAATTTCGCGTCCGTCTTCTTCAGTCCTGATGACTTTCAGCATTCCTTTCATCACAATAGGAATAGAGCGGATGGAAGCATTTTCATCTAAAATAATATCTCCTTCACGATAGTTTTTGGTTGTACCATACTGATACAGCTTTTCTACCAAATCCGGTGATGATGAAAATTCGGTAGAAAGTACGGTGTCGTCCTTCATTTTATTATTCTAATTGAGCTAATTTACACCAATTTCATCTACAAATAGCCATGCTTTTGAATCTGCTCCCGGGTTTCCAGCCGGAATAATGCCTGCATTTTCAATACTTACCTTCATGTATTTTGCATTTTGTACTCCTACATTTAATCTGATTTTTCCTTTGGCATTTTGAATCTCTCCAGCTGCAATTTCCTTAATCATTTTAAAATTCTTGTTATCATCAGAAATGAAAATCTTTGCAGATTTGGCAAGGTGAATCCAGCTTCCTTTATTTTCAAGAGTATTGAAATAAACTTCTGAAAAGGCTGTTTTTTGACCAAAATCTATGGTTGCCACCACATCTTTTCCCTGAAAACCAAGCCATGTTTTACCGAGCTGTTTTACATTTCCGATAATACCGTCTACTAAGGTAAAAGCACCTCCAAAAGAATAGTTTTCACTTGGCTGCTGCTCAAGACTTATACTTTTTCCTGTAGTCTTTGAAATCGTAAACTGTTGTGTAGAAACAGCGCTTTTCAACTGACTGTCTTCAAAATAAGCAGATTTTATCGTTAAAGAATTAGGAATCTGAACTGCATTTTGGTAGGTTTTAGAATTGATGGAAGGATCTGTTCCATCCAATGTGTATCTGATACCGTTTGAATTCTGTGAAGTTGATAGTTCGTAGGCAATACCGTTATTCGAAGGAATTACTTTTCCGGTGATGTTATAAATGCTTTTTGCATAGTTTACCTTCATTTTATCCAGAACTTTAAACTGATTGATCACCCTGTTTTCAAATTCTTTATAATTTTTAGGATCTGATGTTCCCCAACCTACTTCAGAAAGTGCCATTAATCTTGGAAAGATCATATATTGAACCTGCTTAAAGTCCAAAATATATTCTGTCCACAAGTTGGCCTGAACTCCCATAATATATTTAGCCTGTTCTGCATTCAGTTCGGAAGGAATAGGATTGTAAGAATATACTTTATCTAAAGGAGTAAAACCACCAAAAGCGTTAGGCTCTGACTGTGGATCTCCCTGATAATGGTCGAAATAACAGAATGCTCCTGGTGTCATTACGGCAAAATGTTTTGATTTTGCCGCTTCAATACCTCCATTTACCCCTGTCCAGCTCATTACAGCCGCATTCGGAGCCAAACCACCTTCTAAAATTTCGTCCCAACCAATGATTTTTCGTCCTTTACTGTTGACATATTTTTCAATTCGATGAATAAAGTAACTTTGTAAACCGTGCTCATCTTTTAAGTTATTTTTCTTGATCAGTTCCTGGCAGTGTGCACATTCTTTCCATCTTGTTTTCGGGCATTCGTCACCACCAATGTGAATGTATTGAGATGGAAATAACTTAATCACTTCATCCAGAACATTTTCCAAAAATGTAAATGTTTCATCTTTCGGACAGAAAACATCATCAAAAACACCCCATTTTGTAGCGGATTCGAAAGGTCCTTTTGTACATGCCAATTCAGGATATGCAGATAACGCTGCCAGCGCATGTCCTGGCATTTCTATTTCCGGAACGACAGTAATATATCTGTCCTGAGCATATTTCACTACCTCTTTTATCTGTTCCTGAGTGTAAAAATACGGTCCGTAAGGCTTCCCGTCAAATGTATTGTCAACGTAAGCCCCAATCATGGATTCTTTACGTTTTGAACCTATTTGAATCAATTTTGGGTATTTTTTGATCTCAATTCTCCATCCCTGGTCATCTGTTAAATGCCAATGAAATGTATTCAGCTTGTACATTGCCAGATAATCGATATACTGTTTCACTTCTTCTACGGTAAAAAAGTGACGGCAGACATCCAGATGCATTCCTCTCCATGCAAACTTAGGCTGATCTTCGATCTTCATGGCCGGAATTTTTTTAGCATCTTTATATTGTTCAAAAACCTGAATCAAAGTTTGTAGAGCCAGGAAATACCCTTGTTTGGTATAAGATTTTACATGAATCTGTTTTGGAGAAATTTCTATTGAATAATGTTCTTTTTTCTGTTCAGCATCTGCTGCCGAAGCCGGAGGAAGTATAGAGTTCGTGATATGAATACCTCCACCCTTTTGAACATCCTTAAATGTAAACTGAGATAGATTTTTTTTGAAATATTCCGTTTCTTCTTTTGGTAAATCACCACTTAACATTAAAGTTTCAGGGATTATAAATTCTCCCTGCGAAAGTTCAATTTTTTGAGGGTAAGGAATTAAATTCAATTTATTTTGGGCAAAAATTACGTTTGAAATCAATACAAAAAATACTAAAAAAGTCCGTATCATTAGATGTGGTTAAGGTTTGAGCTAAGATAATTATTTTTCAAAACTCTTTGAGCCTTTTTAAAAACAAAATTTAGGCGTCTTCAATCGTTTAGATTCTTGTGAAATGGATCGTTTACAGTTTTTTAAACCATGTTCCTAGAAATTGTTCTATTGTATTCTGCTCATTATGGTTTGTTTTTTGATAAGTTTAGACGACTTAAAAGATTAAAACAATTAAATTTGTAAAAAAATACGATGAAAAAAAAAATTTTTCTGGCAGCGGGAATATTATTCTCAATATCAACACAAGCACAAATTTTAGATATCATAAAATCTACCGTTAAAAACAAAACGGGTGTAGATCTTAATGTTCCGGTAAAAAATAACGGTACTGCAACTTCTACTACAACCACTGCAGGTCACACTAACAACTCATCTGCTAATCTTGGAAATCTTACTTCCACTCAAATTTCTTCAGGCTTAAAAGAGGCTTTAAACATTGGAGTAACAGATGGTGTAAAAAAACTGGCAGTAACGGATGGTTTTTTCAAAAATGAGGCTGTAAAAATTTTAATGCCTGAAAAGTTAAGAAAAATTGATACCACGCTACGTTCCATCGGTATGGGAAGTCTTGCTGATGAAGGTGTGAAGCTTTTAAACAGAGCTGCTGAAGATGCCGTAACACAAGCGGCCCCTATTTTCACTAGTGCTATTACTTCCATGACAATCACGGATGCCAAGAATATTTTATTAGGCAGTAATAATGCTGCAACAAGCTATCTTCAGGGGAAAACCCAGACTCAGCTGTTTAATGCTTTCCAGCCTAAAGTAAAGGCTTCATTAGGAAAGGTAGGTGCTGATACACTTTGGAAAAATCTGATTTCAAAATACAATACGTTTACAGGGCAATCTGTGACCACTGACCTTAACGAATATGTGACGACAGAAACGATCAACGGAGTATTCAAAATGGTTGCCGATAAGGAAAGCGGAATCAGAGATACACCTGCGATGAGAACGACAAGTATTTTGCAGAAGGTTTTTGGGGCTCAGGATGGGAAATAAATAAGAGGTTAGATTGACAAACTAACCGTTAAAATATAAAAGAAGCGGTTTTATTGATGAAACAGTTTCTTTTTTTGTTTTAATTTCTTTTGTCTTGAAATCGAAGATTCGACATAGTCAAACAAAAGAAACAAAAATTCAAGACCTGGATCTCTCCGCTAAAAATAAATTCTGTTCCCTAAAAATTCTAAACTTGCGCGAATTTTATATGGTTTAATCGGTTCTGAATTGGTCTCGCGCTTCGGACAATAGAATTTTCTTAACGGTCTCAGAAATTATTTTCTTAACGCTCCGATTTCCTATGTCATATAAAATATTCGGCCTCACTTTGTGAGGCCGAATATTTTATTTATTATAGTCTGATTAGAATTGCATTTCAGGAATGTCTCCTTCAATGATCAGATCTGCTTCTGTAGCTTTGATAATGTCTTCTACTGAAACTCCCGGTGCTCTTTCAACCAGTTTAAATCCAGCCGGAGTTACATCCAGAACGGCTAGTTCAGTAACCACTTTTTTCACACAGTTTACTCCTGTTAGAGGAAGTGTACATTTTTTAAGGATTTTGCTTTCTCCTGCTTTGTTTACGTGCATCATTGCAACAATAATATTTTCAGCAGAAGCTACCAGATCCATAGCACCTCCCATTCCTTTCACCATTTTTCCCGGAATTTTCCAGTTGGCAATATCACCGTTTTCTGAAACTTCCATCGCTCCAAGGATGGTAAGGTCTACTTTCTGACCACGGATCATCCCGAAACTGAATGCAGAATCGAAGAATGAACCTCCTTCCAGAATAGTAATAGTTTGTTTTCCGGCATTGATGACATCGGCATCTTCTTCTCCTTCAAAAGGGAAAGGTCCCATCCCCAAAACTCCATTCTCACTCTGGAATTCTACGGAAATACCTTCCGGAACATAGTTGGCAACCAAAGTAGGAATTCCAATTCCCAGGTTTACATAATAACGATCTTTCAGTTCTTTTGAAATTCTTTTGGCAATTTGTTCTTTTGTAAGCATAATAAAAACTTAGACTGCAATTTAATTATTTTCACTTGAATACAAAAGGGCTTTGTTGTATTCAACAATTAACACTGTTAGTTAAAATAATATCTGTAATTTTGCTCCATTATTTTAATCGAATGAAAATACTTTTTAAATATCTTAAATCTTATCAGTGGCTGATTCTCATTTCTTTATTTTTGGCTACTATTAATCAGGTTTTTTCTTTATTTGCTCCTGCTATTACAGGAAATATTCTTGACCAACTGGTTACTCACCCTAATTTTTTTGATAAAGAAAAGTTACTTCCCAGAAATCTGAATGAATATTTATACGGAAGCACAGTATACCATGGAGCTTTTTATTTCCTAGGTTTGCTGATTGGGACTGCAATGATAAGTAGAATTGCCAAGGCTTTTCAGGATTACGTAGTCAGTGTGATTACACAGAAATTTGGGGCTAAAATATTTACAGATGGTTTAAAGCATTCTATGGCTCTTCCTTATCAGGAATTTGAGGATCAGAGAAGTGGTGAAACCTTATCTATTTTGACGAAAGTAAGAGAAGATACTGTAAAATTCATCACCAATTTCATCAATATATTCTTTGGAATTTTAGTCAGCATTATTTTTGTTTCAGTGTATGCTATCCGTTTACATTGGTCGATCATGCCGGTTTATATATGTGGAATTTTCCTGATTGCTTTTGTCACCAATCTATTGAGCAAGAGAATAAAAGGAATCCAGAAAAATATTGTTACGGAAACCACTGCTTTAGCGGGAAGTACTACAGAAAGCTTAAGAAATATTGAAATTGTTAAGAGTTTAGGGTTAACCAACCAGGAAGTGATCCGTTTAAATAACAATACTTATAAAATCCTTGGTCTCGAACTGAGAAAGGTGAAAAGCATCCGTTCTTTAAGTTTTATTCAGGGAACGATGGTCAATTTTCTTCAGCAGATGATTACTTTGACTTTATTGTATTTAATTTTTAAAAACATTGTAACTCCGGGACAATATCTGTCTCTTATGTTTTATGGTTTCTTTATTTTTGGGCCGATGCAGGAAATCGGGAACATCATTATTTCTTACCGTGAAGCTGAGGCTTCTCTTCAGAATTTTGACCGTTTAATGAAAAAGGAGGTGGAAGAAAAACCTCTTCATCCTAAACAAATTGGTGCTATTGAAGAACTGGAATTCAAACACGTTTCTTTCAAACATCAATCTGCTCAATATAAGGCTTTAAATAATATTTCTTTTGACTTGAAAAACGGGGAAACGATTGCTTTTGTAGGGCCAAGCGGTTCCGGGAAAAGTACATTGGTCAAGTTATTGGTTGGGCTGTACAGACCTCAGGAAGGAAATATTTTCTACAATGGTATCAACGGAAAAGAGTTCGATTTTGATGAACTGAGAAACCAGATTGGTTTTGTAACTCAGGACACCCAATTATTTGCAGGGACTATTAAAGAAAATCTTCTTTTTGTAAATCCTGCAGCTACTGAACAGGAAATCGCCATTGCTTTGCAGAAGTCAAGCTGTACTGGTTTGCTTGAAAGAGCAGAAAAAGGCATTGAAACGGTTATCGGTGAAGGTGGTCTGAAGCTGAGTGGTGGTGAAAAACAAAGAATTGCCATTGCACGAGCTCTTTTAAGAAAACCTCACCTTTTGATCTTTGATGAAGCTACTTCTGCACTGGATAGCATTACTGAAGAGGAAATTACGACCACTATAAAGGACATTTCAAAAGAAAAGGAACAGATCACCGTGCTTATCGCTCACCGTTTAAGTACGATTATGCATGCAGATAAAATTTATGTTCTTGAACGCGGACAAGTAGTTGAAACAGGCTCCCACAGCAATCTGATTTCAGAAAAAGGATTATACTACGCCATGTGGAGACAACAAATCGGAGAAAGAAAGACACTTACTCCTCAATCATAAAAAAAGCGCTGAATGTATTTTCAGCGCTTTTTTTATTATTTGAGCTTATTCTTTAGTTCTCACTGTTCTCTGCTCTATTCTTTTTTCAAATTTTTCTCCCTGGAAAATTCTTTGAATCATGATTCCCGGAATGTGGATTTCGTTCGGGTCTAATTGCCCCGGTTCTACCAATTCTTCTACTTCAGCAATCGTAATCTTCGCAGCACCTGCCATCGGATGGTTGAAATTTCTCGCAGATCCTTTGAAGATAAGGTTTCCGGCGTGATCTCCTTTCCATGCTTTTACGATAGAATAATCTGCTTCGTAAGCGTGTTCCAGAATATGAGGTTTTCCTTTGAATTCTTTTATTTCTTTTCCTTCTGCTACTTCAGTTCCGTAGCCTGCAGGCGTATAAAAAGCAGGAATTCCTGCCTGAGCAGCTCTGCATTTTTCTGCTAAAGTTCCCTGTGGAGTAAGTTCTACGTCTAGTTCACCTGAAAGCATCTGTCTTTCAAACTCGGCATTTTCTCCTACATAAGAAGAGATCATTTTCTTGATCTGTCTTTTATGAAGCAGCAATCCTAATCCGAAATCATCTACTCCTGCATTGTTTGAAATACAAGTAAGATCTTTCACATCACTTTCTACCAAAGCATTAATTGAGTTTTCAGGGATTCCGCAAAGTCCAAATCCGCCAAGCATCAGTGTCATTCCATCATTAATTCCTTCGATGGCCTCCTTTGCATTTTTTACTCTTTTATCTATCATGAAATATTAGATTTTTCTGTTGGCTAAATTTAATAAATTTTCTTGTATATCCGATGACCGGAAAAGATTCTGTATTTCCCACTTTTTAAAATAGCATTTATAGCCTTTAAAAACACATTACAATCAAAATTTCGCCACAAGAAACGAACACTCCTGTTCATTTTTTATCGTATTTCTCATCAAATTGATTTATATTTGAACCCTTAAACCCGGAAACATAGGATATTCTACCGTTTCCTGATATAATTTATTTTTTAACACAATTTTCAATGTAAAAATTATTTCACAGCAGACAGCTACTGTCTCTTCTATTTCTTTTGACCTTCTGCAGGTTTACAATTCAACACCAATCATCACATTAATTATATATAAAAACCAAAGCTTAAATAAAAACATGAAAAAATTATTTACCTCAGCATTACTTGCATTGGTACTCAGCATCAACGTGTATGCACAGGAAAAAACTTATTTCGATGAAAACTGGGAAAAAACGACTCAGGATAAAATGGAATACTACCGTGAAACGACTCCTAAAGGAAAACTTACCCTTATCAAAGATTTCTACAAGGATGGAAAGCTCCAAATGGAAGGTCTTGCTTCTGACACCACTCCTAACAGTGAAGTTTTTGACGGAAAAGTAACCTGGTATACTCCTGAAGGAAAAATCATGAGTACAACGACATTTTCTAATGGCAAGCAGACAGGTGTTTCTCAGTCTTATGATGAAAAAGGAAGACTTACAGAGGATGTGGTTTATAAGTCTGATGGTACTTACGATGGAAAGGCATTCGTTTATAAAGATCCTGAAAATGAATATTTTTACAACAGTATTACCACTTATGAGAAATCTTTACCTGTAAAGACCATCGTTTATGATGAAGATGTTAAAGGAATAAGGTATGAGACCTATTCCAGCAAAGACGGCAGCAATGAAACCAAATATTACGGAGAAAAGGGGAAACTCATTGGTACAGCTTCTTCAGGTTCCGGGGAAAGCCTACTGGTAGACTATTATCCAAATCCTATGAGGATTTCTAAAATCGAAAAATATAAAAGTGACGGAAGTGTAAAGGAAGGTGTTGTTTATGGTAAAAACGGAAAACTTCTGCAGGAGCAGAAAAACAATAAAAAAGACGGCTATAAAACCACTTATGATGAATCTGGCAAAAAAATAGGCCACCTAGTGTATCAGTATGATAAAGAAAGTGATACTTTCAAGCCGGTGGAGGGTGAAGATTATCAGCTTAGCTATGATTATACCAAGACGTCTGGTATTGATGTATACCAAAACGGATCTATTATATTGAGTAAAGCTTTTGACGAAGAAGGAAAATTATTGTCTGAGAAAACTTTAAAAGAGTATGTCACTCAGGAGATTAAATACTATTCTCCGGATGGAAAACTAAAATCTACGTTGACCTATAAAGATGAAATGCCTTATAATGGTACTGCTTATGAAGGTCTTAATGAAACAGTGTATAAAGACGGTATCATTGTGAGTACAAAAAGCTTCTCTGAGGATCATAAGCTGAATTATGAAAAAAAGATGAACGCTAAACAAACCGCCTATGATGCAACGATTTATGATAATAAAGGAGTTGTTTTGTACACCTTTAATCAGCCTCTTAACGAAGAGGGAAATTATGATTACAGCTTCACAGCACAAGTGGTACAATACGTAAAGGGTAAGCCTGCCAGCAAATCTTCAGTAAAAGGAGGTATTCTTCAAAGCGGAAAGATTAAGCTAAGAACAGGAAATGGATCAAAGGAACTTGAACGTAATGGAAAATGGGTCCTGTTAAAAGTGTATAATACGGAAGGAAAGCTTGTTCAGGAAACCAAAACTCTTGCTGATGCACAAGGAGAATATGTTTCTGCTGAAAACCAGACGATACTCAATGAGGAAGATTTATACTATTTTGACTAATCACTATCTATATATTAAAAGACGGTTTCAATTTTTGGAACCGTTTTTTAGTTAACACAAGATTTGTGAAAAATTAAATAAAAAAGAGGCTGTCATTTCTGACAGCCTCTAAAATTATAATTGTGTTTAGTTTACTTTTTACTGAATGATCAGTTTTAAAGTAAATAATTTTCTTCCGTGTACTTTTACAAAATAAACACCTGCCGGAAGGTTTTCATTCACCAAAGAGAAACGTTGGTTATTGATATTTTTCGATACATAAAGCAACTCTCCTGAAGCTGAGACTAATTCGATTTTTTCAATCGGGTAATCACTTTTGATAAAGGTAGGCTGTCCCGGTTTCGTTGGGTTTGGATACAACACTACATTTTTCTCTGTGCTCCTTGTTTCTTCAGTTCCCAACGTTGGTGAAGCCACCTGGAACTGTACTCTATTGGAAACTTCTGTATAAGAGTCATTGGTAAACATTACCATATAATAGTTTCCTGGAGTTGCAGGTACCGCCGTTCCCTGTATTGTTTTTGTTCCCTGAGTTACTCCATCAAAATAGGTATAAGAAACAAAATTATCATCCGGTGTCTGAACATTCTGTGGGTAAATTCCCAGCCAGTCTTTGATGATTCCCGGAGAATCTGTCCATGAAGCAGTGATATTTTCTCCTAAGGTATATACCGGTTTGTTGATCCATAAATCGGTAACGATATCTCCTACTTTAAAGAATACCTTCTCTCCGATTCCGTTATATCCGTCTTCCAGTAAATACTGAGCATAATAATATCCTTTCGGAAGTCCTGTGAAATTAAGGGTTCCTGATGCTGTAGTCACATAACTCCATTTAATAGAAGCTGTAGTCCCGGCAGTTTGTCCCATTTTATAAATTCCGATCCAGTCTTTCTGTAAATTTGGTCCGTCTGTAAAATTGATGACAACCGTTCCTCCTACAGGATAAGTATCAGCGGTAGCCTGCAGCTGAACTTTTGGTCCTACATAGAAATTTTTCCTTGGCGTGATTTCTGTATACCCACCGTTAGCAAAAAATCCTGCAAAATATTGACCTTTATTAGCCAAACCATTAGTGAAAGTAGCTGTACCAGCAGTCTGCCCATTGGTATAGATAAATCCTTGTGAAGTCGTTGAAGCCGGAGTTTGTCCTTTCTTATAGATCCCTACCCAATCCTGCTGATTTCCGGGACCTCCAGTATAAGTAGCTGTGATCGCTTCATTCTGAGCATATTCTGCTTTGTTTAAAGTAAATGTAGGATTTGAAACCACACTTCCTGTAACTTCAAACTGCTTCACATCACTCCAGTCGCTCCACTCAAGATTTCTGTCTCTGTAACGCGTTTTCACGTAATAGATTCCGTTTGGAATAGAATTCGTAGCCAAAGTAGCTTTTGTAATATCTACCCCATCATTCAGGTTTTTGGTCTTATCCGGTGTTCCGTTTCCATCTTTTCCGAACCAGTTTTCAAAATCACGGTAGAATTCTTTTTCAATCACAGAAAAATTGGAAGTTTTACTGATCATAAATTGGGTTGTATTCAAAAGCTCTCCATTTGAAGATGAAAAGGCACTTCCATCCAATGTCAAAGGTAAAGTAATTGGACCTGAGAAATTGTTTGTAATAGAAGGTTTCGCTGGTTTAGGCTGGTTTTTATACCTGTGGAAAGAATCTACCAGTACATTATTTTTCTTGTTGTATACTCCTCCGATAGAATAACATTCAATATCCACTTTTCCTGTCGGAATATCTACTTCTACAATCTGATAGGTCCAGTCTGTCAATGTTTTCTGAACATCATCAAAATCCTTCTCATTAGACATTCCCCAATACTGATCCCAAGCTGTTCCACCAGAGATGATCTGATAGTTGGGTGAGTTTTTAAGCTGACCTCTGTGATACAGGTGATGGTGAGCTCCTACATGCATTAAATATTTGTCAGAAGTTACCAGAAGTGGTACTGCATTTTCTCTTACCCAGGTAGAAATATCTCCTACATACTGCTCAGCCTGATAAGGTCTGTGGCTTAAAGAAATAATCCAGTCTACAGTAGCATCACTGTTAGCTGCTGTTAAGACCTGCTGAAGCCACGTCTGTTGTGCAGATCCCGTATGTTCTGAACTTAAACTTACAAATAGTACATTACCGGCCTGCTGAGCATAATAATTTTCATTTCCTGAGCTTATTCCTTTATAACTAATTTCATCAATATAAAAGTGAGCATAGTAAGAATTCATACCCATCGTTCCATAGGTTTCATGATTTCCTACAGTGGTCTGGATAGGCAGATAAGGTGATAGTTTAATATTCTTTTTAAAGTGAACATTCTCATAATGATCCAATGTTCCCACATCTACCTGATCTCCCACCATAAAAGTAAGAGCAATATTATCAGACGGATCTGAAGTGGCGCCGAATTTTTCCTTTAATTTCTTGTAAGCATTCAAGGTAAGTGTGTCATATCTCGGTTCTGCTTTGATCTGGTTGTCTCCCATGATCAGGAAGCGGATCTTCCCATTGGCAGTTACGGATTGTCCCGGTAAAGGAAGTGTTCTGAAATTATAAACGGCAGACTCACTGGTTCCCGTTTTTATCTTATAATAATACTTCGTGTTCGGCTGCAGATTGGTAACCTTTGCCGTGTGATAATAGTAATTGTTGTTGTACCCCGTATCTGAGAAGATATTGGTGGTTCCCGTTACAGTCACACTTAGATTCGTTGGAGAATCTCCATAGATCACAGTTGTTTCATTATTGGAAGCGGTCTTCCAATTGACGATCATAGAATTCGGAGTCGGGTTTTGTAAATAAGGAAACAAAGCCTGCCCGAAAGCCATCTGGACCGCGAAACAAAAAAAGAAGAAATAATGTTTCATAATCGTTTTCGTTTTAAAATAACATATAGAATTTCGAATTGTAAATCAGTCATTTAAAAATCTTTACTCAGATTTTTTACTTCGGGCAAAAGTAGACTTCCCATGTAAACTCAGCCTGATGGTATTTTAAAGAAACCGTTAACTTTTTAACCAAACCGGAATGAAAAAATTATAGTTTTTAGTACATTAAATGTTTGGCATATTCAAAAACTATTTTGTACATTTGCAACCTGTTATTCAACCTCTGACGAAAAGCGTGTAAGTTGCTTAGCCTTAACATTTTATTTTATTAATAATGGATTTATTAAAGTACGTACAAGACAAGTACATTGCGAAAAAAGAATTCCCTGAATTCAAAGCAGGTGATACAATTACTGTGTATTACGAAATTAAAGAAGGACAAAAGACAAGAACTCAGTTCTTCAAAGGAACAGTTATCCAATTAAGAGGTACTGGTTCTACAAAAACTTTCACGATCAGAAAAATGAGTGGTGATGTAGGTGTAGAAAGAGTATTCCCTATTAACTTACCTGCACTTCAAAAAATTGAAGTTGATAGAAGAGGTAGAGTTAGAAGAGCTAGAATTTACTACTTCAGAGACCTTAGAGGTAAAAAAGCAAGAATCAAAGACGCTGCTTACAAGAAGAAATAATTCAGACAACAATACATACAAAAAGAGGCTGTTTACTTATAAACAGCTTCTTTTTTGTTAAAAACATTTCCTTAGTTTTTGTATGGAGTTCCGGTTCCGGTTTCCAAAAAGAGCTTCAGACTTCCGATAAACTGTTTCCAGCCACCAGAACAAATCGTATAACATTCCACAGTTGGATTCAACCCTACATGGGTAAGCTGCAGCAAACTGCTGTTTTCCTTTTGTTCTATTTCCCAGACTACATTTGTTCCAATCCATTCTGTCTGATTTTTTAATTCAGGAATAGCAATCAATGAATCTTCAACAGACCAGATCACTCTTAAATGGGGTATTGCTTCTTTTATTCGTATTGTCTTGTGAATATGGTCTCCAAATCTTACTGTAAATACATCTCCCGTCTTTTCTGATTCACCAATAAACAGTTCGGACCACCAAAGAAGAATCTGATGAACAAGTGCTTCATAAGTATTCTCTGCCGTAACCCGGAGTTCAATTGTAGTATTATAATTTTCCATATCTTTTATTTTTTATAAAACTATTCTATTGACTTATACAATTTTATGAAAATAATTATTCAATGGACTTTGCATAGGGCAAGAAATATTTATGAATTTTTAAACTATTAAGAGCTTTTTAGCAGGTAAGATGAGTTAAGAAAAATCTTATATTTTTAGAATAGAAGTCATCCTGACTTTCTTTTACTATATCATACACCATTAACCGTTAATCATTAACCCTGTCAAGGTTTAAAACCTTGACAGGGTTAACATCTTAAAGAAATCTTTAATCTTTCTTTTGGTTTAAAGACATTCTTTTCCAAACCTCTTTTTTTACCTACTTGACGGTTACTCGTTTTTCATCAGGTATTGCAAAGGTGTAGAACCTGTATGTTTCTTGAAAAATTCAATAAAAGCACTGTCTGAAGAAAAGTCTAAAATATGAGACACCTCTCCTATTGAATTGCCTTCTACCAAAAGCTCAATCGATCGCTGTAACCGCCATTGCTGTCTCCATTCCTGATAAGGCAATCCTGTTTCCTTTTTAAAAATCCTGCTAATTGTTTTTTCCACCGCTCCTGTGTGCCCTGCAAGATCTTTCAGCATGGGTGGTATGGAATAACGTTGTGTCCATTCTTCAGCTATTTTTTTAAGGCGTCTGTCTTGAGGCATTTTTAGCTCCAGCTTTTCTTCCGGTGCCTTGTTCATTTCGTCCCAAAAAACCTTTAAAAGATGAGTCTGATCAATTTTGAGATCCGACCATTCCCAAAAACAAATTCTTTCGATAATTTCTTTTAATAAAGGATTTACATTTAAAACATTAAGACCGGAACCTATATATTTTTCGGCATAACTTGTATCAAAATAGATAGATCTATAGGCGACAATATTTCGGAAATTTACACGGTGAATTTCATTGGCAGGAATCCAAAGCATTCTAAATGGAGGGAGAACCAACTGCCGGTCAGAAGTAGTGACCGTCATACAACCCGATGGCGCATATAATAACTGAGCCTTCGTTTTATGAAAATGAAAGCCAGAATCATGCATCACCATATCAGAGGCTATTCCGATTACTTTTCCCGGAATAGAATCTGCATCAAACTCATCATTTTGTCCTAATACAGCCATGTCCTATTTATGATGTTTTTTGTTTTTATATCATTATAAATATACATTGATTTTTTGGAAACTTTGCAGAAAAAAAATGAAGAAGACAAATCCTATCTGGCTGCTGACTCTGCTCGTAATGCTTCCGCAGTTTGTAGAAACCATTTACAGCCCTGTCTTGCCAATGGTGCAGGAACAATTCGGAGTGAAGGAAGAATCGGCCACGTTGACAATCAGTTTATATTTTATAGCATTTGCTGTAGGCGTAGCATTTTGGGGAGTACAATGTGACAGGATTGGAAGAAAGAAATCATTGGAATACGGACTTATCACTTACGGAATCGGGACTATGGCAGCCATTTTTGCGCCTAATTTTATGATTCTTCTTAGTGCCAGAATTATTTCTGCATTCGGAATTTCGGTGGGTTCTATTGTAACGCAGACGATTCTAAGGGATACGTATGATAAAGACAATATCAGCAAAGTATTTTCATGGATCGGAATTGGTTTATCGATCAGCCCGGTGGTCGGAATGATTACCGGTTCGGTATTGGCTGCTTCTATAGGACATCAGGGAGTATTTATAACATTATGTCTGCTGGCAATCTTATTTTTTGTTCTCTCCAGGAATAAAGTTTCCGAGACTAACTATTCAAAGAAAATAATCAACATAGGTACTTTGACAAGCCTCTTAAAACGGATGCTTCGTGACTCTTCGATCATAAGATGCTGTCTGCTGATTATGAGTTTTAATGTACTGTTGTTTTCGTACTATTCGCTTGCTCCGTTTATTTTTAAAGAAAACCAGTACTCCTCCTTCGTTTTCGGATACAGCAGTATTATTCTGGCGGGTGGCACATTTGCAGGAGCACAACTTAACAGGTTTTTCTTATTAAAGAATGTACCATCGGAATATTTGGTTAAAACTGGGGTATTATTAGCCTTTTTTGCTTCTATTTTGGTATGGATGCTGACAAGCTCAGGAATCTATTTTTTGATTCCTTATTTCTTCATTGTTATGGCATTCAGCATTGCGATCCCGAATATTCTGAGTACAGTGCTCGTTAATTATAAAAACGAAACCGGTAGCACTGGGGCTTTATTGGGGTTAATTTACTATGTTATGATAGGTTTAGGGCTGATAAGCATTGGTTTTATACAAAACCTGGGGATTTCGTGTGTCTTGTTTTCGGGAATTGGCGTTTGTACTCTATTACTGTTTGACTATAAGAAGAATTAATTTTGAAACATTAAGTTTAGTGAAGATGATAAGAATAGTTAAGTTTCATCAAAGATGAAAAATTAAGAAGAATCACTTATGAAAACTTAATGTTTCAAATATTTATAGTTTTACCTTTATCCTATTGTATAAAATTATACAGGGCTTCAAAGAATTTCGGATATACTTCTATATGAGGCAGATGTCCTACATTATCAATCTCAACAAGCTTTGAACCTGCAATTTCATGCTGGGTTTTCTTTCCCAATTCCTGGTACTGTCCCATTTTCGGCTGTAGCTCTTTAGGTGCCCTATCCTTTCCTATCGCGGTTCTGTCTCTTGTTCCAATGATCAGCAGTGTAGGAACTTTGATGTTTTTAAATTCATAACATACCGGTTGGTTGTAGATCATATCCGTCGTAAGAGCTGCATCCCAGGCTACCTGAGGATAATCTTTATGGAGTGTCCATCCTGCTATCAGGTCAAGCCAGGGCTGATATTCCTGTTTCCATTTGTTGTCATAATAGAATTTCAGCTGATAATTTTTATAGGTTTCCGCTGTATTTTTAAGTTCGGACTGATACGCCTGATCGATGGTCTGATAAGAAGCAAAAGTTTTATAATCTTCAAGTCCGATCGGGTTTTCAAGAATCAGTTTTTGTACTTTCTCCGGATACAGCAATGTAAATCTTGTGGCTACCATTCCTCCCATCGAATGTCCCAGGACTATAACTTTATCAATTTTCAGTTCATCCAGAACGGCTTTTGTATTTTCTGCCAGCTGTGAAAAAGAAAACTGGTAAGCATGGGGCTTGGAAGATTTTCCGAATCCGATCTGATCAGGAATCACCACTCTGAATCCTTTTGCAGACAAGTCTTTTGCAGTTCTCTCCCAATAGGCTCCATTAAAATTTTTCCCATGAAGAAGCATTATTGTTTTTCCATTGGATTTTTGTGGCTGTACATCCATATAGGCCATTTTCAAATCTTCACCCTGAGATTGTAAAGTAAGAAAATGAACTTCGTAAGGATATTGATAATCAGACAGCATTGCATCCAGAGGTTTTACCTGTGAGAATATAAAACCGGACACCGTCAATGTAAAAGCGGCCATTATATTTCTGAAACGTTTCATGAAACTTTTATTTTAAGGATTAAAATTAAAAAAACCGCTCCAAAAGGAACGGTTTTAAACTGTTATTTTTATTTAAATATTTTTTAAGACAATTCTGCCATCGAAACTTCTTTTTCTTTTTTTGAAGGCAAATTCATCAAAACAATAGCAAAAAGAATCAGTACAATTCCTGCCCATTGGATGAAAAATACCTTCTCTCCCAATAAAACAAAAGCCATCGTTACGGAAACCGGAAGCTCCAGCGATGAAACGATACTTCCCAATCCTAATCCAGCATTCGGGAACCCAATATTAAATAAAACTGGAGGAATGATGGTTCCAAAAAGAGCCAGTATAAATCCGTAGGTCAGGAATATTGAATAGTTAAATGGATGAATATGTTCTGTATTTTCTGTAAAATTTAAGTATAATGATTTTAAACCATCAAAATACATT
Organism: Chryseobacterium sp. MEBOG07; assembly: GCF_021869745.1. Classification (NCBI taxonomy): domain Bacteria; kingdom Pseudomonadati; phylum Bacteroidota; class Flavobacteriia; order Flavobacteriales; family Weeksellaceae; genus Chryseobacterium; species Chryseobacterium sp. MEBOG07. The sequence goes on from NZ_CP084579.1 coordinate 3,713,624, forward strand.
GGTCCTATCTGGGCAAAGAATAAAAATGCAAAAACTATTACAGATCCACCCGCCAGCATAATGATACTCTTCCTGAAAACCGGAAGATGGGTAGCCAGTGTATTGGAAGTGAACATCGTTAAGGTATACGAAGCCGCCGCCATCAGCCCCCAAAAGACTCCATGCCAGTCCAGTTCTATCTCCATATTGATAAGATTAGTTGCCAGAACAGTTCCTAATAGTACAATAACCACGGAAACCACTTTTCTTGCATTGGGTAGTTTTTTTGCAATAATACTTTCTACCACCACACTGAACCATACGGACTGCATCAACAGGACAATGGCAATTGAAACATTGATATATTGTACAGCGATATAATAAAATAAGCTGGTTCCTCCCAAAGAAGTTCCTGCAAGCAGCAACATTCTTACTTCTTTAGAACTTGGTTTCGATAATTTCTGTTTTGAGGTTAGGCTCTGAATAAAATTAAGGATCAAAAGTCCTATCAAACCTAATACGAATTGTGAGGTAGTCACTTCAGAAGTTGTGAAGCCATCATGATAAGCCATTTTCACAAAAGTGGCTAACATACCGTATATACTAGCTCCAATCCCTACAAATAAAACACCTTTTAGTATATTTTTCTTCTTCATAATTTTTTTAACAGCCTGCAAAGGTACAATATATAAATTAAATCGGTCGGAAGCGTTGCGGTGATAGATAAATATAATCGCCACAAGCAAGCTTGTGGCGATTATAAAATTGATTATAAGTAAATTATTTTTTAACCATTACTTTTGAAGCCGTTTCGAAACCAAGTCCTTTTATTTTAACCATATAAGTTCCGTTTACCAGATTGCTTGTAGAAATTGCTTTCTTAGCATCCGGTGAAATTTTATTTTCAGAAGAAACCAGCTTACCAGACATATCATAAAGCTCTACACTTACTTTTCCAAGGGTATTGCTTGGGAATTTGATATAAAACTCGTCTTTAGCCGGGTTTGGATAGATAGAGATATTCTTGTTTCTATCAGAATTCACTTCATTGGTAGCCAGTAGACATTCTTCCGGTACATTAAAGTCCTGAACCTGATCATTAATGTTATTCTTAACTCCTGCTGATGCATTCAACCCTAAACCTCTTCTTGCAAAAACACCCCAGATCATACATTTATCCTGTCCCTGAGTAGTCGCTAGCTCAGCAGCTAATATTGCATTTCTTCCATCAATAAAACTAGGGTTACATCCTTGAAGTTTCAGAGCATCTGTTACCAGTTGTAATACTTTTCTGCTTCCGTTAGGAGTCGTAGATAATACATCTGAAGAATATCCGTATTTTTCAACATATTTCCAGTGAAGATCCCATAACATGGTTGCCCAAACAAAACCAATGGAGTGTACATCCGGAACCACTGCTGTTCCGTTATTGTATTCCATTCCGTTGGTATTTCCGTATGTATATCCATTTATAGTAAGATCTGTTGTGTATTTTTTAGGTCTGATACCACCTCCTGTAATCGCCTGACCTAAGGCATAAGTACCTGTACCTCTCGCTACAGTAGCGTTATCCCCAGCTTTATTCGTAAGCATTAAAGCGAAGAAATCAGACCATCCCTCACCCATTTGCTCTTTACTTACATTGGCATTCAAACATGCACCGGATCCTGAACCTGTCATTCTGTTTGATATTCCGTGGCCATATTCATGGATTACAATTCCGTTATCAAAACTTCCGTCTGGTGTCATGTTTCCTTTTAGAGTAACATTTACGTTGGTACTTGCAGCAAGCTGAGTTTTTATATATTCTCCTTCAGAATTAATAATAAGTACTGAAGGAATAGTAATTGTAGCGTCCGAACCCGCCATATTCCCTAAAGTAGCTCCATTAGCTGCATTGTTATAAACTATAGCTGCTTTAGCTCCCGCATCCTGAAGATTTTTTACCTTAACAGCAAAACCACATGTTCCTCTTTCAACCAAACCTATTTTTTCAGTCAACGAACCTGCCGGTAAAGCAGTACATCCATCTAAAACTGGAGATAACGCTACATCTCCGGTTATCCCATTCATTGGCACCGGCATACCAAACTGAGCCGTTCCTGCTCCTGGTGTACGGGAAACAGCAGCTGTTGGTGCATTGTAGAAAAATATTCTCCCTATAGATGACCAAAGGTACATCTGCATTCTAGGGTTATTACCATCTGATGGCGAAGAAAAGTTTGCATTATTTAGCCCGCTTCCATCCTGCGCTTCTGCATATACAGAGTCATCATTTACACCACCGTTTCCAAAGTTATTCTGTTGGAAGTTTTTTGCAGATTCTGTAAATCCAAACTGATAGAAAACATCATGAATTCTGTTGTTCAGATAAAATAAATTGGTGATGGCTGCATTCCTGTTGTTTACAGGAGCTTCATTGATATTAAAAGGAAAATTAAAATTTCTTGTTGCTCCTCCTTCCGCCGGAGTTCCTGTAAGATAGTCAGGAGCTGTTAAAGCTGTTCCTGCCACATCTTCATAAGCGAAAACATTGTTTCCTCGGGTAACGGTATAATGATTAGTCCCATCAGAATGCCATCCTTCAGGGGAAGCATTCAGAAGCCAAGGATTGGTAAGAATGGATCTTGAACCAAAAGTAGGCGCTTCGATTGACAGAGGAAATACATTATAGGTTGCATTATCCGGTACAAGCAAAGGAATATTGTTTTGAACTATATTGTTTTGTGGTCCAACTAATGTATTCTCAAAATGGTCAGCATGATTATAATTAGCGTCTGAACCATAGGCATCATGATGGAAATTACAAGATAGTGTCAGATTATTTTTTAACAGAATATTTCCGTTATTGGCATCTACTAAAATATTCCAGTAATTTGGAGATTTTGGCTCCATCAAAGTATATTCATAGGCCAAACGCAGATTTCCGTTCTCATCATTGGTATATACCAGTCTTTGATTGGCAGATGTAGCCTTTTTCTGAGTTTTTTCAAGATATTCAAGGATAGTAAAATTCGCAATATCAGAATTCTTCAGATCTTCGGCTATCTTTTGAAGAGCAAAAGTCTTGTTGATTGCAGCTGTACCAGTTGTAGATGCTGTATAATCTTTTACAAAATTATCTGTATAGTAAACAATTTTATTATCCTTAATCAATGCTGTTCCTACAGAGCTGTATATGGGTAGACCATTATAAGTCTGTAAAAATTTAACAACATTACCATTCAATGATTTTGACGGATCTACATTATCAATGATAATATTATTAAGATCAGATTTTTTATATTCCCTTATTTTGTTTTGAGAAATATAATCTTTAATCAGTTTTTCATTATCCTGTCCAAACAATATTGTTGGAAACGCAGAAAATACCACAAATAAAATAGGTAGAGCTTTATTTTTCATATCCATTATTAAAGCCGCTAATCTACAAATAATTCACAAATCTTCATTATTTTTTTTAATCAAAATTTAATAATAAATAAATACAAATAGAAAACGCGACTTAAAATCATTTTACATATTTCTCAATACAGAGAATCTCATAATGGGTTTATGTTTATCACATTATATTTAAAGCACTTTTAGCTATTTTTAATTTAAATATTTCACCAAACTAAGCATTTATTATTAAATATTTTTAATGAATATAAACATCATTTTTTCCGCTTTTAATATCTTAAAAATATCTTATTATCATTTATTTATAAAATTGTAGCTCATATAGGCACAAAAAAAGCCGCTCAAACGAGCGGCTCCTTATTTATGAATGGTTCAAAGATTATTTACCTTCTTCCATTTTTCTTTTCAACTCTGCTAATGCATCGATGTCTCCAAGTGTAGATCTTTCTTCGTTGTTAGAAGAACTTACGTTTCTAGAAGAAGCTTCTTTTACGTTTTTCTTTTCTTCGTCTCTGAAAGTACCTGTGTGAGATACTACCACTCTCTTGAATTCTTTGTTGAATTCGATTACTTTGAATTGAGCATCTTCACCTTTTTTGATTTTAGATCCATCTTCTTTCTCTAATAATCTTGAAGGGCAGAATGCTTCTACTTCAGCATCTTCGAATTGAACAGAAGCTCCTTTATCGTGAACTTCTACCGCTTTACCAGCGTGGATAGTTCCTTCAGCATATTTAGTTTCGAATTTATCCCATGGGTTTTCAGTCAATTGCTTGTGACCTAGAGATAATCTTCTAGCTTGGATATCTAATTCAAGAACTATAACATTCAATTTATCACCTACTGCACAGAACTCAGATGGGTGCTTGATTTTCTTAGTCCAAGAAAGATCAGAGATGTAGATTAATCCGTCGATACCTTCTTCTAACTCTACGAATACACCAAAGTTAGTGAAGTTTCTTACAGTTCCTACATGCTGAGATCCTACAGGATACTTAGTTTCGATGTTTTCCCATGGATCTTTAGACAATTGCTTGATACCAAGAGAAATTTTTCTTTCTTCTCTATCTAAAGTTAATACTTCAGCTTCTACTTCATCACCTACTTTCACAAAGTCACCAGCAGATCTTAAGTGAGTAGACCAAGACATTTCAGAAACGTGGATTAATCCTTCTACACCTGGAGCGATCTCAACGAATGCACCATAGTCAGCAAGAACTACTACTTTTCCTTTTACTTTGTCTCCAACTTTCATGTCAGCAGAAAGAGCATCCCAAGGATGAGCTTCTAATTGCTTCATACCTAATTGGATTCTTGTTTTCTCATCATCAAAATCAAGGATTACAACTTTTACAGTTTGTCCGTCCTCTAGGATTTCAGATGGGTGGTTCACTCTAGACCAAGAAAGGTCTGTAATGTGGATCAATCCATCAACACCTCCTAAGTCAATGAATACACCGTAAGAAGTAATATTCTTAACAGTACCTTCAAGAACCTGACCTTTTTCAAGTTGAGCGATGATTTCTTTTTTCTGACCTTCGATATCTGCTTCGATCAATGCTTTGTGAGATACAACTACGTTTTTGAACTCAGGGTTGATTTTCACAACTTTGAACTCCATAGTTTTTCCTACGAACTGATCGTAATCTTTAATTGGCTTAACGTCAATTTGAGAACCAGGTAAGAATGCTTCGATTCCGTGAACGTCAACGATCATACCACCTTTAGTTCTAGATTTAACAAAACCGTTAACGATTTCTCCAGTTTCGTGAAGTTCGTTTACTTTATCCCAAGCTTTAAGCGTTCTAGCTTTTCTGTGAGATAATTGTAACTGACCAGTTTTGTCTTCTCTTTTGTCAACCATTACTTCTACCTCATCACCTACTTTTAGGCCTTGGTTGTAACGGAATTCGTTAAGAGAAATAACACCTTCTGATTTAAAGTTGATGTCTACGATAGCTTCTTTGTCAGTTAATCTTACTACTCTACCAACTAAAACGTCATTGTCGTTTAGGCTGTTAAGAGATCCGTTATAGATTTCTTCTAAGTCGCTTTTTTCTTTTCTCGCATCTGCATCAAGACCTGATTCGAATGAATCCCAATCAAATTGTTCTGGTGCTACGTTTTGGTTTAAAATAACCTCTGCTGAATTTGTCTCTTTTGACATTTTCTAATAAAATTTGTATTCCTTCTTTTTTAACGGTTTGAATAAATGCGGATTAAAAAATACGGAAGTAATTAATTGTAAGTAAATTACCCATCAAACCTTTTCGCCACAAAAGTGGGTGCAAAGATATGAATTTTATTTAAAACAAACAATAGGTTTTCTTTCACAAATACATCCATTAAATAACTGATTGTCAATATATTTTTATTAAAAGAGACAGGAACCAGGAATCAAGAGCTAAGATACTGGACAACCGTCATCAGGTTTTGGCCTTTAATTTTTTGGGGGAGCTATCCCCTACTTATTTAGATTATCCATCTTTTAACGGAATATAAATTCATCAACATATGATTTAACAAAAACATATTTCATTAATCAAAAGAGCAATATCTATGAAAACTTTATTATGCAAAAATATTTCCTTTTAATTTTAATCAGCTTGTCAGGGTGTATATCTACTATGAAAGCTTGTACCATATTCTCATGCTCCAGAGGAGGTGAAGTATTTGCAGCAGCCAATGAGGATGACACGACACCTTTCACCAGAATCTGGTATAATCCTAGTACTAAAGACCGCTATGCCTCCGTCTGTTTCGGAGCTCCGGATATGCAGATAGCAGCAGCAATGAATGAGTATGGGTTATTCTTTGATTATACAGCAGCCAACTATGACCTTAGCAAATTGAATCTTACCAATCCCTATCCGGGAGACATCATGTGGGAGGTATTAGGAAAATGTAAAACCGTAAAAGAAGCCATGGTTATATTAAAAAAGTATGATTATGTCTCATCTTCTAAAGTTTTAATAGCAGATAAAGAAGGTAATTCTATTATGGTAAATCCGAAAGGGATTGTTGAAAAAACAGGCGAATTTCAAGTGAATGCTAACTGCAATATGATCAACGGAAAACTATCCTGCTTAAGACCGGAAATGGCAACTGAAATGCTTTCTGCTTCAAAAGAAAATAATGTAGAGTTTTTAAAGAAAATTCTGGATAAAACGCATCAGGAAGGAGAACTAAACACATTATATTCTGCCATCTATGATCTGAAAAAAGGAATTATTTACGTTTATCTTTTTCACGATTACAATACAGTTTATACCATTGATCTGAAATCTGAACTCAAGAAAGGATACAGAGTAGAAAATCTTGCCGATCATTTTCCCGTTTCATTTGCTTATGAGAATTTCTCAAAGAACCATTCTTTATATCTTAAAGAATCTATTTTCCAGGAAATGAAAGATAAAGGTATAGATACAACCATTGATCACTATATCGCAGAAAGTGAGAAACTATCGCCAAAAAATGAAAAATTGAATGCTGCTTTGTTGGAAGCAGCTCTACAGCTCATCAAATATTCATGGAATGAACATGATAATGGCAGTGAATGGGGCTATTGGTTCAGTAAACCTCAGGGATATGATATAAAGAAGTATAAAGACAACAGATTGGCCGCTGCTGAAAAACTGCTGAGCTATTTATCTGCTCACGAAAATAAAGATCTTAAGCTGCGGAATTTCATGTACGAAATATCAGGCTATATAAATCTTGTGCAGGGAAATACTAAAACAGGGAAAGAATTTTATGCCAAATCAATCAGCAATCCCGAGGAAGCATATCCAGTGACTTTGACAAGAGGAAATGAAATAATGAAGCGACTAAACAAATAGATTATTTCATTTAACCATTCCTTTATTCTAAATTTGCACCATGGAATTAGAATCAATTTATCAAAAACTGCAGATTCAAGACATGAATCAGATGCAGAAATCTACTTATAAAGCGTCTGAAAACAATACAGACATTGTTTTACTCTCTCCTACAGGATCTGGAAAGACTCTTGCTTTTTTATTCCCCGTTCTTCGGGATCTGAAAAAAAATGTTCAGGGAGTTCAGGCTTTGATATTGGTTCCAGCCAGAGAGCTTGCTTTACAGATTGAGCAGGTTTTCAAAGCTATGGGAACAGATTTTAAAGTTTCTGTTTGCTATGGCGGGCATGATAAAAAAATAGAGGTTAATAATTTAATAGAAGCCCCTGCTGTATTGATCGGAACTCCGGGAAGAGTGGCCTATCATCTAAGGAATGATAATTTTGATCCGAAAACGATAAAAACATTGGTTCTTGATGAATTTGATAAGGCCCTGGAACTAGGCTTTCATGATGATATGGAATTTATCATCAATTCATTGAAAGGTACTTCCCAAAGGCTTCTAACCTCAGCAACTGAGATGGACGAAATTCCTGCTTTCACAGGTTTAAAAGATGAAAAAGTAATTAGTTTCCTTAAAGAAAACGAAGTAAAACCGGATATTCAATTAAGAAAAGTAATGACTATTTCTGAGGAGAAACTGGATACTCTTTTCAATCTGATTTGTAAAATCGGAAATAAGAGAACCCTGATCTTCTGTAATCACCGTGAAGCTGTAGACCGTATCTCTGAGCTTCTTCATCAGATGGGAATCGACAGGGAAACCTTCCATGGCGGTATGGAACAGGATGAAAGAGAACGTGCTCTGCTTAAATTCAGAAATGACTCTGCAAGAATCCTTATTACAACAGATCTTGCAGCCCGTGGACTTGATATTCCTGAGATAGAATCTATTGTTCATTATCAACTACCTCCCAAAGAAGATGCTTTTATCCACAGAAACGGACGTACTGCAAGAATGAACGCCAAAGGTTTTGTATATCTGATCATGACAGAGGATGAAAATTTCCCATTCATTAAAAATAATACGCCTGAAGAAAGTGTTGCCGGTTTCACTAAAGTTCCGCAAAAAACACCTTTCCAGACGGTTTATATCAGTGCAGGAAAAAAAGACAAAGTCAATAAGGTGGATATTGTAGGCTACTTACTCAAAAAAGGACAGCTGCAAAAAGAAGATGTCGGGATTATCGAAGTAAAAGATACCACATCCTATGTTGCTGTTTCAAGGAATAAAGTAAATACTCTTTTAAAAACACTTCAGAACGAAAAACTAAAAGGGAAAAAAGTAAAAATGGAGGTTGCTTATTAAGCTTTAAAGCCACAACAATTTCAAAGACATAGCATTGAAGCATTCGAAAATCCTACTCCTTTTGTGGGGTGGTTTCAATACCATAACAAAAAATAGCTCTGAAGTTTTTATCAACTTCAGAGCTATTTTTGTATAAAGAAATTCGTTATATTATTTTATCCCTCTTACTCTGGTAGGGAAAGTATACACAGATTTTGAAGCGGTAATGAAGAGTATATCATTGTTTTTTCCTCCAAACGTTACATTGGAAGTCCATTTTTCAGGAATAGAAATATGGTAGATCTTCTTGCCTAAGCGGTTAAAAACATGTACTCCATCTCCTGTTAAATAAAGATTTCCATGCTTATCCAGTTCCATTCCGTCTGAACCCATTTCACAGAAAAGTTTTTTCTCAGACAGTTTTCCGTCACTTAATATATCATACACATACGTTTTTCCGGCATCAATATCTGAAAGGTATAACTTCTTTAGTCTTTCACTTCCTACAATTCCATTAGGCTGTGTAAAGGTATCCAGCTTGGTCACTTTTCCTTCTTTATTTCTGTAGTAAAGACTTTTATGGGAAAGCTCCTGTTTAAAACCAATCCAATAATCTCTTTCATATAAAGGATCTGTAAAATACATTCCTCCGGCAGCATCATTCCAGACATCATTCGGCCCGTTCAGTCTTTTTCCTTCAAAACCTTTGAGCAGAACTTCTACTTTTTTATCTTTTGAGATCTTCCAGATTTCTCCCTGATCATCCGAACAGGTAATTAAATATCCATCTTTGTCAAAGTGTGTTCCGTTTGCTCTCCCCGTCCTATCTAAAAATTCTATGATTTGATTGGTTTTCCAACTCCAATAATAAATTTTATCATTGGGTTGATCGGTAAAATAGACATTCCCCTCTTGATCTGCTGATGGCCCTTCTGTGAAACTGAACTTGTCAGAAACCATTTCCGGCTTTACTCCTTCATAAAACATTTTACTATAATTTACTGATTGACAGTTTACCAATGCGAAAACCAAACCAATCATGCTTATTTTAAATATATTCTTCATGCTTCACTTTTAAAACCGCAATTTACAATATGACTAACAGGTTTCAAAATATTTTCTCATTTTGACACAATAAAAATCACCAATACAAAATGTCTCAATTGTCCTATTTTGGAAGTAGATCATATTAGTAGTAAAAGGATATAATCCGGAGCTTTGCAGTAACAAGATCGATCACTTTTTTTCATGAAAAAATCATTCTGAAAATACAGATAGATCTGGATGAAAATAGCACAAAAATACTTTTATAGCATACAACAATGAGCATAGAGTCCAACAACATCAAGTCCTTGGAAATTGAAAATGAAGATTTCAGAAATTCAGTGGGAACCATGGATGAAACCGGAAAGAGAAAGTGGATTTTCCCAAGAAAGCCTAAAGGAAAGTATACCAATTACAGGAATTATACCAGTTACTTTCTCCTTGCTTTATTTTTCGGATTGCCATTTGTAACCATCAACAATAATCCTTTTCTTCTCATTAATGTCATCGACGGGAAATTCTTTATCGTTGGGCAGTCATTTTACCTGCAGGACTTTTTCATCCTTGCCTTAGGAGCAGTAACGTCTGTCATTTTCGTAATGCTGTTTACTGTGGTTTTCGGAAGGATATTCTGTGGCTGGCTGTGCCCTCAAACCCTTTTTATGGAAATGATTTTCCGTAAAATAGAATACTGGATCGAAGGAGACCGAAATAAGCAGATGAAGCTCGACAGACAGGTATGGGATGCAGAGAAAATCCGAAAAAGGCTGACGAAATGGTCCGTTTTCCTTTTAATTTCACTTATCATTTCTCACTTTATGTTCATGTATATCGTGGGATATAAAGAGGTTTTCCGTATTATGAGTGAAGGCCCTGAAGGAAACTCGTTGAAGTTTACCGCTATGATATTTTTTACAATGACCTTCTATTTTGTTTTTGCATGGCTTCGTGAGCAGGTTTGTACTTTGGTATGCCCTTATGGAAGGCTTCAGGGAGTATTGATTGACAAACAGACTATCAATGTATATTATGATTTTAAAAGAGGGGAAGGCCGTGCAAAATGGAGAAATAATGAAGATAGAAAAGCAGCCGGAAAAGGAGATTGTATCGACTGTAATCAATGTGTGGTAGTATGTCCTACAGGAATTGACATCAGACACGGACAGCAACTGGAGTGCGTGAACTGTACAGCATGTATCGACGCATGTGATGAGGTAATGGAAAAAGTTGGCTTACCTAAAGGGCTGGTTCGTTATGCTACAGAATCAGAAATTGAAAACGGTGAAACGTTCAAATTTACTCCAAGAATGAAAGCTACCACTATTATTCTGGCATTGCTGATTGGTTTCCTTGGATTCTTAATGTATGATCGTGGTTCTATGGAAGCCAAATTCATCAAACCTGCAGGTTCTACATTTTTCGTTAAAAATGGTAAAATCACCAATACCTTTATCTATACCCTTCTGAATAAATCGAATGAAAAGAAAACCCTGAACATCAAAGTAATCACTCCGACAAATGCTGAAATCACTTATTTCGGTTCTGAAAAAATCATCTTGAAAGGCGACCAGATCCTGAAAGGAAACATTAATATTTCTTTCCCTGAAGAAGACATTAAGCTCTCCAAACAAAATATGGTTATCGGTGTTTTCGATGAGAAAGGAAAACTGATAGATTCGTTTGAGACTACTTTTGAAGGACCGTTTAAGCTGGCTCTTTAGGTGCAGATGACAGGTAATAGGTTGCGGGTTATAGATATAAGGTAGCAGGGATTAGGGATTAGGGATTAGGGATTAGGGATTAGGAAAAGTAGTTGATATTTCCATCATTCCCCTCCTCTGGAGGGGTGGCGAAAATTCAAAGAATTTTTGACGGGGTGGTTTACAATAATCTCGCCCCCATTCTATTATCCTGATAAACTATAAACTTTGAATTTTAAACTTTAAACTCATTAAGCTTTATATTTCCTCATAAACTGAGTGGGAGTCATTCCGGAGCTTTTCCGGAAGACTCTTACAAAGTAAGAATATTCTTCATATCCCAGCCTGAAAGCAATTTCAACCAGGCTTTCATCCAGGTACATCAACATTCTTTTGGCTTCCAATACAACTCTTTCTGTAATAACATCGGTAGCTGTTTTTTGGACAACAGTCTGTACGATTCTGTTCAGATGCTTAGATGAAATCCCCAATAAAGAAGAATAATAGGCAATGGATTTGTGGGAGGTAAAATCTTGCTCAATCAGGTTTTCAAAATCCTGATAATGTTTAAAATAAGAAAGTCCTGCAGCAGAAGCCAACGTATCAAAATCTCTTGAAAACAATCTTGTAGCATTGATGAAAATCTGTGACATGAGTGACAGGATAAGACCTTCTTTCATCAAATTTTTAGCCTGGTGCTCTTTCCCAAGTTCCTGAAATAATTTAATATTTTTCTTTAACTCCAAAGTATCCAGCTGAAGTTTTCTGGGGAAAGATACCGATCCAAAAAAGGGAAAATTCTTGAGCTTCTGATTTACATAATGCATTTCATAAAATTCTTGAGAACAAAAGAAAATATAACCTTCTATATCTTCCGAAAGCTCCCAGCTATGAATCTGCCCGGGTGACAGAAAAAAGAGACTTCCTTCGGAAACTTCATATTTCTGAAAATCGATCTCATGCACGCCTACTCCTTTGGTAAACAGAACGGTTGCATAGAAATCATGTCTGTGAGGCTTTTCTATGTGACGATGTCCCACCACCAAATGATTCTTCATCGTGTTAAAATAAAAATCTGAAGTATTTTTACCTGCCTGGAAAAGATTGATATGAAGAACTGAGATTGGATTCATCACTTATATTTATATACATCGTAAAGATCCACAAATTTAGACAAAAAAAGGACCGGTAGAGACCGATCCTTATTATCTGTTATAACTAAGCTGTTTTATTTTATGATGAGCTTGCTGTTGTAGACTCCTTTTGAAGAATTGATGCTGATCACATATACTCCTTTAGGTACATTTACATTAAACTCTTTTGTATTATTTCCCTCGCTCTTATACGCTGAAGAATAGATTAATCTTCCACTCGAATCAAACATATTGACTTTAACATCTCCTTTTATATTTTGAGATTTAATAAAGAAATTACCATCACTTGGATTAGGATAAATTTTAATATCATCTGCCAATGGAGAATTTGACTCTTTAATTCCTAATGACTGTGTCTGACGGGTACATACCTGAAGCGTCCATCCATTGATCGTTCCTGTATCCCCTGTATAGTTATCGGAAGCGAATAGTTTCCACTGTCCCTGTGCAGGATGTCCTACAAAAATACCCAATGATTCGTTAGATTTTACTTCCCCTTGAATTGGAGTAGCACAAGCAACAGCACTTCCAGTATCACTGAATGTTGCCGTTATATTATCCTGAGAACCGCATTGTCTGTGCCATATCAAGGCAGAAGTTCCCAGAGGCCCTTCTATTCCCAATGAAACATCACTTACATAGGTATGGGTAACGGAAGGAGTCACTTTAATTTTTGTAATAATTCCGGTATTATTAACGGTCATAGGTGCCGAAACCATAGGCGATGCAATAGCAGCATTTCCTCCAGGACCATCCGTAATAGGAACTGCCGGACCTCCATAAGTATAGGTAGTACAGTTTTCTCCTTCTATTGCATAATCAATCACAAAGCTAGGGCTTACCGCATAATAGATATTCCCTACAGCTTCTACCAAAATATAGGCATTCGTAGCAGTAGATCCTGCCGGAATTGTAACCTGCTCACTTCCATCGTTAGCAGTATTCGCAGCAATAGTAGTAAAAGTCTGCCCACCATCTGTAGACAGTTTAATATTTACATTAGCCGTGCTTACAGGAGCTTGAGTCGTATTGGCTACATCCCAGGTTACATTCACTGCTGATCCTGAAGTGGCAGACTGTCCAAATGCAGGAGCAGTCACTTTAAATGGCCCGGAAGCATTATTTACCGTGATCATCATTGCATCTTTGCTGGTTTGAGGCGCAGCAATACTATTATTTCTCACTGTCAGTGCGAAATTAAGATTTCTTCCTACCCCTGAAACAGTTTCCCATTTTGTAGTAAGAACACCTGCCAATACTTTATTGAAGTCCGGGAAATATCTTACCGGAGTGTTTACAGGGCTTATAGATCTGAAGGTAGGCCCCGTTGGCTTGTTCAGATAAGGAATAGAATTGTTCCCTGTCTGGGCTGAACCTGAATCCATTTGTTCCCATGTATAGCTATAAGGCGCTGTGTTGGCATCTGTGGAAGTTCCTTTAAGTACAAATGCAGTAGATTTTGGAATCACATAATCTGCTCCGGCATCGATGGATGGAGCAGGATTTGCAAAAGGAGTATTTGTACCACAGGCCACACTGTTTATATTGTTTTTAATCTCCTGTACACTAAATCCATGAAAATAATCATTGGAATTAAACTGCACGTCATAGTTACTTGTAATTCCGGTATAGGCCATAATCGTAGAACCACTACCCGGCTCCACCAATGATGCCAGGTTACCAGATGCAGTACTGTAACTGAATGTATGGTTAGCTCCTAACTGATGTCCCATTTCGTGAGCCACATAGTCGATGTCAAAATTATCTCCTTCCGGATAATTGCTTGCTGTCCATCCCATTGCTTTTGTGGCATCATCACAGATATCCCCTGGCGCATATCCGTTTCCGTCTTCACGGTCAAAAATATGTCCCATATCATAATTGGCAGCCCCGATAAGATTGGTAATAGCTGTCTGTCCTGCCTGGTTTTGTTCTCCAGATGCAGTATAAGGATAACCAGGTGCAGCCGAATTAACATAAATTACGGCATCATTATTCGCTACCAGATTAAAATGAAGGGAAAGGTCTTTTTCAAATACACCGTTCAGACGTGTCAATGTTGTATTCATTGCTGCTAAAACAACAGCTTTCTTTTGTGCATCTGTTGCTCCAGAAGGCGTTCCTGCTGCAGTAAGATGATACTGCGCATATTCATTTGTACAGGTAATGGCAAGTCTGAAAACATTAAAACCCGCCATTTTTTTATTGGCAGCATTGTTTTTTTTTCCGGAGTTTTTTGTTTCTGGTTTATTGGGTGTAGCACACTCAAAAGGCTCTTTTTCCTGCCCTCTTCTCGAGTTGGAATCAAAAACGGCATATACAGCTCTGTCTTCCGTGTATGGTTCGATAAACTCTGAGATTCCCGATCTGGTTATCATGGAAGAAAAACCAACTGGAGAAAGACTGAACCTTACATATACAGAAGGATCTTCCAACCCTGTCCCCACATAAGATTTGATATCCGGAAACTTCGCCTGTAATTCAGGAGCCATGTTTGAATATTCCCAAACCTGAAATTTTTCCAGCTTTCCATTGGCTGCGGGAAGGGAAATGACCACTCCTTTTTCGCTTGAAAAACGGACTGGTGCATTTTTCAATGTCTGTTTGAGTTGATCTGCATTTAGCGCATACAACCCGGAAAATTCTAATTTTTCCTGTGATTTTTTAACTTTCTGAGACCTGACCTCAGTTCTTGTCCACTGTGAAAATCCTAGAAAAGGAATCATCAGTGAGAAAATAAAGAAATAATGTTTCATATCATTCTAATTTGGGTTTGTTCGTCTAAGATATTAAAAAATCAGATTTATTCTATTTTTTTATCACGTATTCATGAATAAAATACTTCCGTCTGTTGAAATGAAAGTCATACTGCACTTTTTACAATATATTTGGGTAAAACTTTAAAAAATTTTTATCTTTGAAGTTTAGGAGTTGTAAAATGAAAATAAATTTACCTGATAAACTGTATTATTCTATAGGAGAAGTGGCTAAAGCATTCGATGTAAACACTTCATTAATACGTTACTGGGAACAGGAATTCCCTATTATCAAGCCTAAAAAGAACAGAAAAGGTAACCGATATTTCACTCCTGAAGACATCAAAAACCTTCAGATGATCTATCACCTTGTAAAAGAAAAAGGATATACCCTGGACGGAGCCCGCATCGCCCTGACCACAAACAGTAAAATTTCCGACACCATCACCCTGATCGACCGCCTGGAATTTGTAAAAGCTGAACTGATCAAGCTGAAAGAATCTTTAGGAGAAAGAGATGATGAATAAGCTTTTGAAAATATAAAGAACTCCGCTGCAATTAATTGCAGCGGAGTTCTTATTTAAAGTCTATCAGGAAATACGATCACCTGCTACTTTCACAACATTCTATACCCCCTTCACTAACCCCCTCTACCCCCTTAGGTAAGGGGGTATACCCAGTTACATAACGGGCTGGAGGGGGTTCGGAAGAGCCTCTAACCACTTTGATAAGGGGGTAAAGGGACTTATGGAACGGGCTAGAGACGGTTAACTAAGGGTCTGGAGGCACTTCCGAAGTGGGTATAGCCCCTTGGTGAAGGGGTTAGAGAGGCTTGTGATAGTAGCTGGAGGGGCTTGTGATAGTGGCTGGAGGCAGTTTACGAAATGGTTACAGCAAATTAATGAGCGGCTGCAGAGACTTACTGGAGTGACCGAAAGCACTTCCGAAGCTATTGAAGACACTTTATAAAATAGTTCCCGACACTTTAATAAGTAGAACAGGAATATTTTACCGGACATTTTTTAACCTTTACTTTACAGAATGTATTATCTTTGAATCTTCACAAATTGATTAAGAATGGACTACAAAATACATCAGGGAAGAAATGTAAAACGTTTTAGAGAAATGCTGGGAATAAAGCAGGAAGCATTAGCTCATGATTTAGGCGAGGACTGGAACCAAAAAAAGATTTCTTTACTTGAACAAAAAGAAATCATTGAAAACCAACTGCTAGAAAAAATATCCGAAGTACTGAAAATTCCTGTAGAAGCTTTTCAAAATTTTGACGAGGAACAAGCTGTGAATCTAATTTCTTGCACTTTTTCAGATAATGCAATGTTTAATAATAGAATTGAAGTCCAAAATATTAATCCTATTGATAAAATTGTTCAGCTTCACGAAGAAAAAATCGCTTTGTATGAACGAATGTTGAAAGAAAAGGATGAAATGATGAGTAGGCTGGAAAAGCTGCTTGGAAAATAACAGACAAAAGAATAAAAACCACTGCTAGAGCAGTGGTTTTTTCGTTTTATTTTTGGACATGAGCGAAGATATGTCATTACTAGTATTTTATATGAAATTATTCTTTAATCTATCAATCTGATAAGTTCTCCTAAATATATTTTTTTATTTTTTAAATTATCATTTTCTGATATATTGACTAAATACTTTGTCTTACTCTTCATCTCGCCTTTTCTTAATATTATAGCTGTTTTCTCAACACCTTCATACTTCTTTATAAAATCAGGAATTGGAAAATTGTCTTTATCAACAATAAATAAAGTATCTTTATTATCATAAATATTCTTTACTATATAAAATTTGATTGATTTTTATTTTTAGCTGGATAGTATGATAATAGTTCTACATATATATTTTCACTAGGTTCGGATAAATTTGAATATGCTATTTCTTTCTCAATTAAAGTTTTTTTTCCTTTACAAGAAACCATCAAGATCAATGTACAAATTATAATTCTTTTAATATTTTTCATCGTTGCTCACTTGGTATTATATTCTTATTATTTAACCTTCCTGCTTTATATAACCTATTCATTCTTTTTATTTATGAAGGCGTGGGGCCAGTAGGATTTTTTATTGCTCCTCGATCGATAATCATACATCCCACTTTTCTGAAGCTCCTTACCATTGTAGTTGTATTTATACGCAGGATTTCCAGTTAATATATTGTACCCTTATACTTTAATCCAAACGGATAATAATTACTCTCTTCAATTATCTCTGTTCCTGCTCCATTTTTAGCATAACTTATTCTAACATTTCCAAGGTGGTCAGTATAGTTATATGCATACTTTCCAGTTTCAACATTAAAATACCCTTCTGCTGTTGGAAAGAACTTCAATGTAGAATTTTCATACTGAAAACCGTCCAGATAATCGGTTGTTTCTGTTCCGAAAACCTTTTTTATCTTGACTCCGTCTGCTCTGTAAATATAATCGGTTACTTTGGAGTTTTTGGTAGTCTTGCTTGGTAAATTTAGATAATTATACTGGATGGAGAAGTACAAATATTACACCTTGTTTGTACATGTAAAAACCACTGCTTACGCAGTGGCTTATTATTGTATCAACTCAAAGTCACAGACTTTGCGTAGTACGGGCTAAAAATAAAAATGTATACTGGTTTCATATGATAAAGCCAATTCAAACATTCTATTAATTTTATCTGAACTATTATAACTTTTTTTTAATTCATTCAATGAATTATGTATAGAATCTAAATTTGTAATATGCTCATCTTCAAAATCATCAATATTACTATTTGATATTTTATTAATTAGAATAAAGACACCACTATTCCATAATTCCTTAAATTCATCATTTGTTATACTTAATTCTACAATCTGCTCTGGGCTTGCTGTATCGTAATCCAGCGCAATTTCAGCTTCTTTATTCTTTGGAACAATAATTTTTTTTGACATATTTAATCAATATTATTAAAATGGGTTACTTGATTATATTCATTTTGGCTTCTTCCCTGTTGTCTCCCGTTTACCGTTTTATTGTTAGGTAGGTTTCCATCCAAATCTAGATATGTTCTTCTTCCAGATAAATTTGTATCTTCTATTCTAAAATAATCTCCAGCATTATCATAAACAACTTGTAACCCTGTTTCGGAATTATTATAAATAGTTTTTCCTGTAGCTGTTGTTGTTCCTTGTGATTCGGGAGCAATTTTTTGTATCATTTCTGATAAACTAGCATTTTCCCATTGAGAAGAATATTGAGCTGCTCTTTGAGCTCCTCCTCCTCCAACGATAGACTTTTGTTGTGATTTGGAAAGTTGAGATCCACTTAAAGAACTGGCCGATGTTTCAACTTCCGCAACGGCTGCTGTTTTCATACCACCTGCTTTAGAAAGAGCCTTACCACTTGCCACAATAACCGCGGCAGAACCAATTGCTTCAGGATCTCCTTTTGCTACACCTTTTGCTGTACTTACAATTGCTTTTGCTCCGGTACTTTCATATAAAATATTTCCAGCCTCTCTTGCAGCAGCTTTTGCACCTCCTTTTTCATATGATCCATAAACTCTCTTACCCGCATAATATGTATCTATCATCCCAGAATAAGACATTGTAACAGGATTATATTTTACACCTGTTGATGCAATACCTTTCATTGCATTTCCTGCACCTCTCGCAAATCCACCAGCAAAACTCTTAACCTGTTTCCACGTTGGCCATGGCCACATTCCATCAGGATCGATAAACATTATCGGATTGTCAAAAGCATAATTATATGGAGAAAATCTTCTTCCTAATTCAGCTGCTGGGTCTATCACACCCCATCTACCCAAATCCGGCATATACATTCTAGCTCCATAGTCATACATCCCACTTTCCTGAAGCTCCTTACCGCTGTACTTGTATTTATATATAGGATTTCCAGTTAATATATTATACCCTTCATGTTTCAATCCAAACGGATAATAATTACTCTCTTCAATGATCTCTGTTCCTCCTCCATTTTTAGCATAGCTCAATCTTGTATTTCCAAGGTGATCTGTATAATTATACACATACTTTCCGGTCTCAACATTGAAATACCCTTCTGCTGTTGGGAAAAACTTTAATACTGAATCAGTATACTGGAAGCCATCCAGATAATCGGTTGTTTCTGTTCCGAAAACCTTTCTTACTTTCACTCCATCTGCTCTGTAAGTATAATCGGTTACTTTGGAGTTTTGGGTAATCTTTCCAGGTAAATTTAGATAATTATATTGGATGGAGGAAATCCCTTTATCTAATTCGGTGGTCATATTTCCGTTGACATCATAACTAATAGTACTTCCCGTACTTCCTGATGCTAATGGATATCCGCTTATGGCATTTCCGGTTCCAATTTCTTTAAGATATGACAACTTATTACTCTGTTCCCCATTCTCGTAATGGTATTCCAGATTGTCCATTACTTCAGGTGCTGTATACCCTGGAAGCTGTTTCCCTCTTCTTAAAAGGCTTTTTATATTTCCGTTAAGATCATAGGTAAGCTGCTCGTGGTATTCTCCTCTTTCTAAATTCATAGCGTCCCAGAAACGTCCTTCTTTAAGTCGGTTAAGAGGATCATATTCATAAGAGTAGTTTCTCAATACCGCATCATTTTGAGTAATCCATGACATTTGGGAAATATTTCCATTATATCTTGCCGAACCTGAAAACTGATTGTTTGGGTTGTTATAGCGCAGCTCGTAAGCAAAAAGTTTATTCTGCAAATTGGCAGGATCATTAAGTTTCGTCATCCAGCCTCTTATATTGTAGGCATACTTTATACTCTGCAGCGGGCTGCCTGTGGTATTTCCTACATTCTTAGTCTGTAATTGTCCCAGATCATTATAAAGGTTTTCCGATAGAAGCTCCTGAGCACCTCCATTGACCTGGTTCCAATGTCTTACCAGTCTTTCCTGGTGATCATATTCAAAGGTTTCCTTGATGTTTACTTTGGTATCATTAGCCGACCTTTTATGCTCAATGAGACTATATTCCGGAACTCCTGAAAATTTCAAAAAGCTTTCGGTTTTCGTATATCCTCCCAGATGATTAAAAGAATGAGTAGCGAGTGCCCTTCCTTTTTTATCATAGTAGGTATATGATTTTGTCCAGCCGTCATTTTCGATATTCTTAACATAAGAAGCCGTTGCGAAACTTTTAGTACTTACCATTGAATTCTGTGTTGTCTGTGGCAATACTTCCTTTCCTAAAACGGTACTCACTACTGGAGCTTCCTGAGGATAAGTATCATAATAATTAACGGTAAGAAGCTTATCAATGGCTGTAGGATAAGCAGTGTTTCCGTATTCAATACTAACCCCATTCAGCGTAAGGCTTCCACCGCGGGTTTCAAAAGTATCGGCAGGTTGAGTATCAATTGTATTCTGTATGGTATTTCTTGGATTGGTATCCCTGGTAATCCCTGTATAGACGACTCTTCCAAAGTGGTCATATTTGGTAAACATCCATGACTGATCAGCTGAAAAATTGGCAATTCCATTTTTGAGCACGGTGTCCCTGTATAGAATAACCTGATCTTTTTTATTGTAAACCATTTGTTCCAAGCCTTTCCCCGGAAGTTTCTTTTCTACAAGCCTGTTTCTACCGTCATATTTATATTGATAACAAAGATGCTCCATTGCGGAAGCCGAAACTGTTGCCGTAGCGGAAGCTAAAGGGGGATCACAAATGCCAACTGGTCGTATTCATTATAGACATAATACGTATCTGCATTTTCTGAAGAACTGATAACTTTCCTTACCAACAGGGTTTGTCCTCTCCCATTTTTAAATTCTATGGTTTTATTAGTATCCTCATCTGTTATTATATTTTTATACAACTGTGCTTCTCCATAGGTACCCGATGCAATAAGTTCGGAGGAAGTAGCTCCATCTACCCATACAGTAATGGTAGTATATTTTTTAATTTCACCAGCTGCATTGGTTTCATATCCAAAAACAACAGGTTTATTTTGCCAATCATTACCCAGATTTTTCTGGTTTAAAATTCTGTCTAGCGGAGAGTTTTCCAGCGTTTTATGGCTAAAAGGATAAGAATCGTTAATACCATTCGCCTGATAGTAACTGTTTGCACTCCCTTCTACTCCAGTCTGGATATTTCCGCTCAGTGAACTCATAGGAACCGGGAGCCAGCTATCTACCTGCCTTCCAAAATTGTCATAAGGAATATGCGTTACCAAATCTTTTCCTGTAGATGTAGATTTAATGCTCACAGACTGTTTAGGTCTTCCCAGACCATCAAAAAACTGTACGCTTTGTATCTGCTGAAGAGATCCGTCTGAAACTGTAGTGGGTACTAAATATTGTCTGGTATAGATATAATTTTCTGTCGTCGGCATATTGGACGAATAATCTACCGTGATGGGCGTATAAGTACCTCCATTACCAGAAGAAGATCCTCCGATATAGGCACGAAAGGTCCCATTAGCAGAACTGAAATTGAATCCCGGAAGCATACTTATACTTTGTGGGTCGGATACTTCGGTATTAGGAGCAGGTGGGGTTGTTAAAACAACCTGCCCATAATGATGGAGGCCCCATAACAACCCAATGCTTATAAATATTTTTTTATACATCATTTTATATTAATGAGTTGCATTGGATTTCATTGTTAGAAACTGTTCTTTCAGCTGCTTAATTTCTGAAGCGATATTTTTTAAATCTGAATTTTCAGTTTCTAATTTCTGCATTTTTTCCTGCTGATCTTTTAGCTGTCTATCCTGCTTAATGACATACAGCGTAAGTTCTTCTATTTTCTGCAATAGTTTAATCTGAAATTCACCAACATTTACCCCTTCTTTCTCCATCACCTTTGCAGATGCAATTTCAGGAAGGTGCTTTTTCTCTTTAATATGTTTTGCTACCTCTTCCAGTTTTGGAAGGTCATAGTTTTCTTCAAATACGAAATCAGCGGTTGGAGTTAAGGTTACTTTTAGTTCTTTAGCCTCTAGTTTACCTTGTAATAAAGCATTTCCATTATTAGTAATTCTCATTACTTCATTCATTTGAACCGGTGAATCTATTGCTATCTGTTGAGAAGGAGCGCTTAAGAAACTAAATCCTTCATTACCTACAGTAACAGCTGTTTTTGCCAGACTTGCCTCCCCACTGCTGGATAACCAACCTACGTTTGCCCCATCCGCTTTTACCCCAAAACTCATATAAGAAGACGATGAGCTTCGTAAAGATCCCCAATTATTCAATGATCCCTTCACATAACGTATAGCAAAGGCATTGATACCTATCGCAGAATCACCAGATCCCGTCAAAATGTTACCAAAAACATCCAATTTTTCTTTAGGTTCTGTTCTTCCCAGTCCGACATTTCCATTCACATACATCTGTCCATCATGTCTTAAATAAAAAGTAACATCTTCTGTTCCTGTTCCAAAAATGATATTTTTCATAAAATATCTCTCAGAATTTCTTAAATGATTGCTCCTTAGTTCAAAGTTATTGGAACCTACACCACCTCCTTCATATACTGTCAATCTTGATTGTGGAGAAGCAAAATTGATCCCAATATTCCCATTCTGGAGTATTGAAAATCTTTCAACAAGATTGGTTGCGTTGGTATTATCATTAACTGCAATAGAAAATCTAGATCCATTTGTATTTCCTGTTTCTTCAGTAGCAGTTATTCTTGCCTTAGGAGAATTAGAATATCCGGCAAATTCCAAAGTAGGATATTTAGGATTCGCTGAGCTGGCACTCCAGCCGCCTGTTGAAATTGTTATTTTTCCTCCGTTCTGGTCTCCAACTTCCAGATTGGAATGTGGATCATGAACCCCAATTCCAACATTAGGAGAAGTAGGTGTAGACGTTTGATTGACAATACTCCCAGATGTATATAATTGTGCGAATGATAATTGTGCTGCTAAAGTTCCTGCAATGAATATTACTTTTTTCATAATTTGAGTTTTTATTGTTTATAATTATATTTAAATTCCTTTAATAAGTTCCCCGTTTGATCGTTCTCTCTGATTTCTTTAAGCCTGTTAGCCGAATCATAAAAATATGCTTCTCTGATACCGGATGGCGGAGTGATACTCGTTACTCCAATTAATGGATCATAAGTATAAGTAGTAATTTGATAAGCTGATAAATCGATGTTTTTTCTGAAAGTATCCAATGCGGTAATTAATGCGGGCTCATTATCAGGGTTGGACGCATCTGAATCTGAAGCATTAATAATCTGGGTAACATTAGCCTGAGCAATATTAAGTAGATTTCTGTAGGTAACTCCTTCTATTTTAGCAATAGGCTGGGTGCTATTATATCCCCAGATTATAGTAACCGGAACTCCATTTTTGGGAGTATATTGCATGATATGTCCTTTTCCATCGTACCAGTTATAAGTAATTTCTGTAGAAGAAGTACTATTTAAAATATCATAGGACAGTACAGAACTTGGAAGCCAACTATTAAGGGCATCATACTTTATTTCTGATCTAGAAACTATTTTTCCAGAATCTCCTGTATTTTGCTTTTGAACTGCTGTAGTCTCTAAAGGAATACCAATCATATTGGCATCAATCAACTTTTGATTATTTTTTCACGGGCATACAAATAAGTTGTTTCTTGAACACTACCATCGGTGGCCTGCGTGGTACTTTTTGAAAGCTGCTTATCTAAACTATCATAGACATAATTTGTTGTTGTAATCAATTTTTTATAAGAAGTATCATCTGTAACACTTACAGGTACATCTTCTAAATATTCTGTAGTTTTACTTGTATTAAGGAATGAAGAATAGGTTGGAAACCTATAAGCACCAATGTACATATTGTCTAGTGAGGTAGAGGCATTTACTCCTGAAGGCAGGGTTACATATGGATAAAGCTGAATACCGGTAACACTATAAATAGTATTTCCCATGGTTGAAGTATAATCACTTTTAACACTGTTCTTTAAAAATAAAGTGCCATTTTTATTATTGAATACACGGTGAGAAATTAATTTTCCCTGAATATTACCTAGTGGAAGTTGTTTGTAAAGTCTATTTTCAGCAGAAGCAGATAGTAAATTCAACATGCTTGAATTATCTGTTTGGCTGTTGGCCATCCCACTTATATTAGGGAGTCTGAAAGGGATAGTGTTGAGAACGGTGTAAGCTTTCATGTCAAATATTTTCTCTTCTCCTCCTTTTTCAAAATTGTCTCCACCATAGCTAATCGTCACATGACGGTATACAGGATCATTAAGATCAAAAAAGATATCTTCTCCATCCTGTTGAAGTGAACCTATTTTTGAACTTTGAATATCTGAATGAAAGAGTGTTTCATACACTGTAGCAAAACAAGTAGCACAGTCATTGGGTGGAGGCAGAGTAGTGGTCCCCTGTATCTGGTTATATATGAAAGACTTGAATTCGGGATGAAAAGGGGGAGCAAGGACATCGAAATTATTAATATTTCTATAATCTGTATAATAAAGTCTCTTGATGTTTATCGCTCCCGTTTCAGAAATATCATATTGCTTTTTTAACCTGATATTCGAGTCTTCTACCCTTTGCCAAACATCGGGATATCGTACATTTGCTACTCCATTACACTCATGACAGTAATCTGTTACTCTGAATTTGAATTGATAAGATTTGTTGTTGGGCAACTGAACAGTATAAGTATTGGTCACATCTTGAACCATTTTTTGGACTTGGATGGTTTTGCTAAAGACTGTCTGATTGGTTACTACATCTATGATTTCAAATAATGCCTTAGCCTTACTGGGCTGATTGATTTCACGGTCAGAATGAAGTCTCAGAGTAATTGTAGCATTGGCACTGTTTCCATTTATTTGTGAAATATAACGGGTGAATGATGATTCATTACTTAATGGAAGCCAATCGTTCTCATTTATATAAGGAAGGTTTACATAATTGGTATTTCCAATAACACAGTCCCCACCATCGATAGTGGGAGCTTTAGCCTGTATTGACTCATATTCGAACATTGTTTTTCCCTTTGTAGGATAGGTAATAGACTTTAAAGTTCCTAATTGTGCGTAACTAAAATTGGCTCTTCGATCTGCATAATTATTGTTCAGATTGAAAAGAGCATATTGTTCTCCAAATAATTTTAAATTAGGTAATAATGCAGTGTTGTTTTTACCATTAAAATATCCAAGATAATCAACGCTTCTGGATAACCTTTCAGGAATGTTCAAAGCACCGTTATACTCTAAAGCGTACTCATTGACAAAAGTATCCGTATTATTTTTGACAGCATATTCTTTAACTGACGTCAGGAAAAATCTTTTTTTACCAACTGTTGTAGAAGTAGTACCACCATTAATATAATCGAAAACTATTTTTTTTACATTTATTCCATTCTGAGAAATAACAATATTGCCTATTTTTTGAAAAGGACTGTTTGTTTCTGTGATGTAATTGAATTGGATGACTTCATTGCCAGCAGTAATTTTATCAATGAATTTAGACCCTATCACATTAAGCACTTTACCTGAAGTCCCGATAGGGGCACTAGATGGTGCTGTATCTATTGTGCCCGAAGCAGATGCTGAAGATTGCAACTGACCTGTTTCTTGTTCGCCCAATGAAATTATCTTTGAATTTGCTTGATTATAAGTGAATTCAATTTTATTATGGGAAATATCTTCGATTGTTTTTAAATAAAAACTGGTTATTCCACTACGGTTACCTTGTAATCTTACCCATGTTTTTTCTGTAGCTCCTACCCCTCCAAAGGTGTATTTTGTTCCGTTATAGGTTGTGATTATAAAAGAATTGCTTACTTTAAAATCACCTACAACTTCAAGTTTAAGATTATAATCCTGGGTCAAAAGCACAGGCTTAAGCGTTTTATCTAAATAAAAGCTTCCACTGTATCCTGGTATTGAATAATTAAATATATCAATTTCGTTATCTATTGCGGTGGATATATCATGGGCATAAACTCCCAGATCCTGCGCGCCAGCCTGAGAAGAAAGATAACCCAGATCTGTGGAATTTAATACAAGCCTTTGTGAAGCAAGCTCATCTGTAAGATCATAAATAGTTCTGGTAATAATACCTCCTGTATCTAAGATCCAGTTCATTCCTGTACTATTCGGAGTATCGTTCACCTTTACTCCCACTTTGGAATAATTTAAGGATACAGGAAGCTTTAAAATACCATCTTTAATTTCATGTATTGGGATTTGTATGTTAGGAGATCCTTTAAATTCATTGAAATTGAGATTCCCAAATTGTGTCCTAAAAAATGATTCCGGAGAAGGAGGTACAATATTAAAAGCATCAGTCCCATCTGATGCTCCTTTAGAAGAAAACAAACTATTGTAATCTTGAGCATAAAATGAAATGGATAAAAAGCTTAATACAATAGGTAAAGTTTTTTTTATATAATTTTTCATAGTTATTTCTTAATCAATTTAGCATTCGCCGTTTTATTAGTATCCGTTTTTATCGTCACCAGATACGCTCCCTGAATCAAAGCTTGGGTATTGATCTTAGTTACTCTGTTCTTGGTTTTTATACTTTGAAGCTGTCTTCCGCTCATATCATATAATAGAATATCAGCATCTTTAAAATCAAAGCCGATTTCTACATAAGCATAGTCTGATACTGGGTTTGGATAGATTTTGATGTCGTATTTTTCGATTAACTGATCAACCTGCTTATCTCCCAATTTCACAATCTTCCAGTTTTCTTTGCCAAGCTCTTCTGCACTGGTTCCGGCTAAAACAATTGAACCATCTCTGTTGAGTTTTAAATCGGAAAGCCTTTCCTCTTTCTTCCTGGATTCTCCAGTGATATGCTTTCTCCACTGTTCATTACCATTCTGATCCAAGTACAGCATCCAAAAAGTTTCATCATCTGTTTGTATTCTTCCTTCTGCCTGAGTATAACCTCCAAATAAGATTCCTTTGGAAGATTTGTCATCTGCAGAATGAAGGACACTCATACTCATTAAAATATCACGGTTCTTGAAGTTGTAGGATTTCTGCCACTGCTCATCGCCTCTTTCGTTTAAAGAAATCAGCCAAAGGTCTGTTCCTTCTTCAATGCCTACGGTTTTGTTTCCTGATCTTTCTGATCTTGATTCGCCACCAATGATAAAACCATTTGAAGTTAAAGCCAGCGTTCTGATGTGATCATCTCCTTTCCCTCCAAAGTTCTTTTCCCACTCTACTTTTCCGTTTTTGTCTAATTTGACAATCCAGTAGTCACCCTCACCGAAGTTGTCGCTTTGTTTTGAGGTTGCAGATAACAGGTTGCGGGTTGCAGGTTTTTCAGCCTGAGTATTACTATTAATTGTTGATTGCTGATGAGTTGTTTTAACGGATCCGCTTCTCGAATACATTCCGAGTAAGGCGCCACCATCTTTTGTTGGAATCATCTTCTCTACTTCGTCTAAACCTTTTCCGCCTAAAATTAATTGTGATAATTCTTTTCCGTCCTTATCCAGCCTCGTAATCAAGACGTCTTTGGAACCATATCCTTTTGCAGCGTTTTGTATATTTCCGGCAACAAAGAACCCTAAATCGGTCGTTTGAATCACCGCTCTGGCTTCTTCATCAGAAGAGCTTCCCAAGGTTTTTTGCCATAGTTCATCTCCGAATTCATTGATTCTGATCAGCCAGATGTCTGAGCCTCCTTTGGAATCCTCTTTCTTATCCAATCCTTTTCCTGAATAGGAGGTTCCGGCTAAAAGAAATCCGCCATCCTGTGTGGTAACGGTGGCTGATAAATAGTCATGATTGGTTCCGGAGAAATATTTTTCCCAGACTTCATTTCCTTGCTGATTGAGTTTAACCAAGTGGAAATCGTAACCATTATTTTGCTTACTTCCTGAAGTCTGCTGTTTATTGCTTTGAATAGAGCTTCCCGTGATCAGATACTGCTGATCGATGGTTGTGGTGACCTGGCTTAGAAAATCCTGAGTAGAGGATTTGATGTCTTTCTGCCATACCACTTCCTGGGCAGAGATGCCCAAGACCGTGCATAAGGTGAATGCACCGATATAGAATTTTTTCATTCTTGTATTATTGTTTTCTGAGTTGTAATTAGCTTATTTAAAACCGCGCAAATTTAACACTTTTTAAGACATCAAAATCAACTTAATGCAGTTTACTGTAAATCATACTATTAATAATTAAATCTTCTTTATGATGGAGTAAAGTCTGTCTTATTCTGATGTAAAATTATCTCTGCGCAACGACAGAACTTGTCGTATAAAAAAAATCTCACCAGAAATTCAGCCCCTATAATGAAATTATATTGCAAAAAAGCAACATTACCATCAACTTTTAAACAATAACAAACAATCTCTATATTATCTTTAACCATTTCATTATCAGCTATTGACATGATTTATTTTTATTAATAAGTTTACTTGATGATGAGAAAAAACTATTACCAGAAATTGGCATTTATGGTCACATTACTGACTATTTTATTGGCCTATCAGAAATATACCAGCAAGGAAAAAGAACCCTTTCCTGAAGTTACATTCATATCTGATTCTTCCCTATCTTCCAATCTATCAGATTTCGATCCCAACGTATTGGACAAAGAGCAATGGCATAAGCTTGGTTTTTCAGAAAAGCAAGTCGCTACGATTCTTAAATATAAAGGTATCATAGGTGGAAAATTCACTTCAAAAGAACAGCTGAAAAAATGTTATGCTATTTCTGAGGAAAAATTTAGTGAATTGGAAACTTTCATATTACTTCCCGAAGCTACAGAAAAAGGAAATTCAAAGAAATTTAATACCATAGCAAAAAAAGAAATTACTATTACGGGAAAATTCAATCCTGATCAGTTTTCTGCCAGCGACTGGCTCAAAATGGGCTTCAGTGAAAGACAGGCAGAAGCCATTTTAAAATATAAAAATTATCTGGGGGGAAGTTTTGTCAGCAAAGAGAAGTTTAAAGAATGTTTTATCATTTCACCGGAAAATTACGGTAAACTAGAATCTTATCTTTTACTACCGGCCAAAACTCCCGAAAACTTCAGGAATTTCTCAAAGAATAATTCGGTTAAAACCAAAATTCAATACCATTCTTTTGATCCTAATCAGCTGGATTTAGAAGGTTGGAAAATGCTTGGATTTTCAGAAAAACAAGCCGTTACCATCATCAATTACCGTGACAGGAATTTACGGGGAAGCTTTAAAAATACGGAAGATCTGCAGAAATGTTTTGTGATTTCCCAAGAGAAATTTCAGGAGCTGAAACCTTATATCAAACTTCAGGAAAAACAGCAGGAAAAAACAGATTTTTCTAAAACCGATCTCAATGCAATCAGTTTCAGACAACTTATAGAATTTGGCTTAGATGAAAGAAGTGCCGGTTCCATCATTGGTTTCCGAAAAAAACTGGGAGGTTTTGTCAATAAGCAACAGATTTTAAGCACTTATAATATTGATCAGGGTCTTGTTCAAAAATTGATATCAACAGCACCATCATTGAATACTTCAGATGTTCCAAAATATTCATTAGTAGACGCTCCTGAGGAATGGCTTAAGAATCATCCTTATTTCAAGTACTCTGCAGATAAAATCATATTTTACCGGATCAGTAATCCTGATGATAAAAAAATATGGAAACTTTTAAAATTGAAACCTGAGTATGAAGAAAGAATGAGATTATATGTAAAATAATACAATCCCTTACAAAAAACTGAATTTCAAACATTCACCCTACTCTACGTAGGATTTTGAAGGACCAATGTATCCCCAGTAAAAACTATTTCAAATAGTTATCATCTGAAGCAGGATTCTAAATTTTAGTGGTGCATATAATTGCTGGGACCATTTGTTCCTTCAATGGATTCCGGCAGGATTCCATATCGATCCCGTAAATTCACTGTACCTAATGTTTTTCCTGTATTAATATCAATTACACTGATGGTTCCGGAGTTGATATTCGGGATATCCAATAAATTATTTTGTACTGCTACAACATCTTTTCCTGATTTGGTTTTAAAGAAGGCCATATGATGTGCCCCTTTATCTGCGTTAAATGTTTTCAAAAGTTTGAGTTGGGGAAGATTGCTCAAATCAAAGACAAGCACTTTTCCGGGATCTGCAAAGCTCACATACAGTTTGTTGGAATCGTCAATATACATTTCGAGTGCCCAGCCTAATCCTTGTGTACTTCCCTCAAAAATTTTACTGAAAGCATCATATTTTTTGGTTGTGGTATTGTATGGAGCAATCCAGATATCCCCTCCAAGCATTGTTGTAGCAAGCGCATATTGTGGAAATTTTCCACGCAGTAATAAAACTTCAACAGGACTGGACATATCTGTTGGCGAGTCTGCTACCTGATAGGTCTCCTTTAGTTCATAAGTATTGAGATCTAATAAAGTACACGTATTCCCTACGCCGGTAGTAAGATCCGGGTGAATGGTAGAGGTGACCATCATTAATCCCTTTTCCTCATTAATTGAAATACCGTGTGGATACATTATAAATTTGCTAGGATTAGCTTGAATTGGTGCTTTAATAGTTTTGATAAGCTGATTATTATTAGCGTTAAAAACACCTATGCTGCCATCTTTTGGGCCTCCTGCCCCACCCATAAAGGTCATAAAATATCTTCCGTCATTGGTGAAAAATAAATTCTCTCCCACCGTATTCTCACCGGTATCAATAGGGATTGCATTCATTAATTTTGGCTGTCCGTCCGCATCTTCTTCCGTCTTTATTTCATAGAGATAGCTGCCTCCCAAAGCTGTTGTGAACATTTTTTTAGCATTTTGATTATAATAAATATGATGCGGCAATACGCCAACACCCAGTTCAAGCCTGCTGCTGATATATCCGAAATTTGGGGCTTCAGGATCGAGTTCAATAACGGCAATTCCGTCTGGTAATCCTTTCAGGCTTCTGTAATCAATGTAAAACGAAGAATCATGTGGATGATCCGAATTATGGTTATCATCATGACAACTGGTGAATATCACCAAAGCAATAAATAAAATAGCAGTATGGAATTTTAATTTCATGATTTTCAGGTTATAGTTATTATTACTATAAATATAACATATTTTAAGTATGAAATAAAATATATTACACTAAAGTGTGAAAAATTAACAAATAACTATAAATTCATTTTCAGTTGTTTATACTGAAGTTTATGGATAGAAAACCATTAAAATATAAATTATGCGTTAGTCTATTGTTTTGCTGGAATCAGAAAGCAAAGTGTTCAATGTATTCATTTCATCTTCTGTCATATCTCTCCATTTTCCGACTGGGAGATCAAGTTTGATGTTCATGATACGGATTCGTTTCAACTTTTTCACTTCATATCCAAGGTATTCACACATTCTTCGGATCTGTCTGTTGAGTCCCTGGGTAAGAACAATTCTGAAGTTCATATCATCAATCTTCTCTACTTCACATTTTTTGGTCACCGTATCCAGGATAGGAACTCCATTCCTCATCTTTTCAATGAATCTTGGATTAATTGGCTTATCTACACGAACAATATATTCTTTCTCGTGATTATTACGGGCTCTTAAAATTTTATTAACGATATCTCCATCATTGGTCAAAAGAATAAGTCCTTCACTTGGCTTATCCAGTCTTCCGATAGGAAAAATTCTTTTCGGATGGTTGATATAGTCTACGATATTATTTTTTTCGCGCTTTGTATCTGTAGTACAAACGATTCCTACCGGTTTATTAAAAACTATATATATAGGCTTTTCCTCAGATTCTCTGATGGGTTTCCCGTCTACTTCTACAAGATCTTCGTCAGAGACTTTTGTTCCTAACTCAGGAATTTCACCATTTATTTTAATTCTACCTTCTTCCAAAAGTTTATCTGCTGCTCTTCTTGAACAGTATCCTACTTCTGATAAATATTTATTGATACGCGTTTTTTCCATTAGTCTTTTCCGTAGCCTGTATAATTTTTATTGCTGAAAATGGTAATTCCATAGCTTAAGCCTATAAAAAAACCATCAGCTCCATCTTTTAGTTTATGTGATTCAAAAACAATTCCTCCTTCCTGGCTCAATCTTTTTGAATAAGAAACCTGCATTCCAAGTCTCCCGCCCCAAAACTCTGTATCTGAAATAGCAGAATGATTAAGTTGCTTTCCGTAATTGATATCTATATAAAAAGGTCTTTCCCCGGGAGAGAAAATAATCTTCGGCTGAATAACCCAATAAATCAAATGATAATTATCCTTTATAAAGCTATATTTGAATCCTGTTCCCAATGCAAAGTTAGGAAGAAAATTATAACCTCCTATAGCAGTGATACCATAAGTCAGATTTCCTAATGATGATCTGTTCTCAATATACTGCGAATTGTTAGTCTGATTCTTCTTATTAATATTAAAACCTACATTAAAAGAAGGGTTTAAATAAAAGTCCATTTTTGATTTTCCTGTATCTACTTCTTGAGAAAATGTCTTAGAAAAAATACATATAAATAAAAAAAAGGATAATTTTATTTTCATAGACCTTCAAATCTATAGTCGTTACTTAAAAA
Organism: Chryseobacterium sp. MEBOG07; assembly: GCF_021869745.1. Lineage (NCBI taxonomy): Bacteria > Pseudomonadati > Bacteroidota > Flavobacteriia > Flavobacteriales > Weeksellaceae > Chryseobacterium > Chryseobacterium sp. MEBOG07. The sequence continues at coordinate 3,746,322 of NZ_CP084579.1, forward strand.
CTGGTCTGTAGCATCTTCTATAGCATAGTCTCCAATTTTTGTACGTCTCAGTTGTGTCAGGTAGGCACCTACTCCCAATTCCTGCCCGATATCATGTGCCAGGCTTCTGATATACGTTCCTTTTGAACAGCCTACTAAGAAGCTTATTAAAGGAAAATCTATTTTAACATCCTGGATATAATGAATGGTTGTTTTTCTGGACTTCATCTCAACTTCTTCACCGGCTCTTGCCAGGTTGTAAGCTCTTTCACCATCAATCTTAATAGCTGAGTAAATGGGTGGTTTCTGTTCGATTTCTCCAACAAATTTTCCCAAAACGTCTTTTACCTGTTCTTCAGAAATATGAGCGATTTCCTGATGAAGAATCTCAGGTTTTTCAGTGTCATAAGATTCGGTTTGTACGCCAATCTTGATCTCTGTCCAATATTCTTTGGGTGCATCCTGAATTTCAGGAATTTTCTTCGTGAATTTTCCACAGCAGACAATAAGAAGTCCCGTTGCTCTGGGATCTAAAGTCCCGGCATGTCCTATTTTGAATTTTTTAGGAAGGTCAAACTCCCTTTTAAGTTTATATTTCATTTTATTGACAGCTTGGAAGGAAGTCCAGTCCAAAGGCTTGTCCAATAAAAAAACGTATCCTGATTTCAGTTCTTCAGCAGTCATGAATGGGTATAATGATGAGTAATTTCTTATTTAAAGAAATAAAAATAAATCAATAGGGCAACTCCAACAAAAATACGGTACCAGCCCCAAGGTTTAAATCCATATTTATTAAGCACTCCAATGAAGGCTTTAATAGCGATAAGTGCTACGATAAATGCTACAACATTTCCAATCACGAAAATCATGATGTGATCCTGTGAAGCCATAATCATTTCATATCCTTTCTGCGGATTTGCAGTTTCTTTTCCCCAGGTTTTAACAAAAACTGAATATACAGTTACTGCCAGCATCGTAGGTACGGCAAGGAAGAAAGAGAATTCTGCAGCTGCTTTTCTGGTAAGCCCCTGTGTCATCCCTCCGATGATAGAAGCTGCACTACGGCTTGTTCCCGGCATCATCGCAAGACATTGCCAAAATCCAATGGTAACGGCTTTTTTTATGGTAATTCCTTTTTCATCATCAATTTTAGGATTTTTAAACCAATCATCTACAAATAGCAAGACAACACCTCCTAAAACCAATACTGAAGAAATAGCAATCTGATTACCAAGAATCGCTTCAATTTTATCATCGAATAAATATCCTAATACCAATGCCGGAACTACAGCAAAAGCTAGTTTAAAATAGAACTGAATATTATTTAAGTCAAAAAACTTCTTCCAGTATGCTACTACCACAGATAAAATGGCTCCAAACTGAATAGATACCTGAAACATTTTTAAAAATTCTGTTTCTTCCAGCCCCATAAGGTTAGCCGTAAATCCCATGTGTGCGGTAGAAGAAATCGGAAGATATTCTGTAAGCCCCTCTACAATGGCAATAATAATTGCTTTGATTAAATCCATATTCCTTTAAAAATTAAAAGATTAAAAGATTTAAGAATTAAAAGACTGGCTGTTGCCGAAATAAATATTAATCATTTGATAGATGAAATTGTATTACTGGGTATACATTTTCAAATTAATATTTAACTGAATCTTTTAATTCTTAAATTTTTTAATCTTAAATAAAATTATTTATTTATTTTCTTTTTAAGATAGCATATACTTCTATTACAAATCCAATAACAACAAATAGAGGTGCTATTCTGATTCTTCTGATAGAAAAGATACCGTCATTCCATGAGTTTGGGTCAAATTTTCCATCTACCGTATTGGCATCCGGTCCCATCATCAGTAGAAATCCTACTACAATGAATGCTAGTCCTATCAGCATCCATTTGAAATTCTGCTGCCCAAAATAGAAAGTACTTTCCTGTGGGACTTCTGCTTCATGTCCAAAGTCTGAAGCGGAAAATTTATTTGTTTTTTTGCTCATTTTTAAGAGTAGTATAAATCGTCAACGTTTGATTTTAAGAATCTCCATGTAGCGAAAATCGTACTTAAGACAGAAATAAAAACTCCTACTCCAAGTACTAAGATCACTAACCAGAAGTACTGGTTGTTGTCCTGTACGAAAGCAGAGCCAATCTGGCTTGTGAAATAATACCAAACACCTCCTAAGGCAAGAAGACCAATTAAAGAACCAATAGCTCCTAAAATAACGGCTTCTATAATGAAAGGTTTAAGGATAAATCTTCTTTTCGCTCCTACCAGCTGCATTGTTTTAATAATAAATCTCTTCGAGAATATTTTCAGACGGATAGAGTTGTTGATCAACACAACCGCCAATACCAGAAACAGAACTGAAAACCCTAAGATCCATTTTAAAATTCTGCTCAGGTTATTGTAAACATCCACCATTAAAGTGCTGTCATTTTTCACATCAATAATCCCTGGAACAGATTTGATTTCTTTAATTGCTTCATCAATTTTTGCAGGATCTACAAATTCTGGTTTTAAAGCAACTTCAATGGAAGAAGGGAAAATATTTTCTTCAAACAGTGCATCACTGTCGATTCCCATTGTTTTCTTGGCTTCTTTTGCAGCCATGCTTCTTGAGATATAGGTCGCTTTTTTTACAGGAGCTAACGTCTGTACCTTTTTAAAAGTTTCTTCCTCTAGTTTTGCAATTTTCACAGAATCTTTAGCATCATAATTTTCATCAAAGTAGGCGTTCACCACCAATTGTTCTTTGATATAGTCAGAATATTTCTGGGCATTAATCAAAATAAGCCCCATTAACCCTAACAAAAATAACACTAAGGCAATACTTATCACAACTGTAATATTGCTGGACCGAAGCCTTTTCTTATTAAATTCATCTACAGATTTAGCCATTAATATTAAAATTTTTGGCTAAAATAGAAAAAATCTTCCGAAATTTGGGACGAAAAAAAGAAAATCACTGTTAATAAAATCATAAAAAACGTTGAGTGTAAAAGCAAAAAAACATCTTGGTCAGCACTTCCTGACAGATGAAAATATCGCAAGGAAAATCGTAGAAGGTCTTAGTTTTGAGAACTATAACAACATTATGGAAGTAGGTCCCGGAATGGGAGTTCTTACCAAATATCTTCTTGAAAAAGATCAGAACATCTATCTTGCAGAAATCGATACAGAATCTATCGAATACCTGAAAAACAATTATACAAAGGTTACTGAAGAAACTTTTGTAGGAGATTTCCTGAAGCAGGATTTCAGTTTTATCAAAGATGATCAGATTGCCATCATTGGAAATTTCCCGTATAATATTTCTTCACAGATCTTGTTTAAAATCGTAGATCATTACGAATTGATCCCTGAAATGGTAGGAATGTTCCAGAAAGAGGTCGCTCAAAGAACGGCTGCCGTACCGAGAACTAAAGATTACGGTATTCTTTCTATTCTGATACAGGCCTATTATGATGTAACCTACATGTTTACAGTACATGAGAATGTCTTCAATCCGCCACCAAAGGTAAAATCCGGGGTAATCCGCCTTACAAGAAATCCAAAAGATGGTCTTGCAGGCAATGAAGTTCTATTTAAGCAGATTGTAAAAGCAGGTTTCAACCAAAGAAGAAAAAAGCTTTCTAACGCTTTAAAAATATTAAATATTCCTGAACCATTAAAAGGACATGAATTTTTAGATAAAAGAGCCGAAGAACTTAGTGTAGCAGACTTTATATATTTCGCCAATCTCTGGAAAGACAATAAATAAGACCTAAAAAAGCTCCTGATCAGGAGCTTTTTTATTGGATTAAAGATCTTATTCTTTAAAAAAGCAGAAAGCCTTTCAAAATAAATCTGAAAGGCTTTCTTTTATATTACATTATCAATTTTAATTTCTGTTTTTCAGCATAATCCATCCTGACCAGTTCATCTGAGCTTTTGATTTTGGATACTCAAAATTAAACTTATACCAGTATGTTGCTGTTGGAAGTCTCTTCCCTCCTACAGTTCCGTCCCAGATAGGAGCTTCTTTTGAGAATCTGAACATTTCCACTCCGTATCTGTCATATACAGATCCTGTGAAGTTTTTGAAATCCCCAAGAGCTTTTAGATCCAATACATCATTGATTCCGTCTTCATTCGGAGTAATGATATTATTGATCTGCAATGTAAAGAACTCTAGAGATCCAACACAATGTGTCCCTACTCTTCTTACTAAAACCGTGTAGTTGGTATTATCCAAAAGATTGGTAAACACGTTGGAAGCCTGCCAGCTGATTCCGTTATCAATAGAATATTCCAATGTGCTTGGTAAATTGTTCATCGGAGGGTTCTCAGCAGTAATTGTTACTGTTTTTTTGATACTTTCATAGTTTAAAGCGGTAACAAAAGGAGTAGCTGCTCCCATTACTTTAGCCTCAAAGATTTTCTTACAGATTCCATTGTCAATTTCCACGGTATAAATTCCCCATTGGTCTACAACAATTTTCTGAGTAGTAGCTCCTGTACTCCAAAGATATTTATAACCTGTGCCTGCTCCTGCATCTAAAGTCACTTTATCACCGATACACATTTCAACATCTTTCAATGGTGAAGTGATTTCCGGAACAACTTCTATTCTAATAGTTGCCGGATTCAGAGATTTACAGCCTTTTGGTCCAAGTGCGTATACTGTAAATGTTGTAGTCTGATACAAAGTAACAGTCTGCATATTACCTGTTCCCATAAAGTTGCTCCAAAGATAGGTATCTCCTCCTTCAGCAGTAAGGGTTACAGATTCTCCCGGACAAATTTGCATTCTGGAAGCTTTTACTTTAGCTGTTGGTGTTGTTTCTTTCTGTAATGTCAGTTCAACCATTTTGCTGCAGAAACCACCATTGGAAACCACCACATAAAGGATTTGACCATCGTTTCCATTATAGTTTAATGGAGTCTGAATATAATTGTTATTCTGTGCAACTGCATCAGCCTGATTTACATAGAATTTGAAGATAGCTCCTGGAGTCGGGCTTATCGCCGGCATAATGGTGCTTAAATCAAAAGTGGTAATATCCGGTGTTGTACAAAGCAGCAATGTTGCATTCTGAGCCTGTGGAGTTGTTCCTCCGTGAATCTGGATGGTTGCTTTACCCGGACATGGATTTCCCGGAACGCTTACTTCAATAGTATAGGTACCCGGTTGTACAGCCGTAATAGTATTGGTAGTGGCATTAGGTACCGGAGCACCATTAAAATACCATTGATATACAAGGTTAGGATCATTTACTGAAGCAGTGATTACCTGAGGTACGTTGTCACAAACATTGATATCTGAAGGTAATTTTGTCCCTGCAGGATCTAAAAGGTCTACTCCAATATTGAAAGATCCACCTTCCAGGAATACAGCAGAATCATAACTATGGTCACTGTAATCGGCAATTACCATTTTAAAGTGGTATTGTTGCCCAGCTACTACTGTTGCTGTAGCAGTCAATGGAATTGTTCTTCCATTAAAGTTCGTTTCAACATTACCTGTGTTATAACCGGCAAAATACTGTTCATTTACCGCACCACAACTCCCTGATATTGCCGGGTGGATATTGGTAATACTTACTGGTCCTGCTCCTCCCGGAAGTACAGCCATATTCACATAAGGCCCTCCTGAAGTAGGTCTAAGTAAGATTGCAAAAGCATCTGCAAAGGTACAAGGGAATGAACCTGTATATTCTTCGGATGCAATCAGATAATTAAATTTAATCTGACTTGTAGTAGGAACGAAATCAAATTCCAAAAGGACAGCATCATTCAATCTATTTTCTATTACCCCAATAATTTGTGCAAGATCAGCATCTGATCCTCCACCATTGACATCACTAAGTCCACCTTCGAAGGTATTACCAGCTCTTCTCGCATATCCTGTAGAAAGGATAAGCCCATCTTTAAAAGGAAAGTTGGTTGCAGCTTTATGAAAATATCCCCAGGCTCTGTCTGCGTCACTTGCAGCATGATTAGGAGTAATCTTCACATTACTTACATTGGGTGTCAGACAGGTATTGGTCCCGGATGAGATCAATACATCTTTTACCATTTTCTCTATAGTGAAACTAGACTCAGGATATGACGGAGCATTCACATCAATAAAAGCACCCGCTCTTCTTGATAGAGCTGTACTCGTTTCTTTTGCCTGCTTCCTTGGCGGCTGGTTTTGTGAAAATAAAAAAGTCGAAATGACTAAAAAAAATAAACAAAGCGGTAGATGTCTTCTCATAATATTTTTGTTTCAACAAATTTAATTTTTTTTTAAATATCTCATATACATATTTGTGTTTTTTACGATAAAAAAACAAAATAAGAACCTTTTACAGTAAATTTCCGTTAATCAATCCCTATCCGTTCAGCCACTACAGAATGTGGTAGCATCCTGTTACAAATTGTTTTAACATATTTATCCCCTATTTTAAATAATTCACAAAACACGACAACAGATATTCTTAAAAACAACAAAATCTTCCATTGCTGAAAGATTTTGTTGTTTATTTTATATTTAAAAAAATATCTAATTTCTGTTCTTTAGAAGAATCCATCCTGAACGTTGTTCCATCTTCTTACTGGCCGGGTTTTCCCATTGTACCCTATACCAATAAGTACCTGTAGGAAGATTGAGACCTTTTAAAGATCCTTTCCATATAGCATCCCCTTTTCCAGCTTTGAATACCTCCGCTCCATATCTGTCGAAGATAGAGGCTGCGAAATCTTTATATCCGCTTATTCCTGTAAAATCGATGGTATCATTTATACCATCCATATTAGGGGTAATGGCATTACTGATAACGAATGTGAAATAATCCAGTGAGGTACCACATTTAGCACCTTTCACTCTTACCATCAGAGAATATGTTGTATTATTCAAAATACCTGTAAATACATTTGATGGTTGCCATGTCAATCCTCCGTCTATCGAATATTCTAAAGTTCCTCCAGTAGGATTGCTTGCCGTAAGAGTAAGAATATGATTATCATACACCACATTTGTAAACTGTGGCAGATCAGGGTTAATCAGTTGAGCAGAGAACGTTTTTGAACAAACTCCATTACTGATTATCACAGAATACGTTCCCGCAATACTAGTAGTGATTGTCTGAGTGGTTGCTCCTGTGCTCCATACGTAAGTATAATTTGGTCCTGAACCTGCATCAAGAGTACCTTTATCTCCAGCGCAGACAAATACATCTTTCAATGTAGAAACGATTGCCGGAACTACTTCAATGGTAACTTTAGCGGGGTTTACAGAACTACATCCATTTCCTCCCAATGCATATACTGAATATTCTGTCGTTATTGTAGGCGTCACTACCTGAGTATTTCCATTCCCGGTAAGTCCGATCCAGTTATAAGTAATTCCTCCGGTGGCTGTCAATGTTACAGATTCTCCTTCACAAATTTTTAATTTGGAAGCTGTAAGACCTGCTATAGGCGGACCTACCTGAACAGTTACCGTTGCCGGTGTTGCAGATATACATCCATTAGCTCCCACAGCAAATACTGTATATACTGTCGTGTTAGTAGGTGAAACAACCTGAGTGTTTCCGTTTCCTGTAAGACCATTACCCCAGTTGTAGGTTACACCTCCTGAAGCAGTCAATGTTACAGATTCTCCCACACAAATACGCGGCTGTGATGAAACAACTGCAGCCACTGGTTTTACTTTATCTTCCTGTACTGTTACCGTTGAAGTAAAAGTACAGCTTAAATTTCCTGGCTGTGATACATTCGTCACAGTTAAAGTATAGGTACCGCCCGCGCTTACAACAGGAGTAAGTGTATTGGCTCCTGATACAATAGTTCCTCCGGCTGTTGTCCATGCAATGGTAGATCCTGCAGGCACTACAGAAGTTGAAGCGTTAATTGTAATCTGAGGGGTTGTACAGGTAATCGTTTGTGGTGCAGCAATCGTAAGAGTAGTTTGAGGCGTGCTCAATAATTGAAGAGACACCACATAGCTACAACCTCCATTACTTACCAATACATAAATCGTCTGGTTTGCTGGCGGAGTATATGTTGTAGGAGTTGCAATAAAGTTTCCGTTAGCAGCATTGGCATCAGCCTGGTTTATATAATAGGTAAAGATAACTCCTCCAGTAGTTGTGATCTGAGGTTGGGCCTCTGTAAGGTTATAAGTCAATCCTGGTTGATAGCACTTGTGCAATATTGCATTCTGTACAGTAAAAGGTTCTGATACTTCAATCGTTATAGTGGCAGGATTTTGAGATACACATCCATTAGCTCCTACTGCTGTAACGGTATAAGTTGTTGTAACGGTAGGCGATACAGTTTGTGTATTCCCTGTTCCCGGAAGTCCATTACCCCAATTATAGGTAGCGCCTCCTGAAGCGGTAAGTATTGCAGAATCACCTTTACAGATTTTCAATTTGTTTGTGGTAAGTCCGGTAACTGGCGGAGCACTGTTTCCTGTTACAGTTACATTGCCCACAACAGTACAGCTGAGATTTCCGGGTTGATAAATTTTTGTTATGGTTAAAGTATATGTTCCCGCAGCATTGATCACAGGGTTTAAAGTCGTTCCTCCTGAAACAATATTTCCTCCTGTAGTTGTCCAGTTGAAGGTAGCACCTGTTGGATAAACCGAAGCCGAAGCATCCAGTGTAGTCTGAGAACTAGCACAGGTTAGTACTATCGGAGGGGCTATTGACACCGTCATTTGTGGTGCTTTTATCAACTGAAGCTCGGCTACTTTGGCACAGAAACCGTTTGCTACTCTCACATATACTGTTCCTCCTGCGCTTTGGTAAACTGTTGGAGTAGGAATTGTATTTGCATTTCCGGCATTGGCATCTGCCAGTGTCGTATAATATGAAAATACAGCTCCCGGAGTTGTACTTATTGAGGCTTGTGCTGATGTTAAATTGAATGTGGCATTTCCGGCAGCATAACAAGCTGTCAAGGTAGCATTTTGTACTGTAGGTGATGTTCCGCCTACTACTGTAATGGTAGCCTCTCCCGGACAGCTATTTCCCTGAATAAAAACTTTTACAGTATATACTCCCGGTTGAGTTGCCGTATAACTTGCATTGGTAGCCCCGGCAATCGGATTGGTTCCTAAATACCACTGATAGGTTATATTAGCTCCCTGAACAGAAGCCGTAAAAGTCTGCGGTGTATTATCACACATATTTACAGAAGCGGGAAGCTGTACTCCTGCCGGATCAAGTATCTTTACTCCAATATCGAATGACCCTGCTTCTAAAAATACGGCAGAATCAAAATTGGGATCCTGATAATCTGCCAATACGATTTTAAAGTGATACGTTTCTCCTGGAATTACAGTTGCCTTTGCCGTCAGAGGGATAGTACGTCCATTAAAATTGGTTTCAATCTGAGCGGTATTTGTACCTCCGTAATAGGCTTCATTCTTAGGTCCGCAGTTTTGATATTGTGGGTGAATATTTGTAACACTTACTGCTCCTGCTCCAGCAGGAAGCACTGCAAGGTTGGTGTAAGTAGGATCAGTTGCTTTTTTCAGCAGCAAAGCAAAACCATCGGTGATGGTACATGGAAAGTTTTGCTGATATTCTTTTGATGCAAATAAATATCTGAAAGTAATTTCGGTAGAAGCTGCCACAAAATCAAATTCTATAGAGGTGGCATTGGTAAGGTTATTATTACCAATTCCCAAAGCATTTGCAAGATCTACATCTCCTCCGGTTCCCAGATCATCACTTAGAGTTCCCTGAAAAACATTTCCTGCTTTATTGGCATATCCTGTGGAAAGTATAATCCCTTTACTAAAAGGAAAATTGGTATTTGATTTGTTAAAATATCCCCAGCTTCGGTTTTGGTTGGTAGCAGGTAGATTAGGAGCTACGGTTACGTTACTTACGCTGGAATTTGTACAAGTACCTCCTGATATAAGAACATCTTTTATTAGCTGAGTAATAGGATAGCCGGACTCTGGATAACTTGGTGCATTCACATCTATAAAAGCACCTGCTCTCAAAGAAGCAGCTTTAGGTTTTCCAGCAATTTCTACCCTTCCTTTATTTTGAGCCAAAACAAAGTTCCCCATGAAAGCTAAAAATAACGCTAAAAATAAATTTCCTCTCCTCCTATTTAACATTTTATATTATTTTAAACAAAAATACTATTTTTTTTGATTGAAATTCAAGTTAACACAATTTACATTATTACTAACGCAAATTTATTTATATTAGAATATCAACTCTGTTTATTTTAAAATAATAAAAAAAGACTGACAAAATAGTCAGTCTTTCAGTTATAGTTTAAATTATTCAATATTTTTAAGTAATATCCATCCTGTTTTCACAGTAAGTTCCTTACTGGCAGGATCTTCGAAGGTTACCTGATACCAATAGGTGGAAGTAGGCAGTTTCTTACCCTGGAAATATCCATCCCAATACGGTGTCATCTTCTCTGCCTTGAATACTACTCTTCCGTATCGGTCGAAGACCTGACCACTGAAGTCTTTATAGTTGATCACTCCACTGAAATCAATAATATCATTAAGATTATCCCCGTTTGGAGTAATGACATTTTTCATAACGAATGTAAAGAATTCAAGGAAACCTACACAACTTGTATATTTAACTCTCACTCTGATAGCAATCACTTTATTTTTAGGAACATTGTTAAATATATTTGATAGCTGCCAGGTAACCCCGTTATCTATTGAATATTCCAATATACCATTACTAGGATTACTAGCGGTAAGGATCATGGTTCCTTTGTCATTATAATCTACTTTTGTTACTTCAGGAATCACCGCTTTGATCACCTGTGTTTTGAACTCTTTTGAACATACTCCATTGCTGATTATTACTGAGTATTGTCCCGGAGTCCCTACGGTAATACTCTGGCTTGTTTCACCCGAGCTCCACTGATAGGTATATCCAGGTCCTGAACCTGCATCCAGGATAATTTTATCTCCCTGGCAGATATGACCTCCTTTTAAGTTCGAAACAATAGCCGGTACTACTTCAATCGTAATACGTGCCGGCTGTAAAGATTTACACCCTTGTGCTCCTATAGCATATACCGTATATGTAGTTGTCTGAGTAGGACTTACAGTTCTTATTCCCCCTGTGGTGCTTGAAGAATCACTCCATTGATAGGTCACTCCACCGGTAGCTGTTAACAATACAGATTCACCAGCACAGATTTTTAATCTCGGAGCCGTAACTAAGGCTGTTGGAGTTTCTTCTTTTCTTAATGTTAAGGTTGCAATTTTGCTACAGAAAGCACCATTGGAAACCAGTACATATAGTATCTGTCCATCTGTCCCCGTGTAGCTGGTCAGATTGGTAATATAACTGTTATTTTGAGCCTGCGCATCAGCCTGGTTTGCATAAAAACGGAATACCGCTCCCTGCGTAGTACTGATCAAAGGTTTTGCTGTTTCTAAATTAAAGGTACTGAGCGTAGGTGTTGTACAGAGTTTAAGCTCAGCATTCTGTACGGTAGGACTTGTTCCTCCGATAATGGTGATGGTTGCTTCACTAGGACATTGATTACCCGGAACCATTACTTTTACAGTATATACTCCTGGTTGGGTTGCAATATAAATAGCGCTGGTTGCTCCCGGAATAGCTACTCCATCTTTGTACCATTGATAAGTCATTCCCGGAATTGCCGCTACTTGTGCTTTCAGCTGTTTTGGTGTATTGTCACACATATTGATGCTGCCAGGTAATACTACACCGGTTTCATCTACAATCTTAATCCCCACATCAAAAGATCCTCCTTCCAGAAATACTGCAGAGTCATGAGAAGGGTCCTTTGCATCTGCCAATACCATTTTGAAATGGTAAGTCTGCCCAGGAATTACATCTGCAACAGCTGTTAAAGGGGTTGTTCTTCCGAAATAATTAATAACCAAATGCGGATTCGCCAAAGCTCCAAAATAATTTGCATTGATAGGCCCACAACTGAATCCATTCCCTGCAGGAACGATATTGGTTGCACTTACGGGTCCTGCATTACCCGGTAATATGGCAAGATTAGTATAAGTAGGATCTCCAACTTTCTTTAACAATAATGCAAAAGCATCAGAATACCCTGTACAAGGATAGTTGGAAGTATATTCATCGGAAACGAATATGTAATTAAATTTTACCTGATTAGAATTCGGAACGAAATCAAATTCCAGAGATACTGCATCCGTTAAGCTAACCGTAGCTCCGGTAGCTGTTACAAGGTCTGCGTCACTTCCTGTCCCTACTGGTTGTCCAACCGCTGATACATAGCTATTACCAGCTTCTGAAGCGTATCCTGTAGTCAGAACGATCCCATCTGTAAAAGGGAAACTGGTTGTCCCTTTATGAAAATATCCCCAAAATCTGTTGTTATTAGTCACATCATGATTAGGAGATACAGTAACATTCGTCACATTGGCTGTCGTACAATTCGTACCACCATTGATCAGAATATTTTTCACCAATTGCTCCGGGGTGTAGTTGGACGGAGTATAAGGAGGAACATTCACATCTATAAATGCACCAGCTCTAAGACTGGCTGTAGAAGGTTTTATCTTTTCTGATTTTCTGACAGGTTTCGTTTGAGAATATGCAGCAACAGAAATCAATAAAAAAGAAAAAAGGAAAAAATAGTTTTTTAGTCTATAGATTAACATTTTGTTTTCATTTGTTCAAATGTAGCAAAAATAATTGTACTAAATCAGCCTTCAATATGACTATTTCAAAAATAAACATCCACATTCACAACTTTTATTTCTTATTGTTACATTTTCCATAATTATTTAAAATTTAAATTATATCTAAAAAAAAACAGACCAATACCATTGATCTGTTTACATTTTGTTAAAATAATTCAGTTATTTTATTGTTCTTTTTTCAATTGATCGATCTCATTCTGCAGTTGTGAGATGATATCTTTTAACCCTTTTATTTCATTTTTATTGGAAGTCACATTACTTTTCAGAATTACATTTTTTGCTCTTTCATTATGATCTTCATCCTCCTCGTCCTCGTTGATTTCTTCAATATCTTCACTGATTTCTTCAATATCTTCACTGATTTCTTCAATGTCTTCCTGAATATCTTCTATATCCTCGTTGATTTCTTCAATGTCTTCGCTGATCTCTTCAATATCCTCACTGATTTCCTCAATATCTTCCTGAATGTCTTCAATATCCTCCTGGATATCATCAATTTTTTCGTGACTTTTATTGACTGACATCTGAATAAAAATAGCCAGATAAATAGCTTCCAGAGAAAGTACCGTAGTAAGAATCAGAAGCATTTTATCAAAATCTACAATGTTCAGCATTGGAAGCAAAAACGAAGTAAGGAACAGCAACGTATGTACGATCAGGGACTGAATAGATCCTATCCACGAGGTAATACTGTCTGCTATCTTTTCAAGAACTTCTGCTTTTTCGTTATATTTTTTCATCCTTTATATTGTTACAACAGTTCTTTCGTTACGCCTAATCCAAACAATGCAAAATCATATTTCGCAGGATCATCTGCATCAAATTTTCTAATGGCAATATCCAGCTCCTCTACTGTTTTCCAGTCATTCTGAGTTCTGGAAACCAATCCTAATTTCCTGGAGATATTTCCGGTATGCACATCCAAAGGAATGGAAAGGTTTTTCTGATCTATATTCTCCCAGATTCCAAAATCTACTCCTCTTTTATCTTTACGCACCATCCACCTCAGAAACATAATAATCCTTTTGGCAGAAGAGTTTTTGTAAGGTGAACTGATATGTTTATGACTTCTGTGTTTTTCTGTTTCCAGAAATCCACTTCTGAATCTTTCTATCGCATGGAGAAAATTATTTTCTGAGTTTTTTACTTCAAATAAGCTTTCCAGGCTTTCATTTTCTTTATAAATCCTATTGAACTGTCTGATAAAATAGGAAAAGTCCTGTCCATTGAAAGTTCTGTGAATGCTTTTATCCTGAATACTTTCCAGATCTTTTTCTGAATAATTCATCACAAAATCGTAGGGAGAATTTCCCATAATATCAAGCATCTTATCTGCAGAATTAATAATCGATTTTCTGTTTCCCCAGGAGATCGTAGCTGCCAGAAATCCTGCAATTTCCACATCCTGTTTTAAGGAAAAACGGTGGGGAATCTGTATAGGATCATTTTCAATAAAATCAGGAGCGTTGTACTGATCTGCTTTTTCGTTGAGAAAATCTCTGAGTTCTTCAAATTTCAGCATATTCATTCTAAATCTTTACACTTTCCAATGCTTTTGGTAAAAATGTATTGGGAAATATCTTTCTTGCTTCATCGGTAAACACGGTCAGATCACCATATCGATTGGAAAAATGTCCTAAAATCAGCTTTCCAACCTGAGCTTTCTGAGCAATTGTTGCCGCCTCCAATGCCGTAGTATGTCCTGTATAATCAGCCATTTCCTTCAGATCATGCAAAAATGTGGATTCATGATACAGAACCGTTACATTCTTAATAATCGGAATAAGACTTTCAAGATAACGGGTATCACTACAAAATGCATAAGATACTGACGGAGCAGGTTCAACAGTCAGAATTTCATTCTTAAGAACATAGCCATCGCTTAGTACAAAGTCTTTCCCTGCTTTTATATTATGATAATCACAGGATTCAATTTCGCTGTACTTGGCAATTTCTTTCATATTAAGATGTCTGTCTTTCGGCTTTTCTTTAAAAAGGTAACCGTTACAGTAAATCCTGTGATCCAGCGGAATAGTATATACTTCTACCCTGTTGTCTTCATATATTTTTTCAGAATAATCTTTATCCAATTCATGATAAACCACTTCAAAACCACGATGGGTTTCTGTAATCTGAAAAATGGTTTCCATCATCTTCTTAATTCCTTTCGGACCATAGACATGCAACGGGGTATCTCTTCCTAAAAGGCGGAAAGAAGCAATAAGTCCCGGAAGCCCGAAACAATGATCCCCATGAAGATGGGAAATAAAAATATGATTGATTTTTGAAAATCTTGCTTTTGCTTTTCTCAGCTGTACCTGCGTACCCTCTCCACAGTCGATCAGGAAGAGTCTTTCTTCCATTTCCAGCAGCTGGGCTGTAGGTGATGTGTTGATGGTTGGAATAGCGGAGTTAAAGCCTAATATTGTTAAATAAGTACTCAAATCAATAATTTATTATAACAAATGTACGACAGAAAATCTAAATGGGTGTTTCACCGTGATATTTAAACTTAATCAGTCACT
The DNA here is from genome assembly GCF_021869745.1 of Chryseobacterium sp. MEBOG07. Lineage (NCBI taxonomy): Bacteria > Pseudomonadati > Bacteroidota > Flavobacteriia > Flavobacteriales > Weeksellaceae > Chryseobacterium > Chryseobacterium sp. MEBOG07. Next base: position 3,761,507 of record NZ_CP084579.1, read on the forward strand.
TTTAAAAAATCCATGAAAAGGTCCAATGCCTGCTTACGGTGGCTGATTTTGTTTTTATCTGCCGGATCCATTTCTGCAAAGGTTCTTTCATATCCTTCAGGAACAAAAATAGGATCATACCCGAATCCTTTATAACCTTTATTTTCTGTCAAAAGGTTTCCGTGTACTCTTCCTTCAAAATATTGAGCTCCATTATCATCATAGTAGCACAGAACAGTCACAAAATAAGCTTTTCTGTTTTCAATTCCCTGCATTTCTTCCAGTACCTTTTCGATATTTTTAGCAAAATCATGATCTCCGGCATAACGGGCAGAAAAGATTCCCGGTCTTCCATCTAAAGATTCTACTACCAGACCGCTGTCATCTCCCAAACTTGGAACTCCGGTCTTTTCGAAGCAGTACTTAGCTTTAATCAAAGCATTGGCATGAAAAGAATCTCCATCTTCTACAATTTCTTCGTGAATATTGTAATCGGTAAGACTTTTCACAACGCAATCACTTCCCAGGATCTGTTGAATTTCTTCTTTTTTATGTTCGTTGTGTGTAGCTACTAATAATTCCATTTCTATATTCATTTTCAATTTTACTTTTTTTAGCCAGGTTCCTTACATTTCAGCATAATGTACTTTATACTTTTTCATAAAAAGATAATAAAATAAAGAGAAAAGTACAATTCCAACAGCCAGGACCAGCCATTCTGAAACATGAAGAACCTTTGCAAAACTTTCATCCTTACCATAAAGCACCAATAGTGACAGGGTTAAGTTATTAAACGCATGCAGCAATATCGGCATCAATAAAGATTTTGTTTTATGATATACCAGTCCCAGCACACAGCCCAGCATCACTGCGCTGATAAACTGCCAGGGATTTCCGTGAACCACTCCGAAAATAATAGAGGCATACAGAATCGCCTTCCATGGCTCTACTCCTTTATTAATCAACCCTTTCTGGATAATCCCTCTGAAAATAATTTCCTCAAAAATAGGAGCCATAATTACCGTCATGATAATCATGACTACCGGATTATCCGTCAATTGGCTCATCAACTGAATAAAATATTCATAAAAATCACCAAAAAAAGGTCCTGTAGTGGGTATCTGAGCAGCAATAAACTCTGCAATAAACATCATCCCCACCATCATTGGAAAAATAAGGAGATAGGTAGAGAAGTTCACTGATGACAGATTGAAGTTAAGCTTCTTCTCAGTGGTACGTCTTACAATAAAGAAATCGAAGAAGGCAATAGCAGTAACGAATCCTACGGAATTTGCTACCATTAAAAACCAATCTTTAAGCTCAAGATTTTCCTTGAAAACAACTTTCCAAAAAGTGCTGAATAAAGAAACAGCCATTGTTCCTACGAATAATCCAACCACCAAAGTAACACCGCCAATCCATGTGAAGGTAAACTTCGGATATTTGCTATTTTCCATCCTTTCTCTGTAAAAGTTTATTAAAAACAAAGATAATTTTTTTGACTGCTACAGGCAACTAAAAAAGGAATTTCTTATTTTCAATCCATAGCTATGAATAACATACAATGAATATAGATTCTACATTCCGGAAAGTTCCGGATCATAGAATCTAAAGTTGATAAAGGCAAAACTATCTTTCCTTGTGAAGCTTACATAAACAAGGCTTTAAACTGTTCGTTTGTTGTATCTGGATTTTGAATAAAATACTTTAATGATGAATGTATAAATTCCAGATTTTCCAATTGTTTTTCAGGAGTTGAATTATCCTGCTGCTGCTTCCATTCTGCTAAAAAATTGAGTTTATCTGAAAGAAATGACTTAGCCTCATCAGAAAAGTTATGATCTGCAAGATAGTCTCTTGTAGTATAGAAAATATTGTTATAGCTTCCTAAGGCAGCAGTACCAGGGTTTAAGGATTTAAAATATTGAGCAGTTGCTATGGTTAAACTCATATTATTATGACAAACCATATCTCCTTCCGGGCAAAGCAGATACAATTGATCTACTGGTGAGGTAATAAAACTATTATACGGTGAAGATTGAATTGTTTCATTTTTATTTTTAGAACTTGGGTAAATATTGTCTTCACGATTGCATGAAAACACCAATAAAATAGATAAAAAAAGGCATAATTTCCCTCCTAAACTGTAGAAGTTATTTTTATTCATCATTTGAAATTTTGTGTTTTAATTGTGCAATTATAAAGTAATTTTCACAATCTTCAATATCTGTTTTTAAAATAATTCACACCTATTATGAAATATCTTTTTTATGATGAAAAAAAATCTATAAGTAGATATTAAAGCCATAAATAATAAAGATTTATTCCGCAATTACTTCAATTCTCATTTCCCACATTTAAATCTGATCTCCACTCCTTTCAAGCCTTTCCTTCTACAAACTCTTCGATCTAATACATATTTTATTTGAAAACCTCGCAAAAAATCCCGATTTTTGCAACTTCAAAATACGATATGTCAGACTTAATCAAAGAAATACAAAAAAGAAAGACCTTCGGGATCATTTCCCACCCGGATGCCGGAAAAACAACTCTTACTGAAAAGTTACTTCTTTTCGGGGGTGCTATTCAGGAAGCAGGTGCGGTAAAATCCAACAAAATAAAAAAAGGAGCTACCTCCGACTTTATGGAAATCGAAAGACAGAGAGGGATCTCTGTAGCGACATCCGTATTGGCTTTTGAATATAGAGACCACAAAATCAACATTCTCGATACGCCTGGTCACAAAGACTTTGCTGAAGATACTTACAGAACCCTAACTGCTGTAGATTCTGTAATTGTAGTGATTGACGTTGCAAAAGGGGTTGAGGAACAAACTGAAAAATTGGTTCAGGTTTGTAGAATGAGAAACATTCCGATGTTGGTTTTCATCAATAAATTGGACCGTGAGGGTAAAGATGCTTTCGATCTATTGGATGAGGTAGAACAAAAATTGGGATTAACGGTTTGTCCGCTTTCTCTTCCAATTGGTATGGGAAGCGACTTCCAGGGAATTTATAATATCTGGGAAAACAACATTCAGTTATTCTTAGAAGAGAAAAAACAGAAAGTTGGAGATTCTATTAAGTTTGATGATATCAATGACACTTCTATTGATGATGTTATTGGTGAAAAAGCAGCAATAACTTTAAGAGAAGAACTTGATCTTATTCAATCCGTTTATCCTGAGTTTAACCGTGAAGATTATATGAATGGTGATCTTCAGCCTGTATTCTTCGGTTCTGCTTTAAATAACTTTGGAGTTCGTGAATTATTGAATGCTTTCATCGACATTGCTCCAATGCCACAGCCCAAAGAAAGTGAGACCCGTCTGGTAAAACCTGAAGAAGAAACTTTCACAGGATTCGTATTCAAAATTCATGCGAACATGGATCCTAAACACCGAGACAGGCTAGCTTTCGTAAAGATTGTTTCAGGAACATTCAAAAGAAACGAAAACTATTTATTGGTAAGAGAAGGTAAGAAAATGAAATTCTCGTCTCCTAACGCATTCTTTGCAGATAAAAAAGAGGTGGTAGAAGAAAGTTTCCCTGGTGATATCGTTGGTTTACATGATACAGGAAATTTCAGAATCGGAGATACGCTTACAGGTGGAGAAAAACTGAGCTTCAAAGGTATACCTAACTTCTCTCCTGAACATTTCCGTTATATCAACAATAGCGACCCGCTAAAGGCTAAGCAGTTGGCAAAAGGTATCGATCAGCTGATGGATGAAGGAGTTGCACAGTTGTTTACCCTTGAAATGAATAACAGAAAGATCATTGGAACTGTGGGAGCCCTTCAGTACGAAGTTATCCAATACCGTCTTGAGCATGAATATGGTGCAAAATGTACTTATGAACCTCTATCCATGCACAAAGCATGTTGGGTAGAAGCTGATGAGAAATCTGAAGAGTTCAAAGAATTTGCAAGATTAAAGCAGAGATTCCTTGCGAGAGATAAATACGATCAATTGGTATTTCTTGCAGACTCATCATTCACGATTCATATGACACAGGAGAAATTCCCGAATGTGAAGCTGCATTTCATCAGTGAGTTCAAAGAAAATTAAATAAACAGACAACCTCGCGAAAAGGCGAAATCGTTGAAAATATAAATCCGTAGAAAATTTCTGCGGATTTTTTTATATCATATAATCATCATTATTTTATCTAAGAGAAAAGCATTTTTCATCACTTTGAAAACACATTTCATTATTCTACAGAGAACTTATTTCATATAAAAAACCAACATATACAATAAAAATACGCTCATGTACTGTACTTATATTACACATATAACACACGTGTAATACATAAGTAATACCTTGTTTTTTTGCTTTGTTTAAAGGAAAGAAATAATTTTGAACAAGGAAAATCTAAGGTACTTTTTTAATTGATTTAATCCCAATTCTTTTGAGGAAAAGTTTAAAACAGAGAAGCCAATGCTTCATATACGTCTTCTACTTTAATTAATAAAGCTGAGATTTTGAAAGATTGAATACTATATGCATAAATCTAACCCATTTGACCTTTCTCACTTTATCTTGATTTAAACAATCTTAATTAATTGCAAACTAAGAACCATTAAAGCTAAAAATTTTAATATATCATAAATAAAAATGCTTTTTAATTCTTTAAACTATCTTATATTTTTTCCAGTCGTTTTTATGCTTTATTGGTGGCTGAATAACAAATCGCTAAAATGGCAGAACATCATGTTGTTAGCAGCCAGCTATTATTTTTATAGCTGTTGGGATTGGCGTTTTGTATTTTTACTAGCTTTTTCTACGGGGCTCGATTATTTTTCCGGAATTATAATCCATGAAGCTAAAACCCAATTAAAGAAAAAAATATGGCTCTTTTTGAGTATTGGAATCAATTTGGGATTTCTTGGTTTTTTTAAATATTATAATTTCTTTATAGATACTTTTGGTGAACTATTAAAAAACTTCGGACTTCAAATACATTATTCTACCTTACAGATAATTCTTCCGGTTGGTATTTCATTTTATACATTTCATGGGCTTTCTTATGTATTAGACATTTATAATGATAAAATTAAACCATCTTATAATTGGGTAAACTATACCCTGTTTGTCAGCTTTTTCCCATTATTAGTTGCAGGTCCTATTGAACGGGCAACCCATTTGCTCCCACAGCTAGAAACGCCACGAAAATTTAATTATGCAAAAGCAGTTGACGGGATAAGACAAATATTATGGGGACTTTTTAAAAAAATTGTTATTGCTGATAATTGTGCAGTTTTCGCCAATGATATTTTTAATAGTAGTGCACACCAAAGTGGAAGCAATCTTTTATTAGGGGCAATTTTCTTCACATTTCAGATATATGGTGACTTTTCGGGTTATTCAGATATTGCTTTGGGTTCTGCAAGATTATTAGGAATAGAATTATTGAAAAATTTCAACTTTCCTTATTTTTCTAGAGATATTGCTGAATTTTGGCGCAGATGGCATATTTCATTATCATCCTGGTTCAAAGACTATTTGTACATTCCTCTTGGAGGAAATAAAGGAAGTATCTGGATGAGAATCCGAAATACTTTTATCATCTTTTTAGTAAGTGGTTTTTGGCATGGTGCGAATTGGACATTTATTTTTTGGGGAGGCATCAATGCTTTATTTATAATGCCCTCAATTATTATGAAAACCAACAGGAATAATATGGAAATTGTGGCAAAAGGAAAATATTTCCCCAATTTAAAAGAAGTACTTCAATTGGTTTCAACTTTTATATTAACTACTTTCTGCTGGATATTCTTCCGTGCAAATTCCCTTAGCCACGCTTTTGAGTATATAGGCGGTATTTTCAAGAAACCATTTTTTACTATGCCATCCATACCCTATGCAACTGTTTTCTTACTGGTAATTTTTATAACAATTGAATGGTTAGGCAGAGAAGGAAGTTATGCATTAGAAAAACTTGACTTAATAAAGCTTGGAAAGCCTTTTCGCTGGTTGGTATATGCTTTTATAATTTTTGCAATCGGAATGTTTATGCAAACCCAGGAAACTCCATTTATTTATTTTCAGTTTTAGAAAACACTATGAAGAAATTTCTATATAACCTGGTGATATTCACCATATATAATCTGATATTTTATTTATTTGCTATAACGCTATGGGTAGAATATATACCTCCATTTTTAAAACCGAATATAAATTATAAAATGGGCTCATACGGTCACATGTATACCCGTTTAAAAGAAATCAAGCAAATTGACAGTATTGATATTTTATTTTTGGGTTCATCACATACCTATAGAGGTTTTGACAATAGAATATTCAAAAAAGAAGGGTTTACTTCTTTCAATTTAGGTTCCAGTGCTCAGACCCCAATTCAAACATTAACTCTTCTGGAAAGATATTTAGATAAAATACATCCTAAATTGATAATTTTTGAAGTCAATCCACTCACACTTTGTTCTGATGGGGTGGAATCTTCTTTAGATATTATTGCTAATGATACAAATGACTTACATTCTTGCAAAATGGCGTTGAAAATAAACCATATCAAAACATATAACACTTTGTTTTATGCACTACACAAAGATTTGTTTAATTTAAATAAATCATATAAGGAACCTATCAAAAATGCTAAGGATACTTATATTCAAGGAGGCTTTGTAGAAGCTGAAATGGCCTATTACAATAAACCATTAAAGCAATCTATTCAAAAAATCATTATCCCTAAAAAACAAATTGAAGCTTTTGAAAACTGTTTAGCAAAAATTAAAGAAAGAAATATTAAATTAATATTGGTATATGCACCCGTAACTCATGATTTATACTCAAGTTATTCTAATAATAAATACTTCGATGAAAAAATGAGAAATTATTCCGAATACTATAATTTTAATAAAATAATGAATCTTACTGATTCACTGTATTTTTATGATACAAACCATTTGAATCAAAATGGAGTAAGAATATTCAATAAAAAATTAATTGAGATTTTAAATATCAGGCAAATCATTAAGCCAAGCAAATTTTAGATTGAAAGTAATTTGAATTTTTTCTGATGGATGATAAATAATTAATAAAACGCTTTGTAAAACATTTGTAAAACAAATACAAAACACTGAAAGTATAACAGTTACTATTTTACCAGCACAATACAGTCTATTTACAATCTTTACAAGAACTTCCCTTCTAATTTTACTTCATCAAAAAAATTAATGTTATGAAAAAGTTCATATTACTCGTTGCTGTATCAAGCACTTTCATTATGTGTAAGAAACCAGAAGCTGCACAAGGTAAAATTAGTGAAGCTCTCAATACAGCTGACAGCGCTGCCACAGTTGCTACCGAAGCTATTGATAATGTCAACAAAACAGCAGGCAAAGTTTTGGATTCTGCCAATATTAAAATAAAAGATTTTGAAAATACCAAAAACGACATTCAGCAGAAGATAGAAAATACTTCAAAAATGGTAGATTCTTTATCTGAGAAAATTGCCACTACAAAATTGGAATCCAAAATAGAGAAAAAAGATTCTGTAGAAAAAAAATCTGAAAAGGTTGCTGTGAAAGCTGCAGCTCCAAAGGTTATTAAAGAAACCAAAATCATTTATAAAGACAAGCCTAAAAACGACAGCTATGAACTGAATATGCCGAAAGATAAAATGGTAAAATCAGGATACCTTGTTATAAGAGCAGATAATGCGGAAACGGTAAAGGAAATTATCCGGGAAGAAGCCAACAAAAATAACGGCTATATTAAAAGTGAAAATCTTTCTTATATTGAGTCTGCCAGCCCTCATGGAGAGAATCAAAAAATATACAGTATTGACATCAAAGTTCCTATCCAGCATTTCGATGGATTAATGGAAGCCATTAGCAGCAATGTAAACGATATTGACACGAAAGATATACAGGTTTCAGGGCGTACTTATGCAGACAATACAATCTGTAACATCAATGTCAATATTGCAGACAAGGCTGAAACAGAAAAAGAACCTACCACTTTCGGTGGAAAATCATTGGCAGCCATAGAATCAGGTTGGGACGTTATCACTTCCATTTTCCTGTTTATCCTTCCATTGTGGCCATTATTACTTATTGCGGGTATTGGATATTATTTTTTCAAAAAGAAAAAGAAAAATATTCCTAACAATGACACCAACTAAACATCAATCCATCATTGTGATGGATTTTTTAATATTTTTTTAATAATATTTGTAATTTTAGATAAATTCTTATTTTTAAATTTATCAAAATATTAATCATCAAAACATCGGCTCATGAATAAAGAACTCCCTAATTTTAAGTATGAGTTAGAAAAAAAGGAGCCCAGGCTAGGTCCCGGTGGAATTACAAGAGGAGTTTCTGTAAAAGAATTCAAAGCCTCTCAAAACCTTGCCGGAGTCAGCATGCATCTTGAACCGGGAGCTATTCGTGAACTTCACTGGCATGCCAATGCTGCAGAATGGGGCTATGTTTTGGAAGGACAGATGCGGACCACCGTTATCGATCCGCAGGGAAATGTTTTTATTGATATTTTTAATCCGGGAGATGTGTGGTATTTTCCAAGAGGTTATGGCCATGTGCTGCAATGTATCAGCAGTAAAAGCTGTCATTTTATATTAATTTTTGACAACGGTGATTTTTCTGAAGACCATACCTTTAGCATCACCGATTTTATCTCGAGTGTTCCGGCAGAAATTGCTGCCCAGAACCTAGGATTAACAGTGGATGAAGTAAAGCAGCTGCATCAGGGCGAAGCTTATTTTGCACAATGTGAGCTTCCGGATATCCGTTCCGGGCTGGCTTCTGCAAAAAATGAAGTTTCACTGGTTTCAAAGCACCGTTATCCACTGGGAGCTCAGCAGCCTATTGTTGTTCCTGGAGGCGGGGTACAAAGAGTGGTTACCCAGAAGGAATTTGAGATTGCGAAAACCATTACCGGAAGTATTTTCGAAATAGAACCGGGAGGATTAAGAGAACTGCATTGGCACCCTAATGCTGACGAATGGCAGTATTATATTCAGGGGAAGGCAGAAATGGGCGTTTTCCTGGCTGAGGGGCAGTTTGTAAAAGATGAATTTAATAAAGGAGATGTAGGCTATGTTCCAATGGGAGCAGGTCATTACATCAAAAATACGGGAACAGAAACGCTTATCGTTCTTCTCGGATTTAATAATGGCTTATATGAAGCTATTGATCTCAGCAGCTGGATCAGTGGAAACCCGAAAGATATTTTAAAAGGGAATTTTGGAGTGGGTGATAAAATTGTTGATCAACTCCCGACATCCGGTAAGCTTATTATCAAATAAATGAATTTTCGCAATCAGGCGAAATTCAGAAGTAAAGTTGGAAATTTTTATTTCATATATTAATATTTTGTGATTTGGTGTAAAATAAGGCCCTCAATTTGAGAGCCTTATTTGTTTTTATTTCATATTCACTATTTTGTCTACGACAAACTTTGTGTTTCCTCTCCACGGAAGTGCACCATTGTACTCTTTGTAATGCAAGTCAAAAGTTTTACCACTGTTGGTTTCCAACTGTTTGAAAATTTCAGGGTCATCTACAGAAAATTCAAACTCATAGCTGGTAATGGTTCCTGTTTTTCCTCTTCCAAAACCTTCCTGAATCAGCTTACCTTCATATGTTTTGAAGACATAGCCTTTTTTCATAGCATAGTTCAGGTATCCGGATTTTACTCCTTCTCCGAAAACAAAATAATACTTATACCAGACAAATACGCCTAGTAACAGCAGTACAACCCCCAGGGTGATCCACAAAGATTTTTTCATAATAAATAGTGTGTTTTATAAAATGTTATTTTGCGATGCTTCTTGAGATCACGATTTTCTGGATTTCAGAAGTTCCTTCATAGATCTGCGTAATTTTTGCATCTCTCATTAATCTTTCTACGTGGTATTCTTTCACGTATCCGTATCCACCGTGGATCTGTACTGCTTCAATAGTAGTATCCATTGCTACCTGAGAAGAATATAGTTTTGCCATAGCTCCGCTTTCAGAGATATCTTTTCCAGCATCTTTTTCACAAGCTGCTTTGAAGCATAACATTCTTGCTGCAGTAATCTGAGTAGCCATATCAGCCAATTTGAATGCAATCGCCTGGTGGTTGATAATTTCAGTTTTGAAAGCTTTTCTTGTTTTAGCATATTTCAATGCCATTTCGTAAGCTCCTGAAGCAATACCTAAAGCCTGAGAAGCAATACCGATTCTTCCTCCGTTCAATACTGCCATTGCAAAGTTGAACCCGAATCCGTCTTCACCGATTCTGTTTTCTTTTGGAATTTTTACATTATTAAAGATCAAAGAGTGTGTATCACTTCCTCTGATTCCTAATTTGTCTTCTTTGGCTCCGATTTCAAAACCTTCCCATCCTCTTTCAACGATGAAAGCATTGATCCCTTTGTGTTTTTTCTCAGGATCTGTCTGAGCAATTACAATATAATAAGTAGCTGTTCCACCATTAGTAATCCAGTTTTTAATACCATTTAAAAGATAGTAGTCTCCTTTGTCTTCAGCAGTTGTTTTCTGAGAAGTAGCATCAGAACCAGCTTCTGGCTCAGATAAAGCAAACGCTCCGATTACCTGTCCGCTTGCAAGAGGAGTAAGATATTTTACTTTTTGCTCTTCAGAAGCAAATTTTTCAAGACCGGCACAAACCAAAGAGTTGTTTACAGACATTACAACAGCTGCAGAAGCATCCACTTTTGCAATCTCCTCCATTGCCAGCACGTAAGAAACGCTGTCCATACCCGCACCGCCGTATTTTGGATCTACCATCATTCCTAAAAGTCCCATTTCTCCCATTTTCTTCACCTGCTCTGCAGGAAACTTCTGGTCACGGTCTCTTTCAATAACTTCAGGTAATAGTTCGTTCTGTGCAAAGTCTCTTGCTGCCTGCTGAATCATCAGCTGTTCTTCCGATAAATTAAAGTCCATAAAAAAAATAATTAGATAGCCGTAAATTTACACTTTTTAACGAAATCTGAAAATAGAATTGGTAATCGCCCATTATTAATTATCCGGCTGCACAAATATGACAAAAAACAACCTATTGGTTGAAAGCACAAAGCATATAAAGTATTGATTTAATGTGTAGCTTTGGTCTATGAATATTTTAATTCCTGCGTGATGACAGAACTTGAACACTATATCCAATCTCATTTTAAAATTATTCAGCCGGAACAACTGCATCAGATAAGTTCACTTTTCAAATCAGAGATTTTGAAAAAGGGAGATAACTTTCTAAAAGCCGGAAGTAAATGTGATAAATTATGTTTTATTCAATCTGGATTATTGAGAGTCTTTACAACAACAGATGATAAGGAAATTACCCAATGGATTGCGACCAAAGGATATTTTGGAACAGACTTGTCAAGTTTCTATTTTAAAAATCCATCCCGATGGACCATTCAAGCATTGTCTGATACAGAAATTTATTTTATCAACCACAGTGACTATAGTAAAATCATCAATATAGTTCCGACATGGAATGAGCTGGAAAAGAATTTCATCATACAATGTCTTACTTATATGGAGGATAGAATTTTCAGCCATTTATCGATGTCTGCAGAGGAGAGATACAATTCCTTTTTTGAGAGCAACAAAGAGTTATTTAACCAGGTTCCTTTACAATATATTGCTTCCATATTGGGAATGACACCTGAAACTTTTAGCAGGATAAGAAAAAAACAGCTTATGTAATTCTTGATTTTTATCAAGTGTATACCTTCTTCTATATTCTAACTTTGTGTCCATTATTAAACGTAAAAACAACACAATCATGTTTATAGGACATTTCGGTTTATCATTTGCTGCCAAAAAAATAGCGCCAAAGATTTCATTAGTTACCTTATTTGCAGCCACTCAGTTTGTAGACATTCTCTGGCCTTTTATGCTCATTTTTAATATAGAAAAGTAGCAGTTGTTCCTGGATATACTAAGATGAATGCATACGATTTTCTTTACTTTCCATACACCCACAGCCTTTTGATGGGGATTATATGGGGTATTCTTGCTGCATTCATTTATTTTTTAATAAAAAAAGATATCAGGAGCGCTGTGGTCATTGGTTTATGTGTTCTCAGCCATTGGTTCTTTGATTTGATCGTTCACACAACAGATCTGCCCATTACCCCATTCGGCAATTATAAAATGGGATTCGGACTATGGAATCATATTGCTGCTACTCTCATTATTGAATTTCTTATCTTTTTTGGAGGTTTGTTTGTCTATACATCCACAACCACTGCAAAGAATAAGAAAGGTAAATGGGGACTTTGGGGATTGATCGTATTGCTTGTGGCTGTGACGATTTCCAATACATTTGGGCCTCCTCCACCCGATTCTGTCAAAGTTTTATTTATATCTTTTGTGATTCTCATGGCGCTTATCCTCTTCCTTGCTGGTTGGGTTGATAAAAACAGGGAAATAAAGCTTTCCATTGATGAGTAAAAATATGTTTCAATAAAATAGCAGATGAACTAAATGAGTAGTTGAGAAGATATAAGGAAGTAATCTATTTTCCGTACCGGATTTTAAATTAATATGTTAAGCATTTAAATAATCTTGAATTCACAACATTCAATTTTTTGAATTAAAAAAATGCTTATATTTAAAATTCTTTAAAAATTGCTTAAAAAATCATGACGATCAAGAGATTATTCGATATTCCACACTACGCTTTAGAGAAATTTCCTAAAACGGATATGTTTGTTACCAAATATCAAGGCGAATGGAAAAAAACTTCTACACAGGAGTTTATTAATGAAGGAAATAAGATATCCAGAGGATTACTGAAGCTAGGTATAAAACCGGGTGATAAGATTGCTTTGATCACTACCAATTCCTGTACGGAATGGGCTATTATGGATTTTGGTATTTCTCAGATCGGAGTCGTTTCAGTACCGGTTTATCCAAGTATTTCTCCGGAAGATTATGAATTTATCTTCAATAATGCCGAAATTCAGTACTGTTTTGTTTCTGATAAGGAATTGTTGAATAAAGTCATGAAGGTAAAACATAATATCCCAAGTCTGCAGGGGATCTTTACTTTTGATAACATCAGCGGAGCGGCTAACTGGAGAGAAATTCTTGATTTGGGTAAAGACGAATCTACACAAATTGAAGTAGATGATCTTTCCAATGCGATCAATACAGAAGATCTGGCAACTATCATTTATACTTCCGGAACTACCGGAAGACCTAAAGGAGTAATGCTTACCCATAATAATATTGTTTCTAATATACTGGGATCTGTTCCAAGGATTCCAAAGAAAAGAGGATTAGATTATAAGGATGCAAGGGCTTTGAGCTTCCTCCCTATCTGCCATATCTTTGAAAGAATGCTGTTTTACCTTTATCAGTACAATGGTTTTTCTCTTTATTTTGCTGAAAGCATCGAAAAGATGGGTGAAAACGTAAAAGAAGTGAAGCCTCATTATATGACTGTAGTACCAAGACTGGTAGAAAAAGTATATGATAAAATTTACAATACGGGATCTTCTGCCGGAGGACTGAAATCAAAAATCTTCTTCTGGGCTTTAAATTTAATCAGTAAAAAGAAAACCGTTTCAAAACCATCGGGACTTCAGGAAATCATTGCTGATAAGCTTGTATTCTCTAAATGGAGAGAAGGTTTAGGTGGTGAAATCGTAACGCTGGTTTCAGGATCTGCGGCATTGTCTACGAGACTTAACTTAATATTTCAGAATGCTGGAATTCCTGTTTTGGAAGGTTATGGCTTAACAGAAACATCCCCAGTAATTTCTGTGAACAGCTTTGATAAGATGAAATTGGGAACGGTAGGTGTCCCATTGGATAATTTAAAGGTAAAAATCCAGGAAGATGGTGAAATTACAGTAAAAGGGCCATCTGTATTCAAAGGGTATTTCCAAAATGATGAAATGACCAAAGAAGCTTTTACAGAAGATGGGTTTTTCAAAACCGGAGATATCGGACATATCGATAGTGAAGGGTTTTTACAGATCACAGACCGTAAGAAAGAAATGTTCAAAACATCCGGTGGAAAATATATTGCCCCTCAGACCATTGAAAACTTAGCAAAAGCATCAAAATTCATCGAACAGATCATGGTAGTGGGTGATGGTGAAAAAATGCCATGTGCCTTGGTACAACCTGATTTTGAATTTGCAAAAAGCTGGGCTATGAGAAACAATCTGAATTTAGGTTCCACACCGGAAGAGATTGCAAAAAGCGCAGAACTAAAGCAAAGAATAGAAAAAGAAATTGAAGGAATCAACGAGCATCTCGGAAACTGGGAGAAAATCAAAAAGATTGAGCTTACTCCTGAGGTTTGGAGCATTGAAAGCGGATTGCTTACCCCAACTTTAAAACTGAAAAGAAAAGCGGTAAAAGAGAAGTTTATTGCTTTGTATAATAAGATGTATGATCATCGTGAATAACTAAAATACAACCGCTTCAAAACGAAGCGGTTTTTTTATGGGTTTTTTAGCCAAAGGATAGAGATTATTTTTATAAGCAAACAGGCTAAAGCCCGTTCCTATTGATTATTCTATATTGAGTGTACAAAAAAAGCTGTCTCATTTCTGAAACAGCTTTTGTATGATTTAAAATCAGTAATTAGAATTTAATTACCATTTTCATTCTGTCATTTTCTTCCATTACCAACTCATCATCTACAAGGATTTTCCCTGAATGCTCGTCAATAATGATTTTCTTTCTCTGAGCGATTTCCATCTGCTTCTGAGGAGGGATTGTGAAGAAAGATCCTTTCGGAGCTCCTCTTTCTAATCCTACTACTGCAAGACCGTTGATAGAGCTTGTTCTGATTCTGTTGTAAGAAGCCAGTAATCTCTCATCAATTTTACCTGCATATTCTTTAGACTGCTCTATTAGGTATTCTTCTTCTTTCTGAGTTTCAGAGATCAAACCATCCAGCTCTTCTTTCTTGAATTTCAAGTGGGTTTTCAAATCGTCAATCTTTGAAGTAAGTTCACTTAAAGTTTCGTTTTTATGAGCAATTTTAACTCCGAATTCTTTAATTCTTTTTTCAGCAAGTTGAATTTCCAGATCCTGGAATTCCATTTCTTTTCCTAATGCTTCAAACTCTTTATTGTTTCTTACATTATCCTGTTGAGACTTGTATTTATCAATTAAAGTTTTTGCATGGTTGATTACTTCATGCTTTGTTTTGATCTGATCGTCCTGATCTTTAATGTCTGCATGAAATTTTTCAGCTCTCTTTTCAAGACCTTCAATCTCAATTTCAAGATCTTCAACTTCAATTGGCAATTCTCCTCTAGTATTTCGGATTTCATCCAATCTTGAATCAATGATCTGTAAATCGTATAAAGCTCTTAATTTTTCTTCAACTGAAATATCGTTGGTTTTTGCCATATTTAAATGAAATAATTTACTGGGTTTGTTTTTTCAATAGATTTTGAAATTGCAAATGTACTAAATTTTTGTGACAAAATTTCAAATAATTGTTGAGCAACAAATTGTTCTGACTCATAATGTCCTATATCACAAATCAACATTTTAGACTCTGCTAAAAAATAGTCGTGGTATTTAAGATCACCCGTAAGATAGGCATCACATTTTTTGGCTGCTGCAGATCGTATTCCACTGGCTCCTGAACCTCCTAAAACCCCTACTCTTTTGATTTTTTTATGATTAAAAGAAGAATGTTTTATCACCTCAAGACCAAACTTTTCCTTCACGAATCCAAGGAAATCTTTTTCATCCATTTCCTCTTCCAGATCACCATACATTCCCAACCCGGCATGATGGTTTTTGTTATCCAGACTGTATACCTGATGGGCAACTTCCTCATAAGGATGTGCGGTCTTCATAGCCCCTACAATCTGCCCTTGCTTGTAGTCTTCAAAAATCACAGAAATCATATCTTCATCTGCATTTTCGCGAATATTCTGCTGTCCGGAAAATGGATTGGAACCTTCTGTCGGTCTGAATGTTCCGTTACCATTGACTGTAAAGCTGCATTCGTCATAAAATCCTATATTTCCTGCTCCTGCCGAGAACATCGCTTCTTTTACTTTTTCTGAGTAATCTTTCGGAACAAAAACCGTCAGTTGTTTCAAGTTATTTTCTTTCGGTTGTAGAATTTTCATATTCTTTAATCCCAACTGACTGCAAATTCCATGATTTACCCCAAAGAAATCATTATCAAACGCGGTATGAATGGCGTAGATAGCCACTTTATTTTCAATAGCTTTTAAAACAGCTCTTTCTACATAGTTTTTCCCTGTTAGAGATTTTAATCCGGAAAATATAATCGGATGAAAGCATACAATCAGATTGCAGTTTCTTTCAATTGCCTCATCTACAACATTTTCCAACGCATCATGACAAACCAGAATGCCTGATACATCACGATCGTAAACACCACACAAAAGTCCTACATTATCAAAATCTTCTGCCTGTCTGATACTTATTTCCTCTTCTATCTTTGCAATTACAGTTTTTAGCTTCATTAATTTATATTTTACGGTTACAGCGAAGATATTAATTTTACCAAAACTCTAAAGAAAATTTTAATATTTGTAAAATCCTTTTAACAGTTATATATTTACCTTTCGCTTTATAAATTATTAACTTCGCTTTGAAATAACCTTATGTAAATGGAAAGAGAACATAATCTTATTCCTGAAGACAGTCTTTGGAAAAGATTCCTTTACCGGATCATTTACCGCTCTGATACGAGGCTCGGAAAACTTTTTGATATCATATTATTATCTTTAATTCTTGCCAGTACTGCCATCATCATGATGGAAAGTGTACCTAAGCTTGATAAAAGGTTCCATTATACATTCCTGATCCTTGAGTGGGTGATCTCTATTTTTTTCACCATCGAGTATTCTATGCGAATTACCGTAATAAAAAACAAACGGAATTATATTTTCAGTTTTTTCGGAATTATTGATTTTCTGGCTCTGGTTCCTTTTTTCCTCAGCTTTTTCTTTCCTATTACAAAGTATTTCCTGATTTTCAGAATGCTGAGAATGCTAAGAGTCTTCAGAATATTCAACCTGCTGGATTTCATGAATGACGGCTATCTTATTGTGCGGGCTTTGAAGAACAGTTCCAGAAAAATTTATATTTTCCTTTTATTCCTCATTATTTTCTCAGTTATCGTTGGATCACTCATGTTTATGGTAGAAGGCGGAAGGCAGGGATTTGAAACGATACCGCAATCGATCTACTGGGCGGTTGTCACAGTAACCACTGTAGGATATGGTGACGTATCTCCTATCACGCCTTTAGGAAAGTTTTTTGCTGTCATCCTGATGCTGGCCGGTTACTCCATTATTGCAGTTCCCACTGGAATCGTCACGGCAGAAATGAGAAATAAAAGACAAAACCTGGAAGTCATATGTGATCGCTGCGGAAATGATGACATTGATGATGATGCAAGGTATTGCAAGAAATGTGGCAAGAAATTAGCTTAATGTTTGGTATAGATTTAATTTATTCACCAAATATTACAAAATCATGGAACCAAAAAAGAAAAACAGACCAAATAGTTTAGTGATCATTCTTTTCGCACTGATAGTCCTCATGATCATCGTCTACTTTATATTAGTAATGTTCTTCCCCACTGTTTTTGACCTTATGAACAAAGGAGAGATACAGCCTGTTCCTTATAAGTAATGATCATGGCATAAAATAAAAAGATGAACGAAATAATCCGTTCATCTTTTTTTATTCATTAATTTTCAAAACAAATACCACTCTAAATAAAAGACGGATTATAAATAACCCGTCTTTTTCTTTTTATTTAAATGATGAATTATTTTTTTATGGCTTTGATAGTCTGTTTAGAACCGTCTTTCATTTCTAAAGTTACTAAATAAACACCTTGCATTAAGTCTCTTAAATGTATGGTAGATTCAGGATTTGCAATAGTTTTTACTAATCTTCCTGTAACATCTGTTACTGATACATTTTTCACGTTTTTAACATCAGAAATATTCAATACATCTATAAATGGATTAGGATATACCTGAATGCTATTTTTCACTTTGGCCACTTCAGATGTTGCCAGATTTTCGTTGGTGATATTTATATCGTCAAGATACAAATTATACTGGTCTGCATCTGAATATGCATTGAATCCAAAGAAATATACTCCGGTTGTAGGAACTGTAAACGTAATCGTCGCTGTATGTGCGGTAGCATCATCAATTGAAGGATAATCTGCTATAGAATTAGTCATCGCTGACTCAACCGGTGACGTTCCGTATGCTACCTTTAGCTTTTCAACAAAAGTTGATGAGTTATTTCCATAGATATAGCTAATTGTATACTGTACTCCTGCTGTAAGGCTCAATCCTTGAGTAAAGAACCATGCATTGGCAGAACTGGAAGAATTAAATTGATATTTTAATACATTGGTAGAGAACCCCTGACTATCGGAAGGAGGGTCCATTGTTTCCCAGTTGTTTCCAGTTCCCATATTAGTAGCCATAGTACACCCAGGAAGCTCCGGAGTGGAAACATTCTCAAAATCTATAGTATAAGGTAAGCCTGTACTTGAACATAAAGTAGTAAAAGTAACATAATCACTCCATTCACTTTTGTTGGTAGCACTACATGCAGATCTCACCCATACATAATAAGGAGTAGAAGCTGCTAAACCAGGGATATTATAAGTAATCGCTGTAACTCCTGTAAAATTAGGAGTACTTGTTGCTGTAGGCGCTGTATTGGTAGTACTATAATAAATATCATATCCGCTTGCCGGGACAGGATTGGCCGCTGTCCAGGAAATTGTAGCTCCTGCAGCAGTAATATTTGAAGCAACTAATGCTGTAGGTTCACTACAAGCAGGTGCTACATCTATACTAATATCATCAACGTATAATTCATTCATATTAGCATCAGAGTATGCCTGAAATCCAAAATAATACGTCCCTGTCGCAGCTGGTGTAAAGTTCACAAAAGCACTCGTTGCAGTACTGGTAACCACGTTTGGATAATCTGCTAATGTATTAGTCATCCCTACACCTGTAGCTGAAGTTCCGTACGCTACTTTTAATTTTTCAGCATATACTGTTCCTTCAGCATTTGCATATTTATATTTGATTCTGTAGGTAGTTCCTGCTGTAAGATTAATTCCATTGGTAAAAAACCAGGTATTGGCATCGTTGGAAGAATCATATGAATACTTAAGAACGTTCCCTGTAAATCCCTGAGCATCTAAATCTCCTGTTTCCCAGATGTTTCCAGCGCCGTCATTAACTGCTGTTGTACAAGTCGGCAAATCCGGAACTGTTACACTTTCAAAATTCAATGTATAGGGTACTCCCACAGAAACACAAGAGGTCATAAATGTTGCCTCCTGAGACCATGCACTCTTGTCTGAAGCACTACATACAGAGCGTACCCATACATGATAAGCAGTCGCCGGTAAAAGAGTAGACAGACCAGTACTTACTGTAGTACTTGTTCCGGACGGAACTATACTAGCAGAAGGATATGTAGCAGAGGTCGAATAATAATATTCGTATCCGCTGCCGGGAGCAGAAGACGGAGCCGTCCATGCAACCTGAGCTGAATTTGAAGTAACCGAAGACACCGTTATAGCAGTTGGCGCGAAACAGGTTGGAACTGCTCCAATGACCACTGTATAATCATGAGCTTCCCCATATCCATCAATATTACAAGGAATGGGATCATCTGAGAACCGATCTCCTACTCTCATTCTATAGCTACCTGGAGTAACTGTAGAAGGGATCGTTATCTGTCCGGCTGTAATATTAGCACCTCCTACAAAAGTACTGCTTGCAGATGCTACAAGTTCCGGAGCGGCATCATCAAAAGTTCCATCATTATTAAAATCTATCCAGATGCGTACATTTTGATCTTCGTATGCATGCTTAACATTAAAGTTATAGCTTAAACCTGCATTCAGGTTAATCGTCATAGAGGTAAAGTCTCCATATGCATCAGTAGAACAACCTGTATTCGAATGATCAAATCCGGCACCCGGAATTGTAAAAGAGTCTATCTGATCTCCACCATTACACCCACTAGCAAATGCAGGCGTGCAATAGGTCTGCGCGGTGGCAAAAAGGCCGGTCATTAAGAAACCAACGAGTAAAATGTTTTTCATATAATATATTATTAGTAATTCAAATCTAGCTAAAAATCATTAACAAAAAAATACTTTCATAAGTATATAATAACGTATATGTCTTTTTTTTAAATAAAATATAATCTTTACCACAAAAAAAGAGAGACTACTCAAACTGAGCAGTCTCTCTTTCATATTTTTTTAATTATTTATCTTTTAATTGCTTTAACAGTCTGTTTAGTTCCGTCTTTCATATTCAGTACTACCAAATACATTCCTTCTTTCAGATCTCTCAACTGAAGTTCTGAAGCGGGAGCTTCAATAGTCTTCACAAGTCTTCCTGCAACATCAAGAATGGAAACAGATTTCACTTTAGATGCATCAGAAATTGTTAATGTGTCAATAAATGGATTAGGATATACCTTAATTTTATTGTCTTTCACACCAACTTCAGAAGTTGATAAATTAGGATTTTGTTTTATTTCAACATTATCCAAAAGAAGATCATCGTAGAAGTATCCGTTACCGCTTACATTTTTATCTACAGTAAATCTCACCTGAATCGTTGCTCCTATATAAGAAGCAGCTAAAGGAATACTAACTGTTCTCCATTGATTTAAGTTTGTAGCATCACTAAATATAGCTACCCAGCCATTTCCATCGTTTACTTCTACAGTAAGTTTATTATTATCATAAGTAGAAGGCGAAACTGTAGTAGAAGTTGATGTAGAGTGATTTTTAAACCAATCAAAAGAAACAATAGGCGAAGTCAATCCTGTTAAATTCACAGAAGGTGTAACCAATTGTACCGTATTAGTACCTGCCCCAGCATATGGTGAACTTGCATCTACCCACGCATAGGTACCTGCTGCTCTTCCGTTATTGGCAGTATTAGCACCATAGTCTGCAGATCCTGCAAATTTCCAGAAAAGAGTTGCATCGGTAGTAGTTGCTGTAGGGTTCACATTATTCCAACAGCCTGGTGCCGTTCCACTATCAAAATTCTGAGCAAAAGGCGCCATCACTGTACCACAAAGTGTATTGAAAACAGCCGGCCCAACCCAAGGGCTCTTATCGCTCGAACTGCAGACAGATCTTACCCAAACATAATAAGTGCTGCTTGAAGCCAGCCCGGATAAAGGAGCTGAAGTGGTACTACTTGTTCCACTAGCCGTTGTAGCAGCAGTAGGAACTGTACTACTTGTACTGTAATAATATTCGTAACCGTTAGCTGGTGTTGTCGTAGGTGCTGTCCAGGACAGATTCGCTGAAGAAACTGTAGGATTAGCTACTACAGGAGAAGTTGGTTCCTGACATGTTGGAATAGCTTCTACCACAAAGTCGTCAATATGGAAGTCAATATCTGGAGTATTGGAGCTTGTTGTTGCAACAAAAGCAATTTTAATATTCCCGGAATACCCTGCAAGGTTTATTATTTCTGTTTGCCCTGTATTAGAATAAGTTGCTGCTCCCGTATAAGTTTTTATAACGTTCGCGTTACTCCATGTAGTACCACCGTCTGTGGAGACAATAACTCTAACCTGATGAGTACCTAAGGTCGTTTGTGAAGTGGTTGCCAAATAACTGGTAACAGCCATTTTATACTTCATTCTAAACATACCCGGAGTAGCTCCAAGGTTAATCGGTTGAGAAATCAACCAATCCCCGGTATTGGTTCCATATAGGTTGATTCTTACAGCTGCATTAGATCCTACATTGGCAAAACCTACCTCAGCAGCCCATTTGCTTGATCCATATGTTAAAGTAGATGAAGCTGTAACATCTCCTTTAGCAACTGACCAACACAATGGCGTAAATGTGGTAAAGTTTTGCGAAGCTGTTGGAGCATTTTCTGGTGCACAAGTCGTTGTAAAATTACGTTCAGTACAAGAAGCAGAATTACTTGTTGGTGTATAAGCGTTAACTGTATAGTAATATTTTGTTGAATAGTTTAATGGACTAGGGAGTGTATAAGTTG
This sequence comes from Chryseobacterium sp. MEBOG07, assembly GCF_021869745.1. Taxonomy (NCBI): domain Bacteria; kingdom Pseudomonadati; phylum Bacteroidota; class Flavobacteriia; order Flavobacteriales; family Weeksellaceae; genus Chryseobacterium; species Chryseobacterium sp. MEBOG07. The sequence continues at coordinate 3,783,547 of NZ_CP084579.1, forward strand.
TTACATTTCCCAAATCAGCATTATTCATTACATCAGTTCCACCTGTTGTAGTACCGATTGACAATTTATACCCTGTTGCGTCTGTTACAGCCCCCCATGTTATTGTTGGTGTTAAAGAAACTCCTGTAGCAGGTGATGCAGGTGCACTTACAGTAGGGCAGCCAATATTTTTAGTGGTGAATGAGACCGACGTACATCCACTGGCTGTTCCGTTACTATTGACAGGCAGTATAGTAGCATAATAGGTAGTACCATATAACAATTGATTTGCTGCCGGAAGCGTATAAGTAAGCACGTTTCCTACATCTACTCCATTTATCACATTTGTTCCTCCTGGCGTAGTTCCAAGATTCAGTTTGTAAGAAGTAGCTCCTGCTGTAGCATTCCATTTGACGTTTGGTGTTATAGCTACGCCTGTTGCTGCATTAGCTGGTGCAGTAATTACGGTACAATCCGGAATTGTAATGGCTGAAATTTTAACATTATCTACATAGATATCGTCACTTCCGTTATCACCTTTAGCTAAGAATCTTACGATTGCATTAGGACTGGATGATCCTAAATCTATAAAGTTAGAGGTCCATGATGCTGAAACTCCTAAAGCAGAACCTACATCTGTAAATGTGTTCCCACCATCAGTAGATATCTGGATTTTTAAAACATCGGTTCCAGAAGGGTTGATATAATCAAAACTTAAGTATCTGTTACCTGAACCCGAAGACAGATTGACATATAAGTCCATGTATCCTGAAGCATACTGGCAGTTATAGGAGTGAAAACGGGCTGCTGGCGCTACTGCAGGAGTAGAAACCGTAGAAGATCCACTAGTGCCAGACCATCCTGAAGCAGAAGTAAACCCTGTTGTTGCAATATCACTTTGTCTCCATGCATTATCTCCTCTGGCCGGCCATGCTCTCCAATAATTGGCATTAGGAAGATCTAAAGTTGAATTTCCATCTGCCCAGGTACTGAAGTTCTCTGTGAAAGGCAATGTAGCATAGGTGGCAGGTGGAGCTTGCCATGTTCCCGGTGTGTAAGTAAATGTCAGTCCTGAAGCAGGAACTGTTGTTCCGTTGGTAATTCCTAAAGTTGCAGTAGAGCTATTTGAGCTTCCTACAGCAAGAGAAGTCCAGTTTGTTCCCGTTAAATTGTTAACATCAGAACTTTCCGATCCTCTTATCCCTACCTGTCCTGTAAGGGTTGCAGTTCCTGAAACACAGTTTCCATAAACAATAGCAACTGTTTTGGTTGTAAGGTCTAATTGAATCTGGAAATTAAGAAGCTGTGCCGCAGAAGCACTATTACCCTGTACATCTGTAAATTGCACAACAAACTTAGAACCAACAGTTTCATAGGAAATTTCAGAGGTTGTAGTATTAGCATGACGAAGATTTACAGCAAAGCCTGCAAAAGCACCGTCATAATTAGTTGGTGAAATATCGGAAGATAATCCTGTGTAAGTGGTGCTGGCAGCAGGTATCCCAAACGTAATAAAACCATTGTTACTGATATAAACAGAATTATACTTCTGATTGTTATAAGTAAAAAAACCTGGTAGAGGAATCGCTCCTGATACCAAATCTGTTCCTATAGTTGCACCGGACTGCCATATTGTTCGGCTTCCCGATAACGGTGTATAAGCACCAGAAGACTGTGCAAAGCCATATCCGTTATTTGTATTGGGGGTGGTAAGTTGAGGCGGACCAACCTGTGCGGACACGCAGTAATAGAACGCTGTCAAACACGATAGTAATAATTTCTTCATAAATAGTAATAATAAAAAGTTAGGTTTGTAAATGTATAAATATTAATTTAAATATTAGAAATTATCATAAAATAATGAATAAAATCAACTAAAAACCAATATAGAACTAAATAAAATCAAACGTTTATTTAATTTTAATATTTATTTCGCAATATGATGAAAAAACATTAAAATATTGAAAATCAAATATTTAAAATACTATACAATTAAAATAGACTTCAGAAAATTTTTCTATTTAATATAAAATTACATGTAAAATTTTTCATCAATAGTTGCAATATATAAACAAAAAAAGAGTGACCAAAAGTCACTCTTTAAGTTATTATATCATTTTTTCTAGTTTAAATAAAACTCATATTTATTAAGAAGCTGGATTTCTTTGATCAAATCTCCAGTTAAGTCTACCGAATGTTTCATAGACTGTACTTCAATATGGGAATCATCTTCAATATTTTTAATAAAGAATTTCAGTTTTTGATTTCCTTTATTTCTATCAAGAACTGTTCTGAAAAAATCCAGATCTTCCGGTCTCACATCCATCACATCCATCACTAAAGATATACTCTTAGCAAATCGCTCAAATGCTTCCTGAAGCTCTATCACATCATTTACATTAACGAAGACCCTACCGTCTTTCACCTGAGCAAATTTTATTTTAAAGATAACAAACCTCTGAACCTCCAGCTTTTCCTTCAACCTCATATAATCACGATCCCCCAACCTGAATGAATACGACCCAGAATAATCTTCAAGCGTCACAAAGGCTACTTTCTCACCACTTCTGAAACCGTCTTTTACCACATATTCCGTAATCAAACCTGCAACGGTATATTCTTTTCCGCCACCTCCATTTTCTCTTTCTTTCTGCAAAGTTTTCCAGTCTTTTTTCTTTTCTTCAAAAAGCTCTTCCGGCTTATTTGCAAAAGCCTGTTCTTTATATGCATCAACTTCATCGAGATTCAAAAAATGAAAAACCCCTTTCGGCTCAGCTTTTTTTGTAACCTCTTCTATCACCTCTTCCTCTTCACCGGCAACGATGTCATCAGAAACAATTTCTACAAGATCTGCAACCTCATCAATTGAGTCTTTTTCGAGAATTGGGGCTTCGTCTGCCACCGTTTTTCCCTCTTCATCTTTTTCTAAAACTGACTTTTGGGAAAGCTGCCCCTGCATAAACTGATATTGATATTTAAATTCATCCAAAGGATGTGCAGAAAGGTAAAACCCGATGGTTTCTTTTTCTTTATTAAGCTTATGCATGTTTGGCCATTCCGGGCAAGGCGCCAATTTGGGCTGCTCAATCTGAACTTCTTCAGCAAAATCTGCAAAAAGAGAGTGTTCCATCTCATTTTTACTTTCCTGAAAGCTTTGTCCGTACCTGATCAATCTTTCTATATTTGTTCTTCCAGCCATATCAATATCAAAATACTGACCTCTGTGGAAAGAACTCAATTCATCAAAACCTCCGGCCAAAACTAAACTTTCCGCGACTCTTTTATTCATTTGTGAAGGCAGGATCCTTTCAAAAAAATCATAAATATTTTTAAATCTTCCGTTCGCTCTTTCTCGTGTAATTCCTTCACTCGGACCTTCTCCAATACCTTTAATTGCCCCCAGGCCAAAACGAATCTGTCCTTTCTCATTTACAGAGAATTTATATTGAGATTCATTCACATCAGGACCCAAAACATCAACTCCCATACTTTTACAATCCTCCATAAACATGGTGATAGCCTCTGTATTGTTAATGTTATTACTCATTACACTCGCCATATATTCCGCAGGATAATTGGCTTTTAAATAAGCCGTTTGATACGCAATAAATGCATAACATGTTGAGTGGGATTTATTGAAGGCATATTCTGCAAAAGCTTTCCAGTCGTTCCAGATTTTTTCTAATCTCTCCTCATTCAGGTTGTTTTTTCTACCTCCTTCAATGAATTTAGGGTACATTTTATTCAGAACATCGATTTGCTTTTTACCCATTGCTTTTCTCAAAGTATCGGCTTCACCTTTGGTAAAATTTGCCAATTTCTGAGACAAAAGCATTACCTGTTCCTGGTAAACCGTAATTCCGTATGTTTCTTTTAAATATTCTTCAGTCTCCGGTAAGTCATAAACAATATCTTCAATCCCATGTTTTCTGTTGATAAAGTTTGGAATATATTTAATCGGACCCGGACGGTACAACGCATTCATGGCAATAAGATCGGCAAAAACTGTTGGTTTAAGCTCTCTCATGTATTTTTGCATCCCCGGACTTTCATATTGGAAAATACCAACTGTTCTTCCTTCTTTAAATAACTGATAGGTTTTCGTATCATCAAGCGGAATAAGGTCTGGATCAATATCTAAACCATATCTTGCCTTTACAAGCTTCAATGCATCTTTAATGATGGTCAAAGTTCTCAGCCCCAGAAAGTCCATTTTCAAAAGGCCTGCACTTTCCGCCACCGAGTTGTCAAACTGAGACACCAAAATATCGGCATCTTTTGCTGCAATCGTTACCGGAACCAGGTTACTTACATCTTCAGGCGTAATAATCACCCCACAGGCATGAATACCTGTATTTCTGATACAGCCTTCCATCTTTTTTGCACTCGCAAGCACATCATGACGGGCATCACCCGGAGTGCTAAGAACATATCTCATTTCATCAACAAGCATCTGTTCTTCCGGTTTTAGTTTATCATATTTAGATAAAGCTTTTGCAATGTTCATCCCCGGGCTTGGCGGAATTAGTTTCGCGATATTATTGGTATCAGGAATCGGAACGTCCAAAACTCTTCCCGCATCTTTAATCGCCGATTTCCCTCCCAGAACCGAGTAGGTAATAATCTGTGCTACCTGATTTTTACCGTATTTTTCAACTACCCATTTGATAATTTTATCACGCCCTTCATCATCAAAATCGATATCAATATCGGGCATGGAAATCCTTTCAGGATTCAAAAAACGCTCAAAAAGCAAATCATATTTAATAGGATCTACGTTCGTAATTCCCGTGCAATAGGCTACAGCAGAACCTGCAGCAGAACCACGGCCGGGACCAACCCAAACGCCCATTTTTCTTGCTTCGTTACAAAAATCCTGTACAATCAGGAAATAACCGGGATACCCTGTGTTGGCAACAACTTCCAGTTCAAAATCTAAACGTTCTTTAATTTCGTCTGTGATTCCGGTTTCTACATATCTTTTTTTCGCTCCTTCATAGGTTAAATGTGTCAAATAGGCCATTTCCCCACGTTTCCCTCCGTCAATATCGTCTTCAGCATGAATAAACTCCTCAGGAATATCGAATTTAGGAAGTAAAACGTCTCTTTTTAGGGTATAAGGTTTAAATTTTGCAGTGAATTCTTCATAGGTATCAAAAGCATCAGGATACGCCAAAAAAGCTTCTTTTATTTCGTCAGAATTTTTGATGTAATATTCTCCTGTAGCCAACCCTCTTCTCTTTCCAAAGCCTTTTCCGACAGGAGTTGTCAGTTTTTCTCCATCTTTGATGCAGCTTACAATATCCTGAATATTAGAATCGTCTTTGTTAGAATAAAAAGTTTCGTTCTGTGCTAAAATTTTAACATTATATTTATCAGCAAAATGCAGTAAGACATCATTCAAATGCTCTTCTTCAGGCAGTTTATGATTTTGAATCTGAACATAGAAATCATCTTCAAAGGTATCTTTCCACCATTTGAAAAGCTCCTCCCCTTTTTGTTCACCGGTATTTAAAATAGCATCAGGAATATCTCCCAGAATTCCTGAAGTCAGTGCAATCAAACCTTCTTTATATTCAGCTATCAATTCACGACTAATCCTTGGAACTCCAAAATAGAAGCCTTTAAGGAAACCTATACTTGAAAGTTTTGCTAAATTTTTATAGCCTTCAAAATCTTTCGCCAACAAAACAACCTGCGTTCTTCTATCGGGATCATCTTTTGTAAATTGTTTCTGTTCGTAACGTTCTGAAATATAAAATTCGCAGCCTACAACGGGAATTAACGGTTCTGAAACAGGCTCTACTTCATTAAATTCTTCTCCGTTTTCTTCTGCTTCCTGTTTTTTCGCTAAATATTCTTTATGCTTTTTTACTCTGTCACCATTAGTTCCTTCCACTGCTGAAACGAACTTAAAAGCTCCCATCATGTTCCCAAGATCTACCATTCCTACAGCAGGGAAATTTTCATCGGTAGCTTTTTTGATCAGATCATTGATGCTTGAAGTAGCTGTAAGCGTAGAAAAAACACTGTGATTATCAAAATTGAAGTACTTGCCTAAATCAATTTCATCAATACTTCCAAAATCCTGCTGCTTTTTCTTGTTATGAAAATCTGCAACCTGCCTTCTGATAACGATATTAAAAGGCTTGATCGGATCTGGATAAAGACTCTTGAAATAAGCCAGCTGATCTTCTGAGATCTTTAGTGTTTCAGCAGGAACCACCCCTATTCTTATCATTTCAAAGAAGGCACTGGCCGTAGCATTTACGTCGGCAGCAGCGTTGTGAGCTTCATCGAACTTATGACCGTACAATTTTTCATACAATTCTTCCAGTTTCGGAGATTTGTATCGACCTCCCCGTCCTCCGCCAAGCTGACAGAAGTCGGTTCCCAAAATCATCGTATCTGCTTTGGGTTTTTCCTGTAGATTATCCTTCAGGTTTTTCCTGTAAAATTCTGCCCCTACAATATTATAGTCGAACTCTACATTATGTCCGGAAACAACTCTTGTTCTTTCAAGGACTTTAGAAAACTCTTCAAGAATCTCCTGAAGGTCTCGTCCTTCTTCATTTGCAATTTTCGTTGTAATCCCGTGAATTCTTGCCGCGTTAAAGGGAATATCATATCCTTCAGGCTTTATTATATAATCCTGGTTTTCAATCAACTTTCCGTCATCGTCGTGCAACTGCCATGCGATCTGAACCATTCTTGGCCAGTTATCCGAATCTGAAAGCGGAGCGTTGAAATTTTTTGGTAAACCGGTTGTTTCTGTGTCAAAAATTAAATACATATAATTTTCTAACTTTTTTATAAAAAAGAGAATGTAAAGTTACTTCATTTTTTCTAAATATTGCTTTATAGTAACCATATAAACAATCAATAATATTTATAAAAAACAGCAAAATAAGAAATTTTCAAAAAATCATTTTAACAGTTTAAAACATAAATTAAAATTACCTTAAAAAATTAGACTTATTCATTAAAACTAATTAATTATTAAAATTTTAGCATAATTTTGATTCACTACAGTTTTAACAATTTACTACCCAAAATGAAGAAACAATTACTTTTACTTAGCACTTTAGCCATTACGCTAATAAATGCACAAAACAATGAAGAATTAAATAGATTATTTGAACGTCAGAGAATAGACAACAACGAAAAGTTTGATGCCTATGTATCTAAACGATATGGTTCAAATAAAGCTCCTGAAGTTTTAAAAGAAATTGAACTGCAAAGAACTAATCTTGCAGGCTTTTTACCAGACAATAAGCCTTACTTTTTTCAGGCTCACGATATGGATCAGATTAAAAATTCCAATTCTGATTTTTTGCAGGGGGGAAATATTACTGGCTTAACGGGATCTTTTAACGGAGACGGTATTAAGTTTACTATTTTTGATGGCAGTACTGCTTCCGGCGTAGCAAGAGTATTTGCAAACCACGTCTTCTTTAACAATATTCCTAACAGAATTACCAATAAAGAAAGCAGCAGTGTCAATTATGGTGACCATGCAACAGCTGTTTCCAGTTTTATAGGTGCAAAAGATTATCCATACACTGTAACATTTACGAACGGTACAACAAGACAGGTTAATTTCAAAGGGATTGCACCCAACTCTACAATAGATGCTTATGCTTTTGGAACATCTGTTTTGGATGGTGAAACTGTACAAAGTACCGTTTTTCAAAAAATCGTAAAGGCACAGCCTAATGTTTCCAACCATTCTTATGGAAGTAATCAGGGATGGGCAGACCCTCAATTGGTTAACAATGAACCTGCATGGGTATGGAATGGTACTTTTGCCAGTCCAAACACCTCTTTTGATGCTCAGGGAACATATCTCACAAACGACCGTGATTATGACCAGATTGTATACAACAATCCTTCTTATATCATTGTAAAATCGGCAGGAAACTCATTTGGTGAAGGACCTAGTGCTGACACTAGTACTTATAAAAAATATTACAAAGATAACTCAGGGAATTTTGTAGAATTTGCTGCAACTGATACTCTACCTCCTAATAATTGCGCACAAGGATATGACTGTATAGGGATTGGTTCTCTTGGGAAAAATATTATTGTGGTAGGAGCTGCAGATAGAATAACGACTAACGATGGAAGATATACAGCTTCCTCGGATGTCATCCATTCCGTTTACAGCAGTGCTGGCCCAAGAGATGACGGAGGTATCAAACCGGATATTACAGCGGTGGGGACCAGTGTTGCCAGTGCATGGACTGATAATACAAGTACAGGAGGAAGTAAAATCGATATAGGAGATGGAACTTCTTATTCTGCCCCTGTAGTAACAGGTATTATTGGACTTTGGACACAGGTTAATAAGCAGTTGTTTGGAGGTAACTTATTAAATGCTGCATCAGCAAAAACCTTAATGGTACATTCAGCGAAAGAAGCAGGCAACATAGGTCCTGATCCACAATTTGGATGGGGTTTTATTGACGCCAAAAAAGGAGCTGAACTTCTTGTAGGAAAATCCAACAACAGTATTATTTTTAATGATGAAGTATTAAGTAGCGGAGTTGCTAATGTAAAAACAGTTAAAGCGTCAGGGTCTGAACCTTTAAAGGTAACAATATCCTGGATTGATCCTGAATTCACAAACTTTACTAATCAATGGAGCAATATTTACAATAACAGAAGTTCTAAGCTGATTAATGATCTGGATCTAAAGATTACTGATACTACAACAAACACGGTTTATTATCCATGGAAGCTGGATGCCAACAATCCAATGACTCCAGCTACAAAAGGAGATAATACGGTAGACAACGTAGAACAGGTAATAGTAGATGCTCCTGTTGCAGGAAGAACTTATAAAATAGAGATCACCAATAAAGGTATACTGAAAAATAATACAGGCGGAAATGCCCCTCAAAATTATTCTGTCATCGTAACAGGATTTACTGAGTTATTAGGAACTAAAGATATTGCCAACCCTCTTAATAATCTTGCGATTTCCCCTACCATTACAAAGGATTTTACCAACATTTTAAAAGCACCTAAAAAGTCTACATTCAATGTATATGATCTTACAGGTAAAAAACTACAAAGCGGTACCATCAATAATGAGAAGGAACCAGTAGATTTATCTGCTTACACAAAAGGAATTTACATCATTGAAGTAAAAACAGACAAAGATGTTATTTCCAAAAAAGTGATCAAGGAATAACCTATATAAACAAAGATTTTACACAAAATACTAACAGTTGTTAGTATTTTGTTTTTTTATGTATATTTGCTTCCTATGGAAAATGCACTTCACGAAAAAGTTTCTCAAGATATACTACTCAAGGCGTATAATCATATGATGCTGGCCAAAGCAATGGCTGATATTTACGAAGAAAACAGAAATGTATGTAAATATGTTCACAGTACTTCAAGGGGGCACGAAGCCATCCAGCTTGCAACAGCTTATCAGCTCAAGAAAGAAGACTGGGTTTCTCCTTATTATAGAGACGAAAGCATCCTTTTAGGAATAGGTTTTGAACCTTACCAACTAATGCTTCAATTATTGGCTAAAGCTGATGATCCTTTTTCAGGAGGAAGATCATATTACTCCCATCCTTCCAGCAGAGACGAAAACAAACCAAAAATTGTTCACCAGAGTTCTGCAACCGGAATGCAGACTATTCCTACTACAGGAGTAGCACAGGGAATCAAATATATTCAGGATTTCAATCTTCAGGAATTTGAAAACAATCCTGTTGTTGTATGCAGCCTTGGAGACAATTCTGTTACTGAAGGTGAAGTAAGTGAAGCTTTACAGTTTGCTGCTTTGCATCAGCTTCCTATTATTTTCCTTGTACAGGATAATGAGTGGGGAATTTCCGTAACAAAAGATGAAGCAAGAACTTGTGATGCTTATGATTTTGTAGCAGGATTCACTGGGTTGAGCAGAATGAGAGTAGACGGAACTGATTTCGTGGAAAGTTTTGAGGCCATGAAAAAAGCCGTGGATTTTGTAAGAACAGAAAGAAAACCTTTGGTTGTCTGTGCAAAAACTGTACTGATCGGACATCATACTTCCGGTGTAAGAAGAGAATTCTATAGAGACGAAGAAGATTTATCAAAACATAGAGCTAAAGATCCGGGAGAAATCCTTAGAAAACATTTACTGGAAACAGGTACTGATGAAGATCTTTTAAAGCAAATCACGAAAAAGGCACGTCTTGAAGCTGAAGAAGCTTTTGAAAAAGCTAAAAATGCAGAAGATCCAAAGCCTGAAACTGTAATGCAGCACGTTTTTGCTCCTACTCCTATTACAGAGGAAACAGGGACACGTGAACCTGCCAACGGAGAAAAAATTGTAATGGTAGATGCTGCCATCCATGCGATACAGGAATTGATGTGGAAGCACCCTGAAGCTCTTCTTTACGGACAAGATGTAGGAGAAAGAATTGGTGGAGTTTTCCGTGAAACAGTAACGTTAGGAAAAAAATTCGGAAGCAAAAGAGTATTCAATACCGCGATTCAGGAGGCGTATATCATTGGATCTACAGCCGGGATGAGTGCTGTAGGATTAAAACCAATCGTTGAAGTTCAGTTCGCAGATTATATTTACCCGGGAATCAACCAGTTAATTACGGAGATTTCAAAATCAAGTTATTTAAGTGGCGGAAAATTCCCTGTAAGCAATATCATCCGTGTTCCAATCGGAGCATACGGTGGTGGAGGTCCTTACCACAGTGGAAGTGTTGAGAGTATTTTAGCCAACATCAAAGGAATCAAAATAGCTTATCCAAGTAATGCAGCAGATTTTAAAGGTTTATTAAAAGCAGCGTATTACGATCCAAACCCGGTAGTAATGCTGGAGCACAAAGGATTATACTGGAGCAAAGTTCCGGGAACTGAAGATGCTAAAACCATAGAACCGGCTGAAGACTATGTTCTTCCATTTGGAAAAGGTAAAGTAATTATTGAAGCTGATAAGAATGAAACTGAGAAAGGAAGAACCTTATTAGTGGTTACTTACGGAATGGGAGTTTACTGGGCTAAAGAAGCCGCCAAGAATTTCAACGGAAGAGTTGAAGTAATTGATTTAAGAACATTAATTCCTCTTGACGAAGAACTTGTTTTCGAAAGAGTGAAAGCTCATGGAAAATGTATCGTTCTTACAGAAGAACAGCTTAACAACTCTTTTGCAGAAGCTTTTGCACACCGTATTTCCAAAAACTGCTTCAAATATCTAGATGCCCCTGTAGAAACAATGGGATCACTTGATGTTCCTGCAGTTCCTATCAATCTGATACTGGAAAAAGAAATGCTTCCAAATGCTGAAAAACTCAGCAATAAGATCGAAGAAATGCTGAAATATTAATTTTATATAAAATTAAAACCTCTAAAAATTTTTAGAGGTTTTTTTATGCAATTTTTTCATTACTTTTATTTAAGATTATCAATCTCAATTCTAGCCCATTATAAACCAAGAAAACTCAACGATCCATTATCTGAAAGGCATTACAAAATAAAATCAATCACAGTTTGGTATTTATTTTGTCTATACACGCAAAACACATCCATCTCTATGATCACAACCAAATACGTCAATTATAAACAGGTTCTCAATCTGGCCGGTGTACATCTTATCTTAATCTCTATCTGGTGTACATTAATTGCTGTTTTCTTTTATTTCTTCAACTGGCATTGGATGACGATTCCATGGGTTCCTGTTGCATTGATTGGTACAGCAGAAGCATTCCTTGTAGGTTTTAAAAACAACCAGGCCTATGACAGACTTTGGGAAGCCAGAAAAATATGGGGCGGAATTGTGAACTCAAGCCGTTCGTTTGCTTCTATGGTCTATGCTTTCGATACTAAAAATGAAGAAATTGGGGTGTTTGATCTTGAAGACCGTAAAAGAAGAATTGTTTACCGTCACATTGCGTGGTTGTATACTTTCCGCGAACAACTTCTTGTTCCTACAGAATGGGAGCATATCAGTACGGAAAATAATAAATTCGGGAATATCAACCTGAGAAGAAACAGATTGATCAAAGCAGGGTTTCCGGATTACGGAAGAGCCCCTATTTTCCTGCACAAATATCTTTCGGAAGAAGAATATGATCTTAAAAATGATTATAAAAACTTCGCTACTTATCTTATTGCCCAACAGGCAAAAGACATCAATGAGCTCAAAAACATGAATGTCATCACAGATTTTAATCAAACTCAGCTGCAGAACAGTTTGAATGAATTCTATAATTTTCAGGGACAGGCAGAAAGAATCAAAAAATTCCCTTCGCCAAGACAATTTGCCAGTACGGCTTTTGTTTTTAATATCCTGTTTATTATGCTTCTCCCATTAGGATTAGTGAATGAATTTGCAAAACTGGGTGACTGGGGAATCTGGACTTCTATTCCGTTCTGTATCATTATCGGATGGATCTATATCATCATGGAACTGGTAGGAGATTATTCTGAAAACCCCTTTGCAGGATTGATGTTTGATGTCCCTATGCTTTCTATCTGCAGAACTATTGAAATTGATCTGCTTCAGATGAGCGGAGAAACAGACCTTCCGGATCCTATTGTTTCTAAAAACGGAGTTTTGGTATAGTTTTCAATACATTGAAAGATCAAAAAGACACCCTAAAACTGAATGTTTGAACTCCTAGAAAAAATTAAAAATATTCAATAAAATATATTTTAAAATTTCATTGTTTTTCATAATTTAGAGGCATTGAAAGTATACGTTAAATCACTCAATTCTGGTTCGATTTAATGTCTATTTTTATCAACTAATCATTTATCCCTCCTTTTTTAAACAATGAGATCCAAGCAAGTACTGCAGGTTTTGACAATGCTATGTCTTACCCTATTCTGCCCTAAAGTAAAATCACAGGCAGCTTTCAACAAGGAATTACCCAAAGAATTTGAAGACAAATTCACCAAGGAAATCAATGACAGTATTCCATCCCTGGGTTCTTTCATTGTTACCCAAAACGGCAGACTTTTGTATGAGCACTATTTTCACGGAGCCAATAAAGAAACCACCTTCAGTGTAAAATCTGTTACCAAAAGTATCGTATCTGTTCTGGCAGGAATTGCAAAAGATAAAAACATACTTCCCAATCTCAATACTCCGGTTTTAAAAATCCTTCCGGAATACAATATTTCAAGAAGCAGATTCAAAAATATTTCCAATATCGAAGGCAAAGTTCTTCATGACTCTATCAGAAATACATTAACACTAAAAAATCTGTTGACCATGCAGGGAGGTTTCGACTGGATTGAAAATTCAAAAATTTCCACAGCCATGTCTTTCTCTGGTGATCCGGTAAAATTTGTCCTGGATTTACCTTTTGAAGAATATCCCGGAACTGTATTCAACTATAACAGCGGTGAAAGCCATCTTTTCGGGGCTGCTTTATCAAAAATCGTAAAAACCAGCTTGAAACAATTTGCCAATGAAAATCTGTTTAGGCCTTTAAAAATGAATATCACCAGATGGGATACGGATTCTATGGATAGAAATTTTGCAGGCTCAGAGCTTTTTATGAAACCGGATGACATGCTGAAATTTGGAACAATGATCCTTAACAACGGAAAACTTAGCGGAAAACAGATTGTATCTCAAAAATGGATTCAGGAATCAACTTCTGAACAGGTAAAGCTGGATTCATGGGATGTAATGCCCAACGCAAACGGATACGGCTATTATTGGTGGCGAAGAAAGACCAATGGACATCAGGCTTTTGTAGCAACGGGCTACGGAGGTCAGCTGATCTGCGTCATTCCTGATCTGAAAATGGTGATTGTAACAACATGTTTCTTAAATGAAAGCAATAAAGGAAGAGCAGATATTAAAAGACTACATTATTTCATCGATAAAATCACCAAAGGAGACCAATAAACAAATGGGGAACTTTAAATTCTCATAAGATTAAGAATAAAGACAGAGTATTTTTTCACCATTCTTGTCCTCACAGATTTTATTGATGATAAAGAATATACTTCAAGTAAAATGAATATCGTTTCGAGAAATTTCCCTGATGTGATCGGACAAGGATTTGTAAAGACTTCCAATAACAGAATTGACTTCTCAGCCTTTACTACCCTTGAAAAGGAAGATTTTGCCATTGTCAACATGAAACTTTACCATCTGAAATATGGCAACATGATTCTGATCGCTCCACAGAAAGATGGAAGTCTGCGAAGCTTACAGATCAACAATACAAAAGATTTAACTTCTGAAACGTTGAAACCATATGTTGAGCAGCTTATACAACAACCGGAAACCGTTATCTTTTTTGTTAACGAACAAACAATCTAAGCCAGCCGCTTAATGTCTATAATACGATCGCTGTCGTATTTTTCACCTCGGAAATCATAAATGAGCTGTGTGTACTTGCAATATGCTGAAGCGTTGTAAGTTTCGTCAGCATAAAATTGCGATAGTCTTCAATATCCTTCACTCCTATTTTAAGGATATAATCATAATCTCCGCTTACATGAAAGCATTCTGTAACTTCCTGAAGATCCATTACCTCTTTTTCAAACTGCAGTACAAATTCTTTTTTATGCTGGCTTAATTTTACGTGACACAGAACGATAAAATTTTTCTTAACTTTACTCTTGTCCAGCAAGGCCACATATTTTGAAATAATTCCGGCATTTTCAAGCTTTTTTACACGCTCGTAGATTGCTGTAACAGACAATCCAAGTTTGCCGGACAGTTCTTTGGTGGTTTGTTTACAGTCTTCCTGTAAAAAAAGTAATAGTTTCTTATCCGTTTCGTCAAGTTCCATAGATATTTTTTTGGTAAAAGTTTAACAATCCCGAAGATACTAAATAATTTTTCTAAATAAACAATATTTTACAGTTTTATATTCTATAAATTCAAATTTATATTGTAATTATTAGGAAATTAATGCAAATTGGGACAATAAAATAAAAACAATACTTATGGAAAACTTTAACGCAGCCAATGAGATCCAGGATCTTCAGTATTTTGGTGAATTCGGAGGAGTGAATCCTTCTATCTCTGACAGCTCTACCTATACGTTTCTTTCCGCAAAGACCATGTTTGATACTTTCGAAGGAAATGCTGAAGGATGCTACCTGTATTCCAGACACTCATCCCCGATGAATCTTTATCTGGCACAGGCTCTTGCAAAGATGGAAAACACGGAGTCAGCCAACGTTACAGCATCCGGAATGGGAGCTATTACTTCCGTTTTGATGCAGGTGTGCAAAAGTGGAGACCATATTATTTCAAGCAGAACCATCTACGGAGGAACGTATGCTTTTCTTAAAAATTTCCTTCCTCAGTTTAATGTAGCAACCACTTTTGTTGATATCAACAATTTTGAATCTATAGAGAAAGCAATAACACCAAATACTAAAGTTATTTACTGCGAAAGTGTGAGCAATCCGCTTCTTGAAGTAGCAGACCTTAGAAAACTTTCCGAAATCTGTAAAAAGCACAATCTGAAACTGATTGTAGACAATACCTTCTCCCCTCTTTCTATCTCTCCAACATTATTTGGGGCAGATGTTGTGATTCACAGTCTGACAAAATTCATCAACGGAAGCAGTGATACTGTAGGAGGTGTATATTGTGCAACACAAGCCTTCATCGATGATACCAAAAATGTAAATTCCGGGGCTTGTATGCTTCTTGGCCCAACTATGGACAGCTTAAGATCTTCAAGTATCTTAAAAAACCTGAGAACATTACATATCAGAATAAAACAACATAGCCACAACGCTATGTATCTTGCCGAAAGATTTGAAAAAGACGGCTTAAAAGTATCTTATCCAGGATTACCCTCTCATAAAAATCATGAATTAATGAAAAGCATGCTTCATGAAGAGTACGGATACGGAGGACTATTGACGCTGGATGCCGGAACCACAGAAAAAGCCAATGAACTGATGGAAATGATGCAGGCAGAAAACCTGGGTTATCTTGCCGTAAGCTTAGGGTTCTACAAAACCTTATTCTCATGCTCAGGGAGATCTACCTCATCTGAAATTCCAGAGGAGGAACGTGCTTCCATAGGTATTTCCGACGGATTGATCAGATTCTCCATCGGCCTTGACCACGATATTAAAAGAACTTATCATAAAATGAAAGAATGTATGCTGAAAGTAGGAGTTCTTAACCACCATGAAAACATTTCTATCATCTAAATTTATTGTAAAAAGGCTGTTTCGTTTGAAACAGCCTTTTTTTATTCTATAAATTCAATAGGAATGGGCTTTAGCCCATTTATTAAAACGAATTCCTTCAATTGGCTTTAGCCGAAACTTACAATTATTTCTTATGATAATGATGAGGAAAAGCATCTTCCGGTTTCATTCTGAAAACATTCAGCAGGATCCAGGATTTTAAGAACCCATACCCGTAAGAAAACATTTGAATATAAGTGGAAATAACTGCCATACCGGCAATACTGATATTTTTCGTCAGCAGCAAGGCATGAAATAGCACCAAAAAGGTGTACAATCCATAAAAAGCAAGGATTATCCCTCTTCCCATGATAAAATACTCCAGAAAGCCCATTATATAACCCAACATAAACAAAGTTGGAAAAGCAAAAGAGATTTTCACATAATTAGGATGTCTCTGATTAAGAATAGGTCTTGCACAGCCAAACTGATACACCTGTTTGGAGAATTTACCGAAATCTACCCTGCGTTTATGGTATACCGCAATATCATCAAAAAAGGCAGTAGTAAAACCATTTTCCCAAAGAGTCATAGACAGATCCGGATCTTCCCCTATCCTCATTTCTGAAAATCCGCCAACCTTTTCAAAAACAGCCTTTTTCACCCCCATATTGAAACTTCTGGGTTGGAATTTGGAAACAGCTTTCTTACTTCCCCTAATCCCTCCGGTTGTAAAAACAGAAGTCATAGAATAAGAAATAGCTTTCTGCATCAGATTAAAACCTTTATGTGCCTTATCTGCTCCCCCAAACGCATCACAAGGAATGGTCTGAATATCTTTTTTGATATGTTCAATATAATCTGCTTCAACAATGACATCACTGTCTACAAATACCAGCCATTCATTTGCTGCTCTTGCCGCCCCATAATTCCTTGACAATCCAGGTCCTGAATTATCTTTTCTGAAATATTTAATGTCCAGAGTTCCTTCAAAATTCTTGATGGTAGGTTTCAGATCGATCAGAGAACCATCATCTACGATAATCATCTCAAACTCTCTATCTGTCTGTTGAGTAAGAGAAGTCAGCAACTCAAAAAGTTCATCTTTTCGGTTGTAAATGGCAACGACAATGGAAATAGTAGGCTTCAAATTGAAAATTTTTCAAAATTACTTATTCGCGGCACAACCTACAAACAGTTTAACAGCTTATTCAGAGAAATTAACTCAGATACAATTTATTGTTCTCAGTGAATGCATATTATCTGTGAAATTCTGAACCAACCTATTTGACATTTTAAACAAAATGAACACAAGGAATCCCTCCTAATTTTGCTATAGAAATTTAAAACAAAAAAAATGGAACCAATTATCAGCGCATTGCAGCAACCTATTCAATCAGGATTTAATGCCTATTCAACCGCTCAGGAAGTTATTAAAGGAATCGATCTTACCGGAAAAACAGTCATCATTACCGGCGGTTATGCAGGAATCGGGCTTGAAACCACAAAAGCACTTACTTCAGCCGGAGCACATGTCATTATTCCCGCAAGAGACATTGAAAAAGCAGGAAAAAATCTTTCAGGAATTGAAAATTTTGAACTTGAAAAAATGGATCTTATGGATCCCGCATCCATTGATGCTTTTGCAGAAAAATTTGTCTTGTCAGGAAGAAGTCTGGATCTCCTTATTAATAATGCAGGCATTATGTGGGTTCCCCTTCGCAGGGATAGCCGAGGGTTTGAATCCCAGCTGGCAACTAACTATCTTGGGCAGTTTCACCTTACATCAAAACTATGGCCTGCTCTGAAAAAATCACAGGCAGCGAGAGTCATTAATGTGTCTTCTTATGGACATCAGATGTCCCCTTTTAATTTTGAAGATCCCAATTTTGAGAAAAGAGATTATGACACTCTTGCAGGCTATGGACAGTCAAAAACAGCCTGTAATTTATTTGCTGTAGAATTGGATGAAAGAGGAAAAGAATTCAATATCAGAGCGTATTCTCTTCATCCGGGTTCTGTGTATGGCACTGACCTCGGCAGAGAGGAACCTATTGAACTTTTTAAACAGCTTGGAACGCATGATGAAAACGGAAGTCTCAAACCGGAGGTTGAAGCACGATTAAAAACACTTCAGCAAGGGGCTGCCACTACAGTCTGGTGCTCTGTAAGTCCACAGCTTAATGAAATTGGCGGTGTTTATTGTGAAAACTGTGATATTGCGGAGATAGACAAAGGTCAAATTGAGCATCGTTTTGATGAACCAGCTACCATCCATGGGGTACAGCCCTATTCTATTGATAAAAAAAATGCAGAACGGTTGTGGAAACTAAGCGAAGATATGCTGGGATTCCGCTTTGATACGAAATAAGTGTTTTTTAAATACATTTGTAATGAAAAACTTTTGACAATGGATTTCCAGATACAATACCTCACACCAGATATCAAGCTTTCCAGTTATGACGATAAACTGTTCAAAACGGAAACGGTTTTTGAATACCATATGCTGGTTTGGTTTATATCAGGGGAAACGAAAATTATTCAGGCAGACAAAACTTATGTTTTTAAAGCGGGAGATATTTTCCTCATCCCGAGAAATCATCTTGCTACGATCATCAATTATCCAAAAGACGGGCTTCCTCATAAAGCGGTGGTCATGCATCTTACGACCGAACGTCTGAAACAATTTTATGCTTCTATTGATCTTACACAGAAAGTAGCTCCGCGGAAATCCTGTATTCACAGCTTTAGCAGTCATCCACTTCTAAACAGCTGTCTGGCATCTCTTATTCCTTATTTTGAGGTTGAAGGACCTTTTCCTGAAAATATTGCTCATTTAAAGATTACTGAGGCCATAAGTATCATAAGAGAAATTGATCAGAATATAGATTCTGTACTGGCAGATTTTGATGAACCGGGAAAAGTAGATCTGATTAATTTCATGGAAAAGAATTATATGTTCAATATGCCTTTGGAACGGTTCGGATATCTTACCGGAAGAAGTTTATCTACTTTCAATCGGGATTTCAGAAGGATTTTCCTAACGACACCACAGCGCTGGCTCACTCAAAAGCGTCTTGAACTTGCTTATTATCATTTATCCGAAAAGAATAAAAAGCCGTCCGATGTTTTTCTGGAAGTGGGTTTTGAAGACTTGTCGCATTTTTCACATGCTTTTAAAAAACAATATGGTTTTGCCCCTTCACTGGCACGATAAAATAAAATAGGCTGTATCACAATGAATACAGCCTATTTTTATTTTGATATAAAACTGAAGTCTGCTATATAAACAAACCTGATTTAAAATAGATATACATTACCGCAGAAATAAAAAATGCGATCGTTGAACAGCTGAACAGAAGCAGTTTGAACAGCGTTTTAAAATAATAAAGTTCCAGTACATGCAGGACAAAAAACATTAAAAATGAAATGCTGATTCCTATTAAAGAAGCTACCACTAAAGTTTGTGTATAGTTTTGTGCCGGTAAAGGATCTTTAAAAACAATAAAAAAAGAAAATGCAGCCAATACTAAAGCTATTGCACTTACTTTCTCTGTGAAATATTTTGATTTTTTTGATTCCTTCTTTTGAGGCTTTTCATCATAATTCAGACTCTTTCTGTCAGAATTTGAGCGTGATGATGAGCCAGAGCCAGAATTTAACAGCCCGGATATACTAAAAAGAGTATCTAGCACTTCAAAAAAATCTCCAATCATATTATATTTTCTTAGTTCTATTACTCTTTAATAATTTTCGCTGATTTTGTTTTTCCGTCAGTTAAGATATAAACACCTTTAGACAAAGAAGATATATCTACATTTTGCAGTTTACCAGCTTTTAAATTGATATTTTGAATCTTTCTACCCGAAGTATCCATCAATAATAACAATTCATTTGTAAGAGATTGTAGGCTGAATTCATTTTTTGCAGGATTGGGATAAATAATCATCTCTTTATTTTTCATCAATTCCTTAGTAGAAAGGATGCTATTCATCATTATTTTACGAATTCTGTTATTACCTGCATCTGCAATATATAAGTTCCCCTGATTGTCAATAGCTATTCCATTTGGACTATAAAACTTTGCGTTTCCCACATTCCCGTCTTCAAAACCTAATATACTTCCTGATAAAGTAGAAACCTGGTTTCCTGAGATTTTGCGAATTCTGTTATTCATCGTATCAGTGATAAATAGATCAAAAGATTTATTTGAAACCAATTTAAGTGGATTATAAAACTTAGCATTCGCCAATGTTCCATCTGCAAATCCGTAGTTACTTCCCGAAATAGTAGAAACCTGTCCTGACGATATTTTGCGTATTTTATTATTCCAATTATCTACTACATATAGATCCTGCCCCACTACTTCTATGTCTGTAGGATAATCAAACCTGCTTGATAATGCATTGCCATCTATATATCCAGCTGCTCCATCACCTGCAATTGTTGTAACCTGGCCTCCTGTTATTCGCCTTATTCTGTTATTATTTTGATCAGCAACATATACAATTCCTTCCTTGTCGATTGCTAATCCAACGGGGTTTTTGAATTGTGCTGTTGCGTTGTTGCCATCAGCAAAACCGGCAATACCGCTCCCTGCAAAAGTAGAAACATCACCTGATGGACTTACTTTTCTGATTCTGTTATTATAAAAATCAGATACATAAATATTCCCCAAATTATCTACAACAAGATCACCAATACCATTAAATTTAACATTGTTTGGGCTTCCGTCTGCAAACCCTTGTGTACCATCTCCAGCTAAAGTAGATACATCTCCTGATGGAGTTATTTTACGAAGTCGGTAATTTCCTGTATCAGCAACATAAACATTCCCTGCATCGTCTACTGCAACACCGGCAGGACGGTTAAACATTGCAGAATTTACATTTCCGTCCGCATATCCTTCCGTCCCATTTCCCGCTAATGTCGAAACGGTGATTACTTGCGAAAAAATTTGAGAATGCAGTATGACTAATGCAATAACTGCGTATACTTTTTTCATGTATCAGTTTTAAAATTTGTGATTAAAATATAATAAATAGCCTAAAAAAATATCATAGATAATGATATTTAAAGGAGAATTGATATAAAAGGCCTTCCTGATTCGAAAGGGCTGTATCTAATTTTTATTTATCTTCCAGTTTGTGTATCTTCTTCGTTCCTTCATACATTTCGTACTGTAAAAATCTCGTTTCCAGCTTTCCGTTGAAAAGTTTGATCTTTCTTGAAGGACGTAATCCGATTTTCTTCACTGCTTCCAGATCAGAAGAGATCAGCCATGCTAATGTATTCGGATAATGGGTTTTAAAGGTATCTCCGATTTTTTTGTAGAAATCATCATCATTGATGGAAATTCTCTCATCGTATGGTGGATTGAATACCATTAATAAAGGGAAAAGTTCTTTTTTCGAATCAAAGAAATCCTGTTTTTTAATCTCGATAACATCTTCCATTTCTGCTGCTTCAACATTTATTCTTGCGGCATTCAGCATTCTTGAATCGATATCATATCCAACGATTTTTCCATCAAACTGTCTTACTCTGTTGATTCTGAATTCTTTAATTTTTGAAAACAAATCTGCATCATAGTTTTTCCAGTTCTGGAATCCGAATCTCTTTCTGAAAATCTGAGCCGGAAGGTCCATAGCGATCATCGCTGCTTCAATTAACAATGTACCGGAACCACACATCGGGTCAAGGAAATTTCCTTTTCCATCCCAACCTGCCAGCTGAAGCATTCCGCTTGCCAGCACTTCATTGATAGGTGCTTCTCCCTGCTCTTTTCTGTATCCTCTTTTGAACAGAGCGTCTCCGGAAGAGTCCATTGAGATCATCACCAATTCTCTGTCGATATGAAGGTGAAATTTGATATCCGGTTCTCTGGTTTCCACATTCGGACGTCTTTTGAATTTGTCCTGAAAATAATCCACTATGGCATCCTTCATTTTTAAAGTGACAAACTGAGAATGTTTGAATGTTTCAGAGTTCACCGTTGCATCAATAGAGAAAGACTGGTTAACGTCCATAAAGTTCTCCCATTCAAATTTGAACAATCTATCATAGAACTGATGTTGATTAAAAGCCTTGAACTCATGAATTGGCACTAAGATTTTCAATGCTGTTCTCGCAGAATAATTTATTTTATAAAGAAAACCAAGATCTCCCTCACAATTTACTGCTCTGTTTTTAATTTCAACGTTTTTTCCACCCAGTTTTTTGATTTCTTCGGCAAGAATAGGCTCCAATCCGAAGAATGTCTTTATCTGTATTTTTATATTTTCTGTATCCATAAGTATGAATTAAAAGTTTTAAAGTTTTTAAAATCAAAAGATTAGCTATGTAACTTATTGTCCAATTGAATTTCTCAATCTCTTAATGTTGTAAAATACTTTGCTTTTAACCGCACAAATTTAGTTATTTTTGCATTATGGAATGGTTTGAATCTTGGTTTGATACCCCTTATTATCATTTACTTTATAGCAACAGAGACTATACAGAAGCTGAAAACTTCATCACAAAGCTTACTGCGGACCTTCAGCTTCCGCCTCAATCGAAAATCATAGATCTTGCCTGCGGAAAGGGAAGACACTCTGTTTTCCTCAACAAATTGGGGTATGATGTTTTGGGACTGGATCTTTCAAGACAAAGTATTGAATCTGATAAACAGTATGAAAATCAAACGTTGATTTTTGATGTTCATGATATGAGAAATCCAATTGATGCAGATCCGATGGATGCTGTATTCAACTTATTTACAAGTTTTGGGTATTTCGACAATGAAAATGATGACAAAAAAGTATTCCAATCCGTTTACAATGTGCTAAAACCTGGAGGATATTTTGTTCTGGATTACCTGAACGAGGAGTATGTAAGAAATATGCTAGTTCCTGAGACGGTTATTACCCGTGGTGATATTGATTTTAAGATCCTAAAAAAGATTGAAGGGAGACATATCATCAAAGATATCAGGTTTGAAGCAGATGGTAAACCGCTTCATTTCTTTGAAAAAGTAAAACTTCACCCATTAGAAGCCATTCATGCGTATGCTTCTGAATGTGGTTTTGAAAGAATAAAAATCTGGGGAGATTATCAGCTGAATGAATTTAAGAAAGAAAATTCTCCACGATGCATCAATTTATTTAAGAAAAAATAATGACAACAGTACTTTTACTGATTTTAAGTGTAGTAACAGGAGTATTTCTGGGAAAACACTTTGGTAAAAAAGAAAAACTAGCCAAACATCTATTGATATTAAGTGCCGGGTTTTTGATTACCATCTGTCTCAATGAAGTTTTCCCGCAGGTTTATACCTCTGCAGGAAGTAATAGTCTTGGGATATTTGTGATTGGAGGAGTTCTTCTCCAGATGATTCTGGAAGCTCTTACCAAAGGTTTTGAACACGGACACTTTCACCATCATAGTGAGCACAACATCCTTCCTGCTGCTTTAATGGTAGGATTATTTATCCATGCTTTTATTGAAGGGATTCCTCTTGCCAATGAAACACATGAGATGTCTCCTTATCTTTGGGGGATTGTATTTCACAATCTTCCTATTTCATTTATTCTGGGAGCGTTTTTATTCAATAGAAAAGGAGAATCAAAGAGTTCTTCATCATATCCTTCTATTCTGATTGTAGCCTTATTTGCTTTGGCTTCTCCAATGGGAATGCTGTTGGGAAATTATTTCAATCCCGATCTTCAGCCTTATTTTCTGGCTATTGTAGGGGGAATTTTCCTTCACATCTCTTCGGTAATCATTTTTGAAAGCAATAAGAATCACAATATCGACTGGACGAAGATTGGCCTGGTTGTTTTAGGAGTTTCACTGGCATTGATGATGCATGTTTTCCATCAACATCCTGCTGCTCATTCTCATTAAAAATAAAAAAAGCTCCGAAATTCGGAGCTTTTTTGTTGTTGTATAGCTTAATGTTTCAAGCTTAGAATTTCCATCCTACAGTAAGGAAGAAATTGTTTCTATTACTTTTTACATCACTTACTGCGTAAGAATCACTTTCGAAGATTTTATTTGCAGAATAGTAAGATGAATCAAAATTATCACCCATATATCCTCTCATAAAAGGATTGGCATATTTAGAAGAGATATTCTGATAAGATGCATCTACATAGAAAGATCTGAAATCATATCCGATACCGAATGAAAGTGTATTTCTGTCACTTAATATCAGGTTGTTGTAAGACTGATCTCCTACACTTCCTGCATCATTAAATCTGCTGATCGTAAGCGCATCAAAAGGACTAGACTGGTATGAGTAACCTCCTCTCAATCTAAACTGCTGTACTCTGTACTCAGCTCCTACTCTTACTTCTGAAAGATTTTTGTAGTTATCCTTAAAGAAGTTATTCAACTCTCTTTCTGCACCACCGTATACTTTATAGTCAGGTTTTGTAAGTCCAAGGGTATAATCTACATTCAATGAGAAATTTTTACTTGCTACAAATGCAGCACTCACAGTTGCTTTAAGCGGTGAAGTAAACTTTCTGTTTTCAGCACCCATATCGTCTCCATAAGTAGGATCGTTATAGAAATAGTAGTTTCTGTCTATCGTCCAGAATGTAGGCGTTTCAAGAGACGCTCCCACTCTGAAATTAGGACTTAGCTTTCCAATTACCCCTAATGAAGCAGAAAAACCTGAAGATCTTTCTGAATAAGGAGTATCCTGCTTACTGAATCCCTCTGTAGAATTGTTGGTTAGATTTCTGTAAAACAAGTTGTCATATTGATCAATTGAAGCATTGAAAAAGTTGAAACCTGCTCCCAGATATAAATTATGATTATAATTCGCTCCTACCCCAAAACTCATTTTTGACAAGTTACCGTATCTTTCATACATGTGCCCTGCCAATGCAGCATCTTTCGTTATATCAGCTTTATCAAAAGCGTACACGATATTATTATTTCCTGGCGACTGAATCACATTATCAAGTTGTTGATTGGAAAAATTAATACCAATATTAATAAACTTCCATCCAGTTTCTGTCATCAGTGGGAAAGCAATTATTCCTCCTGCATTTCCAAGATCACCTTTCGTTTTGCTATAGTCTATAGTAGATCCCGCCCAAGAGCTGCTGTTTTTATTTCCTAAAATAGATAAAGTTCCTGAAACCTCTCCTGAAATAGCTACCCCTAAACCTGCCGGGTTGGTAAGCAAAGAGTTTGCATCACCACCTAGCGCACCATTAGATCCAGCCATTGCATTAAACTTAGCCGATCCCACCATAGGAGTACTTGAGTAAACATCCACAGTATTTCTTATTACAGAAACATCCTGAGCCTGTGCATAAAATGCAGCAGAAATACTCATTAATACTAAAGATTTTTTTAACATTATTTTTTTAATAGTTTATTAGTTTGAAAATTATCTGAAGCCTCCTCTGCCGCCGCCACCGGATCTCATTCCGCCACCGCCGCCTGAAGAGCCGCCTCTGAAGCCGCCTCCACTGGAACCACCGCTAGATCTGAAACCTCCTGAATCATTAGATCTGAAGCCTCCATTATTATTGTTGTTATATCTTGGCTGCGGTTGCTGATAATTGTAATTAGGTCTTGTTTGTGGTGCAGAATTACGGAATCCACCGTTTCCATTACTATTTCTGAAACCTCCAGAATTTCCGTTTCTGAAGCCTCCTGAATTACTGTCTCTGAATCCGCCATTGCTGTTTCTGAAACCACCACTTGAGTTCGAATCTCTGAAACCACCATTATTGGTGTTTCTGAATCCGCCATTTCCATTACTATTTCTGAAACCTGAATTATTTGTATTCGTTCTGTATACAGCGTTGGCTACCCCAGTATTCTGGAATCCTCCTCCGCTCACACCACTTCTTCTGTAAACAGGTCTGTTGTAGTTGCCACCACCCCAGTAGCCTCCTCCGTAGCCCCAATAAGGGTTTCCGTAGCCGCCCCAGAATGGATCATAGTATCCTCCATAACCACCACCATATCCCCAGTATGGACTTCCCCATCCGTAAGAGCCTCCCCAGCCCCATCCGAATGATCCGCCCCAACCCCAGGACATGCTTCCACCCCAGCCCCAGCCGCGGTTCATGCCCCAATATGGGCTATAGCCTCCATACATTCCCCAAGGAGATCCCCATCCCCATGAGTTATCATAGTAGTTCGTTTGAGAACCTGAATAAAGTCCCCAATCGGAATCTGTAGCATTGGTGTTCCAATTTGGATTGGTACCACTCCAGTCACTATATCTGTTTTGCTGTTCTCTGGAATTCGTTTGTGCATTTTGAATCACATTAGAATCCTGATAGTAGTCATAGTATTCTCCTACCCTGTTTCCGCTATCATTAATGATAACTCCTTCAGGTAGCGTATCCTTATTGGGGTCGTAATACACCCCGTCTGTCTCGCTATACCCTCCCATCTGAGCACCACAAGACACAAGTAATAATCCGCCCGATATGGCCAAAATCCCTTTGGATCTTAGCAGACCAAGCAAATTTTTATGTATATTTCTTTTCATGATAACGTAAAAATTTTTAATTTAAATTATATTTGCAATCTGTACCAAAAATGTACCAAAGCACTGGTAGAAAAATCTATCAAAAATAGATTTTTATTTTTAGATAACAATAATGTACAAAAGTTAAAAAAATTTTAAAAAATAATGGCAAAATTAACCTCAAGAAGCGAAGATTACAGCAAATGGTATAATGAGCTGGTTGTAAAAGCTGATTTAGCAGAAAGCTCAGTCGTGCGTGGATGTATGGTAATCAAACCGTATGGCTATGCAATCTGGGAAAAAATGCGTGATGAAATGGATAAAAAATTCAAAGAAACAGGTCACGTTAACGCATACTTCCCGCTTTTTGTGCCCAAAAGCTTGTTTGAGGCAGAGGAAAAAAATGCAGAAGGTTTTGCAAAAGAATGTGCTGTTGTTACTCACTACAGATTAAAAACCGATCCAAACAATCCATCCAAACTGATTGTGGATCCGGATGCAAAACTGGAAGAAGAACTTATCGTTCGTCCTACTTCAGAAGCTATTATCTGGAATACATACAAAAACTGGATTCAATCTTACAGAGATTTACCAATATTGATCAACCAATGGGCGAATGTGGTTCGTTGGGAAATGAGAACACGTCTTTTCTTAAGAACAACAGAATTCTTATGGCAGGAAGGGCACACTGCTCACGCTACCAAAGACGAAGCAGTGGAGGAAGCAGAAAAAATGAATAAAGTGTATGCAGATTTTGCAGAGAACTTTATGGCAATACCAGTAGTTCAAGGATTAAAAACACCTTCTGAAAGATTTGCAGGAGCAGATGAAACGTATTGTATCGAAGCATTGATGCAGGATGGAAAAGCATTACAAGCAGGAACATCTCACTTCTTAGGTCAGAATTTCGCAAAAGCATTTGACGTAAAATTCACCAACAAAGAAGGAAAGATTGAACATGCATGGGCTACATCATGGGGAACTTCAACGCGTCTGATGGGAGCTTTGATCATGACCCACTCTGATGATTTCGGATTGGTATTACCTCCTACTTTAGCGCCGATTCAGGTCGTAATTGTTCCGATCTTTAAAGGAGAAGAGCAGTTGGAGCAGATCAGTGAGGTTGCTTTGGATATCCAGGCTAAACTTAAGGCAAAAGGAATTTCTGTGAAATTTGATAATGATACGCAGAACAAACCGGGTTGGAAATTTGCAGAATACGAATTGAAAGGAGTTCCTGTAAGAATTGCAATGGGACCAAGAGATTTGGAAAACAAATCTGTGGAAATCGCAAGAAGAGATAATCTTACAAAAGAAGTTCGTTCTATTGAAGGGCTTGATACTTACATCGAAGAATTATTAAAGACTATCCAACAGGACATTTACAATAAAGCTTTTGAATTCAGAGACAATAATATCACGAAAGTGGATACTTATGAAGAGTTCAAAAAAGTTCTGGAAGAGAAAGGTGGTTTCATCTATGCTCACTGGGATGGTACGGCTGAAGAAGAAGAACAAATTAAGGATGAAACGAAGGCAACAATTAGATGTATTCCTTTAGATAATGATATAGAAGAAGGAATTTCACTGATCTCTGGAAAACCATCTAAGAGACGTGTGTTATTTGCAAAAGCGTATTAAAAATTTTAAAAATTTTAAAAAAAATCGTTAATTTTTAAGAAATATTCAAAAAAAAATGACATTTGGACGGATTTTTGTTTAAATTTATATCAACATTAATCAAAAAAATTTATTATTATGTCTTTAAATGTCATTGATTTAATTAAAGGGCAATTAGGTCCCGCTTTGGTTTCACAAGCTGCATCGCAGTTTGGAGAAAGTGAATCCGGTATTTCTAAAGCAATTGGTGGACTATTACCTGCTGTAGTGGGTGGATTAGCCAATAATGCAGATAAACCTGGCGTTGTGGATGCTATTACACAGGCCTCATCAAGTGGAATTTTAGGAAATTTATTAGGCGGATCGTCTAGCAGTCCTATCATTTCTACTTTGCTGTCTTCAATTTTTGGAGATAAAGTAGGTGGATTAGTCAACTCTATTGCAAGTTTTTCAGGAGTCAGCAACACCACTGCAGGTTCTTTGTTAAGCTTGGTGACTGGAGCGACAGCAGGTACTGTCGGAAAATATGCGGCAGACAATAATTTGGGTGCTTCAGGTATTTCCAGCTTACTGAATGATCAGAAAGGCATTATTTCTTCTTTACTGCCGGCAGGTCTTTCTTTGGCTTCCTTTGGACTAGGAGCTGAAAATTGGTTTGGCCAGGCAAAAGAAACGGTTTCTTCTGTTACTTCTACCGCTAAAGATAACATCGCAGAAGGTGTTGCTACAGCAAGAGAAAATGTTTCGGAAGGAGCAAGAGAAATAAGAGAACAATTTAATGATAATAACAATAATAACAAAGGCGGAGGCTCAATCTGGAAATGGTTGCTTCCGCTTTTATTATTAATAGCAGCCGCCTATTTTCTATGGAAACAGTGTGAGAAAAAACAGACGACAACGACTACAACAGCGACGTCTGACTCTGCAACAACCGGGTCAAATACAGATACAGCATCTGTAACAGCCACCCCTGCTCCGGCAACTGCTAAAACTGATGAAAACATTGACCTTAACGGGGTAATGTTAAAAGGTTACAAAGGGGGAATGGAAGATCAGATGATTACTTTCCTAAAATCCGGAGGGTATAAGAATGCAGCTGATGATTCAGTATTGAAAGAGAAGTGGTACGATTTCGATCACGTTAATTTCAAAATGGGAAGCTCTACTGAGCTGGAAGCTGGTTCACAAGGACAATTGGATAACTTAGTAGCTATTCTTAAGGCTTTCCCTGAAGCAAAAATCAAAGTTGGAGGTTACACTGATAAAACAGGAAACGAGGCTAATAACCTAAAATTATCAAAAGCCAGAGCTGAATTTATCAAAGCAGCTGTAACAAAAGCTGGAGTTGGAGCTCAGGTTCTGGAAGCTGATGGCTATGGAAGCAAATTTGCAAAAGTAGATGCAAAAGCTTCTGACGCAGAAAGAGCTGCTGATAGAAAAATGTCTGTAAGATTTGCTAAATAATCTTTAGATTCAATAAAAATTAGATCCCGGGAAGTAATTTCCGGGATTTTTTCTTTCCATATTTTTGTGTTTACATTTATTTAATTAAATTTGTTAGTCATTTCTAACATTTATGAGTTTCAATATAAAAAGCGCCTGGCGAAAAGATAAAACATCTCACTCCCTATCAGAGGTTTATTCATCTATCAAAGTCCCTAAAAATGCAAGTTTTTGGAGGAAGTATCTTGCGTTTGCAGGACCGGGATTGATGATTGCGGTAGGATATATGGACCCGGGAAACTGGGCTACGGATATTGCTGGAGGAGCTCAATTTGGATATACCTTACTTTCAGTTATTCTTATCTCTAATATTTTCGCAATGGTTTTACAGCATTTATCAGTAAAACTAGGCGTTGTAGCAGAAAGAGATCTTGCACAGGCCTGTAGGGATCACTTCAGCCCTACTACTAATTTTATTCTTTGGGTATTCTGTGAAATAGCCATTGCCGCCTGTGATCTCGCCGAGGTCATTGGTTCTGCTATTGCCTTAAACCTATTATTCCATATTCCGCTGACCTGGGGAATTGTCATCACAACAGTTGATGTCTTAATTATCCTCTTGCTTCAGTCCAAAGGTTTCC
The DNA here is from genome assembly GCF_021869745.1 of Chryseobacterium sp. MEBOG07. Classification (NCBI taxonomy): domain Bacteria; kingdom Pseudomonadati; phylum Bacteroidota; class Flavobacteriia; order Flavobacteriales; family Weeksellaceae; genus Chryseobacterium; species Chryseobacterium sp. MEBOG07. The sequence goes on from NZ_CP084579.1 coordinate 3,813,853, forward strand.
GATGGATTGAAAGTATTGTAGGCGGGCTAATATTCATTATTCTGGCCTGTTTCATTTATGAAATTGTGATCTCCCAACCTGCTTTCAACGAAATTCTGGGAGGATTGGTACCCCAAAAGGAAATCATTACAAATCCTGCCATGCTTTATATTGCTATTGGGATTTTAGGAGCTACAGTCATGCCTCACAACCTTTATCTTCACAGCAGTATTGTACAGACAAGAGATTACACCCGAGATACTGAAGGAAAAAAAGAGGCGATTAAATTTGCTACTTTAGACAGTACTGTCTCGCTGATGCTGGCATTTTTTATCAATGCCGCCATACTTATTCTCGCAGCAGCCACATTCCATACAACGGGTAATGAACATGTTGCAGACATTCATGATGCTTATAAAATGCTGACTCCTATTTTGGGAGCTTCCATGGCAAGTATTGCGTTTGCAATTGCTCTATTAGCCTCCGGACAAAATTCAACATTGACAGGAACACTTGCAGGACAGATTGTAATGGAAGGATTTTTGAATATCAGATTAAAACCATGGCTGCGAAGACTTATTACAAGACTTATAGCTGTAATTCCTGCACTTATTGTTGCTATTCTTTATGGAGAAAAGGGAACAACTGATCTATTGGTTTTAAGCCAGGTAATTCTTTCTATGCAGCTGAGTTTTGCGGTTGTTCCACTGGTAATGTTTACCAATGATAAAGCCAAAATGGGTGAATTTGTCAATAAGCCATTCCTTAAAATCTGTGTCTGGGTTATTTCCATTATTATCATTATTTTAAACCTATACCTCTTATATCAGACGTTTGCAGGAGAACAATAGCCTAAAGCTGTCAATAGTCAATTTTTGTTTTCCGAAGTCAATAATCAAACGATAAACTACTTTAATTTACAAGGGTGGCGAATTGACCTATTTACACTTCAAAATCCCCTTTACTTACTCATTATTTTTCTGCCTTAATGTCCTGATTTCAGATTTGGCAGGCTCTTTGTCAAACAATCAGTAAATAAATATTGAATTATGGAAAACAAGGATATTAACGAAGAAAGCATCAATAATCAGGAAGGAAACAATGTTCAAAACGAAGCAGCATCTCAGGACAATGTGACAGTTGCTCCTTCTCCAGAAGCACTTTTGGCAGAAGAGAAAGACCGTTACATCAGATTGTATGCTGAATTCGAAAACTATAAAAAAGAACGAGTAAAGAGAAGATGGAATTCTTCCAGTACGCTAACCAGGAAATGATGGTTTCAATGTTAGGAGTTTTAGATGATTTCGAAAGAGCATTAAAAGAAATCGCTAAAAACGGAAATCCTGCTGACCTTCAAGGTGTAGAACTGATCTATCAGAAATTCAAAAATAAACTTACTGAAAAAGGCTTACAAACAATGGAAGTAAAGGCTGGTGACAGCTTTAATGTTGATTTCCATGAGGCGATTACTCAGATCCCTGCTCCATCGGAAGATTTGAAGGGAAAAATCGTAGATGTTATTGAAACAGGATACACTTTAGGTGATAAAGTAATCCGTTTTGCAAAAGTAGTAACAGGAAATTAAAATTAATAAATGATAAATGATGAGTGATAATGGATGAATATTTCACTTATTAGCTTTAAAATATCTTTTATCATTTATCAACAATCAATTATAAAATTGTCATGTCAAAAAGAGATTATTACGAGGTTCTTGAGATCAGCAAATCTGCATCGGCCGACGAAATAAAAAAAGCATACCGTAAAATGGCTATCAAATTTCACCCGGATAAAAATCCAGGTGATAAAGAGGCTGAAGAAAAATTTAAAGAAGCTGCTGAAGCTTATGAAGTTCTAAGCGACGATCAGAAACGTGCCAGATTCGACCAGTTCGGTCATGCCGGAGTAGGTGGAAACGGCGGTTACGGAGGCGGTGGCTTCGGAGGCGGAATGAACATGGAAGATATTTTCAGCCAGTTTGGAGATATTTTCGGTGGTGGTTTCGGAGGATTCGGAGGTGGCGGCGGTGGCCGTCAGCAGGTGAAAGGTTCTAATTTAAGAATCAGAATCAAGCTGAACCTTGAGGAAATGGTAAACGGAACTCAAAAAACCATTAAAGTAAAAAAATGATGATGGCAGAAGGTGCCACATCAAAAATATGCCCTACCTGTAATGGTTCCGGTGTTCAGCTTAAAGTAATGAACACGATGTTTGGCCAAATGCAGACACAAACCACTTGTGGTACCTGCCAGGGAATCGGAAAGGTTGCTGATAAAATTCCTGCAGGAGCCAATGCACAGGGTCTTATAAAAGAAGAAGAGGAAATCACCATCAACATTCCTGCTGGAGCTAGAGATGGTATTCAGCTTAATGTAAGAGGAAAAGGAAATGATGCTCCCTTTGGCGGAATTCCGGGTGACTTATTGGTAATTATTGAAGAAGAAGTAGATCAAACGATCAAAAGAGAGGGTGATAATCTACATCAGGAACTGTATGTTTCATTTGCTGAAGCTGCTTTAGGAACTAAAAAAGAGATTCCTACCGTAGGCGGAAAAGTAAAAATTACCGTTGATCCGGGAACTCAATCCGGAAAGATCCTAAGATTAGCTGGAAAAGGACTTCCAAGTATCGACAGCTATGGAAAAGGGGACATGTTCATCCACATCAATGTATGGACGCCACAGAAGCTTACCAAAGAGCAGAAAGATTTCTTTGAAAAGCAGATGTCCAGCGGAGAAATGGTTGCAGAACCATCCGGAAAGGAAAAAACTTTTTTTGATAAAGTAAAAGATTTATTCAATTAATACATAAAAGAGACTTGTTTAAGTCTCTTTTTTTTTGCTCTTTTATTTTTTTATTTTTGCTTCTCAATTGGATTTATTCAAAATACTATCAGAAACAAATGGATACAAGAACAATATTTTTAAATGCCTGCAATGAAATTGCCACTCAACTCAATGGTTTCAAAACACTTGAAAAAGGACAAAGGCTTAAAAAAGTTTCCCTTAATAAAGACATCTATTTTGAGATTTATTTTCAGTCCAGTTTTAGGAATGATTCTTCATCCGTTCAGTTCCTTCCTCATATTGCTATCTATTCTAAAATTTTAAAGAAATGGCAGACAGAGCAAACTAAAAATGAATATTCTCAGGGATTAATTTTTGGAAATCAGATAGGTTATTTAACTCCGTATAATAATTGGAAAGAATGGAATTTAGCAGGGTTATCTTATGAAAAATCAATTATTGAAATTACAGAAAATATAGAAAAATACATCCTCCCAATTTTCAAAATTTTTAATTCTAAGGAAATTGCTGTCGAATTTCTAAAAAACAATGGAACAAAGTTTAATCAATGGTCAGAGAATTCTATTTCTCCTTTAGACTTCCTTTTATGCTTTTCTGAAAAAGATACTGCTGAAGTTTTTCTAAATAATTTTGTAAACAATTGCCCTTATAAAGGGAATATTCTTAAACTTTACGAGAAACTAAAAACAGAAAATGAAATCGATCTCAATTCTTCTGGATTTCACGGAGCTAATACAATTAAATTAGCCTATGTAAATGGGTTGAAAATAAAATAAGCTTACAATAAATTAACCCAAATCAATAAAAATATTCTTATCAACCATTTTTTCAATCATCTGTATGATAAAAAATAATATTCTGAAAATGATAAGAAAAACAGCAACTCCTATTCTGAAAAGTATGTTCACCAATACATAACTTAATAAAGAATAAGAATCTCCTGACAGTGCACATTACAAAAAATCCTGCATTCTTTCGAACACAGGATTTTTTTGGTTATTTAATTCTAATTCTGTTTTATTTTTTCGTAGCTAAAGAATAGATTCCCTTTCCTACAGTAAATACGGCAACCGCTACCAATCCGCCAACAACACCAAGCGTAAGCTCTTTCAAAACATCTGGCCAGGTTGGAAATATGCCATGGAAAAATTCAATCCTATGTAGAAAAATTCCACCAGCAACCATTATTAAAGCAATTGTTCCTACGACTCCTAATATTTTAATAACAATAGGTAAAGCCTTCACTAATATATGTCCAAGCCTCCCGAAAAAACCTTTATCGTTACTTTTCTTTATTAATTTAAACCCTGCATCATCCATTCTCACGATCAAAGCTACAATTCCATAAACTCCAACAGTAGCGATAAATGCAACCAAACTCGTTACTAAAATCTGCGTAATGAAAGGATGGCTTTCTTCCAATACGGTTCCTAAAGCAATAATAACAATCTCGATTGATAAAATAAAATCAGTTGTAATTGCCGATTTTACTTTCTCTTTTTCAATCTGTTCAGAACTTTTTTTGTCTTCTTCAATTTCCTCTATAACTTCATGACCCTTTTTGTCACGGTGAAAAAGAAATTCTATTACTTTTTCAACGCCTTCAAAAGCCAGATAGAATCCTCCAAGGATCAATACATAATTAATAGCCGGAGCATACAACCAATTAAGTAAAAAAACGATAGGCAGAATGATCAGTTTGTTGATAAAAGAACCTTTTGTAATTGCCCATAAAACCGGAATTTCCCTTGAAGAAAGAAAGCCAGTGGCTTTTTCTGCATTTACAGCCAGGTCGTCTCCTAAAATACCTGCTGTCTTTTGGGTAGCAATCTTACTCGTAACCGCTACATCATCCATCAATGCGGCAATATCATCCAAAATTGCAAAAAAGCCTGATGCCATATTTTAATAATTTTTTAATCTTTGTTAAGTTCAGCAAAAATAAATATTTAATTCCGTTTTCTGATTCATAAGAGTACAATAATTTTAAGAATTATGAGAATAATAAAGGAATACTTCACTTTCAATATTTTATATCTTTGTTTAAAATCTAATCAATGGACGAAAACTGGGAAATTCAATTGCAAAGTATATGGCTGACGCTTGGAACAATAAGCAATGAAGAGTTTATTCAGCAAATTAAAAATCATGTAGAATTACTTACTGTTAAAGATTCCCAGGCTATTGCTGATTTTGAAAGAGCCTGCGCTTTTGACTCCACGGGACATGAAAAAGAAGCGGAACCTTTGTACAGATCCGCATTAGATAAGGGACTAATTGGTTTGCGGAGAAGAAGAGCAAGAATCCAATTAGCAAGTACCTTAAGGAATAATGGAAAAATAGAAGAGAGCATTCGTATTTTAAGAGATGAGAAAGCCAATTATTCCGATGAACTGAATGATGCAGTAGATTCTTTTTTAGCATTATCCCTTTCTTCAGCGGGAGAGGATAAAGAAGCGCTATCTATAGCTTTGAAAGCAATATCAAAACATTTGCCCAGATACAATAATTCTTTGAACCGCTATGCTGAAAATCTATTATCAATATAAACAAAAATCTGCTTAATTTACCTGTTTTTTAAAACCTGATACTATGCGTCAATTTCATATTTTAACTTTAGGATGTTTGTTTTGTCTGTTCAGTACAAGCTGTTTTACTTTAAAAGCTCAGACTCCAACGAATCTCAACAGCTTTAATCAGGAAAAGAAAAAAGAAGAAATAGACCGTATTATCAAAGCATTTGAGGGTATTAATAAATTTAATGGAACAGCTTTAATCCATTATCAGAATAAGAATATTTTTGAAAGATCATATGGCTGGCAAAATGCAGAGAAAAAGATCCCCAATCAGGATAAAAGTATTTATCAGATTGCTTCTTTAACCAAGTCTTTCACTGCCCTGGTCATTGTAAAGCTAAGTGAAGAAGGAAAACTTTCTTTTAAAGATCCTATTTCAAAGTTTATTGCAGACTATCCAAGAGGAAATGAAATCACGATAGAACATCTCCTTACCCACACTTCGGGAATTTATGAAGTATTACGAAATAAGGAGTATTTCAGTCTGCTTCACACCGGAAAAGCCATAGCCAAAAATAAAGAACTTTCTTTTTTTAAGAATGAACCGCTGGATTTTGAGCCCGGTACTCAATTTTCGTATACCAATTCGGGATATATTTTACTGGGACTTATCATTGAAAAAATAACGGGGCTTTCTTATGAAGATGCTGTAAGAAAAATCATCTTAAATCCTCTCAAGATGACTCATACAGGCTTTAACTACATAGCTCTGAAAAGTCCTTATAAAACGGTTCCTTATTCTTATATTTCAAAAACAAGACAGGAAAAAACAAAAGTCTGGAATTCTACATTAACCGGTCCTGCAGGACAGATCTACAGTACCGCTGAAGACCTGTACAATTATTATTTAGGATTGAGGGATTATAAAATTGTTTCCAAAGAAGCATTTAAAAAAGCTACTACGCCTTATTTGAGCGGCTACGGCTATGGTTGGTTCATTGATGATCTTTACGGGAAAAAACTCATTAACCATGGCGGAAATATAGAGGGTTCCACAAGTTATTTTGCGATGCTTCCTGAGGATGATCTTTGTATTATCCTTTTGAATAATATCACAAGTAAAAAACTTGAGAAAACTGGAAACACCATTTTAGCAGCACTTTTAGGACAACCATACACTCTTCCACAACCGAAAAAAGAAACAACACTAAGTGCTGATGTTCTCAAAAAATATGTTGGTGATTATGAGCTTTCTGATGATAGCGTTATTCATATTCTATACGAAAACGGTCAGCTTTTTATTCAGAACAATAAAGATCCCAAGATAAGAATGCTGGCTGAAAAAGAGGATGTATTTTTCCTTCAGGATGATGACACCGAGATTTCTTTTATTTTTAAAAAAGGAGAAAAGGACGTTATTACCATTAAAAAAGGACTCTCATCAAAGACAGCAGAAAGACTTTAATTACGCCTTGAATCCTTCATAATCAATAGATTTTTTTGTAAATTTAATTAATGAAAAAGTTCATTCTCCGGTATCATTTTTTCGTCATGGGATGCATTGGTTTTCTCCTGCAATCATGCAATACGAAATTCAGAGTTTGGGTAGGTCCCGGAGGACAGCAGAAAATTTACAATTTAAAATATGGTGAGAACAAAAGACAGAAAATGGATGTCTTTCTCCCCAAGGATTACCCACAAGATGCTCCTGTAGTTCTTATTGTACATGGCGGAGCCTGGACTCTGGGTAAAAAAGAGCATATGATCCAGGTTCAGAAAATGCTTTTTAACAACAGGATTCCGAGCATCAGCATGAATTACCGATTGGTTTCCACCAAGAAAAAAATCACTTACAAACAACAGCTTGATGATATTGGTCTGGTCATTGAGAAGTTCAATTCTTTATCGGAAAAGGCAGAACTTCAGCCTAACAATTATATTCTTTTGGGAGAAAGTGCCGGTGCACATCTTGCTCTACTCTACGGATATCAGCATCCTGAGCAGATCAAAAAGATTATTTCTCTAAGTGGACCTACCGATTTTTTCAGTTCTGAATATCTAAAATCTTTCTATTCCAAATATACTTCTCCTACTTTTCAAAAGGTTGTAGGGACTAAATTTGAAAGAAAAAATATCTCTGAAGCCTTTAAAGAAGCCAGTCCTATTGCCAATATCACGAATGTTCCTACCCTGCTATTTCAGGGAAACAATGATTTTCTCGTCAATCAGCATCAGGGAATAGCCATGGACTCTGCGCTTACCCACCTGAACGTTCCTCACAAATTTGTCTTTATGAAAGGCGCAGGACATGCGCCAAGGTTCTTCAGTAAAAGAAAAAGAGACAGCATTATCTATCCTAGCATTCTGGAATGGATTAAAAAATAGAGATTTTATAAGACTTTGTTTAATTATTAAACGTAAAGAATAGGTAATCAAACGTTTTAGCTTAAGAGAGCTAAGGGATGGTGACTCTGTCACTGATGAAGCTATTCGGTTATTATATAGCTTTCCGAAATTATTTTAATCTCCCGCAGATTACACAGATTACACAGATGTTTGTGGAAAAACCTGTGTAATCTGTAAGAAGTATGGATACTATACATACGCTTTGTAAGAATCAATTTTATTGATTCCCATCTTTGCCTCCTGAAATATAAAATATTGAGATTTAATCTTTGCGTTAAAGAAAAAACTCATGCAATAAGCAATAAAAAAAGCCATCTCACTACTGAGACGGCTCTATATTTTTGATTGAATTTTTATTTATTTAAAATCCTGGTCTTCGTATTTTTTAGAAAGATCTTCTTTTTTCCCAAAAACAAACTTGAAGATAACCGGAAGTGTAGTCACCAATACGATTACAATAATAATGTATTCCAGTTTTTGTTTTAAGTTGATTCCAAACTGCTCCATAAACAATTTGTCCAGATAATGTCCTGCAAAAATCAAGATAAATGACCATAATACCGCACCGATAACATTATCTCTTAAAAACTCTTTTTTATCCATCCTCACAATTCCTGCAACAATGGGTGTAAAAGTTCTCACAACAGGTAGGAATCTTGCCATAATAATGGCTAATGCTCCGTGTTTTTCAAAGAAATCGTGAGCCTGATAAAGGTATTTTTTCTTGAAAAGCATTGAATCTGGTCTTTTATATAAAGCAGGTCCTGCTTTTCTTCCGAAATAATATCCTACTTCATTTCCTATAATAGCGGCAAGAGCTACTCCTGAAGCTAAAATAGTAGTATCTAAGAAATCACTTCCTGTAGAACCAAAAGTCTCTTTAATAATTTCAACGGCATAAATCCCGGAAACGAATAAAAGTGAGTCTCCAGGCAGGAAAAACCCTACAAAAAGGCCTGTTTCAGCAAAAACAATGAATAAAATAAGCCAAAACCCTCCCATTTTAATATAAAATTCAGGGTTTAATAAATCCTTCCAGCTATTGAAATCTTCCATAAATATCGATGAACAACAAAAGTAAGCCTAAAATGTCTGAAACAAAAATTAATTATAAGATTTTAACTAAAATTCAAACATGATTGTTATAAGTTGAAATCATCATCGGAAACTGCCGTCCCATCGGCCATTAAGAATGCTTTTAAGAATGGAGTAAGATTCCCGTTCATTACGGCATCTACATCTGATGTTTCATGCCCCGAACGTACATCTTTTACCAATTTGTAAGGATGCATGACGTAGTTTCTGATCTGGCTTCCCCACTCGATCTTCATTTTGTTGGCTTCTATCTCATTTCTTGCTTTCAAACGTTCTTCCAATTCCATTTCGTAGAGTCTTGAACGAAGGAGCTGCATGGCTTTTTCCTTATTCTGAAGCTGGGAACGGGATTCGGAGTTTTCAATGATAATTCCGGTAGGTGCGTGACGAAGACGTACCGCGGTTTCTACCTTGTTTACGTTCTGTCCTCCTGCTCCGGAAGATCTCATGGTTTCAAAGCTGATATCTGCAGGATTGATATTGATCTCGATGGTATCATCTACCAAAGGATAAACGTATACGGATACAAAACTTGTATGCCGTTTTGCATTACTGTCAAAAGGGGAAATTCGTACCAGTCTATGTACTCCGTTCTCTCCTCTTAAATATCCAAAAGCAAATTCTCCTTCAATTTCCAGCGTTACGGTCTTCACTCCTGCTACTTCCCCTTCCTGGAAGTTCAGTTCACGGATTTTATAGCCCTGTTTTTCCGCCCACATGGTATACATTCTCATCAGCATAGCTGCCCAGTCACAACTTTCTGTTCCTCCTGCTCCGGCAGTGATCTGCAGCACTGCAGAAAGCTCATCCCCTTCATTGGAAAGCATATTTTTGAATTCCAGATCCTCAATTTTTTCAACCAATTGTGGAAATGTTTCATCCAATTCTTTTTCAGAATCCGGATCTTCTTTGGCGAACTCAAGTAAAACCTGCAGATCTTCAAACTGAGTCTGGATTTCGTCATAGCCTTCCACCCATTTTTTCTTGGAACGAAGCTGCTTTAGAAAGGCTTCAGCAGTTTTTGGATTGTCCCAAAACTCAGGGGCAGCGGTTTTTTCATCATCATTGGCAATTTCAATCTTCTTTTTTTCAATCTGAAGATATCTGTGTAAGTCTTCAATTCTGGATTGAACTTCTTTTATATGGTCGTTATTAATCACGAATTTTTCTTTTTGCAAAAATAAGGAATTCTTTTAGAGTGGAGCGGTTTGAGTTTTGAGTTTTCGGGGGTTCGGGTTACGAGTTGCCGGATTTGAGTTATGGGTTGTAACTGGTGGGAAGATAATTAACTAAAAAAGTAGTCTCTTCTCAGCATAAAAACAGTAAAAATGCATATAACATGTATTGCAATAATAAAGGGAAGGGCTTTTTTTGTTTCAAATTTATCCATTAAAAAACCATAAACAGGTAATTGTATTATTCCTATAATTACAGGTATTTCTTCATTAAAAAAAGTTCCCAGTAAACTAAACGGAAAGATAGCCAATAAAGGGAAATAAGTCCCGTGACCTCCACCTCCTGCAAGGATTGCAAGAAAACCAAGAGGAATTGTTAATATAGAAAACCATACTGTATATTTATAACTGCTCATTCTGTTTTATTCCAGTTTATTCGCAAAATCTTAGATGAAAATCTCAATTTAGTTTATCATTTATCAAATCATTCCCGCTATCATTTCACCAATCTTTGGAGCTAAAGCAACTCCCATTCCTGAAAGTCTTACAGCGCAAAACTGTCTTTCCGAAACCTGTTTTACAATGGGCGTTTTTTCTGAACCCATCGCCATTATTCCTGACCAGCGAAGTGCTATTGTAAAGTCTTTATGGGGAAGTATGACCTCTTTTAAAAAGTTTTCCAAATGATTTTGCAGGAATTCTGTAGTTTCAAAGGCGGTCGTTTCTTCTGTTTCAAAATCCTGATTTCTTCCGCCTCCCAACAATATCCTGTTCCCTACATTTCTGAAATAATAATACCCTTCATCATAGTGAAAAGTTCCTTTAAGTTTCAGGCCTTCTATTGGTTCTGTGAGAAGAACCTGCCCACGGGCAGGAATGATGTTTTCTTTTTCCAGAAACTTTGATGTGAATGCATTGGTGCAATAGATCATTTGATCTGCTTTTACAGAAAGATCATCAGAAAGATGAACTTCAATCTCATTCGCTGATTCTTCAATACTTCCGACCTCTGTTCCGGATAAAAATTCCACTTTCAGCTCATAACATTTTTCAAGAAGTTTCTGCAAAAGCCTTCCTGAGTGCAGGCTTCCTTCACAGGGGTTTTCAATCAGAAATGATGATTTCCCAAGCCCGAACTCCTGTATTTTATTCTGTTTAAGAGCATATGTTTTATCCAATCCGGTAATAGGTTTCAGTTTTTCATTGACAGCATCAATATGGAATAAAGGTTTCTCATTATTTAAAATTTCAAAACCTCCGTTAAGTTCAAAATCAATTTCATCATTCTTAAAATAATGTCTGATTTTCTGAAGTCCATCAAACCTCATTCTAACAAGCTCCAGTGTTTTTTCCCAGCCCATTTTCTGCGAATCTGCAATAACTTCGGTAAGACTTCCAAAACAGGCAAACCCGGCATTTCTCGTTGATGCACCGAATGGAATGGCGTTCCGTTCAATAATTAAAACAGACTTTTCAGGATATTTCTCTTTGATGGATATAGCAGTCCATAGTCCCGAAAATCCAGCACCAATAATGATAATATCTCTTTTTCGGTAGAAGGTTTCCAGTTCCCAGATGCTGTTCATAAATGATTTTTTGTATAATGTATTAACGTGTAAGCTGACATGAAGTTAAAAGATAAGAAATTGAAACTCCCCTACCCACGAATCCCGTAACCGATCATGCTTTACCCTTTATCCTCCTCACCATTATGCTGAAATCCTATTTCTCTTCGAGGTTCTTCAACAACCCTATAGGTTTCCAGTTCAATTTTCAAGGCCTGAATTCTAAACTTAAAATCATCAAAATTATTGATGATGGCATCGGCAAGAAATCGGGCTACCTGATCAAGATATTCTTCGGTAAGCTTAGACCTGGCATCTCTTAAAGCTCCGTTCAAAAGATTCTGATCGATCTTCAGCTTTTCATTTCGGGTTTTTTGGTAAAGATTTTTAATTCTTTTCTTTAAACTCTGCGTAAAGTCTATCAACATGGTATTGCTGAATGCCTTCATTTTTGATGATGAATCATGCCAGAAAGGAATTTTATCAGCTTTATTATTTTTAAGGATTTTATACAGTAAAGAATCTTCTTCAAGACCTCTGGTCATAGCATATAAAATAATTTCCGACCGTTCTGAGGCGTTGGGAGGAAAGACAGGAATCATCACATCAAATCTTCCCGGAGCAAGAATTTCTTCATCAATTTCCGAAACAGAATTGGCAGAACCTACCATTAAAACACCTTCTTTTTCAAATTTGCTTATATAATGAAGAATAAGTTCCTGAGCTTCCAGGTTGCAGGATGCAATATCTGTTTCTGCTTTTCGCTGCATCATAATTTCATCGAAATCATCCATAAAAAGCAACATTTTGTTTTCTTTCATCATATTCATCAGGAAATCACTGAAATTAATTTCATTTCCGTCAACCAACGAAATTCCCAGATAGTGCTTTTTCACTTCCTTAAACTGATACCCAATGATATCAGCAATCTTATTGGCCCAGAATATTTTACCGCTTCCAGGAGGCCCGTACAGGATAATTCCTGCAGGTCTGTGAATTCCCCAATCTTTGATCTGCTGTGGATTCAGAAAGGGTTCCAAAACCGCTGATGTGTAAAAAAACAGATCTCTGTATCCTATAAAATCTCTTTGCTGAAGGCTGGTTTTACTCCCGAAATAATCATACACAAACTTATAGTTTCCTCCTAATTTATTATCAATTCCATAACTTGATATAGAGGATTTGAAGAATCCATTATCAAAAATATTCAGATTATTATCTTTGATTACCTTTTCAACCTTATCCTTAGGTTGATTGATCACTTCAGCAATCTGTTCTAGCGTTTTATTTTTGTCCAGGTCTTTTTCGTATAATTTTAAAAAGGCTATATTTTCGCGGGCAAATTTTTCAAAATCTTCTTTTACTTCAAAATTGGTACTGATGCAGTCTACCAACTCAATATCGAAATCCTGTATAAATTGTTTTATGGCTTCTGCAGAAACTTTCAATTCTTCTGCCAGTTCAATTAGCTTCATAACTGTTGATTAATTCTATCAAATTTAATCTATTTACAAATAAATCAACATTGATTTATGATAATTCTGTAACATTCTCTAATTCATATAGACTACTACTATGTAAAACAAATTACATGGAAAAGATTTTATCAGTAAAGAATTTGACGAAAAAATTCAAAAGAGTTGTGGTCAACAATATTTCTTTTGATGTCGAAAAAGGAAATGTTTATGGACTTTTGGGTCCCAACGGAAGTGGAAAATCCACAACTTTCGGGATGCTTCTTTCTACCATCAATCCTACCAGTGGAGATTGGTTCTGGTTTGGTAAAAAAGGCACTGACCCCGCTACTTTGAAAAGAATCGGAGCCATTATCGAACAGCCAAATTTCTATCCTTATTTAAGTGCAGAAACCAATCTTAAAATTGTTGCGGAAATTAAAAATACTCCTTATTCAAGAATTGACGAAGTTTTGAAGACTGTCAATCTATACGAAAGAAGAAAAGATACTTTCAAAACTTTTTCATTGGGAATGAAGCAGCGACTTGCTATTGCTTCAGCCATTTTGAACAATCCTGAGGTATTGATACTGGATGAACCTACCAACGGGCTGGATCCTGAAGGAATTATTCAGATCAGAGAAATCATCAGCGAAATTGCAAAACAAGGAATCACCATTATTATTGCAAGCCACCTTCTGGATGAAATTGAAAAAATATGCAGTCATGTAATTGTATTAAAAGAAGGAAATTCTATCTACTGCGGAAGAGTAGATGAAATGACTTCCAACAATGGGTTTTTCGAATTAAAAGCAGACAACAATACTCTACTTTTGAATGCGTTGAATGAGCTTCAATGGTTCTCTTCCATCAACCAGGAAGGTGATCTTATCAAAGCTCAGATCCGTGATGATGCTTCAATTTCTGCTTCAGCGATGAATCAGAAGCTCGCTGAAAAAGGAATTTTCCTTTCACATCTAACCAAGAAAAAATTGTCTCTTGAATCTCAATTCCTTGAACTTGTAAAAAACACCAATTAATCATGATAAAATTATTAAAACTGGAATACTACAAAAACCTGAATTACAAACCATTCAAGGTTTTCACCATATTATATTTCGCCATTCTTATCGCATTGCTTTTCATCGGGTTGGTTGATTTTGATCTTTTCGGAAGTACCATCAATTTGAAAGAACAAGGGATTTATAATTTCCCGGAAATCTGGAATTTCACCACATGGATTGTTGCTTTATTGAAAATTTTTCTTGGATTGATCATTGTTTTCTCCATTTCACAGGAATTCAGTAATCGAATGTTTAAACAGAATACAATTGATGGATTGAGCAGAGAAGAATTCATCATGTCAAAACTTTTGACGATCAGTATTTTCACCCTTGTTTCTACTGTACTTGTATTCGGAATTACCATATTGCTTGGATATCAATATTCAAATACAACAGAATCTACAAAGGTTTTTGCTGAGATTTTCTTTATCGGAAATTATCTTGTAAAGCTCTTCACTTTCTTCTGTTTCCTAATGTTCCTTTCCATTTTACTAAGAAAATCGGTTTTTGTGTTTCTTGCCCTTTTTGTTTTCTGGATTGGTGAAGGAATCTTAACGGCTGTTGAAGTTTTCTCCAAAGTAAAAGGAATGCAGGGACCACAAAGAAATGAGATCCTTCAGAATGATTTTTTCATCACTCACCTTTTACCATTGGAAAGTATGTCCAGCCTTATCCCTAATCCGATGATGAGATTAAATATGGCCAAAATGATAGGCGTAAAATATGAATTCCATTACCCCACAGAAAGTCTTATCGCCTGTTTGGTCTGGTCTGCCATTTTCATATTCGGATCGTATTGGATTTTGAAAAAAAGAGATTGGTAGGTTTAAAGATTTAAAATTGAAAGATTAAATAAGTAAAGTGGTTCGTATTGAATCACTTTTTTTGGCTTAAAATTTTCATTTGGTTTTGCTAAAAACCTATCCATGAAAAAAATATATTACGTTCCGGGATTGATCAGTGCCATACTGATCCCTGTTTTATTCTGGTATTATGGAAACCAGAGAGTTCATCCTCAATATACCATAATGGACCTTGGACTTCCAGCGAAAATTAGACCTAATATACCTTTAGACAATACTTTTGAATTCTATAGAAACTGGAATTACAAGAAAATTATAGTTAAGCCTAACACTGCTCTTCAAAACCAAAACTTCTATGTTTCTGAACTTAAAGAACTGCAGGCAAAAAATGAGAAAGAATCCGGAATTGAATTTATCATTGATGATAACAATAGCTATCAGGATTTCATTGCTCTAATGGATGCTATGACAATTTCCAAACAGGAAGCTTTTTGTGTTGATATGGAAAAAACAGGACATTTTTTTGCTGTTCATTTTTATAAAGATCCCGATAAAGAAATACGTTCTGTTTATGGATGTATAGTTGGTGGTAACGACTACAGAGAAAAAGAAAACCTGAATTTAATCAAGCCGGAAAGTTTTATCAATCATGTTCCCCAACAAACTTTTTATATTATTTTCGGTTTTTTGCTCTTTGTGAATATCTCTATGTTCAGCATTAAAGAAAACCTTCAAATCCAAAGAAAAAGATGAGCATGAAAAAAATATACTACTTCCCGGGGCTTATCAGTGCTGTTATTATCCCGGTTTTATTCTGGTATTATGGAAATCAAAAGTTTGAAGAAATCAATGTTTCTGTGATGGATATTGGACTTCCCGCCAAATTAAAGGAAGATAGAAGCAACGATATGTATTCTTTTGAATCTGTAAGAAACTGGAATTACAAAAAAAAAAAAGTAGCTCCCAACACGGCTAAACAAAACTCAAAACTGTACGTTTCCGAACTGAAAAACCTCCCAAAAAGAAATGAGAAAGAGTCTGGTATTGAATTTATTTTAGATCAAAATAATACCTATGGTGATTTTGTCTCGGTTTTGAATGATTTGGCAATAGCCCAACAAGAACAGTATGCCATTGATCTCGAAAAAACTGGACATATTTTTGCTGTTTACAGCTATATTGACCCCAATCCTAAACCTCTCGAATATGAATGTTTGCTTTGTAATGACACTGTATATTGGGGACCAAGAGAAACTGTAGATACTTTTCAATCTACCCAGTATGGAAAAATCTTTAATCTGTTTACAACCGCTTCTAAAAAAGCATCATATATTATTTTCGGATTTCTCATATTTCTGAATATCTCTATGCTCAGCATTAAAGAGCGATTTCAATTGCATCATTAATTCAAAATAAAAAGGCTGCCATATGGCAGCCTTCCTTTCAAATTACTTTTTATCTAACAACGGAAGATATTTTCCGTATCCTTTTGTTTCCATTTCGGCTTTTGGGACAAATTTCAAAGAAGCACTGTTGATACAGTAACGAAGTCCTCCCTTATCTTCCGGCCCGTCTGTGAAAACGTGTCCTAAGTGGGCATCACCGGTTTTGCTTCTCACTTCTACCCTATCCATTCCATGGGTACGATCCAGTTTTTCATCAATCAAACTTTTCGTAATTGGTTTTGAGAAACTTGGCCATCCACAACCGGATTCAAACTTATCTGTAGAAACAAATAAAGGTTCTCCTGTGGTAATATCTACATAAATTCCTTCACGGGTTTCGTTCCAGTATTCGTTTTGGAAAGGTTTTTCAGTACCATTTTCCTGAGTGACATTATATTGTTCTGCAGTCAGTTTCCCTTTTAAAACTTTTTTATCCTGTTTATGATAGGCTGGTTTTGGAAGCGGGTTCGCTTTTTTTGCCATTTCAAAAAGTCCCGGTTCGATATGACAGTACCCTCCTGCGTTTTTATCCAGATAATCCTGGTGATAATCTTCCGCTTTGTAGAAATTTTTCAAAGGAATAGTTTCTACCAATAACGGCTTATTATAATTTTTTGCTAATTTTTGAACCTCATCTTTTACAACTGTTTCTGCTGTTTTATCTGTATAATAAATTCCTGTTCTATATTGGTTTCCTCTGTCATTTCCCTGCTGATCTTTACTGGTAGGATCAATGGTCTTAAAATACAGATCAATCAGAAGTTTCAGATCTACCTGCTCAGGATCATACTTCACTTTCACGGTTTCCGCAAAACCTGTTGTATGACTTACCACTTCTTCATAAGTAGGATTATTGGTATTCCCGTTGGCATAGCCCACTTCTGTTCCTACAACCCCACGAATTTGTTGAAAAAAATGTTCTGTTCCCCAAAAACATCCTCCTGCAAAATAAATCTCTTTGACATTTTTATTATCCATAATTTTCTCATTTTCTTTTTTTACTTCCGCTTCATGGGGCTTTGTTTTTGTAAAAAGCCCGGACCCTGCAGCAAATACTGCTATCCCCAGAACAATTCCGAGTACAATTAATATATTTTTCATATTTACCTTTTTATTCATTACTTATTATTTTGAACGATCATTAATCCAAATCCTAAAAGCATCAGATCTTTTAAAATAAAGAAATCAGTTACAGGAACTCCATCCACTACTTTCCACATTCCCGGTGTTGTAAACAGATAGCTTAATGTTACCAGAAAAGTTGCAATCAGTCCTATTCCTGCATACTTTTTCAGTACAGCAAATTTCGCACTAAATATCAGGAGTAATGCAATGATAATTTCTATCACTCCGATAAGATTTGACACTGCCTGGACGCTTGTCAATTTATATACGAAAAAAGTTAAAAAATGGTTTTCTACCAAAGGTTTTATTGCAGCGGCTTCTGTAGGGGTAAACTTGAAGATACCAATCCACAGCAAAATGAGAGCTGCTCCGAAAAGCGAAATGTAATATCCTGTTTGGTATAATTGGTTCTGCTTAGATTTTTGTTCTGTTCCGATCATATTTTAAAGATTTTAAATGAATACTTTTATTGTTTTCAAAAGTATAGTCGGAACAATTTTAAAATCCTGACAGAAATTTTCTTAGAAATTTAATTTATCGATCATTTTATTTTTAAAGTCCTGAATTTCAGAATCATTAATTTCAATATCCTTTTCAGAAAAGGTCTTTTTAAAAACTTTATCCAAAAGGGCAAGTTTTTCATTGTACATCCTGCACCATTTGCAGATCATTAGGTGCATGCTAAGCATCCGGTTTTCTCTGGCAGAAATGGATTGGGCATTCCTTTTTTCCATCAGTAATGTAGCTTCACTGCATGGTAAAAATAAGATATGTAGTATTCTTCTTATCATTGTCTCTTATGATTTTGAAAACCAGTTAAACTCCAGACACTCTCTGAGCTGCATCCGGCTTCTTTGCAAAATCTTCCAAAGATTAGTCGTAGAAACATTCAATTCCTGACTTACTTCCGGAGCTTTTTTTTCTTCTATATAATACATTTTAAGCAGGATCTTCCATCTGGAGGGCAATTCTTCGATACATTCCTCCAATGTTTTGTTAAAATCTGCGCTGTCTAAAAGTTCATCTCCTTCGCCTGAAACATTCCAGTCATTCAAAACGTCATTATTTTTCCATGATCCGGTTTCATCAAAAAAATGGTCCAGTCTGATGTTTGGTTCGGATTTATATTTTTTCCGATAAAAATCTGCCACTTTTCTGTTAAGAATTGCCATCAGCCAAGTCAGCGCCTGGCTTTTCCCTTCAAAAGAATCATAGGCCGAGTAAGCGGAAAGAAAAACTTCCTGAACAACATCCTGCGCATCTTCTTTATTTGAAAGTACATACAGCGCCCGCTTCAAAAGCGGTCCGGAATATTGTTCTATCCAGCTTTTCAGTTCTTCATCTTTTGTCATTGAAAGGATTTTTTGTCTTATTTCAGATCACAACGAAGGTAGTAAGTTAAACGGAAAATTGCAAGATTAGAAAGATTATTATTGATTACAATCACTGCAAACTTTATAGGTTTCATAAAAAGAAATTAAAAAATTCTAATCTGCCTCCCATATCAAAACCTGCCCCATTCAAAACATAGTATAAAATTATTACAAATCGCTTAAAAATCTTAAATTTGCATCTTATCAAAAATTTGATACTTAAAAAAGCAAAAGCAATACTATGACATCACAAGAGATACGTCAAAAATTTTTAGATTATTTTAAAAGTAAGGAGCACTTAATCGTTCCTTCAGCTCCTATTGTGCTGAAAGACGACCCTACCCTTATGTTTTCCAACTCCGGAATGACGCAGTTCAAGGATTTTTTCCTTGGCTACAAAACTCCTACCGCCCCTAGAATTGCCGATACCCAAAAGTGTCTGAGAGTTTCGGGGAAGCATAATGATTTGGATGATGTGGGTAGAGATACTTACCACCACACCATGTTTGAAATGCTGGGAAACTGGTCTTTCGGGGATTACTTCAAAAAAGAGGCTATTGCTTTTGCCTGGGAATTACTGACTGAAGTATACGGAATTCCAAAAGATAATTTATATGTAACGATTTTTGAAGGTGATGCTTCCGAAAATCTTGACAGAGATCAGGATGCTTATGACTACTGGAAAGCAGTAATTTCCGAAGACAGAATCATCAACGGAAATAAAAAAGATAACTTCTGGGAAATGGGGGCAAGCGGACCTTGCGGACCTTGTTCTGAAATCCATGTTGATTTGAGAACTCCGGAAGAAAAAGCTAAAGTTTCAGGACTTGAATTGGTGAACAACGATCATCCTCAAGTTGTGGAAGTCTGGAATCTCGTTTTCATGGAATTCAACAGAAAAGCTGACGGTTCTCTGGAAAAACTTCCTGCACAGCATGTAGATACAGGAATGGGCTTCGAACGTCTTTGTATGGCGCTTCAAGGGAAATCTTCCAACTATGACACAGACGTTTTCACGCCTTTAATTGCTAAAGTTGAAGAACTTTCAGGTAAGAAATACACCGGAATTTTAGAAGACGAAAAAGATATTGCCATCCGTGTTGTTGTAGACCACATCAGAGCGGTTTCTTTTGCTATTGCAGACGGACAACTACCTTCAAACGGAGGAGCTGGGTATGTAATCAGAAGAATTTTGAGAAGAGGAATTTCCTATTCTTACAGATTCTTAGACATGAAAGAGCCTTTCCTTTACAAATTGGTTGCTGTTTTACAGGAACAAATGGGAACTTTCTTCCCTGAGCTGGAAAAACAGGGAACTTTGGTAACTGAAGTGATCAAAAGTGAAGAAGATTCATTCTTAAATACGATTGAAACAGGATTAATCCGAGTTGAAAAATTAATTCAACAAACCATTGCAGATAATCAAAAAGTTTTACCAACTCTTGAAGTTTTCGAATTGTACGACACTTATGGATTCCCAGATGATTTGACAAGAATTATTGCAGAAGAAAAAGGGTTAACCATTGATGAGGAAGGATTCAAAGCTGAAAGAGAAAAGCAAAGAAAGCGTTCTCAGCAAGATTCTGCTCAGAAAGTGTATGACTGGGTAAATCTTGAAGATAAACCTGAAACATTTGTAGGATACGACCAGACAGAATCTGAAACCTATATTACAAGATACAGAAAGGTAGAAAACAAAGATGGAGAATTTTATCAGGTGGTCCTAAGCAGCTCTCCTTTCTATCCTGAAGGGGGTGGACAGGTTGGAGATAAAGGTGTTCTTGAGAATGCTGTTGAAAGCTTTGAAGTACTGGAAACTAAAAAAGAGAACGGACTGATTATCTCGTTGATCAATGATCTCCCTAAAGATGCAGGCGCTATTTTCTATGCTAAAGTAAATGCTTCTGAAAGAAAAAATTCTCAGGCTAACCACTCTGTGACTCACCTTCTGCATGAAGCGTTAAGAGACGTTTTAGGAACTCACGTAGAGCAGAAAGGGTCTTATGTAGGTCCTGATTATCTGCGTTTCGACTTCTCTCATTTCAACAAAATGACTGAGGATGAATTAGCATTAATTGAAGAAAAAGTAAACAAAAAGATCAAAGAAAGTATTGCTTTACAGGAATTCAGAAATATTCCGATCCAGGAAGCTCTGGAGAAAGGTGCAATGGCTTTGTTTGGTGAGAAATATGGTGACAGTGTGAGAATGATCCAATTCGGAAGTTCAAAGGAACTTTGCGGGGGAACTCACGTAAAAAACACCAGCGAAATCGGTCATTTCAAGATCACTTCTGAAGGTTCTGCAGCAGCAGGAATCAGAAGAATTGAGGCTATTTCAGGAGATAAATCTGAGGAATATTTCAATAATCTTGAAAAGCAGATCATTGAACTTTCTCAGCTGTTAAAGTCTAAAGATGTTGTAAGATCTATCGAAAAGCTGATCGAAGAAAACACTTCATTGAAGGCTGAGGTAGATGCTCTTAAAAAAGAAAAAGCAAAAGGAGAAATTGGTGAATGGAAGAATGCTTATGAGCAGAAAGGCAACAAGCAGCTTTTGGTAAAGAAAACTTCTTTGGATGCAGGCTCTGTAAAAGACATCGTATTCCAGTTGAAGAAAGAAATCCCTGCTTCAGTAACGATTATTCTTTCTGACGCAGACGGAAAACCAATGATTACCGTTGGAGTTTCTGATGATCTGGCTGCAGATTATCAGGCTGGTGCTATCGTAAAAGATCTTGCAAAAGAGATCCAAGGCGGTGGCGGTGGAAACCCAGGGTTTGCAACAGCTGGGGGTAAAAACCTTGAAGGCTTAGAAAATGCTTACCAGAAAGCTTTGACTCTCTAAAATAGAAACATCTATTATAAATTTTAGCCCGGCTGTCTCAATTCTGAGACAGCCGGGCTTGTTTTTACCGTAGATCATAGTTATTTTTTAACGCAAAGTTTAAAGCTTAATATTTTATATTTCAGGAGGCAAAGATGGGAATCAACTTCATTGATTCTTACTAAGTGTAGGTGTAATATCCATACTCCTTACAGATTACACGGTTTTTTCCACAAGCATCTGCGTAATCACTGAAATCAGCGGGAGATTAAAACAATTTAGCAAAGGTTATACAAGCCGGATATATGTTTTATTTAACGCTAAGGATCACAAAGAAACATTCATTTATCTTAAATATTTTCGTTCGTAGAGGCGTTACACTCAGCTATGAAATGATTGCATTTTTTTATTTGCGAACGAAAAAAGTAGATGTATAAAAGCCTTAGCGTCTCTGCTTTATAATATACCATTCCTTATCACTCAGATATTCATCAAAGTCTCTCTATTTATATCCGTTCTAATTATTGATCTTATCGTAACAAACCACCATCTAATATTAAACTATTTGTTTTGTCTTATTAAAACTTAGTTAACACTATACCTTTAGTTTTGCCTTAATCGAAATTCAAAAAATATAATTATGAAAATTAACAAAACTATTGGAGCCCTGATCCTTGCAGCTATTGCTTTTCAAAGCTGTAATGATGACAATAACGGGGATGGAAATACTCCTGTCAATGACAAAATAAAGATTGAAAATTTTTCTAAAGAGCCCGCTTTCGTTTTTGGAATGACTGGTTTTGAAAATTTAAATATTACGACACTTATTTCCAGTTCTGATATTCTTTCAGGCTCTCCTGATTTCGTTTTCGGAGGTCAGCCTGATGGGATGGGAATTATGAAAGATCCTAATTCTGATGGCTATCTGATGATCACCAATCATGAGATCAAACAGTCTGTATCAAGAGTATACTTAGATAAAACTTTTAAGCCTGTAAAAGGAGAATATATTTTAAATGGAACCGGAGGAATGACAAGATTGTGCTCCGCCACATTAGCAACACCAGAGATTCATGGTTTCAGCGCCTTCCTTACAGCGGGGGAATCGGGGGAAGAAAGTATGGTTCATGCTTTGAATCCACTGGCATCAGTATCTCAGGCATCAGATAAAACAAGAGTAAAACCAGCTTTAGGAAAAGCTTCCATGGAAAATGCCGTTCCACTTCCTAAAGACGTTTCCAATGGAAAATCTTATATCATCATTGGGGAAGATCAGTCTTATTCTTCTTCTCACCAGTCAGCAGGACAGTTGATCATGTATGTAGCCGATACACAAGGGGATCTGGATAATGGAAAATTGTATTCTTTAAAAAGAACCAACAGTAACTATACTGAAACTGATATGACAAAGGGAAGCAGCTACGATGTAGAGTTTGTTGAAATCCCTAACGCCAAAAACCTTACGGGAGCTCAGATTAACCAGAAAAACATTGATAATAATGCAATCCGTTTTTCAAGAATAGAAGATGTAGATTACAGAAAAGGAGCAGGAAAAGGAAGAGAAATCTACTTTACCGCTACCGGAGAATCTTCAGACGGAATGAACCCAAAAGCAGGATTAACGATGTGGGGACGAGTTTACAAACTTGTTCTTAACTCCAGTAATATGCTGACAGGAAAATTGGAAGTTGTTGCTGAAGGAGATTCTAACCCTGGAAACAATCTTATCAATCCTGATAACTTATGTGTTACTGAAAACTTCGTGTACATCCAGGAAGACGGTGATTCTTATTACAAAAACGCCAACCATGATTCTTACATCTGGCAGCTGAATATTGCTACAAAACAATATAAACCATGGCTGAACATGAAGCATAACAGAAACGATTCTGCATGGCAGACGGCTTACAACCAATCTGGAGATCTTCAGAAATTTGGTTCTTGGGAATTCGGGGCAATGGTTGATATTTCCGATATCATCGGGATTCCAAATACTTTTACTGTCAATATCCATTCTCATACTTGGCAGTTAGATAAATTTAAAAACCCTGACGGTTCCGGAGTCAACACCAATAAAGAAGGTGGACAGATTGTAATCATCAGAAACGTAGAAAAATAGTTTTAATTCCTTCATATCAAATTAAAGTATCAATAGAAATTTTCTGTTGATACTTTTTCATACCTATGCATAAACTTTCAAAATACCCGATACTCCTTTTGTTATACTGTGCGGCAGCACTTTTTACGCTCTATTATTGTAAAAATGATAAGCAGCAACCAGTGTACGAAGATCTTGGTTCTGTAAAAAACAGGATTATCAAAACCAATGCTGATTTTGAAAAACAGATCAATGAACTGAAAGCCCTTGTTTCTAAAAATTCTGAGGAAAAACTTCTTCAGGAGAAATTTCAGGATATCAGAAAAACATACAAAAAAATGGAATGGGCGGTAGAATACTTCCTGCCGCACTCTGCAAGATTTATCAATGGTCCTGCCCTTCCTGAAATAGAAATGGATGAGCATACCGAAATAGAACCGGAAGGACTGCAGGTTTTGGAAGAAATGTTTTATCCTTATGATAAAGGGAATAAAGATGAAGTGATCAGAATGCTTAATAAGCTTATCAACAAAAGCAACACCATAGCAACCAACTTTCAGGTCATTACTGTAAGCAAAGATCAGGTATTTGATGCGTTGAGACAGGAAGCTTTCAGGATTTCCAGCTTAGGAATTTCAGGTTTTGACACTCCTGTTTCGGGAGTTTTTTTACAAGAAATGCCTTCTTCTCTGGAGGGTATTAAAGAAACATTAGAACAAATCTCTACTGACCGGTCGAAAGATAAAGCATTAAAAAGCATTATTACTGAAATCAATTCGGCGATTGAAGTATTGAAAAAAAACACAGACAAAAATACATTTGATTATGTCAATTTTATCCCTGATCATCTGAATAAAATCACTGCTTTGATGCTGGATTTTAAAAATCAGGAGAAAATTCCGGATGTTGAGGTAACGACTGCCTTAAACAAAAATGCAGCTACTTTTTTTGCTAAAAATGCTTTTAATCCTAACGCTTTTACTCCAGGAAAAGAATATGCATTCTCTGAAGAAAAAGCCGCTCTTGGCCATCAGCTTTTTAATGATAAGATACTATCCAACAGCAACAACCGAAGCTGTGCAACGTGTCATATTCCTGAGAAAGCATTTACTGATGGTCTTGCCAAATCGATGTCCCTTGAAAACTCAGAACTTACCAGAAATTCACCTTCTCTCAACTATGCAGGATATCAGCATGGTCAGTTTTGGGATATGCGGAAGGATGATCTGGAAGGACAGAGCTCAGATGTGATTTCCAACAAAGAAGAAATGCATGGCGACCTGAATGTCATTCTTGCCAAAATCAATCAGGATAAAAATTATCAGGCAGCTTTTAAAAAGATCTATCATTCTCAAAAAACGGAGGTATGGCAGCTTCAGAATGTACTGGCGAGCTACATCCGTTCTCTGGCAAAATTCAATTCAGATTTTGATGAATATATGAGAGGAAATAAGTCGGCAATGACGGAAAGCCAAAAGCGCGGGTTCAATCTTTTTGTTGGAAAAGCTCAGTGTGCAATATGCCATTTCCTACCTTTATTCAATGGTACCGTTCCTCCTAATTTCAAGAAAACAGAACAGGAAGTGTTGGGAGTGGCTGTGAACGGAGAGAATAAAACGTTTGACAATGATCTGGGAAGAGGAAAGTTTCATGAGACCGTTCCTTCATTACAGCATTCTTTCAAAACTCCAACGCTTAGAAATAGTAATAAAACAGCACCTTATATGCACAATGGAGGATATAAAACGTTAAAAGAGGTGATGAATTTTTATAATAAAGGGGGTGGAAAAGCTTTTGGATTTAAAGTAGAAAACCAGACACTTTCTGATGCTCCGCTACAGCTTAGCGATAAAGAAATAGATGATATTATTGAATTTATGAAGGCTTTGGATGATCGATAAAACCTTTCAGAAACACAAAAACTACAATAAACAATTAAAATTCCTGAACCTCATCTGTTCAGGAGTTTTTTTATTGGAAATCTTCTAGAAATTCAGAAAGACTATCTGAGACAATCAGACATTCAATTTTCTCAGGAAAGAGTATATACAAACATTAGATTAAATCAATGTTATACTCTGTTAAAAACTTTTCCAGAACAATAAATATCATTAATTTTGGCATAGTTTTTATACATGAAAAGGGGCTTACTGTTATTATTTTTTCTGATCAGCTTTTTGGCGTACTCACAATCAAAAA
The DNA here is from genome assembly GCF_021869745.1 of Chryseobacterium sp. MEBOG07. Lineage (NCBI taxonomy): Bacteria > Pseudomonadati > Bacteroidota > Flavobacteriia > Flavobacteriales > Weeksellaceae > Chryseobacterium > Chryseobacterium sp. MEBOG07. The sequence goes on from NZ_CP084579.1 coordinate 3,839,781, forward strand.
TTAAGGTTGTAGATGACGCCAGTCAAAAACCTGTCTTTAATGCTAAGGTATCCTGTGACAACACGCTTATTGGATATACCAATGAACAAGGCGTTCTGGAATTCAAAACGGGTTGCAAAAACATAGATATTGAAGCCGATACTTATCAGAAAGAAAGCGTTACCGTAGAGAGCAGTATAGAAGTTTCCCTGCTCAAAAAAACATCAAAAACCACCGACATTGAAGCTGTAGTGATTGAAGATAAAAGTGATCCCAGAGCGTTGGAAATTCTTAAAAAAGTAAATAAACTATTTAAAGAAAACTCCCCGAAAAGCTTAGGGTCCTACTCCTATAAATCCTACGAAAAAATATCTCTGGATATAGATGAGGATAGCCTTTCCCAGTTTAATCAGTATTTCAATGATTTAAACATTTTCAAGAAAAAAAGGGAAAAAGACTCACTGAATAACATCAATGCAAGAAAAATATTTTCAAAAAGCAAACTCTTCCTTTGGGAAAGGGCGCAGGAGTTTTTATATTCCAAAAAGTATGGTGAGAAGATCAATATTCTTGACAACAGAATCTCTGGTCTAAGGCAGCCTATCTATGAAATGATCGCACTTCAGCAAAGTAACAGAGATGTTGTTCCCGAACAATTGAAGCCGGAAAACAGAGGTCTTTACCGATTCTTTCTTTCAGATACAGTGACACTGGACGGAAGAAAAAACTTTGTGATCCGTTTCCGTGAAGTGAATTACAAAAAACCAGACAGAAAGCGAAAATATAACGGTGCCATTTATGTAGATACTGAAACCTACGGAGTAAAAAAAATTGAAAATTTCAGTAAAAGCAAAAACGAAGGAATCATTACCAGTACCTGGGTTTTCTACAATAACAAATGGTTTCTTGCCCACGAAAAAGCCAAGCTTAAAATGGGTAAAATGGCGATGGATGACAAACAGCATTCTGACGATAAGAAAGATAAAAGGAGCTTTGGAACCTATGCATTTCTTACCTCTAAATATTTTGATTTCGAGGCTCCAATTGAAGAGAATGCCAAAGATTTCAAAGGCTATACTTTCTCTGTAAAAAACATTGATGGTCATTCTCTGGATCAATACAGAACGGATCCTCTTACGGACAGGGAACAGAATACCTATAAAACAATCGACAGTTTAGGTAAAAAATATAAAATCGACAGCAAAGCACAGATCTTATCCGGACTGCTGAACGGGCAGATCAGAATGGGTTCTGTAGACATCGCTGTGGATGAAATTGTCAATTTTAACTCATACGAAGGATTCAGATTAGGTTTAAAAGCCAAACTGAATGAAAATTTCAATCCTTATTTTTCACCGGACTATTATTTTGCTTATGGTGTGAAAGACAGAAAATGGAAATACGGGATGGGGCTTGATATGAAAACGACACTGGAGAAAAATTCATTTTTCAGATTTGAGGTATACGATGATGTAACAGCATCCGGAGAGTTTAACCGAAAGCTTTGGAATTTCAAAATGAGAACGATGAACTTCGGGAATAATCTAAACAATGACAAATATTTTCACTTTAAAGGAATGTCATTATCTTACCTGAATGATGTCACAAACGGTCTTACCCTTGCCCTCGCCGTACGAAGAAATACAGAGGCCGCAGAATTTGATTATCAGTTCAGAGACAGAGGAACTTCTTACCGAAATTTCAATACTCTTTTTACCTTAAAATATTCTCCGAATTCTACCAATATTATGACTCCACAGGGAAAATCTCTGATCGATCAGAAATATCCTGAGCTGTATTTTAATTATGAGCAGAGTTACAAAATGCTGCAGGGAGATTTTAATTACTCCCGTTTTGATGCACTTTTTGTTCATAATTTCAAAACACCGATCGGAACTACCGGTTTCAGATTGTATGGAGGTGCTGTTCTGGGTGGAGCGCCTATCTGGAAAAACTTTACGATGAACGGACTAGCTTCTCCTGGTAAAGACTTTAATTTTAACCTTACTTCTTACCTTGGGTTTGCAACACTGGAAGGTGGAAAATACTATAATGACAGATTCGTAGCGTATTATTTCACGCACAAACTGCCTTGGTATTTCAAAAGTTTTGGACACAATGTTTCCAGTTTTGATTTTGTCTTAAGAGGAACTATCGGGGATATGAAGCACCCGGAATACCACCAGTTTAAGTTCAGAAAGCTGGATCACCTGTATCAGGAAGTCGGTTTGGAATGGAACAATTTCCTTTCCAGTTATTTTAATCTGGGCTTATTCTACAGAGTGGGTTACTATGCAACGCCTCATTTTAAAGAAAATTTTGCCATCCAGTTTAAGCTGAAGTTTCTCGAGTTTTAATCGTCAGTGAAATACAAAATCTTTATTTTTGAATCAGAATTCAGAAATATTCAACGATACTATATAAAAAAAGAACATGCAGAAAATCGAAATCAAAGCAGAACAGTTTTTTGAATTATTAAAATTAAAAGACACTCCAATGTGGGACATTTTCTCACAGATGATCGATGGAAATGAAAAGGAAATTATCTTTTTAGACAATGAAGACAAGATCCTTTTCAATTATTTTTTGCCTTCTAATCTGGAAAAACTGGAAGAAGACAGAAAGGAATTTTCAAAACAGTTTTCAGAGAAATTAACTAACTTCAATTAAGGTTCCTATGAATAAAAATTATGTTTTTTCTCTGCTGGGCCTTTTCTTATTTGCCTTTGGAAACGCTCAGAATTATAAAAAACCTTTGGTCTCTGCCATCAAACAGTCTGATCTTCGTACCGATATGTATCAGCTTGCTGCAGACCAATTTTGGGGTCGTGAAGCCGGAACTCTGGACGAATTAAAAGTTTCTATGTGGCTTGCTGACAAAGCAAAAGAAGCCGGAATGAAACCTGCCGGCGATAATGGAACTTTTTTCCAGTTTTTTGATATGTACAGGCATCAGATTATTCCACAAAGCAGTCTGAAAATTGGAGACAACAGCCTGAAACTATGGAAAGACTTCCTCGTTGCAGAGCCTGTAAATGCAGCTGTAGATGCTGAAATTGTGTATGCAGGAAACGCAGAACCTGAAGATCTTGCAAAATTGAATATCAAAGGGAAGGTTCTTGCCGTAAATGCTTCTGATAAAAACATTTCCAAAGACATGACCCTTTTTGTAAGGAGATATCCCGGATTTGTAAGAAATAAATATTACAATAAAGCTTCTGAACTGGGAGCTAAAGCCATTATCTTCATTACCGATGATATTTCTGAGCAAAGCTGGGTAGAAATACTCCCTCAAATGACCAGAGGAAGCTACGGAGTGGAAGGACTGAGAGAAAAAATCACCAATAACATTCCTGTTTTGTGGATCAAAAGAGAAAATGCCGGCTGGGTAAAAAACAATCCTAAAGCTTCTCTGAATCTGATCACTGAATCTTACAAATATCCATCAATTAATATCATCGGAAAGATAGAAGGGACAGATCCGATTCTTAAAAACGAGTATGTTTTGCTAAGCGGACACCAGGATCATGACGGCATCAGACATCCTGTAAAAAATGACACGATCTACAACGGTGCTGATGATAATGCTAGTACGTGTGTTGCGATGTTGGCAATGGCCAGAGCTTATAAGAAACAGCCGGGAAAAAGAAGTATTTTGTTTGTTTTCCATGGGGCTGAAGAAAGAGGACTACTGGGTTCAAGATGGCATGCAGCCCACCCTGTTGTTCCTAAAGAGAAGATTGTAGCGGTTCTGAACGGTGATATGATCGGAAGAAATGATAATAATGAAGCGGCTTTATTAGGAGGAAATGCTCCTCATAAAAATTCTGAAGAATTGGTAAAAATGGCTGAGGAAGCCAATAATGAGAGTACAAAATTCAAATACCTGAAAGATTGGGATTCTCCGAGCCATGCTGAGTATTTCTATTTTAGAAGTGATCATCTTCCTTATGCTAAAATCGGGATTCCTGCTATATTTTTCACGAGTGTACTGCATGATCAGTACCATACTCCACAAGATGAATCTGAAAATATCAACTACAAAAAGCTTTATAAAATGACCGAATGGATGTACAGAACATCCTGGAAAGTAGCTAATGAAGCTGAACGCCCGAAAGTAATTTCAAATTTTTCGCTGGAAAGATAAAAAATAAAAAAAGCTTCACAGATTGTGAAGCTTTTTTCATCATTGTGTTTTTAGAATCTGTTTGAAAACGAAATATTTTACTATAGAATATGATTTGGAACCATTAAGAAGAATTTAGTGTTTAAGGAAAGTTAAGATTCAAATTAATTTGAATGAAGCATTCTGCTTAATAAATATCGAAAGATATTTTCCTTAATTATTCTTTAAAACTTAATCGTCCTTAATGGTTTAAAAAAATTTAAATAAGCAAATTCATCAGCGAAGGATCATTATTCAGATAGTTGACAAAAAAATCATTTTGCTTCATTTTATCAATCAAAGGGGTAAAATCTTTGTTTTGTTTGAGAGCAATTCCCACGACTGCAATTCCTTTTTCTTTTGAGTTTTTTTGGGTGTACTCAAAGTAGGTAATGTCATCATCAGGTCCCAGCACATCTATCACAAACGTTTTCAATGCTCCGGGGCGCTGTGGAAATCTCACCAGGAAATAGTGTTTCAATCCTGCATACAGCAACGCTTTTTCCTTGATTTCCTCCATACGGGTAATATCATTATTGCTTCCGCTGATAATACAGACTACATTTTTACCTTTTATTTCGTCTCTGTACTTTTCCAATGCTGCTACCGAAAGGGCTCCTGCAGGTTCTACCACAATAGCATCTTTATTATACAATGACAAAATAGTTTGACAAACAAGTCCTTCCTCTACGGTAGCCATATCATACAAGATATCTTTGCAGCGTTCAAAAGTGAGATCTCCCACTTGCTGTACAGCTGCTCCATCTACAAACCGGCTTATCTTTTCAAGAAGTACAGGCTTCCCTTTTTCCAGTGCTTTTTTCATACTTGCTGCCGCTGAAGGTTCTACTCCAATAATCTTTGTCTGTGGTGACAGATGTTGAAATACAGAACAAATGCCCGCTGCCAGACCTCCTCCTCCAATCGGAACAAAAAGATAATCGATAACACCTTCCGTTTGCTCCAGAATTTCCAGTGCCGTTGTTGCCTGTCCTTCAATAATCGCGGGATCATCAAAAGGATGAATAAATGCACTGTTATGGTCTTTGCAAAAACTCTTCGCTGCATCTTTCGCTGCATCAAATGTATCTCCATACAGAATGACATCTATGTATTCTCCTCCGAACATTTTCACCTGTTCAAGTTTTTGTCCGGGGGTAGGCAAAGGCATAAAAATAGTTCCTTTCACCTTCATCGTATGACACGCAAAAGCAACTCCCTGTGCATGATTTCCGGCACTGGCACACACGACTCCTTTTGAAAGTTCTTCCTGTGACATGGTTGCCATCTTATTGTAGGCTCCCCTGATTTTATAGGATCTTACTCTTTGAAGGTCTTCTCTTTTAAAACTAATATTCGCCTCATAAATAGCTGACAGGTTATTATTGACAGCCAAAGGTGTTTTTACCACTACATCTTTTAATCGTTCCTCCGCTTTATAGACATTCTCTAAAACGGAGGAAGCTATTCCTTCTTTCATCATCTTTATAGTTATTAATTGTTTTCGGGTCTCAGGCTTCGTACCGTCTTACCGGCCTTCCACATTTCGCTTTCTCTTAATTCAGTAAGCTCTACTTCTAATTTTTCACGATAATCCGGTTTGCTGTTGCTGTCGATAGAACGTTGTGCTTCATTTCCTTTGGCTACATTGTCATACAATTCTTCAAATAAAGGAGAAGTTGCATCTCTGAAACGTTTCCACCAATCCAAAGCGCCTCTCTGGGCAGTGGTACTGCAGTTGGCATACATCCAATCCATTCCGTTTTCTGCGACCAATGGCATTAATGACTGTGTCAATTCCTCTACGGTTTCGTTAAAAGCTTCAGAAGGACTGTGTCCGTTTTTTCTCAATACATCATACTGAGCGGCAAATATTCCCTGTACAGCTCCCATCAATGTTCCACGTTCTCCTGCCAGATCGCTGTATACTTCTTTTTTAAAATCGGTTTCAAAAAGATATCCGCTTCCTATCGCGATTCCCATTGCCGTTACTCTTTCTCTTGCTTTTCCTGTTGCATCCTGATATACGGCAAAACTGCTGTTCAGACCTCTGTCTTGTAGAAACATTCTTCTCAATGACGTTCCTGAACCTTTTGGCGCTACCAGAAATACATCTACATCGGTGGGAGGAACAATTCCGGTACGTTCGCTGAAAGTAATTCCGAAACCATGAGAAAAATACAAAGCTTTTCCTGGGGTAAGATGCTGTTTTACTTTTGGCCAATATTCAATCTGGGCAGCATCACTCAAAAGATAGCAGATAATGGTTCCTTTTTCTAACGCTTCTTCGATTTCAAATAACGTTTCTCCCGGTACAAATCCGTCTGCTACTGCTTTATCCCACGATTTGGAGTTTTTTCTCTGCCCTACAATGACATTAATTCCGTTATCTTTCTGATTCAAAGCCTGCCCTGGTCCCTGTACTCCATATCCAATTACTGCTACAACTTCATTTTTTAATACTTCCTGAGCTTTTTCCAACGGAAATTCGTTTCTTGTTACTACGTTCTCCTCTACTCCTCCAAAATTCAATTTTGCCATTTTTTTTGATTTTATTTATTACTGATTATGATGTTTAATTTTTTGCTTAACTCGCATATTCTATTGCGGTCAGATATGGGGTTCTGTGATAATGTACCTCCAGAACGTCTACCTGTTTTTCCATTTGCCTGCTGATCTTCTGAACAGAATCTTCTGTTTCTCTGATCACGATGACAAACTTTTTTACTTTTTCTATTTCGGAAGGTCCCACGTTGAAAGTCAACATAGAAATTCTCCTTCTCGAAAAAATAGCATTGATCCGGCTGATCAATCCTAAATAGTCTTCTGTATACGCGGTAATGGTATATTCTTTATGATCTGTTTTCATCTTTTTATTCTTTAAAATTTATTATTCAGTACAATCTCTGAAACACTTTTCCCCTGAGGAATCATTGGAAATACATTGTGTTCTTTTCCCGTCATGACCTCTAGAAGAAAAGCTCCGCTGTGATCAAGCATTTCACGAAGGGCCAACTTCAAATCTTCTCTCTCAGAAACTTTATTTCCAGGAATATGATATCCTTTTGCGACCTGAACAAAGTCAGGACTTTGAATATCCACTGAGGAGTATCTTTCTTCGTGAAACAGTTCCTGCCATTGTCTTACCATTCCCAGATAGCAGTTATTAAGAATTAGAATTTTAACTTCCGGATGATACTGCATAATGGTTCCCAATTCCTGAATATTCATTTGGGCTCCTCCATCTCCCATAACCGCTACAACAGGGCGATTGGTCCCTGCATACGATGCTCCGATTGCTGCGGGAAGACAAAATCCCATGGTTCCCAATCCGCCACTCGTGACATTGGTTCGGGAATGCTTAAATGTAGAGTAACGGCATGTTGCCATCTGATGCTGTCCTACATCTGTTACAATGATTGCTTCTCCTGCTGTCATCTCATTGAGGTACCGGATAACTTCTCCCATTGTAATTTCTCCTTCTTCAGGATAAAGCTCCGTATTGATCAGGTTGATACTTTCAATTTCATGACATTTTTTAAATCTTTCATGCCATTCCGGATGCTCTCTTTTTGTAATCCATCCAGTAAGAAGAGGAATCGTCTGTTTGCAGTTTCCAAGAATCGGAACATCAGCTTTTACATTTTTATTGATCTCTGCTTTATCAATATCCAGGTGAATGATCTTTGCCTGTTTTGCATATTGATCCAGTCTTCCGGTCACCCGGTCATCGAAACGCATTCCAACCGCAATCAGAACATCACATTCGTTGGTTAATATATTTGGTCCATAATTTCCATGCATTCCTACCATCCCTACAGCCTGAGGGTGATCGGTAGGGATAGCGCTCATTCCCAAAACCGTCCATGCCACCGGGATTCCTGATTTTTCAGCAAACGCTAAAAATTCTTTTTCAGCTTTCCCCAGCATAATTCCCTGTCCTGCTATGATAAATGGTTTCTCTGCATTATTGATCAGTTCCGCCGCTTTTTCAATACTTTCAAAACATAAATTGGGATCCGGTTTATAGCTTCTCAATGAATGACATGGAGAATATCCTTTATAATCAACAGACTGCAGCTGGGCATTTTTGGTGACATCAATCAGTACAGGGCCTGGACGACCTGATTTTGCAATATAAAATGCTTTTGCCAATACTTCGGAAAGCTCATTGGCATCAGTCACCTGGTAATTCCATTTGGTAACCGGGCTTGTGACGTTCATCACATCTATTTCCTGAAAAGCATCGGTTCCTAGAAGGTGTTCAAAAACCTGTCCTGTAACGCATACCAAAGGGGTATTATCCAACAGAGCATCTGCTAATCCCGTAACAAGATTGGTCGCTCCGGGCCCACTGGTTGCCAGTACAACCCCTACTTCTCCAGATACTCTTGCAAGACCTTGCGCAGCATGTACCGCGGCCTGTTCATGACGCACCAGAATATGTTCCAACGTTTCATGATAATCGTAAAGGGCATCATAAATTGGAATAATAGCTCCCCCCGGATATCCGAAAACGGTTCTTACTCCTTCCTGAAGAAATGCCTCCAAAATGATCCGGCTTCCGGTAAGTTGTATTTCTGTTGATAAATTCAGGTTTTCCATATACTTTTATTGAGTGATTTCGTCCGTTACGCAGCCTTCTGCCGCTGATGATACCGTTAATGCATATTTAAAAAGCAGTCCTTTCTGTACTTTAAGAGGGGGCTTTTGCCACCCTTTCTTTCTTCTTTCAATTTCTTCTTCTGAAACTTTGAGCTGTATGGTGTTGTTTACCGCATCTATTTCAATCAGATCATTATCATTTACAAAGGCGATCAATCCTCCTTCGTGAGCTTCCGGAGTAATGTGCCCCACTACAAAACCATGGGTTCCGCCACTAAATCTCCCATCTGTAATCAAGGCAACACTTTTCCCCAAACCTGCTCCAATCAAAGCGCTGGTAGGTTTCAGCATTTCCGGCATTCCGGGAGCTCCTTTTGGACCTTCATGACGAATGACGATGACATCACCATGCTGTACGGTTCCGTCCTGAATTCCTCTGATCAGATTTTTTTCTCCATCAAATACACGGGCTTTTCCCACAAAACGTTCTCCTTCTTTTCCTGTAATTTTTGCCACGCTTCCTTTTTCAGCAAGGTTTCCATACAATATTCTCAAATGTCCGGTAGCTTTTATGGGTGCTGACAGAGGTCTTATGATTTTCTGTGTATTAAAATCCAGATTTGGAACATCTTTAAGATTCTCGGCGAGTGTTTTTCCGGTAACGGTAAGGCAGTCTCCATGAAGTAAACCTTCTTCCAGCAAATATTTCATTACTGACGGTATTCCTCCGTGCTCATACAAGTCCTGCATCAGGTATTTCCCGCTTGGTTTAAGATCTGCCAATACAGGCGTACAATCGCTCATCTTCTGAAAATCATCCTGGGTGAGAGGCACTCCGACACTTTTTGCCATGGCTATAAAATGTAAAACTGCATTGGTACTTCCTCCCAAAATAACAATCATACGAAGGGCGTTTTCAAAAGCTTTTCTGGTCATGATATCAGAAGGCTTAATGTCTTTTTCCAATAATATTTTAATATATTTTCCCGCTTCATGACATTCATTTTGTTTTTCCTGGCTTAAAGCAGGATTGGAAGAGGAGTACGGAAGGCTCATTCCCAATGCTTCTATCGCAGATGCCATTGTATTGGCTGTATACATCCCTCCACATGCTCCTGCTCCCGGGCAAGAATTTTTATCACCCCATCGAAGTCTTCTTCTGTGATTTCACCGGCAATTTTTTGCCCTAAAGCTTCGAAAGCCGAAACGATATTGAGCTGTTCTCCTTTATAGCAACCGGGAGCAATAGTACCTCCATACACCATGATAGAGGGTCTGTCTAGTCTTCCCATTGCGATAATAGTTCCCGGCATATTTTTGTCACACCCCGGTAATGCGATCAATCCGTCGTAGTATTGTGCTCCACAGATGGCTTCAATACTGTCTGCAATTACATCTCGGCTTACCAGTGAATAGCGCATTCCATCTGTTCCATTGCTCATTCCGTCACTTACGCCAATGGTATTGAAAATCAATCCAGCTAACCCATTACTCCAGGTTCCTTTTTTTACCTCCCTGGCGAGATCGTTGAGGTGCATATTACAGGTATTTCCATCGTACCCCATGCTGGCAATCCCAATCTGAGCCTTGTGCATATCTTCTTCTGTAAAGCCTATCCCGTACAACATTGCTTTGGCAGCGGGCTGTTCACTGTTTTGCGTAAACGTTTTTGAATATTTATTTAGCATATTATTCTTCATTTTCTTTTCTTCTCATCTGCTTAAAGCAATTTTTTTTATTTAATTTTCAGCCAAAACTACAGCTTGTAATATTTCTTTCATTTCTAACTTTCCTAAAAACTACAATATCCAATCATTCGAAAAATAGATGTATTTAACTGATATACAAATGTTTAAATTCCATAAATTTACAATGACAGAACTCTTACCCTTTTCAAATAAGCCTGCTGTACTCTCCCACTCGCCGTATCTTCCCAGTCTCTGGTAAAAGGGACATCATCGAGCGAATCCAGCGCAACAATTTCTGCAGCCGTACCACAGAAAAAACCGGCATCTGCTCCTCTCATTTCTTCAGGTTTGAAAAAGGATTCTTTAACCGGAATATCAAGCTCCTCACAGATTTCAAAAACCGTTTGTCTTGTAATTCCCGGAAGGATGCTTCCTTTGCCCGGGGTAAATAGGACTCCATCTTTTTCGTAGAAAACATTGGCACCAGAGCTCTCTGCAACATTTCCGTTTTCGTCCAAAACCAATGCTTCATCATAGCCTTTGTCTTTGGCATCCTGACAGGCAAGGATCGAATTCACATAATGCCCACCTACTTTGGCTTCAACTTTAAAAGCTTTAGGATTCGGGCGCTGAAAAGGGGAAGTCATGATTTTCATTTTATCCGCCAGGTATCCGTTTTTCCATTCCCAGGCAAGAAGCGACAGGTAAGATTTTTGTCCTTTTGAAAGTGACATATTGGGAGAACATGTGACCAACGGACGGATATAAGCATCTGTAAATCCGTTACGTTCCAGAAGTTCATACGTCAGTTCTGTAAGCTGCTCTGCGGAATAATCAAAGGGAATATGCATCAGTTCTGCTGATCTTTTCAGTCTTTCGTAGTGTTCTTTTGCTTTGAAAATTTGGGTTCCCTGATCTGTGCTGTAGGATTTAATTCCTTCAAAAACAGAGTAACCGTAGTGAAGGGATTGCCCATAAAGATCTGTTCCGGCTTCCTTTGCCTTCAAAAATTTTCCGTCAAAATAGATGACTGTGTCGTCGTTGTAATACATGTTATAGAAGTTTAAAAAATTAAAAAAGGGAATAAAAAAAGCCCTCTCACGCTGTGAGAGGGCTCCATATATGTACAGTCATATAGTTTCCTTCTCACAGACGCAAGGGAATAATAATGACGATAATAATTACTGATAATAACTGATACATACTCTTGTACTATAAAAAATTAAAACAAAAAAAAGCCGTTTCAAATATGAAACGGCCTATATATATTTTAAATCAAAATCTATTTAAAATGCCGTTTCCTTACTGTTGTTAATGACAACAGCAATAATAGAAATGACAATAATATTTTTCTGATTCGTAAAATTCATACTGCAAATGTATAAACTTTTTAAATACTCACAAGTTTTTTTCACACTTTTTATTTTTTTCGTAAAAAATGGGTAAGCGTTTCATTTGCTTCAGCCACATCATGAACCCTTAAAATTTTTGCGCCCTGCTCCAACACTTTCATATGAAGTTCCTGAGTTTCTTCATTGATATCCAAAGGCGATTTCCCGAGAGGTTTATAGATAAATGACTTTCTGGAAATGCCTATTAAAAGAGGAAATTTTCCAAATCCGAGATATTCAACTTCGTGGATCATTTTCATTTGGTCTTCTACTGTTTTTCCGAAACCAAAACCGGGATCAAGAATGATATCATTCACGCCTTTTTCTAAAAGTTCTTTCGTTTTTTTGGAAAAATATTGGTTCACTTCCAGCGTTATATCTTCGAATTTTATTTTATCGTGCATGGTTTGGTAGGAAGAATTTACATGCATCAGGATGTACGGAAGCTTCGTTTCAGCAGCTGTATCAAACATTTCTGCATCATACTGCCCCCCTGAAATATCATTAATCAGATCTATTCCTTCATTAAATCCAAATCTCACTGTTTCTGCATAAAAAGTATCAAGAGAAATCAGGGCTTCCGGAAATTCTTTTTTGATCAGAGAAATGAGATTTCCGATTCGGTCTATTTCTTCTTCAGTACTTAAAAATTCGGCATTGGGACGTGTAGACTGAGGTCCAACATCCAGTATTTCAGCCCCTTCTTTCAAAAGCTTTTCGGCATGCGACAAAGCTGATTTTTCATTATTGAATTTCCCTCCGTCAGAGAAAGAATCCGGGGTCAGATTCAGGATTCCCATGATCTTTGGAGTGTCTAGTTGTACCAATCGGCCGTTGCAGTTGATTGAATAGGTTTTAGCGTTGGAGGACTGGAGCGTTGGAGGGTTGGAGAGCATAGGAGTTTATTATTGGTGGATGAGAATTAATAAATGATAGTTGATAAATGATTTTGTAGTGCAAAATTAGTGATTTATGTGTTTTTAATGAGAAGAAATTAGAGATTATAGGCTGGAAGCCAGAAGCTGGAGGTTGGAAGCTAAGCACACTCTCAAAACTCGGTAAATCGAATCTTGAAACTCTTTCCTCAAACACCTTCCAACCCTCTTACTATCAAACTCTAAAACCCCGCATTACGAATCCGAAACACTCAAACTCTCCCACTCTCAAACCCTCTGACTCACAAACTCAGCTCTTCAAATTCAAAAATCTAAAACCGAATTCGTATATTTGGAAGATTAAGAAATTTTATGCTAAAAACATCAGTACAGTTCGAGAAAGTTATCAGTCAGTGTCGTGATCTTTTCGGTAAAAAGCTACAGGATTACGGGGCTGCATGGAGGGTACTAAGACCGAGTTCCATTACAGACCAGATTTACATCAAAGTCAACAGGATTCGTACGCTTCAAATGACTGATAAAAAAATGGTAGATGAGAGTGAGGAAGATGAATTTATCGCCATTGTGAACTACTCTATCATTGGACTTATTCAGCTTGAGAAAGGCCTTTCCAATGATTTCAATGAAAATAAAGAAGAAATTTTAGGTCTGTATGACCAATACGCCCATGAAGCGAAGGCTCTAATGGAAAGAAAAAATCATGATTATGGTGAGGCATGGAGGGATATGAGAATCTCTTCGATTACGGATCTTATTTATCAGAAAGTATTAAGAACAAAACAAATTGAGGACAACCAGGGAAAAACTATCGTCTCTGAAGGACTTGACGCGAACTATTTCGATATGCTGAACTATGCTGTCTTCTGCCTGATCAAGTTCTCGGAAAAAGAAAATCAATTCGAACCCAAAAATATTTAATATGCTCAAAGGTTTATTACGCTTTATTATTGCTGTTATTTTTATCCTTTCAGGCTTTGTGAAAGCCGTGGATCTTGTAGGTTTTTCTTTCAAAATGGAAGAATATTTTGCTCCTCCTGTTTTTAATATGCCGTTTTTAGAAAAGTTTGCACTGCTATTTTCAGTTATAGTAGTGGTACTGGAGCTTTTCTTAGGATTTATGCTCCTGCTTAAATTAAAGCTTAAATTTACCTTATCCATATTAATTGCTCTTTGTATTTTCTTTGGATTCCTTACCTTTTATTCCGCGTATTTCAATGTAGTAACAGACTGTGGATGTTTTGGTGATGCAATTAAATTTACGCCTTGGCAGAGTTTCCTTAAGGATGTTGTACTTCTTGTAGGGCTGATCATTTTATTCATCATGTATAGAAAAGAATTCCGTAAAAAAGATGAGTATGCCGTTACTGAGAAAGAGCCTTCCAACACTTTCAAATATATTCTTTTAACTGTTTTTTCTCTGGGCATGATTTACGTTATGGCACAGGGAATTATGCATGAACCAATTATTGATTTCCGTGATTATAAAATTGGTACAGATATCAAAGGTGAAAAAGTAAAAATCGAGAAGAACCCTTCTGAATACAAGACTTTCTACTCTCTGAAAAATCAGAAAACAGGAGCCGTTGTAAAAGTAAATCAGGATGATTATATCAAAAAAACAGAATACTGGGCAGAAGGTTCTCCATGGAAAATTGAGGATGGGAAAAACGAATCTGTATTGATCAAAGAAGGTTATAAATCTGAAATTGTAAAATTGAAGATTGAAGATCCTACGGGAATGGAAGTTACCAACGAGATTATTAACGCTCCAAAAGCGGTTTTGGTTTTCTCTTACCATCCTAAAGAGATCCCTGCTGATCTGCTTCAGAAAGTGGAAGCGAAAGTAAATGCTCAGAAAGGAGCTCTTATCTATGGAGTTTCTACAGAGCCCAATACTTTTAAAACAATCAAGAATGTACTGATGGACGGAACTGCCATCAAAACAATAGCAAGAAGCAACCCGTTTGTATTGATCCTTGAAAAAGGAAAAATTGTAGACAAACAGCCTGCAAAAGACTACGTTAACTAACTATAAATGATGAGTGATGAATTATAAATGATAGAAGAAAAGAAGTCTCTATGAGAAATAATTGTAGCTCAATTATCAATTATCAATTATCAATTATCAATTATCAATTATCAATTATCAAATTTAAACACTCAACTTAAACATACCACAACACATGCAAAAATCAAATAAATCAATCGCTGGCTATCACTTATTAATGATCCTTTCTTCTGTAGACGGAGAGTTTGCTCCTGAAGAAGGAATGCTGGTGCAGCAATATATGGCGGATGAATTTCCGTTCAGAATGAATCTTGACAATGAACTTGAAACGCTGGCTCTTTTACAGCCTGAGGAATGGAAAGACCATTTTGAGTTCCATGCGAGATGTTTCCATGAAGATTCTACAGCAGATGAGCGTGTAAAATTTGTTCAGTTTGCAAAATCATTGATCAAAGCAGACAACAAAGTAACCGAAGAAGAACATACATTCTACGTTTTGCTGAAAAACCTTTGGGGATTATAGCATCAACTCTGATCCAAAACAAAATACCATGAAAAAAATTTATCTAGGACTATTAGTAATGAGTGCATCAACATTTCAATCTCAAAAATTTCCGGATATGAAAGGTCCTGTTGCAGAAAAGCAGGAACATATCCGAGAAATGCATGGTGACAAGGTCAATGATCCGTATTACTGGATGATTGATTATTTTAAAAAAGGAAAAGATTCTACCAAGGTCGTTGATTATTTAAAGGCCGAAAATACGTATTGGGAGGGTATGATGAAAGATACAGAACCTTTCAGAGAAAAGCTTTTCCAGGAAATGAAAGCCAGAATCAAGGAGAAAGATGAGTCTGTACCTGTTTTTAGGAATGGATATTACTATTACAGCCGTACAGAAGCCGGAAAACAATACTTTAAGTACTGTAGAAAAAAGGGCAGCCTTACTGCTCCGGAAGAAATTCTTATGGATGTAGATAAGATGGCTGAAGGTCATTCTTATTATGCCGCTTCAGGTTTCAGTATCAGTCCTGATAATACAAAAATGGTATTTGGTGTGGATGATGTTTCCAGAAGACAGTATAAGTTATTTTTAAAAGATCTTGGTACAGGAAAAATTACAGATCTGGAAATAAAAAATACAGGAGGTTCTGCAACATGGGCCAATGATAATAAAACCATTTTTTATACAGAAAATAATCCTACGACCCTTTTATCTGAAAAGATCAAAAAGCATACGCTGGGAACAGATTCCAGTAAAGATGTAACGGTGTATGAGGAGAAGGATAAAACCAACTTTATTTCCGTTTATAAATCTAAGAATGAAAAATTTGTTCTGATCCACTCAGGGTCTACCACTTCTTCGGAAACAAGATATCTGAACGCTGATCAGCCTGATGGGACATTCAATGTTTTCCAGCCCAGAATGAAGAATGTGCTGTATAGCATTACGCCATTAGAAGATAAATTTCTGATCAGAACCAATAAAGATGCTCTCAACTTTAAAATTGTAGAAACCCCTCTAGATAAAACGGGGGTTGAAAACTGGAAAGATTTTATTCCTCACAGAAAAGATGTTTTGATGCAGGGCATAACTTCCTTTAAAAATTATCTGGTTTTCAGCGAAAGACAGAACGGACTTTCCCAACTGGTCATCTATGACCGAAAAACAGGGAAAAAGGAGTTTTTGAAATTTGACGAAGCTGCCTATACTGTTTCTTCACTGGACAATCCTGAATACAACACGGATAATTTCCGTTTTGGATATACTTCTATGATTACTCCAAATTCTCAGTATGAACAGGATTTAAAAACAGGAAAAAGAACTCTTTTAAAACAACAGGAAGTTCTGGGTGGCTATAATAAAGACAATTATACCACAGAAAGGCTTTTTGCCACAGCAAAAGACGGGACGAAAATTCCGATCTCCATTGTTTATAAAAAAGGATTTAAAAAAGATGGAAACAGCCCGCTTCTACTCTATGCTTACGGTTCTTACGGAAGCTCTATGGATGCTACTTTCAACAGCAACAGGCTAAGTCTTTTGGACAGAGGTTTCGCTTATGCTATTACTCATATCCGCGGAGGTCAGGAAATGGGAAGACAATGGTATGAAGACGGAAAAATGATGAAAAAGAAAAATACATTTACCGACTTCGTTGATTCCGGAGAATATCTGGTGAAAGAAAAATATACATCTCCAAAACATCTGTATGCTCAGGGAGGAAGTGCCGGAGGTCTTCTGATGGGAGCAGTAGCCAATATGAGCCCGAATCTTTGGAATGGAATCATTTCACAGGTACCATTCGTAGACGTTGTAAATACCATGCTTGATACAAGTATTCCGCTGACTACCAATGAGTATGACGAATGGGGAAATCCAAATAACAAGGAAGCTTATTTCTACATGAAATCCTATTCTCCATATGAAAATATAGAGAAGAAAAACTACCCTAATCTATTGGTAACAACAGGCCTACACGATTCTCAGGTACAATATTTTGAACCTGCCAAGTGGGTAGCCAAACTTAGGGATATGAAAACGGATAAAAATGTATTGTTATTAAAAACAGATATGGCATATGGTCATGGTGGCGCTTCCGGAAGGTTCGATTATCTGAAGGATATCGCTTTGGTGTATGCATTCATGTTTAAACTGGAAGGAATAAATAAATAAATAAATAAATAAAAGCTCTCGCAGATTTTGCAGATAACGCAGATTCATTAGAGAAAAAATTAAAAGTAAAATAAATCTATATTTAAATCTTATGAGAAGAAAAATAGTTGCAGGAAACTGGAAAATGAACAAAAATGTAATTGATGCACAACAATTGATGATTCAGTTACTAAGCTATAAAAACAACAATGCTACCAACTGTGAGGTTTGGATCGCGCCACCGTCTTTATATTTAATGATGGCAAAAGACATCTTTGAAAAGGATGAAATCGGCGTATTTTCTCAGGATATGAGCGAGCATGAAAGCGGTGCTTACACAGGAGAAATTTCTGCAGATATGCTAGAGTCTATTGATGCAACCGGATCATTGATCGGACATTCTGAAAGAAGACAGTACCACGGAGAAACTGATTCTCACTGTAACAGAAAAATCAAATTAGCTCTTGATAAAGGTCTAATTCCTGTTTATTGTAACGGAGAAACTCTTGACCAAAGAAAAGCAGGACAACACCTTGAAGTCGTAAAAAATCAAACTGAAGTGGCTCTTTTCACGCTTTCTGCTGAAGAGATCAAAAAAGTAGTGATCGCTTACGAACCGGTTTGGGCTATTGGAACAGGAGAAACGGCAAGTCCAGAGCAGGCTCAGGAAATCCATGCTCACATCAGAAACATTATTGCTTCAAAATATGGACAGGAAGTTGCTGATGAAGTATCTATCCTTTATGGAGGGTCTGTAAAGCCTGATAATGCAAAAGAAATTTTCTCTCAGCCTGACATCGACGGAGGTCTTATTGGAGGTGCTGCTTTGAAATTAGAGGATTTCTCTAAGATTATTGAAGGTTTTAATTAATATTGAAAATAATAGGTTTCGGCTAAAGCTTATTCCTAATTCATAGATAAAAACGGCGGCATCGAAGATGCCGCCGTTTTATTAAAAAAATCTAATTATTGAATATCGACTTTATCAAAAGCTTGTGATAAGTGGTATTATCGAAAGTCAAATATTATCAAAATAAAAATAATAAAACACTGAAAATCAAACAAATATAATTACACCTAATATTTCAACTTTTGATAATTATACAATCGATTTTTTTTATTCTATATTTCAAAGTATTTTTTCATTAGAAAATTCTACAAACTTAGAGCCTTTTTAATTTTATTTAATAGTAATTTATAGGAGATAATTTGATTATATTTTCTGCGATTGCCATCAGGAGTACATAATTCTTGCATAATCTCTTTTGTTAAGAAAAACTTATTAATGAAATAATTATATTTTAGAAATAAAAATTAACGTAAAGCATAAGCTATCGTTTTGGTACATAAAGCCGCGAATTTTATTTGAATAATAACCAAAAATGATAGACTTACGCCCATGTCTTATACTAGCGTGGGCTAAGTACTGATTGACTTCAGTTCCACGCTTTTTTAAACTATTAAAGGTATGATAACAATTTCTTACATCTGTTAATTCCACAGAAGGAAGAGCAAGTTTCCTTAAAATAATTTTGTTTATTTATTTCATTCCTTCTCTTATTGCTTTATTAAGATCTCCTATCATCAAATGGAAATTTTTTACCATATTATTTATCAATCTCTTTTTCAGCTGGACTATTTATGGTTGGTGGTTACATTTGCAAAGGCATTTTCGAGTAGAAATATTATTTATATAAAAAATAAAGCTGAGTCCACAGTAACTTCAGACAAGTATGATCAACTCAATAAATTAAATAATTTACGTTCTTCAGGTACGATTAACAATGAGGAATTTGAGGCAGAGAAAAAGAAAATATTAGATCTCTAATATATTAACAACTGAATCTAAAAAGTGATGATGAAGCTTATTTTGACAATTCGGTAAGAAGATTTAAATTTTATATTAAAGCATGTTATTGAACTGAAAATAAAAGAAATAAAGATCAATTGAAGAATAAAAAAGCGAAATATCAGAAGGACACCAACACCTAACCCTTATAATGAACCGAATGAATAGACTGTTAATCTGGAATTAAGGGATCACTTGCAAGTATGTTCAAAAGTTACATTCCCTAATAGGGGGAATTATGAATATTACAGGGCAAAGGTCTTAAAAACATTTAACGGCTATATTAAAATATCGCAAATGAGGGTACAGAACTGGTAAAAGAGTATTTTAGGAAGTCTACATAGTTTAACGTCCTGAATATAATTGAGAACCCTGCTTTTTTAGCAGGGTTTTCTATGCGAAAAACTTTATCTTGTCAGTTTCTTTCCATCATCTTTGCTGATTTCCGTATAATAGCCTATTTTATTGAAAGTAAGATATAAAACACATATAACAAAACTTATTGCTGTTATTGATAGTATTAGTGAAAAATAGTAATTATTCACTGATCTTGATAAAGCTCTTTGAACTACCCCTTGATTTAATCTTATTTCAAATATAATAAGAAAAATCACTAACAAACAATTGTATTTTATGTATAATTTAACTTTTTTACTTTTCTGAAACTCATTGTAATAACTAAGCATGGTTGAGTTATCCTCTTTAAATGCTTTATCCAATAAAGAGTGTTCAGAAAATTGATTTCTCTCATAATCATCAGTTGTTTTCAAGATAAGAAAAGAGGGTAAATTTGCCCGCAAAATTGATAAGACCAAATACAGTAAAAAATGTATAAACAAGTATAATTGAAACAATTTTAATTGCATTTAAAGAACTAATAAAATCTTCAAACAGCAATTTGTTATAGCATACAGTATTTGTAATATCAGCAGTTAGTATTATTGAATAAAAATCACCAAGTAATGCGGCCATTTGTTATAGTCATCAAAAAAATTGAATGGTATTTTTCCATGATTAAAAAATTTACAATTAATTCAAAAATAGGAATGATTTTAAATTCAGCACTAGACGTTTCATTATTGATTAATATTTTTCATATTTGCCATAGAAATAAGGTGGCAGGATAAAGAAATTTTCTTTATCCTATTTTATAGCTTATAAAATCCGTCATTAGGTAGGTACGAATTACTCTTGACCAATTTTTTCTCTTTTTTATATTCTATTATATAAATTTTCTGTTTCGATTAATAAAAAACAGAGAATTTTATCATTGTACTTTAGAAAACTCATGATGTTCTTATCATAGGCATATATAAGTTCATTATCTATATAATCGTCCCCAATAATAATGTTTGCTCTTTTTATTTATATAATTTAGTGAGATTCGTTATTTAAAGATTTAATTGAAAAAGCATTTAGCATATGTATTTAATAATATGAAATATATGCCTTTCTAATTATCAATTTTATTTAATTTGTAATAATACCTTATATTAGATAAATAATTTATATACATATATTGCCCCTTTTCTCTCTGATAATGAAAGCGGTTATCATATTAATAAATATGCCAGCTACAAAACTAAAAATTGCTTATATTATATTATTATTGATAATCTGAATTCTACTCATTGGCTTTATTCCTGCTTTAGAAGAGCCAGAGTTGCTTGTTTATTAATCATTAAAATAATTTATATCTTATAATTTAGAATCCAAATACTACTTAATAATCATAAGATTTAAAGAAGAAACTACACCTATTAAACATTCATCAAAATGAGTGTGCTTGATGGCCATATAAATGGTGCTTTATTTTAAGAATCAAAATTTCTTCTATATTCTTTAGGTGAAACTCCTGTGTGTTTTTTGAAGTAGCTGCTGAAGTGTCCTGGTACAGAGAAACCAAGCTGATATGAGATTTCTTTGATAGAAATAGATTGATTCCTTAGGAGCAGCTTTGATTGAGAAATCGTTTTTTCTGCAATCCATCTTGAAGCTGACTTGCCTGTTTTTACTTTTATCATCGCCCCAAAGTAACTAGGGTGAAATCCTAGGGCATTTGCATAATCCTGTACTTGAAATATCTTATCTTCAGCACCATTTACCAATCCCTGATAATGACTATCTAACAGTTTTTTAAATGAGTGTATCATCTGTGAATCTATATTTACTGGCTCATCATGAAAACAGGACTCTTTATATCTATGTAACAGTGCGGCAAACAGATGTCCGATTATTTTAAAACTTTTATCATTTTCTTTGAAATACCTTCTCATCTGAAGATATAGGTATTCTACATGTTCAAAAAATTCATGTGATACAATGTTAGAAAAGAACTCATCTGTAAGCAAAAATGGGAATTCTTCGTATGTATGATTAAACATATATTTTTTAATAAAATATTCTTCAAAAGTTAAAATATATACTTCATCAAAACTATCAAACATGTATATTTGCTCTACATTTCTATTTATAAAATTGATGGTGTAAGGTTCTAAAAAACAAAGCTTACCGTTTATATAACATTTTCCTGATCCCTTCTTAACAAATAAAAACGAAAAATAATCTGGATATGTTAGTAATGTTGTATAAGGTGCATTACAATCAAAGTCTTTAAGATTAAATATTGAAAATCCGTTTTCAACAATTTTAGATTTTTTTTTTGTATTCCTAATTCTTGCTCTGTATAAGAGAAAGATTGTAATTGATTATAATTAAACATTTGTGTAGTTTTGTGTTTGTTTTTATTATTTAGTGTCCCTATACCTACTTAAACATATTTGTTATAGAAAAACATTATTTTTAATAAAAAATCTAGCGCAAAATTACAAACGACTACAAATCAAAACAATACCACCAAAAATGTATTTTCATCTACCTCAAATAAGGTAGACCTATATTTAAGTTTAATCAATTTATTACCCAAATAAAAAATGAAATGTTTTAAGGATTATATTCGATATTTATTTCCATTTATAATTATAATTTTTATTTCTTTTCCAGGTTTTGGACATGCTCAATACAGGGTTCCATTGGATGAACAAAAGTACCTACATCAATTAGAATTTGATCTATTACATAAAAAAGCGCAAAAAGATCAAGAAACTACATTACTATTGCTTAGTGATTTCTACAGAATAATAGAGCCTACACTGGCAAAAAAATACTTTATAAAAAGTAAACTATATTTATCAAAAGATGCTTTTTCGCTGGGACAATCTTATTATTTTGAAGGGCTTCTTTATCTTAACACAGACAAGAATAAAGCGGAAGGATTATTTAAGAAAGCAATTGAGTATCTTTCAAAAATAAATAGTGGAAAATCAGATTTTTATCTTGCAGATTCCTGGTATCGATATGCTATTGTTCAAGTTAATCAGAAAAGTTATCCTTATATTATTAAAACATTAACAGAAAAATCAATTCCATTAGTTCAAAAATATAAGAATCAAAAGAATATTGCCTACTTCTATACCCTATTGGGAGTGCATTTGACCAATAGTCTAAATGACTACAAAAAGGGAGTATTATACATGCTGAAATCAATAGACATCCTTGAAAAAGAATATCCAAACTCGATTCATCTATATACTACATATCTTGCATTAAGCGATTCGTACTCTTATGAGGCTGGTTACGAAGGTTTAGCAAAACCCTATTTAGATAAAGCAACAAAAATCATTACCCCTTATCAAGAGACATCTCATTATACTTATTACCTTTATTCTCAACTGCTGGTATTAATAAACTTCAAACAGTATTCAAAAGCATTATTGATATCTGATAATGGAATTAAAAGATCTAAGAAGTTTAAACAGAATGTATTTCTGCAAAAATTTTTATTTCAAAAGAGTGATGTTTTAACGAAATTAAAAAAATATAAGCAGGCAAAAAATACATTGTTAGAATTTTTTAAAAATGGAGATTTAAGTAAGGAAGTCAACAATCGCAAAATTATTTATACTCAACTTAGGGATGTTAATGAACTTCTTAATAATAACAAAGAAGCATTATACTGGTCAAAAAAATATTCTACTTTAAATGATAGTATATATGACCAAAAAATACAATATGAAATATCATTATTAGAAACAAAATACAGAACATTAGAAAAGGAAAAAGAAATAAAGGAAAAAGAAATAGAGATAAAAAAAATAAAATATATTTCTGGATTTTAGGATGTATACTATTTTCTATAATTATGTTGTTGATCTTGATATTGTTTTATTTTAAGAATAAAATAAAGCTTGACAAGCAAATCGAAATTAATTTAATCCAAAATATAAAAGAACAAAAGCAACTTGAGGAATTAAAAATCACTAGAGCATTACTGGATGGAGAAGAGCATGAAAGACAAAGAATATCCCAGGAACTCCATGACGGAGTTGGCGGATTATTTTCCACCGTAAAATTAAATTTCTCATTATGGTCAGAAAATTCTAACTTAGAAGATAAATCTGATTTTAATGAAATATTGAACCAACTGGATTATTCGATTTCCGAATTAAGGAGAATTTCAGAAAATATGTCTCCAGCCTCTCTTATAAATTACGGACTCATCTATTCTATAGATGATCTGTGTGCATTCTTTTCAGCAAAAAAAATTACAATTGAATTCTTACCTTTAAATATTAATGAAAAAATAATTTCACAAAACTCTCAATTAAACATCTACAGAATAATTCAGGAATTATTAACAAATGTTATAAAACACTCCCATGCAAAAAAAGTTTTTATACAATGCTCACAATCTGAAAATTTATTTTTAATAACAGTAGAAGATAATGGTATAGGAATAGGAAAATATTTCAATGATAAAGGGCATGGAATTTTCAATATAAGAAAAAGGGTAGATTATATGAACGGAAAAATGGATATAAAATCCAAAGATAATCTTGGTACTATTATAAATATTGAATTAATTATTAATGAAAAATAAAAGTGTAAAAATTGCTATTGTGGATGACCATCCAATCGTTATACATGGTCTTGTGAACATTCTTACTCAAAATAATAATTTTGATATTGTAGTTACTTTTACAGAAGGAAAAAAAATTATAGAATATATTAAAAGTCATCACTTGGATGTAATCCTGTTAGATATTAATCTTCCGGATGGAAACGGAGCGGAAATATGTAAAGAGATAAAAAAAAAGAATCCGGACATAGTAGTAATACTTATTAGTAATAGAGCGGAAAGAACAATTATTCTACAAAGTCTACAAAACGGAGCAAATGGTTATTTATTAAAGAATTCCAGCATTGAAGAACTTAATCAAAGTATTAATGATGCCTTGAATGGAAAAATTGTTTTTAATGATGAAATTATACAAATTATAAGTAAACCCTCCTTGTTAAAACTTCACCAAGATCCAAAATTAACTTTTAGAGAAACTGAAATCTTACAGCTTATAGCTAAAGGTAAAACAGGGCCAGAAGTAGCGGAAATCCTTTCACTCAGTATACTAACCGTTGCAACACATAGAAAAAATATTTTACAGAAATTTAATGCAAATAGTACGTTGGAAGTGATTAATCTTGCAAAAGAATATGGAATTCTTTAAAATTTCTGATGTCATACTGTAAATACACCTTTCTTATTCTTTAATTAATTGACAGAAGCACAGAAAATACAGTTTCGGGAATAGGCAAACGACAGCAGGAATAACTCTTACGAATCTCTTTTCATTATCAAGAAAGACAGAAACACTATTCTATTATAATGGTTTTCTTAATAAATTTTCTGCAACGGATTCAGAAAACTGTCGGTTTTATATAATTGTATTGATTTTTTTTATTAAAGCTTTTTCTCGTATTTTTAAGTACATTTTCGTTGTACATAAAATCAAATTACATTATATTTGTTGAAAATGAGTAAAATGTACTAATGATAATAGGATATGCAAGAGTCAGCAAGTTTGAACAAAATTTAGATTTACAAACAGATGCTTTAAAAAAAGTCGGAATAGAAAAAATTTATGTTGACAAAGTTAGTGGTGTAAAATCGGAAAAGCCACAACTTAATGATTTATTGAAATATATTAGGACGGGAGATACTTTAACTATTTGGAGATTAGACAGGATTGGAAGAACAACAGTTGGATTAATTCAATTCGTAACAGAATTGAACAAGAAAGGGATACACTTTCGATCTATCTCTGAGAATATAGATACCAGCTCTGCTAGTGGAAAATTAATCTTCCAGATTTTTTGTGTTTTGGCTGAACATGAAAGAAACGTTTTGATAGAGCGAACAAATGCTGGATTGAAAGCAGCTAGAGCAAGAGGAAAAAATGGAGGTAGACCAAAAGGAATGACAGAAAAATATAAAAAAATTGCTCCTTTAGTGAAGACTTCCTATGAAAGTAAAAATCTTTCTATTGAGGAAATTATGAAAGCTTTCAAAATTGGAAGCAAAACAACATTTTATAAAATAGTTAAATCTTAAGTTGATAGCTATTTAATCAGATTTCAAATATTTATTGTTATTTTGTATATTATATACTTATGGCTGCAGCAGAACAAATAAAGAGTTTAATTAAATCATATGGGGTTGGTGACGATAGCAGGTTTTATGCTACCGCAATGCAAATTGCTGCCGCTGAAGCTAAAAAAGGGCATGTCACTTTAGCTGATGAGATAAAGAAGCTTATTGATAATGCAAAGTCAAGCAAATCAAAATTTGCAGGTGTTATAAGACCACTTCATGATAGCGTTGGTCAAAAGGAACTAAGCGAATTATTAGAACTTATTCAACCAGAGTTTAAGCTTAATAATATGATTTTATCTTCTAAAATCAACAAGTCACTCAGACGAATATTAGATGAGCAATCCAAAATTGAACTTTTAAAACATCATAATCTTCACCCTAGAAAAAAACTATTATTTGCGGGTCCTCCGGGATGTGGTAAGACGATGTCTGCTAGTGCTCTTGCGAACGAACTAGCTATACCATTATTTGTTATCAGGCTGGATGGTTTGATTAGCAAATATATGGGAGAATCGATTGCTAAGCTTAGACAAATTTTTAATGCGATGAATCAATTCCGTGCTGTCTACCTTTTTGATGAATTTGATAGTGTAGGAACTACCAGAACAAGCCTTAATGAGGTTGGAGAAATCAAGAGGGTTTTAAATAGTTTTCTATTGCAGCTGGAGAAGGATAATTCCAACAGTGTAATCATTGCTGCTACTAATATTCCTGAAGTTTTAGATACAGCTCTCTTTAGACGTTTTGATGATATAATCATTTACACATTACCGGAATTACCGGAAATTAAAAAGCTATATGTGAAAAGATTGGATGAACTTAATTTAAGTAATAGTTTTAATTTAGAAAAAATTGCTACAGAGTCAATTGGCCTCAGTTATTCTGAGATTTCTAGAGTTTGTGAAGATCTTGCAAAAGATATTTTGGTGTATGGGGTAGATGAAATTTCTGAGGATGACTTTATTGATTCAATAAAGCATAGAAAGAAACCATTTTAACCTAAAATATGCCTCAATTTTTACGTGATCACATTTTTCTCAAAGAACGTACTGCTCCAATGCCTTATACCTCCATTTCTACGGGGAGAAGTAAAGTAAAGCCGCGTCTAAATCTTGACAGAGCAGTTCAAGGGCACAAAATACAAAATGAATTTAACGAAGCTGTTGATATTTTTAAGGTACTTGCACCTGAAGTTGAGTTCGTTTATCTTGTTTTCAAATCGGCACCAGGATTTCTTTTAGACATCGATAAATTTGAGGATTCAAATTTGAATTACAGACTCGCTTCATACAGAAGAATACCTGGCGAAAACTCGGAAGACGATATCTACGAAGCAACTGTATGCATGAATCCTAGAGCCATTGGTGGCTTTTTACGAAAAGTGGAACAGTATATTGGTGAAGAAACAGCTAGGGGAAATCCTAAACATCAGAATCTCATTGCTAATCTTGAGTCAATTAAAAGTGCAACATTAAAAAGTTTCTGGCAGGAGCCTGAACTTGCATTTCCGGAATCTGGAGAGAATACATGGTGGGAAATCTGGATATATAGAAATTCTTTAATATCAACTGATGAACAACTAGAAGGAATTTTCGAAATTTTGAGAAATGCTGGGATCCAAATTGGAAGGGGGAGATATCTTTCTTTTCCAGAACATATTGTTTTCTTAGTTTATGGAAATGCAATCCAGTTGGGTAATTCGATTTTATATACTGATTCTCTTTCGGAACTAAGAAAACCTAAAGAGACAGCAGACTTTTTTACTTATCTTGATAAGCAAGAGGAAAATGATTGGATTCAAAATCTCAATGAAAGAATAGATAATTATCAGGTGTTAGGTAATGTATCTGTTTGTTTATTAGATACAGGTGTTAATATCGCCCATCCGCTATTGGAAAATTTGATTAATGTTAGGAATTTAGATACAATTGAGCCATCTTGGTCTAAAAACGATTCTCATAGGCAAGGCCATGGTACACCTATGGCGGGATTGATAATGTACGGGGATTTGAGTGATGCCATGGATGGATTTAACAGAATAGAGATTTACCATGATCTTGAAAGTATAAAGATTATTGAACCAAGCCAACCAAATAACCCTGAGCTATATGGTGCTATAACGCAGGAGGCTATTGCTCGTGCAGAATTAATCAATCCGCGAAGTAAAAGGATTGTTTGTATGGCAGTAACCAGTGATACTTTAGTGCATTTAGGAAGACCTTCATCTTGGTCAGCAGCAATAGATCAAAGAATTTTTGGAGATACAGATAATCCAAATAATACAACTCTATTTTTGTGTCCTCTGGTAACATTCCGATGGATGATCGAATAAATTTTCCAATAATTAATGACGAATATTCAATTGAGGATCCTGCGCAATCCTTTAATGCAGTTACTGTAGGTGCATATACTTTGAAGGATGCCATAGATTTTAATCAGTTTCCAGAAGCATTATTGGTTGCTCAAAGGGGAGACATGGCACCATGTAATAAAACATCTATAATGTGGCAACAAGAATGGCCAAGAAAACCTGACATTGTCATGGAGGGGGGGAATCAAGGAATTTTTAGTGATGGAATAATTGACCCAGATTCGTTGTCTCTTTTATCGACAGCGAAAGGTGGACTTGGACGTTCATGGTTTACAACATTCGGAGATACAAGTGCTTCAACAGCTTTGGCAAGTAAATTTGCAGCTCAGCTTTATGAATCATATCCAGCATATTGGCCTGAGACTATCAGAGCATTAATTATTCACTCGGCAGATTGGACAGACTCTATGCTCGGCGGACATCATATCTCCGAGTTATCTATTGATCGTAAACTTGCTCTTTTATCAACTGTGGGATATGGTGTTCCGAATTTTAATAAGGCAAAATTTAGTGCTAACAATTCACTTTCATTAATTATTGAAAGATACCTGAAACCATATAAGTTTGAAGATAATAGAGTTAAAACAAATGATTTTCATCTTATAGACCTACCTTGGCCTGTTGATGTGCTTCAAGAACTAATGAATACTCCAGTCCAGTTAAAACTAACGTTGTCATATTTCATCGAGCCTAATCCAGGTAATCGTCAATATGAACTTGCAGCAAGCTACCGTTCGCATGGTTTAAGATTTAAAATGATTGATACAAACGAGAGCGAAGAGGCATTTTCTGCGAGAGTAAGTAAAGCAGCCCGCGATGACAATTATATTCCTGAAGGAAATGAGCATTGGATTCTTGGCTCAAAAGCTCGTGATAAAGGATCTATCCATAAAGATATTTGGGAAGGGACAGCTATAGATCTTTCGACGCGAAATAAAATTGCAATTTATCCCGTAGGAGGATGGTGGAAAAATAGAAAGCAACTTGCTCGCTATACCAATCAAATTCGCTATAGCTTAATCGTAACAATTGAGACATCAGATATAAATGTGGATATTTATACTCCAGTTCTTTTACAAATTCCAATTGAAATTTAATTTATAATCTCAATAAACGATCAAATATTAGATTTTTATAATATGAAGAAAAATGAGTTGCTTAAGGATTTGAAATTTTTTTTAGAACTACACCCAACATTTGAAGGTTCTGATGAAGACATTTATTCTGTAAGAAAAGATTTAAAGATCAAATTATGGATGGATGGTGGATTTATTTTTGATTTATACCCTTTAAATTTTGAAATAAATTTTAATACTATCAAAACAGGAATTTTAGTAATAGCTGATAGAAATAATGGGAGCGTGCTTAGAATTTTAACGAAAAATATTATTGGTTTTGAATTAATTAAAGAATCTGATTTTAAAGGAAATTTAAATGAGTTATTTGCATTAAAAGATAACCAAAAAAATTAAATCTCAAAAACGATAGTTAAAACTCAAAAATTTATAACTTCTGCAGTTGCCAAATCCGGAATATCTTCCAGCGGCAGATATTATTGCTAAAAAATAAAAATAATCTCAAAATACAATTGAAATATTACAAAATGTTCAAAACAATATTTATTTCTGATCTCATCAATCGACCTGATAAACAGGTTGAATTTTTGGTGGACAAATTTGAAGATATGGTAGAACCCGAAAATATTGAATTTCCACACAAGCATAATTTCTATGAAGTTTTGTGGATTACAAAGGGGACAAGCGGTCAAAATATTGATTATAAAAATTATGCTATTTCGAAAGACACTTTATTTTTTATTTCGCCGGGTCAGCTGCATTTGTTTGAAGAATGGGAAAATATACAAGGTTATGCCATATTATTTACAGAACAGTTTTTTCTTCAAATATTTCAAAATAAAAATATCCTTTTTGAGCTTTCTTATATGGATAATTTTCACGAAAATCCGTTTTTAAAAATTAAAAATGAAGATAAAAAAGCGATAGAACCCATTGTAGATTTGCTCTATCAAGAATCTAAATGCAGTGAGAAATCAACCGAAACAATTCAAGCATTATTATTGGTTTTATTAAGGCGCATTCAAAAAATATTTTCGTCAAAAAATAATCAAAATAGCAGCAAACATCAAATGGTAATTTTTAAGCAGTTTAAAAATTTAATTGAATTACATTTTGCCAAAAATCTCTCTGTTTCAAATTATGCCTCTCAATTGCATATTTCTACTCATCATTTAAACACATCCATAAAAACAATCAGCGGAAAAACACCTACTGAATTAATAAAAAAACGAATTATTTTGGAAGCACAACAATTACTAAATTTTTCCGAACTGACAGTAAGCCAAATTACCCACCAACTCGGCTTTGAAGACAGCAGTTATTTTGCGCGTTATTTCAAAAAACAAGTTGGAATTTCTCCATTAGAATTCAGAAAAAGCATCTCTTAAAAGTACCGACAAACATACGTTTTGTCCTAACAACTTCATAACTTTCCTGCTCATCTTTGCATTATCAAATAATTAAAAATGATGAGCGAAATAATATCCCAAACGAATATCATTCACAATTTCTTAATCCAGCACCGCAATACCTAGACAGATTACAACGTCCCTTTTGAAGACGGACAAGAATTAGAAAAACTAATCCTTGCCAACAACTGTAAAAATATTTTAGAAATTGGTACATCCAGCGTTCATTCTACCATTTGGTTGGCAAAAACGGTAGAAAAAACAGGTGGAAAAGTGACTACCATTGAAGTTTACAAAAGTAGATTTGAAAAAGCAAAATCCAATTTTGAAAAAGCTGGAGTTTCCCATTTAATTGAAATGAAATTGGGCGATGCAATGCAGATAATTCCAACTTTAAACGAGGTTTTCGATTTTGTTTTTTCAGATGCAACATGGAGCACATAACCGCATGAAGGTTACACAACTTTCTTTAAACTTTGTAAGCCAAAAATAAAAAATGGAGGACTTTATACAATGTACAATGTTATTGATGGTTATGGCCATGATGGAAGATTTTTCAAATATTTAGACAATTTAGGCACTTATAAAACATCAATTATTAATGTTTCGCACAACGGAATTTCAGTAAAAATAAATATTAAAATTATGTCAAAAAAAGTAATCGTTTTCGGAGCAACAGGCTTAATGGGAAAACAAATTGTAAAAGAAAATTTAAAAGCAGAAAATGAAGTAAGTGTTTATATCCGACAAAATGAATATCCTGAAAATGTTACCATTATCACAGGAGAACTAAATGACGAAATTAAAATTGCAGAAGGCATCAAAGGTTTTGAAGTAATTGTTTCGGCATTTGGAAACAGAAACTACGAAGACCCAACTATGATCGTTGCACCCGTTGGAAAATTATTAGCCAAATTGGTTTTTAATAACCAACGATTAATTATAGTTGGAGGTTCAGGACTTACGTTGCAGGATAGCAAAACTTTGCGCAGAGATTTGGTAGGACAACCCGGATTTCTAAAAAATCAACGAGTCGACCATTGGGAAGCTTACACCAACATCGCACCATTAGACATTAACTATCTTTTTATCTGCCCAACAATGGTTATTGAGGGCTATGCGGATGGAAACTATCTTTCACAAGAAAATTATTTCCCTAAAAGTGAGGCTAAACAAATTTCGTTTGGAAATGTGGGGTATTTTATTGCTCAGGAAATTACACGAAATGAATTCAACAAAACAAGAATAGGATTAGTAAATAGCTAGTAAGTGAAAAAAATAATTATAACTACGTTAATAGTTTTGCTATCAATTTTCAATAATGCGAAAGCTCAAACGGGCTTAAAACTTATCGGAAAAACATTTGATTATCAAACAGATAACCTTCATTTGAATTTAGAGATTATATCCGATAATCAGGCAAAATGGACATACATTTCTGCACCCAATAATGAAACAGGGAAAACGGCTGTTGAAAATTATAAAATTGAAGAAATATCACATGGAATTTATAAAATCTATTGGATAGAAAAAGATGGTTCCAATATGGTTGATATTTTTAATTTAAATACCAATGAAGTTTTCGTTGCATTTACTTTACCCAATAACAAACTGTATAACTACAAGACTTCTTTTAAAATTATTTCAGAAAAAAGTGAAAATATGCTTACTATAGAAAAAGTAAATTTTAAAAGTAACAACCAAAATTTGGTGGGACTTTTGTGTAATAATGACAGTAAAAATAAGAAACCAGCCGTTGTTATTTTAGGTCCGGTATGCTCGGTAAAAGAGCAATCGCCCATCCAATACGCAACACGGTTAAGCGAAAAAGGTTTTGTTGCTTTGTGTTTCGATGCAAGAGGCTATGGCGAAAGTGAAGGACAACCACGGCAATTTGAAAGTCTGAAAAATAAAGAAGAAGATGTAAAAGCTGCTATTGATTTTTTAATTTCGAGAAATGATGTGGATGCCGACAACATTTTTGTCATTGGCATCTGTAACGGTACAAACGAAATGATGCAAGTAAGTATTGATGACAAACGTATAAAGGGAATAGCATTGGTTTCAGGAAATTATTTGATAAAAGAAAATATGGTCCATCTTTTAGGCAATGAAAAAGTATGGGACACACATTTGCAAAGAGCAAAACTTGCCAAAGAAAAATTTGAAAAAACAGGCAAAACAGATTACATAAAAATAATTGACAGCATAGGAAATGAACAACTTTTACCACCATTACCTATTTATGAATGGTATCATCCCTGGGAAAATAAAGCACCTTATTTTACCTATCGGGGCGGTTGGCAAAACAAAGTAACCACAATGAGCGAGTTGGAAACTTTGAATTTTGATGCATTGTCTGTGGCAAAAAAGATTTCAAAACCTACTTTGCTGATACATGGAGAAATGAGTGACGGTGGATATAAATATGCCAAACAGATTTTCAACTCAATTCCAACACAAAACAAGAAATCAATTTGGCTGGACAGAACAGTACACTTTCAATTTTATGAGGATCCAATGGTAATTGGACAAGCTGTAAATGAAATATCAAACTGGTTTAATCAAAACAATTATTAATGCCCAACGCAGACATTTTAGAATTTTTATTTGCGACCGACATGCTTAATCTAAAAAATTCCTCGAAATGGACTACCACCAAAAAGTTAGACACTTTTTTAGGGGCATTTATTTATGAAAACATTTGAAGTAGAATTATATATTTATGGAGATAATATAGAAATAGAAATTTTCACACTTGAAGCTTATGTCGCAGAATTTTAAAATTATATTGCATCTCAAACAATTTTTAAAGGATAATAACCTTAGTGAAATTATAAAGTAAATCTCAAAAACGATAGATATTTATATATTAGGACGAATGCTTTTGGAAAAGCCCTGCCCCATATCTTATTTCTGAAAGTAAAAATTCTTGTGTAATGTGTGCTGGGTGATAGAATTACATTAAAATTATATTTTGTATTTACATATAATTAATGAACATGTCTATATAGTTATTGAGGTTTAATTACTGTAGTTTATTATTTAATATTTACAATTTTTCTTTGATCCACAATCAATATCTTTGAGGCTATAAACACTACCGATTAATTATGGAAAAGATAGCTGAAGGTTTTCATTTATTTATAAAGTTTATTAAAAAAGCGATTTTTATAGAAAATAAAATTTAGCCTTTTATTTTAAATTAATTTTTGAATAAAATTCTGAAGTTTCTACGATGAAATATTAATTAAAAAAATTATAAATTTTATCAAAAAACATTCGGAACAAATTCATTTTTTAGACAGTTCAAAAGACTTTCTATTTTTATATTTGTATTCTTTGTGAATTAAAAATAGTAAATATTTGAAAAATAAGCTCATAGGAAAAAAAATATTATTTACTTTAGTGTTTTCGGATTAACAGAGGTATATTGAACAAGTTTTTTAAGATCTAGTTTAAGACAGTGCGAATGCTGTCTTTTTATATTAGGTGCCAGCTCACGAAAAGTAAAAAAACTGGTTAAGGATAAAATCTATTATAAAATTCTTAATAGCAGAAACAATATAAAGAAGCAAAAAAGCCCCGATGGGCCTAAAGTTAATGTTTATAAGTGAAATTTATTTTGCTCCTTTGTAAAGATAAAAATATAATTATCCCTGTAATTCTACTCGCTTTATAGATAAGCTAAAAACAAAGAAATCAGTTGTAAGACGGATTTCTTTGTTTGTAATGAGAATTAAGCTTATTGTGTTTTCAGAATCAGTATTTGTTTTTAAAAGAGTAATAAACGTAAATAGGCACATTATTGCTTAATTCTCATAAAAGATATCCTGATATTAGAAAAAAATATATGGTAACATTATATTCCGCCATATCAGGATGAGCTTTTCACAAGCCGATTTTAGACTATCACAAGAGGATTCTGTAAAGTGCCATTCTTTTGGAAATATCATTTAAGCGTAAACATTTCTGGAACGGGGATGCAGATAATACAACTACAGATTATTTAAAAAAAGTAATATTTGATAATACTCCTTTGGAGTATGTTGTTATTGAAAATCTGTTTTTAAGCAGCTATCAAAGTTGGTTATTTGAAAATCATAATCCAAATGGTGTTACCTCTGGGATACTTCCTTTGGGCATTTTTCATAGAAAGCGTAAACATACTGAGCTTTTATATTGTCCAATATTTTTATCAAGAAAGACGTATTACAAAAAGCAATGGAGGTTATTAATTTCTTATGTATTTTGTAATTATGAAACTATTTTACGTGATTGTTGTCCTAAATGTCATGAACCAATTGCTTTTCACCGATTAGAACAAGGTAATAAAAAAAGAACTATAATTCAGCTTCACTTCTATTACAGAGGGATTCTATAAAATCCCAATTTTCCTTATTGGTTTAAGCATGTTAATCATGAAATATACACAAGAATCGAATTCGCACATGTCATATACAAGCGTGAAGGTGATTCTATAGTTGAAAAAATACAATCTTATCATTATGAAGAACTCAATATTGAATCACTCATGTTTTTAAAAATTGATGATAAATTTGATGATAAATCGAAAAGAATAAAGAAGAAAAATTATCAATTAGGAGTATGGTTTGAAAGTTACGAGAAAATTAGTTTTCAAACAGTAAAAGATAATCAAAGCTCTGTTTCTTCAAAAGAGTCTGTAGGAACAAAGTATTACCAAATTGAGGTCATATTTAAGAAACGTACTCCCATAACCATTATTATTCCGTCTGTTGTTATCGCCCAAGCCTTTTATTTTGTAAACTCTCTCATCATTCAAAATTTATTTAGAGCTGATTTTGAGGAGTTAACAGAAATGGTAAAATGGGAACCAAAAACAAAAGGCGGAAGTGTCATTGAAAAAACACGGAAGTGAGAATATTAAATCAATGGCCACATCCTTAGCATTCTTCTTATTTTCAAAAGATAACTATCTTTGGAACAATCTGCTTAAAATTCAAAGTCATTTATATCATAAGGTATTATACACTCCTGAAAGAAATCGCTTTATCTTCTTAATTCCCATAAAGGAAAAACTACACCTGACTATAAACGGCAGCTATATTAATACTAGAGAAAAGACCATCTTTTTGGCTAATGAAATTGTAAAGGTAAATTCAGAAAAAAAACTTTGATAATCTTTATGATACCGATTATATTAAGTTTGTTAACTACTACAGTTCATCAGGCACTGAATCAGGCAATTCAGATAATTCCAGAGGTAAAAGATTAAAAAAAGCAGTCAAAATAAAAAAACAACTCTTACAAAGGATGGTGTTAATCCAGAACTGGCTGAAAATTTCATTGAATCGGGAACAAATATCTTAAGTTCAATTGACTCTAAGGTAGCCAATCTAAAACAGGAGAGAAAACTCTTTTTCCAGAGACGTCGCCTTATGGAACTTTTGATAAAAAGCTAATAGACCCAGGCTCAAAGTCTGTCGGACTTAGTGGTGGAAAAAAACAACTGACAAAAAGAGTGAAGTATTCAACATTATCCATTCTATAATAGAAAAGTTAAAGAATCACATTACTGTTAGTGAACATATTACAGATAATAATGAAATTATAATTTTTAAAGTATCATATAATAATAAGTATGTCCTGCTTATAGATGATGACTTCCACCAACGTATCCAATTAACATATCAGATTAGTTTAGAGGATGTTGAAAAATTAAAAATCAATAATCTCATCAATTTGGCCATGGATAATGACTACAATTGGAAAACAGTAAAAATGAGTAAAGAGCCTAAAGGGTTTATATTTTCTCAACCCACTAATTACAATCGTAGAGGGAGCCGTATTGAAAAAAAATAAAAAATGAAGATGGGACTCATGAGGAGAAAAGAATATCAGATATATGCTATCTCAATATTTTAAAAAAACTAAAAATGTTATTTATACAATCTTAGATATCTATTCAATATCTTGATATATGCTCAATTTAATTTCTTCGCAAATAAATATATGAGTGAGTCGATAATATTCAGTTTTCTTCAAATCCTTCTGCAAAAAATTCCATCATGGTCATACCAAAGGCATTAATAACTTTTGCTAAGCTACTAAAACGGAGGTCTTCTCCTTTTTCATATCGTCCATATTGAGCTCGGGATATATTATGCTCATAGGCAAAATATTCATAGCTTGAATATCCTTTAGCGATTCTTATCTGCTTTATCCGCTTCCCGAGTTTCTTTAGGACTTCTTCCTTTAAAAATTCTTTATCCTCCATATACTCTTTACTAGAGAATACAAAGCTTGGAAATAAGCATCGTTTATGTTACCATTAAAAAGATGTATCTAATTAGTGGCTTTTTTATTTAAATGTTCTATATTTGAAGTTATTCTTTTCATTGTTTATTTACATAAAGAAAGAGATAATAACAAAATTATTTATAAAAACATGTTAGCAACAATATCTTCTACAAGCCATAGTAGTGGAGACGTTCCACTCTTCAAAATAATTGTTTTTATTTATTTTATACCCTCTCTTATTGCTTTACTAAGATGCCCAATAATAAAATTTAAGTTCTTTAGTGTACTGTTTATTAATTTATTTTTTGGCTGGACAGTTTATGGCTGGTGGTTGGCTTTTTCAAAGGCTTTTTCAAGTAGAAATGTAGTTTATATAAAGAATAAATCACAGTATAAATCAATGTCAACAAAGTATGATCAGCTTAATACACTGAATAATCTACGTACCTCAGGAGCCATCACTGAGGAGGAATTTGAAATTGAAAAAAAGAAAATATTAGATCAATACATCAATAATTAAATCTAAAAGTGATGATGAAGCTTATTTTGAAAATCAGAGATGAAGATTTAGATTTTATATTAAAGCATATCATTGAGCTTAAAATAAAAGAGATAAAAATAAAAAGAAAGATTAAGCAGAGAAATACTAGGTCAACATCATTTCCAAATACGTATAATGAACCAGATGACTAACTCTCTAAAAACATTTAGATCTATTAGTTCTGTAGGAAGTACTGGAAGATAAGTAACATCCACCCCTTGTTGTTCTAAGAATTTGCATGTTTCCAAAACTGCTGAATGCTCTGTTGAAACAGTAATTATTTGATTTTTATGGATCTATTTTACGAGACAACTCCTTTAGTTATAGTATTTAGAGCCTAGGTTGCTCCAGATGTAAAAGTAATTTGGAAAAGTGTTATATTTAATAAAATAGCAACATTTTATCTTGCTTTTTTATCTCCTCATTAACCCTCCCCCCAATAATATGAGAGCTTGAAGGATTTGTATACAATTCTGTCATATAAGGGATTATCTCAATCAAAACATCTTGATCCATCTCCGTTGTTAAAGCATTATCCAAAAATATTATCTTATTTTTTCATCAATCAAATTATTTAGTTCATTATATACCTAACCCATGCAACATTTAGCATTTAAATATATATCACATTATTATCAATTGCAAAAAATAAAGTTAATTTAAGCTAATTTAATCTATTTTAAATCATAAAAAATGAGATGATAAACTCTCGTTTAGAATATGTTAAAACTAATTAAAATTTTTCTAAAGTTATGGAAAACAACAAGCATTAAAATATGGCAACTATATCATTAAACATCGCTTAATTTGGTAATTTATATACTAGAATATCTTAAAATATTTTTAAAATAAAATGAAAAATCTAAAATGAAACTGTAATGAATTGATGGTTTATTTGGTTACATTGTAATGGTTTAGAAATGTTATAGATTGT
Organism: Chryseobacterium sp. MEBOG07; assembly: GCF_021869745.1. Lineage (NCBI taxonomy): Bacteria > Pseudomonadati > Bacteroidota > Flavobacteriia > Flavobacteriales > Weeksellaceae > Chryseobacterium > Chryseobacterium sp. MEBOG07. Next base: position 3,878,122 of record NZ_CP084579.1, read on the forward strand.
CTCATCCTGAAATAGTAGAGGTCATGAAGAAATCTTCTGAGACCAAAACATCATATGAAATACTAAATCCCAATCTATTAGAAAAATTACTTTTAGGATCCCAAAGAAAGAATGTTCAGTCTATGGGTAAAAGTTATTGAATATTTTTTTGCCTCTTAAGAATAATTCTTACATATCATAATTTTTATTTAGTAGATCTTACAATAGTTTTCTATGGGTTTTATTGTCGTTTCTACAATCTGATCATCAAAAATAGAATTTAAGATTTTTCTTACATCTATATTTAGTTTTTTTAATGATTGATTATCACAAGAGTTGGGTTTTCTTTTTTTAGTTCTGTTAATAACTTTGGGGTTAGACTACCCAAAATTGGACGAACTTCATTTAGCTAGATCTGGAGAGGGGTAAAATAAACCTCAATTTTGTGCCTGCCATTGCTTATGCAATTGCCTTTGCTTTATTTTTCCTGCTTCGAATTGCGCTTTAAAAAAATCTCTTGCAAAAATCTCATCTATTCTAAGCTTTTTTGCTTTAACATGCATACTATCTAAAATAGTTTTTTCCACGTAAAGGGTCATCAATTGGAGCTTTAGTATTTCATTTACTTTTTGCCACCAGTGGTGAAACCGATAGACCGTTGTTAATTAGCTTTAATAAAATATCTTTCTTATTTTCTAATCCAATATCCTGAAACCATTTATTATTACAAGAAATAACAGTAAGTAATATCCCAACTAAAAGTAGATGAAGTGTTTTTTCCATTTTAAAATTTTTGTTTTTTGATATAACAAATATAGAATATAAATAAAAATAACTCTAATTAGGTGTGAAAAATAAAGAATATTAGACTGCTAAAAAAAGACATTTACATAGATGGTAAACTTTCTTTGAAAATAATTTAATATCTCCCAAAATTGGGCAGACTGATAAAATATACCTTGTTAAAGCTTTTGATTACAAAATGAAAATCGAAAGAAAATTGAAGTCCCTAAGATTTAAGGAGAAAACTAAAAATTGTAACTACATTAGGAAATGATAGGAACAAAACTTAGGAATTATTAAAAAAAACTAGTTTCTGTCTTCACTGAACATAAACTATCTCCATTAGGTGTAAGAAATAACAGACAGTCTAAAAGAAAAACATTTATTGAAACTACAACAGGTTTATTTCTAGTACATTAATTAAAACCAGCCTATAAAATGAAATATTGTCGTTTATTATTTAATATTTGTAATTTTAAATTTATGGTATTTAATATTATTGAAAATAATTGCTGAATATATTTTATAATATTATTAATTAAAAACAGTTGTATGCAAAAATCTATTGTTAGTTATAATTAAGAATTGAAATTGTCAGATTCTATTATACTTCATTATTCCTCTAAGGCGCCTCATTTTTCAAATGATAACAATGAAATTGTAAAAAACTTTATTTATAGTGATTTTTTTAATGCTTCTGAAATTAACTTCCCATCAACAGAATAGGCCTTAAAAAGTAAGGCCAAAAGAGCTTTGAAGAGATAATTACAAATGTAGATAAGCTATTATTAACTCATCTAGGGTATTTACAAATTAAAAAACCTCTCATAAAAACGAGAGGCTAAAACACAAATGATAAGAAAGTTTCACTTAGAGTAAAATTTAATCTCATAGTTTAATAAAATCGGCCATTAGTATTATCATGAAATATCCTAAAGTGTTTATATCTGCAAAATTACATTTTCAAACTATTGGAAAATTATAAATATTGAATAAAAAACTACAACTATTAACACGGGAAGAAGTGTTAACGCATTCTTTTCAAGAAAAATATTATGTAGAATTAAAGTCTAATTTTTAAATCCAGAAAATATTATTTATTGTTTAGGTATATAGAAGCTGATTTCTGCTTTGCTATTATGTATTAATAGCATAAAACACTAGCTGATTTCAAAATTATAGTAGTGAGCAATAATATATCAGAACAAAACATGGCTTTTAGGAAGCTTTATAAATAAGTATATTTGGACTACCTAGGAAAAGAACGATTTAGAGTTTGTTTTTTAAAAATTAGTATAATACTTTCGAAAGATTTATTGAAATATATACTTGCAAAAACAAATGAAAAGATTAATAATTAATAAAAATTTATTAAAACACTATTGAGGTAAAGATTTTCATAGGCTTTTTTAATTAGTGCAATATGTTTATAAATCAATTTTACAGTAAATCTCAATTTTGTTTATGAGGGACCCTTTAAGAGGGTTCCTTTTAAATTTTGAATAAAACCATATTTGTACTTAATGATTTAGGATTAAAACTTAATATAATTATAAACATTAAAAACTGGTTCACCTTTATTATATATATCTAATTATTTACAATTTGTAATTCTATTGAAAAAGGAGTTTTTAATTTTGCCCTAAAATTAGAATAGATTATTACATATAGGTTTTAAGGTTAGACAAATCTCGTATTATACGTAATGTCAATTCAAAGATACTTCATAGTAAATTAAAAGCATATTGCTAACAAAACCTAAGCACAAAATTACCATCTGAATGAATCCATCTTTAAAATTTTTCTAAAACAATTTTACATCCCATTAAATAACATCCTATAATTTAAATAAATGCCAATTTCCTTAGTAGTCATTACTTATAATGAAGAAGATAATATCGTAAGACTCTTAGAATCAATCATAAACACTGTTGATGAAATCATAATTGTTGATAGTTTTTCAACAGACAAAACCAAAGAGATTTGTACAGAACAATATCCTCAAGTAAAATTCTTTGAGAAAAAATTTAATGGATATGGTGAACAGAAAAACTATGCTATTAATCTATGTTCCAATGAATGGATTTTGTTCCTGGACGCAGATGAAGTTCCAGATGAAGAACTTAAAAAGTCAATAAAAGACGTTGCCTCTTCTGAGAACCCTGGACTGTCAGTTTATAATGTGAAGTTTAATAACTATCTGGGGATCTACTTAATAAAATATGGAGGTTGGGGAAATGTTTACCGCGAAAGACTTTTCAAAAAAGGATATGCAAAATATTCTAATGACAAAGTACATGAATTTTTGATTACAGATGAAAAGAAAGGCCTATTGGAAGGAAGGCTAAATCATTATACATATAGAAACATTCATCATCATATCATGAAAATCAATAAATACTCTGACATGATGGCTGAAAAAATGTTTCAAAAAGGTATAAGAACAAGCCGAGTCAAAATTTTTGTAAGTCCCATCTTTGAGTTTATTAAAGTATTTATAATCAAACTTGGTTTTTTAGATGGATTTCCCGGATTTTATATTTCCAAAACAATGTCTTATTATACTTTTTTAAAATATATAAAGCTGTATGAAAAGATTAGATTAATTGAAAATGAAAAAAAGAATACGGAGAGATTATAAATTTCCAATTCATACCACTTTTTAAAATTACTTTTCTTAACCTCCATTTCCACATTTATCTATTTGTTTTACTGAAAACAAATTGCTTATTCAAATCAATAATAGATCTACTGTATTGTTTGGATATAAAAAAAATTATAATTAAAATAAAAAAATATGAAAAAATTAATCTTAGGATTATTTATTGTTGCAGGCTCTTTAGCTTTTGCGCAAGAGAAAACTGAATTCAAATCCCCCATTGGATTTGGTGTAAAGGCAGGACTTAATTTATCTCATCTCAATAGTATCCGAACTGGCAAAGCTGGATTTAATGTTGGTATATTTGCTAGCATTCCTTTAGCCAATTCTTTCACTTTGCAGCCCGAGGCTTTATATTCTCAATATGGCGCTTTTGTACCTGAAAATAAAGAAGTTGCATCTTTTGCTCAAGCAAGATTAAATCTTGATTATATTACAGTTCCAGTAATGTTGCAATATAATGTAAGTTCAAAATTTTATGTTGAAGCGGGTCCTGAATTTGGTCTAATGGTAAACAATAAGTTTAAAACAGAGAATGGAACATCATTAAAATTTGGCTATGGTTTAAATAAATTTAACCTTGGATTAGGATTAGGCCTTGGATTTAATTTTTCAAAGAACTTCGGATTTAATGCAAGATATATTGCTGGATTAACCAATCCTATTAAAAAAGCTTATGCTGAATCTATGGCAAATTCAACATTCCAATTAGGGGTAACATATAAGTTTAAATAAAATATTTAGTAATCAATTTTAATAAAACAGCCGAGGTCATTAGAATCTTGGCTATTTTATTATGAATCACTAGATTATTAATACCAAAAATATCAAAGTATGGTTGGCTTAGTTTAAGTTATTTATTTTTCTATAGAATCGTCTTATAAGAGATAATGATTCCAAATTTTTGAAAAGCTTAACCTTAAATTGACACTTAGCAATATATACAATATTTGTAGTTAATCAATTAATATTTGTACTCAGTAAAATTTAATAATGAGCTAACTTGAAAAAATCATTTTTTGCATTAAATGCTCAAAACAATTATATGTTTTGGGATCAAATTTTTCGAGAGATTAAATACTGCGATGTTATTTAATTTTCACAATTGAGCAACTTAAAAGTTGCTCAATTTGTTTATTTGTTACCCTAAAAGTTGATCTACATTTCTGAATATTAAGTCCAAATTAATAGTTATGCATATATGAGTATTTTAAATGAAAGCTTTTAAAATAAATTGCAACAACTTAAGTAGTTATGTCTTTTGTTCCTGTAATGAGAATTGTGAATTGCATTATTTGTAAAAATCAAACCTAGCTTATTCTAATGATTTTTCAAGAGTTTCATTTAGCTATGTGAGCAATTTTACTATTTGATCATTATTTCTTAACCTTTTTTTGCTTAAGATATGAACATGATACTAAGCACTGATAGCTGTTAAAAATATTTATAGAAAATATCCATAAAGAGTGAGTTCCTCAAAACATTGTTGTGCAATCAAAAAATATAGAAGTATATAACTAAAATTTGTACTTTTTTTAGTAACCGGATCTGTATTTTTATTTTATAAATAATCTTATAGCAAATAAAATATGAAATTAGGACTTATACCAAACCCTGTTACTGGAAGTTTCAAACAGATTTTACCTGCAATGAATAGCTTTGACGATTTAGAAATAAAATTTTCTTTTCTATGCCCTACAGACTATAAAAGCTTTGCAGTAAATTATGGAGAAGGGTTTGTTAGTGGTTGTATAAGAGTTTATATGCCACGAAATATTATTGCAATGCATATAAATTGGCAAGAAAGGATTAACAAATATTATTCATGGAGACGAGATGTCCTTTCTCAAGAGCATGCTAAGCAGTCTTTTTTGATAATGGATACTACGCATGGTGATCAAGTGGCTGTCTTTAAAAGTAAATATTATTTCCTCCCGCACAACAGCGATAAAATTATTTATATAGGAAGGACTTTTTCCGCTGCTTTTAATTGGCTATTAGCTAATCCCTTGAATAATATTAAAGAAAGAGAATTTTATCCTGAAGAATTGGGTTAATACACCTTATTGTTAAATGAATACCCTACATAAATTATAGATCGAATTAAACAATATTAAAGAAAAATCGGAAATTGAAATATAACCAGATTTTGATATTAGATTCTTCGCATAGAAAATAAAATATTATAATTTAAAATGAAAAAAAACTTACTTTTTATCTTGTCATTATTTTGTATAATGATATTTGGACAACAATCATGTGGTTTTGATTTTGCTCAAAAAGAATTAGAAATGAAACATCCTGAAATAAGGAAGGCGAGAGAAGATGCTGAAAATCATCTCTTAAAAATGAATATAAAAGAATATCTTAAAAAAAAGGGAGTAACATTCACTAACAAATTGTATACCGGAACAATTTATGAAATTCCTGTTGTCGTGCATGTAATTGAATCCTCATCAAGTTCAAATTCATCCCTTTCACTTACAAATACACAAATCCAGACTTGGTTGGATAATTGTAACAAAATGTATGCAACTACTTACGGCAACGGCTTTTCTACCGAAGGGAATGGTGTTGATGATGGAAATGTAATACCATTTAAACTCGTATTAGCAAAAAGAACAGCTCAATGTACTGCTAGTAATGGTATTGTTAGGTACAATGGAAGTTCCCTATCTGGATATGATACTTATGGTGTAAAAGAAGATGGCACAAATGGACCTACTACAGATGATATAAAAAGTTTAGCACCTCATTGGCCAGAAAACTCATACTTTAATATTTATGTAGTGATTGGTTTTGACGGGAATAAATCTACTTCAGGTCTGATGGGCTGGGCAGGCTTTCCTACTAATACCGACGCTTCTTATGAAAGCTTTATGAAAGTGGCTGTTGTTACTAATACTAATGATAGTACCCTGGCTCATGAGTTTGGTCATTCTATGGGACTATATCATCCATTCAATGGTAGCTCAACACAACCATCTTCTCCGCAAACTTCTGACTGCCCAATCAATAACAATTGCACAACTGATAATGATAAAGTATGTGATACTGAGCCAACAGCGTGTCTTTTAAATGTTTTTCCGGTACCAGTCAATACAGATCCAAACCCTTGTACATCATCTCCTTATCAAGGCATTCAATATAATATTATGAATTACACGGCACTTCCCAAAAAATTTACTGCTGGCCAAAGAGATAGAAGCATGGCTATTTTTTTACAGTATCGTGGAAATTTAACAAATTCTTTAGGTGGAAAAGATTTGGCTTCAAATCCTGGAGCAGGAACTTTAGTAGCGTCTGTATGTAATCCTGCGGGCATTATTAACCCTGGAGACTATGGTATGGGGCCAACCAGAGTCTTGCTTGGAAGTATTGATAATAATTCTTCTACCTACTCAACATCCAATGCTCAATATTATATTGACTATAGTGCTCAAAATTGTATTAATAAGTCAGTATATACAGATATCAGTATGTCTTCCAATCAACTAAGCGTAAGTTTCCAAACAAATCCACAATATGTAAAAGCCTGGATTGATTATAATAATAATGGATCTTTTGAAAGCACTGAACTTATTGGCACATCAGGAACGAGAATTAATCCTACCGCCTCCCCTTATTTGATCAATTTTACACCTCCTTCTACAGCTGTAAAAAACACTTATTTGAGAATGAGAATAATTGTTGACTTTAATGATAATACAGCTTGCCAGAATATGAGTTATGGACAAACAGAAGATTATTCTGTGAGAATTCCTTACAGTTCTTTAAGTACAATTGATTTGACTAATCGTAAAAATGATATTACTATTAGTTATTTAGTTGCAAGGAATTCTTTAATTTTAACAAATTCTAGGAGTGGAAAATTTGGAAATTTTGAAATGTATGACATGAGTGGAAGAGTCATTCAAAAAGGATATTCTGAAAGTAATGAGATCAAATTAAATTTCTATAATAAAGGAACGTATGTCATTAGGTTTATTGAAGTAGGAGAAAAAATTTCAAAAAAATTCATTCAATAAAAAATAATATAATTTTTGTTCATTATTTCTATTAATACAGCCAATAAGATGATTTAGTGATGACGATTATCTTAACCTGCATAGAAGCATAGATTATATTGAACAACAGTAATGAAACTTCAATACTGGATATTTAGGTTTACTTAAACAATAATAGATAAATGAAAAGTTTTTTGAGGATCTTTTGGGCAATAATATGTTAAAGTTTTTAAAGGAATATTTTACTATTATTGTATTTATTCCTACTCTGTTGGGAGGAGGAGTACAGGTTTATCAATTAGTATCACTATCACCATCACTCATACAATTCTTCTCTTTTAGCCAGCTTTTAATTGATGGTATTTTAATACTTATAAGATCACCACTGTATCTCATAGGGATTCTTTCATATAGCTTTTATTTGGCTATTAAAGATGATAAACGAGAGCGAATAAAGTTTTGGATTACTTTATTTTTTGGACTTGCAGCGTTTTCATTTTCTGTTCGTAGTATTTATATAGAAAAAAGTTACTATCAAATATTTAAATATTTGATATTCTTTGGAGCCAATATTTTGTTCATTTTTATTTATAAGCTTATTGGAAATGCAAAGATTAGCTTAAAAATTATGGGGTTGGTTATTAGCTCTATTTTATTTTCAATGTTGTTAAATATTTTGGATAAGCAACTCGATTATAGTTCTATTGAAAATGTATCTTTATTGACTGAGAAAGTTAAAATTCGGTACCCTAAAGCAGAATTTAGATGTTACAATGATAGGTTTGTGATTTTTGAGAATACTGCCAATAAACGATATGTTATTAAAGAATTTGGAGATTTATTTAAAGAAGAAATTATTGATAATAATTCAAAAAAATAGTTGAATATGTATTGATTACAAAGATTAATTCAGATTTTTATAGAACAAAAATTTTCATTTACTCAATACATAATATATGTAGTTTTAGTTACACATATGTAGTTTTATAAAAAATAAAGTAAATATTTTTGTATGTCTAAATGAAAATAATTCTTATTAATGAATAAATTTCCTGCTGTAATGACTCCAGCTTACCATTTTTAATATAAAGGTACAGAAGGATGGCCCACAGATATTGTTCTATCCGAAGTAATAGGCAATAATGAAGAAGTTCCAAATTTTGAGACCAAAAAAGCTAAAAATCTTTCAACAAAGCAACGGGTTTTAAGCTATGAGAAGTTAAAGGAAAAATACTCAAACTAAATCACATAATTATATATTCATAGATTTTTTAATCATTTGGTATAAGGTGAAGCAAATTTATATATTGTTTCACCTTTTTATTTTTAAGCAAAATCCAATGGTTACATCTGGTATTCATGTAATTGATAGGTATTGGCGAGGATGTTCTTTCTTTTCATTTTTATAAACTGGAATTTGGCTTATTAACATTAACAGAAAATCGAACGATGAATTTTCAATCTTAGGTGATTAATTTTTATGGTTTTTAAATAAATTATATAGTCCGGAATATATTATCATTTGAAAATAGCTGTTTATCGTTTTTTACCACTTTGGTATTTGTAGTTAATTGTTTGATATTTGTACATTTTTCAACAGGTTAAAATCATATTTTTGAATATTACTTTATAGCGATTTATGTTAGTGTACGCGGATTTTTTGAACTTTAAACAAACTTAACGTTGGTTTAATTGTGAATGTGGGCAACTGTTAAAGTTGTCCACTTCAAAAAAAATGAGATAGATTTCAAAAAAAACGAAATTTAACAAGGCTTTAATTCTACGTATTGTATAAATTAAATTAATTCATTGAGATCATTATAATAACAAAATAATTATTACTTTATCCTATTTAAATTAAAAATATGTTCAAGAGTTAAGAGCTCTGTATAATGAAATTATCAGGAGGCTAAAGATGTTGGTTTTTACTCTTATTGAGTTGTTTAATGCACACAAATTAATATAGTATAAGGAGGGAATTTTAGACCATTCTATAATTATAAAGGAATTTATGATCTGGATTATTTGTATGCCTTTAATTTTGAAATAATAAACTGTCTATATCTAAACTAGGAAATGAGGAAGAAAAATATTCTATAGCTGTACCCATATTTTCATAAGTTTTTTGGTTGCTATATATGTTTGCTCTTCCTCTTTTGTATAGATATATATGACTATAAAGTCTTTACTCTTGTAGTATTAAAGTAAATATGGTTTATTCAATTGTATAAAAACTGATTCATATCTTTCTTATCTTCTAAATAATCAATTTGGTGGGCGAGGCAATTTATGCTTCGCTTTTATTTGTTTAATTTTTACACCAGTATCTTGGTTTTGCTTGCTGAAAGTTAGATAATCTTGTTAACCCATTTTCTAAATTCATAGTAATATTGCTACTCACCAAATATGCTTCAGTAATCTTAAATACTGTATAGAACCTACTGAATAATCACATAAAGAGTGTTTTGTGTGTTTTATGACTTGATTTGTCATCGTGTTAATAATAAAATAATATTTAATATATATAATGTTATTTATTTTTTATTATCTTTATGTTACCAATTTAACAAGTTTTTTGAAATAAAACGAAATTATTCTAAAATGAAATGCAAAATCTTGTGAATATTCTGGTTATTTTGATGAATTGTCACTAAAATTAAAAACCTAAAAATAATAAGTATGAAAAAAATCACTTTTTTTACAACTGTAGGAGTTTTTATGGCCTCGCTAGTATATGCGCAAGTAGGCATTAACACACAGAATCCACAAACAACATTTCATATTGATGGAGCAAAGGACAACCAAATAACAGGAACTCCTACTGTAACCCAACAAGCAAATGATGTTTCGATTACAGCTACAGGTAGAATTGGAATTGGGACAATTGCTCCCTCTCAGAAACTTGACATTCAAACCGGAGGAACAATAGCTGCTCCAGTACCAGGCATTAGAATAGCCGACGGAAACCAAACTGACAACTTTGCCCTAGTATCAGATGCAAATGGAGTAGGAACCTGGAAACCTATCTCTGTAGATTATCAGATTATTGATCCATTAGGGGTTGGAAACTATATTCTACCCGCTAATACAGCAACTGGAAATTACACAGGAGTACAGATCTCTCTCCCACCAGGAAAATGGATATTAAATTTAGTAATTCCTATTAGAGTAGCCCCAAACTACACCTATATGCCAGGATCCCAGTTTCCTAGACTTCGATTAATGGACTCCAATGCAGGACCAATTGATGTAACAACTCCTAGCCCCTACTCAGCTGATGCGATAAGACCTAAACTGGTTTCAGCTACAATTTCTAATTCCCAGGATCTAGGATTCATGGTAGGAAGTTTAGGAATCAATAATACTAGTACAGGAACCAAAACCTATTATTTGTATGCGGATAACTACTTTTCTGTAGGAGACACTAACGGTGACGGATCTGTTGCAGGTGATTGGTTGCGTAAGGAAACACAATTTATGTTGGATGACTGGAATGAAGCATCAATATCGTATATAAGGATAAAACAATAGTACACAAAAATATATCTGTAAAAACTCCCTCATTACATTTACATTTTATGGCATCAAAATTGACTGTTTTTTTACAGTATATAATACAGTAGAAAGAATAATCAATGAAATTATATAAAGATTCTGAAGACACAAGAGTTTCTCACATAAAATATGAATCTTACAATATTTGTTTAGAGACCTGTTGTATTTATACTTTTTTTAGATGAGAAATTTCATTACAATTATAAGATGACAAAATTTAAAAGCGGCTAGTAAGTCGCTTTTTATCTGTCTGATGCTTATATTAGATAATTCACAGTAATAATTATTGAATTTTATTAAGTTTTTAATTTCAGCTCTATATAACTTAAATGAGTTTATAAATCAAATATGAAAAGAATATTTTTTTTTTAATTGTAATATCTTTTTCATCATTTTTTGGAAAAGATATAAGGAATGATTCTTTACGTAAAGAAATCAAGGATTTATATTATACTAGAACTTCAGATGCTGATGATACCTATAATCTGGGAAAGAAAATTTTAAAGCTCTCTCAAAATGAAACAGAATTATCTAAAGCATATCTACTGATCGCTGATGCATTAAATAAAAAAGGAGACTATAGTAAATCCATTTATTATTACAAAAAAGTTGATTCACTTTCGAATATAACTAAAAATGATGAGGATCAGTTAACTGCAAACTATTTTCTTTCCTCTGTTTATAAAAGAATCTCTCTCAAAAAACAATCCCAAAACTCATTTTTAAAAGCAAAAAATAGTGCTATAAAAATTAATAAGCAAGACATACTCTCAATGATATCTAATTTGGAAGCAACATTGTTAGTTGAAGACTTACGGTATTGTGATGCTATTTTAATAACCCAAAAAACGAAAGAATCTGACGAAAAGGAACTACTTAAAAACGATATCTTAGAAAATAAAATTTATTTAGCGGTAGATTATCTTAATTTAACATATTACTATCTAAAATGTGGAATGCCAACCAATGCTCAATTATGCCTTACAAAATACGAAGATCTTTTAGCCCAAGCTCCAGACAATGAAAAACATAATTTTAGATTATCATTTTATTATCTTACCAAAGCAATGATTTTAGCGGATGGAGGCAAGAAAGCTGAGGCAAAATTATGGTTTACAAAAGCACACAATGAAGCCGTCAAAAGTGATCTGAAACTATATATTTCCAGAATCACCGAAGAAGAAATCAATTATGATATCTTAGATCCCTTATCACAAAAGAAATACTTTACTGAATATGTAAAACAGAAACAGATTCTTAAATCCCATGCAGAAAAAGTAATTGCCCAGGAACAATTTAAACAGGATAATGAGCTTAAAAAGACTCGATTTTTTTTAATTATTATATTATTTGCTTCATTATTAGCTATCTTTTTCATTTTCCTATACAATCATAAGCGTAAAAAGATAATAAAACTTCGTTTTGAAAAAATTATAGAAAATATTAAGAATGAAAGTTTATCCCATCGTCCCATCGAATTTAAAAATGATGCAACACCTCGGATAACCATTGAAGAAGAAGAAGAAGAAGGACTACAACATATTGAAGAAACCAAAGAAAATGTTATCATGTCTGAGGATCGAGAAAAAGATCTTCTGGATAAAATTAATAGATTTGAATCAGGAGCTCTTTTTACTGAAAAAAATTTCACAATGGGTCAAATGTCATATACTTTAGAGTCTAATTCTAAATATATAAATTATGTCCTGCAGAAATATAGAGGCAAGACTTTTAGTGATTATGTTAACGAACTAAGAATTAAATTTATCATTGATAAACTTATTAAAAATCCAGAGTACTTAAGTTACAAAATTAATTATCTAGCTGAAATTTCTGGTTTTTCTTCCAATAGCAGATTTGCCTATATTTTCAAAAAAGAATTAGGTATTTCACCGTCTGAATTTATTTCTCAACTCAGTAAAAAGAATAAAAATTAAACAAGATCTAATACCTGGAGTTATATCTGCATATTAAATAAACGAAATACAGCATTACTTGTTTACTTGAAAATCAACAATATATACATATTGTGTTATACTATCCGGAATAATGATAATGTATAATTGGTATTAAATAATTATTGAGTATACTTTTGCAAAAAATTAATCCACTAGTTTTATAGAATTGCAATTCACTATTTTAATTATTTCGACCTTAAAAACAAAATAGGATTTAAATCAAAAAATGATTAAAATCTTCCCTTATTAAAAAACATTATCAGAATGAAAAAAACAATTATTTTACTGAGCATAATTTCGCATATAATTGCTTATGCTCAAGTAGGAATTAATACACCTAACCCACAAGCTACCCTTCACGTTGATGGAGGAAAAGACAATTCTACAACGGACGCTCCTACTGTAGCTCAACAAGCCAATGATTTTGTAGTAACAGCAACAGGAAGAATTGGGATTGGAACAACTACTCCTTCTCAAAAGCTAGAAATTCAAACAGGAGGGATTCCTGCATCACCAGTCCCTGGGTTTAAACTGATTGATGGAAATCAGACAGATAACTATGCTCTCGTTTCAGATGCAAACGGAGTTGGAACCTGGAAACCAATAACTGTTGAATATCAGACCATTAATCCTATTGGTGTAGGAAGTTATATTCTGCCAGCAAATACAACAACGGCCAATTATACAGGGGTTAAAATCACCTTGGCTCCAGGAAAATGGGTTTTAAATTTTGTAATTCCTATCAGAGTAGCCCCAAACAGTAATTACATGCCTGGTTCTCAATTCCCTAGACTCAGGTTAATGGATACCAATACAGCTCCTGTAGATGTTACAACAGCTAGCCCTTATTCAGCAGATGCGATCAGACCAAGGCTGGTTTCAGCAACGATTTCCAATTCTCAAGATCTAGGATTTATGGTAGGTAGTTTAGGTATAAATAATACAACTAGTACCACAAGAACTTATTATTTGTATGCAGATAACTACTTTTCTGTAGGTGACACTAATGGAGATGGAAATGTATCCGGAGACTGGCTTCGTAAGCAGACAGAATTTGTATTTGACAACTGGAATGAAGCCTCAATATCATATGTAAGAATTAAATAGGATGGATGTCACGAAAGATCAAATTTTAAATCAAAAAACACAAATTATTATATAACATTTAGGTAAACGTTATGGCAACATAAATGATCACTAAGATGGACAAGCCTATAAAAACACAAACTTTCATAAACATTCATAATGAACTGGGGATAACAAAAGTTATTCCTAGTTTTGAAAAAGGATTTTCGATATTTAACTTAAAGGAAGCGGGATATAAAGCTCCTTATAACTCTCCATTAATTTGCCCAGATTATTTCACATTCTTATTTGTTAAAAAAGGAAAAGGGACGTGGAATATGAATGGAAATATTTTTGATTTAAAGCCACATACTGTTAATTTTACAAACATTAATGTACCAAGAGCGTTCAGTTATGAAAATTTAGATGAAGTGTATATCATTATATTTGAAGAAATTTTTCTCAAAAAATATATTGACAACAACGTATACGAAGAGTTTCCTTTTTTACTAACAGAAGAGGTATTTCCAAAACTAGCATCCTTAGAAAATTTTACCGCTTTTGAAGAACTGTATTTGCAAATTTATAATGAATTTCATAATAAATCCAGAAACTTCAAAATCATAGGACATCTGTTTGCAGCATTACTGCACAAATATAAGGACTATTATTGGGAAAATAGTGAGTTTCAAACAGAGGAAAACTCGAACTCCTTGATTATAGAGTCTTTTAAAAAATTATTAGACAAACATTATCAGGGATTAGTAAATGGTACTGAAGATAAGATATTTCAAGTAAAGGATTATGCAAATGCACTAGGATTTCACCCTAGCTACTTTAGTGCAATGGTAAAAGTAAAAACAGGAAAACCCGTTTCAAAATGGATCGCAGAAAAAACAATTTCTCAATCAAAATTGCTTCTAAGGAATCAATCCATTTCTATCAAAGAAATCTCATATAGACTTGGTTTTTCAGTGCCAGGACACTTCAGCAGTTATTTTAAGAAATATGCAGGTATTTCACCCAAAGAATATCGGAGAAATTTGGATTCTTAAAATTGGGTATCTTTAATATAATCATTAAATATTCACAATATTGTGAATATTTAATATCTATAGTTTCTCCTTTAAATTTTATGATTATTTAGAAGTATTTGAATTCTAAATTAGAGGATATAAATTATTTTTTAATTTAAAATAAATACTCAAATAAGAAAAATGATGAAAAAATTAGCAATTTCGGCAGGTGCTAGCTTATTATTTGGTTCACAGCTTTTAGCTCAAATTGGAATAAACACAACTTTCCCGAAGGCAAACTTGCATATTGATGGAAAAAAAGGTAATAATGTGGCTAGCAATCCTACTCTGTTACAGCAACAAAATGATGTTTTTGTTACTTCGACAGGGAACATTGGGTTAGGTACAACTTCTCCAAATAATAAATTAGAAATCAACACTGAGGGAACAGCATCTTCTCCAGTCCCTGGTTTTAGGTTAAATGATGGCAGCCAATTAGAAGGATAAGTCCTTAATTCTGACGCATCAGGAGAAGTTAAATGGAAAGCTGTTTCAATCGACCATTATGTAAAAAATCCAATTGGGATAAATAGGTATTTTCTTCCTGCAAATACGACCAATACTCAATATACGGGAGTAAGCATTTCACTTCCTCCAGGAAATTGAATTTTATCACTTGTTATTCTTATCATAACAACTCCTTCTGTAGGATATATTACCAGAAGTCAGTTCCCTCGTTTAAGATTAAAAGACAATGTAGTGGATGTATCAGTTTCTACTTTTTCAGCAGACTCAGTTCATTCAAGATTAGCATCAGGAAGTTTTAGTAATTCACAGGATTTTGGAGTTCTGGTAGGTAGTCTTAGAATGAAAAATTCAAGCTCCCTTACTAAGACTTATTATTTACATTATGATAATATATTTTCAACTGGAGTCAGCAAGAGACTTGAGTTTGTTTTTGATAATTGGAACGAGACTTTAATCTCTTACATGAGGGCTAAATAAATAATCTATTTCAATATAAGATATCATGTAGACAACATAATGAAAAATATGAACATTATTGTTTAAAATTTATACTTTTTGGACTTTGAAGAGTCTTTAAATTTGTAGTGTAAATGAAAAAAATATTTCAAATGAAAAAAATTTTATTATCAACTCAAGCCTTTTTGTTGTTTTATTCTGCCGGCTACGCTCAAGTAGGAATAAACACAACAAATCCACAAGCAACACTTCATGTTGATGGAGGAAAAGACAATCCTACAACAGGCGCTCCTACAATTGCCCAACAAGCTAATGATGTTGTAGTAACAGCAACAGGAAGAATTGGGATTGGAACAACTACTCCTTCTCAAAAGCTAGAGATTCAAACAGGAGGAACCCCAGCATCACCAGTCCCTGGGTTTAAATTGGTTGATGGAAATCAGACAGATAATTATGCTCTTGTTTCAGATGTAAATGGAATAGGAACTTGGAAACCAATAGCTGTTGAATATCAGATCATTAATCCTATTGGTACTGGAAGCTATACTTTGCCAGCAAATACAGCAACAGCCAATTATACAGGGGTTCAAATTACTTTAGCTCCTGGAAAATGGATAATGAATTTTGTAATTCCTATCAGAGTAGCTCCAAACAGCACTTACACGCCTGGTTCTCAATTCCCTAGACTTCGATTAATGGATACCAATACAGCCCCTGTAGATGTAACAACAGCCAACCCTTATTCAACAGATGCTGTAAGGCCAAGACTGGTTTCAGCAACAATTTCTAATGCACAGGATTTAGGATTCATGGTAGGAAGTTTAGGAATCAATAATACAAGCGCAGCAACCAAAACCTATTATCTGTATGCAGACAATTACTTTTCTGTAGGAGACACTAACGGTGATGGGAATGTATCCGGGGACTGGCTTCGTAAACAAACGGAATTTATATTTGATAATTGGAATGAAGCTTCAATATCATTTATAAGAATTAAGTAAAAGCTATTTAAGCTAACAATAAAAAAACTAAAATCCTAAAGGCTTCCTTCTATTATTAATCTTCTTCTATAATTTAATTTTTGCATTTAGGGGAAGCCTTTAAAAATGAAAACCCATGATTATTATTACAAATTTAAAAAGGGTAAGAATGATCACAAAACTAATACTAGTTTCTATGGGAGTTCTTAGTATACTTCTTTTGGCACTATACTTATTGGAAGAGAATAGTACAGATATATCTTTTATAACATATGTGAAAATATTAATTCTTATTGTTATTGGAATATTACTTATAGCAATATGTAAGTTAAATTATTTTTATTTTGAAAGTTCGGGGGAAGTATTCACATTCTACTATGGACATCCTCTTTTTTCCTACAAAAAAAACTTACAGAACTTCCTGAAGAAAAATTATCTGATTTTCATATAGATAAATTTCTTTTCCTCCATATTATTCAGCTAAAAATAAAAACGGAAAATAATAAAAAGAAACATGTTTTCTATAAAATGTTATTGCTTACTGAGAAAGAGAGTGAGGATATTAAAATAACACTTCAAAAAAAATAAAATGATATTTAATTTTAAGGATATTCATATAGGTTCTTTAATTAAAGAAAGGGTAAATGAGATCGGAATAGAAACACCTCGTATTTGTAAGTTTCTTAATTGTAATACATTTGAATTAGAAGCCATGTATGAAAAAGAAGATCTTAATTCTAAGCTATTATTAAGATGGAGCAAACTCTTAGAGTACGATTTTTTCAGATTGTATTCTCACCATTTGATTTTATACGCACCACAGACAAAATCTGAGACATCTAAACCTAAAACAGCATTACCTGTTTTTAGAAAAAATATATATACAAGAAACCTTATAAACTATATTTTAGAACTTATTGACAAGAAGGAAAAAACTCCTCAAGAGATAATCGACCAATATAGAATACCTAAAACAACATTATACAAATGGATAGATAAATATGAAAACACCAAACTATAAAAAAATATATCAAGACATAATTTCCAAAAACTATCCCGAAGGACATAGCAAATTTAAAAAATTTTTAAAAAAAGATATATTGAGTACTATTGATGTTATTAATTTAGATAAATTAATTTTTAGTAATTCTGATTTAGAATCTGAAATGTTCAATCAAAAACATAGAGCTTACGACTTTAATGCAATTGTACATATTATAGATTATCAAGAAAAAAATAATTTAAGTAACACTCAAACAGCCATGCATTTTAAACTTAGTCGTAATACTATTAGTAAATGGAAAAAATTCCTTCAGAAAAGTCATAATTAAGATATTAAATATTTATAATGAAAAAAATACTTATGTTAAACCTCATACTTTTATTTTCAAGTGAAATGATATCTTGTTCTTCTCAAAGTCATAAAAAAACTGAGAAAGAGGGATTCATAATTTCAAGTAAAGATGATTCAGTAAAGGTTTTTAAAGAAGTGGAGATAGCTGAAATACTCAAACCTGGAGAATTTTTTTCTACAATGAAAAATAAAGCAATAAGTATAAATGATAATCAACTTAAAAAATTAATTCCTTTAGATAAGGAGGTCGGAAATGCATTTGTAATGTTTAGCTCTGATAGAAACACAGTTGAATTATTTCTTCCCAATGCTTTATATGGGCTTATACTAGAAAAGCAGAAAAAAACTGAAAATGAAGAAATATGGTCAGATGGGCATTATGACCTATTCAAACAAAAAGAAGCAAAAGGATTCGCCCTAAAATATAGAAATGGGGCAAAAATTTTTTTAGAAAAAATAAATTAAATATTAATAACTCTGAAAAATATATTCTATTAAATAATATAACTTGAAACACTTATTATCATTTTCATAAAAGAGGAAGAATATAACAAAAGCAATTTATCATCTTTGACTTGCATTGATAAATTTCTTATTGTTATATAAAATGAGAGAGATATTTATAGTTAACTTTAAACTTGGCAATTTTCATTTTCTACAAATCATATTTTAATTAACTGTATTTATATGACTAGGTTTTTTACATCTGTATTCTGACTAATGTTAGAATTTCTAGACATTATCTCTTTCATTTTTCTCTTCCGATCTTAACATTACTATAATTACTTTTTATTCTAGGGATTAATACAAGTATTTGTATATTAAATCATACTTATAATCGACTTAATTATTATTTTTCTGATTAGCTTTGATGATTTGATTCTTCATAATTGCTTTGCTTTAAATCGTGTTGTCAAGTTTTACAACAAATATGAGTGAGTTTTTTATTTACGATGTATTTAATATATGAACATCTGTATTTGAAATTTATAGTTTTCTTGAAGTACCATTTTATACCTTTGTTTAAAATATTCGAAAACACAAATGTTTATATAGTTGAATCCGTCTCACAACAAAAAAGTGAGGCGGATTTTGATTTGGTATCCATTCATTTTACTCAGAAAAAAGAAAAAGTTGCCTTGTATGCAACTTTCTTTCTTAAGTTATGTGCTAAAGCGTTTAATCCGAACTCCAATGCTACTTTTTTAGTTCTCTGAGGGTGAATCTCTTAAAACCATTGTAATGTTTCAGATGGGCAAACACAGGTTCTACTTCAACCGAGCGCTGTTTTCATTTTTTGATGCCTTCTTCACTGTTTAAAAGTTAAATGATCTTAAATATTACATTTGAAACTATTATAGATAGATCCTCAGATACTTTCGAATAATAGAATAAAGGATCAAAAAACTGTACTTATCTTTATATAGTTATTCATCTTAACTTTTTTACAAGAAAAAATTCTACACTATACCATTTTTCAAATTCGCTACTGATACTTATACTATTAATCTAAAGCTTTAAGATTGACAGAAATAGAATTATAAAATTCTTTTAATAGAAAAAAAGGTAGCTCTTCCACTGCCCGTTCCTCCAGTTGCTAAAGGGTTAATAGTTAAGTTGGGTGAAGAGGTTGAACCTCTTACAAATCCAAAGTAATAAGGAGTGCCTACCGCTAAAGCAGCAACTCCTTTAAAATACCATGTTGTTTGGAAGAGTATTTTCTGGATATTGCCAGCGTGTTATATATAAACCACTACTTTGATCAACCAGCCCGCATGGAGCCGTATTTAATGACTGCCCGAGAGTAAGAGCAGCACTTTGTACATTAATCTGAAGTTCGATTTCATAAATCCCTGAAGATGCAGGTGTAAATGTGTTGTTAGAGAGGTTAAACTCATTAGAACTATCAACCAGTTCTGTATTAACCGGAATTTTAGAAATTACAGTTGTAGAAGATGTGATAGGTGGAGTTGTTGTAGAAATATAACCAGAAAAAGCACTGTTTGAACTTAAGGAAGTTTTTAATACTCCATTTAGGATCAATAACTAAAACCTTATCTGCAGAATTAGTACTGCTTGCTACTCCTTGAAGCCTAAGTGGATCTGTTGTACTGGTCACATGTAAGGTGTTTGTTGGAGAAATTGTTCAAATCCCTATCTTGTCATTTAAGACATCGATGGAGAATGTAGTTCCATCTACAGAAAATGCATTGATTAAATTTCCTGTAAAACTTAAGGAATTTCTCGCTTGTGAAACAATTCTATTTCCACTTAAAGCTCCATCTGTATTATATAAATTCGTATTACCGCCAAATACAGATTGAGTCCATACACTCCCATTCCAGGCATAAAACCCATTGAGATCTGTTCTATAGACCATTAAACCTGTTACGGGTGAGCTAGGATAAGCTGAAACTCTGGGTATAAGGATACCCTTATTAGTACTTACTATATCCAAAATAGCTGATTGATTCAGTGATGTTGTGTTGATTCCAACCTGAGTGTAAAAGGCACAATAGGTCCCTAGGAAAAAAAAGTGTTAATGTTTTTTCCTAATTTTTTTTCGTTAAATATTAAAAAATATGTGTTTTTTTAATCGCCAAAAAAATGACGTTGTATAAAATTGTTAATACTAATATAATAATTAATTCCAATCGCAGTGAAATTTTATTGCATTTTGTTTCTTTTTATTAATAGTTTCAATTCTTAGCAAAATCAACGACTTACACCCTACAACTTACTCATTTATAAACATTTATTGAATATTAAAGTTTTTTTTAAATAGAATTGGAAACCTGATACAGTAAGAATTGCTAGGAATTTTAGAAATAAGATTATAATCAAAGCTCTAAATTAGTCAAACGGATGGGATATATACATGCCCTATAAGATTTAACAAAGCTCTGAAAGTAAAATACCTATAGGGTTTACTGAAAATGAATACTATATAAGATTTTAACATATAGAATGTCTAGTGCTTTCTGATACTACAGAACAAAGAATTATATGGCAGAATAATAAGACTTTCGAAAGAAATATAATGTAAATTAAAATCAATTATATTAGATAGTTGGAGAAAAATAATATATCTGGATCATCTTATATGCAATAAATTTGGTAATATATCATGAATTTCAAAGAAAGGCGTTAGACCTGTAAATGTAGAACTGCACAATAAGACTGAAAATGTACAAGAGTTAGACAAAAAATAGTGAAATTTATTTCCTATCTCACATAATTCTAAGTACAAAAAAAAGTTGATCATTTTGACTATAATATAGCCATAAAACTCATTTAATTGAGAAGCTTTTTTCAAAATTAAAAGCGGCTAAATTAGGCACTTTGTATCTGAATATTTCAGAATTTATTTATGTTTATTGTTTAGTTTTTGTCATTTTCCGAAAATTCATACAGCCTGATTTTCAAGCCTGCAACACTTTCATGTTTGTATCGAAAAAATATTTTCGATTTTCATTCCAGTATCAAAGTCTTCAACAAAATGTATTTTATCTGTCCAGATAATTTTAGGAGATACCGAAGTATTTTCAAAATCAATGAATCTTCATACTAAATACTCCTGGCCTTATAAAGAGTCTAATTTGATTTCCAGTAAATACAGTAAACCTAATTTACTTTATTTAATCATTCCATATCAGTATTTAATACCCTTTTGACCGCTTCCAAATTTCTTACCCTATACTAGCCTAGAAAAAACTGGATAAAAAAATAATTGCTTCATATTTTTTTCAATAATTCTAAAGACATGGCAAATACTACATTTGAAAATTAAGCACTTACTATAACTTAAATTTAAGGTTCTTACTAAAACCCTAAATTCATTCCCCTACTTTTTTGATACCTGCCAGAAGATAATTAAATTTAAGCTTAATTTTCCTCCTCTTATCTTAACAAGCTGTTTATCAGCTACCAGAAATAACCGGATAGGCATAAATAATATTTTCACCCCACTTCGATTGACCAAAGCCAATTAACTTTGCATCTGAAAATTTAGAGTTTTTAAAGTTGGTATTATGGTAAGGATTAGGAGAAATATTACTCTGTGAGGAATCATTATAAATTGAAGGGGACCCACTATAGTCATAAATTTCTGATATGTCTCTCCAATAATAGTATGTCTTTTTATTCCCAGATTTATTATTGATAATCACTGAGCCACTCATTGTATTATAATTTGCTGGTCCTGTTATAGAACCTGACACAAGAGTTCTTCCCGCAACAAAATCATTCGTTTTAGCAAACACAGTTGAAGAATCACAAAATGTAGATCTAATCCATGCTCCATTGTTAGGCGGAGTAGACACCTGAAAAGGAAAATTATCAAAATTAATAATCATAAATATATTCACAACCCACTGCCCCGGAGGTAATGTAATGGAAGAACCTGTCCAATAATTAGGTGATGACACAGTAAAATTTTGAGATGTATTATATGCTCCTATGGTTCCATAATATGCAGTCATACCTACGGCTTTCCATGTTGCACTTCCTTGGTCATCTGTTGTAAGAACATACTTACTATTTTGATTTCCATCAGCAAGTTTAAACCCAGAGACTGGTGATGCAGGAGTTCCTCCCGTTTGAATCTCTAGCTTTTGAGAAGGAGTAGTTGTTCCAATCCCAATTCTTCCTGTTGCTGTTACTACAAAATCATTAGCTTGTTGGGCAATTGTAGGAACACCTGTGGCTGTGTTATCTTTAGCTCCATCAACGTGAAGAATGGCTTGTGGATTGGGTGTATTAATGCCTATCTGAGCCTTTAGAGTATAGAAAAGCAATAAAAAAGAGACACAATAAATATTTTTTTTCATCAGAAATGTATTAATACAAATCTACAAATGGCAACACCGATAAAAAATACAAATTTTACAGAATTTACTACTATTTTTATTGATGATAAATTTTAACCATATAAATTATGTTTAGATTCTATTTAAAATTACCTGAACGAAAGATAAATCTCATAATTTAAAAACATAATATGTAAAAAAAATGATTTCAAATAAAAAATAATATTTATCACCGTGGAAAACAAAAACATTTTAGATATTAAGTGAGATTTTGTTGGATAAGAGTAAAGTTGTTTACACCTTAATAGCAAAATTCCTAGGCAGATAGTGAGAAATTTCTTAAAGAAGTTCAGGCCTTAAATGCAATAAATACATTTAGCATGTTAAAAACAACGTTTTCAATCAGCTTTACTCTATATTTCAAGCCTTTTAAAACATTAATTTAATTTTGTGTCCAGGTTGCTTTGGTAAAAGTTCAGCCACTGTTTTAATATTATCAGTATTATTGTAAGCTAATTCAAACTTAAATGCAAGCACTCCTATTCTATTATAATTTTGTATGATCATTTATCCTAGCTTCAGTCGTTCTTCTTGTAAGTCTAATAAATATAATTGCTTACGGATAAGTTCTTCACTTATGCTTGGGTCTTTGTTTAGCTCAGAAAGATATTTACGCTGTGCTTCGAGCGATTCTATATATACATACCTCGTTTCTTCACTCATCCAGTCATCATTATCAGCTTTTTCATTTTCTTCCCAATGTTGCATCATCTTTTGGAAAATGGCATTGTCTTGCAAATGCCCATTATTATATTTGTGCTTTAAAAACTCGTAAACTTCTTTTCTCAAACCTGTTTTTATTTTTTCATCTTGTTCCTCTTCTGACGAATCAGTAAGTACACGTATATCGAATGCTTTCGATCTTGTAATAAAATAAGGCAAGGTAAGTCCTTGCACAACAAGGGTGAGGAATATAACTACAAAGGTAATGAACAGTATAAGATTACGATGAGGAAATGCTATACCATTATACATTATTGGTATTGATAATGCTGCTGCCAGTGACACTACCCCTCGCATACCTGTCCACCCTAGAACCAAGGGCACTAAATATGCCCGTCGTGGAATCTTAGGAGGTAATAATTTCCGTCTGAAAATAAAAGTGCCTAGTTGTGCAACATAACAGCAAATAACACGAGTAACAATTAATACGATTGTTATCAGTAAACTATAACTGATGGCTGTACCTAGAAGAATACCTTCTGATCTTAGTCCTTTTACGATATCAGGCAATGTTAGCCCAATTATAAAAAATACAACACCATTAAGCAGAAAGATAAAACTTTCCCATACACTAACTGCTCTTAAACGGCTAGTGCTATTTAAAAATGTAAGCCACTTATTAGTCATATACAAACCACCAGCTACTACAGCCAGTACGCCTGAACAGTGTACCTGTTCCGCAATCCAGTACATAGCATATGGCTCTATCAAAATGAAAACAATATCAGTTGGTGCGTCAGTAGGCAAATTTCTATGCATTTGTATAAAAATCCATCCAAGTAACAATCCAATGCTTGTTCCCCCAATGACCATCCATAAAAAACCAGCTATAGCATCCTGCCAGATAAACTGACCAGTACCTACTGCTAGCATTGCAAAACGAAAAATAATAAGCGATGACGCATCATTCACAAGGCTTTCACCTTCTAATACAGTAGTAAATACTTTTGGAATTTTCACAAACTTAGTGATTGCTGCAGTACTTACAGCGTCAGGTGGAGATACAATTCCACCTAACAAAAAACCTAAACTTATGGAAAAGCCGGGAATAAAATAATTAGCAACCAAGGCTACTGTAAGGGCAGTGATAAATACTACCGGGAAAGCAAAACTACCAATCATACGCCACCATTTACGCATTTCCTTAATAGACGCTGCACCTGCTGAAAAAAATAATAGTGGTGGTAGGAACACGAAAAAAATCATATCTGGTTTGATAGATATATTTGGTAAACCAGGAATAAAACCAATAAGCAGACCTCCGATTATCAATAATATAGGATAAGCTATTTTTAGTTTTGTAGCTAGCATATTTAGCAATATGATAACCGTAATAATTATTAGAGAAAAAGGGAGCAATGTGTGCATACAAATTATAGTATATCCAAAATGTAAGTAAGATTATTCGTAAAAATTAATTGTGCTTATTGATTATTATTTTCATTGTTAATCTACTTCCGAAAATTCATACAATTTGGTTTTCAAGTCTATAGCCCCTCCAATTTTTTTATCGAAAAAAATATTTTCGATTTTCATTTCAGTATCGAAGGCTTCAACAAGATGAATTTTGTCAGTCCATTTAATTTTGGGAGTTACTGAAGCGTTTTCAAAATCAATCAACACATCTGCAGCAGAACCAACAGGTTGTGTACTTTCCATTATCTTGATTGATTCAATTTTATATGATGTGTAGCCTTCATATAAACTTGAGAAAAAAGATCCTTCAAAAATCAATGGCTTATCTTCAGAATGATTGCTATTTTTTACTTTTTCAATCTCATCTTTTGACTTCTTAAAAGCTTTTTCTAGAGAAACTTTTAAGTCTGGAGTGAACAACTCTTGTGGAATTTCTTTATTGTAAAGAGCATCATTTGATTTTCCATAAATACTGTAAAATTGATTCACTTTTTTAGTGATTTCTTCTTCTGTACTTAATTTCTTCGAATTGCTTCCACTACTTTTCTTACAACCTATAATAGCTAAAAAAATGCATAGATAAAAAATATTTTTTTCATTTGTGAAAATACTATATATATATTTAAAAATAAGCTTTATAAAAAAGAGATCCTTGTCTTTTCTTGCTATGGAACTACTTTAGGATGAACACAAAGATATACTTTATCACTCTCTCAAATATTTGAATTTTAGAGACATTATCTCTTTCTCAGGAGTAAGATAATAGATATAAATATTTCCTTGACAGCCTGAAAAGAATTACTAACATGTAGTGTATGCTGGGGTTTGTATTCCAATTTGTGTGAAAATACTTGAAAACATAATAAATGTAACTATGTGTAATATTTTTTCCTTATCATTGTTTTAATAAGAATAATTTCTTAAAATGATTTATTTAAATGAATGATTCACTCTTTTTAGAATTGATCTTTTCTTAAAACAGCACAAATATATCATCTATCACACAAAATAAACTACAAATATCAATTGATAAACTACAGATATTATTTTCTAACCTCTATAGTATATTAGAATTTATTTATTACTTAACAAGAGCAAGCTTTTATTGTATTAAATTTGATTTAAAAAAAAGTAAAAGTGAGTTCCAAATTTGCAAGCAATCCTACAAACTTCTAATAAAAAGTATAATTAGAGTATTAGCAATCTTTGATACGAGAAAGTCTAATTTTTATTGAAATAAAACAAAAAGAATATCAGTATAGTTGACATTCTTTTTGTTTTGAGACATCTTTAATAATAAAAAATCCTTACTTTTGGAAGTAAGGACAATATTGGATAACTGACAAATATTTTAACTCCTAACTGTCAGATGAAGTCATGACTATTACAATTTAAACAAATTTAGAAATTAAAACAAATTTAAATAGTTTTTCCTTTGAAAACTTTCCTTTTTTCAAACATTTAATAAATATCAAATACAATCTAACTGTTCAAATATTCTTTAGCGTATAGCCATAAGCTAAGTCAATTTAAGGATTTATGCGGAGATTGCTGCTTAATAAATCTGCCACACAACATCATTCATTATTTCAATGTCTACTGAAATTGATTTAAAGTCTTGCATATCATTCTTAAGATTATAAAAAGTATTGGTATAATGAAGTGGAGGCAATATAATCTTATCCAGTTAGGAGTGATTACTTGATAATGTTTTAACCGTTTCTTTATCTAAATTACTATTCTCATATTTTTTTTAGCTCTTCCTTGGTTTAAGCATTTAAATTATTAAGAAAATCCATTGAAATAAATGCAAATAAATAACCTTTTCTGATTTTCCAATTACACTAAATTATGCTTTCAATATTGATAAATCTATAAGGTTAGATGCTCCCGGATATACTCCAAAATACTTAATAGGGCCGTTGGTTTCACTGCCAGAAAAAGAAATTGTTATTCCAACAGATTTTTTTCATGAGGAATATTTTCAATATAATATTCTTCCCCATCCAGCTCTACTATTATCTTATGAGCTTGCAAAACATGACTATTCCCATCCTTATCTAAAATTGTTACCTTATCAAAGGGAAATTCGCTTAGAAATTCTTTTAAATTTTTCATATAGTATGTTTTTTATTTCAATTAATTATTAAACTTTTGTTTAAGCTTTTCATTTGCTTTTCTGTCTTCACTAGAAAGCTTTTCATTCCTATACTCTGAAATCGGAACTTCATCACCACTATTTAAAACCTCATATAAAATAACCCCGGTCGGTTCTCCGGACTTTTCAAATTCAATTAACCTATTATCAGTTGCTTGATAAAAATTATCGCCTGGCATAGTATATACATCTCCAAAATCTTTAGTTTTTTCTTCATTAAATACCCCTTTTTGACTTATGTCCTGTAGCACTACTCCTTCATAAGTACTGCCTTTAGGGTACGTAATAGAATTTTCATATGTTCCTCCCTTCCCATTTTCATTTAAAGATAATTTAAGGGTTTGGGTTCCAATAACCCCCATTATTGTGGTAGATCGTCCTTTATATAAAATGCTCTTTGTAGAAGAGTGGGTATTTCCCACCTGCTCTTTAATAGACTCCTTTCTCTTGCAAGAAAATAATAAGAACCCGAATAAAATACTTAGTATTAACGATGAAGATTTAATCATATTTTTGTTTTTTGTTTTTTGTTTTTTTAAAAAATGATTTCCTAAAGATGATCAATGCTCTATTGTTTTATTTGTTGCAATATATATATTGTTGGTATGTTTGATATATTTGCAAAAAAACACAAAACACTTAATAAATTTACTATTATATTATTTTGACAGAGTTCAATAACTCTATCATATTTATTTTTCAATCTATTATTATATAAGAATAAGTAGATTTTAATTGTATGCAATCTAGCAAAGTTTTAATCCTTTATTTTTTTAATTAAAATAAAAATCATATCAGTAATGGATAAAGTATTCACAGATTTAACGAAGTTATTTTCTGAAGCATTGTACACTTCAATATTTAACATTCTACCTTCTATTCTTTCTGAAACTATGCGTTTGATTTTCTACTTACAAAACTGTTAATATTATAGTTTCTATTAATGATTTTCTTAATTTAATATTTTATGGATAGTTTTCTAAATATTCATTATTATCCTTTACTAACTTAGACAACTCATCATCAGAAATAGACTTAACGAAAATATGAAGGTTATTCAATGACCAACTTGTTAAGGCGAAATAATCATTCATCTTTTGTCCATGCTGCCCACATAAAACGGTTAGACTATTTGGATGAAGCACATTTCTTCTAAGAGGTATCATAATTTCTTTGCCATCCTCAATTTCAATGTTAATAATTCGCGCATCACTTATCACATCCTCACTCCCATCTTCTTTAATAATTGTAATTTTCTGATTGATATACATTGTAGTCTTATTGTGTGTATTTATTTTTTTAAATGAACTACTCAATTTGGATTAAGTCATTTAAAAACAAAGCAAATATATTATCTATCAAATAATACAAAGTACAAATATCAATTGATTAACTATAAATATATTTATTGCTTATCTCAAATTTCACTTAAAGAGGTATCCTATTAAGCAAAATTGAAATTAATCCGCCAATACTAATATATTTTGCTTTTAAGACATCTATTTTTTATCTGTGACGCTTAGAAAAACATTATTTAATAGGGTAATCAGACTGTTTACAGGTTTCAATTCAACAAAATCTTCAATCAGATCTCTATTAGAAAACACTCTCAGCGTATTACTAAAAAGCCACTGTCTCAATTGATGCACATTGCACAGTCAAAAATTGTTTTTTTCAATTTCGAACAACCTCAAGCATACATCACTTATTGCTTTATTTAAAGGTTTTCAAATAAAAAAACAAATTCATTCTAGAACTCCTTTACGAGAAAACTCAAGAATAATTTTTCATCATCAGGAAACTTACATATACAAAAAAGCAGTCTCTCAGACTGCTTAAAAACAAATGATGAAAAAAATTATTGCAACTATTTAAATCTTAATATTTTAAATATATAAAAAAAACAACAAAATGAAAAATTTTAATAATAAAATAGATAAAATTTAATTTCATCCATTTTCAAACACATTGTAATGAAATACATTAAGAGGGTTTGCCTGGAAACAGAAAATAACACTTGTATTTATCAGAATATTGATATAATTCCTGGTATCAAATTGTTATAAAATTATATATAGAAAAGCTTGCACTAAATGTATACATCGAACGCTTAAATCGCACACCCAGAGAAGATGTTTTAGACTATTCCCTATTTGGAGCTTTAATGGAAATAAATATGAGTGTGGATTAATTATAACAGTAATCATCCATATAAAACATTGAATGGATTATGCTAAAGAATATTTGAACAGTTAGATTGTATTTGATATTTATTAAATGTTTGAAAGAAGAGATGCATTAAAAATAGGAAAGCCTGCCATTCAACAGATTTTATATTACAATTCTCTTAATAAAATGTAAATTATGTCACAAAAAAAATACTCTTTTAAAGACCCTCTAATTAAATTTAAGCAATACTTTCATTTTTAGAATTTTTTCCTGTAGCAGTTATTGCTCCACCAACGTTTAATCTTCCAACAATACCTCCTTTTTCTACAATATAGGAAACTACATTTTCTCCAAAAGTTTTAATATTTCCATTAATTGATATTCTGTCTGCTTCACCCCCATTTTTAATGCTTAAAGCATAAGCAGGCAACTCTACATTTTCTCCTTTAACCAAAGAATTCCCCAATGAACCGTGTGTAGTAACATCACCTTTTACGGTTAAACTTCCTATCTTCTTACTAATTTGGATACCTACTGAGCCATCTCCAAAAGTCTCAATTGATTCGAAAGAAATATTTTCTACAGTACCATCATACTGATTATAACCTCTTGCTCCAAGTCCGAACGTTTTAAGTGGTGCATTAACTGAAAAATTCTTTACAGAACCAAAGTTCACAAAACCAACCCCACTTGGGCCGTAAGAAATAACAGGGGCATTGCTTGACCAGTCATCTACACTTCCCCAAATATCCAATACCATATCGTTGACACCGTAGGTAATGATTTCACCATCAGTAATTACTTCTTTAGCATGTACACCGTTCAAAACGAATACACCTGCAGTAATATAATCTGCAATGCCGAAAGGGATCTTTCCGTTTGAATAAACTGCATTGGTATGTAATTTTGAGACTTCCGTTCTACCACCTTTATCACCAAATCCGGCAATGAAAATTCCTGAACCAGAAACTGGCATATTTTTTCTACCAATACTAATTTTACTCACGTTAACAGAGATTAGGCTATTGTTACTTGCATTAAGATTGTAAATAGTCAATGCTCCTTGTAATACATTCACCCCATATTTTTGCGGTTGTTCAAGGTAATGTCTTACATCTGCAGATATAATATCAACATTATTAATAATGATATTGACTTTTTCCACACCTGTTCTAGCAATAATAGAAACCTGTCCTTTTACTAAAAGATTTTCCAATTGGAAAGTTCCCAAATCAATTTTTGCAATAGTATTATAAATAGCTTTTTGATTGGCTGGAGCATCAATATTAAGGTTTGTTATTATGTTATTTGCAGAAACCCCAATCCCATCCGAATATTGGAACGACAATAATGGCAGTTCACCATTCTCTTGTTTTTCTCCTTTTAAAATCACACCTTCTGGAAGTATGATGCTGTAATTGCAGAGGATATTTCTACAAATGATAATTTCTTTTTGGTGATTTTGTAATGCAGTGATAAGATCGTTAAAATTTATTATTTTTTTCATAATTATATTTGGTATATTTTTAAATATAAATTTCATTAAAACAAAGGTATTATTTGCCACACAATACAAATCACAAATATTATCTTATTAGCTACAAATGTATACGTCCTGCGGTATAGAGCTCATTAGAAATTTTTGGAATAAAACAGAACTCAAAAAAGCATTTATAGGAAAAGTATTTCTGAAGTATTTTCGAGTAATATAATTATTTATTTTATATAATAATGATGAGTATCCTTAAGGAAATTTAGAATCAAAAAAATTACAACAATAACGACAATAAAGCTCAAAACGTAATTACTTTGGTGAGTGTATTTTTAAATCCATAATTTATATCAAATAAAAAATTAGCCTCTCATAAAAATGAAAGGCTAAAACATAAGTGATAAGAAAGTTTAATGAAAAATTATAAATTAAAAGCAAGTAGCAATAGATTATTTGTCTTTAGCTTTAAATTAATCCCATTTGGTTAATAAAAAAATTGGTCATTAGTATTATCATGAAAAATTCTAAAGTGTTTATATCTGTAAAATTACATTTTCAAACTATTGGAAAACTACAAATATTGAATAAAAAACCACAACTATTAATGAACTATATTGATCTTTCAGTTAGAAATAGTATTAGTTAAGATTTCAAATCCAATATGCATTCTAAATAGTTTAAAATTTATTATTCTAATTAAATGATACCTAAAAAATCAACTATTTAAAATATAATATTAAGAAAAAATTACAAAACAAAAGTGTTTTTACTAGGGACCAATTGAAAAAACGGATTTTTAATTTTAAGAATAATTTCCACTAATTATTTTTTACAATACTTAACAGACATTTTATAATTGGCAATCAGTTGGTTATTATTTATTATGTTTAATATTTAGAGTTTAACGTCAGATATTTGTACTTTTTTCAACTAGCTAAATGATAATTTTGATCAAAATTTAATTATATCATTGTGGTTGCAATTTATGTTAGTGGATATGGATTTTTTTTAACATTAAACAAACGTAATACTTGTTTAGAGTTTTCATTGTGAGTAATTTTTACAGTTGCTCGCTTTAAAAAAATAGTATAATGAAAAACATTAACTTCTAAGCATTATAATTTTCTTTCCCTTATTAAAATCATAATTATTTCCAAATAAAAACATTAATGAAAAAAAAAGTCACATTTTTATTTATTCTAATGACACTCAAAAGCTTTAGTCAGGTTGGTATCAATACAAGATATCCGCAGGCCAGCTTGCATGTTGATGGAGGATCAAATAATCCCTCTGGGAGTAATCCTTCTGCACTAGAATATAAAGACGATGTAGTATTTACTTCGAGTGGTAAATTAGGTGTTGGTATTATAAAGCCTATAGCTAAACTAGATCTTCGTGGTGCAGCAAACACCAATAATTCTATAGGAATTGGCCAAACTACACAAAGTCCCGATATTACTGGAGCAGATGCTGGAGCATTAAGATATGCTACCAATAATGCAGGCAATTTAGAATATTCTGATGGTACAGTTTGGTACCGACTAAATTCTAATTCTCCAAAAATTGGAATCGTGGAAAGAATAAATACGGCAATTACTGTTCCTTATCAAAAGGATATCCCTCTGACAAAATGGAATGAGGTTTCTGATATAACAAATAGTTTTGATCAATCAACAGGAGTTTTTTCTGCGCCTAGATCGGGAGCCTATTTGGTCACTATTACCTACAATTTCAATGATCCGTCAACAGCTTTAGTCAATAATGCCTATTCGGAAGCAAGGTTTATTAAAAACGGAGATATTACAAATCCAGTAAAAAGGTGTTTGAAAACCTTCGGAGAGACTTCTGCTACTAGTCAACAAATTGGAGGCTACTGTATGGCTGTAATTCAGTTATCTAAAAATGATACTCTTTCTTTACATATATTCCAGAATTTAGCAAATAAAGATATGATATTGAGATGGGGATCAGCAGTTACTGATAATAATTTCGGATTTAATAATTTTTCAATTATAGAACAATAGCATATACATATGAGAAAAATAATAATCTTAGTAATTACGATTGGTTCTTTCGGTATACTTACAGCACAAAATGTAGGTATTGGAACAACAACACCTCAGGCAATTTTGCATATCGATGGTCAAAAAAATAATTCGATAGTTCCAGCATCTCTAAAAAACTATGATGATGTAGTGATAACATCATCTGGCAACTTAGGTGTTGGAAATGGAGCTCCTATTACAAGAGTAGATATACGTTCAAATGAAAAAGCTAATGCTATTGGTATTGGTGACACTAATCTTACAGCAGCTGATGCGGGGGAAGGAGCTGTTAAATACAATAAGGTAACAAAAACTATTAATTATTCTGATGGTATTAATTGGATTGCATTGGACAGAGGACTTCCTAAAGATTTTATTTTAGCTACTAATCCTACTTCTCAACCAATTTCAAGTGGAACAACAACAACAATAACTAACTGGACGGTGGTTACCGATAGTAATGGTAACTTCAATGCATCAACAGGTGTTTTTACCGCTAAACAGCCGGGAATATATGTTGTAAGTTTTGAAATTGGATTGAAATCGGGAATTATAAATGATAACACAATTTTAGAATCTATCATCAGTTCCAATAATACCACTTATATTCCACATTTTAAGTGTGTAAATGCATATCCCGGAAATGTAGCAGGGGTAGCAACCAATATTGTTACTTCAAGCTGTTCAGGGATCTTCAATTTAAACACTGGAGAAACGATCTATGGACAGATTAAACAGAACTTAAATATTTCGAAAGATACTGAACCTACTTTAACATCTATAAGCATTTTTGGATTATAGACCATATTAAACACCTCATAATGAAAAATTATATAAATAAAATCATTTTCCCATTAACTTTGTTTTTCTTTTCAGAAAATAATGTTGCTGCACAAAATAAAAACCTTGGGATCAATACAACAAATCCACAATCTCTTTTACATATTGATGGATTGACAGATAATCCTAAAATAGGAACTGTAATTTCAACAGCCCAACAGAGTAATGATATTATTGTTAATACCAATGGTAAGATGGGAGTAGGAAATATAAATCCTAAAGTGAAACTTGATATTAGAGATGCAAATAATGCAAATTCTGAAATTGGTATAGGAGACACTGATTTATCAGCTTCAATTTCTGGGGAAGGAGCTTTTAAGTATGACAAAGCAACTAAGACTATGCAATACTCGAATGGATTGGTTTGGGTAAAACTTGCATCCCAGATTATGAAAGCAGTTGTGATAGCGAACAAAACTTCAAGTACTTGTAATAAAGGAACCCCAGCCGGACCAGTATCTTCTAATTTACCTCCTTACACTGTAAATTACTTGACAGACTGGGTTGAGAAATATGATAATTTAAATAGCTTTGATCCCATAAATGGAAGTTTTAAAGCACCTAATGACGGAGTGTACGTAGCTTCATTTACGGTTGCTCTTGATCCAACAATTATAAGTAATGCAGGATCAAACAATGGAAGTTTTGCGCAAGTTGAAGCTGTTTGGGAGCAATATGATAATACCAACGGTCTTACTGCAGGTAATATTGTTAACCGTGTAAAATGTGCAGTAACATTTCCTGCAAACACCTCTAATGTCCCGGCAACGTATGCAAATCCAATCAATGTTGGATCAAATTGTACTTCTTCATTTTATTTGAGAACTGGAGAAAGAATTTTACCTGTAATATATATTTCTGTAAATGGAAGCAACAATACACTCATATCGTCTGGAAACTATAATAATTTAACTATTGCGCAACAATAATGTGATATCAAAAATTATTCTGTCACTTTAATTTTTATGATACTTTAACCATAAAAATTAAAATATCATTAATTATATTAATGGAAATCCCACAAATATTGCAAATCCAGAAGTCTCAGAATAAAAATAAATCCTATATTTCTATAAATAATTACTAATTCAAGAAAAAAATAAAAAAAAATAACTAATCCTCAACAACTTTCAATAGGGCAATTGAAAGAAATTTCAGGAAACAAATTTATCAGAATCATAAGGAAGCAAAAAAAAGACATTGGCAGAATAGTGTATTCACCTATAGTAAAAGCCGCCCACATTCAATTATCGGATTATCTGACACCGAATAAAGCCCATGACACTGTTGCAGTGTTAAAAAAGCGTTGGAAACAATACGGGAAATATCCTCAATTCAGAATAATAGGATCGTATATTAGAATAATGATTACATGGTAAGAACAATTAGATTAACATCTACTTTACAAAAAATATTGTTTTCTACGGTTTTTTACTTTAATTATATTATAATAAATATAAAGTAAGCTCAAAAGGTGATAAATAATACTTAAAATTTAATTCTTTTCGCTTAATTACACCCTAAATCATTCAAAAAATCTCTAAGTTTAATATCTTTTTCCCATGATCCTGCTATTCCTTTATGTGGAATAACATCTTCATAAACAGTCTCTAATGCTTCTCTCTTTTGTTTTGAGTCAGCACGTGCATATCTTTCAGTAGTTATAACACTTGCATGGCCTAATAAATCTCTTATATATATTAGGTTCACTCCATCCTGAACAAGGTGCATAGCCTTAGAATGCCTAAAAATGTGAGGACTTATAATTTGAGGGATCAAAATGTTATTAATTGACCTTGCTTTTTTAGCATATTTTTTCAGGATATAGGTAATACCAGCAGGAGTTAATTTCCCTCCAAAACGATTAGTGAAAAGAGGATAATTATATTTTTCTGATGTATCAAGGTTATTTTCTTTAACATAGAGTTTTAATAAGTCAATTTGTTCTTTCATTAATGGGATATCTCGTTCCTTATTTCCTTTTCCCAAAACTCTTATAAAATATGGATCGTCAAACCTTATAGAAGATGGTGTTAAATCACAAAGCTCTTGCACTCGTGCTGCACTATCATATAAAAGAGCCAACATTGCTAAGTCTCGTCTAAATGATTTCGTATTATTAGGTATTTGGTCTAATAATAATTTAACGCCATCTTTAGTTAAATAACTAATAACTTTTACAGGTGCCGCTTTTAATCTAATTGAACGAATATTTTGCCATTCTACAATTCTATCGGGTTCTTCATACTGAAGATAATTACAAAATGAACATATAATAGCATATCTTTGATTTCTTGTCGATACTGAACTTTTGTGTTTTATTTCTAACCATTTAAGAAAATCTAAAACAACATTTCTATTCAAATGCTTCAACTCTATTTTATCAGGCGTAATTCTTCTCTCTTCTTTCATAAAAATGACAAGCAATCTAAATCCTTTCTTATAGCTCCTAATTGTATTTGTACCATATCCACATTCTCCAATAAGATAATTATGTATATAACTATGTAAATGCTTAGCAAAATCCTTCATAATCTGTTATTTAATAAATTGATTTTGGGGAAAACCGAAGATACCATCATTTGTGGATTAATTATGTGAGGAAATGCTTCTTTAGTTAATCTAACGTACACTTCTGTTGAAGAAACTTTTTTATGTCCTAAAAAGTTTGAAATTACTGGTAAAGCACAGTATATATCTGTATTATTTTCTATCATTTTCATTAGACCATGTACCGCAGCTGTA
This sequence comes from Chryseobacterium sp. MEBOG07, assembly GCF_021869745.1. Lineage (NCBI taxonomy): Bacteria > Pseudomonadati > Bacteroidota > Flavobacteriia > Flavobacteriales > Weeksellaceae > Chryseobacterium > Chryseobacterium sp. MEBOG07. The sequence goes on from NZ_CP084579.1 coordinate 3,914,918, forward strand.
TGTCTGAGATCATGCAAACGTGGAGAATTTCCTCCTGTTTGTTGTCCAATACCACAAAATCTTAAAATTTCATAAAACCATTTCCTTGTTGTCTCATCGTTACATTTTTTTCCGAGATGTGAAATAAAAAAATAATGATCAGGCAATAAAATATTATCAATAGGAATTCTATCTCTAAATTTTTTAAATTGCTGCAAAACAAGCAGTAATGAATCATTAATTGCCGCTAATCTTTCTGTGTAATTTTTCGCCCCTTTTATACGTATACATTTTTTTTCAAAATCAATATCTTTATTTCTTATTTCTAATGCCTCGCCAATTCTAATTCCTGTACTGTAAAGCAACCTGATTAAAGCTGGAATTACAAACATTATAACTTGTGCATTTCTTACGCGGATTCTTAGTTGATCCGATACTGAAAAAATCTTATCCATTTCATGATGTGTAAATATATATGGTTTATATAAATTTTTCGCTCCATTTTTAGGTAACCTAACTACATAAGATTCTATACCGATAGAACACATATATCTAGCAAGTTGACGCCATGCAGAAAGTTTATTATAAATAGTACGACTGCTATCATTTACCCTTGTATTTCTCCATTTGGCAATTATTTCTTGCTTTATGTAAACATTTTGTATATTATTTTCAACGTAAAATTTATCGAATTCTAACATTATCCACTTAAATCCGTTCCTTTTTAAAAGCCCTTTATGCTCTTTTTCTCTTAGTAAACCTTCTATATATGGTGATAGTTTGCTTGTGAAAACAAATTTTTTATTCATAATAAAAATCTTTTTTTTGTTCATAAAATTCGTTATCTACGATTGGAACATCTAAAGAGCATAATAATAAACTCTCAACACTTAAGTGAATGTAATCCATTGTAGAATCTATACTAGAATGGCCTAAAGTATTAGATATAGTCAATAAAGAATTACCTTTTTCTAATAAATTTGTTGCTAAACTATGTCGAAGTGAGTGGCTTCCTTTTTTTCTATCTCTTAAATCAATATGAGGGCTTTTAAGATATTTCCTAACAGCAGCATGAAAAGCGCCTTGAGTTATACATGTATAAGGTCCCCATGCCCTTAAAAAAATAAAAGGGCTATCAGATTTTGGTCTTCCATTTTTGATGTAATCAATGATTGCTTCTCCAATATCTATTATTAATGGTAATTCAACTATTTTTTTTGTTTTAAATTGTTCAATACAAATAATATTTTCATTCCAATTAATATCTGAAAATTTCAGGTATCTTATATCAGATGATCTTAGTCCCAACCTTGTTGATAATAATATCATAGCATAGTCTCTTTTGCCACATGCTGTCATTCTATCGATATTACTTTCTAAAATTGAAATTTCACTGGGGCTAAAATAAGATGGTAGTTTTTTGAGTTTTTGAGTTCTTGTTTGTTCTAAGATATTCGAAGTATAAAAATTAATAGCTCCTTGTTCAAAGAGCTTTCTCAGTACTGCCCTTAGAATTATGATACAATTATTACAATTAGAGACCTGACCAGATGAAAAAGAAAGTATTAATTCAGAAGTTATATTATTTACAGAGTAAATATTATCAAGTTCTAATCGTTCACAAAATGAATATAAGCACCTATAGTAAATTCTTCTAGTACTATCCGCAAGCCTTCTATTATTACAATAATCATTAAGAAAATTTGTAAAAAAATCACCAAGTGTTCCAGGAAAAGTAAGATCATAATTCCTTCCTCCATTTTCTCTATGCTGATATATCCATACACCTTTAAGCATTCCATTCAAAAGAACAATATATCGTTTATCACTACGATTCCCTCGTTTAGTTTTATCCGAAATATTGAATTCTCTATAGCTTAAATAAGAGAGACCAATCTCTTCATTGTAATAGGTATATGAATTTTCTGTCATATACTTAGAAAGACGGTTAAATTCATTATAAAACTTATTGATTTGAGTGGGGGATACACCATTTTCATGCATGTATTTCTCAAATTTGCTGTGTAATTCGTATAAGTCTATAGCCATAATAATATATTTTTATTATGAAGTTTGGCATAAGACGAACTTTATTATATAGTTTAAAGCTACGATAAAAAATTGATATATAACAAATTAAACGTTTACAAATCTTTCAGATAGATCTATAATAGAAAAACAGCTAATAGTGAGTAGCCGTTTTTAATCACATTATAAATAATAAATAAAACCTATATTATTATCAATACTATATTATCAAAATTAAAACTGATAACCAATAGTTTATATATCATAACTAATGTATGTTTCGATAATATTTAACTATTGATAATCGACTACATACATCGTTCCTTTGTCTACCTTCCCTGTTTTAGGAAGAATCTTAGCTTTTGGGTTTCCGTTTCCATCATCCACTACTCCAAAGTCATCATCATTGAAAACAGCCAGTTTATTGTTTCCTAAGTAAACAATTCCCTCAAATTTATCATGTTCATAACCCAATTTTGCAACCAGATCCACTGCCAATGTTTTGGTGACAGTCTTTATCCCTGCATTCGTTATCTCATCCCATGAGCACTGTTCTAAAGCTTTTCCGTTCACTTTCATCCCGTCTACAGCATTGATATCAGCTCCGTTTACATCGCTTGCATTGCTCAGGTTGATTCTGTATACCTTTTTAAGCCCTCCCTGAGATCCGAAATTTCCATCTCTTTCGATTACTAAAAATTCATTGTTACTTAGTGCCGTAATATCACAAACTGAGTCAGAAGCACCCCCATCCTGTTTGTATAAAAACTGCTTGGTCTGCCCTGTTATAATATCAAATGTGACAATTCTTGTTAAGCTAGTATTGGTTGCCAATGCTTTGGTCGGCACATACATCATCGACTGTATTGTTCCTACCAATGTTCTTCCGTCTGGGGTAATAGCAAGTCCTTCCATTCCTCGGTTAGCCCTTCTTTTGGCCAAAACTGCAGGTAATTTTCTTGTTCCTGTATTTACACCTATCGGGCTTATTCTTTCCATTTCTACTCCGTCTGCGCTGTAATGCACAATATGCGGACCATATTCATCAGAAACCCAGAATGTACCGTCAGCCGCAGCAACAATACTTTCACTGTCCAGTCCATATTTATCAGTACCCAGAACATTTCCGGAAGCATCGTAGGCTATTTCTCCTGTGCTTCCCATTCCTACAGGGTTTGGTAAGCCTGTAATAGGCTGTCCCGATGGATTTTTAAGCTTAATATATTTGATTACCTCTACATTTCCGTCAGCATTGATTTTAAAATGCATAATGGTAGGCGTAAAGTCAGGGGTTAAAAATTTTTTTCCATTCTGGAAGTCCGTGTTGGGTCCCCTATCTGTAATGACGTAAAATTCGCCTTTTCTCGTAGGGTGAGCCGCAGCTCCGGAACCAAATCCGCCATTGATAACATCTACTCCGTTTATCGTAGCCAATTTGGTAAATGGAAACTCCTGAGGGAGTTTGGAATAATTAATATCCTGGTTAATCATTGTGGTATCATCATCACTTTTACATGAAGCCAATACTGCCAGCACTACAACAGACAATAGTAATTTTTTCATATTCACTTTTATGGCTGCGAAAGTATAAATTGATTATAAACTGATCTTGAATATAATGATAATTGTGTTTTAACAATAGAACCTTAAAATGAATTGAATATAAACAGAAAAATATTGAATTTTAAAATAAAACACTAATGATTCAATCCAATCATTAATTAATATGAAAATCAACTTTTTAAGAATCCAAAAAAAAGATAATTCACAAAACAGACTCACCTATTTATATGATATATTTGCAGCGTTTTTTAAGGCTGAACAATGTTCATTAATAGGGAATCAAGTGAGAATAACATTCAAATCTTGGGCTGTACCCGCAACTGTAAACTGTTTAAACTTACCGCACATAATATCCACTGGATCTGAAAATCCGGGAAGGAAGCTGTAAGATGTGAGCCAGGAGACCTGCCTTAAGATACTGACTTCAGAGAAAGAATTGTTTTTCCTCTGGAGATAAGTTTCGGGAATAAAACTTTAATTAAATTATATCATGAGAAAAATCTATCTTTTTTTCTTACTGCTTTGTATGCAGTTATTGTCGGCCCAATTCACAGAAAACGACATCAAATTTTGGGTAGGAACCGGTTCTAAAAAGGCCTATTTCATTGCAGATTTCAATGACGACAGTACTCCCAATTCTTATGCGTGGGGATATCGTTTTGATGGCAATGGTCTAGTGATGGAAGATCTTATCAATGCAATTGTAGCCGCCGAATCCAAAATGCAGGTTGATATTCCTACAGGATATCTTTCTATCCTGAATTATAATCATCATACCTCCACTACTGATGATAGCTGGATAACATGGTCTGGGTCCAGCGCATCAAACATGGCATGGAACAATGGTGTAGGCTATACTCCATTGGTTGACGGAAAATGGTATGGAGTGTCATACGGTCTTGATCATTACGACACCCCTCCCTCTCCTCCCGTTGCAGCTTACAGCTCTACATGGTATACTCCATCTCAGGTTACCAACTGGATTGGAACAGGAAGCAATACAAGTCTTATCGTAATCGATTTCGGAACTGATAATGCCAACGGAAGTGCCAATTCTTTTGTTTTTGGAATAAAATATAACGGAAGTATAACGGCTGAACAGGCTTTACAACTGATCCAGTCACAGACTTCCTATTTTAATGTTACATCCGCCAATAATCAGATTTCCAATTTATCATTGAACTCATTCACAGGAAATGCTTCCGGATCAGACGGCTGGAAGTTATATAAAGGAAAAGATTTGTCGAGCTGGCAAACAAAAACCAACCTTTCTCAAATTCAGTTGAGCAACAACGACTGGTTGGGATTGAGTTTTGGACAGAGAAGACCGTTTACCCCTACTGAAGCATTTAATGCAACACTGGGAACGTCCGATGTGAATAAGAAAAAATTCAGTATTTATCCTAATCCGGCAAGTGATTTCATTCAGATTGAAACTGCTGAGAAACTGAAGGAAGTGAATATTTATTCTGCCACAGGACAGAAGGTAATGACTTCTCAGGAAGCAAAGATTACTATCCAGTCTTTACATTCAGGGGTTTATTTTGTTGAAATTAAAACAGCTGAAAATACAACGATCCATAAAATGGTTAAGAAATAGAGAAAGCGCCTTTAAAAAGGCGCTTTTTTTATAATGATATGTCCAGAACTACACGTAAAACCACCCCGTCAAAAATTCTTTGAATTTTCGCCACCCCTCCGGAAGAGGGGAATTTTACGTCTCCAGTTGACTATTTGTAAGCGTTTTAATTTTCCCGGGAGAAAACTTTTAAGGCTTTGTGATAAACAAAAAACCGCACCAGATTGGTACGGTTTCTTATGATTTTACAATCAATTATTTTTTCTCTGTAGATCTTTGTAGAACCTCATCTACCATTCCGTAACCTTTAGCTTCTTCAGAAGTCATCCAGTAATCTCTGTCAGAAGATTTCTCTACCCACTCGTAAGTTTGCCCTGAGTGGTGACCGATGATTTCATAAAGCTCCTGCTTCAATTTCAGCATCTCTCTCAAGTTGATCTCCATATCTGAAGCTACTCCCTGAGCACCTCCTGAAGGCTGGTGAATCATTACTCTTGAGTGCTTAAGCGCAGAACGCTTTCCTTTTTCTCCGGCAACCAATAATACAGCTCCCATAGAAGCAGCCATACCTGTACAGATTGTCGCTACATCCGGTTTGATGATCTGCATCGTATCATAAATACCTAAACCGGCATATACGCTACCACCAGGAGAGTTGATATAGATCTGAATATCTTTTGATGGGTCTGCACTTTCTAAGAATAAAAGCTGTGCCGTAACGATGTTTGCTACCTGATCATCAATACCCGTTCCCAGGAAGATAATTCTGTCCATCATCAAACGGGAGAAAACGTCCATCTGAGCAACGTTTAATCTTCTTTCTTCCATGATGTACGGTGTAAGATTCGTTGGGCCATACATTCCCATATACTGATCGGTAACCAAACCGTTGTTTCCTAAGTGCTTTACAGAGAAATCTCTGAATTCTTTTTTAATGTCCATATTTTTATTATGTATTATTTTTAAATATTCCTGAAGTTTAAATTACAATATTTATTCCTAAAATTTTATAGGACTTTTTGTCACAGAATATCAAAAAAAACTGACTTCAAACTATCTCTTTCGATCTACATAAATCCCTTTGATAGGTGAATACTCGATAATATTGCTCAATCTGATGGAAGCCTGTTTCAGTAAGGTAATCTTTTTTATCAGCTCATAATATTTTCCTTCATCTGTACTGCTGTACTGATCCAGTTCTTTTGCCGTTTCTGTGATCAAATAATCAATATATCTGTATTTGTGCAATAAAACATCTCCCTGGATCTGATCTGCCACTTTATCTCCGTAATTGGGTGGATAGATATTTCTGGAAGCCCAGTTTTCAAGATCATCCAACGGAATCAAAGCATCTACAACCTTTGTAGTAATCTCTTCATCCATAAAAGATACAAAAAAGTTTCCACTTCTGAGCTCGTCTTTCTGAATTCCTTCCCTCACTTGAGTGATAATGATTTCATTTCCTTTGACTAAAAATGCATACTGCTCTTCTTCAAAATGATGAAGAATCTCCTCAATTACTGTAATCTGATATTCTTCACCCTGTTCATTTCTACGTTTCAGAACAATATCTCCAAACGCCAGCATGTGTTCAACAAGTTTATTCTCCATAAACAACACATCAAACAAAAAAGGATCTTCTTTTTCCTTATCCAAAGGAACAATCTCCATCTTAGGAGCAACATTTTCCTTCTGTTGCTGCTGCACATGATGAGTTTGATTCTGCGTGATCTGCTTCTGAACCCCTAGCTCATTGAAAAGACTCTGCTCAGAAAGTCCGAACTTATTGGATACTTCCTTAAGGTAGACTTCCCTTTTCAGTGCATTCTGTACAAAAGAAACCGATTTCACGATATCCCTTATTGCTTCAGCCTTTTTAATAGGATCATTTCCTACATCTCTCAACAGGATTTCCGCTTTAAAGTCGATGAAATCCATCGCTTCATTTTCGATATACTTTTCAACGTATTCCTGAGGATGTTTTCTGGCGAAAGAATCCGGGTCATCCCCATCAGGGAAAAGCAATACACGGATATTCATTCCTTCAGTCAAAAGCATGTCTATGCTTCGGAAACTGGCTTTAATACCTGCATTATCACCATCAAAAAGAATGGTTACATTTTCCGTAAGCCTTTTGATCAGTTTGATCTGCTCTGTAGTCAAGGAAGTTCCCGAACTGGCCACTACATTTTCAATTCCGGACATGTGAAGAGAGATCACGTCCATATATCCTTCCACCAAAAGACAGACATTCTTCCTTGAAATGGACTGTTTACTCTGGTTTAATCCATAAAGGACATTGGATTTATGGTAAATCTCTGTTTCCGGCGAATTGAGATATTTTGCTGTTTTGACATTACTCTTAAGAATCCTGGCTCCAAAACCTAAAACCCTTCCTGAAAAACTATGAATCGGGAAGATGACTCTATCTCTGAAACGGTCTATTCCTGCCGGCGTGTTTTCCGGGAAAATAGAAAGTCCGGATTTCTCAAGGATTTCTTTGGTATATCCTTTTTCCAGGGCATACGCCGTAAAAGCATTCTTTTTTCAGGAGAATACCCCAGCTGGAATTTATTGATGATATCATCCTTAAGTTCTCTCTCTTTAAAATAAGAAAGCCCTATGCTTCTCCCTTCCTTATCATCCCATAAGATCTCCTGGAAATAGGTATTCGCCACTTCGTGGATCTTATATAAAATATCTTTTTCTGTCTGGGCATTTTTTGCTTCCTCAGAAATTTCACGCAGATCTTCTTCTACTTCAATACCATACTTTTTGGCAGCGTGACGAAGCGCTTCAGGATAAGTAAAATTTTCAATCTCCATAAGGAAAGAGATTGCTGTCCCTCCTTTTCCTGTTGAAAAATCCTTCCAGATCTGTTTGCTTGGTGAAACGACAAAACTGGGAGACTTTTCTTCATGAAAAGGACTGAGTCCTTTAAAGTTAGACCCTGCTCTTTTCAACTGCACATATTCACCCACAATCTCTTCAACGCGGATCGTGGAGAATATTTTATCAATGGTCTGCTTAGAAATCATGCTGTAAAATTAAGTATTTTTATGTAGAAATTGAAAGAGTTTGAGAGTTAGAGTGTAAGAGTGTGTGGGATACCGGATATGAGTTTTGGGTTTGCTCCTTTAAATCAATTTTAGCTTCAATCGTACCCATCTATCTTTATGGTCTTTATTCTTTTCTCTTTATTCTCAATTTTCGCTCTTTAAATTCATTATTTTTGCAAAACAAATTAGTATATGCAGTTCACTATAAATACAATTGAAGACTGGCAGGAAGTTGTTGACAGCATCATTCCTCAATTAAAACATAATATTTTTTTATTAAAAGGAAATCTGGGAGCGGGGAAAACGACGTTCACCCAATTTTTGCTTAAAAATATGGGCAGCAAGGATGAAGTCAACTCTCCTACTTACTCTATTGTTAATGAATACAATACAGAAAAAGGAAAAGTGTACCACTTTGATCTTTACCGCTTAAAAAACATTGAAGAAGTCTATGATATCGGAATTGAAGAATATCTGGACAACTCTTTTCTGTGTATCATCGAGTGGCCGGAAGTCTATGAAGAGGAACTTTACGGGCTCAACTACCACACAATGAGTATTGTGAATACGGGTGAAAACAGAGAAGTTTCATTCGATTAAATATTATGTATCTTTGTTCATTAATTGAGTGTAAATAACAATCTGTAAGACATAATTTAATTTAAGGATGAGTACAAATATTTTTACTCCTTTCACAGAAGAAGAATTGATGCCGAAAGAGGAAAAATTGGAGGTGATAAAAAAAGGAAAACAATTCAGTATTGGAATTCCTAAAGAAACCTGTCTCAACGAAAGGAGAACCTGCATTACTCCTGACGCCGTACAGGTGTTGGTAGAGCACGGCCATGAGATCATTATTGAAGCTGGGGCCGGACAAGGTTCTTTTTTTACAGATTTACAATACTCTGAATCTGGAGCGAAGATCACCACTGATCCAAAAGAAGCTTTCGGGCAGGATCTTATCCTTAAGGTCAACCCTCCTACGGAAGACGAAATAGAGTATATGAAACCGAATACTTATCTGGTTTCGGCGCTTCAGATCAACCTAAGAGACAAGGACTATTTCTTAAAGCTTGCTGAGAAAAAAATAAATGCCATTGCTTTCGAATTCATCGTTGATGAATACAAACAGCTGGCTTTGGTAAGATTAGTAGGAGAAATTGCAGGAACTGTTTCTATTTTATATGCTTCGGAATTATTAGCCTTATCCAACGGCTTAATGCTCGGAGGGATCACAGGAGTAAGACCTGCTGAAGTAGTGATTCTTGGAGCTGGGATTGTAGGTGAATTCGCTACGAAAGCAGCCATAGGTCTGGGAGCCAGTGTAAAGGTTTTTGACAACTCATTATCGAAGCTGAGAAGACTTCATACGATTGTTGACAGCCGTGTCCCGACTTCCATCATTGATCCTAAAGAACTCAGCAAAAGTTTAAGACGTGCTGATGTTGTCATAGGAGCACTTCCAAGATTGAATATGACCCCTATCGTTACTGAAGATATGGTCATGAAAATGAAAAAAGGCAGTGTGATCATCGATATCACCATAGATAATGGTAAAGTTATTGAAACTTCAGAACTGACTACCATGGAAGATCCTTATATCATCAAGCACGGTGTCATCCACTGTGGACTTCCGAACCTTACCTCAAGAATGCCGAGAACTACTACCAAGGCAATCTCAAATTTCTTTCTTTCCTATATTTTAAATTATGATGAAGAGGGCGGCTTTGAAAATATGCTGATCCGCAAAAACGAAATGAAGCAGAGTTTATATATGTATAAAGGAAGACATACCAAAAAGATCATCTGCGACCGTTTCGGACTTACGTACCATGATATCAATCTTTTAATTTTCTAATGAAAAAACTGAAATTCTTCGTAATAGGCTTTTTGCCTGGGCTTTTGCTCGTATTTTTTATTCTAAACAAAAAAGGGGCAAGCTGCAGCGGTTATTTACCCAACAGCCGTGTTATTGCTGAAACACTATCTAAGGAATTCAAATATTCTGAAGAAGTTAAAAATGCAATGACTACCTACAAGATTGATGAGAAATTTGTAAAAGACAGCATCATTACCAACGGAAAAGTAGATTTTGACCGCAGCCAGGCACAGAAAAAACCGTGTCCAAACTATATTTTGACCTATCCTGAAAAAAATCCTTCTTATGAGGTCTCTTTTGAAAAATGTGAAGAAGAGGTAACGGTAAACGGTCTTAAGAAACTTAAATAGTTTTTAATAACCAAGATTTTATGGAAGGCAATTACTACATGATTCATGATTATCTGATATTCGTCGGAGTTTTTGCCATTTTCCTGTTTCTTACCGTAAGTATTTATCTCTTCAGCCAGAATCAGAAGCTGAATCAGAAAAATACCAAATTATCGGAAACCAATAAACTTATCGAGCAGCGTCTGAACGAAGTCCGTTTGGAACATATCGGCACAAAGCTGAATCCGCATTTGTTTAAAAACATTCTCAATTCGGTTCAGTCTCATGCCTATCAGACGTATATGTCGCTGGACAAACTGGCAAATGTGCTGGATTATATTTTATACGAAAGCAATAATAAGTATGTGAGCCCTAAAGAGGAACTTAATTTTGCCTTAAGCCTTATTGAGATTAATAAAATTAAAATCAATCCCCTTTTCGATTTCAGAATCAAATCCAGGATCAACAAGTCCGATTCTCTGTATGAAGAAAAGGTATTTGCTCCGCTGATCTCTGTGGATCTTATTGAAAATGCTTTCAAACATACAGATTTCCTAGCCCAGGATTCTTTCATTTCCATTTATATGGAGCTTGAAGATGGTATTTTCACCATGAAAGTAAGCAATAAAGCTTCTTTAAAAAATATTCTGGAAAAGGAGAAAAGCGGTTTTGGAAGCCAGTCTTTTGATCAAAGACTTAAAATGATCTACAGTACTTATTACCAGTTGGAAAAAAGTTCGAAAAACGGAGTCTTTACAGCGGAATTAAAAATCAATTTAGGAGAATTCTATGATAAAATGCGTTATTCTGGATGATGAATTACTGGCCATCAGTTATTTAAAACTTCTATGCGAGCAGATCGACAATGTAGAAGTCGTAAAGGCATTTAATGACCCTAAAATTTTCCTTAACGAAATAGACAACATCGACTGTAATCTGTGTATTCTGGATATTGAAATGCCCGGAATGACGGGACTTCAGGTAGCTGAGATTATTTCAGGCTCAAAAAAAATAATCTTTACCACGGCTTATAAGGAATATGCCGCTGAAGCTTTCGACCTGAATGTGGTAGATTACGTAAGAAAACCTATTAAAAAAGAAAGGTTGATTCAAGCCTTTGAAAAAGCTAAAGAACTGGTGGAAGACACTCCTAAAAAAGCTTTTATCGAATGGAATACCAATATCGGAAAAACAGTCATTTTCACAGAACAGATTTCTTATATCAAAACCTCTGAGATAGACAGCAGAGATAAAGATATCATCCTGAGTGATGGAACCACGATCGTTTTAAAAAACCTGAATTTTAAAAACCTTCTGGAAATGCTTCCAGCCAAAGATTTTGCACAGGTCAACAAAAAAGAGATCATTGCTCTGTCTTCCATTAAGGTATTTTCAACCAACGAAATTATCACCACGATTCCTACAGAGGATCATAATTTTTTGAAACTTCAGATTGGAGATGCCTATAAAAATTCTCTGATGGAGCTATTCGGAAAATAGACCTTCTTCAAATCTTTCGGGTTTCGTTACAGAATATTCACGCTTCATTACAACTCCCCTTTTTCAGTATTCAATCTGTTTAATTTTGCGTAGAATTAATTGATTTTATAATGAAAAACTTTTTCTATGCTGCGGGATTTCTCATATCCGGTCTGTGCTTTTCCCAGGAAACCTCTTCAAAAGTTAAGGTGTCATTTTTTGACGGGATAGCAGTGGCCGGATATGTAGATCATGGTGCCTTTATCAACTTTACAGGTCCTAATGTGAGCCTTACTCATAAAAATGTTAAATTTATACTTGGAATGCTTCCTTCATTGAGAATTAAAGAAGACCACTCGCTCGGGACCAAAAACAGCCCTATTATGCCCACGTTGGGAGCAGGCCTCACCATGGTTTATAAAAAGATAGCCTTTCAGATTCCTGCCTATTATAATTCTAAAACAGCTGATCAGAATGGCAGTTGGAAAGTGGGAGTTGGACTTGGCTATTCATTTAAATAGATTTGATTACATTTTTTAGAACATTCATTACATTTAAAAACAATAGTATTTTAATCTTAATATATTCTTATCAACTTTGCATAAAATATTGGAATCATGAATTTGGGGAAATACAAAAATATTATCTTTTACATCAGTACCATTGCATTCTTTTCTTGCGTCATGTACTGGTTCTTTATCCAGGGCAAAACACTGGAAATTGGAGAAAATATCACTCCTAGCAAAGCTACGGGAGCTACGATGTGGGACAATTTTGCAGATTCTTTTCTGGCAAACCTTCATCACCCTTTAGCACTTCTTCTTACTCAGATCGTAACCATCATCCTTGTAGCAAAACTTTTTGGATGGATTTGTACAAAACTGAAACAACCCTCTGTAATAGGTGAAATGATCGCCGGTATTGTTTTGGGACCATCACTTTTCGGATTATATTTCCCTGAACTTTCTGCCTTTATCTTTCCGAAAGAATCTCTTCCCAATCTACAGTTTTTAAGCCAGATCGGTCTGATTCTCTTCATGTATATTGTCGGAATGGAACTTGACCTGAGTGTCCTGAGAAAAAAGGCGCACGATGCCGTAGTAATCAGTCATGCAAGTATTATTTTTCCTTTTGCATTAGGGGTAGGACTTTCTTATTTTATTTATAAAGAATTTGCTCCGGCAGGTATTCAATTCAGTTCATTTGCCTTATTTATAGCGATTGCAATGAGTATTACCGCCTTTCCGGTTCTCGCAAGAATTGTTCAGGAAAGAAACCTTCACAAGACAAAAATAGGAACCGTCGTTATTACCTGTGCCGCCGCTGATGATATTACCGCATGGTGTATTTTAGCAGCAGTAATTGCTGTGGTAAAAGCAGGATCTTTCTCAGGATCAGTATTCGTTATCTTAATGGCTATTCTGTATGTTTTCATTATGATAAAAGCGGTAAGACCATTCCTGCACAGAATTGCCGAATCACAAAAAGGAAAAGGGTTTATCAGCAAATCACTGGTTGCGGTATTTTTCTTAATCCTTATCATCTCTTCTTATGCAACAGAAGTAATTGGTATCCACGCTCTTTTCGGAGCATTTATGGCCGGAGCAATTATGCCGGAAAATGTTAAATTCAGGAATCTTTTCATAGAAAAAATAGAAGATGTTGCCTTGGTTTTACTATTGCCGCTTTTCTTTGTATTTACAGGGTTAAGAACCCAGATCGGATTATTGAATGATCCTCACCTTTGGAAAATTGGAGGATTGATCATTTTGACAGCCGTTACAGGAAAATTTGTAGGAAGTGCACTCACCGCAAGGTTTTTGAAAATAAGCTGGAAAGACAGTCTCACAATAGGTGCTTTAATGAATACCAGAGGTCTTACAGAACTTATTGTACTGAATATCGGGTATGATTTAGGAGTATTAGGTCCGGAACTTTTCGCAATGCTTGTTATCATGGCTTTATTTACAACGTTTATGACGGGACCTTGTCTGGATTTTATCAATTATCTTTTCAAAGGAAAAAAATCGATGATTGAAGAAGATGAACAGGAAGATAACGATACAAAATACAGGGTTCTTTTATCTTTCGAAACCGCAAAAGCCGGAAGTAAGCTATTGAAACTTGCAGATAATTTTACCCATAAAATGAACGGGAACAAAAGTGTAACAGCAATGAATATTGCTCCTGTAGACGAGCTTCACGCATTCGATATAGAAAACTTTGAAAAAGAACAGTTTAAAAATGTCATTGAAACCTCCCATGAGCTTCAGCTTGAAGTGACAACACTTTTCAAAGCTTCTACCGATGTTGAAAGTGACCTCACCAATATTACCAATAAAGGGAATTATGATCTTCTTCTTATCATGCTGGGAAAATCAATGTACGAAGGAAGTTTACTGGGAAGATTATTAGGATTTACAACCAAAATCATTAATCCTGAAAAATTATTGAACACCGTAAAAGGAAAAGGAAATATTTTCAACAACTCTCCTTACGATGATCTTACCCTTCAGGTTTTAGATAAAGCAACCATTCCTGTCGGAATCCTTGTTGATAAAGAATTTAAAACGGCAGAAAAAATATTTGTACCTATCTTTAATCTAAGTGATTTCTATCTTCTGGAATATGCCAAAAGACTTATCAATAACAACAATTCCCAGGTTATTATTCTGGATGCTGCAGGACAGATCCGAAACAATATTGAGGTGAAAGAACTGATCAGAAGTATAGAGCAGGTAGCTCCTAATCATATCACATTGTACAATGAGAAAAAGATTGAGAAAGAGTTTCTGAATTCTCAGGATCTGATGCTTATCAGCAGCAAAAGCTGGAAAAACCTGATCGATACAAAAAGTCTCTGGCTTTCTGATATCCCATCAACATTGATTATATCAAATCCATAGCACAATAACACACCGATATTTCTATTTCTACTAGAAGCTGTAAATATTATTCGTTGTCTGTAAAGAAAAAACGGGTATATTTATAGCTTCAATTTTTTGGGACATGCTGATTAACAGTGAAAATGGAGTTATAGAACTGGAGGTCTTTACTACCCGGCTTTATAAGGGAATAAAATTTGATCAGCTGAAGCAATCTGATTTTCATAAAGAAAAGTATCATCATACGTGGGATGCAAAAACCGGGTATTTTTGTTATTATTTTAAGAGCATAGAAATACAGAGATACCAGGTATCTTTCAGTCTGTGCTTTTTCGAAGATCAGCTGGACATCATTCATATGAACACATGGGAAAATGGTGATGCAAAAGACTGGAATGAATGGACAGAGGAAAAAGAAATGAAGGTTTTCTACCGGAATAATACGTTTCTTTCTCAGATTCTGGAAATGTCTCCAACCCAAAAAAAGAAAAACCCTTACCCAAGCTGCACCTTCAAATTTCCCTGGGGAAATGTATGGTCGGTCTACGACCCAAGAAGTGCCAGCAGCCTTATGGGAATCAACTTTAATGAAGAGGAAAAAAACAAATAAAAATAACTTATAACCAAAGAATAAGATTTTAGTATGTGCCGATATTCCATGATGGTTTACAAAGGACATTATGCCTGTTTTAACTGCCAGAAAACTTTCAAACGACGTCATTTAAAAGATGTGGACCGGGATGCTCAGGTCTCCGTAGAAGCCAAATGCCCCGAATGTGGCAGCCTGATGGCCAATATGGGACTCGATTTCAAATCCCCTTCAAAAAATGACGATAAACAATGGGCTCATATCCGGGATCTGTACACGGTCGGAATCACTTTTCATTCCTGTGGCTGCTCCGGACCGGGATATATCCCGCAGGACCGAAAGGCTATTATTTGCTATCTTGAAAAAATCCGTTCAGAATATATGCATTCTCTTGTATTCTGGAGATACCGTATAGAGCCTGAAAATAAAAAAGAACGCGAACAGGATTATCAAAAAAGTGGTGGCTATTTGTTGACTGTCAACCGCAATGCCTTTAAAGAAACCGTGACCAATCAGGAAGGAATCAACTACTGGATCAAAAGGATCAATGAAGTAGAGGAAAGACTTAATATTATCAAAGCGAATGTTCAATAGTTTATGCAATACATTTAGTAAGTAATATCTACACCGCCGATTAATAGCATCTATATATAATTTAGATAAGAAATTTCGTTTCGTTTAAAAAATATTTTTACCTTTGCGAAGTGAATTTTAACAACGGAACATATTATTATAGAATTTTTAACTCAGATCTGGGATAGGGATTCTTATGAATATAATTTAAAACCTCGTCCTAGGACGAGGTTTTTTTATTTAAAAAAATTTAAAAAGATGAAAATAAGTATTATTGGAGTAGGATTAATCGGAGGTTCGATGGCCTTGAAATTAAGGGACAGAAATATCGCCAGCTTCATTTACGGAATCGATAACAATACACAGCATATCAATGACGCCTTAGATCTTAAGATCATTGATGCTGAAGCAGATCTGGAGCAGGGAATCAAAAATTCGGATCTGATTATCCTTGCCATTCCTGTAGATGCAGCCAGAAAATTGCTTCCAGCTGTTTTGGATCTTGTGTCTGACCATCAAACGGTAATGGATGCAGGTTCTACAAAAGCAGGAATTGTAAAGGCCGTAAAAAACCACCCGAAACGATCAAGATTTGTAGCCTTCCACCCGATGTGGGGAACAGAAAACAGCGGTCCAAAATCTGCCATTGCAGAGAGTTTTGCTGGGAAAGCAGGTGTTATATGCAATAAGGAAGAGTCTGCAGATGATGCGCTGAACATCGTTGAAAAAGTAGTGGATGCTCTTGACATGCATATGATCTACATGGACGCTGAAGATCATGATATCCATACGGCTTATATTTCCCATATTTCCCATATTACCTCTTACGCTCTTGCCAATACGGTGTTGGAAAAAGAACGTGAAGAAGAAACCATTTTTCAGCTTGCCAGTTCCGGTTTTTCAAGTACGGTTCGTCTTGCCAAGTCACATCCTGAAATGTGGGTTCCCATTTTTAAGCAGAACAAAGAAAATGTACTGGATGTTCTGAATGAACATATCACCCAACTCAGAAAATTCAAATCTGCACTGGAAAAAGAAAACTACGAATACCTTGAAGAACTGATTACCAACGCCAACAGAATCAGAGGAATTTTAAGGTAACAACCTATATACGACACTAAAAGCCCGACAGCTTTTACTTTTATTTTATTAAGGAACCCTTAGTCAGTAATGTCTAAGGGTTTTATGTTTTTATATACCATTATTTTTATTAATAGTATTTCCAGTTTTCAGCACATACTTTTATTCACTTTAATCAATTAAATTTTAATAAAATTAAAAAATACTTTAACTTTATTAAAAAAAAACATTACTTTCGTAAAAAATATAATCCATGAAACTCCCCATAGTCTGTCCAAGTTGCGACAATACTCTTAACGTAAGCCAGATGAAATGTTCTAGCTGCAAAACAGAAGTAAGCGGTGATTATGAACTTCCGGTGCTCCTTAAACTGAACCGCGAAGAACAGGATTTTGTTCTCAATTTTTTCCTGTCGAGCGGAAGTATCAAAGAAATGGCTAAACAGGCAGGCCTATCCTATCCTACCATGAGAAATAAAATGGATGACCTCATTACTAAGATCGATCAACTAAAAACCAATCTGTAAAACTCAATCTTATGAACTGGAAAACCATTTTCAATCCGTTTGAAAAATTTGACGAAAAATTACTCCTGTTAGTAGGAATCTTCACAATAGTAGTTTCTATTGCAATCGGGTATTGGACGGAAACTACTTACACCAGTATATATAAAATAGATAATGTAAAAGACATTTCTCTTCAAACTACAGCCATTATAACGACGGCAAGTTTTGCTTCAGCCATTATTATTCTTTTTATATTGGGTAAAACCTTAAATAATAGAACAAGGCTTATTGATATTGTCAATACCGTTTTACTTTCACAGCTTGTTCTAGCTGTTTTGCAGCCTATAAACAAGATTCCTTTTATAGAGAATTCGCAAAAAACAATGATAAGCTACTCCAAAAATCCTACTGAATCAACTCCTATACTTGATATCAGCATTATGATGGCTGTGGCTATGTTCAGTATTCTTGTTTTAATTTACAGCATTGTCATTTATTATAATGGCTTTAAAACCGCTACCAATATCAAAAAATGGCAGCATATTGTTCTTTTTGCTGTAGTATCGCTTGTTACTACTTTAGCCTGCCAGATTATAATGTCTAATTTTATTTAAAATACCATGAAAATCAAATTATTACTAGTGCTGGTCTTTCTGGCACATCTTTGTCACGCCCAAATTGAAGGCGTATGGAACGGTGAACTGGATATCCAAAACATGAAACTTCCTATCATTTTCAAAATTAAAAAAGAAAAAGAAGGATACAGTTCTTTTCTTAACAGTCCGAAACAGAGTGCCCGGGATTTCATCGTTGATAAGACCCAGTTCAGTAACAATGAACTGAATTTTGAGATACAAGAAATAAATGCCAGCTATAAAGGAGTTTATAAAACAGACCATTTTGAAGGAAACTTTGTCCAAAATGGAAAAACGATCCCTTTAAATCTGTTCAGGGATCTTCAAAAAAGTCAGGATGTTCCTTACCTCAATGGAAAAGCCATCAACACAAAAAAAATAGATGATTTTCTGGATTATATGGTTCAGAATAATCAGGGAATAGGCAGTGTCTCCATCTTCAGAAATGGTTCCGAAATCTATCATAGAAATTTTGGCCAGCAGCAGCTGAAAAACATTACGTATGATAAAAACACTCAATACCAGATAGGATCTGTGAGCAAACTGATCACTGCTGTCATGCTCTATCAGCTTATAGAAAAAGGAAAATTATCTTTAACTGATAAACTGGAAAAATTCTATCCTGATATTCCCAATTCCAAAAATATTACCCTAAAGAATATGCTCAATCACACCAGCGGACTTGGAGATTATGTAGGAAAATCGATTCAGAATAACTGGCTTTTCGAAAAACCTGTAGGTGATAAAGCGATTATTAATGCTATAAAAAAAGAAGGGGTCCTCTTCCAGCCTGGAAAAAAAACACGATACTCCAATTCAGCATATTTCTTATTAAGCAGAATTTTGGAGAAGTTATATAACAAGCCTTATAATGAGATCTTAAAAGAAAACATCCTGGAAAAGGCAAAAATGAACCATACCTTTTCGGTCATTGATAATCCTGAAAATGTTTTTAAATCTTATCACCAAGAAGCAGGAAACTGGACTGAGGTGAAGGATTTCAACTTTCATAACTGCATCGGATTAGGAGATATTGTTTCTACGACGGAAGATCTTAACATCTTCGCCAATGCATTATTTAATGGGCAGTTCATAAAAAAAGAAACATTGACAACGATGATTTCAGATAAGAATGAAAAAACTTTTGGCTCCGGAATTATGAAGATGCCTTTTTATAATATTGAGGCATACGGGCATGGTGGAGATACTGCAGGAACCCATTCAACGGTATCTTATGAACCAACTGATCAGTTATCTTTTGCGATGAGCATCAATGGTGAAAACTTCCCACACAACAGTATGTTTGTTGCGATTCTGAATTTTATATATGACAGGGATTATTCATATCCGACCTTTAATACAATTAAAGCTCCTGTTTCCGAGTTGGAAAAATATCCGGGAGACTATACTTCTAAAGATATTCCTTTAGGATTAAAGATATTTATCAAAAACGAAACTCTGTTTGCTCAGGGAACAGGGCAGCCGGAATTCGCCTTAGAATATGTAGATAAAAATCAGTTTAAGTTTGACCAAGCAGGTTTGAAAATCACTTTCATTCCTGAAAAAGGACAGCTTGAACTTATACAACGAGATAAGAAATATCTGTTTAATAAAAAGTAATTTTCAGATCACATTACCCCATAAAAAAATCCTTAGACCCATGATCTAAGGATTTTATATTTTTTACAATAAATTTCTTTGTTAACATTCCGGAACGTTTACCGCAATAGCCAGTCCGCCTTCGGAAGTTTCTTTGAAACGGTCACTCATCGCCTGAGCGGTTTCCCACATCGTCTGGATCACCTCATCTAATGTTACTTTTGCCTTAGCAGGATCACTTTCCAGTGCAATATTGGCTGCTGTAATTGCTTTCATCGCTCCCATTGTATTTCTTTCAATACATGGAATCTGCACCAGTCCTTTAATCGGGTCACATGTCAATCCAAGGTGATGTTCCATTGCAATTTCTGCCGCCATCAATACCTGTCCTACACTTCCCCCAAGAATTTCTGTAAGCCCTGCCGCAGCCATGGCGGAAGAAACTCCGATCTCAGCCTGACAGCCTCCCATTGCTGCAGAAATGGTTGCATTTTTCTTGAATAGTGTCCCAATTTCCCCTGCAACAAGTAAGAACCTTGCAATATCATCTTCACTGGTAAATGGTGTAAACGCCTGAGCATACATCAATACGGCCGGAATTACTCCACTCGCTCCATTGGTAGGCGCGGTAATAATTCTTCCGAAACTTGCATTCTCTTCATTCACGGCCAATGCAAAACAGGCAATCCATTTGTTGATGTTCGTGAAGTTTTCTTCGGCATCAACTACCTGCTGGAACCATTCATCTTTATTTTTATAAATTTTGTCTCCCAACAATTTTCTGTTGATTCCCGCAGCTCTTCGGGTAACATTCAGTCCTCCTGGAAGAATTCCTTCTTTATTGACACCTTTATAGATGCATTCTTTGATCTGCTGCCAGATGTAAAGTGCTTCTCCTCTCGTTTCCTCCTGAGTTCTCCAGCTTTCTTCATTCATGAAAATTAAGTCTGAAATTTTATCAAATCCCAGTTTTTCACAATATTTTGCAATATCCGAAGCTTTATGACAAGGATACAATGTACGTACACACTGCTTTTGGATAGAGTTTTTTTCCTGACTGGCAATGAAACCGCCTCCTACAGAATAAAAATCCTGCACAAGCTCCGTTCCGTCTTCGAAAACAGCTCTGAAGATCATTCCGTTCGGATGAAAATCAAGGCTCTTTTTCATATTTAAAATCAAGTGATGTCCGTAAACAAATGGAATGATTTTCTCCCCTCCTAGATTAAGGGTTTGAGTATTTTTGATGTAGTCTATTTTTTCGTCAATTTTCGAAGTATTGATCGTCTTAAAATCTTCTCCATTCAAACCGAGCATTCCTGCAATATCAGTTCCGTGCCCGATCCCCGTTTTTGCGAGTGAGCCAAAAAATTCAAGAAAAACCTCTTTAACTTCTTCGATTGATCTTTCTCTTTTTATAATCCTGATAAATGCTGCTGCAGCATTCCAAGGCCCCATCGTGTGCGAACTGGACGGGCCTATTCCTACTTTAATAATTTCAAAAACCGATATTGATTCCATAAATGATTCGTCATTTTCCTCAATAACAAAGATACATGATAAATCCTAATAAAAGCATAGCACAACCTTAGATTTATTTGGTTTGACAGCCCATAAAATAAGTATTTTTGTAGATGAGCTGATCGTATGAGTTTCAATCAGATCTATTATTACACTGTTCTTTTTAATCATTTTTTTAAATGGAAACATTAATTAAGAGTATTCTGCAACATGCCCAATTAAGTCCGGAAGAAATAGCTGCCTTTAAAAATTTCTGGACAGAAAAAACATTGGAAAAAGGGGAATTTCTATTGAGAAACGGGGAAATATGCCGCTATGACAGTTATATCATTTCGGGAGTTTTAAAAGCTTTCTGCATCAATGAGGAAAACGGAAATGAAGAAATTCTCTTTCTAGCCATTGACCATTGGTGGGCAACCGATATTGCCAGTTTTTCAAAACAAAAGCCTTCCATTTATAATATACAAGCTGTAGAAAAAACAAAGCTTTTACAGATCAGCCATCAGTCTTTTCAAAAAATGCTGAAGGAAATTCCATCCCTGGAAAAATACTTCAGAATTATTCTGGAAGGTTATCTTGGAACTCTTGAAAAAAGAGTTGTGTTCAATCATATGCTCAAAGCGGAACAAAAGTATTATGATTTCCTGGAAACTTATCCCGACATTTCATCCAGAGTTCCTCAGTATCTGATTGCTTCTTACCTGGGAGTCTCCGCAGAATTTATCAGCCGAATCCGTAAAAAAAATAAATCCTCTTGAACTAGATCAATTTTTCGGGAATAAATAATCAGGAATTTTGCTGTTATAAATTCTTAGCAAATGAAAATATTGATTATTAATGCCAGTGTAAGAAATGAGAGATCTTACAGCAGAAAACTAACCCAGCTTTTCGTTGAAAACTGGAAGACCAAATACCCTCTCGATACTTTTACCTACAGAGAAGCTGGAACAGACAACATCCCCAATATTGATGAATTCTGGATCGCAGGAGCGTTCAAAAAACCTACAGACAGGACTGAAGAAAACCAAAAGTCTTTACAGCTCAGTAATGAACTGATACAGGAACTCAAGAAACATGACGTATATGTGATCGGAACTCCCATGTACAACTGGTCTATTCCTGCCGGATTGAAGGCTTATATTGACCAGGTAATGCGAATCAATGAAACCTGGAAATTCAGATCAGGAATTCCGGATGGCGATTACGTGGGTCTCCTTGAAAATAAAAAACTCTTTATCCTCTCAACACGGGGTGATACCGGATATGGAGAAAATGAAAAGAATGGCCATATCAATTTTCAAACGACTTACCTGAAGCATATTTTCGGAATTATGGGCGTAAATAATGTCACTATTCATTCATTAGATAATGAAGAATTTGGAGGTGAAGTTTTTGAAAATTCAAAAAATAAAATCTTTGAAGCGATTCATTCTATTCATTAAGATCATAAAAGATCTTTTAAACTTTTAAAGGTTCTCAGGGCATTGAATCATCAACATGCCCTGTTTTTTATCAATTGAAACTTTCCTCATGCTGTGAAAGATCAAGCCCTTTATTTTCAGACTCTTCAGAAACGCGTAATGTAATGATAGAGTCTGTAATTTTATATAAAAGCAACGAACCCAAAAAGGTGAAAGCAGAAACCAAAATTAATGCAGCCATGTGATGAAGAAAAACCTCAAAACCTCCGTGAAGCAGGCTGGCTTTTTCACCATGGGCAAAAATGGCGGTAAGAATCATTCCCATAATTCCTCCTACTCCATGACAGGCAAAAACGTCTAAAGTATCATCTATCTTCTTTAAAGCTTTCCAGTTGACCATCACATTTGAAACTATCGCCGTGATAAATCCTATAAAAAGACTTTCCTGAATACTTACAAAGCCACATCCGGGAGTAATAGCCACCAGTCCTACGACAGCACCAATACAAGCTCCCAATGCAGATACACTTCTTCCATTGATCCTGTCGAAAAAAATCCATGTCAGCATCGCTGAAGCGGAGGCAATAGTAGTGGTTCCGAAAGCTGTAGCTGCAGAAGCAGAAGCACTCAATGCCGATCCTGCATTGAATCCGAACCACCCAAACCATAACATTCCTGTTCCCAAAAGGACATAGGGAATATTGGAAGGCTCATGATGCGGATTTTTCCTGTTTCCGACCACCAATGCTCCTGCAAGTGCCGCAAAACCAGCACTCATATGCACGACGGTACCGCCTGCGAAATCTTTTACTCCAAAATATTTGTTTAAAAGACCATCAGGATGCCATACCATATGACAAAGCGGTGTATAAATACAAATACTGAAAAGGACAATGAATAAAAGATAAGAAATAAAACGAACCCTCTCCGCAAATGATCCGGTAATAATAGCAGGTGTAATAACTGCAAATTTCATCTGAAACAGGGCAAACAGGATAAAGGGAATAGTTGGCGCCATCATTTTATGCGGCAGATTTCCAACGCCGCTAAAGAAGGGGTAACTTAATGGGTTTCCAATAATTCCGTAATGCTGTCCATCAATTGTAATTCCTAGAGGTTCTCCAAAAGATAAAGAAAACCCTACCACTACCCAGACAATAGAAATTACTCCTAAAGCAATAAAGCTTTGCAACATTGTAGAAATCACATTTTTCCGACCTACCATCCCTCCATAAAAAAAGGATAGTCCTGGCGTCATCAACAGGACAAGGCCCGCAGCGGCCAAAATCCATGCGACATCTGCCCCTACAATTTTATCTTCGCTTAAAAACTCGCGTGTATCAGGAATATCTGCTGCCGGATTCCAGAATAAACCTCCGAATGCAACAAGTGTAATCACAGAGAATGAAACGATCCATTTTAATCCTATTTTCATAAAATTTATATTTAACCCTATCAAATTTAAATATAAATTTCATAAAAAACATATTTTTTTAAACAACACCCCTATAAAAAAAATATTTATAAAATAATATTATTATTTTTCACAAAACACTTCATTCAATATTTTAGTAACTTCTTTAGATTTGGTCGCAGGAAAAAGATGGGTTCCTCCTTTAACGATATAATCCGGATTGGAATAACGGATTGGAAAAACAATATCTTTATCTCCTAAGATCTGAATTACATTCGGATTTTCTTCAAACTTCCATTCAGAAACTTTTTCTACAGACCATTTCAGGTAATAAGGATCTTTTACTTTAAAATATTGCATAAGCTTTGGATTTTTAGGATCAAAAAGCTTTCGGATAACGGCATATACATTCGCGGCCCTATCATTGAATAAGCCTACAGGTAATATTCTTGGAATTTTGGTTACCTCACTTGTTTTTATGAATTTGGATTTTTCTTTGTCAGATTTTATACTTCCCAGTATCACTACTTTCTCAGCTGGTTTCAGCTGATTGATCTCCTGCACAATAATTCCTCCAAAAGAGTATCCCAACAAGCAGAACGGCTCTGAGTCGTCTACTTTCTCTGCCATTCTTTTGACATAAGCATCAAAAGGCTCATTTTTTTCCGGAATAAGCCAATCTATAAAAATCAATTCACAGTGTTTGGGAAACGTTATTCTTTCAAGGACTTTAAAGTCTGCTCCCAGACCGCTTACGATATAAATTTTCATACTACTAATTTATAAAAAATACAGGAAAACGGGAATGGCTGACACAAATCTTATCGAATAAGGTAATAAAAAATGAGCGGTTCTTATGAACGGCTCATTTCTATATTGATTATATTTTCAATCTTATTTTTTCTTCTTTGGAACTCTATTCTCATTATCCAGCATTTCTGTGGTAACTTTGAACTGAATATCCATTTCATTCTTAATGAAATAGTCTTTCAATGAAGACTGATAGAACACTTTAAAGTCTCTTCTGTTTAGAGAAAACTTCGCAGATTCAATAGATGTTGTAAACTGAGTAACGTATACATTCGCAGGGAAAGAAATCGTCTTTCTCACTCCTTTAAGGGTAAGGTCACCATAGACTGTAGAATTGTATTCACTGTTTGCTAAAGGAATAATTTTAGTCAAATGGAATTTGGCAATAGGGAATTTTTTTACTTCAAAGAAGTTTGTGCTTTTCAGATCATTAGTCAGCTTGATCTGATCCTCATCGGAAACATCTCCGGCCATCATACTTCTCATATCTATCACAAACTCTCCGTCTACCAGAACAGTATGATCAAAGTTGAATTTTCCGCTTTTTAGCTTTACTGTTCCTGAGTGGGAAGATGCTTCGGTTTTTACCACCTTATACCCCCACCATCTGATCTCTGATGAAGTCACTTTTGCAACTTTATCAAATTTCTTTTGGGCAGAAACAAATGATATGCCTGCACACACCATAGCAAACAATAGTAATCTTTTCATTCTTTTTTATTTACAATTCAACAAAAATAAAAAAAGTGTAGAACTTCTACACTTTTAACAATCTTTTTTTGATTAATTTATTGAGCAGTTACTTTTACAAGCATTTCAATATCATCTTTCACAAAAACATCCTGCATTGTAGACTTGTAAGCTACATCAAATTTTTGTCTGTCGAAAGAGAATTTATTTGATACTAAACTTACTACTCCTTTGCTGTAAGAAATCTTAGCAGGGAAAGATACTGGGTTTGTTTTTCCTTTTACAGTAAGGTTTCCTGTTACAAGAGAGTTGTACACTTTATCGTTGTTTTTCTTTACTCCTGTAATTTTGAAACTTGCTGTAGGGAATTTTTCAACTTCAAAGAAGTCACCGTTCTTAAGGTGCCCGTTAAGTTTTTGCTGATATTCTCCTGTAAGGTCAGTAGAGCTGATAGAAGTCATATCCAAAACGAAGCTACCGCCTACCAATTGGTTTCCTTTCATTACCATATCTCCAGACTTTACTTTTACAGTACCGTCGTGAGAGCTAGCCTCAGATTTTGCTACTTTGTATCCCCACCAGTGTACATCAGACGCTACTACTTTTTTTGACTGTCCGAAAGCTAGACCACCAGCTAAAACTGCTAATAAAAATATTTTTTTCATTGAATAGAGTTATTTACTTATTTAATGATGCAAATGTAGGTATCTTATTCAATAGATTTCATTGATGTACATCAATAAAATTTATTATTTTCATGAATAATATCATCCATAAAAAAAACTCCGAATTTCTTCGGAGCTCTGTTTATTCTTGATAGTAAGCGGTATAAAGCGCTATACCATTTAATGCTGTATGATTTTGCTTGACCAGATATATAGGAGTACTTCTAAGCATCTCCTCCATTTTATCACTGATCTTGAATTTCTCATAGAATTTAGCCTTATCAATATATTCTCTTATGGTCTGTGGAATATCTCCGGCAATTAGTAATCCTCCGGTAGCTTTAAGCTTTAATGTTAAGTTGTTTGCTTCTCTTGCCAAAAACTCAAGGAAGGTATCTAAAGCAATTTTGCAAATAAGGACATTCTCCTCTACTGCGGCTTTATATAGTTCTTCTACGAAATTCCCTTGTGCAAGACGCTCGCTCAGCCATTCTGGTTCAGGGTGTCTTTTCACATCTCTTAAGAATCTATAAATATTGAATAATCCAGACTTGGAAAGTACATTTTCCCAGCTTACAATACCATAGATATTATTTAAGAACTGGTAAAACTCAACTTCTACGTTGGTTCTTGGTGAAAATTCTGAGTGTCCTCCTTCAGTTGCGAAAGGTCTCAGGTATTTTCCGTCAAAGAAATATCCAGCCTCACCCAGTCCGTTTCCGGGAGCAAGAACTGCTACGTTTCCTCTTTCAAGATGTCCGCTGGTATAGATCGCTTCAAGATCGTTATCTTCAAGAAGAGCCATTCCGTAAGCAGAAGCTTCAAGGTCGTTCAGCATGTCTACTTTTTCAAACCCGAAATCACGGGCATATTCTTCAACATCTAAATTCCATCCCAACCTTACAGGGTTACTTTTCCCATAAAGCACAGGACCTGGCACAGCCATTCCCAGACGTTTTACATTTTGCAGTTGATTATCCTGGATAAACTTCTTTAAAATATCTGAAAAAGCAGCATATTCTTTAGTTGCATAGGTATTTTGTACTTGTATCTCAAGACCTCCGTTTCCGGAAACAAAATATCCTAAGATCGTTATATCTTCACGAAGACTTGCTCCAATGATAGAAACATTATCATTATTACTGTTCTCTACTCCTGGTAAATAAAGTGGAAATTTTGGATTCAGAATCATAACCTCTAATTTTACCAAATATAATAATTGTTTTTGTAAATCCTGCACAGAACAAAAAAACCTTTCCACTTTCGTGAAAAGGTTTTGGTTAATAATTGTTTATATATTAAATCTAACTACTTTCCTAATGGAATATTGTAACCGAATCCTACTCCGATATTCCCCACATTATAGTCCTGACCTGGCAAATCTCCTTTTGTTCCTACAAAAACCTTTTGGTATTGTACGAAGAAATTCCAGTCTCTATTGTGGTATCCGATCTCCGGCTTGATGTAGAAACCTCCGCTTGCTCTTTCAACATTGGTGTTTGATGCAACTGTTTTATCTCCAACCAAGAAACCATATCCTAAATCTGTTCCGAAATAGAAACCTGTTTGTTTTGGATAAATTCTGATTAAAGCTGCTACAGGGACTACTCCTACATCATTGTTTTTATACCCGTTGTTCTCTTTTCCGAAATAGTGAGTATATCCTGTTGCGATACCTAATCCAAATCCTGGTGTAATCAGGTTCTGGTAAGCAACATCTACTCCTACTGCAGCAGAAAGATTATCTGAGGGAACTGCTAAACCAACATTTGCACCTACTTTAATCATATTATTCATTTGAGAACTTTGGGCGCTTGCTATACCTGCTGTTAAAACTCCAGCCAGCAATATTGCTTGTTTAAACATTTTCATAACTCTAATTTTTAAATTTTACTAAACAAGAGGATGTAAAAATCGTGCCAAGCAAGGTTAATTCATTGATTTTAACACTCAAACAAACCATAAAACAATGAATATCAGCATCTTATTTTTTAACAAAATTTAAATGTTTGTTTAACAAAAATTATCAAAAAATGATATCGAAAAGTGAATTAAAGAAAAAAGGGAACAGGGAGATGGAAGTAATATACTATTATAAAAATTAATCCTCTTTACCACAACATAATAACTCCCAGCCTCATTCCTCCAGCTCTCTTTACAATATTAACAATTCTTAACCCGTTATTACTTTTAACCTTTCTTCTGTAAATACATCAAAAAAATAAATTCTCATGGCTGATTCATTATTAAAAAATAAACATCTTCTTTGGCGGGCAGGTTTCGGTCTTGGAGTTAATCAAATTGATGATCTGAAGAATAAGAACATTAAAATGTTGATGAATGAGTTATTTAAAGAGGATAACTTTAGTGAGATTACTTATGACACTCCGGATCCGGATTCTGCCGCAGATTATATGAACAGTACTGCTCCTGCAGAAAAGAAAAAAGAAATGCAGCGAATCAACAGGGAGCAAAATAATGAACTTAACCTCAACTTTCTGGATAAAATCGTTAACAGCAAGGAACAGATGAGGGAAAAGATGGCGTTTTTCTGGCATGGGCATTTTGCATCAAGAGTGGTAAATCCAAAGTTCAACAAACAGCTTTTAAATACTATCCGGAAAAATGCACTGGGAAATTTCAAAGACCTGCTTTTTGAAGTAAGCCAGTCGCCAGCCATGCTTAACTTTCTGAATAATCAGCAGAACAAAAAAGATCATCCTAATGAAAATTTCGCCCGCGAAGTCATGGAACTTTTTACCATGGGAAGAGGCAACTATACTGAAAAAGATGTGAGAGAGGGCGCCAGAGCCTTTACAGGATGGAGCTATGATAAGGAAGGAAATTTTAAAGAAAGAAAAAACCTCCACGATGAAGGGGTCAAAACTTTTCTAGGAAAAACAGGCAATTTCGATGGAAATGATGTTTTAAATATTATTCTGGAACAAAAAACAACGGCACAGTTTATTACCACCAAGATATATAAATTTTTTGTCAATGAAAAGATCGATCAGGATATCGTTAATACACTCAGTGCGAATTTTTACAATTCCGACTATGATATCAAAAAACTGATGAATGAGATATTTTCGAGCACGTGGTTTTATGATCAAAAAAATATAGGTAACCGGATAAAATCTCCTGTAGAGCTGATGGCGGGTATCATGCGGATACTTCCTATGCAGATTCAGAATCCTGAAAACCTCATCGTTTATCAGAAATTATTGGGACAGATGCTCCTTTATCCCCCCAATGTATCAGGATGGCCCAACGGAAAATCGTGGATCGACAGCTCTACCTTGATGCTGAGACTTCAGGTGCCACAGATCTGGTCCGGTCTCAGGCCTTTAGAATACAGCCCGCGACAGGATGATGATATTGATATGGGAATGAAATCTAGGGAAACAGCTTTAAACAAAAGCTTTAAAAATCCGAATATCACGATCGACTGGGGCCGTATTGAAAAGCTTTTCGCCAATAAAAACTGTGAAGACTATCTTCTTCAAAATACCCAGAGCCTCGACATGAATTCTGTAAAGAATTTTTCTGATAAGAGTATAAAAATGAATGTAATCAACCTGATGTCAACCCCGGAATACCAGTTAATGTAGGTAGAAGATTTTAGCTTGCAGGCAGCAGGTAGTATCGGTCGCTGTATAACTTAGCACCATTTATTTATTATTTGCTGCTATAAAATTTTTATAAAAACAAACAGTAGTAAAAATATACACAAGTCCTGCAACCCGCAACCTATCACCTACCACCTATCAACCACCTTTACCCTAAAAACAAAATTATGTTAATCAAAAGAAGAGAATTCCTAAAAATAAGTTCACTGGCTACCGCTTCTATGCTGATGCCTAATTTCTTAAAAGCGATGACATTGGATGAGGCCCTGAATCCTAATCAGAATATCCTGGTAGTGCTTCAGTTTACGGGAGGAAATGATGGTTTGAACACCATTGTTCCAGCCAAAAATGACATTTATTTCAGGGAAAGGAAAACGTTGGCCATCCAGGATTCAATGGCATTGACTGATGAAGCGGGGATCAATCCTTCTCTCTCCTATTTTAAAGAGCTTTTTGATAATGGGGAACTTTCTGTAATGAATAACGTGGGATATCCCAATCCGGACAAGTCGCATTTCCGCAGCATGGATATCTGGCAGTCGGCAAGCAGAAGTGATCAGTTTTTGGAAACAGGCTGGCTTGGCCGTTTTCTGGATGAAGAATGCTACCGATGTGACCATCCTACTCAGGCCTTAGAAGTGGATGATATGCTGAGTTTGGCCTTAAAAGGAGATCACAATAAAGCTTTCGCCTTTAAAGATCCTAAAAGACTTTATCAGACCAGTCAGGAAAAATATTTTAAGTCTCTCTATGACCATCACCACGATGATGAAACGGTGTCTTATCTTTATCAAACTTTAGGTTCCACGATCAATAATGCCGATTATATTTTTGAAAAAAGCAAAGCCAAAAAAACAGAACAGACTTATCCTAATTCTCAGTTAGGAAAAGACTTTAAAACAGTAGCTTCTTTAATAAAATCAGATATCAATACCCAAGTCTATTATCTTTCAATCGGAAGTTTTGATACCCATGTCAATCAAAATGAAAGGCAGAAAAAGTTATTTGATGATATCAATGAAGCGGTAAAATCATTTGTAGCCGATATGAAAAGTAATGGACTGTTTAAAAATATCCTGCTGATGACATTTTCAGAATTCGGACGCCGTGTTGCCCAGAATGCCAGCAATGGAACGGATCACGGAACAGCCAACCAAATGTTTTTTATCGGCGGAAATCTTAAAAAGAAAGGCCTTTTGAACGCGCTCCCGGATTTGCAAAATCTCAATGAAGGAGATCTTATCTACAAGGAGGATTTCAGAAAGGTGTATGCTACGATCCTGAAAAACTGGCTTAAAGCGGATTCCTCCAAAGTATTGGGTTGGAAAGACGGAATTTATGACTTTGTGTAGAGAAACTCGTAAAAGTCGAGAAAGTCTTTTGAACACTTAAGTTATTTTAAGATCCTGCTAAATGCTTAAGAAGTACACTTGAGTTTTTGAAAATATTAGATCTTCAAGTGGTAATAAAGATTACAATTCTGACCAATACTCCAATTGGAGACGTAAGAATTCCCCACCCTCGGAGGGGTGGCGAAAATTCAGAGAATTTTTGACGGGGTGGTTTAAACAAAAAAAGAGACTGTGCATACTCATGACAGTCTCTTTTTCAATAATTTTAAATTTTAACTACTATTACGTTTAAGCCGTAATTTGCTTTGGTTTTTGATCTTTCTGATCTTCTTTTTTATCAAGTTTCTCAGATATTTTTTTAACAATATATTCTATTGCTATAGGGGCTAAGATTGCTATTAATGCTTTAAATATTCTTGATTTCATAGTGTTGTATTGTTGCTATATAAATACAATTTTCAAGCCAAGATAAAATGAAAGAACAAATTATTTTACACAACCTACTATCAATAAACACCTTAAGCAACCTTAATTCTCATCAGGAACAATCAGATTCTGATAATTATGACTTCCGGCTTTGAATTTTTCATCCATCTTCAATCTTAATTTTTGGGGTCTATGAACAATCAGAGAGTCTCCAAATCCCAGCAAAAGCCTTTCCAGTTCGAAATTGATCTGAACACATATTTTAAACAGAGTTCCTTCATGATCTTCCTTGATAATTTCCTGGCTTTTATGCAGCGGCTTGGTTTTCACATAGGGTGCATTGCCTGCATCCACCCAAAAGATGACATTTCTGGGAGTAATTCCTTCTGAAACCGTAACTCCCACAATATCTTTAAAATAGTCATCACCATCCAGATCCTTGTCAATATATTGAAGTTTTTCATCTACTTCAATACTTTCCATCCTGTCCAACGCCAGATTGTACATTTTCTGCTTGTAGAGACAGATCAGAAACCAACGGTTGTTGAATTCCTTCAACAGCTGTGGATGAACAGTAAAAATATTGGATTCCTTTGCCGTAAAACTTTTATAGAGAATCTTCAATCCTTTTTTATTCAAGATGCTTTCATACAGGATATCAATATGTTCCAGTCCTTTCAGCTGTTCATTTTTATCCAGATGAATGATAGACTTCTGACTTGTTGCGTGAATAGAGTCTTCCAGCTTCTGAATGACCCCGTTCATTTCCTTAAACATAGAAAAGTCTTTGAATTGTTTTAAAATCTGAACCGCATTGTTCATCGCCTTCAGGTCACTTTCATTCACAGAGATATTATGAATACTGTAGTCAGCATCACTGTAACGGTAATATTTTCTTTCGTATACTTCAATAGGCGCTTCATACCCGAATTTTTCACTCCGCATATTTTGCAGATCAAGCTGAACTGTCCGCTTACTTACATAAGATTCTTTTCCTTCGAATTCAAATAATGCTTCTGAACATTCATCGATCAGATCTTCCAGCGTATATTTTCTATATTTGTTTTTAAGACATTTATCTAATGTTTTATATCTGATCAGAGCGTTTTTATTGGATGACATACCTTAGTGTTTAATGATTTGGTGTTCTTATTAAGCAATTCGCTTATTCGCCTTTTGATCTTTTCTAAAAAACTATTTCTCTTTCAGCGCATTTTCGTCAAAAGTAATGCCCTCCCAGCCAAACTTTATGAAGTTTCGGATATTCTGGTGATCAGTTCCCTCCGGATTTTTCAACACATCTTCTCTATAGAATTCTCCAAAAAGACAAAGTGTTTCTTCCTTCGTCAGATCCTGAATGCTGGCGAAGCTGAAAACTTTACACGAACCGTTATTCTGTCCCGCCTGGTTCGTAGTATCTCCATTCTGAAAAGCAGTAGGAGTAAATTCATAATTTTCATCAATGTGAGCAATAACATCATTAAACTGTATTGTTTCCGGGAAATGTTTTAGTTGTTCTAATAATACCATGAGCCTTGTTTTTTAAATTATATATTGGTTTGGCCAATTTGCAGATCTGCCTTTTCGCCTTTTTAATTAAACTTTTTGTAAAAATAATTAAAATTTCTTTATCTGCGCAAAATAGTTGCGCAATAACGTATTTACTTTGCACTATCAAAATGAAACAAAATGGAATTTAATGGTAATCATTTAATCGAATTAGGATATAGACCAGCAAAATGGTTTAAAGATGCTATTAGCTATATCAATGAGAATAATCTGGATGAACATCAGATCGCAGAATATCTTGTACAGTTCAAGCAGCCGGACATTATTCCGCTTCATGAAACGGCTAAAGATTTTATGATCAACATCCGTGCAGAACACGAAAGTGAAAGTGATAATGTAGAAAAAGTAATCAGAACCATGAAAGTCCTGATGAAAACTCCTACGTTAATTGACGGAGCTTTAATGCCGGATGCCTGTCCTACAGGTCCTGAAGGTCAAATCCCGGTAGGTGGTGTGGTGGTTGCCAAAAATGCCATTCACCCAGGATTCCATAGCGCGGATATCTGCTGTTCTGTCATGCTTACGGATTTTGGAAAAGCCAATCCTAAAGATGTTCTGGATGCAGCCCATTCTATAACACATTTTGGATATGGAGGAAGACCAAGAGGTGAACAGATGCCTATGTCTCAGGAACTGATGGATGCTTTCAGAGAAAATGAATTCTTAAATGATGAAAAACTGATCAGCATTGCCCGTTCTCATATGGGAACTCAGGGGGATGGAAACCACTTCCTTTTCGTGGGAATTTCCAAAAATACAGGAAATACCATGATGGTCACACATCACGGGTCCAGAGCACCGGGAGCTGCTTTATATGATAAAGGGATGAAGGTTGCCAACCGTTTCAGACAGGAAATCTCCCCTGAAACATTAAGAGAAAACGCCTGGATTCCTTATGATACTGAAGAAGGACAATCCTATTGGGAAGCACTTCAGCTGATCAGACAATGGACAAAAGAAAACCATACTTCCCTTCATGATGCAGTTTTGAACAAACTGGAAATGGAAAAGGAAAACAGATATTGGAATGAACATAACTTCGTTTTCAAAGATGGAGATCTGTTCTACCATGCAAAAGGAGCCACTCCACTGGATGATAAATTCATGCCTGATATCACGGGACCAAGACTGATCCCTTTGAATATGGCAGAGCCGGTATTGATCGTTCAGGGAAAAACGAATGAAAGAAACTTAGGTTTCGCACCGCATGGAGCAGGAAGAAATTTCAGCAGAAGCCAGCATAAAAGATCTTTGGCTCATAAAACGACTGAAGAAATCTTCAATGAAGAAACAGAAGGATTGGATATCCGTTTCTACTCCAATGAAGTTGATATTTCTGAACTTCCGAGCGCTTATAAAAGTGCGAAGAACGTAAGAGCACAGATAGAAGAATATGGACTTTGTGAAGTTTTGGATGAAGTGATGCCTTATGGATGTATCATGGCCGGAGACGTGCAGAAAAATGCTCCTTGGAAGAAAAAGAAGAAATTCAGAAAAGCATAATTTTTAATATTTAAAATTTGCTTACTACGCAAACCTTATAGGTTTTAAAAACCTATAAGGTTGATAAAAACTAATAACCCAACCTTACAGGTATAAAAGCCTGTAGGGTTAATGAAAACTTTTTTCATAACGGCAGGGGCAGTAGCTCAGATGGTAGAGCAACAAAATTACTTTTCGCTGCAGGCAAATAAAGTTCCTATGAATCCCAATTGTGTGTCACAGGTTCGAGCCCTGTCTGCTCCTCAAAATAACGAAAATGCTTATATTCACGTATTCGTCATTTTCATAAGATAAAAAAATTGAAGGCAAAGAAAGTTCCTATAATTCAGAATTACTTTCCGCCTTTTTACAAATTATAAGGCAAAGGGAGTTCCTATATTTTTTGGAAAAATACTCCCCGCTTTTTATAAACTATAGGTAAAAGGAGTTCCTATACTCTTCACTTTTAATGAATCTACTCCTCACTTATTTTTTAAACTTAAAACAATGAAAACACTACAATTATTCAATGCTGTACTGGCTAGAAAATCTGATGAAAAGCCATTTATTTCTGATAATGGTTTTATCATTGAGCCTGATGCAGTTTGGGCAAAAAAAGAGATTATCTCTTATTATGCAAAGGAAAAACTAAATGGAAATGATTTGAACAAAACCTTTCATAAATCCTGGGAGAAAATAAAAAATACTTCCAGAATAGAATTGTTTTTTGAACAGATCGAACATTATATTTCAACGTACGGAAGTAATTTTCAGAACGAAATTTATATTCCTGAAGAAGTTTTGAATGTTCCCAACATGAAACTGATCTTTAAAGTAGTCAAAGCCTATACTGTAGAAGAAATGCAGGAAAAATGCCTTTCTCTTTTAAGATCCGGAATTGCTTTGAAAGAAGAAACGATTGATGATTTGCTTTCTATTTTGCATACAGAACTGGATTATGATTTTACAGGAAAAGAAAACATCAGAAATAAAGAAGCGATCATAAAAATAGCCGATTTATATGACATCTATCCTGAAAATCCTGTTGAGTTTTTCCGTTACGTTATTTATAAAACGACAAATACAACGCTTTTAATTAAAAACGATGATTTGATTAATTTAATCAAGCAAAGTAAATTTAATCCAACGTATTTGTTCGAAAGCTTTGGACTGGAAAAACTGGCAGAAATTTTTAACAGATTTAAGCCGTTATTCCTTGCCTATAAAAACAGAGCTCCAAAAGCGGTCAATAAAATATCCAAGCTGTCTAAAGTACACCATAAGCCATTAATTTCAAATCCATTGAATGACGCTACCAATACATTATTGGAAAACAGCGATTGGCATTGGTTGGAAAATGCGACACCGTTTGCATTATTCAAAGCATTGTCAGCATGCCATTCAAGAATGTATGGTCAGGATACTTTTGTTTACAGAATCAGAAATGGAAAATCATGGACTAAAAAAGGTAAAGAAACTTACGTGAATCAATTCAATTATGATTTCATTTTGGATTATTTGAAACTGAAGTACGAAAACCTTTCCGGAAAGAAATTCTATTTCCCGGAGAATGTAGAATTTGCATTGCCGACATCTGAAAAAATGTTTGTGGGAAATATTCCTACCGGAACCCGTTTTTATGGGGATAGACTAGCCATTGGTATCTATTGGGAAGATAAATGGGGGGCCAATGACCTTGATCTTTCAGGATTGAATATTGCTGGAAAAATAGGTTGGAATGCCGCTTATAATCATGGTGAAGGACAATTGATGTATTCCGGAGATATGACTTCCGCTCCCAACGGTGCTGTTGAATATCTTTACGCCAATAAAGGGCTGAGTACGCCAACACTTGTCATGAACAATGTTTTCAGTGGTGATGCGAATTGTGGATATAAAATCGTCATCGGAAAAGGAGATAACATTTCCTACGACTATATGATGAATCCTAACAATCTCTTTGCTGAAGCCAGATGTAACTCGGTTCAGAAACAAATGATTCTGGGAATGCTGTTACCAAAGGACGGAAAGCAATGTTTCGTACTGTTGAACTTCGGAGCGGGACATTCTCATGTTTCAGGAAATAATGAGGTATCCATCATGGCAACCAGTGCCTTGTATCAGCAATGGTACGAAGCAATGTCTTTCAATGAGCTTGTAAAAGAGCTTGGAGCAGAGATTACAACAAAAAAAGCGGAATCTGATTTTGATTTCTCACTGGAAAGCCTTGAAAAAGATAGTTTTATCAGGATTTTTAAATAAATTCCATGACGTCATCTGATTGTATCGGGTGGCGTTTTTTTGTGGATGGGGTGAGGTATAGAGGAGAATAAAGAACGTTGAAAACCACCCCATCAAAAATTCTTTGAATTTTCACCATCCCTACGAGGGAGGGGAATTTTCCCGTCTTCAGTTGGGATGTTGGTCAGTATTATACATTCATCTTTTTAATAGAAAAAATATCTTCATTTATATCAATGACGACTTTCTTTCCATAATCAATCTGAATTGTAAACATATTCTCCAACGGAAACTGAAGCACAGCCTGTAGAATCAGACGAATGACTCCGGCATGGGTGATGACCAGCACTTTATTGATATCTTTTTTCTGAATGAGTTCTTTCCAGAAACTAAGGACACGGACCTGCATTTCAAGAAGATTTTCACCTCCCGAAGCTTTTACATTGATAAAATCTTTGTACCAGGGATTGATTTCTTCTTCCGGAATATCAGTCCATTTTTGCAGTTCCCAATCTCCGAAATTCATTTCACGAATCCTTTCATCTGTTTGATAATTAAGCTTACAATAATCCGCTAAAAAATGGCAGCGTTGTGAAGGACTTGAAATAACAAAGTCATAGTCGTTATTCAAATTTATATCTTTAAAATCCTGCGCATATTGCTTCCGTAATGGTATTTCGGCAAAACCATAACACAGGTTTTCAGGGTTTTCTACAGCAGTATGACGAATCAGATGAATTTCCATACGATTATTGTTCCTAAGTAAAACAAAACTTCACAAACCTGCTGAACAGACCCCAGACAATCTCCGGTATAGCCTCCGATATGCTTTTTAAAATACCAGCCCATATAAATTTTCCCTGCATAAGCCAGAGCAAACGCAAAAATCAAATGCCAGTCCGGAATCAGGTAAAAAGCAATTAAAACACTGATAAATCCTACTATTAAAGCCGTTTTATCCAATGGTTTATTCGCTAAAGGTTTCGACTTGCTGACATCAATATCCGTAACATATTGGTGAGTATAAATCATTGTTCCCGAAATAAAGCGGCTTACTGTATGTCCTAAAATAACAATAAGTAAGACTCCCACCGGATTACTCATCCCCAATGACTGAATACTGTAGAATTTTAAAGCAAAAAGCAGAATGATCCCGATCGTTCCATAGGCTCCTACCCTGCTGTCTTTCATGATGGTGAGAATTTTTTCTTTTCCATATCCTCCTCCGAAACTGTCGCACATATCTGTAAAACCATCTTCATGAAAAGCTCCGGTCAACAAAACATTGGAAATCATCATGAGAACAATCCCTATTTCAAGATTAAAAAGCAACATAGAAAAATAGAGAACCAAAGCATTTATGAATCCTATTATCAATCCTACCCATGCAAAATATTTTTGAGATTTATTCATAATCTCACTGGAGTACGGAATGGTAAACGGAACCGGAATTCTTGTAAAAAACATCAATGCTGTAGCAAAGTAAATCAGTTCATTTTTGAGGACTTTCATCTGTTCTTTTTTAATATAAAAACTGGATTAATCAATTCCTGTAAAATTAGGAAAGCTTTTAACAATGATAAAGGGATCTATTGAAAAAATAAGAAACATGAATCTTATCACCCGAAATTTGTCCTTTTTATTTCTGAAGTATTTTTAGTTTTGCACCATAATAACCATGAAAAAAACAAATGAAAAAAGCGTATTTCGTTGGATTGTGTCTTCTATCCATAGTAAGCTGTTCGGCTCCCGGTGATGAACTGGAAACTTTAAATGAGTCTCAAACTCTTAACGGATCTTCTGCTAACCAATTAGCAAAAGGAGGCTTCAGAGATAATCCGGATACACCTACTCCACCTCCCGCAGGAATCTGGTCCAAATCCTTTTATTTAACTAATCCTATTTACGGTTTCTACAGTGATCTTACTAAAAAGCATCTGTACAATACCTCACCTTTACCATCCGAACTTCCTAAATCCTATCCTGGACTGAGCTATTATTTTCAGGAGAGATTATTAGGTTCTGCAGATGGGCCCGGCCCGGTAATTTCAAGATGGTTTCACACTGGAAGTAATGATCTGGTATTAACGACTAACCCTAATGAATTGAGTGGGCAAAGTTACTGGGAGAAAAAGATCTGGGAACAAGTTATAATGGTGATGAACCGGGAAGTTTTCCGATTTACAGGTATTTTAATTCTGATAAAAAGACCCACTTCTACACCAGAGATAAGAATGAACTGGGAGATGGAAAAGACGGCTATTCTTATGAAGGAATTGCTTTCTACTTAAAAGATTCAGAGCCTAAAGCATATCGAGTTCGTGACGGACAGTTTTTCCAGGATAATGCAACGGGAGCTTTGTATATCGTATTTGAAAGTACCCTGAGACGTATCGAATCCTTTGCAGTGATCAATAATCTGTTTGCTGTTCAGGGCAAAGCTTATTTGCTCTATAAAGTAAATATAGAAGATTACACAGGAGAAAGAGGAGCTGACATCACTTCAGGAACCCAACTGGTACGAAACACCAATACTGGAAAACTATATTTGGTAGATGACGGTTTATACAGGTATATTCCTAGCATGCAGATATTTAATTCATATAAATTGAATGAAGATGCTATTCAAAATAAACCTGTAAGAATGATGTTTACAGGTAAAGATGTTGCACATACTTATTAATAGTATTTATTTTAAGATAAAAGGGGCTTCATTGCCCCTTTATTATTTTCTAAAGCTAAGATGATTTATTTGAAATATGAGCATCTTCAAAGCTTGACATTTCATTCAGGAAATTAACAGCACTTTGAATAATCGGATATGCCAATGCACAGCCTGTTCCTTCACCAAGACGAAGATTGAGGTTTAAAATAGCATTCTCTCTCATCAGCCCCAACAGTTGAGGGTGGGCATTTTCATTGCTTACATGACAGAAGATACAGTTGTTCAGAATCTCAGGATTCTTTTTCCAGACTGTCGCTACAGCTACTGTGGCAATAAATCCATCCACCATGATCAGCATATGATGATGATAAGCTTCTTCTATTGCTCCAATCATTTGGGCAATTTCTAATCCACCAAAAGTTTGCGCAATTTCATCCTCAGTCATGGCAGCCGGATATTTTTCTATGGCTTCTGTTAAAATATGAACCTTATTCTGCAGCTGATGGTCATTAAGTCCGGTTCCTCGTCCGATACAGTTTGTAATCGGAATATCAAAAAGTTTGCTCATCATCAGAGAGGAAGCTGAAGTATTCCCGATTCCCATTTCACCGAAACCAATGATATTACACCCTTTTCTCACAATATCAGTAACCACAGCCTTTCCATTTTTAAGCGCCTGCTGATATTCTTCGGGATTCATGGCAGGTTCTTCCAGAATATTACGGCTGGATTTTCTGACTTTTTTATTTACCAGATTTAGTCCTTCCGGAAAATCAAAATTGACTCCAGCATCTACAATTTTAATTTTAATACCATGCTGTCTGCAAAAAACATTGATTGCAGCCCCTTCGCCCAGAAAATTCATCACCATCTGATAGGTGACCTCCTGTGGATAGGCACTTACGCCTGCGGCAGCAATCCCGTGATCGGCCGCGAAAACCACCATATGAGGATTCAATAACTGGGGTGAAGTGGTCTTCTGAACCATTCCGATTTTGTGGGCAATATGTTCAAGGTGTCCTAATGCACCTAATGGTTTTGTTTTAAAATCAATTTTATGCTGTAGCTCTGATGATAACATGAATATTAAAAGTAGTTATGTTAAATAGAGAAGTTGCAATATTACTAAAACGAGGGATATTTTGCAGTGTTTGTCTGTACTTTTTAGAGGCTGGAGGTTAGATGCTGGAAGCTGGAGGCTAAAAACCACCCTTTCACAAACTCTCTCATCCCTAAAACTCTCCTACTCTCTGACCTTCAAATCTTGCAACTCGAATCCCGAAATCTGAAACTCTCAAACACTCAAACACTCCTACTCTCAAACCCTAAAACCCACCCACGAATCTCATAACTCAAAATAACTACGCGAGTACATTGCGCACAACACCACTTACTTTGTATCATAAATGAAAAACAATGACACCAAAAATACTAGAAAAAATAAAAGAAGTTGAGGCTACACGGGGCGTAGAAGTCCTTCTTGCCGTAGAATCAGGAAGCAGAGCCTGGGGTTTTGCGTCTCCTGACAGTGATTATGATATACGTTTTATATACCGTCATGAAAAGGACTGGTATCTTTCTCCCTGGGATAAGGATGAAACCATAGAATTTATGACAGAAGATGACCTGGATGGTTCGGGTTGGGACCTGCGAAAGACTTTTCATCTTTTGCTAAAGTCGAATGCTGCCTTGCTGAGCTGGTTCTATTCTCCTATCGTTTATAAAGCAGATGAAAAGTTTGTGGAACTCTTCAGACCTTTGGCCGATGTCTGCTTTTCTCCGGTCGCGGTTTCCTATCATTATTTGAGCATGAGCAAGAAATATCTGGAAGCGTGCAGAAGTGCTGAAATAAAATTAAAAAGTTATTTTTATTGCCTCCGAACCACCCTTACCGGGAAATGGATCATAGAGAAAGGAACGGTTCCGCCTGTCTTGTTCAGTGACTTGCTTGTTTTAACAGATGACGCAACCAGACGGAAAATAGAAGACCTTGTTGCCTTAAAAGCGACCAAAGGAGAATCTTATTTCCATCCGAACGATTGGGAAGTGTTTGGATTTCTTGAAAAAACAATCGCTGAAAATGAGGGAAAATCGAAGAGTTTATCAGGAGGAAAGGCGGATAAAGGTGAGATGGAGAGGGCTTTTAGGGAGATATTGGAAAAATGTTAGAGAGTAAGGAAACCCGTAATTTATCTTGATTTAATTCAAAGTATATTTACCTAGAGCTATTTTTTATTTTCAAAACTAAAATTCATGATAACAAAAATTAATCTTAACAATATAGCAACCTATAAAGGCTTGGTTAAAATCAATGATCTAAAAAAAGTAAATTTCTTTTTTGGTAATAATGGTTGTGGAAAATCTACTATTGCAAGACTTTTTATGAATTTTCCAAAGGTGATCCATTAACAGGCTCTTTCTCTCAATGTTCAATCGAAAATTTTGATAGAGCTAATGAAAATATTTTAGTTTTTGATCAAGAATTTATCCAAAGAAACTTTTATATAAACGAAGATTTGGATGGCATTTTTTCATTAGATGAAAAGAATGAAGAAATTGAAGAAAAAATTAAAAACGAAAACGAATTAATTTTTACAACAAAAGGTACATATGACACCAAGAAGGAAAATATTGAAAGCCTAATAAAACAAAAAGAGCAACTTAAAGAGGATATTTGGGAAACTTGTTTTAGCTATAATAGAAAGTTTAAAAAAGACTTTAATAAGATTGATTTGGGATCAAGAAGAGAGACTTTTTTTCAAACACTTGTAGATAAAAATAAAAATACTTTCAAAGTAAAAAGTCTTACCTACTTAACAGAAAAATATAATAAATTCCATATAGAGGAATTAATAAAAATTAATAATACTCTTTCTTTAGATACATTTCAAAAAATCATCGATTTAGAAAGTAATATAAATGAATTGCTTAATGAAATAATTGTTGGAAGTAATGATGTTGCAATTGCTCCTTTGATCGAAAAACTAAATAATAGTTCTTGGATTGAACAAGGAATTTTATTTTTGGATAAAGAAGATGATAATCAACAATGTCCGTTCTGTCAGCAATCTACAATAACACGAGATTTGCTGAATCAATTTGAAAAATACTTTGATACAACCAGAGAGGAAAAATTAACAAGAATAAAGCAGGTTTTTTCAGATTATAATAATGTATTTTCAGCTTTTGATTTAGAATTACAATCTATTTCCAGCCAAAAAATTGTTTCTTCAAAGGTTTTAAAATTACAAAACTTAATACAAAAAGTTTCGTTTAGTAATCACACTGAATTTCAAAAAAAATTAGATAAGCCCAATGAAGCAAAAGAAATAAAATCCATCAATAATTTAAAAGAATTAGTTGATGAAATCAATTCCATTATCCATAACCATAATTTAGAAGTAGATAATATTAAGCAAAATCAATCTGAATTAAAAGATCATGTTTGGAATTATATTACTGACCAAGTAAAAAACAATATAGTTGATTATCAGACAAAAGACAAAGCTTATGAGTTAGAAATTGGTGGCTCTAAAAAGGAATTAATGTTACTAAAAGATAATATAACATTGTCCATGGAAAAAGTGAGAGAATGGCAGACACAAACAGTTAATACTCAAAAAGCAATAGATAATATTAACGATTTATTATTAAAAAATAATTTTAGAGGATTTAAAATTGAGAAAAAAGAATCCGAAAATAATATTACAAAATATTATATTTTAAGGGAAGAAGAAACTTTTGAAACTCATGTTTTTAAAACATTAAGTGAAGGTGAAAAGAATTTTATAGCATTTTTATATTTCTATCAACTGTGTTTGGGAACTAATGATTCAGAAAATTCAACAAAAAAGAAAATTATTGTTATTGACGATCCTGTATCAAGTATGGATAGCCAGGTATTATTCTTCGTTTCAACATTGATAAGAAGATTGATTGCAAAAAAAGGCACAGGAAGAGATCAACAAGGAAATAAGCTGATTGATCAATTAAAAAATGAAAATATAGAACAAGTTTTTATATTAACACATAATATTTTCTTTTACAAAGAAGTAGCTTTAGCATTTGGTTCAAGAATATGTAATTCAACATCATATTTCAATATAAAAAAATAAATAATGAATCTGTTATTGAAAGAATAGAAAACTATAAAAGCATTGCGTTTAATGATTATCATCTACTTTGGCAGGAAATAAAAAAAGATGCTTCTGAAAAAATCTCCATGGCCCTAATGAATAACATGCGTAGAGTAGTTGAAAGCTATGTTAACTTCATGGGCTTAATAGATGACGTTAATTTATGGGATCTTAAAAATGAGATGCCGGAAGAGAGCTCAGAAAATTTAATTATAACTGCATTAATTTCACAAATGCAAGATGAAAGTCATAGAGTTTCAACAAATGACGAAATTTATTTTACAAGAATATCCGAAGAACCGAAAGATATAGCATTAAAGAGTTTTGAAATACTATTTGAAAATATTGGCGGAAAAACGCATTATGACAAAATGATGGAAATATGTTAAATATAGAATCAATAAAAACCCACAACCTCCTCCTTTTCGAAGCCATTTCCGGAAGCCGAGCTTTTGGGCTGGCAACGGAGAATTCTGATACGGATATCCGTGGAGTGTATTATCTGCCGAAGGAAGATTTCTTTGGACTGAACTATATTCCGCAGATTTCCAATGAAACGAATGACATTACGTATTATGAAATCGGGAGATTTGTAGAATTGCTACAGAAAAACAATCCTAATATTTTGGAAATTCTGGCAAGTCCTGAGGATTGTATTCAATACAAACATCCGTTGATGGATTTACTGAAAACTGAAGATTTCCTGTCAAAATTATGTAAAGATACTTTTGCAGGTTATGCTGTATCACAGATTAAAAAGGCAAAAGGACTCAACAAAAAGATCTTAAATCCTATCGATAAAGAAAGAAAATCGATCTTGGATTTCTGTTTTATTCTTGATGGGCAGGGTTCTGTACCCTTGAAAAAATGGCTGCATGAATTCCCTTCCACTGGCGGGGGAAATGGTCTTTTACAGGAAAAATGCGGATTGGTGGGTATTGATCATACCAAGGGAATGTATGCTTTATTTTATGATGAATCGGGAACAT
Organism: Chryseobacterium sp. MEBOG07; assembly: GCF_021869745.1. Taxonomy (NCBI): domain Bacteria; kingdom Pseudomonadati; phylum Bacteroidota; class Flavobacteriia; order Flavobacteriales; family Weeksellaceae; genus Chryseobacterium; species Chryseobacterium sp. MEBOG07. Next base: position 3,959,689 of record NZ_CP084579.1, read on the forward strand.
TGGGATATAAAGGTATTATTCAAAATGAAGAAGCGAATCAGGTTTCCGTATCCTCTGTTCCCAAAGATGAAAAACCGACTGCTTATCTGTTTTGCAATCTGGATGCCTACTCTGTTTACTGTAAAGATTACAGGGAATACTGGAAATGGGTTGCTGAGCGCAATGAAGACCGCTATAACGTCAATCAGACCCACGGACAAAATTATGACAGCAAAAATATGATGCATACCATCCGGCTGCTGCAGTCCTGTGAACAGATTTTTAAAACCAATTCACTGACGATCCGTGTAGAAAACCGCGACGAACTGTTAGACATCAAAGCAGGAAACCAGTCTTATGAAAACGTTATGGAAAAGGCAGAAAACCTGATACAATCTGTAGAAAATCATTATTCCAAGTCAAATCTTCCTGATGCTCCGGATTTAGAAAAAACAACAAAAATCCTGATTGAGATAAGGGAAAAACTGTACAATAATGATGAGTTATGAGTTATGAGTGGCAGTATTGATCAATTCCAGCACTTCCACTCTCTGACTCTCAAAACCTCCCACTCATTCCGCTCTCCCACTCTAAAACCCTCAAACCCTCTCACTCTCAAACCCAACAACTCACCTCTTCGACACCTTTGCCACCGGATTATAATCCAGGCAGATTTTGATCCAATATTCAAAATCATCAGCTTTTTTAAAACCAATGGGCTCTACATAACAATATCCTGTAAGCTGCTTCCCTTTCATGATCATCGGCAGAAATCCCTTTTTCTCCGAAACCTCATCTTCAAGTTCAGGGTCGTAACGGCACATCAGATTATCATGACTGATGTTGATACACATCTTTCCGTTCACCAAAAAAGATAGTCCGCTGAACATTTTCTTCTCTTCAACCTCAATATTTTCTACTATTGAAAGCCGTTCACGTACCCGGTCGGCAAGTTCAGTGCTGTAAGCCATGATTTCAATTTTTTTGTTGTTTAAAATTAACTAAAAACTGTGATTATCACACTATTTCTTCCGATTTATTGATAGATTCTTATTTTGAAAAATAAAATTTTATTTAAATTAATTATTGTTTTACGATAATTAATTATACATTTGCAATATCAATTATTATTCATGCCATGAACCAGACCAAAATTATTTCAAAGATTTTATTTTATATCTGCTCCTTACTTTCGGCCGGATATCTGATCACTTTTGTGTATTCTCTGCTCTGTCTTATCACCGGATTTTCAGTTACACCTTATAAAGAAGGACAGTTCCTTCATATCAATTATCCGTTTACACAACAGCCGTTTCTGAATATCGAAAACAATTATCCCTATATGATCTTTTCGTTTATGTTGGTGCTCATTACTTATGGAATCTTTTTCTGGCTGTCTGCCAGGGTTTTCAAAGTATTTTTCCAGCAGAAACTATTTACTCAGGAGAATATCATTCAGCTTAAGAGATTTTACCTGTATAATATTTTCATCCCGCTTCCATTAGTGATTATCGCGAGTTTCTCTGTGGAAGTAGAAAGTATGATATGGGGACTGGTGTTTATTCACTTTATGCTTGGAATTTTCTGTTTGTTTCTTGCGAATATCTTTAAGCAAGGACTACATTTGCAAAACGAACAAGACCTATTTATTTAAAATGCCAATTATAGTCAACCTAGATGTGATGCTTGCCAAACGAAAAATGCAGAGTAAAGAATTGGCCGAAAAACTAGGTATCACCCCTGTCAACCTCTCTATCCTTAAAACCGGAAAAGCCAAAGGAGTTCGTTTTGATACTCTGGAAGCCATCTGCAAAATCCTGGAATGCCAGCCGGGAGATATTCTTGAATTTAAAGAGTAGCTGGGTGTGTGAGTGAGAGAGTTTGAGCGTAAGAGTGTTTTAGAGTGGGAGTGTAAAATTTTACTTCTAACTTCTAGCCTCTATCTTCCAGCCATTAACTTCTAATTTCTAACTTCTAAATCATCAGCTGCCGAAAGGCTGCCTGTCCTTCTATTCCCTAAACACAACACTATGAATACATTATCCATTAACAACCTTAGCCTTACCTACAAAAATGGTTTTCAAGCTATTAAAGACATTTCTCTCGAAATCAAAAACGGTATGTTTGGACTGCTTGGACCAAATGGAGCCGGAAAATCGTCTCTGATGAAAACCTTTGTAGGGCTTCAGAAACCCACGTCAGGAACACTGCTTTTCAATGAAGTGGATATTATAAAAAATCCTGATTATATCAAGCAGAATCTGGGATTTCTCCCTCAGGATTTTGGAGTATATCCGAAAGTCTCAGCCTGTGATCTATTGGAACATATTGCTGTATTGAAAGGCATTACCGATAAAAGTAAGCGTAAAAATCAAATTCTGAGTCTGCTGGAAAAGGTCAACCTTTCTGATTTTGCTAAAAAAGAAGTTCATACATTTTCAGGGGGAATGAAACAGCGTTTTGGCGTTGCCCAGGCTTTATTGGGAGATCCGAAAATTATCATTGTGGATGAGCCTACCGCAGGATTGGATCCGGAGGAACGCAACCGTTTCAATACCTTGCTCAACGATATCAGTCAGGATGTTATCGTCATCTTGTCTACCCATCTCGTTGAAGATGTCCGAAATCTCTGTTCGGAAATGGCGGTGATGAATCGTGGGCAGATTCTCAGAAAAGGAAATCCCGGAAAACTGATTGCTGAACTGGAAAACAGAATCTGGTCAAAACCTATTGACAAAAACGAACTGGAAACTTATGGTTCCAGCTATGAGATCATCAGCAGACAACTTCTCGAAAGAGAACTTCACATTACCATATTTTCTGAAGAATCTCCCAAAGACTTTAGTTCCGTAACGCCTTTACTGGAACACGTTTACTTCCATACACTCACCCAAAAACCTTAATCATGAACACTCTATTTTTATTCGAAGCCAGACGCAGCACCCAGCACTGGCTCACCTATCTTGTGGCCTTACTCTTAGTAGGAATCGGTATTTTTTGCGGGAACCAGTTTAATCTTTCGATAGGAGAAGGAATTTATTTAAACTCACCCTATACCATCGGTTTTATGACCGGAATGCTGAGTCTTACCGTGATTTTTTTTGCCACGGTGTATGCCTTACAGCTGTTGTTTAAAGATCATGATTCAAAATTTGACAGCATTCTGTTTTCATTTCCATTTTCAAAATCCACTTATCTGAAAGGGAAATTTATCGCTTATTTCCTACAGACATTTGTAAGTTTTTCGTTCTTAATGACTGGATTTCTCATAGGTCAAATGATGCGTACCGGAACTGAAATGCAGGAAGCTTTTCATATCATCCATTACCTCTACCCATTATTACTTTTCGGTTTTATCAACAGTTTGTTTGTCTGCAGTTTTCTGTTTCTCATTGCTGTTATTATAAAAAGAAAATTGTTGGTTGTAGTGGGCGGGCTGCTTCTGTATGTGCTCTATATGATTATTTTGCTGTTTTCCAACTCCCCTTTTATGGCGGGAAGCCTGCCCCAGTCATTGGAAACACAGCAGTTTTCAGCTTCAATTGATCCTTTTGGATTATCTGCCTATTTCATGCAGGCTCGTGATCTAAGTTCGCATCAGAAAAACATTCAGCTGGTTCCTTTTACAGGATATCTGTTGTTCAACAGGCTTCTATTTTTCTTTATATCGGTGGGAATTCTTTTCCTTTCGCTCAGATTATTTTCTTTTTCTAATACCTCCGGAAAGAAAGTAAAAACAGTAGGAAACGTTCATACACTATCTGAAACAAATGCCTCAGAATACTCCACAGTTACCCCAAGCTTTAATCGGTGGAGTTCTTTCCGGTCTGTACTCTCTTTTACAAAAACTGACCTTACATACCTGTTCAAGAGCATTGCTGTTCCTGCCATTTCCATCCTTTTGTTATTTTGTGTCGGAATGGAAATGTATGCCGAAATTGAAAAGGGAATCCGCCTTCCACAGAAGTATGCAGGTTCTGGGCTTATGGCTACAACGATCTCAGAAAACTTTCACCTTCTTGGATTGCTTATTTCAGCTTATTTTCTGAACGATGTCTATTGGAGAAGCCAATCTTCCGGATTTTTCCTGATTGAAAACAGCACTTTTTTCTCAAAAAATCGGTTAATCGGACATTTTATTTCAATCAGTTTTCTGTTGTTTTTCTTCACCGGGATTTTAATTATTCAGGGCATTATTTTCCAGGCGGCTTATCAGTATTTTCATATCGACTGGAATGCGTATCTCGGTGTTTTCCTTTTCAATACTTTCCCTTTGATGCTGTTTTCCGGATTGATCCTTTTGATTAATGACAGGATTCCTCATAAATTCATTGCGCTCGGGATTTCCATTCTCGCAGTGTTTGTATTATCAGGTCCGGTTTCCGGGAAATTGATTTCCTATCCTCTTTTCAGAATATTTTCTGATTTTAAAGGAACTTACAGTGATTTTAATGGCTATGGAATCTATGAAAAAGCTTTTGCCCAAAGACTTGTCTTCGGAGCGGGTATCATCAGTATTTTGTGGGTATTTAACAGTATTATAAAAATTAAAAAAGTCCCTGTAATTGCATCTTGCTTCAGTATAATCCTATTGATTTCAGGAATCTCTGCCGGAGTATTGTTTATGAAAGGGTATGTTTCTAAAGATAAAGAGCAAGCTATTTTAAGCTCCGTAGAATATGAAAAGAACTACCGGAAATATGAAGCTCTTCCACAGCCTGATATTTCTGACGTTACCACAGAAATTAAACTTTATCCTTCGGAAAACGCTTATCAGATTGTTGGAAAATATACCCTTAAAAATCAAACAGACCAATCCATCAACAAAATTTTAATCAATTTTAATGATGATTTAAAACTGGAATCTGCTGTAATGACATCAGGAACTGAAACGACAAAAATTCATCAAAACGTCACGGAAGTTTCATTAAAACAGCCTCTCGTGCCTGGTAAAACGGCTTCTCTGAATTTCACATTGTCTTATCAATGGTTCGCAGTAAACGGCCATCAATCCTTTAATGCCATTATCGCAGACGGATCTTTTATGAGAATCAGCAGATATTATCCTACCATCGGCTACCAAAAAGATTATGAAATTCAGGATGAAAAACAGCGAAGCCAATTCAAGCTTGGAAAACTTACAGAACTGAAGAAACCGGAAGCCCCTGAAGTTTCAAAAAAGGATTTTATCAATCTGAGTATGATTATTTCCACTGAAAAGGGCCAGACAGCGATAGGAACGGGAGATTTAATAAAAAATTGGTCATCATCCGGCCTTAATTATTTTGAGTATAAAGCAGACCAGATTCCTTTCCGGTTTGCCATTTCATCAGCAAAATATGAGTTAAAAAGTATTAATTATAAAGGAATTACCATCAATATCTTTTATCATCAAAAGCACAATGAAAACGTTAATCATCTTCTTGAAAATGCCAAACTTACTCTAGATTACTGTCAGCAGAATTTCGGACACTATCCTTTTAAAACGATCTGTTTTGCTGAGATCTCTTCTTTTACCAAAGGTTTTGCCGCCACTGCCTATCCTTCTGCCATCTTTATGCCTGAAGACATGGTTTTTCATGCCAATATACAGGCGGATAAGAAGCAGGATGTCATCAATGAACTGGCCGGACATGAGCTTTCACACCTTTGGTGGGGAAACAGCCAGATCAACCCTGATGACAGAGAAGGTTCTGTAATGCTTACCGAAACACTGGCTATGTATACGGAAATGATGCTTTACAAACAGATGCACGGCAGAGAAAAAATGATAGAGAGAATCAAAATGCATCAGCAGATCTACGGCAATGAAAAAGGTTTGTCCGAAAATATTCCGATCTATAAAGCGACCGGAGATGCCCCTCATATTTCTTATTCAAAAGGAGCAATGGCCATGGTACAATTGAGTCATGTAATGGGCGAAAGCAGACTCAATACAGCATTAAAAAGCTTTCTCAACAATAATCAATATCCAAAGAAACCTACTTCATTAGATCTGATGAATGAGTTTTACAAAGCTGCTCCTGATGCTTCGGCCAGAAAAGAGATTGACAGATTGTTTAAAACCATAGACAATATAACTGTTACTAATGGCAAAAAAAACTCTTCTGTAAGGGCAAAATCAAAGTAAGAGATCAATAGTTTTTATTTTTTTTGAAAATATTTTTCAGGAGTTGTAACAAAATAAAATGATGATTTACTAATTAGTTGATATATCAATAATTGATACATCATTTTAAATCTGAAAATATGGAAAAGTTAAATTCAATTATATTCTACAATATAGACAAAGCGATCCGAGCCTATAGAAACTATGCTCAGCGCCAGCTGAAAGCCCATGGTTTTACGATTACGATTGATCAGTGGCTTATCATCAAAGCGATTCTGGAAAACCCGGGCATTACTCAGAATGAAATTGGTGATCTTGTTTTCAAGGACAATGCTTCTGTCACCAGAATTATTGATTTAATGGTAAAATCAGAATACATCACAAGACATATTCATTCTGAAGACCGCAGGAAAACCAATCTGGAAGTAACAGATTCCGGAGTAAAGGTGATCAGAGAGGTTCAGAATATCGTGGAGAAGAACCGTGAAATGGCTTTGAAGGGGATCAGTAAGAATGAAATGGAAGTCATGTATTCTGCTTTACTGAAAATTTCAGAAAACTGTCTTAATCCTAAAAAATAAAATACGATGATCAGAATATTTACATTTATTTTTGTCTGGCTGCTGATTTTTTTCAGCAGTATGCTTTCTGCACAGACATTGCAAAGCTTATCATTGTCCGGAAGCATCAATTCCGGCAAAGCGGAGCAGATGGAAATCAATCTCTTCGATACCAATCAGAAATTAATCAAAACAGAGATTGCTGATGACAATGGTAAATTCAATTTCAATGATTTAAAAGAAGGAACCTATCAATTAAAGATCAATAAAAGCGGTTCTGAAGTCTACCATTCTGAAAACATTGTGTTGGCAAAAAACACTGTACTGTCTTCTATTGACCTGAATGTAAAATCTATTGAAGGGGTAACGATCACCAAAACCAAGCCTCTCATTGAAAGGCAGGACGGAAAAATGATCATGAATGTTGAAAACAGTATTGCCAGCACTGGAAATTCTGCGTTTGAAGTACTGGAGAAGGCTCCGGGAGTCAATATAGACAACAACGATAATATCAGTCTCCGTGGAAAAGGAAATCTTCTGGTTCAGATTGATGGTAAAAATACGCCTATGACCGGATCTGATCTTGCCAATTATCTTAAAGGAATACCATCTTCTACCATTGAAAAGATAGAATTCATAACGAATCCTTCTTCCAAATATGATGCATCGGGATCTGCCATTATCAATATCAAACTAAAAAAAGAACAGAGAAAGGGAACCAACGGAAGCATTTCAACCTCTCTGGGCACGGGTAAATATGTGAAAAACAACAATAGTTTTAGCATTAACCACAGGAATAAGAAAGTCAATATTTTTGGAAATTACAGCTTTGCTTACAGGGAAGCTTACAACGGTCTGGTACTGGACAGAAATTTCTATGAAGCCAACAATTTAAAAAAAGCATATGTACAGGACAATTATTTGAAATTCAAATTCAACAGTCATCTTGCCAAAGCAGGAATGGATTATTATCTGAATGATAAAAATGTGCTTGGGTTTTCTGTAGGACTGGTTTCAAACAAGTTCAATATTAACGGAGATAATTCTAACGTGACCCTGGGCAGCAATCACCTTCCTGAAAGCTCTTTCACAACCGTCAACAGATCAAACGACCGCTGGACCAATCTTTCATTTAATCTTAATCATAAATACACGATAGATTCTTTAGGTTCTGAAATCTCAACCGATTTTGACTATATCAATTACACGAATTCTTCTTTACAAAGTTTTGATACCAGTACTCATGAAATCGCCAGCGGTATGAACAGTCTTGATATCATCAAAGGGGATATGGACGGAAAATTGAATATTTATTCTTTAAAGTCTGATCTGACGAAAAACTTAAAGAACGACTGGAAGCTGGAAAGCGGTGTTAAAACGAGTTTTGTAAAGACGGACAATGACCTGAAATTCTTCAATGCAAGCTCAGGAGTTTCCATTCCCGATTTTTCTAAAACCAATCATTTTATTTACGAAGAAAACATCAATGCAGTCTACGGAAATGTCTCTAAAAAATGGGAGAAATTTAAAGCTAATGCAGGGTTGAGACTTGAAAACACGAACGTCAAAGGCACCCAGATTACAACCAACCAGGTCAACAAAAGAAATTATACCCAGCTATTTCCAAGTGCTGTTTTTTCCTATGATCTTACGGATAAAAGTAACCTGGAAGTCAATTTCAGCAGAAGGATTACAAGACCAAGCTACAATCAGCTGAATCCTTTTAAGTTCTATCTTGATCCTACCACGCTGAAGGCCGGAAACCCAGACCTGAATCCGCAGATCACGATGAATTATGAATTGACGTACAGTCTTAGCAATAAATATTTCGCCACATTAAGCTACAGCAAGACTTCTGACAACATTACAGACATCTTAAAACCTGTCATAGAAAACGGGCAGATTGTAACCGTACAGACGATTGAAAACCTAAGTTCTGCTTCTTATTTTGGGCTAAACCTGATCGCTCCGGTAAAAGTGACCCCATGGTGGGAGATGAACAACAGCGCCAATTTCTACTATGGTTCATACACTGGAAATGTTTCCGGAACACAGATCAATAACCAGGGGAATTTTACCTTTAGCATCAACAGTATTAATTCCTTTAAATTAGGAAATGGTTTCTCCGCTGAACTTACCGGAAATTATAAAGCCAGAGAGGTCTATGCCTATCTGAATGTGAGCCCTAACTGGTATTTGAATATTGGTGCACAGAAGAAATTTAAGAACAACAGTGTACTGAAGCTCTCCTTCACTGATATTTTCTTTACCAGCAACATCAAAGGCCAGACTGTTTATAATGATTATATAGAAAACTTTGCGGTAAAAAGAGATTCGCGTGTCGCCACAATCTCCTATACTTATAATTTTGGTTCTTCTAAAAACGGGCAGCCTAGAAAAACGGGAGGTGCTGAGGACCTTAAGCAGAGAATCGGAAGCTAGTTGGAAGAAGTTGGAAACGCAAAGGCGCGAAGAAAGAGGAATAAAATGTTGGATTTAAGTCGCAAGGATTTTATCTTCGATAAAATTGAGTATCGCATAATTATACATTTATTTTAATCTTTTGTTGATTTTGTAGGGGAAAAAAGATGCAAAAAATAAAACAATATGCTTGTTGGAAATTTTCGATTTCCCTGCGTCCTACTCAATATAAATAATTAAATTCTTTTGCACCTTTGCGTATCCAACTTCATAATATAAAAAGCAAAAATCCCTCAAATTGAGGGATTTTTTATATCTAAGAATGAATCTTATTAAGCTTCGTTAGAAGGCGTTTCGTTTTCCACTTGGTTTTCTCCTTGTGGTTTTTCTCCTTCCGGTCTTCTTTGTCCTTCTGGTCTTCTCTGTCCCTCAGGTCTTCCTTGTCCTTCCGGTCTTCTTTGACCTTCTGGTCTTCCTTGTCCTTCTGGTCTATTTTGCCCTTCTGGTCTTGCAGGTCTTGGTAAAAGAACTTTACGAGAAAGTTTCATTTTCTTACGGTCATCGTAACCCATGAACTTAACTTCTACTTCATCACCTTCTGCATAAGGAACTTTGTCTAGACGAGCCCACTCAATTTCAGAAATGTGAAGAAGTCCTTCTGTACCTTTAGCAATAGCAACAAAAGCACCGAAATCCATTACTTTCACAACTTTTCCGTTATAAACTTCGCCTACAACCGGTACGAAAGTAATTTCGTTAATTTTTGCAACAGCAGCATTGATTTTCTCTCTGTCTTTTCCTGCAATTTCAATACGTCCGATCTCTCCTACTTCTTCAATAGCAATCACTGTATCAGTATCTTTCTGCATTTGCTGAATGATTTTTCCTCCAGGTCCGATTACAGCACCAATGAAGTCTTTAGAGATCTCCATTACTACCATTTTAGGAGCGTGAGGTTTCACATCTGCTCTTGGTTCAGAAATAGTTTCAGTGATTTTATTTAAGATGTGTAATCTTCCGTCTCTAGCCTGCATCAAAGCTTTTTCCATGATATCCATAGAAAGACCCTGAATTTTGATATCCATCTGACAAGCAGTGATACCGTCTGCAGTACCTGTTACTTTGAAGTCCATATCTCCCAGGTGATCTTCATCTCCTAAGATGTCAGAAAGTACAGTGAATTTACCCGATTTTGTATCCGTGATCAATCCCATTGCAATACCGGAAACAGGTTTTGTAATCTTTACCCCAGCATCCATTAATGCTAATGTTCCTGCACAAACTGTTGCCATTGAAGACGAACCGTTTGATTCTAGGATATCAGAAACAATTCTGATGGTATATGGATTCTCTTCAGGAATAACTGCCTGTAATGCTCTTTGAGCAAGGTTCCCGTGTCCTACTTCTCTTCTTGAAGTACCTCTTAAAGGTCTTGCTTCACCTGTTGAGAAAGGAGGGAAGTTATAATGTAAGAAGAATTTTTCGTCGTGCTGAGAAATAACACTGTCTACCATGTTTGCATCTTTCACAGAACCTAAAGTTACTGCTGTTAAAGACTGAGTTTCACCTCTTGTAAACACTGCAGAACCGTGAGCTCCCGGAAGGTAGTCAATTTCTGACCAGATCGGACGGATCGTCTGAGGATCACGACCGTCAAGACGGATATTGTCTTCAAGGATCATCTGACGCATCGCTTCTTTCTCTACATCATGATAATATACTTTTACGAAAGGGGTTACTCTTTCCAATTCTTCAGCATCTTCAGCATATTGAGCTAAAAATTCTTCACGAAGTGCTTTGAATTTTTCTCCTCTCTCTTCTTTACCAGAAGGAGTTCTTGCTACTTCATATACTTTATCGTAAGTCTCTTTCCAAACTTTTGCACGAATTTCTTCGTCGTGGTTTTCGTGAGAGTACTCTCTTTTTGGGAAAGCCTTACCTACTTTTTCTGCTAATCTCTCCTGAGCTTCAATCTGCTTTTTAATTTCAGCATGACCGAAGATGATCGCTTCTAACATTTCCTGCTCAGAAATCTCCTTCATCTCTCCTTCTACCATTACGATTGAATCTTTAGTAGCTCCAACCATAATATCCAATTCAGAATTTTTCAATTCTTCGTAGCTAGGGTTGACAGAAAGTTGTCCGTCAAATCTTACTACTCTTACCTCAGACATTGGGCCATTGAAAGGAATATCAGTGATTGCGATAGCTGCAGAAGCGGCTAAACCTGCTAAATCATCAGGAATCGTTTTTCCGTCATAAGAAATTAAAGAAATCATTACCTGTACTTCAGCGTGGAAATCTTCAGGGAAAAGCGGACGCAATACTCTGTCTACTAATCTCATTGTTAAAATCTCCTGATCTGAAGGTCTTGCTTCTCTACGGAAGAAGTTTCCAGGAATTCTTCCACCTGCATAGAATTTTTCTCTATAATCTACTGTTAATGGTAAAAAATCTACACCAGGATTTGCTTCTTTATTGGCTACAACAGTTGCTAAAAGCATTGTTCCACCCATTTTTACTACCACAGATCCATCAGCCTGCTTGGCCAACTTCCCTGTTTCAATAGTGATTTCTCTGCCATCAGCAAGAGTAATCAGCTCTGTAAACGCTTGAGGTATACTCATAAATTTGTCTTCTTAATACTCCGTATTGAGTATGAATTAATATTTAAACTCTTTAAATTTCGTGTGCAAAGGTACTATATAATAATGATATATTAAATTTTTCAATTGCATTAATAGGCTCTGAAAATACAAAAAATTGGCTATCAATTGATGAAAGATTCAAAAATGTGTATCAGTAATCTCAACTTATTCATTATTTGTGAAAATAAAAAAGTGTTTTTTTAAAATAATGCATGGAAAAATCCTGTTGTTTTTGTATTATTGTCTCAAAAAGTGAAAATAATAATCTGATTAGAAAAAAGATATCCATTTCATTATAAAAACGATTAAAATTATTGCAAAAATATAGGCGGATTCCTATATTTGCCCTACTTCACCAATTACAATGCTGTAGGAAAAAAAGTTAAGGGCCTATCCTTATACAGATAAATAAATGTTTATGACTAATAAAGAAGTACAACCGCAAAGCAGGAATTATACGGTTCCGTTGATTACCATCACCCTGCTGTTTTTTATGTGGGGATTCATCACCTGTATGAATGACATCCTGATCCCCTATCTGAAGCAACTTTTCAATCTTACCTTTTTCGAGTCCATGCTGGTACAGTTCTGTTTTTTTGGAGCTTACTTTATCGGATCTCTGATTTATTTTCTGATTTCCATTACAAAAGGAGATCCCATCAATAAATTAGGGTATAAAAAAGGAATACTGTTCGGAATTTTCCTTGCAGCTTTTGGCTGTGTTCTATTTTACCCGGCAGCTACTTTTTCTTATTATCCTTTGTTTTTGGGGGCTTTATTTATTTTAGGACTTGGCTTTACGGTACTGCAGATTACAGCCAATGCCTATGTTTCATTACTGGGAAGTGAAGAATCCGCATCCAGCCGATTGAATATGACCCAGGCGTTCAATGCATTTGGAACAACCATTGCTCCGGTGTTGGGAGGTCACCTTATTTTTGAATTTTTCTCTTCTCCGGACGGATCATTCAGTGCTGTAGCAACAAGAATTCCTTACTTAATTTTTGCAGGTATTCTTTTATTGGTCGCTTTATTGATTTCCAGAGTGAAGCTTCCGTCATTCCAGATGGGTGAAGAGGAAGTGGTGAAAGGCTGGGGAGCTCTTGAGTTCAGCCATCTGAAATTCGGAGTATTTGCCATGTTCTGCTATGTGGGTGGAGAAGTTGCTGTGGGAAGTTTTATCATCAGTTTCCTTGAACAACCACAGATTATGGGCTTTAATGAAATCATCAGTAAGAATTATCTTTCTCTTTACTGGGGTGGGGCCATGATCGGCCGTTTTCTTGGAGCAATCTCTTTAAACCAATCTTTAAGCCAGGGTAAAAAGGCTCTTTATATGCTGGGTGCAGCAGGAGCTGTTTTCCTTGTGATCTTCAGTATTGTGAATCTTACCTTTGCTCAGATCAGCTTTTTCCTTGTATTCATAGTTCTTAATTTCATTGCCTTTTTCATTGGTAAATCGGCTCCGGCGAGAACGCTGTCAATCTTTGCAGCTGTCAATGTTGTATTATTGATTTCTGCTATGGTAAATCAAGGTGAACTGGCGATGTACAGTATTCTGGGAATCGGAATTTTCAACTCCATTATGTTCTCGAATATTTATACATTAGCGATTTCAGGACTGGGGAAATATACCAGCCAAGGATCTTCCTTAGTGGTAATGGCGATTTTAGGAGGGGCTATCGTTCCTATTTTCCAGGGATATCTTGCGGACCAGTTTGGAGTACAGCATTCATTTATCATTCCTGTATTCTGTTATCTGGTTATTCTGATCTTTGGTGCTTATTGTACCAAATATCTCGGTCATGTAGAAAACACGGAAGCCAAATCAGGACATTAAAATATATTACATTCAAATATACAAAGCGGAATATCTCAAAAATATTCCGCTTTTTTTCGATCTTATAGTGTAACTTTCTATTAAAATAAGGATAGACCAACACAATTACAATGAAAACACAATTAAAGCTTGAATACGCAGCATTTCTATTGTTAGGAATATATGCTTTTGCCCAAACAGAATGTTCATGGTGGTGGTTTGCAGGACTTTTTCTGGCTCCCGATATTTCCATGTTGGGATATACAGTTAATAATAAAGTTGGAGCTGTTTCCTATAACATCTTCCATCATTTTGGAGTAGCTATTATCTTTTATCTTGCCGGAACAGCCTTGTCTCTACCCTATTTACAAATGATTGGAGCGATATTATTTTCTCATTCAGCTTTGGACAGAATTCTGGGCTATGGATTGAAATATCCGGATAGTTTTCAGAATACACATTTGGGGAAGATTGGGAAGAAAGTGGAGAAGCTATAATTGCAGACTGTTAAAACCACCCCGTCAAAAATTCTTTGAATTTTTGCCACCCCTCAGGAAGAGGGGAATTTTTGCTCCTTCAGTTCGAGTATTGTCACCATTGTAATTCCCATCAATACTATTCTTTTATTATCACATGAAAATCAAAGACTTTTAAGAACTTAAGTGCTCTTCTAAAGCATTTAGTGGTTTCTAAAAAAGCTTTTGTGACTTTTGTGGTTAAAGATTCCCAATACTGCAAAAAAAAAGCAACTTCTTTCGAAGTTGCTTTTTATTTTGAAAATCTTTATAGATTATTTTCTTAAACCTAGTTCAGCAATAATTGCTCTATATCTTGCGATATCTTTGTTTTTAAGGTAATCTAATAAACTTTTTCTCTTACCTACCAATTTCACTAGAGATCTCTCTGTGTTGAAATCGTGACGGTTAGCCTTTAGGTGTTGAGATAAGTGGTTGATTCTGAAAGTGAAAAGAGCGATTTGTCCTTCAGCACTCCCTGTGTCTTGTGCAGATTTTCCGTGTTTTGCGAAAATTTCCTGCTTTTTGTCTGTTGTTAAGTACATTCCAATATTGTTTAATGATTATTATGTAACGGGTGCAAAATTACGACTATTTTTTGATTGTGCAAACATTATTGATTTCATAAATCAAAATTGATAGAAAAAAATGTTAAAAATTTCTTAATAAATTATATGCAATCCAACGAAAAGGCAGTAATTTTGCATTCGAATTACAAATGAAAAAAATTATATTCTTTACAGCAATTGCTAGTTTTCTATTGATCGGCGTTACTTCGGTAAAAGCTCAGAAATCTGCTGATGATAAAATAAAAAAAGTTCTCTACTTTAATCCCGAGGTAGAGCCTGATGTTGATGAGATAAAAGATCCTACCAACGCAGCATTCTTTGATGTTATTTCTGATAATTTCAGCAGCAGAAGAAATAAAATGCTCCGGGCAGAAGTTCAGGTTCCCTTTGACAGCATAGACAAACAGACCATTGTAGATTACTGCCTCAATAATGACGCAGATTTTGCCATTGTTTCCAAAGTGAGATATTTCAAAGTAGGTTTTGGAAAATACGTTTTCTCCAATCAGGTAGTGGTCAGCATGAAACTTTTTGGTGCCGACGGAAATCTTGTGACTGAAACAGATCATGATACCTATAGAAAAAATATGCGTTTACTGGGATCTACAGTAAATTCTGTTAAAATAGGAACTGAAGGAGCTATAAAAGGGATCATTAAAAAACTGAGAAAACTGAAGCCAACAGAATCTGAGCTTTAACTTTAAAGTTGGAATATAGGACCTTTGATTTTCAATGATCAGTTTTACTTCGCAAATGAATCGTGAATTTTGCTATGCATATTAATAGGCATATCAGCTAATTCATAATTCATTCATAGACTACTTCCTGTAGAATATATACCCATTAATCGATAATGTAAAAGTTTTCATTAGCTTAGTTTCATAATTAAATCCAGTTCTTTAGGAGAATTCAAATTTAAAGAGGCTGAGCGGAAATAAATTTTAGGAAGTATCATACCAATTCTTTAGAATATACAGGCTGATCATATTGTCATAGACTATGTATAAATGATCCGTGTCCTGAATTACAACACTTTTCATGTTAAATATTTGAGCGCTTGTTTTATTTATAAACAGGTGCTTTTTATATTAAAAAACGTTATAAACAACTGATTGATAGTTAAATATTTTCACCAAACAAGGAATTATTAAATATTTTTTACTATTTTAGTGTACCATTAAAACTAAATCATATGAAAAATTTAAAGAAACTCAGTAGAGAAAAAGCAAAGCAAATTAAAGGCGGATCTTTTGAAAGATGCAGTGATATTAATCCATGTTCTGTAGGATGGTGCTGTAATGGGATTTGCTCACCATTCATCTGTCTTGAATAAACTTAACACTCAACTATAAAATAAAATCACATGAAAAATCTAAAAAAAATCACTAGACAAGCGCAAAAGGAAATCAAAGGCAGTGGGCCTTTCAAAAAATGTACAGAGCATTACCAATGTCCAGGCGGATCATGCTGCCATAACATATGCGTTTTAAATCCTTGTCCTTTAGAATAATATATGGATTATTACAGACACCTATTTCTAATAGGTGTTTTTTTTATTTAATTTTTAAATAAAAAATCAGTTTAAAGTAAAATATTTTCACCAAACGATGAATAATATAGAAATATTTATTATTTTAGTTCAACATTAAATCTAAATTATATGAAACATTTAAAGAAACTCAGCAGAGAATCTGCCAAAAAAATTAATGGAGGTATCGGACCATTCCGATGCAGCATAACAAGACCTTGCTCCGTTGGATATTGCTGTAACGGAGAATGTATTGATCATGATTGTATGATAGAGCCTTAATATATTGATCATTATGAGAAACTCAAATCTTAAAAAGCTAAACAGACAGGAACAAAAAGGAATTAACGGGGGCGGAATAAAGAAATGCGGCAGCAATGCAGATTGCGGTCCATATCTATGCTGCACCAATAACGTCTGTGTATTCATTCCTACTTCAGAATGTGAACCCATTTAAAAGTATATTGGAATTTAAAATTTAATTTTTTGAACATCCGCTTCGGTGGGTGTTTTTTTGGCCTTATACTGAAGGACTAAACTTTAATTAATCCTTAAATTTCCCAGTTTATGGCTTAGTCTTAAAAATTTGAATTATTTTTGCATATCCAAAAATTTCACGTTTTGAATTCTAGAGACGAACTTATCTTTAACCCTGCCGATATTGCCGAAACTCTCAGCGAACTTCATGCTGACGAGAGGCTGCTCGCGTTCCTGAAGGTTCCGAAAGAGTACAAAGCAGAAGTTTTTTCACATCTTGACCCTGATTTTCAGGAAGATACCATCAGAAGTATCGGAAGCGATGAAGTTTCTGAAATTCTGAATGCAATGACTCCGGATGACAGGACTGCTCTTTTTGAGGATTTTCCGGATGAGCTTATCAAATATTCCATCAATCATCTTAATCCGCAGGAAAGAAGAATTGCTTTAAAGCTTCTTGGTTACAACTCTGATTCTATTGCCCGTCTGATGACGCCATATTATATCCAGATCCGTAAGGAATGGACGGTAAAAAGATGCCTTCAGCAAATCAAAAAGGTAGGAAAAGAGTGGAAACCATGAACTATCTGTATGTGGTGGATGAAAGAAACCGTCTGATTGATGATTTAGCTGTAGGAAGTTTACTGTTGGCCGAGGAAGATACTTTAGTGTCCGATCTTATGGACAACCATTTTGTGGCGATTACCACGATGACTTCCAAAGAAGACGCCGTTACTTATTTTGAAAAATATGACCGTTCAGCACTTCCTATTATTACAGAATCGGGAGTTCTTGTAGGGATTGTAACTATTGATGATATCCTTGACCAGATTGAGCAGCAAAACACCGAAGACATTCAGAAATTCGGGGGTCTTGAAGCCTTAGATTTACCGTATACCCAGACTTCTCTCATCGAAATGGTAAAAAAGAGAGGAATGTGGCTGATTATATTATTCTTTTCCGAAATGCTCACCGCATCAGCCATGGGATATTTCGAAGACGAGATCCAAAAAGCAGTGGTGTTGGCATTATTTGTTCCATTAATTATTTCCAGTGGTGGAAACTCAGGTTCACAGGCCGCAACACTTATTATTAGAGCAATGGCACTTCAGGAAATCGGTTTAAAAGACTGGTGGTATGTCATGAAAAAAGAAATCTTCACCGGATTGTTTTTAGGAGGAATTTTGGGAATTATCGGTTTCTTAAGAATCATGATCTGGCATGAGGCAGGCTTCTTCAGTTATGGTGCCCACTGGGTTTATGTAGGACTAAGTGTAGCCGTTTCTTTAGTATTGATCGTACTCTGGGGAACTCTTTCAGGATCAATGGTTCCATTTATCTTAAAGAAATTAAAACTAGACCCCGCTACTTCATCTGCTCCTTTTGTAGCCACTCTTGTAGACGTTACGGGACTTATCATTTACTTTTCTGTAGCCGGACTTTTCTTAACGGGAAAACTTTTGTAATTTTAGGCATCATCTAACATGCCAATATGAAAATCGTTTCACTTGTACCCTCTATTACTGAGGCATTATTTGACCTTGGACTTACTGAAAATGAAGTCATCGGGAGAACAAAATTCTGTATTCATCCTCAGGATAAAATAAAAAATGTACCTGTAATTGGTGGGACCAAAAACATCAATATCGAGAAAATCAAAGCACTGCAACCGGATCTTATTCTTGCCAATAAGGAAGAAAATGTAAAAGATCAGGTGGAAGCTTTAATGGATGATTTTAAGGTAATGGTAACCAATGTGGAAACAATTGAAGACAATTATTACCTGCTTAAAAATCTCGGAAAACTTCTCGGAAAGGAAGACAGAGCACAACTTTTCAATCTCAAAATTTATGATATCCTGAATCAGGCAAAACTGGACACGCCTATCAAAGCAGCCTATCTTATCTGGAAGAATCCTTATATGACAATTGGCTCAGATACCTTTATTCATAAGATTTTATCAGAAATTGGTTTCGAGAATATTTTTAAGGATAAAACCCGTTATCCTCAAATTACCACTGAAGATCTTGCAGATGCTGATGTAATTATGCTTTCTTCCGAACCCTTCCCATTTAAAGAAAAACATATTGAAGAACTGCAGGCTTTCTATCCTGACAAAAACATTATAATCGTAGATGGTGAGGCATTTTCCTGGTATGGAACGCATATTGCGAAATGTGAGAACTACTTTAAAGAATTGCTGGCAGAAGTACACCGTATGCAGCTTTGATTTTTAGACACAAAATATTTTATAACAACCTAATCATCTTCAAGTTGCTGCTCAATGCTTGAAAAATATATTTACGTTTTTGAAAATATCCGGGTTCAAATTACAGATAAGAATCGTTTAAATTCTATGGAATGGTAAATGCGACCTTTATATAGCATCTCTGTTACAAAAATCGTTAATTTTGTTATTGTAAAATTTCTGGTACATTGACGTGTACTATTTATCCATTAAATATTTAATACACATGGCTGATACGGTTATATTATCTGAGGGAGCAGAGTTTGATCACGTTATACAAGAAGTCTCAAAATACATTCACCTTTATGTAATGGCGTTTGAAAAGAATGAACGGACCATAACACAAGTGGACAAACGTGAAAATATGTATGGCGGAAACGGAACCGTATATATGATACAGATGTTTGATCAGAAGGAATTGGCTAATAACCGTCTGGCAGCTTATATGGTTTTATTGAATAAGGGTGATGAATCCGGGTTTCACACGCACAATCAAAGAAATGAGCAAGAACTGTATGTGGTCATGCATGGAACCGGGGAATATCGTGAGAGAACCGGAATTGAGGGACCAATACGAAAGAAAATTCTTCAGAAAGGGGATATTACAGCCATCAATTCCATAGGCTATCATTCTATTGAAAATACAGGAGACGAGCCTTTAATCATGTTTGTTATTACCACCTATCATTCATAATCTATGAAGGGTAAGGCTGGAAATTTATAACTCTACATTCTATTTCAATACTCTAAAAAAACTCCAACTATAAAAGCCGGAGTCTATATTATATTCGTATTGAAATTCAATTACAAAATCTTGGAAACTTCCTTACAAAGCCATTCCAGCAATTCACGATCTTCGCTTGTGAATGGGTCAACTGTATGAGAATCAATATCAATTTGACCAATATTTATTCCGTCTTTAAAAATAGGAACCACTATTTCTGCTTTTGTATCGATTGAACAGCTTAAATAGTTGCTTTCTTCATGCACATCAGGAACTACGAATGTTTCATTGGAAACCGCAACCTGACCGCAAATTCCTTTTCCGTAAGGAATAATGGTATGATCGGTAGGAGCTCCCACGTAAGGGCCTAGGATCAGTTCCTCTTTATCTCCGTTTTTGAAATAGAAACCTGTCCAGTTGAAGTAAGAAATCTCCTGGTCCAATAGGTGGCATACTTTTTCAAGTTTTTCTTCTGTATTATGCTTAGGACTTTCAAGAATTGAGGAAAGTCTTTTCTTTAATTCTGACATTGTATATATTTTTTAAGAGAATTGTTTTAACGAAAGTTCTTCTTTATATCCAAACATTCCGCGCTCTTTGATCATTTCTGCAACTCCTTCCGGAACTTGGCTTTCCCAGCCTTTCACACAACATGCTATTTTTCTCAGTATTTCTCTGGAATAAATTTCCAGGAACTCCGGATTATAGTTCGTAATATCTACAATACGATTGTTGTGTTTGAAATATTTGTATAATTCTTTCAGGTTTTCTTCTACTTTCAGGTTTGAAGAATCCAGTAACTGGTGCGTTTCAGGATCTTTATAAGGATACAGATACACTCTCATTCCGTTTCTGAAAAACTTCCCGAATGCTTCAAGAATTCCTCCAGACATGTTTTTATAGTATTTCTCGTCAAATACCATCAATAGGTTATTTACCCCCATTGCGACTCCGATATCCCCACTTGTGTAAGAAGCGAAATAATCGATCAGTCTGTAGTACTCAGAGAAATTTGAAATAATAACTGTGTATCCCAATTTACCCAAAATATCTACTCTATCCAGGAAATCCCTTTCATCAATATCTCCGTCTGCTCTCAGATTGGAGATCGTGATTTCGATAAGAACTTCTGTTTCTTCATGGGTACAGATTGCATCTTTCAAAAACATATCCATACCGTTTTTAAGCATATCAATGTTTACTTTCGTTACCGGTCTGAAACTTCCTCTTACCGCGAAAATATTTTTCTTGTACAAAACATCTGCCGGAAGCATATTATTCCCCTCTGAATTGAAGATCACCGCATCGGTCATTCCATTTTTCACCAATTGAAGAGACATCAGTCTGTTATCAACATAGGCAAAAGCAGGTCCGCTGAAGTCTATCATATCAATTTCAAGGTTGTCTTTTGCAATATCGTCGTATAGAGATTCTACTAAAGTTCTTGGATTGTCAAAGTAATTGAAAGCCCCGAAAATAAGGTTTACCCCAAGGTTTCCTAAAGTTTCCTGTTGAAGGGTAGCATCATTTTCTTTGAATTTTACATGGATTACGATCTCATTGTAATCTTCATTTTCTTTGGTCTGAAAACGGATTCCTACCCAGCCGTGGCCTTTTACAGTTTTGTCAAAATTGATGGTTGTTACCGTATTGGCGTAAGAAAAGAATTTTCTATCGGGATTATTATCTCTGGAAATTCTCTCTTCAATCAAAGCGACTTCATATCGAAGCATTTTGCGAAGCCTGTTTTGGGTAACGTACCTGTTTTTTACTTCTTTTCCGTAGATGGCATCACTAAAATCCTTGTCATAGGCAGACATTGCCTTTGCAATCGTACCGGAAGCTCCCCCTGCTCTAAAAAAGTGGCGAACAGTCTCCTGCCCTGCTCCAATTTCTGCGAAAGTACCATAAATAGCAGGATCTAGATTAATTGTTAATGCTTTTTGTTTAGGAGTTAGTTTCTGATACATTAGGACGTGAAATTTTTCGTAAATTTACCAAAATTAAACCAACCTCAAAAGAAAATGAAGTTGAAATTTTTAGGAACTGGTACTTCTCAAGGTGTACCCGTTATAGGCTGTACATGTGAAGTATGTACTTCCGAAAATCCAAAAGACAAACGTTTGCGCTCTTCCGTGATGATAACTACGGAAGAAAATAAAAAAATACTGATCGACTGTGGTCCGGATTTCAGACAGCAAATGCTTACCAACCACGAACATAACGTAGATATTGCGTTGATTACTCATGAGCATAATGACCATGTAATCGGGTTGGATGATATGCGTCCACTGATTTTTAAAAGTGGAAAAGATGTTCCACTCTACTGCTATTCAAGAGTTGCTCATGAAATAAAAAACAGATTTCCTTACGCCTTTGCTGATGTAAGATATCCCGGAGCGCCCGCTTTTGAGCTTCATGAGATTGAAAACAAACCGTTTCATGTTCTCGATACAGAAATCACTCCTGTGGAGGTAATTCACTATAAAATTACCGTTTTCGGATATAAGTTTAAAAACCTTGCTTACATCACAGATGCCGGCTTTATTTCAGAAACGGAAAAGGAGAAACTGAAGAATCTGGATGTTCTGATATTAAACTGCATCAGGAAATTTGATCCTCACCCTGCCCATTTTATCCTTCCGGATGTGATCAGGTTGTTTGAGGAACTAAAACCTAAGCAATTATTTCTCACTCACATCAGCCATCATTTGGGACTGCATGATGTTGAAGATAAGGAGCTTCCTGCCGGAATACACCTTGCCTACGATGGTTTGGAACTTAATTTTTAAAAAAAATCTTCAAAAAGCTTTTGAAGATTGAAAAAAGTTTATATATTTGCACACCAATTTGAAACAAACATTACGTTTGGACTCAACATCAAGCCCAGGTGGCGGAATTGGTAGACGCGCTGGTCTCAAACACCAGTTCTTAGGAGTACCGGTTCGATCCCGGTCCTGGGTACAAAAAGCCTCTGAAATCATTTGATTTTCAGAGGTTTTTCTTTTTAGATGGTCAAAAAAAAAGACTTAATTTAAATCAATTGCAAATTAAGGGACTAGCGATTATTTAGTTATATCCATACTTTAGCAGAATCAATAAAAACTCATTACACCTTTACAAAAGTTCAGGTAAAATAATGACATTCAACATTCTGTTTTCTCAAATTTGGCAGCTGGTCATCATAAATGGAAACTCCAAAAGCTTCTCTTACCCTACTCTATTCTCATTTTACTTCTGTAGATATTATTGTATAAAAATGCAGTATTTCTACGTATCGTATAAATTTCAAAATTAGAATAAATTTGTGCTCTTGATTTACAGATACTTACTGAAATACATTTTCTAAAAACACAATTCAATTAAAAATAATTACAAGAAAATTAAAAACTAAATAACCAGCGCCATGAAAATCAAACAATTTTATTCCCTGATCGCATTATCAAGCATAGCAGTGATTGCACATGCACAGGTGGGGATTAATACACCCAATCCACAAGCCACTTTAGATGTTACCGGATCTACAAATACAAGCATGAAAGATGGTATTCTGCCTCCTAGAATTTCTAAACAACAGTTAGCAGATAAGGATCCGGGAACTTACGGAATTGCACAAACAGGAGCCTTCGTTTATATCACAGACATCACTGATCCTATCGGTGTACCCCCACCTCCAAGTGTAGCAGAGGTTGGCAGTATTCATAATATTGGATATTACTATTTTACCGGATTCCAATGGGTTCCCTTTTCAATGAACCTTTATAATATAGACGGGAGTCTTTCAGGAAACAGAGTGGTGACACAAGATGCCCATTCTCTGGCATTCACTACGACGGCTATTAACGGTTTTTCAGTTGGCGGATCTACGTTTTCTGTGGATGGGGCCAATGACAGAATAGGAATAGGAACTGCTGCTCCTCAGACAAAATTTCACGTAGTTTCTACTCTTCCAAGTTTAAACCGATATAATCTGATTGATGCTACAGCCGGAACAAACCAATACGGAATTGTAGCTTTAAGAAACACTTCTCCTTTGGCTACAGGAAATTATTCGTTGCTTGGTTTTACCAATAACGGACCTTCTTCGGGAGGAGCCAATTGGGCAGTAGGATCTGTCCGTACAGGGGCAACACTCACTAATGGTTCAGAAGAGCATTTCTATATTGGAAACTCTGTTGGTGGAGGTTTAGTCGAAAGAATGAGAATCAATCCTATATCAGGAAATATTGGAATCGGGACTTCCGCTGCAACCAATAAACTTCATATCAATGCTATCAACCCTATAAGACTTGAAGGGCTGCAGGGATCTTCAGGAACTGCAGGAACTTTAACAATAAACGGTACCGGCGTTGTACAATTACAAAACTCAGCGACCATCAGTGCTGCAAGAGGTACCGGAACAGTGTCGATTACATTAAACAATACTTTTACCAATACGGTCCCTTCAGCTAAAAATTTTGACAATCTTAATGAAATGATGGGAAATACTTTCATAGCGTCTTCTACGGGATTGTATAAGGTTGATTTTAGCATTAATTATCCTCAAAGAGCAGCATCAGAAGATGGTGGGGACGGCTATTTAGGATATGCTCAGATCAGTTTGGACGGAGTTCAGCAGTCATTTACCAATACCAAAGTTACTTTACCTGAAGCCACCGGAGCTGCATCATTCGTTACCTGTATTAATTCTACTTTAGTAAAAATGAACGCAGGCCAGGCTCTTTCATTTCAAGCCTTATCTTTCGGGTCAACACCAAATTCAACGAATATTCTAGCTCCTTTTACAATTAATGTAGTTCGTATTGATTAATCATTCAAATTAAATAAAACAGGTAAAAAGTTCCCATTTACCTATTACTAAGTAAATTCTATCAACACAAATAAAAAAGTAAGAACACTTGCGCTTTGTAAGTGTTCTTATTTCTTTATATAAATAATCTGTGTAAATAGAAATACCCTTTTACATGGACAAAATAAAATTTACTTCTCATTCATCTCTTTAGTCTAGTCCTTTCAAAACCCTCTCAAGCTCAAGATCCTTTTTCTTAATAATATCATCATCAGAATACTTTATATATTCATTGATTCTTACTCCTACTTTCTGGGTTTGGGAACCATCGTAATAGAAAATACCATTTCCAGTAAATTCAAGATCATAGCCTCCGGGAAGTTTTATCGTTTTGATATCACCATCTGCTCCTGCTGTTCTTTGACCAATAGTTTTGGCCTGAGGGAAAATATTCTGAAGATTCATTGTATTCCACTCACTCATGCTAAGGGTTTCTGGATTGACGATTATAAAAACTTTTCCTTTATAAGGATGAATGGTTTTATTTTTAAAATCAGGATAGTAAGTTCCACCTCCTTCATAACTGATGGGAATATAAGTTCCAATATTTTTTGGATTGGGTTTATAGTATTTCCCAAAACGGTTTTCCACAGGGGAGAAATACTTGTAGACAGAATGAAATACAAAACCACCCCAGTCCGGATATCCTCTCATATCAAAGACCATAGCCTTTTTCGATGATGCTTCTTTGAAAATAGAATCCATATGCTCATCCAGCTTATCATCAGGAATATTATTGATGAAAGCAAAAACATCATGTATTTTAAAGTAGACAATATCTTTATGCTCTATTTTATACTGCTGCTGCAAACGGATTTTGTTCTGGATATATTCCGTCACGATGGCTAGCTGTTGTTTATTTGAAAAATTTACAAATTCTGTGTCTGCAAGATAGGTTTTACTATCCTTTGACTGTATCTCTAAATTTTTACGAGCCAGATCATCAGGCCAGATCAGATTTTTCTGAAAATCCGAAATCAGATACAAAAACGTTTCAGGGTTGGACGTGGAAAATAGTTCTCTCTTTTCTTTAATAATCTCACGGATGCTTTTACCATTGACCTTCGTTATTCTATCTCCCACATGGATATTCGCTTTGGAACAGATTTCTGGTAAAAGAATATGGGTAATCAATATATGATCATTCATGATCACATAGTCGAAAGGAGGAAAATACAATCTGTGGAAAATTGCATTTTTATAATTCAGCTGATCATAAAATCTGAAAGAATGGGTGTCTTCCATTTTAGAAACCACTTTTGCCAAAATGATCTCAAAGTCTTTTCTTGAAGTACAACGGATAGTCTGATCCACCAAATCCGAGAAATAGGTTTCAGCATTTTTATCCATAAGATACTTGTGGGGATACAAATAGTCAATAGTTCCCTGTAGCTTTGCTAATGCCAGCAAGCGGTAAGCTAATGGCAGATTTTCATCTTTTTTGAATTCGTTTGTTTTAGAATCAGCTATTTTATCTTTATTTTCAACCTCAGCAATGAACCTATGATGATAGATATCATTCAATAATGTCCTATTTTCCGAGCTGATCTTTTTATTTTTTTGATACCATTTGAAATTCTGGTTGATAGACAGAATATCTTTTGGATTATCAGTAATTGGAGTGCTAGAAAACTTATTATTCAGATTTCCTGACAAAAGAGTAATGATTGAACTTTCATTTGTTTTTTCATTCACTTTCCCAACAGTTTCCAAAAACAGACTGTCAGCATCTTTTTTGCCGCCAGCAATATCAGGGTGATAATATTTTATGAAATTCCAAGTCTTCATAAAATAGGTATAGTTATCTTTTTGGCCGTAAATCGTCGCATGAATAGCCATCACAAAAAACACTATAAAAATATTCTTCATTTACTTGAATT
Organism: Chryseobacterium sp. MEBOG07; assembly: GCF_021869745.1. Taxonomy (NCBI): domain Bacteria; kingdom Pseudomonadati; phylum Bacteroidota; class Flavobacteriia; order Flavobacteriales; family Weeksellaceae; genus Chryseobacterium; species Chryseobacterium sp. MEBOG07. Next base: position 3,986,015 of record NZ_CP084579.1, read on the forward strand.
TGTGATGTAAAATACACTTTTAAAAGAATATTTTTCACATTTAGTTTGAATTTTATTGCAACCATTTTAATTCACTTAGTCTTTCGTCAACCGTTTTTTATACTGTGGTGCAATAAATTTCTCAATTTCTTTCCATTTGAAAGAAACTGAATATCCAGGATAACCGCTATTGGTTCTGTTTTTCTGATCATAAAAAATAAAGTCTATGCATGTTATATTCCCTGCTACACCTGTATCTATTTTGTATTGACTGAGATTTTTTATCGGAAAGGACATGTCATTATTTTCTTTATTTTTTTTGCGACACAGCTGCAGAAGTATCTTTTTGTTTATGAATAAGTTTTCTCCAACTTCTGTATCATTCTTTTCATCAAAGAAATAATAGATTGTATCTTCCCACGGGGAACCATAAGACTGAATGTGTACTGATATGTTCAGCAATCCATTTTTATTCAAAAAAATCTTATATTTTTCAAATCCAAATTGGTTGTCCCGTAACGAGTTTGTTGAAATTAAGTTTTTTAAAGTATCTTTTTTTGCATTCAATCTTTTCTCCGGACTATCGAAAAAAGTACCATTAAAAAGGTCATAGCTTTTCTGAATTTTCTTATAAATTCCGGTATTCTTAGTGTCTATTTTTAATTCCTGCAACTCAAAACATTCTTTAGAAATACAGACCGAATCTTTTAATATAGAGACCTTTTGAGCATATGAAGATAGGCTAAACAAAAAAATAAATAATATATTGAATAGGTATTTTATCATTTTTTAATAGTTCTATCAAAAACATCTCTTCTGTTAACATTGATACAAATAGAATTTCATCAAAATATCACCTTACCATCATTAATCCATCTATTTTTGAAAATAAAATTCTGTTTAAAATTTATTCAAGATTTTGTTTTGAACATTTTACCAAATATTTCTTGTTATCCAACAACTTTTCTTGAACATTGTCAAAGCTATTTTTTTTCAAAGAAAAATTCATATTTTTCGGTACTTTATACTGACAAATTTCTGTCATTAATCTTTCGCTTAAAGGATTGGTTCGGGAACTTAAAATATCAATCAAAAACCAATCTTTTTTTAACTTATCATAACTAAAACTTAATAAATCAAAATCAAGGTACTTTGGTGCATAAGTAAATTTAACAGTAATAATATTTTTCACTATTTTGAAATGCAAACTTCCTGCTTCAGCATTATAATTAGAGAAAAAAAATATTGAATCTTTCTTATTTCCAGATGATTTACCGTACTCAAAAATTAACTTATTTGTAAGTGAATCTTTATAAATAATATCCTGTTTTTGATCTAAATTCAAATCCTTTTTTGCAATAATCTGATATTGTGCATTGCTAAGCAAAGGAATTAGCACAAGCCAAATTATGTTACTTTTTTTTAGAAATACACAATTCATCATATTTAAAAAATAATTTTAGATTTTTCGTAAATTCTTTTCTTTCTTTCATTCCATAAGGATTTTTTACTTTTCCATTTATACATTGTGACACCTTTAAAACATCATCCTTATCTGCAACAAGATTAATATTTTCTCCTGTTGGTACTGTTTTCCCAAGATTCTCCCAAAACCATCCTGCTGAATCAAAAGCAAAATGTAAATTACTTGCAATAAGCGAGGCAGAGTCTACATCTATGATTTCAATAACTTTTTCTTTAATCGGTTTTCCTTTTGTATTTAAAACCTTCTTACCTTTATCATCAATTTTATCCTTATAATAAATATATTTCTCTTTGTAAAGAGGCTTCCGATCAAATAGCTCATCTATTTTCTTGTTATTTAATAGTCCTGGTTCTTTTTCTAAAACATATGAGAAATATTTTTTTTGAGTTTTTCTCCAAGTTAGCTGGATTATTCCCCTACCTTTATATCTTGGACCATCGCCCTCAACAGTATGTTCCATTCCCTTTGCGTCACTATGATTTCCTGGATTATATTTCTTACCAGAAGAATATTCTAATGTAGTGCCATATCTTGATGATTCATGATAAGATTGTGCTAAAAAATGAATTTTCCTAATACAAGTGTTAATATTATGCTTTTTCATCATACTATTAAGTTCTTCACATAATCTTTTATAAGTCTTATCAGATTCAGGTAATGTACAGTTCTCATCATAAAACAAGGAAGTTGTCTTTATCTTCTCTGTTTCTCTAAGCTTCTTAATAATTGTTTTTATATCATCTTCTGTAAAATCTCTATTACAAAAACACTTTTTATCATCCTTCTGCTCTGGCACCGGAGCCCCCTTTGGATCAATACTTTCCGGAGCATTTACCTGCCCGGAGGTTACAAATTCTATTTTGCCTGTTTCGGGAGGTATATTTCCCGGCATTTTACCTGTTCCCGGTAAAGTAGACTTTTTTAGCAGCACATAATTTTCCTGAACTTTTGCAGTTCCAAAATCCTGCCATTCTGTAAGGGAAATCATCTGAAAACCATCATCAAAGATAAAGTTGGGTATTTGTTTTTCTACAACAGTTCCTGTAAGTTTATCCTGTGTTGTCGGTACATTATTTAATACTTTAAATTTTCCCAAATGGGCATTGAATTTTATTCTGGCACCGTCTATTGCCAATAATAAACCTTCGTCTTTATTATCTTTCTCCTCATTTTCAGCACGTTTCTCCTCCATCTTCTGCTTATTATCAGACTTCATTTTGTCAGTATCCTGTGCCGTATTTTGAGTTTGAGTTTCCGGAGCATTTCCTTCTCCTTCGTTATTTAACCTATCCATAATAATGAATGTTTTAAATGAAAATTCTGTTTCTTTATTTCTATAAAACCTTCTTCATATTGGTTTCCTTTGCAGATAAATATTCCTTTGAAATCATCTATTTCTGATTGTTCTAAGTTTTGGGCAGAGACTTTTAAAATCATTTTCTCACCATCCTTTTCAGGAGTCATAATTTCTGTAAATCCGTCCGGAGATATTCTTTTTCTTTTGGTATCGAATGACTCCAGCAAACCGTTGAAGAGCAAACCGAACATATTATAACCTGTCAGAAAATCAATCAGCTTTGCTTCATCTTCTAATATACTGCTGATCTGATTGAAATAATTATCTATAGCTTCACCTTTATGTGTTTTTGATAATTCAGATTGAATTTTGCCCCATCTTAACCGTAGGAAAAGCAGATTATCTACTGCGGTAATATTGCCTTCGTTATCAACCCTGCATTCCAGTTCATCAAACAGATAACTTATTTTTTTTATAAATTTTCCCAGGGCAGTATCCTGATCCGAAAAATCGAACTCAACCACCAGAATCTGAAACTTATGATCTTCTTTATTTTTTCCAAGATAATACACTTCAATCTGCCGGGCATAGCTTTTTGTAATAGCATAAACCGGATTTCTTTGCTCCTTTACAATGGTTTCAAGCCTATATATTTTCTGATGAAGATTTTCAAGTAGCGTAAACATTATTTCAGGGGATATACTATTCTTTCATAATTACTATTGGGATCCATTCCCATCCAATCTCTGTTTGCCGACCAATGAAGATATTTGTTACGCATAATTCTCAATAAGGTCTGAGGATGATAGGCGGTAACCACAACTTCCTGCAGTGTTTTTGTTTTAATTTTATTACCGTCTTTATCAATCACTTCATCAGGTATGGGCGCTTGTACCGGTTCTGGATTTTCCAATCTTTCTCTTGCTCTTTCCTGTTTTTCTTTTTCAACTACCTCATCTGTTTTGAAATTCCATTTTTTACCATCTTCAAAGACATAATGGTGCAAAAGATCTTTTGCTGAAGGCAGATATTGGTCGTGTTCTATAGAATAGCTTATTTCTGTTTTTGCAATCATCTGATGGTCATAATGGTTTTTACCTTGTTCTTCCATGAAATGGAGCGGAATATAGCTGTATTCTTTCCTCAGGAAACGGATTCCTGTGATTTTACGGTATACACTTCCCATCGTAATAACATTGAGGAAACTATTGTTAATTTCAATTTGGTCCTTATTATACCAATGTTCATCAATCAATTGCTGTCTGCGCTTGTTTAAGAACCATACCGGTTTATGATTAGACGTTTCTATTTCATCTACTGTTTCTTTTCCGTTTTCATAAGCTCCGCCGATATCACAATGTACTCCCGGAAATTCTTTTTCAATACTGCCCGGAAAGCTGGTTAATGAGAAATTTTCCCGATGTTCATTGCCTGCTGTAAAATGAACTGCTTTAGAATAAGGTCCAGGATTCAGCAACTGTAACTGTTCGACATCATCTCCAAAATTGTAACTAGACCCTAACGTAGAATGCTTCATTCCTTCCCATCCCACACGTCTCAATCCTCCCATATCACCATATTCTTCATAAGAAGATACGGTATCATACGCCCCAATAAAACGTACATACAGTTCTAGCTCTTCCAATTCTTCTTTGGTCACTACATCTTTACTTAAAAGATAATATCCCAGAAAACCAAATTTCGGAAGCTTTCCATCAATAAGATAATTAGGATCTACCTCTATTTTATCCTTATCTATCCACATATCTCCATATTCGGGAATCGTAATCGGCCCTTCGGAAGAATCCATCTGCGTATATCCTACTATCTTACGGGATTTTTTTATCTCAACATCTACTGTTCTTTTTTTACCATTGACTTCGTAAGCAAAATTCCTTGCGGCTGCAGCTCCACGGCTGAATCCGAAAGTATCTATATATATTTTTGTAAATTGTTTATCCGCATTTAAGCTATCTCTGATTATTACTTTAATTCTATCCGCCAGCTTTTCACATCCTTTTCTTACTTTTCCTCTTACCCCTGTGATACCAGATCCATATTGGAAGCCGTCATCTACATCTCTGCGGTTATCCAGCGTCCCAATACCTTCTATATAAATAGCATAATTAGTCTGTTCACAACACTTATACAATCTGGCAACATTGGTAAAGTCGTTGCTAAAACTATTATCAACCCCCATTCTATCTAAACGGCTCCTGTGAATCCCTTTAAGATACTGCTCATATTCGGAACCGGCATCTGGCTTTTTTTTATCATCTAAATCATCATACTCATCTTCCTGTTTTTCAGTCGTATCTTCTATCGCTTTTTCTTTTCGTAAAATTTCCTCTTCAGAATCCGTGCTTTCAATTTTGTTTTTGCCATCCTTATATTTTTGGCGGAGCTCAGTATTTTTAAGATTATTCAAAGTTCCGTCAAAGAAAACACCTACCTCCAAATGCAGTTCGTCAATAGGAGGTGCATAATTTCCAGTATTGTACACAAATGTTTTTCCCATAATCCTAAATTTGAGGCTTCTCTTAATTTTTCTTTTTCGACTTAAATATTTCTAATTTATCTGTCTTAATAAAAGCTTCTTTCCCATTTTCCCCTTTTAGCTTTACCGTAAAAAAGCTAAACGCCTCATTCACTTTTATGACTAATTCTGCTTTGGTACTTTTGGGATTATCTCCAAAAACACTGTTAAAAGCATCAAAGCTGGATTTTTCGTCCAAATTACATGCTGCTCCGTATCTATTATTATCTTTATCTAATACTGACATTGAGATTGAACCAGGGATTGTTCTAAAGTCATACTCTGACAAAGGATTTTTTGCAGCATCAAATTGTTCTTTTTCACCATTTATCATAGTAATCCCAACATCTCTTAGCGGGTTTAATTTTGCATTTTCCGGGAGTTCAAAAACGGCTTTCCAACTAAACCTTGTTCTATAAACATCCCATAAACCAAATGGTATAGGCTTTCCTTTGTTTTCTTCCTGTATCTTTTTTGGAATAATCTGTTCTCTTGAGTGTACCATTTCCAAATAATCTTTGCGCCAAAATCGGTTTTCATGACTGTCGAGCTTAGCAATTTCTGATTCCGGAATGGTTACTTTTTTACCCTGATATCTCCCTATTTCTTTTTGCCAGCCAATTCCAGCCACCCAAACAACGACCACTCCTCCGGGTGCCATCCCTACAGCAATAACATCGTAGTTTAAATGTTGTCCTTTCCCGCTTGCTCCTTTTATTTCAAACCCTTTGCTAAAATATTTTCTTACCATTTCGGTATCAATATCTGTATCTATCTGGTAAAACTGATTTTCCATATAAGACATCCAGATAAAATCTAACCGCTTTGGCAAGCTTTTGAAACCATTACTCATGCCATTATTAATGGATCCCCAACCATGATTTCCAGGTACTATCCCAAAACTTAATCCTACCCATTCTCCGCCTTCACACTCTATTCCTCCTTTATATACTTCCATAGGATATCCTAAGGGGGCAGAAGTTCCTTCAGTCCATTCGTATTTTGTCATAGTTTTAGTTTTTTGATGTTCTTTCTTTTCCTGACACGAGATCTGGGTGAAAAATAAAACGCTTAACAGGTATTTTATTATTTTATTCATTATTAATATCTTACAACCTTAAAAAAATTACGGGTCATTACTTCTACACCGCTAATAAAGATGAAAAAAGGGAAATCAACAATTTTTTCAGCATCCTTATCCTTTGTTCACTTTAGCATCTATTTTACCCAGCATTTTGGCTACCCCTGAACTCTGGAGTAAAATATCTCCGTTTTTCGCTTTATGAGTAGTTGTTGAAGTGGTTTCTTTAAGATCACCTGTCACATTGATCGTTTTATTTTCGTTGACCGTCTGCTTATAGTTTTTTGAGGAAAACTTATGATCATTGATAATATTAATGGCATTATCATTTCCTACACTTGTTTTCATATCCTTTCCTACATTGATCGCGAGATCTTCTCCTACATTAAAGGTCATATTCTTAGGAGCAGTAACGGTAATATTTCCTTTTCCATCCATAAAATAATTGTTCCCACTTGGATCTATAATGTTTACACTTCCTTCGGTATCATTCATTAAAATTCGGATTCCGCTTCTTGTTTGTATTGATTTCAAATGGTTATCTACCCCACCTCCCAAAGCAGTCTCTCCATGAAACATTCCTCCCATTACGAAAGGACGGTCCGGATGATGGTGAACAAAACCTACCATCACCTGATCTCCCACCTCTGGTATTGCTACATAGCCTCTGTTTTGAGTGATTTGATCTGTACCTCCCGCATCTGGGGACATCATTCTGATAAAATTGGTTGTATCATGCAGCTGCCAGTCGAATCTTACAGTAATCCTGCCCTGCCCCAGCGGATCAGTATTAGAAATTACTGTGGCGATCTGCGGCTGTGCAATGGGCATGGTAAAATCGGGGGTTGGAATATATCCCGTGTCTGAAGCAATGGCTTCAAATCTTCCTGTGTAACGTCCCAGAGTATCCACTTCATGGATTACTTCTGTCATCATCAGCTTGGTGAAATAAGCGGTTTTATTGGTATCGGTTCTCCGCATATTGATATCAGCAACACATCCGGGATATAAAAACGGAATAGTAGTTCCTCCGGAAACAGTAAAAACCTCTACAGCCTTGCTGCCGGCAGTACTCGTTTGGGAAATGACTACATCCATATCGGTTGCTGCTTTCATAGGAGCTACCTGCAATGAAGGTGTTTTGAATATTCCTTCATTATTTTTATAAGCGGTTTGGGCAAGGTTGCCAACATGTTTTATAGGGGTATCCCCGGAAATCAGTTTCGTATTGGAGCTGCTGTTATATCCATAAAAATGGGGTTTGATGTGTACTGCTTTCAGTTCTACACTCACATCAGAAACATTGCTTCCGTATATTAATTCAAGGGATTTGTTCTGAGGGGGCATATTCCCGAAATGCAGTATTTCACCGTCATAGTAAAACTGCTCGCCATAGGCTTCTGCCATTCTGCAGAGGTAATTGTAGTGGGTCTCATTATACTGGGCGCTGTAGAGAATCTGGGAAGATGCTTTTGCATTCACCTTTACATCAAACTTACTGCTTTCTATTCCCTGTTTGATAACCTCCTCAGCAATAATACCCATATTGACCGGTTTATCACCGCCAAAACTTTGAGTATGCAGTGCAGCATCCAATAAAATAGTAGGACTGTACCCTTTCAGTACAATATTTCCAAGATTATGATTTTCCTGACTGAATCCTACTTTTGTAATGACTCCTACAAAGGTTCTTTCCGGACTTCCTTCTACGTTTTTATATTTAAAAACAACAGTTAATCGTTTTCCTAAAAACTGCTGAGCCTCTTCCAGATCATGATTTTGTACCCCGTCTAGAGTATCATGGGCTAATGTAAGTTCAAAATTATGGTGTTTCTTTACGCTTTGCTGTAAACGGAAATGCTTGAAGTGCTTTATCATCTTGCCTTCAATCACAATATCCAGTTTCACCACACGGTTGATTCCAGGAATATGATTCTCCGAAATCTTCTCGGAATTCGAAATGTTTTTATTCATATTATGTAGAGTGTTTGGTGATCGTTTTATTTTGAAAAAAATCTAAAAATAAATGGCTTTCCTATAAAGTTATCAATTTTTCACAATATAAAATTCACATTATCAGCTTTATTTTTTAATCTTAGTGTAATCATCATTCCTTATTATAGGAAACAATCATTGACGAAAAAACAGAATAGCGATCCTTTTGACGGATGTACCATTCTGTTTTTATAGGTGGGAATGTTAAAGGATTTTATCCCTGAGATCCAGGCCAAGCTCCGTCATAAGATGAATTTCCAAGCTCGATCTGTTCTGCACTTATCACAAAACTGATGTACATACTGTTTTCATCTACAGCATCGAAATCTACTTCATGCTGGATGACATAACCGTTTGTCCATTTCAATGTCGTTAAAGTACCTTCTTCGTGAGATTTGTTGAAAGTTACCTCTCCTACTGTAGGCTTGTATTTTCCGTTCAATAAACTTTCAAGAATGTCAGATTTTTCAGTAGCTTCTACTGTAATCTTAAGAAGTGCATTGGAAGGATCTGATGCTACACGTCCTGATACATCTGTAGCTCTTGATACGCTATAGTTCAGTTTTAACAGCTTTTGTCCTTCGCCGTTGTTGAATTTTAAGATTCCTCTTGAATTTCTTTCTGCCATGATGGTAAATTTTAATCGTTAAATATTTATGATTTGATGTTTGTTATATCACCAAATTTAGAAGTATTGATCATAACAAAATAAAATTTAAGCATAAATCTGAAAAAGTGTAGTACTTTTACGACTAACACTTGTTAGGCAAAATACAATCTGTAAATCAAAACATTACCATTAACAAAGCAAAAAACCGAGCTATTAAAATAGAGAAAAAACCACCTATTTTTCAAACAAGGAGATGTTTTATTCAGAAGAATACTGTTACAATTTTTAGGCTAAATTTACTCCAAAAACACGTCCTACAAGAGCTGTAATTCCCATGGCAACGGTTCCCCAGAAACAAATTCTTAACACCGCTATTTTAATACTGGAACCTCCTGCTTTGGCAGAAACAGCTCCTAAAAGCATTAAAAATATGATCGAAATCCATATTGAAAGTATACCATCAGTTTAATAGGAGCTAAAAGAGAAACAGTAAACGGCAATAATGCCCCCACTGCAAATGAACTGAACGAAGCCATTGCTGCCTGTAAAGGTTTTGCCTGTGTGATTTCATTAATTCCCAATTCATCGCGGGCATGCGCTCCCAATGCATCATGTTCTGTAAGTTCAATGGCCACCTGCATAGCAGTTTCTTTAGTACAACCACGATTCTCATATACTTTGGCAAGTTCCTTAAGCTCTATTTCCGGCATTTGTTCAAGCTCATATTTTTCACGAAGCAGATCTGCTTTCTCTGTGTCTTCCTGTGAGCTTACAGAAACATATTCACCCGCCGCCATAGACATTGCTCCGGCAATCATACCTGCCAGTGCGGCAAGAATAATGATGTGACGTTCCGGAGCTGCCGCAGCAACCCCGATAACAATACTTGTGGTAGACAATAACCCGTCATTTGCGCCCAGTACAGCCTCCCGAAGCCAGCCTATCCTGTTTACATAATGTTTCTCCAGCTGATGATGCATAACTTTTGTTTTGGTAATAGGCTAAAGTTACCAAATGTTTCATCAAGAATCATTTTAAATTAATGGTGTTTTGACCGCTTTAGCTTATAGCCGATACAGGGTATTCGTTTTTGAATCTGATAAAATCTTCTAATGAATATTCAGGGCATGCTCCTTCCTGTGAGGTAATAAATGCTCCGAGAGAAACTGCCTGAGCCATCATTTCATGAACCGTGCTTCCTTTTTCTAATTTTTTGGAAAGAAATCCTGCTAAGAATGAATCTCCGCTCCCCACTGTATCTTTTACTGTAACTGGTATGGTAGGATACAGATAAAAATCATCGCCTTGAGCGTATAAGGCACCTTTACTTCCTTTTGAGACCATAATTTCCTTAAGATCAAACTTATCCTGCAGATATTTTATGCTGTCTTCTTCGGTGGTATAATCTTTTCCTAAAAAATCCAGCATCATTCGCATTTCTGCTTTATTGAATTTGGCAAGATGTGTTTTGTGAAGTAAATCTTTTATCATTCCGACCTCATAATACGGTTCTCTGAGGTTGATATCAAAAACATTATAATCGCTGAGTTCAAGCAATTGGAATAATGTGTTTCTGGATTTTTCATTTCGGGCTGCCAATGTTCCGAATACGAAAGCATCTGTTGTTTTGAGGATTTCCTTGTTTTTTACAGTTGTTTCAATAAAATCCCATGCTACCCCCTCCACAATATCATAATGAGCATCGTTATTTTCATCCACTGTAGCAATTACTGTACTGGTGGGATACGCCGTATTGACCTGAACAAGATCTACAGGAATATTCCAGTTGTTCATTTTATCCAAAAGGTCATGCCCGAGCTTATCATCACCGACACTGCTTATCATATTGACCTCTACCCCCATTTTGGAAAGGTGATAAGCCACATTAAAAGGGGCACCTCCCATTCTTCGCTGCTCTCCCGGAAAAATATCCCAGAGCACTTCACCAAAACAGACTGCTTTATTTTTTTATGTTCCATTATATAAAAGTAATTAAATGTATTGAGTTTTTTAAAGGTTTAGTATTTTGAATTTCCTTGCTTCAGAATGAATAAGCCTGCACAGAGAACTGAAGAAATGCATTATTGTTGACCGGATTCCACATTCCCCAAATCCCGATGGGAATTTTATAGCCTTCAATGGTAAAGCTTTTTGAAATGATAAGACTTATTTCATTGAATCCTGATTCTTTAGCAAAGAAATTATTCTTTTCACCATGGCTGTCTAAAGTAAAAGCATAACCTATTCTTCCTCTTACTTCAAGATCATTCTTTCTGTACACTGGATATTCTCCCGAAACAAAAGATGAATATTTATTCCCTGTATTTTCGCTGTTTCTGTCTCTTCCGAAAACCACAGTATTCCAACTGAGCACCAGAGGAAATTTATCGCTTATGGCATAATAAGATCTTAGGTCCCAAAAACGTCCGGTTTCTTTCCCAGAATAGTTAAAAAATTCCTTGTTGTTATAGGTCGCACCGGGTGAAAAGTTATAAATATCCCATAATTCCAGTGTAAGATGCTTGTTTTTGTATCCTACATAGTTATTGAATTCTTTATAGGAGCCATCAAAATTGCCACCCGCCCAGAATCCGGCGTAAAAGTTCTTATAATCAAGATGCAGGTCTCCGGTATAAATAAATCCTGCAGAGACTTCAATTCCTCGCCACAAATGGCTGTTCCGAAGCTGTAACGCAGAATGTAGTTCCTGTGCACCTAAACAAGTTCCAATGACGGAAGACAAAAGCAAAAAGTAGTTTTCTAACATGATTCAAGTGTTTTTTAAGGCAGTAAGTATCCTGTATCCAGCAATAGTCTACAGGATAGTTACATTGATTAAAAGAAAAATATATGATTAGTGAATGAGGTCTTTTTCTCTTATACGCGATCCAAACAACGCGTAAGTCAACATCAGTAATTCACAAATTACCGTAAGCCACCACGTCCATCTCCACGAGCCTAAAATATCTGCCAAACCTCCCTGAATAAGGGTAAATACCGCTCCACCAAATACGGCAGAAATAAAAATACCGGACGCTTTTGAAGTGTACTTGTTCAATCCTTTTATGGAAAGCGTGTAAATACAGCTCCACATGGATGAATGCAGAAGACCGATGGCGACAAGAAACCATAGATTTTGAGTAACCATAGACGTTACCGCAAGCACTGTGGCCAATATTGTGGTGGTTATCAACTGATTTCTTGCAGAAATATTACTGAAGAAACTGGATATTGCTCTTCCTACAAGAAAACCTCCCCAATACAACGTAGATAATAGGGCATGAATTCCCAGATCCATTCCTCCGACAATGATATCTGTTTTTCCGAAAAATGTAATAGGATGACCGGAATCTACCAATTCAAAAGCATACAGATTAATATTAGCGCCTATGGCAACTTCGGTTCCTACATAAAAAAAGATAGCCACCACTCCCAATACAAAATGCCTGAATGACCAGACGCTCCTGTCGAGCTTTTCCTCTCCTACGGCCCTTGTATGAGCAAGATCAGGAAGGTTAAGTCTTTTCGTAATTATCATCACGGTAAGTATACAGATGATGAGTACAGAAAGCGGAAGCAGCAACTGTCTGATTTCTATATTTTCAATGGAAATTCCGCTGAACATGACTACCGTGACAAAAAAGGGTGCAGAAGTAGTTCCGATAGAATTGATCGCTGTCAGAATATTCAGGCGCTGTACCGGCTGTGTCCCTTTAAGCTCGTATGAAGCTGCATAAGGATTTACAACCACCTGAATGATGGCTGCTGAGGTCCCCATTAAATAAGAACCGATAACAAAAACGATAAATCCAACAGGAATAACGGCATCTTTTATACTGAATTTCAGATCGGGATAATGATCCCCAACCCATGATGAACACAGATACATGAAAAGACCGGAAATCATAAAGAAAAGCCCTCGTAAAATCGTATTTTTATATCCAAAGGCATTTACCCATCTGCTTCCCAGTGTTCCATTCAGAAGATATCCTAAAAAGAAGAAAAAGGAAATCAAAGTAGTAAATGTGTTTTTAAGACTGCCTGCATGGCTCAGAAAAGTAAATTTCAGAGGTGCCTGCAGCTGCTCATTCACTGTGGTCAGAAAACCTACAATAAAGTAAATAAAGGTTATGATCGCAAACGGCAGTATAGGATTGTTTGTCTTATTGTCTGAAGAGGTTATACCTGGATTGATCTGCATGGCCTAGTTATTTTATGATTGATTGTAAAACCGAGGCGGTTCCTGAGTTTTTTATGTCTTCTACAAAACTGTTGTATAATTTTATGAACTGTTCAGAGGTTTTTAACTGAACTCCTTTAAAAGCTGACAATTCCAGGAAGTCCTGTGGATTTTCACTGGCAATAAGTTTCTTGTCGGTCTCCGTAATCCAGGGTTCTGCTGTTTCAAAAGTATTTCCCTGATCATCTGTTTTATATTTAAGATAATGTCTGTAGGAAGCGATAAGAAAAGCCGTTCTGGTAAGGTCTTTCGCTCCTTTTATCATTTTATCAAGATTAGGAATGATATATACCGGAAATTTTGAAATCCCATCGAAACACAAACGGCTTACCTGATCACTTACACTGTGATTGGCAAATCTTTCGATCAATATTTGTTTATATTTTTCCAGGTCTGTATTTTCTGGGGCAGGAACAAAAGGGGTAATGTCTGTATCCATAAAATCCCTGATGAATTTCACAAGATTTTTGTCTTCCATTGCCTGATCCACTTTACGATAACCCATTAAGAATGCCGGATAAGATAATAAAGTATGGGAAGCATTCAGCAGGCTTAGTTTCATATTTTCAAATGCGGTTACATCATTCGTGAATTCTACGCCTACCCTTTCCCATGCCGGTCGTCCTGCGATAAAGTTCTCTTCTATAACCCATTGTGTAAAGTCTTCACAATATACAGGAGCGCGGTCATCTGTATCATTCCGTTTATTTAACCTTTCAATATCTTCCGGAGTTGTGGCGGGTGTAATACGATCCACCATACTATTTGGGAAGGTTACATTTTCCTTTACCCACGCTGCCAGTTCTGCATCCTGAGCTTCTATAAATGATGTAAAAGCTCTTTTTGCTGTATTTCCGTTATGCTGAAGATTATCACATGAAAGTAGAGTCAATGCAGCTCCATTTTGTGTTTTTCTTTGGCGCAACCCTTCTGCAACAAAGCCAAAAACAGTTTCAGGGTGGGAAGGATTCTTCAGATCATGCTGGATTTTTTCATCACCAAGTACAAACTCTCCAGTCTCTTTATCAAGATTATAACCCCCTTCTGTAATTGTCAATGTGATGATTTTAATAGAAGGGTCTGCTATTTTCGCGATTACAGCCTCCGGATCTTCTATTCCCCAGATCAGCTCCTTTAAAGAGCCTATTTTATAAACCTCATCTTTTCCATTTCTGCCACAAATAGTAAGAGAATACTGAAGATTCTGAGCTCTTAAATTCTTTACGATTTTTTCATCTGACGGTAGCAGACATACTCCACAAATTCCCCAATCTCCCTGCCCTTCTTCATTGAGCAGCATATTGGTATAAAACTGCTGGTGAGCTCTGTGAAAGTTCCCTACTCCGATATGTAAAATTCCTGTGCGGATTTTCGATACATCATAATTGTAATAAATCATACTCATAAACATAAAATTGTTATCATATTAACCAATTCGTTAAAACTATATTAACAAATGATTAACAGGATACTTTTTTTGCAAAATTCAAATTGGGAACGTTCCCAAAAATCAGGGAACGTTCCCAATTGACTATTTTTTTATTATTTTTAGCCAAAAAACAAGGCTGATGAGACGTATTACGATTAAAGATCTGTCCAAATTTTTGTCATTATCCACCTCTACCATCTCCAGAGCGCTGCTTCATGATAAAAATGTGAATGAAGAAACAAGAAAAAGGGTATTGGATGCTGCGGAAAAATTGGGCTATAAACCGAACCTTACAGCTTTGAATTTACAATCCGGACAATCCCGGACAATAGGGTTTGTGGTACCGGAAATGATTACTCCTTTTTCTTCGAGTGTTCTCAAAGGAATTCAGAATATTCTTTATCCGCTGGGATATCGTATTATCATCACCCAATCTGATGAAGATCCTCTTATAGAAAGGAAAAACCTTCAGCTTATGGAAGAATTTAATGTGGATGCTATTATTATTAATCTCTGTCATGAAACCCACAATAATGATCTCTATCAAAACATTATGGATCAGGGAACTCCTTTAATATTCTTTGACAGAATTCCCCACAAGTCTTTGGATGTATCGAAGGTAATTATTGATGATTCTATTAAAGCTTCATTGATGGTGGAATACTTGATAAAGACAGGAAGAAAAAGAATTGTCCATATTATGGGGCCTTCCACAATCCGAAATGCTGTAGAAAGAGTAAACGGTTATAAACGCATTCTCATGAAATACAATATTTTTGATGAAAACCTGATTATTCAGACGGATGGAATGACTTTCGAACATGGAAAAAAAGCAGTTAAGCAACTATTAAATAAGAATATAGAGTTTGACAGTATTTTTGCTTTTAGTGATACCTTAGCCATGGGAGCGATGAATTTTCTTCTTGAACAAAAAGTAAGAATACCTGAGGAAATATCTATAGCAAGCTTTTCGGGCACGGAGTTATCATCTATGGTATATCCTCAGCTGACCAGCGTACAGCAGCCTTTGGAAAAAATGGGTGAAGAAGCTGCAAAACTGGCATTGGAAAAAATAAAAAACAGCACAGCCCCAAGCCAATCTATTCTGATGGATGCAGAATTGGTTTATAGGGCTTCTACCTAGCCGTATTTCAATTTTCAATATGGTAAATTGACTGTTATTTAAAAAAGAAAAAAATTCATAAACTCCTTTAAATCAATTAATAAATTCTCAATACTGTACCATCCTGTTCAGAAAATCCTATTTTCTTATCTTTGCAGCAATGAATTTATTATATATCAACTGGGACATTAATCCCGAAATCGTCAATATTTTAGGACTTCCTATAAAATATTACGGCTTGCTTTTCCTTGCCGGACTTGTTTTATCATTAAATATTTTAAAAAGAATTTATAAAAAAGAAGGGCTTAGTTCACAGGCCCACGAAGCTTTGTTCTCCTATGCGCTTATAGGAATTCTGGTGGGAGCCAGATTGGGACATTGTCTTTTTTATGATTTCGATTATTACTCCCAGCATCCGATTGAGGTATTTTTACCCATTCAGAAAGGCGCAGATGGAATCTATCATTTTACCGGTTTTGCAGGACTTGCCAGCCACGGTGGTGGTATCGGATTGGTCATTATGCTTCTTTTGTATGCAAGAAAATTTTCTATCCCGTTCATGACGGTATTGGATGCGATAGCCATTGTACTTCCTTTGGCTGGTACTTTTATCAGGCTGGCGAACCTTATGAATTCGGAAATTATAGGAATTCCTACAGATGTTCCATGGGCGTTTGTATTTCGTCAGGTGGATGATCTACCCAGACATCCTGCACAGCTCTATGAGGCCATTTCTTATGCTGTTATCTTTTTCATTATTTACTTTATTTATAAGAAAAATATTTTCAAAATCGGAAGAGGATTTTATTTCGGTATTAGTATTTTATTAATCTTCATCATGAGAATCCTGATTGAATTCATCAAAGTAGACCAGGTAGAATTCGAACACGGAATGAGCCTGAATATGGGCCAGCTTCTCAGTATTCCTTTTGTTCTGCTTGGATTATTCTTTATTATCAAAAGTATATTGGAAAAAGGAAAGGTTAAAACCACTTAATTTTCTTATTCCTTTAAAAATAAAAAACTCACTGAAAGCTATTTTCAGTGAGTTTTTTTTATTCTATCTTACAATATATTATCTGGTTGTATATCCTCCATTGGCAAAGATCGTCTGCCCTGTGATCCACCATCCGTCTGTTACCAGGAATTCTATCAGCGGAGCAATATCTTTGATATCTGTAAGCCCTCCTAATGCTGATGCTGATTTATGATAAGCCACGGCATCATCACTTTCCTGCCCGTAGAAGAAAGGGGTATCCATTGGACCCGGCGCTACTGCAGTCACAGAAATTCCTCTTGCTCCAAATTCTTTGGAAGCAGCTCTTGTAAAATGCTCCACCGGAGCTTTGGCTCCTGCGTAGGTGGAATATAAGCCGGTATAAGCCGCCAGCAATGAAGTAACAATCGTACAGATTTTCCCTTGATCGTTCAGTTTTTTACCGGCTTCCTGCAAAAAGAAGTAGGCTGATTTTGAATTGACATTGAACATCGTGTCATATTCTTCTTCTGTAGTTTCTGCAAATGGCTTTTTCAATACCATTCCTACTGTATTGATGGCAATATCCACGCCTCCGAAACGGGAAATTGTTTCATCAAAGAACTTCGTGATATTATCTACCTTGGTAAGGTCTCCCTGGAACAAAAACGCCTCTGCGCCTAATGCCTGTACCTCAGCAAGTGTTTTTTCACTTTCTGCCTTAGAGCTTTCACTGTTATAATGGATCGCCAGTTTTGCTCCTTTTGCTGCAAAATCTCTGCTTAATAATCCTCCCAGGTTTTTACCTCCTCCGGCAATCAAAACTACTTTTCCTTTTACATTTTGTGTTGACATTCTTCTTATTTTTAAATGTTTATGAGACAAAGATGGATAATAAAAGTCATCCCAACATGGTGAAATTTTCGGAAATTCCATTAAAATCAAAAATAAATAGGGACCTTATTTTTACTTCATCTGTATAAATTGAAATAAAAAACATTTATATTTTTAAGTAAACAGTATTTTTTCAATAGAGGGCTATTTACCAAATAGATACGGATTGAGATACTCCTTTTTTATTAAACAAGCTGATATAATTCCCAAATCCGCACCAATTTTAGGCATAACATTTGATGCGTACCCATCCGTATTATACACCACTTCATTTTTATAATATATTTTTTTATAATCCTCAGCTTTCTGGGGATTTTTTTATAGACTGACTAAATATTTTTTTATGCTCTTAGACTCAGAGCATAAAACGTACTACAAAAACCATTTCTGATAATCAATCATTTAAAACCGGATTATTCATTTTATTGTTGTATATTTGTACATTATTAACTAAGTCATCACTTTGTTTTCTGTAACGACCTGAATATTTTTATTCAGTCTTTGCTTTCTGAGCAGTCATATTTTTAACTTTTATTTTTCTATTAAGAACAAATACTTGTCGGAATTGTAAGCTCTGTATGATTGGAAAACTCCAAAACAGGAAACATCGGCAGGCTTTATAAGGTCTACAACGGACCAGATTGAACCAATTAATTTATAGAAACTAAATACTAAAAATAATTTATGGCAGATTCTTTTTCTAAAAAGGAAAATTTCAAGAAAAAAATTCAAAAGCAAAAAGAAAAGGCGCTAAGACGCGAAGATCGTAAGACGAACAACAACAAAGGTGCGGAGGATGTCTACATGTATGTAGATGAATTCGGAAGATTAACTTCTACTCCACCTGAACAAAGACAGGAAGTAAACCTTGATGATATTCAATTGGGAGCAGCTCCTATTATTGAGGAAGATCCAAGAAAAACTGGAATTGTTACTTTCCTTAGTGAAAAAGGGTATGGCTTCATCACTGAAGACAATAGCAAAGAAAATATCTTCTTCCACAACAACAACTGTGTGGAGCCGGTAAAAAAAGGAAACAAAGTATCTTTCGAAAAAGAGAAGTCTCCTAAAGGATTTTCAGCTGTTGAAATCCAGATTGTTAAATAATATTTACATCTAAATAACTCTGCCTATAAAGCAGATTTATTTTAAGAAACATAGAAAGAGACTGTCCTAAAGACAGTCTCTTTTTTGTTGATTACCTTACCATTCCAAAAATACACAGAACTTGATTACAATGTAAGAGGTAAAATAAAAGAAGCCATCTAAAAAGACAGCTTCTTTCATCGTAAAAAAAAGTAAAAAATTAATCCAGTTTCCCTCCCAGTGCTTTAAACAGCAGGACGTTATTTCTGGTATTCTGGTGCTGAAACTGTAATAGATCCAGTTCAGCAGTAAGTTTGCTCTTTTGAGAGTTGATCAGTTCAAAATAATTGGCGTATCCTGTCAGATACAGATCATTGGAAACCTCTACCCCGCGGTCAAGAAAACCTACTTCTTCTGATTTCAGTTTCAAAACACGTTCATAGATCTTTGTCTGTTTCAAAATAGACTGAAGTTCGTTAAAAGCATTTGTAATACTTTTCTGATAATTTAAAAAAGCAATCTCCTGCTCCGTGCTTGCTACTTTAAATTCATATTTCAGCTGTCCTTTATTGAAAACAGGAACCATTAATCCTCCCAACAACTGCCCTGCCAGTGAACTTGGCTTGAAGAATGTTTCTATAGAAAAAGAATTCATTCCAAAGCCGGCACCAAGGTCAATCTTGGGATAAAAAGCAGCTCTTGCAGCCTTTGCATCAGCCTGAGAAGCTTCCAACACATAATAATTTGCAGCTACATCCGGTCTGGAGTGTATCACATTTTCTACATTAATGGTTTTATTTAGAACTTCCATATTAGTAGGCATCAGTATTTTCCCGCGTTTCACATCTCCACCGTAGCTTCCTGTTAAAGTAGTGATCGCCTGTTCTACCGTAACGATTTCCACTCTTATGTGCTCAATCTCTGCGAGCCAGTTGTTGTTCTGAGCCTTGAACTGCTGTACCGCCAATTCCGTAGCTTTTCCCACTTCACGTTGTGCCAGAACAATTTCAAAAGCTCTTTGCTGAAGCTTATAATTCTTCTGATAAATAGCAAGACGATTGTCTAAGGCTACCAACTGATAATACAGATTTGCAATATCCGTGAAAAGTTCTACCTGTAATAATCTCAATCCCTCCGTGGAAGCCAGAAATTTCTTCTGGGCAGCTATCTTTTTATTTTTCAGTTTGCCCCAGGCATCAATTTCCCAGCTGCTTCTTGCTCCTACCCAGTAATTAGGCGTAAAATCTCTGTTGATTTTCTGGTTTTCTGTAATATTAGGTGAAAGATTGGTATCATAGTTCCCAACACCTTCCATCGTATACTTTCCGTATCGGTTACCTGAAGCCTCTACTCCTACTTCAAGAGAAGGCAGCAAATCCATCTTTGATCTTTGAAGGAAACTGTTGGCAATCTCCACTCTTTGCTGTGCAATCTGGAAATCCGGATTAGCCTGAACCACTTTATCAAAAAGTTCAAGCAGATATGGGTCTGTAAAATATGCCTTCAGATTGATCTGCTGAAATTCATCCAGATTTTTATTTTTATCAGTTTTGATCATTTCATCAGGGAATTCCTGAGCTTTCTTCAACTCTGTTACCTTGGGAACAGCACATGAAACCAGGCTCAGTGATACAATCCCATACACTATATATCTATGATTTAATCTTTTCATTTTTCTTCTTATTTTCAAGTTTTGCAAAGAATATATACAGTCCCGGAATCACAACTAATCCGAAGATTGTCCCAATCAGCATTCCTCCTGCTGCAGCCGTACCAATAGAACGGTTACCAATTGCACCAGCTCCTGACGCGATACACAACGGAATAAGTCCTGCTACGAATGCGAAAGAGGTCATCAGAATCGGTCGAAGACGCTGTCTTGCTCCTTCAATAGCTGATGAAATGATATCAAATCCCTGTTTGTTTCTTGCCACTGCAAATTCTACGATCAGAATAGCATTTTTGGCGAGAAGACCAATCAACATGACCAATGCCACCTGTGCATAAATATTATTATCCAGCCCTGCCAGCACCAGTGCGATATAAGAACCGAAGATTCCCATCGGAAGGCTTAATAATACAGGCATCGGAAGAAGGAAACTCTCGTATTGTGCCGCTAATAAGAGATATACGAATAGAAGACAGATCAGGAAGATATAAACCGTCTGGTTTCCTGATAAAATCTCTTCCCTGGTCATTCCCGACCATTCAATATCGAATCCTCTCGGAAGTGTCTCTTTGGCTACACGTTCTACAGCTGCAATAGCATCTCCGGAACTGTAACCGTCAGCAGGTTCTCCGTTGATCATGGCAGACATATACATATTATACCTCGTAAGTACTTCAGGTCCGTATACTTTTTCAATCGTGATGAATGTTGAAAACGGAACCATTTCCCCTTTGTCATTCTTTAAATATAAATTCAGAATACTTTCAGGGGTATCTCTGTGCTCAGGGCTTGCCTGTACCATCACTTTATACATCTGACTGAAACGAATAAAATTGGTGGCGTAATACGATCCCAGCATGGTCTGTAATGTAGACATTGCGTTGTCTACCGATACTCCCTTCTTCGCTGCCATATCGTAATCTACATTGATCATATACTGCGGGAAAGTAGCATCAAAACTGGTAAAGCTGTTTTGCAGCTCAGGAGCCTCATTCAGTTTTTTAACAAAATTCTTGGTGATTTTATCCGTATTCTCGATGGTTCCTCCGGTTCTGTCCAGCAAACGCAGTTCAAAACCACTGGTATTCCCAAATCCGGGAACCGTTGGCGGTGCAAAGATCTCAATCTGGGCATCTGCAATACTTTTTGTTTTTTCTGAAAGGTCTGCAATCAGATCGTTCACTGAAATATCTCTTTCTTTCCAGTCTTTAAGGTTGATCATTGCCATTCCATAAGATGAACCTGCGATTTCCGTTACAATGCTATAGCCGGCAAGAGTAGTCACGTTTTCTACTCCTTTAATTTTCTTCGCAATACCTGTCACTTCATCCAGCACTTTTTCTGTTCTTTCTACCGTTGCCCCCTGTGGAGTGGTTACACTTACATACACCATTCCCTGGTCTTCCATTGGAATAAACCCTGTTGGCAGGAATTTACTGGTCACAAAAGTCAGTCCGACAAATAAAAACAACAGTCCAAAAGTAACCGTAGTTCTAGTCGCGAATTTTGATAAAATACCTACGTACCCATTAGTCAGTCTTTCAAATCCTGTATTGAAACTCTGGAAAGCCCTGTCTATGATTGTTTTCTTCTTCTGATGATTATGAGGTTTTAAAATAATCGCACAAAGCGCCGGAGTAAGTGTCAATGCATTCACCCCTGAAATCACAATACTGATGGCCAGCGTTAATGAAAACTGACGGTAGAATACTCCTACCGGACCATCAAGGAACGCTACAGGGATAAATACAGCAGACATTACGATGGTAATAGCCACTACCGCTCCTGCAATTTCTTTAGTGGCACTGATAGTCGCATCCATTGCATTCATGCCTTCTTCCATTTTAACATGGACAGCTTCAACGACGACAATCGCATTATCGACGACAATTCCGATGGCAAGAACCAGGGCAAAAAGAGTCAGAAGGTTTACTGAGAAATCAAGCATATTCATGAAAGCAAACGTTCCTACCAATGCTACCGGAACTGCCAGTACAGGAATCAATGTGGAGCGCCAGTCCTGAAGGAAGATAAACACTACAATTCCTACCAGGATAAAGGCTTCAATAAGAGTCGTGAGTACTGCACTGATGGAAGCATCCAGGAATCTGGAGACATCATAAGCCATATTGTACTCCATTCCGGGAGGGAAAGAAGTGACTTTTAATTCATCCATTTTTGCTTTTACGCTTTCAATTACTTCGGAAGCATTGGAACCGGGACGCTGTTTCATCATGATGGATGCAGAAGGCCTTCCGTCTGTTTTGGAAACCATTCCGTAGTTCATCGCTCCGAATTCTACTTTAGCAATATCCTTCAATTTTAAGATCGTTCCGTCAACATCAGATCTGATGGGAATTTCCTCGTATTGCTTGGGCTCAAAAAACTTCCCTTTATATTTGATTACATATTGAAGCTGGCTGGACGTTTTTCCGGATGTTTCTCCTACTTTTCCGGGTGCTGCCGAAATATTCTGTTTTTGCAGCGAAGCAATCACTTCATCAGCTGAAATATTGTAAGCCGCCATTTTCTGCGGATCCAGCCATACTCTCATCGAGTACTCTTTCTGGCCCATGATCTCAGCACGTCCTACTCCATCAATACGCTTTAGTTCCTGAAGGACATTAATATCTGTAAAGTTATAGATGAACTGTTCATCCTGGCTCGGATCTGTACTTGTGATGTTGAGGTACATCAGCATACTGTTTACCTCTTTTTCAGTGGTAACTCCAGCCCTGATTACCTCTTCAGGAAGCTCATCAAGGATTGTTGTCACTCTGTTCTGAACGTTTACCGCTGCTACATCAGGATCTACTCCTACTTCAAAAAAAACCTGAATAAGGGTAAGACCGTCATTCGATGTTACTGTAGACATGTACGTCATCCCTGGCACCCCATTGATGGCACGTTCCAGAGGAAGGGCTACAGCATTGGCAGACACTTCAGCATTGGCACCGGTATATTTCGCCGTAACGGTTACTGACGGCGGTACGATATCGGGAAACTGGGTAATTGGCATCTTCAGTAACGCCATAATTCCCAGCAGGACAAATAATATGGAAATAACCAACGAAAGAACCTTTCGTCTTATAAACATTTCTACCATAGTAAATTGATTTAAAGATTATGAAAGGTTAATACTTCTTTTTGATTTTGATAATATCACCATCCTTTAAAGACTGAGTTCCTTCATAAATGATTAAATCTCCTTTTTTAAGACCGCTTTCCACGATATAAGAATCTCTCAGTGTGGCCCCGATCTTAATGTTGGTCATTTTCACTTTATTCTGCTTATCCACTGTAAAAGCATAGGTCTTATCCTGGATAGAGAAAGTCGATTTTTGTGGAATAAGGATCGCATTAGCCTGATGTTCGGAAATAACAAGCTTCCCGGAAGTACCGTGCTTGATCAGACGGTCCGGATTTGGGAAAAGCACTTTATAACGAATAGAACCTGTCGTCCTGTCGATTTCCCCTTCTGCGGTTTTTAAAGCTCCGTTGAACTGATAATTGACTCCGTTAGGCAGCGTAAGTTCTATCTTTTGATGACTTCCAATCTTATCATCAGCCAAAAGCTCAAAATATAAGTTTTCAGGAATCGAGAAGTATGCATAGACTTCATTCAATTGAGACAGTGTGGTCAATAGCGTTCCATTTTCCACCAAACTTCCGTCCTTAAAAGGAATTACATCAATGACCCCATCAAAAGGTGCTGTAATTCTCGTAAAGTTTATTTTCTGGAAAACGGTTTGTTTTTCGGCATCAGCAAAGGCATGTTTTGCTTTCGCGGAAGAGAGCTTTGCCTTTACCAGTTCCAGTTCATTGTTGGCTACAAATTTTTTAGCATGAAGACTCTGAATCTGCTTCAGTTCTACTTCTGCAATACGTACATCTGCTTCGGTTTGCTTTAATGCCGCATTTGCCTTCAAAAGTTCCATCTGCAGCTCGGCATCATTGATTTTAAATAAAGCCTGCCCCTGATGTACAAATTGTCCCTCGTTCACATAGATATGCTGTATAATGCCTCCGATTCTGGATCGCATTTCAACATTCTTTTTAGCCTGGATATCGGTGACAAACTGGTTGCTCACCAATGTATCTTTTTCTTTGATTTCCAGTACGGGAACTTCTTTTTCTTTTGGGCTGTTTTTTTCCTTGTCTTTACTGCATGACACAGCGAATAATGTTGCAAGAATGCAAATTATTACGTTTTTAAAATACATTTATAAATGTTTAAGTTATAAGATTTCCGTTAAAATGATTTGGTTTTCAGAAACTTAAACTTAGTACAACTGGAGGAGATGGAGAAAGGACTTAACTCCGCAAATAGTAGATAGAGCAATCTTCGGAAGGGTAATTTTTGGGATCACTTTTAAAATCCCTGAAAAATCCGAAGTTGAATGGTCGTTTTTTCTGGCTAATTGTTTTACAATTTTGGAAACAGAAGGCAACGCATGCGTATTCATGTCTGCTTCTTCGTAAACATCCAGAACATGAATGTTATTTACAGGAGGAATATGAGGGATATTATGCAGCGATTTTTCTGCCCAATTCGAATTGAAAAGGGTAAAAACCAGTATAATATAAAATAAGAAAAATGACCTCAGACCTGCCATGTCAATCAGAACACATTAGTTTTTCAGTAAAAAACGATAATCCCGCAAAAATAGCGATTTTTACTGGGAATTCAGGCCGTTGAACTGTTAAAAAAGCTTAAAGAATGGATGAATAATTCTACAAATTGGTATTTGGATTCCCACGGAATGACAAAGAGAATGCGAAGTCTATTGATGCATTCTGTTATCCTGAAGGTATCTAACTAGAATCGTTAAAAGTTTTGGCTAAAGCCAATAGAATTTTGGTTATCGTTTTTATTGAATTATTAAAACAACTTACTCAGGACCCTGAAACGGTAATCGAAGATATATTCCAGTTTTTTTCTGATGAAAACGCGATGTGCAATTTCGCCTAAAAACCCCATTGGAAGTTCATAATCTATGGTATCTCTCATCAGAACACCTTCTTCGTTGGGAATAAATTCATGATGATGATTCCACAATTTGTACGGACCTTTTTTCTGGAAATCGATGAAACTTTTCTGAAAGTCAACGTGGATAATCTCAGTCTGCCATTTCATTTTAATTCCGAATAACGGAGAAACGTAATAATCGATGATCATTCCTTCATAGATTTCATCATCTTCCATTTCCGTCAATACAATAAAGCCCATGTCTTTCGGGGTAATTTCTGAAAGGTTATTGGCTGAAGAAAAGAATTTCCAGGCGGTTTCTATATCACAGTTGAGCTGCTGTTCACGGAAAAGCGTATGTTTCATAGGATGAAATCAGTTTACATAATGATTATGAAACAAATGTATGACAAAGATTTAATTATAGATCCACATCAGTACAGGTTTTCCGGATTTCTGAATCATCGGATCTATTTCTTTCATTGCATTGTTGGAAACCGTAGGACATCCCCAGCCTTCGGGTGAACCTTGGGGAAATACTTCAGTATCACTCATCATATTCCAGGAATGAAAGACAATAAATCTTTTTAACGCATTGCTGTTGGTTTCTTCAAGGCCATGCATCAGGTATTTTATATTGATTCCCCAATCACTGTACCCTCTTCCTTCGAGTTTATATTTTCCCAGAGATGAAAGGTGGCTTCCATCTTCGTTACTGAATCCCGGATTTGCTTTAGAATTATCTTTACTCCATGAATTGGAGCCACAACCATGCCCTACGAGATATTCTTTTGATATCTTATTATTTTTAAAATCCCAGACAAAAAAGCGCTTAATTCCGGAATGAAGGCTCATATCAATCAGAATACAAAAATCACGGTTAAGATTCTTTGAAGTACAGAATTTCAAGGCTTCTTCCGCTTTTATTTTCAGCTTGGAAAGCTCTACTTCAGGTTTCTTTTCTGCAACGATGGCAGGCTCAATGATGTTTCTTATATTATCTTTTTTCTCCTGAGAGCAGGAACAAATCCAAAAAACGATAAACAAAAGGCCTATTTTTTTCATTCTTATTTATAGTGCTGAAAAATTCCGAAATCAGTAGGAGTCCAAAGTGCGGCTTTTTGTCCGGCAGCTTTTAAAGCATTATTTGACCATGTATTGCAAGTGTAAAGAAAGCTGTAAGTACCTTTAGCGTCATAAAAAGCATCATTATCACTGTATACAGCGTTTGTAGGGATCAGCATAAAGCTTCCGTTTTGATCTCTGTCAAATTTATCTTCTACAAATTTCACCAAATTCTGATACTGGTTTCTGCTGATCATGATCATTTTACAGTCATCACCTTCTTTCATCGTATTATAATAAGTACAGTGCATGGCAGAATCGCTTAGCCAGAATGCGGCTTTCACAGCTGTTGAAAATTTCAGGTCAGCCCAGGTCGGAGTGTCAAGATAAAAACCTTTGTCGCCCCATCCTATTCCGATATATTGATAATCTGTCTTTTTGGATTTTATATTGGCAAAAGGAATTTTCTGGGCCCAGTCCTGCAAATCGTTTTTCACAGGCATTACGATGTCGGTATGCACTCCGTTGGTATAAATATAGATTGGAATTTCTTTCTTCTCACCATCCTCTTTGGCTGAAACCGGAATATAGGGAATCAATAACCCAAGGATTACATAAATAACTACAATTCCCAAAATAATTCCTACCACTTTGAGGAGATACAATAATATCGTTTTCACAGTCATGTTTTAATAAAATTTAATCTATAATTTTCCGTAAAAGTATTTGTTTTAATCGAAAAAAAGGCTATATTTAGTTACGAAATATTCACAAATATGCGTAAAAATATCAAATCCCAAAAAAGATTTAAAGTAAGAGTAAAAACAGCTCCTAAAAGAGTACAAAAAAAACGTTGATTTTCGGTGAGATTCTGATCTCCTGAGAATCAATTTTTCTTTATAGGAAAAGTTTTTCAAGAAATTTACTGTCGTAAATCTTTACTTCCTTAAAGCATAAAATTTGAGGAATGGTCGACTATCAGCTCTGGTTTGGAACTTCAAAAAATTCCAAAGGGGGAATTGTCACCGAAAGTTCAGGGAAAAATCAGTCAGAAGACCTTTGCAGAAACTCAATATTTCTCTTCAGCCCTGTAAATTTGGTACGTTTTACGGGAGACTTTCTGAAGATTTCAGAGAAAATTTCCTGGGTAAGTTCTTTCCATTCTCCTTTTTTGAAGTTTTTCAAAGTTTCATTGGGCTTGAAGCGGCTTTGTTTATTGGGTGCTGAGAAACGGTTCCAGGGACATACATCCTGGCAGATATCACAGCCGAACATCCAGTCTTCCATTTTATCTTTAAAATAATCCGGAATCTCCTCTTTCAGTTCTAT
Organism: Chryseobacterium sp. MEBOG07; assembly: GCF_021869745.1. Classification (NCBI taxonomy): domain Bacteria; kingdom Pseudomonadati; phylum Bacteroidota; class Flavobacteriia; order Flavobacteriales; family Weeksellaceae; genus Chryseobacterium; species Chryseobacterium sp. MEBOG07. Next base: position 4,013,779 of record NZ_CP084579.1, read on the forward strand.
GGTTGCATAAGAAATACAACGGCTCCCATCAATGATTTTTTCAGAAACAATGGCATCTGTAGGACAGGCATCAATACATTTCCTGCATGTTCCACAATGATCTGTAGTCGCATGATCCGGTATAAGCTCGAGGTCACAGATAATTTCGGCAAGAAAATAAAAAGATCCATTTTGTCTGGTAATCAGGTTGGCATTTTTTCCTACCCAGCCCAGCCCGGATTTTCTGGCCCAGCTTCTTTCCATAACCGGTGCAGAGTCTACAAAAACCCGGAATCCAAATTCTCCTATTTCTTCCTGCAGCTCGGCTACCATCTCACGGAGTATTTCTTTGATTACTTCATGATAATCTTCTGCATAAGCATATTTTGAGATCTTATAATTCTCTAATATTGAAATTTTTTCTTCAGGAAAGTAATTATAAGAAAGTGAAATAACAGACGTGGAACCCTCCACCAAAAGCCTGGGATCAAGTCTTTTGTCAAAATGATTTTCCATGTACTTCATTTCGCCGTTATAATTATTCTTCAGCCATTTTTCAAGATGGGGAGCATCTTCCTCGAGAAAATCTGCTTTGGAAATGCCACAACTCTGGAATCCAAAACTTTTTGCCTTGGATTTTATCAGTTGAGAATATTTTTCAGCGCCTGCATTCATAAATTTCACAATGCAAAATTAAGATTATTTTACCAATCTTCTGATTCAGTTATCAATCTCTTCTTCACCCTCAATACTATGTGGTTTCCTAAAATTTATGTTTTAATTAGGATTTTTTTCAAAAAAAAATTGCGTAATTTCGTTTCTAATTTAATGTTTAAAACAAACAACTATGTCTTTAATAGAAGTAATACAATCCGGAAACTATGAATTGATCGACGTTCGTGAGCCAATGGAGCTTGAAATGGACGGTAATATAGATGGTGCTAAGAATATTCCTTTAGGTGAGGTGGAAGATAGACAAGACGAAATTCTTTCTGTTGAAAAACCTGTTATCTTATTCTGCAGAAGTGGAAACAGAAGCGGAAAAGCATTGGAATATCTTAACACTCAAGGATTAAAGGACGGTTATAACGGCGGAGGCTGGGCTGATCTGAAGGCTGTTCTGGAAGCAAATCAGGGAACTTTTTAAAAGTTCCTTTTTTTATCTCTTTATTTCTATGAATCTGAAAAATCAATTTGAACAGCTTTGTTCTCCTTTCACAAAAGATCAGCAGTTAATGAATGATCTGTGGAACGAGATTGAAACCAGATATTCTGAAAAAGGCAGGCATTATCACAATCTTCATCATCTTGAAAATATGTTTCGGGAACTTGAAGAGGTGAAAGTGAACCTCTCGGATTTTACAGTGATTTCCTTTTCAGTATTTTATCATGATATTATTTATGATGCAACTTCCAAATCCAACGAGGAAAAAAGTGCGGTTACTGCTGAAAAAAGGCTTGCTGAACTTCATGTAAACAAAGACAAAATTTCAATAATTTCTGAGCAGATTCTTGCTACAAAAGCTCATCAACGGTCTGATCATGGGGACACCAATTATCTTTTAGATGCTGACCTTTCTGTATTGGGTAAAGATTTTAAAACCTATTTAGAATACACTCAGAATATAAGGAAAGAGTATTCTATTTATCCTGATTTCCTTTATAAACCGGGACGAAAAAAAGTACTCAAGCATTTTCTGGAACTTGAAAGTATCTTTAAAACAGACTATTTTAAGGATAAATATGAAACTCAGGCAAAGGAAAATATTGCGGCTGAACTTCGGTTGCTGTAATGAAAAGTTCTATTTTACTGATTTTAGCAGGCTAATTTCAATTATATTATTGTCCTTTTTTACTCTTTCTTTAGTCTGCTGTTCTACTTCCCGAACAACTTCTGCTCCTGTTCGCAAAAGTCCTGAACCATCCTGCTGATCAGGTATTTTACCTTCTATATAAAGCTGTTTTATTGCAGCAGCAGGATCTTTTCTGTATTTAATAAAGGACTCTTCAAATTTTTGTTGAGTTAAAGCCAATTCGTTAGCTCTGGAATTTAAATTAGGAAACGGTATTTCTTTTGGTAAGTTTTTAATTCCAATCAGCTCATAGATGTGATTCTTCGTAGCATCTTCTATCTTTACAATCAGCCCTGGTAGTCCGGAAAATTTGTAAGGACCATCCTGTATTGGTATATCTGTGGTAAACCAGGCTGTCCATTTTCTCCCTCCAAAATCTGTAGTTGCTTTCTGAGCATTATATTCTCCAATCTTTTGCTTTTCAGATTCTATTTTCCAGGTGATTTTTCTATTATCCTCAACCTTTATTTTCCCTAAGCCATAATCATTCGTCAGAAAGAAGGTTTTACCATTCATTTTCTCCACTCTGTATAAGATAGGAGCATTTGGAATATAAAAGTTCTTTTTTTCGGCTTCTGCAATTGAAGTAGAATCTTCAGTAAACTTCATGCGGCTATAAAACAAAGATCTGTTGTTCGCTGTATCCAAAAACATAAGGTCTTTAGCGGTTTCTGTATTGGTAGAATCCGGAATGTAGGTGTATTGATATATAAACCTCTTATTCTGTCCCAAGACAACCTGAGTAAAAAGAAGAAGAAAAAACACAAGATATTTCATAAACCATATTTTGATTTGGTGAAGATCAATATACATTTAAATTACTAAATATTAATAATTTACATAAAAAAAATAAATACGCCTATAAAAAACGTATTTATCCATATTTTATATTAAGAATAATTTTTCACGAATTCTGTGGTCTTTTTCAATACCATCTCAGGAACTTCTTTATGCGGAGTATGCCCGATACCGGGAATAATATATTTCTCAGTACTTCCACTCACCTGCGAAATTGTTTTTTCAACCTGATCCAGTGTACCGTATTCATCAGCTTCTCCCTGAATAAATAGTAATGGAGCTGTAATGTCTTTCAGCAGATATTCAATATTCCAGGTTCTGTAATCGTCCCGCGTCCAGGTTTCTGTCCATGCTCTGAAAAGCATTTCTACTTTATCACCGTGATACTTTTGTAAACGTTCAGCAAGATTGGTCGTTTTGTAGGCTTCCCATGCATCGTAAACTCCTTTTAAAGTTACATCTTCCACAAAAATATGACCCGCTTCACAAATGACTGCTTTCACTTTTTCCGGATATTTTGCAGCGGTGATTAAAGCGATTGTTCCTCCATCACTGTGTCCAAACAGAATGGCATTATCAATATCCATTTCAATCAATAAATTATTCAACAGATCTGCTTCCAGTTCCATATAATTTACCGGTCTTTCATGAGTAAACATTGGATATGATTTTCCATAACCTAAACGGTCATAGGCAAGGATATTACATTGCGCAGTCTCAGATAATTTGACTGGAAGGTCTCTCCAAAGTTGTACTGAACCAAGTGAATCATGCAGAAAAACAATAGTAGGCCTGTCTTCAAATGAATTATGGTGTTCTATATATAATTTTTTACCCTTTACATCAATTATTCTTCCCTCCATTGAATACAATTATATTTAAAAAGTAGGCATTTTCGTTTCTTCAAACTCCTTTAAAAGTTGATTGAAAACTGCTTCCACCGGAAGAACTTCATCAATCAGAGCAGAAACCTGACCTATTTCCAGTTCTCCATCTTCCATATCTCCTTCAAACATTCCACGTTTTGCTCTGGCTCTTCCTAGTGAAGTGTTCAAAGCTTCTTTATTTCTTCCGTTCTGGTAGATATCTTCCAGTTCATTGAAGAATTTATTTTTAACCATTCTTACAGGTGCCAATTCTTTAAGGGTAAGATGGGTATCTCCCTCCTGTAATTCTGTGATTTTCTTTTTCCAGTTTTCATGAGCACTTGCTTCTGTAGTAGCAGCAAATCGGGACCCTATTTGTACACCGTCTGCACCAAGAATCATAGCCGCTTTTATCTGTGAGCCCAAAGCAATTCCACCTGCGGCAATTAACGGCTTAGAAATATGTTTCTTTACATTCGGAATAAGACAGAAAGTAGTTGTTTCATCTCTTCCGTTGTGTCCTCCTGCTTCGAAACCTTCCGCTACGATAGCATCTACTCCTGCATCTTCACATTTTACAGCAAATTTGGTAGAAGAAACTACGTGAGCGACTGTTATTCCTTCTTTCTTAAGGGTTTCTGTATAAGTTTTTGGGTTACCTGCAGAGGTAAATACAATCTTTACACCTTCTTCCAGAATGATTTGAATGATTTCTTCAAGATTAGGATACAGCATCGGTACATTCACTCCAAAAGGTTTATCTGTAGCCTGTTTGCATTTTTGGATGTTTTCTCTTAGGATGTCAGGGTACATACTTCCCGCCCCAATTATCCCTAAACCACCGCAGTTGGAAACTGCAGATGCCAGTTTCCATCCTGAATGCCAGATCATACCTGCCTGGATAATTGGATATTTAATATTGAAAAGATGTGAAATTCTATTTTGTGCAGCCTCCATATCACGAAGCTTTTTTGCAGTGTTGAAATCTATAAAATTGCTCATATGTAAAAATACTAAAAACAACGATTATCAGAACCTTCTATTGACTAAAAATATATAGAAAAACCTAATATTATCATTTCTTATATTGCTCCAAAACGTTGTCAATAATAGGGCTTATTTTCAAAAACCGTTGAGCAAGTTCATGTATATCTTTTTCTATATCATCTTCTTTTAGCGCCACCCAGCCTTCCATTAATGTTAGTGGTCCATAATTTACACTCACATTAGGCCATTCTTTCTGGTATTTTAAAAATTCTTTCCTGAAATCCTGGGCAAAACTTCTGCTGGTTATGGTATAGCCTTTCAACGTTCTTAGCTTCAGAGCATGAATATTGTAATAAATTTTTCTTTCACTGATAGACTTATCGTTGATCCAAACTGAAAAGAAGATCCGCCCCTCAGCATCTAAAGGCGACTGAGGATTTCCAGACCATTCCGGATGATAAACCTTAAGTGCAACAGATTCCAAAACGATCTCTACAGACAATTTCAATCCTTTATTGCTAAGCATTTTCTCAGGAATTTCAGTGGCTGCCGAATGAAATTTTCTAAGGTAAAAAGTATAGTCCATACTCTTAGTTTTTGTAAATATATTAAATACTTCCTTCAGATATAGAGAAGAAAATAATAAGTTTTAGCCGGTACCTTATTTTTTTGAAAATTTAAATGTATCAATAAAAAAAGCCTTCAGAAGTTCTGAAGGCTTTTTTTTATTTTTTCATGGATTGTTTCTTCCAGTTCGACTTAAAGTTACAGTTGTCATAACGTCCGTCAATTGAAATAAAAGTTGTAGGTAACTTAGAGTTAACAAACTTTTCAACCATTTCATTTTTCTTTTTATTCAGCGCCATCTGCTTGATTCTGCTGAAGTCTGTTTCCAGAGTAATCTGGTGAGAAGGAATTACATCATCAATTTTGATGATCTTGATCTGCTTTCTCTTGTTGTCTTCATCTTCAAAAGCAGTGGTAATATCTCCTTTGTTCAAACCTGCTAATTCGTAGCTGATTGTTCCCGGGATACTTTCTCTTTCGATTTTATCAGAACCATCAGCACCAGGAATAATCCCTGCATTGAATTTTGTTCTTTTATCATCTGAAAATTTAAAAGCAGCATCTTTAAATGTAATTTTACCATTCTCAATAAGACCTCTGATACTGTCTAATTTTGCTTTTGCTGTTTTCAGCTCATCATCAGTAGGTACCGCTTTTAGTAAGATATGTCTTGCATCATATACTTTACCAGATCTTTTCAGTAATTGGATAATGTGGAATCCGAATTCAGATTCAATAGGATCTGAAATTTCATTTTCCTGAAGGTTTAACGCTGCAGCTTCGAATGGCTTAACCATCTGCCCTTTGTTAATATTTTTATACAAACCTCCATTAGCCGCTGATCCTTCATCTTCAGAATAGATTCTAGCCTGGCTTTCAAAGGTTTCACCTCCGGCAATATCCTGCTTGATCTTTTTCAATCTGTTGATAAGGTCCTGCTTATGAGCTTCCGTTAATGTAGGATAGATCATAATCTGAGCCAAAGTAACCTCGTCTTTTATCTGTGGCAACTGTGTTTTATACATATTGTAGAAGTCAGTTACCTCATTTGGTGTTACGTCAGCTTTATCAGTAACTCTCTGGTATTTTGCCTGTCCATAATACTGGTCTGTGTCTATCTTTTCGATAGCGTTCTTCATTTCATAACCATTTCTGAACTTATAAGCGGCAAGCAATGTTTTTTCATCCGGAAATTGAGAAAGCAACTGACGGTATTTTGCGTTAGCCTGTTCCTTGATTGCTGCAGAACGATTTTCAATTAAGGTATCTTTTTTTGCTTCGTATACAAGAAGCTTATTGCTGATAAGGTTTTCCAGGAACTCACATTTGTCTGTGTTTGAAGCTCCCTGCTGTTTCCCATAATTCATCTGCTCATTCACATCAGATTCCAAAACAATCTCATCCCCGATAACAGCGGCAATACCATCCACCAAATCTCCTTGTTTTAGCTGGGCATGCATCATGTTTGAAGAGAATATCATGATGAAAATCCCAAGAAGAAAAGTGATTTTTAGTTTATTTGTCATTTTACTATTTTAACAAGTTGCAAATTTAGAATTCTTAACGAATTTCACTCAATTTTTTATTATAAATATTTCTTAAAAAGACTTATTTACTGCAGTTCGATATCAAATGTCGTCAATTCTTTGAATTGTCTCAATCTGCTGAACATATCCGCCTCGCTTACTTCTTCTATTCTTTCTGTTCCGAATTTCTCTACCGTGAATGAAGCCATTGCAGATCCTACGATAAGAGCAGACTTCATAGTTTCGAAATCAATTTTCTCTTTTTTAGCAAGATAAGCAGCAAAACCTCCTGCAAATGTATCTCCAGCTCCAGTAGGGTCGAAAACATCTTCCAACGGAAGCGCCGGAATAGCAAATACTTTATTGTCATGGAAAAGTAACGCTCCGTGTTCTCCTTTTTTGATGATCACATATTCAGGTCCCATTGTGTGGATCTTTTTAGCAGCTTTTACTAAAGAATACTCTCCTGAAAGCTGTCTTGCTTCTTCATCATTGATGGTAATTACGTCTGTTTTCGCAATCATATCCATTAAGATATCCCATGCAGAATCCATCCAGAAGTTCATCGTATCAAGGATTACAAGCTTAGGACGGTTGTTCATTTTTTCAAGTACTGATAACTGAACTCCAGGGTGTAGGTTTCCAAGCAACAAAATTTCGGCATCCTGCATTGAATCTGGGATTTTTGGATCAAAATTCTCCAACACGTTTACTTCTGTAACCAAAGTATCTCTTGTGTTCAGATCATTGTGGTATTTTCCAGACCAGAAGAATGTTTTTCCTTCTTTTACGATTTCAATTCCTTCGATGTTTACATCTCTGTCTGTGAACATATCAAGATGTTCTTGTGGAAAGTCTCCTCCTACTACAGAAACAATTCCGGATTTAACGCCTAAAATTGATGAAGTGATTCCGATATAAGTGGCTGCACCTCCTAAAATTTTGTCCGTTTTACCAAATGGTGTTTCAATTGCATCAAATGCAACACTTCCTACAACTAAAAGTTTCATATATTTTTCAATGTATATTAAAAGTAATTATTTTTTCCATTCAAAAGAGTCCAGCAGGTGCTTCATATCATTTTTGATATAGTTCACTGCAGGAGCAAGAGAGTCCGGTTTCGGTCTCGTATTAAAGTATAAGTAAGCAGTAACGAAGTGTTTCGTACTGTCTGTAATGTAAAACTGAAGATTGGAAGCACTCTGCCCTTTCAGTTCATAGAAGTTCCCGTATACTTTCTTTTCAGGGTATTCAAAAGATTTTGTATCTATAGAACTGGCTTTGATGGTATGCTCATATACCATTTTTTCAGCTTCCTTGATATGATCTGCAAAGTCATTCTGTATCGGGTAATAGGTAACGAAAAGCTTGGCCTTCATTTTAGGATAGTTCAAATAGAACCAGCAAGGCTTTTTTGCGGGTGCAATAGAAGCAAACTCCGAATATTCAAAGGTATAGGCACAGTCGTTTTCAAACTTTTGATATTTCGGTGCCGGATACTCAAGACGCAGTTCTCCATAAGGTTTCGGAGTAGTGTCTTTTCCGCACGAAATTAAAAGCAGTGATACAAAAATAAAAATGACTTTTTTAATCATTTTGCAAAAGTACAAATTAGATTTCAGATTTCGGAAGACAAATTTCAGTCTTTCAGAGAGTTTTGAATGTAATTTTCCAAAGGCTTCGGAAACGATTTTTCATGAGAACCCTCAACATCGGTAATCAGGTATTGATTTTCAGCGATAAAATCATTCCATATCTTCTCAGAAGTAACCTCAACATTAAATATTTCAATGCTTAAATTCTTGTGAGTCAGTTTATGATTGACTGTTTTTGAACCTGTAATGAATGTTTCCATATTCGAAGAAATGGCATCAGGAAATTCAAATAATTTTTTCCAGATGAAGTCTTCTTTTCTCTGGCGGATCAGAAATTGTCTGTTTCTATGGACAAAATAATAGGTCAGAGCAAGGTCTTCAGCTTTTACTTTTTTCGTTTTTACAGGGTAATCTGAAATTTTCTGTATAGAAAATGCCAGGCAGTCTTCATTGACAGGACATTCTCCACAAAGTGGATTTTTAGGCTTGCAAATCTCTGAGCCTATATCCATCATCGCCTGATTAAAATCTCCGACATTTTCAGGCATCACCAAAGCTGCCAGCTCAGAAAAGTAAGTAAATGCTTTTGAATTCGAAATATCAAAATCATCGGCAAAAAGACGGCTTAAAACACGGTAGAAATTCCCGTCAACAGCAGGCATTCTTCCCCCGAAACAGATACTTGAAACGGCTGCGGCGGTATATTTCCCGACTCCTTTTAATTTTAGAATTTCTTCGTACTGATCCGGAAATACTCCATGATAGTCATTCATGATCTGCTGGGCAGCTTTATGAATATTAATGGCTCTGGAATAGTACCCTAACCCTTTCCAATACAGCAAAACCTCATTTTCTTCAGCTTCTGCCAATGTTTTTACATCCGGGAATCTTTTAATGAAATTATTATAATGATTCAATCCCTGATTGATCCTTGTCTGCTGAAATACAATTTCACAGATCCAGATCTTATACGGATCTTTTGTCTGTCTGAAAGGCAGGTCTCTTGCATTATTTTTATACCATTCAAGGATTTTACTGCCAATATGCAGAAACTCTGAACTTCGGTTATCCTTCTCCAAAAAATTTTGTTTTTGCTTTTTAATTGCTTTTTGAACTGTTTCCGTAAACGTTCACTTTATATAGCACTTGCAAAGATAAAATTTATTTACCAGCTTTCACAGAATATACAGGAGCAGCCTTTAACCACTGGTATTTCAGGTTTCTGTCTTTAGCTATAAAACGGTATCCTTCCAGTTTTTTCAGGTAAACATATATCGAATCAGTATTTTTTATCTTCAATTTATAAGGAGATAAAAACATGAATGGAGTATCTACCGTAGAATCTCTTACCGTTTTTAATACTTTTCCTGATTTTACTTTATAAAGAAAGAATGATTTCCCGCGGCCTTTGGAGCTGTCTGCCAGTTTTACGGTTGAGCTTGCAATAACCAGTTCACTGCCATCAAAGCATTCAGCTTCATTCATGATGTATGCCTTTCCTTCCTGACGTTCGTCTGCAAAAAGATCATTCTCATAATGTCCGGGACTCTGGTATTTTTTTTCACAGCTTATCAAAAGTGTCATCACTATGGCTGGTAAACCAATGATAAGTTTTTTATTCATATTAAATTAGGTGTTGGTTGAAAAAAAACCGATGTAAAATTGCATCGGTTTTTGTTATTTAAGGTAAGTTTATTTTACTCCTGAGCATATTCTGCATCCCATTCGTTACCATCATCTCCTTTGTGTCCGTCCAATTTAATAACGAAACTTTTTGTAGGGAAATAAGGGGTCATACGGATATCAAGCCATACTCTGTCTTTGTTTACTCTATCCTGCTCGAAACGAACAATTTTGAATTTTTCGATCAATTTGTCCGGTCCTTTGATATTGTCAAGGAATGTAACGATCTGTCTTCTCAAATCGTCTTCGTTTTTAGCATTCCAGTTTTCGAAAGCTCTTCTGTTTAGGAAGTCCAGTAATACTTTGGTTACATAGTCGAATACACGAACTACGGAATATGTCTGAAGACCGATATTGTCTCCTGTAAATAATGTCTTCGCAGAGAAGGCCATAATTTTCCCGTACTCGTTAACCATTGGTACCAGACCCATTTTTTCCAACTGAGAAATTTCACTTTTCTTCAATTCGAATTTTACAGCGTCTACTTCGTTGATATTTCCATGTTTTTTACCTGCTGCTACCTGAGACATCAGGGTTTTGTGAATTTTTCCTGCTAATGAAGTGGAAGGTGGAAGTTCTACATTATCTTCTTCTCCTACTTCTTCAGCTTTACCACGTCCTACCAGCCAGTTGCACGTCATAATAACGTTACTTCTGTGAAGTTCTCCTCCTGTAAGGTTTGCAGAGTGGAATAAATCTACTACGTCATCCGGCTTATCAAGGTTGGCGAAGTCTGTAACCATCATTACTTTGTTTTCGTTACAGATTTTTGCCCATTTCTCGATTACTTTATTGGATCCTAAATATCCTGGTATTGCAAGGATTGAGTAGTTATCTCTAAGGTCAAGACGGTCATAGTAATTTTTGAATTCTTCTGAGATGGCATCGATGAACAAAGGGTTATCCAGGTCGGAAACCTGTTCAAGGCTTGCATTTACGATGCTTACATTATCCACTTTATCCAATTCTGTATTTTTATAGAATTGCGCTACTGTTCTGTAGTTGGTTTCCAACATACGAACGGCATCCAGTGTACTTTTTAAGTTTGTTTTTAAGTTCTGATCGGCTTGTTGTGCTTTAGTTTTGCACGTTTCAGCCATTTTATCTGCTGATTCACTACCTTCTAAAAGGCTTACCCAAAGATTGATCTTCTGAAGAAGTTCTTTTCTTTCGTCTGCTTTATTGCTGTCATTCAGGAAGATTTCTTTTCTTGCCTTTCTTGTTGGGTTCATATTGGCAATACCGTCTACGACGGATTCAACAAAGCCAAATCCTCCCATTTTATTGAGTTCTGCAAGCGGGTTGCCTTTCGGCTGTCCTGCATGTTGCTGCTGCCCCTGCTGCTGACTTTCTTGTGCCTGTAATTTGCTATCCATGATTTAATGTAAGTCTTTAGTTATTTTTCAAGTTCTTGTCCCACTTCTTTCAATACTTCTATGAACGCCGCTCTTGTCTGATCGTTCTCCAGCATATTGCGTAGAATTTTGTTTGTTTTCAGCTGACGTACTATTTTATTGTACTGCTCCTGTTCTACACTCAGCAACTGCAGATAATCTGACTTCTGAGTAAGGCTTTTAGGGGTAAAGTCTCCAAGGTTTTGAAATCGGAATTCTTCTTCTACCATTCCACCGTCTTCCGTTTCGTGTTGTACCGATACTGAAGGCTGGAAATGTTTGAAAACGTCTTCCACTGTTTTTAATCCTGTTACGATTTCAGGAGTATAAGACTCGTCTGTTGTAAGCTGGCTTACTATCAGTGACTTATTTTCCTGAATTTCCTGAATAGCTTCATTAGCGTCTACTTTTACTTCGTTTCCGCCAACACCATAATTAAACATTGCCATATTATTGTTATTTTGAGATTTATTAATTTGGTTTGGGCCTGTCTTTGAGTAATTTACAGATGAATCAAATAAATTACCAATCCAGTGTTTAAATTTAAAAAAAAACTGTAACATACAAAATTTTACTAAGATTTTTCTTGAATTACCTCTTTCTATTTACATTTATTCAACATAAAATCACGATATTACGATATCACTAAGCTATGAAAAAATAAATAAAAAAATTCAAGAAAAAAATAAATAAAATTTTTGTCCGCTTTACTCTTATCCAAAAGTATGTAATGGATATTAAAATGGGAATTCCTCAGATATTACAAAAAAATATTCTTTATATTTAAACAAAGTGAACCGTGTCATGAAAGATGTAAAAATAGCGTTTAGAAAACCCATATTTCCAGTTTCAGAAGCATTACAGCAATATTTGGAAAAATATAACAGAACGACCAAGATTAGGTTTCTGTATGAAGACCTTCTCAGGTTTAGCGACAGTGTGAATATTCTGGATAAAGAGGGCAAAGATACTTTGTGGCTTGGGGTATTATATTCTGAATATGAGTTTAAAGAAATAGAGGCTAATTTAAATAAGATTTATACCCTCCTTCATTCTGATGGGGATATCGCTACTCTACCTTATCTGAAAGTAGATACAATTGACTTTTGTACGTTTGGAAACTCTAAACCTTTCCGGGTTCGGGTGAGAAATATCCTTAATGATAACTACACTTATTTTTATATTAAACAGGCGGATGCTTCCCGGATATTCGGGCTAGAACTTGAAGATCTGCTTTCTCCCAACCGAATTAACTTTCTGGTGTATAAAAATACGTTGATTGAGGAGCATATTTTAGGGATTCCGGGAGATGTTTTTATTCAGAAACATCTATTCAATTGTAATGAATTGGAAAAGGCACAGATTTCCAAGGAATTTGTAAAATTCAATGAGCGGTGCCTCATTGGGCTTCTTGGTGACATGCGTTCTTATAATTATGTTGTGATTCCAATACATGATTTCGACCAGGTTATTTACAGAATTCGTCCCATCGATTTTGACCAGCAAACTTATGAGGGAAATCTGAAAGTGTATCTTCCACAGTATTTCAAAGAAAACAGTCAAATGGTGAATATGGTGCTGGAAAAACTGAAGCCCAGCTCTATAGAACAATACCGTAAGGAAGTACGTTCACAAATTGTAAAAAGAGTGACCAGCAGCCAAAACAGATTCGATGAACTTATTTCTATTATGAAAAAAGACAATATCGCGCCGGAAGCCAATGTTATAGAACTAAAGACCGCTTTACAAAAACTTACCTACGATGTCAATTTCAAGTATTGTAAATCTATGGGAGATATTATAGAAACCGGAATCAAGTTTGTTCTCCGGAATTATAAGAAAGAATATTAAAAAAGAGAATCCGCCTCAATGTGAGACGGATTCTTTCTTTTCTAACAATTTTTTATGGTAAAATTACCAGATTTTTATTCTGTCCTGAGGAGCTTTATACAGTTTATCTCCTTGTTTGATATCAAATGCTTTGATGAATGAATCCTGATTTACCAATGGTCCAAAAGCTCTGAACATTCCCGGAGAGTGTGGATCTGTTTTCACCTGATTGATCATATACTGATCGGTAGCTTTCGTTCTCCAAACGGTTGCCCAGCTCATAAAGAATCTCTGATCCTGAGTAAATCCACTGATCTTGCCTGGGTTTCCTTTATCTTTTAAATACATCTGAAGAGCATCATAAGCAACAGCTACTCCACCTAAGTCTCCAATATTTTCTCCACTTGTAAATTTACCGTTTACAAAGCTTCCTTTTACAGGTTCATAAGCACTGTACTGAGCGGCTAACTGACCAACTTTTGCATCAAAGTTTTTACGGTCTGCATCCGTCCACCAATTATTCAGGTTACCATCACCATCGAAACGGGAACCACTGTCGTCAAATCCGTGAGAAATCTCGTGACCGATAACGGCACCAATACCTCCGAAGTTCACTGCTGCATCAGCTTTAGGGTTATAGAAAGGGGGTTGAAGAATGGCTGCAGGGAATACAATTTCGTTGTTTGATCCGCTGTAATAAGCATTTACAGTTTGTGGAGACATTCCCCATTCTGTTTTGTCAACAGGCTTTCCTACTTTGTCTAAACTCCTTTGATATTGCCAAGCAGATACATTCTGAAGATTAGAATATAGTGTTGCTCCTTGTTTTGGAGATTCTACTTTCAATTGAGTATAGTCTTTCCACTTATCAGGATAAGCAATTTTCACTGTAAATTTGGATAGTTTTTCCTGAGCTTTTACTTTGGTTTCAGGGGACATCCAGTCCATATTAGCGATATGGGTTTTGAATGACTTTAAAAGGTAGTCAATATAAGTTTCCATCTGCTTTTTAGCTTCAGGAGTGAAATATTTGTCAACATATAGTTTACCAAAAGCTTCTCCTAAAACACCATTGACAAGGGTAAGACCTCTTTTGTCCATTGGACGCTGTTCTTTTTGTCCCTGCAAATATTTAGCATAAAAATCAAACCTGATCTGCTCTAAGTTTTCATCTAAATTGCTTGCGTTTCCATTGATGATATGGTACTTCAGATAATCTTTCAGTAAAGGAAGGTTTTTCTGTGTTACAAACTGATCCATATTCTGGTAATATTTCAGTTCTCCAATGATCACTCTGTCTGTATTGACTCCTGCATCCTTAAGATATTTTGCAAGGTCTACATTTTTAACCAAGCCTGATAATTCAGATACGTTTTTAGGATTGTATCTTAAATTAGCATCTCTGTTCTGCTCAAGAGTTAATAAGTAATTGGCAAGTTGTTTTTCAAAGTCTACCACATTCTTTGCAGACTGAGTAGAGTTTTTATATCCTAACACTCCAAATAGCTTCCCAACGTATGTTTGATATTCTGCTAATGTTTTAGTATTGGCTTCATTTACTTTTTGGTAATAGTCTCTTCCTAAACCAAGATCAGGCCCACCAAGATATACCGCATTCATGTTGGAATTCTTCATATCGGCACCCACTCTCCATCCATAGAAAGAATTGTCGCCTAATCTTGTTGCTTCCAAAAGGTATTTCTGAAGGTCACCAAGACTTTTAATAGCATCTACTTTGGCAAGATCAGCTTTGATAGGAGCCAAACCTTCTGCATTTCTTTTATTGGTATCCATAAAAGAGGCATACAAATTCTGGATTTTCTGTCCTTCTGATCCAGCTGGATAGGTTTCTGTAAGGATTTTATTCAATATATCTAATGAAGCATCATCCACATTTTCTCTCAAAGCATTGAAAGATCCCCAGTTTGCTTTATCGGAAGGGATCTGAGTTGTTTTCACCCAATTTCCATTCACATAGCTAAAAAAGTCATCCTGCGGACGGACACTTGTATCCATATATGATAAATTGATCCCCTCCTCTTTTGCTTCTTCTTTTATCGGTTCAGTAACTTTAGCCGTAGCTTCTGTTTTATTCTCTGTCCCTGCAGTCTTTGCTGCACCACACGAATTGAGAAATACAATACCCGAAAGGGCAAGTATTCCAATATTTAGCTTTTTCATTAAAAAATAATTTTTGATTTTACACAAACTTATCAAATATACAAACTTTAATGATACGTAATGAATGATAATTGGTATATGAAGTGGAAAATTGATGATTTAAGATTAAAAATTTAAAGTTTACAGGGTGTCTTTTGAAAATATAAATGAGACTGGAATTTATGGGGAGACCACCCCGTCAAAAATTCTTTGAATTTTCGCCACCCCTCCAAAGGAGGGGAATGATGGAAGTCGTTATTACAAAGAATGTCTTCCAATCCTTAATCCCTATTACCTTTCACCTATCATCTGCTACCTGCTACCTAAAAAAACAAAACCGCCCATTGCTGAGCGGTTGTTATTATTACCAGATTTTAATTCTTTCTTCTGGAGTTTTGTATAGTTTGTCTCCTTTTTTCACATCAAATGCTTTGTAGAAGGCATCAACGTTGATCAACGGACCGAAACTTCTGAAATATCCAGGAGAGTGCGGATCTGTTTTCACTTGGTTAACCATATATTTCTCACTTGACAATGTTCTCCAAACTGTAGCCCAGCTTAAGAAGAATCTCTGATCCTGAGAGAATCCACTGATTTTCCCTGGATTTCCTTTGTCTTTTAGATACATCTGAAGAGCGTCATAAGCGATGTTTACACCTCCTAAGTCAGCGATGTTTTCACCGTTTGTGAAAGTTCCGTTTACAAAAGTTCCTTTTACCGGCTCGTATTTGTCATACTGAGAGGCAAGAGCTTTTGTTGCTTTTTCGAAATTGGCTTTATCTGACGGAGTCCACCAATCTACCAAGTTACCATCAGCATCGAATTGTGCTCCTGAATCATCAAATCCATGGCTCATTTCGTGACCGATAACGGCACCGATACCTCCGAAGTTTACAGCAGCATCAGCGTTAGGGTTGAAGAATGGCGGCTGAAGGATAGCAGCAGGAAATACAATCTCGTTGTTTACCGGGTTATAGTAAGCATTAACAGTCTGTGGAGTCATTCCCCATTCTGTTTTATCAACTGCCTTACCAATTTTAGCCAAGTCTTTGTTGTACTGCCATTCACCAATGTTCTGAAGGTTTTGATACAGGTTTCCACCTTTAGCCTCAGAAACAATATTTAATTTTGAATAGTCTTTCCATTTGTCCGGATAAGCAACTTTTACCGTGAACTTATTCAGTTTCTGCATTGCTTTTTCTTTAGTCGTTGCAGACATCCAAGCTAAGTTGTTGATATGAACTGCGAAACTTTTCTTTAAATAGTCGATCAATTCTACCATCTGAGCTTTTGCTTGTGCAGGGAAGTATTTCTCAACATACAATTTTCCAAAAGCTTCACCCAAAGAACCGTTGATCAATTCGTAACCTCTCTTGTTAAGGGCTCTTTGTTCCTGTTGTCCTCTAAGGTATTTACCATAGAAAGCAAACTTCATATTTCCTAAGTTCTCACTTAAGTAAGAAGCACTTCCGTGGATCATGTGGAATTTCAGATAATCCTTAATCACAGGAAGATTCTGAGCATTTACTAATTTATCGAAGTTCTTATAGAATCCTAATTCACTGATAATTACTTTATCAGAACTTACTCCTACTTTTTTAAGGTAACCTGGAAGGTCAACATTTTTTACCAGAGCAGAAAGTTCAGTCATCGTCTTAGGATTGTACTGAAGCGTGTTATCACGGCTCTGTTCGTTGGTAAGGTAAGTATTGGCGATGCTTTTCTCGTAATTAACGATACCTTTTGCTGCTTCATCAGCATTTTTGTATCCTAATTCTTTTAGCATTGAAGCTACATATTTCTGATATTCAGCAATAGCTTCTGTATTTTTTTCGTTTACTTTCTGATAGTAATCTCTTCCTAAACCTAAAGAAGCGTTTCCTAAGTAAACGGCATTCATTTTAGAATCTTTAAGGTCTGCATCTACTCCCCATCCGTAAAAAACGTTTTCACCTTCTTTTGTTACAGAAGTAAGATAGTTTTGAAGATCAGTCAGGTTTTTTATAGCATCAATTTTATTCAGATTTTCCTGAATAGGCTTTATTCCGTCTGCATTTCTCTTCTCCATGTTCATGTAAGTAGCATACAGATCCTGGATCTTTTTCCCCTCGCTTCCATCAGCAAATTTATCTTTCAAAAGAGAGTTAAGGATCGTCATGGAATTGTTATCCGTATCGTCAGCTAGTTTGTTGAAGCTTCCCCAAGTTGGTTTATCCGATGGAATTTTGGCTGTTTTCATCCAAGTTCCACTCACATAGTTGTAGAAATCATCCTGAGGACGCACCGAAGTGTCCATCAAGCTAAGGTCTAAACCTTTGTCTGTGTTGTTCACTGCTACTTTAGCAGCTTTAGCTTGTGCGCTCATGGTAGTTTGAGTACAGATCCCTGCTATTAAAAACAAAGAAAGCGTTATTTTTTTCATTATGATAACAATTTTTAGAATATGTATGATTTATTTCGTATTTGTTACGTTTTAAGAAAACAAATTTAAACAAATAACGTCATAGCATAATAAAAATTTACAAAAGATGGAAGATGGAAGAATGAGGATGGAAGTATTGTATGATTTTCATAACTTCCAGCTTCCTCCCCCAGCTTCCCAATGTCTTAAGAAGTGGCTATCTCTTTTACATTTCCAGTTCTTTTCAGGAACCCCCAGGACTGCATTTCGCCTTTCAATGCCTTTCTTAAACTTTTAAACAATACAATATACATCAGCCATCTATACCCGAATCTCTGCGGAATAATATACAACAGATTGATTAATTTCTCCCGCTGCATCATGAACGCAATTAAAGCTAATGAAGCATCCACCAAGAGGAAGATCAGATAATAGGTGAATATTTTGTCTCCGTTTCCGGATAGAATTCCCAAAAACATAATCACATCTGCCAGCGGCGAGAAAAATGGAATAATGTATTGGAATAATAAAATATTCGGCATCGCCCAAAGCCCCAATCCTTTATATTTGGGGTTAAGGAAAGTCTGTCTCTGTTTCCAGAACATCTGCATGATTCCATATGTCCAGCGGAAACGCTGTTTCAAAAACTGGTTCGTGGTTTCCGGAGCTTCAGTAACTGCAACCGCTCTGTTTTCATTAGCAACCGTATACCCTGCTTTTAAAATTTTCACAGTAATATCACAATCTTCTGCTAAAGTATCTGATGAATAGCCTCCAGCCTCAATGATCACAGATTTTTTAAATGCTCCAATAGCTCCTGGAATCACTGTAATGGCATTAATATGGGCATAGGCCAGTCTGTCAAAATTCTGACTTGTTGTGTATTCTATAGCCTGCCATTTGGTGAGCCAATTGACTCTGTTTCCCACTTTCACATTTCCTGCTACAGCGGCAATTTTCTCTTCCGGATCTGCATTTAAGAATCTTGCAATCAGGTATTTTACAGCATCCTGCTCAAGTTTGGTATCTGCATCAATACATACTACATATTCAGCATCCGTTTCCGAGATTCCAAAGTTTAAGGCAGTTGCCTTTCCCCCATTTCTTTTGGTGAAAATTTTCAGTTTCGGATGATTCGGGAACGCCTCCAATGCTTTTTCATACGTAGAATCTTTGCTTCCGTCATCTACCATAATAATGTTAAAATTCGGATAGGTCTGTTTCAGTAAATTCTGTAACGAAGAAATAATATTCACCTCTTCATTATAAGCAGGCACAATAATGGAAACTTTCGGATAAGATTCCAGCACTGGAAATTCTCCTAGTTTTTTCTCTTTTTTTCTTTCTTTAAAAGCCCAGTACGCCATCAGCAATAGTCTGATCAGCCCCAATACAATGAAAATGGTAAATAAAGCAACCAGAAAATGACTTATTCCATAGATCGCTGTAGCTAACACAAGGTTAAGCTGCATGATGTAGTAAGACTTTGTTTTGGGAACTTCAGGCATCAGTTCGCTTCTGCTTTTGTGCAGAATATTCGTCAGGTTCGTAAAATGGTATCCTTGTTTCTGAAGAGTCGGAATAAGGATTTTTAAAGCTTTCACCGTTTCCTCTCTGGTATCTCCACCTGCATCATGAAGGAGAATAATATTTCCTCTCTCATGTTTAATTCCGGCCATTACACGTTTTACAATTTCATCTGCTTTTATTCCAGGCTGCCAGTCTTCGGGGTCTATATTTTCCCCGATATCCAGATAGTTTTGCTGTCTTGCCAATGCTACAGGAATAATCTCTTCTGATGTGGTAGGCTCAGAGTCTGCATTATAGGGCGCTCTGAACAAAATGGTGCTGTGGCCTGTGATACATTCGATCAGCAGTCTTGTCAGTTTCATTTCAAGCAAAGCCCTTTGCGGACTTACTTTTGCTACATTTTCATGAGTAAAGGTGTGATTTCCTATTTCGTGTCCTTCACGGTAGATTCTTTTAACAAGAGGTAGATTCTTTTCTGCATTTAATCCTACCAAAAAGAATGCTGCCGGAACATGATATTTGGATAAAATATCCAGTACCTGCGGAGTGTAGGTTTCATCCGGACCGTCATCAAAAGTGAGGACGAGTTCTTTCTGAGGAGCACTTCCGTATTTTTTCACTTCATAAGAACTTGGATAGGTGATGTAATTTTCATCTGTGATAATTTTCTCTTTTGGATCAATTTCCAGTGCAATTTTTCCATCATGGGGGGTATTCAGAACATCCAGTACTTCTCCGTCTCCGATATAATCCACCATGGTCTGCCCTTTTACATTTTCCAGTGTTTTCAAATTCAATTTGGAAAGGCCTGCCCCCGTAAGGTCTTTATCATAAAAATTCCAGATTCTGCTGTCTTCACTTCCCAGTCTCCAGAGTGCAGTTCCAGCCAATGGATATTCTGATGAGAAACGCATCGTATTAAAAATAGAGGCGGCATCATTGAAAAATACCGTATGGGTAAGATTTTTAGAATCGGTGTAGGAATAATTTAAATTAAAAGTATTGTCATTAAAGTCAATTACAGCTTTACTTGCACTCGCTTTTGTAATCGCCTGCATGTAGGTAACCGAAGTATTGTCATCTTTATTGGAACTCCAATCATATCCATAAGCACCCAGCCCAAGAATGATTTTTTGAGGAGAGATTTGTTTTACAATTTTACCCGTCTGTTCTTCTATCCATTTTTGGGAAGAAACCGGACCGGCATCACTTCCTGCAGAATATTCATCATAAGCCATCAGCACAAAGTAATCTACATAAGGATTCAATCTTGGGATATTGTAATCATCATTATCCGTCATAATATCCATTGTCACCAACAGCTGATTCTGCTTGAACGTCTCTGAAAGCTCTTTCATAAAGGCAATCAGATTTTCATCAGAATTCAGATTCATATCTTCAAAGTCAATATTAATTCCTTTAAAGTGGTATTTTTTACATTGTTGGGTGATCTTTTGAATCAGATGGGTTCTTTTCTGCGGATCGTTAAGAACTTTTACCAGCCCTTCTGAGCGGAATTGCCGGTCAGAGTTATTACTCAGCATTGGCATGGCAGCAATTCCTGTTCTTTTGATCACTTTATATCCTTCAGGATCTACATTGGTTTTCAGATCTCCTGTTTTAGGATCAAGGAAAAACCATTCAGGAAAAACCAGATTGATGTGTCTGATGTTTCTTTTCAGAGACATCAGAGACTGGGCATCCCAAGCCACATAAAATGCAGACCGGATTCCTCCCGGAAACTGAGCCCAGTTTCGGTTCTGATTTTTATATCTTTCTGCTCTTGCCTTCTCAATTTTGTCAAGGCTGGTATGGATTGTTTTTTCAGAAATAAAGCTTCTGAACCCTTTATATTCTTTAGAAATTTTATTCTCCTGAAGGTAAGGTTTGTTGGCTGTAATGACAGCTTTATAATCTTCTTTAAAAGGAATTTTAGGACTTCTGTCCAGAGTCATCATCAGACCTAAAGCAAGCAGAAGCAGTATTCCTATAAAAATAAAAACACGGCTTCCCCATTGTACGCTTTTCCAACGCTTTTTGCTGCTGGTCTGAAAAATCTGTTTGGAATTTTCCACGATTTTTGAAATTTATTGAAGGGCGCTCAAAAAGTGTGAAAAACTATACTAAAATTAATTAAAAAAAAATTAAAAAGTATGAATTGCATTTATCTGTCGATAAGAAGGCTTACCAAATCCTGAATCACTTTTTGGGAAACAAAATTCATAAAATCTACTCTTTCCAGGTGGGGCATGTATAATTTGGAGGTTGTCTCCTCATCATTAATTCTTATGGTGTAATAAACTGTTCCAATATCGTTACCATCCTCTCCTTTTCCAGGACCGGCAACACCCGTCGTAGAAAGGGAAATATGAGTCTCAAACAATTCCTGACATCCTTTTGCCATTTCCTGAGCCACCTGCTCGCTTACCACGGTAAACTGATCTACGGTTTCTCTGGAAACATTTAAAATTTTAATCTTTCTTTCGGTAGCATACGGCACTATTCCGCCAAGGAAATATTTTGAACTACCGGAAACTGAAGTGATCATTTTTGCCAGCTCTCCTCCAGTACAGCTTTCTGCAGTAGAAATCGTTAATTTTCTTTCGGTAAGCATTTCTGCCAGAATATTTTCGATTTTATCTTC
This sequence comes from Chryseobacterium sp. MEBOG07, assembly GCF_021869745.1. Lineage (NCBI taxonomy): Bacteria > Pseudomonadati > Bacteroidota > Flavobacteriia > Flavobacteriales > Weeksellaceae > Chryseobacterium > Chryseobacterium sp. MEBOG07. The sequence goes on from NZ_CP084579.1 coordinate 4,035,592, forward strand.
AGATACGGCAATCACATGACCTTCTACCAGAGGAAGCAGTTTCTGGATTTCCTCTTCTGTTATCTTTTTCAGCTCTTCTTCATGATCGCCAGAAGCTGTCAGACGAAGCTTTACACGGGTTCCCACCGGAAGATAAGACAAAGCAATATTTTCAGGAAGTGCCAGTTCCCAATCTTCAATGGTGTCTGCAAGAATACTCTCAGGAATTCCTACTACAGAAACAATTCTGGTATGTATATAATGAAGTTTGAATCTTTGCTGTAAATAAGGAATAATCTGATCTTTGATAAGCGGTTTTACCTCGTAAGGAACACCTGGAAGGCTGTAACACAGTTTTCCGTCAAGTTCCATCATCATACATGGTGCCGTTCCATAATGATTCTGAAAAACAATGGATTTGGTAGGAACAAAGGCCTGTTCTTTATTTCTTTCCAGAATATCGGCTCGTCCTCTTCTTTCCATATAACCCTTAAGGTGATTGAAAGTGACCTCATCCAGGGCAATTTCATCATTGAAAAACTCTGCCAGGGCTTTTTTGGTTTTATCATCTCTCGTTGGTCCCAATCCTCCTGTTGTAATGACTAAGTCTCCTCCTTCAAGAGCAGTACTCAGTGTATTTTTAATAGTTTCAATTTCGTCTGAGATCGTAAGAATCTGAGTCACTTTGATTCCTATATTTTTAAGTTCAGCAGCAATAAAATTAGAATTGGTATCTACCGTGTTTCCGGAAAGGATTTCATCCCCGATAGTAATCAGAACAGCTTTTTCCATATGTTTTTTTGTTGAAAAAAATTCTCTGCAAATGACGGAAATTTCTGTGGCCGCGGCAATATAAATTGATTTTTTCTATTTTTGCCGAAATTATCTAAAACTACAATACGAATTATGTCTAAATATGATGATGCTTCATGGCATTATGGTGGTGATTTTCCCGAAGAACTTCCTCAGAAAAACGGAGCAACCCATACAGGAATGTTCCTGAACTGGTGCATTCACAACAATATGATTTCTGATGAACTGAAAGAAGATAACGAAGAAGAAATTGAAAAGTTAAAAAGAAGAGAAATCACTGGTGCAGACTTTATTATGGATTCTTGTGACGGAAAATTCTCTGAATATGATCTGAATGAGCTTGGAAATCTTTTTGCAAAGGATTACTATGCAGACGATACCGATTTCGGAAACAGATCCAGTTCATTTGCTGATGATTACGTTAATATTTTTGATGCTAAAGCAGAGGAAAACGACTATCAGTATGAAACTTTCTATCACATAGAAGATACCTATGAAAACTATGATCTGATGAAGCAGGTGATTGATCATCGTTTTGAGGAATGGAAAGAGTATATTAAAAACTAAACAGCAAAAGGGTAAAATCATAGAAACCTATGTTAGCTTTTCTGTGATTTTGCCCTTTAACTTTTTTATTGATTATGCTTCACCCAGATAAGTTCATCCGTATTATAACCGATTTTTCTTGCTTTCTGAATGAAACGCTGACGGATACTTTCAGGAATAGTAGTGGTTCTGGACAGAATCCAAAGATATTTTAAGCTGCTTCCTGCCACCAAAGCATATTGATAATCTTCATCAATATCAATGACATTATAACCGGCCCAGATAGGTTTAAAAAATGAAACTTTCAGGCGGGCTTCCGTAGGATCTTTTACAAATTTCGCTTCACCAATAGATTCATTCCATACTTTTTTACTATAATCGTAGCCTTTATTTTTAACCTGAATGGTTCCATCAGGGTTTTCTGAATATTCTGCAGTGACATTATCCATATTTTTTTCGAATCTGTAATCGAAACGGGCCATCTCGTACCATCTGCCAAGATATTTTTTACTATCAAAATTCTTTACAGCCGATGCCCCTCTGGGAATTCTCACAGAATATGAATTGAAAATGATAAGACCTAATGCTCCCAATGAAACGGGAAGGATAATTTTATGAATGGTTTTCATGACTGGAATATTTGTGTGATTAGGGTGAAAACGTCAAAAATAATGCCTTTAAGCTGTTAAGGAACAATAAATTCTATGAAAAAACCTTCAGGAAATTATCTTTAAAGCTTCCTGAAACCTCAATTTCAGTGTCGTCAGACAACATTACCGTTCCGCTTTTATGATAGGATTTTACAAAACCTGTATTGATAATATGGGAGCGATGAACTCTTACAAAAGGGTTTTCCAAAAGATCATCAAAGTGTTTTAGAAAACGGCAAACCATTTTCTTTGAACCATCGGTAAGATACACCTGTGTAAAGTTTCCATCAGCCTGAAGTCTTACAATATCTTCGGTCTTTACCACATCAAATCCCTGTAAAGTAGGAAGAATGAGCTGCTGTTTTTCGGGTTTTAATTTCAGGTTTTCAAGGAGAACTTTATTCCGGTTGAGTTCATCTTTTTTCTCAAGACTTTCTGCTACTTTGTTGACTGCCAGAATGAGTTCCTGAATATCAATAGGTTTTAAAATATAATAACTTGCTGATTTATTTAAAGCCTGTAAAGAGTATTGTGAAAATGCAGTAATGAAAATGGTTTCATAGGAAAAATCTTTGGTTGCTTCCAGAACATCAAAAGCGTTTCCAAAAGGCATTTCTACATCCAGAAAAACCAATTGAGGCTGCATTTCGGCAATTAACGGAACGGCATCTTTAATGTTTTCAGCTTCACCAAGAATCTCCACCTGCGGGCAGTATTTGGTAAGATAGCTTCGTAAAACTTCTCTTGCTATGAGTTCATCATCTACAATGACAGCTTTTATTTTCATTCAGGTTAGATATTAGGTGGCAAATAATAGGTTTCAGGTGCAAATTAGGAATATTTAGCCAACCCTACAATCTTAGCATATCTACGTTTCTGTAAAGCCTATACTTTTTTCCAGCTCCAGGCATATTTGACGATCAATATTGTAATAATGCATTCTACTATGGCTAGAAAGGTATAAAACAGATACCAGTCTGAGAAGGAAGTAACCCCGATAAATAACATGACCAGAGTAAAAAATGATCCAAAGATGATATTAAGAATCCTGTTGAATGCAGGTTTTAGGATCAGAGAAAGAAACACCATTACAGCAGGAATCGCCAAAACGACTGAAGCAAGAAATAATTTCGGAGGGGAATCTAATAAATGGGTTCCTTCCACAAGCCCCTGTGTCTTTCCGGGAGTATACAGCTCAAAATAATCCCCGTACAGATAGCATAAAGTAACCGAAGCCCAAAGACCGGCAAGTATGATTTTTACATTGACCTGTATATCTTCAAATTTTGTAGAATTGTTCATGGTTTCTATTTTTAATGTTGATTTACTTTTTTATTTCTTACCCCAACCACCAGCAGCCACAAACAGGTTCCTATCTCTCCTATCGTAGCAAATAATGTGATATACTTTGATATTGAATACTCCGAAAAATGAGGAACCGTCGTTCTTCCCAAAACGTTAATCACATATCCCACACAACCGAGCATTAAAAAAACACCTAAAATTTTGGGCAAAAATCCGGATCTGTACACAAGATAACCAAAGGGAAAAAGCCATAAGCCCCAAAAAACCTGAGCGATTAAGATTCCTTTGTTATAGTTGCTCAGCAACATCATCATTTGAGCCTGCAGCTGCTTTACATCAAAGACTTTTAGATAATCTGTTCCTTCAATAATGGTAAGGACAGAAAATTTGCTTTGCAGATTGATAAAGGAAATAGGGATACTGATAAGAGCTAGAATGACCATCAGTTTTGCATAATTTCCATTCACATCTTTCAACAGTTGATACAAAGCCAAAGGAAGTAAAGTAAAAGCGATATAACAGATGATACTGCTGGCTATACTTAGTCTGAACAATTGTACTGAAGAAGAAATATTTTGAAAGGTCAAGGTAGGGTTTTCCCAGACAATCAGTTTTGATGGAACGTACATTAAACTGAAAAATCCGGTTATTATAACAATGAGATAAAAAAATCCCGCGAGTCTGGCTTTTTTACTGGTAGTAGTCATTTTGGGTTACGTTTTTATCTTTAAGACAATTTCTGTTTCAAAATGGTTACAGGATTTTTCAGGTGGCAGGTGGCAGATAGAAGGTAAAAGGTGTTATAAAAGTAAATTTTTCGGTGTTTACAGGACTTTAATAAAATTAATGCAGGATTAAATAATTACTATTTTTTTATTAATTTAGGCTTTACTAAAAACTATAATCATTTAAACCCAACAAAAACAACATGAAATCAAAATTTCTTATCCTAATCTGTATGACTATTTTCAGTCTTTCTTTTTCACAAATAAAAATGTCGGAAAGAGAAGATATCAGCAAGATCAATAAAAACTGGAGACTGACAAAAACCAATTCCAGAACCTATGGGATTTCGGATAAAAGCGGGAAAGTTATCGTGCAGCCGGTATATTCAAAGATTAATACGTTTGGTGAATATGCAGAAGATCTGGCGCTGGTAAAAAATATAACGGGAACTTATGGTTTTATCAACCGTTCAGGAGCTGAAGTCATTCCGGCTTATTATGAACTGGAGGAGATTAAAACCAACTTTTCAGCTTTGAAGAAAAAGTATATTAAATAAATGAATTTAATTACCAATTTATAAACGAAATGCATTAACCTTAGCTAAGGTTAATGCATTTTAATTTTTATAGTAACCAAAACTCCGTTGGTATTTTCTTTATCTTTTGCAGAACAGGTAATATCTTTTTTGTACAAATCGTTGAGCAGCTGAATTCTTTCCAGGGTATTCTTCATCCCTCTACCCTCTCTGGTCTTTTGATGATGGGTTTTCTGCCTTTTGCTTTCTTCGATTCCTATTCCGTTGTCTTCGATGAGAATTTTCAGATCAGATCCATTCTTTTCAAAGCTTAATTTTAAAAGCCCTTTTTCTGTTCTGTAGCGGAGTCCGTGCCAGATTGCATTTTCCAAAAACGGCTGTATCAGCATTCCCGGAATCTGCAGATTCTGCATATTGAGATCTTCATCTACTTCAATTTCATAATCGAATTTATCAGCAAAACGGGTCTTTTCCAGAGCCAGATAGTTTTGAAGAAGATCAAGCTCCTGCTGGAAAGGTATAAAATCCTCTGTGGAATTTTCCATCACCCCACGCATCAGTTTTGAGAATTTCGTCAGATACTGATTGGCTTCCAGTTCGTTATTGGTCGCGATAAAGTGATTGACACTATTCAAACTGTTAAAGATAAAATGCGGATTCATCTCCCTGCGAAGCGACTGAAGAGCAATTTTCTTATTTTTCGTCTGAACTTTCTTCAGTGTTCTGAAAATAAAAATAATCAATCCAGTAAGCAGAATAAGAGCTCCAACCAAGCTATAATTGAAGACATCCTTTTTTCTGATAAGCTCGTCTTTCAGCTCCTTTTCTTTTTCCAGCTGTGAAATTCGCTGTTCGGTATCTTCCAGAATTTTATTATCGATCAGACTTCTATCTTTAGAAACGAGATTCGGGAGTTTTCCCAGGAAATCTCTGTACAGCTGAACTGAAGCATCAATATTTCCTGAAATTGCATAAAGGCTGTCCAGCTTTTTTACACTTCTCTGAGCTTCCAGCGTATGTCCTTTGTCTAAAGCAATTCCGTAGGCATTTCTCAGCAAATCCACCGCTTCTTTCGGATCATTTTTTTTAATATAAATATCCGCCAGTTCCTGAATCTGATTGACTTTTTCCTGTGAATTATCTTTTACAAAATCTTCTTTCAGAACCTTTTTTTTAGCTTCAATAGCTTTATCATAATTTTTGTTCTCAACGTAAAGATCAGCCAACTTTTGATTGATTGCCAATGCTTGTTGAGGAGCTTCTTTTTTAGAAATTTTATAGGCTGTATTCAGGTTTTCTTCGGCACTGGAAACATCTTTCTGCTTTAGATTAACATCAGCCAATTGACTATAGCTTTCCGCAAGATCGCCTTGTTCATTTTCTTTTTTACTCAGATTAATATTATTCTGAATCGCTTCGGCCCTAAGCTCTGGTGTGGGAGAAGAAAGTCTCGTAACGTCATTAGAATTGACTGCTTTACTTTTTTCACTGTATCCCATTTGCGCTACCCTGCTGTAGTTACTGATGGCGGGGGTTATTTTGTTCTGTTTTTCCTGTGACTGAGCCAATCTTCGGGTTGCTTTTTCAATATTAGGCTTGTCATTCAGTTTTTCATACAAATTTTTGGCTTTTGTGTAATATTCTTCACTTTTGGGAAAATTTCCGCCATTGAAAAATGTTTCGCCAATACTATAATAAGAATCGGCCTGGGCGGGTTCATTCTTAGTATCAATTGCTTTTTTCAGTTTCTTTGTTTCTACCTGAACTTCTTCCACAGCAGCACTGCTATTATTCGTGGTTTGGGAATGTATTATATTTCCCAGGAACACCAATAAAAAGATTGTAAAGAGTTTAAGCATTTTCATAAAACAAAGATATACATATATATAGTCTGCTCAAAAACTATTCACCAGGTGAAATTCCCCTTCCACCAAGTTTACCCATTGATAATGTGACCCTAAGATTAAGTTTGCGTCATAATTCAAATTTAAAAATCATGAAAAAACTAACATTTACATTTTTATTCTTCATCATTGTTTCATTCTTACAATTTTCAAAAGCACAGGTCGGAGGAAACCAGATCTACAAAGACAAAAATAATTACGACTATTCCCCTCCTCAGAAGCTACTTGAATATAACAACACCAACAGTTATTTCACCAACGATTCTACATTGATTGTGAGTGTAAAAGTATTGATGAACAAAACTGCAGACCGTTACAAACTTACACTGGGTTTGAATGAAGAGGCTCCCACTCCCAAAATTGCCATTGAAAATATCAACAGAAGGATTAATGGTTTTATAAAAAGGATATCATCAATGGGAATCAAAAGCGATGATATTTTTGTGGATTTTATATCACAAACTAAAATCTATGATTACAATATTAATAAAGAAGCACAGGTTGCCACTCAGAAAATGGACGGTTTTGAAACCAAGAAAAACATCATTATTACGGTAAACAAACACGCTATGATTGAAAAACTGATCTCCGAGGCTTCAGATTTCCAGATTTATGATGTTATTAAAGTAGAGTATATCAACAATGATATTGATAAAATCCAGGAAAACCTTCTCAAGGAAGCGTATGCTGTTTTTGATAAAAAGAAGGAAAATTACTTTAGCCTGTTTAAAAAGGAAATTATTGGAAACCCTATTGCTACTTCAGGTTTTACGTATGCCTTTCCTAAAAACCAATACCAGAATTATGTGGCTTTTGAAAGTGCCAATGTTACCTATGGATATGACAGCAGATATGTCAAAAAGGAAGAAAGGAAATCAAGGACTTTTTATTATGACGGTACAGATTATACCGGTTTTGATAAAGTGATCAATAATGCTGATCCTGAAGTGGGCATACAATATATCATGAACCTCAGTGTAAAATATGATCTGAAGAAAAACAAAGAGAAAACAAAGCGTTAAGAAATTGAATAGATTAAGTAGAATTAAGCCTCTTGATTCTGCTTATATATAAAAGAAGCCTCTCTTCATAATCTTAATAGCTTAAAGGATCTTAATGGTTCAAAATAACATTTTTCGGAACAATTTTTCTTTTTCCACAGGCTCACCAAGTGAAAGCTCCATTTCACCAAGTCTCCCAATTTCCAGTATCTGATGTGCGTAATTTTACATCAGAATTTAAAATCAAAAACAGGAAATTATGAAATTGAAACATTTTTTATTAATCGGAATTTTAACTCTTGGAAGCTTTGTAAATGCTCAGGAAGTAAAGAAGAACGCAATTGAAGTAACAGGCGTTGCCGAAATGGAAGTAGAACCGGATGAAATTATCTTCAGCGTCGGAATAAAAGCAGATAACAAAAATGATCTGGCTGATAATGAGAAGAAGTTATTTGAAACCTTAAAGAATGCCGGGGTAAAGAACGAGGATATCAAGTTCAAGTCGATGTACCAGAATATCTATTCTAAAACTGCTAAGTTTTCAAAGAACTATCAGTTTAAGGCCAGTACAAAATCAAGTCTTAGTAAAATTTTTGAAGATTTGAACCAAAAATGGGTAACCAGTCTGAACATCGCAGAGGTAAAAAGTACTAAAATTGCAGATTTCAGAAAAGCAGTGAAGATCAACGCTTTGAAAGCCGCTAAAGAAAAAGCAGATTACTTGCTGGAAAGTATGGGTAAAAAGACAGGAAGTGTCCTTGAAATTGTAGAAATAGAAGACTACACCAGCGATATGATTATGCCGGCCGCTTATAAAGGCAGAATGAACAGTGTACAATTGGAAATGGCTGATGCCCCGGTAGATTATTCTTTTGATAATATTGAAAACATCAAGCTGAAATACAGCATCAAAACACGATACGAAATCCTTTAAAAATAACAGATTTAAAAAGACAGTTCCTTTGGGAGCTGTTTTTTATTTTTTACCTGTGACAAACTCACCAAGTCAAACCACCATTTCACCAAGTTTCCCGATTTTCAGCCTTAAATAGGGATAATTTTACTTTAGAAATTTAAAATAATAAACGATGAAACGTTATCTTTTAATATTAATTACATTTTCTGTTTCCTTTATCAAAGCACAGGAAATCAAAAAAGAAATTGAAGTAAAACAGGCCACCGTATTTCTTCAGGGGCAAAGGTTTTTGGAACTACCAATGTAAGCCTTCAGAAAGGCAGAAATACAATAAGAATCGTCAATCTCCCCAATAATCTGGACGAGAATACGTACAAAATCAATCTTGAAAAAAATACAACACTTCTTTCCATTACTCCTCAAAATAATTTTTTGAAAAATGATGAATTGTCAGACAATGAAAAGAAACTTGAAACAGAGACCAAAAAACTTCAAAGACAAGTCAGCCTTCTGAATATTCAGATCAAAAACCTGACAGGGGAACAACGTATCATTAATGATAATTTGAAAGTGTCTACTAACGATAAATCTACTCCGCAGGAACAGCTTATTAAACTTACTGAGTTTTATAGAAAACGAATGCTGGAAATCGATAATCAGATATTTCTCCTGGACGAGCAGAAAACAGTTCTGGATGAAAGCATTGCAAAGCTCAACAACCAGTCTGCTGAAGAGCAAACTCATAAAAATACCAACCGCAGAGAACTTTTGCTTGAAATTCTTGCAGACAGTGAAACGAACCTGAATCTTGGGGTAAGCTACATCGTTTCCGATGCCGGATGGGTTCCTTCCTACGACTTGCGGGCTCAGTCTGTAAAAAAACCTCTTGAAATGGTTTATAAAGGTAAAATTTATCAGAAAACAGGACAGGACTGGAAAAATATAAAGTTGTTTGTTTCTACTTATAGACCATCATACAATCAGGACAGACCTATTTTATCTCCGCTGTATGTAGCTGAATATACGTCATACAATTCCCAGATGGAAGTAGCAGCCTATAAGGTTAAAAAGGAAACTTCAGCGGCTAATGCGTATCAGATGAGAGAAGACATCGCCGCAAAACCAAGTCAGATTCCTATTGCTTCAGTTTCTGACAGCCAGATGAATGTGATCTATGAGCTGAATTATAACCAGACTATTGTAAGCCAGGAAAAGGAACAGTATGTTATTCTGGATAAAAAACAGATTGATGCCACTTACAAATACCACACGGTTCCGAAACTTAATAATCAGGTATTCCTGATGGCTTTTGTAAAGAACTGGCAGAACCTCAACCTTATCAATGGAGAAGCTAATATTTATTTTGAGGATAATTATATCGGAAAAACGAATATTACCAGCAATTATGTGAAAGACGAATTCCCAATTTCTCTTGGAGTAGATGAAAGAATTACGGTAAAAAGAATCAAGCTTGAAGATAAAACGTCTCAAAAGGCTATGAATTCAAACAAATGGGAAACAGAGTCTTATCAGATCAGCATCAGAAATAATACAAAAGAAAGTATTGAGCTGGAGGTTCTTGATCAGCTTCCGATCAGCGAAAATTCTAAGATCCTGGTAAAAACACTGAACCTTGGTGATGGAAGCCTTGATGATAAAACAGGCAGCATCCTTTGGAACAAGAACATCGGTTCAGGAAGTTCAGAGAAGATCACATTCTCCTATGAAGTAAAGTATCCGAAAGAGATGCAGATCCAGTATTACAGCAGATAATGTAAAAGAATATTTTCATAAAAGGTACAAAGACTCCGGCAAATTGTCGGAGTCTTTGTATTAATAATATGATCTCCAAAATTTTGTTTTATTTGCTTAAAAACCGCCTCATGTGAAGCGGTTAAAACACATTATAAATCTGGTCATAATTAAAAATGCCAGATAAAAAACTTAATGAAAAAAAAGATTGTAATTATTTACTGCTATTTATAATAACAAATATATTTAAACTTGTTAATAAAAAGCAGATAAAGTGAAGTTTCAAGTGTTTATTAACAAAGGATAATTAATTTTTAGCATAGGTTAATAAATAGAAAACAGCCATAAATATTAATAAAAAAACATCTTATTTTATCATTTTTTGTGATTTATTAGACATAAATATTGGATAAACTCATAAATTAGTAGTACAAAAACAACAAATGATAAAATCCAACGAATTCACTAAAATCTATTTCGAGCAAAATGATTTTCTCGAGGATAGAGATCGAGAAAAGTTACTTGAAATGGTTCAATTTGTAACCTTCCCAATAAATAAAATTGTACTGCATCGGGGAGAACAAATAGGCCATGTGGGAATTGTGATCACTGGTCTGATACGGGTTTATGATAAAACTGTTTGGTTTATTTATGAAAACCAACCTTATGGTTCAATAGATGTACTCGTTCATCAGACTCCTGCTACACTAACTCATGAAACATTAGAAGAAACTACAATGTTTTTACTTGATTATTTTAAGCTAGAACAGGCAATTAAAGACTATCCTAATATAGGAAGACTTCTTTTAATGTATTGGAAAAGTACAGCAATGGATATGTATAAAAACTTTTATTCTTTTGTAAGTTTAACTCCCGAAGAAAGATATTTACAATTGCTTGATCAGGACGCTAAATTAATTTTACGGGTAAAATCTAAAGATCTGGCCACCTATCTGGGAATGCATCCGGTATCGTTGAGTAGACTGAAAAAAAGATACTTTATTCAGAATAAATAGCCTTCATCAAAAGAAAAAGAGACTTAATTACTATCGTTTAAATTTAAAATATCTTGATAATGGATGTTTTTTGTTCTTCATAAACAAAGAAGCCATTTTCATCCCTGTTGCTGAAAAAGTAATCCCGTTTCCTCCAAAACCTAATACAAAATAGGAATTTTTGAATTTTTCATGGGTACCAATATAGGGAAGTCCGTCTTTGGTTTCTCCAAAAGTTCCGGCCCAGACAAAATCTGTATAAAAGGGATAATCAGGTTTTATTTTCTTTAGATTTTTAAGAATCTCTTTTTCTTTTTTATTGAGGAGGGCGTCCCGTTTTTCAGCGTTATAAAAGTCTTCGTCTCCTCCTCCGATAAGAATCCTTCCGTCATCGGTAGTCCGCATGTAGAGATAAGGATCATCAGTATTCCAGACCAATGTACTGCTGATATTTTTAAACTTGTCCTTGTCTATTTCAGAAACAACCGCATAGGTGCTTTTTAAATTAACGAAGTGTTCTTTCAGCAGATTTTTACTTTCATAACCAATGCAGTAAATGATCTTTTTTGCTTTGATCTGAAATCCGCTGTCTACCGTCACCAGATTAAACCCTTTATGCTCCTCCACTTTTACCATTTCGGTCTTATCAAAGATCTTCAATCCTTTTCTTACATTATGCATAAAAAGTTCATGAGCAAACTGAAAGGCATCAATACTAGCCCCTTGTTTTGACAAAATACCGCCATAGGTATTCTCAAATTCAAACTGTTCCAAAATCTTGTCTGATTCCAGCCATTGTACTTCAAATCCGTTTTCTTTTCTCGCTTTATATTCTTTCTTCAGCCAATCAACATCTTTCTTTTTTGAAGCAAAATACAAGGATTTCTTTCGTTTAAAACCTGCGTCCGATCTGATCAGTTTTGAAACCTTTTCTATCAAGTCAATCGCATCACTGCAAGCTTTATAACTTAAAACAGCACCCTTTTCACCTATTTTTCCTATCAGTTCATAGAGAGGAACATCTATTTCATATTGCAGCATTGAAGTCGTAGCAGAGGTGCTTCCATTGCAAAGTTCCCGTTTATCAATAAGAATCGTATCATAGCCGTCTTCTATCATCTGATGGGCAATAAGACTCCCTGTGATCCCGCCTCCTACAATAAGAACTTCACATTCTTCATTTGATTTTAGAGACGGATAGGATTTCATTAATCCGTTTTTTAAAAGCCAAAAAGGTTCATTCGATTTGAGATTCATATTAATATTTTACACTAAAAACAACAATATTTATACCTTTTTTAACAATATCCCATCAAATTATGGTGTAGTTATTGTTAGTTTTTAAAATCAAACCACCAAAAAATATTCATTATGATAACAATTATTCCAGAAGCCCCGGAGAATGTTGCGGCATTCAGTGCAACGGGAGAAGTAACGAAAGAGGATTTTGAAAAACTTGTAATTCCGCGCGTAAAAGAGAAGGTAGAGCAGTTTGGTGAGCTGAATTATTTATTGTATTTGGATACCGATCTGGATAATTTTACCATGGGCGCATGGCTTGAAGATTTGCTGTTAGGATTAAAAAACCTTACCAATTGGAATCGTTCAGCCATTGTTACGGATAAAGAAGGTATACGTAATTTTACCAGTATTTTCAGTGTTCTGATGCCGGGAGAATTTAAATCTTTCCCGAAAGAAAACTTATACAATGCCCTCTACTGGTGCAAAAACGGAGATGAAGTAGAGGTATAAAATTTATTTGATACAAAAGAGCCTGTTTTCAGTGAGAAACAGGCTCTTTTTTTATTTTAAAGAATGTCAACTTTCTTATTTGTCACATGACACACATTCGGCAGCAACTTCTTGTTCTTTTTGAGCTCCCGAGCCATACAAATAGATATATCTTACACTTACAATCACTCCTATAAAGGTCATCCCCACTCCTACCAATGATGGATATTTGAATGAATACCCGTATTCTAAAGGAATTCCTCCCAGGAAAGCTCCCATCGCGTTAGCAATATTAAAACCTGCCTGCATAAAAGCAGCTGCCATCATTTCGCTTTTTGGAGCGGCTTTCATCATCATAATGTTGATGGGTGATGCAATCGACATGGATAAAGCACCACACATAAATGTCAGTATAAGAGCAATATTCTGATGTTCTGCCAGGAAGAAAACTCCTCCCAAAGAAATCATCATCAGGAAGATCAGCAGAGCACAGGTTTTTTCAGGTCCCAATTTGTCTGAAACAATACCTCCAACCAGATTTCCAACTACCATTCCGGCTCCGGCAAGAACCATAACATATGCCATCTGACTGCTTTTAATTCCGGCAACCACCGTCATTAAAGGGGTAATATAGCTCAACCATGTGAAAAGTCCTCCAAACCCAATCGCCGTAATGGCAAGTACCAGCCACGACTGTTTGTTTTTAAGGAACTTCAATTCTTCCATGAAGTGGGTATTTTGGTTGGATTCCATTGCAGGAAGCCACAGTTTTAAAAATAAAATAGCGAAGAGACCGATGACCGCTACGATAGCAAAGTAAAACCTCCAGTGGAAAGTATGCCCAATATAAGTGACCAGAGGAACCATAGCAAGGTTGGCGACCGTAAGCCCGGTAAACATCATGGATATATAAAATGCTTCTTTTCCTTTTCCGGCCATTCTTGAGGCTACCACCGTTCCTACTCCAAAGAACGCTCCGTGAGGAAGCCCAGACAGGAATCTTATCGCCAGCATACTGTTGTATCCCGGAGCAATAGCGGAAAGTCCATTAAATATGGTAAAAAGGATCATAAAAGCCATCAAAACTTTTTTCGGGGGAAATTTTACAGAATACCCAATCAGGATAGGTGCTCCGATAACTACTCCCATCGCATACGCAGAAATTAAATGTCCTGCCTGCGGGATCGTGATCTGTAACGTTTTTGCAATATCCGGCAACAGTCCCATTACGGTAAATTCCGTAGTTCCTATTCCCAAACCACCGATGGCTAGTGGTATTATTCTTTTATCAATCTTCATTGTATCTAAATCTTTTTTCTGAATTAATTTCTTTCAATATAAGAGTGTATCAGCATCTCAAATTGAAAGTGCAAAAATCGAAAGAAAGTTTGAATTTCACACCTCTTTGAATGATAAAAATTTGCTCCATATTAACCTTTTTATTTAATTTTATATTCATAAACAATCAAATCAGAACAAAATGAAAATCCAGAAAGAAATTATTGAATTTGAAAAGGGGAAATCATTCAAGCTATTTGCTCCTTCTCTGAAAAACTGTTTTTTCTGGCATTATCATCCGGAAATTGAGTTGGTATATGTAGAAGCGGTGAATGGAATCCGGCACGTTGGGAAAAACATTTCCGGCTTTACAGACAGTGATCTTCTATTGATTGGCTCTAATGTACCTCATCTTAATTTTGATTACGGTATTCAGACCGAATGTAAACAGCTGGTGTTGCAGATGCGGGAAAGTTTCCTTCAGGATATTATTCTTCCTGTTCCTGAATTTGAGAATATTAAAGCGCTTTTGGAACGTTCCTATCTTGGCTTGTCATTTTCAGGGGAAACCAAAAATACAGTGGTTGAAAAACTTCAGGTGATTAAAGACAAAAACTCCTTTGAATCTTTAATGGGGCTGATTGATATACTACAAATCCTCGCCGATTCAACCGAAGTAAAAGAACTCAATAAAGAAGACACCCGGATTAAATGGTTTTTGAATGATAAAATCAGAATGGGAACCATCTACGACTATATTCACCAAAACTACGACCAAAAGCCTAATGTGAATGAAGTGGCAAAAGTTGTGAGTCTGAGTACTCCTGCTTTCTGCCGTTATTTTAAAAAGCAGACCAATATGACCTTCACTGATTTTGTGAATAATTACAGGATCAATCAAGCTAAAATATTCCTGCTGAAAGATTATTCTGTGACAGAGGTTTGTTTTCAGGTGGGTTTTGAAAGCCTTTCTTATTTTAATAAATTATTCAAACAGCATACGGGAGAAACTCCTTCCGAATTCAAGAAAAAACATTTCAGACCTATTGAAGTCAATGGACGGATTGGGGTAATTACTAAGGAAACAGCTTGTAATAAATAGGATGAATTTGTAGTGTGTACAAAATAATGCTGCACTTTAGGTTTCGGCTAAAGCCAAATTATTTTTAATCCTATTATAAGCGGACTAAAGTCCACTTCTATTGATGTAATATATATTGTAATACTTTATAACCACCCCGTCAAAAATTCTTTGAATTTTTGCCACCCCTCCAAAGGAGGGGAATGATGGCAGATACTTATGACAACTAGAGGTCTTCATTTCTAGCAGCACCTAATTCCTGCAACCTGCTACCTAATCCCTACACCCTAAAAAACAAAAAACCGTTCATTTCTGAACGGTCTGTATTTTAATGAATATGTTTTTCTGCGTGGTAAGAACTTCTTACAAGAGGCGAACTTTCAACGTGTCTGAAACCTAAACTTCTTGCAAAATCTCCAAACTCATCAAACTCTTCCGGAGTGATGAATTTTTTTACAGGAAGATGTTTTTTAGTCGGCTGTAAATATTGTCCCATAGTAATAACATCTACGTTAGCATTTCTGATATCTTCGATGGTTTGGAAAACTTCATCTTTGGTTTCACCCAATCCCAGCATTACTCCAGTTTTTGTTCTTCTTTGTCCTGCTTCTTTCAGATATCT
Source organism: Chryseobacterium sp. MEBOG07 (assembly GCF_021869745.1). Classification (NCBI taxonomy): domain Bacteria; kingdom Pseudomonadati; phylum Bacteroidota; class Flavobacteriia; order Flavobacteriales; family Weeksellaceae; genus Chryseobacterium; species Chryseobacterium sp. MEBOG07. Next base: position 4,051,426 of record NZ_CP084579.1, read on the forward strand.
CAAAACTTCAAGACTTCTTTCGTATTTAGCCTGGATTCTCACTTCTCTTGTCAAACGTTTTACGGTTTCCATATTATGAGAAATCACTTCCGGAGCTACGTCTACTAATCTGTCTAGATGTTTTGTAAGTCCCTGGAAATCCGGAATCAGAGTTTCCATGGTCGTTCCCGGAGAAATTCTTCTTACAGCATTTACTGTTTCTCCCCAAAGAATAGATCCCATATCTTTCAGATCATCACGGTCTACAGAAGTAAGGACGGCATGTTTGATCTTCATTAATTTGATTGATCTTGCTACTTTTTCAGGTTCATCCCAGTTTACATCCAGCGGTTTTCCTGTTTTTACGCCACAGAATCCACAGCTTCTTGTACAGATATTTCCTAAAATCATGAAAGTGGCTGTACCTTCACCCCAGCATTCTCCCATGTTCGGGCAGCTTCCGCTTTGGCAAATGGTATTTAATTTATATTTATCAACCAAAGTTCTCAGCTCTCTGTAATTCTTTCCGGTAGGAAGTTTTACGCGGATCCATTTTGGTTTTTGAACGGTAGTGTCTTGAACTAAATTTTCCATTTCTAAAATTGAAGTTCAAAGTTAAGGATTTTTTAATGGAAACCATCAACCGGAAATATTGATGAAACTAATAATTCAAAATTTCATTTGTATATTTAGGTCTTCAAAATATCTTTATGAGAAAAACATTCTGCCTTTTGTTTGCAGCATCCGGAATATTCTGTCTGGCTCAAAAACAATTTCAGCCAGCAGGTTCTACTATCCTCGAAACGGTAGATGGAGATCTTGATGGGGATAAAATTCCTGAAAAAGTAATGATATACACGACAAAAGATGAGGGCGAACTGGGAAAAATCCGTGAAATTCAAATTTTGAAAAAAGTGAACGGAAAATGGACCGTCCTGGAAAAATCAAGAAACGCTGTTATGGAAAGCAGTGCGGGAGGTATGATGGGAGATCCTTATCAAAGCACTGGAATTGAAAAAGGGATCCTAACAATTATACAAGCCGGAGGAAGCAGCTGGAAATGGGATGTTACAGATAAATATAGATTTCAGAACGGACATTTTGAGTTAATAGGAACCTCTACCTCTTCTGGAAGGCCCGGAGATTACTGGAAAGATATAGATTTCAATCTTTCTACAGGACAACTGAACTATACAAAAGAAGTAGAAAATACAGCTGAGTATGGAAAATCATTAAAGGAAACTTATATTCAGAAAGGATTAAAAATTAATCTTCAAAACAGGAATCAGGAAAAACAACGAAAAATCATACTTCCGAAAACAAAGGAGGAGGTTTATTTCTAATTAATGTCTTCTAAATTTAAGTTTTGGCTGAAGCCAATTGTAAATTTGAATTTCCAGTAAACAGGCTAAAGCCCATTTCTATTGAATACCATTAACTTATCTGAAGTTTAATTATCATCAAACTCGTTATTCTTCAAGAGTTCGGCTAAGACTTTTTTGGCACGCATTACCCGTACTTTGGTATTGGCAACGGAGATTCCCAGCTCTTCAGCAATTTCTTTGATGCTCTTTTCTTCAAAAAACCTCAATTTGATGATGTCCTGATAATTGGCATCCAGGGATTCTATGGTTTTGATGATTTTCTTTTGTTCTTCTTGAGAAATCAGAAGTTCTTCAGGAGATTTTGCATATTGATTTTTAACCTCATCTAAGTTTTCAACGGCATCTTCATTGTCGCGGTTCTTCTTTCTCCAGAAATCGATTACTGTATTTTGGGCAATAGTGAGTACCCAGGTTTTAAACTGAAAATGAGGATCGAACATATCCAACTTCGACAATACTTTTGAAAAAACATTCACGGTGATTTCATCGGCATCATTTTCATCTCTCACCTTTTTCATCACAAAAGAGAAAACGTCCACCCAAAAAACATTAATGAGTTTAGTCTGGGCCTTCTGGTCTTTATCTTTGGCCTTCTGTATGAGCAGGAATAGCTGTTCGTCGTTCATTAATAACAAATATAGATTATTTGGGGTGAAAAAGCAAAGGGATAAAAAGGTTCCGCCATTCTATTTTCAAAGTGACCGGCTGGAAAGTTTTTATGATATTCTTATTTTACATTCCTACCCTATCGTCCTTTCGCTTTTTTACCCTTAATCTTTCTGAATTTACTATCTTTGCAACTTAAAATTTTAAAGTTAAAAATCAATGAATTCCTTTATAGAAGAACTTAAATGGCGTGGTCTGTTTGCCGATATGATGCCAGGAACCGATGAACAACTGAATAAAGAGGTAACTACTGCATATATTGGTTTTGATCCTACTGCCGATTCTTTACATATCGGAAGTCTTATCCAGATTAAGATTCTAGCTCACTTCCAGCAGCACGGGCACAAACCGATTGCTTTGGTAGGAGGTGCTACAGGAATGATCGGAGATCCATCCGGGAAATCTTCTGAAAGAAATCTTCTGGATGAGGAAACTCTTCTACACTATGTTGATTGTTTAAAGAACCAGCTTTCAAAATTCTTAAATTTTGATGGAAATGAGCCTAACAAAGCTGAGTTGGTGAACAACTATGACTGGATGAAGAACATTTCTTTTCTTGATTTTGCTAAGAATGTCGGAAAGAATATCACCGTCAATTATATGATGGCTAAAGATTCAGTAAAGAAAAGACTTTCCGGAGACGCAGGTGTTGACGGAATGAGTTTTACCGAATTTACCTATCAGTTAATTCAGGGATATGATTTTCTTCACTTATACCAAAATAACAATGTAAGGCTACAGATGGGAGGTTCTGACCAGTGGGGAAATATCACTACAGGAACAGAATTGATCCGTAGAAAAGCTCAGGGTGAAGCTTTTGCATTAACAGTTCCTTTGATCACAAAAGCTGATGGTTCCAAATTCGGAAAGTCTGAAAGCGGGGAAAACTATTGGCTTGATAAAAAGAAAACATCTCCTTATAAATTCTACCAGTTCTGGCTGAATGCTACTGATGATGATGCCGAAAGGTTCATCAAGTTCTACACTTTCTTAGGAAAAGAAGAAATTGAAGCATTAATTACAGAGCACAAAACAGCGCCACACGAAAGAAAATTACAAAAGAAGTTTGCGGAAGAAGTAACGATTTGGGTACACGGAAAAGAAGAATATGAAAAAGCTCTGAAAGCTTCTGAAATTCTTTTCGGACGTTCTACAGCAGAAGATCTTGTAAGCCTTGATGAGGAAACTTTCCTTGAAGTTTTTGACGGAGTTCCTCAAAAAGAAATTGTAAGAACGGATGTTTTAGCAGTAAATATTGTTGATCTTCTTTCTGAAAAATCAGGGTTCTTAAAATCTAAGAGCGAAGCACAAAGAGAAATCAAAGGAAACTCAATCTCTGTGAACAAACAAAAAGTAAATGATACTTTTACAGCCAATGAAACGGATCTTATCGACGGTAAGTTTTTGTTACTTCAAAAAGGTAAGAAAAGCTACTTTATTGTAAAGGTAAATTAACATCTTATAATATATAAAAAAGCAAAAAAGTAATCCTGGAAATCAGGATTACTTTTTTTTTATAATAGATGCATTATTTAATTTAATTTTCTTCAATACCTTTCCTCCGATTTGTAATCCTTTCCTTTTTTTAAATTAGTATTAAGTTCATAACGAGTTTCAGCGTTAGGAATCAGCCCTAAATCTTTTACTTCTTTTATCAAAACACCATCTACATAAATTAACACTTTTATTTGTACCATTTACTTTTGCCTTAATATGCATAGGTATACCCATTTATGCTTTCCCGGAACTGCTATACTTGTTTCAGAGAATTCACCACTCGCCCATGTAGTGCCACTAATTCCATTAATAGATATATTCTTTGTTTCTCCCGAATATAGAATAGAAATCTGAAATAAACTTTGTGTTATTTATAAAATTCATTAAAAATATATTTACATAAACACACACACCTAATTAGTAAACATTATAGAATATTAAAAACACAAAACACGATTATAATCACGTTTTGTAATATAACTAAAGCCGTGAAACATATTCACAGCTCGGTTTAGAAAGCTATTATTTTTAAAACTCACAGTCATTACTGACACAAAATAAAGGCTTTAATAAAAATATAGAAAATACAACCAAAAGTATGGGGATTCCAAAATCTGAAAAACAGGGTCAACTATTTGAAAGGGAAAATGGAAATACATTGTGATCATCAGGAAACAGCAATTAATATAAAACTTAAGATTCATGGAGAATGAAAAAATAAATATCGTCATCAAAGGAGCTCTTTCCGGAGATATTGTTTTCTCAATGAAACAAAACAGATCATTAGCCATCTTTCTTAAAATGACATGTAGATTCCCCGGCTCACAAACAGGAAAAAACGAGTAATATAATTGCTGAAGAGTTGTTTCTGAGCGTTCTTACTGTGGACATTCACCGTAGGAATCTGCTTCAGAAATTTCAGACAAAAAACTCCACAGAGTTTATTAACTGGCCTTTACAGCAACAGATGATTTAAGAATAAACACCAAATTAAAAACTGTTCTTCATAGTAAGTATTACACTGATAATCAGAGCTATTTAATTTTACAAGTATTTTATTTGAATTTGATATTATATTTTGCGGTAACTTCAAGGTTTTTACCTGTACACACCTCTTCTTTTTTCAAAACTCCATCTACATAAATCTGAACTTTTAAGGTAGAAGATTCATTAAATCCTATTGCTTTTACAGTTGCGTTTTTGATATGATTAATAACTTCGCCTACAGATAATTCTTCTGTATGAATATATTCTGGACTTATCCAAATGTTACCTTCAAAAGTACTTTCATTAGTTGCACCATCACCATTATCAACAACATATGTAATATTTGATCCTGCAGATACTTCTGCTTTAAACATTATTTTATGGTATACATCATATTCCTCTTCACCAAAGAAATTACTAAGGAGAATATTCCTATGATTTTCAGAAATATTTTTTTCTATTTTATCATTTAGCATAGCATCGTTCATTTAAATTATCCAAGCTATTGTATTAATTTTTGCCTCTCAAAAACCTATAGATTATAATACGTTTCCATTTCGTGAAGTCTTATCTTTTTGATTTTGCAATCTTATTAAGATATTTCCATTAGTGCAAAAAAACAGCTATTACATAGGTATTACAGAAGCTTAACCACTGTGTATCAATCACTAAACCTTCTTAATAAATTAAAATTTCAAATATGTTATACTTTAACTGTAATTAGTCGGAGCTATGCAATACTTGTATAATATATATAGAATAAAAAAATCCGTCTCATAACTGAGACGGATTCTTTATATCAATAATTAAATAATTTTATGGCTCTAAGAAACTGTAATCGATAGAAGCAACTAATACACCTTTACCTTTTTTCTTCACAGTTCTTGCAACTTCTCCATCTATGTAAAGATTGATAGTCAATTCGGAGTTGTCATCCGGCATTGACGCGTTGGCATCAAGATTCAGCTGTGCCTGGCTAGAATTTACAAAGAATTCTCCACTTGTCCAAGGCGAAGTTACAGGTGATTGCGGAGTATTGTATATAGTATTTTGCGCTGTACCAACCTGTGTTACAACACTTATAATATTTCCTCCGGCAGTTGTCTTCACTTCGAATTGAACCACATGATCCTTAAATTCCTCATCGTCATCTTTTTTACAAGAATTCACGACGGTAATTATAGAAAATAATAAAACGAATAAAAAAGAAAGTCTAAGTAAACTTTTTGAATTGTAAAATTGCTTCATTTCTCCAAATAGATTTTTTAATGTTTCAAATATAAGTTTTTTATTAATATAAAAATAACTTTTATGAAAATTTTCCAACAAAAAATTACAAATAATATCAAATCAATAAAAAGGAAAACTATTCTCAAAATTCAAAAATATACCTCAAAGAATCAATCATTAAACATACAGCATTATAGTGATGAAGTTCGTTGTACGAATAATAAAAGTTAAAATTCTGAAGGTAAATTAAGTATATTTGCTGTATGAATTTAGATTATCTAGTAAGAGAACCGGAAACGATTACACCAAGCACCCCTATTCTTTTTATGCTTCATGGCTATGGCAGTAATGAGCAGGATCTTTTCAGTTTCAGAGAAACTCTTCCTAATGACTGGATCATTGTAAGTTTCAGAGCTCCACGTGATACTCAGTTTGAAGGATATTCCTGGTATGATATTAATTTCAACGATCCAGAAAACTTTATTGATGTCCCTCAGGCGAAGGAATCTTTACATGCAGCACTGGAAAGTATATTAAAGATCATCAACCATTATGGATTGACGGAAAGTAAGGCTCATCTGTGTGGCTTCAGCCAGGGAGGAATATTGTGTTATGCTTTGGCTTTGAAACATCCTGAGCTTTTCAATTATGTTGCCTGTCTAAGCAGTTATCCTGAAGATAAAATTTTGGATGGTATTGTAAAAGATAAAAAGAAACTGGAAGGACTTCGTTTCTTCATTTCTCATGGTACTGATGATGCTGTAATCCCACTTGAATGGGGAAGAAAAGCAGCAGACCTTCTTTATGACCTTAGCTGTTACTTCACATTCAGAGAATATATGAGCGGACATGGTGTCAATCAAAAGAATTATATGGATCTGATGGAATTTTTCTCCAAATAAAAAGAATTCAATTTAAAATAAATTCAACAAATACTACTACTTCATTGTAGTTTATACAAACATTCCAGCTTTTGGAATGTTTTTTTGCTATTATATAGATAAATTCAGTAAATTCAGTAGATGAAATTTAAATTGCTTTTACTGGGATTATTTCTAAGCATTTTTGTAAGTGCCCAGAATTCTTTTGAGTTGATTAATACTAAAAAAGCGGTTATTCCTTTTCAGTTTATCAACAACCTTATCTTTATTCCTATTAATGTCAACGGTGCAGAGCTTACCTTTCTGCTTGATACAGGAGTATCGGAGACCATTCTTTTCAGTCTGGAAAATAAGGAACTCAAACTAAGCAATGTTGAAAAAGTTAAATTTTCAGGTCTTGGAGGAAGCTTAAGTATCGATGGCTTAAAATCTGACCGCAATTTGGGAAAAATAGGAACCGAAATTGTCAATACTTCCATGTCTCTCTATATCATTATTGATGAAGAATTTAATATTTCTCCTCACGTAGGAATTCCCGTAAATGGAGTAATCGGATATCACTTTTTCAAAGACCATCCTATTTACATCGATTATGCCTCAAGGAAAATAACGGTCTATGAAAATTCTGATCTTATCAAAAAGAAAATCAGACCGTTTGAAGAATTTCCAGTGACCATTGAAAAAGATAAACCTTATCTGTATGCTGGTGTAGAAATGACGAATGAAAAGAAAGACTCAAAACTGCTGATTGATCTTGGTAACAGTGATGCTATCTGGCTCTTCCCTACTCTTATTAAGGATTTCGTTTACAACAGACCCAATATTGATGATTTTCTTGGGCGTGGTTTCAATGGAGACATTTATGGCAAAAGAAGCAGGATTCATAATTTTTATCTTGGAAGTTTTAAGTTTGAAAAGCCTCTTACTGCTATGCCGGATGAATTTTCTATTCAGCATGTGAAATTGGTGGAAAGCAGAAAAGGTTCTGTGGGAAGTGAAATTATGAGAAGATTTACCGTAGTTTTTGATTACCCTAACAAAAAGCTGTATTTAAGAAAAAACAGATATTTTGACGATCCTTTTCATTTTAATATGAGCGGACTGGACTTCAAACAAGACGGATTGGAATGGCAGGAAGATAAGTTAAAAATTGAAACCCAAAAATCTACCATGGTAGCCACTGAGGTTTATAAAGATTCTTTCCAGTATAAGTTCAGTTTAAAACCTATATTTTCCATTGCCGGAGTAAGAAAAGATTCTCCCGCTGATGTAGCAGGCCTGCAAAAGGATGACAGAATTCTAAGCATCAATGGGGAGCAAACTTCAAATATGACTCTGGAAAAAATTGTAGAATTGATGAAATCTAATGAAGGCCGAAATATCAACATGGTTATCCAAAGAAAAAATCAAAAACTGACGTTGAGTTTCGCACTGGAAGACCCAATCCCTTATCAAGAATAACAATATGAATACTGAAGAAAGCACCTTAGACAGAATAAGAACAAGACCCAGATTTAAAATGTTTACTCATCTTACAAAAGAAGAGTATGCTGAAAGTTTGAAAAAATATATGGAAGATCATAAAAATGAATTTTCCGGGAATATCAATAAGGAAATTGCAACGATCTGGGTGAAAACAGAATATGATAATTACTGGAAGCCTCGTCTTGCTTTACGGATAGAAATGGAAGATGAACATACGGCAATACGTGGCGTATTTGGTCCCAGTTCTGCAGTGTGGACCTTCTTCATGTTCCTGTATTTTTCCTTTTCTATTCTCTGGATGACCTTTTTCACCATGTATTACGTAGAAAAGCAAATAAAAAGCGCTGAATACCCTTGGGCACTAAGCGCTTCTTTTGTGATGTTATTTTTTATTCTTCTTACTTATATTGCTGCAAGATTCGGGCAGCATAAGGGTAAAGATGAAATGATTAAGCTGAGAAGGTTTGCTGAAGAATCTACTCTACAGTTTGAAAAGAAAATTAATTAGACTGTGATTCTACAGGTTTTTCATTCTGAATCGGTGTCGCCATCGCTCTTACCGCTTTGATAGAATCTGCTACTTTTTCTCTGTTGCTTTGTTCTTTCAGCATTTTGGGAACATCCGGTTCCAGAAGTTTCGTAAGTTCTTCAACGGATATATTGTTGGCATTCGGATCTTCCAAAAGTTTTCGCCATGGTTTTCTTCCACCCCAATTATAATCCCCGAATACCATTACTGCCGTACCTTTGGCTTTGGTAGTAGCTCCCCCCGGATTCAGAATCCAGGTATCTGCGTAGGAATATAGCCACTGGGCATCTTTCCTTAATAGTCGCAGACATGAGTGTGATGCAGGATATCCCGGAAGGGTATATTCATGCCATCCGATTCCTCCAATATTGTGAATATTAAAATTATAAGGAAGTTTCCATTCGCTACTCACGGTAGAAATTGCCAATTGCTTTTTCCAGTTCGCAAAAGTAAGTCCTCTCGTTGTCTGAGCCGCTTTTTTTCCCATACTTGTAGGTCCCCATTTCACAAGACTTCCATTGGAATATACTGCAAAAGCCTGTATAGGATATGAGAAAATAACAAACTTTTTCACCCCGCTCAGGACATCCAATTGCATTGGAAATGGTGAATAAGCCATTAATGTTGTATCTATTTTCGCAGGAACTACCAATGTATCGGAATTCCATTTACTTTTAGAATCGAGTCTGTTTAAAGCTAAAATTGCTGTACGCTCTCCCACACTGAATTTCTTACTGAATTCTGCATATACAGAATCCCGCATCTTTTTATCTTTTGGAAGAACAAATGCATTATAAAAGCCATTCTCCTGCATGGCAGGCGGAATAGATTCTTTCTTCACTACAGGAACAGAATCTTTCTTTATAGAATCTTTTTCTGCCTCCGGTGTTTCCGAAGCAGAAACTGTATCTTTAAAAGTATCGCTTATTTTCTCTATTTCTTTTTTACAGGAAACAAGGAAAACGGCGCATAAACATGCATAGATAAAGGACTTTTTCACAGATATGTTTTTCATAAATAAATTGGCCATCTAGTTTGGCTACCCAGTACAAATATCAGACCTAAAATTGAATCATAAAAATCATTCTTAAAAATACCGTAAAAAAACGGATGCTTTATCATTATAACTGAGAGGTTGTATCTGATTGATTTTATAAATATTACAGCCACAAGGAGGTTTCAGGACTTTTACAGGTAAAATTATTATTCCGTCTGTTCTTTAGTGGCCACCCATTCTAAAGTTCCCTTTTTACCAAAGCGGTAGATATCCTGATGCCATCTTGCTCCCCCTCTGCATCCTGTTGTTAAAAGCTTCTTCTCTTTTTCTACAGCCACATCACAGAGACAGGAACAACTTGAACGGGAATAATCCGGTTCTTTAAGCTTTTCAAAGCGCTTGCTTCCCGGATTATACAGGTAAATATCAAATATTCTGTAAACGCCCATTCCTTCATCAGGAACAGAAAATGCAATATCCTCATACCCGTCAAAGTTGTAATCTGCTACAATACTCTGTCTGGCAAATGAAGGGATATCCGGAGAAGGGAGCTCTATAGCTGTTTTTTTACCATCAGGATAATGAATAGTGAAATGATTGTTATAAAAATGATTAAAGGCAAGCACAGCACCGTGAAGCAGATATTTGTCACTTCCATCATATTTCTCATCTTCAACCATTTCAAGCTTAAACTTTCTGTTATCTTTTCCTCTTGTATAGCTAATGTTTGAAGCAGTATGATTCATTATTTCAAACCTGTATACTCCATTTACCTTTCCACCAATCATTTCATTCCAAGTATAATAATAGATATCCGGTTGTCCGTCATTTCTCCCGTCTTTATCAACTTTAAAGCTTTTTATCTGCAAAGGAATGATGTCTTTCTTCCCTGAATATTGCACGAAAGCTCCCTTCCCTTCTGATCCGTAATAAAGGGTAAGCGTAAACTCTTTCGCTTCTCCTAACGATTTCAGGGTAAACGGCTGTGCAGAGATCATTGCAGAAACCATTATGATACAGAATAAAAACAGGTTTTTCATAACGACCAATTTACATAAACAGGTTCAATACAAATCTTACAATCCATAAAAAAACGATTAAGAGCAGTATTGAAAACTGAACTTTATTGACATTCTTATTCCCGAACTTCCATACCAGAATTCTATCTATGATAATCACCAGCAACACCGGAACTAAGCTGAACAGTAAATACATTCCGAATAATCCATCCGCTGCAGAATTTCCTGTAATGAGGACAATAGAAGTAATCAATCCTGCAATTATAGCAATGATTCCTGCAATAAAGAAGAGCGTCCAGTTTTGAAATTGTTTTTTCATGAAAGTCATATCATTAGTCAGTTATATTGAAACGAGTATTCAATCTGTAATAGTAAAATATCCAAAAAGCCAGCCAGGGTAAATTCATAATCAGGAAAATCACCGTTTCTTCACCGTCTACCTTTCCATTTGTAATGGAAAAAAAGGAAAAAACAGAAGCTATTGCAGGCAGCAGAAACCAGCATAATATGGTTTTAATTTTCCCATGGAATGATTTTAAAAGAGAAAGCAGACTGCTTAAAGAGAGTATGCTAAGGAATAATATCCAGAAAACTATAAAAACATAAGCAAGACCGCTCATATCACAATTCCTCGGCTCATCTCTTACTTCTTTGGTTGCATTTAAAAATAAAATCAAAAGCACTATGGAGATTATTGTAGAAATCAGCCAGGTTTTAAGTATTGAGAATAAAATAAATTTTCTTTTGGACATTCGATTGGTGCTTACTAGCTAAAATAGGAATATCCGCTCAATATACAAAACCGGAAAATCCCGGAAAAAGCTTATTAAAATTTACATATTAATTACTCCCTATTTTTCTGAACTGATATTTAATAATTTGTTAAAGATGCTATGCCCATATTATCTATAATTTTGGCAAAATATCAGTTATCATGTTATACATCATTATGGTAGTTGTACTACAGGCACTTATCACCCTTACTTTACTCATTTCTCTTATCAAAAACAGGGAATCTGTACTGAATATGTTACTATTATATATCGGAGTGGTCACACTGGATATGGGATATGAATATTTCATCATTCAAAAATTCGGTTACGAATCTGTTCTGTATGAAATTCCGGGAAGCCTCCGCGTTTTTAAAGGACTTATTTTCTTGTATATTACAACGTATTTAATTCATGCCAGGTGGAGAGACAAGCTCAAATACCTGATTGCTCCGTTAACGTTGGTTGTTATTCATCATGCCATTGCGCTTTCTGCAAAGATGCTGGACCTTTCCTGGGCAGATTTGGCGATCAGAACTTATAAATCCTACTTCGTTTATTACACTTATTATTGGATTGCATGCCTGGTTTTATGTATTTACTTACTGACCAAATACCACAAAAACATTACCCATCCAGTAGCCGGTAATTTCCGTTATCTGGTTTGCTATGTATTGATGGGGGTTATAGTTTTCTGGACGGTCTACCAATTGGGCTGGGATACTTTGATCTATCAGAAGATCTACAGCCTTCTGTTTCTGTTCCAATTCGGGTGGATTTTGTACGTTTATATTTTAACGTACCAGCACAAACTCCAGCAATCGCAAACACCGGCTCTTTTTTCTACTCCAAAAGAAACATATCAATATAAAGACCTTTCAAAAATAGATTTTGATGCTGTACAAAATGCCATCACCTCTTTTTATCAGAAAAGTAATGTCTATCTGGATGAGGAATTTACATTAGATCAGCTCTCCGGTCATCTGAAAATAAGCAAAGCGGATTTAAGCATCACTTTTAGCAAACATCTTCATTCCAATTTCCACGAATATACCAACAGAAACCGGATACAGCACTTTAAGCAGATCTTATCAGAAGATCCCTCTGCCAGTGTAACGGATCTTGCGTTTCAATGTGGTTTTAAATCCAAATCTACTTTTTATAAATATTTTAAGAAGGAATTCGACTGCCTTCCCTCTCAGCTTGTTCATTAGTTACAATTATTTAATATTAGCAACTTGCTGATTTGCAATGCGGTTCACTTCAAATTCAACAGATACAGTTGTATAAAATTTAAATGAACCAAAACTTTTGAAGGAGCTGACATCTTTGCACCAAACTTTATAAGGATGTCACGAGAAAGACTTTTTTTAACAAAAGCAGCATTTTTTCTTCTTGGGCCTCTGGCCTTTGCTCAAACCACCATACACGGAACTGTAGTGGACAGTCAGGGAAATCTTCCCAATGCCCTGGTTTATATTGAAAACAGCGGACAGAAGGTAACTTCCGATACCGATGGTTCTTTTGTTCTTAATAATGTTTATGACGGAAGTTATAAGCTTGTTGTAGAATACAAAGGATATGATAATGTTTATATTCCTTTTACGATTACGGATAAAAAGGAGGTAGATCTTGGATTAATTAAATTTGGAGCTAAGTTTAAAGAAAACAGCCTTCAGGAGGTAGTCGTTACCAGTATGTATAAAGCATCACAGGCTAGGGCGATTACCATGAAGAAAAACTCCAATACAATCACGGAAGTACTTTCTGCTGATGCCATCGGAAAACTGCCGGACCGTAATGCTGCTGATGCCGTACAGCGTATGCAGGGTGTATCTATTGAAAGAGATATGGGTGAAGGACGTTTTGTAGCCGTAAGGGGAACCCCTATACAATGGACCTCTTCTACCCTGAACGGTAACAGAATGCCGAGTGCTAGTGGTGATAATGCCAACCGTGGAGTTCAGATGGATATCTTTCCTTCAGAACTTATTCAGAATGTCCGTTTGTCAAAAGCCCTGACTCCGGATCTTGATGGTGATGCCATTGGAGGAAATGTGGATTTTATCACGAAAACCTCCCCCAATAAGGAGACTTTGGCTGTAAGTATGGCTACAGGATACGTCAATATGTCAAAATCCCCCAGTTACAACACGTCTATTGTCTACGGAAATAAAATTACTGATAAGCTGAAATTCATTACCTCAGCAGTGATCTGGGAGCGCTCCACCGCTATTGATCAGATGAGGAATATTTACAACTATGGACTGAAAGATAAAACAGCTTCTTATTCGATCAATCAACTTCAGCTTCGTGATTATCTCGCGAACCGGAGAACGCTGGGATTCAATTTGGGATTGGATTATGAGATAGACAGCAGGAATAAGCTATATGCAAAAGCGTTATACAGCCAATATAAAGACGGTCAGTCGGTAAGGGAAACCTATTTTAATTTTGACAGTAAAAATGTCATGCTGCAAGCCCGTCATGCAGATTATCTTACAGATCTGTATTCTATACAGCTGGGTGGTAACCACCAGGTAGGACAGCGTATGCAGGTAGATTGGTCTTTATCCAAAGCACGTTCTGAGTTTAAGTTCAATTCTCCGGATAATCTTGAAAAGGATCAAAGAGGCTATCCTATCATTAATTTCGTACAGCCTATGACCTATGGAAATTTATCTGCTGACGGAAGAAAATATATGGCAATGGATGCTCCGGACGGTACTGGTGATACCGGAAGATATATCCTTCCGTATAATCAGCAGGCAATAGCGGCAGATAAACTCAAATTGAATCAGATTATCCTAAGCCAGAATCATAACAGTGAAACCGATCTTAGAGGACAGATTGATATCAAATACAAAGCAGCGGATAATTTTGAGATTAAATTCGGAACAAAATACAACAACAAGAATAAAATAGTTGACAGCTCGATATTGGTTTGGATGCCTAAATCATCATTGGGAATTCCAGGATCTCCGGTAACCTATCTAAGCCAGCTTGAGCGTGAAGGTTTTCCATACAAAGGAGGTTTCATGAATCCTTTGGGCAATCCTTATAATGCTGTGATCATCGATCAGATTACCAACGCTCAGATCGACCAGATGTACAATCCAGGTACACAAAATAGTTTAGGGCTGATGCAGGTAAGCAGTAAAGACAGCAATTCTAATATTACAAGTTCCTATAGAGGTACTGAAAACGTATGGGCCACTTACCTAATGGGAACATGGAAAATTTCAGACCAGCTTCAGATATTGGGAGGTTTCAGAAATGAATATAATGACGTTACTTTCTGGGGCAAAAAAGTAGTCTCTGATAAGGATAATAAAACCGAAGATATTAAGGATACAAAAACCTACAATGTAGTGCTTCCGATGTTCAATATGAAATGGAATATCAGCAGTGACCGTATCCTGAGACTTGCTTATACCCGCTCTTTTGCAAGACCGGATTTCAACGACCTTAATCCCGGAACCATTGTGAATGATATCACCAATACCATTACTCAGGGAAATACCAAACTTGATCCTACATTTTCAAACAATTTTGACCTTATGTTTGAGAACTACTTCGGAAAACTGGATCTGATAACAGCCGGAGTATTCTATAAAGATATTACGAATCTTATTTACAAAGATCAATCGGTGGTAGATCTTGCAGGGAGAACGTATACGTTTACAGCCCCAAAAAATCTGGAAGGTGCTAAGCTCTTCGGTTTTGAATTCGGAATCTCCAAACGTTTTGAAAATCTTCCCGGATTTTTGAAAAACATAGGTTTTGAAGGAAACTATACCTACATCTCCTCTAAAATGGATATGCCGGTGTACGAAAACGGCAAACAGACAGGAACAATGACTACCACAATTCCCAATCAGGCAAAACATATTTTCAATACGATTCTTTTTTATGAAACCAGCAAATTGATGGTACGCCTTGCAGGGAATTATAAAGGAAAGTATGTAAGTGAAATAAGAGCGGCAGCAGGGGCAGATCATTATCAGTATTTTGATAAAAACTTTACCATGGATCTTTCTACTTCTTACAGCATTACAAAGAAAGTCCGTCTGTTTATAGAGCTTAACAATATTCTTAATGAGCCCAACCGCTATTATATGGGAACAAAAGATCGTGTAGAAAACATTTCTTACTCAGGAATACGCGGACAGCTGGGGTTCAACTTCAATTTTTAATCAAACGTTTTTATTCATATGAAAAAGTATATATATGGAGCTGCATTGTGTATGACAGCACTGGTACAGGCACAGGATAAATGCCAGAATGTAAGAATCAATCAACTGCAGATTGTAGGAACTCATAATTCATATGCCCAGCCGGTAGACCCCAAAGTACTGGATCTGGTGACCCCGATCATCAACGGAATGATGCAGAAATACAGCAGCATGATGTCTGAAGAACAAAAAGCTAAGTTCAAAGAATACCATCCATACGGAATGGATCTGAAGGAAGGCCTGAACTACAATCATCCCGACTTTACAGAACAGCTCAATGCCAATCTCCGAGGACTGGAAATAGATGTTTATTATGATCCGGAAGGCGGCAGGTTCACTCATCCGGCAACCTACGAGGTACTAAAAGCAAAAGGAGTAACTGATCTTGCTCCCTTTAATACGAAAGGACTGGATCAGCCAGGTTTCAAAGTGCTGCATATGGCAGATATCGATTTCAGAACTCATTATCCTACTTTAAAAGATGCGCTTACAGCTCTTAAAACATGGTCTGATCAACATCCCGGACATACTCCGGTTTTTATGATGATCGAAGCAAAAGATTCAGGTTTCCCGATTCTTGAAAACAGTACGAAAGTATTGCCTTTTGATAAAAAAGCGTATGATGATCTGGATGGAGAGATTGTAAAATACCTTGGAAAAGATAAGATTATCACCCCAAAAGAAGTTCAGGGGAATTACAAAACACTGAAAGAAGCTGTAACACATAATAACTGGCCCAAACTGAATGACAGTAAAGGGAAATTTATTTTTATGCTGCTTCCCGGCAGTGCCGGAACGTTGTCTTCTAAAAACAATCCTTATCTGATAGAGGGCTCATTAAAAGAAAGAGTAATGTTCCTGAACAGCGAGCCCGATGATTCTTTCGCCGGATTTATATTGCGGGATAATGCCATCGTAAGGCAGAAAGAGATACAGGATCTCGTGAAACAAGGTTTTATGGTCAGAACAAGATCAGATATTGAAACGTATGAGGCTAAAACCAATGATTTCACAAGAGCAAAAGCAGCATTCAGCAGCGGTGCACAGGTTATTTCCACAGATTTTTTCCACTCAGGAAACACCTATGGAACGCCTTACTTTGTACAGCCGCCTCAGCAGAAAGATTATCTTAATAATCCTTTAAACTCTTCATGCAAATAAATAGTAAGCCGGTTCTGTTGAGAACCGGTTTTTTTATTTTACTATCTCTATTTTATGAGAAAATCTCTTAAATTTTTTATACCAGTCTCTCCAATTGCTGGAAAATAGGAATCAATGATTTTCCTTTTTGGGTAAGATAATATTCTATGTGTAAAGGTTTCTGTTTGATGACAACCCTTTCCAGTAAATCCATTTCCTCCAATTCTTTCAATGCAGTGGATAATGATTGCTTATTGGCTCCTTCTATTTCTCGTAACAGCGTACTGAAACGTAAAGTTGATTTAGCTGCCAGACTAAATATTTCTAGTCTTAGCTTACCTGAAAGTACTTTCAAAAGTTTTTTTGCAGGACATATCTCCTCACTCTCTATCGAGTTTGGGTTAGTCATATTTTTTTGACTCATTGTGTGTTTTTTTTAATATCGTATATTTGCAAACATAATGGTTATTAACCAATTAATACAACTTTACACCTATATTTGATAAGAAACATTGCAAAAAGCGTAAAAAAATCAATAGAAAATTCTTATTAATATAATATTTATTTTATGATATTTCTTCATAATTGTCCTGATTGTAAGTTGGTATAATTGCAAAAGTTGATTATCAATTATTTTTATAAAAACTAATACCTAAAAACACAAACATGAAAAAAAAGACCTTTATTCCCAATCTGGGCTGTACTATTTTCTATTACATCAGCCAATCCTTCTTCATAGAACAACACGAACTGGTATCCTTACAATAGACATACTTAATTGGAAAGTTACATTCTAGTGACAGCCTACAATGATGATTCAAATTTTCATCTTGTAACTTCGATTTCATCAACGAAAAAAAGAGCAATCGTAATGGATGTTCAGTTCTGGAGATCTCCCACAAGAAGTAACATCCTGATTTCTGTGTAGTTGCTATTTTACAAAAGTATATCTGCTGTATTGTATTTCTTCCCATTTCTATGATTGGGACACTTCAACTGTAAAATGTGAATACAAGCTATTCATTAAATAGAATCGAATAATAACCTAAAAAAACATGCGCATGAGAAAAAAAACTTTCTTATCAATCTGGGCTGTATTATGCTCAGCGGCATCCGTTTATGCTTCTCCACGAGGCGATACGGATTGGCATTTTCGCAATGCCCCCATTATTTTGGGGAGTTACATTCCTGTAACGACCTATAATTTTGATCTGGATCCTCTGATTGTAATTTCACAAAACGTCAATCAAAAAGGAGCGGTTGTTATGAGTGGCCAGCTCAACAAACCTGTTACCACGAGTGATGTTTTGGTTTCAGTAAAATATCAGAATGCTCTGGGAGAATGGATCAGTGCATGGTGCAAAACATTATATGCCAATAATGTGTATAATGAAAATCTTAATGCCTCTTTTGAATTACCTGCCTCTGCGAGCAGCGGTACCTATAATTTAAAAGTTGAGCTAAGTTCTGAAACCAATAATTTCACCGGTATAACATGGAATAAAGCGGTAAGTCATTATAAGTTTGGAGATTATTCAGCAAGTGCCTGTGAACTGGATGAAAATGAATATACAATACTATTCACCCCGAAAAAGAATGGTACTGTATTGTTTAATCCTAACGGAAGTGTTTCCGGCGTAAAAGACAGGGTAAAGTCACAGCATTTGACGAAGAAACTGGATGATATTGTTTTATCAGTCAATGCAAACGGTACATTAGATAACACAAATCCCAATGCACCTGTCATCAACATTGAAAATCCTAATAATCTCGGTACGATTGCCAGCTCACAGAAATTTATCTACCAGGGCAGTGATACAAGCCCTTTTGAGTTTTCTTATCATGATCCTGTTTATGTATTTGCAGGTAAGTTTTCAAGTTCGGGCTTCTTTATTAACTTCAGTAACTGGTTTTTACCTCCTGAGGAGGGCGGAGAACCCTGGGGTAGAGGATATTTGGATTTTACAAACCCTAATGCTTTAGTTAACAGGTATTACAACCTTTACAATTACATCAACGAGAAACTGACCGACATTATTTCGGATCAAGAGCCTGTCGTTATTGTTGTAAGCAAAATAACAGGTTTCAGGGTATACAAATCTACCGGACAGTATATCACCGTCAATGCATTAAGCAATTATAATACAGTGAATGATTTCGGTTACCCTCCTTTATATGATAAACAGAGAGGTCCCGGATCTGAAAATTTCTTTCTGAGCAATACTCCTAAAGCTTCTTTATATGGTATTGGAGCCATCAGAAACAGAAAAGTACGCGCTGACTGGAACGGACCGATGAGACCACTTCCGGAAGTAGAAGCTGAGATTAAAAAATTCATAAAATACGTAGGTATTTTTGGAAATTCAACAGCATTTGATTCACCAGATTGTTCAAGCACCTGTTTTATAATTAATGCCGGAGCACTGCCTGATAATACAATAGCAGACTGGACCAAAGCTCCTAACAGTTATATTTTCACAGGTAAGGATAATGATGGCAATAACGTAGACGGACTTTACATTCCTGTAAAAAAAGCCTATGAAATGTGGCACAACGGGAATTATATAAAAGGGATCGACGTGCCTTCCGGAACCATTACAGCTGATGTATTGTGGGAAGATAACATGGGATTGATAAAGTCTAAAGAAAGTTATACTTTGGATATTATAGGTTCAGGTGAAAATGCAAAAATAAAAGTTCCTGTAAACAAGGTTAAAAAAGGAAATGCCGTAATTGCCTATAAAGTAAATGGAGAAGTTTTCTGGTCATGGCATGTTTGGGTAACAGATGACCCAACAAATGGCTCTACCTACAAAAGCTATGATGACGTAAAGAGACAATTGAGTGACGGAACTGTAGAAACTATTCCTAATTCTGAATGGGGATGGATGGACAGAAACCTTGGTGCCATCGGAAGTACCCTTAATGGAAATGGCTGGCACAAAAACGGAGGACTTTTATACCAATGGGGAAGAAAAGATCCGTTTCCATCATTAACTTATACTGATGCCAGTTTTTATCAGGTAACCGGAAGCATAGGAAAGGTAATTTATGATGATGCAATACCGAGATTAAGATTTGCCAACAGTCCTTTTAATGACTATAAGAATTTTAATGAGCTAAGGCTGTTTGTGAATAAATCAGCGGCTAACATCACCAATAATATCAGAGCATCAGTTAAAAATCCATTAAGTTTAATTTATGTAAATGATGATAATACCACTACACCTTCTATATATGGTAATGCGAGTGGTCTTCCTTACTATTACAACTGGTTTGGACAGGTACCGGGATTACAAACCAATGAGTTGAGTAAAGTTAACTTATGGTCAGATAACTCCCAGGGAGTGCAGGCAGCTGATATTTCAGTTCCACAGCCTTATAGAAATAAATCTTCTTATGACCCTTGTCCTAACGGATGGAGATTGCCTTCCGTATTGGTGGCCTCATCAACAAAAAATGTAAGAATGGATTTTAGTCCTTTCGGAGCTAAAGTAAATAGTCCATTGTCAGCTTTGAACGGTGTTCAATCTAATATTCCACCGGGATTATCTAATTTAAAACCTTATCTGGCCGGTATAAAAATATACCCTCAGTCTGGTTTTGATATGACAAATGTAGGAGGCAACAATATCGGTATCTTCCCTGGAACAGGATGGATAGGAAGAGGAGCTGCTACAGATGGCAGATATCACACTAAAGCAACTTTTACAGACCAGCTTGAAACCTATCTATGGACTGCAACGATGACTACTTTTGGAGATTATTCATCAGTAGCCAGTGCATTAAGATTAATTCCGGCTGCGGATCAGATCCTCAATAACTATCGACCAGATGCTGCTAATTATCCTAATGTGTATGGTTTGTACAGTTATAAACCTTCTGATGATTATTCGACCAATAATGCCAATGCATGCAGATGTATCAAAGACCCGTTGTTTGTAAAAAATAACTATAATTTTGAAACGACTTTCTTTACTGAAACTGAAACCTATAAAACAGGATTAGATAACCCTAATACTTATATGGTTACAAAATCTACTGCTGATCAGGTAATTTCAGTACCTGTAAGTAAAGCTTTTTCTGTACAAAGTAATTATTTAGGGAATACTCAGATTCTGAATACGACAAGCTTTAATGATTTAAAAGCGAATATACTTTGGACAGACAACCCTGCTTTGGTAACACAATTAACACTAGATAATACAGCTTCTAAAGATGCTAATATCAACGTGAAGGTGAATGCCAATCAGTCTGGAAATGCTGTAGTTACCTTACATAATGGTTCTATCAGTAATCCTGTATATTGGAGCTGGCATATTTGGGTAACCAATAATTCTGTCAATTCTTTTACTCACGTAAATGATACGCCTATCACAACTGATAATTATGTAAACTATACTCCATATGGAACCATCATGAAAACAACCATCATGGATAGGAACTTAGGAGCTGCTGAGGCCATGCCAAGTCCATATAACCCAACTGTACCAGCACAGGTAAGCCAGCTCAACAGTTCGCAGGGATTACATTATCAATGGGGAAGAAAAGATCCTCTACCTATATTCAATAATATAAACGGTTCTAAATACAATGTATTCTTAGGAACCAATAATAACGGGGTTGTAACCTATTCAGCCTTTACAGAAGCGAATTATAATTCAAGTAATATCGTGAATTATAATACCTATAAAAGCAGCATTACTGCAACTGATAAAATAGATGTAAGAATAGAAAAAATTCTTGGATATTCTGTTGCCAATCCATTAAAGCTAATGATGCCCGCTACTGCATATCCGTATCGCGGTGATAATACCCCTCATTATACTCTTGCTTCAGACTGGTTGTTTGATACTCAATACCATAGTTTATATGACGAAAGATGGGGCATCGGTGGTAAAAAATCAGTATTTGACCCTTGTCCTAATGGGTGGAGAATCCCGGAAGTTCTTGGTAAAGGAACGACAAAAACGTCTCCATGGAGTCTTAAAAGTAATCCTGAAGCCCTTAGAACTATTGATGGAACAGAAGCTGGTTATTATGGAACCCCGATCTACAGTGTAACTGCACCAAGTTTTTGGGGGAAAACAGTCGGTTATTCATTTACTAACAGCTTGTATAACATCGGAAATTATCCAAAAGCCGTTAGTAGAGGAAGCAGAAGTGTAATGTATGCCGCTGCCCTAAGTACCGCTGTTGGTGCATCAGGAGGAGTATGGTATGCGAATCTAAATGGTGAAATGACAGGAAGATCTACTTATATGTATTTTGATATTTATAGTAGAAATAATGTAAAAAATACCGATATAGATCCTTTTGCATCTCTAAGCTGCAGATGTGTAAAACAAGAAGATAACGGGATTCCTAGAGGTCCACTTCCAGGGATTCCTGTAACACCCAATACAGGAATTCAAGCCAGAACTGCTTTCAGTAAAGTAGCTATCGAGGAAAAAGTAAAAGATGATAAACTGGTTCTTTATCCTAATCCTGTAAAAGATATCCTATATATTGAAGCAAAAGACGATAAGGACTACTATTATCAGATTTATAATATGTCCGGACAGCTTATGAAAGAAGGTAAATTTATCAATAAGCAGACAGATGTCGCTTCATTGTTGACCGGAGCTTATCTGGTAAGAATTAACAACTCTGAAACGATTGTAAAAATTATTAAAAAGTAATTATAAAAACACTGCTTAATACCAATGATGGCCGGAATTTCTTCCGGCCATTTTTTATGTTGAACAGATGATAGACTGCAAAAATATTCAGTATTGTAATAATCAGGTGAATCTAAAGTCTGTCGTCTTTTATCAAGAATCCTATAAACAAAAAAAAGTCTTCTATTTCTAGAAGACTTTTTGCGATCCGGACGGGACTCGAACCCGCGACCTCCGCCGTGACAGGGCGGCATTCTAACCAGCTGAACTACCGGATCTAATTTTTTTTAAAAGTAAATTGAAAACTTTTGCGATCCGGACGGGACTCGAACCCGCGACCTCCGCCGTGACAGGGCGGCATTCTAACCAGCTGAACTACCGGATCAATTTTTTTTAAAAGAAATTGACAAAACTTCTGCGATCCGGACGGGACTCGAACCCGCGACCTCCGCCGTGACAGGGCGGCATTCTAACCAGCTGAACTACCGGATCAATTTTTTTTAAAAGAAATTGACAAAACTTCTGCGATCCGGACGGGACTCGAACCCGCGACCTCCGCCGTGACAGGGCGGCATTCTAACCAGCTGAACTACCGGATCTAATTTTTTTTTAAAAGTAAATTGAAAACTTTTGCGATCCGGACGGGACTCGAACCCGCGACCTCCGCCGTGACAGGGCGGCATTCTAACCAACTGAACTACCGGATCTAATTTGTAAAGAACTTCCTTTCTTTTTCGTGGTTGCAAAATTACACCTTTTTTCGGTACCTGCAAATTATTTTCAAAAAAAATGCCTCCCAATCATGGAAGGCATTCATTATCAAACTTTATTTTTTATAAGTGAGCGCTTAATTTTTCAGCGATTACCTCTTTTGGAGCCACACCTACTAATTTGTCTACTACTTCTCCGTTCTTAAAAATAAGAACTGTAGGAATATTTCTGATACCATACTGCATAGAAATCTCCTGGTTGTTGTCTACATCTACTTTCCCAACTACTGCTTTTCCTTCAAAATCTGATGCTACTTCTTCGATGATTGGTCCTAAAGTTCTGCAAGGTCCACACCATACTGCCCAGAAGTCTACTAATACTGGTTTATCTGATTTTAAAACCATATCCTGAAATGAGCTGTCTGTAATTTCTAAAGCCATTTTGTTTCTTTTATTTTAATTAATATTATTTTTCTTTTTTATCCTCTATTGGATGTTCAAAATTACGATTTTTAGAGCATAAGACTATCTATGCTCAACATTAGTTTTTTCTATAGTGTAATCGCTTGAAATTTCCTTTAGAGCCTTCGCCAATGCGTCAATTTCTGCCTTTGTAGTCATATGACTGAAAGAAATACGTAATGGTGTACAGTGATCCATTTCATCTTCAGAAAGCACCATCATCATGACCATTGAAGGTTTAGATGCACCGGAAGAACATGCACTTCCTTGAGAAATTGCAATTCCTTTCATATCCAGCTGAAGTCCGATCAACGGATTTTTGTAGGGAAGCAATGCACTTAAAACACTGTCAACACTATTATCCATTTCTCCACTTCTTCCATTGAATTTAATATTGGGAACCTCTGCAGATAATTTTTCGATAGCGTATTCTTTAATTTCTCTGATATGACCAGCATACGCCTCCATATTGTTGATGCAAAGCTCTAAAGCCTTACCTAACCCTACGATACCAGCAACATTTTCAGTTCCGGCTCTCAGGCTTCTTTCCTGAGGTCCACCTGTAATAATTCCTTTCAAGCCAGTAGCTTTTCTAATAAAAGCAAAGCCTACCCCTTTTGGACCATGGAATTTATGAGCACTGCAAGAAGCAAAGTCTACAAGGATATCTGAAAAATCAAATTTCATATGAGCCATTGTCTTCACCGTATCGGAATGGTAAAGAGCATTATTCGCTTTGCATATTGCTGCAATTTTTTTAATATCAACGATATTTCCGATTTCATTATTGGCATGCATTAAGCTTACCAATGTTTTTTTATCTGAAGCTTTTAACAGCTCTTCTAATTTATTCAGGTCAATATCTCCTTTTTCATTAGGGCGGATGTAGTTTACTTCTACTCCTTTTCTGCTTTTCATATCCAAAATACTTTCGGAAACACATTTATGTTCCAGAGGAGAGCTTATGATTCTTTCTACACCAAGGTGTTCTACCGAGGATTTGATGATCATATTGTTGGATTCTGTTCCACAGGAAGTGAAAATGATTTCTGCAGGACTTACATGAAGATAGTCTGCAACCTGTCTTCTCACATTTTCAATAAGGATTTTTGCTTCCTGGCCAAAGCTGTGTGTTGAAGACGGGTTTCCGAAATTCATCTTCATAGTGCCAACCATTGCATCTATAACTTCTTCTGCAAGCGGTGTGGTTGCGGCATTATCTAAATATATTTTATCCATTATTATTTTGAATATTTTAATTCTACGGAGGTAAATTGGTAGTCTGCAGGAACAGTGAAAATAAACCATGGGTTGGAAAGCACCTGAATTTCCATTCCACCGGAAGGTTCTCCCGCCGGAACTTCTACATACAGAATGTTATTTTTCACAGAGATCCCTTTAATTTCTGAGATACTGTGACTTCCTGATCTGAAACCACCTAAATTGTAGAGAACAACCTTCTTATCTTTAGGAAATTGCGGGTACTTGACATAAGATCCATCATCTCCTGTCCCTAGAATGCCAAAACTTCCTTTGATGGTATTGCGAAAATCTTTTTCTTCTTTAATGATTCTAAAGCCTGCCTTTTCTGTGCCTCCCTGTGACTGGGAAACAATAAGTTCTGTATTTTTCTGCATATCAGGAGATTTCTGAGATGATGTGCTTGCACAACTCATAAAAGTGAGTGCAGATGCAATTAACAAGCTTTTCATTTTCTACAATTTTATCTCCCAAAATTAATGAAAAAATTGGTAATGTCCCTCATTTGCCCACTTCAACATTGGACGATCTCCTGAAGTATCCCCAAAAGCAATAATTTTATCGTACTTAGAGTCGTTGATTTCTTCTTTAATTCGTACCAGTTTTTCTTTCCCGTTGCAGTTTTTTCCTACAAAATTTCCTGTGAAAACTCCGTTCTTAAACTCTGCCCGCGTAGAAACAAGCTCCATTTTCAGTTCTTCGGCAAAAGGTTTTACCCAGATATCCAATGAAGCGGTCACCAATAAACTCTGTATATTATTCCTATCGATATTTTTTATAAAGTCTAATGCATTTTCCCTCACAATTTTAGGATAATGCTGCTCAAAAAATTGTTTAGACTTCAATTCTATCTTTTCCTGAGTCTGTCCTTTCAAAATAGAACCGATAAAGCTTTTTTTCACTTTTTCCGTTTCAGCGAGTTTCAGCTTCAACAGAATAAAGAGCGGTACATGTCTTAAAAATTGTATCCGGTATTTTGTAGAATCGTAGAATTTAAGATACATAAACATGGTATCTTTATACGTCAGGGTTCCGTCAAAATCAAAACAATACAATTTTTTCATTTTTCTTAAAGCTTTAATTTTTTGAATATAAACTCAGGGATATTCCTGATAATCATCATAATAATACTCCAAACCGGCAAAACATATGCCACATTTTTCTCCTTTTTGAAGGCTTTATAAATACAGGCCGCTGCTTGTTTCGGTGTTGCCGTCAGTTTTGGATTTAAAGGCAGACCTTCTGTCATCTTGGTCGCCATAAACCCTGGCTTTATTGTAAGAACATGTACTTTTTTATCAAAAAGATAGTTTCTCAAACCACTCAAATAAGCTGTAAAAGCAGCTTTTGCACTTCCGTAGATGAAATTACTCTGTCTTCCCCTATCCCCTGCTACTGAAGAAAGTCCGATAATCGTTCCGGATCTTCTATTTTCAAATTTATGGGCAAAATAATTCATCACCGGAACCAGTTTTGAGTAATTGATATCTATGATACGTTCTGTATTTCTGTTATCATACAACCCTTCTTCTGTTCCTTCGCCCAAATATCCTACGGCACAAAATAATACATTTGAATTGATATTATCAAATCTATTGTAATCTATTTCTTTTGTCAGGTCCAGTTCGATAACTTCCGCCTGCTGCAGAAACTTCACATCAATATGCCTTGCAAATCGTTCTGTAGTTTCTTTATTTGAGGTAAAAAGATAGATCTTTTCAAATTTTTCTCCTTCCTGAAGTGCTTTTTCCACAAAAGCCTGTGCCACTTCAGATGTGCTTCCCAGAACTATCATTATGAATTGTTGTTTATGATTCTTTTGTGCTGTAAAGACACAAATTTAGGATTTTGAATATTTTTCAGATAATTGGTCAATGATGATCTGCTCATGCTGTCTTTGGTAAGATAAATTCTCCCTCCGAATTCCTGAACAATGCTATCAAGCTGATCTACCAGTTTTTTCAGTTTTGAATTGACCTTAAAATCCAAGGCCAGTGTATACCCTTCTACAGGGAATGAATTATACGCCTGAGGGTTGTCTTTTCCAAAGAGTTTTAAAACAGCTAAGAATGATCCGTTTCCACTATTGGCGATCGTTTCAAGGATTCTTTTCATCCCTTCTTTTCCTGCTTCTTTAGGAATTACCATCTGATATTGTATAAAACCGGATTTCCCATAGATCTTATTCCAGTCATTAATGGCATCCAGAGGATAGAAAAACGTTTCGTAATCAATGAAGTTTTTCACTTCTTTTTTAGATTGCTTTTTATAGTACAGCCAGTTGAAAATTTTCACGGTAAGTGCATTCAATACAAATCCCGGAAAATAAAAAGGAACTGTAGGCTGTAATTTTTTCTTTAATCTTAAAGGAGTTTTTGCAAAATTCTGGGGAAGCTCATGTTGAAAAGCATGCTCCCCTCTCATCAGAATACTTCTTCCGATATCTTTTCCTTTCTGAAGACAATCGATCCAGGCAACCGTGTAGGTCCAGCTTTCACTTTCTTCAAACAGTTTAAAAATTTCATCCAGATTTTCCGCTTTAATGCTTTCCTGACGGATATAAGCGGATTCTATATTTTTAAGCTTAAACTTCGCTGTAAGAATAATTCCTGTAAGTCCCATACCACCGATAGTAGCCCAAAACTTCTCAATATTTTCTTCTCTGGAACAGGTAATAATCTCCCCTTTCTCAGTCATGAGCTTAAATTCAATCACATATTCTGAAAAACAACCTTCTGCATGATGATTTTTTCCATGAACATCAGAAGCAATAGCACCTCCTATTGATATAAATTTTGTCCCGGGAGTAACATACAGAAAGTATCCCTGTGGAACTGCTATTTCCAGAACATCTGAAAGCAGTACACCGGATTCACATTCTATCACTCCGTTTAAACGGTCAAAATTGATGAATTTATTTAATTTTTTTGTTGAAAATATAGATTCTCCCAACGAAGCATCTCCATAGCATCTTCCGTTCCCTCTTGCAATAATTTCGTTGTGATTGAGTACAAATTCTTTTATTTTTTTGAAACTGTCCTCAGATCTCATTTCTTTCTCCACTACCGGGAAATTTCCCCAGTTTGTAACTTTCTGTATGAAATTAGGCTTCATTTCTTAAAATAAATTTGAATTAAAAATGCAGCTACCCAAAGTAATAGGGTAACCTGTATGTATCGGTCTCTGTACACAATTTTTGTAGGAGATTCCGTTCTGTTATAAACCAATGTCTGCTGAAGATACCTCAACAAGGCAAAGACTACGAAAATTACCGTATAAAAAACTCTCTCATGGAATCTTTCCTGAACTTCCGGTGACAGGGTAAACATCAGATAACACACAATAGCCAGCGTAATAGAAATGGATAATGCAATATCTGCGAACTGAACGTTATACCCATCCAGTGCCCGTCTTGTTTTTCCTGAAACCTGCGCATTGATAAGCTCTCCTCTTCTTTTCCCGATAGCCAGTACTAGTGCCAATACGAACGTTAACAGGATTGCCCATTGTGAAATACTGATTCCGGTAATATACCCTCCAGCCAGTACACGCAGTACAAATCCTATGGCAATAATGAAAATATCAATGATTGGAACATGCTTGAGTCTGAAAGTATAGGCAAGATTCATCACCACATAAAATCCTATGATGGTCGCAAACTTCCAAAGCAGTTCATGGAAATAGATCTTTGTAAAAAATACAAGAGCAATATCTGCAATGACAAGCCCCATAAGAATTCCTATAGCTTTTGATTTTGAAATAGCGCCACTCGCCAACGGCCTTCTTCTTTTTTCAGGATGCTTTCTATCTGCTTCTATATCATTGTAATCATTCAGAATATACACAACACTTGCCGCGAGGGAAAATATAACAAATGCGAAAATGCTCTTGAGAAGCAGATCTATGTTGGTAATATTACCCGAAAAGAATAGAGGGACAAATACAAAAAGGTTTTTCACCCATTGCTCCACACGGAGCAGCTTTAAATATTTCTTCATTTATGTTATTTCAAGTACAAAAATAATAAATTCAAAATTTATAGCATAAAAATACAAAAAAAACCG
Organism: Chryseobacterium sp. MEBOG07; assembly: GCF_021869745.1. Taxonomy (NCBI): domain Bacteria; kingdom Pseudomonadati; phylum Bacteroidota; class Flavobacteriia; order Flavobacteriales; family Weeksellaceae; genus Chryseobacterium; species Chryseobacterium sp. MEBOG07. The sequence continues at coordinate 4,080,382 of NZ_CP084579.1, forward strand.
CCGGGGCGGTCTTTTACGAAAATATTTATATATTAAATTAACTATTGCCCTTGTTTGGCTTCATTAATCATTTTTTCATTTGCTGTAATGGCAAACTCAACTCTTCTGTTTTTAGCTCTTCCTTCGTCAGTATCATTGCTAGCAACCGGCATATTTTTACCTTCTCCTTTTGAGAACATTCTGCTAGACGCAATTCCTTTTCCTACTAAGTAAGCTTTTACAGCATCTGCTCTTCTTTGAGAAAGCGCCATATTGTAAGCATCTTTACCTACGCTGTCTGTATACCCGTAGATATTGATATTGGTATCTGCGTTGTTTACCAATACTGTAGCTAATTTGTCAAGGTTAGTCTGAGCAACAGAAGTAAGGTTTGAAGAGTCGAAAGCAAAGTTTACAATACTTTCATTCATGGTCACTTTAATACCGTCACCTACTCTTTCTACCTGTGCTCCTGGTAAAGTTTCTTTAATATCTCTAGCCTGCTTATCCATTTTATTACCGATAACGTTACCTGCAACACCACCGATAATACCTCCTAATACAGCACCAATAGCTCCGTTTCCTCCTCTTCCTACATTGTTTCCTAAGATCCCTCCAAGAACAGCTCCTGAAGCAACTCCTACAGCTGTACCTCTTTGTTGGTGATTTGAATTCTGAACCGCCTCACAACTTGTCAATAATAATGCTGATGACAAGAAAAGGGCTCCTACGTATGTTTTTGTAAATTTCATTTTTTTTGATCTTTTATGTTGATATATTATTTCATTCCTGCTCTCTGGAAGTTGTAAACTACTTTTACATTACCTCCTTCAAAAGGAACATCTTGCTGAAGTGAAAACTGATCTGTTGTCTGATTGATCAGGGTAAGGCTATATCCTACAGTATTTTGTTTTGCTTTCGTACCTCCGGCAATTTTTTTAAACATAAACGTGTTACCGTCTTTTATTTCAAACTTGATGGGCTGTGTAATTGCCGGGCAATCTCCACCTCCGTTCAAAGTATACGCTCCTGTCCAGTTATTAGGAATCAATCTCCAGTGGCTTCCTACGAAGCACTGTGCATCTGCACCTTCGTCAAAAGGTTTGATTTTATACCCTTTTTCGTAATCTATGCTCACAATCTGCCAATCTCCTTTCATTTTAAGGAAATCAGCTCTTTGATTTTGAGATGTAGCTGCTTTGTTAACAGAGGAACACGACACTGCAAAAAGTGATGTTCCCAACATCCCTGCAAGTAGTAACTTTTTCATTTTGTTGTTTATTATTTTGTTACTATAAAGTTACAAAAAACCGTGCCAAAATTTAAAATAAAAAATAAAAAGTCCGAAAAAAATTCGGACTTTTTATGACTTCTCCTTAAACACAGGGAGATAAATTATTTTTTAACAGCCTTTTTTACGGATTTCGAAGGCTTAGCAGTGCCTGCCGGCTTTCCTTTGTAGAAATTGGTATAAGCATACTCTGCCGCTTTTTTCAGGTCGATAACTCCACCTGCCTGAGATTCATCTGCAAATCCGTTTTCTGTACTTGGATTGCTGCTTTTCACAAGAGCTTCAATGATCTGATAAGGTTTCAGATCTGGCATATATGCTAATAAAACAGCTGCTCCTCCGGCTACCACTGGTGATGCCATAGAAGTTCCCTGAAGATATTTATATTCGTTTTTCGGAACGGTAGAATAGATTTCCTCACCCGGAGCGAAAACATTGACCATTTTTTTATTGAAGTTAGAAAAATCTGCTCTCAAAGCACTGTTTTTATTGGTGCTTGCTCCTACCACAAGAACGTTGCTTACAAATGGTTTTTCATCTGTAACATTTTTAAAGTTGGTAGGATATGCCAAATGTTCTGCTACATCTTCATTTTCGTTACCTGCAGCTTTTACTAAAAGAACGCCTTTATCTTCGGCATATTTAAAAGCATCCCAAACTACATTCTTACCAGGAGAAACAGGTTTCCCGAAGCTCATATTTAGAACTTTCGCACCGTTATCTACTGCGTATCTTATTGCATTGGCAACGTCTTTATCTCTTTCATCTCCATTCGGAACTGTTCTTACAGACATGATTTTAGCCACTTTGGAAGCAACCCCATACTGAACTTCTTTTCCTTGTGGAAGTCCTGCAATAATTCCTGCTACGTGAGTTCCGTGTTCTGCATCTGCCCCTTCATAATGATTGTTCCCATAACTTTTTTCAGAATAGTCATCGTAGTTATCTCCTACTATTTCTTTTCTCGGGTCATATGAAAGGTCGTATTGTTTTGCTGCCGGAGCAAAATGATCTATAGCCTCTTTCATCTCCTCTTTCATTTTTTTCTCAAACTCAGCAGATGATTTTCCTTTGAATTCCGGACTTTGAGAAATCTGACCTAAGAAATCCAATGCAATAGCATCTTTCTGATCTGTAGGCGCTTTAATTGCTGAAATGGTTTCACCAGTTACCGGCTTACCTCCTAATAATTTCACCATATTAGGAATCAGCTCGTTCAGCATAGAATACGTCTGGAAGTTTTGTTTTGCCTCGATACTTTTTTTATTAAACATCTCTTTGGCCTTCATATACATATCAAAATCCTCCTTCATCTTAGCCTGGTTGGCTTTGTTCTTTGCAGAATCATCTCCTTCGAAAATAGGTTTGTATTTGGCTACGACTCTTGTCACCTCCATATTATCGATATCAATATCACCGTTTTTGCCTCCTATGAAGTTCCATCCGTGTACATCATCGATATATCCGTTTCCATCGTCATCTTTACCGTTGCCAGGAATTTCATTAGGGTTTGACCATAGGTTTTTTACCAATCCGGGGTGATCTACCTGTACTCCACTGTCTAAAACTCCAACGACCACGGTTTTAGGCTTCAGTCCTTTAGATTCTAAATATTTATAAGCATTTGCCGTATTTACACCATATACTTTTGAAGTCGCAAAATCCTTATGATACCATGTCATCAGATCTTTGTCTTCACTAGGATCAATACTTTTAGCTTTAGATTCCTGTGCAAAAGAGAAACTAAAACCTGCTAAAAAAACTGCAGCTAATAATACCTTTTTCATATGTTGATATTTAATTTTTTAAAGCAATATGTCAATCACCACCTTCATCTGCCGTATGCTGAAAATTTCCTGAATAGTGATTGTATGCTAATATGATTGTTTTATATTTTTTAAATACATGAGTGATTCCGGGCCTTTATTACAAATAAGGTCAAGAATCGACAAGTCTTCCAAAAACCCGAATTTATCCGAAAATGTCTGGTAATATTCTTCCATTTGAAATTCTGAAGGAACCTTTGCCGAAAATTTTTCTCTGAAATTGATTTCTTCAGGGTTTTTGATATATTCTTCATTCAAAGACTGTGCCTTTTCTGTTTTCAATATCTGTTGGATAACTTCTATCCCTTTAAGGTTAAAATCAAGAAGAAACTTTTCATTAAGCTCAAATATTTTTCTGAGCTTATCTTCATAATATTCGAAATAAGGAGAACTTTGATAGGCTGTTTTGATCGATTTCCAATGAAGAGTCCTCCAGTCTTCACGGTAAGAGATTTCAATGTCTTTAAATTCTCTTTTTCCGTTATGAGTGATGGGAATGATTAATGATAATTTTCCGTTAGCCCCATATATATTGGTTCTACTTCTATAGGTCTGTTTTGGAAAGCTTTCAAACTGCTCAAATACAATATCATTCGCAGGGTTCACAAACACTGAAAACCATGAAATCGGGGGCATATAAAATGCCGGCAATAATACATTCTTCATATTCATAATGCAAAAATGAAGTATTTTTTCAAATACTTCATTCTATTTTAAGTTTAATTTTTTTATTAGTTGTCTTCAGTTTTTTTCTTTCTGAACAATTTCTCGAAATACTCCCATCCGAAGAATAAGATAAGGATCATCGCTGCAATCCACCAGTAAGAGGTTTTATTAGCTTCTCCTGTATTGGTTGCTTTGAACATTCTGTCCCAACGAACTTTAAATGGCGCCTGGTAAGTAGAACTGCTATCTGAGAAAGCACCCTGAAGACTCATCCATGTAAACATAGGTTTTCCTACAATATTTTCTTCAGGAACGAAACCAAAGAATCTTGCATCTAAAGACGCATCTCTGTTGTCTCCTATCATCATATAATAATCCTGCTGAATAGTATATTGGCTGGCTTCTTTTCCGTTGATCAAAATCTTTCCGTTCTTTTTCTCTAAGCTGTTGTGCTCGTATTCAGAAATGATCCACTGGTACATAGGCAGTGTTTCCTGATTGATGGCAACCATATCTCCTTTTTTAGGAATTCTTACCGGACCATACCAGTCCTGATTCCAAGGCTTGTTGATTGGGAAGATAGATTGTGTCGTATCAATTTTAGTTTTAGCTTCGTCTCTGTAATATACTGCGGCTTCTCCTTTTGGAGACACCTCTTCTTTCATATCCAGAACCTGAGACATTCCTTTAATTTCTTTAGCCGTTTTATCTGTTAGCCCCTGAAAAGCATAAAGGTATCCTTTTTCAGTCTGTAATTCCTGAACCGGTAAAAATCCGTAAGTATTGTATAATGAAGGAATATCCAACTGACTTCCTGTTGTTACAATATATCTGTGCTGTACTTCCTGATCTCCTAAAACAGTTTCCGGCTTTCCGTTAACGAAAAGTCTTCCGGCTCTCATTTCAAAAGTATCACCTGCTGTAGCTACACATCTTTTTACATAAGGATCTTTTCTGTCAATTGCTGTATGCACAGAATCTCGAGGATAGTTGAAAACTACCACATCATTTTTCTGTGGCTTATCGAATTGTAAGATTCTTGTATAAGGAAGTTTCACTCCATCTACGTAAGATTTCGGATCATCTTTAGGGTTTCCTTTTTGTCCTGTATCCATAATCGTTCCCTGAAGGAAAGGTATTGCTACCGGACGCATCGGAAGTCTGTATCCATAGCTCCATTTGTTTACAAAAAGGAAGTCTCCCACCAATAATGTTCTTTCCATAGATCCTGTAGGAATCCCGAAAGGCTGTGTTACAAAAACGTGGATGATCGTTGCAAATACTACTGCAAAGGTAATAGAACCAACGAATGTATCTTTCTTTTTGTCATTTTTCTCTTCGTCTGTAAGAAACAGGTCGTTTGCGTTTTCATCTTCTAACTCTACATCTTTAGAATAGTTGATCACCGCCATATAAATAAACGGTAGAATCACGGTAAGAATCTGATCTTTAAAAAGTGTCTTTCCAAACTTTTTCACTAAGTAAAGGTGGAAAACAGACATCATGATAGGCCCTACAATCGGAAGATAAGATAGGATTGCCCACCATTTCGGATGTTTTGTTTCTTTCAGAATGATGAAATAGTTATAGAAAGGGATAAAAGCAAATAAAGGGCTATAGCCCATTTTCTTGAACAGTTTCCAAGATGAAACCCCCATTAATACGGATAATATGAGGACATATACTGTATAAGTTAAAAAATAATTCATAAATTTTTGTGCCTATTCTTATGATATAAATGATAAAATGATGAGTAATAAATGATAACAGCCATCCGCTATTTACAATTCACTATTCATCATTTTCTGTTTATTTGTCTGCAATTTACAGAATTTGTTACAAATTAAAGCCCCAAAACGTCTTTCATTGCGAAGTTTCCTTTTTTATCTTTAATCCATTCTGCGGCTACTACGGCACCCAGTGCAAATCCGTTTCTGTTGAAAGCGGTATGCTTGATTTCGATTTCGTCTACTTCGCTTCTATAATACACGCTGTGAGTTCCCGGTACTTCATCTTCACGTACCGCAAAAATTCCCAGCTGCTTGCCTTCTGTTTCTTCCAGTTTCCAGGCGTCAAATTTTGGGTTGTTTTGGATAATTCCTTCCGCGATAGAGATAGCCGTTCCACTTGGAGCATCTTTTTTATGGATGTGATGAATTTCTTCCAACTGGCAAGAGTATTCATCTACATTTTTCATCAGACCAGCCAATTTTTCGTTTAAAGCAAAAAATAAATTCACTCCTAAACTAAAGTTGGAACCATATAGGAAAGCTGTACCATTTTCTACAGCCAGTTTTTCTATTTCAGCTTTTTGATCCAGCCAGCCTGTTGTTCCGCAGATCACCGGAATTTTGTTTTCAAGACAAGCTTTTATGTTTTCAAATGCTACTTCCGGTAATGAGAATTCAATCACAACATCCGGATTATTAAGATTTTCAGCAGTTGGGGTTTCCTTCAGACGGGCAACTACTTCATGACCTCTCTTCTGTGCGATCTCATCAATGATCTTCCCCATTTTACCGTAACCAACTAATGCTATTTTCATATGATCTTTTTATTTTTTTACTACTGCATTCAATCCTAAGATCTTTCTGCAGTATATTATATTTTAAAATCTGTAACTTAAACTGAAGCCTGTTTTTGGAGCGCTGTACCCATATTGATCCTGAATAACTGTTGGTTTAAAAACCAGATCCGGGTCATGACGGCTTTCATAAAGATGTGCATCTACTACTGCATCTACAATATTCAGGATATAGATCAATCCTGTAATAGCAATCGCATAATCTCTTTGTCTTTTGGCTCTGTCCTGAGCATTCCCCAAAGCTTTTTTATCTAAAAACGGATGACTGTCTACAAACTCATTCGGGGTCCCGTTCAGTTTTGCTATATAATATTCGCGGTATTTTCTATATTGATTGTCATTCCAGACTGCAATACCAACTCCCGCTCCTACTGCCCCCCAAACAATGGGAATCTTCCAGTATTTTTTATTATAAAACTGTCCCAATCCCGGAAAAACGGCAGAATACAATCCTGCTCTGGTAGGATTCAGTTTTATGGTTTTTACTGTCGGGCCATTTGCTTTTTCAAGATCTTCAATGATCTTTGCTTCTGTTTTGCCTGGCTTTACCACACGCGGTTCTTCTTTCGGAAGAGTCTGCATCCGAACGGTATCAATAGGTTTTACTTGTGAGTAAGCCAGTACAGCAATACACAAGAAAAATGTGAAAAATATTTTCTTCATTTATTTAATATGGGATAGAATATATTCCAGCTCTTCTTCGTTTTTGAAGTCCAGAACAATTTTACCTTTTTTACCATTTCCAGAAGCTTTGATCTCCACTTTTATATCCAGGATATCTGCGATGGTCTTCTGGGCTTTTTTATAGTTATTGGAAAGCTCCACGTTGGCTTTTTTTGCAGCGGGAGACTTTGGGTTCTTCAATGCGGCAGCTGCCTGCTCTGACTGACGAACATTTAATTTTTCTTTGATGATAAGACCAAATAAAACCTGCTGATCTTCTTCACTTTCAAGACTGATAATGGCTCTACCGTGTCCTGCAGAAATCTCACCACTTCTGATGGCATTCTGAATATCCGGGTTTAGTCTTAATAGTCTGATGGAGTTAGTGATGGTACTTCTGTCCTTTCCTACTCTCTGGCTCAGGTTTTCCTGAGTAAGACCTATCTCTTCCAAAAGTCTATGATAAGTCAAAGCAATTTCGATGGCATCAAGATCTTCTCTCTGGATATTCTCAACAAGAGCCATCTCAAGAAGCTCCTGATCATTTACTAAACGGATATAGGCAGGAATAGTCGTTAACCCGGCAATTTTAGTTGCTCTGTAACGTCTTTCCCCGGAAATGATTTCAAATCTTTCTCCGTCTTTTCTCAGGGTAATCGGCTGGATTACTCCCAGGTTTTTGATCGACTGCGCGAGTTCGTTTAATGCTTTTTCATCAAAATAAGTTCTCGGCTGCGTCGGGTTCGGATAGATATCTTCAAGCGCAACTTCTACAATGTTTCCTACAAACTTATCTGCTCCTTCATCAGTAGCTGAATTGACAGTTGCTTTAGATTCTGCACTTAAAATGGCGCCCAAGCCGCGTCCCATAGCTCTTTTTTTGTCCTTCATAGATATAATTGATAAATGATGTTTGATAAGTGATGGCTAGCATTCACTTATTGGCCATTTATTATTAATTTAGTTCTTTATTAAGTTTTCATTTCTCAAAAGAACTTCTTCAGCTAACTGAATATACTGAACAGCTCCTTTACTTTCGGCATCATAATTCAGGATACTTTCTCCAAAACTTGGTGCTTCACTCAACCTTACGTTTCTGCTGATAATGGTTTCAAAAACCATTTCCGGGAAATGCAGGTTTACTTCTTCCACTACCTGATTTGACAGTCTTAAACGGCTGTCGTACATCGTTAAAAGAAGACCTTCTATTCCCAGATCTTTATTGTGGATCTTCTGAACATTTTTCACGGTGTTCAAAAGTTTCCCAAGTCCTTCTAATGCAAAGTACTCACACTGGATCGGAATGATTACAGAATCTGCTGCAGTAAGAGCATTTACGGTAATAAGACCTAAGCTTGGTGCACAGTCGATGATGATATAGTCATAATCGTCTCTTACGCTGGCCAATGCTTTTTTCAGCATATATTCACGGTCCTCCTTATCTACCAACTCAATTTCCGCAGCGACCAAATCGATGTGTGACGGAATAATATCAAGGTTCGGAGTGGCAGTTCTTTTGATACAAACTCTTGTATCTGCACTGTGCTCCAGTAGATTATATGTAGAATACTGAACATCTTCCACTCCCAGACCGGATGTAGCATTCGCCTGAGGATCAGCATCAATGATCAATATTTTTTTCTCCAATACTCCTAATGCTGCTGCCAAATTTACGGCGGTAGTTGTTTTACCAACACCCCCTTTTTGATTAGCAATACCTATGATTTTTGCCATTATTAGAACTTTAAGTTTCAAAAATACACTTTTTTCTTTGCTCTCGGTGAGTGGAGAAAATCAAAATTGAGTTAAAATATTGTTAATAAGCAATTTAACGATAAAAAAAATTATCCACAAAAAAAAATCTTTGTGGATAACTATTTTAAATTTGTTTTTCCGTATTAATTATCAAACTTCATTGAGATTGGAAATTTGAAATAACTTCTTACGAATTCTCCTTTTTTGTTTTTGGCAGGAATCCATTTTCCTTTGCTTGAGATGTTTTTGATTGTTCTCATTGCCTCACTATTAAAATCGGCGTTGGTTCCATTAGCTTTTACCCCTGAAATTGTTCCGTCCATTTCTACAATAAAGGTAACTGTCGTTTTTACAACATCTTCTGATTCAAATCCTGAACCATCAAAGTTGTTCATTACTTTATTTCTGAAGGAGTCTATTCCTCCTGTGAAATTAGCTTCTACCCCAAGTTCTCCAGATTCTGCAATTTTATTTTTATCTACAGGATCAGAAATTACTGGAGGAGGCGTAGTAATTACAGGACCTGTTCCTACTGATACATTGGGAACATGTGGTGTATTAGGTATCACCGTTTCTCCTTTAAAGTTGTTTGTAAAACCTGCTACAGCATCATCAGGAACGGGATCTTTTTTCACGTTATCCTGAGCTGTACTCGATGGTGTAGGCACTGTGCTGTCAAATGTTTTCGCATTTGAAGCGACTTCAGGCTTTACCGGAGTAATTTTCACAGGTGGCGCAACCGGATCTTCGGGAATGAATACTGGTGGAGGAAGTACATAACCTCCGCCTGTTATAGTGTCTGTTGTGTTGAATGCAGAAATTACAAACGGTGTAATGGATACTGCAGCCATTAAACTTGCGCCTATAAAAAGGGCTTTGGTTAATATTCTATCTGATTCATTTCTTAACGCATAGGCACCATATTCTTTATTGCGGTGCTCAAAGAGAACCTCGTTAAAACGAAATTCCTGGTTTTGATTATGTTGTTTCATCACTACTACTATTTAAACTGTTAAAAATTTTGATTATTAGTTTGATTAGTTCTTATCGATAAGCATTGTTTCAATAACAAAACATCTGCCAAAATTTTATCAAAACAACATAATATTAGAAAATTTTATGATAATGTTTAAATTTTAACATTTCCAAACAAAAAATCTATACAAGAAAACGGTAGTATTTTTCATGAAAATAGATAAGAATAAAATAGACAAATAGCAGAACAGGAGCGTAGTAGATATACTTAAATGTGATCCTTGTCAAGGTTTAAAACCTTGACAAGGATTGATAAACCAGATAAAAGAAACTAAAAGCTATTTTATCAAGTCTCATTAATTTTTAAACAAAAAAAGAGACCATCAAATGATGATCTCTCTATTATTTATAATCTAAGAATATTAGAATAATTCTTTTCTGATGATGTTCTGACTTCTTTCAGGACCTACAGAAACTAAGTATACATTGATTCCTAAGTATTTCTCAATAAACTCGATGTATTTCTGAGCATTGTCAGGAAGTTCATCATAGCTTCTTGCTTTTGTAATATCTTCGTTCCAACCTGGTAACTCCTGGTAGATGGACTCGTAGTTATATAATTTTTCTGTAGATGAAGTGAAATAATCAATAATTTTTCCATCTTCAGTTTTGTAATGAGTAACGATTTTAAGGTTTTCAATTCCTGTAAGAACGTCAAGCTTAGTGATCACAAGGTTGTTGATCCCGTTGATCATACAAGCGTGCTTTAAAGAAACAAGGTCTAACCAACCTGTTCTTCTTGGTCTTCCTGTAGTCGCTCCGAATTCACCTCCGATCTGTCTGATTTTTTCACCCAGTTCGTTATCTAATTCAGATGGGAAAGGTCCGTTTCCTACTCTTGTACAATATGCTTTCGCTACTCCGATTAAGTTCTGAAGTGAAGTTGGTGGAACACCAGCCCCTGAACAAACTCCTCCTGTAGATGGAGAAGATGAAGTTACGTATGGATAAGTTCCAAAGTCAATATCAAGCATTAAAGCTTGTGCTCCTTCGAATAAAACATTTTTACCGTCTCTGATCGCTTCGTTCAGCTCTAATTCAGTATCAACGATTCTGTCCTGAAGCTGTTTTCCGATTGCTAAATATTCGTTGTAGATTTCTTCAACGTCTAACGTTGGTTTTCCATAATATTTTTCAAAAAGAGAATTCTTAACTTTTAAGTTTTTCTCGATTTTGTCTCTTAAAATCTCAGGATTTAAAAGGTCTACCATTCTGATTCCAACTCTTGCTATTTTATCTTCATAACAAGGTCCGATTCCTTTTTTGGTAGTTCCGATCTGAGTCCCTCCGTGTTCCTCTTCACGGTAAGTATCCAAAAGGATGTGGTAAGGCATGATAACATGCGCTCTTCTGCTGATAAAGATATGATCTGTTCTCAAGCCTTTGCTTTCGATCTGACCAACTTCTCTAATAAAAGACTTAGGGTTTACCACTACTCCGTTCGCAATGATACATTTCCCTTTGCATTGAAGAACTCCTGAAGGAAGAAGGTGCAAAACGAATTTTTCTTCACCCACATAAACCGTGTGACCAGCGTTGTCTCCACCCTGGAAACGTACTACATAGTCCGATTTAGCCGATAAAACATCCGTGATTTTTCCTTTGCCTTCATCTCCGTACTGAAGACCTACAACTACATAAGTTGACATATTTTACTTTTGTTTTTAGATTCGTGCAAAATTACTTTTAAAAAATTGGGTGGGCAAATTTGAGGGGAATTTTATTTTTGGGTTGGGGTGAAAATCATGAGGTTGAATATGACTTTATTCCTGGTGTTTTTACTTTCACACCTATATAAAATGGATTATATTTACTCTAAAAATTATTCGAAATGAAATTTAAAATTCTGATTCTACTTTTAATGGTTCCTCTGTTTTATATAAAAGCACAAAATAAAGTAAATGATTATCTAAGTGTACCCGGACCTATTAATTTGAATCAAAAGGAATATAATTTAGCCTGGAGCTCTCATCCCAATGAAAACTATTTCAAGCAGGAATATTTGAGTCCAAAAGAAAACATCAACCAATACAACAGTATGGTTTTAATTGAGTTTGTAAAAGGTAATTTCACTCTTAAAGATATTATTGATCAAAAAATAGGAGAACTTCAGAAAGCAAAAAAAACTAACCCTGTTATCAATTATCAGATTCTTGAAAATAATGGAGAATATATTTTGGATTTTCTTATTAGTGAAAACTCAAAGGATGGCAAGGAAATACTGATTGCAGAAAGGAATATTTATCGTTATAAACTTATTAATAACAGCAAAAATAAAGGAATCCTTCTTTTCGCAGTAAGTGAAAGAGGATACGAGAAAAATATGGATGATTTCTTTAATAATTTAAAAGCCAACTCTTCTCAATTAATTGAAATTGTTGGAAATTTCAAACTTCCTGACATTGAGATAAAATAATACAAAAACCCAATTTATCATGCCAATACCCCAAAAATCATCATACCTCCCATCAATAGTAAACAGAGAGTCCCAACTTTACTACACTATATTTTCGCCCGAAACAGTAAAAGCTACTTTGTTAATTGTTCACGGCATGCAGGAGCACAGCGGAAGATATTCAGAAATTGCAGAATATTTTGCAGCTCATGGGATTGCTGTATTGACGTATGATCATTTGGGACATGGAAAATCTGTGAAAGAGAAAAAGGATATCGGTTTCTTCCAGCTTGAAAAACCGGACGAAAGACTTGTCGCAGATGCAGAAATGATGGCTGATCATCTTGCTGAACAGTATCCGGAAGTTCCCCATTTTATTTTGGGACATTCTATGGGATCTTTCATTACCCGTTGCCTTCTTCAAAAGGCATGCAGTAAGTTTGCAGGAGCTATCATTACAGGAACTGGCGGACCTTTACCAGGAATAGATTTGTTAAGAACATATTTATCATTAACCAATGCAATTGCTCCTCGTCATCGTACTTTCTTGAATTCAGTTTTTACGAGCGTCAATAACAAACATTTTAAAAAAGATAAAGATTTCAGTGATACCAGCTGGCTCAGTGTAAACCCTAAAAACAGAAAAGCTTTTGAGCAGGATGAATGGTGTGGAATTCCGTTTACCCACAATGCTTTTTATACTTTGTTTACTATTTATAAAAAGGCTACGGCAAGAAATTGGGCTACTTCTATTTCTCAATCTTTTCCCTTCCTTTTTGTAAGTGGGCAGAATGATCCAATCGGTGATTTTGGAAAAGGGGTGATGCATACAGTGGATAATTTAAAAGCTGACGGCTTTCAAAATGTAGAGGTAAAGATCTACCCGGAGATGCGTCATGAGATTCTGAATGAGGAAATACGGGGAAAAGTGTTGAAGGAAATTTATGACTGGATTTCAAAATAGAAAGAATCTCTCGCAAATTTTACAGATTTCGCTGATTTAATACACTTAAAAATCATGAGAATACATATTTTCGGAGCTTCTGGTTCCGGGGTTACTACTTTAGGAAAAGCATTGTCTGAGAAACTCAATCTTGAATATTTTGACAGTGATGATTTTTTCTGGCTTAAAACCCAAATTCCTTTTACAGAAAGGCAACATCCAGAAATAAGGAATGCCATGGTTTCGGATAAACTTCATATTTCTGAAAACTGGATTTTTGGCGGTTCAATCATTCATTGGGGTAACAATGTATTTCCAGCATTCGATCTGATTATATTCCTCTACCTTCCTTCTAAAATAAGAATGGAAAGATTAAAAAACAGAGAATTGGAAAGATATGGAGATCAAATCATCAATGATCCGGAAAGATCCAAAAAATTCCAGGAGTTTATGGATTGGGCTAACGATTATGACCACAATACGGGCATTGCCAACAGAACTTTAAAGGCTCATCTTGAATGGCTGTCTTCTATAAATACACCTTTGATTGAAATCTCAGGCGATTATGAACTCCATCAAAAAATGGATATTATTCTTGATACAATAAAACAGGGGAACTTACAGGTGAAATAGAGATTGCTTCATGAACCATGCTCGAAAGCTTTCTGCTTTTATCCGCAACGGCTGGTGTTTTCAAAAGGAATTATTATTTTAGAACACTGAAAAAAAAAAAAAAAATAATCACCATGACCTTAGAAGAGCTTATCAAAGACAAGACTGTAAAATCAAAAGAGAAGGTTGACATCATCAGCAAATGGATTATTGATACTTCTTTACCGACGGATGAACTTATCGCTTTTTCCGAAAAATCAAAAGATCCTGTAAAAGCAACCTGCATAGAAGCATTGGAATATGCTACCAAACAAAATCCCAATCTTGCGGATGAAACAGTGTTTTCTTTTGTCACTAAAACCCTTATTGAAAAAGCATCCAGGATAAAATGGGAAAGTGCCAAAGTGATAGGCAACACGGCTCATTTGTTCACTGAAAATCTGGATCAGGCCATTACCAGCCTATTGGACAATACAAAACATGAAGGAACTGTGGTACGCTGGAGTGCTGCATTTGCATTGGGTGAAATTTTGAAATTGAAGACTAAGCATAATGTAACTCTACTTCCTGTTCTTGAAGATATCAGCGAAAAAGAAGAGAAAAACAGTATCAAAAAGATATATCTTGATGCGATTAAGAAAACGAAGAAATAATATTTTAATTCATAGAAAATAGAAACCTGGAAATCAATTTCCAGGTTTTTTATGATAAGTTTTGGCTAAAGCCAATGGAATTGGTTTGATATTGAAGACGGGCTAAAGCTCGATCCTATTGAATATATTACCCATTAAATACAATCAATCCACGAAAAGAAGAAGACAGAGAGAACCTAATTAAATATATTAACACAGTCATCTGCGGGAAATATAATCATCAATCAAGTATCAATTCCCTATCAACTCCAATCTCTTCCAGAAAAATTTCATCGTGGGAAATCACCAGTAAAGTTCCGTGATAATCTTTGATGGAATTGGTGAGAATTTCTACGTTTTGAAGATCTAAATTATTCGTTGGTTCATCGAGAATAATCATATCGGGAGTTTTATTGCTGATTGAAAGCCCACAGAGAAGTAACCGCAAACGCTCTCCACCACTCAATGCACCACATTTCTTGTCCCAGGTATCTTTCCCAAACAAAAACCTGGACAATAATGTTTTCACTTCAGACTCCTGCCATCCATTATCATTAAAAGTCTGGGCAAAATCATAGAGAGTTGAGTCATTATCAATCAAAGAATATTCCTGATCAATATATATACTGTTGAATGCTGCCCTGGTTATTTTTCCTTCGGAAGGCTCAGTATTTCCCAGCAGCAGCTTTATCAGAGTCGTCTTTCCTGAACCGTTTGAACCCTTGATTAAGATTCTGTCTCCGCTTCGGATCTCAAGATCGAGGTTTTCTTTCCAAAGCTCTTCTTTTCCATAACTGAAATTAATATGTTCAGCCGCAATCAGAATCTTTCCTGAATGCAGACTGGAATCATTAAAATTCACTTTCATCTGGTCAGAATTCTTTACTGTGGAGCGCAGATCTCTCAAATCTCCGGAGATTCCACTGATTCTCTCTGCATGAACGCTTTTCAGTTTTGATGTATTTTTTTCAGCATTGTTCCGCAGAGTATTCATCATAATTCTCGCTACTCCGGATTTTTCTTGCTTTTGCTTTCCTTTTGCATCCAGTTTCTGCTTGCGTTCCAGAGTCTCTCTTTCTTTCTCTTTTGCTTTTTTCAGTGCCCGTTCTTTTGCGTGGATATCATTGTTTAAGGCTTCCACCTCCACTTCCTTTTGCTCTGCATAGAAATCATAGTTTCCACCATAAGAAGCAATTCCCTGATTGCTTAACTCAAATATGGTATCAACAAGATTGAGCAAAGTTCTGTCATGGCTTACGATAACAACAGTGGAATCTGTTTTATCAATAAGATCGTATAATAACTTTCTTCCTTCAAGATCCAGATGATTGGTAGGTTCATCCAATATGATGATGTCTGGCTGGCAGATCTGAATTCCGGCTAGAAAAACCTTGGTCTTCTGACCGCCACTCAAACCATCCAGTTTCTGGGTTAATTCAACATTGTCAAGCCCCCAATGCTCCAATGCGTGCTGACATCGTTCTTCAATGTCCCAGTCGTCATTGAGAATTTCAAAATAAATATCATCTACCTCTCCATTGGTAATTTTTTGGAGCGCGTACAACTTTTGATCTATTTTCAGACATTCGGCGATGGTAAGATGATTACAGTTTCCAAACATTTGAGGAACATAAAAAATATCACCACTAACGTTCGTATCTCCGCTTAGAGGCTGTATTTCGTTCGCAATAATTTTCAGCAAGGTAGATTTTCCCATGCCGTTACTTCCCACCAAAGCTAATTTGGTGTGAGATTGTATTGTTAAATTGATATGATTAAATAGAAGATTTCCTCCCGGAAACCCAAAGGATATATTTTGCAGTAAAATCATGATTTCTTTCTTAATAATGGTTAAACACCAATAACACCATGGTTATCGTTTGATCAAATCTGAAAGAAATTATATCCTACATGTCTGTATTTTTGGGTTTTGAAAGAACAAAGATAGCACAAATCAAGGATTAAACACAAAAAGATTTTATTCAAAATTCAAAAATCCGTAACTTTGCCTCCTACTAAAAATTTTATGGATAGCATTAGAGTTCACGACAAAAATTTCGTTCCTTATTTAACGGATACCGAAATTCAGGAAATTGTAAAAGAGACAGCGTTAAGAATTTATGAAGATTACAAGGATGAAGTTCCTGTTTTCATTGGTGTTTTAAATGGGGTTGTTATGTTCTTCTCGGATCTTTTAAAATATTACCCAGGGGAATGCGAAATTGCCTTTATTCAAATGAGTTCTTATGTAGGAACTGAATCTACAGGGATCGTTTACCAGAAAATGGAACTTACTAAGGATGTAAGAGACCGTCACATCATTCTTGTAGAAGATATTGTAGATACAGGAAACACAGTTGAGAGTCTTTTCAAATATTTTAAAGAAACACAACGTCCTAAATCTGTAAAACTGGCAAGTTTCCTATTGAAACCTGAGATTTACAAGAAAGATTTCAAACTGGATTATATCGGGAAAGAAATACCCAATAAATTTGTACTTGGATACGGACTTGATTATGATGAATTAGGAAGAAACCTTCCCAATTTATATCAGTTGGAAGACGGACAAATCAACCATTAAGTGCTGTTGGCTATTAGCTGATAGCTTTTAGCTTAAATTATATAAAGAAATAAATTTAATAATAACTTAAAAAAGCTGAAAGCAAAAAGCAACCGCCAAAAGCCATGAGCTGGAAGCAAAATGCCAATTGTCCAAGCGTATCAAAATTATGATAAACATTGTTCTGTTCGGCCCTCCAGGAAGTGGAAAAGGAACACAAGCTCAAAATCTAATCGAGAAATTCAATTTAAAACAGGTTTCAACAGGTGATCTTTTCAGATACAATATGAAAAATGACACTGAACTTGGAAAACTGGCTAAGTCATACATCGATAAGGGAGAATTGGTTCCGGATCAGGTAACAACAGATATGCTGATCGATGAGATCAAAAAGCCTACCGATACCAACGGTTTTATTTTTGATGGATATCCAAGAACTACTGCTCAGACAGAAGCTTTGGAAAATATCGTTAAAGAAGTACTGAATGATAAGATCGATATCTGTCTTTCATTGGTAGTAGAGGATACAATTTTGGTTGAAAGACTTCTGAAAAGAGGTGAAACCAGCGGAAGATCAGACGACAGCAATGTAGAGATCATCGAAAACAGAATAAAAGAATATTATACTAAAACAGCGGAAGTAGCCGAGCTTTATAAGCAGCAGGGGAAATATGTAGAAGTAAATGGCGTAGGTGAAATCAATGAGATTTCCCAAAAGCTTTTCGCTGAAGTAGAGAAAATTAAATAATCGAGATTCGGGTTACGGGATTCAAATTGTATCCCCCAGCTTGCAGCTCGCAACACAAACTATATGTCTAACTTTGTAGATTACGTAAAAATCCATTGTAAAAGCGGACACGGAGGTGCTGGTTCTGCCCACCTTCGCCGTGAAAAGTATATTCCTAAAGGAGGTCCTGACGGAGGTGACGGTGGTCGTGGCGGACACGTCATCATGAGAGGAAATGCTCAGGAATGGACTTTACTTCCACTTCGATATACCCGTCACATAAAAGCTGAACGTGGTGAAAACGGAGCAAAAAACCAGCTGACCGGAGCTGACGGTTCTGATATTTATATCGATGTTCCTATTGGGAGTATCGCTAAAAATGAAGAAGGTGAAATTATCGGAGAAATCCTTGAGGATAAGCAGGAAATCATTTTGATGCAAGGGGGAAAAGGAGGAAAAGGAAACGAACATTTCAAATCCTCTACCAATCAAACTCCAAGATATGCTCAACCCGGAATGGATGGCGAAGAAGGCTATGTTGTTTTCGAGCTTAAAATTTTGGCGGATGTAGGACTTGTTGGGTTTCCCAATGCAGGAAAATCTACACTTTTAGCTTCTGTCTCTGCAGCAAAACCAAAAATTGCTAATTATGCCTTTACAACCCTGACTCCTAACCTTGGAATCGTGGATTACAGAAATTACAAATCTTTTGTAATGGCTGATATTCCCGGGATCATTGAAGGGGCAGCGGAAGGAAAAGGTTTAGGGCACAGATTCCTTAGACATATTGAAAGAAACTCTATCCTGTTATTTTTGATTCCTTCTGATTCTGAAGACCATTTCAACGAATTTAAAATTCTGGAAAATGAGCTGAAACAGTATAATCCTGAACTTTTGGATAAGGATTTCATTGTTTCCGTTTCAAAATCTGATCTTTTGGATGATGAGCTTAAAAAGGAAATCGCAGCAGAATTCCCGGAAAACAAGCAGCCTTTATTCTTCTCAGGTGTTACCGGAGAAGGGCTTATGGAGCTTAAGGATGCTATCTGGAAACAATTGCACGGATAGAAATACATTTTAAATCCAGATTACTTTTTTCATAAAGTAAAATTAAATACAAACAGAGCCTCAGGTTTTTCCTAAGGCTCTGTTTCTATATTCACCCAATTCCCCAAGAAAACAACAGAAGATTTTATCTTTTGGAACAATTATTGGGACACCCTTTCAAATTGAAAAAAACTATGAAATATTTGCTAGCCATTTGTGCATTTGTATTTTTAACATCTTGTACAACTTCTCAAAAAGTAAATTCAAAATATACTAAAATTGAGTATCAAGCGAGTCCCTGCTTTGGATTCTGTCCTGTTTTTAAAATGACCATCAATCCGGACAGAACTGCTGTTTTTGAAGCAGAACACTTTAATTTTAATGATAAGCCTTCAAAAGATGAGTTCTCAAAGCCACGTGAAGGAACTTTTAAAGGTACTATCAAAGAAAAAGATTATAATAAACTGATCAGCCTTCTGGATGGTTTGAATGTGAAAAGTTTAAATGACAAATACGGAACAAAAAATATTACGGATCTTCCCACTTCTTACTTAAGAATCAATTTTGCCGACGGCACTTCAAAAAATGTGGAAGATTATGGAAAACACGGAAGTGAAAAGCTTTCGGAAGTGTATCATTTTTTTGAAAACTTAAGAAAAAATCAGCAATGGAGTAAAGTGAAATAAGTTCACTAAAAAATATTTAAATTATCTTTGCAACAGTAATTCCTTCATTTGGAGGAATTTTTTTTGTAAACTACTAACCATTTAAAATAAATATGAAGAAGAACATTTTTTTCATTGCAGTATTTGCTTTCTCAGCAATATTTAATGCACAACAAAACACAAAAGATCCGGCATCTATGAGCTTTGGTGTAAAGGGAGGATATTCCTTATCCAATATGAAATTTTTTGGAACTGAGCTTGATTCAAAATCCTATTTCTATGCAGGTATCATAGCAGAACAACCTTTATCTTCTAAATTTGGTTTGCAGGCTGAATTACTATATACTCAATTGGGTGGTAAAGATGCTTATCCTTGGTACGAATTGGTAGGTAATGAGGTGGTAAACAGTGGGAATATGAACTTTGATTACAAATTCAATCAGATACAGGTTCCTATTTCAGTAAAATATTATATTGTTCCAGAACTTTCTGCATTTGTAGGAATGAACTTAGGGTTTAACATATCATCCAAAGTAAAAATGAATACCCCTTTTGGTGAGACTGAAACCCACAATTACGAATCTGTAAAAACCTTGAGTTTATTTCCTTTCCTCGGCGCTGAATACAAACTCAATGAAAAATTTTTTGTTGATGCCAGATACAATTTCAATTTTATAGAAATGAATAAAAGCAATTCAGTTCCTATAAAAATTGGATTTCTGCAGGCGGGTGTAGGATATAGGTTTAAATAAACTTCAGGCTTTTAATAGAAATAAATGGCGGCTCATATTCGGGTGGCCATTTCTGCTTTTCAATAGATACATAAGTCTAAAAAAGTGGAATAAGATACTTAAAAATATTTAGACTACCTTTGCAGAATGTAATTCTTTCAGACTGAAGGAATTTTTATTTAAAATTTTAAAATAATTCATTTGAATTTTACAGACTTAAACTTAATAGAACCTATTGCAAAAGCAATCCAGGAGCAGGGATACACGACTCCTACTCCTATCCAGGAAAGATCTATTCCCGATATCTTAGAAGGTAGAGACTTTCTAGGCTGCGCGCAGACGGGAACAGGAAAGACTGCTGCTTTTTCTATTCCTATTCTACAGAATTTATCCAAAAATAAAATTCCCAATAAACATATAAAAGCATTAATCCTTACGCCTACCAGAGAATTGGCGATTCAGATTGAGGAAAACATTAATGCTTACGGTAAATATCTTCCATTAAAACAACTCGTTATCTTTGGAGGAGTAAAGCAGGGAAATCAGGAAGCTGCTCTAAGAAAAGGAATTGATATTCTGGTAGCAACACCAGGAAGACTTCTTGACTTTATTGCTCAGGGAATCATCAGTTTGAAAAATCTTGAAATCTTTGTTCTAGATGAAGCAGACAGAATGCTTGATATGGGATTTGTACATGATGTAAAAAGAATCATCAAACTTTTACCACAAAGAAGACAGACTTTATTTTTCTCAGCAACGATGCCGGTAGAAATTCAGAAACTGGCAAATTCTATCCTTAATAATCCAGTAAAAGTAGAGGTTACTCCTGTTTCTTCTACGGCAGATACGATCAAACAATCGGTTTATTTTGTTGAAAAAGAAAATAAGCTGGATTTATTGACCCACATTCTTGAAAATGATATTTCAGACTCGGTACTTGTATTTTCAAGAACGAAACACGGTGCTGATAAAATTGCCAGAAAACTTCAGAAAGACAATATTTCTGCTGAAGCCATTCACGGTAATAAATCTCAGAATGCGAGACAAAATGCTTTGAACAACTTTAAATCCGGAAAAACAAGAATTCTTGTTGCCACAGATATTGCAGCACGAGGAATTGACATTGATGAATTGAAGTTCGTGATCAATTTTGAACTTTCTGATGTTTCTGAGACTTATGTACACAGAATCGGAAGAACAGGTAGAGCCGGAGCTGAAGGTAATTCTATATCTTTTGTAGACGGACTTGATCTTTTGAATCTAAAGAATACGGAAAAACTGATCGGAAAGAAAATTTCTGTCATCAAAGAACATCCTTTCCACACGGACAACCTGGTTGCCCAGAAAAGGGATTCTAACAATAAACCTGCTCAGGGCGGAGATAGACCAAGAACATCCAATAGCAGCAATTCAAGGCCAAATAATAACCGTAAGAAGCCATCCGCTTCAACATCCTCAACGGGGTTAAAAAAGCCTAAGAATAAGAATTTCACAAGAAAAAATAAATAAAAATCCCTTTTCAGTTTTTGAAAAGGGATTTTTATTTGTCTTAAAGTTTAAAACTTTTATTATTTAAAAAGATTCTTTGCATTTTCCGTTGTGATACGGTCTATCTCAGAAAAGTCTTTTCCATAAATATCTACCAATTTTCCGGCTACGAGATCAAGATAAGAGCTTTCGTTTCTTTTTCCTCTGTGAGGAACCGGAGCCAGGTAAGGTGAGTCTGTTTCCAGAACAATTTTATCCAACGGAATTTCATTCAGGAACTGATCTATTTTCCCGTTTTTAAAGGTCACTACTCCACCGATTCCTAAAATGAAATTAAGCTCGATAGCGTGTTGCGCCTGTTTCAGATTTCCTGAAAAACAATGGAAAATCCCTCTCAGCTTGGGATGTTTTTTTCTTTCTAAAACCTCGAATGTCTCATCAAAGCTTTCTCTTGTATGAATCACGATCGGAAGGTCTTTTTCTATCGCCCAGTCAATCTGCTGTTCAAAAGTTTTCACCTGAATATCCAATGTTGTTTTATCCCAATAAAGGTCGATTCCGATCTCCCCTATTGCAGGAAAATGTCTCTGATCAAGGTAATTTTTTACGATATCAAGCTCCTTTTCCCATGATTCCGGTTTTACATAACAAGGATGTAATCCCATCATTGAAAAAATCTGTCCCGGATAATCTGTTTCCAGCTGCAGCATCTTCTCGTGCGATTCAGAATCGATGGCGGGAAGATAAAATTCTGTAATTCCTTTATCTAAAGCTCTCTGAATAGCTTCTTTTCTGTCTTCATCAAATTCTTCTGCGTATAGATGTGTATGTGTATCAATCATTTTATTTAAAATTTCAATAGATCTTCGTAAGGATTTTCAAGTCCCAGCAATATTCCGAAAGCGGGTTCTGTCTTTATTCCCTGTTTCTTAAGCTCTATTATTTTTTGTTTAAATTCTTCTCCTTTTTCCTGTAATATTTTGTATTCAGCAACCATATGAAGATATGCGTTTTGCTGTGTTGTAGACTTATTTTGTGCGAAAATTTCAATGGGGAAACCTTCCAGTATAAAATTTAGTGTAAGACATTTTTCACCATTTACAATAGGATATTCAACGCCCACATCGTAAGGAATAAACCTGCTAAACATTAAATCATCCAGAAAGTCTTCTTCAAATCTTAAATCCACCTCAAAAATAATATCCAGATCACTTCCTTCAATATCAATTTCAATAGGAACAGTTCCTGCTAAAATTGGAGAATAATCCTTCAATTTCTCAAAAACACGATGCTTCGTAAGAATTTCGTAGGCCTTTTTTTGTCTTTCATTTCCGTCTTTCAGATAGTCAATTCTGGTGAAATCAAGCATTTAGAATATTTTATGTTTTACCTTTTTACGCTGATTTTCAATTCTTTGATCCAGTTTTTCTCTGAATTCGATAAACTTTGGATCTTTCTTGTCACTGGTTTTATGCTCCAGAGCCTTCATGATCTTGAAGTTTTCTTTGATAAAATTTTGGGTATCTACTGAAAAGTAAGCATTTCCAAATTTTTCAAAAATATAATTAACCGCCTGGGTACTTGGATGAATCATGTCTTCTTTATAAAAACGATAATCCCGGAGATCATCCATTAATATCTCATAGACAGGCAGATAATGACAGTCTTCAAACATGGAAATAGACTCATGAATAGCCGTGATGAGTTTGGATTTACTTAACTGATTTTCAACCATTCCATCTTTGGTATGCCTTACAGGTGAAACGGTAAAAAGTATCTGTACTCCTTCTTTACAAATATCTTTAAGATCCAGAATCGTCTGATAGATTGAGCTTGTCAATTCCTGATGGGAAAGCAGTCTTTTTTCAAAGAATTTCTGCGGAATTTTGTGGCAGTTGGCAACCAGTTTATTCTTGGGTAGAAACTCATAGATAAATGAAGAACCATAAGTAATGATGATCCAGTCTGCTTCCTGAAGAAAAGCATTTCCAGCTTCAATATCTCCATTAATTTTATCTAAGGTCTGATGAATATACCGGGTATCAAAACTGGTGTGATGATCCAGAGAAATATATTCTTCGTTGTAGATGATCAGTTCCTCTTCTCCATAAAACGCAGAATCATGTAATCTATTTACTGCGTTATTGATGGAAAAAGGATTAAAAATCGTCCCAAAAGGATTATTGAGGGTCTGAAGCTGTCCGTCTTGCAATAGATCAGTCATTTCAGAGGCAAAACATGAACCTATTGAAAATATTTTATCTTCAATCTCAATCTTCTTTTCTGATGTGGGAATATCAACTTCTGTTCTGAATTTCATTGTATAGGTATTAGGCTGCGGGAAATAGGTTGCAGGTAAATTGCTGCTACCTGCCACCTACCATCCGCTCCCTATATTAACTTTCTCTTCTCAACAAATAATTTGCCAGTTCGATAAAAGGTTTTTTCTTTTCTTCCGGAACATCTATTTTCTGAAGATAGCTTTGTCCAATTTCATTATGTTTTTCAATCAGACGTAAAGCTTTATCATCTACTTTTGTTCTTCTGAAAATCTTTTCTACTCCATAAACCTTATCAACATTTTCAGTTTTTTTAGAATACCAGTAATCCAGTTCTTTTCTTTCTTCATCAGTAGCATGTTCTCTTGCCAGCAGATACAGAACGGTTTTTTTGTTTTCGTAGATATCTCCGGCATGTTTTTTTCCAAACTGTGCCTGATCCCCAAATACATCAAGATAATCATCCATGATCTGGAATGCAATTCCGATGTGCTTTCCAAAGTTGAAAATGGCTTTGGCATCTTTAAAATCAGCTTTTGCAATCAAAGCTCCGATCTCAAATGAAGAAGCACTCAAAACTCCTGTTTTATAAGTAATCATTCTGATATAATCGTCGAAAGTAACGTCTTCCTGAGTCTCAAAATTGATATCATACTGCTGTCCTTCACATAATAGAAGTCCTGTATGGGTAAAAATTCTGATACATGCTTTGAAGATTTCAGGTTCAAGATCTTCAAAAAATTTATAAGCTTTAAGCATCAGTCCGTCTCCGGAAAGAATTCCCACATTCAGACCATGTAAAGTATGAATGGTAGGCTTATTTCTTCTTAAAGGAGCTTCATCCATAATATCATCATGGATCAGCGTAAAATTATGGAAAAACTCAATAGCTAACGCTGGCTTGATTGCCTGCTTAAGATCTCCATCGAACATCTCACAAGCCATCAGCACCATAATAGGACGAAGACGCTTCCCACCATGGGAAATAATATAGTTCATCGGGTCATACAACTCCGAAGGCTTATCTTTAAAAGTATATTTAGTGATGGCATCTGCAACAATCTGCTGGTATCTGTCTAAAAATTCCATAAAATCTTATAATTTGAACAAAAATACGACTTTTCAAGGCTTTATAAAATAAAAAACTTTGCCCAAATGGACAAAGTTTATATAATTATATGATTTGTTTTTTAAAAAAGGAATGTTACCACAAGATAGGTAATTGCTGCTACTATTGCAGAGATTGGAATTGTTAATACCCAAGCCCAAAGAAGACTTACTGTAATCCCCCATCTTACTGCTGAAATTCTCTTCGTTAATCCTACCCCGATGATAGAACCCGTGATTGTATGGGTAGTAGATACAGGAATACCAAAGTGGTCTGTGATGAACAAGGTAATTGCCCCTGCAGTTTCTGCACTTACACCTTCTAATGAAGTTACTTTTGTAATCTTGGTACCCATTGTTTTGATGATCTTCCAACCACCGCTCATTGTCCCTAAGGCAATGGCAATAAATGAAACTAAAGGAACCCAAATATAATGCTGAGCAAAATAATCAAAACGTCCTGCAGAAGGAATATTCAAATACTGTGCATCCTGAAGCATATTAACGTGATAATAAATTACCGCTGCTCCAATGATTCCCATTACTTTCTGAGCATCATTCAAACCATGTCCTAAACTAAACAGTGCTGATGAAACCAGCTGCAATCTTTTGAAAGATTTGTCTGCTTTGTGTGGATTTGATTTTTTATAAAGGTGTACAATAATCAATGTGATAATGATGGAGATAATCATCCCTATGATCGGTGCCATGAAAATGAACAGGAAGATAGGAATAACTTTATCAAACTTTACAACCCCCTGATGAGTTACCTGGCTGAAAGCTTCTTTAATGGTTTCCCACATCCCAAGCTCCGGCTGCGCTGCAGCTACAGCATTATAATCCATCATGAAAGCATGCATAAGAGCAGCCCCTAAGAAACCTCCAATCAGCGTATGTGATGATGATGAAGGGATCCCGAACCACCATGTCAAAAGATTCCATGCAATGGCAGCTATAAGACCTGAAAATATAACTTCAAGAGTGATAAAATTCTCATTAACTGTTTTGGCAATTGTATTACCAATTTTGAATTCTCCAATAATATAAGCAGCTATAAAGAATGCTGCAAAATTCCAAAGCGCCGCCCAAAGTACAGCCTGGAATGGAGTTAAAACTTTTGTAGAAACTATAGTTGCAATTGAGTTGGCAGCATCATGGAAACCATTGATGTAATCGAAGATCAGAGCCAGCACAATAATAACTATAAGTAAAATCGGAAATTCCATTTTTGCTATGTATTATGCGTATTTAATCATGATGTTCTCAATTGTATTGGCAACATCTTCTGCTTTGTCAGTTACAATTTCAAGATAGTTCAATACAGATGAAACTTTAATGATGTTTATGGCATCATTGGTTTCAAATAATTCAACCATTGAATTGGAAAGCAAATCGTCAGCAATATTCTCAATAGAGTTCACTTTAATACAAGCTTCTTTCACCTGTTCCATGTTTTTGAACCCTTTAAGGTTTTTCATTGCATTCTGAATTTCAAGACATGCTTTATGGATCAATAAAGAGAAGTCTGAATAAGCCTTCAGTTCAGGTGATTTGTACAGGAAAATATATTTTGTGGAAGCGTAGATATAATCAGCGATATCATCAAGTCCTGTTGCCAATGTGTGGATATCCTCACGGTCAAAAGGTGTAATGAAGTTTTTCCCTAATTCTACGAAAATTTCGTGAGTAAGTTCATCATTCTTGTGTTCGAAGTCGCTCATTTTCTTCAACATTGAGTCGTCATTAAGATCGAAATCCTTGATTCCTGCGTTGAAGTCTTCTGACATTGCAACTAGATTTTCAGTTACTTTTTCGAAAAGCACAAAGAAGATTTTATCTTTGGGTTGAAAAGCGTGGAAAATATTACCAATTCCCATTTTTTAGTATTTATAATTCGAGTGCAAATTTCCTAAAAAAGGATTGCACGTGAAACTATATAACATTAAGTTTTGTTAACATTCGCTTACCCACTGATTATCAAATGAAAAAACCGGCATTAATGCCGGTTTTGTATAGTATAAAAAAGATTAGTTTGCTACTTCAGCTCTCATATCTTTTCCTTTGAACTTCATGGATTGAATATTGCTCAAAACATTCTCTTTAAAAGACTTTTCAACTTCGAAGAAAGAGAATTTCTCTAAGATTTCGATATCACCGATTTCTGCTCTTCTTTTGCTTTTTCCATCATCAGTTGCTTTATTGATAATATCTAAAACGTCAAGCTTCTTCAAATGATCTTTCTTTCCAAGATTGAAAAAGAATCTTACCATGTTTTCATCTTTTCTTCTTGGCTTGCTGCTACGATCTCTGTCTCTTCCGCGATCTCCTCTGTCTCTATCACGACCTCTGTCTCGGTCTCTGCTATCTCTATCACGTCCACGGTCTCTTCTTGAGTAATCGTCATCTCTGCTGCTCAATTTCTGCTCAGTAAGATCGTGCTTGTCTTTGTAGTATAAAGCAAGATCTTTCAATTGGAATTGTAACAACTGGTGCACCAATTCTTCTTTTGTAAAATTGCTCAAATCTGGGATTAAGCTATCATCAAATTCGAAAAGATCTTCGTGCTCCGTCAATAATTTTTCGAATACACCTCCTACCTGAGCTTTGATAATATCTTCACCTGTAGGAATGAATTTTTCGATAATGTCAATTTTTGTTGCAGATTTAATCTGCTTCAATTTTCTGCTTTCTTCAGGCTTGATTAAAGACATAGAAATACCATCTTTTCCAGCTCTACCTGTTCTACCACTTCTGTGAACAAATACTTCAGGATCATCAGGTAAAGAGAAGTGAATAACGTGAGTCAGAGAGTTTACATCCAATCCTCTTGCTGCAACGTCTGTTGCTACAAGGATATCGATGTTTTTCAATCTGAACTTCTTCATTACTGTATCTCTCTGTGCCTGAGAAAGGTCACCATGAAGAGCATCAGCGGCATAACCGTTCTGCATCAAGAAATCTGCTACCTCCTGAGTTTCCATTCTCGTTCTACAGAAGATAATAGAATACTGATTAGGATTTGCATCAATCAATCTCTTCAACGCCTCTTTTTTCTGGCGGTACCCTACTACATAGTATTCGTGAGTAATGTTCTTCTTCACTTCGTTGATAGAACCTACTGAAATACGGTGTGGCTTTGTAAGGTAATTTTTGGAAATTCTTTCCACTTCTTTATTCATCGTTGCAGAGAATAAGAAAGTTTGTTTAGTTTCCGGTGTTTCTCTTAGAATGGTTTCCAATTCGTCTTTGAATCCCATTGAAAGCATTTCATCAGCTTCGTCTAATACTAACCAATGAATCGCAGAAAAGTCTAATGCTTT
This sequence comes from Chryseobacterium sp. MEBOG07, assembly GCF_021869745.1. NCBI lineage: Bacteria > Pseudomonadati > Bacteroidota > Flavobacteriia > Flavobacteriales > Weeksellaceae > Chryseobacterium > Chryseobacterium sp. MEBOG07. Next base: position 4,108,687 of record NZ_CP084579.1, read on the forward strand.
TCTGTTGATAAGATCTATTACTCTACCAGGAGTTCCCACGATAATCTGTGGTTTGTCCTTCAAAGATCTCATCTGATCTACAATACTACTTCCACCATAAACCGCAGTAGTTTTGATGTCTTTCATGTACTTAGAGTAGTTCTTTATGTCCTTCGAAATCTGAAGACATAATTCCCGTGTCGGACAAAGCACCAATAATTGGATTTTGCGACTCGTATCGTCAATCATATCCAAAATCGGAAGCGAAAACGCTGCTGTTTTGCCTGTCCCTGTCTGCGCAAGTGCGATCAAGTCGCGAATATCTGAAAGAATAAAAGGGATAGTCTGTTTTTGGATTTCTGTTGGGCTTTCGTAGCCCAGTTCGCCAATTGCCTTAAGGATATCAGGACTTAAATTGGTTTCCGTAAATAAATTCATTAACTATTTTAAAATTTTTGCAAAGATACAATAAATATTTGACTTGCTTTTGAATAAAGTTTGAAATATGTAAACTTAAATTCAGAATCTTTTAATATATTTTTAATTTTTGGAAAATTAAATCCAAAAAAAGAAGCCTAAAGTTAAAAACTTGTTAAAAATTGTTTTTTTTTATTAAATTGGATTGATTTTTTCTTTGTTATTTATGAATTTTCAAAAATAAAGCCATGAAAAGCAAATTTTTCTTTTTGATATTCTCATGCATAGCCCTTGAAATATTTGCCCAAAAATCCAATTATCCATCCTATTGGACCCTGGAAAATTGTATTGAATATGCAAAGGAGAATAATATTCCCATCAATTCTCTAAGGCTTTCAAAAACTTCTGCCCAGCAGGATCTCCTTCAGGCAAAAGAAGCAAAATACCCCAACCTCAGCGGAACCGTTTCACAAGGGTTATTTGCCCTCAATGGAAGTGATGGTCTTCATATGACCGGTGCTCAATCTCAAAATATAGGAGCCAATTCTTCCATGACCCTTTATCATGCAAGTTACATTAAAAATAATGAGGTATCAAAAAATCTTCTGGTACAGATGGCTGATCTGTCCGTACAGGAATCAGAGAACAACATTACTCTTAATATCACTCAGGCTTACCTGAATATTCTGATGAATCAGGAAAATATTATTTCTCTTGAAAATGTTCTCAAAACGACACAAACTCAATTAAAACAAGGGGATCAGCTCTATAAAGCCGGAAGTCTTTCAAAATTAAATTATCTTCAAATTCAGTCACAGGTCGCCCAGGATCAGTACAATCTGACCTCTGCTCAAAATAATTTAAGAACCAATACGGTTAATTTAAAACAAATCCTGCAGCTGCCTTCCAATTATGATTTTCAGATCGTAAAACCCGACAGCATCATTGTAGATGATCAGTTAAAATCATTACAAGACGTTCAAAACTTAGCACAAAGTCAACGTCCCGAAGTAAAATACAGTGAACTGAATGTAGAAAATTCCAATACGAATCTGAAAATGACCAAAGCTTCCATCCAGCCCACACTGAATCTGGTAGGAAACATTTCAACAAACTATTCTAATGGAAACGGAAATTATTTTAACCAACTGGGAAATAACTTTTATATGCCCATCGGTTTAAGTCTTGGAATCCCTATCTACAACAACAGAATCTATAAAACACAGATTGAAAAATCAAAAATTGCCATTGAACAGGCTAATCTTGATTTACAGAATACCAAAACTGTTCTCAATCAACAGATAGAACAATCTTTTATCAACCTTCAGAATGCGCTGTCACAATATGATTCTGCCTCCAAACAGATGGATATCAGTAAACAAAGTTATGACATCGTCAATGCCCAGATGAAGCTCGGAAGTATTGATTACGTACAGCTTCAGCAGCAGAGATTGCTTTATATACAATCCATTCAGAATTATCTGCAGGCCAAATACACTGCAGTTCTCAATAAACAGATCTACGAATTTTACGCAGGTAACCCTATAAATCTAAAGTAAGCTATGAAAACAAAGAATAAAAAATGGTTGTACTGGGTTGTGGGCGGCATCATTGCAATGGGTGCAGTCTGGTTTTTCTTCATCAGAGAAAAAGAAATAAAAATCCAGCTGGAAACAGTAAAACCTGAAATGGGAGAAATTTCAAATTCCATCACCGCTACCGGAACGATACAGCCTGTGGATACGGTTGCTGTAGGAACTCAGGTGTCGGGAATCATCAAAAATATTTATGTGGATTTCAATTCTACCGTGAAAAAGGGAGAATTACTGGCAACTTTAGACCCGGATCTTCTTAAATTTCAGTCGGAACAGTATCAGGCTAATTTACAGAATGCAAAGAGTAATCTTGCTTACAATGAAATCAATATCAACAGACAATCTCAGCTTTACAAAGTGGGGGCTATCAGCAAAGCAGATTTTGACAATGCCACCAATCAATACAATATTGCAAAAGCACAGGTGGGCACTGTAACGGCTCAGCTTTCTACTGCCAATAAAAACCTTTCTCTTACCTATATCTATTCTCCGATAGACGGAACTGTACTCAACAGGAATGTAAGTGAAGGGCAAACGGTTGCATCCAGCTTCAGTACACCTACCCTGTTCAGTATTGCTAAGGATCTCACCAAAATGCGGGTACGTGCCTCAGTAGATGAAGCCGATATCGGAAACGTAAAAGTAGGTCAGAAAGCGACATTTACGGTCGATGCTTTTCCGGATGAAACATTTGACGGTCAGGTTTCTGAAGTACGCCTCCATCCTACTGTTTCATCAAATGTGGTCAATTACACCACCATCATCAACGCTGATAATTCCAGTTTAAAGCTGAAACCGGGAATGACGGCAAATATTACAATCTACACCCAGGTTTTAGACAATGTCATGAAAATTCCTGTGGCTGCAACCAGCTTTAGACCAGACAGTCTGATCATCAAAAAATACAAAGTAAATTCTCCATTTGCCGATGGTAAAAAACACGAAAAAGGACAATGGAAAAAACAAGACAAGGGAGCCGAAAAGAAAAATGAAGCAGCAGTTTGGATCATTGCGAAGGACAGCACTATTTCCCGTAAAAAAATAAAAACCGGAATGGATAATGATACCGAAATACAGGTTGTTTCGGGATTGGATAAAAATGACAATATCATTACCGGCTATAAAGTTTTGTCAAAAAAATCTTCCGGCGGACAGACTAAAAGTCCCTTTATGCCTCAAAGAAGAGGTGGCGGAAACAACAAAAACAGCGGTGGCGGCGGTGGCGGACCGAGATAAGAAAATTATAAATCTTAGATTTTAAATTCTTTTTGTAAAACCCGTCAATCAACAACTAGCAAACCTAAAACAAAAGTCATGGCAGAAAAAATTCTGGAGATCATGGATCTGAAAAGAGAATTCAGAATGGGTGAAGAAATTGTTCACGCACTGAAAGGGGTAACATTTACGGTAGAAAGAGGTGAATTCGTGACCATTATGGGAAGCAGCGGTTCCGGAAAATCTACCCTGCTTAATATTATTGGCTGTTTAGATAAACCATCAGGCGGAGACTATATTCTGGATGGTATTAATATCAAAAATTTGGATCGTGATGAGCTGGCTGTTCTCAGAAATCAAAAAATCGGTTTTGTGTTTCAGGCTTACAATCTTCTTCCCAGAACTACTGCAAAAGAAAATGTAGAGCTTCCGCTTCTCTACAACTCAAAAATATCTACAGAAGAACGCCACAGAAGAGCCATACAGGCTTTAACAGCTGTAAAACTAGAGAGCAGAATAGATCATCTTCCGAATCAGATGTCCGGAGGACAACAGCAAAGAGTCGCTATTGCCAGAGCTTTGGTAAATGAACCTGTAATGATTCTTGCAGATGAAGCCACTGGAAATCTGGATACCAGAACCTCTTATGAAATCATGACTCTCATGCAGGATCTTCACCATCAGGGACGCACCATCGTTTTTGTAACCCATGAACCTGACATTGCTACTTTCAGCAGCAGAACAGTTACTCTGCAGGATGGAAAAGTCATTAAGGATATAAAAAATGATCATATAAAGTCTGCCAAAGAGGCCCTGGAAAACCTTCCGGTAAATGATGATTACTGATCATGTAAACCAAAAAAACTACTGCAATGAACATTTCAAACCTCTTCAGAATTGCCTGGAAAGCTCTTTTAAGAAATAAGCTTCGTGCATTTTTAACCATGCTTGGCATCATTATCGGGGTGGCTTCAGTGATTGCGATGACTGCGATTGGAGAGGGCTCAAAAAAAAGTATCAGCGACCAGCTTTCATCCATGGGATCGAATATGATTACCATCCGGCCGTCCAGCAATGTGAATGTTTCCGGAGGTGCCAGAATCGGTGCTTCGGGACTACAGACCTTGAAACCTCAGGATGCAGATGCTATTTCAAAAGGAGCACCTGATGTTTCTTATGTATCTCCCGCTGTACAGACCAACGGGCAGTCTATCAACGGACCCAACAACTGGCCTACTCAATTGCAGGGCGTGAATGAAGAATATTTCAGCATCAGAGACTGGAGCATCGCCGAGGGCAATCTTTTTACCAAAAAGGATGTTACTTCTTCCAACAAAGTCTGTCTCTTGGGACAAACGGTTTACAATAATTTATTTCCTAACGGTGAAGATGCGGTGGGGAGTATTATCAGGTTCAATAAAGTTCCTATGAAAATCATTGGAATTCTTGCTTCAAAAGGTTCTAATGCATTTGGGCAGGATCAGGATGATGTGATCATTGCTCCATTCAATACCGTTCAGAGAAGATTTTTAGGAATTACTTATGTTCAGACCATGTATGCAGCTTCTACGAATGAAAATACTTCGCAACAGGCTACAGATCAGGTTTCGGAGATTTTAAGAAAACAGCATAAACTGCCTGCTGACGGAAGCAATGACGACTTTAGCGTAAGAACTCAGGCCGAACTTATCTCTACCATGAGCTCAACCAGCCAGCTTCTGACCGTACTTCTATCAGCTATTGCCGGAATTTCCTTGATTGTAGGAGGAATTGGAATTATGAATATCATGTACGTATCCGTTACGGAACGAACGAAAGAAATCGGACTGAGAATGTCTATTGGTGCAAGAGGAAAAGATATTCTGTACCAGTTTCTTATTGAAGCGGTGCTTATCAGTATCACCGGCGGAATTCTTGGGGTACTGCTAGGAATCCTGTCTTCAGAACTGGTTACTCTCTTCCTCTCCTGGCCTACTTTTATTACGGAATCTTCGATTATTGTTTCCTTCATTGTTTGTGCTGTTACTGGAGTGTTTTTCGGATATTATCCTGCGTTGAAAGCATCAAAACTTGATCCTATCGAAGCATTGAGATATGAATAGTTTTTGTAAATTTGGATAGTGAGTTCGAGATTGGGGATTCGTGGTTTCGGGATTAAACAACCGTTCCAACCCAACTTAACAACCCATAATACAATAATAAAAAACACCTACATCATATGTCTGCAAGCGTTTCTTCGAAAACATTTGATTTTTTAAAAAAATTAAATAAAAATAATAACCGCGAATGGTTTAATGAAAATAAAAACCTGTACACAGAGTCTCAGCAAAATGTTGTTTCATTTCTGGATGAGCTGATTAAGGAGATGTCCGGTTTTGATGAAGAGCTTGCTAAGATTGACAGCAAAAAGGCATTATTCAGAATTTACAGAGACACCCGGTTTTCAAAAGACAAGTCTCCTTATAAGACTAACTTTAGAGCTTCTCTTGGAATGGGAAAAGGAAATCAGAAAGGAGGTTATTATCTCCACATGGAACCTGGAAAATCCTTTTTAGCAGGAGGAATCTATATGCCCGAATCTTCTGTTTTGAAAGAAGTACGTAAAGAAATTTCATTGTATGGAGACGATTTTCTTAAAATTATCAACAACAAAGATTTCAAAAAACATTTTCCGGAACTGGACCAGGATGACAAACTGAAGAAAGTTCCTCAGGGCTTTGAAAAGGAAGATCCAATGGGTGAGTATCTGAAGCTTAAGAATTTCATTGTAGTCTATTCTTTGAAAGACGAAGAAGTGCTCGATAAAAATGCAGTGAAAAACATGACTAAAGTTTTCAAGCTTATGAAACCATTCAATGATTTTCTTAATACTCCTTTTATTTGATCTGTAATCTCATCAGAGAATCACTGAAAACAGGCATGCCAAGTCTTTCAGATCAAAGGCACAAATATTTTTACGATTATTGTAAGTATTTGCTGTGTTTAAAGTACTGAGATGTCTCTGTGACAAATTTAAATACATTAGATTTTAGTTGATTACAAAAACAGACACAAAGCATAACTCCTGAAAATCAGATTATTATAATTAACATTTTTTAAGAAAAGTTTTACATTTTTCCTTACCTTTGCTGTTCGCCAAAAAGCTTACGATGTCTTTATACCAAAAACTCGCAGAAAAACTACAATACATAAGTCCGAATTTCTACAAAAAAAGATATTTTAAAAGTTTAAATAATCTTAGTAAAAATAATTTTTCGGAACGTAATGTAGAACCGGAACTGGTATGGATCAAAGAATACCTTCCTAAAAATGCTGTGATATTGGACATTGGTGCGAATGTAGGAACTTTCCTTTACCAGCTGGAAAACACGCTGGATCATGAGCATATTTATGGTTTTGAACCCAATAAAAAGCTTTACCGACGATTGAAAAGGCTTTTTCCGGCAATGCGCATCTTTCCTCTGGCTCTTTCTGATGAAAACAGAATTGCAGAGTTCAAAGTACCCATTATTAACGGAAAAACGATTGCTTCCCGTGGAACTTTAAACACTTCTTACAAAGAAAAAGGAGAAGAAAAAAGTTACACAGAGAAAGTGAAAGTGATCAAACTGGATGAATGGGCTGCACTGGAACATTTCAACAGGCTTGATTTCATTAAAATAGACGTTGAAGGAAACGAAATAAAAACACTTCTCGGAGCAAAAGAAACCATCAGACGGTTCAAGCCTACTTTAATGGTCGAGATGGAACAAAGACACCACCAAACACCCATATGGAATGAAATATCTGAAGTGATGAACTGGGGATATGAAGCCAGATATCTGAACAGAAACAGCTTTACGCTGGAGAATCTTACCGAAGATATTATAACACAAAATACAAACGACGAAAAAAATAAAACTCAGTACATCAACAATATTATTTTTATACCTAAAAACATTTAAAACGACTTTATGAGTATAGTAGCGAGACAAGGCTTCAAATATTCCATTATCGGTTATATTGGGTTTTTGCTGGGCACCGTTTCCGCAATATTCATATTTCCGAATGATTTTGAATTTTATGGAAAGCTGCGCTACATTCTTCCGACTGCAGAGATGCTGGTTCCTTTTGTAGTACTGGGAATTTCCTATTCCAATGTGAAATTTTTTCATACCGTAGAAAAAGACGGTAAAAAACAGAATATGCTGTCATTATCACTGCTGACTGTTTTTATCAACTTTCTTATTTTCACGGTTGTATTTTTTATACTTCCCTATTTTTACCCGAAATTCAGGCATTCGGAAGCATGGAAGATTAAGGAAATGATTCTTCCGTTGATTTTAATTCTTTCATTTTGTACCATTTTCAATAAATACACTTCCAATTATAAAAGAATTGTGGTTTCCAATATTTTCGACAATTTATTTCCGAAAATAGCCAACCTGGGAGCTTTCTGCCTCTTTTTCTTTGCTTTATCGCAGCATATGACTGCTGTGACATCACAGAACATTGCATTCGCTTTCTTTTTTGGAATATTCTTGTTGATGCTTTTGGGCTATATCTATTACACGAACAAACTTGAAAAGATTCAGCTGGATTTCAGTACGGATTATTTTAAGAAAAATAATTTCTGGAAAGAGTTTTTCAATTACAGCTTCTTCGGATTTCTGGGAACTTTTGGAAATTACCTGGCGATCAACAGCTTTATGATCGGAGAATTCATGGGTATGGAAGAAGTAGGAATCTACTCAGTTTTATACGCCCTGATTTCATTGATCTCTATTCCACAGCTTGGATTGTTTAATATTTCTGCACCTATCATCAACAAAACTCTTGCAGATGGGGATATGATAGAATTGGACAGATTTCATAAAAAAACATCTTTAACGCTATATTTTCTTGGAGCCGTTTTATTCTCCTGCATCATGGTCGGATTCCCTTATCTAACGCAATTTATGCCAAAGAACGGAACCATGCTCAGAGAATATGAACCCGTAGTCTGGATTTGGGGTTCTGCCGTATTAATAGACCTGGCAACTGGATTTAACGGAAACATTATCTCTCTTTCAAAATATTACAGATTCAATATTCTGGTCATGCTTTTGCTGGCCGGACTGACTATCGGACTGAATTATTATTTCATTAAAAATACAGATTTGAAACTGATTGGGATTGCGTTATCTACAGCTATTTCTCTTACCATTTACAACGTAGTGAAAATTGTTTTCAATTATATTGTATTTAAGGTTTCACCTTTGAGCATTGAAATGATTTTTGTTTCCATCATCTGTACTTTAGCCATTACTGTAGCCATCGTTCTTCCTAATTTCAGCAGCAATCTGCTCAATCTTATTTATAAGCCTGCTGTAGTTCTGTTACTGATCTATATCGGAAATTATTTCACCAAGATTTTCCCGGTTGAAGACTATCTGAATATGAAATTTATTAAAAGTGTCTTTAAGATCAAATAGATTGAAGTAAAAAAGAGAGAATGCTATTCCTCTATAGGAATCAAATAGTTACATTAGGCCGTTTAAAAACTGTTCCAGTTTTTTCTGAACTTCTTTCTTGCTATACGTTTTATAAAAGTCAAATGGAGCTTCTGAAAGTGCTGTTAATTGATCAAGAATATTTCCTTTTTCAGGAATGATAAAATCAAGTTTTGACGGATAATTCTTAGGAAAAACAGCCAATTTCCCGTATGCTACGGCATCACCAAGATTTCCGGTCATTTTAGTGAGTCCATACGTTTCTTTCATGCTGAAAAACTCTGTTTCCTGCTGAATAGGACACCATAGAACATCCGCTTTCTTCATCCATTTTTCAAAGTCTTCAGAAGAAACTCTTTCGGAAAAATACGTAATCTCTATATTTTCAGGCAGCTTTTCAGACAACTGTTCAAGTCGTTTTAACTCATGTCCGCTAGCTTTTCCCAGGAACACCAACTGACAACGTTTATCTGTTTTCAGATTCTGAATGGTTTCAAAAATATAAGTATAATCTCTTCTATTCTGAGAAACACCTCCGGGAATGACAATAACCAGATCCTCGTTCTTAGTTTTATCAAAATCTCTTGTATAAAACAGAGGTAAAAACCGATGTCTCTCCGAGATCAGTGCTTCATCCAGTACGAAAAGAGATCTGGAGGTCTGATACACTTTAGTTTTGTAGAATAATCCTTCTTTCATCCACAATTTTAACCTGAAAATAATATCTCCTTTGAAGATACTTTTCATCAGATCCAGCTTTGAAGCTTTTGTAAAATTGAGATTATGCGTAATAATTGCTGTATTGTACTTTTTTGTTACCGCTAAAAAGGTATTAAAATAACGATGTACAGTACCTATAACAACCAAATCATACCCTTTTCCCCTTAACTGATCCAAAATCATAGAGCTGTCCGATAAGAATATAGCTTTATTGCTATGCTTGATCTGGTCTTTGATTTTTTTTGAAAAATAATAGTCTACCTCAAAATCCTGAGATCCCTTCATAACATCCATGAAAGCCTGAGCAATTTCTGCGTGGGTGTCTATTTCTATGTAAGCTATTTTTTTCAATGGTTAAACGGTAATTAAATTTCTATTGTATAAGTTTTGGCTAAAGCCAATCGAGTTTTTATTTTTTTGTTAAATGGGCTAAAGTCCATTCCTATTGATACATATGGTCAACGAACAAAATAATTTACCTTCTACATCTTAAGCCATTTCTTCTTCAACATTCTCCAACGTTGATCGTTAATAGCTTTTTGTTCTTCTTTCGTAATTTTCAGTTCCAATTTCTTTGATCTGCAGTTTTCATAAGATTTAATAATATCAAAGAAAAAACCGGCAGATTTGCTTTTCATCGCTTCCTTTGAAGAAGCTATATAAGCGAGAAACCTGTTGAGTCCTAAGAAATAAAAGTATCTGCCATAGTAATCTGCAGGCCGTATTGTGTAATCAGCTCCTTTTACTTTAATCAGTTTCACCTGAAGTTCCGCAAGAACAACTTCTTTCCATCCTAAGTTTTCCAATAGTATAGAATCTATATTATCCCAACCCAGTGTCTCTCTTAAGCCTCCAATATGAATGAAACATTCTTTCCGATAAGCTTTCATAGGACCTCTTACATGGTGCTTGTTGGAATTCCCTTCATAGACCCAGTTTCCGTCTTTTTCTATATACAAAAGCCCTCCTACCAATCCGTATCTGGGATTCCCTGCAAAGGCATTTTCTATTGCTGTCAGGTAGTTTTCCGGAAGAATGATATCGGCATCAAATTTACAGATAATATCAAATTCATCCATAGATTGAGTCTTCAGTCCACTTTTAAAAGCATGAACGACTTTAGATCCGGGTTGATGCTCAGATTTTTGAAGGGTAACGGTTTCAAAACGGGAATCAGTTTCTGTATATTTCCTGATAATTTCAGCCGTTTTGTCTGTAGAACCGTCATTCACTACCACTACTCTAAAATCTTTGCTGCTTTGCTGTTGTAAAGAATCGAGAGTAAAGGAGAGGTTGTCTTCTTCGTTATGGGCAGGAATTATGATTAAAAACCTCACGAATTATGGTATAAATGATGAATAATAAGTGATAAATGACCATTTATTGAATCATTTACCACTTATTGTTTTTTTACTATTTATTATGCGGTTTCAGCATATTTTTCGGATCAAGGATTTCGTCCAGTTTTTCCTGGGAAAGAATTCCTTTTTCAAGAACAAGGTTGTATACACTTTTTCCTGTTTCCAATGCTTCTTTAGCAATTTGTGTAGACTGTTTGTATCCGATATAAGGATTCAATGCTGTCACAATACCAATACTGTGTTTTACCATATTAAGGCAAATTTCTTTATTGGCTGTAATACCTACCACACATTTCTCACGAAGAGTATCCAAAGCATTGCAAAGGAAGCTGATATTTTCCATGATGGCATGAGAAAGTACCGGTTCCATTACGTTAAGCTGTAATTGTCCTGCTTCTGCTGCAAAAGTCACCGTAAGATCGTTCCCGAATACTTTGAAGCAAACCTGGTTTACCACTTCAGGGATTACCGGATTTACTTTACCTGGCATAATAGAAGATCCCGGCTGCATTGGCGGAAGGTTGATTTCAAAAAGACCCGCTCTTGGACCTGATGAAAGCAATCTTAAATCATTACAGATTTTTGATAATTTCACGGCAAGACGTTTCGTTGCTGAAGAGTAAATTACATACGACCCCGTATCTGGCGTTGCTTCCACTAAGTTCGGAGCTGAAACAATCGGAAATCCTGTAATCTGAGCTAAATTTTTAGCACAAAGAACAGCATATCCTACCGGAGCGTTTAATCCTGTTCCGATCGCTGTTGCTCCCATATTCACTTCTACGAAAAGGTCTGCATTGTTATTCAGCTTAGAAATATCTTCTTCTAAAGTAGCTGCATAGGCTTCAAATTCCTGTCCCAATGTCATGGGTACTGCATCCTGAAGCTGCGTACGTCCCATTTTGATAACATCATGAAACTCTTCTCCTTTTGCACGGAAAGCTGCGATAATTTTCTCAAGCTTTTCTACCAAGCCGATGTTCATCTGCAGCAATCCCATTTTGATAGCCGTAGGATAAGCATCGTTGGTTGACTGGGAAAGGTTGATATGGTCATTCGGTGAACAGAATTCGTATTCTCCTTTATTTTTACCTAATTTTTCCAACACGATGTTTGCAATCACTTCATTCGCATTCATGTTGATGGAAGTTCCTGCCCCACCTTGGATCATATCTACCGGAAACTGGTCATGATATTTCCCTTCTACAATTTCATCACACGCTTCTGCTATTTTGAAATACAGGTTTTCGTCTAAAAGTCCTAGTTCATAATTGGTTTTTGCTGCTGCTTTCTTTACAAAAGCCAGCCCTTTTATGAAGTCCGGATACGAAGACAAAAGTTGTCCTGAAATTTTAAAATTGTCGATAGCTCTTTGTGTCTGAACCCCATAATAAGCATCTAAAGGCACATTCAGTTCGCCTAATAGATCACTTTCTTTTCTGAAATTTTCCATTACAGATATTTTACTGTTTTTGATCGTTTAAAGATAGCAAAAACGCATCTAACCGATGCGCTTTAATTTGAATTATTTTACTGGATATTTTTGATTTAAAGCTTGCAGTATTGCCCATGTTTCGGCATCCATGATTCCGTCATAATTCTGTGGACGGAAATGGTACTGGAATGCTTCAATGGTTTTCTTAGTAGCATCATCCCATTTCCCACTAAGATCCAATCCATATCCAAATTTCTGCAATCCAGTCTGAATAAGGAAGATAAAGCTTGAATCATTATATCTGGCCGTAATATCAGCTTGTGCCGGCTCAAGATAAGTCTGCTTGGCTGCCTCATCATACCACATTCCGACCTGATACTCGTCATACAGCTTTTTCCATGGGAACATTGGCCCAGGATCCTGTTTTCTTGTAGGAGCAATATCTGAATGAGCCAATACGTTGGTTGCCTGAATCTGATATCTTGTCACAATATCTTTAACCAATGCTGCTACTTTTTTCACCTGCTCATCACTGAAAGGAGCAAAGGTTCTTTTTCCCGTAGCATCTGTGGTATAGCCCATATTTACAATTTCAATCCCGATAGAGGTATCATTAAGATTCTTGTCATTTCTCCAGGCGCTTACTCCTGCATGGTATGCGCGTTTGTTTTCGTCTACCAGTTGATAAATCTCGTTATCTCCGGTATTATTTACCAGATAATGAGCACTCACCGCCTGCTGGGTAAGAACGGTAATCGACTTATCGTCCAGAAGTGCTGTATAATGTAATATCAAATAACGCTGTCTGAAGTTCTGGGCAACCGCAGGAAAATAAGTCTTCACGACTTTATATCCAGCTGGTTTTGCAGATACAATAGAACCATAACTTACCGTATTATCATTTTTTGTTGGGTCTGCTATATTAGTAGTAAAAAAATCTACTCCATGATCAGAGACAACTTTTGGTTTTGGAGCAACCGGAGCTGTTGTCTGAACAGTCGGTTTCGCCTGTGTTATCGGGGTTTTCGGTTTGTAAGTATTTTTTTTTACATTTTGTTGAGAAGTACATGAAAAAACAAAAGTGCTTAATCCGATGATATATAATGTTTTACGCATCAGTTTGGTTTTTGGATGATTTATTACTTCAAAAATACACAAATTTTTCTTGAATTTTATTTGGTAAATAAAGAAATCTATTCTATATTTGCACTCGCAATAACGGAACAACGATCATTAAAAAATAAACAAAAAGGAGGGTTGCCAGAGTGGTTAATGGAGCAGTTTGCTAAACTGTCGACGCGAAAGTGTCGCAAGGGTTCGAATCCCTTACCCTCCGCTCACTTATATATTCGGGGCGTAGCGTAGTCCGGTCATCGCGCCTGGTTTGGGACCAGGAGGTCGCAGGTTCGAATCCTGCCGCCCCGACTGTTTTAGTAGTTTTCTCAAAACTACTCAATGGGTGCGTAGCTCAGCTGGATAGAGCATCTGCCTTCTAAGCAGACGGTCAAAGGTTCGAATCCTTTCGCGCTCACAAAAACCTCACAATTTTTATTGTGAGGTTTTTTGTTATTATATAGCTGAATTGTATGATCTAAACGTATAATTTTTTTGTGCATTTTAATGGATTAGTATCAAAACTTGTGGACTACGCAAAAAGCTTTGATATTCTGGCCAATACCAAAATTTTCATCATACCATCTTCCTGATAAATTTAATAAACTCTTGTTATTTCCTATTTTGAATATTATTGTCAATCGTTTATCTTGAAAAACGCACACTACTTTTCTTAAAATATATAAGCCTACCCTGAAATCAGTTCTAAATATTCTGGATTAAATAGATTTTTTTTCATAATATGAGTTTCGAAATAAAAAAGATAAATATTTAAAACTTAAATTAAAAAAAAGTTAATTAATTGATAAAATATTGACAATATTCACTTTCATATAAAATGTGAGCTTTTATAATCATTTTATATTAATACATTAAACAATCTTGAAAATTATAATTATTAAAAAATCCAATAAAATTTGATTTTGTTTCAATAAATGCATTTATTTGCTATAATATTCATTACCAAATAACTCAATATACAATGAATATAATAAATAATTATTAACATTTTAAAATTTATTTGATGAAAACAAAATCATTACAAAAATTAGGAAGTTTTCAACTTCAAAACGAGAAATTATCAACAGTTTTAGGAGGACAAGGAGGTCCTGCATTGCCTTCTTTTGACCTTGGGGTTCAAGCAACTGGTGCTGGAGAGATGTGTTATAATGGGCAGTGTCTGTCTTATTCAAGTGATGCTTTTTATTCCGATGGAAGTTATAAATATGTTAATGTTAATAATGTTCCTGACAAATCGTGTTAAAAAAACATTTTTAAGAGGCTGCCCAAAAAGGTCAGCCTTTTTTAGTTCTAGCAATTTAATCCGTATTTCTCTTAAGAGAGTCGGTTGGATTTAGAAGACTCTCACAAGACTAGCAAGACTTTTTGAAATTCTCTTTATTTAATTATTATATGAAACAATCAATATCATACATTTTCCTATTCCTGGCTATATTATGTAAGTCTCAAGCTTTAGAGTTAAAAGATAAAAGCCTTATAAGATATTATGAATTAACTAATGAGGCAGAAAATAAGATTATCAATAATGACTTACTTCAAGCAAATAATTTATACAAAGAGGCATTCAATGAATTTAAATATCCACATGCTAAAGATTTGCAAAATAGTATGACAGTTGCTTTAAAAATAAATGATTTAGAAACAGCCTATGCATGTTTTCAATCTTTAAAATGCTTAGGGAAAAAGTTCGATGATGATTTTTCAACAAATAACTTTAAAAGTATTGAAAAGTACAAAGTAGCACCCTGCCAAAATGCAATAAATTCAAACTATAAGAAAAGTTTAGATTCTTTAGTTAATCTAGACCAGTATTACAGGAAATTATCAAAAGGAAATTATCAAGCGTACAAGAAAGAACTTACTAAAAATGATAGTATTACTTCTACTAATCTGTTGAAAATTATCCAAAGAAAAGGATTTCCTAATGAATATAATATAGGGTTAGAAATGAAAAGTTGGATTTATTTTCATGATTTCTACCTTATCATTTGGCATCAATTAGCGAGTAATTTGTATAGTCCTCAACGAGTAAACTTTTCTGGTGAAATAATAAAAGCATTGAATGAAGGTAAAATAAGACCTGATATTGCAGGTTTTCTACTAGATTTAAGTAACAATACTAATAATTATTCATATTTTAAAATTTCTCAATTTGTTACAAATGATGGGAAAATTGATTGCTGTTATGTTGGTAAAGATTTTTTACCAGAAAACAGAACGGAAATATCTCTTAAGAAAATAAAAGAAGTTAATAAGAAGAGGAAGCAACTAGGCTTGTCATCCACAGAAGATGAAATTCGTAAAAGTATTTTCTATCTAAATCATAAAGACTATGTGTTCTCAAATAATGTTATTGAAGGATGGAATTTTAACAATAACAATGATATTGAAATGTTTAAAAAGAACTTAATTAAGTTGGATGATACTGCTCATTAGTGTGGATAATGATACTATGACCGATGAAATATGTACGTGGTTGTCTTATCAAAATAAAGAATTTGTTCGTTTAAGTGAAAATCAACATATCAACAAAGTTTTTTTTGATTTCAAAAAAGATATTTTTAAAATTTCTATTGGAGCCATTGAGTATAAATTAGAAGACTTCAGTTCAGTGTTCTATAGAAATGGCGGGATTTATTACGATACAATAACAGGGGAAATAGATAGTAATTTAGTTGATTTTTATAATTCGGAACTTAAATCTATATCGGAGTTTATCTACTATTATTTCAAGGTAAATGGAGTTAGTATATTTGGAAACCTCCTTACCAAAGAAGTTAATAAATTAGAAGTTTTACTTTTAGCAAAATCTTTAGGCTTAAAAATTCCCGATACTTACATTTTATCAGAATTGAATGATTTGGAACAGATTGATATGTCTCAGCCTTATATTACAAAAGCAGTCTCTGAAATGAAGCCTATTGTCGTTGAAAATGACTTGTATCTGAATTACACACATGAAATAGACATTAATAATACTCATGATAAAAAAGAAAGTATTATACCTTCATTAATCCAAAGAAAGATTGATTGTCTTTATGAAATAAGGGCATTTTTTTTTGAAAAGCAGATTTGGGCAATTGCTACATTTGATTTTTCAGACAATGTTGATATTAGGAACATAAGGGAGAAAGATAAAAGATATCTTCCTCTTGTGCTTCCATCGGAACTGAAAAAGAAAATTTTAAAATTAGCAAAGAACCTGAGCTTGAAGTGTGGAACGGTTGATTTGATAAAGTCCGATGATGATTACTATTTTTTAGAAGTGAATCCATTAGGGCAGTTTCACCAAGTCAGTTATTATGGAAACTATCTGATTGAAAAATATATAGCAGATTTATTATGAAAGAAAAAAAGAATTACACCTAAAAGGAATTGAATATTGTCTACAAGAATGGAAGAAAAGTAACAGTATATCTCAGGTTAAATATTCCGAAAATAAAGATAAAAAAACTAGAAAAACAAAAATTTTTCGTTCACAAAAACATTATTCCCTTTTGTATTAAGCATGTTTTTAAAACTATTTGATTCGGTTAAAATTACTAGAGGTGCTAAAAATTCTATTATCTTAGATGCAAGTACTGGATTTTTACAATTCATTCCGATTGCTTTTTTTGATTTACTATCAAATGAACATCAAAACTATTCTGTATTAAAAAAACAATTAGATAATGAGAGTTTACAAACTTTAGAAGAGTACCTTAATTTCATCCTAGATAATAAATTAGGGGTTATTCTAAATTCTAAGAAAGAATTATCAACTTTTCAGAATACATCAGAATTTAAAGAAACTCCTTCTCATGTTAACTATTTGATTTTAGATGTCAACAATTCTGGTGCCTTAAATGATGTGATAGTACAACAGATTTATGATTTGAAAATTAAATATCTACAAATCAGATTTTCAGAACTGGAATTAAATGATATAATAAAAGTAATT
The DNA here is from genome assembly GCF_021869745.1 of Chryseobacterium sp. MEBOG07. Lineage (NCBI taxonomy): Bacteria > Pseudomonadati > Bacteroidota > Flavobacteriia > Flavobacteriales > Weeksellaceae > Chryseobacterium > Chryseobacterium sp. MEBOG07. Next base: position 4,125,954 of record NZ_CP084579.1, read on the forward strand.
TCTAACTTATATTTGTTTAATGATTCCAGTATTAACGAAGTATCAGTTGTTGTAAATTATGACTTAAAATTGGTCACGTTTATCAATGAGAATCACTATAAAATTTCAAATAAATTTCTTCATTTTATATTGCATTCATCGAATGAACAAGATTTTCAAACTTTAGATCACGTCCATCTAAATATCATTAAAAATAAAATTAATATCCCTTTAAGTTGTGGATTGATTGATTTAAAAAATATCAATCTTAATCGTAACTCTTATCTTGAAGCAAAGCAGCATAATTCCTGTCTTCACAAAAAAATAGCAGTAGATATAGAAGGTAACATTAAAAACTGCCCTTCAATGTTTCAAAATTTTGGAAACATAAGAGATACAACATTAGAAAATGCTTTAAGTCATCCTGAATTTAAGAAATATTGGAACTTAACTAAAGATAGTATAGAAGTCTGCAAAGATTGTGAATTTCGTTATATCTGTACAGATTGTAGAGCTTATACTGAACAAAATCATACTAATAAGGAAGGATTAGATACTTCCAAACCTTTAAAATGTGGCTACAATCCTTACACTGGTGAATGGGAAGAATGGAGTACAAACCCTCTGAAACAAAAAGCAATTAAGCATTACAAGATGTCGGATTTTATCAAAAAAGTATAGGAAATTTAACTGGCTACTTGTTTTTAACAAATCATTATAAACCAATTGTCAATATGAAATATTATAATTAGTATTTCACAAAATAAAAGCTTTACTTCAAAAGCTAAAGATTGGATTATTATTTATTTTGAAATAATTGTTTCCAAATAATTCTGCCAATTTTCTTTGTAACTGCTTCCAATGGGAATTTCTATAGAGTTTATCTCAATTTCGTTCTTGGTATAAGCAGTCATTTTTTTTGTATGAATAATAAAAGAACGATGAATTCGAATAAATTCAGAATTCAATAATTTTTCAAAAACCGAAATATTCTGTTTTATATGATGTGATTTTCCACTTTCCAAATGAATAGTGATGTAATCTTTCAGGCTTTCGATATACATAATCTCATCAAAGATAATTTTAATATGCCTATTGCCGCTTGTCACAAAAATATGATTTTCAGAACCCACATCAATTTCTTTCTTTGGAGTTTGAAACTGTTTAAATTTTTCTATTGAAACAAAAAAACGGTCAAAAGTAATGGGTTTCAAAAGATAATCGATCACATTAAGCTCATACCCTTCAATTGCATATTCTCTGTAAGCTGTTGTAAAAATTACTTTAGGCGGATTTTTTAATTTTTTCAAGAAATCATTTCCTTTCAGTAGAGGCATTTCAATATCTAAAAAGATTAAATCGACAGAATTATGCTCTAAAAAGGAATATGCTTTTAATGCATTTTCAAAAGAATCTATTAACTCAAAACTTTCAAAATTCGCCAAATGAGAAGCAATTAATTCTCTTGCCAAAGGTTCGTCGTCAACAATAATACATCTGTGTTTCATTCGAAATAAGTAGTTTGGAATTCTAAAAGCTAATTTAATCGTTTTGAATGGTCTATTGGCAGTCTTGTAAAACTTCTTTCCCGTTTTAATTTTTCAGACAAAGTTTAACGGTATAAAGCATCTGCGTTTCTTCAATTTCCAATTGATACTTTTTTGGATATAATAAATCCAATTGCTTCCGGACGTTTTCTAAGCCAATTTTAGATTTGTCTGAAATTTGGGCAAATCCATTTTGAGGTTTTGTGTTCTCAATACTAAAAATAATTTGTCCTTTTTTACTTTCTAAATTCAGCCTGATTGTTGCTTTTTCAGTTTCATTAACTACACCATGCTTAAAAGCATTTTCGATAAAAGTCAATACAATCAAAGGCGAAATTTTATTGCTTTCCTGAATATCTTTCGTAAATAAAATATCCAATCTTTTTTCGTCATAACGTAATTTTTCCAAAGCAATATAATTCTCAATCAGTATAATTTCTTTTTCTACAGAAACATAATCTTCATTGCAGCGATATAAAACAAAGTCTAAAATCTCAGATAATTTAGCAATTACCTCAGGTGCCTTATCATCTTTTTTCAGGGTTAAAGTATATAGATTATTTAAAGTATTGAACAAGAAATGAGGGTTCAGTTGGTTTTTCAGCACTCTTAATTCTATTGACCTTTTTTCTTCTTCCAATTTTAAAAGGCGTTGTTGTTTGCGATTAAAACTGATAAATCCTAAAATAATAACGGGATATGTGATAAAAGAAAACTCTTTTAATATCAATTTGCCCGAAGTAAGACGTTCACGAACCGTCATTGTATGCCCAATCCAATCATCGAAGAAAGTTGGGAATCTGGGTTCTAGATAATAAAATTTTAAAATTATTAAAAGAGCAAAAACAACATAAAGCCAGCCTAAGGCAGAAATTATGAAAAATAAATATCTTTTTTTATTTAATGTTTCCGGAATAATCCAATATATCAAACCGTAAGCAACGGTGGCCTGTGCTAAAATTTTACAGGAATAAATAAAAATGAATGCATAAGAATCTTCATTATCAGATTTATTTGAGAAAAAAAACAGCAAAAAGAAAATCCAGTATAAGCAATGAAGCGCCGTCCTTTTTAAGTCAATTCTCTTGATAAAATTCATTATATATTTTAATTGACGCAAAGTAACAAAATATAGAAATAAAGTTCCTCAATTAATATGAATAACCTGTTTTAGCTTCTAAAAACTGCATTTAAGCGTACGAATTCAATAAAATTTAAAAATCGATTATTTGAATGCTTTAACTGGTTCTTTAACTGTGCTTAAAACAGGATCATAATGACGTGATTATATTCGCTTAAAATAACAAAAATGATCACACTTATTATTCTACCGGCAGCACTGTTAAGTAATGTAAAAAACCTTTTAACGAAAAAAGATTAAACCAACTAAACGAAATGAAAAAAGTAATTAAAAATGCAATTGGTATTCTGTTTCTAATGACTACCTTAAACTTGTTTTCGCAAGTGGCCAAACAAAAAATAGTATACAGCAAAACTTCTAAACTCATAAAGCCAACCTTGTTTGCTGATCTGGGAGAAACCTGCCAAACGCCAGACGGAATGGCTTTAGATAAAAAAGGCAATCTATTTTTATCGATCACAAATCCAATTACATTTGATCAACACGGGAGCAAAATTCTAACTTTTGATGAAAATGATAAACCCGTCACTTGGTTTGATCAACTTCCATTGCATCCTATTACTAAAAAAGTACATCCAATGGGAATGGAGTTTGGTCCCGATGGAAATCTATACGTAATGGATAATCAGTTTTTTACAGAAAATGAAAATTTTTCAAGATTGATTCGGATTAATGTAAAAAAAGGAAAACCTTTAAATGCTGAAGTTTTGGTTGAAGGATTTAATTTCGGAGAAGCTGTAAGATGGCATAAAAACCGGGTTTATATAACAGATGCTTTATTTGAAAACAGAAGAGAAAGCGGAATTTACAGTTTTTCATTGGAACAATTAAATTCTAAAAACATCATTTTAAATGCAGCCAATAAGAAAAATTATATCATTGCAACTTTTACTTTAAAACCAGAAGTTACGAAAAGAACGATAGGAATTGACGGGATTGCTTTTGATAAAAAAGGAAATTTGTATGCAGGAAATTTTGGAGATGGTGTTATTAATAAACTAGAATTTGACAAGGATGGAAAAGTAAAATCGAATACAATAGTTTTCGATTCAGATCAGTTAAAATGCTGTGACGGTTTTTTTTATGACGAAAAAAGAAATTCGATTTTTATTGCCAATTATGAGAACAACAGTGTACATCAGCTCAACTTAGATACCAATACAATTTCGCTGATTTGGGAAAATGATAATGCAGACGGTTCCGATGGGAAACTGGATAATCCTTGTGAAACTATTATCTATAAAGGGAAATTATTAGTAGTTAATTATGATACTTTTCAAGGAGAAAAAAATAAAGAAGCAGATGCTTTTCATACGATATCAAGCTTTGATCTGGAAAATTGAATTGAGATTAAATAGCAAGAAAAAAATCAAGCAATTAAGCAAACTAACGGTATCACCTTAGCCATAAAAGTGTTCAATAATAATCCTGCCATGAACACTTAAAGGCTCACAATCTTTGTGAGTCTTTTTTGTTTTTCATAGACTTTATTAAAATCTTATGCAAGAAAACTATTAATACAAGAATTAATTATCTGTAAAATATTGCCCAAACCATTGATCGAAACTTTCTTTATATTGAGCCTGAGCGTTTTTAATCAGTAAATCAGGTTCTTCGATCTGGCTTAAGCCATAATCTCCTTTCATCCAAGTCAAATATTTGCTTAAATCTTCACTCTCTTCATAATCATCTTCATCTTTATAAAAATAAGCTTCATCAAACTCTACTGAAATCTCAGTATCAAAAGTAAGTAAATGTAAAAGCTGTAAAATATTTTCAGCAACAATATGAACACCACCTTCATCTCCAAAAACAACTACTGGCATTTTATTTAAAGGCTGATCCGTTCCGTTATTCCAGATTGCATAGAATGAACCGGAACCATTTGCCTGAGCAAAAGGCAACATACTATTCAAAAAAATTTCATCATCACTCCAGCTTTTCAATCCGGACTTACTATCGATTAAAACACCAAAATCTTGTGAATAATTTCCAAACGAGGAAATAGTATTCTGGAAATAGATCAGTTTCTCAAGTTCTACAGGAATCTCTCCCAAACCTAAGTTTTTTTTAAATTCTATAATGTCTATCATTGGTCAATTATCTCTAGTTAATAAAATTAGTAAAATGAAAAAAGAATAACAAATTTATTAACTATCTTTAATTTTCCGGTCATCTTTTGTATCAATTTAACAATATAATTAATCCATTCATCTCATAAATAAACCCCATAACAACAACGTTTTCAATATATTAAATCAAAACAATTATTGATTACATAAAATATCTTTTTCGTTATTATAAAATACCTATATTTACCACCAAGGAGTTCTTAAAACCTTCTTTATCAACCGAAATTGGTTACACTTAGGTGTGCATTAAAAGGGAATCGTGTGCAAATCACGAACTGTCGCGCAACTGTAAGTAACACATAAAGTTTTTATCAATTGATATCCACTGTATATTTTTTATATGGGAAGGATGATAAAAACCGTTACAAGTCAGGAGACCTGCCTATTTCGCATTGACGATGCTTTCGCGATTTGAAGCTTACAGTCAGGTATGATACGTTATGGATATAGTGTGATAAAACTGTTTTGTCAATCTGTATTACTTTTTGAGATGGATTACGAGTGAGCATTAGGTTGTTCTCATTATTCCATGGCTCAAATTCGTATCCCCCTTTCCGTAATTTTTCTTTTCTAATAAAGCACCGCGAAGTTTACTGAGAACTTTTTATAAGGTTTAATCAATGTAAAAAGTTATAAGGTGTACCGAAACAATCTTAATTATTCATGCAGTAACAACAGTTCTATTTTACAGACCTGTACAGCAAGAACTTTGCAAAATCCTCAATATCAATGTGATTTTAAGATTACTAAAATCCTTTTCTACCCTTCCTTTTTTACTAATAAGATAAGCATTTACAGCTCTTCTGCTCATTCGCAAACAAATTTCAACTCAACAATAAAATATTATAATGACCAAAAATGAAAATTGGAAATCTCCCGGCATGAAATTCCGGGAGGCAATGGAAAAAGAAAATCCCCTTCAGATTGTTGGAGCCATTAACGCAAACCATGCATTATTGGCACAGCAGGCTGGCTTTAATGCCATTTATCTTTCAGGAGGAGGTGTTGCAGCAGGGTCTTTAGGAATTCCTGATTTAGGGATTACCACTCTGGATGATGTGCTCATAGATGTTCAGCGTATTACCAATATTTGTGATTTGCCGCTAATGGTAGATATCGACACAGGTTTTGGGCCTTCTGCATTTAATGTCGCCAGAACTATTAAATCATTGATCAAAGCCGGAGCGGCAGCGGTACACATCGAGGATCAGGTGGGTGCAAAACGTTGTGGCCATAGGCCTGGAAAAGAAATCGTAAGCAAAGAAGAAATGGTAGACCGTCTTAAGGCTGCTGCAGATGCCCGTACCGATGAAAGCTTTGTTATCGGCGCAAGAACAGATGCTTTTGCCAATGAAGGACTGGAAAAAACTTTAGAAAGAGCCGTAGCCTATAAAGAAGCGGGTGCAGATTTCATTTTTGCTGAAGCAGTACCCGATTTAAGTTTTTATCAAAAATTTGTTGATGCTACCGGAATTCCTGTGCTTGCGAATATCACAGAATTTGGGATGATTAAAATGTACACGGTAGAAGAGCTAAAAAACGCAGGTGTCGGGCTCATCCTCTACCCTCTTTCTGCCTTCCGGGCTGCTAATAAAGCGGCACAAAATGTATACAATCATATTCGCAAAGACGGAACACAAGCCAACGTACTGGATACTATGCAAACAAGAGAAGAACTTTATCACAGTATCGGCTACCACGATTATGAACAAAAATTAGATAATCTTTTTAAACAAAATACTCATGTCAACAAATAGCGAACCAACATTTAAACCTAAAAAAAGTGTAGCCCTTTCCGGAGTTACAGCAGGCAATACCGCTCTTTGCAGTGTCGGAAAAAGCGGAAATGACCTCCATTACAGAGGTTACGATATTTTGGATCTTGCAGAAAAAACACAATTTGAAGAGGTGGCTTACCTTCTTATTTATGGCCAGTTACCTACAGAAGCACAGTTGAAAAACTATAAAGCCAAATTAAAATCTTTGAGAGGTCTTCCTCATTCTGTAAGAAATATCTTAAAAAGTATTCCGGCAGCAGCACACCCAATGGATGTTATGCGCTCAATGGTTTCAGCAGTTGGTAGTATTCAGCCTGAAAAAGATGACCATAATGTCGCAGGAGCAAGAGATATTGCTGATAAATTATTAGCATCATTCAGTTCCGGACTTTTATATTGGTATCATTATACCCACAATGGTAAAGAGATTGATGTTGAGACTGATGACGATACTATCGGTGGACATTTCCTTCATTTGTTACATGGCAAAAAAGCTCCTGATTCATGGATAAAAGCAATGGAGATATCTCTTAATCTGTATGCTGAACATGAGTTTAACGCTTCTACTTTCACGGCCCGTGTTATTGCCGGTACATCTTCAGATTTTTATTCCTGTATCACAGGCGCTATCGGTGCTTTAAGAGGTCCAAAACATGGAGGAGCCAATGAAGTGGCTTTTGAAATACAAAGCCGTTATCATTCTCCTGATGAAGCTGAAGAAGATATCAGAAAGCGTATTGCCAACAAAGAAGTCATTATTGGATTTGGACACCCTGTTTACACGATATCAGATCCTAGAAATGTAGTCATAAAAAAAGTAGCCAAAGAACTTTCCGAAGAAGCCGGAGATATGCTGTTATACAACATCGCTGAAAGGTTGGAAAGTGTCATGTGGGAAGAAAAGAAAATGTTCCCTAATCTGGATTGGTTCTCCGCAGTATCTTATCACCAAATGGGAGTTCCTACCCTGATGTTCACTCCGTTATTCGTTATTTCAAGAGTTACAGGATGGAGCGCCCACATTATTGAACAAAGACAGGATGGGAAAATCATCCGTCCAAGCGCCAATTATACAGGTCCTGAAAATAAAGACTTTGTCTCCATCGAAAACAGATAATAAAAAATTCAATTAATAATTAAACTTAAAAAATAAAGATGTCATCACACATTTCAAACGAAAGACCACAACCAGATCAGGTATTAGTAGATATTGCAGACTATGTATTAAACTATGAAATTAAAAACGAATTAGCCTGGAAAACAGCTCATTATTGTTTATTAGATACCATCGGATGCGGATTGGAAGCGTTGACTTATCCAGCATGTACTAAGCTTTTAGGACCTATTGTAAAAGGAACAGTAGTTCCGAATGGTGCTAAAGTTCCGGGTACGCAATTTCAGTTAGATCCCGTACAGGCAGCTTTCAACATCGGTGCCATTATCCGTTGGCTGGATTTCAATGATACATGGTTAGCTGCTGAATGGGGACACCCTTCAGATAACCTGGGAGGAATTTTAGCGACAGCTGACTGGCTTTCAAGAACGAATATTGCAGAAGGAAAGTCTCCTTTAAAAATGAAACAGGTTTTGGAGGCTATGATTATGGCTCATGAGATTCAGGGAGTTATAGCATTAGAAAATTCATTCAACAAAGTAGGGTTAGACCACGTATTATTGGTAAAATTAGCATCTACTGCCGTTGTCGGAAAATTAATAGGTTTGACTCGTGATGAGTTGATCAATGCCGTTTCATTAGCATTTGTTGACGGACAATCTTTAAGAACATATCGTCACGCTCCCAATACGGGAAGTCGTAAATCATGGGCTGCCGGAGATGCTACATCAAGAGCTGTACGTTTGGCATTAATTGCTAAAACAGGCGAAATGGGCTACCCATCTGTACTGACTGCCAAAACATGGGGATTCTATGATGTATCTTTCAAAGGAAATGAATTCAAATTCCAGAGAGACTATGGTTCTTATGTAATGGAAAATGTATTGTTTAAAATTTCTTTCCCTGCAGAATTCCATTCCCAAACGGCTGTAGAAGCTGCAATGACCTTACATCACAAATTAAAAGAATCAGGAAAATCATCTGAAGACATCAAAAAAATAACAGTCCGTACCCACGAAGCCTGCATTCGTATTATTGATAAAAAAGGACCATTGAACAATCCTGCTGACCGTGACCACGCTATTCAGTACATGCTGGCGGTTCCTTTGATTTTCGGAAGATTGACAGCAGCAGATTATGAAGATAACGTAGCATCAGATCCAAGAATCGACATTCTTCGTGATAAAATTGAATGTGTAGAAGACGTACAATTCACTACGGATTATCATGATCCTGAAAAACGTTCTATTGCCAATGCTTTAACTGTAGAGCTAAACGACGGAACTGTTTTAGACGAAATCGTTGTAGAATACCCAATTGGTCACAAACGCAGAAGAGATGAAGGTATTCCGGAGTTGATCAAAAAATATAAAGTAAATCTTGCCAGAATATTCCCGGAAAAACAACAGAGAATTGTACTAGAAAACTCTTTAGAATACGACACTCTGGTGAATCTCGATGTCAACGAGTTTGTTGATTTACTGGTAATTTAATAATAAAAAAGTTGAGAGTGAAAATGAAAACTCACTCTCAACTTTTCACTCTCAATCTAAAAAACATGTCACAAAAAGTAAAAATATTAATTAACGGGGATTTTATAGAAAGCAAAGCTACAGACTATCTTCCCGTAGAAAACCCTGCTACACAAGAAATTCTTGCAGAAGTCCCTCTGACTGAATTGTCTGAAATAGACCAAGCCATAGAAGCAGCTACAGAAGCCTTCAAAATATGGAAAGAGATTGCTACTCCGGAAAGAGCAAGGTTCTTTTTAAAATACCAGCAGCTTTTAAAGGAAAATCAAAAAGAAATTGCCGAAATCCTGTCCAAAGAAAACGGAAAAACTTTTCCTGATGCAATGGGAGATGTATGGCGCGGAATTGAAGTCGTAGAACACGCCTGCAATATTCCAACGCTCATGATGGGAGAAACGGTAGAAAATGTTGCAAGAGGTGTCGATACCTACAGCTATATCCAGCCACTGGGTGTTTGTGCAGGAATTACCCCTTTCAACTTTCCGGCAATGATCCCTTTATGGATGTTCCCTATGGCCATTGCATGCGGAAATACCTTTATCCTGAAACCCTCCGAGCAAACCCCTATGACCTCAATGAAAATGGCAGAATTATTTTTACAGGCAGGTTTTCCTAAAGGCGTATTGAATATTGTTCATGGATCAAAAGATCAGGTAAATCATATTCTGAACCATCCGGAAATCAAAGCCATTTCGTTTGTAGGTTCCGTTCCTGTTGCAGAACATGTTTATCGTACAGGGACAGATAATCTGAAAAGAGTTCAGGCTTTTGGTGGAGCAAAAAATCACATGGTAGTCATGCCGGATGCCAATAAAGAACAGGTCATTAACAACTTGGTAGGAGCTTCCTGCGGGGCGGCCGGTCAGCGTTGTATGGCAATCAGTGTGGCTGTTTTGGTAGGTGAAGCTCAAAATTGGGTAGATGATATCAAAAAAGCTCTAAGCACCATTAAGCCGGGAGTCTGGTCTGATGAATCTGCGGCATTTGGTCCACTGATCAATAAACAGTCAAAAGATAAAGTTTTAAGATTGATCCAAAGTGCTTATGATCAGGGTGCCGAAGTATTACTGGATGGCAGTGATTGTAAAGTAGAAGGCTATGAGAACGGATATTTTGTAGGCGCAACGTTGTTCAATAACGTATCAACAGATATGGACATTTATAAAGAAGAAATTTTCGGACCTGCTTTATTACTGTTAAAGGCGGAAACATTAGAGGAAGCCATTAAAATAATCAATGCAAACCCTTACGGAAACGGAACTTCCATTTTCACGAATTCGGGAGCGGCAGCAAGAAAATTCCAGCACGAGATTGAAGTGGGGCAAATTGGGGTAAACCTTCCGATTCCTGTTCCATTACCGTTTTTCTCTTTTACAGGATGGAGAAAATCTTTCTTTGGTGATTTGCATTCTTACGGAAAACAAGGCGTTCGTTTTTATACGGAAACCAAAACCATTACAGCGCGTTGGTTTGAAGAAGATATCCCTGCAGGCGATTTGAATATGACGATCAGTTTAAAATAATTTTCCATGGAATTTAACCTAAATGAAGATCAACTGGCGTTTCAGGACGCAGCAAGAAAATTTGCTGAAAAAGAACTGGCACCTTATGCTTCGGAATGGGATGCTCAAAAGATATTCCCAAGAGAAGCAATTGCCAAAGCCGGAGCATTAGGTTTTTGTGGTGTTTACACCAGTGAAGATGCAGAAGGTTTGGGATTATCACGATTAGACGCAACCATTATATTTGAAGAACTGGCAGCAGCCTGCCCTTCCACTACCGCCTACATTACGATACACAATATGGTCTCATGGATGATTGATGAATTTGGAAATGATGAGATCAGAAAGCAACTTTGCCCGGGGTTGGCTTCAGGAAAATTATTAGGTTCCTATTGTCTTACAGAACCGGGTTCAGGTTCAGATGCGGCAGCCTTAAAAACAACCGCCGTAAAAGCAGATAACAACTATATCATTACCGGGACTAAAGCATTTATTTCCGGGGCAGGCGAAAGTGATATACTCATTGTCATGGCCCGTACAGGAGATTCCGGGTCCAAAGGGATCAGTGCTTTTGTTGTACCTGCTGACACTGAGGGAATCAGTTTCGGTGAGAAAGAGAAGAAACTGGGATGGAACACTCAGCCTACCCGATTTGTTTTCTTTGATCATGTGAAAGTGGATGAAAAAAACCTTTTAGGTGAATTGGGACAAGGATTTAAAATAGCATTGAAAGGTCTGGACGGCGGACGTATCAATATCGGAACATGTTCTGTAGGAGCAGCACAGGGAGCGATCAATCAGGCCCGAAAATATATGCATGAAAGATTGCAGTTCGGAAAATCACTGGCACAATTTCAGTCGATGCAATTTAAGATCGCTGATATGGCAACAGAATTGGTTGCCGCCCGGCAAATGGTACATTTAGCAGCTTTCAAATTAGATTCCAAAGATCCCAATGCCACGACTTACTGCGCCATGGCAAAACGTCTGGCCACCGATATGTGCTTTAATATCTGTAATGAAGCATTGCAAATATTGGGCGGATATGGATGTACCCAGGATTTCCCGGTAGAACGCCTTATGCGTGACGCCAGAATTCATCAGGTGGTAGAAGGAACCAATGAAATTATGAAGCTGGTGATTTCAAGAAAGATTTTAGAAGAAGGGGAAATATCACAAATCCGTTAATTCAAAAAATTAAAAATGAGCTTAATACTAACAGAAATAAAAAATAAAGTCGGGATAATCACCCTGAATTCCGAAAAAACACTCAATTCTCTTTCATTGGAAATGATCGAAGAACTGAAAACCGTTTTGGAAGACTGGAAAACATCCGATGAAGTAGCCTGCTTATTCATCCAGGGAGCAGGTGAAAAAGCCCTCTGCGCTGGAGGAGATGTAAGAAAGCTGCATGATGCTATTATTGAACAACAAAGCATTGATGGAACAAAAATACCTCAGCAATGTTTTGATTTCTTTTCAAAGGAATATCAGGTAGACTATACCATTCATACGTATCCGAAGCCGATCATCGTTTGGGGGCACGGAATTGTCATGGGTGGCGGAATCGGAATTATGGTCGGGGCATCACACCGGATTGTTACAGAACGAAGCAAACTGGCAATGCCGGAAATCACCATTGGTTTGTATCCGGATGTAGGAGGAACCTGGTTTTTAAATAAAATGCCCTCCGCCTATGGAATTTATTTAGGATTAACAGGAGCAAGATTAGACGGTGCAGACTGTAAGTTTCTGGGATTGGCAGATTATTATATTCCGTCTTCTGCAAAAGAAATCATCCTTGGTGCTCTTGAAAAAGCGCAATGGAATGGAAATAATCATCAAACCGTTTCTGCTATCCTGGAAAATATCTCTAAAGAAACAGATATTCCGGAATCACAGGCACAGATACACCATTCCTTCATTAAACAATTTGAAGATGTTAATTCTTTAGAAGAATTCAGAGAAATACTGGTCAACCATCCTGACAAAGATGATTGGATTAATCATGGATTTAAAAGCTTTGAAGTGGGCTCTCCAAGTTCAGCTAATATCATCTTCAGACAATTGAAACAAGGTGAAAATGCAAGTTTGGAGGAAGTATTTCAATCCGAACTGAACTTGTCCTGCCAATGCTGCATTCATCCTGATTTTGCAGAAGGCGTAAGAGCTTTATTGGTAGATAAAGACCAATCTCCACAATGGCACCCGGCTACATTAAATGATGTTACGAAAGAATGGGTAGACCGTTACTTTACTCCACTTTGGTCTCACGAAGAACATCCATTAAAAAATTTAGGAAAAAAAGAATAAATATGGCGAACATAGCATTTATAGGATTAGGAAATATGGGTGGGCCAATGGCCGCAAACCTGGTAAAAAATGGCCACAACGTTATTGGATTTGACCTTTCCAGCTCTGCTTTAGAAGCATTAGTTTCTGCAGGCGGACACATCTCCGATTCAGCTTTAGCAGCATCTAAAGACGCAGATGTGGTCATCTCTATGCTGCCATCAGGCAAACACGTTGCTGAACTGTATTCTGAAGAATTCATCAGCCAGCTGAAACCCGATACCTTATTGATTGACAGCAGTACGATTGACGCTGTTACCGCCCGTTCTGTTGCTCAGCTGGCAGCTTCAAAAGGCTGTAAAATGATTGACGCACCCGTTTCCGGAGGTACCGCAGGAGCGCAGGCAGGAACCTTGACTTTTATTGTAGGAGGCAAGACCAAAGACTATGAAAAAGCAAGCCCCCTATTAAAATGTATGGGACAGAATATTTTCCATGCAGGAGACTCAGGAGCGGGACAGGTTGCTAAAATCTGTAACAATATGCTATTGGCTGTACACATGATTGGAACCTCTGAAGCGATCAATTTAGGAGTCCGTCATGGTTTGGACCCTAAAACATTAAGTGAAATAATGCAGAAGAGCTCCGGCAGAAACTGGTCGCTGGAAGTCTACAACCCATACCCCGGAGTTATGGAAAATGCGCCCGCTTCCAGAGAATATTCGGGAGGTTTTGCAGTAGACTTAATGACAAAGGATTTAGGATTGGCAGCAGAAGCAGGACTGGAAACCAGAACCTCTACCCCATTGGGAAATGCTGCTTTAAACCTCTATAGAATATGGAGTGAAGCCGGAAATGGTACAATCGATTTTTCAAGCATTATTCAATTCTTAAACAAACATCAATAATCATGAATTTTGAAACATTACTATACCAGCAGGAAGGACATATCGGCACGTTAACCATAAACCGTCCACAAGCTTTGAATTCTTTGAATGAAACGGTTTTAAAAGAACTGAAATCATTTGCCGATCAAATCAAATTGAACAAAGACATTCGTGTTTTGATCATTACCGGATCAGGTGAAAAGGCTTTTGTTGCAGGAGCTGATATCAAAGCAATGCAGGGCATGACCCCAAAAGAAGCAACAGATTTCTCGATTATGGCTCAAACCGCTTTCAATTCCATTGAAGAATTACCGTTCGCTGTTATCGCAGCTGTAAATGGTTTTGCATTGGGCGGTGGCTGTGAACTGGCATTGTCTTGTGATATTATTCTGGCAAGTGAAAAAGCTAAGTTCGGATTACCGGAAGTAACTCTTGGACTACTACCCTGTTTTGGTGGAACCCAGCGTTTGCCAAGAGCCATCGGATTGTACAAAGCAAGGGAAATGGTGTTTTCCGGTGAATTCTATTCAGCAGAAGCTTGTAGAGAATTTGGATTTGTAAACCGTGTTATTACCCCTGAAGGGCTATTGAATGAAGCTCACAAACTAGCGGCAACGATTGCCTCAAGAGGTCCTGCAGCTGTAGCAAAAGCAAAGCAATCATTGAATACAGGGATTGAATTACATATCACAGAAGGCTTACAACAGGAGGCCGTTTTATTCGGAGAATTATTTGATACGCAAGATCACAATGAAGGTATTGGGGCATTTATAGAAAAAAGAAGTCCTGATTTTAAAGGAGAATAATAAAGAAAATGAATTTTGAAAGAGAGAAATTAGTTTTGCCGGAAGGTGGTAAAAAGCTTCTTCTGCATTCCTGCTGTGCTCCTTGTTCGGGAGAGGTCATGGAAGCAATAATCGCTTCGGATATTGACTTTACTATTTTTTTCCACAATCCCAATATTCATCCAAAGAAAGAATATGAATTAAGGAAAGAAGAAAATATCCGTTTTGCAGAAAAGCATAACATTCCTTTTGTTGATGCTGATTATGATGTTGACGATTGGTTTGCCAGAGCCAAAGGGATGGAATGGGAACCTGAGAGAGGAATCCGATGCACCATGTGTTTTGATATGCGCTTTGAACGTACTGCATTATATGCCTACGAAAACGGATTTGACATCATTTCCAGCTCGTTGGGAATTTCCAGATGGAAAAACATGGATCAAATCAACGATTCCGGTATACAGGCAGCCAGCCATTATGAAGGAATTACATACTGGACATATAACTGGAGGAAAAAAGGCGGCTCAAAACGAATGCTGGAAATAAGTAAAGAAGAAGAATTCTACATGCAGGAATATTGTGGCTGCGCTTATTCTTTACGGGATACCAACAAATGGAGACTAGAAAATGGAAGAGAGAAAATAAAATTGGGTGAAAAATATTATGGAAAAGAATGAGAACGTATTATGGGGTGAATTTGGACTACAACTGGAACAAAAAATAAGGTCATTCCATCAGAATGTACACCCGATCAGTATAGGGAATAATGCAGAAGAGCTGAAATATTTTGTGTCATTAATGACCTTTGAAGCCCATGAGATAAAAAAAGTATCGGAAACAACCAATCAACATTCTATTGATCAAAAATTTTCAGATCCTGAAAGTACATCATTTGATCCGTTACAATTAGCAGTTCAATATTTTCAGAATGGCGAAACAGATGATGCATGCTGGCTGCTGTTTTTATACTCCTATATTGGAAAACATCCCAATTATGAATGGAACCTGCTTAGAAAAATGTATTTAAACACTGACAATAATAAAGTGTGGAAATGGGAAAATATAAGTACCCATTATGAGGTTTTTCAGGAATGGTTTTTGGAAAATATCCCTGTCATAAAAGATAATGCGGGACTGGGAGAGCATCACAAATATTCTGATCTTAGCGACTCCAAAGCAATTGTCATATGCCGGGATATACAGGAATATATTCTTTGGATACAGGAATTTGGAAATCATCATACCCTCTTATCGAATCAGGCAGAAATCACTCCTACTAAACTATTTCAGGAGCTGTATAGATCAATGGATGCTAAAACCAGTTTTAATAAGCTTATTAAGTTTAAATATTTAAGTCTGTTAGGCATTCTTTCTATATTTCCTATTCAACCCGATCAGCCCTATCTGAATGATTTTATCTTATCCAGAAGAGGAGCACAGCATCTTTTTGAAAGTAAGAACCGCAAAAAAATTCCTGTGGAGAAATTGAATGCTCTCTTACTTTCATTACATCATTATTTGGAAGTAAACCATGGCTTAGAAGTATTACAGAAAGTCTTGGCAAAATGGGGGAAAGAAAGATTTAAAGTAGAAAGACAAAATTTTAAAAGATATATTTGATTTTGTAGGAGGCTGGCATATTCTTATGACCGGTCTCCTTTTTACCTCTACAAATAGTTGTAATAAAAATCAAATTGTTATAATTTTGCTTTTCCTATTCAAATTCAATGAAAAATTTTAATCTCATTATCGCAAGCTGTTTCTTTATCTCGATACTATCGTGTACGTCAACAGCTCCAGTTTCAACAGCTTCCACCCAAAGAACGCCCTATCAAAACCTTGGACGTGACGGAAAAATATATGCTGCATTTTATCAGCAAAGAGCAGCAGAATATGAAGCCTTGTGTCTTCAGGCATACAACATTGCAAAACTCCGTCTGGATGAAGCTTTAGCACAAAAATCAGAGAAACCTTTAGCAATCGTTTCAGACATTGACGAGACTTTTTTAGATAATTCTTATTACGCCGTTGAACGTTCAAAGATGGGAAAGAATTACGATCAGAAAACATGGGAAGAATGGACGGCAAAAGGGATTGCCAAACCCCTTACTGGTTCTCAGGAGTTCTATCAGTATGCTGCAAGTAAGGGAATTCAGGTTTTCTATGTGACCAATCGTATTGAGCAGGAACGTGAAGGAACCCTGAAGAACTTAAAACAATACAATTTCCCGCTTCAAAACGATACCAATCTTATCCTTAGATCAAAAGAAAGCAGTAAGGAAAACAGAAGAAAGGATATTGCTAAAAATTACAATATTGTTTTACTGTTAGGAGATAATCTTGCCGACTTCTCAGCTATATTTGATAAAAAATCGGAGACGGAACGATCTGCTGCTGTGAAAAATTCAGCAGATGATTTCGGTAAGAAATTCATTATCATTCCCAATGTAGGTTACGGAGACTGGGAATCTTCATTTTATAATTACAAATACGATTACACCGATCAGCAAAAAGATTCAATGATGTACGATGCTGTGAAATCTAATCCTTAAACAATATTTTTCAACCTCCCATTAAGTTCTTATAACAAAGAACTGGGGAATTCGATCAAGCTTAAAAAAACCTCACAACTTTGCTGTGAGGTTTTTTTATATATCTTCATACATAACACTTCCCTATTAATGGTTCAGCTTACGTTAAGTCTTCTTTTCAAAAACTTTATTTATCCTATCGGATTTGGGGTATTTATGCTGCTCCTTTTACTTTTGTTTCGTTTTTGGATGCTTCGTATTTTTGTTTTCTAAGCTCATCACGCTTCATTTTTCTATATTCCCAGGGAGCTACAGCATTAGCATCCTGCCAGAGACCGGCTTTTCTATACTGTGCATTTTCCTGGAGCTTCCCCAAAGAAGCATCTTTGGAATAAGAGAAATACCACCATCCCAATCCAGCTTTGATAAGCTCCTTGGAAAGGTATTTTCCATTGTCATAATATACTTTCGCAATAGATCTGCCATAGCGATCTGTAGTGGTTTCAACAAAACTTACGGTTTTCCCGAAGACCTGAGCAGAAGTAAATTGTTTGGCATTTTTCCCAAACGCTTGTCCACTTTCCGGACAGTCGACTTCGGCCAGTCTGATTTTTTTTTGTTGATTGCCTTTAAGCAGTAAAGTAATGGTATCTCCGTCTGAAATTTTGATCACTTTTCCGGTTGTCTGTGAGAATAGAAATACAGGGAAAAGTACGTACAGCAGCATTAATCGTTTCATGCGGCAAATATAGGAATTAGTGGGTCTTGTTTAATTAAAAAACCTCGCATTTTGCGAGGTTTTTTTTAATATTGAATTAAGTTATTTGACTTTTTTTACCTCAAAGTTGGGAGACTTTGTGGAGTGGGAGTATCTAAAATTCTACTGTCATTTTTTTAGATCTAAAAAATGTTATTAAATGTTTTATATCATTAATAATATTTTCAGAGTTTAATTTATTAAAATTTTTAAAAAGAATAAAAGGTAGTTCTTGTGGCCCTTTGGCACATATCATTGAAATACAATCCTCAAACTGATAGAAATTTGAACCACAGTACGCTCTTTCTCCAAATATTTCTTTTCCTAAATAATAAAATAAATCAATTTGTTCTTTTATCATAAGACAGTCAATTGCTATTTCATAATTAATGAATTTGGAAGGAGTTTTTGACCAATAAAAACAAGCTGATACGTATGAGTATTTAAAATCAGTATCTATTTCATTCCAATTTATTTCTTTATTATGTTGCCATAAGTTGTATATATCAATGACGTCTTGTTTATAAAAAATATGTTTATCATGTGACATTATTGATTTAATCTCGATATCATCCCCATCATTAATATCTCTTGTAAATATGTCAGAAAAAATCATGTACATATCAAACCAATTAATTTCACCTCGTTCTAGTTTTTGATTTTTATATGCTACATAAAAGTCATACTCTCCACTTAGTAAATCAATATCTTTATTAATTAATTTAATATTTTTAAAAATTACTGTTCGTAAAGAAGTTCTGGAGTAAGGAACTAATTGAATATAATTACATTTAAAAAATTCTTTTTCATCAATCCTAAGGGATATTTCTAATAAATCCATAATACTAATCTTTCTTTTTATATTCGTGTATTGATTCATAATGATCAAAGGTATATCCTACATGTTCTTCCCATTTACCTGTTTTTTCATTTATACTTGCTTTATATAATATTCTATAATCATCTTTTTCACCAGGCACGTTAACTCTATATTCTAAAGCTCCATCAAACAATCTTTGCGTTTTTGATGGATTAGTTGTCCGGGAAACATCATATCTCTTTTGAAAACCATAATCATAAAATCGTGGTTCAACATATCTACCTGCTTTTACAAATTTTTAATACCCGGACAAGTATATAGCGTTGAAATATCAAAAGGAAACTTTATATTTATGATATCTGAACTCCCTGCTTTGCTAAAAATAATATCCAGGCCAACAAATAATGATTCTGTGCTTAGTAAAAAAACTTTATCCTTTTTATTGTTCTTTTCAAAAATCAGATTTATAATATTCCAATCACTTCTAGTAAGAATCTTGTTATCTATTATATTTCCAATTTGTTTAAACGATTCTTCATCTATTTTCACACAATAATATGTTTTGTCTCCATTACTATTTTTCTGAATACAGTTAAATATATACCTCTCATTTTCAAATGAAATAACCGACGTTATAATATCATCATACCAATCAATTATATGTAGTTTAGTAATGATCATGTCTTACTTAAGTTTAAAAATTTTATTCATAATCGACTTTTAATATTTATTGATCAGATTTTACCAGCTTCATAAAATCTTTATAGCCGATTTGTATAGTTGATTAAAAAAAACTCATCACAATAATCACTAAACTTAGCAACATACTTTAAAATATCTTCTTTGTAAAATAGTAAGATATAATTATTCCCCGCCGGGCAGTTTGGTCTTGGAAAGTATTCTTCATACTTTCCTTTAAATAGTATTGAGTCAATTTTCTGGCTGGGCTTTAAAGAATCTATAAGGGTAAAATTCAATTTTCCTATTTTCGGATAAAGAATACGGTCTTGGTCAGATACTTCACTTAGGTATAATTTATTTTTTGAAGCATCAGAGTCCCAAGGCTTTTTATTATATTCATAAACTTTAACATGATCGTATCCGTATGAACTTGAGTATTCCTTATTACAGGAAACAAGAAAACAAAACACCGCGAAAAGCGTAATAATAGACCTGAGAAATAACAGCCATGATTTCATAGATTGAAATATTTACGGATTGATTTTAATGGTTTTAAAGACTTTTAAAAATACCTCTTTATTCTCTTCGCTGATGTCGCTAACAATAATAGCCATCTTATTTTTGTGAATATCTACACTATCAAAATGAACACCGATAGATCCTTTATCCATTTTTTTAGGCAGCATAATTTGAGCCCTGTGCTTATTGATGGTATCGTAGTAATAATAATTAACGTTATAAATTCCATTTTTGTAATCTCTATCAGAATTATCAGATAAATAGGCTTTAATTTCTCTGTTATTCTTAAACTTTTCAAAAATTTCAGGTTCCACTGTAACCATATAATTATCTTCTTCAAAGGGTTTATAATCACCATAATAAATATAGCCAATACGTTTGTTTCCTGTATTGATGCTATATACCCTTGAGTCTATGGCGTGTTCTTGCTTAACGGCAAATGATTCGGGTAAACTAAGAGATATATTGGCAATTTTATAGATTATAAATTTTTCATTCCTGCAACAAGAATACATCATCATCAAAAAACAACTGAGCAGAAGAAAATGAACTCCCGTTTTCAAAGCTGTTTTTTTATATTTTGGGATAAGAATGTTTAATGTGAACAAAAAAAGCGATTTTTTTTTAATCATTTTTAAAGTAGGCTAAATCAATGGTTATTAACAGGCTAAAGGTAATGAAAAAGGTTTCATGAAAAATTAATTAAAAATTATCCTTTATTTTATTTTTTTATTAAAAAAAGAATTGCAAATTTGCAACCCTAAAAACGAAGTAAAATTCGTTATTGGTGACACCTTCGGGGCGTAGCGTAGTCCGGTCATCGCGCCTGGTTTGGGACCAGGAGGTCGCAGGTTCGAATCCTGCCGCCCCGACTGTTTTAGTAGTTTTCTCAAAACTACTCAATGGGTGCGTAGCTCAGCTGGATAGAGCATCTGCCTTCTAAGCAGACGGTCAAAGGTTCGAATCCTTTCGCGCTCACACGACTGACAGTAGAAATTTTAGAAATTTCCTGTCGGTCTTTTTTTTTACCTAACTCTTTGTTTATCAAAAAGATATAATCTGCAATTGGGTTAATTTTAGGTGTTTGAAAAGACGTTCCATTAAAAACCAGTTTTTCGGGATAAATCGAACACGCAATCTTTCTTTTAGTCTCTAAATCGCCCTGTACATACAGTTTTGATATAGTTGAGATGGCATCTAGTGCTTTATCGAGTTTTGCTGGTATATTAAGTGCCTTTGATTCTGTTATTATAAAACTAACTTTATCTTCCAATTGATCAATCTGCTCTTTACAGCTTTTCTTCACTTCACGATAATCTTCTTCATCTATTTTGTCTGATAGGAATAGATCTCTTGCTTTAGTAATCTTTCCGTTTAGTGCCTCTATTTCTCGTGATATAGCTTTTTTATTTTCATCAATTCCTCCTGTAAATGCCCTATAATTGTTTAATAGTAAAGTTTTTAATATGTCTTTAATACCAGGATTAAATTCATATTTTAAGAGTTCTTTTTCAAATGCCTCATTCAATAATTCTGAGCTGACACGAAATCCGCATTTCCAGTTACAGTGGTAATAGTAATATATTTTAGCTTTTCCTTTAGAACCACTGGCTGTTAGATTGTTACCACATTTCGGACAAGTTAACAGACCCCTGAGTGGATAGCGTTCATTTGAAAGAACCTTCCCGCTAGGTCTTTCAACTTGTTTCCTGCCATTCATAACCTGTTGTACTTTATAAAATAAAGCCTCACTAATCAACGCTTCATGTTTCCCTTTTATATAATACTCCTCCTCTTGCTTGTGTCCCTTTATATATATTCTTCCACAGTACACAGGGTTTCTTAAAGCTTCAATAAAAGCATTTCTTGTAATCTGTCTTCCTCCTCTTTCATTCATTTGGATTCTCACATGTTCGGATGGTAAAAAGCCTTTAGAAACCTCGTTAAAAGCCCAAATTATATTTGATGCTTCAGGCTCCTTTACAGCTACATATTTTTTACCATCTTCCATACTTCTGTTTAAATAACCATAAGGTGCAGTTCCCATCATTCTCCCCTCTTTCTTGGCCCGTCGCATTCCATAAAACACATTCAGCGCCCTACGGTCATTTTCTACTTCGGGTGTAGACAAATAGATTGCTAATAATAGCTTGTTTTCAGGAATAGACATATCAAGAGGTTGTTCAATAGCCTGCGCTGAAACACCAAGACTATGCAATTGAGTGATCATCTGATAGGCGTCACTGGTGTTCCTGCTAAATCTATCCCACTTAGTGAATAATACCAGTTTAGTTTTAGTACTTTTCTTTTTAAGGTATTTTAGGTAATCAATCCACTTGGGACGCGTAAAGGTCTTAGCTGAGTGATCCTCAATAATGACCTCCCCTATCGTAATATTATGTGTAAAGCAATGCTTGCGGAGCCTTTCCTCTTGATCTCTTTGAGAATAGCCTTTATCCGCCTGCTCATCAGTAGAAACTCTGATGTATAAATCAGCGATTATCATGATCGTATATTTTATTAAAAAATTAGTTGAGTGGAATAAAATGCGAGCGAATAACAGTTTGATTAGTATAATTTAATGTGGTATGGATAGGTAAATTTCTTAAAGTTGTGCTCAACATTTCACAGCTAAGTTACAAAATATCAAGCAGGTGAGAAAAATTCTTTTAAAGTTATTTTGGTTAAAAGATAAAGAAATGCCATAATTTCTTCCGCTTCATCCATCTCAACCTCAATACCGGCATTGTGTAATAATTCCATAGCTTTTTCTAACGGAATCTCTTTGATCGTTATTAAATGTCCAAACTCATTTACATCAAGCGGTCCCTTGATGGGCTTACTAATGCTTTTTTTCTTTTTCATGCCAGTACTTGAAGCTTACTAGTTTCTTAGACTGTCTTATCAATCTAAGGGGCTAGCAAAGTATTATTATACTACATAATTTGCTTCAATATGGCTTCGTGTGGCTTTATTTGGCTCTAATTAGCTCTAATTGGCCTTCAAAAAATCATTATAAAAGGAAGTAACTCACTATAAATGAAATCCATGCTCTTAATTTATAATCTTTCATGCCCTCCTCTGTTCCCCCTCCTTAAGTTCTATCTGGACACGTCGGATCACAATAAAAATATACTGTTCTATTGTTTTGTTATAAATTCTTTATGTTCTTTAGAATCTTAGATATTTTGTGGCTAATTACCATTGCGGAATCCTTTATCAGGATCACTGTCAATGGGCAAATAGGGCAAGTATTTTTATAACTTGCAGGCACTCTAAACACAATAATATAAGTGCAAAAGCCCACAATCAATTCTTGAAAGTCTGCAAACTGATCAGCCTGCTGAATCCAGGGGTAAGGAAGATTAGAACGATGACCAAATGTTCGCTCAATTTGGAAATGGAGAGCAACCGTAAAAAGGCAATCGAGAAGAAATGGATAAAGAAAAAATCAATATAATCCGGAGAAATAATATATTTATATGCAGTGCTAATTCCATCAGTAGAAGTAATTTTGTTGGTAAATATATTGCTACTATAAGGATAACCCACCAACATCACCACCTAAGAAATTACCGCCTGCAAAAACAGAGCTCAGCCCTCCTGACACGACACTTGGCAATACAAACTTAATGGCTCCGGGGTTGCTGGCTATATTTCCTAATGTTCCTGAGATTGCTGCTCCGCCAATAGCACCACCTTGTACAGCGCTCCATAACTTCTGTCAGCCCAATTTCATATGGTTTCCCTGCGTAATAGAACAAAAGTAGGAATACTCCTACTTTTGCTTTTTGTCAGTTATAATAATAATAATTAATCTTCTGAATCGAAAGATTCTTCTATAAACTTTATGTATTCCTTTGTTGTCTGATACAACATGTCATAATAGAAATAAACATGCCGTTTATAATCATCTTCAAACTCGTTCGTATTATACAACCTTACAGTACCATTATTTAAAAATTCTTTCCTTGTACCATCATCTATTACAATTTCTAGATCACTGACTTTGTAAATTGTTTTAGCTCCAAAAAAAGCACCAAAACTAAACGTTGGGGGATCAAAATGTGGATGTACAAGCGTATTAAAAATAACTATTCTATTTATATTTTTTTTATCAGTCTTCTCAAAGATAATAAGTTTGTATTCCGGGGCTTCCCACCAGCCTTTTCTAAAATTAATTTTACAAGACTGATAATCTGTTTCAATTCCTACAAAATATTTTCCTTTAAAAGGTTTGTATTTTATAATAGTCTTTCCAGAAACAATTTTCTCAGTAAAATCAGCAAATTTCAAATCTAATAAGGCCTGATAATATAATATCCATCCTTTCACATTAAAGAAAGGCCCGTTGACTAATACATTATAAAGCTTTGCTTCATTTACGATCTTATCTTCAAAACACTTAAATTGACTTATTTGCTGATATATTTCCTCTTCTTTATGATTAGCCCAAAATATCTCTTTTGAAAACGTTTCTTTTTCCAACTTTAATGGGGTTAATATTGTAGAATTATCATAGGTATGCCCTAAGTTATCTATTGCCAATACCTGATAAGTACTCATCTTATTTTTGAATATTACTGTGTTATAATCAACAATAAATTCCAAATGGGATAGTCGCTCTTCCAAAAAATTGATATGATCATTTAAGTCACCGTAAGAAATTCTCGGATCTAAAATTCTTAGAAAAATACTGCTTCCCAATGCGGTATTTTGGTTTTTAAGAATGTATTGCAGAGTTTGATCTGCAAATATTTTCTCATCCAATTCAATATGAGCAAATTTGTTCATAAATAATAGTTATTTTAATAAAAATTAAGGTAATGCCCATGCGCCACAACCCGCACATTCCCATGTAGCAACTCCCATCACCACTTTGTACATAATGTAACCTGCGGCCGCAATAATAGCCTAATAAGGACATGATTGGTGATTTCATTCCGTAATAGAACAAAAGTAGGAATACTCCTACTTTTGCTTTTTGTCAGTTATAAATAATAATTAATCTTCTGAATCGAAAGATTCCTCTATAAACTTTATGTATTCCTGTGTTGTCTGATACAACATGTCATAATAGAAATAAGCATGCCGTTTATAATCATCTTCAAACTCGTTAGTATTATACAACCTTACAGTACCATTATTTAAAAATTCTTTCCTTGTACCATCATCGGTTACAGTTTCTATTTCACTAATGTCCTGTCTTGTTTTTGTTCCAAAATAACCAGTAAAACTAAACGTTGGAGGATTAAAATGTGGATGTACAAATTTTTCAAAAGTAACTATTCTTTTTATCTTTTTAGCATCTATCTTCTCAAAGATAATAAGTTGGTAGGCTGGTTCTTCCCACCAGCCTTTTCTGAAATTAATTTTACATAACTGATAATCTGTTTCAATTCCTATAAAATATTTTCCTTTGAAAGGTTTGAATTTTATTATAGCCTTTCCGGAAACAATTTTCTCAGTAAAATCAGCAAATTTCAAATCTAGTAAGGTCTGATAATATAATATCCATCCTTTCACATTAAAGAAAGGAGCATTGATTAATACGTTATAAAGCTTTGCTTCATTTACGATCTTATCCTCAAAACAATTAAACTGACTTATTTTCTGATAGTTCTCTTCCTCTTTTGCGTTTGCCCAAAATATTTCCTTTGAAAAGTTCTCCTTTTCAGACGTTATTTTGTTTAATAGCCTAGTCGTCCTATGGGTATGGTCACTGAACCCACTTAGAGAATTTTTGAATTTGACAGTATCATAATCCACAAAAAATATAAGATGAGATAACCTCTCTTTCAAAAATTCAATGTGATCATTTAGGTCTCCATATGAAATTCTGGGGTCTAAAATATCCAAAAATAGGCTACTCCCTAAAGCTGTATTTTGGTTTTTTAGAATGTATTGCAGGGTTTGATCTGCAAATATTTTCTCATCTAATTCAATATGAGCAAATTCGTTCATAAGTAATAGTTAAATTAATAAAAATATTAAGGTAAAGCCCAGGCACCACAACCCGCACATTCCCATGTTGCCACTCCCATCACCACTTTGTACATAATATAAGCTGCTGCTGTGATAATAGCTGCATTTCGAACATCTTTAGCATCCACTACAGGTTGTCTTTGTTTTTCCTGTGACTTACAGTTTATACAATTGTAATATATCATACCATCTCTTCCCAGCGGAACGGTATAACTGAATTGATAACCCGTTTTATAATCAGTTTGTATTGTTCCATTAATTGGAGGAGTAGGTGCGCCCTGAGATGATCCTACATAAAATTTTTCATGTAATAACATAGTCAGTGCATCTGCATATACCTGGTTTTGGTATTGCCCTTTTAATGAAAGTGACGACTCAATAAAATGTCCGATAGGCTTAAGTTCCCATACCGCATTAATTCCATTATTCATGTAATATAAATCTGGTCGCATTTTAAGATCCCATTTCCATATGGATTGTGTTCTTTCAGGAAACCAGTTTTTCTGTAGTATACGATCATTTTTAAAATAATCAGCCATTGCTCTGTGTGCATAAATACCCATCATCTGTGGTGTTAAATCATATATACCCTCACCTTCAAGATTATAATCCGGAGAAATGACATACTTATATGCATTTGTGATCCCATCAGTATTAGTTATATTATTCGTAAATAAATTACCTGAGTAAGAGATTCCACCAATAGCACCACCCAATAGATTAGATCCTGTAAACGCAGAGTTCAACCCTCCTGAAATGATACTTGGCAGTACAAATTTAATGGCTCCCGGATTACTTGCAATATTTCCCAGTGTTCCTGAGATCGCTGCTCCGCCAATTGCGCCACCTAATACAGCGCTCCATGACTTCTGCCAGTCCCATTTTCCGGGGTTCCAGTTACCATTATTAGCGGCAACACCATTTAAATAACCTCCCGCTAAGGCTCCAGCAAACCACATCCAAAATTCCCCGTTAGGGTCATTGTACATCAGCGGGTTATTCATCACATACCCGTACTTGTTATAGTTTTGGGTATTGGTAGGATCCTGTATATTCTCATCAGCATTTAAGAACCTTCTTAATAATGGATCATACAACCTGCCATTCATGTGGATAATTCCCACTTTCATAAAATGCTCATGTCCGGTATAACCACGGTCTACAATAAGATCCTTCGACAAGCTCAGGATGACATCCTTGTTAGTGTTAATCACTCCGGTTCCAATCTTCAGGTGGGTAAGGTTACCCCATGCATCATAATGTCGTTGCTCCAGTCTTTTACCATCCTGATCCGAGATT
The DNA here is from genome assembly GCF_021869745.1 of Chryseobacterium sp. MEBOG07. Classification (NCBI taxonomy): domain Bacteria; kingdom Pseudomonadati; phylum Bacteroidota; class Flavobacteriia; order Flavobacteriales; family Weeksellaceae; genus Chryseobacterium; species Chryseobacterium sp. MEBOG07. The sequence goes on from NZ_CP084579.1 coordinate 4,153,235, forward strand.
GCCAGTATACTGCCTAAATAATCTTTGTGCAAAAATTTATAAGATCCGCTACTCTGTTCAAAGTCTTTCAAATATACAACATTACTCTCATAAGGAGTACCTTCGATATACAGAATATGCTTTTCCTTTCCGGTAGACGAGTTTTTTACGATTTCAAAACTTCCGTCTTCATTATAAAATTTGCTGAAACGATTCTCCCATTGAGGCTCATCTATGCTCCCGGTCTGTTCTGCAATATTAACTCTTTGTCTCATACTGCCTAACCCATACCCAAAATTAATCTGAGCCTTTTCTCCCTGAATCTGTACCGGATCATTGTTCTCATTATAAACAACAGTTTGGATAAGATCACCTGTATAATTCTGTACTCCGTTATTATTAAGGCTCATTCCCGTAGGTTGATAAATTTTTGATGAGTTATCAAATTTTATCTCTCCAATCTGATCATTTTGTCTGATTCTGCCTTTTTCATCATATCCATTTTTGGAAAGTTGCCCCGTGATTGGATTTGTCCAGTTAAGAAGCCTATTATTGTCATCATATTCAAAAGATTCAATGATATTAAAATCTCCGAATGTTTTTCGGGATTTCAGCTCATTTCTGATGGCATTGAAGCCGTACTGAATATTCAATATAGATTGCTGTTGGGAAGAGCTATGTTTAATTTCTGACAGCATCCCTGTAGTATCATTATAAGTGTTAATAATACTGGCAGCTCCTAACCTTTCTCCAAGAAGCTGTCCTTTTGCATTAGTTTCCAAAAGCTCCCAAAGAACTTTGTCCTGCTGCTGATCTTTGATCTGGTAGAGCTCTCCATTCCAATCATTATATACATTTTCTATACTGGCCTCAGTAACTATACCTGATGATGATAGCTGCTTTACGTAAGAAGTTATTCTTCCTTTATCATCATATGAAATATCTTTTTGCGCATAAGTTTTTCCATTGCTGTTCTCTGTAGATGATTCTATGCTCCCATTAGGATGATAGGTATACACAATATCATAGGCTTGTCCATTTACAGTACCCAACTTTTTTGTTGGCAGTCCTTTCGCATCATATGTGTAAGAAATATCTTTATTGGTTGCTGCCCCTCCATCGTTTGTTGAAAGTTCTTTTTGGGAAACAAGCTGCCCCAGGTTATTGTAGGTATATTCTTTGGTTCCCTTTGGACTTACCACCTTTTTAGTTTGTCCTAATCCATCATACTCATATTTGTAGACTCCATTTGAAGGGTCGTTAAATTCAGATTTCCTTCCCCATACATCATACACTGTTGTGACGGTATTTTCAGCATACTGAGCTTTGAGCTGCTGTCCGGCTGCATTGTAAGAAAACGTTATGGTTCCTCCCTTATCTGTAGAAGAAATAGTATTTCCTAAAGCATCTGCCGTTTTGACCGTGGTTCTTCCATAATCATCAGTATGGGTTTCTTTTACCGTTGTTGTAAGACCAGATATTGTAGTTTCGGTCTGTTTACCTGTAAATGCAGTGGCTGTAACTTTAGCCGGAAATACATTATCATCATATATAATGGTATTCCACTTATTGGCAGTCTGCCCATCAAAATAAGACTCGGATTGCTTTATTTTTCTACCCAGAAAATCATACTTAATTTCCTGAGATACATATTGCCCTTGTGCGAAAGCCTTTGTTGTTGTCTTATATACCTGTCCAAATTTGTTGGTAAATGTTTTGGATATATTACCATCAGGTTCCGTCTTTGTTACGGTAACATTGTCGCTAGTATCCCTTTCGTAAGTATAAATAGTTTTTCCTTGAACACTGTTTTCAGAGACTACGAGTTTCCCCCAATTATCATAATTGTTTACAAGGGTATTTCCTAAAGGATCAGTCTGGGTTAACACCTGCCCCCATTCGTTATATGTAATTCCGGTTTCCAATCCCAGGTTATCCGTTTTATTAATAACGAATCTTCCCGTGGGATCATACTGAAACGTTATATTTTGAGTTTGAGCATCTATACTATTACTCAATGTCTTTCCTGTTATATTTCCAAAACCATCATTAATATAGGTTTCCAAAATATAACCTGTATTATTCCCATTCCATTTTTTAAGCGTTTTCAGCTTATTATTAGCATAAGTATATTCTTCTTTGGCAGACTTGGTATCTCCATATGCCTGTATTGTTTCTGTTTTGGATTTCAGACGCCCTATATAATATGCGCTTCCAGTCCCTGAAGGATTATGTTCATACTCAAATCCGGAAGTTGTAATCCCATAGGAGCCATTAACCTTTGAAATAGACAACGTAGGCAGGTAATATTGTCCATAAATAATATTATTTTCTGCAATCGTTCCTGTTAAAAAGTCCTTTGTTCTGCTCCTTGCAGGTAAAATAGCGGTTACGATTTTCGGCTTGTCGGCATCCGAAACTGTATTGACTACCTGACCGTTCAAGAATTTTACGGTTTGATAAGTATTGGTTTTTAAACTTATTAACTGGGTGTTATTTTCAGAAAGATCGTCAGGAAAAATAGCTGCATACTGTTTGGTAGTCCATTCTTTCAAAGGCACACCATCATTTAAAGGGTCAATTTCCACACCTGACCATATTATGGTATTTGTGGTACTACTTCCATATTCATCAGTATACCATGAAGATCTTACCATTTTTCTGAAACCTACCATCCCTTTACCCAGAATATTAGCGGTAAGACCTCTGTACTTAAATTTCTGTCTTAATTGGACATTTGTAAAAGGGTCCTGAGGCTTCGGCCGTGTCTGTGTCATTTCGGAAACCACATACATTCCGTATGACTGATTGATTTCTACATAAGGATAATTTTCTGTTTTAGCTTTATCATATATGCCATCAGCTTTATTTAATTTCCAATAGGTGATATCAGTGGTAACTCCCCCTTGAACTATTTTTTTAATACGGGCTTCCCCTGTTGCATCTATATAAGGACTGGACGCAAGATCCTGTTCGTTCCCAAAACCATACGTTTCGCCCTGTAAAGAAACCATTGCAAAACGCCTTACCATACCACCTGTCCATTGATCAACTGAAAGTCCCATAACATCTCTTCGGGTTTGAGCAAGTTCTGGATTAATATTGCTTCCATTGAGATAAACAACTTCATCCGGAAAACCATAACCACCTGCTGCTAATGGTAATTCTCCTGAAAGAGCCGAGAACATACGTGCTGTTGCTGTGTAATTTCTTACGTATTTAACACCCTGCCCACTATCCTGTGTGTCCTGCTTACGATAATATCTGCCGCCTTCCAGCATAACAAGCTCCGTTTTCCCATCATTATTAATATCATAGGCTACAAAAGTTCTTGGGTTTGCCACCGTTATATGGTCATATGCATCTTTGGTAATTCTTCTGGTTGGCTCCGGTCGGTAAAATACTTTAGTCTCTTCTTTAAAGGCATTTCCTTTCGAGGTATAGAGATACCAGATAGCGGAAGTAGGGGTTCCTGGCATCATGAGATCACTTAGCCCATCACCATTATAATCTCCCACAAGACTGTCCTTCCAATATCCTTTTATTGTTTCATCATTAGCCGGATTAAAAGGAGCTATAAATGATTCATACTTCCCTTGTACATTTTTCTTAAAAGTAATCAGTAAAGGTTTCAAATCCTGGCTTAATTTCAGAAGATCAAATACCCCATCACCATTGAAATCTCCTGCTCTGTACAACGCAAACACATCGCTGTCTATCTGATCATAGTCAGGATAAAGCTCCAGTGGATAATACCATCCATTACCCTGAATGGACTCATCGGGATCTACCACATAATATCTTTTAGTACTGCTACATTCCTGGGGAGGTTTAGCAGCAGCATTCATACTTACAGGATGACATTCCTTATCATTGAGAACCAGGACAAGCTCGTTGAGACTATCCCCGTTGAAGTCAACACTTTTTAATCCTGTAACGGTAGTCTGTACGCCGTTACTTACACCTCCCATTGAATTATCATAATCTGCGGCTGGAATAGTTTTAGTGTAATCCAGAACCAACTGATTATCTTCCGTAAGCCCATAGAAAGAGAGCACAAGGTCTGATGGGGTAGTGGAGGAATTAAGCACCTTTTTTTTAAGTACAAATCCCTGACGGTTACGGACAAGATTGCCTTTTTTTAAATTTACAACAACAGCGTCTTTAACTCCTGATAAGGAATTTCCTACAAATACGGGCAGTCCGGTATTGTAATAATAACCACTTTCACTATAGAAATCAAAGTAATTACTGTAAAGATATAATCCTACCTGGGGTATTTTGGCTGATGTTTGAGCATGATATCTTAATATGTCAAGATTACTGTCGCCATCAAAGTCACCCACTACATCGGTATCAGGATTTGGCCTTAGCGTATAGTTATGGTTCCATCTGTTATTTTTAAAAAGGGGTTCTTCATAAGTAAACACTACTGGATTGGCCTCTTCATTATTACTGTTTAGCGTTGTAATCTTTTCCAAATACCTGTATTGATTTTGGGGCAGATTCCTGTAAGAAATTTTATATTTCTTGTATTGTTTACCTTGAGTTGAAACCACAATTGATTCAAGCTGCTTAGACTGTGTAAATAAAACTCCTTTGATATAGGCGGTTTCCTGAAAAGGTCTTGCCACAAAAAGAAAATCAATTTTATTCATATGCTGGGTTCCCTTCACCTCATTGCCTCCCCACTGGATGGCGCTGATGACCGATACGTTACCTTCAGAAGTATAATTGTAAGTCACATAATTGCCATTACTATCTCTTGACTTTACAATATTATAATCAATAGGCGTTCTGGCAGAACTATCTCCTGACGCCGTAGCTCCGTACCATACCTGTGAGCCGTCAGGAGAAGTGACTTCCCAATATTCAGGACCTTGCCAGCTTTGTCCGGCGATGCTTCCCACGGACTTAATTTTAACATTGGAATATTTTTCAGTTTCATATTCTGCTCCATCTTTCCCGTATTCTCCTGATTTTAAAATTAATCTCTGACCATTAAAACTGTAATAATCAGAATAATCAAGCTGTACCCCCTTTGTGATACCATCTTTTTCAAGATTCTTTCCAACCCTTGAAATTGCATTTATTCCTGAAATATTCCAGCTATATCCTGCAAGCCCGTTTGCCGCACCACTTGTATAAAGAAGGCTGATATTGGGAGCTGCATTTTTAATGCCCAGAGGAAGATCTATAGGAAGTGTATACTGAAGCTGTCCTGCCCCTGTAACGTCTATATTTCCTTTAGTATCATGAAATTTAGGAGTAGGGGTCTGCGAAAAGCAGAATACCGATATAAAAGATAATAGGAATGATGAAAATATCTGTATTTTCTTATGATTGTACTTTTTCATCGCGATTACCTTTTAGTGATGTTTTTACTGAAGATTCTTCCGTCTTTCAGAGTAAACCGCAGTACGTATACGCCCCAGTCATAGCCCGTCATGTTAATTTTCAGCTGCCTGTTAAGGCCGGGGATATTTTGTTGCTGAAATTTCCAGTGGACTGTACTATGCTGATATAGAGAGACCGACTCGATAAGTTTGTCTGTTTCTTCTGTCCAGTCGATGGTAAGAACATCATTTACCGGAACCGGATAGAGTCTGATCTGCTTCCAGAATGTTTTTTCATCAATAGCCGGAGCCTGTTCAATTGAAGACGTTTTTGAAGTAGTTCCTGACAAAGCCGAAGTTTTTAGCTTAGGATCTGCTTCAGGACCGCGGTACTTTTGATTCCCGGCTTCGTCATATTTGAAGTAGACTTCGGTTTGGGAATATCCCCAAAAACCAGTCAGTACGCAAAGTAAAGGAAGAACTTTCCTTTGCAATAAAATTTTCCGAGCCGACATGCCCGAAGTGGTACACACCGAAGGCGTACCCAAATAAAGTTTTTTCATTGTGTTTTGTTGTTAGTGAAAAGTAGATCTGATTCCCCGAATGGGAAAGACCGTTGTTTTTTGCGACAGGATAAGATTTATCCTGAAAGATAGAAGGCTTTCATATTGCTATTAAAAAATGGTGATTTAGCCTGATTAAAAAATCAGGATCTCTATGATTAGTCTACAAAGACATTAAGGCTAAAAGCCCTGCACAGAAGAAAGGCAAAAATACTTTAGCGTGCATGCAAAGAAATTAAACATTGAACTACTTAATTTCTATTCTCTCATTATTATAAATATTCCTTAAGCGAATTTACACGCTATATTGTTTTGAAGCAATCTGTAGGATCACGAAGATTCATTTACGGAGCGATAATCATTACTGTTAGAGTATTTCCTGGCTTGTTGTAATTTTTCGCTCTGAATCGAGCTTCCCGTGATCAGGTACTGCTGATCTAGTGTAGTGGTGACCTGGCTCAAAAAATCCTGGGTGGAGGATTTGATGTCTTTTTGCCATGTCACATCCGATTCCTGAGCGGATAAACTCAGGATTGTGCATAAGTTAAATGCACTGAGATAATTTTTTATCATAAACTTGTGTATTTGACTGTTTAAAAATATTATTAATAATTAGAATACATCATCCGTAAAAACCCCATATTTTCATTAATTTTTCTTAACACATATATATTTTTGTTCAATGTGTTATACCATATGGCAAAGCTATACCCGCATAGCGCCAAAACCTGTCGTATTAAAATAGAAGTGGAGATACTCTTTCTTTTTTTATTGCTGCAATGAGAATCGGAAGTATCTTTTTGCTCCCAATGATGGTCTCATCACCTGCTACAGCACCCAGCGGTGCAGCACAGCACACACCTTTCATAATAAATGTCATTTCTTTCACAAAGGCAAATGGTTAGTAATGCTTACTTTTTTCCTTTATATCAACTTTTACAACTCTGCTCTCCCTTTAGAAAAATTCCTGTCTGTATATCACATAAAGACTCTTCATCCGCTAAAAAATAGAATTTCGAAATGAAAGGCCTGTTTCTTAAATCAACCAGAAACATTTCCCTTAGGGACATTGCCATTACTTTCCATTTTCCTTATTGCCTCAATCATACATTCTTATACTCTTCTTGATATCCGCTTCTTCGCGGTCATAATAATCACACGACAGTAGTTAGGGTGGGAGATTTTCCAAGGCGAAACGGATAAAAAGGCAGCTAAGGTATTATGGGCACCTGCCGCACCAGGCTAGCAAAAGACTACGGCATAAACGGTTTCCTCCCCTAAAGGGTACCCCTCCAATTATTCCGTTTCCTTTTGACTTTACGCCCTGCCCATACCTTTTAGCGGCTTTCTTTTTTTCCGTTTTTTCTTTTGGAAAATTTTTTTGAAGGAAGGAAGAAAGGAAGGGAAAAAAGAGCAAAGCTAACAGGATTGTATAACACAAAAACAAAGATTATGAACATTATCGGAAGATTGACACGCGATGCGGAAGTACGCACAGTGTTACAGGACAAACAAGTAGTAAATTTCTCAGTAGCCACTAACGACAGCTACAAAAACAAACAGGGTGAACGTGTAAAGCAAACGACCTATTTCGACTGCGCCTATTGGATAAGCCCCAATGTTGCAAAAATGCTCACCAAAGGCACACTTGTAGAACTATCAGGACGAGTGTACGCAAGGGCATGGCAAGGTAGTGACGGACAAGCTCATGCAGGGCTTAACTTCCATACCTCCCAAATCAAACTGCATGGAGGTGGTTACGGTAAAAACTCCGAAAACCCTGAAACCTCGCAAGATTCACAATACCCCACTACCCCACAGGACAACGAGTTTACCAATATGGGAGCAGATGACGACCTACCATTCTAACATCAATCAATTAATCAATTCAATCAAATTTTTAACACTAAATATTCAATATCATGGCACATAATTTAAATTTCAACAACAGAACAGGAAAATATTCATTTTTCAGTGTAAAGGAAAAAGCTTGGCATAATCTAGGGCAGATCGTAGAAAGCTATCCCACAAGCGCCGAAGCTATCAAACACGCAGGTCTCGACTACGAGGTTCGCAAAAAACCTGCCTTTATCAAAGGAGAAGGTCTATCACTAGGCCAGAACGGAGAGGTTATAGAAGGAAACGATATTATAATCCCTGACCGCTTTGGTACATACAGAAGCGACACCAACCAAGCTTTTGACACGGTGGGGAAAATCTATCAGATCGTACAGAACAGCGAAGCCTTTGCTTTTTTCGATGCTATTGTCGGTGGTGGTGACGGAATCCTCTACGAGACTGCAGGAGCTTTAGGTAATGGGGAGCGTATTTTCATTACCGCCAAACTACCTGACTATATTCGTGTAGGTAACGGGGATGACGTGACCGAAAAGTACATCTTCCTCACTAATTCGCACGATGGTAGCGGAAGTATTACCGCAGCATTCACCCCTATTCGCATCGTTTGCCAAAATACCCTTAACGCTTCACTCCGTAATATGAGCAACGTGGTGCGCATCCGTCATACTTCGGGAGCAAAGCAACGCTTAGAGGATGCTCATAAAGTAATGGGATTAGCCAATAAGTTCAGTACAGAACTGGAAGGAATCTTTAATCAGTGGGCAAAAGTTAAGGTCAATGACCACGAAGTAAAAAAGCTCATTCAATTAGCCCTATGCCCTAATAAAGAAACCCTGCAACACCTGCAAAAAGGCAATGAAGACGAAATTTCAACCGTATTTAAAAATACTGTAGAAGATGCTTTTGCCTATGCCATGATCAGCGACACCCAACAAATGGACACCACCAAAGGGACATTGTTCGGAGCCTATAATGCGGTGACAGGCTACTATCAGAATGTCCGCGCCTACAAAGATGATGAAGCCAAATTGCAATCCATTGTGATGGGTGGAACCGCCCAATTAAAATCGCAAAAAGCATTTGAACTATGTACAGCCTTCGCCCTAGATGGTGCAGAAATATTCAATCTTAATTAACCAATCACAGGCAACCGCCAGACAAGGTGGTTGCCTTTATCAACCAAAATCAAATGACCATAGAAATTTATGTAGCGACCCTTACCCATGATAACGGCAAAATATGTCTGACAGTAGTCTCGCTCAGTGGTGAGCAGGGAGCAAAAGAACAGATCATGAAAACGGAAGGATGCCCCGAAAGTGCGATCCTGAAAATAGAAAAAATCAACAGCAAAAATTAGTATAACCAAAATTAGTAACGATATGAAAGCAATAGAACAAATGTTTAATACTGAAAAGGGGAAACTTTTGGCGGGCTTATTTCCACAAGAGATACCCAATATTACCCTTTTCATAGAGCAGGAAACACTGCGCTTCCTAAGCAATGAAGAACTTTTTAAAAGCCAGTGGAAGCAGGGTTTAATTACGAGTAATTTGTGGTTCGATCTCGTTAGAAATGTTGAAAAAGCTGTAAAAAGATACGGAAACAAATTCCGTAAAAATCACAATCTGTTTAGAGACCAACTATTTGACAGTTACGATGCCCTGTTTACAATCAACAGCCTTATAGAATATTCATTGACAAAGGACTGTAATCATCGGTTAAAACTGGCGATACACCTTCTTTTTGGAGAAGATCCATTTATAGCATCCGTATCCAAAAAAACAGCTCAAAACAGCAATACACAAAAGGCTGACAAAGAACAGCAATAACCATTTAAAATATATCATAATGAGAGTATCAACTCAACCGACACAATACCTATTGTTGAAAGCGAGAACCAACAGCAATTGGGATACGTGTGATTTTGCAATCATTCATATCTCAGAGGACTGGAAAAAAGACCTCCAAATTAGGCTCAACTCAATTGAGCCATTTACAGAAGATCCGATGTTTATTTCAATGGCTTACTATGATACAGGGGTAGAATTTTACAAAGATGATAACGAAACAATACCCGATTCAGCAGAACCATTGAAAGATAAAGCATGGTCATTTATCATCACCAATGAAAAAGAAATTGATGCACTTCCAATTCCTGAAAACTGTCTGGACTGTCACGAGCTTGTGATCAATGCAGACGGCACTGCCTACTATAGAGCTTACGGAAAATATACGGGTGAGCAATTTTGGACAGATCATTTTTCTATTCAAAAAATCATTGATGCTTTAAACATTGAAAATTTTGAACAATACACCAACGGAAAATATGAAAATAGGAATCATTAAATACAGAAAATATGAAGAACGGGTTTTATTAAACGAACATTTCATTATTGATGATCTATTCAAAATTATCCTTAGTGACCGTGATTTTGAAAAATTTCAGATTATCGACCAGAGCGGAAATCTGCTACTGTCTACACAGTTTAATGAGACGGGGAAAGCCGTAGAATATCTTACAATTCTACAAGTGAAAAGGGATGAGGAAATTTTAGGAACAACTTTCAATATCTACAACAACCCTCAGTTCACATACAAAACAAAAGTAACATGGACAGTCAACGGCGGAATATACAAAACCAAGAAAAAAGCCCAAAAATATGCCGACAGAATTAATCATAAAGCAAAGCTTCTTATTGTAAAACTTATAGACCGCCAAAATACAGAGAACAGCAGTCACCATTAAAACCACACGCATGAAAATCATTGATATCAATGGTTACCCTATCGAGATAACCGACCTAAACGAGGCCATTAAAATGGCTAAACAATGCAAAACTTATCAGCACGAGGATAAACGTTTTGAAAACCTTGACAGAAGATTAAATGCCTATTGGACGGACTTCCACGAAAAATTACTCAAACTTAAATCAAAACAGACATCATGAAGAGTGTAACACATACAACAGAATATAAGGCACTGAGCATCATTGCCCGCATAGTCAAGGATTTTGAGAAGCTTCATTTTTTAGTTGTGACAGAAAAGGACTCCGCTGGTATCTCCTATGCCAGAGACCTGTTGGAGAGTATTATTCATACCAATGGATACAAAATTAATTACGGTAGAAATAAAAAACCTCTTTTAAAATTAAAATCATGAATATCAATTTTTTCAGCCAACTCGCCCAAATGAATCTAACAGGTGATTTGCAAATCACCATCAGACAGGGCACAGAAGACAATTGGATCGTAGCAGTTCTGCTCCAAAATAATACATGCGGGGATGATGCTAAAAACATCATTCCTCCTTTAACCCTTCGGGGAACAGCCGAGGAACTCGATAACGGTTTTTTTGAAAATATTACTGCGCCTATACAGTCTGCTTCGGGACTTATGGTAGGCATGGAATCCTTTATGAAGCAATTGGAAGAAGCCAAAAAGCATTCGGCAATGGAAAAGGAGAAAGCCGATAGGGAGAAAAAGGAAAAAGAAGCAAAGGATAAAAAGTACAATGACGCTCTACAAAAAGCCGAGCAATTGGAGAAAGAGGGCAAATTTAAGGACGCATGGACAGCACTGCCCAAAACATCTGAATATCCTGAATATACAGAACAGCTCCGCAAAAAACAGTCCGTCTATGAACATCACTTTGCCCCTAGCCTTTTCAATGAGTAACCCTATTATATAACCCAAAAATCTAAGATTATGTTATTAGCCACGCAATTAGAAAGAATATTCCTATTTAAAGATAAAGGTCAGGAGATTAAACTGACCGACCCTGAGCCAAAATGGAGCGTAGAATCGGTATTGAACTTTTATACCAATACCTATCCCCTACTCACCACCGCCAAAATATCAGCCCCAAAAATCAAGGATGATACCGTAGAGTATCATTTTGAAAGTGTGATGGGAACTAAAGGTTAAATTTTTAAACAATACAACGATGAATTATGCAACAACATACCCTATCGGGAACAGTTCAGCTCCCCGAAGAAAAACAGCAAAGGCAACTCCACCGACAGTTAACAGAGTTCGCCCAATGGATGAAACGACCAAAAGATGCAGGAGAAATCAAAAAAGACCAAAGGAAGTCAGTTCCTCTAAGCATGCTCCCAACGGTTTTCTAAAAACCACGTTTCTGCCAAAACTGAAAATAGAACAATCCGTACAGACTGATAAGGAATCAAGAAAAACGGAAAGGGATTTTTACAAGTCCCTTTCCAGACTGGCAGAGCATTATCAGATTCAGCCCGTACCAATACAGGATTTTGAATACCCCTATAATATTGCCCTTTCTATTTCAGATATTCAGCAGAAACTCAAAAACAAGGTTGCCCTTTGGGATTCTATTCAACTGGTACAGGAGGGTACAAAAACCTTTCTTGTCAGTGAGGAACGATACAACACCTGTTCTAATCTGTATTATATTCCGGTGATTCCCCTGTTCCTTATGCTAAAGGAAAAGCATAAAAAGCAATCCGCCCACCTTCTGCTATCGGTGTGCAGTTATCTCTATCATCATGCTGATATTCCGTATTACAGACAGGAAGACTCCTATCTCAACTGGCAGTATGAAATACTCGCTGATTGGATTGAACAAGATGAGGAGAACGCTGAAACCATCGATACCATAGAGACCAATAATGAAATCAGGCAGGCGCAGTGGATTGGTGACCATATGGAACAGAAGTTATTCAATCTTAAAAATCTGGAAGTATTTAAAGAACGTCTGCACCAATTTCAAAGCAAAGACGATTTTGAAAGGGAATGTTTTAAGGTGGCTACAAAAGCCCATGAACTCTACGAACTCTATCCCGAAGAAAGGTTTTTCAGAAATGCCAAAGCCACCGAATGGGAGCATGAAGACCATGAGAATGACAATATCCTCACCATTGAAAAATACATTTCATTCTATGCCCATCATAAAGGGTGGCTTTCCAGCAGTCTTTTTGAAATGGTGAATAATGAGTTTGGAGAATATGGAGACATAGAAGAACCTGTCATAAAAAAATGTTTTGACGGCAGACCATTAATCAGTAACAGCCTTGATTTTGAAGAGCGCTTATTTACGGTACTCGATGACCTTATTTACTTACTCAGCACCTATACCCTTAAAAGCAATGAATAATCAAACCGACCTAACAGACAATTTTGGACCATTATATTATCCGAAAAGTGCCCTTGTATTCTATGAAACAAAGGGAACAAACACTGATGGATATATAGAGAGTTTTGATATGGATAAAAACGGCCATCTGATCAATGCTCATCCTTTGACAGTGAGAGAAGCCAATCAATTAGCGAAATCTTTAAAAGTAAGGGAGGAAAAAGAGTCCTTTCTAAAGCCACAGGGTATTATGGGAAGAAATATTTTGCAGATTGACCCCATCCATAATGGTGTAGTAATTTGGTTTACAAAAGCCATGAGCAGGGAAATGTTTTTTGTCGAAAAATTGGAAATCCCAAATGGTAAAGCCAATGTTCCCGCAATGCTATGGGTGGCTAACCGAAACAAACTTTTTGTATATGCTCTGTCAACAGACAGAAGACCGACAGAAAAAACAACGCTTTTCCATGCTCCCTACTTCAATGTGTATGAGGATGGCGCAGTATGTATGGGAACGGTTGATGTCAGGATTAAGAAAACCGCGTCACTCGAAGAATTTACAACCGCTTGGGAAGAGTATTTTTTCAATTCCTATTTCAGCCACCTGATGCAGGATCACAACCCTATCAAAGGAAATTGTGTCAGTCTTTGGAAAAGACTCATCAATACCAATGACCCATTTCCGAAAGATGTACTCATAAAATCAAGCAGAACCTTAAAAGATTTACTACGATGAGAACAACAGAAAAAACGAAAGTCCATTTTACAGATCATTATCTTATCAATCCCACCAATCCTATTGAAATAAATCTTTTCGGGGCTGGTGGTACAGGATCAAAAGTCTTGACAGGACTCATGGAAATGAACCACAGCTTAATTGAATTGGGACACGCAGGACTGTTTGTCCGTCTATGGGATGACGATATCGTAACACAGGCTAATTTAGGAAGACAACGCTTTGCAGAGTGTGAGATGGACTTATATAAATCAGTTGCTTTAATCAACAGAGCCAACCGATTTTCCGGAACCAATTGGAAGGCTGAAACCGCTAAATTTGAAAGAACTCCTTTAGGGAAACTGCCCGAACACGCATCTGCCACGATATTCATATCGTGTGTAGACAACGTAAACTCACGTTTTGAGATTGCCGGGATGCTGGGTGAACTCAGCAGTGGCAGGTTTTATCATAACAAACCAAAGTATTGGATTGATTATGGCAACAGCAAACACACAGGACAGGTAATATTATCCACCATTGGAAATATTAAGCAACCCAATTCCGAGAAATACGAAACGGTAGCCAATCTGCCCTATATTACCGAAGAATTTGGAGAAGTCCTCAGAGCGTCCGAAACCGAGGATGATACACCAAGCTGTTCACTGGCGGAAGCTTTGGCAAAGCAGGATTTATTTATCAATGCAACGTTGGCTCAAATGGGTTTATCACTATTGTGGAGCTTATTTCGCAACGGACTCACTGAAAACAGAGGATTTTTCCTGAATCTTAAAGAGTTCCGCTCACAGCCTTTAAAAGTCTAAAAAAATAAAGCCCGAAAAATATCGGGCGGCACAAAGACAATCACTCCCGATGTTCGTGGACGTCTTTGTGCGGGGAAAGCGGTGCAACACCATTCGCCAATATTTCCTTATCCCATCACCCAATTCTTCCTCCCTGGAAATTTACCGAATACCGTTGCGGGTTCTTGGCGGGGATATTTCATATATCCCAGGTGTTTTTTGTATTCACTTCTTTTCTTTCCCAATAAAGGTGGCGAAAGAAAAAGAAGCAAAAGAAAGCCACCCGGTTATATCGGATCTTAACTATTTGGATACCCCATAGGAGGTATGGGAAATCCAACAACTTATTATTGATTCTGATCTTAATGTACTCTCCTACTGATAGCTGATTGTAAAAGTGAGCATACCGGAAATAACACTTTCGCCAGTTCCATCTGATTTTATCGAAATAGTGCTGCTGGAGCCTATCCATTTTGCATAGCGGGAAACTTCCGGTGGTATAGGAGAAACAAGTTTGATCTCCAACCGATGTAAAAAGCAGAAAGAACACTGTTCTCCGTAATATACTGATGCCTCTTCTTTGATTGCTGCAAGAAAAGTTAACTGGTTTTCAGTGAGGGTGAAATGGTCTTTCATCCAACCTTTAAAATCGAGTTTGATTGCCTTTGCCTGGGTAGACAAGGCGGCATTCGTTAGTCCATATAATTGGTTGAGTATAGTATCAACACCCAAGGGTGAAAATGGGAAAGATGTCATGACATGAAGTTTTAAAGTTATTAGATTATAAGACTGATTAACACAAAGTTAATAAAAAATAGTTTTTGTATATTGGTTTCTTTAATATATTTCACTTAAAAGTGTAATACAAAAACTATTACAACCATGGAAACCATAGCTTATAACAACAAAAGGCTACGTATTATTTGCGCATTTGCAGCATCTGTTTACATCCTTTTTCACGGGCGATCCATCAATTTAGTAGAGGCTTTCACATCTAAAGGCTTTTACCTGGCATTTGCTGCCAGTTTTTCCATATCACTCATATTGGTGTATACCGTACATCGCATAACAGTCTGGCTGGATCAAATATCCGCTTGGAGAAATGAGCCAATAAAACGTTCCTTATTGCAGTTCTTACTGGGTGTTATCCTGCCTCTTTCAGCTGATCTGTTGCTTATTTCCATCTACTTTCATGCTATGCAGCAGAATATAGTAGATAATGATTTTTTACTTATAGACTTTCCCCTTATTGTTTTCTTTATCATTTTGATGAACCTTTATTACCTTATACACTATCTCCTGCTCACAGAGCCCAAACCAACCATTGAGTATATTGATGAAATTGATCAATATAACGAAGATGTTGGAAATTCGGAATTGTCCGGACTGACGATTGATCATAGCGGACAGCACCTGCAATTCGATGTGCCGCAGGACATTTTGTGCTTTTACCGTGTTGGAAAATTGGTAAAAGCCTTTACCACTCATGGCAATGAATACGTGGTCAACATTTCGCTTTCCAATTTGGAAGAACGATTCAGCACGGTCCATTTTTGCATGATCAACAGATCCGTGCTCATTAATTGTAAAACGATCCGAGGATATGAAAGTGCGGAAAAACGAGATATCTTTAAAATCATTTTTAAACCCCAGTTCGCTGATATCGTAAAGACTTCGAAAGACAAGAATTTTTATATTACCAAAGAATATTTGACCGCATTTCGGGCAAGATTCAACAGCTAAAACCAACAAAATGCATCTTTTTATATATTTCTCATACCCAAATTTTGTATGGTTCATGCCTTATTTTTGTATGGTTCATACCCATTTTTTGTAGGTTTCATGACTTTTCGATGGTTTACCTATTGCTTTATATTACTGAACCTCAATACATTTGCCTTGTAACCATGAACTACTCGCAGCAGCCGCTATCATCACATTAAAAAAATAAAAACCATGTAAAAGATAAACAACTTTCTTAAGCGTACTCTACTACGCGGCCAATGAAAATATCCCAAGAAATTGTAAGCTACCCCTTTATAAAGTGACTACAACAAAGATGTAAGAATCTCCCTGAACGCTACTGGTCAGGGAAAGGCTCTAAATAGTCTACTGACAGCAGAGCAGGATCGTAACAGCAGAAGTTTGTTCTGGCTGGCACAACAGATTCCTTCGGGAATAAATCCGGTACTATCCGTCTAACCCAAATCAGATCGTAAAAGTAAACCATAGGCAGCCACCATTGCCCGTGCCTTTTCGCTCTGTTCACCGGCAGTAATTTTATTGCCAAATCAATAATTTTTAAAACAAATACAATGAAAACACTGAAAATCGCCGCTGCAGCATTAATTATTGCTGGAGGCACATTTGGAGCTTTTGCATTTACAAAAGCTGAAAAAACAGAAAAAAAGGGAAAGCTCACAAACTACACTTTTGTGCACCCAAACCACAATTCAAGTTTAGCCAAATCCCAATTTATCTACGATCCTACACCAGGGAATTGCAGTACGTCATCCAATGTATGTACCGCAGTCTGGTCACAGTCTGAAGTACCGACAGAAGGTGAAAGCCCATCTTCAGATGCAACACTGATATCAATGTCAACAGGTAATTACACTCCTTAAAGGAAGTGAGAGGCTGTTCCGAAGTTCAGGACAGCCTCATTTCATCTACTATCTGTCTTTTATAACCAGGATATCAATGGATCTCTCACCTTCTATAAAGGCAAGACCATACTTTGCAAGTTCTTTGTTAACTGCTTTTATATCGGACATTTTGCAGTTGAGCTCAATATCAACGTTTTTTTTATATTGGGTCTCATTAACAACATTAGTCCCTGATTTTTGCCAAAAATATTCCAGTTGCGAAACAAGACGGCTAAGGGGAAGATTACGTTGCGAATAAGAATAGGCATCATGCTTTTCAAATGATTCCCCACCTGCAGTTACCAGCTTACTACCATTTCCCTTCATGGCGAGAATGCTGCTTGGGACTTTTCTTTTTTCCAGAACAGCCGTAATCCCTAATGGTTTGGCAAACAATCGATCAAGATCATCCCTTACCAGTTCAATCTTTCTGTCCCAACCCTTAACATTTTTCCAGATGAGTTCATAGCAGTAACCGTTTGCCCTTAACCAGTTATTATACTCTAAACCACTTGTGTAATTAATCAGTCTGTTTCTTTTAAGAGAATCCTTGACTTCAATTACATAGCGGTTCTTATTCCAGAAAGCCAGTGTATTGGGTTTGGATGTAATCCCGAAAAAAAATTGATACATGTTCATCACAGAATAATTCATCACTAAAAAGTGATTCGTATTATTATAAGCCCCTCCGGAAATTCCCGGAATAAACTTGGCTGCAACAGATTGAACCAGGATATCATCTTGTTCAAGAGGGATGATATTGATATTCGCAGAATCAGTTCCTATGATGGGAATTCCGGTGATAAAGACAGGGTTTGCCTTATTAACATTCTTCTCCAAGATTCCTATTGAATTTTTTATTGTTCTCTGATCATCATCGAGAATATTTTCTATGTTTTCCTTTGTTATTTCTTTAGCTTCTGTCATAGCAACAACTTTTCCCTTACCATTGATCCATACATAATAGGGAATTTCCATATGGGGGAATAAAGCATGAAGCTGCTTATCATTAGTTACAGTAGGAACTGTAATGCCTTTATTGACATTCAGTTTTTTCAAAAAAGATTCAACTGTATTTCTATCCTGATAGCTAACAGGAAGAAATTCAACCTTTCCCTTAAATAGTTTTTGCAGCGAGTCAGTTTTTGGAAACATGCTGATGCAAGGGCTGCACCAGGTTGCCCAGAAATCAAGGACCAGCAATTTTCCTTTGAAATCTGATAATCTAATGTTAGGCGATCTGTAATTGATAATATCGCCAATAACCATATCGGGAACACCATCACCGATAGCCAAAGGTTTGATTTGTGTATAGCCGGCAAAATTGGCCAAAACCAATAGTAAAGCAGTTATTGAAATTTTCATTTTAGTTGTATTAAAATTGGAACAATGGGGCTTTTCAGCACCCTTATATATTCTTTAAATCTTAGCGCGGATTTTGAACAAGACCACTTAATCTTACTTCATCCGGTGGAATCGGAAGTGTATATTTATTATCATTAGGCAAAAGTGTGTAGACCTTCCCATTAAGATCACGGGTTAATGATATGGCAAATCGCGGATCTGTATTTAAACGCTTTAGATCATGCCATCGGTTCCCCCTAAACACCAGTTCCTTTCTTCGTTCTGTAATAACTTTTGACAATGCATTTTCTGCATTAGTAGCAGTGAAGGGGATAAATGTGCCTGTTTTCCATCTTTTTGCCAGAAGTATATTCAGGCTCTCCATAGCTGCCGATGTATTATTTTCTCGGGCATAACACTCCGCTTTTATCAAATACATTTCATCAGTAGCCAATCCTCCGAAAAGATTATTATCCCCGCTATAGCTTGCGTTTCTTGTTATCAGACCGGATACATTTTTAAATAAAATGGTTTTCCGTAAATCATTAGCATCGTAAGCATTGTATAATTGAGGGTCAACAATTAAAACGGATGCATTCTTATCAAAACCCGCATACAATGCCAGATTATGGTGGTAAACCACCTCTTTATTAAAACGAGAAATCGGAATGACTGCCACCGAATCCAGGGTATTAAAGTCCAATAATTCAGCGTTTAACCGAAGACAGGAATCTGCATACTTAAGAGCAAGGTCGTATTGGGCTGTATGTAGGTACACTTTACTCAGAAGTGCATAAACAGCACATTTACTTCCTCTTGTAACATAAGCCGGTTGATCTGGTAACAGCGTTTTAGCGGTTAACAGATCAGCGATAATCTGATCATAAGTTTCCTGAACCGTCGCTCTTTGTGTTTTAGTATTGATATTGGAATTCAGGCGTAAAGGAATTCCAAGGTCTCTGGTTGCAGACCCCCGATCATAGGCTTTGGCAAAGTCCTGTACAAGGTTAAAAAAATCATAGGACCGATAGAAAAGTGCCGTTCCCTTAACCTGATTCCATTGAGTTTGATCCTGTGGCTTTGCTGAAATATGGGAAATTCCTTCCAAAACGATGTTGGCGTATAATATTCTTTTATAACTGTTATTCCAGTCAAAGCCCGGTTCCCCCACAAAGAGGTCAGAATCCCATACATAGGCACTTCGTTCCTGCAGTAAAGGCAGCGCTTGCCATGCGTTGTATTCGAGCTGAAAGTCTCCGGCACCCATTTCGGATAAGGCCGGTTGGTTGAAATTGAAGAGCTGACTGACGGTGTTATTATCAAGAATAGCCTGGAAGTCTTCGATAGATGTTGGAACGACAAGTGCTTTATCGGGTTTGGCATCCAGCCATGATTTTTTGCAGGACTGCAACAGAACAGCGATAGTCAAAACCACCAAGACCATGTTACTTCTGTATATTGTTATTTTTTTCATGATGATCATCTAAAAAATTATAAATCAATTTTAAAACCCAGGGAAATACTTTTGGGAACTGGCTTTCCCGTCGGGTAATCCGGATCAAGTTTTAGCTTATTAGCACGCCAAATCATACCAAGGTTATTCGCATACACATAAAGCTGTATGTTGGCTACCGGTAATTTTCTGAAACTGCTTTTATTAAAATCGTAGCTTACACTGATGTCCTGTAAACGGATATGGTCGGCCTTTTCAACGGTGATCTCCGAATAATTATAGAAATTATCCCGGTCAGGATCGGCAGGGTAAATCATCGAAGGAACAGTAGTCAACTGCTCATCACCCGGGGTTTTCCAACGGTTGGAAAACTCTTTATAGCCGCCAATCCAGTTACTGAATAAGGTATAATAGTTTAAAGAACTTCTTCTGAAGTAGTGACCAAGCTTGTAGGTGACATTCACAAAAAGACTGAAATTCTTGTATCCAAACCTGTTGTTAAGACCCCCGAAATACACAGGGCGGGCCGGGCCGTTATAGACCAGTTCATTCATTGTTAACGGATTCGCCAAGATATAGTAATCTTTGCTCATTGCTCCGTTTAAATATCCCCGTGGATCACCCGTAGCAGGGTCTAACCCCGCCCATTTGTAGCTCCATATTCCGTACACAGGCTTTCCCAATGTAGGGTTTATGGCACTGCTGGTTCCATCCGAAGTGACCACATAACCCGCGTTAAGGGGTGCAGTATATCGGGTAACTTTATCGGTTGCATAACTCAATAGCAGTGAGCTCACCCATGAAAAAGTGCCACGGACATTTTTTGAGGTAAGCTGAATATCAATTCCCCGCCCCTTCATGGAAGCAAAATTACCCCTAAAAATAGTGGTGCCTGTACTCGGTGCGACAGAAGCATCACCAATTAAATCCTCACCATTTTTATGGAAGTATTCTATACTACCGGTAATGGTATTATTCCTCGTTGCGAAATCAACGCCGATGTTGGTGATACCCGCTTTTTCCCATTTCAAATCCGGATTGCCAATATTACTGATGTCCGCCTGAAGCTGACCCGTCCAGTCACTGTTAAGAAGATATCTGGACGTTGTAATACCGGTTACATTTCTGTTCAGGTTTCCATTATAGCCGTAGCTCGCCCTGAATTGTAAATACGGAAGCCAATCCCACTTATAAAATCTTTCCCGATTCACTGCCCATTTTCCGCCGACAGACCATAGTGGCACCGATTTTTGGTTGGTATTGACTCCGAAATAATTAGAACCATCTACACGGCCACTGATGGAAGCCGTATATTTATTATCGTATGTATAGGCAGCATTACCGAAATAAGAACGCACTCTATCCAGCTGTCCTGAAATATTGGCATTGTTGGGGATCATCGCAGAGTTTGTTCCGGGGTTGAGCGTAAAGGTATTGACAAAATCTACCTTACCGGATATTCCCGTATGATCATCGTAACCATACAATGGTGCATGAGTACTTCCGTCGGTACGGATCTGGTTTTGCTCGATCCCCGCAATGGCATTGATGCTGTGCTTTTGCCAAGACCCCGAGTAATTGACCTGTCCTCTTGCATTATATGAGCTCACTGTGGAAAGAGATTGGTAAAGAATACCTCCTAACGGGATATGATAACCCACGACTCTGCCAGTTCCCAGAACCGAGTAGCGGTTTATCAGGTTCCTCGTATGAAACGTTTCTTCGCTTTCAAAGTCTCTGGAATTAATCGTATACTGCTCGTACTGGTATTTTGCTTCAATATCCAGCCCCTTAAACAGAGTATATTTCAGGGCAGGGCTCAATCGGATATCGTTAGACTTCCTGTTATTTTCACCCAACCCTAAATCTTTAAGGGGTACGTAGCTCCAATCAAGGAAACCTTTGGATAGAGCAGACTGGATGAAACCATTTCTATAGGACTTTACAATGGGTAATGGATTTCCATCGGCATCAGCCAATTGTGCGTATGGATACACTTTTGCATAGGAGCCTCCCGTATTCAGGGTGCTTGCCGTATTATCTGTGCTGGTATTTGACCGTATATAATTAATATTGGTACCGATCTGAAGATTTTTAATCGGAGTAAAGGTCAAACTGGAATTTAGTGTAAAGCGGTCATAGGTATTTTCTTTCAGGTGTTGCAGGTTTTGATCATACCCCGCAGAGAGATAGTAAGCAGCACGCTCGCTGCCTCCGTTAAAATTGAGTGAATATTGCTGTTTAACACTATTCCGGTACAAGTATTTTGAGAGGTCATTTCTAACATCGTGTTTTCGTAAGGCATCAATTTGAAACGCGGCATCTGAAGCTGACAATGCTGTTGATCTCTGCAAAGCCAATATTTCGACAACCGGGGTTACCGGCCGAAAAGTGGTCGTATTACGAAGGTCGCTGTTGTATTTTCCCTTGGCAAATAAAAATTGTTCCATATCAATGAAATCAGAGCTGCTCATTTCTGCCGGATTATAAAACAGGTCTGGTTTACCACTGATGGTTATATTGGAATTCAGAGCAATATGTAATGGCTGATTCAGTCTTCCTTTTTTTGTCGTGATAACAATGACCCCGTTTCCTGCCCTGACACCCCATATGGAAGCCGCCGCCGCATCCTTTAAGACCGTTACTGATTCTATGTCATTTGGATTAATGCTGCCAAGATCACCGCTGTAAGGAAAATTATCGATGACAATAAGAGGTTGGTCGTTAGCAAAAATAGTGCTCCGTCCGCGAATACTAAGGTCTGTCTTACCCGATAATGTAGTATTCGTATTGGCATTAAATACTAATCCGCTGGTAATTCCTTCAAGCTTGCTGATGACGTCGGTTGATACCCTGGCATTATACATCTCTTTTAGGGGCTGGGAAAAACTCCCCGTTGCCCTTTCTTTTGGCAAAATCTGATAACCGGTTGAGACAACCTCAATGCCCTGTAGCAGGTTTGTGCTTTCTTTTAATTTGACAATAAGTCTCGGGCCTTTGTTTACTCTCTGCTCATAGGTTTCATAGCCGACGTAGGAAAACTGTAAAATGGATTCTTCTTCCTGTATTTCAATGCTGAATGTTCCTTTATGATCAGTAGTCACTGATGTATTGGTTCCCTTAATTTTAACACTGACACCCGCCAAAGGCTGATCTTTTTCATCGGTTACAGTGCCGGTAATAGATTCCTTTTTCTGTTTCTCTCTCTCCTTAGAATTACTTTTAACAGCAGGTTTTTCTTTAACTACAATGGTTTTACCTACGATCTCATACGTGAAAGGTATATCTGCAAAGATCTTATCTAAAGCGGCTTTAACGGGCATATTGCTAAAACTCACTGTAACGGGCACATTTTTATCCAGCATCTTTCCTTTATACCAAAACAGGTAGTCAGTCTGCTTTTCGATCTGCTTGAAGACCCTATACATAAGGACAGCTTTGGCATCAATGCTTATATTTTGAGCTTTTACCTCAGTAGCGGCAAAGAGACATGTAAAGAGCGCCAGTAGAACTAAATGGAAACTGATTGGTGTTTTTTTCAGAGGGTTGCTGCGTTGGCTTTCTCTTAGCGAGGGCGCACAGAGAGATGGACTACCCCGCCAGGGATAGCTTAGTTTTGATGGAAAAATCATAAGTTTGAATAGGTTTTGTATTGCAGAGGAAATTTAACATGTGAATTCTAGAGATCCTCCTGCACTACGTTGATAAATCGGTTTGTTCTGATTGGTCAATTAAGCCCACAATCCGCCGGAGCATTCTCGAACAATGTTCCGGCTTTTTATATTGTGGACTCATTAACTAAAACTAAAAATCTGACAAAAATTACTTCATAGGCTTCTGTGGTTTAAAGGGTGATATATTGGACATTTATTTTTACTGCAAGATGGTCAGGATAGTTTTAGTATTCTTTTCTTTCAGGCTAAAGTGAATGTTACTCAATTCAAGAATATGCAAAACAGCAGAAAGGTCGGCGCTGCGTTTCACTCCGCCATTAAATACTTCTTTAGTGGGTACTCCTTCATATTCAATCTCAATATTATACCATCGGCTTATCTGTCTTAAAACCTCCTGAATCGGGGCATCCCTGAAATAGATTAACCCTTCTTTCCATGCCAGTGCGCTCTGCAAATCGGCTTTATGAAGAGTGAGCTTGCCCCCAAAAGAAAGAGACTGCTGGCCGGGTTTTAGGATGATTTCACTAGGAAATCGTGAAGCTTTGGAATCTCTTGGCGAAACTTTCACCGATCCTTCCTCAAGGGTTGTTACGGTACGCTCCTGATCATGATAGCTGTTGATGTTAAAATGGGTGCCGAGTACTTCTACCACCTGTGTTCTGCTAGACACCACAAAGGGATGCTTCTTATCTTTGGCTACTTCAAAGTAGGCTTCGCCGTCTACCAGCATTACTTTCCGTCTTGCCCCATCCCTTAGGCTGGCAGAATACTGTAATGTGGTAGCGGCGTTAAGCCAAACTTTGGAGCCGTCTGGTAAGACGACTTCATATTCACCCCCTTTAGGTGTACTGATGGTGAGTAACCCACTCACTTTTTTATTTGAAATAGCAGCCCCGTTATTGTAAAAAACACCTTTGTCGCCAATAATAATTCCTGATTGACCACTGCTTAATTCTATGGCGTGACCATCTGACAAGGTTAATCTTGCTTTATGGCCTCCGGGCCTGATATCCTTCGCCTGCAGGGTATGGTCGCGGTAGATCTTGTAGCGATGAATATAGTATAGAGATCCTATTCCAACAGTAAGGGTTATCGTAGCAGCCGTCAGTATTTTTTTCCATAACTGCCAGGTGGCTTTGGATTGCGTATGCGATGCTTCGAGTTCCTTCCTGATATTAAGATAAGCCTCATCCAGTCTGTTATTGAAATGGCTATCATCAAGTTCAGCCGGAGCAGGTATTTCTTTCAGATGATTGAGTACCAATTCCATGAGCTGGTCCTGCTCTCTGCTGTCTTTATGAAAATACCCCAATAAGTGTTTTACCTCCTGAGGGGAGCACCGATGATCCCGGTATTTTTCCAGTAATTGCTGCAAGTCTTCTTGATTTTCCAAAACGTCTTTTTATTGGTATTACGTTTGGGAAGAACAATCCTACCATCGGACACAAAAATATTTTAGTATAATTCCGATTGGGCTTATTTTGAAAGCAATGAAGCCCCAAGTTTAAGAGGATCTCCCCACTCCTTTTTAGAACTCAGAAGTATCTATAAAGCGCGAATTGGGTATACTATTGCGGTAAAAAAAATGAAAAGAAGGAAATTTACAGCGTCCGAACTCTGTTGGCTGAGTAAATTTTATCCTTTAAACGATAACACAAGTATCAAATAGATTTTTAACTTAGCACCAACGCAATCAGGAAAGCACATGCCGGGATACACAGAAACTGAGGAAAGAAAGATGATCATTCATTTAAAGGCAGGAGATGAACTTGCTTTCAGAAAAATGTTTGATCTGCATTTTCACAGGCTCAAAATATTTTGTTTCCGATTTTTAAAAAACAAGCAACATGCGGAAGAAATTGTTCATGACGTATTCATTAATGTTTGGACAAATAGAAACCGGATAGATGAAAATCGTTCTATTTTGCCGTATTTATATACCATAACAAAGAGACTGGCATTAAATGCATTGAGAGATATTTCGACCTCACAAAAGGCAATGGATGAACTTTGGCGCAATATGGAAGTCCTGAGTAATGAAACCGAGGAAACTGTTTTATTAAATGATCTAAAAAAGTTTACAGAGAATATTGTGATTCATTTGCCGCCGCAGCAACAGATTGTTTTTAGGATGAAGCGCTACCAGGGATTGAGCTATGATGAGATTGCAGCGGAATTAAATTTGTCCAGAAATACCGTAAAAAACCATTTTTTTGCTGCTTTAAAAACACTACGCACCCATTTCAATGAATCGGATAGCGCCTATTTCATACTCCTTTCTGTTATGCTCTTAAAATAAATTATAGCCTCCACTAGTCCGATTTTCATTTTGCCGTGTAATACCTATATCGAGCCAATTGGTTTGATCACGACTATGACAAATCAGGAATACTTAAATTCTTTAATTAAACAGTTTGCCGACGGGACCATTAGTAAAGAGGATTATACCAAGTTGATGGGCCATTTTAGAAACGACATAGACAATGATGCCGTTTTTTTAGCCATGGATAAGATTTGGTTATCCGAAAGCAACAGAGAGATTCCTGCCACTAAAGAAACGGAAGCCCTTTATCGTAAGCTTGTTAACGACCCACAATTTAAAAAAGCCCGCACACGTAGGATTAAACTATGGCCAAGAATTGCCGTAGCAGCTTCAGTTCTCATTACCCTTAGCGCAGGGCTGTGGTTTTATGCAGCTCATCAGCAAATATCAGGGAAAAACGACATTTCACCAGGTCGAAATACTGCTACATTAACCTTGACTGATGGAAAACACATCAAACTTAGTGATGCTAAAACAGGGATCGTTATTAACGCTTCTACATTAACTTATAATGATGGGACCGAAATTAACAAAACGAAGCCTACCCCGCTGCTCACAATAACAACCCCACCAGGAGGGACGTATCAGGTTCTTCTGTCGGATGGCACTAAAATATGGCTCAATGCCGCATCAGTACTGAAGTTTCCTTCAACTTTCACAGAGTCAAAATACCGGAAAGTTGAAGTGATGGGAGAAGCTTATTTTGAAGTAGCAAAAGACAGAGCCAAACCATTTATTGTAACATCCGATCAACAGGAGGTAGAAGTACTCGGAACCCATTTTAACATCAACAGTTATGCTGATGAGAACAGTATTAAAACTACCTTATTGGAAGGTAGTGTACGCGTGTCCATTCGCAATTCTTCTATTTCAGGCTTTCTTAAGCCGGGAATGCAGTCCTCCCTTACCACAAAGGGCATTAATATAAAACAGCTTGAACATCCTGAAAAAGTGATCTCCTGGCAAAACGGGTATTTTACCTTTAATCGGGAAAATCTGGATCAGATCATGAGAAAAGTCTCCAGATGGTATAATGTAAAAATCATCTATAGGGACCAGCAAATTAAATCAATACCATTTAGTGGTACCATTCCACGTTATGTCAAGGTATCCGAAGTATTAAAGATGCTGGAACTTACCGAAAAGGTCAAGTTTACCATCGATGACAAAAATATCATAGCAAATCGAAAATAACTCTAAAACCAACTACATCATGAAAAAGATCATCAGCTCATAGACAGGCTGCCCCAGAAGTGGGTATAAAGGTAATAATCAGGGGCGCTGAAGACGCCCCTGAGCTACCCGATAACCTAAAAAAAAAGCGACAGACAACGATTTTATAAATTTTAACAAACAACCCAATGTATATACCATATACTCAGATTTTAGGTTGGCGGCTGCCCCATGCCCCAATATATAGCACACCCTAAAGCTAAGGACGGTAATGACCCGTGTATTAAAAAGGCCATAACCAGCCTCACCAGGGTTTCCTCCCATAGGTTTAAAAAGTTAGGAACTGGACACTTATGCAAAAAAAATAAGGCCGGGAGGTCACCTATTTTATATGTATCTCACAAGTAAAACAATCATGAAAAAGAAATTTTATAAAACTACAATACACAAGATATTTGAACAGTATCACGAAGTTCACCCAATGTATGCCACGAAGAATATACCTCTCAATCTTAGGATTCCCCCCAACTTTAGAATGCTCTGTGCTTTACTAGATGTAAAACCTACGCAGGTCCTCAATGATTTTATGACGATTGTCAGCAGCTCGTATAAAGAGGATTTCCCTGTTGAAGCCAATAGAGCTGCCATTGAATATGTACTAAAGTGTGGATACGGGAAACGTTATTTTTATGATAAAGATATTGTGGTAATGCTCAATGAACTCGAAGCAGCTCGTGTAGTTGGCGAAACGATGGACAAAAACAACAGCGCCGAAATGGATCTGTATTTCTGCTTTCGCCACATGCAGTCTCAGCATTGGTTTAAAACATGGTTCAATAAAAACATAAGAGAAGAACCTATTACAGTGTTAAATGAATATTGATCCTAAGAATTTCGACTTCAATAGCATTCGGGTAGTGGGAATTTGCCAGCTAATGATTCAAAAAGGAGAAAGTCCTGATGTAATTATTAACAACAGAGGATCAAAAATAGACATTCAGTTTGAGGTGAGAGACAATGAACTGCTTATTTATTCTCTTCCGGATGATGATATCTACCTTGATAAACCTGTTCCAAAGATTACCATCATGTATATCAACATTAAAAGCATCACGCTGACCGGGTCAATTGATTTGTATACCAATAACAAAATTGCAGGAAATACTTTAGCATTAATCCTCAATGGGACCGGCAATATAAACCTTCAGGTAGATGTTGTGAATTTGGATTGTACCATTGTTAAGGCAGGAACAATAAGAGTACTTGGAGATACAACAAGCTCTTTTATTATGCTGCTGGGTACCGGAACTTATCAAGGTCAAGATTTGGATAGTGGTGTAGTGTCTGTGGAAATCGCCAACCGGGGAACAGCCACGGTATCTGCGGAAAACGATTTGATCGGCTCTATTACAAATGGGGGAACACTGTATTATATGGGAACTCCCTGTATTAAGGGATTATCCATTGAAGGGAATTCTAAGATGCTGCCATTGAAGCGTAACGAACCAACATCTTAATGATGAAAATAAATGAATCTCATTTCAAAAGAATGAAAAGATCGCCAAATACCCTATTGACAAACAGGGGTTCTTTGAGATAGCGAAAAGGAGCAGAAACTTCTGCTCCTTTTATGCTATAATTCCAGGAGATTTATTTAATATAACTTCTACACCTCCGTTATCTTTCGCCGAGCAATTCTTTGAGTTTATTTTCAAGATCTACACCCCTTAAATTTTTGGCGATGATGATCCCATTTGGATCAAGCAAATAATTCGCAGGGATGCTTCTAACGGCAAAGTAATTTGCCACCTCATTTCTCCAGCCTTTTAAATCGGATATCTGCGTCCATGATAATTTGTCATCTTCAATCGCTTTTTTCCATTTTTCGGCATCACTGTCCAACGAAATCCCCAGGATGGTAAATCCCTTGCTTGAAAATTTCTCATAGGCCTTCACTACGGCCGGGTTCTCTTCCCGGCAAGGACTACACCAGGCAGCCCAAAAATCAACCAGCACATATTTCCCCTTAAATGAAGAAAGACTAACAGGTTTGCCTGATGGATCATTTTGACTAAAATCAGCCATCTTTTCTCCCACCGCCCCTCTTTTAAAAAGAGCTAAAAAACCTTCTATGTCTCTAGCCACTTCCGTTTTTTTGAGAGTCGGATCTAATTTTCCATAAATCTCAGCATATTCCCCGTATTCAGGATAAGAATATTGCAGATTTCTAACTTCATTCAAGCTGACATGGCTTTTTGGATTTTTTGTGATAAATGTTTTTGAAAACTCATTAATTCTCGCCTCAAGCTTACCCTGCTTGTCTTGGACAATACTACGGGCTGCAAAGTCCCTGGCGTTATTCGCCTCATGAAATTCTTTGGCCAACAACCTTCTTTCGGCTCTTAGTTCTTTTGTACTTCTTTCAAGAACACACCATTCCTTTTGCGTATGACCACCGGTAATCTCTACATCTGCAAGGGCAGTGGCGTCACCTTTAATTTCAACCGGTACATTTTCAACATAAAAGAACTGGCCAAAAGGTTTATCGTAAGTAATATAAACGGCTGTAGGCTCCGAGACGCTTCCTTTATAGCTGAACCGACCATCTGTAACCGCTACAGAATCTTTTTTGCGTCTCATGGTAATGTAGACAAAGGGTTTTTGCAACCCTTTAATATATCCACTTACGCTGTACTCACCTTTTGCAGGAGAGATACTCTTTTTTTCCTGAGCATTGCCTAATAACGCCAGGCCAAGCAAACTTAATATAATTACATTTTTTTTCATCTTATATAATTTCATAGTGACACTTATCAATATCCCGGATTCTGAGCTAATATTTTATTGGAAGCATCGATACTCAATTGCGGTATCGGCAATATCAACTTACCCTCATCCTCCAAACCGGGCTTAACAACCGAGGCCTGTACATCTCCATTTTTAATATATCTAACCAGGTCGAACCAATCTTCTCCTGATTCCCCACCCAGTTCCAATTCTTTTTCAGTTCTGATCAGTGCCAGTAATTCGGCTTTGTTTGCAGCACTAACACCGTTCATCCCCCTTTTTATCCTTAATGCATTGAGTACATTCAGCGCATCGGTTAAAACACCTCCATCTCTTCGCGCCTCAGCTTCAGCATAAATTAAATACGCTTCTGCCAGTCTGAAATAATATTCCGTATCATAACCACTGCCATCCACACCCACGGTAAATTTTCCATTTCCCCGCCATTTTGAAGGGTCTACCGGATCTGCAAAGTTTTTTACAATAATCGCCTTTCGGGAATCCCCTGCCAGTAATGCCGTGTAACGGGCCGATAAAAAATTACCGCCACTGGTCCAGTAATAGGTTTTACCGGTAGCGGAACTATTCCCGGTAGCAAATACCAATGCAGAGAGAATTACCTCGTCAGACATGTGTTTTTCTTTCTGAAAAAGATCAACAAAATTATTTGCGAGTACAGCCGGCCCTGTCATTACCTCTTTAGCCAGAGCCGCCGCACCTGTATAATCCTTTTTGTAGAGCAATACCTTCGCTTTTATAGCCTTAGCAGCAAGTTTCGTAGCATACCCCTTTTTACTGCCCTTCACATAATCCTTACCATTCAGAATAGCTTCGTCCAGATCAGATAGAATAAAATCGTACGAGGTTTTAACACTTGCTCGCGCCGCAACAGGCAGTTTTGGCCTGTCTTTTATTTCTACACCGAATTTCGAATTAAGGTCCCAGAATTCTCCAAATAAGCGGAGGATATAAAAATGCCCAAGTGCTCTTAAAAATCTGGCCTCGGCAATGATCTGTACTTTTCGCGGATCATTTACCGCCAAAGCACCGGTCTTGTCAATTACCCAGTTTGCAGTTTGTATCAACTGATAAGGTCCGGCATACAGATAACTGTTAACATTAATATCTGAAGTTTGTACAGTATTGTTAGTAAATGCGAAACTGGAAACAGCAGTAGAAACCACATTTAGGCCCATTAAACTGGTATAAATCCCCATTTGATTGGCCATAGCTTCATCTTTCAGACTGTAATAGGCACCGGCAAGCAGTTTTTCTGCCGAGGCGATGTCTGTTACTACAGTTTCTTCATCCAGCTTATAATAGGGTTTTAATTTAGTAACCTCGGTCAGTTCACAGGACTGAGTGAACAGCAGAGCCAAACAGGCACAACCTGCATACACTATTTTCATTGTATTCATATCTTATTTTTTAGGTTAAAACTTAAAATTAACGCCAAAGCTCATTCCTCTGCTTTGCGGATAAACGCCTGTATCTCTTCCGTGGTCGGTAAAAGAGTTTTCACTGTTTGCTTCGGGATCGAGACCTTTATATTTCGTCCAGGTTAATAGATTGCTTACCCCCGCGAACACTCTAATTTGCTGCACATACGCCATTTTCAACAGATTATTTTGAAATACATAGCTCAGTTGTACATTTTTTAACCGCAAAAACGAACTGTCATCTATAAATCGGTCCGTTCCCGTATCGATGTTCTGTTGCGGACCGTTAATTGCATTTCTAGGCTGGTTGGTGTTTGGGTTTTCGGGAGTCCAGGCAGTTAAAACTTTGGGCGACACATTAAAACCCCATCCCGTAAAAGTATCTATTCTCATTTCTCTTCGCAGCTTGCTGCCAACATCAAACTGCAGTAAAGCACTCAATTCGAATTGTTTGTACCTAAAAGTATTATTCCATCCGCCAAAGTATTTTGGATTCTGTGCATAGCCTAAAATCTCTCGGTCGGCAGCGTTAATGATCCCATCATTATTGGTGTCCACGTATTTAACATCTCCGGCAGAGGTTTGTACAGTCTGGTAATAAACTCTTGGATTGCCTGTTTTTTCTCTCGCTCTTTCATTCGCTGCATCGACCTCGGCCTTACTTTGATAGAGTCCATTAGTCCTATACCCTAAAATTCCGTTAAGGGGCAACCCTTCTGTTATTGGGGTTCTCCCAAACAAGGTTGTTCCATAGGTCTTTTCAACTTTATTTTTATTAAAAGTCAAGTTCAAATCAGAGATCCAGGTAAAATTAGTATTGCTTACCGGGATAGCGCTAAAAGTAAATTCCCATCCGCGGTTACTGACCTCACCCACATTCCTGGTTTCAAAGGTATAACCGCTCGAAAGGGGAACACCGGGACCCGTAATTAGACCTTTGGTGTATTTGCTGTAGTAATTTACAGAAGTCCTTACCCTTGATTTCAGGAAGCTTAGCTCTAAGGCAACATCCGTTTGAGTAGTACTTTCCCAGTGGATATTTGGATTTGGCAGTCCAGCATCGGGATTGGCACGTACACCACTAATACCATCAAACATAAAACCTGTATTAAATAAAGTTAGAAACCCAAAAGTTCCAAAAGCTGAAGTTCCTGTTTTACCGGTAGTAACCCTCAATTTGGCATCATCTACAAAGCTGAGCTTTTCCATAAACTTCTCTTTAGAGAAGCGCCAGGCGATACCTACAGAGGGGAAATAACCCCATTGATTTTCAGGACCAAACTTAGTAGAGTTGTCAGCCCTGCCACTTACACTCAGATAATAGATGCCGTCATAATCATAATTGGCACGCATAAAAAAGGATTCTAATCCACTGCTTTCCGCACTATCTCCGCCACCCGTTATGCGTCCGGCCGAACTCAGGTTGTTCAATACATTATCATTTGGAAAATCTTCGCTGCTAATAGTCAGGCTCCTACTCATATTCAATGTCCATGATGCTCCGGAAACCACATCGATATGATGTTTATCAAACACTTTTGTATAGTTTAGCGTATTATCGAATATCCTATTCGTATACTTATAACTTCTGTCCCTACGCGTTCCTTTAGTACCGGAACCTATTTTGGAATTCATCCAGCTGGGATAATAGAGAAGCCCCACATTGTTGTTGATATCAAATGCAAGTGTTGATCTGAGTTTTAAACCGGGTATCATTTCCAATTCTGCAAACGCAGAAGCCAAGAAGCGCTGACTTTCATTGACATCCGTATTTTGCCGCTCTGCCACGGGATTATCGGCACTAGTCGTTTTAGCATAGCTACCATCCGGATTATAAATAGAAATATCCGGCCGATAGGTTAAAGCAGAAGCATTCGTAAAGATCGGACTTAAGCCACCCCCATTAAGTGTTGTACTGCTAAAATTTAAATTGGTTCCTACCTTAAAAAAGCGAAGTACTTTTGATTCTACATTGGCACGGACAGAATATCGTTTAAGTCCGCTTTTAATCAATATCCCTTTCTGGTTTGACAAACCTGTTGAAAAACCATACACAGTCCCACCCTCTTTAGTAGCTCCCAACAGGTTAAGATTAATATTCTGAACAAGACCTACCTGAGTAACCTCGCGCTGCCAGTCCGTATCACCATTCCCGGGGAAAGTTGCATTTTCGATGGGTTGTCCTGCTTTTTCATAAATTCCTTTCATCAGTTTGACATATTGAGGTCCTGAAAGCAGATCATAGAATTTATTTTGTCTGTCCACAGAAGCATCATAACTAAAAGTAAACGCAGGTTTTTCTCCTGCCTTTCCCTTTTTGGTAGTTACTATAATCACTCCATTAGCTGCTCTCGAACCGTATATGGCAGTTCCGGTCGCATCCTTTAAAATTTCGACATTCTCAATGTCGTTCATATCTATTCCTGAAAGCGGATCCATCAATCCCCTGCTTGACTCGGTCCGCATTGCTGCTGAGCCCCCTCCATTAAAAAGCTGAACAGGGATACCATCAATTACAAATAAAGGATCATTAACTCCTGTAACAGTAGACATTCCCCTGATGCGGATAGAAGCACTAGAACCAGGCGTACCATTGGAACGGCTTACCTGAACACCAGCAGCCCTGGCCACCAATCCCTGGGTAAAGTTCGTAGCCACCTGTTTGCGTAAGTCATCACCATTAATACTGGCCACGGAACCTACAAGATCTTTTCTTTTCGTAGTACCATATCCAACCACCACCACATCATCCAGTTCTGACATATCCGGAAGCAGCCATACATCTATTCTGCTTTTCCCACTCACCTTTACCTCATGTGTTTTGAAACCCAAAAAAGAAATAACCAATACTGTATTTTCATCTATTTTGCTTAAACTCCACCTTCCCCCTGCATCACTAATTGTTGCCTTTCCACCATTTTTAATCCTTACTGTGGCACCGGGTAATGGCTTTCCCTGTTCATCGGTAATTCTTCCACTTACGTCAATTAGATTAAAATAATCGACGAGCTTGTCAACTATGGATTTTTCCTTATCTCTTATCACCACCGTATGATTTTCAATCACAAAAGTCAAATCTTGTCCTTCAAGGCATTTTTTCATGACCTCTTTCAGGCTAGTTTTGTTAAACTCAACGTCCAGCTTTCTATTATCCAGACTATTCGATGGCCATAATACCGTATAACCCGTCTGCTTCTCCATTTCTACAAAAACCTGTTCAAGCGTGGTGTTCTTTCGGGTGAAGCTCAGCGTCTGGCCAAGGCTAGCAGCACTGACCTGCATAAGGGTAGTGAGTAGTATAATTGTAGTCAGTTTCATTTTCTGTAGTATATTGGGGGCATGGCGATGCTGCCAACCTAAAATTTGATGATATATTGTATACATTTGATCTTCTGTTAAATTTCTTAGAATGTTGTTTGTCGCACTTTTTAGGTTATCAGATACGACAGGGGCGTCTTCAGCGCCTCTGTTACTTTTTTTCAACCCATTTCTGGAAATAGCTATGCGCTGCTAATCGTGTTTTTCATGGTCTGTTTGGTTTTTAGTGTGTATATAAAATGGTTATTTGCAGTCTGCTACAGTTTTTTTTCCTATTCTATTTTGATCATGTCGCTTTCACCACATTATATGACATAGGAATTTGCTATCAAGCCAAAAGGGTTGATATAGGTATTACACGGCAAAATGAAATTCGGACTAGTGGAGTTTGGAATTTATTTTAACTACGCAGAGAAAGGACTATGGACCAGGACCATATTGGAACGCTTGATACAACTTTGAATGTAACAAAAGATTCTATTAACGGTTATTCCAGACTAATTTAACGAAGCTGAAATACCAAATAATTGAGGCTATTTGAATAAGAAATAGGCCATAGAGATTATTAGGTGATAAGCAATGCAAGGATAACAGTGATGCAGTACCGGGAAAGAGAAAAATATTGTTTGACAGTACGGGTAGCCTTTACCAATTGGTTTCCTACAGTGGAAACGGTAATTCCCAAAGCAGCGGCTACTTCATCATAACTTTTACCTTCCATCTTACAGAGTGTGAAAATGGCCCTACGCTGCAAAGGCAGGGTTTCAATAGCGGATTGAAGAATAGCTGTACTTTCCTTGTGATATAAAGCACTCTCAATATGATCGTAAAGCTCCGTACCGTTGGCAATAAGCATGGCTTGAAGTTTCCGGTCAAGGGCTGCTTTTCGGAAAAAATCACGGACAAGGTTCTTAGCGATAGAAAACAGATAAGCCGGAAAAGATTTATCGGGATCTATATTCTTTCGATGGTTCCATATTTTGATGAACACATCCTGCAAGATCTCCTGTGCCTGGTCCTCATCTTTTACCAGTTTGAGGACATTAACAAAAATACGTTTACTATAAGAGCGGTAAAGCTCTTCAAAAGCATGCTCGTCCCCGTTCCGCAGCCTGAGCAGCAGGTCCTTTTCATAGGTTGCGGGGAGTAATGTCATGGAGCGATATTCCATATGAAGTTAAAGTTATAGAAATGTTAGGACATTCGGTAATATTGACTATCATTCTCTTTCACATTCTTACCCAATTCAATTCCTTAAAACATTCTTTCAGCCGGTTTAGATGTACAGCAGTATTTTATCGTTGCCATCTTACTACAACCTACGTTTGCTAATATGGAACATTGTAAAGGTAATTTTCCCCTGAGAGGTACGGTTGGGCACAGCATAGTTTTTTTGATTATCTTAGTCTAATCTAAATTAATCACATGAATATTTTTAAAAAGAAGCTCGAAAGTAAAAATAAACCCGCATTACCTATTGATCCCATTGACCTTTACCAATCCTTGTATCACAAGGAAGGATATGCCTATTTAAGGGGTATCCAAGAGGAAGTATTAAAAACCTGGCACAGTAGAAGAGGTGAAAAAGAGGTTTTATGCAAAATGAATACCGGCTCCGGTAAAACATTGGTTAGTTTAATGATGCTCTATTCCAAATTAGTAGAAGGAGTAGGAACAGCTGTTTATGTTTGTCCTGATAATTATCTTCTAGAACAGGCAAAGAAACAAGCTGTTTTATATGGCATTCCTGTTTGCGAGATTACTGATACTAATCAATTTCCCGCAGATTTTTTAAATTGCAAGAGTATATTACTGTGCAATTTTCATAAACTGTTTAATGCAAAATCCATATTTAATAGAGATAATATTGAGATTGGCGCCATTGTTATAGATGACTCCCACTCGTGTTTGGATATTGCACGACAAAACACCACATTAGAAATACCTAATACCCATGATATCTTCGACAGGCTGATAACACTTTTCAAAACAGAATTAAAAAGACAGGCACCTGGAAGTTTTAGAGGACTTATGGATGGTGACCCTTATGCAAAAATATTAAAGGTTCCTTACTGGACATGGTTTGATAGAAAGGAAGAAATTTTGGATATTTTAAATGAATTTTCTGAAGGTGATGAGCTAAAATTTAAATGGCAGATGATCTGTGATTCCCTGGATACGTTTGATTGCTATATTGGACCAAAAGGATTACAGATTTCTCCAATGATTGTACCTTATGAGTCCGTAAAATCATTTTCTGAAGCTAAATTTAAGTACATTTTATCAGCAACATTTGAAGATCAGGTTGATTTAATTAAAGATTTTGGGATTTCTGAACAAAGCGTTCTTAACGCAATTATTCCCAGAAACAGGAAAGATGTTGGTCAAAGATTAATATTAGCCCCAAAAAGATTCGATCCAACAATGGAAGATTCTCAAATTAGAAATTTAGCTTCTGAAATAGCCGGTGAAGGACATAATGTTGTGGTATTAGTTCCTTCACAGGAAAAAGCAAAGATCTGGTATAAATATGGTGCTGTAAATTTGAATGAAGCCAGCAATATTTCTGATAATATAGAAAAATTGAAGACCTCAAAAGGAGGATTTTATGTTCTTATCAACAGATATGACGGTATTGATCTGCATGGCAATATGTGTCGTTTATTGATAGTGGATGGTTATCCCCGTTTTACATCCTATAGTGATCTTTATAAAGAAATGAGAGTAGATTCTATTCAGGCTTCCCTGAAATCACAAATTATTGAACAAGGTTTAGGAAGAGCCGTTAGATCAGGAAGTGATTATTGTGCTGTAATTCTAATGGGAAATGACTTAGTACAATTTTTGGGAAATAAATTCAATTATGGCTACTTTTCACCAGTAACCAGAAAGCAGGTAGAATCGGGACTTACCATTCTTGACGAAGAGGAAGACAAAACAGATTCTATAAAAACCATTAAGAATACCATTTACTTCTGTTTGGATCAAGATGAAAGCTGGCGGGCTTTTCATAATTCGATTTTAGACGAAGTAAAAGACGATGAGCTTAGTGATACTAAAAAAAGAGATTTGAAAATTGCAGAACATGAAAAAGAAGCGTTAAAGGAATTTAATCTAAGGAAGTATAATACTGCTGAAGATATTATAGGCACAAAAATAATAAACAATAAAGACTTAGACCTAAGCCTGAAGCATAAAGGATGGTATTATGAATATGCTGCAAAATTATCATATCAAAAGGATACTGTAAAATCTAATGACCTGCAGATAAAAGCAACAATGGTTCCTCATATGCTTACCCCAAGAAATGGTGAAAATTACAGCAGATTGAATAAAAATGAAGAGCAGTCTTCTATGATTCTTTCCTATATTAAACAGTTTAACAAATCTCAGGATTTAAAGATACACATCCAATCTGTACTCGATAATCTTACTTTCAGTCCTGATATTGCAGCACATAAATTTGAAACTGCGTTGAAAGAAGCGGGTAAGTTATTTGGATTTGATGCTCAACAGCCTGAAAATGAATTTGGAAATGGTCCCGATGTATTATGGATTATGAGTGACAACCATTACTTGATCCTTGAGGCCAAATCAATGGCAACACATGTTGAAATAACCAGAGATAATATTGGACAATTACTACAGTCCGGAGAATGGTTCAAAAAGCATTACGGAAATAATGCGGCCCATACTTTAGTTACTTTACAGTCTCCCGATGTAAAAGGATGGAATGTAAACCCAAGTGAAAACTCAAGAGTTATTGATGAGTCATCCCTGGCAAATATAAAAAACAAACTGGAACAGTTTTATGATGCAATTGTAGGTAAAGGTATCAATGCTGTAAGTAAAGAAGATGTTGGAAAGCTCATCAATTCCTATGAGATCTCACCAGAGAATTTTAGAAATAAATTTCTGAAACCTATTAAGGTAAATAACAAGAAATAATTTTACATTACATACGGCTGTCTAAAAAGACAGCCGTATGTAATAACTATTGCAATAATAAAATATTATTTTATCATCTTTCTCGGTAATCCGATTTCATGTTCCTGGGGATAAGGTTTCCTGTGGGTCATACTCACGTCTTCTTTTATCCGCTGATGGGCTTCATAACGTTTCTCCTCATCATACGCATATCTGGGATCAGGAATGAAGGGCATTTTTGCCATTTTGGTTATGGTCACCGTAGGGAAATGAAAATCAACCGCAACTGTTCCCAGTAAAAGGTAACACCCGCCTCCCTGAAAAGGATAGAGTTCCAAAGAGTCAGAGAAATGCGCCGTATCAAAATATTCACCTTCGACATCAATCCAGGTCCCGAAGTACATTACTCCCCTTTTGGTAGGTACGTGCTTCCTTGAAATTAGATAAGCCAGCATCTTGATCTGCTTTTTATGAAAGCTCACCAAATCCTTAGCCATCACATCTCCCCGGTATCTGGTTTTCAAAAGGTCGAATGGAGTACATGAAACCGGAAAACCCAAAAGTTCTATTTCATCAAAAGCGTCCTCAAACAGATCCCTTTGTAATACCGGAAGACTGAATTCTTTTACAGGCTCCTCAAACAATACCTCCAATCTTCGTTCTGGTTTATAATCACCCAGGAGCATTCTGGCTTTGAGCAGCAGTTCATTTTTTGGAAGTCCAGTGAACCGGAAAGCACCAATGAAGATAAGGATCTGAATTCCGGCAATTGCAATAGGAATTCTTTTCACAAAATCTTCCAGGGATTTAAAATCCCCATTCTTCTCCCGTTCCTGAACGATGAGCTGCGCAGTTTTGCTTTCCAGTGATTGTAAATGCATAAATCCCAGATACACATCCTTTCCATATACCGTAGTTTCATATTCACTTTTGTTGACACAGGGCGTCAGAACATCAGCACCAGACATCTTCGCTTCATGAACATACACTTCCGTTCGATAAAATCCCCCCTGATTGTTGATCACTGCGACCATAAACTCTACCGGATAATACACTTTCAGATAAAGACTCTGATAACTCTCCACTGCATACGAAGCTGAGTGAGCCTTACAAAAGGAATACCCCGCAAAAGATTCGATCTGGCGGTAGACTTCTGTACTTAAATTTTCAGGATGTCCCAATTCTCTGCAGGATTCAAAAAAATGATCTTTTACTTTCTGTAAGGCAGACAGGGAACGTCCTTTCCCACTCATCGCCCTGCGCAGGATATCACCATCAGGAGCTGCCAATCCTCCAAAATGCAGGGCGATCTTAATCACATCTTCCTGATAGACCATAATACCGTAGGTTTCGCCCAGATGTTCTTTGAATACAGGATGAAAATATTCAAACTGATCGGGATGATTATGCCTAAAAATATATTCCTTCATCATTCCGCTTTGTGCAACCCCCGGCCGGATAATCGAAGAAGCGGCAACCAGCACTTTATAATTATCACATTTCAGCCGCCTTAGTAATCCACGCATGGCCGGACTCTCTATGTAAAAGCATCCGATGGTCTTGCCTCTACTCAAAAACTCATTGCATATTTTTTCATCTTTGGAAAGCCGGGTATTCCGGATATCAACCTCAATCCCTTTATTTTTTTAATCAGCTGTACAGCATCATTGATATGCCCAATTCCCCGCTGAGAAAGGATGTCAAATTTTTCCAGTCCAATGTCTTCCGCTGTATGCATATCAAACTGAACAATAGCAAAACCTTTCGGCGGCATTTCCAATGCTGAATAGTTGGTAAGAGGTTCCTCAGAGATTAAAATTCCACAGGCATGCATACTCCTTTGGTTGGGGAACTTTTCCATCATTTTTCCATATCGGTGTATCTGTTGTACCACAGAATTGTTATCGTGCATTCCCACTGGCTGCGCAGCGAGTACATCGAGTTCTTCTTTCGGTAAGCCGAATACTTTTCCAACCTCTCTAAAGATTGATTTATACTTAAATTCTACATTAGTACCGCAAAAAGCAACATGATCTTTGCCATACGTATCAAAAATATAGGTAAGGATTATATCTCGATCCTGCCAGCTCCAGTCAATATCAAAATCAGGTGGTGTTTTACGGTTTAGGTTCAGGAACCTCTCAAAATACAGATCAAGCTCGATGGGACAAATATCCGTGATCCCTAAACAATAACTGATAATGCTGTTGGCTCCACTCCCCCTCCCAATGTGCATAAAGCCCATTCTGTTGCTGTACTGAATAATATCCCAGGTGATGAGAAAATAACCGCTGAAATTCAGTTCATCAATCACCTTCAACTCCTTTTCTACTCGTTTTTTAGCGATATCGTCACCTGAGGCATATTTTTCCTTCAATCCTTTATAAGCCAATTCGGTCAAAAGTTTCAGGTCGCTTTCTTTGCTATTGGTATAATATTTTTTGTTCTTCGGTGTGGAAAATTCAAAATCAAACCCGCACTCATCCAACACTTTCTTTGTGTTATGCGTGATCTGAGGATAGTATTTATATAACTCCAGTAATTCAGAAGGACGCTTTAATATTTCTTCAGCCTGACAGTATTGATTGGGTTCCAATTTTGAAATCAACGTATTGAGGTCAATAGCCCTCAAAATACGATGGAGATTGTATTCCCGCTTCGTTTTAAAAGTAACAGGCTGTAGAATCACCATTTTGGGAATGAGTTTTTTCCATTCTTCCCGAAATAAAAGGTTCAACTGTTCAGGTTTGATGCCGACATATTCATTTTCTGAAAAGCTTTTGGGAATATTTTCAATCGGATAAATGGTAATGACTTGTTTAAATATAGGATTTGTTTTAGGCAGTGCTATATTTTCGCAGTTATGAGCAGTCAACAATAGGTTAATCTCCGCTATACCGTTTGCATTTTTAGCCAGCGTGATATACAGAAGCTCTCCATCTTGCCTGATTTCCACTCCAACAATAGGTTTTATATTGGCCTCTTTACACAACTTTAAAAATTCATAGATAGCGGTTACCGTATTAATGTCCGTCAGGCATAGGGTATCAATACCCAAGGTCGAGGCAGATTGTACCAGCTCTTCTACGGAAAGCGTTCCATAGCGCAGGCTGTGATAAGTATGGCAGTTGAGATACATTCTTTTTCTTTTTAACATTCATTCTTCAGGAATCAAATCCCGAAGCGCGTCTGACCGCCTGCTTTCCAAAACGTATTTTAATATGATCCATCGCCTGGTAAAGGCTGATCATCTCCTGGGTATCTTCAAAGAGATTCATCTGATATTCACCATGAACTAAGCCCGTTAGTTTTAAACCCACCAACCGGATTCTCATTCTTCGGGTGTAGATCTTATCGAAAAGCTCCAAGGCACATCTGCTAATGGTATGATCGGCAGAGGTATAGCTCACCCGGCACTGTTTGGTTTCAGTATCAAAATTGGAATACCGGATTTTAACCACAATGGTAGCCGTCAGCCACTTTTCCTGTCTGAGCTGGTGAGCCAGCTGTTCGGCCATTCCTGTGAGTAAAGTTTTTATTCCGGCAACATCGATTGAATCTTTATCAAAGGTATGCTCCGAAGAGATGGATTTTCTTTCGGTATAAGGTACCACAGGGGTTTCATCAATACCATTGGCCCTCTTCCAGAGTTCCTGCCCATTTTTTCCAAGAAGATTTTGAAGCATTTCAGGAGGCATTTCAGAAAGGGTATGAATGGTTCTGATCCCGATTCTGGAAAGCAGCTGAAAGGTAACATCACCGACCATCGGTATTTTTTTGATAGATAGAGGATTCAAAAAAGGTCTGATCATCGCCCCTTTTATTTCCAGATGCCCAACGGGCTTAGCCTCCCCCGTACCTATTTTGGAAACCGTCTTATTATTGGAAAGGGCAAAGCTGATGGGTAAACCTGTATTGTTCATTATACTCGAAGCCAGTTCCTGAGTCCATTGGTAACAGCCAAAAAAACGGTCCATTCCGGAAAGATCAAGGTAAAACTCATCGATACTGGCCTTTTCCATCAAGGGTACTTTTTCTTCAATAATTTCCGTGACCTCATGAGACATTTTGGAATAAAGGTCCATGTCTCCACGGATAACCTTGGCTTCAGGACAAAGTTTTAACGCCATTTTGATGGGCATCGCAGAACGCACACCGAAATAACGGCTTTCGTAAGAACAGGAGGCCACTACTCCACGATCACCACCTCCAATGATAATAGGTTTTCCATTCAATGAAGAATTATTCTTCCGCTCACATGAAACAAAAAACGTATCCAAATCCATATGCACAATCGCTCTTTCCATCCTGATGTAAATATTTTTAATATTATCCCACAAAATTGCTAATATATTTAGTATTTTATTTTACATTTGTTGCTATAAATTATAGCAATGTCAATTTTATCCGAAAATCTGCGCTATCTGAGGGCACAATTAAAATCTTCACAACAAAAGATTGCAGACGATCTTTTGATTACAAGGGGCCGTTATTCAAAGTATGAAGAGAGCGAATCGGAACCGCCTATTGAAATCCTGTTGAAGATATCAAGGTACTTTCATGTGAGCATGGATCTATTGGTATCGGTAGATATCAGAAGATTTCCTCTGGAGGAATTATTACAGCTTCCGGATAATCGGATTTTGCTGCCTGTCATGGTAGATCATACCGGTGAAAATGCCATAGAGATTATTCCTTATAAAGCCTCAATGGGATACCTGAATGGTTATAATGATCCCGGATATATCGAAAGCCTCCAGCATATTTCATTGCCCTTTCTGAGGAATGGAAAATACAGGGCTTTTCCGGCAGAAGGCGATTCAATGCCTCCGTTTAAGGATGGAACCTACATCGTTGGGAAATACATAGAAAAAATACAGGATATGAAGGTTGGCAAAACCTATCTATTGGTGACCCGCAGCGGTTTTGTCTACAAAAGACTGGCAGGCATTCAGGAACATTCAATCCGGGTTCAGTCGGATAATACGTTTTTTGAGCCCTATGAAATCCCACTCCATGAAATGCTCGAAGCCTGGGAATATGAATGCAGCATCCTAAGAGATTATGATCTTTTAGATTTTGCCAATAATGACGTTAAAGGAATGTTCTTATCCCTTAAACAGGACATTAACCGATTGGAAAAACACTTGGTACGCTAAAGCTCACAGATACATGGCTGATTACGTACGGTAAAAAAATATAAATTTGTACTCTTAAAAACTAAACCGTGAAATTTTTCTCACGACATATTAACATTGAAGAAGACAGGTATAAAGATCTCTTTTACACCTACTATTATCGTGTTTACCTGCATACAGCACGCAGAGTCAGCGGAAAAGAGAATGTGAGTGATATAGCGCAAAACGTATTTTTCCATTTATGGAAATACCGAAAAGACCTTATGCTTCAAAATCCTGAAGCCATTATTTTCAACACCTGCAATCAGGAGATCTCCAAATTCTACAAGATCTCAGAGAAGCGGCCTTTGTACAATGATACAGCGGTTGATCCTGCCGATACGTCATCTGAAGAACTACAATGGGTAAATCAAAAAGAATATTTGCTGACGGAGCTGGAAAAAAGTATAGAACACATTATTCCTCCCCTACGAAGGAAAATATTTAAGATGAATAAGCTGGAAGGCATTACCCAGGAAAA
This sequence comes from Chryseobacterium sp. MEBOG07, assembly GCF_021869745.1. Classification (NCBI taxonomy): domain Bacteria; kingdom Pseudomonadati; phylum Bacteroidota; class Flavobacteriia; order Flavobacteriales; family Weeksellaceae; genus Chryseobacterium; species Chryseobacterium sp. MEBOG07. Next base: position 4,197,339 of record NZ_CP084579.1, read on the forward strand.
AATAGCTATCCTGTTGAAAGTTTCAAAACGTACCGTTGAACATCACATTTCGGAAGCTATGATATACCTCAAAAACTACCATAAAACTCTTAAATAAAGTTAAATTCGATTGAAATCTGTTAAACTTTCTTAAAAACCATGTGGTTTTTTTCCTTTTCGTGCTATTACATAATATAGACCCTCGTATTATGAACGAAAATGATAATCATAACCCAGTTGAAAATCTTGTCCCCCCTACATCTCTAGAAGTTGATCAGGCGTGGGAAAATGTGATTTCCAGAATAAAAATTCACGAGAGAGAAAAAAGACGAAAAAAATTCATCAGGTACAGCACCGCTGTCTCGGCTGCGATCATACTGATAATCGGTAGCCATGTCGGATACAATACCATTCTAAAACCTGATATCTATCTTGCACAACAATCAAATTCAACCATCAAACTTGCTGATGGCACTATGGTAACCCTTTTAAAAGGAGCCAAATTGACGGTCGAAAAATCTTTCTCTGCGGACGCAAGAGAAGTCTTGCTAGAAGGAGATGCTGTGTTCAATGTTACAAAATCTAAAGAGCATCCATTTATCGTTCATGGTCTGAATTACGAAACTAAAGTACTGGGTACTGTCTTTAAAGTAACACAGCAGGGTAAAACATTTAAAGTCGATCTATTCGAAGGTAAAGTATTGGTGTACAGAACAGGTCATCCAAAAGATCCTGTTATCCTAAAACCCCAACAGACATTTACCAATTTTGGAATTTTACAGGCAGCTTCTGTTACGAAAACAGAAGATATAAAGACTACGGTAACAAAGGATAGATCTGCAAACCTCACATTTAGGGAATGCCCGATCAATGATGCTGTAGGTATTCTCGAAAAAACATTCGGAATCACGATACATTATCCAGCAGAGTTGGAGAACACTAAAATTACACTCGCTTTGTCGGATGCTACGGCAGATGAATGTATTCAAACATTGGCAACACAGCTTAATTTAAATAGTAGACAAAACAATGATTCAATTTTTAAACTGGAAAAGTAGGTTATGGTGCCTTATGACACCTGCCCTGATCCCAGACAGATAAGAAAAGTGATGTACAAAACGACCGACGGCGGCTACCGTCGGTCACGTACTCAACTAATAACAAAATCTTCACTGAGTTACTAATTTTAATACGATGCAAAAATATGAAAAATATTTGCACAGCTGTCCTATTGTTTTTATCGGGGGGCATCTTCCTCTATGGACAGCAACAAAAACTCTCTGAAATGAGGGTTGATTTTAAAGCAGGAAAAATTCCTGTTTCAAAGGCTATTGAAAGCTTTTTAGCGGAAAACAAGATTAAGCAATATGCCTACTCTAAAGAATCCCTGAAAAACTATACAATTCAAGGGGTACAATGCACCAAAGAAAGCATAGCGGACTGCCTGAAAAAAATCCTTAGTGGGCTTCCTTTTGAAGTACTGTTGAATGGGAATACCGTTATCATCAGAGATAAAAAAATCGGGATTTTACAGGGAGATTCGTCTCAAGACAATCTGCAAAGCACCGCTCTTGTAAAAGCGAAAATTCAAAGTCCACAGGATACCATTAGTCCCAATCAAATTAAAGAGATTGTGATCAACGCCGGTTATTATGCGGTAAAAGATAAAGAGCGCACAGGAAGTATCTCAAAAGTAACCGCGAAAGACATCGAAAACCAGCCCGTCACCAATGTACTCTCAACCATGCAGGGACGAATGGCAGGAGTCAGTATTACTCAGAACTCCGGAGTTCCGGGAGGTGGATTTGACATCCAGATCAGGGGTAAAAATAGTCTGAGAACTGCCGGTAACGCCCCACTTTATATTATTGATGGTGTACCCATGGGAAGTGAGATGACCTCTCCCTATTCCGGTGTCGTATTACCGGGAGCAAGTATTAATCCCTTAAACAGCATCAACCCCAATGATATCGAAAGTTTAGAGATCCTCAAAGATGCCGATGCCACTGCTATCTATGGATCACGGGGAGCCAATGGTGTGGTCCTGGTCACCACTAAAAAAGGCAAATCAGGAAAGCTCGGGCTGCGTTTCACCACCACTTATGGGCTTAGTCAGGTAGCATCGAAGATGAAAATGATGGGTACACAGCAATATCTGGATATGAGGAAACAGGCATTTGCCAATGACGGCATCACTAATTATCCTGCTACGGCTTATGATATCAACGGCACATGGGATCAAAACCGTTATTCAGATTGGAACAAAATACTCATTGGAAATACAGCTGCCTCTTCCAATTCCCAACTTTCTTTAAGCGGAGGTAGTGAGACCACTACCTTTTTATTGAGCCTGGGGCATAACGAGCAAACTACCACATTCGGGAAAGATTTTAAATATGTCAGCAACAATATTACAAGTAACATTGCTCACCACTCAACGGATAAGAAGTTCCTGCTCAATGTATCCAATCTATTTTCTATTCAGAAAAACAATGTACTGAGATCTGATATCACCCGACAATCGTACTGGCTCTCGCCCAACGCTCCTGCTCTTTATCATCAGGACGGCAGCCTGAACTGGGAGAACAATACTTTTGCCAATCCTGTGGCTGCTTATAACAGCACCTATTTCAATGAAAGTAAGCAGTTCCTGACCAATATAGCTACACAGTACGAGCTGTTTCCCCATGTTAGAATTAAACTTAACAGCGGTATTAATTACCAAACCTTTGATGAACTGGCCTTACAGCCCAATACCATGTATAACCCCTCTTTTGCCTTGGGGCAATCGAGCGCTACTTCCAGAGCCTCACAAAATAAGCAGGATCGGTTTTCTTTTATCATTGAGCCTCAGATAAACTGGACGTATAAAAAGAATGAGCATGAATTTGATGCTTTTGTGGGAGGAACATTCCAGCGGGAAGTGAACAAACAGGGCACCATGACAGGCGTTGGATTTGAAAGCAATGTATTTATCGAAAATATCGGAGCAGCACAAACTAAAACAATTTCTGATCAGATCCGTACTGAATACCGGTATGCAGCCGTTTTCGGAAGGCTAAATTATCAGTTTAAAAACAGATATATTCTCAACATAACGGGAAGACGGGACGGCAGCAGCCGTTTTGGACCTAATAAAAGGTTTGCCTCCTTTGGGGCAGTCGGTGCGGCATGGCTCTTCTCCAAAGAAAAATTCATGGAAAATGAAAAGTGGCTGAGTTTTGGAAAACTCCGCGGAAGTTACGGTTCAACCGGAAGTGATCAAATCGGAGATTATCAGTATTTGGATACCTATACGGTTTCTTCATCCATATACAATGCCACTACAGGACTCCTGCCCTCCCGTTTGTACAATCCCGATTACAGTTGGGAAAAAACCACTAAACTGGAAGCAGCGATTGAATTGGGATTCTTTAAAAATCGGGTGAATATCACCGCAGCCTGGTACCGAAATCTTTCTTCCAACCAATTGGTAGGCATTCAGCTGCCTTCCATCACTGGTTTCCCTTCGGTATTGGCTAACCTGCCAGCGACCGTAGAAAATACGGGATTTGAACTGGAGTTAAATGCCCGTCCTTTTAAGTCGGATAATATCACGTGGGAAACAGGTTTTAACATCAGTTTTCCCAAAAACAAATTACTGGCATTCCCCGGACTGGAAGGATCAACCTATGCCAATCAGTATGTCATAGGACAGCCAACCTCGATCATAAAGGTGTATCAACTCGAAGGAATCAACCCACAAACCGGACAATATCAGTTTACCGATTTTAATGGAGATGGAAAGATATCCTCGCCGGATGATAATAAAGTAATTGAGAAAATAGGTGTACAGTATTTCGGAGGCTGGAATAACACCCTGCGCTACAAGAACTGGGATCTATCCATTCTCCTGCAGTTTGTCAAACAAAGAAACCGAAATTATAACAGCATCATGCCTGTTCCCGGCGGTATGACCAATCAACCGCTCGAAGTTCTCAATGTATGGTCCCCTGAAAATCCAAATGGCTTTTATATGCCTTACAGATCGGGAGCAAATACATCCCATAATCTATTTCAAAATAGTACAGCAGCAGTTTCCGATGCCTCATTTATACGTCTTAAAAACCTCCAATTAGGCTATCGAATCCCGTTGAATAATTCTGTTTTCAAAGACGTAAGGCTCTATTTCCAGGGACAAAACCTTGTGACCTGGACCCACTATTTTGGAATCGATCCGGAATTTACATTTATGGGCTTTCTTCCTCCACTAAGAACCTATTCTTTTGGCGCTCAGTTTAATCTTTAAAATCACTACTCATGAAAACAATTAAAATACTGCTTATATCCATCCTACTTTTCTTATTGAAAATTTGTATCTCATGTGAGAAATTGGTTGAAGTAGAAATTCCCAATAACCAGATCACCACAGGGCAGGTATTTGAAGATGTGCAAACTGCCAATGCAGCCCTTGCCGGTTTGTATGCAGGGATGCGGGATAATTCACCCATAGCAGGAAATCAGGCCGGTGAACTTTTCGGAACCTATACTGACGATCTAGATTGCTATGCCACAACATCCACCAATGGAGTATATGATCTCTACCGTAATCAGCAGATTAGTGCCAATCCCATTATCTATTCCTATTGGTCCGGTGCTTACCAAAACATCTATATAGCAAATGCAATTATAGAAGGGGTAGAAAATTCACCGGCATTACCTGCAGTCGAAAAGAACAGGATCAAGGGTGAAGCCCTTCTTATGAGAGCGATATTGTATTTCTATCTGCAGCAAATCTTCGGAGATATTCCCTATCCAGTTACTACGAATTATCAGATCAATCAAACCTTATCCAAAACCACCTCTTCCGAGATTCTAACCCATTTGGAAAGTGGCCTGAGTCAGGCAGCCAATTTGTTAACCGATGACTACCGCAATGCGGAGCGTATCTATCCCAACAAAAAAACCGCACAGCTGATGCTGGCTAAAATTTATATGATTCAGTACCGATGGAATGATGCAGAGCTTGTTTTGAAAAATATTGTCCAAAGCCCATTATATCAGCTCGAAAATAATACAACCAAGGTATTCCAAAAGTCAGGACCACACATCCTATGGCAGCTAAAACCTAAAAATCCGAACGATCCGACCAAAGAGGCTATGAATTATTATTTTACCAGTGCAGCACCCACCAATTATGCATTGTCACAGGATCTGGTCAGCTCTTTTTCAAATGGAGACCTCCGCAAACAGAACTGGATGACCACAGTAACCTTCAATGGAACTACATGGTATCGCGCAGATAAATATAAAAACCGAACCAACAATACCAACGAATATTCTATTGTATTTCGTCTGGAAGAAGCGTACCTGCTGTTAGCGGAAGCCTTGGTGCAACAAAATAAATTACAGGAAGCATTGCCTTTTATTAATACCACAAGGCAGAGAGCAGGTCTTAGTGCTTTAACAAATCCGAGCTCACAGTCTGCTCTTTTGGGTGAAATTGTACTTGAAAACAGAAAAGAGTTCTTTACCGAAATGGGACACCGTTTTCTGGACCTGAAACGTACAAACCGCCTAAATACACTCATTATGGTGAAACCCAACTGGAAATCCTATCATGATCAATGGCCATTGCCACAGCAGGAACTTTTATTGAACTCGAATCTGAACCCTCAAAATACAGGATACTAACATGAAAAAAACAGTATGGCTGTTGATTTTGTTTGTGAGCGGCTATTGTCCGGCACAAAATACAAAAGATACTCTGCAAAGCTGGATATCGGGGTTTTCACGACTGGCCAATCCCATCTATTCCGACGACGGAAGATGGGTAGCGGTAAGAAAGCGATATGATCTTACCCAGGATACACTGCTCATAGTAGATACCCGAAAACCTGACGTTCCGGTAGGCACAGTAGCCCTGGGCGGAGAAGCAACCTTTATTAAAGGGGACGGAATACTCGTCTTTGGACAAGGAAAAGCCGAGTTCCGGAATCTGAAAACAGGCAGCAGGAAAAATTATGATCAGGTAAAAATAGCCTGTCCCCTTTCTTTAACGGGCAGATACGCAATCTTAGATCATGAGACTAATCTGAGTGTGTATACAACCGATAATGAAAGACTTCAATATATCACAGGGGTAAAGGAATTTCCTGTTACGGACGGTCAGAAAAAACTGTATATCTACAGGCAGAATGCCGGTCATCAGGAGATTATTGACCTCTCGGGAAAAGAGAACAAAATACTGAGAACAACGTTGAATACCATAAAAAAATGGAGCTGTCCACTTCAGGTAAATATCTAATGGTACAGGAGATCGAAAAAGAGTCCAATAAAAGTCTGATGGTATTGATCAATACCCTAAACGGGAAAACAGATTCACTTCCTGCCGTTTATAGCGAAAAAGATGATTATTATAAGGTTATGGAAATTCAGGAGGGAAAGGCTTTACTGATAAGTCTCCACAGCCCGAAAAAACCTGAAAACAAGCTGGTAGAGATCTGGTATGGAACTGATGAAAATCTAAAAACCAGAAAGACAGGGATCACTAAAAACAGGTATTGGCTATGGAGACCGGAGGTGAATACAATGCAGGAACTTCAAACTGACAGATATCCAGTGATCACAGCCATCAATAGTGAGCGGTATTTCTTAGCCTTTCATCCTACAAAAGGGCATGATTATCTGAATGAAGAGCCAAAATTAAAGGATGTACAGATATATGATATACTAGCGAACAGTTATCGCAAAATTGATGATCTAAATGGAGTACAATACAGCTCATCTGAAATTTTCTGTTCCTACAATGGACAATACCTTTTGGGAAGTGAAGACGGAAAAAGATGGTCACTTTTTGATTTAGCATCCATGACAAAAAGCGTTATTTCCCAACCTAACCTACAGAATCCCGCTTTTTCAGAGGATGGTCTGTATATTTTCTTTGAAAGTCCGAATGATCTGTGGCGTTATGAGATCAAAACCAAAAAATTAGCAGCATTGCAGGTAGCGCCAGGAAAAGCAACGAAGATCATGAATGTCAATCAGTCTAAGATGTCTGAAAAATGGAATTTTTTCCTGCATACCATTCATCTTAAAAGACCTCTCCTAGTAGAAGCTTTCTATGAATCCAATGCCACAACGTCTTACTTCACCTGGAAACAGGGTAAGCAAAAGGAAATTGTTCCTCCAACAAGAAATTTTGTACGCAATATCCTTTATGATGACGGACTGAAAAACTTTTGCTTACTGGAAGAAAACTATACTATGCCTCCCACCCTATCTTGCATTAAAGATGGTGAGCAAAAGAAGGCATTGATACCTTTTGAAAGTAAGACTGATCGAGGTAGTCTTGCATTAAAACAGGATATGATCCACTATACAACTGCCGATGGATTCCCCCTCAAAGGACTATTGTACTACCCCGTGAACTTTAACCCAACAAAAAAATATCCCATGGTGGTACATATCTACCAGCTTCAAAATAGGATATCAAACCAATATTTAACGCCCGGTTATCACAACCGTGATGAATTGGATATCCGTACCCTTTTGGAAAAGGGATATTTTGTACTCTTACCAGATACCGCTGTGGGAGCATCCGGACCAGGATTATCAGCATTGGACTGCGTACACAAAGCCTTGGATGGAGTCAGTAATAACATCAATATTAACATGAATAAAATTGGGCTGATTGGCCACTCCTTCGGCGGGTATGAAACCAATTTCATTGCCACCCATTCCAATCGATTTGCTGCGTATATATCCGGCGCAGGGATCATTGACATCATTCGTTCTTATTTTTCATTTAACTATCATTTTCCTGGTCCTTATTTCTGGCAGTATGAGACCGGTATATTTCACATGAAGTCTTATACTATAGATAAATCTGCTTATCTTAAGAATAATCCAATACTGGATGTGGAAAAAGTAAACGCACCGATGTTACTTTGGACTGGAAAGCAGGATGAAAATGTACCCTGGGATCAGACGATGGAATTTTTTATGGGGCTCCGAAGACATAATAAACAGGTGGTAACCTTATTCTACCCTAATGGAAGACATGCTCTGGGTGCAAGTTCAGACGAGAAAAAAGATCTGCACCGAAAGGTACTAGAATGGTGGGACTACTTTTTAAAAGACAAGAAGAATGTCCCATGGATTAATAACCATTAAAAGCGAGGCTGTCCCATTCGGACAGCCTCGCTTTTTTACAGGTTTAATTGGCAGGTTTAAACAGCTCTTCACCACACATGGTTTCGGATAACTCATGTAGTGGGGTCGCATTGTCCGCTGACCAGAGACAGGTTTCTCCTGGAGTTTTACTACACTGCTGTTTTGCATCGATACATTGTCCCGATACCGCATCAATGCGATACGCAGGTACATTGATGCGTTTACTTGTTGTTACTTTTGTCGCAAAAGCGGCGCCTGCAGCCATTAATATAACGGCAGCAGGAAGAATGAACTTTTTCATAATAAAAAAATCTAAGAATGATTGTGCCTACTCTATAAGGTTTTCGGCTTCCCCTTGTTTGGTATCTTACAATGGCATCCTGAAGTGATACCGTATCAATTCATTTCCTATCAACACATACAAATACTTGTCAGTAGCCAACATGTGTGATATCGCATTTTCTTTCCGGTTCGGTATATAAAAGCTTCCTACGTATTCTTGCCTGTCTGTTCGGTATACATCAACGATCGCAGAACTCTTCCATGCTTTTGCAGACTCGTATTTTCCCATCAAATTGGATTGGATAAACAATAGCTGACCATTACCCGTCACCATTTTATTGACCAATAGCGGGGGTGCTGTCATTTTATGGTTTCCATTGGAAAGCTGTCTGGTTTCTATTTTAGCCCGAGTCGTTGTATCGATCGTGTTGAACTTCTTTACAATACCCAGATCATGGTCCATAACCAAAAATTGATTTCGGTACGAATAGGTATAAATAAGTTGTTTCGCTCCCCAACTCTCGATCAGCTTTCCATCTGAATCAAACACCCCGTCTATTTGTTTTTCAAGAATAGTGGGTTGCAACTTCAGTTTGGGAGTTCCATTAAGATCCAGAGTACCCAGCATGTATTGCTGGTTTTGGCGGCTCTGTGTTCTGATGGCAAATTTTCCAGAATCTCTCACGACTAGCTGTGTAAAATAAGCATCTCTGTAGCTGATGGTTTGTGCCAGTGAATCTCCTAAAGCACCTCTGTATATAACAGGAACACTGCCATCATACAGATAATAATAACTGCCACTGACCTGAACCTGCAGGTTCCGGTAGTTGTAATCGGACTTATCCAAGCGGATCTTCATAGCCGAACTTTTCATCAAAGCGGTATCTACAGAAGTTAAAATGAGTGGTGCCGTACTATTTCCCAGATAAATCTTCCCATCATCCACTCCCGCAAAGTAATAGGAATTAATTCCCAGATCTAAAGCTTTACCCTCAATGATTGGATGCAGCAAAAAACGCCGGGTAAAATTATTTTCCTTTTTTATGATATTCTCCGAGGATAAAAACAAAGCAATGACCATCCCCACAGATATAAGGCTTCCGGCTCCGGTGCAGATCAGCGTTCTGTTTAACTTTCTCCTTTTTTGTTGTTCTAAAATATAGATACCTGCAAAAGCTATCAAAACACAGACTATATTAAAGATCATATGCTCAGTCCATCCAAGTTTTTCAAGGATTCCTCCACAGGAACAGGGTACAAAATCACTGTAATTCAAAATGAGATAAATATAAACCGTAAAGCTGATCATGATACCAAGTGAAAGATAAAGACCTATCAGCCTGGTGCTTTTAATGCAGAGTAATAATACAATGATAAGTTCTACAATAATGACAGAATAAGAAATCAGTCCGGCAAAAGCACTTAGCAATGGAGACTGTGCCAGCTGTACCTGAAAATTTTCAAAATCCAACATTTTACTGATACCCGCATAGCAGAAAAGAAGTACAAAGAAGTACGCAATAATAACAGGCAGTATAGGTAGAGCTTTTTTCATAGGAATAACTGTTTGTTTCACAGAAGTAAAGCTCCCTATTAAAAAATAGAATTAAATATCAAATAGTACTCAAAACACACAAAAAAGTATAAAAATCATTGAAGAAAGTACCCGATATATTGAAAATAGTAACGAAAGTTTCAATCGACGCTATCTTACTAAATTTCAGTCAACAATCTGGGAATAGAATAGAGGGGAAATCCATATTTTCTGCCAAACAGAAAATACATGCTGTTATAATTTGAAAAATCGTTTCTATAGGCGATCTCTTTTAAGCTATATGCCGTAAACAATATATCTTCCAACACATTAAGCATTTTCATCTTATTGTGAAACTGATGGAAAGTATCGCCGAAATAATCCTTACAATCCTTTTGAAACTGATTGTAGTTCTTACCATAATCGGCGGCCAGTTTTCTAAGAGGTTTAGACTTCGAGGGTTCATCATTATTAACTTGATATAAGACTGTTTCAAGATACTGCAGCACACCTGGACTGTATTGTATGGAAGCCATGGGTATTGAGAGTTCATAAAGAGAGAAAACGACATAGCGAAGCGTGCTTTCAAAAATACCAATGCCAGTGTATAAAAATATCTGCCCCGATTGATGAATACGAAGATTAACCGGAATCACAGAAGTACATACAGGAACTGGAATAAGATCTATAAGCATCTTTTCGATACCCTTTAACTTTTCCCGACTGACATCCGAAAGATCAAATCTTTTTACCATCATATTTTGACGATAGCCGTATTCCTTTGGAACAATATAGACACATTGAAAAAATCTGATATAAGTATCAATAACATTTTTGGTAAGCTTTACCAGAAGTTCATGGTAGTTAGAACTTAGAAGAGATGACCTTACCGGGAGTTGAGAGAACCTGATCATCGCCCCTTCAATTCTTTTGTCAATCAAGGACAGTAAGAAAATGTTCATGAGCGCGTTATTTTAGTCTGAAAAAAAAACTAAACATTTAAAAAAGTAATGTACATTTTTTAATTCAGAACATCAAATTAATTCTCTTTAATGAGAATTAATTTCACCTCATTCATTTCTTCATATGCCTTTTTAACAATGATAATAACTTCTCATTGCACATTAAACCAAAATTCCGGTAAGATTTTTTTTAATGAAAAAGGATCTGCCCAATTGAAGCGCAGATCCTTTCTTTTTTAATGTTATTTTATCTACTACTAGTCAGCAGCATTAAACTGAAAACTCACTTTTTGCTCATGTCCATGATTGTTTGAAATCCAAACATCAAATGCCTGTGTCACATTCGACTCAGAAACATAATACAATCTGAATTGCTGCTCAGTTAAGGAGTAAGAATCATTCGGCTTTAGCGGCTTATTATTTCCTAACTGCAACTTTCCCCGTCCGTCAAATTGAAAATATCGGATATAGTACTCTGTACCTTTATAGTTCCCCTGGGGTTTTAGAGTGCATCTTATTGTTACCGTTTCTCCTTTGGTAATGCTCTTTGGAACCGGCATCACCTTCAGTTCAAATGGAAAATCAGTTTTTACATCAAGTTCTTTGTCGCAGGAAGCGAGCGTTAATAATATGAACAGGATGGGCAAAATAGTTAGTAAAGAATGTAACCTTTGGACAAAGGGTACTTTTTTATTATTAATACAGTTCATTGTTTTAGATTTAAAAATTAAAAAATATAGCGTATTCCGATACCTGCAGACGGTCTGAATCTTTCGACTGAAGTTCCCCAGACTGCTTTGGTCCTGCCCTGTACCAGCATCACCACGTGATCACTCAAATAGGTTTCTAAAGAAAGACGCAATCCTCCCCATAAATAAAACTGTCCTTATTTTGAATGACGGCTCCATTAGGCAATACACGCTCACCACGATTAATCACTTCATATCCTGCAACTCCGGTTATTCCCATATTCAAAGAAATATTTTTTGTCCAGTCGCTGAGCAGTGCAAAGCTGTACCCTCCTTCTCCGCAGTACGTTTCTACAGGAATAGCATAATTTTCAAATTCATGCTTCTTATGGGAATACTCAACAGCCCAAAGCTGGTACCCGCCGTTTTTCCCGTTAATTGTCATTCCCACCTGCAGATAAAAGTAATCATGCAGTGCTTTTTTATCCGAGATCAGACCTGCGCTGACTTCAAATCCTTTCTGTCCTTTGATCAGCCTTTGGGCTTGTAAGCTTGTAATGCTGGTTACAACCATCATAATGGCTAAAATATATGTATTCATTTCTATTATTTTTATCAGATTAAAAGATGAGTTTAAGCTCAGTGACTGGTTTCGCGTGGATCAGATCCATATTTTCCACTTCTAATTTCTGATGTCTCCCGCCGTTTTTCTCGAAGATTTCAATAACCAGAACCTTATCATCAGCAACAGTAAATTGGTCCAGCAAAAAAACATTCCGTTCTGTGCGGGTGTCTTTGACATCAGTCAAAGGAAGATAGGTTCTTAAAGGGACAAGCTCATTTTCCTGCACCACCGTTTGTTTGGATGTTTTCTTGTCTACGATTTTGAAAGTCATAAAGTCAACAGGAAAGGGCACACTCGTATCGTTTTTGAGTTCCGTATGGAAAAAATATTTACCATTGTAAATGTAAATACCTTTGAGAAGAAAACTGATTCCGAAGCTGTAAGAACCGATATGTCTGATCCGCTTTTTATCCCTCGTATAAATGGCTTTCATAGCTGCCTCCGTTAAAGAGGGCTGGCTTCCGCCAAGATCATCGAAAAGAACATCATTAACTTTTTCCTTTTCCTGAGTCTGCAGCATTTTTTTTACATCATAGTTTAAGGTGGCAGGATAACGGCTGTAAAACACATCGAAATTATAGAAACGTCCGTCTTCAGTAATAACAGAGAAATTGGTTTCAGCCGCAAAATCACGTTCCGCAGCTTTAATGCGAAGTACATTTTCTGCGTCATCCGCTTTTCCCGCGATCAGATATTCACTCCCCATATCTACATACCTGATTTTAGAGGGGAAAATAATGTGAGTGGTCTTGTCATAGGTTACTGTGAGCCAATACGGTGCTATTTTTCCGGTTTTGAGTCTTGATTCCGTGGTAAGAGTATCATTGACAGGTATGCTTTCCTGCTGCTGGGCTTTAAGTTGTAACGTAAAGCTTACCAGGAACGTAATCATCAGCAGACTTTTTAATAGGTGTTTCATATTTTTTGAATTTTGAATTAATCATTATTTTTTGGCAACCAGAAAGATTTTATGTCCGGCTTTAAGGGTGATCTTAGGCGTTCTTACCCTCTTTGCGAAGTAACCCGAGATGCCTTGTACGACGCTTTTACTCAGGTCTGAGGTGATCTGTTGTCCCGTAGAGGAACTCAACGAGATGCTGGTTCCTCCCGTATTTCCCATATTGGCGGCCATTTCGGTAAGGGCACTTCTTTCAGTAGAATACGGGATTGCCAATCCCGATTGCCCATCCAAATCAAAGGCGGTGAGCTCTACTGGAATAATATGGCCATTAAATTCTATGGACCCGACCAAAAGCTGAAGCCTGAGTCCCTGGAACTTAGCAATAGCAGTGACTACAGCTCCTTTAGGGATCGCCAGTTTTGAAAGTCGGATGGATTCTAACAACCGAATACGGACTGTCTGATCAACAGTGATCGTTTGCGTTTCATGAATGCAGGCACGGATGCTGTTAACTGCCTGCTTAGCTTCCGCGACCTTTCCGGCAGTATAAAAGTTTCTGTTTTTCACCTGCCTCAACTCAGAAAGAAAAGCAGAGTCTGAAGGTTCTCTATACAAAGCAGAAACTACGTTTTGTTGAACTGGATACAGTGCTGCAAAAGAAACCTTTGGAACGACCTGCTTAGCTGTATCTGGAACATTTTTTGGAGTTCTTTCCACTGTTTTAGCAGAATTACCGCTTGTAGGAAAATATTTGGCTGCCAATTGATACGATTTCTCCATCAGGGCGAGCTGATTTTGGACCGGATTGGCCGGTGGTGCTTCCCTTTCTGCCAATTGAGCCTTTAGGGAGCGTACCTCATTTTGAAGCTCCGAGCTTCGCCCATTGTCCTGATAAAAACTCCCCAAGGTTCCCTGGATATTTCGGTAGCTGTTAAGAGCCTCATGTTGAGAGGAGGCATAGCCTCCCCCATTTGATACAGGGTTTCCTGTACTTGCAATGCCAGACTGTGAGGAAGAGCTATCTGAATTCCAATACGCTGACAAGGCAGAGAGTGACTGCTTTTTTTCGAGTTCCTTTTGATCCAGCAAATCTGTTTCATATGCTTTTCCTTTATCAGCCTGCATTCCAGCTTCTGTTGCTTGTGGTACCGCTTCATTAAGACCCGTTTGCTGCTTTTCATCAGCATCCGATGATGGTGCAAATATCAGGTACATACATCCGAGAAATACCACAGCCATCAAGACGAAAATAAGTGGCTTTTTGAGCTTTTGAAGATTGTCTTTTGAAGACCCTTCCGATTCAGGACTTTCCTGTTGACCCACATCAGTGAGCTTCACCGTCCGTTTATTATCATTGTCTATCATGATCGTTATTTTTTATGTGTGTTGATGAATTCTTGATATCCGAGCCGGATTCTTTTGGCTCTACTACCGGATTACGGATATGACCTGTTACCGATTTTTGTTTTACTGTATTCGTTTTGGCATCGTACCAGACTGTTATTACCACGCCTACTGTCAGAAGAAGGTACCCTGTAAAAAAAAGGATCACCCATTTTTTCTGTTTTCTGGCAGATAGCTTCCGCCACTTCCCATCGAGCTTTTCGCATCGATTGCTTATTATTGTTCTTACATTTTTCATGGTGTAACTATTTTTCAGTTTTATAAGCCCAAAGAAGACTCTATTTAGCGTTCTGTGACACGCAAATCTTTATTTTCCAGCACACTGAATTTTTCAATGTTAAATCCTTGAGGGTTACTGTCCGAGCGGACAGAATTGAGGAGGTAGCACGAAGTAACCAGGCTTCGTTCTGTCAAATTGCTTGAACGAATAATGTACTGCCTCGCAAAAGTTTTAACGGCATAAGGATAGATATCAAAATCGCATTGAACACTGTCCACTTCAATACGCTGCTGGATATTTCCTGAAATGATCCGGTTGTAATAGCCTTTCTCCGACAAGTCTTTGTAATAATTGAAAGCACTTTTATCGGCAAGATTGAAAGCCCGCTTCATATTACTTTCAATCGCATTTTTATCGGGAGCCAGGGTAAAGAAGAGTTCATGGAAACGGCGGACATGCTCACGAGCTTCAACAGGACGGTTGATCGCAGCATCCTGAGAGAGCGCCAGCATTAATGATTTACCATTGTCCAGCACATAGATCTTTTGTCTCTGGGCTTCTGCAAAGCGGTACGAATGCCAGATGACATATGCTACCACGGAGATACACAGCATCGCAAATAGGAGGGCGTAAAGCCTGATCTGCCGGAAGCTGTTCTCGATATTTCTGAGGGTTTTAAATTCCATTTTTTAAATTTTTATGATAAATAGTATAGGATTGACAAGGCTGATTATTTCAGAAGCTGACCTCCAATATTTCCGACTGCTGCTCCGGTACCCGCTCCGGCAACATTACCCGCCTTCTGTGCTGTCTGAGTAACATTACGCATGAAATTACCGGCACCACCCGCCTGGATAACCCACCCTGTTACTGTTGGTACAGTGAAATAACCTACAATTCCTATAATCATAAAAATCGTATAAAGGGTACTTGAGCCGTCAGGGATGAAATTGGGGTCCGAGAGACTTTGGATATCTTTTTCCAGCATCAGGGATTGAAGCTTAGCCAGCATAGCGCTGAATATATCCGCTACAGGAAGCCACAAATACACACTCACATATCTCGATATCCATTGTGTTAAAGTGGATTGAAAGCCATCCCACACCGAAATAGCAAAGGCAATAGGGCCAAGAATAGATAAAACAATCAGAAAGAAGGTCCGGATGGTATCAATAACCAGAGCTGCAGCCTGAAAAAGAATCTCCAACAAATCCCGGAGCCAGTTTTTTATCGTCTGCTCAAATTCATAAGTCTGCCTTTCCATATACATTCCGGCCATCGTTCCAAGGTCGGATGGAGACCAACCCAACTCTTCGAGCTTTTTATCAAATTCCTCATCGGAGATCAGATAAGCCTGTTCGGGATTTCTGAGCATGGCTTCACGTTCCAGCTGGTCTTTCTGTTTTTGTAATTTATTGAGATCCAATACCTGATTTTCGAGCATTCCGTGGGTACCTTTCACCACCGGACTGAGGACACCATTAATGGTCCCCAGCACAATTGTTGGAAAAAACATAATGCAGATCCCCAAAGCAAAGGGTCTTAATAATGGAAACATATCGATAGGTTCGGCACGGCTCAGGGCCTGCCACACTTTCAGGGCGACGTAGAATAAGGCACCGAGTCCGGCAACCCCTTTGGCCACTGCCGCCATAGTGGCGGACAGTGGAAGCATCTGGTCGTATAACGAGCGAAGGATCTCATGAAGATTATTAAAGTCCATAGTAATAAAGTTTAAAGAGTTTGTGAGTAAAAGGGCTTACCAATATTTCTGATTACCCGTTCCATAGAGCTGGAGCACACGCTGTGCATCATTTTTCTTTTTGGCCCTGAGATAGCTCACCGAAATATTCTTATTGGTGTAGTAGCGTACGAGCTTATGGTATTCGCTCACCTCCTTATAGACCTTATCAACAATCTCCATACGCTCCTTATCATTTAAGGAAAGGCTTGAAGCATTAATGATTTGTTTGAGATCTTTAAGCAGATCTCCACTTTCATTCAAAAGCTTTGAATAGCCAAAGGCAATTGCAGTAAGCTCCTGCGCTGAAAAATTGGGATCATTCATCATCTTTCCGAAACTGTTAACATACAGTTCCGAGATATTTCCAACCATAAGGACGGTCTGCTGAACCTTTCGGGCATCTTT
The DNA here is from genome assembly GCF_021869745.1 of Chryseobacterium sp. MEBOG07. NCBI lineage: Bacteria > Pseudomonadati > Bacteroidota > Flavobacteriia > Flavobacteriales > Weeksellaceae > Chryseobacterium > Chryseobacterium sp. MEBOG07. The sequence goes on from NZ_CP084579.1 coordinate 4,214,238, forward strand.
GACCAGATTGTTGACCGCTTTAAGTTTGTCGTAGTATTCTTTACCCTGGTCATAGACTCTTTTAACTTCCTGAAAGCTTTTAAGCGTATTGCTTACCGTACTGGAAGTCTGTACAATTTGTTCTGCAGAGTTGACAATACCTTGTGCGAGATTCGTAGGGTCAGTAACGACCCATTGTGCTTTTGCTGGTGAGAACGCCAATAACAGGGCTGTACTCACCAATACCATGAATTTTTTCATTGTTTTTGGATGTTAAATAGGTTATGAAATCGTTGAAATCTTTATTGATTTTCTTTTTTGTCAGCAGCTATTCTTTTGATGGCCAGTTCGACATTACCACCGAGCTCCTGAGCAAGCTGCATCACTTCGAGCTTTTCCGTTTCTTCAGTTGTATAGGCCAGGTACTCTTGCGCGGACACTTCAGTAGCATACACTGCAGAGTGGGTTCCCCCAGCCCGATCCATACCTCTTTATAAAATCGCGATGGATCATTATTCATATTGATGGAGAGTACCTGTGCCTTTTCTTTATCGGTCAAACCGAGCATCGCCTGGATATCATCAAACTTGTTCATATACTTACGCTGATCAAGCAGGATTTTACAGTCGGAATTATTGATAATACTTTCTTTGACAATCGGCGAGCGAATAATGTCGTCAACCTCCTGGGTCACGACGATGGCCTCACCAAAGAATTTTCTGACCGTCTTAAACAAATATTTTAAATATTCCGCCATACCCTCCTTGGCAATCGCCTTCCAGGCTTCTTCAATTAAAATCATCTTTCGGATGCCTTTTAGCCTTCTCATCTTGTTAATAAAGACCTCCATAATGATGATGGTGACTACCGGAAAAAGAATTTTATGTTCCTTGATCGCATCAATTTCAAACACGATAAAGCGTTTAGAAAGAAGGTCAAGCTGTTTCTCGGAATTAAGCAGGTAGTCATATTCACCGCCCCTGTAATAAGGCTCAAGGACGTTTAGGAAATTAGCAATATCAAAATCTTTTTCACGAACCTGCTTTTCTTCCAGGATCTTGCGATAGCCACCTCTCACATAATCATAAAAACTATTGAAAGACGGATATTCATTTTGGCTTTTAATCTTTTCTATGTAACCACTTACCGCATTGGACAGCGCAACTTCTTCAGCCCGGGTTGGCGGTTCATCATCCCTTTTCCAGAGCGTCAGTATCAGGGTTTTGATACTTTCTCTTTTTTCAATATCGAACACTCCATCATCGGTATAAAAAGGATTGAAGGCGATCGGATTATCTTCGGTATACGTAAAATAAACTCCGTCCTCACCTTTTGTTTTTCCTTTGATCAGCTCACATAGTCCCTGATAAGAATTTCCCGTATCAACTAGAAGTACGTGAGCGCCTTGCTCATAATACTGCCTAACCATATGGTTTGTGAAAAAAGATTTTCCGCTCCCTGATGGTCCCAGAATAAATTTGTTCCGGTTGGTGATAATCCCTTTTTTCATCGGAAGATCAGAGATATCTAAATGAATAGGATTTCCGGTCAACCGGTCTGCCATCTTGATTCCGAAGGGGGAGAGTGAATTTTGATAATTGGTCTCTTCGGTGAAAAAGCACAGAGCAGGTTCGATGAACGTATAAAAACTTTCTTCACTTGGAAAGTCACCGGCATTGCCAGGAATCCCTGCCCAAAACAGTGTCGCAACATCTGTGGTATTATGACGGGGTTTGCATTCCATCAGTGCCAATGCACTGCCTGTATCATTCTTCAGCTGCTTCAGTTCAACAGGATCATCAGACCATGCCATCACATTAAAATGCGCTCTTATCGAGGAAAGACCATAGGAATGGGCTTCATTCAAATACTGCTCGATCCATTCTTTATTGATCTGGTTGCTTCGGCTGTATCTTCCAAGGGAGTGCATATTCCTGGCTGATTTTTCAAACTTCCTCAGGTTATCCTCACTGTTATCAAGGAACAGGTATTGATTGTAGATATGATTACAGTTGAGCAGTAAGCCCACCGGAGCGGCAAAAGACAAACGGCAGTCGCTTCGGTCGGTCGATAATTTTTCGTACCGGAGATCCGTAGAAACGGTTCCCGGCAGATCATCGGTATCAGACAGCGTATGAAGACAAAGCCTGTTATTACCGATACGCATTTCTTCTGCTCCCAGGGCAATATCCTGTAATGATGTTCCGGGTTGTCTTGACAGCGTAAAGTACTGTTCCAATAGTCCTTGCTTACCCTCAGTTCCGATAATCTCATCTTCGGTCAGACGTTCCAATTTTATGAGTCCTGAATCGTTGACAATCCTTTCAAACTGGCTGACAGATTCCATAAACCTCGAAACCGCCTCCCGATCCCTGATCTCCTTTGGAACCAAAATTCCTTTGCAGAGGGATGAAAAGTTGCTCTGCATTCTCATTCTCTCTTTCGAAGTCTTGGTGATAAACAAATAGCAGTAATGATTCAGGAACGGTCTCTCATTGAAATGCCCCTGATAGGACTTTGCTAAAAAACTCAATCCTTCCGTACTCATATCCGGTGCGTAGTTTTCCTTGATGTACCAATCCTGTTTATGGATTACTGTATAATCCGGAAGTGTTTTTACTGCTTTATGCCAGGCAGAATGAATGGCTTCATACTCCGGAGCTGCCACCGTAAAAAGCTCCGGGAGATGTACCCTGAAACAGGCGGTAATATCAGCCTCCTTGGAAATGATACAGTGGTCTTCTACCGCCAACAGAGGAAACTTACTTTCCAGCGTGCTGGTCTTGCTCATATTTCTCATAGGGCGGGATTTTTAAGGGATGATTTCAGATAGCGATGGATAGGCTTACGGCAGATGATATATCTGGGATGGCTTTTTACGGCGTCGATTTTCATCAGCCCATGTTCACCGTATTTTTTGTTCAACTTAAAAGTCTGCCACACGATGAGTGTAGCTCCGCCACCGCCTATAAACAGGCAGATGTAGGAGTTAACCCCTGCCATATAAAGAATCATCACGAGAATGAGGATTCCCAACAACCCGCCTGCGAATATGAAGAGGTACTGTGCCTTAAGGCCCTTAAATTCCACGCTGCGCCCAATACCTTTATTGATATTATAGTTATTCATAAGGCTGCTGTTAGAGAAAAAATGAACGAAGGATCGTCGCTGCGACGATCAAAAAAATACAGGCACCAAACCAGCTTGCAGCCGTCTTACTCGTATCCGGATCACCGCTGCTAAATTTGTTATACACCTTGACCCCGCCGATCAGTCCCACGACAGCTCCAATAGCATAGATCAGCTTCGTAGCAGGGTCAAAATAAGAGGTAACCATCTGAGTGGCTTCGTTAATACCGGCAGTACCATTGCCCTGAGCAAACACCCCCGAAACTGACAGTAATACCATCCCCATCAGCAAGAGCTTTTTTCTTTGTTTTTCCATGTTAAAACACATTAATTGGTTAGTGATTTCCTGCTTTCTGCAGGCTTGGAAACAAATGTATTGGGGCATTGGAGCCTGATTTACACATTGACGCTCAGTGGAATCGTTTGGCTTTTAGTGGCGCTGAACTCAGGATTTTGAGATAAAAAAAACGTCCCATCTGTACAGATGAGACGCCCTAAATAAATGGGATGAATAGCTATTAATCCGGGTCTTATAAATCCCGAAGCTTTACATTTTTCTTCCTTTATTTTTTTGCACTTTAGGAGGCTCCGGTTTTACCTCCGGTTTCTTTATTTTTTCTTGCTTATTTTGTCTTTCGAGATTTTCTTTAATAATATCAGCAACCCAGGTTTCTCCCCATGGTAAAATTTTAGCCTCGAAATGAGATTGCAAACCAATTTGCTTTAAGTCATCCTTGATATCCCAACCGCCCATTCTGTTCCAGCCTATCGGGTCAAGGTCTTTTTGAAAGGGAAATTGTACTGCGATCAAATCTTTGGGAAATTCCGTGATCTTATCGTGGTCTGATTCAAATTCCTGAAACTCACGAGTCACAGGATTATAGGGAATAATATAAGCATTGTCTTCCTCCGAAAAGTAATGCTCAATCTCGTCGAACACGATTCCATTGGACAGGAAATCATCGTGAGGACGCATCATATCCATCTTCAGATCCACGTAGAACACATGTCCTGCAATGTCCACAGTTGGAAGCATCCCCTTGACCCGCTTATCGAAAGCTTCCTGATCGACCATCAGGTCAAAATCAGTTTTATCGGTAAGATCATCAATCTTGTATTTGGCGGACATTCCTTCCGGGTCCAATTTTACAAATTCAGGGATGATCAAACGATCATACACATATCCGTCACCAATATCACTCATATCCTCAAGGGTTATGACATTAGAAGGATTCGCCTTCTCTCTGAGTTCGAGCTTATTCACATCGACAATAAAATCAGTCCCATCCAGGTTGACTGTCGGTAATTCACGTTCCATACTATTTTTTGCTTTTTATTACAGGTTTACCATTTTCCCTTAGCAGTTGTACTCTACGTTACAAGCCAAGGCAGCAAAATTTCTTCTCTGCTTTTCTATCATAAACCCTGGTAATTGGTTTTGTTATTCCTGCTCTCTGCAGGACTGGAAACAAATGTATTAGAGGACTTAGCCGGTCATCTCGAAATGGCATTCTTTGGCACTCAGTGGCGTTAAATGGCTTAGAAACGGAATGTAAAACCCAACACCGGAATTGCAGGATAGATATTTTTTTGTAATATAGAGGCTAATAAATCACAACGCTTTGACTTCAGAACAACATATTTTAAGTTTTTGGAGGAATGTTGAAATTTTCGACCTTCCTGATTTTAATAAAGATTCTTCAATACTTAGAGAAAATACTATTTTCCCATGGCTGCAGGCAGAAAGGGCTCCTGCAAAAGAAGATTATAAATGGCAGTACACCCTAATCTTTGGCAGGATCGAAAAGAAAAAGGTCATCAATTATATTGACACATTACTGGGCACTGAAAATGAAAAACAGGATTGGGAAGATCCGATAACAGGCTATACCTGTTTATCCGCTTTGCTATTGGATGAAGATGGCAGGCCGGACGAAAGAAGTTACGTACCTGCTGCCTATGCTTTGGGGATTAGCCTTTTGGAACAAAAAGAAGATTTATCTACGATCAGTTCCGTTCTAATAAAAGCCCAGGAAGATTTTGAACTGCGCTACAATATTCCACCACAGCCTCAAACGGGCAATGAAGAACTTGCCAGAAAAGGAGATACACTCACCCCACTCCATCTTAAAACAGAACTAGACTCCCTTACAGATCATGTAAAAGGATGGAACAATAACCGTATTGAGGTCTTTTTGCTGGCCAAAGAAGTGTATAAAACTTCAAAACCTGAGACCGGTTTTTTGAATAGTTTCTATCTAACTGATTTGAGCTATTTATCAGATGTAAACCCTAAGCAATATGGAAAGACCCTTCAGGAGTATTTAAATCTTTCTATTTCAGAGAAGAACAGAAAGGACCTGATTAATGAGAAAAAATATTTATTCGAAAGCATTCACCCCAAATTAATGACGGCAGGCCGCTGGCCTTCTTCCATCAAATTTGGATTATATACCGCCCAGGCAGGTGCCCTCAACACGGTCTTCTCACAAATAGGCTATGATTTGGGGATACAGGGAATAAACGGTCCTCCAGGAACCGGAAAAACAACCTTATTACTGGATGTAATCGCAGAGATTGTAGTAAGAAGAGCCAAGGTGCTTTCGGAGCTGGGGGCAAGTAATCTATTTGAAAAAAGGCCTTCTAAAATTGAACAAGAAAATGGATGGGATTTATGGACCTATGATCTCAATGAGAAATTAATGGGTGATTACGGGATTGTAGTTGCCAGCAATAACAATTCAGCAGTAGAAAATATAACGAAAGAGCTTCCTGCAGAGATAAAAATTGACAGAGATACATTTCCTGATGCAGACTATTTTTCTGAGTCTGCCGGAAAACTTATTGAAGAAAAGAGTTGGGGTATACTCAGTGCTGCGCTAGGAAAAGCGAAAAACCGCTCCGATTTTAAGGATGCTTTTTGGGAAAGTGACAAAAAAAATGGGGTGACCGGATTTAAAGATGTCCTGATGGCGGTCTATAAGGATAAACAAAATGATCAAAGTGCAAATTTTCAAAAGAAGTTCAATGAAACAAGAGATGAACTGAGAAAGCACCTGGATAAATTTGAAGTTTTCAAACAGCAGGCCGGAACATTTCATGAGTCATTATCTGCCTATCTGAAAGACAAAGCAGAAAGAACCAGGCTACAGGATATAATAGCTGTTCTTGAAACTGAACTCAAAAAATTAGAATCTGCAAGATCAGCAGCTCTATCCCAGGAAATGAATGCAAAGGAAAGCATTGAAAAAATCCAAAAAGCAATGGATTTTTTAACAACAAACAAACCCTCCTTTTTTATTTTCCATAAGCTCTTTAACTCCAAAACCTATCAGGAATGGAAAGCACAGGCAGATAATTGTTTTAATGAGTACAATACCCTTCGAACAAAACATGAGGCTGTTAAAAGTCAGCTGGAACAAATAAACGATCAGTTGGATTCTGTCACTTCAAAAAAAGGAAAAGCTGTCCAACAAGTCATCTCCGTACATAAATCTATTGATCTGTACCTCCGCCTCAGAGAAAATCTACATTTGGAATATGGAATAGACTATCAACATCTTTTTGATGAAGACTTTGAAACATTGCCCTTAGATGAAATTCATCTTAGAATGCCCTATTACTCCCCTGCAATAGCCAAACTAAGGAGTACTATTTTCCTGCTGAGTCTTGATCTGCATAAATATGCCATTTTAAGCAATGCCGTAAAAGTAAAAAACAATCTTAATACATTTTTTGAAATGCTGACCGGAAGGGTAAACGTCGCAGCAGGCTTATCTCAAAATTTATGGAGTACATTTTTCCTTTGTGTTCCTGTGGTTTCTACGACCCTGGCTTCAGCAGGTAAATTATTTCCCAATATGAATAAAGACCAGATCGGATGGCTTCTCATAGACGAAGCTGGACAGGCGTCTCCTCAATTTGCTGCCGGAAGTTTACACCGATCCAGGCGCAGTATTATTATCGGAGATCCTCTGCAGGTTGAACCTGTAGTTACCATTCCTTCCCAATTAGTGTTTAAATTAAGGCAGGAAAATAAAGTAGATAAAATATGGTCACCCTCTCAAACATCAGCTCAACAATTGGCAGATAGAATTTCTACAACGGGAACGTATATGCAAAATGGCTTTTCAGAAGAGCTGATATGGACGGGATATCCTTTGCGTGCCCATAGAAGGTGTGACGATCCCATGTTTACCATCGCCAATAGAATTGCGTACGGTGAGCAGATGGTAAAAGCTGTTAAAGAAAATACTACAGATCATTATATTGGACCCTCGCAGTGGTTCCATATCGCTGACAACAACCCACCTATCAATAAACATGCATTAAAGGATGAGATCCAAGAGTTAAAGTCGAAGATAAACGAACTTCAAAAAGCAGGTTTCACAGGTAGTGTATATGTAATTTCACCGTTTAAAACAGTTGCCAATACTTGTAAGGCTGAATTTAAGGAAAACCCAGCAGTATCCTGCGGAACTATTCACAAGTTTCAGGGAAAAGAAGCCGATATTGTATTTCTGGTGCTGGGAAGTGACCCTGCATCTCCAGGCGCAAGAAATTGGGCTTCCCAAAAACCCAATATGCTGAATGTAGCAGTCACCAGGGCTAAAAAAAGGATTTATGTTATTGGTAACAAAACCCTTTGGGCGCAGTGCTCTTACTTTGATGAAATGGCAATTGAACTCGCAACATAAGACACATTCTCTATTGGGTTCAGGCAGTTCTCAGATTCCATTCATAGGAAGAAGCTTACCAACTCTTTGAAGAAAATAAACAGCAACCAATAAGGACATTAGTTTTTGCTAATGTCCTTATTGCTGTAGGGTCTATATCCCACAACTCATAGTTTAGGACCTTTCCTCTGCTGCTTATTTACCTTTTGCTTTATGGTAGATTCGTCAGAAACCGGTCCTGCATATTGACTCTTTTTTAATCCGGCTTCCTCTAACAATTTTTGAGGAATATTGGTGTTCATAATGATTTTCCCTCCCGTTAATTCCGAAATTATATCTTCTTTAAGAGCTCTTTTAATCATATCAGGTCCTTTCGGATGCTGAAGCAATATTCCTATAGGCTGTGTAAACTCCCACACTTCAAATGACTTACCAGGAATACCTACAACAATACCCCTTTCGATTGCCGTTTCAAGTTTCTTTTGGAACTTTTGATTTTCCTTTTCCTGCAGGTATTTCACAAGCAGCTTATCGACGTATCTTCCAAGATCCATTTTCAATTCATACTGCTCACTACCTAAGCCGGATTTTTCCGACGGCAGTGAATGACAATAGTTCTCAGCAGCAATAATAAGTTGATCCCCCCTTTCATCTACAGCCTTACAGACAGTGGGACCACCACGCCCCCGGTTAGAAACACTACCAGCCTTTACACCTTCTATATATAAGTTGGCTGAGAATGCATTGGACTCCTCACTAAGCTGCTGGCTGAAGTGAATGTTTTTCAGTTCTATTTTCATACATAATACTTTTTTAAATGAGTTAGGACGCTTTTTAAATAAAGGCTTCTATATCAAAATCATTAGATGTATCACTCCGCATAATGGAAGAACCGGAATCAGTCTCTGTTAAGGAAAGCCTTTGGTCCAATAGCTCGGCTATTCTTCTTGAAGCTCCTTCCATAGAGTTTTCCAATAGGCTGAAGAGTTCGGTTCCCTGTATTCTGTGAACAATATCTACCGCTTGTTTTTGCAAAGAGGGCTCCGGGTTTTCTGCCCGAAGCACCATCCCCACGGTACCCAGTTCTTCAAAGGTGACCCCCATGGCAAAACCTTCTTCACCATCGGAAACTCCATACCTGTTCCACTCCTCTTCTTCTTCTTTCAAATCAGGTACATCTCCAAAAACTTCATCCAGCTCTTCCTGCGGAATTTGTTTATTAAGATCTTTCTTTTCGATCTCATGATCAAAATTATTGGTTTTGTCCTCTTGCTTAGAATCTTGGCGCTCAATGGCACTATTTGGCCTCCAAAGGCGCTTAACAGGTTTTGGCAATCCCATGATATCAGGTAATGTAATGACCCGCTTTTCACGGGTGATCTTCTTTTTCTCTGTTTTTTGGATGACGATCTTATCTTGCAGCAATAAAACAATGACCACAAGAAGGCATATTACAATGAGTGTTTCCATAATGATAATAGATGAGTTTGGTTTCTTATAGGATGGGTTTGTTTCGTTCATTGAAGAAATCAGTAATATCAGTCCCGAATTCTTTGAAATGATGTTCAAAAATATTATCGATATAACTGTACAATGTTGTTTTTTCTTCCCGGGTCAATTGAACAATACGGAGTAACCGCTCGTGAAATTCAGGACGTATATAGACGACTTTGCCATTGCGACCCGATGGATAACGATTGATAAGAAATACCTCTTCATAGCTTATTTTCTTTGGGAAGTTTTCTTTTCGCCTTTCCCGGGGTTTGCCTTCTTTGGTTTCAGCATCCTGTTTGGGGATTTGATTAGTTGGGACAGATAGATTACCACTCATTATATCCATGATAGAAGCCTCATCAACAAGAGGCTTTTCAAAGCTCTTTTTAATTTTATCAGATTCCATAGCTTACCGTATTAACGTTTTATAATTCTTAGGAATTCCTCTATAAAAAGATCCATCCTGGTCATTCTCATTAACTTTTCTTCGGGGGCTAGTAAACTTGATCTGAATATATAGTTCCCGCTTTCTTCCGTTTCTTTACGGAAACGTTTACTGTCCATGATCTTTGTATTCATTACAGACAATTCCAACTCTTCAATAACAGTCTCATAGGCATCATACAGATTAGTTCTTTCCCTGCCGTCTACCTGATTCCAAAATAACCAGAAAGCTTGTTCTTTAGCCCCGGCAGTGGTCTCAGGAAGCTGAAGAAATGCTTTCGCGAAGCTTAATGTGCTTTCTATAACCAGACGATCAGCAGTTATAGGAGAAAAAATAAATTCCATACTTCTCAAGGTCGTTAGTACACCTGGAGTATTCGCAGTTCCCGGTAGATCAAAAAAAATGAAATCAAAATGAAGATCCGAGCCACTAACATACTCCGCTGCCATTTCCAACGCATCTTCAGATTTGCACCGAATAATGGGATAGGCTTTTTTATTGATATGCTGATACAGTTTTATAGCAGCTTTTTTATGATAGTCGTTCTGCATCACTGTTTTGAGATCCCTCTCCCTCATTTTATCAAGACTATACTGCGGAAAGTCGCAGTCTACTATAAGTACACTAAATCCTAACCGAAAATGCAAAACACTTGCAATAATGGCTGTGATGGTTGTTTTCCCTACTCCTCCCTTTGGGGTAGAGAAACTGATTTTTAATGGTTGTTTTAAAGTCATCAGATTAAATATTTATAATGGTTTTTATTGAAAACTGTGCAGGGATGTAAATGCATATCTGCCTATATTTTTGCATTCCCTTTTTACCGTTTGGTAAATTCCCCCTATTACTGTATTTATATGTTTCCTCATTTCTGTATGCTTTTACCGAAACCTTTGAAGTTTTGCATGAGGTAATTTTTACAATCAATATGCTTTAGCGCTTTTACAGAAGTATGCTTTTATAGTTTTACATATTTACTCTTTAGCAATTGCCCGTCCCTACAGAAACCTAACAGGTTTTCTTTCCATTTGCAGGCACATATACCTGAATGTATTTCTGTAAAACCTTAAAGCAAAGAAAGAATATGGGCATGTGAAGTAATTTCTCATGACACTCATTGGCACTCATTGGCTTCATTTGGCGCTTAGTTCAGTGGTGATTCTCTCATCACTCTGCCCGAACTTTGTCAAAAGATTTCAAAATGGAGAATGAGGATACTTATTTCAATAAATCAAAGATTCTTAAAGAACAGCTCGAAGCTGTTTTCCCTGCTATCTATAATCCGCTCCGAAGGACGGATTTTAGTGTTCACCGGAACACAGCAAGGTGTGTTCTGAGCTGCTGGAAATGAATTCCGCAGCTCAGAACCCTTGCCCTGGCCGGGAGCCGGAAAACTTCTCCGGAGTCGAAGTTTTATTACAATCATAAATGGACCAGTATGGAAAACAATAATCTGCACAGACCCAAAAAAGGCGGGCGAAATCCTAAAAAAGATCCCGCCGTATTTCGGTATTCAATTAGCTTGAATGCTGAAGAAAATGCCAGGTTTCATTCTCTCTTTGAACAGTCGGGAATGAAAATAATGGCTCATTTTATCACCGCCAGCCTCTTTCAGAGAACCATTAAAACAGTAAAAATTGATAAATCGACTATGGATTATTATATGCGGCTTACTACTTTATATGGACAGTTTAGAGCAGTCGGGGTCAATTATAACCAGATTGTAAAGCTCCTGTATCGAAATTTTTCCGAAAAGAAAGCCGCAGCTTATCTCTTTAAGCTGGAAAAACAGACCATAGAAATGGCAAAATTATGCCAGGAAATAATACGTTTGACCCGGGAATTTGAAAGAGAACATCTAAAAAAAGACCTTTAAAATGATCGCAAACATTGGAAGAGGAGAAAATTTATTCGGTGCCCTTGCCTATAATCAGCTGAAAGTGGACAAAGAAAACGGACAGATCTTATACACCCATAAGATGATCGAAACACCTGACGGAAGTTATTCCGTAGCTCAATTAGCCCGATCTTTTGAACCGTATCTCGCTGCAAATAACAAAACAGAGAAGCCGGTTCTCCATATTTCCCTCAATCCCAACTCAAAAGATCAGGTCAGTGATGAAAAATTTAAGGCTATTGCACAGGATTATATGGAGCAAATGGGGTACGGAAACCAGCCTTTTGTCGTATTTAAACATACCGATATTGACCGGACCCACATCCATATTGTGTCGGTATGTGTGGATGAAGAAGGCAGAAAAATATCGGATACGTTTGATAAAAGACGTTCAGTAAATATATCAAGAGCATTAGAACTGAAATACGGGCTGCTACTGACAACGGGGGGAAATCAATCACAAAATGACAGCATATTCCATCCTCTAGAGTATAAAAAGGGGGATCTAAAAAGCCAAATTGCTTCGGTAGTCCGGCATATTCCTACCTATTACAGATTTCAAAATATGGGAGAATACAATGCCCTGTTATCCCTTTTTAATATTACCGTCGAAGAGATCAATGGAGAATTGCATGGAATACAGAAACAAGGACTCATTTACTCTGCACTCAATGAAAATGGCGAGAAAACGGGTCATCCATTCAAAGCCTCACTATTCGGGAAAAATGCAGGAAATATCATGCTGCAGGAACATTTTTTGACATCTAAGGTATCCCTCAAAAATGACCCAGCAAAAGCATTGCTCAAAAATATTGTAGAGGTTGCCCTGCACACTTCATCAGATGAGATTGGTTTCAAAAAACAATTACTGCAGCAGGGTATTAATACAGTTGTGAGAAGAAATCCTGAGGGACGAGTGTATGGAATAACCTTTATTGATCACAATTCTAAAACAGTTTGGAATGGTTCCCGTTTAGGCAAAGAATTCTCAGCCAATGTATTTAATGAATGGTGGGTCCATAATCAAAAACCTGAGATCACAACAACAGCTTCGCAAAAACTGGTTGTAAAAGCGACACCCTTTCAAGATGCCAATACGTACGAAAAACCCCATCATCTATTTGACTTCCTCTGTAAAAATGAACCCGGCTTCATAGAGGGTCTTGGAGGATTACTGCCTGAAGCTCAGGGTGAGGATTATGAGGAGCTGATATTTGAAAATCAAATGAAGAAGAAAAAACGAAAACCTAGGCCTCAAAAATAAATGCTTTCAGCAACGTAATTAACATACCCATTTTGGTGTTTAGGGAGCTTTTTTTTAAAATTCATCAATTAATATTTTGTCTTACCATATAATATCAGTAGGTGTAAAAATTAATTCTCTACCACACATTTTTAAATAGATATCTTGGAATTCATCAATATACTGTACTTCATGAGACATCAACTCATTATAAAGTATTGTAGTGCACATTCCATGTTGGACTAAAAAGACATTATTTTCATCCATATAATAAAGTGATGGGCTGGGAAATGTTTCTTTATAATCTGAAAAAAAATGTTTAATCTGATCATGTGCTAATAATTGAAAACCAAACTCTTCTGGACTACTCACTTCCATACATGCTGGTGAAATTTTACCTGTCATTTCAATGGCACGAAATGATTCTTGAGTATTCTTCCGAACATTTCGTACAATAAAGTGATTATTATTAACACATTGAATTTCAGACAAAACACTTGCAAAAAGCATCAATCGCTTTTCTTTAAATTTATATAACATAGTATAAATTTACGTAATTTGATTCAAATCAATTTTCCCAAAACATTTTAAACACCTCTTTAATTTAATCCGAAAATCCACTTAAGCTTACTTTTGTTTAAAGTGTAGTCCACATTGTCCCATCATTTCTGATCGACATCAATGCCATCGGCAGCCATCTAATGCCAATGAGTGCCAACTCATAATAATCTTTAAGCAGCTCCTCTACATTCCCACTTCTAACATTTAAATCAAAAAAAATGCAAGGAGAAGATGATTTAAGAGGCCTGGCGAAGATCATGGAGTTTATGCGGGCAGTAAGTATTCTTTTGGTACTCATGCACTGCTATTGGTTCTGTTACAGTTTCTTTCAGCAGCAAGGCTGGACACTGCAAATTATTAATAAAATACTTGGTAATTTTCAGCGGACAGCGGGACTGTTTTCACATCCCCTATACAGCAAAATATTTGCTTTGGTCTTACTGGCTTTAAGCTGCCTGGGAACCAAAGGCGTAAAGAATGAAAAGATTACCTGGACCAAAATCAACACCGTACTGGCGATTGGTTTTGTACTATTCTTTCTCAACACTCCTCTATTCAGGCTTCCCTTAAAAATCGGAACCTTCTTTTATATACTAACCATCAGTTCGGGATATGTTGCTTTACTCATGGCAGGGGTCTGGATGAGCAGACTGCTCAAAAATAACCTGATGGATGATGTATTCAATACTGAGAATGAAAGTTTCATGCAGGAAACCAAACTCATAAAAAATGAATACTCCATTAACCTGCCTACCAAGTTCTGGTACAATAAAAAGCAGCATGACGGATGGATCAACATTGTCAATCCGTTTCGTGCCACCATTGTACTGGGAACCCCGGGTTCCGGAAAATCATATGCTGTAGTGAACAACTATATCAAACAGCAGATCGAGAAGGGTTTTTCCATGTATATCTACGATTTCAAGTTCGACGATCTTTCTACCATTGCCTATAATCATTTGCTCAAGTATACCGATAAGTATGCCGTAAAACCAAAATTCTACGTGATCAATTTCGATGATCCAAGGAGAAGCCACCGCTGTAATCCCATCAATCCAGAATTTATGACCGATATATCAGATGCTTACGAATCAGCGTATACCATCATGCTGAATTTAAACCGCAGCTGGATCCAGAAGCAAGGGGATTTTTTCGTTGAGTCCCCAATTATCCTGTTAGCAGCCATCATTTGGTTTTTAAAAATCTATGATAACGGTACATACTGCACCTTTCCTCATGCCATCGAGCTGCTCAACAAAAAATATTCGGATGTCTTTACGATCCTAACCTCCTATCCTGATCTGGAAAATTATCTATCCCCTTTTATGGATGCCTGGCAAGGCGGTGCCCAGGATCAGCTTCAGGGACAGATCGCTTCAGCAAAGATTCCTTTATCAAGGATGATCTCACCCCAATTGTATTGGGTAATGACCGGTGATGACTTTTCATTGGATATCAACAATCCCAAAGAACCCAAGATCCTTTGTGTAGGAAATAATCCTGATCGTCAGAATATTTATTCGGCAGCATTGGGACTATACAATTCAAGAATTGTAAAGCTCATTAACAAAAAGGGTCAGCTTAAAAGCTCCGTGATTATTGATGAGCTGCCGACCATCTATTTCAGGGGTCTGGATAATCTTATTGCCACCGCCCGTAGCAATAAGGTGGCAGTCTGTTTAGGGTTCCAGGATTATTCTCAGCTAACCCGTGATTACGGTGATAAAGAAAGTAAGGTCATTCAAAATACGGTAGGGAATATTTTCAGCGGACAGGTCGTAGGTGAAACAGCCAAAAGCCTTTCTGAGCGTTTTGGGAAGGTACTGCAGAAACGCCAAAGTTTGAGTATCAACAGAAATGATAAATCCACTTCAATTTCCACCCAATTAGACAGTCTGATTCCAGCTTCTAAAATATCAACACTTACCCAGGGAATATTTGTTGGAGCAGTATCCGACAATTTCGAGGAACGCATCGATCAAAAAATATTTCATGCTGAAATCGTAGTAGACAATGAAAAGGTAGCCCAGGAAACCAAAAACTATCAAAGGATTCCTCAGATCGCATCATTCGAAGACGAAAATGGAAATGACAACATGAAGCAGGAAATTGAGGCAAACTACAGACAGATCAAGACCGATATTCTCAAAATAGTAACCGATGAATTGGAGCGGATCAAAAATGATCCTGACTTGCAGCACCTGGTTATGCAGGAATAAAAAGACTTCTTAATCACAAAAACAAATTCACAATTATTTTTTCACACCTATTAATTTTCAATCCCATGCTACTTCAATGTATCAAAGACAAGAAATTGTCAACGGCAGGTATTTCCATGAAAGTACCTGCTTTTATTTTTATCCTACTGCTCTGTTCCTTCACATCGAAAGGCTCAGTCCTATACTGGATCGGAGGTTCCGGTAACTGGAGCGACATTAATCATTGGTCTCTAAGTTCAGGGAATAGTGGCAGCGTTTTATCTCCCAGCATCCCCCAGGCGGGAGATCATGTGATCTTTGATGGTAACTCCGGGTTCAATGCAAACAGTAAAACGGTCACCATCAATCAGGAATCCACTTGTATGAGCTTTACGGTTAAAGGAGTATCGCAAGCACCCCTATTTATTGGTAATATCCTCAATATCTATGGCAGTGCCGATTTCCAGACGGGTACCGTTTTGAACAATACTCTTTATTTTAGATCCGGTGGAACCAGCACAATTGGCTTTAATGAACAAGTGACCGGTTCAGCAGCGATCTATTTTTTAGGCTCCGGATCATATCTGATCAGCGGCATTTTGAAAAGTACCGGAAAAATGTATTTTCTAAAAGGATCACTGGATTTCGGATCTAGCGTGATCACCACAAGCTTCTTTGATGAAGCTGGCTGCTGCGGAACCATACCATCAGGTGTAATTGAACCACGCTCTTTACATTTAGGATCATCCATCATCACGCTAACCGGAAGGAATTCACAGTTAAGTGGATCACCATCATGGAATTATACCGGAAATACACTCATTGGAGGGACCTCTCAAATTAACATCACCCAAGGAGCTGATGACGGATACGGAGTCTCTTTTATAGGAAAGAATGGACAGGTCTATCACAATGTCAGCTTTACCAATACCGCAGATCCTTCTAATCCCTCCCCCTATGGCTGGTACAGGATTGCAGAGGGTAACTGCACTTTCAATCATCTAAGCTTTGCTAACTCAGGATTTATTACTTCTAACTGTACCATAGACACCCTGAACTTAGCAAAGTCAAAGACCTATTTTGTGTATGGAACGCAAAATGTCAGTGTTATTAATAATCCGACACAAGATTGTGAGCCATTGTGGAGTTTAAGCGGATACGGAGCAGTTCAGGCTACGATAAAAAGTACACTTCCAATTGGTTTACGCAATGTGAGGCTCAATTACCTTAAAGCAATAGGTTCAGCACTGTTTTCTGCCAGCAACGGAATCGATGGCGGGCAGAATTCAGGTTGGGTATTTACAAATTCATCCAAAAATTTCTATTGGATCGGTGGTGGCGGAACCTGGAATGATCCTGCTCATTGGACAACACATGCCGATGGAACTCCATCAGGAGGGTGCTTACCGAGCCGCAACGATAATGTATTTTTTACCCGATTTTCGGGAGACATTTCTTCATCAGCTCCCGTGATCATTACTACTCCTGATGCCGAGTGTCAAAACATTTCATGGAGTGGCGTGCCGGGAAATCCTGTTTTTAAAACCGCAGCTCCAAAGGATATGCTCAGTATTTATGGTTCGAGTACATGGCAAAAAGGAATGCACTACCGGGTTGCCACCACTCAATACATGAGTACAGAAACCGGAAATACTTTAACCTCAAATGGCGTGGAAATTCAAGGAGATACTTATTTTTTAACAAGTGGGGGATGGAGTTTGAATGATGCCTTTTCAAGCCCGGAGAACGATATCCTCTTTAGAAATGGCCATCTCAATACCAACAGCCAATCTATGGCCATCAAGAATTTTGGGTCCTCAACTTCCGGACTCGGAGTCCGCACATTAACCCTGGCTAACTCAACGATCACCGTTAACGGCAACTGGGCCTATATCAATTATGGTGGATCACCCTTATTCCTCAATTCCGGAACCAGCCAAATCAATCTCAGCGCAAACAGTGCAAATTTTTATTATAATTCCGGACTGGCTTATCACAATATAGCATTTACTGCCGGGGGCAGTGCCAATATATCTTCACTACTATACAGTACAACAACTCCATGTACATTTAACAGCGTAACCTTTGCCGGCAGTGCCTTTATTAATGCAGGTGGCAGCCCTACACCACTAACCATTTCTGATCTTCATGTATCTTCTTCAAAAAAATACATCCTGGGAACGAATATGGAAGTAAAGGTTACCCATTTTAAAGTTATTGGCCCTGTCTGCTCAGGTCTTCTTGAGATTGGTTCTTACCTACCGGGAACAAGAGCCAGATTGAATCTCCTAACTCCCACAACCATTATAAATGCCAAATTAAGTGATATCAATGCCAGTGGTTCACCTTTAATGGTGACAGGAGGTATTGATGGCGGCAATAATCTCAATGTAGCCATTACTCCTGCCCTATCACGTCATTTTTATTGGATTGGAGGCAGCGGTAATTGGAGTGATCCCACCCACTGGACGACCGATACTAAGGGAATCGCAGATCCTATGAACTCCTGTCTGCCGGGAGCCATGGATAACGTATTCTTTACTAAATACTCAGGCAATAACTATACTGTAACCCTTGATATTTCAGCCAACTGCAACAATATGACATGGGAAGAAGTGGCTGGCAGCCAACCTGTACTTAAAGGACTTGAAGTAAATCCTTTAAACATCAATGGATCACTCATTTTACAAACCGGGATGGACTATGATGTAGAGCGGACCAACTTTGTTGCAGCCCATTCAGGAAATACGATCACTACCAATGGCGTGGAAATGGATTATACAGCAGAAAATGTTGTATATAAAGGCGTATTCTTCAATAATACTTCCGGTACCTGGCTGTTATCCGACACTTTTAACGTCAAAAATTTTGGAGTGCTCAGTGGTACTTTTGACACCAATAATCAAACGGTCAATGCTGATAACTACTCCTCTACTTCAGGGAGTTCTGCTGTCCTTAATTTGGGTTCATCGGCAATTAACATCGCAGGATATTGGGATGGCGCAGGTATTTCAAAATTGAACGCCGGGACAAGTACCATCAATATGATGGGTACCATGCCCCCTTCCAATTCGTCGGGAGGCGGCGTGAATAACAATGAGTTTAGATCCAAGCCCGGTCTTGTTTATAACGATCTTCATTTTCTCAATGGTAATTTGACGGGCTCTATCATTGGATATGATGGAAACACAGGAAACGCTTTCAGTACTGTCAATTTTAATGGAGAATCCATCATTAACGGTTCAAACCAATTCAATATTCTAACCCTTGGCAAGGACTGCCATCTGATGGGAGGTTCCATACAGACGGTTAATAGGCTCATCAGTAATTCATCGTGCAAAGTTTGGGATTTTGACAATACCTATGCAGCATCAAAAGCCACCATTAAAAGCACTTCAAACATTTCACTCAATAAGGTAAGAATGAGCGGAATTGCAGTAATTGGTGGAGCAGTTTATACAGCTACAGGTATTAATAAAGAAAATAATTCCGGTTGGACTTTTTCGGCGCCAACAGCTCAGAACTTGTATTGGATTGATGGTAGTGGAAATTGGAATGACCCCACCCATTGGACAACCAATGCCAATGGTACTTCTTCGGGAGGTTGCCTCCCCACTCGTTTTGACAATGTTTTCTTTAATGAGTACTCCGGTGAAAGTCCAAAGATTACGATTACAGGAATTGCAGAGTTTCATAATATGACCTGGAGCAGGGTAACAGGTACGCCGACAATGGGTGGAACACTAGCCTGCTATGGTTCACTGATCCTGCAACGATCTCTCTCTCATACCGGGGGAATTCAATTCCTGTCCTCTGAAGCAGGAAGTACCATCACCACTAATGGGGCCATTGTTGCTACTCAATTCGATGTTCAGTTTTCTGGAACCGGCAGTTATACGTTGTTGGATGACTTTACCACCAATACCAGAATTCGCTTTACGAATGGGACATTAAATACCAACGGAAAGACCCTCAAAGCATTGTCGTTTACCGGCATTGAATCAAACCATGCTCAAGGGCAATCATTATCCCTGATCTTGGGTGCCTCCCGAATTTATCTGTCTTATAGTGGTGAAGGCTGGTCATATACAGGCTCCCACTTAGATGCCGGAACAAGTCACATATACTTAACCCAGTCTGCCAATGAGTTTAAAGGAAAAGATGGTGCCTCCTACCATACCATTACTTTTGATGGTAATGACAACCTGATTAACCGACTGTATGGAAGTCTTATAGTAGATCAGCTTACATTTTCTTCAAAAAACAGCATCTACCAAATCGAAGCAGGGAAAACCATAACGATCAATGACCGTTTGCAGATGAGCGGTACCAACTGCTCTACGGTTCAGGTGCAGTCTACTATTGAGGGGATCAAGGCCAACCTCTGTGTAAATAGCGGTAAAACCACTTATAATTTCATATCCCTAAAGGATATCAATGCATCCTGTCTTCCTTTCACGCTGCTGCCACAGAGCACCAATGGCGGTAATACTGCCAACATCAACTTCCAATCCAATCCAGGAACAGGGATTGGGGCGTTAGGACCGGATCTAAAAATTTGTGCAGCGGTCCTACCCGTTGTTTTAGATGGCAGTGTTTTTATGCCTAATGAAAATACCAAAA
Source organism: Chryseobacterium sp. MEBOG07 (assembly GCF_021869745.1). NCBI lineage: Bacteria > Pseudomonadati > Bacteroidota > Flavobacteriia > Flavobacteriales > Weeksellaceae > Chryseobacterium > Chryseobacterium sp. MEBOG07. The sequence continues at coordinate 4,234,483 of NZ_CP084579.1, forward strand.
TTCAGTGGACCAATCTAACCACCGGTGAAGTCTTGGGTGACCATATCAAACAGAGCGTTACTTCCGGAGGTACTTATCAGATTAAGGTGGCGTATGGCCCGCACTGTGAAGTAACAGATAATATTGTCATTTCAATAGATCCCGTCACCAATCTTGCTGCCCAAATTAAAATCACACAACCTACCTGTATGGTTACTGGTGGGGCTATTACTATAAAACCGACAGAAGGAATAACATATAGTGTCGATGGAAGCACGTATTCAGAAACCCTTTATTATGAACTTCCAAGTGGTGAGCATACGATAACGGCCAAAAACAGTAGCGGATGTATAAGTGACCCCATCATCGTTACAATACATCCAAAACCATTAATCCCAACGGCAACAATTAGCTATGGTAATGGGAAATTTGAGGCAGCCGGTACCGTTGATGTTATACAGACCGGGCAGACGGGAGGAACTTTTTCTGCGCTTCCCCAGGGACTATCTATTGATGCAGCAACCGGAACCTTAAATCTGGCAAAATCAACTCCTAATCAGTCCTACATAGTCACCTATGCTTTTACCAATGGAACCTGCAATTCAATGACGACAACCATTGTAAAGATCAATCCTGCACTGGCGGCCATTGCTTACCCTTTGGAGGGTTATTGCGCTGTTGGCACCGTAAAAGTCCAGCAAACAGGTCCTAAAAATGGTAGATATACAGCCAGTCCATCCGGATTGAAAATTGATGAAGTGACAGGAGCAATTGCTCTTTCGGAAAGTGCACCCGGTATGTATAGTGTAACCTATACCTATCAGGATGGATCTCTATTATCCAAGGCTATGACAGGTATAATGGTCAACCCTTTACCCTTGGTTACGATAACCAGTGACCCTGAAACAGAAATTATAAAAGGACAAACCATCACTTTAACCGCTTCAGGTGGTATCAGCTATGCGTGGATCGGTACCGAAATTCAAAGCGGGCAGAATACAGAGACGTTAAAAGTCAGCCCAAGCCAAACAACCACCTATACCGTTATTGCCACTAATGCGAATGGATGTACCGCAGTCTCAGAACTCACCATTACAGTCAAAGAGGATCAGGGTCTGATCCCCAATAATGTCATTACCCCCAATGGAGACGGAAAAAATGATACCTGGATCATTAAAAATATTGAAGCCTTTCCTAATAACAAGGTACTCATCTATGATCGGGCTGGCCGTTTGCTCTACAGCAAAAAAGGCTACGCCAATGACTGGGATGGAATATTAAATGGAAAACTTCTCCATGAAGATGCATACATCTATGTCATAGAACCCGGAAATGGGAATAGCCTAATAAGGGGAACAGTTTCAATCATCCGGGATCATCCATAAGGCTTCACATCCTTACAAATTAAATAAACAGAAAAACTAAGTAACTGGAGATCGATACAGACATCTATCTCAATTTTAAATAACTTAATCAAAGATCACATGAAAACAATTCAATATATCCTCATCACCATCATTTTATTAGTGATGAGCAAAGCCTATGGACAGCTCAACCCGATGGGAAGCATCTACTTTCAAAATGAGTATTTAGCCAATCCTGCGATGGCAGGAATTGGCCACGGATGGGAAGTCAATGGTGCCTACAAAGTTCAGTGGACCGCAATAGATGGAGCACCATCCATGCAGACACTTACTGCTACCTATGGTTTACCTGGCAAGAGAATTGGATTTGGGCTGAATTTTTACCGCGAAAATGCAGGAGTCATCCGTAGAACCAGCGTAAAAGGGACCTATGCGTACCATATTCCATTAAATGACAATCATTGTTTTCTGGATTTCGGAATCACAAGTAGTATCATGAATGAATGGATTGATTTTAATAAGGTTGTTGGTGACCCAGACGATCAGAATCTGCATCTTTTTAATGTCCGTCCATTATATATTGAAGGAGATTTTGGAATGTCCTACAGGAGTGAGTTTCTAACCGTTCAGGGAAGTCTATCCAACGTAAAACAGTTATTCAATAAGGATTTAAAAAGAAATGGTATTGACCGTTCATTATATATGGGGGCGGTAAGCTATAAATTCTTTACTGAGGGTCTTACCATCGAGCCGAAAGTCATGTACCGGGGAGTGGAAAATTATAAGGGAATATTGGATGTTGGTGCACAGGTTGGCTGCTACAAGGATAAACTCACAATGAATGCTCTGTATCATAGCACCAATGCAGCGACCTTTGGAGTGGGTACTTTTTACCAGAATCAGCTCCGGATATTATGTTTTTATACCACAGATACCTCTGATCTCGGAAAATATGGTAACGGGGAGTTTGAAATAGCCTTACAATATCACTTCAAATAGTTGACTCGCCGCCCTTTGATGCAAAGAAAGACCGCCTTTTAAGGGGCGGCCTTTACTTTCCCCAAATCATCCCTGAGCCTGAATAACTTATGCATTTTTAAAAATAACTCCAATCATAACCACCGCTAATTTTCTCGAGTTATGCAATTTCATTTTTTGTCATCTTGTTTTAATGTTAGGTTTTTGTTTTTAAAGAGGTAAGGTCTAATGAGGTTAATATTAAACAATAAAGGAAGAAACCAGAAAGCGAAACGAGCAATCCCAAGAAAAGGAAAGTTACCGTCGATATACAGGCAGCTCAAGGCAACAATATTTGTTACAATAGTGAACATATATGATTTATGAGATTCCATTATGAATTCTCCCTTGACAGACTACATACAATCCATGATCCCAAACCTACAAGAACCCCAATACCTCCACCAAGAAGGGCGAAACCACTTCCCATATCAATGCAGAACCTACTGCCTTTAATACTTTCCATTTTAATCACTCCCAACTTTTTCATGTTTTTAAACTTTAGTTTATAAATTGTTTCATGATTTTGAAAGGAATGAAATAATATTGACATTCCTTACTACTGTAAAGATATCGCAGAAACAATACGCCGTCAACTGTGTCTTTTCTCAGGGAGTTATTTTTTTTGTATCCGTATGATCTGATAGATACTAAACACGAAGAATACAAGATTTAAAATACTTAGTAAGAGAACTTTAATAGAAATTCCTTCTTTTATATATTCTTCATAAATAAAAAAACTCATGAATGGGGATAGAAATAGAATGAACAGGTACTTATAGAGGTGATTTTTCTTAGGATTCATTTTTAAAGCTAATAAAGATTTCTGAGTTCCGCTTATTGCTACTTTTTTTTTGCCAGGATTCTCTTTTGTTACACGAAAGGATTTCCGGTAAAAAGGAACTTATTACTGACGTTCAAAGATTTTAATTCTTGTTATCAATTAAAAGTGTCGCAACAATAAAGCAGACTTTTAACTAATGCGCGCGAAGCACACGCATACTAATAAAACGCATTTGAATTTGTCGTCAAAAAGTCACACATTGCAGAAGCCTCAAAATCGAAAGCAATGGCAAAAAATAAGAAAACGGAAATCGAAAATCGGGAGACAAAATCCAGAAAAACAGCATCAGGACCCCTTCGTGAAAAAGCCCGTACCATGCGAATACTTGTCGCTGCTGTAGGAACAACTTTGAAGAAATATAGCTATCCAGGACTTACAGTAGTAAATATTGCCAAAGAGGCTGGATTAAACCGGAAACTAATTTATGCCTATTTCGGAAGCCTTGATAACCTTATAGAAACTTATCTTAGTGAAAAAGATTTCTGGAAGTCAGGGGCAAAAAAAATGATAAAGAGTATGGACAATTTGGGAATACCTGAAATACATAAGGTACTGCAGGCTCAGTTTGATTCTCTGCTGAAGGACAAAGCACAACAAAAAATCATACATTGGGGATTGGGAGAAAAGAATAAAGTACTTAGGAAAATATCGGATCAAAGAGAACGGGCAGGCGAAGCAATGCTTGTAATTTTGGAGAAAGATTTTAAAAACTCACCCATTGACATTCGGGCTTTGTTGGCAGTACAAATTGCCAGCATTTACTATTTATCTCTCCATGCAAAATCTTATGGTACTACTTTTTGCGGTATTGACATCAATAAATCGGAAGGAAAAGAACGTATTTCCAAAGCCATTCAAAAGACGATTGAAACGGCATACGACCTTGGTAAAATTAGTAAATAAGCCAACCGGATCTGAATCAAATCCTTACGGTATTCCTCATAGTATCCTGATTAGTGGATCTCATAGAACAATCGACAGAAGACAGACTTAGCGGGAGGTCTGCCTTTCTGCTCACCTAAGGGCCCTGTATTCAATTTTTATTTTTGATAGAAAATTGACAATTTTTTCATTTTTTTTGCAAAAATCTCAAAACATATTTTTGAGCATTTTACCCAAGTGAGGAAATATTATTGATACATTTGACTTGAGAGCATTAAGCGTCCTTTATAGGGGACAGCTCATCTTCAACTAATGAGCGGGCGGACTTATCGTGAGGTACGGGAGTCCGCTTTATACAATTCACAGAGACCTTGAGTTCGATTTCAGAACTTCTGTAGTATTTTTGATCTGGGCAGTTTCAATTTCATTTTCAGCTCCCCCCTCCTTTTCGGATGCAATAGATAACTGTATTTTCCTTTCAATAGCAGATAGTTCGGTCTTTAAATCCGAAAGCCTATCTTCCTTTGCCCATATACTGCCCACCACATCCTCAAGCACTGATAAGTCCTTTTCATAAACTCTTATTTTCTCCTGCTCCTCTTTGATAAATCCCGGTATTTTTTCCAGAGCATTTAGAAAATTCATCGCTGCCAGCTTAGGATCAGAGGCCATCAGCCCGTTATTGTAAGTGTACTTGATATTACTTTCACCCATTGCAAAAAATCGGTTAAGTTTGATCGTTGCTCCTTGCCTTTCAGAGACTTCCGTTTTTACGAGCAAGGTAAATCCATACAAAGAACCAATTTCCTCATACTGTCCTTCTGTACGGGCTTTATTGGAGATCTCGCTCAATTTGGCACCGATCTGTTTGGCGTCAGAATGAGAAGGTAAGTCTGTGAGCTGAATAGGGTTCAATACGAATCCCTCCTGACTTTTTTGTATCCGTTTTTGAAGATTGCCCCAGTCCAGACTCAATCTTTCAAGACGCGATTTTGATTCCGTTAATATTTTAGAGCTGTCATCAAGTTTGTATTTCGACATTGACTTTGAGCGGTTAAATGCTTGCCGCTCACTTTCCAGTCCGGCAACCTGCTTTTCCAGTTTCGCTTTTTCCAACAACTCAGTATTTCCAGAAAGAATGGCCACATATTCAGAAAAATTCATTCCCGATTTTTCATCCATACTGCCTTCATCAATCGTACGCTTTCCAAGATTATTCGTTTTCAGCTGATCAATAAATAATTGTTTGTTGTACAGTAAATTGAATTTGTAGCCGTCAAGGGATTTTTCAACCGCATAAATAATCACATCAACCAAATTTTCGGCAAAGAATTTCGCGATCTCATTGCCTTTTCTAATGGCCCGTCCATCTCTTTGAGCAAGATCACTCGGTCGCCATGGGGTATCCAGATGATGAATCGCAACAGCTCTTTTCTGCGCATTAACGCCAGTACCCAGCATATCGGTTGATCCGAACAGTACCCGTATTTTACCCTCATTCATCCACTGAATGAACTCCCGGCGCTGCTTATCGTTTTTGGCTTCCTGAATAAATCTAATCTCATGAGCGGGAATACCATAATCTTCAACCAGCTTCCGTTTGATCTCAGAATACACATTCCAGACTCCCGGTTTATAAGTTCCCAGATCTGAGAATACGAACTGAGTTCCTTTCTGGGCATTGAACTTCTTATAATACTTGGCAATATTGGCAGCACAGTGAGAGGCTTTATTATCAGGATGATCCTGATACCGCGGGCTGATCATTCTCATATCCAAAGACATCTTCCTGGCATAATCCGTGGCGATCAGCATTTTGGCTTTTTCTTCACTTTGAGATAAAGGAGCTCTTCCAAGCAGCATCGCATTGCCTGTTTTGGCAAACTCCATCAGCTTTTTGATAAAAATCTCCTGCTCAGGTGTGGGCGGAATATTGTACAGAATCTCCCTCTTCTCAGGACGGTCAATCCCAATATCCTTAGCGGTACGGTAGTCCGTGATCTCAGAGTAAAACTGCGCTAACTCAGGTACTTTGATAAAATATCGGAAACGCTCTTTCTGCACAATATTGTTGGCCACCGAGAATTCGTAATCAATAGTCTTTCTGGCGTAAATCGCAGCCCAGGCATCAAAGCAGTTGATGCCCTGTTTTTCCAATGCCTTTGGCCGTAAATATTTGAACAATAAATACAGTTCTGTTAAAGAATTGCTAATTGTCGTACCCGAAAGAAAGGTTGCTCCCAGGTCTTTACCGGTTCTTTCCTGAATGGTACGAATGGCAAAAAGAAGATTAAGCGCCTTTTGGCTTCCCTGCATATTGCCCAAACCTGCTACACGGTCATGACGAGTATTGAACATTAAATTTTTAAACCGATGGCTCTCATCTACCAATAAATGATCGATACCCATCATTTTAAAGTCCACCACGTCATCTTTGCGATTTTCGATATCGTGTTCCAGGGTTTTGAGTTTTACTTCCAGATTTTGTTTTCTTCTCAATACCCCTTTAAGCATAGCCCTTGATATTTCCTGACCCTGGGCTTGCAGTGCTTCCAGGTTTTCTTCAACACTGTCCAATTCTATCTGTAAAATTTCCTTTTGCAGTTCCGGTGACTGCGGGATCATTCCAAACTGATCGTGGGTAAGGATAATACAGTCCCAATCGTTGTTCTTAATATCCCCGAAAATCCTTAACCTTTTCTGTGGAGTAAAGTCTTCTTTTCCGGGATACAGGATTTTAGCATGGGGATAGGCAGTGCGGTAGGTTTCCGCTATTTCATGCACATTGGCCTTTAAGCCGATGATCATCGGCTTATGAGCCAATCCCAGACGCTTCATCTCCTGTGCAGCGGTACACATAATGAGTGTTTTTCCCGCACCCACTTCATGATCACAAATAGCTCCCCCATTAAGTTTGATCATCCAGACAGCATCTTTCTGGCTGGGATACAGGTCTTCTATTCCCAGAGCTTTTCTGTCCAGTCCCGGAAAGCCCTGATGACCTCCATTATATTGCGGACGCACGAAGCAGTTGAATGTATCATTGTATTGAGCCGTTAGCCGCTTTTTAAACTCATCATTCTGAGCGTGCAGCCAATCGGTAAATGCTTTACGGATCTCATCGATCCTGGTATTGGCCAATTGGATAGCTTCCATATCCCGAACCTTCACATCCTGTTCACCAACCGATATTTTTTTAGTGATATCCGGGGTCGTATTAACCAGAGCATTTTTCAGCAGTGCAATACCATCATAGGTGCGGCTTTCTGATTTTATAGCGTATTTATCCCGTATATGAGCATTCTTCTGATCGCAGTTAATGGAAAAATCATCCGTATTTTCAGTATAGTGAATACGGACCTTTGTTTCGAATAAATGGGTAGCAAAACGTTCATAGATCCCCGTAGGTATCCACCGCTCACCAAGATTAAAATCCAATTCTTCGAATTCAATAGGTCGAGGTTTTGCTTCTTCCAAAGCGGTGAGACTATGTTGGGCTTCCGCGTCATCAGGATGATTCACCAAATAAGCTTCCAACTCTTGGGCTTTCTCCACCACATTGCCGGAAATCCATCTTTCAGATATTTCATATTCCCGGTCCAGCGGATTATAAAAGATCCGCCCATGCAAAGCCGTTTTCAGATCATCAATTGACATATCGCTGATCTGCGACATATAAAACAGATTCACATTCCCGTATCGGTTCAGTGATGCTGCCAATGCTTCGTTAGGATTATTGGTTACGAGTGTCGTGGTAGAAAAACTTACCGGATGGTAGAAAATATCCGCCTTATGGACCACCCCACCTACCACACGTTCCAGGTAAGGGATTTCCTTTCCCGCAGAGTCGGTCTTGATGAGCTTGATATTGTCGGCAGCGTTAAGACTGCCATATTTTTTCACAAAGGAATCATACAACGTATTAAGGGTTTCTCTTTCCTGTTTGTATTCAGACTGCTGCTCTGCTTCTTTTTGGTACAGATCGATATAGGTGTCCCTTACCGAAATATACGCTTCAGCTCTCGCTTTCTGGGCAGGCTGCAACGATAGCGGATGAAAGAGGGCCTGTCCTTCCTCCTTATTGAGAGCTTTGAGATAACCGACATAGCCATGATCCACGACCAGGCAGTCGTTTCGGTGGAAAGGTCGAATAGTTCCGCTATAAATGGAAGGCCCAGCAGTAGTATTCACTATTGCGGCAATTTCAGTTTCACCATTACTCTCACGATCTCCAACATTCGAAAAAAGATCGCCAATAACGGGTTCAGCCTTCTTTTTTATCCTGTTATTAACAGGACTTACCGTATGAGTCTCACCATTACCACTCACAGTAGAAATAGGATGTTCCTGCATCTCCACACCGAATAAATCTCCCTGACGAAAACCGTCCCGGTCACGGTCATTGAACGTTTTTTTGTATTGGGATGCTTTCTTTTTCCTGGGATTGCTATTTTTTAAGGAAAGATTGTTTGAAGCGCCCACTACTGATACCTCATTTTCAAACAAGTCAAGCAAGCTTAATTGTACGGCATTGGTCGGAATTGTTTTCTCCTTCATGATAAGGGGAGTTTCTACAGCAGGAAGGGCAATTTTTGGAATTGCACTCACCTGTATCAAAGGTTCTTCATTCCGCTCTCCCCTATATAAGCCAAGATCCAACCGACTCTGAAAGTCTTCTGAAAGCATTTTGTTCAGGTCATCAGAAATACCTTCTACACCATCCTTGTGCGTATAGACCAGGGCAGGCTGTCCATAAGGATCTGTACCTAATACCTGGGAAGTATGCACAATCCTTCTACTGTCCTGAAACAAAGCATTACAAGGTGTCCGGTATTCAGTCAGCACGCTTTGACAAAATTGTTCTTCAATTTCTGTTAAACTTTGTTTGAATCTGTTCTTTTGAAGAATGATCAGGTCACTTCCAACCTCTGTTCCTGCATGATCTGCAAACAGGTTGTTGGGTAATCGTACTGCCGAAACCAGGTTACAATTTTGCATGAGTGCCCGGCGGATCGGTTCATTTTTGGGACTGTTAAGCACACCCTGTGAGGTAATAAATGCCAGAATACCTCCATCACGAAGCATATCGCTTCCTTTCAGAAAAAAATAATTATGAATACTTCTGGCAGAGAGTTTCCTGGCCTCCTCATTTCCTCTGGAATAGGAAAGATCAAATACAGAAGTATCGCCAAAAGGAATGTTACTCGCTATGACATCGTATTTTTCTTTCTCACTATCGGGGATCTCTTCAAAGCCTTTAATGCGGATGCTGTCTTCAGGATTGAGATGTTGCAAAATTTTACCGGTTAGCACTTCCTTTTCATAGCCCGTCACATGCATTTGCTCATTTTTAAAGACGTCTATAAAAGCCCCCGTTCCGGCTGAAGGTTCTAAAAACCGGTGTACGGTAATTCCTTTTCCCTGCAGTGCATCTGCAATAGCCCCAATCAACATCGGAGGGGTATAAAATGCCGTGAGCACCGAACTTCTCATACTGTCCACATACCGGTTATACTGCTTTTCATCAGAAGCATTTTCCCCAAGCAGCTGATGGAGCTCCTGTGTCTTCAGGAAAAACTCCTTTTCAGATTTTGACCACCGGTTAATGTCAATGGAATGAGTCGCAGGATTAAGCACGAATTTCAGACCACCAAAACCACAGTACCGCATTAATTGCACCCTCTCAGCTTCGGTAGCCCGACGTTTTTCTTTTTCTAGCGTAAATGCAATGCGTAACGCCTCAATATTCTGTTGTAGATGCTCCCGCTTATTGAAGCCCATTCTCTTCAATCCAGATTTGAATGGCTCCCGTGAGTTCAGTATAAAGCAGTTCAAACTCAGGACTGTCAGCAAAATCCTCAGTAAGTAGGTACCGCTCAAAAACAGGTGCGCAGACCCACAGCATCTTCAACGAAAATGGTCGTAATTCTTCGTCTGCCATGATCGTATCAAACTCATTGCAGACTACCTTGAAAACAGCATCAAATCTGGAGAAATGCAAATTCTCAAATAAAATATATTCCGCAATCTCATTACATTGATCAATGCGGTTACCCGCCTTGAACGCTCCTTCATAGGCGTTCGAAGCTAGCCTGGAACGGTGGGCGATAAATATTCTGTCGCCGGATAATTCCGGAAAACTCGCAACAAGTAATTCCTGAAGCCTTAACGTAAAATAAGACAGGTCTCTGGGTGCTAAATTCATATCATAATTTTTATGATTTTGAAAGTAACTCAATAAGATGCAGGAGAAATCCTTTTGGAACTTAAATGCTCTGAATGGCTTTATTTGGCACTGTTTCTGGTGTAATTAAACAGTAAAGCTTACTTTTACACCCTAATTTTTAAAAGAATAGATTATGAAAGAATTGATCGAAAAAATCAATACCGAATTTGAAGCATTTTCAACTGATGCCAACCTACAACTTGAAAAAGGAAATAAAGCAGCGGGTACCAGAGCCCGTAAATCAGCGTTGGAATTAAGCAAGCTGTTTAAAGACTTTAGAAAGGTTTCTGTTGAAGAAGCGAAAAAGTAAAAAACAAAAACTCCTGCAGACTTAAAAGTGCAGGAGTTTTTATTTCTGCTGGGGAGTATTTAACATTTCACCAATCTCAAGGAATTGGACGTTCCAATGAATCGCTGGCTAATTCAGGCTGAATATATCTCCAAATTAGATTGCCAGCAATGCTAGATTTATTTAGGTAATACCTTGCTTTTCCCACATGGATTTATACACTGAATTCTGAGAAATCAAGTCCTGATGGCTCCCCTGCTCTATGATTTTTCCTGCTTTTAGAACCAAGATAGTATCGGCACTCGCAATGGTACTTAAACGATGGGCAATAACGATCATCGTTTTTCCTTCATTTTTGAGCCTTCCCAAAGTATTTTGAATAATCTCTTCTGCCTCGGAATCCAAAGAAGAAGTAGCTTCATCTAGTATGAGTATTTCGGGATTTTTGTACAGTGCCCTGGCAATCGCTATTCTTTGCTTTTGCCCACCTGATAATAAGGCGCCATTTTCCCCTAAATAGGTTTGAAATCCATTAGGAAGCTTTTCAATAAAGCTTAATATACCCAGACTCTTTGTAATATGTAATACCTTTTGTATATCCGGAAAATCATCGCCCAACGCAATATTTTCAACAACATTGCCAGAAAATAAATCGATTTGCTGGGGAACAACCGAAACTAGGGTTCGTAGCGACTGATTCGATATGTAGTTGACATCATAATCACCGATCATTATTTTTCCTTTTTTTAGTGGATATAAATTCTGAATCAATGACGCCAAGGTTGTTTTGCCACTGCCACTCTCTCCGACAATAGCCGTTGTTTTACCTTTCTCAATGGTACAGCTGAAATCACCAAATACTTCGCCTCTGCTTCCGTAACTGAACGTTACTTCCTTAAATTGAATATCTCCGATCTGATCGACTGTAAGTTCTAATTTTTCCGTCGTTTCCTCTCTTTCCAGATCCATGATCTCAAAAAGCCGGTCTGCGGCAATTAAGGCATTCTGTACCGTTTTATTCATCCCGATAAGCTGCGAAACCGGGCTGGTAAAATAACCGATCAAGGCATAAAAAGAAAGAAGCTCCCCAGGCGTTATGGAACGTTCTATGACATAACCCGCGCCAACCCACAATAATACAATGGTAAATATTCTTGACAGGAAGTCAGATGAATTGCCGGAAAAAAAAGCATTCATAGCCGAGGTATAAATTGTTTTCAGCAACTTGGTGAAAGAATTATCGGTCTTGTTATTGGCATAGGTCTCAATCCCAAATTGTTTAATGGTCCTTACCGAATTGAGAGATTCTACAAAGTGAGATTCAAGTTCAGCCCCTTCTTCCATAAGTTTTCGTTCCACTTTTTTATTCAGTAGATTGGTAATCCAGTAGATGAGAAAGTAAAAGGGAATGACCAATGCTGTAACTAATGCTAATTTCCAATAATAAGTAAACATCAATGCGAAGGAAAAAATAATGATAAATAGATTAACAAAAATTTGAATCGCTACATCATTAATGAAAGTTCTTATTTTAACAGCATCATTAACCCTTGATATAATTTCTCCCACCCTCATGGTGTCAAAGAAGCGTTGAGGAAGCTTTAATAAATGTTTGTAATATCCCAGAATAAGTTGCTTATCCATCTTTTGTCCTGTTTTCAATGTGAGTACGCTTTTCATCACCCCGATAAAAGTCTGAAACACCAGGATTACAATCATACCAACCGACAGAAGGTTAAGCAACCTTTTGTTTCCATCAATTAATACATAATCCGTAATTTTTTCAATATAGATGGAAGTAGATAATCCAAGTATCGTATATACAACTGCACCGACCAGCGCCTGAACGACAATGCTTTTATGCGGTTGCACCAGATTCCAGAATCTTTGGTAAAGACTTGTTTTCTCATTCTTTTGCTCAAAGTATTCATTGGTCTCCATCAATATTATGACTCCCGTCCAGATTTTAGAAAAATCCTCCATGGAATATACAATCATTTTCCCAAAAGCCGGGTCCATCACCGTAATAGATTCTTTATTCGCCTTATAAATGACAACGTAATGGTGGTAGCGTTCCTTGACCACTATATGTGCAATAGCCGGCAATGGTATATTAGGGAGGGCATCAGGTGCTCCCTTAGCTCCCTTGGAGTTAAAACCCAATGCTTCCAGCCCCTGAATCAGTCCTGCCACGTTAGTACCGCGGGTATCGGTATGGCAAATTTGGCGGATTCTTGCCAATGGCATTGTCAAACCATAATTGGCAGTTATTGAAGCCAGACAGGCAGCTCCACAATCTTTCATATCCTGCTGTTTGATCAGTATATCTTTCTTCATCGGCAAAGGCTATTAGGGTTAATCAGTAAGCCGATACTTACAAAAGTTTCGGGTTGAACCAGTCATCTATTTTATCAAATAATAGTTGCCACAAGGTTCTATTGTTAATATGAAAACGTGCGTTGAGGGTCAAACCTTTCCCTATTTGTGCCTTGTATCCATTTTTGAGTTGTAAATAATTACTGTCCATTGTACAAATGACCCTGAAAAGGGCTTCTCCGGTTTGCTGATTGATCTTAATATTAGGATCAACTTCCAGTACTTCTGCTCCCAACAGTCCCCATTGATTGTAGTTATAGGTATCAATTTGAAGCTTAACTTTTTGGCCTACGGAAATGTACCCTATATCTTTGGGAGAAACCATGCATTCTGCAACCAGGGATTGGTCGGGAGATATTTCTCCTATTTTTTCACCCTGAACAAGAAAATTTCCCTTTTGAATCCCTGAGAAGTTAACAAGCCTTCCTGATATGGGTGCTGTGATAATATAGTTTTTCTGTTCTTGATTAATACGTTTAATTTCCGAAGCCGCTGAGCGCAGCTGGCGTTCCGCTTCTCTTTTTTGTGCCTGCCATTGTGCAGTCTGTGCCTCACGAATACCAGCTAACTGATTGACAAGACCCTGATGCTTATAATGAGATTTTTCAAATTCAGCTTTGGTGATCACCGCTTTTCTAAAAAGTATGGTAGAGCGTTCCAGATCTTTTTCTGCAAGAGAAAGATCGGTTTGAACCTCTGCCAATTTCTCCCGCATGGCAGAAAGTTCCTTTTGATATTGCCCCGTTACCAGACCGCTAAACTGCCCTTGCGTGAGCTTAATAAGATCCTGAAGTTGGGCGTTATAATCCATACTTTGGTTATCCTGTAACTGTTTTTGCGTATCTAACTGCTCAGCAGTTACTACTAATAATGTATCGCCTTTTTTTATGGATTGATTGTTCTTTATCAATTGGTTTTTTATGATTCGTCCGTTAATTACAGCGCTCAATTGTGAGTTCTCTTCCATTGAACGGATGAGCCCTTTTGAAGATGAAGAAATAGGAATATGAATAAGTGGTAAAGACACTAAAAAGACGATAATAAGAAGTAATATTCCCTGGTAGATAATATTTTTAAGCATTAATTTTTAAGAATTTACTTTACAAACAGTACCCCATAGAGGTTATAAAGTGCGTGAAATAAAACGGTTAGCATGAAATAGTATCGCGTTCTCCCCCGAAAAGTAATATAAAAGGTATTCAGTATCAGCCCTCCAAAAAAGGTCATCACAACATACAGCCAATTGTACCAATGCATCTGTGAAAATGCAAGACTCATAATTAGAATGCACACCACATCATTTTTTAGACCTAACCACCCATTTAAAACTTTATAAAAAAGAAACTGAAAGAAAAGCGTCTCCAAAAATGGAGCCACCAATATGGCAAGAAAAGCCATCTCCTCCTTAGAGATATCATCATGCATACTATCTTTTAAATGAAAAAAAGAATCATTTAAAAAATTAAAAAAAAGGCCATTGATAATAGCAATAAACAGGAAAAATATGAATATATAAATGTTTTTCATAGGTAAAAGGCTATTTCATTGTATTGAAATAGCCTTATTAATTTAATGGTGATCAATCAGTTATCTAAAAGCAGCAGTACCACCGTACATTGCTGCCGCAGTCCAGTATGCTTTAGCCGCACGGCCTACACCATAAGCAACATCATACCAAAAGCCATTATCACCGGCATCAATTAACACTAATTCTTCGTCAGTAAGCATTTCCAAATTTTCCATAAGTAAGTTATTAAAATTATTAAAAAAATTGATTAATTGTTGTCTGTTCTATCTGTAAGTTCCGTTCCATCCGTCACGGGCTCCTCTTTTTATCTCTTTCCAATTGTCCATTATTTGCTCAAATAGCCATCCGAAATCACCACCATCAATTTGTTCAGCTTGGCGAGCATCCAGCTCAACCAGGTTTAAATTTTTTAATTCCATAATTTTAAATTTTTGTTAATAAATTATTTAATTGTTTGAATACCATAAAGTTATAATAGGACAATAACACAATCAACTGTGTCTTTTCGCAGGTAATTTACCTTTTTGCTATTCGTATTATCCGATAAAGGCTAAATAGGTAGAATAAAAAGGTTGAAAATACTTAGTAAGAGAATTTTTTTTAGAAATTCCTTCTTCTAAATATTCTGTATAAAGAATGTAGGACTGAATAAAAGACAGCATTAAAATAAGTGCACATCTATAGTGCGGATTTCTCTCAGAGCTCATTTTTTAATCTAATAGAGATTTTCCACATTTACTTATTGGCAGTTTCGTCTATTGGCAGTCATGTAAAGGACCCTTCTTTATTGTGTGATATAGACATGTATTCCCTATACTATCAATCATTTCTTTTTACCGCTCCCGAATTCAAAAGAAGTTTCCGCCTTATTGTTCATTATGATATAAGCATCAAACTTTTTCCCCGCATTACTTTTCATCCCTTTGATAAGGGTTGTTCTTCCTTTATTTAAAAGATTTTCGATATCGGAGAGACTGATCTGCACGCCACAGATTTGACGGAACTGAACCCACTTACATCCATCATCAGGACACTTAACGATCTTATCCCGGATAAGTAGTTGCTGCTTTTTACATTGAGGACAGACGAGCACCGGGAGATCTTTTTTGGGAAAGGATATATCGAGTAATTCTTTGGTAATAGTACTCGAATAGTTTTCCATGTCTTTTTGAAAGACAGCCGCGTCCCCTTCCCCGTTTTCAATTTTTTGTAAGGCCAATTCCCATTCCGCGGTCATCAATGCATCAGCAATCTTTTTATCTTTTACCAATTCATATACTTGCAGACCTTTTTCAGTAGGGATCAACGACTTCTTTTGTCTTCTGACATAATCCCGGGTAAATAATGTTTCAATGATCGAAGCTCTGGTAGCCGGAGTTCCGATTCCAACATTTTGCAAAATTTTACGCTCCTCTTCATTTTCGATTTCTTTTCCGGCACTTTCCATGGCCGATAAAAGCCCTGCTTCAGTATATAATACAGGTGGTACCGTTTTCTTTTCTAAAACAACAGCATTTTTAATTTTCAGTTCGTCGCCGATTTTTAAATTGGGAAGGTCCTGCGTGACTTCAGCATCTTCATCAGAAAAGCTTCCCTTTATCGCACGCCAACCGGATTCCAGTATCTTATTGCCTCTGAGTACAAAATCACAGTGAAGAACCTCTATAGTTACATCTGTTATTTCTTTGCAGCAGGCCGATGAAAGAGATTCCAATAAGCGGAAGCCAATCATTTGGTAAACAGCATTCTCCCTGGCAGGTAAAGTCGAAGGAATTCTGTCGGTGATCAGCAAACCATGGTGGTCTGTTACCTTCAGATCATTGACTATGCGCTTATTGAAGCGGCCCCATTTTAATTTTGAAACCGCTTCTTTGAAAAAAGGACTGTCTCCCAAAGCTCTGATGAGATTGGGAATTTCAGCCCACAAATCTTCGGGAATGTATTTGCTTCCTGTTCGAGGATAGGTGATAAATTTGTTTTCGTATAGATTTTGAGCAATGCCCAGTGTTTCATCTGCTGAAAAACTAAGCTTTTTATTGGCTTCTTTCTGTAAACCTGTCAGGTCAAACAATAAAGGTGGTTGTTCTGTAACAGTTTTGCTTTCTACAGTGGTAACCACTGCCAAACCATTTCGCTCAATAGAGCGTAACAGTTCTTCTGCTTTTTTCTTATCATCCCACTTTGTTTTTGAAAGGCTCTTAAAGTCAATAAAATCCTTCCGATGTTCCAGCCCTATCTGCCAATATTGTTTTACACTAAAATTCTTATTTTCCTGATATCTCTTGCAAATAAGTGCCAGTGTTGGGGTTTGGACTCGTCCCAACGAATAAATACCGTTTTCAGCGGCTATGCTCAGTGCCTGAGAAGCATTGATACCCACCAGCCAGTCAGCACGACTTCTCCCTTTTGCCGCCTCATATAATCCGTCAAAATCACGACCAGGTTTGAGGTTATCAAGCCCCTGTCTGATGGCTTTCTCGGTCAGTGAACTGATCCATAACCGCTCAAAAGGTTTTTGACATCCTAAGAAATCATAGATATAGCGAAAGATCAACTCACCTTCACGACCAGCATCTGTGGCAACAATAATACTGTCGCAACGATCTATAACCTGCTCTATGATCTTTAATTGTTTTAAAGCTCCTGTATCAGGAGAATATCCTTTATCCTTTTTTACTTTCCGTACCGTCAATACAAAAGGATCGGGTAATATAGGCAACACCTCTTTCTGAAATCCTGGAATCCCATAATCTTCCGGCATTCCTAATGCAATGAGATGCCCGAGTGCCCAAGTCACTTGGTAGCCGTTACCTGTTAAATATCCGTCATGCTTTTCTGTGGCTCCAACAAGTGCCGCGATCTCACGTGCCACACTTGGTTTTTCTGCTATTATTGCTTTCATATCTTTATCTATTTTGGTTTTTAATTCTTATGGATTATCTGATATTGGTTATAAAAAATGCCTACTGGGTAGGCATTGAGTACTTTATAGTAGGTAATCGATTATCTTTTTCTGCCTCTGGACTTGGCAGGTGGTTTTGGGGTTTCCTGCTCCTTTTGCTGCTTTTTCGTATCAGGATTGGTCTGTCCCGACTTCAAAGGTTCCGTGCTGTTCTTAGTTGATTCGTTGGTCTTTCCGTCTGAATTAACAGCGACCTGCGTCTTATGAGCCTCAGTAGGTTGTATCTTATCTTTTAATGCATTTGGGTTTTTGAAATCAAAACCGGTCTTGCCTGTTTCCTTGTTATATGTGATATAACCTTCGTATTTTCCGCCTTTTTTATCGATCAGATCACTAACATAAACTGTTTGACCTTCTTTGAGTTTCTGATACTGCTGCTCATCAAGTTCTTTCCCTCTAAAGATTTTGGGAGCTTCCTGAACTGCACCTTGCTGCTCATTTTGCGACTGTTTACTTGAATTGCTTCTGTCAAACAGAAATTCTACATACCGCTTGTCGGCATTGAACTGAACATCAGCATTAAAAGTTTCTCCTTTTTTGGAGAGCATTCCCTCCAAATGAAGAGACTTACCTTCCATTAAGGTCTGCTTTTGGCCATCATCCAGCTGTACCCCTTTTATTTCGTCCGGGACTTTGATCTTATCTGCCCTCAGTGCTATAAGCTCATTGGTGAGTCTGTCAATGCTGATGATGGAAGGAATCTGTTCACCTGTTTTGCCATGAGTCAGATCAACAACCCTTCCCATATTTCCTGTTTTAAGAAGGTTATTCTTATCCTCCTTAGTGAACTCATGACCAAAGAAGGTAAAATGAAGGTTTGGTTCTTTGCGGATGCCATGGATCGCCATAACGACTTTCCCGTCTTCGTTTTGTTGGAGAGAAAGCCTTGCATCCAGTCGGGTAATCGCTGTTCCTAAGTTTAAACTGATTGGTACCAATTCATTGGTTTTGTACCCCTTTAATAAGGGATCTAAAATTTTCATTTTTTCCAGTTTCTCCTGGCTCAGTCCAAGATTAGACATCGTTTCCCAATCAATATCTTCAGCTTTAAAGCGGTACTCACTGGTCTGGGGAGTTTCGACAGGAGCAGTTACAGGGGTTGTTGTCTGTGTATTTTCCATTGTATTTTGATTTTGTGGTTCGTTTTGAGATTGTTCTTTCTGCTCCTGCTTTTCTGTGGGTTTATCTACGCTAACTTCATATTTTGATAGTGTTTTATCCCCTTCAGGAGAGGGTTTATCAATGGCTTTTTGGATTTCGTCAGATACCTCGGCCACCGAGGTTCCGGGAATCTTGAAGAAAGAAAAATTCGTAGGGTTTTTAAGCTGGCTAAAAAAATTGGAAAAGAAATTGGAGAAGAAATCCCCATGTTTATCCACTTTCATAAACTGGTTTTCATTTTCCTTGGTCGGTGCTACTGTTTCCAGGTTACCATTCTTTCCCATTCCTTTAACAGCTTCGAGTTTCATTGTTTCCTTATTAAGAACCAATAAAATATCAGACAACTGATCGGGAGTTTGCTGTTGTGCATTTTCTAATTCACTCATGATATATGCTTTTACGATTTGCTGTTAAAAGTAACAGAGCTATCCTGGGCATAGTCATCATTGTCCTTCAGTGGCATTATTTGTCTTTCTTTGGCCCAATCTTTTCAAGGGAGTTAGAGAAACTTTCCCGTATAAAAATGTTAACGTCAGAGAGCTTATAATACAGTTTCCCGCTAATGGTGGAATAAGGCAGCTGACCGGAAGAACGGTATCGCTGCAGGGAACGACGACTTATTTTCAGCTTTTGCAATACATCCTGATTATCCAGGAGCTGCTCTCCGTCTATAGAGCTCAACTGTTTACTATTCACTACAAGCAGATCATTCAAAACATCGAAACGTTCCATGATACGCTTCATCCAGAAATTAAATTCCATTTTGTCGATTTCCATAGGTTAGTTATCAATAGGTTTGTTAGTCTTCTGATTCTTTCTCGTGATAGAGCTACAAAATAATGTGGTGATAAGCCCATAGGTTCCAAGATCTTTCAAGGGATAAGGGGCCTGCTCTTTAATAGTAGTTTTCATTGTGCAGATATTAGTTTATAGTCCAGCAAAATTCTGCACCTTGCACGGAAATATCCGCCAAGCACCACCAATGGAAAACAAAGATTTTTTTAATTTTATAGGATTTGATAACGTACTTAAAGTATGACACTTCCGTTTTTTTGAGCGCTATTCATTTAAAAAGGGACGATTTTTGCCAATTGGCGGATATGGGCGGAAAAAGAAAAGCAGGTCTTATCATAAAAACCCAAAAGACCTGCCTGTATAAAAAAGTAAGGACAGAATTGATAATCAGATGGAAAATTGTCTATAAATCCTTATCCATATATTCCTCCAGGGAGGTTTTAAGCTGATCGATGAAAGCGGTCCTACTTCCGGTTCGGTCCTTCATCCTGTGAAAAGCATGGTGAATATCTCCCAGCTGTATCCTAAAAAGTACCTGAAATACAATACTCATCTTGCGAATACCAATTTTACCTCCCGATATACTCTCTGATGCACAAAGAGCATAAATAAGCTCGATCAGTGCGTTTTTGGAATCCGTCCAAAAAAAGTCCTTATCACTTAGCTGCCCCTCCCCACCATCAGCGCTGATCTTTGACAACAAATAAGAATACAGAAGCTCATTAGCAATGATTCGTGAGACCTTATAATCATAATAAGTAGAAAAATGCGGGTCAACTTCAAACACATAGCTATTAAGCCCTTCATTGAAATTAATCTTTCCAAGTTCAAAGTACTCATGATCGAGATCGGTCCGACCAGAACGATAATATCGGAAAAAATCTGAATTACAGATTTGCTCAGTATATTCCTGCTTTAGGCTCTGCAGTTCACCGGAATAATACTTCTGGTACATCTTACCAGTCGAAAACGGACAGGAAGCCTCTATTCTATACAGCTTATTATAGTAAATAAGCTTCCCTAAAATCTGGGGCTTAATGGTCCTGAAGAATTCGATCTCTTCATGTTTACTGGTAAATCCATGAGTTAAGACATGTTCCTTCATCCGCGCGAGAAGCTCACGAAGAAACATCGTCATGCGATAAGATTCATCAATGATATGAGTGGATTCACAGCAGATTTTCTGCTCATGTTTAGAAATACTCTGCAGAGCATCTCTGTAAATTCTTTGTACCATAATTAAAAGTTTTTAAGTGAATGATTAATATTCCCATTGTGGTTGATTTAGGTCATTGAACTTAATACTTTTAATCATATATTTCTCATTGATGAGAAATATTTATTAAATATACCAGATTTTATGTAGAAAAACACATAATAGAGGCGCATTTTGTGAAAAAATCACTTCTTTAAAATATACCAAATAAGTGATAGAAATTGAATTATTAAGATGAGTTTGGGGACGAAATACAAAGAAATGAACACGTAAGGCACTTCATAATGAAAACAGCAGTTTACAGAGCCATTTAACGTCAAAGAAAGACAGCAGGAGACAGATTAGAATAACAATTTCTGAAAGCGCATAAATTTATGCAGCTAAAGATATTAACCAATTGAACAAATTACAAAAGACGATCTCCGCCAACTAAGCCCACAGTTATTACATGACATCGAAAAAATAAAAAATCCCAAAGGAGGAACCAAAGGAATGGTTAAGAAGTAAAGCCGTCCGAAACAGAATGTCAATCTCTCCTACTACCCCAGGAAATAATGTTGAACTGACAAAACTATTAAAACCTACACTCTCACTAGTGCCTGTCTCGTCTAAAAAATAAAGTAGAACATCATTCCACATGGTAGCTTTTCAAACTGAGATTACGGTAAACCGTAAAGGCCTTTAAGTATTTAGGCTTAAATTAGTTTACAAAAAAAATAAATCATTATCATTCGCTGATTGATAATTCATCTATATACCTTATGACATAGAAAATAATTTTGGTATATTTATTAGAACTAAAATTTAGTCTTTATAAAGAACCTTTAGAATACTTCAGCGATACAACACCTATAAAATTTAATGGAAGAGAATTTATATTTAGAATACGATGCCTTTTTAAGATCAGTAAAACGAAATGTTGATGTACCCCATTCATTCCTACTTGGAGCAGGAGCTTCAATTAGTTCTGGTATTCAATCTGCTTATGATTGCATTTGGGAATGGAAAAGAGACATTTACATTACTAAAAACATAAATGCTGCAGAATATTACAAGAATCACAAGAACGAAACAGTAAGAAAGAGTATTCAAAAGTGGCTGGACAATCATGGTGGTTATCCTATACTTGACGCTGCTGAGGAATACACTTTCTATGCAGAGAAAGCGCACCCCATTGCGGATGATCGAAGAAAATATTTCTTCAGTTTGATCGAAAATAAAGAGCCTTATATTGGATACAAACTACTATGTTTTTTGGCCTCACAAGGAATTGTAAAATCGGTATGGACAACGAACTTTGACGGACTTATAGTTCGCGCCGCTCATCAACATAACCTTACACCTATTGAGATCACCCTAGATAATGCGGAGCGAATATTTAGAAATCAAAGTACAAAAGAATTGTTATGCATTGCCCTACATGGAGATTATAAGTATTCAACACTAAAAAATACAGATACAGAGCTTGATAATCAGCATGAAATATTTCAGGAACATTTAGGGAATTACCATGTTGACAAAAACTTTATTGTAGCCGGTTACAGTGGCCGAGACAAATCGCTAATGGATGCCTTAAAAGCTGCTTATTCAAAAAAAGGTTCCGGTCGTCTTTACTGGTGCGGATATGGTGAAAAAATAAATAGCGAAGTAGAAGACTTACTTAAACATATTAGGGCTTCAGGTAGAGAAGCTTATTATATTTCAACTGACGGATTTGATAAAATGCTGATTCACTTATCAAAGGCGATATTTGAAGATAGCTCAGAGTTTTCTGAAAAAATTCAAAAAATCCTTGAAAGCACCAATCAAACTGAAACATTCAATACAGATTTCAAGCTTGAATTCAAGAAAGCTGACAAATATATTAAAAGTAACCTTCATCCCATTGTATTTCCTAAAGAAGTATTTCAATTTCAAATTGAGTATGGTAATGAAAAGCCTTGGAGCTTCCTGAAAACTCTAACTGCTCAAACAAATATTTCTGCTGTACCATTCAAAGGAAATGTCTATGCATTAGGAACATTGAGTGAGATAAACTCAATTTTTAAGCCATATCTAAAATCGGAAGTAAAGAGGGAGGCTGTTTCCCGCTTTGACATAGAAAATGTTACAGCTTTTAAAAATCTAATGCTTACAGCTATTTCAAAGTATTTCTGTTCTACAAAAGAAGTAAATTCCAATTATAAAGACAAAATATGGTTAAAGAATATTCTCAGCAAAGTCGGAGATATCACTGTTCACAAGGCAATCTTTATTTCTCTTTATTTCGACAAAAATTCCCACTTCGGATATATAGCTTTTGCACCTACTGTATATTTGGATTCAGATCGTGAAATAGAAAAAAGTCAAAAACAGAGTATTAGTAAAAATTTGCTTGAGAAATTGTATAACAATAAATATAATGAAGAATTAGAACTGTGGAATGGGATCTTATTTAACCATAAAAAAGTAAAATTTGAGTACCCTCCATTATCGGGGACAGGATTTGAGTTTCAGATCAGTTCTAATACAGCATTTGGAGAAATTGATGTGATAGATAATAAATATCGATCATACATTCCTCAAAATTACGATAATAAGCAAACACAATTTCGAGGAATTCAGTTTTTGGAGCCACAACTCATATTTAAAAATATTGCGACTAATAACGATTTTAAAGATTACCATCCTATGCGCGGTTTAATTAATAACCGTCCTTACGATGTGAATCTTAATGGAATAATACATTCCAATGAAATTAATCTTTCAATCATTTGTTCACAAAAATACGCGGAAAGACTATTTGCATTCCTGACCCAACTCAATTCAAAACATTCCACTGAGAATATTAATACCGACTATCTAATTGACTATCCTGGTTTTTTATCAGCTTTTAATCTTCCTATAAACATACCTGCTCCCAATGATGATGCTTCATGGATGGATATTAATTTTGTAGCTGACAACTCCAAAGAGACACATGAAAATGCCATAAGGCTTGCAAGAGCGATAACCGATAAAATCGAGAAGATCTCCGCGATTCAAAGTGCCAGTACTATTGTAATTTTTATTCCATTTGAATGGCAGCCCTTTGAAACGTATGTTAATGAAATAGAAACTTTTGATCTTCACGACTATATAAAAGCATTTGCCGCCTCAAAAGGCATATCAACACAACTGATCAGAGAAGATACCTTGGATGACAAGCTTAAGTGTCAGATATACTGGTGGCTTTCGTTATCTTTTTATGTTAAATCTTTACGGACTCCTTGGATACTAAACAATCAAGAACGAAAAACCGCTTACGCAGGAATCGGCTACAGTATTTCAAAAATTAAAAATAAATCAGAGATTGTTATTGGATGTAGCCACATTTATGATTCAAACGGTCAAGGATTAAAATACAGACTTTCAAAAATAGATAATTATTTTTTGGACAAACAGAACAATCCTTATTTGTCGTATAAAGATGCTTTTCAATTCGGAGTCTCGATTAGGGAGTTATTTTACCAGTCATTGGATTCGCTACCAGAAAGAGTTGTTATCCATAAAAGG
The DNA here is from genome assembly GCF_021869745.1 of Chryseobacterium sp. MEBOG07. NCBI lineage: Bacteria > Pseudomonadati > Bacteroidota > Flavobacteriia > Flavobacteriales > Weeksellaceae > Chryseobacterium > Chryseobacterium sp. MEBOG07. The sequence goes on from NZ_CP084579.1 coordinate 4,258,656, forward strand.
ACTAAGTTTACTGAGGATGAAATAAATGGTATTAAGGCTAGTTTAAATCAGGCTGGTATAAAGAAAATTGATCTGATTGAAATCAATTATGATATTGATGCAAAATTTGTCGCAATGAATGTTTTTGATAATAAATTGCAAGTTGACAAATTCCCAATCTCTAGGGGAACCTGCATAGTAACCAACAAGCGAACCGCACTACTCTGGACACACGGTATAGTGCCATCCGTAAAACAGCCAAACTATAAATTCTACTTGGGTGGCAGAAGTATTCCAGCTCCAATTAAAATAACAAAACATCACGGGGAATCCAACATAGATGTCATCGCTTCCGAAATTTTAGGCTTAACAAAAATGAACTGGAACTCACTTGATCTCTATTCGAAGCTCCCATCAACCATTGATTCTTCTAATCAAATTGCAAAAATTGGCAAATTACTTTCAAGATTTGAAGGTCGAAGCTATGATTACAGATTATTTATATAACTGAATTTGTTACCTGTTTTTTAAGGCAATAGACGTCAATATACCAGTTTAAGTATTCCATTCTTCAATGAAGAACAACCATGATGGCATCCGACAGTAAGATTCCATTATTGAGGCTATATTTATTGGTGGAGGGCCATTAAGCCAAGATGAAATAATCTCTAAAAAAAAGACCTCATTAAATCTCATAAATTTTACCATTCTCACTTCACTCAAAGTGGGAATGGTAATCTTATGGTTATGCTTTAAGGATTTGCTTAAAATATTTATTCTATAAGCAATAGTTAAAGCGGAAAATCCATCCTATGAAAAAACGAATTTTCGAATGATGGATTTTGATATTTTAACTGACTAATAAGTACCTCTGAAAATTTAACAGATACAAACAATGAAAAGGGGTTCACCTATAAAAACCCATCACATTACAAATCAAACAGTTAACAAACTTAATTGCATTAAATCTGCTATAAAAGTGTTCGAGGATAATCCTGTTATGTCACTTAAGGAGACACTATTTAATGGTTGTCTCCTTTTTTTATGCCATTAAAAATCTGTGACCCAAACTCTTACTATCTGGATTTTTATAGTTGGATTTTTGAAAATAGAATCTTCAGGCTGTTGTATTAAACTGCCTAAAAAAGTATTTCAGTGTATATTTAATGGCCTTTTTCAGAAGTTCGATCTCTCCTTAAGGTTTCGATGCCTTATCTTTAGGTTTATTGTAATTCTTTGACATGAGATATAGGAAGTCTAATATAACTGTCACTTCTGCATCATCCACCTGAATACCATTTTTTGCTAATATAGCAATCGCCCGTTCAACGGAAACCTTTTTATCAATGAAATTCATTTTTGTTACTTTTTCGGTTATTCTTTTTTGATAATATCTTTGATAACGCATCGTTTAAACCCAAAGAGAGGTTTCCTGACTGGTAGTCAACATTAGCAGGCGGGATTAGATTCACAAGATGTTTTTTATCTGCCATATCCAAATCTGAGAATCCCTGAAAAATGTCCACAAACGATCTGTCTTCTAACTGATTTTGTTTTTCAATGTCTCTTAATTTAACAGTGATATGAAGTAATTCCTTTTTTAAACATTTGGAATTAATTTGGTTCTCCCTTTTTAATTCACTGTAATCATCAAGTTTCAGTATTTCTGCCACAAATAACTTTCTGGCTCGGGAAAGAATCAATTCCTCTTCTTTTAACTTTCTCTCCACCAAATTCCGTTCGTACAAATACCCTGTTTTTTGTGTTTTTACACTCCGATCTTCTAAAATACAACTGAATAGGTCAATTGCCTTATTTGAGAGTGTCAATTGTTGAAGTTTTCTTTGGTAACTATCATTGAGAACAATCGCATTTATTCTTGTCTTGCATCCTCCATGACAGTGATAATAGGGATATTTTTTTCTCGCGCCTTGAGAAAAACTTCCACTAAGTTTGTGACCGCAAAGAGGACATACCAAAAATCCCCTTAGGAAAAACATGGCTTTCAGATCGTCTCTTTTAGCAGTGATTTTCCTCTTTGTTGTAATGATGCGCTGAACTTCGTAAAACAAGACTTCCGGGATCAATGGCTCGTGTGTTCCCTTTACCATTTGTTCTTCTTCAGAATTAAACTTTATCGTTATAAGGCCACAGTAAATAGGATTGCGCATAAGTCTGAAAAAATGTGATCGTGAACATATCAATCCTTTATCATTGGCCATTTTTCGGATTTCTTCTACCCTGTGAATATTCTTGGAAAGCTGATGGAAGATCCATTTTATAATGCCTGCTTCTGGTTCCTTAGGAGCAATAATTTTTTTGCCATCCACCAGTGTCAGATTGATAAATCCCAAAGGGGCCTTATTGGGATACCTACCCATCAGTTTCGCCCGACGAATACCGTTGGCTGTATTCTGGGCCCTCCTACTGTTTTCCGCCTCGGGGACTGATAGGTAAACTGCAAGCATGACTATGCTTTCAGGCACGGAAAAATCTACAGGTTGATCGATAGCCATTGCCGTGGTTCTACATTTTCGAAGCATACCTATCATTTCATAGGCGTATTCAATATTCCGGCTAAATCTATCCCATTTAATAAATAGTATATTCTTGTCTTCCCGTGGTGATTTGTGTTTAATTATTGAAAGTAGTTTTTTCCATTCGGGCCGATTGAAATTCTTAGCTGAAAAGTCTTCGCGATAAATACCTTTGACTTCTATATTATTAAATTTACAGTATTTCAATAAGCGATCCTCCTGCTCAGGTAATGAATACCCCTTTCTTATTTGTTCGTCTGTACTTACACGAACGTATAAATAAGCTGTTTTCATATGAATCTGTCTTTAGCATTTCTAGTACATTTTCAAACATTTAAAAGGTGATTATAGAGTTACAATCTCAATTTCATTTCCAAATTTAGTCCTTAATTCATTTTCAGTTTTTTGGCAAGGAACACTAATTGCTAAGAGCTGTTTTGGTCTCGAACATACCACGTAAATCATTCGCTGCTTTTCGTTAGGAAATGATGTTGCTCAAAGCTATTAAGAACTACACTTTCACAAGTCCCAATGGATGAAAAGAATAATAGGAAACTAATTTTTTAATAACTTGAATTTGTTATATAATTTATTCCATTGAGGACGGTTGAATGTTTTGGCAGAATAGTCTTCAAAAATAGTCTCTGCAATAGTGATATGATTCAGTTTGCAATAACTAGTTAGCCGATCAGCCTGGCTACGTTGAGAATAACCTTTGCAGCCTGCTCATCGGTACTCACCCTAATATATAAATATGCAGTCAGCATTTAGGAAAGCATTTAAGTGCTTAATATTAAACGGAAAAACACCTTCTTTATTAAATGTATTTATATAATTCAAACAAAAAGGTGAACTACGGGTTCCCGTAAATCCCTTACATTTGATTAATTTATTTTTGTGAAAATATAATATAGTGTCAGTCACTATTATACAAATATATTGATTAGGAATTTATAGTTGAAAGATAAATTAAGCTTCTTTTTTTGTTTTTATTTAATTCTTAAATTGCTTAGAACTAATAACACTCTCAACAATGAAGTAAAAGTCATCTACCAATCATTTCTAACAGCATTATTGATATATTATTGGAAATGACTTGAAGAAAAAGCGAAATAGAAGATTAAGGTTGAGTTGGCAAATAGAAAATAAAATTAATTATGAACATAAGCGCTCTAAAAATTAAAGGATTTAGGTCATTTGGACCAAAAGAAATAATTATACCCATCAATGAGAAATTAGTTGGTTTCATTGGGCTTAACAGCGCCGGTAAAACGACATCACTTGAAGCGTTGAGAAAGTTGTTTGGACAATCTTTAGCAGACAGAGAGATCTTTCGTAAGGACTTCCATGTCAGAAAAGATGAAAATCCAGATGAAATTAAGGAAAGTGAACTTTCTATTGAGGTTAGAATAGATTTTTCTGATGCAGAAAAAGAAGCTGTTCCTCATTTCTTTAGCAATATGGTCGTAGATGATGAAGGGAAGAACCCCTACATACGCTTACGTTTGGAAGCAACTTGGAAAAAATCAGATCTAGAGCCTGAGGGCGAAATTGACAGTAAAATATATTTCATAAAGGTCGCAGAAGGTGAAAATGAGGGGGATGAAAGCAAACCAATATTTCCAAACCATTTCAAAAGTTTGATACAAATCCTGTATGTTCCAGCTATAAGGAGACCAGCAGAACAATTAAAGTATACCTCTGGTAGTATATTATTTAGGGTATTAAAAAAGATAAAGTGGGATGATGCCTTTAAAATGACATTTGATGAAAAAGTAGAAGAGATAAATGACAAATTTAAAGGTTTACCAGAATTCAATACCGTTCAAACTTCTATTACAGAATTTTGGAAACAATTCCATAAGGATGATCGCTATAAAGATGCTATTCTTGCCTTTGGAGGAAGTGATTTCGATTCTATCCTTAAAAAATTAGAAATATCCTTTAGTCCCACAGGGACACATAAAACATATAAGATTGATGAATTGGGAGAAGGTTATCGTTCTTTATTCTATTTAACCTTAGTCTGTGCCTTGTTGGATATTGAAGAAAAATTGGCCGAGGAAGAAGACAAAGATAATATCGGTATAAATCGACCTCTGCTAACGATACTGGCAATAGAAGAACCTGAAAATCATATTGCACCACAATTATTAGGTAGGGTAATAAAGATACTAAAAACCATTGCAGGTAAAGACAATTCACAAGTCTTTCTTTCTTCACACACGCCAGCAATTGTTAAGAGATTGAGCCCTGAAAGTATCCTTCATTTTAGAATCAATGATCAATATGAAACAGAGGTCAATAAAATACTGCTTCCAGAAAAAACGGATGATGCCTATAAATATGTAAAGGAGGCCGTACACAACTATCCAGAATTATATTTTGCAAAACTCGCTGTTATTGGCGAAGGTGATAGCGAAGAGGTAATCTTCAATCGCCTGATGGAGATCATGGAAGTTGATTTTGACGATAACATCATCACATTTGCTCCCCTCGGCCATCGTTTTGTAAATCATATCTGGAGATTATTAGAAACTTTACATATACCCTATGTAACACTTCTCGACTTAGATTTAGAAAGAGATGGGGGCGGTTGGGGAAGAATTAAATATGCCCTTAAACAATTGATTAAGATAGGAGTTAAGAAGGAAGATCTACTAATAACCACGACAGGAATACTTACTGATGAAAAATTTAATAAAATGCACACTTGGGATTCATCCAATGAGGAAACTATTAAGTCATTAAACAGTTGGGTGAATTTATTGAAAAAATACAATATTTATTATTCTAATCCTCTTGATTTAGACTTCTTAATGCTTAGCCATTATCCAGAATTTTACAAACGAGTGGTTCCAAAAAACGGTGGTCCCCAGATCCCCGATGAAACAAAAGAATCAGATGATTTTAATAAAAAGATAGAGGTAGCTATACAAGCTACTCTAAAATCAGAGAAAGCAACTGCTGATACCTATTCTGAAGATGAGAAAAGATTAATGATTTGGTATAATTATCATTTTTTAGGTAGAGGAAAACCAACAACTCATATTCAGGTACTATCCTCAATGAGTAATGAAGATATAAGAGATAACTTACCTCCTGTATTCACAGAAATTTTTGGTAAAATAACTTCTCTTTTAAAATCCAATGAAGAGGATGAAGCCAATTAAAACTGATATCTGGATACCTACAGATAGTATGGTATTAGAAAAAAATGCGTTTGATGTGGCAACAAAAATTGAAAATAATCTTGTTGTGGCAGGACCAGGCGCTGGAAAAACAGAATTATTAGCTCAAAAAGCATGCTTTTTATTGCAGACTAACACCTGCAAATTTCCGCATAAAATACTGGCAATAAGTTTTAAAAGAGATGCTGCTTATAATTTAAAAGAAAGAGTAACAATCCGTTGCGGAGAGGAATTGGCAAAACGTTTTGAATCTCTAACTTTCGATTCATTTGCAAAGCAATTATTTGACAGATTTAATCGAGCTCTTCCAAGTGATTACAAAATTAAATCTGAATACGATGTTTTGCTAGATGATAGATTTATTTTAGAATTTTATCAATTCGAGGATATCAATTATGTAAATAGTGTAAACACAGAGATCATTCTTAAACATCATCATGCTAAATTACCACATTCTATTAATGATATTGGAGATAGCGTAAGAAATAAAGTATGGAGCAAAATGATTCAACAGTCAAAGTTGTCATTTAAGATGATCATGCGATTAGCTGAATATATAGTTAACACTAACCCAAAAATTAAAGAATACTTACAAGAAACCTATCATTTTGTTTTTTTAGATGAATTCCAGGATACTACAGAGATTCAATACAATTTTTTTAAAAGTTGCTTTTTAGGCAGCGATAGTATTTTTACTGCGGTAGGTGATGATAAACAGCGCATCATGGTTTGGGCAGGTGCTCAAGAATCTATTTTTGAAGATTTTCTAGCTGATACAGCAGCGGCTCGTATACCACTTAGTATGAACTTTCGTTGTGCTCCAAGATTAGTAAAATTATTAAATCATCTCACGGAACATTTATTAAGAAAAACAGACATTGCCATACCTTCACCAAAATGGCAACCAGATCAAGGTGAATGTGCTGTTTGGATATTTGAAAATCCGACATCAGAAATGCAGATACTTTTTCAGGAGGTGCAAGCATGGATTGTAAAGGATAAGATAAATCCTAGAGATATCTGCATATTAGTGAAGCAACAACTGGGACAGTATGCCGGAGAACTAATTAAGTATTTTAACCAGAACGGGATTAAAGCAAGAGATGAAAATAAATTGCAGGATATGTTGGTCCAAGAAGTTTCAATTTATGTAATTAGTGTTTTGTATATTATTTTCCAAAAAAAATATGTTGATGCCAGACAAACAGCTTTTAACTTTTTAAGCCATCTTCATACCGAATTAGAGGATCACCAATTGTTGAAATTAGAAGCCTCATTTACGCAATTTTTAACGAAAATGAAAACTGAATACAGTACTAATGCTATTAATGAGGATCAAATAAAAAAAATATTTGAAGAGATTATAAACTTCGCAAATAAAGAGCGTATAACAGCGTCGTTTTCTTCATATAAAAACAATAACCTTCTGGACCAAATAATAGCAGATCTACAAAATGAATTTATTAAAAACTATAACACAGTAAATGATATGGTTTTAGCATTAGATATGTTAGTAGGAAAGGATACAATACCTGTAATGACCATACATAAAAGCAAGGGACTCGAATACCACACTGTAATTTTTATTGGATTAGAAGATGGGGCTTTTTGGACGTTTCAGCAGCAAGAAGATGAAGATAAATGTGCATTTTTTGTTGCACTATCACGAGCCAAAGAGAGAGTTGTATTTACGTTTAGTAAACAACGGTTAGACAGATTTGGAAGAACCAGAGCACAAAGTATAGCTAATATAAAAGTGCTTTTTCAGGAACTACAGAATTCTGGGATAGTTGAGATGAACGAAAGAAAAGATTAATTATGAATATCTATACAGACAAACCTGCTACCTTACAATCTGAAGACTACTTCCAACGCTATGATTTTTCTAAACGCATTGCTTCTATTGTCGCAAAGCCTGTAATAGACAAATCTTTAATTATTGGGCTGTATGGCCGGTGGGGAGAAGGTAAAACAACCGTGATGAATTTTATTCAGCAGGAATTGCCAAAGGAAACAATTGTTGTAAACTTTAATCCCTGGCTTTTCTCCGATGAGCAACATCTTTTAAAATCTTTTTTCACAAGTATATCAGAAGCATTAGGAGCTTCTGATAAGACTAAAAAAGAAAAGATTGGAGAACTTTTGAGTGATTATGGCGGAGCTATTGGATCTGTCACTCAGTTTATGGGATTTAGTACCGATGGTTTAGAAAAGCTGGGTAATAAACTCAAGAGCACATCAACTGAGGAGTTAAAGAAGAGAATAGATGAATTAATTATTCAATCCCAAAAAAATATAGTAGTATTTGTTGATGACATTGATAGATTGGATATTAGCGAGGTTCAATATGTTTTTAAATTGGTCAAATTGGTGGGTGATTTTCCTAGAACTTCTTATATCTTGTCCTTTGATGAGGAGATGGTATCTGCTGCATTATCTCCGAAATATGGGGGAGATAGTAAATCTGCAGGATATAATTTCTTAGAAAAGATCATACAAATTCCTATTAAAATCCCTAAAGCAAGTAAAAAAGCGTTATCAAAATATACATTATATCTCCTGAATAAAGTTTTGGATGAAATTTCAATCGACTTAAATAAGGGTGAGTCAAATGATTTTCTAGAAGTATTTAACAATGCTTTTCTTCCTGTTATGGATAATCCAAGACTAGGGATAAGATTTGCTAATACCTTATCTTTCTCACTTCCATTATTGAATGGAGAGGTTAATATCAGTGATCTCATGATTATCGAAGGGCTTAAAATATTCTACCCAAGTTTATATGATTTTGTAAGAAATAACGGACACTTGTTTTTAGAAAGAACGGATAGAGATTCTTATTCTGGATATAAAGATAAAAAGCAGAGACAAGACGAAATAAAAAAGGAAATTTCGCAAGCAATTGATATTTATGATGAGAAAAAACAGAAGGTAGTTATCGGAATGCTTGAACAGTTATTTCCGCAACTTAAAATTATATATAGTAATTCCGGCTATGCAGATGATATTTACACAAGATGGACTAAAGCGAAAAAAATATGTTCAGACAAATACTTTGAGAGATATTTTTCATATTCAGTACAGGAAGGTGATATACCTGACAAATATTTTGAAAATTTAATTCAGAATTTTGAAGAAGATACCATTGAGCAGATAGTGATAAAACTAAATAATACAATAGATATATATGCTGCATCTGATTTAATACAGAAATTAAGAATGCAAGAAGAAGCATTAACCGAAATACAAGCTAACAATCTATCTCTGGCCTTAATTGAATTTGGACACACGCTACCCCAAGAGCAAGAAATATATTTTTCTACAACCTATACTCAATCAGCTATATTGATCACGAAATTAGTCAGAAATCAATCCAAGAAAAATCAACTGTCATTGTTGTTAAAGTTATTTTCAGTATGCAAATCTTTATCCTATAGCATGGAGATCCATTATTGGCTAATGTTCCAAGAAGAAAAAGATTCAAAAAATGCAATTCTTTCTGAAAAGGATAAATTAAAAATTAAAGAATTACTCATCTCCAATTTTAAAAATGCCATAACGGATGAAAATTTTTTCACATTATTATCAGATGGAAATTTATGTAGAATATTAACTTGGATGGTAGGATCATCTAAATATAAAAGGCCCTTACAAATTTTTTGGAACAAACATTTAAAAAAGAAAAATAATCCGGAATTTGCTTTAAAGCTATTGAAGGTTTTTACACCAACAATCCAAATGACATCTTCAGCTGACGATATACTTCACATCTATAAATCTGGCTTCCCCCAGTCAAATTTTGAAGCAATTAGAGATGTAGTAGATGTAAAACTACTCCATGAAAACTTAATAAAGTCCAAAGGAATGAACTTATCTGAAATTGACCCTTCTACTGTGTCGAATCAAGATCCCATTAATGATGAAACACTTATTTCTGTGTTTCAGTGGTACATAAATAATAGGCTGATAGAAAAACCAGATTCAATAACTAAATTTTAGATTCATGAAAGAAATCGATCTCTATTCTGAAGCCAAACCTCGTTATTATCAACTCATCCCCAACAAAGAAGATGGGCTGATTATTCTTGCATTGTACCAAAAATACCAGAAACAGGAATTTACGGAAGACCAGATTATACAAATAATTAATAAGGTAATTATTGATCTGGGGGCTCACCAAGAGAAGAGATCAATCGTAACAATACTATTATCCTGCGTCTTCAGGAATTCTTTCTTTGGCGAGACAGGAAAAGAAAAGTATATGGATTTAAAAACTACGGAGATGAATTTTGCCAGAAGGTATTCAAACGACTATCAGAAAGCTATCACCCTGCCAAAATTGAACGCTTATTTAAACATCTATTAGATACATTGATCATAAGCCTTGAAAAAAATCCACCACAGCTGCTGATCTGGATGGATGATCATTTCAACCAGAGAAGTAATGAACTTGCCCTACAAATTGAAATCCTAGATCAGCAAGTGAGTGAATCTGTGGATGAGTTTCGCTTCCAGATAAAACAACCTCAGGCGAATATACTTCAAGTAATCGATACCATTAGTGACGGATTAGACCAAATTAAACAACATGCACATGAACTGACTACAGGTTTTCAAATTACCTATGATATAGATGATATTTTACAGGATATGCTTAAAGATCCGGCAAGTTTTGATCTTTTGGACAACATCAACCATGTGTTACAGTACAACCAAAATGTACGTAATCATTTAGATCAGGTGAGTGTACGCATCGACAAGATCAAACCACGTATTCGAGAATTTATCTTCGAATTCAATCAAAGGGAATTAGATCGAAAAACAGACAAATTTCTCCATTATTTGTTGGATAATGCGTCCTACATTCGTCAGGAAAACCAAACTAAAAGACTTGTATTTCCCGAAGATATGGAATCTGTAATCATTAGAATTCCCGAGTCCGTACCGCGTTTTTATATACTAACCGAGAAAGATTTTGTAAGGAAAGCACCCCTTCCACCCGCTGTCAGATCAATCGATTTAGAGCAAACCAAGAATGCAGTCGCTAAGAACAGAGAAAAACTCGAAATAAAGGCAAGAATACAATTCTGGGCAAAAAAAGCCCTAGATCAAATAGATCAGGAAGGACAACTTGAATTCTCACCGTTTTTCTTCAGTATTCTTGCTCAGGAACAGGACAACCTAAACATCGCTGTAAAAACAGCCCACAGACTGATTAAAAAATGTAACAGCTGGCAATACAAAATAACGATAGATCAAAACGAATATCATAACCCAAATTATCAAAATCTTTCATTATGGAATATGACGATACAGAAAAAGACCTAAACATACGTTATTCGTTTATGTTAGATAAAGCAGCAAAAAATACATTTGCTAAACTAGACTATATGCTTAAATCGGGAATGCACATACAGCGTGACTTTCCTAAACCAGTTTCGCTTTATAATTTTTTGGATAAGCATTATGTCAGTTTGCAAGCTTATTATGATGATTTTTTTGAAATGCTGCTCAAAAAAGAAGGTGAAGAATGGAATACTTATTTCTATATCGACTTTCATGAAGGTTCCAGGGGCAAGATCCCAACAGACAATCAGTACCGCTGGTACCTGAAGTCAGAATACATTTTGATCGGACTGATCTTTTTTAAGATTTATAAACTTGATGGTAATATTGAGTTATCTAAAATATCTGATTTCATCAACTTGCTCTACCAGGAGTATGACGAACTGCTTAATAAGATGCAACGGGTAGTATCATCTATTGAAAGTGATGCCGATTCGGATATGAATGAAGAAAAGCTAAGAATTTTGATATACAAGGCATTTGCAGAATTTGAACAATTGGGTTGGATCGCCAGAGATACCAATGACAACGACTATTTTACCTATCAACCATCATTTGAAAGGTTAAGAAGAATTTATTATCCACAAATTGAAACCATTGATGAAATTATAAAACGAAAAGAACATGATTAATTTTCAACCAAAGATTTATAGTTTATCAACGCTAAATGTAAGGCAACATTTCAACTGCGACTACCGATTTCACGATTTCCGTACCGATTTTAGCGGAGAAAGCGGAAGTGGTAAAAGTCTGATTGCTGATTTTATACAATTACTTTTGGTGGGTTCCCGTGTTTTTAAATCAGGAACCGAAGGCGTAAAACAAAGAGATACAAGCGGGTTAGTAATCAAAAGTGCAGGAGGAAAGTATGGGCGAGGTTATGTTTTTATCAACGTAGAGGTTGAGCCCCGAAAATATTTTACACTGGGCGGGTATTTGGAAACGACAAGCAGCCAAATGCAATTCTTTATCATTCAAGCCGGTTACGATTTCGAAGAAAAACTTACAGCTATGAATGAACCTGTCTTTTATCGGGATTTGTTGGTAGACGGAAACATCGAAACATTGGAAAATTTAGAGAAAAGTTTTTTGCAAAAAGGCTATCTCAAACGTGTTAACAATAAAAAATATCACCAGCTTCTTTTCGATAATGGTTTATTAGCGGTGGATCTTAGCCAAAATACACAAAGCCTGAAAAGCTATGCAGCCATCATTCGTTCTTTTTCAAGAGGAAAAGGCTTCTTTACAGATTCAGACGCGCTAAAAACATTTCTGTTTGGAGACGATGACCAAAAACAGCTCATTGATAAATACCGAGACGAAGTTCAAAACATCAATGTAGATCAGCAACAACACCAACGTTTGTTAGAAGAAATTGCTACTATTAAAAGCAAGGAAGATAAGATTGCGCATGTGCTCCGTGACTTCAAATCCTTTAACGATTTGAAAATGCAGTTCAGTCTGGAAAACGTAAGTTTCTGGTTTCAGGAGAATATCCGTATTTCGAAAGAACTTCAAAAGTCAAAGGAGGAAAATGAAACAACCAGTATCAAAAGGATCCTGATCAAAAGAGAATTGGCTAAAATGAAACTTTCTGATGTCAATGAGCAATATCAAACAGTCACCCAGCTAAGAAATGATCTCAAAAATATAGCGCAGCAAAATGAAAAACTCAAGGCTGAATTGGAAAAAGCAAAAAAGTTACTGGATGAAAATACAAAGTATAAAGATATAATTGAAAAAGTAACCGATTGGCTCACCGAAGATCGTCAGGATGAAGATGCAATTCGACAATGGTATGTAATAGAACGTTCTAAAGTCAGTGATCTGGAAATTCTTAAAGCATTCGAGAACTTTCTTGAAGCACATAAATTACAATCTGATTTTGAACAATCAGCTTGGTTTAATAATTATGGCAAGGCAGGACAATTGGCTTTGCAAAAATTGAATAACCTTGAACATGCTATTGCTAAACAAGAGACACAGCTCGTTTTTTCAGACCTGGATAATCCAGCATCATTGGCTCATTGGGCAATTGAAAATCTTAACTTGCCGCTGAGCTTTGAGCAGGAAAGTTTGCTCATTCATTTCCAATCTCTATCAAGAAATACCCCAAATCCACCTGAACAAAGATATCTGCCCTTTCCTGAAAAGCTATTTGAAAATCCAGTCACAATTAAAACAGACTTTAATGGATTTTGGCTGGAATTGAATGGCATCTACGAATTTATTGAAAATGTTCCAAAACGGCATCTTGATGTACCAGTAGATCAGATCCAGTTAGATAGGGAGCCTTTGAAAGCATTGAAGAAGCAACTTGAAGAATTAAAACTAGAACACGAGCAATTAAAAAAACTGAAGGAAAAACTGGAAAGCTATCCGGCATTGGAAAAGGCAGTCTCTCTATACCAGGCAAACCAAAACGAGTTATTTACAGAAATAGATGAGATTGCTGAACTCACTTCAGGGGAACTTGAAAAGCACCTCACCATTTTTAAAAATTCCGAACAATACCTTGCAACATATCAAATTTGCAAAGAAGACTATGACCAAGTCTATGGCTCATTTTCGAATCGCCAACAACGTAATAAAGAGACCCAAGAGAAAATCAATCTGATCGATAGCAATGTAAAAAGACTATACGGTACAACTGATTTCGAGCAACTAACAAGGGAAGAAGAAAGTATTCTTTTGATAGTGGAAGCAGATTTAAAAAATCTGCTGTCATTAGAGAAAATAACCTTGCAAAAAATTCAAATGGAGGAAGATGCACTATTTACCATCCTTCCTTCGCTAAATAAGCTTTATGAGATGGCCAGCGAGATCGAAACAGCATATCATGCAGCAAAAAAACAGTTTGAACACAATCAGCAGACCTATGATTCAATCATACCAAAGCTAGATGATGCAAAGCTGAAATTTATGGTTGATTACAATCGTGATTTTGTTGAAGAACAGGATTTGATCAAAATAGATTATCAGCCCAAAGAATCACTAAGTGCAGATGCTTATAGCAAATTCAAAGTTTCCTACGAGTGGGCTTCAAACGAAATAGAAGATAAAACGATTTTACAAGACTATTCAGTTGGCGTCCTGGCTAACAAGCTATTGCCCACAGTTTTTCTTACACAGCAGATCCAAGAAGAACTAATTGGAGAGCAAATTGAAAAAAGGCTCACGGAACTAACTAATGATTTGCAACGTATAGGGTCAAGGAAAATAGAAATTCTTCATAACGTGTTCAATGAAGTACAAAAAGTTTATAACGATTACCTGACCAAAGTTCAAAAAATAGCCAAATATTTATCCAGCTACGAAATCACAGGAGGTAATTATGCTACTTTACAACATAAGCCCGCTGCCGGCTATCCTGATGATTGGATGAAAATTTTTCGAAAAAGGCTAACCAACGAGATGCAAGATGTTGGATTATTTGAAACAAACAATAAACAGGACATTGATGAAATTATGATCAGTGTGTTTCGCGAAGCAAATGGGACAAGAGAGGCTAAAGTACAAGATCTGCTCAATCCCCGCTCTTATTTTGATCTGCTTTTTGAAATCAAATTGGAAGATGGACAGAGCAATTCGGGAAGTAATGGACAGACCTACACAGCAAATGCCTTGCTTTGCCTCGCCAGATTGTCACTGATAGAGGATAAAACTCATTTAGGAATAAGAGTAATGCCAATTGATGAGGCTGAAGGTTTAGGAAGCAATTATGAAATGTTGCACAAGTTAGCAAAGAAGGAAAATTATCAAATCGTAACCATGTCCATTGAAACTGCTGGTGACATCAATGATGAAGGACAGTATATTTACATCATGAACGATAATAAAGATGCTACAGGCTTAACATATGTTCCTCCTTTTGGCATCTTTCACAATGGACAACTAACAGAAAACATAAATGAAATATTTGAAGAAACCACCGAGTAAAGACTTTACATGGCCAGTGCTGAAAGCTTTACATGATCTTTATGAAAAAAAGAAAACTACTGCTAAAATCCAGGAGGTAGATTTCATACGTTATTTGATTACGCAAACCGATTTTATAACTCAAAAAAAAGGTAATAATAAGATATTGATCACACAAGATGGCTATGAAAAATACTATGAAGATAATTTCCTGACCGCTTATCAATACTACTACAACTTTCTTAATCTTGCAGGCATCCGGCCAGATGGAGGCAAAAAATTCACTGATGAAGATATTCGTACACTAATGGTGGTTTATGAAAGTAGGAATGAATTAAAAGGTAAGCTGTCAAATATTGAAGATTTCTCTGCCAAGGTGTTTGAATATGGTGGTTCAAAATATCTGAAATTCCGAGACAGTGTCCGAAATGCAGTATTAAAAATTTTAGAAATTGATGAATTTCCACAGACTTCAAAAGATCTGCAATATAGACTAGTGGTTGATTATCCCAATCCTAAGGCTATTATACTTTGTGAAAATAAATCCTTCCTAAAACAACCTTGGAATGCTAAACAACTTGAAGTTAAACTGTGGTATGTTGGTGGGAATAATATTTCCATTATCGACGATATAGATGAAAAGGAATTGTCTTATCCGATATATTACAGTTGTGATTGGGATCACGAAGGATTAAAGATATATCAGCGTATCAAAACTAAATTAAAAACCCGAGGAGCAGAAATTCAAATCCTAACACCTTCTCCGCCGCATCAATATTTGCCAACGGATTCTTTTATGCATAAGAGCAAATGGGATTACAGTAACGCTTTCTCAGGTCTTAATGGAAAAGTATATTCGCCATCTGAGCAAGAATTAATCACCAAACTTATTAAAGAGGATTTATGGATAGAAGAAGAAAGTAATGTATTGATAGATATGTATTATCATACTACAAATAAAATATAAGAAATTTTACATTCCTTGGAAATCACACAAAACCAAAACACAAAATATACAGTGAAAATCAACCACTTAAATGACACAATTGTAATAGATCATCTACGAAAGTGTTCGAGGATAATCCTGTTATGCTCACTTAAAAAAGACTTACTGGAAACAGTGAGTCTTTTTTGTTTTTTGCTCAGTTCTGGGTAAGGGCCAGCCATTTTAGCAAGTGATAATAAAAAAACATAAGACTATGGTTTTTAAATAAGTATGATTAATCAAAAAGTATTCATGAAAAATTAATTAAAAATTATTCTTCATTTTATTTTTTTATTTGAAAAAATATTATACCTTTGCAACCGCAAAAACGAAGTAAAATTCGTTACTGATGACACCCTCGGGGCGTAGCGTAGTCCGGTCATCGCGCCTGGTTTGGGACCAGGAGGTCGCAGGTTCGAATCCTGCCGCCCCGACTGTTTTAGTAGTTTTCTCAAAACTATTTAATGGGTGCGTAGCTCAGCTGGATAGAGCATCTGCCTTCTAAGCAGACGGTCAAAGGTTCGAATCCTTTCGCGCTCACTTAAAGACTCACAATTTTTGTGAGTCTTTTTTTTATCCAAAATCACGAATAGCCAAAAGTTATAGAATTTAATTTAGATTTAAATAATCCTTTTTTAACACAAAGTCTATTTTTCATAAAGCTCTATTTAAAGGCTGAAAAGTCGGAATTAACGACATTGATTCATTCTAAGTGGAAACCTGACTATAAAGCTTCATCAATGATGAAATCGAGACCAAAACTATTTCTAATAAAATTGCTTACTTATACAATTTGACAAAATTTGTTTTTTTGTCGAAATTGTATTATTTTTGCATTCATATTTCAGACAATGTCATATCATACAGAACAAGATCAGCTTTCACAACAAATCCTGGAGACCGCTTCCGGACTGTATCTGAAGTATGGATTGAAGAAAGTGACAATGGATGACATTTCCAGAGCTCTTGGCAAAAGCAGAACGTCTATTTACTATTACTATAAAAATCGTGAGGAAGTTTTTCAGGCGGTTCTGGAGAATTTGATCAAGGAAGTTATTTCTGAGATTGATGCCAATATGAAGAAAATAAAGACTTTTGAAGGAAAAATCCACGAGTTTTGTCTTGCCAAAGTAAAGACCTCAGAAGAAAGATCTTCGTTTTTCAGGGCCATAGAAGCAGGAATGGACAATGAGGAAAAATCCAAGCATATTACCGATGCCCACAACCGAATGATGGAAGCTGAAAGAAATCTGCTGCTTACTTTATTTTCAACAAGTATGAACAATGGTGAAATTCCAAAAATTACCATTGAAGAACAGGAAACCATTGTCTTCATCCTTCAGAGCAGCATCCGGGGAATAAGGCGCGAAATGGGCTTAAAAAACAATTTTGAAAATTTGAACAATACAGCGAATACACTGACCTCTATGGTTATTAAACATATTGGTTAAAAATTTTTTATCTCAATTTTGACATTTTTACATTATTTGTCAAATGGTTTATTTTAAAACATGAACAAAATAACTAACATCAGTACATTCCGGGCTTTTAGGAGTACAAATTATACATTATATTTTTTCGGGCGTTCTGTCTCCCAGTTTGGGACATGGATGCAGCGTACAGCCGTAGTATGGGTTGTATACAGTATGACCGAGTCTGCATTTATGCTGGGGTTGACCATTTTTGCGGAACAGTTCCCTTCCTTTTTATTTTCTGCCTTCGGAGGAGTTGCTGCAGACCGGTACAACCGCTATAAAATTATACAGATCACTCAAATTTTATCATTAATTCAGGCATCTGTGCTAGCTTTCCTGGTAATGACCGGGCATCAAAACATATGGAGTTTCATTGTGCTGAGTGTCTTTCTCGGAATTATCAATGCATATGACATTCCGGCACGGCAAGCGATGATCAATGAAGTGGTAACCGATGATGAAGATCTTCCAAGTGCTCTTTCACTGAGTGCAGCCATGGCAAGCATCGCCAAATTAGCAGGCCCTGCCCTTTCCGGAATCATCTTACAAAAATTCGGAGCAGGAACTTGTTTTCTGATTAATGCAGCCAGTTTTGCAGCTGTAATGGTTTCCATTTCCATGATGAAAATAAAGATTATTCCTAAAAAATTAACGAAAAAGGGAACTTTTACAGAATTAGCTGAAGGTTTCAGGTATCTGAGAAAAGAACCATCCATCAGTCTGGTCATTATCATGCTGAGTATTACAGGTTTATTGATCTTGCCCTATGATACTTTAATTCCTGTGTATGCAAAAGAAATTTTTAAAGGGGATGCTAAAACATTCGGTTATATATCTAGTTTCATTGGGATTGGAGCTGTTCTCGGAACAGTATTTCTGGCTTCAATGAAGAAAGGAGCCTCCATGAGAAACATTCTTATCCTGAGTACAGCTATTCTGAGTATTGGATTGATCTGTTTTTCGTACGCCACCAATTTCTACTGGTCTATGTTTTTTGCGACACTAACAGGATTGGGAGGTGTTGCACAGTTTACCACCTGTAACATTATTGTGCAGTCTGAAGTGATTCCCGAAATGCGATCAAGAGCGATCAGTATTTTGCTGACTGCCATATTCGGAATGCTGCCTTTGGGAAGTGTACTTATCGGATTTGTTTCGGAGAAAATAGGAGCGCCAAAAACCTTGTTGATAGAAGGAATTGCAGGTATTTTAATTGCCGTTGTCTTCAGACGTTTATTGTTTAAAAAGAATAAGACCAAAGCTGTCAACACCCAACTTTTAGAAGAATCAGAAGAACAATTCATTAATAAAGTATAATTAAAATGGAAAACAAAAAAACAGCATTATTGGTGATGGATATGCAGTCATCAATACTCAGCAACTTACCTGATACACAAGAATTGGTATCTCATGTCAAAGAGGTTATCAAAACCGCAAGAAACCGCCAAATTCCGGTTATTTATATCGTAGTAGAGTTCAGACAGGGAATGCCGGAAATAAGCGCTAACAATAAAGTATTTTCAGGGTTAAAGCAACATATGGGAGATGTCAACATGAAAGAATGGATAACTATTCATCCTGACCTTAGTCCTGAAGAAAAAGATATCATCATTACCAAAAAAAGGTTTAGCGCTTTTACCGGAAGTGATCTTGAGGTTGTTTTACGGGGATTGGATGTTCAGCATCTGGTACTGACCGGAGTATCCACCAGCGGAGTTGTTTTATCGACCTTAAGAGAAGCTTCGGATAAAGATTACAGACTCACTGTGATTGAAGACTGCTGCAAAGACGGGGATGAAGAGGTACATAATGTGCTAATGAATAAAGTTTTCCCAAGACAGGCCGATGTTATCATGGCAACTGATTGGTTAAAATAAACGGAGAATAATAAAAAGCCGACAGATTCTACTCCATCCGTTTCATAGGATGAAAATACCGTTTCACTTACTTATTTTGCTGCATCAGTTTAACTTTTGCTCCGAGAGGAAGTAATACATCCTAATTTTACAGGGTAAACTTAGCGAAAGGTTACATAGTTAGTTTTTTAATTAGTATCAAAAGAAGCATTGATTAAGGATCAATAAAAATCTTTTTGTGCAACTTAATTCCTTGTAGCCATTTATGGCTCAATTATACACTTAATCATGTTTGGGTAGGATTGGTTTGTTCCAGTCCTATTTTTTGTTTTTTTCCGCAGGTTGCACAGATTTTCCCTGATGTTTATGAATATAGATGAGATTTATTTTACTATGTAATTAAAATCGGAATTCTTCAATAGACGGATCGTTAAGCAGAATCTTTGTACATATTTCATGCTTTTTCGCAGCTCCCTGTACACGCCAGATAATGGTATATTGATCTCCAATTCTCACTTGTTTTCCTCTGACTGATTTCAGATGGTGTTCTTTGAAAATCTGCTCATATTTTTCTGCTATTCCATCTTGGTAAGGAAGTGTCATTTGATACGTATAGCGAATGCTGATCTTTTCGATGATATTCTGAACATATTTGAACATGATAAGCAGTAAAAACACGACAATGGAACCCACAGTAGCTTCCTCATAATATCCTGCACCTATTGTCATTCCCAGAGAAGCACAAATCCATATTGTAACGGCTGTTGTAAGGCCAGACACTCTGTTTTCTTCTTTAAAGATCACTCCTGCTCCTACAAAGCCTATTCCTGTAATAATATTGGCAGCTATACGATCCGGACTTCCGGGACCTCCCAAACTCATGGAAAGCATGGTAAATAAGCACGATCCCAATGTCACCAGAATCATCGTCCTCAGCCCTGCAGACTTCAGCTGGTATTCCCGTTCAATTCCTATGATACCTCCTACGAAAACCGAAAATAAGATGGGGAGAAGATCATCAAGTAAATCCATTTGTGTAATTTTTATTCTCTAAATTTATTTGATTTTTTTCAATTGTAAAAGATCTTTACACAAAAAAACCGCTGTACCTACAGCGGTTTTTTATATTCGAAATACTTATTATTTCAGTTTGTAAGAATTTCCGTTCCAAAGATACGTTTTGGAAGCGTGTTTTTTCTTCTCCCGATCCTTTTCATCCACTTCCATATCTTCTACTTTAAGGATAAATGCATTGGAGATTCCTCCTTTATCATTAGGAAAAATAAATTCTTCACTGTGATAAAAAGCACCGGCATCCCCTACGTTCGTTAGCTGTGGAAGCGCAATCAGTTTTTTATCTTTAAAAAGAACATACTGATCATAGCTTGCGATTCCACATGCTTCACCGGAAACCATTGCTTTCAGGGTACATTCAACATTCTGCAGTTTATGATTGCTTTCTATATTGAAAGATGCAGAACTTAATTCTTCCCCTTTTCCTGTATCAAAATACACCTCATCAATGAGTGTATTTCCTTCCATTACTTTTATTCCGGCAATATTCTTCTTTTCGATCTCGTTATATTCTTTATTCCTTCTATCAATCGTTTTAGAAAGCCCGAAAAGGAAATCATACCCATTTTTATTACGGTATCCTACACAAAGGTTACCGCCCCAGACATATCCTTCCAATGTATTTTCTCCTTTTTGATAAGAAATTTTATACCAATTGGCAGCTCTTTCTCCCAACTTCAGGACGGTATCTTCTTTTTTAAGAATCACCACCTGCTGATTGGTTTGTAATGAATCTATAATCTTAGTATTCACTCCGGGATCTAATCTCACGCGGGTCCAGTCTGTAAAAATCTTCTGGGCCTTATTCTCTTCAAAACCAAAGATTCCATCTGCATATACTTCATTTTCCTGAGCTGTAAAAAACTGCAGCATCAGTATAAATAAAGCTGTCCATAAAGTTTTCATATTTGTATTTTGTTTTTTGTGTGTTATTTTTCAAGCAGAAGACTTACCCATTCTTCACGCTGTAATTGCTTTTTCAGTTCAAGTCCGCTTTCTTTACATACTTCAAGAATATCAGCCACATCAAAGAAACACAGTCCGGAAAGCAATAATTTTCCTCCCTTATTCAATACTGAAACATACGTCGGGATATCTGAAATCAGAATATTTCTGTTGATATTGGCTAAAATAATATCAAAATTTTCTTTTCCAAGGTTTTCTGCAGTTCCCAGTTCAATATCCAGTTCTACATTGTTTCTTACTGCATTTTCTTTTGAGTTTTCTACTGACCATTCATCAATATCGATGGCTTTTGTATCTCCCGCTCCCTGCTGTTTTGCATAAATGGCCAACACAGAAGTTCCGCATCCCATATCCAATACCTTTTTACCATTCATGTCAATATCCATCATTTGCTGGATCATCAAATGGGTTGTAGGGTGATGCCCTGTTCCGAAAGACATTTTAGGCTGAATAATAATTTCATGCATGCCCGGTACAGATTCATGGAACTCTGCTCTGATCAATACTTTATCATCAATATTAATTGGAGAGAAATTCTTTTCCCATTCCTCATTCCAGTTGATATTCGGCATTTCTTCGAAAGAATATTCGATTTTTACATTTTCGTTTTCAAAGATCGGAAGTGCTTTCAACTGATCTTCATGAAACAATTCTGCCTGAACATATCCTAAAATTCCGTCAATTTCTTCTGTAAAGCTGTCAAAACCTATTTCTATAAGTTCTGCCATTAATATCTCGTTCCAAGGTTGCAATGGAGAAATTTTGAAATTGAATTCTAAATAATTTTGCATGTGAGTAATTTGATGCAAAAATACTAATGTTATTATTGTTAAAAAAATGATGGAGGTATTTTTGGCTGAAACCGGGGATTTTTATGTTTTTTTATTACACAGATTTTTTGAAATGTAATCTCAAAAGTCAAATTATTTGGCTTTTGTCGTTCTGAACACAGGCTGAAGGTCTGCGAACGTAGTTCAGAAATGCAGTGAAGAATCTCATGTTTTCATTATCTCTTTTTTCCACAAATTGCACGGATGACACAGATGATTACGCATAATATATTCAATAGGGATGGGCTTTAGCCCGTCTTAAAAATCATGACAAATTCCATTGGCTTTAGCCAAAACTTATTTTTCTATCCTAAAGGCTATGTAGATTTTTTTGAGATGCGAAAGATTATAAGTTTTGGCTAAAGCCTAAAATGGGAATGTAAAAAAAGAAAGCGGGCCAAAGCCCGCTCCTATTGAATTTTAAATTTCTTATGGATTTGTAGAGAAAATAGAACCGTTTGCTATTAATGCTCTTCTGTTCATTTTCAGGATATCTCTTACCCATTCTGCGAAGTCTTCCGGTTGTAATACTTTATCAGGATTTCCGTCTGTAAGTCCTCCTTGGATGCTCATATCAGAAGCAATGGTACTTGGAGTCAAAGTGATTACGCGGATATTTTGTTTTCTCCATTCTGCCATCATGGATTGTGATAAAGATACTACGGCTGCTTTTGAAGCGGCATATGCTGACATATTAGGTCCACCTTTCAAACCAGCTGTAGAAGCTACGTTTACAATGTCACCCTCCCCTTTAGCTTTCATAAATGGATGTGCTGCTTTTGAAGCGTAATATACTCCGAATAGATTGGTTTTAATAACCTGCTCCCAAGTTTCAGAAGGCATATCTTCGATACTTCCAAAGTCTCCGATCCCTGCATTGTTGATCAGAATGTCAATTCCTCCCAATTGTTCTGCTAAAGATTCTATCCCAGCTTTTACCTGAATTTCATTGTCTACAGAAAAAACGGCATAGGCTGAGTTTACACCCAGTTTTTTGATTTCTTCAACCGTCATTTTAAGGTTTTCCTCATTTCTTCCTGTAATGGCAACGTTTACTCCTTCATTGGCTAGAACTAATGCTACAGCTTTCCCCAGTCCTCTTCCACCACCTGTCACGATGGCATTTTTTCCGTTTATATTCATAGTAATAATACTTTTCTTTATACAAAGTTACGAAAGAACATTTTTACGAAACAGTGAAACAATGGATTTAATAGTTTTTTAATGGTTGGGCTCCTGCTTTTCTGTAAGACTGTAAAAAATAAGGGCTTTGCTCCTAAAAAGAAACAGTCTGCCTTTTGATAAGGGGCAGACTGTGTAAATTATGATTATTATTGAGAAGTCTTGTAAACCACCCCGTCAAAAATTCTTTGAATTTTTGCCACCACTCCAGAGGATGGGAATATTTCGTCCTTCAGTTGTATTATTCGTGAAAGACTTCAATCGTTATTTATTCTTTAACTGATCAGGAATATTGGTGGTTACGAATCCAATTCCCTGTTTTTTCAATTCATCATATACGGCAACATCATTTACTGTCCAGGCATTGGTAATTAATCCTAATGTTTTTGCTTCAGCAATCCAGGTAGGATTTTTCTGGAAAACACTGTAGTGATAATCCATACCATCTAATCCTTCTTTTTTGATCTGCTCAGGAGACAATTCACCGTTCAGATACTGAACTTTAAAGGCAGGTGCCAGCTTTTTGATCTCTTTGCAGATATTAAGACTGAAAGAAATAAATTCACTTTGAGATTCCAGCTTCATATCCTTGATCATTTTGATCGTTTTTTGAGTGATCTCGTTTTCAATTTCCGGAGTCTTGGCAGGTTTGATTTCAACGATAAGCTTTAGAGCTTTGTCTTTTTTTCCTTGTTTTAAATAATCTTTTAACGTCGGAAATTTTTCTCCATTAGATAATTTCAGTGCTTCCAATTCTTTAAAAGTAGCTTCTGAAATTTCCATTTTACCGTGATGCTCATCGTGATTGATCACCAATACACCATCTTTTGTCATTCTTACATCAAATTCAGACCCATATACTTTCAATTTCTGGGCATTTTCCAATGATTGAAGTGAGTTCTCCGTTGTAGGAGGCTGAGCCTGGAAATATCCTCTATGGGCAATGATCTGGGTTTGTGCTTTCATCATAACTGTACTTAAAACTGCTAACCCTAAGATAAAATTTTTCATAATATAATTTAGATATTTAAAAACAAAGTCCTGAAACTTTCTGATAAAGGTAGTTATTAAAATGTTGAAACCCCAGAGACATAAAAGAATAATGTACACCTCAACCTAGGTTTTAACTTAATATATTTTATGTCTCCAGTAGTTTAAAAGTAAATGTTAGAAGCTATACTTCGCACCAATCTGGATCTGGTATGGATTTCCTGAAAGAGGAACCAAACCACCTCCACTTACGTTTTTGGTGTATTCATACTGCATCGTATCCTTATTAAACTTGGTCACTTTGTACAAAGATGTATTTCCGTATGATTTGTTTACTCCCCATTCTTTGTTAAGAAGGTTTGCCACGTTAAAGATATCTACAGAAAGTTCAAAAGCTCCTACTTTGTCAAATTTAATTTTTTTCGCTACACGTACATCCCAAACGCCATAGAAACCATTTTTACCTCCGTTACGTTCTGCAATTTTGCCATTGTATTCGTTGATATAATCTTTCAAAGCCTGTCCTACCTGTGGATCATCCAGAATGGATTTGGTGATATTCGGGAAGATAAAGGCAAGGTCATTAGAATCTACGAAGTCACCATTGATATTACCTCCTGTTGTAGCAGAGAAACGGGTACCTCCAATTCCAGAATACCTGATCCCTAATGTAAATCCGGCAATGGTAGGAGAGTTACCGTAGATCACCACTTTATTACGGAACTGGTTGTCAGAATAGGTCATTCTTAAGTCTCTCGGATCACTTTGAATCATTGTAGATAATGTTGCTGAGTTCGCTACGTTTCCGTTGTACGAAGTATTGTCTTTGATGTCAGACCATGTATAACTTGCCGTGATCTCCCCATCTTTCCAGTAACGGTAACTTGTATCTATTACAAATGAGAACTGGTTTACTTTACCATCACTCACCAGCTCCAATACTCTTCCAAAATTATTATTGATTCTTCCCTGTTTCCAGTCGAAACTTACACTATTATTAGCATTATTCGTAATAGCGCCGGTAGGAATAAATACTCCTCTACCTCCTTCATTAGCCAATGTAAAGAAAGGATTTGCCACCATGTTTCTATCATAGTAAAAGTAATTATTTCTACCTAAAGCCATATATCCTGCAATTCCTGCTCTGAATCTTTCATTGAAGAAATGGGTATAAGAGATATTTGCTTTATAAACGATTGGAATTTTTGCGTCTTTACCCGTATAGTTGATGGTTGGAATCTGATACTGGGAAAGAGATGGAGCAGAGTTATAATCATTTCTGTAGCTGTTGAAATCCGGGAACGGAACATCTTTACCCGTTACATCCACAGTAGCTAGATGCTTCCCATCGAACACAAGGTTATTGATGATCATATAATTGTTGATATCAGAAGAGAAAATTCCGGCCCCGAACCTAAGGAAGTCTTTATTTCCTTCATTGATATTCCAGTCAAACTGAAATCTTGGCTGAACGACAAATGATTTGATTTTATTATCCGTTCTGATTCCCATTTCATCAAACAGCTTCTGGTTGAGTTCTGCTTTCGGGTAACCTCCGTAGTCTAATCTTAAACCAGCCATTAAATCAAGACCTTTTGCTATTTTCGTCTGGAATTGTCCATATACTCCGATATTCCAGATATTTGATCTTACAGAAGGATCTTCCATTAAAGGAACTTCTCTATAGAATCTGTAAGGTGTCATCGCATCAAAATTACTCATTCCCTGGAAATGGAATCTTCCGTTTACTTCACTTCCGTACACAGATTTTGCTGTTGTATACATTAAATCAGCTCCGAAAGTATATTTTACCTTATCAGTATTATAGTATAAGTTATCTACAATCTGGATTACATTATTTCTAAAACTTTCCTGCCCGAAACGGTGTCCTCCGAACTGGATATTGGTAGATCCCGCACTTGAAGCCACTCCTTCAACAATAGCTCTTGGTACAGGTTTACCCAATTGATTGTTCTGGTAACTGTCCTGGAAAGTATAAAGATACTGAGCCTTTAATTCATTGGTTAAATTAGGCTGCAGATTGGTTCTTAAGGTTAACAATAAACTGTTGTCAAGGTTTTTGTCATTTCCGTAAGATTCAAAGAAGTTGATATTGGTATTATCACCAAGACCGTTTTTATTAAGATCGTACGTGAAGTTATTTCTCAACGTTAATAAGTTTTTTTCGTTGATCTGCCAGTCCAAACGTAAGAATGCAGCATCTGAGTTTCTTACTTTATCAAAAGTTCCGAATTGCGGGCTGTTTCCTACCCCATACTTTGATCTTGCAATATCCAGAAACTGATTAAGGGTCTGGGTGGTAGTACTGAATCTCTTCTCATCATCCGGAGATTTGATATCAGCAATAGCCAACGGTCTTGAATCAAGCTGGTGATCCCATGCTACGAAGAAATGTAATTTATTTTTAATGATCGGTCCTCCCAATGAAAACCCGAACTGAGAGGTAGAGAAATCATTATCTCTTTTGTTTCCTCTGATGTCATACGGGCTGGAAAGCCAGTTGGTTCTTAAATACTCCCAAGCACTCCCTGAAAACTTATTGGTTCCGGATTTTGTAACAGCACTTACGGTTCCACCACCACTTCTTCCCAATGTCACATCATATTGGTTGGTGGTAATTTTGAATTCACGTACTGCTTCAATAGAGATAGAAAAAGGGGCACCGCTTCGGCTGGTAGTAGCACCTGCAGAAGTAGGGTTTTTGGCGGTCATCCCGTCAATGGTAAAATTGGTAGAAGATCCTAACTGCCCGGAAAGGTTTCCTCCTTTCCCACTTAATGGTGATAGTTCGGCAAGATTCGCAAAGTTTCGTCCGTTCACCGGAAGCATACTGATGTTTTTAGCAGAAATTGCTGTAGCCGCTCCAAGGTTTCCGATCTTGTTTTTAAGATTTCCGGTAATCTTTACTTCTTCGATATGCTTTTCAGATCCCAGATCCATATTGACAGTCACCTGATCTCCGAAGTTGACATTGTAGCCTTCTCTTTTATCATCGTTTACAATAACTGTGTAAGGTCCTCCCAAAGGTATTTCTTTAAAAATATACTCCCCTTTTGAGTTCGTTTCCGTTTCCGTTTTGAATCCTGTAGACTCATTCACGATCGTTACTTTCACTTTTTCCTGAGCCGTACTTCCCGGTCCGGTTACTTTCCCTACAATAGAAGCCTGTGTGGTCTGTGCATAAGCCATAGTCCCAAGCCCTAAAAACAATAATCCCAGTACAATCTTTACTTTTTTCATTTCTTCCGAAGATGTATATTATTAATTTTTTGATAATAACCAGGAAACCTCTTTGATTTTCACGTTGATAGATCATGCTGAGGTTTCTTTCAATTAGATGTGCAAAGGTATCTTGACTTTAAAGGCGGGTTGTTTAAGAAAGTTTTAACATTTTTTTAATTAAATCAGAACATTATGTTAATTTACTTTAAACACATGATCTATTCCATACAAAACCAATCTGTTAAAGCACATTACGGATTCTTAATTTTCCTATAATATTTAATTCTGTTATTTTTTAAATGCAATTACTTTAGTTATTTTTGCTCAAAAGATAGAAAAGCAATGTCTGAAAACATTCAACAAAAGATAGAACAGCTCCGCAAAGAGCTCCACCAACATAACGAAGACTATTATCAACTGGATACTCCCACTATTACAGATTTTGAGTTTGACATGCTTTTGCAGGAACTTCAGGATCTGGAGGCAAAATATCCTGAATTTTATGATGAGAATTCTCCTACTGTACGTGTAGGTGGTGGCGTCACTAAGGTTTTCCCTACCATTCAGCATAAATTCAGAATGTACTCTCTGGACAATTCCTATGATTTTGACGATCTGGAAGATTGGGAAAAAAGAATCATCAAAACAATTGAAGATCCGGTTGAATTTGTTGCCGAATTGAAATATGACGGTGCTTCCATTTCTATTCTTTATGAAAATGGAAAACTATCACAGGCAGTTACCCGCGGTGACGGTTTCCAGGGAGATGAAATCACTCCGAATGTACGTACCATTTCAGATATTCCTTTGACTTTAAAAGGGGATTTCCCGACTCAGTTTTTTATGCGTGGAGAAATTTATCTGACCAGAAAAAACTTTGATAAACTTAATGTCCTAAGAGAGGAAGAAGGTCTTGATCCCTTCATGAATCCAAGAAATACGGCCAGCGGAAGTTTGAAAATGCAGGACAGTGCTGAGGTAAGAAAGCGCAGCCTTTCTTCTGTACTCTACCAGTTTATCTCTGATGAAGTTCCTGCAGAAACCCATTGGGAACTGCTTCAGAAAGCTCAGAGCTGGGGTTTCAAAACATCACAGCAGGCAAAATTATGCACAACACTGGATGAGGTGAAGGAATTTATTACTTTCTGGGATACGGAACGTCATAATCTTCCTTTTGAAATCGACGGAATTGTTTTAAAAGTGAATTCATTACAGCAGCAGAGACAACTTGGATATACGGCAAAATCTCCGCGTTGGGCGATGGCTTATAAATTTAAAGCAGAAAAGGTAGAGACAGAACTTCAAAGTGTTTCTTATCAGGTAGGAAGAACGGGTGCTATTACTCCTGTTGCCAACCTTAAACCTGTTTTACTGGCTGGAACGATCGTAAAAAGAGCATCCCTGCATAATGAAGATATCATTAAGAAACTGGATCTTCATGAAAACGACTTTGTATATGTAGAAAAAGGGGGTGAAATTATTCCAAAAATCGTAGGGGTAAACACCGATAAAAGAACGGAAGAGAGCAAAGAAATAGAATATATCAAACATTGCCCTGAATGTGGCACCGAACTGGTAAAGATTGAAGACCAGGCGATTCATTTCTGCCCGAACGAACTTCATTGCCCGCCACAGGTGGTTGGAAGAATGATTCATTATGTTTCCAGAAAAGCGTTGAATATCGATAACCTTGGAAGCGAGACTATAGAACAGCTATACAGAGAAAAACTGGTTGAAAACCCAGCTGACTTCTATGTGTTGACGAAAGAACAACTTCTTCCATTGGAAAGAATGGCTGAGAAATCTGCTCAGAACATCATCACCGGAGTTGAAAAATCTAAAGAAATTCCTTTTGAGAAAGTTTTATATGGAATCGGAATCAAGCATGTGGGAGAAACGGTTGCCAAAAAACTGGTGAAAAACTTCCCAACGATTGAAGAGTTGAAGAATGCAACTGTAGAAGAACTTTGCCAGGTAGAAGATATCGGGGTTAAGATTGCAGTAAGTATTGTAGATTTCTTCCAGAATTCTGAAAACCTATTGATGATCGAGCGCTTAAAATCTTATGGAGTACAGCTTGAAAAAGGAGAAAGCACGAATGAAGTTTTGTCCAATGTTTTAGAAGGGAAAACATTCCTTTTTACCGGAAAATTATCATTATTTACCAGAGAATCTGCTGAGGAAATGGTAGAAAAACATGGCGGGAAAAATATTTCGGCTGTTTCGAAAAACCTCAACTATCTTGTAGTAGGTGAAAAAGCAGGAAGCAAACTGAAAAAAGCACAGGATATCGGAACGATTGAAATCCTGGATGAGCATCAGTTTCTGGATCTGGTTGAGAACCAGTAAAATTTAAAAATATTTTTATAAAAAAACCATTGATTTTTTTCAATGGTTTTTTTGAACATTCTCAATATTTTATTTGAAAACAATAATCGTATACGGATTTTTTTGCCCTGCTTTAGGCAAGATCAGCCTGATGTGTTCTTTATTGCTATAGTAATCTATGTATGGTTCTTTAGTAATAATCTTTCCTTTTTCAGTTTCTTTATATCCGGCTGCCAAGATCAGCTTAAGATATTGATCATATTCTTTTTTATCTTTAAATTCAAATTCAATACTGCCTTTTGATTTTTCTTCAGGGTATTCAAACTTCCCAATTTTCGAGGTGTAATCGGGGGAATCATATTCGTTTAAAAGAAAGCCTAAGCCTTCTGTTCTGTCATAAAATTTGAACTGAAGCTGTTTCATCTCCTTTTTAAACTCATCCATGGTAAGTTTGTTGAATCCCTTGAGCTGTTTTAACGTGAATGTCTGAGCAGAGACCTGGATACTTAGCAAAACTGAAAATAATAGGAGTCCTAAAGTTTTTCTCATTTCTATTTTTATCGTAAATATAAAGAATAGGATTAGAAATTTTTAATTGAAAGATCAGATATTTTCTTATTAAAATGGATGAATAAACCTATAAGGTATCTGAGTGCTAAATGTAGAACCTATACTTCCCTATTCAACAACTTCCGAAACAGTAAAATTTCTTCCTGATTCAGCCCATTCAGGGAAATTGTGCGTTTTGTATCGGGCATCCAGTCAGGATAAAGAATCAGTTCCACATAAGTGTCATGTATATGAAACTCTCGCAGGACCTCTGGTTTTCTTGTATTTCTTCGATCTGATCCAAATCTTAGATTAACACATTTTCTGGGAATAATATAAAAATCTTTGGGAAACAAAAAAATGGAATTCTGATTCATGAAAATTTCAAAACTACACCATTGAAATCTTTTACTATTCTTAAGGCCACCCTTAGTTATTGTAGTAATAGTACCTCCGATATTTTTTAATACCACCGCATCAGGCTGCCTGTATTTTTCGATAATTTTATTTTTCTGGATATAAAAGTAAACTCCTGAAATGATAAAAAATGCCAGACCGGCCAAAGGCAAATAGAAAAAAGAATCCATTGATTTAAAAGAATAGAATTATAAGTTTTGAATTGAGAAAATCAGATATTTTCTCGTTCAAAGATATAACAATAATCCCTATGAAACCGGCAGTCTGAAGTAAAATGTACTTCCATTATTCAATGAACTCTTCACTCCGATTTCTCCATGCTGTTTTTCAATAAAATTTTTCGAGATGGCCAAACCGAGTCCTGTCCCATTCTGATGTTCTCCCGGAACCTGGAAATAGCGGTCAAAGATCTGGCGATGGTATTTTTCATCAATACCGCTTCCGGTATCAATAATACTAAATTGAATGAAAGCTCCCATTTTTTCTACCACAATCTGAATATTTTCATCTTGAAAAGAGTGCTTCACCGCATTGGTCAAAAAATTGTTCATCACCCAAACTGTCTTATCAAAATCTGCAGTCACGGAATTATTATCTTCCAAAAGATATTGGGTGCTGATCAAAATGTTTTTCTGCTCTGCCAGTTTTTCAACATTTTTCATAGCAGTCTGTACAATTTCCTTAGGGGAACATTTCTCTACGGTCAGCCTGATATTCCCGGATTCTACCTGAGAAAGATTGAGCAGCTCACCTGTGATATCCAATAAACGCTGTCCATCTTCATTGATACTTTTCAACAACTCCTGCTGCTGCTCATTCAATTCACCGAATTTTTGGTTTCCAAGAAGCTGTACCCCCATTTTGATAGCCGAAATTGGAGTTTTCAGTTCATGGGAAATCGTCGCAATGAAATTAGTTTTAGCAAAATCCAGTTCTTTGAAAGGGGTAATATTTCTTAACAAAATTACTTTTCCAATATATTTTTTTCCTTTTCGCCGGTCTTTACGATATTGATAGGAATAATATCCTGTTCAAAATAATTCTCCTTATTATCACGAACAATCTTGATAGGATCTTTTACCGGATGATCTATATTTTTCAGCAGCTCGCGGATAAGATCGTTATTGATGGCTACCTCATGAGCTGTTTTTCCAATAATTTCTTCTTTATGGAGATTGGTGATTTTCAGGGCTTCATCATTGATCATGTAGATAAAATGGTTCTCGTCCAAACCAATCACAGCATCATGCATATTGTTGACCAGTGTTTCGATCCGTTTTTTATCCATCAACTGCTTGGAAAGTGTGCTGCTTTCGTACTCCTGAAGCTTTTCCGCCATAGTGTTGAATGATTCTGCAAGATCATTGAACTCTTCACTTCCTTTGAAATGAACTCTTTCACTGTAGTTTTTACCGGCAATCTGCTTTATACCGAATGTAAGCTGGCTGATAGGTTCTGCAATAGCCTGAGGCAAATTGAAAAGTAAGATAAAAGCAATCAGAAAGCATACGGTTCCTAAACTTACAATCCAGAACGTAGCATTTTCTGCCGTGATGATAGCAATGTCACTCTTCCGCTCTATCCCTTTCATGTTTAAGGACATAATCTTGGCCAGATCTTCACGAATCAACTTCTCCTTATTAGAATCAGGAGCTTTCAGATAGCTGTTGAAATGCAGATTCAGATTCTGAGTGGCTTCTTTTTCGCCAAACTCTGTAAGGTTCTTTTCCTGAAGCTTATTATTTTTTTTAAAATCCGTGACCGCAACCGTACTGTCTGTACTGATGTTATCCAGTGCAAGAAGCATATTTTTGGAAAACTCCAGACTATTGTAATTGGCTGTCAGAATTTTTTCAGTATCAGATTTTAATTTATTGATGTATACAGAACCTATCACTGAAAGCAGAACGATCAGCAGAAATAAAAGGCCAACGCCTAACGTAAGTTTCGTTTTAAGTTTCATTACTTTTTAAGATAAAATAATAATATCTATCTGTCTCTCATTCAATCTGTTCATGAGAGTATAGATCCAGCTGTACCCCAACAGCCGCTGCCAAAAATGGGCATGTGGCTTTCCAATACAGACTGTCGTAATATTATGGGCAATCACATATTCCAGAATTCCATTGTGAACACTGCTTTCTTTGATCCGGACTACTTTCGCCCCTAATTCTTGTGCTAAATTAAAATTATTAATTAAATACCGCTGCTTATCTAGGGCTATTTTTTCAGGATTTTCGGAGGGCTTCTGAATGTATATAACAGTCCATGGACTGTTATAATAGCTGGCTAACCTTGCTGTTTTCCGGATAATTGTTTTGGCGATTTTCTCATTACTGCTGATGCAGGCCAGGAATTTTATAGGTTTAAAATTTTCTGTTTTGATTTCTGTTTCTACCTTTCTTTCTACATGAGTGGCTACTTCTTTTAAAGCCAGCTCACGAAGCTGTAGAATATGTCCGCTTTGGAAGAAATTGCTGAGTGCAGTCTGAACTTTTTCTTTTTTATAAATCTTACCCTCTTTTAGACGGGTCAGCAATTCATCAGCGGTAAGATCTATATTGACCACTTCATCAGCAAGTGCCAGAATCTTATCCGGGACACGCTCTGCCACTTCTACTCCGGTAATTTTCTTTACTTCTTCGTTCAGGCTTTCAATATGCTGGATATTCATTGCACTGATAACGTTAATTCCGTTATCAAGAATCTCCAATACATCCTGCCATCTTTTTTTATTTTTGGATCCTTCTACATTGGTATGAGGCAGCTCATCCACTAAAACGACTTCCGGATGTTCGTTGATAATTGCCTGAAGATCCATTTCTTCAAGATTTTTTCCTTTATAAAAAACCGATTTTCTTTCAATTTCAGGAAGACCTTCTACAAGCGCTACCGTTTCTTCCCGATCGTGGGTTTCAATATAGCCTATTTTTACATCAATGCCATTTCGCAAAAGGGAATGCGCTTCCTGAAGCATCCGGAAGGTTTTTCCTACGCCTGCACTCATCCCGATATAGATTTTAAATTTTCCTTTTCGGGACTTTTGAATCAGTTCTAAAAAATCTTTTGCTGATGACATTGATTTTATTCTTTTTAATTTTACTTTAAACACTTTTTCCTGTGCCTGAATTGATTACTAAAACCAAGCTGCAAGACTTGTCGTAATGAAGAAATTTCCTTTTTTAAATTCATCGTTTTTCGCAAAAATGGCATCTTTAGCTGTAAAACTTCTTGCCTCTGTACGGAAAACCACATTTTTAAAGATCGCATAATCTACGTTGAGAGAATATCCAAAGGTCTGAAATCCATTAGGAGTTCCGGTATTGATGATCACACCGTTTTTATCATTGTAATATTCTAGTCTTCCTGCCAGCGCCCATTTGTTGTCTAATTGATATTTCATCAGAACATTCGGGCTGTACCAGATATTATACTGCTCACTTCCTTTTGATTTCTGCTCTGCTCCGATATCAAATCCCAAAACTGCGGAAAACTGATCCGTCAGCTGAAAGCTTCCATACAAATCATGAAAATAGCGCATCCTTTTGTCTTCCTTTGCTTTATCATTCCCGATAAATGAACTGCTGTTCAGGGTAATTTTATCATTAGGTTTATACGTTATCTGATGTCCGAAAGAAATACTCTGGTTTCCTTCTGGTTTTGCAATTCGCTGCCATCCGTTCATTACTAATCCACTTAAAAACCACTTTCCGTTATCTGAGGTGTAAGAAATTTTGGCACCCGTTTCAAAATAGGGAGAGTTTTCGGCGGCAAAACTTCGGGTCAGATTGATATTATCTTTTCCTATAGCACTTTCCCAGCCGATATGAGACGGCATGATCCCTGCATCAATCCACAGGTTTTTATTTTTAGAAATTTTGATCCCAATATTGGCTTCGTTGACATAGCGCAGTGCATTTTGTTCAGCCGCCATATTATCCTGGGCATAAGTTCCAGCCATTAAAGCTACATTGGCACGGAGATTTTCACTTTGATAATTGGCTTTAACCAATCCCAGATTAAGATTCATCTCATTATGCCTGTTATATGA
Organism: Chryseobacterium sp. MEBOG07; assembly: GCF_021869745.1. Lineage (NCBI taxonomy): Bacteria > Pseudomonadati > Bacteroidota > Flavobacteriia > Flavobacteriales > Weeksellaceae > Chryseobacterium > Chryseobacterium sp. MEBOG07. The sequence goes on from NZ_CP084579.1 coordinate 4,293,573, forward strand.
GTATAAAAAGTTTTGACGCATATGATTCCCCGGTTCATTAAAATCATAGGTATAAAAGAGTTCTGCATAAGCGGAAAATGTCACTTTATTTCCTATTTTCAATGAATCTGATGATTGTGCTTTGGCTAAAAACAGCCCTGACAGCACACATATAGCTAGATATTTTTTCACGTTAGTTTTAAGGTGTATTAATCATATCAAGGTTTAAAACCTTGACATGATTATCGATTATTAAATTTATTATTTTAACTGATCTAAAGCAATATTAAGCTTCAGAACATTTACTTTTGAGGGTCCGAAAAGTCCTAAAAATGGCTTTTCAGTTTGATTATTAATTAAGTTTTTGATTTGCTCTTCTGAAACATTTCTCACTTTTGCAATCCTCTTTGTCTGATACAAAGCTCCTTCCTTAGAAATATCCGGATCCAGACCGCTTCCGCTTGCTGTAACCAATTCTACAGGAACATTGGTATTTCCCATTTCAGGATTATCCATTTTTAAAGTATCAATCCTTTTCTGTACGGTTTCCAGATATTCTTTGTTGCTGGGACCTTTATTACTTCCCCCACTTCCTGCAGCATTATAATTGACTGAAGAAGGACGACCGTGAAAATATTTCTCAGCTTTGAATTCCTGCCCGATATTGGCATAGAACTTCTGTCCTTTATCATAAACAATTTCGCCGTTTCCTTTGTTAGGAAGTATTTTAGAACCTCCATATACAACAGCCAGATAAATACCCGTAACTATCAACATCACAAGAGTTAATCTGAATGCTGAAACAATATGATTTTTCATTTTTTAAATTTTAATAGAATAAACTGATTACCAAATCAATGATTTTGATCCCGATGAATGGAACAATTACTCCGCCCAGACCGTAGATTAAAAGATTTCTTCTCAGTAATGCACTTGCCCCAATCGGCTTATAGGCTACTCCTTTTAACGCCAGCGGAATAAGGAACGGAATGATGATCGCATTGAAAATAACCGCTGATAATATGGCTGTTTCAGGACTGTGAAGATTCATGATATTCAGCTTCTGAAGGGAAGGAATAAAAGTGATGAAGAGTGCGGGAATAATGGCAAAATACTTCGCCACGTCATTGGCAATACTGAAAGTCGTCAAGGTTCCTCTTGTCATCAGCAGCTGTTTTCCGATTTCCACAATTTCGATCAGTTTTGTTGGGTCGTTATCAAGGTCTACCATGTTGCCAGCTTCTTTTGCAGCCTGTGTTCCGCTGTTCATCGCTACTCCTACATCAGCCTGAGCCAGTGCCGGAGCATCATTGGTTCCGTCTCCCATCATGGCGACCAGTTTACCTTCCTGCTGTTCCTTTTTAATGTAATTCATCTTGTCTTCAGGCTTAGCTTCTGCTATAAAATCATCTACTCCTGCTTTCTCCGCAATGAATTTTGCTGTTAAAGGATTATCTCCGGTTACCATTACCGTTTTCACCCCCATTTTTCTCAGTCTCTGGAAACGTTCCTGGATTCCGGTTTTGATGATATCCTGAAGTTCTATCACTCCCCATACCTTTTCATTTACAGCTACTACCAAAGGAGTTCCTCCGTTTTCAGCTATTTTGGTTACCGCATCCTGGGTTTCCTGTGGGAAGATATTCCCGGCTTTTTCAGTCAGTTTTTTTATTGTGTCATACGCTCCTTTACGGATTCTTGTCTCATCAAAATCGATTCCTGAAGTTCTCGTCTCAGCTGTAAAATCAATATAAGTAGGATTGGGAACCAATAAGTCTTCAGATTTTAATGCACTCAGCTCAATGATTGATTTTCCTTCCGGTGTTTCATCGGCTACAGAACTTAAAGCAGAAGCCTTAATGAATTCATCAAGCTGAATTCCGTTGGAAGGATGAAAATGGGTCGCTTTACGGTTTCCGATCGTGATTGTTCCTGTCTTATCAAGCAAAAGAACATCAATATCTCCTGCCGTTTCCACAGCTTTCCCACTTTTGGTAATCACATTCGCTCTAAGCGCTCTATCCATACCCGCAATTCCGATTGCAGAAAGCAGACCGCCGATGGTTGTCGGAATAAGACAAACGAAAAGAGATATAAATGCCGCAATAGTAATCGGCGTCTGCGCATAATCTGCAAATGGCTTTAAAGTGAGGGTAACAATAATAAATGTAAGGGTAAATCCTGCTAAAAGTATAGTTAATGCGATTTCGTTAGGTGTTTTCTGTCTTGATGCTCCTTCTACAAGGGCAATCATTTTATCTAGGAAGGATTCTCCTGGTTTTGTGGTTACTTTTACTTTAATTCTGTCTGAAAGTACTTTTGTACCTCCTGTTACAGAACTCTTGTCTCCTCCGGCTTCACGGATTACAGGTGCGCTTTCTCCGGTAATGGCAGACTCATCTATGGTTGCCAGACCTTCAATAATCTCACCATCCATTGGGATCTGATCTCCGGCTTCACAAAGGAAAATATCGCCTAATGTCATTTCAGCGGACATTTTCAGAACTGTTTCTACCTGAAACCCGGGCTTATTATCAACCACTAATTTGGCTGGAGTTTCTTCCCTTGTTTTTCTAAGAGTATCAGCCTGTGCTTTTCCTCTTGCTTCTGCAATAGCTTCTGCAAAATTCGCAAACAGAACGGTGAAAAATAAAATAATAAATACTAAAAAGTTATAGGAAAAGCTTCCTTGGGTTTTATCACCAGTAAGACTGAACATGCTTACGATAAACATGACAACGGTTCCGATTTCCACCAGGAACATTACTGGATTTTTAAACATAATTTTCGGATTCAGCTTTACGAAGGACTGTTTTATAGCTTCGTTTACCAAATCTCTCTGAAACAATGTTTGTGACTGATTTTTCATTTTTTTGAAAGAATTTATATCATTGTAAATCAATAGTAACCATCAAGGTCTGCCAAATAATAAGGATAGATATGGATAATATAAGTGAACGTTTCAGTAAGTGTCAGACTAGCTTTTTCCCACTTTTCAGCTCCCTTAATGGTTGAATATTGATTTTAATTTTTAATGTTCACATTTATTTTGAGAAATACTGAATCTGCTCTGCAATAGGGCCTAATGTCAATGCAGGGAAGAAAGACAGTGCTGCAATCAGTAAGATCACCGCCAGGGTCATAAATCCGAAAGTGGCTGTATCTGTTTTCAGTGTTCCTGAACTTTCCGGAATATATTTCTTCTGGGCTAAAAGTCCTGCAATTGCTACCGGCCCAATGATCGGGATGAATCTTGATAACAACAGTACAATTCCTGTTGAAATATTCCACCAAGGTGTATTGTCTCCAAGTCCTTCAAATCCGGATCCGTTGTTCGCTGCAGAAGAAGTAAATTCATAAAGCATTTCACTGAAACCATGGAACCCAGGATTATTCAATGTTTTTGTTCCAAATTCTGGCAAATAAGCCGTTAAAGCTGTTCCTGCAAGAATCAGGAAAGGATGGAACAAAGCCACGATCATAGCGATTTTCATTTCTTTGGCTTCAATCTTTTTACCCATAAATTCTGGGGTCCTCCCTACCATCAGACCACTGATAAATACAGCGAGAATGATAAAGATGAAATAATTCAGAATTCCAACCCCGCAGCCGCCGTAGAAGCAGTTGATCATCATGGCAAGCAGTTCGTTCATCCCCGAAAGAGGCATTGTACTGTCATGCATAGAGTTCACGGATCCTGTTGAAATAACAGTGGTTGCAATACTCCAATAGCCAGATGAAGCACTTCCAAAACGGATTTCTTTACCTTCCATGGCACCCAGGCTCTTGTCTGCTCCCATTTGTGTAATCAGAGGATTTCCTCCGGTTTCATTCACAACATTCGGAACAGTAAGGGCGAGAAAACCGACCGTCATTACGGTAAAAATTACCCATGAAAGTTTTCTTTTATTCAGATAAAACCCAAGTGCAAATACCAACGCAAACGGAATGATCATTTGAGCGACCATCTCTGTCATATTGGTGATATAGTTAGGATTTTCAAGCGGGTGAGCTGAATTCGCTCCGAAAAACCCACCACCATTGGTTCCTAAGTGTTTAATCGCTACAAAGGCAGATACCGGACCTCTGGAAACATCAGCCTTCTGTCCTTCCACTGTGATGATATGGTCTTTTCCTTCGAAAGTCATCGGGCTTCCGTTGATAGAAAGAATTAAAGCAACAATAACACTTATCGGAACCAGGATTCTTATCATTGATTTTGTGAAAAAGTCATAGAAATTCCCCAGTTCAGTACTGGTTTTTTCTTTAAAAGCTTTGAAAAGAACCGCCATTGCCGCCATTCCTGTTGCTGCCGTTACAAACTGTAAAAACATCAGATAAAGCTGGCTCAGGTAGCTTACTCCCGTTTCTCCCGAATAGTGCTGTAAATTACAGTTGACCAGGAATGATATGGCTGTATTAAAAGCCAGATCGGGTGACATATTAGGATTCCCATCAGGATTTAAAGGAAGCCACGACTGATTCAGTAAAATAAGAAATCCAATAATAAACCAGACAAGGTTGATCGTCAGCATGGCGTACATATTCTGTTTCCAATTCATCTGACGGGTAGGATTAATTCCGGATAATTTATAAATCAACTTTTCAATCGGTTCAAAAACCGGATCCAGAAAAGTCTTTTTGTATCCATAAACATTAGCTATATATTTTCCTAGAAATATTCCGATAACTAATGTGATAGCAAATATTGCTATAATGCCTAAAATTTCTGTATTCATGACCAATTAAAATTTTTCAGGTTTAATTAAAACATAACAGATATACACAAAGGCAAGTATTGAGAGGAAAAATAAACTCCACATAATTTATATTCTATCAAAAAATTCAACTGATTTATATAAAAGCCAAAATAGTACTGCGAAAAGCAGAATTAAACTTATAAGCATCATATCTTAATCATTAGGGTTAAAAGAGTCAATAATACGTACGATACAATCAGCAGACTAAAAGTTGAATGCTCCCGTTTTTTAAACGTTTTTCTTGAAATTGTCATTTTTAAATATTTTATTCAGGTACTATATGCCAAAAGAAAGTCCATTCTGAAAAACAGACGCGTAAGTAATTAAACAACAATACATTAAATGACATCGCCAATCTATATAAAAACAAAAAGCCTATCAAAATGATAGGCTCTTTATTAAAATGATAAAAGATTTATTTTAATCCGTATTCTTCCAGTTTCCGATATAGCGTGGCAATACCAATCTCAAGTAATCGGGCTGCTTCTGCTTTGTTCCCTTTTGTATATTGTAATACTTTCTGTATATGTATTTTTTCCAATGACCGGATACTTAAAGAATCACTTTCCGGGACCGCTTTTTCAGAGTAATGAGGAAGGCTGTCAGAATCAAGGATATTGTCCTCCATTAAAATTAAACTCCGTTCCACAGCATTTCTCAGCTCACGAATATTTCCTTTCCAATCATTCTTATCCAATGCTTTATAATAATTAGGATCAACCTGCACAGAGGATAAGTGAAGTTTATGTGAAAAAATATCAATAAAGTTCTTGGCAAGTGCTTTCAGATCTTCTTTTCTATTGCGTAAAGCCGGCAGCCTTATCTCAAATACATTCAGTCTGAAATACAGATCTTCTCTGAAGTTTCCTTGCTTTATTTCATCTTCAAGATCTCTGTTGGTGGCCGCAATCAATCTAAAATCAGACTTTGAAACTTTGGTTTCACCCATTTTGATAAATTCCCTGGTTTCCAGAACTCTAAGCAGTTTTGCCTGAAGTTCTATGGGCATCTCACCAATTTCATCTAAGAACAGAGTACCGCCATTTGCCTCTTCAATCAATCCTTTTTTATCTTTTATGGCCCCTGTGAAAGCGCCTTGCTTGTGACCAAAAAGTTCGCTCTCCAGAATCTCTTTACTGAAGGCTGAACAATTGATTGCTACAAAACTATTTTTCTTTCTGTCACTTCCCTCATGAATAGCACTGGCAAAAACTTCTTTTCCTGTACCTGTTTCTCCTGTAAGAAGTACAGCAGCATCTGTTAAAGCCACTTTTTCAGCCAGCTTCTTAGCCTGCAGAATTAAGGGGGATTTACCAATTATCTGGTCAAATCCCTTGGTCACAACCTGCTGCATAACTCTTGATTTATTGTCTTTTACCTTATCAAGAGCCTTATATACCAATGGAATTATCTTCTCATTATCATCACCTTTTACAAGATAATCATAAGCGCCATTCTTCATGGCCTGAACAGCATCTGTAATATTACCAAATGCTGTCATTAAAATAATTTCTAACTGAGGATATTTACTTTTGATAGACTTTACCAGTTCTACTCCAAAAGCATCAGGCAGCCGGACATCGCTTAAAACAACATCAAATTCATATTGCTCCAGCATTGTCATGGCTGAACGTGCTGTAGAAGCTTCTTTTACATTAAAATTTTCTTGGGAGAGGATCATTCCTAGTAGCTTAAGGAGTTTGATCTCATCATCGATGATCAGAATGTTTCCTGACATATAATTATTTTTGGAAAACTACTGCAAACTTATCGAATTTATTCGAGTAAAACGGCGTTGTATAAGGAAATAGTTTCATTGAACAGCTTGTTCTACTTCAGGAGCATCATCCCGCTATCCATTCATACTCCTCACGCCAGCGTGCTCCTACACTCAAACCCCACCAACTCTCCAACTCAAGCTGCGGGGTAACCATTACTATCGGGGCTAAAAGGAAGAGAATTATGAATTATAAGTTATGAATTATGAGATTCGAGGTTCAGGTTTCCGGCTGCAATTGATCAGCATTGATTATTCTACATTTATGTTATTCAGTAGGAGCGGGCTTTAGCCCGTTCTGGTCAAAAACTCCATCTCCATCTGGCTTTAGCCAAAACTTATAATAGGGGAATCCTATTAACTGAAGAAAATAAATAATAATGAGGGTAAATTAAAGATTGAAAGATAAGTAACCAGGAATGACTAATAGCTAGTTAATATATATGGATAAGATAAATCCAGAATTGGATACAGATATGAGTATACAAATATTCCAAGTATATTATAGAGGTTGCTGTATGTATATAACAAAAAAAAGTCCTTTATCGTATGATAAAGGACTTTTTAAAAATAAAATAAAAACTGGCGGCGGCCTACTCTCCCGCGTTAGCAGTACCATCGGCGCTGGTGGGCTTAACTTCTGTGTTCGGAATGGGAACAGGTGAGCCCCACCGCTAAAACCACCCTAAAGGTTGTATATAAGGTTGCAGGTCGTAGGTAAAAGGCGGCAGGTTTTCCCTGCTTCCTAATAGCTGACATCTGCTACCTGGTTTATTTTCGATAAAAACTTTCACAAAGAGGTAACCTTGCTGCACTTCCGTGCGCCATATTAGGCTATAAATCTACGGGTAATTAGTACTACTTGGCTATGACATTACTGTCTTTACACCTATAGCCTATCAACGTCGTCATCTCCAACGACCCTTAAAAGATGTCTCATCTTGAGGCGAGTTTCGCACTTATATGCTTTCAGTGCTTATCTCTTCCAAACGTAGCTACTCAGCAGTGCACCTGGCGGTACAACTGATACACCAGAGGTTTGTTCAATTCGGTCCTCTCGTACTAGAATCAAGCCCTCTCAAACATCTAACGCCCGCAATAGATAGAGACCGAACTGTCTCACGACGTTCTGAACCCAGCTCGCGTGCCACTTTAATGGGCGAACAGCCCAACCCTTGGGACCTTCTCCAGCCCCAGGATGTGACGAGCCGACATCGAGGTGCCGAACCTCCCCGTCGATGTGAGCTCTTGGGGGAGACTAGCCTGTTATCCCCGGAGTACCTTTTATCCTATGAGCGATGGCCCTTCCATACGGAACCACCGGATCACTATGTCCTGCTTTCGCACCTGATCGACTTGTTGGTCTCACAGTCAAGCACCCTTATGCCATTACACTCTACGCACGGTTACCAAGCGTGCTGAGGGTACCTTTGAAAGCCTCCGTTACTCTTTTGGAGGCGACCACCCCAGTCAAACTACCCACCACGCAATGTCCTTCTATTAAGAAGTTAGGCTCCAAGTAAGTAAAGGGTGGTATTTCAACGTTGGCTCCACCTACACTAGCGTGCAAGCTTCAAAGCCTCCCACCTATCCTACACATTACTTACTCAAAGTCAATACGAAGTTATAGTAAAGGTTCACAGGGTCTTTTCGTCCCATTGCGGGTACTCGGCATCTTCACCGAGACTACAATTTCACAGAGCTCATGGTTGAGACAGTGCCCAGATCGTTACACCATTCGTGCAGGTCGGAACTTACCCGACAAGGAATTTCGCTACCTTAGGACCGTTATAGTTACGGCCGCCGTTTACTGGGGCTTCAGTCAATGCCTTCGGTTTAACCCTAAGCACCTTCCTTAACCTTCCAGCACCGGGCAGGTGTCAGACCCTATACTGCATCTTTCGATTTTGCAGAGTCCTGTGTTTTTGATAAACAGTCGCCTGGGCCTCTTTACTGCGGCCACCATTGCTGATGGCGTCTCTTCTCCCGAAGTTACGAGACTATTTTGCCTAGTTCCTTAACCATGATTCACTCTAGCACCTTAGGATTCTCTCCTCGACTACCTGTGTCGGTTTTGGTACGGGTTGCTTCACTTCGGCTTTTCTTGGAAGCACTTTCCCTACAGCAGCTTCGCCCGAAGGCTAGGCCTTGACTATTCCGTCAGTCTCCAGTAAGTACGGCACTCCGTCCCCTTTTTAGTGTGAGCAAGTATGGGAATATTAACCCATTGTCCATCCACTACCCCTTTCGGGTTCGCGTTAGGTCCCGACTAACCCTCAGCTGATTAGCATGGCTGAGGAAACCTTAGTCTTTCGGTGAGCGGGTTTCTCGCCCGCTTTATCGTTACTTATGCCTACATTTTCTTTTCTATCCGCTCCACAATACCTCACAGTACTGCTTCAGCGCAAATAGAATGCTCTCCTACCAGATATACCCCTAAGGTATAAATCCATAGCTTCGGTAATATGTTTATGCCCGATTATTATCCATGCCGGACCGCTCGACTAGTGAGCTGTTACGCACTCTTTAAATGAATGGCTGCTTCCAAGCCAACATCCTAGCTGTCAATGCAGTCCAACCGCGTTGCTTCAACTTAACATATATTTTGGGACCTTAGCTGTTGGTCTGGGTTCTTTCCCTCTCGGACATGGACCTTAGCACCCATGCCCTCACTGCCGTAGAACATTTATTAGCATTCGGAGTTTGTCAGGAATTGGTAGGTGGTGAAACCCCCGCATCCAATCAGTAGCTCTACCTCTAATAAACTTATATACGACGCTGCACCTAAATGCATTTCGGAGAGTACGAGCTATCTCCCAGTTTGATTGGCCTTTCACCCCTACCCACAGGTCATCCGAAGACTTTTCAACGTCAACCGGTTCGGTCCTCCACTCTGTGTTACCAGAGCTTCAACCTGCCCATGGGTAGATCACAAGGTTTCGCGTCTAATCCTACTAACTATACGCCCTATTCAGACTCGCTTTCGCTCCGGCTCCGGTACTTAATACCTTAACCTCGCTAGTAAAATTAACTCGTAGGCTCATTATGCAAAAGGCACGCCGTCACACCATATAGGTGCTCCGACCGCTTGTAGGCGTACGGTTTCAGGTTCTATTTCACCCTTCTATTCGAAGTGCTTTTCACCTTTCCTTCACAGTACTTGTTCACTATCGGTCTTTCAGGAGTATTTAGCCTTGGAGGATGGTCCCCCCATATTCAGACAGGATTTCACGTGTCCCGCCCTACTCATTTATCACTCAAATATGCCTTTCATTTACGGGGCTATCACCCTCTACGGCTGTTCTTTCCAGAACATTCTATTAAACATATATTAGCTTTTGGGCTAATCCGCTTTCGCTCGCCACTACTTACGGAATCTCTTCGATTTCTTTTCCTCCGGGTACTTAGATGTTTCAGTTCTCCGGGTTTGCTCCTCCTAAGAGGTGACTGGTCTTCAACCAGCCGGGTTGCCCCATTCGGACATCTGCGGATCAATTCGTGTGTGCCAATCCCCGCAGCTTTTCGCAGCTTACCACGTCCTTCGTCGCCTCTGAAAGCCTAGGCATCCGCCATACGCCCTTAACGATTTCTTTCCTAATAATTATATTAGTTCAGTATTTTTTGATAAATTAAAATTTATCGATATTTTTATAAACTCGGCACTCGAAAGTGCTCGGTTATCTCTTTGTGATGTCTTTACCGTTAATGTCAATGATCTTAATGTCTTCTTGTCCAACTGATGAACAGATATTGTTTTTGGCTCTATCCGTAACTTTTAAATCAGTCTTCCAAAACTGTGGAGAATAAGGGAGTCGAACCCTTGACCTCCTGCGTGCAAGGCAGGCGCTCTAGCCAGCTGAGCTAATTCCCCCTCTAGTAGAAATTTTAAATTTTAAATGATAAATTTTAAATGAAACAGCAATGTCGTAATTTAAAATCTATAATTCTTAATCTATAATTCCCTATAATTAGTAGTCTCGGGCAGGCTCGAACTGCCGACCTCTACATTATCAGTGTAGCGCTCTAACCAGCTGAGCTACGAGACTTTTTATGAGTAATGGGGATAAGTAAGTACTCTCTCCATTTCTCAATCTCTTCCCTATACTAATTTCTAGTGGGTTTTGTATTTTTAATATAACCAACCAAACAAAAAACTAAAGCTATACTTTAAGTAAGTACATGTATCTTGCGATACTAATTTTGTTTATCGTCTAAAGACGCTCTAAAATGAGATGTTCCAGCCGCACCTTCCGGTACGGCTACCTTGTTACGACTTAGCCCTAGTTACCTGTTTTACCCTAGGCAGCTCCTATTACGGTCACCGACTTCAGGTACCCCAGACTTCCATGGCTTGACGGGCGGTGTGTACAAGGCCCGGGAACGTATTCACCGCGCCATGGCTGATGCGCGATTACTAGCGATTCCAGCTTCATAGAGTCGAGTTGCAGACTCCAATCCGAACTGAGACCAGCTTTCGAGATTTGCATCACATCGCTGTGTAGCTGCCCTCTGTACTGGCCATTGTATTACGTGTGTGGCCCAAGGCGTAAGGGCCGTGATGATTTGACGTCATCCCCACCTTCCTCTCTACTTGCGTAGGCAGTCTCACTAGAGTCCCCAACTTAATGATGGCAACTAGTGACAGGGGTTGCGCTCGTTGCAGGACTTAACCTAACACCTCACGGCACGAGCTGACGACAACCATGCAGCACCTTGAAAAATGTCCGAAGAAAAGTCTATTTCTAAACCTGTCATTTCCCATTTAAGCCTTGGTAAGGTTCCTCGCGTATCATCGAATTAAACCACATAATCCACCGCTTGTGCGGGCCCCCGTCAATTCCTTTGAGTTTCATTCTTGCGAACGTACTCCCCAGGTGGCTAACTTATCACTTTCGCTTAGTCTCTGAATCTTAAAGACCCAAAAACGAGTTAGCATCGTTTACGGCGTGGACTACCAGGGTATCTAATCCTGTTCGCTCCCCACGCTTTCGTCCATCAGCGTCAGTTGTTGCTTAGTAACCTGCCTTCGCAATTGGTGTTCTAAGTAATATCTATGCATTTCACCGCTACACTACTTATTCCAGCTACTTCAACAACACTCAAGACCTGCAGTATCAATGGCAGTTTCACAGTTAAGCTGTGAGATTTCACCACTGACTTACAGATCCGCCTACGGACCCTTTAAACCCAATAAATCCGGATAACGCTTGCACCCTCCGTATTACCGCGGCTGCTGGCACGGAGTTAGCCGGTGCTTATTCGTATAGTACCTTCAGCTACTCTCACGAGAGTAGGTTTATCCCTATACAAAAGAAGTTTACAACCCATAGGGCCGTCGTCCTTCACGCGGGATGGCTGGATCAGGCTCTCACCCATTGTCCAATATTCCTCACTGCTGCCTCCCGTAGGAGTCTGGTCCGTGTCTCAGTACCAGTGTGGGGGATCACCCTCTCAGGCCCCCTAAAGATCGTAGACTTGGTGAGCCGTTACCTCACCAACTATCTAATCTTGCGCGTGCCCATCTCTATCCACCGGAGTTTTCAATATCAACTGATGCCAGTCAATATATTATGGGGTATTAATCTTCCTTTCGAAAGGCTATCCCCCAGATAAAGGCAGGTTGCACACGTGTTCCGCACCCGTACGCCGCTCTCAAGATTCCGAAGAATCTCTACCGCTCGGCTTGCATGTGTTAGGCCTCCCGCTAGCGTTCATCCTGAGCCAGGATCAAACTCTCCATTGTATGTTTGTCTGACTCACTCAAAGTTTTGACGCTTTAGTTTTTCCTTACTTGGTTGTTATATTGTATGTCAATGATCTTTATATCTTTCGCTTTTTAACGATGCAATCTTCTCTGTCAGTGTTGCTCCGTATTTGCGAGTGCAAAAGTAAAACTTTATTTCTATTTGACCAAATGTTTTTGAAGGAAATTTTAAAGTTTTTTAAGTAACCTTAACCTCTCTTCTCATCACCTAACCTTCCACTCCTGCGCTCCCTTAATTGGGACTGCAAAGATAAGAACTTTATTTCAACTCGCAACTTTTTAAATAAAAATGTTGAAGTTTTTTTTGCTCTTCCCTTTTGAAGTTTCTTATTGTTTCTGCTTATCTAAAAGCTTCTCTGCGCTACTGAATCTCTCTCGTTTTTCAGTGGGGCAAAGGTAGAGACTTAACTCACACCACGCAACTTTATTTAACATAAATTTTACCTTTTATTAATATTAAGCCCTAAACTGCTGGAAGGCAGAGAGAAAAATTTTAAACATTTGTTTGGAAGATCCGGAGGGAGAGGACGAGTGGGAGCGTTGGAGGGTCAGAGAGTGTTTGGGAGGGGTTAAGGATGGGATAAATGTATAATGTATAATGTATAATGTATAATGTATAATGTATAATGTATAATGGAAGATATACATATATATAATAGCAGAGGCTCTTTTAAAAACAAATATTCTTTATTTAAGTTTGGGCTAAAGCCAACAAGGACGTTTTCTTTTTATTAAACGGGCTAAAGCCCGTTTCTATTAAATTTTTATAGTCTGGATGAATATCTGGATGAAGATGAGGATAATGATTATTCGTTGATAGGATCATCAACCACAAATCGCAAGGATTTGCACAGAGGATGATGGATATAATATATATAAGAGAAAGTTGATGATACAGAATACACCTATTGACAAACTAAAACCTAGAATTGTAACCTCAAAACCAAAACGAGAAACCCGAAAATCATCATTCATCATTTATAATTTATAATTCATAACTCCTCCCCTAGCCCTGATAGCAATGGTTACCCCGCAGCTTAGCAAGGAGAGTGGGTGGGCTGGAGGGTCGGAGAGCGTTGGAGCGAGGAGTAGAAATGGATAGCAGGAAGAGCTCCAAAATAAAAATCATATATTATATATAGTATGGAAAAAATATGTTTACCTGTCTTAATACCCCTTCAATAATGGTTATTCCTTTCTGATGATTCACCTTTTCAACTATAATAATAGATGTAATAGTCATAAAAACAGGTGAACATTTTTTTTGATTCATTACATTTGTACTGCATTCCGGATTCTAAGGAGTGAAATGTGTTTTATATATGACAGACAGAAAATATAAAGAAACGGTACATACTGATAAAAACCACAACGAATATATTACAGTAACCCACGACGAAAATAACGTCAGAATCTATACTTTGAAAAATGGCTTAAAGGTTTTCCTTGCTCAAAATTTTGATGCTCCAAGAATACAAACCTTTATTCCGGTAAGAACGGGAAGTAATAATGATCCTGCTGATAATACAGGGTTGGCCCACTATCTCGAACACATGATGTTTAAGGGGACTTCCCAACTGGGGACTCAAAACTGGGAAAAGGAAAAAGAACTTATTGACCAGATCTCGGGATTGTATGAAGAGCATAAAGCTGAACAGGATCCTGAAAAGAAAAAGGAAATCTATAAAAAGATAGACGAAGTTTCTCAGGAAGCCAGCCAATATGCTATTGCCAATGAATATGACAAGGCTATTTCTTCTTTGGGCGCCAGTGGAACCAATGCTCATACCTGGTTTGATGAGACGGTTTATAAAAATAATATTCCGAACAACGAGCTTGAAAAATGGCTAAAAATAGAGAAAGAAAGGTTCTCCGAAATTGTACTCCGCCTTTTCCATACAGAGCTGGAATCTGTATATGAGGAGTTCAACAGGGCTCAGGATAATGATACAAGACTTGTGAATTATGAATTGATGGATGCTCTTTTCCCGACCCATGCTAATGGGCAGCAAACAACACTGGGAAGACCTGAGCATTTGAAAAATCCTTCTATGAAGGCTATTCATAAGTATTTTGATGAATATTATGTTCCTAATAATTATGCCATGGTAATGGTTGGGGATCTTGATTTTGAGGATACTATTCAATTAATTGATCAATATTTCGGGACCTTACCTTATAAAGAACTTCCTAAAAAGACGCCGGTTATTGAACAACCTATTACAGAAGTTGTAACCAAAACGGTAAAAAGCCCTACTACTCCACGGACTCAGCTGGCATGGAGAACAGATAGCTACGGAACAAGAGAAGCCATGCTGGCGGATATCGTTGCCAACATTCTTAGCAACAGAGGGGAAGCCGGATTACTGGATCTTCACATCAATCAGACGCAAAAAATGCTTTGGGGGCAGGCCTTTTCTGTAGGTTTAAAGGAATATGGCTATTTCTCCATCGTTGCAGTTCCCAAAGAAACCCAAACTCTGGAGGAAGCTAAAGATCTGGTATTGGAAGAAATTGAACTGATCAAAAAAGGTGAGTTTCCGGACTGGATGCTTCCAGCCATCATCAATGATTTCAAACTTCAGAGAATGAAAGCTCTTGAAACAACGGAAGGACTGGCCACCAATCTTTACGACACTTATATAAAAGGCAGAACCTGGGAACAGGAATTGAATGAAATGGATGAGTATGCTGCTTTTACGAAGGAAGAAGTAATCAGCTTTGCTAATGATTTTTTCAAGGAAAACTATGTTGTCATTAATAAAGAAAAGGGAGTTAACGACAGGCTGATCAGAGTTGAAAATCCGGGTATCACTCCTATTAAAATTAACCGTGACAGCCAATCTGAGTTTTTACAGGAAATTTTATCTGAGAAAACTGAAGATATAAAGCCTGAATTCATCAATTATGAGAAAAAGATTATCACTGACGATGTGAAAGGAAAGAAGCTGAGCTTTGTTACCAATAAATATAATGATATAGCACAACTTCATTTTATCTTTCCTTTTGGAAGTGACAACGACAGAGATCTGGCAATTTCAACTCAACTGCTTCAATATTTGGGAACAGATACTCTTTCTCCTGAAGATTTAAAAAACGAATTTTTCAAAATCGGGATCAGTAATGATTTCAAGACCACCCATGATCAGCTGATCATCACATTGAGCGGGCTGGAAGAGAATATAGAAAAAGGAATTGCTCTTCTGCAACACTGGATGCATGAGGTGAAACCTGATCAGGAAATCTATAATCAGTTTGTAGGAACTGTTTTGGAAAACCGCCAGGCCATAAAGAAGGATAAAAACCGTATCATAACAGCTCTAAACAATTATACAAAACTGGGTAGCAACTCACGTTTTACAGATGTTATTTCGAAAGAAGAGCTTGAAAGCAGCAATTCTGAAGTATTCACCGACAGAATGAAAAAGCTTTTCAAATATCCTTATCAGGTATTTTTCTATGGCAGAAATTTTGAACACTTCAAAGGATATATCGGTCAGTATATAGAAACTGAAAGCCTTAAGATAGCTGAAGCTAAGCAATATCCGGAACCTGCAACGGGAGGAAATGTCAATTTCATCAACTACGATATGGTTCAGATGGAAATGAGCAAAATCGGAAAAGGAAATCTGGTGAACCCGCTTCAATTTGGAAAGGTCAATGTCTTCAATGAATATTTTGGAAGAGGATTATCTTCCATTGTTTTTCAGGAGATCCGAGAAAGTAAAAGTCTTGCCTACTCTGCCTACGTTTCTTACGCAGCCAACTCTGAACTGAATCATCCTGACTATGTGACCACTTATATCGGAACACAGCCGGACAAATTGATGATTGCTGTAGATACTCTGAATGAACTTATGGAAGAACTTCCTGAAGTGACCATCCAGTTTGAAAATGCGAAGAATGCGGCTCTGAAACAGATTGCCTCAACAAGAGTTACCCGAAATAATATATTTTTCAATACTTTAAGGTTGAAGAGACTCAATATTCATCATGATTTCAGAAAGGATATCTATGAACAGATCCAGAATTTGAAATTTGAGGATATTAAGCATTTTTATCAGACAGAAGTCAAATCCATACATTTTAATACAGCCATTATCGGTAAAAAAGAAAACCTCGATATGGAAGCTGTTCAAAAAATGGGAACATTTAAAGAAGTAAGTCTGAAAGATATTTTTGGACATTAAGAATAAAAAACCGCTCAACATTACTGTAGAGCGGTTTTTTTATTTTTAAATGAATTGCAATTCATAATTCCCTTACGTCATCATGCAATCTCCATCTCCATCCTGATAATCCGGGTTAAAATCTTTGGGAAGCAATTCTAACAACTGTTGGTGAAACAGATATTCTCTTTTAAAATTACGCTCGTAGATGTAAGAAAATTCTTTTGACTGCTGTATAGCTTCGTTCAGTTTGGTCTGATAGCTGGTAAAACCTTTCACTTTATTTTTAATCATGAAATATTTTAAAAACCGTACGACCTCATCTAATTCAGAATCTGAAAAAAGGTAAGGAATTTTAAGATATCCATCGCGGAGCTGCAGCAACAAACAAGCTTTGAGCTCATTATTCTGATCGAAAATCTTCACCCAAAAATACTTAAATGTGTCAGCAAAACTTGAAAAGAGATATTTCTCGTCTTTCTTACCTTCCAACACCCATGGATTGTCTATAAAAACATTGATTTCTTCAGCACTACGCCTTCCTGAAAATATTGACAGAAACGCTGCACTTTCCTGATCAATCCGGTCAAGAACTTCATAGTTGAAGTCCGGTTTCTGTGTCGATAAATTCTTTATTGAGATCAACCCGTTGGCAGCTGTATCCAGAATTTGAAAAAGAGGTTTTAAGGATTGGGTTGCTGGTTTTTTTTCAGGAATCATCTTAGCAGCATCGGTTCTGAAGTAATATCTCTTCCCTTCTTTAGGAAAGACATATTCAAAAACACCCATAATATTATAGAGGGCCTCTGCTTCTTTGGTGAATTCCGTAATGGCAATTCTCCCTTTATACTCTTCAAAAACCTTTTTCAGCAATGCTTTTGTGGGTCTTTTTTTTCTGTATTCAGGGTTTACATATAAAGTGCTTAACCACGCATAACGGATTTCTTTTCCAGCAATGACAAAACTATCCGGGAAACATCCTACATAACCAATCAGTTTTTCTTCAAAGAAAGCCAGAATAAGAAGCGTGTCTTCGACTGTTGCTTTTAGATTCTTAATGTGAGAAAGCGCACGATGCTTGGTAATCGGAAGAAAATCATACTGCTGGAAAGCTCCGGAGGATATAAAATCTTCCAGTTCTTTTCTGTTGAATGTTTTCAGCGCTATCATTCTCTTATAATCGTGTTTTTATTGATCAGTTTTTTCAGTCTGAAATAAGCTATTTCTTTTTTCAGGATCTGTTTTCCGCTCTCTCCCATTTCCATTGGTATTCTTTGGAAATTTCTACTCACACTGTCCAGTTTTATGCCTGCACAACCAAAACTGCAATAGATTTCTTCATTTTTAAAGAGTTCATCAAAGAAATCTTTCTGTACTTCAAAATCGGTAAACGGAAATGCAAAGCTTTCATAGAGGAAACCATTTTCTTTTAAATAAGCAAAAGTCTTATCCGTTGTTTCCATCTGTTCTTTCAAGGATAAATCTCCGTATTTCGGGTGATCCCAGCTGTGCGAAGAGATTCCGAAACCTTTTCGGGTAAGTTCTTTTAATTCTTCTGTGCTTAAGTAGGGTTTATATTCTTTTGAATACACTTTAAAATCTACCTCAAGTTTTTCAGCAAGCCAGTCCAAAGTATCTTTTTCCTGATAATTGATTGCTAAAATTTTCTTTTGTAAAAAGCGTCTGTCTAAATTTTTAAGCGATAAGACAAAATAAATTTCCGGATCTATCGTTTTCTTTCTCTCAGCAGCATCTGCAAGAAGGCTGGCCTTGCACCTGAACATCATATCTTTATTGTCTATGAAAGCGGGATTTACAAAATTGCAGGCATAGATTCCCTTTCGTTCCAAAATGGGAGCCGCAATATCATAAAACTCTCTGAAACCATCATCAAAAGTCAGCAGGGCAATCTTTTTCTTAGGTTTAAAATTTCCGGACATAAATCCTTTGAACTCCTGCCAGTCTACAAACTGAAAATTCTTTGCCATATGATCCAGATCGTCTTCAAACTGTTTTGTAGTCTTATAACGGATCACATGTTTTATATGCGGAAGTTCTTTGTCGGAGACACTGTGGTAAAGAGGCAGGCAGTAATCCAGCGGAAAAGATTTCCCGATATTATCCGATTCAAAGGCTGCCAAAGCATTGATGATCCTGTCTTTCATCTTATTTAAAATAAAAAAGAATCTATTCAAAACTCAATTCAAATAGATTCTTAAAGGTATAACTTTTAAAAATTATTTTATCACCTTCATTTCATCAACAAGCCACTTTGAGTCAGCGAACTTCTCGATGATGAAAAGGATATATTTTGTATCTACCATGATGTTTCTGCTGAAACGCGGGTCATAGTTGATGTCACTCATCGTTCCCTCCCACTGTCTGTCAAAATTCAATCCAACAAGATTTCCGTTGGCATCAAGAGCAGGACTTCCAGAGTTTCCTCCTGTGGTGTGGTTGGTTGCAGTGAATCCTACAGGAACGTCACCCGTTTTATCTTTATAGTTTCCGAAATCTTTTTTGTTGTAAAGATCAATCAGTTTCTTTGGAACATCAAATTCATAATCTCCAGGAACGTATTTTTCCATTACTCCTGCAAGGTGAGTCTGGTAACCATAAGAAACAGCATCTCTAGGAGTAGAACCTTTTACTTTACCATACGTTACACGAAGCGTAGAGTTAGCATCCGGGAAGAATTTTCTGTCTTTATCCGTCTGCATCTGCTGAGCCATGAACTTTTTCTGTAAAGCATCTATTTTTGCCTGCATTGAAGTATACTGAGGATCTGCAGCTTTCATATACGTTTCTTTCATAGAAACATATAACTGATAAATAGGATCTTTCTTTAACGTTTTGATTAATTTATCCTGATTAGAAAACGCTTTATCAATATCAGTAGTCAATGCTGCTCCATTTACAGCCGTTCTTCCTGTGATGATAGAGTTTTTAGACATCTCTTCTATTACAGGCATATTCGGACTTTCGTCTTTATACTTGTTGAATCCGGCAGGTAAAAATTGTGGCGCTGTTTTATTAACGTACAAAGCCAATAGTTTTGCTGTTACTTTAGCATCAAGTTCAGCGCTGTAATCTTTATAGAAAGAGGTTAATTTTGTTTTTAACTTCGATACTTCCTTTTCATCCATTCTCCCTGCTTCCACAGAGGCAACAAAGTCATAATAATCACCAGCAAGCTTCAATGTTTCAGCATTTCTGATCACTTCTGTGTAATAAGCATTGTTTAATGCATAAGGTGCCTGGTCGTTGTACAATTTGTTCAACTGATCCAAAGTATTCTTGATCTCTGGGTTTTTAGCCACCAAAGAACCTTCATACATTACTTTTTTCTCAACAGCATTGGATTTTTTCAATCCTTCTACTTCACCGATCCATTTTTTCCAATAATTCGCTACTGAAGCAAATTTTGAGGCATATTTGATACGTGTTTCATTATCAACACGCATTTTTTCGTCTAATGTTTTCAAAGCAACATCACGTACAGCAATTCTTGCAGGATCAATATCCTTCATGATTTTCTCTACGCCTATTGCAGGAAGATATTCTGTAGTCTTTCCCGGGAATCCGAATACAAAAGTAAAATCGTTTTCATTTTTATCTTTTATAGAAACCGGTAAATAGTGTTTTGGAACGTAAGGTACGTTGTCTTTTGAGTATTCTGCAGGTTTATTACTCTTGTCTGCATAAATTCTGAACATAGAGAAGTCTCCGGTGTGTCTAGGCCAAACCCAGTTGTCTGTATCACTTCCGAATTTCCCAATGCTTTGAGGTGGAGCTCCTACCAGACGGATATCTTTATACGTTTCGATCGTGTAAGCATAGTATTTGTTTCCATAATACATAGGCTTTACCAGAATCGACTGGTAAGATTCAATTTTCTGAGCATTTTTATAAACCTCAATATTATTGTTGATCTTTTTAGTAAGTTCCGGCTCTGTAAGGTTATCCGTACCTTCTAAAATCTGATCGGTAGCTTCTTTTATATCTACAATAAAATCTACTTTTACTCCCGGATTAGGAAGTTCCCCTTCTGTATTTTTTGCCCAGAATCCATTTGAAAGGAGGTCATTCTGAACAGTAGAATGTGCCTGAATCTGACCGAAACCACAGTGGTGATTGGTTAAAAGCAACCCT
This sequence comes from Chryseobacterium sp. MEBOG07, assembly GCF_021869745.1. Lineage (NCBI taxonomy): Bacteria > Pseudomonadati > Bacteroidota > Flavobacteriia > Flavobacteriales > Weeksellaceae > Chryseobacterium > Chryseobacterium sp. MEBOG07. Next base: position 4,314,174 of record NZ_CP084579.1, read on the forward strand.
TTAGGCGAAATAATCTCTGCAGTACATCCGCCATTAAACTGTACTACCGCATCCTTTATACTTGGTTTCTGGGTATTGAAAATATCTTTTGCAGAAATCTTCATTCCCAAATCCTTCATTTCCTTTTCATTCAGCTCTGTAGGAATCCACATTCCGCCATATTGTTGTGCAAATGCCATTGCAGCAGGCAAAAGAAATACAGATAAAAGTATCTTTTTTGTCATAATCAAAATTTTGCCCGAATTTACGAAGAAAAATAAGAATACCCTTTATAAAACGGGCGGAAAAGTTGTTAAGAAGTGGTTTTTGTAAAATGGGGTTGATGATTGGGTTAAAAGTAGAAATCTGAATCAGGAGCTATATAACGGACAACTATAATCAGCAACTTTACCCTTTAAGCTTATCTAATCCTCTCCTCCTATGGCTCAGTTTTTGTTCATTGGAGGTAACTTTATTATTAAAAACATATTTAAATCAATTATTATGATGAAAAGCAAAGTACTCATGTTGGGAATTGCATCAACTCTATTCCTTGCTTCATGTTCTAAAAAAGAAACCACTGAAACAAACGGTACTACAGATTCTGCAACAGCGATTCAACCTGCTGCTACAGACAGTATAACAAAAGCAACGCCTACAGCAGCTGGTGATACTTCGGAAAATGCATTGGACTGGGCTGGTACTTATGAAGCGACTGTTCCATGTGCTGACTGCCCGGGAATCAAGACTTCTTTAACATTGAACAATGATAAAACATTTAGTATTACTGAAGAATATCTCGACAAAAATTCAAAGAATCAGGATAAAGGATCTTTTGTATGGGATACTACAGGAAGCATGATTACTTTAAAAGGAAAATCTGTAAATTATAAATATAAGGTTGGTGAGAACATTTTGTTCCAGCTGGATATGGAAGGAAAAGAGATTGATGGTCCCAACAAAGATCTTTATATCTTCAAGAAAAAATAAAGGCTCAGGCCTTTATTTTTTGTTTTTAGATCATTAAAATTGATACCCCTTAATTTTAGGATCATCTACCAAACGCTTGGTTAGTTCTTCATGATGGGTATTTCTGCCCGTAACTCTCCAAATAACGGTAAAACCCTCCTGTGAATACTGCTGTCTGATCATCAGATAGGCTAAACGATTTTCTGTAAAGATATTCTCACAATATTTAATATCCCCTGAGCTGCTCACTGCTATTCTGTATTCTCTTACTTTATTATAATTATCAATAAAACTCTGAAGATAAGTTAAGGCACTTAGAATAATCAGAACCAAAGCAGTTCCCAACATTGCAATATAAACGTATCCGGAACCTACCGCCATCCCGATGGAAGCTGTTGCCCAAATGGTGGTTGCAGTGGTAATTCCTTCAATTTTATTATCTCCTTTGAAAATGACACCTGCACCCAAAAATCCGATGCCGGTAATGATATTGGCAGCAAGGCGGTCCGGATTGGCGACTCCTATCTTAATGGAAAGAATGGTAAACAGGCAGGCTCCGAAGCAAACAAGAATAAAAGTTCTTAGACCCGCAGATTTATTACGGTATTCACGTTCAGCACCAATGAACAGTCCTAAAATAACAGAAATAAGGATAAGCAGTAATTCATTTTTGACAGCGTAATGGTCCTGAAGAAAATCCATAATTTTTAATTTAAACCTAGAATAAATTTACAATAAAATACGATCGAGAAACTATTTTTGCTGTGAAGATTTTGTGCTTTCATCTCAAAAAAATTATTTCACAAAAAAACTTTTGTAATTTTACATTTTAATAGTTACAAATCTCTCATATAAAAGAGTTACAAAAGAGAATCAACAAAAAGATTGTAATAAGAACCCTCCTATGAAAAGCCTTATTTTTGCATTATTTACGGTATTATCCGGAATGACATTTTTACATGCCCAAAAAGTATTTAATGAAAATTATTCTTTTAAAAGTAGTGGATCAACCGTTGCTTTTGTTCCCATTATCAACAATTTTAAAGATAACGACGATATTACAAAGAAAATTTTAAGGGATACTCTTCAATTAAAATTTAATGATGCAGCTGTTTTGCGGGCTAATATGGATACAAAGGTGATGGATATTTTAAAGAAAGTCGCTGAAAAAGATTATAAATCCAAAGAAGTAAAAATGTTTCCCAATCTCACAACTATAATAAGTACTGAGGAAATGAATTATATTAAAGAAAAATTCGGCAGTGCGGATTTATTGCTGCTTCCGGTTGTTTTCAATGTCAACCAATTTATGGGAATGACTTTTGGGAATTCGCTATTCCGGCTATATGACCTTAATAATGGCGATTTTATTCAGCAATTTTCAGAAAAAATCAATGTTAATATAGGAGATCATGCAGGTTTTGCAATAATGACCGGTATGCTTATCAGCGGTGAAAAATCTCACTTGCTAAAAAATATCAAAAAATAATACTTATATAAAATTATGGATAAAGAAATTTCACACTTCTGGTTAGGGTATTTTAAAAATGAAGAAGACTTTTATAGTTTCGTAGAGGAGGATGAAAATTATTATATAGAAGAGGAAAGCGAAGATCAGTATGTTTCCAAATTTGCAGAATCTCAGAACATCAAATGGTTTGATGATGACTTTATAGAGTATGGTTTTGAGGATGAAAGGCTTGGACTTTATGACAAGTTTGCAGAATATTCTTACGCTGACCAATGGCTTCCAATCCTGGAACAAAAACTGAATGAACTAAGTCTGGATACTCCAGTGAATGCCATTATTTTTGCGACCAGATTTGCTATTCCTAATCCGGTTTCTACAGAAAACGATGATTTTTCTCTGCATTATGTAGGTCAAATAGAATACGACGTTTAATATTGGGAAATACTCTCCCTTCATTGATAACAAGTGACTTCATCAGAAATGCAGTCACTTGTTATTGATAAAAGATTCTGAAATGGCATAGAAAGTGATAATTTAATTTGTAAACTATGATCATGAACAGGAATTTTATTATTATTAATTTCATCATTATACTGCTGCTGACTGCAGCCTATATTTCCGGATATTATTTTATTAACTACCCTGCACAATTCAATTTCTGGTATTCTGTAAAAGAATCAGGTTTAGAATATCTTCCTTTTATATTGGCCATTACTGCTCTTGTCGCTTATCTTGTGAGTAGCCTACCTATTAAAAAATTAAATTTTAAGGCTAAGTTTTTAAGATTTTACCCCGTTATTAATTCTATTGTTCTTCTTTTTTTCATCTTTTCATCTGGAAATGAATTGATAAAGAATCAAAAGAAACTTTCCAAAAAAGAGGTTGAATATATCCTGCAAGCTGAAAAAGACATAAAAAATGATCAGGTTTCCATACCTTTTGCCGGAGGTTTCCCAATTCCCGCTCATGACCAACAAAACCTCAGCAAAATTCAGAACATCCGAAAAAAATACGGCATAACGTATATGAATACAGGCTGTATCATTGATCCTATTGATACCAAAGCACAAAAAAAATATACAGAAACAGTGAATCCTTATCTCGAAAAAAGAAATGGAAAAGGTTGGGAAGACAGAATGCAGAAAGAGATTGACGGTTTGAAGTAAACCTATTGTTACCTATCAGAAAATAGAAGTAATTTAGCCTCTCATGAATTTATATTCTACCTTACAAATCGGAGATTATCATATTAATCATTGCGAAGATGATCTTCTTATCAAAAAAATCGGTTCGGATAAGATTGTATGTGCTGTAATGGACGGTTGTTCAACAGCGATGGACAGTCATTTTGCTTCAACACTTATTGGAAAAATTTTACGTAAAGTCATTATTGAAGCGGGTTACAGAATATTATATGAAAAAGATAACCAACACAGTTTAGAAGAAGAACTCAAAGAGATTATAAAAGGGTTATTCAAAGAACTCAAATTTGTTAAAAACCATCTGATGCTGGATGAAAAAGAGCTCTTAACCACTCTTATTATCTTAGTTTATGATATCACAGCGGACGAAGGATTAGTCTTAACCATTGGTGACGGAGTTGTTTGCATCAATGGAAACATCACAGAATTTGACCGTAATAACAAACCGGATTATTTAGCTTATCATCTTCATGAAAACTTTGAAGACTGGTATTCTGGTCTGTCTCAGAAGATATTTTTTGATCATTTGGATGATGTTTCCATTGCAACTGATGGTATTTCAAGTTTTTCAAAAATCAAAAAGACTGATTCTGATGAAGGAATCAACTTTATGCAATATTTAATGATTGACCAGCAAAATAACGATACGGAAGAAATGCTCAACAGAAAACTTAAGCAGTTGGAACATCAATATGGCGTAAAACCCACAGATGATTTAGCTATTATAAGAATGATAAAATAATATCAAATATTTTGAACACTAAAGAAACATCTAAACCTCATCCTTTCTACCTATTTTCGAAAAGGTTATTCATTAGTATAACCATTATTTCCATTGTTACATTTGTGCAATTTTACTGGTCTATGGGAACTCTTTCAGAGCGGATGTCGAGTGGATGCCTGGATTGTAGTTTTTTTGAAGACGCTGTATTTATGTCGCTTCTAACAGGTGTTTTCTTATCAGCTGTCTTTTTTTTATTCTTCTTTATTAAAAAGACACTCGTCAAAGTTGGCATTGAGTTTCTATTATTGGTATTTGTCTGGTTATTTTGGAACTACTCCATTTTTGTAGATAGAGAATCTTCATGGAGTACTTATGATTTCAATGCAGAGATTCAATACACAATATCGCTTTCTTTTTTCCCGGTTATCTTTCTGGGATGTTCGTGTATTCTGCTTTTACATTATCAGGAAATAAAAGCTAGATTTGTATCTTATAAAAACAAACACCATTGAAAAAAATCATTCCTATTTTGCTTTTGTCTTCTTTGATAATTTATTCATGTGATAAAACTAAAACAGACACTTCGAAAGACTCTTCAACCACTATAAAAAAGGATTCAATACAAAATATTACTCAAGCTCAAAACGAACTATCAACAGCAGGAAAAGAAATCTCAGATTTTGTTTCAAATCAGTATCAAATTCAATATGAAGCTGAAGGTGATCTCAACCAGGATGGCCTTCCTGACAAAGCTTTAATTTTAAGAAAAAAAGATGACTCTTTAGCACAGAGAAAGGCTATTATTCTTTTAAAAAATCCCGATAAAACATACCGGTCATTTAAAATTTCTGAAACCGTTTTTCCTAAAGAATACAATGAATATGGTTATAAAATGCACGATACCGAAGATATCAGTATTGAGAAAGGAACATTGAATATCAATCTGTATGATATTGGGCCTAACGGCAATCAATTCAGTAAATTTAAATATATCGGTGGTCATCTGATTCTTAGTTATATTGAAACTTATAATATGGGAGCAGGTTCTCACTCCGCTCTCTATTACGAACCCATGAAAGGTAAAATCACACTTGAGAACATCAATACAATGGAAGAGGAAATGCCATCAACTATTCAAAAAGCCCAAGTGAAAAAGGAGAGATTTTTATTTGAAAATGTTTCTCTGGATGATGTTGTCAGTAATGCGTACAATTCTGTAGAAAAAGAATAAAGGTCTCCTGACTCTAATAAAAATAAAACTTCCGCCCAAAAGACGGAAGTTTTTTATTGTATCATTAAAGTATGATGTAGTATTTATTAGTGCGCTTCTAACCAATTATCTCCTACTCCAATCTCTACCAATAGCGGAACCTGTGTTTTTAAGGCATTTTCCATTTCAGTTCTGATTAGTTTTGAAGCGGCTTCAATCTCATCCGTTGGAGATTCAAATATCAATTCGTCATGTACTTGAAGCAGCATTTTTGTTTTTAGCTGTTGTTCACTGATTTCCTTGTCTATTTTAATCATGGCAAGCTTTACAACATCTGCAGCACTTCCCTGAACGGGTGCATTTACTGCATTTCTTTCTGCGTGACCTCTTACCACAAAATTGTTGGAATTGATGTCTTTCAGATGACGTTTTCTGCCTAAAATAGTTTCCACATAGCCCATCTCACGTGCTTTACTCACCTGCTCTGCCATGTATGCTTTCAGTTTTGGATAAGTTTCAAAGTAAGCTTCGATCATTTGCTTGGCTTCTGTACGGGATAATCCGGTTTGTTCTGCCAATGCAAAAGCACCTTGTCCATAGATAATACCAAAGTTGACAGTTTTAGCCTGACTTCTCTGGGTTTTCGAAACTTCTTCCAAAGGAATTTTAAAGAGTTTTGCGGCTGTGGAAGCGTGAATATCCTCTCCATTCTGGAAAGCTTTGATCATATTATCTTCTCCAGAAATTTCAGCAATTAAACGAAGTTCAATCTGTGAATAATCGGCAGAGATAATTTTCTTTCCTTCTCCAGAAACAAAAGCGCCACGAATCTGCTGTCCTCTCACGGTACGGATCGGAATATTCTGCAGGTTCGGATTGACACTTGCCAAACGTCCTGTAGCAGCTGTAGTCTGCGAGAAATTGGTATGTACTCTGTTGTCTTCTTTATCAATCTGTGAAGGCAAAGCGTCTACATAGGTAGATTTTAATTTCTGATAGGTTCTGTATTCCAGAATATGTTTGATGATCTCATGTTTTGAAGACAATTTCTGCAGAACATCTTCTGAGGTTGCATATTGCCCTGTCTTTGTTTTTTTAGCTTTTGGATCCAGCTGCATTTTTTCAAACAGAATTTCTCCCAACTGTTTAGGTGAATTCATATTGAATTCTTCTTCTGAAAGTTCAAAAATCGTAGCTTCTAATTGCTTCAGATCATTTTCAAGGTCAATACTTTCTTGTGCCAGCCATTTTTCATCCAGAGAGATTCCTTCCAGTTCCATTTTTGCAAGTACTTCCATCAGTGGCATTTCAATATTGTAGAAAAGCTCTTCCAGATTTTCTTTTTTCAGCTGTGGTGCGAAAAGTTCATAAAGTTGGAAAGTTACGTCTGCATCTTCTGCCGCATAATCGGTCTGTGTTCTCAGATCTGCATCTCTGAAGCTGCCTTGTTTCTTACCTTTCTTTCCAATAATGGTTTCAATAGATACAGGCTTGTAGTTCAGGTATACTTCCGAAAGATAATCCATCCCGTGTCTTCCATCCGGATTCAACAGGTAGTGGGCAATCATGGTATCAAACATAGCCCCTTTTACGGTGATGTCGTACTGTTTTAAAACTTTATAATCGTATTTCAGATTGTGAGCAATTTTCAGCAGATCTTCTTTTTCAAAAAACGGTCTGAAAATCTCCAATGTCTGCAAAACTTCTTCTCTGTTTTCAGAGAGAGGAATATAGTAGGCAAGTCCTTTTTTATAAGAGAAACTCATTCCCACCAATTCCGCTTCCAGTTCGTTTAATGAAGTTGTTTCTGTATCAAAGCAAACAACCTTTTGCTGTAAAAGATTATCAACCAGTTTTCTTTGGGCTTTAGGGTTATCTATAAACTGATACAGATGATCGTTATGTTCAATGCTGGATTTTGTAGAAGTAGCCTGTTCCAACTCTTCAAAATTGGCAAAAAGATCCAGCTGCATTGCCTGCCCTTTCACTTCTGCTCCGGTAGGAGTCTGCTTCACTTCCACTTCGTTTGCAGCCACTGTTTCAGCAGGTGCAGAAGCAAAAGCTCTGTAAAGGTTTTCGTACAGTCTTCTGAATTCTATTTCATCAAAGACTTCTTTTACTTTTTCAAAATCCGGAGTTTCAAGATCATATTGTTCCTGGTGAAACTCTACGGGTACATCACAGATAATGGTTGCCAGTTTTTTAGACAAAATACCACGCTCTGCAGAAGCTTCTACTTTTTCTTTTAGCTTTCCTTTCAGTTTATCAGTATTGGCTAGCAAAGTTTCAATATTCCCGAATTCTTTTAGGAATTTCATAGCTGTTTTTTCACCTACTCCTTCCAGTCCTGGAATATTATCCACTGCATCTCCCATCATGGCAAGGAAATCAATTACCTGCTTAGGGTCTTCAATCTCATATTTTGCCTTTACTTCTTCAACTCCAAGAATTTCAATATCACCTCCTTTTAATCCTGGCTTATAAATTTTAATTTTATCGGTCACCAGCTGTGCAAAATCTTTATCCGGTGTTACCATGAAAGTGGTATATCCTTCTTTTTCGGCTTTACATGCTATAGTACCTATAACATCATCAGCCTCATATCCTTCTACTCCCAGAATCGGAATATGCATGGCTTCAAGAATTCTGTGGATGTATGGAACAGCAATTTTGATCGCTTCAGGAGTTTCACTTCTGTTGGCTTTGTACTCTGAATAATCAACAGTTCTTACACTCGCCTGCCCTACATCAAAAACAACTGCCAGGTGGGTAGGTTTTTCTCTTCTGATCAATTCGATCAAAGAATTTGTAAAACCAAAGATGGCAGAAGCATCCAGTCCTTTGCTGGTGAGTCTCGGATTCCTGATTAATGCGTAATATCCTCTGAAAATCATCGCATAGGCATCGATGAGAAACAGCCTTTTATCTTGTATTGCGTCCATATTTTGAATAATGAACAAATATATGAAAATAGGAGTAAAAGTTGGTAGTACAGGATAAGGGTTTCGGGGTATTGAGTTTCGGAATGAAGGTTAAGAGGCTTGAGATTGTGAATAGTGAATTCACTTCACTCGTGAATTCTTTCTATTAGCAATCATTCGCCTTCTAACAGTCATGGTTTTCGAAATTTATCTGCTCCATTTTGCTTCGATATCCTTCCATTTCTTTGGTGCTTACTGTCACTTTCTTCAGCTGTACCGGAAGTTGTTTTTTGCCGTCAGGACCTATCCAGGTTCCATTCATGATGTCGCCTTCTTTTTTTATAATCATCAATCCTGTGAAGCGTTCTTCTACCATCGCAAACTGTTTTTGAGCACCTTCCATAACATTAAGTTCTAACCAATTGCTAACGTTATCATACTTGTACATTGCGTTGTAATAAACACCACTTCCACAGTCACTGTCTACGGACTGAAAAAATAACGTGATCGCCATTTTCCCATTAACAGTACCCTTGTATAAAGTAGAAGAGTTTTGCGCCTGTAAGGAAATAAAAGTCATTGTAAAAGCAAGAATAAATAGAATTTGTCTGAACATGTTTGTTAGTTTTTAATAATGGTTATTAATTATTGATAAAAAACAAACAGCATACCAATGGTATACTGTTCCTTTTTTCTTTAAGTTGTAATGGATTATTTAACTCCTGAAGAAGGCCATAGTCCAGCGTACTGAGAAGTACCGTAGTCAATTGTTTCAGCACTGATTACGAAGCTGATCAACATACTGTTGCTGTCTACTGCATCGAAATCTACTTCGTGCTGAATTACATATCCGTTCTCCCAGTTCAAAGTGATCAATGTTCCTTCTTCGTGAGATTTGTTGAATGTAATTTCTCCTTTTGTTGGCTTGTATTTACCGTTTAACAAGCTTTCAAGGATGTCAGATTTTTCAGTAGCTTCTACTGTTACTTTGATCAATGCGTTAGAAGGATCTGATGCTACACGTCCTGATACGTCAGTAGATCTGGATACGCTGTAGTTCATTTTTAATAGTTTTTGTCCTTCTCCTCCGTTGAATTTTAAAATTCCTCTTGAATTTCTTTCTGCCATGATAGTAAATTTTAGTCGTTAGTAATAAATTGTTATTCAATAATTATATAACAAAGATAACCTCCTTACTTTTGAAAAAAAAGCTTTTGAACAGAAATCTGAAAAAGTGTCGTAGTTCTACGATTTCATGTCGTAATTCTACGACAATAGTGTTAAAATAAAAATACAACACATTATAAGTAAACACATTAACTACAATTAAAAATCAAAAACAAAACACATAATATTACACTAACAAGAGAAATGTTTTATTCAAAAGCGTCTTTTTATGAGCTGAAAAATCTCTTCCATTGACCTCCAAATTATACAGTTTGAAAACCAAAAATACGATCTGATTGTTTGCTATTTTTTTATAGTATTACATAAAAAAACAGAACAGTATACTCGAATGAGTGTACTGTTCTGTACCAATTTTATTTTTACTAAGATGATGAATAGGCTTAATTACCTGCTGAAGGCCATAGTCCAGCGAACTGAGAAGTACCGTAGTCAATGGTTTCCGCACTGATTACGAAGCTGATCAGCATACTGTTGCTGTCTACTGCATCGAAGTCTACTTCGTGCTGGATCACATATCCGTTCTGCCAGTTCAAAGTGATCAATGTTCCTTCTTCATGAGACTTATTAAAAGTAATCTCTCCCACTGTAGGCTTGTATTTACCGTTTAACAAGCTTTCAAGGATATCAGACTTTTCAGTAGCTTCTACTGTTACTTTGATAAGAGCGTTAGAAGGATCTGATGCTACACGTCCTGATACGTCTGTAGATCTGGATACGCTGTAATTCATTTTTAACAGCTTCTGTCCTTCACCATTATTGAATTTTAAGATTCCTCTTGAATTTCTTTCTGCCATGATTGTAAATTTTGATCGTTAATAATATTTTGTGATTCGGTGATTGTCTAGCAAAGATAGAGGCTCTTTTCTGCTAAAAAAAGCTTTTGAATGGAAATCTGAAAATTTGTAGTAGTTCTACGATTTCTTGTCGTAATTCTACGACAATAGATTTAATAAACCCACTCAAAACATCATAAATAAAGAATTTTAACTCACTGGAAAACAATAAAAAAAATGATAAATTTCCACCCGGGTGAGAAATATTAAGATTTCTTTAGTATAAGATTAGCATGATTTAACGAAATTTGAAACACCAGAAAACATTGCAAGCTTATACCATAAAAAAGAAGAACCTCTAAGAGATTCTTCCTTTTTTCTTTATTATTAGTATAAAACATTAGAATTGTTCAACAATCATAGCTTCTTTTGTTGTACCACTCACATCAATTAAATTTCCTTCGAAACGATAAGTAGTTCCATCAGTAGTATCATATATTCTATATATATTCAATTCATTTGTTGTTCCCACATTTGTACTTCCAGGAATATTAATCCAACCTCCTGATGCTGTTCCCGAACCTGTAGTAATTTTGTATGCTGTAGGAGTCCAGTATTCAATAATGAATACTGACAAAGGTCTAGTTCCGGAGCCCAAAAATTTAATTTGCCAATAACCATTGGTTACATTTTTACTATACCTAAAGGCATATAACCCATTTTGAGTAATCATTTCAACAGTGTTAGAAGCTGTAACAAATTTTTGTTTAGTAACTGAAACTCCTGCCGTTACAGAATTATTAACATCAATAACATTTCCACTTGAATCAGTACCAAGATAACTAGCGGAAGGCAGATTGGTCAATTTAAGACCGGAAGCTCCCGATGCACTTGAAACTATTTCCAATTTATTAGTTGGACTAACGGTTCCAATTCCGACATTATCTGCAGATGTCGCCACAAAATCATTAGCCTGCTGAGAGACGGTAGGAACTCCCGTAGAGGCATTGTCTTTTCCTCCATCCACATGAAAAGTTCCTTGCGGATTAGTTGTATTAATACCTACCTGGCAAAATACACCAACGGAAAATAATAGTGCTAAAATTGTAAAAAAAAATTTCGTCATTTTATATGTGTTTTGTCTTTTAAATTGATCAAGAAATCGCAAGATTTATTTTTCGAGATGTTTGAAACACCAGAAAACATTGCTAAATAATAACATAAAAAAGAAAGAATCTCAGAGAAGTTCTTTCTTTTGTATGTTATTATTTATGTTCTTTACCTTTAGTATAGAAATATTAGAATTGTTCAACAATCATAGATTCTTTTAATACACTGCTTACATTAATTAAATTTCCTTCAAAACGATAAGTCGTTCCATCAGTAGTATCATATATTCTATATATATTCAATTCATTTGTTGTTCCCACACCTGAACTTCCAGGAATATTAACCCAAACTCCTGATGCTAATGTTCCCGAACCTGTATTGACAGAATATGCTGTAGGAGTCCAAAGCTCATTAATAAATGTTGAAACAACTCTGCTTCCAGCACCCAGATATTTAATCTGCCACAAACCTCCAGTTGCATTTGAACTGTATCTAAAGGCATATAACCCATTTTGAGTAATCATTTCAACAGTGTTAGAAGCTGTAACTAATTTTTGTTTAGTAACTGAAACTCCTGCCGTTGCAGAATTATTAACATCAATAACATTTCCACTTGAATCAGTACCAAGATAGCTAGCGGAAGGCAGATTGGTCAATTTAAGACCGGAAGTTCCCGATGCACTTGAAACTATTTCCAATTTATTAGTTGGAGTAACAGTTCCAATTCCTGCATTGCCTTCAGATGTCACCACAAAATCATTAGCCTGCTGAGAGACGGTAGGAACTCCCGTAGAAGCATTGTCTTTTGCTCCGTCAACATGAAAGGTGCCTTGTGGATTAGCTGTATTAATACCAACTTGGGAAAATGCACTAACGAAAGATGATAGTGCTAAAATTGTAAAAAATTTTTTTGCCATTTTATTATGTTTTGTATTTTAAATGATCAAGAAATCACAGGACTTCTTTTTCGTATGCAAAATTATGTTTTACATCAAAAGACAAAGAAAAACAAGGTGTTACATCCATGGTACACGTATAAAAAACAGGTATTACACAGGTATTACATGAGGGCATGAATGTAGTAATGATGCCTTATAAATTAAAAACAGCAGAATATATATTGAATATAAAATTTCACAAAAAAAATCAACATATTATTAAAAAGCCAATACATTTTGAATGAGAATTCAGAAAAAAACAAGAATTTATTACATACGATCCTGTAATAACCATATTTGAAATGCTATTTTTTTACTATAAAAATGGCAACCAGCTAAAAACTGATTGCCATTTTTATTTTAATCTGAGATTATTTTACTGTTGCTGCGTATTTGCTCCTTCTTTTATGGAACGAACCAATATTTTGTTTTTTCTAAGCAGAAAATCAGGCATCAGATCCACTGGAAGATAAAAAGGACTTTCTCCTTTTTTCTGCAGCTCTTCTACAATACCTGGGTTCCAGACAAGGATTTTATCCATATCTACATTTAATTCATCGGCAACTACTTTCAGACTGAAACCTGCATTGATTTCCGTTTCTGAAAGTGCAGCATCGGTTACTTTTCGGTTTCCGTCCTCAAAGAAAACTTTATTGATTCTCGAGGAATTATAGTTGCTCAATACACTCTGAAGTTCTCCGGTAGCATAGCATGCGTTCAGGTATTTCTTCACATGATTAATGGTTTCTCCCGGAAGATATTTGTAGAATTCATGGTATTGGGAGGAACCGGCAGCCTGCATCGCTTTGGCAATATTTCCTTCACCACAGTTATAAGCAGCTACAACGGTAACCCAATTGTTATATTTTTTATAAAGGTTGCTTAAAGAAATAGCCGCCGTTTTGGTACTTTTATAGAGATCGGTACGTCCCTGCTCTGTAAGTCCATATTGGTTGGCATGTGCTGTCATTAGCTGCCAGACCCCTACTGCCCCTGCTCCGGAGGTGATATTTCTGTTAAAATGAGACTCTATCAGCGCAAGATTTCTCAAATGCTTGGGAAGGCCTTTCTGAAGAAGTAACTGTTCAATAAATTCTACAAGATCTTTATTTGCATTGATGATTCCTTTGTACTTTTTCACACTGCTTTCCGAGGTATCGGAAGCGGCAAGAAACTGTCCGTTTACCAAGATAACGGATCCTAATAATAGAAAACCTGTAAAGATATTTCTGACAATTGTTTTCATTTTAATTTTATTTATAAGCAAAAAGGCAAAAAAGCTGATGTGCAAATTCGCCTTTTTGCTTCATCATTTAATCTACTTTCCAGCTTAATTTTTCTTCTTCATTATTCCAGTCCACATGAATGGTTTGTCCGGATTTCACTTCTTCTCTTACAATCATTTTAGAGATCGGTCTGGCAAGCTGTGCCCGAATAACTCCGGAAATCTGTCTTGCTCCGTATTTGCTGCTAAATCCTCCTAATGCAAGGTTTCTTACAGCATCTTCGGTGATTGTTAGAGCAATTCCCAATCTCGTTAATGAAGTATGAAGTGATTTCAACTGAATATTAAAGATTCTTTCTGCAATTGATTCTGTGATCGGTGCAAAAGGAATAATTTCTGTAATTCTTGCCAGAAATTCAGGTCTGAATCTTCCTGAATTTGACATGATCTGCATGAGTGAAGATGATCCCGGGATTTTACCTTCTTCAAACTGTTTTACAATTTCTTCACTTCCGATATTGGAGGTAAATAAGATCAATGCATTGCTGAAATCTCCTTCTTTTCCTAATTTATCATGAACTTTTCCTTCGTCCATAATCTGAAGGAATACATCAAAAACAGAATGGTGGGCTTTTTCTATTTCGTCAAACAAAACAACGGTATAAGGCTGTTGTCTGATTTTATTCACAAGCATACCTCCTTCTTCGTATCCTACATATCCCGGAGGCGCTCCGTATAATAATGCTGCGGAATGTTCTTCTTTAAATTCTGACATATCAAAACGGACCATTGCCTTTTCATCGTTGAAAAGCAATTCTGCCATTGATTTTGCCAGCTCTGTTTTACCGGTTCCTGTAGGTCCCAGAAGAAAGAAAGATCCGATAGGCTGTCCCGGTTTATTCAATCCGCTTCGGTTTTCAACGATAGCATCAGAAAGAATTTTTAATGCATGATCCTGCCCTACAACCCTGTTCAGGAGAAGAGATTCCATATTCAGGAGTTTTTCTTTTTCCTGAGCCTGAATCTTCCCGATTGGAATATTTGTTTTAGCAGCCATTACAGCAGCCAGTTCAAGTCTGTCTACTTTTTCTCTTTTCTTCGAAGCATGCTGTATAAGCTCTGCATAGGTATCTTCAATAATTTTCTGAATCTGATCTACCGGCATAGAGTTGTCTATCGACGGCTGTTCGCTCAAGGAACCCCAAAGAATTGGGCTTATTTTGTCTCTCAGCAGGTTATACATCCAGATCAGTTCATCAGCTTTATCTTTGTTGTCTGCGTATTCTTCTTCTAATATGGCATCGTAGCTTACTTTCCAGCTGTCAAGTTCTTTTTCAGAAAGCTCATCAAGCATTTTGATAGCAGCCATTGTTCTGTCTAATAAGTCGATTGCAGCATCCGGTAATTTTTTACCTTTTGCATATCTTTTTGCCAGACGTACACATTCCGGAATAGCTGTTTTTTCCACTTCAATACCGTGGTGTTTTTTGTACCCTTCAAGAAGGACATCAATCATTTTCACACAGGTCTTCTCATCCGGCTCATGAACGGTTAGCACTTCAAAACGGCGGTTAAAAGCCTGTTCCGGCTCTATAATTTTTCTATATTCTTCCTGAGTTGTAGCTCCAATTACGGTAATCTCACCTCTGGCGAGCTCAGGCTTGAGAAGGTTTGCAACGTTTCCGATGCTTCCTTTCGGGTCTAGAAGGGTATGTATTTCATCAATGAAAAGAATAGCTTTTTCAATTTTCTTACATTCATTGATTACTTTTTTCAGGCGGTCTTCAATTTCGCCTTTATAAGAAGTTCCGGCTAATAATGCTCCGGTATCCAGTTCCAAAAGAGTACCGTTTTTAAGCATTTCAGGAACATTTCCTTTGATGATTTCAGTAGCAAAACCTTCAACTAATGCCGTCTTTCCTACGCCTGGCTCTCCAATGATAATCACATTCGGTTTGCTTCTTCGGCAAAGAATCTCTACCAGCATTCTGAGTTCTTTATCTCTACCGATAATATTTTCAACTTCTCCTTTTCTCGCCTGTGCGGTTCTGTCTACACAATAGCTTTTAATGGAAGGGAAAGAAGAATCTGAATAGTCTGAACCATTTGAAAATAGTGAAGAGAAACTTCCATCTTCCGGGACCGTAAACGGTGTATCTTTTCTATATAGATTGAATATCTCATGTTCTCGCAATGGAAGTGATTTCAGCTGCTGAAGTGAGAATACAATCTGTGGTTTTACGATTGCTGTAAGAATACATATTGGAGTAATCTCATCCAATCCTAATTTTAAACGGATATCGTCAGCTTCTTCTATAAGCGTATCTACCGCATCATCCTGACCTACTTCATCAGGAAGATGGTTGGTCTTGGGATATTCTTCAATGCGGACGTCTGCCCATTCATAGAAATAACCTGGATCTTTATCTATACTTTTCAGGAATTCATTCAGCCCGATATCTTTATGCATTAAAGCCTGCAGGATATGCGGGCCACCATAAGTTCCATTATAATTTTCCTTCGCTATCGACTGAGCAATGTGAAATAGCTGTTTTACTGTTTCGTTGGTTACTAGTACTCCCATTTATAATTTTCTTATATTAATATATTTGCGTTCTGTTTTAATGTGCTTCAGATTTGATGGTATTGATCTGTATTTTTCATCCCTGATTAGCAGAGAATCAAAAAACGATCTTTTGTTTAGCTAAAATTAAATATTTTATTCTAAACGAGATAAAGATAGTTAATTCTTCACTCAGAGAAGTAACAACCGTATTTTTTTCTTTTTCAGGATGATTCCGGTATTATAATATCCTCACAAATTCTTCTCCTGAATCCTATTTTATTTACATATTCAAAAAATATAACAGCATCAGACTGATCCACTGAAGTCCTATGTAGATATAAAATATCATCGCTGAGGGTTCTGCCAGTTCATTTAACTTTTCAATAAGTGTTGTTTTAATGATATCGGAAAAGTCCGCGTTTTCTGCTCCCAGATTCAATTCATCAAACTTTATTTTATTTAAAGCATAGCCTAAGATGCGTTTGAGAATTTTATTTTCTGAACTGTTTTTAAATTCATTCAACAGTTTCACTTTGGCAATGGCAAAATCTGCACTGGTTCGGATTACCGTTGGCTGTTTTGCTTTAAATACATTGATGATTTTATCTATAAAGGGAACAACAATGGTCTTTGAATGATCCTGCAACAGTTTACTGATCACCACAGACATCGCATATTTTGTGGCAAAAACAATTGTAAAAAACGGGGCAATGATCATCAGCAAATAAAAAATAGATGCAGAAACCGGTTTGGCCTTAATTGTCGTTATTAAAAATGCAGAAACCCCTGTATGACCCAATGCCGGGGCTAAACGGTCTGACAAAATATAAATCCCCAATATAAGGGTGATGAGCGTGGAGAGAACTCCTATTGCATAGATTTTCAATATACTGAAGATGAATACTGCGGATAATTTGGAAAAGTATTTCAGGTGATCAGTGATTTTGTTCATTATTGCTTTTTCGGTTATTATAGTTTTTTGCTGTACATCCAAGTCAAAAAAGACCGCCTTAAATAGGGACAGTCTTTTTCTTATGAATGTTGATAATGTGTATAAATTCTAGCTTGATGGCCAAAGTCCTGTATATTGAGAAGTACCGTAGTCAATGGTTTCAGCACTGATTACGAAGCTGATCAGCATACTGTTGCTGTCTATTGCATCAAACTCAATCTGGTGCTGGATAACATATCCGTTCTGCCAGTTCAAAGTGATTAATTTTCCTTCTTCGTGAGATTTATTAAAAGTAATCTCTCCCACTGTAGGCTTGTATTTACCATTTAACAGGCTTTCAAGGATATCAGATTTTTCTGTAGCTTCTACGGTTACTTTGATAAGAGCGTTAGAAGGATCTGATGCTACACGTCCTGATACATCTGTAGATCGGGATACGCTGTAGTTCATTTTTAACAGCTTCTGTCCTTCACCATTGTTGAATTTTAAGATTCCTCTTGAATTGCTTTCGGCCATGATTAGTAAATTTTAATCGTTAGTAATATTTTGTGATTCAGTGATTGTGTAGCAAATATAGAGGCTCTTTTCCTCTAAAAAAAACTTTTGAATACAAATCTGAGAAATTGTAGTAGTTCTACTACTTATTGTCGTAATTCTACGATAACAGATTTACATATGTTTTTATAACACCCATGAATAAAGCATCTTAAGATATTTCCCATTTTTAAGATAAAAATAAATTTTACACCTGAAAGAGAAATAATCAGAGGATTCAGGGGTAAAGTCTGCGATCATAGTTTTTAATTTCATCTTCACAGCACAAAAAAAGCAGAAGTGAATACTTCTGCTTTTGATATGATAAAATGAATTTCTTAATGCTTAGTATATTCCGGTTGTTCTCTCGGAATTCTTGTCGGTGTAAAATACTCATTAAGCCAGTAAAAAGTCTGCCCGTTTTGCTGAATCTTTACAGCAGGGTTATTTCTATTCGCAAGCATTCTGTCAGCCAGATTTTTATAGTGTTGGAAATAATTTCTTACTGTTTCATTAGGAACAATTTTCGATTTCTTCCAGCCTTTCAGCTTGTACTTAGCCATCAGCTCTTCGTCAGAAAGGTCAAAACCTGTACTCATACCAATAGCGTAAGACATTGGCAGCTCATAAAGATCTCCTTTATCCAGGAATTTGATAGTTGGATTGTACTTCTTCAGCAATTTCACATACTCTTTCACTGCTCTCGCCTGATTAAAGTCTGCACGGCCTGCCTCAGTATTTCTGTATACTTCAGTATAAAAAGCTTTTAAGTTATCATACTCAGATTCAGAAATAAGAATTCCTTTTTCTATTCCCGGTGTAAAGTCTTTCAGATCTTTTGGAATATATCCTTTTACAAGGAATGGGCTTCCGTAGTTGATCAGCTGTGCTGCAATTCCTGCAGAAACCGGATTGGTAAGCCCTGGATACAGATATTTATATTTTAAATCAACATCTGTTCTTCCTGCTCCTACTGATGAATGGAAATATTCATTAAGTGACTTATCAACAGTCTGATTGTCTAAAGTAACCTGTGAAATAAGGCTGTCAACAGATTTTTTCAGGAATCCTGGAGTCGTGATATCTCCTTTTTTAGGGAAAATTACAAATCCCTGAGACATACTCTGTTTAGGGTAAGCCAGAGAGAAGAATCCAGCGTCACCTTCTACCAGGCTGAAATTATTCTTGGTAAGAACATCATACTGGTTGATGATCTTTTGTTTTTTAAGTTCAGCAATATTTTTGGCGGTATTGGTAACCACATTTTCTGCCATTAATACAAAATCATTATAGTTATCTGATGATCTCGCATTGGTCTGGAACATGATCAACCTTGCCTGAGCCTGAGTCAATGAGCTGATTACACTGTACATATTCCCGCTTTGGTTGGCAGAAGTCCCTACAGTCACTACAATATTGGTTTCATCAGAAACGTTAGAAAGAAGGTTTCCAGCTGCTGTAAGAGCTTCTCCTACCGGCTGATACCCATTATTGCTTGCGCAGTTCATTTCATTTGTTTTCTGATCAATAAACGTGGATATTTTACTGTAGTCTGTACTCAGATTTGATACAGAAATATTCTCCCCACAAGGGTTATTTTTGTATAAAACCACACCGTATTTAACATTATTAAAATAAGATGGCTTTTCAAATCTAAGCTGTAGATCCTGAAGTAATGATTTTACGATAGGGGTATAAGGTGCATTTCCAGCACTTACGTCCAACGCAAAGACAATATTGATATTTTTATCTCTTTCTGTAATCTCTCTGTAGCGGTCAAAATAAATAGGTTCACCCAGAACATTGGATACAAAGTTCTTGCTGTAATCTAAAATATTGGTGAAATATTTTGTTTTGGAATCTAGGGTTGGAGCTTCTTCTAATGGCAAGCTTACAGGGAAAATATTTTCCAGGGGTCTTCTTTTGTTCACATCAGTAAGAAGAATTGCCGTTTTGTTTTCGGCGTCTGATGCAGATCCCCCAGGATATCCTTCATGAATTCCTAAGGCAGAATCGTTGATCCCTGTTGTATTTTTAAGTTTAATAGCAGAACGCTCTCCCCAGGTAGAGATCACATTGGAGCTCACCCATCCGTAAAGGCCTTTACCGATGCTGTCTATATCTATTGAAGGTTTTTTACCTACTAAAAATCGCTTGTTATTTTCAGCTTGTTTGTAGACATACACAATTTGTCCGTTTGGAATTTTCACCTTGGCTGCTTCAATAAGACTTGGTGAATTGAACACCATAATGGAGTCATTTTTATAGTACCTTTCAGCATTCTTGATGACTTCGCTGTTACTTGGCACTACTGCTACTCTTACAGGATATCCTGTTTTTTCGCTTTTTAAAGCATTATTCCAAAGAAGAAGGTCAGATTCCGGAATCCAGCCATATGTTTTGATTGATTTTGACGAAACTTTTTTCATTAAAGCATCCGGAACATATTCCGCTACTTTTACCATCCCATCTCTATGTTTTAAAACCATTAATGGCTCAAGGAATTTCACTTCTTTGTAAGATTTCTCGTCATCTTTATCCAAATAAGCCGTATTTCTTGATCTGTCTGAAATAACAATCCATGGAACTGACTTTTTAGGATAACCGTTAACGACAGGGGAAGCATCCACCTGCCCGTACTGTGACGGCTCTGGGGTTTTCTTTGACGGTAACTTTACCTGGCAACTCGTCAATAATACTGATAACCCTATATAATATGCTGCTAGAGGAAATTTATTTTTCATCCTATTTTATCTTTTAATGATTGGCGCATCCGTAATATCGGACGATATTATTTGCTTTGGTTGATTTCTACTTTAGTTACACACTCCTGCTTATCATCCAGGTTTACTTTTACCGTCTGAATGACTGTATTTTTATCAAACTGGAGGCCTGCACAATACATGTAGAAGTTATTCACTTTGCTGTCATTTACCTTTACTACTGTGTTTTCATTGTTACACAGGTAGGTTTTCAACAGGTAATTATAATGCATATTGAAGCTGTTTCCATTGGCGATCTGCTGCAGGTGATACTTGAAATCATTATCTACTTTTGCATAAGAGTCTTCTACAGACACTTCATCTTCTGCAAGAGCATCATAAGCCGGAAGAATTTTGATACGGTGATAGATAGGCTCCTGAGTTTCTTCAGTGTACAGGGTTACCAGATAATCTCCAGGTTTTTTATAAGAATAGATCGTAAATTTATCCTTGGCATCTGTATTTCCGGATTCTCCGAATTTCCATGCAAACTGCTTAGCGTCAGAAACGGCCCGAAAAGTTACGTTCTCATTTTGCATAGCCTGAGTGACGGCTTCGATAGTTGTCGTCGATTTTGCACTATCTTTAGGCTTCTGAACGCTTCTTGCGCCTACCATTACAGGGAAAGATTTCGTATACTTATTGTCAACGATCAAGCTTACCTGATAATATCCCGGTTTATTATAGAAGTGAATTCCACTGTTTTTATCTGAAGTTGTCCCATCTCCGAAATTCCATCTTTTGGTTTTTGCAAACTGGGTTTTATCTTCGAATAAAAGGGTGTCTCCTACCGCCAGTGAAGACGGATAAACCACTCCAACAATATCATCGGCTGAATGGATTACTTTTTTCTGCAGCCACAGAACAACCAATGCTGCGATGAGCAGAGTTGCAATAACACCGATAATAATGTTCTTCTTGTTCTTTTGAAAATAATTCATAGTTAATAATTGTGATGTGTTTTATGTGTAGTTCCTAGTATTTACTGCTTATTGTATTCTTGCTTTCAGATCCTGCTCACGCTGATAAAGCTTATTCTGCTTATCTTTAAATCCAATTCTGCATTCATCTACCTGTTTCTGGAAAATTTTGATGTCTTCCGAGGTTGTTGAAATGACTTTTTGTCATCAAAATACATTTTGTAGAATTTGGCGATCTGAGGGTAGGCATCTTTTCGGATATCAACAACGTCGGTACCATTGAAATAGCTGTTAAGGTCGTTGACCCCCAATTGAATATTATTTTCCACAAAAGGCTGTGGTCCGTCATTGGTCAGTTTTGTTATCATAGTATAAGTACTGTCCATGATGGGCAGAACAACTTTTTGGTGTTGTTCAAATTCGGCTTTCTGCTCAAGATTCTGAATACCTCTTACATCTTCATCTGAGAAGGGAGATACAAATCCTTTTAAAAAAATCACTCCCAAAAATAACATAGCCGTCACAAGCATCAGTATTAAATAAAAAAACTGATAATGCCTTTCTTTCTTAGATAGTGTAATTTGTCCTTGCATATCTTTTCTTTTTATCTTCTTCTTTTACTTCCGGTGAAATTTCTCGTAGGGTCTTTTCTAAGCTCATTGTTGGTCACTTTTATTTTACCCATACATTCATCGAGATCTCTTAAAACGGTTTTCTTCTGATACTCCACTTCAATGATCTTGGCTTTCAAAGTCATCATCGGCACAATCTGCTTCATCAGTACAGCATAATGCTTAAAGCTCTGTGCACTGTCTTTACCCATAATATTTTTAGCATCCCTCACATTATCCATAATACTGGTTCTGAGGAATACATCATTCTCCACCTTATTGATATTAAGCTGGTTCATTTTGTCGTAAATATCATCAATGTGATCTCTCAGTACGTCACTTCGAAGCATGAGTTCTTTATACGCTTCAGCTTCACGGCTGATCCCCTCCCGTTGTATATCATAACTCTTAAAAAGAGAAATAAGCAAGCAAAAGTTACAACCGACAAAGCGACAAAAGACAGTATAAACTTCCAAATGCCTATTCTGACGTCAGATTTGTTTAATTTTTTTTCCCTGTTAGAAGACATAATTTGCGATTTGTTTGGCCTGTGAAAGTATAAAAAAAAATTTTATGCACAATACGTAATTTCCCCAAGCCTGTTTCGTGAAAACCCTGATTAACTTAATATTAATTTCCACATTGATAAGTTTTTCATACATTAGACCTCTAAATTTTAAATATCATTCGCCAAATCGATATTAAGAATGAGTAAAATATTATCTAATACCGTACGTTTTTCTATTGCTGACAGTGATTTTTATTTTAAAAAAATAATGATCAAAACACTGATGGAAAATCCTTTCTATATGCTTCTGAATGATTGTAACAACGGGCATGAGCTGGTAAACAGAATCTACAGAAGACAGGAAGACGTGTTCATTATTGAACTTTTCATGCCGGTATTAAGCGGGATTGAAGCAATCAAATACATCAGAAAAAACAATTCGGAAACTCCTATTATCACCTACTCCGGTACTTATCAGGAAGATATGGCCGAAATTCTTTCGAAGATTCCTAATATCTATTACTGTCAGAAAAAAAGCACCATCATCAAGGACATTATCAAAGGAGGTATTACTTCTGAAGATTTTGACTACCAAGCCTATTCCAAAGAATGGGAGCAGCAACCTCTTGCTGTACAGGAGTATATGGACAGACAGAAAAAAGGACAGGAAGAACTTTCTCCAGCTGAAATACAGCTGATGAGATTCTGTTATGAGGGATTCAGTAATAAGGAAATAGCAGAAAAACTTAACCTGAGCACCAGAACTATTGATACCTATATCAACCGGCTTACAGAAAAGCTGGGACTAAAGACCAAGCTTCATCTTATCCGTTTCTGTGTAGAAAATGGATATTACAATTCCAGTTTATAAAAAATTATGATTTCAGATTCAAAATTTTGAATTCCGGATACCGGA
The DNA here is from genome assembly GCF_021869745.1 of Chryseobacterium sp. MEBOG07. Taxonomy (NCBI): domain Bacteria; kingdom Pseudomonadati; phylum Bacteroidota; class Flavobacteriia; order Flavobacteriales; family Weeksellaceae; genus Chryseobacterium; species Chryseobacterium sp. MEBOG07. The sequence goes on from NZ_CP084579.1 coordinate 4,337,653, forward strand.
TGGAGGCAGAATATTCTTTTTTCAAACGCTCCATTTAAGATAAAAATCCCCTCAACACCTATTATTAAGCCATTTATTAAATTTTATTCATCAAAATTCCGTACCTTTATACCGCTATATTATTTTATTATTAAATTAACTTAGCCCTGCATTAATATGGTGTATACATTCAAAGCGCAAGTATTTGAATAAAAATATTTTGTCACTAATTTGCTAGTATTCAATTTTTTTAACTAAATTTGCACACCTAAAATTTAAAATTAAAATAAGGAAATGACAAAGGCAGAATTGGTAAACACCATCTCAAATAAGTTGGGAACAGAAAAGAATGAAACACAGAAAGTTGTAGAAGCTTTTATGCAGGAGATCAGAACTTCTATGTATAATGGGGATAACGTTTATCTAAGAGGTTTTGGATCTTTTATCATTAAAACAAGAGCTGCTAAAACAGGAAGAAATATTTCTAAGAACACTGCAATTGAGATTCCTGCTCATAACATTCCTGCTTTCAAACCTTCAAAATCTTTTGTTGAGAAAGTAAAAACTAAAGTTGCAGTAAAATAAGAACATTAACTGAATATTAACTAGTTACTAAAAAATTAAAATTATGCCAAGCGGAAAGAAAAGAAAAAGACACAAGGTTGCGACTCACAAAAGAAAGAAAAGAAGAAGAGCAAACAGACATAAGAAAAAATAATCTCTTTTTTTCGAGATTTACAATATAATAATATAGTTGGTGAATTTAAATTTAAAAAGTTCACTGACTATATTTTTGTTTGCAACTATATAAGATTTTTCGGACGATGGAGGGTTTCAAATATTATTTTAACAAACATATAATGGTTTTCATTCAAAATCCTTATATTTAATAGATGAATTAATCGAGAAAAACATCCAATCCCTATAATCTTAACAATTTTATCTTATTAAAAAATGAAGAAAGAACTAATAGTTTCGCATGAAGATGATCTTACAAAGATTGCACTGCTGGAAGACGGAAGACTATGTGAACTTCATGAGCAAGAAGACAAAAGCGATTTTATAGTTGGAGATCTGTTTATAGGAAAAGTAAAAAAACTTGCGCCCAATCTGAATGCAGCATTCGTCAACATCGGATATGACAAGGATGCATTTTTGCATTATCAGGATTTGGGACCTCAGTATCTTACATACAGAAAGTTTTTGAAAGATACTATTTCTAAAAAACAAAGCACTTCGAGCTTAAAAAATTTCGAGATACAACCCGAAATAGACAAAAACGGAACAATAGATAAAGTAATTGCCAAGGACGATCTGGTCCTATTACAAATTACTAAAGAACCAATTTCTACAAAAGGTCCTAGAATTTCTACACAGATTTCATTGACAGGACGTTTTCTGGTTTTAATTCCTTTTGACAATAAAGTTTCTATATCCAAAAAGATCAGAAGCTTTGAGGAAAAAGAAAGACTAAGAACCCTGATTGACAGTATCAAACCTGAGGGATTCGGCGTTATTATCAGAACTGTAGCGGAAGGAAAAAAAGTAGCCGACCTTCACAATGACATGAATCAACTGGTTCAGAAATGGGAAAGTACTTTTAAAAACATCCAGAAAAATAAAGTTCCGTCTAAAGTTTTAAGCGAAGAAGACAAAGCTTCAGCTATTTTAAGAGACAATTTTAATCAGGATTTCGTGAGTATCATCTGTGACGATGAACAGATGGTAAGCGAAATGACAAATTACGTAGAAGTAATTGCCCCTGAAAAGAAAAACATTGTCCAGTTTTATAATTCTCATATTCCTCTTCTGGAATATTACAATGTTGAAAAACAGCTTAAACAGAGCTTTGGAAAACACGTTAACATTCCAAGTTCTAAAGGCGCTTATCTTGTTATTGAACACACAGAAGCACTTCACGTCGTTGACGTCAACTCCGGGAACAACATTACCACCGGAACCGCTGTCAACAAAGAGCATGCACTGAAAGTGAACAAAATGGCCGCTACTGAAATCGCACGACAGCTTCGCCTCCGCGATATGGGAGGGATTATCGTTATCGATTTCATAGATATGCCAAATTCTGATCACCGAAGAGATCTCTACGAGCACTTGAAAGAGGAAATGAATCGCGACAAAGCTCGCCACAAAATACTTCCTCCTAGTAAATTTGGCCTGATCCAGATCACCAGACAAAGAAACCGTCCGGAAAAACAGATCGAAACCAAAGAAGAAAACCCGAACAAAGACGGAGAAATTGTTGCTCCAATTGTCATCGTGGAAAGAATGGGTGAAACCTTAAGAAACATTCTGCAGAAAGAAAAAGGAAAAGTCTACCTGCATGTACACCCATTTGTGGAAGCCTACCTTACAAAAGGCATCAAAAGTATCCAAATGAAATGGTTTATCAAATACAAAAAATGGGTAACCATCGTTCCAAGGGATTCTTTTAAATATTTAGAATACAAGATCTACAATTCCAAAAAAGAAGAATTGATAGAATTTTCTAATTAAGACAAAATTCAAAACCTTCAGTTTTCTGGAGGTTTTTTTTGTTTTAATTTTCAATAAGTTACCAAGATGTAATACGTATGTAATAGCTTGTATTTTTTACATTTTAATAATTATTTATCACTTTGTATTAAAATACACACAATATGATAAAACAATTAATTCTTATTTTTATTCTGTTAACCCAATGCGCATTTTCTCAGATTATTTCCAAAGACAATAGTTTTGCTTCAAATGGAAAATTTACAATCCCGGGTAATAATAATTACTGGTCTAGAATGATTCAGAATCCAGACGGAAGTATTTATTTTACTTATAATAAAAATGATAGTTCAGGAGCCGAAAAATTTTTCTTATCAAAACTTACTGCAAATGGAATTGTAGATACCTCATTTGGAACCAACGGAGAGATGGAACTACCCTATTTTTCTACTGACAGCCAATTAAAGAAACAATCTGATGGTAAACTTTTAGCTTTTGGCTTTTATAATGGAACAGCCATCACAAGAATTCTTCAAAATGGACAATTAGATACTACTTTTGGTGTCAATGGTACTTCATTAATACCAGAACTTAGTGCCGATCAAAATGATACATCTTATGGACTCATACCACAAAATGGAAAATTAATTGTTCATGGAATGGAGGGAACAGCCGGCCAAATTCATCATAAAATTTATAGACTAGATAGTAATGGAATTATTGATAGTACATTTGGAAATAATGGTTCTGTATTAACTCAAGGCACCTGGTCAAATGGACCACATTTACTAATAGATAATCAATTTAATCTCGTAAATCTTACAAATAACGGCATTATGGAAAAGTTTGATTCCAATGGTCAACCATTAACTAATTTTGGCAATAATGGGGTTTTACAAATATCTTATAGCTTTAGTAACTTTGGTTTTGGTGCTGCGGCATTTATGGATAGTAATAACAATATCATTTATTCTAGTGCCGATTCTGAAATCATTAGAATTAAACCAGATGGAACAGTAGATAGCTCTTTTAATTTTGATCCGGCAACACTTCCTCCTTCAGTATGGAAAACAAATATTATTGAAAAAAATGGCTATTATTATATTAGCGGGATGAATGAAGATTCTGCCCCTACGTATTTTATTTCCAGACTTACTCAAAATGGCTCAATAGATCCTGTTTTTAACTATTTTATAGAAACGGACAGCACTTTAGTTAGAATTGAAGACCTAATCGTGAATGATAATAATATTATTGCTAATGGAGGTGGTTACGTTGTAAAGTATTTACTTAATAGTTCATTATCAACAGCAGAAATAGCAAAACCCGATACCAATATTACATTTGAAAATCCTGTTAAAGAAAGTTTTATATATATTTCTAAAAATAAAATAAGTAATATAAATATTTATTCTATTGACGGAAAACTTTTAAAAACTTTTAAAAAGAGCAATACATCTGCTTCAGATTTGACAAATGGTATTTACATAGCAAATATCATCTTCGAAAATGGTACTTCTTCCACTATGAAACTTATTAAGAATTAACAATTTCTTTAATATATTTTTTAAAAAGTATTTGCTGTATTTCAGCAAATACTTTTATTTTTAATCTATGAATAAAGAGCATCATTATAAAATAACCATTCAATGGACCGGAAACCAAGGAACCGGAACAAGCGGCTACAGAGACTATGAAAGAAGCCATATTATTTCAGCAGAAAATAAAGTTGTAATTGAAGGTTCGTCTGATCCGGCATTCCGAGGAGACAGAAAGAAGCATAATCCGGAAGAAATGTTTCTATCCTCACTTTCTTCCTGTCATATGTTGTGGTATCTTCATTTTTGTTCTGAAGCCGGTATTATTATAACAGATTATACCGATGAAGCTACAGGTATAATGGCAGAAACAGCCAGCGGGAGCGGACATTTTACATAAGTAACTTTGCATCCTGTAGTAATTGTTGCGGAAGCATCAATGATGGAAAAAGCAGAGCAGCTTCATCATAAAGCCAACGAATATTGTTTCATTGCCAATTCGGTTAATTTTCCGGTAAAGCATATCCCCATTATGTTAGTTAAATAAATTAATAATCAAAAATTACATCTAAAAACAATGATGGATAGTATATTTTAACAACAATAACTCTAAAAAACTCCACAAAAAGAGAATTATTTAATAAAAAATCAATAATAATAACGTTTTACCATCAATAAAAACACAATAAATTCAAAATATCTATCAATTTTATTCAAAATGTAAAGTTTTTTTCCTATTTTTATATAAACAAAACAAACCATGATGAAACCAAGATTGACCATTTTTGATGAACCCATGCTCTATACTGAGGGATTATCAAGACTGCTTACACAAAGCAAAATTTTCAGCACAATTGACACTTGTAATTCTTTAGAAACCCTCTCCAAAAACTTAAAAAAAGATCCTCCGGAAATGCTTGTTATGAGCTCCAATATGCTAATGCTTACGGAAATCTGCAAGTTGGTAGAAAGTATTATCTCTGAACATAAAAGTACTAAGATCACCATCATTGGAAACTCATATGATATGATCGATATCCGAAAACTTTTCAATAAAGGGATTAAGGCTTATCTCGACAAAAACTGTACATATGATGAGTTCCTGAAATCCATTAATGTTTTACTTCTTAATGAGATCTACATTTGCGACCATGCAAAGGAAAGAATGATCAATTTCATCAGCAGTGAACAGGAAAAACCCAATCCTCATATCAAAGAACCGCTTACCCGCCGCGAAATGGAAATCCTTAAACTTATATGTGACGGAAACAGCAGTAAAGATATATCTGAAAAACTTTTTATCAGTATCAACACGGTAGAAACACACCGAAAAAGAATTCTTTTGAAACTCAATGCGAAAAACTCAGTCGGAATTGTAAAATATGCTATTGAAAACCATATTATTGACTGAAAATCTCCCATGAACAACTCAAAAAAATTCCAAACTTTACAGTCTGGAATTTTTTTATGCCTGAATTCGGTCTTTTGAATCAGACAGACAGCTCATTATTAAACTTATTTTAAGGCTGGAAGTGAGACAAAGAGATCAGAAACTTAGGAATGAAAAAGCATATGTTATTTTTATCCTTGTTGTTTTATCTGCAAACAACTCAAATTTCTAATCTCAAGCTCACATCCTGGAACTTTAAACCTTAAAACCTGGACTTTATAGTAGTAATAATCATCTTTTATTTGAAAAGCCCATCTATTAAATGTCAATGAAAATGATAAACAATATTAAATTTAAAAACATTAAACCTTACTCATAATCCGGCATTTCTCCATTGCTGAAAAGTGAAGCACGGGTAAGATCTGTCAAGCTACTGGTCAGATCAATGACCATCACATTTCTCTGGGAAATATTGTCATTGGAGGTATTCATAAAAATGACCTGTGCATTATTCGGTGAGAACCTTGGATCAAGATCATTGGTACCCATCACTTTTTCGCTTTCTGCAGAAATATCACTTACGACATCGCTAACCAGATTATAAATGAAGATATGCGAATCCAGCTGACGGTAGTTTCCGCTTCCATCCACATACCCTGAAACATCACGGGTAAACAGAAGAAGCTGTCCATCTACAGAAAAATTCAACCCACCACTCGCCCCTACTGAGCCGGATAATACCGTTTTAATGATATTTCCTGTGGTATCTATCACATAAATTTTCGTGTTATAACCATTGTAATCATTGGTTTTCAAAGCAATTTTACTTCCGTCATAGCTCCAGTCACATTCGGAGATCAGACTTCCGTCCGGAGTGGTATATACCAGGCTCAGGCCGCTTCCGTCTTTATTGATCCTGTACAGCTTATTAAAGTTTGAATAAATAAGCTCTTTACCATTCGTACTCCAGGCAAAATCCATCTCATAGTTATTAAAACCTGCCACAGGCACCGTTGTTACTTTAAAAGGATTGGAACCATCCGGATTGGCAGTATAAATATGAGTGCTTCCGCCTTCTGTACGGAGAAATGCTATGAGACCTGCATTATTGTTTTTACGTGGCCGCCAGCTGTTGTAGGAAGAATTGGTAAACTGGAAGTTATTTCCCTGATCGTTGCTGGATATGATGACGAAATTTCCATTTTGTTTTTGTGCATAATGATACCGATTGGAAGGAACCGTGTTGGTCGTAAATTTACTGATAGAGCTTAAAACTGGCTGGTGAATGCCGTCCGAAACAGACACCTGCCAGAAGTAACTTACACCAAACTTCAGATTTGAAAGCGTATAATGATTCGCTTTCAAATCATTAACCTGAATCACATTAGTGTCAAGATTATTTTTAATTGTCAAACTGTATTTCAAGACATCCGCTGTATCGGGATCTGTTGCGCTCCAGGTTAATTCAACGCTCAAAGGTTGATTGACTGCGTTATCTATCGGACTTAACAACTGAGGTGTAGCGGGAGGAGAATTCAATGATGTATCATCATCCATCTCAAAAACTACCGTTACCACCTGATTTTGATTCTGTATATTGACAGACTGGAAGCTGGTAATATATCCTGAAAGTTCTGCTTTCACAGAATAATTACCTACGGGCATGGCAGCGATCTCAAAAGAACCGTCCGTACCACTGAATACCGTCTGTGTCGTAGGATTGGTGAAAATTTTCACATTAGGAATCGGCACATTACTGCCTCTTTTTACGACTTTTCCTTTTAACATTCCTGTTTGAGCCTGTTCTACAAGGTCTTCACTGCATGAAAACAGACAAAAAGCAAAGATGAGTATGCTGAGTATTTTAATTATAGTTTTCATAATTCGTGTTTTTATTTGTTTCCGAAGTAAAAATTGATTCCTATAGCAAAGCGTAAAGCCTGATCTTTTCTTTTCCCGTTAACGAGGCCTTCCCAGTTATCTTTGAAACCTAAGTCATATTGAGCGGAAGCTCTCAGTGAAACATTCTGGCTGATCATATATTCCAGCCCGCCACCGACTTGTGCTTTATATTGAGGTTTGTATTTTGAATACATCGCTCCTGCCCCACCGTATATGTATGGGCTAAATCTGTATTTTGGGAAAAGCAGATATTCCAGGTTCACTTCAGGACCGTAATAATTTCTTTTCACAATATTTGAATTTTCCAGCGTAAAATAATTACCGTTCACTTCTACATTCAGGTAAGGAGTAAGGAAATATTTGAATCCTATTTTGCCTCCAACGTTCATTTTAGGGTCTACATAATCGTCTCGGACTTTCTGACCTTCAACATTGGCAAATACGGAAAATTTCTGTCTGTAATTATCTGGAAATCTGCCACCGACTGCTCTTCCGTTATTTTGTTCCTGTTCACTATTATATTCGTTAATTAATGCCTGATATGGTCCATTAGCATCCACAGCTTTTCCCCATATTTTATCTCTTATCCCTTCTACAATAAGAGATTTCACAGCTTTTTCAATAGCTTCGGTTACAGCAAGCTGAACGGGCTCATTCTGAGTGAGACCTACCTCAGCTTCCAGGAGTCTTTCCGTATCAATATATCTGAAAAAACTTCCGTTGACGCTGGTTGAAAGTATTGTTTTGGAGGTATAAACAGTCTTAAGAATCTCTCCATTGAGAGTAGAAACAGCACGAAGGTAAATCGTAATCCTGTCCTGGCGGTACTGTGTGGAAGCTCCGATTCCAAAATATCTGGCTCCAAGTCCTCCAGTTAGAATATTGCTGTCGTAAGAAATGACACCGCCTTCAAGAAGAATTCCGGCGTACAAAAGAGGGGGAAGTGACTGGCTATTTTTATCTGCATCCTTTATATACTCCTGTCGTGTGGAGCGGATGATTTGTCTTTCATTGAGAAGATTGGCAATGTTTTCCCTTTCGATAGGGATAAACCAATGGCTGTCTTCTAATGCTTTGATGAGGATGGTAGTGGTTCCCTGAGGAACTGCCGTACTCCAGTTGTTTCCGTTTTCAGAAGGCTTATACTGGCCGGTCTGGTCCCGGAATTTGTAGACTCCTATTACAATCTTCTCTTTGGGAAGCGGGAGATTTTTCAATTCTGCGGTAGAAGAGGAGACCTCTCCCATCGTTGGTTTTTCGGGATCCGAAGGTAAACCAAATATTGAACTACAAGCCTGCAGAATGCATAGCAAGAAACTACAGAAAAAGATTCTGGTGTAAGTGTAGGTTGTCATGGTAAGTTATTTTTAGTTATTTCCTATTTTGGGATTACGATCTCGGACTGATCGCCATTGCTGGTATCCAAAATATTGATTAAAAGTCCCTGATTAGTATTGGTAATCTGTAAATAAAGCGATCCAAAAAGATAATTTCCAGGCTTTATATTTCCATCACCAAACTGTTCATCAAACAGTTTTCTTGAAAGTTCACTGAGAATTTGTCTGTTGAGACTCTGGGTAAAGCTGTCAAGAGAGTTTACACGATCCAGCAAGTTGCTGTAATCATTTTTTTCATCAAATTGATTTTGTGCATTAGCAGAGCTTAAAAGCCACTGATAATTAAACGTATCTCCTCCAAAAGCCGGATTCACCGGTTTATAGACGAGCTGCTGAGATTTTCCGTAGAAAATACCCGCGATAAAGGTCAAAATAATGATAAGGGTTTTCATGGCGGACATTTTTAGTAAATGAATTCATTTTTAATAAGGTTTTTCTTTGCGTTAAATTCTTTGATATATTTTAAGCTGTAGGTGAGCTGTTCTTTTAAATAATCTTCTGCAGGATTGGTCATAAAACTGTAAATAATTTTATCTTCAATCTGAATATTGATCTGGCCGCTTGTCCCACGAAGGGGAAGTTCTGTAATGGTAACGGCACTACTGCTTTTATCCGGCAGCTGGCTATACTGCATATAAAACAGATCATAAAAGTCTTTCCCAACCTTTGTTTTGGTTTCATCAATGGTAAGTCCTCTCAGTTCATAGGCAGCGTCTTCTTCTATTTTGGCTGTTTTCTTTTTAAAAAGATCGCTGTTAAGCTCCAAACTGTCTTTGGCTACCAATTTCTGGGTTTCTTCATCCCTGATATAAAGGAAAGCTTTTAAGGCATCTTTTGATTCAAGATTTACGCTGATCTCTGATAGTACTTTGACTTCATTGGGGTTAACTGAAAATTTACCACTCTGCTGATTGTTTGAAAGGTTTCCTCCGTTTCCTTTTTTAATAGAAAGCAAAAGATAATTGAGTTCCTTGTAAACGGCGGTATTATTCATTACAACTGCTTTCAATATAATCTGATTTTCAAGGAGGCTGCTCTCTATCCTTGCATTTACTTTTTTATCTTCCTGCCCATAAGCCCATACAGACAGGAAGGTAAAAAAAGTGCTCAGGCTTAGGGAATATAAAATTTTCATCATTGGTGTTTTAATAATTTCTCATGAAAACTGTTTTATTGTCTCCCTTTACATTGATCTGAATTCCATCCGAAATACTGTTGCTTCCTGTAACATCAATAATGTTATTGTTCCCTTGTGCAGTAACGGCGGCTTTTGTTTCTTTATCTGTAAATGAATTGATAAAATAAAGCGTATTAAAGTCTCCCATTTGTTTTACCACAATACTAGTGCGGGTATTAAGAGAAAGCTCGGCATTGTTATAATCTCCTATCTGAATGATATTGGAACCGTAAGAACTCTGATCAATCTGCTGCCTGGCTATAAGATTAAAGATTGTATTACTATTGATCTTATCCCAGTCTATTTCCTGTGCCTGCAATCGCAGTAGCGCGAAAAGAGTAATAGCACTCCATTTTAAAGTAGACATGGCCTATATTTGTATTATACATTCATGTAAGCCAGAGAAAACCGAAGGTAAAAAAGGAGAAACCCTGTAGTTTCTCCCTTACAATTTCTAAGATTTACAGTATGTGTTATAGGGCTTAATTGGATTGATTCACAATCATAGAGTTTCCGTTACCCATCTGAGTTCCTAAATGGATATGAGAATCACCAGTCTGAGTTACCCAGGTAAAGTTACCGTTACCCATTTGAAGGTCAATAGCTGTATTAGAATCTCCTACCTGGAACTGATAAAGTTGGTTAGCATTACCTGCCTGTACTCCTACAGAAGTGTTATCATCTCCTACCTGAACGGAGGCAGCGATATTTCCATTACCAGCTTGTGCATGAGTAGCACTGTTATCATTACCATCCTGATACTGAACAAGAACGTTATTGGCTCCTACCTGAACTCCGGTAGCGTCATTTCTTCTTCCCAGCTGAATCTGATATGCATCATTACCACTACCTACCTGAATAGCTGAAGCATCATTTCTTCTTCCATCCTGATATTGATAGACAGAGTTACCTAATCCAATCTGCACTGAAGAAGCATCATTTCTTCTTCCGATCTGAGTTTGATCTGTAGAATTAAGTACTCCAAGCTGCCATGTTGAAGCAGAGTTTCTGTTTCCCATCTGGATTACATCATTTGTGTTTCCGACACCTACCTGATCAACATCTATAGAGTTTCTGTTTCCGATACTTTGCGCAGTGTTGACATTCAAAATTCCAACCTGATCAATGTCTGCAGTATTACGATTCCCTGTTTGTGTTAAAGAATTGATGTTCAAAAGACCAGTCTGGTCTACAGTAGCAACATTTAAGTTTCCTGTTTGGGTAGTCACATCAATATTAAATTGAGCGAACCCGAAACTCATGGCGAATAGTGTAAGTACACCTGTAAGTAAATTTTTCATCTTAGTAAAAATTAATTGGTTAATAGTAAGGCAAAGGTAGCTTCTCCATCAAAGTGAAAAACCACCATCAAAGTGTAAATTTCAAAAGTCACTGTTTACGGGTGCAAGGGTCACCAATTGCCGTTGTAAGGAAATCATTGTTTTCAGTGAGGGGAAAACACGATCTCTATTTTCAGCGCTAAAAGTAAGTCCGTTCATGGTGAATATTGAGGTTCCTGTGACGGTTATTTTCACTCATTATTCCCATTTTCACATCAGTCTTGAAACATCACAGTTCAGGGTTTTAAACACTTTACGTCATCAGCTCTTCAAAATTCACTTTCAAAATAAAATTGACTATTGCTATTAAAAATTCAGGTTTAAAGTTTAAGATGTGACGTTCTTTATTCTTTGCTTGCTGCTCATCATTCATTTGCGAAACAAAATCCATTACAAAACATCTTTTCATACTAATATTTGCATAGGTTAATTAATGTTAAGGCCCTTATTTCTTCAAGATATATTGCTAAATTTGAGCTATGGAAAATTTTGGAAAAGATTTATTAAGAAAAATAAAAAGCGTGGAACTTCCCGGTGAACACGCCCATGGAGTCTTCTCTCCCCCCTCCCGTCCCGTTTTTACTTATGATGAAGTATTGGCAAAAAACCCAAAATTTGCAGCTGTCAATATTGTATTATATCTGAAAGACAATGAGTGGTATTTTCCATTGATTCAAAGAACGATTAACGAGCACGACAGACACAGCGGACAGATATCGCTGCCTGGAGGAAAACGCGAAGAAATGGACAGGGATTTTGCTGAAACTGCAGTAAGAGAAACCTCTGAAGAAATCGGAATTGATAAACATTATGTAAGGATTATCAGAGAAATGTCTCCCATCTATATTCCGCCAAGCAATTTTTATGTATACCCCTATATTTCCTATACTAAAAAGAACCCTGCTTTCGTTCTACAGCATAGGGAAGTTGTTGAAACCATAGAATTTCCTATCACTTCCTTCTTAAACCTGTCGGATACCCCCGAAATGATGGACCTTCCGAATGCTAGCGGACATGAAGTCCCAGTCATTAATTTCAACGGATATATTATCTGGGGAGCTACAGCGATGATATTAAGTGAATTCAGCCAGTTGCTGAAAAAAATGTAACTTTGCACTACCGTGTTTAATTGAGAGATGGCGAAGAAAAATATTTTCACCGATGCATTCGGAACCCCTTATTTTTTGAAAAGGTTTATTATTTTTATTTTAGGAGTTGTATCATACAGAAGATTCAACGGCTTTAATAAGTTAAAAATAACCGGGACAGAACACCTTGTGGATCTTCCGGACTCTAACGTACTTTTTGTATCCAACCATCAGACCTATTTTGCAGATGTGGCAGCAATGTACCATGCTTTCTGTGCTGTAAACAATGGATACCTGAACACGATCAAAAATCCGATCTATCTATTGAACCCAAAGATTGATTTTTACTATGTTGCAGCTGAGGAAACCATGAATAAAGGAATTCTTCCCAAAATCTTCAAAGTTGCTGGCGCTGTAACGGTAAAAAGAACATGGAGAGCAGAAGGGAAAAATGTCAACAGAATGGTAGACATGAGTGAGGTAGACAATATTATGAAGGCATTGGACAATGGCTGGGTAGCTACCTTCCCTCAAGGAACTACTTCCGCTTTTGCACAGGGACGAAGAGGAACAGCCAAATTGGTAAAAAATCAGCGTCCTATTGTCATTCCTATTAAAATAAATGGATTCAGAAGAGCTTTTGATAAAAAAGGACTCCGCGTAAAGGTAACCGGTGTAAAACCTACGATGGAATTCAAGGCTCCTTTGGATATCGATTATGATAACGAAAAAGCACCGGAAATTTTATTGAAAATCATGACTGCCATTGAGCAGACAGAAGATTTCAACCTATTACACAGTTATGATGAAGAACTTAAAGCTAAAAAATTAGAACAAAAGGACTCAAATAATTAAAGTAAAGACAAAAATTATGAACAAAATACTTGGAATTTTATTTGCAATCATAGTATTAGTTTCATGCAACAGCCAAAAGGTATATTCGGATTTTGATATCAGCTATTCGAAAAGCGGTGGCATTGCTCCTATTTATGAAAATCTGCTTATAAAAGGTAATAATGTACATTATTCTATTGAAAGCCAGGGAAAGAAACATAAGCAGGATTTTAAAATTTCCAATGAAGATTTAAAGAAACTGGATCAGGTTCTTTCTCAGAATAATTTCAGAAGAATACAGGAAGACCGTAAAAAATTGTACGACAATATTTCAACTTCCATCAACATCAAGAAAGGTCCTAATGAAGGCAGTAAATCAGACGCAAGTATGATCATTGCAAACTACCAGACCAATTGGAACAATATTCTTGAAGCTTTCCAGCAGATCATTAATACTAATGTTAAAAAACAGTAAATACAATTGAAAACCCACTTCATTGCTATTGGCGGAAGCGCCATGCATAATCTTGCGATCGCATTAAAAGACAAAGGATATCAGGTGACAGGTTCTGATGACGCTATTTTTGAGCCTTCAAAATCCCGATTGGAAAAGAAAGGAATTCTACCTCAGGAATTAGGCTGGTTCCCGGAAAAAATCACTCCGGATATTGATGCTGTCATTCTTGGAATGCATGCACATCAGGATAATCCTGAGCTGGCAAGAGCGAAAGAACTGGGACTGAAAATATATTCTTATCCGGAATTTTTGTACGAGCAGTCTAAAAATAAAACCAGAGTTGTCATTGCAGGGTCTCATGGTAAAACAACCATTACCTCAATGATTCTTCACGTTTTGAATTTCCACCAGAAAGAGGTGGATTTCATGGTAGGAGCTCAGCTTGAAGGTTTCGACTGCATGGTAAAACTGACACAGGATAATGACTTCATGGTATTGGAAGGTGATGAATACCTTTCTTCTCCTATCGATCTGCGTTCAAAGTTTTTACTGTATCAGCCCAATATCGCTTTAATGAGTGGTATTGCATGGGATCACATCAATGTTTTCAAAACTTTTGATGATTATATTGATCAGTTCAGAAAATTTGTAGCAAGCATTACAGCAGGTGGAGTTCTGGTGTACAATGAAGAAGATGCTGAAGTGGTGAAAGTAGTGGAAAATGCTGAAAACTATTTCAGAAAAATCCCTTACAAAACTCCTGAATACGAAATCAACAACGGTAAAGTCTATTTAAAAACCGAAATGGGAGATGTTCCTCTTTCTGTTTTTGGGGCACATAACCTATTGAATCTGGAAGGAGCAAGACATATCTGCCGACAGCTGGGTATTATGGATGAAGATTTCTATGAGGCCATTATGAGTTTCAAAGGAGCATCCAAACGTCTTGAAAAAGTAGAAAGAGAGGATAAAGGAACACTTTATAAGGATTTTGCCCATGCACCAAGTAAGGTGAAGGCAGCTGTAAAAGCATTTACGGAACAATTTAAAAATGATAAGAAATACGGATTTCTGGAGCTTCATACTTATTCAAGTTTGAATCCAGTTTTCCTTGAGCAATATGACCATGCAATGGACGGTCTGGAAGAGGCTGTAGTTTTCTACTCTGAAGATGCTTTGAAGATCAAAAGAATGGAGCCTATCTCTCCGGAGTTTATCAAAGAAAAATTCAAAAATGAAAAGCTAAGGGTTTTCACGAATGCTGAAGATCTTCATGCCTACTGGAATACATTGGATAAAACAGATGGTGTTTATTTAATGATGAGTTCCGGAAATTTCGGTGGTCTTGATTTAACAAAATAACGATCATCATACACAAGCTGGTTTAAAAAATTCAGCGATCAGAACAAATTCTCAACATTATAGAAACTTCTTTCAACTGAAAGAAGTTTTTTATTTTTTCAAACAAAACAAGTCATTACAATAATCCGAATATGACTTATTTATTTTATGATAAAATATTTATGATTAAAAATATTTATAAATAAACAAATACTATTATAAATTTCATTTTAATATAAAATCACAATACATTAACAATCAATGCATTACATTTATTATCGTAAAATATTTTTATATATTTGGTACGCAAAAAAGCATAAAAATGAAAAAAACTATCTTATTTATTATTTTGCCTTACGCTATAAATGCACAAGTTGGGATTAATACTACAGCTCCTACAAAAACACTTGACCTCAATGGAGAATTACGGATCCGTACTTTACCCGTAGGTGTAGCAGCCGATGATATACTTTCTACTGATGCCAATGGAAACGTAAGAAAGATTGCCAGAACTGACCTTAGCAGTGGATCATCATCTGGATTCAATAATACCATACTAGGATATGATCCCAAACCAGTAGCTACAAGACCTCAACCACCTGGTTCCGTGCCGGGAGGAGGTACTGCCACTGAGCTCGGCTGCAAGAAATGGACAGGAAATAACCACACGTATTGTGCTTATCAAATTTCACAGGCTATTAACTGGTCCAATGCATTCAGTTTTGGAAAACAAATGGGAGGATATCTGGTTACCATGCCTAATGATAGTGAAAGAACGTGGGTGAATACCAATATCGTAGCTTCCGGAACAGGCTATAACTTAGCCAACAATATATGGATCGGCTTTAATAAGATTCAAAGACCTGGAAATCCGGATCAGCTCCAGTGGATCACAGGGGAAGAATTCAGAATCAACTGGTCTACAAACCCTGCCACTACAGAAAACTGGTTTAATCCCGGAGAGCCTAACAATTCAGGAGGTGTTGAAGGAGCAACCCACATATTTGCCACCAGCGCAAATGCTGAAAGAAAATGGAATGATTTGAATGGTACACTGACTACTAATTCCAGTATTTCTATGAACCAGCTTATTATTGAATTTAATGAATAATAGAAGTAACTATGAAAAAATCAATTTTACTATTCATTATCTTACCTTATCTCGCAAGTGCTCAAGTTGGTATTAATACAACCGCTCCTACAAAAACACTTGACATTAATGGAGAATTACGAACCCGCACTCTACCCCAAGGTGTTGCAGCCGATGATATACTCTCTACTGATGCCAACGGAAATGTAAGAAAGATTGCAAGAACTGATCTTAGTAGCGGATCATCATCTGGATTCAATAATTCTATATTGGGATATGATCCTATACCAGTCGCAACAAGACCTCAGCCACCAGGTTCAGTACCGGGAGGAGGTACTGCCACTGAGCTCGGCTGCAAAAAATGGACAGGAAATAACCACACCTATTGTGCTTATCAGCTTTCACAGGGAATCAACTGGTTCAATGCATACAGCTTTGGGAAGCAAATGGGAGGTTATCTTGTTACCATGCCTAATGATGCGGAAAGGATCTGGGTTGCAACCAATATCGTAGCTTCAGGAACAGGTTATAACTTAACCAACAATATATGGATCGGCTTTAATAAAATTCAAAGACCTGGTAACCCGGACAGACTTCAATGGATTACGGGAGAAGAGTTCAGAATGAACTGGTCTACCAATCCTGCTACCACAGAAAACTGGTTTGCAACAGGAGAACCTAATAATTCCGGTGGAACGGAAGGATCTACTCATATTTATAATGCTGCCGGAAACGCGGAAAGGAGATGGAATGACTTAAACGGGGCAACCACTACTTTTACCGGTTCGGCAATGAACCAGCTTATCATTGAATTCAGTGAATAAAAAATAAAAAAGCTTCAGATTATATTCTGAAGCTTTTTTATTAACTAGCATGTCTAGTCATTCAATCTCTTGTTATTGGTCAGCTCAATACTTTTTATGGAGCCTACCGGTGAAATTTTTATTGTTTTATTTCCTTTAGCCAGATAAATATAATACATACTGTTGGATCCTATCAGATGAACCAGTTCAGACTTTTCATCGTTATAATTTAATGTATAATCATATTTAAGTCTGTTTTCCTTTATTCTTTTGGTTAATGTCATCCCTTCACCCCATCCTATTCCTACAAAGAAAGACAATAACATCATGGCCAAAAATTTCACAAACATATTGGTGAAATGATCCTCAATAGCCTCTTTCTCATGCTTTCATGCTCTTTAAGAGATGCCATTTTCAGTGCCCATTTTTTATTTTTACTGCTTTGTTTTGATAAATAAGATGGAAAGGCAAATGAAGATACCACTATAATAATGAGAGCGATCAATATGGCCGGATGAGATGCCAACGTAGCAATCGGGCTTATCAGGATGTCCATTATAGTGGAGTATTTTAGAATATTAATGCCTAGCTGGTAGTAGAAGACACTTTCCTTTAATATTCCCATCACGACAAGAAAAAGATATCCGAACGGAAGTGATCTTTGAATTCCTTCTGAAAATTTCATTTATATTTTCTCTGGTTTTAGTTTTAATATTTGATCAAATGGATATTCCTGAAAGATTTTAACAAAAAACTCAACTTTCCGGTACATCAAATGATTCTTATCCACGAAATTATAAAATTATCCTCAATTTGAAAGCATATCGATCTATCTTTCACATTCTTTGATCAGTTTTGTCAAGATTTCCTCTGTAGAAAGTTCACTATATTGATGAATAGACTGTCCTATCCAAATTCCTACGAATTCCGGATTCTGCAGAGATTTCGCCGCTTTTCGTAAGGCGTTGGTCAATTTGTTCTGATAAGGATATGGTAAAATGTATTCTGAGTGCTCAACAAGGTCTATAAATTTGTTTCTCACTCCTCTGGCATACCTTCCGGAGAAACTTTTCGTTAACATAATCTCATCTTCTTCTACCCTTTTAAGCCGTTCTTTTTCAAAAGGCTGCAAGGCACTTTCCTGGGAAGCCAACAAAAGATTACCCACCTGGAATCCTTGTGCTCCCAAATCTTTAACAGCCTGTAAGGTTTTTGCTCCATAAATTCCTCCAGCATAGATCAAAGGTACTTTTACATGATCATAAACTTGTGATAGCAAAGATAATCCTCCGATCTGCGGAATATTTTCGGCTTCGAAACTTCCTCTGTGGCCACCCGCTTCTATCCCCTGAACACAGATGATATCAATACCGGATTTTTCAAGAAGTAAAGCTTCTTTTACAGAAGTACAGGTTCCAATAAGAATGACTCCGTTTTCTTTTAATTTTTGAATGCTGTGATCATCAAGATTCCCAAACGTAAAGCTTACAATCCTGCAGTCTTCCTCAATAATGGCATCCACCTGCTCATGATAGCTGTTTATGCTGAGATCCTCAAGATCCGGAAGGCTTACATCAATATGATTCTCTTGGGCAAGCTGCTCGATAAAGCGTTTGGTCCTAACAAATTTTTCTTTTAAAGCCTCTGTTACTTCAGGAATATGATGTACAAAAATATTCGCGGCAAAAGGTTTGTCTGTAAATTTCTTCGTTTCTCTGATAAGTTCTATAGATTGATCCGCTGACAGATCTGCCAGTGCCAGTGATCCCAGACAATCTGCTTTTGCAGCTGCAGCCACCATCTGTACCGTACTTACTCCAAACATCGGAGCCTGAATCACAGGATATTTCACCCCTAATCTTTTACTGATTGTATCCGGCCAAAACATAAGAATTATTTTTATAAAAATTTACGAAGAATGAAGCAATCCCTATGATTAAATAACATGATATTGCTCACAATTTATCGTTTAAGATTCTTGAAAAGTGATAAAGGCAGGCTTATCTAGCCTTCCTGAGCTCTTTGTAGTACAACTTTGATTCTGGATCAAGTTTTTCTATAGCATAAGAAAATGTGACTGCGGGCATTGTTTTCGCGTAAGTAGTAAGAAAACTTTCTAATTTATTTTGGTCTTTTTTCCCAGCTTCTCTTACCCAGCTTCCTACCGCTTTATTCACGAGTTCGTTGGGATCATTCACAAGTATTTCCGCAATAGCAAAAGTATCATGTACATCATTTTCCCTGATAAATGCATGAGTACTTACAATAGCTGTTCTTCTTTCCCATGGACTATCGGACTGGGCAAGATGGTATAAAACATTCCTGGGCTTATCAATAAGATACTCTCCGATAATATAACGGGCTGCTCTGTCCACAAAATCCCAGTTATTCAATCGGTCGTGGCGGTTCAGATACAAATCATACAGTTGTTTCTTTTGATCTTCAGACGTCTTTTTACTTCTGGCCTGGAAATCCATAATACTCACCGCTCCCATTCTTACTTCATAAAAATCACTATCAAGAAGTTGATTGATCTCTTCCAAAGACATCGCAGAAAACTCTTTAGCAATAGTAAAAACATCTCCGAATTTCACTCCGAAGCTTTTGGTAACACCATCGTTTCCCTTGAAAAATTTCTCAACTTTATCGATCTCTTTTTCATTCTTAAACAAGGCGAGTGTTTCTATGAATTCTTTTGCAGTCATGGGTAGTATTTATTTAAAATCCCACAGACTTCATAATACTTCAGATTTTTGATCTGTACATTCATGAAAGCTGTGGGAGCAATTTTATTTTAAATTTTTAAACTAAATATCTGCTACAGAATTTAGCATTTTTTTTTCCCATTCCGGATCTTTAGGATCAAAGAATAATCTTTTTCCTGTATCTAAAGAACGGACAACATTCATTTCGTCTTCTGTCAGTTCAAAATCAAATACATTAAAGTTTTCTTCAATTCTTGATGGTGTCACAGATTTTGGAATGACTACAAATCCTTCCTGCAGGTGCCATCTCAGGATTACCTGAGCAACTGTTTTACCATATTTCTCTGCGATCGCTTTTAGATCTGCATTGCTTAAAAGATTGGCATTCCCATTTCCTAGCGGGCTCCACGGCTGCGTCACGATATTATTTTGTCTGTCATATACCTGCAATTCTTTTTGCTGGAATACAGGGTGCAGCTCAATCTGGTTGATTACCGGCAAAACAGTAGAGTTTGCTTTCAATTCCTCCAACTTTTCGATGGTAAAATTACATACCCCTATTGCTTTTATCTTTCCTTCCTGATAAAGTTCTTCCAAAGCCTTCCATGTTCCCAGGAAGTCTCCATACGGCCAGTGGACAAGATACATATCTAGATAATCCATCTGTAATCTGTCTAATGTTCTTTGAAAAGCGCTTTTTGTCTTTTCATATCCATGATCCTGAACCCATACTTTTGAGGTAATAAACAAGGTATCTCTGTCTACTCCACTATTTTTTACCGCAGCACCCACTGCTGTTTCGTTTTGATAAATAGCTGCCGTATCAATCATTCTATATCCTGTCTGAATCGCTTTGATTACCGCATTCTCACATTCTTTCAAATCTTCCATCTGCCATACTCCAAAGCCTAAAGCTGGAATATCTACTCCGTTATTTAAAGTTACCACAGGCTGTCCTGTATAGGTTTTCTTTTGCATAAGTCTTTATTTTAGTTATTAATATAAAGTGATAAACAAATTTGCGACAAAAAATCGAAAATTCTGCTTACCAATTTTACTGTTTCTGTTAAAAAATTGTTATTTGATGGGTGATTAATAATGTGTGAAAACTTGTTCCGTTAAACTACCCCGTCTTTTTGCCTTGCAAAAATCCACCCCTTCAGAGAAGGGGAATAAATACTCAACACACTACTTCTAGTTTCTAAATGTACGCTCCAACTGGTATCCCATCGCTATTTTCATTATTTTTGTTTAAATTTTAAAAATCATGTCACAAAATATCAGACTGGCTGCTGCAGAGGATTATCCGAGAATTATGGAAATCTGGGAATCGGCTGTAAAAGCAACTCACGATTTTCTTACAGAGGAGGATTTTAATCATTTCAAGGAAGCTATTCCGAGGGATTATCTTCCCAATCTGGAAGTCTATTTAATTATTGAAAATGATGAAGCGAAAGGTTTTGCTTCCGTAGCGGAAGGTAATCTGGAAATGCTTTTCATTCATAATGAAACCCGTGGAAAAGGCTATGGAAAAACACTTTATCAGTTTATGAAAGAACAGACAGGTCTTACCAAGGTAGATGTCAACGAGCAAAATCCACGGGCAATCGGGTTCTATGAAAAAATGGGTTTCAAAAAAGTGGGAAGATCAGAAAAAGATGGCTCAGGAAAGGATTATCCACTTATTCATATGAGCTTGTAAATGGAAAACTTTGCTTTTAAGAAATTAAATTATGATGTAGAAATACCTTATCATTTACTACTGCTGGCCGATGAAACCAAAGAAGCGATTGATCAATATATTTTCAAATCCGACCTCTATCTTTTACATGACGGGACCGAAAACATTGCGGTGATGGCATTGTACAAAAACAGTGATACAGAACTGGAAATTAAAAATGTGGCAGTGATTGAAAGCTATAGAAATAAAGGAATCGGAAGTATCCTGATGAATAAAGCCAAAGAAATTGCGAAAGAAAATCATTATAAAACACTGACTGTTGGAACGTCGGATACAGGCTTCCAACAGATCAGATTTTATGAGAAAAACGGTTTCATCAAACAAGGCATTCTGAAAGATTTCTTTATCAAAAATTATCCATTTCCTATCTATGAAAACGGTTTGCAGATGCGGGATATGATCTTACTTGCCCATCACCTTGCGGAATAGCCCTTTGATATGTTCTATTTCCGTTTGGTAATTGGTATTTTTTCTACACCCGAAATAAAGTGTGTTTTCAAGCTTTTTCTTTCCTTCCCAGATCAGCTTCACATCACCACTTTCGATTTCATTTTTACACAAAAAGTCCGGGATAACCGCTAATCCGGTTCCGCCTTTCAGACAACGAATGATTGAATTGAGGTTAGGAACGATATAATTAGGGCGGAAATTGGGTTTATGACCGAAATTCAAGGTCCAGAATTGGAAAAGGTGTTCCATATCTCCGGTTGTTCCGTACCATTTTTCATTTTTCAACCATTCCTCAATCTGCTCGGCATCTTTTGTTTTCAACACTTTATTAAAAGCTGCTTTATCAACATCTTTTCCCCCTACCAGAATAATCTGCTCAGAGGAAAATGCTTCATGTTCTATATTGGGTGAAGATCCTTTTTTCGGTGTAATGATAAGGTCCAGGATTCCTTTATCCAGCTGATCAAGCATCTCAGGATACTCTCCAAAACTGATGATCAGGTTAAAAGGTAATGAAGAAACATATTGTTCCAACGTTGTCTGGAACGTCTCAAAACACATCCCCACACTGATGGTTGGAGTATGCTTCTCTGTGGATTTCTGAAAATTCTTCTCTACATCCTCCAGTTTGGTAAGAGGCTCTGCCACCGCATTGAATAATACTTTTCCACGCTCTGTCGGAAGCATTTTTCTTCCGGTTCTGTCGAACAATTTATATCCTACATAAGCCTCCAATGAACTTAAGTGCAGGCTTACTCCCGGCTGGGATATGAATAAAGCGTCCGCAGCGCCCGTCAATGTCCCGGTTTTATAGATCGCCTTAAAAGTACGATACCATTCTAAATTGACCATGACTTAATTATTAATATTATAATACAAAATTACAAAATAATTATAATACTGATATCATTTTTAAAACATATCAATTCGTTGATAATTTTAATGTACTATTTTTTTGTTTTTAGTAAGGTCGGAAAACTTGAGCCTGAAAGAGGGAAGCCACAACTTCCCTCTTATGTCTGCCAGACTCTTCATTTTCATCACCTGAATTCCAATTATTTTACGATCTGAATAATCGTATTCTGAAACTTTTCTGGTTCGTCTTTATGAATCTGGTGACTCGACTTTTCAAATAAAAATAAGTCCTTCTTAGGTGCTTTTACTTTTTGAAAATATTCAGTAGTAACTCTGGTAGAAGTTTGGACATCGTTTTTACCAACAAAAAAATAAATAGGACATTCTACTTTCTTTAAGGTCTTTGGCAGGTCAATATTCATAACTTCGTTCCATGCTGGAGACCATGTTTTTGACCACTGCAGAAACCCTTTCTTGAAATCGTCACCTGTCACATACTTCTTACCATCTTTATAAAAAAGCCATTTTCTTAAATAAAATAAGTCTTCATCAACTTTGAAAGGAATATGTACACTTGCCAATTCTTTACTGGCAACAGGATCTTCTTTAAAATAATCTTTTAAAATTCCAAGCAGCTCTTTCTCACTCACCAATTGGCTGACAACTGGGTTTACTGCAAAATAAGCGTGTAAAAGTTCGGGATGATTTCTAACAATATAAAAACCTAAAGCATTTCCCCAAGAGCTTCCCAATAGATATATTTTTTCCTGTTTTAATTCTTTTTTAAGAAAATTAATAACCTGATAAGTATCTTTTCCCATAAGCTCAACTGAAGGCTGAACGGGAGAAGGGTTCAGTTCAAGAGTTTTTCCGGCATCTCTCTGATCCCATTGAACAATGGTAAATTTATCTTTTAAGAGATTCGTAAAAGAGTCTGCATTTTTCCGCATTGAACTTCCCGGGCCACCTGATAAGAATAAAAGTATAGGTTTACTTGCGTCATCTGTTTTAATATCTATGGCTTGTTTTATCCCACCAATTTCAGGGGTAAGAAGGGTATCTATTTTTACTTTCTGTAATTGTGCTAAACTCAATACGGATAATAGTAAAAAAATAAAAAGAACTGCTTTTTTCATGATTTCTAAATTTTAATTTGACTTGAATAATCTATTGCAAATATCCTTCAGAGAATCTTCAAAAAAGTATCAATAAAAATAGTCGAACTGATTTTAATGAATAAATGAGTTCGACCATTTACATAGAATAGTACGAATAATTACAAAACACTACAAATCAATTATTTAAAATCAAAAACAAGGGTTTAACTAGTCTGTTTTCAATGCAATATGAAAAGACGATTTTGAATTAAAATTTGTTGCAGATGGATGCGAAAACAAACAAGCGGAAAAACACGGTCCTAAAAAGGAAACAAATATTCTATTTATTGTTTTATTGAGATCTTTTTATTGCTTAAAAAATGAGCATAATAATTAGGAATTCCACTTTTCTCAATCCCGAGTAAAGTTTGTTCGAGTGGATAGGCTATCTGTACAATTTCCGGGGTAATATTTTCCTCATCCAGAGTTAAAATAAGATAAGAAGCCAAACGGTTCTCTTCTTTGGACCTGCCTACAGAACCTGCATTCACAGCCCATCCATTATTTTCAAAATGTTTTACAAATGATAAATGGGTATGCCCCATTACAATGACATCGGATTGAGACTCTTTCAGCATGTTGGAAAAAACCTCATCGTTTTCAGATTCATACAGATAAGTATCATTGCTGGTAAGACTGGAATGTACAAGTTGGATACTCCAGTGCCTGTTCCCTATCTTATAGTTTAATTTTAAATGAAAAGGAAGTGCTGATAAAAACCTTTTGTTTTCTTCTGTAATATGCTTTTTGGAATGATCAATGGCAATAAACCTGGCTTCAGTTTCTTCTTCCGAATGTTTAGATAAAGGAATAACAGGAATATCAAAAGCAATTCTTTCATCATGATTTCCCATCAAACAAGGGATATTTAAGCTTCTTATCTTTTCAATCACTTCATTTCCCCAGGGAGCAAAATCTACCAGATCCCCCAGACAGAATTTCTGACGAATCCCTCTTTTCTCTATATCCTTCAACACCGAATCCAGCGCAGGAAGGTTTCCATGCACATCGCTAAAAACTGCAATCTGTATCATATTCACTCTATTTGTCACAACAAATTTACAAGAGAGCCCTGACAACAGGATCAACAAACAGTATGACATTTCACATGATTGATAAAATTTAAGTTATCATTATTATGATAGTAACGTATAATTTTTATTATACAAAGATCCATCCTAACTTTGCAGAGTAAAATTTAAACAATCATAAAAAAATGAAAAAAGTATTAATCATCAACGGAGGACAGAATTTTGGACATTCCGGCGGAAAATATAATCAAACGATTGCAGAAAATACATTAGCCGTTCTTAAAGAATTTGATAATGTAGAAGTAAAGATAACCAATGTAAGCGAAAACTATGATAAGAATGAAGAAGTACAGAAGTTTGTCTGGGCAGATTATATCATTTACCATACTCCGATCTGGTGGTTCCAGCTTCCGAATGGATTGAAAAAATATATCGATGAAGTTTTCACAGCAGGTCATGCCAAAGGAATTTATATGAGTGACGGAAGAAATGCCGAGAATCCTGAAATCAACTATGGAACAGGAGGAATGCTTGGCGGTAGAAAATATATGCTGACTACAAGCTGGAATGCTCCTGCAACAGCCTTCACCTTGCCTGGAGAGTTCTTCAGTGAAAAAAGTGTAGATGATGGACCCTTATTTGGTTTCCATAGAATGAATGCTTTTGTTTCTTTAGAAAAAATGGAAAGTTTTCACTTCCATGATGTAGAGAAAAATGCAAATATAGAGCGCGATATGAAGCTTTATAGAGACCACGTAAGAAACGTATTTGAAAAAGAATTAAAATCAGAATTAGTATTATGAAAATTCACCTTACAGCCATTATAAAAGCCAAAGAAGAACACCAGTCAGAAGTATTGGAAGTTCTTCAGAATATGGTAAAAGAAACAAGAAAAGAAGAAGCATGCGAGCTTTATAACCTTCATCAGGGAATTGAAGACAAAAACGAATTTGTTTTCTACGAGATCTGGAAAAGCCAGGAAGGATTGGCTCAGCATAATCAGCAGCCTTACATCCAGGCATTCGGAGCTTTGGTACATGAAAAGCTTCAGGAAAAACCACAGATTTATACCACCAATATCATTTAAGATGAAAAAATTAGCGTTTTTAATGCTGGCTATCTTCACTATAGGATTCATGCAGGCACAAACCAAAAAATCAAAAAATATGAAAAAGAAAATTTTATTCGTCGTAACCAGCCATGATAAAAAAGGGAGCACTGGTGAAGATACAGGATATTATTTGGGAGAAGTTTCTCACCCATGGGAAGTTCTTCACAAAGCAGGATATGAAATTGACTTTGTAAGCCCAAAAGGCGGAACTCCTCCGGTAGATGGATTTGATTTGAAAGACCCTGTCAACAAAGAGTTCTGGGAAAACAAAGAATATAAGAACAAGATTGATCATTCTATGACACCCGATCAGGTGAATCCAAAAGAGTATTCAACCATCTTTTATGCCGGAGGACACGGAGCCATGTGGGATTTTGCAGATAATACGGAACTGGCAGATATTGCTTCAAAAATTTATGAAAACGGAGGTATTGTAGCAGGGGTATGTCATGGTCCGGCAGGTTTGGTGAATATCAAACTGAATAACGGGAAATATCTTGTAGACGGAAAGAAAATCAATGCTTTTACCAATGAAGAGGAATCTGAAGTAAAATTGACAAATGTTGTTCCTTTCTTATTGGAAGATAAACTAAAAGAAAGAGGGGCAAAATTTGAAAAATCGGGGCTTTGGCAGAATCATGTTGTTGCAGATCAGAGAGTAATCACAGGTCAAAATCCACAGTCTGCAAAGAGCGTTGGAGAAGCAATTTTAAAAGAATTAAAGAAATAACAGTCAATTTTAAAACAAACAAAATGGAATATAGAAAACTAGGAAACACTGATTTGGAATTATCAACAATCACACATGGTGCTTTTGCTATCGGAGGAAATATGTGGGGAGGTAATGAAAAACAGGACTCTATCAACTCTATTCACGCATCATTGGATCATGGAGTAACTTCTATCGACACGGCACCTTTCTATGGTTTCGGATTGAGTGAGGAAATGATCGGGGAAGCCATTAAAGGAAAAGACCGTTCAAAAATTCAGCTTTTAACAAAATTCGGGTTGGTATGGGACGGAAGCAACAACGGAAAAGGAGAGTTTTTCTTTGATGCTGAAGACGAAGGAAAAACGATTCCGGTATATAAAGTAGCTTCTAAGGAAAACATCATCAAAGAAGTTGAAGAAAGTTTAAAAAGATTAGGAACAGATTATATTGACCTTTTACAGCTTCACTGGCCAGACAGTACAACTCCTATCTGCGAAACAATGGAAGCAATGGAATTATTGATCCAGCAAGGAAAAATCCGTACCGCAGGGGTAAGTAATTACAGTGTAGCCCAGATGGAAGAAGCCAACAGAACCTTAAAGCTTGCCAGTAATCAGGTTTCTTACAGTATGCTGAATAGAGCGATTGAAAACGATCTTGTTCCTTATTCTTTGGAAAACAATTCAGGAATTATTGTGTACAGCCCAATGGAAAGAGGTCTTTTGACCGGTAAATATTTCAAGGAAACTCAATTAAAAGATAACGATCACAGAAACGGATATTTCTCACAGTTTGATTTGAATAAAGTAAAAACTTTCTTAGAAAAAATTGAACCTATTGCACAGGAAAAAGGAGCCAGCCTTTCTCAACTGGTTTTAAGATGGACTACGCTGCAGCCGGCAATTACAGTCGTATTGGCAGGAGCAAGAAATGCACAGCAAGCCATCGAAAACGCAAAAGCAATGTCTATTGACCTTTCACAGGAAGAATTGAACTTCATCAATTCAGCTTTAAGCGAAATTTAATATAAAGGCTGGAAGATGGAAGAAGGAGGATGGAAGTACTATCAGACTTTTGACTAATAGCATTTATCTGATTCAATAAAGATTTAATTTAAACAGAACCTTGCTTGTATAAGACTTCATAAACTTCCCTTTCCCATCTTCCAGCCTCCTTCCCCTAAACCTCAAACATCATAGAAAATGAAAAAGAATCTGATCAAAATGTTCGGATTGGTAACTTTATTGACCCTAAACAGCATTACATTAAAGGCTCAAACACTTGTCAATCCGGAAGATCAATCATGGTATCCTTCTGCTTACGGAGCACAAGACGAAATCGGAGCTGCCAATCTATTGACTCCGGAAGTTGTAAAACAGGCTTTAGGACTGGTAAAACAAGGTAAAACATTAGCACTTGCTGTTCCTATTGATAAAAACCTTCCGGCTTTCAGACACAGAAGCTTCAATCTATACAATATTCAACCTGGAGAACAGGGAGGAAAAAGCATAGGCCCGAATAAATTCACCTTCAATGATGAATTGGTCAATGGATGGACCGGAGTGGGAACACAGCTGAACGGTATCGGGCACATCGGTATTGACAACACTTATTACAACGGAAATAAAGCAACAGATTTTGTAACCGTAGAAGGCGTAAAAAAGCTGGGTGTTGAAAAAGTACCACCCTTCGTTACCCGCGGTGTAGTCCTTGATATGACTGCTCATTATGGAAAATCAATTGTACCCGGAGGAACAGAATTTACTGTAGAAGACATCAAATCCGTTTTAAAGAAACAGGGACTTACATTAAGAAAAGGAGATGTCATTCTTTTCAATACGGGATGGCTTGAATTGATCGGTAAAGACAACAAACAGTTTCTGGAAACAGAACCGGGAATAGGAATGGAAGCTGCAAAATGGCTCGCCGATCAGGGAATCGTTGCTTTTGGTGGAGATACCTGGGCTTCTGAAGTGTATCCCAATCCGAAAACCAAAGAAGAATTTCCAATCAATCAGTTTATGCTCGCTAAAAAAGGAATCTATAATCTGGAACTGATTGACAGCCGTCCTTTGGTGAAGCAAAAAGTCTGGGAATTTTTATTCGTACTGGGACAGCCTCTGTATGTAGGATCTACTCAGGTGAATGTGAATCCTGTCGCAATTTATTAATTTAAATACTTACAGTATGAGGTTGTTTAAACTTTTATATTCATTATTTTAACCACAAAAGACACAAAAGGTTTAAACATTTAAGTTTTTTCAGAATCAGGCCTTATGCGTAATAAGTACACCTAAGTTTTGTGAAAATCTTTGATTTTCATCTTGTGTGAACTTTTCTGCGGTATCATTTTAAACTTACTTAAGTGAACTCAAGTGTTTTAAAATGAAACATTTTGTGACTTTTGTGGTTTGGTAAAATTCAAACAACTTTTATATCCGAGAAACGGAGAGACAATGTAATTCCGGTTTAAAAAATAAAATTAACCTTTAGATTTATTTTTAGAATTAATACCCAAACCGTGTTACACTGTCACTTTGCATCTTGCATCAAAACGGCCTTTCAAAAATTTGAAAGGCCGTTTCTTAAAATAAAGTAAATATCCGTAGATAATGCAGTCTTCCTTATTTTCCAACCGGAAGATGAGTACTCACTGCAATTCTGTTCCATGCATTGATCGTTACAATAGCCATAATAATCTGTGCAATCTGGTTATCATCAAAAAACGACTTTGCTTTTTGATACGTTTCTTCAGTTAATCCTTTGTCGCTTATCAATGTAATTTCCTCCGTCATCGCCAAAAGCACCTGCTCTTCTTCTGTAAAGAATTCTTTTGCTTCTGTCCATCCGTTCAGAATGAAAATTCTTTGAGGAGTTTCCCCATATTTGATGGCATCTTTTGTATGCATATCAAGACAAAAAGCACATTTATTGATCTGTGAAGCTCTGATCTTAATCAGTTCCTTCTGAATGTGTGTCAATGAAATTGTTTGTAGGTATCCTTCCAATCCAAGCATCGCTTTATACGCTGCCGAGTCTACTGTTGCAATATTTAATCTTGCGCTCATATATTATTATTTTTTGGTTAATTGATCTATACTTAAAGAATATTGTTGTTGAACTGCCAATAAAAGAGCCGCAGCACTTGCCACCCAAACAGAATAGTTCAATGGAGCTTTTGGCCCTGATGCAATGGTCATGGATATTGCAAAAATCAACAGCAGTATACTGCTTCCGTAAGCCGCCATTTTAGTTTTAAATCCAGCAATCAGCATCAGAGGAAAAAGGATTTCTAGAAAAGTAGCAGCATATGCTGAAAATGTACTCAAAACTTCCGGCAGAAAAAACGTCAGCTGTCTTGTATATTCTTCAAAACTGGCCATGTTTCCCCATGATGAGTTTTCTTTGCTCCATAACCCGAAACGATCGGCCACTGCAGAAAGCATGGTTACCCCAAGAGCAAGTCTTAAAAATAGCTGCGGAAATTGATTTTTTGTATCTGTCATTGTATTGGCTTTTAATAACATGACAAATTTCCGGTTTCTGATCCGTAAAAATCTTAAACTGGTTTAAGAACGTAATTTTGACCTGATTTCACTCAGATATTCTGGCGTAAAACCTAAAAAGGAAGCAATTAAGTATTGTGGAATTCTTTGGATGAACCAAGGATACAACGTACTGAAATGCACATAATATTCTTCTTTTGTCATCTCATAAATATAACGGATCCTTTTTTCCGCAGCAGCATACGCTGTTTGATATACCATTCTGAAATAACGTTCCATAATGGGATGTTTTTCCAATAGAAGTTCCTGAGACTGAAAATCAATAGTTAAGATTTTGGAATTTTCTACAGACTGAATATTAAAGCCTGATTTCATCTGTTTTTCAAAAGCAAAAGTATCTGACATCCACCAGTTTTCGATAGCAAACTCCGTGGTTTGTTCTACTCCTTTTTCATTGACAAAATACTTTCTCAGACATCCTTCCAAAACAAAATACTTCAACTTACAAACATCACCTTCAAGCATCAGGTTTTCTTTCTTTTTCACTTTTAAAACCTGAAAAAAAGAAATGATGGAAGCAAACTCCTCGTCATTGACCTTTATGAATTTATCTAAATGTGCTTTGAAAGTTTCCATTGTAAAATTTAGTAACCAAACTTAACTTTATTTTTTTAGTTTTACAATGAGAAAATATTGAATCATGGAAATCATTGCTAAAATTCTGATCGCAGTCGTTGCACTGGAACATATTTATATTCTTTGGATGGAAATGTTTGCATGGGAAACAAAAGGAAAAGAAGTTTTTAAAGCTGCTCTTCCTGCGGAAATGTTTAAACCCACCAAAGGATTAGCCGCTAACCAGGGCCTTTACAATGGTTTTCTGGCTGCCGGATTGATCTGGTCATTTTTGATTAAAGATCCGCAATGGCAAACGAATGTAGCACTCTTCTTTTTAGGATGTGTAGCCGTAGCAGGAATCTATGGGGCTATTTCAGCGACTAAAAAAATATTTTTCGTTCAGGCTTTGCCCGCTATCCTGGCCATTATTGCCGTTTTACTGAAGTAATTTCATTGTCCCTATTTTTAAAGATCTTCTTAAAAATATTTATATGATCAGTACCCTCTTATCTTTTATGATAAGGGAAAAATTGCTATGAATATCTCCTCCCATCATCAGACTTAAAACCAGCTTCTTACGTCTCAAAAAATCCATTTAATATAAAATTCGTAAATTTGCATCGTCATAAAAGATTGATACACAGTTTTTTTATATTGACCTGCATTGTGATGAGATGCAGAAATTCAAGTTGTTCAGTACACATATCCGTAATTACTTCATCAGTAATTTAATTGTAGAATCGATGTAAAAGATTAAGTTCTTTTTACACGATACACTCTTTTTCTAGAGTATAATCTATTGAAATATTTAAAATAAACATAAGGCTTAGATGCTTTGTGGCTTTATTTTTTTGTGAAAAGCTTCTATCATGATAAGAAGCTTAGTAGATTATTTTATGCTATCGTCATCACCAGAACAACAAAGTAAAATGGGGTATAATGAATTGGTGTACAATTTTTTATACCATTAATTAAAAAAAATCTGAATATGGAAAAAAATGAAAACAGTAGAAAAGTAAAACTTAAAGTTGAAGATCTGACTATTATTTTTGGTAAAAACAAAGAGAAAGCACAGGAACTTTTAGACAAAGGTTTTTCCAAAAAGGAAATTCTTGAAAAAACAGGCTGCACCATAGGAATCAACAAAGCAAGTTTTGAAATCTATGAAGGTGAATTCTTTGTCATCATGGGATTGTCAGGAAGTGGAAAATCTACATTACTGCGCTGTCTAAACAGACTGAATGAGCCCACTTCAGGAAAAGTATACATCAATGACGATGATATTACCAGTAAAAACAATAAAGAACTTCTGGAAGTAAGAAGAACGGAAATGAGTATGGTGTTTCAAAAATTTGGATTGCTGCCTCATCATACTATTTTAGACAATGCCGGTTTTGGACTGGAAATCAGAGGAGAAGACAAAGCTTCCCGTGATGAAAAAGCACAGAAAGCACTGGACATTGTAGGATTGAATGGTTTCGAAAATCAGTATCCTTCCCAACTTTCAGGAGGAATGCAGCAGAGAGTAGGATTGGCGAGAGCTTTGGCCAACGATCCTGAAGTGTTGCTGATGGATGAAGCTTTCTCCGCACTGGATCCTTTGATAAAATCTGAAATGCAGGATCAAATGCTTGAGCTGCAAAATACATTGCAAAAAACCATTGTCTTCATTACCCATGACCTGGACGAGGCCATTAAAATTGGTGACCGTATCGTTATTATGAAAGATGGTGTCATAGAGCAAATAGGAACAGCCGAAGACATTTTGACTAATCCTGCAAGCGACTATGTAAAAGCATTTGTAGAGAAAGTGGATCGTAAAACAATTATCACCGCTAGATCTTTGATGTTCGACAAAGCTACGGTGGTACGTTTCAGAAAAGACGGTCCTGAAGGAGCTTTAAGAAAAATGAGAGCAACAGGATTGGAAAACTTACCTGTTGTAGATTTTCAAAATAAATTTCTGGGGTTTGTGACTCTTAATGATGTTGTTCGAATTGCAAAAAAGAAAGAACCTACGGTAGAATCAATTATCAACAGTAATGTTCCTTCAGTCTATCCGGAAGTTACTGTAGAAGAAATGCTACCGTTAATTTCAGGAAATAAATCGGCTATCGCCGTGGTAGACGAAAACAATAAATTTTTAGGTCTTATCACCCAATTATCTCTCATCATAGAAGCTACTAAGTTTAACGAAGAAGAGATCATTGAATTAAAAGAAATCGCAAACAATCAATAAAATGAATAAAACTATAGATATAGGTCAATATGTAGAAACTGCTATCAATTGGCTCACAGAAAATGGAAAACCTGTATTTGATGTCATAAAACATGTGGGAAACTCTTCTATTATGGGAATTGAATGGGTTTTGGTACACACTCCCTTTTATGTTATCATTCTCTTTTTTACGCTGCTGGCATTATGGAAAGCCGGAAAAGGCATTGCTGTTGTCACGGCAGCCGGGCTGAGTTTAATATTCTTAATGGGATTATGGAAAGAAACCATGGAAACCCTGGCCCTTATTTTTGTAGCAACTGTTACAGCCCTTATTATTTCTATACCTCTGGGAATTTGGGCTGCCAAAAGTAAAATAGCCGCCAAAATTATCCGCCCTTTACTGGATTTAATGCAGACAATGCCTGCATTTGTCTATCTGATTCCAGCTGTACTGTTTTTCAGTATTGGTAAAGTACCCGGAGCTTTTGCAACGATCATTTTTGCAATGCCACCTGCGGTACGATTAACAACATTGGGAATTGAAGCCGTTCCGAAAGATATCGTAGAAGCAGCCAGAGCTTTTGGAGCTACCAACCGTCAGATTCTATTTAAAGTAGAACTTCCTTTAGCCATGAAAACGATTTTAACAGGGATCAATCAAACCATACTGTTATCCCTATCCATGGTTGTTATTGCAGGAATGATTGCTGCAGGTGGTCTAGGTGAAAAAGTATTGGAAGGAATTAATAATCTGGATATCGGATTAGGATTTGAAAGTGGTTTATCCGTTGTGATTTTAGCCATTATCCTTGACCGGATTACCCAGGGATTTGTAAAGAAAAAACAATAAGATGAAACAATTAAAATATCTATTTTTTCCCTTTTTAATAGTGGTATTTGCTGCCTTAAATTCGTGTGAAAATATAAAAAACTCTAAATATATTACCATAGGAATGGTAGATGGCTGGGCGGAAGATGTTGCGATGACCCACGTTGCTAAAGCTATTTTGGACCAGCAGGGATATCATGTTATTATTCAAAAAGCCTCTACAGATATGATTCTGGCTTCGATGAATAATGAAGATACAGACCTTTTCATGGGAGTATGGCTTCCTTACACCCACGCTAAAAAACTTGCTAAATTTCCGGGATTAGTTCATCTTGGAACCAATTACAACAACGGCCGTATAGGATTGGTCGTTCCGGAATACGTTCCGGTGAATTCCATTGAAGAACTTAATCAATATCAGGAGCAATTCGATCATAGAATCATTGGAATTGAGAAAGGAGCCGGATTAACAACCGGAACGGATAAAGCCATTATTGATTATAAACTGGATTATAAACAGATCAACTCCTCTACCATTGCCATGATCACCGAGTTACAGAATGCCATACAACGCAAACAATGGATTGTAGTAACAGGATGGCAGCCCCACTGGATGTTTGGCAAAATGAAGCTTAAGTTTCTTGACGATCCCAAAAAGATCTTTGGTGAAGCAGAACAGATTAAAACCTATTCCAGAAAAAGCTTTGGTAAAGATCATCCGGATTTAGCCAAATTCTTTTCCAAAGTCCATTTTGATGATGAAACGATGTCTGATCTTTTAATGAAAATGGAACAGAGTAAAAATAAAGAAGCCACCGCTAAGGAATGGGTAGAAAACCATTCTGAACTGGTCAAATTATGGCTGGATAAAAATTAATATAACGATACAATTTGGTATTACTTAAAATCCTCAACTCTATACGAGTCTGAGGATTTTTTCATCAACATAGATTATTTGATCTTTTCTCTATGAAGCAATATTTATTAGTAATCGCAAAGGCGCAAAGAAATTTAATAACATACTGCTTTAAGGCGCAAGAAAATCAAAAATTTTCAGCAAGTTTGTTTCAATTAAATTCAACAGAATTAAATTTTATCAAAGATAAAATCCTTGCGCCTTAAGACATATTTAAAGGAAAATTCTTGCGTCTTCGCGTTTTCCAATATCTCATAGCTATCCCATTGATTCTTTAATTTTTTCCCGATGGATTATTCCCCAATTGACTAATGTTTCTGTCACCGGAAATACAGATTTCCCATACTCTGTCACCGCATACGTTACCGTGATGGGTTTCGTATCCTGAATGGTTCTTGTGATCAGAAGATTGGTTTCCAGTTCTTTTAATTCTTTGCTCAGCATTTTAGCGGAAATCCCCTCGATACTGCGTTCCAGTTTTTTAAAATGAATCATCTGATCTGGTCTGTTCGTCAGATACCGTAAAATCATCAGTTTCCATTTTCCTCCCAATACATCCAGACTGTCACGCATTGCGAACAATTCTTCTGTACAGTTTGCTTCTCTTTCGATACCGTTTTCTATGATTTTTGCCATAATAGTTTCATGAAGGTAACTAGTTACCATTAGTTAACTAGTAGCAAATATAAACTATTCCCTCTTTACATTTGTGTATCAAATTAAACGTATGAAATCGCATGATTTCTAAAATATAAATATCTACGTATGAAAGCAGTTATTTTAAATAAAAACGGAAAACTGGAAGATGGTTTTACCGAGCAGCCCCAGCCCAAAGGCAATGAAGTTTTAATCCAGATCAAAGCAAGCGGTTTCAATCCTATCGATTACCAGATACTTGAAAACGAACTCGAAAGAAAACTGATCAGTTCCCCGATATTGGGAAGAGAATCATCGGGAATTATAGTTGACAAAGGTCCCGAAGCTATACAATTTAATATTGGTGACGAAGTCTATTGTGGCAGCGGTTCTATGGGAAGCAATGGGACTTATGCAGAATATATAAATGTCCCTGAATCTATTGTTTCGTTGAAACCGAAGAATATTTCGTTTGAACAGGCGGCTTCCATTCCTTCGGTAGGACTTACTTCTTTGCAGATCTTTAACCGTTTGAAACTAAGTCCGGAAAATACCATTCTTGTAACGGGTGCAACCGGAGGAGTTGGTTCATTTTTGATCAAACTTTTATTAGCTCATCATATCCGGCAGATCACAGCAACTGTTGGCAGTGAAGAAAACAGACAGGTTCTTCTCAATATGGGGCTAAAAGATCATCAGATCATCAATTACAGAGAAGAAAACCTTATTGAAAACATTTTAAAAGCCAATAATAATCAACCTTTCGAGTTTGGGATTGATCTGGTAGGAAATTACATGTCAGAAGTGACTGCAGAAGTTTTAAAGATCAACGGAACTTATGTAGATGTAACTGCTTTAGTCACCAAAGATGCTCATGAAACCCTTTTCAACAAAGGAAGCCTGATTATGAATATCTCCAATTATACTTATGGAATGGTCAAAAAATATGAGTATTACAAAAACAGCTTACTTGAAATAAAAAAACTCATCGAAACCGGAACTATTACGCCACCCCAGCATAAGATAATAGGAAGTCTTTCTTTGGAAACCGTTCTGCAGGCACATTCTATTTTAAAAAACAATCAGACCCAAGGCCATAAACTCATCATGAAACATTAATCTATGAACAAAATACCTAGACGAATCGTAACAGGAATTAAGGATGGAAAATCTATCATTATAGAAGACCAGCAGGTAGAAAATGCAGTGGAACATTTTCCGGGACTTATCATTTCAGATGTTTGGAATACGCAGACAATGCCGGCAAGCTTAGACATTGAGACCAGAATTCCCAACACAGGATTTCCACAGACTCCGAAAAATGGGACCTATTTCCGATATGTAGTTGTTCCTCCCGATAAAGACTTAGGGGTTGAATGGAAGAAAAATGAACCTCATCCAATGATGCATCAAACTCCAACACTGGATTATATCATTATCCTGTCCGGTGAACTCTATCTCATCATGGAAGAAGGAGAAACTCTTCTGAAACCTGGAGACATCGTTATCCAAAGAGGGACTAATCATGCGTGGAGCAACCGCTCTGATGAACCTTCTATTCAGCTGGCAGTATTGATCGATGCAGAGATTTAAATTAAAATTTATTTTGTTGGAAAAAGCAAAGGCGCAAAGAAGAATAAATTATATGTTGTTTTTAAGACGCAAGAAAATCAAAGATTTTCAGCAAGAAATGATCTATAAAGTATTAGGAATGTACAATTTTATCGCAGATAAAATCCTTGCGACTTAAAGACGGATAAAAAAAGAAAAACTTTGCGCCTTTGCGTTTTCCAACAAAACTTAGAAACATTAAAAAAACTCACGCAGATTTTACATAAACATCTGCGTAATCTGTGCAATCTGCCGGAAATAAAATATAAACAGTATTCAATTTTATCGCAGATAAAATCTTTGCGCCTTAAAAAGGATTAAGGAAAAATAAAACTTTGCGCCTTTCCGTTTTTCCAACCAAAACCATCCGATTACAAAGCAGAAATTTCCAACAGTTTCTGCTTCATTTTTTCAGGCGTCATCTGCCCTTCCTGATAATAGACCAAATTCTGATGCTTATCCAGGAATACCCATAACGGATACACAGGCTGATTTTTATTTTTAGACAAAGCCAGCGCCAACTCATGAATTCCTGAATTTCCATTCTGCAGATATTCAAATTCCTGATTCTGGAAATGGATTTTCTCTTTCGTTTTCTCTGCCTCGAAATTGACAAAATAAAAATGATCATTTAATATATTCACCAGCTCTTTATCTTTACTCAAGCGAAAAGATTCAATTTTACAAACCGCGCACCAATCAGTATAAAGATGGATGACAACCGGCCTCGGATTTTCTTTCTGCAAAACATCCAGGTCAGAAAAAGTGCCTGTCTTCATCTGAGACAGATAAAAACAGGGCACTAACATTAAAAATAAAGCTATTTTTTCATCATAAGGTATATTTTACCCCCAGAAATCCTCTGATACGCTGCATAGGTGCATAGCCGTATGCGGTATCAAATGTATAATGGTTAGGATTGTTGATAGGGTCATCAACATGTTTATCAAATGGGTCAAACGGTCTCATCAAAGGGTCTTTAGGAGTAAAATTGAATAAATTTTTCACTCCGCAATAGACCTCAAATCCTGATTTGAAAGTCTTGGACACCTGAATATTGGCCAAAGAATAGAATGGTGAATATTCCGGGCGGTAGTCATTTACTAAAACAGGAAGTCGCATCGGTCCGTAAAACTGTCCGGTAAAATCTACCGTCAGATTGTTCGGAAATTTATACGTCAGGTTATAAGTTCCACTCCACTTTGGAGCATGCAGCTGCTGTGTTTTCTGATTTTCATTATCAAATTTCTGATAGACATCCAGATAAGTCACTCCCAGATTGACACTCAGGGGAAACTGAAAACTAAAATCCACATTCAATGAAGCTCCTCTTGAAATTCCATATCCATGCAGGTTATCATAAATAATTTTAGTAGGATCAGAATCAAAATCACCTACAATTTTATTACTGAAATAGGTATAAAAGGCAGAAGCATCAAGATTCACCATTCGGTTTCCTACAGGAATTTTCCAGATATAATTTAGGTTTCCGTTGACAGATCTTTCCGGTTTCAGGTCTGTTTTTACAACCACTTCCCTGGAACCTGTCAATGCTGCATGATCTTCTGTAAATAAATTGACAACTCTGAATCCTGTTCCGAAATTGAAACGCAGGGTGTGATATGGGTTTGGGGAAAACTTCCATGCGAATCTCGGTGAATGAATAGAATGATGTACTTTATCATAATCATATCTGTATCCCAGCAACAAAGTGTTTTTTTCATTGATTTCCCATTGATCCTGGATAAAAGCTCCCCAGATCGGAGACTTCATCGGTGCATTTGTAATCCCGTCTGGCGCTAAAGTTCCCGGCGTATTATCATCATAAAATGTTCTTTTAAAAGTAAGTCCAGCCGTGATATCGTGTTTTCCGAAACTTCTGTCCCAATAGGTCTGAACAAAAGCTACCTTTTGTGTGGCATTGAAAGGATTGGTTCCGTAAAACGAATTCTGGTCATGGTAATTGTAAGAAAACTGGGTCACGATATGTTCTTTCATAGGCCACTCGTACAATCCGAAAACCTCTGCCCTGTTTGTATAAATACTTTCTCCGTAGACCTGATCACTACCACGGAAAGATTTGTTCCATTGCATTTCTCCCCCAAAACGATCTTCATACAGATATCTCAAAGCGAAACTCGCCTGTCGGTTTTCTTTTCTTTTAAAATTCCATTTGTTGAAGACAGAAATTCTACTCTGCAAAGTAGCATCAGTAAAATTATCTTTATTCTGATCTATTCTTTCTTGAAAGCTGAAATAATTTAAACTTAATAATGAAGCGGCATTCTTTCCTACATTGAATTTGGTCGAAAGATCCACATTGTTTTCAAACCAACCTGTTGTCATCAGATCAACACTCAGCTTGGGAGCTGTCAGTGCGTTTTTGGTGATAATATTGATCACACCTCCCATTGCTTCAGAACCGTAAATGGAAGATGCAGGACCTTTTACCACTTCTATTCTATCCACCAGGCTATTCGGAATTCCGCTCAGTCCATATACTGTGGAAAGAGAACTTACAATCGGCATTCCATCAATCAGGATCATAGTGTATGGCCCTTCCAATCCGTTGATATGAATATCTCCTGTATTGCACACAGAGCAATTCAGCTGAGGCTTTACTCCATTTACCATCGCAATAGCCTCAAAAATGCTTGGTGTCGGGTTTTTTTGAAAAAATTTCTGACTGTAGATCTCAACCGCTACCGGGCTTTTTGATCTGCTCATCGGTTTTATGGTTCCCGTAACCACTACATCCTCTATGTTACTCGTCTTGATTTCTCTTTTGGTAACTTTTGCAGAATCAATGCTTTTGGTCTGCCGTAAACTTAAGCTGTCTGTCTCCTGGGCAAAACAATATGATGATAAAAAAGTAATAGAAAATAATATTCGCTTCATGAAATTAAAATTGTTAGACAAATCTAACAATTATTTTTTAATTACAAAACTTTATGGGAAAAATATTGATTGAGCCAATTCATGAAAAATGATTAAATTTGAGAAACTACATATGAAAGTAAAATGAGATATCATCTAGCGGGAAATATCCCACCAAAAAGACATACGATCTTTAAGTCTCCAGAAGATAAATTTTACTATGAACAGCTCTTCGGTACAGAAGGCTTCCATGGTATTTCTTCTCTGTTATATCATATCCACCGCCCTACACAGATCAAATCTATCGGTGAGCCGAAAGATGTCACTCCCAAAATAGCTGTGGAAAAAAACATCACCCCAAGAATGTTCAAAGGGATGAATGTTACTCCTGAAGATGATTTCATGGACAGCCGAAAAATCCTTTTGATGAACAATGATCTGAAAATGGGATTGGCAAAGACAAGAAAATCAATGGATTACTTCTACAAAAATGCGGAATGTGATGAACTTTTATATGTTCATCAGGGAACAGGGATTTTAAAAACATTTGTAGGAGATCTTGAGTTTGTAGCAGGAGATTATCTTATTATTCCAAGAGGAACAATCTACCAGGTAGAGCTGAAGTCTGATGATACTGTATTTTTTGTATTGGAAAGCCACTCACCTATTTATACTCCGAAAAGATACAGAAATGAATTCGGGCAGCTTTTGGAGCATTCTCCATTCTGCGAAAGAGATATGATTGCTCCTACTTTTAAAGAACCTATTGACGAAAAAGGAGAATTCTTAATCAAAGTAAAAAAAGAAAACCAGATTACGGATTTTATCTATGCCACACATCCGTTTGATGTGGTAGGCTGGGACGGATATTTTTATCCTTATAAATTCAATATTAAAAACTTCGAGCCTATTACGGGAAGAATTCACCAACCGCCACCGGTGCACCAGAATTTTGAAGGACACAATTTCGTAGTTTGTTCATTCTGTGCAAGAATGTATGACTATCATCCACAGGCTATTCCGGCACCTTATAATCACTCTAATATTGATTCTGATGAAGTACTATTCTATACAGAAGGTGATTTCATGAGCCGTAATCACATTGATCTGATGGACTTCACCCTTCACCCAGGCGGAATCGTACACGGACCCCACCCAGGTGCGATGGAAAGAAGTATCGGTAAAAAATTCACAGAAGAATATGCGGTAATGGTAGATCCATTCCGTCCCTTAAAAATTACAGAAGAAGCTTTAAAAGTGGAAGATCCTTCCTACAAAACTTCATGGCTGGAATAATTATTTCCAGAACCAAAACAGTTTTAACTTTTTGATATCAACCATAAAAGTCACAAAAGATTAAACAATTAGGCTTTATAAAGTGAATTCTATTTGCTTCAAAAGAGCACTAAAGTTTTTGAAAATCAAAGATTTTCTTCTAATGTGAACTTAATATGGCATTATTGAACACTTTCTTAAGTGAACTAAAGTGTTTAAGTATAAATCTTTGTGACTTTTGTAGTGAAAAGTTCTAATAGATTTATTTAACAGTAAAAAGTCTATCAGGTTCATATCAAAAAGTACTACTGAATACATACAAAAGACGCTTTAAATCCTTTATTTAAAGCGTCTTTTTTCGTAAATTTGTAAGGTATGGTTAACATATTTGACCATCATTATTTTTCATAACGCATCCTAAGTAATGGTGGTTTAAAACAAAATCAATATTACATGTTAGAAAGAATCAGATTAGAAAGTTTACACCAAAAAGTAACCACGGCAGAAAATGCTGTAAAAATCATTAAAGACGGTATGACCATAGGGTCCAGCGGCTTTACAAAAGCAGGTGACAGTAAGGCTATCTTGCCGGCACTCGCTGAAAGAGGAAAAACAGAAGACCTTAAAGTCACTTTGATGACCGGAGCTTCACTCGGCCATGGTACCGACGGAAAACTGGCCGAAGCTAATGTTTTAAAGAAAAGAATGCCCTTCCAGGTAGATCCTATCCTAAGGAATAAGATCAACAGCGGGGAAATTCTCTTCATCGATCAGCATTTAAGTGAAAGTGCCGAACTTCTTCACACTAAAAATCTTCAGAGCATTGACGTAGCAATTATCGAAGCTGCCTATATTGAAAGAGACGGAAGCATTGTTCCTACCACTTCTGTGGGAAACTCAGTGACATTTGCTGCTTTGGCTAAAAAAGTGATCATCGAGATCAATACGGAAGTTCCTGAAGAAGTCTACGGAATCCATGATATTTACCAGGCAGAAGATTATCCTTACAGAAATGTTATTCCTATTGTAGCCCCATGGAACAAAATTGGGAGAAAAAGTATTCCTGTTGATCCTGATAAAATTGAAGCCATTGTTTTTACCAACCTTAAGGACAGTCCTGCCGATATTGCAGAACCGGACGAAAAAACAACCGCTATCGCCAAGCACCTTCTTGGCTTCTTTGAAAATGAAGTGCTTTTAGGACGACTTACAGATCGATTGCTTCCGCTTCAGGCTGGTATCGGTAAAGTGGCTAATGCGGTGCTTACAGGATTCAAGGACAGTAACTTTTATGATCTGACGATGTTTTCAGAAGTCCTACAGGACAGTACATTTGATCTGATAGATTCTGGTAAATTAAGTTTTGCCTCTGCATCATCCATTACTGTTTCCAAGGAATGCTATGAGAGAGTCTTAGGAAATCTTTCAAAATATAAAGACAAGTTCGTTTTAAGACCTCAGAATATTTCCAATACTCCGGGACTGATCAGAAGATTAGGAGTAATAGCCATTAACACTGCTATTGAATTCGATATCTATGGAAACGTAAACTCTACCCATATCGGAGGTACAAAAATAATGAACGGAATTGGAGGTTCCGGAGACTTCGCAAGAAATGCTTATTTAAGTATTTTTGTAACTCAGGCTGCTTCAAAAGGCAACAATATCTCCCATGTCCTTCCAATGGTTTCTCACACTGATCATACCGAGCATGATGTTGATGTTCTTGTGACAGATGTTGGATTGGCTGATCTAAGAGGATTGGCACCAAGAGAAAGGGCACAAAAAATCATTGATAACTGTGTTCACCCTGATTATAAGGAAGAATTACAATCTTACTTTGACAGAGCATGCGAAAGAGGCGGACATACCCCTCATTTATTACAA
Organism: Chryseobacterium sp. MEBOG07; assembly: GCF_021869745.1. Classification (NCBI taxonomy): domain Bacteria; kingdom Pseudomonadati; phylum Bacteroidota; class Flavobacteriia; order Flavobacteriales; family Weeksellaceae; genus Chryseobacterium; species Chryseobacterium sp. MEBOG07. The sequence goes on from NZ_CP084579.1 coordinate 4,380,617, forward strand.
GAGGCATTCAGCTGGCATCTGAGATTCTCCGAAACAGGAAGCATGAAGCAGAAGACAACGGTTGAAATTTCCAATTAATCTGGGATTCGATTTAAGCAAAGTTTAAAAATAATTGACCGTCATTTAATTTTCTCAAATTGAATGACGGTTTTTTTTGAAAAGGAACCATTACTTTAAAATAAATCATCTATATCGGAATTAATTTTTAAATTTAAAAGATTTAAAAAGCGTAATCCGAAAAGCTATATGAGTAGGAAAAACTAATACAATAAATTATTTATGAAAAATCTTAAAAAAATGAAGAGAAACGAGTTAAAAAATGTAAAAGGAGGAGATAATCCTACGCGTGTCGTTTGTGTTCAACTTATGAATCAATTTGTAGAAGTGTTTCCTGAAGATTTTTGCTATAATCCACAAAATTCGGGTCATACGGTATGCGTATGTAAAAGACTTTATGGCCTATAAAAAAATATTTTTATTATCATTAACCTGAGGTTGATATAAGCAAAGTTTAAAAATAATTGACCGTCATTTACTTTATTTAAGTTGAATGACGGTTTTTTTTGGAAAGAAAAAAATATGCGATCAGATTTCCAAAATATTCACTATAAAATTGTTTACGCATCTGTCTTGGTATCTTCTACCTAACAGTGATTTCCCCAAACTCAGGTTAATTAAAAATCCCACAACAACACAAAAAATAAAGGACTGAATGCCAAGGTATTTAGTCCTTTAATTTTAGATTTATCCAAATCTACTCCACATGACAAAAGTCTTCCCATTATAGTTAAGATATTTGAAATCGGTGTTATTATAAATATTATCTTTGAAAGAAGAGAGGTTTTTTATGAATAATATAAATACTCTGAGCACCCTTAAAAAGAACAAAATATGAATAATTACATCAGCGCAGAAGAAGCAATATATACCATAAAAAGTGGAAACCGTGTCTTTTTTCACGGCAGTGCATGTACTCCCAATTATCTGATTGATGAACTGGCAAGGCAGTCTAATCGGTTGCAAAATGTGGAAATGGTTTCCATTACCCAGCAAGGCAATGTGGAAATTGCAAAACCGGAATACAAAGACAGTTTTTTCATCAATTCTTTATTTGTTTCAACTCCTGTGCGTGATGCAGTAAACTCCGACAGAGGAGACTTTGTACCGGTCTTTCTAAGCGAAATTCCTATTTTATTCAGAAAGAACATCCTGCCTCTGGACGTAGCAATTATTACGGTTTCTCCTCCTGACAGGCATGGTTTCTGTACATTGGGAACTTCTGTAGATATCGCAAGAGCAGCTGTAGATACTGCAAAGATTATTGTTGCCATTGTGAATCCCAGAATGCCCAGAACACACGGAGACGGTATGATCCACATCAGCAGAATTCATAAACTGGTTTGGCATGAGGAAGAGCTTCCAACAGTAGATTATGGTTCAAAAGTAGGCGCTGAAGAAATGCTTGTAGGAAAAAATGTGGCTGAACTTATTGAAGACAGGTCTACCCTTCAGATGGGCATCGGGACCATTCCTGATGCAGTTTTGAAATGTCTTACCAATCACAAAGACCTGGGAATCCACACAGAGATGCTAAGTGACGGAGTTATTGACCTGATTCAGGATGATGTGATCAACAACAAATACAAAGGGTACAATGATAACAAAACCATTACAAGTTTCTGTTTTGGGACCAGAAAACTCTATGATTATGTGGATGACAACACGGTATTTGCCTTCAGGGATGTAAGTGAGGTCAATTTCCCGATCAATATCATGAGAAACAAAAAAATGGTAGCCATCAATTCTGCCATTGAAATAGACCTTACGGGACAGGTTTGTGCTGATTCTATCGGAACGATGCAGTACAGCGGAATCGGAGGACAAATGGACTTTATGCGCGGTGCAGCTTTAAGTGATGACGGAAAACCTATCATAGCCATTACCGCAAGAACGAAAAAAGGAATTTCAAGAATTGTTCCTTTTCTTAAGCAGGGAGCAGGCGTAGTAACAACCAGAGGTCATATTCATTATGTTGTTACCGAATACGGAACGGCTTATCTCTATGGAAAGAATCTTCGACAGAGGGCACAGGAGCTCATCAGCATTGCCCATCCGGACGATAGAGAAATGCTGGAAAGAGCTGCCTTTGAAAGATTTAAACACTGATAATCAAAACATAAGAATTTTTAAGTTACTTTTACGTCTGAAACGGTAAAACATATTTTGAACCGGCATCCGTAAAATCATAAAAAAGCGCTAATATTTTGGCAGTATTTTTGATAAAACTCTTTCAAAAACAAGGAAATTGAAAACTATATATAATTCGATACGAGAAGAAGTTGTAAAGCATTCTAAGGTAAGGAATTCTGTTTTGGGGAATGTGAATGAATGGAAAAGAAGCCATTATATTATTCTTTCCGAAATTATTAAAGATGAACTCTCTGAGGCTGAGGAACTGAAAGGAGGGAAAAAATTTGAAATTGGAAATACCATTTCCCATGTCACCCTTCAGCGATTTTTTGAAAACGATTATCAGGACAAAACACATAATGATCTCAGGTTTTTAAAAACCCTGGATAAGATCTGTATATTCTTAGGATACAAAGATCTTAATGATTATATCCTTTCTATAAGATACAAGAAACAGAACGATGAAGAAACTGATGATCAGTCCTATCTTACACAGATGGTTTATGACTACTGTGCAACAGCTTTTGAGTTCTGTAAACAGTTTCCCAATCACAATACCAAGCTTTTTAAAGATCTGGTTTTTGATGACTCTCCATTCTTGGAAAGGGTTTCGCAGTTCAGCAAAGAATTGTGTGATAAAGATTTCCATCTGGTTACCAAAAATAACAGATCCAACTATGAGGTTTTTGACATTCAGGTTGTCACTGATGAACCGGACAAAAAAATACTGGAATCTCAGGAATTCTGGAATCTTCTGTTAAAAGTAGGAGAAACGGGAGAAGAACATTTTGTGAATCAGCTGAGTACACAGATTTATTTCATCCGAAAAATAGATAACACCTGGAAGATATGGGATAACTATAATCCCGATGCCGGTATGCTCAACAGGAAAATTGAAACAGTCTAAAAATAAAAAAGCCGTAGAGAATCTCTACGGCTTTCATGTTTCGAAACATTTTTTTTCACTTGTATTTTGTATTACAAATGTAGGAAGACGATTTTAAACTTAAGAAACTTAAATATACTTAAGTAAACTCTTCTTTAACGTTATGTTAAATATATTCAATGAATCCCGGGTAATGTTTTCGCCATATCTAAGAATTTTGTAATTTGCATACCAATAAAATAAAAGTAAAAGAGAAAATATGTCAACACTTACATTTGCCGAGAAAATTGCTCAAGCAGAAAATTTCTTACCGATTAACGGTACAGATTACATTGAGTTTTATGTAGGAAATGCAAAACAGGCTGCTCATTATTACAAAACCGCTTTCGGTTTTCAGTCTGTAGCTTATGCCGGTCCTGAAACAGGAGTAAGAGACCGCGCATCTTATGTGCTTCAACAGGGAAAAATCAGATTGGTATTAACTACCGGATTGAATTCTGATTCTCCTATCAGTGAGCACGTAAAAAAACATGGTGACGGAGTAAAAATTTTGGCACTTTGGGTAGATGACGCTTATGCAGCTTTCGAAGAAACAACTAAAAGAGGGGGAAAACCTTATTTAGAGCCTGTAACTTTAACTGATGAGCATGGTGAGGTAAGAATGTCGGGAATCTATACGTATGGAGAAACCATTCACATGTTTGTTGAAAGAAAAAATTATAATGGACCTTTTATGCCTGGGTATGAAAAGTGGGAAAGCAATTATAAGCCTGAAGAAGCAGGTTTATTATACGTAGACCACTGTGTAGGAAATGTTGATTGGAACAGAATGGTCCCAACAGTTGAATGGTATGAAAAAGTAATGGGATTTGTGAATATTCTTTCTTTTGATGACAAACAGATTAATACAGAATATTCTGCATTGATGTCTAAAGTAATGTCAAACGGAAACGGATTTGCAAAATTCCCTATCAATGAGCCTGCAGAAGGTAAAAAGAAATCTCAGGTAGAAGAATATCTTGATTTCTATGAAGGTGAAGGTGTACAGCACATCGCTGTGGCTACGAAAGACATTATCCACACTGTAACTGAACTGAAAAAACGTGGTGTAGAGTTCCTTTCTGCTCCACCAGAAGCTTATTACGATATGGTTCCTGAAAGAGTGGGTCATATTGATGAAGATCTTAAAAAACTTCAGAACTTAGGTATACTTATTGATCATGATGAAGAAGGGTACTTACTACAGATCTTTACTAAGCCTGTAGAAGACCGCCCTACTCTATTCTTCGAGATTATTGAAAGACACGGTGCACAGAGTTTTGGTGCCGGAAATTTCAAAGCTTTATTTGAAGCATTGGAGAGAGAGCAAGAAAGAAGAGGTAATCTTTAATTTTACGTTAAAAATATAAGTTTTGTCAGGATATCGTATTCTGGCAAAACTTTTTTATAAAACACAGTATATGAGAAAATTTTTAATCGGGACTCTTTTTCTGGGAACATTAGGGCTTAAAGCTCAATATGGATCTTTGAATGAAATCCTTAACCGACTTGAACAAAGAAAAGGCATCAATCAGCATCTTGAAAATGTAAATGTTGACAACAAAAAGTTCGTTTTCATCAAAGATGAAGCCGATCATACAGAACGGGACTTTATTATTATCAAAGGGAATAATGCCACTTACGTAGAAGTTTTCGATGATAAAGCTACAGGAGAAAGCAGTTCCAATGTTTTTACCGGTGATATTATCAGGAAAAAAAATATTATTTCTTTAAGAGCAGACATGCTTGAAAACAAAAAAATCCCAATGCCTGTTACCAAAACTCTATTATTGACCCAGCAGGACAATATTCTGTACCTCATTGATGTCAATACCAGAGATCGATGGATTGATGAAGCATCTTACTCAAAAAAAGCAAAATAAATATTCTGAGGAAATCTCTCAGCGTGATCTTTAAATCTAACTAAAATCTAAACTTATGAAATCATTTGTAGACTATTCCTCAAATTCGGATTTTTCCATCCACAATATTCCTTTCGGAGTCGCAGTTTTTAACAAAGAATATATCGGATGCTGTACAAGAATCGGAGATCAGGTAATTGATCTTGCTACCTTGTACGATCTTGGGTATTTCGAAGATATTGAAGGATTAGACGACAATGTTTTTGAAGCCTATACCATCAACGAATTTATAGAACTGGGTAAACCTGTTACCAATGCCATTCGTACTAAAATTCAGACCTTATTACAAGAAGGTTCTATTTTATCAAAAGATCAGAAAACAATTGAAGAAGCCTTCTACGACTTGGATAAAGTAAAAATGATGATGCCTCTTCACATCCCAAATTATACTGACTTTTACAGCAGCATCGAACATGCTACCAACGTAGGAAAAATGTTCCGCGATCCTGAAAACGCTTTATTACCAAACTGGAAACATTTACCGGTAGGTTACCACGGAAGAGCTTCCTCTATCGTAGTTTCAGGTACAGAAATCAACCGTCCAAAAGGTCAGATGAAGCCTGCAGATACAGACAAGCCTGTTTTCGGACCATGCAAACAACTGGATTTCGAATTGGAAATGGCTTTTGTCATCAACAAAAACACGGAGATGGGAGAAAGTATTTCTACAAGAGAGGCAGAAGATGCTATTTTCGGAATGGTAGTTTTCAATGACTGGTCTGCAAGAGATATTCAATCATGGGAATATGTTCCACTAGGGCCATTCCTTGCGAAAAACTTCGGTTCTTCTATTTCTCCCTGGGTAGTTACTCTTGAAGCTTTAGAACCATTCAGAACAGCTTCTCCAACTCAGGATCCTGAAGTTTTGGATTATTTAAAATTTGAAGGTGATAAAAACTACGATATCAACCTTGAAGTATATATTCAGCCTGAAAACGGAGACCAAAACCTGATTTCTGAGAGCAACTACAAACACATGTACTGGAATATGACCCAGCAATTGGCTCACCACACCGTAAACGGATGTAACGTTGAAGTGGGTGACCTGTATGCAAGTGGTACCATTTCAGGAAGCGATCCAAAATCTTTCGGTTCTATGCTTGAACTTACCTGGAGAGGACAAAATCCTTTATCACTAAGCAACGGTGAAGAAAGAAAATTCATTGAAGATAACGATACCGTTACCATGAAAGCTTGGGCTGAAAAAGATGGTGTGAGAGTAGGTTTCGGTGAAGTTTCCGGTAAAATTATTCCAACACTTTAATTTTTTTACCACAAAAGTCACAAAAGAATTTATGATTACGCAGTCATTTTTAACAGATTTGACCTATAAAATAAACGGAGCCTGTATAGAAGTTCACAAAATTCTAGGGCCTGGTTTATTGGAAAGCGTGTATCATAAATGTCTGGAAGAAGAATTTAGATTAAGAAATATTAATTTTAAATCTGAACTTAAAGTTCCAGTAAATTATAAAGGAAAAGAAATTAATTGTGATTTCTTTTGCGACTTTTTGATTGAAGACCTAGTTGTCGTAGAATTAAAGTCAGTAGCAAAGCTCAATGATATTCATAGGGCTCAACTTATTAACTATATTAACTTAATGCAGAAACCCAAAGGCATTTTAGTCAATTTTAATGTAAAAAATCTATATCACGAAGGACAAGAAACCTTTGTGAATCAATATTACGATATGCTTTTTTAAACTTTAAAGATTAAAGCTATTTTACTTAAAACTTTTGTGCCTTTTGTGGTTAAATATAATATGAAAACAGTAATCCCCTCCGAGATAACCTCCGTACAATTGCAGACGATCATGCAGACGGCAGTTTCACCACGCCCGATTGCTTTGGCTTCTACAGTAGATAAAGATGGTACGATCAACTTATCTCCGTTCAGTTTTTTTAATATGTTCAGTACGGTTCCTCCGATCTTAATTTTTTCACCATCAAGGAGAGTACGTGACAATACAACGAAACACACGCTGGAAAATGTTCTTGAAGTACCGGAAGTCGTTATTGGGACAGTGAATTTTCCAATTGTACAGCAGATTTCTTTAGCTTCTACAGAATATGAAACCGGAGTGAATGAGTTTATCAAATCTGGATTGACAATGAAAGAGGCAGATCTTGTACAACCTAAACTGATTGAAGAATGCCCCGTAAACTTTGAATGTAAAGTTTTAGAGGTAAAATCGTTGGGAGATCAGGGAGGTGCCGGAAATCTTGTGATCTGTGAAGTTCAGAAAATCCATATCAGAGAAGAGTATCTGAATGAAGCAGGAAATCTGGATCAGAAAAAACTGGATATGGTAGCCCGTTTAGGCAGCAATTGGTATTCCAGAAGCAACGAAAACAGTCTTTTTGAAGTTCCAAAACCTTTGGTAACAAAAGGAATTGGCTTTGATCTGCTGCCGGATTCTATTAAGTACAGCAAAGTGTTTACTGGAAATGATCTTGGGATGCTTGCCAATACAGAAATATTACCTGCGGGTGACTTCCATGCTGATGAAAATATTCATGCTAATGCCCAGAAATTACTTCTGGAAAGCAAAGTTGAAGAAGCCTGGGTTTTACTCACTATCAAATAAAAAAAGCGGTCTGAAATTTCAGGCCGCTTTTTTTATATGGGGAGCTGGATGCCAGAGGCTGGGAGTCTATAAAGTCTTCTGAATAACTATTTCCCCAATTAATAATCTTTTGGAAAAAAGTTCTATTTTGATTTCAATAGATATGGAACACCGTTACTAGCTTCCAGCTTTCCTACTTATATTTTACTTTGCTTTCAATGATTCTGAAACAGTAATTTTTCCTTTTTCAGCAAAGTCTGTCGCTTTACCATTTTTATCAATGGAAACATTCAAGTTGTCATTTTTAGGGTCATAGTAAATGCTTGTAGTATATCCTGGACAATCGTGCTGCTTACATCCTGTCAGCTTATAAATTCCGTTTTCAGAAGTCACAGGACTTTCCACATTGAAATTCTTTACCATTTCATCATATTGGGTTCCTGCTAACTTTTTCAGCCTTTCTGTGATGCTTTTGTCTTCAAAGAATTTAATATCATGAGGATACTTTCCTACATTTTTAGTAATAATATCGGCTGCTCCTGAGGCAGCAGAAGGAGATGCAACAGAATCGTTTTTTGGGGTTGATACAGAATCTTTGGGCAAAGTTGTGGCCAAAGTATCTGTGCTTACAGAAGATTCTGTTTTTGCTTCTTTTTTACATGAAACAACACATAATGACAGCGCGAATGCGCCTGCAATAATTTTTTTCATAATTATACTGATAGGGTGATTAATTTATAATAACGTAATTTCAAACGTTTTATTTCAATTTTTCATTTATAAAATCAATACACTTCTCGGTAACGGTATTCAAATCTTGTGGTAAAACGGTTTCTAACCATGGTTCTCTGGCACCAAACGTATGGTTGGCATTTTCAATCAGAAACAGTTCAGAATTGGGGTGAAGGATATGAAGATGTTCAGCCTGTTTCACCTCTACTGCTTCATCCTCTGTTCCATGAATAATCAGCATATGAGCTTTGGCCATTTCTGTAGCCCGCTCTACATCAAAACGATGAATATTGTTCTCATAATCTTCATAAAACTGATAATAGTGAGGCATTTCCTGTTTGGTACGTCCGTTCAGAGCATAATATACCCCATTATTTTTCCAGTTTTCGAATGATTCTCCTTTTGGAAAACGGTCTAAAGTATCTACACTCGCCAATGTAATCAAACCGTTGATTCTTTCGTCTTCAAAAGTTTTAACAATCGAAATACCTCCTCCTCTGCTGTGTCCGATCAAAATAATCTTTTCATCATCAACATGCGGTTCTCTGCTAAAATGATCAATAACGACTCCCAGATCAGAAAGTTCCTTAGAATAATTATTATGACCAAAAGCCTCAAGATCAGCAAAATTAGCCGGATTATCCGTTGTTGTTCCGTTATGTGAAAAATTAAACTTAACGAAGAAAAAAACTGCTTCAGCAAACTTTCTGGCCATCAGATCCCAGGCTCCCCAATCTTTATATCCTTTATATCCATGAACGAATATTACGAGTGGAAGCTTTTCTTCAGTGTCTGTATAAAAAGCATCCGCAAGAAAACCTTTTGTTTCTTTATTTTCTAAATATATATTCTTTTCACTAATTACATTCATAAAACAAATGGGACTTATTTAATAGTATGTACACTTATATCATGTATTCAAATTGAAATTTATGAAAAAAACTCTGTTTTTCAATCTTAATTCCTTGTTTCTTTTTATCTAAAGTCAAGCTGAAGTTTATAAAAATAGCCTTATTTTTGTTTCATGCAGAATTTAAGAACTGTAACCGTGATGCGTTACATTCTGCCCCTGAGAGAAGGAGGATCTCTTCCCGCTCTGGCAGAAGCTGATGATGATTTCAAATATGTATTAAAATTCCGTGGTGCAGGCCATGGGGTAAAAATGCTGATCTCCGAACTTTTAGGCGGAAAAATTACCGAAGCATTAGGACTTAAGATTCCTGAACTTGTTTTTGTCAATCTTGATGCCGATTTCGGAAGAACGGAAGCCGATGAAGAAATACAGGATCTTCTGAAATCTTCCGAAGGTCTGAATCTTGGATTACATTATCTTTCCGGTTCTATCACCTATGATCCTGGAGTAAGTGTTGATCCGCTTCTGGCTTCAAAAATAGTGTGGCTGGATGCTTTCATTACCAATATTGACCGTACTTTTAAAAATACAAACATGCTGATGTGGCATAAAGAGCTTTGGATCATTGATAATGGTGCTTCGTTCTATTTCCACCATTCATGGCAGAATTTTGATACCGCAGCAAAAACGCCTTTCAAATATGTGAAAGACCACGTACTTCTTCCAAAAGCAAAAATGCTTGACGAAGCAGACAAATTTGGCCACGAAGTACTGAATGACAAATTTTTCAGAGAACTTGTCAATATGATTCCTGAAGACTGGTTACATTGGAATGATGCCGATGAAACACCTGATGAAATCCGTGAGATCTATTTTCAGTTTATGAAAACCAGATTAGAAAATTCTCAAATCTTTGTAAACGAAGCGAAAAATGCAAGAGGATAAAATATATGAATATGCGGTAATACGCCTGGTACCTAAAGTTGAAAGAGAAGAATTTTTCAATATCGGATTGGTGATGTTTTCCAAAAAGGAAAAATTCATCAAAGCGGAATTCTATTTATGTCCGGATAAATTCAAACTGATGCATAGCAAGCTGGATTATGATGATGTTTTCTATAATCTGGAAAGCTTTCGGAAGATTGCCAGTGGAGATAAAAACGGCGGTCCTATTGCTCTCCTTGACATCCCGGAACGCTTCCGCTGGCTGACGGCTGTAAGAAGTGCTGTTGTACAGACATCAAGACCTCATCCCGGAAAATCCAAGGATCTGAATGCTACTTTTGGTAAGCTTTTTGAGGAATTAGTAAAATAACGAATCCTAAAAAATTTATTATGAATTTACCGACCAACAACATATCAAACTACAGGTTTTTCGCAAACCTGTAGTTTGTTTTATTTTTAAGCCTTTCCAGTTTATTTTTTTCTCAAAACTTTTCACAAGTACCCAACCCGGCACCTTCCATAAAAAGTACATTACTTCCCGAAATAGCCAATCTGTCTGAAGATATTGTATATAAAACCAATAGGATAGGAAATCCTGTTAAACTGGACGTTTTTACACCCAAAAACATTTCAGCCAACCAGCAACTTCCTGTTCTGATTTATGTACATGGAGGCGGATGGGTAGAAGGAGATAAAATAATCCATTCTGATAATTATGTTGAAAGTACGATTGCAAAACTGATGGCAAAGCAGTATGCTGTGATCAGTATCAATTACACTCTTCTGAATGACAGCACTCATTTTCCGTTACCTTTGGAAGACACTAAAGATGCCATAAGATGGGTAAGAAAGAATGCAGAAAAATATCATTTTGATGGTAATAATATTGGGCTTTTCGGAGCCTCAGCAGGAGCTCACCTTTCTTTGCTTGCGGCCTATACTCCGGATAATACTTTTATTGGAAACCCGGAGCTTTCATCTTATTCTGCCAAAGTAAATTATGTGATTGATCATTATGGACCGGCTGATCTGAACAAGTTATTCCATACAAAACTTGGAACAATTCCTGTCGCCTTGATTGGGCTGATGTCGAAAAAAATCGTCAGTTTACAGCAAAATCTGGTGAAAGGACTTTCCGGCTACGATGTAAGGAAAGATCAGGACAGAGCGATTAATTATTTAGAAACCATATCTCCCACTAATTTTGTTTCAGGAGGTGTCCCAACCTTAATTGTTCAGGGAAATAATGATAAAATTGTCCCTTTAAGCCAATCTAAAAAGCTTCACAAAAAACTCAACAGGGCAAAAATTCAGAATTCTTTAATTATTGTTGACGGCGGAGTACATGGTTTTGGTACTACTGATAAAGCTTATCTGGATCAACTTACAGATAAGATGGTAGATTTCATTCTTTCACAAAAGAAGTAATATACATTGAGCTATTTAAAATAAAATCAACTCATTAAAAACCAATATAATAAATAAAAGAACAACAACAAATTTGCTAGATTGATATACATATTGATATTTTTTACTTGAGAATTAATTACCTTGGCTATTGTTTAAACTATTTATAACAAAAATGCCAATAATTTAATTATTCATTAATAAAAATAAGTGATATGGAATATTTAAATAATATCAATGCTCTTACACTCATATTTGCTTCAGTTCTTATTTTTGCCATAGCATACCGATTCTATGGTATTTTTATCGCTAATAAAGTTCTCAGGCTGAATGACCAGAATGTAACCCCTGCTGTAGAGTTTGCAGATGGTAAAGATTACGTGGCCACCAATAAAAATGTACTTTTCGGACATCATTTTGCCGCTATTGCTGCTGCCGGACCGTTAGTAGGTCCTGTTCTCGCAGCACAATTTGGGTATCTTCCCGGTGCATTATGGATTCTGATCGGTTGTGTATTGGGAGGCGGAGTGCATGACATGGTTGTACTCTTTGCATCCGTGAGGCACAAAGGACAGAGTCTTGCGACTATTGCTTCGAAAGAAATCGGAAAAGCAACAGGAACGGTAGCTGGTTTTGCGATTCTTTTTATTCTTATTCTTACGCTGGCGGGTTTATCTTTGGCTTGTATCAATGCGATGCATGAAGCCTCATGGTCTCTTTTTACGGTAGTGATTACCATGCCCATTGCCATCATTATGGGACTGATAATGCGTTATAAAAAGAACAGTGTTTTGTTTGCAAGTATTTTAGGCGGTATACTTTTGATTGCCGGAATCATTGGAGGTCACGGTCTGATGCAGAATCCTACCATGAATAATCTGTTTTCCTGGGATATTAAAACGATTTCTATCGCGATTCCTTTGTATGGTTTTATTGCTTCTGTATTACCTGTTTGGCTGCTTTTGGTTCCCAGAGATTATCTTTCTACCTATTTAAAGATAGGAACGATTATTATGCTGGCTATCGGGGTAATTGTCATTCATCCAACAATACAGATGCCGGCTATTACAGAATTTGTAAATGGCGGAGGCCCTATTATTGGAGGTCCGGTACTTCCTTTTATTTTCATTGTGATTGCCTGTGGCGCGATTTCCGGTTTTCACGCTGTGATTGCGACGGGAACGACTCCGAAAATGCTTACTAAGGAAAGGGAAATCCTTTTCGTAGGATATGGAGCAATGCTTGTAGAAGGTTTTGTAGCTTTGATGGCACTTATTGCAGCCTGTACATTGATGCCGGGTGATTATTTTGCGATCAATACGCCTAAAGAAGCATATGATTCTTTTCTTGCCACCCACCCTTCTCTGCACGGGGTAGACATCGATTATTATTCCCAAAAGATAGGCATTGACCTGTATGGCAGAACCGGAGGTGCGGTTTCTCTAGCGGTAGGGATGGCTCATATCTTCAATAAAATCCCTTATATGGATCAGCTGACTGCGTATTGGTATAATTTTGCGATTATGTTTGAAGCGGTATTTATTCTAACTGCCATTGATGCAGGAACAAGGGTTGGACGTTTCTTTTTACAGGAAATGCTGGGGTCTGTGGTTCCAAAATTTAATGATAAAAACTGGATTCCCGGAATTATTATCAGCAGTCTTCTTTTCACTTTTGCCTGGGGATATCTCGTGTACACCGGAAATGTAAACAGTATCTGGCCGTTATTCGGGATCAGTAATCAGCTATTGGCTGCCTGTGGACTTATCGTTTGTACAACGATGCTGATAAGGATGAACAGAGGAAGATATGCTTTATGCTCGGCTGTTCCCGGAGTTTTTATGGCCATCATTACATTCTGGGCGGGTTATATTCAGGTGACCGCTATCTATATTCCAAAAGGACAATATTTACTGGCGGCATTAGCGGCAACAGCAATGATTCTTATGCTTATTGTATTTATAGGAGCCTTCAGGAAGTGGTATCAACTTCTTCGGATCAATACAACGGAGATTGATCATTATGGTGAACCAGTGAAAGAACTGGTAGAAAGATAACATTCATCTTATCATAAAGAAAAAACAGTTCAGAAATTCTGAACTGTTTTTTTATAGCATTATTTTTTGTTTTATTTAAAAATTGAAATTAAGTCTTGCAAAAACATACCTTCCATTCTGTCCGAACTGTGAAGTGGAACGTGAATAGATGAACTGGTCATTATTCGTAGAAGCAGCAAGGTTTTTCGTTGGATAAATATCAAATAAGTTATTTACCCCCAATGTCAATCCTACATTTTTCGTAAACTGATAGGCCGCAGACAGGTCAGTAATAATCTTATCTCCGATCTGTTGGTGCTCATTAAAATCAATGATACCATCTCCATTCACATCAATAATATCAGCCCCTGTCACTTTTCCAAAATAGGTATTTCTCAGATAGAAAGTAGCATTTTTCCATGCAAGAGTATGGGAAAGACTGGCTTTCACTCTTGGCACTGCTTCTTCCAGATACACTCTTGATTTCTCTGAGAAATATACTTTCTCAAGCTGTGGCGACTGTAAAAGTCCTGCAGAATGGATGTCTCCTACCTGCTTGGTTTTATTAAGGTTAATGGCAAAGCTGTTATCCAGCTTAAATCCTGAGAATCTTGCATTATGGGAGATGACAACATCCAACCCTTTTGTTTCTGTATCAATCGCATTGGTAAAGAACTGTGCAGCATTGATTCCTAATTGATCATAGGCTTCCTGTGCTTTCTGAGGAACATTTGCTCTTAAAAACTGGTCGGTAAGGATAACACGGTTATCAATTCTTGTGAAATATCCATCGGCAGTGAAGCTAAGCCCTACTGAAGGAATCTTGTAGGTAAATCCTACACTCGCAGATTTGGAAGTTTCCTGCTTCAGTTTTGGCATATCCAATAACCCGGCAAGTTGAGAATCATTGCTGAAAGTCCCTACTTCCAACAATTGATTATTCGTAAATAATGTAGATGTTACATTATAATAAATCTGGTGGATAGATGGTGCTCTGAACCCTGTAGAACCTGCAAATCTGACATTGAAATTAGGAGCTACTTTAATTCTTGATGCTAATTTATAATTGAATGTAGAACCGAAATCAGAATAATTTTCATATCTCGCTGCAGCATCTACCAATAACCAGTTTGTGAAATTGAATTCAACATCTGCATAAGCTGCCACCGACTGTCTGTTTTTATCCACAGCATTCTCAGGCTTGAATCCGTTAAATACCTGCGATCCTCCCGGAAGCGCTGCTCCGAAGAAATCCGTAGGTCTTACAGAATTTCCGTTCCATATATTTCCTGAAGCATCATACGTTGCATAAGAAGCTTCTTCGCCCTGAGTAATTTTAAAATTCTCATAACGATGTTCTGCCCCAAAAGCAACATTTATTCCTTCCCAAACATCATACTTTTTAGAGAAATCTAAATTGATGGTATTTTGAGAAAATCGTAATCCTCCCGCATTAAACTCTCTTGGTGAAGCAAAACGTAAGGAAGTGTTTCCTGTATTCTGAATATTATAGGTAAATGAATTCTGCCCATAGGTGTTACTGAAATCAATATTCCAGCCCTCCCATTTTCCTTTGATTCCGGCAGCCAATGAGATATCCTGAATATCCGTTCCAATCTGTGGAAGATAACCGTTTGGATATAATCCTGTAAAAGTTCTGCTTTCTCTAGGTCTTCTGTAAAATCCTCCGGAAGTACCATGCCTTAAGCTGTATCCTCCAAAAGTGTAGACTTTCCAGTTGTCATTGATTGGCAGCTCGGCGTTCACAAAAAGTTGGTGGTTATTCAGCTTAGACTGCCCTACCTGCATATTAAAATCCTTTCTGTCCTGCCCTCTGTAAGCCAGTTCCTGATCCGTAACATCGAAGTTTAATAAGGATTGAAGACCCTTTTGGAGTACATTTCCCTGAGAATCTTTAATATCCTGAATGGTAGAAGCTCCCTGAATGGCTGCGAGCTGACTGTTGTTAAAATAATTTACTCCTTGGGCATATTGATGAATATAGTTTACAATCTGCTGTGAATTTGGAGTATTATTGATATTGGTAAACAAAGAAGAAAGGTTTACACCATCATTCAGTGCTCTTTGTTGAATAGCATTGTAAGCATTATAAAGAGTTCCGCTTTCTGTACCGGCTCTATAGGTTGGATTTCTGAACTGTGAAGACCAGGTAATATTAAAAAAACCGCCTTTAGTTCCGATTTTATTCCCATAGTTCAAATCCAGCTGAATATTCTGACCGTCGAAATCTCCGGTATGATCATTAGCCGTTGGCGTCAGGTTTCCTCCGTAACTGATCTGCCCTGCCAGTTTTCCTGTATCTCTTTTCAGATCGAGATTGATCACTCCGGCAATTGCATCAGATCCATATTGTGCAGAAGCTCCATCTCTTAATACTTCAATTCTGTTTAATGCAAAAGACGGAATGGCATTCAGGTCGGTTCCTACCGTTCCTCTTCCTGGTGTTCCGTTTACATTTACCAATGCGGAAGTATGCCTTCTTTTTCCGTTAACTAAAACCAAAACCTGATCCGGTCCCAGCCCTCTCAGCTGTGCAGGATCCAAATGGTCTGTTCCATCTGAATTGGTCTGAATAGTGGATGTGAAAGAAGGCGCCACAGCATTTAGTATTTGCCCTATATTGGTTTGTGGAAGAATCAGTGAAGATTCTTTTACGTTGAATACATCTACAGGAACCGGGCTGTCTGTTTTAGATCTCGCTCCGGCTCTTGACCCCAATACAACTACTTCTTCTACATTATTGGTCTTTATACTGTCTTTATTTGTTTTTATGCTGTCTTTTTCCTGACCGTAAGTAAATACACCGAGGAAAAATAAAACAGAGGCCGAAAGAATAGTTTTCTTATTTGTCATAGTTTAGAATTTGATTGAACATTTATGTTTTTACAGGGTGCAAATGTAAAATACATTTACTAGTCTACAAAATAAATAGACTTTGTTTTTATAAAAAATGGTTATTGTTTCTTTCTATCCCTCATTTAAAATTAAGATAATTTAAAGAATTTTCAATAAAAAAACGGATTCAAAAATTGAATCCGTTTTCTTTATATTGTATTATTCTGAAATTAAATCTTGGTCAGTTTAGCATATTTCAGGATCAGGTTTTTCTCTCCTTCATGGATGAAAATAACCTTCGCTTTGATATTCTGAGGATCTGTTCCGTCCAGAAAACTCACTTCTCCTATTCCGAAACGGTCGTGTCTCACTTTATCTCCCACTTCAATATCCTGGGACGAAGCTCCGCTTGGATTGATAATTTTTGCGGTGCTTACCGGCTTCAGTTTTCTTACTTCCTGTGCCGGTTTTGAAGTATCTCCTTTATCTATTGTCTTTTTCTCTACCTTTTTAAAAGCTTTCATTTCAGAAGGATGTTCATCAAAAATATTAGATTTCACTCCTGCATTATTGATAAATCTTTTTTCCAAAGCCGGATTAAGGAATTCAATGTATTCATCATCAATTTCACTTAAGAATCTTGAAGGCTCCGCATCTGTAATTTTCCCCCATTGGAAGCGGGAAACAGCATACGAGAAAAACACCTGCTTTTCAGCTCTCGTCAGTGCTACATAAAATAATCTTCTCTCCTCTTCCAGATCTTCTCTGGTTGCAGAACTCATAAAACTTGGGAAAAGGTTTTCTTCAAGTCCTACTAAATGAACTACCGGAAATTCCAACCCTTTTGAAAGGTGAATCGTCATCAATGAAACCATATCATCTTCCAGATTCTTATCCTGAGTATCGGCAGAAAGCGCAATGTTTTCAAGGAAATTGGAAAGGCTTGGGTCTCCGTCTTCCAGCTGTA
This sequence comes from Chryseobacterium sp. MEBOG07, assembly GCF_021869745.1. Lineage (NCBI taxonomy): Bacteria > Pseudomonadati > Bacteroidota > Flavobacteriia > Flavobacteriales > Weeksellaceae > Chryseobacterium > Chryseobacterium sp. MEBOG07. Next base: position 4,398,017 of record NZ_CP084579.1, read on the forward strand.
TCTGCTCCTCAATGAATCCCTGCATAGAGTTCATCAATTCCTGAACGTTTTCTACTCTGGAAATTCCTTCCGGAGTCTGATCATCTTTCAAAAATTTGATTAAACCACTTCGTTTTGCCACTTCCATAGCAACACTGTAAGCAGTCTCTGTTTTCAGCAATACCTGGAAAGCTTTTATCATGGACCAAAAGTCATTCAGCTTGTTTAAAACTCCATTATTCAAACCTAATTGCGGTGAATACATCGGAAGATTATCCAAGACTTTTGAAACCGCAATATTATGAGCATCTGCAAAAACGATCAGCTTGTTCTGTGTGGTCTCTCCAATTCCTCTTGCAGGATAATTGATAATTCTCATCAACGCTTCAGAATCATTTTCATTGATCAGAAGACGCAGGTATCCAATAAGATCTTTCACCTCCTTTCTTTGGTAGAAAGAAAGTCCTCCATACACTTTATATGGAATATTTTTACGTCTCAGCGCATCTTCAAATGCACGGGTCTGAGAATTGGTTCTGTATAAAATAGCAAAATCGCTGTACTTTCTCTGGTCCCGGTTACGAAGTTCCCAGATATTTCCGGCCACGAAATTCGCTTCATCAGCATCGGAAAGAGACCTGTATATTTTGATCTTATCTCCCTCTTCATTATCACTGAACACATTTTTCTTAAACTGCTGCAAGTTTTTTGCAATCACAACATTGGCAGCATTTACAATATTCTGTGTAGAACGGTAATTCTGCTCCAGCGATACCGTTTTAGCATCCGTATAATCTTTTTTAAAGTTTAAGATATTGTAGATATTCGCACCACGGAAGGAATAGATGGACTGTGCATCATCTCCTACCACACAGATGTTTTCAAATTTTGAAGCCAGTGCTTTTACAATAAGATACTGTGAGTGGTTCGTATCCTGGTACTCATCTACCATGATGTATCTGAATCTATCCTGATATTTCGCCAGCACTTCCGGAAAACGAGTAAGCAATTCATTGGTTTTCAACAACAGGTCATCAAAATCCATAGATCCGTTTCTGAAACACTGATCAACATACCGCTGGTAAATCTGACCTATGAATTTCATATTCGCCTTTTCATCAGCCTCCATCAGTTCAGGATTGTTGAAATAAGCTTTTACCGTAATCAGGTTGTTTTTATAATTTGAAATTCTTGCCTGAACTTTCTTTGGTTTATAAAGATCTGCATCAATATTCATATCCTTCAGCACTTTTTTGATCACGTTCAGGGAATCCTGCTGATCATAAATGGTAAAATTGGAAGGATATCCAAGGTAATGAGCCTCAATTCTTAAAATTCTTGCAAAAACCGAGTGAAAAGTTCCCATCCAAAGGCTCCTTGCATTACTATCTCCTACTACTTTTGCAATACGGTCTTTCATTTCACGTGCCGCTTTATTGGTAAAGGTAAGAGCCAGGATATTGAAAGGGTCTATTCCATTGTGTATTAAATGGGCAATACGCATGGTAAGTACACGCGTTTTCCCGGAACCAGCTCCCGCAAGCACCATCAAAGGTCCTTGTAAAGAAGTAACGGCTTCATATTGTGATTCATTGAGTCCTTTCAAATAATCCATACAGCAAAAAAATTTTGGGAACACAAAATTAATGTATTCAGAGGAGAATTCAAACTTTCATATAGAAGTTAGATTATTAGAGGTTAGAATTTAGAGACTAGCAGGCCATTGGTGAGAGAAAAGGGTTTGTCATTGAATTGGTGAAATAAAGAAGAGGTAAGAAAAAAATATTTTTAATATATAGGTTCTAGTTTTCGACTTCTTATCATATATTTTATAAAGATCTGTAACAATTAATTCACTTTTCACACTAATTGGTAAACAATTTCTAAATTTTATGAAAAAGCGACTTCTTTCTGCTGCTGCCGTAGCTTTCTTCGGGCTAATGCTGAATGCACAGCAAATCAAATTCGAAGAATATGACCTTCCCAATGGTCTTCACGTAATTCTTCATCAGGATAATTCTGCACCGGTTGTCACGACAGGTGTAATGTACCACGTAGGTGCAAAAGATGAAGTAAAAGGCAGAACAGGTTTTGCTCACTTCTTTGAACACCTTTTATTTGAAGGAACTCCTAATATCAAAAGAGGAGACTGGTTCAAAATCGTTTCTTCAAACGGGGGTGAGAACAACGCCAACACGACCAATGACAGAACGTATTACTACGAAACATTCCCTTCCAATAACGAACAGCTTGGGCTTTGGATGGAAGCGGAAAGAATGCGTCACGCAGTTATCAACCAAATTGGAGTGGATACACAGAGAGAGGTTGTAAAAGAAGAAAAAAGATTGAGAATGGATAACCAGCCTTATGGAAATCTTTTCACAACGATTCAGAAAAATTTATTTACAAATCATCCATACAACTGGCCAACAATTGGTTCTATGGAAGATTTAAATTCTGCTAAACTAGAAGAATTTCAGGCGTTCTACAAAAAGTATTACATTCCGAATAATGCTACTTTGGTAGTGGCAGGAGACATCAAGCCTGAGCAGACTAAAAAATGGATCGAAACGTATTACGGAGGAATTCCAAAAGGAACAATTTACCCGAAAGATTTCCCGAAAGAAACCCCTATTACTCAGGAAAAAGAAGTTACTGCTACTGACCCGAACATTCAGCTTCCAGCTTATATCTTTGCCTACAGAACCCCTGCTAACAAAGAAAAAGATGCTTATGTTTTAGATATGCTTTCTTCTTATTTAAGTAACGGTAAATCTTCAGTTTTATATAAAAAATTAGTTGATCAGGAAAAGAAAGCGCTTCAGGTAGGAGCCTTCAATCAGGGTCTTGAAGACTACAGTATTTTCGCATTCTACGCGATTCCGATGGGACAGACTACAAAACAGGTTTTACAGGCTGACATTGATGCTGAAATCAAAAAAGTACAGGCTACTTTGATCTCTGAAGAAGATTACCAAAAGCTTCAAAACCAGTACGAAAACCAATTTGTAAACGCCAACTCTAGTATTCAGGGAATTGCTGCTTCATTGGCTACCAACCATGTATTGATGGGTAACACGAATTTGATCAATAAAGAAATCGACATTTACAGAGCTGTCACAAGACAGGATCTTCAAAATGCGGCTAAAAAGTATCTTAATTCTAACCAAAGAATAATCATTAATTACGTACCTGAAAAAAAGTAATCATTTCAACTTCTCAGGTTAAATTATGATTATTTAAAATTAAATTTTTACAAATGAAAAAGCAATTAACATATATAGCTGCAGCGTTTTTCTTTACAGGAATGGTTTCAGCACAAAAAATAGATCTTAATGCAATGCCGAAACCGGGACCTACTCCTGCGATCAACATTGCCAAGCCAAAAACTTTCCAGCTAAGCAACGGTCTTACGGTAATGGTGGTGGAAAACAACAAACTGCCAAGAGTAAGCGCAAGTCTTTCTATGGACAGACCTCCGTACAACGAAGGAAGCGTAACCGGAGTAAGCCAAATCATGGCTGAACAGTTCGAAAACGGAACAACAAACATCAGCAAAGATGACTTCAACAAAAAAGTAGATTATCTTGGTGCTAATCTTAATTTCTCTTCTAATGGAGCTTCTGCCAACTCACTTTCAAAATATTTCCCTGAAGTATTAGGTCTGATGGCTGATGCGATCATTAATCCTAAATTCTCTGCTGAAGAAATTCAAAACTCTAAAGAAAGAGCTGTAGAAGGATTAAAATCTGAAGAGAAAAATGCATCTTCTATCGCTGGAAGAGTTTCTTCTGCTTTGATGTATGGAAAAAATACGTCAAGAGGTGAATTTGAAACAGTTGAATCTATCAACAAAATTCAGTTAGCTGACGTACAAAATACGTATAAAAAATACTACGCTCCGGATAATGCTTACTTAGTAATCGTAGGAGACGTAAAATTTGACCAAGTAAAATCTTTGATCGAGAAATCTTTCAACGGTTGGAAAAAAGCAAATACTCCTGTTGCACAGTTAGAACCGGCTTCTAATGTTGCTAAAACAGAGATCAATGTAGTGGATGTTCCTTCTGCAGTACAGTCTGTTGTTTCATTAAACAACCTGAACAACCTGAAGATGAAGGATGCCAACTATTTCCCTGCAACAATCGCTAACTACATTCTTGGTGGTGGTGGTGAAGCAAGGCTTTTCATGAACCTTCGTGAGAAGAACGGATTTACTTACGGTGCATATTCCAGTATGGTTGCCAGCAAGTATTCTCCACAATTCTCTGCAAGTGCAAGTGTAAGAAATGAAGTTACAGACAAAGCTGTTAAAGAATTCATGAATGAACTTAACGCTATTTCTACTGTAAAACCGGAAGAGTTGGAAAATGCTAAAGCTAAACTGAAAGGATCTTTCATCATGTCTTTGGAGCAGCCAGCTACTATCGCAAGATTTGCTTTAAACCAAAAAGTTCAGGACTTACCTGCTGACTTCTATACCAATTACTTAAAATCTATTGATAAAGTAACTGCTGCAGATGTATCAAATGCTGTAAAAACTACAATTTTACCAAACCAAAGCAGAATTTTCATCGCTGGTAAAGCGTCTGATATTTCTGAAGGATTGGAAAAACTTGGGTATCCTGTAAAATATTTCGATAAGGAGGCCAATCCGGTAACTAAACCTGCTGCACAGAAAGTAGATGCAAGTGTTACCATTGGATCTGTTGCTGATAAATACATCAACGCGATCGGAGGTCTTGCTGCTGTTCAGAAAGTAACTTCTATCACGACAGATGCCACTACAAAAATCCAGGGTATGGATATGACGATGAAACTGATCCAGGCTAAAGGAGGAAAAATGGCAATGGATATGAAAATGATGGGAAATACCGTACAAAAAATCATTTTTGATGGGAAAGACGGATACATGGAAGCTCAGGGACAAAAAATGCCTCTGAATGACAAACAGAAAGCTGATATGTCAGATCCGGAACTTTTCCCGGAACTTACTTTTGCTAAAAGTGCAGAATACAAACTGGCAGGAATTGAAAAGTATAATAACGAAGACTCTTATGTCGTAAAAGGAACTAAAGAAACTTACTATTACAGTGTAAAAACAGGCCTTAAGACAGGTGAAGTAAAAGCTGGAGAAGGAGGATCTATCCCTACAAGCTATGCAGACTACAAAGATGTTTCAGGAGTGAAACTTCCGTTTACCATCATCCAGAATATGGGCGGAATGGATATCAACCTGACTGTAAAATCTTACCTGATCAATCAGGCTAAAGATTCAGATTTCAAATAGAAACCTCTTATTTTTATAGAAAAAACGGCAACAATTGTTGCCGTTTCTATTTTTATCAACATTTGGCGACATCTTTCTTTGTCATTCAGTAAAAAAAGATTAAATTTGCCCATTCAAAAAGATATCAAATTAATGGATACTATATTTACACTATTGATGGTTCTTGTTATGGTTGCCAGTGTTTTATTGGTAATTATCGTTATGGCACAAAATCCAAAAGGAGGAGGCCTTTCCAGTACATTCGGAGGTGCATCATCTGCACAGTTTGGAGTACAAAGAACCAATGATTTCATGGAAAAAGCAACATGGACTCTAGGCGCAACTATCATCGTTCTTATCCTTTTGAGCGTTGTTATTACAGGTAAGCCGTCTCAGGTAGCCCCTAATCAGCCAGCGAAGAAAGAAGCTCCTGCAAAACAGTCAGCTCCTGCTTCTTCTACAACAACTCCGGCTAAAACTCCTTTGGCACCGGCAAAATAAGAAGAATACAATCTTACATAAAACAAAAGCAACTCAAAATTGAGTTGCTTTTTTATTTTAACTTGATCTTTTCTATCTGATGCCGAAGCTTCAATCCTGCTTTTAAAAATGAATACTGCACGGGCTTCGATTCTTTATAATATTTGTCAATAAAGATCTGCATTGCGCCGTAGAACCTCTTGAGATATACTTCATCTTTGATCGTACTTTCTCCCTTGTGATGAAGAATGGAAACTTTTCCATAATAGAAATTCTTATACCCGTTTCTTAAAAAGGTATAACAAAGATCAATATCTTCACCATACATAAAGTAAGCTTCATCCAGACCTCCTATTTTTTCGTAAACCTCTCTTTTAGCTAATAAGAATGCTCCTGTGATCACTTCTATTTCAGCAACAGCATCTTCTTCAATATCGTTTCTGTAATAGGTTTTTGAATTGTTCTTTTTAAAATTGGTAAACAGCTTTTCAAAAGAATTAAACATATCCGGTACCGAACGTTTACTTTCAGGCAGAAAATGTCCTTCCGCATCATGCATTCTTACTCCCAGGCATCCGAAAGAAGACTGCGAATCTGCAAAGTCCAGAAGTTCTTTCATATAAGGGCCTTCTAATTCCGTATCGGGATTCAAAAGCAGTATATATTCTCCTTTTGCAGTTTGAACCGCCTGATTATTCGCTTTTGAAAATCCTCCGTTCGTTTTAGAAGATATAAAATCTACGCTTGGAAACTCGGGAATAAGGTTTTCCCATGAATTGTCTGTAGAAGCATTATCAATAACAATCACTTCATATTCTACTTCTTGTATATACTTCTGAAGAGACAGGAGACAGCTTCTGAGCAATCGGGTAACATTATAATTAACAATAATAACGGACAGCTTCATATTAATCCTTTTCGTTGTATGGAAGCCTGTTGATAATAGATCTTCCTAAAGAAATTTCATCCGCATATTCCAATTCATCCCCTACTGAAATTCCTCTTGCAATGCTTGAAAAATTCACATTGAAGCTTTTAAATTTCTTGTAAATATAATAAGCTGTGGTATCGCCTTCCATGGTGGCACTCAATGCAAAAATAAATTCTTTCACCTTACCGTCATTCAGTTTCTTTTCAATACTTGGAATATTCAGCTGGCTGGGTCCTACCCCTTCCATTGGAGAGATTTTCCCGCCAAGGATCAGATATTTCCCTGTATATTTCCCTGTATTTTCAATAGCAATTACATCCCGTACATCTTCAACAATACAGATCAATTCACCATTTCTCTTTTCATTGCTGCATATTTCACAGATATCAAAATCTGAAAAATTATGACATTCTTTACAATATTTTATTTCGTTGACAAGATTAATCACGGAATTTCCAAGACTTACGGCTCTGGAATTGGGCTGCTTCAACAAATGTAATGCTAATCTCAAAGCCGTTTTTCTTCCAATCCCAGGCAATCCCGAAATCTCATCTACCGCCTTTGCCAACACTTTACTTGGGTAATCCATAGGTACAAAAATAAGGATTAAAGTTGAGGAAATGAGTATGAGAAGAGATGATAAATTGTAAGAATCACCTGTGAATCGTCAATTCGTTTCACTTATGAAAATTTATTCTAGGGAGATCTATTTACTATTGATTTTACACAGCAAAAATAGATTACTGATTATCGATCAACATCCGACTCCAGAATGTCCAAAACGATATTTTAAATTTCCCCAATACCTACAAACTCTAAAAAAACCGTTATATTTGCGGCTTAAATTAATATGAAAAAAAAACTAACATGGTACTTAACAATCTTAACTATCCTCTGGATTTCAAATTCAAAATCACTACTTTAGCAAGTGACTTCAACATTACCGACAAAAACGGGAATTATGTAGCGTATGTTCGTCAGAAAATGTTCAAGTTAAAAGAAGATGTTATCGTTTTCAATGATGAGAGCAAGTCTAAAGAATTATTCAGAATCAGAGCAAATAAATGGATCGATTTCAATGCGTCCTATTCTTTGAATGACATTGTTGACAATAAAAACTTCGGTAGATTGGCAAGAAAAGGAATGCGTTCTATCTGGAAAGCAAGTTACGATATTCTGGATGCCAAAGACCAGCCTAAGTTTAAAGTTCAGGAAGACAGTGCCTGGGTAAGATTCTGGGACAGCTTTGTAGGAGAAATTCCTATCATCGGAATGTTCACTGGCTATTTCCTTAATCCTTCTTATACAGTAACAGGTATTGATGGAAAAGCTTATTTTAAACTCAAAAAAATGCCTTCATTCTTTGGAAGAAGATTCCAGCTGGACAGACTGATCGATATTGATGACGAGGAAGAAAGCCTGGTAATCCTTTCTTTATTAATGATGACACTTCTTGAAAGAGCAAGAGGTTAAAAAATAACAAAACCACAAACACATGAAATATTTAATCATTTTATTTTCCGCATTTCTACTGGTAGCCTGCAAAAAGGAAAAAGAAACCGTTTCAGGTTCTGCTCCTGTTGATTCTTTACATATTGCTAAAGACTCTGCTTCAATTGGATCTTCGTCAGGAAATATTCTGGTGGGAACCATTCCTTTTCCTAAAGAAATTAAAGAATGTTCTTGCTATTTTGCTGTAAACAAAGCTGATTTTGAAAAGGAAAGATACATCTATGCAGACGATGCCGGGAAAACAGCCTACATGATGCTGGATGGCAAAAGACTTGCTATGAATCTTATTTCATCAAGTGATATGGAAGTAGATGAATTACTGACCAAAGAAATAGAAAATGATGATTATAAGATCTCTGTAAAAGGGAAAAAAGTAAAAGGCGAAGAAGCTTTATTGTTTGAAGGTACTTTGACTATTGAAAAGCCGGATGGCACTACTTTCACTACCCCGATCTATGGAGAGTGTGGATGTTAATAAGAGCGAAATCTCAAAAAGATAAAAAGGCAGATTAGCAAATTTGCTGTTTTACTTTTTTGCTTCTAAATACATACAAAAATGCTTCTGTATCCTACAGAAGCATTTTTTATTTCGTAAATTTGAGAAAAATAAAATTCAATGGAATTATCTAATATAGAACCGCAGATAATCTGGAAAAATTTCTCCAAGTTAAATGCTGTTCCAAGACCTTCAAAAAAAGAGGAAAAAGTAATTGCTTTCATCAAAGGATTTGGTGAAGATTTAGGACTGGAAACTACGGTAGATGAAGTAGGAAATGTCATTATTAAGAAACCTGCCACTGCAGGAATGGAAAACCGTAAATCTATTGTGCTTCAATCGCACCTTGATATGGTTTGCCAGAAAAACAACGATGTGAATTTTGATTTTGAAACAGAAGGAATCAAAATGGAAATTGATGGTGACTGGGTAAAGGCAAAAGGGACTACTTTAGGGGCTGACAATGGCTTAGGAGTGGCTACAATCATGTCTATCCTTGAAAGCTCAGATATTCCCCATCCTGCATTGGAAGCTCTTTTCACCATTGATGAAGAGACAGGAATGACAGGTGCTTTAGGATTAAAACCAGGTCAATTGGAAGGACAAATTCTATTGAATCTTGATACGGAAGAAGATGACGAGATCGATATCGGTTGTGCAGGAGGAGTTGATGTAACGATTACTCAAAGTTATCCAACTGAAGCATCAAAAGGACAGGTTGTAAAGATCAGTGTAAAAGGTCTTCAGGGAGGACATTCCGGAATGGATATTCATAAAGGTTTCGGAAACTCCAATGTTATTTTGGGACGACTTCTTTATAAAGGGTTGGAGAAACAAAATATAGAATTGATTTCTATCGACAGTGGTGGATTGAGAAATGCAATTCCAAGAGAAGGAGCTGCGATTATTTCAGTAAGAAATGCGCAGGAATTTATAGAAGAAGCAACCGCTCTTAAAAAGGATATTTTGGAAGAATTTGCTTCTGTAGAACCGGGACTTCAGATCAATATTGAGAACTCTACGTCTTCTGACAAAGCTACTTCTGAAGCAGATTCCAAAAAGATCATCCTTACTTTAAAATCTCTTCACAACGGAGTATACAGAATGAGCCCGGATGTGGCAGATCTTGTAGAAGCTTCCAACAACGTAGCAAGAGTAGAACTAAAGGGTGGAGAACTTAAGATTTTAAATCTTACAAGATCATCTGTAGATTCTTCTAAATATTCAGTAGCTGAACAATTGAAATCTGTAGCAGAACTGGCTGGAATGAATGTTGAATTCAGCGGTTCATATCCGGGATGGAAACCAAAACCAGGTTCAGAGATTGTACAATTAATGGAGAAGCTTTACACTGAGAAGTTCAATGAAAAACCTCATGTAGTAGCTTGTCACGCAGGTCTTGAATGTGGTATCATCGGTGCCAACTATCCTGAAATGGAAATGGTAAGCTTTGGACCAACGATCAGAGGAGCACACTCACCTGACGAAAGAGCCAATATCCCTTCAGCACAAAAATTCTGGAGCTTCCTGAAAGATATTTTAGCGAATATTCCTCAGAAATAGAACATTAAAATTACTATATTGAATATCCAAAGTCTTAAGATTTTGGATATTTTTAATTTAATTTAAACCATTAAGATAAATTAAGCTATAAAGAATCATTAAGAGTCTGCAGATCCTTTTTTAAAATATCAAAAGATATTTTTCTTAACCTTTCTTAATCACTTAAAAAAACTTAATGGTTCAAAAAACATTAAAAACAATGAAAAGTATCACTGTATTCTGCGGCTCAAGTTTCGGCTCGCATGACATTTACAAAGAACAGGCATTTCTGCTGGGACAAACCTTAGCAAAACAAGATATACAACTCGTTTATGGCGGTTCAGAAACCGGCTTAATGGGAACAGTAGCCAATGGGGCTTTAAGTGAAAATGGTAAGGTAATCGGAGTCCTGCCCCAGTTTTTACAAACCAAAGAAATTGCCCACAAAAATCTAACAGAGCTCATCATCGTGGAAACGATGCATGAAAGAAAGACCAAAATGAATGAACTTTGCGACGGAGTCATCGTTCTGCCAGGCGGTTATGGAACATTGGAAGAACTCTTCGAGATGATCACCTGGGCACAGCTCGGGCTTCACAAAAAACCGATCGGAATTTTGAATATTGACGGTTTTTATGATGATCTGATCAAATTGATTCAAACTATGGTGGATAAAGAATTCTTAAAGCAAGTCAACAAAGATATGCTCCTAGTAAGCGATACTATTGAAGATCTGTTGGAAAAGATGAGAAATTATCAGGCTCCTACAGTTTGGAAAGTGATTTCTAAGGAGGAAATTTAAAATAAAAAAGAATCACAAAAAACATTATACTATATGGATGACTATATTTATCACTATACCTCAATCGAAACACTTGCTTTAATTTTAAAAAATAAAAAAATAAGATTTAATAGTTTAAAAAATGTTGATGATATAAATGAAACCCAATTTTCTGATGAAAATAACATAAATCTTTCTTCACATACTTTAATTTCTTGCTGGACAAACAATGAAGAAGAAAATCTCGCATTTTGGAATATGTATACTCCTAATATGAAAGGGGTTAGAATCAAGATTTCTAAAAACCTGTTTCATGAATACAGCTTTAATACAGAATATGTCACTAATATTCAAAATACCTTAATCACAAACTCTTTAGTTCCAAAAAATGAATGCTTTAATTCTAATTACTGGATTGTCCCATTTAGTAAAAACTTCCTAGAAGTAGTTTACACTGATCAAGAAGACCTATTGAAGCCTCAAATTCTTAAAATAGAAGACAAGAATTTTACAGTAAATATTGGAGAAATTGGAAAATATAAATCTAAAATTTGGGAATTTCAAAAAGAAGTCAGATTTACATTATTTATTTTGCCAACAAGTGACTCAAATGGTAATCAAATTCATCCTCTAAATGATTTTCAAAAAATAATGTTCAATAAAATCCCTTGTCCAATTGAGAATTATTTTATTGACATAAAAGATGAACCATTTAAGAATATGGAAATTACTTTAGGCCCTAAATGCACCTTCTCAGAAGAAATAATTGTTGAAGCGTTATTAGAAAAATATAACCCTAATGCAAAAATCACCAAAAATAAATTTCAAGGATTAATAAGATGAGAATAATTTTTAAACAAAAAAACTCCTGAAAAATAAATTTTCAGGAGTTTCTTATTAAGATTAAAAAATATTTTCTAAGGATAAGGAGCAATTGCCACTTCGAGCCCTTCCATGGCATCGGCAATATGTAACTGGCATCCCAATCTGCTGTTCTCTTTCACATGGAAAGCTTCAGCAAGCATGGCATCTTCTTCATCTCCCATTGTTTCCAAACCGGGATCATTAATTACATATACCTGGCATGAAGCACACATCGCCATTCCTCCGCATACACCAATAGTACCTTCTTCTGCCAATTCATAAGCACGGATAATTTCCATTAGATTCATGGACATATCCGTAGGAGCTACGACATCGTGGGTTACACCTTCTCTGTCGGTGATTTTAATATTAACATCTGACATAATTCTGCAAAACTAGTCAATTTTTTTCACAACTGCCTTCTCTGCTTCTTTACGGCTTCCGTCAAATCCGTCTACACCACTTACGGTTGTATATTTTAAAACGAATTTTTTACCTGGATTTAATCTGTTGTACACACTCTGACACATCAAAGTAGCTTCGTGGAAACCACAAAGGATCAACTTCAATTTTCCAGGATACGTGTTGATATCTCCAATAGCGTAGATTCCGTCAATGTTTGTCTGATAATCAAGAGCATTGTTTACAACAATTGCATTTTTCTCGATATTCAATCCCCAGTTTCCGATCTCACCCAATTTTGGAGTCAACCCGAATAAAGGAATAAAATAATCTGTTTCAATATCGTAAGCGTCCTGTCCGTCAACCTGTACTGTAATAGCTTCAACTTTTCCGTCACCTTTAACACCAGTAACTTCAGCAGGAGTAATTAATTTAATTTTCCCCTGGTTTTTCAGATCCTGAACTTTCTCTACAGAATCCAAAGCTCCACGGAACTCATTTCTTCTGTGAATCAATGTCACTTCGCTCGCCACATTGGAAAGGAAAACACTCCAGTCCAAAGCAGAATCTCCACCTCCGGCGATTACTACCTTTTTGTTTCTGAAATGCTCAGGTTCTTTAACGAAATATTCAAGACCTTTTTCTTCATAATCAGCAAGATTGTCGAAAGCAGGTTTTCTAGGCTCAAATGTCCCTAATCCACCAGCAATTGCAATTGCTTTACATCTATGAACGGTTCCTTTGTTGGTGATCACTTCAAACCACTCATCATCTACCTTTGTATAAGAAACAGCTGTCTCACCTAAAGTAAATCCAGGTTGAAACTGCTTAATTTGCTCCATCAAATTATCCACCAATTCTCCAGCGTTTACTGAAGGATACCCTGGAATATCGAAAATAGGTTTTTTAGGATAAAGTTCTGCCAACTGCCCTCCCGGCTGTGGAAGCGCATCAATAATGTGACACTTCATTTTTAATAAACCAGCTTCAAAAACTGCAAAAAGTCCTGTAGGCCCCGCACCTATGATCAATATATCAGTGGTTATCATAATCTTTAAGATAATTTAATTATACATGTAGCTGCAAATTTACTAATTTTAATGCGAAGCATATTTAATTGATTCTAAATAAAAACCTGAGATTTGTCAAATATCTATCAATTAAGATTTTAAATTTGGCAACGTTTTTGTAAATGTCTTGTTATGAAGAAAATTTTAAACCTTTTTGCAGTACTTATATTCTTTTTAGGTTCGGCCCAGATTGATAATATCGCAGACGGCGAATCTATCACTCTTAGAATTCACTACGGTTTCCTTAATGCAGGAACTGCGAACCTTACGACAAAGCAAACGAACTACAAAGGGGTACCCCATCTCTATGTAAAAGGGACAGGGCAGACTACGGGTGCTGTAAAAGCATTCTTCAAAGTGGAAGATTTATATGAAAGCTTTATCAATACACAGACAGGCCTACCAAGCTTTTATGTCAGAAATGTACGTGAAGGAAGCTACCGACAACATTTTGAAACGGTTTTCAATCACGATAATAATACTTTGATTTTAACAGATAAAAAGACGCCTGCAAATGGTTCTAAGGTTTTAAAATCTGTAAAAGGTGTTCAGGATATGCTTTCCTGTTTTTACTATTTAAGAAGTAAAAGTCCGGATGAATTGAAAGTGGGAACCATCATCAATATGAATGTATGGATTGATGACGAGATGTTTCCTTTTCAACTAAAAGTAACAGGAACAGAAAATTTAAATACAAAATTCGGTACCATCAATTGCTTAAAGATTATTCCATCCGTAAAAAGCGGAAGAGTATTTAAAGAAAAAGAAGGGGTAACGATGTGGGTTTCCAATGATGCCAATCACCTTCCTATGCTGTTGAAAGCTGAACTGGCTGTAGGTTCACTGAAAGCAAGTATTGATGATTATAAAAATGTAAAATATCCTTTAAAGTTTAGCAAATAAAGAATAATTATTTTTTAAATAGAGAGCCTGTAAAATTATTTACAGGCTTTTTTTATGTTCAATGTAATAGAATGTTAACCTTGATTGTCTTAATTATAGAGGCAGACAAAGGAGCTGCAGCATGTCAATACTTCGTTGAGGTACCTAGCGGATTCGAAACCGAAGTATGGGCATAAGAAACAGACACGTGTAAATTTTTCAATAAAGATCAGTTTTTAGTTACGTTTTGTTTCTTAGGTCAGTAATTAAAAACAAAAACCTCCGGAGCTCCGGAGGTTTGATTTTTTATAGTGTTTTGAACTGTTCCAGTGTTCTGATATCATTTTCGAAGAACATTCTGATGTCACTCATCTGGTAAAGAAGCATCGTGATTCTTTCAATACCCATTCCGAATGCATATCCTGAATATTTCTCAGAATCAATATTCACATTTTTCAATACGGCAGGATCTACCATTCCGCAACCCATGATTTCCAGCCATCCTGTTCCTTTCGTGATTCTGTAATCAGTTTCAGAGTTTAATCCCCAATACACATCAATTTCAGCACTTGGCTCAGTGAACGGGAAGAATGAAGGTCTCATTCTGATTTTAGATTTTCCGAAAAGCTCAGTCGTAAAGAACTGAATCGTTTGCTTTAAGTCTGCAAAACTTACATTCTCATCAATATACAATCCTTCAATCTGGTGGAAAATACAGTGAGAACGTGAAGAGATCGCTTCATTTCTGAAAACTCTTCCCGGAGATAAAATCCTGATTGGCGGCTGGTTTTCTTCCATATAACGGGTCTGTACGGAAGAAGTATGCGTTCTTAAAAGAATATCCGGATTCTGCTCAATAAAGAACGTATCCTGCATATCTCTTGCCGGATGATATTCCGGAAGGTTAAGCGCCGTAAAGTTATGCCAGTCATCTTCAATCTCAGGACCGTCTGCTACAGCAAAGCCAATTGATTTGAAGATTTCGATAATTCTGTTTTTAACAAGATTAATCGGGTGTCTTGAGCCCAAATCCAATGGAAAAGCAGGTCTTGTAAGATCTTCTTTTTCTACCACAACAGAAGATTCAGAAGAACTTTTCAAGTCTTCCAATTTTACAGCTACTGCTTGTTTTAAAGTATTGATCTTCTGTCCGAATTCTTTCTTCTGGTCGTTAGGAACTTCTTTAAATTTTTCAAAAAAATCATTCAGAACCCCTTTTTTACCGTTGTACTTGATTCGGAAGTTTTCGATATCTTCCTTAGAGCTAGCATTGAAGCCATTTACTTCGATCAGTAGTTCTTCTATCTTTTCTATCATTATTTTACCCTTTCAAAATGTTTTGCAAAAATACGACTTTTAAGTTTAAAAATAAGTCCGTTATAAAAAAATCTGCCTCTTTTTCGGGAGGCAGACTTCAATCACTTATTTCACTTAAATAAAAAAATTATTTCTTTTCTAAAGCTTTAACGCTGATCTGAAGAGTTACCTCGTCTTTAATTACACCGTTTTCAGCAGGAGCCTGGAACTTTACCCCAAACTCTTCTCTCTTGATATCTTTCGGTTCAGTAGCTACACTCACCTCTCCATCCTTCACAGAAACATTAGCCTTAAACTGAACTGGTTTTGTAATTCCTTTAATGGTTAAATTACCTTCTAAAAGAGTATTATAATCTCCTTCCGTAGCCGGAGTTACTTTTGTAATTTCATAAGAAGCTGTCGGGAATTTTTCAACTTCAAAGAAATCACCACTCTTCAGGTGACCATTTAATTTCCCTAAATCTTCCGGGCTGTCTTTCAAATCCACAGAAGTTAATGAGTTCATATCAGCAACGAATTTTCCGCTTTCCAGTTTTCCGTCTTTCACCGTCACATCTCCACTTTCAAACTTGATTGTTCCAAAATGGCTCGTATTTTCAGATTTAAATACTTTATATCCCTTCCATTCAACCTTACTGTTTAACGTATCCAAAGTGAACTGGCTACCTTCTTTGGTAGTTGCCACCTCATTACTTTCACTGGTAAGCGGTTTATCTTTTTTACAAGAAACCACTACAGCAGCAATAAATAACGCAGGAATCGCTAACGAAAACAGTTTTTTTCTCATTTTTGATTTATTTTTATTAGTTCCGCTAATATAATAAAAAAAATTATGTTTTCATAAAAACCTTACATTTGTAATATGCTATTAGAAATAAACAATTTATTTTTCTCTCATACCAAAGAAAATCCCCTGTTTCAGAACCTTAACCTAAGGTTTGAAGAAAACAGAATTATAGCACTTGCGGGAGAAAGCGGATGCGGAAAATCTACTCTTCTCAACCTTATTTATGGTCTTCTTGACTGGGAAAGCGGAGAAATTATTTTTAACGGAACACGGCTTTTGGGACCGAAAGGAAACCTTGTTCCCGGAGAAGCAGAAATGAAATTCGTAGCACAGAATTTTGATCTTATGCCTTACGCTACCGTTGCCGAAAATGTAGGGAAGTTTATTTCGAATATCAATTTAAAACAAAAAAAAGAAACCGTAGCAGAACTTCTTGAGGTAGTGGGACTTCAGGAATTCGCTAATGTACTTCCCAAATATTTAAGCGGCGGGCAACAGCAAAGAGTGGCCATTGCCAGAGCACTGTCTGTACTTCCAAAACTTCTGATTTTAGATGAACCTTTCAGCAATCTGGATTTTCCAAGGAAAATTGAACTCAGAGAACGGCTTTTCAGATATGTAAAGCAGCACGGCGTTTCTTTAATCATCTCTACTCACGAACTTCAGGATATTATGCCATGGCTGGATCAGATCGTTATTTTACAGGATGGAAGACTGATTCAAAATGACAGCCCGGAAGAAACTTACAGACGTCCTTATAACTCTTATGTTGCGAAGTTATTCGGAGAAGTAAATATCTTCAGCGAAACTGAAGCCGAAGATTTCCAGCTTTCAAAATTCTCCTATTATCCTAAAGAAATAAAAATCACTGAAACCGGTCTCGAAGCCGAAGTCCTTGAAAGCCGATTTGCAGGAAACTATTATTGGAACAAAATTAAAGCAAGGAATAAAGAAATAGTGGTTTATACTGATGAAAAATTAGAGGGATTGGTTACTATTTCTTTTATGTAAAGAAATAAGTAAATTTGCTTATCAGATGAGTCTTTATTTATGATTTCACTTTTCACTATACATCACATAAGACCTACGTTTTCTTATACTTACCTATAAAAAAAATACAAACATAAGAATCAGTTATAAAACTTTTTCTTACATTTGTACCTCCAAAGCATAAGGAAATTTTTGGTTATTTCTCTTTCTGCCTTCCAGACGGACATTAGCAATCTTGCAATTAAGTCTTATGAAAGATTACACTGTCCAATTTTTTCCTTTTCTTATTTTTATGGCATAAAAAAGCAACGCTTTCTTATGCTTTCTTTACAAACTCTGACTTAAGAGCCATCGCTCCAAAACCATCAATTTTGCAATCAATATTATGATCACTTCCTGGTCTTAAACGGATATTCTTCACTTTAGTACCCGCCTTTACAGGTTTTGGTGCTCCTTTTACAGGAAGATCTTTTACTACCACTACAGAATCTCCATCCTGAAGTTCGTTTCCGTTTGAATCCAATATTTTTCCTTCGCTAGCTGCCTCAGAAACTGCTTCCTCAGGGTTCCATTCGTAGAAACACTGGGAACAGACCATCATATTATCGCTCGGATAGGTAAACTCGGAGCTGCATTTCGGACAAAGTACTGTATCACTCATATTTTTAATTTTTGCAAAGGTAGAGCTTTTTAGAGGTTGAAGTCAAGAGATAAAGTTCAGTATAATAGATAATAAGCACACATTAATATAACACAATATAGTGAATTAATATAAATTAAATAAACTTGCTACAAAGAAAATAAAGTATAGTAATGAACAGTGTATATTTTGTTAGCAAATATTTTTCATTAAGCAAAAACATAGGTTTATTTGTTCTAAAGGGAAAGGCTATTGTCAACAAATAAAAAATATAAATATTCGGAAAATATTTACAAATTCAGCATTAAAATGTATTTCTACCACTTAAAAAATCAATAAACAGATTGACTTTACATCAATAATATTAGATTAAATCACATTACTCCCCCACTCTAAACTCTTCCAATTCCTAAACTCATCAACTCAATCTTCAACTCTCAATTAAAAGTCGTATTTTTGCAGATTCAAACAGCGAAGCAAATTTATGGAACTTATTCACAGAAACTTGGCAATCGGAATTCACGATGCCCTACAGGAGACATTTTTTGAGAAAAACAAATATGCCGATAAAGTTATTGAAAGACTTTTGAAAGCAAACAGAAAATGGGGAAGCCAGGACAGAGCTGTTGTTTCTGAAATTTTTTACAATATCATCCGTTGGAAAAAACGCCTTGAATACTATATGGGTGAAGGGGTGAAACCTAACAATATCTACAAACTCATCATCGCCTATTTGCTTTGGAGCAAAACCAATTATAAAAAATTTGAAGAATTTGACGGAATCAAAATCGCCGATATTCTTACAAAGCTTAAAAAGAATAGTGTTCCTACAAAAGCAATAGAACATTCTATCCCTGAATGGCTGGCTGAAACTCTTGAAAAAGAATTGGGGGCTAACTGGGAAAGAGAAATGCTTGCTTTGAACGAGCAGGCTCCTACGGTTTTAAGAGCGAACTCTTTAAGAACAACTCCTAGGGAACTTATTTCGGATCTTTCTGATGAGGGAGTCGTTGCTTTTCCTATTAAAAATTATCCTGATGCTGTTCAGCTGGAAGAAAAGAAAAACGTTTTCCTTACTACAGCTTTCAAAGAAGGATTATTTGAAGTTCAGGATGCCTCTTCTCAGAAGATCGGTTATTTCCTTGATGTACAAGAAGGCCAGAGAGTGGTGGATGCGTGTGCAGGTGCAGGAGGAAAAACACTTCACTTGGCAGCAATCATGAAAAACAAAGGTCAGATCATTGCATTAGACATCTTTGAGTGGAAATTAGCTGAATTGAAGCGTCGTGCAAAAAGAGCAGGTGCTCACAATATTGAAACCCGTATGATTTCTGACAACAAAGTCATCAAGCGTCTTCACGAAAAAGTAGACAGACTTTTGATCGATGCACCATGTTCAGGTCTTGGAGTTTTAAAAAGAAATCCAGACAGTAAATGGAAAATTGATCAGGCCTTTATTGACAGAATTAAAAAAGAACAGCAACAAATTCTTCAGGACTATTCTAAAATGTTAAAAAAAGGAGGAAAAATGGTATACGCAACGTGTTCTATCCTTCCTTCTGAAAACAATATGCAGGTAGAAGAATTCATCAAAAGCAATCCTGGATTCAAAATGGTTAAAGATGAAAAAGTAATGCCTAGCCAAGGGTATGACGGATTCTATATGGCTTTGATTGAGAGAGTTTCTTAATCTAAACCAATTAAATATATAAAACTACTCTATTTTTTGGAGTAGTTTTTTTTTGAAATTATATACATAGAAATAACTATTATTATCAAATAAAATTATTTTATCACCGAAGCTATCTTTTGAGAGCTGAAAAGGATACCAAAAACTTTTTTCAACCTCTATTTTATATGATGTATTTTCACTATTTCCATCAAAGTATGTAAACATTTTTGAGTTATGAAAAATCAAAAAATAATTTGAATAAAGAGAATCTACATAATATTTGAAATCTTCAATTTCATAATCAATCTCTCCAAACCTATAATCATTGTAATTAGTTGGGTGTTCATTATTAATTTCAAATATAAATTTTCCTTTTTTCCAGGAAATTTTGGTTCTCAGAAATCCGTTATCTAATAATCCAATTTCATTATCAATCACTTCATTCACTAATTTAGATTTAGTCTTACATACTTTTTGAATAAAATCTTCAGAATTAGCTAATATAGGTAGCTGTTCGTCTCCATAAAAGTAGGTTGTCGGAATAAGTTTTTTATTAAGTTTTTTTCGATTCAGAATAGAATATTCAACAAGTTTTAAAACATCAACCACGTTTATATTTTCACTCAAAATCCTTATAGCTAAACCCTTATTATTACTTTTCAACAAAGTACCTCGATCCAAAACAGCGAGCTTATACTGAGAATTATTATTTTCCAGAATAAAAAACTTCTGATTGGGATCATGAGGATAATAAGTTTTTCTTTCAATCATAATCGTATCAGAATATCCCAGGTTTTCAGCAATAACACTTGAAAGCTGCCCAATGACCCGTATCTTTAAATCTTCTGATCCAATTGTTTTAGGATTAAAATTAAATTCTGATTCAAAATATGTCTTTACATTTCTAAAAGTTTCAACTCTTATTTTAGGCTTATGAGCCTCTGCAAAGTTTGATGATACAAGAAATAGGAAGAATAAGAAAAAATGTTTCAAGGTTAGTTTTTTGATTGAACGTAAGATTTGTAAAATTATTTCAAGCTCAAGATTGTTTTAAAATGTTTCAAAAAAAATGTAACAATTTTTGTAACATTTCCCCTACATTGTCTACTAACTGTATAGATTAAAACCGTATGATGCTGTGGAAAGTTTATAATAACTTTGCAGCAAACTCATTTATTTATGCATACAAGAATTGTTTTCAATTTTCTAGCTGTTTTTTTATACTGTCTGTTTTCTGCACAGACCTACGAAATTCAGTATACCAGTTCATATAACGGAAAAACAACTGCTGATCAGCCCTCCACCATAGTTTGGGTTAATGAGAAAGAAAATTTCATCCTCAACAGCACAATCAAAGAACAAAAAAGCAACTTCCCTTATGAAATCACTAAGGTTGAAAAACCTTCAAACACAATTGTCTCGTATGCTTTTTTAAAACCGGAATCTATTATTTCAACCTCTGATGCCGAGTCTATAGGAAAACAGGATTTTGAACTCACCAATGAAACAAAAAAATCTTAGGATATAACTGTAAAAAAGCCGTTACAAAAGTCAATTCAAATACCATTGAAGTCTGGTATACCAATGACCTGAAGCTGAAAGGCGGACCTTCTGTTTTGGGACAGAATTTAGGGCTGGTTCTGGAAGTTGAGCGAAATAAAAACTCTTTAGTTACAGCCAGTTCCATTAAAAAAATTAAAAATACAGGAATTGAAAATATCCTGAAAGGAAATATACAAACTACCGATCAGCTTGGATATAAAGACCTTCTTTGGAAAAGCAGATTTACCACCCTGAACGTTTTTGAAAATGAAATGATCAATTTCTCTGACGCCTCCAAATCAGACGAACAGATCAAGAGATATGCTAATGGTACCATTATTCTTAAAAAGATAAAATTTCCTGCTATTACAGAAGGTGAAAATATTTTTGTAGAACTGAAACAACAGTCGAACGGAGATGGCTATGACAGAACCGGAACTGTATTTTTCATTCCACAGGATAAAGAAAAGTCTTTTTTTGACGGATTGGAAAAAGGAGCAAAAACACTTCCTGTCTACGAAAACGGAAATGGAAAGCAGTATTACGGAATAACAACTACTGACAGCTACAGCCCTGCCATGGAAATGATGCGATTCTTTACCCCTTTTGGAATCCAGAAGTTCAATCATATTCAGCTTAAAGGAAAAACCTGGCAGACGATCAGCCCTTACCGAGAGGATATTACAGAGCTGAAACCTGCATTATCAGGAAAAGAGCTTTGGGTAGGTACATTTATTGGCAATTATGATAAAGGAGGACACAAAGTAAGTCTTGATATTACCATTCACAAAAGTGATCAGAATATTTATAAAAATAATATCGCCATCCCTTTGTTTAATACTTTAAATATTATGGAAATGGCCGGACAGGATTATTCTACAATGTTTAATCAGGATAAAGGACTGCTTGTTAGCTTCACTCTAAATAAAGATCTGAAGAATGCTCAGCTAAGATATACCACTACCGGACATGGAGGCTGGGAAAACGGAGATGAATTCATTCCTAAGGCCAATTCTATTTTTGTTGATGAAAAACCAGTATTTTCATTTGTACCATGGAGAACAGACTGCGGATCATATCGTCTTTACAATCCTGCTTCAGGAAATTTTCCGGACGGACTTTCTTCATCAGACCTCAGCAGATCAAACTGGTGCCCGGGAACGGTTACCAATCCTAACTTCATTCCTCTTGGAGATTTGAAAGCGGGAAAACATACAATTCAGGTAAAAATCCCACAGGGTCCTACAGAAGGAACAAGTTTCAGCTCATGGAATGTTTCGGGAACGTTACTGGGAGTCCAATAAAAACAAAACCTTCTTGCATGAGAATTGCAAGAAGGTAAAAACACAAATGATGAAAAAAAATTATTTCGAGCCACAAAGTAAGGGTTAAAATTCATATAATAAATTACCATAGATTAATAAATATGTCATTTTTATTTCGTATGGAAATTGCATAAATTTTACCTAACGAAAAAAATTAATCAAACACCTGTCAATTTCAATAAATAGTTAAAATTTTTAACTTAAAAACACAAATTGATTAAATATTTTCACTTTTAAATATTTTTTATTGTTATTTATAAACATCGCCTTTACATTTGTTCCATAAATAATAAAAATTATGTGTGGAATTGTATGTTTATTCGACGCCCAGCAAAAAACTGAAGTATTAAGACCTCAGATTTTAGAAATGTCAAAAAAAATCCGTCACAGAGGACCGGATTGGAGCGGAGTTTTTCAGGACGAAAAAGTAATTTTCTCTCATGAAAGACTTGCCATTGTAGATCCTACCTCTGGAAAACAGCCTTTATTTACAAAAGACGGAAAAGTAGTATTAGCGGTCAACGGCGAAATCTACAACCATAGAGAATTAAAAGAAGAATTTCCTGATTATGAGTTTCAGACCCAGTCTGACTGTGAGGTTATTCTGGCTCTTTATAGAAAATACGGAAAAGATTTCGTTGAAAAACTGAACGGAATCTTCGCATTCGCATTATACGATACTGAGAACGATGTTTATCTTATCGCCCGTGATCATATGGGAATCTGTCCTCTTTATCAGGGTTGGGACAAAAACGGGAACTATTATGTAGCTTCCGAATTGAAAGCTCTTGAAGGGATATGTAAAAAAATAGACACCTTCCTACCGGGACACTTCGTTTACAGCAAAGACGGTGCTGATCTTCAGCAATGGTACACCAGAGACTGGGACAGTTTTGATCAGGTAAAAGAAAACGAAACAGATATCGCAAAGTTGAGAAAAGGTCTAGAGGATGCTGTTCACAGACAATTGATGAGTGATGTGCCTTATGGAGTGCTTCTTTCGGGTGGTTTAGACTCTTCTGTGATTTCAGCGATTACTGCAAAATATGCCCGTCAGAGAATTGAAAGCGGAGATACACAGGAAGCATGGTATCCAAGACTTCACAGTTTTGCTGTAGGACTTGTAGGTTCTCCCGATCTGGCAGCAGCTCAAAAAGCAGCAAAACATATCGGATCTGTTCATCATGAAGTCAACTTTACGGTTCAGGAAGGACTGGATGCCATACGCGATGTCATCTATCACCTTGAAACGTACGACGTAACCACGATCAGAGCATCCACCCCGATGTATCTTCTGGCAAGAGTGATCAAATCTATGGGAATCAAAATGGTGCTTTCAGGAGAAGGTTCTGATGAATTGTTCGGTGGATATCTATATTTCCATAAAGCTCCGAATGCAAGAGAATTCCATGATGAAACCGTAAGAAAGCTAGGTAAACTTCACCTTTACGACTGCTTAAGAGCCAACAAGGCATTGATGAGCTGGGGCATTGAAGGCAGAGTTCCTTTCCTTGATAAAGAATTTATGGATATTGCGATGACTCTTAATCCACAAGATAAAATGATCAATACTGCTGAAGGAAAAATTGAAAAATGGGTATTGAGAAAAGCTTTTGAAGATATGCTTCCAGATTCTATTGTATGGAGACAGAAAGAACAATTTTCAGATGGTGTAGGCTATTCATGGATCGATACTTTAAAAGAAGTTGCTGAAAAAGAAGTGACGGACGAAATGATGGCTAACGCAAGATTCAGATTCCCGCTAAACACTCCTCAGAACAAAGAAGAATACCGATACAGAACTATTTTTGAAGAACATTTCCCAAGTGAAACAGCTGCTGCTACCGTGCCATCTGTGCCATCTGTAGCCTGCTCCACTCCTATTGCTCTGGAATGGGATGAAGCTTTCAAAAAAATGAATGATCCAAGCGGAAGAGCCGTGAAGGTTCATGAAACGTCATACGAGTAGAAAATAGATTAGCTAATTATGAATCGTCAATTCGTTGTATTTGTGAATTTTCATCGTGTAAAATAATTCACTATTCACTTTATGCGGTAAAAAAGCCTATTGACAATCAGGCACAACAGCTAACTCCCTCAGTTATAATTTATCAATCCTGTAGCAATACAGGATTTTTTCTTGAATTAACGATAATAATATAGCATAATTTAACTGACAATCCAAAATAATATCTAATAAATAATTATATTTGGAAAACGAAAATATCAATTATAAAAAAATGAGAAGAAACCTTACTGTTTTATTTGCTTTATTAGCCATAAGTTTTGCTTTTGGACAGGGAAAATATGGCAAATATCTGAATTCAAAAAAGCTTGCTTTAGCTTATAAGAGTGTGAAAGATGCAGATAAAGATGACTACTATCAACAATTCTACTGGCTTGTAAAGGCAGAGCAGCTGAAAACGTACCCTCACCTTAAAGATATAAAACCAATCGTTTTATATGAGTTTGTAAAATATGTAAACCCTCAGAATCCAACCAAAAAACTGGATGGTAGAGCCAAAGAACTAAGGGCTACAGCAGAATTATCATTAAATCAATATTTTAAAAATAAAAAATTTGAAAACAATTCTGTTTTAATGTACAACCTTGAAACGTATGTAGATCCTTCAAAAGGTCAGTATTATACAAAGGTAGATCCTGAAAAAATCAAGGAGCTTGTACCGAAAGAATTATTTGCTTTCAACTCTGTCAACAGAAATGTTGGAGAAGAAAAAACATATTACCTTTGGATCGATAAGAAAAAAGACGATCTGAACATTGTAGATATCATTCCTAACGAAAAAGAAGATAAAGCTTTCTACGCTAGGCTGAAACAATATCTTCCAAGCTATAAGTTTTCAAAGTATGTTCCTTCTGTAAAAAAAGGAAACAAATCTGATAAAACGGATATCGATTACTATTACATCATGCCGTTTGAACAAAACACTGATAACATTGAATATAAGACAAAGGATTTCAAAACTTTCATCTTAAGCCAATATAGAAAAGCTGGTGACGAATGGAAAGGAGTAGAAAAACCTAGAAAATAAATCAAAAAGTCCTGTGAAATCTCGCAGGACTTTTTTAATTTTATATGGATTTCCTGATCTAAAGATCAAACCGCTTAAAGCAAGCAATTTCTTCACATAAAAATAAGTCTGGAAGTTTTTTGACTGCCCAGCCTATACCCAATGACAGAAGTAAGCACACAACAGACGTCCATAAAGAAAATACTCCCCCTGATTCTCGCTACTGCTATTTTCATGCAGATGCTGGATTCCACAATTCTGAATACCTCCCTGCCTTCTATTGCAAAAGACCTGAAAGAATCTCCGCTTAATATGCAGAACGCCATTATCAGCTATGTTCTGACTTTAGCGGTTTTTATGCCTGCCAGCGGATTTCTTGCAGACCGGTTCGGGACAAAAAAAATATTCATCTTTTCATTGGTATTGTTCAGCTTAGGTTCTCTGTTTTGTTCTCTGTCTCAAAATCTTACACACCTGGTTATTTCAAGGGTTATCCAGGGAGTTGGAGGAAGTTTGATGACCCCTGTCGGAAAGCTTGCACTGATCAAAACATTTGATAAAAGCGAATTGCTCAAGGCCATGAACTTTGCTATTATCCCAGCTCTTATTGGTCCTGTACTGGGGCCATTAGTCGGAGGCTATATGGTAGACTATCTATCCTGGCACTGGATATTTTTGATCAATATTCCCATTGGTATTTTGGGAATTATTTTGGGATTAAAATTCATGCCCAATTATAAATCTGATGATGTAGATTTTGATTTAAAAGGCTTCTTAATCTTTGCAGCCGCCTCTCTCCTACTTTCCATTTCATTGGAACTTTTTGGAGACATGCAGAATATTTCGCCCGTTTTACTTGTATTTATCATGGGCTTCCTGTTCCTGTACTATTATTATAAACATGCTAAAAGAGGAGGAAATCCTATATTCCCATTAAATCTTTTTCAGGTAAGAACTTTCCGTGTAGGTATTGTAGGAAATCTTGCCACCAGATTAGGCATCAGCTCTGTTCCGCTACTCCTTCCACTCATGATTCAGATTGCGTACAAACAATCTGCCGTAACTTCAGGCTGGATCATTGCTCCCATGGCTTTAACAGCAATCTTTGGGAAATCATCTGTTATTAAAATTTTAGATAAATATGGTTATCGTCAGACTCTAATGGTAAATACATTCATTATTGGTACCCTGATCTGTCTGCTCGCTATTCCTGATATACATACTTCTTTATATTGGTTTGTACCTATTATCGCTGTATTAGGTTTTTTCAACTCTATACAATTTACCTCTATGAACACTATTTCTATTGCCGACCTCCGGAATTTCCAGACCAGCAGTGGAAACTCATTAATTTCGGTGAATCAACAGCTGGCCATCGGATTTGGAATAGCATTCGGGCTGATTGTTTTAAAACTATTTGAAAATACAGACCTGATCAAAGGTGAAATTCACAATGCATTCCGATACACATTTCTCACCGTAGGAATATTGACGATTATATCCGGGTTTGTTTTTAGAAGACTCCATATTTCGGATGGAAAGAATATGAAGTCGAAGGAAGAATAGTCAAAAATCACAATTCCGAACATTTGCCTTTTCACCCTTCCTACAAACTTATCACAGATCAATGCTTTTCGTTGATAACTATGATATTTTTGCTTATATAAAAAATCAACAATGTGATGGCAACTAAAAAAGTAGAAATCGTAGTATCTCCACGACCTGCACATTTTGTAGGCGATGGTTTCAGGGTTCATAATTTTATTCCGGGAGCACCTGGTTTAGAAATGAAAAGAATGGATCCGTTCATTATGCTGGATTACAATTCGAAATTCCATTTCAATGGATCAGAAATACCAAGAGGTGTGGGAGTTCATCCGCACAGAGGTTTTGAAACAGTAACCATAGCTTATAGCGGAAAAGTAGAACACCATGACAGTGCCGGCGGCGGTGGCGTTATCGGAGAAGGTGATGTTCAATGGATGACTGCAGCAAAAGGAGTTCTTCATAAAGAGTATCATGAAACAGAATGGGCAAAAGAAGGAGGAATTTTTCAGATGGTTCAGCTTTGGGTGAATCTTCCGGCAAAAGATAAAATGAGCTGTCCAAAATATCAGGCTATTGAAAACTCTGCAATGGAAAGAGTAGATTTAGGGGAGAATGGTTTTATAGAAGTCATTGCCGGAGAGTATAGCGGCCATAAAGGTCCTGCTTCTACTTTCACTCCACTTCATATGATGAATGCAAAGCTTAAAGCAGGAGGAAAAGCAGAATTTAATTTTCCATCTCACTTCAATACTGCCGCTTTGGTTATTGAAGGAAGTATCATCATCAACGGGGAGGAAAATGTGAAGACCGATCATTTGGCATTGTTTAAAAATGAGGGCGAAATTTTCACCATAGAAGCAAAAGAAGATTCGATTGTTTTGATCATCAGTGGTGAACCTATCAACGAACCTATTTTTCCTCATGGCCCTTTTGTAATGAATTCCAGAGAAGAAATCATGCAGGCCTTCGAAGATTTCAATACCGGAAAATTTGGATATCTGGAAGATTAAAAGATTTAAATTTATCTTAATCTTTGATTATTCCTTTTTTTATTAACTTTATATGATGGCAAACCTTATAGGTTTTAGAAACCTATAAGGTTTAACTGTCATAATGAGCAAATCCTGTTAAAAAAACAGAACGCTCTTAATACAAAATATATGAAAGCAGAATTTGAAAATATACCCCTCGTAAAAGCAGATAAAAGATTTGAAATAGAATTCAACGGGCATTACGCATTCATCGATTATCGTGAGACTACCCACCAGATTGCTTTGGTACATACAGAAGCAGAGCCTGAATTGGCAGGAACCGGTGCCGCAGCGGCCGTAGTTGAGAAAACGTTAAATTATATTGAAGAAAGTGGGAAAAAGCTTCTTCCATTCTGTCCTTACGTTTTTGCTTTTATCAAGAAGCATCCTGAATGGAAACGTATCGTGGATGAGAAATTTGAAGGATATGACAAACTTTAAACCTTCAGCAAAACCACTTATTTATTTAATAACATTTTAAAAAGTATCACATCATCATGTCAAATATCGGACTTATCATTGAAGAAAAAGCAGCAGATATCGGAAACTTTCTGGTAGGAAGGCTTCTTCCTTTCCGTGAAAAAAGAGCTGTTGGACCTTTCGTTTTTATCGATCATATGGGCCCTTCGGAATTAAAGGATTATCAAAACCTTGATGTTCCGCCTCATCCGCATATCGGTTTATCTACGTTAACATATCTGTTGGAGGGTTCTATTTTCCACAGAGACAGTATCGGAAGTGCTCTTGAAATAAAACCAGGTGCTGTGAACTGGATGACGGCCGGAAAAGGGGTTGTACATTCAGAAAGAACGCCTGAATATTTAAGACACAGTGATAAAAGACTTCACGGATTCCAGATTTGGGTAGGGCTTCCGAAGCATCTTGAACAATCGGAGCCTACATTTCATCATAGTGAAGCGGATGATATTCCGGTTTGGGAAGAAGATGGCATTCAATATAAATTAATTGCCGGTGAAGCATTTGGAAGAACGTCTCCGGTTCCTGTACACAGTAAGTTATTTTTCATTGAGATCAAAACAAAAGAGGCTAAGAAAATAAGCATTGGAAAAGATCTTTACGGGGAAGCTGCCATGTATGTGCTGGACGGAACCGTTACTACAGATGGAAACTCATATGGTTCAAAACAGCTTATGGTTGCTAAAGACACCAAGCTTTGTGAATTTGATATGAGCGAAAACGGAACAGTTTATCTTTTTGGAGGTGAACCATTTGATGAGGAACGTTTTATATTCTGGAATTTCGTTAACTCAGATAAAGAAAAGCTCGACCAGGCTAAAGTAAACTGGAATGATCAGAATCATGAGGCTTTTCCTTTGGTTCCGGGTGACGAAAAAGAATATGTTCCGCTTCCTAAGGCTATTTTAAACAGAAAATAAATTCAGTTCAGATCATGAAAATATTAGCATTTGCCGGAAGTACATCTTCCACTTCGATCAACAGGGAACTGGTAAAGTTTGTTCTGAAAGATTTTCAGAATGAAGAAATCAATCTGATAGACCTCAACGATTTTACAATGCCTGTTTTCTCCGTAGATCTTGAAAAGAAAGGTTTTCCGGATGAAGCCCATCGGTTTTTAAAAGTTATTGAGGAGTGTGATGTGATCATCTGCTCTCTTGCGGAACACAACCGTTCATACAGCGCTGCTTTTAAAAATGTTTTTGACTGGTCTTCAAGAATTAATGTAAAAGTATTTCAGAATAAACCTATGCTTCTGATGAGCACGTCTCCCGGAGGTTATGGCGGAGGAAATGTGATGAATACAGCCAAAACATTTTTCCCACAGTTTGCAGCGGATATCAAGGATACTTTTTCATTACCGAAGTTTTATGAAAATTTTGATATGGAAAGCGGAGTGATCAATCCTGATATGCTGAATGATCTGAAAGATAAAATACAAAACTTTAAAAATCAGGTTAAAACGAATGACTAAAGGAAGATTAGAGGCATTCAGCGACGGTGTCCTGGCTATTATTATCACCATCATGGTACTTGAACTAAAAGTACCTGAGGGAAATAGCTGGACAAGTCTCAAACCTCTCCTTCCCAAGTTCCTGGCTTATATTTTCAGTTTTATTTATGTAGGAATCTACTGGAACAATCATCATCATTTGTTTCAGACGGTAAAGAAAGTAAATGGCAGCATCCTTTGGGCCAATCTTCACCTTTTATTTTGGCTCTCTCTGATGCCAGTTGCAACAGAGTGGATCGGCACTACAAGTTTTGCAAAAAACCCTGTTGCAGTCTATGGTATCGGGCTCATTATGGCGGCGATTGCTTACACCATTCTGGAGCATGTCATCATCAAATGCGAGGGTGAAGATTCAAAGCTGAAAGAGGCCATTCACTCAAAATACAAAGAATATATCTCTATTATATTTTATGTCCTCGGGATCGCTACTTCATTTTTTTATCCTTATATTGCCATAGGTTTTTATTATCTCGTGGCTCTCATATGGCTGATTCCGGACAGAAGAATCGAAAAAACATTAAAAGAAAATTGATATGGAAACACACGAATATCCCAATGGTAACATTACTGTCATCTGGCAGCCTGAAAAGTGTATCCACTCTGCTATATGTGTAAAAACACTTCCAAAAGTCTACAATCCTAAAGAAAGACCTTGGATAAAAGCAGAAAATGCAACTCCGGAAGAACTAAAAAAACAGGTAGACTTATGCCCTTCAGGTGCATTAAGTTATAAATTCAATACAGAAAAATAATGGCGGTAACAGTAAAAGCAAGTTTAGGAAAAACAAAATACTATACCGAAGTAACAGCCGGTGAAAATACGATCATCACGGATGAACCGGTTGATAAAGGCGGACAGAATAAAGGTTTTAATCCTATGGAAATTCTGGCTACATCACTGGCAAGCTGTACAGCTGCTACGCTGAGAATGTACATTGAAAGAAAGGAATGGGATGTAGAAAACATCAATGTGGAAGTAGAACTTGAAAATTATCCATTAACAAAAAGAGCCGTTTTCAAAAGAGATATTACCTTTGAAGGTATTCTGGATGAGGAGCAGCTGAAAAGACTGCATACCATTGCTGATGCCTGCCCCGTTCATAAAATATTAACTAACGACATAGAAATACTAACTAAATTCTCATAACATGATCGAAGTAAAACAAAACAACGACGAAAAACACGGAAGTTTTGAAGCTTTCATAGATGGAAGACGCGCAGGAATGATGACCTATACCTGGGCAGGAGAAGAAAGATTTATTATAGACCAAACGGAGGTGGAAGAAGCCTACAACGGAAAAGGTGTAGGTAAGGAAATGCTTCTGGCAGCAGTAGATTTTGCCAGGAAAAACGGGAAAAAGATTATTCCCCTCTGTCCTTTCGCTAAAGCAAGTTTTCAGAAAAGTGAGGAACTGCAGGATGTATTAGTGAATTAGTCACTGTTTCCACACTTACCATATAAACCTTTCAGAGTATTTCTGGAAGGTTTTTTATTTTTAAATTTTTAGACAAAATCTATATTCAGAGCACTTATAAAATAAACTGCAGCGCAAATTAACGGTTCGCAATTCACTATAAAACTGACAGCTTTGTAAATTCTCAATTCACGACTGATCTTTTTTATATATTTGCTAAAATTTAAAAATCAAGCATGAATCCAGGAACTATCCTTTTGCTATTTGTTTTCATTTATTTTATCGGCCTTTTGGTGATTTCTTATTTCACCAGCAGGAACTCTGATAACCAGTCGTTTTTTATCGGTAACAAAAAGAGTAAATGGTGGCTCGTTGCATTCGGGATGATAGGAACCAGCTTAAGCGGGGTTACTTTTATTTCAGTTCCGGGAACCGTGGGTAAAATGACCGGCTCCGAATATATTTATGGTGGCTTTGAATACTATATGATGGTCATTGGGTTTTTCATCGGATATTTCATTGTAGCAGCTGTACTGCTCCCACTCTATTATAAGATGAATCTGACTTCCATTTATACCTATTTAGGTAGAAGATTCAATGTGGAAGCCCATAAAATAGGCTCTATATTTTTTATTATCTCAAGAGCCATTGGTGCTACAGCAAGATTATATCTGGTGGTAAATGTTTTACAGATCTTCTTACTACAGGGTCTTGGAGTACCTTTCTGGGTGACTTCTCTTGTTCTTTTGCTGATGGTCCTTCTGTATACTTTTGAAGGCGGTGTAAAGACAATTGTTATTACTGATACTCTGCAGACTTCTTTTATGATTATCAGTCTTGTAGCGTGTATCGTTTTTATTCTATCAAACCTGAATTTATCTTTTGGTGAAGCCTATACGATTCTGGAACAGAAAAATTATACTCATTTCATCAATTTTGATCCTAATTCTAAAACCTTTTTCCTGAAAACCATTTTGGGAGGGATTTTTATTACGATTGCCATGACTGGACTGGATCAGGAAATGATGCAGAAAAATATTTCTGTAGACAATCTTAAGAATTCAAAGAAAAACATGCTGACCTTTGCAGGAACTCTTCTTTTGGTAAATCTTGCCTTCTTATTCCTTGGGGATTACTTTATCTTTTTGCGATACAGCACGGCGCTGAATATGGAACTCTTAATTCTGAAACGATAACTAATATTTTTGGATTTAAAGATTCAACAGGAAATATTAAAAATATAATGGGCGACGACCTTTTCCCTGCTTTATCACTTCAGGGATATTTCCCAATGGCTATTTCCGTTATTTTCATTATCGGATTGATTTCAGCATTGTTCCCTTCAGCGGATGGAGCTTTAACGGCTGTAACGAGCTCATATTGTGTAGATTTATTAAACCTTAATGAAGATAAGACCAAAACTGAAAAAGAGAAAAAACGCCTTCGTATGAAAGTGCATTTAATTTTCACAGTAGTTTTCTTCATCCTGATCATGGTTTTCAAAGCACTGAATGACAAGTCTATTGTTTATCTGATCATGGAAATTGCAGGGTATACATATGGACCGCTTTTGGGACTTTTTGCTTTTGGAATTTTCACCAAGTTTCAGATTTCCAGAAAATATTCCATTCTTACTGTTACCCTTTTAGCACCTGTATTGACTTACTTCATCAATCTGGCGGTTACGACTTATACAGATTACAGAATTGGGGTAGAACTCATTGCCCTTAACGGGCTTCTGACCTTTATTGGTTTATGGCTGGTAAAAAACAAACAATATTTAAAAGTTGTTTAATCTTTATACAAAATAAAAAAGGCTGTTTTCAATAGAAGACAGCCTTTTTTTATTCAATGATGGATTGCTTATTCTTTAATCCACTTGATTGTTTTCTCTAGATTTTTAGATTTAACCTTGATCAGATAATCTCCTTTTATCAATTGAGATAGGTCAAAAGTACCTACTTTATCATGGTTCAATTTGTTATTTGCTTGGTTGAACACTAATCTTCCGCTTACATCATACACTGTAATATCATACACTTCATTTGAGTTGGTAAATTTGATATTCAGAAGTCCTTTACTTGGATTAGGATATACTACAAATACATCTTGATTGGCAGCTGCTTCACTCACGCCCAATGTCTGAGTAATGGTAAAGTTAATAGGGTTAATGTTGTAGAAAACATTCGTCTCTGCTGCTACCATAATTCTTGCTTGTGTGGTAGTCACATTAGGAATGGTAATGGTCTCGGAACCATCATTCGGAGTAGAAGCCAAGATCACAGTAGGATACGTAAGACCGCCATCCGTTGAAAGGTAAATATTTACAGTAGCGGCATTCACAGGAAATGCTGTTGTATTCGCCACATTCCATGTGATGGTCTGAGTAGAATTACCCGCCCAGCTTACGGCTGTAGTCGGAGCAGTTACAGTGAACGGTCCTGAGTTTCCATCAACAGTAATGATTGCATCATCGTTGGCAACTCCTGCGCAGCCTGCATTATTATCTCTTACAGTCAGTCTGAATTCCATCGTTCTGGCATAAGATGGTAAAATTTCTCCTCTGGTTACTGTATTATTGATTACATCTGTAATTTTAGGGAAATATCTGTAAGGAACCGTTACAGGAACAAATGATCTGAATATAGCTGCATTTAATGTTGGTACATTCCAGTCACTTGGCGGTCCTACATCATTCTGTTCCCATGAGTACGTAAGTGGATTATTGTCTATATCTGAAGCTGATCCTTCTAATCTAAAAGGTGTACTCTTAGGTATCGTATAATCACCTCCTGCATTTACTGTAGGAGCAAAATTATTGGAAGGAATGGTCACCTGACATGTTGTAGACTGAACTTTCGCCGTAATAGACTGGAATGATTTGGTATGAAAAGTAGGTATACTATTGGCTGCCAAGTTATTGACACTTCCACAAATCCCTGCATAGGCCATAATAGTAATACCGCTTCCCGGTTCTACAGCATTGGCTGCACTACGGTTTCCTCCTCCACAGCTTCCTGTTGTTGCATTAAAAGTATGTGGACCTCCAAACTGATGTCCTACTTCATGGGCAACATAATCAATATCATAAGGGTCACCAACAGGGTTCGGTGAACCAGTGATCCCTCTTCCTTTATTTCCATTGTTACAGATTACTCCTAATCCGGCTAATCCACCACCACCGGTACTGAAAGTATGTCCGATATCATAATTGGCATTTCCTATAAGTAAATCAATTTGAGTCTGGCTTTCGTTAATTAATGTACCTGCAGAATTATTTCCATTAAATGGATCTGTAGCTGCATTGGTAAAGACTACATTGGCTTCATTATCCACTAATACCAATCTTGAAGCTACTTCCTGCTCATACACTCCATTCACTCTGTTTACAGAAGTTACAATTGCAGAAAGTGTTTGTGCAAGAGTAGGCGTAGCTGTACCTGTTGCCGCTACTGCATATTCTCCTGTACAAGCTACGGCAATCCTGAATACTCTAATTTGAGTTCCTACGCTTGGAGCCGTGGTTTTTTGAGCGTTTTTTTTTCCCAGTGGAGAATCATCCTCATCTTTTACTCCGCAAGATCTTGGGGTTTTATCAATTAAATCACTTTTCTTATAAATGATATAATTGTTAACATCCAATTTTGCATAAGGATCAATATAAGTATCTCCAGCTACCACAGATTTTATCTGCGCATGGAATCCCAACTCTGTAAAATCAAGTTTTATAGTAGCATATTTATCATCCATTCCCTGTCCTGTCAAAGTAACGATCTGAGGGAATTGGCTGGCAAGTCCTGGAGCCATTACGGAAGATTTCCAGATTCTGAACTTTGCTTTTGTACCGTCAGGCATTGGCAGTACAATAATGGGTGCGTTATCTTTACGATCACTGTCTTTCAATTCCGGAACGGAATTAAAATAGCTTTTCATTCCAGCCACATCCAAGGTATAAGTCAATGACTTTTCCGGTTGTACTGTTCTGTTTTTAGGATCTGCCTTAATAGATCTTTCACTGATCACTGTAAAGAAGTCCTGTGCCTTCCCTGAGGAAATCGATATGACGAATATCCCCAAATAAAATAATTGTTTAATTTTCATATATAATGGTATGTAATTTTTATTAATCCAAATAATAAGATCAAAAACTAAAGAATTGTTAGTTAAAGATCAATAATTCAAATAACATAGAATTATAAAATTAGTTAAATTAATCCAATAATCACATATTAAAATTCAAAAAAAAGCAATATTTAATTGCAAAAAAGCAACGATCAGGCTACCACAAAGCATTCAACTTAATAAGTAAATTTTAAAATTTTCTCTTTATTAAAATAACTGATTTTATAGACTTTTAGCATTTTACTTATCTTTGAAAAGGATAATATAAATCCATTAGAAAATTCATTAGAATAAAAAAAAACATAAATTAAAAAATCATGAAAAAACTTATATCGATTTTCACATTAGTATTAACATTTGGATTTATGAATGGTCAGGAAAATTTTGAAGTATCCACGTTAAGAATCGGGCCCTTTAAAGTCTTCATGCCAAAGGCTGATGCTGAAAAGATTGCAGGGATACCATTGACAAATTCAAACGGAGAGAAGAAAAATATTGTAAAATACAATGGCGAAACCATTCAGATAGATCTTTTTGATAATTACATCAATGAAGCCAATCCAAGTGTTCCTTCCATTACTTACATGGCGACAACCAGTAAAAAATTTAAGACCAAAAGCGGAATCGGTGTGGGAAGCAGCAGAGATGATCTTATCAACGCCTACAAAAATTACCCTAACTTCAGTGTTCGCCCGGACTGGGATGCTAGTGGCAAACCGATTAAAGATACTGGCTATTTTAATATTGAAGACAGTCAGGCAGGAACCCTATTAAGCTTTAAGTTTATTAATAATATCGTTGTTGAAATTTCCGTTTACCTCAACGAAGGCTGTTAAAAGCAGGAAAATATTCAAATTAGTCAAAATCCGGATTTTTATATCTGGATTTTTGCATTTCCATAAGCCGGTAAAAAATTGTAAATTCGCATGTAAATAAATCAGATATAATGAGTAAAAGTATTGAAGAGTTAAAAACTCTTACTACGCAGATCAGAAGAGACATTTTAAGAATGGTTCATGCTGTAAATTCTGGTCACCCAGGTGGAAGTTTAGGTTGTACAGAATTCTTCACAGCCCTTTACGGAAAAGTAATGAATTATACTTTGCCTTTTACAATGGAGGGTAAAAATGAAGATCATTTCTATCTTTCAAACGGACACATTTCTCCGGTATTCTATTCTACTTTAGCTAGATTTGGTTTTTTCCCGGTACAGGAATTAAGTACTTTCAGAAAATTAGATTCAAGATTGCAAGGTCACCCTACAACTCATGAAGGTCTTCCGGGAATCAGAGTGGCTTCAGGGTCATTAGGACAAGGTCTTTCTGTGGCTTTAGGGGTAGCTCAGGCTAAGAAATTAGACGGAGACAACTCTTTGGTATATACTCTACATGGAGACGGAGAATTGCAGGAAGGTCAGAATTGGGAAGCTTTCATGTATGCTTCTGCTAAGAAGGTGGATAACATCATTTCTACAATTGACTATAACGGACAACAAATTGACGGAAGCACAGACAATGTACTTTCATTAGGAAATCTTCATGCAAAACTGGAAGCTTTTGGATGGACTGTTTTGGAAGAGAAAAACGGGAACGATCTTGAAGCGGTAATTGCTATTCTTGAGAAAGCAAAAACAGAAACTGGAAAAGGAAAGCCGGTTGTTATTCTTCTTCATACAGAAATGGGTTACGGAGTTGATTATATGATGGGTTCTCACGCTTGGCATGGTAAAGCTCCTAATGATGAGCAACTGGACACAGCATTCAAGCAATTGTACCTAGAAGCTCCAGCTGATTATTAATTATAAATGATCAATTATTAATGATAAATGATGATCACAGAACTTTATAATATTGTTGATCAGCTTTCATTTATCAATTATCAAAAACTTTAGTAAAATGAAATATACATATACAGAAAAAAAAGATACACGTTCAGGATTCGGAGCAGGATTAGCTGAACTTGCAGATAAAAACCCTAATGTTGTAGCACTTTGTGCAGACCTTATCGGTTCTTTGAAAATGGAGAAATTCATTGAAAAAGCTCCGGAAAGATTCTTTCAGGTAGGGATCGCTGAAGCGAATATGATTGGTCTTGCTGCAGGTCTTAGCATCACAGGGAAAATTCCTTTTACAGGAACTTTTGCTAACTTCTCTACTTCAAGAGTGTATGACCAAATTCGTCAATCTGTTGCATATTCTAATAAAAATGTAAAAATCTGTGCATCTCACGCAGGTCTTACTTTAGGAGAAGACGGTGCTACCCACCAGGTTCTTGAAGATATCGGGATGATGAAAATGCTTCCTGGAATGACGGTAATCAATACTTGTGACTACAATCAGACAAAAGCTGCTACATTGGCGATTGCTGACCATGAAGGTCCTGTATATTTAAGATTCGGAAGACCGGTAGTTCCTGTTTTCATCCCTGAAGATATGCCTTTCGAAATCGGAAAAGGAATCATGCTTCAGGAAGGTACTGATGTAACGATTGTTGCAACAGGACACCTTGTATGGGAATCTCTTCTGGCTGCTGATGAGCTTGAAAAAGAGGGTATTTCTTGTGAAGTAATCAACATTCACACGATCAAGCCTTTGGATGAAGAGATCATTTTAAAATCTGTTGAAAAAACAGGTAAAATTGTAACAGCTGAGGAGCACAACTACCTTGGTGGTTTAGGAGAATCTATTGCGGGTATGCTTGCAAGAAAAAGACCTACAAGACAAGAATTCGTAGCGGTAAACGATACTTTCGGAGAGTCTGCAACACCTGCGGAATTGATGAAGAAGTATAAAATAGATGCTGCAGCAGTGAAAGAAGCTGTAAAGAGAATTTTAGCTTAAGATAAGTTATTTTATATAGACAAAACACGGCGGTTTCTTCGAAACCGCCGTGTTTTGTCTATTGTATAAAGTTGATTGAGTTGTGTATATAACCACCCCGTCAAAAATTCTTTGAATTTTCGCCACCCCTCCAGAGGATGGGAATGGTAATACTTATAGTCGTCATTTGAACCTCAACCTTACTTTTCTTTACTAATTTATTGTTCTTGCTGATTCATAGGAATTCCTACAGCGATCAGAACAGGAGATAAGATTTCCTGTATGTACTCATCTTCTCTTCTACCGGAAGCTTTGGAACCAGAAAAA
This sequence comes from Chryseobacterium sp. MEBOG07, assembly GCF_021869745.1. Classification (NCBI taxonomy): domain Bacteria; kingdom Pseudomonadati; phylum Bacteroidota; class Flavobacteriia; order Flavobacteriales; family Weeksellaceae; genus Chryseobacterium; species Chryseobacterium sp. MEBOG07. The sequence goes on from NZ_CP084579.1 coordinate 4,436,782, forward strand.
TAATTGCTGATTCTATAGTTCTTTACAAACTGATTTCTCTTCTTCCCGATGGAATAATAATACGTTCCTCTTTCATCATTAACAAAATAGGTCATTTCATCAAAGTTCATGAGCTTTTTGGAAATTAATAATTTTCTATAAATACATTTCTCGGATTTATCAAATACATATTTCACAGGAACTCTGAAAACCAGGTCAAACAGGAAGTAGATCATGTAAATTGCCCATATTCCCAACGCAATATTAAACTGATCTCTGGACATTTTATCCATAAAATAATAGATAATCACTGGAAGTGCAACCACACCAAAGGCAAGCCACCACACCAAAGTACGCAGGAAATTGTAATTGGGCATAAAGCTTATTTCACTTCCGTTTTCTTCAAATTTATAACGGTCTGTTACGTTCATTGTCTCCTCCGTTGATGTTCATAATATCTTCTGTTTCGTTTACCATTTTCTGTATTCCTTTTTGGGTAATGGCCTGTCCTATCGTAAGTTTCTTTTCCTTACCCTCTACTTCAAAATAAATAGACAGTATTACATTGGTGGTAATAAATCCCATGTATTTTGTTGCCAGTACATGAAAATTTCTGAAATTCTCTATCGGATAGGTTCTTGCCGGAACAAAAATGGTGTGTTTTCCTGTAATGGTCATTCGGTCCATATCAATGATGAATTTCTTGGTAAAAAAATTAATCGAAATAAGTACTACCACTGCAATAAGAACATAGCTAAGAGTTCTGACACTATTAAAAAGTAATCCTGCTACGATCAAAAAGAAAATACAAAGCACCATTACAAATACGGGCTGATTTTTAAAGATATATTGGTTTCCTTCTTGTTTGTAAAATTTGTAATTGTTCATAATTAATATAATTGTTGTTGATAATTTGATTTGGGGTTTACTGTTATAAAAATAGGTTTATCAAAGATTCCATCTATTCAAAACGCTGGGCAATTTCATCCTCATTAAGGGTTTTCAGAGTATTCAGATCTGTTCTGAAATAGGTGTCGTGAATGGAGAAATAGGCATCCATTTGTATGTTGGTCTGTTCCGATGCTTTTTTCCAGTATGTAATAAACCATTGTTCAAACAGGCGGTACTTTTCATCATTATATTCATCCAGAATTTCATCAAAATCATCCTCTTCATAATCATCCTGAAAATCTGAAGCTTTCTGCCATATTTCTTCTGGAATCAATGCAGTCCACTTTTCATCATCATTCTTGTTCTTTTTTGCTGGCAGGGAGATTGTTTCTGTTGCGATTTTACCTTTACTGTTAACACCCCAGAAGATGATATTCAGATATTCAAATTCATATTCAAAATAAAAAGCTTTGATATCGGATTGAGTATTGCCGCTAAGGTAATTAATTCCTTTACCTTCCAACAAATGAATCAGGTCTTCAGTAAGCAGGACACTGATTTCATTGAGATAGTTTTCAAATTCAATATTAAGTTTCTTAAGGTCTTCCATAGCTCTATTCATTTAAGAGTTCAATATTATCTCTCGATTTCCCTTCCTACCCATTTCTCAAGCTCTGAAAACATGTCATCAATAGTCAGAACTTTCAGGTCCGGATGATTTTTCAACCATTGGGCATGAAGCTCTGTTAAGTTTTCCTCAAGGTCGTAAAATGAATCATTTTTCAAAGTATCTCTTGTGGGGTTGGAACCAAAATATTCACTTTCCAAAAACGTTTCCAATTCCCCCTTATTCAAGCTCTCCACCTTTAAGGACTGTTCCAGAAAAAGGTCTAAATGTTTTTGAGCGCCTATTTTCTTTAGCCCTTCTTCAATGATCTTATTAAGTTCTGTCGACCATCCGGAATTCCATACAAACTGAGAAAAGTTTCCGTTTTTATACTGACTGATGTAATAATCAACATAGTAACTGGTGATTGAATCTTCATGCATATTCTCCTCTTCTATTCCTTCTTCGTCTAAGAGGCTTACCACAGAAATATTGGAGCGGATTATATCATAAGGGTCGCTACTTTTATAGGAGGCTTCTGAGACAATTATTTTATCGGTCTTCATATGTATATATTTAAAGTGTTTTTTTAATTCCTCATTCTTTTAATTGCCCCAGGTAGCCATCCAGTCCAGATATTCACTTTTGTATTCATTATCATTGAGTCTGATGATAATATCCTGCAGATCTTTTGTCTCAAACTCATACTCTGAAACCGTAAATATCAGGAAAACATCTTTGCCTGTGATTTGTGTAAAAAAGTTTTCATTTTTAAGTTTCTCCAACACTTCGATGCATGTAGAATAAAGTGTAGTCTGAAAACCTTCAAACCACTGATCATCATCGTCATGTTTATCCAGTTCCGTCCTCAATTGAGTACAGATTTCATTGAATTCTTTATCGGCTCCTTTCATTTCATAGATCCATTCTGCCGGCTCATATTTATAATAAAGAATGTCGTCTTCATCTGCCGTTTCCATTACTTTCATTGTATTGGCAGCAGGACAGACCGTCATTGCTCCCTCGTCACTGTACAATGCAAAACTGTAAATTCCTTCAGCTCCATGTTTTTCATACACTTCTAAAAAAGCCTTCTTAGCAGCATTTTCTATCTGCTGTTTCAAAATTTCAAAATCCATACTTCTTTTCTTTTTAAAATGGGCGGTAAAATTACCTTTATCCTGCCAAATCAAGGCATTATATTTTTTAGAAGTCTAGCCAGTTTCACGATTATGGATAATTTATTTTAGAATTTTATGATCATCAGACTTGCAATTTCTTCGATTAATCCTCAAAAATATTATTATGGTCAAGAATATATCCTACTTCTCTGAGAATATTTTTTTTCATTGATATTCTGTTATATCATTTCTCAATTTAGTGATATTTCCGGGAAAATTTGTTTCTGTAAGCATTCATATTGGTTACATGATAAGAATTTTCAATGATTTTCTGATTCCCAAATCTTCATTGGGATGATGATTACCCGAACCATTTTTGTTAAATACTATTGATTTTTGCAAAAGAACTCATAAAAACACAAAATTTTCTCACAAAAAAGGTGTTAAAACCTTGATTTCCAACACCAATTTAACTTATTGTACAATAGAATATATTCCGTGCAACATGTTATAATGATCTGATATTTTCTTTACATGATCAGACTTCACTTTATACTTTTTCAAATTTCAGATATTTCACCAAATCCAAGCTATAATCAAGGTCAAAATTTGTATTTGTGCATAGAATAAAAAACAAGTGAATTGCACATTTTATCCCACCGACGTGATCTAAATATTTATAGTTTTACTCCAATCAACGTTGACAAAAAACATTCTTCATTTTTAAATTGTATGTGTACAGTGCATGATAAATAGAAGAATGATTCGCCCAAATGTCAGGGATTATATGACACAAATGATTTCATAAAACATCAAAAATTACCAACATGAAAAAATTAAATGGAATGAAGAGAGATTTCTCTTCTTTGGAAAACAAGAAAATGAAAAACCTGCAAAACATTCACGGGGGAGATGATACAGCAAGAACATCAGAGCCTACTCAATGTGGCAATAATTGTTCTGATACAGCTTATTACAAAGATGGTATTAAGACAATGACTTTAACGATTGAAGGCCCTAGTACAACAACCCTTATTAACAGGAAATAAAATCAACAGGACTGTATATAATCAATCTACAGTCCTGTCTTTATAAGTTACTTCCAAACTAATAAATCCTTCTGCTCCCAATAATAACGCAATATGAAACAAAATCAAAATCTTCATTCAAAATATATAAGCTATTTGATTCTTTGCTTATTCTTTAGTTCCTGCAAAAATCGAAATTATATTCAATATTATAATAAAGTAAACGAGATTGATAGTATCTACAGGATAGGAAAACAACCTGAAAAAGCTGTAGTCTTATATAAGAAGCTGTTTAGAAGATATCACCCTTTGAACCAAGAACGTATTGAGGAATATGAAACCTATATCAGACTTGCAAACAAATACCATAAAAAATTTGGAGGCAAAAAAAGTCTTTACAAATTAATTCCTTTAGTAGCTCCTTATTGGAAATATAAAAAACAAGATGCGCATTTCATCAAGCTTTATAAGAAATATAATATTGATAGTCTTGAAATAGAAAAACATATTGCAAAATGGGAAAAAAGTCTTGATAGAAAATTAGTTGATTCCTTTACTGTTGCATTCAAGCGTGACCAATATGGAGGACGAACAAACAAATTGGATATTTTTAAGAATGATAAAAAGAATGCTGAGCTTCTTCAATGGACATTTGAAAACCAAGACTTCCCAACGATGCAAAAAATAGGTTTATGGAATGGAGATGTTTTTATGCCTATGGGGGTATTATTACTACATATGGCAGATTATGATGAATATTATAATTATTTCAAAACTAAAATATTAGAATATGTAAAATCAGGTAAATGCAGACCTCGCGACTATGCTGCTATGATAGATCGAAATAACTTACATCATAAAGTCCCTTATACCTATGGAGTTTATCAGGGATATGAAAATATAAAAGATTCATCAAAAGTAAACCATAACCGAAAAGATATTGGACTTCCAAGTTTAACATACCGAAACAAATTAGCAAAAGATTTAGCCGATAGTTTAAAAACCAAATGATAATGATTTTCTCAAATGATAATGACAGAACAGCGATTGAAGTTATGCGTTATCTCACTTCAATGAATAAAGACTTTATTCATATTCATGAAGATGAAGTTTTTGTAATCAAAATTCTAAAAAAAAGGTTCTTTTTACAAAGTCAGAAGAACAGTTTTTTTCTTGATGATATTTATAGTGTATGGTATAGAAGAGGTGGATTACAATTTAAACGTTTACAATACAATAATACCTCTATAAATATTCATATGAATGAAGCCCAACATTGGCTTGAAGACTATGTACTTCGTACTTTAGAATCTAAAAACCATGTGAATAAACAAACTAGAGCTCATATTAATAAGCTTTTAGTATTGGAGTATGCCCAGAAAACAGGTTTTGATGTACCCTCTTATTTCCTAGCTGAAAGTACCGACGAAATCCCAATAAACCAAACAATTACAAAAGCAATTACAGGAAATGTAATACTAGATAATATATTAGATAACCAGAATGGCATCATGTATACAACTATAGTAAAGAAAATGGAGAGACAAAGTTTTTTCGTCTCTTTTTTCCAAGAGAAAATAGAAAAGGATTTCGAAATAAGGACATTTTATATCAATGGTGAATGCTTCTCAATGGCTATTTTTTCTCAAAATGATGAACAAACTAAAACTGATTTCAGAAAATATAACACAAAAAAACCTAATAGGAACATACCATATAAACTTCCTCAAGATATTGAATTAAAAATTCATAAGCTTATGCAAATATTGGATCTAAATTGTGGTTCACTTGACTTCATTAAAAGTGATGATAAATATTATTTCTTAGAAATTAATCCTGTTGGACAATTTGCTAATGTAGATTATCATTGTAATTACCCCCTATTTAAAAAAATAGCAGATTATTTATGAAAATTAAAGTTAAAGAAAAAAACAAGCTTCCGCTTAACTTCAAGCATATTGAACCCTTCGCTGATCAGAAACTTAAAAAACCTAATGATGTTGTTTATGTTTTAGCCTGCGAAAAATATCAGACTAATTTCTATATAAGAGAAAAGCCGGTGAAATCCCTTAATCGATTATTATGAAGTATTTTAATATAAAAAAAGAAAATCTATGTATTAATTTTAAGTATATAATTTACCCCATTTTTTATCTATCTCTTTGTGCCTGCAAAAATCGAAATTACATCTTATATTATAAGAAGGTAAACGAAATTGACAGTATTTACAGAATGGCTAATAAACCTGAAAAAGCCATAAAAAAATTCAAAAAATTATTTCAGAAGTATGAACCTAAAAACCAAGAGCTTACTGAAGAATATGAAACCTATATTAAACTTGCAGATCAGTATCATAAAAACTTTGGTGGAAAAAAGAGTCTATACAAACTCATTACATTGGTAGCTCCCTATCCTAATGAATATAAAAAGCTTTATCCGCTTTGCAAGAAATACGGAATAGACAGTCTAGAAGCAGACCAAAAAGTAGCCGACTGGAAAAAGAGTCTGAATAAAAGACTAATAGACTCCTTTAGTATTGCTGTGATCCGTGACCAAGAGGGAAGGCCTGAAAAAACAGCCCTTGTAAGTAAGAACATTGAAAAAAATGTAGATCTTTTTTTCTGGACATTTGAACATTATGGATTTCCTGATGGACAAAAAATAGGCAGATTAGGAAACAATGATGTTTTCATCGCCATGCCTACATTGCTAAGCCATATGATTGGTTCAAAAAAATATCCTGAATTCAAAAAAAAATTATTTGAATATGTAAAATCTGGTAATTGTTCTCCTCAAGAATATGCCTTAATGTCTGATACATATGATTACTATAGAAATACTGCTGTACGATACAGCTTACGGAATAATGATAAGGATTCTGTTCGGATTAATCGCAACAGAAAAAGTATTGGGCTTCCTAGTATAAAACATTCATCTAAAATCAGAAAAGATAAAATTAAGAAAAAATAATATTTACCTAATTTATGAAGTATTTTAATCTATTCAGCAACATCCTGATCACCAAAGGAGCCACCCGGATATTGATCTCAGATCTGCAGAGAAATGCGTCAGAATTATATCCATTGGAACTGCATGAGCTTATAGCAGAGCTAAAAACTCATTCTATTGAAGATATACTGAAAGATTACGATAAAGAATCCAGATCAATTGTTCAGGAATATATCAATCTCCTGCTTGAAAAAGAATATGGATTTGTGACTGAAAACGATTGGGACAGAAATTTTCCTCCGCTTTCACACGAATATCATGAACCTAGTATAATAACAAATGTCTTTATAGAACTGGAAGAAATAAGCTTGCTGAAAAAAATAAAACCATCAGTAGAAAAACTAGGAATAAAGCATTTGGTTATTTACAGTATAAAACCATTAACTGCACAGGAATTTATAGCAATTGACGAAACCTTCAAAGCCTCAGTGCTATCAGGGATAGAAATATTTTCTCCCTTCCATCAGGAAACAAACCTATCTTTTATACAGGTTCTTCAAAAAAATACAGTCAGAATATACAGCCTCATTTTCTACAATTGTTCGAAATCTCCTTTCAAAGCTAAAGATGAATATAGATTCTCACTTCATTTTCTTGAAGATGATCTGAAACTATCTGCCTGTGGAAAAGTGGAACTGAAATATTTCAATACCAACCTTCCAAAAGTGCTGGAAGCAATGAACCACAATTCCTGCCTGTATAAAAAGATAGGCATTGACAGAAACGGTAATATCAAAAACTGTCCGCTGATGATTGAAAGTTTTGGAAATATCCATAATCACAGCCTTGAAGAAGCAATAGTTCAACCGGATTTCAAAAAATATTGGGACCTAACTAAAGACAATATAGAAATCTGCAAAGACTGTGAGTTCCGGTATATCTGCACAGACTGCAGAGCATACACCGAAAATGCCGTTAAAAACAAAAAAGGAACAGATGTGTCAAAACCTTTAAAATGCGGCTACAATCCCCATGTAGGAAGATGGGAAAACTGGACAAAGAATCCTTTAAAGCAAAAAATTTTCCATTCGCTGGAACTCAGATAATCTTTTTTCTCTCCTGTGTTTACAAACCGTTTTTAAATTAAATTTAAAAGCGGTTTGTTATCTTATTGTAATTAGATCTTATTTGAAAAATTTCCATTTCGGGATAATGGCAAGCATTCCGAATCCTGTAAACAGGAAAAGATTGGTAACATCTGTATACAGGAAGGTAGACAGATAGTAATTGTGCATAAAGAAGTGCATCACCAGCAAAGCCGGAAACATAAAGATCCCTACTTTTCTGTAAAAGAACATCAGCACCAGCCCCAGCATCATCAGTACATCAATTGAAAAAATAACGTAGAAGTACCACCTTGGGATCTGCAGGTATTCATGCTGCAGATATTCATCCACATCAATTCCCAAGCCCATTATGGTAAACAACATCAAAGCTGCAAATGCCAGAACAAATCCCCATCCTTTCTTCGGATCTTCGTCAAAATAACTGTATTCTTCCATACCTACAAAAATAAAGAACTTATGAGAGATTTCATAAGTTCTTTTATAATTATTCGTTTAAAATTTGACTTACACAGAGATAGCGTTGATCAGTCTGTTTTTGTCACTTAAGAATTCTTCCATAGAAATCATACTTTCAGTTCTCATTACGTCCTGAATGTCATCTATCTGGTAAATAATTCTTTTAGCATCATCCGTATTCTTAGCTCTTACTTTACAGAAAATATTATATTTCCCGGAAATAACGCTAGCCTCAATTACGTTTGGTAAAGTTGACAATTCTTTCAATACTTCCTGAGTACGGTTTGATTTTGTCAAAAGGATACCTATGAAAGCTGTAAAGTGGTAATCTAGTTTACCATAATCGATATTAAGAGATGATCCCAAAATAATACCTGCATCTTCCATCTTTTTCACTCTTACGTGAATTGTTCCAGCAGAAACGTCCATCTGCTTTGCAATTTCAGTAAAAGGCATTCTTGTGTTTTCTACTAAGAAATCAAGAATCTTCTTGTCTATTTCGTCCAGTTGATAGTTCATATTAGTTAAATTACAATTTCTTTAAAAAATCTATGTATTTTTTGCAAATTTACGAAAAATAATTTAACTAAAAAATATATATCAAATATTAACAATAATTAACACAGATGATAAAAATCATTAAAATATTCTAATTATTTAGCATTTGATTTTATAGAATCTGTTTTTATTTCACCTTTTGCATCTGAGGTTTTTTTGTCTTTTTTCTTCTTTTTAAACAAAGAATTGAAGCTTTTACTCCACACGACCCCTCCACCATAAGCTTGGTTAGCAGAACCGTTTGTACTCACCATTCCGATGTTCGTAGGCTTGGAATAAGCACGTATAACCAGCGTACCGTCATTCTTTTTAGACAAATCATACTCTACAGACCCTTCTGTAGACAAATAATTGTTTTGTGCCCCATCTGTTTTCGATAATGGAATACCCAAACCGGTTTTTATATTTACTCTTGGAGAAAGAGCTACACTCAATCCGGCATTTGCTCTGTCACCAAAATTTGAATTCTGGTCCCCTTTTACATAATTCAGGTCAATCTGAAATTCATTACTCATAGTATTAAGTACAGATCCCAGCTGTTTCAGTAACATATTGTATCCGGAAGATTCTGCTACATTTCCTACATTCACATCCACCCCGCCGGAGTTTGATACGTTGAAGGTACTCAATAGCAGGACAGAACCAAACTGAAGGACTTTCTCTCCTTCCTGGCTCATTTTCGCAGCAAGAGTTTCCCTTACCTGACTGGATACATCCATAGCGGTTACATTAAGATCAATATGAGGGTCTACCAACGACTGGGTAATATGGGCCTGAAGCAAGATACTGATAGGTTGCAGTTTCCCCATGCTTAGATATTCCCCGGCATTGGAAACCATCCTCAGATAGTTGGCATTAATGTCTAGTGCGGGTTTCATGGCATCACCATCCCATCTGATACTACTGTTCCTTTCTATCTGGAAAGTTTTATTAAGAATTGCTTTAGAAACAAAGGTCCCGTTATCTACTTTATAGGTCCCGCTCATCGCAATATTCCCCTGCCTGTTCATGTGGAACCTCAGCGGGTCCGCTGATCCTTTTACGGTAATATTTCCAACATCATCACCCACCAGTACATTTACAGTGGTTCCTTTATCTACAGCCAGATTGAAATCGATATTCATATTGGCACCCGTCTTTTTCTTTTCTTCCAGCGTAATCAGACCGTCTTTTCCTTCTTTAAGGAACCTCAGCATTTTGAATTCCTCAACATTGGAAGTGGAACTGGAATTAAAGGTAAAGGTACTTCCGTTAAGTGCCTTCATATTAGGAGTGGTAATACTCAATCCCGAAACAGGTCCGTCCACATAGAGATCTCCCTGCCCGTAGACTCTTCCCCAGAACAGGTCAAAATCTTTTTGTGAGGTATTCAGCATCAGCAGGTTGTCTGCTCTCATTACGAGAGATACCCCCATTGAAGAAAGGGTTTCAAACTGGATCGCCCCGGAAATATTCCCTTTGGAATTGCTTCTTCCGTCATGTACCTCAATATTGTTAAGAATCGCAAGACCTTTCGTCAGCTGAATCACTGTGTCATCAAACGCGTAATCTACTCCCGTGAATAACAATTTTAATCCAAAATCTTTTAAAGCAATATCTCCATTGTAATCCAGATTGCTAAGTTTTCCATTGATTTTAAGATCTCCTGTAGCTTTACCTCGAATGTTTCCAAAAATAGTCTGTACAAACTGTTGTGTAAATGACAGGTCAAAATCACGCATTTCTGCGGTAAGATCAATGATCGGCGAAGAAGTATTATTGTTGACAGTTCCTGTCAGATTAAGGCTGTTATTTCCAAGTACTCCCGCAGAGTGTACTTTTACATCAATATCATACACATTCAGAGAGAATCCATTGGTGGCAGAAATAGAGATATCCCCCATATCATTGCCATTCATCTTAATATCATCAATGGTAAGATCTACCAGTGGCTGCAGTGTGCTTTTATCCATTTTGATTTTCACACTTCCGTTGGCAAGCCCCTTTATATCCATTGTGTTTCCTCCGGACTGCATTTCAAGAAGCTTTTCCACAGAAAAATCGTTGATATCAGCATCTACGTAGAAATCTTTTGCCGATTTAAACTGTGCTTCTTTAATAAACAAAGCACTTTTATCAGAATAAACCCTCAGATTTCTGATATCAAAATCTCCGGTTTCTCTTCTATATGTAATGGAATGATTCAGTTCCGGACTTGTATCAATGGCCCAGGTAACTTCATTGAATTTCACTTCAGTAGGTTCAAACCTGAATACATAATCTCCTGCTGCATCCGTAGACTGATCTACATTGATGGCATATTCTTTAAGCTTTTCATTCAATTCATCATCAGGGCTTCCGTGTTTAAATACGGTCGCTAAATGAAGGGTATTTCCGTTTTCATTATTTCCTTTAAGCTCAAAATCTTTGATTACGTTTTTGTTGTAAACCACTCTATTGATCTTCGCATACAATTGCTGATTAAGGTCTGCTGTGTTAATTCTAACTTTAACACTATCAACCATCGCACTGTCTCTGTTGAGATTCTTGCGGTCATTCACTTTATAATCAGGATTGGAAGCTGCCAGCGCTTTATCAGCATCGGTAATTTCCTCTTCCTTCGTCATGATATATTTCAAAGAAGCTGCATCCAGATTCAGAATCAGGTTATTTGAATTTCCGTCATATTCTCCTTCCACCAATGCTCCGTTCGGCAATCTCAGGTCAGGTAAAAAGTAATTCACCAATCCTTGCTGAACATCAAACTTCAGGGCAAAATTCTGCCCATGATATAATTTTCTCGGTGGCGGGCCTACCAAAATTCTTCCTACCCCATTTTCTACCATTCCGACAAGATCTGCCAGGCTGTATCTTCCGGATATTTTACCCGTAGCTGCTCCCGGCGCATCTACATCAATCACACGTCCTCCTGCTTCTACGAATGTTTTCAATTTGGCATTTGGAATATTATATTTTTGAGTAGCCGTAGCAAAGTGAAGATTATTGGCGTCGACATCTAAAGTAAGATCGTTAATGGAAGACATGGCCATCTTCCCATCTACCTGACCGCTTACCACCTGGCTGCCAGGTTTATTGGTAAAATAGTTCATGTTCAGGTAAGTAACGTCTGCATTCACATCCATTGCCACTCTTGAAGTACTGAAATCTATCAATCCTTTGATCGTAGCTTTTGCCTGCTCATCATTGACGGTGATAAGTCCGTTGTATTTTTTATGATCCAATAATCCGTCCAGATAGAGATTATTGATCGTTTTATCCATAATTTCAATACTCGCAATCTGAGATTTGGTTGTCAGACGCATTGTATTCACATCAAAGCTCTGTCCGTTCAGATCAAATTTACCGGAAATTAAACCTACTGTTTTATTTTTTGTAATGACAGAGGTATTAAGATCTTTCACATCAAGATATCCTGAGTATTTAGGCATCGCAGTACTATAGCCTGTCAATGTCAGCTTAGAAATTTTAGCCTGCCCGATTCCTGTCATTAAGTTTCCGTTATCCACATAGATCTGATCCGGATTTACCTTTGCCGTTCCGTTGTACTTTAACTTTCCGAAATCATCTGCAAAGTTCTTCATCTTTTTGGAGATAAAGGAAGGCATCATTGCTTTTAAATCTTTATAGGTAAAATCTGTAGAAAGGTCTTTCGTTTCAATGGCAAAATGTCCTTTCAGCAGATTGTCAACCTTCATTGTTTTGGTTGCAATATTGACATCAGGATTTCTGATCAGAAAATTTTCAAGGTGAAATTTATTCAAAGGACCCGTCATCGTTCCCGAAAGATTAAACGGTTTTATATTATCCCAGTTCGTCACAAAATAACTGATATCGTAACCGCTTATCTGGCTTCCCTGCTGAATATTCATATCCCATCGTACCCTGTCAGCAAAGTCCGACCATGAACCGTCATGAAGATTAAATTTAATATTCCCCTGAAGTAAGGTATGATCTGTATTCAGTGTAAGATCTTTTAACGATAAAAACTGTTTCGTTAAAGACAGTTCTGTGGAAAAAGTATCTACAATATGAGATTTCCCCCATCTTGAAGTGACAAATGACATGTTATTGATCAAAGCTGAAACATTCGGACCGTTGACCTTAACATTGGGTGCTTTTAAATTGAACTTGGTTGCTGTAAGCCATTTCCCTTCTTCTCCGGGAGAGTTTTCATTAACAATAGAAACTTTAGAATCAATGATCTGCACTCTGGAATTCAGCTCAAAAGGAGGTTTTTTAGGATCTCTTTTTTTCCCATCATCAAAGAGTTCTGTAAATCTTACAAAGTTGGAGATACTGTCTCCTTTATAGGTAATAACTTTTACATCAGCATTTACAAGGGTCAGAGAATTGAAACTTAGAGAATTGCTTTTTCCGGAGATGGCATTTACTGCAAGGGATATCCAGTCAGAATCTGCACGGAATTCACGGGCTGTAATAAAATCAAATCCTTTATAATCTTTTACTTTTAAGCCTTTTATGGTTACATCTCCAAAGTAGTTTACATCTACACTTTCTGTTGAAAAACCTGATTTAAAATCTTTATTTACGATCTGAAGAGCCTGATCTGCTGCCCATTGTTTTGTAACCGGAAGATTGATGACAACAAGTATTCCTCCAACAAGAACAATACCCAGCCAAAAGAGAATCAAAAGGAGTTTTGCCCACCATGCATAGCTGGTAACATCCTTTACCGCCTGCTTCCCAAACTCTTCAGCTGTTTCCACAGGATGGTGTATGGCATCCGAGGCCAGCTCAGATGCTTCTTTCACTGTCTCCCGCACTTTTCCTTCTACATTTTCGACAGTTTTTTGTACCTGATCCCCTAGGTTTTCAGCTACTGATTTTTTATTCTTATTCTCGTTATTATTCTCTAACTTTGCCATTATTATGAGCGACTCTATAATTTTAGGTATTGAATCGTCCTGTGACGACACCTCAGCAGCTATCATCAAGGGAAATTCTATTCTTTCAAACATTGCCGCGAATCAGGCCATCCACAAAGAATATGGAGGTGTTGTTCCTGAATTAGCTTCACGGGCCCATCAGCAAAATATTATCCCCGTTGTTGAAAAATCTTTTTCTAAAGCAAATATACAACAAAATGCTATCTCTGCTATAGGATTTACACGTGGACCTGGACTTTTAGGATCTCTTCTTGTAGGAACATCATTTGCTAAGTCTTTGGCTATGAGCCTTAATGTTCCATTGATTGAAGTAAATCACCTTCAGGCACACATTTTAGCCCATTTCATCGAAGATGCAAATCCTGTGCCGCCTACCTTTCCTTTCTTATGTCTTACCGTAAGCGGAGGACATACCATGATTGTATTGGTAAAAGACTATTTTGACATGGAAATCATCGGGAAAACCATTGATGATGCCGCCGGAGAAGCTTTTGATAAGATCGGAAAGATTTTTGACCTCGACTACCCTGCCGGACCTATCATTGACAGACTTGCTAAAGAAGGAAATCCTGACGCTTTTACATTCAATAAGCCAAAGCTGGAAAACTATGATTACTCTTTCAGCGGAATTAAAACTTCGGTATTGTATTTCATTCAGAAAGAAGTCAGAAAAAATCCGGATTTCATTAAGGAAAATTTAAATGATCTCTGTGCTTCTGTACAAAGGACTATTATCGAAATTCTGATGAATAAACTTGAGAAAGCAGCCAAAGATCTCCATGTGAACCAAGTTGCTATTGCAGGTGGTGTTTCTGCCAATTCTGCACTGAGAAAAACAATGGAAGATAACAAAGAAAAGCTAGGCTGGGATATCTACATTCCCAAATTCGAATATACTACAGATAATGCTGCAATGATCGCCATGGTAGCGAAACTCAAATTTGAGAGAGGAGAGTTTACCGATTTGAGAACTTCAGCAACAGCAAAATATGATTTATGAAAATACTCTTAGAAGAAAAAATACTGGGGACACAGTCTAAAAAAAATTCAAAATATTATTGGGTATTAGAAACCATTACAGGAAAAAATGATAGCCAGGAAAATTCTTTAGATTATTTTCCATCAAATTCTGAAAAAGGATACATTCAGGATATAAAAGAAGAAATTTTAAAATCAATCAATTCTGAACATCTTTTTAGTTTTCCTTACACTCCCAAAGAAGGAGATTATTTGTCTATTAAAAATAATTTGAGAAAGCAGGAATACTTAAATCTGATTTTTATTAATAATAGTTGGATTGAAGAAATATTTATGTGTTCTTATCGGGATTGTGATACAGACATCTATACAACCATCAAAACAGGAGTTGCATTTTTAACTCAGGATATATGAAATTATTTTACGGAGAAATAGCAGATCAAAAAGTAATCATCAACGATGAAGAACAGCTGCATATCATAAAAGTTCTTCGGATGAAAGATGGTGAAGACATTCATGTGACAGATGGAAAAGGAAAGCTGGCTGCCGGAAAACTCTTTATAGAAGGTAAAAAAGCGGGTATTGAAGTTTCTGAGATCAAAGAAAACCTGCCCGAATTCAATCCAAAGCTTCATATTGCTATTGCTCCGACCAAAAACATTGACAGAATTGAGTTTTTTGTGGAAAAAGCTGTAGAGATGGGCATTTCTGAGATCACCATTCTTGTAACTGAAAAAACGGAACGTAAAAATATCAATATTGATAAGATCAGAAAACAGGCTATTGCTGCATCAAAGCAAAGTTTGAGATTTCATTTCCCCGTGATCAATGATGTTGTAAAGCTGACAGACTTCCTAAAAAACATTGATCCGGAACATACTTTTGTGGCGCACTGTCATGAGAATCTGGAAAGAATTGACCTTAAAAATATTCCTCAACTGGAACAGCTTACTTTTTTAATAGGACCTGAAGGTGATTTTTCTGAAAAGGAAATTGCATTTCTGGCAGAAAATAAAGTAAAAGCGGTATCTCTCGGAAATCAAAGACTGAGAACAGAAACTGCCGGAGTTTTCGTAGCAGCTTGGAATTATTACAATATGATATAGATATTAAATCAAAAAAATAGTTTTCGAGCTATTGACAACAATAATAAAGGAGGCTGCTAACCTCCTTTTTTTATTTATTTCCAATCAATATTATTTTCTCTCAGATACTTTTCAAAAATCTGCTGTCCGCTTCTGATAGAATTGACCGTCCAAAGGATTTTCATTCTCAAAAGTTTCTCTTCATCTAATTTATACTCAATACCAGATTTTATAAGCTTTTGTTTCAATTCATACATACAAATGGAAGCCGCCACAGACACATTAAAACTTCTCGTAAAGCCATACATCGGAATTGCCAGCGTTTCATCTGCAAAATCCAGAATTTCCTGAGATACACCTTCCATTTCAGTTCCGAAAACCAAAGCAATGGGTTCTGTGATCTCATATTCGGGCAGCATTTTAGCATTATTTTCCAAGGAGACCACCACTATTTTATATCCTCTGTCTTTAATATTCTGAAAGGATTCCATATTTCGGGGAAGTTTTTCGACCTCAACCCAGGTATCTGCCCCTTTTGTGACCCGAAGATTGGGTTCAAAGCTGTATTCTTCCTGCAAAGCCACTACTTTATGAAAACCACAAGCCTCTACAGAACGTACAATAGCTGCGGCATTTCTAAACTGATAAACATCTTCTACAACCGGAAGCACAAAATCTGAACTTTCCTGGGAGAAATGTTCAATTTTCGCCAGTCTTTCTTCTGTTAAAAACTGCTTTAAATATTCAAAAGTAGGTGCTAAATCACTCATCTGCATTTAGTTATTTTTTTCAATAGCCTAATATAATACCTACGATTATCATCCTATTATCATAAAATTTCACCGTAAGCGTTTCATTCATTTTCAAATCTTTGCAAATTAACGTAATTTTGGGCTATGAACCCTAATCGGGCTCCAATTCTTAATTAAAAATAGTACATGAAGCGAAAAGTCCTGCTCATCTATACCGGTGGAACCATCGGGATGGAAAAAGATTATGAAACCGGAAGTCTCCGTGCCTTTGATTTTGGTAATATATTTGAAAAGATGCCTGAAATGAGACTCATGGAATGTGAAGTCTTTGTTCATCCTTTCGAAACACCGCTTGATTCTTCGGATATGGGGCCTGAAGAATGGAGAGTTATCGCCAACTATATTCATAAAAATTATAATGACTACGACGGTTTCCTGATTCTTCACGGAACAGACACTATGTCTTATACAGCATCAGCATTAAGTTTCATGCTAAAAGGATTAAGAAAACCCGTGATTATGACAGGATCTCAGCTTCCCATTGGTGACCTGAGAACAGATGCCAAAGAAAATCTTCTGACCAGTCTTTATTATGCCAGCCTTTATGAAAATGATGAAGCAGTCATTCAGGAAGTTGCCATTTACTTTGAATATAAATTATTAAGAGGGAACAGAACTTTGAAATATTCTGCTGAGTATTTTGATGCCTATGCAAGTCCGAATTATCCTATATTGGGACAGTCCGGAGTTCATTTGAATATTATCAAAGACAGCTTATTCCGTTGTGATCCTGAAGTAGAATTTCATGTTGACGAACATATTTCAGAAGATATTTTATTCTGGAGAATTTTTCCGGGTATGCATCTGAGCCATTTCAAAGAGATCCCCAAAATGAAGGTTCTTATTCTTCAGGTTTTTGGTTCCGGAACGATTTTCAGCAGTGCAAAAACGCAGGAAACACTTCAGGAAATCAGAAACAACGGAACTGAAATCGTGGTGGTAAGCCAGTGTATTTCAGGAGGTATCTCGTTCGGGAAATATGAAAACAGCAATATTTTCTCCAGAATCGGTGCCATCAGCGGAAGAGATATGACAGCGGAGACGGCGATCACCAAAGCAATGCACCTTATTGACAACCCAAGCTACTCCGGAAGCTTTGCCGATAATTTCACCAGAAGCCTTTGTGGAGAAATTACAGATTAAATTGCAAGAATAATTTGGATATTAAAGAAAATAGACTATTTTTGCAATCTCAAAAAGAGAGGTGTCCGAGTGGTTGAAGGAGCTACCCTGGAAAGGTAGTATGCGGGTAACTGTATCGAGGGTTCGAATCCCTTCCTCTCTGCAAAGAAAACTAAAGCCTGTGCTAACATTAGCACAGGCTTATTTTTTGGGTAAAACTCTTTACTTTTTTATCATTTTTTGATGGCAGATCTCTACCCATTTACAAAATGATTACCCGTTCTTCTTTAATAGGTATTTATACCCAACTCAATAATTGGTCATTTGTACTATACCATATCTGTTTCGTTCTTTGTTACTTTGAAATATAAAATAACCACAAAAACCAACTTAACATGACATCTACAAGTGTAAACGCAAATTCCTCAGGCAATGTGCAACTTGGAAACGGAGCACAGTTCTGGGTATATCTTTCTCCTCAAAACGAAACATCCAAGATGATTTCTACATGGAGAGTTACATTCTCACAGGGAAACTGGAGTGATTCCATTTCAAGTGAAAATCCTACCAAGCAAATTCACACTCCTAATCTTTCAGGGATCTTTGATATTAAGGTAGAATTATTAAGTGCATCTACCGGTACATGGCGCCAGATTCCGCCTCAGGCCGGAAGTTATAATGAAATAGGCTGCAACTCCAATTGCGCCTCTATGGTAGGGATCGTTGCTGACAGCACAAAACCTCCTATTGGAGCGATCAATGCTCATTTTTGGACCACATGGGATGCTATGTGTAAAACAGGAAAAAACTAAACTAAAAATCACAGTCCACAGTTCCATAAATCAGAATTGCCACAGTATTTACTATTGTGGCAATTTGATGTTAAATAACAAAATTTCCCATAGCCCATTTTTCACTACATTAGCTTATTAAAATATGATTTGATCAATATGTATAAACTACGGACAGCCTTTCCTTTGCTGTTATTTTTAGCTATTTTTCTAGTTCCCCAGCTTACAAAAGCCAGTGCTTACTGGATGGAAATTCATGGGTCGGGAAAATTAAAAGATCCTGTAAAAATTCAGGTCTGCTATGGCTTTATTAATGATCTTAGTGAGCGCCACCGTACTACCGGACCGGAATTTAATGAGATTAAGAATTTCAAATTCTATATTCTTAACATCAAAGGAGAAAAGTCAAAGCTTGAATTACAAATGGTGGGAGATCATTGGGAAGGAACTTTCACTCCTGATAAAGAGGGAAGCTACAGGATTTTAGGAATGAATGATCAGCTGCCTGTGCTGCTGCGTTCTAAAAACCCTCAGGAAAATGTACGTCCCATTGATTTTATGTGTGGTGATTACCACGTTGGACAGCATTCCAATATGGAATCCCCTACCCAGTTTATGGATATTATTCTTCAGGAAAAGAATGGTGTTTACACCGTTTCTCCATATCGAAATATGAAACCCGTAGAAAAAGGAACTCCAATCAGAATATTCAACCCTGAAAACTGGGAAAAGAATATTTCAATTGATGAAAATAATCAAGCCGTTTTTAAACCGACTCTTCCGGGATTGTACGTAATCAGGCAAGACTGGCAAGACAATACCCCAGGAACATTCCAGGGGAACACCTATGGAAAAATACGATATCGTAATAATTATTGTCTCTGGATCAACTGATCTTCTTTAAATCGACAAAATAAAAATCCCGGACGTATGATCCGGGATTTTCAATGATTATCATCTTATTTAAAACTTTAAAGAAACACTTCCAAGAAAACGCGATGGAGCCTGAGGTGTCAAACGTACAGACCAAGCTTTTTCATTGGTAATATTATCGAATTTCAGTCCTACTCTATATTTTGGCTGATCATAGAATATGCCCAAATCAAACATTTTATAAGAAGGAATAATGACTTTAGCCGTTTGTGTATTGGTCTGATAGGAAGATGATCCCATATTTCCACCACCACCTATTCCAAGGCCTTTCAATTTACCTTCAGAAATCCTGTAGCTGATCCAAAAATTGTACATATTGGCAGGTCCTGATAATGCAGGTCTTAAACCATTAACGGAAGGATTGGCATTGGTATATTTACTGTCGTTATAAGCATATCCTGCTACAATATTCAATCCATCAAACGGATTGGCAGTAATTTCAGCTTCTATTCCTTTGCTTAGCTGTGTTCCATCCTGTATTGAATAGTTGATATCATCAGGATTGGTTCTTAAAATATTATCTACACGGATGTTATAATAACTTAATGTTCCTACCAATCGGTGGTTGAAAATATCTGCCTTCACTCCAAACTCCAACTGATTGGCATACTCTGGTCTGAATGTATTTCCATTAATATCTACTCCGCTTACATTATTAAAACCATTCATATAATTTCCAAACAAGGAAAGTTTATTCTTTAATACTTCGTAAACAATTCCCATCTTAGGTGAAAGAGCCGTCTGTCCATAAGGTCCCGATTGAGTTCCACTATTGCTCAGCCCCCCTTTGATCTCCCCTGTGGTGATATCATATACTCCTTTAAACTGAAACCGGTCTACCCTCAAACTGGCCATTACCATAAGCTGGTCGGTGATATTGAATACATCTGATACATACGCAGCGTAGGTATTATCACTATTATTTTCTTTTCTGAAAGCAGACGTTGCGGTAAGGGCGTCAATTATATTTTGATTAACTCTAAAATCTGCTGAAGGATGAACAAAGTTGAATACTTTCGTATTAGTATGGTAACGGTCAAAATGATTGGAATTGTTATAATAATCCAATCCTACAACCATTCTGTTTCTGAAACGTCCGATATGGAAATCCCCAATAAAATTCTGCTGGATATTGGTTGCAATAAACGAAGTTGTACCCACCATCACCTGAGCACTTGCTGTAGAGTCTGTTTTCCCATTAATCGCAGAAATATACCCATTGATCGTAGATCTTGCGCGGGATAATATAGTCTGTGAGGTCCAGTTTTCAGAAACTTTATAATTCAATTGAGCAAAGATGTTCATCATCTGTGTTTCATACGCCAGATCATCACCCAGGAATTTTTTATAGTACGGAAACTTCATATCCGCAATAGACTGGGTTTTATTGCTTCCTATATAAGGATTAAAACGAACAACGGATGTTCCCTTTGCCTGGTTGAATTCCACATCCAGAAGAAGCGACATACGATCATTGATCTGATAAGAAAAACTAGGAGCAATCGCTAAAGAATTGGTAAATCCAAGGTCCTGAAAACTCTTTTCAAACGTTCCTGCAGCGTTAAGACGGAAAAGAGCTGTTCTGTCTTTGTTTACGGGAGTATTCACATCCACTGTCAATCGGTTATAACTCCAGCTTCCTCCTACATAGCCTACTTCGCCACCAAATTTATTATAAGGTTTTTTCGTTACTCTATTGTATACACCGCCATAGCTGCTGGCTACACTTTTTCCAAACAAGGTAGCCGACGGCCCTTTAATAGCTTCTATACGTTCAAGATTTACAGGATCAATTACTGAAAATGCAGCTCCCGCTACACCGTTTCGTGCGTTGGGTTCTGTTTCGAATCCTCTTGAACGAAATGTTACTCTTCCCTGATTGGCAATCATAGGAACTCCTGCTCCCGGTACATTTTTAGAAATACTTCCAAGATCTACAGCTACCTGTTCTTGAAACAATTCTTTGGTAACCGTGTTATAGACTTGTGGATTTTCTAAATTTTTCAACGGCAGTCTTGCTACAAATCCGCTTTCCTTTTTGGAAAATCTATTTGTATTTTTCATTATGACAACCTCCTGTATCGCCTGAATATTTTCTTTTGTCAGCTGATAGTCGAGCTTTGTATCTTCACCCGCTTTCACCTCAACAGAAAGGCGGACTTCTTTGCTTCCAAGAATCTGTAATTTTAAAGTGTATGTTCCCGCGTTAAGGTTTGCAAAATGATAATTCCCATCATCATCTGTCAGGGTTTGGCGGTCTGTTTCCAACAATGAAACTGATATTGCTCTCAGAGGCTGCCCATCTACCATATTCACCTTTCCAGTTATGCCGCCTTGTAAATCCTGAGCATACAGAGTTGTAAAACTGAGCAAAGAGAATAAGAAGATTAGAAATCGTTTAAGCGATTGTATTTTGTGATGGGTTGCAATATCATTCCGTGTGGTAATTCCAGAATGAGCCATATGCCCCAATGAGAGCACACATTCATTTGATTGTATCATTTTTCAGCCTTATTTAAAATAATTATAAATAAAAGTGCAAAATAAAGAAATAGCAAATTCTCCCACAATATTAATTTGAACTATTCTAAATAAATTTTAAATCCTCTTGAGTTTGTGCTTAAGTTGATGCCTGGAGATAATAAGTAAACCAAGTCGTAAAAAGGGCTCTTGCTTTAACTTATTTATAGAAGCAACGCTTTTATATGAGTTGTTAACAAGTTATCAACATATTATCCACAATTTATTTTATTCCTAATTCTATCCTAAATCAGGTCCTTATTTTGTCTTGTTTTTAAACAGCATTAAAAGATTTTGAATAAACATTCTATGAACAAAGCTTCTAAATTTGGGACGATAAAGTATTCTTTCTGCGTATCGATGATATTTTTATCCACTCTATGTTTTCGCAGTCATTTTAAATCAATCATAAAGCAGTTATCTACACTATTGAGCATGAAGAAAATTTTTGCAGGTTTATTTTTATTAGGATGCATAGGAACATGCATCAAGGCACAGATCAGTCCCCCTGGATTGGGAGATGCCCATAATGCATTCTGGGGTGCTTTCGGAGTGAAGCGACAGTTGGATTCTTTAGGTAAGAAACAGGCTTTAAGCTATGTTGCCATCGGAAGAAAAAGCAGTCCGGATAACCATAATTTATTTTCAAAACAAGCTATCATTGTTTTAAATCACGAGGTTTATCATTCCTTTGCTCCTCACCAACAATACAGCTATGCGATCAGCTACCGCAGGCAGCCTCAGTATGAAAGCACGGCTCCTTATGAGAAAGAAAATACAGAACAGGAATTCAGAATATATGGAAGATATGCCTACACTTTTGACCTTGGGCAACAATGGAAACTGAAAAATACGGTGCGACAGGAATTCAGGAAGTTTTTTGATGCAGACTTTCATAAAGTAGAGGAAGATTTTCAACTGCGAACACGTATTAAGAGTCAATTGACTTACAATTTATCTCCTAAAAACAATCAGAAATTGGCATTGAGTGCTGAAGCTCTGTTTTCTATAAGTCATCTCAATGAACCAAATTCTGAGTGGGGATCATTCGGATACCGTGAAATGCGTATTGCAGCTTATTATATGTTCACAATCCCCAATTCTCCTTTTACAGTAGATATAGGATATATGGATGACCTAATCAGAGGCAGCAAAAGTATTCATCATGGAGGCGTTCATTATCTGGCAGCTGATGTGGTATGGAATATCCCTTATAGAAAAAGATAAGCTATAAAGGACATAAAGTATAATACAAACAAAATCCCAATCATGACTGACTGGGATTTGTTTGAAAAACATAAGTTTTTCCGCAATATAATTAAGTATGAATGTTTGGCGTAAGATCTTAATTGCACAACGTCAGAAACTGGCGGCTCATCTGTACTTTGAATTTCGCCTCTGATCTCGAACTGGCATAAATAGTATGTTTAAAAGCATGTACATTTTTCAGCTTCTGATCTATGAATTCAGCAATCTGCACAATAGAGAAAAGAAAATCTCTATATACCGCCATATTAACCGTCTGGCCATAGTAGGGAAGATAGGCCTTCAAAAAAGGAATTGCCTTCTGATGTCTATTGTAGCTGATACAAAACCCTACCCCTTCTACCGATGTGATGATACTATAGTTATTGATATAGTCCAGAATATTTTTACTGCTATCCAGAGCATTGGCATTTTTGGAACAAAACTTATTGATCTTATCGAGAATATGCTGGGCATATTCCATCATCGAAATATTTTTAAATTCAAATACCTGATGGATCCCATTGGCTGGTGAAGTTCCGTTTTCACAATCAATACAGAAAGAAATTCCGATTTTCTCATGGTAAGGAAAAAAGCAGTCTTTAACTTCTATGGAAGCATCCTGCTTTAACCTGTCTTCTGCAAAATTGTAATAGACATAGGGGCTGTAAAGTTCAGCCAGCGCTTTCAGATAATCTGTTTCGCTGGTGTTATGATATTCTTCAAACCATTTTTCAAGGTTATCGTAATAATTACTTTCAAAGTCGTTAAAGTTTAAGTAAAATGGCAATTCCATAGCTCTGTAATTTTGATATAACAAAGCTATACTCGTAATGCGACAAAACTTGACGCAATATATTTTTTGTAAAAAAGATTTGAAAGATTGTTAAGTCAAGGATGAATCATTATTAACGCTAAGGTTCGCAAGGTTTGTTAGGTAACGTTTTATATTTTGTTCGAAAATGCACTTTGTTCAGCCAGGATCTTAGTTTATACATTGCTAAGTGCAACTCCTTTGCAATCGGACTTAAAAACAATAAAATATCTTAGCGATCTTCGCGCTAAAATAAAAACTCATAAGCAAAACAAACTGACTCATTTATTTATCATAGTTTTTCATGATGTATTCAAAATAATGAATCATTTTCAGATAGTTTTCGATGCTGAGATATTCGTTGGTACTGTGAATGCTCTGCTGTTCTGCACTGTTGATCTTAATGGGCATAAATCTGTATACGTTTTTGCTCACAATCTCATATTTACCGGCATCCGTTCCAGCCATAGTAAGGTATGGAGTGACAATCGCTCCGGGATGAATTTCCTTCACTCCGGATTCAATTAATTTAAAAGCTTTTGTATTGGTTGGAGAAATTGCGGAAGCTTCTCTTGTATTGTCAATTTCTTCTACCTCAACATCAAAACCTTCTGTGGCTTTGGCAATATGATCTCTTACGTCTTTCACCGAATTTCCGGGAAGGAGTCTGAAATTAACGACAAATTCCACTTCAGGAGAAAGTACATTGGTACCATCACTTCCTTTCATCATAGTGAGAGCAGTTGTTGTTCTTACCAGTGCATTGGTTGTATTGTTTTTGGTAAGCTGGGAAATCAGTACAGGTTTTAACAGCCATTGATTCGCCAGTGCCATTCTTGTAGTGAAGGGCATTTCACCCCCAATATTGTTAAAAAACTCTTTAATGAGTGGAGTGATTACAGGTTTCATCTGATGATCTTCCAGACGCTGCATAATAACGGCGGCTTTTCCAATAGCGCTTTCCATAGGAGGCATAGAAGAATGTCCGCCAAGTCCTTTTACTTTTATTTTTGCGGAAAGAAATCCTTTTTCAGCACACCCCACAACGGCAACATCTGTATCTATTCCAGCTACATTTCCCTTTCTCATAATCAGTCCCCCTTCATCATAAACGGCATCGAACTTCAAACCTTTTTTCTTAAAGTAATCGGCAATCTGAATTGCTCCTTTTTGTCCGCCCACTTCTTCATCAAAACCGAAAGCCAGATAAATATCACGCTGGGGAATCTGTTTGTTTTTGATCATAGAATTCATAGATTCCATTAAGGAAAAAAGCATTCCTTTCATGTCTATCGCTCCTCTTCCATAGATCCTTCCATTGGCAACCGCTCCTGAAAAAGGGGCATATTCCCAGTCTTCTGATACTTTTGCAACAGGATCCAGCGGCTTATCATCCGGACGGAATATGTTTTCTTCATTATTTTTGATATCGGCATCTCCCGGAGGAACAACATCCATATGGGAAAGGAATAGAATAGGTTCCAGAGACGGATTGCTTCCTTTAAGTCTGAACACCAATCCATACTGGTTCACTTCAACATTTTCTGTATTCTGATATACTAAAGGATAAGATGTTTTTAAATAGGTTTTGAACTGACCAAACGGTGCGTAATTGAATTCACCCAAACTTCCGGTAGAAACAGTAGGAATTTTTATTCCGCCCGAAAATCTCATTATGGCAGAATCATTTTTTATAGGTTTCCACCCCTCACCTGCTCCTATATTATTTTTCTTAAATGGATAGGTGTAGGTTTTGATCAATACTACAGCAGCCAGAATAATAATGATTCCCAAAAGGAGTAAAAGAACTTTTTTCATAGCGGTTACGTTTTTGTGAAGTGGTTTGATCCCATAAATATAGCAAAGTATTTGGTCTTTAACAATTCAATTTAAACTTTCAGCTGTAAAATACTTTAAGAGTTTATAACGGATAAAATTACATGAACTTGTCCCCATGATGAAAATAAGATCGTCATTAGGACAAAAAATAGTATGAAGAATATTCTGCACATCATTGCCAGCGCGAGAGGAAGTCTATCCTACAGTAAAGGTCTAAGTTCGGCTATCGTCGACAAGCTTTTACAACAAAACAGCAATCATCAAATCACTGTACGGAATCTGGTGAAGGATGCACCACCGTATGCAGATGAAGAGTCAATCTATGAGTTTTATAAAGATCCTGGATTGTATGATGAAAAAAGTAAACTGCTCCTTTTGTATGCCAATACGATTGTGGATGAAGTACGTGAGGCTGACATTATTGTCATTGGAACTCCTATGTTTAATCTGGGAATCTCAACCCCTTTGAAAGCATGGCTGGATCAGCTGATCCGGGCGGGAGTTACGTATGTTTTCAATGAACAGTGGAACCGTGTGGGGCAGTTTAAAGATAAAAAAGTGTATCTCGCTGTTGCTTCCGGCGGAAGAAGTACCGAAGATGCTCCGGATTATATTTCTGCTTATCTCAAAGATGTTTTCAGAAGTTATACTGGAATTACGGATGTTGAAATGTATCGTGTGGAAGGGACTATGGAAAATGGTTTCAATCCAGATTATGAAAGTATCCTGAAAGACTTTTCGTCATAGATACTACTGTTTTAAAATTTTATTTTTAACGCAAAGTTTTTAATTGTGAGTATTGAATAGAAGGAAGCGAAGATGGAATCAACAAGTTGATTGAGTGAAGCTTTGTGTGTTAAAATACTATTTGTTTTTAACGCAAAGACACAAAGTTTTTAATCCTGATATGTTTTTTAAGGCGCAAGAAAATCAAAGATTTTCAGCAAGGAAATGATGATAGAATTCTCGTGCCTTAAAAAAACTTTTATTGTCACACCTATCTTGGTGGTTTATCCTGCATACAATGAACGATATTTCGTCCTTCTAATTCAGGATTTCGTTCATTTGGGTTAAAATAATCGGTTTTCCGTCGGTCACTACAATGGTATGTTCGTGTTGAGCCATATACCCACCTTTGTTTCCTACCATTGTCCAGCCATCTTTTAATTCTACAGCAATATTGGAATCGGTAGAAATAAAAGTTTCAATAGCCACGACAGAGTTTTTCTTAAAACGTCTGGAATCATAACGGTTTCTGTAGTTCAGCAATTCATCAGGCTGCTCGTGTAAACTTCTGCCTACTCCATGGCCGGCAAGGTTCTTAATAACTTTAAGACCTCTTTTCTTCGCTTCTGTTTCCATTAAATGTCCTATGTCCGCGATTTTCACTCCGCCTTTTATGTTGCTGATCGCTTTTCTCAAAATATCTTTAGATGCTTCTACCAGTTGCTGATGTCCGTGGATATCTTTTCCAATAACAAAAGAACCTCCATTATCCGCCCAATATCCATCCAGCTCAGCAGAAACATCAATATTGATCAGATCGCCTTCTTTCAAAATCCTCTGATCTGTCGGAATACCGTGGCAGAATTCATTATCCACGCTGATGCACGTCCAGCCCGGGAATCCATAGGTCAGATAAGGAGCAGACTTTGCCCCGAAATCTTCCAGAATTTTGGCGCCATACTCATCAAGATCTTTTGTGGTCATGCCCGGTTCAGCATAATCCATCATTTTCTTCAAAGTATAGGCAACGGCTTCACTTACTTTTTGCATTCCGATCATTTGATCTTCGTTGGTGATTGACATATTTGTTTGATTATTGTTGACTGTTACAAAGTTAGGAAATTAAAATATTCCGATATGACCTGTTTTTCATTACTCCGAAAATACGTTTACTACCCCCTTCACCAACCCCCTCTACCCCCTTGGGTAGGGGGTATACCCGGTTACATAAGGGGCTGTAGGGAGTATCATAACGGGCTCCAACCCCTTCTACAAGGGTCTATAGGGACTTGTGAAACGGGCTAAAGGTGGTTCCTAAGGGGCTCCCACCACTTTGATAAGGGGTTACAGGCACTTATTGAACGGGGTAGAGACCGTTGACTAAGGGGCTGGAGACAGTTTACGAAATGGTTACAGCAAATTAATGAGCGGCTGCGGAGACTTACTGTAGTGGCAGAAAGCACCTCGGAAGCTATTGAAGACAGTTTATAAAATAGTTCCCGACACTTTAATAAGTATAACAGGAATATTTTACCGGACATTTTTTAACCTTTACTTTACAGAATGTATTATCTTTGAATCTTCACAAATTGATTAAGAATGGACTACAAAATACATCAGGGAAGAAATGTAAAACGTTTTAGAGAAATGCTGGGAATAAAACAGGAAGCGTTGGCTCTTGATTTAGGTGAAGACTGGAACCAAAAGAAGATTTCTTTTCTTGAACAAAAAGAAACCATTGAAAACCAACTGCTCGAAAAAATATCCGAAGTTTTAAAAATTCCTGTTGAAGCTTTTCAAAATTTTGATGAGGAGCAGGCTGTGAATATTATAGCGAATACCTTTGGAGAACATGGTATTGGATATCAAAGAAATGATAACCCTATTTTCAATCCTATTGAACAAGTAATAAAACTTCACGAAGAAAAAATTGCGTTGTATGAACGTATGTTGAAAGAAAAGGATGAAATGATGAGCAGGCTTGAGAGGCTGCTTGATAAGTAAGAGATAAAAAAACACTGCTGACGCAGTGGTTTTGTTTTGTTTGTGGACACGAGCGAGACGCTCGCGCCAGCAGAGGGAAGAAGAAAACGCTACATTCGATAAAGAGACCGTAGAGCGTATTAACAATATTCAAAAAATGGATCCTGATACCATAAATATTCTCTTTAATGTTATTAATACCTATATCCAAAACTTTAAAACTAAACAGGCTTTTAGATAAACATACTCCAATAAGATATACTAACACTAAAAAATATTGCTGTACTATGAAAAAATATTTATTTGTTATGACTTTTTGTATTTCTTCTTTTGTTCTTGCTCAAGAGTTTACACCACCACCGCCTCCAAAAATAGAAATAACCGCAGATAAAAAAGTCCTTGTTGATGAACTTATTAAAGTAACAAATTTTGAAAACTATGTTTACAATTATTGCAAAAGCATAATTTTACAATATGCGCAACAGAATAAATGGGATGACGATAAGACACAGCAAATATTAAAAAACAGTAATTTCAAGTACTTTAATCAGATGTTTTACTATACTTTCAAAGATGACTCAAAAGAAGATTTGAAAGACTTGGTTAAATCATTTAAACAAATAAATCAAAAAAGAAAACCGGATGAGTTTCTAATTCCTAATGATTTTCAAATACAAAAAGATTTAATTCAATTTACAATAAATGTAATGCAAGGGCAATATCTCCTTAATAAAAAACAATAAAATAAGCGACCTTCGGTCGCTTATTTTTATATAATTTCTAAAAATAGTTCTGAAAAAAATATCCAGGAGAAGGAATAATAGAATCGATTTTGGATTTAATTTTCGAATTACTATTAATCCACTCTTTCAATTTAATACTATCATCTATTGCATCACCTATAGGAATATTGGAGTAAATTCTGTTGTTATAAACATCATTATTTAGGTATATTACTAAAAAATTATTGTTTATTCTTTTCCTAGCATCCCTATAAGATAGACTTCCAATATCACAAACAGATTCATACTTTCTTCCATTCAAATTAAAAGTGTATATGTAATTAAAACCTGTTCCTCTTCCATATCCTTTAACTTCTTTTATTTTACCAACTGTATAAAGTCCTTTCTGCTTATAGGAATTTTTAAAAATTTTAACAAAAAAAAATTGATATGAAAATATTCCTGCAAAAACAGCAATAAAAAATAAAATGTAAAACTTTCGTTTAAAAAAATCATTATAACTATTTTTGTTTTTTCTGTATTTCTGTTGCATTTATTGCTGCTGCTCCATACATACCAGTTCCAATAAGGAAATTATTTACACTTATTACAGCCTTATCCATTCCTGTAGCTCCAACTTTTGTAGCTCCATTCACCTTTCCGAGTCCTTTACTTCCTAAAGCAAATCCAATATTAGAAAAAGCTTCTTGAGGAGACATTCCATTACCATTAAATACAGTTCTAAATGCAGATTCACCGGTTATTAGTTTTTTAGCAGAAAGTTCACTAACTCCACCAAGAATCTCTCCAGAACCATATGCTCCAAAAGTATCTCCTACAACACTCATTATATTGACATCTCCTGTTCCTAGAAATTGAGTAGCTGTACTTAATGTTGCCTTACCTGCCAAAACTTCTGCTGAACCTCCAGAAACTAAAAAAGGAGAAGATTCCAATAACATAGGAAAAGCAACAAAGCCTGCCATAAATTTTCCAAAGTCATCTACAGGTTTCATATTTGTGTATTCGTCACGTGAAGTAAAAGATTCTCCATTTACTGTATAATTGCCACCTTCTCCTAAGACTATACTTTGATTTTCACCTGTATTTACTCCATTTCTTGATAATGTTGTATCATATGAACTGTTTTTATCTCCTCTTCCGTCTGCATATGATGTATAACCTGCCGCTGCTGCCTGTTCTGGTGATGTTATATCACTTCTGTAGTGCCAAGTATCGAAAGGACCACCTCTTACCCAATCTTTATTTTCTCTTCCGTCCGGATCAATAAATCTCAAAGGATTATTAAAAGCATAGTTGTAAGGACTATAACGAGACATTTTCTCAGCTAATGGATCAACAACTCCCCATCTTCCCAGATCCGGCATATACATCCTCGCTCCATAATCATACATGCCCGTTTCCTGTAATTCCTTACCATTGTACTTGTATTTATATCCAGGATTTCCAGTTAATATATTATACCCCTCATGCTTCAATCCAAAAGGATAATAATTACTTTCTTCAATGATCTCTGTTCCTGCTCCATTTTTAGCATAACTTATTCTAACATTTCCAAGATGGTCAGTATAATTATATACATACTTTCCGGTCTCAACATTGAAATACCCTTCTGCTGTTGGGAAAAACTTTAATACCGAATCAGTATACTGGAAGCCATCCAGATAATCTGTAGTTTTTGTATCAAAAACCTTTTTTACTTTTACTCCATCTGCTCTGTAAGTATATTCCGCTACTTTGGAGTTTTGGGTAATTTTTCCTGGTAAATTTAGATAATTATATTGGATGGAGGAAATTCCTTTATCAGGTTGAATAGTCATATTCCCATTGCTGTCATAGGAGATTTCATTGCCCCCTACGGGATATCCGGTATTATTAAGATAAGCATCTGATACTTTATTAAGCTTATTCCCCGTGTAAGTGTACACCAGATTATCAATCACTAAAGCGGTAGCACTCCCTGAAAGGGCTTCCTGCGTTCTTACCAGATTCAGAATATTTCCATTCACATCATAGGCCAGAAGCTCATTGTATTCTTTTCCGGAAGGGTTGGTGTCTTTTTGATAAAAACCTGCGGTAAGCCTGTTCAGGGTATCATATACATAACCGTATCTTCTCAGATTACTATTGGAATCTGTGGAAGTTTTCCAATCAACCTCTGCTATGTTTCCGTTGTATTTAGGTTGTACTTTGTAGTTAGAATAATCTGTATTTGGAACTTCCAGACCTTCTACTTTGTTGTATTTTATTTCATAACCAAAAAGGTTTGCTCCTAAGTTTTTAGGATCATTAATTTTAGTCATCCAGCCACGGATATTATAGGCATAACTGATATTCTGTAATGGACTGGCAAGTGTTCCTCCTATTTTTTTACCGGTAAGCTGCGAAAGTTCATTATAGTTATTTTGGGCAAGAATTTCTACAGGATTACTATCCATCTGATGTTTATGAACCAGTAATCTGTTCTGATTATCATATTCAAAAGTTTCAGTTACCACTCTCTCCACATCTGAATTTAACCGCTTATGTCTGGTAATGGTTTGTTGGGGTAATCCTGCAAAATCCAGTTTGGATTCTGTATGGGTATAACCCCCAGATGATTGATAGAATGGGTTCCAACGGCTCTTCCTTTCTGATCATAGTAGGTATAGTTTTTTGTCCAGTTATCATCTCCAATATTCTTCACAAAACTCATTACGGGAAGTCCTTTGGTACTTCTGCCATCCGTGGTCGGAGCTCCTGTTAAAACCGTCATCTCAGGTGTATTCGCCGGAAATGAAGGATTGAAACCATACCCCGGATAGCTATCATAATAGTGTAAAGATAATAGCTTTACCCATGTGGGAGATTTGGGATAGGTAAGATCAGAACTGCCATAATAGACATCCATTCCCTGCCTGTTAAAAAACGCTACATTTCCACGGTCTACACTATTGAAGCCGAAGGTGTTGGCATCTGTCTGCTCCGCAGCTCTTGTAAGCCCTACATCAAGACTGGTATTGAGTCCTGTTTTAATACCCGTATAAGCAACTCTTCCAAACTGGTCATACTTGGTGTAGAGCCACTGTCCTTTCAATCTCATTTCAGCATCCTGGCTGGCCACCAGCCTGTCCTGCTTATCATACACCATAGATTCCCAACCTTTACCAGGCAGCTTTTTTTCTACCAGTCTGCCTCTGCCATCATAACGATACTGATAACATAATGTATCAAGTAAATCATCCGTAATTGTCTGATGTACGGCTTTGGGAGATATTACAAAAGCCAGCTGGTCATATTCATTGTAAACATAATAGGTGTCTATATGCTCTGCTGAGCTCTTTACTTTTCTCACCAATACAACCTGACCTCTTCCATTTTTAAATTCTATTGTTTCATTGCCATCTTCATCTTTTACAGAGTTTTTATAAAGTTGGTTAGGTGCATAAATTGTAGCTGGAGATAGGCTTACTATACTTTTTGTAACTCCGTTTTCCCAAGTGGTAACCGTGGCGTACTTATACACTTCATTAAATCCGTTGGCGTCATACCCAAACTTTACAGATTTTCCGTTCCAGTCGTTACCTACCTGTTTTTGTTCCAAAACTCTGTCTAAAGGAGAATTTTCAATAACCTTTTCAGAATATATCTTTTCAGAGCCACCATAGGGTGTAGCAGCCAGACTATTCAAAGGATCAGGAATAATCGCTCCATTGAGAGTTCCTCCTTGAGGAACAGGAAGATATTCCTGCACCTGTCTTCCAAACTGGTCATATTTGATGGGAGTCACGACATCCCGTCCTAATGGAGATGCTTTTACATTAACAATTTGTTTGGGTCTTCCCAAGCCGTCAAAATACTGTACCGTTTCTGAGGATTTTGTAGGGGAAGTGCCATTATAATCCAGATATGTTTTGGTCTGAACATAGTTTTCTGTATTAGAAAGCGGAGAAAGCTGGGCATATATTAAGTTTGATAAGAGTAAGGCTCCTATCGGTAGTATTAATTTTTTCATCGGTTTAGTTTTTGTAATTGTATTTCATCTCCTTCAATACTTTGCCATCCATATTGATTACTTTTTCAAGTCGACCTGCCGAATCATATATATAATTTTCTCTGATACCGGATGGCGGCGTGATGCTTCTTACTCCAATTAATGGATCATAGGTGTAAGTGATAACTGTGTACCCGGATAACGCAGGATTGCTTCTGAATGAATTCAATGCTGACAAAAATGCAGTCTCATCATTGTTTACACCTGCATCTGAATCTATATTGGAAGCAGTAATAATTTCTAAAGTACCAGGAGACATAGCTGATAAACGTACATAAGTAACTCCCTCTATCTTCGCAATTGGAACTGTTTGATTATATCCCCAGACAATACTAACAGGAATTCCTGCTTTTGTGGTGTACTGAAGTAAATTTCCTTTTTCATCATATTTATCATAGTGGATAGCTTCTTCCATTTCTCCACTAGATAGATTTTGAGATAATGCTGAAATAGGAAGTGGCAATCCAATTGTTTTAACATCAGCCTCTACTTGCGTATACGGATATAAATTTTCTGCTTTAGAGATCACCTTTCCATTTTTCTTTGTTTCCGTTTCTAGTGAAATACCAATCATATTTTTACCAGTTAAATATTGATTGTTTTTTTCTGCTGCATACTTATAATTTGTTTCTAACAAAGATTGATCAGGAAAAATAATTTTAACATCCGTCAACTGTTTATCTGTATTATTATACTGATAATCGTTGGTCTTTACAATTTTCTTAGCATTAACATTTATTACATCGTTAAGAACATCTGTCAACGGAATATCTTCCATAAAGTCCGTTTCTATTGTTTTCTTTAAAGTATTAGAATAAGTGGTTATGGGAAAAAGCCCTATAATTCTATTAAAAAGCTGAGTCCCAGGTGTTATGTTTGAAGGATATAATGTAGGAGTATAAACGTCCAATCCTATAAGATTATATATTTTATTTGTTGTATTAAATTGATAGTTATTCTCAATCATTTTTAATGCGAAGAAATTATTATTTTTCTTAACAAATGAATAGTGTTTAAGAAGTGTTCCATTATTTTTATCATAAAACGAAACCCTTTCAAGATTTTTACTCATCAAATTAACAACATATTCAATATTTTTTGCACTGTAAGGGTTGGATGAGTCTGGCTCACGTAATGTCTGAAATTGATCAAACTCAGGCGCAGAAAAAGTCTTTACTTCACCGCCTTTTTCAAAATCATCACCACCATGACTTATTGTAACATTAGGATAGATATTATCATTTTCAATATCTGATAATGTATAATTATTGATTCCTGATGTAAAACATAATTTTCGAATACTGTACTGGCCTCCTCCAAATGGTCCCCCACTGTCGCACATACCTTCAAAATACATATTTCCTAAGAAAAATTTTTGATAATCAGCTCTAGATAAAGGAAGCCCATCTGCATTATGAATATTTTGGAAGTCACTATAGTACAATCTTTTGATATTTGAAATAGTACCTTCAACTGTTTGATCATACATTCTCTTTAATCTAAGGCCATGATCTTCAACTTTTGTATATCCAATATAATAATCTGCATTAACGGACGATTCAAACGTAATATTAGGTCTTAAACATGTAATAACAATTTTATACTGGCTGTTAGGATTCGTATTTATCTCGAGAATTTTATTAAAATCCATTTGAGTTTTTGGAAGATAATAGTTTTGGTTAATCAATATCTGATTTGAAGTAATATCAACAACTTTTAAATTTGATGCTCCTTGGTTATTAGGAATAGTAGACGGATCGTCTTGGTGGATATTAAAATTTAATTTTATTATCTAGTACAATATTTCCATGAATTGTCATTGAATCTTTTACAACCACAGGATAATAAGCATCTGTATTTGTCCCAACCGTTTTATTATCGCGTGTTTGTTTTTTTATACCTAATGATTCGTATTCAAAATGTGTACTACCCTTTGTCGGATAAGTAATGGATGTCAGCGTTCCTTTTTTAGCAAAATTAAAATCAGCTCTTCGGTCTGCAAAATTATAAGTACTTAAGTTTACATTAAGGTTAGCTCCTAATAAATTGACATCAGGAACTGAAGTTGTATTCCTTTCCCGTTGTTATATCCAAAAGTATCTACAGAAAAAGCATTTTTCTTAGGAACATTATTAGCTTCATCATAAGTAAACACATATTCATTTTCGAAAGTCTTTGAACCTTGTGAATAATTATAATTTTGAAGTTTATTCAGAAAATATTTGTCATATCCATCTATGTAAGTAAAATCTATTGTTTTCCTTTTTTCATTTTTATAAAATACGTCAATGGAGGTCAGTTTATCATAAAATGAAAAATTATTTGCTTGATAATAGAAATTTATTGAAATATTATTCGAAGTAATCTTTGATATTTTCAACGGATTCATAAGCCTCAAAGTATTCACTGATGTTGGAGGATCTGGTACATTTTGAGGAGGACACTCTGACGGCTGACTGGAAACAGAGATTATTGATTTGTATAGAGTTGTGGACAATATGATACTTTTTGTATAGGTTTTTTCATATTGAAAATTAATTGTATTACCATCTGGATATTCTATTTTTGTCAGGTAAAAGCTGGTTATCCCTGAAGTATTAAGAGACTCTCTACTAGCAGTAGTTTCCACAGCATTTTCCCCTCCCAGATAGAATTTCACTCCTTTATTTGTTGTGATCACAAAAGCATTGGTTTGTGAAAAGTTTCCTATGGTACTGATTTTATATAAATGTTCATCCGTTATCAGTACAGGATTAAGATTTTTGTCAAGATAAAAGCTTCCTGAATATCCGGGGACTGTAAAATTGAAAATATCTACCTGTGTATCATTTATATTGCCATTAAGGTAAGATGCTAATTCAACTGCTTGCGGAGTACCATCACTTGCATTACCCAAATTAGTAGCAGTCTGAGAATCATTAAAATAAATTCTTCTGCTGCTATCTACAGTTTCATCAGCCTGGCCATATATTGTTCTATTAATGACTCCACTGGATTCAAGCACCCAGCTCATTCCTACACTCGTAGGAATATCATTGACCTTAACTCCAATCTTTGCGTAATTAAGAATTATGGAATGCTCTAATCCGTTGCTCTTTAGATTATACACAGGAATGCTAATTGAAGCCATGCCTCTGTATTCATTTAGTGGAGTCTTCCCGTATTCTGTTCTTAAAAAAGACTCCGTGGAAGGAGGAACTACTTTTGGAATATTAAAAGGGTCAGGATCTGCTTGCCCTTTAACAAAGATCATCGGAATAAATAATAATAAGTTTAAAAAAAGTTTCATGCTGGTTATTTTTTGATCAGCTTAGCGTTCGCTGTTTTATTATTGTTAGTTTTTATAGTCACCAGATACGCTCCCTGAATCAAAGCCTGAGTATTAATCTTAGTTACTCTGTTCTGGGTTTTTAGGTTCTGAAGTTGTCTGCCGCTCATATCATACAAGAGAATATCAGCATCCTTAAAATCAAAGCCGATTTCTACATAAGCATAGTCTGATACTGGATTCGGATAGATCTTGATATCATATTTTTCAATGAGTTGATCAACCTGCTTGTCTCCCAATTTCACAATCTTCCAGTTTTCTTTGCCAAGCTCTTCTGCACTGGTTCCGGCTAAAACAATTGAACCATCTCTGTTGAGTTTTAAATCGGAAAGCCTTTCCTCTTTCTTCCTGGATTCTCCAGTGATATGCTTTCTCCACTGTTCATTACCATTTTGATCCAAGTACAGGATCCAGAAGGTTTCATCATCGGTTTGTATTCTTCCTTCTGCCTGAGTGTAGCCTCCCAATAAGATTCCTTTGGAAGATTTGTCATCTGCAGAATGAATCACGCTCATACTCATTAAAATATCACGGTTCTTGAAGTTGTAGGATTTCTGCCATTGTTCATCGCCTCTTTCGTTTAAAGAAATCAACCAAAGGTCTGTTCCTTCTTCAATTCCTACGGTTTTGTTTCCTGATCTTTCCGATCTGGATTCGCCACCAATGATAAAACCATTTGACGTTAAAGCCAGAGTCCTGATATGATCGTCTCCTTTCCCTCCAAAGTTCTTTTCCCATTCTACTTTTCCGGTTTTGTCCAATTTGACAATCCAGTAGTCGCCTTCACCGAAGTTGTCGCTTTGTTTTGAGGTTGTAGATAACAGATTGCGGGTTGCAGGTTTTTCAGACGGAGTATTACTATTGATCGTTGATTGCTGATGGATTGTTTTAACAGATCCGCTTCTCGAATACATGCCGAGTAAGGCGCCACCATCTTTTGTTGGAATCATCTTTTCTACTTCGTCTAAGCCTTTTCCGCCTAAAATTAATTGTGATAATTCTTTTCCGTCTTTATCCAGCTTCGTAATCAAGACGTCTTTGGAACCATATCCTTTTGCAGCGTTTTGTACATTTCCGGCAACAAAGAATCCTAAATCGGTCGTTTGAATCACGGCTCTGGCTTCTTCATCGGAAGAATTTCCCAAGGTTTTCTGCCATAGTTCATCTCCAAATTCATTGATTCTGATCAGCCAGATGTCTGAGCCTCCTTTTGAATCCTCTTTTTTATCCAATCCTTTTCCTGAATAGGAGGTTCCGGCTAATAGAAATCCGCCATCCTGTGTGGTAACTGTGGCTGATAAATAATCGTGGTTTTGCCCTGAAAAGTATTTTTCCCAAACTTCATTTCCTTGCTGATTGAGTTTAAACAAATGGAAATCGTAGCCGTTGTTTTGTTTGCTTCCTGAAGCCTGCTGTTTATTGCTTTGAATAGAGCTTCCCGTGATCAGATATTGCTGGTCGATGGTTGTGGTGACCTGGCTTAGAAAATCCTGGGTAGAGGATTTGATATCTTTCTGCCATACCACTTCCTGAGCAGAGATGCCCAAAATCGTGCATAAGGTAAATACACCGATATAGATTTTTTTCATTCCTGTGTTTTTATTTTCTGAGTTAGCAATTATTTTATTGAAACTTCGCGAATTTAACGGTTTTTAAGAAACGAAAATCAACTTAATGCAGTTTACTGTAAATCATACTATTAATAATTAAATTTTCTTTATGATGGGTTAAAATTCGTCTTATTCTGATGTAAAATTATCTCTGCGCAGCGACAGAACTTGTCGTATAAAAATAAAAAAGGGCCAATCCTAAAAGAATTGACCCTAAAACATTAACTGTTTATTGATTGAATTATGATATTTTTATTTCCAGCCGCCGCCTAAACTTTTATAGATATCGACGACTGTACTAAGCTGCTTCTGTTTTGCTTCAATAAGCTCCATTTTAGCATCCAGCGCATCTCTCTGGTTCAAAAGAACTTCAAGATAATCTGCTCTTGAATTACGGAACAATTGATTGGCAATATCAATAGATTGATCCAGAGCTTTGGTTTCCTGTGATTTCAATTGATAATACTGATCTATGTTTTTAACCTTTGACATGAGATTCGCAACATCCAGATAAGCATTCAAAATTGTTTTATCGTATTCGTATAATGCCTGAATCTGTTTTGCATCTGCAGTTTGGAAATTGGCTTTTATTGCACTTTTATTAATCAGTGGCCCCGCCAGTTCACCTGCAAGATTATAAGCAATTGATTCCGGTAATTTAACAAGATAAGATGGCTTGAAAGCCTCCAGACCTAATGTTGCAGAAATTTCCAAAGAAGGATAAAATTCTTTTCTTGCCGCTTCCACATCTAGTTTTGAAGCCTTTAATTCCAGCTCTGCCTGCTTGATATCAGGACGGTTTGCCAGTAACTGTGATGGAATTCCCGTATACACTGTCGGAGGAATGGTAGACATAAAGTTTTCCTTTGCTCTCACAATTGGCTGTGGATATCTTCCCAGCAAAGCATTGATTTCGTTTTCCTTCTCAGTGATTTGCTGACGGATCGTATATTCTGCAGCTTTGGATTTTGCCAATTCTGCTTCAAATTTCTTTACAGCCAGCTCCGTTGCAGCAGCAGCTTCCTTCTGAATTTTAGAAATTTCTAATGCTCTTTGCTGAAGCTTGATATACTGTTGTATGATATCCAATTGATTATCAAGAGCCAACAATTCGTAATAATTGTCTGCCACTTCTTCAATAAGATTAGACAACACAAAGTTTTTACCTTCTACTGTAGAAAGATAATGGGCTACTGCAGATTCTTTTTCAGTTCTGAGTTTTTTCCAGATATCAATTTCCCAGCTTGCATTCAACCCTGCTTCAAAATTTCCCAGCGGATCCGGCATTGCCTTTCCGGGTTCTATTTCCGTAGTGGCATCACCGGCTCCTTCGCTCGTATAGCGGCCTGCTTTTTTCAGCCCTGCTCCTATTCCTGCGGAAACAGTTGGTGTAAGTCTACCTTTTTTAGCTAAAACACCACTTTTCGCAATTTGAATCTCCTGAAGGGTGATGAGTAGTTCCTGATTATTCTTTAAAGCTGTTTCAATAAGGGTTACCAGGTTTGGATCAGTAAAGAACTGTCTCCAGGGAGTCGTTCCGCTATTGTTGTTAGCATCCTGCTGTTCTTCCTGATTAAAGTTCTGAGGAATATTTTCTTTTACCTCGTCTTTTATGACAGTCGCCATCGGCGCCTTACAACTTGCAAGAACAAGTGATAAGGCAATGGCTGTGATTATATTTTTAGTCTTCGAATTTTCCATCATGTTCATAAGGTTCAGTTTGTTCTGTTAAAGGATTCTCTTCTTCATATTTTGCCAGTCTGGATTTGTCTGCAATGGTTCCGAAGATGTAATACAATCCTGGGATAATCATCAATCCGAAAATAGTTCCGATCAACATCCCTCCTGCCGCTGCAGTACCAATCGTTCTGTTACCAATTGCTCCCGGTCCTGTTGCAACAACCAATGGAATCAATCCGGCAACGAATGCAAATGATGTCATTAAAATAGGACGGAAACGAATAGCGGCTCCTTCAATAGCTGCTTTTGCCACAGGAATTCCTTCTTCGGCTTTCTTCTGCACAGCAAACTCTACAATCAACACGGCATTCTTACCTAAAAGTCCGATTAGCATGACCATGGCCACCTGTGCATAGATGTTATTCTCCAATCCTAAAAGTTTTAAGCATAAGAATGCTCCAAAAATACCTACCGGAAGGGATAAAATTACCGGAAGCGGAAGGATGAAACTTTCATATTGTGCAGAAAGGATCAGATAAACGAATCCTAAACATACCAGGAAGATAAATACCGCTTCATTTCCACGGCTTACTTCATCTTTGGAAATACCCGCCCAGTCGATCCCAAAACCTCTCGGAAGGGTTTTATCCGCTACTTCCTGAATAGCTTTAATCGCCTGTCCACTACTATATCCAGGTGCCGGAGTTCCACTTACCTCTGCAGAGTTATACATATTGTGTCTGGTAATCTCAGATAATCCATATACTTTTTCCAGTCTCATGAAGTCTGAGTAAGGAACCATCTGATCTTTATCATTTTTAACATACAGCTTCAACAGATCTGTTGGTAAGGCACGATATTGTGGTCCTGCCTGAACAATTACCTTATACGGCCTGTCGAAACGGATGAAACTCGTCTCATAGTTGGACCCGATTAATGTGGATAAGTTATCCATCGCTTTTTCAATGGTCACTCCTTTTTGCTCAGCCAGATCATTATCAATCTTAAGCATATATTGCGGGAAACTCGCCGAATAGAATGTAAATGCAGATCCCAGTTCCGGACGCTTCTTAAGCTCCTTCACAAAATCATTACTCACCTGCTCCATTTTATGATAATCTCCACTTCCTGCTTTATCCAGCAAACGAAGTTCAAAACCTCCTGCAGCTCCATATCCCGGAACGGAAGGCGGTTGAAAGAATTCAATATTGGCACCCGGAATATTTTTGGCTTTTTCTTCCAGTTTTTCAATGATTTCTGCAGCAGATTCTTTACGTTCTTCCCAGCTTTTAAGGTTGATCAGACATGTTCCTGAGTTGGATCCTGTCCCTTCGGTCAAAATCTCATATCCTGCAAGAGATGAAACAGACTGTACACCGTCAATATCTTCAGATTCCCTCAGAAGTTCTTTGGCTATCTGATTGGTCCTTTCTAATGTAGATCCCGGTGGAGTCTGAATAATTGCATAGATCATCCCCTGATCCTCTGCTGGAATAAATCCTGTAGGCAAGGAGCTGCTCAGGAAGAATGTAGCGGCACAAAATGCTAACAATAACGGCAATGTTATTGTCTTTTTTGTCACTGTTTTATTCAGCATCTTCTCATATCTCCCTGCTCCTTTTGTAAATACATTATTGAATTTATCAAGGAAAAGATTAATCGGAGTTTTCTTTTTGGCTTTTCCGTGATTATTTTTTAAAATCAATGCACACAATGCCGGTGTCAATGTAAGTGCCACAACCCCTGACAGGATAATGGATGAAGCCATTGTGATAGAGAACTGACGGTAGAATACCCCTACCGGACCAGACATAAATGCAATCGGAATGAATACAGATGCCATTACCAGCGTAATTGCGATAATTGCTCCACTGATCTCATGCATCGCCTCTTCTGTCGCTTTCAATGGGGAAAGATGTTTCTCTTCCATCTTGGCGTGAACGGCTTCAATCACTACAATCGCGTCATCTACCACTACCCCGATCGCCATTACTAAGGCAAAGAGGGAAATCATATTCAGGGTAATGCCAAAGGCTGACATGACCGCAAATGTTCCTACCAATGAAACGGGAACAGCCAGCGCCGGAATCAAGGTTGAACGCCAGTCCCCAAGGAATAGGAATACCACGATGGCAACCAAAACGAAAGCCTCAAATAAAGTATGGATTACTTTTTCCATGGAAGCATCCAGGAATCTTGAAACGTCATAACTGATGTCGTAATGCATTCCTTTAGGGAAGTTATTTTTCTCAAGATCCTTCATCAATGCTTTTACGTTTTTGATAACGTCACTTGCATTGGATCCATAGGATTGTTTTACCGTGATCGCTGCAGAAGGTTTCCCGTTCAATGTAGAATAAATATCATACATGGAACTACCAAATTCTATATCAGCTACATCTTTTAATCTTACCGATTCTCCATCCGGTTTTGCTTTTAAAATGATGTTTCCGTAATCTTTTTCGTTGTTGAAACGACCTGAATATTTTAAGATGTATTCAAATGACTGAGAACGCTTTCCGGAGCTTTCTCCCGTTTTACCCGGAGACGCTTCCAAACTTTGCTGATTCAGAGATTCCATTACTTCATCAGCTGAAATATTGTAAGCCGTTAATCTATCCGGTTTAAGCCAGATACGCATTGCATATTCACGGGTTCCCAGGATATCGGCAAAACCAACACCACCTACTCTTCTCAATTCAGACATTACGTTGATATCTGCATAGTTGAAAAGGAATTTCTGGTCAGCTTTAGGATCATCACTATACAAGTTAATATACATCAACATGTTAGGTTCCTCACGGGTGATCTTTACCCCTTCACGTACTACAAGAGGCGGCAGCTTATTCACTACTGAAGATACACGGTTCTGAACGTTTACTGCAGCTACGTTAGGGTCTGTCCCCAGATCAAATACAAGCTGAATGGAAGCTTCTCCATCATTTCCAGCATCTGAGGTCATATATTTCATACCCGGAACCCCATTTAACCCTCTTTCCAAAGGGATTACTACGGATTTAATCAACAATTCGTTGTTAGCTCCGGGATATTCTGCGGTAATATTTACTTTTGGCGGAGAAATGGACGGGAACTGAGTCACTGGAAGTTTTACCAATGACAGGACTCCCATAAATACAATAATCAATGAGATTACTATAGACAGAACTGGTCTGCGAATGAATTTTTTAAACATACTACTTCATTTTAGAGACCACTACTCTGCTTTTAATTTCAATGACTGAAGAACTTTCTTAGGATCCTGGAATTTTGTTTTCACCTTTTGATCATCCTTCACTTTCTGTACTCCTTCCAGAAGGATCTGATCTCCTTTTGATATTCCTGAACCTATTACGTATAGATCCGGAAGCTCATAAGCTATTTTGATATTTCGGGATTTTGCTACTCCGTTTTTATCGATGACAAACACATATTTCTGATCCTGAATTTCATAAGTCGCTTTCTGTGGGATAATCAAACCGTTATGAACAGGCATTGTCATTTGAATCTTTCCTGTTTCTCCATTTCTCAGAAGCTTATCAGGATTTGGAAACTTCGCTCTGAAAGCAATATTTCCTGTTTCGTTGTCAAATTCTCCTTCAATAGTTTGAATTTCTCCTTTCTGCGAATACATTTCGCCGTTTGCTGTGATCAA
Source organism: Chryseobacterium sp. MEBOG07 (assembly GCF_021869745.1). Classification (NCBI taxonomy): domain Bacteria; kingdom Pseudomonadati; phylum Bacteroidota; class Flavobacteriia; order Flavobacteriales; family Weeksellaceae; genus Chryseobacterium; species Chryseobacterium sp. MEBOG07. The sequence goes on from NZ_CP084579.1 coordinate 4,480,299, forward strand.
AGACACTTGATTACTACCTCTGTCTGCAGCGTGCGTCTGATAACTTAAATACTCAGGTTCAGAAACGTTGAAATACGTATAGATACTTGTGTTATCTGATAACGAAGTCAACAAATCACCTTCATCTACAAGACTTCCCAGTTTCAAAGGAATTCTGTTGATAATACCTGAGAACGGTGCTTTGATATCCGTAAAAGAAAGGTGGATCTGAGCGAGTTTCATTTCTGCATTGGCAGCATCCAGTTTGGCTTTTGCCATTGCTTTTTCATTCTTGGAAACGATATTGTTTCCTGCTAATGTACTTGCATTTTTCAGTTCGATAGAAGCTTGTTCTACCTCTGCTTTTGCTTTTAATAATTCTGCCTGATACAGTTTAGGCATAATTCGGAACAAGGTCTGTCCTGCCTGTACGTATTGTCCTTCATCTACAAAGATTTTTTCCAGGAAACCTTTTTCCTGAGCCCGAACTTCAATGTTTTTTACAGATTGAATCTGGGCTACGTATTCTTTGTTGATTACAGTATCCATTACCACAGGGGATGTCACCGGAAAGATGGTAACTTCTTCTTTTTCTTCTTTTTTCTTATTGCAGCCAACCGCCAACAGAAGGGCACTCAGCGCAATTCCCGAAGCAACTCTTTTTATCATAATTCTAGAGCTTATATAAATCGTTAATGTTTTAATAGAAATAAAACGGTAATAAAAGGGGGTACGATGTAATGATTACCAACATATACAACGCAAAGTATATCCACCTGAAATCAGGCAGAAAATGAATAGATCGATGAAATTTTAAATTCTGATAGAACGGATAAGAATAAATCTTTTGGCAGTAAGGCCAAAAACAAAACCGTGAATATCTGATTGGAATCGTTTGTAGCTTTTTAATCCAAAAATATAAACAAGACTAAAAACTCCTGCAAAAACAAGAACAGCCTGACATATATCAGACAGCTGAAAATCATTCTCGGCAAGTTCTAAAGTAGAATTATCTACATTGTCGGACATTTGTTGAACAGAAAGTTTTTCAAAAGTCTGATTCAAACGGTTGGCTTTTTTGGGCAAATGATGAGAAACATGGCCGCTATAGTCATTTCGAAGAGTTTTAACGTCAAGTCTACTTTCTACTACAAAGAGCAGAAAAAGACCGGTTAAAAAGTATACTATAAAGTTTCTCATTTTGAAGTTGCAAATGTACACCCAGATTATGACATTATCATCATGGATTAACAAAATTTAACTATCCTTTAAAATACCTGAATATAAAAACCTGATAAATATTAAATATTTCCTTTATTCAAGCATAATCTGAACAATTCTGACATCTCATCTGTGCAAGTTTCAGTTTTCAAAAACTAAGCCATCTTTGTTGATTTAAGGAAATTTTAATTTTAAATCTGTTGCGTTTTTGAACATTTTAAAAGCAAAAAAGCCTCTATTGTAAAGCCCTTTTTTGACTGAATTAAAATAACTTAACCTAACTTTTATCATGATTTCATATAATTAATATTAACTTATTGCTTGTCTCTCTTTTTTAAATTACTTTTGCCGAAAATTAACACAAAACCAAATGAAAAATGAAAAAATTACAATATCTTACTGAAAACAAGACGCTTAAAAACCTTGCACTAGCCCCTATTTCCTTGATTTTTCTACAATAATTATTATTTCCCGTATCCTAAAAAATGATTCAAAAAACAGTGAGATAAATCCAATTTGATTTATATTCTCTGTTAGTTTATGAAAAATTAACACATATTTATTAAAAATATTTGTAAATTTATAAGGTATTAACACCATAATTCATGAAACACTTTAAAATCACTTATCACTATGAAAAAATTATTACTACCAATCCTTTTTGGATTGACCGTTCTTTCCCTAACAGCGTGTAAGCATCCCGGAAAAGAAGCTGAAACGATTGCCACTGCTACACCCGAGAATACAGACAACATTTCCAAAGATGTGTATGTTGACAGCTATGGAGAAAAGATAGAAGTCACTATCAACAACACTAAAAATACAGCAACAATACATTTAAACGGTAAAACTTTTGATCTTAAAAAAAGTGATGCTTTACCTGAGTATACTGCCTCCAACGAAGAGTATCAATACTCTGATATTAAAGGCAATATAACGTTCCTGAAAAAGAATGTAGATATGGTTCTGTTCCACCTTAAACAGGCAAAAAAAGAGTCTGGCCCAGCTAAAATGGCATCGTATTAGCATAGGGATTAGCATTCATCTAAAAAAAAATAAACATTATGAAAAGTTTATATTACTATTTATCAGCACTTATTATTGCAGCATTTTTAGTTGTTTCTTGTAAGACACAAAATGCAGAAAAAACAACAACTGATATTACAGGAAAAACTTGGAAACTTACAGAGCTTAACGGGAAACCCATTGAACTAAAGAATCCTAAAAACAATCCATATTTCAAGCTTGACATGAAAGAGATGAGATATCAGGGCCATGCAGGATGCAATGGATTGGGAGGAACTTTTGAGATCAAGCCTGATATCATGAGAATTAAATTCAATCAGGGAATGTCTACGATGATGGCTTGTGAAGATTTGGATATTGAAAACCAATTTACAAAAGCAATCCTTGCAGCAGATAACTATTCTGTGAATGGAAATACTCTTACTTTAAATAAGGCAAGAATGGCTCCTTTAGCCAAATTTGTTCTTCAATAATATTATTTCACTTCAATAAAAATACAAAGACGCCTCATTGATAAGGCGTCTTTTTTATGTCGTGTTATCAACTATTTTTTATTGTATTTTATATAACAGATTAAAAGGCTCGTATTCACCAAAACGGCAAATGAGTTTGATAATATAATAGGCAGTTCATCTTTTTTAAAACCATACCATACCCATAATGACAGCCCTGAAATAAGGACTAAAAGCATAAGTAAAGAAATATCTTCCACATTCTTTTCTCTGATTACTTTTACAAGCTGTGGGATCATAGAAACAGAAGTAAAAACTCCGGCAATTATACCTAATATATTTTCATTCATAGATTTACGCTTTGGATCTGTACACTAAGGTACACTATTTAAATCTGTTCAATGAGACTTCTTCATGCAATGGAATATCTTCTTCAATAAAACGGAATAAATCTCTTGAAAAATAGCATCCATTGAGGATTCCGCGAGCTCCAAGTCCATTAAAAACATATAGATTACTGAATGTCTCATGCCTTCCAATAATCGGTCTTCGGTCTTTTACTGTAGGACGGAAACCAAAATGCACTTCTTCTACTTCAAAATCGTAGGGATAAAATTCAGAAAGTCCCTTCACCAATTGTGAAACCGCTGATTCATCGATATGATAATGAAGCTGCTCTCTGTCGTAAGTTCCACCGTAAAAATAAAGCCCGGTTCCGGTCGGAAATAAAAAGTGTTTCTTTTTAATGGTTATATTTTCAGGAATCGGTTGGGAAAGTTTCACTTTTATATGATGCCCTTTATTGGGAACTACTGCTATTTCTGAAAAGTATGGATTATCTTTTACTCCCATTCCTTCGCAGAAAATAATATTTTTGAAAGAAATATCTTTATAAACCGATTCAGAAGAATTTAATTTGCTGTAATCGAATTTTTCTTTTACCCAATGATCATTTTTTTCAAAATAACTGAATAAACCACTAAAAAATCCATTAACATTAAGCCTGGCAGATTGATTCACCTTTCCCGTCTGAAAATCGTTTTTTACCACCTTTAAACGATCAAAATTTTCGTCAAGAAAAGCAGATAATTCTTCATTTCCTGATTTTTTCAACCATAAGTTCTGCTCGTTCTCATCATGAAAGATTCTTCGAATGGAGGCATTGATCAGATAATTTTCTCCTGTATAGGATTCTATTTCTTTAAGACTTTCCTTCAGAAAATCTATTTGTTCCTGTGCTTTCCAGAATGTTGTGAACTTCTTTAGAACAACAGGATTGATAATTCCTGCTGAAACCTGAGAAGCACTTTTTCTTCCTTCAGAAAAGACCACAAAAGACTTTTTATTTTTAATGAGCTGATGAGCCAGAAAAAGCCCCGCATATCCGTCTCCTACAATAATATAATCTACATTTTTCATAATAAAAAAAAACCTGAGTAAAAATACTCAGGTTTTCTATAAATATCAAGTGAAATCTAGTAATTCCACATATCATTTTCCATGTCAAGAATCTGTGCCTTGATTCTGTCACTTTCTTCCAGCTGCTCATCAGCATTTTTAGGAATATAGTCTTTAATAGTACCGTCTCCTAAACCGCTTGAAGATTTATAAATGATAGAAGAGAATCTTCTTGCATTGATAACATCATCGAAAGATAAATCAGCAGATGAATTTTTTCTGTTGAAAACATAATTATTTGCTAAAATATCTCTTGCACTTGGATAATAGATCCAGAATAAGTCGATCAATTCATCAGCACCAGCTAAAGGCTGACCGTCAGGGCCAATTCTTCCAACAGATGTAGGATCTGGTCCCATAGCTGCAATACCAAGAGGTCTGTATTTCATTTGACCGTCTCTCTTATCGATAAACCACATACCCATCACTTTAAGAACTTTCACCTTATCAGTTGTTGTTCTGATGATATCTGTTAATCTTTTTTTCTCGTCCTCTGTAAGCGTTCTTCCAGAGTTAAGGATATCAATAGCTTCTTCATCAAGTCTTACACTTTCCAATCTTTTCTGAATGGCTTCAGGTGTAAGTCTTGTAACGAAATTTTCATCATCATAAACTTCTTTGATGTCACCCTTAAGTGCTCCATCAAGCAATAACTGATATAAGGATCTTGTAGAACTTGAAAGAAGTCCATCTGGATTGTCATAATAGAATGGCTGGTTGATCTTATCATTCATATCAATGATCTCCCAAACAAACATACTCTTGTAAATATCTTTGTCATCAACAAAACCATATTCAAGAGGTTTTACTTTATTGCTGATAACAGTATCCCCTGCTTTTCTCATTGATTCAGACCTCATTTGTCTAAACTCCTCGGGAGAAGCAGCATTCAGAATAGTTTGGGAAAACGCGAATCCCGAAACTAAAACTAAAAGGGTGCTAATATATTTTTTCATAATATGATTTTACAAATTAACCTTATTGTACATTAATAATTACAGGTGAAATCTCCTTAAGTCTCTGGTTTCCAAGTCCTGTAGCAGTTGCCTGAATATCATAGATCTGAACTACATCGCCTGGTCTAAGATTTCTAAGCATACCTTCTGCTCCTGATAATGAACTACCTTGAATCAGAGTACCTGCTTTTCCTGGAAGCTTAATGATAAAGCTATTTACAGTAAATGAAACAGGGAAGTCAAAGTCTGGTAAAGTAGCTGAAATAATCTGGTTAGGTATAGAACCTGCCGGCATAAAGTTTACTGCTTTACCTCTGATCTGACCCTGAGGTCTAGGAATATTCTTAATTCTGTATTCAAATACCTGAGAAACAGTTTTACCATATGGATCAGTTCCTGATAATGTTAATTTAACTACGTTTCCTGTAGTAGGGGTAACATCCCATTTACCTGTACCTGTACTTTTCACAGTAGCTCCTGCAGCAGATAATGAAAGTCTTGAATTGTCAGCACCTAAGATTGATCCTGAAACAGGGTTCTCAAGTCCTCTATACATTACATTCATTTTATCTGCAGAAAGTAATAATCCTTTTTCAAGTTTTACTTCTCTTGGTCCTGCAATTACATTATAAGTATGCGTCCAAGGGAAAGATTGTGGCTTACCTGTAGCATCTGTCAATGTAATAGTACCTCCTAATTTATGTTCACCAATTCCAGAACCTGAAATTTGGGTAATACCTTTACCGTTTTCTACTCTGCTTACTCCAGAGATGCTGATCTTATTGCTGTTAGAATAAGTTCCTAACATTACTTTTACTTCTGCTTGTTTTCCTGCCTGGATATCTACCGGACCTGAAACAATAGGCTCATAGCTTGAGAATTTAATATTCGCATCTACTTTTTCCTGAAGTAATAGTGCCAATGCATCAGACTGTACATTTCTGGCATCATTTTGGATAATCTCCAAATTAGATATTGCAGCGATTAACGGCTGATGATAAAATTTATTTTGGAACCAAGTCTTTTCGTTTGGAGATGTTCCCTTAGGATATTCTGCAATAAGAGACTTGTTAGCTCTTTCAACTAAATCTTTAAGCTGAGCATTATTACCAAAAGTAGCATTGATGTAATTTCTTACGTCATCAATTTTAGCTTTTAAATCTAATGCATTCTTTGAAGGTGAATTTTCATCTCCTTCATTAAAGAAATATTCAGTAGTTGCTTCGTTATTGTTAAGTGCAGCAAAGTTCTCACTTACATCAATATCTTTTCCTTGAGCATCTTTTTCATGAAATTCAGACTGTTTTTTCAACAGATCCTTGATATCCTGAGAAGATTTTACCAATACATCAATCTTAGATTTCAGTACTTTATACTGAGACCAAGGCTGTGCGTAAGTATCAGGAACCTGCTGAGCCTTCGCTTCCAGCGTTCTTTCAAATATCTTTTCGTTCTTTTTTTCTGTTAAAGTTCTGGTTTCATTCAATGCTCTGGTAGAGTCATAGTATGATCTGATGATTTCTGCATCAATATTTAGGGCCATCATCGCGATGAACACCAAATACATCAGGTTGATCATCTTCTGACGAGGGGTCTGTTTTCCTTGTGCCATTCTCTTTTCTTTGTTTTTTGATTAAGTAGTTAAATTTAGAAATGGTTTAGGAATTAAGACTTCATAGCAGTTAACATACCACCATAAACTCTATTTAAATTATTAAGATTAGAAGTTAAACCTTGTAGTTCTTGATTGAATTTCTCAGACTGCTCTGCAGATTTCTGCATGTCTGCTACATATTTGTTAGCAAACTCAGATTGTTTTTTACCGCTTTCCAATTGCATTGTATAAAGAGCATTCATACTTTCCATATGCTGAGCTGCTTTATTTAATTGGTCATTATATTTATGAGTAGAAGCAGAAACATCAACAGTTTGATTGATCTGATCAACAGAGTTTGAAAATTTATCAATTCCTGTTCTTAATCTATCAAATAATTGAACGTCTAATCTTGCATCTTCAAGCATTTTGTCCAATTTTTTTGAAAGAGAATTTTCTAATTCAGCAAATTGAGCTGCAGCATTATTATTTCTAGAAGAAACATTAGAATGTAAAGGATTTGGGTTAGCATGTTTATCTAATAACTCAGGATAAACATTTTCCCAAGCATAAGACTCTTCAGATTTTGGAGGGTCAAATGCGAAAATGATAAAGATAATAGCCTCAGTAATAAGTCCTACCGTAAGAGCGATATTACCATTAATTGGTCCCAAGGTAATGTGAGTAATTTTAAGCCAAGCTCCAAGAATTACAATTGCAGCACCGAATGAATAAAAGAAATTCATCCAAGCATCTTTAGTCTTAAACATATTGAGTTAGTTTTTTTAATGTTAAATAAAATTGTTATTGAAAAATTGTCTGATTAATTTCTGTTAACTCTTCTTGGTTTAACAGCTGCTTCAGGAATATCCTGTACAGTTCTGAATCCGATATAGCTTCTTGCGGAATCTTTTCTTTCCCAATCTCTAGCACCTGTCATTAGGGCATATCCTATATCTTTCCAAGATCCACCTCTTACAGATTTCTTCGTATCTTTTTTATCCTTAGTAGAAGGATTTAATGTAGAAGAGAACCCACCTGAAGAGTTGTTAAATGAAGATAATGTCCATTCAGAAACGTTTCCAGCCATATCAAATAACCCAAACCCATTTTTCTTAAATTTCTTAACTGGAGCTGTATATGTATAAGTACCTTTTTTCTCGTCTTCCATGTAATTACCTCTCTTCGGTTTGAAGTTAGCAAGGTAACAACCTCTGTCATCCATTAAATATGGACCACCCCAAGGGTAAGTAGCATTTTGCATTCCCCCTCTTGCAGCATATTCCCATTCTGTTTCTGTTGGAAGACGGAACATTAATGGTTTTTGTTTTTTTCTTTTTAAACTTTCGTTGTAATCAGATTTCAATTTAGATCTGAAGTTACAATAAGCTCTTGCCTGATCCCAAGTTACTCCAACTACAGGATAGTCTTTGTAAGCTTTGTGCCAGAAATACTGTTCAAACAAAGGCTCATTGTAAGCAAAGTGGAAATCTTTTACCCAAACGGTAGTATCAGGATAGATCGCGATACTTTCGCTTTTCAGATAATTAGCTCCTCTTTCGTTATCAGCAACTGCAGCGTCCATATCTCCCCAACGGTAAGTATATTTAAGCTTGCTTACATCTAAAATTCTTTCGTTTCCAATTCTGGAAGAAGAAGGTAGATACAGAGATTCTAAAACTTCTGCGTATTCTACATCCGGATATTTTGTTGTGCTCCAATGCAAAGGAATTTTCCAATCTAATCTTTTGCTGGCATCATAGCTTCCGTCTTCTCGGCCACCCTGGCCTTCCATATATTCTTGATAAGGTGTTAAGTTTTCTTCTTTTTTAGCAAGATATGCATAGTCTCCAATGCTAGCTCCTTTACGTCCGCCTTCATCACCACCTTCTCCGGCAGCTTCAGCTAGTAAAGTTCTCGCAATAGAGTCTCTTACATAATTGATAAATACTCTGTACTCCGAGTTGGTAGTTTCTGCTTCATCCATGAAGAAAGAAGAAACAGTAACAGTCTTCAATGCTGACTTTTCAGGAGTATTTGTTGGATCCTGGTCTGCTAAACCAGCAACAAATGAACCTGCTGGAATTGCGACCATTCCGTATGGTCTTTCCGCAACAAATGATTTAGTTTTTTCTCTTGGTATCAATTCTCCTTTTGTTCCTGGCTTCCCTACAGAAGAGCTGCCACCACCTGAACAAGATACCGATGCTACCGACGCAGACAATAATAAAAGAAATATCCTTTTCATGTTAATTTTTATAATTAAGCCGTAAATATATAATTTTTTTAAGAAACTTTTAAGATTTTTTTTAAAATAACGAAGGAAATCTAAATTTATTTTATTTACAACAACTTTTTACTCTACGGTTACAGATTTTGCAAGGTTTCTCGGTTGGTCTACGTTGGCTCCTCTATATACTGCAATGTAATAAGCAAGCAGTTGCAGAGGTACGGAAGCAACAATAGGTGAGAAACATTCTGAAGTTTCAGGGATTTCAATAACATAATCTGCCATTTCACTCACCTGACGGTCTCCTTTATTCACTACAGCGATAATTTTTCCTTTTCTCGCTTTAATTTCCTGAACATTACTTACAATCTTATCATAGTGACCTTTTTTAGGTGCTATAATTACAATTGGCATGTTTTCATCGATCAGGGCAATCGGACCGTGCTTCATTTCTGCAGCCGGGTATCCTTCTGCATGGATGTAAGAAATTTCTTTTAGTTTTAATGCTCCCTCTAAGGCAGCAGGATAATTGTATCCTCTTCCTAAATAAAGGAAGTTGGTTGCTTTCACAAAATCTTTTGCAATATTCTGAGTCAGCTCATGGGTCGTATTCAACACTTCTTCAATTTTCTTAGGAAGAGCATCAAGCTCAGCAATTAAGCTCATAAATTCAGCATTTCCTAAGTTTCCGTTGTGTTTTCCTAATTTAAATGCAATTAAAGTAAGAATAGTAAGCTGTGCTGTAAATGCTTTTGTAGAAGCAACTCCAATTTCAGGACCAGCATGTGTATATGAACCTGCATCTGTAATTCTTGCAATAGAAGAATCTACAACATTACATATACCATATATAAATGCACCTTTTTCTTTTGCCAGCTTCAAAGCAGCCATTGTATCAGCTGTTTCTCCAGACTGAGAAATGGCAATCACCACATCTTTGTCTGTAATGATAGGGTTTCTGTATCTGAATTCTGATGCATATTCTACTTCAACAGGAATTCTTGCGTATTCTTCAATAAGGTATTCTCCGATAAGACCGGCATGCCATGAAGTTCCACAAGCAATAATGATAATTCTGTTAGCGTTTTTGAATCTCTCAAGGTGATCCCAGATCCCAGCCATTTTGATTACTCCTTCATCAACAAGAAGTCTACCTCTCATTGTATCGTGTACAGATTTAGGCTGTTCAAAGATCTCTTTAAGCATAAAATGCTCATATCCACCTTTTTCAATTTGTTCAAGGCTCATTTTAAGCTTCTGAATTTCCGGCTCAATTTTAGAATTATCATTGATGGTTCTGATATCTACTCCATTTTCAAGAGAAATTGTTGCCATATGTCCTTCTTCAAGATAAATGGCTTCTTTTGTAAATTCTACGAAAGGTGAAGCATCAGATGCAATAAAATATTCTTTATCTCCGATTCCTATGGCAAGAGGAGATCCTAGTCTTCCTACTACCAATACCCCAGGATAATCTTCATGAAGTACAGTAATTGCGTATGCTCCATATACTTCGTTCAACGCATATCTTACAGCAGTAGGGAAATCTATTTCTGGATTAAGATCCATAAAATATTGAATAAGATTTACCAAAACTTCAGTATCTGTTTCTGACTTGAAGGTATATCCTTTTTCAGTAAGCATTGTTTTAATGGTATCATAGTTTTCGATAATACCATTATGTACAATTGCTATTTTTCCGTTATTTGACAAATGCGGGTGGGAGTTTCTGTCACTTGGAACTCCATGGGTAGCCCAACGGGTGTGCCCCATTCCAATTTTATACTTCCCTTTTAATTCTTTAGAAATATTCACCAAATCCTCAACCTTACCTTTTGTTTTTTCAACCTCCAGTTTATTATCTGGACCTTCTAAAACAATCCCGGCACTATCATACCCCCTATATTCCAATCTTCTAAGACCATTGATTACAATTTCGTAAGCGTCTTGAAAACCCGTATATCCTACTATTCCGCACATATTATTTTGTCTAGTGTTTTTTTATTGTATTCTATTTTTTTGTAGCGTAAGTCACTTTCAGCTGGACTCTGTTCGCATTCGTTTTATCTAATGAACCTGTAAGTATCATTCTATTCATATCAAATGCTCTTGTCGTATTACGAACTCCTAAAAGATTTCCTGCAGAATTTGCAGCAAATGTCCCAGCATTGATCCAAAGTGGTTTATTCGTTATAAGCTGTTCAACTCCATCAACTGTTTCTTTTTTTCCTTCAACAAGATCCTTGATTGTTTTTGTCACTACAAAATCGTAATAACCCTTACTCTCATTATAACTATATAAACCAAGCCCAGCTAACAAATCTGATGTAAAGGCTAGTTTTGAGAAATCAACAGTACCATCAGCCTTCATTGGATTCACTGCAAATCTGCGGTCTTCCGTTGAATTTGTATTTTTCCAGCTTGCCGGATCTAAATATACTCTGATTTTAGCACTTAGAATACCTGCTTTGTCTTTGTTATAGATGTCTCTAAGATCTGCAATGGTAGCATCAGGAATTTTCACTACTGCTGAAGGACCTCCCATTCCCTGAATATAGAGTTTCTTGTCACCGTCTGTAGTATTAATTGATGCCAATGCGTTTGCAGAAGGAGTTCCACCTCTGTTGTATTCATATTGTCCAATATGAGCATTAAGACCTCCTACATTGAAAGCAAGTGTTGTTTGTGGTTTTGTTACGATTCCGTTATCTGTTTTCTCATATTTATAATACATGATAAGCTGCAGATCATTAGGAGAGAACTGGTAAAGATATCTATCCGTTTCATCCACAGAAATTTTTATCCCTTTAAAATATCTGATAAAGTTAGAAGCATCCTGAAGTTCAGGTTTTCCTTTTTTATCAAGAATATGAGTCTGGAAAAAGTCTGTATTACTCAGTTTTATTCTGAATCCAAGGTTTCCTGTAAATACAACTGAATTATCAGATTTTTTAGTAATAGATACAGAGCTTACGTTCCCGTTAAATACTCCTGAACCTAAAAGTTCACCAGTACTTACGGGCACATTGGAACGTTTGAACTTATCATCATTTGAATCTAAGAACGTAGTCACTTCATGTACATTGATTTTCATTGATTTTGAAGCTCCTCCTATTTTACCGTATTTACGAACAGGATACGTTTTCTTCTCGATCGAAACCGCTGTAGCCACTCCGTCTACCGGGAAATCACTTTTCTCGAATGTACTAGTTTTTAATGAATCACTTTCAAAGAAATAAGTGTTGGCAATCGTGTTTGCTGGTGGTCTTACTACCAAAACAACAGAATCTACCTTTGGATTAGCACCGTTAAAGTCAAAATTATCTACCGGCATTCTTAGCTGAGTAATGTAAGAAGCTCTCTGCATTCCGAAGTTACCTTCTGTAAAAGCACCAAGCACACCCACTGTAAGGGCACCACCACTTTCGTTTAATCCGTTGATCAATCTGGCAGCATCACTTCTGATGGAATCATTATTATTGTAGTTGTATGCAACAACGTCATATGAAATTTCATTCCCTTGTGCTGCATCATTGTTGAATAACTGTTCTCCAAGAGAATCCGGATCAGGTTCACAGTTATAAAGGATTGTACTTCCGAAAATCGCCAGTAAAAGTACGGCGAATGTCTTTTTAAGATTATGAGTCATTAAAAATGTGTTTTTAATAAAGTTGATTTATAGAATCTATATCCAGATATTCCGACTTTTGGATAGTGGTTTCGTTGAAAGCCTTATCCAGGTCTTCATCCAGAAACTCGTCACCTTTCACAACGGCATCTACATAGTTCATACTTTCGATAACAAAGCTTTTAATCGTTGGGTTATCTAACGCTTTTAATCCTGAAATATTATCGAACTTTAGTTTTTCGTCGATCTTTTTATCCAGGTCAGCATCTTTCTCATTGTAAAGAGAAAGTACAATTTTTGCGTCTTTGAAATAAGTATCTGATTCGTAGTAAGTTTTAAGATAAATTGGAACAAAAGAAGACATCCATCCGTTCAAATGAATAACATCTGGTACCCAGTTTAGCTTCTTAATGGTTTCAATAACCCCTCTAGCAAAGAAAATAGCTCTTTCGTCATTATCGTCGAAAGGGTTTCCTTCATCGTCGAAATAATATTGTTTTCTTTTGAAGTATTCTTCATTATCAATAAAGTAAACCTGAAGTCTTTCCCCCGGAAGAGACGCTACTTTAATGATTAGAGGCTGATCCAGATCATTGATAATGATATTCATCCCTGAAAGGCGGATTACTTCATGAAGCTGGAACTTTCTCTCACTTATTTGTCCAAATCTTGGCATAAAAACTCTTACATCATTGCCTTCTTGGTGCATCTTAAGTGCCATTTTGTTTACCACTGCAGCCATATTCGTGTCTTCTTGATATGGATACATCTCTGTAGTAATGTACAGTATTTTTTGATTCGGCATAAACTTTCTATCTAATTTTTGTAAAAATGCTTTAATGTGCAAAATTACAAAAAAACATCCAACATTATTTTAATTAACATTTTTTTACGAAAATTCCCTTTTCCTAATTATTAAAACTGCATATTATTATGCGATATTTTTACTATTTTTGAAATAGTATTAAAATAAACTATGGAAGTTATAAAAAACAGGAAAGTCCTTCAGGATTTCATTGAAAGACAGAAAGAAATGGGAAAAAGAATTGGCTTTGCTCCTACTATGGGTGCTTTACATAAGGGTCATCTTTCTCTGTATGAAGAGGCAAGAAAAGAAAATGACCTTGTTATTTCTTCAATTTTTGTAAATCCAACCCAGTTCAACAATCCTGAAGATCTTGAAAAGTACCCAAGAGATATCAACAGAGACATTTTAATTCTTCAGAATTCGGGTCTTGTAGATGCTGTTTATATCCCTGAATTAACAGATATTTACCCTGAAAAAGCTGAGAGCCAGCGTTATGATTTTGATGGATTGGAAAATGAAATGGAAGGAAAATCAAGACCAGGACATTTTGACGGAGTAGGAACTGTTGTAGAGGAACTTTTCAGACAAATAAAGCCCGATAATGCTTATTTTGGAGAAAAAGATTTTCAACAGCTCGCTATCATTAAAAAAATGGTAGACAAAAAGCACATTCCTGTTAAAATAACGGGTGTTCCTATTTACAGAGCAGAAAATGGATTGGCGTTAAGCTCAAGAAACCAAAGGCTTCATGAAGATCGAAAAGAAGTTTCTAAAGTGATTTATGAGACATTAAAGAAAGTAAACGACTGGTTCAGAACCGTTACCATACCGGAAATCAAAGAAAGAGTTGCTGATATTTTTGACAACCAGCAGGGAATGAAACTGGAATATTTTCTGATTGCTGACGAAAACACATTACAGGAAACAGATTTCTTCTACAAGGACAGAAATTTCAGAGCTTTTATTGTAGTGGTTGTAGACGGAGTGAGATTAATTGACAATATGCATTTAGATTAAAATATAAAGGAAAAATCAAAAGATTATTCTTTTAATAAAATAACAAAAAAGCAGCTCTGATCACATATCTGATCAGAGTTTTTTATTTTTTATACCTTAAAGTTAAAACGGAGATATCGGCTTAATGCTGAGCATAATTTTATTTAAATACAAAAGAATGCATGTAAAGAGATCTTTGTAATCAATACAAAAAAAAATCAAAGGCCTCCTGAGGGAAGCCTTTGAAACACCAAATCACAAAATATTAATATGAAAAAAATTTACTTTTCAGTAAACTTGTGACCCGGCTGGGATTCGAACCCAGGACCCATACATTAAAAGTGTATTGCTCTACCAGCTGAGCTACCGAGTCGGCCACAATTAAAATGAAATAAATTTCAATATTAATTATAAATTTTTCTTTGCAGTGCCTGCGACTGGACTCGAACCAGCACATCCTTAGGAAACCACCCCCTCAAGATGGCGTGTCTACCAATTTCACCACGCAGGCAATAAAATTACAAAATTTAGTAATTTTTATTGCTAGTGACCCGGCTGGGATTCGAACCCAGGACCCATACATTAAAAGTGTATTGCTCTACCAGCTGAGCTACCGAGTCGGTCACTTATTTAACAAGTTTTAATTAGAGTAATGTCCCTTGTTTTAAGTGGTGCAAAGATATGACTTTTTTCTTTATCTCAAAACTTTTTCGCAAATTTGTTTAAAAAAAATTCATGGTAATTTCATTGATCGGATACATGGGAAGTGGCAAATCTCACATTTCCAAAATATTAAGCGAAAAAATCAATTTTAAACTCATTGATCTGGATAAAGAGATTTCCAGAAGAAATAAATTAACCATTCCTGAAATATTTGAAAAGAAGGGGGAAATTTACTTTAGAAAGCTGGAAAGAGAGGCCCTGGAAGAGATATTGGCTTCAGAAGAAAATTTAGTTTTAAGTCTAGGTGGTGGAACTCCTGTTTATTACAACAACATGGAGATCATCAATCATAATTCTAAAAGTATTTTTCTGAGAACTTCTGTAGGTACATTGGTTGAAAGACTTTCAAAACAGAAGGAAAAAAGGCCGCTAATTGCTAATATTTCTGATGCAGACCTCCCGGAATTCATCGCTAAGCACTTATTTGAAAGAAATCAATTCTACAGTAAGGCTCAGTTTAGCATAGGAACGGATTCCAGGGAACCGGAAGATATTGTTAACGAAATAGTAGAAAAGCTCTATCTCTAGAGCTTTTCTATTTTTATTTTAATCATCCTTTTCATCCCCATTATTGGTCTCTCCAAAGAAATCATCCCAATCTGTAAAATCAGAAGCAATATCATTTCCTACATAGTCGTCCATCTCTCTTCTATCTTTCTTGGTAGGTCTTCCCTCACCTTTGTTTCTGTAATAGTCTTGGGACATTTTACGAATTTTCAGTAGTTCGTATTGTTCCTTATCGGTCACATCCTGGATATGAAGCGGAACTAATTTGGCTCCAATTCTACTTTTGGGTATCTGAATGACCTTTATTTTATAGTCAATTTGATTTTTACGGATTTTAATAGTATCTCCTTCTTTTACCTCCTTAGATGACTTTACGGCAGACGTTCCTATAGAAACTCTATTCTTTTTAATCTCCTCTGCTGCAATATTTCTCGTCTTATAAAAACGAATGCTCCATAAAAATTTATCTATTCTCATATTTTTTTATACTTTTGCCGTTATATTATTTGTAAAGTAATTAAAGTTTTTTGAAATGAAAAAAATATTTTTATATATCCTTGCAGGATCTTTGTGTTTTTCTGCTTGTAAAAAAGATGATGATGTATCAAGCTATGTAGAGCCGGAAGACATTACAACACAAAACACATATGATGATCAAGCCATTAAGAAGTTCATGAATGAGAACTATCTCGATGCGCAGGGAAATATAAAAGCTTTTAGTTCTACGGATACTTCAGATGATAATGAAAAGAAATTATCTGACTTAGATTATAAAACACTTCCTTCAGGAACTATTTATATCATTAGAAACGGAGCTCAGCCTTCACCAGCTGAGGAACAAACTATTGGCAGCACAGATATTCTTAAAGTAATGATGAAAGCTACCACGTATCTTGCGATCAATACAGACGGACAGTCTTTATTTACTGCTGCTACAGATTTCATGAATACAGTAAACGGAACTGGAATTCCTGCAATTGATCCTAAATATTATTATACATCTCCAAATGATCCATTAATCAAAAATGCAACTACGGATGCTGCAAAACAGCAAAGTTATTATATGATTGAAGGATTCAGTGAAGCGATGCAGAAGTTTAAAGCATTTAATAACTATCCTAGCGAAACACCTTATAACTTACAGGGAGTAATTATCGTTCCTTCAAGAGCTGCTTTTGCAAGAGATCCTTATTTCCCTTACAATTATCCAGGGTACAGCCAGGTGATCTCATTGAGAAATAAAACTTTTGTTTTCAACTTCCAGGTGTACAACAGAGCTACAAGACCATAAGGAATAACGAAAAATTCAGATAAAATAATAAATAACCCCCGTAATAAGTATTGCGGGGGTTATTTATATCTCTATTGTGGCTAAAACTAAGGTCTTGCCTTTTGCTTTACATTTCCTAAAATATCCGGGAAGTAAAGGTCTGCAAGGTGGTCAAATTCATCTCCTCTCATAAACATGGTAGCATCTACTTCTTCATAAGAGCTTCTTCCAGCAGCAGCAATCAGTTCATTGCAGGTGTGAAGTGTATTTTTGTGGAAGTGATATACTCTTTCTGCTTTATCCGTGACATCAAGCCCTTTAATAAGCATTTTATCCTGTGTAGCAACTCCTGTAGGACAGTTGTTGGTATTACATCTCAACGCCTGAATACATCCCAAAGAGAACATAAATCCTCTGGCATTGTTACACATATCAGCTCCCATTGAAATGGCTCTCAGAATATCCAGGCTGGTAAGAACTTTCCCGCTCGCAATCACTCTTAATTTACTTCTTACGTTGTAATTATTAAGTGTTCTGTTGACAAATATCAAAGCAGGCTCCAATGGCATTCCTACTCCATCTGAAAATTCTGGTGGTGCTGCTCCTGTTCCCCCTTCTGCTCCGTCTATCGTAATAAAGTCTGGATAAATTTTCAAAACATTCATTTGTACACAGATATCTTCAAACTCTTTGGTATCTCCGATACAAAGTTTAAATCCAACCGGTTTTCCTCCTGAAAGGTCTCTTAAATGCTGTACAAACCTCAGTAATCCGGCTGCATCTGAGAATGATGTATGTGATGGTGGTGAAATAACGGTCATTCCCGGTGTTACGTGACGAATTGCTGCAATTTCCGGAGTATTTTTTACGCCCGGAAGTACTCCTCCGTGTCCTGGCTTTGCTCCCTGTGATAATTTGATCTCAACCATTTTTACATTAGGAAGTGTAGCATATTTTTTGAAGAGCTCAGGATTGAATTTCCCTTCCTCATCACGGCATCCGAAATATCCTGTTCCTATCTGCCAGCATAAATCACCTCCTTCCATGTGATGGGGTGAAACTCCTCCTTCTCCTGTGTTGTGATAAAAATTTCCTTTTTTTGCGCCTCTGTTCAGTGAAATCTGAGCTCTGTCGCTCAATGCTCCGAAACTCATTGCGGAGATATTAAGCAGAGATGCATGATAAGGCTGTGTACACTGCTCTCCTCCTACCCAGACTCTCGGAAGTTCTTCTGAAGGGGATTTTGCATAAATAGAATGCTTAATTCCTTCATATTTTCTGTGATTAACCTCCAGCTGTGTACCAAAAGCTACGGTATCACTTAAGTTTTTAGCACGTCTGTATACTGCAGAACGCTGATTTCTTGGAAATGGTTTCCCGTCTGTTTCCCTCTCAATAAAGTATTGCTGCATTTCGGGTGAAATGCTTTCGAAAAAATATCTGAGATATCCCAATACAGGAAAGTTCCTCAAAATAGCGTGTTTCGATTGGTAAGCATTGTAAACACCCAATGCATAGATTGCGGATAACAGTGTTGGTATCCAATAATGCGTTCTGATCAGCAGTGCTATAATCCATGTAGCAACTACTAATACAATTCCCCAAGATAAAAACTTATCTCTCATGAATGTAGTATTTAAAGTTTAAAAATAAATTTAGTGGAAATTTTGCAAAGAGCCTATGCTTTTGCTAAAAAATTTTGGTAGGAAGATTGCACTGAAACCGTGCCATCTGACAGGATTTTTTCTAAATTTAGAAATTCGATTTGATTGACGAATGCAGGATCAAAGTCTTTCTGGACTCTCACATAATTTTCTGTGAAGCCAAACATTTTCCCGTCTTTATTTTCATGCTCCCAAAGAACAGGAAGCGTTTTTCCAAGTTGTGTCTGATAAAATGCCATTTTCTTCTTTTCAGAGAGAATTCTCAGCATTTTATTACGTTTTTTTCTTTCTGGTATCGGAACTACTCCTTCCATATCAGCAGCTTCTGTATTTTCTCTTTCAGAATACGTAAATACATGAAGATAGGTAATAGGAAGTTCATTAAGGAAATTATACGTTTCCATAAACTTCTCCTCAGTTTCTCCCGGGAATCCTACAATAACGTCTACACCAATAGCCGCATCAGGCATTACCTCGCGGATTTTGTTTACTCTGTCATTATATAATTTGGTAAGATAACGACGTTTCATCTTTTTCAAGAGGTCATCGCATCCCGACTGTAACGGAATGTGAAAATGCGGAACAAAGCTTTTGCTTTTGGAAACCAGCTCAATGCTTTCATCTTTCAAAAGGTTAGGCTCAATAGAAGAAATACGGATTCTTTCAATTCCATCTACTCTATCCAATTCTGAAATAAGATCAAGAAACGTATGCTCATGTCTTTTATTTCCGAATTCACCTTTACCGTAATCTCCGATATTTACCCCTGTAAGAACAATTTCTTTGATGTCTTTTGCCGCAATTTCTGCTGCATTTCTAAGAACATTTTCAATAGTATCCGAACGTGAAATTCCTCTGGCTAATGGAATCGTACAGTAAGTACATTTATAATCACAGCCATCCTGTACTTTAAGGAAAGCTCTGGTTCTGTCACCAATAGAATAACTTCCGATAAAGAAGTCTGTCTCTTCAATTTCACATGAATGAACGACTCCTTCACTCTCAGATTTCTCCAAATCGTCAAGGTAGCTCAGAATATTGAATTTTTCTTTTGCCCCTAAAACAAGGTCAACGCCTTCAATCTGTGAAATTTCTTCAGGTTTCAGCTGTGCATAGCATCCAACAATGACTACCAGCCCTTCCGGATTGGCTTTCATTGCTCTTCTTACGTGAAGTTTACATTCACGGTCTGCATTTTCTGTCACAGAACATGTATTGATAACATACACATTCGCTTTTTCATCAAAGCTTACCTTATCATAACCTGCATCTGTTAATTGACGGGCAATAGTAGATGTTTCTGCAAAGTTTAGTTTGCAGCCAAGTGTATGAAACGCGGCAGTTCTGTGAAAAGTAGACATTTGTTACTCCTGAATTTTATGGGTGCAAAGATAGTAATTTTAATAAGAACGCAAGATCGATTCAATCTATTGTTTATATTCGTCCCTTACTTCGGGGCTGTTTTGAAAACAGACGGGTGATGAATTGAGTTCCAATTCACTATTGGAAAGTTTGCTTTTCATTTCAGTATTAAATTCTTGAGAGCGGTTTTTTGCAATCGATAATGTACTCCAATCTTCATTTTTCATCATTTTAGCAATATAAACAACTTGCCCAACATGATAGGGGTAATGAGCCAACTGTCGGAAAACAGCATCAACAACAGAATGTGCCTCTCCTCTTATATAAATTGTTGAGTAGATATTTTCATCATTTATTTGATTCAAAGCATCAAAAAGACATTTCCAGCCTTTTTCCCAGTAATCAAGAACCTCATCTTTTGTCTTAAAAGTATTGACAAATTCTTCATCACGATGACGCCAGGATTTCTCACCGTCTTCTGTCAGGAAGTTTGTCCATCTTGAAAGCATGTTTCCTGCCAGATGTTTTACGATGATGGCAATAGAATTACTTTCTTCGTTGTACTGCCAGAACATCTGCTCATCCGTCAACTGGTCAAATGCCTTATCACCAAGCGATTTATAGTATTCGAATCGTTTTATAAACAGGTCTTTCATTCTTTCTATTTTGACTTCTAATTTAATAACTTTTAAAAATAAAAACCACTTCATTGAAGTGGTTTTATCTATGTATTATATTTTTGTTACTCTCTGTTTTTCACCAATACCCAACCTGTAAATTTGATTGCTGTATTCTTTTTATCATTTTCATTCCATGTGATAGAATACCAATAGGTTCCGGTAGGCACTACTCTTCCGCCTTGAGTACCATCCCATTTATAACCATTTGATTTATCTGCCTGGAAGATTTTATTTCCATATCGGTCAAAAACATTCATTATCAGGTTTTGTTTTCTTGCTAACGCGGAATAATCAATCACATCATTCATCCCATCTGCATTAGGGGTAATTACGTTAACCAGATTAGGGACAACAATTCCTATCTCTATTGGATCACAGTCGTAAGCATCTTTTACAAATACTTTATGATCTCCTCTTGAAAGATTATTGAAAACATTGGAATCCTGCCAAATAATATTATCCATTGAATATTTATAAGCTGGGGTTCCTCCTATTACAGATATTGTAACCGAATTATTGGAAATATCAATACCGGAAACAACAGGCTGGTCAGAAGGCAGTACTTTTACAGTTTGTGTCGCAATACATTCTCCGGTTTTAAGTTTTACCCAATACACTCCGATTCCTGCTTTAATAGTTCGGGTGGTTGCTCCAGTACTCCATTCATAGCTTTTAAATCCTGCTCCCGCATCCAGCGTGGTTTGATCTTCTGCACAAATGGTTACATCTTTCAGAGTATCAGAATATACCGGCGCAATAACGACTAAAGTAATTCTGGCTACCGTATAACATCCCTGAGCATTAGAAACTCTTACGTATACAAATCCATTAGGAGCAATATAATTAGTAGGGGTCAGAATCTCATTGGTCTGACTGACAGCATCTGTCAATGAAGGGTAATATTTTTTTGTTGGATTTGTCTGACCCGTTACTGAAGCATTCACAAGATTGAAAGAGGCAGTAGATGGATTGGATTCGATGAAACATGATCTCAAGGTGGCCTCATTCACTACCACTACCGGATAGAATTTCAAGGTAATCTGAGCAACGGCAGTACAGCCAAATTCTGATATGATCTTTACATAAATAATCCCTTCTGCAGAGACAAACGCCATAGGGGTGGTAATTTCATTGATCCCGGCGTTGAGATCTGCCATCGTATAATAATATTTTTTAGTAACATTTGGATTGTTAATAACATCTGCTGTCGTTAGATCAAACAAGGCTGTTCCTGCATTATTATTGTTACACTGAGTCAATGTTACATTTTTAGCTGTAATAGAACCATCTTTGAATTTAAATTTTCCGACCTGTTTACATTTATTAAGTGGATTGGTTGCGCTCGTTGGATCGGTATAATTGATACTGTAATAATAAACAGTAGTTGTATTTACCGTTATTGGAGCTGTAATAGGATTATTCCCTGTTAAGGCATCATTCTGAGTCAAATGATAACTTACATTAAAGTTTTGATTTCCGTTAAGAATTCCCATAGACAGCGTAGAAAAATTAAATAAAACTGTAGGAGAACATATGACAACTTCTCTTGGGTCTGCAGGATTAGCAGCCGGAATCCCAGGAGGATTAAATGGCTGAGTCTGGATATTCGGATCTGTGAACGGAGAAGCCAATGTTGCTGTTCCTCCCCATGTCAAAGAAAATGGAGCTGTGGTAGAACTTGTTGCACTCACCCAGTTATCAATGAATAAATAATAGGTTTGCCCCGGTAAAACATCCATGTATTTACAGTATGGCGTAAGAGAACCTCCGGCAGCACTCAGAATGGTACTTGTCATATTTAATCCTGTAGCAGGACCTGGGCCGATAACCGTTGCAGCATTACAACGTATTGGTGATCCCAAACTTCCACAGGTTACATTAGGACCAAAAATAGCCCAATCGTAATCGGCGTCAGGATTATTCGGAACAAGATCAAAAGTAAGTGTTCCTCCGGTGGCAATCGTAATTTTATACCAAATGGAGTTGTGCTCTCCAGTAAAATCTATACAGCTTCCTGAATTCACCAGCTCTTTTATGTCACCATATCCAGTAGGGCTATAGGTAATATTTGAGTTTCCACAAACAGACAATGCAGTGGCACAATCCGCTTGAGCATAGAAAGTATGAGAGATACACAGAAGTATGAAAAGTAAAAGTTTTCTCATATATTAATGTTTTTATGGTTACATTAGTGAGACATCATATTGATAGTCAATGCACACCAAATATACCTATATTTTAATTACAAACAATGAAATCCGAATAATTTTAAATTATTTCAAATTAAAACATTAAATAATTAAACATATAACAAAAAAAACTATCATTTTATACTCGTAATATTCCCACACAGATTTTCGAGATGGAATATTTTATGAAAGGGACTTTTCACTTCTTTCAAATGTTCTTTATCCTGAATAAAAGTATATCTGGAAGCAATAGAATTCATATCTGAAACAATTACCAGCCAGCATTCATCCACTGAAGTGTCGTAGTAGGGAAATTTTTCGTTCTTTTTTTCTATGAGTTCTAAGATCTTTTCTGAGCAGAGTTCATCAAAAAGATTCATATTGTATTCATGCGTGATAAAAACATTTCTCCGGTGAAAGGATTTCCTTATACTTTTTACACAGCCTACTCCCTTACTCCGCTTGATACTTTTGTAGATACTGATGATATTATCCTGCTGTGCTTCCAGGTTATCAAATTTAGTTTCCGGATAGAATTCTAAAAAATAAACACCACGATATTTCGTAGTGTCTTCTTGTTCTAATAATATTTCTGCCTGACGAAACATCTTATTTAAAGTACTTTCTACCTTCTTCATTTCCAGATGATTGATCACTTCAGTCAGTTCTATTCCAATTTTTTTGTCGTTTAATTTTGCGATAAAGTCTGGACTCTCGCAGGTAAGATTTTCAAATTTAACTTCGGGGAAATGATGCATAAAAGAGTTGAGAAGAAGGATTTCCGACTTCTTTCTGTATTTTTCACGATCATGAAGCAGAGATTCGTCTATGGTACGGTGATACTTCTCCATGGGCTTTTTTTTCAAATGCCGATTCAGATAGTATAAACTCAGATTCTTGATCAGATCTTCCTCAGAAAATGTCTTTTTCATGTGTGATTTTTTTATTTAATTAAGAACACATGCTGCCATTGGCCTTCACCACTAAAAGTTTTTGATAATCAAAATTTTACACTCTTAAAGGTAAGTAAAAAAAGCATTCAATGCTTCATTTTAAAATTAATTTATCTATTAATTAATGTAAAGTTTATTTTCATTATTAATACCTTTGGCTTTTTAAACACAAACACACATTTATGGATTTTAGGAATTTCAGAATACCCTACAACATCAATCCTCAATATTCAAAAAAAACCGCTTATTTCTCGATGGAATTTGCTCTTGAGCAGGTTCTGAAAATATATTCGGGAGGACTTGGCTTTTTGGCAGGATCTCATATGAGAAGTGCCTATAATCTTAAGCAGGATCTTATCGGAATCGGTATCCTATGGAAATTCGGTTACTATGACCAGGCGAGAAATCATGATCAGACTTTACAGCCGGTATGGACAAGAAAAATGTACAGCTTTCTTGAAGACACCGGAATAAAATTTCAAATCGAAATTCACAGTGCTCCTGTCTGGGTAAAAGTATGGTACCTTGATCCTGAAATTTTCAATACGGCACCTATGTTTTTTCTTTCAACAGACGTTCCGGAAAATGATCATGTTTCCAAAACAATCTGCCACAAATTATATGATGCGAATGAATCTACAAAACTGGCACAATATATTTTATTAGGAAAAGGAGGTGCAAAGCTTCTGGATGAAATGAATACTGAAAGGGATGTTTATCACCTTAATGAAGCTCATGGACTTCCTGCAGCATTCTATCTGTTAAAAAAATATAACGGAGATCTCAATAAGGTTAAAGAAAAATTGGTTTTTACCACTCATACTCCAGAAGAAGCAGGTAACGAAAAGCATAGTTTCAGATTATGTTATGATATGTCCTATTTCTCCGGCTACAGCATGGAAGAAGTAAAAAATATTGAAGGTACCAACGATGACCGCTTCAACCATTCTCTTTGTGCATTAAGAATGGCAAGAATAGCCAATGGGGTTTCCCAGCTTCATGGTGTCGTTTCCCGAGCAATGTGGAGTAAATATCCGGGAATCTGCGAAATCACATCGATCACCAATGCCCAGGAATTTAAATATTGGTCGGATAAACCTTTATATAACGCAAAAGATGAAAATGATGCAACGGTTTTCGATTACCGCAAAAAGCATTTAAAGAAAAAACTATTCAGCATTGTAGCGGACCAAACAGGAAATTTATTTAATCCCAATATTTTCACCATCGTCTGGGCCAGAAGATTTGCAGGCTACAAAAGAGCAGATCTTCTTTTACATGATAAAGAAAGATTCTACAGGCTTTTGAATAATCCAAAATATCCTGTACAAATTATTTGGGCAGGAAAACCTTATCCAATGGACTATTCGGCTATTTCTACCTTCAATACGCTGGTGGAAGAAAGTAAAAACCACAAAAGCATAGCCGTTCTTACCGGTTATGAACTTTCTTTAAGTAAATCTTTAAAACAGGGTTCTGATCTATGGCTTAACAATCCTAGGGTTCCAAGAGAAGCGTCTGGTACTTCCGGTATGACTGCAGCGATGAACGGCTCGATCAATTTATCCACAGATGATGGGTGGATTCCGGAATTTGCAAAACATAGAGAAAACTCTTTCGTAGTTCCAAAAGCTGATTATCAGAATATGAGCATCTACGAACAGGACAATTATGATTTAAACAAATTATATGAAATTCTTGAAAATGAAATTCTTCCAATGTATTATGACAATCCAGATCAGTGGAGGAAGATCCAGCACAATGCAATGGATGATGTGAAAGATCATTTTAATAGTGACAGGATGGCGGATGAATATTATATAATACTTTATAATGAGGCGAAATAATAATTTTGCTTTCTATAGAAAATGCCTGGAAAAAATTTCCGGGCATTTTTTATAAGTTTATTTACTTTTTTTCTTTGCAGGCACTTTCAACCCTTCTTCCCTCGCTTCAGAAATACCGATAGCAATGGCTTGTTTTCTGTTGGTCACTTTCTGTCCGGAAGAAGATTTCAGTTTCCCTTCCTTGAATTCGTGCATTACTTTTCCTACTTTGTCCTGAGCTTTTTCTGAATATTTAGTCTTGCTCATGATGAGATTTTTTTAAGATTTTGGCAGGGATACCCCTAATTCATAAACGCAGGCGTGCTTCAAATATTTTGAACGCTCTCTCGATGTTACCGACTCAAAATGATCATTCTTGATTACAATGATCGGATCTTCTATATTTTCAATTTCAAAATTGGCAAAATACCGCTCATCCGGGCTGGTTTTATCATTGTTAGCCTTTATTTTCTGCAGTTCATCTGCATATTTTCTGAATCCGGGGTCTGAGGAATGAATAAATTTGTATTCATCACCTGCATATACGTAGTAATGAATTTTTTTCTCAATTAAACCTCCATCATCTGTAATTTCGGGATTATCATTTCCATCTCTAAATACCACTTCCACCAATGTACCTCCTTTTTTATGGGCACATTCTTCGGCATCATTAAAACTTGAAAAACCTGTATAAACAATCTGGTCTTTCAATACGTAACGGTTTAGTTTCTGATTGTATGCATTTGTTTCCATAATTATTATTGAATTTGATTTATAATTATAACATATTCAATTTTTTTGCCAAATTGCTTTTTTTAAAATTTCATTACTGAATATTTTTTATTACTTTAGAGTCGAAAAACTAAAAATATTTACCATGAAAAATTTCAAAAAAATGTCAAGAATACAATTAAAGGAAGTACACGGAGGTGTTTTACCTGGAATGAAAAGATGTGTAGACGAAGTTACCTGCCAACTCAGAATCTGGTGGATTGGAGGTGGATTAGATTCTCCTTGTGCTCACGCCTACCCTTTCTGCGCGCCTGAAGGATATTATCCGCCAGAAACCGGAGATCCGGGAACGATGCATGAAGCTTAATGACAATACAGAATCAGGACTTGAAGTCCTGATTTTTATTTTATATGGTTATATAAGTAAGAATTATTAAATTTGGAAGCATTAAAATTAGAAATGAAAAAACTCCTCTTAACTCTTACTGTTGCGGCTGTATTCCAAAGTGTATCAGCACAGGAAATCACTTTAGATAAAATATATTCAGGATATTACCGTGGAAAAGGGATCGCAGGGATCACTTCCATGAAAAACGGTGAAAACTATCTTGTCATCGAATCGTCGGGAATTGCAAAATATTCTTACAAAACTTCCCAGAAAGAGGGAAATCTTGTGGACGGAAGATTTGAAAGCTATATTTTTTCTGATGATGAATCTAAAATCCTTTTACAGACGGGAAGCCAGCCTATCTACAGACATTCTTTTCTTGGGAAGTTTGATGTAAAAGATTTAAAATCCGGAAAAGTAATCAGCCTGAACGATGGAAAAACAGTTCAGGAACCAACATTTTCACCAGATGCAACGAAAGTGGCGTTCATTTCTGACAACAATTTATTCTATCAGGATCTTTCCTCAGGAAAAATCACACAGGTTACTACTGATGGTAAAAAGAATTCCATCCTGAATGGTTTGGCAGACTGGGTATATGAAGAGGAATTCGGACATGCAAGACAGTATGAATGGACCAAAAATTCTGATGCCATCGTGTTTGTAAAATCTGATGAAAGCCAGGTTCCGGAAATCTATATTCCGATCTACGGAAAAACTCTTTATCCGGCTGAAATGCGTTATAAATATCCAAAAGCAGGGGAGAAAAATGCTGTGGTTTCTGCACAGTTATACCGCCTTGACAATGGGAAAACAACACCGTTGAATTTAGGCTCTTTCAAAAATTATTACATCCCGAACGTATTCCAGACAGCAAAAGCTGATGAAATTGTTTTAATTACTTCTGAGAGAATTCAGAATGCTTCAGATATTTTAAAAGTAAATACAAAAACAGGAGCGGTTCAGAAATTATTCACTGAAACAGATGATAAGTGGATCGATACAGATAGCCCGACTCTTGAATTCCTTGAAGATGATTCTTTCCTTTGGGCTTCTGAAAGAGACGGAAACCGCCACCTTTACTGGTATGACAAAGATGGTAAGCTTAAAAAGCAAATCACCAAAGGAAACTGGGAGGTAACCGATTATTATGGTTTCAACCCAAAATCAAAAGAAATTTACGTTCAGACCACTGAAAAAGGAAGTATTAACAAGGTCGTTTCCAAAGTAAATATTGAAAGTGGAAAAGCTCAGCTGATCTCCAATGCTGAAGGAAATAATTCTGCTAACTTCAGCAAAAACTATAATTATTTTATTGAGACCTCTTCTACTGCATCAAAGCCTTACACTTATGTTTTAAAAGACGGTAATGGAAAAGCGGTAAAAGAACTTCAAAACAACAACGATCAGTTACAGAAATTAAAAACGGATAATTTTGTTGAAAAAGAATTCATCACGATTCCCAATGCTGTAGGTGATCAGATGAACGCGTGGATCATGAAGCCTAAAAACTTTGATCCTAATAAAAAATATCCTCTGTTTATGTTCCAATATTCAGGACCGGGATCTCAACAGGTTGCGAACTCATGGGATAACGGAAATGCAATGTGGTTCAATCATCTTGTACAAAAAGGATATATCGTAGCTTGTGTAGATGGACGTGGAACCGGTTATAAAGGCGCTAAATACAAGAAAGTAACCTACATGAACCTAGGAAAATATGAGATTGAAGATCAGATCACTGCAGCAAAGTGGCTTGGAAACCAGTCTTATATTGATAAAAGCAGAATCGGAATGTTCGGATGGAGCTTCGGTGGTTATATGACAAGCTTAGCAATGACTAAAGGAGCAGATGTTTTCAAAGTGGGAATTGCTGTAGCACCGGTGACCAACTGGAGATATTATGACTCTGTATATACGGAAAGATTTATGAGAACACCTCAGGAAAACCCTGATGGATATGATAAAAATTCTCCTACAGAATATGCTAATCTGTTGAAAGGGAAATTCTTATTGATCCACGGAACGGCTGATGATAACGTTCACTTCCAGAACTCTATGGAATTCTCTGAAGCTTTGATTCAAAACAAAAAACAGTTTGATTTCATGGCTTATCCGGATAAAAACCACGGAATTTATGGTGGACAAACGAGACCGCAACTGTATCAGAAAATGACGGATTTCATTCTGAATAATTTATAAATAATCTTACAGATTAAAAATAAAAAATACCTTTCAAGTTTTGAAAGGTATTTTTATTTGGTACTATAAATTTATCAAAGATATTTTACAGCTTTATCAAGTTCTATAGGATTATTAAAGGCTTTTAATTTTTTTCTTTCGTTGGCCTCAGCGGGTTTCAGTTCCTCTTTTGTAAGGATCGTCCCATCATCAAGCTGCAATTTCTTTCCTTCAGGTAAAGTCAGTCTTCCATTCATTATATATTTGAAAGGATTATCATACAACTCTAATCTCAATTTATTTAATTTAGCATGATCCACAGGAATTGCTCTGGAAATAGAATTCTCTAAAGAAATCCGTTTGTATGAATCCGGAATTTTTTCACTTTTAATGATTTTGAAATAATAGTCTTTTTTCACATCATATAATTCCATAATCAACCCAGGTAAACCATTAAATTTATAGGGTCCATAAGGAATCGGGATATCTTTGGAAAACCATGCTACCCAGCTTCTTCCTCCAAACTCCGTTACCGCTTTTTGAACCTGGTACCCACCAAATGTTTTGGTACTATCTGAAATTTTCCAGTTCTGCTGTGCCTTTTCATTAATTTTATAAAAATTCACATCTCCTATATATTCATAGTTCTGATATTCATTGCTATTATTTTTTTTAATCAGAAATGAAGTGAGTTTGTAACCTTTATAGCCGTATTGGTTTTTAGATACAAATAAGGAATCATTGACATAATAGAATCTATTGTAATAGGCGATATCATCGGGTGTAGTATCAAGATTAAAATTTTCTTTTATTAGGTTTTGAGAGGTAGAATCCTTCTTAGAAGTTACTTCATATATAAATCTGTTGCTTTGTGAAAAACAAATAAATGTTCCCAATAATAAAAATAGTAGCTTTTTCATAATTTAATATTTATCCCATCATCTCTGATATGAAATATTCAAGATCTGCCCTGTCATATTCTATAGGATATTGATATCCATTAATAAAAATATCCGGTGTAAAATTAATATCATTGATGTTTCTCCATTTTTTCTGATTATTTAAGATAGAGATAACATTATCCTGATTTTTAAACAAATGAGAATACTTGTTGTTCCAATTATTAATTCCTTTTTTATCTGTTCTTATATTATACCACTCTTCCAATGCCACAAAAAACATTGTTTTATCTTCTGAGTTTTCATAAATACAAGCCATATTTATATATGTAGAACGTAATTCCTCCGAAAAATTGTCCAGATCTGCATCTAATACCAGTCGAATATTAATTTTATTACTGTAGTTATATATGATCCTCATAAATGTAGGATAGAATTCTTTACAATATTTACACGAAGGATTTGTCACTAAAGTTAATGTTAAATTTGAATCAGAAGTTCCAAAATTAAACGAACTTAAAAAATCATCATTAAGTGTTTTCTTTTGAATTGCAAGATTATTTCTGAAGAAAGTGTAATTCTTTTTAAACCTTGAACTTTTTACAATCTCTTCTTTCAGTTTATTATTCCAATTTATTTTTTCCTTTAAATAAAGCAGAAATAAAGCAGAAGCCAAAACAAAGAGCCCATACAAAACAATAGAAAACGGATTGATCTTTACAAATGGGTTTGGTAAAAAGAACAAAAGAGCCAGCTGGGCATACACACAGACTATGATACCAATACAAACCGGACATAGTTTTTTAATAACAATAATCTGGTAATACAATGAAACAAATGAAATGGGTATAAAAAGGTAGAATATATACTTATATATAAAATAATAAAAACTCAGATCTTTGTAAATAGCCAAAACTATAAAACTAATAATTTGAGAGAAAAAGAATAATAAAGAGATCTCAGATATATCGAAAAACTTCCATTTCTTATAATTAAATACATAATCACAATCTGTTTTCAACATTTTATTCTGACATACCCCTAAAGGTATGATTGTTCCCTTACCATGAGTTTTTTTATAGGCTTCATAAGAAAAGAAAATTCCTAAAAATGAAAGTGATAAAAATGCTATTCCTGTATACAAGAAAGAAAAATCCAATAATAAAACAGATAATACGAGAGCACCCAATAAAAGAGTACTCCATAAGAAAAGGTTATTTTTCTTCTTTTCGTTATAAAAGCTTTCTGATTTATCAACTAATAAAACAACATTAGACGCTGAAATATCATAGTTTTTTTTGTCTTCTAATTTAAAGCCTTCATCATTAATAGAAATAAAGTTTTTGGGCAACAATTCAATATCTTCTTCA
The DNA here is from genome assembly GCF_021869745.1 of Chryseobacterium sp. MEBOG07. Taxonomy (NCBI): domain Bacteria; kingdom Pseudomonadati; phylum Bacteroidota; class Flavobacteriia; order Flavobacteriales; family Weeksellaceae; genus Chryseobacterium; species Chryseobacterium sp. MEBOG07. The sequence goes on from NZ_CP084579.1 coordinate 4,511,391, forward strand.
TCTATTTCAAAAACAGAACAATCAATATTAAAAAATGTAGCGTATCGGAAAAAGACAGAATATTAGGAAATTCCGGATGGCCATTTAATTGATATTCAAACTCATTCTTATCAACATGAATATCAATAAGACTTAAATAGCTGGTTAATATATTAGTATTTTTTGACATAAATATAAAGTGAATCAGCAATAGAAATTCTATTGCTGATTATTTTTAAAGGTTGACTAACAACAAGAACCTCCACATCTTGCACTACCATCTCCAGCACAGCCAGCTTGTACACAACCGCACTCTACTTCTCCACCTCCAATTCCAATTGGCCCTGGCCCTAGAATGATTTTTCCTCCTTTAAGTGATCTTAACTCGTTTCTTGATAGACTTGCTTTCTTAATTTTTAAAGAATTGCTTTTCATAATGTTTTAATTAAATATTCTGTGTCATTATTGACTTTTCAAAACTATAAATTAAATTCTCCAATAAAATAAATATTTCAGGCATTTTTCCGGTATTTTTCTTGCAAAAGTTGTACATGTTTTGCATATTTGTAATAGACATTAAGAAATAATGAAGCAAGAAAAACTAAGAAACCTACGAAAACTCAAAGGCATCTCTCAAGAGAAGATGGCGAAAATTTTATCTACTGATCCTTCAAACTATTCCCGGAAAGAACGGGGCGAAGTAAGGATACATGAAGAAGAATGGAAGAAGATAGCTGAATCGCTCAGTGTTCCTATTTCTGATATTAAAGAAGAGGAAGAAAGAGTAATCAGTAATAATAATTCTACATTCAAAGATACTTCCCAATATCAGTACACTCAAAATTTCAATTCCTCATTAATTGAAAATTTACAAGACTATATTGGCTTCCTAAAACAAAAGATTTGTGAATTAAATGAAGAAAACCAAGTACTAAAATCTCAAAATGGATTTTAGCCCATAAATTTTTCTATAATAATTTAATTATATAGTATCATTTATGAATAATCAACGTCCCTTTCATTTTTCATGAGAGGGATTTTTTATTTATTTCATTAATCGTTTAGGCAAGTATTATTTATTTTATCAATTAAAATTAAAAACTTATTTTTGGGAAATTTGAAAATTGAATATATGAAGACTAAACATCCTAAAGGGCTGCCCTTTCTCTTTTTTACAGAAATGTGGGAGCGTTTCGGGTACTACCTGATTCTTGGAATCTTTGTTCTGTATGTTATTGAGCCTACCGGAATGAAAGGAGGGCTTGGGCTGCCAGACAAAACTGCTGATGACATTTTCGGAACCTATATTGCATTAACTTACCTGACTCCATTCATTGGTGGATTCCTTGCAGACAGAGTTTTGGGATATATAAAATCTATTTATATTGGAGGCTTCTTAATGGCTGCCGGGTATATAGGAATGGGAGTTTTCAAGGATTTACCTTTATTTTATTCTTCTTTAGCTTTAATTATCATTGGAAACGGTTTCTTTAAACCAACTATTTCAACCTTATTAGGAAATCTTTATTCTGAAGAACCTTATAAAGCCAATAAAGACTCCGGGTATAATATCTTCTATATGGGAATCAATATCGGAGCATTTATCTGTAACATTATTGCAGCTTTCATGCGTAACAAGTTCGGTTGGGGTGAGGCTTTCATCACAGCCGGAGTCGGAATGCTTATTGGTATGGTTATTTTTACGATCGGAAGAAAGCACTACATCCATGCTGCACAGATGAAACCTGTACAGGAAGGAGATACAAAGCTTTCAGAAATTATGCTAAAAGTATTTGTTCCTGCTATAGTTGCCGGTGCAATAGGCTGGTTTATTCCTAACAATATCTTCGGAAGCGACAGTACGGATGCCTTTATTTTCGCATGTGTGCCTGTAATTTACTTTTATGCCTCTCTTTACTTTAAAGCTAAACCTGACGAAAAAGCACCTATCGGAGCATTACTTTCTGTATTCCTGATCAGTATGTTCTTCTGGGCTGTTTTCAAGCAGAACGGGACAGCTTTAACGAGATGGGCGAATTATTATACGGACAGAAGTGTTCCTGCCTCTCTTGAAAAACCATTGGAAGGAATCTATATGGTGGAAGGAAAAAGCTATGGGAACAAAGAAACTCCTGTTTATGACAATCAGTTCCGTTCTCAAAAGGATGACAAAGGAGAAACGAAAAAGGAAACAGGAAAAGATGTTTACTTTAAAAACATTTCGCCTGAACAGCGTGCCGCCCTTGAGAAAAATCCAGAGAGCAAAGTATACCTATACAATACGGAATTATTTCAGTCTATCAATCCGTTCTGGGTTATTGCCCTGACCCCAGTTATCGTTGGATTCTGGGCATTATTGAGAAGAAAAGGAAAAGAGCCACTGACTCCTACAAAAATTGTCTTAGGGCTTTTCATCTCAGGACTTTCCTGTCTGGTGATGGTTTTAGCTGTCATGGCTGGAGATAATGGAGCAGTAAAAGTTTCCCCTCTATGGCTGGTAGCCAGTTATGGTGTCATTACCATCGGTGAATTATGTCTGTCTCCAATGGGGCTTTCCTTTGTATCGAAACTGTCTCCTGCAAGGATTACAGCATTGATGATGGGAGGGTTTTTCCTGGCGAACTCTGTTGGTAATAAACTTTCAGGAATCTTAGCAAGTACGTGGTACAATTACGAAAACAAGACCAATTATTTCCTTGTGAATTTTGCTTTGTTAATATTTGCTACACTTTTAGGTCTTTCTATGTTAAAAAGACTGAACAAAATCATGAAGGAAAAAGGGCATTAATCCCTGATATTATAACGATTAGCAAGCTGCGGAACTCCTCCGCAGCTTTTTTATTTAAAAATAAAATTAAAACCTTGCCAAAAACCTAAAATAAACTATATTTGTCAGTCTTAACAAAAATTAACAATAGAAATGGATAATATTGAAGCATTGAGTCCGAAACCGGATGAATTTGTAGAGAGTAAGAATTCCAGGCATCCTAAAGGATTATGGGTTCTTTTCGGAACAGAAATGTGGGAGCGTTTCAACTTTTATGGAATGAGAGCTCTTTTGACGCTCTTCATGGTAAATTCCTTATTAATAAAAGAAGCTGATGCAGCGATCATCTATGGTGGATTTCTAGCTTTATGTTATTTAACACCTCTTTTAGGAGGTTTTATTGCTGATAAATATATCGGAAACAGATTTGCCATTATCATTGGTGGATCATTAATGGCTATCGGTCAGTTTCTATTATTCATCAGTGCTTCTACCTTCTCGGCAGATCTGGGTAGTTCCAAAATGATTATGTGGCTGGCATTATTCGTTATTATTTTTGGTAACGGATTCTTCAAACCGAATATTTCTTCAATGGTAGGAAGTCTTTATCCAAAACAGGAAAAGTCTAAACTGGATTCTGCTTTCACCATTTTCTATATGGGGATCAACATCGGAGCATTCCTAGGTCAGTTTATCTGTCCATATGTAGGAGACGTGAAAGATGCTACAACAGGAGTAAGAGATATTTTTGCTTTCAAATGGGGATTCTTAGCCGCTTCTATTGCAATGGTAATAGGAACAATAACATTCTTTATCCTTAAAAATAAATATGTAGTAACTCCGGAAGGAAGACCTATCGGAGGGTTGCCTAAAAACAATACAAGTGCAGACTTTGAAGAAGGAGAAACGCAAACGGCTAAATTTTCAGGTCAGTCTTTAGGGATCACTGGGGGATATTTATCATTTTATTCTTTGCTTTCAGATATCTTCTGGTAGGAGAATTTGGATTTAAAGCGGTAGAAATGGGCCAGCTAATCAAAGGTATTATTTATCCTTTCATCTATGCAGCGGGTATTTCTTTAGCATTCCTGATCATGTCTTCTGCTGAAAACAAGATTGAAAAACAAAGAATCTGGGTAATCTATATTGTATCGTTCTTTATTATTTTCTTCTGGGCTGCATTCGAGCAGGCAGGTTCTTCTTTAACATTTATAGCAGATAACCAGACAGACAGAAATATTTTTGGATGGAATATGCCTCCTTCAATGGTTCAGATCTTTAACGGAATTTTCGTAGTTCTATTAGCAGTTCCTTTCAGTTTATGTTGGGATAAGCTAAGAGCAAAAGGAAAAGAACCAGTATCTCCATTCAAACAAGCCATGGGATTAGCATTAATTGCTCTTTCTTATTTCATCATTGCACACAATGTAAAAGATCTTGGAAACTCGGGCTTATTAGCGATCAAATGGTTAATGCTTTTATACTTCATCCAGACTTGTGGTGAGCTTTGTCTTTCTCCAATTGGATTATCATTAGTAGGTAAACTGGCTCCAAAAAGATTTGCTTCATTATTGTATGGTGTTTTCTTTATCTCTAATGCTGCCGGATATGCTTTGGCAGGTTCATTAGGAGCACTTATCCCTGCAACAGGTGATAAATTTACAAAAGCAAAGGAAATAGGAGTTAACCTTCAGGATGTTTTAGATAAAAAAGTAACTCTAACAGCTGATCAGGTAGCTGCTTTCGATAAAGCTCAACTTCCATTGCACAACCCTACTTTTGTAGGATTTGAGATTCATAACTTATTCGAATTCTTCATGGTATTCGTAGTACTTTGTGGTATCGCTTCTGTAATATTAGGTTTACTTTCACCTATCTTAAAGAAAATGATGCACGGTGTAAACTAACTGCATTAACAAAATATGAATAAAACCTCTGCTAAGTCGGAGGTTTTTTTTATTTTCGTATGATGGAAATTTCCGAAGATTCTTTATTCCAATCCGTAAAAGAAATTGTTAGACAGTCGCGCGAAAAGATTTTTCGAATTGCGAATTCTACGCTACTGCTTACCTACTGGCAGATTGGAAAACTTATTGTGGAAGATAAGCAACAGGGAAAAGAATCCTCAGAATATGGAAAAGGTTTTGATGAAAGTAGCTTAAGAAATATGCACTCTTTTTATCATGCATTTCCCATATGTGACGCATTGCGTCACGAATCGCATAGATTCCTTTTACTCAAAATCGTAAAAAAACAATTTATTTGCCAGCAAATATCTGCTGTACATCCCCAAAAAATTAAAATTAAAACAAATTATTGATCAGTACAGAATACGTTTTGAACTGAATCAGAAAAATAAAAACCCTAATTAAAACAATCATATATCATTATGAGCTTAACTCTAGAAGAAATACAAAACTTTAAAGGAAAGTATCCTAAACAGCTTTGGACCTTATTTACCGTTGAAATGTGGGAACGTTTCTGTTTCTACGGAATGCGTGGTGTTCTTACAATTTTTATGGTAGACCAGCTGGGTCTACTGGAAGACAAAGCTAACCTACAGTATGGAGCTATCCAGGCTTTCATTTATGCTTTTACCTTTATAGGAGGTATTTTTGCCGATAAAATCTTAGGGTTTAAAAAATCTTTGGTCTTTGGAGGGATTATCATGGCAGTTGGAAATCTTATTATTGCTCTTTCTCCTCATGACTTCTTTTATTTTGGTATTACCTGCTCTATTATCGGGACAGGATTCTTTAAACCCAACATTTCTTCAATGGTAGGAGAACTTTATAAAGAAGACGACCCAAGAAGAGATGCCGGATATGGACTTTTCTATGCTGGAATTAATATTGGAGGACTTTTAGGAGGAGCTCTTTGTGTATATCTTGGAAAATATTATTCATGGTCATGGTGTTTTCTCGCAGCAGCAGTAGTGATGGTTTTAGGCTTAATTACCTTTTTCATTACTAAAAAATCATTAGGACCTATCGGCGATTCACCATTAAAGGTTCTTCCGCAATCTAAAAGGACTTTACGTGAAGTTTTGGTATATATTGGAGCTTTGATAAGTATGCCTCTTATTTTCATAATGGTCAAAAACACTGAGTTTACAGATTATTTTATGTATTTAATCGGTATTGCAGCCGTAGGATATTTTGTCATAGAAACAATAAAGCAGACCTCTTCTTATCAAAAGAAACTTATTGCAGCCTTTGTATTTATTTTCATGTACTTCCTATTTAATTCTATTTATGAACAAAGTGGTGGTTCATTGTCCTTATTTGCAAAAGATAATCTTGTACACAATATGTTAGGAATAAGTATGGACCCTAATGTTATTAATAACAGTGCCAATTCTTTCTTTATTATTATTTTCAGTCCTCTTATTGGTCTCGCTTGGGTAGGTTTAAACAAAAAGAAGCTTGAACCTAATACCATTAACAAATTTGGAATTGGATTTCTATTTCTTGCAGCTGGATTCTTTTTATTTTACAGCTTAAGATATTTTGCAGGTGAAGATGGCAAATCATCTCTTAATCTGTTTACTTTCACCTGGCTTGTGATAACTTTCGGGGAACTGTGTCTGGGACCTATCGGGATGTCTATCATTACAAAATTATCTCCTAAAAAAATGTTTGGTATGATGATGGGACTTTGGTTTCTAGCGAGTGCATTCGGACAGTTTGCTGCAGGTAAAATTGGAGCTAGCTTATCTGAATCCAATACTGGAAATACCAATATGAGTAAACTTCTTGCCTATACGGATGGATATAAAACATTGGGTATCTATGCACTAATAGCCGGTGTGGTATTAATTTTGCTATCTTCATTCGTGAAAAAATTAATGCAGGAGGTCAAATAAAAGAATAAGTAATTATGCTTATTTTTACATAAATATCACAATATGAAGAAAATTCTAAGCATAGTTATCTTATTACTATTAAATTTCAGTTTTGCCCAGATAAAGTGGATGACCATTGAAGAAGCTTTAAAAGCTCAAAAAGAAAATCCAAAAAAAATATTGATTGACTTTTATGCAGACTGGTGCGGTCCCTGCAAAATCATGGACAAAAAGACTTATGGACATCCTGTGATTGCTCAGATTTTAAATGAGAATTACTATCCTGTAAAATTCGATGCAGAAGAAAAGAAGAATGTTGAAATTTTCGGAAGAACATTTTCCAATCCTAATACTGAACATAAAAAAGGAAAAAATTCCCTGCATGAGTTTACACAGTACATGAATGTAGGAGCAGTCCCAAGTACAGTATTTCTGGATGAGCATGGTGATCCTATCACTATTCTTCAGGGAGAATTGTCAGCCAAAGAACTTGAACCCTATCTGGAACTGATTTCTAAGGATTTATTTAAAAAAATCCGTACCAGAGAACAGTGGGAAGATTACCAGAAAAAATTCAAATCTAAGATCAAAGATTAATTTAGAGTTTCGAAATTCATACTTTTTGAGTTCAATTCTAAAAATTCACTATAGAGACTTCCAATTTTTTTGGAAGTCTTTTTTATTTTCCCGAAATTCGAACCTTTGTTTTTTCATACAAACTCAGGCCTTGAAACCTGGGTCTCAAATTAAAAATGACTTTAGAAACCTCCATAGAATACGTAAAAGGAATAGGTCCGGAAAGAGCCAAACTCATCAAAAGTGTGTTAGGCTTATCTACCGTGGAAGATATGCTTAACTTCTACCCTATCCGCTACCTCGATAAAAGCAAAATTTATAAGATATCTCAGCTTCAGGAAGAAAGCAGCCAGGAAATACAATTTAAGGGAAGAATTACTCAGGTACAGGAAATCCAGACTGGTAAGACTAAAAGATTGTCTGCAAAATTCAATGACGACACCGGCAGTATGGATCTGGTATGGTTTCAGTATTCAAAATGGCTGAAAGAACAACTTCCTATTAATAAAGAGGTTTATATTTTTGGAAAGATCAATGTTTTCAACCGTCAGTTTTCTATGCCGCACCCGGAAATAGAAGCGGAAGAAAGTAAAGAAGGTGATACACGGCTTAAACCCATATATCCAAGTTCTGAAAAACTGACCAAAAGAGGTTTAAATCAAAGGTTTTTTCAAAATGCCTTAAGAAATATCTGCAAAGAGATCCCGAATCTTATTGAAGAAAATTTCCCGGAATACCTGATGAAAACTTTTACATTCATGTCAAGACAGCACACTTTTCTGAATATTCATTTTCCGAAGGATATGGAACATTTTGACAAGGCTGATTTCAGATTAAAATTTGAAGAATCATTCTTTTTTCAGCTGGGATATGGTTTAAAAAAACTTCATCATAAGACTCAGTCTTTTGGGAACTCATTTCCTATTATAGGGGATCATTTCAATGATTTTTATGAGAATTATCTTCCTTTTGAGCTTACCAATGCTCAGAAAAGAGTTTTAAAGGAAATCCGTATGGATATGAAAAGGCCGATTCAGATGAACAGGCTTTTACAGGGAGATGTAGGTTCCGGAAAAACGATGGTAGCGCTTCTCACTATGCTTATCGCCATGGACAACGGTTTTCAGAGCTGTCTGATGGCTCCTACAGAAATTCTTGCCCAACAGCATTATAACGGAATTAAAGAACTGCTAGAAAAGACAGGGATCAATATCCGCATTCTGACGGGTTCAACTAAAGCAGCAGAGAGGAGAATTTTACATGAAGAGCTTGAAAACGGTACACTTTCTATTTTAGTAGGAACCCATGCTGTGCTAGAAGATAAGGTTAAATTTAAAAACCTTGGGCTCGCCATCATTGATGAGCAGCATAGATTTGGAGTTGCTCAACGGGCTAAGCTTTGGGCAAAAAATAAAATCCCTCCTCATATTTTGGTAATGACCGCTACTCCTATCCCAAGGACCTTGGCAATGAGTTTTTATTCTGATCTGGATGTTTCTGTAATTGATGAAATGCCGGTGGGAAGAAAACCAATCATAACCGCTCACAGACGTGAAAAGGACAGAGTGTATGTTTATAACTTCTGTAAAGATGAAATAAAAAAAGGACGACAGGTCTATTTTGTATATCCACTCATTGAAGAATCTGAAACATTGGATTATAAAAATCTGATGGAAGGGCTGGAACACGTCATGGAGTATTTTTCAGAATACAACGTAACCATGCTTCATGGAAAAATGAAGCCGGATGAAAAAGATGCAGCAATGGCTTATTTTGCTTCCGGAAAAGCAGAAATCATGGTCGCAACTACCGTGATTGAAGTAGGGGTAAATGTTCCCAATGCTTCCGTAATGGTGATTGAAAGTTCTGAAAGATTCGGGCTTTCACAGCTTCATCAGCTGAGAGGACGTGTGGGAAGAGGTGCTGAGCAGAGCTACTGCATTCTGATGACTTCGGATAAATTGTCCAAAGAAAGCAGAACCCGTATCAAAACAATGACGGAAACAAATGATGGATTTAAGATTTCTGAAGTGGATATGCAGCTTCGCGGTCCTGGAGATATTCTGGGTACACAGCAAAGTGGTGTGGTAGATTTTAAGAGACTTGATCTCATTAATGATTCGGCGATCATTAAGACAACAAAAAATACGGTAGAAAAATCCTGGAAGCTGATCCTATGCTTTCCAGACCAGACAATCTGATTATCAAAAACTATTATATCAGATACTACAAGGGAAAAAATAAGTGGAGCAAAATATCATAAAAAAACCGCAGAAAAAGATTTCCTGCGGCCCCCTTATAAAACTGTTATTTAGAAGAAATTACTTTTGGTCTGTTTATAAAAAATTTATTTTAATAGTTTTGGCTTAATATTTTGTGATGTGGTGTGAAAATATTTATATAAAATATATTATTTGAATAAGGTAAGGCCGCCACTATTAAAATAAATTTATAAAAAAACAAAATGAATTATTTTTTTCCAACTTGCTTATTATAAAAACTAACTGTGTATAGGTGGAGATGAGGGAATGAAACGAATAAAAATACCTCCAACTACTTTAAGTTTTCATGATTGTACCGTTTTGTTTAAAGATCTTCTATGCTTTAAAATTGGAAAATTAGTATAATTCATTTTGTTAACTAACATCGTGATTTATATAATCTTGTTTTTAGAAACAATTACTTCTCATTCATGAGTATCTTTTTCTATATAATGAAATTTGTGTCTCAGTTTACTTTTACAAATGTCAGAATATTAATTCGGATGCCTTTTATATTATTTTAATTATTAGTTATAAAATTTTCACTTATTTGTGAATAGTATGCATCAAATATGATTTACATTTCTTTAATATTGAATTAATAAATCCTTTATACATCACACTTTCAAAATAAAATTATCTTTATTCAATCCTGAAGTATGATACTGCCAATTGATGGTAATAATATCTGTAAGAGCCTTTTTAAACCTTTCAAAACACTCTGGTTTTTTCATATAAATATTGGCTCCTTTTACAAAAATATCTTCAATGTCATCTTCTGAAATCGGTTCAGAAAAAATGGCTGTTACCATGTTGTTGAATTTCACATTTGAATCAATTTCCTCAAGACATTCCATACATTCTTTTCCGGGAATCGTATATTTTATGAAAACAAGCTCGGGAATTACAGCATCCTCATTATTCAGATATTTCATCAGATCTTTTCCGTTGCTGAAGCATTGAACTTTTATAGAGATTTTCAACTCTTTCAAAATATTTTTAAAAAAAATCAAAGTGCTTTCATCGTTATCTGCTACTATTACGTTCAGAAATTCTTTATTCATACTGCATTTTAGGGTTTATTGCCGTGCTTTGGGCTCTTCTTCTTTTTCCAATAATCTTTTGAAACTGAGATGGAGTAATTCCTGTTGTATTTTTAAATTGGGTACTCAAATGTGCCACACTTGAATAGTTCAGTTTATGGGCAATTTCTGTAAGGCTTTGCTTATTTCTTATGATCAGAGCTTTTGAATGTTCTATCTTTTGCAGAATAATAAAATTCTCTATAGAGGTATAGGCAACTTCCGAAAATAGATTGGAAAGATAACCATAGCTGTGATTCAGTTTCTCAGAAATGTATATCGATGCTTTTACCGGGATGATCTCATCAGAAAAGACAAGTTCTACGATAGCATCTTTTATTTTTTGTACCAGAGCGGTTTTTTGACTTTCTATGATCTCAATACCATACTCTTCAAGATTTTGCTTAAAAAGATTGTGTTGTTCTTGTGTAAGGGGCTCATAGAATTCTACCTCACCGAAGTTCAGCAACCTGTACTTCAGTCCGTGTTCTTTAAGTTTCTCGTCCAATATCTTTTTGCAAAGAGCATTGAAATCAAATTTAACATACATTTTCATCCTAGTATATATAAGCCTTTTAATTTTAGTAAATATAATAATTTATTTCAATTAAATGTGAAATAGCTATATATTTTTTTATTTTGACGTATATACGCAAAAACTCCTGTATTATTGAATACAGGAATTTAAACACTAAGGATGAAAAAAATATACTGATAAAAAGCTGAGTCAGCTCAAAACCAAGCATATGAATGTATTGTTATAAGTGATTTGGTTCTGAAGCAAAGATCATTCAAAAAAAGAAGTCACTTGTTATAGAATTACAGGATAAAGTTACAAAATTTTAAGTCAATTATAAGTGAATTAGAAATTCCATCAGATAATCATCCATTACATATCCGTTACCGATATCAAAAACACCTTCACCATAAACCTTGTATCCTTGGGACTCGTAGAAGTTTCTGGCGGAATTGAATTTATTGACATTCAAAATAATTCTATGGTTTCCGTTTTCAGAAACTTTTTCATTTAGAAACTGAAGTGCTTTTTTACCAAATCCTTTGCCCTTACTTTCCGGGACAAGATAAATACGGTGAAGCTTGGTTGTATTCTCTTCATAATTATGCTCGTAACCGATAAACCCCTCATACCGATCACTGTTTTCATCCTGAATCATATAATAATGGTAATGAGGATTTTGAAAATGAGTTAGAATTTCGGTTTCAGAATACATTTCAGAAAGCATATACTCCATCTGTTCTTTAGAAAGAATATCTGCGTAAGCATTTTCCCATGATCTGCGTGCCAGATCCTGAATTAAATGAATATCCGCTGCTGTTGCCTGTCTTAATTTCATGATTTATAATATTATGATGATTAAAAAAAGTGAAAAGCCTAAACTTTTCACCTTTTATATTTTCAATAATGAATTGTTGAATTTTAAAGCAATATCAAAATTCATTTTTCTCAATCCTTTATGAGATGGTTGCCATTTCAGCTTTAATTTTTGCGTAAAGACCTTCTGAAGCTGCTACTAAAGGAAGTCTCAAATAGTTTTTGATGATTCCTTTTTCAGTCAAAATGACCTTAATACCGCAAGGATTCCCTTCTGCAAAAATTAAACGGGTAATATCAACCAGTTTATTATGAATTTCATAAGCCTCTTTTACTTTACCATCGAAAGCTAATTGTACCATAGTAGAGAATTCTTTAGGATATGCCTGCCCAATTACAGAGATTACCCCATTCCCTCCAGCCAGCGTTACTGGTAATGTATATTCATCATCTCCGGAAACCAAAGAAAACCCTTCAGGCTTCTTTCTCAGGATATCAAAATACTGTAAAATATTGGGTGCAGCTTCCTTAATCATGAATAAATTAGGGAATTCTTTCGCAAGACGAAGAGTGGTATCTGCGTCTACATTCTGCCCTGTTCTTGAAGGAACATTATAAATAATAATATTCTTTCCTGTGGAAGCTAAAGCTTTATAGTGCTGATAAAGACCTTCCTGATTCGGTTTATTGTAGTATGGAGATACTGAAAGTACGGCTTCAAATGCAGAAAGATCTGCTTCTTCAATCTGTTTCTTGACATCAAGAGTATCGTTGCCGCCAATTCCCAAAACCAAAGGAAGACGTTTATTATTCACCTTAATGATATGCTCAATTACCTGTTTCTTTTCCTCTGCAGAAAGCGTTGCGGCTTCTGCCGTTGTTCCCAATACAACCAAATAATTGGTTCCGTTTTCGATATTGTATTCAACCAGTTTTGTTAAACTATCGAAATCAACGGATAAATCTTCATTAAAGGGCGTTACCAACGCAACACCTACTCCTTTTAAAATGCTCATCTGTTAGAATTATTTTTGTCAAATTTAATAATTTACAGTAAGAATTTATAATAAATAATAATGTTTTATTATACATATAGTTATATTTGCATATACTAAAAGAGATTATGAAAAATAAATTCTTGTTACTAGGAATTGCTCTGGCGTCCCTTACAGCATGCAAAACGGCTTCTGTGCCGCAGCTTGTGAATGTAAAGACTCAGAAAAATATTTCTATTAATAATGAGCTAAAAAATGATGAGGAGTTTGCAAAATTTATTGAGCCTTATAAGCAGAAACTGGATAAAGAAATGAACCAGAAAATTTCTCATACCAATGTAAATCTTACAAAGCAGGGCGATAACAGCAATCTGGGTAATCTTTTAGCAGACTATACATTTGAAGGAGGTAATGAATGGATAAAAACTCATCTTACACAAAACGTAGATGCTGCATTGATCAATATCGGAGGAATCCGTACTACCATTGGGAAGGGAGATATTTTACTTAAAAATGTATTTGAAGTAATGCCATTCGAAAATGAGGTAGTTATTGTGAAAATGAAAGGAGCAGATTTACAGGGCCTTTTTGAATATTATGCGAAAACGCAGGTCAACAATCCTGTTTCTCATTTATACATTGAAACAAAGAATGGACAGGTCATCAAATCCTTAATCAACGGCAAAACAGTAGATCCGGCGAAAGACTATTATATTGCTACCTCAGACTATCTTGCTCTGGGAGGAGACAATATGAAATTCTTTGCAAAAGGAGAATCGATTGCAACAGGGATTAAAATGAGAGATTTATTTATCGATTATTTTAAGAAAACTCCTGAAGTGGTAGCCAACACGGATGTTCGTTTAAATTTTATTGGGAAGAAATAATGGATAGAAAAAGTTTTTTAAAAGCAATAGGAGGCGGATCTTTGGCAATGGCTTTAGCTCCCAATATGATGATGGCGGAAGAGTTAAAAATTCTTGACTTAAAATCTACCAATAAACTGACTATCCTTCACACCAATGACCAGCATAGCAGAATAGAACCTTTCGATGAAAGCTATACAAGAAATCCTAATCAGGGAGGTTTTGCAAGAAGAGCCAGCTTAATTCAGCAAATCAGAAGTCAGGAAAGCAATGTACTGCTTCTTGATTCCGGAGATATTTTCCAGGGAACTCCTTATTTCAATTTCTTTGGAGGAGAACTGGAATTCAAACTAATGTCCATGATGAAATATGATGCCTCTACCATGGGAAATCATGATTTTGACAATGGTCTTGATGGATTTTTAAAAGTACTTCCTCATGCGAAGTTTCCTTTTATCTGTTCCAATTATAATTTTAAAAATACAATTCTTGACGGGAAAACTTCTCCTTACCAGATATTCAACAAGAATGGAATAAAAGTAGGGATTTTTGGAGTAGGTATTCAGCTGGATGGCCTGGTAGGTAAAAAACAGTATGGAGAAACCGTTTATTCCAATCCGATTGATGTTGCACAGCATTATTCAAATTTCCTGAAGAATGATCAGAAATGTGATCTGGTGATTTGTCTTTCCCACATCGGTTACGAGTATAAGGATGAACCGAATAAAATAAGTGATAAAATTTTAGCGGCCAGTACAGAAAATATTGATATTATTCTGGGAGGCCATACTCATACATTCTTACCGGAGCCTCAATCCTATACCAACAGAAAGGGCAAAAATGTTCTAGTCAATCAGGTTGGATGGGCAGGTCTTCTTTTAGGTAGAATAGATTTTTATTTTGATACAAACAAAAACATACAGCATATTTCCTGGAACAATCAGGCAATAGACAGCAGCATAACCGCATAATATGAAAAAACTCTCAATAATTTCTCTTGGTATTTTAGCATCCCTGCAGTTTACAAAAGCACAGGTCATTTCATCAAAAAAATGGGCAGATCTATTTTCCTATAACAATGTCTTTGCGATGAAAGAAGACAATGGGAAAATTATTGCTGCTACAGAAAACGGAATATTCTATTATACAATATCAACAGGGGAAATTACGAAGTTGTCCAAAGCCAATGGCCTGCACAATATTGGAATAACAGCTTTCGATTATAATCCGCAGACTAAGACAGGACTTATTGGTTATGAAAACGGTTCTATGGATGTTATCACTCCACAGGAAATCAAATATATCGTTGATATTCCTATTGCTACCGGCTATAATGGGAATAAAAAGATCAACCATATTTCCATAACCGGAAATCAGGCTGTCATCTCTGCAGGCTATGGACTTTCCATATTTAATCTGAATAATAAAGAATTTGGAGATTCTGCATTTTTCCTGAATGGTGGGGTGTATGAAGCGAGTAATGAAGCTACCATATTCGGAAACAAAGTATATTCTGTAACCAATACAGGATTGAAAAGCCACCAAATGAATACTACTTTTCCGGTGTATTCAACATGGACAACTGAAGTTCCGGGAGCATTCAAACACATAGATTCAGAATCTGAACTGGTATATTCTACTGCTACAGCAGCATATATTTATAACAATGGTACTCCAACACAGCTTCCTACAAGCTTTGGAAACATCCGCGATGTTGTTATTACCTCCAATAGTATTGTGGTTACCGATAACAGAGTTTACACTTACGGTATAAACGGAGTAGCACAAAATGCAGTTAGCCTTGGTGAAGAATGTAATACCGCACTAACAGCTGGGGGGAAAATCTTTGGAGGAACCGTATTATCGGGGATAAAGGATGAGGGCAATACTACTTTTAAACCATCAGGACCCTACCTCAATTTTGCCTATACTGTTAATCTTTTTGATAATAATCAGATGCTTGTTTCTACCGGGGCACGACTAGATAACTATAATTTCCCTACTAATAATCCTAAAAAACCTGGCTTTTACTATTTCAATGGTACAGAATGGATCTATCCTTCTTTCTTTGTTAATAATCCAAAACAAATCAATGTATTGGATGCTATTATAAGCCCTTACAACAATAATGAGGTCCTATTTACCAATTACACCATGTTTGATAATGGAGTCTATAGAATGAAATATAATGCCACAAGCAAAGATTTTGAGCTCGTAAAATATTATAACCTTGGTGCACAGCCTTACTACAGACGTCCTGTAGGTTTTACTACAGATACCCAGAACAACCTTTTTGTTTCTTTTGGATTTAATGACGGAAACCCTTCTATGGGAATCTATGATAAAGCGTCTGATGATTTTATTATCAAGAAAATCGTTCTTGCCAGTGATGGTATACAAAAGGCCATTTTCCACGAAAATATGTTATGGACTCCACTCCCAAGATCTAATAACTTCTGGGTGTATGACTATAAAAATGCAACCAACCTTTCTGATGATACGGATTATATTTTGGGTACTGCTAATGGATTTAATAGTTCAGGAGGAATATTATCTGTAGCATTTGACAAATCCGGAGACGCATGGATCGGTACAGATGGAGGCTTAAGAATAATGCCGAATGCAGCATCTGAAATAAAGAGTTCACAACCTAAAGTAGAGCCTATAGTTATAGAGCAAAATGGTCTTGGGGAAGAACTTTTCAGAGATTCAGCTATTCTACAGATTGCTGTAGATGCAGGAGATTACAAATGGGTATCTATTGATGGCGGTGGTGTATATTATCTATCTTCTGATGGTCAGAAAACAATAAAACATTTCACTAAAGAAAACTCTCCACTTCCTACAAACAGCGTTACCGATATAAAAATTGACAAGAAAACAGGTAAGGTATATTTTGTAACATATAATGGTATTGTAACCTACCAGGGAGATGTTGCAGATGTAACTTCTAATTTTGGTGATGTTTTGGTTTATCCTAACCCTGTTGTCTATTCTAATTTTAAAGGAAAAGTTACTATAAAAGGGCTTGCAGAAAAAACCAATATAAGAATCGTAGATGCAGCAGGAAATGTAGTACACTCTGCAGTGGCGAGAGGCGGTTATTATGAATGGGATATGAATAATCAGAAAGGAGCAAGAGTAGCTTCAGGAATTTACTTTGTCCTGATGACCAATGAAGACGGATCTGACAAAGCTACAGCCAAAATAGGAGTGGTTAATTAATGAATTCACAAAACGGTTTTTTACTTTCATTTATAAAATATGGAGAAAATGATGCAGTCCTGCATTGTTTTACAGAAGAAGAGGGTTTTCAAAGCTATTTTCTAAAAGGAATTTATTCTAAAAAGAACAAAAAGAAAGCCCTGCTGCAACCGCTGAGCCAGCTTAGTTTTTCTATAAATCCAGCAAGAGGAAATGGCATACCATCTGTTTCAAAGTTTGAGCTGGTAAAAAATAATGACATTTATACGGATATAAAGGTCAATACTGTTATTTTCTTTATCTCAGATTTTTTGAGCCATATCCTTAAACATGAAAATAAAAATATTCCCATCTATTTCAGTATTGATCATTTGATCAATGAACTGATCAACAAAAATTATCAGGCACATCTGCTATTTTTATTGGCTTTTTTAAAAATTCAGGGAGTTGCACCGTTACTGAGTGATGGACATTTTTTGGATCCGGAAACCGGAACCTTCTCCTTAGCCATCAGCCATCAGCTGTTCAATGAAGAAATTTCCACGCTATGGAAAGAAGCCCTTTGCGCAGAAGACTTTTATGCGACAAAAATCCACCCTTCATTGAGAAAGGATTTTCTTGACAGCCTTTTGGTGTATTATCATTATCATATCACAGACTTCAAAACTCCGCCCTCATTGGAAATAATACAACAGATATTTGAGTAGATCAGAAAGCCTGTTTCTTACGATTCTTTTGTTTTTTCAATATCATCCGGCATTTCAGTTTCAGATTCTGCAATTTCTTTTTTAGAGAATCTCGGCTGAAGGATCTTGGCAATAAGGCCCGTCCAGCCTGTCTGATGGGAAGCTCCTACTCCACGGCCGTTATCCCCGTGAAAATATTCATAGAACAAAATATAGTCTTTAAAGTCGGGATCTGTTTGAAATCTTTCATACTGCCCATGAACGGGGCGTTTTCCATTTTCATCCTTTAAAAAAATCTTTGAAAGCCTTCCATTCAAAGAATCGGCAATCTGATCCAGATTTGAATAGTTTCCACTTCCTGTAGGGTATTCCACCAAAAAATCAGGACTGTAATAGAAGAAAAACCGCTGAAGACTGTCAATAATCAAAAAATTAATAGGAAACCATATTGGACCGCGCCAGTTGCTGTTACCTCCAAACAGCCCGCTGTCACTCTCTGCCGGAGTATATTTCACTCTATAATCCGTTTCGTTCAATGTTAAAGTATAGGGTTTGTTCTCGTATTCTTTTGATAAAGCTCTTACTCCATAATCACTTAGAAATTCGCCCGGGTTCAACATTCTACTCAACAGTCTTTTCAAACGATGTCCGCGGAGCAAAGATAAAAGGTGCTTGGAATCCTGCCCTTTGACTTCCCATCTTGAAACCAGAGAAGCCAGTTCGGGTTTATTATCCAATACCCATTTCATCCTTTTTTTAAAATTGGGAAGATTTTCAATCATTTCATCATCAATAACCTCAACGGCAAACATCGGGATAAGTCCTACAATAGTCCTTAATTTCAAATACATATGAGTTCCGTCACTGGAAGCTATCGCATCATAAAAGAATTCATCTTCTTCATCCCAAAGACTAAAGTTTTCATCTCCCATATTATCCAATGAATGGGCAATCGACAGAAAATGTTCAAAAAATTTCGTGGCCATTTCTTCGTACACATTATTGTAAAGTGCCAGTTCCAATGCAATCCGCATCATATTCAGGGCAAACATAGCCATCCAGCTTGTTCCATCCGACTGTTCCAGCTGTTCTCCGTTTGGTAAAACAGAATTCCGGTCAAAAACACCAATATTATCAAGACCTAAAAATCCTCCTTCAAAAATATTGTTACCATTGAGGTCCTTTTTATTAACCCACCATGTAAAGTTCATCAGTAGCTTCTGGAAGGCACTCTCCAGAAATTCCAGGTCTGGTTTTTCTTTTAAATATTCATCAATTTTAAAGACCCTGAAAACAGCCCATGCATGTACAGGCGGATTGACATCACTAAAATCCCATTCGTAAGCAGGAAGCTGTCCGTTGGGATGCATATACCATTCAAAAAGGAAAAGTTTCAATTGATGTTTTGCAAAATCCGGATCAATCAGCGAAAAACTAATAGTATGAAAGGCCAGATCCCAGGTTGCATACCAAGGATATTCCCACTTATCAGGCATGGAAATAATATGTTCATTATTAAGGTGCTTCCAGCCGTAGTTTCTTATTTTTTCCCTGGATTTGGGAGGTGCTATTTCGGCCGGATCGCCTTTCAGCCATTTTTCAACATTGTAATGATAAAACATTTTGTTCCAAAGCATTCCTGCAAAAGCCTGTCTCTGTACCAATTTTTCATCTTCCGAAGAAATTCCTTTCTGGATTTCAACATAAAATTCGTCTGCTTCTTTCTTCCTTTGCTCAAAAAGGATATCAAAATCACCAAAAGGTTCTCTTAAGTCTTTATCTGATAGTCTGAATTCAAATGTTTTGGATTCCTTTCCTTTAAAATCTTCATCAATAAAAAAGAAGCCTTGGTTCCAATATTCTGGGGATTTACAGACTGAGAATCTCCAGTCATCACAAAATTATTGATCCCGTCTTTGCAGTATTTTGATTCATTGGAAGAATGATACAGCCTTTCATTATTCGTTTCATTATTACAAAACAGGGTTTTTAAAGATTGTTTTGCATATACATTTTTAATGTCTATATCCTGATGATTCACTTTAATGCGGTCTGCATCTTCTGCATACAATTGAGGCTTATAGTCATCATATCCCCAATTCCAGGTATTTCTGAACCAGATTGTCGGCAATATGACAAGGGACGCTTCTTTTTCAGATTTGTTGGTAATTGTTACCTTAACTAAAATATCATTTTGGCTTTCTTTTGCGTATTCAATAAAGATGTCAAAGTATTCACTGGTATCAAAAATCCCGGTATCAATCAATTCATATTCCGGTTCCTCTTTGTCTCTTTCTGCATTTGTTTTTAAAAGATCTTCGTAAGGGAAAGCATTTTGAGGATATTTGTACAGCATTTTCATGTAAGAATGCGTGGGGGTAGAATCCAGGTAATAGAAATATTCCTTTACATCTTCACCATGATTTCCCTGGCCGTTAGTCAGTCCAAAGAACCGTTCTTTTACCATTTTATCCTTTTTATTCCAGAATCCCACAGAGAATACAAGCTTCTGAAGGTCATCACAGATTCCGCATATGCCCTCTTCACCCCAACGGTATGTTTTGGCTTCTGCTGTATCATGATTGGTATAATTCCAGGCATCTCCGTTTTCACTGTAGTCTTCACGAACAAGCCCCCACTCACGGTTGCTTACGTAAGGGCCCCATTTTTTCCATGAAATATCTGAAATTCTCTGTTTTTCTGACATAAGCGATAATTATAAGTAATGAATAATAAGCAATGAGTGATATTCTGTTTCGTTATAAAGGTGTTCATATACTGATGACAACAGCCCCAAAACTTTGAACTTTAAATTTTAGACAACTATTTACCCTCCCGTAGAAAAGCTCTCAAACGTAGTCATCCCACCATCAACGAAAATGCTGGTTCCTGTAATATAGTCAGCAAGATCACTAGCCAAGAATACTGTCAAATTTCCTATATCCTGTGGTTGTCCGATTCTGTTATAAGGAATTAAGGTAAGAAGTGAATTGAGCGCTGCCTGAGTATTCCATGCATTTTGATTAATAGGAGTCTGAATAGCTCCCGGACAAATAGAGTTGACACGGATTTTATCTGCACCATATTCCTGAGCAAGAGTCTGCATCAGCATTCTGACCGCTCCTTTACTCGCCGCATAATTAGCATGCCCGGCCCATGGAATAATTTCATGCACCGAACTGATGTGGATAATTTTTCCACAAGCAACAGAACGTGAAGGATCTATTCCTCGGCGTAGAAATTCTTTAATGGCTTCTCTGGCGCAAAGAAACTGCCCCGTCAGATTGACACCGATAACAGCATTCCATTGGTCTAAGGTCATTTCAGTAAATTTTGCATCTTTCTGAATCCCTGCATTATTCACAAGGATATCTACAGTCTGATACTCTGAAACAACATCTTGAAACATTTTGACTACCTGATCTTCCTTGGAAACATCACATTGATAGGTCATTCCTTTTCCTCCGGCATCAGTGATTTCTTTCAAAACAGCCTTGGCTTCTTCTGTAGACCTTTCCGATGAATGATTGACGATGACTGTTGCCCCTGCTCCGGCTAATGATTTCGCAATTCCCGAACCAATTCCGCTGGAAGCTCCTGTGACCACAGCCACCTGATTTTGAAGTGATATTTCCATGTTTTATAATTTGATGTTACTCAAAGTTATGGAAAGATATCAGCAGATGAAAAATTATGATTTTAAAATTTTATTAAAGTTTTTTGTACATCAGATATTGAGGACCGCTTCTTCCCATTCTTGTTTTCCCATCATAGATATATCCGGACTGAAGATAAATATGGTAAGCAGAATCATTTTTCTGGTTGACGGCAAGTACAATTTCGTTGCAGGAATTGAAATGATCCTTTACAAAATCACCTACTTTCATCATAGCAGATTTTCCTATTCCTTTCCCCTGCATCTGAGGATTCACAGATAAGGAACGTACTAAGACGGAGTTTTCATTGTCTGTAAGCTCAAATTTATCTTTTCCAAAATCCAGTACAAAAAAACCAACAGGAAGATCATTTTCAAATATAGTCACCGGAAATGCATCTTCATCATCCCGTTCGCTGATGCTTTGTAAAGCTTGCTGAGCCGTCGCAGTAAACTTCATCTGATTTTCATCCAAAGCATAACTGACCCCTGAAAGGTCTTCTTTTTTAAAGAATTCTAAATGTATCATAATTCTAGTGATGGTAAATATCTTCATACATTACCCCTGCACGGATTTCCACGGGAAGTTTATTTTCCTCCGGAACAATGGGACAATTGTAATCGTAAGCGTTGTAAGCACAAAAAGGATGATAAGATTGATTAAAATCCAGCACAATGGTATTTCCTTTCGGTATTTTAAGATCCATATATTTTCCTCCTCCATACGTTTCTTTTTCATTGGTAGCATCGCGGAACGGCAGAAAAAGATAGTCTTTGTATTTTTCCTGCTTGATCAAAGCCAGGCTCTGATATAAAGTGACAGTATAAGGTTTGCCATCTAATGTAAATGTTGCTTTTCCGTATTCCTGATAAGACTTTGTTTTGCCTGAAGAAGTGGGAAGCTCAAAAGGCTTGGTATCTTCTGATTTAACAAAATCCGCAGTTACTCTGTATTTGGTATCAAAAGGAAAGAAAGGATGTTCTTTAAAGTTTTTAAAATTATCTCCCCTTAATGGAGTTTCTTTTGGATTGCGATATTCCGCATTAAGTTCCTTCTGAAATTTCTGTACTTCTTTCTCTTCCTTTGAAACCTTTTTTGAGAAAAAGCCCATAACGGAAGAAGTAAAAAGAGTACTATATATTTTTTCATACGTATAAAGTTATAAGTAAAACTATGAATTTTCGTAACAACAAAAGTTAAAATTGTAATAAAAAAAGATAATCTGTAATAAATAAAACAAGCGTCTGTGGCTGTAGCATACTTTTTGAGAAACAAAGTTCATGGACAGGAAAAAATTCATTAAGACAAGTGCATTGATGATATCAGGTTTTTATTTTCTTCAATCCGAATTATTTCATGCTGCAGAAAGAAGAAATAGTAGGGTACAAGAAAATACTGATGCTCCGATTGTAATCATTGGCAGCGGATACGGAGGAGCTGTATCTGCCTTACGTCTTTGTGAAGCCGGAAAGAAGGTTGTGATGCTTGAAATGGGTCTTAACTGGGAAAAAGCCGGAATCTCGTTTTCTAATCTTCTGAAACCCGGAAAAAGTTCTGCATGGCTGAAAAAGAAAAGTATTGCTCCTTTCATGAATATTTTTTCTTTAACTCCTTTTACCGGAACATTGGATCGTCTGAGTTTTGACCACATTAATATCTGGGTAGGAAGAGGAGTCGGCGGTGGTTCGCTGGTGAATGGAGGAATGGCTGTAACCCCGAAAGAGAGCTATTTTAAAGAAGTTTTCCCTGATCTTGATGCTGAAAAATTTTACAGTCATTACTTTCCTCTGGTAAGGGAAGAACTGAAAGTAAATGTCATTGATGAACAGTTTTTAAAAGACTGTCCTTATTATAAGTTCACACGGGTAGGTGAAGAAGAGGCTCATAAGGCCGGTTTTAAAACCATCAGAGTTCCGAATGTGTATGATTTTAAGTATATGGAAAAAGAGTTCCGGAATGAAGTTCCACGCTCAGCGCTCAATACTGAAGTTATTTATGGGAACAATCACGGCAAAAACAGTTTAGATAAAACCTATCTGAGAAAAGCACTGGAAACCGGAAATTTGGAAATTCTTGATCTTCACCGTGTACAAACTATCCAACTTAATGATGATAAAAGCTATACATTAAATGTCCAGCAGATCGATACCTCAGGAGCTTTGGTTGCCGATAAAGTTTTCCACTGTAAAAAACTGATTCTTTCTGCAGGAACTATGGGAACTTTACAACTTTTGCTGCAATCCCATGCTGAGAATGGCTTCCCTGTTCATGAAAAGATCGGAAAAAACTGGGGAAACAACGGAAATTTCATGACGGGCAGAAACTGGGTGCAACCTTTATCAGGCGGTACGGGTGCTAAGCAATCTACTATTCCGGTAGGTGGAATTGACAACTGGGATGATCCAGAACATCCGTTTTTCACAGAAATTGCTCCTTTACCGATGGGAATGGATGTTGCTACCGCTTTATACCTGCTGATCAACAGAGTGGATAAAAAAGGTGAAGTTGCCTACAATAAAGCCAGCCAATCCCTGACCTTGAATTGGGATGAAAGCAATACTGCCAAAATGAAAGAAAACGCCCAATATTTTATCCGGAAAATGAATAAGGCTAATGGCGGAACCAGAAGTCATTTGCTTTTCAATAATGGTTTCGGGGCAGATATCTGTTATCATCCGCTCGGAGGATGTGTCCTGGGTGAAGCTACCAATGAGTATGGAAAGCTAAAAGATCATGAAAATCTGTATGTACTGGATGGATCCTTAATTCCCGGAACAATTGGCGTCAATCCGTTTGTTACGATTACTGCCATCGCAGAATATTGTATGGAAAACCTCATCATGCAGAATGAATTTGCCTGAAATTAAGATATTGCCTGTATTTCGGTAAGATAATTTCTGATATCAGCTTCCAGCTTTGCCGGATAGGTTAAATTAAGTTTTTCTGCTAAAGAAGTTCCCAGTTCATGTACCAGATCAGCATAACCAAACAAAGCTTTCCAGTTCTCATCAATATCACTTCCGGAGAAGGTGGCTTCAATTCTATTCCATAGATCTGAGGGCAGATATTTTTTGAAAAGCCTTCCGTGTTTGTTCGTTGTTATATGATTCCAGTCATGATTGCTTGCAATATGCCATTCTATCAAAGGAACAAGATAATCTGTTCGTAAAACATTCTCAGACATAAATTTGGCATAAAAAATATCTCCACGCTTAAGACATTTTGCCACATAGGTGGTATCCCACCAGAAATCATTCATCAGCTGTTGAAACTTTTTTTCCGTTGGTTTCTGAATCATGATTGACTGGTACGTTGGGGGCTTCAGGTTTTTGGTCAGATTATCTTTATCTATTAAAACTTTATAGCCTACGTCCCAATCTTCAGGAAGGTTTTTCTCATTCACTTCTCCAATAAAGTCTGATACCTGATACAGTTTAAAATCAACTTTAATATGGTCTTTATACAAAACCATTTTCATAGCATGCTTTCCCTCAAAAACATGGTCATCTTCCTCAATCATAGAAATGGGATACCCAAAAAGCTGGATCCATTCATTCCCGGATTCATAAGATGCTCTGTTTTCAAATACAAGCTCTATATCAAGATCACTTAAATCGTCTACAGGAGCATAAGGGTTTACCAATGAACTTGTAAGGAGCACAGCACGGATATCAGGATTGTTTTCAGCCCAATGAATAATCTGTTCCAGCTTTTCTTCCCTTACTTTCATATTAATAAGATTCTGATATTTTCACACGATAAACGTCTGACGAATTTCTTTTGATTGATTCTACAAAAAAACCTCCCTCTTCGGGAATAACCTCTTTTAAGTCAAAGCTTTTACAGTCTCTCGGAAGCCCTGAAAATATTAGGGTAAACCAAAAGTCTTTCATAAAAGGAACCGGTGTCCAATACGGAGAGATGGATATATTTTCGGCATGAATCATCTTACTTCTATGCTCAGACTGCTTGTCAAAAAGATAGGTTGAATGCCAGATCCTGATCAGATTCCCTAAAAACGGAGATGCCGGGAAACAGCAATGTACAATAACCTGCTTCTCCTCTTCTATTTTCGTCTGAAGAGATTCCAGGATTTCCTTTGCAATAACAGGTTTTACAATTATTTCTTCCACCTTTTTACTAATAATAAATAATGAACAATGAGTATTACAGACTACTCATTGTTCATTACTGATGTTAATATTCTAATTCTAATTTTTCTTTTGTATAATTTCTTACTTCATTGGTCAATTCAGGATTTCCTGCTAATCTTTGTCCATAAGAAGGAATCATTTCAAGCAGTTTTCCTTTCCATTCCCCATTAAGTTTTTCCGGGAAACATTTCTCAAGAACATTCAACATTGCATATACTGCAGTGGATGCACCCGGTGAAGCTCCCAATAGAGAAGCAATAGTCCCGGTCTTGTTTACCACGACCTCGGTTCCGAACTCTAGCTTTCCTCCTTCCTTTTCATCTTTTTTGATGATCTGAACTCTCTGCCCTGCTACTTTCAATTCCCAATCTTCTTCCTTAGCATCTTTGATGAATTCTCTTAAATGCTGCATTCTCTGAGATTTTGTCATGGCAACCTGCTGAATCAGATATTTCGTCAGAGGGATATTATGCCACCATGCACCAAATAGAGATTTTAAGTTTTTCGTGTTGACACTTTCAGGAAGGTCAAGGTAACTTCCTTCTCTCAGGAATTTGGTGGAGAATCCTGCAAAAGGTCCGAAAAGAAGGGCTTTTTCGCCATCAATGATTCTAAGGTCAAGGTGTGGTACAGACATCGGAGGAGCATCTACCGTGGCTTGTGTATATACTTTAGCCTGGTGTTTTTCTACCAGCTCCTGATTATGGCTTACCAGCCACTGTCCTGAAACCGGAAAACCTCCATAGCCTTCACTTTCTTTAATATCTGAACTGTCTAACAGCGGGAGTGCATATCCTCCTGCACCGATAAATACAAAATCAGCTACCACTTCTTGTTTGTGGCTGTGGATTCTGTCTTTTACCTTCATTTCCCATTGACCATTTTCTCTAGGATTCACATCCTTTACTTCGTGGTACAAGAAAACCTCTACATTGGAATCTTCCAGAAGGTGTCTTCCCATTTTTCTTGTCAGTGTTCCAAAGTTTACGTCTGTCCCCATATCCATCTTCGTTGCTGCCATTACTTCAGATTGATTTCTTTTACTCATCACCAGAGGAATCCATTCTCTCAGTTTCTCGTGATCTGTTGAGAATTCCATTCCTGAAAAAAGAACAGAATCTGCCATTTTATCGTGGCGTTTTTTAAGATATTCAGCATCTTTTTCTCCAAATACCAGGCTCATATGCGGGCAGGAATTGATAAATTCTTTGGGTTCCTGGATATATCCTTTGGTAAGTAGATAAGCCCAGAACTGTTTTGAGATTTCAAATTGTTCCGCAATGCTTTCTGCCTTGGAGATATCAATAGACCCGTCTGGTTTTTCGGGGGTATAATTTAGCTCACAAAAAGCGGAGTGCCCTGTTCCGGCGTTGTTCCATGCTGCTGTACTTTCTTTGGCAAATCTTCCTAGCCTTTCGAATATAGCGATTTCAAGATTTGGATCAAATTCATGAAGCAGTGTTGCTAAAGTGGCGCTCATGATCCCGCCGCCTATCAGTACAACGTCATATTTAGGTTTCGGTGTTCTGCTTGTAAGCGATTGTGACATAACTTTTAAATTTTACTTCAAATTTCGGGAAAAGTTTTAAAAACCGGAACGCGTTTAACGATTTTAACATGTTATTTTTTGTTTCTAAAATACTTCTTGAGTACACAACAAAAAACCATGGAAAATTTCAATATAGAATCATTGAAATGATTGATAACAGTAAGATTTTCATTAAAAAAATATTAAAATTTCACTTTTTTTAATTCACTAATTGGTAAATAATTAATTCACTTTTGACTGTTAAAATTTCATAAAATTTTAAGTTTATTTAAGTTCACAGCAATAAATACCGTAACCATAAACCTTTACAGCATTATAATTTATCAACCATAAGTGATTAACAATTACATAAGATGTAAAAAAAATCACATTATATTGATAAATACTCAAATTAATCGATATAAATCTATATGCAAACCATAAAATAGTTGTTTTTTTTACGTACCTTTCAATTAAATTAATACATATTCTAATAAGTATTTAATTAAAATTATTTCATAAACATACTAAAGATGAAAATTATTATCTTCTTGGGTACATTGTTTGCGACAGCGACATTTGCCCAGAGCGGAAGTGTAGGAATCAACACGTCCACTCCAGACCCCAGTGCCATACTGCACATTGAAAACTTTAGCGGAACTCCAGCCACTGCAACTGCTACTATTTCAGGAGGAGCAGTTACCGGTATTACAATCAACAACGGAGGAAGCGGCTATACCTCAACACCAACAGTCAATTTTTATGGAGGAGGACCTGTTGTAAGCGGAGGCTCTAAAGCACGTGCTACGGCTACTCTTTCAGGAGGAGTCATTACTGGCATTACGATCAACAACGGAGGAAGCGGTTATACAGCAGCTCCTACAGTAGTAGTTTCGGGTGGTAATAAAGGAATGCTATTTCCCAATCTGAATCTTGCCAATCTAAGCAGCACAACTACCCCGGTTGCCTCCCCTGCCAATGGACTTATTGGATTTAATGGCGGAACTAACAGCAATAACAAAGCCCTGCATGTTTTCAATGGTACAACCAACTCATGGCAGAGTACAATTGATGCCCAAAATACACCGAAGATAGCTTACCTTGATTTTACAGGTTCTTTATCTGCGTTGGATAATGCTGTGGCAGGTGCCAGCACCCAGCTTCTGGTAAATAATCCAGCAGTTTCCGGGGTGTCAAACATCAGTGGATTTAAAGTACTTCCGAACACTTCAGGAGGATATTCTTTGATTCTTCCACAGGGAAATTATTTGGTAGAGGTAAATCTGAATCTAAACTCTCCTCAGGAAGTCCCTGCAGGAGTAAACAGCACTGCTCCGCTTTCAGGAAGCACTTATTATCTGATGGGATATTTTATTGATTTCATCAACGATAGCTATAATAATACAACGAATGTCTTTACAGGAGGAAGTGCCACCAGAAAAGAAGTCCCTATTGTTTCAAAAGTAAGTACCAACCACCTTGCTACCTGGTCTTTTTATTATACTGTTCCTACTAATGCGAATGCAAATATCATCGGAGGACTAAGATTAAATCTGGGAAGAATGCAAAACAGTACATTCTACGATCTTGTGAATGTAATCCCGGCCGGATCTTATATTAAAATATCTCAGCTTTAAAAACAATGAATATGAAAAAAAGTTATATCCTGCTATTATTGATCATAGCACAGACCATATATGCACAGGTTGCTATCGGGAAATCCACAGTTACCAATTCTGCTGTTCTGGATGTATCCTCATCAACCAATAAGGGAGTTCTTCTTCCAAGAGTGGACATTGTAGATGTACTGAGCAGTACTTCTCCGGTAAATAACCCGACAGAAGGACTTGTTGTATACAATAAAGGAAATTCTATCAGCCCAGGTGTTTATATCTGGAAAAACAATATGTGGACACTACTATCTGACACTTATAATCTGGTAAGCTATATGATGCTTCAGCGAACCACAGACTATGCTGTATTAGGAGGTCTCGCCAACGGTACTTATAAAAACTTCAATGATGCAGCATTTACTGTTGTATCCAATGATATTGGAGCTTTATATAATACTTCTAATGGAGTGATTACTCTTCCCGGAAATAGCGGCTATCTGATGAATGTATGTCTGAATATCAGAACAGCTCTTGAAACTGCAACAGCTGGAATCGGAGGAACTCAAGTTCATCTGCATCAGTATCTGGTAAAATTGATAGATCCTGTGAGTGGAACTCAGTATGGTAAAACAATCAGTATCAATGCACAATCTATTGCCAGCAATAAAACGCACACTCTGAATATGAGTTTTTCGTTTGTGACGACTTCATCATCCCCTATACTTTTAGTACCTGCCATTGCTCATGATGCAGGAGGAACCTATCAGAATGGATCCGGAGGAGCTGTTCCTAATAATGGAGAGATCATTATTACCAATGCGAAAGTTGACATTCAAAGATCAGCACTTAACCAATAATTAAAAACACAATGAAAACATATATTTATATTGTCTGCATGATACTTTTTAGCGCTTACACAAACGCACAAGTTGGTATCAATACAAGCACTCCTAATACAAGCAGTGTTCTGGACATCAATTCTTCGAACAAAGGGGTTCTTTTCCCACAATATGATCTTGTTGTTCTTAACAGTACTTCTACTCCTATAGCTAATCCGACAGACGGACTTATTATCTACAATAGCGGAGGTGCTTCCACGTTCCCGAAAGGATATTACGTATGGGTTAGGAATCAATGGCAGCGTACCCTTATTGCAGGAAGTGAACCCCAGATCATGTCTTTGCTTATAGGTTCAGGAACATTAATTCCAACCGGAAGTACCAATAATACATTGGGTAGTTTTACAGTAACATCCAATAAAATTACCGGAGCATCCCTTGGTGCAGATAATTCAACCATTACCCTACCGGCAGGAACGTATATTGTTCGCTATTCCGTGGATGCAAGTAACGCTAATAACAATAACGGTACAGCTAATACACAGTATCTTGGCCAAAATTTTACTTGTACAAGATCTTATCTGATTAATACCAGTACCAGCGCAACGATTACGGAAACCAACAGAATGTGTCAGTTATCCAGCTCTTTTACCTTTTTTCAGGGAAGTTATTTTTTAACACTGGCCTCCCCAACTACTATTCGTCAGAAGTTTGAATTTGATGCAGGAAACGGTTTTACAGCCAGTACTCTTAATGTCAGATCATCACTATCACTAGTGATTACTAAGATGGGTCAATAAAAAAGCTCAAGCATTAGAAATGCTTAAGCTTAATAATTTATATTCAAACAGGGCTTTAATTACAAAGCTCTGTTTTTTTTAATTCAATTTTGCAGTCAGTTTTTTAAACTGTTTTTCAGCATTTTTACCTTCATAAAGGATTGCATATACTGCATCTATAATTGGGAGTTTAAGATTTTTCTGTTTTGCCGTCTTGTAGATAGAATCTGCAGCATAATATCCTTCTGCCACCATATTCATAGACTGAATCGCTGACTTCACAGTATATCCCTTTCCAATAAGATTTCCAAGGTTTCTGTTTCTTGAGAAAAGTGAATAAGCCGTTACCAAAAGGTCACCCAGATAAGCACTTTCATTCACATCTCTAGGCGCTTCATAGATAGCTTCCAGGAAAGTTTCCATTTCACGGATCGCATTGGAAACAAAAACAGCCGTAAAGTTATCTCCATAGCCTAATCCGCTTGCGATTCCCGCTCCAATTGCAAAAATATTTTTAAGAATAGCACTGTATTCATTCCCTAAGATATCTTTACTTGTCTGTACCTTGATAAAGTCTGAACTGAAAATACCTTCCAGCTTTTCTGCAGTTTCATCTTCTACCGTTGCAATAGTAAGATAAGAAAGTCTTTCCATAGCAACCTCTTCTGCATGACAAGGTCCGGCAATAACCGCCTGATTTCTGAAACCAATTTTAAATTCATCGCGCAGATAATGGGCTACAACATCATTTACTTTAGGAATAATCCCTTTAATTGCAGAAATAAAAATTTTATCTGAGTATTCACAAGTCATTTTATCCAGCGTATCAGACAGGTAGATAGATGGCGTTGCCAAAACAATAACATCGCAGGCAGAAACCAGTTCATTGATATCTGTTGTCAGTTTTAAGCTCTTAAGATTAAAATGAGCAGCGGTAAGATAAGTCGGATTGTGTCCGCGAAGTTCAATGGCTCCTTTTACAAATTCACTTCTTACACACCAGTGTACGACTTTGCAATTTTCAACAAGCATTTTTACGATTGCGGTTGCAAAACTTCCGCTCCCTACAACTCCTACAGAAATATCCTTTTTATTCTTTTTTGGATTCGAAGATTCTGAAATAATTTTCTTTTTAGCCATAATTGGAATGTGAAGTGCAAAGATATTAAAACAAAGACGTAACGGAGGCTTTGAAACTATGATAAAAGCCATTTTTTGAAAAAATTAACACTTCAGCACAATTAAATAGCTAATTAACCGTTAAATACAAAAAAAACTGAATTTTAACTAAAAATAACCTGTAAAGACTATTTTTAATTAAATTTGCAGCTTCAAAACCGTTTTAATTTTACTAACAGAAGAAATATGAAAAAATTTCTAAGCAGCAAGAAGAACGTAAACATTCTCCTGGGAGGACTTTTACTAGTAGTTTTTGCACAAGGTGTCTTCATTGCGAAGCTCTTTTCTGAAAGAGACGACAAAACCTACGAAGTCAATCTTGTAAAAATAAACACTGAAAAAGATAGTGTAGATTATCTAAAAATGAAAACTGATCTTACTCTCGTAGATCAGACAGTTGCTCAACTCAACTCCTTCCTGAAGTCCAAAGACATTACCAACGAAAAACTGATGATGCTCGACCAGGACAGTATTTCAAATTCTATTTATCTTTCCAAACAGGCAAACCGGTACAGCCAATATCTGATGGATCTTCAGAAAAAACTGATGCAGGTTCCATTAGGTATGCCTACAGACGGATATATTTCCTCCAATTTCGGAGTGAGAAAAAATCCGATTCCGTTCAAAACTGTTTTCGCTTCGGTAAAAACGAGTGCAGCAACGGAAGCTAAACCAGCAGTTGCTGTGGCTTCAAAACCTGAAGTAAAAGCTGAACCTGTTGAGAAAATTATCGAACTTACAGACAGCTATGGAAATAAGAGAGAAGTAAAAGTAATGGTTACTCCCAAAGCGGCTCCTGTGGCTGCTGCCTCTGCTCCTGTCACTACAAAAACGACTGCCGGAACTACAACAACCAAAACTGCCGTTGCTGAAAAAAATAATCCACCTGCTGAAGCCGATCAGATGCAATTCCACAAAGGGCTGGATATTGCTGTTGCCTATGGTTCTGATGTAAGAGCTGCGGCTGCCGGAACAATTATTTTTTCCGGACAGAAGGGTGGCTATGGAAACTGCGTGATTGTTTCTCACGGAAACGGATTGGCTACGCTCTACGGACACTTATCACAGCTTGTATCTAAAGTAAATGATAAAGTAAAAGTAGGTCAGGTGATTGCTAAATCCGGAAATTCAGGGCGTTCTACAGGTCCTCATCTTCATTATGAAGTACACAAAAACAATACTCCGATTAATCCGAAATTGTTTATGAATCTATAAAACAAAAGGCTGTTCAATGTGAACAGCCTTCTTTATTCAAGATAAGAATGAAAATCTATGGAAACTTTTAAACCATTAAGGGGCTTATTAAGTTTTTAAGAATATTAAGAAGAGCTTCGCTTTAAGTTGATTTTCCTTAATGCAACTTCAGTTCTTCAAAATCTTAAAGGTTCAAAATAAAAACGGCCATCACACGACAGCCGTTTTCTTATTTCTGTATTATTTTATAATTTTCAAGGTTCCTTTTGGATGGGTAAATGTACCATCCGGACCTGCAATATTTGAGTAAATAATATTTTTATTATAATCCTGTATATGGGTTACATTGAAACCAAGATGAGGCTCATGCCAATACACCATAAAAACATTCTTTGCTACTTCTACAGCTGTATATTCTACAGTATCTGTACTGTTTTTTGAACTTCCGGCTGTCCCTTTAAAGGTCATTGTTTTGTTATCCTTAAAATCCAGAATGAATTTTACGGCTCCAAAATCTACTTCAACCTGATGCCCGATTGCTGGATATGGTGATTTTAAATCCCAATCCATTTCTTTAAGGAAAACCTTTACTCCCATTTCCAATTCTTCTTTTCCTGGCAGATTCGGATATTTTTTAACCATAAAATCTACAATGGCAGGTGAAGTTTTATTTTCAGTTACCGCTTGTTTATAGTTTTCCAGATAGCTTTTCACAAAATCAAGTGATTGGGGTGATGTAGACAATTCTGCAAAATGGGAAGCAATCACCTGATTCGGATTCAATGCTTTCATAGCATCAATCTGTCCTATCCATTGATCAATCGCTTTTACACTCTGTGTATCTGCCATCCAAAGATGAGATCCTACTGAAACTGAAATTCCCCCTGCAATGGTTTTAATAGATGGGATCCAAAGAAAACTGTGCGCCGGGTCTTCAGGGTTTTGTCTGATCTCAATTTTGTTTCCTTCAAGATCAGGAATAGAAAAAGCGGCTTCAGGAATGATGATCTCTGATGGAGCATCTGCTTTTAATTGTGGTTTCCACACTCCCATTTTCTCATCTTTTGAAGCTGAAATCAGGTAAGCTGTCTGAGCTGTTGAGATAATCTTTGCATTGGGGAAAGCTTTTTTGATCACATCTAACCCGAAATAGAAATCAGGATCGCTGTGAGAAATAAAAACTGTTTTCAGGTTTTTTCCTGTCGCTTTTATTTCTTTCACAAGCTGCTCTGCATACTGTTTCTGAAACTGGGCATCAATGAGAATGGCATCTTTATCTCCATAAATAATGGTGGAAGTGATCGGAAAAATAGCTTTGGTTCCCGGATTATACACTTTCACTTTGAGGTTACCTGCAAATATGCTGATAAAACTCAACAGCGTCAATATCGACAATAATTTCTTTTGTATCATTTTGTTCTTTTATCTATTAGTAAGCTGCTGTAAAACGTTCACGGATGTGGTTGTTCTGCTCCAGTTCATCTACCAAAGCTACTGCTACATCTTCTACAGACAGACGGCTTCTTCCGTTTTCATCAAATACCGGAGTTTCTAATGACGTTCTGTATTTCCCTGTTCTTTCCCCTACATTGGCCTGGTTCATTTCTATGGCAGGGCTGAAGAATGTCCAATCCAAAGTATTATTTTCTTTGATTTTGTTTAAATAATCTCTCGCTGCTGTTGCACCTGGTTTGTAAGCTTCCGGGAAATCTGGAGTATCCACGATTTGTACATTATCCGGTGTGTAAAGACTTCCTGCTCCACCTACTACGATCAATCTTTTTACTCCTGCTGCTTCTACTGCTTTTTGAATATTCTCAGAACCATTCAGAAAATCGTTGTAAAGATTAGGGTTCGTCCATCCTGCATTGAAGGTACTGATTACAGCATCGCTTCCTTTTAATGCTTCAGCCAATTCATCTACATTGTTCACATCAATGCTTTTTGCTGTTACATTTTCCTTTGTATCTACTTTTGACGCATCTCTTACTAATGCTTCTACAGCATATCCTCTGTCTGCTAATTCTGATACTACATGTGTTCCTACAAATCCGGTTGCACCGATTACTGCTACTTTTTTCATAATGTTTTATTTTTAATTAAATTGTAATAAATCTTGTTACATTTAGAGTTAAAAAATTTTTATTCGAACTGGTCAGCGAATTCCTGCAATGACTTGTCTCCTAAAAAGTTTACCACCAAACGATCTGTTTCTTCAAATAATGTATTTAAATGAATGTTAATTTCCTTTCCAACACTGCATGCCGGATTGGGATTCTGATTTTTCTTTCCTAATACTTCAGTATTTTTTACTGCTTTATAGATCTCAGAAATTGTAATCACATCAGCATTCTTTGCAATCTGACTGCCTCCTTCTTTTCCCTGTCTGCTGATAATCAGACCTGCTTCTTTCAATACGCTGATCTCCTTTCGGACAATCACCGGATTTACATTGATACTACCGGCTACCCATTCGGAAGTAAGCCATTCCTGAGGGCTCTTTGCCAATAATGTCATTATATGTACTGCCGTAGCAAATCTTGTATTGTTCATTGTAATTACTTGGCAAAGATACACATTTTTTAAATGTAACAAAATTTATTACAGTTAATTTTTTCTTAAAGGATTAATTTGTCCAGATCAAGCAACAAATAATTGATGTTCTGATTGATGGTACGTGTTGCCGACTGCATCTGATTGAGCATAGCAGCACGGTTATGAAGATCATCTGCTCTGTAAAAGCCTCCGTCACTGAAAATAACAGACTTATCTGCGATTTCTTTTACATCATCAAACTGATA
Organism: Chryseobacterium sp. MEBOG07; assembly: GCF_021869745.1. Taxonomy (NCBI): domain Bacteria; kingdom Pseudomonadati; phylum Bacteroidota; class Flavobacteriia; order Flavobacteriales; family Weeksellaceae; genus Chryseobacterium; species Chryseobacterium sp. MEBOG07. The sequence goes on from NZ_CP084579.1 coordinate 4,546,727, forward strand.
GTGAAGCCATCTCGATTTCATATTTCCAATAATGGAATGTTCTTCCCTGTTGGAAAACTTTTTCTCAGTATACATATACCAGATAAAAGGTGGAAAATTGGGAGATTCTAATTTTTCTTTCCAAATATCTCTTAAAAGATTTCTCTGATGGATAAACTCAACTTTTTTCCCTTTGGGATTAAGGGTTGCCAAACCAAACCCAGCTCCCAAAATACCTCCTCCGATACCTATTGCATTATCCCACCCGTCACTTTTAACGATTCCTCCTGCTATGGAAGAAGCCGCACCGGCAATGATGGAATATAAAATCAGTTTATTATTTCTTGATGAGTTCAGGTTATCCACATAGTTTCCAATCTGTGCAACTCTTTCTCCTTCACAATCGAACTCTGCTGCTACGGCATCCAGCTCTGTTAAAGCAATAGTAATTCTGCTGTTGATTTTCGTCTTCAGCTGCAATATTTTCACCTGAGATGTCAGCGAAGAATCTTTTTTAAGTTCGATGATCTTATGAACGTCCTCCAGATTGTTCAACGCATTTAAAATTAAAATGCTCTGATCGCTAAACATTTCTTTAAGATCTTTATTCGCTATTAAAATAGAGTCCGAATTATAAGATGGAAGTTTGTTGTTGTAATTATACTTAAAAGGAGCCTTACAGTAGCTGTCTTTTAGGGTAAGAATATTCTGCTGGATAGCCTGATTCTTTTTGGAAACACAGGATACCAGTAAGCCCACCATAGCGAAAAGGTAAAAGAGTTTTTTCATTCAGTCATATTTTTGTGTTAGCAGGATCCATTGCAGAACAGATCTCTCCATTTTACAATTGATCTATACGAAGATAGTACAAATAAAAAAATTTACCTGAAATCAGGTAAATTTTTAATCTATTTTTAAGAAGGATTATTTAATATCCAGCAATTCAACTTCGAAAACAAGCGTACTGTTTGGCCCGATCTCTTTGCTGATTTCCTGATCTCCATACGCTAAATGTGGAGGAATAATCAGTCTCCATTTGCTTCCAACAGACATCAGCTGAAGTGCTTCTGTCCAACCTGAAATCACTCTGTTTAAAGGGAAAGATGCAGGAGTTCCTCTTTTTACAGAGCTGTCGAATACTTTACCGGAAATAGTCGTTCCGTGATAGTGGCATTTTACAGTAGATTTAGGTCCTGGTTTCTGGCCATCCCCTTCTGTAATGATTTCATACTGTAAGCCGCTAGGTAACTGCACAACGCTTTCTCTTTTACCATACTCTACCATATATTCTTTACCATCATTCAGGTTTTTCTCTGCCAATTCTTTTTTACGTTTAAATAACATATCTGCTACTCCCATATTATAATTTTTTTACAAAGATAAGATTTGTTGCCGGAAGTAAGAAGCGAGAATTATTAAACATTAAAAATCAATAACTTAAATAAGTTATTGATCAAAATAAGGCGCCCATATTTGTATACTTTTCGTGATTCAAAGTCTCTTTATCAACAAAATTCAAATAATTGTAATACTTGCTTAACACAGATTCCGAAACTTGGCGTTATAATTGGATTTTAAAAACTAAATGCCAAATCCATTAAAATATAATAAGAAGTTTGATGAACTAAATGAGGAGGAAAAAAAACTTCTGGAGATCAATAAAAAAACAATAGCGGATTTTGTTGAGCAATCCTCTTCTATAAGTGACGTCAATTATGCTACCCGGAATGCTCATGCAAAAACGTATGCGGTAGCAAAGGGTACATTCTGGATTGAACCGGATATCCCTGAATCATTACAGCCTTTTTTTGATAATGAAAAATTCGACCTGACCATAAGATTTTCTAATGCTCAGCTGAAAATTAAAAATTCTAAAAAAGATATTCCTGCCTACGGATTTGCCGTACAGATCAGGGATGAAAACAGCGTATTACTTGCCAATTACCCTTTGGTGAATTTTCCTTTATTTCCGGTAAATTCGGTTTCTACTTTCCTAAAACTGTTTACAGCAATTAACCGGTTTTATATGAAACAATGGAGAAGTTTGTTTCCGATGTTTATTCAGCTGGTCAAAATGATTCCAACTCTTTGTACAGTTGATTTTATCCGTCATAGTATACAACTGATGGGCAAAAGAAATGATTTTATCCTGTCGTTCGATTACTATTCTGTAGGCGCTTACCGTCTGGGAGATCAAGTTATCAAAATAAAACTATGCCCAAAGTCTGTAGATAAAAATACAGGCAGAAAGCAAAATATAAAAGATTCGTTAAAAGATTATCTTCAGACTCATGAATTTGAAGCAGATGTGATGATCCAGATTTGTTATGACCTGAAAGATCAGCCGATCAATAAATTGAATGTAGAATGGAAAAATTCTCCTTTTATTAAGATTGGCGAGGTTAGAATCAATAAAGATTCGCTCCTGGATTCGCGCAACTGTACCAATGAACTTCTTTCATTCAATCCTTTTGAAAGTAAAATCTTTTTCCAGCCTGTAGGAAAAATACAGAAACTGCGTGATGAAGTTTATAAAGTATCTGTGCAGACGAGAAGAAAGATCAATAAATTACTTCATGGTAAAGGAGGCTAGCATAAAGATAAATTATAATTATAAATTTTTGAATACAGGGCTACAAAAATTGTTGGATATAGCCCGATCAAATAAAAAAGGAACAGTTCTTAAACCGCTCCTTTTCTAATATTTATTAAATTATTACTTTTCAGTTTTAATTAATTTTCTTGTGATTATAGTGCCTTTGGCATCTTCTACTTTAACCCAATATATACCTTCTGGTAAGGATTGTACATTAATGCTATTACTATCAGCATAGGAACCGACTAATCTTCCTTCTTCACTATAGATTTTCACTGTTTTAATTCCTGATAGATTTTGGATTTTAAATAACTTTCCTGTAGGATTTGGATACAATATTATTTCTTCATTTTTTTTACTATTTTCTCCTACTTGCAATGTCATAGTTGTAGGACATGAAATGGCTGTAGGTATGATTTTTTCATTATTGGTACCATTTCCAAGCTGGCCTGCGCTATTGTCTCCCCAAGACCAAAGTGAACCATCTGTTTTTAGGGCTAATGTATGATTATAACCCCCAACTACACTTTTCCAATTACTATCTGTACCTATTTGTATAGGTGTCATTTTAGTAAGATATGTACCATCACCTAATTGTGCTGTCATGTTATCTCCCCAGGCCCAAAGTGTTCCGTTATTTTTTATGCCCAGTGAATGATTCACTCCGGCGATGATACTTTTCCAATCAGACGCAGTTCCTATTGGGGTAGGTACAATTTTGTCTGTACTCGTACCATCACCTAATTTTCCACTGTTATTGTATCCCCAGGCCCAAATTGTACCGTCTGTTTTTAATGCAAGAGTATGATTAGCTCCAACTGATATGCTTTTCCAGTTCGTATCTGTTCCTATCTGAACGGGAACTTTTTTCCCAATTGTAGTACCATCTCCCAATTGTCCTGTAGCATTAAACCCCCAAGCCCAAAGTGTTCCATCTGTTTTAAGTGCAATACTGTGAAATGCTCCGACTGCAACGGCTTTCCAATTGATATCTGTTCCTATTTGAATATAATTATTTTGGTCCGTCAGCGTTCCATCACCTAACTGCCCAAAAGTATTATTTCCCTTGGCCCAAAGCGTTCCATCTGTTCGTATAGTTAAAATATGCACCCCCGGAGCCACACTTTTTAAATTTGCAGCACTCCCGATCTCTATAGGACTGGTTATATTTTCATTGGTTGTACTCACGAGTATTCCCATAAAATTACTTCCCCATCCCCAGAGCGAATCATCAGATTTTATAGCCAGAACATAATCTTCTGCAGGAGTTGATATGATACTTTTCCAGTTAGCATTTCCAATCTGAACCGGGCTTGTTTTATAAACATTGGTTCCATCACCCAATTGTCCATACCAATTACTTCCCCAAGTCCAGAGAGTTCCGTCATTTTTTAAGCCGACAGAATTCCATCTTCCAGTAGAGATTTCTTTCCAACATTGGGAAAAAGCCAGAAAAGGCATAAGTAAAAAAAGTAAGAATACTTTTTCGATTGATCGATTTTTTCTCATTTGTATTTAAGTTTTGTATCCAAATCCTCCTTCTAACGAAAGAAAAATTCAGATGATTATTAGTTTATATATAGAATTATTAACCTAATTTTTTTGGTAAATATAAAACAAGAAAATGAATTTTCATCATAAAAAAAGACTGTTACAATGACAGCCTTTTTTTACTTTTTATTTAAATTTTCGATCTTCTTCTTTTATAGCCAGATCATTGATGCTTGCATATCTTTTTGCCATCAGTCCGTTTTCATCAAATTCCCAGTTCTCATTTCCATAAGCTCTGAACCAATTACCGTCTTTTGTCTGATATTCATACTCAAAACGAACAGCAATGCGGTTATCGGTGTGTGCCCAGTATTCTTTTTTAAGCTTATAATTGAATTCTTTCGCCCATTTTTTCTGCAGAAATACTACAATATTTTCCCTTCCATTCACGAAAGTATCTCTGTTTCTCCATTCGCTGTCGATCGTGTAAGCTTTAGAAACCTTTTCGGGATCCTGATTGTTCCAGGCGTCTTCTGCCAGTTGAATTTTTTCCATTGCCGTTTCAAGTGTGAAAGGTGGAAGTGGGTGTTTCTGTTCCATAACTTATTGTATTAAATTGGTGGCTATTTTTTTTGATTTTTCAATCAGTTCATTGGATTTGAAAAGCTGGCTTTCTATAATACTGCTCTCAAAAAGCATATAAATATGATCAGAAAGAGTATCATCATTCAGTATTTCTAAAAAGTAGTTTCTGAGATCTGTTTTATGGGATTGGATAACCTTCAGGATTTTAATATTATCCATCGGTATTTCCGACAAAATGTTCAGAAAACTACACCCCCTGAAGCTCTCTTTTTCATTCATATACACAAGGAAATCGAAAGCTTTTATGGTTTTAGACCTTATCTCTGTTTCCTGCGATACAAAATTGTTAAGCTCTTTAAACCAATACTCATGTCTTACTTTCAGAAATTCTACACACAAGTCTTCTTTGGATTTAAAATGCTGATAGAAACTTGCTCTGGCTACTTCTGCTTCGGAAATAATCTGGTTGATTCCGGTAGAATTATAACCTTGCCTGGCGAACAATTGAAAGGTAGTTTCTATTATTCTTTCTCTTGGAGATTTCATATTGCTTTTCTTTTACATAACAAATGTATGAAAAAAAACAATGAACAGACTGATCTGTCTGTTTTTATTTTTAAAATAATAATTTTGGAAAACGCAAAGGCGCAAAAATCTTATAAAAATAATGTGGTAAGGCGCAAGGATTTTATCTCCGATAAAATTTAATACTGCCAACTATGATTCTTGATAAAACCGACAATTAAAAGGTAACCTTACTGAAAATCTTTGATTTTCTTACGCCTTAAAGCAGCATAATACTTATAACCTTTGCGTCTTTGCGTTTTCTAACAAAAAGAATTCTTAAGTCATAAAAAAACCTCCAGGAATTAATCCCAGAGGCTTTTCATATATTTTAAATATTTTATTTTTCTTACAATTCTTCTTTTTTCTCTTCTTCTTTTTCAGGGAAGATGATGGATAAAAGAACCGAGATCACCAATACTCCTCCTACGATTCCCAACGAAACCGGAGATGTAATATGAATCCAAGGTGCAATAAGCATTTTAACCCCGATGAAGGATAAAATAATGGCCAATCCATAAGGAAGTTTGCTGAACATATGGATAAAGTTCGCCAACAGGAAGTATAATGATCTCAATCCTAAAATAGCGAAGATATTCGATGTATAAAGGATGAATGGATCATTTGAAATCGCAAAGATCGCCGGAATGGAATCTACTGCAAAAAGAACGTCTGTAAACTCAATAACCCCAACCACTACTAAAAGCGGTGTTGCCATTTTGATCCCGTTTTGAACAGTGAAGAATTTATCCCCATCATAATTATCGGAAACTTTCCAGAAACTCTTGATCAATCTTGCTCCTGCTGTATTGCTGTAATCTTCGTCATCATCATCACCTCCATCGCCCCAGGATTTGATCCCGGCATACACAAGGAACAGACCGAAAAGAGCCATTACTATATTGATCTGTACTGCTTTTCCGAAAATATTCATTTCAGGAAGATACGTCAGGTTAATCAATCCTACTCCTGCAAAAATAAATATTGCTCTGAAGATCAATGCTCCAATAATACCCCAGAAAAGAACTTTATGGTGAAGGAATTTCGGTACTTTAAAGAATCCGAAAACCAGAATAAATACAAATAAGTTATCTACTGAAAGGGCCTTTTCAATCCAATAAGCAGCCTGGTACTGTGTAAATTTCTCCACAGCCACTGCATGACTTTCAGGTGATCCGTCTGTATTGAATACCCAATACACCACCCCTGAAAATATCATGGAAAGTGAGATCCATACGATAGACCAGATGGTAGCTTCTTTGGAAGAGACTTCATGACTTTTTTTATTAAATACCCCTAAGTCCAGGAGCAGCATGATAACAACTGTTATCGCGAATCCCCACACCAGACCTGGGTGCAGTTCTAAAATACTTTGATGTTTATCCACTTGAGTTATGTTATTATATGATAAAAGCAATAGATGTACAGAGTACAAATATTGCTATTTTATTTATCTTTTGATTGTCAATTGATTATAGGTAATTCATCTGTACTGTCTGAATCGTCTGCTCCAGCTTTCTATCTGCTGTAGGATCTCCGACGGCATTGAATTTCCATTCCCCATTTCTCTTATAGAAAACTCCCATTACCATGGCAACATGTCCGTTGAAAGAAGCATCATTTGCAATATCATATTTTGCAAAAACCTCTCTTACATTGGTAGGTGTTCCCTCATAAATACGGATAGAAGCAAAAGGAATTGTACCAAAATCCTGACCTTTGTAGCTGTTCAGCACCATTGCCACATGTTCTACATTGGGCTCCAGCTGGCTGAAATCAACAGTGATTACTTCGTTATCCAATCCATCATCTCCGTCTACATCTCCGGTAAGGTCATCTCCACTGTGTTTTACAGATCCATTTTTGGATTTAAGATTTCCAAAATAGATTACTTCCGTAACATTTTTGTTTGAATCATATAAAATACAGCTTCCGTCTAAGTCTACTGCTTCTTTTTTGGTTCCGAAAAATCCTTTCTTTTCGATTGCTCCCCAGTTGATTCCTACACAAGCTTGGGAAAGCTCAGCTCCATTTTCTTTTTTAAGGTTGATTCTCTGACCTTTTTGTAAGTTGATAGCCATCTTTTTATGTTTAGTTGTTATTTACTTTTTGCAAAGGCTAAGCTGCCAATTTGTGATTGTACTTTTTGCAATTTTGCCTTCTAGTTATTATTCAAATTCAAATTAAGCATTGCGCGCAGAATATTCGTTTCTTCATCGAAATCAAATATTTTGCTCATAATATCTATATTTTCCAGGTTTCTGATATAGTCTTTCAAAACGGCTTCCACCTCGGCTGGTAACGTACGTTTTCTTTCGTTCATACTATGTTCCAGCACATCATTTTTAGTTCTCAGCTGATCGATAATGGAACTCTGGTTAGACTGATTTTCAGAAATATCCAGCTTATCCAATTCTTTGTCGAAAAGATACAATTTCTTTTCGTCTACACTGAAAATAAAATAATCGTCAGACTGAAAGACCCTGAAGAGTTCATAATCGCGGTTCCCAATAAGGTAACCGCAAACAAAACGGACTTTAAATCCTTGTATATTCAATCTCCCTAACAGTTTTCTTTCAATGGCGTAGTCTTTATACTGATAGGCAGGAAAAGAACCGGACTGCAAAAGAGATTCATCGGCTTCCGTTCTGTAAAATTCCTGAGCATATTTTTTATGAAAATACAGAACATTCTCCCAATTGGCAGTAAAAATATCTTCTGTAAGATCTTTGTATAAAGTTTTCAGATGTTGGGAAAATACACCGCTGTACATTTTCCTGTCGGTCTGAAAGCTGTCTACGCGTCTTTCTTCAAAACCTGAAATATATTTATTGTTGATGTTAATTTCATTAATGACAGCCAGCATATCATTTTCCTTTTGCCTTTTTATCTTCGTCAAAAGTTCTATGAGACTGTCGGTATACTGCAGGTGGAAAAGTTCCAGTTTATTATAATCTAAAGCCGTATTTTCCTGGAACAGATTGTGGATAATATCGGTTTTGATGTAAATCGATATTATGTCAATATATTCAAAAAAATTCGCGAGAAGCTTAAGTTTTGTTAATCTTCTTTTGCTTTGCGATAATATGGTTGCTGCATCATCCCCCACCTTGGTATCCTATAAATTAACCTCTGACATTCGCTTTAAGTTCATGCTCCAATGTCTGAAGATCCTGATCCAGTTTTCGTCTGTTATCGGCTCCCTGTTTCTGGATTTGTTTCACTTCATTCAATGTATTGATAAGCATTGATGTTGTTTCTCTCAATGTTTCTACTGAAACGATAGTCTGCTCGTTCGCTCTGGCAACATTCACTGAATTCTGACCAAGACGCTCAGCATTCTTTCTTAGAATCTCTTCTGTAGTAGAAGACACTTTCTGCTGAATTTCAATATTCTGCTGCTGTCTGTACATCGCCACAGCAAGGGAAAGCTGGTTTTTCCATACAGGAAGCGTAGTGGTAAGAATCGTCTGTGCTTTTTCAGCAATAGAAACGTTGTTATTCTGTACCAGTCTGATCTGTGGAAGCGACTGCATCATAATCACACGCACCACTTTAAGATCAGCCATTCTTCTGTCTAGCCTTGCGATGAAATCTCTCTTATCTGCAATCTGGTAATCCTGAAAATTCTGAGGACTGGCTTCCATTTGAGTAAGCTCAACGGCTGCTCTTTCCATTCTGATATTTCCTGCAATCACAAGACTTTCGATCTGCTTGATAGAATTCACATTACTTTCAAAAATAGTCTGAAGAACAGCATTATCTTTTGTAGAAGTAATGATTCCTGCATTTACTTTATAGGAGATCTGCTCAATATTATTGATGATCTTGTCATATTTTGTAAATAAGTTTTCCACCTGAGTGATCACCTTTTTCATGAAAGGTAATTTGCTCAGGAAGCTTTTCACTTTATTTCCGTTAAGCTCTTCTACATCTACATAGTTAAGCTCTACTAAAAGATCATTGATAAGCCCGCCTACTTCTCCTGAGTTTGATCTTCTCACATTTCCTAAGAAGCTGTCACTCTGGTTTGTTAACGTTTTCTGAAGCTCTGCCCCGAAATTCACAATCGAACCTGGGTTGGCTTCGTCAATAGAGTTCGCAAGAACTTCATATTTCTCACGTTCTTCTGACTGCATCTGAGTCAGATTTACATTTCCTTCTCTGTCCACAAGAACTGCCGGGGCTGCATTTTGTACAGGCTGGGCTGGAGTTGGGGGAACCATTGGAGTAGGTTCAAATGTTTTAAGAGGTTCTATTGATCCTAGTGGATCTATGGGTTGATTTTCCTGATTGTCCATGATTACTTTTGATAAATTGATACAAATTTGTCAAGGCCGTCTCTCTGTCCTGCACCTACAGCCTCAAATTTCCATTCTCCGTTTCTGTTGTAGATTCTTCCGAATTCTACTGCCGTTTCGATTGAGAAATCTTCGTCCAGTTCATATTTTAAGATCTCTTCATTCGTATCTGTATTGAAAATTCTGATGAAAGAATTTCTTACCTGTCCAAAGTTTTGTTTTCTCGCATCTGCATCGTGAATCGTTACTACTACTGTAATTTCTTTGATGGCATCGTCAATTTTCGTAAGATCAATTTTGATCTGCTCATCATCACCTGTTCCTTCTCCTGTAAGGTTATCACCTGTGTGAATCACAGACTTGTCCGGAGACTCAAGGTTGTTATAGAAAATAAAGTGGTTATCTGAAACTAATTTTTTGTCGTCACCCAGCAAAAATAAAGATGCATCAAGGTCGAAAGCAGTTCCTGTAGAAGTGTTATTGATATCCCATCCTAAACCTACAGTAAATTTAGGTGCGTTAATATTTTCTCTTTGTCCTTTTTGTAAGTTAATAGCCATAATATAATTCCGTTTGTGTTAAAGTATTGATGTTATTTTCGTATTCTTTTATTAAATGATAATTGTTGCTGATGGCCAGCTCCAAAAGCAGGTCCATCTGTTCTTTTTTTACTTTAGACGTAAGATAATCAAAATTACTTGAATCCAGGCCTAAAATATATTTCACAATCCTTGTATTGAACTGAAAACTGTCTTTATTCATCACTTCTGCAACGTGTTTTACATTCTGTACTGCATAATAATTAAAAAAGTTTTCGATCTTAGGATCAAGGTCAAAATTCATCAGTTCTGCGTAATACAGGAACATAAAGTCTGCTTCCACGCTATATTCATCCAGAATCCTGTTGACTGTATATTCATGACTTCCCGTGATTTTTATATCGTCTATAAAAATACAAAGTTTTCCTCTTAAAAAATCTTTATCGATATAATAAGTATCATTGGCAATCAGATTTTTACGATCTTCAAAATTAAGGTTGCCATAATCTGTTATATACGTGTGATTTCTATTGATTTTGGATAAAACACTTGATTTTTTTCCTTTTTGAAACATATAGAAATCCAAATACTTCTTAAAGTAAAAGCATAAAAAATTGGAAGCCGTAGGAATAGCCATATAAGGGCTTGGAAGCACTACAATCTCTTTATCACTCTGTAAAAGTGCTTCGTTTTCGGAAATAAATCCGTCGAATAATTCTTTTGCAAATTTTTCAGCATACGACTTATCGCCATACTTGAAATAGCTGTATTCTGCAGGTGAGAAGCTAAATTCATCTGCCGAATGAATGTGGTGTAAGCTGTATCTTGTATTCATGTTTATTTTTAGTGTTTAAGTAAATGTGCACTGAAACCGAAGTTTTTTGCCCCTTGATAGTCGGCAACCGGATTGTCTCCGATATGCAAAATTTGATGCAGTGGCAAATCCTGGTCTTTGATCTTATTCTTCACTTCCTGAAAAATAAGCGGGTTCGGTTTGGAACAGTTGATTTCATCAGAATAAATATGAAAATCAATGTACTGATCAAGGTTTTCATGAATCAGAAATTTTCTCATTGTTTTTCCTTTGATAAATCCTGTGTTGCTTAAAATATTAATGGTCTTTCCCTGGTTTTTGATATCCTCAAAAAAATCATGAATATTTTCAAAAATTACAACCGGTCTATATTCCAGAAATAAGTCTTCACTCTTTACATAAAACTCATTGAGTTTTTCTTTATTCAACTCTTTTATATCTACATTCAAAGAACCAAGAATCATCAGATAGATCTCAAATGTATCTATATTTCCTCCTGTCACCTCATTGATTGTATTACAAAGATCATCATAATATTTTACGGTTTTCGCAACCTCCTCTATTGGTTTGTCTACATTAAAAAACGAGGAGAACAGCTCAACTCTTTTTGCTTTAAATTCAGGATGAGATTTGATTAAGGTGAGCCACAGGTCAAAAGAAAAATGACAGTGGTTATGGATGTCGATATCTGTTTTCAATAGGTTTTAAGTTAAAAGTTTTATTTAGCTTTCTTGAAAAAGATTTAATTTTTTTAATCATCAACAAGTGTTTAAATACTATTCTTCCCAAAGATAAAATTTTTATCATAAATGCATTACGTTAGTTCTGTGTTTTAAGATATTTTTATGAAAATTGATGAATTTCACAGACTCTCAGAAGATGATTGATGAACCGTTTAATTTCCTTTCACAAAAAAATAGTTGCAAAAATTCTTTGGAAATCAAAAAAAATTATAATTTCGCAACCGATTAACAATCAACAATGTCAACAAAAATGATAAATATTATAACTTTAAGCAATCCTGTCAGAGCTGTGTTCTTTGGCAGCACTGAATATTTATCTGAATAGTTCTATAGATCTTTTATACCCAAAAATATATTGAAGACCTATCTATTCAGATAGGTCTTTTTTGTTGCCTTATTTCAGACTTTAACAATTCAAACAACTTCTGTTATTTGTTAAGATCTCTGAAAATTTTTCTCAACTCAAAATACAAAAAAATGTTTTACCGGTTTTATCAAACCGGAGTCTATTTTGTGTTCATTATTTTCAGAACCTTTTCAAAATACAGATCTAAAAATCAACAATTTAAATCAAACAAAATGAAATACAACACACGAAATATAGGGATCATAGCACATGTAGATGCAGGAAAAACAACGTTATCGGAAAGACTTCTCTATTACACGGGACTCATTCATAAAATCGGTAATGTAGATGATGGAAATACCACCATGGACAAGGATATCCAGGAAAGAAACCGAGGGATTACCATTTCTTCAGCTGCTGTTTCAACGCAATGGAAAAAAGATCATAAAGTGTATAATATCAACATTATTGATACTCCCGGACACATTGATTTCGCAGTGGAAGTAGAACGTTCTCTAAGGGTTCTGGACAGTGTTGTCGCAGTTTTCTGTGCTTCATCCGGTGTACAACCGCAAACTGAAAATGTATGGTACCAGGCTGAAAAACATGGAACTTCCAAAATATGTTTCATCAATAAAATGGACAGAATTGGGGCAGACTTCTTTGCAGTTCTCCATGAGATAAAAACCAAGCTGAATGCAGTTCCTCTTGCTCTTCAGATTCCGATGGGCGCTGAAGTACATTTTGAAGGAGTCATTGATCTTGTCAAAATGAAAGCATTATACTGGACCAATGAAACCGGGGAAACCATTGTTGAAAAGGACATTCCGGCGGTATTCCGTACTGAAGCTGATGAATATAGAATGAAGTTACTGGAGACTCTTGCAGAATATGATGAGACTTTCTTTGACATTTTTATGGATACCGAAAATACAGTCACCGTTGAAATGATCGTAGAAGCTGTACAAAGTGTCTGCAGATCCGGAGCAGCAGTTCCTGTTCTCTGTGGTTCTGCCTTTAAGAATAAGGGAATCCAGCCTCTCCTTGATGCTGTGGTAACTTATCTTCCAGCTCCTGATCAGCTTGCTGACCTACAGGGAAGAGATCCTCATACAGAAGAAGCAGTAATATTGGAAAGAAATGAAGCGGCTTCTTTTTCGGGGCTTGTTTTCAAAGTCGTGATTGATAAACATATGGGAAGACTGGCCATGCTTCGTGTCTATTCCGGAATGATAAAATCCGGTGATACGATACTGAATGTAAGAACGGGTGAAAGTTTTAGAATTTCCAGAATTTTACAGATGCAGTCGGATAAGACTTTATCAATGGATGAAGCTAAAGCGGGAGATATTGTTGCTTTAACGGGAATAAAGGATGCCAAAACCGGAGATTCTTTATCTTCTCCGGACAAGCCAATATTACTGGAAGCGATTACAATCCCAACTCCTGTTATAAGAGTTGCTATTGAGCCGAAAACGAATGGTGATGAGAAATCTTTTGGTTTGGTACTGGCTAAAATTCAGGAGGAGGATCCTTCTTTAGTTGTTGAGAGAGACAAACAGACCGGAGAGACTTTATTGAGTGGACTGGGAGAACTTCACCTTGAGGTTACGTTGGAAAAAATCCGTCTGAATCATGGTATTGAAATCAATCAGGGAAGACCTAAAGTTTCTTATCGTGAGATCTTGACGGGGACTAAAATCCATAGAGAAAAGCTTTCCAAACAAAACGGAGGAAGCGGTCAGTTCGCTGATATCAGTTTTGAAATCGGACCAAGGAATGACAGTGAATATGGACTGGAGTTTGTCAATGTAATCAAAGGAGGTGTTATTCCCACTGAATTTATTCCTTCTGTTGAAAAAGGATTCAGAGAAGCTATGGAACAAGGTCCATTAAAAGGATATCCTCTGGAAAACATGAAGATTACCCTTCTGGATGGTTCTTTCCATGCTCAGGATTCTGCTGCATTTGATTTTGAAATTGCTGCCAGAGAGGGATTCAAAGCTGCTGCCAAAGGATGTAGTCCTAAATTGATGGAACCTGTCATGCAGATAGAGATTCAAAGTATTGAGGAATACACAGGTGCTGTCACTGCGGATATCAACAGAAGAAGAGGAATCATCACTTCTATTGATGAAAGATCAGGAAGAAAGATTTTTGCCGCGGAAGTTCCGTTAGCTTCAACTTTCGGGTATATTTCCGATCTGAGAACACTGACAAGCGGACGTGCTTCCATCAGCATGAAATTGTCGCACTATGCTTTAGTGCCTGATTTTATCGCGAATACATTAATAACCTAAACAAGCAAGGACTGTAGATTTATCTTACAGTCCTTGTCTTGTTATTGAGGTTTATATTTTTTAATTGATAATTGAAACAAAATTCAATTTTGATTTCTTTATTTTTCCGGAATTACCTTATAAGTAGGGTCTTCTTCAATATTAATTTCAACTACCGCTTCCGCATTTTTCAATATTTTTCGGCAGTCCTCGCTGAGATGTCGTAAGTGTAATGTTTTATTTTGTTCTTTATAACGTTTCGATAACTTGTCTAAGGCATCTATCGCACTCATATCCACAATACGGCTTTCTTTAAAATCAACAACCACCTGATCTGGATCATCCGCAGGATCAAATTTATCTGTAAATGCTGTCGCTGAACCAAAAAACAGAGGTCCATATATTTCGTAATGCTTCACTCCATTCTCATCAATATGTTTTCTTGCTCTGATTCTTTTAGCATTATCCCATGCAAAAACCAATGCTGAGATGATAACCCCAACCAAAACCGCCAGCGCCAGGTTATGTAAAATAACGGTAATCAATGCTACCGTAACTCCTACAAAAATATCGGACTTCGGCATTTTATTAACAATCCTGATTGACACCCACTGAAATGTACTGATGGCGACCATCATCATTACTCCTACCAAAGCCGCCATAGGAATTTTCTCTATCACAGGAGCTCCAAAAAGAATAATGATCAAAATCAGCAGAGATGCTATAATCCCCGAAAGTCTTGCTCTGGAGCCTGCATTAAGGTTTACCAGTGTTTGTGCTACCATAGCACAGCCACCCATTCCACCAAAGAAACCGTTGGTAATATTCGCCAATCCCTGAGCTACAGATTCTTTATTGGTGTTGCCTTTGGTATTGGTAATTTCATCTACCATTGATAAAGTAAGAAGAGATTCTATAAGACCTACTCCTGCCATGATTAAGGCATATGGAAATATTATCTGTAGGGTTTCCAGAGAAAAAGGAACCTTTGGAATGTGAAAACTGGGAAGGTTTCCACTGATATGAGCGATGTCTGCTACCGTTTTTGTTGGAATATTAAATCCAAGAACTAGGGCGAAGACCACAATAATCGCTACTAAAGAAGCTGGGACTGTTTTTGTTATTTTTGGAAAAAAGTAGACTACGGCAATTGTGAGGGCTGTTAAACCAGCCATTATATATAAAGACATTCCCTGCAGCCAGCTTACAGCTCCATTGGTATCCGTAATTTTGAACTGTTCAATCTGTGCCATAAAAATAATAATGGCCAATCCGTTCAGGAATCCGTACATAACGGGTTGTGGAATCAATCTTACAAATTTCCCCAGTTTAAAGATCCCAACTAACATCTGAAGTATTCCGGCTAATGCTACAGTGGCAAAAAGATATTCTATTCCATGAGACTGTATCAAAGCAATCAAGACAACGATTGTTGCTCCTGCCCCACCGGAAACCATTCCCGGGCGTCCTCCCAAAACAGCTGTTACCAATCCCATCATAAAAGCGGCATAAAGCCCTGTGAGCGGAGACAAACCGGCAAGAATCGCAAATGAAAGAGATTCAGGAATCATCGTCATGGCTACTGTAAAGCCAGCCAGCAGTTCATTTTTGTAATTGATTTTCTTCGAAAAGTCAAATAAGCTTATGGTATTCTTCATTGATTGGCAAAGGTATGGACTGTCCCGATGGTATACAATTTTTTCTTTTTATCATTTTTTATGGGTAAGCTTTTCACTTTAAATAATTCACACATTAAATCTTATAATATGTTAATTTTAATTAAAATCAATAGATAAAGCATGATTTTTATATTTCCGGTTGTTTTTACTTCTTATTTTTGTTTACATTTGAAAGCGAATAAGCAATTATTTGGTACTAATTAAAAATTCAACGCGGGAAAAGCTGTTTATCAATCTATCTACAGCTTTAACTCATAGAATTATATAAAAATCTTAATAGGTTATATATTATTTCACACAAATGGCAGGAAAAAGAAGTTTGAAAGAGAAGAAGAAGGATCCATTGAAAATAAAGAATATATCCCAAGTACATTAAGGTGCTCCCTACTCACCTTTTTTAAAGTTATTTGGTAAGTTACAAATCCGTTTTTTAAGGTTAATCATCTTATTAAACGCATTTACCTATTCTTGAATAATAACTTCTATTTTTTATCAATTTCAAATTAAAGTGAATTATTTTTCACCCTACACAATAATATATATTGCCTATTATCGTTTTTTTAATACATAAGTTAAAACAAAAGAATAATATTCAATAAACAATGTTATATAAAGAAATCCATATTGGAAAGTTTATTAAGGAGAGGGTTGATGAAAGTGAAATAACAATAGAGAGAATCTGCAAATTTTTAGGCAAAGACGAAGGAACTATCGAAATGATGTATGTCAGCAGATCGATGGATACAGATCTTCTTCTAAGATGGAGCAAATTATTAGAATATGATTTCTTCAGGCTCTACAGCTCACATTTGATTTTATATGCACCTCCTTCTGCCATCAACAAAAACCAGCAGAAGTCTGAAAAAACGCCTTATTTCAGGAAAAACATTTACACCCAGGAAATCAAAGACTTTATTATGAAAAGAATTCTTTCCGGTGAGATGACGCAAAGCGAAGTCATTAAAGAATATTCTATTCCGAAAAGTACTCTTCACAGATGGCTTCAGAAGAGTGATAATGCCAACGGATAAACAGATAAAGACATGCGCCCCAATTACAAAAAAATCTATCAGGATATGCTCAGAATAGAACATCCTGAAAAGCTGAAAGATCCGAAAATCAAAGAACTTCTTGAGAAGCTCCATAGCAGTGAGGATGTTCTTAAATTTAATGATAAACTTTTCAAACAATCCAGTGAAAATCAAAAGCTCAAAACCTATGATAGGCAGACTATGCTAAAATTGCTGCAGTATCAGAAAAAGCATGGCCATTCTACCAGTTATATGTCGAGAAAATATAAAATAAGCAGAACGACTCTTTCCAAGTGGAAGATGATGTTTGAGGGAGAGCTGGAAGAGACCATGAAAAATGCCGGTAAATAATCTACCGGCATTTTTATAAAGGTAATAATAAGGAAAAAAACGGGCTGCCGTTTGCCGGAATCGAACCGGATAGCCTTGCCGGAGTGACCGGCTTCGCTATTCCTCCCATAGTTGTGGTACGATGAATTTTTTCCTAACAACACTTCATAATATGAATATAAAGAAGCTGAAAATGGGAAGAAGGAAGATGTTAAAGTCTGAAAAATCATCTGACTTTATAGAAAATTATGATACAAAGATATCTTCCAACGTCCCAATTTCAGCTTCTCATTGTATGAAAACAAGGCGACAGGCGAATAATGTAGTCGTGCTCTAACCAACTGAGCTACTCTTCCTATATCAATCGTGTTTTTTTATTGTGGAAGAGACGGGACTCGAACCCGTGACCCCGTCGTGATGAGCGAAGTAACATTTTTCTACGGCACTTGTTTGTTTTTTTTAAATAAAAAGAGGCAAGATTCGAAAAGACTTATACAAGATCACTTCCGTGACCTTCTGGAGTCGAACCAAATTAAACCGAAGTAGGCCTTTTCTACGGCACTCTTTTATACAATCAAGGTAAAATTCTCAGAATCTTCCGTGCATTTGCTCTACCTGCTGAGCTACTTTTCCTTTTCGAGGGAAAAGGCAGGATTCGAACCTGCGACCCAATGTTTATTCAATCTCGAAGTATGATTCTAAAACGACACTTGATTTTAATTTTTCCATTGGGTTCTTCTGTACTTCTTCCAGTTTCGCTGGAACTTTGTATACTTTGCGTTCACCACTTCAAAACCGTGTGGAAAACAGCGCGAACAACCCATTTCATCCCCGTACAAGATTCTGGAAATCTGTATACCGGAAATTTTCTTCGGAAAGTCAATTAATCCATATTCATTGAATCCGAATTTTTTTCTTACCGCTTTAATTTTTTTCATAAGTATTGAGTATTAACCTCAATACACTGCTTCTTTTAGATCTGGTTTATAGTTATTCATGACTATTAGTTTTATTGTTTGTAAATTTATATAACTACTGCGCATTCTTTTTACGCAGTTATTTTTTTATTAAAAACCAAGCAATGAATGATAAGAGTAAATGATATTCAATTGGAAGTTGACGATGAAACTCTTATTTACGGCATTGGTTCGTTACCGGGCTATCTGGTGAAAGACTCTGTCAGTTTGGAATCGAAGGAGGTCTTTCTAACGGCACCAGTAATATTAACACTGCAAAATTATACTCTATGTACGCAATCTTTTTACGCAACTTGTTTTTTTATTTAAATTTTGTTCGTTTTGCCTTGAAGCAAAAGAACCAAAAGTTCAAGACTTGGAAACTACGGCTAAAAATAACCTACACTCTCTAAAAATTCTAAAACTTGCGCGAATGTAATGGTACTTCTTTGTTTCACTTTCTGTATCGCGCTTCAAACAATAGAATTTTCTTAACGTTCGCATAGCTTATTTTATTAACGCCTCTATTTCCTAGGTCACTTTCAAATTCCGGCTAATTGCTCTGAAACTTTCTCCGGAAATTGATAATTCATAATTTTTAAAATGGATAATATTCTGTTCTTAAAATTGATTTGATGCTGGATTACTTTTTCCAACTCAACTTTGAGTTCGGATTCATCTACTTCTGCAACAATTTTTATATTTTCAATATCTTCTATATTTGATTCTGTATATTCTGAGAAACAGACTTTCCCATTTTCTGTTTTGTACAACACCCACGGATGTCCTATCCAGATATCTTTCCATTCTGAAGATGGATTTTTAAAAATATTTTTCCAATCTTCAATATTACTTATATCACCACAACAATTAGGTTGTATCAGTATATCATTTTCTATTTTTAATACAATTCCACCATCAAAAGCCATGACGAAAACATCTTCTTCAGATTCCTCTGATTCCATGTCTTCAATTTTAGCTTCAACAATCATCTTCAGAGTTTCATCATCAATAGTTTTGATATCTACTAAATAAGACCCTTTCTCAATAGTCTCAAAATTAAAATTCAGTTGAGAAACAGCTTCTTTCCATTTTGTAAACCATTCTTCATGATTGGGATAATCGGAAATTTCCGGTAATCCGACTTCTTCTTTGACATATCGTAACGGGCTAATTTCAATTGTATTAATTAGTTTCATAGCATATAGTTTAATTCAATAGCCCCGATTGCAAAGGCATCCTTTTTCTGAATGGCTTGAAAAAAGCTTTGGCGAAAAAGATAGAGTGAAAAGCGGGATTAAGCTTCTAAATATATTGATTGTTTTTATGATGACTAGTTTTTATTTTTAAAAGCAGTACCTTTTACAGCACTACTTTTTGTATCATTTCTACAGCTGATTTTTTATCTTCCAATGCATTCAATACATTGAAAATTTTGTCCGACCAACCGGCAATAAGGTATACATCATTTTTTCTGACGTCAAGCGGCTGTGTACCATAACCTGCCAAGTCAAAAATATACAGTTTTGCATAAGGAGCGATAGCTTTGTATCTTTTCCATACGTCTTCAAAGGAGTTTCTGTTTCCTTTGCTATCCCACATCTGAGTATCGGTAAACAGCATTACTTTATCTACTTTTTCTCCTCTTTTGATCAGATCTTCGATGATCAGATAACCATTGGTGGAATATCCTGCTTCACCTTCTCTTTTATAGAATGCATCCACATTTCTAAGAATACCGTTTTTAGGCATTGGAACTCTTAGCCAGCGGTCACCGAAGATACCTGTCACCACTTTTTTACACTGTGACTGCAGGATCATCGACATCAGCAAACCGATGTCATACAGCAATATTTTACTTTTGCTGGAAACCGCTTTCTGCATAGAACCAGAGACATCTGCAGCGATCACTACTGAAGTATCAAAACCAAAGCCTTTGATGTTTCTGGCACTCACCACTACGGCATCTTCCAATGCTTCCAATACTGAGGACAGATAAGGAGAATCTATGATTTTCAATTCTCTGTAAGCCGCCAGAAATCGGAATGGGAGTTGTTTTGAGTTGGATACCGCTCTTTCATCAGAAAGATATCGGCAAACTTTGTTCATGGCATCAGATGACACTCTGGCTTCAAGGATATTCCTCAAGTTTCTCATGGTTGCCATATAACCCAATTTGTTGCTGAAGATCAGTTCTTCCCATTTGTTTTTGAAGGCCAGTTTTCTTTCTGCATCATCTGCAAATTTCGTTTGACCTAAAACAGAAAGCTCCACTTCCCAGGTATAAGGTGTTTCCAGTGTATTGTTAGCAATTTTGTTGAAAACTGCCTGCTGGTTTTCGTCTTTAGCTTTTGGGTGAACAAGAAATAATGCATCTTTTAAGGTTACGTCTGCTTTCCTGTTGTATTTTGCAAACTGATATTCGTCAAATTTGTTGAATGACTTCACCAAACCTTTCTGAATCTGCTTTGACAGCTTATTAAGCTTTTTAGTATCTGTTCTTTTATTCGCAAGCTGGTAATAGGCAAGCAATTCTGTGATTTCGTCTGCTCTTTGAACGATTCCATCTACTGTTTTACTCACCAGATCTGTACCGGAAGCCTGTTTTGCCAATTCGGTTGTCAAAACCAATGGAATGGAACGCAAGTACATATCTTTCCTTGCATACACCGCCAGTTTTGCCACAAATTCAGGATCATTTTTTTTAATCAGAGACTGAATTCTTTCCAACCTGTCATTTCCTTTTTCATAGTTGGCATCTGACAGTCCTGTTGTAACAACAGCACTATACAATTCTTCTGCAGGTGTCATCGCATATGCTTTTGCACCTTCGTAATTTTGCACTACTTTATTTTCTTTTTTTAAAAAATTAAATTTCATGGTTACTGTTTTTTTTTGTTAAACATGGAGAAGGATTGATACTTCCTCTCTGATTTCTGATGCAAAGTAAAGACAGTATTACGCAGTCTTTTTGCGTAGAATATTTTTCTTTGATTTTTTTAAATTTTTATTTTTGAAATATGATTAAAAGGATATTTATATTGAATAACTCTCGCAGATTTTGCAGGATTAAGCAGATTTTAAGTTTTGGCTGAAGCCGGCGGAATGAAGTCATAATTTATTAGGCGGGCTTTAGCCCGCCCCTATTGAATTAATATTGAAAACAATTATTGATATTTAACAAGAATTTAATTCCTAATTATAAAATCCTTCTATCATTCATTTTCATTAAAGAAATCGTCTCCAACAGGTATTTCAGTAGAGGTTTTATAGCTTTGTGTCATTAAAATTAAAGCTATGATTAAAGGATTATATGAAACTCATGTACAGGTAAGTGATTTGGAAAATGGTATTCAGTTTTATACAGAAGTATTAGGATTAAAACTAGCTCATAGAGATGAAACCAGACCTATTGCTTTTTTATGGGTCGGAGAAGGTAAAGAATTTATGCTGGGGTTATGGGAGCAGAAGGAGAATCTTCAGACCAGACATTTTGCTTTTTCAAGCAGTAAGGAAGATATTTTGAATTACTCAGTAGAATATTTAGAAAATAAAGATTTAAAACCTTATAATTTCCTAAAAAATGGCAGTGTTGAGCCTATGGTATTTGCATGGATGCCGGCACTGGCTATTTATTTTAATGATCCTGATGGAAACCAGCTTGAGTTTATTTCTATTCTGGAAGGTGAAAGTAAACCCGAATTGGGGGTGCTTAGCTATGAAGAATGGCTGAAGCAGGCAAAAAATTAATAAACAAAAGTTTATTAAATGTTATACAATGCAAAGGTGCAGGAAAATCAAAATTTTAAGGAGATTAAGGATGAGTCTTCTTATAAAAACTAATTTTTGCACCTTCGCAATTATTAACAAAATAATATAATAAGCATCAACAATTTTTAACTGTTTACCAGTTTTTTCACTGCCAGCACATGTTTACAAGGACCTCTTTCACCTTGATATTTACTAAACCATTCACAGGTACAGCGTTCTTTTTCTTCTTCAATGATTACCGTATGATGCACACCAGTTCCTTCTACTCTGGCTTCTGTTCTTTCCTTATTGTTGTTTAAAATTTCTACTTTTCCCGCTTCTATAAGCTTTTCAGCATTTTTTATACGGGGATTTAATCCGATAATACGGTTTAATTTAAAAGGAAGTCTTCGGTAGAAAAATTCATTATCATCAAGGTCGTAGCCTAACAATCCCATTGCGGCAAGTCTTCCTGTAATATTTTCCGCCTTATTAAAACTAATATTCTCTTCCAGAGCAAGCATGGCTGGATTAAAAGATTGGTTGGCATAGACGTATTTGTCCAAAGCGTCAATCCATTCATCTGAAACTTCAGAAACTAAACTATCCAGTAGGGCTCCTTCTCCTGAGAAACCTCTCCAGCATTCTCTTGACAAAGAAAAGCTGAATCTAATATTCCCCATATAAAGCTGCCAGGTGGTAGACTGCATATTAGCATGTGGAAAAACCTGCATAGAATCAATATACGGAAGCAAAGGTTCCAACAGACGAAGCCTGTGAAGTCCTCCTATACAAACAGCATCAGCAGATGTTACAGGAGAGAAGATTGGCTTATTTCCTCTCACAATAAGGTAATAATCAGACTTTACTACTCCTTTCGGCATTCCACGAAATAGCTGTTGTGTCTGAATTCTATTAAAAGTATGGCGTTTTTCGGATTCTGATAAATAAACCTGAACCGTTCCCAGACCTTTGATCCATTTTACAGGCAGAGGAACTTTTCTTTCTATTATTTTTTTTCTTCCTGATAAAGCCCCACTTCTTTTTCACCTACGGAAAGCATAACCTTTTCATTCGGTCGGATACTTCCCAGTGCGGTTATCATCGGTTGGTTAAAATCCACATTCGTTGTTCCGTTTTCCAGGAATTCCCCATCAAGACCATCAGGCAGGACGTCCAGCCTTGCGTAAACTCCTGCGCAATGAGAAAAACCTTCAAAGCGTAATCTTCCATTTCCGGCAGTCACAATCGGATCTTTAAGAAGTGCCATCTGAAAAGGAGACAGGTTAAAGCTGGATTTCACAATATTGGAAAGCGTGATCAGACATCTCGCTAAAATAAAGGGCTGTCCTACATTTCCCCAAAAAAAGCACGAAACACCAGTGTCTTTCTGTATCTCACTATATTTAGCAAGAAACAGTTCTTCCATGGCATCTCTCCTAGCCAGGGAGGATTTCCCTGAATAGTTATAAATAAGCGTATCTTCCATAATTTATTTCTTGAGAAGAAGATTGCAGATTTTTTTCAGACTCGAGTTTTCTTTCCAGTTGTTTAATTTTTCTTTGACCTCTTTATGGGCTTCTGACTGGTTCAAAGCCAATACTTCATGATAAATTTCAAGAATTTTCTTCAGATTGGTAACGGGAGTATCCATTTGAAGCAATATATTGGATATCAGTTCCTCAAGGGCAATATTATGATTTTTGCTGACATTCAGCATATGATGTTGTATAAGGTCTGTAAATCTTTTTACAGGTGCCCATTCTAACTTTTCGTGCAAGCCGATCACTCTTCCTAACCACGCATTGTCCATCATATGATAAGAAACATGTTCCAGCCACATTTCTGCAGCTGTCCCACGGATGGTCTTATCACTGTCCAGGAAAATAGTTCCTAAGAAAAGATATCCTATTTCATCCAAAGGCTTTTTGATCTTATAAAGTGCATTCGCGGTATTCAAAACCAGACTTCTTTCATAGACCTCAGCAATTCCGGAATAGAAAAGGCAGTATTTAATGACTTTCGCCAAGGCATTTGCAGGCGTATTTGGAAAACAAAGCATCAGTGCGGGAATTTCTGAAAGCTCTTTCTGCTCAGCAACAAAATATTCCATGAAAAGAGGCTCTTTTCTTTTTCAAGATGATATTTTGGAATAGTAATATTCAGTTCTACAGGGTAGTATGAGTTTTTCTTACTATCAATGGTTTTCCACTTGTAATCACCTGAAAAGAATTCCACAGGAATATCATCATATCCAAAACTTCTGAATTCTTCAAAAACAGTTTCCGGTGAACGGGTAATTCCAGCGGTCATCCACCATGAAGGGTGTTCAAATTTCCCTTCCGGTTTAGCATTTCTGCCAAAGAAGAAAAGTAGCAATTCCCTGTATTCACCTTTCAATCTTTTTTCAACTTCCACTATAGCTTTCGAGGTGTCATCTAGAGCACAACGCTGCAGTGCCAGATGAATATCCAGGTGATGGGGTTCAGTATTATTATTCTGATAATTCTCTAATCTTTCTACCAAAGTGACAGGAGAAACCCAGCAAGGAGCATGGGTGATTGGAAACAACAAAGGAGTCTTATCTCCTGATGCTATTTTTGGAAGGCATAGACAGCAAGCTCTTTAAACGCTTGTCTGGCAGGGCAGTCTGCTCCAACTTCTTCTATCGGACCTAATTTTTTCTGATAATTTGAATAGGACTCTCTTCCCGCTTCCTCTTCTTCTGTTTTCTGGTAGATTTTCTCAAGATTCTTAAGCTGAATCGGATATTTTTCCAGTAAGCTCAAACCATAATTGATAATAGCGTTGCATAATAAAACATTCAGATAGGGAACTTCCCATTTCGCAATCGTTTTACAAGCTTTTAAAAATACAGGTTCTATCAATTTCACAGATTCGGCATCTACATCACCGGCAAATTGGATAAATCCTGTCAAAGCAATATCACAATGATAGCTATACGGATCATCCATCGCTAAAGGAAGATAAAACATGAGGTCTTCAAAGTTTTGAAGTACCTGTACTGCATTTTCTTCTGCTGTCAGAGACAATTTCTCTGAGTCTATTGCTTCCAACTCTTGCTGTCTCTCTTCTATATATTTTGCCAAAAGAGGGCGTACGTTAGTCAGTATATTATCTGAATAATGGGAAAGCGCCTCCATCATATTTTCAGAAGCCGGAATATATTTCAGGATAATCTTTGCTGTTTTTGATTGTATACCGTCATCTTTACTTACAAATGCTGTACTTAAAGCCATCCCCAACATTTCAGGATCCATTTTCTTTCGCTGAAATATTTTTTCTGTAAGAACCAAACTGGAAACAACTACCGTTTTCACTTCTGAGCTCAGCAGATTCGGAAGATAATGTGAAAATTCATCATTCTTAAAATCAGGACTGCCTACTATTTTTTTCAAATGTGATAATATGGTATTCACCGCTTTTGATTGTGAGGAAGATAATCCTGCAAGCAATTCATCCTGTAATTCAGAAAGCTCTTCATCACTTGGTTTTAATGCTGTGAATGCATCCATAAACCATCCCGTAACATTTTTATTAAAATTTCTGTTGGAAGCCAGAAGGCATTCTCTTAAAAATCTTTTTCTTTCAATTTTTTTATCTGCAATCAGCCTTTGAACAATAGGAAACCATTCTTTACGGAAGGGTAAAGATTTGGAAGGGTATTCACATAAATACCAAAAGTGGGTATTAAGTGTTTCTGGATGATCGTCAAGGTCAGATGGATAATTACTTAGGTGATGACCCAGCAATTCCGGTTTAGGTTCTACATATCCTTTTTCCGTCCATCCCAGAATATCCTTATAATTAAAGGCGGTAAATTCTGCTTCTACAGATTCATTGATAAATTCTGAAAACCATTCCGGGCATCCCCACTCCAGTATCTGTTCGGTTTGTTCTGCATTACGGAAAAGACTCCAGTAGTTTTTACCGAAATTCTTTTTATCCATACAAACAAATGAAGCGATATCTATAATCGAATGCTGATTCACAGATCCTGCCGTGTGGTAGGAATTTTTAGTCATTACAATCTTACTGATCTCACGGTCCATTTTCTTTATAGACGGTACCAGTATTTTCCTTTCTTCAGTACTAAGCTCTTTTAGGAAGGGGATGATCTCATGTATTTTTTCCTCATTAAGGATCTCATAAAGTCTTTCTTTCATGTGCTTTTAATTTGATAATATAGTTTTCAGGTTATTTTCTTTTTTCCATTCTATAAGCAGTCCAAGAACTGTTTTGTCCTGTTTGGACTGATTTTGATTTAACAGTTCATGATCGGGCTCCAAGAGCCTTTTAAGATTAAAAACCGACTTCTCAACAGCTGATAGAATGGGCATCAGCCGCTTTTTGAAACCAGGGTTACTACTGACAATCAAATTGATAAGATTCCAAAGACCATCTATATTCTTTACGAATGTCCATTGAAAACTGATCTTTTTATCGATTATTGTTTCCAGGTTCTGTATCTTTAAATCATAGGAAACTACCTTGTTTATTATGACTTCAAAAGCCGTACCACAGAGGGTTTTGTATTTATTAAACAGTCTTGAAAACAGAAATAAATAATGTGCCGATTGAAAAGGTATATTCATTTTCATCCAGACATCTATATACTTTATATCATACTGAAAATCAGCATTAAAAAATGTATTTTCATGCTTTTTCACAAAAAAAAGGTCTAAAAAATACGGTTCGCTATATAAAATCCTGACCAGGTTATTTTGATAAACACCTTGATAAAAATTGAATAAATAGTCTAAAAAATAAGTATTTTCAGGAACGTCTTTATGGCTTCCAAACTTCCCTATCCATACCGGAACATACATTTCAAGGATTGGGTCGACAACATCAGCCGGTATTGAACAATATCCGGATCGTTGTCTTTTGTACTCATTTCCCGCTTTGCAGTCAACCAAAGCAGCCCACACAGAGATCGTATTGCGGCCCCCTTTTCTATTAGTCTGTTTTTTTAAAAGAGCAACAACTTCTTTTTTATCTTTTGGTGTAAGCTTTTTAAGAAAAGGAACAATCTCCTTTGTTTTATAGTTTAAATATTTTGCCATAAAACCTCCATCAATAAGCATAAATTCATTCTTATCAGCTAAAATAAAAAAAATGACTGACAGACAGTAAATTATCCCTTTAAAGTGAATTTTTTAACAAAATATTAAGTTAATAAAACAACCGCTACCACCACCTTTAGTACCACAAAAACAATTCCCTGTTTAAAGATATATTAGTAAAAAAGTGGATTCAGGCCCGGTATTTTACTTTTTATTCTTTTTCTACCTTGTCAATTTTCGGATTTCAGCTGCTTTAAAATATCATCTTTTTACGATACAGATACGTTAATTTTAATTAAAATATCAACATCAAGATTGTAATACATTAAAATCTAAATATTTGCAAAACAAAAGCACTTAATAACTCAACTCTTTTTCAATGATAAGAACAGAATTCTTATTTCTTGTAATCATCATTCCTAATAATAAAAAGACTGCCTCATTACTTTGAGACAGTCTCCATTTTTAAAATGACCTGTTGTTATTTCAGATTATTTAATAATTTTTCAGGCACCAATGCAGGATTTTCGCAATGTTTTTTGCATCATCCACTCCTCTGTGGTGGGTGCCTTCCAGGGTAAAGCCCAATTCACCCAAAGCCCTGTTCATCCCAACACTTTTCCTGATGGTAGGATGAATTTCGCCAAACAATGTCTTTACATTGATATGGTCATCACTCATAGGATAATCTGTATAGAATCTTCTTGCCTGACCCTGAAGCATATTCAGGTCGTAGTTTCCATAGCTGGCCCACGTCAGTTCTTCTGAATCGTATTCTGCTCTCAGGATGTCAAATGCATCATCCAGCATGATTCCTTCGCTATCCAGCATATTTTGGGTAAGTGTAGTAAGCTCTGTACAAAACGGGCTCACTTTTGAATATTGGGGCTTTACTAAAATCCCTTCATTTTTAGAGATCTTACCGGTTTTTACATTCATGATGCATACACCGATCTCGATGATCTCGCTTTCCTGGCCTCTTGGCGGTCGGTTATCCCAACATGTCGCTTCCAGGTCTACTATTAATATATTTTCTGTTGTTTTCACTTGTTTAAAACTTAATTGTTAAAGGGAAGAAGAAGGATGTGGGAAGAGGGAAGTTTTCACAATGTCTAATTTACTTCCAGCCTCCAGGTTCTGTCTTCCAGCCTCATTACTATTTACAGAATCTTAGTTAAAATTCTGGCTGTATTGTAAGCATCGTCTGCTCCGTTGTGGTGAGTGCCTTCAAAATCCATATTCAGATGACTCAGGGCTCTTTTAAGGCCTATTTGTTTGTGCAATTTGAAATGTCTTTTAAATTCATGCATCACATTCATATAGTTTTCTGAAAAAGGATTCGTTATACCAAGCCAATCACACTGTTCTATGATCTGCTCTCCGTCGAAGTTTCCGTATCCGGCCCATGTAAGGGGTTTGGAATGGTATTCATTTTTGATTATTTCACAGGCTTCTTCGAAGTAGATTCCTTTTTCTTCTATCAGCTGCGGAGTAATTCCTGTCAGTTGTGTGCAGAATCTGTTGATACCTGAACGTTCAGGAATGACATAAATGCTTTGTTTTTGGGAAATTGCTTTTGATATTACATTTAATTTGCAAATTCCTATTTCTATAATATCGACTTTCTGCCCGATGGGAATTCTGTCGTTTTCCCAGCATGTAGCTTCCAGATCGATGATTATGATCTCATTGGTTGTTTTCATGATTTTTTTAGAAATTAGAAGCTAGAGGTTAGAAGTTAATTAGGTTTCTACATCTCCTACCCTTCAGCTTCCTTTCTGTTGTTAATTGTTAATTTCTAGGAGCAAATGGAGGCGTCCATTTTTTCCTCTTCATCAATTCTTTGACTTCCTCGTAGGAAACCGGATAAAAATTGTGGCAATCTACCCCAACGTCAAAACTCAGAGCCATCTCATCATCCGGCAATGTTCCGTGTGAGTGTCCATATAACTGCCATACACCGCGGTGCGAGCCATTCCAGGTACGCATGGCGTAATGGAAAAGAATGATTTTTTGTTTTCCGTTACTTTGGTCCGGCTCATCAATTTTCAGTTCGTGATAATCTCTGATGGAAGCAAACCGCTTGGGATAAGTTAAAGCTGCTCCTTCATGATTACCTTTGATAAGGTGGATGTCCCCATTTAACCTGTCTAAAATTTCTTTGGTAAAATCCGGTTTTCCCAGACTCATGTCTCCTAAATGATAGACTGTATCACCGGGTTGAATTTTCTCGTTCCATCTTTTAATGAGTTCTTCATTCATATGGTCGAGAGATTCAAAGGGTCTTTCGGAAAATTTTATAATATTTTCGTGACCAAAATGATGGTCTGCTGTAAAAAATATATTGGGTTTCATTTTTTAATTGTTTTTTAAACTATAACATTCTCAATGTCATTCTGAATACAGACTAAAGGTCTGCGAACGTAGTTCAGAAGTGGAGTGAAGAATCTCTAAGTTCCTTAAACTGATTTTTCCTTCAAGATTCGACGCTGTCAATGACAAATTCAATATGTGATTTCTATAGTTTTGGTTTAAATATTTTTAATTAATTCTTGCGAAATGCTTGATAAAAAGCTATTTCGATTTCTTCCTGATCGCTCTCCGTATATCTTCTTGAAAAGTGAATCGGTATTGCTTCTTTCACCTGGCACTCATTCATGATTTTTCCTGATGCAGAAGCGAAACTGTGATAATTGATCTTTGCAAATTCCTGGTCTGTATCTTTATAAAATGTTTCGATATATACCAGATCAGCTCCTCCAAACACGTTTTTTATTTGTTTGTAATTGTTTTCGTCTACGGCATGATCCATGATTACACCAAGCTTATACCCTGCATTGCGGGTCAGCAGATGAAACAAATCAGCTGCTTTGTACATTGTTTGCTCAATTTCGATTTCTTTATCAACATCATTTTTTTCAAAAGCGGTCTTCATCTCACTGATCCATTTTCCTTTTCTAAAGCCGGAAGCTTCTTCATTAAAGGTGACCGAATCTTTTTCTTTAAACAGATAAGCAATAGAATCTGTTTTGTGATCAAGAATGGCAAAATCAACATTGATGTATTCATCTTCAAACAGGAAATCCTGTGTTCTGATCAATTCAAGGTTCCAGTGTGGCGGATGAAGGGTGTAGACATTAATTTCTTTTTTTGAAACAATCTCCCGGATTTCATACTCAATCGCGTTTTCCGCAATCAAATTCCAGGTGTAAGATTTTAACCTTGCTTCAACCTGTTGATGAATATTTTTTGGTCCGCAGATCACTACTTTTTCTCCGCTTCCGATCTGATGTCTGAAAATACTATCGAAATTTGAAAAGTGATCAATATGGGTATGACTGATGAATACTGCTGATATAGACTGTACTTCTTTTACCGTCAATAAACTTGCTTCACCACAATCACACAAATAGTGCTTTCCTGAGTTGGGAACTTTGATCAATATACTGATGTCTTCTTTTAAAAGACTTTTTATTTCTGCTTGTAACATTGTTTTTCTTTTTTTAAACCACCCCGTCAAAAGTTTTTGAATTTCCGCCATCCTTCTAAGGGAGAGGAATTCTCTCGCTTTCATTTGTTATATTTCTAAGTACTTTCTATTTTTCTGACAGTAATGGCTGCGTTTTTATACATAAAAAAGTTTCGGTAAAAAATTACCGAAACTATACTTTAAGAGTCATCAACTCTTCTTTTATAAAATCAATGACTAAAGAATTCAACTTTTTGTTGATCCTTTTCTGCTCTTCTTTTTCAATAGTAGTGAAAGCTGCCGGGAAGTCTTTTTGGAAATCCTCTAAAATATCCTGTGAAAAAAGACCAATAAGCTTACCCATGATTTTAGGTTCGAATTCGCCAATTTTGCTTACCACATTATTCAATCTGTTGGCAGTAGCATATTTTTGTATTTCCTCCCAGATTTCCTGAGCTTTTTCACCGAAATGGATCTGTTTCTGAACAGTTTTACCTTCTTTTCTAACCATTTTGGATTTTTCGACCCATTTTTCATTCTTATTTTTCAGAATGATTCTTGCGCCGTTTCCAAAGTACTGGGTTTTCAAGGTTTTTACAATGGTACCTTCACACATGTTATCTTCCAATTCAGGAAGTCCCAGCCAAGCCGGAATTTTTGAATTGAAAACATTGGGGAATCTCAAAGCTTCTTCCAAAGTTCCCTGAAACAAGATTTTAGCATAGAAAAATCCTGTCTCCTGAAAAATCTGATTGACCACTTCTGTATCCAAATAGGTAATCCCATTCAGTTTAATATCGAAAGCATAAAATTCGTTGTGAGGAGTATATTCAATACCCTTTTGTACCTTCACAGCATCTTTTACCGGTTCCACTTCTTTATGCTTGTAACCGCCACCGAACAATTCACCGTAGATTACCACAGTTTCAACATCCGGATAGATGGTTTTCACTTTTTGAAACACTTCTATTACATTTTTTCTGTAGCGTTCCAACATCTGATGTGCATTGAAAAATTTCTCATCTTTTTCGATGAAAGCAGTTCTCTTTGCGATTTTAATTTCCTTTCCATCGGTGAAGAAAGAGAAATTAGCCCCGTGAACTTTTTCCTGTACAATGAAAACCTCATCCCCAAAACCCTGCATCCTGATCTGTTCGATCACGCGGGCCTGGTAAGCATTTTCTATAGCGTTATATGTTTTGAAAATCATTTTGTTTTAGTTTTTAATTGTTTCTAAAATTTTTTAAAAGGCTTAGAATATTCTCCTTTCCTACCGGATTCATAGAGTGACAATAGAATTGTGGAAGGTCAAGATAGTTATCCATACAATATTCTATCAGCCATTTGGCGCAGTCATATCCTGTCTTTTCAACATATTCCTGAGAATCCTGTTTCAAATAATGTACATCTGCAAGGTCATGGTCGAAAGAAATCATTTCCGGAAGTCCTTTTTCCAAAATCCTGTTGACAAACTGTTCGTAATTCCGAACGATATGCCAGCCACTTCTGAGGAAAATATCCTGTTTGGTATAATGATAGGCTTCAATAGGATATCTTATATCATCAAGAAATAATAATCTTTTTGTCTTTTCCATGATTTAACTTTTTATAAATTCTTTAAGCTTCCAACTCCCTACATCCCTCTTCCAGCTTTATTATACCATCATATCAGCACAATTGGAACTTGCGAAGGCAAAAGGTTTTGCTTTAAACACATATCCCATTCCCAGAATGTATCCCATTGCATCTTTTAATGCTACATTGGATTTAAAATCCGGGTCGGTATTAATGTCTGCGTGTACCTCCATTTCCACCCCATAAGTATCCAACACAGAGCAGATAGCGTATGCAATTTCTACGGATTTGTTGACCTCATTCAGCATTCGCTCTTTGATACTGATACTCTGTATTGCTCTTTCTTTTCTGATAAAGGTAAACGCTCCTTTTCCTTCACGAATAAATACCACTGCCGTAGCATAATTGATGGCATCTCCATATACATGAGAGTCTGATCCCACACATACTTTCAGACGGTGTCCGTCTGCCTGTTCGCGAATAATGGCTTCTTCTACCAGTTGTGTGATAGAGTGTTGGAAAATTTTTCCGTTCATATTCTGCCATGTTTGTTGTTGCGTTTCCATTTTTTTTACATGTTTTAAATTTATAAATGATTATTGATAATTAATAAACGATAACGAGTCGTTAATTTCTATTTTTTGCACTCCGAACCGGATTCGAACCAATACCATCAGTTTTGGAGACTGAGATGCTGCCATTACACTATCAGAGTAAATGCTGTTAATTCATTAGGACTCGAACCTAAACTACAAGAATCAAAATCTTGTGTGCTGCCTATTACACTATGAATCAAGGTTTAAATTTATGAGTAATAAGTAATTGATCATGAGTAATGCCAGAAACTAGTCAGGTATCAATGATTACTCATTGCTTATTACTTATCATTCATATTTTTGCGGAACAGACAGGAATTGAACCTGTACCTTTAGTTTTTCAGACTAACGTGCAGACCTTCTACACCACTCTTCCGATTATAACTGATTATTAATCAATTATTATTTATTATTTGGTACGGGAAGAGGGATTCGAACCCCCAAAAGCTTGATCCTAAATCAAGAGTGTCTACCATTCCACCATTCCCGCAGATTTTTTTATGAGTAATTGGTAATTAGTAATTTTTTTATGTTGTTTAATTACTCATCATCCATTGCTTATTACTCATATTATATCTAGGTTTGAGAAAGCTCTGTCTATTGATAAACTATGCTTGCTAGTGTTTGTAAAGATCTTCTGCGCTTGACAAACCTTTCTCATTTCCTAATTATGTTTTATTTTAAAAAAAGTAAAAGGCTGTCTTTATTTTTATTGATTAAAGATCTTCTGCTCTTGACAGTCCTTTTTTCTTTTCTTCTTTTTTTGTGAATGGTAACTGGCCAATTTTTTTTAAATCTGAACTTTCATGGTATTATATCAATTCTATATTGACCAGCTATTCACATCCAGTACTCTATAGGGGAATCGAACCCTTATTTTCTGCTCGAAAGGCAGGCGTCCTCACCGTTAGACGAATAGAGCTTTAATCCACTGACCAGGAATCGAACCTGAACAACAAGAGTACATTTCCTGCATGCTGCCATTACATTATCAGTGGTTGGGTGGAAGTAGTAGGATTCGAACCTACTCAGCTATGAAGCAACAGATTTACAGTCTGCCCCGACTCTCCAACTTCGGCGTACTTCCGGATTTCATGAGTAATTAACAATGGTTAATCAATAATTTCTCATTTTCATTTTAAAAAGAAAAGGCCTGTCTCTATTGAATGTTTGACTAAAGATCTTCTGCGCTCGACAGCCTTTTTCTTTTCTTAATAAAGGATATTTCATAAGAGTAATCATCACTCTTTCATTGAGATGGTTATGGGATTCAAACCCACTCAGTTTACACAACGGTTTTGCAGACCGCCCCGACTCTTCCACTTCGGCGAACCATCAGATTAAAAAAAAATAAAGTTTGCTCTGATTTTATTTGATATAAGAACTTCTGCGCTTGGCAAACTTTATTTTTACCTAAAATTTTATAAATGATATTCTTCATTCTAACTGTTCTTTGGAGAGATCAGAAAAAGCTTGTCTGTATTTTTGTGTTTGGTGTAAAGATCTTCTGCTCTTGACAAACTTTTACTTTTTTCTCCTGA
This sequence comes from Chryseobacterium sp. MEBOG07, assembly GCF_021869745.1. NCBI lineage: Bacteria > Pseudomonadati > Bacteroidota > Flavobacteriia > Flavobacteriales > Weeksellaceae > Chryseobacterium > Chryseobacterium sp. MEBOG07. Next base: position 4,580,978 of record NZ_CP084579.1, read on the forward strand.
AACAATTAACAATTAGTTACCTGCGATTTTGGAAAGACTTGAACTTTCAACTTCCGGTTTAACAGACCGGTGCTCTAACCAATTGAGCTACAAAATCATTGTAATTCCGGAAGGACTCGAACCTTCAACCTTCGGTGTATCAGACCGATACTCTAACCACTTGAGCTACGAAATCATTTGTATTCCATAAGGGGATCGAACCCTTGTCGTTCGGTAGAAAGCCGAATGCACTTGCCACTATGCTAATGGAACAAATTGTCTGGAAAGCAAGATTCGAACTTGCGACCTCCTGCGTCCAAGACGGGTAAACAACCACCGTTATCTTTCCAGCTTTGGGGCTCACTTCTGTTTCTTTTCCGGGAGACAGCCGGATTGGAAATTTTCCATGAACCTTTTTGTAATTCCGAGAGGATTCGAACCTCTAACCCTGGGTTTAGAAAACCCATGCTCTATCCAGTTGAGCTACGGAACCGCTTTGTAATCCCAGAAAGATTTGAACTTTCAACTCCCGGTTTAAAAGACCGGTGCTCTAACCAATTGAGCTATGAGATTTTATATTTTGGGTATCTCCGGGGATCGAACCCTGTTCTCCGGTTCCACAGACCGGCGCTTTACCAAATAAGCTAAAGAAACCATAAAAAAAGCGCCTCTTTTCGGGAGGCGCTTCATATATTTTAACGTAAAAGATCATTAGCTGACCCACGTATATAAGCACCTTTCATCCACAATTTCACTATCAAGAATACACAGAACTCCTGTCGGCTCCTGTCCGAATAGTCTTGAATATTGATTGAATATGTTGTGTAACTGTTTCATTTTATTTTTGTTTGTTTCTAAATTATTTTTAATTGAATCCTGAAAACCTGTTGCTTTCAATTTTCGGTTGCAAAGTAAATATGAATTTTTGGAATCCGCAAATAAATTTTAAAATTAAATTATTGATAATCAATTGATTACACTTTAATTTTAGAGTAGGGAATTTCTGCCCGCAATATTCTGCAGATATCTTAATTACCTAAATGACTGTCTCTCACTGGGTTGCTTATCACTCTATTTTATCGTATTAAAGTTTCATTGTTAATTAAAAAATTTTCATGTTTATAGTTATTTTTTTTCATTCTAAATAATTTCTGACCTAAAAAACAAAAAACGCCTCGATTTTTCGAGACGTTTCTGTTGTATTTTGATTAATTTTTTACAAGTTTATAGTAAATAATTTCCAAAGTCAGCACATTTCGCCTCATTCCATATCACCTCATCATACCCTAATAATCCTTTATTAGAAGGACTTTCGAATAGTTCTGCATTGATATGTGCTCTTTGTATTGTCATAATTTTCTGGGGCAAAGATAAATATTTTTTGATATTATTTTATAATTTTCACAAGCTCGGGAAGGTTTTGGATATGCAAAAGCGCAAAATAATATCAGAAAAACTCTTATAATTTACAAGGATTTTATCTGCGATAAACCTTCAAAAGTACCTTTGTCATTGCGAGCATAGCAAGGAATCTAAACTTAAATGTTCTCTCGCAGATTATTCAAATTGAGCAGATGTTTATGTAAAAAAACATTAATGTCTTTAATCAGTAAAACGTTTTTAATCTTTATTTGCTGAAAATCTTTGCGACTTTGTTATTTTCCAACAAAACAGAATTACTGTGCTATCTTAAACGCAAAGTTTTATTTCGAGAGGTTTTTATTTTAAGGGAGCTAAGGGGAATCAATTACCATTGATTTGATGAAGCAGTCTATTAAAAGTTCATCATACAAAGTTTTCTAATCCATTAATTATTTACTTGTATTCATTTCTTCATCAAGTTTTTCAAGTTGTATGAGTAATTCTCCTTGGTAATCATAAAGACTTTTATGGTCTGAAGTTGCTATAACAACGACTTCTTTAGCTTCCATTAATGAAAATGCAGGAAATTTCTCCTTAATTTCCTTTATTGCATACAATGGTGATTTACCTTTTGATATTATTTCCTGTACAATTTCAAAAGGATTTTTGTTATCATATTTAAAATGAAGATATTTAGCAGTATTGTCCATTTTATTTTTTATCCTTTAATTTCTGAACATTTTATTTCTTCCTGTTTTGAATCTGGAAATGTCTTTCAGAATCACCTCATCATTGGGATTAAAAAATTTCAGTTCATTCACAATTTCTGAGCGGGTGGCTACTTTCTCTGCAATGATTTCATAGGCTATATTTCTGGCTGCTGCATGTAATTTTGGGTCTTTTTTGAACTCATGCTTCATCGCTTCAAGGTAAGTGATCTTTTTGTGAGCCGGAGTTTTTTGATATAAATACTGTATTTCAGATTCCAGTTTTTTAACATCAAAGATATTGGCAAAATAGTTATTCAAGCAGTTGAATGCATCTTTGTCTTCTTCCCATCCTCTCAGCAGTACTTTTTGTGCATCTTCTGTTTTTTCCATTTTTTTACGGAATATCAAAGAAGCTTTTACCATCTGATTATTGGCAACATAATCATCTGCAACGAACTGATAATAGGCATGGGCATTTTTAAGATCGTTGATTTCTTTATAGAGATCTCCTACTTTTTCTTTCTGCTCCATTTCTTTGTAAAGGTCAATGGCTTTTTTGTATTGCTTTGCTTTTTCATAACAAATTGCAGCATCGGATTTGTTGTTTAGCTTTTTAAGATAGACTACGGCTGCTTCATTGTAGAACCCTCCATTTTCCAGTGTCTTTGCACCTCTGTAATTATCCTGCAGCAGATTCATGTAAACTCTTGCCGCTTTTTTATAATCATTTTCAGCAATATATTTTTCGGCAAGTTCTTCGTATTTGCTACGAATCCTGTCAAAAAGGGAATTTTCCAGATAGAAATTGCTGCTTCCACTCCCTTTTCTTCCTGATGAATTTCTGTTGTTTTGTTCTTTATCTTTTAAAGAAGTGATCACAATAAGGATAATAAAGGCGGCTATTAAGAAAATAACCAATGTCCCTATGACACTCCAGAAACTCTCATGGAAAAGCTGGGCAACGATTCCGATGACCTTAAATATGGCCAACAGCATGAATGCAGCTATAAATTTGTCTATAAATTTCTGTTTATTCATCATCATCGGAGTTTAAAATGGTTTTATCATCTCTGAAAAGACGATACAAAAGTAGCATCACACAAATCACAAGAACCCACACAAACCATTTGTATCCAAACATTTCTACCAACGGATAGAATAAATAAATCAGCATTGCTACAAGGATTGCTATTAAAATAAATTTCACCCAGACAGGTACATTATCGCCACCAAGGTTTAATGATTTATTTTTAAACAGAAACAAATACAATCCTACGCCAGCAATCATCAGGATTACCATATACATAATGTCTGAAACCGGGGCCTTTTTTTCCAACAGAGTTCCTTTGGAGCCTATTCCTTTAACCTTTGATTGATCAATGGATGCAGAAGAAGGATCTATGATATCCAGTGTACCGTAAAGTTTCCCTAGTGAGTCAGCCATCAAAGCCTTTCTTTTCTTCAGAAGAAATTTTACGACGTCCCCATTTACAGGTTTCCCTCTGGTATACTGCTTCAGGGAATCTGAAATTTTACGTTCCAGCTTCTCGGTTTTTCCTTCTATATGTTTTGTAATTTTTTTGGTGTAAATGGTTTTAAGAGAATCCCGGCTTTGTTTTTCTTTATTCACAAGCTTTTCGATGTCTTTTCCTATTTCTCCTACTTCTCTGCCACCAGCTTTTTTATAATCTTCTTTGGCTTCTTTTGTTTTGGTTTCAATGATTCCGGCATTAAGAAGTTCTTTAGATAATCCTTTTCTCGACTGATTATATATGGAATCGATCTTAAGATCAATTTCCGAGATTCCGGATTGAAAAGCAATCATATCAGAAGGTGCTTTTACAGCATCCTTTACAATTTTCCCTGAAGAAGTGCCATTTCCGTCCTGTTCGGGGTTCTTTTGATCTGAAGGCAATGCAATCTTTAAGACTATAGCTGCAATAATAACTGCCCAGAATATTCTGCGGAAATTTTTTGTTCCTGCACTCTCTACTTTACCTTTGGAACCTCCACCAAATAAACCTTCCAGCCAGGTAAATTTTCCAAAGCCATCTCCTCTTGAAGTTCCCATGACATCCAGAGAAACTCCCAGTTCTACTGCTCTTTCAGGATACTTTTCAATATATTTTAAATATTTTTCTATTTCTTTTTTATTCCCGGCCATTACTTTTTTAAGGTCAAACGGCAGGTTGTTCATCCATTCTTCTTCGGTTTGCTTTGGCTGTAATGTTTCCATCACTTTTTCGTCATCCATTTCAACGGTATAACTTTCAATTTTTTGAGGAATTGAAACTCCATTCAGAGGTTTTCTGATACTTTCATCGATAATACCAGGTTGCTGAATCAATGAGATCCAGTCGATTTCTTCAGATAGTTTTACCAGTCCGAATTCGGGATGCATAATCAGAAAATGAGAATCAAGCTGTGCCCAGTCTTCAGAATTAATTTTAGGATAAAAAGTAGTGTTTTCAGGGATAAAAAGCCTGTTATCTACACACTGGAAGTAAGCATTCCTGCCTATTTCCTGAGGGGCATTGTCATTAAAAACAAGGAAACAGCCGTACAGCACATTGGGACTATTGGTCGGAATTGCATAAGATTTTACCTGGCTTAAATCAATCCCAAGCATTTCCATTTCCTGAAGCCATACCACAGGTGAAGAGCCTCTGATTAAAAGCCCCTTTTTGGGATAGTTATTTTTCGGGAAAGGTTTTATTCTAAGCTCCATAATCCAAAATCTGTTCTATAAACGGTTTCAAAAACCTATAACACATATCATCCATTGTTCTTACTTTCAGTAGAGCATGCTCCGGGAGATAATATTCTGAACCTCCAAATTCGGTATAGGTTGCCAAAGAGAGAAAACCATTAGCAGTGGAAGGGATGAAAAACTCTTCAATGCTCTTGCTACTGCTTCGGAAAGTCAGCATTCCCCGCGAGTCTGTAATAATCTCGCTCCCATCGGGAAATGTAAATTTATTTTTATGCTGCTCGGCAAAAATTTTAATATCATATTTGCTTCTGGAAAAATTCAGGGTGTTTTCTGAGGCACTGTACAATTCATTTCCGGAAATGACCAGATTTTCATAGTGATTGATTCCTATTTTCTGAAAATTGTTGATAATCCTCAATCCACTTCCCTTGAGCTTGGCGACTTCGGCTTCAGCTTTTATGTTATTTTTTTCAAATTCTTTATCCTTTCCGGTAATAGGTTCTACAGAGATATTTCCATCAATATTTATTTTATAATAGGTAGGATTATCAGGATGATGCAGGTAAAAACTTCGCCCAAAATAAGCCAGTTTGTAGGACTCCGGAACATTCATCCCTGTAAGATTCTGCTCAGAATATTCTCCTGTATTAAGATTAAGCTTTGATATTAATTTTTGTTCAACCTGATATTGGCACAGAATAAAGTGCTGCTGTCTGTTTTTGGCAAGGGCAAACTGTCCTTTTGGTTTTATGGAAATGTTATCGAATAATACTTCACAACCATGATGTGTTTTATAATAATCATAGGAATGTTTGTCGTAATAGTTATCAGAAAGATAAGTCTTCAGTAATTGTTTTTTCGAACTCAGAATGAAAAATTCTCCTTCATATAAGAACTCAGCAATCTTATTAACAGGGGTTGGAAATAAGACAGGATAGTTTTGCGGAAGATCCGTTTTCTTTCCATTGAAGTTATGAACGGACTGTTTTTGTTGTGGAGGATTGGCCCACAACTCCTGCAATGGAAGTTTTATTTTCTGAATATGTTTTCTGGCTCCTTTGTGATGTTTATAAATATTAATCTCACCATCTGAAGTGGTAGTGACCAAAAACTTAAGCCGGTCTCTGTTCTGATGAACTACCCGCTGAACTTTTTCATCATCCATATTGTCCTGATGGGTAATGAAGAAAACTTCAATATCTTTTTCGGTGTGTTCCTGATTAAAAAAATGTTCCAACGCTTCCGAAACTTCGAGAACCGGACTCACCTGATTAAGGTTTTCAACGACTTCTTCCACCTTGTTGAGGGTAATCGGAACACCTGCCTGTCCTAAAGCAAAAACTTTACATTCAGAATGGGCCTTCGGATGTTTGATGACGGCAATAGCAGAGGCAAAAGCCAATACTTTTGGTGTTCCCCAGTTTCTAAGGGAAGTATCAATCAGGATAATTCTTTCAAAAACATTTTCTTCGGGCGGAATTTCTCTTTGAATGTAAAGGGCTTCATTATTGGCCACACGATTCATAAAAACATCATCTTCATTGGCAAATTCGGATAGAAGCATTCTGTGAAAGTCGCCTTTGTTGGTCATATCAGATATTCCTCCAATAGGCTGTTCTCCGGGAGAAAGATGACGCATCGGGATTTTTAGACCGCTCCATATTCTTTTGATCAGACTTCCTACCTGAAATGTTTTGGGTTCTTCAACCAATTCTTTGATAAAGTCTTTATTGGTATCCGCCGTTGTTTCTTCTTCTACCACTTCATCGTCCAACTCCGGCTCATCAACCAGCCCTTTCATAGCATCAATGATAGATTGTGCGGTAGGAAACTTTTCGTTCAGATCCAAAGCACTTAAATCTTTGTTTAAGGCTAATGAACCGGTATCTTGCTGTTCTGCACAAGAAGCCAGTTCGTGTGGTCTTTTATAATAGATTCTTATATGAGCTTCAGCATTCACTGAAGATATTCTGTTGTGCCCATTTTTGAATAAGGTCTGCAGAAGTACAATTCTGTTTTGTTTCTGCTTGTAAACTTTGGCAAGTGATCGTATTTTTTCAAGAAATTCAATTTGTTTTTCCACATTGAATTCGAAATCCTCTCCACTGTAAAACTCAGCGGTACGTCTTAACGGGCCGGCAAAATCTACATATCCGTCCTGCATCGCATACACCACCATAAGCAATGCCCCGAACGGAGGCCATCCCTGCGGCTGAAGTTCTTTAAGAATCTCCATCACATAAGGCCTGTAAGCTATCGCTCCCACTCCCGGAACCGAGAGGAGATTATTTTCGTGATAACCGGAATCACCGGGAATATCTTCATCAGTTTTCCATTCCCAGAAGTAATTTTCATAGGACTGGAAATAGGCCTTTAATTCCATTCTCTTGATTTTTCTGTAAGACGAAATGAGCTTACTGACAACGGGCGGAAATCTGTTTCTTTTATTAAAAGGTAGCTTCCATTTTCATCCCAAAGCAACCATCCTTCCGACTCTTTATTATATTTCTGCTGTAGCAGCGTACTTACATTTTTAAATTCAAAATCCAGACCTGCCGGCAGTAAATGTCTGTCTTTTGTCCAATAGGTCTTTCCGGGGAAACTCAGTAATGGAGTGCCCATAAACAGGGCTTTATCTCCCAGAACAGTCCATTTTATTTTTTCAAGTTTAAACCTGGGTAATGCTGTGATACTTTCTTTAATATCAGCAATATTGCTCAATAAAGCAACTGCAGGCTGTTCTTCGTTGCTTTCTTTTAACCTTACCTGAACCTGTTCCTGAATTCCAAAATAGTTTTGATTCGAAGGTGGAAAAGTAAGCTGCAATGCCTTGTCTATAGGTATCCAAAGCAATGCTGTTCTCATTTTTTTACTCGGAACCAAAGCCTCTTTCCTGAACAAAAGACCATCCCGAAGCTCATACAGAATAAAATCCGGTAATTGTTGTATTTCCGGAGATGCTGCCTGCTCATCGGTAAAACCTCTCAGCCAGATTATTTCTTCTTCCACTGCAATCTGAATGTTTTTCCAGTCTCTGATAGAGCCCAGAAAATCTTCATTGGGACGGGGAAGTTCTGCCCAGAATTCTTTTAAACGCTTTGAAGGATCTTCTGCCATAAGCTTTCAATTTCTTGCTGGATATATTGCTTCTGTTCCGGATTTCTGATCCAGTCACAACGGGTCTGCAGGTATCTCAGTTTATCTTTTATTACATTCTGTTCTTCAAAACTCAGCATTCCACTATTCCATTTTTCCACAAGAATTGTCACATCTTTCATGACTTCTTCAGGATTGGGTGTTTTGTTGTGCATAGCCTGTGGATGGGAATCCGGGTGATCATCTTTCTCGATGGTCCTGTTGATAATTCCTTCCAGAATTTCAATCTGCTCTTCTGTATCCCAGATATGTTTCAATACCCAAAGATCGGAAAGTACTGCTTCTTTTCTTCCACAGATCAGGGCACTGGCAGCGATCAGGTTTTGAAGTTTCACCGCTCTACGGTCTGAAATGGCAATACCTGTATTTCGAAGATTGATAATCGTATTCAGGTAGACTTCATAAATGGGTTTAAGGTCTATTGTTCTACACAGGTTCTGAAGCTGTCTGATCTCATCGGCATGAATTTCCGGAATTTCCGTTTCTTCTTCATTCTCCAGTTTTCTACCTGCTAAAAGGACCTGCTGTAATAATTCAGGATTTACGTAATCTACATTAATTCTTACCAGAAAACGGTCAAATAATGCGTTCAATGCTTCGTCTTCCGGAAGAACGTTACTTGCTCCTACAAACATCAGTGCCGGCAAGTGCTTTGTTTCTTTTCCTCTTTTAAAAATTTTTTCATTGAGAGCCATCAGAAGTGAATTCAAGATGGCAGAATTGGCATTGAAGATCTCATCCAGGAAAACCATGGAAGCTTCCGGCATCATTCCTTCTGTATTGGTGAGAAGCTCTCCTTCTTTCAGTTTTCTGATATCAAAAGGTCCGAATATCTCGTTCGGTTCTGTAAAACGGGTTAATAAATATTCGAAATTTTTGCCGTCTTTTACTGTTTTTGCCAGCGTTCTTACAATTGCTGATTTTGCGGTACCCGGAGGTCCGTACAAAAAGGCATTTTCTCTTGCCAAAAGGCAGATTCCCAACAGATCTACGACATCATTTTTACCTACAAAAGTATCTTTTACGTAGTTAAGAACTGTATTGAGTTGATTTATATTCTGATTCATTGATTTAAAAAATTAAAATTTCCACCACTTTTTTGAGGCTTCTCCTCTTCTATACGTACTTCCCTTTCATTTCTTTTGCTGAATGAAAATGCCAGTTTCAGATAAGTATCTTTGATTACCACATCACGGCATTTCAGGAATGTTTCTTTTGTTGGGATCAGCTAAAAATTCAAATACTTTCTCATACGCTTTCATTGTTGTTTTCGGTTATCGTTTTTAGTTCTCGCCAGAATGCGTCTTTGTGTATTCCGAATTCGGCTATTATTAGTTTATTGATGAACGGAATTTCCGCCAGTTTATAATCTCTTTTTTCGACAATTCTTTCCAGATATAATTTTCTGTAAGTATTGTCTTTTAATTCTTCCTTCCAGTTCACGTTCTTCAGATCAAGATCATACCCGATTCCCGAATAGTGAAACTGCATCAGAATATTTTCCAGCATGGCAATCAAAGGATCTTCAGAATCGACAGCGTTTAAAGCCACAATGACCTGCGGTAAAAACCTGAGTGATAAATCTGCAGATAAAATAGAAGAAATATCCCGGACTCCTTTAAATCCGGGAATAAGATTTTCAATATTTTTTTCAGTATTTTCTCTGATCAGATAAAGCTGTGCACTATGATAGAGAATTTTTGCGGCCCATACGGCTGTTTCTTTGTTACAAGTCAGTTGATCGGATAGAAACTCCAGTCTTTCTTTTTCAAATTCTGTTTCGAAATAATCTCCTGCTTCCGCCTCTTCCTGAGGGGAAATTTTCTGTAAGCTTGAAAAAAGAGTAATGCATTCTTCCTTACGAAGTAAAAAGATCGTGTCTAAAAACGGTGACTTGGTTTCCATGATCTAACAAAAATAAAATTATTTCGTTGAGAATAAAATTTTTGTTGAGAAGATTCATGTTAAATATGGAATTAAAGTGTTGGAAAACGCAAAGACGCAAAGGTTATAATCATTATGCTGCTTTAAGGCGCTAGAAAATCTAAGATTTTCAGCAAGGTTACCATTTAAAATTTAAACCTTATAGGTTTTAAAAACCTATAAGGTTTGAGATTACGTATTCATTACTATAAAGATTGCTTCGTCGCCATGGCTCCTCGCAATGACTTACTGCGATACGATTTCAATGATATTATTTTCCGTATCAAGGATTACGCTTTCGTAATAGCCGTCTCCTGTTGTACGGGGTTCTCCGGCAATGGTATACCCATCTTTTCTCAATATCTCTGTAAGTTCATTTACGTTCTCTTTACTGTCTACTGAAAATGCAAGATGAATGATTCCATAGTGCTGGGATTCGTAAGAGTTTTCTGTTTCTTTGATGTTTGGTTTAGTCATTATTTCAAGACGGCAGCCATTATCAAAACTTAGAAAGTAGGACTGAAAGTTTTTGACAGGATTGTGGTATTTTTCATTGGAAACGGCTCCGAAATATTTCTGATAAAAGGCTCTGGATTTTTCAAGATCTTTAACCCAAATGGCAATATGTTCAATTTTCATTTTTAAAATTTTAAATATTTTACTTCTGCAAAAGTAGCCTGACTGCCTTCATGATACCTGCTCCACATTATTCTTTTATTGTTCTGTATTTACCAGATTTTATTTTTGATTTATACAAAAGACAATACCTAAAATTTTATTTAAAACATTTATTAGTAATATCTTATACATTCTGTTGATCAGAGATGGCTTCATTGTTTCCATTTTCGTAATGACAGAAACAAACTAAAAGTTATTATCTTTGTGCCATTCAAAAAAACATTATGAGTATTCACATCAGTGCAAAAAAAGGAGAAATTGCTAAAGTAGTATTGCAGCCGGGGGATCCGCTTCGTGCACAGTATATTGCTGAGAATTATTTAGAAAATGCTAAACTGGTAAGCAAAACCAGAGGTATTCTTTATTATACAGGTCTTTATAAAGGAAAAGAGATCACGGTAGGTGCTAGTGGAATGGGCTTCCCAAGCATCGGGATCTATTCTTTTGAGTTGTTTACAGAGTATGAAGTAGATACGATCATTAGAATCGGGACTTGTGGTGCTTACAATACTGATCTTAAACTTTTTGATATTTTAAATATTGAAAAAGCTGCCAGCGAAAGTACTTACGCCAAATATGCATGGGGAATTGAAGAGGAAATTCTTCCTCATCAAGGGAATATCTTTACTACCATCAATGAAACGGCAAAAGATTTATCATTAAACGCTAAGGCAATCAACATCCACAGTAGTGATATTTTCTACAGAAAAGATCCTGCTACTCCTGAAATTGCTACAAAATACAACTGTCCTGCAGTAGAAATGGAAGCATTCGGTTTATTTGCGAATGCACAGCATTTAGGAAAAAATGCAGCTACTATTCTTACGGTAACGGATATTATCCCTACACACGAAAAAATCTCTGCTGACGAAAGAGAAAAGGCTTTGAATCCAATGATGGAACTGGCTTTGGAATCGGCAATAAAGAGTTTGTAAGAGCAAGAGACAATTTTGTTTATAAAAAAAGAGCTTTACTTCATCAGTAGAGCTCTTTTTATAGTCTGAAAAAATTTCTGGCCGTTTCTGTGGTCTCGTCCGCGACTTCGGAAATGCTGATCTTCTTCAGATGGGCAACTGTTTGTGCTACATACAGTAAAAAGGAAGATTCATTTCGCCTGTTCTGCATCCTGAACATATTTTTCGGAAGCATAAAAGGGGCATCTGTTTCAATCATCATTCGGTCAAGAGGGACATATTTTATAACGTCTTCGAGATGCTTAAATCTTTTCTCATCACTGATCGCTCCGGTAAATCCCAAATACAATCCTTTATCCAGATATGTCTTTGCTTCATCCAATGTTCCGGTAAAGCAGTGTACAACAGCTTCGGGTAATTGGGAAAGGTATTCATCTGTGATGTCATTAAACCTTTTAAATGCTGATCTTTCATGAAGAAAAAGCGGTTTATTGACTTCTACAGCCAGTTCCAGTTGTGCTTTATAACATCTTTCCTGTATGGGTCTTGGAGAAAAATCCCGGTCGAAGTCCAGTCCGCACTCGCCTACTGAAATCACATGATCCTGTTTCAACAATTTCCTGAGTTCACCGATACTTTCCCCGTTAAAAGATTTGGCATCATGAGGGTGAATTCCGGCTGTTGAAAATAAAATTTCCGGATATTCTTCTGCAATCTGAGCAGATTCTTTGCTTCCTTTTACGCTGGTTCCTGTAAGAATCATATGTTCTACCCCCTGGTCCAAAGCGCGGTTGATAATTTCGTCGTGTTCATTATAGAACTGTTTATTGGTCAGATTAATGCCAATATCAATGTATGTATTCATTTTGTTTTTTATTATAATTTAATTATTGTTTTTAGTTAAAAAAAATAGAAACAGGCCGGGTTTGAACCAACGATTTTCCTTTGAGTGGAATGTTTTTCCAGTTAAACTACTGTTTCCAATTTATGTTTCTGCTCTCAGGAGATTAAAATATTCTGAAGCGGTTAAAGGTCGGATTTCTCCGGCTGGAGTCATTTTTTCCTTCAATTCACAGATTAATAGATCTCCCTGTCTTTTTAGATTTTTGATATGCGGGATAAGATTACTATGTATTCTGAAAGTAGATGCAATAGCCGTCAAAGCATCATCTTTATATTCCTGCTCTATCCACAGCCAATGTTCCTTTTTTGTGGAAGGACACCAGCATTTCACCGCATAAGAATGTTGCATTCTATCTCCCCATATAAAAATTCCGAGTTTATTGTTTTCAACTTCGTGAACTTCATAACGGTTGACTTTCTTGGTTAAGTTTTCGTTTCCGTTTTCATCATATTCCACGTAACAAACTTCTATTTCACTTTCATTGATCTTTTTAGCTTCCAATTTTTCCATCAGATTTCCTACACCATAATAGCTGAAGCAGAAAAGTTTGAAATTTCTATCTGTGGTATTAAAAAATTCTTCATATTTCATCGGCTTCACTTCATCCCAAAGACTTTCAATTTTATCTAAGATCTGCGTAAAAAACGAAGTATCGAAATGTTCCCACTGTCTTTCATACTCACGGGTCTCAAAATTCTGAAAACTGCTGTGTCTTAATTTTAGGATCGCAACCAGTTTTCTCAAAGGATAGCTCTTTTCCTGAAGAACATAAGGGAAAAACATCCGGGAAACAATGAAATGATCTTTCGTAATATAGATGTTATTATTTATTTTAAAATAAATATTCTTTGCCAGCTGTTCAAAACCGGGATTTGTACCATACAAATAATTATTAATACATTTCAAAACCGGAAACTGAAACCCCTGCAACCTTGAATCCCCCCATTGTCCGAGATACTCCAATGATTTAAAATTCACATTCCGGCTCTCCTGATACATAAGCTGAATTTTTCCGTTAATTTTTTGAAGATGTTCAAAACTATCGGTTTCATGGATAATCAGATCACCCACCTCAGCAATGTTAGGAGCAACCACATTATAAGTATTGAAAACACCTTTCACATATTGAAGAGCATTCAGGTGGCACTTTTCAGAACCATTATATTGGAAATTTCCATTGATATCAGTCAAAACAGGAAATACGGCTCCGCTCCCGCCATTGAGCATAATATTTCCAGATTTCTCAAGTGCCGGGAAAGCGACATAAGAACCATTTTCCAGATGAATACTTCCGCTGGTTTCCTGAAGTTCTGGAAATAAAATACTTGTATTTTCAAATTTCAGGTTACCGATCAGCTTCTTCAACGCCGGAAAATAATGGGTAAATTTGTGTCCAATCTGGCATTCACTTCTGAATTTAAGAGAACCATGAACAAATTTCAGATTCGGGAATGATATATTTTCACCTACCACACTGATTTTACCGCGGATTTCCCGGTGAGGAATTACAATATTATTTCCAAGGATCTTAATATCAAAAATACCGTCTTTCAGAAGCACATCTGCCTGAAACTGGTAATTGATAGGAATAGCATCTCTCGTTTTCAGTAATTTGCCATTCTTAGCATTGACTGTAGCATTTTTAACAGAAATATAGCCTCCGATTATTTCCAGGTTTTTAAAAGCAGCATCAACGATGCACTTGAAATGACCGCTTACTTTTTTAAGCTGATCCAGCTGGGTATAGCAATGCATTTTAAAATGACCTTCCACCGTTTCAAGTTGTGGAATTTCACAATTATCTGCATCAATAGAAAGATTTCCGTTGATATGTTTCAGTTCCGGAAAGCGGCAGCCTTCACCACGCAAAAGCAAGTTTCCTTTTATTTCGGTACCGTGAAACGTCATGTTTTTGGCATACACTTCTATCTGGGTATGGTCGTCAAAAACAGCCTCCGTCCAGTCTTCTTCGGAGAATATTTTATATCGTTTTGTGGTATCAGTCGTATGCATTTTCTATTATTTGTGTTATCGGGTTATATTCCTGTTGGATATACTTTACAAAACAACCGCTTTCTATACGGAGCATTTTATGTTCATTATGGGTGATAAAAGCATCTTTTGCAATCAGAAATGTTTCTGTAATTCCGTTTTTAGAATAGATGTAATAGTCTTCCGCTTTCAACATATGCTGGTTGCTTGTTTTTTCAAGACAGTATTCTTTATAACCCTTTGTATGTTCTGCCAGATTTTCAATTCTGTTCAGGTAGTTTCTGTTTGCTTTTCTTTCTCTTACCGTTGAGAGGTATTCTGGGATATCCTGTTCTTTTGTCACCATTACATTTTCAAAAGATTCCTGTTTCCATTCTGTCGAAATCATTTCCGGTTCTTTCACCAATTCTATTTTAGAAATTCTTGGTCTCGGCGTTCTTTCCTGCCATTGCATGGGTACGGGAACTTTTACTTCATCAATGATGTTTAAAAAAATCAATAAATCTTTAAGCATGGTATTATAATTTTAAATGAAAGCCAAAGAGACCGGGATCGAACCGGCAACCTATCCTCCGTGGATATGCTTTTCCAGATTAAGCTACTGCTCTGACTTTCTGATTAGGGAGATAAGCACGATTCGAACGTGCATCGATTCCGGGCAGGGAATCGTTTTTCCGTTAAACTATTATCTCCATTATTTACTTTGGGAGTACAGCAGGATTTGAACCTGCAGCTCGTCCGTATTGAGGACGTATTCTTCTCCTTTTGAACAATGTACTCCTGTGAAACGGACGGGAATTGAACCCGCAGCCTCTGACTTGGAAGGTCAACGCTCTTCCTGTTGAGCTACCGTTTCAATGGTTGGGAGATAAGCAGGATTCGAACCTGCAACTCATTTTAGCAAAATGTATTTTTCCATTTATTACTATTATCTCCGTCTGGATATTACCAGGTGTGAACTTTATAATTTTTCAATAAAACTCCACTAAAGTAATTTCCTTTTATTCCTTCTATCACAGGATGCAGAGTTCTGGCAGCTCCATCCACTGAATCCAGTGGCGGAATATATCCCATCTCAAACTGTTTTTTTCTCAAACTTTCTTTAGCTCCTGTAGAAATCCATCCCACATCTACCGCGCTCATATAGATCTGATCATTTTCAAATTCTTTTGCAGAAGTGAGCGTCATCATATTCAGAGCTGCCTTTGTCATATTGGTATGCGGATGAAAAGCCGTTTTATTTTCATAGCTAAAAATTCCTTCTGATGAGGTTACATTGATGATAAATTTTTCTTTAAACGCTGAGTTTTTCATCAATGGCTTCAGTTCTTTGATCAGGAAATAAGGGGCAATGTGATTGATGAGGTTTACCTCTACCAGTTCATACATGGAAACCTCTTCCAAAGTAGAATTCCAGCTTGTTTTTTCTCTGTTATCCACAGGTTGTCCAAAACGGGTAAGTGCCACCTGAGTTTCTTCATTGTGTGCATATTCCAATTTCGCGGTTTCCTTGGAAATTTCTGTCTGGTTCGGGATCAGGGTCGATATATTTTTAAATTCTATTAGTTTTTCCTTTTCACGTTTTATTATCGGCAGATAGTATTCATCAGGGTATTTTATTGTCTGAGCTGCATTATTGATCAGAATATCCAGCGTATCAAAATTGAATCTATAAAAGTTGATAAAATCCTGAATCGCCTTCAGATTTCTCAGATCCAAACCATATATCCAGAGTCTGTCTTTCCAGTTTTCATAATCTTCCTCCTGCTGCATCAATTCCATCGCCAGTGCCGGGAACCGGGTTGTCAAAACCAAATTAGCTCCGTTTCTCAACACCTTCAATGCTGCGGCAAAACCTACCTTCACTCTTCCTCCTGTCAGGATTACATTTCTTCCTGTAAGATCTGCCGTTTCAAAACGTTTTTCATAGTTTTCTGCAGCGCAGACCGGGCATAATCTGGAATAGAAAGAGTGCGCATACTGATAACTCTGGTTACAGCAATAGCAGTTTTTGGGAATCTGAAGTTTTGTGAGTTGTACCTCTTCTTTTTCATTATCATAATAAACAGAAACTCCCGCCAATGCTTTCTGCATCAATACAGAATTGGAATTTACAGCCAGATCCTGAGACTTCATTTCTGAATAATTTTCATGACGGCTTTGTTTTTTGGCGCTCTTATGAATTTTCGTAATCAGTCCTGAAAATGTTTTGTTATCAGGATTCAGAAACGGATCTTCCTTCAAGGCATCAAGAACCTTGAGACATATTTCCCATTCTTCGGTTGAAAACTTTTGATCTGATGTATTCATAGCTTCTGTTTTATGTCTGCAAAACTAGAAGCATAGTACGCAATCTTTTTACGTAGAAGAAAAAGAATGAAAAAGAGTGAATTTGTGAAGAATACATCAGGCTAGTCTCCATGATTTATGAAAAAATATAAATTCCCGCAGATTTCATAGATGGCAGAGATGTTTGTGTTTTATTTATTCGTTGATAAATTTTTCCAGAAAGCCGATCAGTTTTGTTCCTCCGTGGCTCCAGCGGATGCCGTGACCTTCTTTTTCCCGGACTTCAAAAACTAGTTCGTGTTTGTAATGAAAGAAAACATTCCACCAGGTTTTATTGTCAATGATATCATGGATTTTCGCCATTACTTTCTCTTGTTTCTGCTGATTGTTTCCTTTTATCTCCCCCAGAAATCATCATCCATTCTTCCAATATGCTTTTCCCAAGCTCTTTGTGCAATGGTAATTTCGCTATTGAAAGGTTTCTGACAGGCCTCAATCAGCATGGTTTTCAAATGAGGAATCGCGTTTTCATCACGAATGCTTGCAGAGGTCAATCTTTGTCCTAAGATGTTCAGCCAGTGTTCAAACGGAATATTTTCCAGCAATTTTGTTTTAACCTCATCTGAATCGTTATTCTCAAGAATCAGAATAAATTTTTCAAAGCTTTCCTGCCTGTCAACTTGTATTTCTTCGTTAAAATAAGGTAAATCCAGTTCTAAGGAATGGTTTTTAAATCTATCTATATTTTTTTCCAGATTTATCAGATGCTCTTCTGCTAAAACAGCTTTGTACTGGTCTTTCCAGGTTTGAGAAAACAGAGGAATATAGGGTTCAAACAGGTTCATATTTTACATCATTTTAATCAGATTAACAGGAAGGTTTTCTTCTCTGATCAAATAGCCGATGAGATTAAACCATTCTTTACAGTGATCCAGAATCCAGGCATCTGAGGAAACGATGAGTTCCGAACTTTCTGCCAGAAATTTGTCTGGATTATACTGCAAATCACCTTCCCAGTTGAGCTGATGTTGTTCGGCAAATTCAAGAATAATCTGCTTGATTCTTCCACTGTTGGACACCGGTTTGTCAAAGATCCATACAAGTTTCTCAATTTGGTTTTTCTGATGAAAAGAAGCAACTAATTCTACGGCTCTTAAGGTTTGATTCACTCTTTTATACGTTCCATGAACTCCGGAAAGATCACGGATACAACCGTCTAATCCTTCAAAAATATAAGCTTTGGAAAGCAGACTTTCCAGCAGGATTAAAACATTAAAACCATCGAGGTAAACTATCTTTTCCTTTAAATCTGAGGCTTTCAAATGTTTCAATTTTCTTTTTTGAATCTGAATATCAGATGCGGATGCTCCCCGTAAAGCCTGTATCTGACGGGTTTTTAGTCTGTATCTGTTTCCTACAAGCTCTGAAGCCGCTTTTTCCGGGTATTCTCTGGTCAGCAAATACTGCATATCTTCAACAGCCAGTTTCAGTTTGCTGATCTGCTTCTCTGAACCAAACAGAGTATCATCGCCAGTGTTTTTTCCACGGTTTCTGTTATTCATACTCAAAAATAGAATTTTTGGGGAATTTTTATGGCAAGAAAAAAGTTTTTATCATGGAATGTTGAGAAACCACCCCGTCAAATCTTCGATTTGCCACCCTCCAAACGAGGAGAATTGAGTACATTCGGCAGTAATATTTGTTAATACTATTGATATTCTTATAGGAAATATCATTTCTTTCATTCTAATTTGGGATCTGTTATGTTTTCTACAACAAAAGAGATATTCTATACAACGTTTTGATATTTATTCGGAATAAGTTTGCAAAGACTGAAAAAATACCCTTATGAATACACTGAAAAAATTATGTTATCTGTCTGCAGCCGTGCTGTTATCAGCATCTTTTGTTTCATGTTCAAGTGATGACAATGAAATCATTATTGAACAGCAGACTCCCTCACAGGTACTGTCTTCTACTCCATGGGAAACTACCGGAGCTAAGGATAAAAATGGAAATAATATTGCTCTTACTGATGCCAGCGTAGCCGGATATGTGGGGTTTGCTTATTTTAAGGCAGACGGAAAGTTTGCCATTTACAACCTTACTGACGTATTGAGGTCAATGGGAACCTGGTCTGTGGATGCACAGGGAAAAACCAGAACGATTGCCGCATTGAATCCAGATGGGACCACGATTTTCACCCGTGATGTTGAAATTCTTGTTTTAAACAGAAATGAATTCACTTACAGAATACGTCCTAACTCCAGCGACCCGTCTATTTACTATGACATCATCCACACCAGAACGTCTCACGCAGAGCCGACAAATGGACAGCTTGCATTAGCTTCTACTCCATGGGAAACCACTGGTGCTAAGGATAAAAGCGGAAATAATGTAGCTTTAAGTGATAGTAGCGTAGCCGGATATGTAGGCTATTCTTACTTTAAAGCTAACGGAACTTTTAAAATTTTCGGTTTAAATGATATTTTGAGATCTGAAGGGACATGGTCTATTTCTCCTGACGGGAAAAAGAGAACGCTTACCACGCCTACTTTTACCCGTGTTGTGGATATTCTTACCCTGAACGAGACTACATTTACTTACAGAATTACTCCTGATGCTGCCAATCCGGCTGTATTTTACGATATCATTCATACAAAGGTCAACCATAAGGAACCTTTGTAGTGATTATTTTTTTGATATGAAGGAAAAACCTGCCCAGTGATGGACAGGTTTTTATTTTTTTAAATTAAACGAATGAAGAATGTGCTAATTTGTAATTCATTAAATATATTCCTCCCACCATTTTTTCCAGGCTACCGTCCCCAGCTGGTCCAAATCTACCTTTTCGCCAATCATAGGAAGGGTAATGGGTATATTGTTTTCTTCTGCATGTTTTGAGGCAAACTCTAAAGGTTCATACCAGATATGCTGTGCCAGTTTGAATTTTGAGTTGTGAACAGGAATGAAGTTTTTGGCTTTCAGTTCTTTTATTTCTGAGATCAGCTGATCCGGCAGGGTGTGAATGTAAGGCCACATTTCGTTATATTGTCCGGTTTCCATTACAGCTAAATCAAACGGTCCGTATTTTTCTCCAATTTCTGTAAAATGATTTCCATAACCGCTATCGCCACCTAAAAATAGATTTTTTGTAGGTGTTTTCAATACAAAGGAAGTCCAGAGTGAAATATTACGGTTCAGTAATCTTCCGGAAAAGTGTCGTGCAGGAGTAAGTGTTATTCTGAAACCTTCTGCGATATCCATGCTTTCCCACCAGTTTTTTTCAATGATTTTATCAAAACTCCAGCCCCAGTATTCAAAGTGCTGACCGGTTCCTAACCCACAAATAACTTTTCCTACTTTATCTTTTAAATCCTGAACCGTTTTATAATCGAGATGATCCCAATGATCATGTGAAATAAGCAGGAAGTCAATATCCGGCATGTGTTCCGGCTTGTAATAATCGGCTCCCTGGAAAGCTTTTATAGAGCCTGGCATAGGAGAAGCATTTCCACTGAAAACAGGATCTATCAGAAATTTCTTGCCATCCACCTGTATGAAATAGGAACTGTGCCCAAACCACACCAAAACATTTTCTTCAGGCGGAAGGTTCTTAAGGTCGGTCACCACAAACGGAAGAGCCCTGCTGGGTGATGTATTTTCTACTTTACACAAGGTTTGGAGAAGTACTTTGGTCATACTTTCTCCTTCTAATAAAGACGGTGTTGTCAATATATTCTGAAATTTCCCATTGAGATAGTTGGGAAGCGTACTGAAATATTCTTTTCTTTTTCATCGGGAAATTGCCCGAGCTGCTTTTTTAAATTTTTCATTCCCTTAATTTTTACATTCTGAGCCTTTCTTCTTCCAGGTCCAGCCTTGTTAAATAATGTCTAATATATTCTTCGTCAATATTCGGATTGCGTCTGTTTTCTTCACGAAGCCAAATTCTCTGCTGTTCGATGGTTTCAAAATAGATTTGTTTGGCTTCTTCAGACATCTCATGAGTAGAGTCTTCTTTATCTTCCTGCTCCCAGCGGTCCATCAGTTTGCTAAAATATTCATTTTCGCTTCTTCTTTCTTTATAATTTTCATCCAGATACCTGAAGGATACCCGGCGCATTTCTCTTCTCAGGAAATATTCAGATTCTTCTTCGGACATCCCTGCTCCGGAATCGGATAAATTGAGCTTTTTGATCAATGCAGGGAGTGTCAATCCCTGAACAATCAAAGTGGTAAGAATCACGATGAAGGTAATAAAAAGAATAAGATCACGGTGCGGAAAAGGCTGCCCATTTTCCATTACGATGGGAATAGACAATGCTGCTGCTAATGAAACTACTCCCCGCATTCCTGTCCAGCCCATCAATAATGGAGCTTTCATTCCCGGATCTCTATCTGCAACATTGATGAAATTTCGCATGATGAGCGTAACGAAAACCGCCCCAAAACCAGATAATAACCGGACAATAACCAGTACTATTGTTATCAATAATCCGTAGCCAACGGCATCGGATAAACTTATCCCTTCTTTTTTCAATCCCACCATAATTTCCGGCAGATCCAGCCCGATCAGCAAGAACACAATTCCGTTGATCAGAAATACAAAGCTTTCCCATACATTGGAGCCTCTTAACCTAGATTGTGAAGTTTTAAAAATCTGATGTCTTCTAACGGAAAGAAACAATCCACCGCTTACCACGGCCAATACCCCCGAAGAATGCACTTCTTCAGCGGCAATATACATCACATAGGGAGCAACAAGACTGAGTATTGCATCCATATTGACATCGGTAGGAAATATTTTCCCAATTTCAAGGAAGATAAAAGCAAGTATAATCCCTATTCCCAATCCGCCGAATACCATCCATCCAAAACTTACCGCCGCATCCTGCCATATGAACTGTCCCGTAGCCACGGCAACCATTGCAAACCTAAAAATGATCAGTGAGGAAGCATCATTGAATAAACTTTCTCCTTCCAAAACCGTAGATACATTTTTGGGAACTTTCACAAATTTCAAAATCGCTCCGGCGCTTACAGCATCCGGTGGTGATACAATTCCTCCCAGCACAAAGCCTAATGCCAGTGAAAATCCGGGAATATATGAATTGGCTACAAAAGCCACAGATATTGCCGTAAGGAAAACAACAATGAAGGCAAAACTGGTAATAATGCGCCTCAGTTTCCAAATTTCTTTCCAGGAGACGGCAAATGCAGCTTCGTATAAAAGCGGAGGCAGGAAGATGATAAAAATAAGTTCCGGATCAATTTTCAACACCGGTAGTCCGGGGATAAAACTGATAAGAAGTCCGGCAATAACCAGTATAATTGGATATGCTACTTTTAAACGATTGGCCAGCATAATAGCACCGATGATTACCAGGACTAAACCTAAGTAATAAATAAAATTTTCCACCATTGTTTTTTATTAATTTTTTAAACCAAGTCTTTATTTTTTGATAACAAAAGTTTAAAAGAAAAATAAATATAAGATTTTGAGATGTGAAAATCCAATTGATTTGGAATAAAATTTTAAATCCGGTCTATTTCAAATTTTATAAAAATAAATGTGATCCTTAGAAATCATGCAACCAGCCAAAGCATAATGATTCCTAATACTAAACAACATAGTATCATTATAGCAAAAGTCTGTGCTAGTAATTTCCAATATTTTTTATGATCGAATGTAAAATCAACAGGATTGATATAGTAGACATCATAAACCAAAGGATCTATCCGCAAATCTGGTCTGAAATATACAATTCCCTGAATATACCTTCGCCTTAAAGCTTTTAAATTTCCAATAAAGGAACTGTAACCTGCATCCATTCCGTTAAAATCTACTTCTGTTACCAAGCCATTGTCATTCACTTTCAATATATAGGTTTTGTATCTTGGACTGACACTCACATCATATTCATCAGAAAAGGAATATTTTTTCAGGTTACTGTAAAGAATTTTATCTATTGTTCCATTGGCCATTTCGTAATGAATTCCCTGATCATCAACGACTACCTGTCTGACCTCTCTTTTTCTGATTTTCTTCTGATATAGAATAAAACGGTATAAGCCAAAAGCAAGAGCCGGATAATACAGTATCGAAACTACAGTAAATAACACAATTTTATTACTGAGCACAATGGGCAATGCTACTATCAAAAGAAACGCCATCACCAATAAAAGGATCCCAAAAATCCTGGTCACCCAAGTCATGAGCCACCATGTTTTAGAAACTAACGGTAAAAAATCTTTTCTTACATCCTCTCGCATCTGTTCAAGATACAAAAAAAGTCAATAATATAAAAGAGCCACAGTGGCACACCATGACTCTTTTTACTTAATTGAAAATAAGATATGATTGAATTGAAACTATGAGATCGTATATGTTTTTTCTGTAGTGGTATTGTAGGTATCAGAGATGATATTGTCTACAAACCTCCATTCTGCCACAGAACTGCCAGAAGTAAATTTTACATGCAGGTATCCTCTTTTATAAAGATTCGCATAATCAAGGTCATCGATCAGCAATGAGAATGCCTGAGCCAGTTCTATTGCTTTTGCAGGGTCTGAAGTTATTCCGAGATACCCTTCCAACCCCGGAGAAGAAACGGAACTGCAAGCTAATTCGGTTCCAATGAATTTGCCTTGTGCATCGGTAAGTTTTCCTAACCATGCGTTGTGGGTATCTCCAGCCAATACCACTACATTTTTTCCTGCAAGAACGGAATACAGCTGTTCTCTTTCCATGAAATATCCATCCCAGGCATCCAAATTATAGGGTAAAGTAGTTGTGATTCTGGCAATTTCCTGTGGAGTCAATGTAGGATCCTGCTGCTTGTATCTTGTTTTGATAATAATCAGTTGTGTGATTATGTTTTGAAGGGCCTGCATCGTGGCTGGCTGTGCGCTTCCTTGTTGTTTTATTTCTGTCAGAATCTGGTTCAAAAGCATCAGAAGTTCAGCAGGAACCATCATTTTAGTCATTAAAATCTGTTGTCCCAGTACTTTCCATTTTGCTGTATCGCCATTAATCTGAGAGCTCAGCCATGACATCTGTTCGCTTCCTATCAGTTTTCTGCTGGTGCTTAAGAAATCTGTTTTAAACTGTACCTGATTAAAGTTTCCTGCATTATCCAGATAATCGGAATATTCCATCTGTTTATCTCTTGCAATCACCCTTGTATCCATCATATAAAGAGATACAATATTTCCGAAGTTGAAACCTCTGTAAATTCTCATATCCTTCCCAGTTTTAAGGGGAATATATTCACTGTATGCCTGGAAAGCAGCCATTTTTCTGGCTTGAAAATCACCTTCATTAGGCTGATGGTTTTCTGCTCCGGATTTATAAGTATCATTGGCAAATTCATGATCGTCCCAAACACAGATGAATGGCTTTTTCTGATGAAGAAGCTGAAGATTTTTATCTCCCCGGTATTGTCTGTATCGTTCTCTATAATCGCTGAGATTAAGGATTTCCTTTGCCGGCTGATGTGCTCTTCCTAATTGATTGGTATAAGGATTTGTTCCGTATTGCCCAGGTGCATATTCATAGATATAGTCTCCTAGGTGTACAACGACATCTGCTTCAGATTTTGCAATCGCTCCATATACATTAAAAAGTCCTGCAGGGAAGTTGGAGCAAGATACTACTGCCATTTTCACCTCATTTACTGCATCTGATTTTGAAGGTAAAGTAAGGGTTTCCCCTGTTACACTCGCTTCTTTGGTTTTGTTATTATAGAATCTGTAGTAATATTTTGTATTGGAAGAGATATTCTGTACATCTACAGCTACCGTAAAATCATTCACTGCTGTAGCATTCGCCTGACCTCTTCTTACAACTTCTGAAAAGTTGCTGTTCTTGCTTATTTCCCAGGTAATTTCTGCATCAGTTCCTTTAGAATATCTGGTCCAGATAATGATTCCCGTTGCACTGGGATCAAAACTTGCCACTCCGGATTCAAAACCTCCATTTTTAAGATCATCGGGAGCATTTCCATTTTCTGTAAAATCGTCACTGCAGCTTTCAATTAAAGGTGCAATGAAAATTCCTCCGGCAGCCAATAGTGAATTTTTAAGAAATCTTCTTCTGTTGAATTGGTTATTATTTTCCATCATTACTTTTTCTGCAAAGCAACGGGATATGAGGAAGAAGGGTGTTAACTGTGTTTTAAATATCCTTTATGGTTTTTTAAACAAATGTTTAATGTTATGCATAGGAAATTTGAAATAGTAAAATGTCTCCTTTTAAGAAAATAGAATGGAAGTTTGTTCAGATATTATAAAAAGATATTCTGCTTTTTATTACATTCACGATACTAATAATTATGATAAAATAATATGACTAGAAAAATCATTCTTTCGTTATTCATCCTGATAACCGGATACTTTTTCTATAAACCAATGGTAGTATCATTAGCAGCTGTAAAAGGACCCAAGAGTATTGATCTTAAGCCGAATGAAAAATTTAAATTAAAAGATATTCCGGGATTGGAAAGCACTCAAAATATGGTTGTATATATTGTTTTAGACCATGAGGACAGAAAAAATAGGAGTTCTGCCATCCCAAAATGGAAAGTTTTAAAATCCAATAATCTCTCTTTAGTAAATGATTTGATTAATTGTGAGTTTAAATACACAGGATCGGATGTTTCCACAGTGCAAAGTATGATCTATGTCTACTCAAATAATACATTAGTTTTTGAGAGCGAAATTTCTCTGGACACCAATAGTTTAGGACTTCAAAATACGGTAACTGGCTGGGCTACTCCAGTTGATCAAAAACAATTTCTACATATTATAAATCGGTTTGATAGATATAACCTGCCGGTTTTAATTATTAATAATTAGTAATGTTTAATAGAATAAGCAATAAAAAAACCGCTCACATGCTGTAAGCGGTTGATTTTATGTGGTCCCACCTGGGCTCGAACCAGGGACCACCTGATTATGAGTCAGGTGCTCTAACCAACTGAGCTATAGGACCTCAAAACTTGGTTAAATTTTGTGTTTGCAAAAATAGCAAAATTTCTTTTACTACAAAATTTTTTATTGCTTTTCTTGGCAAAGTTCTACCAGCACACCATTTGTAGATTTCGGGTGTAGGAAGACAACTAATTTGTTATCAGCACCTTCTTTCGGTTCTTCGGAGATAAACTGAAATCCTTCTTTTTTCAATCTTTTCACTTCTTCCAGGATATTTTCAACCCCAAATGCCAGATGATGGATGCCTTCGCCCTTTTTATCGATAAATTTTGAGATCGGACTTTCAGGATTACTGGCTTCCAACAGCTCAATTTTACTTTCTCCGGTTTCATAGAAAGACGTAACCACGCCTTCTCTTTCTACAGTTTCTTTTTTGTAGGATTCTTTTCCTAATAACTTGGCAAAAAGTTCATCAGAAACGCCTAAAGACTTTACAGCAATACCAATATGTTCTAGCTTCATAAATACTAATAAATATAATTAAATCGTAAATTTGATACTGCAGTCGAATTTCAAAGTATCAATTCAAACAAAAGTACTAAATTTGCAGAAATTATGGAAAGTAACAGACAAAGAAAAGTAGCACAGATCATTCAGGAAGACTTCGCAGAACTTTTCCGCAAACAGGCTTCAGACAGCAAACAGAGCATATTGGTATCTGTTTCAGATGTAAAAGTAACTGCTGACTTAGGAATCGCTAAAATTTATTTAAGCATTTTCCCTCAGGAGTTTCGTAGCGCTGTGATGAAGGAAATTGAAGAAAACAAACCTCAATACAGAAACTTCATTGGCCAAAAAATGGCAAAACAGGTACGTATTATTCCACAGCTTAACTTTTATCTGGATACAGCTCTTGATGATGTTGAAAAACTGGAAAGAGAATTAAGAGGCGAAGGCGACAATCCTGTTTTATAGATCTTGAAGAATATTGCATTTTACATAGCATCCAGATACCTTTTGGCTAAAAAAGGCAGTACTGCCGTTACGTTCATTACGTGGCTGGCCGTAGGTGCCATGACGGTTGCTGTGGCTGCAATGTTCGTCATTATTTCCGTCTTTTCCGGATTGGAAGAACTGAATAAAGACCTAATTTCCAATCTCCATGCGGATCTGACTTTAAAAAGTTCTGCAGGGAAAACTATTAAAAACCTGGAACAGGTTAATTCTGTTTTAAAAAACAATAAAGAAGTGAGCAGCTTCTCCCGTGTTATTGAAGAAAAAGTATACATCAGCTTCAATGGGAAAGGAGATATTGCCTATTTAAGAGGGGTAGATTCCGCTTATGTCAAAGTAAATCCAATCAATAAAGATGTTTTCTACGGAACATATCCCAGCTTCAAGTATTCTAATGAAGTATTGAT
The DNA here is from genome assembly GCF_021869745.1 of Chryseobacterium sp. MEBOG07. NCBI lineage: Bacteria > Pseudomonadati > Bacteroidota > Flavobacteriia > Flavobacteriales > Weeksellaceae > Chryseobacterium > Chryseobacterium sp. MEBOG07. The sequence continues at coordinate 4,607,953 of NZ_CP084579.1, forward strand.
GGAAAACAGCCTGGACAACAGACTTTCTATTCCCGTAGATTCTTCCAATCATTATGCAACGGTCTTTATGCCCAAACCGGGAACAGGGATCATCAATAAGGAAGAAGACATCTATAATAAAAGAGATATTTCGGTAACAGGTGTTTTCCCCGGAAAAGATCAACTGGATAATTACATCATCTCTCCTATTGAACTTACTGAAGAATTGTTAAGTCTTCCAAAAAAATCGGCTTACCAAATCGTTATTAAATTAAAAAATCCGGAGAATGCAGATGCTGTAAAACAAAACCTGCTTTCTTCTCTGGGAAAAAATATTGAGATCAAAACCAAGGAAGAAGAAAATGCTGCTTTCTGGAAAATGATCAACACTGAAAAGCTTTTTATCTACCTGATTTTTGCACTGGTTATTTTCATTACGACCTTCAATCTTGCAGGAGCGATCATCATCCTTCAGCTTGATAAAAAAGAACAGGCAAAATCATTGATATCACTTGGCTTCCCTTTAAGCCATCTAAGAATGACCTATTTCTACACCGGAATACTTATTGTGGTTTCCGGAGTAATTACCGGATTAATCCTGGGAACAGCACTTTGCTATTTTCAGCTTTATACAGAGTTCTTCAGAGCCAATGAAGTTCTCCCATTCCCGGTAAAAATTGTAGGAAAAAATTATCTTATCGTAGCACTTACAGCTTCTATCTTCGGAATCACTATTTCATGGTTCTTTTCAAAAATAAGTAGAGAATATCTTACTAAAAGCTAATATCGTAAGATTATATATTACATTAAATTAATATATCTCGTTTTCATTTTTTGTACCTTTACGCCCCAATTTAAAAAAATGAAACGAATTTTATCTTTTTTTCTATTAAGTTTTGTATTTATAAATGGTCTGGCTCAGATCCCGGCCGGATATTATAATGCAGCTACAGGCCTAAGTGCCGCTCCTCTTAAAACAGCTCTTAAGCAAATCATTACTACAGGACATGCTACAGGTATCACGTATAGTGATGTATGGGGTGCATATCAGACAACCGACCGTGATTATGACTATGATAATGATGGTACAATTCTGGATATTTATTCAGAAACACCCGTAGGACCAGATCAATATAATTTCGCATATGGTACAACTCAATGTGGGTCAAACGGTTACTCTAATGAAGGAGACTGCTACAACAGAGAACATGTTGTTCCTCAAAGTTTATTCAATGAGGCATTACCGATGAGATCAGATGTTCACTTCATAAGAGCTACTGATGGAAAGGTAAACAATGAAAGAGGTAATTTACCTTATGGAAAAGTAGGTACATATAATTTTCTGTCAAAAAACGGATCCAAAAGAGGAAACTCTGTTTCACCAGGATATTCAGGTGTTGTATTTGAACCTATTGATGAGTTTAAAGGAGATATAGCGAGAATGATTTTTTATTTTGTAACAAGATATGAAAGTCAGCTTGCAGGGTTCTCTACCGGTGATATGATCGCCAAAAACACTTACCCAAGTCTTCAGGATTGGGAATTGAGCCAACTTTTACTATGGCATGCGCAAGATCCTGTATCTGCATCAGAAATTAGAAGAAATAATGCTACCTATGCATTTCAGGGAAACAGAAATCCATACATAGACCATCCTGAATATGTAAATATGGTTTGGGGAACTCCAGTTCTTGATACACAAGCTCCAACAGTTCCTACCAATTTAATTGCAAACAATCCGACATCAAATTCAATTGCGGTAAGCTGGACAGCTTCAACTGATAACGTGGGAGTAGCTTCTTATGAAGTTTATGCAAATAGCGTTCTAAAAGCCACTGTTTCAGGAACAATAACTTCTACTGTTGTAACAGGATTATCTCCACTGACTCAGTATACATTCTATATCATTGCTAAAGATGCAGCAGGAAACGCTTCACCACAAAGTAATAATGCTGTAGAGACTACTCTTGACGGACCTGCCGGAGGAGGAAGCTGTGGAACTGAAGACTTCTCAAATATACCAACTTCTACAAACCCTGCTTATGCCACAAGAGTTTGGACCAATAATAGCATAACATGGACTGCGGTTGACTCAAGAGTTGATGAAACGATCAATGGTAAAGCAATTACATTAAGAATTGGAAACTTATCCAGTTCTGTTCTTACAGGAGGAATCCAGAACTTAACAGTAACAACTGCATTAAAGTATGGAAGCGGAGCTGGTGTTCTAAACGTAGAAATAAATGGAAATCTAGTAGGTACGATTCCTTATAGCGGAACAGCTAATGCAACAACGACAACAACCATTCCTAATATTAATGTAAGCGGAAATGTAGTGATCAAAATTACGAATCCAATTACAAGTCAAAATGCACAAAGAGTTGCCATAGATGATCTTAGCTGGACATGTTTTAGTACTTTAGCAACTGCTGAAACCAAAAAAGACAAATCCCAGTTCACGATCTACCCTAACCCGGTAAGAAATAATGAATTATTTGTAAAAGGAGAAAACCTTAACAAAGTTTCAAAAGCGGACATTTACGATCTTTCCGGAAAATTAATTGAAACATTCATTAATCCTTTCAAAAACACAAACAAAATCAACCTTAAAGGATTAACGAAAGGAACTTACATCCTAAAAACAGATAACTTCTCTACTAAATTTATCGTAGATTAATTATTAAAAAATATTTCAAACCAAAGGCCGGATTTATCCGGTCTTTTTTTATTTTTGATCTATGGATTCCAATAAAAAATTAGGATTGATAGGAAGAAATATTTCCTATTCTTTTTCTAAAAAATTCTTCGAAAATAAGTTCCAAAAGCTCATGCTGAAGAACTTCTCCTACGATATTTTTGATCTGAATGAAATCAATGAAGTGGAAAACCTTTTTTCTTCTCCGGAGCTCTTAGGATTCAATGTTACCATTCCTTATAAAGAAAAAATAATTGATTATCTTGACGAATTAAGTGATGAAGCGGAAAAAATAGGCGCTGTCAACTGCGTTCTTATTCAGAATGGCAAAAAGACAGGTTATAATACGGACGCTTTCGGCTTTGAAAAAACGCTTATCTTACACAAAAAGCCTTCACAGGACAAAGCACTGATCTTAGGAAACGGAGGTGCAGCAAAAGCTGTAAAATATGCGCTAGACAAGCATAACATTCCTTCTGTAACAGTTTCAAGAAGTACAGAAATCAACTTTGAAAATCTTGATAAAGAAACTGTTACTGAATACAAAATAATCATTCAATGTACACCTGTAGGTACTTTTCCAAATGTTAAAGATTGTCTGTCTTTCCCTTTTGACGGTCTTTCTCCGGAACACCTGGTGATCGATCTGATCTACAATCCCAATTATACCCAATTCATCATCAATGCCTCTGAAAAAGGAGCAAAAACAGTCAACGGGTATTATATGCTTGAACAGCAAGCAGAAAAAGCTTGGGAAATTTGGAATTTTCAAAAAAAATAACATAAATTAGTGCTTTAATTGGCCTTAAAGCTATATTTAAAGGATATTAACGCCACTCACATAAAAGATTTGCTATGACTACAGAAAACAATCTTTCTGAAAACGAAGAAAAGAATAATCCTAACGAAGTATCTCAGGACACATCAGAAAACACAGTTTCTCATGATGCAATCCCACATGAAGATGAAGCAGAGCACCTGGAAGAACATGAAGAGGTAGAAATTTCCCTTACTGATGCTTTAAAGGAAATGGAAAAAATCATCAACACGCCTAATGCGGGTGAGAATTTTAAGAGATTCAACCAGCTGAAGGAAAAAGCAAGTCATTACATCCATGATGAAGTGGAGGATAAAAAGCATGAATACGCAGAAGCCGGAAATGCTTCTGAAAACTTCAGTTATGAGCACCCTTCTCAGACTAAATATTCCGCATTGGTTAATATTTTCAGGGAAAAACATGACGACTTCCAGAAAGGACAGGAAGAAGAGCAAAAGAAAAACCTTGAGCACCGTCAAAGCATTATCGAGAGACTTAAAAATTTATATACAAGTTCTGAACCAGGAATTAATCTTTTTAAATCCATTCGTGAGATCAAAGAAGACTGGTCAAGAGCCGGGCAGGTTGCAAAGTCTGAATTTAAAATTCTCAACAACAATTATTTCCACCACCTGAATCAATTTTATCAGATGCTGGATCTGAACAAGGAGTTTTTGGAGCAGGAATACAGCCATAACCTGGAAAAAAGACAGCATATCATTGCCCGTGCCAAAGAACTTGAAAATGAACCCGTGATTCAGAAGGCTTTAAATGAGCTTCAATATCTTCATAAACTTTGGAAAGAAGAGGCTGAACCAGTTTCAGAAGAATTCCGTGAGAAAACATGGGAAGAATTCAAAGAAATTTCCAATAAAATTCACGAAAGAAAGTCTGAACTTTCCGCTTCTATTGAAAAAGAGCAGACTGTGAATCTTGAAAAGAAAAATGAGATCATTGCTGAAATAAAGAAACTTTCTGAACCATCAGAAACTCCTAATCACAATTATTGGCAAAATTCCATTAAGAGAGTTGAAGATCTTCGTTCAGAATTCTTAAAAACAGGAAGTGTTCCAAGAAAGCTTTCCAACCAAAACTGGAATGATTTTAAAACAACACTAAGAGCTTTCAATACAACGAAAAACAATTATTATAAATCTTTGAAAGGGTCTCAGCAGGCTAATCTTGAAGAGAAGTTAAAATTGATCCAGACGGCACAGGATAATATGAATAACGAGGAATGGGATATCTCAGTTCCGTTATTCAAAAAACTACAGGAAGACTGGAAAAAAATCGGGCACGTTCCAAAGAGCATGACCAACAAAATATGGGATGAATTCCGTGATGCATGTAACGCATTTTTCAACAATTACAGAGAGAAAAGCAACACTTCTACCGACAACTGGAAAGAAAATTATAAAAACAAAAAAAATCTTCTTGATGAATTGAAAATGGTGTCCAATGAAGAAGGCAGCATCGAAAAAATTGAGCAGATCAAAACTTCATGGAATAATATCGGTAAAGTTCCGAGAGATAAAATTTCAATCAACACTGAATTCAATAAGACTTTAAGAGAGAAATTGAAAATAAACAAAATCAATGAACTTGAACTGAAAGAAGAAGGCCTATCTGAAAACCAGCTTACTGACAAAGCAAGAAAGATCAAAAATCAAATTTCAGATCTTGAAGGTGAAATCGTAAAACTGGAAAACAACCTTTCTTTCTTCAACAAACCATCAAGAGAAAATCCTCTTTTAAGAGATACTTACAATACTATTGATGAGAAGAAAGCTCATCTGGAAACATTAAAACAGAATCTCCACAGCATTATCAGCGGAGATTAATAGATAACAAAATAAATAAAGGCGGAGCAAAGCAATTTGTCTTCGCTTTTTCTTTTTATAGAATATGAACAACGACGAACTTTATATCAAAAGATGTATCGAACTGGCACAGAAAGCCCTTGGCAAGACTTACCCTAACCCTCTTGTAGGAAGTGTGATTGTACATAACGGGGAAATCATAGGTGAAGGATACCATCATAAAGCAGGAGAAAATCATGCTGAAATAAATGCGATCAATTCAGTTAAAAATAAAGAACTGATCCCGGAATCAACGATCTACGTATCTTTGGAGCCTTGTGCTCATTATGGGAAAACGCCACCCTGCGCTTTAAGAATCAAAGAATTAGGATTTAAAAAAGTTGTTATTGGCGCGATGGATTCTCATGATAAAGTAAATGGGAAGGGAAAGAAAATCATTCAAGACGCAGGAATTGAAGCCACTTCAGGAATTCTGGAAAAAGAATGTATTGAACTTAATAAGAGGTTTTTCACGTATCATGAAAAGAAAAGACCTTATATCATTTTAAAATGGGCAGAATCAGGTGATGGCTTTTTGGATAAATATTTTAAACCTACCGCCATTTCCAATACATTGGTCAATCAGTTCGTTCATCAATTGAGAGCTGACGAGCATGCTATTTTAGTAGGAACCCAAACAGCTTTACATGACAATCCAAGTCTTACAGTAAGAAATGCCGAAGGGATAAATCCTGTCAGAATTCTGATTGACTTTGATTTAAAAGTTCCGGAAACCTTCAATATTTACAATAACGAAGCAAGAACACTGGTTTTAAATTCTGTGAAAGAGAGTACTGAAGGCCCTATTCAATTCATAAAAATCAACAAGGATCATTTTCTTCCGGATCTTATGGAAGCGTTGTATAAAGAACAAATACAGTCTGTGATTATTGAAGGCGGCCGTTTTACACTACAGCAGTTTATCAATGCTAACCTTTGGGACGAAGCTATTGTCATTAAAAATAAAAGTCTGATACTGGAAAACGGAACAAAAGCTCCGGAATTTGATCATACAGCATCCAAAACCGAAGATTTCAGGGATAATACGATTTCTTTCTTTAGACAAAAATAAAACCTTTTTATCACCTTCAAATGAAATAATTTATTTACATTAGTTTTACAAAAAAATTACTATGAAAAATTTAAAGAAAGTTTCAAGACAAGAGTTGAAAAAAGTATCTGGAGGAAATGCTCCTCAATGCTGTTCTTATTATCCACCTTCATTACAGCATTGCTGTGCAACTCCTTCCAATATGAGCTGCCCACCAGCTTGGGTAGATGGAACATTCCCATGTTAATATTATAAAATGGAACAAATTAACCCAACAAAAAATATGATCATGAAAAATGTAAAAAAAGTATCCAGAGCTAATATGAAAACCATTCAAGGAGGTGTTTTTGTAACATGTACATTGCCTAATGGGCAGCCTACGAGATGCAGAGATTACTGCCCTGCAGATTTTTGCGGTCCTACAAGCTATATGTGCCTGATTCCAATGGATCTTTGTGGAGATCAAATGTAAGAATGCAATTTCACTTTCAAAATACATAAGCCGTCAAGATTTGACGGCTTAATTTATGATTATGGTGCAGAATACTAAAGCATTTAATATTTTTGCATAAACAAAGCAGGAACTCCAATGACGTTTGAATACAAAACCATAGAAAAACCCATAGAAGATATTCTTTTAAAAGAAAAAGGAAGCAAGTTCATCGGATTTGCTTACCCTGTGAATAATGAAAAAGAGCTAAAGGCAGCTTTAGAAAAGGTCAGGGAAGAACATCCGAAAGCCACCCATCACTGCTACGCTTTCAGAATGGGATTAAATGGTGAAAACTATCGTGCTAATGATGACGGAGAACCTTCCGGAAGTGCGGGTCTGCCTATTTACAATCAGTTATTGGCGAATGAAATTACAAACGTTCTTGTGATTGTGGTCCGCTATTACGGTGGAACTAAACTTGGTGTTTCCGGGTTGGTAAAAGCCTATAAAGAATCTGCAAAGATTACATTGGAAGAAGCCAATATTATAACCCGGGAACTGGAAACAGAAGTTGAGATTCATTTTAATTTCAATCAACAGAATACGATCTTCACCCTGCTTTCAAAATTTGATGCCAAAGTTTTGAATTTTGATGCCAACGAGAACTATATTCTCACGGCTTCGCTGAAACTGGCCCAAAAAGAAAACATCTCGGAAAAACTATCCGAGATGCAATATGTTTCATTTGAATTTAATGATTAATCCCTTCTTCCACCAAGAAGTAAAGACCCCCAGTAAAGAAGCTGTGCCAGAGAGCCCAGGGCTGCTACAACATAAGTTCTTGCTGCCCATTTCAAACTGTCCTGTACCCCAACAAACTCTTCTGCAGTTACAGTTCCTGTATCTTTAAGCCATTTCATCGCTCTGTTACTAGCATCATATTCCACAGGTAACGTTACAAAAGCAAAAAGTGTTGTCATCGCAAACATCGCTACTCCAATTGCCAGAACCGTAGTATTTCCGTTTGGATTTTCAATACTTCTTGATGCTGCCATTACCGCGATACCCGCTATAAGGACAAACTGCATCAGATTGGAACTTATATTAACGATAGGAACCAGTTTTGAACGTAAGTTCAACATAGAATATCCTACGGAGTGCTGTACGGCGTGTCCGCATTCATGAGCTGCTACTGCAGCTGCTGCGGCATTTCTCTGCATATAAACCCCTTCAGAGAGGTTTACTGTTTTATCTGCCGGATTATAGTGGTCCGTCAACTGCCCGGGAACAGATATTACCTGAACATCATTAATCCCGCTATCTCTCAACATTTTTTCCGCTACTTCTTTCCCCGAAAGTCCATTTCGAAGGTGTACATTGGAATAATATTCAAATTTCGATTTCAATCGGGATGAAACCCACCAGCTCACCAACATTGAAATACCAATAATGATATAATAACCCACCATTTTATTTAGATTTTGTGTTTAATTTTTATCCATAATCAAATAAAAACTGTGCCAAAGTATAAGATTTTATTATTTATATTTGTGACTAAATTACCATCAAAAGTTATGTCTAAGGTTTCAATTATTGAAGTAAAAACAGCTGATCAACTCAAGCAATTCGTAAAATTTCCGATGGATTTGTACAAAAATAACCCGTACTATGTCCCATCTTTTATAAAAGACGAAATGAAAATCTGGGATGCAAAAGAAAACCCTGCCTTACAATATTCAGAATCTAAGCAGTTTCTGGCGACAAAAGACGGTAAAGTAGTGGGTAGAATTGCTGTAATCATAAATCATAAAGAAGAGAAAGAATTAGGGAACAAAAAAGTACGTTTTGGCTGGATAGATTTCATTGATGATGCTGAAGTTTCCAAAGCTTTAATTCAAACCGCAATCGATTATGCCAATGAGCACCATATCGACATGATTGAAGGACCTATGGGCTTCACCAATCTTGACAAAGCAGGCATGCTGACAATGGGATTTGATAAACTGGCAACGATGATTGGAATCTACAATCACGCCTATTATCCCAAACACCTTGAAAACCTTGGATTAACCAAAGAAAAAGAATGGGTAGAATATGAAATGAATTTCCCGAAAATACTTCCAGAAAAAGTGGAGAAATTCAGTGGCCTGATTGCTCAGAAATACAAACTTAAAGTTCTTAAATTCAAGTCAAAAGAAGAAATCCTTCCTTATGTAGAACCTATGTTTAAGCTTTTAGATGAAACTTATAAACATCTTTCTACGTATACTCCCATTTCAGAAGAACAGATCAAAACATACAGAGAAAAATACTTTCCTTTTATCAATAAAAACTATGTAATCTGTGTGGTGGATGAAAATCAACAATTGGTTTCTTTTGCTATCACAATGCCTTCCTATTCCAAGGCTCTTCAGAAATCAAAAGGAAAATTATTTCCATTGGGATGGTGGCACTTTTTACAAGCCGGAAAAAAGAATGATCGTGCCAATTTCTATCTTATCGGAATTCATCCGGAATACCAGAGACGTGGCGTAACGGCTATTATTTTCAAGGAAATTTTTGTACGATTTACCAGCATGGGGATTGATTTTGCTGAAACTAATCCTGAATTGGAAGAAAACAAAAGCGTGCAGGTACTTTGGCAGGATTACAACCCTGTAAATCATAAACGAAGAAGAACATATTCTTTAATGATAGGCAATCCAAAATAAGCCTTCTATACCTACTTCATACGAGCTGATGTCTTAAGGAATCTAAACCTCAATACATCACTCGTTATTCATAGTCACCATTTTCCTCTGATTTTCGTAAATTCACAGTATGAAACCACAACTCATTATTTTCGCTGTTTTGATCGCCGGATTTATTTGTTATAACATCTTTTTCCAGTTAAAAGATGACAGAATGAATACCATCATCAATATTGCTTTTGCCAGTATTCTTTTCGGATACATCTCATTTATGGCCTATACCCTTTTGAAAAAAATGAAAAAATAAACCGAAAGCCTACAATAATCAACCCTTCAAGACCCTTCAATACTTACGAGAAAGGGAAAGTAGTACCATTTTAAAAGTACATGATGGGGGTTATCTTTTGGGAGTGACTACAAAAAAAGGGGGAAAAACACATCATAAAAACAATCATAAAAAGCTAATTTTTATTGATTCTAAATTACCGATTTAACTCATTTTCACCCGACTTTTAAGCTGATAAATTTCATGCTTTCTTGTTTATTCGCTAAATTTGCAAATTGAGATAATAATGCAAAAATGAATTTACCTGAAAGTTATATTCCAATCCTTATCCAGGCTGGTGTAGCAGTAGGATTTGTAGCGGTTTCTTTGCTTGGGGCACATTTCTTGGGGCCACAACAGAAAAAAGGAGACTCTGTAAAAAACCAAAGCTGGGAATGCGGGATTCCTGTAGAAGGAAATGCTAGAACACCGTTTTCTATCAAATACTTCCTGACAGCGGTATTGTTCGTACTATTCGATATTGAAATCGTATTTTTTTATCCTTATGCGGTAAACTTCAGAGAATTCGGCATGGAAGGCTTCCTTGCCGTACTTACATTCGTTGCGATCTTCTTCGTGGCGTTTTTCTATGTTTGGAAACGCGGTGCGCTGGATTGGGATAAGTAGGATAATTAAAAATCAAAAATTATAAATTTTAGATCGGATTTTAAACATAGAAAATGATGTTTTAATCTACAATCTGAAATTTAAAATCTAAAATCTAAGAGATGTCAGATAAAAAACCAGTAATAAGAACAGATGCACCTGCTCCCGAAGGCTATGAAGGAGAAGGGTTTTTCGCAACAAAACTGAGCAGTGTAATCGGTATGGCTAGAAAGTTTTCACTTTGGCCATTGCCATTTGCAACCTCTTGTTGTGGTATCGAGTTTATGGCTACCCTGAACCCCACTTATGATGCTTCAAGATTTGGTATGGAAAGAAACTCTTTCTCTCCAAGACAAGCAGATATGCTGATGGTTTGTGGAACTATATCAAAGAAATTGGGACCAGTCCTGAAAGAAGTTTACACTCAGATGGCTGAGCCAAAATGGGTAGTCGCAGTTGGCGCTTGTGCTTCCAGCGGTGGTATTTTTGATACATATTCTGTACTTCAGGGAATTGATAAAATTATTCCGGTAGATGTGTATGTTCCTGGATGTCCTCCAAGACCTGAGCAGATTATTGAAGGAGTAATGCAGGTACAGGCTCTTGCAGAGAGTGAAAGTATCAGAAGAAGAGATATGCCTGAATATCAGAAATTATTAGATTCTTACAACATAAGCAACTAAACGGAGATGACAAACGAATTTGTATTAGAAGCAATCACAAGAGAATTTCCGGAATCTGTTATTTCAAGCTCAGAACCTTATGATATGCTAACGGTTGAAGTGAAGAAAGAAGATATTAAGAAAATCATTCATTATCTTAAAGATTCATCTTTGGAATTTAATTTCCTTACGGATATTTGTGGTATTCATTACCCTGAATTTCCGGACAAGGAAATTGGTGTTGTATACCATTTGCATAATATGATGGCCAATTTCAGATTACGTCTGAAAATCTTCATGTCCAGAGAAAATATAGAGGTAGATTCTCTTACAGAATTATATGCGGGAGCTAACTGGATGGAAAGAGAAACGTATGATTTCTATGGGATTAAATTTAAAGGACACCCGGATCTTAGACCTATCTTGAATATGGAAGATCTTGGATACCACCCAATGTTGAAAGAATATCGCCTTGAAGATGGTACCAGAACCGACAAGGACGATAATATGTTCGGAAGATAAAAAATAATGCAATAAGCCATAAGTAGTAAGCATTAGCTTAAAGCCTATAGCCTATAGCCTAAAGCATTTAAATTATGAAAGATAACTCATTATCTAATATACTAAACCAGTACGAAAGTAAGGAACAGATTGACGGACAATTATATACCCTCAATTTAGGACCTACCCACCCTGCTACTCACGGGATTTTCCAAAACATCTTAACGATGGATGGAGAGAGAATCCTTCATGCTGAACAGACGGTAGGATATATCCACAGAGCATTTGAGAAAATTTCTGAAAGAAGAAACTATTCTCAGATCACTACCCTTACTGACCGTATGAATTACTGTTCTGCACCGATCAATAACCTGGGTTGGCACATGACAGTGGAGAAGCTGATCGGAGTTAAAGTTCCAAAACGTGTAGACTATATGCGCGTTATCCTTATGGAACTTGCCAGAATTGGTGATCACCTGATTTGTAACGGGGTAACCGGAATGGATGCAGGAGCCATTACAGGTCTTACTTATATGTTCATCGAAAGAGAACGTATTTATGATATGTATGAGCAGATTTGTGGAGCAAGGATGACAACCAATATGGGAAGAATCGGAGGATTTGAAAGAGATTTCACTCCTAAGTTCCATGAGTTACTGAAAGATTTCTTAAAAACCTTCCCTGCAAGATTTAAAGAATTCGGTACCTTATTAGAAAGAAACAGAATTTTCATGGACAGAACCATCGGTACAGGAGCCATCTCTGCCGAAAGAGCTTTAAGCTATGGTTTCACAGGTCCAAACCTACGTGCAGCAGGAGTAGATTACGATGTAAGAGTTGCACAACCTTATTCATCATACGAAGATTTCGACTTTATTATTCCTGTAGGAACTTCAGGAGATACTTACGACCGTTTCATGGTTCGTCAACAGGAAATCTGGGAATCCCTTAAAATCATCAACCAAGCATACGACAACCTTCCGGAAGGACCATTCCACGCGGATGTTCCTGATTTCTATTTACCTGAAAAGGCAGATGTTTACAGTAAAATGGAAGCATTGATCTACCACTTCAAAATTGTAATGGGAGAAACAGATGTACCGAAAGGAGAAGTTTACCATGCTGTAGAAGGTGGAAACGGAGAATTAGGATTCTATCTTGTGAGTGACGGAGGAAGAAGTCCTTACAGACTTCACTTCAGAAGACCATGCTTCATCTACTATCAGGCATACCCTGAAATGATTACAGGTTCTGTAATTTCAGATGCCATTGTAACGATGTGTAGTATGAATATTATTGCGGGAGAATTAGACGCATAAAAAGAAGAGGTCAGACATCAGATTTCAGATGTTAGACTCTTCGCTTTACATATAAATTTAAAAATCTGATGTCTAGAATCTGACATCTGAAATCTTAGATAAAAAATGAGCGAAACAATAGCTTTTAAACCGGAAAGTTTAGCACAGGTACATAAAATTATCGCAAGATATCCTGAAGGAAGACAAAAATCTGCTCTTCTTCCTGTACTTCACTTAGCACAGAAAGAATTCGGAGGTTGGTTAGATGTTCCTGTGATGGATTATGTTGCCGGACTATTAAGTATCCAGCCAATCGAAGTATATGAAGTGGCTACTTTCTATACGATGTTTAATATGAAGCCGGTGGGTAAATATGTTTTGGAAGTTTGCAGAACAGGACCTTGTATGGTTTGTGGAAGCGAAAAAATTCTGGACCATATCAGAACCAAACTGAACATTAAAGATGGGGAAACTACTGAAGACGGTATGTTCACATTAAAGCCTGCTGAATGTCTTGGAGCATGCGGATATGCACCAATGCTGCAGCTAGGAAAATTCTTTCATGAAAATTTAACGATAGAAAAAGTAGATGAAATCCTTGATCTTTGCAGACAGGGACAAGTTGCTTTAGACTAAAATAATTTTAAATCCTGAATTTTGAATTTCGGATTTAAGCTTAGTTAATTTTTTAAATAATTACAAAAAAGCTAGAAGCCAAAAGCCCATAGCTAAAAGCATAATAAACAATGAGTAAAAAACTTTTACTTAAAGACGCACATATAGAAGGTATTCGCTACTTTGAAACATACCGTAAACAGGGAGGTTACACTGCAGCTGAAAAAGCCTTGAAGATGACTCCTGACGAAATTCTTGAAGAAGTAAAAGCTTCAGGACTAAGAGGTCGTGGTGGAGCAGGATTCCCAACAGGGATGAAATGGAGCTTTTTGGCAAAACCAGAAGGCGTACCAAGACACTTGGTGGTCAATGCAGACGAATCTGAACCGGGAACTTTCAAAGACAGATATTTGATGGAATTTCTTCCTCATTTATTGATTGAAGGAATGCTTATCTCATCTTTTACTTTAGGTTCAAATGTTTCTTATATCTATATCCGTGGAGAATATTCATGGATTCCGGATATCTTAGAAGAAGCAATTGAAGAAGCTAAAGCAGCAGGATTTTTAGGTAAAAATATCTTAGGAACAGGTTACGATTTGGAAATCTATGTTCAGAGAGGTGGTGGAGCTTATATCTGTGGTGAAGAAACTGCATTGCTTGAATCCCTTGAAGGAAAACGAGGAAATCCAAGATTAAAACCGCCATTCCCGGCTGTAAAAGGACTTTGGGAAAGACCAACAGTGGTAAACAATGTTGAGTCTATCGCGGCAATCGTTCCAATCATTGATATTACAGGTGCTGAATATGCAAAAATCGGAGTAGGAAGATCTACAGGTACGAAATTGATTTCTGCTTGTGGAAACATCAACAAACCGGGTGTATATGAAATCGATATGACCATCACTGTAGAAGAATTTATCTACTCTGATGAATATTGTGGCGGTATTAAAGACGGAAAAAAATTAAAGGCTTGTATTCCTGGAGGAAGTTCTGTTCCGATTGTTCCAGCTAATTTATTGTTGAGAACTGTGAACGGAGAGCCAAGATATATGAACTATGAATCATTGGCAGATGGTGGTTTTGCTACCGGAACAATGATGGGTTCAGGAGGTTTCATCGTTTTGGATGAAGATCAGTGTATCGTAGAACATACCATGACATTGGCGAGATTTTATCACCATGAAAGTTGTGGACAGTGTACACCTTGCCGTGAAGGAACGGGATGGATGCACAAGATTTTGAAGAAAATCGAGAAAGGAGAAGGAAAAATGGAAGATATCGATCTACTTTGGGATATCCAGAGAAAAATCGAAGGAAACACCATTTGTCCATTGGGTGATGCAGCGGCTTGGCCAGTTGCAGCAGCAATTCGTCACTTCAGAGATGAATTTGAGTGGCACGTGAAAAACCCGGAGTTGTCACAAACTCAAAATTATGGATTGGCACATTATGCAGATCCTATCCCAGCTGTTGAAAAAAATGCTTAGTTAAAATGAAGAAGTTATTAGTTGTTGGTTTAATGATGTCGAATTTTGTATTTGCACAAAATAAGAAAACAGATACTGCAAACTATAATAGATCCGTTGAAGAGGATTTATCATATGTAGCGAGTGAGAAACAGCAGATTAAAGCTGAAAAAAAGGAAAAGCCTAATCCATTAAGTAAGAAAGGTCAGGTTTTCGTATTTTACGGCTGGAACAGAGCGGCTTATAGTAATTCTGACATCCACTTTACTGGAAACGGATACGATTTTCAATTGAATAACGTAACAGCACAGGACAGGCCTACAAAATTTGGAATCGTTTATTTTGATCCAAGTTGGTTTACTGTAACGCAGTATAATTTCAGAATAGGATATTTTATTAAAGATAATTTAGCACTTGTTTTAGGGATTGACCACATGAAATATGTGATGGATCAAAATCAAACTGTTAACTTTAAAGGACATATTTCAGATCCTGAATATGCAGGAATGGTACAAAACGGACAGGTAAACCTCGCAGATGAGAAGTTCCTTACTTTTGAACATACAGACGGATTAAATTATGAAAATTTAGGTCTTGAGAAATACAAAAATCTTATTCATAAGAAAAATATAGATTTAGTATGGTCTTACGGAGCCGGGATCGGGTTCATGTTTCCGAAAAGTAATGTAAAACTTTTTGGAAATGAAAGAAGTGACCGTTTTCATGTTGCAGGGATGGGAACCGATATCAGATCCAGTCTTAACTTAGTTTTCTGGAAAAACTGGATGCTTAGAGTAGAAGGAAAAGCTGGTTATATTAATATGTGGGATATTAAAACTACATTAAATAACAAACCTGATAAAGCCCGCCAGGATTTTGTTTTCGGACAAGTTCTAGCAGGAATTGGATATACATTTAATACTAAGAAATATAAATAACAAAGCCTATTGCTTAGCGCATAAAGCTTAAAGCATACGATATGAGCGAAGAAGTTAAAAAATTCAAAATAACGATAGACGGACAGACTACTGAAGTTTTGCCTGGTACTTCTATTTTGGAAGCTGCAAGACAAATCGGTGGTAAATCTGTACCTCCAGCTATGTGCTACTACAGCAAATTGGAGACCAGTGGAGGAAGATGTAGAACTTGTCTTGTAGAAGTTTCTAAAGGATCTGAAGCTGATCCGCGTCCTATGCCAAAATTAGTTGCCAGCTGCAGAACTAATGTAATGGACGGTATGGAGGTAAAAAACCTTAGTTCTGAGAAAGCTCAGGAAGGAAGAAAAGCCGTTACCGAGTTCTTATTGGTAAATCACCCGCTGGACTGCCCTGTTTGTGATCAGGCTGGAGAATGTCATCTTCAGGATTTAGGTTATGAGCATGGAAATCTTCAGACAAGAACTGAATTTGAAAGAAATACTTACGAAGCTGATGATCTTGGACCGAACATCAAATTGAATATGAACCGTTGTATTCTTTGTGCAAGATGTGTATTGACAGCTAATCAACTTACAGAAACAAGAGAGCACGGTATTCTTTTCAGAGGAGACCACGCGGAAATTTCTACTTATTTAAATAAAGCTTTAGATAATGACTTCATCGGAAACATTATCGATGTTTGTCCAGTAGGAGCATTAACAGACAGAACAGCACGTTTTACAAGCAGAGTTTGGTTTACAAAACCAATGAATGCTACATGTAAATGTGATAAGTGTTCTGGAAAAGCTGTAGTATGGATGAAAGGAGATGAAGTGGTAAGAGTAACTGCTAGAAAAGACCAGTGGGGTGAAGTAGAAGAATTCATCTGTGATACATGCCGTTTCGAAAGAAAAGAATTATCAGACTGGAATATCGAAGGTCCTAGACATATCGACAGACACTCTGTAATTTCATTGAACCACTATGAAAAGCCTAAAGATGAGCTAAGAGTTTTAGACAATCCGATGGCTAAAGAAATCAGTGAAAAAGACGAACAATAATTAATAAGACATCAGATTTCAGATACCAGACTTCAGACAACAAATTAAATCTGACATCTAGCATCTGACATCTTAATATCTAAATAAAAATGGATTTACTTACATTTAAACTTATACTTGTACTAGCACTTTTCCTGCTATCGTTAACGATTGCAGCCTACTCTACCTGGGCAGAAAGAAAAGTTGCCTCTATCATGCAGGATAGAATTGGTCCTAACAGAGCTGGACCTTTCGGATTGCTGCAGCCTCTTGCTGATGGTGGGAAGTTTTTCTTCAAAGAAGACTTTACGCCGGCCAATGCAGAAAGATTCCTATTCGTATTAGGACCTGCTTTGGTAATGTTTATTTCATTGATTACAGGAGCTGTTATTCCTTGGGGTAAAAGTTTAAATATCGCAGGTACTTCTTTTGATCTTCAGGTTGCTAACATTGACGTTGGTGTACTTTTCATCATCGGAATGGCTTCCATCGGGGTTTACGGAATCATGATCGGAGGTTGGGCTTCAAACAACAAATATTCATTACTAGGTGCTATCCGTGCTTCTTCTCAGATGATTTCTTATGAATTGGCAATGGGATTAGCACTTCTTTCTATCATTATGATGACAGGAAGTTTAGATTTAAAAGAAATCACAGAAAGTCAGACTACTGGAAAATTATGGGGAGTAATTCCTTGGGTTTCCGGGATGAACTGGAATATTTTCTACCAGCCAATCGCTTTCCTTGTTTTCTTTGTAGCCGCTTTAGCCGAAACCAACAGACACCCGTTCGATTTACCTGAGTGTGAATCTGAATTGGTAACAGGATATTCTACAGAATACTCTTCCATGAAATTAGGTTTATATATGTTCGGGGAATACGTGAACATGTTTATCTCTAATGCTTTCATTGTCGTTCTTTTCTTTGGAGGGTATAATTATCCTGGTATTGAATGGGTAACTCAGAACTGGGGTGAGAATGCTGCAGGGATCCTGAGTGTTGTAGCATTCTTAACGAAGACTGTAATCGGAATTTTGATCTTCATGTGGATCAGATGGACGCTTCCAAGATTCAGATACGATCAGTTAATGCATTTGGGATGGAAAACATTAATTCCAATGGCATTGGTAAACCTATTAATTACAGGAGCTGTAATTTTAGCATTTGCAAACTAAGAGCATTTTATTTACAAAAATGAAAAAAATATTAAATCTATTATTCATTATAGCATCAATATTTTGCTTTTCACAGAAATATATAGATGGAATAATCATAAAAAAAGATAATGATACAATAAATTCTAAGATTAGAATATCTACCAATATCTTTAATAAGAAAATAATAGATGAAAGAAGTTTTTATGACTTTTTAGTTCTTGTAGATGAGAGTGGAGAAAAAAAAGAAATAATTAAAACTCGAAATGTAAAAGAACTGAGATTTACAGATTTTAACGGAAAAGATAGAATCTATATAGATGATAAAGGTACTTTTAGACAGTTAATGTTTAGTGGCGAAAAGACTAAATGGTTTAGAGATATAGTTGTAAATTCATATGATGGCTCTATAACATATGCAGATTATTTAGTTTATAAAGATGGGCAAGAACTGAAAATTGGAGGAGGATTTACTAATACGAAGAAAATGTTGATTAAAGCAACAGCCGCAAAACCAGAATTAGAAAATCAAATTAAGATTATGGAAAGATTTAGTGATGAATATATAGTGAATCTTCTAAAAAATATGACCAATAATCTTTATCTATCTTAAAGCTAAAATTTCGCATAAAAGTAAAAATTAGTATCAAACAATAATAATACAGACGAGATTAGTCTAATATCTATAATTAAATGAAATTAACTAACAGATCAAAAGTTGTTTCCAATAAAGAAATGACCCTTGCTGAAAAAATCTACCTGCCTGCAATCTTTACAGGGATGGGGATTACATTTAAGCATGCTGTAAGAACCGTGATAAAGGGTGCTCCCGCAGTATATTCGTATCCGGAAGTACAGAAGCCGAGAACTACCATCTGGAGAGGCCAGCACGTTCTGAAAAGAGACGAAGAAGGCAGAGAAAGATGTACAGCTTGCGGACTTTGTGCGGTAGCTTGTCCTGCAGAAGCCATTACGATGACTGCTGCTGAAAGAACTAAAGAGGAAAAAGGTCTTTACAGAGAAGAAAAGTACGCTTCAGTATATGAAATCAATATGCTAAGATGTATTTTCTGCGGAATGTGTGAAGAAGCTTGTCCTAAATCTGCGATCTATCTTACTGATAGATTGGTAGACGTAGAAACCAACAGAGGTTCTTTCATTTACGGAAAAGATAAATTAGTTGAAAAAATAAATGAAAGGATTGATATCACGACAAGACAATCCGAGAAACAAAAAAATGCGGTAAAATAATGGATCAGATTTTATTTTTCTTGGTGGCGTTTTTAGCAGTGGCAAGTGCGGTTTACTTCGTATTTGCAAGGAATCCTTTATATGCTATTCTGTCATTGATTGTTACGATGTTTTCAATTGCAGGAATGTACATTCTTTTGAATGCACAATTCTTGGCAATTATCCAGATTATAGTGTACGCAGGTGCCATCATGGTACTTTTCCTTTACATCTTAATGATGCTTAACCTTAATAAAGGAGACGAAAGTAAGAAGAACAATACTTTAAAATTTGTTGGAGTTTTTACTGCAGGTATTCTTTTAGTAGGAGTATTAGGTGTTTTCAGAGGAGTACAAGACAACCATATTGTAGTTGAAAATGTAGACAGAAGTGTTGGTCTTACGAAAAATCTGGGTAGACTTTTGTTTAATGAATATGTTTTACCGTTTGAGCTTGCTTCCATCCTAATTCTGGCAGGTATTGTAGGCGCGGTATTAATCGGTAAAAAAGATTTATAAAATTATGGGAGAAGTAAATACTTTTATACAAAGCGTCCCTTTGGAATACTTCATCATTCTTTCATCAGTATTGTTCTGTCTGGGAGTAATGGGAGTATTGCTTAGAAAAAATGCTATTGTGATTCTGGGCTGTGTAGAGCTTATGCTGAATTCTGTAAACCTTTTATTGGCAGCTTTTTCAGCGTACAAAGGCAACGGCGACGGACAACTTTTAGTTTTCTTCATTATGGTGGTAGCAGCTGCTGAAGTAGCGGTAGGTCTGGCAATTATTGCGATGCTATATAGAAACACCCGTTCTGTAGATGTGAGTATATTTAATAAATTAAGAGGATAGGAATGGAGAATCTAGTATATGCAATAGTACTCTTACCACTTTTAGGGTTTCTTATTAACGGTTTATTCGGGAAAAATCTTCCAAAAATATTGGTGGGATCTTTGGCTACAGCAATGGTTTTCGGATCTTTCTGTATCGCTGTAAGTCTTTTTATGAATTTCAATTCTGAAAGCCAGCCTGTAATCGTAAAAGCTTTTGAATGGTTTAGAGTAAATGGTATTCAAATCAATTTTGGATTCCAGATCGATCAGCTTTCTTTAATGATGGTGATGATCATTACAGGTATCGGTTCACTGATCCACTTATACTCTATCGGATATATGAGTCATGATAAAGGGTTCTACAAGTTCTTTACTTATTTGAATCTTTTCATCTTCTCTATGTTACTTTTAGTGATGGGAAGCAACTACCTTATCTTATTCATTGGATGGGAAGGGGTAGGTCTTTGTTCTTACCTGTTGATCGGATTCTGGTATACTAACGAAGAATACGGTAAAGCAGCAAGAAAAGCTTTCATCATGAACAGAATTGGTGACCTTGCTTTGTTGATTGGTATCTTTATGATTGCCTCTCAGACAAACGCTGTAGATTATCTTTCTGTAGCAGAAAATGCTTCAAAATTTGAATTAGACGGAACAGTGATCATCTTTATCACAGCGAGTTTATTCATCGGTGCTACCGGTAAATCTGCTCAGGTTCCTTTATATACATGGTTACCGGATGCGATGGCCGGACCTACTCCTGTATCAGCGTTGATCCACGCGGCAACGATGGTTACTGCAGGGATCTATTTGGTAGTAAGATCAAACTTCTTATTTACTTTAGCACCTACAGTACAGGGAGGAATTTTACTGATCGGGTTCTTGACTGCTGCGTTAGCAGGATTTTATGCACTTCGTCAGAACGACATCAAAAAAGTATTGGCATACTCTACAGTTTCACAACTTGGATTTATGTTCATTGCATTAGGTCTTGGAGCGTATACAACAGCCATGTTCCACGTAATGACACACGCATTCTTCAAGGCTTTATTATTCTTGGGTGCAGGTTCAGTAATCCACGCAATGAGCAACGAACAGGATATGCGTTTCATGGGAGGTCTTAAGAAATATATTCCTCTTACCCACGCTACATTCCTGATCGGAACATTAGCCATCTCAGGTTTCCCTTTATTATCAGGGATGATCTCTAAAGACGAAATTTTAGTAGCAGCTTTCGCTAAAAATCCAATCTATTGG
This sequence comes from Chryseobacterium sp. MEBOG07, assembly GCF_021869745.1. NCBI lineage: Bacteria > Pseudomonadati > Bacteroidota > Flavobacteriia > Flavobacteriales > Weeksellaceae > Chryseobacterium > Chryseobacterium sp. MEBOG07. The sequence continues at coordinate 4,629,384 of NZ_CP084579.1, forward strand.
GTAATCTTGTTTGTATTAGCGGCAATGACTGCAACCTATATGTTCAGACTATACTACCTTACATTCCATGGAGAATTCAGAGGTACTGAAGAACAAAAACACCACTTACACGAAAGTCCATCAAATATGACATTACCATTGATCGTATTGGCTATTCTTTCTGTAATCGGAGGTTTTATCAACCTGCCACACTTCATCGGACACGGGCACTATGCCAAACTGATGGAATGGTTAAAGCCTGTTCTTACGGAACAAAGCTACAGCCAGATGGAAGCTACTCTTTCCGGAGTACCTTTCAATACTGAAATGATCTTATTAGCAGCTACAGTGCTTATGTTCTTTACTGTATGGTTCATCGTTAGAAATACTTATGTAAGTAAGAAAAAGATGGCTATCGCAGAAGAGAACTACACCGGATGGGAAAAGCTTTCTGCTAAGAAATTATATATTGACGAACTTTACAACGCATTGATTGTAAAAACTGTTGAAGGATTAGGACGCGGAGGAAAAATGTTTGATAAGGGTATCTTAGACCGTTTTGTAAACTTTGTAGGTGATGGTGCTGAAGACAGCGGTAAAGCTATGAAGCGTGTACAGAACGGAAATGTAGAGACATATATCCTTATCATGTCTTTAGCGGTGGGAATTATATTAATTGTTAACTTTTTATTACAATAATAATGTCTTGTTTATTATTAACATTATTACTATTACCCCTAGTAGGTTCGGGATTAGTTTTTGCATGGAAGAGTAATTCCAGCAAATATTTGGCGCTTGGAATTGCATTGATACAAATGCTTGTAACATTCTATATACTTTCGGATTTCGATTTTACTCCGACAGTAGACAGTGTATTGCAGCACGAGATCAATTATCCATGGTCACAATTTATGAAGAGCTCTCTTCACTTCGGTATCGATGGAATGAGCATGCTTCTTTTATTATTGACCAATATTCTGGCTCCAATCATTATTTTATCATCTTTCAATGAAAGTGTAAACTACAGAAATACATTCTACGGATTGATTCTGTTGATGCAGTTTGGTCTTATAGGAGTATTTACTTCTTTAGACGGATTGTTGTTCTACATTTTCTGGGAAGTAACATTGATTCCAATTTGGTTTATCGCCGGACTTTGGGGACAAGAAAATAAAAGGTTTGAATTCACTACGAAATTCTTCGTATATACATTCGTTGGATCTTTATTTATGTTAATCGGATTGATCTATGTGTACAACCACTCTGCATCATTCGCTTTAACAGATCTATACAATGCACAACTGAACGAAACACAACAGACTGTGGTATTCTGGTTTATCTTCTTTGCATTTGCAGTGAAATTACCGGTATTTCCTTTCCATACCTGGCAGCCTGATACCTATACCTACTCTCCTACTCAAGGATCGATGTTGTTATCCGGGATCATGCTTAAGATGGCAATCTATGGTGTAATGCGTTATTTACTACCCATCACACCTATTCCGATTGCGGGAATTTCAGGACAGATCGTGATCATCCTTGCTATTGTAGGAATTGTTCACGGAGCTTTGATTGCTATTATCCAGACGGATATGAAGAGAATTATTGCCTATTCATCTTTCTCTCACGTAGGACTGATGGTAGCGGGGATCTTTGCTTCTGCAGTAGTTACTCTTAGAGGAACTTTCAATGTAGAAGGAGCAGAAGGAGCTTTGGTACAAACTTTCGCTCACGGGATCAACGTTGTAGGATTATTCTACTGTTGTGATATTTTATATAAGAGATTTAAATCAAGAGACATCAGACAAATGGGTGGTTTAGCTAAAGTAGCTCCTAAATTTGCTGTATTGTTCTTGATCATTATATTAGGTTCAATGGGAGTTCCATTAACTAATGGATTCATCGGGGAATTTATTCTATTAAAGTCTGTATATGATTTTAACGGAACAGCAGCAGTAATTGCTGGTCTTACGGTAATTCTTTGTGCGGTGTATTTACTGAGATTCTACGGAAAAGCAATGTTCGGAGAAGGAGATGCAGCCGTTTTAAGCACAGCGAAAGATTTATCCGGTGTAGAATTTTCTGTATTGGCAAGTTTAGCGGTTTTTGTGATTTTACTTGGTATTTTCCCACAACCGGTAATCGACATGGTGGGTAGTTCAGTGAAGTTTATCTACACAGCAATGGCTAATTAAGAATTTAAAGATTTAAAAATTAAAAAATTAAGAGATTTAGAAGCGTAAAAGAAGAGAGACAGGAGACTATTGAACCTGGAACTTGAAACCTTAAACGTTGAACTTTAAACTTCTGATCTCACATCTCAAATCTATATTATGAGTGTTTTAATTATTGTTTTCCTAACGGCAGTTATTGCGTTATTTTCAGGAGTTTTCGAACAAGGAAAATTCGCAAGATACATTGGGATTTTAGGATTAATCATCGCATTGTACGTAAGTTTTATGCCTGAATGTGCGTTCTTCGACCATTACAAGCATATGTATGAGTACAGTGACAATACGGCGTTATTTACTAAAATTTCAATCGTAACAACATTATTATTATTCTTCCTGGGAGGTTTTGCATTCAGCAACCACAGAAGCCACCAGTCAGAATTATATGCATTGATGCTATTTGCATTATGTGGAGGGATTATCCTTTTCGGATACCAGAACCTGGTAACGATGTTCCTGGGTATTGAAATCCTTTCTATTCCATTATATGTAATGGCTGGAGCTAACAAAACTGATCTGAGATCAAACGAAGCTTCTATCAAATATTTCCTAATGGGTGCATTTGCAACAGGTTTCTTACTGTTCGGGATTGCGTTCATCTACGGAAGTGCTGGAAGTTTTGATCTGTATAAGATCCACGATTTCGGAGTAGCCAACTCAGGGAATGTAATGTTCATCTTAGGAGTATTACTGATTCTTTGTGCATTGGCATTCAAAGTAGCTTTAGCCCCTTTCCACATGTGGAGCCCTGATGTATATGCAGGTTCTCCATCATTGATCACCGCTTTCATGGCAAGTGTGGTAAAGATCTCCGGATTCTTTGCACTATTCAGATTGATGACTCTTGGTTTCGCCGGAGTTACTCATGAATGGATCAATGTTTTAGGCGTATTCTTAATCATTACTTTATTATTGGCAAACGTTATGGGTCTTGCTCAGACGAATGCAAAAAGAATGTTAGCTTACTCTTCAGTTTCTCACGCAGGATATATCGGATTGGTATTCTTCGGAATGACAAGCCTTTCTACGTATAACCTTGCATTTTACTTATTTGCATATTCTTTATCTACAGTAGGAGTTTTCATGTGTCTGATCTGGGTAGAGAAATTAAAAAGAGAAACCTCTTTTGGAGCATTCAAAGGATTGGCAAAAACTGAACCTTTATTAGCAACAGCATCAGCGATCTCTATGCTTTCAATGGCGGGAGTTCCGTTAACAGCTGGGTTTATGGGGAAATTTGCTTTATTCTCCCAAGCGATGAACGGTGCTGCTTTCTTAGTATTGGTAGCTGTATTAGGTTCAGCCCTATCTATCGCTTACTATTTAAGACTGATCATTTCAATGTTCTTCTTTAAAGAATCTACATTCAAGTCATCAGAAAAAGTAACGCTTACTTACAACATTGTTGCGGTAGTTATCATTGCAGCAATTATCATTCTGGGAATCTTCCCTGACCTTTTTGCAAGAATGTTCGGATTGTAAGATCTGAATTTTAAGATAATAAAAAGCACAACTTTTCAGTTGTGCTTTTTTATTGTAAACAAGGGGCATATATGGATAAAAACAAAAGCTTATATTTGAAAAAACAAAACCAGGAAACTCCGCATACATTTAACTTTTGTCTCTGTTAAATTTGTACACCACCCTCTTTTAATTGAATATGAAAAACATTTTTCGCCTCATATTTTTTACGCTGCTATCAATCTCTTGTCACTCTCAAAATAGTAAAGATTATAATTTTGGGTTTGAATCAAAAACAGGAAATCATCTATTATCTGACGGCTGGTTCAGCTGGGGAAACAACAAGGTAAAAATAGAATCAACCCAATCTCAATCAGGAAAAAAATCGGTAAGCATTCAATCTGATACGACAGACCGTACAGGAGGAATGGCGTATATTCTTATGAACAGCTACCGGGGAAAAGAAGTAACGCTAGAAGGCTATATCAAAACAGAAAATGTGGAAAACTCCACAGGCTTGTTTATAACTTTTGAAGATCAACAGGAAATTCAAATTGAATCAAAAGACATCAAAACCGAAAACCTCAACGGAACTGCAGATTGGAAAAAATACACGGTCACCGCTATTATACCTGAAGACTCCAATAAAATTATGATGGGTGGATTTCTGAAAGGAAAAGGAAAAGCCTTGTTTGATCAATTTAAACTTTATATAGACGGAAAAAATATTGAAGAACTTTCACCTCAAGATTTATCCCAATCTCCCGATGAATTCTTTCTCGATTCTCAATTCAGGATTAACGGACTCAACAAACAACAAATCGATAACCTATATCAGTTGGGGAAAACGTGGGGATATTTGAAGTATCACAGCCCGGAAAATTCAAAAGGAAATCTCAACTGGGATTATGAGCTATTCCGTTTTTTACCCAATATAAATTCTAAAAACTTTGATTACTTATTATACAGCTGGTGCAAATCTTTCAGTACTGCCCTAAAAACAGATATCAAAGAAAATTATTATATTGATTGGGTTCCCAATGAAGGAAATCCGATATTTAAAAATGAAGAATCCTATCCGCGTATGAAATGGGACGATGACGGGATGAAACTTCTTGCATTATTCCGTTACTGGAATAGCATCAATTATTTCTTCCCCTATAAAGATATCATAGGAAAAAACTGGGATCTCGTTTTGAAAGATTACATTCCGAAAATAGTTCATACCGATGATGAACTCAGTTACAAACTGGCATTGCTGGAACTTACTAAAGAGATCAATGACACGCATGCCGGCATTTACTATTTCGGAAGTGTTATTGATGAATTTTACGGCATCAATGAAGCCCCTTTGAAAACCCGATTTATTAATGATCAACTGGTCATCACAGACATCAGTAAACAAAATACAGCATCGGGATTTGTCGTTGGAGATATTATCACAGAGATCAATCACAAAAAAGTAAATGATCTTCTGGCTGAAAAAGCAAAATATATACCTGCTTCCAACAAAGCAGCGCTTCTCAGAGATATTAGCAGTATCATTCTCAAAACAAATGAAAATGATATCGTCATAACAATACAACAAAATAATGGAAAATTGTCGGATATCAGTTTAAAAACAATTCCCGGTCAGGATCTAATCCTGGAAAAAAATATTCCGACACACAAAGAATTGGATCATAATATCGGGTATATCTATCCTGCTGTCATCACAAAAGAGGAGATTCATACGGTGATGAAAAAATTCATGAATAAAAAAGGAATTATCATTGATCTCCGATGTTATCCTAAAGAGTTTTCAACCTTTATCCTTTCCGATTATTTTTTTCCTACTTCCAAAGAATTTGCTCAATTTAAAGCAACATCATTACATCATCCCGGAAAATTTGAGGTGAATGGAACTGCAAAAATTGGTAAAACAAACCATAATTATTACAAAGGTAAAGTCGCTATTCTAGTGGATGAAACGACGCAAAGCGCATCAGAATTCATTGTGATGGCCTTACGCACAGCTCCCCAATCTGTCGTGATAGGTTCTCAAACAGCAGGTGCAGACGGAGATGTTTCCAAAATACTTCTTCCTGGTGGAGTAAGCACTTCAATAAGTGGACTGGGAGTATATTACCCCAATGGAAAAGGGACCCAAAGAACAGGTGTTTCTATTGATATCCAGGTCAAACAGACCTTAAAATCCATACGAAATAATGAGGATCCACTAATTGAAAAAGCAGTAGAATTTATTAATCAATAATCCAGTAATCTGTCTTTCCAAAAAACAGCAAAGAATTACAAAATACATTGCTGTTTTTTTCAAAGTATCTGTAAATTATGTACAATAAAATAAAATTTCCACCCTACCCATATTCTGCTTTTTTCATAACTTTACTCTAAATTTCAGCTCTTGGCTAATCTCTACAAAAAAGACTCTCCTTTTCAGGTTTATATATCATTCAAAAAATATTTGGATGTTCTGGAGCATATCCGATATAACGATAGATTGGAATATAGAGTCAATTATGCAGAATCCCTGATCGAGAGTACGAAAAACTTTAAAGAGCTTCGGGACGGGTTCGAGGATACGGCTCTTCTCGAAAAACATGAAGACCTCATCAGATTGCTGCTTGCTGATCTTTTCCCAACCGGTCTTACCAAAAACGAAATCAAAGCGGCAAGTATTCCTCTTTCTAACATCACATTCAATTATACCGAAAGGTTTAAAGATATTCTTAAAGATGCCGGAAAAGACTTCGAAATAGAACTCAGAAATATTTCAGATAATGAATTTTATGTGTTCTGCTGTTGTCTGATTCTTCAGAGCTACTTCAAAAAAGATATTAAAAGTACGATTCCGTTTTATTATGATATCCCCAACAAACAGGGAATCATGAAACATTATAAGATTACAGTCAACTCAGACTTTACGGAAATCACTCCTACAGAAGATGCCAAGATCCCATCTGATGATATTTTGGAGATGCTTCTGGAAAACCTGGATGATTTTAAATTGTGGAAAAAATATTTCCCTTCCCAATCATGGATATTGAAAGGATTCACCATCATTTCACTGGTAGACTGCACCTCTGAAGTTGCACTTTCTGACCTGAAATCAAGCATGATCGAGATTGATCCGGAAGATTTAAATCCTAATGAAAACCTGACTGAAATTTTCAAATCCTATTTTGATGTCCCGGAACTCAGCTTTGGGCTGATGACCTTCAACAAAAAAGAACAGAAGCTTGATAAACTTCCGATTTACGACAGTCTTCTTACCAATCATATTCTTGATTTCTGGATCAACACTTTTGATGAAGAAACCCGTAAGAACACGTTCAATAATTTAAATCATAATTCAAAACCAGTAGTTGTTTCCAATGTAAACAAACTCGATGAAAATGTAAAACAGCTTCCTTCCTTTAGTATTTTAAAGGACAATAACGTCAACAGCTTCATGGTAATTCCTATCATGAAAGATGGAGAGCTCCTTGCTATCATGGAATTTACCTCTCCTATTGCCGGAAGTTTCAACGGGTTGAAACTTAAAAAACTGGAATTTTTCACGGATATGGTTCTTTTCTCTCTAAACAGATTCTACTTTGAGAAAAACTATCAGATAGAAGCTATTATCCAACGTGAATATACTACGATTCACGATAGTGTAGTCTGGAAGTTCAGAAATGAAGCTGAAAAATACTTCACGGCATCACTCGGAAAAAAATATATACCTTAAAGCAGATTTCATTTAAAACCCTTACTCCGCTATTTGGTGTTTCAGATATTCGTTCTTCTTCGGAAAAGCGATATAACCTGATGCTGTTGGATCTTAATCAGCAGATTGAGTGGCTTAACGAGATTTTTCTACTTACCAATTCCGATTCGGAAAAATTCCTGCTGGCACTGGATATTTTCGAAAATGAACTGAATAATGAGATCAAAGCTGATACGGAACAGCGCTTCCAAAGATTATTAAGGGAAGAGATTCATCCTTTTCTACAGGGAAAGCTTGAAGTAAGGACTTCCAGAGAAATAAAGGCAAAGATCAAAGACTATTTTTCACATATCTTTGCACCAACAGACCTGTTTTACAACCATCGAAAAAAGCTGGATGACTCTATCACTCTGGTCAATAGAAAGCTTGCTGATATGCTGGATGAAAGCCAGGTAAAAGCGCAGGAAATTTTCCCGCATTACTATGAAAGGTTTAAGTCTGATGGTGTGGAACATAACCTGTACATTGGTCCTACCATTGCTCCCGAACTCCACTATAACTCAAAAGTTGTTCACAAACTGAGATATTGGCAGCTGAAGACCATCTGCAAAATGGAGCTTGACTTCCAGTCTTTCAAAAAAGATCTTCCTATACAGCTGGATATTGCCTCGCTGATCTTTGTATATAATGAAAAAATAGACATACGTTTCAGAATGGATGAAAAACGCTTCGATGTAGATGGAGCCTACAATTCTTATTACGAGATCATCAAAAAGCGTCTGGATAAAGCCCATGTCAAAGATTCTTCGGAACGCATCACCGCTCCCGGAAAAATCACCATCGTCTATTTCGGAATGGAAAATCAGAAGGAATACCTGGACTACATCTCTAAGCTCCAGAAAAAAGACGTTTTACAGCATGATGTGGAGTTTCTGAAGGTAGAAGATCTTCAGGGAATTACGGGATTGCTGGCGCTGAGGGTGTCTTTTACGCTTCCGCAGGAATAAAAAAAATCCGGAATATATATCCCGGATGATTATTTATCGTTTATTTTCAATAAAAATACTGATTTCAAATTCCTGTTTTACAGGATATTTATAAACTTTAGCAGAATGCCAGTTATTGAGTTCTTTTGATTGAAATAAACTTACAATTTCTTTCTTTGACACATCATCTGTATACCTTAGAAAATCAATTTTTTCAATGTTATTTTGCTTTCCTATTGTTATGCGAAGTCTGTTTTCACCTTTTTGGGTATTTGCATGAATCTTAAATTTTTCAAATAAGATTTTGCGGAAATTATTTATTCCTCCTTTAAAACCAGCATTACCAGGTCCAAATAGTTCTATATCATCAATACAATTTCTACTTATTTTCTGACACTTTTCCAGGGATACTACAGCTTCAGATTTTAATGAATCAATTGCTCTTCTTTCTTCTGGTGTAGGTGAAAGTATTTTTATATTCTCTAATGTTGAAATAGAATGAACTAATGATTCTGATTTTACAGAATGTAATGCATCATCATTTTTAATTTGAGCAAAACTTTTAGCAAATAGACAAAGTGTTATTATTAATAATATTTTTTTCATTGGTGATTATATTAAAAATGATAACAGTAGAAACAAAATAACTTTTTTCACCATAAAATTCATTGCAATAATTCTATAAGACTGATCATTTATTACTATTGTTTGGTAAAAACTAACCCCTCAGTTACAGGTAAGTATACTTTAATATCAGGATTTCCCGGACAATTTTGATTAGTAAGAACTGAGCTATTCGTTCTAAATGCCCAAGAAATTTGTGTATTAGTAAGCTTTTTCAATAGTATTTTTCCCCAACCTACTCCACAGTTAGTACCACTATAAATGAAAACTACAGAATTTATGTTAGGTTTTGTACCAATGCTATAAATAAAATTATTAGATAATTCATCAGTAGGGAAATTAATAGTGGATGTATTTTGTAAAATACTGCCTGATGAATTTTTAATTTTAAACTTTATTATGAGGGCATCCTTATAATAAATTTTTCCAATATCTTTTTCTTCTCTATTTTCTTCTTTAGTAATATATAAAGTAATTTCATTTCCTTGAAAATTAGCTTTATAAATTCCTATGTACGGAGATAATTCGTTATTCAAATCTTTTACATAACCTCCTTGAGGTATATTTTCCATCCAGGTATTTAATGGAAGAGGATTTTGTTGTGCTTTACATGAAAGCATACTTGTAAAGGTGATAAAAAGTATAATTTTTAAATATAATGTTTTCATTATTGTAATTTTTAGGTTAGGGGCAAGGAATCGGAGTTGTAGTTCCGTCTGAATTTAATGTTATCATGTTTATCGTACCATTATCATCTATCCTTTGTAATATCACATTATTTTTATTGATATTCATTTTATCTAAGGTTTCAAAAAATAATTTTTCTACTCCCGTATGATTCAATGAAGCTCCATCATTATCTGAATAAGGAGAAACAGGCAACATAGAGGTTAACTCATATTCTCTTTTTTGATAATTATTTTTTAAAATTTTCATATCATAATTTGTACTCGAAATTGTTCCTGCATCTTGTATAGGACCATTATAACGTAAAATATAATGAAAGTATTTTATTCCATTTGGGCATGAGGTACAGTTCTCAGAACCTATTACCCCTATAAAAACATCACTTACAGTAGAGCTGCTTCCTGACGTAATAATATTGGTAAAAAGAGATTGTATATCGGGTGGTGAGAATATGTTTATTCCCGCCCCAGGGTGAGAATGGTAAAATCCAGCAAATTCCTGCATATCCCCCACATCCCAATGTTGTTTGCCTCCTTCTGTTATATCGGAAGTTGTGCCATCAGGTCTTATTTTGAAGCCAAATTCATTGCCATCAACTATTACTTTTTCTTTCAATTGCCCTATTTTATCTTGTACAGCAGGATTTGTAAGCATCATTTTTGTTTGTTTACAAGGTGGTATTCTACGAGGTGGTAAGTTAGGTATTGTAGGTGTACCATCATTATTTCCACCCGACCCTCCAAATGGCCCACCGCCGCCGCCAGTTCCATCTTCCCCCAATGCTGTGGAAGCTGGGAGCGCTTTACATCTATGGATAACGACGGTAACCATTTTTGAAGGCTGGTCTGCCTTACAAGGACCTCCTTGTGATTTGGAAGGTTCTCCATTAAAGTGTTGGCCTTCACTACAGGAAGTAAAATAGGATTCTTCTATCCATTGACACGAAATATCAGATTTGTTTACTAATCCTCCCCCACTGTAGGTCCCTGGGTTTAACTCTTCTACATTGAGTTTCCCCTTTGTATCAACAGAACCATCATTCATCAGGATTTGTTTTTCCGGTGATGTAAAATCATAAGTAATTAAAAGTTCTTTGTAAGTACCATCCGGAAGAAGACTCAGAACAAGGTTTTCCAAAGGTGCATTTTCAGGTTCATTGTCCCTTGTGATATGAAAAGTGTAGCTGTGAACATTTGGTCCTCGTTCTATGTAAATCACATCATCTGTATTCACAGAAACTCCGTTGCTGTATTTCACAGATTTTCCTGAAACATGAGCCTCACGGGTTTTCAGTTTCTCATTGATTTTTTTTAGCTCAGGAATAAGGTTGATTTTGTGTTTACTTTCTTCTAAAGAAATCCTTTTGTAAATATATCGGAAAGCATTGTAGTCATTGGAATTTTCCTGCTGGTCGGGGAAATAATCATTCCTGCAGGACCATAAAGTGGCAAATAAGGCTATCAATAAAGACAACCTGAGACTCATTTTTTTTCTCATGTGTTTTTAATTTTTGTGCGGTTAAATATATAAATTTTTCGCAAACGTAAGAATAAAATTTTAAGTAGGCAAATCTGCCTACTTAAAATTTATAGTAAACTACAACCTTTGCTATGTGAAAGATTCGGATCAAATAATACTGAAGAAAATTGGTGAGCGTCTCCAAGAGACACGTGTGCAAAAAAACCTTACACAAAAAGAACTTGCCTTTATGGTAGATATAGAAATTTCACAGATTACAAGGATAGAAAGAGGGGTTATCAATACATCTGTTCTCAGTCTTCTGAGAATTACGGATGCTCTTGAAATTTCAATAAGTGATTTTTTGAAGGATTTAGAAAAATCCTAATCCACAAAATAAGTATCCGGTTTCTTCAATTCTCCCTGAGGAATTGCTGCCTGTTCAAAAATAGAAAATTCTATAGTACGGCAAATGCTGTTCAGGGCAAGGTCATTTTCCTCTTCACCAAAAGGTTCACCAATCTCCTGGATAATGGCATCGAGAGCAATAAAAGTATAGCTGATCAACAAAACGATCAGAGGCATCATCCACCCTAAAGAATCTACCAACCCAAAAGGAAGCCAGAAACAATACAGATATACGGTACGATGCAGCAAAACACTGTAAGCAAACGGTAACGGAGTATTGTAAATTCTCTCACATCCCCCGGAAATATTAGAAAACTGATTCAACTGATGATCCATAGAAGTCATCACGATGGTATCTATATTTCCTTTTTTATTCTGCTCATTGAGCCAGTCGGCAATAAACCCCAGAATAATACTTGGAATAAACTTTTTATCCTTTACCTGTGCCAGCTGTTCCAGAGAAAGCAATCTCTCAAGATGCTCTGTACCGGTTTTATCTCTCAATTGAAAGTTCAGTGACCAGGAAAATGCCGAGATCAGTTTAATGATTTTCTGTTTTTCTTCTTTGGCTTCGGGAGAAGAGTCGTTCACTAATGATAAAATCTGTCTTGTCAAAGACCTGGTTTCAATCACAAGTAATCCCCAAAGTTTTCTGCCTTCCCAGAAACGGTCATAGCTCGCAGAATTACAGAATCCCATAAAAATGGCAAGTGCCAATCCTATCAGCGTAAAAATGGTAGGATTTAGATGCACTTTATAATCAAAGATTCTCCCTTTAAAAAAATAGATAGCCAAAGAAAACAGCGTAATCATAGTGAGCTGAACTACAATTTTCTTCAACACAGATCCTCTCCATATAAATAGCATTTTCAGCCAATTCGTTCGCTGTCTGACAATCATTTGTTATCTATTTATTTTAAATTAAAGACTAAGGAATGCGATCCCAAAAGACAGAACAGAAATAATAATCCCGGCCATAAAGATCTTATAGGTAATGGATAAAAGCTTGTATTTCCTGTCAAGAACTTTTCCCAGATAGTATAAATCTTTTACCATGGAATCATAAATATAATCTCTGTCTTTGATCAGGTCTTTCATCGCATTGTGATAATCATCAAACAACATCTGCTGAAAGTTTCCGAAGAACAGCAGGTTTACTTTTCTATTCGCAATATCCTGATTGGTAAACGTAGTTTTTGTCACATTCGGCTTGGTAGACAAGATCGCAAATATGATTGTCAGTACGCTTGACAAAAGCAATATGAAACTTGGAAGAATTAAATGTGAATTTTTAGGAGCATCTAGCTTCGGAACCAATACAGAAAGACAAACCGAAATAATAATCGCATTTACTGATAAAAGAATATTGGCTTTACTATCTGCAATATCGCTCAGTCTCGTATGATTGTTAAGCGTTACTCTGAATAAAGTATCTACACTTCTGTCTGATTTTTCTTTTTCCTTTTTCCCTTCTGAAACCTCCTTCTTAGTCTCTTTTTTATCTTCTTCTTTTTCCAGCTTCTTTTCGATCTTTTTAATGTTCTTCTTTTTCAGGGGTTCCCAGTTTTCTTTGGCATAATCTGTATAAAAAGTATGCTTATTCTTCAGCATATCCAGATTACCGGCATTCCATTCTTCATTGGAAAAACATCTTACATTGGTCAATTCCCATTCTTTTCTCAAAGCATCGGAAATATCACTGTAATCATGTCCTGCAAAATGGCTGAAATCGGCATCTTTTACAATTTTTTCCAGTAAGTTCTGAGGCTCATATTGTATTTTCGTAGCCAGAATCAGTTTTTCAACATCTGCAATATAGTTTTCCGGATAATTTTCCTGGTGTAAAAAGGCTTTCATAACCTCTACGCTCCTTTCCTCGTGGTTCAGAGCACATTCTATATACCCGGTATCATGAAACCATAATGCGACGAGTACCTTCTCCTGATCCTCTTCAGAGACAGGAGTGTTTTTCATGATTTCCTCAGCCTTATTCACTGTATAGGCAGTATGGATAAAATTATGATAAAAATATACTGAAGATAACTTATCTTTGAATAAGATTTCAACATAATTTTTAGCTTTGTGTAGAATGCTCATTCCTGAATTTTTGTTAATGTAAATTTATGAATTTATCCTTTAAAACTCATCTAAAAAATACTTCTATTGTTCTTCGAACAGTAATGTCCGCAGGAGCCCTTTATTCCTGTGCTACCTATAACGTGCAAAAGGGCAAAAACTTATTTGAAGTAAAAGATTCTGAAATAAAATCTGAAAATGATTTTAAAGTTTTTCTGATTGGTGATGCTGGAAATGCAGATGAACCTCAGGCACAAAAGACTCTGAATTTACTAAAAAGTAAGCTGGACTCTGCCGACAGCAACTCTATGCTGATCTTTCTGGGAGATAATATCTATCCTAACGGGATGCCCAAAGAAACAGATAAAGAGTATGCTTCAGCTAAAGAAAAACTGGAAAATCAGCTTGCCATCACTAAAAACTTCAAAGGAAAAACATTAGTAATTCCCGGAAATCACGACTGGTACAACGGACTTGAAGGATTAAATACCCAGGAAGGACTGGTAAAAAAATACCTGGACGATAAAAAGGCATTCCTCCCTAAAAACGGATGCCCAATTGACGATATCAACCTATCCAAAGACATCAAACTCATTGCCATTGATTCCGAATGGGTGATTGCCAACTGGGACAATTATCCGGGGATCAACAAAAACTGTAATATTAAAACCCGCGAGGATTTCTTTACCGAGTTTAAAGATCTTATCATTAAAAATCAGGGTAAAAAGATCATTGTAGCTTTACACCACCCTATTATCAGCAGTGGAACGCATGCAGGCTTTAATTCTGCGAAATCTCATCTTTTCCCTTTAAAAAGTAAAATTCCTGTTCCTGTAGTTGCAAGTGTCATCAATATAGTAAGGAGTTCCTCCGGAGCGAGCCCTGAAGATATTAATAACCAACATTATGCAGATCTGGCTAACAGACTGAAAAGTATCGTTCAGGATAAAGAAAACATTATTTTCGTTTCCGGGCATGATCATAATCTTCAATATCACGAAGACGGAAACTTCAGACAGATCATCAGTGGTGCAGGTTCTAAAACAGATCCTTCTACCATTGTTGAAAAAGCAGACTTCTCTTACGGGGGAAGCGGTTTTGCGGTTTTAAATTTCAGAAAAAACGAAAGTACAGATGTTGAGTATTTTTCAACAAAAGAAGCACAGCTTAAAAAACTGACTCATATTTCAGTCATTTCCAAACCGGATGCATTTGTCAATAATTTTCCAAATTCTTTTCCGGCGACTTTCTCTTCAACCATTTATCCGGTACAGCTTACCGAAAAAAGGAAATTTTACCGCTGGCTTTGGGGAGACCACTACAGAAGGTATTATGGAATTCCGATTGAAGCTCCAACAGCCAACCTTTCAGAGTTGAATGGAGGATATATTCCTTTCAGAGAAGGAGGAGGAAACCAATCCAACAGTTTACGATTAAAATCAGCAGACGGACAGGAGTTTGTGATGCGTGGCGTGAAAAAAAGTGCTATTCGTTTTCTTAATAATATGGCTTTCCAAAAAAGTACATTAGGAGAAGAGCTTGCAGATACTTTCCCTGAAAAATTCCTGCTTGATTTTTATACGACCAACCATCCTTTTACTCCGTTTACCATTGGGAATATGTCAGAAAAACTGAATATTCTGCACAGTAATCCCAAATTGTATTATATCCCAAAACAACATGCTTTGGGGAAATATAATGAGAACTATGGAGATGAAATGTACATGATTGAAGAACGTTTTTCTTCTGACCCGAAAACATTGGCCTATCTCGGCAATGCAAAAGATATCGTTTCCACAAATGATGTATTGAAAAACCTCAACAAAAGCAATAAATATTCTGTTGACAGAGAGTCTTACATCAGAGCAAGATTATTTGATATGCTTATCGGTGACTGGGACAGACACTCGGATCAATGGAAATGGGCAGAATATGAAGTGGGCGACAAAGTTGTCTATAAACCTATTCCTAAAGACAGGGATCAGGCCTTCAGTAGATATGACGGGGCTGCATTTAAAGTGATTATGAATGTTCCGGCCATTCGCCATATGAAAACCTTTACAGAAGACATCAGCAGTGTAAAATGGCTGGCTATGGAACCCTATCCAATGGATTTGGTTTTCTTAAAAGGTGCTGACCAACAAGAGTGGGAAACGCAGGCAAAATATATTCAGGAGCATCTTACCGATGCGGATATTGATGATGCTTTCCATAATCTTCCGAAAGAAGTACAGGATGATACCATCGCTGAAATCCAGCGAAAACTGAAAATAAGAAAAACAAAACTCCTGAGCTATGCGACTCAGTATTATGATGTATTGCAGAAAAAAGTTCCTCTGGCAGGCACTGTAAATCCTGATAAATTTGTCATTACCAAAAACGGACATTCTGTTCTTGTACAGCAATACAAACTGGGTAAGAATAAGGATAAGAATGAGCTTGTTTTTGAAAAGACCTATCACGATTCAAAAACAAAAGAACTGTGGATCTATGGGCTGGAAGATGATGATATCTATGAAGTAAACGGAACCGGAAGTCCTAAAATGACCATCAGACTGATTGGTGGATATAATCATGATACGTATACTATTGGTGACGGAAGAAAAGTAAAGATTTATGATTTTAAATCTCAGAAGAATACTTACAATGCCAGCAATGCAACCAAAAACATTACTGACGACTACGACATTAACAGTTATAATTATAAACATCCGAAATACAATTCATTTGCTGGTTATCCAAATTTAGACTACAACCCTGATGATGGTGTCATTGTAGGAGTTTTAGCTAATTATACCGTTAATAATTTTATCCGTGATCCTTTTACTCAAAAACACAGCTTAAAAGCTAATTTTTATACGGCTACAGCAGGATTCAGTCTTACTTATAGAGGAGTATTCAAAAAAGCGATTTCAGGATGGGATATCAATCTGGATGCATTTTATACGACTCCAAGATTTTCTCAAAACTTCTTTGGACTTTCCAATGAAAGTGAGTACGACAAAGAAGATACGGAAAGAGAATACAACAGAGCCAGAATTTCTAAGTTCAACTTTGCTCCTTCCATCTCTCAGAAAAGCTGGATGAATCTCAGTCATCAGTTTCAATTGACTTTTGAGGATAATAAAGTACAGAGAAAGGCCGACCGTTTCATCAACCAGTCACCGGACGTAAGACCGGGGGTATTTAACAGCCAGCAGTTTGTAGGAGCTAATTATACTTTTGGCTATAAAAATGCTGATAATGTAGCCTTCCCTACCCTTGGGCTGGAATTCATGGTTAATGCCGACTGGAAAGCGACTCTTTCCGATTTTAATAAAAATTTCGTAACTGTAAAAGGAAAGCTTGCTGTTGATCATAGAATTGATAAAAAAGGAAAATTTGTATTTGCAAACTCCAGCAATGTCATGTGGATCAACAATAATAATTTTGAATTTTATCAGGCTGCAACCATTGGTGGCAATAACGGTATGAGGGCTTTCAGAAATGAAAGATTCTCCGGAAGATCATACTTTATCAATAACTCTGAAATTCGATGGGATTTCGGTAGGGTAAGAAATAATATTGCTCCGGCTAACATGGGAATCCTTATTGGATATGATATCGGCCGTGTATGGAATGACGGTGAAGATTCCAGAAAATGGCATCAATCTGCAGGTGCTGGGGTTTGGCTGAGTATCGTAGAAATGGTGTCTGCAAGGCTGAATTATTTTTATGGTTCAGATGGCGGAAGGGTTTCTGCAGGGGTAGGAATGAAATTTTAAATCTTATTGGGGAAAGAAGAAAATAATTCTAATTTTACCATCTCAAAAAATAATTCAGAAATAATCACAAAGAACTAATAACCAACATGTTAAATTAATAAAAATTATATATTTAAAAAATATCAATTTAAATTTAATTTAATAATTCTAATTTTCAGCTCACATTTTTCATCAATAACACAAATATGGCTTTTATCTAAAGGCCATATTTTCAGCTATATAGTCCAAACCTACAGATAGCACAATATGTTTGTTAATTCCTTAAAAAACAGACATTTTTAAAACAGTTTATATTTGTGCCAACAAAAAAACCAACAATTGAATGAAAAACAAGCTATTATACATGGTGTTATTAGTCATGTCCATAAGTTTAAATGCACAGATAGGGATTAAAACACCAACACCTCAACATACATTACATGTCAATGGTTCCCTTCAGGTAGTTAAAGACCTGAATGTGGGTGGAGATGATAGGACAAAGGGAAATTCAGGAAACAAAGGAGAAGTCTTAATGTCAAGTGGAGTGGGAACAGCTCCGATTTGGAAAACGATTGAATCAGAAAACTTTTTAAAGGTAGTTTATGTTGGAAATAAAACGGATATCAATCCAACAAGTGGCAGTTATACAGGAACCCACTCTACACCCGTCAACACTCATGAAAGTTATTCACAAACCTATATTTTTAATGTAAGCAATAAGATTGACACAGCTTATTTGACCTATAACTCTACAACAGGTCTTTTCACGGTAGTAAAACCCGGGTTTTATAATATTGTCCCGTATGCTACCTATGATCTTAATCTGAATCCTTCTGGACAAACCGCAGGAACAGCTAATTCTTACATTCAGAAAGTTTCTCCGGCAGTCACAACGCTTGCTGGTATCTCTACAGGACATGGAGAGCGCACTACAGGATTGAATCATAATCTATCATCCATCAATTTCTTCAATACCGGGGAGACATTCAGAATACGCTGTCGTTATACCCAGGATTTCCGATTATCCAGCGGCAATATTCACATATCATATCTTACGCCGTAATCAACAATTCAATCACTTCAATTACATTCATATATTTAAAAAATCCACAGAGTAAATCTGTGGATTTTGTATTTAGTATAATATTATCTGTCCGTTTGTATCATATTTATAAGTCCATTTCTTTGTCCCTGTTTTTGGAGGAAGACCAGAATTTAAAGCTACAGTACCCGATTCTCTTCTCCTGAAATTATTAGCAGATAAGCTTTTCTCAAAAAAAGTATCATTGATCAAATAAAGTTTTTTAAATGGATTGGCAGCATTATCAAAATCAGAATAGGTAACAGTACTAAATTTAGTATCTACCCCACTTACTTTTTCTAAGACTTCACACTTAGTAAGGTGATTATTGTTATCGTAATAATATCGTAGATCTTACCTTACTCCGTAATAACAACAGCTTTAATCAATCTATTTATATATTCAAAAAAACACAGATTTACTCTGTGTTTTTTTATTTACAATAAAAATGGAAAAGATAATAAATGCTACGGATTAAGTTCCTGAAATCAGTAGATAGCAATGTATAAAACGGATTTATATTTTGGATATAACAGTAAAAACAGATCTCCTCATAGAAATACTTCTATAACAAAGAATTAAATAAAAAAAGTAAGAGAAATTAATTTAAATAAAATTTAAAAAATATCAAAAATAATTTAAATATTACATCAAAACAGCATTTAAACAAAAAAAGCACAATATAACAGGCAATATCTTACTATATCAAAATTTCATTTGTTAAAAGTAATGTATACATTTGCACCAATAAAAACACACTTTCTAAGATGAAAACAAAACTACTAAGCGTAGCATTAATTGCTATGTCATTATTTACATTCGCACAAGTCGGGATACAAACGCCGACTCCTAAAAAAACATTACATGTTAACGGCGGGCTTCAAGTTGTGAAAGATATCAATGTAGGCGGGGATGGTAGTACAACAGGTTCTTCAGGAACTGCCGGAGATTTCTTAAGTACCAATGGAACCGGTAACGCTCCGGAATGGAAATCCCTAGATTCTCAGAGTATTACCAAAATGGTATTTATAGGTAATAAGAATAACACCGACCCTGCACCACCAGCTCTTCCTTATGCAGGTGGCCAATCCAATACTTTACGTTATAATGTAGTAAACAAAATTCTTAATACTTATATTAGTTATGATTCTAATACGGGTATTTTTACCGTGAATAAAGCAGGATTCTATAGTGTTAATACCTATTTGACATACGATTTGCATAGTAATCCATCTGGTCAGACCGGTGGTACGGCAACATCTACAATTGATAAAGTTGGTGATGCTATAGAAATAGCAAAAATGTCAACCAATCACTCAGAAAGAAGCGAATATGTGTATCACACCTTAACAGGAATCAGGTTATTTGCGGTTGGAGACACCTTTAAAGTAACCGGTGATCATACAAGACAATATAGATTGGTGACTTCAAACTTTCAGTCCAATATATTTCAGAATAATTTTAGACGTTTATACAATCTTCATTAAAAAAGCTTTACAGGTATTTTGTAAAGCTTTTTTGGTAATAACCTATAAACCACAAGAATATTTTAAAATAAAATTCCATGTTACTTTTCTCCATAATCCTTCTTCATCTTGTTTCCAATATTCATAAAAGTAAAAAAATGTTTAAAATATTCAGCATAATATTATTAACTACACCATTACTTATTTTCTCACAAATAGGATTAGAGATTTGCTGTTTTTTTACAATCTCTTTATTACATAAAATGATCCTAAAAAGAAAATGTATATACATTTCCACCTTCATTTTTTCCTTTCTCATCCGCGATCATTAATGTTTTATCATCAAGAAAAATAATAGCTTCCTTCTGAGAATTATGGTTTAATGGAATTTTCTGAATTTTTGTAGCACTGAAATTATCGGCAGTAAATCCGGTCAGAACATGTACATTTTTGTGCGTCAGCAATACAATTTTATCTTTCGTACTATTGATGGTAGCTGATGTAATCGCTGCATCATTATAGCCGCCTTCAAGTTTTAACGTTCCTATTAACTTCGCTTCAAAATTCCCCTCTTTATTAGGTACCTGGAATACCAGGAAAGTGCCGTCAAAACCTTTGCTTCTGTTTTTGGTGAATAAGTAAAAGCTTCCATTCATTTCTACAAAAGCCTCACAATCATACAGCAGGTTTGATTTTTTCGGTGGAAATTCCGTCTGCCCCTGATAATGGAATTTCGTAGTCTGAACAACTTTTGTAACTGTTTGTTTACTATCTTTCAAATCTGTTTTTAAAATAGCAAGGTCCTGTCTGTCATTATCATTATTCCCAAAATCTCCGATATAAATATTTCCTTCAGAATCAGATATAATGTCTTCCCAATCTGTATTTTCAGCATTTTCTACCGGTATTTTTGCCAGCATCTCTCCTTTATCATTCAGACCGTATATTGCATTTTTATTCCCTCTATCTTCTATCACCCAAATAGTCTTTTTATCTTTTGATAACGTAATTCCGGAAACTTCCTTCAACTTTTTGGGTAAGGAAAACTGTATTTTTAGTTCGTCCCCATTAGTAGGGGAATTCTGAGCTTTTGGATTGCAACTCAATAAAAACAAAGCAGGTAGAATAAGCAAGCGTAACATATTTTTTATTTTTTTTAACTGAACATAAGAAGCATTAATTGTTCCAATCAGGATTTATGAATTTTTTTTGCCTTTTCCCAAAGGACATCCATTTCTTCTAAAGACATATCTGCAAGCTTTAAATCTTGCTCCTCAGCAAGTCCTTCCATCTTTTGGAATCTTGAAATAAACTTTAGATTGGTTCTCTCCAAAGCAGAATCCGGATTGATTCCTGAAATTCTTGCATAATTGATCAGCGAGAAAAATACATCACCCAATTCCTGTTCTTTTTTAACCAGGTCCGTCTCTGCATGAAACTCCTGAATTTCTTCATCTACTTTTTTCCAGGCATCTTCCGCATCGTGAAATTCAAACCCGATACCTTTCACTTTATCCTGAATTCTGTAGGCTTTTACCAGACTCGGTAAACTTTTTGGAACTCCTCCTAAAATAGATTTATTTCCTTCTTTTAATTTTAATTTCTCCCAGTTCTGTTTCACCTCTTCTTCGTCTTTCACGACAGTATCTCCGTAGATATGAGGATGGCGGAAGATCAGCTTTTCATTAAGAGAATTGATAACATCTGCAATGTCAAAACTTTCTTTTTCTGAACCGATTTTAGCATAAAAAACCAAATGAAGCAGCACATCTCCCAACTCTTTCTTTATTTCATGTAAATCGTCCTGCAAAATAGCATCTGAAAGCTCATAGGTTTCTTCAAGGGTAAGATGGCGAAGTGACTGCAGTGTCTGTTTCTGGTCCCATGGGCATTTTTCACGCAAATCATCCATGATGTCCAGTAATCTGCTAAAGGCTTCTAGTTTCTCTTGTTTCGTATTCATAAGTAATGGGAAATTCAATCTTATACAAATGTAAGGGATATTTTGGGTCTGTGGTAGAGGTTGAGAGTGAAAGTTGGGAGTTTCGGAGTGTGGGATGCGAGGTTTAATGTTTAATGGCACAGACAAAATTTGAACTTAGCAGAAAATTCCCTAATCCCTGCAACCTAGTATCTGCTACCTAATCTCTGCTACCTTCTACCTAATAGAAAAACAAAAAGCCTTGTCCGGAACTTCCAGACAAGGCTTTATATTTTAATTCAAGTTGAATGAATTATCCTTGTTTTCTGTGTGTACTTTTAGGAGCTGATTTTGCAGCTGAAGTAGCTTTTACTTTTGGAGCAGCTGGCTTCTCTACTTTTGGAGCTTTCTTAGCTTCTTTTTCAATGCTTACTTCTTCAGCAGGTTCTCCGTCCAAAGTTTCAGGCTCTGCTTTTACAAAGCTATCAGGAGTGATATATCCAGCTTTATGAAGGATATTGTACCACTGAGCCAATTTCTTAATATCAGAAGAATATACTCTTTCTGTATCGTAGTTTGGAAGAGATACCAACATAAAGTCTTTCAACTCTGCATCAGAAGATTTGTGAGAGATCGTTTCCTTATAGTCGTTGTTTTTAGCAATATTTTCAAATACTTCAAACAAAGGAACTTCTTTCTCAAATGTAAACATGGCAATATTGTCCAATAAACTTACCTGGCTTGAGTTTCCAATGCTTACTTTTTTCTTGTTGGTAACATCTTCAATGATGAATCCGTTTCTTAATTGAGAAACTAATTTGAAAAGTCCTGGTTTTCCAGAAATTGAAATTATTTTTTCTAACAGCATAATTTTATTTTTTGTAAATTCTGCAATCAGCACTAGCTTTTTGCTTTATATTATTTTTTAATCCTTGTTTAAATTATTTTGGAAATCTCATTTTGTAACCGATGCTTACTTCACCTTGAGAGATTTTTGTCAGCTTACCTTTTACCAGTTTTTTCTTCAAAGCACTCAGGTGGTCGGTAAACAGAACGCCTTCAATATGGTCATATTCATGTTGAATTACGCGGGCTCTAATATCGGAAAAAGTTTCTGTATGTTTCACAAAATTTTCGTCATAATATTCGATTACGATTGTCCCTTTTCTTTTTACATCTTCTCTTACATCCGGAATAGAAAGACAACCTTCATTGAACTTCCATTCTTCCCCTGATTCTTCAAGAATCTGCGCATTGATGAACACTTTTCTGAAGTCTGCCAACTCGTCTTTAATATCTTCATAATCCTCATCATCTGCAAGAGGCGTTACATCTATTACAAACAGACGGAGATCCAAACCGATCTGAGGCGCTGCAAGACCTATGCCATTTGCGCTGTACATCGTTTCGAACATGTTATCTATCAATTCTTGTAATCCGGGATAGTCTTTGTCTATATCTTTTCCCACTTTTCTCAAAACAGGATCCCCAAAAGCTCTTATCGGTAAAATCATCTTAATCTTTGTTCTAAAAATTCTGCAATATGATCGTTGCACTTACTTTATCTATTAATCCTTTTTCCTGCCTCTTTTTTTTGCTTTTTCCACTTTGTGAAATAAAAAACGAAGCCATTTTGGATGTAAATCTTTCATCAAAACGGTGAACCGCAATATCCGAAAATTCTTTTTTAAATTCTTCTATGAATTTTAAAATATCAGTTTCTACTTCTGAAACGTTTCCTTTTAAATCTATGGGAAGCCCAACCACTACTTCATCTACCTTATTTTCATTGAAATATTTTTTCAAAAATTCCATTAAAGAACGGTTCTCTACAGTCTCCAGCCCACTGGCTATAATCTGCATATCATCTGTTGCAGCGATGCCACAACGAGCCTTTCCGTAATCTATTGCAAGGATTTGTCCCATAAGTCTGCAAATTTAGTAAAATTTACTGATTTTATTCATAACGCAGTTTTTTTATATAAATCATGTTTTATTCCATTATTTTTTTATAATTTTAATCTTCCAAAAAACAATTATATGAAGAAACTCATCCTCGTAAGACATGCAAAAAGCGACTGGCCGGAGGAAACAGAGGACTTTGACAGACCTTTAGCAGACAAAGGTTTGGAGGATGCTATGCACATGTCCAGATTCCTGAAAAGCAATAGTATTTCCATTGATCATTTTGTGTCCAGCCCCGCGGTACGTGCACTGAATACCTGTAAAATTTTTAATCAAGCCTATCAGTTGAACTGTTCTACTGATGAGAAATTGTATAATCCTTCGGAAAGAAGCTTTGAATCTGTAATTTATGACCTGGATGACAACCTGAATTCGGTTGCTTTCTTCTCTCACAACAATGGAATTTCCAATTTTGCCAATTCCATCTCTGAAGATATTTTCCATTTTCCCACTTGTGGAGTGGCCGGTTTTGAAGTAGACTGTGAATCTTGGTCCGAGTTTGATGGCGCCAAAAAGAAACTGCTGTTCTTTTATGAGCCTGGGAAAATATAACTTTACTTCCTTATTTTTTATGTCTCAATTATTATCCTTCTTTTCTCATGTCAGAAACAGAAGAAAACTTGTTATGAGTCAAAAAATTCTTTAAAAATTAATACATAGATTACTTTAGTAAATCAGGATCTTAATCTTTTACAGTAAACCATCATTTCTTTTACATACTTCACATTCCCCTCCTCTGGAGGGGTGGCAAAAAATAAATTTTTTGACGGGGTGGTTAAATTTCGCCTAAAGCCATTATCCCTGTAAACATGAAAAAACAGGCGAAAGCCCGTTCCCATTGAATTATATCAGTTTCAATTATTATTAAAATTAGTGTTATCTGTGAATAAATTAGTGGCATTCGTGGTTAACAAAAAAGAACGGACCAAAGCCCGCTCTTTTGAATATTTTTTTACAATTTTATCTTTTATTTTCTCTTCAAATCCAGATCATCAAAATCAAAACTGAAATCTGTCACATCAGAAATCGCTTTCAGTTTTGCAGATTCTGCTTTTCCGTTTTCATCATAGCTGAAAATAATGTAGGCATCTGCATCATAGCTTCTGTCGTCCCATTTGATAATGAAAGAATTGTTGGAATATGGAAGCAGTTCTCCTTTTAATCTTAGAGAATTTTTACATGAAATTCTATACGTATTTCCCTGTTGTGCAATTTCAACATCCCCAAACCAAACATCATTGTATGTTCCTGTAAATTGTTCTGCTTTTGGCTGAAGAGATTTTTCTTTTTTAAATGCTTCAGATTTTGCAAAAGCATCTTTCTTCTGTTTGTCGAACTCAGTCTCCATTTTAGACATTCTGTCACCATATGTTTTCAGCCAGTTTCTGTCTGCTACTCCAAGGTAAGAATCTTTCACAGTATTGGTAATGGTATTGAAAGCCGCTCCAGACTGTTGGTTCGTCAATACAACAATTCCCAGTTTCATATCCGGAATTAAAGTAAACTGTGTAACCGTTCCGATCAATCCTCCTGTATGCTGTATCTGCTTGTGTCCTTTAACATCGCTTAGGAACCATCCTAAACCATATCCATAAAAACTTGTATCATATGGATTTTTCGCCGCTACCCTATCCGGAATCTGTAAACTCCAAAGCTGTTGAACATTCTTATCTGAAACCAGTTTTTTACCATCTTTTGTAGTAAAATTATTTAAAAGACATTCTGCCCAAGTCGTCATATCTTTAATGTTACTCATAATTCCACCCGCAGCATTGGCTGTTTCGTTCCAGTCGTGGGGAACAGCAATTGCTTTTCCATCTACAGGAGCATGTGCATCAATTTTGTTGGCTGTTGCTTTTGCTCTGTTGTAGCTTCCAAAACTTGAAGTCATTCCTACTGGTTTCATAATTCTCTGCTCAATAAATTCTGCCCAGCTTAATCCTGAAACTCTGTGAATCACTTCTCCGGCAACAATAAACATAACATTGTTATAATCTAATTTTGTTCTGAACGGGTTTTCCGGTTTTAGGTATCGTACATTACGAACAATATCATTAACCGTTAAGTTTCCTCCTTCCGGAAAAAACATAAGATCTCCCTGCCCAAGACCCAATCCGGCTCTGTGCGTGATAAGATCTTTTATCGTTACATTTTGGGAAACATACGGATCGTACATTTGAAACTCAGGAATATATTTTGAAACCTTATCATCCCAGTTCAGTTTTCCTTCATCTGCTAAGATTGCTAATGCCGTACATGTAAAACCTTTAGAATTGGAAGCAATCCCCACCAGTGTATTGTCATCCATAGGCTGTTTGGAGGTAAGAGAACGTACTCCAAAACCTTTGGAATAGATCATTTTACCATCTTTTACAATTCCTACGGACATTCCTGGTACATCAAAAGTTTTCAGGGTATTTTGGATCAGTTCATCCAGCTTTTTTTCTTCAACCTGCGCATTGGCCAATCCTACGGTCAAGAGAAAAATGAAAAAAGAAAATTTCTGTTTCATTGTTTATTTTAATTTTCTCAAATTTACTAAATATTAAGCGATGCTCATTTTAGCAGTGCTAAAACTTTACTTATTTTACCGATAAACCAGTTGTATTCATGAAAAAGCCTATTTGTATCTGTATTTTCTCTCTTTTCGCAGTCAGTGGTATCAAAGCCCAGGACAGAACTTCCAATCCTTTGCTTCTACAAACCTGGAATCTCAGTAAAATGGACACTTATATCTATACGTATGAAAAACAGGATGGTTTTGAAGCAAGAAGAGAAGGGATCAGGTTTCAGAAAAATGGAAAAATCACAGGAAATCTGATTAAATCTACCTTAAGATATGATACTTTGGAAGAACCTGTTAGCAAAAAAAGTGAAAAGCCAGACCGTTACATCGGGAGCTGGAGAAAAGCTTCAGATTCTACTGTGACTTTAGTATTTCCTTCCAATACCAATATGACCGGTACTTTTGTGATTTCAAAGCTTACAGAAAATCAACTGAAATTAAAAAAGGTTTTTAGTGAAGCTATAGAAAAGAAACTGGACTCTATCAGGAAAACAAAAAATATTACTGATTAAGATCCCGACTCAGTTTATGAAAGCTTGTTTATATTTGCAGTCTTAAAAAAATAGTAAAAATGGCAGTAAACAGATTATTGGCTTTCTTCTTACTGATGATAAGCTGTAATTTATATTTTTCTCAGGACGTCACCATCAAAGATGATAAAGTCTTGCTCGATGGAAAACAGATCCTGAAAGCTGAAAAGATCAATGTAGCCCAATATTCATTTTTCTCCATGAAAGATGACGAGGAAGTTCTTCTTTACCGATATATGGACAACGAAACACCAAGGTATGTAAGTGATGATTATTTTATTCTGAACTTTCTCACTGAAAAAACAAAAGTAGAATCTACTGATATAGCAAAAATCTCCAATTTTATGAATTCCAAAAAAGGAATGGAAAAGCTGATAAAATGGTTATTGAAAGAAAGAGTGATCAATCATGACGGAGAAATTAATCCTGATCGTGTAGCGGTATTCAAAGATAAGTATCACGAAAATATTACTGAAAGAACCCTTAGATAATGACAAAAATCCTTCTCCTTTCCGATTCCCATTCTTATATTGATGACCGGATCTTAGAATATGCTTCTCAGGCTGACGAAGTCTGGCATGGTGGAGATTTCGGAAGCCTAGAGGTGATTGAACAGCTGGAAAAGATAAAACCTCTGAGGGGAGTTTATGGAAACATCGATAACGCTCAAATTCAGGCTGAATTTCCGGAAGTGAACCGTTTCTTTTGTGAAAAACTGGAAGTGCTGATGATTCATATCGGAGGTTATCCCGGAAAATATACTCCACTCACCAAGAAAGAAATAGCCGAGAAAGCTCCGAAATTATTTATTTCAGGGCATTCACACATTTTGAAAGCCATGTATGATCAGAAGAACAGTCTGCTGCACCTTAACCCCGGAGCTTGTGGAAAACAGGGCTGGCATAAGGTAAGAACAATGATGCGCTTTGTGGTGGACGGTGAAGAGATCAAAGATCTTGAAATTATAGAACTTGGACCGAGAGTGTGATGAGTGAGAGCGTACGAGGGTTTGAGGATAAAGGAGTTTGTTTTCAATACATTTTACTTTTTACCTTTGCACAATAATAGATTCAGACAAGTCATAAAAAATTATGAAGATTGGCGATAAGGTTTCGGTGGTAGATGAAAATCTAAGCGGAGTTGTAACTTCCGTGAGGGGAAATATTGTAGTTTTTAAAGACGAATATGGCTTCACCCACCAGTATGCAAAAGAAAAATTAGTACCGAAAGATGCTGATCTTTATGAAAATATCAGAGTGGTGAAAAAACCTGAGCCCAAAAAAGTTATTTCTAAAAAACATCAGAAAAATCATTTGGTTTTAGACCTGCATTTTCATAATTTGGTAAAGAATCCAAATGACTATGACAGCTTTGAAAGATTGTTTATTCAAAAGGAAAAACTGATTGAAGTAATTCAGTTTTGCAGGAAAAATAACCTGAAGAGACTGGAAATTGTTCACGGCATAGGTGACGGGACTTTGCAGAGGATGGTTCGCGATGTATTGGAAAGCCAGGTCAATATTGATTTTTATAATAAGGAAATACTTCACCATCAATCGGGTGCGGTAATGGTAGAATTTCACTAAATTTGCAGGAATTGAAATATGAACGTACTTAATTTACTTTTTACCAAAGACGGATTGATCTACCAGATTGTTAAAAACAAAAACATTCTGGAGGAAAAGTCTTATTTCGTTACTGAAGAGACACCAGCCAATCTTATTGAGCAAAAGCTGGACGAAGTTCTTATTAAGCAGCGCTATGACGAAATCCATATTATTTCGGCATTTAATCATTTTACGTTGATGCCGGAAGGTTTTTCCGAGCATGATGCAGGATTTGATCTGATTGCCTTCAATGCTCCTACAGACAGAGAGAAAGAAGAACTGATGCTTTCTATCAACAAAAAATTCAACATTCAGTTTTATTATACTTTCCCGAAAAACTATTATAAGAAAATAAAGGAGTTGGCAATACCTGTCCATTTCAATTTCTCCGGAGAAAAGTTCCTAAGTTCGATCAATAATAAAACCAATAAGGAAATCCACATTAACCTTTATCATAACCAATGTGAGTTTTTTGCCATTGACAATAAAAAGATCATTCTTTATAATAATCTGGATGTAAACTCAGAAGTAGATTTTCTTTACTTCATCATGTTTACATTAAGCAAAATAGGCTTCGGGATCAATGAAACCAGCTTTTATGCTTATGGAGAAACTACGGAAAATGAAACATTCATTTCCGAACTTCAGAAATTTGTTAAGAACCTGAAAATCGTTTTTGACAATATTCCAAACAAGAATTTTATACTTAATTAGGTTGCAGACAGCAGGTAACAATGATTAGAATACAATCACCTGCCACCTATGATCTATTACCTAAAACCTAAACAACAATATGTTCAGAATAATATCAGGAAAATGGAAAGCTAAAAAAATTGCAGCTCCTAAAAACTTTGACGTTAGGCCTACAACTGATTTTGCTAAAGAAGCTTTATTCAGTATCCTGGAAAATAAATATGACATGCAGTCTATTGCTGTCCTTGATCTTTTTGCAGGAATTGGCTCTATCACCTTCGAATTCGGTTCCAGAGGCTGCCAGAGTGTAACTTCCGTAGAAATGAATCCGAAACACACCTCTTTTATCAATTCTACCGCTTCTGAGCTTGGTATGTCACTTCAGATCAACGTACAAAGAGATGATGTATTTGACTGGCTTAAAAAATTCAGAAATAAAAAATCATTTGAGATTGTCTTCTCCGATGCTCCTTTTGAAATGGAAGAGAAAAAGTACTATGAGCTGATTTCTCTTGTTTTAAACAATAAATATTTAAAAGAAAACGGAGTTCTTATTGTAGAACATCAAAGCCGTATGAAAATGGAACATCCCAATTTAGTAGATACCCGAAAATACGGAAACGTGAGTTTTAGTTTTTTTGAACCTAATAAAGAAAATAATCAGGAACTTTAATCCCTGATTATTTTTTTTGAGATAACGGGAGCTTCTATCCCCCATTTCGTAATCGCTTCCAAAACAGGAAGTAGTGTTTTTCCAAAATCTGTCAATTCATATTCAACAACCAAAGGAGGTTTTTCTGTATAAACAGTTCTGCTTATCACACTATCATCTTCTAACTGCTTAAGCTGCAGACTTAACGTTCTTTCCGTAATGGTAGGAATAGACTTTCTTATTTCATTGTATCTTTTTGCACCATCAATTAAATGGTGTAAAATTACCGCTTTCCACTTACCACCTATGAACCTCATGGTGACGCTGGTACAGCAAGGGTAGGATTTATTATCTACTGTATACATTTATACTATCATTTTTTACCGTTATTGCAAAGTTAGTAAACTTAAATTACTTTTGTAACTATAAAAATGATAGTATAAAATTATGAATTTTTTAAACAAAATGAAAAACAGGTATACTGTAAAAAAGTATAACCCACAGGGAAAAGTCAGCGAGGAACAAATTGCAGCTTTAAAAGAGATTTTAAACCTCAGTCCTTCATCTATTAACAGCCAGCCATGGAATTTTATTTTTGTGAATGATCCGGAACTAAAGAAGCAGCTCGCAGACAAATCTTATTTTAATAAAGAAAAAATTCTGGACAGCAGTCATTTAATTGTTTTCCAGGCTCTTAAAAATCCGGAAGATTTTGAAAAACAGATTGAAGGAGTACTTCCTGAAGGATCTGTGGCCTATTACAAAAATTTTGTAAAGCCAAAAGGAGAAACCGAAATAAAATCCTGGCTAAAACATCAGGTATACTTATCGTTGGGAGTCTTACTCTCTGCCTGTGCTGATATGGAAATAGATTCTACTCCGATGGAAGGAATTCAACCTGAAGAATATGACACTATTCTGAATAATGAAAAATATGAAACTCTTTTTGCTGTAACTATTGGTGAAAGAGATGAAGCAGATTCCAATCAGCCGAAGTTCAATCCAAAGACCAGGTTGAAAGCTGAAAAGGTAATTTTGGAAGCATAATTATTAATCTGCAAGAAACTATAGTTAAAAACACAAAAAAGCTGTTTCAGATGAAACAGCTTTTTTATTTATAATACTTTTAATTCTAAATCGATTGTTTTTCCGAAGAACTTCTTGGAGATCTTTTCAAAATTCTTGGTAAGATCTGAAAGGTAGAAATGATAATTCGGCTTGGGATTATTATCATTTAAAAGATGGTATTTATCCAGGATAATATTCAGATGATTGGCAACAATATTCGGGGAATCAATCACACGGACTCTATTTCCGTAATACTGTTTGATCTCATCGATCAAAAGAGGATAATGGGTACAGCCCAGAATGAGCGTTTCAATATTTTTTAATTTGCTATTGCTTAAATAGTTATAAATAATAGCATGGGTAATCGGATGGTTCTTAAATCCTTCTTCAATAGCAGGAACAAGCAATGGTGTTGCCAGTTCATCCACTTTGATCCATTTATTATGCTTTCGGATACTCTTTTTATACAGTCCGGAATTCACCGTAGCTTTGGTCGCAATAACCCCTACATTATTGTGGATTTCGTAAGATACCTTTTCAGCAACAGGATTGATAACGTCTATCACAGGAACTTTTCCTGCAACGGACTGCATCACTTCATTCAAAGCATTAGCAGTCGCCGTATTACAGGCAATTACAATAGCTTTACAGTTCTGCGCCAGCAGAAAATTGGTGATTTTTGTAGAATATTCAATAATAGCTTCCTTGGATTTTTCTCCGTAAGGAAGGTGTTTTGTATCTCCAAAATAGATCAGATCTTCGTTAGGAAGAAGCCTTTTGATTTCTTTGGCAACGGTAAGACCTCCCACCCCGCTATCGAAAATACCGATAGGCTGGCTTGGTGAAAGATGTGAATAATCTTGTTTTTTAGTTTTCAAATGACCCGAAATTTTATACAAAAATAGTGAATTTTATGGCATATTGTACACCTGCAAGCATTATACAATAAACAAATCAGAAGCAATTCCGTCAGCCATAAACCAATGCTTTTCAGGAATTTTTAAATGGTCATTTTCAATGATTAAAATACCTTCTTCTATTTTCGGTTTGATTTCTCTCTGAAAGTGCTCCAGCATCCTCTCTGAAAACTTGTTTTTTAAACTGATAAGATCAACTCCCCAGATGGTGCGCAGACCAATCATAATCATTTCATTGAACTGATCTTCCTGGGAAAGAAATTCTTCTTCTTTGGCCAGTAGTTTATCATTAAGCTTTTTGATATATTGCTGGTTATTGGCTACATTCCAGCTTCTGACATCAAATCCGTTATAAGAGTGTGCCGAAGGTCCTATCCCCAAATATTCCTGATATTTCCAATAAGAAGAATTGTGACGGGAATAAAATCCGGGTTTTGCAAAATTGGACACTTCATAATGTTCAAAACCGTTATCTTTTAAAAAGTCTGATAAGTAATAAAATTCTCTGTTTTGCTCTTCTTCTTTGGGACTTTTTACTTTTCCTTTTGAAATCCAGTTTTCCAAAGCTGTTTTGGGTTCTACTGTCAAAGCATATGAAGAAATATGCGGAACTTCCAGCGCTATTGTTTTATGTAAGTTTTCTTTCCAGATCTCAAGGTTGGAAGTAGGAGAACCGTAAATCAGATCAATGCTCAGATTTTCAAATCCAAAATCCTGAGCTCGTTTGATAGAACTCTCCGCCTCTGAAGCATTGTGAGCCCTATTCATTAATTTTAAATCTTCTTCAAAAAAACTTTGAGTACCAATAGACAGTCTGTTTACAGGAGTTCCGGCTAATTGCCTTAAAAAACTTTTATCCAAATCATCGGGATTGGCTTCCAATGTGATTTCTATATCTTTCTCAAAACTGAAATGTCTTAAGACTTCATCTATTAAAGAACTGATCTCATCCACTGAAAGAATAGATGGAGTTCCCCCTCCAAAATATAGGGATTTCAGGTTTCTGTTCTGTAACTCATCTTTTCTCAGCAATATTTCAGTTTTCATCGCACGAAGCATTTCATCCTTGAAATTCAGGGATGTTGAAAAATGAAAATTACAATAGCTGCATTTTTGTTTACAGAACGGAATGTGAATATATATCATAAAAAAAGCTCTGAAATTTTTCAGAGCTCAAATTTATTTAAATTAAATTGATTAGTATCTAAATCCTCTAACATTAATAAAGTTGTCAAAGTTATAACCCAGACCAATCATGAAGCTGTTTCCTCCATAGCTCTGGATATCAGATAACCCAAGGTTATAAGTAGCTCCGATCATGAATTTGTTGAATCTTACTTTTACAATTGGAGAAATACTCAGGTTCTGATTATCAAATCTGTTCTGAACCGTTCTGTAGCTTACCCCGAAAGAGAATGCGTTGATCTCGTTAGAGAACGTCGCCATAAGGTTCCAGTCGATCATTCTCGTTGAGTTTGTATTAAGGTTGATCAATGCTGATGGCGCTAGTGTAATGTTATCAGCAATGTTCCAGTTATATCCTAAGTTTAAGAAGAATTTAATTGGAGAAGGCTCATAGTTGTTTACGATAGAAGCATCATTACTCAATGCAATATCATTTACGGAAACACCCCCGAATAGACCTCTATAGGTAGCGGCCAAACCAAAGTTGGCATACACCATAAAGATATTACTTTCTTCACCTCTCAATAATGGGTCACCTCCTTCTTCAGTATTGATTTTTGAATAATCAAAATTCATGTTATAGAAGTTAACACTTGTACCAAAAGAGAACTGGTCTTTTCTGTCTCCCTCGCTGCTCAGCGGAATAAAATATGAAGCACCGGCCGTGATACCACCAGCAGAAATAGGCCCGTTACTGTCTCTAAACACGGAAATACCAGCACCTACTCTATCAAAGATATTCGCATTAATCCCAATAGACTGAACATTCGGAGAATTACTAAATTTTGAAAATTGTTGTTGATAATTGGCGTTGAGCTGTACGTAATCTGATTTTCCGTATTGAGCTGGGTTGAACAGGAACTCACCATCCAGAAGATATTGCTGATAGTATGGTAGTGATTCTTGTGCTTTGTATGCATTTGACAAAAGAGCTAAACATACGATAGCATATAGTTTTCTCATAACAAATCTTGATTTCAATTCAACAAATATAAAAAAATTCTCAATATATTTTTAGTTTTCCAAATAATTTCTCCATTTTTTTACAGCATCCGTCATATCTTTGGGCATTGGGCTCTCAAAATACAATTCCTTTTTAGTCGTTGGGTGTATAAATCCGAGGGTATGGGCATGAAGTGCATGTCTTGGTAAAATTTCAAAAACATTTTTAATAAATTGCTTGTATTTGGGAAGATTGACTCCTCTCAAAGGGGTATGACCTTCATATCTTTCATCGTTAAACAAAGTATGACCTACATGTCTGAAATGCGCCCTGATCTGATGGGTTCTTCCGGTCTCAAGTTTACATTCCACCCAAGTCATGTATTTGAACCTTTCAAGAACCTTATAGTGGGTTACTGCGTGTTTTCCATGGCTGCCATCTTCATAGACAGACATTTGCATCCTGTTTTTAGGATGTCTTCCGATATGTCCTTTGATGGTACCTTCCTCATCCTGAAGATTACCCCACACAAAAGCCCAGTACAATCTTTTCGTTGTTCTGTTAAAGAATTGTTTCGCCAGAAAGCTTAATGCATACTCATTCTTGGCAATTACCAGCAGTCCTGAGGTATCCTTATCAATTCTGTGAACAAGCCCTACTCTGTCCAGATCAGACTTTTGACCATTCTTTTCAAAGTGATATGCCAGCGCATTCACCAGTGTTCCGTCCCAGTTTCCAAATCCTGGGTGTACAACCATTCCCGGCTCCTTATCCACAACAACAAGGTCATCATCTTCATAGATGATATTCACTGGGATATCCTGCGGAGTAATGACATTCTCCCTTGGAGGATGGGTAAGCAGTACCGAGATCTGATCTCCCGGCTTCACTCGGTAATTCTGTTTTACCGGAGCTCCGTTTACAATAACGTTTCCGGCTCTGCAGGTTTGTGAAATTTTATTCCTTGAAGAATTCTGTCTGTGTATTAAAAGGAACTTATCAATTCTTAATGGCTCCTGTTTGTTGTCAACAGTGAGATTAAGATGTTCATACAATCCTTTATTTTCCTCGTCAATATCGATGTTTTCAATACTGTTGGAATCTAATAATTCTTCATCTAAAAAATCTTCGTTATCTTCTGACATTCTTTTATATTTTTTACAGAAAAGGCTTCAACATTTTATAGTTGAAGCCTGTATTTTTGATATTAATCTGATCTTATTCTACGACTACCTTCTTAGCTTTCGGCTTTTGAGCAGGCTGTTGTGTAGTTGCTGAAGCAGCTGGTTTGGCTGTACTTCCTGCAGTATGAGTACCATTTCCTACAGCCGTTTTAGGCTTTTCAGTTGCAGAAACAACAGGTTTGGAAGTTGTCGTCTGAGTCTTAGGAGTCTCAGTTTTCGGAGCTTCCGGTTTTGGAGTTTCTTTTTTAGGTGCCGGAGCAGGTACTACGGGAGCTTCATAGCTTGGTTCGTTATGAACTTCCTCATATCGTACCGGAGGCAGTGATGTATCTACTTTCATACGATAGATAGAATTCAGCTGCTCTACTTTCGCTCTTAGCTCTGCCGGAGTTTTCTTACTTGCCCAAAGGTCAATCTGCATTCCCTGGTCACGAACATCTCCTGAAGCAGGATCTTGATAATAAATAATATCAGATTCGTCTTTGCTGCCATCTTCATGCTCTACCAATCCAACTTCAAACATACTTTTTGCAATAACTGCTCTTGCTTCTTTTACAGAAAGTCCTACCACATTAGGAATAGAAATATTTCTCATAGGACCAGAGCCTACCACTACATCGATTACAGAGAATCTAGGCAAACGTGCTCCCGGATTTACAGCATTTCCTTTATATAAAATACGTAAAAGAGCATCTTTCTGGATACTTGGTTCATAAATGGTATCTCCAATCTTAAGACCTACCTGATCTAACCTCTGGAATGCCAGCCCTGAATATTTATTGATAACATCCGGAACAGCAATCTGAGCCCATGTTCTAGGATTCACTCTAAGACGTACCGTTCTTCCGTCCTTTACACGGGAACCCGGTGCAGGATAGATCTGAAGAACCTGGAATGGTCTGTATTTAGGATCATACTTCGCACTGTCTACTTCATACTCCAATCCTGTATCATCCAATATTTTAACAGCATCATGGATAGATTTATTAACGACATTGGGAACAGGAATTTCCTGACCGTGATTAGTATGGTATTCCAACCAGCGAAATGTGAGCCATATCAACCCTACAAAAATGCCGATGGCTATTACTAAATTCAGTAAAACTTTCCAATTGAAAAGTGATTTAAGCATACTTAAAAATACTTTAATTATAACCGCAAATATAGCTAATAATTTTAGAATGGACTTTTTATTTAACACAATTCATTTTTGATGGTAAAATTTGTCAATTTCCCATATTGCATTACAGAAAATGATTAAATTTGCCTTAATTGATACTATATGGTTATGAACAAAAAAAGTGTTGCCGTAGTAATGGGAGGCTATTCTGATGAATATGTCGTTTCTTTAAAAAGCGGACAATTGATTTATGATTCTTTAGACAGAAATCTCTATGACGTATATAAAGTAGTAGTCCTTAAAGATGAATGGTATTTTTTAGGAGAAAATGATAAGAAATACGAGATCAACAGAGGGGATTTTTCTGTAACTTTAGATAATGGAGAAACCTTAAAATTTGATGCCTGCTTCAATATTATCCATGGAACTCCTGGTGAGAACGGGATTCTTCAGGCATACTGGGATGCGATTGGTCAAAAATATACAGGTTGTGATTTTTACCAGAGCGCTCTTACTTTCAATAAAAAAGATACGCTTGCCGTATTATCAAAGTACGGAATTCCTTCCGCGAAAAGTATTTATTTAAGAAAAGGCGAAGACATCAATGTGGATGAGATCATATCAGAATTAAATCTTCCTGTATTTGTAAAACCCAACCAATCCGGATCTTCTCTGGGAATTTCTAAAGTGAAAGAAAAATCTGAACTGATTGCCGCTACTGAAATTGCATTCAAAGAAGATGATGAAATTCTGATTGAAAGTTTCCTGGACGGTATGGAAGTTTCTGTAGGAGTTATCGATTTTAAAGGAGAAACTATCGTTCTGGGAATTACAGAAATTGTTCCTACCAATGAGTTTTTCGATTACGAAGCAAAATATGAAGGGGCTTCTGAAGAAATTACCCCAGCAAGAATTGACGAAGAAACCACAAAAAGAGTAGAAGAAATTTCTAAAAGAGCGTATGATTCACTAGGAATGAGCGGTTTTTCAAGAAGTGAATTCATTCTAATGGACGGAATTCCTTATATGCTTGAAATGAATACCAATCCAGGGTTCTCTCCGGCAAGTATTCTTCCACAACAAGCAAGACATTATGGAATTTCCATTATGGATCTTTGTGGAAATGAAGTTGAAAAAGCTTTAAATAAAAGAAAATAGATAACTGAAGTAAGAAATTATAACTCGTACAACATGAAAATTGCTGTTTTCCCTGGGTCATTTGACCCTATTACACTAGGACATTACGACATTATAGAAAGAGCGGCACCGCTATTTGATAAATTAATCATCGCCATTGGACAGAATTCTCAGAAGAAATATATGTTTCCTCTTGAAAAAAGAATGGAATTTATCCAAAATTCTGTAGCAGAATTCCCCAATGTGGAAGTAGATTCATTCGAAGGCTTAACGGTAGATTACTGTTTTGAAAAAAATGCTCAATACATTATCAGAGGATTGAGAAACCCTGCCGATTTTGAATTTGAAAAAGCGATTGCTCATACTAACAGAACTTTAGCCCACAAAAAACTGGAAACGGTATTCTTACTGACCTCTTCAGGAAAATCTTTTATCAGCAGCAGTATCGTAAGGGAGATCATCACCCACGGCGGCGAATATGAACTGATGGTTCCGGATTCGGTGAGAGTGGAGAAATAAACAAAACAATAATTGATAAGCGATAAATGATAATTGATATAATGGCCAAGAATTTGCTTAAGCAAAAAATCATTCATCAATTATCATTTACCATTTATAATAGATATGCACGAACAGTTCAATTTTGCTATAGAAGTCCTGGGGACCATTGCCTTTTCCATGTCGGGAAGTTTTGCAGCCATGCAAAAACGGCTTGATCCGTTTGGGGTACTTATTATTGCATTTGTAACTTCCGTAGGAGGAGGAACTGTAAGAGATCTATTGCTTGATATCCCGGTATTCTGGATGCATGATCTTCTGATGTGTGCCCTGATCCTGGTGACCAGCATTTTTTCAATGGTATTCAAATCTCTTGAAAAGAATTTTAAAGTAACCTTATTTATCTTCGACAGCTTTGGTCTTGGGTTATTTACCATTATCGGAGTTCAGAAAGGATTAAATGCAGGAATCCATCCTATGATTTGTATTGCATTAGGAACTATAACAGGTTGTTTCGGAGGTATTATACGGGATATATTACTCAACAGAATTCCATTGATTTTCAGAAAGGAAATTTATGCTACAGCATGTATATTAGGAGGTTCAGCATTTTTATTGATGACCAGATATACTACACTTTCCTATACTTTTATACAAATATTCACTATTATACTGATTGTAGCGATTCGTACTCTGGCTGTAAAATACCAATGGCAGATGCCTAAATTTTATGGTTATGATCATAATTCGGAAATGTAGCTTCGTTAAGAAAATCTTTATCTAAAAGATATTTTTTCTAAGCCCTACCACCTCCAAGAATAAAAAACAAAAAGTCCTGAAAAATTCAGGACTTTTACTTTTATATAGATATCGGAGATTCCTTAGAATCGTCCTCTCTGTCTCATATTAGGATTATGCATGTGCTTCTGCATAGTTGGCATTTTCAACTGATCTTTCATCATTTTGATCTGATCGGTCATCATTCCTGCGCTGTCTAATCTTTTTGCTTCTTCCAGTAACTTCTGCCCTTCCTGTTTTCTTCCTTTGGAAATAGCTGCTGCTGCAAGATTTAAAGTAGCCATTGCTCTGTCATGCTTCATATTCAAACCATATTCCAATGCTTTTTTCATAAAAGGTTCTACTTTTGCAGGGTGATCCTGAGCTTGAGTCAATCCTAATAAATAGTGGAAATATCCGTATTGAGTCTTGTGAAGTTGTCCTTTATAATCTGTTATTTTGGTTAGCCATTCACCAGCTTTCTCCATATTTTGTTTTCTCAATTGCCAAAATGCCAAAAGAATATATTCATTTTTAAAGAATAATAAGATCGGAAATGCAGCCAAAAGAAAAACAACAATACCCCATCCCATACTTCTTGTGAAAAATATCAAATAAAGTCCCGCCAGGATAAGAAGTGCTGCTATTACAATTTTTATGTATTTATTCATTATTAAATTTTAGAAGTGCAAAGATAAAAAATTTACAGGTTAGAAGCTAGAAGTTAGAGGTGAGAATTCTGTAATTACTCACTCTTGATTTTTTCAAAGGTCTGGAAACAGAAATCATAAGCATTTTTCTCATCCTTCTCATGGCAGATTTCTGCAGTTTTTTTCCAGATTTTCTCATCTATTTTCGGGAAGAATGTATCTGCTTTAAGGTCTGCTTTCACTAAAGTAACTTCAAGCCTGTCTACCAAATCCATTGTCTGCTCATAAATATTTCCACCTCCAATAATGAAGACTTCTTCATCAATTTTTTTAGCAAATTTCAATGCTTCTTTGATACTTCCTACGATAAGGATTCCTTCTTCAAACCAGTTCTTCTTTCTTGACACAACAATATTG
This sequence comes from Chryseobacterium sp. MEBOG07, assembly GCF_021869745.1. Lineage (NCBI taxonomy): Bacteria > Pseudomonadati > Bacteroidota > Flavobacteriia > Flavobacteriales > Weeksellaceae > Chryseobacterium > Chryseobacterium sp. MEBOG07. Next base: position 4,669,123 of record NZ_CP084579.1, read on the forward strand.
GTACGGTTCGGAAGGGGCTTTCCAATACTTTCGTATGTTTTTCTTCCCATAATGATGGGATGTCCTGAAGTTATATCTTTAAAATGTTTTAGATCTTTAGGAAGATGCCAAAGTAATTGATTTTCAAAACCAATTTCATTTTTCTCTCCCATTGCCACCACTATTGTTGTCATTCAAATAATTTTTTACAAAATTAGCACATAATTTGTATATTTGGTTAGCACAAAAAATTTAAAAAAAATAAACTATGAAAAATAAAGGATGTTTGGGTGCCGGAACTATTGGTATTGCCCTCCTTATTATTGTTGCTGTTCTATTCTTCTGGGGAAAAAGCGGATATAACAGCTTTGTCGACAAAGAACAGAGTGTCAACGCAAAATGGTCGAATGTAGAGACTGTATATCAAAAAAGAGCAAACCTTATTCCTAACCTGGAAAGAACGGTAAAATCGTATTCAAAATTTGAGCAGGAAACTTTAACTCAAGTTGTGGAAGCACGTTCCAAAGCTACTTCTATCAACATTGATCCTAGTAATATGACTGAAGCTGACCTTGCTAAATTCCAGGCTGCTCAGGGAGAATTATCAGGAGCTTTGAGCCGATTGATGGCTGTAGTAGAGGCTTATCCTAACTTAAAAGCAGACCAGCAGTATATCAACTTCCAAAGAGAATACACTGCTATTGAAAACAGTATCAGAACTGAAACTGTTTATTATAATGATGCTGCAAAGGATTACAACACTTCCATCAAGACTTTCCCGAATAATATTTTGGCGAATTTCACCAACTTTAAAGAAAAACCTTATTTCAAAGCTGAAGCAGGAGCTCAAAAAGCGCCTGAAGTATTCAAATAATAATGGGTAATTTCCTAACAAATCAACAGATCGCTTCCCTTGTGGAAGCGATTCAGTCTGCGGAAGATCATTCTACGGGAGAGATCAGGGTGCATATTGATTCCAATACAGAAAATCGTGATGCCAAGACAGCATTTGACGTTTTCAAAAAACTCGATATGGATAAAACGGCTGATAGGAATGCTGTTCTTTTTCATGTCAATTTTGAAAAAAAATATCTGACAATCATCGGAGATATCGGAATCCATGAAAAGGTACGACAGTCTTACTGGGATCACCTGCACGACTATATCACTGCGGAATTTGCCAAAGGAAATTATCACAAGGCGCTGAAAAGTGCCATCCTGGAAACAGGGCTTGAACTCAAAAAACATTTTCCTGTAGAAGGAGAAAATCCAAACCAACTGTCAAATGAAATTACGTTCTCTTAAAATAGTATTTTCATTTGTATTGCTATGCTTGTACACTTTTGTATCAGCACAATACACCATTCCTGAAAAACCCGCAGTTCTTTACCCTGTCTTTGATGAAGCCGGTTTGCTTTCTCAACAGGAAAAAGATGCTCTTAATAATAAGCTGATCAAATTTGCAGATTCTACCTCAACAGAAATTGAAGTAGTGATCATCCGCTCCACCAAAGGAGAGGATGTCAACTTTCTGGCAACCATGTTCGGTGAGAAATGGAAGATCGGAAAAAAAGGAGTGGATAACGGAGTGGTTTTCCTTGTTGCCACAGAAGACAGAACGATGTCTATCCAGCAGGGACGTGCCGTAGAACAATATCTTACCGCTTCAGTAGCAGGACAGATCTTAGATTATATTGTTACCCCAAACTTTAAAAAAGGACTTTGGTATGACGGCATCAATGGCGGAACCTCAGCCATTATGGAGGCTGTTGAAGGTAAATTCAAACCTGTTGCAACGACAGCTCCTTCCGGTAACGGAAGCGCTTTTAAAGTCCTGATCATTGCTTTTGTTATTTTCATCATTATTGCCATACTTTTTGGCAACAGAGGCGGTGGCCGTGGTGGAAATAATGACGACGACGATGATGTCATTATCACCAGAAAAGGACGCAGAAACTATCCTGGTGGCTTCTTCCCATTCCCTGGCAGCTTCGGAGGAGGTGGCTTTGGCGGCGGAAGTTCCGGAGGCGGAGGCGGCGGATTTGGAGGTTTCGGCGGCGGTGGAAGCTTTGGAGGCGGTGGTGCTTCCGGAGGCTGGTAAATCAGTAAATCACTTTCAAAATATATAAACAGATCAGGTCATCACGGCCTGATTTTTTATTTAAAAACATAAAATAGTATGTTTTTTTTAGCTTTTCTTAATGGTAAATTGATTTTTACGTATTAAAAAATTAATAAAACCTCATAAAAACTACCTTTTATTCAATATTTTTTTATTATATTTACTGAAAACAGGATTATGAAGAAGACGTTGGTAGTATTTGCACACCCTTATCTGGAGCACTCCAATTCGAATGTAGAGCTCATCAATTTCTACGTTCGCCACCAGCATTATACCTTAAGAGATCTTTATGAAGAATATCCTGATTTTCATATTGCCGCTTTCAGAGAAAGAAAACGTCTTAAAAACTATGACCGCTTTGTTTTTCAGTTTCCCTTGATATGGTTCGGAATGCCTCCTCTTCTCAGATTATGGATCGATGAAGTTTTCGACAGAGACTGGTTGAAAGAGGGTGAGCATAATCCCTTGGAAGGAAAAGAGGTTTATATCCTCGTCACCACCGGCGGAAAAGAAAGATCTTTCACAAAAACCGGTACCTATCAATATACGATCGATGAACTGATCAGCGGACTGATTGTTTCTCTAAAAGTTTTCAAAGCAGACATCAAACGCATCAAAATCGTATACGAAGCCAATAAACTGTCTAAAAAAGAAATTATTCTACATAAAAAGGAATTTACAGAACTACTCAATCAATAGCCTATGGAATCCAGCTTAGCGATGAACACATTAATTTTTCTGGGGGTAGCCATTATCATGGTTCCATTAGCCAGAAAATTAGGGTTGAGTTCTGTGATCGGTTATATTTTAGGAGGAATCATCATAGGACCTTATGTACTTCGGCTTACAGGAAATAATGTAAATGATATTATGCATGCCAGTGAGTTTGGGGTCATTATGCTTTTATTTCTGGTAGGTTTGGAACTGGAACCCCGGAAATTCTGGGAAATGCGAAAGAAAATAATGGGTCTGGGACTATCTCAGATGGCACTCACTATTTTGTTACTTTTCTTAGTCTTCACGAGTGTAGGCTGGAGAGTAGATAAGGCAATTACTGTCGCTATGTGTTTTGCTTTATCTTCTACAGCAATTGTTCTGCAAACGTTACAGGAAAAGAATAATTTTAAAACAACAGCCGGGGAAGCTTCATTCTCTACACTATTGTTTCAGGATATTTCGGTCATCCCTATTTTGGCAATACTCCCTATTGTAGCAAACTATAAAGCAAAGCATCACGATAATGAAATTCAGATTCTGATCCAAAAACTTCCGGAATGGCTTCAGGCCGGAACAGTAATTTTAGGAGTAGTCCTGCTTATTTTACTAGGTAGATATGTCTTTGTTCCTTTCTTGCGATATGTTTCAAAATCGGGAATGACAGAGTTATTGACGGCTTCTTCCCTATTTCTGGTTATTGGTGTTTCTGAGTTGATGATTGTTATAGGTCTTTCCCCGGCATTAGGAGCCTTCCTTGCGGGAGTAATGCTTGCCAACAGTGAATTCCGTCATGAATTGGAAGCACAAATTGATCCTTTCAAAGGGCTTTTATTAGCTGTTTTTTTCGTTAGTGTAGGATCAACAATCAATTTTAATATTATTCAGAAAGATCCACTCTTTATTTTCAGTACTGTTTTTGCGGTGCTGGCAGTAAAATTTATGGTTTTATATACCATCGGAAAGTTTTTCAGGATAGAAACTCCTCAGAGTCTTTTTTATGCATTTGCTCTTTCTCAGGTAGGAGAATTTGCATTCGTACTGCTTAACTATGCATCAGATCTTTATCTGCTGGGACCTGAGATGAATGCACAAATGATGGCTGTTACAGCAATTACCATGTGTATCACTCCCATTCTTCTTATTATCAATGATAAGTTTATCACGCCGAAATTCATCAAAGAAATTCCTGAAGAAGAGAATGACTTTAATATTCTTGACAATGATATTATTCAAAAGAAGATCATCATTGTAGGTTTCGGGCATTTTGGAAGTACTGTGGGACGTCTTTTAAAAGCCAATAAAATATCGGCTACTGTCCTGGACCGCGACTCTGATCGTGTAAAACTGCTCAGAAGCTATGGTTTTAAAGTATATTATGGTGATGCCACAAGAATTCCTATTTTAAGGGCTGCAGGAATTGAAGATGCTGAGATCTTGGTTTTATGTCTGGATGATCCGGATGATAATAAATTCATTGCAGAACTGGTTCGTGAACATTATCCTGAAGTGAAGATTTTTGTACGGGCTAAAAATAGGATTGATGCCTATGAGTATCTTAACAGCGGAGTCAATCATATTTACCGTGAAACCTTAGGAACTGCTGTTGATATGGCTGTTGACGTGCTTCATGAAACAGGGATGAGAAAATATGCAGCAAGACGTCTTGGACAAAGATTTATGGCTATTGATAAAGCATCGATCAGGAAGCTGGCAAAAATGAAGGAAAATGATGATGCTATTACCTTATTTACTACAAAAGAAATCCTCCAGCGAGAGGAAGACTTATTAGCGTATGATAATCTTAATTTTGATAATAAAAATTGGGAAGGCTCCTCATCCACTGATGGAGAAGATGAGGATGAATCCCAGGATTGATTTATTGGATGTTTACACTTCCACCACTGCTTTCTTCTTTGCTCACATTCTTAAGCTCTCCTTTTTTAGAGATATCCACACTTCCACCAGATGAAGCACCAGCCTTCACGCTGGAAACAGCGCTTATCTGAACACTTGCCCCACTGGAAGCGTCTGCTTCTACATTCTCAGCGATAACACCTTTGGCTGAAACACTACTGCCCGAAGAAGCACTGATGTCCACCTTTTTCGCTTTTCCGGAAATATCAAGAGTAGATCCTGATGAAGATTCAATATCAAGGTTTACAGCCCAGATTTTACCGTTGAAACTGCTGCTGCTGCTTATGTTGATATCCATATCATTCGCTTCCAGATCTCCGGAAATACTTCCTGCACTTGATACTTCAAGGTCAGTTTTCTCCTGAGTAAATTTATCTTTTATAATAATTCTCGCTGCTGAATCGGCAAGAAGTTTATTAAAATCTTTGGTGTAAATTTTTGCTGTTACTTTACTAATATTCATCACTCTGACTCCAGGTTTATAATGAATATGCAGTCTTCCGCCCTCATTGTCCACAAGAATTTCGTTGATGATACTTTGAGGGGCAGAAATCACCACTTTTTCTGTTTCAGATTTTATAATTTCTGCTTCTATCGCCTGAGAAATCTGAATTTCATCAAAATCCCCGTTAAATTCTTTATGCTGTATCGGGCCGCTTTCTTTGCTTACTACTTTCTCTACCCAATTACTCTTGTCTCCATCTCTATCTCTGTTTCTGTTCTCATGCTTGTCATTACATGAGGCTAATGCCGCTAAGGCTGAAAAAATAAATAAAGTCCTTGTTTTCATGCTTATTTCTTTTGTTAATTATTTTTGTTGATTTCTTTACTTAAATAACAACTAATTTATAAAAAATATTACATTACAATTAAAAATACTGAAATAGTATACTTTATAGGTTTTCAAAATGGCAGTATATGCCCCCAGCATTCTACGTATTCGTCTAAAAACACGTACTGAACGGGTTTAATAAATACATTTTCCAAAATAGATTCTATGATACAAGTTTTTAATATCTTTATACTTTAATAACAACTATATTTATGAAGAATATTTCATCGGTATTATTAATTTCTGCCTTGGCGTTCAATCAATCTTGTACTACAATGAAACAGACCGATATTCAACAGGAGCTTCCCGCACCTGATTCCTCTTTATCTTCAAATCCTTTTATGAAGAAAAGCAAGCTTCAGTACGAAGCTCCGGAATTTGATAAAATCAAAAATGAGCACTTCAAACCTGCTTTTAACTATGGTTTAAAGCTACACGAAGCTGAGATTATAAAAATTGCCAATAATCCGGCTGCTCCAACTTTTGAAAATACAATCGTTGCATTGGAAAAAAGTGGTGAAGTATTGAGAAGAGCACAAATTGTATTCTCAAATCTTACAAGCGCGAATACCAATCCTACTTTACAGGCTTTGGATGAAGAATATGCCCCTATTTTTGCGGCACATTCTGATAAATTGTACCTGAATGAAAATCTTTATAAAAGAATACAATCCATCAAAGAAGACGGTCTTGATTCTGAAAGCAAAAGACTGGTACAATATTATAAACAAAACTTTGAAATTGCAGGGGCTAATCTTTCTGCGGCTGACAAAGAAAAATTAAAACAGCTCAACCAGGAACTGGCTTCTCTTTCTACTCAATATTCTAATAAATTATTGGAAGCAAGAAAGCAAGGCGGAGTATTTTTCTCCGATGCAAAAGAACTGGACGGACTTTCCGCTGATGAAATTGCAGCCGCTGCGGCTGATGCCAAAACAGCAGGACAGCCTGGAAAATATCTTCTCGCTTTACAGAATACGACACAACAGCCTCTTTTACAAAACTTAAAAAACAGAGCTACCAGAGAAAAGCTATTCAAAGCTTCATGGACAAGAGCTGAAAAAGGTGATGCTAACGATACTAGATCAACGATCGAAAAACTGGCTAAGCTGAGACTGAAGAAAGCTCAGATTTTAGGAAAGAAAAACTTCGCAGAATGGAAACTTCAGGATCAGATGGCAAAAACACCTGAAGCAGCTACCAATCTGATGAATCAAATTGCTACTCCGGCCGTGGAAACAGCCAGACGTGAGGCAAAAGATATCCAGGATCTTATCGATCAGCAAAAAGGAGGTTTCAAAGTAGAACCTTGGGACTGGAATTTCTATGCTGAACAGGTAAGAAAAGCTAAGTTTGATCTTGACGAAAGTGAAATAAAGCCCTATTTTGAAATCACAACGGTTCTTGAAAAAGGAGTTTTCTTCGCTGCTGAAAAATTCTACGGACTGACATTCAAAAAGAGAACAGATCTTCCTGTTTACCATCCTGACGTAGTAACGTATGAAGTTTTCGATCATGATGGGAAATCTATCGCGATCTATTACCTGGATTTCTATACAAGAGATTCTAAAAACGGTGGTGCATGGATGAGTAATTTTGTTGAGCAGTCTTATTTATTAGGAACAAAACCTGTCATTGTTAACTGCTACAACTATCAGAAACCTGCTGCTGGAAAACCTTCATTAATCAGTTATGATGATGTTTCAACAATCTTCCATGAATTTGGTCACTCTATTCACGGAATGTTTGCGAGCCAGAAATACCCTTCTCTTTCAGGAACAAATGTACCAAGAGACTTTGTAGAATTCCCGTCTCAGATCAATGAGCACTGGGCTTTAGATCCTGTAGTTCTAAAGAATTACGCGGTTCATTATGAGACAAAACAGCCTATTCCACAGACATTAGTAGAAAAAATTAAAAAAGCTTCTACATTCAATCAAGGATATATGACTACAGAATTGGTTTCTGCTGCTGAATTGGATATGGATTGGCATACCGTAAGCAACGACAGCCAGTTTATTCCAGTTTTAGACTTTGAAAAGCAATCTTTAGCCAGCCATGGATTCAATCTGGCAACAGTTCCACCGAGATACCATACGCCTTATTTTGCACACATCTGGGGAGGTGGATATTCAGCAGGATATTATGCTTATTTATGGTCTGAAACATTGGATAATGATGCATGGGAATGGATCAGTAAGAATGGCGGATTAACCAGAGAAAATGGTGACCGTTTCAGAAAATATATTCTTTCTGTAGGAAACTCTGTAGACTTGAACCAGGCATTCAGAGACTTTACAGGACACGATCCAGATATCAAACCTTTATTAAGAAACAGAGGTTTTATTAAATAAATCAATAGGAAGCATTCTTAAAAGAATGCTTCTTTTTTATGTTTTGGCTAAAGCCGATGGATTTTTCTTTGTTTATTTTTTAACGGGCTAAAGCCCGTTCCAATTGAATTTCATTATTTTTGCGGTTCACATTTTAAAATATAATATATGGACTGTCCCTGCTGTTCAGGAAAATCCTACGAAGACTGCTGTAAACCTTATCATACCGGAGAAAAGCATGCTCCCACCGCTGAAGCTTTGATGCGCTCAAGGTTTTCTGCTTTTGCGATTCCAAATGGTGACTACCTGATGGAAACCACACTTCCGGGGAAAAGGAAATACCACAATACAAAAGATCTTCAGGAATGGGGAGAAATCAACCAATGGACGAAACTGGAAATCATCCGGACTCCCACTTTAAATCATGTAGAGTTTAAAGCTTATTATACAGACCAGGATGGTCATCCGCAGCTCCATCATGAATTTTCACTTTTCCAAAAAATGCATGAACGCTGGTATTATGTTTCAGGGGAATTTTTAGATTAGAACCTTCCCGAAGAGATGAATGTCAAGCATTCAATAACTATTGTAACCTTATAAATAAAAATACCCCACAGAATTTATCTGTGGGGTATTTTTTATCTTTTATCTAAAAAATGTCCGAAAAAATCGAACATTTCTTATTTTTTAGTGAGCTTCGTTTCCGTCAACTCCATGAGCATGTCCATGTGACAATTCCTCTTCAGTTGCTGGACGAGTATTTAAAATTTCTACCTGGAAATCTAAAACTTTCCCTGCCATTGGATGGTTAAGGTCTGCTACTACAACTTCAGGAGTAACTTCTACTACAAATGCCTGGAAATTGTTCCCTTCATTATCAGATAAAGGTAAAATAGCTCCAATAGGTGGAGTACCTGATTCTTTAAACATATCAATTGGCAATTGTGCGATAGCATCAGGCTGTCTGTCACCATAGGCTTCTTCAGGCTGAATTGTAAAATCTGCTTTATCACCAGCTTTTAAGCCCAGGATATTTTCTTCAAATTTTGGAATCATCATTCCCATACCGTACAAAAATGTAAGCGGATTTTCTGTTGTTGTCTCTTCTACAAGAATCTTACTTCCATCTGGTTCGATAGTGTGAAGTATGTACTTTACAGCTACAACATGATTGTTTTCAATTGTCATATTTCTTATTTTTTTCGTGCGCTTTTTCACGATTAATTTTACAAATATACTATTTTTTGAAATGATTGTTCGAAGGAGAAAATCAAATGAAAAATCTAAAAGTGAGATCCTTCTTTCTATTTCCTGCCCTTGGTTTCGTCACGCTTTTTCTGTCTCAGCATAAAGAGATACAGACTTTCTACTTTTGTTCTGGCCCAGGGTGTTTTCCGTAAAAATTTCAGGGAAGAAGTGATGCTCGGGTTATCTGTAAAACATTTGATATTGATCTGCTCACCCAATTTTTCAAATCCTTCGTAGTATTCTACCAATTCTTCAAGAATAGCATCAAGCCTTTTTCCGTGTAAAGGATCTTTTGATTTTTCTTCCATAACACAGCAAAATTAAAACATTTTATCAGACTTAGCGACTAAAATTGTTTAAACTCTCAATCTTTAGTATTTTTGAAGAAGCTATTGCTTATCAATAAAAATCATTCGTTACAAACAAATATGAGCAAAAACAACGAAGCCAACAGGAAAAAAAATAAAAAGAAAATTGATCAGAAAAAACGTAAAATGCAAGATGCGGAAACAGAAAGGAAAGTGCGTTTAAAACAAATTCTGGAAGATTTCAAAGTAAAAGAAACTGATAATCAAGAATGAAAATCGTTCATTACTCAATCTATTTACGTTAAACAATGATAAACTTTTTATGAAAATTCTGCACACAGCCGACTGGCATTTGGGAAAACGACTGGACCGCTTTTCACGACTGGAAGAGCAAATTCTGATAATGGAGGAGATTATAGGCATTGCTGATGAAGAGCATGCAGATCTTATCCTTGTTGCCGGTGATCTTTTTGACAATTTTAATCCGAGTGTAGAAGCCATTGAACTTTTTTATAAAACATTGAAACGTTTGTCTTTGAATGGGAAACGTCCTGTAATGGCAATTTCAGGAAATCACGACTCTCCCAATCTGATCGATGCTCCGGATCCTCTGGCCCGGGAATGCGGGATTATTTTAATAGGTCATCCTAAAGCTGAAGTGAAACCCTTCAGTACAGAATATTTCAACATTTCAAATTCTAAAGAAGGTTTTATAGAACTGAAAATTGAAGGGATAGATTTCCCTGTAAGAATTCTCCACACTCCTTTCGCGAATGAGATCCGTTTAAAAGAATATTTTGGGGAAAATAAAGAGGAAGAAATCAACAAAGTACTTTCACAAACATGGAAAGATCTTGCTGATCAGTTTTGTGATGATTCCGGAGTGAATCTTCTGACCGCTCATTTATATATGAATAAAAGAGGAGCGGAAGTTTTGGAAGAACCTGAAGGAGAAAAACCTATTAAGATCGGAAATGCAGACCTTATTTTTTCGGATACTATTCCTGAGCAGATTCAATATACGGCATTGGGGCACCTCCATGGTTTTCAGAATATCGGAACAAAGGAAAAGCCTGTTATTTATTCATCTTCTCCCCTATGCTACAGTTTCAGTGAAGCCGGACAGACAAAATATGTGTCCATCATTGATGCAGAACCTGGAAAGCCAGTTAATTATGAAAAAAAGGTCTTAAAAAACGGAAGAGCTTTAGTCCGAAAAACATTCACTTCTATAGAAGATACCGTTCAGTGGCTGAGTGAAAATCCCTATACATTTATTGAACTTACGCTGGAAAGTGAGACTTTTCTAACGGCTGATGAAAGAAGATTAATCTATCAGTCTCATAACGGAATTGTTCACCTCATCCCAAAAGTCAAAAATAAAGAGCTGGCTGAAAATCTAAGCCAGGACATCAATTTAAGTCAGGATATTGACATATTATTCAAGGATTATTTTAAATCTAAAAATGGCGGACAGGAAGCCAATGAAGAACTGATGAATTTGTTTAACGAAATTTTAAATGCATAAGCCATGATCCCTGTTCAATTAACTATCGAAGGACTTTACTCATACCAGGAACGCCAAACGATTGATTTCAGAAATCTTACCGAAGCTGGATTGTTTGGTATTTTCGGAGCGGTGGGTTCTGGAAAATCATCGGTTCTTGAAGCTATTTCATTTGCTTTATATGGAGAAACGGAACGTCTAAACATGCGTGACAAAAGGGCTTACAACATGATGAATTTAAAATCAAACAGTTCTTATATAGAGTTTGATTTTGTGAATTATGAGAATAAGCTTTTCCGTGCTGCCCGTGATTTTAAAAGAAATCTGAAAAAATTCGAGGAAGTAAAACCTAATGCAGTTACTTTTTATGAGAATATCAACGGCAAATGGATTCCTTTGGATCACTCGAATGCGGAGACGATCATTGGTTTAAGCTATTCCAACTTCAAAAGAACTATCATTATTCCGCAGGGACAGTTCAAAGAATTCCTTGAATTGGGTGCTGCAGAAAGAACGAATATGATGAAGGAGATTTTTAACCTTCAAAAATTCGATCTTCAGAACAATGTTTCTACGCTTAATATAAAAAACAGATCTGAGCTGGATCAACTTGAAGGGCAGCTAAAAGGTTTTGAAGAGATCAATGAGGAGAAAATCCAGATTCAGAAAGAACAGCTGACAGAGGAACAGAAAAAACTCTCTGAATCGAATGAAAAACTGGAAAGAGTTTCCCATACCTATCAACAGCTGAAAAACTTAAAAAGCGATTTTGAAAGTTTACAGCAGAATAAGGAAAAATTCAGCAAACTCTCTGAAGAAAAACCTCAGATGGATGCTATGGAAGCACAGACTGAATTATACGACCGTACTTTCAGGCTTTTCAACCCGTTGATTATTGAGAAAAATAAGCTTTCAAAAGAAATTACCGATAAGCGGAACGAAAGAGAACAGCAGATCAAAGGCTTGCAGGAGACTGAGAAGGCTTTTAATACAATCAAAGAACAACTCACAGCACTTGAACCACAATTTAAAGCTTTAGAGCAATCCAGAATTCAGGAAAACGATTTGAGCCTCATCATCCAGATTCTGAAGTTTTCTGAAGAAATCAAAGTTCTGAATGAAAGAACTCAAAAGGGTTCTGAAAAAGTAAAAGAAGTAAACCTTCATAAAGAGAAGATTCAAAAGAAGATTGATGAACTTTCTGCACAGATTAAAACCTTAAAGGAGCAAAAACTGGATTCCGCTCTGCTTTCTGAAGTGGGAAATTGGTTTATTCAACAAAAAACTTAAAAAATCACAGCAGGAACAAGCTGAAAAAATTGAGAAACATCTAAAACAGATTGGAAAAATTGCAGAGGAATTAAAACCTTTTGCCTATCAGGAAAATTATAAGGAAGATTTCAAAATCAGAAAAGAAGCCTTAGAAGTCAAGAAAAAGGAGCTTTCCCAGAAACTAGATCATCTCAAAATTCAAAAAGAACTTTCCCGTTTTGCCAGCGAACTTCATGATGGTGAAAACTGTCCTCTTTGTGGATCCAAGGAACATCCTCATATTGTGGAATTTCATGATGTGAATATTGAACTGCAGGAGATTCAGGAGAAAATAACTTCTTTAGAACAGGAAATTTCCGTTATTCAAAAGCAGGAAGCAGAAATTGACAAAATTCTGGACCGCAAGAAAATCTTTGAGGAACAGCTTCTTTCGGAACAGAAAATTCTTCTTCAGATTCAGAAAGAGATTGAAAATCATATCCTGAATTTTACATGGAAACAATTCGCTTCGAATCAAGAGGAAGAGTTTGATAAAAAACGTACCAACTCGTTTACTTTAGAAAAAAAGATCGAAGAAACAGAGCGTAGTATAGGCCAGGAAAGGGAAACTCTTGAAAAAGAAAACCATTTATTAGAAAAATATAAAAGTGCACTGGAAAATTTCAGGCTGGAAGAGGTTTCTAAACAAGAACAGATCAATATCAGCCGTTCTGCCCTTAAGATTCTGGATTGGAATCTATATGTTCAAAAAGCGATCATAGAAGTTGAAGAAACCTACCAAAAACTAGTATTTTCCAACAAGGAAACTGAAGAAAATTACCAAAAAGCACTGCAGCAGGAAAAAATTCTCTCTCCAAAACTGGCAGAACAAAAAACGATCGTCAGCCAATCCGAGAAACAGATTACAGAACTTGAAAAAGAAATTTCTGGGAATGAAGAGGCGATCATCAAAGTCTTGGCAGATCAAAACTTCACAGAGTTCAAAGAGGTTGAGAATATTTTACTTCAGGAAATTGATATTCAACTGGTAAGAAGCAAAATCCAGAATTTCAAAGTTGATTTCGAAGCTTTAAAGAAATTTATCGGCGAGCTGGAATTAAAACTGAAGGGACTTTCATTTGACAATGAGCAGTTTTCTCAGGCTGAACAACGGTTCAATGAAGCGCAAAGTGAGCAGAAGCAAATCAGTGATTCTGTAGTCACAAAAACCGCAGAAATAGACCGATTGGAAAAAGAATTTGTAAAAAAAGAGGGGCTTCTGAAAGAATTGACAAAACTTCAGAAACGTTCTGAAAATTTAAAGATTATGATGAACCTGTTTAAGGGAGCAGGTTTTGTGCAATACGTCTCATCTATTTATCTGAGACAGCTTTGTGATCATGCGAATGTTCGTTTCCACCGCATGACCAGAAACCAGCTGAGTCTGCAGCTTAATGAAAATAACGACTTCGAGATCATCGATTACCTCAACGAAGGGAAAAGCAGAAGTGTAAAGACGCTGTCGGGTGGACAAGCCTTCCAGGTTTCTTTAAGCCTTGCTCTGGCATTGGCAGAAAGTGTTCAGGCTAACGCAAAAGCCGATAAAAACTTCTTCTTTATTGATGAAGGTTTCGGAACTCAGGATACGGAATCGGTGAATATTGTATTTGAAACGCTTACCAATCTGATGAAAGAAAACAGGATTGTAGGAATTATTTCGCATGTTGAAGAACTGAAAGAGAAAATCCCTACAGCTCTCAACATTATTAAGGACGAGGAAAGAGGAAGTCTGATTGAGATTGTATAATTAATCTTAGAACCTCAAAAGAGATTAAAGGCTGGCTTGAAATCTTACGCATGAAGAATCAATACAGCCTTCACAGATTTGTTCAGGATCTCATCTACAGTACTTCCGGAAAACAATCGGTAAATAATATTGTGATTGTGTTTTACAAGACATAAAATATCTGTTTTATTGGTTTCTATGAAATCAATAATTCCGCTTGACGGTTTATCATCCTCTACGTAGTGAAAGGTGATCTCCACTGAAGAAAGCTGGTCTTTTAATTTCTTTTCTCCATTTTCTATGGCTCTTGCAGCTGTATCTTTGTCCGAGATATGGAGTACTTCCAACTTCTTCGGATCGGAAACTTTAAGGAGCTGATTCAGTGCTTTTATATCCCTTACGGATAGTTTTGTGGTTTTGTAATCAGTAGCCAGCGTGATAACAGGTGTTGGGTGAAGTATGCTTTCTGCAGGAACGATTAATGTAGGAATCCGCATTTTGCTAATAGCTAAACTGGCATTACTTCCTATAATTCCCTTAATGCCCGTAGCTCCCGTCATTCCCATTACTAAAAATGACACATCGTTATATTCTATGTATTTCGTAATGACATTTCTTAAAAAGCCAACATCACAAACGGTTTTAATCGGAATGTCTTTATATTCGTCATTATTACAGAAAGTTTCAGTCCATTCTTTCAGAGCGGATCTTTTTCTTGCATAGTAATCTTCAATAAAAATGGCGTTGTAAGTACTATTGTTGATGCCTTCCGTGGGATGAATGGCATTCAGTACTGTTACTTTCATCTTTAAAGTTTTGGCGAGGGACAGAGCATACAACAGCGCATTACCTGCGTTGTTGGAAAAGTCTGAGGCAACTAATATTTGTTTCATTTTTTTCGGTTTTAATAATAATCACTGAACTAAAAATCTGCCACTAAATAAACAGATGGAAACATATAAATAACAGTAAAGATAGTACAATAGAAACCGGTAAAGTAAGTACCCAGGCAAGGCCGATACTTTTTAATGTAGCCGGATTAAGGTTACTTTTACCACCGGAAGCGACCATAGAACCTGCTATACCACTTGACAAAACGTGTGTGGTACTTACCGGCAATCCCAGAAATGTACTGATACCGATAGTAGATGCTGCAACAATTTCGCTGGATGCACCCTGGGCATAGTTCAAATGTTCATTTCCTATCTTTTCACCAATGGTTACTGCTATTCTCTTCCAGCCTATCATAGTTCCCAGCCCCAGAGAGACGGAAATGATGATAATGACCCATAGAGGAGCAAATTCGGTTAACTTTTTAAGTTCAGAAATCTGGCTGGTAAGTATTGCCCTGTTGGATTCGTCAATAGCTATGGCTTTATTTTCGTTCAGTTTTTTTAAAGAATCAATAAGGTTATCTACCTCTTTTCTGAATTTGTAAGTCGCTGCTTTGTCCTTTTCATTCTTATGTATCAGATTTTCTTTTACATTTTCAATAGCAAGATTCAGGGTCTTAAATTCAGCTGTATTTTGAATATTTTGGGCAGCTGTTGCCTGTAATGTATGTTCTGTTGTATTCAGGATAGAAATAATCTTGTCGTTAGGAATATCATGATTAATTGCAAATTGAGCAGGCATAAAAGCGATCAGGATCAACATAAAAAGCCCTACTCCCTTTTGTCCGTCATTACTGCCGTGAAAAAAGCTTACTAACGTACAGGTTGTTATTAAAATAGCTCTGATCACAAAAGGAGGTTTATCATTGGCACCCGTCGGAATATGAAAAAGTGCTTTATAGCGGATTACATATTTAAAGAACCACATCAATAGAACAGCTAAACAAAATCCTACGATAGGGGATAAAATGAGTGACATCCCAATTTCTTCCGCTTTATGCCAGTTCACCCCGCCTCCATAATACCAGGTAAATCCTAAGCCGGCACCAATCAAAGCACCAATCAGAGTATGAGAGCTGGAGCACGGTATTCCAAAGTACCAGGTTCCCAAATTCCAGATGATTGATGCCAGTAGAACAGCAAGAACCAAAGAGGCTCCCACAGCAACCGGCAGCGTTACGAGTGTATCCATCGGAACCAGTTTTAAGATTCCCATTGCAACGGCAATTCCTCCTGTAAAAACTCCCAGAAAATTCCAAAAGCCTGACCATGGAATTGCAATAACAGGTTTAAGAGCTTTGGTATAAATTACGGTAGCCACGGCATTGGCAGTGTCGTGAAAACCGTTTACAAACTCAAAAGCCACAACAGCTATCAGACACAGGATGAAAATAATGACAAGCCCTGTACTGAGATTCGGATCCACTGAAAAAAATAGGATATTGTTTAAAAGCATGGTTTTTTGTTTAGATTTTGGAATGGCTGGATCAACAGAACATCCAGAGTGTTGAAAAATGAAACCACCGGAAAGGTATAATGAGGAAGATATCCTGAATAATAATAGACTTTGGAACATCCAAACGACCTGCTTAGTGAAGTAGAAGTAGGAGGAAACTGTTCGTTACCAGTATAATACATATTTTGTATCATGTGGATCATAGACAGGTCAATCATTAATAGCTATCGCTTTGTTTCATCAGTGTAAAGAAATGAAGTTTAAAAGATTACGATGTTAATAAATGATTAACTGTTTATTATATTTAAAAAATAGGATTCTCTGTAATATAAAACAGAATAAAAAAAGGAGACCTTTTCCGGTCTCCTTGTCATATCTATAAACGACTGTTACAGTCCTTTTATAACAGGTTTTACTTCTTTCCCAAATAATTCAATAGATTTCATCATCACTTCATGAGCAGGATCTCCCACATCCATATGGCCGATAAATCTTGTAATTCCGAAAATCTCTTTCATGTAAGCAATTTTATCTGCTACTTCTGCCGGACTGCCGATAAATAATGCTCCGTCTTTATTTCTTCCTCCGTCATACTGCATTTTGGTGTAAGGTGCCCATCCTCTGGAAGCCCCTATCCTATCCATCTGAGATTTATAATTATGGAAATATCCATCTACTACTTTTTGATCATCACTCACAAAAGTATGTGAATGAACCGCAATCTGCATTTTTGAAACATCATGCCCTGCTTTTTGATATTCCTGTTTATAGAATTCAATCAGGTTTCTAAACTGAATCGGCATTCCTCCAATAATCGCTACCACCAAAGGCATTCCAAGCTGTGCTGCACTTAAAACAGACTGTGGAGTTCCTCCAACGGCTCTCCAGATTGAAAGCTTTCCATCATTTTTTGCTCTTGGGTAAACGGTTTGATTTTCCATCGGAGCACGAAGTTTTCCTGACCAGCTTACATTTTCTTCAGAATTAATTTTCAGTAATAATTCTAATTTTTCATCAAATAACTGTTCATAATCATTCAATGAATACCCATACAACGGAAACGATTCTATGAAACTTCCGCGTCCCACGAATATTTCTACTCTTCCGTCTGAAATAAGATCCAGTGTAGAGAAGTCTTCATATACTTTTACCGGCTCCGAAGAACTCAAAACAGTCACGCCACTGGCCAGTTTTATATTTTTTGTAATACTTGCTGCCGCTGCCAATACGATCTCCGGAGAGGAAACAGCATAATCCGGACGGTGATGCTCTCCCATAGCGAAAACATCAATTCCTACCTCATCCATCAATTTTACCTGATCCAATATCTCACGGATCTTAATTCCTGCATCTCTATATTTCCCGGTTGACTGGTCTAAAGCCAAATCACCGAACATTCCTATTCCTAATTCCATATTGTTGTTTTTAGTAATACAAAATTACCACTATGAAAGATCAAAAACATTGATGTTTGTTAAGATCGGAAGTACGGTTGGAGACAAAACATTCTTTTTGTTGGAAAACGCAAAGGCGCAAGGATTTTCTATCTTCATTCTGCTTTAAGGCGCAAGAAAATCGAAGATTTTCAGCAAAGGCACAATATGTTGGCTTAAATTTTCTTGCAGATTAAAAATATTACACAGGTTTTCATAACATCTGCGTAATGTGCAAAATCAGCGTGAGATAAAATAAATTACATCGTATAAAATTTTATCGCAGATAAAATCTTTGCGCCTTACAACATAAACCATATCAAAAACTTGCGCCTTTGCGTTTTCCAACATTCTTACTTCTTATTCAACAGAAGCAAAAAATCCAGCCGTTCCGGCTGGATTTTATTATTATTTCTTAAGATACAAATCAAAATAATCTGTGATTTTCTGCATCAGGTGAACTCTGTCTTTCCCGATCACATTATGCGGATGTCCCGGATATGTAAAGTAATCCAACTGAACTCCGTTATCAACAGCAGACTTGATGAATTTTATAGAATGCTGCCACACTACTACATCATCCTGTGCTCCGTGAATCATCAATAGTTTTCCTTTCAGGTTCTGAACTTTATCCAAAAGATTAGCCGCTGCATATCCTTGTGGATTTTCCTGTGGCGTATCCATATATCTTTCTCCATACATGATCTCATACATGCTCCAGTCGATTACCGGTCCTCCTGCTACCCCTACTTTGAATACATCTGGTTTACGAAGCATGAAGCTTGTCGTCATAAATCCTCCAAAACTCCACCCATGGATTCCCATTTTGTCTCCATTTACATAAGGAAGAGACTTTAGGTATTCTACCCCTTTCATCTGGTCATTCATTTCTGTAGTTCCCAGGTTTCTGAATACAGCCTGCTCGAACTTCAATCCACGGTTAGAAGAACCTCTTCCGTCCATGGTAAAAATAATGTACCCATTCTGAGCCATATATTCATACCAAAGGTTTCCTGAAGCCGGGAAGGTATTGGTAATTAGTTGTAAGTGCGGTCCGTTATACAAATAAACAATCGTTGGATATTTTTTATTCGGATCAAAGTTTGTTGGAAGAATAATTTTTCCATACAAAGGAGTTCCATCATCTGCTTTTAATTCTACATTTTTAATTTCCGGTCTCTGATAATTTTTTAATGGATTTTCAGAAGTAAGGATATTCGTAGATTTTAAATTGGCAGTATTGATAATTTCAGCAACTCTAGGTGAATTGGCATTGCTGTAAGCATCGTACAGGTAATTTCCGTCGCTGCTCAATGTACCGATGTGCATTCCTTCTGCACTGTCCAATCTCTGCATTTTGAAATTAGTCCAGTTGATTCTGTATAAATGTCTTTCTAAAGGAGTTTCTTTTGTTGAAGTAAAATAGATTTCCTTTTTCTTTTCGTTGAATCCTAAAATATCAGTTACCAGCCAGTCTCCTTTTGTTATCTGTGCTACCAATCCCTTTTCCAAACTATAGTGGAACAGGTGATTGTATCCTGTTCTTTGGCTCTGCCAGATAAAGTCTGTGTTAGAATTCGGGAAGAAAGTAAGCGGATGTTGTGGTTCTACATATTTGCTGTCTGTTTCTTCAAATAACGTTTTCACCAATTCTCCGGTAGCAGCATCATACTGATTCATTTTCATATGATTCTGACCTCTGTTCAGAACGCCTACGAAGATATACTTTGAATCCGGGCTCCATGTAACGGCCGTCAGATATTGATCTTTTTCACCCTCCACTTTTAAGAAAGTAGTAGCTTGGGTTTTAATATTGAAGACCCCTAATGTCACCTGATGAGAAGTCTGACCAGCCATTGGGTATTTGATATTGTGATTCACAGCAGGCGTTACAGACCAGTCGATGATCGGGTAATCTGCAACCATGCTCTGATCCATTTTATAGAAAGCTATACTCTCAGAGTTCGGTGCGGGGAAAATTCCAGTATCAATTCCGAATTCATTTCTGTGAACGGCCTGTCCGCTGATGATATTTTCATTAGCTTCGTTGGTTACAGCAATGGTTTTCCCGTTTCTGCTTACAAATAAATTACTCTTTGCTGTGAAGGCAAATGTCTGACCATCACCAAACATTTTTACGTTTGCAGCATCCTGATCCATTGCAGCTGTACTTTTTACTTTCCAATCGTTTCCTGATTTTTCAATCCACGACATTTTACCACCTGTAGTAAAATACCCATTTGAATTTCCTGTAAATTTAATTGGCGGAACAGCTTTCAGCTTATCATTGGAAAGATTTCTGTTAAGTTGGCTCAACGAGATCAGGGTATCCTGTTTGTTGGTTTTCAAATCTGTAATCAGATAACCTCCTTTTACTGCCTGGATATAAGATTTTCCGTCTGCAGCCCAAGAAAATTGGGAAATATTTTTCACGGCAAGGTTGGTTCTCATTCCATTTACAGCCTCCGCCATGGTAAACTTCTGGGTCTGGGCAAATGCTGAACTGCCTAAAACCATTATCAATAAAGAAAATTTATGTAATTTCATTGTATAAAATTGAATCCATCAAAAATAAGAAATAAAAATCATTCGTTAAGAAATGTTAAATTAAAACATTCATAAAATGGAATTCATGCACTAAAAGAAATTATTCCTTAACTTAATAGTAGAATTTTTAAAGCTGAAAATTAAATGAGTCAATCGTGAATTCTCAATCCGCTTTGCTTGTCAATTTTTTATATTCCAAAAGACATTGATCATTCACTTGCGAAGCAAAATTGACAATCGACATCGATAAAATTGATTCAACATTTAAAAATAAAAAATCGATGATTTTAAGTGTAAACTGCATTTCTTATCCTATATCAATGACTTGTATATATTTTCTGTCCTAAATTTGCCTCATTAATAACAAACAAAAAATACAAAATACAATGGCTACAAAATGGATCTTAGACCCAACGCATAGTGAAATTACTTTCAAAGTAAAACACATGATGATCTCTAACGTAAAAGGAAGCTTCAGAACTTTCACTGCTGAAATTGATTCTGAAGATGAATTCTTTGCCAATGCAAAAACTACCGCTACTATCCAGACGGATTCTGTGTTCACAAACAATACAGACAGAGATAACCACTTAAAATCTGCTGAGTTCTTCAATGCTGAAGTACATCCTACGATAACTTTTGAATCTCAGGCATTAAATAATTCTATTGTTGGAAATCTTACCATCAACGGAATTACAAAACCTGTAGATCTTGATGTAGACTTCGGAGGAATCAATGTAGACCCATGGGGAAACACAAAAGCAGGTTTCTCTTTTGAAGGGAAAATCAGTAGAAAAGATTTTGGATTAAACTGGAATGCAGCTCTTGAAGCAGGAGGTGTAATGGTAAGTGATGATGTAAAAGTAGCTGGTGAATTACAGTTTGTAAAACAAGCATAGTTAATAACATACATTATAAAAGGTTCAGGGATTTGTCTAAAAGCCTTGAACCTTTTATTTTTTTATAATCTTCAATATTTATGAACCTCAACGATCTTCAAAACATAAGCGACAGTTTTAAAAACACTCAGAGAATGCCTGTTTTATTTCTTGGACATGGTTCGCCGATGAATGCCATTGAAGAGAATCAATTTGTACAGGGTTTCCGAAAAGCTGCCTCAGAAATTCCCAAACCTAATGCTATTCTTTGTATTTCTGCTCATTGGTATACAGACGGAACTTTTGTAACGGCTATGGATATGCCGAAAACCATCCATGATTTTTATGGTTTCCCAAAAGCATTGTTTGATGTGCAGTATCCTGCTCCGGGAAGTCCGGAACTCGCCAAAGAAACTGCGGAATTACTTCTACCTATAGATGTCGAAGAAGACCACAGCTGGGGACTGGATCATGGTGCATGGTCGGTCATCAGACATATGTATCCGGATGCTGATATTCCGGTAATTCAGCTGAGTATTGACCATACAAAACCACCTCAATATCATTATGAGCTTGCCAAAAGGCTGAATAAACTTCGTGAAAAGGGCATTCTGATCATCGGAAGCGGAAATATTGTACACAATCTTCGTCTCATCGACTGGAAAAACATCAATACAGTGGGAGCCGGCTGGGATTGGGCAGTTGAAGCCCGGGAGAAAACCAACAACTGGCTTCTTGACGGTAATTTTCAGAATATTATTGATTACCAAAAGCAGGGAACTTTCTTACAGTATGCCGTTCCTACTCCTGATCATTATCTTCCTTTGCTCTATACTTTAGGGCTGAAAGATCAGTCTGAAGAACTGACTTTATTCAATGATGAGCTTATCGGTGGATCATTGAGTATGACGAGTGTAAGGATTGGATAAATTCTTCTTTCATTATCACTAAAAGTTTAGTAATATTGTTTGCCATGAAAACAATATTACTATTTTTTTTGCTTGCTTCTTCTGTTTTTTCCGCTCAGATGGTAAAGGGGACTGTAGTAGATGATACCGGTCACAGAATAGACAATGTCAATATTTATCTTGATGGAACGAAAACAGGAACTGTTTCAAAAGAAGACGGAAGTTTTACATTAAATCTTTCTACCCAAAAATATGGGAATCTTGTTTTTCAGAAAGAAGATTACGAAACCTTTACCACCGGATTACCGGATGTTATTAATAAAAACTCAAAAATATTATTGATTAAGACTAGTATTAATGAAGAAAAAAAAATTGCTCCCTTTACTTCCGAAGCGCATGAAAAATACATCAATTATTTTCTAAATACATTTATCGGTGTAGATCAGGAAAACGTAAAAATTAAAAATCTAAAATCTCTAAAATTCTCGTATGATGAAAGAAATCGTTTTCTTACCATAAAAGCTTCCAAACCTCTTATTATTGAAAATAAAAACTTAGGTTATGAAATCAGTTATAATTTGATCAGTTTTTCTACAGATTTTAAAAGATCTAACATGGTCAACTATACCGGAACCAGTTTTTTCAAAGAGACAAAAAATACGGATAATGTGAAGCTTAATCGTATGAATGCTTATGAAGGTAGTTTTCTCCACTTTTTAAGGAGCATTTATGATAATAAAATAGTCGAGACTGGGTTTATAATCTATGAGGCTAATAGAACTCCAAATCCATTTTATCCTTCTGAAAAAGAATTGAATACTCTAAATAATTATCTGGAATCAGCAACCCAATCTGAGTTAAATAGTATTCCCGAAAATATTAAAGATATATCTCGTAGAAAAAATGATCAAAGTCCTTATTTACTTACTATTAGTAAAACAAATGCTACTGATGCTGATTATGTAAAAAGATTATCAGGACAAGTTTTCCTTAATTTTAAAGATATTCTTAAAATTAATTATTCTAAATTTTACTATGAACTAAAAGGAAAGGATTTTGTGAAAAGAAAAAATCGCAATTTATTATCATCATTTTTGTACTCTGAGGGGGGATCATTCGAAATTTCAAAGGAAGGAAATATTACAACACCAGACCAGCTCATCAATGAAGGTGATTTTTCCAAAAATAAAATTGAAAATATGCTTCCTCTTGATTATCAATTAGGAGATTAATATTTTAGAATAAAAAAGGAAATACCTCAGATGAGATATTTCCTTTTCCTTTTTATAATGGTCTATTATTATTTATTGCACCGCTTTTAAAACATTAATGTTTCCGTAGCCATAGCTTGAATTTACATTGGGATAGTAAGTGGCAGACTGTCTCATTTTATTAAGTACCTGCTCTCTCGTCCATGATGGATTTTTAGCCCAAACCAAGGCTGCAATTCCTGCTGTAGCTGCCGTGGCCACTGAAGAACCTCCTACATAATCTGCCTGACCATTGTAATAGC
The DNA here is from genome assembly GCF_021869745.1 of Chryseobacterium sp. MEBOG07. Classification (NCBI taxonomy): domain Bacteria; kingdom Pseudomonadati; phylum Bacteroidota; class Flavobacteriia; order Flavobacteriales; family Weeksellaceae; genus Chryseobacterium; species Chryseobacterium sp. MEBOG07. The sequence continues at coordinate 4,692,748 of NZ_CP084579.1, forward strand.
TCAAAACAGGAACGGTATTCCCTGAAGGTCTCTCCATCTGGAAGGTAAAGTCGATCTGACTTCCAGAGTGGCAGACATCACATTTCTGATTGGATGTATTCTCTTTCACTCCTGTTATCGCCTGAGTTTCTGACATTGATGCAGGGAAAATTACCCCAACAAAATTAGTGAAGCTGGTAGAAGTTCCTCCGGCACAGAAAATCAGTTTTCCTTTAGAATAAGCATATTTAACCCCATCTTCAATTTTCCCGACAGAGAAAATATGCCCCATCGACATTGAGATGATCTTCACACTGGTATTGTTACCCAATTCTGTGAAAGCCGTTTTTACAGCAGTCTGCTCACTGGAAGTTTCCAGGACAACGTTTTCTGCGGCTCTGTAGGCGATAAGGTTAGCATTATAAGCTACTCCTACAGGTAATCCTGCATTATTTCTTGGAGCAGTCATCACAGAAGCCATTTTGGTTCCGTGCCCACACTGATCTCCGGATCCGTCTGAATTATACACTCCGAGTTTACTGATCGTTCTTCCTGAAGAAGCCCCATTATTAAAGCTTCCTCCCAATAAAGTCTGCTCAGGGGAAACTCCTGTGTCAATAAGCCCGATGGTAACACCTGCCCCTGTACTGTAGCTCCAGGCATCAGGAATATTGTGCTTGGCGAAAGCCCATGGAATTTTTGCACTTGGCGTTGTAGAAGTGTAATCTGCTGCATTTAATGTTGATGATGAAAAACCACATCCTGATGAACCGCTGCCAGAAGATTTTGCAGCCGATTGAGCCTCGAATTCAAAATAATGATAGTCTGCCGGCTCCACATATCGGATGTTTTTCATTTGTCGAAGAGCGGTAATGGTTTCTTCATTTTCAATCACCACATCCATCTGATTAAGATACTGGTCTGAAAGAAGAAGGAAATTTCTTTCATCTTTTCCTTCATACTTTTTGATGACAGAAAGGACTTCTTTTTCCATATCGCTGCTGTTTGGAGATTTACTTCTGTCAAAATCATCTTTAGAAGCTCCAAAACCGATAGATACCATTTTGTTTCCACGGAAAACAGCACTCCATACGAAATGATCGGATTCATTCTTCCAGTTGAAAGCACCGTCTGTTTTAATAGCCAGATTGATCCTTTCGTTGATCTGTTTTGCAGTCAGCGGATCTTTCTGAGCCATTTCTGTTTTTACATTTTCGTTCTGAAGTTCTTCTCTGGAACACGAGTTTAAAGCAAAAAATATTGCCAGGAGGAATACAGTTTTTTTCATATGTTATTATTTTGGTTGGAGCCACAATATAACACTTTCATGGGAATTAAAAACTTAAAAAAAATGAATTTACCATTACATGAATATTAAATTAAAATACTTTTTCATAACAGACACTTTGCTCAACGCCAATGTATTGCCCATAATTGGAAATCCTGTAAAATCCACTTTTTTCATATATTGAGATGGCGCTTTTTAGGTCCTGGGAAGTTTCCAATACTGCTTTTTTAAAATTCAATTCCGCTGCCCAGTTTTCCAGTTCTTTTACAATGGCTGAGCCCAGTCCATTTTTTCTGAATTCCGGATCGGTAAACATTCTTTTTATTTCTACCGTATCTTCTGAAAATGGTTTGAATGCTTCACAAGCTGCCGGGGTATCATCTATATAAGCCACAACACAATTTTTGATGGCATCAATTGTATTGAACTGAGCAAAGAAATCATCATTCTCTCCATTATGTTCGGATAAAGTAGCATCAAGGGATTTTACGAGATTTTGAAAATCTGTATTGGTGGAATCTGTTCTGAGGAGGTGCATGTTTATTTAATTTAAAGATTTAAAAAATTAAAAGATCTGTAAAAACAAAAGCTCCCTTTCGGAAGCTTTGTATTTTTATGGAGCTGGTGGAGGTGGATTTTGAAAATTATAATGTTTATTCAATTTATCTTTAACCCTTTTATCTAATGCTTCTGCATAACTAGTTCCAAGTTCCATTGAATCTTTCATTAAGTTTGGCATATTTTCAATCATTTTCTGACCAGCCGGAGTTTTATAAAATTTAATGAGCTCATCAACATCCGCATCAGTAAAATACTTTTTATAGACAGGAATGTACAAAGCGAAAATTTTCTCTACAGACATGTCTTTTTTAAACTCATCCCAAAAGTTATCCGGAAGATCTTTATACTTATTGTTGTAATGATCCATAAACTGTTGGAACCCTACTGACAACATCCGATCTGACTTTGTTAAAGTAATCAGTTCTTTTAATTTTGCTTCATTTGACTGAGAAAAAGCATTTATCCCCAACAGAAAGAAACACAAAATAATACCTTTCTTCATCTTCTATTTTACATCAACAATAAACTTTCTCTCATTGATCAACTCTGCAATCGCCAGCATATCTTTACCGATCAATCTGTCATCTTCAAGCTTAGCAACTTTGGAACGAAGAACCGTAAAGTTTTCTTCAATTACTTTAGAGCATTTTGCCGGTCTTCTGAATTCAAGTCCCTGAGCGGCAAACATCAATTCAACAGACAGAATATTCACAAGATTTCCAAGAACCTGATTGAATTTTCTTCCTGAAATACTTCCCATAGAAACATGATCTTCCTGACCTAAACTTGTAGGAATAGAGTCTGCTGATGCCGGGAAACATAATGTTTTATTTTCTGTAACCAAGGCAGCTGAAGTATACTGAGGAATCATAAATCCTGAGTTTAATCCTGAGCTTTCCGTCAATAATCTTGGAAGTCCATATTTTCCTTCTAATAATAAGTAACTTCTTCTGTCGGAAATGTTTCCTAATTCTGCAGCAGCGAGTGTAGCATAGTCTAAAGGCAATGCCATCAGCTGTCCGTGGAAATTTCCTCCTGAGATAGATTCTTCAGCACTTAATACAATCGGGTTGTCTGTTACGGAATTCAGTTCTGTTTCTGCCATACCTTTAAGATGTTCAAAAGCATTTCTGCTGGCTCCGTGAACCTGAGGTACACATCTCATTGAATAAGGATCCTGAACTCTCTCACAATCTTCGTGAGCTTTCATATTTTCTGATCCTTTTAAGAACTTAAGCATTCTTGCCGCTACTTTTTTACTTCCTTCAAAAGGTCTGATGTCGTGAAGTTCTTTTTTGAATGGGCTTTCAGAACCTCTGTATGCTTCGATACTCATTGCAGCGGTCATATCTGCAAGATCCAGTAAATATTCGAATTTTTCAAGTCCTTTGATCGCATGAGCCAGAATAAATTGTGTTCCATTGATCAATCCCAATCCTTCTTTAGGACCTAAAACAAGGGGTTCAAGGTCATGTTTTTTCAGAACTTCCATGGTTTCAGAAACCTGATCTCCTTCCCACACTTCTCCTAAACCAAGTAATGGCAATACCAAATGGGCCAGCGGGGCAAGATCTCCCGAAGCTCCCACAGATCCCTGTTCAGGAACTACCGGAATGATATCTTTTTCAAGCATCAGGATCATTCTTTCAATTACTTCCAGAGAAACTCCTGAAAATCCTTTTGAAAGGGCATGAACTTTAGCAATCATCATGATCTTAGAAAACTCTTTATCAATGGGCTTTCCAACTCCTACTGCGTGAGAAATAATCAGATTATATTGTAACTGCGCGGTTTCGTCAGCTGATATTTTGGTATCACATAGCGGTCCGAATCCTGTATTGATTCCATATACACATCTATCGGACTCTACTATTTGCTGTACGTTTTTCTGAGATTTTAAAATTTGTTCTTTTGAAGCTTTGTTCAGCTTCGCTTTATTTGGCTTTTTACAGATTTCCAGAACATCATGGAAAGTAAAAACATCTACTCCGTATATCATTTCTAAAAAATTTTCTTAAAATTACGCATTTAACAATAATTGGAAAAGCTAAATTTCAATCTTCTATATTTTTATAGAAAGAAGTGAATTAATTTACTATTTTTATCCCCGAAAATTAAAAACAATAATACATGAGACTGAAAACTCTACTCCTTGCTTTATGTGTAGCAAGCACAACTGCTTTCGCACAGAAAGTAAAATATTCTAAGGAGGAAAGAAAAGAAATGAACCGTTATCTGTTTAACGAAGGTTTCAATACAGCAACGGATAAAAAAGTTTCCACGATTATTTTAAAAGATAACACAGAACATCAAGGCTACAGTAAATCATGGGAAAGACAGAAAGGGCAGATTCTTTCTATTACAATCGAAGATGTCGATACAAAAAAGCCTATGAAATTTACCGCAGCAGATATTGCTGAAATGTACTTATATCCTACGGAGACTGAAAAATCTATGAAAGCTGCAAAATTCATTTCAAACATGAGAAATTACAGCACCAAAAAATATAGCAAATCTGTAACTGATGATGCCGTTTTGTATGAAAACCAGATTGTTTCTTTGAAAAACAAAAAAGAGCCAAGAGCCTTTTTAATGCAGGTTATTAACCCTGAATTTAATGAGCTTATTTCCGTTTACCATGATCCGTTTGCTTCAGAAACAGCGAGCACAGGTTTTGCTGGTGCTCCTGCATTTGGCGGCGGCGTTATCAAATCTTATTATGTAAGGAAAGGAGATAAGGTAATGTGGCTTCACAAGGATGATTTTGAAGACAATTATGACTTTTTATTTGGAGATAATGCCGAGTTTATGAAAAAATATCCTAAAAACTCTGTAGAATGGAATTATTTAAGCTTTTTGATCTACCAGTACACAGAAATGAACCACGGATAAAAATAAACCATCAAAATACCGGAACCTGCAGAATCATCTGCAGGTTTTTCTTTTTTTAAATAGGGAAAGTTTCCTTAATTTTGTTTTATGAATCCTTCTTTAGAACTACAGCTCAAAACTTTACCATCAGAACCCGGCGTTTATCGTTATTATGATAAAAATGAACAGCTTTTGTATGTTGGTAAAGCTAAAAATCTAAAAAAAAGGGTTCTCTCTTATTTCAACAAAAATCTTCCCGGATACAGGATCAAAATAATGGTCGGTAAAATCCAGAGGCTGGAAACGACGATTGTAAACAGTGAGTATGATGCACTTTTATTGGAAAATAATCTGATCAAGGAACATCAGCCTTTTTATAATGTCATGCTGAAGGATGACAAGACTTATCCATGGATCTGTATCAAAAATGAAGATTTCCCAAGAATTTTTCTGACTAGAAATGTAATAAAAGACGGATCGGAATACTATGGTCCCTATGCAAAAGTGCGGCCTGCAAAGATATTGCTGGAAACCATCAAACATATCTACAAGCTAAGAACCTGTAATCTGAATCTTTCTCCTTCCAAAATAGCAGAAGGAAAATATAAAGTCTGCCTGGAATATCATATCAAAAATTGTGAAGGACCATGTGAGGATCTTGAAAGTAAAGAAGAATATGACGAAAAGATAGATGCCATCCGTGGAATTGTCAAAGGAGATTTCCGAAAAGCTAAAGATTATCTGGTGAATCAAATGATGAAACTGGCTTCTAATCTTCAGTTTGAAGAGGCTCAGATCATCAAAGAAAGACTGGACATTCTTGAAGATTATCAGGCTAAAAATACGGTGGTAAACCCGAATATTGATGATGTAGATGTTTTCGGAATGACCAGTGATGAAACGGCAGCTTATGTCAATTTCTTTAAAATCAGGAATGGAAATATCATCCAGAGTTTTACGACAGAGATCAAAAAAATTCTTGAAGAAACTGATGAGGATATTATGGAGGAGGCATTGATAGAGATCCGTCAGAAGTTTTCTTCTGATTCTAAAGAGGTTCTTTTACCTTTCCATCTGTCGGTAGAAATTCCCAATGTGAAACTCATTGTTCCTAAAGTAGGTGATAAAAAAAGAATTGTAGAGCTTTCTGAGAAGAATGCAAAAGAATACCGTTTAGAGAAGCTGAAGCAGGTTCAGATCATAGATCCTGAAAGGCATACCAACAGAATCATGGCCGAAATGCAGAAACTTCTGAGAATGCCTGTAGAGCCGAGACATATTGAAGGTTTTGATAACTCAAATATTCAGGGAACCAATCCTGTATCTGCATGTGTTGTTTTCAAAGATGGAAAACCGAGTAAAGCTGATTACAGAATTTTTCATCCTAAAACAGTGGAAGGTCCTAACGATTTTGCAACCATGGAAGAGGTTATCTACCGCCGTTACAAAAGAATGCTTGATGAGGGAGAAAATCTTCCGCAGCTGATTTTGATAGATGGAGGAAAGGGACAGCTGTCTTCTGCAGTGAAGAGCCTGAGATTATTGGGACTTTACGGAAAAATTACCATTGTAGGGATCGCCAAAAGACTGGAAGAGATTTTCTTCCCGGAAGATCCTATCCCTTTATATCTGGATAAAAAATCTGAAACGTTGAAAATCCTTCAGCGTGTACGTGATGAAGCTCACCGATTTGGGGTAAAGCATCACAGAACAAGAAGGAAAAATTCTACCATAAAATCTGAACTGGAAGAAATTCCTGGTGTGGGAGAAAAAACTATTGAGCTGCTTCTATCTAAACTAAAGTCTGTAAAACGCATCAAAGAAGCTAATCTGGAAACTCTGGAAGAGATTTTAGGGAAAAGTAAGGCTAAAGTGATTTGGGAGTTTTTTAATGCTAATTAATACCCTAGTATCGCACTACGATTAAATTTTCGCAAATAAAATGGAGTTTTTTTATAAAAATTCTTATGCGTTACATATTTAATTAATACAAAATAAAAATCATCGATACCGCCAATACAAAAGGAAAATAACAATAAGAAGTATAATAAAATAAATATTTTACTAAATAATAGTATTATTGATATTTTTTTAATAAATTAGTATTATCAACTAATAACGATAATATTATGAAAATTTTTCTCATTTTATAAAACTTTTCACATTTTCATTTACCGTTATGGATCATGAATCTATAGGCTAAATATTATTTGTAGAAAACCGCATAACCAATCTCCTATTTTCAAAGTTTAGAAAAAATGAAAAACACATCAGCATATATACGATAAAAGGCTCTTTTTTCAAGAGCCTTTTATATTTATTATTGTTGTGGTATTTCTAAAGTTATTTAGCTACAAAAACCTCTTTGGAGAATCTTCCGTCAGCCTGTGGAATATCGATCACAACATTTCCATTTTCGAAATATCCTATAGTAGTATTTCCATCAGCCAGTTTTACCATAAAAACAGAACTCTTAGAAGTTGCTTTAAAAACGGCAAATGGCACAGAACTGCCAGATTTAGCTAAGATAAACTGATTAGGATCAATCTGGATTTTCTGAAGATCCATTTTCCCATTCGAGTAGTTATTGGCTTCTGGCGTTGCAGAAGATGCTACAGGTTCAGGAGATGAATTCTGAGCATTATTATTAGATGCAGGTAACATAGCAACAGGGTTAGAAACCGGCACTTGTATTAAAGCTTCTCTTATTGCATCCTGTAATCCTTCATCAAATTCTTTGATTTTTGAGCCTCCCTTAGACTCTAAAATCATATTATTATTACAATCTTTAAACTGTACTATTACTTTATTTTTGAATAAACTTTTATCATTAATGACATCAGCATTAATGACATTACAGTAGTTCATTTTAGCTTCTGAAGGCCAGTTATCTTTAATGACCGGAAGTACAATATATTTTTTTCCTTTCAAAGCTTTAATAAAAAAGTCTTTCAGGCCATAATCTTCCTTAAATGTTTCAAATTTTTCAGGAACTGCAATATATTTGGAGTTTGAAACCTTTTGTGCAAAAATCATTGTTGAGCATATTGCTAACAAGAACATCGATACCTTTTTCATTTTTATTATTTTAATCATTTCTGAATGCGCCCATATCCAGCTTCAATGAGAAGAAATTGGAATAGAAATTAGATCCGCCTATCCCTGAATTGGTAATTGCATAATCCAGTGTAAGCCCTCTGTATCTGATCCCAAGACCTGCACTTGGCTGGAAAGAAACTTTTCTCCTAAGATCTTCTATATCTGTAATAGACTGGAACCTGTTGATCCCTAATCTTACAAAAATCATTTTCTGATACCCTAATTCAGCTCCTGCATAGGGACTGATACTGGCAAAGTCTGTCGAAATCAATGAAGCAGTTTTTGCAAAGTCTACATTCAAACCTGCTTCCGGTAATACATACACGCTGCTGTTGATCTCAAATAACTTACTGGCACCTACATTCAGCTTAGGCATTGTAAGTTCCATTTTATCTTTCGGTGCCGGGTTAAATTCTTCCCCGTTTACAACCGTTGATAGTTCTTTTTGATTCACGCTCCAGAAGTTTACGGTAGTGGTGATATCTCTCACCATCCCCCCGAATTTCCAACCGTTATCTGCTTTATAAATGGCTCCTACATCAAAACCAAAACCGTAACCATTAGCAAATTTACCTACATTTCTATAGACAATTTTGGCATTCACCCCCACATCCAGTTTTGGATTTCCTCCTGGCCTGAAAGCATAAGAAAGTATCGCTGCATAATCAGATTGAGAAAATTTGGTGATTTTATCATAATCAATATTCCCTTCGGTATCAATTAACTGGGTGGTATTTAAAATATTGTCAACCCCAAGCCTTACTACTGAAACACCGAACACTCCTTCTTCAAGTACTTTTGCATAAGCCAAATAATCATATTTTGCGATAGACTCAAAGTATTCTGCGTGCATAGCTGCTCCCTGCCAGTCTCTTTCAATTGACATCAAACCCGCAGGGTTCCACATAGGAGAATATACATCATCCTGATTAGTGATTACTGCGCCTCCCATTGCAAGACCTCTCGCTCCGGCTCCGATATTTAAGAATTCATTGGAATATTTCCTGATAATCTGAGATTGAGACAGCCCAAACAGCAGTGAAAATGCAAGTAAAAAATATTTTTTCATCATATAAATTTGATGCTTAGTTTAAGTTTTTAGTTTTTTTGGCTTTTATTAATCCATTCACAATGATTGCCAGTATCATAACTCCTGAAGCAATATAAAATATAGGGCTCATATGTTCTGATTCCCCAAAGATAAAAAAAGCTAGTATAATTCCGTAAACAGGTTCTAAATTAACTGTTAAAATTAATGTGAAAGGTGATATATACTTCATTAAATTCACCGATTCCAGCATTGGAAAAGCAGTGAAAACACTGGCTAACAAGCATATTAACGCCAGATCTCTATAGTTTATTTCATTCATCTGAAAAATTTGCCCCGAAAGCAAATAGAATACCATTAAAATGAACCAACCACAGAAAATTTCATAAAAAATAATATTCCCGGAACTCGTTTTACCAAACATTTTACCGTTGAATACAGAAAAGATAGTTCCAAAAACCGCACACAGAATACCATAGATGATCCCTTCTTTAAAATGAAATTCGGTTTTAAAAATCAGTAATATACAGGCAACGATAACTGTACCCATTACCACTTCGGATACATCAACCTTCCTTTTAAAGATGATAGGCTCCAGAATCGAAGCAAAAAGTGTAGACAATGAAAGACAGCTCAATGCAATAGAAACATTGGAAACTTTAATAGAGTAAAAAAAGCAATACCAATGGAGCGCCATTGCAAGACCTATTGCAGCCAGCTGAAAAAATATTTTTTTCGAAACCTTTATACTTTCCTTTTTAAAAACTCTGATGAATACAAAAAGAAAAATAGCAGCAAACAACATTCTGTAAAATACAAGGATCTGCGCATTGGCCTGAATCAATTTTCCCAAGATTGCAGTGAACCCCCATAAAAATACTATTAAGTGCAACCTGAAAAGTGCCAATTTATGCATAACCTATCTCCTTTTAATTTTAACCCTGCAAATTTACAAATCACATTCCCAAATATTGATAAAAAGATAAGTTTAATGTAAAAAATGTTAACAAAAATTAAAATAGAGATAGAACTATAAAAAAACCCTGAAAATTTGTTAAACTTTCAGGGCCTTCAAATAATAAACTATTAAAAAAATAAACTAGGAACTTAGAGTATTTTGCAGAGAATATTACCTCTGTTACTCTACTGTAAAGTTAGAAAAAATATAAACTATTTAAAAATATTTTTTAGTTAAAAATTTCACAATTTACTAGAAACCAAACTATTAAACACTTGTTTTACTTCCAATTTATATTCCTCATAAAAATAGTATCTTTAAGCGTAAAAAATTGAAAATTTTATGGACATCGAATTCAATAAACGAGAAGATCAGAACAGATTAAAATTATCTGAAATAAATCGCTTACTCACTGAGATCAAAAAGGGAGGTGGTGAGAAGAGGCTTCAAAAGCTTCGTGATGAAGGAAAAATGACTGCAAGAGAAAGAATAGATTATCTTCTCGATAAAGATTCAGATTCTATAGAAGTAGGAGCATTTGCTGGCTACGAGATGTATAAAGAGCACGGAGGCTGCCCTAGCGGAGGAGTTGTAGTGGTTATAGGCTACGTTTCCGGAAGACAATGTATTGTTGTTGCTAATGATGCTTCAGTAAAAGCAGGTGCTTGGTTTCCTATCACTGGAAAGAAAAACCTGAGAGCACAGGAAATTTCTATGGAAAATAAACTTCCGATCATCTATCTGGTAGACTCGGCTGGTGTTTATCTTCCACTGCAGGATGAGATATTTCCTGATAAAGAGCATTTTGGAAGAATTTTCAGAAATAATGCTAAGATGAGCTCTATGGGAATCATCCAGATTTCTGCTGTTATGGGAAGTTGTGTAGCTGGAGGTGCTTATCTGCCTATCATGAGTGATGAGGCCATGATTGTAGATAAAACGGGTTCAATTTTCCTTGCCGGAAGCTATCTTGTAAAAGCAGCTATCGGAGAAAGTATAGATAATGAAACACTGGGCGGGGCTACTACCCACTGCTCTATTTCAGGAGTTACCGATTATAAAGCCAAAGATGATAAAGATGCTTTGAATAGAATCAAAAACATCATGAAATCTATTGGAAGTACAGAAAAAGCTGGTTTTGACAGAATAGAGAGTTTCCCACCAAAGGAAAATCCTGAAAACATCTTCGGAATTATGCCAGTTTCCAGAGCTGAGCAATATGATACCTATGAAATTCTTAAATGCATTGTGGATAACTCCGAATATGAAGAATATAAATCAGATTATGGTAAAAGTATTATCTGTGCAACAGCCAGAGTAGATGGCTGGTCTGTAGGAATTGTAGCCAATCAGAGAAAACTGGTAAAAAGCGGTAAAGGAGAAATGCAGTTTGGAGGAGTTATTTACTCTGATTCGGCAGATAAAGCGACCCGATTCATTGCTAACTGTAATCAAAGAAAAATACCTTTAATTTTCTTACAGGATGTTACCGGATTCATGGTAGGTTCAAAATCAGAACATGGCGGAATCATCAAAGACGGAGCCAAAATGGTAAATGCAGTTGCCAATTCTGTAGTTCCTAAATTTACCATCATTACAGGAAATTCTTATGGAGCAGGAAATTATGCAATGTGTGGTAAAGCTTATGACCCGAGATTAATTGTCGCCTGGCCTTGGGCAGATTTAGCTGTAATGGGAGGAGCACAGGCTGCAAAAGTATTGGCTCAAATTCAGGAATCAACTTTGAAAAAACAAGGAAAAGAAATCTCTGAAGAAGAACACAACGAAATTCTGGATACAATTTCAAAAAAGTATCAGAAGCAGACTGAATCCACGTATGCAGCATCAAGATTATGGACCGATGCCATCATCAATCCAGCAGATACAAGAAAATGGATTTCAATGGGAATTGAAGCAGCTAATAACGCTCCTATTACCGAGAAATTCAATTTAGGAGTAATACAGGTATGATCTTAAATTCATAAATAAAAAATAAACGCGGCTATCTCAGTTTGAGATAGCCGCGTTCTTATTATTTAAAAGTCTCTATTATTAATTTAAGACATATATTCTTCTTTACAAAATTCTGCAGGACCTCCAAGTCTGATACAACATTGATATTTGCTCATACAAATCCCATTAGACCAGCCTGGAGGATAACACATTCAAATGCAGGATCATCCTGACATATAGGTCCCCAACAGTGATTTTAAACTCTCTCTTGAACAGTGTATTCAACAACTCTTGCTACTTCAGGAGCTTCATCCCGCTATCCATTCATACTCCTTACGCCAGCGCGCTCCTACACTCAAACCCCACCAACTCTCCAACTCAAGCTGCGGGGTAACCATTACTATCGGGGCTAAAAGGAAGAGAATTATGAATTATAAGTTATGAATTATGAGATTCGAGGTTCAGGTTTCCGGCTGCGATTGATCAGCTTTGATTATTCTCCATTTATGATATTCAATAGGAGCGGGCTTTAGCCCGTTCTGGTCAAAAACTCCATTTCCATTTGGCTTTAGCCAAAACTTATAATAGGGGAATCCTATTAACTGAAGAAAATAAATAATAATGAGGGTAAATTAAAGATTGAATATCCTAGTTATGATCCTTGTTTTAGGTCTAATATAGATATCGATGCTGTATGTATATAACAACAAAAAAGTCCTTTATCGTATGATAAAGGACTTTTTAAAAATAAAATAAAAACTGGCGGCGGCCTACTCTCCCGCGTTAGCAGTACCATCGGCGCTGGTGGGCTTAACTTCTGTGTTCGGAATGGGAACAGGTGAGCCCCACCGCTAAAACCACCCTAAAGGTTGTATATAAGGTTGCAACTTATAGGTAAAAGGTTACAGGTTTTCCCTGCTTCCTAATAGCTAACATCTGCTACCTGGTTTATTTTCGATAAAAACTTTCACAAAGAGGTAACCTTGCTGCACTTCCGTGCGCCATATTAGGCTATAAATCTACGGGTAATTAGTACTACTTGGCTATGACATTACTGTCTTTACACCTATAGCCTATCAACGTCGTCATCTCCAACGACCCTTAAAAGATGTCTCATCTTGAGGCGAGTTTCGCACTTATATGCTTTCAGTGCTTATCTCTTCCAAACGTAGCTACTCAGCAGTGCACCTGGCGGTACAACTGATACACCAGAGGTTTGTTCAATTCGGTCCTCTCGTACTAGAATCAAGCCCTCTCAAACATCTAACGCCCGCAATAGATAGAGACCGAACTGTCTCACGACGTTCTGAACCCAGCTCGCGTGCCACTTTAATGGGCGAACAGCCCAACCCTTGGGACCTTCTCCAGCCCCAGGATGTGACGAGCCGACATCGAGGTGCCGAACCTCCCCGTCGATGTGAGCTCTTGGGGGAGACTAGCCTGTTATCCCCGGAGTACCTTTTATCCTATGAGCGATGGCCCTTCCATACGGAACCACCGGATCACTATGTCCTGCTTTCGCACCTGATCGACTTGTTGGTCTCACAGTCAAGCACCCTTATGCCATTACACTCTACGCACGGTTACCAAGCGTGCTGAGGGTACCTTTGAAAGCCTCCGTTACTCTTTTGGAGGCGACCACCCCAGTCAAACTACCCACCACGCAATGTCCTTCTATTAAGAAGTTAGGCTCCAAGTAAGTAAAGGGTGGTATTTCAACGTTGGCTCCACCTACACTAGCGTGCAAGCTTCAAAGCCTCCCACCTATCCTACACATTACTTACTCAAAGTCAATACGAAGTTATAGTAAAGGTTCACAGGGTCTTTTCGTCCCATTGCGGGTACTCGGCATCTTCACCGAGACTACAATTTCACAGAGCTCATGGTTGAGACAGTGCCCAGATCGTTACACCATTCGTGCAGGTCGGAACTTACCCGACAAGGAATTTCGCTACCTTAGGACCGTTATAGTTACGGCCGCCGTTTACTGGGGCTTCAGTCAATGCCTTCGGTTTAACCCTAAGCACCTTCCTTAACCTTCCAGCACCGGGCAGGTGTCAGACCCTATACTGCATCTTTCGATTTTGCAGAGTCCTGTGTTTTTGATAAACAGTCGCCTGGGCCTCTTTACTGCGGCCACCATTGCTGATGGCGTCTCTTCTCCCGAAGTTACGAGACTATTTTGCCTAGTTCCTTAACCATGATTCACTCTAGCACCTTAGGATTCTCTCCTCGACTACCTGTGTCGGTTTTGGTACGGGTTGCTTCACTTCGGCTTTTCTTGGAAGCACTTTCCCTACAGCAGCTTCGCCCGAAGGCTAGGCCTTGACTATTCCGTCAGTCTCCAGTAAGTACGGCACTCCGTCCCCTTTTTAGTGTGAGCAAGTATGGGAATATTAACCCATTGTCCATCCACTACCCCTTTCGGGTTCGCGTTAGGTCCCGACTAACCCTCAGCTGATTAGCATGGCTGAGGAAACCTTAGTCTTTCGGTGAGCGGGTTTCTCGCCCGCTTTATCGTTACTTATGCCTACATTTTCTTTTCTATCCGCTCCACAATACCTCACAGTACTGCTTCAGCGCAAATAGAATGCTCTCCTACCAGATATACCCCTAAGGTATAAATCCATAGCTTCGGTAATATGTTTATGCCCGATTATTATCCATGCCGGACCGCTCGACTAGTGAGCTGTTACGCACTCTTTAAATGAATGGCTGCTTCCAAGCCAACATCCTAGCTGTCAATGCAGTCCAACCGCGTTGCTTCAACTTAACATATATTTTGGGACCTTAGCTGTTGGTCTGGGTTCTTTCCCTCTCGGACATGGACCTTAGCACCCATGCCCTCACTGCCGTAGAACATTTATTAGCATTCGGAGTTTGTCAGGAATTGGTAGGTGGTGAAACCCCCGCATCCAATCAGTAGCTCTACCTCTAATAAACTTATATACGACGCTGCACCTAAATGCATTTCGGAGAGTACGAGCTATCTCCCAGTTTGATTGGCCTTTCACCCCTACCCACAGGTCATCCGAAGACTTTTCAACGTCAACCGGTTCGGTCCTCCACTCTGTGTTACCAGAGCTTCAACCTGCCCATGGGTAGATCACAAGGTTTCGCGTCTAATCCTACTAACTATACGCCCTATTCAGACTCGCTTTCGCTCCGGCTCCGGTACTTAATACCTTAACCTCGCTAGTAAAATTAACTCGTAGGCTCATTATGCAAAAGGCACGCCGTCACACCATATAGGTGCTCCGACCGCTTGTAGGCGTACGGTTTCAGGTTCTATTTCACCCTTCTATTCGAAGTGCTTTTCACCTTTCCTTCACAGTACTTGTTCACTATCGGTCTTTCAGGAGTATTTAGCCTTGGAGGATGGTCCCCCATATTCAGACAGGATTTCACGTGTCCCGCCCTACTCATTTATCACTCAAATATGCCTTTCATTTACGGGGCTATCACCCTCTACGGCTGTTCTTTCCAGAACATTCTATTAAACATATATTAGCTTTTGGGCTAATCCGCTTTCGCTCGCCACTACTTACGGAATCTCTTCGATTTCTTTTCCTCCGGGTACTTAGATGTTTCAGTTCTCCGGGTTTGCTCCTCCTAAGAGGTGACTGGTCTTCAACCAGCCGGGTTGCCCCATTCGGACATCTGCGGATCAATTCGTGTGTGCCAATCCCCGCAGCTTTTCGCAGCTTACCACGTCCTTCGTCGCCTCTGAAAGCCTAGGCATCCGCCATACGCCCTTAACGATTTCTTTCCTAATAATTATATTAGTTCAGTATTTTTTGATAAATTAAAATTTATCGATATTTTTATAAACTCGGCACTCGAAAGTGCTCGGTTATCTCTTTGTGATGTCTTTACCGTTAATGTCAATGATCTTAATGTCTTCTTGTCCAACTGATGAACAGATATTGTTTTTGGCTCTATCCGTAACTTTTAAATCAGTCTTCCAAAACTGTGGAGAATAAGGGAGTCGAACCCTTGACCTCCTGCGTGCAAGGCAGGCGCTCTAGCCAGCTGAGCTAATTCCCCCTCTAGTAGAAATTTTAAATTTTAAATGATAAATTTTAAATGAAACAGCAATGTCGTAATTTAAAATCTATAATTCTTAATCTATAATTCCCTATAATTAGTAGTCTCGGGCAGGCTCGAACTGCCGACCTCTACATTATCAGTGTAGCGCTCTAACCAGCTGAGCTACGAGACTTTTTATGAGTAATGGGGATAAGTAAGTACTCTCTCCATTTCTCAATCTCTTCCCTATACTAATTTCTAGTGGGTTTTGTATTTTTAATATAACCAACCAAACAAAAAACTAAAGCTATACTTTAAGTAAGTACATGTATCTTGCGATACTAATTTTGTTTATCGTCTAAAGACGCTCTAAAATGAGATGTTCCAGCCGCACCTTCCGGTACGGCTACCTTGTTACGACTTAGCCCTAGTTACCTGTTTTACCCTAGGCAGCTCCTATTACGGTCACCGACTTCAGGTACCCCAGACTTCCATGGCTTGACGGGCGGTGTGTACAAGGCCCGGGAACGTATTCACCGCGCCATGGCTGATGCGCGATTACTAGCGATTCCAGCTTCATAGAGTCGAGTTGCAGACTCCAATCCGAACTGAGACCAGCTTTCGAGATTTGCATCACATCGCTGTGTAGCTGCCCTCTGTACTGGCCATTGTATTACGTGTGTGGCCCAAGGCGTAAGGGCCGTGATGATTTGACGTCATCCCCACCTTCCTCTCTACTTGCGTAGGCAGTCTCACTAGAGTCCCCAACTTAATGATGGCAACTAGTGACAGGGGTTGCGCTCGTTGCAGGACTTAACCTAACACCTCACGGCACGAGCTGACGACAACCATGCAGCACCTTGAAAAATGTCCGAAGAAAAGTCTATTTCTAAACCTGTCATTTCCCATTTAAGCCTTGGTAAGGTTCCTCGCGTATCATCGAATTAAACCACATAATCCACCGCTTGTGCGGGCCCCCGTCAATTCCTTTGAGTTTCATTCTTGCGAACGTACTCCCCAGGTGGCTAACTTATCACTTTCGCTTAGTCTCTGAATCTTAAAGACCCAAAAACGAGTTAGCATCGTTTACGGCGTGGACTACCAGGGTATCTAATCCTGTTCGCTCCCCACGCTTTCGTCCATCAGCGTCAGTTGTTGCTTAGTAACCTGCCTTCGCAATTGGTGTTCTAAGTAATATCTATGCATTTCACCGCTACACTACTTATTCCAGCTACTTCAACAACACTCAAGACCTGCAGTATCAATGGCAGTTTCACAGTTAAGCTGTGAGATTTCACCACTGACTTACAGATCCGCCTACGGACCCTTTAAACCCAATAAATCCGGATAACGCTTGCACCCTCCGTATTACCGCGGCTGCTGGCACGGAGTTAGCCGGTGCTTATTCGTATAGTACCTTCAGCTACTCTCACGAGAGTAGGTTTATCCCTATACAAAAGAAGTTTACAACCCATAGGGCCGTCGTCCTTCACGCGGGATGGCTGGATCAGGCTCTCACCCATTGTCCAATATTCCTCACTGCTGCCTCCCGTAGGAGTCTGGTCCGTGTCTCAGTACCAGTGTGGGGGATCACCCTCTCAGGCCCCCTAAAGATCGTAGACTTGGTGAGCCGTTACCTCACCAACTATCTAATCTTGCGCGTGCCCATCTCTATCCACCGGAGTTTTCAATATCAACTGATGCCAGTCAATATATTATGGGGTATTAATCTTCCTTTCGAAAGGCTATCCCCCAGATAAAGGCAGGTTGCACACGTGTTCCGCACCCGTACGCCGCTCTCAAGATTCCGAAGAATCTCTACCGCTCGGCTTGCATGTGTTAGGCCTCCCGCTAGCGTTCATCCTGAGCCAGGATCAAACTCTCCATTGTATGTTTGTCTGACTCACTCAAAGTTTTGACGCTTTAGTTTTTCCTTACTTGGTTGTTATATTGTATGTCAATGATCTTTATATCTTTCGCTTTTTAACGATGCAATCTTCTCTGTCAGTGTTGCTCCGTATTTGCGAGTGCAAAAGTAAAACTTTATTTCTATTTGACCAAATGTTTTTGAAGAAAATTTTAAAGTTTTTTAAGTAACCTTAATCCCTCTTCTCATCACCTAATCTTCCACTCCTGCGCTCCCTTAATTGGGACTGCAAAGATAAGAACTTTATTTCAACTCGCAACTTTTTAAATAAAAATGTTGAAGTTTTTTTTGCTCTTCCCTTTTGAAGTTTCTTATTGTTTCTGCTTATCTAAAAGCTCTTCTGCGCTACTGAATGTCTTTCGTTTTTCAGTGGGGCAAAGATAGATACTTACTACACACCACGCAACTTTATTTAACTTAAATATATGCATAGTGGAAAACTTTTATTGTAATCAATTAATAAACAATAATTTAAATAAGATATAGAGTTATCCACAATGAGCAATTGTTACTCTATATTATTACATTATAATGTATGAATTCAATGTTCTTTTATTCAGCTCGCTTAAATCCCCCTCAGAAAAGAGTATTAATATCGAGCAGATTCTCCAGGTTTTCTCAGAGTAGTTTAGATTTCTCTAAAATTGATGTTATTGCAATGGTAAAGAATAATAGTAATTCTAATTTGTATATGTACTAAAGAATAAGAAACGGATAATTGAAAGTAGAGAAACAATTTAGAATTACTCATCAATTATTTATAATATATTAAGGGGTATTTTAAATTTAAGTAATTTGGGTAATATGATTAGTCGATCTACGGGAAGCATAGATAGGGTTTAGATATCTACACAAGATGACAGCTTTTTAGCACATGCTTACAGATAGTAATTGTAGAGGCAAAAACCAACATCCTAATAAATGAAAATCAGGAATGAAGGATAGTAGTAATTATATCGGTTGCTTGGATTCTTTAAGAATGACAGCTATGAGATATAATAAAGAAAATAATGAGGGAAAATTAAACATAGGTAACCAGGAATGGCTATGAGCTTAGAAATAGTATGAGTTGTATGATCTACTACTTATTGCTCATCATATATCACTCATGAATTGTGAGTAATTAGCAATAGAAAATAATAAGTAATAGTAATGAATGATCTCTGTTATTAACGATTAATGATGGTAAAGAATACATCATGAGCTAAAAGAAGTGCTTTCTATGGATCGTATGAATCTTAGATTGTAGATATATATAGTATAGGTATAAACAACAAAAAAGTCCTTTATCGTATGATAAAGGACTTTTTAAAAATAAAATAAAAACTGGCGGCGGCCTACTCTCCCGCGTTAGCAGTACCATCGGCGCTGGTGGGCTTAACTTCTGTGTTCGGAATGGGAACAGGTGAGCCCCACCGCTAAAACCACCCTAAAGGTTGTATATAAGGTTGCAACTTATAGGTAAAAGGTTACAGGTTTTCCCTGCTTCCTAATAGC
The DNA here is from genome assembly GCF_021869745.1 of Chryseobacterium sp. MEBOG07. Classification (NCBI taxonomy): domain Bacteria; kingdom Pseudomonadati; phylum Bacteroidota; class Flavobacteriia; order Flavobacteriales; family Weeksellaceae; genus Chryseobacterium; species Chryseobacterium sp. MEBOG07. The sequence goes on from NZ_CP084579.1 coordinate 4,711,958, forward strand.
TAACATCTGCTACCTGGTTTATTTTCGATAAAAACTTTCACAAAGAGGTAACCTTGCTGCACTTCCGTGCGCCATATTAGGCTATAAATCTACGGGTAATTAGTACTACTTGGCTATGACATTACTGTCTTTACACCTATAGCCTATCAACGTCGTCATCTCCAACGACCCTTAAAAGATGTCTCATCTTGAGGCGAGTTTCGCACTTATATGCTTTCAGTGCTTATCTCTTCCAAACGTAGCTACTCAGCAGTGCACCTGGCGGTACAACTGATACACCAGAGGTTTGTTCAATTCGGTCCTCTCGTACTAGAATCAAGCCCTCTCAAACATCTAACGCCCGCAATAGATAGAGACCGAACTGTCTCACGACGTTCTGAACCCAGCTCGCGTGCCACTTTAATGGGCGAACAGCCCAACCCTTGGGACCTTCTCCAGCCCCAGGATGTGACGAGCCGACATCGAGGTGCCGAACCTCCCCGTCGATGTGAGCTCTTGGGGGAGACTAGCCTGTTATCCCCGGAGTACCTTTTATCCTATGAGCGATGGCCCTTCCATACGGAACCACCGGATCACTATGTCCTGCTTTCGCACCTGATCGACTTGTTGGTCTCACAGTCAAGCACCCTTATGCCATTACACTCTACGCACGGTTACCAAGCGTGCTGAGGGTACCTTTGAAAGCCTCCGTTACTCTTTTGGAGGCGACCACCCCAGTCAAACTACCCACCACGCAATGTCCTTCTATTAAGAAGTTAGGCTCCAAGTAAGTAAAGGGTGGTATTTCAACGTTGGCTCCACCTACACTAGCGTGCAAGCTTCAAAGCCTCCCACCTATCCTACACATTACTTACTCAAAGTCAATACGAAGTTATAGTAAAGGTTCACAGGGTCTTTTCGTCCCATTGCGGGTACTCGGCATCTTCACCGAGACTACAATTTCACAGAGCTCATGGTTGAGACAGTGCCCAGATCGTTACACCATTCGTGCAGGTCGGAACTTACCCGACAAGGAATTTCGCTACCTTAGGACCGTTATAGTTACGGCCGCCGTTTACTGGGGCTTCAGTCAATGCCTTCGGTTTAACCCTAAGCACCTTCCTTAACCTTCCAGCACCGGGCAGGTGTCAGACCCTATACTGCATCTTTCGATTTTGCAGAGTCCTGTGTTTTTGATAAACAGTCGCCTGGGCCTCTTTACTGCGGCCACCATTGCTGATGGCGTCTCTTCTCCCGAAGTTACGAGACTATTTTGCCTAGTTCCTTAACCATGATTCACTCTAGCACCTTAGGATTCTCTCCTCGACTACCTGTGTCGGTTTTGGTACGGGTTGCTTCACTTCGGCTTTTCTTGGAAGCACTTTCCCTACAGCAGCTTCGCCCGAAGGCTAGGCCTTGACTATTCCGTCAGTCTCCAGTAAGTACGGCACTCCGTCCCCTTTTTAGTGTGAGCAAGTATGGGAATATTAACCCATTGTCCATCCACTACCCCTTTCGGGTTCGCGTTAGGTCCCGACTAACCCTCAGCTGATTAGCATGGCTGAGGAAACCTTAGTCTTTCGGTGAGCGGGTTTCTCGCCCGCTTTATCGTTACTTATGCCTACATTTTCTTTTCTATCCGCTCCACAATACCTCACAGTACTGCTTCAGCGCAAATAGAATGCTCTCCTACCAGATATACCCCTAAGGTATAAATCCATAGCTTCGGTAATATGTTTATGCCCGATTATTATCCATGCCGGACCGCTCGACTAGTGAGCTGTTACGCACTCTTTAAATGAATGGCTGCTTCCAAGCCAACATCCTAGCTGTCAATGCAGTCCAACCGCGTTGCTTCAACTTAACATATATTTTGGGACCTTAGCTGTTGGTCTGGGTTCTTTCCCTCTCGGACATGGACCTTAGCACCCATGCCCTCACTGCCGTAGAACATTTATTAGCATTCGGAGTTTGTCAGGAATTGGTAGGTGGTGAAACCCCCGCATCCAATCAGTAGCTCTACCTCTAATAAACTTATATACGACGCTGCACCTAAATGCATTTCGGAGAGTACGAGCTATCTCCCAGTTTGATTGGCCTTTCACCCCTACCCACAGGTCATCCGAAGACTTTTCAACGTCAACCGGTTCGGTCCTCCACTCTGTGTTACCAGAGCTTCAACCTGCCCATGGGTAGATCACAAGGTTTCGCGTCTAATCCTACTAACTATACGCCCTATTCAGACTCGCTTTCGCTCCGGCTCCGGTACTTAATACCTTAACCTCGCTAGTAAAATTAACTCGTAGGCTCATTATGCAAAAGGCACGCCGTCACACCATATAGGTGCTCCGACCGCTTGTAGGCGTACGGTTTCAGGTTCTATTTCACCCTTCTATTCGAAGTGCTTTTCACCTTTCCTTCACAGTACTTGTTCACTATCGGTCTTTCAGGAGTATTTAGCCTTGGAGGATGGTCCCCCCATATTCAGACAGGATTTCACGTGTCCCGCCCTACTCATTTATCACTCAAATATGCCTTTCATTTACGGGGCTATCACCCTCTACGGCTGTTCTTTCCAGAACATTCTATTAAACATATATTAGCTTTTGGGCTAATCCGCTTTCGCTCGCCACTACTTACGGAATCTCTTCGATTTCTTTTCCTCCGGGTACTTAGATGTTTCAGTTCTCCGGGTTTGCTCCTCCTAAGAGGTGACTGGTCTTCAACCAGCCGGGTTGCCCCATTCGGACATCTGCGGATCAATTCGTGTGTGCCAATCCCCGCAGCTTTTCGCAGCTTACCACGTCCTTCGTCGCCTCTGAAAGCCTAGGCATCCGCCATACGCCCTTAACGATTTCTTTCCTAATAATTATATTAGTTCAGTATTTTTTGATAAATTAAAATTTATCGATATTTTTATAAACTCGGCACTCGAAAGTGCTCGGTTATCTCTTTGTGATGTCTTTACCGTTAATGTCAATGATCTTAATGTCTTCTTGTCCAACTGATGAACAGATATTGTTTTTGGCTCTATCCGTAACTTTTAAATCAGTCTTCCAAAACTGTGGAGAATAAGGGAGTCGAACCCTTGACCTCCTGCGTGCAAGGCAGGCGCTCTAGCCAGCTGAGCTAATTCCCCCTCTAGTAGAAATTTTAAATTTTAAATGATAAATTTTAAATGAAACAGCAATGTCGTAATTTAAAATCTATAATTCTTAATCTATAATTCCCTATAATTAGTAGTCTCGGGCAGGCTCGAACTGCCGACCTCTACATTATCAGTGTAGCGCTCTAACCAGCTGAGCTACGAGACTTTTTATGAGTAATGGGGATAAGTAAGTACTCTCTCCATTTCTCAATCTCTTCCCTATACTAATTTCTAGTGGGTTTTGTATTTTTAATATAACCAACCAAACAAAAAACTAAAGCTATACTTTAAGTAAGTACATGTATCTTGCGATACTAATTTTGTTTATCGTCTAAAGACGCTCTAAAATGAGATGTTCCAGCCGCACCTTCCGGTACGGCTACCTTGTTACGACTTAGCCCTAGTTACCTGTTTTACCCTAGGCAGCTCCTATTACGGTCACCGACTTCAGGTACCCCAGACTTCCATGGCTTGACGGGCGGTGTGTACAAGGCCCGGGAACGTATTCACCGCGCCATGGCTGATGCGCGATTACTAGCGATTCCAGCTTCATAGAGTCGAGTTGCAGACTCCAATCCGAACTGAGACCAGCTTTCGAGATTTGCATCACATCGCTGTGTAGCTGCCCTCTGTACTGGCCATTGTATTACGTGTGTGGCCCAAGGCGTAAGGGCCGTGATGATTTGACGTCATCCCCACCTTCCTCTCTACTTGCGTAGGCAGTCTCACTAGAGTCCCCAACTTAATGATGGCAACTAGTGACAGGGGTTGCGCTCGTTGCAGGACTTAACCTAACACCTCACGGCACGAGCTGACGACAACCATGCAGCACCTTGAAAAATGTCCGAAGAAAAGTCTATTTCTAAACCTGTCATTTCCCATTTAAGCCTTGGTAAGGTTCCTCGCGTATCATCGAATTAAACCACATAATCCACCGCTTGTGCGGGCCCCCGTCAATTCCTTTGAGTTTCATTCTTGCGAACGTACTCCCCAGGTGGCTAACTTATCACTTTCGCTTAGTCTCTGAATCTTAAAGACCCAAAAACGAGTTAGCATCGTTTACGGCGTGGACTACCAGGGTATCTAATCCTGTTCGCTCCCCACGCTTTCGTCCATCAGCGTCAGTTGTTGCTTAGTAACCTGCCTTCGCAATTGGTGTTCTAAGTAATATCTATGCATTTCACCGCTACACTACTTATTCCAGCTACTTCAACAACACTCAAGACCTGCAGTATCAATGGCAGTTTCACAGTTAAGCTGTGAGATTTCACCACTGACTTACAGATCCGCCTACGGACCCTTTAAACCCAATAAATCCGGATAACGCTTGCACCCTCCGTATTACCGCGGCTGCTGGCACGGAGTTAGCCGGTGCTTATTCGTATAGTACCTTCAGCTACTCTCACGAGAGTAGGTTTATCCCTATACAAAAGAAGTTTACAACCCATAGGGCCGTCGTCCTTCACGCGGGATGGCTGGATCAGGCTCTCACCCATTGTCCAATATTCCTCACTGCTGCCTCCCGTAGGAGTCTGGTCCGTGTCTCAGTACCAGTGTGGGGGATCACCCTCTCAGGCCCCCTAAAGATCGTAGACTTGGTGAGCCGTTACCTCACCAACTATCTAATCTTGCGCGTGCCCATCTCTATCCACCGGAGTTTTCAATATCAACTGATGCCAGTCAATATATTATGGGGTATTAATCTTCCTTTCGAAAGGCTATCCCCAGATAAAGGCAGGTTGCACACGTGTTCCGCACCCGTACGCCGCTCTCAAGATTCCGAAGAATCTCTACCGCTCGGCTTGCATGTGTTAGGCCTCCCGCTAGCGTTCATCCTGAGCCAGGATCAAACTCTCCATTGTATGTTTGTCTGACTCACTCAAAGTTTTGACGCTTTAGTTTTTCCTTACTTGGTTGTTATATTGTATGTCAATGATCTTTATATCTTTCGCTTTTTAACGATGCAATCTTCTCTGTCAGTGTTGCTCCGTATTTGCGAGTGCAAAAGTAAAACTTTATTTCTATTTGACCAAATGTTTTTGAAGAAAATTTTAAAGTTTTTTAAGTAACCTTAACCTCTCTTCTCATCACCTAACCTTCCACTCCTGCGCTCCCTTAATTGGGACTGCAAAGATAAGAACTTTATTTCAACTCGCAACTTTTTAAATAAAAATGTTGAAGTTTTTTTTGCCCTTCTCTTTTGAAGTTTCTTATTGTTTCTGCTTATCTAAAAGCTCTTCTGCGCTACTGAATGTCTTTCGTTTTTCAGTGGGGCAAAGATAGATACTTACTACACACCACGCAACTTTATTTAACATAAATTTCACCTTTTCGTAATATTAATCCCTAAAACACTGGAAGGCAGAGAGAAAAATTTTAAACATTTGTTTGGGAGGTCAGGTGGGAGAGGACGAGTGGGAGCGTTGGAGGGTCAGAGAGTGTTTGGGAGGGGTTGAGGATGGGATAAATGTATAATGTATAATGTATAATGTATAATGTATAATGTATAATGTATAATGTATAATGGAAGATATACATATATATAATAGCAGAGGCTCTTTTAAAAACAAATATTCTTTATTTAAGTTTGGGCTAAAGCCAACAAGGACGTTTTCTTTTTATTAAACGGGCTAAAGCCCGTTTCTATTAAATTTTTATAGTCTGGATGAATATCTGGATGAAGATGAGGATAATGATTATTCGTTGATAGGATCATCAACCACAAATCGCAAGGATTTGCACAGAGGATGATGGATATAATATATATAAGAGAAAGTTGATGATACAGAATACACCTATTGACAAACTAAAACCTAGAATTGTAACCTCAAAACCAAAACGAGAAACCCGAAAATCATCATTCATCATTTATAATTTATAATTCATAACTCCTCCCCTAGCCCTGATAGCAATGGTTACCCCGCAGCTTAGCAAGGAGAGTTGGTGGGTTTGAGCGTCGGAGAGCGCTGGAGCGAGGAGTAGGAATGGATAGCAGGAAGAGCTCCGAAAAAGGTTTGAGGGTTTTGAGAGTTGGAAGGCTTGAGAAAACTTGAATGTTTCTGAGAGGAAAGGCAGGGAATGAAGATTTGCTCTTTCCTAAGGGTATGATTAAAAGAAACGTTTGATTAATAGCTTATATATATAGTACCCTAATAGACATCCGATAGTGTCTGCTACGATATCCAGTGTTTCCATAGATCTTCCTAATCCCATTTCTTCCTGTAGAATTTCGGTAAGGAATGCATAGAGAAGAATGATCTGAAAAAAGTATGAGAATTTTATTTTAGGGAATGCAGCAATGAAGGCGAAACCCAGCGCTCCAAATATGCTTAAATGCAATACCTTGTCGATACCGCTGAACATGAACCAATATTCATTGTTTTCTTCTCCCGGCTTGAGGAGCATATAAGTAAGAAATGCCCAATAAATGGGCAGTATCTTACTAAATATTTTTGAAATCTTATCCAATGATTGCTTTGTAATCGTCTGCAGAAAGTAACTCTGACTGATCTGCTCCATCAGCAATTTCCAATTTGATGATCCATCCATCTCCATAAGGATCTGTATTTAACAGTTCTGGCTGAGCCTCTAATTCTGAATTAAACTCAATAACCTTCCCTGCGATAGGCAAGAATAGATCTGAAACAGTTTTTACTGCTTCTACACTTCCAAAAACATCTCCTCCATTAAGATCATCATCTACAGTATCTATGTCTACGTATACGATGTCTCCAAGTTCTCCCTGAGCGAAGTCTGTAATACCGATTGTAGCAACGTTACCCTCGATTTTGATCCATTCGTGATCTTTGGTGTACTTTAATTCTGATGGTGTGTTCATTTTTTAATTTTTATTTTGTACAAATGTATTCAAAAATATAGTAGCTTCAAATATTGGATATAAAAAAAGTCCTTCAAAACTGAAGGACTTTTAAGTTTGTATCATTTTTAGAATCCACCTCCGGAATCTCCGAATGTAAATGTAGCTGAAATCCCGGCTCTGATTGTAGACAGCGGGAATGCTGTGGAAATCTTATACTTTGAGGTCATCTGTTCGTAGAACACTCTCAGGTTCAGATTCTCAGAAACATTGTAGTCTGCGGAAAGTTTGATATTCATCAATCGTTGCCCTCCCGTAACCTGAGCATCATTCAACAGAATATTCATAATGGATGTTTTACTGTCTCTTAATGAAATATCTCCTCTGATATTAAGGTCACTTCCTTTTCCTCTTGTTCCTCTTCCTCTGATATTAGCTGTTCCTAGTCTGAAGTTTCTAATAATATATCCAAGTCTTACTACATATTCTGTATTGGCGTCTTCGGTAAGCGTCTGGTTTACTAATCCCAATACCATCATTCTGGTTTTGTTATACTGTATCCCAAACTGCATATTATTTCTCATGGTAACATCTATCCCAATAAGTGGTGAGAAAGATTCTACATATCCCACCTGTGCAAATGTATATGGATTGATTTTGTCCCCGGCATTTTTAATTACATTACCTGCATTATCCACGGTCTGATAGTATCCATTCGGGTTGCCATGATAATCCACATTACTTTGAATACCTGTTGCTGTATAAGTAGCAGTATAGGCGTGTAGGATATCAAACTTTGTGAATTGTCCACTGATCATCGGGATGTTTTTTAATCCTGAATACGTAATTCTCCAGTTTGGTAATGGGAATCCTGATTTCTTCGGATTGCTCATTGGTGTCACTGATTTTCCTTCCATCGCGGCTCTAAAGGCAGGGATCAATACATAAGCATTTCCAATACTGTAATGCTCAGCAAATCCATTGTTATCCAATACAGCGCCTGGCCCTCCAAGCTGTTGTGAAAGTGCTCTTGCGTTTTCCCTGATCGCCTGGTAAACCGCCTGTCCATCTTTAAATGATGTACTAAGAAGCGATGTCGTATTGGAATACGTTATCATTTCGCTGGCAAATGTAAAATTAGGGTCCGAAACGCCATTATTGGTATAGTTAAATCCTGTATGTGAAAAGTTACTGTTAAAGGTATGCAACACATTAAGATCTATTCTTAAATCATTCATCGGCACCACTTGTAAGTCTGCTCTCAATTCTTTGGTAGACATCCTCACGTATGGATCTGTCATATAATTGGAACCACTCACCCATCCGTTTTCCATCACTGTTCTTCTGATATCAGCCTGTGATCCTAAAAGGAATCCAAGGGTTGGTCCTCCTAGTGTCTGTCCTGAACCATACCAGTTAGGAGCTGATAATAATCCCGGAAGTACCGTCCCATTCGTTTCATTATAGCTTACATTCAATTGCTTGAAAGAAGTCAATAAGAATGCAGCGCTTTGAAATGGGGTAAGCTTATTTTTAAATTTATATTTCTTGTATCTGTATCTGTTCTTCTCCCATTGTTTTGTATAGACATTGTTCAGAGAGTCCATCTCCTGTCTGCGTTTCTGAAGTTTAGCATTTATCTTTTTGAAATAGTTAAACTGTCCGAAGAACTTAGGAAGATCCGCTGAAGCTGTTGCCTGAATAACATTGGTATTCTGTCCAACAGATCCTAAACTTGCTGTCTTGTTCGTATTAGGATCGATAAATCCAGTCAACGAAGTAGATCTTGCAGCCCAGTTGTAGGTAAATCCATATCCTACTTCTGCATCAATGAAATCCAGATAAGGAAGATACTGGAACGGCAGTTTATAATTCAACTGTGCTCTGTGGTTATACAATACCGGTCTTCCTGCTCTGAATACATTTCCAAAGATCGACTTGTTGTCCATTGAATTTACATCCAGATTATCATTAAGGGTTCTGGTTGCAGAATTGATTTCCAGTTTTAATGATTTTGTGAAATTGAATCCTAACCCGTACTGCCATCCAAAGAAGAAGTTTCTGTTTCTGATGGCATCGAAATCACTGTTCATATTTCCATTCAGGATCGCTTCCACATTTCTGAACTCAAGTTCATTGTAATTTCTATCGATTTCAGTTCTGAAAGATAATCTTGTAGGAATTGGATTAAAATTAAATTCCTTCACCCATCTCAGATACTTCGTAGATTTCGCAGTATCACTGATCATTTTATTAAAAGGTTTGATGACCCACGGTTTGAACGTGTAGTTATAATCAACATATCCTCTCAGATATTGTCTGTAATTTCTCTTGGTATAAATATCTCTGAAATAATCATCGTTATAAACAGCCGTTACCGAAACGTTTTCGATATCGTAAAACTTAGGCTTTTTATTTGGATTTACTCTTTCCTTGTGCATATTCACGACTCCTATACTTCTCTGCTGCGTATAGGTTCTTGCTACTTTTTTCAATTGTTCCCTATTTGGTGCCTTACTGAATTCTACATCGGTATCCAAAGGATTATATTTAGGGTCTTCAATCGTTTGTGAGTAAGAATAGTTTAAAGGAATTTTCACTCCTGTTTTTTCTGGAAGAAATTTATCTACATTGATCGCCGTATTAATACTAAACGCTGATTGAGTAGATTGTGTTCTTTCTGCAGGTTTTGAATCGATATTTCCAAAACCAACCGATGTATAAGAAGCATTGGCATTCACTGTTGCCAGGTCTCCCATGTTAAAGTTTAAACTAGCATTTCCTGCATATCCACCATCATTTTCAATTTCAGAAAGACGGACTTCGTTCACCCATAATATTCTTGTAATTCCGGTTCCTCCTCTTACATCTGCATTTCTTACCCCAATCATAATCGTGGTAATATTTCCTAAACTTGGTCTACCCTTAATATAAATATTCTTAAAAGGTTCCTGGTAAGCCGGATCTACTGTTCTATCGGTAATTTTCACTCCCGACTTATCTCTTCTAATCTTAGCATCTACAAAGTTCTGAACATCAAAATCCACCTCATTTTCCATTGGCCAGATTTCCATAGGAGCTGTAGCAGTTGTAGGGGTCATTTTTAAAGATGATTCATATTCATAATAGTTGTCAGTAGCATCACTTCCGAAACGGATAAAGAATTTGGTTTTCTCATCCATTCCTATTACCCTATTCAGTGGATCATGAGCATGTACAAAAAGTTTCAACTTTTTATATCTTCTCATATCCAGTGTTGTATTCTTGAATACTCCTCTTGCTTCAGATTTAAGGTCATTAACTTTCATGTAAAGTGAAGCTTCATTTTGTCTTTGAGCTCCGGCATTTCCACTTAATACCTGTCTGTCAATTCCTGGAGGCAATACATACGGAGGCTGATTCAGTGAATTTTCTTCAATATTCACACTTCCTACTTCAAAGTTCGGATCTGTCACTTCTCCTATTCCTTCTTCAGGACCGGAAACAATTGTACTGGCTATTTTATTGTTATATTTTCTCCAGTCTGATCTTACAAGATCCATTGTTCCGAATCTTAAAGTAGAGGTCTGATCAAATCCTGCCAACATTAATCTTGCAAATCTTACATTATTCAGTACCGAAGCATCATGTGTTCCTTCCTGCAGATCGTACTTAGATACTGGAATTCTAAATAAGAACCATTTAACATCTGCAGTCTGCCCATTCTGGAATGCTGCTTTTACAGTCTTTACGTCAACAATATTATTTTGCCCTAATGACAAACTTGGCTGATCAAGTTTTACAATATACTGGTTATAGTTTTCAGTCTGATCAAGGTTGTAATCTTTATTGATATCTTCTGCATCCGGAGTTTGTGAAGCTACATTTAAAGAGTTTGCTTCTGAGTTTCCTTCAGGGTTTCTGAAATACTTGTATCGTTCCACAACTGAAGCTGCCTGGCTTCCTGTAAATTTATCAGAAAGATAGAATACGAAGTCATCCACTGCCGGGTCAGCAATATTAGTCACTGGGTTTACAAAAGTATTTCCGAACCTCATTGCTTCCTGGTCAGAAGTAAGACCATCATATCCCGCATCCTGTACTTTTCTGTCCTCTCCTTCTGTAGAGAAAGCATATAAAATTGGTGGCTGTTTTGGCTGTACTCCCCAGGTCGAATTCGTAGTAGAAGATGGAGTACCAGAAGTTGGAAGTCCATTTTCATACTGCATTTTTCCATCCTTCAGAACATCTTCTGATACGTTTCCTAAATGAAGTAAAAGCCTTGGATCGGTACCCAATGTTTTACCATCTGCATACGGATCCATCATCCAGAATTCAACGTATTCGATATTGGAAGTAACGAAGTTTGGAACGCTGATGGATCTCATAATTCCTCCCCACCTGCTTTGTGCCTGCTCCGTTACAGGGTTTACATTGTATGGCCCTTTTTCTTTGGGGAAATAAGAGATATCGAAAGTATTCGTAAAGGTTTGTTCACCTGCTACGAAATCTCTATTGTTGTAAATCTCCGAGTATTGTACTCTTCTTGAAGCGTGATTGGATACTGACTGTGGTGTAATTCCTGTAGGAGCTTTTCCTCCAACACCCCAGAATCTAGGGTCGATATTATACCACGTTAATAGTCCTCTTCCATATCCGCTTGTTATATCGTCATTTGCCGGCACCGTATTAAACGGTGGTAATGTATTTTTTTCCGGTTTTGAAGCCAAGCTCCATGCTGCCGGTTCTTTTAATGATATTTTGGAAGTCGTTTGTTCAAAATCGTCAATATAAGACTGATTATTCGTCCCTTTATTCAGTCCAGGCATTAAATAAGCCGCTTCCATCTTAAAGTTTAAGTTAGATGGAGCTTCGGTTTTTACCATAGGAAGCTTATTGGTAAGCCTTGTCAGATAAGGAGCCTGATTGTTATACATCAAGTTGATCCCTGCCATGGTATTGTTTACAGCTTCCTGTCCGAAGTTTACTTTCTGAGTCAATGGAGATTCTGAGTAATTGATTACTGTCCCTCCTAAGATAAAGTTTTCACTGAATCGTCTTTCTAAATTTAATCCTAAGAATCTTTTCCTTTGGGTATTAAATGTCAATTGGTTTTCCAGTGAAATATTGATAGCCTGTCCAGACTGCTTTACGTTTTCGTTGATGATCGTAACTGTCCCCAGCATATAGTCTACGGTATAGTCTACCCCTTCTGTAAGCTGTACTCCGTTTGCGGCAACTTTCACCGATCCCTGAGGAACGTTTACTGCTCCCAGAGAAATACCTTGTCCTTGAACTCCTTTATAACGACCTTCCATTGTATATCTCTGTGAAAGGTTACTGGAAAGAACAGCTTGTTTTTGCTTGGTATAAAGATCCTGGAAAACATATTGAGGATCAAAAGTTCCCCCTAAAACCTTTTGCATATAACTTCCGAAAGGCTGTACTTTGGTAAAAATAACCCGCCCGGTTTCCGGTCTTATTGTAATTCCATTAACAAAGTCAAAAATACCATCTCCTTTGCTTCCGTCTTTATTATTCTGGATGTCTCCGTTCATATTAAGACGGTCCCAGTTGAATAATTTCAGTAAGTTCTGATCTTTTACGGGAGTATCCGGAAGGTAGTTTACCTTACCTCCTGTTTTTGGATCTCTGTAGAATACATTCAGGATAAAGCCATCCGGAGATACCTGTCCTGCATCCATGGAATAGATATTCTTCATCATCAGGTCCCACATTGGAGATTGAGTGTTCACTTTATTGTTTACTCTCAATACTTTGGTAACAAGCACCGGGCTTTCTTCGGAGAATTCACCTACTTTGTATACTTTATTGCTTCCGTTAACAGTATAGGAATATGAAACGGCTAAAAGCTGTTGGTCATTCAATTTTTGATTTAATGAAATATATCCTAGCTGTGGCTGAAAGGTAAATTCATTAGCATTCAGCTTTCTGGCTTTTGTATTGTATATAAATTGCTCTCCATTATCATAAGGAGTTGGATCTGTCCCAATCACCTGTCCCTGGAAAATAGTACCGTAATTTTTCCCGGCTTCTCTGGATCCTGCTACTGACGAAACTGCGTCATACAAACCGTTCAGAGAGTTATCCGGTAAAGTAACACCACCAGGACCTTCTCCAAGGTCTCTGATCCCGATAATACTTTTCTGATAGGCAAGATTACTGTTCCCCTGATCAAGTACCCATACTTCTAATCTGGTAATATTAAGTGTAGAATTGATTTGTGGATAATTAAGTAAGGCGTCATCATATTTGTTCAAGAAATAGTGTCCTAAGAAGTAGTGCTGATTTTCTTCATAGTCAATAGCATTAACTTTAAAGTTATTCATAACACCACCACCCTGTACTACAATATTACGAGCCTCACCCTGCTGTTGGGAAAGGACAACTGTTCCAAATGTTTTTCCTAACTGGAATTCTGTTTTCACCCCGAATAGTGATTGTGAACCACGAATCAGACTGGTTGAAAGCGGCATATTTACGTTACCAAATTCAACTCTTTTGATGATTTTATCCTCTCCTCCTTCGTTGGGTTTATCTACATTTCCAAGGCCTTTGCTTTGAAGATCTTTCCAGCTTCCTTTTGCCTGCCAAACGAGATTCATCCTGTTTTCAAAAGCAAACCCACTCTGGGTATCATAATTGGCTTTTAACTGAAGGTTTTCCCCTACTTTACCCAATAATCCCAGCTGAATTCTCTGATCAATATCAAAGGTAAAACTGGTCCTGTTTTGTGGCAGGATCAGAGGATTATCAATTTTTTGATACAATCCGGCAAAGTCCAAAGATGCATAACCTGAAGGAATAATTTCAATTTTATTACCCCGAAAATCGTTTCGAACAACCTGTTATTGATCAAGAGTGAAGGAATAAGTCCTTTCTTCCTTGCATCTGATCTATCTCTTCTGAAAAGAAGGTTGTATTTATCAGATTTCTCCTTGTAATAAGTTTTTGTCTGGGTAGCAAGCATATATTCTTTATACTCTTGCGGAGACATCGCTGTAGGAGGCCCTGTTATGGTATTTCCGATTTTAGGATATACATAGTACATCCCGGTTTTTATATCGTAATAGGCTTCGTACCTCGTAGGGTCGGCCACTTCATATTGTTTTCTTATGATCGCTGTGTCACTCCGTACCTGCGCAAACGCGCTGACAGACATACACAGAAACGACAGGAACAAAAATATGTTAAGATGCTTACTTTTCGCCACCAAATGTTAAATGTTTTTTAAGATTTGTTTAACCAATTCTTCTACCGAGATGCTTGGATTTTGTTTTATTATTCTATCCGCAATCTTCTCGCTCGCTCGCTTAGGAATTCCTAAAACTTCTAATGCAGATAACGATTCTTCCTTAATTTTATTATCCACCATCACAGAAATGTTTGCGTTCGGATCACCGAATTTCTGTACTTTATCTTTAAGATCTACGATGATTCTTTCAGCAGTTTTGGCACCGATTCCTTTTGCTTTTGGATGAGTGCACTGTTCCCTGAAAGTATGGCAGTAGCGATCTCATCAAGGCTCAGTGTTGACAGCAGAATCAATGCAGAAACAGCCCCTACTCCGTTAACGCTAATTAACAGATTGAACATTTCTTTTTCTGAACGTGTGTTAAAACCAAAGAGAAGATGAGCATCTTCACGGATGATCTGCTGGATAAATAAAATAGTCTGCTGATTCAAAACCAGCGTCTGTGAGGTCATCAAACTGATTCCCACGTAGTAGCCAACCCCTTGTACATTGATTACCGCGTAGGTAGGCGTAAGTTCTTGAACAGTGCCTTGTAAAGAAAATATCATTATTAATTTTTAAAACTCCCAAATATAGCAATTTAAACTAATTAATGTTTTCATTTGACGCGCGAATGATTTTTAACTTAAATTTCAAATAAGAATTCAATGAATTAACATAAAAGCAAAAGACTCCAAAATATGGAGTCTTTTTATTATCTCAACACGGTTTAAGGTGTCATTTTTTAAATAAGAAAAATCTGATCAGAGCTTAATGATTACTACTCATGATCTCAATTTTAGATTTATTTTTTTTCTCTTCTTTGAGCATCAAGAACGGCAATTGTAGCAAGGTTTACGATCTCGTCTACGCTTGAACGCATTTGAAGAACGTGTACCGGCTGCTTTAATCCCATTAAGATAGGTCCTATAACCTGTGCTACTTTCATTCCTCTTATAATTTTGTAAGAAAGGTTTGCACTTTCCAGATTCGGGAAGATGAATGTATTTGCTGGCGTTGTTCCTAATTTTGAGAATGGATAATCGCTCAGGTGATCCGCGTTCATTGCAAAATCAGGCTGAATTTCTCCATCTACAATCATTTTAGGATATTTCTCATGAAGAATGCTTACTGCTTTAGCTACTTTTTTGGAAGTTTCAGAAATAGCAGCGAAGTTTTCGAATCCAAGCATTGCAATTCTAGGCTCAATAGCAAAAGATTTCACTGTAAATTCTGCCATTTTAGCAATATTCACAAGGTCTTCAGAGGTAGGGTTCTGATTGATAGATGTATCTGCAAAGAAGATAGGTTTCTTTTCGGACAGGATCATCATCATTGCCGCTACTTTGTCTACTCCTTTATCTTTTTCAATAACTTCCAACACAGGACGCAATACTGAAGTATAGTTTTTAGAGAATCCTACGATAAGACCATCCGTATCCCCATGTCTTAGCATCAGAGGTCCAAAATAATCTCTCTGACGAACATATCTCTTCGCTTTGTACTCGTTCATTCCTTTTCTCTGACGAAGTTTCCAAAGGGTTTCTCTGTATTTTTTTCTGTTTTCTTTCTGATCATCATCACTTGGATCAATGATGGGAACATCAAGAGTAATTCCGTAACGCTCCATCTGCTGTTTGATGTATTTCTTATCTCCTAAAAGACTTGGATAAGCAATTCCTTCTTCATAAAGGATCTGAGCAGCTTTCAATACGTTGTATTCTTCAGCATTCCCAAGGGTGATTCTTTTCGGATTGGATTTTGCACGGCTCTGCATCATTCTTACCAATCTTTCATCTCTTCCCATTCTGTCTAAAAGCTGGTGCTCATACTCTTCAAAATCAGCAATGGTTTTTCTCGCAACACCGCTTTCAATAGCCGCTTTTGCTACAGCACTTGATACTTTTGTGATCAGTCTGTTATCAAATGGTTTTGGAATGAAATATTCTCTTCCAAATTGCATATTTTGAACGTTGTATGCTAAAATTACAGCTTCCGGTACTGGTTCTTTTGCCAAGTCAGCAATAGCGTGTACGGCAGCAAGCTTCATTTCTTCATTAATTCCTGTAGCCTGTACATCCAATGCACCACGGAAGATATAAGGGAATCCTAATACGTTGTTTACCTGGTTAGGATAATCACTTCTTCCTGTTGCCATGATGACATCTTTACGAGTCTCGATAGCAAGATCGTAAGCGATTTCCGGATCAGGGTTAGCTAAAGCGAATACGATAGGATCTTCATTCATGCTCAACAGCATTTCCGGAGTCATCACGTTTCCTTTTGACAATCCTACGAAAACATCCGTTCCTTTTACAGCATCTTCTAATGTTTCAATATCTGTCTGAGCGATGAAATCTAATTTTTCAGGAGTAAGGTTTTCTCTTTTATGATTGATAACCCCCTTACTGTCGCACATCAGAACATTTTCTTTTTTAAGTCCTAATGAAATGTAAAGCTTGGTACATGCGATAGCAGCGGCACCTGCACCGTTCACCACCATTTTCACTTTATCAATATCTTTATTAGCAATCTGCAAAGAGTTGATCAATGCTGCTGCAGAGATAATTGCTGTTCCATGCTGGTCATCATGCATCAAAGGAATATTTAATTCCTCTTTCAGTTTTTGTTCTATATAAAATGCTTCAGGAGCTTTAATATCTTCCAGGTTGATTCCTCCGAAAGTAGGAGCAATACCTTTCACAATTTCAATAAATTTATCTGGGTCTTTTTCATCAATCTCGATATCAAAAACGTTGATATCAGCAAAGATTTTGAACAAAAGACCTTTCCCTTCCATTACCGGTTTTGAAGCTTCAGCACCGATGTCTCCCAGTCCAAGTACTGCAGTACCGTTAGAAATTACTGCTACCAGGTTTCCTTTTCCTGTATAATCGTAAACAGTTTCCGGTTTATCATGAATTTCCATACAAGGAACAGCTACCCCAGGAGAGTAAGCCAGTGACAGATCTCTTTGAGAAGAGTGTGGCTTTGACGGTATTACTTCAATTTTTCCTTTGGGTTCTGCTTTATGATAATCTAGCGCGGCCTGGCTAAAGTTCTTTTCGTCACGATTGTTGTTACTTGACATAAAATTTTGTTTTTTGTTAAAGTATATATTTAATGTGGTAATCTACTAAGCTTTCAATTGGTTTCTGCACAACATGTCCCACATTTAAATTAAGTTCTGTAGCTACAGAACGTAGTATGTTTTCATAATAATAGGCAATAGAGCCGATGAAATTGATCTCGGCATCTTTTGCTTCCTCATAAGGGAGAACCTGGTATTCAAAGAAGTTTCTCATTTCTTCAAAAACCATATCCTGGAAATAAGGATGATCTTTTCTTTCGATCACAAATTTGGTAAAGTTTGCCAAATAGGCGTTTGGTCTTGGAGTATGATACATATTTTTCAATGCATCTTCTACAGTAAGCTGATAGTCTGCTTCAAATTCTTTGTGAAGGTCTGAAGGCAGTTTTTTCATGAAATATCTGCGCACCAATTGCTTTCCGATAGCACTGCCACTTCCTTCATCCCCAATCAGGAATCCAAGTGAAGGCAATTCAATCTTCAGATTTTCACCGTCAAAAAAACAAGAGTTTGATCCTGTGCCCAAAATGCATACGATGGCAGGTTTTCCACCATATGCTGCATATGCTGCGGCCATCAGGTCTTCCTTTACAATAATTTCTGCTTTTCCAAATACCTTCTGCAGTTCTTCTTCGATGGTTTCACAATTTTTTTTCACTCCACATCCGGAACCATAAAAAAGACCTTGGTAATTGAATTTTTAACTGATATCAGATTGCTATTCTTCTGTATTTCAGGAGCGATAAGTTCTCTGTTGATAAAATTCGGATTGAAACCTATTGTTTCTGTTTTTAGAAAAACTTTTTTAAAGTCATCAAGTATTACCCAATCCGTTTTAGTAGAACCACTATCTACAATAGCAACCATATTTTAGATTTTAATTTAAGCTTGCTAAATTATGAATTTATCTTCAATTAGCATTTAAAAACAACCTGGAAGCTGTCTAAAATCATTAATGTTTAATCTCTGTTTTTTTTTCATTGAATTGTAAAAGCCAATCTTCTATTTCATCTTCCAGATAGGAAGTCTGTAATACCATTGCATTGATAAAATCATCGGGGACAGATTCCCCGTTGGAGTTTTCAAGATTCCATAATTCATTTGACATATTTTCATATTCAGAATACACTCTTTTGAAGCGGGAATTTTCTTTCTCAAGAGCTTCAATATTTTTCTGTTGAAGCTGGAATTTTCTGTATTTGTTTTGACGTTTCATACAAATATTATTAATAATTGGGTCATAAAATGTTGGAGTATATGCTCTTAATCGTGCACTACAAGATAGAAAAAACCATCAACACAAGGAGTTGAAAATGAATTTATTATCAGGTCATTATTACATCATTCTGAATATTAAAATTAGAAATAATTTTAATTAAAAAAATATTTTAACAACTTTTTTCAGTGTTTAACATATAGTTATAAATTTGCATATTCATATTATGAAGTTTTATAATTATTGGCATTTTAAAATCATTATGAACAATAAGAGTACAGTAAGGCCTTCACCTGCTGAGATATAAACATTCTCTTACTTCATACAATATGTATACAAATTTTTAGTTTTATATTAATTCAATGAAAAATATACTCATACGCCAGAAACAGGTTTTGTTCTTCATCATTGCAGGAGGACTGAGCGCTATTGTAGAAATAGGTAGCTTTAAGATTTTCAGCACCTCACTTCCTCATTTCTTTGTAAGGGAAACCAACTTTCATGGTATACATTATCCTTTAAGTAATATTTTTTCTACAAGCTGTGGGATCATCACCAATTATTTTCTGAGTATCTGGTTTGTGTTTGAAAGAGGAAAACATTCGAAGAAAAAAGAGTTTGCTTACTTTATGGCAGTATCCTTCTTTTCAACATTACTCAGCTTAGGATTTTTCCAGATATTTTATAGTTTTATATTTAAAGACAATATCAATTTATTTTTTTATACCTTGAGCCCGGAAATGATCAGTAAAATTGCAGCAATATTGCTGGTTTCCATTCTTAATTATTCGGTAAAAAGAAAGTAATTTTTAACGGTTAGGCTGTGACAAAAATTTTAAATTATCTATGGAGATTCTGGTTGCTGTTGTTGGCATTTTTTCTGACAGTTACCATTGGAATCCCGGTCTATATTTTATCTTTCAATAAAAAGCATTACAAGTACGGTTATAAACTTGTCAGACTCTGGTGTTTCGGAATGTTCTACGGCATGGGCTTCCGATATGATCTCATTAAGCTTTCGGAACAGGAAAAAGACAAAAACATACCGTATGTCTTTATCTCCAATCATACTTCCATCATGGATATTATGCTTACCTGTATCTTATTACCGAATCATCCGATATGTTTTGTAGGGAAGAAAGAACTGGTAAAGATTCCTATTTTTGGAACCGTATATAAAAGGATATGTGTCATGGTAGACAGAGCGAGTGCGAGAAGCCGTGCTGATGTATACCGAAGATGTGCAGAGAAGATGGAGGAAGGCAACAGTATTGCCATTTTTCCTGAAGGCGGTGTACCGGACGACACTTCTATTATCCTGGATGATTTTAAGGACGGAGCATTTATGCTGTCTTCAAAACATCATTCCCCTATAGCTGTTTATACCTTTATCGGACTCAAGGAAATGTTCCCGTTTGAAAACTCAAAAGGCTTTCCCGGAAGAGTAAAGGTGTATTTCAATGGAATCATTGAGCCTACAGATTCGCCAAAAGACTTAAAGGCAGAGGCTTATGAGAAAATAAAAAAAACCTTAATCAGGTATTCCGTTGAAAGGAAATAGTTATATTTGTTTGTGAAATCTATAATAAATATGTCAAATTATTCTAAACAAACCAATTGGGCCCAATTCATTCCGTTGGTTACTGTATTCTTCTTTTGGGGATTTGTAGCAGCCAGTAATGATATCCTGATCCCAGTTTTTCAAAAAGCCTTCAACTTATCACAAACTGAAAGTATGCTGGTCCAGATATGCTTTTATGTAGCATATACTGTAGGTTCTTTAATTTATATGGTCATATCAAAAAGCATTAAGCAGGATTTGATCAATAAAATAGGGTACAAAAACGGTCTTATTGTGGGACTTCTTATTTCTGCAATGGGAACCTTGTTGTTTTACCCGGCTGCCAATATGCATTCTTTTCCGTTAATGATCTCCGGATTATTTATTGTAGGTTTAGGATTCTCTCTTCAGCAGATTGTTGCTAATCCACTTGCTATTGAGGTAGGTCCTACAGAAACAGGATCTCAGAGATTAACAATGGCTGGGGGAATCAATAACTTAGGAACGACAATAGGACCGCTTATCGTTGCATTTGCTATTTTTGGTTCTGCAAGCGCAGCCAATACAGAAGCAAGTATCGAAAGTGTAAAAATACCTTATCTTATATTAGGAGCAGCTTTTGCTCTTGTAGCTTTAATGCTTAAATTCTCTTCCCTTCCTGCTATAACACCTACCAATAGTACGGATACAGATGATACGACTCCGGGAGAGCACAGAAGTTCAGCTTTCCAGTATCCTCAATTGGTAATGGGAATGATCGCGATCTTCGTGTATGTAGGAGTAGAGGTTTCCACAGCGAGTAATCTTCCTGCCTATATGGAAAAAAACTTAGGATTTGAAACGAAAGATGTAGCCCCTTACATCTCATTATACTGGGCTTCATTAATGATTGGCCGTTGGACAGGTGCTGTAGAGGCATTTGACGTGAATGCAGGCTTCAAAAAGATCTTAAGATTCTTAGCGCCTTATCTTGCGTTTGGTGTCTTTTTATTCGTAAACGCACTGGCTCATCATGATCTTTCTCCATTCTATGTATATGGATTTATCATTATTGCGATGATCATTTGCGATATCATGAGTAAAGGAAACCCGGCAAGGATGCTTTTAATCTTCTCATTAGCAGGGATTACGGCTCTACTTGTTGGTATGTTCACTTCAGGTATGGTTTCTGTGTATGCATTTACCAGTGTAGGTCTTTTCTGCTCTACTCTATGGCCATGTATCTTTGCGCTGGCTATCAACGGACTTGGAAAGCACACCAACCAGGGATCAGGGTATCTTATCATGATGATTATGGGTGGTGGTATCGTAAGCTTTATACAAGGTTATATTGCAGACGTTACAAATATTCACTTCAGTTATATCGTGGGGGTTGTTTGTTTTGCTTATCTTGCATTCTATGCGATCCGTGTGAGTGGGATTTTGAAAGCCCAAGGCATTGATCTGGATAAAGTATCTAAAGGCAATGGTCATTAATATAACAAGGAAAAGATATAATAAGAAAAGATTTTGGGCAGGTGTATTACTTGCCCAATTTCTTTTATTTTACGGTTTCTCAAAATCCAACATGATGATTTCTTTTTTGAAAGTTTCTTTGAGCTTCAGAAAGCAATACATCAGATGCTGTTCAGCTGGATTCCATTTTCTATGGGAGACCTTATCTATATTATATTCGGCGCTTTTATTTTGTACTATATAATCACTTTATTCAGAAAGCAACGAAGAAATAGTTCTATGATAAAGCTCCTGATTATCATTAATATCTTTTATTTTATTTATCAAATCTTTTGGGGGATGCTGTACTTCCAGACTCCTATCATTAAGAAGCTTTCAAGCCAGAAAGAACCGGATGTAGAAAAAGCAAAAAAACTGGCTCTTACCTACCTTGAAAAATGCAAACTAACGCGACAGTCTGTTCATGAAAATGCTAAGGGAGTTTTTATCATCACAAACCTTACTGCTATACAAAAAGAAATTCTCAATCAGCAGGCAAAATTACCCTCTTACATATCAGATAAAAAAACAACTCAGATATTAGCTATTAAACCGAGTGTATTCAAGAATGTGATGAGCTTTACCGGGATTTTGGGATATTACAATCCTTTCACCGCAGAAGCCCAATATAACTCTGAATTACCCCCAACTTTCATCCCTTTTACAACCGCTCACGAGAGTTCTCATCAGCTAGGTTTCGCCAGGGAACAGGAAGCTAATTTTGTGGGGTATTTAATAGGGGTTCATTCCACTAATCTGGAATTGCGGTACAGCACCGAGCTTTTTACTTTAAAGAGTCTTTTAAGGTTCATTGTAGAAGAAGATCCTGAGTTTGTGAAAAATGTTCTTCATCATTATTCTCCTGCTATGAAAAAAGACCGTGTTTATGAAAAAACTTTCGTGTTCAGTCATCAGGGATGGTTGGATGACTTCTTTGGATACACCAACAATCTGTTTTTGAAAAGTAACCAGCAAGAAGGTGCGGTCACCTATTCTTACTTCATAGATCTCCTCTTAAACTACGAAAAATAAACAAAAAAAGAATCGTATCAGGCGATACGATTCTAAAAACACAAATGATGAAAAAAAATTTATTACCTTGACTTGTTCCCTCATTCAAGGCGATGTAAAAGTACGACATATTTTATAAATACAAAAACATTTCCATCCTTTTTTAAAACTTTATGAAAACTTTATGATTTTTTAAGTTTTTTTGAGTTCACACCTAAATATCACAAATCGCAATCAATCCAGATTCCAATATGAAAACCATCAATTAAACACCATATAACCTATAAAAAGACTAACAAATTAAACAATTGTTTAAATATAATTCATTGCACTTTATTCGATTTTTCACACTTTTAAAATTGGAGTTATCACCCCTATTTTACATGATATTTCTAAAATTTGAGTTCAAAAAAACAGAGATATTTGGATCAGAATAGCGTCGTTTATTTTTCCTGTTTTTACCATAATTTATTCCTTGCAGAAACACCCTATATTTTGTTTAAAAGAAAGCTCTTTTTGCTCCCAAAAGGAAAATTTAATGTAAGCTTAACTCTGAAATCTAAAATATCTGCGTCCAAAAACGATCATTAATTTTGTCAAAAACATATCTTCTGAAAATCAGATATTTTACTCAAAAACCTGTTTTATCAAGAAATAATATATCTCTGAAAACAGGGAAAATCATCTAATTTTAATAAAAAAACATACTATAAAATTTAATTTTAAATTCAAGTTTTGTAAAATAAAATACTGAGATTCAAATAAAATCTACCAACACCTGCTTATATCTCACTAATAAAGGAGATTTTTTTTTGTATATTTAAAACATCTGTGTATTTTAGATAAAAATATTAACATGATTTTTGACAAACTAATTAACCACCTAAAACTCGATAAACAGGAATTCATTTTCCAGTTCAACTCACATCCTAACTACCCATCTGCACTTGCCTTTAGTGATACACTCAACTTTATGGGGGTAAAAAATGATGCTTATGAACTAGACAAAGAGTATTGGGATGAGCTTCCGGAAGAATTTATTGCAATTGTTGAAAACTCATTCTCTCTGGTGAAAAAGTCAGGAAGTAACTATTCAGTATATTCAGAAAAAGCAAAAACTTTGGGTAAAGAAGAACTTTATACCAAATCAACAGACTTTGTGCTTTTATTTGAAAAAACGGAGAATGCAGAAAGCAAAACAGCTTTCAATTTCAAACCTGTCCTTTATTTGATTTTTGCTGCTGTTCTGGCCTATTCTTTTATAAGCCAAACGATCTATGAAGCCCTGTTCAATCTTCTTTCGTTAGCCGGCGTATATATTTCATTGGAAATTTTCAATCAGAAATTCGGAAATACATCCACTGTAATTGGGAGTATATGTGGTGGCGGAGGTGCTGCTGCCAGCCAAACGGCCAATTCATGTGATAAAATTATAAAACAGGATAAAACAAGTATTTTAGGATTAAAGTTTTCAGACTTTTCTCTGATTTATTTTGCCGGGCTTGCTGTATTGGGTCTGTTTTTACCCGCAACAGCTTATATTGTAAAAGGCTTTACTTTTGTCTCTGTACTTGCCATAGGATATTCTTTATACATTCAGGCATTTGTAGAAAAAACATTTTGTAGAATTTGTCTCTTGATTATTTCAATCCTTGTGGGACAATTGGTCATCAGCAGTTTATTGTTCGAGAATCTCTCTTTCAGTGTTGGAACTCTTTTATTGACTGTTATTCTATGGGCGCTTGTTTTCTCTTCTATTATTTATTTTAATACTCTGCTTGAGCAAAAAGAAACGCTTCAGAAATCGAATGCTAAAAACCTTAGATTCAAAAGAAATTATGAGCTTTTCAAAAATCAAATGGAGCAAAACCAAAAAATAGAATTCCAGGATACTGAAACTTTTGCCGTTGGAAAAAAAGATGCTAAGCTTCGTATTTCCATCGTTTCAAATCCATATTGTGGTTTCTGTAAAGATGCTCATAAACTTGCAGAAGGTCTTTTGGAGAAATACCCGGATAACATCTCTTTACAGATGAGATTCAACTACAGCCCTGAAAGAGCTCCCGAAAAATACACTGGGCTTATTTCAGACTTAACTTATATCTATCATAACAAACCTGAAAAAGAGTTTTTACATGCTGTAGAAGAATGGTTTGAAACGAAGGATGAAAGCAAAATCAATGCTCTTTCCGGAGGAAATGTAACATCAGAAAACCTGAATCCACTTGTAGAGATGTCTAAGGAAAACAGTAATGCGGGATTAAGCTTTACTCCGATCTTTATCATCAATGGATACCAGTTCCCTGATAAGTATGATCGTGAAGATATTTTGTTCTTTATTGATGAATTAATTGAAGATGATGAGATTTAGTAAATAAATCTTATGCATTCAAAAATTTCACTATCTTAGGAAAAACAAAATAACCATCTGAAAAGGTGTAAAAGAGTAGAAAAGCGGTGATAAATGGACCTATTTCCGGTTCACCATTTCATTGAATTATAATTGAATTAAAGTAAAAATGTCGTCATGTATTGACGGCATTTTATAATGAGTATTAGTTTTGAAAAAAAAATTTCCTTTTTATAAGCAGCCAGATACCAAAGACTGCGGTCCTACCTGTCTCAGGATCGTAAGTAAACATTATGGTAAAAGTATATCCCTGCAGCAGATTCGTAATCTCTCCGAAACCACGCGTGAAGGAAGTAGCCTTCTTGGGCTGAGTGATGCTGCAGAAAATCTGGGATTCCGATCAATGGGAGTCCAAATTGACTTCAATACCCTTACAGAAGAGGTTCCATTCCCTTGTATTGCCCACTGGAATAAAAATCACTTTGTTGTTGTTTATAAAATTGATAAAAACAACAAGGTATATATTTCAGATCCCAGTTATGGGCTGATCACCTATACACGTGAAGAATTTATCAAATTCTGGATCGGAGAAAATGCAAATGAGAAAACAGAAGAAGGTATTGTCCTTATTCTTGAAACAACTCCTGCATTCTTCCAAACTGAATTTGATGCTGAAGAGAGCAAAGCCAGCTTTACTTTCCTTTCCAAATATCTTCTAAAGTATAAAACACTAGTTATTCAGCTTGCTGTAGGACTTTTAGGAGGAAGTTTACTATCCCTGATATTCCCGTTCCTTACCCAAAGTATTGTAGACGTCGGGATTCAGAATCAGGATATCAACTTCATCTATGTGGTTTTACTTGCCCAGATCATGTTGTTCCTGGGAAGAATGGGTATTGAAACTATTCGAAGCTGGATTCTTCTTCACCTTTCGGCAAGAATTAATATTTCGATCATTTCCGATTTCTTTATCAAATTGATGAAGCTTCCAATAAGCTTCTTTGACACGAGAATGACCGGAGATATCATGCAGAGAATAAATGACCACCATAGAATTGAGCAGCTACTTACAAGTTCATCTTTAAATACATTATTTTCATTGGTGAATCTTATCATTTTCAGTATTGTACTCCTGTTTTATGATTACAGATTATTCATTGTTTATCTTGTAGGAGCGATATTGTATATCGGCTGGATCACTTTCTTTTTGAAGAAAAGAAAAGAACTTGACTATAAAAGATTCTCTCAGGTGTCTCAGGAACAGAGTAAGGTGATCGAGCTTATCAACGGTATGCAGGAGATCAAAATGCATAATGCTGAAAAGCAGAAACGATGGGACTGGGAATTTCTTCAGGTAAAATTATTCAAAATCCGAATAAAATCGCTTTCATTAGAGCAATGGCAATCTGTAGGAGGAAATTTCATCAACCAGATGAAAGATATCCTGGTGAGTTTCCTTTCAGCAAAACTGGTTTTAAGTGGAAATCTTACCTTAGGGATGATGCTTTCTGTACAATATATCATTGGACAGCTGAACAGCCCTCTTCTACAGCTTATCGACTTTATCAAACAGACACAGGATGCTAAAATTTCCCTTGAAAGATTGGGAGAAATTCACGACAAAGATGATGAAGAAGATAAGAATGAACAATACGTCACCGATTTTCCAAAAAAAGACATAGAGATCAAAGATATGTCATTCAGATATATTGGTTCTGATGTTCCCGTTTTTGAAGACTTAAACCTTACCATACCTTATCAGCAGACTACAGCTATTGTAGGAGCCAGCGGAAGTGGAAAAACAACTCTGCTAAAACTCTTGATGAAGTTCTATGATCCGGACAAGGGGGAAATCAAAATTGGAAGCACCAATATGAAAAACATTTCTCCAAGAAACTGGAGAGATCATTGTGGAGTGGTAATGCAGGAAGGATATGTTTTCAATGACACTATTGCCAATAATATTGCGGTAGGAGAAGATCATATTGATAAACAAAAGCTAAGGCGTGCCGTAGAAATAGCCAACATCAAAGAATTTATAGAAAGTCTTCCACTTAGTTATAATACAAAGATTGGAAATGAAGGTGTAGGAGTCAGCGGTGGTCAGAAACAAAGGTTATTTATTGCAAGAGCGGTATACAAATCGCCTGAATACATTTTGTTTGATGAAGCAACCTCTGCACTGGATGCTAATAATGAGAAAGTGATCATGGAAAATCTTGAGCAGTTCTTTAAAGGAAAAACAGCTGTAGTTATTGCCCACAGACTTTCCACAGTAAGACATGCTGATAAGATCATTGTGCTGGATCATGGAAAAGTAGTAGAAGAAGGAACTCATGCCGATTTGGTAGATTTAAGGGGAGAATATTACAGACTTGTAAGAAACCAACTTGAATTAGGTAGTTAGCCATCACACAGCGGAATCCGAAAAGCTTGTAGAGTAGGAAAAATAAAAACTATAATTAATCATGAAAAACCTCAAAAAACTTTCGAGAAAAGACCTGGCATTTGTCAGCGGAGGCGTAGTTATTCCGGACAACAACTGCTGTGGTTCCTGGTGTCTTGGCAGCTGGATGTCATGCCATCTCCACCATATTGCATGTCCACCGGATGCAGATACTTCACCACCATCGTGGTATGACGGAAATTGCCCATTTGGTTAAATTATATTCCCTTTGAAATATTGGGGAAATTTTATCTTAGAAAAATGAAAGAAGACGTTTTAGACAATATTGAACTCCGCTCAGAAAGCGTACAGGATATTCTTACCCAGCCTCCTCATTGGATGATCCGCTGGGGGAATACCGTTATATTTATTATCCTCCTGCTCATTCTCTTTATGAGTTACATTATAAAATATCCGGAGTTTGTGCCAGCTCCCATTATTGTAACTTCTCAGAATCCTCCAGAGAAAATAGAAGCCAGAACAAGTTCAAAAATTGAAAAAATATTTATAAAAGATCATCAGGAAGTTAAAAAAAATGATGTACTGATGGTCATGCAGTCTGCAGCCAACTATAAAGATATTTTAGAGTTGAA
The DNA here is from genome assembly GCF_021869745.1 of Chryseobacterium sp. MEBOG07. Classification (NCBI taxonomy): domain Bacteria; kingdom Pseudomonadati; phylum Bacteroidota; class Flavobacteriia; order Flavobacteriales; family Weeksellaceae; genus Chryseobacterium; species Chryseobacterium sp. MEBOG07. Next base: position 4,739,898 of record NZ_CP084579.1, read on the forward strand.
AAAACTGGTAGACTCTATTACTCCTGATAAATTATACACCTTCCCTATTGCCCAGACTTCAAGTTTTAAATTAGGCGAATTACAGGGGGAATATAACAGTTTTGCCAAGGCATTTCAGGATGAGGCCCTATTTACAAGATTGCAGCCTTATGCTCCTGAAAACCTGGCAGCCAATCAGAGTATTTCTGAATACAGGATAAGAATAGCTACCTTAAAACAACAGAAGAATCTTGAATCTATAAAATATGATCTGACGAGGAAAAACTTCAACAGATCCCAGGAACTTTTTAATCAGGGTGTTATTTCAGCGATGGAACTTGAGAATGAAAAGATCAAATTTCTTCAGGCTCAGCAAAACCTTGAAAATCTTAAAATTTCCATATCACAAATGGATGAAGGTATTTCCAACCTTAATAAAACCAAAAGCGGAACTGCCATTAACACAGAAAAGGACAGAATTACATACTCTTCACAAACTTTACAGCTCCTTGAACAGCTGAGAAAGTCTCTAAAGCAATGGGAACTGAATTACCTTGTCATCTCATCTACTGATGGTGTTGCCAGTTTTCAACAGTTTTTTGGTGAAAATCAGTTTGTAAAATCAGGGGAGCCTATTCTTTCTATTCTCCCTAGCAATAAAGAGCAGTTAGTAGGCAGGATGTCTGTTCCTACAATCAATTCTGGAAAAATAATTCCGGGTGAAAAAGTACTGATTAAGCTCGACAATTACCGATTCCAGGAATACGGGATTATCGAGGGGAAAGTGCAGAATATTTCTCTTATCCCCGATGAAAAAGGAAATTATTATGTAGATGTGATTTTACCAAAAGGATTAAAAACAAGCTACAACAAAACGCTTACTTTTGATAAAGAACTAAGAGGAAGTGCAGAGATCGTAACACAAGATCTGCGATTGATTGAAAGATTCTTTTATCAAATCAGAAAGCTACTTGGATACCAGGTCTGATAAAGAACCTATACAAAAAATAAAAAGCCGTTTTGCAGATTGTAAAACGGCTTTTTTCATGATGTTTTAAGAAGTATTCTTCCAAGACTCTTTTTAAAGGAAAACAATCCATTACAAGCATCCGTTTTACAGATCAATTACGCGTCTTATCCGACTAAATAAGAGATGTCATCAAAATAAAATAGTTCTTTCAAAAAAAGCCTACAAGAAAGCAAATAAAAGGAACATATTAATTTCCCTTTATTATAAAAACAATAAGTGCTATGGTAAAAAGAGGTATAGACTTGAAATCCCTCAATTTTCTCTTGGAAAGTCAGAATCTATAAAAAAAGAAAATATTTTGAAAAAATTAGAAGATAATGTTTGTGACTATTCTAAAAATAAAAACCGCAATCATTGATTAATGATTGCGGTTTATTGTAGCGAAGACGGGAATTGAACCCGTGACCTCAGGGTTATGAATCCTGCGCTCTAACCAACTGAGCTACCTCGCCTTTTTGGTGGTGCAAATATAGAAAATATTTCTTTACCTCCAAAATTATTTTAGCTTAAAATATTCCAAAACATCCCCAACATGGTCTGGTTTACTGATTATCTTATTGTTAGCATCTAAAATAAAATACGTCGGAGTTGCATGAATATTGTACAAGTCAGTATAACTACTGTTCCACCCTCTCAATTCTGAATCATTCACCCATGGAAAGGCTGCAATTTTTTTAGAATAAGAGTTTTTATCAACATCCAGGGATAGCCCAATAATCTGAATATTTTTTGATTTCAGGTCATTGTATTTTTCCAGAAGTTTCGGAAGCTCGCTTTCACAGTGTGAACATGTAGATGACCAGAAAACAACAACCTTTTTATCTGCCTTTATATCGTATAATGACTTTGCAGTGGTATTAACAGGTGACTGGAATTTATAATTAGGAAAAGCAGCCCCCATTTCAATGTTCGCATTCGATTTCAATGTAGAAGCAAGCCTGTCAGTAATTGTACATTTAAGATTCTTGGCAAGCGAAAGGTATTTACTCTTGTATTCATCCATATCATAAACATCAAAGATATCGATCAGTTCTGATAAGACAGTCTGCCCTCTTGGAGTTTCCACTTTCAAATGATCTAATAGTTTATCAACGGAAGCTGTAACATTAGTATTACCACCTGAATTCAGATAGTTAACTAATACAGGTCTCAATAATGATGAGCTCTCAAGCATATCACCTGATTTATCCAGAAAGTTGATTATTTCTTCCTGATCTACTTTTTTGGTAGTATCCGTTGAATTGGATAAAAACTTACTATAATTCGTATTATAATATGTAATAAACGGATGCTGTGCTGCATCAATAGAACTAGAATTACCCGAAAGTCTGTCAATTTCTGTTTTCAAGGCTTTTCCGAAGTCTGTATTATCTTTATAATATTCTTTGATCTGAGATAAAGCTGGCAGAATAAGCTCTTTCTTTTGTGATCCTTCCTGCTGCTTACTCATCAGAGCATTGGCCTCGTCCAGATAAGTAACATCTTTAACCTTATTATTCTGGATATCCAGCTTAAAGTTGACATTTTTATTTTCAGAAATAAAGCTTACTGTATTATTAGAAACCGGGAAATAGACTTTCATCATTCCCATGTAGTTGCTTGGGTATTTAAAGGTCCATGTATTATTCTTACTTTGTCCTTTAGTAACAATAATATCTTTCGAGCCGTTTAATGTATATAGAATAGCATCCTGATCTTTAAAATCTGCCGGAGTCTGAATTGTAACCGTAAATTGAGCCTGTAGAGCAAATGCGGCCAAAACAGCAGATAGTGTATAAATCTTTTTCATAGAGTAAAAATAAAAAAACTCTCTGATTAATCAGAGAGTTTAATATTATTTTAATAAAATTTTATGCTTTTACGCTTTTATACTTTTTTGTAAAGTAAACAATAAATCCAATTGCTGCAATACCAAGTACATATACATACATATCAATGGGTGAAGCAAGTGATCCTGTACCATTTCCTCCGTTTCCTCCTCCGCTTGCTGGTGGTGGTGGAGCTGCATTTGCTAAAGATATAACAAATAGAAAAAGGGCCAATACTAGTTTATTAATAGTCTTCATGTGGTTTATTTTAAGATTTTAGTGTTAACAGTTTCTCCCTTGTCTGAAACGATTTTTACAACATATGAATTTTTAACTGAGCCATCAAGCTCGATTACAAAATCTCTGGATGTTTCAACCGCTTTTTTAGAGATTACCAGTTTACCGCTCATATCATAAACTTGAATATCTGCTTTTTTCCATTTTGGATCAAATCTTACAATGTAATTTGTAATAGATGGATCATACACTACAAGTGTTCTTGAAGCGTTAGCTACATTTTTATCTACTCCTAAAGTAATATTGCTAGGTTCTCCATAGTACAAATTAGCTTCCTCATTTGTTACAGGTACAATACCTCCTTGCTTAGCTTCTATTAAATTCCCATTTTCTGCTTTATAATAGAAACCAATTCCTGAAGATAACTGGTGTGCACCAGCTGGAATTAACTCAGTATTTTCTCTGATCTCGAATTTATAAGACTTCACCTGGTCGTAATAGCTCATTAACTTAACATTCTTACCCTGGAAGTTATTCTCATTAGCTTCGTTAATATATAACCAATAGTTTTGATTATTAGTATCATACCCGCCATTCAATGCTTCTTCATAAGTACCGATAAGATTTTTACCGGCTGAAGCCTGAACCGAAGTTGCAGCAGAAATCTGGTGTCCGGTTGTTAATGCTGGAGAAACAACATAGTATGTTCTGGAAAGTTCATTTCCATTAGCATCTAGTCCAATAACTCCAAGCTGTTTTATTGAATTGCTTGCAATCTTGCCATTAGCCATTTTAGCAGCATTCACATTATAATCAGTACCTGATGTTCTTGCTGTTGACTTAAATCTTCTCAGTGTATTAAAGTTTAAAGTCTGAAGTGAATTGTCTCTTAACTTTATTTTAAACGACTGCATAGGTTTGATAACCATTTTATCTAAGTTCACATCTCCAACTGCTGGAGCAACTCCATCACCTGTAGTTATGTAAGTAACTACCTGAGCCCCTGTAGCATAAGTAGAACCATTTGAAAGAGTAACCACTGTACCTGGGTTATATTCAATACCCCAGATATTTTTCACTGCATTTCCATCAGTTGTTGTACCACCTTCAGTATATCCAATATTAGCTAAATCTATATTGGTAAGGAAAGGGTTTCCGAATTGATAGAAATTTTGACCAAATGTTCCAGCCCATGGGGTTGTAGTAAACTCAAAACTGTCATCAAGATAAGTATTATACTTCTCGTTGTATTGGTTTACAGCATTACCATTAATTCCAAACACTACATTAGAAGCACCTACATTAGATTTCCCTGCATTCTGTAATGTTACAGCACCAGCATAGGGTGCATATGGTTTACCATTAATATTGAATACAGTCGCCGCACCTGTAGGAGCACTTGGATTCCAGTCATTATTGCTAATTTTTAGCATATAATAACCTGAAGCATCCCAAGTAGTCGAGGTAGGGGCTAGATTCAAAGTAGTAATAGAAACAGCATTAGCATTATCCCACTTTAGAATTGGGTTACTATACCTTCCGGTATTGAAAGTTTTACCAACTTCAGTAGATAATGAATTGTAAGCTTTACCAAAGAAAGGTAAAGCAACTTGCTGGAAATAATTACCGCTACCGTTACTTGTAGCTCTGTATTCTTTGGTGACAACACCAGTAATGTTGGACTGGGATAATCCATCGATGTACAGCTGACCATACGTGGAAGCAGCAAAAGTAGTAGGGGTATTAAGTCTTAAAATAATATTTCCACCATCGGTTTTATCTGCACCGGCAGCATCAATTGTTTTAAAACTATCTGTACCAGATCCTACGACCATGATATTCCCATGTACGTCCAAAATACCATTGGCTTTTGTTTGTACACCTCCACCGCTATAAACTAGGGTGCCTTCGCTCACATACATATTAGCATTAGTGTCAACATGACATAGTATCTGCGCCTGAACAGAATAACTAATTGCTAAAAGACCTATAGCAAATAAACTTTTTCTCATTGTATAAATTATTTGTGTGTTGTTAATACAATCTTCACCCGCAAAGGTATAATATTTTTTTCTAAAAAAAAAAAAAAATTATCTATTAATCAAAACATTATCCTCTGTCAGGACAATATCTTTCTCCTCTCCGATTGAAAACATGTAGTCTTCCAAAACTTTTTCAGTAGTGCCTCTTAGTCCTCGGGCACCTAATCCTTTTTCAAGGGTCTCTTCAACAATTTTTTCAATTGCCCCATCCGTAATTGCCAAATTCGTGCCATCCATTTTGAATAGTTCTACAAATTGGTTCACGATTGAGTTTTTAGGTTCCTTCATGATTCTTACCAGCGTCTCTTTTGTGAGTTTATCGAGGTAAGTGATGATTGGAAATCTTCCTAAAAGTTCCGGAATTAATCCGAAAGTACGAAGATCAATTGCATTAATATTTGTTAATACATATTCGTCTTCATCTGTTTTATTAATTTTTTCAGAGCTGAATCCGATTGCCTGCTTGTTCATTCTTCTTTCGATAATCTCTTTGATTCCGTCAAAAGCTCCTCCGGCAATAAATAATATGTTCTGAGTATTCACCTGAATATATTTTTGATCCGGATGTTTTCTTCCTCCCTGTGGTGGAACATTCACAATACTTCCTTCCAACAGTTTCAATAATCCCTGTTGTACTCCTTCTCCGGAAACGTCTCTTGTAATACTTGGATTGTCAGATTTTCTTGCAATCTTATCAATCTCATCGATGAAAACAATTCCTTTTTCAGCTTTTTCCACATCGTAATCTGCGACCATCAGAAGTCTGGACAGGATACTTTCAACATCCTCTCCTACATATCCGGCTTCTGTTAAAATAGTAGCATCTACGATACAAAAAGGAACATTAAGTTCTCTCGCGATTGTTTTTGCAAGAAGGGTCTTACCTGTTCCGGTCTCCCCGATCATGATGATATTTGACTTTTCAAGCTCCACCTCTCTGTTTTCGTCCTGAGCGTGAAGTAATCTCTTATAATGATTATATACAGCAATTGAAAGCTGTTTTTTCGCCTGATCTTGCCCGATCACGTACTGATCAAGAAACACCTTGATCTCCTTAGGTTTTTTAAGTTCATCCATGTTGTCTGCAGGTGAATGTTCTGTTTTGGATGCACCGTCTTTTACAATAGCATGTGCCTGCTCTATACAATTTTCACAAATAAAACCATTCTGGCCAGAAATCAGCATCTGCACTTCATTTCTTTTTCTGCCACAGAAAGAACATTGGTTTGAGTTCATATGATATAATATATATGTATATGTTATTAAAGAAAATCGTAAAAAATTACTTTTTTACGATTTTCTGTTTTTTAAGAATTAATAATTGAGTTTTGAATCTCTGTATATTCTTCGTTCGTTAATTTTAATCTTTCATTTCTAAAATTCATTTCTTCCACCTTGTTTAAAGGGATGAGATGGATGTGCGCATGAGGGACTTCAAGTCCTACGACCGCCACTCCTACTCTTACACATGGAATTGCAGTTTTGATCTTCTTGGCTACCTCTTGAGCAAATCCCCAAAGGTTTTTGTATTCTTCACTTTCAAGATCAAAAATCAAATCCACTTCTTTTTTCGGAACTACTAAAGTATGTCCCTTCACCAAAGGCATTGCGTCTAAAAATGCAATGAAATTTTCATCTTCTGCAATTGTATAGGAGGGAATTTCGCCATTGATGATTTTTGTGAATATAGTGCTCATTTTATATTGAAGTTGGATATCAGAAGTTAGAAATAGAATATGGTATCAGACTATAAAGAAATGTCTAATACTTCAAAAGATAGTTTGTTTCCGTTGGGTAAAGTAATTTCAGCAGTTTCGCCAATTACTTTTCCTAACAGACCTTTTGCGATAGGAGTGTTTACAGAAATTCTTCCTGTCTTCAGGTCGCTTTCGTTATCCGGTACCAATTTAAATACCTGTTCTTGCTGTGTAGCATTATTTTTAAGTTTCACTGTTGTTAAGATTGAAACTTTTGAAGTATCTAATTGGCTTTCGTCTATAATTTTAGAAGTAGAGACAACGTCTTTCAGCTTAGAAATTCTCATTTCAAGCATACCCTGAGCCTCTTTAGCAGCGTCGTATTCTGCATTTTCTGACAAATCTCCTTTGTCTCTGGCTTCTGCGATCTGCTGAGTAATTTTTGGTCTTTCCACAGTTTCCAACTGTTCAAGCTCAGCTTTCATTTTCTCTAGGCCCTCCTTAGTTACATAGCTTGCCATAATTTTCAAAATTTAGTTTTAGTATAAAAAAATAATCCGACATTTGCCGGACAATGTTTTCGTGTTGTAATCGTTTAACTTTTACAAATATATAAAAATTTAAATTGAAATGAAAAAAACTTTCTCAATCTTATCTATTTTCAGTTTATTGATTTTCAGTAATTTAACTATAAATTCTTGTGGAAGCAGAGAAGATACAGTGAGCTGCTTTCCCAATACTCCGATCAATGTATCACTTAATTTAAATCTGCCTGCCTACTATGCTTTGAACAATATCAACGGTTGGATTTACGTCAATGAGCAGCAATCTGGAACTAGAGGGCTAATCATTGTCCGAACAGCAAACGGATTTAAAGTATATGACAGGAATGCTCCTCATATATGCCCTGATAACAATACAACTCTTGAGGTAAAAGACAATATTGCCGTTATATGCCCTCAGGACAACACAAGATGGATATTAAGTACGGGACAGCCAGAGTCGGGCGCTAAAACGTCTCTTCCGCCTAAGACCTATCCTTACAGTTATGATGCGCCTAGCAAAACGTTGAATGTTTACTTTTAGAATATAAAATGAAGATCGTTATACAAAGAGTCTCCGAAGCGAGTGTAAAAGTAGAAGGGAAAATAGTGGGTGAAGTCGGAAAGGGACTCATGCTGCTGGTAGGTGTAGATGAAAATGATGAAAAAACAGATGCAGATTGGCTTGTACAGAAGGTTTTAAATCTTAGAATCTTTGGAGATGAAGAGGGAAAACTGAATCTTTCTGTGAAGGATATTTCAGGAGAAATCCTTTGCATCAGCCAGTTTACATTAATTGCAGATTATAAAAAAGGCAATCGCCCTTCTTTCATAAAGGCGGCAAAACCTGATAAAGCTGTTCCTCTTTTTGATTATTTTAAAGAAGAAATAGCTAAGTCAGGATTAAAGACAGAAAGCGGAATTTTCGGAGCCGATATGAAAGTATCCCTGGTCAATGACGGACCTGTCACAATTGTAATGGATTCTATTACCAAAAACTAATTCAGAGAAATGAAGAACAAGAATATAGTCATTGCTTATCTGGCGGTGACTTTAATTTTTCTGTTTGGGATCGTATTAAGCCTGAACCATTACAGTTTTGCCGGATATTATATTGATAAAATAATTAGCTGGATTTGGTTGGCAATGACCATTTTTATCATCATTTGGTTCTGGAAGAAAAAAATAATCAAAGTATACTTTGGTCTTTTGATATCGGGAATTATTCTGAGCATTCTACCGATGATGATTCCTTTTTTTAGTATGCTCCTTTATTTCTGTACCACAGGGTGTGAACAGCGAGTTCAGCTGGATGATACTTACAGAATGGAAAGGGGTCGGCCGGGAGCATTGTCCAGACCGCTCATTACGATTTACAAAAAAGAAGGAATCTTCGAAAAACAAATCTCAAGAACACCCTATTCAGAAGTTATAGAGAAGGTAGTACAGCCTTCCCCTGAAATTTATTTAGATGAAAAAAAGCAGTCAATTCAGGAAGCGAAACTCATCAATGTCAACCAAGATAGCATTGGTATTGAATACCGGATTATGAATAAAAATAAAGTGATTTACCACAAAAATACATTAAACTGGTTTGACGATATATAAAGAATAAACCTGTACCCCTCAACAATACCATTCAGCGATTCTGAGTGGTATTTTTTTGTGATAAACAGAGGGAAATTTAAGATTGAAATACTATTAATATCATTCTTTCAAAACCTCATCGGTTTTAAAAATCGGTAAGGGTTATTATCAAAAAACGATAAAATGCCCTACCCATAAGGCAAAGAAAAAAAATTCAATAATAAATTCACAAAAATGTGATTTGTTTTCATTTTATTATTATTTTTGATGTAAATCAGTTTTGATTTACAACCATTTAACAAAATAGTATGAAAACAAAAATCAACCTTCTCGCATTATTTGCGTTCTGCTCTTCTATGTCATTTGGCCAGGACAGCCAAGCCAAAATGGCTAATGATCAAAATTCAGTGATCTATGTATGCTTTTCAAAAGGCATTAATTCAGAGAAAACAGCTTTTAGCAGAAATGCTGATCTGGAGAGATTTTCAAGAGAAAATCATATTTCGTTTAAGTATGATCTGGATTTCACAGACCATAAACTTGATGAAATGGCCAGAAGCAGCAAAGCTATCGGCAACTCTGGAGAATCTGTGGAAAAACTGAAAAGGATTTACAAAGCAGATCTACCTGTTCAAAACCAGGAAGCAGCACAGAAAATCATTCAGACCCTGGAGAGATTTCCGGAGATAGAATATGTATCTGTGATGAGTGCTACTCCTATAGAACCCCCCTTGGTAAATGCTTTTGTAGCGACTCCAGATCTTGAAAGCCTGCAGACTTACCTGAATGACAATCCGGGAATTAATGCAAAATATGCATGGTCAAGAGGAATCACCGGACAGAATATTCGGGTACGTGATGTAGAATATGGTTTTTACAAAACTCATGAAATGCTGACCAACCAAAATTCTATACAACTTGAACCTGGATATTCTCCGAATGCCGGGTTAGCTAATAATAATTATCGTGACCACGGAACTGCTGTGGTAAGTATTTTAGGTTCCATAAAAGATAATATCGGACTTACAGGAGCGGCTTACAATACTTCTGAAATAAAGGGATTCATGGAATGGACCACGGTGGGATACAACAGGGCTTCTGCAGTGAGCAGATCTATAAACGCTTCCCAGGCCGGCGATATTATTTTATATGAAATGCAGACGGGTGGAAAAGACGGACAGTATTGTCCTGCAGAATATGATAAAGTAATCTGGGATCTTACAAAAGCGGCTACTGATTCGGGAATTATTATCATTGCAGCTGCGGGTAATGGAAATCAGAATCTGGATGATCCGTTTTATGCGACATATAATGCAAGAGGAAACAGTGGTGCTATCATTGTAGGAGCTGGATCTCCCAATACAACCCATTCAAAATTAAGTTTCAGTACTTTTGGAAACAGAGTGGATGTTCAGGGTTGGGGAAGCAGTGTTATGGCAGCAGGGTATGGATCTTATGCGAAATATGACAATGACAACAACAGAACTTATAATTATTTCAGTGGTACAAGTTCTGCTACACCGGTAGTCTCTTCTGCAGCTATTTTGATACAATCTTTCTATCGCCAAACTACAGGTCAATATTTGACTCCAACAGCGATGAAAAACCTTTTAATTTCTACAGGGATTCCTCAGGGAGGAACCGTGACAGGTCAGAAGATAGGACCTCTTCCTAATGTGAAGAATGCCATTGTTCAACTGGAGAGTAAATTTGCAACACCTATTAAAACTTTGGCTGCTTTAGAGGTTAAAATTTATCCTAATCCATCAAGCAATTCTATTGCTATTCACAATGCAGAAAACAAAAAAATGGATTTTGAAATCATCAACCTTCAGGGGCGTACCGTGATCAAAAATTCTGTTTTATCTGATGAAAAGATCGACATTTCACAGTTGCCAACCGGACAGTATATTATTAATATCAATGAAGGGCAAAGAAGAGTTGTTGAGAAGTTCACAAAACTCTAATAGACAAACTTTATATACATTTTACTTCACATCAAACCGCCTTTCAGAATTCTGAAAGGCGGTTTTTTCTAAATATTTATTCGGTTTTATTTCGCAGGAACACTGCTGAAATTAAGGGCCACCTTAATATTCATATCTGAAGAGGTCTGATTCTTCAGCTCGTAAACCGTTCTTACGGTTAATCCTGAACTTTTCACAATTTCATCCAGGAATCCTGTATCATTCAGATCCAGATTTAAGCTGGAAGAATTAGCAGATATATTGGAACGAGATGCGATCAATCTTTCTCCTGTTCCGTTGGATGAAACGTATATTTTAATGGTTTTGAATGCACTCAGATTTCCTCCTGAGGGAGATGCCACAGAAATTTTTGCATCTGAAATTCTCACATCTTTGATCTTTGCATTATTATTTCCTCCGAACCACGTCTGTACATTGGTAGCGGTTGCAGTGGAAGAAACTTCTTTATCTGCAGGAACTCCTGTAGAAACTAAAACATTCGTTGTGTATGGAAATGTATTCTGAACCAGCGACTGTACGGTTCCGCAACTTACGAGTACGGCTGAGGCAGCTATGGCTGTTAGAACTATATTTTTCATAATATTAAATTTTAAACTTCAGGGTTTAGTTTGCAGAAACTGTACCAAATTGATTTCATCTTATTCTACAGTCACTGTAAAACTTCCCTTGGTATTTCCGGAAGCCATGTTACTTTTCCCTATAATCAGCCACACCTCTCCTTTTCCGGAAGTGTCATATGTAATTTCTCTTCCGAAAGGCCCATCATAGTCTCCGTTAGGAAGTTTGATCTGATTGAAACGGATATTGAAATCTTTCTCTTTGGTTGAAATTTTTGCTTTAATATTCGGTCGGTCGTAATGGGTCAGTTTTAAAACCAGTTCCTGATCATCTTTTGTAAATTCTTCACCCAAAGTAAAAGGAAGCTGAGTAGCATCGGCAGTTCTTATGATCTGACCTTCTTTTTCATTTCTCATTACGCCTTTGCGTAAAACATCTTTAGTGACCGGAGCATTGTTAATAATTGAATCTCTTTTTCTCAATGCAGCGGAATCAGCTTTTACCACAGAGTCCGGCATTTCTGTTACGATTGTAGAATCCTTATCCTGAATTGCTGTCACAGCAGGTTCTTTTTTACAAGCAACAATAATCAAAGGGATTAACAATAAGCATTTTTTCATAATATTAATTTTAAGGATGATCAACATTCATTTGTTGAGCTCATTTAAATGCTAAAATTGTTCCAATTCGTTTAATAATTTATTTTCTCCGGCTGTAATTCTCTTCCATTATTTGTCCCCATCCATTTAAAGGTAAAGTACATAAAGTTCAGCATAATTCCCATCAAAAGCGTAACGCCCCATGTTTTGGTATATTCCAGCGGATAGATAAACCGCACTACAATATCTGAGAAAAGACCAAAAGGATTATTGAGCACATCCCAGCTGTTCCACCTCAGAAATCGTCCCAGATATACTCCAAAGCTGCTCATGAAAAGGAAAAAAATAATCAACCCGTTGATGAAGTTTCTTTTACCATAATAGTCTGAAAGCCTTTGCTCAATATCATTAAGACTTATAAAACCACAGATCAGCCCCGTCCATGCATAAGAGAGAATGACAATCAGATCATACCAGATCGGGATCGTATTCCTTGCCTTCAGATGAAAAAGATCAGTGAGAATATAAGGGGAATTGGGGAAAAACAAAATCCAGACTATAATAATAAAGATCAGGGAGATTTTACTTTTGATGTTAAAGGCAAGAATAAAAGAGCTTAACAATAAAGGAATCCACGCCAGGAAAAGATTCCAGTTGAGGAATAAAAATACTTTTGTATCACTGATATAATATCTGAAAGCCGAGAGACTGAAACAGAATATAGTCATCAGTATCAATAATATATTGATTTTAAACCTTGAAGATTCTAGGAATTTTCTCATGATTGATTATTTAATAGTCTGATAATACATGATCTTTGAAAGGAAACTCTTGGAGGTTTCCATTTTCACTTTATTCTGTAAGGACTTTTTAAGCTTCTGATCATTTTTTTCATCTGCATATTTCAACAGCGCTTTTTCACTGAAATTGATAGAAGTTAAATGATAGTTGACCGCAAAATCTTTTCGCTTTATATTCTGGGAAGTAATAAAACCACCCCAATTGAAGTAACTGCACACTAAAATGGTTCCATAAAGATACCAGACCATCATATTCACCAGGAATATGTTTCTTTTTCTCTTTTGAATTTTAATAAAGGTTAAAACCAGTCCTACTATTGATAAAAGTAAAAAGGCAAAAACACCCAGTCTTTTATAGGTAAATGCGTAGTTTACAATATACTCGTAGTTCTTAAGAGCTGCAGACAGTACAAGGATGGCATTGAGGAAAATCCAGATTTTGGCCAATATTTTCAGGAGCCCTGCTTTTGGATCAAAATTAAATCCGGATTTAAAGTAAAACATGATCACAAGAATAGCCATTACAATAGACATGATCACTGCATTTACTCTTTCATGCGTTTCTTCTGAAAGCTGAACAGGTGTTTTTACCGCTTCATAAAACTGTTCATAATTGTAAGTGATAATGAAGAAGATCAATAGGATATTCAGTAAAACAAAAGATATTACTCCGCTCATTCTTTCAGCATCAAGATCAAGGAAAGAGTAAGTAGATTTGGGAGTTTGAGAATCTTTTTGAAAGTCATTATCCAAAAAATAATTGTTTTTATAGATCAGTTTTTCTACGGCATAGTTCCAGTAATTGAAGGCAATAAAAAACCCTAAAACAAAAAGACAGAAGACCTGCCAAAGATTAAGATCCAGCTCATAATCTGTAAAAAGGGCTGCAAAATGGTTGCTTCCCGCAGAATAGATACCAAAGAAAACCGAAACAAGCACAAGTGGAATCAAAATAAAAGCCAACGCCTTCTGCCATAATCCGGGAACATTCTTTTGAGGAATCCATTTATCGAAATTAAAAAAACGACAGAAGGAAGTACAGCAGTTGACAATAAAAACCGGAACAAGAAGAAGAATTTTCATCCTTCTATTTTTTGATTTATACCCCAGCAAAAGAAGCGAACTCACCACCGCCAAAAAGGATGGAAAATCTCCATACCAGGCAAAAGCAATACTGGAAAGAATACTTGTTGCAAAAAGGACATACAGGGTTCCGGTTTTATTTTTTTTCGGAGTTCTGAAAAGGGTTAATACTGCATAGACAATTCCAAGAATTCCAAGGTTCAGCCCTACATCCTGGTCATAAAATAGAATGACAAATAGAAGGGCTGTCAGAAATATATAGTGATGTGTTTTCATGATATTTAAAGATTTAAGAATTAAAAAATTGAAAGATTTAAGGTGACCAATTATAGAGATTAGCAAATATTAAAGAATAGAGTGAGGTATGTAAAAGCAATAGGAATGTTGAGTAACAATAGGAGTACAGAATTTCCTGAACTTTTGTTTTCTGAGATATCATTCAGATATTCCATGAGTTCATATAAAGTGATCAACAGGTTAATAACTGCAGCAATAACAACATAGTAAAACCCGAATATTATAAGAAATTCTGCCCTTGTAATCCAGAACAAAAGCAATAAACATGTTCCCAGCAAAAAGGAGATTATGAATGTTTTCTCTCCTAACGGACTGAATTTTATTTTTCTCATCATATCAAGTTTTAATGAAGAACAACGGTTTCTTTCTGTTGAATGAAATCCATCACATGCTCAAAATTCTGCCATAGCAGTTCTTCAAAATTCCAGTGATGGAAGGTTCTCATGTTCTGACCTTTTTTGTAGGCTTTGATATAAATTTTCACATATTCCGGAAGAATAATTGTTCCTAATACGATTGCCGCCAGAAGATGTGCATTGAGTTTACCGTTTCCAAGGAGCAGATACTGCATGGCAATTTCATCTTCGAAGTTGGTTCCACAGCCGGTAATCAGATGGTGTACATCATGGTTTTCCATTTTGGGGATCATAGAAAAACCATGTTTCCTATAAAATTCTCCCAGTTTTCTTCCTAGGGAATCTTCCTGAAATTCCAGCAGTTGTTTTTCGTTGAACTGCCATTGTCTTTTTTCTTTTTAAAGTATTTTCTGTATAATTTCTGCGTTTTATCGTACACAAAAAGCAGAAACTGAACGCGTATTTTTTTCATAATAGTATTGATATATGTATATTAATCGAAAAGACTAAGACCTATAATAGTGTAAGTAAATGCGATGGGAATATTGGCCGTCACAATGAGTATCGCTACCATGCAATCTTTGAATTTTGACGTATTTATCATACCATATATCAAAAATCCCAGGATGCATAATACGTTGACTGGCACTCCAAAAACAATTAACATATAGCCTGCCATGGCAAATCCGTCATTCTTTGTAATAAGTGCTCCTAAAAGGAAAAGTGTTCCCACTGAAAAAAACACACCGAATATAGCCTTACCTAGATTTATTATTTCCGAATCTTTCATTATTTAGTAATAGTGATTAAATCCTGTGTTTAGCTTCCTGCAAATGGACTTCCGAAAATCCCTATCGCCAGTTCCATCCATACCAATACAAGAGCTAGCAAAATGAAAATACAGATCAGAACTTTCTGACTTTGCTTTTTAATTTTGTTTCTGACCAGGTTGATCAAAAAAGCTGTTGTAAAGAGTAAAGTTCCTGCTATCAGAAAATCTGAAGCTGACCAGTTTATTTCCTTAGAAAATAGGTTCCCCAGCAATGGAATACACAGTAAAACCAATGGAAGGGCATAAATTGTGAGTGTTTTTTGTTTTTGTGTTATCATTTTATTTATGTTTTTATTCATAAAGTACTTTGTAATTCAAAGTAAATTTTCAAAAAAATATAGGACTATCGTCCCAATAATTTTTCAAGGCCATCTAAATGTTCTGTAAATGCCTGTCTTCCACTCTGCGTTACACGGTAGGAGGTTTTAGGCTTCTTCCCAACAAATTCTTTCTTCACTTCGATATATCCTGCTTTCTCCAATGCATTGCTGTGACTGGCCAGATTTCCATCTGTAATTTCGAGCAGGCTTTTCATTTCTGAAAAATCAACCCAGTCGTTGACCATAAGAACAGACATAATGCCCAATCTTACACGGCTTTCGAATTCTTTATTGAGTTGATTTATTTTGATCATTTTACTTTATCTTGTTTATTCAGCAATCACTGCTAAAGGCAACATTTATACTTATTCTACCGGTTCCACCATTCAATAGCAATAGCAAAACCATACCTAACTTCCACTACTTATACTTTTTATGCATAATCAATCCGTATACGATATGCAAAATTCCGAAACCAATTGCCCAAAAGACCAATCCCCATCCTAAAAAGAATAAAGAAATAAGTCCTAAAATGATCTCAAGATATCCTAAATACTTTATATCCGTTAATGTATACCGTTCTGCAGCCACCAGAGCCAATCCGTAAAAAATCAGAGTAGCCGGAGCAATGAAAACGAAAAGATGATGATAAAGAAGCGCAAGACAAAAGACTCCTCCTGCTACCAAAGGCACTGCAAAGGTAATCAAAAGCCGCTTTGTAGTAGCATCCCAGATCTTCAATCCTTTCTTTTTACTTTTATGAGCTGTAAAAATATATCCACTGAGGATAGCGACCAATAAAATTACGCTTGCAATCAGTACCAATTCTTTAACTAAGGCAGGGCCTAGAATATTTCTGTCTCCATCAAAATAGCTTATTCCTTCTCTTTGAAAAACAAAATACACATATACAGCCCCAATAATTGCCGTCAGTCCTGCAACAACTCCTGATAAACCGCTTAAGGAAATAAATCTGGAAGACCGTTCCATCATAGAACGGATATGAGATAAGTCTTCGTGATAGTTTTTTGAATCCATAAAAAGAACTTTGAATTACAAAGTTAAAATTTATTTTCAATCCAGCAATTATTTATTTTAAATTTTAAAAATAATTTTCATTGTGAATCTGACTTATAAAAAAGAGGACCTTACCAATGGCAGGGTCCTCAATCATATATTAAAATCTGTACGTGTTATAATGGATTCTGAACAATCAATGGGTTGGCATTGATTTCAGCTCTTGGAATCAGGAATTCCCAACGTAAATCTGTATTAGCAACGGTCATTACGTTATTGGTCACTACAGAAGAATGATTAGCTCCTGTTCTGTCCAAACCTAAATTCAGTCTTTTCAAATCTAAGAATCTGAAACCTTCACCCCATAGCTCAAGCCTTCTGGTATTAAGTACTTCTGTAAGATACGCAGATCCTGTAGCTGAAGTCCCTACATAATTAACCTCAAGATCAGTAAATCTTTTTTTACCTAATGTATTCAATGCTACTTTTGATCCTGCCTCATCACCTAATTTTGCTAAAGCCTCTGCTTCTATAAGATACATTTCAGCAGCCCTCATATAAGGTACATCTACTCTACTGTCGGCTTGGCTTGCGGCCAAAAATTTCTGACTTGTATATGGAAATTTAGAATATGTTGTTGGCAGCCCCAGGTTAGTATGAGCTCCTGTCGGGTCAAAGTTATCAATTCTAACGTCTTTTTTATTAAGAAACAATTGGTACAATTTACTATTGATTGCCTTTGGAGCCTGACGAATATTAGTTGAATTAAAGTTTCTTGACATATAAGCACCAAAGTTTGAGAATGAATCTCCCTGATCTGCTATTATTGTAGCACCCCACATCCACTCACTGTTTCCTGCCAAATTGTTGAATCCTGCAGTATAAGCAGTTTTATCCATCAAATCGAATCCTGCGCGGGCAGACTGAGCAGCAGTTACAGCAGCAGCATAATTCCCTTGCGTTAATGCGATTCTAGCCTTCAATCCTAAAATTACTTTATCATTAAAGTGCGATTTTGTCGCTCTGGCAACTCCAGTAAGTCTGGTTGCGGCTTCATTAAGATCTTTTCCGATCTGCGTATACACTTCTTCTACAGTATTTCTTGCCAAAGGTATTTCATTAGCAACTAATCTGATAGGAACACCAAGCTGTGTATTGTTTGTACCCGGCACATATCGTTTACCATAAATCTGAACCAGCATATAATAACAGAAAGCTCTAAATGCATATGCTTCACCAATAGCTGCTTTAATAGTAGTTGCATCAGCAGCACTAGGTGCAGGCACTGAAGGGCCATTAGCTATCACTAAATTTGCATTTCTGATCAATGCATAATAAAACTGATAAGGGTAAAAATCATTGGCAGCATTATCATTTACCTGATCCTGCCATCTTACCGTTGAAACATACCAGCCATTTCCGGTAGATGGGAAAACAAGGTCATCTGCTAAAGCATCCATCATAATCATAATTCCGCCCTGTCCATTTTGTCCCTGGTTATCATTTTGTCTGTAATACATATCTCTATGCATCCCATTCACAATTGCCATAAGGTTGGCAGCACTTGAATACGCTGCTTCTTCTGAAGCCGCAGTAGTAGGGTCTGTTTCGAGGTAATCACTCTCACATGAAACCACCCCTGTAAAGACTGAAAGAACAACAGCCCATTTTATATATTGTTTTTTGAAATTTTTCATTACTTAATTATTTAAAATGATACATTAAATCCTATCGTTACTACTCTCGCCGGCGTATATCTGTTTGATGCAGTACCATTGAAAGCTTGTGCCGGTTCTAACCCTTTTCTTGCTGTTTTGCTCCATAAGTTCTCACCCGAAACAAGGATTTTTAACCCTGATACTCCAAGCTGGGATAAAGTTTCAGGACTGAAACTATAGCTTAAAGTAGCCTGTCTAAATGTAATAAAATCTGAGCTTACCAGCCATCTTGATGAATTCCCGGCATTTGAGCTCGTATATGTTGACGAATTTAATGCAGGAATATCAGTAATCTGACCCGGAGTTGTCCATCTGTCAAGGATATCTGTACTTAAAGCTCCTCCTTGTGAGTAGCTGGACATCAATGCTGCATAATTGGAATCATATGTTTTTCCGCCTAACTGATAGGTAAACATTGCAGATAATGACCATTGTTTATACGTAATTGATGTTCCGAAACTTCCAAATAAATCAGGAATTGCTGTCCCAGAATAATCATATTTCGCTTTGTTAAAATTGGTGGTAACTTTTTGACCGTTCACAGTTCTGATATCAGCAGCTGTTGTATTAGCAAACGCATCAGCAGCCAGGAATAAAGGTGAGCCATCCGCCGGATCTACCCCATACCACTGTCTTAACCAGTAATCATATATTGAATGTCCCACAGAAACTTTCTTTGTTCCATTGATGATTTCCGTTATTCCATTGGAAAGTTCGGTAACCTGGTTTTTAAGGGTTGATGCATTCGCATTGATATTCCACGTGAAATTTTGAGTTTTAATAACGTCCGCATTAATGCTGAATTCGAATCCACGGTTATACATTGTTCCCACGTTTCTACTGATTGTATTATCAGGAACTCCGGAAGAAACCGGAAGTGGAACCGGGAAGATCAGGTCTTCTGTAACTCTTTTATAATATTCTACAGAACCTGTAATTCTGTTATTTAAAAATCCAAAATCAATTCCTATATCGGTTTGTTTATTTGCCTCCCAAGTAATGGTAGGATCAGCCAAAAAGCCAAATAAGATTCCAGGCTCCTGAGCATTATTATACCCTAAAGTATACGTACTTTTGTACATGTAATAACTGTCTGTTCTGTCATTCCCTACTTCACCATAAGAACCTCTTAGTTTTAATTCACTGATAAGATTAGAATTGCTTAAGAATTCTTCTCCTTTCAGTCTCCATCCTGCACCAATAGACCAGAATGAATCCCATCTTACATCTTTAGCAAATCTGGATGAGCCATCCCAACGGATAGATCCTGAAATTAAATATTTTGATTTATAGTCATAATTCAATCTTGAAAACACCCCTTCTTTTCTGTAATTGTCTGTACGGGAAGTAAGTGTAGCAGGCGTTACAAAGTTGATCAATTCATCATTATCGTCTACAATCTGTCCTTTTTTATATCCGTACAGATATTCATACATGAATTTATAGCTTTCATATCCAAAAAGGAACTCAAAATTGTGCTCTCCAAATTTTCTTTTGTAATTTAAGAGTTGGTTCCAGGTGAAGGTTTGTTCAGTAAAGCTGTATTTTTCAGCTGAACCTCCGGGAGCTGCATCCCCG
This sequence comes from Chryseobacterium sp. MEBOG07, assembly GCF_021869745.1. Taxonomy (NCBI): domain Bacteria; kingdom Pseudomonadati; phylum Bacteroidota; class Flavobacteriia; order Flavobacteriales; family Weeksellaceae; genus Chryseobacterium; species Chryseobacterium sp. MEBOG07. The sequence continues at coordinate 4,759,966 of NZ_CP084579.1, forward strand.
ATAATTTTATTTCCATAGGTACTTCTTCTGTTATTTCTAATATCATACCCTACGTTGGTAGATAAAGTAAGATAAGGATCTACTTTGATCTCAGCATAGGCTCTGGAAATGATATAATAGTTTTTAGAAAGATCTTTATTTAAAAGTGTTTCCTGAATTACGTTTCTTCCTGCCGCCGCATCAGCTCCTCTGGCACTTCCTGCATCGTAAACTATGTTTCCCGCTTTGTCATAAAGGGTAGCAAATGTATTGGGATCATGCGCATAAGGACTGTAAATAGGCCCCATTGTTCTTGTCCATCTGTAAGGGTTGATATAAGCAGAATTGTTATCTACTCCTTCTACAGAGTTATTTCCGTTAGAAGATACCCCACTTATACTTGTGCCTAACTTCAACCAGCTTTTAACTTGTGAATCTACTTTTAATCTTGCTGTAAATCTTTCAAAATCTGATTTGATAAGATATCCTGTTTCATTGGTATATCCTACTGAAGAAAAGTAGGTCGTTGTATTGCTTCCACCACTGTAATTCAATTCATAGTTCTGTCTGAAACCTGTATTCATCAAAGGTTTTTGCCAGTCTAAATCTGTATATTTAAGTTTTGCATTCGGGTTTAAAACTCCATTCACTACTAACTGATTATCGGGAACATTAAAAACATTGGTCTTCAAAACTCCTGAAATCAGCTGTGTTGTAGCATAAGTATTCGAGTCAGCGATAGTTGTACCAGGTACTGAGGTCATTCTGCCATTTCTTATGGACTCCCAGATAAGAGGATAATACTGATGAACATTCACTCTGTCGTATTCAGGAATTGATCTTCCAATTGCTCCGGTACTCATACTAAAGTTGAACGCATCTTTTCCTTTTCTACCAGATTTTGTAGTAATCAAAACAACACCATTAGCTGCTGCAGAACCATACAAAGAAGTAGAGGCAGCATCTTTCAGGATATTGAATGATGCAATATCATTGGGATTGATGGCAGCAAGAGAACCGGTATATATGGTACCATCTACTACATATAAAGGATTGGTTGTAATACCATACGAACCTATCCCACGGATTTGAATACTTGGTGAACTTCCCGGCTGTCCTGTACCGGTACTTACTTTTACCCCAGCACTGGCTCCGTCTAAAGCTTGTCCGATACTTGTAATAGGGCGGTCTGCAAATTGCTTGGCTTTTACTTCGGTATTGGAACCTACCATGGTTTCTCTTTTCTGGCTTCCATAGGCAACCACAACAATTTCATCAATCTTAGTGTCCTGAGGTATTGTGTCCCGTTTCACCTTTTGGGCTTCCACCAGATGTCCTCCTACAAAGAACAGCACAGCAGTGCTTAGTATTAACTTCATTTTCATATTTAACATATTTTAACAGTATTAATGCAAATATATATAATAAAAACTGTAAAAAATACAACAAAAAGATATTTAAATAAATTAAACGTAATTGATTTATAATTTTAATCAAGATTGTCAAATTAATTAAAAAATTAAGTTAAAATTTCGTTAAATTAGTTTTAAAAAAACTAAACAATTATTTAAAAAGCGTTAAAATGTTAAATATTTTTAATTAAAAAGACATTTTAAATACCATAAAACAGAAATAAAGAACAATAACATAAAAATATCCTAATCCCAACATACGTTAAATACAATTGATTTCCGATTCGATCAAAAATATTAAAATAGGACCCTTACGATAATAAATAGACATAAAAAATCCGGAGAAACGCTGTTTCTCCGGATCGTATACTGATTAAAATCCAGTATCTAAAAGAATAAGATTATTTTGCTCTCAATCTTTCTTTAATGGATTCGATATTTTTCTTCGCAGAATCTTCAAGGATAAGACTGGCACTCATATGGATTCTTGCAGGCATCAATTCATTGAAATGATCGGTCCCTTCCCATGAAACCTTTTTTATTAAAGCTAAAGCATCACTGCTTCTTGACGCTAAAGTCTGTAAAAACGCCTCCAATTTCTCATCCATTTCCTGAATAGAATCTGAAACGGAATGGTAAACATTATGCTGTTCAGCCCATTCTGCTGATCTGAAGTCAGCATCAATAGCCATTGCAGAGAATTGTGACTTTCCGATTTTTCGTTCTACATAAGGTCCGATTACAAAAGGTCCGATCCCAAGATTGATTTCTGTAAGGGCTAAAGCAGAGTCTTTTGTTGCAAAACAATAGTCTGCTCCACAGGCAATTCCTACTCCTCCACCGGTTGTTTTCCCTTGAACTCTTACTACTACGATTTTTCCACAATTCCTCATGGCATTTAAAACTTTTGCAAAACCACCGAAAAATTGAGTGGAAGCTTCGAGCTCTTCAATAGCTAAAAGCTCATCAAAACTTGCACCTGCACAGAATGCTTTCTCACCTTCACTTTTTACTAAAATAGCTTTAACCTCATCTTTCGCGCCTTCTTCAAGGATGGTTTCTGCCAGTTTTTCTAAAATTGCCCCCGGAAGAGAGTTACTTTTGGGTGTTCCGAAACTGATCTCTGCGATATTATTTTTAATTTCTGACGCTACAAATTCGCTCATTTTTATTTTTATTGGATTCTTACAAAAATACGAAATACAGCTCGTTCAGAGAAACTTAAAGAAGAAAAATTCTTTTAAAATATTGCTTTACAAAGGAGTCATTACGTAGAAATACGGAGTTTTCAATTTGGTATTTTCTACTCTAGTACCCAGCTCTTATTAATCGTTCCTTTGGACTAGAAATAATAACAAAAGGCGGAATCTGAAAAGCCCACAACAGAGTAAGAAATTTAAAACTAAAAATTATTATCATGGACGAGTACATTGGAATTGTTAAATTATTTGCTGGAAATTTTGCACCTAGAGGCTGGATGTTTTGCGACGGAAGCTTATTAAGAATCTCAAACAATTCTGCCTTATTTTCTATCTTAGGAACAACTTATGGTGGAGATGGTATCACAACTTTCGCTTTACCCAACCTAAAAGGACGTATCGCATTAGGAGCCGGAAACGTAAATGCTAATGAGTATTATCCTTTGGGAGTAATGGCTGGTACTACGCAAAATACCATTTTGTCTTCAAACCTTCCAAGTATCGGAAGTGGATTTCAGTTGAAAATAGCTAATCAGAACGCAAATTCGGTAACTCCTACGGCAGCATCTTCTTTTGCGATCACAGGAATTCCAAATGGAAGAAATTTTCAGGCGGTGCCAAGTTATATCGACACAGATCCTGACACTGCAATCAACGCCAGATCTATTTCATTTATCGGGCAAAATCTTCCAATGAATAATATGCCGCCATATCTTGGACTAAACTATATCATCTGCATTGAAGGTATATATCCTCCACGCAGTTAATACCTATACAATAACCTAACATTTAAAACAGAAATCATGAAAAGCACTACTTTTTTTCTAATGTGTAGTCTGCTCATTTCAACTCTTACCTTTGGGCAGACCAGTACAGAGACTTTCGAAACAGAACCTGCAGGAAGCACTAGCTTTACAGATAATGGAGTTATATTTAATATCATCTCCAATTCTTCTACTTTCAACATAGGAATTTTTCCTGGAACGGGATGGGGAGGCACTGCTAATGACAATAGGTATATCGATAATACATCTAATGTAGGGCCCGCAGCACCTTCGGTCAGTATAAAAACCACTTCTAATTTATACAAGATAAATAGATTCTGGGTATATGTCGCTAATCAGTTTTCAAATCCAGCTGTAACAGGGACATTAACTGTAACAGGAAAACTAAGTGGGATCACAAAATTTACTCAAACGAAAACTACTGGTTTTGCAACCACTCTAGGTACCACCAACGGATATACTCTTATTGATATGACTAACCTAAACGGCCAAAATTATTCAAACATAGTTATCGATGAGCTTCAACTAACCCTGGGAGGCAATTATTATTATCTTGGCGTAGATGCCTTCACCTGGGTAAAAGACAGTAACATTGTATTGGGCACTTCAGAAGCTAAAAGCATTCAAAAAAACATGACTGTTTATCCCAACCCAACCAATGGACTTCTTTCTATCTCTACTGAAAAAGCCAGTGAAACTAAAATATACAGTATGGATGGTAAAATGCTGAAAACGTTACAAACACAGAGAGGAAATAACGAAATTAATATTTCAGAGCTTCCAAAAGGAGTTTACATTATCAAAACAGCTAATGAATCTACCAAGGTCATTAAAAACTAATATCAGGAAATTTTACATAAGTTCCACATTCCCCTAAAGATTCTAATTCATAAATGACAAATCCCTTTCGACGAGGGGATTTGTCATTTTATCGGATCCATTTTTGGAGATGTTCTATCCTTGTATTTCTGTTGAGTAAAGACTGAAATCTCAGTTTTAATAAAATTCCACGCCCCTCAACAGTTCTTGTGAAGACCAACTCAGATTTTCCAATCATTTTATCCCATAGCTTTTTAAAAATTCTGCACTTTTTTTATTTTTTGCAAAAATCTCAGGTATTGGATAATACATATCTTTTTTCAAAAAGAATAAACTTCTTTTCTGTTTCAAAAGGTATCTTGGATTATCTATTTGTGATACCAACTCCTGTAAAGTTTGTATAAACTGGCCATTTTCATATTGGCTTCCTCCATCCAGATAACAAAATGCATTCTTATTTTTATCCATTGAACTTACTATTTTAAGTTTTTCAATAGAAGTACGAATTACTCTTTCATGAATCAAACCATATAAAACCACTTTTGCAAGTGAGTCCAGCTGCCTGCCAATATCTTTACATCTTAAATACTGCATTGTAGATCTGTATAGTTTTCCACCATATACAACAACACCGGCAATCCCAAATAAAGAAACCAATAACGAAAAACTTTTTATAGAATGAATTTCATCTATATTTCGGAGAAGTCCTATCAGAAGATCCTGCCAGAATAGCAATATTGTAGAGACCAATATCTTCATAAAATTTCCACTCATTTTACCAAGATAATCCATTCTCATCTCATCCATGGCAGCCATATTTGCTGAAGGCACCTCTATTTCTTCCACCAGTACATTTCCTTTATCTAAAGCTGTTTTCCACCTCTGTACAAGAGCTGCTCTATCTTTTGCCCATGTAAAGAATGTCTGATTGGCTTCTAATAGATCTTCTTTCTTTTCTATTGTTTTGACATTCAGTCTTTCAAAATTATTTTCAATGGTAGGATCGGCTTTATAGGAAATTCCTACAAAAGTTTTAAATCTCTTCTTCATATTGTTGAAGTCCTGCCCTCCATTCATATCATGGGAATCAAAACATATCAGATGCCAGATATTTCCAGTTTTGTGGTTATTATCTTTATCTGTTCTGATAACCCTTCCTCTCATCTGATTGGAGAGCACAAAAGAACTTACAAAACTCGCCAGCACAATACTATTCATTTTGGGAGCATCCCAGCCTTCTCCTAACAAAGACTTTGTTCCAATTAAAACCTGAATTTTTCCACATTGAAAAATTTCGGTAATAATATGAACTACATCATGCTTTATCTGATCTGTAAGACTGATTATCAAATAATCCTGATCATAAGGAAGAGAAGAAAAGGATACTCCAGATATATCTTTTTTTATACAAAATTGTTCAAATACTTCCTGCGCACTTACTGGAATTATAACCAGACTGCCTGTGAGGATTCCTATTTTCTTATTTTGAGAATTTTCTCTTCTCAATTTTTCAAATATTGGAACCGCTCCTATCTTATCCAAATCTAGTATATTTTGAGTTTCATTGGTCAGGTATTCTTTTTTTATAAAGTCAGTGAGGATGACCATTCTAAGATCTTCTTTAAGAACTGAAAACTCAAAATCTGCAATTTCTTTTATTCCCTGAAGCTTTCCAATACTTGAGTTGAGAATTTGATTTAAATTTTTGTTATTAAAAAAGCTAACAGTTCTTTGTTCAAGAAATCCAGACCTTCTAAGTCTGTTTCCAAGATCTGTCTGATGTTCTTCATATTTTTTAAAATTTACATCATTCAATAACAGGTAAAAATCAAGAAGTTCTTCCATCCAGAAGAAATCAAACTCAGGAATATATTTTTGCTGATCTCCAATGATATTAAAATGAACATCTGAAATCTCCTTGCCTCTGAAATGAAGATAAATGAGTCCGGAAGTATAAGATGATATATTTTCATAAATCCATTCCAGATGCTCAGCAGGATTCAGATAAACCGGATGTTGTTCAATTGCACCAAGTAGTTTATTATCATTTTTAACCTCTTCGAAAAATAGGACTGCCTGATCATGATGATATTCAATTTTCTTTTCCTCCTCCTGTGAAGGTGAGGTAAAGTAAACCAAATCCTGATGAGCACACAGATCTCCTTCAATCATCAGTTCGGGAACAGAAATTTCGACATCGATAGGACCATTTAACTGAATGTATTTTTGCCATTCGGAGCCGGAAACATCAAAAGGAGGTGTGGCAGTAAGAGCAATAACGGTAGGATTGATTCTGTTTTTCAATTCCATTATGCTCCTCCACCAGGCATTTTTCAAATGGTGCGCTTCATCCAGAATCAGAGTACCTACTTTTTGTTTCTCTAGCTTTTTAATAATTTCTGAAACGGAGATTCTTGAAGACTTTTTTATCTGACCCTCATCTTCTTCATCTGTTTCAGAAGCAGAATGAATTCCCTGGTAAGTCGTCACTGTAATAAGCCCAGGATTCTTAATATCTGAAGATATCCATTCCGGAACAGTTTCTATATCCAGAAATAGCTCACAAAACCTCTGAATCCATTGGTTTTTGATTGCTAATGTGGGGACGACAATCAATGCTGGCTTACCTAGTTTCAGCATTATTTCTAATCCAAGAACAGTTTTCCCAGAACCAGGAGGAGCCGAAATATGGAGATGATTATCTTGTAGATAGTCATCCATTTTGTCTAAAATTTTCTTCTGATAAGTCCGCCAGTTGTATTTAAAAGTAGTATTCTTAGGGAAAACATTCATACGCACAATTTAATAAAAACCAGACATACAATCATAGAAGATAATCTGACCGACTATTTCATTTTTTTAAAGCTAAAATATATTTGTTTATGTAAAGCTGTTTTTCTTTTGATTTGTATTGCTGGATATATCTAGGATGCTCCAGGATAGTCATGGTATCAAAAAGTTTCGCTTCTTTGTTCAACTTTGATATAAATTCGGCGTTCTTTTTACCGAGAATGAAAACCTCTGAGGTATCCAGGTTAAGACTGATATGCTTCTTCAGAGAATCAATCATAAAATCTTTGACTGCTTCAAATAGTTTTTTATCATCATAATAGTTGGCATTAAGCCATCCATTTTTTGTTTTTCTTACAATAGCCAGCGGAAACGGAGAATTGATATAAATGTCTTTGTAGAAAAGATCTGCACCTCCATATTCTTCGATCATATCATACATGAAAACAGAAGAGACTTCATGAGTACGGGCAGATTCCATTTTTATTCCGCAAATACTTTCCAGCCTTTTTGTATCAGTAAACGGAACTCCCGTAACGCCCGCTCCGTGACGGCTGGGATTGATTCCGATCATAAATTTTCTTTGAGCAGAATCATCATAGTATTTATGATAAAACTTTTGCATGACTTCCATCGTTTCCGGATGATCCAAATACGGATTCAAAACCTGAAAACCTTCAGGAAGATCTCCCAAATATTCCAGATTTTTATTGAACTGAACCACTTTATCAGCAAAAGTTTTATTCATATTTAGTTTTTAAGAAAAACGAAATTTTCAGGTTGATCATCGTCTTCTTCCTCGTCCTCATCTTCATCACTTAGAGCCAATTCAACATCAATAAATTGAATGTATAAACCACAAATTTCTTCGTTGCCATCATAAGCAAAGTAAACAGGATAACTACCATCACCAAAGCCACTTGCAAACATCGGAATCTGATAATTGGTATTGGGAACCGTCCAATTGATCCAGTCTCCTGCTTCTCTCTGATTGTTGGGATTATCTTGATAGCTTTGTGAGAAAAGCTCGGCGAAATAATCATCATACACATTGTCGACCTCTATTTCATCTACAAATTTATCCACAAAAGGAAGCACTTCCTTATCAGTAATACAACCTAAGCCTGCATCCACACCGAAACCAAAAAATCATCTTCGGTTATATCATTCAATTCTTCAATTCCTACTAAGGCTTCTCTGTAAATAACAGGCTTTTCTTTGGTAAATTCTACTTTTACAACAGCATATCTGTCACCCCAATCTTCAGATTTTACCACGGCAATAGTTACAGGAAAATTACCTTTCGGAGCCTGAATAAAGTAAGGTGATTGATTTGCATTTAGAGAAACCAACGGATCTCTTACCACCACTTTTCCGGAAGGAAGAGAAACATTTCCGATTTCCATCGTCTCCATTTTCTGCCCCAGAATTTCATCAGAAGTAAAATAGGTTTCCAGGTCTGTAGGACAAACCAAAATATTTTTCACTTCTTCCCATTTTTGCATCCAGCTTTCGTTCATTACTTTTTAATATTTATGATTTTAATTGTAAGCATTAAAAATACAGTTTATTTATTCGGCATCAAACTCATCTTCGTCTTTTAATCCTTTAATAAATGTTTCAAAATCCTTTGCCAGAAAAATTTTCCTATAATCATCTTCCTGATCTACATGCACCACTTCCGGCTCGCCCTCTTTTCCACACTTAGAATAATCGAGCAAGATCATATCATGACCTGCGGAAGGGCAATCTGCAATATACACTCCGATTGCAGGATATCCCCATTCATCAATCATAAATTGGCTTCCGAGTTCTCCGCAAACAGAATAGGTTTTCTCTCTTCCAATTCCCATAATTCCGGTAATTGCAATATGATCATCTGCCCAAGAGTTTTCTTCTGTTGTTGGAAAACAACTTTTATTTACCAATCCTCCGTTCTGGATTCTCATCAATTCAATATAAGAAGTAGGAAGTTTATAGCCCAATTCGTTTTCAATTGAAGCAATCATTTCATCATCAGGAAATTCTTCGATATAATCTCTTACTGAATAACTGCTTTCACTCCAGAAATCAGTAAAGTTAAAGTCTTTGAAAAAGTTTTGTTCCATAGTATTTTGTTCATTAAAAAAGGAAGCTTTTCAAAAAGCTTCCTCAAATATCTTTATTTATTTTGAATTAAATCAATCCAAACTGTTGGAAGTGATGCGTAAAATGCTTCTTATGCATCAGTTCCCACATTTCTTTATTCAGTTTTCCGAAAACATAATTCATGTGCTCTGCCTGTGGATTTTCTTTGTAATAGATCACAAATTTCTTCAGGTTATCCATGAATGACAATTTTGCTGCCTCCAGGTTTTTGTGTGTAAGTTCAGGAAGTGAACCATCCTGAGGAAGGAACGGAGCTGTAAATTCTTTTGGCATTGCCCTGTGATTGTAAAGAGAATCCTGCCATTTTTCAAGATTTTCTTCAGGAGTGAAACATTTTTCTGCTTCTGGTTCTCCAAAGCTTACCAAGACCGCTTTCTCCAGGTGTTCAATCATTTGCTGCGGAGACATTTTACCCCAAATTGGAGGAGTATTTTCCGTCAAACCGTTCAAACTTTTTTGAATATTTTTCACATTCAGATCGATGAAAGGGGATTGTTTTGCCACTAATGTCAGAATTGTTGCTACGCAAACTACCTCATCTCTTTGGTTTACCACTTCAACCAGCCATTTTACAACACCGGAAGGAATATTTCTTCCTTTTACTCCTCTGTTGATTTTTTCTTTTGCTGTTAAATAAACAGTGATAGTGTCTCCCGCGTATACTGGCTTGAAGAAACTGCATTCTTCCAATCCATAATTAGCAATTACAGGTCCTTTCTTACCGGAAACAAATAATCCTGCTGCTGCCGAAAGGATGAAATATCCATGGGCTACCGTTTTATCGAAGATTGTTCCCGATAAACTTGTTGCATCAGTATGGGCGTAGAAATGATCCCATGAAACATTGGAGAAGTTTACGATATCTGCATCAGTTACGGTTCTTCCTGCTGTTTCTAAAGAGTCTCCTACTTCTACTTCCTCAAAATATTTCTGGAAAGGATGCTTGTCTGAGAATTTTTTCTCTGCTCCTTGTTGATAAATTTTAGTAATTGCTTTCAATACATCTGGTGATCCCTGAATAGCTGTTTTCTGTAAGAAGAAATGAAGACCGCTCAATCCACCCATTTCTTCTCCGCCACCTGCTCTACCAGGACCTCCGTGCATTAATGTTGGAAGTGGAGAACCATGACCTGTACTTTCTTTGGCATTATCTCTGTTCAGAACAAAGATTCTTCCGTGCTGAGAAGCCATTTTCCATGAAGTTTCAGCGATAAAGTTCTCGTCATGAGAAACAATAGATCCTACCAAACTTCCTTTTCCTCTTTTTGCCAATGCAGCTGCTTCTTCAGCATCTTTATACGGCATCAAGGTAGATACAGGACCAAAGGCTTCTACATCGTGAGAGATATTTTTTTCGAAAGGCTTGTCGTTCAGGAATAATTTAGGACTCATAAATGCACCGTTTTCATAGTCGGCATCTACCAGTTCGTGTTTTCCGTCATAGACAAGTTCTGTTTCTGATTTTAAAATGTCTACTTTTCTAAGAACTTCTTCATACTGCTGTCTTCCCACCAAAGATCCCATTTTGGTTTCTCTGCTTAATGGGTTTCCGATTTTTGTTTGATCCAAAGCTTTAGACAAAGCATTCTGAACGTCACCGATTAAATGCTCAGGAACGATAATTCTTCTGATCGCCGTACATTTCTGTCCCGCTTTTGTCGTCATTTCGTTGCGAACTTCTTTGATGAATAGGTCAAATTCTGGAGTTCCCGGTTTTGCTTCCAATCCAAGGATAGAACAGTTCAATGAATCTGCTTCCATATTGAAACGTACTGCATTTCCAGCGATAGAAGGCATTGATTTCAATTTTCTTCCTGTATGGGCTGAACCTGTAAACAACACAGAGTCTCCATCCTGTATATAATCCAGAATATTTCCTGGTTCACCACACACTAACTGAACGGCACCTTCAGGCAATACTCCACTTTCAATCATGTCCTGGAATACAGCATTCGTAAGGTAAGATCCAAAAGGTGAAGGCTTCACAATGGAAGGAACACCCGCCAATAAGGATGTAGATAGTTTTTCCAGCATTCCCCAAACCGGAAAGTTATAGGCATTGATCTGTACAGAAACACCTTCACTCGGCGTTAAAATATGAGTTCCTAAGAAAGTTCCGTTAGCTGAAATTTTCTGAGTATCACCATCAACCCAAATGAAGTGTTAGGCAGCATTCTTTTTGCTAATCCTGAATAAGTAAAGAACGTTCCGAAACCTCCTTCAATATCCACCCATGAATCAACATGGGTAGCTCCTGTTTTATATGATAAGTCGTAATATTTTTTCTTTCTTTCCAGCAGGTAAAGCGCTACTTTTTTCAACATTTCTCCACGGTCGTAGAAAGTCATTGAAGAAAGGTTTTTATATCCCACTGTTCTTCCGTAGTCAAGAGCCTGTTCAAAATTAAGCCCTTCTGTATCGGAAACAGCTACCTGTTCTCCTGTAACGGCATTGTACAAAGGAACTCCGCTTCCGGTACCTTCTACCCATTGTCCGTAGATATAGTTTTTTAACTTTTCCATATAGTTTTTTACTTTTTGCTTAGATTATTCTTTTTAATAAAATTGCTAATAACCAGATAAGGGATAAAAAGCATCAGCCAGCAGTCTAAAATGATGACAATTTCAACAAATAATGTGTAGAAATTCTCTTTCTGCTTTAGCTCAACAATTACCTCATCTGATTCAATATGTTCCAAAGCATCTGAAATTCCTATTGACTCTTTTATCAAATAAAGCCCTAGAGCATTCATAATGATTATAAAAATCAATATTAAGATCCAATATTTTTTCAGAATGTTTATCAATGAAAACTGATTTATTTCGGTTCCTGATAAGGAAACTTTTTCACCAATCCTTCATATAAACTTCTGTGAAGAATGGTTGCATGGTTGTCTGTTTCCATCATTTTATATTCTAATGTCCAGTTTTTCTTTCCTGCTTTTTTCAAAACATCATAGAAAGCTTCAGCATCTTTTATCATTACAGGATGTTCTCCTTTTCCTACAGAAACATAGACGAACTTTTTAGTATCAGGAGATTTTGAAAGCAATGTTCCTGCCTGTTTAAGAAGGCTTTCATCATCCCACCACAAACTTGGACTGATGATAAAATAGTTATTGAACATTTCCGGTTTTTTCAAAAGAATTTCTGTTGCTAAAAGTCCTCCCAAAGATTGACCAAAAAGATATTTATCGGTTGTTTTAAACTGACTTTCCACATAAGGTTTTAATTCTTTTTCAAGAAATGCAATGAACTTATCAGAGTGTCCTGTTGTAGGATAATCTTTCTGTAAGTCTTTTAAATCCGTATGAAAAGTAAAGTCTCTTTTTCTGTCTACATTAGCAACTCCCACCACAATGGCTTCCGGCATGGAATACATTTGATTAAAGAATTGTACTAATCCTGTCACGTGAATAAAATCTTCATTCATACTTCCATCCAATAAATAGATCACCGGGTATGATTTTGTTTTATCAAATCCTTGTGGAAGATAAATATTCAGCGTTCTGTCTTCATTTAAGTTTTTGGACTTAATCGTCCTCACTTCTCCTATTGTAAGCGGTTTTGTAGCAACCGTCTGTGCTGACAGCGTACTCCCCACCGCAAACATTATGCTGCATGCAAGTGCAATTTTTTTAATCATATTTAATTGTAATGGTCTTTATTTTATATCATCCCAAATGCTGTAATCCACAATTTTCGTTGGGATCTGCTGAACATATTCCGTAAAAGGTTCACATGGCAGGATGGCTTCTTTTCCTTCTCTTGCCAGCTCCTGATATAATTTTGTTCCTTCTGTTTTCCAGTGAATCATTTCATCAGATACATCACGGATCACTTTTGCTGGGCTTCCAACGATCAGTTTTCTCGGTTCACATCTGAAATTAGCGGGTACAAAAGCCAATGCTCCGACGATACTTTCGTCACCAATATAGGCTTTATCCATTACCACAGCGTTCATTCCAATTAAGCAGTTTTTCCCAATGTGTCCGGAATGAATGATCGCTCCATGTCCAATATGTGCGGATTCTTCCAGTATGGTTTCTATATTCGGGAAAACATGAAGGGTACAGTTTTCCTGTACATTGGCTCCATCTTTAATGATGATTTTTCCCCAGTCCCCACGAATGACTGCATTGGGACCGATATACACTTCTTCACCTATTTCTACGTTTCCGATAATGACTGCCTGCGGATGAATGTAAGCAGATCGTTTTATAATGGGACGAATTCCGTGGTATGAGTAGATGTTCATATTTTTTAATTTGAAAATCTGAGAATGGGATAATTTGAAAATTAATAATGTCTTTAAACATTTTCAAATTCTCAAATTAACTCACTTTCAAACTAATTATACTTTTTCGATAACCATTGCATATCCTTGTCCTACACCTATACATAGGGCACACAATGCATATTTTTTATCTTGTTTTTGAAGTTCCATTGCTGCAGAACCTACAATTCTTGCTCCGGAAACACCCAGTGGATGACCGATGGCAATAGCTCCTCCGTTCGGGTTTATTCTTGTATCATCATCTTTCAATCCTAAGCTTCTTGTTACGGCAAGCGCCTGTGCTGCAAATGCTTCGTTGAGTTCAATGATATCCATGTCTTCAAGAGAAAGATTTAATCTTTTCAATAGCTTTTGAGCAGCTTCTACTGGTCCTATCCCCATAATTCTTGGCTCTACTCCTGCTACGGAAGATCCTAAAATTCTGGCTTTTGGTTTTAAACCATATTTTTTAACGGCTTCTTCACTTGCTAAAATCAAGGCAGCAGCTCCGTCATTCATTCCTGAAGCGTTACCAGCAGTTACCGTTCCTTCTTTTCTGAAAGCCGGACGAAGTTTTGATAAACCTTCCATTGAAGAAGTAGGCTTAATGAATTCATCTTTTTCAAAAACGATTGGATCGCCTTTTCTCTGAGGAATTTCAACTTTTACAATTTCTTCTGCCAGTCTACCGTTTTCCTGAGCTTTTGTCGCTTTCTGTTGAGACCAAAGGGCAAATTTATCCTGATCTTCTCTGTTGATTTGGTGGATATCTGCTAAGTTTTCAGCTGTTTCACCCATTCCGTCAACCCCGTACATTTCTTTCATTTTAGGGTTGATGAAACGCCATCCGAAAGTGGTATCAAACATCTGACTGTCTCTTCCGAATGCAGCACTTGGCTTTGACATCACATAAGGAGAACGTGTCATATGCTCTACTCCTCCTGCAATATAAATTTCTCCTTCTCCTGCAGCAATAGAACGGAATGCATTCGCTACAGCAGACATCCCTGAAGCACATAGCCTGTTAACAGTTTCCCCTCCAATTTTGTAAGGAAGACCTGCCAGTAAAAGTCCCATTCTTGCAACGTTTCTGTTATCTTCTCCCGCCTGATTGGCACATCCGAAAATAACGTCTTCAATTTCCTCCACAGGAACTTCAGGGTTTCTTGCTACTACTTCTTTAATAACAATAGCAGCCAGATCATCGGCTCTTACTTCTGATAATCCTCCCTGCAGTTTTGAGATGGGAGTTCTGACATAGTCTATGATGTATACGTTATTCATAAATATTTTAATATAATAATCCAGCAATGTAACCGTGTAACAATACCTGATTTATTTGTTTTTATTTCTTAGTTCTAAAACCTGTTTTAAAGTATAAGGCTCATATTTGAAGTCCTTTCCATACATTCTTTGGACGCTTTCTTCAAATGTGGAATCAAACCCTGCTTCTTTTCTTCTTTTATTTACATTTTTAAGATCTTTGACAGGCCATACAAAATTGACAAAGATTTGTTTTCCGTCTTTATCTTTTGTCATTTCGCCTTTTCCCTGTGTTCCGTAGATCTGTTCTTTGTTTTCATTCATCAGGTATCGGTCTTCCATCATAGCAACCCAGGTAAACGGAATTTCTTTATTTTTTCCGGCTTCTTTAATGAGTGGCAGATATTTTCCAATTTTGGTAGAATGCTGAATCACATACCATGCAGCCTGATTGGTAGGCTCACCCACCAGTGTTTTTCCCGGATAACCGTATTTTGAAATAATACTTTCTATTCTCTTTATGTTCAGAGTATCATGCTCAGCCACCAACTCCCATCTTCTCTTTTCAAACTCGTCACTGTCGATATTCAGATTTTTCAGAATCTGCTTTTTCTTATCCGGGGTTATTTCGGAGTCAAAAAGCATTCTGTATCCCTGATCCACCTTCATGATGTCATCAAGTTCTTTTTTCAAAGTTTCGTTCACTTTCTGCTGAGCGTTGATCAGAAGGGTTGAAATCCCGAAAAGCAGTGCAACTATTTTTTTCATTTTGTTTAATCTGGTGTCTGGTTTTAGTTTTAGTTTTTTATAAGTCGGTTACTTTCTTCCCGATTTTGTAGACTGTTCCTACAAATTTTGCTATCAGCTCCTGGTTTTGATTGGTAATCTGAATATCATAAACGGCTGTTTTTCTCGTGTCATTCACCAAAATACTTTCAGCTCTGAAAACATCGCCTTCTTTTCCTGCTTTGGTAAAATTGATGATACAGTTCAATGCTACAGCAGCATCTCCAGTATTGTTGGAAGAAAATGCCAACGCAGAATCAGCAAAAGCGAATGTAACTCCACCATGAACTGTTTTAAGCCCGTTAATCATATCCTTCTTAATCGGCATTTCTATTAAACAGTAATTTTCTTTTACTTCAATCATCTTGATATTCATCCACTGGGAAAAATAATCCTGATTGAACATATAATCTGCTACTTGTCTTGGATTCATTTCTATTATATGTTTGTTATTTCTTCATACAGCTCATCGGATAATCTGTCATAAACACTCATGGTCTTACCCAGAATGATTTGTTCATATGAAAGACTTTCTGAGTCTGATGAATTTTCAGCGGGATATGATTCGTTTAAATCAATTCCATTTTCGTTAGCTAACCTTTTGATCAGCTCTTTATATTTTTCATTAAACTTTCCTAATAGTTCTAGCCTTTCTTCACTATTTACAGAGGAAGCTTCTTGTGTTAAATACTGTTTTTCAATGAAAAGCCTGGTTTCCAGCTCAGCTCTGAATTCATCTATATCCATAATATTAATTTGAAAATTAAATAAGTTTGAAAATTTGAAAAATGAAAACCTGTTATAATCAATTTTCAAATTGGCACATTTTCAAATTATCTAATTCATTTTACGAAGTAAAGGGCTTTGTCTGTATCTTTCTTCCTGATATTCTTCGTAAAGATTCTGGAGAGTTTCGGAGATTTTTGCATACCCGATTTCTTTCCCCCAGCTTAATAATCCTTTCGGATAGTTTACACCTTTCTGCATTGCCAGTTCGAGATCTTCATCATTCGCAACTCCTAATCTTTTAGCTTCAACCGCTTCGTTGATCAGCATGGAAATGATTCTTAAAAAGATCTGCTGGTATAAAGCATCGTCTTTCTGAGCAACAGGTTTTTCTGCTCCTTCGCTATAATCGTAGAAACCTTTTCCCGTTTTTCTGCCATGAAGTTTTGCTTCAGATATTCTTTGCTGCAATAGAGACGGCTTGTATTTCGGATCGTAGAAATAATCTTTGTAAACGGTTGTTGTTACGGCAAAGTTTACATCCACTCCGATAAGATCCATCAATTCGAAAGGTCCCATTTTGAAGTTCCCCAGGGTTTTCATCGCATCATCCACCTGTTCTGGTGTAGCAATGTTTTCTTCAACAATCCTCAGCCCTTCCCCATAATAAGGTCTGGCAATTCTGTTGACAATAAATCCAGGGATATCTTTGGCAATAACAGGCATTTTTCCCCATTCTTTCATGAGGTTGTATATTTTTTCTGCTAAAGTATTTTCTGTTAGTAAAGATGGAATAACTTCCACTAAAGGCATCAATGGAGCCGGATTGAAAAAGTGAATTCCGATGAAACGCTCCGGTTTCTTTAGTTCTGCACCCAGAGAGGTGATAGAAATAGATGAGGTATTGGAACTGATGACACAGCTTTCTGAAACATACGTTTCAAGTTCTGTAAACACTTTGGTTTTAATGTCTTTATTTTCAATAATTGCTTCAATAACCAATTCACAATCTTTGAAATCTTTCAATTCTGTAGCAATGGAAATATTAGCTAAAATTTCAGTCATTTTCTCTGCCGAAATTTTTTGTTTATCAACCAATTTGGTTAATGTTTTTTCCAAACCTACGGTTGCCGTTTCTACTTGCTTTGCGTTGGCGTCATACACCCAAACTTTGCATCCGTTCGTTGCGGCTACTTGTGC
This sequence comes from Chryseobacterium sp. MEBOG07, assembly GCF_021869745.1. Taxonomy (NCBI): domain Bacteria; kingdom Pseudomonadati; phylum Bacteroidota; class Flavobacteriia; order Flavobacteriales; family Weeksellaceae; genus Chryseobacterium; species Chryseobacterium sp. MEBOG07. The sequence goes on from NZ_CP084579.1 coordinate 4,777,348, forward strand.
AATGCCGATTCCCATCGTTCCGGCACCGATAATTCCAATATTTTTCATTTTTTTAGATGTTAGAAGCTAGAAATTAGAAGTTAGATTATTGACTAACATCTAACTTCTAAAATCTAATTTCCATTAATTATTTTCCTTTATAATTAGGTTTTCTTTTCTGTAAAAAGGCATTTACTCCTTCAAAGAAGTCTTCTGTTCCTGCTGCTTCCTGCTGAAGATCTCCTTCTAGCTCAAGCTGTTCTTTCAATGTGTTGGTATAAGAACTGGCAAAAGCCTTTTTCGTAAGTTTAAGCGCTGCTGTCGGCATGTTTGCCATTCTTTCAAGAATTTCCATAGATTTTGGAAGAAACTCTTCTTCAGTGAAAACTTCAGCAACAAGACCATGAGCTTTAGATTCTTCTGCAGATAACTTTTTACCTGTGAATGCTAAATAATTGGCCAATTGTCTACCTAAAAGCTTCGGTAAAAAGTAAGTTCCTCCTGTATCAGGAATTAAACCGATATTTGAAAATGCCTGAGCAAAATACGCTTTCTCATTCGCTAAAACGAAGTCGGAGATTAAAGCTAACATCGCTCCCGCTCCTACTGCAGGACCGTTTACTAAAGCAATAACCGGTTTTTTGCAACGGGTAACTTCCAACACTAAAGGATTATAATAATCTACCACAATTTTTCTGATAATATCATGATCGTGGTGTTCTTTGCCTGCCACAAATGCTTCATCCAGATTCTGACCTGAGCAAAATGCTCTTCCTCTTCCAGAAATGGCAACACATCTTACTGTTTCGTCTTCGCTGCATTCTTTAACAAAATCTCTAAGATCTGATAAAGCCGGCTTTGTAAGAGCGTTCATTGTTTCCGGTTGATTAAGATATGCGATTTTAAGCTTCCCGTCAAAATGCGTTTCGATATCGAGTTGTGTATACATAGTTTTTATAAATTTATTATTTAACAACGCACTAATTTAACAATATAAATTAATGTAACCGTCTAATAATTTAACAATCTAGCAATTCCTTCGTTATGCTTTGCATAGCCGTAAAGTTTGCTGCTGATTGATGAATAACTCATCAATGACATTTAAAATAATCAAATGGCTCCAGGCAATCTAAACATTGATAAGAAGCCTTACACAAAGTAGACCCGAATCTGCTGATCTGCTTGGTGTGCTCGGAACCGCAGCGTGGACATTTTTTCGGTTTCCCAATGTGATGTTCGTCTGCTCCTTTTTCGGGAGGTGTGATTCCGTAAGCACGGAGTTTTTCTCTCGCTTCATCAGTAATCCAGTCTGTTGTCCAGATCGGAAACATCTTGGTTACTACTTTTGCATCCCATCCGTTTTCTTTCATCATTTTGATAATATCCTCCTCAATGGTAAACATAGCAGGACATGCAGAATAAGTAGGAGTAATAATCACTTCACACGTATTTTCACCTGTGACCTGTGCCTCTCTTACGATTCCTAATTCCACAATATCAATGACCGGAATTTCCGGATCGGGAATTGTTTTTAATAAATCTAAAAGCTGATTCATATTTTATTTTTTATCAGAATCAAGAATTGTTTTCATTGCGTTCTGATAATCCAAATTATCTGTTATTCCGTTGTGATACTGATCTTTTAATACAATCAGGCTATCATCTTTTTTAAAGTTATTTTTAAGTTTTAAAGATGCATTATAGTTAATAACCTCATCTTTATCACCATGAAAAATAACTACTGGTGATTTAACGGTTTTTAAATATTCACCAGTCTCAAAATTATATTTCAGCAAAAATGTTGGAAGAAATGAGAATTTCTGACTCATTTCATTTTCTATACTGTAATAAGGCGCCTGTAAAATCAACAATCTAGCATTGTGCATTGATGCTACTTTTGCGGCTAACCCTGATCCTATAGAATATCCTAAAATAATAATTTTATTTTCCGGATATCTTTTCAAAAGTTCTTTGTAAGCAGTCTCAACGTCCGAAAAAAGCTGATCTTTACTATTAATTTTATCTTCGCTTTTTCCATAACCCCGGTAATCGAGTATCAATGTATCATAATTCATACTACGATATAATTGAGCTACTTCTCCCCAGCCTTTTATTGAACCTCCATTTCCGTGAAGATAAAAGATAACTCCTTTGGGATTTTTAGTTTTAAACAAAACTGAGCTCAAATGCTTATCATCCTGTGTTCTGATCGATATTTCTTCAAAATCACCATTAAAATTAAACTTGTAATTTTCCGGCAACTTTTCAGGGTAAAAAATAATTTTCTCCTGATAGAAATAGACTCCTACACATAGCACCACGTATCCTATAAGAAAAAAAGCAAGTATTCCCAGAAGCATCTTTTTCATGATCTATTACCAAGTACAACCCGGATATGCTCTCTGCATATACTGAAGTTCACAAAGGATAAATCCGAAATACTCTGTATGATATCCTGTTCTTGATTTTGGCTGCATGAAAGGATTTTCAGGATATTCTAACCCGAAATCTGTAAAATCTTTCTTCGTAATGGCAATGAATTCTTCGTAAAGAGCATCTGCATTCGGAACGATATTCAAAGCAATAAGATCATCTTCACCTTCTGTTTTGGCAAAAAGTCCTTTTGTATATTCCCAGATATTTTCAATAGCTTTCACCAAACGCTCACGGCTTTCTTCTGTTCCCTGAGCAAAAATCTTCATCCATGAAGCAGAGTGAGTATAGTGATATCTCACTTCTTTCAAGGATTTTTGAGCAATCGCCGAAAGTTCTTCATCAGCAGAGCTTGATAATGCTTCGTACATCAGTTTCTGATATACAGACAACACATATACTTTAAGAATGGTGTGGGCATAATCTTCATTCGGAAGCTCTGTCCAGTGTGCATTTACATATTCGTGTTCATATCTTAAAAAGGCTAAATCATCTTCACTTTTACCGTTGTCTATTACTCTTGAAGCATACACATAAAAGTTATTAGCCTGACCCAGCTCATCTAATGCAATGTTTGTCAATGCAATATCTTCCTCCAAATAAGGACCTTCACCGCACCATGCAGATAAACGCTGTCCCATAATGAAACTGTCGTCTGCTAGTTTTAATAAATAATTATATAATGGGTTCATTGTTTAGTAGATTTCAGATTTCAGACACTAGATTTCAGATTAACCAAAAAGTCTAGTATCTGAGATCTCATATCTTGAAGTCTTTATTAATTACATATTTTTTACGTCGTTTGGAATATCGTAGAAAGTTGGGTGACGGTATAGTTTGTCATCAGCCGGATCGAAGAAAGCTTCTTTGTCGATTCCTTCCGAAGTCACAATATATTTACTTGGAACTACCCAAACAGAAGTTCCTTCTTTTCTTCTTGTATAAACGTCTCTTGCATTCTGCAAAGCCATTTCTGCTGTTGGTGCCTGTACAATTCCAACATGTTTGTGAGATAATCCCGGTTTAGTCTGAATAAACACTTCCCACATATCTAAATTTGCCATATTTTAATTTGAAAATTTGAGAATTTGAGAATTAGGTAATTTGAAAATTAATCTACAGTAGTTACATTTTCAAATTAGCATATTTTCAAATTGATACATTAAATTATATTACTTCTTTTTGTTGCTTCTCTGCAAAAGCTACTGCCGCTTCTTTTACCCAAGAATTTTCTCTTTGCGCTTTTCGTTTTGTTTCGATACGCTTTTTATTGCAAGGTCCATTTCCTTTTAAAATTTCCATGAATTCTCCCCAAGGAAGTTCTCCGAAATCATAATGTTGTCTTTCCTCATTCCATTTTAAATCCTTATCTGGAATCGTTAATCCTAAGAATTCAGCCTGAGAAACGGTAACATCTATAAATCTTTGACGAAGGTTATCATTACTTTCTCTTTTCACTCTGTAATTCATAGAGATCTTAGAGTTTGGCGAACTGTCATCATTTGGACCAAACATCATCAGGGCTGGCCACCAGAAACGATTTAACGAAGCCTGAGCCATTTCTTTCTGTTGTTTTGTACCACGGCAAAGCGCCATCAGAATCTCATATCCTTGTCTTTGGTGGAAAGATTCTTCTTTACAGATTTTCACCATTGCTCTTGAATAAGGACCATAAGAATTCCCCATCAGCATTACCTGGTTCATAATCGCTGCACCATCTACCAACCAGCCGATTGCACCGATATCGGCCCAGCTTAATGTTGGATAGTTGAAAATACTCGAATATTTCGCTTTTCCTTCCAACATATCATCATAAGTAGCGTCTCTATCAGCTCTGATCGTTCCGTTTCCTAGCGTTTCAGTTGCTGAATAAAGGTATAGCCCGTGGCCTGCCTCATCCTGAACTTTAGCCAGAAGAGCCATTTTTCTTCTTAATGAAGGGGCTCTGGAAATCCAGTTGGCTTCCGGCAGCATTCCTACAATCTCGGAATGAGCATGCTGTGAAATCTGACGAACCAATAATTTCCTGTAGTCATCAGGCATTACATCTTTTGGCTCTACTTTATTTTCTTCGTGAACGTATTGAACAAATTTTTCTAAGTCCATCTTTTTTGAATTTGAAAATTAAATAATTTGAGAATTTGAGAATTTGAGAATTTTGAAAATTTAAACACAATAATGGCATTTTCAAATTAGCACATTTTCTCATTTTCAAATTGTCTTAAACATCATAATTAAGCATCACCACATTGGTTGTCGGGTGACATTGGCAGGTAAGAACGAAGCCTCTGGCTACTTCTTCTTCGGTAAGTGCATAGTTTTTCTCCATGAAAACCTCTCCTTCCAGAACCTGCGCCTTACACGTACAGCAAACGCCTCCTTTACATGCAAAAGGAACCGGAAGCTGATCTTTCAATGCTTTATCTAAGATACTCTCTTTTTTAGAATTAAGGTGGAATGAATATTCATCATCATCAATGATTACCGTTACCATACTTTCAATATTGGCAATAGCCTTGAATTCATCGCTCATTTCCTCCGTATTTTCTTCATCCGGAGCGGTAAAATATTCAAATAATACCTGAATAGCAGGCACTTTTTTATCTTTTTTCAGATAATCCGCGATCCCTTTGATCATTTCTGAAGGTCCACAGATGAAATAAGTAGCTTCTTTTACATCAATATCGATGTATCTTTCAAATAACTGCTCTAGTTTTTCAGCAGAAATTCTTCCTTCAAAAACAGGATCTTCGTGTTTTTCACGGCTTACCAAATAAACTACTTTCAGCCTGCCATTGAAATGCTCTATCAGCTTATCAATTTCAGCTTTTCTTAAAATATGATTCATGCTTCTGTTGCTATAGAACAGATAAGCATTACTGTTAGGTTCCTGATAAAGGCTTTCTTTAATATTGGATAAAACAGGGGTAATTCCGCTTCCTGCTGCCAATCCCACATATGTTTTCACATTGGTCGGGTGATAAGAAGTATTGAAACCGCCCATCGGGGGCATTACTTCCAGGATCTCATCCATATGAAGATGCTCATTGAAATAGCCTGATACTTTTCCGCCTTCAAGCAGCTTTACCAATACTTCCAGCGTATTGCTCTTTTCACTTGGAGCATTACAGATAGAGTAAGAACGCCTTTCCTCATTTCCGTTGATCATCATTCGGAAATTCAGATACTGCCCTTGCTTGAACCTGAACTTATCTTTCAGTTCTTCAGGGACTTCTACCGCTACACTTACTGCTTCGGAAGTATCTTTCTGAACTTTAACTGTTTTAAGTTTATAAAATGAATTCATTATTTTTTAAGTATTCTATTAATTTTTCCACCTTCGCACTTCGGCAGGCTGTCCTGGGCATGAATTTTCACTTTCGTAGTGATCCCTACCCGTTTTTTTATTTCGTTTTCTATGCTTTTTCCAAAGTTCCCGACAAAATTAAAATAATCATCGGTATTTGCTTGTATTTTTTGTTCCTCTACCAGTTCATCACCTATTTCAACATCAATATCCAGGGCGATGCACATATGTTCTTTTTCAACAGGTGTTAAATAATAATTAGGAACCACTCCCTTTACATAAGAGAGCGCATCTTCAATCTGGCTTGGATATACATTGACACCTCTCACGATCAGCATATCGTCTGCTCTGCCAACGATAGGTTTCATTTTCACCATTGTTCTTTTGGCATTCTCATCATAATAAAGACTGGTGATATCATTGGTCCAATACCGTAAAAGCGGCATTGCTTTTTTCGTTAAAGTTGTAATCACCAACACTCCTTCTTCTCCAAAAGGCACCGGCTGTTTAGTAACCGGATCTAAAATTTCAGGGTAAAAATGATCTTCCCAGATATAAGAACCCCCTTTTTCTTCGAAATCCTCCATGGAAACTCCGGGACCAATAATTTCACTCAATCCGTAGATATTGGTTGCATGAACTCCTAATCTTTCTTCAATGTGGCCTCTGATAATTTCCGTCCATGGTTCTGAACCTAACACTGCGTATTGAAGACTTATTTCATCTGCTGGAATTCCTCTTTTGGCAAATTCATCAGCAATGGTCAAAGCGTATGATGGTGAACAGCAGATCACTTCCGGTTTGAAATCTATAATCAAATCTACCTGTCTTGCCGTCATTCCTCCTGAAATAGGAAGAACACTCATCCCTAACTTTTCTGCACCATAATGAAGTCCTAAGCCTCCTGTGAAAATCCCATAACCATAAGCGTTGTGTAACTGCATTCCTGGTTTTGCTCCTGCGGCATTTAAAGATCTCGCCACTACTTCACTGAAAAGGTCTACATCTTCTTTTGTGTATCCTACCACAGTCGGTTTTCCTGTAGTTCCGCTTGAACAGTGAATTCGCTGAAGCTCAGCTTTAGGAACTGTAAATAAACCGAACGGATAGTTATCTCTTAAATCCTGTTTGTAAGTGATTGGAAGTTTCGTGATATCTTCAATCGACCTTATTTCCTGTGGAGATATTTGCAATTCATCAAATTTCTTTTTATAAAATTCCGACTTCTCTCCCAAATAGCTGATCAAGCTGATCAACCGGTCGGATTGAAGCTGTCTCAACTGACCCAGCTCCAGATATTCAACTGAAAAATCCATAAAACTAACTAACATTTGTTAGGTGTAAATTTAAAAAGATTTTATAAGCTGGCAAAATTTTTATGACTTTTGTCATATTTTGAATGATTCTAAATAACGAAAGCAGGTTTTAAATTGCGGATTCTGTCATTCTGAATACAGACTGAAAGTCTGCGAACGTAGTTCTATTATTAAATACCAGAATGAATCGATTTCTCTATCTCGAAATAACAGACACAGTATTAAAATTCATGACTAAACAGCATAATTATCAGATTCTTCCTTCGTCAGAATGACAAAAGAAATGTCTAATTTTTCTGGTTTCCCAATAAACCAAAAAGAAGTTTTTCCCTGATTTCATCGGTAATTTCATCGGTGGAATCACTGCTTCTTTTAAACCAGAAATAGGAATTATTTAAAGTATGAAGGATAAATCTTGTGGTAAATGATGGTGATTTTAGCTCCCAGTTTTCAGCTTTGTAGATCTCAGAAATCAATTCTTCAACTTCCTGTTGATAATTTTTTCTTAACTCTACAAATTCGGGAAGCCTTTCTTCCAGATGTCTCCATTCATTGGAGTAAATATGGGTAACATCGCGGTTTTTAAGAACAACTGAAAGGTGTTTATCCAATAACAGATTCAGTTTTTCCCTTGGAGCAATATCTGTATTTTTTACATGCTGAAGTTCATCGAAAAATTCCTGGGCAATGCCAAAACAAATCCATTCCAAAATTTCTTCCTTTGAACGGATGTGCGCATACAGCGATGCTGCTTTGATATTAAGTTTCGTAGCCAGGTCTCTTACCGAGCTTCCCATATAGCCCTTCTCCTTGAAAAGTTCTACTGCTACGTCTAAAATTTTTCTCTGTTTTTCTTTAAGTTCCATCTGTAAAATGCAAAAGTAATTATTCTAAAATAAAAAGCTGAATTTTAACACTTACATTAAAGAAATTCAACCATTTTAAAATTTACTCATCAACTTTCCCCTTTATGATATGACTATTTGTTCATAGATTTCCAAGTGATAATTGTGAAATCGGAAATTTTGTCAAGTTAAACTTCCGTTAAAAATACAAAATCCGGAAAATTTGTCCATATTTTTTATAAATTTAATAATTGAACAGTTTTTGCGATATAGTCATCGAATAAATGATTAAATAATTGATGGCATTAAGAAACTGAGCCTTAAAATTTAGTTTCTTGATGTTTTTTAAAAGTTAAACTTAATACAAACCATTACCAAAAATATAAAAGATATGAAATTAAACCAATATACTGTAAAATCACAGGAAGCCATCCAGGCAGCACAACAGGTTGCTATGGAATTGGGCAATCAAAGTATCGAACCTCAACATCTCCTTGAAGGAATCTTCCAGATAGATGAAAATATATCGCCTTTCTTATTAAAAAAATCTGAAGCAGATGCCAATTTAGTAAGAGAGCGAAACCGTGAAAATTTAGAAAAACTTCCTAAAGTACAAGGAGGAAACATTTATCTTTCACAATCAGCAAACAAAGTATTGCTGGATGCCCCCAACATCGCTAAAAAAATGGGTGACGAATATGTAACGATTGAGCATTTATGGTTATCGCTTCTGGAAACCAGTTCTGAAGTTTCCAAAATGCTTAAAGATATGGGCGTAACCAAAAACCTGTTGGAAGGCGCTATTAAAGAATTAAGAAAAGGAAGTAAGGCAACTTCTGCAAGTTCTGAAGAAACCTATCAATCTTTAAATAAATATGCTAAAAACTTCAATGAATTAGCTGCAGAAGGAAAACTGGATCCTGTAATCGGACGTGATGAAGAAATCAGAAGGGTTCTACAGATCCTTTCCAGAAGAACAAAAAACAACCCTATCCTTATTGGAGAACCAGGTGTTGGTAAAACGGCGATTGCTGAAGGAATTGCCCACAGAATTATCAGCGGTGATGTTCCGGAAAATCTTATGGATAAAACATTATTCTCCCTGGATATGGGAGCTTTGATCGCCGGAGCCAAATATAAGGGTGAATTTGAAGAGCGTTTAAAATCTGTAGTCAATGAGGTGACCAAAGCTGATGGGCAGATTATTCTTTTCATTGACGAGATCCATACTCTGGTAGGAGCTGGTGGTGGTGAAGGTGCTATGGATGCAGCCAACATCTTAAAGCCTGCTTTGGCAAGAGGTGAGCTGAGAGCGATTGGAGCGACTACTCTGAACGAATATCAAAAATATTTTGAAAAAGATAAAGCGTTGGAAAGACGTTTCCAGAAAGTAATGGTAGAAGAACCGGATACTGAATCTGCAATTTCGATCCTTCGTGGTATTAAAGATAAATATGAGGCTCACCACAAAGTAAGAATCAAAGATGAGGCAATTATCGCGGCTGTGGAAATGTCTCAAAGATATATTTCAGACCGTTTTTTACCGGATAAAGCCATTGACCTTATTGATGAAGCTTCTGCAAAACTGAGAATGGAAATCAATTCCAAACCGGAAGAGCTGGATGTTCTCGACAGAAAATTGATGCAGCTGGAAATTGAGCTGGCAGCCATTTCAAGAGAAGGCAACCAGACCAAAATTGATCATTTGAAGGAAGATATTGCAAAAATTTCGGAACAGAGAAATGAGATCAATGCCAAATGGCTGAAAGAAAAACAGAAAAGTGAAGATCTTACCCAGATCAAAAAAGATATTGAATCTCTGAAACATGAAGCAGAAAGAGCTTCCAGAGCAGGAGATTATGCAAAAGTAGCGGAAATTCAGTACGGAAAACTTCGTGAAAAAGAGGAAGAGCTCACCAAGATGGAGCTTGAAATGCAGAATCATCAGAATGAGCTGATCAAAGAAGAGGTTACCGCAGAAAATATCTCTGAAGTGATTGCTAAATGGACAGGTATTCCTGTCACCAAATTACTGCAGTCTGAAAGAGAGAAATTACTTAATCTGGAATCTGAACTACACCATCGTGTGGTAGGACAGGATGAAGCAATACAAGCGGTTGCTGATGCGATCAGAAGAAACAGAGCAGGTCTGAGTGATGACAAAAAGCCTATTGGTTCTTTCCTATTCCTGGGAACAACCGGAGTGGGTAAAACGGAATTGGCAAAGGCATTAGCTGAGTTCTTATTCGACGACGAAAACAATATGACCAGAATTGATATGAGTGAATATCAGGAACGTCACAGTGTTTCAAGATTGGTAGGGGCGCCTCCGGGATATGTAGGATATGATGAAGGCGGACAGCTGACTGAAGCGGTAAGAAGAAGACCTTATTCTGTGGTGCTGTTGGATGAGATTGAAAAAGCACACCCGGATGTTTTCAATACTTTACTTCAGGTTTTGGATGATGGACGTCTGACTGATAATAAAGGACGACTTGTTAATTTCAAAAACTCCATCATCATTATGACCTCTAACTTAGGCTCTCATTTGATTCAGGAGAATTTTGAAAATCTTACTGAGGAAAATCAGGATGAAATTGTGGATAAAACTAAAGAAGAAGTTTTTGATCTTTTGAAACAAACCTTACGTCCGGAATTCCTGAACAGAATTGATGAGATTGTACTGTTCCAACCTTTAAGAAAAAAAGAAATCGGAAAAATCGTTCAGTTTCAGTTGAGAGGATTCAATGAGATGCTATCTAAACGAAACATCATTATGACCTTCACTCAGGATGCGGTAGATTATCTGATGAATAAAGGATACGATCCTGCCTTCGGAGCAAGACCATTAAAAAGAGTGATCCAGCAAGAAGTATTAAACAAACTGTCTAAAGAGATTCTTGCAGGAAGTGTAAATGATGGAGACAGAATCACTCTGGATTATTTTGTAGAAACAGGTTTGGTTTTCAGACCTACTGAACAATAAAATAGTTTTTTTCATATATTATTTTTGTGAATAAGTGCTGTAGAGAAATCTGCAGCACTTATTTTTCATTTATTTTATCCTATTATGGTGAAATAATATTATATTTACGTTACAAATCAATAACTAAAACAAAATCACTATGAAAAAGCTAAAAAGACAAGATTTAAAGAAAATCGATGGTGGAATTGAGCCACCCACTATACAGTGTGGTGATGACTGGAGCTGTCCTCCCGGTCTTTGCTGTACAGTGGGATATGTCTGCATGGATTGGAGAAAATATCCTTGTATTTAAAGAACAGGCGGAGAAATATACTTTCTCCGTTTTTTTATAGAGTAAATCTGCGTTTGCTTTCTCTCTCAATTGTTATCCTTTACATACAATCCGTAAAAACACGGTAAAAATAACAGTATAATTCCCTATTTACGAATACATTTTCTAGCATATTTTTTACGAGATTTGCATATTAATTGAGTTTTACCGTAAAACATAAGCTATGAATACAGAATCAAACAAACCACTAGAACCGGGAATCATGTCAAACAGTCTTATCCAGGCTCTGATCGACAATTACCGTCAAAATCACCTAAGCGCTATCAACACTGCTTTAGGAATTCAGGATGCACATTCCATTTGGTTTGATCTTCCGAAATTAAAACAGTTTATTGCAAAAATCGAAGAAGAAGCTGCCAAAGTGAATCCTGCAACTTCAGAGGCGAACCTAGGAATCAGATTTTACTATGCAACTTATCCTAAGCAGGAAGACTGGTCTATGATGGACTCTCACCCTGTTCCTGTTCAGTATGCAGGAAAGCATACATTAGTGATGATCCCAACCTTGAAAAAAGCCAGTGATGCAGGAGAGCTTATTGATTTTGATTTTAACCCTTTCCAGGCTAATGGAGAGAATTCAAATTTAGCATTAAATGCACGTAATATTACTCCATCTGGCAATGGTGGTGATAATGGTAATGGTGGCGGCGGACCTCTTGGTGATGATACTGGTCTTGGAGAAAATAATGGAATACTTATACCACCATATACATCGTCGGGTGAATCTTTTTAATTATAATCAATATCCCTAATACACAATATGACAGAATTCCAGGAATTTGCACAAAAATGCATTCTTTGGTCTGAAGGACTTGCTGCGGCCATCGCAATTTTCCATTATAATCGTTTAAAAGAACGACATTGGAAATTTTTTGTGTTCTATCTGGTATTCATTTTCCTAGGGGAAGCCTATGGTAAATGGGGAAGTTTTATTCATTTTACTAAAGCCCAATACTATAACTATCTTTTGATGCCGATCCAGTTTATATTTTTTTACTGGTTATATGCTGTGAAATCCCTAGGTAGGACTAAATTATTTTGGATATTATCTATTTTATATTTGCTAACATTTATTCCGAATGAATTATATTTTTCAAAAAGTAAAATAGTGTTTGCCTTTAATTATACATTTGGATGTCTTATCTTAATGCTATTGGTAATAATGGAGTATTATAAACAAATTAATTCTCACAATATTCTCAATTTTAATAAAAACAAAATGTTTTATATTAATCTCGGAATTACATTATCATACATAGGAACATTACCTTTTATGGCATTTTTATCATTACTGGTAAACTATAAGGAGATCTGGAATATTTATTTCAATTATTTTCTAATGTCAGTTATTGTGATGTATATTTTATTTGCAAGTTCATTTATATGGGGAAAACAGAGCTCTTAATTGTCATTATTCTATTCAATATACTTTTTGTAATGTTTGTAACGGCGGTATTAATCTATATCAGAAGTTACAAACAACGCAAGAAGGAGCATGTTAATGAAATTGAAAGAAAAAATGAGCTTCATCAAAGGGAGATCCTTTCTACCCAACTGGAAATCCAGCAGGCCACCATGCAGCAGATCGGCCGGGAACTTCATGATAACATTGGTCAGAAACTTACTCTTGTGAGCCTTTATGTACAGCAGATGCTTTATGAAAATAGGGCACCGGAGGCCAATGATAGAATTGATCAGGTTTCTCAGATCATCAACCAATCTCTGCAGGATCTTCGAAGCCTGTCAAAAACATTAACCGATGACAATATCAACCAAAAGGAAATTGTAACTTTGATACAGGAAGAAGTAGACAACACCAATTCCTTTAAAAGGTGTAAAGTAAGCTTTGAGCACAATTTTAAACAGCTGGATTTAGGTTTTGTTCATAAAAATGTTCTGCTCAGAATCACTCAGGAGTTTATTCAGAATAGCATAAAACATTCCGGCTGTAAAAATATTTTCATCAGCCTGAATACTTCTGAAGACATTCTTTGGGAACTTGATATTCGTGATGATGGAACCGGGTTTGACACTTCCCAGATAAAATCCAACGGAATAGGCCTCACCAACATGAAAAACAGAGCGGAAATCATAGGAGCCCGCTTTCACATGGAAAGCCAGGAAAATGCAGGAACCCACCTTAATATTATCTTAAAAAAACAGTCATGAAAAAATCAATTGTAATTGTTGACGATCATATACTTATAGCCAAGGCTCTGGAAGGAATTATTGGTAATTTCAATGAATTTGAAGTCATCTATGTGTGTGAAAATGGGAAGGACCTTATTCAGAAACTTGAGGAGGGCAACGCAATTCCGGATATTATTCTTTTAGATATCAGTATGCCGATTATGGACGGATTTGAAACAGCAGCCTGGCTTACAAAAAACCATCCAGACATCAAGGTCATGGCCCTCAGCATGCAGGGAGACGACAACAGTGTGATCAAGATGATTAAAAGCGGAGCAAAAGGCTATCTCTTAAAAAACACCCATCCAAGAGATTTGGAAACAGCCCTTACCCGATTGAATAGTGATGGCTTCTTTTATCCGGACTGGGCTTCAAAAATTATTTTCTCCAACCTTAATAAAGAAACGGAATCTGAAATTGCCATAAGAATTTCCGATAGGGAAAAAGAATTCCTGAAATATACGGTCACTGAGCTCAGCTATAAGGAAATTGCAGACAGAATGTGCTGCAGTCCAAGGACCGTAGAAAGCTACCGTGATCAGCTTTGTGAAAAACTTGATTTGAAAACCCGTGTAGGACTTGCAGTTTTTGCCATTAAAAATGGTTTTGCAAATTAATCTTGGCTATAAAAAATTAATTTAAAAGCTGGTTTAAACGAAACATATTCGTTAAAAACAAATTATAAACAAAACACATCACTATATTTATAAAAATTGATTAAAATTCAAAACAAATTAAAAAATACTGAATTAAAATCAATGAAAAATCAAAATCAATAGTAATTCCGTAATTATTTTACGGAATTACTTGCATATTAATTTCAAATAATATAATTTCACATCCTCAACCAAATTATAACGATATGAAAAAACTATTATTCGGAGCTCTTATGCTCGGGTTAATGACAGCTTGTAACAATGACACCATTTCTAACCAAAACGAAACACAAGCTGAACCGGAAACTTCTTCACTAGCCTCCAAAAGAATTTGTCCATCTGAGGAAATGAGACAAGAGGCATTACAAAAAGATCCTGCATTGAGACAAAAAGTAGAAGAAATTGAGGCCAATGCAAAAAAATTCTCCAACAATCTTGCTTTAGGAAAAGTTCTTGCGGATGGAACTGTTGAAATTCCAGTTGTTGTTAATGTAATCTATAAAACCGCGGCACAAAACGTGTCTGATGCGAGAATTGCAGAGCAAATTGCGATTTTGAACGCTGACTATGGAGGTACAAACAGTGATGTTTCACAAATCCCTACAGAATTCCAGGGAGTAAAAGCAGGTGACGTAAAAGTAAAATTCAAACTGGCAAACACCATAAGAAAAACGACCACCAAAACATCATGGAGCAAAACAGATAGAACAAATAATACTATGAAAAAAGCCTCTACAGGAGGAATTGATGCTACTAATCCTACAAATTATTTTAATATCTGGATCGTTGGAAGTATGCCGGATACTCAAGGAAGTATCCTTGGATATGCAACTTTCCCTGAAGATGCAGGCACATGGAAAGATGGTGTAGTAATTGCCTCTCCTTATTTTGGAAAAACAGGAGCTTCTGCTCCATTTAATCTGGGAAGAACTGCCACTCATGAAGTGGGTCATTATTTAGGTCTTAGACATATCTGGGGAGATACCAATTGCGGTGATGATTTAATTGCTGATACACCTACCCAAACAACAGCTAATACAGGAACTCCATCTTACCCTCTTTACAACACTTGTTATGGCGTGAAAAGATCTGTAATGTTTATGAATTATATGGATTATTCTGATGATAATTCACTCTATATGTTTACAGCAGGGCAAAAAACAAAAATGCAGTCTGTAACTGCTTCTTCTGGAGCAAGATCCGGACTAAGAGTTTTATAAAAATACATTTTTTAAAATAGTTGAAACCTATCTCAAATGTTGAGATAGGTTTTTTTTACTATTATTACCCTAGTTACCCTGTAAGTTTATGAAAACTTTTGAAAAAACATGAGCGTATTTTATCGTAAAAATATTCTACAAATAATAAAAAATATAAAATTATTTACATTAAAAACACACTTAAAAGTGAAATAAAAAACAAAATGTAATAATTTGATGAAAATTCAAAACAAAACCAATAACTTTAAATTAAAAACATATAAATATATTAAAGCGTATTAATTTCGTAAATATTTTACAAATTGTTTGCGTATTAATTTAGAATGATATAATTTCACATCCTCAACCAAATTATATTATACGATATGAAAAAATTCTTATTTGGAGCCCTCGTTCTGGGCTTTATGTCGGCATGTAACACCGACAGCTTAAACAATCAAAACGAAACACCTTTGAATCAGGAGCCTCCTGTTGAAAGTGCTCTTAAAAGAAGCTGTCCTTCTGAAGAATTGAGAGCTGAAATGTTACAAAAAAATCCTTCATTAAGGCTAAAAGCAGACGAAATTGAAGCCCGTACTCAAAACTTTGCTGAGAATCTTAAATTGGGAAAAGTTCTCGCAGATGGAACTGTTGAAATCCCTGTTGTTTTTAACGTAATTTATAACACCTCTGCTCAGAATGTTTCTGATGCAAGAATTGCAGAACAAATCGCTGTACTGAATGCTGATTATGGTGCTACCAATTCTGATATTACTAAAATTCCTTCCGCATTTCAGCCTTCTGCAGCAGGTGATGTAAAAATTCGTTTCAAATTAATCGCTACCAACCGCAAGCAAAATACAAAAACAGGCTGGAAGTCTAACCTGGAAGAGATGAAAAAAGCAAGCACTGGAGGTATTGACGCTACTGATGTAAATAAAAATATGAATATATGGGTTGTTAATTCAATCCTTGACCAAAATGGACAGGCGGGAACGCTAGGTTATGCCTATTATCCTGAAAATGCAGGACAATGGTATGATGGCCTTGTAATTGGGTATCAGTACATCGGAAAAACTGGTGCTTCTGCTCCGTTCAACCTAGGAAGAACGGTAACTCACGAAGTAGGACACTACCTAAACCTTCCACACCTTTGGGGATCATCTGATGCTGGCTGTCAGACAGATTACTCTAATGATACTCCTACATCTCCTGGCCCTAACTACGGAAATCCTACCTATCCTCTAAACAGAGTTTGTGGAGGTGTAAGCCGTTCTCAAATGTTCATGAATTATATGGATTATGTAGATGACAAATCTATGGTTATGTTCTCTGCCAACCAAAAAACAAGAATGCAGGCTGTAGTAGCTGCATCCGGACCAAGATCTGGATTAAGATAATCAACAATGCAAGTTGTAATATTATAAAAACATTAAAATAGTCTATCTCAATCTTTGGGATAGATTTTTTTAATACTTTTACATGATTTAATTTCGCACCACTACTAAGATGAAAAAATTAGCACTAGCATCAGGAATACTATTGCACTTATACTGTATTAAAGCACAGGATACGATCCAAATTAAGACACAGGATACGGTCCAAGTCAGAAGTCTTAAAGAAGATCTCGCATTAATTAACTCCGGCTACAGCATTCAGGAGAAAACCCCTTTTTTCAAAAAAGAATGGGTAAAAAAATCAGTGGCTCCTGCCCTGCTTTTTGCTGCTGCTGCTGCAACATGGGGAGAAAAAGAGAATATCCGTGAGGTAAGAAACCGATATCTTCCCAACTTTAAAGTCAAATATGATGATTATCTTCAATATGCTCCTGCAGCTGCCGTTTACGGATTAAAACTGGCAGGTGTAAAAGGTAGAAACAATCTCGGTCGGGCCACTTTATCCTACGGTACCAGCTTAGTCATCATGGCTATTTTAGTCAATTCTATTAAGTATACAGCGAAAGTGGAACGTCCGGATGGATCCAAAAACAATTCTTTTCCATCAGGACATGCTGCTATGGCTTTTACCAACGCCAGCTTTCTACACAAGGAATATGGTATGGTAAACCCAGCCTATAGTATTGCAGGGTATGGTTCTGCCGCTATTACGGGACTTGGACGGAATTTAAATAACAGACACTGGGTTCCGGATATTCTTGCCGGTGCTGGAATTGGGATTATCTCAACAGAGCTTGGGTATTTCTTTATTGATAAAATTTATAAGAACAAGGGAGATAATTTAAGTCTCTTATCCAGAATACAAGGAAACGATTATCCATCTTTTCTTGCCTTAAAGTCGGGGGTAGCATTAGGAACAACCAACTTCCTGAAAGAATCTGAACTGGATGACAAAAAGCAAACAGGTTTTGAGGGCGGATTGGAAGGCGCTTATTTCTTTTCAAAAAAATGGGGTGTGGGTGCAGATATCACCTTCAGCAGCTTCCCGATTAAATCTCAAAGAATAAACTTTGATGACGGGCAGGATTTTGGTAACCATGAACTAAAAACGCAATCCATGGGCTTCCTGGCTGCAGGTATTGGTCCTTATTTTTCTCATGAATTCTCAGATAAATGGCAGCTTACCTTAAAGTTAACCGGAGGATATGCCGCCACAGCAAGTGGAAAAGTATTTGTAAAAGGAGATGATATAGACGCTCCTAACCACGAACTTCAAATAGCCCGATACAAGCCTAAACCAGCCTTCCGCTGGAATACAGGAGCTGCTATGACCTACAAATTCAATCCGGGGTTAGGTCTTACTTTCTATACAGATTACAACCAGATCAACTCTACGATCCGTTATCACTTCAGTGATGAGATTAAAGAAAGTGCCGAGCTGGATGAGGAACTTAACAATATGATTGCTAAAGAAAAAATCAATTATATTACATTAGGCTTAAGATTAACTGCCTATTTTTAAAATAAAAAAGCCTTCAGATTCTGAAGGCTTTTACTTTTATAAATTTTTGCGGTTATTATCCGGAGTATAATCCATAAACAGATCTCCATCCAGCTGTACCGATTTTATTTTTTTCTTAATAGGAATCACCAGATCGGTTAGTTTCTGATCTTTTTCCCAAACAGAAGGGGAGAAATGCAGTTTCTCTGTAGTGCCATCTTCATATGCCAATATTGCATCAAATGGAATGGCAAATCCACCTACATTCGCCACGTTTACCGTAAGCATATCATTCATCTGGGATGCTCCCGTTACTTTTAAATCAATATAATTATTGGTATAAAACCAATTCTGGAAGAACCAATTCAGATTTTTCCCTGAACCGGTATTCATAGAGTTGAAATAATCCCATGGCACCGGATGTTTTCCATTCCAGTTGTCCATATAATGGTGTAATGCTTTTTTGAACAGTTCATCTCCTAAATAATCTTTCAGCGCCAGATAAGATAAAGAGGCTTTCACATAGGAATTGTTTCCATATCCTGCTCCACTTACCTGCGTACTCATCGTAATTACAGGCTGATCCTGTTCTGCAGACGGATCATTGATCCATTTTTTAACACGGAAGTTTTTATAAAATTCTTTAGCGGCAGCTTCTCCGTTCTCATCAATACCTATAAGATATTCCAGGGTGGTAGCCCAGCCTTCATCCATAAATGCATATCTCGTTTCGTTGATTCCCATATAAAAAGGGAAATACGTATGGGCAATTTCATGATCTGCTGTCAGTCTTGCATCCTGAAAATCATCAGGAATACTGGTATCATTGATCATCATTGGATATTCCATATCTGCATATCCTTGAATAGCGGTCATTACATTATAGGGATATTCTACTCCTGGCCAGTTTTTAGAAAACCAGTCTAGGTTATAGCGCATCCAGTCTACATAGTGTTCAAAATCTTTTGCTCCGTTTTTATATCCGGATTGAACGCTTGCTCGTTTTGTTTTTAACTGAACACTTGCTGCATCCCACACATAATGATTACTCAGTGCAAAACAGAAATCTGTAATGTGGCTGGCTTTAAACTTCCATACATTCCATTTGTTCTGCTGCGTAACTTTCCCCGACCTCATTTCCTGCTCCGTAGCAATATGCATTACTTTATCGCTTTTTAATGAAGCTTTATATCTTTTTAAATAATCCGGCTGAAGGACAGCTTCCGGGTTCATAAAATCTCCGGTTGCCCAGACTACATAATTTTTGGGTGCAGTAATGGCAAAGCTATAGTCATTGAAATCGTTATAAAATTCCTGTCTGTCTGAATGCTGAAGCATATCCCATCCGTTGTAATCGTCATACACAGATATTCTTGGAAAAGAATAGGCTACGTAAAAAGTTTCAGAATCTATCTGACCCTCTCTTCCACTCTGTACAGAAAGCGGATACTCCCACTCTATTTTAACTTCGGATTTTGATTTTGGTTTTAAAGCTGTTTTTAATTTTACTTTTTCAACGGTGCTCCAATCGTCACTATTGATGTCATATTTCTCACCGTTCACGATGAAAGATTTAATCTTAAGCCCTGAAGACAGAAAATCCTTAGAGACCACTCCAGATCTTGGCGACTGTGGCTTGTGAAGATTATTTACAAATCGTATAGCCAGTTCATTCAGATTATCCGGGCTGTTGTTTGTGTAGACAATCGTTTCTTTTCCGGAAACCACTTTTGTGCTGGCATCCACTTTCACCTCTACATTATACGCTCCTTTATTCTGCCAGTAGCTTTTACCTGGTGCCCCGGAGATATCACGTGTTCCTTTTTCATATGCTTTTTTGATATTCCTCGGCATATATAGTTCCTGTGCAGACAGTTGCAGTAAAGAAACTGCTATCAGCAATCCGGAAAAAATTTTCTTCATATCGATCTTTTTAAAGATAGGTATCAAAAATAGCGAAAATGTGACAGCGGGTGATGATTTCTTTTATAATAATATTTTATTGTAACTGGTTTTATATTAATTTCTTCTACAATCTTTCCTGTTCCGTAGTTTTCTTTATTGTTTTTGCGTTTTTCACAGACTGGTTTCCAAAGTTGAATTTCAACGATAATGTGACTCCCTGCGCATCGGTATAATCAAGGAAATAATTATCCTGGTTTGCATATTTCGTACTCACTTTCTGACCTGTACTTCTGAAAATATCGCTGACCACAAAACTCGCTTCCAGTTTTTTATTAAAGAACTTTCTGTTCATAACAAAATAGGCTGACCAGACAGAAGAAATCCTGAATGTCCCCTGTATTCCCGGAGAATAATAGCGATGTCCCATTTCCATTTTCCAATCGCTGCTTTTATCAAGCGTAAAGCTGGTGGAAATATTGGAAACCCAGTTCAGGACTTTGTTTTTATACAACATTCCGTCTGTTCCCTTGAAATAGTTTTCGTTATGTTCAAGATTTTCGGACACGATGATGTTCCACCATGGTTTCACCTGGAAATTTTTGTAAAGACTAGCCCCAAAAGCTTCTCCTTTTTCAATATTGGTAAAATAATAAATCAGGCTGTTGGTGCTTGGCTCCTGATAGGATATTTCCATAGACGGATAAATTTCTTTTCGGTAATACAGATCCAGGTTCCATTCTTTCCATGAATAGGTAAGATTGAGGTTATGTGTAATTGTTGCCTTCAGCTTCGGATCTCCCTGGTAGTATGAAAACAGGTTGTAGTAAGATTTGGCAGGATTCAACCATGAATAGGAAGGCCTGCTGATCCTTTTTCCATAAGAAAACCCGAATTCCTGCTTATTTTCTGTAGTATACTGTGCATAGAAAGTCGGAAAGAACTTCCAGTAGTTGCTTTTATTCAGTTCATAAGGTTCAGAAACGATGCCTTCAATATCTGTCATTTCAGCACGAAGCCCTCCCTTGAAGTTCCATTTTCCAATATTGTAGGCAAGTGAAGAATACAGGGCAAAATTATGTTCTTTATAATCAAAAACACTGCTCTTTTCGGGACGGTATTGTAAAACGCCATTCTCGTTGTCTGAGAAATCAAGCGTACTGTTTGTCTTTACAAAACTATATTTCGCACCGGATTCCAGCTCCAGCTTTTCACCTTTCCACTGATAATCCAATTGAGTAGAATACAACTGGACATCTGCTTGATTCTGTGTAATGAAGTTATCTTCTTTAGGAGACTGGCCCGCAAAGTTCAGATAGGTAATCACATTCTGATATTTATCGCTATTATTTCCGGTAAAGTAATTGATCCAGGAAAGACTGCTTTTTTTATTCAGTTTACGGTCTATCTGAAAACTCACAGAATTATTGATAGACCTCGATCGGTGATCATTAATTGTTGTGTAATTGGATTCCACAATATCGTGAGCATTATAGATCAGCGTAGGAACATGGTAGGTCCCGAAAGATTTTGGAGAGAAAAACCCTGAATAGTTGAGGCTTAAGCTGGTCAAGCTGTCCAGCTCATATTCCGCATTAAAATTCAGGGTATTTTGGTTAGTGTTTTTATCCTTCCTGTTCATCGTACTCACCCATCGGGTTTGGCTTTCCGGGTAATTCACATAGTCTGTTCCTTCCCGATAATACGTCCCCATCCCTCTATAATAGCTTCCCATAACGGAAAGCTTATCTTTTTTATAATATTGAGAAAGTCCGACAACGCCTTTCGCATACTGTGTCTGTATATATTTGGATGAAATGATCCCTCGGTAGCCTTCAATCTTATTTTTCTTCAGAACGATATTCAGGACTGCACTTCCCGAAGCTTCATATTTTGCTGGCGGATTGGTGATCACCTCTATAGACTTCACATCATCTCCCTGTGTATTTTCAAGAAGATTTTTGAGCTCATCTCCTGTTAGCATTACTTTTTTATCATTAATGGTCACCAGAATTCCTGTACCTCCTTTTACACTCAGTGTACTATTATTTACAGTGACACTTGGTGTATTTTTTAAAATTTCCCAGGCATTGAGTGATGAAATATTGCTGTTTTCAACATTGAATTCCAAACGGTCAACTTTTCTTTTCACCAACGGTTTACGCTTCGTCATTACCACACCCTCGATTTCCTGAGTTTCTTTTTTAAGGGTAATATGTAAAGGTTCTGGCTGCTTCAGATCAATCTTTTTCTCAAATAGAGAATATCCCTGATTTTTGACAACGAGTTTCACATTCTCTTCTGTAATATCCTCCAGCACAAAATTTCCATTATCGTCTGTTTTTAATTCTTTGATTAATTTATTTTGAGAATTATACAGCTCCATCTTTACAGATGAAAGTTTTTCATTATCCGTGTTTACAACAGTTCCTCCAAGTTTTTGTTTCTGGGCAAGAACCAGGAGTGGCAGACACAGAAAAAAAAGAATTTTATACATGACTTATTTTTTTAATCCTATCAAACAAAACAACGGTTCTGTTCTAAGGGTACAAAATTCCATATTGAAAGGGAGAATCTCGGTTAACGGTGGGTTAATGATAGGTTAATGTCTTTTCTTTAAAATAACAAAGCCTGAATTCGGAAATTCAGGCTTCAAAATCAATAGAGAATATGTTTATGGATAAGGAATTACTTTATCCAGTTCTATAGGATTATAATATTTTTGATGTCCATCTGCCTTTGTTTGGTCAAACCTGCAAACCCTTCTTTACTTTTTATTTGTTGTCCATTTCAAAAACATAATAATAGGGCATCATCATGATCTGAACAAAATTTTTATTTTTATTGGAATTTCTTTTTCATTAAATAGTCTTTTAATTTTATAAAAACACCAACAACAGCACTAATCATCAGGTTAATAAAAGGTTAATGATAAAAATACTATTTCAGTAGAATGTTAAAGCTTTATCTTTGTTTCAATGATATCCAAGAGTAAAATTCTTATCTCCGTTTTTGCTGCCCTGTTCCTTCTTTTACTAGGAATACAGGTTTATTTTATGTACAAAACCTATCAGGTCAAAGAAAGAGATATCTACAGATCCGTGAATGACGGGCTTACCAACTACACCGATAATCTGGAAGATATCCACGAAGTCAAAGAAACAAAAGATGATTCTCTTCAGCAAATCATCATCAGGTATCATAATAAAGAGATCAACAGAAAGGATTTTTAAATTATTTCATAGAAAACAGAAAGATAGCCAGAGAAAGACTGATGCACTATATCGACAGTCGCTACCAGAAAGACGGCTATGAAATTTCTGCAAGAATCCGGTATCTCTCCATTGTTCATCTTCCGGACAGTGCTAAAGTGATTAGCGAGCCTATTATAATTTTTGAGACAAAGGACAGGATTAAAAATCCCCATATTGCCAGCAACGGAAGCTGGGAAACCTCAACGACCAAAACAGATGATTCGGATAAAGGTCAGGTTGAAAAAAGAAATACTTTTCTGGTGAAAACCCAGACCGATTTTGAGATTAAAAATATAAAGAGTATTGTTTTCAAAGAGCTTACTTTATTGATCATTTGTTGTATTATACTTCTTTCCGGTGTTCTTCTGCTTTATATTTTCACGATTAGAAATCTGATCCAGCAGCAGAAGCAGGTAGAAGTTCTCCACACGATTGTGGATAACATTTCACATGAGTTTAAAACGCCTATTGCTACGTTAAAAATAGCTTCAAAAGCATTAAAAAAAGAATGGAATCCGGAAACACTTCCTCTTATTGACCGTCAGATTTCCCGGCTTGAAAGTCTGATGCTGCAGCTTCATAAGGATGAAATGCCGGAGGAAATGATTGCAGTACAACCGGAGGATTGGAACTTTTTTATTCAGGATCTTGCCGTTACTTATCCCGACAAGGATTTTAACCTTGACAATACGATCTCACAAAAGCTTCCTTTTGATAAGAATCTAATGGAGACCGTTATTAAAAATCTTTGTGAAAACAGTGTAAAATATGGCGCATCTGTTGTTGACATAACGATCAGAACTGCCTCCCAGCAGCTGGAGATTGAAGTCGCTGACAACGGCCAGGGGATGGAGACCAAAGAGTTAAATACTATTTTTGAAAAATTCTACAGAATACAGAACAATAATATTCATAACAGTAAAGGGCTTGGACTTGGGCTTTATTTCGTGAAGAAAATCATTACAAATTATAGTGGCAAAATAAACGTTTCCAGCCAGCTTACTAAAGGCAGTACTTTTAAAATATCAATTCCTTATGAAAACTAAAATCCTTCTGGCAGAAGACGATCCGGATTTCGGAATGATCCTGAAACAGTATCTTGAATTGGAAGATTTTGAAGTCAGCTGGTTTCAGAATCCTGAAGAGGTTGTACCGTTGCTTCATGCTGATTTTCCTTTTCAAATAGGAATTCTGGACGTGATGATGCCTAATCTTGACGGCTTTTCTCTGGCTAAAATGATCATCAAGGAAAAAAAGGATTTTCCATTGCTGTTTTTAACTGCCAAAAACCAAAAAATAGACCGCCTGACGGGATTGAAAATAGGTGCCGATGACTATATTGCTAAACCTTGTGATCCTGAAGAACTTGTTTTACGAATTAAAAATATCCTGAAGAGAACACTTCCCGCTGTTACGGAAAACGAGATCAAGATCGGACAGTTTTCTCTGGATACAGCCAAACTTCTGCTGTCACATCCCAATGGCAATTCAAGATTAACCATCCGGGAGCAACAGCTTCTTTTGTATCTTCTGAAACACAACCGCTCTATCATTACAAGAGATAATATTCTGGATAACCTATGGGAAACCAATGATTATTTTACGGGTCGCAGTCTTGATGTATTCATCAGCAGGCTCCGCAAGTATTTCATTAGTGATCCCGAAATAAAAATCCAATCCCTGAGAGGAATTGGATTTGAAGTCGATTTTCCAACCAACTGATATTTTTATAGGGAAAGATTCACAATAACCGGGAAATGATCAGATGGATAAAGTAAATTTTCTCTTCTGTCATTGATGTGTCTGTGAGATTTTATTTTAAAACCATTTGTAAAAATATAATCAATCCTGTCTTTCGGAACTTCGTTTACGTTGAAACCTGTGAAAGTTCCTACCGGGCCATAATGCTTAGTTTCTGAGTGATAAAAAGTATCTTTCATATTCTGGGAAAGAATTTTAATGGGCTCCGAATCATCTGTCAGGTTAAAATCTCCACTCAGGGCTACCGGAAGGTTTTTAGGATTTAACTCTTTGATCTTTTTCAGAATCAGCTCAGAAGATTTTACTCTTGCAACATTTCCTACATGATCGAAATGAAGGTTCATCGCCAGAAATTGCTTTTTTGATTTTTTATCTTTAAATACAGCATAGGTACAGATTCTGTTCAATGCAGCATCCCAGCCTTTGGAGGGTTTCTCCGGAGTTTCGGACAACCAGAACGTTCCTGATTTTACGACTTCAAGTTTGTCTGTATCATAAAAAATAGCAGAAAACTCCCCTTTTTCTTTGCCGTCATCCCTTCCTACTCCTATATAGTTGTAGTTCTTCAATCCGTTTTTAATATCCTTCATCTGCTCCGGAAGCGCTTCCTGCACTCCGAAATAATCCGGATGATAATACGTTAGTAAATCAGCAACGTCCTGTTTCCTATTGGGCCATGCATTCTCTTTATCGGATTCAACATTCAGTCTGATATTGAAACTCATCACGGTAAGGTCCTGTGAAAATCCTAATGCAAAAAGCATCAGAAACATCATTGAAAATCTGAAATTCATATGGTATTTTATCAGTAAGAGACAAAAATAAAACTTCTCTGCGACAGAAAAGCTTTATTGATATGATTATATTGTTAAATTATCTTTTTCTTCTTCTATAGATATAAAACAGTCCTGAAATTCGGTCTCCGAAATCGGAAGCTGACTTTCAAGTTTCACAACCCCTATCGTTTTGTAATGAGCTACAAGCTTGATTCCTTTACTTTTCAGAAGCACATCAAGCTTTTTTATATTTATATCTTTCTTTAAAACAGCGAGATAAGTATTCATAAGTAGACCTGTATTAAACCATTTCCTATATCTCTGTATTTTATGCCTTCAATAGGTCTGGCTTTGTTTTCAATAAGTTCCCAGATCTCTTTTGCAGATTTATTGGGAAACTGTTCCATGTACAATGCTGCAAGTCCGGAAACATGTGGCGCTGCCATACTGGTGCCACTCATGGTATAGTAAAAATTATTTTTGTTCTTTGCATTTTTAGGATAGGCGCTTATAATATCCACTCCGGGAGCACAAACATTGATATTCCCTCCTGTAGACGGATTGATTCCCGCATTTGAAAACTTCGCGATATTCATTTGAACATCAATGGCTCCAACCGCCATGATAGATTTTGAATTGGCCGGCATTGAAACCGGTTGTGGAATCTGCGGTCTGCTGCTGTCGTTTCCTGCAGCCGCTATAATAAGACAGTTATTTTCCAGTGCTCTTTCTCCTATTGTTTCAAAAAGGACAGAAGGCTGATCATCCAGCTTCACCGGAGATGCCAGCGAAAGAGACAGTATTCTGAATTTTTTCGTAATCGCCCAGTCTATCGCATCAATAACGCTGCTGGTAGTACCTCTTCCGTTATCTGCAAGCACTTTTGCTATTTTCAGATTACAGTCTCTGGCAATTCCATAGCGTCGTCCGGTATCGCGTCTGGTATTTCCTGTGGCAACTCCCGCACAGTGGGTTCCATGTCCGTTGGGATCTCTGTTCCAATCTTCTCCATCTATAAAAGACTTCGCTTCAATTTCTTCAGAGGAGAAATCGGGATGGGAGGTTTCAAGCCCGGTATCCAGAATACAGATATCAATCCCCTTTCCTGTAAAATGGGTATTTTCTAAGCCAATCGCTTTCAGCCCCCATTCCATTTCAATGAATGATTGTTGAGGTAAAGGCTTACTGGTGATATATTTTTCAAGTTCTGAAATCTTTTCTGCAAGTCCGGCTGACTGTTTTTTAAGCTCATTAATCAACTGTAATTCATCAGCAGGAAAAAATTCTCTTTCTTTTTCGTAATAAACAATAGAATTCGATTCATTTTCCACCGCACTTTTCAATTGCTCTTCATCCACATTATCTACTACAAGAATCCCTAGATTTTTGTAAAGCACCCCGTTATCCTGATCAATAATTTCATAAGAACGGTTTTCTTTGGAAAGAAATTCTGAGGAAGTAATATTCACTTCCAGTTCTTTCTCTATTTTTTTGAGTGCGGTTGTCTGCTGATCTTTTAGCAGAACGATATATCTTCCGGTTTCCATAATGATCTTTTTTTAAATTAATTTCAGAAATACTTTTTCCAGGATAAGAAAAATATCTTCCGGAATAACGGTCAGTCTGAGTTTCTTATTAATTCCAGATATCGCTGTATTCTGTGCAGCCAGTGAAGTCCAGAAGCTTTCAATTTTAGGAATAGAATCCATTTCTTTCAGTTTTTCATCATCCAAAATTCCATTCTGGTATAACGAAACAATAATCCCTGAAATAAGTTCTTCTGCATCCTCTAGTTTTTTGTTTTCCTTAGCCCAAATCTCCATCAGAATATCATAAATACTTTCTATTCCGTTGAATGAAAATCCTCCGAGAAGTTCTCGCCTTCCCGTTGTTATTTTCTCCATTTTTATGGGATTAAAACCTCTTTTGACTGTTGCAATCATATTCATAATTTTCAAAACTTCAGATTCATTACTGGTATTTCCTTTTGTACGGAAATACTCCAGAACTTCGTTAAGAAATACATCAAACTGGGCATCAAAGTCAAATGATTTTGACAGATATAAAGCCTGAACTTCATTGAAATGCTCCAGAAGCTCCTTAATTTTCTGTACTGTGTAGTGAATAAGTTCCTGCATTACTCAAAAGTTATCTGTTCAATTTCGTTGCCGTCTTTATCTTTGTATGACACAATCCTGATTCCTTCTTCCTCCATTTCCACATGAAGGTTGATGAATAGCTTATCTTTATCTTCTGCCGCACTTGTATTGGGATCTATGTAGATGTTGTTCAGCTTTGCATTGACCAGCGTATATTTATTCAGTAAAACCTTTGAAAAAATTTCTTTCAGTTCATCAGTCTCTTCTTCCGTGGTCCCGTCCTGAGGTCTGAAGATTCCGGAATCAAGAATTTTGATTTTATTTCGGAGATCCAGTTTTAGCACTTCATTGGCAGGAAGCTTACCGAATTTCTGATCATTTTTTTCCAGTTTACTGAACAGGGTCTTGAATTCTTCAGTCTGAATCTGTCTTTTTGAAATTTCACGAATATTCAGTTTTTTCTCTTTATTCACCAGGCGGATTCTCTCATTCATTTCTGAAACGAACTGGTCCTGATTCAGTTTAAAATTATATTTAGGAGCTGAATCTATATCCGTGATCTTGATCGGGATATCCATCTTTACACTGGGCAGAGCATATCGTGGAACCTTAAAATATTTAAGGTATTCATGACGGGCGTATTCTTTTGCAATAAGAACCGCGTTTTCGTCTGCTTTTTTACGAGCCTGAATTATCTCATTGTTGAGATAATCCAGGTAATCTGATAGTTTTATCATTTTTCGTAAAATATATTATTGTGAAAGAAGTCCAAGAACTTTTTCAAGCCCAGCAGGCATTTCATCATTGGTCGCCCGTACTTTTACGCCAAGAGAATATTCTTTTTCCACTTTGATTCCCGTACTGGAAGATCTTTTGTAAGACACATCCACTTTGAATTTTACAGGTCCCCATCCACCGGATGCTCCTGCATCGATTTTAAATTCATCACTTACATCTTTGGTAAATGTTGAATTCAGTTTAACATTAAAATCGACTTCACAAGATTCGATTCTGAAACTGGGAACATTCAGCAATGCTATAAAAGGAACATTCAGGTCTACTGTTTCAGGTTTTGTTTTCCAATTGGTTGTATCTTCAGTTTTCGTAGGGTCAAAATTAGGGTTGGAAATAATTTTGTTGTATTTAAATGCTGCCATTCTTAATTTTTTCCCACTATTCGGGTTGTTAGGATCTATAAGCTCGAAACCTACTTCATTAATAAAACTAACAGTGGCAATAGAGGCATTAGACTGCGCTTTTACACAGGCATCCAAAGGTCCGCCAATGATGGTGGCAAAATCAATACTTCCCAATTCTGCTGCAAAATCTGCACTGGCAGCGTCTGAAGTTTTGAAGATCTCTTCATCGGCAGCCATTTTACCGGCAATCAGCTTCATGATTTCTGAAGAGGCTCCGGAAAACGATTTTTCCCACTTTTCATCATAATTCTTTTTGAAATCTTCTACGATACCTAGCAGTTCTTTATTGGTCAATGCACTCAATTCTGAAGTTTCAATTCCTGATACTTTTTCATAGACTGCCGGGGTAAGAACTTTTTCTACTCCTGATAAAAGGTCGATTAACTCATTTTTTGTTTTCTTGGCGTGGCTTGTTTCAAGCACTGATTTTAATGTTTCCATGTTGTTTTGTTTTTAAATTAATATTGTATGACAAAATTATATTGCCGACCACCAAAACATTGCAGGAGAACCCCTTCACTTGACCCGGAAAAACACCCTAAAATAAAAAGCCTGAACTTATGATGGTAAGTTCAGGCTCTTGTAATTTATAATGCAGATATTTATTTTGTATAAACGCAAAGATCATATAGATTCTTCTTATTCTAAAGTAAGCTAAGAAAGCAACAAGTTGTTGATGAAGCCATATAATTAGCGTTCGCTTAGAAAGAATCAATGAAATTGATTCCATCTTTGCCGTCTTAAAAATTCAATATCAAATATTAAATCTTTGCGTTAAATATAAATGGATCTAGCATTTCTATGCCGGAGTTTTGCTATTGTTTTCGATATTGATATCGGGAACGACCGAATTCGGATCCAATTTCACCTCATCTATTTCTTTTTTAGAATCTACTTTGAATGTCCATTCTGTATTTCTCTTCCATACTTCAACAGGGATTTTCATTGTTTGTACCGTTCCGTCTTTGAATTTGATCTGTACGGTTGTAGGCATTGGCAGCTGACCTATATTTTCAATGGTAATCTGAACTCCGTTTTTAAAATCTCCATTGATATATTTTACGTTTTTAACCGCCTGGTCAATTTTCCATTTATTAAAGAACCATCCTCTCCAGAACCAGCTCAGTTCTTCTCCGGAAACATTTTCCATGGTATGGAAGAAATCCCATGGTGTAGGATGTTTGAAAGCCCAGCGGTCTATATACATTCTGAATGCTTTATCAAATTTTTCAGGTCCGAGAACGGTCTCTCTTAAAACAGCTAATCCGGTTGCTGGTTTATAGTAAGCCAAAGCTCCGATATTTCTTTCTCTCATATTATCCGGTCCTACCATAACAGGCTCCAGGCTATCCGTCATCAGATAACTTCCTGAACGCGCAAGATTCGGTTTAGTATAATATTCTCCTTTATTGAAAGCTTCGGTTGAAAGTCCGTTAATGAACGTATTAAACCCTTCATCCATCCAGGCAAATAATCTTTCATTAGATCCAACAATCATCGGAAACCAATTGTGCCCAAACTCATGGTCTGTAACGCCCCAAAGATCTTCTCCTTTAGAATCCATATGACAGAAAACAATTCCCGGATATTCCATTCCACCTTCATTTCCTGCTACATTGGTCGCAGCCGGATAAGTGTATTCATACCATTTTTTTGAATAATGCTCTATGGCAGCTTTTGTATATTCTGTAGATCTTCCCCATGCTTTTTCTCCGGCACTTTCTGCAGGATAAGCTGAAATAGCCAAAGATTTCTTTCCACTAGGCAAATCAATTTTTGCCGCATCTAAAATAAATCCGGCAGATGACGCCCATGCAAAATCTCTTGTCTGCTTTATTTTAAACTTCCATGTTTTTGTCCCTGAAGTTTTATTTTTGCCTATTTCAGATTCAGGGTGAATCATTACTGTTTTATCGCTGTTTCTCGCCTGATTCCATCTGTTGATTTCTTCTTTGCTGTAGACTTCTTTTTCGTTCAGAAGTTCTCCGGATGCTACTACATAATGATTAGCCGGAACCGTGATATTGGCTGTAATATCTCCGTATTCTAAATAAAACTCCGAAGCTCCAAGATAGGGTAAGGTATTCCATCCCAATACATCATCATACACACACATTCTCGGATACCACTGTGCCATGGTAAAGATTTTACCGTTTTTAGTGTCCTGTATTCCCATTCTGTCTGAACCATAATCAGGAGAAACAAAAGAATATTCAATTTCTATTTTGGCAACGCCTCCATTGGCTTTCAGCTCTTTTGGAAGGTCAATCTGCATTCTTGTATCGGTAATGGTATAGCTTACTTCTCTTTTTCCGTCAAGTCTGATTGATTTAATCTTGTATCCGCCATTAAATTCTTCGCCATGCGCTCCATTTCTGCTTCCTGAAAGCGGAACTACCCCATTTCCTCTGGAATCTTTCGCAAACAGGTTTTGATCCAGCTGCAGCCAAAGAAAACCTAGTTTATCCGGGCTGTTGTTGGTATAGGTAATTTCCGCAGTACCGGTAATTTCTTTTTTATCTTCATTCAGGCTGACATTCAAATGATAATCTGCTGAATTCTGCCAATAAGCATGTCCCGGCTGTCCGCTTGCAGAACGGGTTGCTGTACCTGTCTGCGGATAGAAAAACGGCTTAAATGCTTCTACATAATCATATTTCGGGGTTTGCTGCGCATATACAGTCCCTGAAAATAATACAACTGCAACAGTCGAAACAAGGGTTGGAAGTTTAAAATTCATTTGAAAATTATTATTTACTACATAGGTAAAAAAACTCCCGGAATTGTTACACATCCGGGAGCTTTTTTTAATATAACTTTAACTAGTTTGATTTTTTAGACTTGATCATTGCTTCCAAAGCATCCCACATTTCACTTGGGATTGCTTCAAGCATATTAAATTCTCCTGCCCCCTGAAGCCATTCTCCTCCATCTATCGTAACCACTTCACCATTCATATAAGCTGAGTAATCAGAAACCAGATATGCAGCAAGGTTGGCAAGCTCCTGATGTTCCCCTACTCTTCTCAACGGGACTTTCTTTTTCATATCGAATTTCTCCTGAAGATCTCCCGGAAGAAGTCTGTCCCAAGCTCCTTTTGTAGGGAAAGGTCCCGGAGCAATGGCATTGAAACGGATTCCGTATTTCGCCCATTCTACAGCCAAAGATCTTGTCATCGCCAAGACTCCTGCTTTTGCACAGGCTGATGGCACTACATAGGCAGAACCTGTCCATGCGTATGTTGTTACAATATTCAATACAGTTCCCGGAGTTTTAGAATCTATCCAATGTTTTCCTACTGAAAGGGTACAGTTTTTTGTTCCTTTTAAAACGATATCCAGAATAGAATCAAAAGCGGAATGAGTCAGTTTTTCTGTTGGAGAGATAAAGTTTCCGGCAGCATTATTCAATAGAATATCAATCTTTCCGAATTCTTTTAAAGTAGCTTCTTTCATAGCCTCTACTTCCTCCCAGTTTCTTACGTCACAAGCTACACAAAGAACTTTACCGCCTGTTTCATCTTCCAGTTCCTTAGCTGTTGTTTGCAACTTTTCCAGGTTTCTGGAAGTAATCACCACTTTGGCACCCAGTTCAAGAAAGTATTTGGTCATCGCTTTTCCAAGACCGCTTCCACCTCCTGTAACAATCGCTACTTTATCTTTTAGTGCACCTTCGCGCAGCATAGGTTGTGTATATAGATTCATAAAATATTTTTTCTTAAAAATAGCAAATATTGAAATGCAATCCTTTAAAATAGGTTGATAAATAATGCTACAAATAACTATTCTTTATATTATTTGAAAAAAAAATCAAATATTAGAAAACAAAATAGCCTGATAACAGGTACCAGGCTATTTTTTATTTTTTTTAAATGATATACTAAGAAGCAACTACTCCTTTGAATGAAAGCGCTTTAGGCGTTTTACTATCACTTGTTGTAACGTTCACTGTTTTCATAAACGGACCTGTTGCTGCTGCATTAAAACTAGCTTCTACAAAACCTTTTTTTCCTGGCTGGATAGGAGTTTTTGTATAATCCGCTGTAGTACATCCGCATGAAGGTGCTACATTTTGTATAATGATTGGTTTTGAACTTGTGTTGGTAAATTCAAATCTGATCAATTTTGGTTTTCCCTGAGGAATATTTCCTACATCTATAGATTCTGATTTCCATTTAATAGCATCTGCAACCATTTTTACGATTGAAGGTGCATCTGAAGTAAGTACATTCGCATAAAACGGAGAGAATGCTAAAACAGCCAAAAGAGCTGTGATTTTTAATTTTTTCATGAGTATAAATTTTAATATGTTAGAAAAGGATTATCTTCTTTCGATGTAACAAATGTAAAACAGACTATGGTTACAACTTGTTAACCGCTGTCAAACATTTGTTAACGAGTTGTTAATGATAAAAGATAAATAGATATTTTTGGATAATATTGTTTCAGGAAATGAAAATAAAAAAACTCAATATTATAATAACACTGGGATTCGTAGCTATTATCGGGATTTTAATAGCTCAGCTGATGTGGACGCGCCAGGCTTATAATCTTGAAGATAAAAAGTTTAATCAAAAGGTAAATATAGCCTTAATGGAAGTCGCGGAGAAATTATCCGGAGGCAAAACTTCTTATACAGAAAACCCTGTACAAAATATTGCGAATGACTATTATGTAGTTAATATCAACAATGAATTTCATCCCATCGTTCTTGAATATTATCTAAAAACAGAATTTACACGTTTTCAGATCAATACAGATTATGTATATGCATTATACAACTGCCACAGTGATAAAATGGTGTATGGAAAGTATATGACTTCCCATCAGGAAAGCCCAAGCAATAAGGTGATTAATTTTCCTAAGCACAAAAATCTGATCTATTATTTCTCCATCCGTTTCCCTGACAAAACAACGTATCTGATCAGTTCATTGAGGTTCTGGTACCTTCTTACATTTGCTCTTATTATCATTCTTCTGGTGTATGTTTATTCTATCTATACCATTATTCAGCAAAAGAAGTTTTCAGAGCTGCAGCGTGATTTTATCAACAATATGACCCATGAGTTTAAAACGCCGCTGTCATCAATACTTTTGGCTTCAGAAGCGCTCAATAAGCAGGAAATGGTACAGGAAAATTCTAAACTGCAAACCTACACATCCATTATCATCAATCAAAGCCACAAGCTCAATAACCATATTGAGAAAATATTGAATATTGCAAAGAATGATGCTTCCGGATTGTCTTTAAAACCTCAAAAAATCATTCTACTTCCCTTTATTCAGGAGATTGCAGACACTATACAGCACAAAAATACAGACCTCAACATCGAAATAGATATTGAAAACACCACCTCCATAATGGCTGATGAATTTCACTTTACCAATATCATTTACAATATTTTAGATAACTCCATCAAGTATTGTGAGACAAAACCTGTTATTAAAATTTCATCCTATAAAGATTCAAAAGGTTTATATTTAAAGTTTAAAGACAACGGAATGGGTATCCCGGCTAAAAATATTCCTCAAATTTTTGAAAAATTTTACAGGGTACATACCAAAAGAAGCGAGGAAGTGAATGGTTTTGGACTGGGATTATTTTATGTAAAGAAAGTAGTACAGCAGCATCACTGGAAAATTTCTGTGGAGAATAATGAAGACAAAGGAATTACCACCACTCTTTTTTTTCCGTTTTCAATTTAATCATGGGTAAGTATGGAGAAATCTAAAATTTTATATGCCGAAGATGACAAAACAATAGCATTCCTGGTTGAAGACAGTCTGGAAAGTTATTATGACATCAGCTGCTATTCGGATGGTGAATCTGCACTGGAAGCATTTAACGGTCAACATTTCGACATTTGTCTGCTGGACATTATGATGCCTGGTATGAACGGATTTGAGGTAGCAGAGCAGATTCGCAGTAAAAACTCAGACATTCCGATTATTTTTATTTCTGCAAAAGCTTTAAAAGAAGACAGGATCAAAGGCTTGAAAATAGGCGCTGATGATTATCTGGTAAAACCATTCAGTATTGAAGAACTAATTCTGAAAATTGAAGTTTTCCTGAAGCGTACAAAAAAAACAGATACTTCTCCTCTGAAATATAAAGTCGGACAATATGATTTTGATCCAAAAAATTACACGCTTCAAGGTTTAGAAAACAGTATTACTCTTACCCAAAGAGAATCTGATCTGCTTTTATATTTCATCCGCCATAAAAACATTGTTGTGAAAAGACAGGATATTCTGAAAGCCATTTGGGGAGACGATGATTATTTCATGGGACGAAGCCTTGACGTATTCATTTCCCGACTGCGAAAAGTATTGGCTGAAGAAAAGGATGTTTTAATCGAGAACCTGCACGGAATAGGTTTCCGTTTTTCCGAAAAAAAATAAATAATGAACGAATTCACGTAAAATAAAACTACAAATGGTGATTTTAATTAATTTTAAACTTTGAAAATTTGTCATTAATGAAAAATCACAGACCCATTGTTTTTCTGTTTCTATTATTTTTAAGTGTACATCTTAAAGCTCAAAAATTTGAAAAATTAGTACAATATGTCAATCCGCTGATCGGTACCGAAAAGATGGGGCATACTTATCCGGGAGCTACCACTCCTTTTGGAGCCGTACAGTTAAGTCCTGAAACGGATACAATCTCTTATGAACTTAATGGAAAATACAATGGTGATGTTTACAAATACTGCGCCGGCTACCGTTATGAAGATAAAACCATCGTAGGTTTCAGCTCTACCCACTTCAGCGGAACGGGACATTCTGATCTTGGCGATTTTCTGATCATGCCTACCGTAGGAAAACTTCAGCTGAATCCCGGCACAGCTTCTCATCCTGAAAGTGGTTACAGAAGTAGGTTTTCACATCAAAACGAAACCGCAGAGGCCGGATATTATAAAGTAAAACTGGATGACCACAATATATTGGCAGAGCTGACCGCAACTCCAAGGGTGGGAATTCACCGCTATACTTTCCCAAAATCTGACCAGTCACACATTATTCTGGATCTGATGGCGGGTATTTACAATTATGACGGGAAAAATGTATGGACTTACGTTCGCGTAGAAAATGGAAATACAATCACAGGCTATCGCCAGACCAATGGCTGGGCGAGAACCAGAACCGTTTATTTTGCCATGACATTTTCAAAACCTTTTAAATCATATGGTCAGAAAAACTATGATGAAAAACAAGTATACAAAGGATTTTGGAGAAAATTTGATCAGAATCAGAATTTCCCGGAGATCGCAGGTAAGAATCTGAAAATGTATTTTGATTTTGATACCAATGAAAATGAAGCGATTGAAGTTAAGCTGGCTATTTCTCCCGTAAGTCAATCCAACGCTTTGGAAAATCTGGAAAAAGAGGCTGGAAATATGAATTTCGATCAGGTTAAAACTCAAGCCCAGAACAACTGGAATAAAGAATTAAATAAAATTGTCATCAAAGGTTCTGATACGGAAAAGACGAATTTTTATACTGCAATGTATCATACTTTTATCAATCCTACCATTTATATGGACGTTAATGGAGAATATAAAGGATTGGATCAGAATATTCATCAGGCGGAAGGTTTCACTAATTATACTACCTTCTCTTTATGGGACACCTACCGTACCCTTCACCCTTTCTTTAATATTATCCAGCCCAAACGAAACAGTGATATGGTAAAGTCTATGATGGCTCATTACTATCAGTTTTCTATGAAAATGCTGCCTATATGGTCACATTACGCCAATGATAATTGGTGTATGAGTGGATATCACAGTGTAAGCGTGGTTGCTGATGCCATTATTAAAGGAAATTATGAGGGTGATCCTGAAGAGGCGTTAAAAGCATGCATAGAAACTGCTAACAAAAGAAATTACGAAGGCATCGGACAATATATTGATCTTGGGTATATTCCGGCTGAGAAAAGTGGAACTTCAGTCTCTAATACTCTGGAATATGCCTATGACGACTGGGCTATCGCTCAACTGGCCAAGCATTTAAACAAAACTGAAATTTACAATCAGTTTATCAAGCGATCTGAAAACTGGAAAAATAATTTTGACAAGACCATTGGATTCATGCGTCCACGTCTGGCAGATGGAAGTTTTAAAAAAGACT
The DNA here is from genome assembly GCF_021869745.1 of Chryseobacterium sp. MEBOG07. Lineage (NCBI taxonomy): Bacteria > Pseudomonadati > Bacteroidota > Flavobacteriia > Flavobacteriales > Weeksellaceae > Chryseobacterium > Chryseobacterium sp. MEBOG07. The sequence continues at coordinate 4,814,611 of NZ_CP084579.1, forward strand.
TTGATGTATTGAGTACTCATGGACAAGGCTTTATTGAAGGAAATTCATGGAACTACAGTTTCTTTGTTCCCCAAAATCCGGATGAGCTGATCACGATGATGGGTGGAAAGAAAAAATTTGCATCCAAACTAGACGAACTTTTCACCATGCATTTACCCGATGAATTCTTTGCTGATACTGAAGATATTACCCGGGAAGGAATTATTGGTGGGTATGTTCATGGGAACGAACCTGCTCATCATGTTGCTTATTTCTATAACTGGGCAGGACAGCCATGGAAAACACAGGCACAGATCCGCCGTATTCTGGAAATGCAGTATAAAGCTACACCAGACGGACTGGGAGGAAATGATGATGCCGGACAAATGAGTGCATGGTATATTTTAAGTTCATTAGGATTTTATCCTGTCGCTCCCGGATCAGAAGATTATTCTATCGGAAGCCCTGCGGTTGATAATGCTGTTTTGAATTTGGAAAACGGAAAGACTTTTGAAATTGAAGCGGTCAATCAAGGTCCAAAAAATGTATATGTTCAGAAAGTTCTTTTGAATGGAAAGGAGATCAGGAATTTCACTTTGAAACATTCTGAGATTATGAATGGTGGGAAGCTTACCTTTTATATGGGGAATAAAATGAAAAAGTAAAATATTCTCGCAGATTTTGCGGATTTAGCAGATTATTGAGTTTTAAAATTTGTGTAATCTCCCAGATCTGCGAGAGCTAAGAATAAGTTTTGGCTAAAGCCAATGGATGATCAACAATAAAGAGAGCGGGCTAAAGCCCGCTCCTATTGAATTATCATAATAATCTCCTAATCCGAGACTACATGCTGCGATGTCTCTTTATTAATCTCTTGCTTCAAAAAGCAATCTTTCTCCAAATTTCTCCTCCGCAATTTTACCATTATCATACACCAGATGTCCATTGACAAAAGTGTGAGTAACTTTAGAATGGAAGTTCATTCCTTCTAATGGACTCCAACCGCATTTGTACAATAAATTATCTTTGGCAACTGTCCAGTCTTCATTTAGATCAACTAAAACAAGATCCGCTTTATAACCTTCTCTCACAAAACCTCTTTTTTCAACCTTGAAAAGGATTGCCGGATTATGACACATCTTTTCAACGATTTTCTCAAGGGAGATTTTACCGTTTTTATAGTTTTCAAGCATTACAACCAGTGAATGTTGCACTAACGGAGCTCCTGAAGGACATTTCGTATATACATTGTTCTTTTCTTCTGCAGTATGCGGAGCGTGATCTGTAGCAATCACATCAATTCTATCGTCTAACAATGCTTCCCAAAGGGCATCTTTATCCTTTTGCGTTTTTACAGCAGGGTTCCATTTGATAAGATTCCCTCTTGTTTCGTAATCTTCATTGGTAAAAGTAAGGTGGTGAACACATACCTCAGCAGTGATTTTTTTATCTTTTAAAGGAATATCATTTCGGAAAAGTTCCATTTCCTTTGCAGTTGAAAGATGGAAAACGTGAAGTCTCGCACCCGTTTTTTTAGCAAGCTCGATAGCTTTGGATGAAGATTTATAACATGCTTCCTCGCTTCTGATCAGGTGATGGAATTTTACAGGAATATCATCCCCATATTCATCCATATATTTTTGAGTATTAGCTCTGATTGTAGCTTCATCTTCACAGTGAACAGCGATTAGCATTTTGGTATTGCTGAAAATATTTTCAAGCGTTTCCGGATTATCCACCAGCATATTTCCTGTAGATGAACCGAGGAATAATTTGATTCCCGGAACATTTCTAGGATTTGTTTTCAAAACTTCCTCCAGATTATCATTGGTTCCGCCCATCATAAAACCATAATTGGCATACGCTTTTTGGGCACCAATCTCATATTTATCGGCTAACAATTCCTGAGTGACAGCATTCGGAACTGTATTAGGCTGATCAATAAAACTTGTTATTCCTCCTGCAATCGCAGATCTTGATTCACTTTCAATATCTCCTTTATGAGTAAGCCCCGGATCACGGAAGTGTACCTGATCGTCGATCACTCCGGGAAAAAGAAATTTCCCGGAACCATCAATGGTTTGGTCTGCATCTTCAGAAATACCGACAGCTATTTTAGAGATTAAATCATTTTCTATTAAGATATCGCTTTCAAAGACTTGTCCTTCGTTGACGATATTTACGTTTTTTATAAGAACTTTCATTTCAATTTATTTCCACACAAAATTAAGATTTTAAGTTTTAATTCACTCCAAAATCACAAAACGAATGCTTAAAGTTTTACATTTGTAAAAAATTTCGACTTTGTACAAAAAACTATTAGGGCAGACAATCATCTATGGAGCGGGGGCTATAGCACCCAGAATTATTTTGTTCATCCTGAATCCACTGTTGATCTATAAAATCCCCAATGAAGGTTTTGCGATTTTCACCCAGCTTTACGCGTGGATTTCGTTTGTTAATATTATCCTTTCTTTTGGTTTTGAAACAGCCTATTTCCGGTTTTCAGCTGAAGAGGGTAATGAAAAAAGAACTTTCAACACTTCATTCTGGTTCTTGTTTTCAACCTCCACTATTTTCCTTGCATTGTGTTATTTATTCAACCAGCCTATTGCTGACTATGCAGGATACCATGATAACCCGGAGTACATCAAATGGTTTGCTTTAATTGCCTTTTTTGACAATTTACTGGTGATCCCTTTTGCATGGCTTCGTTTTCATAACAAACCTATCAAATACTCTGCAGTAAGGGTCGTTCAGGCTATATTTCAGGCCGTTTTTACAGCTGCACTATTCTTCTGGATCCCGGAGAACATATCAAAAAGTTTTGGGTTGGACCAAAATGTAGATTACCCGTTCTTCAGTAATTTGGCAGGAAGTGCGTTGGGAGTTTTGCTGCTATTTCCTATTATATTAAAGGTAAGATTCCAGTTTGTAGCATCTTTGTTTGGCCGGATGATCAAATATTCCTTCCCGCTCATGCTGGCAGGACTTGCTTTCATGGTCAATGAAAACTTTGATAAATCTATTCAGAGAAACCATATTTCAGATGAAGAAGCGGGTGCCTATGGTGGTTGTTATAAACTGGCAGTACTCATGACATTATTTGTTACCGCTTACCGAATGGGTATAGAGCCTTTCTTTTTTAAACAAATGGATAAAGGCGATGCCAAAAAAACGTATGCTAAAGTAGCAGAATATTTTGCCTTTTTTGCCTGTGCTGTTGCTTTAGGGATTATTGCCAATATATCCTGGCTGAAAGAAGTTTTTATTCCTAATAAATCTTACTGGATTGCTATAGATATCATCCCGATTATTGTTATTGCCAATCTTTGCTTCGGGATCTACTACAACTTTTCTACCTGGTACAAAGTAACCGATAGAACCAGTGTAGGAACTGTTATTTCATGGCTTGGGGCAGGTATCAATATTGCTCTCAATCTTTTAGCATTAAATTATTATCACAGCATGATCGGCTCTGCATGGGCTACTTTCAGTGCCTATGTTATTATGATGATCGTATCCTATCTGCTGGGACAAAAATATTACCCTATTCCTTACAGAATGAAGAAAATGGCTTTCTTCCTGATATTATTGAGTATCTTTAGTTTTGTCATTGTAAAATATCTCAACTACAATGTCATAACAAGTAATTTACTATTTTTAATCTTCACCGGAATTTTGATTTATTCTGAAAAAAACCTGATTTTATCGAGAATCAGAAAGAATTAAACTTTGGTCTTTATTTTGATTGTCAACAAACTATTGTTATTGTAAACAAATATTTAAAAAGATATAAATCATGCCCCACCAAAGGTTTTAATTATTATCTTTAACCGTATATAAAACAACTAATAAAAACATCTTTTATATAATTTATGAAAATTATTGTTCCTATGGCTGGACGTGGTTCCAGATTACGCCCTCATACACTGACTGTTCCAAAACCTCTTATTCCTATTGCAGGAAAGCCTATCGTACAGAGATTGGTGGAAGATATTGCTAAAGTTGCAGGAGAAAATATTGAAGAGGTAGCTTTTATCATCGGAGATTTTGGTGCTGAGATCGAGAGATCCCTTATTCAGATTGCTGAAAAGCTGGGAGCAAAAGGAAGTATATATTACCAGAACGATCCTCTTGGAACCGCTCATGCTATAAAATGTGCTGAAGAATCTATGCAGGGAGATGTCGTTATTGCTTTTGCAGATACCCTTTTCCGTGCAGACTTCCAGTTGGATAAAAATTCTGATGGTGTTATCTGGGTGAAAAGTGTTGAAGATCCATCTGCTTTCGGAGTTGTAAAATTGGATAACTACGGATTCATCACAGATTTTGTTGAAAAACCGCAGACTTTCGTTTCAGATCTTGCCATCATCGGTATCTATTACTTCAACAGTGCTGAAAAACTGATGAATGAGATCAACTATATCATGGATAATGATATTAAAAACGGAGGTGAATATCAATTGACAACAGCCCTTGAAAACCTTAGAGCAAAAGGAGCTAAGTTTACTCTAGGAAAGGTAAATGACTGGATGGATTGTGGAAACAAAAATGCTACCGTAGAAACCAACAGCAAAATCCTAGAATACGAAAGAGAGGAAATGAAGAACTTTCCTGCTTCTGCTGTGATTGAAAACTCGTTGATCATTCAGCCTTGCTTTATTGGTGAAAATGTAAAAATTTCCAATTCAAAAATAGGTCCGGGAGTTTCATTAGGAAATAATACAGCGATTGTCAACTCTAATATCGAGAACTCTCTCATTCAGGAAAACACAAGAATCAATCATGGAAATCTTTCCAATTCTATGATCGGTAATTCTGCACAGTATTTCGGGGTTGCCAGAGAAATTTCTTTAGGTGACTATTCCGTATTAGATTTTCTGTCTAAATAACAATAGAAAAATTTTAACTTAATCAAGATATCATCAGACCACACAATAGATTTTGTGTGGTTTGGCGTTAATATTGCAACGTATTTTTAATTTAAAGATAAATACATGAAAAATTGGATCCCGTTTCTTTTATTGCTTCTTGCCCTATCGTCCTGTAAGACCCGTACCGCAGCTCAAAACGATACAGATCACACGCGGGATAGCATTAATACTACAAAAGATAATGGAAATCCAAAAGATGTAAACGAACCGGTGAGAGAGAAACTCACTTTTTTCGAACATGTATTAATTGCACCAAAATTTGAACAGATAAAAATTGACAGTAAAGTACGGGTAGAAACAGGAAGTTTTGTTCCTACGCTGGATGCTACCATCTATATTGAGAATGATAAAAAAGTATGGATGAATCTTAGGGCTTTATTCATCAATGCTGCCAGAGGGATTGCAACTCCTGAAGGAATAAAAGGACAGGATAAGATCAATAAAACTTACATAGACTCCGACTTCGATTATCTTAATAACTTACTGAATGTCAATTTCATTGATTACAAATCATTGGAAAGAATCTTATTAGGGAGAACTTTTGTAAAGATCAATGACAGACAATTTGACCTGACTCAAAATGCCCAGGGTTTCAAAATGGTTTCTAATATCAATCAGAAAATTGTGACGGATGAAAAAAACAGGGAATATAAAATTGCCCTGCAGTACGATACTAATTACGATCTACTATCTGTCAATTTAAAAGATATTTTATCTTCAGATGAGCTGGATGTTTCTTACAGCGACTGGAATGAATATGAAGGAATCCGCCTTCCGAAATATGTTAAAATAATTATAAAAGGCTCAAAATCTAGTCAGATTTTAATTGAAAATACGAAATTTGACTTTTCGAGGATGGAAACACCTTATTCTGTACCATCTAGTTATAAGAAAATTGAGATTAAATGATTAAAAAATTTAGCTTTTTAATAGGCGTTTTGATGTTTGGACTGCACCAGGGACAGCAGAACAAAGAACAGCTGCAGAAGCAGAATGCCGAACTTAAAAAACAAATTGCACAAATAAATTCCGATTTAGCCAAAACCAGAAGTGAGTCTAAGCTTTCTGTAGCCTATCTTTCTAATGTCAATCAAAAATTGGTATTGAGAGAAAAGGTATATAATAATACCCAAAAAGAAAAAAGATTCATTGAGGATGACATCTATCTACGTCAGCTGGAAATCAACCGTCAGAATAAAGAACTGGCTGTGTTGAGAAAAAACTATGCTGAGGTTTTGGTAAACGCTTATAAAAACAAAGGGGTCCAAAACAAAGTAACTTTTATTCTTTCTGCCAAAAATATGGGAGAAGGGATACGAAGAGTACAGTATCTGAAACAATACTCCGATTATCAGGATAAAAAAGCGGCTGAAATTACAAATGCTGCCAATCTGATCAAGAAAACCATTTCACAAAAACAGAACTCAGTAAAAGCGAAAGAAAACCTTCTGGTAAACCAACAGAAGGATTTGGCGACGATCAATACTGAAAGAGCACAAAAAGAGCAGCTGGTAACTGAATTTAAGAAAAATGAGACTAAACTGACTGCTGAACTTAAGCAAAAACAGGTTCAGTCTAAAGCATTAGAAGGACAGATCAGAGCTATCATTGCAGAAGAGATCAGAATTGCCAAAGCTGAAGAAGAAGCAAGAAGAAAAGCGGAAGCAGAAAAAATACGTTTAGCAAAAATAGCTGCTGAAAGAGAAAAAGCAAGAATTGAAGCTGAAGCTAAAGCAAGAGCAGAAGCTTTGGAAAGAGAAAGAAAACTTGCAGAAGCAGAAGCTAAAAGAGCAGCTGACCTGGCTGCAAAAAGAGCAGAAGAAGAAAGAAAGCGTAGTGAAGAAGCTGCAAGGGCAGAAGCCGGCGCAAGAGATGAAGCCAGAAAAATTGCTGCTAAAAAAGCTTCAGAAGAAGCTAATGCAAGAGCTAAAGAAGCTGCTGATAAATTAACTGCCGCAAGAGCCGCAGAAACCGCCCTTACAAAGAGAAAAGAAGAAGATAAAAAAGCTGCTGAAACGAAAGCCATGACAAGCTATGGAGTTTCCACTGCCAGCGGAAATAGCTTTGCAGACAACAGAGGAAGACTTGGTTATCCTGCAGACAGAGCCGGACAGATCACTCACCGTTTCGGAAGACAGCCACACCCGGTTTTCAAAAATATTTCTGAAGACAATACGGGTATTAAAATCGCTGTTCCGTCCGGCACACGTGCTAAATCTGTATTTCCTGGAACTGTATCTTCGGTTGTAGCCAGCAGTGACGGAACAAAGACCGTTATCATTAAACACGGAAGCTACTTTACCATTTATTCCAACTTAGGAAATGTAAGTGTTTCCAAAGGACAGCAGGTTTCATCAGGAACTCCGGTAGGTACAATAGCTCAGGATTTTGACGGTGCTTATACCCTTGATTTCCAAGTATGGAGCGGAAGTACACCAGTTGATCCATTAGGTTGGATTTCATATTAAAAAAAGTGTAACTTTACAAAAATTTTAAGAGATGAATACACTAACTATACTTGCCTTATCTTGGCAGCATATCCTTATCGTAGCGATACTTTTAGTATTGCTGTTTGGAGGAAAGAAAATTCCTGAATTAATGAGAGGAGTTGGTTCCGGAATCAAAGAATTTAAAGATGCGGTGAAAGAAGAAGACAAACCAGGTGCTGAGAAAAAGCCGTCTTCCGATAATAATAATTCTCCAAGCAACTAAAATTACTTAGAATTAATGAAATTTACTGAGACTGCATGGAAAGTCTTCAATCAAGCTATTGAAGACTATCACGTGTCTGATGACGTTAACGCTCTAGTTAGTAACCCGTTCGAAAAAGATAGTTTGGAACGGATTTTGTATGCAAAGAACTGGATTGATACCGTTCAATGGCATCTGGAAGATATAATTAGAGATGAAAATATTGATCCGGCTGAAGCTCTTCAACTCAAGAGAACAATAGACGCCTCCAATCAGAAAAGAACTGATTTGGTAGAGTATATTGACGGCTGGTTCCTTAATAAGTTTGAAAATATAACTCCTAAATCTGAAGCAAAAATAAATACAGAAACTCCCGCTTGGGCAGTAGACAGATTATCAATTCTTGCATTAAAGGTTTATCATATGTCGTTAGAAGCTAATAGAGAATCTGCTTCTGAAGAACACAGAAACAACTGCCAGGCTAAACTGGATGTTCTGCTTACTCAGAAAGAAGATCTATCAACTTCTATAAATCAGTTGCTTGCTGATATTGAGAACGGTAACGTTAAGATGAAAGTATACAAACAAATGAAAATGTATAACGATGAAAGTCTTAACCCAATCCTTTATCAAAAAGGGCAACAGAAATGAAACGATTAATTTTTCTTGGAGTACTTATCATATTAACATCTTCCTGCGCAACGGAAAAGCTTAACCTTTCTCCGCTGTCAAATAATTTTTATAGTGATACCAAAGGTTCTGATTCTGACAGAGGCTCAAAGAAGAATTTTAATATCAATATTAAAGAGAATGTAAATGCTTCTGAAATTTCAAATATGATCTCCACTTTTCCTAAGTTTAAAAACAACGGATTGAATGACGAGATCACCAGCTTGAAATACAGCCTTCAGAATTATTTATATGCTATTGATGCCAACAATTCTACAGGAAAGAGCAGAGCCCTTAAAAGCTTCGAAAAATCTTACAAAAAAATTCAAAAGCTAAGGCAAAATCTTGACAGAGATGACGATGAGGTTCTCAACAGATATCTGGTTCGTTTAAAAACCAATATTTCTGTTATTGAAGATGCTTTACCAGGAAGTTAAAAACTAATTGAACAATCAATGATTAAAATTCAAGCGGAAGCCAATGTTCCTACAGAACACGGTACTTTCCGAATGATTGCTTTCTCCGAAAACGTAAACGACTGGATGCCTCATATGGCGATTGTTGCAGAAAATACAGATTTCTCAAAACCAGTTAATGTTCGTTTCCACTCAGAATGTATTACCGGAGAAGTTTTCCATTCAAAAAAATGTGAATGCGGCCAACAATTAGATGCTGCAATGAAATATATCCATGAAAACGGTGGGATCATCATCTACCTTCGCCAGGAAGGAAGAAACATCGGGATCATCAACAAGCTGAAGGCATACTCCCTACAGGAAAAAGGTTTGGATACTGTACAGGCCAATCTTCAACTGGGACTTCCCGCAGATGATAGAAATTTCAGCGTAGCGATTGAAATCCTTAATCTATTGGATGTAAAAGATATCAATCTTTTGACCAATAATCCTGAAAAGGTAAAATATGTGGTAGATAGCAACATTCACCTTAATTCAAGAGTACCGCTACAGATTCCTGCCAACGAAATAAGCAAAGGATATCTGCAAACAAAAAAAGACTTCTTTGGACATCTTCTTGATGACAATGATAACTAAATAAAATAAAAGCTTCAGAATATTCTGAAGCTTTTTATTTTTCTGATCTCTCTTTTATCTGGCCATTTGTTTCTGCATCTAAAATATCTTAATCAAATTCTCTCACAATAGATACGTTTAAATTAAATAGCTTGGTCTATTCTTATATATAAATCAAAAGCCCCAAGATTACTCTCGGGACTTTTTTAATTATAAAAAACTGAAAAGATATTTCTTAGTATTTAGTCTTGATTTTAGACTCGTCAATATTGTAATATTTAATTACACTCTTATAATCGTTATAATCTACTGCATTACCTTTAGCCGCTTTTGCTCCACCTGTTCCCGTTCCATTAGCCGGAAGAATAAGAACTCTGAAATTTTTATTCTGATAGTAAGATGGATTAGCTGTTAAACTAAATGTATTTGTTGAGTTAATATTAATAGTAACACCAGTCTTACTGAATTCATTAATGTAATCTACAGCATCATTATTAACATTACCTACATAATAAGTATATGGTAAGAGCCTCCAGACAGGAGAACCTCCATTAGTGTCCACCTGCATATAAACAAGTACCATATCTGATTGTACTAATGGGCTCTTAAAACTATCACTCCATCTGTAAAGATTATCACTAACCTTTGTAAAACTAGGACTAATATCAAATGATTGATTGATAGTATCATAGTCTGTACCTTGTACTACAACATCATCTTTGTTGTCACAGCTATAAGCAGTAAAGCCTACAGCACCAAGGAATAAAAACAGAAGTATTTTTTTCATTTCTTATTAAAGTTTAGTTATTATTTATATTGCTTATTCAAATCATATACCAAAAATTGCAAAAACTTTGTTTTCATCATTTTTTTAATTGTATTTTTGTTCTTATTCAAAAAGTCATGAAGAAATTATTATATACTTCACTCTTTATTGTAGCATTGATAAGTCCTAAAGTTAATGCCCAGTACCAGCCTAAAAATGCTTCTAAGGAAGATTTGAAAAAGGCTCAGCAATGGGTTGAAAAGACATACAAAAATCTTTCTCAGGACGAAAAGTTAGGACAGCTTTTTATTGTTGCACTTTATACCAATAAAGGAGAAGACTATATCAGCCAGGTAAGAAATATTGTTGCGAATGATAAAATAGGAGGTTTGATTTTAATGCAGGATGATGCAGCAAGAGAAATCAATCTGGTAAATGAGTTTCAGCAAAAATCTAAAATCCCTTTGATGATCGGTATGGATGCGGAATGGGGACTATACCAGAGAATTGCAACCGCTCATAAATTTCCATGGGCCATGACATTGGGTGCCATTCAGGATAAAAATCTTGTCTACCAGATGGCAGCAAAAATTGCTGAAGATTGTCACAGAATGGGTATCAATTGGGATTTTGCTCCTGTAGTGGATGTTAATACCAATCCAAATAACCCTATCATTGGAAACAGAAGTTTTGGTTCTGAAGTGAATAATGTCATCAGCTCTGCCCTATCCTATTCTAACGGGCTTCAGGATAACAATATATTAGCAGCCATTAAACATTTTCCAGGTCACGGAGATACCAGCACAGACTCACACCTTGATCTTCCGGTAGTTTCCCACAATATAGACAGACTTAATACTATAGAACTGGCACCTTTCAAAGCGTTGATGAATAAAGGAATCGGCGGAGTAATGGTTGCCCATTTATACGTTCCAAGCTTAGAATCAGGGAAAGGAATTCCGGCATCTGTTTCTAAAAATATCATTACTGGATTACTTAAAGATAAATTAGGCTATAAAGGGTTAATCATTACAGACGCGCTCAATATGGGTGCTGTTGCCAATAAATACAAACCGGGTGAACTGGATGCTATGGCGTTCAAAGCAGGAAATGATATTATGCTTTTCTCACAAGGTGTTTCTGAAGGTAAAAAACTGATCCAGAAAGCCATTGATAAAGGAGAAATTCCTCAATCCAGAGTAGAGGAAAGTGTAAAAAAGATCTTATTAACCAAATATTTTCTTGGATTGACTCAATACACTCCAAAAAATCCTGAAAATATCAATACAGACCTGAATAATAATTCTCATACTCAATTAGTACAGAATCTTTATTCCAATGCATTGACATTATTAAAGGATGAAAAGAAATTACTGCCTCTTACAGGAAAACAGATTTATTATGTTCCTCTGGAAGAAGCGCCTTATCAGACTTTTACCAACCGACTAGGAAACAATGCCATCATTAAAAAAGCTGGCGAAATTAATACTATTCCGGCAGGTTCTACAGTAATCGTAGGTTTCCATAAGGATAACTCAACAGCTTACAAGCCTTACAAAATATCAGAAGAATCAAAAAAAGTGCTTTCTGATCTTACCAAAAATCAAAATGTAATACTGAATGTATTCGGAAGTGCTTATGCATTAAAGGATATTGATATTTCAAAAGTTTCAACCGTTCTTGTTTCTTATGAAAACAATGATGATTCAATGAACGCTGCTGCAGATGCCTTAAACGGAAAAACAAAAATATGGGGGAAACTTCCTGTACTTGTCAATGACCAGTTGAAACCAGGAATGGGTATAGAGCTTAATTCAGCTACCTCAGCAAACCCTAATAACACAACATCAAAACAACAATAATCTAATGAAAATAGGCATACTTTGCTATCCCACATATGGAGGAAGCGGAATTGTAGCAACAGAATTAGGAATGTCCCTTGCCAATAAAGGATATGAAGTACATTTCATCAGTTCTGCACTTCCTGCAAGATTAGACATCACCAACCCGAATATTTTCTTTCACAGGGTAAATGTTCAGACCTATCCGCTTTTCCAGTATCAGCCTTATGATATTGCGCTAAGCTCGATGATCTACAGGGTTGTCAATCTTTATAAACTGGATCTTCTTCATGCACATTATGCCATTCCTTATGCATATGCAGCTTTTACAGCCAAACAGATGCTTCAGGAAGACAATAATGATATTCCACTGGTGACTACATTGCACGGTACAGATATTACCCTTGTAGGTCAGCACCCAAGTTATAAACATGCTGTAGAATTTTCAATCAATCAGTCTGATGCGATTACTTCGGTTTCTCAAAGTCTGAAAAAAGATACGCTTCAGTTTTTCAACATCAAAAAAGAAATTCAGGTAATTACCAATTTTATTGACAATTCTGAATTTGATGACTGCTCTGAGTGCCAGAGAACACAATTTGCGAATCCTGATGAAAAAATTCTGATCCACGTATCCAATCTTCGTCCTGTAAAACGTGTAGATGAAGTATTACAGATCTTTAAAAATGTAGAGAAGAAGGTAAAATCTAAACTTATCATCATTGGGGAAGGTCCTGATATGGAAAAGGTTAATCAGTTTCTGGAAGAAAATCCGGAGCTTATTTCAAAAATCCGTCTTCTTGGAAAAGTGAATGATCTTTATAAGATCTTACAGCTTTCCGATGTATTTCTTCTTCCTTCGGAGCAGGAAAGTTTCGGTTTGGCAGCTTTGGAAGCAATGGCAGCTTATACCCCGGTTATCAGTTCCAATGCGGGAGGAATTCCTGAAGTAAACATTCAGGGAGAGACCGGATATCTTGCAGAAATCGGAAATGTAGAAGCCATGAGCAACTACACCATCAAATTGTTGAGTAATGACGAACTTTTAGCCAAAATGAAGCAAAATGCGAAAGATCAGGCTATAAAATTCGATTTGAAAAACATTCTTCCTATCTATGAGAAAATGTATAGAACAACTATAGAAAATTTTAATAAGGAGCTGACGAAAGCATAATATTTCTATTATATTTATCGTCATACTTATGACGGAAAAATTACTTCAATATCTTTGGAACTATAAGGTTTTCAAACATTTTGACTTCAAGGATATTGAAGGTAATTCCGTTGAGATCATCCATTTTGGAAAATGGAATACAAATGCAGGCCCTGATTTTCTGGACGCCAAAATCAGAATCAACGGCTTACTTCTCGCAGGAAATATAGAACTCCACGTCCGTTCCTCAGACTGGATTTTCCACAACCACTCCCTGGATCCCAATTATCAAAATATCATCTTGCATGTCGTTTTTCTACACGATATAGACATTCATGAACTTACCGGAAAGAATGTTCCTACTTTGGAATTGAAGGATTATATTGATGAAAATATAGTCTGGAAATATGAAAAGTTTGTTGACAAAGAAGAATTTATTACTTGCGAAAATATATTTGATACAGAAAAAATCCCGGTCCATTTTCATGAAGAGAATATTCTGAAAAAACTGAATGAGAAATCTTCAGAACTTGAGCAGAGTTTAATTCAATACAAAAATAATTTTGAAGCCGTTTTATTTCACAGCTTTGCTTATTCGTTTGGATTAAAAGTTAATGCTCATCTTTTTCGGCAGATTGCAGAAAGTGTGGATTACAGTATTATTAATAAAATTCGTCAGAATCCTCTTCAGCTTGAAGCTTTATTGTTTGGAATCTCAGGATGGCTTGATCATCCGGATGACGAACAGATGAAAATCTGGAAGAGAGAATTTCAATTCATCAAAGCAAAGTTTTCTATTTCAGATCTTAAGTTTCATCCTAAATTTTTAAGATTAAGACCTCCTAATTTCCCCACAATCCGCCTCTCTCAATTGGCAGACCTGTACAAACATCAGAATTTATTCTCAAAGATCATGGAGACCAGAAATACAGATCAGCTGTATAGCATTTTCAATTCTATAAAAGCTTCTGAATATTGGGATTCCCGTTTCAATTTCGGAAATATCTCAAAAGTACATCCTAAAACGCTGAGTAAAGATTTTTATTGATATTCTGATTTTAAACACAGTTCTTCCTTTAAAGTATTCTTACCACAGATATCATCGGGAAGAGATTACAGATGAAATTATTGAAATGTATAAAGATATTTCTGCTGAGAAAAACACCGTCATAACAGGATGGAAAAAACTGGGGCTTAAAATCACCAATGCTCTCGAAAGCCAAAGTTTGATTTACCATCATACAACCAATTGTGAAACAAAAAACTGTTTAGCCTGCAGTATCGGATTTAAACTTTTAAAAGAATAATTATCCCCGAACAGATCCCATCATTCAAAACCTTTATCAAAAAAAATGCTTACCTTGCAGTATTAGGATTCAACTTTTAAATAACAATCTGGAAATGCTGAGTAATATCCGTCATAAAATGGAAAGAGAATGGTTTGGTGTACTGACAAGAATGGGTGCCAAGCTGGGAATTCCTGTATCTAAATTGAGAATTTTCTTCATTTATTCTACTTTTGCTACAGCCGGTTTTTTCTTTCTGATCTACTTGGGATTGGCATTTACACTTTGGATTAAAGATATTTTTATCACCAGAAGACCCAGTGTCTTTGATTTATAAATTATGGAATTTTTACCGATTACTTCTGCTGAAGATCATAGAGTTCAGGAAATCTATACTTCTTATACGACCACTTTTCCTGTAGACGAACAAAGAGATAAAGAACAATTTGTGGGGTTATTTTCAAATCCGCGGGTAAAATTCATGTCTGCTGTTCATGAATCAGAAGCTATAGGCTACCTCATTCTTTGGGAACTGAGTTCTTTTGTTTTTGTAGAACATTTCGAAGTGTTTGAGACCTTCAGAAGTAAAAAGCTGGGATCTCATATCATGAATCACTTATCAGAAAGTTATCCGAATATTATCTTAGAAATTGAGCCTGCAGAATTGAGTGAAGATGCCTCAAGACGGTATTCTTTCTATCAGAGAAATAATTTTAGTCTGATTGATACCACTCATATCCAACCAAGCTATGGTGAAGGAAAAAAATCCTTGAATTTATGGCTGTTAGCCAATTATACTCCTGAAAATGTAGAGGAGCTTAAAAATGAAATATGTAATACTGTTTACGCTTAAAATATAAAACGCCGGAATTATTTTTCCGGCGTTTTCATTTATTTTTTTAACCACAAAAGGGCCAAAGGTTTTAAAATGAATGCTTTTGCAGTTTTGTAAAGTTTATTAGACAACTTTTCTGTTAATTTACTTCGTACTCCAACTTTATTGTAATACTAGCTTCTTTTTCTTTGGAAGAAGTATTGAAAGTTCCACCGTATGAATAATCTTCATTGGAATTGGGTGCTGTAATCTGGATCACTCCCATTGTTGCTTTTTTTAGATTTCCCAGTCTACTTCCTGAATTTTCTGCAATTTTTTCAGCACGCTCCTTAGCATCTTTTGTTGCACTGGCAATCATTTCCTGTTTCACCGTTGCAAGTTTAGTATAGAAATAGGCAGGTGAAGAGGAGGTGAATTCAATTCCGCGGTTGATAATTTCGGTAATATTTCTGGATAAGTTTTCTATTTTGCTGACTTCTTTACTTTCAATGGATACTTTTTGGGTAAGATTGTAACCAGAAAATTCTCCCTGTACATAATTCCCGTTTGAATCATTATAGCTTCTGAACTGCTTTTGAATATCTACCGATGAAAATACAATTTCCTTCTGCTGTATTCCTTTTGAAAGCAAGTAATCGTTGATTACTTTTCTGTCCGTTGCCAGTTCATCATAGGCAGATTTCAGATCTCCATTGTTTTTGGAAAAACTCCCGGACCAGGTGATCAGATCTGAAGTAAATTGTTTTGTTCCAAGTCCTGTTATAGAAATTGTATTTTCAGATTTATTTCTGTTTTTAATGGCATTTCCTAAAAGCCCGAGTCCAATTACAAAACCTAGTGCTGCGATGGCTACTGCAAAAATGTTTTTATTCATAAAATTTGTGAATTTGGTTGTTGTTACAACAAGACTGTATCAATTTCCATTCCATTATTTTAAGATTTTTTTAACATTTTAAGAACAGAAATTTGAAGGTATCTAGAACTATTTTTTTTGCTGTTTCAATCTTTCAATAAAAAGAGGTGCTGTTTCTTCTAACCTTAGCATGACACCGGAAAGGTTTCTTGCTTTCACATAAGTTCGTACCTGCGGTTTCGCCAAAAATGAAAACTGAATGAATTCTGAAATTCTATCACCCGGGATTCCTGCTTTTACAAAGTAATCATCATCTATCCTGTTACGAACCCAGGCAATATGTTCCTGGAGATCATCATATTTATATTGTCTTTTCTGTCTTCTCGCTTTACCGCTTATCAGATCATATACTCCCTGAACATTCAGATTTCCCAGAAGTATGGGTAAAAGAACACTTTTCACTTCTGCCGGCTTTTCTCTCATTTTACCCACCGGTTGCGGAAGACCTACAGCATCTCTTACCTGTTCTCCTTTATCTACTTTTGCCACAATTCGGGAATCTACGTTCAAATCTCCGGTAAGTTTTTTAACGATCTTCACTTCCCCTACATCTCTCGGAATCTGATAAAGGGTAATAAACAGCGGTGAATTAACGCCATTGGTAAGAACTCTTCTGGATGTCCTGTTGAAATCTACTTTTACAAATCTCAACTCATCATTAGGATTGGCATCAATAGAAAAAATCCCTTGTGAATCGGAATATACTTTTTTGTCTGTAGACATATTGATAACGATCACTTTACTTAAGTCTTCACCATTGTCATCTACTATTCGTCCCGTTACTGTCTGCTGAGAAAAAATGAAAGTACTGCACAGCATCATTATGAAAAGAAAAATTCTTCTTCTCCCTAAACTTTCAATATTTTCAGTGATATAATCCAACTTTTATTTTATAATAATTAATTTTTATTTCCCTCTAGTTTATTCGTTTTACTGTATTCTGCGAATGCTACTCTAAGCTCATATTCTACATCACTTGTCTGAAAATCTTTCCTAAATCTTTTTGATAGTGAACGTGTTTTTTCTGCATAGAGAAGAAAACTATCAATCAGCTCTTCATCCATTCCATATTTTTTCAGGAAACTCAAATTGATCTGATTTTTTACTCTCTTAAGAAAATCCTGAGTTTCATTGTAATTGGCCTTGGTAATTTTAGGTTTTGTTGCTTTTTTTACCAAACCAGCTACAGCACTCAACACCCCTAACACATTTACCTGTCCTGCATTAAAATCATGCCCTGTAAAAGTTTTTGATATGGTATTATTTGGCAGAGCCTGAATAAGGGGGCTCTTCATATAAGTCTCTAGATCTGACTTTAATGACTGAATTTTTCGGGATTCATTTAAACGCTGATTATCTTTAGCCAAATTTCCTGTAGGTTTGTATGTTATTTTTACCTCAGGAATCTGGATCTCCATTTTCTTCAGAATGATATTCAATGGAGCATTCATGTCTTCTCCGGTAATTTTCCTATCAACACGGTAATACCCTTCTTTTACAAATCTGATCTCATCATTTTCTTTTGCTTCTATCTCAAACCTTCCGGACATATCACTTAACATGCTTTTGCTGTTTGAGATATTAACAACCAACACAGGAGTTAAATCCAGTTCATTTCCTGTAATGACTTTTCCTGATATTTTTTGCTGACCCCACAATCCTGAAGCGATACAAAAAAGCACGAGAAATAAACCTCTTTCAATACGTTTCGTCTCCATTACTTTTGAGTTTGTGGAGTACGATAGGTTGAAATTCTTGTCAGAACAAAGCGCTGAAACCTGTACAGATCCGCATCACTGCAGAATCCATATTTCAGGATTTTTTTTCTTTCAAAACCGCCTGCAAAAACGTAGTAAATAAAATGGTCTATCATAGGTTTTTCTATTTTAAGATTGGTAAAATACTCATCTCCAAGGCTCGCTCTGATGTATTTCATCAAATCTACGTCATCCCATTTATCTTTTACTTTCCCAATAGAAAATCCTTCCCCTTTCGGCTGTACAAATTCTCCGGGTCTTGCCGCCAATATTCTTGGATCGGATTTCTGAGCAATATACTGATCAATATCTTTAATCAGTTTTTCTACTTTCTTAGGTTTATTGTAAAGTTTTGAGTCTATTTTTAAGTTTCCGGTAAGGCCTTGCTTCACTTCAACTTCAGGAATCTGAATAGTTTGCCGTACAAGACTTACATTCATAGGAGATTGGGTATTTTCCTGAGAAACTTTTCTTGCCAAACGTTCATATCCTGCTTTTATAAAGCGTAATTCATCTCCTTCTCTTCCGGAAATCATGAAATGTCCATCCCTATTTGAAACTACTATTTCGTCTGTTCTGATATTGATTACATTGACATCCTGCATTTCAGCACCGCCTTCGGAAGCAATCTTACCAAATATATAACTTTGAGCATGGGTTTGAATAAAAAAGATAAAGGACAAGAAAAAGAATAGTTTAAGTTTCACAGGCTATTTTTTATAAAGCAAAGCTAAAATTATTTTTAAATTCTACCATAAGTTTAACCACAGTTAACGCGTTTTAATATTTCTTTTTGATTTTTGCCTTGTAAACTGTTAAATAGGCCGATTAAATTGTTAAAGTTTCTTTCAAATTTTAGCTAACTTGCAGTCTCAATCCTCTTTTAACAATGCAAAATTCTTACACAGTCATCAATGCTTCTGCCGGATCAGGGAAAACATATGCCCTGGTACAAAGGCTTCTGATGATCTGTCTCCGCTATCCTAATCAACAGCAGTCGATCAGGAATATTCTCGCACTGACTTTCACCAATAAGGCAGCCAACGAGATGAAGGAAAGAATTTTATCCTGGCTGGGAAATTTCTCAGCAAAAGAGTATGCCGAGAATACAGATCTGAAAAATATCCAGAAAGCATTTGAAGAACAAGGCTTAAAAATAACAATTGATGATCTTCATGAACGTTCTAAAAGGCTATTGGACTACGTTCTCCACAATTATTCCACACTGAATATCGGAACGATTGACCGTTTTAATTCAAGACTGGTAAGAAGTTTTTCATACGAATTGGGACTTGCTAAAAATTTTAATCTTGAAATTGAAGCGGAACCTTTTCTGATAGAAGCTGTTGATAAAATGCTGGATCAAATTGGTGAAAATGAAACGATCTCCAATTCTTTCATGGATTATGTAGACTACAGTCTTGAAAATAATGAAAGAATCAATCTTAATAAAAACCTTTATGATTCGGCAAAAGAATTTGTGAAGGATATTCATTATGAACATCTGAAAAGTAATAAGAGTTTTGATGATGCCAATTATGAAGATATAAAGAATACACTTCGTAAAGAAATTGTTTTAAATAAAAAACATTCTGCGGAGCTGGCTGCCAGTTCTATTGAATTGTTCAAATCGAGAAATATAGAGATTGAAGATTTTGCCCAGGGAAAAAACGGAATCGGAGGTTTCTTTACTAAAGTGACCGATTTTTATCAACAAAAAAGACCAGGATTTCCTTTTCCTACCACTCAGGAAGAATCTGTTGTCAACAATTACAGGAAAGGAGCTTCTTCAAAGTCAAAACATAAAGAGTCTGAGATCTTTGAAATCCTTGATGCGCTTCTGGACAACAGGATGAAACTTATCCTTCTGTACATTGAAACGCAAAAGAAAGAGAAAATTTTGTCTGCTCTTCTTCCTTTAAAGGTTAATAAAGATATTCAGGACGAGCTTCAAAAAATTGAAGAGGAAAATGATCTTGTTCTTCTTTCCAAATTTAATATCCTGATCAATGAAAACCTCAGAAACGAGCCTTCAGCTTTTATCTATGAAAAAGTAGGTTCACAGTTTCAACATTATTTCTTTGATGAATTTCAGGATACTTCAGAACTGCAGTGGCAAAATTTTGTTCCTCTGAGGGATCACAGTGTTTCTACAGAATATACTTCATTTACGCTGGTTGGCGATCCCAAGCAGAGTATTTACCGATTCCGTGGTGGAGAAAGTAAACTGATGCTGGACATTATCAACAAAAAAGAATTTTCACCAAAGGAAGCGGATCTTCTAGTCTTAAAGGATAACTGGAGAAGTGCCAGAAACATTGTACAGTTCAATAACGAACTGTATCGATATCATTCTGAAGGTCTGCTGGAAGAGCATAAGAATATTTTTGGGGCAGATGCTGAGCAAAGTCCAAAATCAAAGATTGATGGGCGTGTAAAGGTTAATCTGATCGAAAATCTTACGAATGAAGAGTTTTACAGTGACACTTCAGAAAGAATGCGGAAAGATATTCAGGAGTGCCTGAATAATGGTTTTAAGTTCTCTGATATCACCATCCTTTGCCGTGCGAATTTTGACATTTTCAGCTATTCTCAAAAACTGGGAAATTTAAAAGTCAATTATCTTGGTGAGGAAACCAATATTAAAACGATTTCTGACAAGGGTCTTACGCTCGAACTTTCTAATACGTTAAAAGCTGTTATTGAATTTCTGAGATGGGAACTCAATCCTAAGAATAAACCTTGTCTGATCATGATGATGTATCATCTGAATACAGTGGGGAAAATTACTATGCCGGATTTCACTTTAGAAATGAAAGAAATTCTGGATATTGAAGGCCATGAAGAAATACTTCAGTTTATTCAGCAGAAATATTCGCTGCGTCTTAAACAGGATAATTTCCCGAGATTCAATCTGTATAATTTTATTGAATATTACATCAATGAATTCTCTGTTGAAAACAAGGAAACTGACTTTCTGATGAACTTCCTGGAGATGCTTTTCAATTTTACACAAAATGCAGGTGCCAGTAACAAAGAGTTTCTGAAATATTGGGATGAAGAGGCTTCCTCATATACCATTCAGGCTTCGGAAAACATTGATGCTATTCAGATCATGACGATTCACAAGTCTAAAGGACTGGAGTTTCCTATTGTTTTCATCCCTATGATGAACAAAAACCGGGATAGTGAATTTACCAACTGGTTTGATACCAATGAAAACGAAGCTTTAAAATCAGTTAACATCAACCAGTTCAGTAAAAATCTGGAAGCTTATGATGATGAAATTCTGTTTTTCAACACTAAAAACGCTTATAAAAATCTGATTGACAGATTATGTCTGCAGTATGTTGCTACCACAAGGCCTGTTGAACAGCTGTTCTTCTATCTTCAAAAAGCCAATAAGACGTCTAATAATCTTGAGCTTTTGGAATTTCTTCAGACAAAAAATTCAGAACAGGCTGATGAATTTGACGTGTATGACGTAAATCCTGAGATGCTGAAGAAACATTCTAAAGATAAAAGCTCACCTTTTAAAACCCAGAATATACAGAATCTGAAGAACGTCAATGAGAAAAGTACTTCCATCAAGATTGCTACTCCTTCTAAAAATTACCAGGTGCGAAATGAAAAGGTAAGAATCGGGCTTTTCGTACATGAACTTTTATCGAAGATCAATACTGAAAAGGATATTACAAAGGTCCTTGAAGGATACGCGCTGGAAGGTCAGATTACACTGGAGGAAAAAAATGAAATACAGATTACGCTACAGGAAATTGTCCGAACCTATGCAGAATTCTTTGATGAGAAGTGGGAAGTGATCAACGAAAAAGACATTATGATCTCTGAAAATGGAGAAAGTCATATATTCAGACCTGACCGTATTTTAAAGGGTGAAGAGGGATATATCATTGTTGATTTCAAGACTGGTGAACAGAAAACCAAGGATGAAGCACAGGTAGAAGGGTATAAAAATATTCTTGAACGTCTGGGTAAAAAAGTTATTAAAACTCAGATTATTTATCTATAATATTTTCAATTATAACATTCTCAAAAGGTTAATATTAAAAAAGGTTTTATTATTTTTATTAACGATGAATACTGTCTGATCAGTTATTTGTTTTGATCACTAATACCATGAAAATATATTTAATATCCTTTGTTATAAGTCTTTTGATTACGTCGGTTTCTACAGTAGTTACCTATCATATTATAGATGGTTTTGACCCGGCTGTCACAGAGGATGGACGTCGGTATATGCCGACAGAAAATATTGTAAAATCTTTGTTTCTGAGTTTTGTATTAGGAGCATTTGTTTTTATTACCTCTGTCAAAATACAAAGAAAGAAACAGAAAAAGTAACTTTCTCTAGTACACTATTAATTTAATCGAAATAATAGATATTCAGTGTTGGCTGAAGCCAGGAGTATTTTTTATTGAAAATAAAAACCGCTATTCCAAAAGGAGAGCGGTTTTATATTTTGAAAAGAATTTTCAATCTTAAACTGTAGGAGTCGGAGTAAATACTCTTTGAGACAATTCCTGATCAAAAAGGTATAATGCTGATGGATTATCGCATACCATTTTGATTTTTGTTACATACTGAGAAGCGCTTGCTTCTTCTTCTACCTGCTCGTTGATAAACCACTGCATGAATGATGTTGTTGCAAAATCTCCTTCCTCGTTAGCATTTTTTACAATATTGAAAATACTTTTAGTTACGATTTTCTCATGAGCCAATGCTTTTTCAAAAATATCCGTTGCGTTTTCGAACTCATGTGGAGGTTTTGGAATTTCTCCGATGATAATTTCCCCGCCTACGTCATTCAAATAATCAAACATTTTATCAGCATGCATCAATTCTTCTTTGCTTTGTACTCTGAAATAGTTGGCAATTCCATCCAAATCTTTTCCGGAAAACCAGGCAGACATTGACAGATAATATTGAGCGGCATATTGTTCGTGGGCAATTTGTTCGTTAATTAATTTTGCAATTTTTTCGCTAACCATAAGTATTAAATTTATAGTCAAAAATAAGGAATAAAAGCCCGAAATCAAAAGTTTTAAAGAAAATTAATACAAAAAGGATGGAAAAGCATCCATCCTTAATACATTAAAAAATTAAAATTACAGGCTGTTATTTTACTTCAGCAGTCCCTGTGTTCATCGGCTTTTTCATCATCCTTCTTTCTTTCATTGCCATTTTCATTTTCTCTGCTTTTGCATTTCTATCAGCCTGCCATTTATCATATTGATCAGGGGTAAGAATCTTCTTCATATCCGCATCCATTTGTGCTTTCTTGGCCATCATCTCCTGCATTTTGGCTTGTCTGTCTACTTTATTTTTTTCAAACTCTGACTTCATTTCAGCTTTTCTTTTGTCCTGAAGTCCTTTAATCTGAGCTACCTGAGACTGATTAAGATTAAGGTCTTTTTGCATCTGGTCTAAACGCTCCTGTTGTTTTTGCTCCATTCTCTGCTTCATTTCAGCGCCTCTTGCCTGTCTGTCCTGTGGAGTTGTATTGGTCTGCTGTGCCATTGCAAAACTTCCCATTCCGATAAATGCTATTGCTAAAACTAATTTTTTCATCTTTTTTAAAATTTAATTAATTATTATTTTGTTAGTATACCTTTTTGATTATGAATTAAAACATAAGTTAAATTGATAAATTAATAAATAATGTTAAATTTTAATAAAAATAAACTAAAGAATAACAAAAAAAAGGGTAGATTATAAAAACCTACCCTTCACACCACTTAAATATAATATATGAAAATTAATTCCTTACTAAACTGCCTCTAAAACCACCGCCACTATTACGGTTTTCTTGTCTTGGGGCTGAGTTTTCAGATTTTTGTCTGAAACCACCGGCGTTACTATTTCTGAAGCCGCCATTATCTTCTCTTTTGGGAGCTTCTCTTCTTACCTCATTGTTTCCTCTGAAACCGCCTCCATTGCTATTTCTAAAACCTCCGTTATTATCCGAGCTCCCTCTGGTTCCTCCATTATCAGCATTTCCTCTGAAGCCTCCTCCATTATTGTCTCTAAAGCCTGAATTATCACGAGTTCCATTATTACCACGGAAACCTCCTGAATTACCATTGGTTCTTGTATTTTTGAAACCGTTGTCAGCTCTGCTGTCTCTTCTGATTACATCAAAAGTAGGGTTATCCATTCTGCGGAGTCTTGATCTGTCTACTCTGTAAATATTGATATTAATATTTCTATATCTTGGCATTACAGTATATCTAGGTCCATAATATGTTCTTCTGTAATTCTGGAAATAGATGATTGGGCTTGAACCTCTGTAATAGTTATTTTGAAAAACAACAAATGTTCTTGGTCCTAAAATTCTTTCCATCGCATAAAACCTATCGTAATACCATCTGTCCGGATTATATCTGTAGAAATTATTCCATGTTGTAAAACTGGCATACAGATTATTTAGTCTCATGATCTGATCTACCTGCCAACGGCTTAATCTGTTCTGTACAAAAAATCCATTCCAGTCGATATTGACAATACTATTTCTATAATCATTATAATAGCTCTGATAATAATCAGTTGGATAATAATCCTGAGGATAATTGTAATAATAATCATCAGGGAAATAATTTTTGTCATCTTCATCGCTGTAATAGCCGCCTCCATTCTGATAATAACCGTCATCATCCCAACCATTATTCGGATATTGCTGAGCCGACGTCAAAACGCCTAACCCAAAAGCTAATCCCAAAAGTATTTTTTTCATCTCTATAGTCGTTAATTGGTTAATATATAACAGAATATCTTAATTCTATCTTTTGGATGCAAATAAAAAAAAGAAGTTAAATCATTAGATCAAACTTCTTTTAAAATATTATTAACTGATTGATAATCAAGTGTTAAATTTACACTCTTCCACTGTCTTTTATCCAATGGGCTATCTTTTTATTGAAAGATTCCTTATTTTTCAGGTCTTCCAGCTTTATATGCATCCTGTAGCGCCAATAATGAGGGAAAACTGCAGGATTATTGATCCTTTCATTATCTATTTTTTTATTGGAAAGCTCCGGATCTGTCGCAAGGAATTCCTGGATTGGGAAAATAGCCAGCATCGCATCATTATATAAATGTTGTTTCATAATAATCTCTGCAAGATGAGGATTAAGATCCGCCGGTGCTTTTCCGTACTGTACCAGCTGTTGATTGAAATATCTTTGTGTAAGTACAGAATCTTCTTTCCACCACTGCCTCAAAGTTGAACTGTCGTGTGAAGAAGCTGTAACTACATTCATATAGCTTGCATTCTTAGGATTATAGAACGGAATATTTTCAGAAGGCATTCGCTGTACCTTCAGAGCTATAATTGCTAATTCGTCCATTACCTCCGGTACACAGGCGGGAACCATTCCAAGGTCCTCTCCACAGATCAGCATTTTGGTAGCATTCAGGATTACCGGAAGTTTTTCCATGGCTTTTTCAAACCATAAATGATCCTGTCTTCTGAAGAAGTAGTCGTGATACAGGTCATAAATACTTTTCTGTTCAGACTCCGGAAGATATTTATAAGATTCTGTGTTGTACACATTGAATCTAGGATGATAAACCGTCTTCCCATTTCTTTCCTCCGTCAAAAACAAAACATTGGCACATAAGGAAATTAGTTGCTCTTCAAGCTGACCGTATGATTTTTTCTTAAAGAAATTAACCAGTTTTCTCTGGGTATCAAATTCTTCTTTAAATGAAAAGGTTCCATCATCATTGCGATTCATAAACTCAAGAGCTTTCTCACTGTCTTTTCCAAAATGATCCCATAAGATCTTATTATTGATAAAAGGTTTACAATACCTGTCAAAATTAAATGGAATCTGCCAAGCTTTAAATTCCTCCGCTACTATAGGAACAGCCGGATAAAAGTATCCCAAAATTCCCTGTACAGCAGAAATAGGCATTCTCCATATTCTGAAGAACCCTAAAATATGATCAATCCTCATGGCATCAAAATACTGCTCCAATGCTTTGAACCTGTTTATCCACCATCTGTAACCGTCTTCCTTCATCGCCTCCCAATTGTAAGTAGGGAATTCCCAGTTTTGGCCCAATTCTGTAAACTGATCTGGTGGAGCTCCGGCCTGGAAATCCATTCCAAATAATTCAGGCTCTGTCCAAGCTTCCACAGAGTGTCTGTAAATTCCGATCGGAAGGTCTCCCTTCAACGAAATCCCCAGGTTATGAGCATAATCAACAGCATCTTTTAGCTGTACATGTAATTGATATTGTACCCACGCATGAAGCATTGAGATATCATAATCTTTATTTTTCGTTGTAAAGAACTGCGATATTTTTCCTGCAATATATTTTTTGTGAGTCTTCCAATCATTGAAATTGGGCGTTTTATATTTGTCCCTTAATACGCAGAATGCTGAGTAAGGAACAAGCCAATGTTCATTATCTTTAATAAACTTTTTAAAGTTTCTGTCCTTATAGATTTTATCTTTTTCCGTATTGAAAACTGCTCTCAGATATTTCCACTTACTTTCGATCATTTTTTCATAATCAACCAGATCTAAAGCGTTTAAAGTCTCTTTTTCAGACGCATATTCATCAACTAACTCTTTAGGTAAAGAATAATCAAGTTTTTCTATGGAGATATATTGTGGATGTAAAGCATACACAGATACTGCCGCATAAGGGTAAGAATCTGTCCATGAATAATTGGCTGTTGTATCATTAATCGGAAGAATTTGGATAATGCCAAGGTTGGTTTCTTTCGTCCAATCGGCTAGCTTTTTAATATCTGCAAATTCGCCTACTCCGAATCCATCTTCGCTTCTCAAAGAAAATACAGGTACAGCAACACCAGCGTCGTGATACATCTGATATCCTTTAAATCTAAAATAATGATTGGAAACAATCTGCAGGACATCCGTTAATGGATTAGCAACCGTAAATCTGTTCTCTCCGGTTTCTACATCAATAACTCTATTTTCTTTGGTGTCGTAAAGACAGTATTTAAACTGGATAAATTCATTTTCAGGAATTTCAACAGAAGCTTCCCACATTCCAAAATCTGTCTGATTCAAATGAATCACTTTTCCATAATCCCAATTTCCTAAAGATGCTGTACTTCCAAATAATACGACTCTCCAGTCCGGATTATAAATAGGAGCTTCTATTCTGAATAAATGGGTATGTTTTTTTAAAACAGTTATTTTTTCAGGAACAAAATCATGCAGCTTATTGTAGAGGATTTTATTGTTTAAATAATTCTCGGGGAAATTTTTATTATTCCATTCGTCAACAATAATAAATTCCTTATAGTTATGTGGAAAACTAAGATGATGCGGAACAAATTCTTCTCTTAGTACATTTCCTTTTTCATCTACAACACGATATTGATAAGAAACGGATTTTGAGAAATTATCTACCTCACATTTCCATAATCCATTCTCTGCATAAAACATAGTATGGATATGTACTGCAGCCCCATCTTCTCCAATTACCAACTGTAAATTTTCTCCGGCCTTTACAATATATCCTACATTAAAGTATAGTTTCATCAATATTTTTTTATAAAAATACATTTTAATATCGAAAAATAAAACTTATTGAATATCAAATAATCATTAAAAAACCTTCTCAAAATGATTAGAGAAGGTCTTTATATACTGAATGTATGTTCAATTATTTTGTTACAAGAATCTTCTTGTTGAGTATTACTTTACCAGATTCATCAACGATATTTACAATATAAGCACCGCTTATCAATCCTTTAAGATACACCTTCTGATCAGACGAACTCTCTTTTATAGACAAATTCTCAGTCATTACATTTTTACCTGACATATCAAAAATATTCAACTTGATATTGCCTTTGATATTATTATTTACATGAACATTGATAAAATGCTCATCCACTTTAGTAGGATAAATATCCAGATTTGACAGTGTATTGACTGCAGAAGCTTTATCATTTACAAAGTACTTACTTGCCAAATCATAAATATGAAGTCCCTGCTCTCCAGGGATCTGCTTACCTTGTAAAGTCAGCAAATCTACTTCATACAGAGCAGCACCTTTTGCACTTGCTACCACTACTTTCCCCTGACTGTTTACAGCAGCTCCATTTACAGAATAGTTATCTGGAATACCTGCGATTTTACCAACAAATTTTGCCTTTAGATCCTTTGTCAGAACTTTGAAAACGTTCCCTGAAGCAGCAAAAATGTAGAAGTTATTCTCTTCATCAGCGATCATATCTCCCCCAAAACCAGTTTCCATAGCAGTAAACGAATTTCTACCGTTAGAAGTATCATCTTTAATAATTCCAAGATCATTTACTACATACTGTCCATTTTTCTTACTGATTTCCAAAAATTGTGTCCCTGCGTTATTAACAGCATAAATATTTCCATTATATCCTGTTGCCATTCTTGTAATATGAGAATTGATATCACAGGATGTTACTCTTGCAACATTATTCTCTACCAATGTAATCTCTTTAGTCTGAGGATTTAAAATATAGATATTAGAAGAAAACATAGGCATATATACAAGGCTGTTATTAGATGAGTCATAAGCCAGCGCTGCTAAAGTTACCGCCTGAGAATTGCTGTAAGAATTTCTATCTTCAGCTACTGTCCCTCTTCTAGTTTGTGAAAATACTTTTGCAGAAGAATCAGTGGTGAAAATTTTGTCTCCTGAAGTTCCATTTATAGCATCAATAGTACGGAAATCATTGAAACTAATACTTTGAGTCTCTTTTCCTGTTATTGCATAAATATCTTGCTGTGCTTGTGCATTCACACCTAATAGCAATAAAAACAAAGGGAATAAATGTTTTTTCATATTATATATTTTTAGATTCGTAATTATTTTAACTTTACTAAGTTACATAATTTTCAAATTAAAAAACAAGAAATCCCTACTATTTGAATAAAGTAGAGTAAAACAGGATTGTATAAGCAAATAGTCTATTGAACACCTTGTGCTATTTCAGGAGCTTCATCCCGCTATCCATTCATACTCCTTACGCCAGCGCGCTCCTACACTCAAACCCCACCAACTCTCCAACTCAAGCTGCGGGGTAACCATTACTATCGGGGCTAAAAGGAAGAGAATTATGAATTATAAGTTATGAATTATGAGATTCGAGGTTCAGGTTTCCGGCTGCGATTGATCAGCTTTGATTATTCTCCATTTATGATATTCAATAGGAGCGGGCTTTAGCCCGTTCTGGTCAAAAACTCCATTTCCATTTGGCTTTAGCCAAAACTTATAATAGGGGAATCCTATTAACTGAAGAAAATAAATAATAATGAGGGTAAATTAAAGATTGAATATCCTAGTTATGATCCTTGTTTTAGGTCTAATATAGATATCGATGCTGTATGTATATAACAACAAAAAAGTCCTTTATCGTATGATAAAGGACTTTTTAAAAATAAAATAAAAACTGGCGGCGGCCTACTCTCCCGCGTTAGCAGTACCATCGGCGCT
This sequence comes from Chryseobacterium sp. MEBOG07, assembly GCF_021869745.1. Classification (NCBI taxonomy): domain Bacteria; kingdom Pseudomonadati; phylum Bacteroidota; class Flavobacteriia; order Flavobacteriales; family Weeksellaceae; genus Chryseobacterium; species Chryseobacterium sp. MEBOG07. The sequence continues at coordinate 4,843,951 of NZ_CP084579.1, forward strand.
GGTGGGCTTAACTTCTGTGTTCGGAATGGGAACAGGTGAGCCCCACCGCTAAAACCACCCTAAAGGTTGTATATAAGGTTGCAACTTATAGGTAAAAGGTTACAGGTTTTCCCTGCTTCCTAATAGCTAACATCTGCTACCTGGTTTATTTTCGATAAAAACTTTCACAAAGAGGTAACCTTGCTGCACTTCCGTGCGCCATATTAGGCTATAAATCTACGGGTAATTAGTACTACTTGGCTATGACATTACTGTCTTTACACCTATAGCCTATCAACGTCGTCATCTCCAACGACCCTTAAAAGATGTCTCATCTTGAGGCGAGTTTCGCACTTATATGCTTTCAGTGCTTATCTCTTCCAAACGTAGCTACTCAGCAGTGCACCTGGCGGTACAACTGATACACCAGAGGTTTGTTCAATTCGGTCCTCTCGTACTAGAATCAAGCCCTCTCAAACATCTAACGCCCGCAATAGATAGAGACCGAACTGTCTCACGACGTTCTGAACCCAGCTCGCGTGCCACTTTAATGGGCGAACAGCCCAACCCTTGGGACCTTCTCCAGCCCCAGGATGTGACGAGCCGACATCGAGGTGCCGAACCTCCCCGTCGATGTGAGCTCTTGGGGGAGACTAGCCTGTTATCCCCGGAGTACCTTTTATCCTATGAGCGATGGCCCTTCCATACGGAACCACCGGATCACTATGTCCTGCTTTCGCACCTGATCGACTTGTTGGTCTCACAGTCAAGCACCCTTATGCCATTACACTCTACGCACGGTTACCAAGCGTGCTGAGGGTACCTTTGAAAGCCTCCGTTACTCTTTTGGAGGCGACCACCCCAGTCAAACTACCCACCACGCAATGTCCTTCTATTAAGAAGTTAGGCTCCAAGTAAGTAAAGGGTGGTATTTCAACGTTGGCTCCACCTACACTAGCGTGCAAGCTTCAAAGCCTCCCACCTATCCTACACATTACTTACTCAAAGTCAATACGAAGTTATAGTAAAGGTTCACAGGGTCTTTTCGTCCCATTGCGGGTACTCGGCATCTTCACCGAGACTACAATTTCACAGAGCTCATGGTTGAGACAGTGCCCAGATCGTTACACCATTCGTGCAGGTCGGAACTTACCCGACAAGGAATTTCGCTACCTTAGGACCGTTATAGTTACGGCCGCCGTTTACTGGGGCTTCAGTCAATGCCTTCGGTTTAACCCTAAGCACCTTCCTTAACCTTCCAGCACCGGGCAGGTGTCAGACCCTATACTGCATCTTTCGATTTTGCAGAGTCCTGTGTTTTTGATAAACAGTCGCCTGGGCCTCTTTACTGCGGCCACCATTGCTGATGGCGTCTCTTCTCCCGAAGTTACGAGACTATTTTGCCTAGTTCCTTAACCATGATTCACTCTAGCACCTTAGGATTCTCTCCTCGACTACCTGTGTCGGTTTTGGTACGGGTTGCTTCACTTCGGCTTTTCTTGGAAGCACTTTCCCTACAGCAGCTTCGCCCGAAGGCTAGGCCTTGACTATTCCGTCAGTCTCCAGTAAGTACGGCACTCCGTCCCCTTTTTAGTGTGAGCAAGTATGGGAATATTAACCCATTGTCCATCCACTACCCCTTTCGGGTTCGCGTTAGGTCCCGACTAACCCTCAGCTGATTAGCATGGCTGAGGAAACCTTAGTCTTTCGGTGAGCGGGTTTCTCGCCCGCTTTATCGTTACTTATGCCTACATTTTCTTTTCTATCCGCTCCACAATACCTCACAGTACTGCTTCAGCGCAAATAGAATGCTCTCCTACCAGATATACCCCTAAGGTATAAATCCATAGCTTCGGTAATATGTTTATGCCCGATTATTATCCATGCCGGACCGCTCGACTAGTGAGCTGTTACGCACTCTTTAAATGAATGGCTGCTTCCAAGCCAACATCCTAGCTGTCAATGCAGTCCAACCGCGTTGCTTCAACTTAACATATATTTTGGGACCTTAGCTGTTGGTCTGGGTTCTTTCCCTCTCGGACATGGACCTTAGCACCCATGCCCTCACTGCCGTAGAACATTTATTAGCATTCGGAGTTTGTCAGGAATTGGTAGGTGGTGAAACCCCCGCATCCAATCAGTAGCTCTACCTCTAATAAACTTATATACGACGCTGCACCTAAATGCATTTCGGAGAGTACGAGCTATCTCCCAGTTTGATTGGCCTTTCACCCCTACCCACAGGTCATCCGAAGACTTTTCAACGTCAACCGGTTCGGTCCTCCACTCTGTGTTACCAGAGCTTCAACCTGCCCATGGGTAGATCACAAGGTTTCGCGTCTAATCCTACTAACTATACGCCCTATTCAGACTCGCTTTCGCTCCGGCTCCGGTACTTAATACCTTAACCTCGCTAGTAAAATTAACTCGTAGGCTCATTATGCAAAAGGCACGCCGTCACACCATATAGGTGCTCCGACCGCTTGTAGGCGTACGGTTTCAGGTTCTATTTCACCCTTCTATTCGAAGTGCTTTTCACCTTTCCTTCACAGTACTTGTTCACTATCGGTCTTTCAGGAGTATTTAGCCTTGGAGGATGGTCCCCCCATATTCAGACAGGATTTCACGTGTCCCGCCCTACTCATTTATCACTCAAATATGCCTTTCATTTACGGGGCTATCACCCTCTACGGCTGTTCTTTCCAGAACATTCTATTAAACATATATTAGCTTTTGGGCTAATCCGCTTTCGCTCGCCACTACTTACGGAATCTCTTCGATTTCTTTTCCTCCGGGTACTTAGATGTTTCAGTTCTCCGGGTTTGCTCCTCCTAAGAGGTGACTGGTCTTCAACCAGCCGGGTTGCCCCATTCGGACATCTGCGGATCAATTCGTGTGTGCCAATCCCCGCAGCTTTTCGCAGCTTACCACGTCCTTCGTCGCCTCTGAAAGCCTAGGCATCCGCCATACGCCCTTAACGATTTCTTTCCTAATAATTATATTAGTTCAGTATTTTTTGATAAATTAAAATTTATCGATATTTTTATAAACTCGGCACTCGAAAGTGCTCGGTTATCTCTTTGTGATGTCTTTACCGTTAATGTCAATGATCTTAATGTCTTCTTGTCCAACTGATGAACAGATATTGTTTTTGGCTCTATCCGTAACTTTTAAATCAGTCTTCCAAAACTGTGGAGAATAAGGGAGTCGAACCCTTGACCTCCTGCGTGCAAGGCAGGCGCTCTAGCCAGCTGAGCTAATTCCCCCTCTAGTAGAAATTTTAAATTTTAAATGATAAATTTTAAATGAAACAGCAATGTCGTAATTTAAAATCTATAATTCTTAATCTATAATTCCCTATAATTAGTAGTCTCGGGCAGGCTCGAACTGCCGACCTCTACATTATCAGTGTAGCGCTCTAACCAGCTGAGCTACGAGACTTTTTATGAGTAATGGGGATAAGTAAGTACTCTCTCCATTTCTCAATCTCTTCCCTATACTAATTTCTAGTGGGTTTTGTATTTTTAATATAACCAACCAAACAAAAAACTAAAGCTATACTTTAAGTAAGTACATGTATCTTGCGATACTAATTTTGTTTATCGTCTAAAGACGCTCTAAAATGAGATGTTCCAGCCGCACCTTCCGGTACGGCTACCTTGTTACGACTTAGCCCTAGTTACCTGTTTTACCCTAGGCAGCTCCTATTACGGTCACCGACTTCAGGTACCCCAGACTTCCATGGCTTGACGGGCGGTGTGTACAAGGCCCGGGAACGTATTCACCGCGCCATGGCTGATGCGCGATTACTAGCGATTCCAGCTTCATAGAGTCGAGTTGCAGACTCCAATCCGAACTGAGACCAGCTTTCGAGATTTGCATCACATCGCTGTGTAGCTGCCCTCTGTACTGGCCATTGTATTACGTGTGTGGCCCAAGGCGTAAGGGCCGTGATGATTTGACGTCATCCCCACCTTCCTCTCTACTTGCGTAGGCAGTCTCACTAGAGTCCCCAACTTAATGATGGCAACTAGTGACAGGGGTTGCGCTCGTTGCAGGACTTAACCTAACACCTCACGGCACGAGCTGACGACAACCATGCAGCACCTTGAAAAATGTCCGAAGAAAAGTCTATTTCTAAACCTGTCATTTCCCATTTAAGCCTTGGTAAGGTTCCTCGCGTATCATCGAATTAAACCACATAATCCACCGCTTGTGCGGGCCCCCGTCAATTCCTTTGAGTTTCATTCTTGCGAACGTACTCCCCAGGTGGCTAACTTATCACTTTCGCTTAGTCTCTGAATCTTAAAGACCCAAAAACGAGTTAGCATCGTTTACGGCGTGGACTACCAGGGTATCTAATCCTGTTCGCTCCCCACGCTTTCGTCCATCAGCGTCAGTTGTTGCTTAGTAACCTGCCTTCGCAATTGGTGTTCTAAGTAATATCTATGCATTTCACCGCTACACTACTTATTCCAGCTACTTCAACAACACTCAAGACCTGCAGTATCAATGGCAGTTTCACAGTTAAGCTGTGAGATTTCACCACTGACTTACAGATCCGCCTACGGACCCTTTAAACCCAATAAATCCGGATAACGCTTGCACCCTCCGTATTACCGCGGCTGCTGGCACGGAGTTAGCCGGTGCTTATTCGTATAGTACCTTCAGCTACTCTCACGAGAGTAGGTTTATCCCTATACAAAAGAAGTTTACAACCCATAGGGCCGTCGTCCTTCACGCGGGATGGCTGGATCAGGCTCTCACCCATTGTCCAATATTCCTCACTGCTGCCTCCCGTAGGAGTCTGGTCCGTGTCTCAGTACCAGTGTGGGGGATCACCCTCTCAGGCCCCCTAAAGATCGTAGACTTGGTGAGCCGTTACCTCACCAACTATCTAATCTTGCGCGTGCCCATCTCTATCCACCGGAGTTTTCAATATCAACTGATGCCAGTCAATATATTATGGGGTATTAATCTTCCTTTCGAAAGGCTATCCCCCAGATAAAGGCAGGTTGCACACGTGTTCCGCACCCGTACGCCGCTCTCAAGATTCCGAAGAATCTCTACCGCTCGGCTTGCATGTGTTAGGCCTCCCGCTAGCGTTCATCCTGAGCCAGGATCAAACTCTCCATTGTATGTTTGTCTGACTCACTCAAAGTTTTGACGCTTTAGTTTTTCCTTACTTGGTTGTTATATTGTATGTCAATGATCTTTATATCTTTCGCTTTTTAACGATGCAATCTTCTCTGTCAGTGTTGCTCCGTATTTGCGAGTGCAAAAGTAAAACTTTATTTCTATTTGACCAAATGTTTTTGAAGAAAATTTTAAAGTTTTTTAAGTAACCTTAATCCCTCTTCTCATCACCTAATCTTCCACTCCTGCGCTCCCTTAATTGGGACTGCAAAGATAAGAACTTTATTTCAACTCGCAACTTTTTAAATAAAAATGTTGAAGTTTTTTTTGCTCTTCCCTTTTGAAGTTTCTTATTGTTTCTGCTTATCTAAAAGCTTCTCTGCGCTACTGAATGTCTTTCGTTTTTCAGTGGGGCAAAGATAGATACTTACTACACACCACGCAACTTTATTTAACATAAATTTTACCTTTTATTAATATTAAGCCCTAAACTGCTGGAAGGCAGAGAGAAAAATTTTAAACATTTGTTTGGAAGATCCGGAGGGAGAGGACAAGTGGGAGCGTTGGAGGGTCGGAGAGTGTTTTGAGAGGGGTTGAGGATGGGATAAATGTATAATGTATAATGGAAGGTATACCTATATATAATAGAAGAGGCTCTTTTAAAAACAAATATTCTTTATTTAAGTTTCGGCTAAAGCCAAAAAGGAGGTTTTCTTTTTATTAAATAGGTTAAAACCCGTTTCTATTGAATTTTTATGCCTGGATGATTATCTGGAGAGGATAATGATTACTTGTTGATAGGATCATCAACCACAGATCGCGCGGATTTGCACAGAGGATGATGGTATAATATATAAGAGAGAAAGTTGATGATACAGAAGACATCTATTCATAACCTAAAACCTGGAATTGTAACCTCAAAACCAAAACGCGAAACCCGAAAATCATCATTCATCATTTATAATTTATAATTCCCTCCCCTAGCCCTGATAGCAATGGTTACCCCGCAGCTTGCGTTGGAGAGTGGTTGGGCTGGAGGGGCGGAGAGCGCTGGAGCGAGGAGTAGGAATGGATAGCAGGAATAGCTCCTAAGAAAGTTGGAGAGTTTGAAGGTTTGAGGAATTGAAGAGTTAAGGAACGGTTTGGTCTTGTAAGGGGAGAAAAAAACATTCCGTAAGAATCCTGAGTATGTGGGATTCCTACGGAATGGTGATTCTAAAACGAAGTTGTATTTTTAGTTCAGAACATAGGATGTTCCGTCTCTTCCGTCTTTTAATTCTATTCCTTCTGCAAGAAGTTTGTCTCTGATCTGATCTGAAAGATCAAAGTTTTTAGATTTCCTTGCCTGATTTCTAAGCTCGATAAGGACTTTCAAAGTCTGATCTAGCTTTTCATTATTATTTTCTTCTATAGCCTGTAGACCTAAGACATCAAATATAAGAGCATTCAATGTTGTTTTTAAATCTTCCAGGTCTTGTGTAGAGATTGTCTCTTTGTCATCATTTAAGGCAAAGATATATTTCACAGCCTCAAATAGGTGAGCGATCAGGATTGGAGAGTTGAAATCATCTGTTAAAGCCTCATATGCTTTGTTCTTCCACTCTTTCAAGTTGAAGCCAGACTGTTTTGCATCGTCTGGAGTGACAGAATTCAATACTTTGACAGCTTCCATCAACCTAATGAATCCTTTTTCGCTGGCAATCATGGCATCGTTTGAAATATCCAAAACACTTCTGTAATGTGCCTGCAGGAAGCAGAAACGTACAATTGTCGGATGGAAAGGTTTTTCAAAGAAGTCATTATCACCTGTAACCAGCTGCATTGGAAGAATATAGTTTCCTGTAGACTTACTCATACGCTGAGAGTTCATTGTCAGCATATTAGCATGCATCCAGTAGTTTACCGGTGCTGCGTCATTGCAAGCTTTCCCCTGTGCAATTTCACATTCGTGGTGAGGGAATTTAAGGTCCATCCCTCCTCCATGGATATCAAATGTTTCACCTAAGTATTTCGTACTCATCGCAGTACATTCAAGATGCCATCCCGGGAATCCTTCTCCCCAAGGAGAATTCCATCTCATGATGTGAGCCGGCGATGCTTTTTTCCACAATGCAAAGTCCTGTGGATTTTTCTTTTCACCTTGACCATCAAGATCTCTGGTATTAGCAAAAAGCTCTTCTATATTACGTTTTGAAAGTTCACCATAGTTCAATCCTCTTCTATTGTATTCTAATACATCAAAGTATACCGAACCATTGCTTTCGTAGGCGAAGCCTCTTTCAATCAGCTTTTGAGTCAGTTCGATCTGCTCAACGATATGACCGGTAGCTGTAGGTTCAATATTGGGAGGCAAAAGGTTGAACATCTCCAGTACTTTATGGAAATCTACTGTATATTTTTGTACAATTTCCATAGGCTCCAGCTTTTCAAGTCTGGTTTGTTTTACGAATCTGTCATTCTCTACATTTCCATCATCGGTAAGGTGGCCTGCATCGGTGATATTTCTTACATATCTTACTTTATACCCCAAATGCATCAGGGTGCGGTAAATAAAATCGAAAGAAAGGAAAGTTCTTACATTTCCCAAATGCACATTGCTGTACACTGTAGGTCCGCAGACATACATTCCGATATTTCCTTCTAAAATAGGTTTGAATATTTCTTTTTCCGCTGTAAGGGAGTTATATATTTTTAATTGCATTTATTTTTAAGTTAAAAGATTTAATAGTTTTAAAGATTCAAAAATTAGTTAAAAAATAATTCTGTCACAACAAATAATTGTTGCGATGAAAATTTTATCGGAAACTTTTTTAAATTTTATCATAATTAAATCGCTTTTAAATGATGCTGCAAATGGTCTACATAATCATTGATAATGAATTCCAGTGTAAAAACCCGAGGCTCCGTTTTGGTAGTATCGCAGGTTCTTTGTAATGCTTCATCCGGGATATTTTCAACTATATGAACAATCTGATAGTTCAGCGACTTCCACAGATCAATAAGATCCACAGTCGGAACATTATGGTAGTCCTGAGCTTTTACCCAAAAATTCTGATCGTATACAATATTTTCGTTCTCTTTATATTGAGTGACAACAAATCTACGGATATTTGTAAAAGCGCTGTCACAAAGATGGCCAATAATTTCTTTTTTAGACCATTTTTCTGATGAAATTCTATATGACCATTCTTCTTCAGTGATATTTTGAAATCTCTGAAGTTCGGCATCAATAATATTCTTAAGAATTTGGTAGTTCATTGTCTAATAATCCAGTTTCGCATGACTTCCTACATAATGTAAGAATTCTTGTCTTGTAATAGGGTTTGTTCTGAAAATACCACTTAATTCTGCAGTAATTGTAGAACTTGCCGTATCTTTAATTCCACGGCAGTTTACACAAAGGTGTTTTGCATCAATGATACACGCTACGTCTTTTGTTCCCAATGCTTCTTTCAAAGCATCTACAATCTGCATGGTAAGCCTTTCCTGAACCTGTGGTCTTTTCGCATAATAATCAACAATCCTGTTAATTTTTGAAAGGCCGATCACTTCCCCATTGGAAATATAAGCAACGTGTGCTCTTCCTATGATAGGTAAGAAGTGGTGTTCACAAAAAGAATATACGGTGATATCTTTTTCCACCAGCATCTGGCGGTATTTATATTTATTGGAGAAAGTGGAAATTCCTGGCTTATTTTCCGGAAGAAGTCCTCCGAAAATCTCGTTCACATACATTTTGGCAACACGTTTGGGAGAATCTTTCAGAGAATCATCTGTCATATCCATTCCTAGTGTTTCCATAATCTCGCCAAAAAGCTCAGTAATTTTTTCTATTTTTTCCTGTGGCGATTTATCAAAAGCATCTTTCCTTATAGGCGTATGTTCTTTTCCAGTGAAAATATCATCGTCGTTATCAGTAAAATCAACCATTTTTATTTAATTTGCAGCAAAAATACGGATAATATCTATTTCTCTATTTCAAATATGATGAAAAACATTATCTTTTATAGCCATTTCTGATTAAAAAGCCTATGATTATTGTCGAAGAAGTACAAAACCAACTCCATAAAAGGGAATTTCTTGAATTCCCAGCAAAAATTTATCAACACGACAAAAATTACATCCGACCTTTAGATAAGTATATTGAAGAGATTTTCGATCCTGAAAAGAATAAATTCTTTAAAAATGGGGAGTGCAAAAGATTTCTGTTTAAAAGGAATGATAAAACGGTTGGTAAAGTAGCCGTTTTTATCAATACCCTCTATGAACAAAAGCAACCTACAGGAGGAATTGGTTTTTTCGACTGTATCAATGATCGGGAAACTGCCAATTTTATTTTTGATCATTGTAAAAACTGGCTTCAGGAAAAAGGAATGGAAGCGATGGACGGCCCTATTAATTTCGGGGAACGGGATAAATTCTGGGGACTTTTAATTGAGGGTTTTATTGAACCTTTGTTTGGAATGAATTACAACCTTCCCTATTACAAAGATCTTTTTGAGAATTATGGGTTTCAGATTTACTTTGAACAGCTTTGTTTTACCAGACCTGTTTTTGCCGAAGTTTCAAGAATTTTCACGATTGCTCATGAAAAAAACAGAAGAAATCCTGCTATTTCGGCCCGACCTATGAAAAAGAATAATCTGGCCAAGTTTGCAAAAGATTTTACTGAAGTTTATAATAAGGCATGGGCTTGCCATGGAGAAGGGAAACATCTGGAAGAAGCTAAGGTTTTGAAAATGTTCAATACGATGAAACCTATTATCAATGAGCATATTTCCTGGTTTGTATATGAAAATGAAAACCCTATTTCTATGTGGATCAACATTCCGGACCTCAACCAGTGGTTTAAATATTTGAATGGAAGATTCGGCATTTTTGAAAAGCTTAAATTTTTGTTCTTAAAAAGATTCAAAAAGAATGAGAAAATGGTTGGGCTTGTCTTCGGTGTTGTTCCGGAATGGCAAAAGAAAGGGATTGATGGGTATATGATCTGGGAAGGAACTCAGCATTTGAGAAAACATACAGATTTCAAGATTACAGAACTGCAGTGGATTGGCGATTTTAATCCTAAAATGATCAAGATTGCAGAAACTTTGGATACTACTGTTACCAGAAAGCTGGCTACCTACCGGTATTTGTTTGACAGGAATAAAGAGTTTGAGAGACACCAGGATTTATAATTAAAGAACAATTCTTTCTTTTCATTTATTTTAATGGAATATTTGTACTTTTGAAAGTAATTTCTTAGTAAACTAAATAAAACCATATACAATGAGAAAAATCATTATCAGTATCTTATTAGTATCCTTCATTCCTCTTTCTGCACAGCAGATGACGACATTGAGTTATGACGGATCACGATTACTGAATCACACCTTTTATCAGAATGGAGATTCAAACAGTAAGGGAATCAGCTATGATGACATACAGGGCACTCCTTACTATGACAAAGTATTTTCACCCGCTAAATTTATTGTTGCTGACAGAGCAGAATCTGCTGTAGCACGTTATAATACATATTTTGATGAAGTTGAGTTCAAGAAGGATGAAGAAACTTATTCTTTAGTTCCGGACAGCCCTTTTACCAGAATTGAATTTACCCGAACAAAAGAAACATTGGTAAAGCTTGACACTGGCGATGATCTAAAAGGATATTTCTTTGAACTGGTTAATGGTAAAAATACACTTTATAAAAAAGTAAAAACAGAATTTAAAAAGGCTTTTGCTGCCAGAAATTCATACGAATCGGACAGACCTGCAAGCTTTAATGCAATGGATCCTGTTTATTATATTAAAACAGAGTCAGGATATATTAAGAACCCAAGGAAAGTAAAAGAGATAGCGGAAGCTTTTCCGGCGAAAAAAGATGATATTGAAAAGTTCGCGAAATCTAATAATATTAAAATAAATAAAGAACCAGACCTCATCAAACTGGTTAAGTTCTTAAATCAATAAAAAATAAACCCCTGTGAAAATTCACAGGGGTTCCTTCATTTTTGGTACTTTTATTAGAATAGCTCACCCGCTATTTTTTTGATATTATCACTTTTCCCCATCGAGTAAAAGTGCAGAACAGGAACTCCAAAATCTAAAAGTTCTTTGCATTGGGTAATCGCCCATTCTATTCCGATCTGCTTCACAGCTTCATTATTTTTTGCATTTTCCACTGCATTGATCAGTTCTTCGGGAAGGTCTATTTTGAATACCTGTGGCAGAATTTTCAAATGCTTCTTTGTTGCAATCGGTTTTATCCCTGGAATGATAGGAACTGTAATTCCCATTTCTCTTGCTTTCTGAACGAATTCTATATACTTTTTATTGTCATAAAACATTTGGGTAACGATATAATCTGCTCCGGCATCTACTTTTTGTTTCAGCCACTTCAGATCATAATTCATGGAAGGGGCTTCCATATGTTTCTCCGGGTATCCTGCAACACCGATACAGAATTTATTAAGCTCATCACAAATCTGCTCTTCGTTATGAAGATATTTTCCTCTTCCCAGGTTATTAATCTGATTCACAAGATCCATTGCACTTGCGTGCCCTCCCTGAGTAGGCTCAAAATACTGATGCCCTTTCATCGCATCACCTCTTAAAGCCATTACATTGTCTATCCCTAGGTACATACAGTCTACCAAAAGATATTCTGTTTCTTCTTTCGTGAACCCTCCGCAAAGCAAATGTGGAACAGTATCTACATTATATTTATGTTGAATAGCAGCACAGATTCCCAATGTTCCGGGACGCATTCTTGTAATACGACGTTCCATGAGCCCATTTCCTTTGTCCAGATAGATATATTCTTCTCTGGATGTGGTAACGTCAATAAAAGGCGGCTTGAATTCCATCAAAGGATCTATATTGGTATAGAGATCTTCAATCCCGATTCCTTTCTGCGGCGGAACAACTTCTAAGGAGAACAATGTTTTTCCATTTGCCTTTTTAATGTGTTCTGTTATCTTCATTTTAATTTTAATCTGCTAAATTTGGTGACAACCATTTTCTCGCTTCCTGGAGACTACAACCTCTTCTGGCGGCGTAATCTTTAAGCTGGTCTTCTGTAATTTTTCCTAATCCGAAATATTTGGCATGCGGACTTCCGAAATAATATCCGGAAACAGATGCTGTTGGAAACATGGCAAGGCTTTCTGTAAGGAAAACGCCCGTATTCTCTTCTACTTTTAAAAGATCCCAGATTGTTTTCTTCTCCAGGTGGTCAGGGCAAGCGGGATATCCTGGTGCCGGACGGACTCCTTTGTATTTTTCCGCAATTAATTCTTCATTGCTTAAGCTTTCCTGATTCGCATATCCCCAATATTCTGTTCTGACTTTTTTATGTAAAAATTCGGCGTAGGCTTCTGCAAAACGGTCTGCCAAAGCTTTTACCATGATAGAATTGTAGTCATCATTAGCCTTTTCATATTCATTGGACAATTCATCGGTCCCAAAACCTGTTGTTACACAAAATGCTCCCACGTAATCGGTTTTTCCAGAGCTTTGAGGAGCAATAAAATCACTTAAAGCCAGATATTCTTTTCCTTTTGATCTTTGAGCCTGCTGTCTTAAGGTTAGAAACTTAGCCTGTTCTTTATTATTTTCATCAAAAATCAAGATATCATCGGACTCATTGGAATTGGCTTTGAAGATTCCGAAGATCGCTTTTGCGGTCAACAGTTTCTCATCCAGAATTCTCTTTAGAATAACCTGAGCATCTTTGAATAATTCTTTAGCCTGAGCACCTACCACCTCATCTTCCAAAATATTTGGATATTTTCCGTGTAGATCCCAGCTTCTGAAAAACGGTGACCAGTCAATGAAAGGAAGAAGCTCCCGCAGATCCTGATTTTCAATTACTTTTATTCCTATAGTATTCGGAGTGAAAATATCTTCGTTTTCCCAATCAATTTTAAAATGGTTTTCTCTTGCTTCTTCAATAGAAACATAATCTTTATCCACTTGTCTGTTCAGGAACTTTTCTCTGAAATCGGAATAGTCATTCTTTAAATCCGAAACATATTCTTTATTTCTGTCACCCAATAATGAGCTTACGACGTTTACAGCTCTTGAAGCATCATTCACGTGAACGACAGCATTTTTATATTTTAAATCGATTTTTACTGCGGTATGTGCCTTTGAAGTGGTAGCGCCTCCGATCAATAAAGGAAAATCTAAATTTTGTCTTTCCAATTCAGATGCGATATATACCATTTCATCTAAACTTGGTGTGATCAATCCGCTTAATCCAATAACGTCTACTTTTTCTGCAATAGCCGTTTGAATGATTTTTTCGGCCGGAACCATCACTCCAAGGTCAACGATTTCATAGTTGTTACAACCCAGAACGACACTCACAATATTTTTACCGATATCATGAACATCTCCTTTTACAGTGGCCATTAAGATTTTTCCATTAGCCGGCCTTGCCCCGTCTTTTTCAGCTTCTATATAAGGTTGCAAATAAGCCACAGCTTTTTTCATTACCCTTGCAGACTTTACAACTTGTGGAAGGAACATTTTTCCGCTTCCGAATAGATCTCCTACAACCCCCATTCCTGTCATTAGATTAATTTCTATAACATGAAGCGGTCTTGCTGCTAATTGTCTTGCTTCTTCTACATCTTCTTCAATAAAACGGTCGATACCTTTTACCAATGCATAGGTAATTCTTTCCTGTAATGGATTGTTTCTCCACTCCAAGTCTTCGGTCTTCTCTTTTTTGACCGATTTATGTTTTTCCGAATAGTCGAGAAGTCTTTCTGTAGCATCTTCTCTTTTATCAAGTATTACGTCTTCTACAAGTCCTAGTAATTCCTTATTGATTTCATCATAAACCTCCAGCATCGCCGGGTTTACAATACCAATGTTCATCCCTGCCTGAATAGCGTGGTAAAGGAATACGGAATGCATAGCTTCTCTCACGGTATCATTTCCACGGAAAGAGAAGGAAACATTGCTCACTCCCCCACTCACGGATGCATAAGGAAGATTTTGTCTTACCCAGCGCGTAGCTTCAATAAAGTCGATGGCATTTCTTCTGTGCTCATCCATTCCCGTTGCTACAGGAAAGATATTTAAGTCGAAAATGATATCTTCTGCCGGAAAGCCAAGCTGATTGACTAAGATATCATAAGAACGTTTTGAAATTTCAACTCTGCGTTCAAAACTGTCAGCCTGCCCTACCTCATCAAATGCCATGACAATGACTGCTGCCCCATATCTTTTTATGGCTTTGGCATGTTTTATAAATTCTTCCTCACCTTCTTTTAAGCTGATCGAATTCACCACACATTTTCCCTGAGCTACCTGAAGACCTGCTTCCAAGATTTCCCATTTGGAAGAGTCTACCATGATTGGAATTCTTGCAATATCCGGTTCGGAGGCAATTAAGTTCAGGAATTTGACCATGGATGCTTTTCCATCGATCAATCCATCATCGAAGTTGACATCCAGAATCTGGGCACCTCCTTCTACCTGATGACGGGCAATATCTAATGCTTCAGAGAATTTCTCCTCCTTAATCAGTCTTAAAAACTTTTTGGAACCCGCAACGTTAGTCCTTTCACCAACATTGATGAAATTACTCTCCGGAGTTATGATAAGAGGCTCTAGGCCTGATAATCTTAAATACTTCATTTTATTTTTCTAAAATATAGTAGGCATTATGGTATTCTGCCTCAATCAATTCCTGTGGTTGCTTAAAAGCTGTAATCACAGGAAATTTCTTGCATGCTAAATAATGTTCTTTAGCAAATTCCCCGCTTTCCTTGGCGGATATTGCTCGACAAGATCAGCTATCGCTTTAATATGTTCGGGAGTCGTACCGCAGCATCCCCCGATAATATTGATCAATCCTTTTTCCACATATTCTTTGATCTGTCTGGCCATATCTTCAGGAGTTTCATCATATTTTCCGAAAGCATTTGGTAAACCGGCATTCGGATAAGCTGAAACATAGAATTCTGAATTATGAGCCAGAGTTTCAAGGTAAGGAGTCAGCTGATCTGCTCCCAATGCACAGTTGAAACCTACACTTAATAAATTCAGGTGGGAAACAGAGATCAGAAAAGCTTCTGCCGTCTGCCCACTCAATGTTCTTCCTGAAGCATCTGTAATGGTTCCTGAAACCATGATCGGAATTTTTATTCCTCTTTCATCCTGTAATTCGTCAATAGCAAATAATGCAGCTTTCGCATTCAGTGTATCAAAGATGGTTTCTACCAAAAGGATATCTGAACCTCCATCCAACAAAGCTTCACACTGCTGCCTATAAGCCACTCTCAATTCTTCAAAAGTAATAGCTCTGTATCCGGGATCGTTAACATCCGGGCTTAAGCTTGCCGTTCTGTTGGTAGGTCCGATAGATCCAGCTACGAATCTCGGCTTATCAGGATTTTGTGCGGTGTATTCGTCACAGGCTTTTCTGGCAATCTTTGCAGACTCATAGTTCAGATCATATACCAAATCTTCCATGTGATAATCTGCCATAGCAATCGTAGTTCCTGAAAACGTGTTGGTTTCAATAATGTCAGCTCCGGCTTCCAGATATTTCTTGTGAACCTCTTCAATGGCTTGGGGCTGTGTAAGAGAAAGCAGGTCATTATTTCCTTTTACAGGATGCTCCCAGTCTTTGAAACGTTCTCCACGGTAATCTTCCTCTTCAAACTTGTATCTCTGAAGCATCGTTCCCATCGCACCGTCAAGAATTAAGATTCTTTCGGATAAAGCTTTATATAATTGTTCTGAATTTTTCATTTTCTATCAATTTATAGTTTATAAATCCGCTGACCAGTTTTTTACATAAGAGGATTTTGTTATTGATTATTTCAAAATCTTCTTTAGAAATATAGTGTTGATCTGCAGCAAAATGGAATTGAGTTTCCAGTTTATAAAGAGATTTCCCGGCAATATGTAGAAACTGTAAAGTATCTTCATGAGCCTGTCTTCTACTTCCTTCCGTTATATTGAACGAAACTGAAGTTGCCATTCTTCTTATTTGACTCGTTAAAGCCAATAATTCTTCTTTAGGAAAACTTGTAGTAATGATATAAGCTAGATTAACCAACTTTCTTCCTTCCCTCCAAATTGCTAATTCTGTGTAGTTTCTATCCATTTGGCTCTTTATAAACTGTCAACGATTAACTAATCTAAAGCCTGTTTCAGATCTGCAATGATATCTTCTACATTTTCCAATCCTACAGAGCAACGAACTAGTCCTGCTGTAATTCCTACTTCATTTCTCTCTTCTTCTGACAGTTTAGAGTGGGTAGTGGATGCCGGATGGGTAACGATCGTTCTTGTATCACCTAAGTTGGCGGATAGCGAGCACATTTGTATCTTATCTAAGAAGTTTCTTCCTCCTTCTATTCCTCCTTTTATTTCAAATGCTACGATATTTCCTCCAAGCTTCATCTGCTTTTTGGCTACTTCATAACTTGGATGGGATTTCAGGAAGGGATATTTTACCAGTTCAACATTAGGATGGCTTTCTAAAAACTCAGCTACCTTCAATGCGTTTTCACAGTGTTTTTCTACACGAATTGCCAATGTTTCCAGGCTTTTTGATAACACCCAGGCATTAAAAGGAGACAATGCAGGTCCTGTATTTCTTGCGAAAAGATAAATTTCTCTGATCAGGTCTTCTTTTCCTACTGCTATTCCCCCTAGTACTCTTCCCTGTCCGTCAATCAATTTCGTAGCTGAATGTACAACAACATCTGCACCATATTTGATTGGCTGTTGAAGGTAAGGTGTTGCAAAACAATTATCTACAATGAAAATAAGATTATGCTTTTTTGCAATCTGTCCGAAAAACTCAAGATCCAGGATTTCAATCGCTGGATTGGTAGGCGTTTCAAGGTATAATATCTTTGTATTGGGTTGAATATATTTTTCAACATTCTGAGCATCTTCCGCTTTGAAATAAGAAGTTTCAATATTCCATTTCGGGAAATACTTGGTAAACAAAGTATGTGTAGATCCGAATACAGACTGACAGCTTACAATATGATCTCCGGCATTCAAGAGTGCAGCAAATGTAGAATAGATGGCTGCCATTCCTGTTGCAAAGGCATATCCGGCTTCTGCACCTTCCATCTTAGCAATCTTATCTGTAAACTCTGTCACATTCGGATTAGAGAAACGGCTGTATAGATTTTTAGGTTTTTCTTCTGCAAAGCTTGCTCTCATATCTTCTGCATCCTGAAATATAAAGCTGGAGGTAAGATATAATGGCGTGGAATGTTCATCAAACTGAGATCTTTCAGTCTGGGTTCTTATTGCTGATGTTTCAAAATTTTCCATATAGTTTTAATTGGTCAATTTCACAGTGTAGCCATCAGATTCTTCGCTATGCTCAGAAGGACAATTGCCGTTATGGTTACACTGCCAAATTGGTAGATTGTTACATTAAATATTATTTAGTTTCACTTACTCTTAAAATATCTCCGAATACTCCTCTAGCTGTTACTTGTGCTCCGGCTCCGGCTCCCATAATCACGATTGGATTTTCTCCATAGCTTTCTGTATAAATTTCAAAGATAGAATCGGAACCTTTTAACTGTCCTAATGCTGAAGTTGCAGGAACTGAAATCAATTTCACATCCAATTCACCTTTATCTTTCTGCAAGTCACCATGTAAGTCACCCACATATCTCAACACATGGCCAGGCTCCTGATTTTCTTTAATTTTCTGGTATTCTTCATCCAGTTCATCCAATCTTGAAAGAAATTCTGATTTTGAAACTTCAAGTAAGCTTTCCGGAACAAGGTTTTGGATATTAATATCACCGAACTCATTGATCAGGTCTAGTTCTCTTGCTAAAATCAATAGTTTTCTTGCTACATCATTTCCGGATAAGTCTTCTCTCGGATCCGGTTCTGTATAGCCTTTTTCCAAAGCTTCGTTGACAATTGCTGAAAATTTATCATCTCTCAAAGAAAAATTATTGAATACATAGCTCAGTGTTCCTGAGAATACTCCTTTGATTCTTGTGATATTTTCTCCTGAAAGGTGTAATAATTTTATGGTATCAATTAACGGTAAACCTGCACCAACATTAGTTTCATACAGATAACGTCTGTTGTTTTTACTCAACGTATATCTTAGTTTTCTGTACTCTTCAATTGGAAGGGTATTGAAAATTTTGTTGGAAGAAACCAGATCAAATCCGTTTTCTGCTAAAGCATGGTAGTTCTTCACAAAATCCTTACTCGCTGTGTTATCCACAACAATCAGGTTCTCCAGTTGATTTTCATTAGAGAAATTGATCAGTTCTTCTACATTCGATGGATGTTCTGCTGTCAAAACCTCATCACCCCAATTGGCATCAAATCCTTTTTTGTTGAAGGCAATTTTCTTTGAATTGGCTACCGCAACTACTCTAAGGTCTATTTTTTTACGTTTTTTAATTTCTTCTGCAGATTCCAAGACTTGTTGTATCAATGTCTTTCCTACATTTCCGTGACCAATGATTGCCAGATGAACTGTCTTTGGTTTTTTGAAAATTTCAGATTCTATGATGTTTTTTGTTTTTTCATCCTGTGAAGAAGTCACTACGATATTAACTCTGTTTTCTCCGGCTACCTGATTCAGCAATAATGGGAAAACATTGTTTCTTGCCAGTTCGGCAAAGACTTTATTGAAATCTTCTGCTACAAAACCGATCACAGAAACATTATTGATACTATAGATTTGAGAAACTTTTCCAGATTTTCTTTCTGCTTCGAACTCATCAATAAGACAAGCGACTGCTTTTTCTGCATCAATTTCCTGAACCAAAATAGAAATTCCGTTTTCTATGGCCTGTTGAGAGATTACTCCTACACTGATGCGCGCTAAAGTAAGCGCTTTAAAAATTCTTCCGTCAATCCCGATTTCTCCCAGGAAATCTTCTCCTTCAAATTTGATGATTGATCTGTTCTTCAAAAATTTTATTTCGTTAGCATTTTTCATTACTTCTATAAAATGTTTTTTATGATATTATTTAATTGTTGATATTCCATTAGGAAGGCGTCATGCCCGTGTATAGATTGGATCTCGTGATAAGAAACATCCTTATTTTTCTCTTTTAAGTTTTCAAAACACATTCGGATTTCAGAAGCCGGGAAGAATAAGTCTGTATCTACGGAGATCATGTGCATTCGTGCTTCGATCTTCTCCAGTGCTTTTTCATCAGTATTAATATTCATCAAGAGATGGTTCATCAGTTTGTATGCCTTTAAACTAAACCTTTCGTTTAATGCATTACCATGATAAACCAGCCAGTCTTCTGATTCCAGGCGTTGTTTGTCCTGATTATATTGGTTTTGAAATCTATCGTTGAGTGATTGTGGAGTTCTATAACAGAGCATCGCATGAATTCTTGCTTTCTGTAATGGTTCATCTTTATCATTCAATAAAAACTTTTGAACCAGACATTGAGCATGAAGCCAGTCGTGTGTTCTGTAATCACAGGCTATGGGGATAAATATTTCTGCAAGATCCGGCTGCTTAGCAAGCATTTCCCATGCAATTCCCCCTCCAAGAGAGCCTCCAATAATGGCATATATATTTTTGATATGTAAAGCTTCAAGTCCTTTCAGAAATATCGCTGCGATATCTGAAGGTGTAAAGTCTTCATAGTCTTCAATTAAAAAATCGTCATAACCGTTTCCGGGTATATTGAAACACAGAACAGTATATTGATCGGTATCAACAAGCTGATTTTCTCCCACCAATTGTTTCCACCATCCTTTTTCTCCCGATACATTTGAGTTTCCGGTAAGAGCATGGTTGATTAGAATGATGGGTGCTGTAAACAGATCTTTCCCAAAAAGCTGATAGCTTAATGAGATATGATATTCCTTTTGGGAATAAGTTTGATACGAAAGATTAATATAGTTTAGTTCTGTTTTCAATTCTATTATATTTTAATACAAATACAATTGAAAATGCCACAGGAAATGGCTGAAAAGAACTTCAGTAAGTTATCTGTCCAAAATAAATTGGTAGAACGTAGCACCTTCTTTGCTTGCACAAAGGGTTGCTAAGGTTTCATAGGGTCTAATCCCTCAACCTTTCTTGATAACATTTTCAATATTTAAATGAACGAATGATGCAAAGGTAGTTCTTTTCTTTTAATTTCAAAAAAAATTATTTTAATATTTAAAACAGCCCTTAAATACAAGTATTTCAAGGCTATATTAATAATTATTCAGATGAAAAAAATTGGAATTACTTCTCAAAAAAACTAACTTCGTATTGAAAAATGATGAAATATGACCGTTGAAAAAGAAAGATTACAAGATACTAAATGGAAAAACTGGGGACCTTATGTAAGCAACCGCCAGTGGGGAAATGTACGTGAAGATTACAGCCCGAATGGGAATGCATGGAATTTTACCAATCATCATAATGCCGAAAGCTATGCTTACCGCTGGGGAGAAGAAGGGATCGCCGGGATTTCTGATGTAAAGCAGATTTTCTGTTTTGCTTTTTCTTTCTGGAACAGGAAAGATAAAATGGTAAAAGAACGATTCTTTGGATTGAGCAATCCTCAGGGAAATCATGGTGAAGACATCAAAGAAATATTTTATTATCTGGACAATACGCCTACCCACAGCTATATGAAGATGGTGTATAAATACCCAATTAATGAATTTCCTTACGATGATCTTGTTACAGAAAACGGAAAACGCAGTAAAAAGGAACCGGAGTATGAGATTTTCGACACTGGAATTTTTGATAATGACGAATATTTCGATATTTTCATTGAATACTGTAAAGGCGATCACAACGATATCCTAGCAAGAGTCACCGTTTGTAATCGAAGCCAGCATGAGGCTCCTATTCTGGTAGCTCCTACGGTATGGTTCAGAAATAACTGGAAATGGGGATACAATACTTATAAAGGAGAGATCAATGCTTCTCATGACGGAAGTATTAATATTGGTCATGACAGTATATCAATCAAAAAGCTGTATTCCCGAAATACAAATGCAAAAAGTGTATTTTGTGATAACGAAACGAATACTTCCAAACTTTACGGAGCTCCCAAAGCAGAGAATGCTTATTTCAAAGATGGAATCAATGATTTTATTATTCATCAGGGAAATACCGTAAATCCTGAAAAAAAAGGAACAAAAGCTTCTTTTCTAATTGATGAGCTTATCGGTGCAGGAGAATCAAAAGTCTTTGAATTCAGATTGTGTCCTGACGAAACGGATGAACCTTTTAACAGTTTCGATCATATTTTCAATACCCGACAAGCTGAAGCTGAAGAGTTTTATAACGAAATTCAGAATGATACTGTAAATGAAGATGAAAGAAATGTTCAGAGACAAGCATTTGCCGGGCTTCTCTGGAATAAACAGTTCTATCATTACAATATAGGAAAATGGCTGAAAGGTGATCCTAATTTTGAAGCGCCAAGAAATTTCAATGAGTATGTAAGAAATACAGAATGGAATCATCTCCACAATAAGGATATTATTTCCATGCCTGATAAATGGGAGTATCCATGGTATGCCACCTGGGATCTGGCATTTCACTGTGTTCCTTTTTCAATCATCGATGCAGAATTTGCCAAGGGACAACTTTTACTATTGACCAAAGAATGGTATATGCATCCTAACGGACAGCTTCCTGCTTATGAATGGAACATGAGCGATGTGAACCCACCTGTACATGCGTGGTCATGCTTCCGTGTTTTTAAGATTGATGAAAAAAATAATGGCAAGCCGGATCTGCTATTCTTAGAGAAGGTTTTCCAGAAGTTGTTGCTCAATTTCACATGGTGGGTTAACAGAAAGGATAAAAACGGTAAAAATATTTTTGGAGGCGGCTTCCTTGGTCTTGATAACATTGGAGCTTTTGACCGGAACATGGAATTAAAAGATGGTCAGCATCTTGAGCAGGCAGACGGAACAAGCTGGATGGCAATGTATGCATTGAATATGATGCGTATTGCGATGGAACTTGCCCAATATTATCAGGTGTATGAAGATATGGCGATCAAGTTTTTCGAACATTATCTTTATATCGCTGAGGCTATGGAAAATCTGGGTGAAGGAACGAAAGGTTTGTGGAATGAAGAGGACGGATTTTTCTATGATGTATTGCAGCTAGGAAACGGAGACAGTGTTTCTTTGAAATTAAGAAGTATTGTCGGATTAATTCCTTTATTCGCAGTGGAAATTGTTGATCACAGGCTGTTGGAAAAGATGCCCAATTTCAAAACCAGAATGGAATGGATTCTTAAAAATAAACCGGAACTCACCAAGCTTGTTTCTCATTGGGATGAAGAGGGGCAAGGCAGAAAGCACCTGATGAGTATTTTACGTAAAAACAGGTTAACGAAAGTTCTTACCAGAATGCTTGATGAAAAAGAGTTTCTAAGTTCTTACGGAATCCGTGCGATGTCTAAAGTGTATGAAGAAAATCCTTTTGTATTCTCTGTGCATGGAGCCGAAAATATGGTATACTATACTCCTGCAGAAAGCGACAGCCGAATGTTTGGAGGAAACAGCAACTGGCGCGGGCCTATTTGGTTTCCTATTAATTTCCTGATTGTGGAGAGCTTGCAGCGTTTCCATTATTATTATGGAAATAGTCTGAAAGTAGAGCTTCCAACGGGAAGCGGAGATAAAAGAAACCTTGATGAAGTAGCTCAAAACATCAGCAAAAGACTTTGTTCTATATTTTTAAAGGATGAACACGGACAGCGTGCTTTCAATGGAGGCAATCCGAAGTTCAATTATGATGAACATTTCAGAGATTATATTACCTTCTTTGAATATTTTCATGGAGATAACGGGCGCGGAGTAGGTGCTTCTCATCAGACAGGATGGACAGCTACTGTAGCGAAACTAATAAAACCAAGACTTACCTTTTAATCGGTAATGAGTAATAAAAAGCCGGATGAGTCATCCGGCTTTTTCTATTTTTAAATAAGAGATTATATTTTTTCTCCGTTCACGTAGACTTCGTATCCGATTTCTACATTCGGTTCTAATGTTTTTGATACGGAACAGTATTTTTCAAAAGAAAGTTCTGCAGCTTTCAGTGCTTTTTTAGGATCAATTTCTCCTTCTAAAAGGAACTTAACGTTAATGGATTTAAAAGGTTTTGCATCTTCTACCTGTACTCTCTCTCCTTCTACCTCTGCCTGGAAACTTTTGATGTTCTGGCGCTGCTTCTTCAAAATAGAAACTACATCAATTCCGCTGCAGCCTGCCACAGCCATCAGTACACTTTCCATTGGAGAAACTCCTTTTGCTCCCGGCTGGGAAGTATTATCCAAAAGGATAGAATTTCCCTGAGCATTTGTACATTCAAATAAAAAATCGTCGTTTATTCTGTTAAGTGTTATCTTCATTGTTGCTTATTGCTTGATACAAAGTTATAAAATTCCTCTCGCTTTTATCTCCAAATATTTATTGATAACATCGATATTCAAATTTTCCGGAAGCGTATATACTGTATAAATTCCATATTTGCGGAGTTCCTGAATGATCAGTTTCTTTTCAAATTCAAATTTTTCAGCAACGATCTCATCATATATTCCCTGCATATTCTCAGGATTTTTGTTGATCAACGTCTGCAGTTCTGAATTTTTGAAAAATACCACTACCAACAAATGGTTTTTAGCGATTCCCCGAAGATATTTCAACTGACGGTTGAGTCCGTCTAATGTTTCAAAGTTCGTAAAAAGTAAAATTAAACTTCTTTGGTTAATGGAATATTTTACATCCTGATACAAACGGTTGAAGTCACTTTCGAAGAAATCTGTTTTAATATTATAAAGTGCTTCAGATATTTTTTTCAATTGTCCGGATTTGTTATCGGCGGCAATTTTATTTTCTGCTTTTTTGGAAAAAGTCATCATCCCGGCTCTATCTCCTTTTCTCAAAATAATATGAGACAATGCCATCGTTGCATTGATGGAATAATCCAGTAAGCTTAAACCATTGAAAGGCATTTTCATGGTTCGTCCTTTATCAATCAGCATAAAAATACGCTGTGATTTTTCATCCTGAAACTGGTTTACCATCAGACGGTTCGTCTTAGACGTTGCTTTCCAGTTGATCGTTCTGATATCATCTCCGGGTACATATTCTTTGATCTGTTCAAATTCCATGGTGTGTCCCAGCTTTCTGACTCTTTTGATTCCTCCCAATAAAAATTCACTCTGAATGGCCATCAATTCATATTTTCTGAGATGAATAAAAGACGGATAAGCAGGCAGCATAGCATCTTTATGGAAAGTAAACCTCTTCGAAATCAACCCAAGCGGTGAAGATGCATAAATATTCAACCCTCCGAAATGATATTCGCCTCTCTCTTTAGGTTCTAATGAATATTGAAAGAAAGTATTCGCTCCGGAAGTAATCTTCTTTTCAATCAAAAAATCTCTTTTCTGAAACTGAAACGGAATTTCATCAATAATTTTAGTAGCTATTGGAAAGCTGTAATTATTTTTAATATCAATTTTCACAAAGTTCTCATCTCCGTTGGACAGTTTTTCCGGCAATATCCTTTGAACCTGTAATGCATTTTTTTGGTTAAAAAGCAACAGAAAATCTACCATTGCGGCCAGAAAGCAGATCAAGAGTGCGGTATGGGCTGCCCACATCAGCACCGGAAAGAAAAATGCCAGGACATACAGAATCCCCACTCCGATGAGTGTAAAAAAGAAACGTGTATTGATGTATAAGTTTTTCATTGATTAGGTTGCAGGTTGCAGATGAAAGGTTTTAGGTGGACGTTCATTAGCTTTTTCACTATCATTACTATTGTAGGGAATTAATGAGTCCCTTCAACATTTTGGATATTTCTATAATCTTTCCATTTAATTTTAAATACTCATTTTCATTTAAAAATTTGAGATTTTTTGAGATAATTAATTGTGTTTCTACTTCTGCACAACTGCCTCTTGATATTTTTAAAAATTGCAGATAATCAGGTTTACTTCTTCTCGAATTTCCCTCTGCAATATTGGAGGGTATAGAAACAGCCGCCCTCCTTATTTGTGATATTAATCCGTAGATTTCGGTTTTGGGAAAAGTTTCAGTAATCCTATACATTTCAGTAACAAAATCAATAGACTTCTGCCAAACTAAAAGCTCTTTAAAATTTGCCATATGTAATATTTTGTACTTTAATTAAATTAGGTACTCCATCAACTGCTACCTGCCTCCTATTATCTACTACCCATTAACTACTCCCTATCTCGGTATTTCTATTCCTTCTAAAATCTGACGGATAATTTCGTCTGCGGTAAGACCTTCCATTTCTCTTTCGGGAGATACAATTACTCTGTGTCTTAAAACAGCGTAGCTTGCTTCTTTAATGTCTTCAGGAGTCACAAAATCTCTGCCTCTTAGCGCTGCAAATGCTTTTGATGCGGTAAGAAGTGCCAGTGAAGCTCTTGGCGAAGCTCCCAGATATAAGAATTGGTTTTCTCTGGTATTGATGATAATTTTAGCGATGTATTCTATCAGCTGAGCTTCCACAATGATTTCTTTTACCAGATGCTGATAACTTTTTAGTTGTTCTGCCGTGATGACACGGTTTACCCCTTCTGTTTTATCTTCTTTTTTGCTTTCATGCTGATTTCTAATGATTGCAATTTCCTGTTCAAGATTAGGATACCCTACATTGATTTTGAATAAAAACCTGTCCAGCTGGGCTTCCGGAAGTCTATATGTTCCCTCGTGTTCTATGGGGTTTTGAGTAGCTATAACAATGAAAGGCTCTTCCAAAACATACCGTGTCCCGTCCATGGTGATCTGTCTTTCTTCCATGACTTCAAATAATGCAGACTGGGTTTTTGCCGGCGATCTGTTGATCTCGTCAATTAGTATGAAGTTGGAAAAGATAGGACCTTTTTTAAATTCAAATTCTGAGTTTTTCACATTGAAGATAGATGTTCCCAGGATATCAGAAGGCATCAGATCCGGCGTAAACTGGATTCTGCTGAAACCAACGTCAATTGTCTTAGCCAGTAATTTTGCTGTAATGGTTTTGGCTACTCCGGGAACTCCTTCAATAAGAACGTGCCCGTTTGAAAGTAATGCTGCCAAAAGATGTTCTATCATCTTCTCCTGTCCTACAATTACTTTTCCTATCTCAGATTTTACTTTCTCTAAACTCGTACGAAGTTCTATCATATCGATTCTCGACTGAAACTGTTCTTCCTGTTTATTAAGGTTTATAGAACTTTGGTTTTCTATATTCTGGTTATCAAGATTTTCCATAATAAAATGTAATTTACCAATCTAACACTGTATCAATCTAACAATTATATTCTTCTTTGGAATAGTCATTATGATCATTGGTCAGCTGTCATATTGTTATATTATTATATAGTTATATTATTTAAGTATTTCATCAAGGAGTTTATTGATCCTTGCAAGATCTTCCTTCATTACGCTGGCGTAAGGATCCTGAGCTTTTTTGATAAGCGTTATCGCTTCATTAATCATTTCCATCGTTTTACCCGTTTTCAGATGCAGTTTTTTTGCAAATTCTTCATCCAGATTCTGGGTATCTATCAACAGATCCATTCTCACTTTATTCAGAAAATACTGAGCTTTCTTCGCCATCATATCATGAAAATCACCTTCCTGAAGATAAAGATTTCCAATGCTTTTCACAAAATCCAGAGAAGTATTTCTCAACGGCTCTTCTACAGGCACTATTCTCTGTTTTCTCTTTGCATTAAAGAAAATGAAGAGAACGAGACCTCCCAAAAATACCCACCATGCATACTTTAAAGCCGGATTCGACAATACAAATCTCATAAAGAAACGTGACGTTGTACTTTTGCTAGCTACAAACCAAAGCGTTTCCCTATCCTGAAGATATGAAAATACATCCTGTGCATATTTTATGTTCCCAGGTTTAAGAAGATAATAATTGGTGAGAAAAAGAGGTTCTGTATGAGCATAGATATACCCTTTTCCGAATTTCACTTTGATAAAGTTAGCCTGATCTGTGTTCTTTTTTTCTACAGTCTTCCCCAGCACTTCAACATTGGGTTTTATAAATGAGAATCCTCTGCCTGATGGAAATTTGTCAAGTTTAACAAAATCGTTCTGGTATTTTTTGTCGGTAAGTTTCAGGGCATTTTCCTCTTCAAAAGAGATTTCCGAATCATAATATCCGATACTGTCTGAGATTTCTTTGGGCATACGGCTTGCCATCAAAAACGCATCTGATCCCTCAGATACCTGAGTCAGGATTTTTTTCCACGACTCTCCGTCAAGGTTATTTTCGATAACAACAATATTGTGAGCACCTTTTTTATGCTGGCTGTAATATTCATAAGGAACCTGCTCAATCTTTTTCAGGTTATTTTTAAAAAGATATTTCGCTTCATTATTAAAAACAAACAGGCCAAACGGCGACTTTTCATTGATATCAAAATTCTTACGCCAGTCTGTCGTTTCTTTTTTGTTAACTTCAAGCAATGCCAAAACAATCATCACAATGATGAAAATTACAGCATATGTTTTGAAAGTTTTATTCATGGTTATGGTTATTAAGGTTTAAAGGCCTGATACTGATTTTTAAATTTCTGATAACTCTGCTCTTCAATATTGAATTCCCCATACCAGACATAATCGAAAATATAAGACAGATTGGAGAAATCACTTTTCAGATGAGGAGCTTTTAACTCTGCGGCATAATCCTTATTTGTTTTTTCCGGATTCCAGTTGATCAGTTTTTTATCACTCAGTTTTTTAAGGATAAACAAGAATTGATAACGAACTGCTGAACGGTAATCTCTGGCATTTTCAAATTTCGCAATACTGTCAGGAAAATTTATTTCATGGATATTCTCATGCAATTCTTCTACATTGATGTTTAGTTTCTTATTCTTTTTACCAAAAATAAAATTACCATCTTTTCCCATGATATATTTAATGATAAAATAAAGCAGAAAACCTACCAGAATAATGGCAAACAGCCGGATAAGAACTCCCGTAAATTCTGCAGACTTGGTCAATGCTGTTTCTCCAAAAATCCCCTGTATAATCTGATTGAGTTTTCGCATCAGCTTTTGCCAGAAAGACTCTCTTGGCTTTGATACAGAATAGTCAAATTCATTTCCTTTATATCTTGATGGAATATTTTCTTTGAATGTTTTAGGATAAGCAGTATTTTCTGATACCGGATTTTTCATCAGAACAGAATCTGCACGCAGCATATTTCTATAATGTCCGGTTGTATATAATGAATCTACCACATCATCGGCAATAGGATTATCGTCCTGAGCATACACCAACCCAAGAGAGAAAAAAAACAGTAAGAAAAAAAGAATTCTATTCATTGATTCCAATAGTATCTATTTCTGCAAGTTCTACTTTCTGATGAAGATCTGTTCTGCTGTCATAATACATCAGCCCTGCATTCACATACATCAGGTTTGAGAGGAAAAATGAAAGCAGCATTGAAATCCCATAGAATACAAGAAACACAATTCCTAAAGTACCTGTAAAAGGATTTTGTTCAAAATTCCCGTCTGGTGTTGACGTGAGAAGCGATCCATAAAAGAACATCATTGGAATAAAAGTGAAGATGGATGTTGCAATGTAAATAATAATAAACATGACGAATGCAGCTCCCCAATATTTCCAGTACGGAGACTTCTCATTGCCGTTTGGGTAGGAGAACTGTGAACGCAAAGCATAGCTCAAACTTCCCCAAAAACCTCTGTCCGAATTAAAATAATCATACATCAGAAATGTCGTAAAATTAAATATCGTAGGGTAAAGAAGCAGGATCAGAAATAATCCGATAATAATAAAAATCAGGATATAAGAAAAACCTACAACAACCAAAATTATTGGGGTGACAATAAAGATCATTCCAAGGCACAGCTTGGCTATTCTTCCTGCATTGCTCTTAAAATCACTCAGAATTTCATCCGCTTTTATCTTTTCTGCTCCTTGTGCTATTCTTTTTAAATAAAAAACCGGGTACAGATAATTCACAATCATCAGGATCATGAAAAGTAGGAAAGTCAATAATCCCACCGTGATCAGCATTCCTGCATTATCTGAAAAATATTGTTCAAAATAATACGTTTCACCCCCAAGATTGGATCCGAATATCTGGGAAAAAAGTTCCTTAT
The DNA here is from genome assembly GCF_021869745.1 of Chryseobacterium sp. MEBOG07. NCBI lineage: Bacteria > Pseudomonadati > Bacteroidota > Flavobacteriia > Flavobacteriales > Weeksellaceae > Chryseobacterium > Chryseobacterium sp. MEBOG07. The sequence continues at coordinate 4,873,188 of NZ_CP084579.1, forward strand.
ATCCAAAAATCATAACGGCTGTCATTAAGATCAAAAGCAAGCCATTGATTAAAATATAGTTTTTGAAGTAATTCTTTCCGTATAATTTGAAAAAATTAAAACTATCGCTGATAAAGCTCCCGAAGTCTCTCTTTTTATAAAATTGTATCATGGATGTGTTTATTAGTTTTTTTATTGACAATAGATGGATATACAAAATAATAAAATCCTACAATTGCCAGTGAACCGAAAATAATAATCAGGTTCAGAATCAAAGGCATCTTTAATGCATGCCTTGTAACATAACCTTCTATAATCCCTGCACAAATAGTAAAAGGAATGGTGCTTAAAAATATTTTAAATGAATCTTTAAATCCTTTTTTAAAAGAATTAAACCTTGAAAATGTTCTCGGAAATAAAATAGAAGCACCCAGAATCAATCCGCACATCGCTTCCACCACCATGGCAAAAATTTCAAAAACTCCGTGAAGCCATATTCCTCTCGCACTGTCTTTCAATGCGCCATAATCATAGAAAAAATATTGGAAAGCTCCCAGCATCACACTGTTGGAAAGCAGTGCAAACAATGTTCCCACGCCTCCGGCAATCCCATAGATATATAATTTTGCCCCTACCTGAATATTATTGAAAATAATTCCGATTGTACTCCCCCAGGTTGAGCCGCTTTCATACACGGCAACAGCATTTCCTTTCTTGATATTTTCTATCGTTTCATTAACATAGGATTCCCCATTGGGTATTGCAACGGCTAAGAAACTTTTATCATAAATTGCAGAAAGCACCCCTATTGAAGTAAACAAAAAGAAAAAAAGAAAGGCGTACATCAGATACCTCCGGTACTGATACATCAGCAATGGAACTTCTGTCTTGAAAAAATAGATCAGTCTGTTCTCCTCTACCCTTTTGGTCTTATAAATCTTCTGAAAAATCTGAGAAGACAAATGGTTCAGGTAAACAGTCGTATTACTTTTTGGGTAATAGGTCTGGGCAAAAGAAAGATCATTGATCAGGTTAATATACAACGAAGACAGGTCATCTGGATTTTTTTTAATTTTCCCTTGAATAACCTGTTCTATTCCCAACCATTTTTCTTTATTTTGTTTAATGAAATAAACTTCTCTCATAATTGTTAAGGCTAAAATAATAAAAAATATGTCTCAAATTGCGATAAATACCTCACAAAATGTAAATATTAATTTTAATATTGCAGGCGTAGGAGAAAGGATGCTTGCCTTCATTATTGATCTTCTGATCAGGATCGCTTATGTAGTGATCATTCTGTATTTATTCTTCAACATTTTTGATTTGGGATATATACTGGATGGTCTTGACGAATGGTCTATAAGAGCTGTATATCTTATCCTTACGTTTCCTATTTACATTTATCCTCTGGTTATGGAAAGTTTAATGGAAGGCCAGACTCCGGGTAAAAAGCTGATGAAAATCAAAGTGGTAAAGATTGACGGTTATCAAGCAAGTTTTTCTGATTATATGATCCGCTGGGTTTTCAGAATTGTGGATGTTTCATTCGCCGGAGTGATCGGTCTTATCTCTATGATTGTCTCTAAAAATAATCAACGTTTGGGCGATATGGCCTCCGGGACGGCTGTCATTTCCCTTAAAAATAACATCAATATTTCTCATACGATTTTAGAGAATATCCGCGAAGATTATGTTCCCTCTTTTCCACAGGTCATCGCTTTGAGTGATAATGACATGAGGATCATCAAAGATAATTATACCAAAGCTTTGAAAGCAGACGACCGCCAGATCATCAACAAACTGTCTGATAAAATTAAAAGTATTCTAAAACTGGAAATAGATTCTACTAAAATGACGGAAAGGCAGTTTATCAATGTTGTTATTAAAGATTATAACTACTATACGGGAAAAGATAATTAGTAAGGGCATCAGCGATTTTCGCTTTCCAAGTGAATCGTCAATTGAAAAACCTGAAAAAATTGATAGTGAAGTGGGCTCACCGTTCACAATCACTCCTACCAAAAGGTCGGTTTAATTTTTGTATATTTAATTATAAAGTTCTGAATCATGAAATTTGAAAACAATAAATCCGGAAACGGCGGAGTTCTTACTCTAAATAACGATACAAAAGAAGTTGGCAGACTTACCTATACCATTTTCCCTGAAGATCATAAATTTATTATTTCTTTTGTATTGGTACACCCGGAATTTGAGGGCAAAGGAATGGGAAAATATTTAGTAGAGGAAGCTATCAAATTTGCCAGAGAAAACAACTGGAAAGTGTATCCGCACTGTTCTTATGCAAGATCTGTGATGATGAGAATGAATGATGTGGAAGATATATTTTTAAAGAATTAAGACTTCATTCAATAGGATATCTTCAATATCATCCGGGTAATCTACCTTAAGATGATGATCGGAAGCTACCCATTCCATAATTTCCTGAAGATTTAAAACCTTAGAATTGGGTATTCCCATTTTGTCAAGGGCACATGCATTACATTCCTGTTCATATTGATTATGAATCGGAATCACGAACAGTTTTTTATCCATAAACAAAGCTTCTGCAGGAGCTTCAAAACCAGCATTACACAAGATTCCTTCACAGCCTTCAAAGTATTTCAGATATTGGCTTTCATCAATAGGAAATACTTCTACATTTTTCACCTTCACCTGTACTTTGCTGTATTTTGAAAATACTTTCCATTCAACAGGAATTTTTCTTAAAACCTTGATGATATTTTCATCTGCAAAACTAGGAAGATAAACAAGGTAATATCCCTGCTTATAAGGATTAAGATTTCTGATTTTTCTTCTGATGACAGGTTTTTTGATCTGTGGATGATAGTTCTCAAAATGAAATCCGATTTTTCTTTCACTGGGAACGTAGTATTTTAAAATCATCTCTCCCAGAAAATCTTTTTTCTTGGGCTTAGGAGTCTCCGGAAAGCTCATTGATGCCTGATGGCTAAGCTCTATCATCGGCAGCTTTTTCAGTTTGGAAGCCCAGCCCGTCAACGGTTCATAATCATTAATGATTAAATCGTACTGTGATAGCTCCAATTCTCTGATTATTTTGGCAGCTTCAAGAAACTTATTTTCGGTAAACGTTTTTCGGTAGGATAAACCTCCTGTTTTGTTATAAAGAAGGGAAATACCCTTATATTGGAAATTAATGTCGAAATCAGCCTTTAATTGTGACTGGTGCCCGCTGATCAATGTATCAACAGATGCGTGTTTTTTGAGAAGAGGAATAATTTCCTGTGCTCTGGCAACATGCCCGTTCCCAGTCCCCTGGAATGTATACAAAATCTTCATTTAGGAAAAATTGGTTACAATTTTCAGAAGAGCAGAATTATCCATCTCCTGGATTTCTTCTACTTCATCATCTTTCAGCAAGTGTTTATGTTCATCATAATAAAAAATTTTCCATTCTTTATCATGGTATTCTAAGGCAGACAGGTTTTCAATCCAGTCCCCCGAATTCAAATAAGTGCAGGATCCTTTTTTGTTGACAACCTCACGAATCTGTGGTTGGTGGATATGCCCGCAAACAACATAGTCATACTGATTGTCGATAGCAAGCTCAGAAGCTGTAAGCTCAAAATCTCCGATATATTTCACCGCTTTTTTCACATTGTTCTTGATTTTTTTTGAAAATGAATATTTTTCTTTACCCATTTTTTCTAAGAACCAATTTACAACATTATTGATAACAATTAAGAGATCGTAACCTTTTCCGCCAAGTTTGGCAATCCACTTTGAATGCTGGACGGATGCATCGAAAACATCACCATGAAAAATCCAGGTTTTTTTCTGATCGATATTCAGACAGATTTTATTACAGACTTTAAGCTTTCCAAGTTCAAAATCCGTGAACTTACGGAACATTTCATCATGATTGCCTGTAATGTAATAGACATCTGTATTCTTAGTGGCCAATGAAAGAATCTTTCTGATCACTTTCAAATGAGGTTTAGGGAAGTAAGACTTTTTAAACTGCCAGATATCAATAATATCACCGTTTAAAACTAAAGTTTTGGGCTGGATAGAATTGAGATATCTCAACAGTTCTTTAGCCTTACATCCATAAGTTCCCAAATGAACATCCGATATAACAACTAATTCAACGTTTCTTTTCATAGTTTTGTACAAAGAAACTAATTGAAAATTAACTGTATATGAATGCTATATTATTTTTTACAAAGAGTCCATTAGCTCTTCCGTGATTTCCATATTGTGGTAGACGTTCTGAACGTCATCGTCCTCCTCGAAACGCTCAAGCATTTTCATATTAGCTTTGAACTGTTCTGCATTCACCTCTTTTGTATTATTTGGAATTCTTTGAAGTTCTGCGCTCTTCGCTTCAATTCCAAGTTCATCTAATTTGTGAGATAAAGAACCGAAATCTTCAAAAGCCGTTGTAATCATTACTTCATCTTCATCTTTTTCCACATCTTCTGCTCCTCCATCAATCATTTCCATTTCAAAGTCATCCCAATCCATTTTGATCTGAGCCAAATCAAGGGTAAAAATTCCTTTTCTGTCAAAGATAAATGCCAGTTCACCATTCTTACCAAGGTTACCATCAAACTTATTGAAAACGGCTCTTACGTTCGCTACAGTTCTTGTTGTGTTGTTTGTAGTACATTCTACAAAAAAAGCAACACCTCCCTGTCCGTAACCTTCGTAAGTAATTTCTTCATAGTTTTCAGCATCAGCACCACTTGCTTTCTTGATTGCTCTTTCTACATTGTCCTTAGGCATATTAGCCCCTTTGGCATTCTGGATACATCTTCTCAGTGCCGGATTAGCTTCCGGATCTGTTCCTCCTGCTTTTACAGCCAAAGCGATATCCTTTCCTATTTTAGAGAATGTTTTGGCCATTTTATCCCATCTGGCCATTTTAGAAGCTTTTCTATATTCAAATGCTCTTCCCATTTTAATTTTTAAATTTCCAACAAAATTAATCAAAAGTCAACAAAAAAAAATACCTCCAAAAAAATTGGAGGTATTCATTATTTAGAAAAATTAATTATTTTTTCTTTTTAGCTGGAGCTTTTTTAGCCGTCGCCTTTTTAGCTGGAGCTTTTTTAGCACCTTTCTTAACAGCTTTTTTAGCTGGTTTAGCTACAGTTAAGTCATTTTTCTTGTAAGTATCCCACTCAGCACCTGAGATCGCTCTTACGATAACTTTTCTGTCTTGTTGTCTTTCAGCATCAGATGCAGTTGCAGGAATTTTAGCTTCCTGAGAACCGATACCAATAGATTTCAATGTTGCAGGGTTTACACCTCTAGCTTCTAAAGCACCTACTACAGAAGCAGCTCTTTCTTTAGAAAGTTTCAAGTTGTAAGCAGCAGCACCTTTAGCATCTGTCATACCTACTACTACGAAGTTTTCAACATCAGCTTCTTTGATAATCTTAGCTGCACTGTCTAATTTTTCGTTAGACTGAGGTCTGATTGTAGCTTTGTTGAAATCAAATAAGATATCTTTCAATTGTTCAGTAACTACAACAGCAGTTGGTTTCTTAGGAGCTGGACATCCGTTGTATTCAGGAAGACCTGGAACAGTAGGACAAGCATCATCTTTATCTAAGATACCATCACCGTCAGTATCTGGCCAAGGACAACCGTTGTTTTCAGCAGGACCTGCTACTGTAGGACAAGCGTCATCTTTGTCGATTACACCATCACCGTCAGTATCTGGCCAAGGGCATCCGTTGTTTTCAACTGGACCAGCCACTTCTGGACATTGGTCGTCTTTATCTGGAACTCCGTCACCGTCAGTATCAGGACATCCTTGGAATTCTGGTAAACCTGGAGTATCAGGACAAAGGTCATCTTTGTCTAGGATACCATCCTTATCTCTATCTCTGTTTCCGAATCTGAATAAGATGGAAGCAGAAGCTTGCCAGAAGTTAGCAACTGTAGAGTGGTCACCTGGAGTTGATACGTAATCTCCTTGAACACCAAGACCGAAGTTCTTAGTTACCCAGAAGTTAGCACCAGCACCTGTAGCTACAGCAAAGTGGTTAGCTCTACCATTCTCGTTACCATCTTTACCGTTGTTAACTGTTTCAATTGGATTACCGTTAGCATCAACAGCCGTTCTTGGGAAAGTAAGTGCTGTATAATCATGTCTTAAATAATTAGCACCAACTCTTAAATATGGATCAAACCAAGATTCTTCGTTCCATAAAAGACCTGCAGCGTGAGCCTGTAAACCAAGACCTGTCATTAGGAAAAATTCTTTCCCCATGTTGAATCTTTTGTTTTCAACATTTCCAACAGAAGTCTGCCAGTCAATTACTAAACCTTTACCAATGTTTCTAGCAACTGTTAGCTTAGACAGTGGAGGTGTAATAGAAAAATTGTTCACATTGAACATATTTTTCGTCAAATTGTTAGCAGAGAACGTATTACTAAAAGTACCTCTTGCTGCTATATGGTTTTCAGCATGAGCACCAACTCCGATTAACCACGGATTGTTGGTAGTCTGTGCGAAAACAGTAGAGGCAACAGTAAGCGCCAATGCTGAAATTCCTAATTTTAGATTTTTCATAGAATTAAATGATTAAATAATTGATAATGCAAAATAAATATAATTTTTCTTTATATACAAAGTTTTTCAAATGATTTTTAACTTTTCTTTAATATTCTGTCCAGGTTTCGTTTGTTTTCTCTATCTTTAATTGCCTCTCTTTTATCGAAAAGCTTTTTCCCTCTTCCCAGCGCTATCAGCACCTTTGCTTTACCCCTGTCTGTGATATATAATTTTAAAGGTATAATAGTGTTCCCAGCATCCTTTAACTTTTTTTCAAGTTTTTGCAATTCTTTTTTGTGCAAGAGCAATTTCCGTTCCCTTTTTGTTTTATGATTGTAAAAAGTTCCCAATTTATACTCGTCAATCATCATGTTAATGATGTATAACTCCCCATCAATAAACTGACAGAACGATTCTGTGATAGATGCTTTGGATGAACGTAAAGATTTTATTTCGGTACCCGTCAAAACCATTCCTGCTTCATACTCTTCAAGAATTTCATATTCAAAGCGGGCTCTTTTATTTAATATACTGACTGTTTTCTCAATCTTCATCATTTTAAAATTTCGTTAATGAAATATATAAAAAATACCATACATTTAAAAACTTGACTATTATATTATTACAAAATACCCAAATTCTTTTCGTATTTTTGCGCCAAATTTACAAAACTATATGTTAACAGTATCTAACTTATCTTTACAATTCGGGAAAAGAGTACTTTTTGACGAGGTAAATATTATGTTTACCAAAGGAAACTGCTACGGGATCATCGGAGCAAACGGTGCGGGAAAGTCTACATTCCTTAAAATATTAACAGGAAAGCAGGATCCAACAACAGGAAATGTATCTCTGGAGCCAGGGAAAAGAATGTCAGTTTTGGAGCAGGATCACTTTGCTTTTGATCAGTATACTGTTCTTGAAGCAGTTTTAAGAGGTAACAAAAAATTATTCGAGATAAAAGAGGAAATGGATGCGCTTTATGCGAAAGAAGATTTCTCTGATGAAGACGGAATTAAAGCGGGAGAACTAGGTGTGATCTATGATGAAATGGGTGGATGGAACTCTGAATCTGATGCGCAAACGATGCTTTCAAACGTAAGAATTAAAGACGACATGCATTATCAGATGATGAGCGAACTGGAGAATAAGGACAAAGTAAAGGTTCTTTTGGCTCAGGCGCTTTTCGGAAATCCTGATGTATTGATCTTGGATGAACCTACGAATGACCTTGATATTGACACCATTTCTTGGTTAGAAGATTTCTTGGCTGATTATGAAAATACCGTAATCGTTGTATCTCACGACCGTCACTTCCTTGATACGGTTTGTACGCACATTGGAGATTTAGATTATGCTAAACTTAATCTTTACACAGGTAACTACTCTTTCTGGTATCAGGCTTCTCAATTAGCAACAAGACAAAGAGCTCAAGCTAACAAAAAAGCGGAAGAAAAGAAGAAGGAACTTCAGGATTTCATCGCGAGATTTAGTTCTAACGTTGCAAAAGCTAAACAGGCTACTGCAAGAAAGAAAATGATCGACAAATTAAATATCGATGACATTAAGCCATCTTCAAGAAGGTATCCTGCAATTATTTTCGAAATGGAAAGAGAAGTGGGAGATCAGATTTTAGATGTAAAAGGTCTTGAAAAAACAAAAGACGGGGAATTATTATTCTCAAATATCGATCTTAATCTTAAAAAGGGTGATAAAGTAGCTATACTTTCTAAAAACTCTTTGGCGATCACAGAATTTTTTGAAATTCTAGCAGGAAATGTTGAAGCAGACAAAGGAAATGTTGCTTGGGGAGTTACTACTAACCAATCTCACATGCCTTTAGACAACACAAGTTTCTTCCAGGAAGATCTTAGCTTAGTTGATTGGTTAAGACAATTTACTAAAAATGACGAAGAGCGTCACGAAGAATTCATGAGAGGATTCTTAGGAAGAATGCTTTTCTCTGGTGATGAAGCTTTAAAATCTTGTAAAGTACTTTCAGGAGGTGAAAAAATGAGATGTATGTTCAGCAGAATGATGCTTCAGAAAGCAAACGTTCTTTTATTAGATGAGCCTACTAACCACTTAGACCTTGAAAGTATTACTACTTTGAACAACTCACTGTCAAACTTCAAAGGAAATCTTCTATTGGCATCTCATGACCACGAAATGCTTTCAACAGTCTGTAACAGAATCATTGAGTTGACTCCAAACGGAATCATCGACAGAGAAATGACCTACGATGAATATCTTGCTGATAAAAAGGTGAAAGAAATAAGAGAAAAAATGTATTCTTAATCTGAATATCATTAAATCTATATAAAAATACCTCAAAGCAATGCTTTGAGGTATTTTCGTTTAAACAATAAATAAAATAATTATTTCGTCAATTTTGCAGTAGGTAAAGAAACTGTCCCGGGATCTTTCCATAACCCTTCTTTTTCAGCTTTCTTTTTAATAGATTCTGCCCTTTTATTACTATCCGGGTGAGAATTGAACATTTTCTCAAAATTAGTTTGTGTACTTCCTTCTGAAAGTAAAGCCAATTTTTTGAAAGCCGTATAAGCTCCTACTACATCATATTTATTAGCCTTCATAAAGTCGTATGAATAGGTATCTGCTTCAGATTCCTGTTTTTTACTGTGTGAAGCATCTAGAAATGCATTAGCCATTTTCCCTACCTGGCTCTCATTAAGGGTAGCTACAGCAGAAGAAGCTGATGATGCTGCATCTAAAGCCGCTGCTTTAAGATAAGCCGATTTCATCGCATCTTTTGTATCCTGATTTTTAACGTGCCCGATTTCGTGTCCAATAACTGCCAGCAATTCATTGTCTGTCATAATATCCATCAGAGAAGAGAATACACGTACACTTCCGTCTGCACAGGCGAAAGCATTGATATCTTTCACTTTATAAACTTTATAATTCAAATTAAGACCGTCCTGAGATTTGTGTTTTCCAAACAGTTTGTTCAGTCTCACAGTGTACGGATCTTTAGGTCCTGCTACGGCATTATTTTTATCCATCCAGTCTACTGATTCTTTGGATAATTTAACCGCATCTTCGTTCGTAAATGTTAAAGCTTTTGCACCATTTGAAACCATTCCGGCTGCTTTTCCGAGGTTAATTTTTTGTGCATTGATCGAATACATTGCCCCCAATAACATAAGGCATACAGTAATTTTTTTCATATTTATTAAAAATTTGGAGCACGAAGGTAACCTTTTTTTAACAATTATTAAGTTGAAACTTAGTTCGAGATCATTTCAGAATGCTGTTTTTTTTCCTTATTTTTGTGAAATGAGTCAAAAATGGATTTATAAGCCCGAACCCGATGAGGAAGTTGTGGACGGACTAAGTTCGTCACTTGGTTTTGGTACTTTTGAATCTAAACTTCTCGTTTTAAGAGGAATTGACAACTATCAAAAGGCCAGAGAATTTTTTAAACCGAACCTTAACGATATACACAATCCATTTTTAATGGCAGATATGCAAAAAGCTGTAGAGCGTATTGCAACTGCGATTGAAAATGGTGAAAAAATACTGGTATATGGTGACTATGATGTGGACGGAACCACAGCGGTTGCTCTAATGTACCTATATCTCAGCAAAATTGTTGAGAAAAAATATTTAGACTATTATATTCCGGACAGAAATTCTGAAGGATATGGAATTTCCACAGAAGGGATTGATTTTGCCAAAGAAAATGGCTTCTCATTAATTATTGCTCTGGACTGTGGAATCAAAGCACTCGATATGATCAGCTATGCCAGCAGTCTGGATATTGATTTTATTATCTGTGACCACCACCTTCCGGGTGAAGAAATTCCCAATGCTGTAGCGGTACTTGACCCTAAAAGAAGTGACTGCCGATATCCATTCAAGGAACTTTCAGGATGTGGTGTAGGCTTTAAACTTTGCCAGGGACTTAATACCATTTATAAATTACCGGAAGCGGAATTATTTGAACTGACAGATCTTCTGGCCATTTCAATTGCTGCAGATATTGTTTCTATGACGGGAGAAAACAGAGTATTGGCTAAGATGGGATTAAAAACGCTTAGGAAAACCAGAAATCTTGGATTAAGATTACTGATTCCTGAGGACAAGCTTTCTCATTTTGAAATTTCCAATATTGTTTTTGAAATCGCTCCTAAAATCAACGCTGCGGGACGAATATCTCAAGGTAAAGCAGCAGTAGAACTGATGGTTTCTGATAATCTGAAGCATGCGAATCAGATTGTAAGTGACATCATGGATCTTAATGATGAAAGGCGCGAATTGGATATGAATTCTACTCTTTCTGCTCTGAATCAGATTATAGAGTCTCAGCAGGAAAGCAAAAATACCACTATTGTTTATCATCCGGAATGGAATAAAGGAGTGATTGGTATTGTAGCTTCGCGGCTTATTGAAACCTATTATAAACCTACGCTGGTATTCACAGATGGAAATAATGGAGAAATGGTAGCTTCTGCAAGATCTGTTTCTGATTTTGATGTCCATGAAGCGTTAGATATATGCTCCGAATACTTCCTTAAATTTGGTGGACATCATGCAGCTGCCGGACTTTCGATGGAGAAGGATAAATTTGAAGCTTTCAAAGAAAAGTTCGAGAGAATTGTCTCTGAAAAAATCAAAGAACATCAGAAAGAGCCTTCTATTACGATTGATACTGAAATCATAATTGACGAAATTAACAGAGAGTTTATCAATTTCCATAGGAAACTGGCTCCCTTCGGTCCTCATAATATGAAACCTATTTTTACATTAACTGATCAGAAGCTTTCAGGGTATGTAAAAACAATGGGAAAAGATAACAATCACCTGAAATTTTATATCAAACAGGAATCTACAGGACGTAATATTGAATGTGTTGGTTTCAAGCTTGGACAATTTGTTGAAGATTTTAAAAACAAAAGCTTTGACCTGGCGTTTACCCTGGAAGAAAACCACTGGAAAGGCAATGTGACTCATTATCTTAATATCAAAGACGTAAAATTCAGGGAGTAAGAAACTACTGCCTCTTACCTATTATCTGCTACTTAATAAATGAAAAAAATCGGTTTATTTTTCGGATCATTCAATCCTATTCATATCGGACACCTTATTCTGGCTAATTATATTCTGGAAAACTCTGATATGGAGGAATTATGGTTTGTAGTAAGCCCACAAAATCCTTTTAAAGACAAAAAATCTTTACTGAATGACCACAACAGACTTGATATGGTACAGCTTGCAGTAAAGAACTATCCTAATATGAGAGCTTCCAACGTAGAATTTTCACTTCCGAAGCCTAGTTATACCATTGATACTCTGACGTATCTCCATGAGAAATATCCGGATTATTCCTTTAGCCTGATTATGGGAGAAGATAATCTGAAGAGCCTTCACAAATGGAAAAATTCTGATGTTCTGATCAAGAATCATCATATCATTGTTTATCCCAGAGTATTTGATGGAGAAAAGAAAGATTCTGAATATTTACAGCATGAGAATATCTCTCTGATAAAAGCTCCGGTAATAGAACTTTCTGCGACAGAAATCCGCAATATGATCAAAGACAACAAAAATGTGAGACCTATGCTACCTCCTGAAGTGTTTGAATATTTGGATGGTAGTAATTTTTATAAGTAATTTTGCAAATCAGAAATTTGAGGGTAGAAACCAGAAGTGAGAGAATGACTCTTACCTTTCAACGCCCAACTCATCGCTAAAGATATGAACTTCATAGAACAATTTTTCTCAAAATACCCTCAGGAAAAAATCATCAAATGGTTTAAACAGATTTGTCTTGCAGAAGCCATTTCATGTCTTTTATTGTATTGTGTCGCTATGATCTGGATCCGGTATGATGAGAATTTATATTCTATTATTTTCATCAGCGTTATTGGCAGCTTACATGGATTATTTTTTACACTTTATCTTTTGCTCTGCCTTCCTGCAAGAAAAATTTATAATTGGGATGATGAAGATTTTGTTTTTGCATTATTATCTGCATTCTTTCCTTTTGCAACGATTTGGGTAGACAAAAAGCTAGCCCGATTCGATAGAGAATAAATCATAAAATACCATATAAAAAAAGGACCTTTTCGGTCCTTTTAATTTTTAGTATTATTACATATCCCGCTTCACATGCCCTGTCGCTGTGAAAGTATGACTTCCTGAATTATTGGTGTAAGTTCCATTGACTGTAAAATCAATGTAATCCCCTACTACTCCAAAAGTGGCTATGTTTATAACCAAATTTCCATTACTTGGTGTAATAACGGCTCCTGAAAGTTCAAATATATAATCTGTAGTAAAATTTGCTGCAACACCCAACATATTATTTTGAGTCATAGAGAAAAATGGTCCTGCAGGATTCATTGAATTTATTCTCAATTGTTTGGGCACCATATTAGGTGATGTAGGAGTAAGACCTGCCCATTGTGCATTGAATGATCCTACTACATAAACAACAGGCTGATTATCAATTTTATAATTGACAAATTCATTTACAGAATTACAAGCCATGATATCCCCTAAATTTACATTATTAGATGTTGCCGTGAAAGTAATCTGATTGGTAGTCTGAACATTAACCGCATCAAATCCTTCATAAATAAACTGTGGATTCGCAGTACATGAATAGGTATTAAATGTAAAACCTCCGGTACTGTTTACGGGTACTGACATATATTGGAAATAATTTGTACTCACTGCTGGCTTTAACATTACATAACCATCAGTAACAATGGCATTGGCACAAGTTTTTAGATTTCCCTGAATAGTATAACTTGTAGATGCAGAAGGATTTACTGTAATATCTGGGATAGTCGTTATGATTCCAGCCGGAAAAGGCCCGACATTAGAGGTATAAATTACATTATTACAGACATCATACACTTTTAAGCTAAGAACTTCACTTGCGGGAACTATTCCAGATACCATTCCTGCATTGTCAGTCATTCCGTACGTTTCATATGCCTGGGAGCTTCTCTTTAAAGTTACTTTGATATTAGGTAAAACCTGCCCTGCAGTATTTTTTACCGTTACTTTCATTGTCGCCTGCTCAAACTGTGCATCACAATTCCACCATGAAAAATGGCTTACTGTTCCTACATAGGTATTTCCAATCTTTGTTGCAGAGCCCTCCTCCTTCCACATTCCTGTATCTTCATTATAAGACCATAATGGAATGGTGGCTGGTGAATTGGAAGCTTGTGCAGCATCTACCGGAACGGTAATTTCTGCCGTGTGGCCGTTTGCAATCTGAAGATTTTGTCCGGAACTTCCCGTTAATTGTACATGCAGCATCCCAAAAGTTTCCATCACTCTGGAGTTTCCTCCTGAATTGGTTGCCAAAAATGATCCCGGCATTAATTCATTGAGGTATTGATTGGATGGTGCTAAGTGAAAAACGCCAACGCTCACATTTCCTGAATAAGCATTTCCATTAGCATCTTTGAAGCTCCCGTCGAATTTTACTTTCGTTCCGTTTGGCAATGAAACTGTAGAAGCAGCGCCTGAAGTAATGGTAGAAGTGGCTGTGGCAGGAATCATCATAATATTCACTTGATTCATTCCGTTGGTAGGAACCAAAACCCGTGATGCATTTACATAGCCGGACTTTGTCACTTTTATGTGGGCAAAGTTTTCTTTTACAGAAGCATTTTTAAATGTAAAAAAACCTCTAAGATTGGTTGTCACCGTACTTGTTCCAATGGTAACTGTTGCTCCTGAAACCGGAACTCCATTTGTATCAAGAACTATGCCCTGGAAATTTCTTTGTGCAGTATTCCCAAAATTATAATTAGATGGGGAATTGGATGTCTCGTCACCTATTTCTAAGAAAGATTCATTCTTACATGAAAACATTAATAGAAATAACAAAAATAAAATGTAAAATTTTCTCATATGGTAATGATTTTTAGTTTTAACTAAATTAATAATAAAATACGTATCCTCATGTTTTCTTTTATTTTTCATCAACTATTTTTTAAATCTTAATTAATTTCATGCTACCGTGTAACAAATTTATTGCTAAAGTTGTCTTATTATGCAGAAAGGTCAAGCAATCATTATTTTAAATTAAATTTTTACTAACTGATAATCAATTAATTAAACTTTATTTAAAATATTTTTGAGTACTTTGTATTGCATGATACTAGATTTATTACATATCTTTGTAATGTAAAATAACAAACCATACAAGCTATTAAACTAAAAATAATAATAATCATGAAAACTCAAATTCTTATTGCAGCACTATTTTTCGGTGGACTTATCACTGCCCAGCAGAAAAAAGACAGTTTGAAAGTAAATGCTATTGATGCAGTTAATATCAAGAAGCAGGTTTTCAAAAAACAAGGTGACCGTTTAGTATACGATGTAGCATCTTCATCTATTGCTAAAGGAACCAACACTTTTAATCTTTTAAAACAAACCCCGATGATTTCCAGTATAGATGGAAAAACGCTGAAGATTTTGGGGAAAAATGATGCGGTAATCTACATCAACAACAAGAAATCCAATATGGATTCTGAGGCATTGATTGAAATGCTGAAATCGACTCCATCAGAAGATATACAAAAAATTGAAGTCATTACAGTTCCCGGAAGTGAATTCCAGGTTGAATCCAAGGAAGGGGTAATCAATATTGTAATGAAGAAAAGCAAAAATAATGGTTATAATGGGACGTTGAAGATGCAGAATGAGCAGGGTTATTATAACAATCCCAATGCAGGAGCTTCTTTTAATTTCAGACAAGGTAAATGGTCCGGGAATTCTAATTTCAGAATGGGAAGCTGGACCGACAGACAAAAATATACATTGTCTAACGGAGATTCTACTTTCAGAAATGAATCTTCAGGTTTCAATGATGATCCCAACAAAAATTACGGAGGAGGTTTCAATGTTGATTATGAAATCAATAAAAAACACAGTTTAGGTTTTTCTTACAATATGAGATATAATAAAAGCTTCAATTCTATATTGGATATCACCAATTGGCAAGATGGAGTTTTATCCAACAGAACTGTTAATAATGAGGATGCACAAACCAGAAATCATTCTTTCAATTTAAATTATGAAATGAAAACGGACTCTCTGGGAAGCAAACTTACATCGAATGTCTCTTATCTATGGTTCAACAGAAATAAAGAAAGCTTCAATGAAAGTTTCCCTTTAACGAATGATACGATTAATAAATATTCAGCGCTTCGTCAGGCTGTACCACAAATCATCAACAACTATGCAGCCAACATCGACTATCTGAAAAAAACGGCTAAAGGAGCAACCTGGTTAATGGGAATCAGCTACAACCATACCAATACAGATAATGACACCAGACAGGATAAGCTGAAAAACGGAACGTTTGTGATAGATCCTAATCAGACCAATCACTTCATTTATAAGGAAAATATTCTTGGAATTTACCTGAACTATGAAAGAAAGCTGACTGAGAAACTATCCGGAAAAATAGGAGCCCGCTATGAAATGACCAGAAGCACCGGAGATATTGTAGACAAAACAGGATTTGAAAGAAACTACAACAACCTGCTACCCTATCTGAATTTAAATTATGCCATCAATTCAGATCATAATTTGAGTTATACATTTTCAAGCAGAATCAGAAGACCTAGATTTTGGGAATTGAATCCTTCCAGAACCTACTTTACACCAACCAATTATACGCAGAACAATCCATTTATATTGGCTTCTAAATACTACAATCAGGAGATCAATTATATGTACAAAAATGCATTCTATGCCAATCTGAGTTTTAATATGGTAGAAGATGCTGCCGCTTCAGACCTCCTTCCACTGCAGGGAACTGTAACGGCTCCAAAAAAAGATTCTAAGGGAAACATTATATATGATATCAAAGGAAATACAACCATGGAAACCACAAGATTCCTTAGATATATCAGAACTAACTACGGAAAAAACAGAGAGCTTGCTTTAACTCTTGGGATGAACAAATCATGGTTCAAAGACATATGGACAACCAACTATTCTGTGAACTTAGGGTATGTTACATACAGTGGCGGAGTTTGGGAAGACCCTACATCCATGCCGGTTCCGGGAGAAACTGAAGTTGTAGAACCTTATATCATTAATGTTAAAAACTATAATATGTCTGCTACTCTCAACAATGTAATCCGCCTTTCATCTAAAAAAGACTGGTTTTTAGGAGTTAATTACTTTTTTGCAAGCCAGACCGCTATGGAAGGAGGTATGATCGGGGCAAGACAGAGCTTTGATTTCAATGTGAAGAAAATTGTAGGTGACTGGACCATTGTAGCTGAAGTGAGTGACCTATTCAATCAAAGCTTTTACAGAGTTAAAGGTGTACAGCCTAACGGAACCTATAATAATATAACCAACTTCAATTATCCAAGACTTATAAGTATCGGTGTTACTTACAATTTCGGTAATCAGAAACTGAAAAAGGCAAGGGAAATGAAATCAGCGAATGATGCTGTAAAATCAAGAACCTAATCTATCATAATTTATCTCACTACAACCACTCTTAAATAAAACAAAAATGAAACGTATAATTTTGTCAATGGCTATCGTATTCGGTACTTGTGCATTTGCTCAGGAGAAGAAATCTGATACGACAAAAACTAAAAATATAGAAGGAGTTACTATCACGAAACAGGTTTTCAAAAAGCAAAGTGACCGTTTTGTATATGACGTGGCAGCCTCTCCAGTTGCTAAAGGAAATACCACTTTTGACCTTCTGAAGCAGACTCCGTTATTATCTTCTACCGATGATAAGACCTTGAAAATCGCAGGAAAGAACAATGCACTGATCTATATCAACGGAAGAAAAACCAATATGGATTCTGAGTCTCTGGCTCAATTCCTGAAAAATACTCCGGCAGAAAATATTCAGAAAATAGAAGTCATAACGATTCCCGGAAGTGAATATCAGGTAGAATCATCAGATGGGATCATCAACATCGTTTTAAAGAAAAAAATGAGTGACGGTCTCAGCGGAAACATGAGAATGTCTAATACAACCAGTAAATATAACGCAAGCCAGGCCAGTTTTTCAGCTAACTACAGAAAAGATAAGCTGGGTGTGAGCGCCAATCTTAGCGGTGGAGAAAACATTGAGGCACAAACTTATACATTAAGAAATGGTACCGCAAATACTTCCAATGAATCTACCGGAGATATCACCGATCCAAATAAAAACATCGGCGGTTATCTGAATATTGATTACCAATTGAATGACAAAAGTAACCTGGCATTATCATGGAATACATGGGCTAATAAAAGCTATAATTCAACAGTAGATTTGTTTAATACCATAAAAAAAACAGGCACACAATATACGTGGTCTAAAAACAAAGAAGACGCAAGGTCTTATAACAATTCTTTGAATCTAAATTATGAATTAAAAACAGATTCATTAGGCAGTAAGCTGAATGTAAATGCAGCCTATCTGAACTATAGAAGATTTCAGTTCACAGATAACCAAACCTTTACTTCAGATATCAACAGAGGGCTAGGAGCAAGAACAACACAAGTGCTTCAGGATCTCCCTCAGATCATTAATAACTTCTCCGGAATGGTAGATTATATTCAGAAATTTAAAAATGATCTGACAGTATCAATAGGAGGAAATTATAACAAAACCAAAACAGACAACGATTCTAAAAACATTACTTATTCTTTTGATCCTGTAAAAAATCCGGATCCCAGACCCAATCATTTTATCTATGATGAAAACATCTATGGTGCATATCTTACTGTTGAAAAGAAGATTTCCGATAAACTTTCCGGAAAAATAGGAGCGAGATACGAGATTACCAACAGTCTGGGAACTTCTGACAATGCACCTACAGAAGCCCTTAAGAGAATTGAAAGAAACTACAAAAACTTTCTTCCTTACTTGAGCGTGAATTATGCGATTAATGATAAAAACAACATTTCGTATTCCTTTTCAAGCAGAATGAGAAGACCAAGCTTCTGGGAACTTAATCCTGTAAGAAATATTCTGACAGATGATAATTATACTCAGAACAACCCTTTTGTAAAGGCATCTTCAACTTACAATCAGGAATTAACTTATATGTTTAAAAATTCATATTTCCTGATTCTAAACCATTCTTATATTCAGGATGCTATTACTCAGGTTCCGTTACAGGGATATCCGGTAGCTCCGGATGGTACGGTGGGTGCCAATCCTGTATTGAGATACATCAGAACCAATTTTGGAAATAAGCAGGAAATGTCTGCAATGCTAGGCCTTCAGAAGTCATTTTTTAAGCAATACTGGACGACCAACTTCAATATTGGAGTTCAACATAACATCAACAACGGAAGTCTTGACATCGACCCTACTACAGGAGACCGATTCAAAAATCAGAAGGGTGAAGATATTGTATACACTAACAAAACAAATTCTACCAGTCTTATCATCCAGACCAACAACACCATCCGTCTTGATAAAAAGAAAACATGGTTCTTTGGAGTTAATTATTTCTTCGTAGACAAACAACAGATCGAGCTTGGATTACTAAAAGAGCTAATGAGTTTAGACCTTAGCATCAAGAAAATATGGAACGACTGGACTTTTGCAGTGAATGTAAATGACGTTCTGAATACCAATATTGTTAAAATTGAAGACTTCCAGGACAACGGAAATTACAATTACATCCACCAAAACCGCTACAATAGAAACGTAATGGTAAGCCTTACCTACAATTTCGGAAATCAGAAAGTGAAAAAGGTAAGAGACATCGAAGGTGCATCTGATGCCATCAAAAGCAGAACAAAATAAGAGAAGTATCTTTCTTCATATTCAATTATTCTTACGGTATCCGCTGTTTTTTTACAGCGGATTTTTTATATTTAATAGCTATAAAAAAAGACGTAAAAGTTATTTTAATTTTCATCAGCCTGTTCTTTCTATGGACAAGCTGTATAGAAAAAAAGATAAAACTGGGCAACGATATCAACTTTGATAAAGAGGAAAATATTCATTATAAGAAAACTTCTCTGTTTATGAAAAATGTAAAAAACGCATTGATTTCTCAAAGCGTTTTATTGTAATCAAAAAAATTCTAGTAACCTAACGTTCGCTTTGCTTCAATCACTGTTGTACTCATCGTATTTAAACATCTGGCGAAGTTATCATTGCTACTTAAATCCCAAAAAGGCATTAAAACAATCACGGATACATCAGATTTCGGATCGTAAGCCATCATCGACAAATAGCCTTCTGTTGCACCAGTATGACCATATCCGATTCCTTCAAAACTATAACAACCCAATCCATACCCATTTGTAGTTGCAGGCCCTTTATTTGTTCTCATCAATTCAGCATTTGATGCATATAAAACATTTTCTCCTTTAAATACACTTCTGATATAATTTGACAATATAACCATTGTTCCCAATCCGTTTCCTTCGCCAATGTGTGCACTTGCATTTTTCTGATCAGTGATTTCTTGATGATCTGCAAATTTAATCAGTCCTTTTACATAAGGTGAAGGTAATTGTTTATCAGAAGCCAACTCCGGAAATTTGATCGCCAAAGGAACTTTTGAAGTCGGTCCAACAATTTTATCATACATATAATCACCGTAAGTTTTTATTGAATTGATCTTCTCAGAATATATTCTGGCAATAATTTCACTTAAAATCGTATATCCTGTATTTGAATAATGATAAACTGTGTTTGGTGGACCATATGTCAGATTTTGATTTTTTAAAACTTTCGCATAATCTGCAGCTGAAAACTGGAAATCAGGATTGGCTTTCATCATGTGACTTGCATAAGTTCCACCTTCAATATTGTATTGTGATGCGTCATTTGTCAGATCATAAATCCCTGCATTATGCTGTAAAATTTGGCGAATAGTAATTTCATTTTTATGTGGAAAACTCCAATCTGCGATGTCCGGTGTATAAGGAACTGTTGTACCCGGAATATTATCCGTAATTTTATCATCAAGCTTCAACCAGCCGTCCTGCATCATTTTTAAAATAGCAGTTGAAGTAAAGTTTTTTGTATTACTCGCAAAACGAAAATAAGTTGTTGGTGTTATATCAGTCCCGTTTGTTCCTTTTACCGTACTAAAATATGTCCCTTTTGGAGAAACAACATACACACTTAATGAAGGAATATCGGTATTCAGAGCTGCCTGAAGGTTGCTATGAATATTTTTCACTGCCGCATCCAATTCTGGTTGACAATCTTTTCCTGTTTCATTATTTCTGCAATCTGCAAAAGTGAAAGGCAGAAATAGCAATAGAGATAGAAATTTGGTCTTTTCCATAATTTATTTATTTTACCAATTGTGTTAATTCTAGAAATATTTAAAATAATTTATTTCAACAAGTTAATTTATAAGAAATATAAACAAAAGTATTTTATAAAATAATCATAAAACACACATTGAGGATTAAAGAAACTTATTTGCTAGAATAAAGCCTCAAAAGCATTACATTTTTTAAACTTTATATTTTTAATTAATTATTTTTATTCCGATTTAAAAATTTTCGTTCTTTCTGAAACGCCATTGGCATTGAAAGCTTCAATCTGGAAATAGTAAGCATCAGTTCTGTCGGCTCCTGTAAAGAAATATTCATTCTTTCCGTATACCATAATGCTTCCGTACATTTTATCGGGAGACTTTCCCCAATAGATCACATACCCGTCTGCATCAGGATTCTGCTGCCATTTCATCCAGATACTTCTTCTTTCACCATATTTCTTAGGATCCGCTCTTAAAGGCACAAAACCTTCTACTTTAGCAGGCTCTTTTCCACCACCTTTCCCAAACACTCTGAAACCGCTCAAAGCAAATTTTCCGGTGGGCATTTTCAGATTTTCCATTTTCAGGAAACGGGCTTTTGCAGGGGTCTCCAATTCTACATAATCGTGAGGAACATCTTTTGTGTTTTTACTTTTATCCACAATTACATTCCACTTCTTTCCATCATTAGATCCATAGATTTTGTATTGGTGCATCTTTCCCAGGGTTTTCCCCATAAATTCGGCATCCTGATCTGCATAATTGATCTGAATGGCATTGATGGTAGAAACCTCACCCAGATCTGTCTGGAACCATTCTCCGGAATTTCCGGTTTTGGCACTCCAGTAAGTTTTAATATCTTCATCTACTGCATAATTGGGCTGATAACCTCCTAATGTAGAGGAGACCTGAACCGGTTTATTATAATTCAGCAGCATCCATCCTGCAAAAAGACCTTTTGAAAAATCTTTTCCCTGTGCATATTGCGGAAGGTAAGTAGGATAATCTCCATAGGCTGTATTACAGTACATCACATCATCTTTATCAAAACCTGCCGGCCAGATGCCCAGTCTTCTTTCAAAATTATTTTTAGTGGAAATAAAGATGGTGGAAACGTGCCACCAGTTTTTATAGTTGTCTTCAAAAGTAGCTCCGTGCCCTGCTCCTCTGGCAAAACCACCAGGTTTGTATGAAAACGGATTATGCTGCTGATACTCGAAGCCTTCTAAAGGACCCTTGCTTACGTACACTCCATCAGAATATCCGCTAAACTCAGTTGCCGGAGCACCATACTGCATATAATATTTTCCGTTATGCTTAGTCATCCAGGCACCTTCTACGAAAGGTTGAAGAAAAACATTATCATTATATTCACCAAAACGTTCCCATCCGTGGTCTTCAGGTTTCAGTTTAAGAATAGGTTTTACAAAACCTTCGGACTGCAGATTTTTAACTTTAACTTCTGTTCCCAGCAATGGCCATTCGTTACTTGAGCCCCAATACAGGTACAGTTTATTCTTATCTTCATCATAGTGGAATGCCGGATCCCACGCTCCTACTTTCAAAGTATCCACTGCAATCTTCCATTCGTCTTTGGTTGGATTTGTACTCTTCCAGATCGGAAAATCCTGTTCCCAGGTAGAACCATAGACATAGAGAGTATCTTTCATTGCCCAGACTGCCGGAGCATTAAGATCATGGGTATATTTATTATCTCTTAGAAATTTCCTTTTTACAAACTTCCAGTCCAGCATATCATCGCTGTACCAATATCCTTCCTGGTTGGTAGAAAAAAGAAACAGTTTATTTTTAAAATTGACAATCACCGGATCTGCTGTAGCACGGTGTTTTCCCTGTTTTGAAAAAACTTCGAAAGGGGTATATCCGTAGTCTATATTAATGGGATTACAGAAAGTTTTCTGCTGACCGCTCACCATGATTCCCAGAAAAATTGCTAATGATAAAAGATATTGTCTCATTTTCAGATTTTAAACATTCAGAGCAAAGTTAACTAACTTTTTTTTGTTTTCTCCAAATAAAGCCATCCAGCAAATAATGGGTAAGCTGTGGAACGACCAACAGCGGAACCAAAAATTGAAACAGTTTTTCTGAAACCATCACATTCAAAGAAAAATGTTCATTCCAGACCAAAGTTTCCCATAAAAATTCCTCCAGAAAAGCAAAACCTAAAATGACCGCTACAAATAAAAAGACTCCCGAAAAAGATTTAAAAATCTGCATTCTGTTCAGCTGATGATTTTCTTTTTGTTTTATTTCCTGAATATAAATCAATGCGATATAAGGAATTCCATGGGATACTACATTCAAAAAAGTAAAGAGAAGGTCATTGTTGAAATATACAATTCCAAAATACCAGGAAAGGAAAGTTCCCGTGATCAATGCTGTTTTAGGAATATTAATCTGTTTTGTTTTGAAAGCTTCAAAAACAGTTTTAACGATCCAAATGATCAGAATTGTAAAATAGGTGACGGTAATCAGAGGAATATAATCCGGAAGGTTTTGAAGCCATTCAAATTCATTGTTGACAAACCAGGTAAAGGCGCGGGGTGTTTTAAACCAGTATAACATAGGATAGATTGTCGCAGAATAAACAGCTACCTCATCTATTTTTTTGCTCCAGTTATTGGGCTCAAATCGGGCATAAATTCTCATAAACCCGTACTGCTGGCGTATAAAATGAAAAACGGCAACCAAAGCCAGTACCGACCAAAATGTCAGGCTTCCCAATTGAAATAAAACAATACCCAATATCCAGCTTAGAATGGGAATCCCAAGATAAAGCAGTTTATTCTTCTGTATTTCACCTTTTACAAAATAGGTTTTGAACAGTGTAGAATAGACGTGGGCTACGTCCACAAAAACAATCAGGAAAAGCCATGTGTAAAAAGAATAATGGTTTTCCAATCCCTGGATCTGTTTCTGAAAAAGAAAAATAATCAACAGTACCAGAAAAGGCGGTGATAAAATAAACCACCAGTCTGTTTTTGCATTGTGTATCCAAGGCTGTTTCATATTATAATTTATATCATTTGTCCGGCTGTTCTTATTCCCTGATAAAAAGCTTCTTCAAAAATAGATATTCCCGAAAGATCAGAATGGGCAAAGAATACCTTCCCGTCTATAGGTTCTTTTGCTATCATTGTTGCTTTACCAAAAATCTGGTTAGGAACCGGCGCAATCATAGCATGTCCTATTTTATGAAATTGCATTTCCAGAATAAAATCTTCTATTAGTGGGTGTGCTTTCTTCAGATCATTCAAAACTAAAGTTTTAAGTTCAGCATCCTTCATTGCATACAGCTTCTTCCTTGCTTTTCTACAGTCTCCGGTTGAGAAGCTTTTATAATGGGTAATTACTTTTTCCCCTATAATCTGGTTAAGATTTTGATGCTGATCAAAGATATACCCCAATCCTGAAGTTCCATAGATCACATTATCCCAGGCCAATTCTTCATCTCCTCCGAATTCATTCTTTAAGGTAATCGTTGTTAAAAGCCACGGAACATAATTAAACGATTGGGCTTTCTTATGATTAAAAATTCTCTCGTTCACGAACTGAGGAGATGCAAACAGTACTTTATCCGCAATGATTTTTTTTGTTTTCTTCTGAATATTATCAAAGCTCAATACCTCAACTTGATCATTCAGTGTTACATCAAAGACAAGATTCCCGGGGATATGCTTCCCTTCTGTATATTTTGAGAAATGTTTTGCCAGTCTGGCATTTCCTTCCGGCCAGGTGAATACCTGATCTTTATATTTCACGCTCCAGTTGTTCTTTCTTCCTGCAAAATAATGAATGCCTGCCCATGCGGAAACATAGTCTATGCCTAATCCGAAATCATCTCTGCAGGAGTAATCCAACAGCCAGAGAAGTTCTTCTGAATGATAGTTATTTTCCTTTAGCCAGTCTTTGAAAATGATTTTTTCAAGGTTTAAGACCTCATCCTCTCGGCTTGAATCATGTACAGGAATAGCAAACCAATACTTTCCTTGTGCATCTTTCTTCAGGCGAAACTCATCCATCAGCTTAAAAAAGCGGTTAAGCTCTTGCTGAGTTTCTTTTGAAATCCCTCTCTGAGGAACGATATCATTCTGCCAGGAGTTTTTATAGAAGAGTCTTTCCTGTTGTGGAAAGGTCATTTGGTATTCATCAAGAATGGGTTCTCCGTTCTCTTCAGTTCCCAGACAGATTCCACATTCTGTCAGAAATTCTATGATTTCTACATTCTCTTTATTGGGTAAGGGCAAATAATGGGCTCCCAACGGAAACTTTGAAAACGAGTTCTGCCCATTGGAGGAATTTCCCCCCAGATGATTCTCCATTTCTAAGAGAAGATAATCGTTTTCATTATGCTGACTGAAAAACCTGCAAGCAGCAAGTCCGGAAATTCCCCCACCCACAATAAGATATTGGGTGTGGATAACTTCTGAAAACTGTGGAAAATCTTTTGCCCACAGCTTATGCCCGAGAACATGATTCGTTCCGGTAATTTTTACCAGCAGTGACTTTGCTTTCTTTCCACAATACTGTAAAAAAGGAAGCATAAGGCTACCTAAAAATATAGTTTTAAGAAAATCCTTTCTACTGTACTTTTCCCCACTCTTCATCAAAATAACGAACTAGTATCTGGTTATCCAGACGGTTAACTTCTACGTCTTTCACTTTCATATCTTTATTAAAATAAGACATCTGTGAAAAGTTGTAATCATAGTATTTTAAACCGGGAAGCTTTCTGTAGATCCTATTGTTGATGGGTTCAAATGAAGCCATAGAGAATCCCCATTCCCCGAAAGACGGAACATAAGTATGATAGGCTGCTGTGAAAGGAAAAATCTGATTAATCGTTTTTTCTATACACCAGAAAGATTTCGGCGCAAAATACGGTGAAGTGGTCTGAACCACAATTTTGGTATCAAGAGTAGTCAGTCTCTCCAGTTCTTTATAAAACTGCAGGGAATATAGTTTTCCCAGGCTGTAGTTGGACGGATCCGGAAAGTCTATAATAATGACATCAAACTTTTTTCTGTTCTCTTTTACCCAAATGTAAGCGTCTTTATTGATGACTTCCACTTTAGGATTGGAAAAAGAACTTTGATTCAGCCTGCGCATGGTTTCATTGGTCTTGAAAAACTGGGTCATTTCACCGTCAAGATCCACGAGCGTTATTTTTTTAACGTCTTTGTATTTCAATACTTCTCTTGCTGCAAAGCCATCTCCTCCTCCCAAAATCAAAACGTTATCAATGTTTTTTGCCATAGACATCGCAGGATGTACCAGGGCCTCATGATAACGGTATTCATCGGTGGATGAAAACTGTAAATTGTTATTCAAATAGAGACGAAACTCATGGGTATTTCTCGTCAACACGATCCTTTGGTAAGGTGAGCTTTTGGTATATACTACATTTTCACCATATAGTTTTTCTTCAGAATAGGATAAAATCGTATCTGAAAAAAAGAAAAGCCCAAGCAAGAAAACAAATGCCGAAATTGCCTTTACTCTTAATGAAAATGATTTTGATAATTCCTTTTTAAGGTAATAACAAAGAAATATAGCAATAGAAATATTAATGAGTCCGAAAAACAGAGGGGTCTTTACAATTCCCAGCTTTGGAATCAAAACCAATGGGAATAGAATGGATGCCAGTAATGCTCCGATATAGTCGAATGCAAAGACATTTGAAACTAAATCTTTAAACTGAACTCTGTCTTTTAAAATGTTCATCAAAAGCGGAATTTCCACCCCAACAAGACATCCGGTAAAAAAGACGAAAATGTAGAGAACACTTTCAAAATGTGCGAGAGTATTAAACAAAATAAACAGCACAACAGAGCTGATTCCTCCTACGATTCCTACAAGGATTTCGATCTCAATGAATTTATCAATCAGATTTCCTTTGATGAATTTTGCAAAGTAGGAACCCACTCCCATTGAAAAGAGATACACCCCGATAATGAAAGAAAACTGCTTTACAGAGTCTCCTAAAAGATAGCTCGCCAGGGCTCCGGCCACCAATTCATAAATCAATCCACATGTAGCAATGACGAATACTGAAAACAATAAAAGCAGCTCAAGAGGAATCCTCTTCTTATCCATGAATTGCAGCGCTTATAATCATTGAAATTCCGATGATAAATGCCCCAAAGACAATAGCCAATGCTATGTTTTTGTTCTGAGCGATCTCATGCCATGTTTTCTCGGGAGTAAGCTTTTCAATAATGAAATAGCATACCAGCAGAATTGCGATTCCTAAAAATGAGTAAAGAACCGAGTTTAGTATTGGTAAAAAATTGATGTTGTCCATAGTTTTTATATTTTTATTTGTGATAGTATCTGTAGAATCCTACTCTGGAATGGCTTCTTGTGGTTCCGTCACGGTATGTTTCCGTTTTGGCACAGTCGCAGACCTGATTTCCCTGGTAGGTAAGGTATACAAACAAGGTCATGAAAAATCCTCCGATCAGACAGAGAATCCAGTTTTGTTTTATATAGTGTAAAATATTGGTCATCATGATGTGGAATAAGGGGTGTTTGAACTGTTCTTCCATTTACTCACATCAAATGAGTATTTTCCCATCAGCATAGCTACAAACAGAATAATCATTATGAATAAAATAATTCCGAAGTTCCAGAATAAAACGGGAAGCCAAGTTGCCTTGATGCGAACATCGCTGTTTGCTGCTACAACATCCGTTGTAAGTATTAGCCCTTCAGCGTTGATCAGAGAGTCAATTTTTGAGGTTCCAAAGGATGCCTTCACCAATTTACCCAATTCTGTTGTGTCTTTTTCCAGTGTTTTACCATCTATGAAAGTGGTAGATTGTGTTTTATAGAGATCTGTAACGTCCAGAACTCCGGCTTTATCCCTGGAGATCAATACTTTTGAATCTGGTGACTGAAGACCGGAAAATGCTGGTAAAGACCCTTCTTTTTCAGCTGAAATCAGAAAATGATATTTACCCGATCCTACTCCACAAAGA
Organism: Chryseobacterium sp. MEBOG07; assembly: GCF_021869745.1. Taxonomy (NCBI): domain Bacteria; kingdom Pseudomonadati; phylum Bacteroidota; class Flavobacteriia; order Flavobacteriales; family Weeksellaceae; genus Chryseobacterium; species Chryseobacterium sp. MEBOG07. The sequence goes on from NZ_CP084579.1 coordinate 4,900,982, forward strand.
TTAAAATCTTCAGACTGGTTTCCTTCCGACCAGCTTTCGCCATCTTCATAGCCGTGATATTGTTCGATGTCCTTTGAGGTATATACAACTTCGTTGGTGTTTTCATTGACAAGGCTTACCTGAACATTTGCCCATGAGTTATCAACTGCTGAAAAAGCATTGACTTTTAATGGTGCTGAGCCTCCGGAAAGGGTGAAACTTTTACTGACCAGTTCTTTATCTTTTACATCAGAAAAGTTGACTGACTGCTCAAAAACGGTTTCGTTAGTTCTTGAGATATAGACATACAACTGAAGCAGGCATATCATTAATGCAGCCACACAAAAGATGTTTTTCGCCTGTTTGATATCAAAATAATAAGGCTGAACGATCCCTACTCCTGTATAATGAGGGAGATTAGCTATTTTAAAAGCTCTTTTAACATCATATTTTGAAATGTGAACTCCGTAAAAATACTGGCTTTTCTTGCTGGTCTTTTCCTGAGAGATCATACGGGTTCCGTTGACATATTCTTTATAGGTAGCAATACTGAAATCAACATGCTCATCAAAAAAACCGGCTGCAGCTTCAATACTACACTGGGAGTTTTCGTACCATCGATAGGTTCTTCCGAGATAGGTTGGTAATCTCGAATTTTTACCTTTAAAATCATCGGGATGCATAGGAATCAGGAAAACCCAATGCCCATCACTTTCACTCAGGAAAGCATCATTTCCTTTGCTGTCTTTTAAATAGTATTCGCGCCAGAAAATACTGGAGCCATATTTCTTGACAATGATAGCAACGACCGTATATTCTACACCTTCAATTTTCCCTTTCTGTCCGACGTCCAAGACCACGTTTTCTGTCGGTACTTTCAAATGCTTGATTTGTTTGTTTCCGGCTACATCAATGAGATAAGAGCAGGTTTGACAAACATATTCTTCAATAGGAAAACTGAGATCTAATTTATTTTCTGATTCGCATGCTGGGCAGACATAATGCATTTTTATCTGTAAATTTTGTGTTTTTGAATGGTATTAGCTTTAAAATACTGAACCACTTCATCTGCGATCTGCTCTACTTTTGTGGTGTTATCCTGAGAATAATTACATAGGAAAACATCAAAAGTAAGCTGCTTAAATTCCGGCCACGTGTGGATACAAAGGTGCGACTCTTTAAGGATCACTGCCGAAGTAAAACTCTCATTTTCAAAAACATGATTCGTTACTCCTACGATTTCTACATCTTTAGTTTTCAGAATTTCTTCCGTAAACGTCAGAAAACCTTTGCTGTCTAATAACAAATCTTCTGACTCTGTTTCCAAAGTCAGAAGAATATGTAAACCTTTACTTGATAATGGGTTCAATTAATTTTTTCGTAAATATATTATTTTTTTGGAAGAAAAACCTCAGCAAGCATACATCTTGCGCTTCCTCCTCCATTTACTTCAATGGTATTGAGGTCTGAATAGATAATTTCGCAGTATTTTTCAATAGCTGCAACCTGTTCTGTTGTTAAAGATTGGTAAGCAGTCTGGCTCATCACCAGGAATTTCTCTCCATCTTTGTTCTGAACCTGAAGCATATTTCCAGCAAACTGCTGCATCTGGTCTTCTGATATCTCAATAATTTCTTTTCCGGAAACTTTAATGGTTTCAATTACCTTTTCTCTTTCCAATTCATCATCAATACAGTCAAGGCAGATTACTACAAACTGATCAGCCACACACATCATTACGTTGGTGTGATAAATAGGAAGTCTTTCTGTTCCTACCGTCTGGAATGAATGGAAAACAACCGGAGTGAAACCATATTTTGTACAGAATTCTCTGAACAGTTTTTCATCTAGTCTTAAAGAAACAGAACCGTAAGCAATTTTATTTTCATGATCAAAAATCATACTTCCCGTTCCTTCCAGGAAGTGTCCCTGTGTTTCAGAAAAAGACCAGTCATCAATTTCAGCAACCTCAAAGCCCTGCCCCTGGATGCTTTCAATAATATCTTCTCTTCTTTCCACTCTTCTGTTGGAGGCGAACATCGGGTATAAAACCACTTTTCCGTCTTTATGGAAACTTACCCAGTTATTTGGGAAAATAGAATCCGGCGTATGAGGATCCAATGTATCTTTTATTGTAATTACATTGATTCCTTTTCCTCTCAGTTTTCCAACAAAGGTATTGAACTCTGCCAAAGCTTTGAACTGGATATCAGAACCTGTCTGTTCCACCTGGAAGTAATTGTTTTTCGCTGTCTCAGCGTTGTAACCGAATGCAATCGGTTCTATCATTAATACTGTATCTGTTGTTTGCATTTTCTATAAGTTTGAGGGTATTAGTGTATGAGAGTTTGAGAGTCTGAATAACGGTTTACAAATTATTCTCTTCTTTATTAACCGGAGAGAATGAGCACCACTTTTCCGACTGACTCATCATATTAACTAACATCCCTATTATTTGGTTATATTGTTTGTGCAAATTTTCATATTGCTCTTCATTGATATAATTGCAGGCAAAAGCAAACTGAAGCCATGTTTGGGTTTCTCTTGCTTCTCCCTCAGAATCTGTAAGCTTAGCGATGAAGGATTTTTCATATTTTCTTTTTCCCCAAGCCTCACTAATATTTGCTGTTACAGATCTTGAAGATCTCCTTATTTGGTCTGTAAGTGAATAAAGTTCTTCTTTGGGAAAAGACTTTGAGAGTTCATAAATCAGCTGTGCAGTTTCAAATGATTTCTGAAAAACTTTTAAGTCCTGATGAAATTTAATCGTTGACATACCCTATATATTTATTTAAAATTAAAAAAATATTCAACCGCACCAACACTCTAACTCTCAGACCCTAAAACAGCCGCACTCTAAAACTCTCCCACTCAATTATTCTCTCACAAGCGGCATTGTAGAGCATCTCAACAAACCACCCATTTTGGAGATTTCTCTGTAAGGAATTTCTTCAACGGTCATTCCCCATTCGTTTCTCAAATGATTGTTCATTCTTGTGAATGCTTTGTCAGAAACTACTATATCAGGAGAAATAGAGAAAATATTAGGGACCATTTCAAACATTTCTTCATCATTGATATGGAAACAGTTTTCTTCTCCGAAAATATCAATAATTAAACGGTAGTCGCTTTCATCTACGAATCCGTTTTTATAAATAATACATTTGTCTTCTCCTACCGGATTGAATGTACAATCCAAATGCAGAATACCTTCAAACGGAATTTTATCGTTTTTCTTCAGTTCCAGGTCAATGATTCTTTTCTTTGGAAAATATTCTTTTAATATTTCAATGGCATACTCATTGGTTCTTGCCGTCTTATAGTTTCTGTAATCTTCGCTGAAACAGGTTCCGATGAAAAGAAAATCATCCCATACGATAACATCACCTCCTTCAATATGGGCTGTTTCCGGAAGATTGATGATTTTTCTCCATGCTACTTTTTCAAAAACATTTTTGTATGCGCCCTGCTCGTCTGCTCTGTCTGCGATCACATTGGAAATGATCATTTTATCATCAATTACAAAGGCTACATCTCTTGAAAAAACCTGATTGTAATCTTTAATGATACTTGGACGCAGTACTTCAACGTCATACTTTTTTAGAACTGCTTCAAAAGCGTTCATTTCGTTAATAATATCCTGTTCTTTAGGATAAATATTATGTTCGATTGAGTAATATGACTTTGCGTCATAACTTTCCTCTAGTGTGGGAACCGGTCCCAGTGAATTAGGCTGGCCTAGAACTACTGACTTCAGCCTACCCGTTTCATTTTTAATGTTTAGTCTCATAAAGATTTATGCAATACTACAAATATAAGTAAAGGTCTCTACCTATAAAACTTTTGGATTATTTTATGCATTAAATTTGAATGTGTCCAAAATTTTTTTTACCATTTTTTAACAAAAAAGGAAAAGTATTATTTCAAAAATCTCTACAACCTACTATATTTCATCTACATAAGTATAAAAAAACATATTATTTTTATTATTTAAATTCATATCTTAGTGATATAGTTTTCGCGAAATTATAGATCATAAAACTTAACTATTAACACCAAAAAATCAAAGTCATGAACAAGAACAATCCGGTGCTGAAAAACGCACAAAAACTAGGAAGAGACCAACAAAAATCCGTTATGGGAGGAGCACCAATCTCTACAGCCAGAAGATGCTGTGAATGGGATGATACAGGAAAATGCTATATCTGGACATGCGACAGATGCCAATGTCCTTAATACAATCGAAAGCCTGCTTTTTCAAGCAGGTTTTCTTATCTCGCTCTGTTTTCTTCTTCTGTTTTCTGGGTTTCTTTTACCTGATATTTTGTACTTCCTATGCTGTAACTGAGCGAAAATACAAGCCGGCTGCTATCCCACCAGTGTGTAAGGCGGTTATCCATGATCTGTTTATGCCGGAATTCCAGTTGCTGTTCATATGAATCCAGGAGATTATTAAACCCGATTTTAGTGTTCAGTTTATTATCAAGCCAAGACTTCTGAATTGATACATCTATGGTATATCTTGGTTTAATGATGTAAAGACTGTTACCTGTTTTGGACTCATAATTGGCAAAAATATTCACCGTGTATCCTTTTGGAAGTGAAAATACCTGATTGATTCTTACTCCATAATTATAGATATTCAATGCAAAAACCTCATCCAGATAGGGCATAAATTCATAATTGTAATTTCCTGTGAACTGGCTGGTGATATTCCACCATTTTGTAATTCTGACCGGAAAACTGGTTTCAAAAACAGCGAAATTCCGATATGGAAGATTGGTTCCCAAATATTGCAGTACGTTCGTTTCCGGGTTGTAAATGGGATAACGTGTCATGAAATCTTTTTCTTTTCCGACCGTAAAGCTTGTAACCCAGTTTTTATAACGATAGGTTACTTTGATCTGACTGGTAAATGAAGGCCGTAAATAGGGATTCCCAATCCAGTAATTGAGTGGACTGAAATAAAACCTGAACGGATTAAGCTGCGAGAAAGCCGGTCTTGTTATCTTTCTGCTATAGGAGAGAGAAAGTTCACTGGATTTATTAAAAGTATAGCCTGTACTAAATGACGGAAGCCATTCCAGGTAGTTTCTTGAAACAACAGAATCTAAAGTAACCGCATTGGAAATACTGTTTGTATTTTCAAATCTTAACCCGACATTGATCTGCAGATTTCCAATTTTCTGCCTGTACGCGAGATACCCGGCCCATATTTTTTCTTTATATGAAAATACATTACTTCGCGTAGGGTCAAAAATAAACTGATTTCCGACAGACAATGTATCATACCTGATATTATTACGGGTATCAGAGTTACTGTACTTGAAACCTGCCTCGATGTCTATATTATTTATTTTTTGGGAAGCGTCTATCTGAGCGGTATAGATATTAATTTTGTTAAGCAGATCAGACTTCCAATAAGACAAAAGATTAGCTGTAGCCTTATCTTTATTGATAAAATCATCATCCTGCTTATTTTTAACGGAAAGATAGTTTCCTAAAAAGATGAGTTTAAATCCTCTGTCCTGGAAAGAATAATCGGCTGCTATTCCATAATTATCCTGCAAATAATTTGTGGGATTTTCACTCACAGTATGAAACACCAATTGTGTTTCATTTTTATCAGTAGCATAAAGTGATCCGCTGCGTTCACGGTCATTTTCACGGAAGTTACTTCTTAGACTGATTCCTGCTCTGTTTTTATCATTCAGTCTGAAATCTGCTCCTGCCTGAATATTATAGACTTTGCCGAAATCTTCCTGATAGGTATTGGTACGCAAAACATTAGTATTCGCTAACCGCTGCAGCGCTTGATATCGATAGGTTGAAATCCCTTCATTATAACCTGCCTGCAGATTGTATGTTGCCTTTCCTGTATGATAAGATAGGTTGAGTGCATTTTCCCGGTAGTTGAATTTATTAGTATACACATTCCCGCTATAGTTTGCTTTCCAGCCAAGGTTGGTATTCTTTTTTAATTTAATATCAATAATTCCTTTAAATTCTGCATCATATTTTGAAGATGGATTGGTATTTACTTCTACAGATTCTACCATTTCGGGTGATAAAGATCGTAAATATGCCTGTATCTCCTGATTACTCATGACAACAGGCTTGCCATCAATAAAAATGGCAGGAGTAATTCTTCCCCCAATAAAAATTCCGTCTTCCTGGTCTACTGTAACACCGGGTGTTTTTCTCAGAACATCGAGAAGATGGGTAGAGGTTTTAAAGTCTTTATTTCCAGCAACAGACATTACCACATTTCCATCGTTCAGTTTCATCTTTCGGGGGGCTGATTGAATAACAACTTCTGAAATATTGGTTGTGGAAGACTTTGTTTTTGTCAGAGAATCTGAGGTTACTTTCTGTGCTTTTCCATAAGATGAGAGAAGCAAGAACAGCATCAAAAACCATAATTTGATCATCATAAATATTAAATTTTATGACATCAAAAGTATTGGGTTGTCGTAAAAAAGAGGTTTTGAAATTAAAATTCCGCAGTACTGAATTATAAATCCAAACTTTGAAACCTAGGTTCAGTAAGGGTTTTTGATTGTTTGTACAAAAGTGGTGTTGTATTTTTTATTTTCTTAAAAGTAGAAAAGAAAGTTGATTTGGAATTAAATCCTACTTCATACCCAATCTCCTCAATTTTCAAATAGGATCCGTTTTCAATTTTTTCACAGGCTTCACCGATTCTGTATTCGTTGATATAGGTAGAAAAACTTTTATCCAAATTATCATTCAATAGTTGGGAAAGCTGATGGGCAGACATATTCATTCTGGAAGCCAGATCGCTCAGTTTAAGATTCGGATTTCTATAAAGTTCTTCAGCACTCATCAGCCTCTGTAATCTGGATACAAAATTATCGGCCTGTTCTTCTGAAATCTTTTTATTGGAGTATCTTACGGGTTCTTTTACCGGAAGCTGTTGATATTTTTTATTGAATAAGATCAAAAAGTTTGCATACAGCACAAATGAAAATACAAGACTCCCTCCCGCACAGTATATCTGTACCCAACCTGTAGAAATCAGCTGATATGTCAAAAAGATAATCACATTACTGATCAGTACCGGAAGAACAAATTGGTTTGGGCTTGTATGGTTCTGTTTAACCAAAGTATAATACTTATACACTGTAGAAAATATAAATACGGACCAGGCGGTATAAATGAAACTTCCAAAATAGTGATCCCAGGTAATAGGAAACACCAAATATAATAACCCGACTGCTCCTAAAATAATCGTTAATATCCCAAACCACTTCTGACAGTTTTTCCAATCAAATTGGTCTTGCTGGAAGGAAGATTTCACATAGTAATATAAGGCAGGGCCTGTAAAAAACAGAGCCGACAATCCCAAATGTGGGATAATTCTTGGTAAATCAGGATAAAAGTAGATGCATACAGAGATTCCTACTCTTGTACTCAGCATTAAAAGTAGAAGTCCAAGAAAAAAATTCGGCAGGTATTCCAGTTTTTTTATAAACAGCAGATAAATTCCCAGCAGGAACCCATTGAATGCTCCTACCGCACTAAAGAAAAATAACAGCTGCTGTCCGAAAGTCATTGTATATTAATTTTTTACAGTAGTAAATTTAATCAAAATATTGTATTCGGTTTTCTATAATTTTTGTAAAATAGTAAAATTGGTCCTTAAGGCTGCTCAACATTATTCTCTGATCCGTTTTCCAACCTTTTTAAAATCAATGTTCGCAAACGCTCTTCGTGATCATCCCCCCATTTTCCTAGTGCAGCAATCACAGGAATTAGTGTCTGTCCAAACTCTGTAAGCCTGTATTCTACTTTTGGAGGCAAAACAGGATAAATTTTCTTAGTCAGGAGATCATGCTCTTCAAGTTCTTTCAACTGCACATTCAAAACTCTACGGGAAGCATTGGGAATCTTCCGTTGCAGTTCACTTGGTCTCTGAATTCCTTCATTAATAAACCACAACAAACGGATTTTCCATTTACCATACAACACTTCTGCAATCAGATCGAGACCGCAGTTCAGGTTGGGCGGGATTTTTCTTTCATACATAAAACAAATGTAGCACAAAGACATGATACCACAATAGGGGATAAATTTATCCCTATTTGATTCGTAACCCCGTACTTGTATGAGCCTGTCATACTCCTGAAATTTGTACAAAAAGAAATCATGACAGAATCATTTAATTTCAACAACGAATTATCAGATAAAATCGTTTTGGTAACAGGGGGAACAAAGGGAACCGGAAAAGTAATTGCCGAAAGATTATTAGCTGCAGGCGCCACTGTAATTGTCACTGCAAGAAATCACCCTGAAAATATCAGCAACCGCCTTCATTTTATTGCTGGCGATATGAGTCAGCCAAAAGAAACCGAACAATTGGTACGGGAAGTTCTTTCCAAATTTGGCAGACTGGATATTCTGATTAATACTCTTGGCGGTTCAGATACGCCCGGTGGTGGTTTTGCTGTTCTCAGTGATGAAGATTGGGAGAACACGATTCAGACGAATCTTCTCGCGCCAGTTCGTTTAGACAGAGGATTTCTCCCCCAAATGCTGGAGCGAAAAAATGGAGTAATTATCCATATTGCCTCTATTCAGGGAAGATTACCTTTATTTGATTCTACATTACCCTATGCAGCTGCCAAAGCTGGACTTATCAACTACAGTAAAGGTTTATCAAAAGAAGTTTCCCCAAAAGGGATCCGTGTACTCACTGTTTCTCCGGGCTGGATTATGACTTCATCAGCAACCCGAATGATGGAACGTATTGCTGATAGTTCAAAGGTCACTATTGAAGAAGCTACGCAAAGTGTCATGGATGCACTGGGAGGTATCCCCATCGGTAAACCGGCACAACCTGAAGATATTGCAGAGTTTGTTGGTTTTCTAGTTTCTCCACGGGCTGGATATTTAACAGGAACCGAATATGTAGTAGATGGCGGCACCATTCCTACTATTTAATGATTTAAAATAACAATATGAATCTACCGAACATTTTACAGGAATTTTTAAAAGCACAGAAGCTTTTTGACAGTACATCTTTTTCCAATTGTTTTTCGGATCAGGCAACTGTGTTTGATGAAGGAAAAATATATCGCGGAAAAGAGGAAATAAGACAATGGAATGAGAAATCCAACAATGAATTTCAAACATTGTTTGAAGTACAAGATTTTTCAACAAGGGATACTACAATTCTTTTAAGGATTAATATTTCCGGCTCCTTCGATGGAAGCCCGGTACTACTGAATTTTTATTTCAGAATTGAGAGCAATCTTATTACAGCTTTAATTATTACTGGATAAGTTATAAAAAACAAAGAATCCCAAAGCAAGCTTTGGGATTCTTTTATGGTATAAGCAAATATTATCTGCTTGCAATATCGATGTAGTTTCTTTCCTGAGCACCTTGGTAAACCTGTCTTGGTCTTCCAATCGGGTCTCCTTTTAGTCTCATTTCTTTCCATTGAGAAATCCATCCTGGAAGTCTTCCTAATGCAAACATTACTGTGAACATTTCTGTAGGAATTCCTAATGCTCTGTAGATGATTCCTGAATAGAAGTCTACGTTTGGATATAGTTTTCTTTCGATGAAGTACTCATCCTCAAGTGCTACTCTTTCTAACTGCATTGCAATGTCAAGAGCTTTATCCTGAATACCAAGTGCAGTAAGGATATCGTCAGCAGCTTTCTTAATGATTTTCGCTCTTGGGTCGAAGTTTTTGTAAACTCTGTGTCCGAATCCCATTAGACGGAAGTTATCATTTTTATCTTTAGCTTTAGCAACATATTTAGATACATCACCACCATCTTTCTCGATAAGCTCAAGCATTTCGATTACAGCTTGGTTAGCTCCACCGTGAAGTGGTCCCCAAAGTGCAGATACTCCCGCAGAGATAGAAGCAAAAAGACCTGTGTGAGCAGAACCTACCATTCTTACTGTAGAAGTAGAACAGTTTTGCTCGTGGTCAGCGTGAAGAATTAATAATTTATCTAAAGCACCTACAACTACCGGATCAATTTCGAAATCAGCGTTTGGTAATCTGAATGCCATTTTGTAGAAGTTCTCTACGTAGTTTAGGTTGTTATCTCCGTGGTTTAATGGTAAACCTTGAGTTTTTCTGTAAGTCCAAGCACAAAGGTGAGAGAACTTAGCAATCATCAGCTCAGCTGCATGATCCATTTCTTCTTTAGAGTTTACATTAACGGCTTTAGGGTTAAAAGCTGTCAATGCAGAAGTCATAGAAGATAAAACTCCCATAGGGTGAGCAGAACGAGGAAAAACATCAATGATCTTTTTCATTTCGTCTGCGATGAAGTTATATTTTTTAATATTATTGTCGAATGAAGTAAACTGATCCTGGTTAGGTAATTCTCCATGTAATAAAAGATACATTACTTCAGTGAAGTTAGATTTTTCAGCAATTTGCTCAATTGGATAACCTCTGTAGAATAATTCTCCTTTATCTCCGTCTAAGTAAGTGATGTCGCTAATAGTAGCTCCTGTATTTTTGTAACCTAAATCCAGAGTGATCAAACCTGTCTGGTCTCTTAATTTTGAAATATCAATCCCTCTGTCTCCGATAGTACTATCCACGATTGGATATTCATATGAATTACCGTCGTAATTCAATATTACTTTGTTGTCTGACATTATTTATTTATTTTTTTTAAATATACCACTTTCCATAAAATACGGCAAACAAAAATTATCGCTTGCCGTTATTTATAAATTCAATTATCTTTTTATTTTAAATGCTTCCAGTCCTGGGAAAATTGCAGTTTCGCCTAGTGCTTCTTCAATTCTCAACAACTGGTTGTATTTTGCCATTCTGTCTGATCTTGAAGCTGAACCTGTTTTGATTTGTCCACAGTTCATTGCTACTGCTAAATCAGCAATGGTAGAATCTTCAGTTTCTCCTGATCTGTGAGACATTACGGAAGTGAATTTGTTATTCTGAGCCATTTGTACCGCTGCCATTGTTTCAGAAAGAGAACCAATCTGGTTTACTTTTACAAGGATAGAGTTGGCAATATTTTCTTTTACTCCTCTTGATAGCCTTTCTACGTTGGTTACAAATAAATCATCTCCTACTAACTGTACTCTGTCACCGATTTTATCAGTTAACATTTTCCAACCTTCCCAGTCATTTTCCTGCATACCGTCTTCGATAGAAATGATTGGATATTTAGCCGCCAATTCCGCAAGGTAAGAAACCTGTTCACTGCTTGAAAACTGAGCTGCATCCGGAGTCTGGAATTTTCTGTAATCGTAAATTCCATCTTTGTAGAATTCAGAAGCGGCACAGTCAAGTGCTAACATAATGTCGTCACCTGGCTTATAGCCTGCTTTTTCAATTGCCTGAAGTAATGTATCCAAAGCATCTTCAGTTCCTTTGAAAGTAGGAGCAAAACCACCTTCGTCACCTACCGCAGTAGATAAACCTCTTGAATGAAGAATAGATTTAAGATTGTGGAAAATCTCAGTTCCTTTTCTCAATGCATGAGAGAAAGAATCTGCTTTTACAGGCATAATCATGAATTCCTGGAATGCAATAGGAGCATCTGAGTGAGATCCACCATTGATAACATTCATCATAGGAACAGGAAGTGTATTTGCATTCACACCACCCACATATTTATATAGAGGCATTCCTAATTCTGCAGCTGCAGCTCTTGCTACGGCCAAAGAAACACCAAGAATTGCATTAGCACCAAGATTTCCTTTGTTTGAAGTTCCATCAAGATCAATCATAATCTGATCGATATAATTTTGTTCGAAAACCGGTTGTCCAACTAAATTCTCTGCAATTACTTCTTTTACATTTTCAATAGCTTTCAGAACTCCTTTTCCCTGATATTCTGAACCACCGTCACGTAATTCTACCGCTTCGTGTTCTCCTGTAGACGCTCCTGAAGGTACAGCAGCACGGCCCATAGCCCCACTTTCTGTAAATACATCTACTTCGATGGTAGGATTTCCTCTGGAATCTAAAATCTGTCTTGCTTCTATGTAAGAAATTGCACTCATTTTTTATTTTTTTAGTTTAGACAAATTTAATCAAAATTAAACTTTCAGGGGTATTTCAAGGGATTTTTTTGAAAGAAATGCAAGTTAAATTTTAGTTAATTTATATTATGATAACTCTACAAATTCTTTGTGGAGAGCCGGAGATTTAAAATGGGGAAATAATGATAAAAAAACTCACCTTTTAAAATTTAAAAGGTGAGTTTTTTACTTTAATTATGATACTATTCTTTTTTCATTGCATCAAAATTGAAACTGACATTTAAGAATCCAAAAAGATTATTGTTTTTAATGTCATATTTTAAAATCAATGGAACCCAAAGGTTTTTTAAAATCCTTATTCTTAAATCTGCATTGGCTAGGAACTGGTCATTTTTTTCATCAGTCATTATTCCTGAAACAATTCTTTTATATTCAAAATTAGGCTTAAGCTCTACGATAGATTTCTCTTTAGTTTCCCAAATCGAAATATTCAATCCTAATTGTGACGAAAATTCTTTTCGTTTTATAACCGATGTCGTGATACTGTCTTTTGCTTTAAACTGATTTCGGAAGTCTATTTCCAGTTTACTCCCTTTCTTAGATTTTAATCCTTGCAGATAAACCAAATTGGCATCAAACTCGTCTAAAAATTTTGTGTTTTTTTGAAAGTTACTATGGAACCCTATTGTTAATAAAGGCCGCCTTTTAAATCGGCCTAATTCATTTTGAAAGGTATCTAAAAATTTTTTAGCATCAATTCCATCCTGCTCTTCCAGTAATATTTTTTTAAAATCATCTGGTAAATTATCTATAGGTAAATAATATTGTTTTTCAATTGATTCTTTTGCTAATTTCTCTACTTTTTCATATTTATCAGAAGGTGCAATGTTTCTATATTTCTGTAAAGCAAATATTAAAGCAGAACTAAGCTTTTCAAAATACTTGCCTGATTCATACTCTTCTCGGGCTAGGCTTGCTATGGTTGTATCCCTTTTGTTAATGATTGCCCAATCAAATCCATAATTAAATCCTTTAAACTTATAATCATTATCAAGGTTTAATCCTATCTGCACTTGAAAATTTCTATAAAATGTCTCTCGCTTACTTGTGTAATTATAGTCAATTAATAATGTACTATCAGCCTTAGCTCTTAATGAAAATATATTTGCTTTAAACTGAAAAGATTTATTTTCACTTGTTAATCCTTTAAAAGAGGCTTGCATAAAATCAGTTAATACATCTTTCCAATTTCCTGATTTTGTTTCTTCAATTTTATTATAAAAACTGTCTGATTTTAAATCCTTTTTAGAAAGAACTCCATTCTGGGCAAAAACTAAGATTATATTAAAGAAAAATATAATAATCCCTAATTTATATGTTAGCGTTTTCATAATTTATCTTTATTTATTACTTTAAAATGATATGTTAATAAGTATCCATTTCCCTTTCTATTTGCAGGGTTTAAATCAGAATCTTCACTAAGAACAATATCACCATCAATTTTCACTCTTGTATTTTTATCTATTGATAAAGGATTTGATCCAATTATATAAAGATCATATTCTGCGTTTTCATTTAATTTAAAATCTTCAGAAAAAGATCCATTTTCTGTTTTCTCAAAAAGAGGCACTGTAGTTCCCTTTTTAAAGATTTTATAAATAATTCCCAAAATTGAAGTTCCACCACTTACTGTAATATTCAATGTTATAGTTTTCATGATATATAGTTTTTTTAAGTTATTTATTTTCTTGGTGTAGGAGATAAAAGCCCTGCTAAAGCACCTATTGCTCCTGATGAAATGGTCGCAAAAATAGTGACCAGTTGATTATCTTTAGCAGCACCATCATTCCAGTAAGCAATGAGAATAAGTCCTGCTATAATTGTAATGACTGCCAACCCGAGCATGAGTACAATAATTCTATAGATCCAATAGTCTGTGTCTTTTGGGCTTCTTATTTCTACGTTTTTAATAGCCTCTATCGGATTTGTTTTAAATCTTTCCTGAAGATCACTGTTGTTTTTTAAAGCAGCTTCCAAATCTCCAATACTGTCGTTAATAAGAGTTTTCATGGCTTTTAATTTTATATATCAAATTTCCCTCTAAAAAACAGAACAGTCAATTACACAAAAGGGTAATTTTTATACAGTTATTTTAAAAACCAGACAGGTTCCAGGGTTTTCAGATAAAATATGACATTCACCGGACAGTTCATTCATTCTTCTTTTCATATTTCTGAGGCCATTTCCCTTTGGTTGCTCATCCGGAATACCGATTCCGTTATCTGATATTTTCATAGAAAAATTATTTTTTTCCTGTGAAAATGAAAGTTTCAATGTATCTGCATGACTGTGTTTGTATACATTATTCACGGCTTCTTTTAAACAGAGAAAAAGATTACGTCTCATTTCTGTGGAAATAGAAGTTTCAGTAATGATATCTTCACATTCCGAACGTAATACTATTTTTGTTTTCTTTAAAAAATTTCCGGTATATAATATCGCATAATCGATGAAACTGCCTAATGTATCATTTCCTGAGTTCAGACTCCAGAGCATTTCTCTCATGGAGATGTTCATTTCTTCAGAGGTCTTCAGAAGTTCATCGATATCACTTTGCAGATCATCGTCTTCTGCTTTCTGTTTCAGAAATTCTGCCTGAAGTTTCAATGCTGAAATTCCTGCTCCCAGGTCATCATGCATATCGAGGGAAATACGTTCCCGTTCCTGTTTCAGCACTTTTTGTTTTTCGAGTTCTTTCTGGAGCAGCTGGTTTTGGTGTTCGGATTCTTTAAGCTGTTGCTGCTGAATATAAAAAAGCTGCCTTTTATTATACAAAACAACAATGAAAACAATGAAAATAACAAAAGTTATTAACAGAATGACTGCTATAATATAAGCCAATCTTATTGTATCCGGCAATTGTTTCATATTGTGTTTTATTTTCCGCTATTTTCAAATTTCCTTAGGGCAATATAGAATATTCCATACATAATGATGTTAACACAGTACTGTATAACTTTTAAAATTTGTAGAAAACCAGGATCATTCTCTTTAAGAAAAAACATTGGTATTGACCTAAAAAGAAAGAAGATACTCCAAAAGAGTAAGCCACAAGAAACCCAAAAATGGGGATCGTTAAAAATCTTTATTTCATCAAAGTTTTTCAGCCTGAAATAGAACCAAACCAATGCATTGATGATAAAATAAAAGCAAACTAATATTCCTAATGTATTTTCATAGTTTTCACTATAAAATTTCACAAACAGAACAATATAGGCAAGTATGGCAATGAGGACATACAGAAAGAGTGTTTTGAATTTTTGAGGGAAACTTTTTGCATAATATCTGTTGAAAAAGATAATCAGAAAAATACTGTAATAATTGAAGAGATAAGCAAAGTCGAATTCCTGAATATATATTTTATAATGTCCATAAAGCTCCAGACATAGAGACAGAAATAAATATACCGTAAAATAGTTTTGGCTGGAAAGACCTTTCTTCCCAGCTAAAACCATCGACTTTACAGTATCTATAAAGAGTATTGATATGTAGATAATCTGAATGAGCATTTCTATGGATAAAGTGAGCCCATATCGAAAAATACTTCTTTCCCGACAAGGTCATCCGGCAGGTATCTTCCGATTGGGGTAAGTCTTTTTTCATTTCCGTTATAGGCTGCAGCATACGCCACATCATCGAAAGCATAATAAGGATTGTCTCTGAAATACTCTCTGATGATGTCAAGCTCTATCACTTCACCAAGAGTAAACTGGACTTCTTTGTAAAGGTGACCATCTATATTTCTTTCATGCAATATCTTACTGATATCTGCCCAGGTATAGTATATTCCTTCTGCCTGCAGCAATGGAGCTCTGTAAGTATTCATATTAGTATAAAATTGTGATGACAGGTAGTTATCATGCAAGATTCGTCTTTCTTCAGGGCTAATGAAGTCCATATCTGCTTCAAACTTATGTCCCAAATTAAAGATAATATAATGTCCCATTGCGTTATCATTATGATCCAATGGTGTTGCAACAAAGTATAAAAATTCGTTTGCACCGGTAGAAACATTTGTACTGCCCGTGTACTTAATATAATCCTGCTGGCTAATGAATATAAACTCAAATTTAATCCCTTTTCCCTGAGGACTGAAGGTGTTGAATAACGTTTCAAAAGTACTTATATCTACCAAATAGCTGTTCAGGTACGGATTGACCAGTTTTGATGCAGCTCCGGAATTACTTAAAACACCTTTTTTCGCCTGAAACATAAACATGATTCCGATATCATGATCCATATGTCCTACTGCAACCAATGGATTAGTTCTTTCTTTTCTTAGCGAAACCAGATCCGCTAGTTTGTTTCCAATAGCCTCTGTCCCAAATTCGGGATTTTTTAACTCTAATGTCTCCATAATTTCTTAGTTTTTAAAATTGTTAAACTTATTGATAGCCTCCACCTTATTGTTTACGTGAAGTTTTCTGTAGATATTTCCAACATGTTTTTTGACGGTATCGATACTGATAAATTTCTGATCCGCAATTTCTTTGTATAGAAGGCCTTGCGATAGAAGTTCCAGAATTTCTTTTTCCCGTTCCGTAAGTTCGTCGAAGCCTTTGATCTCTGGGAGTTTTTTTTCAAAATGTTTAAGAACTTTTCTGGCAATAGAAAAACTCATTGGAGCTCCGCCTTGGTATACATCCCGGATGGAAGAAAGAATCTTGTCCATGCTTTCTCCTTTCACCAAGTACCCCATCGCACCAGCTTTTAAAGAATTGAAGATCTTTTCATCATCGTCAAAACTGGTACACATGATGAACTGTGTATTGGGCATTTTTTTTCGTAGTTTTTCTATGATTTCGATTCCGAGCATATCTTGCAGCTGGATATCCATCATTACTACATCCGGAGAAAAATCGGGCAGATTTTTCATAGCATCATTCCCATCAAAGAACTGAGCAATTACTTTCATGTCCTCCTGGTAATTGATGACTTTCTTCAACGCATTGTTGTAGTTCTTTTCGTCCTCTACTATGGCGATGGAAATGCTCATGACCTTTTTTGTTTGTAGCAAATTTCAACAGAAAACAAATGGAAATCAATTACACCTTTGTGTAATATTGACATTTGAGTTTATAGTTATGGTGCAGTCTTTTAGTTTTTACTAAATTTAATCAATTTTTCACTTCAAAATCAATATTAATTTAAATTAATATCAACATAATAAAATAAACAGTGAATAAATATCAAATAAAGCTTCAGAAATGAGGCTCAACCTTCAAATAATAATGTTACAGAACCAAGCTCTCTAACATTATTTTATTTTCTTAATTAAAAAAAGAGAATTATACATTAATATCGGTGGAAAATTCTCATATTATCAGGCATGATTTTTGTAAAATTTAAAGAATAGAAATTATAATAAATATCAAAAAAAATAATCATGAAAAAAGGTCTTTTAGCACTTGGTGCTGTACTTGCATTAACAGCAGTAAGCTGTAAAAAAAGCGAAAGTGGAAACAAAAGCGTTATCAAAATAGACAGTTCAACAACTGTTGTTACGGACAACAATGGAAAAGTAGATTCGGTAACACAAAGTTCTTCTACTGTAGATATCAATGGACAGAAAACTGAGAAAACAGATTTCGTTTATAAAGCTACAGACGGAACATTAGTAAAAGTGGTATTCAAAAATGATCCGAAGGAAAGTACAGTAGCCATTACCAGCAACAAGAAAACATTTACATTACCTAAATCAGAAACCAAAGGTGATGAAACGGTTTACAAGAAAGATGATATGACTGCAAGGGTAAAAGGAGACAGTCTCCACCTTGAGCAAGGTAATAATATTATTGAACTGAAAAGAACAAAGATTTAAAATAGAAATGTCCCTCAATAAGAGGGACATTTTATTTATATAAGTTTTTAAACTTTCTTCACCAAATCACTGTTGATCCAACCGTATATAGGCTCACCATCTTTTCCTGCTTCCATCAAAACATATACATAGAACCATCCCAGTTTACTTTTGATAAACTCGACCTGGGTATTTTTCTTAAGTTTAACCACTGTTTCAAATCCGGTTCCTGCACCGGTTCTTACATTAGCGTATTCCGCGCTTACCTCAAACATATCTGCAGTATCATCTTCTCTTCCCAATAGTTTCGCTCTGAAGCTTTCCATAGGAAATGCCGGACCTGGATCGTTTTTTCTGAAAGGAGCAATATCATCATGCCCAAGAATATCTTTAATATTGTAGGTTTCCATCAACAGTTTACAAACCTGAAAACAGGTCTCCAATTGTTTTTCTGTAAAGCTATGCCAATAAGAAGTAGTATTTTCATGTTTATGCTTAGCTGCCACTACAACATCTTTAGAATATTCTTTTTCAAACCATGCATAAAACCGTTCATTTACTTTCGTAAGTCTTCCCGGGTTTTCGAGCTCAATACCAATAGAAAAATCATTGAACCCTGAACGGTCGGCCCATCGGCTTCTTCCCGCATGCCAGGCTTTCTTATTAAATTCTACCATTTGGGTAATCCTGCCATCTCTATCGATAATAATATGAGCTGAAGCTTTTGCTGTAGGGTCCTGAAACCAGTTTATCGAATTTTCAGCTCCGCGTCCTGCTGTAAAATGAATGATAATGTATTCCGGAATAATAATTCCCTCTTTATTGGGAGATTCTGTAAAGGTAATGCTCTCCCCGGAAATTGTTTTTCCTAACTTATCTTTTACGATGATCATGATCAAGATTTTTTTAAACCCTCAAAGTTATTCTAAATATATTAATTAAACATTAATGAAATAAAAAAAAACCATCCGTATTACGAATGGTTTTCATTATATATCTGAATGAATATTATTCTTCAGTTTTTTCTTCAGTAGAATCAGCTTTAGCTTCTTCTACTTTCTCTTCTACTACAGGAGCATCAGCAACTACTGCTGTTTTAGCCGTTGTAGATCTTCTGCTTCTTCTCGTAGCTTTTTTCTCTTCAGCATTAGGGTTGTAAAGCTCGTTGAAATCTACCAATTCGATAAGAGCCATATCAGCAGCATCACCTGGTCTGAAACCTGTCTTAATGATTCTTGTATAACCACCGTTTCTTTCAGCGATTTTAGGAGCTACAGTTCTGAATAATTCAGCAACCGCAAATTTATTTTGAAGGTAAGAGAATACTACTCTTCTGTTGTGTGTAGTATCTTCTTTTGCTTTTGTTAATAGAGGCTCAACATATACTCTTAAAGCTTTCGCTTTAGCTACAGTAGTGTTGATTCTTTTATGCTCAATTAGAGAACAAGCCATATTAGAAAGTAAAGCGCTTCTGTGAGAAGCTGTTCTTCCTAAGTGATTGAATTTTTTACCGTGTCTCATTATTAATTATTTATCAGCGTCTAACTTATATTTTGCAACGTCGAAACCGAAGTTAAGACCTTTTGAATGCACTAATTCTTCTAGTTCTGTCAAAGATTTTTTACCAAAATTTCTGAATTTCATCAAATCAGACTTACTGTAAGAAACCAATTCTCCAAGAGTTTCTACTTCAGCTGCTTTAAGACAGTTAAGGGCTCTTACTGAAAGATCCATATCTGCTAATTTAGACTTAAGTAGTTGTCTTGTATGAAGAGTTTCCTCATCATATTGGATAGATGCTTTTACAGCTTCAGTTTCAAGCGTTATTCTCTCATCAGAGAACAACATGAAGTGATAAATTAATATCTTAGAAGCTTCTGTTAAAGCATTCTGAGGGCTAATAGACCCGTCAGTTTCTATATCTAATACAAGTTTTTCGTAGTCTGTTTTTTGCTCTACACGATAATTTTCAATGCTATATTGTACTTTCTTGATCGGCGTAAAAATAGAGTCGATAGCAATAGTTCCTACAGGAGCATTGTTTGACTTATTTTGTTCAGAAGGCACATACCCTCTACCTTTTTCAATATTGAAAGTAATTTCGAAAGTTACATCACTGTTTAGGTTACAAATCACTAAATCTGGGTTTAGAACCTCAAATCCATTGATAGATTTCCCTAAATCACCAGCAGTAATAACCGTCTGACCTGAAACTTTAGCAACAACCTGCTCGTTAGCCTGGCCTTCTGCTGAAGCTTTTAATCTTACCTGCTTAAGGTTAAGAATAATTTCGGTAACGTCTTCGATTACTCCTGGAATAGTTGAAAATTCGTGCTCTACACCTTCTATTTTGATAGATGAAATAGCGTATCCTTCCAGAGAAGAAAGCAACACTCTTCTCAAAGCATTACCGATTGTAAGCCCGAAACCTGGTTCTAAAGGTCTAAATTCGAATTGACCTTTAAATTCATCAGAGTTAAGTAAAATTACTTTATCGGGTTTTATGAATTGTAAAATTGCCATATTATTGGGTTGAGCAAAAATTTGATTAAAAAATTATTTAGAGTAAAGTTCGACGATAAGGTTTTCCTTAATGTCCTCCGGAATCTGGATTCTTTCAGGAGCAGAAATGAAAGTACCTTCTTTCTTCTCATCGTTGAATTGTAACCACTCATAGTTTGACTTAGAAGCCAATGAATTGGTAACAACTTCAAGAGACTTAGACTTTTCTCTTACAGTGATTACATCACCAGCTTTTACCAAGTAAGAAGGGATATTAAGAATTTCTCCGTTCACAGTGATGTGTCTGTGAGAAACCAATTGTCTAGCTCCAGATCTAGTTTTTGCAAACCCTAATCTGTATACTACGTTATCCAATCTTGATTCGCAAAGCTGTAGAAGTACTTCACCTGTTACACCTTTGCTTCTGTGTGCTTTTTCAAATAAATTAGCAAACTGTCTTTCTAAAATACCGTAAGTATATTTAGCTTTTTGTTTTTCAGCTAACTGAACTGCATATTCTGATTTTTTAGCACCTCTTCTTTTGTTAGGACCGTGTTGTCCTGGCGGTTGGTTTTTTCTTTTCTCGAAGTTTTTGTCATCTCCGTAGATTGCAGCACCAAACTTTCTAGCAATCTTAGTTTTAGGTCCAATATATCTTGCCATAATGGGTAAATTCTAAAAATTAAACTCTTCTTCTTTTTGGAGGTCTACATCCATTGTGTGGCATTGGAGTCACATCAACGATTTCACTAACTTCAATTCCTGAGTTGTGAATAGTTCTGATTGCAGATTCTCTACCTGCACCAGGACCTTTAACGTATACCTTTACTCTTCTTAATCCAGCTTCGTGAGCAACATTAGAGCAATTTTCAGCTGCCATTTGAGCAGCAAATGGAGTATTCTTTTTAGAACCTCTGAAACCCATTTTACCGGCAGATGCCCAAGAGATAACTTCTCCGCTTTTATTTGTTAAAGAAATGATGATGTTATTGAAAGAAGCTTGAATATGTGCTTCACCAATAGCTTCAACTTTTACTTTTCTTTTTTTAACTACTTTACTTTGTTTTGCCATAATTCCTAACGATTATTTACTTGCCTTTTTCTTGTTAGCAACTGTTTTTCTCTTTCCTTTACGGGTTCTAGAGTTGTTTTTCGTTCTCTGGCCTCTTAAAGGTAATCCTAGTCTGTGACGTATTCCTCGTTGGCATCCTATGTCCATCAATCTCTTGATGTTCAATTGCACTTCAGATCTCAATTCTCCTTCTACTTTAACGTTTTCGGAGATATATGTTCTGATTGCAGCCAATTCATCGTCATTCCATTCGTTGACTTTCTTGTCTTCGCTGATACCGGCAGCTTTAAGGATTTCAGAAGAAGTACTTCTTCCTACTCCATAGATGTAAGTTAAACCGATAACACCTCTTTTGTTTTTTGGTAAATCAATACCTGCAATTCTCGCCATAATTTAATGTTAACCTTGTCTTTGTTTAAATTTTGGGTTCTTCTTGTTGATTACGAATAGCACACCTTTTCTGCGTACAATTTTGCAATCAGCGCTTCTTTTTTTAATTGATGCTCTTACTTTCATTTTGATAGTATTTATTTTTTACAAATGCCAAATGGAATGTGTATTCCATTTGGCTAAATGTTTTAGTATCTAAATGTGATCCTCCCTTTTGTTAAATCGTAGGGAGACATTTCTAGTTTTACCTTATCACCAGGTAAAAGTTTAATATAGTGCATTCGCATTTTGCCGGAAATATGAGCAATAAGAATATGCCCATTTTCAAGTTCTACACGGAACTGGGCGTTCGAAAGTGCTTCCGTTATAACGCCGTCTTGTTCAATATGTTTTTGTTTTGCCATAAATTAATATCCAGTCGTTCTAGACAGTTTAGACTGCATTAAGCCATCATAATGATGGTTCAGCAGATATGTATTAATCTGTTGAACTGTATCTAAAATTACCCCCACCATAATCAACAATGATGTTCCCCCGAAAAATAGGGCAAACGCATCTGTCTGAACAAAGCTTCCATGCACAATTGCCGGAAGGATTGCAAAGATAGATAAAAAAATTGCACCTGGCAAGGTAATTTTTGATAAAATATCATCTAAGTAATCAGCTGTCTCTTTACCGGGTCTTACTTTCGGTACTAAACCTCCATTTCTCTTTAAGTCATCAGCCATCTGGTTTACCGGAATTGTAATTGCAGTATAGAAAAACGAGAAGATAATAATTAATAGCGCAAACAATACATTGTACTGCCAGCTAAAAACATTCTTGAAACCTGCAAGAAAAGTGTTGGACTCATCGAATTTTGTTAATAATCCTGGTACGAACATCAATGCCTGAGCAAAGATAATCGGCATTACACCAGCAGCATTTACTTTCAATGGGATCCATTGTCTTGCGCCCTGCATAAGATTCTTGTTTACACCTCCTCTTGCTTGAGCTCTGCTTACATACTGAATAGGGATTTTTCTAACAGCAACTGATAAAATCACCGCTAAAAGAACTACCACCATCCAGAATAATACTTCAATAAGGATCATAATAGATCCCATTCCTCCTTTTCCGTTCTGTACGGCCATCTCCTGTAAGAATGCTTCAGGTAGTCTTGAAAGAATACCTACCATAATAAGGATGGAAATACCATTTCCGATTCCTTTGTCGGTAATCTTTTCACCTAACCACATTGCGAACACTGAACCAGCAACCAGAATAACAATACTTGGTAACCAGAACATGATAGAATTTGGCTCTACAAAATATGCAGATTGGAACTGAGCATACGGTAAGAATAATTGAGTAATAGAAGTTAGGTAAGAAGGTGCCTGTACCAGACAAACTCCAATCGTTAACCATCTTGTAATTTGGTTCAATGTATTTCTACCTGACTCTCCATCTTTCTGAAGCTTCTGAAGATAAGGAATAGCCATCCCCATCAACTGAACAATAATAGAAGCAGAAATATAAGGCATAATTCCCAACGCCATTACGGAAGCGTGGCTAAAAGCTCCCCCCGTAAACGACGAAAGCAAGCCAAGGAGACCTGCTCCTTGCTTGTTACCGCCTTGATTTTTATAATGCTCTAAGAGATCTCCCACTTCTGCAAGATTAATTGCGGGAAGTGAGATATAAGATGCGAATCTATACACAAGGATAATACCTAACGTAAAGAGAATCTTATCTCTTAACTCCTTTAGGCTCCATATATTTTTAAGTGTTTGTATAAATTCTTTCATTAGTAAGTATTATAAGGTAATTGCTTTTCCTCCTGCCTTAGCAATAAGCTCTTCAGCAGACTTAGTGAATTTGTCAGCAGAGATTGAAACCGCAGATTTCAATTCTCCTCTACCCATAATTTTCACTAATTCGTTTTTAGAAACTATTCCGTTTGCTACTAAAACTTCTTTCGTGATTTCTCCAGTAATAGATTTGTTCTCGATTAAAGTTTGAATAGTATCAAG
Source organism: Chryseobacterium sp. MEBOG07 (assembly GCF_021869745.1). Lineage (NCBI taxonomy): Bacteria > Pseudomonadati > Bacteroidota > Flavobacteriia > Flavobacteriales > Weeksellaceae > Chryseobacterium > Chryseobacterium sp. MEBOG07. The sequence goes on from NZ_CP084579.1 coordinate 4,924,806, forward strand.
GTTAATTCCTCTAAACTCTTTTCTGTTTACGTTTTTGAATCCGAATTTAGGTAATCTTCTTTGTAAAGGCATCTGTCCACCTTCGAAACCGATTTTCTGAGAATAACCAGCTCTAGCTTTCTGACCTTTGTGTCCTTTTGTTGAAGTACCTCCTTTTCCACTACCTTGACCTCTACCAATTCTTTTTGAGTTGAAAGTAGATCCAGCAGCAGGTTGTATGTTATTTAAATTCATTTTAATTTCTCTTTTATAAAATTATTTTTGAACTTCAAGTAAGTGTCCTACTGCAGCGATCATTCCTAAGATGGAAGGAGTAGCTTCATGTTCTACAACTTGGTGAAGTTTTTTTAATCCTAATGCTTCAAGCGTTCTCTTTTGGGTTTTTGTTCTACCAATAGCGCTTCTTACTTGTTTTACTTTAATTGTTGCCATTGTTTTTATATTAACCGTTAAACACTTTACTTAGAGAAACTCCTCTCATTCTAGCGATCTCTTCAGGTCTTCTGATGTCTAATAACGCTTTGAAAGTAGCTTTCACTACGTTGTGAGGGTTAGAAGATCCTTTAGATTTTGAAAGGATATCGTGAATACCAGCTGATTCTAATACTGCTCTTACCGCACCACCGGCGATAAGTCCTGTACCGTGAGAAGCAGGTCTTAAGAAGATATCTGCACCACCGTATCTAGCAGTAGTTTGGTGAGGAATAGTGTGGTTCATTACAGGAACTTTCACAAGGTTTTTCTTAGCGTCTTCAACTGCTTTAGCAATTGCAGAAGCAACCTCTTTAGATTTTCCTAAACCGAAACCAATAATACCTTCTTCGTTTCCTACTACAACAATAGCAGAAAATCCGAAAGCTCTACCCCCTTTTGTTACTTTTGTTACTCTGTTAACAGCTACGAGACGATCTTTTAATTCTAATCCTCCCGGTTTTACTCTTTCTATATTATCTAGTCCTAACATATTTTCCGAAATTTAATGATTAGAATTTAAGTCCACCTTCTCTCGCACCGTCAGCTAGAGCTTTCACTCTACCGTGATATACGAAACCGTTTCTGTCAAATACAATACTTCCGATTCCTGCAGCGATAGCTTTAGCAGCGATAGCTTTACCAACAGCAGCAGAAATTTCAGTCTTAGTACCTTTAGCGTCTACACCTTTCTCTCTAGAAGAAGCTGATGCTAAAGTTTTACCATTTTTATCGTCGATTAACTGAGCGTAAATTTCCTTATTACTTTTGTATACAGATAATCTTGGCAATTCAGAAGATCCAGAGATTTTCCCTCTTACTCTTCTTTTGATTCTTATTCTTTTTTCTAATTTACTTAATGCCATAATACTTATAATTTATTAAGCAGATTTACCAGCTTTACGTCTAACAATTTCTCCTACGAATCTTACACCTTTTCCTTTGTATGGCTCAGGCTTTCTGAAAGAACGGATCTTTGCAGTAACCATTCCTAGAAGTTGCTTGTCATGAGACGCTAAAGTAATAATTGGGTTTTTACCTTTTTCAGTCAATGTATCAACTTTCACTTCACCTGGAAGTTCTAATACGATACCGTGAGAGAATCCTAAAGCTAACTCAAGTTTTTGACCTGTGTGAGAAGCTCTATATCCTACCCCTACTAGTTCCAGTTTCTTTTCGAAACCTTCAGTTACACCAACGATCATGTTGGCGATTAACGCTCTGTATAAACCGTGAAGCGCTTTGTGTTGCTTAGAATCAGATGGTCTGTTTACATTAAGCTCACCATCTTTTTGTTCTAAAGTAATTCCTGCTGTAAGCTCTTGAGAAAGTTCTCCTTTTGCTCCTTTTACAGTTACTACACCGTTATTTTCAGTGATTGTAACTCCAGCTGGAATTGTTATAATTGCTTTACCAATTCTTGACATTTTCCTCTGATTAAAAATTAATAAACATAGCAGATTACTTCACCGCCTACTTTCTCTTCTCTAGCTTTCTTGTCAGTCATTACTCCTTTAGAAGTAGAGATGATAGAAATACCCAAACCGTTTAGTACTCTTGGAAGTTCCGTAGAACCTTTGTACTGTCTCAAACCTGGTCTAGAAGCTCTTTGAATAGACTTAATAGCAGGTTTGCTAGTTTGCTTATCGTACTTTAAAGCGATTTTGATCACTCCTTGAACAGCGTTATCTTCAAACTTGAAGTTTAAGATATACCCTTGATCAAATAGGATCTTAGTAATCTCCTTTTTGATTTTCGATGCAGGAATTTCCACCACTTTGTGGCCTGCGCTTTGTGCGTTCCTTACTCTTGTTAGGAAATCTGAAATTGGATCTGTTACCATTTTTCTTTTATAAATTATTGGTTAAAGACAATCAGTATTGAAAAGACTTGAAGATAAAAATATCAGACTTCAGAAAACCTCGGTCTGATATTTATTCTTTAGTATCTAAACAACTTAATTGTCTCGATTTTAATTAGTAATTATTACCAACTAGCTTTTCTTACACCTGGGATAAGACCGTTGTTTGCCATTTCTCTGAAAGTTACTCTGGAAAGTCCGAACGTTCTCATATATCCTCTTGGTCTACCTGTTAGTTTACATCTGTTGTGTAATCTTACAGGAGAAGCATTTTTAGGTAATTTCTGAAGTCCCTCATAATCACCAGCTTCTTTTAAAGCTTTTCTTTTGTCAGCGTATTTAGCAACTAGTGCTTCTCTTTTGCGCTCACGCGCTTTCATTGATTCTTTAGCCATTTCTTAGTTCTTTTTAAATGGTAAACCGAAGTGAGTTAGTAATGCTTTAGCTTCTTTATCTGTCTTCGCAGTAGTAACAAAAGTGATGTCCATCCCTTGGATTTTTTTCACTTTGTCGATTACGATTTCAGGGAAGATAATTTGCTCAGTAATACCTAAGTTGTAGTTACCTCTACCATCGAAACCATCAGCTTTGATACCAGAGAAATCTCTGATACGTGGCAAAGCAGAAGAAGTAAGTCTGTCTAAGAACTCATACATTCTGTGAGCTCTCAATGTTACTTTCGCACCTACAGGCATTCCTTTTCTCAATTTGAATGCAGCTTCGTCTTTCTTAGAGATCGTACCTACTGCTTTCTGACCTGTGATGTTTGAAAGTTCTTCTACAGCATAATCGATAATTTTCTTATCTGCAGTAGCGTCTCCTAAACCTTGTGATACAACGATTTTCTCTAATCTAGGTACTTGCATGATTGACTTGTACCCGAATTCTTCCATCATCGCTGGAACAATTGTTTCTCTGTATATTTTTTTGGGTCTTGCTATAAATTCCATGTTAATTCAAATTATAAAGTTTCACCCGTTTTTTTGTTGATTCTTACTTTCTTATCTCCTTCGATTTTGTAACCGATTTTGATAGCTTTTCCATCTTTACCAACTAAAGCTACGTTTGAGATATGAATAGAAGCTTCCTTTTCAGTAATTCCTCCTTGAGGATTTGAAGCTGAAGGCTTAACGTGTTTTTTAACGATGTTAAGTCCTGCAATAATTACTCTTGGGTCTCTTCCTTCTTTCTTGATCACTTCAATAACTTCACCAGTCTTACCTTTGATATCTTTCTTACCAGTAGTAATGATTACGTTATCTCCTCTTTTTATTTTTAACTTTGACATTTCTTTTAAAAATTTTAAAAATTAAAGTACTTCAGGAGCTAATGAAATGATTTTCATATATTCTTTATCTCTCAACTCACGAGCAACTGGTCCGAAAACACGAGTTCCTCTCATTTCTCCCGCTGCGTTTAGTAATACACAAGCATTGTCGTCGAATTTGATGTATGAACCATCTTTTCTTCTTACTGCTTTTTTAGTTCTTACTACTACAGCTTTAGATACCTGACCTTTTTTAGCGTTTCCTGATGGTGTAGAATCCTTGATAGTAACAACGATTTTATCACCAACTGAAGCATATCTTCTTCTGGTTCCTCCCAGAACTCTGATAACTAGTACTTCTTTTGCACCTGTGTTATCAGCAACTTTTAATCTTGATTCTGTTTGTAACATTATTACTTAGCTTTTTCAATGATTCTTACTAATCTCCATCTCTTGCTCTTGCTCAAAGGTCTAGTTTCTTGGATCAAAACTGTATCACCTTCTGTGCATTCGTTGTTCTCGTCATGTGCAGTATATTTTTTCGTTTTCAAAACGAATTTACCGTACATCGGGTGCTTTACTCTTGTAGTTTCACTAACAACAATAGTTTTTTCCATTTTATTGCTGGAAACCACTCCGATTCTTTCTTTTCTTAAATTTCTATCCATTGTAAAATGAAATTATTGTTTGTTAGTTAACTCAGTGTTTAGTCTTGCGATTGCTTTTCTCAAATCTCTGATTTGAATCGGGTTTTCAATTGGGCTGATTGCATGAGCCAATTTCAATTTAGAATATTGAGCTTTTACTTCAGTTAATTGAGCTTGAATATCACCCGCGCTTAAATTTTTAATATCAGCATTTTTCATTGTATTCAAAGATTATAGAGGTTTAACAAAATCGTTAGCAACGATGAATTTAGTAACTACTGGTAATTTTTGTGCAGCAAGTCTTAAAGCTTCCTTAGCGATATCGTAAGGTACACCTCCGATTTCGAACATAATTTTACCAGGTTTTACTACAGCTACCCAATATTCAACAGCACCCTTACCTTTACCCATACGTACTTCCGCTGGTTTTTTAGTAATTGGCTTATCTGGGAAGATTTTGATCCATAGTTGACCTTCTCTCTTCATATATCTTGTCGCAGCAATACGAGCTGCTTCAATCTGTCTTGCAGTGATCCAAGCTCCTTCCGTCGCTTTGATCCCAAATGTTCCGTAAGCAAGTTGACTACCTCTTTGGGCATTCCCCTTCATCTTCATCTTGTGAACTCTACGGAATTTGGTTCTTTTTGGTTGTAACATAATTTCTAAATTTTAGATTTTAGATTTTAGATTTTAGATTTTTTTTAATTTTAAAAAAGTAACGGTAATTTAAAATTCAAAATTTCTAATCTAAAATTTTAATTATTATTGTTATTGTTGTTGTTTTTTCTAGGTCTTCTGTTGTCTCTGTCTCCTCCTCTGTTTCCTCTATCTGACTGACCTCCTTTTTTCTGTTGTCCCACTAGTGGAGAAAGTTCTCTTTTACCGTAAACTTCTCCTTTCATGATCCATACCTTTACACCTAATCTACCGTAAGTAGTGTGAGCTTCCGCCCAGTGGTAATCGATATCTGCTCTGAAAGTAGACAATGGAATTCTTCCGTCTTTGAAAGATTCTGATCTTGCCATTTCAGCTCCGTTCAATCTACCAGAGATTTGAACTTTGATACCTTCAGCACCCATTCTCATAGTACTTGCGATTGCCATTTTAACAGCTCTTCTGTAAGAAATTCTGTTTTCAATTTGCTTAGAAATACTATCAGCAACTAGTACAGCGTCTAATTCAGGTCTTTTGATTTCGAAAATGTTGATTTGAATATCCTTACCTGTAAGTTTCTTCAATTCTTCTTTCAATTTATCAACTTCCTGACCTCCTTTACCGATGATAAGTCCCGGTCTAGCAGTAGTAATTGTAACTGTTACTAATTTAAGTGTTCTTTCGATATAAATTTTTGAAATACCACCTTTAGATAATCTAGCCTCAAGGTATCTTCTGATTTTGTAGTCTTCAGCGATTCTGTCTCCATAATCGTTTCCACCAAACCAGTTAGAATCCCATCCTCTGATGATACCTAATCTATTACCAATTGGATTTGTCTTCTGTCCCATACCTTGATTAATTTTCTTTTTTACCTAAGATTAATGTAATGTGGTTTGATCTTTTTCTGATTCTATACCCTCTACCTTGTGGAGCTGGTCTTAGTCTCTTCAATTGTCTTGCACTGTCTACAAAAATTTCTTTAACGATAAGATTTGCTTCTTCAATATCAGCACCTTCGTTTTTAGTTTGCCAGTTAGCCATTGCAGAAAGCAATACTTTTTCTAACTTGTTAGATGCGTCTTTTTTAGAATATTTTAGAATGTATAAAGCTTTGTCTACCTGCTCTCCTCTAATGATATCAGCTACTAATCTCATTTTTCTTGGAGAAGATGGGCAATCATTGTGTATTGCTTTTACTACATCTTGGTTTGTCAATTTACGTGCTAATGCACTTTCTCTTTTTCTTGATCCCATGATTATCTGCTTCCTTTGTTTTTGTTACCACCATGACCTCTGAAAGATCTTGTTGGAGAAAATTCGCCTAGCTTGTGACCAACCATGTTTTCTGTAACATAAACAGGGATAAAAGATTTCCCGTTGTGTACTGCAATAGTTTGTCCTACGAAGTCCGGAGAGATCATTGATGCTCTAGACCAAGTTTTGATAACTGTCTTCTTACCAGACTCTATATTTGTCTGAACCTTCTTATCTAAAGTATGATGAATGAATGGTCCTTTTTTAAGTGATCTTGCCATAATTATTTACGTTTAGATATGATATGACGGTTAGACGCTTTATTTTTCTTTCTGGTTTTGTAACCTTTAGCAGGCATACCGTTTCTAGATCTTGGGTGACCTCCTGAAGAACGACCTTCACCACCTCCCATTGGGTGATCAACCGGGTTCATTACAACAGCTCTTGTTCTTGGTCTTCTACCTAACCATCTGCTTCTACCAGCCTTACCTGATACAGTTAACTGGTGGTCAGAGTTAGAAACAGATCCAATCATTGCATAACATTCAGTAAGGATCATTCTAGATTCTCCTGAAGGCAATTTGATGATTGCATATTTCCCGTCTCTTGAAGTTAATTGAGCTGAAGAACCAGCACTTCTTGCTAAAATTGCACCTTGACCAGGCTTCATTTCAACACAAGAAATAACAGTACCCAAAGGAATGTTTTTCAACTTCATTGCGTTCCCTACATTTGGTTCTACGCTTTCTCCAGAAATTACTTTCTGATCAACTTTGATACCGTTTGGAGCGATGATATATCTCTTCTCTCCGTCAGCATATTCTAATAAAGCGATAAATGCAGTTCTGTTTGGATCATATTCTACAGATTTTACAGTGGCTTCAACGTTTGCTTTGTTTCTTTTGAAGTCAATAATTCTGTATTTCTTTTTGTGTCCACCTCCGGTGTAACGCATGGTCATTTTACCAGTTTGGTTACGTCCACCTGACTTACTAATACCAACTGTTAGAGATTTCTCTGGTTTGTTGGTAGTAATTTCTTCAAAATTGTTTACAATTCTGAATCTCTGTCCCGGGGTGATAGGTTTTAATTTTCTAACAGACATTACTATTATTTATAATTAATAATTAATTTACAGCAAAAATATCGATAACCTCACCTTCAGCAAGTTTGATTACCGCTTTTTTCAATTTGTTTGTCTTTCCTACTTGAAGACCTTTTTTAGTGTACTTTGAAGAAACCTTCGGAGCATAAATCATTGTGTTAACGTCTGCTACTTTTACACCGTAAGCTGCTTCAACAGCTTTTTTAATCTGGATTTTATTCGCCTTAGGTTCAACTAAGAAAGAATAAGAACCTCTTAAATCTGTAAGGTAATTAGCCTTTTCTGAAATAACTGGTTTAATAATAATAGACATGACTTATTTCTTTAAATTTTCCTGGAATTTTTCAACTGCACCTTCGAAGAAAATAATCTCACCTGCGTTTACTAAGTCGTAAGAACTGATCTCGTTGAAGTTCATTACTTTAGTTTTAGGTAAGTTTCTTGAAGACAAATACACATTCTTGTTAGCTTCAGGAAGAACGAATAAAGATTTTTTACCGTTAAGTTCCAATGCATTCAATACATTGATAAAATCTTTAGTCTTAGGAGCACCAAAGCTCAAATCTTCTAAAACTTTAATGCTGTTGTCTCTCATTTTCTGAGATAAAACAGATTTCTTAGCTAATCTCTTAAGAGCTTTGTTCAATTTGAATCTGTAGTCTCTTGGCTTAGGTCCGAATACTCTACCTCCACCTCTGAAAGTTGGAGATTTAATATCACCATATCTAGCAGATCCTGATCCTTTTTGCTTCTTAAGCTTTTTAGTAGAAGCAGTAATTTCGCTTCTTTCTTTTGCTTTATGAGTCCCTTGTCTTTGTGCAGCAAGGTACTGTTTAACTTCTAAGTAAACCGCGTGCTGATTTGGCTCAATTCCGAATACTGTTTCGTCTAGAGTTACTTTTCTTCCGGTCTCTTTTCCTGATGTATTTAATACTACTAGTTCCATTTTCTGATAATTACATAAGAATTTTTAGCTCCCGGAACAGCACCTTTTACTACTAAAAGATTTTGTTCTTGATCAACTTTTAACACTTGAAGGTTTTGAACAGTTACCTGCTCACCTCCCATTCTTCCAGCCATTCTCATCCCTTTGAATACTCTTGAAGGGTCTGAACCAGCACCGATAGAACCTGGAGCTCTAAGTCTGTTGTGCTGTCCATGAGTTGCCTGCATTACACCTCCAAATCCGTGTCTTTTAACAACACCCTGGAAGCCTTTACCTTTTGAAGTTCCTGTTACGTCAACATATTCACCTTCAGTGAACAAATCAACTTTTACTTCTTCTCCTACTTTTACATCAGCGAATCCGTGATTGAATTCTACTAATTTAGCTTTAGGAGCAGAACCAGCCTTTTTAAAATGGCCAGCTAACGCTTTACCAACGTTCTTCTCACTCTTGTCATCGAAACCCAATTGAACAGCTGTATAGCCGTCCTTTTCCAAGGTTCTGACCTGTAAAATCGAGCATGGACCTGCTTGAATAACGGTACAAGGCATGTTTTTGCCGTTCTCGTCAAACAGAGATGTCATCCCGATTTTTTTTCCAATAATACCTGACATTGTTTATATTATAATAAAATTTATCCTTTATTCATTATCATTTTTCCGAGTCTGAAGTAATTTCTACTTTTGATATAGGCATACTACGCCCGTAAAATGAGTGTGCAAATGTATGAATAATTTTATAACTGACAAATATTTCAAGTAAAATATTTTGATTTTTAATCAATTAGATGATTTTGAAAAAATTCAGAACAAATTTCCCAAAAATTTATTTTGATTTTAAAAAAGAAATTAAGATGAAGGGTATTATTTAGCAATAACATTTACCCCTACTTCCTCGAGTTCAGCCCTTTCTTCAACAGAAATACCATGATCTGTGATCAGATAATCCACCTGATCCAAAGCTGCTATTTTACCAAACCCTTTCTTATTCAATTTTGAAGAATCTGCAAGAATCACCGTTTGATCTGCACACTCCATCATGACCTGATTAAGGTGAGCCTCCGCAGCATTGGACGTACTGATTCCAAATTCAGGATCAATTCCATCTACACCCAAGAAAAGTTTATTACAGGAAAACTGCTTAAGAATTCCTTCGGAAATAGAACCTACTATAGAAGTAGAACTCTTGCGGACTTCACCTCCCAACTGGATGATATTAATATTAGGATTATTACAAAGTTCAATTGCTACCCTTAAAGAAGAGGTAAGAACCGTAAGCGGTCCAAAATTTACCAGCATTCTGGCAAGATAATGCATCGTTGTTCCGGAAGCCAATATGATACAATCATTTTCCTGGATCAGAGACAAAGCTGCCTTTGCAATAGCCTGCTTCGCTTCCACATTGATATTTTCTTTTTCTCCTACATTTTTCTCATAAGCATACCTCACCTGCTTACTCGCCCCTCCATGATTTCTGAAAAGAAGCCCCAAACTTTCGAGATAGTTCAGATCCTTTCGGATCGTAACCGAAGAAACACTAAGCTTTTCGCACAGATCCTGAACAAGCACATGTCCTTTCTCATCAAGCTCTTTTAGTATTTCATCCTGCCTTGGTAGTAGCTTTTCCATTTTATTCGTTTCATCAAAAATACCGATTTTTTTTCACATCTAAAAATTTCATTTATTTTCTTTTTGCTTTCATTTTTAATTTATATATTTGAAAACGAAACATAAACGAAACATTTATGAAACGAAACGAAGAACTAAATAAGTTAACCGATGTAAAAGAATGGGACTTTATTGTCATAGGAGGAGGAGCCAGTGGTTTAGGTTCAGCATTAGATGCGGTAAGCAGAGGATTCAAAACTTTATTACTTGAATCTCATGACTTCGCAAAAGCAACATCCAGCAGAAGTACCAAATTGGTACATGGTGGAGTTAGATATCTCGCCCAGGGAGATGTCGGATTGGTAAAAGAAGCATTAAAAGAAAGAGGTCTCTTGGCAAAAAATGCAGCGCATATCGTGAAAAATCAATCTTTTATTATCCCAAACTACACTTGGTGGGGCGGAATCTACTATAAGATTGGGCTATCCGTTTACGATTTCCTTGCCGGAAAACTAAGTCTGGGGAAAACAAGATACATCAGCAAATCAAAAACCATTGAAAAGCTTCCCACTATTGAACAAAATCACTTAATGAGTGGTGTTGTTTACCAGGACGGACAGTTTGATGATGCAAGGCTTGCTGTAAACCTTACCCAAACCATTATTGAGAAAGGAGGAACCGCTGTTAATTATGTAAAAGTAATCAACCTTTTGAAAGATGCTTCTGATAAAGTAATAGGTGTCGTTGCGGAAGATCAGTTTTCAAAGCAGCAATATCAGATTCATAGTAAAGTAGTCATCAATGCAACAGGTGTATTTACGAATGACATTCTTAACATGAACAATCCTAAGCATGGTAAATTAGTTGTACCAAGCCAGGGAATTCACCTGGTACTGGATAAATCATTCCTGAAAAGCGATGATGCGATTATGATCCCGAAAACTTCAGACGGAAGAGTTTTATTTGTTGTCCCTTGGCATGACAGAGCGCTGGTAGGAACTACAGATACCCTTCTGAAAGATGAAAGTTTTGAACCCCGTGCCTTAGAAGAGGAAATCAATTTTGTTTTAAATACAGCCAGACAATATTTAGCTAAAAAACCGACCCGCGAAGATGTAAAATCAGTGTACGCAGGACTTCGCCCCCTTGCTGCTCCTAAAGACGGAAGCAAAAGCACAAAAGAGGTTTCCCGAAGCCACAAAGTCATTACTTCAGATACAGGATTAGTTTCTATTATCGGAGGAAAATGGACCACATACCGTAAAATGGCAGAAGATACAGTAGATGAAGCCATGAAAGTTCACCGATTGGGAAATTCTCCTTCTAAAACAGAACACCTTTCCATCCATGGAAATGTGAAACCTGAACAGGTAGACAGAACCAATCACCTTTACGTTTACGGATCTGATATACCTGCTATAAAGGCTCTTCAGGAAAGTAATCCGCGCTATGCACAGAAAATCCATCCTGACCACGCTTTCACCGTAGCAGAAATAGTATGGGCAGTAAGAAATGAAATGGCAGAAACTATTGAGGATATTCTCGCAAGAAGAGTACGTCTCCTATTTTTAGATGCAAGAGCAGCAATAGACTGCGCTCACAATATTGCCAGAATCATTGCCGAAGAAAAAGGTTTTACCGAAGAATGGGCACAGCAACAGGAAAATGAATTCATTGAATTGGCAAGAGGATATCTATTAACTCCTTATTCGCCAAAAGTTATCAACCTATATTAACATCCTACCTATGAATGAGAAATTGATTCTCGCTTTGGATCAGGGAACAACATCTTCCAGAGCGATTTTATTTAACCACAGTGGAGAAATAAAATATGTATCACAAAAAGATTTCGAACAGATCTTTCCTACCCCGGGCTGGGTAGAACATGATCCCAACGAAATCTGGTCATCACAAATCTCCGTAGCAGCAGAAATTATAGCGAAAGCAGGAATCTCCGGACTGGAAGTTGCCGCCATCGGTATTACAAATCAACGTGAAACCACAATAGTTTGGGACAAAGAAACTGGTGAACCCATCTACAATGCTATTGTATGGCAGGACCGCAGAACATCAAAATATTGTGATGAACTGAAAGATCAGGGACACGCTGAGATTATTAAAGAAAAAACAGGACTTGTTCTTGATGCTTATTTTTCAGCGACCAAGCTAAAATGGATTCTTGATAATATAGAAGGAGCCAGACAAAAGGCTGAGGAAGGGAAATTATGTTTCGGAACCGTTGATACCTGGCTTGTCTGGAAACTGACCCGTGGGAAAATGTTTATCACAGACGTTTCCAATGCCAGCAGAACAATGCTTCTGAACATCCATACTTTAGAATGGGACAATGATCTTTTAGAATTATTCAACATTCCTAAAGCGATTCTTCCTGAGGTTAAGCAAAGCAGCGAAATCTATGGAGAAACAGCGACGACTCTATTCTCTACTAAAATTCCGATTGCTGGTATTGCCGGTGATCAGCAGGCTGCCTTATTTGGTCAGATGTGTACTACTCCGGGAATGGTAAAAAACACCTACGGAACAGGCTGCTTTCTACTAATGAATACAGGTACAGAAGCAGTTTCTTCTAAAAACAATCTTCTTACAACCGTAGCCTGGAAAATCAATGGAGAGGTGAATTATGCACTGGAAGGAAGTGTATTTGTAGGAGGTGCAGCCATTCAATGGCTAAGAGATGGGCTTAAAATCATTCATTCTTCAGATCAGGTGAACGAACTAGCCGCTTCCGTACCAGATAATGGCGGAGTATATTTCGTACCGGCACTTACGGGTCTTGGCGCTCCTTACTGGGATCAATATGCCCGCGGAACGATTGTAGGAATCACCCGTGGTACTACCGACGCACACATCGCAAGAGCTACACTGGAAGGAATAGCATTTCAAGTTTATGAGATTGTAAAAGCTATGGAAGCAGATTCAGGAAGAGAGAGTCTTGAGCTAAGAGTAGACGGAGGTGCATCAGCAAGCGATCTTTTGATGCAAATACAGTCTGATCTATTCGCGGTTAAAATAACACGTCCAAAAACCCTGGAAACTACAGCACTAGGTGCCGCCTATCTTGCCGGTCTTGCAGTAGGATACTGGAAAAATATAGACGAGATCCAGGAACAGTGGATAGTAGATAAGGACTTTTACCCTCAACTGGACAGAGTGCAAGTGGATAAAATGACCCACTTCTGGAAGAAAGCTGTAAAAAGCGCTCAAAGCTGGATAGAAGATTAATTCACTCACTTAAAAAAAACTTATATGACCCCATTTATTGCAGAAGTTATCGGAACGATGCTTCTTATATTGTTAGGCAACGGTGTTGTAGCCAATGTTGTCTTAAAAGATACGAAAGGAAATAATTCCGGATGGATTGTTATTACTACCGCATGGGCACTAGCCGTTTTTGTGGGAGTAACCGTTGCAGGGCCAATAAGTGGGGCCCATCTGAACCCAGCTGTGACCATTGGTCTTGCAGCTGCAGGAAAATTCTCATGGGACCTGGTTCCATCTTATATCGCTGCACAAATGATCGGAGGAATGCTGGGTGCATTTCTGGTATGGCTGTTTAATAAAGATCATTTTGCCATTACCGAAGATGAAGGAGCAAAACTAGCCTGCTTCAGTACGAGTCCTGCCATCAGAAAAACATCTTCTAATCTTATCAGTGAGATTATTGGAACATTTGTACTAGTATTTGTTATTTTCCATTTTTCTGATCCTAGTATTTCATTACAAGCCGATACGACAGCAAAAGTAGGATTGGGTACTGTAGGAGCTATTCCCGTTACTTTTCTGGTATGGGTAATAGGTTTGTCTCTGGGAGGAACAACAGGATATGCCATCAACCCGGCAAGAGACCTTGCTCCAAGAATCATGCACGCAATCCTTCCTGTAAAAGGGAGCAGTGATTGGGGATATGCCTGGATTCCTGTAGTAGGTCCAATTATCGGAGCTGCTATTGCTGCACTATTATATGGATTTTTAAAATAAACATATGATGAGAAAAATCTTAAAAGGAATCTTCCTTCTGGCAATAGGCACAGGAAGGTTGTTTTCACAGGAAAATGGTGAAGCCAAGGAGACCAAAGAAGGAAGACTTGATTTTACAGCCAATATTCAGAACAATCATTTATGGAGAGGGCTTATCATTACTGATAAACCTGTGGTTATGGGAAATCTTTCCTATGCTTTGGATGCGGAAAAAAAATGGAAAGTGGGAATTTGGGGAGCTTCTGCATTAGCAGATGATAAGGACAATACCCATTACAAAGAGATCAATTATTATGTTCAATATTCTGACGGACGTTTCTATATTGGATTATGGGACCTTTACAACTCCAGGAATATTAATACTGCAGTGGCAGTTGATGATATTTTCAGCTATTCACAGAGAAGAACAGCTCATATTATTGATCTAAGAACGAACTATACTTTCGGACCTTCATTTCCCATTAATATTGAAGCAGATATTATGCTTTACGGAGGTGCTAATGCGGGAGAGGTTATTCTGGAAGCAGACGGAAGTTATAAGAAAAACAGATATTCTACCTATGTACAGGCAAGCTATCCCGTCATTAAAGACCAGAAAGTAAATCTGGATGCTTTTGTAGGAGCCGGATTTGCTCTTAATGATAAGACTTTTCTATATGGCAACGGCAAAAACAGCTTTGACATCGTAAATGTGGGCGTAAAAGCAGGAAAAGTAGTAAAGATAACGGATCATTACAGCCTTCCTGTATCTATGATGGCCATGTGGAATCCGTCTAATAAGTATGCAAGAATTCAGCTTGCTGCAACTGTTTTTTAATTAAGCTTTAACTAAATTATATACAGCCACTTCTTCTTAGGAGTGGTTTTGTTTTTGCAATGAACCACTCTCCGTTACATTATAGATTTGCTCCTTCAAAGAAAGAGAATGACTATACATATTCTGTTGATATTCTAAAGCCACAATCAATGATCTGCAATAACCGGGTTTTTACGGTGTTTGTTTTGCTTAAATATATTTACTTTTGAAAAAAATATATATGAAAAAGATTTTCTGCTTAATTATATTTTGCATCAGCATTTTTTCTTTAGCACAAGTAAATGTTCCTTTTGTTGGACATAGAAGTTTTGATATCATGAAAGGATATAGTGGTACGGGTACTCCTCATTATTATCTGGATATCAAAAAGAATGGAGATGTTCATTTTGGCTATGTTCAGGTGAATCAAGCTAACGGAAAAGAGACAAAAGAAGAAATAAATGCCGGTAAATATGCTCCTAATAAAGTAATGAAAGTCGTTTTCAAAAAATTCGAAGAAACATTCCTGGTGAAATTTGATAAAAATAAAATCTATCTCACCGACCAGAAAGGAAATGTTCAAAACCTTGAGGGCTGCTGTTCTTCCAGTGAAAGTATTGATAAAGAAACCTGCGCCTGCGAAAGTGAACTGTACAAGTAGTTAAATAGTATATAGAGAAAGCCGCTCCATCTGGGGTGGTTTTCTTGTTGTGAGATACCACATCGCCGGAGGAGAGGAATAGTTATACAATCTACTGCATTTGAACAAATCATAATACATAAATACGATATTCTTTTGCTTCCTGCCTTTATAATCACCAATCACCGGGATTTTACGGTTTATATTCTGCTTAAATATCTTTACTTTTGAAAAAATTATGCCTGAACCTAATGGTAGTTGCAAGAGTGATTTATACCAATGAAAAATTTTAAAATTTTATTTCTATTTCTTCTTTTCCTTATTGTGTCATGCAATAGGAAAGAAAATCATCCTTATACGTTTTATTACTGGAAAACCAAATTAAAGCTTGATGGTGAAGAGAAGAAAGCATTAGACAAGGCAGTCGTTCCTTATTTGTACACAAGATTCTTTGATGTAGATAAAGTGAACGGGAAATTTCAGCCGTTAGCAGTTATTACTAAAGACCAGAGTTTTCAGACCAATAAACAGATTGTTCCTACAGTTTTCATTACCAATCAGACATTGCTGGGTATTTCTGCAGAAGAGATTAAATTTCTTGCTGAAAGCATTCATCTTTTAATTCAAAAGAAAGCGGAAGAATATCAACTGAAAACAAACAATGAAATCCAAATCGACTGCGACTGGACTGCCGGAACACGGAATGATTATTTTAAATTTCTGAAAGAACTCAAAAGAGTTTCGGGAAGAGAAATTACCTGTACCCTTCGCCTTCATCAGGTGAAAGATAAAAAGCAGACCGGAATTCCTCCTGTGGAAAAAGTTTATCTGATGTGCTACTCCACTTCATCGCCTCTGGAAAATTCTGATAAGAATTCTATTCTGGATGTCAATATTCTGAAAAGCTATCTTTCCAAAATGGAAGACTACCCTATCAAAAAATTGAAGTGGCACTTCCTATTTACTCCTGGGGGATTGTCACTAATCATTTGGGAAAACATAAATTGATAAATGCCTTATCGAAAAGAGATCTGGAAAACTCCAACTTTAAGAAGACGTCCGATCATGAGATTGAGGTTCTGAAAGACGGGTTCTACTTTGGAAGTTATTTAAACAAAGGCTTCAAAATAAAGGCAGAGGAAATATCTGAAGAACAGCTTGAAGAGGTAATTTATTTTCTGGAGAAAAAAATCCCGCATTTTAATATTATTTATTATCAATTAGATAGTAAATTTGTGTTAGATCGGAAATTGTAAATCTCCCGGAGATAGAGACATACCCACTGTCAAGACCAAACCATAAACTATTAAGAAACAAAAACACACTACAAACCCTATGAAAAAGTACATTCTTTCACTTGCGGTTGTATCACTTTTCTATACACAATCTGATGCGTGCGCGTGGTCAGATCCTGATTATGATTACTTCAACCTTTTTACGCAAAGTATTATCAAAGACAAGGCTTATCTTCCTTTTCTGCACAGCTATTCAAGCAGGTTCTATGGAGGATACAACCCATCATTGATTCCTGACGATAATATTGAAACATGGAAAAAGTTCTTTAATAATCAGCTTAGCTATTCTGAAACTCAGAATCTGGTGTATAAGATCAGCATGAACGATCTGAATGCTTTAAAGAACGGAAATCCGTCCAATCCTCTTTTACAAAAACTGGGTTCCGGATTTTACCAGAAATATAAAGAAGGCATTGATTATCTAATTGAGGCCAAATATCTGGAGCCTTATATGAGCATCAATTATGTTGAAAATGATAATTCATTTTATTACGACCGGGATGCCAACAGAAAAAATGCCACAGCTCTTGATTATAATAAAACTATTGCTGCCTTAACGTCTTTGTACAATGCAGCAAGAAACCCTGAAATCAAACAACGGTACGGATATCAACTGGTACGTCTGAATCATTATACCAGAAACTATGATTCTGCAGTACAGGCTTTCAAAACCTATGTTGCTCCGATAAAACTGAAAGGATCAGTGTACTTCATGTCCCTGGATCAGCTGGGGGGAGCACAAAGAGGATTGGAAATGAACAGTGACGCCAACTGGAACTTCTTCCAGGTATTCATGAACAGCAAAGACCGCAAGGAATCTGCATTTGTTTCTATGAAACTTTCTGATACGGCATCTTTCAGCAATATCATGAAAAGAGCCAATACCAATGAAGAAAAGAATATGGCTTATTTCCTTCTGGGATATGAGGACTTCAACAATCCTATTCCTACCATGGAAAAGATGTATGAAATAAACCCTGATTCTGAAATTCTGAAAGTAATGGCAGCCAGAAGCATCAATGAACTGGAAAGAAGTTACCTGCCTACTTATTATTACACTTCTGATGCGGCCAATAATCCTTATGTACAAAGAGGAAAAGCTGATACCAATACTACTTCAAAAGATGCTGATACCACGACCAAAACAGAAGTAAAAGAGGAAAAATTGTCTTTCTGGCAAAAGATTGTAAGGTTCTTTAAAAATCTCTTTGGAGGTTCAAAATCTAAAGAATCTGCCGATGGAAGTAAAACAGATCAGAGTGATGATGAATTACTGAATAATCCGAACAGAATTCCGTTCTATACTACTTCCGGCTATGGATATGATGATAAGATGAAGGATTATCTTGACGATCTTGAGAAATTCACTGACAAAACCAAAGAGAAATCTAAGGACGAATATTGGCAGATTGCCAATGCTTATCTTAAATTCCTGAAAAAGGATTACAAAGAAAGCACAGAAATTCTGAATGATATCAAAACAACCAATCCTGAATATCTGGAAGAGATCAAACGAATGAAAGTTCTGAATGATATTGTTTCACAGCCAAAAATTGATGCCGAATATGAAGATCATCTGATGAAAGATTATGCGGAGTATTTCGTAGAGAAAAAAGTAGTGAAAGACACAGCCACTACAGATAATTTCGATTATTATGGCGAAGTACCTTCTACTGCTGACTTCCTGAAGGATGTTATGGCCAACCGTTATTTACTTCAGGGTGAAGACGGAAAGTCTTTCCTGATGAATAATAAGCTTTCTGATCTTCAGTACAATCCAAACTCCGGTTTGGTGAAAAGTGTAGAAGATTTTTACAGAAAGGCTAATAAAACTCAGTTTGAGCAGCAGATCATCACCAAAAACATGGATAGTGTAGGTAACATTGATGCATTCTTCAGCACAATTTACGGAGACAGAGCCATGAGACTTGCCGACTTTGAAAAGGCAAAATCTTATTACGAAAAAGCAAAAAGCTTTGCTGGCATTCCAAGACAAAATTATGAATGGACAGAAAAGAGCGGCCAAACCATAACGACCAAACAATATACTCCTGCAGAATATGACGGATTCAAAAACATTTCAGATCTCGTATTCGGGCATAATGTCTGGGAAAGCTTCGGAAGTCCAGATGCAGAGAGTATGAAAGCTGAAAATTATACCGATTTCCCTTTCATCAAAACAAGCATGGATAAACTTGAACTTGCTGATGTACTGATTCAATTGAAAAAAATTGGAAACGGTACAGGTGAAAAAGCAGCAAAAGCCAATCAGCTTATCGGTAACTTACTGTACAATACTTCTATTCTAGGATATTACCGTGAATTGTTTGTAATGGATATCGACAACAGCAACGGAGGTAAATACAACTTCTGGAACACCGACAGAAAAACCCCTTACAAGTATTATTATAAAAACTTCCTGGACACTTCTTATATTGAACCTGATAATTTTGATCTGTCAATAAGCTATTATCAAAAAGCTCTTAAGCTTTCTAATAACAAGGAAGAAAAAGCAAGACTCTTATTCCAGATGGCAAGTGCTGAACAGGGTAAATATTACCAGTACGAAGCAAAGGCTCCAAAAGATTTTGATTATTCTGATCCGAAATGGTCTGAAAAAGAAGATGCCCGCCAGAAAGAAATGGACCATCTTAAGAATCAAAAATACAGAACCTATTTTGCTCAGTTAAAAGCTCAGTATTCTGATACAGAAACTACGAAAAACCTGATGGGAAGCTGTAGTTATTTTAGTTATTTCATGAAATAATATCTTCATAAAAAAAACCTCTGATGACTCAGAGGTTTTTTATTTTATTGTTTATTAAATTATTTCTTAACAAACTTTGTCGTACTTTTTTCTTCTTTATTGTTGATTGTAATAAAGTAAACTCCTTTTACAAGATTTCTGACATTAATTTTACCATCTCCGATACTTCCTTTTGAAATCAATTGCCCTGGAGCATTGAAGATTTCATAAGATGCGTTTGGAGAGATATTCAGAACATTCAATACATCCTCCGCAGGGTTTGGATAAATCTTAACAGACTTCACACTTCCAGCTTCAGAAACAGCCAGTAGGCTAGCTACAGTAGCCTGTTTCACTGCATAAAACACATTTCCGATTGCAGAAACTCTCAAATAAATTGTTTTACCAGCTAGTGATGCAGGAATGAAAACACTTGCTGACCCGTTATTCGGCACTGATGCCGCCAGGTTATTCCAAGTTACTCCATTATCTTCTGTATAATCAATTTTAACATTAGCTACGTTATATGGAGAAGCTGTTGTTCCGGAAACCGTCCATGCAATAGTAGAGTTTACATTAGGGCTAAGTGAAGTTGTATTAGCTGTAAATGCAGCCGCAGATCCTACCACAATAGCCTGTGTCGCATAAGCCGTCTGAGCCTGTCCTCCAGGTTTGTTATCTCTTACGGTTACTCGGAAGCTTGTATTTCTCGCCACAGTACTTGCAGCTTCAAAATCTGTCGTGTTTTTTACGGCTCCTCCTAAAACAGTTGCCAATTTAGGAAAATACCTTGTAGGACTTGCTGTTGCTGGCCAAGATCTGAAGCTTGCTCCAGATGTTGTATTACCTATAGCTGCAGCTCCATCGCCTGTACCCGATGCTTTACCAATACCATTGGCCAACGAACTTGAATTAACCTGTTCCCAGTTATATGACAATGCATCACCATCCGGATCTGTTGCTGAAGCTGTTAAAACAAAAGCAGTTGATTTCGGAATAGTATAACTTGTCGTCATTGGAGTAACAACCGGTGGATTATTTGTGATTGGCGTTTCTACATCAACTGTTACTGTTGCCATATTGGTCTGTACCTGATCAATACTTACACTATGAAAATAGGCATCAGAGTGTTGTTGAACATCGGTATTTGCACCAGTGATACCAGCATATCCCATAATGGTAGATCCAGATCCTGGTTCCACACAAACACCGGTTCCTTCATTATAACTGTATGTATGATTATCTCCCAATTGATGCCCTATTTCATGAGCTACATAATCTATATCAAAATTATCACCCATAGGAACATTACTAGCCGGGGAAGTAATTCCACTTCCTTTATAGTTATCTGGAGCTATATAAGCATAATAATTACTTCCGCTATCCTGACAGTCACTTTGAGCTACGGTATAAGAAGTTGTAGAAACATCATTACTTCCTATACAACCAATACAACCTGCATTTCCTCCTCCTCCTGAAGCTCCAAACAAATGTCCAATATCAAAACTAGCATCAGTAACACCATAAGACCCTCCATGCAAAACATTCATCAATTCATAATTCCACTTACACATGAACTCAGATGTACTGTAAGGGTCGGTAGCTGCGTTGGTAAAGATAAGGTTAGGAGCATCGATCGCATTGACATGAAGGTTAAATTCTTTTTCAAATACACCGTTTACTCTTGACAAAGTAGCATTGATCTGTGCAAGCGCTCCAGCAACACCACCAAAATAAGCTGTATACTCACCTGTCACCGACATAGCCAATTTAAGTGTATGAAAAGTTTTGTTATTGGATTTAGCTGTAGCACCTGCATTCATTAGTTTCTGTAGGTTTTCCACAGACTCTTTACTTTCTTTAGTTTTGCAGGTAAATGCGTGTCCACTCTTCTTGGTCTTTCCGTGTATAGAGTAATAAGATTTATCAGACGTTGCCGGCTCTATAAATTCGTATTTACCATCTAAGCCAATGATCATAGATTGAAAATCATTGGGAGCAACACTAAATCTGATATACTTGGTAGGATCATCAATTCCTATCCCCACGAATGACCCTAGTTGGTATTTATTAGCCAAAGTCTCATCCATTACCGGAAAACTATTGACGGTAAATTTTTCAATTTTCCCTTCAAGGGTAGGAATACTAATTGTAATGGGAGCACCTTCACCCATTTTTGGAGCTCTCAGAAGTTGGGTTCTTATCTGATCTATATCAAGCTGATAATAAACAGAATTGTCGCTTTGTTTAGTGATCTTCTGGCTAGGGATACCTCTATTCCATTGTGCATTTGCCGCTATTGCTAAAAATAATACCGGCAAACAAAGTAATTTTGTTTTCATTTATTTTTTTAACAAATGTAAATATTTATCAAAGAAAACACTAAAAAACAATTAAAAAATTAAAAGTATAAAGTGAAATGCAAACTTAAAATAATATCACAATATTGATAGTTTAAAGATTTTTTCAACCCAAAACCCCATTATTTTCTCTTTTCCTGCTTCTCTATCCATTCTTCATGTTTTCTTTTAAAGAATTCATATTTATAATCTTGATTTCTCTGCGCAGCATCAATGGAGTGAGAAGTATGGATATCTGCATCTTTTTTGGCAAGTTCACCTAACTTTTCATAATAGATATGAAGCTGATCCAATTCTGCTTCTGTAAGATCTTCAATATCTACAATCCTGTTGCTGGCTTTTTCGTGAGCTGCCAAAAGCTCATTCAGCTTTATTTGTATGGCTTTTGAATCTTTATTCTGAGCTTTCTGAATCAGGAATACCATGAGAAATGTAATGATTGTAGTTCCGGTATTGATTACCAGCTGCCAGGTTTCTGAATAGTTAAAAAAAGGACCGGAAACTGCCCATACTACAACGATGAGGAAAGCTCCTATAAAAGCATAGGCACTTCCTGTAAATTTTACAGCCCAGTTTGAAAATTTTTCAAAAAAATGATTCCCTTTATGACCCATAACTTTTACTTTTTTATATACTAAATGTATAAAAAAATAACCTGAAAACGGAAAAAGAAATGAAGATATGGTACCTAAACACTTCAAACTGCAGCCTAGCCTATTTTATTTCATTTTTCTAAACCTATGCCACCAGATGAGAAATCCAGTCACAGGCAGAGAGCAGCCAATAAGAGATACTATAAAGTAGAGAATGATGCTCGGCAGCCCCATGATCTCCCCTGTATGCAAGGGTTTTGCTAAAGCGGTAAATTGTTTGTTCAAAGGTTTATCCGAGAATAGATCTTTGGTCTTGAAAACTCCTGTTTTATCAAATGTTACTTTATCCGGGAACATCATTCCAAGGAAATTCTGTCTGTTAGTTTTGATCACAACGTAACGCGGATTTTCCTTGTTGGGCAGTTCTATACTGGTAACCGCAGGATAAGGGAGGTGATGATCTGCCAGCTTTAAAATCTTATCTACAGAAGCTGAAGCAGTGTTCTTTAGGTTTTTCTTTTCATCCTGCTTTTGAAGCATGTCTTCAAGAAGTCCTCCAAAGGCATCTTCACCACTGTCTTTTTCTTTTGAAATATCATCTATTGAAGCCCCTCCCAAACTTACAATAAGTACATTCTTCACCCATGGATAGGTTATATACAATCCGGTAACAGCAATAAAGAAAAGCATTAAAAAAGTATAAAACCCAAGCGTATTGTGCAGATCATAATTGACCCGCTGAAATTTCGCTTTAAACATAACCATCAATCCCTGTTTCAAAAACTTCAGCTTCTTCGGAAGCCAAAGGATGAAACCAGAGATCAGAAGAATACAAAACATCAGAACCGATGCTCCCACAATCTCTCTTCCTACATTTCCCATCATCAGATTTCTGTGAAGATCAAGAACTACTTCAAAAAATTGACTCGATCCCACATTGGGCTGCCCAAGAATTTCCCCAGTATACTGATTATAATAAGTGCTTTTATCCAACTGATTTTCGCGGTAACCAATCACATAACTTTTTCCTTTATCATCCGGAATCATTAAAGAGGTAAGTTCTTTATTCTGCTTTAATAATTCTGCCTGGATTACATCAGGATTTTTGACCTGTCCTGAGTGGGAATTTATATAAACTTTGTCTTTATTGCTAACATCAATAATCTGATTTTTGAAGGCATAGAGACATCCGGTAAGACACATCACAAAAACAATAGCACTTGATAAAAGTCCCAGCCAGAGATGAATGATCCACATCAGATATTTTGTGATGGATTCGTTTTTTCTTCTTTTCCTGTAAAGGCTTTTAAATAATAATCTCATTGTTTAATAGCAAAAACATTAAGACAGTTTGACCGTCTTAATGTTTTAAATTAAAATTGATATGAATAAATTAAAAAAAGTTAATACAAATTCGGGCAAGGAAGCATAAAGCTCTCGATGGAAGTTATTCCAGGCTAAAATCTTACAATTTAACTTTAATCTACATTCACCAAATTGAATACGTTTTCTTAAAAGTAGCAAGAACTTTTAGCCCAATATCTTATCCATTTTCTTCTTCCTGCTTCCAACCCTCATTGGTATCAATGTTGTTATTTTCTTCCTTTGAACTGAACGTCTTTTACAATTTCTTCGAATTTCGTATAGTGTTCAGGACTTAAGGCTTTCTGAATTGCCTGCTTTCTCTGGGAATCAAATTTCACCCAGTATTCTTTAGCCAAATCATTATTGCCGTGATAGACATC
The DNA here is from genome assembly GCF_021869745.1 of Chryseobacterium sp. MEBOG07. Taxonomy (NCBI): domain Bacteria; kingdom Pseudomonadati; phylum Bacteroidota; class Flavobacteriia; order Flavobacteriales; family Weeksellaceae; genus Chryseobacterium; species Chryseobacterium sp. MEBOG07. Next base: position 4,948,795 of record NZ_CP084579.1, read on the forward strand.
ATGCGCATCATTGAATGCTTTTTCAAAAGCATCATTGGCTGCATTCACTACTTTGAATTCATCATCAGAAAGCTGAGCTTCAGTTTTGATTTTTTCTAATAGGACGTTGTCATATCTTGGTCTTTTTCTGGAGTTTTCATCAACAAATTTGTTGAACTTTTCCATCTGTGGGGTATCTAAAACCGTAGCAATTTCAATAGACTGCTGTGCTCTCAGTTCTTCATTTTTGATTCCTAAAGCTACTCGGTCCATATTTCCGCCTTGAGCTTTTGCTGCCTGAAAGTTCTGCTCTTGAAGATCCTGATATTTTTGGTGATCTCATCAAAGCTTTTTTCCTGTTCGGGAGTAAGCTTTACCTCAGTTTTGAACTGGTTATAATCTATTCCTTTCTTTTTATCTCCGGAACATGACATCGTCACAGCACCTATAGCCAATGCAAAAATTAATGTTTTGATACTTTTCATAATAACTGATTTTGTTGATTAGAATTTATAGTTTACCTGTACTGCAAAGTTTCTAGGCTGAATCTGATCGATGTATCCTCCTCTGAAATAAGAGTTATACCCTACTGAATCAAAGATATTATTGAAAAACCCTCTTAGTCCCATACCATTTTTGAATGTATACCCCACCTGAGCATCTACTGTGGTATAATTAGGCATATTGAAAGGTCTTTCTCCAGGTTGTGTTCCGTTTACATGTCCGTTATCAATTATTACTTCCTGCTTGTAATCATCCACAGGTCTGTTACCTACGTAATAAATTCCGGCTCCGATATCAAATCCATCAAGAACTCCACTGTTAAATTTATAATTCAACCATGCATTTGCAGTATGTTTCGGAGTATTAATAGGAGCTGAACCATTAACGAAAGAAGGGCTGTCCTTATATTGTGCATCTACATATGCCCATCCGGTCATTACCTGAAGATTTGGAAGGATTTTTCCGATTAGTTCTACTTCCATTCCTTTTCTTTTCAACTCACCCGCTAAAGCATATACTCCTAACCCTTGCCCATTATTACCCATAATCTCGTATGATAGATTATCTGTATTAATATTAAATAAAGTAACGTTAAATCTCAATCTCTCATTAAGCCAATCAGACTTTATCCCTGCTTCCCATTGCTTAGTTGTAGAAGCTCCTACTGTTCCTCCTACAGATAACGGGTTATTAGAGCTTCTTAAAGAAGTAGTACTGGTATAAGAACCAAATATATTCATGTTTTCAATAGGCGAGATCATCACCCCTAATGAAGGATTCCATGCAAAATCTTTTTCTTTATCAGAACCAATTAATCTACTGTAACGAACTCCAAGGTGAGCTTTAATGTATTTATTGAAAGTAATGACATCCTGAGCCATTAATCCCATTGTAGGTGTTATGGTATTGACTACAGCATTTTTCTTTACCAAGTCAAAGTTATTCCCATCAATAGTAGATGGCAGAATATTATTAATATCATTAAGAACATTGATACGATCTACTTTTTTAGCATCATAAGATTTGGTTGTTACATTGGATTCTTTCCAGTCAAAACCTACCTGAAAAGTATGTTTCATAAATCCTGTTTTCACATCAGTTCCGATAAAATCAAATTGGAATACTTTATTTAAATCTTCTCTATCCGATCTCGTTAAAGTTCTGTCACGATATTCATTTGGATTGTTACGGTCAAGAGGAGCAAGAGCAGCCCCTATAATCTCAGACTGGTAAGAAGAACTCATAAAAGCCGTTCTTACTTTCAAGTTATTAGTTAACTTTCTTGTCGCTGTTGTAGAGAAATTGAATGTCTCTATTTTTGCATTATCTGAAGCAAAACCCAGAAACTTTCTTCCCGGCATTTTGTATATCGCTTCTGTATCCCCCTTTGCCAGATTTACTGTTCCTCTGTCCGGCGTCGTATTATTGTGCATATAATCCATCTCCACAACAATTTCAGTTTTATCATCCGGACGGAAGGCAAAACTTGGATTTACATAAATACGTTCTGTATTGACAAATCTTCTAAAGCTATTATTATTTTGGTATGCTGCATTTAATCTGACTGCAATTTTTCCTTGTGAATCTAGTACCCTTTGGAAATCTACTGTAGGTCTGTAAAAATCCCAGCTTCCATATCTGAAACCTACGCTGGTTTGATCTATAAATTTAGGAACTTTAGTCACAACATTGATAACACCACCAGCAGAGCCTAATCCATCTCCTATTCCTTGCGTAACTGCTGCAGAGCCTTTAATTACCTGAATACTTTCTACTCCCTGCATATCAGTAAGCATTGCTCCTGTACGAAAATCAGAATCCATCTGTACTCCGTTTTTCAAAACAGGAACACCTCTATATCCTCTGATAGACATACTTTCTCTGATTCCTCCGTAGCTACCAAACTGAGTAACTCCCGGAACGTTTTTGGCAACATCAGTGACAGTTAATCCACCCAAATCTTCAATTACTTTATAAGAAATTACAGAAATACTCTGAATCTGGTCTCTTGGTTTTAGTGGTAGCCTTGTGATTGCTTCAAGACCTTCTGGCTGTTTCTTTTTTTCACCAAATAGTTCTACTTCTTCAATTTTCTTGTGTTTAACTGAATCATTTACTTTCTGTGCATTGGCAAGAACCCCACCTAATACTAGCAGAGAAAAGGATATTACTTTATTCATCTGATAATTTTTTGCAAAATTATTATTTTTATTAATTCTAAATAAACAAAACACACTGACATATGTCACCTTAAAAAGAACTATTAATATCAGATCATTAATCCTTCTTAAGGTCTCTTTAGAATACTAAAACAGATATAATCTATCGTTAATGGTTATCCCTTAAACCTATTTTATGATTACCGAAAGTATAATGCAAAAAAGGCCAAATTCATACATCAATGAATTTGACCTTTATGTTTTATTTCATGTTTATCAAAGATAACTTCACAAAAAAATCCGTCCCTAAAAAGGAACGGATTGTATAATCATTGCAAAGTATGCAGTTATCACACTTTAATTTCAACGTCTACACCTGAAGGAAGTTCTAATTTCATTAGAGCATCAACAGTTTTAGAAGAAGAAGAGTAGATATCCATTAGTCTCTTGTGAGCTGAAAGTTGGAACTGCTCTCTTGCCTTCTTGTTTACGTGCGGAGATCTCAACACTGTGAAGATTCTCTTATTCGTTGGCAATGGAATTGGTCCGTTTACAACAGCACCAGTAGCCTTTACCGTTTTTACGATTTTCTCAGCAGACTTGTCTACCAAGTTGTAATCGTAAGATTTTAGTTTTATTCTGATTCTTTGTGACATTTCTTTAATTTAAAAATTAACCTTTTGCTTTAGCTATGATATCTTCAGCAACGTTTTGTGGAGTAGCTTGATACTTCTCTAATTCCATAGAAGAAGTAGCTCTTCCTGATGAAAGTGTTCTTAGAGTAGTTACATATCCAAACATTTCAGAAAGTGGAACAGAACCTTTGATTACAACAGCTCCATTTTTCTCTTCCTGACCACTGATTGTACCTCTTCTCTTGTTAAGGTCACCAATGATGTTACCCATATATTCTTCTGGAGTTACAACTTCCAGTTTCATAATAGGCTCCATAATTACTGGCTTAGCAGCACGTCCCGCTTCTTTAAATCCTAATTTAGCAGCCATTTCAAAAGAAAGAGCATCAGAATCCACTGCGTGGAAAGATCCGTCTTTAAGAACAACTTTAATACCTTCAACTTCGAAACCAGCCAAAGGACCGTTCTTCATTGCAGCTTTAAAGCCTTTTTCAATTGCAGGAACAAATTCTCTAGGAACGTTACCACCTTTGATCTCATTGATGAATTCTAAACCGATTTTACCTTCGTCAGCAGGTCCTAGTTCAAATACGATATCAGCAAATTTACCTTTACCACCAGATTGTTTTTTGTAAACTTCTCTGTGTTGAGCAACTCTTGTAAGATTTTCTTTGTATTCAACCTGAGGCTGTCCTTGGTTAACTTCAACTTTGAATTCTCTTCTCATACGATCTACAAGAATGTCAAGGTGAAGTTCACCCATTCCTGAGATAATCGTTTGTCCAGAAGCTTCGTCAGTTTTAACCTGGAAAGTAGGATCTTCTTCAGCTAATTTAGCTAGAGCGTTACCCATTTTATCCTGGTCTGCCTTAGTTTTAGGCTCAACAGCGATACCAATAACCGGATCAGGGAAAACCATCGATTCTAGAACGATTGGGTGTTTCTCATCACACATAGTATCACCAGTTTTGATAGATTTGAAACCTACCGCTGCACCAATATCTCCTGCTTCAATATATTCTACAGGATTTTGCTTGTTAGCGTGCATCTGATAGATTCTTGAGATTCTTTCTTTATCTCCTGAACGAGTGTTCAAGATATAAGAACCTGCATCTAGTCTTCCAGAGTATGCTCTGAAGAATGCTAATCTTCCTACGAAAGGATCGGTAGCAATCTTAAATGCTAAAGCTGCGAAAGGCTCGTCTACAGATGGTTTTCTTGTAATATCAAGATCTGTTCTTGGGTCAGTTCCTTTGATATCATCTTTATCCAATGGAGAAGGCAGGTATTTACATACTGCATCCAACATAAACTGTACTCCTTTATTCTTGAATGAAGAACCACAAGTCATTGGGATAATAGATAAATCGATAGTTGCTTTTCTAAGAGCTTCGTTGATTTCTTCTTCTGAAATTGAATCTGGATCTTCGAAGAATTTCTCCATCAAAGTATCATCATAATCAGCAACAGCTTCAACTAATTTCTCTCTGTATTCCAGAACTTCAGCCTTCATGTCTTCAGGAATTGGCACTACTTCAAAAGTAGCTCCTTGTCCTGCTTCATCCCAGATGATCGCTCTGTTTTTAATTAAGTCTACAACACCTTTGAAATCTTCTTCAGCACCGATTGGTAAAACGATTGGAACTGCGTTTGATCCTAACATCGTCTTAACCTGGTTTACCACGTTAAGGAAGTCAGCACCTTGTCTGTCCATTTTGTTTACGAATCCCATTCTTGCTACTTTATAGTTGTCAGCAAGTCTCCAGTTTGTTTCAGACTGAGGCTCTACTCCATCTACTGCAGAGAAAAGGAATACCAATCCATCCAATACTCTTAAAGATCTGTTTACTTCTACTGTGAAGTCAACGTGTCCCGGTGTATCGATAATGTTGAAGTGGTAAGGCTTACTTTCAGGTAAAATTTTACCCTGATCTGTTGGAAAGTTCCAAGAACAAGTAGTTGCAGCAGAAGTAATAGTAATACCTCTTTCTGCTTCCTGCTCCATCCAGTCCATTGTAGAAGCACCATCGTGAACTTCTCCAATTTTATGGTTAACTCCAGTGTAGAATAAGATTCTTTCTGTAGTGGTAGTTTTACCTGCATCAATATGGGCAGCAATACCAATATTTCTTGTAAATTTAAGATCTCTACTCATTTCTAATTAGAATTTAAAGTGTGAGAAAGCTTTGTTAGCTTCCGCCATTTTGTGAGTATCAGATTTCTTTTTGAAAGCAGCACCTTCTTCTCTTGAAGCAGCTACTACTTCATTAGCTAATTTCAAAGCCATAGACTTATCATTTCTCTTTTTAGAGTAGCTAATTAACCATTTCATTGCCATAGAAATTTTTCTATCAGCTCTGATTGGCATAGGGATTTGGAAGTTAGCTCCACCTACTCTTCTAGAACGTACTTCTACGTGAGGCATTACATTTGTAAGTGCATCTTTCCAGATTTCAAGGGCAGTTTTTTCCGTTTCTCCTTTTTTAGTTTCTACGATCTCTAGTGCATCATAGAATATTTTGAATGCAATTGACTTCTTACCGTCAAGCATCAAGTTGTTTACGAATCTCGTTACCAATTGATCATTAAACTTTGGATCTGGTAACAACGGTCTTTTTTTCGCTTTTGTCTTTCTCATTGCTTTTGTACCTTATTTAATGATTATTTTTTCTTTCCTTTTGCAGGAGCAGCAGGTGCTTGTCCTGGTTTAGGTCTCTTAGCTCCGTACTTAGATCTTCTCTGAGTTCTTCCATTTACACCAGCTGTGTCTAATGCACCTCTTACGATGTGGTAACGTACTCCCGGTAGGTCTTTCACCCTTCCGCCTCTAACCAATACTATCGAGTGCTCTTGAAGATTATGTCCTTCGCCCGGGATATAGGCGTTAACTTCTTTACCGTTAGAAAGTCTTACCCTTGCTACTTTTCTAAGTGCAGAGTTAGGTTTCTTCGGTGTAGTTGTATATACTCTCGTACATACACCACGTCTTTGTGGACAAGAATCAAGGGCAGCCGATTTGCTCTTCTTGGCAAGCGTGGCTCTTCCTTTTCTTACTAATTGTTGAATAGTAGGCATTTAATTGCTTTTTATTTTAGGGTGCAAAAATAGTAATATTTTTTAATCTGCAAATACTTATATGAAAATTAAAATCAAAGACTTACATCCAAAATCAAATGCATTTCAATATAATAACCAAAGAAGTATAATCTCCATGCGGAAAAGAGACCAGAAAAAATATATTTTACAGCGTAAAAAAAGAGTATTAAATAATTATGAAATTTGCATCATTGTATTTTTTTTATAAAGTTTCATATCCAAAATAGAACCCAAGTATTTTATCTGATACATCCAAACTATTTTTAAAAATTTTCTTATAGTTATCATCTATTAATAAAGAGAGGAGTTCGGCACGATATTTCGTAAATTTGGGATATACAAATGATCAACTCATACAATCGCCAAAACGGTATTTCAAAACTTATCCAATGGAGCCGGCGATCTATTTAACCTAAAAAAAATAAATATATACATATGAAAAATGCTAGTATCATTGGCCTTAAAGAAGCCGATTGTAAAAAGATTTCAGAAAAATTAAATGCACTGTTAGCCAACTATTCTATATTTTATCAGAATACAAGAGGGTCACACTGGAACATCAAGGGAGAACAGTTCTTTACACTTCATCCGAAGTTCGAGGAATTATACAATAGCCTTGTTTTAAAGATTGATGAAATTGCAGAAAGAATTCTTACACTGGGTGCAATTCCTGCCCACAACTATTCAGATTATTTAAAAGTAGCTACGATTAAAGAAAGCAAAGAGGTAACTGACGGAACGAAAAGTGTTGAACTGATTTTAAATTCATTCAAAGTCGTGATTGATCTGCAGAGAGAACTTTTAGATATTACTGCTGAAGCGGGAGATGAAGGTACCAATTCGCAAATGAGCGACTATATTACCGAACAGGAGAAAGAAGTTTGGATGTACAATTCTTATCTTGGAAAATAACTCCATAAAAAGGATTGAAATATTTCAAAAAAATCGCCTTACATTTAGGCGATTTTATTTTTTATTTTTATATTTGCGTTAAAATTACACATATCATGAACGACGTAAGATTGAACTCTATTCTAGATAATGATTTCTATAAAATAACCATGCAGAATGCGGTGGTAAAACTATTCCCTGGTTCTATTGTAAAATATGAATTTATCAACAGAGGAAAACACCACTTTCCGGTGGGATTTGATGCTGCTTTAAGGGAAGCTGTTAACAAAATGGCAGAACTTAAACTTACGAAAGACGAAAAAAAGTTCATGGCAAGAACATGTCCTTATATTGATCTTCCCTATCTGGATTTTTTAGAAGGATACCATTTTGATCCATCTGAAGTGAAAATTCATCAGGAAGGAGGAGATCTTTCTGTCACTGTAGAAGGACTTTGGTATAGAACGATCCTTTGGGAAGTTCCTTTACTGGCATTGATCAGTGAGCTGCATTACGAAATGAACCATATGGAAAGAGATTCCAATGAAGTGGTGATGAGCAAAACACTGGAAAAAGCAGACTCATTAGGCAGGCTTGGAGTAACCTTTGCCGAATTCGGAACCAGAAGAAGACATTCTTATAAGGTGCAAAATTTGGTGATGGAAGCTTTAACACAAAAAAAAGAATCTACTTTTATAGGAAGCTCAAACGTGCATTTCGCAATGAAGTATGGCGTAAAGCCCATCGGGACCCATGCTCACGAATGGTTTATGTTCCACGCTGCTGAATATGGATTCAAAATGGCCAATGAAATGGCTTTGGAACATTGGGTAGATGTATACAGAGGTGATCTTGGAGTTGCCTTATCTGATACGTATACCACTGATGTTTTCTTCCAGCAGTTTGACAAAAAATTTGCAAAGCTTTTTGATGGTGTACGCCATGATAGTGGAGATGCTTTGGAATTTGCCGATAAAACAATTGCTCACTATCAAAGAAACGGGATCAATCCTATGTTTAAATACATTATATTTTCTGATGCCTTAAATCTTGAAAAAGTAGAAGAAATTACCAACTACTGCAGAGGAAAAATAGGAATATCCTTCGGAATAGGAACTAATCTAACGAATGATGTAGGATTGAAACCCATGAATATTGTCATGAAACTTATTGGGGTACAAGCCACTAATAAAGAATGGATTCCTACGGTAAAATTGTCTGATGAACATGGTAAGTATACCGGAGATCCTAAAATGATTGAACTGGCAAAAGAATTTTTAAGAATAAAAGATTAAAATAAACTTATCTGAACAATTAGATATAACCTCGTAACCATCGAGGTTTTTTTGTATCATATCATTTTTTGAAATTCAGTGCTCATAAATTTTTAAGGTTTTTATTATATTTATCAAAATAAAACAAGATGAAATCAAAACCATTACTAACCGCATGCCTCCTCATATCCGCATTATCCTTTGCACAGGAAAAGAAAGCAGGAAAACCAAAATTTAATCAGGAATTGGCAACTTCTTTAGGAGCTGATCAATATGGTATGAAACCTTATACGATTGTCATGCTGACAACCGGCTCCACCAAGATTGAAGACAAAGCTAAAATGAGCGAAGTGATGAAAGGCCATATGACCAACATCGGTAAACTTGCTGATGAAGGCAAAATCATCGTAGCCGGACCTTTTCTAGAAAAGAATAAAGAAAATTACCGCGGCATGTTCATCTTTAATACAAAATCTAAGGAAGAAGCTGAACAATGGGTAAAAACAGATCCCGCAGTTCAGGCTGGGGTTTTCGGTTATGAAATCTTCCCTTGGTATGGTTCAGCAGCTCTGCCTTTATATCTTAAACATCATGATGAAGTTTCAAAAGAAAATCCTTAATAAAAATAAAGCACGAATTCTATTTGTGCTTTTCTCTATATTATTAATGACAAACTGTACAAAACAGCCAGCCATTTTTGAATTTACAACAGAAAAGGTTGACAGAGATATTGTTAATGATTTAAAAAAATTAAAAGCCTTATCCCCTCAGGGGCTACTTTATAGTGATACAACATATGAAGTATGGAAAACCTGTTCAGGAGAATGGGGAGGAACGGTCTATTTTAAAAATAAAAAATCAAAAAAAATATATTACGCAAAAGCAACCTGCCCGGTTGCTGTAAATAAAATCAAAAATAAATATTACATTTCCAATTCTATGTCACATGGTACTGGCAGTTCGGATATTCTAGAAATTACAGATCCTGAAAAGATGGAACAAACCGATACAATCCCTATTTATAATCCTGACATTATTACAAGAAAATATGAGTCTCATTCTTCAAAAGGAACAAAAGAAATGGTTGATTCCATCGGAGTAGCCCTCATGACTAGCTTTGTATATGATAAAAAACTGTACTCAATTTTATCAAATTATAACCAAACAAAAACTACCATTTCAGAACTTAGAAACGATAAGTTTCATACTGTACAAACAATTGGTAATGAACTTTTCTCTGACAACCCTTTCATTATAAAAAAATCAGAGAGCCATCAAAGTATTTATCTTCAACATAAACATGGCATTCTGGAAATTATGGATAATAAAGTCAAGCTTATTTTATATACAAACGTAAAAAATCACCCTATTAAAAATAAATAGGCTGTCTTTGAAGACAGCCTATTTTTATTTGTTTTTAATCAAGACAGATATACGGCCTTCTTGGCGGATAACAGCAATAAGGATTGCTACAGAAAATATACCCTGCCTGACATCCTCCATCTACAGGTGTTTCACAAGCTAATGCTGCACCTCCTAAAACAGTTTTTAACTCTTTCCTGTTTAAGTTTTTTAAATTTTTCATGATTAATTTTGTTTAGTTTAATTTCCTACTCTTGAAGATTTTCGGATTCCTCTTTTTATTTCTCTTTACCTGGAATTAAAAATACAATTTATTTATTAAAAACCTACATTTCAAATCATTATAAATTAAAATTATTTAAAACAATAACAATATCTCTTGTCATAATGAATTAATTTAATTATTTTAGCATTTAGTACACTAAAACTACATAACTCATTGTAAGCAAGTTAACAACAAACCAATTAAAAATTAATCTCATGAAAAAAATGAATTCAACAAAACTTTCAAGAACGGAATTGAAAGAGGTATTCGGAGGAACACTGTATCCGGCACAATGCCCGGGAGGATGCCATGGTGAAGGGATGATCAGATGTCCTGACGGCACAACCACGATGACTAATTTTATATGTATGGGGGGAAGCTGCCAACCGGCAGCCATGTGCAAACCACTGGTTCTTGAACCTTTTCCTGATCCGATTATCATTACTGATCCGATTATCTTCACTCCATAATCTGAATGAACAATACATAAAGTGAGCTTTCCGGCTCACTTTTTTATTATCTTTAAATAAACAAAAAACCATCATGAAAACCATTGAGGAAGTTCTTAAAAAACTGGATGAAATCATTATCTGGTGCAAAGAAAACAAGAGTCCTGCAGGATATTTTGCCTGTACCTACCGGATCATGACCGCACAGGTTCTGAAGGGAATTCAGCAGAAAAAATTTGAGGATAATCCCAGAATGACATCACTCGATGTTGCTTTTGCACAAAGATATCTTCAGGCATGGGAAAGTTATAACAAGGGAGAAAAATGCACTAATTCATGGTATATCGCTTTTGAAGCTGCCAAAAACAAAAACCTATTGATATTACAGCATATATTCCTTGGCATGAATGCTCATATCAATCTCGATCTTGGTGTTTCTGCTGCTGCAATCATGCCCTACCGGAAAATAAATCCATTAAAAAAAGATTTCGAGAATATTAATAATGTCATTGCTTCCATCAATCAAAATGTGCAGGATTCTCTGAACAAAATATGTTATCCCGTGGATCTCATTGACAAGCTCTCCAACGGAAAAGATAATATTGTACTTGATTTTGCCATTTCCAAAGCAAGAGATACTTCCTGGGCGACCGCCGTGATAGCTTCCAATACTCCGAATTTCTTAAGAGAATCGGTTATTGGCATCGTAGATTATGCCGCAGCAAAAGTTGCTACACAAATTCTGAATCCGAAGATCCTCACTCCCGCTCTTTTAAAAGAATTTAAAAAGTGTGAAAGTATTGATGTCGTGAAAAATATTGAGATTTTGGAATCTACAAAGAATTCTTAATAAAAAGGCCGGGATCTTCCTCACGGATCCCGGCCTCATAATGAACAAAATAAAAGAAACTATAGTGTTTCCTTATGCTTTTTGCGATAGGCATAATGGAAAATAATTGGCAGTATTGTAAATGATAGCAGCATACAGACAATCAGCCCTCCAACAATCATAATGGCTAAAGGTTTCTGAATTTCTGAGCCCATTCCATTCGATATTGCTGCAGGAAGAAGTCCCATAGATCCCATCAGGGCAATCATAACCACCGGGCGTATTCTGCTTTTCACTCCCTGTGCAATGGATTCTTTAAGCGACATTCTGCTTTGCAGATTTTCTTTCATCACTCCGATCAGAACGATACCATCAATGGTTGCTACTCCAAAAAGGATGATAAATCCAATCCCCGCTGAGATTCCGAAGATAGTTCCCGTAAACCAAAGGGATAAAAATCCTCCAATAAACGCAAATGCCAGTGTAATGGAAGAGATCAGTGTATCTTTTACATTTCCGAAGTTGAAATACAACAGCATCAAAATAAGAACTAAAGATATCGGTACTACCATTGCCAGCTGTTTCGCCGCTCTTTCTTTACTTTCAAATTCCCCAGCCCACGTCATTTTATGATTTTTCGGAAGTTTTACTTCCTTATCTACTTTCGCTTTTGCTTCCTGAATCGTACTTCCCAGGTCACGTCCTTCAATATTAAAACCAACTCCTATATATCTGCTGTTCCCTTCACGATAAATAAATGATGGTCCGGTATGATAATCTATGGTTGCAATTTCTTTCAATGGGACTTTCTTATTATCCTGTGTAGGAATGAGAATATTCCCCATTTTTTCAGGAGTGTCACGGTACTGTTTTTCAAATCTCAGCATGACATCAAACATTCTTTCTTCTTCATAAAACTTGGTTGCAGCCTGTCCGCCGATCGTCATTTCGATGACAGCCTGTGCATCTGCTGTGGAAATACCATATTTTGCCATTTTAGAATCGTGGAGCTGTATTCTCAATTCCGGAAGTCCAATATTTTTAAACACATTGACATCTGAAATTCCGGGAACTGTTCTAATGGAATTGGCTACTTTATTGGCATAATTTTCAAGCTCGAAGAGGTCATTTCCGAAAATCTTAATAACCAATGGTGCTTTTACTCCTGCAACATATTCTTCTACATTATCCTGTATTGGCTGGCTGAATCCAAAATTGATTCCCGGATATTTTTCAAGGGAAACTCTCATTTCTTCAAGAAGTTCCTCTTTGGATATTTTTTTCTTCCATTCCCCTTCCGGCTTCAGCTGGATATTAAATTCGATATTAAAGAAACCGGTAGGATCTGTACCGTCATTCGGACGGCCTGTCTGGGTCATGACAAATTTCACTTCATCATATTTCATTAAAATCTCCTTCATCTCTTTGGTCAACCGTACCGATTCATCCAGATTAACACTGTTGGGAAGGGTTGCTCTTACATAGATTGCTCCTTCATTTAGTTTTGGTAAAAATTCGGATCCATAATTGGAGAATCTCCAACCGCAAATAGCAAGTAAGGCAACAAAACCGATGATAAATCCTTTTTTGTGACGGTCGCTGAATTCGTAGATCCTATAGATATTTACTTTGAAGAATTTTGAGATGAAATTTTCTTTTTCTTCAATATTCTTGGTCAATAAAATTTTACACATCGCTGGAACATAGGTCAAACTTAATATCAGTGATCCTAATAATGCATACCCCAGTGTAAACGCCAAAGGAGAAAACATTTTTCCTTCCACTTTTTGGAATGAGAAAATTGGCATCAGAGCAACAATAAGAATCAAAAGGGCAAAGAAAATATAGCTTGCCACACTTCCTGCACTTTTCTTAATGATCCCCAGTTTGGAGATTTTGTTGAATCTCCGCACTCCTATCGCCCTGGCTTTAAGTTCGAGGGCAACAAAGACATGTTCTACGATGACCAGCGTTCCTTCCAGGAGCAGTCCGAAATCCAGCGCTCCCATGGAAATCAGGTTGGCCGGCAACCCTTGAATTTTAAGCATAATAATGGCAAACAAGAAAGCCAAAGGAATGACTGATGCTACAATGAAAGTTGTTCTCCAGTTGTATAAGAATATGAATACGATAATCGAAACCAAAATCACCCCTTCAATAAGGTTTTTGGAAACGGTATGAACGGTGGTATTCACGAGTTCTGTACGATCAATGATCGGAACAATCTGAACATCTCCCGGCAGTTCTCCTCCGTTCAGCTCTTGAATTCTGTCTTTCAGTCTGGCAATTACTTCACTTGGATTTTCACCACGAAGCATGATGACAATTCCTTCTACGACATCATTTTCCTTATTGTACCCTACCTGTCCTAACCTTGGTTTTGCTGAAATTTTCACTTCAGCTACATGTTTTACCAGAATTGGGGTAGAGCCTTTTACCTCGATCTTAATATTTTCAATATCTTCTTTCTTCTCCAAAAGACCGATCCCCCGCACTACATAAGCCTGATCTCCTTTTGCCACAACATCTCCTCCTACATTGATATTACTCTTCGAAACTGCTTCATACACATCCAGGGGGAAAGGTCGTAATTGTGTAATTCTGTAGGATTAATTTTTATTTCATAGGTTTTTTCTTCTCCACCGAAGCTTACTACATCTGCAACACCGGGAACTGCCAGTAGTTCTCTTTCCACTACCCAGTCCTGGATTGCTGTAACTTCTTTGATGGGAAGTTTACTTTTAATAATATACCGGTAAATTTCACCCGTAGCTCCGGAAGGAGGTTCAATGCTGTATTCTGCCCCGGCAGGAAGGTTTACGTTTCCGAGTTTATTGGAAGCATATTGCTGGGCATAAAAATCATTGACATGGTCATCAAAATCACAGTTACTACAGACAATCCGAATAAGGAAATAGAACGCACCGATGTTTTATTCGGGATGGCATTCATTTCCTTGGAAATGGGTAATGTGACAAATTTTTCGATCTCCTCAGCACTTCTTCCCGGCCATTGAGTAATGACTCTTACCCTTGTATTGGTAACATCCGGAAATGCTTCAATGGGGGTATGCATATAAGAATAGATTCCTCCGGCCAGCAAAAGAAAAGTCCCCAAAAGAACGATCAATGAATTTTTTAAAGAGAAGGAAACTATATTCTGTACAAACTTTCGCATTACTTGGTGGAATTATTTATTTGGGTTTTCAGGTTTTCGTAGATCAGCAATCCATTGGAAGCAATGACATTTTCACCTGGCTTTAAATTTCCTTCTACATAAATATACTGGCTGTTGGAAGCAATCTCCGTTACCGGTCTTATCTCCAGATCGCAGTCTTTTTTGTATACCACTACATAGCTTTGGTTATTATCAAAGATCAAAGCTTTAGCAGGAATAGCCAATGCAGATTTATTCTGTGAGTTAACAGGTAATACAACATCTGCAGACATTCCGGGTCTTAGCTTCATCCCATTATTGTCCATAACGATTTTGGCCTTGAGGACTCTTTCGTTTTCATTGAAAACCTGAGAAATAGTATTGATTTTCCCTGAAAAGCTATCATCCGGATACGCCAGTGTTTTCACTACTACAGGCTGATCTACATACACATGTCTCATATTGGTAGCATACACATTGGCCATTACCCATACTTTATCCAGATTGGAAATGGTAAAAAGCTGGTCTCCACCTGCTGTAACAGGCATTCCTTTGGAAATATTCTTTGAAATAACGTAGCCGTCCGCCGGAGCTTTTATCTGAATCGTATTTCCTCCTGCTGAATACAGCTGCATATTTTTCTGGGTCTTGGAAATATTAGACTGCAATATGGCTACTTCCGATCGTGCTTCCTGTAAATCTTTCTGAGAGGCAATATCATCTTTATACATCGCCTCCACGGAGGTTAGCTTTCTTTTGGCTACTGCCAGCTGAGCCTGTAAAGTTTGGGAATCATCCTGCATTTCGTTTACCGCTGTACTTTTTATACTTGCCAGAGTCTGTCCTTTTTTCACATAATCCCCAAGTGAGAAATAGGTATCTATCACCACTCCATCCACCAGGCTTACAAAAGGAACGGTTTTATCCGAGTTACTTTCCACTTCTCCGGTAAGGGTGATGCTTTCTTCTATGGGAAACATTTCTGCTTTCACCAGTTTAATATCTTTTTTAAGTTCTTTACTGATGCAATAGTTTTTTTCAACTTCTTTATTTTCTTTTTCTCCGGTACAACCTGTAAAGATCACAAAGGCAGAAAGGTAAATTGCAGCAATGTATTGGGTAATATTTTTGTTCATATCTTATAAATCTTGTCCTACAGCATACTGCAGGTTTTCGTAGTATTGATTAAGCTCTTTTTTAGTATCCAGTATGATCATTTTATTTCCTATGTAGGTATCCAGAAAATCCATATACTCCAGCATGCTGATATTTCTGAGTCTGAAGTTTTTTTCATGACTTACCAGCAAACCATCCAACGTAGATTCATAATTTTCATCAATTTCTTCTGAAACCTGTTGTGTCCGGATATAGTTTCTGAAAATAGAGACAATTTCATTTTCCGATTTCAGCATATTTTTACGAGTCTCAAGTTTACTTTTCTCAATTTCAAGTCTGGCTTCCTGGATATTTCCTTTATTACGGTCGAAAATGGGAAGATCCATAGAAACCCCTAAGCCTATAAAATCTTTCATGATATTTCCGCCACGGTCGTATCCAATGGAAACCGCTACATCGGGAGTTTTCATAGCATTTTGTATTTCGAGGTTTTTGGCAGCGTGTTTTTCTTTATTTCTTGAGATCATGATATCAGGGCGGTTTTCTTTTGCCTTTTCCATCCATTGTGCCACCTCCAATTCTGAAAGTTGTCTTTCCGGCATCACAAATGAATCTGTGATTACCAGATAAGATTGAGAAGGCAACATCAATAAGGCCTTAAGTTCTACCTGCTGATCTTCAATTTCCTGTTTTAATGAAATCAGTTTTTTCTTAAATTCAATTTCCTGTGCTTTTAAGCGGACATATTCAGCTTTACTGATATTTCCCAGATTCAATTGATTGTTATAGGATTTTGTTAATTTTTCAATGGAAGCAATCTGCCCCTGATAAATCTTCTGTTGCTCCTGATTGTAAAGAATCTCGGTAATAGTATTCCTTAATGTCTTCTTTAGCTCACGTAAAACTTCCTGTAATTCATATTTCTCTCCTTCAATTTCTATTTTCTGGAGCTCAATATTTTTTCTTCTCTTTCCAGCCGTCTGAATCACCTGTTCTATTTCAGCAGAAATCTGGGTGTTTTTCCCCCAGTTTCCGATGAGTGCCGGCTGTTCTTCTATGTCATAGGTTCTCCATAGATTGACTTCACTGATACTTAATTTTGGATTGGGCCAGTATTTAGCCTGAACTGCTCTTGCTTCGGCTTGTGAAATTTCAAGCTTCTGGGCAATAATGTCAAGGTTTTTAGCCAAAAAAATTGTTTCAGCTTCCTTTCTGTCAATTTTCAGGGTATCTGAAATCTGCGCAGAAAAGAAACTGAAACAATGAATATAAAATAGGGTAAAAAATAGCTTCTTCAAGGGTCTTTTATTTAAGACTACAAAGCTATTTTTCTAATATTAGAGGGAATTTTAAACAAAATTAAAATTCGGTTAGTTCAACATTAGAGTTTGATTAGAATCTTTTTTATTTCTGGAAAATATTTTTGATTAAGTATGTTTTGGCTAAAGCCGAAGGATTTTGAGTGTATTTTGTAAGCGGGTTAAAACCCGCTTCTATTGATTTTTAAGTTATCGCAGATTTTGCCGATGACGCAGATTTTTAAAATAAATATGTTTTTTATAAGATCATGAATCTGCTCAATCAGAAAAATCTGCGAGAAAAAATTAGGTATAAGCTGGGAATTCAAGGAGAACGCTTGTTCCGACATTAATAGCAGAATCAATTTTCATTACAATATGATGATGATCAAAGATACTTTTTGAGAGAGATAAACCTATTCCACTTCCTTTCACGGTATCTACATTTTTTCCTCTGTAAAAAGTTTCAGATATTTTCACGAGATCATCTGACGGAATTCCTCTTCCTTCATCTTTGACCTCAATATACAGCCGACTGTTCTTCTCAGATAATGTAAGCACCACAGGTTTATCATAGGAATACTTGATCGCATTTTCTACAATATTATATAATGCCAGATAGAGCAGTGTTTCATTTCCTGGAAATTCCAGCAAAGCAGGTTTTGTCACCTGAAGCTGTATTTTAATAGATGAATTGTTTTCTTTTGCTTTAGGATCAAGCTTTTCGTAAATTTTCCATACCAGCTCATCCACTCTCATTTGCTTATGAGAAGATTCAAGTTTGGTCATTCCGGACATCAGTAAAAGATTGTTGAGAATATTTTCAATCTCATATACATTCTCTAATGATTCCTTCGCCACTTCCCTATACTCTTCCGGAGTCCGGTCTTTTTGAGCGAAAACTTCCAGATTTCCGGAGATTGCAGCCAATGGCGTTTTAAATTCATGGGAAACATAATTGATAAAGTTCTGCTGTAAGAGTACATTTTCAGAAATCCTGCCCAGTAATTTATTATAAGATTTTATAAGATCTTCAATTTCATCATGAGTATTGGTAGAAGTAATAATTGCAGTAGAAATATTATTATATTCCACTTTATTGATGCGTTCTACAACATTGGAAATAGGTTTATAAACTACCTTAGAAAGATATCTGCTCAGAAAATAGATCGCCAGCAATCCAATGACCAATACCGAAAGCATGATAATAGCCAGTCTTAAAATCTGTGACTGAAATGAATCATTCGGGGATTTTACAAAAACCACAAAATCTCCCTGGTTATCCGGATAGAAAATTCCATAATAGAACTGATTATCCGACATAAACTGCATGCCTTTATTATTCCTTACTGCCTGTAGGTGAGAAGGCTTTATATTCTGATCATGAAGGTTTTGTCCAAAAGTAACCTCATTATTCTGGTTGTAGACGGCTACCCTATTATTTTGAATCAGGTGATTGTATTCTTTTTTGATCTGGGCATGCCGGTCTTTCGGGAGTTCATCTTTATCAAGATAATAAATAGCAGAAATAAGAGCCGTATTCCGTAGCTTTTCAAAATAAAAAATCTTGGTACTGTCATAATAGGCAAAAAATATCACCGCAGATGTGATGATAGAAACGATGCCGAATGAAAGGCTTGAAATAAGGGTAAATCTGCTTCTGAGAGTCATTTTCAGTCTTTAATTAAATATCCGGTTCCTTTTACCGTATGAATAATTTTCTGTTCTGTTTCGTCAATCTTATTACGGACATAGGAAATATAAACATCTACTACATTCGTTGTATTATCAAAATCAATTCCCCATACGTTGTGTAAAATCTGGGTTCTGCTCAATACCTTGTTTTTATTCTCCATAAGGAAAGTAAAAAGTTTGTATTCTGTGGGGGAAAATTCAATTTCCTTATCGTTTTGTGTAACCTTGTGAAGATCCGTATCAATGGTGATATTACCGCAAGACAAGTACTGATCTTCCTTCTGATAAGTTAATTTATTTCTTCTTGTTAAAGCTTTAATCCTTGAAATCAGTTCTTCAAAATGAAAAGGTTTTGATAAATAATCATCAGCTCCCATGTCCAGCATTTTTATTTTGTCATCCGGACTGTTCAGGGCACTTAAAACTAAAATCGGAGTATAGTTTCCTTTAAATCGTATGATTTGGGTAAGCTGCATCCCATCCAATCCGGGAAGCATGATATCCATCAGAATAAGATCAAAATCATAGGTATGAAGAAGCTCACGCGCCTTTTCTCCTGAATCTGCAAGAGTAAGATTGTATCCAGCCTCGGAAAGGCCTTTTATCAGGAAATTGCTGATTCTTTGATCATCTTCTACCAACAAAATATTCATAAGTCTCTGAAATTTCCCATAAATATAGGTAATCTAATTAAGAAAGGAGGCTGGAGGCTGGAAGATAGAGGTAATAGAATTTTATAAAGCAATTGTTCCCCATTTTATTCACCTTTTAAAAATATTGAAATTAATTTTAAGAAATAATTAGTTCTTACCTACCCATAAGTAACTTCCAACATCCTTCTTCCATCCTTTTTTCATAATTTTGGAAGATGGAGATGATATATTTAATTATTGGGTTTGTTGCCGGCGGTATACTGGGAGCGGTGATATTGTATTTTGCATTGAAATCATCGATGGTTTCAAGAAGTTCTTATGACGGGCTGAATACTTTATCTATTAAAACTCAATCTGATCTTGAAAATTCAACGCTGAAGATTCAGGAACTTAATCAGAATATCAGCAAAGAAAAAGATTTAAATATCCTACAGCAGGATCTGTTGGATGATCTGAAAAATGAGTTTTCTAAAATCTCTGCAGAACATTCTTCGCTCAATATCCAGTTTCAGGAATTGAAACAGCTCAATCAGAAACAAACTTCCCAGATAGAAACTCATATTCTTGAAAAGCAGTCTATTTTTGCTAAAAACTCTGAGCTTTCAGCAAAAAATGAAGGTCTCCAAAAATCGCTGGATACCCAAAAAGATGAAATTATAAAAATCCAGGAGGAGTCTAAGCTACAGTTTGAAAATCTGGCGAATAAGATTTTAGAGGAAAAAACAGAAAAATTTACCACTTTAAATCAAAATAACTTAAAAAACATTCTGGAACCTTTTCAGGAGAAAATTGCTGACTTAAAAAACAAAGTCAACGAAGCCTACGAAAAGGAAAATAAGGAACGTTTCTCACTTGCTGAAAAAGTGAAAGAACTGGCAGAACTGAACCAACAGATTTCTGAGGATGCCAAAAAACTGACCCGCGCTCTGAAAGGAGAAAGTAAAACTCAGGGGAACTGGGGCGAAATGATTCTGGAAAGTATTCTAGAAAAATCAGGGCTAGTAAAAGGAAGAGAATATTTCCTGGAACATGAATTACGCGACGAAGATAATAATGCTTTATTCTCTGAATTTTCAGGAAAAAAAATGCGTCCGGATGCTGTGATAAAATACCCGGATGAAAGAAATGTCATCATTGATTCTAAAGTATCACTGACTGCTTTCACAGAATTGGTTGACGAAACCGATGCAGATGTGTACGCCATAAAAGTAAGCCAGCACCTTGGATCTATCAAAAATCATATTAATCAATTAAGTCAAAAAGCATACGATGACTATGGAAAATCATTGGATTTCGTGATGATGTTCATTCCTAGCGAACCTGCTTATATCGCAGCGATGCAGGCAGATCAAAATCTTTGGAACTATGCCTATGAGAGAAGAATCCTTCTGCTTAATCCAAGCAATCTGATCACTTCCCTTAAGCTAATTGCCGATCTTTGGAAACGCGAGTACCAAAACAGAAACTCCATGGAAATTGCAGAACGTGGTGCCAAACTGTATGATAAATTTGTAGGATTTGTGGAAAATCTGGAGAAAGTTGGGCGAAATCTCGACCAGGCGAAGAATGTATTTAATGATGCCTACAAACAACTTCATACCGGAAATGATAATCTTGTAATCCAGACTCAGAAACTGAAATCATTAGGAATCAAAAACAAAAAAGATCTGCCACAAAGTCTTATTGACAATAGTAATCTTATTGAACCATCAGAAAACTAAATCCTGGATTTTATGTTTTCTTTTGCCTCATATCCTTATCCAACGTCCGAATCCTTCAAAGAAATTCTTGTTTCTTCTCTGGGAGCCGGAATTTCTGTGTACCTGTTTCTGATTATTTTTCAGCCTTTTGGTACGGAAAACTTTCATCATCCTTATAAGTTTGTATTGCTTTTCCCGTATTGTATTATTTTCGCTGCTGCATTTTTTATTGCCAATCTTACGACTTCAAGATTCTCCAACTGGAATATTGGATCAGAATTGCTGAAAATAATTATCATTTTATTCCTGGGATCTGTACTCTCCTACTTTTACAATTCATTATTTTTAAGTCATGTAGAACTTGATCTTGGAAATTACTTCTATATGCTTCTTTATTCTCTGGCAGTCGGCATTCCGATATCGGTCATTTATATTTTATCACGGTATATTTATTTGAAAAACGTTCATGAAAATATGGCTCAAGATATTTCTCAGCATCTAACTGTTTCTATTCCTGATCAGCAACAAAGTCTATTGAAAATATCCACACAGAATACTGAGCTTACCATCAATGAGAATGATTTCCTGTGTGCTCAGTCCATGGAAAATTACTGTACATTTTACTTTTTAGAGAATACTCGTGTAAAAAAAATGTTAATCAGAATCAGTTTATCCAACGCTTTACAACAAATCGAAACTGGTTCCATCAAAAAATGTCACCGTTCTTATGTTGTGAATCTTGGGAAGGTCAAAAATCTCAAAGGAAACGCTCAGGGATATAAACTAATACTTCCGGAAATAGATTTTGAAATCCCGGTTTCAAGAAGTTTCATTCCGGCAATCATCCCTCAACTGCAGCAACAGAATTCATAATTTTGTCATTCGTCACTATTCCTTGCTATTCATCACATTAATTTTAAAGCATTGATTTAAAGCCCCATTTTTGCTCAAAAATTAACTGACATGAGTAAAAACATCCGCTTCTTTTCAATTTTCATTCTGGGTTTTACGACCTATTATTTTTTTGATCTTTTGTGTTTCAAAAGTATCCAGACCTTCTCAAAAAATCTCTTTCAGAGCAAAGCCATAGCGCACGTTATTGCCTATTCTGTGACTCTAATTCCATTGGTAATCACTTCAAAACTCTTGTTGCCCAAAAGAAATATTTTGAATTTATTTTCATTAAACAAGCCTATAATCAGTGGATTTTTCCTCGCTCTTATCGGAACCCTTCCCATGCTTATTGGATATCTGATTCATTTCAGACTTATCAGTACCATCAACTTTGAATCTTTGTTTATCAATACGGTTTCTTCAGCCTTTTTTGAAGAAGTCATCTTCAGAGCTTTTCTTATCGGAATACTCTATCGGTTTACCCGACTCGGTTTCTTATCATCTGCATTACTGGGATCTCTACTTTTTGCACAGGTACATTTATACCAAAGCCAGGATATAACAGAACTTGCCGAGATATTTGCTATTACATTTCTGGGATCATTATTCTTTGCGTGGGTATATTTTGAATCAGAATACAACTTATGGACAGCAATTTTCCTTCATTTCTTTATGAATCTGTACTGGGAAATCTTCAATGTATCGGAAAATGTTTCAGGAAACCTCTATGGAAATCTCTATAAACTATTCTCCATTATCGTGATAATAGCAGTTGTTATTTATTTTAAAAGAAAAAATAAAATCTCATTTGAGATAACCCGGAAAAGTCTTTTTATCAAAACCAGAGAACTTCAATCATAAATTTTGCATAATTTTGCGGAATGTTGATAGAAAGTTTTCAAAACGATAAAATAAAAAATGTCACTAAGCTCCTTACTGACAACAGGTTTCGTAAGAAATCAAATGTTTTTGTAGTAGAGGGCCAGCAGGAGAATGAAAGAGCAATGCAGTATGATTTTGAACCGCTGGAGTTCTTTATCTGTGAAAATATCTTTAAAGGAAGTCTTCCCGGAGGGAAAATTCATTATGTAAGTGAAAAAGTATACGAAAAAATAGCTTACAGAGGGAGTTCAGAAGGGATTATCGGGATTTATACTGCAAAAGACACCCCTCTTTCTTCATTTGAACCTAAAGAAAATTCCACCGTAATTATTGTTGAAGGAGTAGAAAAACCAGGAAATCTTGGTGCTATTTTAAGAAGCTGTGAGGCATTTGGTGTAGATGCACTGATTGTTGCTGACGGGAAAACCGATTTCTACAATCCCAATGTGATCAGATCCAGTGTAGGTTGTCTTTTCGGGATGGAAGTATACCAGGCTGAAAATGAAGAAACCTTAGAGTTTTTGCAAAAGAACAGTTTCAATATCTATACTACGCTTATGGATGAAAGCGCTGAAGATCTTTATAAGAGAGATTTCAAACAGCGTTCTGCTGTATTATTCGGTACAGAGCATTCGGGGCTCAGTGATTTCTGGATTGGAAAAGGAAAAAACACGTTAATTCCTATGGCCGGAAGTATTGATTCTTTAAATCTGAGTAATGCTGTGGCCATTACCTGCTATGAATCTTTAAAACAGAAGAAAGGATAAATAAGGTTTAAGTATTATTTATATCATTCTCTATTAAACTTTGTTCTCAATGAGATTGCTTCGCCTTCGGCTCGCAATGACTAAGCATAAAAAAACCGTTTCACTGGGTGAAACGGTTCTTTTATTGTTAAGCGTTTGCTTAGAATTATTTCTTAGCAGCGTCTTTTGCAGCATCTTTAGCAGCAGTTGCAGCACCTTTAGCAGCATCAGCAGCACCTTTAGCAGCTTCTCCAGCTCCTTTAGCAGCATCTTTAGCAACTTCAGCACCAGCAGCAGTAGTAGCAGCAGCAGCATCTTTAGTAGCTTCTACAGCAGTAGTTGCAGCAGAATCAACAACTTTAGCAGCAGAATCAGAAACTATAGCAGCAGAATCAGCTACGTTAGCAGCAGCAGAATCAGTTGCTCCTTCAGTAGAAGTAGCTTCAGTTTTTTTACAAGCAACTAGAGAGATTGCAGCGATAGCAGCTACGAATAATGACTTTTTCATAATAAATTAAATTTAATTTTGTTAATATTGTTTTATAAAATTTTATTCTGTTCTGTTATTTGAACAAGACAAAGGTAGAGCAGTTGGAAAGTTTGTTTATGAAAAATAATTGTAATACCTTTGTAAAATAGTTTTACAAATAAAAACAACTGATAATCAACAATTTAATTATTTTTTGAAAAATTGACAGATTTAGATCTTTTACACTTTGAGCAGCTAAAAAGGGATGTTCAGGGTCAATACTTAAAAGAGTATACCCCTTCACAGGATGATATTTCCAAGTGGAAGGGTATAGATATAATATATTTTCAGGAAGACCTGCGCAAAAAAGCGAAAGGTAACATCAGTGAAAAGTCATTTTACACCTATTTCAAAAATTCTCCAGTCACTAAATTACCGAGGATAGACATGCTCAATTTACTGAGTATCTATGCGGGTTATGACTCTTGGTACGAGTTCAAAAAAACGCATCTTTTTGCGGGTGAACTGCTACAGGAAAATGAGAATTTGGAGGAGGAAGAAATCGATGAACTTGAAAAAATAGTTGCAGCATCTCCTGAACTTCCAAAAAACGAAGTTCAACCTAAAAAAATTGAAATAAACACCGCTGAAAACACTGATTTACAAAAAACAAACACTGAAAATCAAAAAGTTACACAAAACACTACAACAACAAACAACGTTGAAATTTTATCCGTTCCACCCAAGAAAAATTTCTTTAAAAAGAATGCCTGGGCACTGGTTACTTCGGTCTTGATTACCATTACTGGCCTTTTAGGATTTAAAGATGTTCTTTTTTCAAAAACATATAAATATTGTTTCATTGATAAGGACAGAGGAGTTTCTGTGATCAACACTTTAGAAATAATGGTGGTAAAAGAAAATGAATCGCCATTGATGTATAAAATAAAGCCGGGTGATTGTTTTTATTATTCTACTAAGGATAAGAATTTGAAAATGCGGATCAGTGCACCTTTCTATGAACCTCTGGAGGTAAACAGAAGCCTTGAAAATGCGCCTGAAGAAGAAAAAATAGAGCTCAAGCCAGATGATTATAAAATGGCGGTCTATTATTTCTCTATAAAAGATATAAAAGGAGGAAATCCAGATGAACAGTTTGCTCTCATTAAGCAGAAAAGAAATCAATTGGAAAATCTTATCAGCAGCAATGCTGTGATCTATCAGGTATATGACAATGATACCTATGGAATAGAAAGACTGGATAAACAGAAATATATCACTCTGGTAACCACTCCAACGACCTCACTGAAAAACCTGAATGTAATAGAAATGAAAAAGGATACGAAAGGAAAAATTGTGTCCATCAAATTTAAAATTGCTACCACAGATGAAAAGAATAAATAATTTTTTAATTTTCACCGTGCTTCTGACTTTATTCATTGCCTGTAATAATAAAACCTCAGAGGTAAGCGACCTCGATAAACTACGAAACAGCAACAACGAAAAAAGCTATCCTGCTGTACAGATGGACAGTATGCAAGCGATCAATTCCATCACAAAACAGAAAGTTCAGGAACTTCTTGATCTTTCTACTCTGTATCTTACCGGAAACAGAAATACAGAAATAGATACTGTTATTTATTCACAGATGGAAAGCTATTTCCACAAACCCGATTCTTTGACCTTTAAAAAACTGTTGAAAGAACTGGACAGTATGAAAGCAAAAACAGCAAAGGTGAGCAATCTGAATGTTTATAAAGAGTTTTATAAAAAAGATACACTGGATTACGCTAAGTTTAATGTGGAATATTTTGACAATAAAAACAAGTCTTTAGGAAGCTTTGAAAAAAATGCACAATATATCCTGCTGTCTACTTCAAAGCTTAAAAAGGAATTTAAATTCTACTTTTTAGATTTTTATTCCAAACCGCTTAAGAAAGACAGCACCTCTGTAGGAGTTACCAAATAGTCGAGGGGAATATCATTTTCCCAGACATCATCCACATACTCATCGGGGTCAAAGTAATTGACTCCGATTTTTTTTGTATTTACCGATATGCTTTGGAATAATCCGTCATAAAAACCTTTCCCATACCCTACCCGATTTCCTTTTCTATCACAATACAACAAGGGGGTAATGACATAGTCGAAATCCTTTTCACCGGAATCCTCATTGGAAACAGGTTCTGAGATCCCCCAACTGTTGGTTTCAAAAGCAGTATCTTCAAAAATTTCGATATTAATCAACTGGTCACCTACAATTTTAGGAACGTAAACACGTATATGATTCGCTATAAAATATTGAATGAAGATTTGGGTATCAATTTCTTTTCTAGCCGCAATCGGGATAAAAACATGTACTTTTTCTGATTCTTTAGGCTTGAAATAATGAATGAAATTCTTAAAAATTTTTTCAGATAACAAGAAAGCCTCATCTGTAGACAAGGCTTTTCTTTTTTGCATATATTTTTTTCTAAGCTCGGCTTTTAGCATCATTATTAAGTTATTGTAACTGAAATAATTCTTACCGGACAAGCTTTTTGAAGCTTTATCACTTATGATGAATTATGCATTTTGCAAAATTCTGTACAATTTATCAGATAAACGAACTCTGAATGGAAGTTCGAAAGTAACCTGATCTCCTATTTTTGCGGTTTCACAAGGACCTCCATTGGCGTAGATTTCAGTAATTGTAATTTCCTGTTCTCCTGTTGTAGGACCTGAAATTAATACTTTATCACCAACTGACAAATCTTTATTTTCAATTAAAAACTGTGCAATTTTTGATTTTGAGAAATAATGTTCTGCCTTACCAATCAATTCTTTTTTAACCGCTATCTTTTGGCGGATATTTTTCGTTTCAGCTTTTGCTAAAGGTTTGTCTGATAAATCTCCTGAATTTTTGAATTTCAGTGCATCGGATTTTCCTTTTCTAAACACTTTATTTCCAACCTGCAGTCCTTTTCTTAATGCTAACTGCTCTTCCAAAGGCAAATGTATTGTTTCCAGACATTCTGTAGAACAACAGTTCTCCATCGCGGTCTTACATTCATCACACTGGATAAATAAAAGATGACAAGCATCATTCGCACAGTTGGTATGGTTATCACAAGGTTTTCCACACTGGTGGCATTGTGAAATAATATCGTCAGTAATTCGCTCTCCTAAACGGTGGTCAAATACAAAGTTTTTACCGATAAACTTGCTCTCTATTCCTTCTTCTTTTATCTGGCGCGTATATTCAATAATTCCGCCTTCCAATTGGTAAACATTTTTAAAGCCCTTATGTTTGAAATAAGCACTGGCTTTTTCACAACGAATTCCTCCCGTACAATACATTAACAGGTTTTTATCTTCTTTAAAGTCCTGTAATTGTTCGTTGATAATCGGTAAACTTTCTCTGAAATTCTCCACATCCGGAGTAATAGCTCCTTCAAAGTGTCCTACTTCACTTTCGTAGTGATTTCTGAAATCGACCACAATTGTATTCGGATCATCCAATAAATTATTGAATTCCTGTGCTTTTAAGTGTATTCCTTTATTGGTAACATCAAAAGTTTCGTCATTCAATCCGTCAGCAACAATTTTATTTCTGACCTTTATCGTTAATTTTAAAAATGAATAATTGTCTTGATCTACCGCTACATTCAAGCGGATTCCTTTCATGAAGTCGTAAACTTCCAGCGTATTACGAAATGCCTCAAACTGATCCGCAGGAACACTCATCTGAGCATTAATTCCTTCATGAGCAACATAAATACGTCCAAGCGCATCCAGTACGTTCCAGGCTATAAATAATTCGTCGCGAAATTTTTTGGGATCTTCAATTTTGGCATACGCATAGAAAGACAAAGTAAGACGGTCTTTACCGGCTTCATCAATAAGTTGAGCTCTTTCTTCTGCGCTTAAGGTGTTATACAGTTGCATGCTATAAACGTTTTAAGTGAGAATAAAATTTTTGCAAAGATAATAATTTTTGAATTAAGTCTGTCTATGACACAAATCACGGGCTACCAGTAAGGGAGATTATAAAAGAAAGCTGTACTTTATATCAGTAAGTCTGACCTATTTTTCTTTAAGCTTTTTTTAAGTTATGTTAACTCTGACATTAACAATTATGACATAAGACATAAAATGACATAATAGCAGTTAAATTTTAGTTAAAGTTGAAACATAGCATGCTAATTGCTTACTTATTTAACAGTAAATTTGTTTACTCAAAAACATAAAAAAGAAATTAATTAATAAACCAGAAAGATATACAATGAAGAGTACTTTAAAAAAACTATTACCATTTGCAGTAGTAGGAGTAATCTCCGGAGCTACTACCGTTGGAGCCTTACAATATTTTGGACACACCTCCAACAATGGAGATCAATCTTATTTCACAACGTCCGCACCGAACACCTCATTTGCAGGAATGAACACGGGAGCAGTAGGCGATGATTTTGTAAAAGCAGCTAAAACAACCGTTCCGGCTGTAGTTACTATTAAAAATTACCAAAGTAGAACCTCAAGCAGAGCTTCAGAACAGGATCTGTTCGACTTTTTCTTCGGAGATCCTTTCGGAGGAAAAGGGCAGCAGAGACAGAAACCACAGCAGGCTCCTGACAATATGCCATCTGGAATGGGTTCTGGTGTCATCATCTCTCCAGACGGTTACATTATTTCCAACAACCACGTAGTTGCGGGTGCTAATAAGCTGGAAGTTGTATTGAGTAATAAGAAATCATACATCGCTACTTTGGTAGGAACAGACCCTAATACAGACATTTCTCTATTAAAGATTGAAGAAAAAGGTCTTCCTTATTTAAATTTTGCGAATTCGGATAATATCGATGTAGGACAATGGGTGCTTGCCGTAGGAAATCCGCTTGGATTAAATTCTACTGTAACAGCAGGTATCGTTTCCGCTAAAGGAAGAGGTATTGGTATTCTTGGAGGTCAGGGAAAAGCAACGAACCCTATTGAAAGCTTTATCCAAACAGATGCAGCAATCAACCCAGGTAACTCTGGAGGAGCTCTTGTGAACACCAATGGAGAATTGATCGGAATCAACTCTGCAATTCAATCTACAACAGGATATTATCAGGGATATGGATTCGCAATTCCTTCTAACTTAGCGAGAAAAATTATTGAGGATATCAAAAAATTTGGAATTGTACAGAGAGGATTCTTAGGGGTGCAATCTTTAGATCTTTCGAATGATCAATTGGTGAACTCTTATAATAAACAGTTCAAGACTAATCTTAAAATAGGATCCGGAGTATATGTTACAGGGTTTGGTGAGAAAAGTGGTGCTGAAGATGCAGGTCTGAAAAAAGGAGATATCATCACTAAAATAGACAGCTATGACATCACAGATTTTGCTGATCTATCTATGTCTATCGGAAGCAAACGTCCAGGTGATAAAGTACAGCTGACGTACACCAGAGATGGTAAAGTAAATACAACCAGCGTTACTCTTAGGGATCAGAAAGGAGGAACTTCCACGAAAACGAAAGCAGACCTTACGGTAACTGAAAAGATCGGAGCTGAATTTGACCCTCTTACAGAGCGTTTCAAAACAGAATACGGACTGAATAGTGGCGTAGTTGCTAAAAGCGTATCTGAAGGCAGCGAAATGGCTAAAATCGGAATCGTAGACAACTACATCATCATTGAAGTCAATGGTAAACCAGTCAATTCACAGAAAGATGTAGAAAAGATCCTGGATAAATACCAAGGAAATGTACAAGTGAAATTTGTGGATGACTATGGAAGAATCTACACAAAAGGATTTAAAATGCCTTAATCAAAAAACAAAGTTAGTTTTTCATATCAACAAAAAAACGCTGCAGATCTGCAGCGTTTTTTTTATATTTTATTTAGGTTTATTCATTTTTTCAGCGATTCTTTTCTTCTTGTTCCGCTCGTAAATAATTTCTACAATTTTACCCCCAATCCAGGAAAACGGAAAGAACGTAAGGAAAATAGAGATCTTATAAAATGTAGGATGATACGGAAATATAATGACATCCAACATCGCAATAAAGAGCATAATAAAGCCGATCAGAATAGCATAGGCTACTTTAGCATATTTAACGATAATGGCTGTTGCCACCCCACCAATGGTAGTTCCCAATCCGGAAATAAACAACAGGAAACCGAAAAATGCCTTATCATCTTTCATACTGAAAAGAAACCTCTGCCAATGCTCAAACGGAGCAAAAGCATCAAAAGTAATCCATTGCGGAAAAGCTCTTATACCAAGAGTAATAATAAGCCCTGCTATACCAAGGCCCAACAAAACCGCAATTGTATTTCTAAAAAAATTCATTAATCCTGATGTGCAATCATAGAAATTTCGATATCCACATTTTTAGGCAGACAAGAAACCTGTACTGTTTCACGTGCAGGATAGCTTTCAGAAGCTAAATAAGATGCATAGATATCATTCATTACAGCAAAATCATCCATACTCTTAAGGAAGATGGTAGCTTTTACAACGTTTTTGAAAGTCATTCCGGCTTCCGTAAGAATAGCTTCAAGGTTTTTCATTACCTGGTGCGTTTCTTTTTCAATTCCTTCTACCAATTTACCAGTTGCAGGATCTACAGGGATCTGTCCGGAGATATATAAAACTCCGTTTGCCATATTAGCTTGTGAATAAGGCCCGATAGCTGCAGGTGCATTAACTGTGTTGATTATTTGTTTCATAGCGGATATTTATTTTTTTCTAAGGTCATATACAATCACCATCTGCTGTATTCGTTGGTATAAGAATTTTGCCAACAGTGATTTCATTAGAATTTATTTTGGTTGCAAATATAAAATTTATATTCGCAAATGCCAATCTGATATTAGAAAGGTGCATTCGGCTGGGTAAAGCTTCTGTCTTTGTACTTCAATGCATCACTTAAGATATTGGCTTTTATACCAATAAAGAAGTCATATACTTTGTACTGACCGAAAGGAACCCAGTTAAAATTGATCGTAAAACTTCGTTGATCTCTTGAAAAACCAATTCTAGTATACGCCAATTCCTTAGTCACCATGTCATAATGTGTACTTCCGTTGACATTCCAGTAAGGAGTCAGCTTGATACTACCATCCAACCCAATGGATGCAATTTTATTAGCAAACTTGCTCAACCCTTTTGAGTAGGCATAGTTCGCACTGATATTTAAAGTCCATGCCTGATCAAAGTGGGCGTAATGATCATCATCAAAATAATAATTCTCATTTCGGACCTCTCCTTTTGAAGAATATTTTTTAGCATAGTCGGTCTTCTCTCCAAAAATCTCGCTGCTCAAAGGATACGATAACTGAACATTGAATCCCTGTACACTGAAATGCCCGAACTGTTCTGTTCTTATTCCTGTATCCTGCCCCGAAGAATAATCTATCCTATACGGCTCCAGTGAAAGGCTCGTATTTACAGTAAGTTTATTATTGAAGAATGAAGATTGTCCGTTGATTGAAAATACAGACCAAGGGTGATCTTTAGCAGCAAAGTTGTAGCTTCCTGCAAGGTTTAAAGATTCAAAGATCTTGATTTTTTTCACCCCTGTAGAATCGCTCTTAGACTTTACCTTCATCTCGATATTGTTACCGATATTGAAACCTAAAGCTCCCACCATTCCGCTTGATGGACTTCCGATGATTCCTTTTTCAAAAATAGAATAAGGAGTCAAAGCTCCGGTTGCATTGTAATAGTTTTTATAATATCCGAAGTTAGGACTTGAGAAATCCGGTGCATACGTGAAGCCAATACTTGGAGTCATCATGTGTCTCACCGCTTCCACGGCAGATCCTTTTTTGAATTTCAACATTCCATAAAGCGTTGTCTGAAGACTGGCTGAAGTAGAGAAAGTAGAATATCCGGTAAGGTTTTTATTGATCTCGTCAACAGTTACATTCTTTATTGGATCATAATATCTGTTAAGCGTTTTCGTGGTCAAAGCATTATCGATATTGGCACTTAAACTGAACGTGAAATACTTTGCTAAAGTTGTATTGGTTGCCAATGCGATGTTATTTTTAAGCCCCGTCTGCATTTTCTCCCACATTTCTTTTTTAAACAACTCATTTTCCTGAGTATTTACAAAATTCGTCAGGTTGAAACCTGTATTCACCGTAATATTTTCAAGAAGTCCCGTTCTTATCCCTGTTCTTGATTTGAATAGATAAAACTGGTTGATGGCTACGTTCATCTGTGGAAGACGAAGATCCGCCAGTCCTGTTGCAAAGTTCTGGGAATAAGAAGCCGTTCCTGTAATCGTTGCCGGAAGTTTCAGAAACCTTTTGGTAAGGGTTACCGTAGAGTTCTGCTGGGTATTCAATACATTCTGGTTGAAAATATAGTTGTTGTTGAGTGGATTGTTATAAAACTTTGTACTCACAATATCTACAGAAGCACTGAAAGTAAGAAACGGGTTAGCTTTAGAATCCTGAGAGTGCGTCCAGTTGATTCTATAGGTACTGTTTTTGGTATAATCGTCCAAACCTTTGATTCCTCTCACCATCGTACCCACATCTGCCGTAAAGTTTCCGGAGTATCGGTATTTTTTCTGATAATTCATCTGAGGACGTATATTCCAGCTTCCTTTTGTATAAATATCCGCCAGTACTTTAAGATCAAAATGCTCTCCAATCGGCTGGTAATACCCTATTCCGTTAAGGAAAAATCCTACATCTTCTCTTTCCCCAAAACTTGGGATCAGGATCCCTGCAGCCCTTTTATCCGAAAACGGTAAAATAGCAAACGGAAGATAAAGAGGAGTCGGAACCTGTTCTATAAACATTTGAATAGGACCTGTAACGATCTGCGATTTATTTTTGGTTTTTATCAGCTTAATATTATAAGCTCTCATAAAATAATCCGCAGCGGTATCTTTTTTCTTAATGAAATAATCATCCGTGGTATAATCCGCTTTTCTCATCGCGAATACGGAATCGTTATATTTTTTGGTCTTCTGAGCAATAATCACCCCTTCACTTTCTTCTGTTCTTGCATTGAAAGCGATGGCTTGTTTGGTTTTTGTATTATAGCTGAATTCATTGGTCTCGTATTTCTTCCCAGCCTGTGTGGTAATTACGGGTTCGATGATTTTTCCTAAAGAGTCTTGTTTTCCTCTCGCGTAGATCAAACTTTTATTATCATCAATAGAAATATAATCTGCATCAATCTGCATATCCTGGTACTTTACCTGCGCATTTTTGTTCAGGAAAGTCATCTTTTTAGGGATGTCTCTCCTCTGATCGTCAGCTTTGGTACGAAGAATATCATCAAGAGATTCTTTTTTTACAACTATGGTATCCTTTTTGGAAATAGTATCATTAACCGCATTTTTAGGCAATTTTTCAGGAGTTTTCTGTGCTAAAAAATTGTTAAAAATTAGGATAATTAAAATTTGTAATATATTTTTGAGGACGGTTTTGGCCAATTTTATTATATATGATTAAAGCCCAAAATTAATATAATTTTTATAACTGTAAGATGCACAAACAAAATTTTAAAATAATTTTATCATTTCTCCTTCTCCTTACCAGCAACTTTATTTTCTCTCAGAAGAAGTTTACTATCGTTCTGGATGCGGGACACGGAGGAAGTGATCATGGGGCTAACAGGTCCTATTCCGACATCGGAAGAGTCGCAGAAAAAGATATTACACTTGCTATTACATTAAAAGTAGGAGCCATGTTAGAAAAAACAGGGACTTCAAAGTAATATACACCCGTAAAATCGACGAGTACCCTTCTCTATCCGACAGAACCAATCTGGCTAACAGAAGTAAAGCGGATCTTTTTATATCCATTCACTGTAATTCTTCTCAAAGACCTACAGCCTATGGTACAGAAACCTACGTACAGGGGCCTAACCAGAATAATGAGAACCTTGAGGTTGCCAAAAGAGAAAATGACGTGATCTTCCTGGATGAAAAAGATAAGCAGACATTCGGATCTTACAATGCTGATTCTCCGGAGTCACTAATTGCCTTAAAACTTCAGCAGAGTAAATATCTGGAATCAAGTCTTCTTTTGGGTGGATTAGTAGAAGATAATTTTGTGAACAAAGACAAAAGATCTTCAAGAGGGGTTTTCCAGAAGAACCTTCACGTTCTCCGTATGAATGCCATGCCATCTGTACTTATCGAAACAGGTTTCATCAACCATCCTGAAGAAAGTCATTATATCGCTTCGGACAAAGGGCAGACTGAGATTGCAGAAAGTATCTATAATGCGATTATAGATTATAAGAAAGCAATTGATAGAAAATCAGGAGGCTCTCTTACCGTTAAAAAGCCTGAGCCTGAAAAACCAGCTGAATCACCTTTGAAAAATGATTTCAGAATTCTATTGATGAGCTCTCCTACAAAATACAATGAAAATGATCCTGCCCTGAAAGGCCTGAATTATATTCTTACCCTTAAAGAAAATGGTCAATACAAGTATTACTATGCTGTCACCAATATGGCTTCTGTAAAAGACATCAATCTTAAAACAGCTAAAGATGCTGGTTTCAGAAACTCTTTTGCAGTAGGATTCATGCCAAACCAAAGGATCAGCATGGGATATTATACGATAGAAGTCTATGCCGGTGATAAATTGAATGGTAATTCTTATATCCTTCAGAACTTAAAAGATGTAGAAAGGGAGAAAGATAATGGAGTCTTTTATTACACCTATGGAAAAGTATACACCCTTGAAGATGCTGCAAAGCTTCAAAAAGATCTTGAGGCTAAAGGCATAAAAAACACCGTGATACAAAAAGTTTATAAATAATTTTAAAAAGAAATTTTGAGGTTAAAAAGTTAATTGTTATTTTTGCAACCTCAAAATTTGGCCTATTCGTCTAGTGGTCAGGACTCAAGATTTTCATTCTTGCAACAGGGGTTCGATTCCCCTATAGGCTACAAATTACAAACCTTTAACTGGATCAGTTAAAGGTTTTTTTATTGCCTATTTTCTGCTATTCTTCCCTTTCAAAATCATTTTAGATAGGATTGTTTTTGGACAATCTGAGAAAACAATTAAATGTATGCAATTATAGCATACTGAGAATCTGAGAATTACTATTATGCATAATGAAAATGCCGTTCCATTTACTTTATATATTACAAAAGTGTTATATTTGCAAAAATTCCAGCCATAATTGGTCACACAAATATGGTCACACTGATGAAAAAAAATATTGATAAATCATTGTCTGTAGTTTTCTACAGGCTACCAAATTTTATATCATGCCGGATTTAAAAATACAAGAAGCTAAATTGCTTTTTAAGAAAATCCACTCTAACCCAAAAAGTTATGATTTACAAATCAATGAAGGCGGGATTACAGGCAAAGATGATAAAATCAGTTTCAGACTTTACAGGACTGGAGAAAGGATTGCTTTTGAAGTAACAATTGACGGACTTACTTTCACCAACACCACTGGAGAATGGAATAATGCACTGATCATGCTGGGAAATACGATCAAAAAAATAGAGAAAGAACAAGAAAATTTAAAAATAGAACAAGCAATAAATAAGCTTAGAAAATACCTATCAGAAGAAAATTAAAAATTTTCAAAATAAATTTGGTAGTTTAAAAAAAAGTTTATAGTTTTGCACTCACATTTAAACGATATGGCAAATCATAAATCAGCGTTAAAAAGAATTAGACAAAACGAAACGAAAAGACTTCGTAACAGATACTATCACAAGACTGCTAGAACTGCATTGAAAGCATTAAGAAGTGAAGAAAATAAAGCTGTTGCTACAGAGCAACTGCCAAAAGTTATCGCTTTATTGGATAAATTAGCTAAAAGAAACATTATCCATAAGAACAAAGCGGCTAACTTGAAAAGCAAATTAACAAAGCACGTTAATAAATTAGCGTAAAAGCATAGCTGGCCCGTTCGTCTATCGGTTAGGACCTCAGATTTTCATTCTGGTAAGAGGGGTTCGACTCCCCTACGGGCTACTTCAATTTAAAAAACCACTGTATAACATCAGTGGTTTTTTAAACACAAAGTAGAAAAGCTATTCTTTACAACAAAAATCTAACCGGCCCGTTCGTCTATCGGTTAGGACCTCAGATTTTCATTCTGGTAAGAGGGGTTCGACTCCCCTACGGGCTACAAGATTAAGAGTTGATACTTATAAAAACAAAAAACTAACACGTTATTTCGGTAACGGAAGATAGAGGGCCCGTTCGTCTATCGGTTAGGACCTCAGATTTTCATTCTGGTAAGAGGGGTTCGACTCCCCTACGGGCTACAAAAAAGACTTTTTCGAAAGTCTTTTTTTGTTTATATATAGTAACTAGTTCTATTCAAAAGAATCCACATCTTTAGCTCATCCTTATATTGATTTTCCAAGCTACACTAAAGTTCAGCTAGATCAAAGCAATACTATTCCCCTCATCTAAAACTTCCCATCAATCAAGTACCATGTTATTTTTACTCCTAATTGTGAAGTCATATTAATTTTCATTAAAAATATCACCGATAATAGAAATATTATTTCCTCCTTTTCACATTAATGCCTAAATTTGGATAAAACTATTCATTCTAAAAAAAAATAACATGAAATTTAATTTACTTTTGAGAAACCAATTCTCTTTTAAAGCTGGATTAACGGCTTTATTTTTATTTTCTGCCAGCACATTAACTTTTGCACAGAACAGAATTTATGCACACGCTCAAAGCTCCGGCGTATTTGGAGTAGCATGCCTTGGGTGCCGTGTAGACAATCCTCAAAATGCAATCGGAAGTAACGAAGATGATTATTCAACAATGGTATTGGGTACAGCATTATTAGGAGGAATCCAGCAAACCCTGGCTTTTCCTGACCTAAGATCAGACACCAGACTGGTTGTAGGAATCGGAACAGACAACATCCCTTTATCTGTACAATTATTAAGTGGAGTAACTCTTGAAACTATGAACGGAGGAACTTCCAATGATGACAGAAGAACTATTGATGTAAGTCTTCTTAAACTGGGAGCAACGCCTAACAGAGGTACGGTAGAATTCAAACCAACCAAACCTTATGATGGAATTAGAGTTGGTTTAACCGGAGGGGTATTAAGCCTTGGCGGCGGTTTCAGAATTTATTATGCTTACCAGGATCCATTGATCAATATTATGGCTCACAGCCAAAACGGACAGGTAACTCTTGGTGGAAATGTTCCTGTAGAAGGTTCTGAAATTACTTTGTTCAATACTTCAGGAAAAGAAGTATTCCGTTCTACACTAAAATCAAATACATTTGAATCCAGACAGCCCGAAGGTGTTTATATTATGAATGTACAAACAAAAGAAGGAAAAACGTATTCAAGAAAAATTTTGATCAAATAATTAAATAAGAGATAAACTCAATACGGCAGACTTTTCTAGTCTGCCGTATTTTTTTGCATTCGTTTTCAGAGGAATACAAAAAACAATCGTTAAATAAAAATAAAATCATAATCACAAATATCAACAAATTATTAACAAATCACATAAATATGAAATAAAATAATCAACATAATCATTTTATTTATAAATTTACAAAAAGCTAAAACCCAAAATTTTCCATATATGAAAACTTATTTATTACCTAGCCAACGCACTATGAAAGCTGCTGTTCTGGCATCATTCTTATTTTTAACAAGCACTATGTCTTTTGCACAGATTGTAAAAACGTATGCAAGCAGTCAAACCAATCAGGTATTGGGAGTATGCTTGGGCTGTGGTGTATTGAACCCTCAAAATGCAGTAGGAAGTAACGAAACCGACTACTCTACAATACAGGTTTCAGTGGGGCTCCTTGCAAGAACAGAACAGACCTTGATCTTCCCAACTTCCAATATCGCTAACAACACCAACAAACTTGTTATTGGAATTGGTTCAAACGGAACTCCTCTATCTGCTCAGGTATTGGGAGGTGTATCTATTGAAACATTTAATGGAAATGTTTCCAACAACGATTACCAGAGTCTTGGTTCTACTCTAATCAAACTTGGAGATACAGATCCAAGCAAAGCCGAAATTGAACTTACGATGAATATTCCTTTTGACCGTGTTAAAATAAACGTGAATTCAGGATTATTGAATATTGGCGGTGAGCTTAGAGTATACTATTCTTACCAGTACAAAGATCCATTCATCAATTTCATGGCTCACAGCCAAAACGGATTGTTTACTCTTGACAAAAATGTTTCTACAAAAGGCTCAGAGGTTTCTTTAACCAATACTTCAGGAAAAGAAGTATTCCGTTCTAAGCTGACATCAAACACGTTTGAAACTAAACAGCCACAAGGAGTATATATCATGACCCTGCAAACAAAAGAGGGAAAAACCTACTCTAAAAAAGTAATGATTAAATAAAAAACATACATTCACTTAAAATCCGGCAGGCTTTCAGCCTGCCGGATTTTTTTATATGTCCGATGTTTCACAATCTTATCAATATAAGGTTACTTTTTATCATTTGTATGTCTTCTTAGCTTAATAAAAACCCCAACCAAAAAAATGGTTGGGGTTTTTATTAACAAGATTAACGATCTAAAGTATTCTTAGTTTTTAATCAGTTTTTGCTGATATACAGCTTTATCTGTAATAGCTTTCAGAATATAAACACCTTTTGGAAGCGTGCTTACATTGATCTGCCCGTTGTTCAACTGTGCATTAACGGATCTACCAGAAGCATCATAAATAGAAACATTCTGAATTTTCTCCTGTGTTTTAATGGTAAGGACATCAGTAACCGGATTCGGATAAATACCAAATTCAAGTTTTTTCACCTCAGCCGTAGCCAATGTTGAAGCTGTACTGTTTACTGTAATTGTTTTCTCAACCAATTTACCATTCGAGTTGAAGCTGATGACAATATCAGATGTTCCCGAAGTAAGTGGCGTAAGAACTAATTCGTCATTATTATTAATAGCCACAGAAACTGCTGTAGGATTACTGTTCGATTTTATTGATTTTACAACAGATACTGTCATGTTATCCGCATCTGAAACTATTGATTTTAAATCAATCGCTGTGGTAGTCCCAGCTGTAACCTGTGAAGGTAAAGTATTACTTACAACAGGAACTGAGTTATTAGTAAATACCGCCAATGAAGGGAACCAATAATAATCATTCAAAATTTTGGTATTGATAAGAGCTCCTGTCATATCATAGGTATGAATCCAGTTTTTCTGATAGTGGGAACTATATCCGCTTTCTGTTGTATTTAGAACAAGTTCTCCTGTAATAGGGTTTACACGAAGAGCTGCACCGTAAGGAATCTGCTTAAATTGTCCTGTCTGCCCTGGAATTGCAGCAAAGTTTTCGTTAAATGTTTTCGTCGTTACATCAAATCTTACAATCTGTGTTCCTGAACTCCAGCTGCTCAATGAGTTGATCCAGTATAAAGCATTTTCTTTGTTACTTGCTGAAAATTTACCCGCATTCCATGCTCCCCAATCACCGATATATTTAGTAGTTGGAATATTGTAGATCTGTGTAGCAAAAGTGGTAGGATTAATATTGATCAGCTTTTGATCCTGAATTCCCCATACACTTCCGTCTTTAGCCTGAGCCACTGAATAGAAACCTCCAGCAATCGTACTCACTACTGTATCTGTATTAGGATCGATTACTAAAATCCCCGCACCTTGCTTCACTGCAAATACATATTGTGAAGTACGGATCATGTTTCCGATCTGACCGTTTCCACCTGTTCCGGCAATCAGAGTACCTACCTGTAAATTATCAATATTAAAAAGAACAATTCCGGTAGAAGTACCAATGTAGCCTTTGTGCTCATTCACTCCTAAAAATGATCTTCCGTCACCTCCACCGATGGTATTGAAACCAGCAATTTTCTGCATCGTCTGCGCATTGGCAATCACCAGTCTTCCTCCGGGAGTATATTGAGTATCTCCTCCGTCAGCAGCCTGCTTTGAAACAAAATAAAATTTATCTCCATAGATCGTTCCAAACTGCGTAGTTGCTCCGAAAGCCTGGTTATTGTTGGCATTACTGTACACACGGTAATTGATCTGGCCGTTATTGTCAATGAAATTCACAGAACCGTTGGTATGGCTAAACCATTCTTCATTTACCATAAAATATCCGTTGGTAAAGTTGGTAGAAGCTACATATGGCGAAACCGGCGTGATAGTGGAAGAAATAGGAGTTTCATTAAATCCTACGTTGAAATTCCAAACATCCCATGACCCATTTTCCAATATACGTGAAGAAGCTCCTACGCTAGCATATCCAAAATCGGCATCTGCTGGATTCTTCACCCAATAAGCCCAATATCCATTCACTGTCCAGCCAGATTGCCAGTGGTCATTGGCAGCATCCACAATGGTATAGCTGTCAAAATCATAGGCTGTGGTATTCACAAAACCATTTACCGGATACAACGGATAAGTGGTATTTCCACTTTTGATCAGTGCATTGGTATTCTGTCCGTTAAGGTCAAAACCTATTCCACCGACAGCTGACCCAAATTGAGTTCCCTGATACAGTAATGTGTATAGTCTGTGATCTGCTTTAGCAATAGCTTTCAGCATATCTTCTCCCGTAGCATTTCCGTCCCATTTGAATCCCCAAACCATCGCATCAGGATTCTTACCGTCATTCCACTGTACTACAAAAGCAGCCTGATTGGAGCCTGATCCTACCCAATACTGGATATCAGAAAAACTGATCGTAGTGGTATTAAGTTTGCTGATCCCGGAAATATCATTTCGGGGTACACCTTGAACTTTTATCTGTGCATTTGATACGCATGCAAACAGAAAAAGCATCATAAAAAGATAAAACTTTTTCATTCTTTATTAATTTAAATAGATTGTATTATTGAATCGTTATTTGAAATGTAAATCGTAAGCTCCAGCAACTTCTGTAGAAACTTCACCCAGCCAGCCGGCTTCCTGATTGACTCCTGTATATATTTTCATAAAATCAACACCCGGAAGCTTCACATATTTCCCACTTCTGTCTACCGCCCAGGAAATATCAATATTGGAAGCTTCATCATTATTCGGAGCATTATCTGCATATCCGAAATCATATGATTTTCCTACCCAATAAGATCCATTCCCGCTCTGATCATAAAAATTATTTGCCAATCTGGTTCCTGAAAAGCTGTAAGAAGGATCTGTAAACCATAGAGGATAATAACTTTGTACGTGAAAAGTATTTTTTGTTTTAAAACCCTGATTCCCCAGATTATCATTCCATTTGAGATATTCTACATCGGTCTGCCAGAATTCACTTCCGGGTACAGGAGTTTTATTTTCATCAGGTTTATAGTAGGTAATACTGTAATCTTTTACAGTTGTATTTTTGAAGTATTCACTGCCTGCAATTTCGTACCACTCGTCGTTATCAGGTTTTCCGTTTTTGTTTCTATCGTAGGCAACCATAATAATTCCCGGCTCACAGGATCCTGAGCGCTGATCACTGGCATCACTTCCAAAGAATGCATTTCCCAGAATTTTAAAATCCCGTCCATTCAGGTTCGGAATCGTGTGATCAAATCCGAAAACAACATATCCGCCATATCCGCCAAGTGTGATCATGGTAGAATTACCCCCTACCAATGATTCGTTTGCTTTCTGAAGCATATTTGCGGTTGTATATCCTGGTAAATATTCCGGGATTTCGTTCATGAACTGTCCTACAGCAGGACGGAATTCCAATACTTTGGCGATATATTTACTGTAAGGTGTTTTTTCTTTGGTAACGATGATTTTGGAATGATAAACCTGCTCGTTTCCTTTATTGTTAATTTTTAAAGTCAAAGGATAAGCATCTGCCTTCGGACTAATAAATTCAAGTTCTGAGTTTTGAGAAATAATGGAATCATTAATACTCCATGTGACAGCTCCTGAAGCATTGGTAGGAATGCTCAACACTCTAAAACGTTCAATAGAATAGGAATCATCAAGGCCATTAAATGTAAACTCATCTTCATCATCATGTTTACAGGCTATAACTCCTACCAGGAAGCATGATAAAACTCCGATTTTTAAATAAGTAAAGGTATTTCTGTTCATTTCTTAAAGTTTGGTTATTTGTATAAAAAAGCGAAGTGGGCAGGAATATTTCCACCTTCCGTTTTCCATTTAAAGCGTCCGTTTTTATCAAAGCAATACACAAATCCCATGGAAACGTAGTTCCTGGCATCTGTCATGTAGATATCTTCTGTGATAGGGTTTACTGCAATTCCGTAAGGTGTTTTAATGGCAGTTTCGTATTCTTTATCAAAAATCCTGTTGGCAATAATCTCTTCGGTTTTTACATCGATGATCCCAAAGGTTTTTTTATAGCTATGAGTATTGTAATTGAATTCATTTCCGTAGAAATAGAGCTTATCATTAACGATCGTCATTTCACTCACTGAGAGATGAAAATCTTTTTTGACAGATCCGGTGGCTGCATCTATTAAATAAAGACTGGAAGGAACGTTATAATAATCTCCTCTTGAGGTTACATACAGATCCCCATAATTGTCTTTTTTAATGTGGTGAAGATTGATGGCCACATTTATTTTTTTGAGTTCAGTAAAAGTGTTCAGGTCTATTACAGAAACGGTATTGTCATAATCGGGAGCTTTGTATCCTCCGGAATTGGCAACAAATAATTTATTTCCTACAATCTCCATTTCTTCCGGCTGATAGCCTACTACGACTTCCCTCTGGATGGAAAGAGAAGTGGTGTCAATTTCCACTACTTTTCCTTTAGGTGCCTTTGGATTAATAGCTACCGGTCCAGCATAGCTGCTGGCATAAGCTTTCCCGTCTTTAAAGGCAAGATATCTGCAGTTTTGCAGAGGAATAGAAGTAATACGTTTAGCTGTTTTGGCATCCAGTACTTCAATTTTGTTGGAAACATTGACAACAATGTAGAGTTTGCTTCCGTAGACTTTGATATCATTTCCTACATCTCCCAGCTCTTTTACGACATTCGGGTTTATTTCCGCATAGATATTCCGGTAATAGGTTCCTTTTGTGTAATCAAAAAAATCCAGAGTACATTTATTGCTTCCCATATTTCCTTCATTCAGCATGTAAAAGCCCTTTATTGCTGTATTTTCTGAGGGAAGTCCTTCTACCACTTCCTGACGGACGATAATATCATCTGTACGGCATGAAGTAAGAAAAGCTAATACAAGAAATAAAAAATAAAAGTTTAGTTTTCTCATAGGGTGAAGTTTAGAATAAGTTTAAAGTTTCTTCCGGGCATCGGATAATTGATGACAACATCATAATATTGGTTGAAAATATTATTCATTTCAAGGCTTACTTTAAATTGATGATTAGCCCAGTTGAATTTTTTCTGAACAGACAGATCATGAGTATACCAGGGTTGTACATAATTGTATTGAATATTATCCTGGTTCACATCATATCTTTCTCCCACATACATCGCACTGTAATTGAAACTCCAGTCTTTATAATCTGCCATCAGACTGAAAGATCCGCTATGCCAAGGGGTGTAAGCAATCTGATTGCGATAGAAAGTATCTTCCGGATCACTCATATCTCTTGCACTTTGGTAAGTATAGGAAAGCAATGGTCTTAGCTTTACTTGCCCCAGCTGCATTTCAGTCTGAAGATTCACATCTGCTCCTATGATTTCAACCATCCCGAGATTCATCATCAGCCAGCGAAACATGCTTCCGTTAGGTGCAGCTACGATTTTATCCTGTACTTTGTTATAGTAACCATCTACTTTAGCATAAAAGGTTTTAAAGAAACGATTGTTATAATTCTTCTGATAGGTAAATCCTACATCATATTGATTGGTAAATT
Source organism: Chryseobacterium sp. MEBOG07 (assembly GCF_021869745.1). Taxonomy (NCBI): domain Bacteria; kingdom Pseudomonadati; phylum Bacteroidota; class Flavobacteriia; order Flavobacteriales; family Weeksellaceae; genus Chryseobacterium; species Chryseobacterium sp. MEBOG07. The sequence goes on from NZ_CP084579.1 coordinate 4,992,620, forward strand.
CTGGCTTCAGATACGTATTTCCGATATTGGTATAATACAGATCATTGAAGGTTGGAAGTCGGAAAATTCTTTTATAGAAAGCCCTTAGAGTAAGCTCTGGAATAATTTCCGGCTGATAACTCATAAATACGGCAGGAGTCCACTCTCTTGCATCTCCCGGTCTTTTGTTTTTTCTTACTTCTTCAAAAGTAAAGGTTCCTAAAAGGCTTCCCAGAATTTTAAACCTGTTCCATTGATACGTTGTTGCTAACGCTACCAATGTGGTGTAACGTGTAGGATAAGAAAAGTTATCCAGATTGGCATCCAGATTATTATACTGAAAATCCCCGCTCAGGCTGACATCCCAATTGGGTGTGATAGAATAAATATTGGATGATGAAAGATAAAGCTCTCGTTGAATATAGGTGTTATCAGTATGAATAATAGACTGCGAACGAACCGTATCCATGAAATGGGTATAATCGTAAGCAAATTTTGCTTTCAGCTGGGTTTCAAATTTGGGAAACAGCTTTTTTCGAAGATTGGCCTGTACGAAATAATTTTCATCGGAAAGTCTTGCACCTCTCCCTCCAAAACGACCATTAACAATAGGCGCCGGCATTCCTCGGTCTGAAATATAACCATAGCCTCTGATATTCCAGCTTCCGTTATTTAAAGTTCCGTTGAGAGAAGTTTCAAAACGCTTTGCTTTAATATCCGAATCCTGTCTCTTAGCAATGGTATCATAAGCCTGCTGCCCATCAGGATATTTCTTTGCATACCGAAATCTGTAAATTCCGTCACTCTGCATAAATTCTCCACTGAAGCTGGCAGAAACCCTGTCTGAAATCTTCTGTTCCAATCGGAATGACGGATTGAAAAGATCAATAGAAGCACTTTTTGCTCTGATCACAAGATTGGTTTTTCTTGTTCCTTTAAATACCGGTGTTTTCGGCTGTAAATAGATAGATCCCGAAGATCCGAAATCCTTCGCTGGCTGAAAAATTTCACTTTTCTGCCCGTTATACAATGATATTTCTTCCAGATCGTCCAAAGAATATCTTCCCAGATCTACCAGGCCGTTTTGGGCATTTCCCAGTTGAATTCCATCATAGAAAACACCAACGTGCTGGCTTCCCATACTTCGGATATTAATGGTTTTCAAACCACCCAACCCTCCATAGTCTTTGATCTGAACACCGGAGAAATACCGCAGAGCATCTGCAACAGAGTGGCTGTTCAGTCTTTCCAGCTGCTCGCCCTGTAAGGTTTGTGCCGGAAGGATTTCTTTAAAATTCTTTTTGTAAAGATTGATTCCTTTAATTGTCTCTTCCTCCAGACTATCTTTTTTCTTGGTTTGAGAAAACAAAAGTTGAGATGTTATCACCAGTATCGTGAAAACAGCTTTATGAATTGTAGAAGTAGTTAGTTTTGCTGCCATTAGCTCATTTAAGATAATGATGACGCTAATGGATATAAGAAAACAACGACAAAGCACAGCTATCACTGCACAGAATCATTGATGTCCTAAGCTTTATTCCACGAAAGCGTCAAACGATTATTTTCTGGCAGGTCTTCTGACTTACTCCATTTTTGAAATCCTTCCCATTAAAAAAACAGTGGATATATTCTTCAAAAATCTTGGTGTGGAGCTTACAGCAGCGGGTCTGTCCCGGATTTTCACCGGATTCCCTTTTAAGAGCTTTTTAGGGCTCACCAAATTTCGGCAAAGATAAAGAATTATTCCTAACCCCCAATTAAAATCATGATTCATAAACAATTAAAGCTCCCCAAGGAGCTTTAACATCATTTTATTAAGGGTTTCACTTTAAATTCCAATATTCAGGAAAATACTGAATCTTGATTTTGCTTCAATATCTCCGCCTGCCAGCCGGGTATACATAGGAAGCATTATCTCACTTCCCAAACTCAGCTTTTTATAAGAAACTTCAAATCCTAGTTTCCCATACAAAGCACTTCCTGCAGTATTGGGTAAAGCTTCATCGAATTGTTTATTCTGGGCATACACTTCTCCCTGAACGCCCGTCTTTACAGAAAATATAGATTTTTCATTTCCCGCAACCTGGTAAAAACCTGTCGCAGCATAGTTCCACTGGTTTCCAAAACGGTAATTTTTCTTATTTTCCGTCTTGATCGTGTAGTCTGTATTGACCATTACCGCCACTTTATCTTTCTGAAACTTATAATTCAAAGCTGCCTGATAATCCCAGCTTCCGGTTCCCAGCTGAAAACTCGGATTGACACCAGATACTCCTTTTTCATCAAATTTCCCCAAAGGAATTTTCACTCCTAAGCCTCCGCTCAGATGATGGAAATTATCTTTAGAGCTCATCAGCTGATAAATTCCCATCAGGTTCAGATCCCCTATTCCATTGATTTTGATATCTCCCTGTAAGGTTTTCTTTTCATGGAAATGGAAGGGAAGACTTGCATATACGCTCAGTTTTTTAGTCAATGGAATTTTCCCCCAAAGCTGCAGGGTATTGAAATACTGATCCTGTGTAAGATCTTTTACAAATAAATTTTCTTTGGCTTTGTAATGCTGGGCAAAGTATTTGATTCCGATAAACTGTGGATTCAATAAAGACTCAAAACCTGAAGATCCGTTTCCTGCTGCACAGCCGCAAGCATCACAATCATCATCAAAATCGAATCTGCTAAAGGTACCCGGAGCACTATAAGCGCTGTCTCTAATGGTCTTCGCCTGATTCTGGCTAAACAGTATCAAACTTAGTATCAATATAATCTTCTTCATGTTTTCTATAAATTATTCTGCAAATTTTGGATTGGATATAAAACTTTTGTCGGACAGTGTTTTCAGGAATGCAATGATCGACTGTTTTTCCTGACTGTTCATGGCAATTCCTATATGACCGTTCTGTTTCAGCTGTGGATCCAGATTGGCATTATCTTCTACCTGATTCGAATAGAAATTAAGGACCGCATCTAAGGTGTAAAATCTTCCGTCATGCATGTAAGGTGCTGTATATTCTACATTTCTCAAACTCGGAACACGGAATTTCATCCAATCTACCTGATTAAGGGTTACTCTGTAACGTCCTGCATCCTTGAATTCCGTGTTATAATACATTCCTGTATTCCGGAAACTCTCATCAGTAAACAGTTCTCCGCTATGACAAGAAGCGCACTTCTGCCCGAACAAAGCCATTCCCTGAGATTCTGCTGAAGTCAATTGTTCTTTTCCCTGCTTGAATCTGTCGTATTTTGAATCCGCAGAGATCAGCGAGGCCATAAACTGCGACAATGCTTTTAGAATTCGTTCTCCTGTAATGGTTTCATCTCCATAAGCTTCTCTGAAAAGTTTTTTATACTTCTGGTCATCTTTTATCTTTGAAATAGCGTCCGGTATAGAGCTGTCCATTTCATTGACATCTGTAATCGGGCTAATGGGCTGTTCATTCAGATTATGAATCACACCATCCCACATATACCTTTTCAAAAAAGCCATATTCTGAATAGGTGGTGCATTCCTTATTCCTATTCTGTCATCCACACCATGACTTACAGTATGCCCGTGATGGGTAAACGCATTTTCCTGAATATGACAGAAACCGCATGAAATGGTATTGTTTCTGGAAAGTCTTCCTTCATAGAATAGTTTCCGTCCCAGTTCTACTCCATTTTTTGTTATGGGATTGATGGATTTATCAAAGGTCATTTCCGGGAAATAAGAAGGAAACTGCAAGTTATATGCTTCATCTTTTTCCAACGGCTGAATCACCTCGTCAGAACAGGAAATACAACTCAACAGAAATACAAGCAGAACCAGTATCGTTTTAACAAAAAAATTAATCATTGTGAACGTGGTCTACTTTAAACATTTTTGTAAGATTATTGGTAACATCTGCCAGGTGTTGGTTTGAGCCCATCAACATATCATTGGCCGTTGTAAGAGTAAGTGCTTTTTCTCCGCTCAGAAACTGGTTAAGATCTGCCAGAATATGCACAGAAGGACGGATTGTTCCTGTTACTCTTGCTGTTGTCGGAAGATTCAATGTGATTTCACGGTACAGATCAGGCTGCTCATTAGCTGTAACATTCCCCATATTTCCTGTATGATTCATAAATTCCTTTGAAGGAGCATCGTTCCCATATTTCCCTTCCAGTTTCACAAAAATATAACCGGCAGCCCATGACCACGTCATTCCTTTCTGCTTGGCTTTTGTCCAGAATTCAGCTTGCCCATCTTGTCCCAGCAAGTACGCTTTCTGACTGATTCCCAATCCGAATCTTATTTTTTTGTAGTTGTTTTTCGGAATGCCATTCAAATTCAAATATATCACTCCGGCTACAGCATCTGCCTGATCGACGATAAAAGCGCCTTTATCAGGATTGTTTTCATTGTATTTAAATTCGTTTCCATTCTCGTCTATCAGTGCGATATTACTGATTACGTATTTCAAAGCAGAAAAATTATGTTTCTGTCCATTAGAAGAAGTCTGAGTCGTTTGGTTCAAGACGATATCTCCTACATTATTAAATCCGTTTTCGAATTTGATCTGAAGATTTCCGGGAGTGGTATCCTGTGGATTTTCGTCATCCCTGCTGCTTTCGCAGGCTACAAAAGAGAATAAAGTAAAGGCAATAAAGAATAGTGATAAAAATTTATAAATTTTCATTGTTGATTTTTTAAGTTGAATTATAATGTTGAAATGCGGACATTTTTTTACCACAAAAGGCACAAAAGTTCTTACACTTAAGTTATTTTAAGTGATAAGCTTTATGCATACTAAGAACACTTAAGCTTTTTAAAATCTTTGATTTTTAATTGATGTAAGCTTTGTGACTTTTGTGGTTGAATAGTGATAGTTTAACTTAAAAAACCGGTGGTTTGAAAATGTGGGTAAGAAACAGAAAAGAGTAAGCTGCTTCGTAAGTAAAGTTGAAATTGAAAAACGGGCGTTTTTCAGTAGTAATGATCTCTGTGGTTTCAGGCAGGATATAAGTATCAAGGATTTTCTGTCCTGAGTTTTTTATTTTCTGAAAGGGTGAAGATTCTGAATCATTGGTTTTCGCCAATTCTTTACTCAGGTAACATTTTCCGTTACAGTGAACCTCCGGCCTGCTTTTATTAATACAGAGAACTTTGACGATATAATCATAATTTACAGCATACTCTACCAATGGCACCAAAGGTCTTAGCACCATATAAAAAGTAAAAAGTATGCTGTAAAATAATTTCATCAGATTATTTCTTGCTTATCGCTTCATCATATCTTCTGCTGATCTCTTTCCAGTTGGTAACATTCCAGATAGCGGTAAGATAATCTGCTCTTTTATTCTGATATTTTAAATAATAAGCGTGTTCCCATACATCAATTCCGAAGATAGGAGTTCCCTTCTCTTCCACTACATCCATCAAAGGATTGTCCTGATTGGGTGTTGAAGAAACGAATAGTTTTCCGTTTTTATCCACAGAAAGCCATGCCCATCCTGACCCGAAACGGTCTGCTCCGGCTTTAGCCATTTTTTCTTTAAAAGCATCCATACTTCCGAAAGTTTCAGTGATGGCTTTTGCTAATTTTGCTGAAGGCTGTGTATTTTTCTGAGGCGTAAGAACAGTCCAGAACAGTTCATGGTTGTAATGTCCTCCTGCATTGTTTCTCACTGCAGCAGGCAGCTTTGAAGCATTGGAAAGAATCTGAAACAAAGTTTCTTTTTCCTGTGGAGTTCCCGTAATGGCTTTATTCAGGTTAGCTACATACGCTGCGGCATGTTTTGAATAATGAATTTCCATCGTTTGTGCATCAATATTTCCTTCCAAAGCATTATAAGCATATGGCAGAGGTGTCTGCTTAAACTGAGCCAGTGTAAACTGGGCCGCGAAAACTGCAGTTACAGCAGCTATTTTCAAAATCTTCATAACGTTTTTGTTTATGGTTTAACAATGTTTTCTCATTAAGCGGGAAGATGGGAGATCGAGGATGGAAGTCATTCGTGTTATAACATCACTTCTTCAACTTCTATTTTACTTTATATCAAAAATCGCTAGAAGTTTCATCATCTGGAATAACTTCCAGCTTCAAACATCCAGCTTCCTTCTCTCTCTATTTCAATAATTTCTTAATATCTTCAATCAGAATTTCTCTGTCTGGGTGGTATTTTCCTGTCAGCATAGGCGTTTTACCTTCCGGATCTTCGTAATTCAATCCTGAATAATACAGAATAGGCATATTTTCTTTGTTGTATCTGCATCGAATATTTCCGTCCTGATCTACCAGGGCAATCATTCCGCTGTGATTCAGGCTTTCTCCTTCATTTTCTTTATCGCCTACATAGATATTAAATTTATCAGCAAGATCACCAATATAAGTTCGATCTCCGGTCAAGAAATGCCAGTTTGGAGATTTCGCCCCTATTCTTTGAGCATGTTCTTTCAATGCTGCAGGAGTATCATTTTCAGGATCAATACTGATGGAGATTATTCCAAAGTTGGGATCATTGATCTGATTCTGGATAGCCTTCATATTGGTATTCATCACCGGGCATATCGTAGGACATTTGCTGAAGAAGAATTCTACGAGATAAACCTTTCCCAACATATCTTTATTGGTAATTTTCTTACTGTTCTGATCTGTCAGTTCAAAATCGGGAACTTTCATTACGGTATAAAGGTTCTTTTTAAAATACCCCATTCCTACCCCTATTCCCAGGAAAAGCAATGCAAATAACGCGATCGGTATGATCACCTTACTTTTATTATTGTTTTTTTTATTTTTGGGCATATTTCTCAGGGCTTTTTTTGAATTCACGTTTGCAGGATACACTGCAAAAACCATACGTTTTATTTTTATATACGGCTGTATCTTTAATAGATCCGGCAGTTTTCATGTGGCAGATAGGGTCTTCTTCATTCACTACCTGTACATTTTCTACGTTCTTTCCAGAGGAGTCCATGTGGCTTGCATGCTTTACCTTAGGCGTTTCCTTGGCACACGACAGTAATGATATTGACAGCAGGGCGGTCAAAATAATGGGAGATTTCATTTTAATGTTAAATTGAAATTAATAATGTTAAATAAAGTTATGATACAATGCACAAGTCTGAAAAACCACAGAATTCTTCAAAAGAATCAGGGTATTTCTAACGGCTTACCAGTGTTCATTTTAATTGTAGGCTATATCTTTAATGACTTATTTATAAAAGCTTTAAGCACTTTAAATTCATTAACTAAAAATATAGTTTATGATAAAGATTAAGCCAACGGAGGATGGAATATCCTTGAAAAGTATTCTGAAGAATGAGAATTAAAGTAACTTGAATCGGGAACTTCAGAAAGTGATTCCGAATTCAAATGACAGGAGAAGGAAAGAATATCATGAGAAATAAAAACATCTAATCCTGCAATCTTTATTGTTTGGGAGCTATTGGATTGTTTTTCTGTTTTTACCAGTTCTTTTTCCACGTAGCATTTTCCCTTACACGTTGATTGTGGTACATTTCTGTTCTCACAAAGGTTTTTCACAATATAATCATAGTTCACAGCATAGTTTACCAATGGCAAAACGGGACGTATTGCAACGGTAAAAATGATGAATATGGAAATGAATAACCTCAACGATTTTGTTCTCTGTTACAAATATACTACTTCAAAACTGTTTTATGCGTGATTTATGATGAATGTCATCATGGTTACTTACTGTTACCCACAAAAATTACAAAACTGTGGCTGTTTCCAGTATTATTTTATCCCGAACTTTGATTGAAAATTAAGATCTAAGTGAAAAATTTAGTTCTTTATATCAAATTTAATCTTGTTGATAAAAGCTTTGCTGATGTTTTTGGCAGAGCTTTTTATTTGTTGGAATTCGCAAAGACGCAAAAGTGCTTTTGAATACTTACTGTTTGAAGGCGCAAGGATTTTATCTGCGATACAATTTAATAAAGCTAATAATGAGAATGATAATTAAGAAGTAACCTTGCTGAAAATCTTTGATTTTCTTGCGTCCTAAAAAGCAGCACAATTTTTATTTTCTTTGCGCCTTGGCGATTTCCAACAAAAAATATGTTCCCTTTTTAAAATTAAATGTTGGACTGCTATGTTTGAAACGCAAAGACGCAATTTTTTTAGATGTCTATTGTTTAAGGCGCAAGGATTTTATCTGCGATAAAATTGTATGATGGGTTTATTTTCTCTCGCAGATGAGGATGATTAAGCAGATTTATTGATAGAATAAAGTTTTTTTTGAGATTCCTACGGAGTGAATAGCATGATGTATATTTTTTTAAAGCAAAAGCTCCACTGAAATTCAGCAGAGCTTTTATTGAATATAATTTAGTTGTGTTTATTATTTGCTTCTTAAAATTTCATTCTCTGAATTCTTACTGCATTTAAAATAGCCAGCAACGCCACTCCTACATCCGCAAAAACAGCTTCCCACATCGTTGCCAAACCGCCTGCACCAAGGACTAACACCACTGCTTTTACAGCAAAGGCGAGAATAATATTCTGCCAAACGATCTTTTTCGTTTGTTTTCCGATATTAATGGCCATTGGTATTTTACTTGGTTTGTCATCCTGAATCACAACATCTGCGGTTTCAATGGTAGCATCACTTCCTAAACCTCCCATTGCAATTCCTACATCACTCAAGGCAACTACTGGTGCATCGTTCACTCCATCTCCTACAAAGGCTACCGTTTGTTTTTTGGCTTTGATTTCTTTAACCTTATTTACTTTATCTTCCGGCAGCAGGTCTCCGAATGCATTGTCTATTCCCAACTGATCTGCTACATATTTCACAACGGTACTTTTGTCACCACTTAACATAGTGGCCTTTACGTTCATTTTGTGAAGATTGTTTACCGTTTCTTTGGCATCTTCTTTTATGCTGTCTGCGATCGTGATATATCCTGCAAACTTTTTATCATATGCCACTGCAATTACAGTATAGACAATATTAGCGTGGTTGATATCGTAACTGATATTGAACTTATCCATCAGTTTAAAGTTTCCTACCAGCAGTTCTTTTCCTTTAACGGTTGCTTTCAGTCCGTGGCCAGCAATTTCTTCTACATTTTCTAACGGAATAGCATGATTGATATCTCCTACATAATTGTGAATGGCCGTCGCTACCGGATGGGTACTTTTGCTTTCCAGAACATTGACCATCTGAAGGATTTCATTTTTATCAAATTCAGAGCTGAAACTTACTTCCTGTACTTTGAATACGCCTTCTGTCATGGTTCCTGTTTTGTCCATCACCACATTCTGAATCTCCGCGATACTGTCCAGGAAATTACTTCCTTTGAATAAAATTCCGTTTCGGCTTGCTGCACCAATTCCTCCGAAATATCCTAACGGGATTGAGATAACCAAGGCACAAGGGCAAGAAATCACAAGGAATATCAATGCTCTGTACAACCAGTCTCTGAACTGATAGTCATCTACAAAGAAATAAGGCAGCAAACAGATTCCTATGGCCAGAAATACAACAATAGGGGTATATACTTTCGCAAATTTTCTGATGAATAGTTCTGTAGGGGCTTTTTGAGCCGTAGCATTCTGAACAAGCTCCAGAATTTTACTCAGTTTACTGTCTTCATAAGCAGTCGTTACTTTTACCAAAGCGATACTGTTCATGTTGATCATCCCCGCAAGAACGACTTCGCCTTTATTTTTGGTATCCGGCTTACTTTCCCCTGTTAAGGCTGCAGTGTTGAATGAAGCTGAATCTGAAAGCAGTTCGCCATCCAATGCCAGTTTCTCACCAGGCTTCAACTGAATAATGTTTCCTATTTTAGTTTCTTTTGCCTTTACCTTTTGGGGCTGATTATTTTCCATAATCGTTACCTCATCGGGACGCTGATCTAATAAAGCTTTTATATTTCCTTTCGCTCTGGTAACCGCCATAGACTGGAATACCTCTCCTACCGCATAAAAAAGCATTACTGCGACTCCTTCAGGATATTCTCCGATAGCAAAAGCTCCAATAGTAGCAATGCTCATCAAAAAGAATTCTGAAAACACATCTCCTTTAATGATACTTTTATAGGCATCTTTTAATACCGGGAATCCTACAGGAATATAAGCTGCCAGAAACCATACTAAACGTACCCAGCCTGTAAACCATGCGGGTTTTATATAGTTGTCAAAGGCAATTCCTAATAATAAGATGATAAAGGATATAATAGCCGGAAGAAACATCTGAAAGACCGTCTGATCTCCGGAGTCGTGAGAGTGATCATGGCCGTCATGGTCATGCCCATCTCCTTCTGCGTGATTATGTTTGTGTCCTTTTGTATCTGGTTTTTCCTGGGTTGTACTACAGCATTTTTCCATAACTGATATTTTTATACAAATGTAAAGGTGAGACTGATGCAATGCTATTGCAAACTTTCAAGACAGTTTTCGCATATTCCTTTGGCAAACAATCGTATTTCATCAATCCTGAAATTGGTCTGTATGTTTTCAGGGAATGAAATATCTTCTTTACAGGTGGTTTGTTTGCATATTTTACAGTAGAAATGCAAGTGCCAGTCTTTATGTGTTTTTTCATCACAGTCGTCTTCACATAGTTTATATTTTGTGGTTGTATTTTCCTGAATGCTGTGAACAATTCCTTTTTCTTCAAAAGTTTTTAATGTTCTGTAGATCGTAATTCTGTCAGCATTTTCAAAATGATTTTCTATTTCAGAAAGGGATAAAGCCGCTTCCTGAGAGCTTAAGAAATCATAGACCAAAATCCTCATACTCGTAGGTTTGGTATTTTTATCAATGAGCTTGTGTTCTATATCTTTTTTCATTGTTTAAAATTTTACAGATGGACTTCATTTTCTTCATAGCCTTCGTCTTCTATCTGAAAAGTGGTATGACTGATTTTAAAGTTATTCACCGTAGTATCAGTCAATGTTTTTAATAATTGATTTTGAGAATATCCGGTATCTTTTACGACATGGGCACTCATTGCATTGACACTTGATGTAAGCGACCACACATGCAGATCATGAACATCTTTCACTCCGGGAGTTTTCTCCAATGATTGATGAAGCTCATGAATATCCACCTCTTTAGGAGTTCCTTCCAATAAAACATTGATGGCTTCTTTCAGCAACTTCCATGTTCTTGGGAAGATTAATAGCCCAATTGCTGCTGAGATCAACGGATCGGCGTAATACCAGCCTGTTGTCAGCATAATCACTCCTGCAATCATCACTCCTACAGAAGTAAGCATGTCTGAAAGCACTTCAAAATAGGCGCCTTTCATATTCAGACTGCTTCCTGAGTCTTTTCTTAGAATCATCATTCCGACAATGTTGACGATCAATCCGATTCCGGCAACAATCAGCATCGATTTGCTTTGCACTTCCGGTGGATCCTGAAACCGCTTATATGCTTCAAACAAAACATAGATCGAAATTCCCAATAAAACAACAGCATTGATGACTGCTGCCAGTATTTCTGTCCGGTAATAGCCATATGTTCTGGAAGGATCTGCTTTTCTTTCTCCTATTTTGATGGCGATAAATGCCAGCAATAAGCCTACCACATCGGTCAGCATATGTGCTGCATCCGCCAGTAAAGCGAGACTATTGGTAATGATTCCTCCTATTACCTCAGCAATGAGATAGGTACCGCTAAGGCAGAGTACGATCAGGAGGTTCTTTTTATGTCTGCTTGCTGCCGAGACTGCTTGTGTTGGTGTGTTTTCCATATTGTATTATGGTTTAATTACATTTCATAATAGGATGTATTTTCTTTTTTGGAAGGAACATTCTGCTCACCGATCATCTGTCTGATATTGATTTCTATGGTCTGAGCCAGAGAAGTCATTGGAGTATCTACAGGACCATTTTCAAACGGATCCTGCATGATGATGGATGTTTTTTCAATAGCAATGAAGGTAATCGGAACCAGGAAAGTAATTGCAATTTCTACCACCAGCTGAGAATCATCAAGTCCAAAAGGAAGGATAGCTGCAAAAACATAGATCAAAATATGAACTAAAACACTGTAGGAGCGCGGAAAAACTGTATTCTTTAGTCTTTCGCATTTCCCCATACTGTCACAGAGCCTTGTGATGATGTCATTCAGCTGCATCTGCTGAAAATCGGTCAATCCTTTGGAAGCTGCAATTTCTTTAAGCTGTCTGGAGTGTTCGTCCAAAATTGCATTAGGAATATTTGCTCCTTTGATCTGATGTTTATCCAAATATTGCTGAACTTTTTCTGAAAACGGTAATTTCCTCAGAGATTCTCCAAGTGCATAGGTCCAGATGACCTGTCTTTCGGCAAAATCTTTTATTGCTTTTTCATCTCCTGCGGGCATAAACTGGATGATCAGTCTCACAAAAGTTCGGGAATCATTCACAATAGCCCCCCAAACAGTTCTTGCCTCCCACCATCTTTCGTAAGATTGGGAAGTCCTGAAAGCCAGCAGTAATGATACTGCCGTTCCCAGTAATGCAGGAATATTCAAGGGAAGCGATATTTTACGAAACCCTGGCAGCATGTCCAAAAGACCAATGGCTACGGCAAATATTCCGATAAACAGAATTTGGGATTTTATTTCACGGATGAAATACCAGACTGATATTTTTTTGTTTAATAACATAATCGGGTTATTTATTAAAATTCGGTGAGATGATCTTTACTCTTTTCCAGCCTAACACAGTTCCGTAAACAGTTCTAATTTAAGGATAAAAATTGACATTTACTGGTTCCGGCTGCTTTCATTAATGTTCGTGTTCTCCTGAATTCACCAGTTTAGCATTCACAAAAAAGGCACCTTTCACTACAATTTTTGCACTGTCAGGAATATTTCCTACCGATGTTATGGCTGTATATCCCATATCGGATGTTCCTTTTACCACTTCTATTTTTTCAAAGTTTAAGGTTTTCGGATGAGGTTTTCCTTTTTCGTCATGTTCTTCCTCCTGCTTTTTGTCGGTTTGGATAAAAACATAGTATTTTCCGTCTGCTTCTACAATAGCTTCCGTAGGAACTGCGGGAGTTGTACTTTTATCAAGGCTTACAATTCCGGTGATATTCATTCCGTCAATCAGACCAGATTTGTTTCCGATCACTTCACAGTGCATAGAGATGGTTTTACTTTCGTTTTCAAAAGAAGATCCTATGCTGTAAATTTTTGCATCGTATTCCGTTTCCGGATTGTTGGTCAGCTTAAAGTGAACAATCTGCCCTACTCTCATTTTCGGAAGGTCTTTTTCAAACACCTGAAGATCGAGATGAATAGAACCATTATCTATCACTGTTGCAACGGGAGAAGAAATATCTACATAGCTTCCAATCTGCGCGGTAATACTACTGATCGTCCCACTGATAGGCGCTGTAATCACCAACCCGGATTTCATGTTCCCATTGCTTACTTTTCCCGGGCTTATCCCCATCATCTGAAGCTGTTTCAACAGGGAGGCTCTTTTTGTTCTTAAGGTTTTCAGCTCAGCATCGGCACTCTGAAGGTTTTTCTTGGCTCCTGCATCATTATCAAAAAGCTCTCTTTGTCTTCTGTATTCCTGTTCTGCATAAGTAATCCTGCTGTTTGTGGTCAGATAATCTTCCTGAAGCTGTATATATTCCGGGTTGGCAATAGTGGCAATCACCTGTCCTTTTTTCACAATACTTCCTACCTGGATATTGATGGTTTTAATAATTCCTCCATACAGAGAAGTGATGGTCGCTTTATTACTGTTGGGTACACTGAGCAGACCATTGGCTTTGATGGTGGATGTCAACTCCTTCATTTCTACCGTTCCCAAAGCTACCCCTACAGACTTCATCTGATCTTCTGTGAGGGAAGCAATAGTTGCCGGAGCTTCTTCATGGGCAGCTTCTTTCTGCTCTGTTTTTTCAGGAGCTTTTTCCTCTGTAGCTTCTTTTTTTCCACAACTTGTTATCAACAATGAGATCAGGATAAGGGGGATGATATTATATTTGAGTTTCATATGCGAATATGTATTTTTTCTTATGCTATCTGCTATCGTCTTTATTTGTCTGGCAGAAAATTGTATTAATAGCGATTTCATATTATTTATTAATGATTGAATTAATGGTAACGACAGATTGGTTCACCTGCTGGATTGATTCCAGGTATTTTAGTTGAATATTGGTTGCCGTCTGCAGTGCAAAAAGATATTCTACATACGAGATCTCTCCTGTTTTATATCCTAATTGAGCTGCTTTAACAATTTTCTCGGCGTTCGGCAATGCCTGGCTTGTGTAATATTCGTACTGCTGGATATCCTGCTGATATTGGCTGAAAACATTTTCCAGCTGTGCTGAAAGCTGTTTTTGTTGCATTTTTGCATTGGTTTCTGCTACCTGTTTGTCATATTCCAATGCCTGGATTCTTGCTTTTGTAGCCCCAAATGTCAAAGGAATAGACACTCCTACGGTTGCTGACTGAAAACGTTTCCCTGAATCATAAAAATTCTCCTGACCGTTGATGGTATGAAGACCTATCAAGGACTGATTGGTATATTTTAAACTGAAATCTGGCAATCCAAGGGATTTTTCTACTTTTTTATTTTTTTCAGCAATTTCCATTTCCTGATAAAAGGCTCTTACCGATGGGTTGTTGGCTACCACAGCACCGTCGAGTACATTTTCAGCCTTTAAAGGGATATAATCTTTATTGAACGGAACTTCAAAATCTTCTGAAGTGTTCATAAGGGTCTTTAAGTTTTTATAAGCATTATTCAGATAGACTTCATTTTGTCTGAGCAGCAGATCAATTTCTCCTTTCTGAGTTTCCGCTGTACTGATTTCAATCTTTTTGATATCACCCGCTTTGAATCTTACGCTTGCAATTCTGATAAATTCCTCATAATACTTATCCAGACTTGTCAGCTGAGCTTTATTATATTGGAGATATTCAATCTGATAATAATAAGTACGCACTTGCTTTATCAGTTCGTTGGACGTAATTTCTTTATCAATCTTTTTGCTTTTAATATTCTCATTGATTAAGTCTTTCCTAGCTTTAAACAGGGTTGGAAACGGAATACTCTGTGAGATGGCAAACGACTGGTCAAACTTCGGGCTGTTGTACTGTCCAAGCTGTGCTTCAAAGCCTAGTTTAGGAAGTTCTTTTGCTGTTGGTCTCAATGCTTCAGCAGATTTTATACTTAAGTCTTTTGACTGCAGGGTTAAATTATTATTCACCGCCTGCTCTACTGCCTGTTCTACAGAAATAGGTCTGGACTGTGCTTTAAAAGTCTGTCCAAGCATCATAAATCCTAAAACAAGAACTGCAGTAAATGTTCCCGCCTTATTATTTTTTCTTTTCAAAATCTTTGTGTTAAAAATGATGTACAGCATCGGCAGAACAAATAAGGTAAGGAATGTAGCCGTCACCAGCCCCCCAATTACTACCGTTGCCAGAGGTTTCTGTACTTCTGCTCCTGCACCGGTGGAAATCGCCATTGGTAAAAATCCTAATGAGGCTACAGTAGCAGTCATTAATACCGGTCTCAATCTGGTTTTTGTTCCTTCAAATACTCTTTTCAGAATATCTGTTTCACCCTCTTTTTCCAGCTGGTTGAATGTTCCTATCAGGACTATTCCGTTAAGCACTGCTACTCCGAAGAGTGCAATAAACCCAATTCCGGCGCTGATACTGAAAGGCATATCTCTTACGATAAGTGCGAATACACCACCAATGGCACTCATAGGAATTGCTGTAAAAATTAATCCAGCCTGTTTGAATGAGCGGAAAGTAAAATACAGCAGCATAAAAATAAGAAGCAGCGATACCGGAACAGCGATCATCAGACGTTTGCTAGCCTCTTGAAGGTTTTCAAACTGTCCTCCATAGGTAAAGTAATATCCGGAAGGAAGTTTCACTTTATTCAGTTTTGCCTGAATATCTTTCACTACGCTTTCCACATCACGATCTTTTACGTTGAATCCAATTACAATTCTACGTTTACCCTGTTCACGACTGATCTGAGCAGGTCCTAATTTGTAACTAATATTAGCCACCTGTGATAATGGAATCTGTGCTCCCGTACTGGAAGTGATCATGAGGTTATTCACATCTGAAATATCAGTTCTATGAAGACTGTCCAGACGGACTACGAGATCAAAACGTCTTTCATTTTCAAAAACCTGTCCTGCCGATTTTCCGGCAAAGGCAGTACTTACCGCATTATTGACGTCTTCGATGTTCAATCCATAATTGGCAATTCTTGTTCTGTCATATTGTACATTGATCTGCGGAAGACCACTCACTCTTTCAATCTGAGGGGCAGTAGCTCCGTCAACGGTCTGAATGATTTTCCCAACCTTATCTGCGTACACCGCCAGAGAATCCAGATTTTCCCCAAAGATCTTTACGGCAACATCCTGTCTGATCCCTGTCATCAGTTCATTGAAACGCATCTGAATAGGCTGGTTTTTCTCAAAGAATACGCCCGGAATGGTTTCCAGCTTTTCACTGATCTCATCAGCAAGTTCGTCATAGGATTTTTTTGTTTTCCACTCACTTTGCGGCTTTAAAACCACAATCATATCGGTAGCTTCAGGTGGCATCGGATCAGTAGGAACCTCAGCGGAACCCGTTTTGCCGACCACCATTTTCACCTCATCAAATTGTTTGATAATTCTTGATGCCTGCATGGAGGTTTCTATACTCTGGCTGAGCGAACTTCCCTGTGGTAAAATACAGTGGAATGCATAATCTCCTTCCTGTAGCTGCGGAATAAATTCACCGCCCATATTTTTAAAAATGAAAGCAGAAATAAGAAAAACCACAGCAGTAGCTGAAACAATAATATATTTTATTTTAATGGCTTTATGTAATAATGGCTGATAGACCTTTTGCAGGCTGTTCATCATTTTATCGGAGAAAGTTTCTTTATGGGATATTTTCTTAGATAAAAACAGGGCGCTCATCATTGGAATATAAGTCAAAGACAAGATCAACGCTCCCAAAATAGCAAACCCTACTGTTTTTGCCATTGGAGTAAACATTTTCCCTTCTACACCAGCCAGTGTAAGAATCGGAATGTATACGATAAGGATGATAATTTCTCCGAAGGCTGCGCTGCTTCTTATTTTTGATGCAGAAAGAAATACTTCTTCATCCATTTCGGACTGTGTTAATGTCCGGATTGATTTTCTTACTCCCAAATGATGTAATGTCGCTTCTACAATGATCACTGCACCATCCACAATTAACCCAAAATCTATGGCTCCAAGGCTCATCAGGTTCGCACTCACCCCAAAAACATTCATCATTCCCAGAGCAAACAGTAAGGAAAGCGGAATAGCTGAAGCTACAATAAGCCCGGCTCTCAGGTTTCCCAGAAAAACGACAAGAACGAAAATAACGATCAATGCTCCTTCGATGAGGTTTTTCTGTACAGTATTGATGGCTCTGTCTACAAGGTCTGTTCTGTCCAGAAATGGTTCTATAATAACATCATTGGGAAGAGACTTCTGAATGGTAGGAATTTTCTCCTTGATGTTGTTTACAACTTCATTACTGTTTGCTCCTTTTAACATCATGACTACTCCACCTACGGCATCCACTTTACCATCATATGTCAATGCTCCATAACGAACAGCACTTCCCAGACGAACATTAGCAACATCCTTTATAAAGATGGGAACGCTGCCTGTTTCATTTTTAACAGCAATATTTTTAATGTCTTCCAAAGAAATTACCAGTCCTATTCCTCTGATGAAATAAGCGTTGGGCTTTTTATCGATATAGGCACCACCTGTATTCTGATTGTTTTTTTCAAGAGCTGTAAATATTTCGGTAATGCTCGTTCCCATTGCTTTTAGCCGATTGGGATCGATGGCAACTTCGTACTGTTTTAATTCTCCTCCAAAACTGTTGATCTCCGCAACTCCCGGAGTTCCGTTCAACTGTCTTCGAACGATCCAGTCCTGCATGGTGCGCAGTTCTTTAGCATCGTATTTCTTTTCGCTTCCTTTTTTAGGGTGAAGAATATACTGATACACTTCTCCAAGTCCTGTACTGACAGGAGCCAGCTCCGGAGTTCCTACTCCTTTTGGAATTTCTTCCACAGCATTTTTCAGTTGTTCATTAATGAGCTGTCTCGCAAAGTAGACATCTACATTTTCTTTGAACACGACTGTAATCACAGAGAGACCAAATCTTGAAATACTTCTTGTTTCCTGAATGTCTGGAACATTGGCAATACTCTGCTCAATGGGAAAAGTAACCAGCTGTTCCACTTCCTGCCCCGCCAAAGTAGGACATACGGTAATGATCTGTACCTGGTTGTTGGTGATATCTGGCACAGCATCTATCGGTAATCTGGAGGCACTCCACGTTCCCCAGATGATCAGTACCAGAGTCATCAAGCCAATGATCACCTTATTTTTGATACTGAATTTTATGATTTTATCTAACACAATTGATATTTAATTTTTATTGAAAATGAATGCACACAGCATTACAATGCTGATGCAAAAATATCCTGAAACCCTCTGCAATGGTATTGCAAAGTTTCAAGCACAGTTAAGCATTAGAAAGTTTAACTTTCTAAAAGTCAATAAAAATTAAATTTTAGGAGGCTGCCAGATAGGATCGTAAATCTGGTAAGCAAAGTCGTTTTTGTGGAATAAGATCTTCTTCGAAAAATAAGCAGGTATCTGCTCTGGAATTTCCAACAGAGTATCCATTTTAAACGCAGAAACCGTCATTTGGCAACAGCTGCATGCACAGAGCGGAGAACAGATATCTCCTTTTTCTGTAGAATGAACTCCGTGAATCGTTAACGATATCTTATTATCTCCTGAATTCAACGGATGGGACGTGTCTTCACATGGCATCAATGAGAGCGCCATGAAGTAAATTGCCAATATCCATCTTAAGAGATTCATTGTTACAAAGGTAGAGATTTTTTCTAAAATTGATATCCGTCTTCATATAACTTGTCCATAAAGGCATAATTTTTAGCTTTAATTTCATTTTCGATAAGGAATTTCAGCTAAAAATATTCATCATATAAGTAATTATCACAACAAAAAATCATTAAAACAAAATTCCCATTAAATAAAATACAAAACCAAACACTTTTTATTAAAAATATTAATATTGAAAAATATCACCAAAATAAAGCCTATTTTTTTATAAATTTACAAATACAAAATAACTTTTTGAAAACAATAAAACTATTATTAAACACGACGCAATTTGTCGCTTCCTGATTATAGTTTTACAAAAGATAAATTTTAATTAATATATGAAATCAAAATTACTACCACTTACTTTATTGGTATCAACACTTACGTTTGCACAAAGCTGGAACATTACCGGTAACACAGGAACAAATTCTTCAACCAACTTTATTGGAACTACAGATAACCAGCCATTGGTTTTCAAGGCCAATAATACCGAGGGTATTCGGATCAAACCTAATGGAAACATCGGTATAAATTTCGATTCTCCACAATCAAGATTGACCATCTACGAAGGTGGGGCTGCGGGATCCAACCATTTTGAATTAAGAACCAATCATTTAAGAAATCCTGACAGATATTTCATGAAAAACATCATTTTTGGAACAGGTGTAGAAGATGTTACTTTTTCTTTAAGACATGATGGACAGATGTACGTGAATGGAAAAGCAGGAATAGGAACAACGAACCCTGACGCTAAATTGCATGTAGCTCAGGATAATATCAATAACCAAAATTTAGTTTTAGGAAAGTTTACATCTTTTGGGTCAACCGGGGGTAGTGCCATAGTAAGCTTAACATATAATAGTACTACTGCTAATCTGGAAGTAAATTCTACATACTCAGGCAATGGCTTCAGATATGGAACTTATGGTGACTTTAATATTGAAAATGAAATTTCAGCCCCAGAATTTGGAGCTATTAATTTTATCACAAACAAGAAAATACAAATGGCCATTATGCCCAATGGAAATGCTTCGTTACAAGGTAAACTTGAAGCCAAAGAATTAAAAGTAACCCTAACTCCTACTGCTGATTTTGTATTTGATGAAAAATATGATCTCCCAAAATTGGAAGAAGTGGAAAAGCACATCAGAGAAAAGAAACACCTTCCTGAAATTGCTTCTGCAAGAATCATGGAAAAAGAAGGGGTAAATGTGGGTGAATTTCAGATTAAATTATTGCAAAAAATAGAAGAGCTTACACTGTATTCAATTGACCAGAATAAACAAATAAAACAACAGTCTGACCAGCTAAAACAACTTCAAGATGAAAATGAAGTTTTAAAAGCACAGTCTGCAAAAATTGAAAAGCTGGAGCAACAGGTTCAACAATTATTATCAGCCAAAAAATAACCACAAATGAAAAAAAAATTATTATCGCTATCATCTCTGATGATAGGCTTCTTCGGTTTCTCCCAAACCGAAGTTTATTTCAAATACGACGAAGCTGGAAATCAAAGATACAGAGGAATCGATGCTGCTGGTAAAAAGACTGAAGAAATTAAGAAAGATTCAAAAGTAGCAGCTATTACCAAACAGACTCCTGTTATTGATGAAAAAGCATTTTGGAAACAAATACGTCTGTATCCTGTTCCTGTTAATGATTACCTTACTATAGACTGGACTGAGGAAGTAGATGGACTCATAGAATCTGTTTCATTGTATCAGCACAGTACAGTTCACTGGAAATTTCAACAACAAAATATCCCAGACTTAAACCGTCAGATTAAAATCAATATGACAGGTTATGATTGGGGTATATATGTTGTGCGATTTACGTTAAAAGATGGCAGAATTTTTAGTAAAAACATCACCAAACGATAAGAATCATGAAACTTTACGATAAGAAAATACAACTATTTTCATCATTTATACTATCCTTATGTTCGGTATTAGGCTTTTCACAGACTATATTATATCAGGCAGAAACTAGTGCCCGTACTGTTCAGGATCCGCAGACAGTGGTCATGACACAAGGATTTCATGCGAAGGCAGATATTTCAAATCCTTTTATAGCTAAAATAGGGGCTGCAACAGATAATCCTGGCGGAGGACCTGTGGATTCCGGTGCAGGAGCGACCAATCCAACAGGAACTACTGCATCTCAGGGACAGTATTTCCATGATACAAAAGGGAATATTGAAATTGCTGGTGGAGGCCAGTTGCAATTTACTTTACCAATCGCTCTTCCTCCAGGAATAAAAAGTGTTGCCCCTCAAATCAATCTTGTTTACTCGAGTGATTCCGGAAATGGAATTGCCGGTTATGGTTGGAATTTATCTGGTATAACTTCTATTTCCAGAACAGGAAAAAACATAGGAAAAGATGGAGAGGTAAAAAGTATTCAAATTGACTATTCTGATTATTACAGTTTCAATGGACAAAGATTGATCCTTAAGTCTGGAGAATATGGAAAAGATGGTGCTGAATATACTACTGAGAAATATTCCAACATTAAAATTAAATCCCTTGGAAACAACCCGAACTGGAAACAACCCGAATATTGGGAAGTGACTTTCGAAGACGGCTCCCAAGCCTGGTATGGAGGAACAGCTCCCGGCTGGAACAATGCTACCAATCGCTTAGGATTTAGTATCGTAAAATGGAAAGATGCTCAGGGGAATGTTATCAATTATAGCTATGATCAGGAAAATAATGTCAATATTATAAAATCTATCACTTGGGGTGGAAATGAGAATTTAGGAACACCTTCTTTTAATGAAATCATTTTCACTTATAACGATAGAAATATCTCTGAAGGAGCATACATCAACGGCCCTGGAACTTTATTTACCCAAACCAAGATTTTAAAGGATATTACCGTAAAAACAAATGGACAGATATTCAAAAAATATACTCCGGAATACATAACCGATTTTATAGGATACCAGTACGTTAAAAAGATTACTGAATCTAACTCGACAGGCGAGTCAGCAAATCCAATTGTATTTAACTACCCTGCTCAAAACTCAACTTCTATAAGCGGTTGGAACATAGACAGTCAGGCTTTGTTTGATAAAATTAAATTTACCGGAGACTTTAATGGAGATTCTTATCTTGATTTTGTAATGACCGATGGAACTATCAAGTTAGGGGCTTTTAATGATGATTTTAATGTTATTCAGACTAATAAAATCTTCAATTCCAGTTCTGTTGTTGTTAACACATTTCTAGATGAAACAAAAAAAGTGGTTAATGGTAATGGGGTTGCAGAATATGAAGGCGGTAAAATTTCTGTATATACTTTTAGAAATAATACTTTTGTCAAGGTGTTTGAAAAACAGATTTCTCAAACACCATGTACAACGTGTTCAGCTGTACTAAATGAAGGGGATCTCAATGGTGACGGAATATCCAATGTTTTTCTTACTTTATCAGGGTCGGGGATTGTAGAAAATTACATCATAGATCTGAGTAACCAAAGGAATTCTGTTGCTACTTATACTTTGGATAATGGGATTAATGAAAGTTTATATACAGATCAAAAATATATAGATATTGATAGTGATGGAAAGGTAGATATCATTAATGTGTCCAACACTACATACACTGTATTTGAATTTGTAAAGACAGAACCCGATGTGTACTTAAAGAAGATTAAGTTTTCCGGAAATTTAGAAGAAACCAAAGGGAATGAGTTTCCTGTATTATTTGGGGATTTCAATGGAGATGGAAAGCTTGACTTTACCCTTCCTCTTACCGAAGGTAAAGTGGGTAAAGATGACTGGAAATTTTATATTGGAACGGGAAAAAGCTTTAATACAGTTTTTAAACCTGATTTCTTAATGTATAAAAATGAAAACACACAGAGTAATGGGGCTTGGTTAAAGTTTAGTAGAACCATGTATTCTATTTCCGATCTTAATGCTGATGGAAAGTCAGATATTGTGCAGGTTCATTCCTATTCCAATTTATTAAACTCAAATTCGAGAACGATAGGGGTTGTTGTAAATGGGCTGATTTCGAAAGGATCTCCTATATTCGGAGCCATAGATTTTGAACCTCAGAATATTTATACTTTTCCTACCCCACCTCAGTTTACCATAGTTCAACCTTATGATGATCTTTCCATCTATCAACCGATAACTAATGTGATAAGATCGAATAATAACTATTATAACGTTTTTTTATTCAGGAAAAATAATGTTCTTAAAATTAAGGCACCTACAGGGGTAGATGAATTCAAAAGAATACAGTCAATTACCCAAGGAGGAATCAGCACCTCTGTTAAATACTTGGAAATTGTTCCTGATAATACGACAACTCCTACTTTCTATAAAAATCCAAAAAGTGAATTATATCCATATTTTTCATTAAACAGGATTGACAGAGGGTATGCTGTATCACAACTTCAACAAGAAGGTAGAAAACAGGATTTCCGATACAGGGGCATGACTTTGCATATGCAAGGAAAAGGAATGATAGGATACTATCAAACTGCCCATTCTTCATGGTATGCTGATGGATTGGAGAACACAAAGATATGGTCTGGAACAGAAATAGACCTTCAGAATGAAGGCGTTCCAATAAAAGAATGGAGCATTAGAACTAATGATGAATCGAAAGTTTTCCCGGCAGATATCTCAGAAAACAATAATGAATTATTAAGCTTAAAATCAACCATTTACCAAAATCACTATCTACTAAATGGTCAGGTCGTAGACTATTATTCTGTCTTTACAGCAGACAGACCGAAAGTTATTACCGCTATTTTTCCAAAAAGCACCAAGATAAAAGATTTTTTAACGGGTACAGTAACAAATAACACAGTATCCTATGATAATTATTATCTTCCAGTGCAAACAGTATCAAATGTTAATAATGGGTATGCAGTAACTACTTCCACAGTTGATTACATACACAACCCGGCAGGAACAGGTTCTAACTATTATATTGGTCGCACAACATCCAAAACCAATATATCACAGGCGTATGGTGATACGAAATCAGACAAAGAAGAGTATATCTATGAAAGCAACCTCTTAAAAAATCTGAAAACATGGAATAGAGACAATACTGGATATTTACAGAAAACTTACAATTATGATGGATTTGGAAATATTACTCAAAAAGTAGTAAGTAATAGTATAGATTCTCAAACACAAACGATAGCAAGCATTTATGATTCGAAAGGAAGATTTGTAGAAAAAAAGACGGATAATTTAGGATTAGAAACTAATATTGAATACAATGACTGGGGACAGATCAAAAAGCAAACTGATCCATTAGGTAATACACTTGTTAATACTTATGATGGTTGGGGGAAACTTTTAACTTCCAAAACCAATCTGGGAGGAACAACCACCTATCAATATAGCAGGGATGATAGTTCCAATATAACAATTACTCAAAATAACCCGGATGGTGATGTATCGAAGAAATTTGACAATAAATTAGGACAGAATTATAAAACCTCCTCCAAAGCATTTGGACAAGGACAATCTATATCTAAAGAAATTCAGTATGATATTTTAGGAAGGAAAATCAAAGAATCCGAGCCTTATTTTGAAGGACAGACTCCGAACCAATGGAATACCATCGCTTATGATGATTCTGTATTCCCTGCCAAAGTGACCGCTACTGCATTTACTGGAAAACAGATGGAAACTTTGATGTCAGGCTTTACAACAATCACAAAAGAAACAAATCTTGTTGATTATGGCAGAACCACATCTAAAACCACTGATGCCTTAGGAAATGTAGCCTCTACCACCGATAAAGGGGGAACGATCCAATTCTCATACGATGCGGCCGGAGAACAGATCAAGGCTCAATATGCAGAAAATATTGTAACTACTAAATATGATTCTTGGGGAAGAAAATTAGAGTTCAATGATCCCTCCAATGGAATTTATAAATATGAATATGATGGATTTGGACAGCCTAAAAAGATTATCAGTCCGAAAGGAACTAAAGAATACATCTATAATAGTTTAGGGCAATTAATTTCTCAAAAAGAAATTTCTACCGTTGATGGCGGGGAAGCAACCAATAAGTTGATTTCTTTCTCCTATGATAATAAAGGAAGAATTGTTTCAAAATCTGGAACTTCGAAAGGAAAAGTATACAGTTCCAATATCAGTTATGATCCACAGGGACGAGTATTATCATCCTCAGAAAGTAGTAACGGAAAATACTTTATCCAGAAAGGTATTACGTATGACGATAAAGCAAGAGTAATTTTTTATGAAAAACAATTATATTCTTCCGGTAGTTTAACTAAAGTTCAGATTGAAAATGTATACAGCACATGGAACGGTGAACTGTATCAGGTAAAAGATAAAAACTCTGGTAAAATCCTGTGGGAACTGAAACAAGCCAATGCCAAAGGTCAGGTACTGAAAGCTAAATTGGGTGCTGCAGACATCAACAATATCTATGATACCAATGGTTTTTTAACGAATGTTAATCATTCATCAGCTATTAAGCCAAGTATCCTTCAGCTTTCTTACTCATTCGATGCCATTAAAAATGAATTGAAAAGCAGAACCACTGGAGGTGATTTTAATATAGTAGAATCATTTGATTATGACGACAACAATCGGTTGGTGAATTGGACGAATCCTGTTACAGGAATTAAGCCAACCACCAATAGAAATGTTTATGATGTAAAAGGAAGAATCACCCAGAACGATCAGGTAGGGAACATCAAATTTGAAAATTCTACAAAGATCTACCAACCAACAGGAATGACTCTAAATGCAGCAGGGGAACAAAATTATAACAATGATCTCATCCAAAGCATTGCCTATAATGAAAACAACGACCCTGTTTTTATCGATGGAATGAAAGGAGATATTGCCTTCCAGTATGGCTTAACAAGTATGAGACAAAGGGTTACCTATGGAGGCAATTTTAGTACAGATGGAGAAGGCAAGTTCACCAAATATTACAGTGAAGATGGTAGCTATGAAGTTGTAAAAGATAATACGACAGGGAAAGAAAAACATATCATTTATATTGGCGGAACCCCGTATGAATCTAATATTGTATATTTAAAGAACTTTACGGAGAGCAGCGGTTCTTACAAATTTTTGCATAAAGATTATATCGGAAGTATTTTAGCCATCAGTGATGAAGCTGGAAATAAGCTGGAACAAAGGCATTTTGACGCATGGGGTAATTTCACCCATCTACAAATAGGAAACGGAGCGATTATCACCGATAAAAATATAATTGATAATACTTCATTATTATTGGAAAGAGGTTATACCAGTCACGAACATTTTGCAGAAGTAGGAATCATCCACATGAACGGTAGATTGTATGATCCTTTATTAAGGAGATTCTTAAATGCAGATGAGAACATCCAAGATCCTACAAATACGCAGAATTATAATAAATATGGCTATGTTCTGAACAATCCTTTGATGTATAATGACCCGAGTGGAGAATTTGCTATTGTTGCCTTGATAGCGGTGATGGCTAAAGCGGCCTTCGCTGCAATTGCAATAACCGCTGCTACCTATACTACCATAGCATTAATAAAAGGAAATTGGACGGTTAGCGGATTTTTTAGGTCTATTTCTTCAGCAGCGATTACCGGAATGGTAAGCGGAGCACTGTCTTTTGGGATAGGAACATTGTTTCAGGTCGCTAGTATTGCCAATTCTTTAGGAACAACAGGCGTTACGCTTGCAAGAGCGGGATTACATGCTGTAAGCATGGGTGTACTTTCTTCCGTTACAGGAGGTAGTTTTTGGAGTGGTGCTGCAAGTGGAGCATTTGCAAGCTTAAGCGGTGATTTGCTGAACGGTGTTAAAGGCGGATTTTTCGCAAGTGATACGGGCAAAATTTTAACAGGTATGACCTCTGGAGGTGTAGGTAGTGTATTAGCAGGAGGAAACTTCTGGGAGGGTGCTATGAGTGGATTTTTTGTGATGGCTTTTAATCATTTGGAACATAAAATAGATAACCGGTTCGATACAGAAAAAAATAAGAAAGCAAATTATAAGATTCCAAGAAAAAACGTAAACGCTTCAGACGGTGACGGGGTTATGGATAAAATAGGAAAGGCATTAGGTGGTTTAGGAATATCAACCAACACCAAATTAGCGATCATGCAATTAGTAAAAGGAGATCTTACCGCTTTTGGAGGCTATTTGAAAGGGTTGGCTAGGTTTGGACAAGGAATTGCTGTGTTAGGTGCAGGAGTAGCACTTTATCAATATTCGATTAATCCTACTACGGCAAATCTTCTTAATTTTGTAATAAGCACAGCTTCAATTATCTTTTCACCGGCGGCTAGTTTAGCTTTAGGGTTTTTAGATGCAACAGGAGTTAGTGGCAAGGTTTATAACTATGTGGGTAATATAATTGATAATCAAGTAGGCTATTCTGTAGGAAAAGCATTCTTTAACAACTTTCAATATACCTATAACCATATCCAGACACAACTGGCAAAACCATAATCTATGAAAACACTTACTTATTTATTTTGGAGCTTGAAAAAATATTATGAAAAAGTTTGGTTAACAAAGGGACAGTATAATTGGACTATATTAGTTTTTAGTCTCCCCTATAATATTCCTATAATGCTTTTTTCGGGAGCCTTTGTTCAGGTATTTATTAACCCCTATTTAGAAATGGAGATATTGCGAATAATAATATTTTTATTATTTACTTTATTAATTTTCTTTTTATTAGCGCAGCCTCTGAAGTTAATTTTCCCAAGGAAAAAGATAGAAAGCTTATCTTATACAAAAGAGGAGGTAAAAAGATATCGATTAAATATTTTATACTTTTTCCTGGGTCTCATACTCTTAATTGCTTTATTAGTAATCTATAAAAAGTATGTTAGCTAATCGAGAACAAAGGTAGTATGAACTATTGTATTCGGAGCTATTTATGGAAGTGTAAGCTCCCCCAAAAACAGGAAACTACATGGGATTTATATCTTTAATTATAGGGTTAGTCATAATATATATCACTGTAAAATTTGATAGAAAATTATATGATCCTGACGAATCAATGTATCAGAATGTTAATAAAATTGGCGTTTGGGTATTTTTTGTTTTTTATGGATGTAAATCCCAAAACACAAATAATAATAACTTTATATATCATACTGCAGATTATAATTTGGGAGCCCTTCAAGAAGAACGTTTATACAACAGCTTTACGGGGATATATGAGTATAGAAAGATATCTGACAATAAAATTGTTAAAAACATTAAGATTTTTTTAAAGTTTGATTCTAAAAATTTAGAAGATATCAATAAATTACATACCTCTTCAAAATCTGAAATGAGTAATTGTTACTTTGAAAATAATGTTATTGTATATAAATCAACAATAACATTTAATTCATCTAAAGATAAATTTAGTTCCTTGGATTGCAAAGGTGAAGCTAATCCTATTTTTGATAAAACAAAAAATAAAATTGAAGGATATATAACATCTTCCAGTATATATAAGACAACTTTTTATTGGGAATTTTACAAAAAATGAAATTGTTATGTTTCAAACACCTTGATAAAACACCTTGTAATGAGTAAAACTAATCCCCCAAGCATTTGGGGGATTTTTATTTCACAAAAAAGCCACCGCAAAAGCAGTGGCCAAAAAATCAATCTAATTATAAACTATGGACTGTATCTTATAAATTCGGGTTGTTTTCAGATTCTCTCTGTGGGATACTGAATAAATAATAGTTACTATTCGGTACAAAAGCTGATTTATCCGGGAAATCGAGAACAGAATGTCCTTTACCATCTACGGTTTTCACTGTTCCATCCGGTGTCGTTATCTGAACTTTTATCGGTTTACCATCTGCATCTACAAATGGTTTTCTTACCGCTGTCCCCTGCGTTCTGATAATATCTGAAAGGGAGAATCCTTCTCCAAATAATTCTTTTCTTCTTTCAATCAAAACGGCAGCGATCACATTATTTTGCGCTAATGAACCATTATAAATATTGGCATTTCTTGCTGATTTCAACTGATTCAGAACGGCTACTGCCTGAGAGACATTTCCGTTTCTGGCTTCGGCTTCAGCTTCGATCAGATACATTTCTGCAGCTCTCATGTACACGATATCTGCAATAAGGGTTGGTTTAAATTTAAACTTAGCATACCTCAGCAATCCTTCTCTTCCTTTCTGCCCATCCCATGAAAATAACTGGGATCTGATGTCATTGCCATCAAAAAGATCTTTAAAGTAAGGGTCTGCCATAAAGCTGTAATAATAACTTCCCGATGAAGACACATCCAGATAATGGAATGCATAACTTGCATCAGATTGTTCCTGAGTCTGCCCATGTCCCCAGATCCATTCTGCATTGTTGATATCATTAAAACCATCTTTATATTTTTCCGGCGCCATCAAAGAGAAACCTTCTCTGGCAATTTTTGCAGAAGCTGATGCTTTACTCCATTCACCAGTATTCAGATAAGTTCTTGCTAAAAGCCCGTTCACTACAGAACGGTTGATCTTATCCTTATTATTTCTTGTATAACTTTTCAACAGGTTATCAGCATCCGTAAGATCACTTTTTATCAAGGTATAAATTTCTTCAAGGCTTGCTTTTTTCTTCCCTACCGTACTTGTTGTGGAAGGTTCAATATAAATAGGAGCCGTTAAAGCTGTTTTGTCCTTAAGATAACTGAACTGGTAAAAACTCGCCAGGTTCAGATAACAGAAAGCACGTAACGTCTTTGCCTGTCCTTTCACCTGATTTTTTTTCTCCTGGCTGCCTTCAGTCCCATCTATTCTTGTAATAACATTGTTCATATTATTGATGGTAGAATATAGCATTGTCCAGATAAACAAAGGGCGGCTTGCTGTACTGTTCACCATTTCTGTGAAAGCATAAGTAGAACTAAAACCATATTTATTGGTCAATACCGCTACATCACTTCCCATCGCATCACTGGCTCTTAAAACTGTTGAGTAGCCGATATTGGCAAAGGTGGTTCCATCATTATTAAATTTTGCCCAGGTACCGTTCACTACAGTTTCAGCACTTTCTGCTGTTTTGAAAACTTCCACACTGCTAGCCTGATCAGTTGGAGCAGTATCCAAGTCATTTTCACAGCTTGTGAGCGAGAAAAATCCGATAAGCGCAAACGAGAGATATATTAATTTTTTCATTGTTTCAATTTTAAAAGGTTAAAGAGTGGCCTGAAGACCAAAAGTGATCGTTCTCATGGCAGGATATCTGTAATAGGTTGTCCCGTCCAAAGCCTGCTCAGGATCCATCCCTTTATGTTTATAGAAGGTCAGAAGGTTTTCTGCTTGGATATAAATTCTGAACTTTTTAAGTCCTATCTTCTCAAAATAATCATCAGGAAGTGTATATCCTAGACTCACATTTTTAAGCCTTGCATACGTTCCGGAATACAGGAATCTTGAAGATGTAGAGGTCCAGTTATTCGTTGTCGTACTCAATCCGGGAACATCTGTATTAGGATTCTCCGGAGTCCATCTGTTCATCATTTCGGCACTCCATGCACGTCCGCCGGCACTTCCGTTATGCATGATGGAAGTATAATCGTTATCCAAAATTTTTCCCCCGATTTTAAATGTCAGCAATCCTGAAAAATCAAAATTCTTATAATTAATGCTCGTGCTGATTCCTCCAGTCAGTTTAGGCAATGCAGAACCTTGCAGCAATTTTGTGGCTTTTGAATATTCTGACGTAGTTCCTTCCACTGAGTTTCCGCTGGCATCTGTAGTAACTGTTTTCCACAATGGTTTTCCATTGCTTGGATCTACTCCAACCCATTCCGGAATAAAGAAATCATACACAGAACCTCCTACTGTTAATAATTTTGTTCCAACAACAAGAGAACCCGCAGGTAACTTTGTTACTTTATTGTTTAAAGTACTCAGATTAACATCCACATTCCATTGGAAATCATCAGTTTTAATAGGTGTTGTGAATAGTGAAAATTCAAATCCTGTATTCTGGATGGTTCCAATATTGGCTGGATAATCACTGATTCCCAATGATGGTGCAACCGGCATATTGAAGAGAAGATCCTGACTTTTTCTTTTGAAATATTCGATATTCCCTTTAATTCTGTTATTCAGAATCGCAAATTCCAAACCTACATTTAAGTTAAGGTTGGTTTCCCACTTCACATTATTCGTAGACGTTTTTTCCAGTGTTGTTCCCGGTTCTCCACCAAGGCTGATAAACCGGTATAGCTCCTGATAAGCGTAATAAAGTGGTTGTCCGTTTGGTCGAAGTAATTTATCATTCCCCTGTCCTCCGTAGCTGGCACGTAATGTCAACTGATTGAAGACATTCAGGCTTTTAATAAATTCCTCATTTGAAATCTTCCATGAACCTCCTACTGACCAGAATCTCCCCCATCTGTTATCTTTCTCAAATCTTGAAGAACTGTCTGCTCTTCCTGAAGCTGATAGGAAATAAGTATTATTATAATCGTACTCTACTTTTCCAAGAAAACTCAATAAGCTTAGTTTATTACTGTTTCCACTGAAACTTCCTAATAAAGAAGCGGCATCCGGCTCATAATAGTAAGGCAATGAGAACTGGCTTCTCGTTCCTGAAATCGTCTGATAATCGTATTTATAGAATTCGTGTCCTGCCAAAACATTTACATGGTGCTTTCCAAATTTCTTATCATAGGTAAGAATATTACTGGTTGTATAAGAAAGCGTTCTGGCACTGCTTTTCGTCACCGAACCTCCAATTTCAGCACCTTGTCCCAGCAATGGATTTGAATAAAAATGTCCATAATAATTGACTAAATCCACAGAAAAACTTGACTTGAATTTCAACTCCGGTAAAAAGGTAAATTCCATGAATCCTTTCCCTGAGAAGTTATCTTCTTTATTTTCATTTTTATCCAGTGGCAGCGTTGCTGCAGCATTCTGGTTCTGAAGTGCATTCGTAGGTCTGTACTTCCCAAAATCATAAATTCTGTCTCCGGCAGCATCCAGCACAAATGATCCATCAGGATTTCTTTCATAATAAGGATAGAATGAAGGAATAAATCTTGCCGCATTGATGATATTGCTTGCTTTGGAATCTGAAGAAGTAGGTGCCTGCTGTACACTGTTTGTATAGCTTAAGTTCACCCCAACATTCAGCCATTTTTTCACTTCAGAATTGATCTTTAATCGGGTATTGTATCTTTTAAATCCTGATTCAATAGCCATTCCTTTATCATCCAGATAGCCCAGGGAAAAGAAATAATTACTTTTCTCACTTCCTCCACTGATATCCAGATCTACCTGATTTCTTGAAGCCACTCTCTGTAAGATGTCTCTCCAGTCGTCATTCCATAAAGGGGATGCACCAGGCAATAGCTTCCCGTCTGTTCCTACTGGTTTTGAATAACCTGTTCCGTAAGGGTTGATCCCAAGTGTAGAAACAAGATTGTCTGTCGCCATCTGGGCTGCCTGTTGAGAAGACACTTTGCCAGATTGATAACCGTTTCTCAATGCTTCCCAATATAATTGAAAATACTGATCTGTATTAACCTGTTCGTAATCTTTTACCGCTCTTCCTGAGAACCCCTGGCTGATATTAAAATTAACTTTCGCCTCTCCTTTTTTACCTGATTTTGTAGTAATAATGATAATCCCATTAGCCCCTCTTGAACCATACAATGCACTTGCTGTAGCATCTTTCAGAACACTTATAGATTCAATATCACTTGGACTGATAGAGTTCAGGTTTCCGTCAAATGGAATCCCGTCCACTACATATAACGGATCACTGGAAGCACTTATGGAACCAATTCCCCTGATTCGGATGGTAGAAACTGCACCTGGCTGCCCTGAAGCACTTGTCGTTTGAATCCCTGCAACCTGCCCTTCCAAAGCTTTGGTAATATTGGTGACAGGTCTGTTATTGATCTTATCGCCGGAAATGGTTGCTACTGAACCTGTATAGCTGTTTCTTTTCGCCTTTCCATAGGCTACCACCACTACTTCATCAATTTCTTTTTCATGGAGGCTATCTTTTTCGGCTTGGAATTTTGTGCATTTACATTGGTAATTCCCAGAAAAAATGCAGCAACCGGAGGTATCCAAGCTTTAGAATTAAATAAATATTTACTAATCATAATCAATTTTGTTTATCATATATTAAAAACTTACCCTTTGCAGAAAAGACAGCAAAGGGCATCGATAAATACGACAAACCAAATGCTTATTTTTCCTTTAAAGGCTGAACGTAACACCTTGCCTCTAGAGGTAGGTTGTCAAGATTTCACTGGGTCAGTTCCCTCCATCTTTCTTTATAAGCCGATCGAAATATGACTGCAAAGCTATAAAGTTTTAGTCTACAAAACAAGTAGACTTATATTTTTTCATGATAAATTTTTGAAAATTAACATAATATTTTAATAAAAGTCATTAAAATAGGGAGTTACATCCGTTATCACTTTCACAAACATGATAAATATCATTATCAATAATTCAATTGAGCATATTGTATGCTTTAATGAAATTTTTGACCATTAATTGAAAAAAGTTTTTAATTTTATAGGATGAAAGTTTTGATTATAAACGGTCCTAATCTCAACCTTTTAGGTACCAGAGAACCGGAAATCTATGGAAGCGTTTCTATGGAAAGCTATTTGGAAATTTTAAGATCCGAGTTTCAGTCTCATGAATTAAAATATTACCAGTCGAATATTGAAGGAGAGCTCATCAACAGGCTTCAGGAAGATGATTTTGATGCGGTAGTTATTAATCCCGGAGCTTTTACTCATTATTCCTATGCCATTGCGGATTGTTTAAAAAATATCCGAAAGCCAAAAGTAGAGGTTCACATCAGCAATATCTATAAACGAGAAGAGTTCAGACAGAAATCTGTGACAGCTGCCAATACGGATGCTGTTTTATCTGGCTTCGGAATGGATGGATATAGATTGGCTTTATTAAGCTTGAACTAATTTTCAGGAATTATTTTGCCAACTGATTCCACAGATTTTCAAAGATCATTATAGATAGTAAGAGAATAATTTATGAAGATAAAGGATAAGATTTATTGTAAAAACATTGGGATATATTCCGGGCAATTAACGAAAAGAAAATCTTATAGTATCGAAGAAATAAACACTGAAAATGTAAGGGTTCAGAATGATGAAGGAAGACTGAGATGGTATTCGAAATTTTATTTTAGTTTAAACAATCAACCAGAAATAATTTCTATTAACATAGATGATAAAATAGAAAATATTGAATCTGATGCCATAGAAGTAACTATTATGTTTTCCAACAAAGCAAAATATTGGATGACTTTCACTACTCCAACGTATTTAGATAAAATATTGGACGAAGAGTCTTATTTTTCTTCAAAACATTTTATGATCATAAAACATCTAACTGAAGAATCAATCAAATCAACAGTCATAAAACTTGATGAACACAATGAGTTGATTGAAAGTTGTAAAAAATATTAATAAAAAAGCCTCATCAATGATGAGGCTTTTCTGTATGTTGTATATAACTATTAGATAGTTTGTTCCTGCAATTGAGGTCCTGAAGCAATTAATTTCTTACCTTCTTCAGTATCACAATACTGCTCAAAGTTTTTGATATATCTTGAAGCAAGATCTTTTGCTTTTTCTTCCCATTCTGAAACATTTCCATAGGTATCTCTAGGATCTAAAATTCCTGTAGAAACGTTAGGCAATTCAGTAGGAATCTCAAGGTTCATGATCGGAACCTGAGTTTTAGGAGCATTATCGATAGAACCGTCAATGATCGCATCAATGATTGCTCTTGTATCTTTCAACGAAATTCTGTTTCCAGTACCGTTCCAACCTGTATTTACCAAATATGCTTTAGCACCGTGCTCCTGCATTTTACCGATCAATGTTTTAGAGTACATTGTTGGGTGTAATGTAAGGAAAGCTTCTCCAAATGCAGGTGAGAAAGATGGCTGAGGTTCTGTAATTCCTCTTTCAGTTCCGGCTAATTTAGATGTATAACCGCAAAGGAAGTGGTATTGAGCCTGATCTTCATTCAAGATGGAAACCGGAGGAAGTACCCCGAATGCATCTGCAGAAAGATAAACAATCTTCTTAGCATGACCTGCTTTAGAAGGCAATACAATTTTGTTAATATGATAGATAGGATAAGAAACTCTTGTATTTTCTGTGATAGATCCGTCTGTATAATCTGCTACTCCATTGTTCACAACAACGTTTTCAAGAAGTGCATCTCTCTTGATCGCTCTAAAAATATCTGGTTCTTTTTCTTCTGATAAGTCAATTACTTTAGCGTAGCATCCTCCTTCATAGTTGAATACTCCGTTATTATCCCAACCGTGCTCATCGTCACCGATAAGGTATCTCTTAGGATCTGCTGATAAAGTTGTTTTACCTGTTCCTGAAAGACCAAAGAATAAAGCTACATCACCTTTTTCTCCTACGTTTGCAGAACAGTGCATGGAAGCCATACCTTTTAATGGAAGATAATAGTTCATCATTGCGAACATCCCTTTCTTCATTTCACCTCCGTACCAAGTACCTCCGATGATTTGCAATTTTTCAGTAAGGTTGAACATAATGAAGTTCTCGGAGTTTAATCCCTGAGCTTCCCAGTTAGGGTTTGTTGTTTTAGATCCGTTGATTACTGTGAAATCCGGCTCACCGAAGTTTTCAAGCTCATAATGAGAAGGACGAATAAACATGTTTGTCACGAAATGTGCCTGCCATGCTACTTCAACGATAAATCTTACTTTAAGTCTTGTATCTGCATTTGTACCACAAAAAGCATCTACTACATAAATCTTCTTAGCTTCAGAAAGCTGGTTCATCACTAGTTCCTTACAAGAACCGAAAATTTCCGCTGTTGTAGGTAAATTTACTTTACCATCCCAGAAAATTGTATCTCTTGTAACATCATCCTGAACAATATATCTGTCTTTAGGTGAACGACCTGTGAAAATTCCTGTTTTTACTGATACTGCGCCCGACTCCGTAAGCTCAGCCTCCTCAAATCCTTGATTTTCAGGAGAAACTTCAGCCTGATATAATTCTTCATAAGAAGGGTTATACACTACCTCATAGTTTCCTTTAATCCCTAATTTCTCTAAATCCTGGATGATTTTAGTGTTTTTCATTTTACTTATATTTTCTATTTCTTTATTGACTGCAACAAAAATAATATTAATTATTTGTTAAAAGTGGTTTAAATATACTGATATAAGTCAGAATGACAAATAAAAAAACAGGATTGTAAAATATTGATTATAAATCAATTATATTTTCCCATTCGAAAATAGTTGTAAAACCTTTCTCCCAAAAATAGTCTTTAAAGCCCCCAAATTTGGCACTCATAACGAAATCTCCGCCCCATGCACCCAAACTTTTGACAAATGAGGGGCAATCTGAGAATATTTTTTCCTTAACTGTGAGAATTTCAAGAAAATCGGCAATTTTCCGCTCATGAATCATCATTAATTCGGAAAAATTTTCCAATTCACTGCATAACAATATTTTCTTTGTGATTTCTGAAAATTCGTTCACCAGTTCTGGAGACTTCTTTTTTGATTTATAAAAATTGATTCCTTCTCTACTATCCTGCTTTTGATTTAAGTGAATAAAGATCAGTTCATTTTTAAAGGAAGGATTAAAATCTACCTTTTCATAGTTGATCTCTGGTTTACTCTGAAAAAGAACCGCAGACTTTTCTTTCGCCACTGCGATATCATATCCACTTCCACCCAGACTGATTGTATTAAGATGAAAAGGATCAATTTCTGCCCATTCTGCAAGATTGTTCATTAAGGTAGAACTGCTTCCCAGTCCGTAATCTGCAGGAAATTGAAGGTTTGTTTTTAAATAGTAAGTAGAATTACTTTTGAATTTAGTTTCGGAAAGCTGCTGAACGTTCTTTAAGGTTTTTGTAATAAATTCAGCGCTTGATGGAATATTGGTTTCTAAGATCTGCCAGTTTTTATAATCAATAACAGCCTTTAACCATAGGATATTCTGATGATAGGCTTCCCAAATAATCAGGGATTTTTCATCGTCTTTTTCTTCAAAGAAAAACTCTTGTCCCAGCTTGGTAGGTACCGCTAAGACAAGAGCTCCGTCGATTGCGAAATATTCTGAAGTAAGCATAAGCTTGCCCGGTGAAAATATCGCGTTCATATTTTTTATTAGATAGCAGAAACTGCATCTACAGATCCGTCAATTTTTTTGATCAATCCCTGAAGGGTTTTTCCTGGTCCTACTTCTACGAAGTTCGACGCCCCATCTTTGATCATATTCTGAACAGATTGTGTCCACTTTACAGGACCTGTAAGCTGAGCGATCAGGTTTTGTTTGATCTCCTCAGGATTTGTTACTGCTGTTGTAGTAATATTCTGATATACAGGAATGGTTGCTTTTCTGAACTTTGTTTTTTCGATAGCTGCCGCCAGTCTCTCCTGTGCAGGCTGCATCAATGGTGAATGGAAAGCTCCGTTTACCGGTAACAACAATGCTCTTTTTGCTCCTGCCTCTTTTAGTTTTGTGCAGGCTTCTTCTACTGAAGCGGTCTCTCCTGAGATCACCAATTGTCCTGGGCAGTTATAGTTTGCCGGAACAACAATTCCACTGATCTGTGCACAGATTTCTTCAACCTTAGCATCATCTAGTCCTAAGATTGCAGCCATAGAACTTGGGTTGGCATCACAAGCTTCCTGCATCGCTTTTGCTCTTTCAGAAACTAACTTTAAACCGTCATCAAAGGATAAAACACCGTTGGCAACTAAGGCTGAAAACTCTCCTAAAGAGTGTCCTGCCACCATTTCAGCGCCAAGACCATTTACGGCTTTTAATGCTGCTACTGAATGTATAAATATTGAAGGCTGGGTAACCTCTGTTTTTTTAAGATCGGCGTCCTCTCCGCTAAACATAATGGAAAGAATATCGAAACCTAAAATTTCATTGGCAGATTCCATCAGATCTTTAATATCTTTTCTAGAATCATACAACTCTTTTCCCATTCCTACGAACTGAGAACCCTGCCCTGGAAATACAAGTGCTTTCATGTATTGAATTAAATATTATGCAAATATAACTATAATGTTAACAATATTCTTTTAAAGAGTCATAAATCATTTAAGGGACTAACCTAATTACTCGATAGCCTGTATTTACGTAAGCACCGTTCGCTTTAGATTTCACAAACTCAAATTTCGTAGCAAGCTGAGTCTGAACCTTATTCATCTGCTTAAAGATCTCTCCTTTTTTATTTTCTCTGGTTAACATGTCGTTTACTACATCAAAACCTACAATAGCATATTTTGGTGGAGTTTTACAGTATTTGCTTTTATAAGCAGCCAAAATCTCTTTTTCAAAATTACCGTCAGAATTGATTTTTCTATCCATCAGGTATACCAAGCTTGCCTGGCTCAGCTCATCAACTCTCTTCTCAAAAGTAGGAGAATAGAACATACTGAATGCCTTCACTCCTTGTGCCTCTTTAGAAATAGCAATAATTCTGTTGGCAAAAGCATCTCCTGCAGTATTGTCATCATTAGCCAAAACAGCAATAACCGGCGCAGACTGCCCAGTCATCATATTCTGATCTAACTGAATATCTGCCGGAGAGTTAACGATAATAATATTAGGATTTTTCACTGCTTTTTCAAGTCCAGCTTTGATGTAATTGGCATTTTCTTTTTTAGCATCTGCCACTACATATATTTTCTGGTCGGAATAAATTCCTTTTACTTCTTCTACAATCTTATCAGCATAGGTCTGATTGTTGGTTTCAACAATAATAAGATTGCTATAGTTATATAATTCCGGAGTGTTGGCAAATGGTGCTACAACCGGGATTTTCTGATTCTTTGTAAAATCAAGAACATCAATTACATTGGATTTAAAGAATGGCCCGATAATAAGATCTGTATTATCAGGGTTGATCTGCGTCAAAGAGTTTTTGAATGACGCTTCATTTCCTGAATCTACTACTTTAACATCCAATTTTTGCCCTCCTCTTGCATTTCTTTCAATAGCAAGTTTAGCTCCTGTCAAAAAGTCAAGTGCCATTGTTCTATATTGGGTTTCGTTTGTGCTGTACCCAAATGGAAGCATTAAAATCACACTAAGAGCATCGCCATTTTTCTTTATATAAGCAGCGTCCTGCTTTTTGATCTTTAAAACCATTCCGGTTTTTAATCCGTGCGAAAGGTCCGGGTTCAGAGCAATAAGCTCATCTATTGAAACCCCGAATTTATTAACAATGGAGAAAACTGTATCTCCCTGTTGAACAGTATAGGTCACATAATCATCTCCTACAGCAACATTGGAAGAAGGAGTTGATTTTTCGTTCCCAGAATCTATTTTTGCTTTTGGATTTACCGGTTCAGCAACTGCATCGGTATTTGTATGAGTATTGGATTTTTTTATTTTGATAGAATCACCAGGTTTAAGTCCTTTATCTTCCAATCCTGGATTTAAAGCAAAAAGATCTTGCTGGCTAATGCCAAACTGTTTGGTAATTCTGTAATAATTATCTTTAGACTGGATCACGTAAGATTCTCCTTCTACAGCATTGGTAACACTAGTAGGTGTAATCGTTGTTATTGTTTTTTCAACAACAGGTTCAGCATGTTTTTCTACTACTACGGCTTGTTGGTCACCACCATATTTTTTAATGCTGGCAAGAGGTAATGTTATCTCGTCTCCTATTTTCATGTGAGAATCCAATTCAGGATTCAATTTTCTCAAATCGGTTTCAGAAATTCTGTATTGTTTTGTGATGCCATACACTGTTTGTTTTGGCTGTAAAACAATTTTACCCAAAGAAGAAGCACTTGTGTTTGAAGTTACTTTTTCGGTAGGTGCCGTTTTGGTCACCACCGGAGTGGCAGCTTTCTCTGACTTTATTGTTAAAATATCTCCAATAGCCAGCTTGCCGTCTTTATGTTTAGGGTTTAGCTTCAGCAATTCATCTACAGTCATTCCATACTTTTTGGCAATGTTGTAAGGATTATCACCTTGCACAACCGTATGTGATTTCTGGGCTGAAACTCCCAAAACCATACATAAACTGGATAGAATAAAAAACCTCTTTATCATATTCGATACTTATAATTTACAAAAATACTTCTTTAAAATTAAATGGCAACAATTATTAATTTTGAATCTTGAACCACCATTTCTTCCAAACAATTTTCAAGCCACGAATAGCCATAATCTGAAAAGAATACACTAAAATTATACACTCTCTCCTGCCAGGTTTTGGCTGGGTGAACATCTAAAAACAGTTTTTCAAGTCTTTCCAGTAATTCATTCTGCTTTATTTTCTCGGCATGAAGCAGACGTTTTTTCATTCTTTTGAACGATTTCAGCTGTCGTACTTCTTCTGCCTTCACCATATTTCCAAAAGATTTCTCGGTAGTTTCTGCTGAAGCTTTCAACGCTGAAAAGCTGCTTACCAATACCTCTTCTTTCTCTTCCAGTAAATGTAAAATCGGATTGTCTTTTAAAATCTTCTGATTGGTCAATACTGTGAAATTCTGGAAAAAGTCCTCTATTTTAAGATCCAATTTCTCAATCTTTCCTAAGGTTTTTTCTTTCAGGAAAAGCATAGAGTTTCTCGGAATCAGAATAGGAAAAGGAATAGCAATTGTTGAAAAATAGTCTTTAAGCTCCAGCCAGTACATGATTTCGGCATTTCCGCCGATATATGCCAGGTTTGGCAGTATATTTTCCTGATACACCGGACGCATTAAAGCATTTGGACTGAATCTTTCAGGATGGTTTTCCAATTCTGCCAGTATCTGTTCTTCTGTAAACTGAATCGTTTTATCTACAATAACATATTTCTGTCCATCGAATTCAATTCTGTCTCTGGTTTCTGAAAGATAGAAAAGGTTAATCTCACGAGGATTTACCTGTACTTTTCCATATTTTTCAGTAAGAAAGTCTACTTTATTTTTAGACGTTTTCTGTAAACTGAAATGAAGAAGTTCATCTTTAAAAACCTCCTTCATTTGATTCTTAAGTTCCTTAGAATCTCCATCCAGAATGAGGAGTCCAAATTCTGAGAAAAGACGGTTGACAAGAATCTTTATCGCTTCAGTTAAAGTATTTCCTACTTTATAAGCCTCCTTCATCATTAAGATCAACTCGGTTCCGAAAATAGAATCTTTGAACTCTGTTTCAAATTCAGAGATAAAATAGGTATCACTGATCTCAATTCTGCCTACCGGACCTCCGGATTTTTCATTGGTTTCGTAATAATTATTTTCGGTTTTAAAATGGTTGATTTCAGCAAAATCATGATCTTCTGAAGCCATCCAATAGACCGGAACAAAATTAAAATCAGGGAAGTTTTCTTTC
Source organism: Chryseobacterium sp. MEBOG07 (assembly GCF_021869745.1). NCBI lineage: Bacteria > Pseudomonadati > Bacteroidota > Flavobacteriia > Flavobacteriales > Weeksellaceae > Chryseobacterium > Chryseobacterium sp. MEBOG07. The sequence goes on from NZ_CP084579.1 coordinate 5,033,816, forward strand.
AGATAAGTACATGTCTTTATGGTCTGAAGAATTTTATACACAAAGAAAACAGGTCCCGAAAAAAGATTTAACTGATGTCCGGTTGTAATGGTAAATGTATTCGGAAGTTTTAGGTTCTCCAGATTTTCTCTTTGTTTTGAAGAAAGGGAAAGGTCTGAAAGCTGACCTTCGAATACATCTGATAAAGTATTTCTCTGCTCTGATGAGAAGGAATCTTTTTTCAGATGAATCTGTTGTCTGAAATGATCTAAGGAAAATGTATTATTTTCAAAACCCTCAATTTTCTGATTTAAAAAATCTTTTACCAGCTGAGGAATGCTTTCTATATCGTTAAATGATATTTTGTTAATTGTTTTCAACCTGTATCGTTTTTAGTTGAACAAATACCACACGATCCCGATGTTCAATCTGAAATCATATACCGGATAATGTGGAAATGCATATGCTTTGTTATTGGAAATAACCGTTCCTATCTGCTGACCTTCTATGAAAAAGAACATCTTTTTCACTTTCATATTGATATAAACATCAGCGATAGGCTGTCCTCCAATTGAAAATGAGTCTGCTCTGGGAAGAATATATTCGTTGAGAACAGGGAAATAATCTCTTGATGCAAATTTAGAGAAGTAATATATTTTAACTCCTGCCTGAATTTCAGCTGCCTTTTTGAATGCTTGTGTCTGGTAGAAGAAATTGGCTCTACCGATGAAACTCGGCATAGGAAGTAATTCTTTATTGGTTAAAGTATTCTGGAAGTGCACTCTTGTATTCAAATGAAATTTATTGAAGCTGAATGTAGCATCACCCCCGATCTGAGAGATATTCACAGAATTATCACTTTGCTTTGGAGCTCTGTTACTGTCAAAATAAGTATAGTTATCGATTCTGAAATAGTTGGCGAAAATTTCTGTTTTAAACCATTTCAGATTGATACTTCCTCCTATTTCCATTACAGACTGGTTCTTTGCATTTTCAAGATAATAATTGAAATTATTGTAAACCGAAGTATTCAATAAGTAATTAAATGAAGGATATGCGCTTTGGAAATTCACTTTAGCATTAACAAAATAATCTTTGATAGGTTCAAATTTCAGATTATTGGTTGTTTTAAGATAGCTTTTGAACTGGCTTCCGTTTGAAAATTCCAGGAATGAGTTCAATTGGATTTTATCCCAAAGTTTTACCTGTAGATTTCCTACAGCTCCGATTCTGCTTTCTTTAAGCTCACCAGGAAAAGGTACGCCATTAAGGGCAACAACATCTCTGATTCCTAATTTAATCATCTGATAACGTACTCCAGCATCCAGTTTAAATTTTTCATTATTAAAAATCAAACTTACTGTATTGCTTAAATTTTCGGAATATTTTTTTGTTGTCAGCGGGAAACCATTAACCAATTCTGTAGGTGCAGCATACCAATAAGGCTCCAGTGCTGTCTGGTTGTAATAATATTTATTCCCCTGATGAGAGATAATATGTCTGATACTGAAAGGAAACTTCCCTGAGTTGAACGGTGTAAACTGATGGCTCAGATAGTATCTCCTGTAAGCAAACTGTGAGCTTGAAGAAGCTAGATTTACCTGTGCATTTTGTCTGTTACTATAATTGCTGTCGCCACTTTGAAACAGATTATCCTCAGTAATCCCACCGCTTTCCTGATTGTTTATATTTTGGTGAAGATAATGAGCAAAGAGTTCATAGTTTCCGCTTTTTGAAATATAGTGTCCAGAGAATAAAGTATTGTTATTCGCGGACAATGAGTTTCTGTAAAGTCCCTGAGAACGAAGTCCCATATATTCAAGAGCAAAATTGAATCTTTTCCCAATATTTTGGGTGTAAGTAGATCTTAAAGCGGCCCCGTTTCGCAATGCATTATGATAAACAAATGTAGCGGTAGGTGTTTTTACATCATAGTATTTCACATCATTCGCTCCAATGATCATATAGGATTTGTTGGAAGGCAGTAAAGAAAGATTCTGCTCATCATTGACTTCAAACACAAGAGGATTGAATCCTGAGCCAATGTTGGCAGGTTGTACTCTTCCAAAGTTATCTTCATTATTTTGTTGTGAAAATATATACGTTTTATCAAAAGTCATTACGGTATCAAAAACTTTCTTTTCAGAAAACTGAGTCTGATACAGGTAATCATTAATAGTAGGTTTGAAAATTTTCAGGGAATCTTTTTTCCCGGAATCTATAACAAGAGTATCTTCTTTTTTGCGTTGAGGCTTGTTACCAGCCTTATTAACAACCTGAGCGTTGGCTACAAAACTTAAAGAGAAGAGTATGAAAAGGATGTACTTCATTATTCATTATTGTACAGCAAAAATAAGAAATAAAAGGACATAAAAAACCCCACAATAAATGTGGGGTTTGATATATTTTTCTTAGAAAAATTTTAGTTTTTCGATAAGCTAAATTTATATCCTGCAAGGCTTCCAAAAGAAAGGGCGGTAATATCTATATCTCCAGTACAGAAATTAACTCTACCAGTACCTTTTACAGCATAAATATCTGATGGCCCATAATTAAAAGGCTCATTAGAAGTAACTATAACCGAACCATCATCTGCAACCGTTACAAGCATATAAGCTGTAGCTGCATTCAAAAGACCAGGGTTGTTACTTGCTAATATCTTGAATTGATTAGCAGCAGGCCCTTTCTGAACAGGAACCTCATCACCTACTGAGTAATCTTTCCATGAGTCAACTTTCACTTTATATATTCCTGTAAATGGTGCAATAGTGAAAAGACATGCTTTAGTATATGTTAAAACATAAGTCTGATCAAATGTTGCATTAGCTACTGATGAAGACTGTAATTTAAACGTAATGACTCTAGGTTTTACTGTAGCTCCTGATTCAAGAAGTTTAACTTGAAATTTTGCGCTGATTTGACCAGCATTAACTGTTAAGTTTTGATTTACAATCTGGAAATCTACTCCTTCTACAGCTGTTGAAGTACTAGGATCAACTACCAATTTCACCTGTGCTGAACCAGACAGTGGATGAACTGTTCCAAATTCAACATCTACTGTTTTAGAACCTGTTCCCTCTGTCACAACAGCTTCTCCTCTTGTTCCCTTATTAAAGTGTAAATAAGAATCTCCTTCGTAAACCGCGGTTTCATCTTTACAACTGTTTAGGAAAAAAACAAAGAATGACAATATTAAAAATGCAATTTTTTCATAATCTCTTTATATTATTAAAAATTAATAACCCGGGTTTTGTTGGACATTAGGATTTGCATTAAGCTCATTCAATGGAATTGGCAATGTAAATCTATAATCACTAGCAGGCAATGTAAGCGGTAATGACTTGTTGTCATCATCATAAACATCTCTATCTACACCTACTCCAGCAGCAACACCCATTCTTTTTAAGTCTACATAACGGTGTCCTTCCAAGCATAGTTCTTTTCTTCTTTCTAAAAGAATATCTGCATATGCTTGCTGAGCTCCAGCATAAGAAGGCATAGGAGCAGCACCAGTTGTAGATCTTGCTTTTCTCACTTTATTGATATTATCTGCAGCCACTGCATAATTTCCTTGGTGAGCCGCTACTTCAGCTAAAATAAAATACATTTCTGATAATCTGAACATCTTGATGTCATTTCTTAAACGCATTGTAGCACTTGCAAGCTGCCCAGATTTTCCTGGATACTTGTTAATTACAATTATATCATCTTCTCTTGCGTTTGCTCCGTTAGGATAGAATCCATCAAATTTACTTGTATCATCTACAAAAACAGTACGACGAATATCATCTCCTAAACCAATTTGGCTATCAATAAGAGAAAATAACTTTCTACCCATATCGAAGTTTACGGAACCATCGATATCTGTAGAGTTGGTAGTCCAAAGACCGGCAATATTAGACCACGATCCCGTTGCACTGTTTGGCCTGTATAGAGACCAGATAATTTCACCTCTTGCTGTATCATTCCAAATGGTAGCATATGCTCCGGAAGCTGTTAAACTTAAAGCACTGGTACTAATAACCGCATCAGCATTAGCTTTTGCATTGGTATCATCACCTTTATAGTTATAATATCTTGCTGCAATCGCATTAATGGATGCTTTTTTATCAAAATAATGCTGAGCAGAAACCCCTGTAGAAACCGCAACTCCGTTATAGTTGGTAAGGGCATATTGCAAATCAGATTCAATCAAAGCAAAAATATCAGAGTTCTTTACTCTTGGTAATTTTGTGGTAAAAGGATCTGCCTGTTCAGTGCTAAGCATTACTCCTAAAGCATTAGGATCCTTCATATTTGTAGAAAAGTACGATTCCAGAGTAATATAAGCATACGCTCTGATAGCTCTTGCGTTTACCAGGATATTCGTGTATAAAGATTTATTAGCAGGAGTCAATGAGTTATAATTAACCAAAGCACTTCCTTTCAAAAGGATATTTACTTTATTGATAATGTTATAGTTACTCACCCATATACCCGAAACCTGGCTAGTTGTAGAGTTAAGTACGAATCTATGTGTTAAGATATCAGATGTACTTACACTGCTTGGTCCGTATCCAATTTCATCTGTGAAAAGAGAAGTAAAAAAGATCTCATTTGTTGGATTTACTGCAGGATACACACTTCCGTTAAGAAACTTCTGCATATCATCTACTGACTGAAAAGCAACATTTGCATCATTAATCTCCCCATCTTGGACAATTTCTAGTGCATCGTTACATGATGTCAGCACTAAGAAAAACGATAATATATAAAATACTTTTTTCATTTTAATAATTTTTTTAGAAATCAATTTTCACCCCTACTGTATACATTCTCGGGTTAGGATATACACCTAAATTAGTTCCTGTAATTGGTTCAGGATCGAAACCTCTCCATTTTGTCCATGTATAAAGGTTTTCCCCTTGTACATATATTCTAAGCCCTGTAATAGGCAGGTTCCGCAATTGCTCTTTTCTAAGCTGATATCCAATTGTTACGGATCTCACTTTTAAGAAAGAAGCATCTTTAAGGAAATAGTCAGAATCTGCTGTATATCCCCAGTTGGTCGCTCTTAAGCTTGGAGTATCAGAATTTGAATTCTGAGGAGTCCATGCATTTAATAAATCTGTTGACATATTTGAAGAACCAACAGCACTAGAGCCTAGTCCTTCAGGGTTTGCCAACCAATAAAGTGCATTATCGAATTTCTTAACTCCTTGCTGGAAAGTGAATAATCCGTCAAAGAAGAATCCTTTGTAGTTCGTTTCAAAACCAAAACTTCCTGCATACTTAGGAATAGGACTCACGTTAATGAATTGTGCATCTTCCACTTTTGGAGCCTCTGTAACTCCTCCGTCTTTAGAATAGAATAACAGGTTACCATTACTCTTGTTAACTCCGGCATACTTGTAAACATACCATTCATTCAGAGTATGACCAGCCATGGTAACAGTTGATCCCGGTTCTGGATCACCATAAATCTGATACTCATTAACTTTATTGTTGTTATAAGCACCATTCGCAAATACACTGAATGTAAGATCGTCAGTTTTTATAACATTATAACGTAATCCAAGTTCAATACCTTTGTTAGTCATTGATCCGTTGTTACCATTAATAGTATAAGAACCTGAAGAAGCAGAAGTTGGAATTGTACTGAATAGATTAGTTGTTTTCTTCTGGTACACATCAAGAGTACCTTCCAATTTATTATTAAGCAAAGTGAAGTCTAATCCAAGGTTGGCCTGAGCAACATCTTCCCATTGTATAAACGGGTTTCCGTAAGCAAAACCAAAACCAAGAGCGTTACCGTATCCTGTAGGAGAAGTATATAGATCTCTTACCACATTACTAGCTGTCAATAAGGGGTTTGAACCTGGGTTTGCTGCAATAATATTCTGGTTACCATTTGTTCCGTAAGAAGCTCTTAGCTTAAGAGTACTGAATGTAGATCCTTCCATAAAGCTCTCATGGTCGATATTCCATCTACCTGCTACAGACCAATACGTCGCCCATTTGTTTTCTCCAACAAATCGGTAAGAAGCATCTCTTCTTAATGTACCACTGAAACCAAATCTTCCGGCATAATCATAGTTAACAGTTCCAAAAACAGCTAATGTTCCTGCTGTAACTCTTGAAGCACTTACTGAAGGAATATAAGGAGATGTCGCTGTGTTATCAAACGGCACATATCCTGTACCTGAACCTGGTACATACGTTCTTGGATCTAATCCGTTTTGTGTTCTTGAAGTAGCTCTATAATTTACTTTATTATACTCCATGTTTACAGATGCATCCACAGAGTGCTCACCTAGTTTCCCACTATATAATAAAGACACTACGTTATTGATCGTTAAGTCTCTTGTTGTAGTTTGAGTTTCTGAACCTGTATACTTAGCCCCTGCTTGTGTTGCTAAAGCCAAATATGACCAAGGAGCTCTACCAGATACTCTATCACTTTGTCTGTAATCAATACCTAGTTTATTACCAATGGTAAAGTTTTTGCTAATAGCATAAGTAGCACCTAAGTTTGCACCGATAGATACCTGATCTACCATATTTGGAAGATTCCCTCTTGTTAGAAGGTTTTGTAATACGTAAATGTTGTTACCATTACTGAAATTGGTACCTATAGAATTAAATAACTGCTGCCCATTTGCATATTTAGTCGGAGACAAATATGGTAAGCCCATAAGAACTCCAAGAAGTGGGTTCTGTACAGAGTTATTACTAATTCCTGAAGTAGTTTCTTCTACTAATTCGTTTCTTCTTGAGAATGCAAGAGCAAGCTGTGAATTAACGTTTAACTTATTATCTTTAGATTTAGCCTGAACGTTTGATCTAACAGTAAATCTCTTGAAATCTGTAGTTGGTACTGCTCCACCTTGCTCCATATAACCGAATGAGTTATAAGAAGACACATTGGCACCACCTGTAGAAAGAGCAACATCATGAGATTGGAACATCTCTGGCTTAAAGAATTGTTTTTTCCAATCTGTATTTATCCCTTGAGCTAAAGCATCTTTAGCCTTAACATATTCTGAGTTAGTATCAGAGAATCCGTATAATTTCATAATCCCCATATACTGTTCAGTATTGGCAAGATTATATTTGTCAAGTGGTCTCAATGACATCCCTGTCATCCCTGTATAGGAAAGTTTAAACCCACTGTTATATTTACCTCTTTTTGTTCTGATAACTACAACCCCGTTAGCACCACGGTTACCATATACGGCAGTTGCTGCAGCATCCTTCAAAATAGTCGTTGACTCTATATCATTAGGGTTCAAGTTTCTATATTCTGAAGCATTCGATGGAATATCATCGATAACAATTAAGGCATCTGTATTACCATTAACAGAACTCGTACCACGAATCAATAAGCTAAATTTAGCAGAACCCGGGCTACCAGAACCACCGTTCATGATCACCCCTGGAGCTGACCCTTGTAAAGAAGTTAACATATTGACGTTTGGTCTGTTCTCGAAGAATACCTCTCCAACAGTATTAGAAGCAACAGTTGACTTAGGTTTTGTGATACTTTTTGAGTAACCTAGCAAAACTACTTCATCAATTGATGTTTCTTTTTTTACCGTGTCTTTTTTCTTAGTTGTTGTCTGCTGCTGCGCAATTACCATTCCTCCAAAGAAAAACAGCGCCCCAGCACTCAGTACACGTAATTTAACATTCATATTAACAAATTTTAATATATTTAATGGGCAAATATGTTAATAAATATTAACATCCACAAATTAAACTATTGTTTAATCTACTGTTTTTTTTAATGTTTCATTTAAAAATTACGCAAAATAAATAAGATTCATTAATGATAGACACATTTTATTCAATAAAAAATAATTTTTTCACTATCTGGATTCGCTTTAACAAATTATTAATAATGTAAAAAATATTATTTAGAATCATTATAAATTATTAGGATACAAAAATAAAAAAAACCACTTTATAAAAAAGTGGTTTTCACATATTTAGGATATATTTATTTCAGTTTCTTCTTGACAGCTACTTCTTCGTAAACTTCAAGAATATCTCCGACTTCTATATCATTATAGCCTTTTAGGTTCAGACCACATTCGTAGCCTTTTGTTACTTCTTTAACATCATCCTTGAAACGCTTCAAGCTTTCCAATTCACCGTCAAATTTAACAATACCATCTCTAAGAACTCTTACTTTTGAATTTCTGGCTACTTTTCCTGAAAGAACCATACATCCTGCAATTGTTCCAACCTTAGAAATTTTAAATACTTCTCTGATCTCAACATTACCAATTACTTGTTCTTTAATCTCAGGTGAAAGCATACCTTCCATAGCTTCCTTCACTTCTTCGATAGCGGCATAGATTACAGAATAGTTTCTGATCTCGATTTCCTCTCTATCTGCAAGGTCTTTAGCATTGGCACCAGCTCTTACATTAAATCCAATAATAATTGCATCTGAAGCCGCAGCTAAGTTAACGTCAGATTCAGTAATCTGTCCTACTCCTTTGTGAAGGATATTAACGTTAATCTCAGCAGTAGACAATCTCTGTAACTGATCTGATAATGCTTCAACTGAACCATCTACGTCTCCTTTAAGGATAATGTTCAATTCTTTGAAATCACCTAAAGCGATTCTTCTACCTAATTCTTCAAGTGTAGTATGCTTCTTAGTTCTGATGGAAAGTTCTCTCTGAAGCTGTTCTCTCTTATTAGCGATAGTTTTAGCCTCACTTTCATCTTCATATACTTTAAACTTATCACCTGCTGTAGGAGCTCCATCCAATCCTAAAATAGTTACTGGAATAGACGGCCCTGCTTCTGTAAGGTTTCTACCTCTTTCGTCAAGCATAGCTTTTACCTTACCATGGTTTTTACCTGCAACCACATAATCTCCCACTTTTAGAGTACCAGTCTGTACCAACATTGTGGCAACATATCCTCTACCTTTATCTAGTGAAGCTTCAATAACAACTCCTTGAGCATTTCTATCAGGATTAGCTTTTAAATCAAGCATCTCTGCCTGAAGTAATACTTTTTCCAATAGGACATCCATATTGTTACCAAATTTTGCAGAAATTTCCTGCGCCTGAACATTCCCACCCCATTCTTCTACAAGGATATTCATCCCTGAAAGTTGCTGACGGATATTGTCTGGGTTTGCACTTGGTCTATCTACTTTGTTCAATGCAATAATCATTGGTACACCAGCTGCCTGTGCGTGAGAAATTGCTTCTCTCGTTTGAGGCATTACATCATCATCGGCAGCAATCACAATAATTGCAATATCCGTGATTTGAGCACCTCTGGCTCTCATCGCTGTAAACGCTTCGTGACCAGGGGTATCTAAGAATGTAATTCTTTGTCCGTTTTCAAGTTTCACATTGTAAGCACCAATATGCTGTGTAATTCCTCCAGATTCACCTGCAATTACATTCGTTTTTCTAATGTAGTCAAGCAATGAAGTTTTACCGTGGTCAACGTGACCCATTACTGTTACAATTGGAGCTCTTGATGAAAGATCTTCTTCAGAATCAATAATATCTTCGCTATCATTTTCTTCAAGATCAGCATCTGAGAATTCAATTTTATAACCGAATTCATCTGCTACCAATAATAAGGTATCTGCTTCCAATCTTTGGTTCATGGTAACCATTACCCCAAGTGAGAAACATGCAGAAATCACTTCTGTTGGCGACACATTCATTAAGCTCGCTAATTCACCTACAGTAATAAATTCTGTAACTTTTAGAGTTCTGTCTTGTGCTTCAAGCTCTTGCTGACGCTCATCCTGCTCTCTACGGTAAGTTCTTTTGTCTTTTCTGTGTTTTGCGGATTTAGATTTACCTCCTTTATTAGTCAGTTTTTCTAATGTTTCCTTGATCTGATTCTTAACTTGTTCGTCAGTCAGCTCAACTGGCATAACTCTTTGTCCAGGTCTGTTGTTCTGAGGTCCTTTTTTGAATCCTCCACCTTGACCACCTGGGCGGTTTTGGTTATTGTTGTTTCCAAAACGGTTTCCACCACCTTGTCCACCTTGACCTGGAGGTCTGTTTCCTTGCCCTCCTTGACCCTGGCGATTTCCACCTTGTCCACCTTGACCCTGAGGTCTGTTTCCTTGGCCTTGTCCACCTTGGTTATTATTATTGTTATTTCCTGAGTTTTGATTATTCCCTTGACCTTGTTGGTTATTCTGGCCACCAGGTTTTTCAATTCTCTTTCTTTTCTTTTTTGCTCCAGCACCTGGTTTTGGCGCAAACTGAGTTAAGTCGATCTTTTCCCCAACGATCTTAGGACCGTCTAGTTTTTGATATACTGTCTCAATTTTTTGCGGTTCCTGAGATTCAGGTTCAGCTACTACTTTTGGAGCTTCCACTTTCTTCTCCACTACAACAGCTGGTTTTGGAGTTTCTTTTATTGGTTCCACAGATTTAACTTCTTCTTTTTTCTCCTCCATTTTTGGCTTGTCTTTTTTTACAGGTCTGTTTCTAGATTCTATTTGAGACAAATCAATTTTATCCAAAACCTTGAATTCCTGCTTTTCAGGAACTGCTTTTACTTCCGGTTGTTCTTGTTTCACGATTTCGTCTTTCTTTTCTTCAACCGGTGCCGCAACAGGAGTTACAGGAGCTGCAGAAGCTTCTTCAACTTCAGGCTTCTTAGGTTCTAAATCTATTTTACCTAAAATTCTAGTTTCTGGTTTATTTGCTTTAGCTCTTATCACTTCAGGGGTTTTCTTTTCTTCAATTTCCAGTTTTTCTTCCGGAACTTTAGTGATCACCACCTCATGGGAAGCCTTTCGTTGTTCGCCATCTTTAGCAAACTCAGCTTCCAATGCAGAATATGCCGATTCTTCCAATTGAGCGTTAGGATTGCCTTCAACCACGAACCCCCTTGATTGTAAAAATTCTACTAATCTGGACATCGAAATATTGAATTCCTTAACCGCTTTATTTAATCTAATTTTTGGCATCTATATTATTTACTGTTTTTAATTTTTAAAATTAAAGTATTTCCTTTTTACTGTTTATTAAAATTTATTTAAAATTTTAATCTTCAAATTCTTCTCTCAGAATACGCTTAACATCTTCGATTGTTTCTTCTTCAAGGTCAACCATATTAAGAAGACTTTCAGTTTCTTTATCCAATACTGATTTTGCAGTTGTAAGTCCTACTTTCTTAAACTCATCCAAAATCCACTGCTCGATATCATCGTTAAATTCTCTCAAATCAACGTCATCATCCTCGCTGGACTCTCTGTATACATCAATCTCATATCCTGACAGCCAAGAAGCCAGTCTGATATTCTGTCCTTGTTTTCCAATTACTTTAGAAATCTCTTCAACAGGAGTATATACTAATGCATAGTTTTGTTCCTCGTTGATGTCAATTTTATTGATGGTAACATTTCCTAAAGCTCTCTTCACCAAAATCTCAGGGTTTTTAGACCACTGAATAACATCGATGTTTTCATTTCTCAATTCTCTTACAACTCCATGAATTCTGGATCCTTTTACCCCAACACAAGCTCCTACAGGATCAATTCTATCATCATAAGCATCTACTGCAATCTTCGCCTTCTCACCAGGAATTCTCACTACTTTTTTCAGCATGATTGTTCCATCCTGGATCTCAGGAATTTCCAGCTCCAATAACTTCTCAAGGAATTTAGGTGCAGTTCTGGAAATAATAATCTGTGGTTTAGAACCTTTAAAATCTACTGTCTCGACAATAGCTCTGATATTCTCACCCTTTTTAAAGAAATCGGATTGGATCTGGTTTTCTTTTGGTAAAATAAATTCATTCCCTTCATCATCCAACAAAATCACGTGCTTATGACGGATGTGGTGGATTTCCCCTACAACTATTTCTCCAATTTTATCTCTAAACTGCTCGTACAGCATTGCATTATTGTGCTCCTGTAATTTTGTAGCCAGAATCTGCTTAAGGGTAAGAATATTTCTTCTCCCCAATTGTGCAACAGGAATTTCCATTGTAAAGTCCTCACCTACTTCGAAAGTAGGATCAATCTTCTTTGCTTCAGAAATTTCAATTTCCAAATCATCATCTTCAGACATTTCGTCCTCTACAATTGTTTTATTTAAAAATATCTGAAAATCTCCTTTATCCGGGTTTACAATCACATCAAAATGATCATCTGAGTCAAATCTTTTTCTCAAAAGAGTTTTCAGTGAATCTTCAATAATTGCCATAAGATCAATCTTACTGATCCCCTTTTCGTCTTTAAAATCACCAAAGGATTCAATCAACGCTATATTATCCATCTATTCTTTTTTCTTTTAAAATTTAATTATTACTAATGCTTTTTTGATCTCAGAGTAAGCAATCTCTTTCTCCTCTTCCACATCTACTTTCCCTTTCCCGATGTCTTTCGGTTTACGGTAACGTAAAATAAGTGTAATCTTCTCATTGTCTACTTTCGACAATTCTCCTTCAATCTTGGAAGAATCCTCCAGCATCACTTCAATCTCTCTTCCGATATTTTTACCGAACTGTCTGGGTGTGGATAATGGCTCGCTCAATCCGGCAGACATCACCTGAAGGCTAAAGTCATGCTCTTCACGATCCATATTAAATTCTATCGCACGGCTTGCATCAAGACAATCCTGCAGAGAAACTCCGTTATCACCATCTAAAATCACCGTAATATCATCCCCTGCAGAAAATTTAAGATCAATAAGAAACATATCTTTTCTGGTCTCAAGGAATTCATTTAACAATTCTTCAATTCTTTGTCTAAACTCCATATATTTTTTATCTTGATTTACAGTACGAAAAAAGGCTTTCTTGCGAAGCCTTCCCATTTTTTCCGTAAATCCAATGCAAATATACGCTTTTTTTCTAAAAATGCAAAATTATCTTAAGTATCAAGCAAATAGCGTCAGATTCATTTACAATAAATTAAAGGAATATGTCACAGGATTTTTATTACTTTTGTCTTTAGAATTTAAAAACAAACATTTTGAATATAACGATTGTAGGAACAGGTTATGTAGGGCTAGTTACAGGCACTACCCTCGCAGAACTTGGCAATTCAGTATACTGTGTTGATATTGATGAAAAAAAAGTAGAAGGTCTAAAAAACGGCATTGTTCCCATCTATGAGCCGAACCTTGAAGAAATGTTTTTGAGAAACATTCAATCTGAAAGATTATTTTTCACTACGAACCTTAAAGAAGCCTTAGACAAAAGCGAAGTGATCTATCTGGCACTGCCTACACCTCCTGGTGAAGATGGTTCTGCAGATTTATCTTATGTACTTCAGGTAGCCAATAATATTGGGGAATTAATGACTGAATACAAAGTTATTGTCAACAAAAGCACCGTTCCTGTAGGAACTGCAGATAGGGTAAGAGAAGCCATCTCTTCCAAAACAAATATCCCTTTTGATGTGGTTTCAAATCCTGAATTTTTAAGAGAAGGTTTTGCCGTTGAAGACTCTATGAATCCCTCAAGAGTAGTCGTAGGCGCCAGCTCGGAAAAAGCAAAAGACATCATGTCTAAAATTTACCAGCCTTTTACCAATACAGGAATCCCAATCATCTTTATGGATGAGAAGTCCTCGGAACTTACAAAGTATGCAGCGAACTCCTTTTTAGCGGTAAAAATTACCTTTATGAATGAAATTGCCAACTATTGCGAAAAAGTAGGTGCAGATGTGGATAAGGTAAGACTCGGAATGGGTAGTGATGACAGAATAGGCCACAGATTCCTTTTCCCGGGAATCGGATATGGAGGAAGCTGTTTTCCAAAAGACGTAAAAGCTCTTATAAAATCCGGAAAGCAGGAAGATTTCAACTTTCAGATTCTTGAAGCCACAGAAAATGTAAATACTACTCAGAAAGTAATTTTGGTTTCAGAAATTGAAAAATATTTCGGCGGAGACATTAAAGGTAAGAAAATTGCAATGTGGGGACTTGCTTTCAAAGCGAATACTGACGACATCAGAGAAGCTTCATCTTTGGACAACATTGCTCTTTTACTGGAAAAAGGTGCAGAAATTGTAGCATATGATGCTGTTGCAGAAAATAATGTTCAGAAACTTCTGGGTGACAAAATACAGTACGCCAAAGGAATGTATGATGCATTGGAAGATGTGGACGCTCTATTTATTGCTACAGAATGGCCGGAATTCAAAAACCCAAACTTTGAGCTTATGGCAAGAAAAATGAAGAACAAAGTTATTTTTGACGGCAGAAATATGTATCCATTGGAAATCCCTGAACAAAACGGATTCCATTATAAAAGTATAGGAAGAAAGACCATCTCAAAATAAATAAATGAAAAATATTATCATTACAGGAGGTGCTGGATTTATCGGCTCCCATGTTGTAAGAGAATTTGTAAAAAACAATCCGGATATTACAATTATCAATCTTGACGCCCTTACTTACGCCGGAAATCTGGAAAACTTAAAGGACATCGAAAATGAACCCAATTATGTTTTCGAGAAGGCAGACATTACCCAGCCTGAAGAACTTAGAAAAGTTTTTGAAAAATACAATCCGGATGCTGTAGTGCATTTAGCCGCAGAAAGTCATGTAGATAGAAGCATTACCGATCCTATGGCGTTTATCAATACCAATGTGAACGGAACGGCTAATCTTTTGAATCTTTGTAAGGAATTCTGGACATTAAATCCTGAACATACTCACGGCAGATTCCCTGATGAAAAAAGAACAAACCTTTTCTATCATATTTCTACAGATGAAGTATATGGAAGTTTGGGAGAAACAGGATTCTTTTTAGAAACAACATCATATGACCCTCAATCTCCGTATTCTGCTTCAAAAGCAGCTTCTGACCATTTGGTAAGAGCTTACGGAAATACATACGGAATGCCGTTCATCGTATCGAACTGTTCCAACAATTACGGTCCCAATCATTTTCCTGAAAAGCTGATCCCACTTTGTATTTCAAATATTATCAATGAAAGGCCTCTTCCTATTTATGGAGACGGAAAATACACCAGAGACTGGTTATTTGTCATTGATCACGCGAAGGCGATTCATCAGATTTTTAACGATGCAAAAACCGGAGAAACTTACAATATCGGAGGCTTCAACGAGTGGCAGAATATTGATCTTGTCAAAGAACTGATCAAACAAATGGATGCTAAACTGGAAAAGCCTGAAGGTTATTCTGAAAAACTGATCACTTTTGTAAAAGACAGACCTGGTCATGACAAGCGTTATGCTATTGATGCAACAAAATTGAACAAGGATCTAGGCTGGAAACCATCAGTAACTTTTGAAGAAGGTTTAGGAAAAACTATAGACTGGTATCTTGAAAATAAAGAATGGCTAGAGAATGTGACTTCTGGAAATTATCAGGATTACTATAGCAAACAATACAGCTAAACATCCAGCTATTGAGGAAAAGACAATCCGTAAAATAGCAAAAGAAAATCAACTTAGTAACACAAAAGAAATTTGCGTAATACGCACCAACACATGAAAGGAATAATATTAGCCGGAGGTTCCGGAACAAGACTTTACCCTCTAACTATAGCCGTAAGTAAACAGCTAATGCCTGTTTATGATAAACCTATGATCTACTATCCGCTTTCCACGCTTCTTTTGGCAGGAATCAAGGATATTCTGATTATTACCACACCACATGATCAGGCCGGCTTCATCAAGCTTCTAGGCGATGGCTCACAAATTGGCTGTAATATAGAATATGTTGTACAACCAAGTCCTGACGGCTTAGCACAAGCTTTTATTTTAGGAGATCAGTTTATTGGTCATGATTCTGCAGCACTCGTATTGGGTGATAATATTTTCTACGGTTCCGAAATGGGAACTTTACTGAAAAACAAAACCAATCCTGATGGAGGAGTTGTTTTTGCCTACCACGTTGCAGACCCTGAAAGATATGGTGTTGTAGAGTTTGACAAAGATCTGAAAGCAGTCTCTATTGAAGAAAAGCCTGAAAACCCAAAATCAAACTATGCCGTACCAGGGCTTTATTTTTATGATAACAGCGTAGTGGATATCGCTAAAAACATCAAACCTTCCGCAAGAGGTGAGCTGGAAATTACCGACATCAACAATGTGTATCTCAGCAAAGGAAAGCTGGAAGTGGCTGTTCTTGACAGAGGTACTGCATGGTTGGATACAGGAACTTTCGACTCTCTTCATGATGCTTCAGAATTTGTAAGCGTTATTGAAAAAAGACAAGGATTTAAAATCGGCTGTATAGAAGAAATTGCATTCAGGAACAAATTCATTAACGAAGAAAAACTTCTTGAAACGGCTGCTAAATATGGCAAAAGTGGTTACGGCGAGTACCTGAAAAAACTTATTGGTAAATAACAAATACAATTTATAAAAATCATAGACTATTGGCTTTATGGCCAATAGTTTTTGTTCATACCGCCAAATATCAATATATTAGTTGTTGATTTTTAGTTTTATTGACAATGAAAATTCATAAATTAAGAGGTACGGTAAGAATTAATTATTATAAATTTGCAAAAACTTACACAAATGAATGAACCACAACAGAAGTGGACTGAAACGATTGATGCTGATCATTCGTTGCTTGACTTGAAGCTGAAAGAAGTCTGGAAATATAAAGATCTTGTTTACATGTTTGTAAAGAGAGATTTTATATCCAGTTTTAAGCAGACTATTTTAGGACCTATATGGTTTTTTATCAATCCCATTCTAACAACCATCGTATACCTGGTTATTTTTGGAAGAATTGCCAAACTCCCTACAGACGGAGCTCCACCTCTTCTTTTTTATCTGACAGGGGTTACTCTTTGGAATTATTTCTCCGCTTCTTTACTGGCAACATCCTCAAC
Organism: Chryseobacterium sp. MEBOG07; assembly: GCF_021869745.1. Taxonomy (NCBI): domain Bacteria; kingdom Pseudomonadati; phylum Bacteroidota; class Flavobacteriia; order Flavobacteriales; family Weeksellaceae; genus Chryseobacterium; species Chryseobacterium sp. MEBOG07. Next base: position 5,050,602 of record NZ_CP084579.1, read on the forward strand.
TTTTACGGGAAATGCCGGAATTTTCGGAAAAGTTTATTTCCCAAGGCTGGTTACTCCATTGTCCATTGTTATTTCTAACCTTATGCGGTTTGGGGTACAGTTTCTGTTATTCATCCTTGCATGGGCTTATTATTACTATAATGGAGAAGTTCATCCTAATATCTGGATACTTGCCACCCCGTTTCTTATACTTCTGATGGCACTCTTTGCATTAGGCGTTGGAATGATATTTTCTTCACTTACCACAAAATATAAAGATCTGAGTATGCTTTTGGGTTTTGGAGTCAGTTTATATATGTATGCTACACCAGTCATTTATCCGGTATCTTCATTGCCGGGATTCTTTAAAAAATTAGCTTATTACAATCCGTTGACAGGTATTTTTGAATGTTTCAAATATGCATGGATTGGCGTGGGAGACTTCTCCCCTGCTATGCTTGGAATCAGTACAGGTATTATTCTTGTCCTTTTAATGATAGGAACTGTTGTATTCAATAAAGTTGAAAAAACTTTTATGGATACCGTGTAATTATTTTCTTTTAAAAATTTAAATTTAAAAAACATGCTGGCTTTAAAAGCAGAAAATATATCAAAACAATACCGCCTGGGACAAGTCGGTACAGGAACACTGTCTCATGACCTCAACAGGTTCTGGTATAAAATAAGAGGAAAGGAAGATCCTTACCTGAAAATTGGAGAAGCAAACGATAGAGCAACAAAAGGAGATTCTGAATATGTATGGTCTCTCCGTGATATCGATTTTGAAATAGAAAAAGGAGATGCTGTTGGAATTATCGGAAGAAACGGAGCAGGGAAATCAACCTTGTTAAAGGTTTTAAGTAAAGTGACAAAACCTACGACCGGTAAGATTTACACCAACGGTAGAATAGCCTCTCTATTGGAAGTAGGAACAGGATTCCACCCTGAAATGACAGGACGAGAAAATGTCTTTCTTAATGGAGCGATCCTCGGAATGACAAGAAATGAAATCAAGAGAAAATTTGATGAAATTGTAGATTTCTCAGGCGTTGAAAGATATATAGATACTCCTGTTAAAAGATATTCTTCCGGGATGTATGTCCGCCTTGCATTTGCTGTTGCCGCTCACTTAGAATCTGAAATCTTAATCGTTGACGAGGTTCTAGCTGTGGGTGATGCAGAATTTCAGAAAAAATGCTTGGGGAAAATGGGAAATGTTACAAAAGGAGAGGGAAGAACCGTTCTTTTTGTCAGCCATAATATGGCAAGTATCAAAGCATTATGTAATAAAGGTATTCTTCTAGAAAAGGGTAATTTGAAAAAAACTGGTTCAATGAACTCTGTTATAGATGCTTATTTCATTGATAAAATTACTGAAACCGATGGAATTCGCACAAATATTCCATTAAATACTGAAGGCTACTTTACCAAATGGGAAGTTGATGGTAATAATAATTTTTCTATACATTCTGACAAGCATGAAAAATTTCGGTTTATGTTCAATGCAAAAGAAAGGATGACCAATTGTGAAATAGGATTTGTTATCAGAGATAAAGAGGGAGGAATATTATTTGGATGTAATAGCCAAGATTATGGAGGATCTATGTTCACAACAGAAAAAGGCTCACACTCTTTCGTTTTTGAGTTTCACTTACCAGTAATTCATGGAAATTATGAAATTGATATTGTTTTAGTATCGAATAACAAAGTAATTGACCAATGGGTGTCCGAGACAAATCTAATAGTTAAAAATAAGTTTGAATCAGTTTTACCTGAACAATGGAGAGGTACCTTAAATATACAATCCAAATTTTATCATGATTAGCTATATAAAAAAACGTTTAATCCGCTTTTTATCCAATCATTTTCAGCGCATTGAAAATCCAGATAATAAAAATATTTCGAAATTTAAAACACCTATTAGCTCGAAAATTGAGGATCCACAGACAGTTGTTGGAGCAGAATATATCTCTATAGGAGAAAATACTTTTATTGGTCATAATTCATGGATTGCGGCTTTTGATACATATTTGCGTCAAAAATTTACACCAACACTAATTATTAAAAATGATGTAAAAATTGGCAATTATGCATGTATTACAGCAATTGACGAAATAGTGATTGAGGAAGGATGCCTTTTTAGTGAGTATATTTATATTTCTGACCACTATCACGGGGTTGATCCTACAACGCAACTTTCACCTAAAGATCAACCTTTATTTTCAAAAGGGAAAGTTCGCATAGGAAAAAATACATTTTTAGGATATCGGGTAACAATTTTGAGTGGTGTTACTTTAGGAAATAACTGTGTAGTAGGTTCACACTCTGTTGTAAATAAATCTTTTCCTGATTACAGTATGATTGCTGGCGCACCGGCAAAATTAATAAAGAAGTTTGATTTTGAAAAAAATGAATGGATAGATGTTGAGTAGAACTAACTATTAATAAAATACAATTATTCATTATTTTTAGGTAAGTATTTCCACATAAGATTAATGACTATAGTATCAAGAAAAGAAAAATAAAAAGTCGGGGTATAAAAAATATTCAACAACAAAATAAAAACACTATAATGTTTAATTTTCTATTAAAAAAAAATTCAAAGTACAATGAAAAATATGGAATAAGCTCATCGGATTACCGTAAGCTTTCTTCATATCCATCTGGCCATTATGAAAACTTATCTGTCAAATTTAAAGGAAAAGACATACTATTTAGTAATCCTTTTTGGTTTTTGCACAGTTTAGAAGAAATATTCGTTGATGAAGTTTATCTTTTTAATAAATCAGATGAAGATGTTTTAATTTTAGATTGTGGAGCCAATATAGGACTCAGCAGTATATATTTTAAAAGCATTTTTAAAAATGCTAAGATAATAGCATTCGAACCAGATCAAAAGATTTTCGGTCAATTACAAAAAAACATCAACACTTTTGGTATTGAAAATGATGTTCAATTAATTAATGCTGCCGCTTGGATCAATGAAGATGATTTAACATTCTTCTCAGAAGGTAGTTTAGGAGGAAAAATATTAAACGAAAATAATAATCATCCCAATAATACTATTGTTAAATCTATAAGGCTGAGAAATTATATTGAGAATAAAAAAATATTTTTTCTTAAGATAGACATTGAGGGCGCTGAATATACCGTTTTGAATGACATTAAAAATCATCTAAACAATATAGAAAATCTCTTTATAGAATTCCACAATACTATAGATGAAGAAAATACTTTATCAGAGATTTTGTCCTGGATTGATAAAGCAGGTTTTAAATACTATATAAAAGAAGCGTGGAATAACTTACCTCGTCCTTTCACTCAAGAGAATCATGGCGGTGGATTTCACATGCAATTAAATATATTTTGTTTTAGAACTCATGATTAGACCCATAGCCATACATTTACCTCAATTCCATCCTTTCCCGGAAAATGATGAATGGTGGGGTAAAGGTTTTACAGAATGGACAAATGTAACCAAAGCAAAACCTTTATTTGAAAACCACTACCAACCACATCTCCCTGCAGATTTAGGTTTTTATGACTTAAGGTTGGAGGAAGCCAGATTAGCACAGGAGCTTCTGGCCAAAGAACATGGCATATATGGTTTTTGCTATTATCATTATTGGTTTAATGGTAAGAGACTTATGCATGAACCTGTTGACAGAAAACTAAAAAATCTAAAAGAAGATTTACCTTTTATGCTTTGTTGGGCCAATGAAAACTGGACAAGACGCTGGGACGGCAATGATCAGGAAGTTCTGATAGAACAAAAATACTCCGTTCAGGATAATGAAGATCATATTGATTTTTTGCTTCCAATTCTAAAGGATCCAAGATACATCCGAGTAAATAACAAACCTATTATAATCATATACAAACCCAATATTTTACCAAATGTACAAGAAACAATTAAATGTTGGCGGGATAAAGCAAAAGCAGAAGGCCTAGAGTTGTATTTATGTCATATGGTTTTCTCTTATCAGAAAGACTGGGATCAATTAGTAGACGGATTTGATGCTGCACTTGATTTCGAACCTTTTGGAATACGCAGAAAAAGTGTTTTCACAGAAATTCAGGATAGGAAAAAGAAAACTAAAAAGGGGTTTATCAATAGCGTAAGAGGAACTTTCACAAAAGAAAAGCCACAAAATCCTTACAATAAAATCCCTTATCAATGGATGAGTGAGAATTTAAAACCTCAAAAAGATTTTAATTATAAACTTTATCCATCTCTTGTTCCTGGATGGGATAATACTTCCAGAAGAGGTAAAAACCCAACGCTCATACTTGAAAATTCAACACCAGAAAATTTTGAAAATTGGCTTTCAAAAATAAAGACAGACTTCACACCTTATTCTGAAGAAGAGAACTTTATTTTTATTAATGCATGGAATGAATGGGCAGAAGGAAATCATCTGGAACCTGATCATAAGTTTGGAACAAAATATCTGGAAGCTGTTAAGAAATTATTCTTAAATCAATTATGAAAAAAATAAAGCCCCTTGCATTTTATCTCCCTCAATACCACCCTGTTCCCGAAAATGACGAATGGTGGGGAAAAGGATTTACAGAATGGACCAATGTAGGAAAAGCCCAACCCCTGTTTGAAGGACACGAACAGCCCATATACCCTGGAGATCTGGGATATTATGACCTGCGTGTTCCCGAAGTAAGAGAACAGCAGGCTCAGATGGCAAAAGACTATGGGGTACATGGATTTATCTATTATCACTACTGGTTTGGCAACGGCAAACAATTGCTGGAACGCGTGGCAAATGATGTATTAAAATCAGGAAAACCAGATTTTCCTTTTTGCTTCTGCTGGGCCAATGAAACATGGTCTGGAATATGGCACGGGTTATCAGAAAAAATTCTGGCAAAGCAGGTTTACCCTAATGAACAGGACTTAATTGCTCATTTCGAGTATCTTCTGCCTTTCTTCAAAGATAAGAGGTATATCAAAATAGACAACAAACCTCTTTTCATTATCTATGATTCCAATCATTTAAATGAAGGAGATCCCCATTATATTACAAAATTCAGAGAGCTCGCCAGGAAAAACGGATTTGATGATCTATACATCATGGCCTCCAACAAGCTCCGTGATGACCTAGATTTTAAATCTATGGGATATGACAGTAAGATCTCCAATGCATTTCAAAAAGCCTGGATACCTCATATTGCGAAGAAAGAATATATTTCTCACTCTCAATATTATAAAAACAGGATAAAAGAATTAATAGGTATTAAGAAAAAAGAACAGCCTAAGGTCGGGATTCAAGATGCCCAGGCAGTAGTAAACGACTTAAAGTTTGAGGAAAGCAATATTCCTACCTATCCATGTATCCTGCCCAATTGGGATAATACTCCAAGAAGCGGCTACAGAGGAATTATTCTGACTAACAATTCCCCGGAGCTGTTTGAAAAGCAGGTAGAAAAAGCTGTAGAATACCTTGAAGATAAAAAGGAGTATCCGGAACAGTTTTTAATTATAAAATCCTGGAACGAATGGGCAGAAGGAAATATACTGGAACCAGATAGAAAACATGGTTTTGGGTATTTGAATGCTTTAAAAAAATCTTGAATAAACACAGTCGAAATGAGTAAATTCAGTGTACTTATCGCCAACTATAATAATGGTCATTTTTTTGGAAAATGCTACCAAAGTTTAGTTGCTCAGACCGAAACGGACTGGGAAGCGGTAATTGTGGATGATGGCTCTACTGATGATTCTCTTGAAGTCATAAAAAAGATCATAGGTGATGATTCCCGGTTTAAAATCAATCAAAATAATCAAAACAGAGGAATCGGATATACAAAAAGAAGATTAATAGAGCTTGCTGAAGCAGAAATATGTGGTTTTTTAGACCCTGATGATGGGTTAACACCTCATGCCTTAGAATTTGTTTTAAGGACCCATTCAGAATATTCCGAAGTGGGTTTGGTATATTCAAACTTTGTCCTTTGTGATCAGTACCTCAACCCTCAGTCTGTTCACAAAGCAAAACAAATTACAGAACTGGATCAGTCCTACTATAATTTTAATGCAGAAATTTCACATTTTGTAACCTTTAAGAAGAAGATATATGAGAAGACATCAGGGATTGATCCTTTTTGAAAATTGCTGAAGATAAAGACTGGTACATGAAAATGTGCGAAATAGCCCCTGTAAAATATATCGATGAAGACTTATATTTATACCGAATCCATGATAGTGGTATTTCTACTACCAAAAATGCTGAGAAAGCACTGTTCTGGCACTGGGTAGCGCTGATAAAAATGGCAGAAAGAAGAAACATCAGCGTTGAAGATCTCTTTCTTCAAAGTTATGTTCCCAAAAACAAATATGAACAGGCGCTCAATCAGCTGAATCATGTAAAAAATTCAAGATGGGCAAAACTGGGAAATAAAATTGGGCTATTTAAAATCTTTAAAAAACTCTAAAATCTATTGATCCCCTTGAAAGATTTAAAAGATATACAACTAACATCTTAAGTAGACAAGAAACATATGATTATTGGTAATGGAATTCTGGCAAACGCCGTAAGACTTTATGATAAAGAAGATGTTATTTTTTTTGCATCAGGAGTTTCCAATTCGTTGGAAAAAAATCCAGCTGAATTTGAAAGAGAAATATCGCTCATGAAATTGGTGATCAGCCAGTATCCAGATAAAAAGATGATCTATTTTTCCACCTGCAGTATTTATGATCCCAGTAAAACCGACAGCCCTTATGTGATGCATAAACTTGCTATTGAAAACGTAATCGCTGAACACTGCTCTAGCTATATTATTTTCAGGGTAGGAAATGCTGTAGGCCGGGGAGGAAATCCCAATACGCTGATCAATTTTCTCAAAAATTCAATTTTGTCTGAAAATAAGCTGACAATCCACAGCAATGCAAGAAGGATTCTGATTGGAACGGATGACATCGCCTCATTTGTTGGAAAATACATGAAAAATTTCAACAATGAGATTGTAAATCTCGCCTATCCCTACCAATATGCGTTACCTGAGATTTTAACTCAGCTGGAAGATCATCTTTCCAAAAATGCGGCTTATGAAAGTGTAGATGAAGGTTCTTTTTATAATATAGAATTCAACAGCCTTACAGAAGATTTTTTCGCAGGTTTGTCACCTGATGAATATTTAAAAAAGCTTTATACATACTATTTGTAAGTGGTAATGCCGTAAAATATGATGTATCCCGTTCTGTACCCGAAAAAAATAATGTTGTACCTTCGGCCAGAAAAATTCAGTGATCACCAGCCTAACTATAGACTGCCAATTTATGATCGATTGAAGTATAAAAAACACATTAAACCTACTGAATAAAAATGAAAATGAATCCCAAAATATCCGTAATTGTCCCCTGCTATAAACAGGCTCAGTTTTTAGATGAATCTCTGCAGTCTATACTGGACCAGACTTATGAAAATTGGGAATGCATTATTGTCAATGACGGATCGCCTGATAATACCGATGAAGTAGCTGATAAATGGGTAAAAAAAGACAACCGTTTCAAATACCTTTATAAAGAAAATGGTGGATTATCTTCTGCAAGAAATGCAGCTCTGAAAATCGTTACCGGAGATTATATCCAGTTTTTAGATTCTGATGATATCTTAGTTGAAACCAAGTTTTCAGATTCATTAAATTTGATACAAGACAAAGAAGCGATAGTAGTGTCAAACTTTTGTTTATTTGATGATTCCGATAAACAAAAATTATTACCTCCTTTTTGCAAGTTGTCTCAAGATTTGCTGAATTTCGAATCAATTTTATATCAATGGGATTTTACATTCACAATTCCTATTCATTGTGGATTTTTCCCAAAATCTCTTTTTGAAACTATTGGTTTTAATGAAGATTTAAAAGCAAAAGAAGATTGGCTTTTTTGGATTCAAATTGCACAAAAAAACATCAATTTTATTTATTTAAACGCTCCTCTGGCTTTGTATAGAAAACATGCAAGGAGTATGTCCCGAGATAGAAAACATATGATTTTATATCAAATGCTTTTCTATAAAGAGGCTGAAAAAGTGATTTCAAATTCTGACTTCAATAAATTACTTTTAAAGCATTTAGATGTTAATTACAACAAAGTCAATGAACTAACCATTGAAATAAGAAATCTAAAAGAATCAAAAACTTTTAAACTCTTTTTGTTTTTAAAAAAAATGATTCAAAATATGGGGTTATTAAATTTGTCTAAAACATTATTTAAATTAACATTGAAGTTTAGGAAATAAATTTCATTTATAAAAAATACAACACAGTTAAATTAGCATTGAGTGCAATTTGACTTTATTTAGAATTGTGTTAGGATTTTAGTTTTGAAATTATTGTTGTAGGTAATTCTGAAGAATTCTCATAAGTCTTACAAAGTAATACAAAACTAAAAAAACAGAAAAATTATCAATCCCCAGAAAGTAAATTATTTTTACAATACACTAAGACATTTCAACAACTTTTACTTCCAAAATCCTATGAATATAGCTTTCACAATCTGCTCCAATAACTATTTAGCACAAGCTAAAGTTTTAAGAAATTCTATTAATAAATATGGCGAAAACGTCAAATTTGTAATAGGATTGTGCGATGAAAAATCTGATGAAATAGATTATAATTCTTTCCAATGTGAAATTGTAGAAATGAAAGACATTGGAATAAAAAATTTTGATGAATTATGGATGAAATATGATATCATAGAATTTAATACCTCCGTGAAAGCATCTTTTTTCAAGTACTTATTAGCAAAAAATCCCAATACAGAATTTATCTATTACTTCGATCCAGATATTGAAATACTTGATCATTTATCTATCCTCAATGCAGAATTTGAAAATAATACAGATATTTTGCTCACTCCCCATATTCTGAGCTCTATCCCACTAGATGGCTTCAAACCAGTAGAAAACACTTTTCTTAATTTTGGTATATATAACCTTGGGTTTATCGGATTAAGGGGTCATTCTGAAAATGCCAAAAATCTTCTAGATTGGTGGGAAGAAAGATTGTTATCTCTTTGCTATATTCAACCAGAAAAAGGTCTATTTGTAGATCAAATCTGGATGAACTTTTCGCCTATTTTTTTCAAAAAAGTAAAAGTTCTCCATAAAATGGGATACAATGCCGCTCCATGGAATTTGCATGAAAGAATAGGATTAGTAGCTACAGAAAACAATAAATATCTTATGCCGGACAATTCTCCTTTAGTATTCTATCATTTTTCAAATTTTAAATATAAAAATCCTGAAACTTTAGCAAAATACTATGACAGATATTCTTTGGAAAATTCAAATTCATTGAAAAAACTATATCAAAATTATCATCAGAAAACCATTGAAAATGACATTGAACGAATCTCTAAAATAGATTGCAAATATGTAATTTTGAAAAATGCTTTACCTAAAAAAAATAAATCATTTCCTGAAGTTTTGAAATCAAGCTTCAATAATTTATTAAAAGTAATTTATTATAAAATCCGTTACAACTACAATTATGAACCAAAATTCTAAAATATACATTGCCGGACATCGAGGTATGGTTGGAAGCGCCATTTTAAGAAACTTAACTTCAAATGGTTTTCACAATATTATTACTAAAACCTCAGACGAATTAGACCTTACAGATCAAAAAAATGTACAAACATTTTTTGAAACTGAAAAACCAGAGTATGTCTTTCTTGCTGCAGCCAAAGTAGGAGGTATTCATGCTAATAATACATATCGTGCAGATTTTCTTTACAAAAATCTTATGATTGAGGCTAATATAATCCATCAAAGTTATTTACAGGGAGTTAAAAAATTACTTTTTTTAGGCTCCAGTTGTATATATCCCAAGCTCGCCCCTCAGCCTTTAAAAGAAGAATACTTATTGAGTGGATTTTTAGAACAAACCAATGAGCCTTATGCCATAGCAAAAATTGCAGGAATAAAAATGTGTGATGCATACAGAAGCCAGTATGACTGCAATTTCATTTCCGCAATGCCCACTAATCTTTATGGCCCTAATGACAACTATGACCTAAATAACTCTCATGTTTTACCCGCTATGCTCAGAAAGTTTTTTGAAGCTAAACAAAACAAGGTAGAGGAAGTGGTCTTATGGGGAGATGGAAGTCCTTTTAGAGAATTTTTACATGTAGATGATCTTGCAAAGGCATGTGTATTTTTAATGAATAATTACAATGAAAGTGGTCATATCAATATAGGGTCATTCAAGGAAATCTCTATATCAGAACTGGCCACACAGATTAAAGATATTACCCAATATGAAGGAAATATAGTTTGGGATACAGAAAAACCAAATGGTACTCCTAGAAAATTAATGGACTCCTCTAAGATTAATTCTATGGGCTGGTCTCCTGATATATCTTTAGAAGATGGAATAAAACAAGTTTACGAAGAAAAATTTTTAAACAAATGATGAAAAAAGCACTTATTACAGGAATTACGGGACAAGATGGTTCTTATCTTGCCGAACTGCTTTTAGAAAAAGGCTATGAAGTTCATGGTGTAAAACGAAGAGCCTCCTCTTTTAATACTCAAAGAATTGATCATCTATACCTGGATCAACATGAAAATAATGTGAATTTCAAATTACACTACGGAGACCTTACAGACTCTACCAATATCATCAGAATTATACAAGAGGTACAACCAGACGAAATCTATAATCTTGGTGCAATGAGCCATGTGAAAGTAAGTTTTGACATGCCCGAATATGTTGCCAATGTAGATGGTCTGGGTACCCTGCGTTTATTAGAAGCCATTAGAATTTTAGGACTCACTCATAAGACGAAAATTTACCAAGCTTCTACCTCAGAATTATATGGCGGACTACCATCCAATAAAAATGAAAAAGGATTTTATGATGAAAACTGTCCTTTCTATCCTCGTTCTCCTTATGGTGCTGCAAAAATTTATGGTTTTTGGATAACAAAAAACTACAGGGAAGCATATGGAATGTTTGCCTGCAATGGTATTTTATTCAATCATGAATCTCCTAGAAGAGGTGAAACTTTTGTTACCCGAAAAATAACTATGGCAGTAGCTAGTATAGCAAAAAACAAACAAGATTGTTTATATCTAGGGAATTTAAATGCCAAAAGAGATTGGGGACATGCTAAAGATTATGTAGAAGGAATGTGGAGAATGCTGCAGCAAGATAAACCAGACGATTTTGTTTTAGCGACAGGAGAAACTACTATGGTAAGGGATTTTCTTATTATGGCTTTTGAAGAAGCAGGAATAGAACTGGTTTTTGAAGGAAATCAAGAAAATGAAATTGCTAAAGTAGCACGCTGTAATAATCCAAATTACCAACTACCATTAGGTAAAACAGTTGTAAAAGTAGATCCTAATTATTATCGTCCGACAGAAGTTGATCTACTAATTGGCGACCCCACAAAAGCAAAAACTATTCTCGGCTGGCAACCACAATACACCGTAAAATCTCTTTGTAAAGAAATGATTGAAAATGATTTAAAAATAATGTAATTTTTTTCAATGATATTCCATGATACAATATCATTGTACTTCGCAAAAAACAAACAGATATTTACCCAAAAAAAATATTCAAAAATATGCTCAATAATTCCATTACAATCATAACGATCAACTTCAATAACCAAAATGGTTTACAAAAAACCATGGATAGTGTATTTCGGCAAACCAATAAAGATTTTCAATATATAGTAATTGATGGTGGAAGTTCTGACGGGAGCAAAGAACTTATAGAAAGAAATCAATCCAAGATAAACGATTGGGTAAGTGAACCCGATAATGGAATTTATCATGCGATGAACAAAGGAATTGAAAAGGCTACTGGAGAATATCTTCTTTTTCTAAATAGTGGAGACGAACTGCTCAATGAATTGGTTGTAGAAAAAGTAACTCCACTACTCCACACAGAGGATATTATCTCTGGTAATTTAATTGTAGATGAAGACAGTAAAGATGTTCTTAGACCTACTAAAAAAAGCATTTCATTTTTAGATTTAATTGAAGAAACTATTTGGCATCCCAGTACATTTATAAAAAAAAGTGCTTTTGAAAAAGTAGGTCTCTATGATGAAAATCTGAAAATCTGTTCGGATTGGAAATGGTTTTTGATTTCTATTTTCAAATATAATTGTACTTATAGACCTATTGAACAATCCATATCCCGCTTTTATAAAGATGGTATCAGCTCCGATCCCAAATCACAATCTTTAAGAAAAGAAGAAAGGAGAAAAACATTGGTAGAAAATTTTCATTTTTCTGAATTCCAGACGGAAGAATTAATCGATAAAATTAATTTATATTTTAGTGCAACAAATTCTTTAGACAAAATAAATAAATTGAAAAATTCAAGATTATTAAAATTTCTATATCGAATAGGTCTATTTAAAAACTATAAATATCTTTAATTTTTTTTAAAGACAGGATTTTTCATCTGTTATGAAGCTTAATAATATCCAGATTTTAAGAGGAATTTCAGCATTACTAGTATGCTGCTTTCACTTCCGTGATACCATTAACTTCCCTGGTTTAGCCATTGGGGATATTTTGTTCAAAAAAGGAAGTATAGGTGTTCCTGTCTTTTTTATCATCAGTGGGTTTATCATGGCTTTCACCACTCAAAAAATAAATTTCAGTACAGATTCTTTTCGGCAGATTACCTTATTTTACAAAAGAAGGGTAATCAGAATTGTTCCGTTGTATTATCTTTTGACATTGGCAGCAATGATACCGGGAGGCAGTTTTCTGCTTCATTTTCATGGAGCTAGGCTTTATGAACTTATCCATTCCTTATTATTTCTTCCCACCAAGAAGGAATTTCCAGTGCTTTTCCTGGGCTGGTCCTTAAATTTTGAGATGTTCTTTTATTTAATATTTGGACTCTCTTTATTTTTTAAAGAAAAAAGATATTATTTCATCATAGGATTTTTCATTCTGACTTCAGTTTTAGGACATTTTAACTACTTTGAGAGTCCTTATGTACGGATGGTAAGCAGCTCCCTGAATCTCTATTTTGTTGTAGGAATTCTTTTTTCACTTTTGCTGAACAGATTCACTATTCCCAAGAATTGGGCAACACTTATTTCTATAATAGGAATCCTATCATTTATACTGGTACTGCTTAGCATCATTCCTATTGATAATGAATGGATAAAGCTGGCAATCATCTCCCTGTTTGTCTTTTCTTTCTTAACTTTTGATTATGTATTTCATTGTAAAGGAAACAAAGCCTTAATTTTTCTGGGAGACATATCCTATTCATTATACCTATCGCATCCGTTTGTAGGAATAATCTTAAAAAAATTCAAAGTTGAAGGCTATCTCAATATCCCATTTTTTCTTCTTAAAATTGTTCTTGTCATTATAGTGGCCTCACTTCTGTATTATTTTGTAGAGAAAAGAGCAACCAATTATTTAAAAATTAAATTAAAAGCATAATTCTGTAATTGACTTTTGTTAAAATTAAAAAATTCTTGCTTTAAATAAATTTCATCAACAAAATACCGATCATTTCTTTTAATAAATTTATAAATATTTTTTAGTGAATTATTTTTCACAAAACAAATAAAATACATGTATTTTATCCTTTATTTAAAAGGGTTTAACAAAAATTAAAAAGTCAAAATCAACACTTATTTCACTTTTAAAGATGTAAAAAATCATATCTTTGCATCAACAACACAAACTGACTTTCTTCAAGATGAAAATTCCTTTATTTTACACCCCAAAAACTGGGTACAAATACTTTTTGGAAATTAAAAAAAAGTACAAATCTGAAAAATACATCATTCCTATCGGCAAAGACTGCCACGCAGCTCACTCTTTAGATATTCTCAACATCAGAAACCAGAGTCTGCCTTATGACTGGATACGCTTACAATCCATTTCAGGTCTTAGAACAGTAAGCCAGAATATTAAGGAACATTTTAAATTCTTTTTATCCGATCTCAAAAGAAATGAAAAGGGAAACACCTATGCTGCAAAATACCCTGAAGCAGAGTTTACCCATACTAAAGCCGTCATAGATAACCCAAAGCTTAGAATTACATATGAAAAAAGATGTCAAAGATTACAGGAGATTATCCGCCGGAAGCCTGTAGCCTATCTTTATATTTTGGAAATTAAAAATTTTAAGACCAGAGAAGATGCAGACTTTTTCTGTCATACTGTGAAAGATTTTACAAAAATTTTAAAAACAGAAGATTCGTTGCATATTTACATACGCTTTGATGAAGAGATAGAAAATGCAGAAGTATGTAATCTGCTCCTGCATGAGGTTCAAAAAAAACCTCAGGTATATATCACAACTTATATCCGGGAAAAAGCGAAGTTCGGAATCTGGGGAAATGAAAAAGAATATCCGAAGCTGTATAAAAGGCTTAATTTAAAAATCAAAAGGGTATTTCCAAGCATTGCTATCAAATAAAAGCTTAGTTTTATGCCCGCAAAACATAATACGATACAAATGAAAATTTCAGTAATCATTCCTGTCTATAACGCTGAAAAATATGTTTCTCAAGCCGTTGAGTCTGCTCTTCAATTCGAAGAAGTATATGAAGTAGTGCTGGTAGAAGATAAATCTCCGGACAATGCATTACAGGTATGTCAGGAACTTGCTGAGAAACACGATAGGGTAAAGCTTTTTCAGCATTCTGACAAAGGAAATCACGGAGCAGGTGCGAGCAGAAATTTAGGACTGGAAAAGGCAGAAGGTGATTTTATGGCTTTTCTGGATGCAGATGATTACTATCTTCCGAACCGTTTTGATGCAGAAAAAGAACTGTTCATCAATAAAGATGTTGACGGAGTGTATGGAGCCATCGGTGTTCATTATTATTCTGAAAAGGCAAAAGAACAGTATTACAAAGTCTTTGGAGACCGCCTGACTACCGTTTACAAAAACACCCTCCTAAAGATGTATTTCCGGGACAGCTTAATATGATAGGAACCTTCGGGCTTTTCAGCATTGATGCTTTAACCATCCGAAAAAGTTCTTTGAAAAACATGGAATATTTCTTCAAAACACATTTAAAGCTTCACCAGGACACTGAATTTTTATTCAGACTCTCCTACTATCTGAATTTGTATCCTGGGATTTTAGACAAAGCAGTAGCCGTGAGAGGCGTTCATGAGAACAACAGAATCACCAAAGTAGATTCAAGAGAAGTGAAACCAGCTTCAACAAGAGTCGTATTGTGGAAAGAAGTCAACAATTGGGCGGCGCATGAAAATACGATTCCTGAGGATATCAAACTTCACATCAAAAGAGTATACAGGAGTTTCCAGATTGCCAATGCTCCTCTTCTGAAAAAATGGGGAATGATTACAAAATATATGCTTACAGATTATAAAAGCATACGCTCAGGCCTGTACAATATCAATTTTAGAAAAGATTTGTTCTGATGATATAATTAAACTAAATACCTAGTTGAATAGATATTCCTTTAATTTTTATTGTTTTGAAAAATGAATCTTTCTTAAAAGGTTCCTCATAGGCTTTTCTATACATTGATAAAAAAGAGCGGAACTAAGGAGCATAATGATCATGTAGATCACAAATACCACATCAATACTAAAAGTACATTCCTGCCATTTTAAAAGTTCTCTAACCAAATAAAGAACGGGAATATGAGTGATATATATTCCATAACTTATTTCGCCTAGGTATTCCAATGGCTTCATTGAAAAAAACCTGGTAATCCATCCATTATTAGCTGATATCAGAAATATTGCAGGTACAAAAAGTAATGCCATAAGACCGTTATGATAGAAAAGCGGGACAAACATCAGAGACACAAGAATGAGTAAAAAGACTGCGATTACCTGACGATCGTAATTTTTCTGTTTATAATTTCTCACAAAAAAGATTCCGGCCAGATTTCCAATCAGAAATTCATTAAGATGCCATAAAGGAAAATAATAAAGAAATTCGTGGCTTTTTGTATGAGGTCCTTCATACGCTCCATATATCGGATATAAGTTTGAAAATACCTGAGTAATCAGCCAAAGTACGATTGTAAATACCCAGATTGTTTTATTCTTCTTAGCGTAAAGATAATTGTATAGCAATGGAAAAAGCAGATAGAAGAAGAACTCTACGGAGATAGACCATCCCGGAAAGTTCAGGATCATGGCTTCTCCGGGTATCCATGTCTGAATACCCAAACCGTACAAAACAAGCTTATACCAGTCGAACATCTCAGATCTCGTCAGAAAAAACAGTAAAAGCCCCACGATATACAGAGGATAAATCCTTGCAAACCTGTTTTTATAAAACTCCAGATAGTCAATCTTATCTTTTTTATGATAAGCAATGATCATGATAAATCCTGAAAGAATAAAGAAATAGCTCACTCCTACATTGGCTCTCAGAAAAAGATTGGAAATATAATCTATCTTATATAAAAACAGATCTTTATTGAAATGGGAAATGACAATTGCCATAGCGGCAACAAACCTGGTAAATGTAATCTGACTTATCTTCACAGAATCGCAAAAAGCTTTACTTTATCAAAACACAGCGGTCTTCACTCTGAGAGCTGTTCTTATTTGATATAAAGTGTTAATTTTAAGGCACAAAAATAAGATTTATTCTTATAATTATGTAAAAGAAATTATATTTGTAGACTACAAATGTGAAAATAAATTTAAGTATGCTTTATGAAATTTTAGCAAAAATTCAACGAAAAAGCCAGATTTCTCGTCTCAAAAAACACCCTCATGTTTCTTTTAAGGGGATAAAACTTGGGATCAGTGATCATTTTATTCTGCACGAACATTTAAAGAAGGTTACCATTGGAAGCTCAGTCAGTTTCCGAAATTATGTACACGTTCTTGTGCAGCAGAATGCTACTTTAGAAATCGGGAATAATTTTTTCATGAATAATTTCTGTTCCATCAACTGTCTGGATAGTATCTCCATAGGTGACAATACGTTATTCGGGGAAAATGTAAAGTTGTATGACCACAACCATGCGTATCAGACACATCCGGATTTTAAACTGTCTCACGCTGAGTTCACCACAGCTCCCATCAAAATAGGAAGCAACTGCTGGCTCGGGAGCAATGTAACCGTCTTAAAAGGGGTTACCATAGGAGACAACTGCATCATTGGAGCAGGATGTACCATTCACAAAGATATTCCTCCCAATACAACCGTAATCAATCATCAAGATTTAATACTCAAGGAACACTAATGAAGTTTTCGATTCTTATTGCCCATTATAACAACGCTCATTTTTTTAAAGCCTGTTTTGAAAGCATCCTTCAACAGACATATACAAACTGGGAAGCTGTAATTTTAGATGACGGCTCTTCTGAAAGTGAAAAGAAAATGATACAGGAAATGATTTCAAAAGATAAAAGATTTAAATTTTTTGAAAATGAAAGAAATTCCGGTGTAGGAGTGACAAAAAGTAAACTGATTGAGCTGGCAAAAGGCGAAATATGTGGGTTTTTGGACCCGGATGATGCCATTACTCCTACGGCTATTGAAAAATGCATGGAGATCTTTCAGGCTAAAAAAAATACAGTCCTTACCTATTCAAGGTTTATGACCTGTGATCAGAACCTGAAACCTATTTCTCCGTTCAGATCAGCGATGCAGGTTCCGAATAGTGATCCTTATTTTTTTAATTTTCCTATTCAGATTGCTCATTTCGTAACCTTCAGAAAAGCGGTTTATGAACTGACAGAAAAAATGAATCCGGATTTAAAAATCGGGGAAGATCAGGATCTGTACCTTAAAATGTATGAAAAAGGAAAAGTTCAGTTCATTGATGAAACCAACTATCTTTACAGAACCCATCAGGGTGGAATTTCCCAGAATGACAATAAAAAGAAATCCCACGAGTATTTTGCCCAGGTGATTTTCAATACCATGAAGCGCAGAGGACTTACCTCCATCAACGGACAGAAAGTTCCCGACCAATATACCGGAGCGGATGAAATATTCGGATTGCTGCAATATCAGCATCAGCTGCCTTTCCGTATCAAGAAAAAATAAAAATTACTTTACAATCAATCTTCGGTTAATGTTAGAAAAAAAATAAAAATTTTGTTCAGGCACCGTTCCATGGAAATGGGAGGCGTAGAAAAAGTACTTCTGGGACTTCTCAACAACCTTAATCCTGACAAATTTGAAATGACGGTATGCCTTACTCTTAATCAGGGTAAATTGCGCGATGAACTTCCCAAACATATCAGAAAAGTATATCTTACAGAGGGAAAAGAAGATTTTTCCACCAACTCTCTTTTACAAAAACTTCAACTTGCCAAGAGAAGGCTAAAGCTACGTAAGCTGAAAAACAACCCAGCTATTGCAGATCGGCTTATCAATGATACTTTTGATATAGAAATCGGGATGGATTACAGGGATTATGATGCTATTCTTAATTCTACCCATAAGAATTCAAAAAAAATAGGCTGGTTTCACTCTGAAATCAATGTCCCTAAATTCCAGCCTTTGGTTCCGAACATTTTAAAGAGTTTTCCCCAGTTTGATCATATGGTGTATTGCTCGCACAAGATAAAAGATATGATGCATCAGTATTATCCTGATCTCAATTATCCGGCGGAAAGTGTTATTATCAATCCTATTCCTATCGAAGAAATCAAACATAAGGCAGAAGAAAAGCTTGAAACGTTCCCTGAAGGACCCGTTTTTGCCTCTATTGGAAGACTTCATTCAAGAAAAGGGTACCATAAACTTATTGAAGCTCATACAAGGCTTATCAATGAAGGATTCCATCACAGCATCATTGTTATTGGTGATGGTGACGAAATGAAAAACCTGATGGCTCAGGCAGCAAAAAACAATGTTGAGAAGACCTTTATTTTGGCAGGGAATAAGATGAATCCTTATCCTTATATCAAAAAGGCGGACTATTTCGTTCTTTCTTCCGAATCTGAAGCATGGCCTTTGGTGATTGCTGAAGCATTAATTCTCCAGAAGCCTATTATTGCCACGAATGTAGGAGATGTAGGTCTGATGATCAAAGACCGGGAAACGGGATACCTCATCAGCTATGAGGTAGATGAAATGTATTCGGCAATGAAAACATTCCTTACCGATCCCAGCCTTGTTCTCCAAATCAGAGAGAATCTTAAAAATATTGAAAGTCAGTTTGACAATAAGAAAATATTTGACAGCGTAGAAAATATTATAGAAACGCTGCATAAAAAATAGTTTACTGTGCAGAATATCCTCCGTCTATTACGAGATTGGTCCCTGTGACCCATCTTGAGGCATCTGACAGTAGAAAAATACAAGCATTCGCTACATCTTTAGGATCTCCTATTCCCAGCGGATGCTTTTTTATGATTTCTGATGAAGCTTCTTCACCGATATCTTCAAACATTTTTTCTAAAATCGGGGTATTTACCATTGCAGGACTTATGCTATTGACCCGGATATTACTTCTGGAAAGTTCCATTGCCAATGAACGGGCTCCGGAAATAACAGCTCCTTTACTGGCAGAATAAGCCGCTTTCCCAGCCTCTCCTACCATCCCTGCAACAGAAGAAATAAATACGAAACTGGAGGTTTCATCTTTATACTTTTTTAGAGATAAAATTTTAGCAATTTCAAGTCCGGCAATGACATTCACTGCAAATATATCCTGATACAGCTGAGTATTGTGCTTTTTTAACGGCAATGTTTTTTCAATGCCGGCACAGTGTATAAATCCTGATATTTTACCTAAAATCGAAACTTTATCTGCAATAATTCCTTCAAGGTTTTCAGATTGGGTAATATCTTCGGTAATGACCTCTACTTTCGTTTCAGGATCCAGCATGGAAACGGTTTTCATCAGTTCCTCATGGTTTCTTCCTACAAGAATCAGATCGGCACCACTTCTGCTGCATTCTACAGAACAGCTTCTCCCGATGCCGGAAGAAGCTCCTGTAATAAGAATAATTTTATTTTTTAATGAGAAAACGTCCATTAATCTTCAAAATTTTCTTTCCCAATAACATTCATCAGATCTGAAACAGTCTCTATATCTTTAAAGTGTTTTGTATCAATTTTTTTACTGAAATTTTCGTCTACAAACGCAATAACAGAAAGTAAACTGATAGAATCATAACTCTCTAAAGATTTCAAATTCGTTTCAGTGGTTAATGTTTCATCTTCTTCCAATTCCTCTTGTAGTTTTTCTAAAAAACAGATGTCTTCATATTTTATAATTTTAAATGTTTGTTCTCTTAAATTTCCATAATAGTGGCACCCCATGAGTATCCTACTCCAAATCCTGCCATTAAAACTTTATCACCTTCCTTCAGCATTCCTTTATCCATCATATTCTTAAGGGCAATAGGAATTGTTGCAGAAACAGTATTCCCGGTTTTTTCCATATCAATATAAAACTTTTCTGCCGGTATTTTTGTTTTCTTTCTTAAATAATTCAGCATAAAAGAATTGGCCTGGTGAAAAACAAAATGGTCAATATCATCCATCGTCATTCCATTGACTTCTAAAGTTTCTTTTACCAGTCCCGGGATATTTTCAATGGTAAAATTAAAAATTTCAGGACCATTCATATAAATATTTTCAGGGCTGAATTCATGCTCAGGATTCAGCGCAAAATCTCTTTTGAAGCCTCCTTTCTTCACGATAAGGTTTTCAGCACCACTTCCATCTGTTCCCAGACAGAATTGATAATCATTCCCTTCAGCTTTTTCAATAATCGCAGAAGCAGAGGCATCCCCGAATATACTTCGGTTTCCTTTATCATCTGGGTGAATATGTTTGGTATAGGTTTCTGAAGTCACCAAAAGAATGCTCTTTGCAATTCCTGCCGAGATCAGTCCTTTTGCAAAAGCCAGTCCATACACAAACCCCGAACAGCCAAGGTTAAAGTCTATGGCTCCAATATTTTTTCTAAGACCAAGTCTGTCCTGCAAAATACAGGCCGTTGTAGGAAGAAAATACTCTGGACTTTGGGTACAAAACAAAATGAAATCTACCTTGTTCCGGTCATAGTTTTCGAAAATTTTTTCTGAAGATTGTACCGCCATATCCAGCGCTGTTTCATTCTCAGAAGAGATATGACGCTGAGCGATGCCTACTTTCTCATGAATACGTTCGGAACTCCACTCGGGAAATAGTTTTTCAAGATCTTGGTTAGTTAACACCTGCTGAGGCAGATAATATTCTATTTTTGAAATTTTCATCATATTAATAAATTCTCTTTCTTTGCAAAAGTAACGAAAACAAATTTATACTTGTGACGATTTTTATATTCAGATTCCTATTAAAATTAGATTCTCTCTATCATTCTTTTTTGAATAGAGGAAGCCTTGAAGTGGCAAAATATAGAGGGATGAAAGTAGGTAAAAACTTCAATATGCCTGATAAAGTGTATTTCGGAACTGAACCCTACCTTATTGAGATTGGCGACAATGTGAATATTGCCGGAGATGTAAGATTTGTGAACCATGGTGGAACCACTACTCTATTGAGAAGACTTCCCGGATATGAAGATGCCAGAATTCTTGGGAGAATAAAAATCGGAAATAACTGTACCATCGGGCTCAATTGTGTGATCATGCAGGATGTACAGATTGGAAACAACTGTATTTTAGGAGCCAACTCAGTATTGTCACAGTCTATGCCGGACAATACAGTCTTTATCGGAAACCCGGCACAATTTCTGTGTACTATTGAAGATTATGGTGATATTGTCTTAAAAAACAATCCGGAATACCCCCGTGAATTGGAGAAAGACAGAAAAAAGCTGGATGCCTATATCAAAGAAAATCTTCCTCACAAGTATAAAAAAGCAAGAAAAATTAAATAAATTTAATCTTGTAAAATCATAAAAGACAAAAAACAAATTGGAAAAGAAAAAACTCCTCATTCGTATAGGTTCATTACGTCATGGTGGTGCTGAGAAAGTATTAATCAACTTTTTGAAGAATCTTCCTTCGGATAAATATGAAGTAGATCTTCTTGTCAACCTTTATTCCGGAATATATATTAAAGAAGTTCCATCCTGGGTGACTCTATACTATTTAACAAAAGGAGAAATGATAACAACCAACAGGCCGCAGGACATCCCTGTGAAGGCTTACAGGGTTTTGTATCAGAAAATGTTTCTTTGGTTTCCTTCTCTTCTTTATAAATTTGTTTTAAAAAATAAAAAATATGATGTAGAAATTGCAGCCATTCATGCGATGCATCAGGAAATTCTGTCCAGTCCTCAAAAAGATTCCAAAAAAATCATCTGGGTACAGAATGATATTTTCAATCTAAAAGGATACACTCCGGAAGTCATCAGACAGTTTTTCAAATTTGACAGAATTCTTGTGATTTCCAACAAACTTCAGGAAGGTATGCACAACTTGGCCAAAAACGAAGCTGAAAAGGAGTCTGTCATCAAGATCTTTAATCCGATTGATAAGAATGATACCTTAAGGAAAGCGGATATTGAAATTAATGATTACCCGTTCAACACGGATCTTCCCACTTTTGTAACGGTAGGCACTGTATATCCGCAGAAGGGCTACGACCGGCTTTTAAATGTTCATAAAAAACTGATTGATGAGGGATTGAAACATCAGCTTCTGATCATTGGTGATGGTTATGATTTTAACAATATTCAGGATCAGCTTAATCAACTTGGGCTTCAGGATACCGCAAAAATGCTGGGTTTCAGCAGTAATCCGTATCCTTACATGAAAAAAGCAGATTTTTATATTATGTCTTCACGCCATGAAGGGTTCCCTACCATCATTGCCGAAGCACTTATTCTCAACAAACCTATTTCTGCAACGGATATTTCCGGGATCAGAGATCTTCTGCAGGACGGAAGACTTGGAAATATCACCCCAAATTCCGAAGAAGGAATCTATGAAGGAATGAAAAAGTTTCTTACCGATAAAAATATATCTGAAGGGTACAAAAAAGAGATCTCAGAAACTGAACTTCCGTTTGTTTTAGAGAAATCTGTAGAGCATCTTCAGAAAATAATTGATGAAGTATAAAAATAGTTACGATGGCCAATTATTCTATTATTCAAAAAGACTTTTACCGAGAAAGCGGAAAGTGGCTTTCAAAGTTTGAAATCTGGAAAAAGTGCATTAATCCTAATCTTCATTTTGTATATGTCTTAAGAATGGCTCAGAAATATCAGAAGAGCCCTGTTTTGAATACTTTTTGGAGAATTGTATTAAGACATTATCAAATCAAATACGGCTTTCAGATTTATCCTGAGACCCAAATCGGGGAAGGTTTTTATCTGGGCCACTGGGGAAGTCTTGTCATCAACCCAAAAACCATTATTGGAAAAAACTGTAATATCGCACAGGGAGTCACTATAGGCCAGCAAAACCGTGGGAAAAATGCAGGTTCTCCTGTTATTGGCGATGAAGTATGGATAGGCACCAATGCAGTAATTGTAGGGGGTATCACAATTGGCGACAACGTATTGATCGTTCCAAATTCCTATGTCAATTTTGATGTTCCTTCCCATTCTGTTGTCATAGGAAACCCCGCTAAAATTATCCCTACAGAGAATGCCACAATGGATTATATCAACCGTAAAGTGTAGTAAATCCAACAGTTATAGTAAAAGTTCTACTTGCATTTATCGGTAATTTCGTTTACATTTGTAAAAAAAGTATTGTTTGGCTATGAAATAGCAACATAATCATCTGATTTTATAAAAAATATAATGTTTTAGAACTCAGCTGACATCAATCCCTCAATACTGCTATTTCTGAAAAAAAACCACTTAATATTAAAAACACAACCCAGCTCTTATTATTAATTTTAAAAAATAATTTTTGATGAAAAAAATACATCTTTACCCCTCCCATTCTTTATCTGCATTATCAACTCTATAATTAGATTTTCTACAGTAACTTAAAGTCTGGCGGAAAAAGCAGCTCTCCACACGAAACTGTAACACCCCCTCTTTAAAAGTTTTCTTTTTGAGTTGATATCATACTCCAACCTTTAGAATGAGTATCTTATATAAATTCTTTTCATGCAATACATGATTATGATATTCGGCAGACTCTTATCCGGAGGACTTTTGGGAAAGATTATTTAAAAAATTTATCTTAACAGAAAGCACATACAAATATGTTCAAAAAAATAATTCCTATTCTTCTCATTATAATATACCTCACAGGTTTTCTACTTTCTTTCCCTTATATTTTTGATAATCTGTTCGGAGCGGAAAAACTGGACAGCATCCGAAATATTATTGAATACGGGATTATGTTTTGTTCTTTTCTTGTATTTAATGCCCTTCTTTTTAAGAATAAATTTACTTCCGTCATCGCTGTTGTTCTCTGTTTGTTATTGAGTATTAACTTTCTGATATCAGCATCCTGTTTTCTCATCTACCATTCCGGGTTTAATGTAGGAATGGCCATCAGTATTCTTGAATCTAATCCAGATGAAGCAATGAGCATGTCTTATATGTTTATTCTTCCTGGTATTTTATTTTTTGTTTTTCTGGGAATGCTACTATACTCCGTGAATTACCTTAAAAAAGAGGTAGTAAAATTCGATGCTAAATTTATCATTATCGCTTTATTATGGCTTATTTTACCATTTGGATATCATCTAAAACACAAATACATAAGTAATAAAGGAGGAGGAAAAATGATTAAAAATGTATATTATCATTTATCCGATTTCAATACTGCATTGAATATACAGAGAGATATTAACGCAATTAAAAAGAATATCCCTGTTTTCAACATTAAAAAAATACAGCCAGGGATAGAAAATGTAATTCTGATCATCGGAGAATCAGAAAGAAAACAGAATATGTCATTGTATGGATATTCTAAAAAAACTACTCCTTTTACGGATCAGCAAGCTGAAAATATGATGATTTTTGATCATGCTGTTTCACCTGCGGGAATCACCAATCTAAGTGTTCCTCTAATGCTGTCGAGCATCCATCCGGATGAATTCAGATACCGTTATGACAAACTCTCCGACAATGTTATCAACATGGCTAATCAAGCCGGCTACAATTCTTTCTGGCTGAGTACACAAGCAAGTGCCAGAGGAATAACCGCTATGGCTTCCCTATCCAAAAATAAAAAATGGGTAAACGGCTATGATGAAGAAATTGTTCCTGAACTCAAAAAAGTCATTCAGAACCAAGGAGATAAATTTGTGGTTCTTCATATCATGGGAAGCCATCCCAATCCTTGCAACAGGCTCCCTCCTAATTGGAATTCTGAAGGCCTGAACTGCTATGACAGCTCTATCAAATATACAGATTATGTCTTCAAAAATATTTTCAGCACACTGAAAAATACCAATTCTGTAGTCATCTACGCATCAGATCATGGACTGAAGATACAAGGAGACAAACTATTGCATGTGGACTCAAAAGAATCTACCCAGGTTCCATTTTTTATATGGTATGGTGATAAAGTCCCGGCAGATTACAGAGTTACCGGACATGAAACCAAGCAAACCCAAACCACTTATGTGTATCCTCTCATCATGAAATATATGGGTCTTGAACCTCCTCAGCATTATAAAAATGAAGGCAAGAAATATTTAAACTTAGAAATGAAGAGTATGGAATATGATAAATTGCCTGAGTAAATAGCCGTTAAATTTGTATTGCTGCCTTTTTTCTATTGATAAAATAGGCAAACAGCAGATTAGGAACCCAGCAAAGCCATGCTACGGCAATATAAGAGTTATCAGGATCTCCGGTAATGCTTTTTAGTAAAGGATACCACAGCCTAAGGGTCACCGCTGCAAAGGTACAGGCATAACTATAAGTCATCAATTGCTGATGCTGGATAATATTCTTTTGTTTAATCTGTGCCACTGCGGCAAGAGTTGTCATGAGCCAGATGCATCCCAAACAGATAAACCCTATTGCTGAAACCAGTCCTCCATTGGCATAAAAACCCATATAAATAGCTGAAATAGAGCTTATGATCACAGCGATTACATAAAGAGCTCCTATTTTCCGGTGTATTCTTATATATTTATTTCTAAATGAGCTTCCAAACTGGCGCCAGCCTATAAAAAGTGCCAGCCCGCCAAAAATAATATGTGCAAAAAATGCTGTTTTCCAAATGATATTATGAAGTACTTCAGCAGATTTTGAACCCAGAAAAGTATATTTATGTTCGACGAAGGCATAAAGAAGAGGATAGGCTCCGATAAGCAATGCCAAAATACACATGATTACAAATAATAATTTTTTCATAGTGACTGATTAATTTTTTTGTAAAAATGAGGATTTTAAAAGCTCCAACTGTTCCAACATGAAAGGTGGAACCTATTTATAAGTTACTAAAATACAACAAACTACAAAACACCAAGCCAAATTATTCCATATTAATAGTAATGCTTTGGCTTTTTAGAAATTCTCTTGGTGAGCAGTTCATGTACTTTTTAAAATTTCGGTTAAATGAAGTTTTTGAATTGAATCCGCTCTCAAATGCCAGTGAAAGAATGGTAAACTTTTCGTTTTCGGGAAGCACTGCTATCCTTTTGAATTCATCAATCCGCTGACGATTGATATAATCATAAAAGTTTTTATTTTCTATTGAATTAATTGCCTGAGACAATACATTAGGGTGAACGTCTAATAGTGCCGCAGTATAATTCAGATTCAGCTCTGGATCCTTATAAAGCTTTTCCTTCTCCATCTTATCAACAAGCTTTTCATAAATAGTCATTATAGCATCCTCTCCGGGGGAATTTTTCTGATACTTCACCGTCTCTTCATCAGCTGCTTTTCCATGTATGGCCTCTGCTGCAATAGGCAAATCCAGAATCCCGACACGACTTATTCCAAAGTAAGCAGCCACTACAATAAAAAGAACCACGATGGAAAAAATAAGAATATCATTTCTAATAATCACGGCAACCCATATCAACGCTATCCCGGCAATAAGATAATACAACCAGTTAAGATTAATTTTCTCAGTGTTGGAATATTGGTTGGAAATTCTTTTCGTGTATTTTCTAACAGCAAAAAGGCTTAAAGCAACATATACTATTCCCGATAGGATCATCATGTATTTGAGAACCTTACTTATGAATGCATACTCTTTGTTTCCGCTTTGATAAACGGAAAGCTTATCCCAGGGAGATAAAATCAACAGTCTAAAAAGCATCAAAAAGACAATCAAAACAGGAATAAAATGCAGCAACCAGATCTTTTTTCCCGGATTTCTCCCTGTAACGCACAAAACATATACATACAACATAGGCCCATGGATAAATGGAAAGATAACTTCATAGCCCAGGAAATGAGGAAACTTCACATAGCTACCCGAAAAAAATAAGATGAATAAGATAAGGTGCAGTCCTATAATCAGAAACCATGCTGCCAGTACGTAATCAGCCATTATTTTTCTACGTTTCCCCATAATCAGAAATGAAGAAAAACAGGCAATAAAAATTCCTGACAGATAAAATACCGAGGATAAAGATTGCAGACCAAAATCAGACATTAGATGGATAGATTAATCAGGTGGTTAAATTATTCATTTTTCGACATATCTACGGCCTTTTTAATTAATTCTCGTGAGGTAAATCTCTTCTCTGGTAAATAATTAAGAATATTTTAATTCTCAAATCTCAAATTTTAATTTATACTTCGTAATTTTATCTTAGCTTTTAAACGTTTGGATTGCCATATAGATCTCAATAACAGCATAGCAAATCATATCGAAATACGAATATGATTTTAAGCATATTTTAATATTAAACTTTGTTAAAAGTGATTGAATCTTTAACAAATATTATATTTTTGCATAATTATTGATTTAGTCTATTGATTTTGGAAATAATTTAAACGAAATAAATAATTATAAACTTTTAAAAATTTAAAATTATGTCACAATCGTACGAGGTTATTTTTGAAAACAATAGAAAATGGGTAGAGTCCAAAGTAGCAGAAGATCCAAACTTCTTTCAGGAACTTGCAAAAACTCAGCATCCAGAATATCTGTACATCGGATGTTCGGACAGTAGAGCCACTGCAGAAGAATTGATGGGAGCAAAACCTGGAGAAGTATTTGTTCACAGAAACATTGCTAATGTTATTAATACTTTAGATATGAGTTCCACAGCGGTTATCCAATATGCTGTAGAACATCTGAAAGTAAAACACATTATTGTTTGCGGGCATTACAACTGTGGCGGTGTAAAAGCAGCGATGACTCCTCAGGATTTAGGATTATTAAATCCATGGCTGAGAAACATTCGTGACGTTTACAGGCTGCATCAGGTGGAACTGGATTCTCTTCAGGACGAAAACAAGCGTTATGACAGACTTGTAGAACTTAATGTTCAGGAGCAGTGCATCAACGTGATCAAAATGGCCTGCGTACAGGAAAGGTATATTTTAGAAGAACAACCTATTGTACACGGCTGGGTATTTGACCTTAGAACAGGTAAGATCATTGATCTGGAGATTGATTTTGAGAAAATCTTAAAAGACATCCAAAAGATCTACAACCTTACGGGTTCTGATTGGGTAATGAGCAGAAAGACTGAATAGTTTTTCTAAAAAGAAGGTAAGATGAAATTCTGGAGTATTATTGTATTAACGTTTTTTCTCAATTTTACAGCGCTGCCAAGCATTGCTGCGGTAGCAGGCTGGGATATTGCAAGAACGAATATAATAATCAATGAAGAAGAACCCCATTCTCACCCAACCTCATTTATTGTTTACGAAAAGACGATTCCGAAACCTTTGGATGTTTTCGATTATCTGAAGTTTTCTGAACCTGATGTTCAGGGTGTATCTTTTGTACTGATCGATGATTCTTTTCATCTGTCACCTTTACTTACTATATTTTCTCCCCCTCCGGAAGCGTAACTCCTATAGTTAGATTTTTTTGATACTTATTCCATATCATTTTTGATATCGGATACGCACGTACTTTAAAAATTATTTTTTTCAACTTCTTTGTAATTGACTTATTTAAAAACAAATAAGCCGGTTATACTTTACAGCTTCACATTATGAAAAAGACATCATTAATAGGAGGAATCAAGGAGAATTTTCCTTCAGGACTCGTGGTATTTTTAGTAGCACTTCCGTTGTGTTTAGGAATTGCTTTAGCATCAGGTGCTCCCCCATTATCCGGTATTATTTCCGGTATTGTAGGCGGCCTGGTAGTAGGAACATTGAGTAATTCAAATATTTCAGTTTCCGGACCTGCTGCAGGTTTAACGGCAATTGTTTTAACAGCTATCACTGATCTTGGCGCATTTGAACTCTTCCTTTGTGCGGGGATCATCGCAGGACTTATTCAATTGGTTTTAGGGTTTGTAAGGGCTGGAAGTATTTCCAACTATTTCCCCAACAACGTTATTGAAGGAATGCTTGCTGCCATTGGGATCATTATTATTTTAAAACAGATTCCGCATGCTTTAGGATTCGATAAAG
This sequence comes from Chryseobacterium sp. MEBOG07, assembly GCF_021869745.1. Taxonomy (NCBI): domain Bacteria; kingdom Pseudomonadati; phylum Bacteroidota; class Flavobacteriia; order Flavobacteriales; family Weeksellaceae; genus Chryseobacterium; species Chryseobacterium sp. MEBOG07. The sequence continues at coordinate 5,079,994 of NZ_CP084579.1, forward strand.
ATTATGAAGGTCATGAATCCATCTTTGATAATGGCTTGAATTTCGGATATTTTGCAGAATTATTTGGGGCAATCCATCCGGGAGCCATCGTTATCACTTTGATTTCTGTAGCAGTTCTTATTGCATGGGATAAAATACACGTACTGAAAAGGATGAAACTGCTTCCAGGAGCATTGGTTGCAGTAATTATAAGTATCCTTTTAAACCAACTTTTTAAAATGTCCGGAAGTTCTCTGGCTATTGAAACCCAGCATTTGGTTTCTTTACCTATTCCAAAGACTTTTGATGATTTTAAAAACCTGATTACAACTCCAGATTTTAATGGTTTTACCAATCCTAAAGTATGGATTGTAGGAGCTACGATTGCTATTGTAGCATCTATTGAAACGTTACTTTGTATTGAAGCATCAGACCGATTAGACAGACAAAGAAGAATTACGGATACCAATCTTGAGCTTAAAGCCCAGGGAATAGGAAATCTTATCAGTTCATTTATTGGTGGTCTTCCAATGACCTCTGTTGTGGTAAGAAGTTCTGCTAATGCTAATGCAGGAGCAACCTCTAAAATATCAGCTATCATTCACGGGATATTCTTATTGATCTGTGTACTTTCTATTCCTGTTATTTTAAATTTAATTCCTCTGGCTACTTTAGCTGCGGTATTAATTTTAGTTGGGTACAAGCTGGCAAAACCGGCTACGTTCAAACATTTCTGGCATTTGGGTAAATTCCAGTTTATACCGTTTGTAGCAACAGTTGCAGCAGTTGTAGCAACAGACTTATTAAAAGGAGTAGGAATTGGTCTTGCCATTTCTGTTTTCTATATTCTTCAGGGAAATATGAAAAGAGCGTATTATTTAAGCAGAGAAAGACTGGATAATGCAGATGGAATCAACATCAAGCTGGCTGAAGAAGTATCATTTTTAAATAAAGCAGCTATCAAAAAAACACTTAAAAATATAAAACCAAATTCTACGGTTATCATTGATGCCCGAAACACTTCATACATTGCAACAGATGTACTGGAAATGATTCAGGATTTTGCCAATATCAGGGCAAAGGAACAAGACATCAATGTTGAACTACTAGGCTTTAAAACTTCATACCGAGATTACGAAAGAAGTGAGGACTCTCATATTTTAGTTACTCACAATAGAGCCATGTAATCTCATTCATCAATAATTTTTTTAACTTTAAATTCGAAAACAATACATTATATGAAAGCACATACATACGAAACTCAATCTACTATTACACCTGAGAAAGCTTTAGAATTCTTACAAGAAGGGAACCAGAGATTTGTAAACAACCTTAAGGCAAACAGAGATCTTCTTGAGCAAGTGAATGCTACCCGTGAAGGGCAGTGGCCTTTTGCTGTAGTTTTAAGCTGTATAGACAGCCGTACTTCTGCAGAACTTATCTTTGATCAGGGATTAGGAGATGTTTTCAGTATCAGAATTGCAGGTAATTTTGTGAACCAGGACATTCTTGGATCAATGGAATTTGGCTGTAATGTTGCTGGTTCTAAACTTATCGTAGTTTTAGGTCACACGAAATGCGGAGCCTTAAAAGGAGGTCTTGACGCTGCGCAGATTGAAGGTCTGGGAATGGATAACCTGAACCACCTTATCAATCATTTTGACCCAATCATCAATGAGATTATCGAAGAGAATGAAGAGCGTTCATCTAAAAACAGCTCACTTCTTGAAAGACTCAATCAGCAGAACGTAAGAAGCGCGATTGAAGACATCCGTAAACAAAGTTCAACACTTAGAAACCTTGAAACTGAAGGTAAAATTAAAATTGTTGGAGCTAACTATGATGTTGAAACAGGTGCAGTAAGCTGGTTATAAAAAGTAAAACTCATTAAATTTCAATTATAATTTACAGAAAATGCCATCGAATTTCGGTGGCATTTATTTTTTGTTATTTTTTGCTCTAAATAAAGTAAATAATAAATCTATTGATCTGTTAAGATGCTAAAAATAATGAAATATTTCATTTTGAGGAGATTTATTTTTCATTATCAAACATTAATTATATATTGGCATTATTATTTTTTAACAATACAAAAGTTTTCTATATCAGATTGGCACTACAAAACAATAAATATAGATTCAATCAAAGTTCTTGTTTTTGCACATTCCTTTTTGTGTAAAGAGAAAAAAGATACGACATGATTTGTCGCTATGAAATTATAGTTTTGTTATTGAGAAAGAAACTAAAAAAAATATTTCAAAAATAAAAGAATATGAATATAACCTGAAGTTCTTGTTGCAAAAAAGACAAATTTAAAATACCAAATTTATGGGGTGTAGGATTATTACAGAGAATGTAAGCCCACCCAAAAAAAAACTATAACATATGAATAAAAGAAATTATGTTTCTATACCTAATTTCTTATATGCACAATTTAAAGATTCTCCTTATATCTTTATGTGCAGGGCTTATAAAGCCTAAAGTCTACCAGACTACTTATTTTAATACCCTGATTTCCGTCGGGTTATATTCCTACACCCTAAAAACAAATTGTATGAAAAAATTCTATCTATCAGGATAACAATTTCCTGTCGCAAAAAATACCGTTAAATATGGCGGTAATTTCCATTCATTGGGATAGCCAAATCTACTTTTAACTTTAAAACAAAAAACAATGAAAAAACATTATTTGAGTACATCTTCAGGGTGTACCACTCCGTGCATGTCGGCCCGGAAAATCAGATTACAAAGGAAAATCTGTCCTTTGTTTTGCCTCCTGATCGGATTTTGGGGATATTCCCAAACTGAAGTCTATTTCAAATATGATGAAGCAGGCAATCAGAAATACCGTGGTCCTGAAGACCTTGCCGGAAAAGCTTCAAAACAGCTTAAAACCGCCTCTCTGACCCAAACTCCGGTGTTGGATGAAAAGAATTTTTGGAAACAGGTACGGTTGTATCCGGTTCCGGTCAATGATGTTTTAACCATTGATTGGACCGAGGAAACAGACAAACTTATAGAGTATGCTTCTCTTTATCAACATAGCACGGTACATTGGAAATTCCAGCAGCAGAATATTCCCGGACTTAACAGACAGTTAAAAATTAACATGACTGGATATGATTGGGGAGTATATATCCTTCGCTTTACGCTGAAAGACGGAAGAATTTTCAGTAAAAACATTACTAAAAGATAATGCATCATGAAAAAGTACAATCACAAGAAAATACAAATATTTTCATCGCTCGTATTATCTTTCTTTTCAATATTCTCCATTGCCCAGAACTTCCATGATACTAAAGGAAATATTGAAGTCAACAGAGTTGGGCAGCTTCAGTTTTCTTTACCCATAGATTTTCCTCCGGGAGTAAAATCAGTATCACCACAGCTGAGTTTGGTTTACAACAGTGAATCAGGCAATGGTATAGCTGGATATGGATGGAGTATCTCAGGAATAACCACTATCAGCAGAACAGCTAAAAACATAGAAAATACTGGAGAGGTAAAGGGACTTCAGATGGACTTCTCTGATTATTATAGTTTTAATGGTAAAAGACTGGTACTGAAATCAGGAGAATATGGTAAAGACGGTGCAGAATATGTAACGGAAAAATATTCCAACACGAAATTCAAATCTATAGGAACTGCCGCTGGATGGTATGGCCCGGAATATTGGGAAGTGACTTTTGAGGATGGTTCCCAGGCATGGTATGGCCGTGGTGCAGATGCCAGAATTCCAAATGAGTATAATATAAGTGAATGGAAAGATCCACAAGGAAATTACATTTCATACAGCTATGTACAGGGAACCCGTACTGCCATGATAAGCAGTATAAGCTGGGGTGGTAATAAGGATATGAATACACCTTATATGAACACCATACAGTTTTCCTATAATGACAGAGACTTAAAAGAAGAATCTTATGTACAAGGACTTAAATCTTACCAAAACAAGATTCTTTCAGAGGTAAAGGTACTTACTAATAACAATCAATTTAAGCGATACAGTATAGAATATACAGGCAATGGAACCAATTATCAGTTTGTGGGGAAGATTACCGAATATAATGCCAATAATGAAACTGCCAATCCTGTTACCTTCACGTATCCGGCCATGGTAAATTCTTCTTATGCAGAATATACGGCAGAGCCTGAGCCATTTAATGACGTTAAATTGGTTGGGGATTTTAATGGGGACTCTTATCTGGATTTCCTGATGAATAATGGCACAGTAAAGCTTGGTGCTTTTAATGAGACTTTTTCAACCGTTTCTACAGGTAAAGTTTTTGCAGGTAATGCCAAAGTAGTCAGTACATTATTAGACGAAGAAGGTCAAGTGTATAACGGAAATGGAATAGTAGAAATTAAAAATAGTAGAGTCTATGGCTATATTTTTAGAAATAATGATTTTGTAAAGGTATTTGATAAAAGTCTGGGTAATACAGTTTTTTATGGACAAGATGATAATATTATCCTTGAAGTAGGAGACTTCAATGGAGACGGCATACCAGATGCTTTTCTTGATGATGGAGCTCCGGTTGGATTTAATTCAAAAGGTATAATAGACCTTAAAAATCCGACTATTCCTTTAATTAGTCTGCTCCTTGATGCTGGAATTAATGAAAATGATTATAAGGAACGTAAGTTCATGGATATAGATGGGGATGGAAAGGTAGAAATTATTAATGTATCGGGTACGCAGTATACTGTTTTTGAATTTGTAAAATACGATGCCATACAATACCTGCAGAAAATAAGATTTTCAGGAAACCTTATGGAAACAAAAGATCCCGAATTTCCGGTATTATTTGGTGATTATAATGGAGACGGAAAACTTGACTTCGCAATTCCTATTACCGATTATGCGATAGGAAAACCTGACGACTGGAGATTTTACATGGGAACAGACAAAGGGTTTATCCATTTTCTAAAGCAAGAATTTTTCACCTATAGAAAGTTTCAGAAAGAAATGACGGGGAATTATGCCAAATTTGCCAAACAATATTTCTTTTCGGTTACGGATATGAACAAGGATGGGAAATCTGATATTGTTCAGGTATTCTCCTATAACCAGATCAATATGTTCAACGCAGGCGGCTCAAGAGATTTCGGTTATGTTGTAAGTGCAAAGATGGCTAATGGATCAGATGTTAATGGAACGCCGAACTTTACTCCCAACTGGTTATTTCAAAGCCCGTCATATAGCACACAGGATCTGCTTGATCTTACTCTCTTTACTCCGATTACCAATTCTATAAAATCCGGGAATAATTATTATAATGTCTTTTTATACTGGAAGCAGTTCCTGAAAAAAATAAAAGGACCTACTTCTGTTTCTGAATTGGCCAGAATGACTTCTATTACACAAGGAGGAGTGACTACCAATGTAAAATACCTGGAAGTAGTTCCTGGCAATACCACAACTCCTGATTTCTACAAGAAAGAAAAGAAAGAAATTTATCCTAACTATGCCATGGCAAGGGTAGATCAGGCATATGCCGTATCACAACTTATAGAAGAAGGAAGAAAGCAAGATTTCCGTTATAGAGGACTTGTAGGAAACCTGCAGGGTAAAAAATTATTAGGCTTTCATCAGATAGCCCGTTCTTCATGGTATGCCGATGGTTTTGAAAATACGAAAATATGGTCGGGATCACAAATAGATCCAAAATTAGATGGTGCGCCAGTAAAAGAATGGAGCATCAGAACCAATAATGAAAATAGTATTTTTCCGACAGATATTTCAGAGAACAATACCCACCTGTTAAGCTTTGAATCTGTAGACTATAAGGCAGATAAGCTTCTGAACGGCCAAGTAGTTACCTCTGTACCTCCGGGATATCAATCCAAAATTGTTACGGCCATTGTTCCTAATTTTACTAAAACAAAAGATTTTTTAACCGGAACATTCGTCCAGAAAGTAACTACGTATGAAAACTATTATCTGCCTTCTAAAATAGAAATCAATAGCAATTACGGTTACGGTGTATCTACCACTGAGTTTGACTATACCCATAATATCTGGGGAACAGGAAAAGATTATTATGTGGGCAGGCCCACCAACAAGGCTGAAAAAATAGAAGCTTACGGTGATATACAAAATATCTTCACCACCTATACCTATGAAAACAACCTTTTAAAAAATAGTCAGTTTTTCCCGGGAAATAATACTACACAAGCTATAACGGAAGAATATTCATATGATGGCTTTGGGAATATTATATTCAAAAAAACCGCCTCTGGTATTGACGGGAATTCAAAGGCTCAGAAAGATGCGTATGATCCAACAGGAAGGTTTGTTATTAAAAAAACTGATAATCTAGGACGAGAAACACAGTTTACCTACAACAGTCTGGGACAGATTTTGACCCAAACGGATACCGATGGCAATACTCTTACCAATACCTTTGATGTATGGGGTAAGCCTCTAAGCTCTGCTTCCAGCCTTACAGGTGCTACAACTTACCTGTATGAAAAGGATAACCTGTACAATGAGACCATTACCCGTAATGACCCTGATGGAGATGTTGCAAAAGTTTTTATCAATAAGCTGGGACAGGAATATAAAACATCATCCAAAGCTTTTGCACAGGGAAAGTATGTGTCTAAAGACGCTCAGTATGATGTCCTGGGTAGGAAGATAAAGGAATCTGAACCTTATTTCGAAGGACAAAGTGTCAACCAGTGGAATACCTTTGTTTATGATGATACTGTATTTCCTGCTAAGGTAAAAGCTACAGCATTTACCGGAAAGCAGACAGAAACTATTATATCAGGCTTTACCACAACGTTGAAAGAAACCAGTCCATTGGATTATGGCAGGATAAATTCCCAGACGCTGGATGCTTTAGGAAATGTGATATCAACTACCGATAAGGGAGGTACAGTACAGTTTTCTTACAATGCATCGGGTCAACAGATCCAAGCCAAATATGCAGAGCATATTGTGACCACTATGTATGATGACTGGGGAAATAAAATACGGGTAGAAGATCCTTCTACCGGAGTATATGAATATCAATACCTTGGCTATATGGGGGCTCTGTCAAGAGTAATAAGCCCAAAGGGTGAGAAAAGATATCAGTATAACAACCTTGGGCAGCTTGTAATTCAGAATGAAAAATCCACTACAGGAAACGAAACGGATAAAGCAATAAGCTTCTTCTATAACAATAAAGGAAGGCTTACTGAAAAAACAGGAATATCCAATGGAAAGAGTTATACATATAATATAAACTATGACCCTCAGGGAAGAAACACTTCTTCTTTCCAGGATACTCCTGACGCTTACTTTTCGCATAAAAATGTTGTTTATGACAGCAAAGGAAGGATAAGCTCTTATGAAAAAGCAATACAGACTTCAGTGGGAACCACTAATGTTTCTGTAGAAAACCTATACAATGCGTGGAATGGTGAGTTATACCAAGTTAAGGATAAGACTTCTGGGAAAGTTTTATGGGAACTGAAAGAAACCAATGCAAAAGGACTGCTGGTAAAGGCTAAATTGGGAGCTGCTGAAATTAATAATGAATATGATGGTAACGGATTTTTGACAAATGCTAATCATTCCTCACCTATAAAGCCAGATATTCTTAAAGCTTCATACAATTTTGATGCGATTAAAAACGAGCTTAAAAGCAGAAAATCAGTATTACCTTTTGAAACAGAATTTTTTGATTATGACGATAACAACCGTCTGGTCAACTGGACAGACCCGATTTCAGGAGATAAGCCTTCCACCAATAGAAATATATATGATGTAAAAGGCAGAATCTTGGTAAATGACCAGGTGGGAACCATTAAGTATGAAAATACAAACAAGATCTATCAGGCTACCGGAATGACTCTGAATAGTGATGGGATGCAGAATTATGATCAGGATTTGGTTCAGACAGTTCTTTATAATGAAAATAATGATCCCGTATACATTGCAGGAGAAAAAGGTTCTGTAGGATTTGAGTATGGATTAACCGGAATGAGACAAAGGGCAACCTATAAAGGACAATTCTCTCCGGAAAATGACGGAGAATTCACCAAACTATACAGTGAAGAAGGAAGCTTTGAAGTAATAAGGAATAATATCAATGGAAAAGAAAAACACATCATTTATATTGAGGGTAATACATATGAAAGTAATATTGTATTTTTGAAGAACTACGATGAGAATAGTGGCTCTTTTAAATTTTTGCATAAAGACTATCTGGGAAGTATCTTAGCCATTAGCGATGAAGCAGGAAATATGCTGGAGCAAAGGCATTTTGATGCATGGGGTAACTTGACTCATCTTCGCATTGGAAAAAGTAAATTGGCTGTTGGTAAAGCCAGCATTGATGTTCTTCTAAATGTTTCCGGAGGGTTATTAATAGACCGTGGATATACCGGACATGAGCACTTTACAGAAGTGGGGCTCATCCATATGAATGGAAGGCTCTACGATCCACTTCTCAGAAGGTTCCTGAATGCTGATGAAAATATCCAAGACCCATTCAATACCCAAATTTACAATAGGTACGGGTATGTGATGAATAATCCGATGATGTACAATGATCCTAATGGAGAATTTGTATGGATTGCTGTAGGAGCAGTTATAGGAGGCTATTTAACAGGAGTAAAAGCCAATGGTGGCTCATTAAACCCTTTCAGTTGGAACTGGGGTGCTACCTGGGGGAAAATTGCAATGGGAGCTGCTGTAGGTGCATTTACCGGAGGTGTAGCTACTGTTGTGGGCTCGGCTGCTCTTACCACTGCTGCTGCATATGGAATACAGGGCGGTCTATTGGGTGGAGCTATTGCAGGAGCTTCAGGAGGAGCTGTTGCAGGAGCGATTAACGGGTTTGCCACAGCTGTAATGTTTGGTGAAAATATAATTGAGGGAACTGTAGTAGGGGGGATATCCGGTGCAGTTATAGGCGGAGCTGCGGGTGCAATAGCCGGCACTATAGGTCAGATTGCCCAAAATGCAAAAGCAGCTCAAATAGGTGCTCCACAAGGAACAATCTTAAAGGGCGCTCCCATTGCTGTAGGTAGAGGTGCATGGACTTTGAACAACACACCAAAAACTACCACAGTAGGAACAACTCCTGGAAAAATACCTCCTGTTGTAATTGGAGATGTAAATGGTGGTTTTGCTGATGAAGTTATTGGTTACCAGCTTGCTAATGAGGGGGCAACCCAAATACCTATATATAAGGAAACACCTAAATTCAGCTATAAAGGTGAGTATACAGGTAAAACTATTAGTGAGGAAATGGTCAAAGTACGTCACCACACATCATATAATGCTCTTAAAGGAATTAAGAAAAGTGGAGTAATAAATGCCTCTAGGGGTGAGCCATATGGAGTTGATGTAGAAATTCAACCCTTTATAAAAGCAACTGATGTTCAATTAGGCCAAGCAAATAAAGGATCATACATTGAGTTTTCTGTTCCAAAAAGTCAAGTAGGACCTCCTGTTTCTAAAGGCATTGGAGGACAAGGAAAGCCAGGGCGAATTGTAACTGGTGGAGCTCCATTAAAAATATCAGATTCTGCTCCAAAGTTTGTAAGATGGAATTGGTTAGGTCTTTAATTTTTTTTATTATGAAAAACATTCAATTAAACTATTCACAATTATTGTTTTTATATGCTTACTTAAGATTAGTCGATCTTTCACTTGATAGGAATAAGTGGACTACTTGGGATGAGCTACAAGATTATTTTAAAAATATCATATCACCTTCTCAAATCGCTCAATATCTTATTAATACTTTTAATTTACCTAAAACAGATTTTAAGAATTTTCATTTTATCCCTCAAAATAAATCTTTGTTTAATAGGCTAAGACCAATTGTATTTAAAACTTTCCCATTAAAGCAGGACGAAGTCTTATATTGTTGCAAACTCTTATTTCAATTTGATGAAGCACTCCATTCAGATATTCAAAAATACCATTTAGGAATTGAAAGAATAAGAATAGATATTGCTGAATACTATTCATATGTTTTAGGCAGAATGATTTTATGGAATGATTTAGAGAGATTGATGAAAATTGAACACTTTTGGCAAAGTGAGAAAATTGACATTTCTAAATTAGAGGAATTTATACCTAAAGATTTTAGATAAATTTAATATAGATTTTAAGCAATAAAAAATAATTCTTAAACGATAATTAGATGGCTACCTCAAAAACGGGGTAGTCATTCTTTTAGATACTATTACAATCCTAGATGTTTCTTATTTCAATCTGAAATTATTTCCCATTAAATGCAGACATTGTATTGTTCAAGCCTGCAAATACGAAAGAAAGGCTAGCCTTGGAAAAAGTTTCAATTCTCTCCGAAAGTTTTTCTGTTTCTTCGTCATTCCACGTTCCTAATACATAATCTACCTGTCGCCCAGCAGAGAAGTCAGCAGAGATTCCGAAACGAAGTCTTGCGTAATTCTGAGTCTGTAATACTTCATTAATATTTTTGAGTCCGTTGTGACCTGCATCAGAGCCCTTTCCTTTCAATCTTAAAGTTCCGAAAGGCAGCGCAAGATCATCAGTAACAATCAATACATTTTCCAAAGGAATATTTTCTTTCTGCATCCAGTATTTCACTGCATTTCCGGAAAGATTCATGTAAGTGTCAGGTTTCAGAATAAAAACTTTTCTCCCTTTGTGTTTTCCTTCTGCCAGCCAGCCAAAGTTGGACGTATTAAATGATGCCTCAAGAGTTTCCGCTATTTTCTCAGCTACCTTAAAACCTATATTGTGTCGTGTATTTTCATATTCTGAGCCTTTGTTACCAAGCCCAACAATTAAATATTTCATCAGAAATTTTTTGCAAAATTAAGGGATAAAAAATAAAAAACTCAATCTTATGAAAGATTGAGTTTGAATATTGTTAAAAAAATTCTTCTATTGTGGTTTATAGATGTAATTAACACCATATCCTTTCGTCATGTAAGTCTGAGGATCATACGAGTAATTCGTACTTTTTACAATCGGAGTTGGGATAGGTGGAGTAAGATCTGTCACCGACCATCTCTTAGGATTGTTTGGAGATAAGATAAGACTTTCCTTATCATTAATTACCGTAGATAATAGTCTTGAAATCTTATATACATGTGGTAACAATGTGAAAGGGCTCACCTGATCATCATATGCATAATATTCATAGCTATATTTTCCTGTAACGGGTCCAAATACATTCCCTGTAGTACCTACCATTTTACCATAATATCTCAATACTTTAGACACATTGTCTCCTACATACGTGTACGCTGTTCTAGAATAATCAGTAAAAATAAATTGGGTTCCTGGAGCGTCAGGACCATTTTTCATAACAATAGAATCCAACTTTCCTGTAGAAACGCTGTAAAATGTTTCATAAGATGTCTTCTCTTTTCTCAATAGTGTCTGTGGCCCTGGAGTAGTTGCCGGCGGTACAGGCGGAGGTCTTCTGAAGATAGAACGGTTTTCAGAAATTTTCTGCAATTTGTTATTATTTGCGTAAGTGAATAACTGGGTGTATGATACACTGTCCTTATCCAGTTTTCCGTTTCCATCAAGATCCAGAAATCCGTTAAAATTGATCTGGCTGATTTTATCACCACTGTACATGATGTCAGTAATTGAAGCACTGTCTGTGATTACTTTAGTCACAAGAAGCCCGCTATAGCGATATTCTGCGATTGTATCTTTATCTGTAATTTCTCTATATAATGCTCTGGGACCGCTTAATCCTCCTGTATTATTAAGATCCAACAATGGATTCCCATCCTCATCCAATAAACTCTTGCAGGAATGTATTGAGGAAAAACCTGCGATTAGTAAAATAAAATAGAAAATTTGTTTCATTTCCTTGTAATTGATTATTTTTTTGACAAATATAATTTTTTTTGCCTAAAAGTTGTAAAATTATTTATATTCCGGTAAGATTAATAACTCTATTTCTCCTATAAATTTTTATAGGTAAAAGTTAAATTCTTGTTTTTCTCAACAACTACATACCCTTGATTATCATAAGAATAACTCTGATCTGTATTAACAGGCGTAGCTGGTGACGGCAATTCTATGAACATTGACGTAGGATTGTTTGGAGAAACTTTGTAGAAATTAGCCGGAGTGATCAGACTTCGTGCAATGAAATATACTGATGGAAGTGTAGAATATGGGCTTTTCTGAGCATCATAGTTTTGAAAGCTGTACTTGCTTACTGCTGCTGTAGTCATATTCGGGTTTCCATTGATGTCTAATATTCCTTTGGAACAAACCACCTGGATCACATTGTTTCCGTTATACACAAAGCTATAGTCTATAAACCTGTTATAAGCGCTGATACCTCCTTCTTTTCTTTTCTCCAGAATTTTGGTAAGCTTACTCGTTACCGAATCATAGGTAAATGCATAATCACTTACAATAGAAGCTGATGGAGTTGCCCCGGTTGCTGTAGAAGTAGCATTATAAATCTTTTTACCTGTATCATCCGGAACAATATTGAATTCATAAGCAAGACTGGATGTTACAGAGCTTACAAATTTAATTTTAGTGATATTTTTGTTGGTATACGTTACCGTTCCTGTATAATAAGCACTACTGGAAGTAGATTCATCTTTAAATACTGCGGTCTGTAAATCCCCGGTTCCGGCAGTAGTAACGTATTCTTCCTGAGAAACATTATTTGCAGTAACCTTTGCTAAAACTTTTTTAGGGGGCGGTCCGCCATCCGGATTAGGGACAGATTCTGTAGGATCTGAGGTAGTATTACATGCTGTCAGCAGTCCTAGAAAAGCAATACCGGCAAACATTTTAAGAAAATAGTTTTTTACCATATAAATTTTTTTAGCTTGTTCAAATATAATTCAATTTTCGATAATACACTTCACTTTATCTGAACAAATTCACAAGAAATAGAGTTAATCAACAAAAAAAATCTAAAAACATAACGTTTTTAGATTCTTAATTATTGTATTATTATGAAAATTAATAAGGCTGTAGTATAGATGTTGTCAAAACAGACTGTGACATATCACTATTAAGGGAATTATTATCAACTGCTCTTCCTATCCCAAGTGTCACCCCTGTAATAGATCTTTTTACACAGGCAACTTTAACGCTATAGTTATTTTTAAGATCAAGATTAGTAAGAGTGGCATTAAGGTTAAAAATCTTATATACACCACTTTCTCCAAGCAATACATCTGTTCTCACGGCTCTAAGTTTATCATCTATAAAAACACCACATGCAAAACTCGCAGAATTTGTTCCGGTTTTTTGAACAGTAGTCTGAAATGAAAAGGTAGCTTTATTGTTTGAACGGGTCACAGAGAATGTATCTACAGCTCCTGGGAGTACTGTCCAGTTACCCGTCAGCGCATCTCCTTCATCATAAGCTGATGTCGATCCATTATTCCCAGAAAAAGCAACTCCTGTTTTGTCTGCAACAGTGTTAATAGAAAACACAGACATACTCCCCTGCCCATTTGCAATTTTAACAGCCTTCCAGTCATTTGTCCCCAATTCTGCACTATTGTGAAAAATATCACCTGCCGTTCCTGCAGATCCTTTCAATAGATCTGTCCCTCCTGTTCTTAGTTCTTTTCCAGTATTAAGATCTCCATTTACATCAAGCATATTGGTAGGGTTCGGAGTATTAACTCCTACCTGAGCATTTGTTGCAAAAAATAACAGGAAAGATATTATAAATACTATTTTTTTCATAATCTGCTTAGTTAATAATTGTGTTAAACGATTGTGGAACTTCATACACATCTACTTTAAGAGATGATTGTGCAATAAAACTGTTAATATTGCTGGCTCCATTAATTCCTATAGCAAGATTAATGTTTGATGCTTCATAAGAACCCAATCTTGTACAGGCAACACTTACATTATGATCTCCTTGAGAAAGATTTTCTACAACACCAATCTGAGTGTGGGTAATAAAAGGAAAGGAGGCATTGTTTGCTTTTAGGTTTCTTTGTCTTAAATTCACAAGTTTATTATCCACAAAAATACCGCAGGCATAATCTATTGAATTATCTGTTGGATTATTACCACTGACCGGTGAAAAATTAGCCTGTACCACAGTTTCAAACTGAAAATAAGCTTTACTTTCAGTACTGAAAACTTTTATAGTCTGAGAAAGACCATCAATTTGTTTAAATTTTGTAAGGGTACTATATTCTTTTCCTTTGGTAAAAGTAGTTCCTCTGGAACTATAGGGTACCGAAGAATCATCAGAGTTTGTGAAGGTTATTCCAACTTTATCTGAAAAAGAGTTGTTGTAAATAAGATAAAATTTATTCGGTTCATATTCAGGAATACGAAGTGACTTCCAGATGGGAGCATATCCTTCTCCCTGAGAAACCAGAAGCTGATCATTATTTCCTTGAAAAACAGAGCCATCAGCACTATTATAAACAGCAATTTTATTTCTGAAGTTTACATCTCCGTTCACGTCTAGTTTTGCTTTTGGAGATCCAGTATTAATTCCCACTTGAGCAGATAGCAAAAGTCCCAATGTAAAAAGCAGGGCAGATAGTGTTTTTTTCATCATTCAATTAGTTTTTATACGTAACATATTCAATAACATCCGTTTTCAGGTTTGACTCTAGGGTAAATGCACTGGAAGCCCCGTTAGGAGTTGCCACACTACGCCCTATTGTAAATTGTGAATTGGTATTGGAAGTACTAATTTTTCGACATGCGATCTCAATAACATGAGGTCCAACGGGAACGTTCTGCTCTGTATAGTTAAGCGTAAAGATATAATCCATCAACCCTTCCTTTGCACTATTGTTGTTGGAAGCAATTCTATCAGGACGTACAGCTACCAATAATCCATTTCTGAAAACACCACACGTAAATTTGATATTTTGGGAAGTAGTAGCTACAGGGGCCTTAATCTCAATTCCAGTCTGGAGCTGGTAGATCAGTCTATTTTTCCCGTTTTTAATTGTAAAACTATTTTTAAGACCATCTATTTTCACCCATTTACCTTTGGCAGCATCGGTAATATTGTCACCAATATTGTTTAGGTTAACATCATCACCCGCAAAATTAGTAGAGAGTGAATTAATACCCACTTGATCCGATGTAAGATAAGAATTGATCAGTTTATACTGTCCCTCTTCCATAAAGGAAACGTTCAAAGATTTCCACACGGGTGGCAAACCTTCTCCCTGAGAAACCAAAACCTGGCCATTTAACCCGGCACTTCCGGCCTGATTTGAAGTCCCGCCTACTCTAAGTTCTTTTCTTAAAGTCGTTTTTCCATTCACATCAAGAATGGATTTTGGTTTCGCAGTGCCAATTCCCACCTGAGCGTTGGCATAGAAAGAAAGAAATCCAGCCGCGCAGCAATATATAAGTTTTTTCATAATTAAGGACTGCAAAGGTACGCAATGATGCCTTAAAAATTCCAGTTATACATTCATAAACCTATAGAAATAAACACATTAGGAGATAGAATAAATAATACGAAAAAGTAGAATTATTTCTACATAACTCTACTTTTTATATTTTAAAAAATAAGTTTAACATCTCAAACCCTTACTGTACGGGGATTTACAGGATATTTTTAATCATTAAAAAGTGATTTCAAACCCCTCAAAAGGGCTATAACTCTCTATTACAGGAGTATTCCTAAATAAAAACATGATAATAATCACAAAAAAAGTCTATGGAAATTTGAGATTTCCATAGACTTTTCACATTTTTTACAAATTTGTTTACAATAAACAAAAATTACAATCTAATTATGTTCAATAATAGCTTTCAGCAACATATTGACCTCATCTACATTCTTTACTCTTTCCTTCCTCATCATTAGTTGGTTCCCTTCTTTTCCAGCTTTTTCTTTAAGTTGAGCCTCTGAAGGATTCCGGGTCAAGTAATTAATAATATGCCTGAATCTATCTGTCTGGTAGAATTTATCCTGGGGGTTTCCAGGGAAATACCCCAAGAATACACCATTTTTCATAACAATCTTCTCAAAACCAATATCTGCTGCAAGCCATTTCAGAGAAACACTCTTCAAAAGATTCACTGCTTCTTTTGGCAATGCCCCAAAACGGTCAATTAATTCAAGTTCAAATTGATGAAGATCTATTTCATTATTGATTTCCGCAATTTTCTGATATAGCAGCAATCTTTCTTCCGTATTGGAAATATAGAAGTCTGGTAACATCAGTTCTAAATCAGTATCGATATTGACATCTTTCACAGATTTGAAAAGTTTCTGTCTGTCTTCTTCATTATCAAACAGGTTTTCAAAATCAGCATCATCTTTCAGTTCTTCCAACGCTTCCTGCATCAGCTTCTGATAGGTTTCAAATCCCATTTCATTGATAAACCCACTTTGTTCGGCTCCCAAAAGGTCACCGGCACCACGGATCTCAAGATCTTTCATCGCAATCTGGAAACCGCTTCCCAGATCAGAAAATTGTTCAATTGCTTCCAGGCGTTTTCTGGCATCTGAAGTCATCATATCATAAGGAGGAGTAATCAGGTAACAAAAAGCTTTTCTGTTGCTACGTCCTACCCTTCCCCTCATCTGGTGAAGGTCTGCCATCCCAAATCGTTGGGCATCATTAATGAAAATGGTATTGGCATTCGGGACATCCACTCCACTTTCTACAATGGTTGTAGAAACAAGAACATCATATTTCCCTTCCATAAAATCCAAGACATTCTTTTCCAGCTGCTTCCCTTCCATCTGCCCATGCCCTGTGATGACTCTTGCATCCGGAACCAGTCTCTGGATAAGCCCCGCAATATCTTTCAGATTTTCAATCCTGTTGTTAATAAAGTAAACCTGACCATCTCTCTGAAGCTCATAAGAAACGGCATCACGAAGAATTTCTTCACTAAACCCAATCAGCTGTGTATCTACAGGCTGCCTGTTAGGCGGTGGTGTTTTGATTACGGATAAATCTCTTGCAGCCATCAAAGAAAACTGTAAAGTCCTTGGGATAGGAGTTGCCGTAAGCGTAAGCGTATCAACATTATTTTTAAGTGTTTTCAGCTTATCTTTTACTGAAACCCCGAATTTGTGCTCTTCATCTATAATCAGCAGTCCCAGATCCTTAAATTTAACAGAACTGCTTACCAATTGATGGGTCCCAATAATGATATCGACTTTCCCATCTTTCAGAGCGCTTAAGGTTTCTGATTTCTGTTTAGCCGTCCTGAATCTGTTGACATAAGCAACATTTACCGGAAAATCTTTAAGCCTTTCTTTAAAACTTCTGTAATGCTGAAAAGCAAGAATTGTTGTAGGGACCAATATGGCAACCTGTTTACCATCTGTTGCCGCTTTAAATGCCGCACGGACCGCAACCTCTGTTTTACCGAAACCTACGTCACCACAAACAAGCCTGTCCATAACCGTATCCGCTTCCATATCTTTCTTAACATCTACGGTAGCCTTTTCCTGATCCGGAGTATCTTCATAGATAAAGCTGGCCTCCAATTCATTCTGCAGATAAGAGTCCGGAGTATAAGCAAAACCTTTTGCTGTCTTTCTCTGGGCATATAGTTGAATAAGGTCAAAAGCAATCTGCTTTACCTTAGCTTTTGTTTTCTGTTTTAAGGATTTCCAGCTTGGAGATCCGAGTTTGCTCAAAACAATCTCTTTTCCATCCGGTCCGTTGAATTTCGAAATCTTATGCAAAGAGTGAATACTTACATATAATAAGTCCCCGTTTTTATAAGTCAGTTTAAAACATTCCTGAATTTTACCGTCATTATTTACTTTTACCAACCCCATGAATTTTCCAATTCCATGGTCGATATGAGCAATATAATCCCCTATTTTCAAAGACATCAGGTCTTTCAGGGTAAGCTGCTCTGATTTAGCAAACGTATTTTTAGCCTTATATCTCTGATAACGGTCAAAGATCTGGTGATCTGTATAGACCATCAATTTGTGTCCGTTGTCTACAAATCCTTCATGCAGCTCAGACTTAAAACTCTTAAAAGGAAGTTCATTTTCGAGCTCTTCAAAAATAGATTCCAGTCTTTCTTTTTGTTTTTCTGTTGAAAAGGAAATCCAGGTATCAAATCCTTCATTCTGCTTCTCTTCAATATCTTCAATCAGCAGTTCAAAGTTTTTATGAAAAGAAGGCTGAGGAAGCTGTTCCATTTTAACTTCTGTGATTTCTTTCAACCCTTCAATCACCATTCCTCCAAAATCAACCGTCTTAAATTTTTTATAATCAAATAAAAATTCCTGATCAGAAATGAAAAGTTCCTGCGGAGTTCTGTGGGCAATATCTTTATTTAATGTATCATATTTCTCCAAAGATTTCTCGTAAAATGTTCTGATCTTCTGCATCCCCACCATTCCGTTTTTGGAAATCACAAAACTTCCTTCAGGTAATAATTGCAGCAATGACACTCTGCTTCCCGTTACAGAAAAGTTCATATTGGAAACCAATTGAAAATCTTTTACTTTATCTACAGAAAGCTGAGTTTCGATATCAAAAGTTTTGATACTTTCCACTTCATTACCAAAAAATGTTATTCTATATGGCTTTTCGTATGAATAGGAAAATACATCTACAATTCCTCCTCTTATAGAAAACTCTCCAGGTTCGGAAACGAAATCAGCCTGTTGAAAATGATAATGATTAAGAAGTTCATCTACAAAATCAAAATCCAACTGATCACCTACTTTTATATGATGAGAAATAGCTTTAAAGTCTTCTTTTTCAATACTTTTTCAGACAGAGCTCCGGCATAGGCTACAATAACTTTCGGAGATCTCCCGGAATTGATCTTATTTAAAACTTCAGTCCTTAAAACAAGATTGGCATTTTGGGTTTTCTCAACCTGATAAGGTTCAAGATGGGTTGCCGGGAAGTACAACACTTTTTCCTTTCCCAGAAGGTCTTCCATCTCTGTATTGGCATACAACGCATCCTCTTTATCATCTACCAGATAAAGAATATTTTTCTTTTGAACCAAAAAAAGCTCAGCTACAAAAATAGAAACTGAAGATCCAGCACTTCCTTTTACGGCAATATGCTGACTGTTTTCTAACTGGGTAAAAATTTCTTTCCCGAACTCTTTCTGCATAAGATCTGGAAGAAACTTTTCGTTGATGGATTTTAACTGCATAAATAGTAATGGTATAAACGACAAAAGCGATTTCGGGAGTTTTCCGAAACCGTTGATGGTATACAAAGGTACGGATAATTTTTTCTTTGATTAAAAAAGGAAATACTTTCAGATTTAAAATGAATGACTTAGCTCAATAATCTTAATTTTTTACAAATTTATGTAATAACCCGTTAAAAAAATTCCATAATCTCCCCATGGCACAGTGTTTGGCCATTTAAACCTAACCAAACATTTAAGTATTATGAAAAAAGCAATGAAAATCCTGGGAGTTATGACGCTGTTCTTATTTACAGCATTATCTTTTTCGTCGTGCAGCAAAGATGATGACCCTGTAAATAACGAATTCTTTGCAGGAACTTATAAAGGAAAAGTTTCCTACAATGACGGTGGCTCCACCAACATCAGTACAGATAACGGAAGTGTATTTGTAACAAAGATTGCCAGCGGTACCAAGTATAATTTCGCTTTCTCAAACAGTATTCCGGATCTTAACGGAATAGAGTTTAATCAGGAAGGTGATCACACCCTTGTGATGATAGGTTCTACAGGAACCTCTTATATAAGAATTGACAACAATACTTTAAAAATCCTATTTGCAAAAGATGGCAAAACGTGGACAGCAAACTGTACACGCTAGCCATGTCTATTTATATATTATTACCTAAGCCCGTTTTCACTCTGAAGACGGGCTTTTTTATTGACAATGAACCGTTTTAATTTTTTTTAAGCTGTAATAAACTTTAGTTAAGGTTAAAAATCTCATTTTTTTAGCCTGCTTTTTGTATATCTTTATTCAGCAAAAAACAAACAGTATTCTTATGAAAAAATTATTATCTGCAATGTCATTAATCTTGGGATTAGGACTTGCAACTGCTCAGCAGACTGCTCCCGCTACAAGCGCAAAAGCTCAGCCTCCTGTAAAAACTACAGTGAAAGCCGCTAAACCTGCAGAAGTAAAAGCTGCAAAACCAGCGATGGATGCTAAAGCAGCAAAACCTGCCCAACCCGCTGTCAAAATGAAAAAAGACGGCACTCCGGACAAAAGATATAAAGAAAACAAACACGTAAAAAAAGACGGTACTCCAGATAAAAGATACAAGGAGAACAAATAAGCATAACATTAACATATAGTTGTTATTTTCATAATCAAATTTCGAAAAGCCGATGGAACTTGTTCCATTGGTTTTTTTTATGTGAAGCTTCGCAAAAATGATTCCAGATTCTCTACTTATTTATAAATTTGACGCATGTTAAACTTCTTCAAGAAAAATGCAGCGCTTATCTGGGCCAAGAAACATGTTCAGAAAGCGGAGCACTTCAAAAAAAATGCTGGGAAAAACCAGGAGGATTTATTACTTTCTTTAGTGAATACGGCTCAAAAGACACTTTTTGGGCGGGAACATGATTTTGAAAACATCCATTCTGTAAAAGAATTCCAGAGCAGAGTTCCTGTTGCCGACTATGAAGATCTGAAACCTTATATTGAAAGAGTAAAAAAAGGACAGTCCAATATTCTATGGACAGAAACTCCAGAATATTTTGCCAAAACTTCGGGGACGACTTCCGGATCCAAATACATTCCGATTTCTAAGGAAGGAATGCCATTCCAGATTGCAGGCGCCCAAAGTGCTCTTTTTCATTATATCAGTAAAAAGGACAACGCTGACTTCGTCAACGGGAAAATGATTTTTCTGCAGGGAAGCCCTGAGCTGGAAGAAGTCTTTGGGATAAAAACCGGAAGATTGTCTGGTATTGTAGCCCATCACATCCCCAATTATCTTCAAAAAAATCGTCTTCCAAGCTGGGAAACCAACATGATTGAAGATTGGGAAGCTAAAGTAGACAGAATTGTTGAAGAAACAGAGCGTGAAAACATGACCCTGATTTCCGGAATCCCGCCATGGCTGATTATGTATTTCGAGAAGCTGATTGAAAAACAGGGGAAAAAGATTAAGCAACTGTTCCCTAATCTACAGCTTATTGTAACCGGAGGGGTCAATTATGAGCCTTATCGTGATAAAATGGAAGATTTATTAGGCGGAAAAGTAGATATTGTTCAAACTTTTCCGGCTTCTGAAGGTTTTTTTGCTTTTCAGGATGACTATACAAACGAAGGACTTCTATTATTGACCAACCATGGAATTTTTTATGAATTTATTCCTCTGGAAGAATATGGCAAGCCTGGAGCAAGAAGATTAACTTTAAAAGAAATTGAGCTTCATAAAGATTATGCGTTGATTCTTACTACCAATTCCGGGCTTTGGGCTTATTCTATCGGAGATGTTGTGAGATTTATCAGTAAAGATCCTTATAGGGTTCTGGTAAGCGGCAGGACTAAACATTTCACTTCGGCATTTGGAGAACATGTGATTGCTTTTGAGGTGGAAGAAGCCATGAAAGCGGCCCTTGAAAAGCATCCGGCACAGATTACTGAATTCCATCTTGCCCCACAGGTAAACCCTGGAGAAGGACTTCCTTACCACGAATGGCTGATTGAATTTGAAAAAGAACCTGAACATTTAGAAGCATTCAGAGATGAACTGGATCAGCAGCTGAGGGCAAGAAACACTTATTATGATGATTTGATTTCCGGGAATATTTTACAGAAACTACAGATCTCCAGACTCAAAAAGAATGCTTTTCATGAATATGCCAAATCCCAAGGGAAATTGGGAGGTCAAAACAAGACTCCAAGATTGGCTAATGACAGAAACATTGCAGATCTCTTAGAAATTTACAAATTTTAATCATATTTTTTCAATTCCAAAAACGTATATTCGAAAAAAATTATAAATTTGAAAAACTAAAAGAAAATAATGAAAGCATCTGTACTGTTAAAATCATCTTTATTAACGTCTTTATTTGTTATTACATCTTGTGCTACTACAAAATACAGCGATGATATTTCAAAAAACAATTATTCTAATCTGGAAGCCGGGAAGGTATATAAGGTTACGATGAGAGACGGTTCTCCGAAACAGACCATATTATTCAGAAATGTCGTTGGTGATAATCTTGTAGGTACAGCTGGTAAAAAAGACAGTACAGAAGTGGTTATCCCTAAAGCTAATGTAGCGGCTGTAAAAGACAGAAGAAAAGCAAGAATTGCCGCTGGAGCTACAATTATCGGAGCTGCAGGTGTTGCTGCCATTGTAATCAGTTCTTCAAGAGCTGACTAAAATAGATTTTATCTTTCAGGATATATTTAATATATCTGTCAGAAATCAACATATGAATAGTCCTAAATAAATTTTTAGGGCTATTTTTGTTCATGATTTCCTTTACCCCGTTACAAACATTACAAAATGTTGAATTTAGAAATCTTCTCACCGGGAGATTTTTTATTGTTTTAGCTTTCAGAATGCTGGCCACACTACTAGGATGGTGGGTATATCAACTAACAAAAGATCCTTTTTCAATAGGCCTTATCGGGCTTTCGGAGGTAATACCTGCCGTAAGCTGTGCATTGTACGCCGGACATGTTATCGACATGAATGAAAAAAAGAGGCTCCTTCTTATCTGCAATTATGCTTATATTT
This sequence comes from Chryseobacterium sp. MEBOG07, assembly GCF_021869745.1. NCBI lineage: Bacteria > Pseudomonadati > Bacteroidota > Flavobacteriia > Flavobacteriales > Weeksellaceae > Chryseobacterium > Chryseobacterium sp. MEBOG07. The sequence continues at coordinate 5,102,602 of NZ_CP084579.1, forward strand.
TTCTGATCGGACTCCTGTTGGTCCCTGCGTTTTTAGATGTAAAAATGCATTTCACCGGACATCAGATCACTTACTATATTTATGGAGTCATCTTTTTTACAGGAATAGCGAGAGCTTTCATCGGTCCCATTGTTCCATCTATGATTCCTAAAATTGTAAAAAAGGAAAACCTTCCCAATGCTGTAACGCTGAATCAGGCAACTTTCCTTATATCTTCTGTATGCGGGCATGCCATAGGTGGTATCCTTATCGGATATATTGGAGTAAAATGGACCTTAGTAGCTATTTTATTATTAATCTTTGTTGCTTCTTTATTTTTCTGGCAGCTTCACAAGCAGTATTCGGAGTATAAAAAAGAAACAGTAAATGTTGTGGAGAGTATGCGTGAGGGAATTTCCTATATTTTTAAAACTAAAGAAATATTAGGGGCGTTATGCCTTGATATGTTTGCTGTACTTTTTGGTGGTGCGGTAGCGATGATTCCTGTATTTGCTACGGATATTTTAAGTTCAGGGGCTGAAGGTTTCGGATTGCTGAACGCGGCTTCTGATATTGGGTCCATGTGTATCATTACTATTTTGTCTATTGTTCCTCTTCGAAAAAACCAGGGGAAAATCCTTCTTGCCGTTGTGACCGGATTTGGATTTTGCATCATTGGATTTGGCTTATCCAAACTCTATTGGTTATCGTTCATGTTCCTTGTGATGAGTGGAATGCTTGACGGAATTTCTGTGGTTATACGAGGTACCATTGTACAGCTAAAAACCCCTGATCATATAAGAGGACGTGTTCTTAGTGTCAATTCAATTTTCATTATGTCCAGCAATGAAATGGGACAGTTTGAAAGCGGAGTTATGGCCAAACTATTGGGTGTTGTACGCTCCGTTGTATTTGGAGGGTGCATGACTGTTTTGGTGGCATTATTGGTAGGAAGCACCAATCCTAAACTAAGAAAAATGCAATATTAACATATTGATTGATAATATCTTTCAAATTTTATTTGAAATTATCCATAATTCGAAATACTTAAAATCAGAATAGAACGTTTTCTATTCTGATTTTTGTTTTATACGTGTTTTTTTTAAATATATTCAAGAATTAAATCTTAAATATTCAGCTAAAACATCAATATCTTTACGATCTTGATATAATTATGCCAAAAAATAAAATACAATATTAAAAACCAATACATTAGTTTCATTAAATATATCTTAAAATCTTTAATTTAACGTTAATAATTTTTATATTTGCTTCATAAAATATCCCTATGAATAAACTTTTACTAATTTTGAGCTTTTTAGTGACAGGTTCACTAATGAATGCTCAATTTTTTTCAGATCCTACCTTACAGCAAACTGCTTTGCAGCTCGATAATGCAAAGACAGACAGTGACTACGATACTGTTTTCAAAACATTTTCTGAAACAAAAACTTCTGAAAAGTGGAAAGCTAATTACTATGCTGCTGTTTCTATGTATCTTAAGACACAGTATTTGTTGAAATACACTACAAACAGACCTATGGCTGAATCTAATGAGGCTGCAGGAAAATTTGCAGCACAGGCTCTTGCTTCAGAAAAAAACAACGGAGAAATCAATACGCTTTTAGGACTTATCAATACACAGAAAATCAGAATAACGGCTGCAGCAGAACCTCAGAAGACTCTGAAAACAGCTGTTGCATATATGTCGAAAGCCGAGACTCAACTTAAGGATAATCCTAGACTTACATTCCTGAAAGCTGAGATAGCTGAATTGTCTAACAATAAATTGGAAGCTGTAAAACTGCACCAAAAGGCAGCGAATGAAATTAATGCAGCCAATCCATCATCTACTTCTCCAAGCTGGGGCAAGCAAATGATTAATCAATAAAAAAGAGAGCTATATCACAACAATACTATTCTCAAAAATTATATAAACGTGATAAAGCTCATTTAATCATCAACGTTTTAATATTTGTTTAAAACCTTATCCTATGAAAAAAACACTACTCCTTTTCTTAATAATATTCTCACGTATTCTATATGCGCAGTCTGACTGTGCAACAGCTATGGCTGTCTGTGGTAACACAGATATTTCATACACCCCGAATGGTTACGGTGACACCCTGGAAACCATTGGTGGATGCCTTAGTAACGAAAGATACTCAGTATGGTATACTTTTACCATTGCTACAGCAGGAACGCTTACATTCGAAATTATTCCCAATGATCTGGGCAATGATTATGACTTCGCAGTATTCGGTCCTAATAAAACATGTGCCACCAGAGGTGCTCCACTCCGCGGTTCTTATGCGGTATCCCCTGGTATCACAGGACTTAACATGCCTTCTACGGACTTATGTGATTTAGTGGGTGGAGACAGATGGGCAAAATACATAGATGTATTACCCGGAGAAACCTATTATCTGATTGTAAACAACCATAGTGAATCTGCAAATGGTTTTAAAATGTCATGGGGCGGAACGGCTACACTATCTTCTCCGTTCTCTGATCCTAATATACAGCCACATCCATTTATTCCACCAGGAATACCGGCTGCAAACCCAGCAGATCCAAGAGAAGTTGTTATCTGTACAAATCCTGCTACTTTTGATTTTGCTTCATTATCAACAGGCATTCTTAATGGTAATCCTAATTTCACCGTTACTTACCACACAAGCCAGAATGATGCTTTAACGGCCAACAACCCAATCACTGGGCCTCAGACCGTAACGACTACAGGGATATATTATTACAGTATCAGCTATACTGATCCGGCGAATGCAAACAATCCGATCAATAAATGTAGACAAATGGGCACCTTTAAGTTTAAAGATGGAACCATCACAGCTGCAGATGTTACTTTAACCAGCTGTAATAATAACAATGCAGGAACTGCAATGTATGATCTTACAACAGCAAATGTTATTGCAGACCCTACAGTCACAAAAAAATATTATCATACTTTATATGATCTGAACAACTCAATCAATGAGATTACAAACATCTATCAGTTTGTTTCTGCTGAAGGTAAAATATATGTAAAAGTAACTTCTGTATTTGGATGTACTGATATTGCAGAAATTACGCTTAAGTTTTATCCTCAAATCATTGCAAAAGATGCTGAGCTAAGATCATGCTTTATAGAAACTAATCCTTCTACAGCTTTATTCAACCTTAACAGCGCAGCTGTAATTACACCACAAGCTGGTATCACGAAGAAATTCTTCCCTTCATTAACTGATGCAATAGATTCAACTAATGAGATTGTAAATGCTAATTATATTGCACCAAACGGTGTTGTATACGTAAGAGTATCTGACACCAGAGGCTGTTATGTGGTTGTAAAAATCGGTTTAACGGTAATTCCTCCTGTGACATCAAGCGTTCTGAAAGATAAGATCATCTGTATGGAAGATACTACAACTCTTGATGCAGGACCTGGGTTCAGCAGCTATGAATGGAGCACAGGAGCAACTACTCAATCTATCAAAAATGTTGGCGTAGGAACTTACTGGGTAAAATTAAAGACAGGAGAATGTATTGCTACTCAAAAGGTAACGATTTATCCTTCTGAGCAGCCAGTAGTAACAGGCATTGAGGTATCCAATACTACATTAACGATTAATGTTATAGCAGGTACACCGGATTATCAGTATTCTATGGATAAAATCATATGGCAGAACTCCAATACATTCTCTAATGTAGCAAGAGGAACTTACAAGGTATATGTAAAAGATGCTTACGACTGTGAGCCTATTGAAGTTACCGTAGTAGTTCCTAACCTTGTCAATATGATTACGCCAAACGGAGACGGTGTGAATGATGTCGTAGATTACTCTGCTATGGCAGACAAACAGAGTCTTGTATTGAGCATTTTTGACCGATACGGAACAAAAATCCACCAGGGAGATAAATCCAACGGATACAAATGGGACGGAACTATTGCAGGTAAGAAAATCCCAACGGGTACTTACTGGTATTCTGTAACATGGAATGAAAATGACAAAAAGAATACTCCTTTCAAGTTTTCAGGTTGGATTGTTGTAAAAAACAGAGAATAATACATAATATTAAAAGCCGCTTTGGCGGCTTTTTCTTTTACAAATTGTGATAAAAATTTATTGATCTTCAATTTTGTTTAACAAAAATAGTTTTAACAATGAAAAAAATACTACTTCTTTTTATTTTATTGGTAACACAAATGGCTTACTCCCAGTCGGATTGTGTCACAGCAATTCCCATCTGTGGTAACTCTGACATTTCTTATACCCCTTCAGGACCTGGAAATATTATAGAAATTCTTAACCAAAACGGAGGGTGTCTTAGTACCAATGAAAGATATACCGTTTGGTACACTTTCACGATATCTACACCAGGTACACTTGCATTTAAAATAAAACCTAACGACCAAACCGATGATTATGATTTCGCAGTCTATGGGCCAACAGCAAACGGATGTGCATCTTTACAGAACGCGGATCATGTTTTCATACAGCCAATAAGATGTAACTATAGTGGTACTGCAGGAGATACAGGTCTGGATCTTGCCCTTGCTCCACCTGCAGTATTCCCTACCAATCCTCCCGGTACTACAGCCAGTATGAACAATGGCAAATGGAGCCCTTATATGGATGTGTTAGTAGGCCAGACCTATTATTTGGTCATTGATAACTTCAGTAGATCCGTGAATGGTTTCTCTTTAGAATGGACAGGTACTGCAAGCTTAAGTTCTGCATTTAACGATCCTGTTCTTTCTCCTTACCCGTTCATCACTCCGGGAATTCCAGGAACTACTCCTACTGATCCTAGCCAGGTGATGGTTTGTGCGCTACCTACGCAGTTTGATTTTTCAACACTTACTGCATCTATCATTAATGGTAACAGCTCGAACTTTAAGGTTACTTATCATAAAACAACCAACGACGCTCTTACAGGAGAAAACCCTCTTACAATAGCAACTGTAGACGCGGTAACAACATACTATTACAGAATTGTATATAAAGATCCTGATAACCTGAACAACCCTATCAACGGATGTTTCATAACAGGGAAATTCAAGTTTGTTAATGTAGGCATTTCAGCAAATGCTGCTACTTTATACTCTTGTAATAATAACGGAGCTGGTACTGCAAAATATAATTTGACAACAGCCAATGTATTTGGAGGAACCGGAGCAACTATTAAGTATTATGCTACTGTTGCTGACATGAATGCAGGGATTAATGAAATTACTGATCCTACCAACTATATTTCTCAGGAAACAACGGTATATGCAAAAGTAGTTTCTACTTTCGGATGTATAGCAACGACTACAATCAGACTATTATTCTTCCCAGCGGTTGTATTAAAAGATGCAGTAATTGAAAACTGTTATATTGATAAAGATATTACTCGTTCAACATTTGACCTTTCTAAGGCAGATATAGGAATAGCTGTTCCTACACCTACAGGAATTATCATTAAATATTATACATCAGTAGCTGATGCTAAAACTCAAACCAACCCAATTGCTACACCATTTAATTATCTTTCAGAAAGCAAAACGGTATATACAAGAGTAGACAATGACAAACAGTGTTATTCAATTTCTAAAATAGACCTGAAAGTATTACCTCCTGTAAAATCAACTGTATTAAAAGATAAAACGATTTGTGCTGAAGGTAAAACAACTTTGGATGCAGGACCTGGATTTGTAAGCTACGAATGGAGCACTGGTGAAAAAACACAATCTATCAGCAACGTAGGAGTTGGTGTATATTGGGTAAAACTTCAGACCGGAAAATGCTTCACTCTTCAGGAAGTACGCGTGCATGCGAGTCTTCAGCCTGTGATCTCAGGAATAGAAATTACCAATAACAACATTACCGTTACCGCTACAGGGGGAGTTCCTCCTTACAAATATTCTGTGGATGGTGTAAAATGGCAGGATTCCAATATATTCACAGGACTTCCTAGAGGTGAGAATACAGTGTATGTAAAAGACTCTTACAACTGTACGCCTATCCAGGTGACTGTGACGGTTCCTAACCTTATTAATGCCATTACGCCAAATGGAGATAATGTAAACGATGTTATCGACTATTCTGCACTGGCATATAAGAAAAATCTTCTCTTCATCGTGTATGACAGATATGGAAACAAACTTCATGAAGCCAACAAAATGAAAAATTTCACATGGGACGGAACAGCCTTTGGCAAGAAAATTCCAACCGGAACTTACTGGTATTCTATCTCTTGGAATGAAAACAATAAAAACAGTACCGAAACCAAGTATTCTGGATGGGTATTGGTAAAAAATAAAGAATAAGTTGTACTACATCTTTTTTGAAAAATCACCTCAGACTGAGGTGATTTTTTTTATCAACAAGGCGAATCTCCTGTTTACAGTATTTTCCAAAAGACTGCTAACAATTTGTTGAATACTATTTTTTTATTATTTTTTAAATAAACTATCTTTGCACCATGGCGCAGAAAGAAACATTATCATCCCTTACACACGGAAACTTTGCAAAAGAATTGTCTATTGCGGATGGAAAAATGCCTCCCAATGCAGTGGAATTTGAAAGACTTGTTATCGGAACTTTTTTGATTGACAAAAAAGGTCTTGACCATTCCATTGATCTTCTTACCTCAGAAGTTTTTTACGATCCCAGACATCAGGTCATCTTTTCAGCCATCTTGAAGCTTTATGAAGGTAACCATCCGGTAGACTTAATGACCATCATTCAGGAATTAAAAAAAGGAGACAAGCTTAGCCAGGCAGGCGGTGACCATTATATCATCGATCTGACGATGGGAGTAAGCTCATCTGCCCATATTGAATATCATGTACGTGTTATTCTTGAAAAATATATTTTAAGAAGCCTTATTAATGTTTCTGCTAATGTTATTGATTCTTCATACAAAGAGTCAACCGATGTTTTTGAACTTTTAGATAAAGCTGAACAGTCTTTCTTCGAAATCACCAACGGAACGATTAAAAAAGGATTCGACACTGCCAATTCATTAGTAAAACAAGCTATTGATACGATTAAATCTTTAAAAGATAAGGAAGGACTTTCAGGGGTTCCTTCAGGATTCCGAGATGTAGATAAAGAAACCGGTGGATGGCAGAATTCTGACCTTATCATTATTGCCGCACGTCCGGCGATGGGTAAAACGGCATTCCTTCTTTCCATGGCAAGAAATATTGCAGTAGGACACAAAGTCCCTATGGCTCTGTTCTCACTCGAGATGGCATCTGTACAGCTGATTACCAGAATGATTGCTTCCGAAACAAGGATTTCTTCTGAGAAATTAAGAAAAGGAACTTTGGATGATGAAGAATGGCAGAGACTATTCTCCAATGTATCTGAATTGGAAAATGCTCCTTTATATATTGACGAAACACCTTCCCTTTCCATATTCGACTTCCGTGCAAAATGCCGAAGACTTGTAATGCAGCATGGAGTAAGAATTATCATGGTCGACTACCTTCAGCTGATGACAGCAGGAAGCAGCGGCGGAAAAGGAGTCGGAAACCGTGAACAGGAAATCTCCATGATTTCACGTTCATTAAAAGCGATTGCAAAAGAACTTAACGTTCCGGTAATTGCCCTTTCTCAGCTTTCAAGAAGTGTGGAAGCGCGTCCGGGAAAAAGACCTCAGCTTTCAGATCTAAGGGAATCCGGAGCGATCGAGCAGGATGCGGATATTGTATCTTTCATCTTCAGACCGGAATATTATAAAATTACCGTTTGGGATAATGATGATGAAGGACAGGAAACTTCTACTGAAAACCAGGCCGAGCTGATTATTGCAAAACACAGAAATGGTGCTACAGCAGATGTCAGATTATCTTTCTTAAAACATTTTGCAAAATTTGCTGATATTGAAGCAGCATTTGATGGAGGTGCAGGAGGTGGATACCCTTCCAACTTGAATGAACCGAGCGGCTTTGATAAAATCAAGACAACGATTCAGCCAGGGGCAGCATTTGACCTTCCGGACAGTTCAAAACTTTCCGGCTCCTCAATGAATGACTTTGATGATGACGATGATTTTCCATTTTAAATAAAGACTGAAGTTTAAGACAATTCAGTTCAATTTCACAACCAGCAATTCAATTAAAAAGCAGATTTGAGAATCGAAATTTATACCGACGGGGCTTGCAGCGGAAATCCGGGAAAAGGCGGATATGGAATTCTCATGCGTGTTCCGGAAAAAAATTACCAGAAAACATTTTCCAAAGGTTATCGAAAAACAACCAACAACAGAATGGAACTTCTGGCTGTCATCACCGCATTGGAAAAACTGAAATCCACAGAAAATGATATCCATGTGTATACAGACAGCAAGTACGTCTCTGATGCAATCAACCAAAACTGGATTGCCGGATGGATCAAAAGAGGCTGGAAAAATGTAAAAAATCCTGACCTCTGGAAAAAATTCGTTGAGCTATACAATAAACACACCCCTAAAATGCACTGGATAAAAGGGCATGCCGGACACTTTGAAAATGAGCTTTGCGACAAATTAGCCGTAGCTGCAGCAGCCTCTTCAGATCTCGAAATTGACGCCTATTTTGAAGGTCTTGACGCCAATTCTCTCTTTTAATTTTAATTAAAACAAATACAAAGCGACTACCCAAAATTTGCTATTTCATCAGAAGAAGCTGTGTTTATTAAAATATAATTAAAACTTTTAACAGAATTAACGTTAAATACATATTATTTGATCGGGATTTAATATCTTTACATATTAATCTAAGTCCCATCTAAATGAATAAAAATCTATTATTGTATTTATCTGTTTTTTTACTCTGTATAGCCGGGAAGTCCTTTGCACAGACTTATCAGCTTATCGGAAACCCAGTGACTACTACTGGCTGGACGATGGTTTCCCCCACGCAAGTAAACACAGACTTTATTCAGCTCACTCCGGACACCAACAACCAATCCGGTTCTATCAGGCTGAACGACCCTATTAACTTAAAGTATTGTGACAAATGGAGAGTGGAATTTGATTTCAGAATGGATTCCAATCAAACCTCCAACGGAGATGGTATCGCCTTCTGGTATCTGGCCAATCCACCTGTTGCAAGTGTATTAGGATCAGGTCTTGGAGTATCCCAGAATGCAGTTGGTCTTGTCGTAGGACTTGATACGTACAACAACACTACGACTGCTACGATGAGTAAAGTACACGTTGCTTATGGACTGGTCCAAAATACCTCTGACACCAATAACGTTGAATTCTTCAATGTTCCGGGAAGCTCATTCCATTCTCCGGATCTGAATACAACCCAACCTTTTCAGGGAACAACATTTAAGCACGTTGAAGTAACGGCACAGGTAGATCCTGCAACTCCTACCAACTGGATATTAAAAATAACAATAGACGGTAACGTAATCTGTAACCAATCTTTTGCTCCTTCCGGAACAGCGGCTGCAATGACTGTAGGATATTTCGGATTTTCGGCTTCCACAGGAGGTGCAAGATCAAGACATTCTATTAAAAACGTAAAGATTTATACTGACAAAGTTCCTATTTTGCAGAATTCAGCAACTCAGTCTTTCTGTCCAAATCCTACTACCGGATACGGATCTGTAAACCTGACTTCTTTCAATTCGCAATTCGTCAGTAATCCTTCAAATTATACATTTACTTATTATCCATTCGGAAGTTCAACACCTATTGCCACTCCTACCAATTATCAATTCAATGCGAACGCAACCGTTACCGTTGTTATTAAAGATAATGCGGGACTGCTGTGTGATAACCCCGATGGTAAAATCTTATTGGTTCTTGCTCCTTTTAAAGCGGAAGACAAAACCATTACAGTATGTAATAATAACAAGGCAGGAACTGCCGCTTTCAATCTGAATACAGCACCTGTTACAAGTGTTCCGGGAGTTACTAAAAAATATTATAAAACGTTAGCAGACCTCAATGCAGATACGAATGAAATTCAAAACCCTGACAATTACATATCTGCTCCTGGAGTTGTGTATGTAAAAGTGACAACGCCACAGGGATGTACTGGTTCAGCAAAAATCACATTGGCGTTCTATGCAGACACTCCAGTGAAAGAAGCTACGCTAAGATCATGTTTCATTGAAAACAATATTTCCAGTGCTATTTTTAATTTGACAACAGCAGATGTGACTACCTTAACTACTGGTGCTGCCAAAAAGTATTATACATCGATAGCGAATGCTCTGGACGGAACCAATGAGATCATGAATCCTCTTCAGTATTTGTCAACAAGCACTGCCGTATACGCAAAAGTGACGGATACCAACGGATGTTTCAATATTGCTAAAATCAATCTTATTGTATTGCCTCCTGTAAAATCTTCTGTGCTGAAAGATAAAATCATCTGTATCGGCGAGAAAACAGATCTGGATGCAGGTCCCGGATTCAATGGCTATGAATGGAGCACCGGAGCAACAACGTCATCCATTAAAGATGTAGGAGTAGGTACTTATTGGGTAAAACTTAAAACCGGAAACTGTATCACTACACAGATTGTTAATGTAAAAGCATCTGCCAATCCAGTGATTTCCAGTATTGATATTGATAATAATAAGATTACGGTTAATGTATCAGGAGGAACTCCTCCATACCAGTTTTCTCTGGATGGAGCGCATTGGCAGACCAGCAATATATTCACCGGGCTCGCAAGAGGAGAGGTAAGAGTGTATGTGAAAGATTTTTATAACTGCACTCCTGTTGAAGTTCAGATCACTGTACCCAATCTGATTAATGCGATCACTCCAAACGGCGATAATGTAAATGATTTCATTGACTATTCAGCACTCGCCTACAAGAAAAATCTGGTATTCATTGTTTATGACAGGTACGGAAATAAATTGTATGAGGCTGGAAAAATGAGAAACTTCACATGGGACGGAACAGCTTCCGGGAAAAAAGTTCTTACAGGGACTTACTGGTACTCTATCTCATGGAACGAAAATAATAAAGACAATACTGAAACCAAATACTCAGGCTGGGTATTGGTTAAAAACAGAGAATAAACTTTACCATCAGAAACTACCTCATTTGGGGTAGTTTCGGTATTAAAAAAGGCACTGCTCAGTCAGAGATTGACACCTTGCGTTGCCTTTTAAGGCCCTATTAAATATTAAAAAAAACAATTTTATATCTAAGAACAAATAACATCACAATCCATCCACTATGAAAAAAGATATACTCATTTTATTGCTGGCTATCTTATTATGCTTGCCGGGAAAAATACTTTCACAAACATATCAACTTACCGGAAACCCTGTAAATATAACGGGCTGGGATCTTGTCTCTGATGCTATAGTAAGCGGAGACTTTGTAAGACTTACCACCGATCAGACCAGCAGATACGGGGCCGTAAAACTATCCACTCCTATCACCCTAAGCTATTGTGATAAATGGAAAGTGGAATTTGATTTCAGAATTGACGGAAACGGAACTACACAATTTGGAAAAGGGGACGGTTTTACCTTCTGGTATCTGGCCAACCCTCCTACAGGATTCGTTTCGGGAGGAGGACTAGGTATTCCTGCCAATGCTTCCGGGCTGATGGTTGGTTTTGATATCTTCAACAATACCACCGAAGGCCAGATGAGTAAAGTTCATATTTTGTATGGCACCAATAATACAGCAGGTAACAATATCGAATACAATACTACTCCCGGAAGTACATTCCACTCTCCGGACCTTATTGCCACTCAGCCTTTTGTAGGAGATACCTACAGACATGTTGAAGTAAATGGAGAAACAGACCTTACCAACCCGACAAACTGGATCATCAAAGTAAGAATAAACGGTGTACTTATCGCAGATCAGTCTTTTGCTCCTTCAGGGGGTGCAGTAGGAATGTCACAAGGATATTTTGGCTTCTCTGCAGCAACCGGAGGTGCCAGTGCAAGACATTCTATTAAAGATGTTAAAGTATTTGTAGATAAAGTTCCTATCTTAAGCAATACACTCACTCCATTCGTGTGTACAAATCCTGCTACCGGAAACGGCACTGTAGATCTTACTTCTTATAATTCCCAATTTGTAAATAATCCAGGAAATTATATTTTCACTTATTATGTATTGGGAAGCTCTACTCCTATCGCCAATCCTACGAGTTTCCAGTATTCAGGAAATACAACGATTAAGGTGGTTGTAAAAGATCCTACTTCTACTCTTTGTGATAATGGTGACGGAGTCATTCAGCTTAATCCTACTCCATTTGCAGCAACGGATGCCAGCCTTACCGGATGTAATAATAACAATGCAGGAACAGCAACCTTTGATCTTAATACAGCCGCTGTAACAACTGTTGCCGGCGTAACCAAGGAATTCTATCCTACATTATTCGATCTTAATAATGACACCAACAAAATTACGAACCCTTCAGCTTATGCTTCTGCAGCAGCGGTAATATATGTAAAAGTAACCACTCCTCAAGGCTGTGTAAGTACAGCTAAAGTTACCCTGAACATTTACCCCGTTGTTGTTGTCAATGATGTCGAAATAAAATCATGCTTTATTGAAAGCAACCCATCTATGGCTTCTTTTAATCTTGTAGCAGCGGTAGTTTCTCAGGGCGGGCTTACAAAAGAGTATTACCCATCATTGACCGATGCTATCAGTGGAACAAACGCAATCGCTACTCCAACTGCATACATTGCCCCTAACGGAGTTGCATATATTAAAGTATTCAGCGCAAACGGATGTTATTCTATCGCTAAAGTTACATTAACTGTAATAGCTCCTGTTTACTCAAGAACCTTACTTGACAAAACTATTTGTATAGAAAATACAACCACATTAGATGCAGGAGCAGGCTTCAAAAGCTATGAATGGAGCACAGGAGCAACGACACAATCAATCAAAAATGTGGGAGTAGGCACTTACTGGGTAAAACTTAAAACAGGAGATTGTATTGCTACACAAAAAGTAACCGTATATCCTTCCGACAATCCAGTTGTTACAAGTATTGATATTTCAGGAAGCACTGTCACTGTATATGCCAATGGGGGAACTCCTCCTTACCAGTATTCTATGGATAATATCAGCTGGCAGGATTCTAATATCTTCACCAATATTGCAAGAGGAGAAGCGAAAATATATGTAAGAGACGGTTATAATTGTATTCCTGTTGAAATCAACATCACTGTACCTAATCTAATCAATGTGATCACTCCAAATGACGATGGTATGAATGATTTTGTAGATTATTCTGCTCTTGCCAATAAACAGAATCTGGAAATAGCCATCTTCGACAGATATGGTTATAAAATGTTCCAGGCTGATAAAACAAATGGCTACAAATGGGCAGGTACTACCAATGGAAGTAAAAAAGTTCCTACAGGAAATTACTGGTATTCTGTTTCATGGAATGAAAATAATAAAAACAGTACTCCGATAAAATTCTCGGGCTGGATTGTTGTAAAAAACAGAGAATAATTACACTTTCCATCACATCAAAAGAATCACTCCGCCAGTCGGGGTGATTTTTTGTATTAACAAGCGGGAGATATTTCATTTTAACGGCTCTTTATTCATATTCAATTCTTAAATTTGTCATATGAATTATTTGGAAGCTTTAAGCAGAAGATATTCTGTGAAAAAATTCAATCATCAGATTATTCCTCAGGAAACTCTTCACAACATTCTTGAGTCAGGAAAGCTGTCTGCCAGTTCGCTGGGACTTCAGCCCTATAAAATTGTCATTGTTGAGAGTGAGGAAATGAAGCAGAAATTGATTCCCGCTTTCTATAATCCATCTCAGATTTCCACCTGTTCTCATCTTGTTGTCATTATTTCAAAGAAAATCATTGAAGAGAATTATATCCGAGGCTATTTTAATCATATTTCTGAAGTAAGGGATACTCCCGTAGAAAAGCTGGATCCTTTCAGAAATAGCATTAATCAGCATATCATCCAAAAAACACAGGATGAAATTTTCAACTGGGCAGAAAAACAGTCTTATATTGTATTGGCTAATCTTATGTACGCTGCCGCTATTGAAAGTATAGACTCTTGTCCTATGGAAGGCTTCCGTCAGGATCTTATAGAAGAAATTCTGAATATTGATTCTGAAACAGAGAAAGTAACTGTTACCCTAGCTTTAGGTTACCGTTCTGAAGAAGACCACTTCCAGCACATGAAAAAAGTAAGAAAACCAAACGAAAAATTGTTTAAATTTATTTAATATTTTAAACGATTGTACCTAAAGTAAGCATATGATAAAAGCGGATGTATTAGTAATCGGTTCCGGTATTTCCGGACTTTCCTATGCCATTAAAGTTTCTGAACAGCTCCCTGATGCCAAAATCATTATTGTAACCAAATCTGACGAAGACGAAAGCAACACCAAGTATGCACAAGGTGGTCTGGCTGTTGTTACAGATTTTCAGAATGATAATTTTCAAAAACATATTGATGATACCATGCGTGCCGGTGACGGAGAAAATAAACGCGATGTTGTAGAAATGGTCGTAAGAGAAGCTCCCGCAAGGTTCAACGAAATTGTAGAATGGGGTGCTCAGTTCGATATGAAGAACGGCAAATTCGCTTTAGGAAGAGAAGGAGGCCACACTGAAAACAGAATCGTCCACCATAAAGATATTACAGGTTTTGAGATTGAAAGAGCTTTATTGGAAACAGCCAAAAGCAGCCCAAATATTGAAATCCTCGACCATCATTATGTAATTGATATCATTACACAACACCATGTTCCCGGAAAAGAACTTAATGAAGGAGACATTCACTGCTATGGTGCCTACATTCTGGATGAAAAATCCAAAACAATCAAAAAAATCACTTCTAAAATAACACTGGTTGCTACAGGAGGAGCAGGGCATGTTTATAAAAACACAACCAACCCTACCATTGCTACAGGAGACGGAATTGCTTTCGTAGCCCGTGCCAAAGGAAAGGTTTCCAATATGCAGTATTATCAGTTCCACCCAACCGCTTTATACAGCAAAATGGATGGAATGCTGTTTTTAATTTCAGAAGCAGTACGTGGAGACGGCGCCAAATTAAGAACAAAAAGAGGCGAAAAATTCATGCATAAATATGACGAGCGTGAAGAATTAGCATCCAGAGACATTGTTGCAAGAGCTATCGATGCCGAAATGAAAATTACCGGAGACGAATTTGTAGGCTTAGATTGTAAGGAAATGAATCATGAAAAATTCTTAGAACATTTCCCAAATATTTACAAGAAGTGCAGAGATGAAGGAATTGATCCGTTCACTCAATTGATTCCTGTTGTACCTGCCTGCCACTATTTAATGGGTGGTATTGAAGTAGACAGAGACGGACAGTCCTCCATCAGAAATCTTTTTGCTGTAGGAGAATGTACCAACTCAGGACTTCATGGCGCTAACAGACTTGCTTCCAACTCATTGCTTGAAGGATTGGTTTTTGGACACAATGCTGCCATGAAAACGGTAGCACTTCTGAATGAAAACAGCTTCAACTTTGATGACCTGAAAGCCGTTCCGGAATGGAATGAAGAGGGAATGAAAATCATGGATGAAATGGTCATCGTCAGCTACCTCAGAAAACAGCTTCAGGAAATGATGAGTGACCTGGTAGGTATCGTAAGAAGCAACAGACGTCTGAATATGGCTTTACAGAAACACCAGGAGATTGCAGCAGCAGTGGATGAAATCTACCACTACTCTATTCTTTCTCCACAACTTTCAGAATTAAGAAACTTAACAACCGTTGCCCATCTCATCATTAACCAGTCGATGGAAATGACCGAGAATAAGGGAGCGTTTTATAATAAAGATTTGGTTTAATTTTAATTAAACTAGTGAAAACCCTGAATTTAAATATCCTTACAACAGTCAATATTTTATTCTATTCAAGAATGATACTTTCATTGATTTGTGGTTTTGTATTATTGAATTTTTGGGTGAAAAATGGAAAAAATGATGATTTCCCAAATATAGTCATCCTTGCAGGAATACTATTTTTAGGACTGATTTTGGGATTATATGGAGTAACTTTATTAAAAAAAATTATTGTTCCCGGATCCAAATATCCTTTAGTTTTAAATCTTTTATGCAATATGAAAGGTTTAGGAAAACCAGATTATTCTGGAAGTTTAAAATTTGATTTAAATAATATAATTATAGATAATAAGCTACGCTTAACTCTTTATTATGTCAACAATCCTCAATATCCAATTTTAACATTCAATAAAGAAAAAATCATTTACTACACTCAAGAGTATGATTGGGATAATTTTAAATGGAGCTATAAATTGATACCGCAAGGACGAAAAGAAAAACAAGTATTAGAGTTTCAAGGTATTAATCAAAATAATATAAAAATAAAAGACATTATAGATTTTGAAAAAATAGATGCGAAGGAAAATGAAGTCCTTTTACTCTTCATCATTCATGATATATTGTTCGGAAAAAGATCTTCCTTTTATTACTAAAATCAAAAATATGAAAAGACCAAGCTACGTAACCGATAAAGCATTAAAGACATTCATAAAAAATGCGCTTGAAGAAGATATTCAGGATGGTGATCACTCTACGCTGTCTACCATTCCGCAGGATCTTGTACAAAGTGCAAAGCTTTTAGTAAAACAAGATTGTATTCTTGCAGGTGTTGAGCTCGCAGAAATCATTTTCAATACTTTTGATAAAAATTTAAAAGTTGAAGTTTTTATTAAAGACGGAACTCCATGTAAATTCGGAGATGTCGCACTTATTGTAACAGGAAGCGCAAGATCTATCCTTTCTACAGAGAGATTTGTTCTTAATTGCATGCAGAGAATGAGCGGTATTGCAACCCTTACCCATGACTGGGACTCAAGATTAGTAGGTACAAAAACTAAACTTTTAGATACAAGAAAAACGACGCCTAACTTCAGAATGTGTGAAAAATGGGCTGTTGCAATAGGTGGAGGAACCAATCACAGATATGGTCTTTATGACATGATCATGCTGAAAGACAACCATATTGATTACAACGGAAGCATCACCAATGCCGTGGCAATGGCAAAGGATTATGTTAAAAAGAATAAGAAAAAGCTAAAAATAGAGGTTGAGACAAGAAATCTTGAAGAAGTTCAGGAAGCTATCAAAGCAAAGGTTGACAGAATTATGCTTGATAATATGGATGTGAAAACAATGGAGCAAGCTGTAAAAATGATCAACGGTTCATGTGAGTCTGAAGCTTCAGGTGGAATTACCCGTGATATGCTTAAAGAAATTGCATCCACTGGTGTAACATTTATCTCTGTAGGAGCCCTTACACACTCAGCTGAGAATATAGATTTGAGTCTCAAAGCAGTGAAATAGCGTTGAATTTTTAACAAAAACACACGCACTTTATTAAAAATACAATAACATGACTTTTTTCATATTAAAATTCGATTTTTACCCAAAACACTGAATGTCAATAAATTAACATTATTAAGACTGAGTAAAAATTAACATTGAGTTAATAATAGTTAAATTTAATTTTGCGAATTTTGCAGAAAATTAAATCTAACTATTACTAACGATTATGAAATTAATCAACAAATCAATGCTATCTGCGGTTATTACTTTATCTACAGCTAGTGTTTATTATGCTCAACAAGTTCAGGATACTGTAAAAACAAAATCCAATGATATTGAACAAGTTGTATTAACTGGTGTTGCTGATATCGCTAAAGATAGAAAAACTCCAGTAGCAGTTTCAACAATTAAGGAAGCTCAAATTGTTGAAAGATTAGGAAATCAGGAATTCCCTGAAATCCTGAATACAACACCGTCTGTATACGCAACTAAAGGTGGTGGTGGATTTGGAGACTCTAAATTAAACATTAGAGGATTCAGTCAAAACAACATTGCTGTAATGGTAAATGGTATGCCAGTTAACGACATGGAAAACGGTTCTGTTTATTGGTCTAACTGGGCTGGGTTATCTGATGTAACTTCAGCAATGCAGGTTCAAAGAGGTCTTGGTTCATCCAAATTAGCAATTGCTTCTATTGGAGGTACCGTAAACATCTTGACAAGAGCTTCTGATAAAAAACAGGGAGGGATTGTTTCTTTAGGAATAGGTAATAATGACTATGTGAAATCTTTATTTGCTTATAACACTGGTAAATCTGCAAAAGGATGGTCTTCTTCATTCTTAATGAGTAGAACAGCTGGTTCTATGTATGCAGATGGAACTAAATTCGAAGGGTATAACTATTATTTTGCATTAGGGTATCAGAAACCTGGAGGTAACCATGATTTCCAATTCACAATCACTGGAGCTCCACAATGGCACAACCAAAGATCTTATGCATCAACAATTGACAACTATATTCTTTACAACCAGGATCACGATGGGACACCAGATAGAAAATATAACTCTGACTGGGGATATTTAAACGGTAGAGAATACTCTGCAAGAGTAAATTATTATCACAAGCCGGTAATGTCTTTAAACTGGGATTGGAATATAAGTGAAAAATCAAAACTTAATACAGTTGTTTATGCTTCTTTTGGTAGAGGTGGTGGTACCAATACAACAGGTACAGCAAATGGTAAAGCTCTAAGTACTTTCAGAGATCCTAATACTGGACTTTATAACTTTGATGCAATTTATGCAGCAAACCAAGCTTCAAACCCTACAAAAGGGATATTAATTAGAAACTCTTCTATTAATTCTCACAACTGGTTTGGATTGATCTCTTCTTTCAATCACCGTTTCAATGAAAATTTCAAAATCAGTGCTGGTGTTGACGCTAGATACTACCAAGGATACCACTATCAGGTAGTTAGCGATCTATTAGGAGGATCTGGTTATCTTGATAAAAACAATAAAAACGTTGGTAACAATACTGTAACTGCCACTGAAAGTACAGATCCAAAATGGAATCCTTTTGGAGGTAAGCTAATGGATATCAATAACAGAATCGGTTATAGCAATGATTCTAATGTACTTTGGTATGGAGCATTTGGACAATTGGAGTATACAAAGAATGATTTCTCTGCATTTGTACAGGGATCAGTTTCTAACCAAGGATTCCAGAGAATAGATAACTTTATCATTGATAATGTTACTAAATCTAAGAATGGTACCATCATGCCTACAACAACTGATTACAAAAACCTAACTGGTTACAACATCAAAGGGGGATTAAACTATAACATCAACGAACACCATAATGTATTTGGTAACGTAGGATATTATGAAAAACAACCTTTCTTTAACTCTATTTATAGAAGTAATGAAAATGTGGTTTCTCCAGATGCAACCAATGAAAAAATCTTTGGAGCCGAACTTGGATATGGATTTAGATCTTCTAAATTCAATGCTAATGTAAACATCTACAGAACTACTTGGGATGACAGATATCAAAGAAAGACAGGATTATCTTATACAGATCCAGCAACCAAGGTAAGAACAACTTATTATGCTGAAATCAATGGCCTAAGTGAAATTCACCAAGGTATTGAATTTGATGCTAATCTAGTTATTAACAAATTCTTATCTGCTTACGGTATGTTCTCAATAGGAGACTGGCGTTATAAAGGAACTGCAAATGCTACCACTTTCAACGATACGGATAATTCACCATATATTATTCCAGGAAATACTTCTAATGAACTAACACTTAATTTAGATAAAGTAAAAGTAGGAGAATCTGCTCAGATGACTGCAGCTCTAGGTATTACAGTTACTCCTGTTAAAGATTTAAAAGTAGATATGAACTGGAGATATGCTAACAAGCTATATTCTTCACTAGATGTATACTCTTACAGCAGCTCATCTGCTAAAGGAGCTCTTCAGCTTCCTGATTATCATTTGTTTGATCTAGGGATTTCTTATAAAATTAAATTAAAAAACCCTTCACAGTTCTTTACAATTAGAGGAAATGTATACAATGTGTTTGATACAACTTACATCGCGGAATCTCTAACAGCTATTCATGCTGATGATAAAGCAACAGGTGCTACACAAACATACGAACAAGCAGGTAATTTATATAAAGGTGTTGCAACAGCGAATCAGGTGTATTTCGGATTCGGAAGAACTTGGGCAGCAACCTTATCATTCAACTTCTAATAATATCATAATATTAGATTTTATAAATATCAATCCCGGCTTCGAGCCGGGATTTTTGTTATCTTTGTGTACAAAAAAATAGGATTATGGATTTTTACAAGATTTTTCTTAGTGCACACAAAGGATTTGGATATTTAGAACTTCTTTTGGTTGCATTATTTATCATTGCACTTTTAGCTACTATGTTTGGCTTCAGTGGAAAAGTGAACAAATTTCTAAAGAAGACAACGCTCTTCACGATGATTTTCTTCCACGTTCAGTTTTTATTAGGAATATGCTTGTTATTCATATTTTCTCCAGGTTTCAAAGCTGCTTTAGATGCAGGAACATTAATGAAAGACCCTTACAGCAGACAAACATTTGTTGAGCACCCTTTCTCTATGTTAATCGCAGCAGTGTTGATGACCATTATTAACAAAAAAGTAAAATCCAACGACACGATCTCTCTGGGAATCGTTATTATGGGATTGATCGCAGCAGGTTTATTTGCATTTGCGTTCCCTTGGGTAAGAGTCTTTGGAGCTTAAAATAGATAAAGAAATTATATGTGTTATAATTTATAAATAGTTTAATCTTAAATTTTTAATTAAATCAATGAAAGTAGCTGTAGTAGGTTCAACAGGAATGGTTGGACAAGTTATGCTTAAAGTTTTGGAGGAGAGAAACTTCCCTGTAACAGAATTAATCCCGGTAGCATCCGAAAGATCTGTAGGCAAGAAGGTGAAGTATAAACAGAAGGAATTTACTATTGTAAGCATGAAGGACGCTATAGCTGCCAAACCGGATATTGCAATCTTCTCTGCAGGTGGTTCTACTTCTCTTGAATTCGCTCCGTTATTTGCAGAAGCAGGAACAACAGTAATTGATAATTCTTCTGCATGGAGAATGGATCCTGATAAAAAATTAGTCGTTCCTGAGATCAATGCTGATGTTTTGACTAAAGAAGATAAAATCATTGCAAATCCGAATTGTTCTACCATTCAGTTGGTAATGGTTCTTGGACCTTTGAACAAGAAATATGATTTAAAGAGAGTGGTTGTTTCTACTTACCAGTCTGTAACAGGAACAGGTAAAGCTGCTGTAGACCAGTTAAATGGTGAGATCAGCGGAAATGACTCTATCGAAAAAGTATATCCTTATCAGATCTTCAAAAATGCATTGCCACACTGTGATGTATTTTCTGATGATGATTACACAAAAGAAGAGATCAAACTGATGAAGGAACCTAAGAAAATTTTAGGAGACGATACCTTTAACTTAACAGCAACTGCTGTAAGAGTTCCGGTACAGGGAGGACATTCTGAAAGTGTGAATATTGAATTCGAAAATGAATTCGAACTGGATGAAGTAAGAAAAATCTTAGCTGAAACCCCTGGTGTAATTGTAATGGACGATGTGAAAAACAACCATTACCCGATGCCGCTGTACTCAGAAGGGAAAGATGAAGTTTTCGTAGGAAGAATAAGAAGGGACCTGTCACAGCCCAAAACGCTCAACCTCTGGATCGTAGCAGACAATCTGAGGAAAGGAGCAGCAACAAACGCTGTACAAATCGCAGAATACCTTGTAGCAAACAACTTAGTATAAACTAACAAAATAAAAAAGAGTCTCAGAATTGAGATTCTTTTTTTATCAAACACTTTATGAATACCCAGAAAAATACCCACAAAGAGAAAATAGGATTTCAAAAGCTGATCGCAGCATTTGGAATCATCCTTTTCGTAGGAAAGATTATTGCCTGGAAGCTCACCAATTCTGACGCTGTATTTTCCGATGCTATGGAAAGTATCGTCAATGTCATCAGTGCATTCATGGGACTCTATTCCCTTCATCTTGCTGCCAAACCCAAAGATGAAGACCATCCGTACGGCCACGGAAAAGTAGAATTCGTTACCTCCGGGATTGAAGGCGCCCTGATTGCTATTGCCGGCATTATGATTATTTATGAAGGGATTCACAGTCTTATCGTAGGAAAAACGCTCAGCAAAATAGATCTGGGTATATGGATCATTGCTGCCACTGCCGTTATTAATTATCTTCTGGGATATATTTCCATAAAAAAGGGGGAAAGAGAAAATTCTTTGGTTCTCATTTCATCAGGAAAACATCTACAGTCTGACACCATTACAACCCTTGGTGTGGTAGCCAGCTTAGTGATCGTTTATTTCACCAAAATCTATTGGCTTGACTCTGCAGTAGCATTAACTTTTGGGCTTTATATCATCTTTGTAGGCTATAAAATCGTCCGAAAATCGTTAAGCGGTATTATGGATGAACAGGATCCTGAAATACTAAACCAGGTGATCAGAATTCTTGAAGAAAACAGACACGTAGAATGGATTGATGTACACAATATGAAAATTCAGCAGTTTGGTTCTTCTCTTCATATTGATGCTCATATTACTCTTCCGTGGTATTATGACCTTCGTGATGCTCATGGAGAAATGGAAAAAGTAATTATCCTTCTGGCTAAAAACATGAAGCGCAGTATTGAGTTCAATTTTCATATGGATGATTGTAAACCCATTTCATGCCCGGTCTGCCAGATCAAAGAATGTCCTGTCCGTGAAAAAGACTTCGTAAAACGTGTACAATGGACTCCGGAAAATATCACCAGTGTTGATAAGCACACTGCAGAATAGGTCACGCAATTCACATTCTCAGCTGCCTTTACCAATCATCTGCTTTCTGTAATAAAACATGGGGACAATCAATAGTATAATCAAAGGTTGAATTACAAATCTTCTCATATAAAAAGAAAAAAGATACCCTATTTCAAATTGATCATGAATACAATACAGATAAATCGGCAGAGCAATTGCAAAGACAATTAGCATCATCACGGCTCCCTGTACCGTCCATTGTTTGTTTTTAAATAAGCCATAGATAATCAGGCAGGAAAACAAAAGATTTAAAACAAATCTGAAGACATGTCCAAGAACCAGTTTTCCCCATTCAAATGCAGGGTATTCAATATTTTTATTCGCTTCATGAAAGTAAGTAAGGAAAGGATCATAAAAAAGACGGTCCTCCAGAACTCTTACACTTATCAATCCGCAGATTCCTGCAATAATCAGAAGCCAGTTAAGAATTTTCATGTTTTAATGCAAAAAATTTAATCCAGATCAGCCAAAGTACAACAACAGTCCCATAAATGATGGCAGGGAAAATAAAATCATGGAACATTTTACCATACTCTTTATAATCTGACATTACGATATTCAATCCGATGATTCTCAGAAGATTCATTATATACAGAATAACCAATCCTACTCCAACAAAGACAAAGGTCTTCATCCCTTTATAAAAAGCAAAAACAAAAGAGACAAATAGAATGATGACAGAAACAGCATTGCAGCCCTCTACCATTCTCGTCTCATAGCGTTGGTTAACATAAAACCAAACCTGTTCATTCTTTACGTCATCATAAAGTTCCGTAGGATAGCCTATGGCATTCTGCAGAACAACCACCTGATTGGCAATGACTCTTGAAAAAGAATCCAGCCCGGAATCTTTACCACTATTCAGGTAGAACTGATAAGCAAAAAGCAGCACCAGATAAATAATAATAAAACGCAGTAAAATACCTAAAACAGGTTTAAAGTCTTTCAGCATAGTACAAAGATAAAAATTAGACTGTAATATCCTGAATTTGAATTAAGAAAGTTAAAAACCAAAGATGATATGCCATTATTACGGGATATACAGTTGAAAATTTTCTTAAAAATAGGCAGTAAAACTAATATTCAACAATTCATTTTATATCATAATGATAACATTCTTTTCCTTCATACATTCCACTCCTTTAAACTATAATTTCCAACTCATGTTAATTTAGTATATTTGTTTCCATATTATGACTTCTGAAAACGCAAAACGATTTTTTGAAAACCATTTGGGTAAAAAATCTTCCGAATTCGTCACATTAGCTCAAAGCGGTTCAGCGAGGGTAAACTTCCTCGCCACTGTCACTTCTGAAAAATATATCATTACTTACAATGAAAATATTCCGGAAAATGAAAGCTTTCTTTACTATTCCAAAATATTCTCAGAACTGAGCCTTAACACTCCTACCATTCTTGCTGTTTCTGAAGACAGAAAAATGTATATCCAGGAGTTTTTGGGCCAACATACACTTTCAGAGGTGATTGCCAAAGAACAACTATCTCCCACCGTAAGATCTTTGGTAAAGCAGACATTAGAAAAGCTTTTCCGGATGCAAATACAAACTCAGGGGAAAATTGATTTTTCCAGAACGTTTGAATATGAGAGCTATGATGAACTTCCTGTGATTCATGATCTTTATTATTTTAAAAACTTTGTAGCCGATGTCCTTGAGCTCGAATACAACAAGTCTACTCTTCTGAAAGAATTCAAAAAGATTGTAATACTTATTGAAAATATTGAAACTAAAGGAATTATGATCCGTGATTTTCAGGCAAGAAATATCATGGTAGATGAAAAAAATGAAGTTTCTTTTATCGATTATCAGTCTGCAATGAAGGGACCATTAATGTATGATGTCATCTCTTTCCTTTTTCAGGCTAAAGCTAATTTCCCGGAAGATTTTAAACAGGAAATGCTGGATTTTTATATTCAGCAGTTTGAAAACCCTGAAACGAGAATCCAGTTGAGAAATGCAGTTATGCCTATTCAAATGATGAGATTTTTACAGGTTTTAGGAGCTTATGGGTTCAGAGGATTGATTCAGAGGAAACAACACTTCATGACCAGTCTGGAGAAAGGAATTCAAAATATAACACAGTTTGCCGACTCCTGGGAACAGATGAATAACTATCCAGAGTTGAAAAAAGTAATTCAGCAGTTGACATCAGAGAGGACAAAACAAAAAATTGAGGAGATATTAAATAACTAAGTCTTCAACTCGGCTCAGACTTCAAGATTGAAATATTTGAGCAAAGTAGAAAGTACTTACAACATCACTAAATAAACCTTAATGGTTTAAAAATTAAAAAAAGAATATGCTACACATCGAGATACACAGTTTTTCATACAAGAAAGGAGGAATTCCTAAAGACAATTCAGGAAACGGCGGAGGCTTCGCTTTTGACTGTCGTGGAATTTTAAATCCCGGAAGAATTGAAGAATATAAAATCCAGACCGGAAACGATATAGGAGTTCAGGAATATCTGGAAACAAAAACCGAAATGCCAACGTTTTTAGAATTGGTAAAATCTCTTGTTTCCATTAATATTGACGATTATCTTGAAAGAGGCTTTGAACACCTGCAGATCAATTTCGGATGCACAGGAGGACAGCACAGATCGGTATATTCAGCAATAAAAATCGCAGAATTTATCAGAGAAAAATATCCTGAAGGAACTGAGATCACCCTTCATCATGATGAACAACCACAACTGAATAAATAAATGATAAGCGATCATTGATAAATGATTTAATTATCACTTATTTATGATACAAAGTATTATCATTCATCAATTACCATTTATCAATTATAAAAAATGAAAGCTCTAATTTTCGCAGCAGGGAAAGGTACCAGGCTTAAACCGTTTACAGATCATCATCCGAAAGCATTAGCAAAGGTGAATGGTATTCCACTTCTTGAAAGAAATATCAATTACCTGAAAAGTTTTGGAATCACGGATTTTGTGATCAACATTCATCATTTTGGGAACCAAATTGTTGATTTCTTAAATAAAAACAATAATTTCGGATGTAAGATTGAGATTTCTGATGAAACCAATGAACTTCTTGAAACAGGTGGCGGCTTGATTTTTGCAAGAAAATTTCTTGATCATGGAGAAGATTTTTTAATCATGAATTCTGATATTCTAACCGGGCTGAACATCAATGCATTGGTAGAATACCACAAAAAGATAAAAGATTTTGCTACTTTAGCGGTTTCGGACAGAGAAAGTTCGAGAAAACTCCTTTTCAACGATGATATGGTTTTGAGAGGCTGGCTGAATGTACAATCAGGAGAACAGAGACTGGCAGAATTCAACAAAGGTTTTAAAGCTCTTGCTTTCAGCGGAATTCATTGTATCAATCCTCTCATCTTTGAAAAATAAAAAGAACAGGCAAATTTTCTGTTATGGAAGAATATCTGGATCTGATGCAAACCGAGCATATACACGGTTTTGTACATGACAGCATTCTTATCGATGTCGGAAGACCGGCATCCGTAACAGAAGCCGAAAAACATTTTAAATAAAATTTTGCAATGGAAATTGATGGAACTAGGGATGAAAGTTTAGTAAATCCAGAACTTGACATAAACGAAACAAAACTACATAATAGCTTCAGACAAAAAACCTGGGACGAAACCATCGCTAAAGACAGCTGGATGGTTTTCAAGGTGATGGCTGAATTTGTAGACGGCTATGAAAAACTGGCTAAAATTGGCCCATGTGTTTCTATATTCGGTTCAGCACGACTGAAGCCGGAGAACAAATACTATGAAATGGCTGTAGATATTGCTGAAAAGATCACCAAATTAGGGTTCGGAATCATTACCGGAGGCGGTCCGGGAGTGATGGAAGCTGGAAATAAAGGAGCATTCAATGCTAAAGGAAGATCTATCGGACTTAATATTGATCTTCCTTTTGAACAGCATTTTAATCCTTACATCAATAAATCCTATTCCATGAATTTTGATTACTTTTTCGTAAGAAAAGTAATGTTTGTAAAATATTCTCAAGGTTTCGTGGTTATGCCGGGAGGTTTCGGGACATTGGACGAGCTGACTGAGGCAATGACTTTGATTCAGACCAACAAAATTGGAAAGTTTCCTATCGTTTTGGTAGGAAGTGAATTCTGGGGAGGATTATTAGATTGGTTCAAGGCAACGCTCTTGAAAGAAGGAATGATTGCTGAAGATGATTTGGATCTTTATCGTGTGGTAGATACTGCTGATGAGGCTGTAGCACATATTAAAGCTTTTTATGATAAGTATTCTGTGAATGTAAATTTTTAATTGGCATATTATTTGTGACTTATAACTAACAAGTATGATTGTAAATCTATTAATTAAGATGAAAAAACTTTTATATATATCAGGTATTTTAACATTTTTTGTGTTAACGAGTTTTATGTATGTAGACTTTTTCTCTTCAATGACCAAAGTTGACTATATTGATGGAAGCAAAACATTGAAGTTTACCACAAAAATGAATACAAGCCATATCTCTGACGCTATTAAAATTAACCCTAACACGGCTGGATTTGAAGCAGAGGTGAAAAAATATGTGAACAATAATTTTGATGTATTTGTCAATGGGTCTCCTAAAACGATTACCTTCACAGGAAGTCAGGTCAGTGGAGAAACTGTATGGGTGTATTTTGAGACCGGAGGCGTTTCGGATATCAGCACCTTAAAGATTAAAAATACGATCCTTTTAAGCGCTTTTCCTAAGCAGATCAATCTGGTAAACATTGCCTACAAAGGCAGCCAGAAAACAATGAATTTTCAAAGAGGAAAAGAAGTGAACGAGGTTTCTTTTTAAACGTGAATTAGATTTAACCATTATAAAATGGGTACCCTGGAAAGTTGAACTTTTCAGGGTATTTTTTTGCATTCCAAAAAATCACATCCAAAAGATAAGTTAAGTACAAATACCTAATCTCAAATTTCAGCATTTCCACTCTAATATTTTCATTTTCAGCAATGTACATTTGTATTGTAATTACAACCAAATACGTGAAGCCGTATCACTTTAATAACGGGGCGAAATCTGAAAAGCCAAATGAGTAAGAAAACACCAAACTAAAACTAAGTATCATGGAAGACATAGAACTTAAATCATCCAGCCAGGCAATAGATGTCCTGATTGTAATAGACACGGATTATGTACGAGCAAATTATAAAAGTCCTAGTACAGATCCTAATAGACCTGTAGGAATTGATCATAACAGCCAGCACATGATCGTTTCGAATGCCAACGCTATTTCCGGGCAGGGTTCAGCTGATCTGAACTTCAGCGCAAGAGCCGGAGACACGGTTTCTTTCAGAGGAACTTCAATCTATCAGAATTCGGATGACGCAGTTATTATTTATAATATTAAATACTGGTCCGGAGATCAGGTTTTTAATAATTTCGTATACAATTCTGTTAGAAGAAAACAAGCTGCTGTACCGGATGTAAATTCCTTAAACGGCCTCCCTGCCACCTCTGCAGATATCACTTTCGCCAGTATCGACTCTAAGGTAAGATCAACAGGTAAAGAGAACTTCTATGTACAGTTCGGACTTTACATTTTAGATCCAAATGACAGTAACAAACAGATTCTGTACGGTTACTTTTACTGGGATCCAACAATTACAGTTAAATAAAAGAAAATAAAAAAACCACTGCCGGTGCAGTGGTTTTTGCTTTTTAACATTTCAGAATCCTGTAGGCCAAAAAAGAATATCAAGATCTAATTCACTAATATCAAAATCATTTTGATAGTCTTTAAAACCAGACTTGTTTTTCAGTTCCTCAATAGCATTTTCTGCTTTTTCTAAGGATGAAAATACTCCAATATATCTTTCATCATTCAAAAAAGTATGTATTGTATAATAATGGCTAACGCTAAAAACAGTATTTAAACCTAATTCCTTTATTGAGATACTGCTTTTATCTATCACATCACCTTTCTCAATATAATAACGACCTATTTCCCCAATAACCTCCTGAAATCCTTCATACCAATGTATTTTATCCAGTATATAAAAATCTGTAACAAAGCATTCGGGATAATCTCTGAATCCAGACAGAATAATTGCTTTAGATTTTAACTCTTCCAAGTCTTCAACACTATTGGTAAATCCGATAAATTTGGTATCTGTATGGGACTCATCGGTATAAGTATGATTTAAAGCATAAATGAAATATTCTATTTTAAATATGGGTTCTATATTTTACTATTATTTTCAGAAATAAAAATATAAAATTCTCAGTGGATTTAATTTAATATTCACTATTAAAAATAAAATCAGGCAGCTTTTCAAGCTGCCTGATTTTTATAAAGTATATTAGAAAGATATTCTATCCTACTGTATTACTCAATCTTGATGTTATCAATCTGAAGATCGTAATTTCCACTTGTTCCGGTCTTGATAGCGAACATATCTTTTCCAGCAGTTGTGTTAATATCTGCAATACCTGTAAGGGTAAGCTCAACTAATCTCCACTGTCCGTTTGTGTTGATAGATCCTGTGTAAGAGTTAGCACTTTCTACTCCTAAAGTAGCACCTGTAGAGAATGTACCTAAGTTAAATACATAGAAACCTCCACCTGCTTTATATACGTTGAAAGAAAGCGTTTTTCCTGTTGCAGTACCTTTGATATACATAGTGATTCTCTTCGGAGTAGCTGGGATTCCTGTAGTAGCGATAGATGTAAATACATAATCGTTAGCAGTAGGTGTTCCTTTGATCTGAAGTGAGTTTGTATTGTTGTATCCTAAACCAACACCTTGAGTTGCGTAAGGCTTAAGTCCGAAAGTGTTTACACTTGTTAAGAACGTTGCCCAGTTTTCAAAATCAGATCCTGCGAAAAGATTTACAGCACTTGCAGAAGGAGCTTCCGGCTCACCTGGATTGAATCTGTCGTTAGGGAAGTTCATATCATCAAGAGTTCTGATATAAGCCTGCTCTGTATAAGTTGTCGTGTTGCTTGTACCTGTATAACGGCTTAAAAGAAGAACGATATCACCACTTTTTGCATATTTAGGAGAGATAGGAGACTTCGCAAATGTTGCATAGTTGCTGAAACGAAGGTCTAATCTACCTGCTTTTTTATCCGTAATATAACGGTCACCTGTAGCTGATTCGTCAGCAAAAGTTTTTGTCAATTCAGGATCTTCATACTGAACGTTCTTAATTTTTACAAGCTGGTTGATGTGAGCACCATTTTTAAGAGCATCAGCGATAGAGTTGAATTCTAATGGCTTGATTGCAGTGACTACAGCTTTCTGTCCATCACAAACTCTTGCTACATAATTTGAAACTTTATTTGGGTTGATTCTACCGATAGGATAGTTAGGATCAAAAGAACCTACTTTAATGTTCCCATTAACCCCCTGAACGATCAATCCTTTTAGGTTGATTCTAACTAAAGATCCAACTGGGAAATCAAGATATTGGTTTCCTCCATCGATATCAATTTCGATACCTTGCGTTGGGTTTTCAGGCTTATCCTGAAGGAACATCATTTTGTAGATGTTTCCAGACTCATCACTTGAAGATACATACGCTTCAACGATGTAATCTTCCTTAATGATATCAGCTTCAAGCGGTTTTACTTTTGCAATGGTTGCAAGGTCTGATAATTTATGATTAGCTGCTGCAAATTTGTTGGTACATTTAATTTCCGGCACGTCATAATCATCGGTTTTTACACAAGACGAGAACGCCAGCATTGAAATGGCAGTAAAGATCGCCGCTTTAAAATATATATTTTTCATTGTTTTCGATTTTTAATTTAATTTTTTTAGAATCTGAATTGAAGGTTCACAAAATAAGATCTACCCTGGTTATACCAATATTTAGGAGCGAATACCATGTTTCCGCTGTCATAATCATTAGCATAGTCAGTATAGTTAACGTTTCTTGTCTGCTCAAATCCGCCTGTAATAAAGTTTCTGTTATTAAGGATGTTATTTACAGATGCAGACACCAATACATAATACTTACCAATCATCCAAGACTTACCTGCATTCACATTGAAGAAGAATGCCGAAGGTAGTTTTGTAGGTGTAAGAACTCTTGCAAGCTCTTCATCATTTACGTTGTCATAAGGTACTCCCGGTGTATTAGGGTTTGTGTAGAATCTAGCAGTTCTGGTTACCGGAGATGGATCTAAGAACGAATGTCCGAAGTAATTCCATGTAGCTCCTAACCACCAGTATTTAGGACTGCTGTAACGAAGACCTAAAGTATATGCCTCCTGAGGAGTTCCACCCTGTCTGTAGTTTTTAAGAGTAGCCTCACCCATGTTGGTATAAGATCTTGATACTACATTTCCATTTCCGTCAAGTTCTCTAAAAGTTCCAACAGCATCAGATGCAAAATAAACGGTAGGATTATTAGTATAAGTATACTGTCCTAAGCTTAATAATCCACTTGCTGTCAAAGTTGGAGTAACTTTCACCTGTGCACCAAGTTCAATACCCATATTTCTCTTGTTGGCTCCTGCCAATACCTGCGTAATGAAAGCACCGTCCTGAATAGGAGCCTGATCTCCGCTTTCAGTAAGAGTAGTCAACTTAACTCCCTGTGCGAAATATCTTTGTACACTTGTTTCGTTTTGAGTATTAACAAGGTAACCTGTCAATCTAAGTTTAACAATCGGAGTAGAGATTACGTAGCTCAAATCGTTTGCATCAACAACAACGTTTTTGATACCCGGAGTCGTAACACCACTTACTCTTGTATTAAAATAAATATCATTTAAGAAAGGAGACTGAGAAAAGTAAGCTCCGTTATAAACCAAGAAGTTTCTACCATTGATTTTATACGTAACCTGACCTTTAACACCTACATTCCAGAAGTTTTGATCTCCTCCTTTTCCGTAAGATGACTCATACAAATAGTGCTGGAATAATCCTTCTCTGCTGTTTGTTGTATAACCGAATAATCCGGAAATAAAAACATCAAATTTCCCTGTTGCGAATTTGAAAGCAGGGTTTATTTTAAATTCCTGTCTTCTGAAAATATAGTTGTACCCGATTTTGTCACCTTCTCTTTTGGCAACATCAGTATCACTTTCTCTTGTATTGAATTTCCCCCAAGCGCTTCCTGCAGTTGTATTAGATGCAAATGCGTCCATATTCAATGCAAAATCAGCACCTAAAAGATCATTCACTTCTCTGTACTGCTCAGATCTGTAATTCTGGTAAGATAAGTTTAAAATGAAACGTGAAGTATCATTAAAGTTATAAGTATAGTGCGTAGCAAAATTCCATACTTTATCATCTTTCACATCATCTACAAGATAATAAGCTGCTCTTCTTCCACCAAGCGTAGCATTATATTCTATGTTCCTGTTGGCATTATAAAGATTATCCCAGTTGATCTGTGTGTGAGATTGGTCATCATTCGTCCACCAGTCTCTTGTGATTCCAACGTTAGCTGCTTGTTCCGGAGCTGGATTTTTATAGTTTAACCAATAACTTGGTAAATTACGGTAATACGTTGGCGAAGGGTTATTCGCTCTGTACCAATCTAATCTTGAACTGTATTCTTTACCGAACTGGTAAGAAACAGACGTCCATAATTGAGAGTTTTTATTGATTTTCCAGAAATCCTGTAATTGAATCATCGGCTGGAAACCTCTTTTTACTCTTTCATTTCTTTTGTCTCCGTTCTGCCATCCCCAGTAAGAGTTGTAATGAACTCCTCTGAAATCGTATACTTCCTGGGTACTTGGGCTTGAAGAACTTCTTGCATATTTAGATCCGATAGCATTTAAAGTCATCGTATGGCTATCGCTGAATTTCTTCTCAATACCAACATATCCACTGTAAGCATCATAAGCAGTACCATCCTGGATCCCTTCCTGTGCCCATCTTCTCGCGATCATTCCTGTAAATGCCCATCCGTTCTTATTCATTCCGGAAGAGAATCTGTAAGACAATCTGTTCGTATAATTCCTGTTGGTCAGAGAGTATGTCAACTGACTTCCTTTTCTGTACTCACTTGCTTTTGTATTCTTATAAAACACACCCGTAGTTCCTCCGAAAGCATATTCGGAAGGCGCATGATTAGCGGAAATTTCCGGGTAACGGGTAATTTCGTTCAACCCTCCCCAGGTACTGAAGTCTACGTCTCCATTATCTGCAGCGGCCATAGAAACCCCGTTGATCATATTCTCACCTGTTCTGCTATCAATTCCTCTTGGGCGGAACCAGTATGGTCCTAAATCGAAACTTGCAATTCTGTTGAAAACATCCTGAGAAGACTGTAGTAATCCTACTGTTGCAGTTTGCTGTGCACCACCGCTGTCACTTTCTCCGGAATCTTCTACAATAGCCAAACCCTGATCTGCACCGTTCAATGCAGAATAAAGAGTAATTACTCCAAGATCTTTTCTTTTCTCATCACTAGCTACGTCAAATTCGAAAATTTTAGTTTCAAAATTTGGTTTTGTAACCATAATCTGATAATGTCCGGGCATCAAATCCGCAAATTGGAAATATCCGATTTTGTCTGCCTTTGCATCATTTCCTGCTCCTTTTAAATCTACACTTGCTTGCTCAACAGGCTTACCGTCTGCGTCCTTAAGATACGCAAACACTGTTGTCTGCGCATAATAATATGACGCAGGCAGCAAAGTAAATAAAGAGATCAATGATAGTTTTTTAATCATGAGTATATTTATTTTTTTAAATACTTTTCTTGTTAATTCTCAACAGTTTAAAAGTTGGGGGCACAAATTTAGTCAAATTTTGTAATTCCCAACTTTTTTAACATTATTTTTTCTTAACATTGCAAACTTTTAAGAATCATTATATAAAAAATGTTGGATTACTGCTTTTAAATTTACAAATATTTAAAATGCAGTGAATTAAAAAAAAGTAAATTTGCAAATTAAATAGTATTAACAATAACTCTAAAGAGATGAAAAGATTTTCGACTCTGTTTGCCATCGTTATTTCGATCATGGCATTCTCACAACAACAAGGAAAACTGAGAAAAGTTGCCACGGTAGGTTTCTTGAACGTAGAAAACCTATGGGACACTATTCGTTCAGCAGATTATATCGACGGAACCAAAGACATTAAAAACCCTGCTTTCCACAGAAGTATTCCTATAGATTCTATCAAGTTTCTTGAAGCTGAAAAATACGACGGCCCATGGAGCGATGGTGCTTTAAAAGGAAAAAAAGTAGTAAGAGAACAAAGTGGTTCTGAGGAATTTACTCCAAAAAGCGCTAAGAACTACGGAAGTAAAATCTATAAAGCAAAACTAGCCAACGAAGCCAAAGTAATTTCTGAAATGGGAGCACAGTATACCAAGACAGCTCCTGCGATAGTAGGCTTAATTGAGGTTGAAAACAGACAGGTCATCCAGGATCTTGTGAACGAACCTGCTTTAAAGAAATATGATTACGGAATCATTCATTACAATTCTTATGACTACAGAGGAATTGACGTTGCATTGATCTATCAGAAAAGAAGATTCACCCCGACCAATTCATTGAAAAAAGAATTGGTAATCTACGGTGACAACGGAAGAAGAGAATATACAAGAGACATCCTTGTGGTAACTGGATTTTTAGATAATGAAAAAGTAGCATTTTTTATGAATCACTGGCCTTCAAGAAGAGGTGGTGAAGCTATTTCTTTACCTAAAAGAAATGCAGCAGCGGCCTTATTAAAAAAACAGATGGACAGCGTAAGAGCAGCAGACCCAACGACAAAACTTTTTGCAATGGGTGACTTTAACGATGATCCTGTAAGTCCAAGTTTAAAAAATCATTTGAAAGCTCAGGCAAGTCCAAAAGATTTAAGCGAGGAAACGCCTTATCTTAATCTGATGTATCCTTTATATAAGAAAGGAGTAGCATCTCTTGCTTATCAGGATGCACCGAACCTGTTTGACCAGATTATTGTTTCTAAAAACTTAATTTCAGATCAGGTCGCTAAAGAATATTCTGTATATAAAGCAGAAATCTTTGCCCCGGCTTATCTTGTAAATAAAGAAGGAAATTATAAAGGGTATCCTTTCAGATCCTGGAACGGAGACCAGTTTACAGGAGGCTATAGTGACCACTTCCCGGCATTTGTAGTTCTTCAGAAAGAACCATAAAAAAGTTAGGCACTCTTATTGGAGTGCTTTTTTTATGTAAATACCTCAATCATGAAAAATATTGTTTTACTCGTATTGATTGCATTGATTCCTTTCAGCTGTTTTTCTCAGGAAACCACAAAGAAAGATAAAGAGCATGCAGAGATGAAGCCTTCTAAAAATGAAGACGGGGAATGGGATCTTACGGTTATTGATACTCAGTTCGATTATTTTCTGAGTGCTGTTGCCAAACCTATCAGCCAGTATACAGAATCTTATCTGAAGACAAAAAACACGTTTTTGGTCAACGAATGGAACAGTTATTATAATTCCGGCCGATATAGAAATATAATAGAATCCGGAATAGATTATGATCCGCAGGAAAATTACGGGATCAAGTTTGAATATAAATTATACCAGGTTTTCGTGTATGTGAATTGGAAGTACAAACTAAGAATGAGCGGATTATCCGGCAGTGATGCGATAAGGTAACTTTACAATAACACCCAATAAAAAAAGGTTCAGAGCAATTCTGAACCTTTTCATTTTTATAATAGCTGAAAATTATTTATTGAATAATTCCTCTACTTTATCCCAGTTTACTACATCAAAGAATGCAGAAACATAATCAGGTCTTCTGTTTTGGTAGTTTAAATAATAAGCGTGCTCCCAAACGTCCAATCCTAAAACTGGAGTTCCTTTAACGTCTGCTACAGGCATTAGTGGGTTGTCCTGGTTAGGTGTAGATGAAACAGATACAGAACCGTCAGCATTTTTTACTAACCAAGCCCATCCTGAACCAAATCTTGTTTTAGCAGCATCAGAGAAATCAGTTTTGAATTTTTCAAGACCTCCGTAATTTTCGATAGCAGCTTTTACATTTCCTACAGGCTCTTTGCTTCCTCCAGGAGTTAAAATTACCCAGAATAAAGAGTGGTTGAAGTGACCTCCTCCATTATTTCTTACCGCTGGTTTGTCAGTTCCTGTCTGGCAGATTTCTTCGATCGTTTTTCCTGCTAGCTCAGTTCCTTCGATTGCTTTATTTAAATTGTCAATATATGCTTGGTGGTGTTTTGTATGGTGGATTTCCATAGTTTTTGCATCGATAGTCGGCTCTAATGCATCGTATGCATATCCTAGTTTTGGTAATTCAAATGACATAATCTTTATTTTTAATGTTATACCCAAAAATAGCCAATATTTAAGGTACTATCAAAGATTGGGGATTACTTTAATAAATCTTTAACATTGATATATTGATTTAGAATGATTTAAATTTTAAAATACTTATCTACAGGGCAAGAAAAAGCACAAACCTTAAGGTCCGTGCTTTCTATTTAACAATAATTAAATTAATTTATTTATTCATAGACATCAGGAATTCTTCATTATTAAGAGTTCCTTTGATGTTCTTATTTACAAATTCCATTGCTTCTACAGGATTCATTTCAGAAAGATATTTTCTGAAAATCCACATTCTCTGAGAAGTCACTTCATCTAATAGAAGGTCATCTCTACGAGTACTGGAAGAAATCAAGTCGATAGCTGGATAAATTCTTCTGTTAGCAATTTTTCTGTCTAGCTGAAGCTCCATGTTACCTGTACCTTTGAATTCTTCAAAGATCACTTCATCCATTTTAGATCCTGTATCAATCAATGCTGTTGCAATGATCGTAAGAGAACCTCCTCCTTCAATCTTTCTTGCTGCTCCAAAGAATCTTTTCGGTTTGTGAAGTGCATTAGCATCTACCCCACCTGAAAGAACTTTACCTGATGCAGGAGTCACGGTATTGTATGCTCTTGCCAATCTTGTAATAGAGTCCAGTAAAATGACTACATCATGACCACATTCTACCATTCTCTGTGCTTTTGCAAGAACAAGGTTGGCTACTTTCACATGTTTTTCTGCTGCTTCATCAAATGTAGATGCAATAACTTCTGCATTTACACTTCTTTCCATATCTGTAACCTCTTCCGGACGCTCATCGATCAAAAGAACCATCATATATACTTCCGGGTGATTGGATGCAATAGAGTTGGCAATATCTTTAAGCAACATAGTCTTACCCGTTTTAGGCTGAGCAACGATCATCGCTCTCTGTCCTTTTCCAATAGGTGCGAATAAATCTACAATTCTCGTAGAAAGCGTAGATCCGTTTCCTGCTAAATTGAATTTTTCTTCCGGGAAAAGTGGAGTAAGATATTCAAAAGCAACACGGTCCTTGATGAATGCAAGGTCACGCCCGTTAACTTCTGTAGGCTTTAATAATGAAAAATATTTCTCACCTTCTTTTGGAAGTCTTACAATTCCTTTAACGGTATCTCCGGTTTTCAAACCATAATTCCTGATCTGTGCTGTAGACACATACACATCATCTGGAGAAGAGATATAGCTAAAATCTGAGGAACGTAAAAATCCGTAGTTATCTGGTAAGATTTCCAAAACACCTTCAATGCTTACCAATCCATCGAAATTAAATTCTTTTTATGGTCATGCTGCTCCTCTGCCTTTTCAGAATGTCTGTTCTGATTTTGGTTTTGGTGCTGATGTTGGTTCTGGTTTTGATTTTTATGTTGGTTTCCACTGTTCTGTGGATGGTTGTTTCCTTTTTGAGGTCTGTTAGCCTGTGATTGTTGAGGGGGAGTATTAGGCTTTTCTTCTGCCTGAACAGGCTCTTGAGATTCTGTGTTTTTGGGAGCTTCTGGTTTTTCCTGGGCTACTTCTGTATTACCTGTATTGGGAGAAACTCTTTTTCTTTTCTTTTTAGCTTGAGCGGCTGCTGATGTGTCTTCAGTTGCAGTTGCTGTTACAACGGGTTCAGCTTTGGGCTCTTCCTGTTTTATTTCTTCAGCAGCTGGAACCTTTTCTTCTACTTTAGTTTCTTCCGGAGCTTTTGCATTTGCATTTGTATTTGCTTTTGGCTTGGCTGCTGGTTTTTTGGGAGCAGCTTTTCTTACCGGAGCTTTAGCAGGTTTTTCTGCTGAGGCTTCTTCAGTATTTACACTGGCGGGTTCTGTGGCGTTGAAATAATCTTTTGCAACTTTAGGGTTAGAAGCCTGAAAGTCAAGAATAGCAAAGATCTTGTCATTTTCATTGCTGGTTCTTGCAACTTTAACGCCCAAATCTTTTAAGATTTTAGTCAGTTCCGTTACGGATTTTGACCTTAACGTTTCTATGTTAAACATATTTATGTAAAAATGTAATTAATTGTGAGTAAGAAAAGTAAGTCCGGTGACTTTGGTTTTCAAGTACATTGTATAATGCAAATCTACACTTATTTTTGAATTGTGCAAAATTTATGTTATTTTTGCCAAGAATTTAATATTCAATGCTACAGAGAATACAAACCATATGGACACTATTAGCAGTTTTAGCTGCTGTTTTCCTTTTTATAACAGGACAGGATGTTGTCATTTCCGACAGTATTCCTTTACTTAATATCGGGTGTATAGCGCTTGTTATTGTCGGCGCATTAAGTATTTTTAGTTTCAAAAACAGAAAAAGACAAATTTTGCTGAATACCATCAGCATCATTATAAACGTTTTGTTGATTGGTGTATTGGCGTATTGGTTACTAAACTTATCCGGAGGAATTCATTTTCCTGAGAAGGGTATTGAGCCGGTTTTCCCATTGATTGCTGTAATCTGTCTGCTTATTGCAAACGTTTACATCCGCAAAGATGAGAGGCTCGTAAAATCTGTAGACAGACTTCGATAGCCTTACAACGATTTTTTGAGTGAGAACAGCTTCTTTTAAGAAGCTGTTTTTTATTGAACATATACTCCTCGTTTATACTACCTACTCTGTTACATCAATTAATTTATGTA
Organism: Chryseobacterium sp. MEBOG07; assembly: GCF_021869745.1. Classification (NCBI taxonomy): domain Bacteria; kingdom Pseudomonadati; phylum Bacteroidota; class Flavobacteriia; order Flavobacteriales; family Weeksellaceae; genus Chryseobacterium; species Chryseobacterium sp. MEBOG07. The sequence goes on from NZ_CP084579.1 coordinate 5,141,223, forward strand.
AATTCATTGCAACTTTTCGGTCGAAAGCACGACAGATTATATAATTTTTAATTAAAGACAATGAAAAAGCTAACTTATCTTACTTTATCACTTTTTTCAATATCCATTTTTGCTCAACAGGTTTCAAAAGAAAGAATCCAAACGGTGCTTTCTACGTTAGCATCTGATGAAATGAAAGGCCGCGAAATAGGAACTCAGGAAAATGAAAATGCAGCCAATTATATTGCTAAGCTTTTTAAAGAAAATAATCTGGAATATTGTACAGGAACCTCTTATCTCGTTCCATTTGACTATAATGGGAAAACCGTGTACAATGTTTGTGGAGTCAAAAAAGGAAAAGCAGATCAATATCTGGGCTTCTCCGGACATTTCGACCACATTGGAACCAGTGATAAAAGCGGAGACAATATTTATAACGGAGCTGATGATGATGCCAGCGGAATTACCACTCTGGTAGGTATTGCCGATTATTTTAAAAACAAAAAACCTGAATTCTCTATGGTTTTTATGGCGTTTAATGGAGAAGAAAAAGGAATGCTGGGTTCAAGAGCTATTTCAACAGATAAAAACCTGGATCCTATTTATAATAAGATGACTGCGCTTTTCAATTTTGAAATGGTAGCTACAGAATCCCAATGGGGGAAAAATTCTTTGTATATGACCGGAGACGGGTTATCAGATCTTGATGAACTGTTCAATCAAAATGCAGTCAATGGATTAAAAATCAATGCAGATCCCTATGCGAAACAACAGCTTTTCTACCGTTCAGACAATGTGAGCTTTGTCAAAAAGAAAATCATTGCTCATTCGTTTTCTACCGTTGATATGACGAAAGCATCTCATTATCACCACGAAAATGACGACATCAACATTGTTGATTTTGATAATATGACTCAAATCATCAATAACTTCGGAAAAACACTGGATAAACTGAGTCCTAAAAATTTTGCTCCGAAATACAATGATAAGGTGAGATTTTAATGAAATCCTCATAAAAAGAACTGCTGAAACAGCGGTTCTTTTTATTAACCTGCCATACGCCCTCATCCCCTATTCAACGGCTTTACTCACGTTTATTTATTCTAAAGTTAAAGTATAATAGCCTTGAGTTGTAACAAAAAGGTATTTTTTGAAACATATCCTTTAAAGTAAAACAGGATTAAGAACGTCTTATCTTTTAATTTTACGTAATTTTGCTATCCAATTTTTTCATTGAATGAACCAATATATTAAAATACTCAAGTTCGCAAAACCTCACCAAAAATACATCTACGGAAGTTTGTTTTTCAACCTTATGTACTCTATTTTTCAGATTGCTTCCTTAGGAACTATTCTACCTGTTTTGGGAATGCTTTTCGGAACCATTGAGTCTAAGAAATACAGTAAAGCTCCTGTTTATTCGGGAGAAATTTTAGATTTTTTCTCTTACGCAAAAGAATATGCCAATTATTATGTTCAGAGTTTAGTAACGGAGCATGGTGCACTGAACGTGTTGGCTTGGCTTTGTGTGATAACGGCTTTTATGTTTTTACTGAGAAACCTTTTCAGATATTTAGGTTCATTTTTATTGATCAATTATCGTGTAGGTGTTACTAAAGACCTTCGTGGAGCCATGTACAGAAAGATTCTTTCTTTACCTGTTTCCTTTTTTACAGAAAGCAGAAAGGGAGATTTGATGTCCCGTATGTCAAATGATGTGGGTGAAGTTGAAGGTAATATTTTGGGAAGTTTAGTTGAATTAATCAATGCACCTTTCATGCTGATCAGCACACTGGTGACTCTTTTCTTCTTAAGTACAGAAATGACTCTTTTCTCACTTCTAGTATTGCCTGTGATGGGAACTATGATTGCTTTAATAGGAAAAAGCCTGAAAAAAGACTCTCACCAAGCTCAAAATGAGATGGGAAATATTTTCTCGATTGTAGATGAAACATTAAAGTCTACAAAGGTGATTAAGATTTTCAGTGCAGAAAAAATAATGGACAACCGTTTTATGCAGTCAATGCAGAAATGGATTAACAGCTCTATAAATTTAGGGAGAAAAAAGGAATTGGCATCTCCAATGAGCGAATTTTTAGGTTCGGTTACTTTCTTGATTATCGCTTGGTACGGTGGAAAACAAATCATTGTAGAACAAAGTATTTCACCTGCGGATTTCTTGGTTTTCCTGGGTATTTTCTTCCAGATTTTACCTCCTGTGAAAAGTTTGTCTCAGTCTATTTCAAATGTGCAGAAGGGAGAAGCTTCTCTTGAAAGAGTTCTAGAAATTCTTGATGCTGATGTGAAAATTGACGAAATAGCAAATCCTGTTTCTATATCAACATTAAATAGTTCAATCGAGTTTAATAATATTGGCTTTTTCTACGATAAAGATCATACGATTCTTAAAAACTTCTCACTTTCTATTCCAAAAGGAAAAACAGTTGCTCTGGTTGGGCAAAGTGGAAGCGGAAAAACAACAATTGCCAATCTTTTAGCAAGATTCTACGATGTTTCTGAAGGAGAAATCCTGATTGACGGGACCAATATTAAAAATTTAAAATTACAGGAATATCGCAAGCTTTTAGGTATGGTAACGCAGGAATCTGTATTATTCAATGATTCCGTTTACAATAATATCCTGATGGGTAAACCTGATGCTACAAAAGAAGAAGTGATTGCTGCCGCAAAAATTGCCAATGCAGACGCATTTATTACAAGACTTCCTGAAGGATATGATTCCAATATCGGAGATGATGGCGGTAAGCTTTCCGGAGGTCAGAAACAAAGGGTTTCTATTGCCAGAGCAGTATTGAAAAACCCACCAATTATGATCCTGGATGAAGCAACTTCTGCACTGGATACAGAATCTGAAAGATTTGTACAGGATGCACTGGAGAAAATGATGGAAAACAGAACTTCTTTAGTCATTGCCCACCGTCTTTCAACCATTCAGAAAGCAGACTGGATCGTAGTGATGGAAAAAGGTGATATTGTAGAACAGGGAACTCATCATGACCTGATTGCTAAAAAAGGAATGTATAACAAGCTTGTTGAACTTCAAAACTTTGACTAATTTTTTAATTTAATTAAAAATGAACCCTATACAAGAGTATTTCTACAGAATTAAAGAACCCGAAAGAAGTACTCTTTTATTTTTACGTGATACGATTTTAGCTTCAGATCCGGAAAACATTACAGAGACATTTAGCTTTGGGCTTCCGTTTATCAAATACAAAAAGAAAATGCTGTGCTACTTCTACTACAGCAAAAAATACGAAAAGCATTATCTGAGTTTTTATCATGGCGACAGACTGGATTATCCGGAACTGATCCAGGATGGAAGAAAGAAGTTTAAAATCCTTCTCATTGATATGGAAGAGGATCTTCCTGTAGAGTTTATATTAAAGCTGACAGAGGAGATTAAAAGATATATAAAATAAAAAACTCCGGTACGAATAATCGTACCGGAGCCTTCTTTAAAAACCCTTTATCATTTTGTGTTTATTCCACTGAATTCTGCCTTTTTAATCGCCCAGGCAAGAGCGTTGGCATAGAATATTGAGTTGTATACATTCATTTCATAAGCTGCAGCACCGTTTCCATAATTGGGTTTTGCGATTGGCTTATAGTTCGTATCTGCATAGAATGGGCATATCGTATCTGAGGTATTTGGAGAAGCCACTGTTCCACACTGAGAGTTGAATCCACCATCTCCTACCCAGATGAAGTTTAGAGTGTTATGCTTAAATGCTGTTACACGACCCACCGTTCCTGATGGCGTAGCCGTAGAGATGTTTGTATCTCCTGAATATACTGTAATTTCACTTGAAGGCAGCCCTGTTGCATACGTAGTAGCAGAAGCATCTTCTCCCCATTGCAATCCTCTTATATCTCCAAAAGGTCCGTTCAGGATTTCATCATTGGTCATTGGCAGTTTATAAATAGCTCCTGCACTGTTTACACTTCCTGTGTTTACAGATCCATCAAAAACATTTCTGAACAGGTTCTGCATTCCACCATTGCTTTCAGAATAAGCAACGATGACACCTCCTTTTGCCAGATAATTTCTTAGTACCTGTGCTTCTGCAGCATTCATACCCCATGCATATCCTATTACAATAATATCTACAGGATTGGCTCCGGTTGTCCAGGTCGTTAGCTGCGCAGCACTCGGGCTGTCTGTACCGTCTATGATCTGATCCCATCCTTCATATTTTACAGTACTGTTAGCCAATGTTCCAAAATTAGCAGCCGCTTTAGTCACCATACCTGATGGAGAAGTCCCTGATACATTATATCCACAACCGTTTGGTGCAGTCCCGATTGTTAAAAGTTTTTTCTTCGGAACTACTACAATCACATTTACAGAACATGTTGTAGATACTCCTCCCTGACTGTCGGAAGTAATGGTCATTGTTTTCACTGTCGTGGAGGAAGGCATTCCCGTTCCTTGCAGCGTAACATTCTGGTTTCCTGTAGCAGTAAATGTTCCTGACCCGCTAAAAGAAATTCCATCAACGCTATTCGTTGTAATGGTATAACTTCCCAATGTTGCAACATTCACAGGCAAAGTAATTGTATTGGAAGCTGCAAGAGCTGTTCCTACTTTGTACACTCCATTTACGGTTGCACTTCCACAGCTCATCGTATAGGTTCCTGCAGGACTTAATACCGTAATAGAGATCCCTGGAGTACAGGTAACGGTAGTTCCATTCGCTTCTAGTGACACATTATCGATCTGGATATTCTGAGGAGCTCCCTGCCCCTGAATCTGTATTGTTTGTACTCCGGTATTAAGAAATACTCCGGTACCATAAAAGTTATATCCGTTGGTAGTAGTTCCTGAAATGGTATAGTTACCAACTTTCGTAACATTCACAGCAATGCTCAGGTAATTCGAATTAGTAAGTTCTTTCCCTTTTACATAGCTTCCCATTGCTTTGGACGTAGAGCAGTCTATTGTAAAAACTGATTTTCCCATCTGTCCGCAGACACTTTTCCATTCGTTATCTACAAGACTCCAGTAATTAAAACAATCTTCTGTGGTGTTGTAAATTGTCAAACCATCATCTTTAGATTGGTTGATTACAATGGCGTTTCGTTGTGCTTCAGTAAGCCTTGGAATAAGAATTCCTTTGTTATTATTTGCCGAGACAACATCCAAAACGGAATTGGCATTAGGCGTAGTGGTATTAATCCCTACAGCACCATTATTGGCCTGTGAATAAGATTTCCCAAAAACAAAGAGCATTGCTATTAACAAGACTTTCATTGAGGGCATCGTAAATTTTGTTTCCATCATTTATAAATTATATTTGTTTTTGTTTAATGATTAAAATTTTCAACTGAGTCATTTAACCGCTACAAAATTATCACCCTCAGACAATTACAAATTAATTCCACCTACGTAATACTACTCACGCGTATTAAAACTCACAAAACATCAATCGTTTATCTATTTAAAAAGGACAAATCAAAAAGTGAACTATCAAAAACGCACAGTATCTTTTCATATTTTAAAAATAGTTTTCCATTTGGTAATCGTATTTCGGCTTATTTTAAAATGATTGCTAATCTGAAGATTATTAAGTTTATTCTTTTTCTGATAACTAAGAATTTTCAAAATAGATTCCTCATCATAAGAACGAAGCCTTTGATTGTTAAATCCAACAGCATATTCCGGTTCTCCAAAAATCAATTGATTAAAATTCAGAACATCTATGGCCGAATGTAATCTTTCCAACCGATGCTTAATGGTACTATCAATTAATTTTTCTGGAAACTTTTCCTTAAGAATATCAGTATAAATCTGTTTGTAATCCGGAGCCATATTATATTTTTTTCATCCATTTATAGAGGGTAGTTTTGGGAATATTATACCTTAAAACCACCTCATTTGCCGTCATCACTCCACTTTCTATTTTCCCAAGTATAAAATCCTTTACCTCTTGAGTATAGATATTTTTCCTAAAGACCATCGTGCTTTTCTTTTGGCTGTCCTTATTATCCATTCTTGACTGGGGAGCGTACAAAATGAGATGACCGGTATAAAATCTAAAGAAATCGAATTTTAAAAGCTTACTCCATTTCAACAAAACATCAGTATCAATGCTCTGCTCATGATACATCTTTTCTATATCATCTTCCGTCCTGTCTAAAAATTTTGAGATTCTTTCTATTGGGATCCGATACTCTTCCACTTTGGACCTGATCAGACTTCCAATATGAATGTTCTTAATATTCATCGAAATATATTTGGGTAAAAATATTGACAATAAATACTATCAGACATCACTCGACATTACTTAATGCTACGCATAAGTAGTAAAACTCAGTATTGTGGATATTTAAATTTTAATCAGAAAGCTGTTGATGTTTATTTCTGAAGAAATATTCAGTTTTTTTCGGATCCTGTATTTTTTACTTTCTACAGCGCGAATACTGTTATTGGTACATTGTGCAATTTTTTTGGTATCAAAATCAAGTTTCATTAAAGCACAGAAATAGAGCTCAGAATGAATAAGATTAGGGTTTATTTTCAAAATAGCCGGGATAAAAAGAGGAAAAAACACCTGAAATTTTTCAAAAAATATAGGAGAATTGGTTTCTGCCAAACTTAAAATCTCCTGAACATTTTCTTCTGAAAGATGATTGATCAACATCTGGTGTTTCATCAGTTCTGTATTTGTTTTCACGAGATCCTTAATTGTAGAGTCTTTCACTTTTGTATCTGTAATAAGCCCATGAATCAATTGATCTTTCTGGGTAATAAAAACAATATCCATCAGAAAAGAAGTGATAGAGAATAAAATATTCAGCAACCTTATTGTTTTAAAATCCTCTTTTTCTATAAATCTGCTTTTAGGCAGGAAATCAAAATCAAAGTACAGACATACAATAAAATTAATACTGATGATAAAAGTAATGAAAAAGATAGAAAAGGATTTTTTTTTATAATTTAAAAAGAATGGAACTGCAAACAAAAGACAAAAATAAAAATACTCTACTCCTGCATTTTTGTAGGTATAAATATTAAAAAAACTGACTATAAAAGTCAACAGGACAAATATAAACATAACAGCCCCTTTCAACGTATTTCTGAACCGTTTCATCTTCCCTTTTATTGCCATTAAAAACAACCAGAAAAAGGTAATAATGGTAAGAAATATTGAGATAAACATATCTCCGAAAAAAGTAATAATAAAAATGGAATAAAACAGGAATATGAAAAACAACAAAAGCAAATACCTATTAATAAGATGAAGATAACTACTTTCAAAATCATCATCCATGTTCTCAGCTTCGTCGTTGATCACCTTAAAGAAAAACTTATAAATCATCTGGTTGTTTTTTTATACTCTCACAAGCTTAAGTTGGTATTTGTACTCCTGAAAGCAAAAATTCTCCCATATTATTAAAAGCTTCTTATGCAAATAAAAACCTACAAAACGAGATATGTCAGTCTTTTTTTCAGCATTAAAAGGATATGATTAAGGTGTTTTTCTAGTTACAATTTACTAAAATTCAACATTAAAATTATCAAACAAAATACCATTTCTGATAAAAATTTAATAAGCATTTACCTCACATCACTTAAAAAGCATAGCTTGTGTTTTTAAACTGCAAAAGTATTAATCCAAATGGAAAAGTATTAATCTTTAAATACGCAATATTACTCATGCGTAATTAAACTCAAAACGATCAAATGAGCTTCAATTCATCAAATAAAAAAAAGAGAGCCTTAGAGCTCTCTTTTTATCTTTATATCAAATAAGAATTTTAATTTTCTTTCAATTTGGCAATAACATCCAAACCTCCTTTTGTAATATCTCCGATCTTACAGATAATTTCAGTATCCAGAGGAAGGAATACGTCCATTCTGGAACCGAACTTGATAAATCCGAACTCGTGTCCCGCTTTTGCTTTATCGCCTTCATTACAGTAGAAAACAATCCTTCTGGCCACGTATCCGGCAATCTGTCTGAAAACTACTTTATGGTTAGTTAACGTTTGTACCGCCATAGTCGTTCTTTCGTTTTCCGTAGAAGACTTTTCGTGCCATGCTACAAGATATTTTCCAGGGTGATACTTTTTGTAAATCACTTCACCTGAAACAGGATATCTACAGATGTGTACATTCAATGGAGACATAAAAATAGAAACCTGAATTGCTTTCCCTTTTATAAACTCATCTTCTTCCACTTCTTTGATCATTACTACTTTTCCGTCCACCGGAGCTATCACGTTTTCTCGGTGATCCAAAACATTACGATCCGGAACTCTGAAAAACCAGAAAACTAAACTGTAAATAACCAACAAAGGTAAAATGATCAACAGGGACCACATTTTAAGGAAATAAATAGCCAACACCCCCAGAATGATAAAAAGCAGGGTGGCTACGGTAATTGTTCCTTTTGATTCTCTATGTAATTTCATGAGACTAAATAAATTTTTCTAAAATAAAGTACAAATATACGACAGGAACGCAGATAATAAAACTATCCAGCCTATCTAAAACTCCTCCATGTCCTGGAATGATGTTTCCACTGTCTTTCACACCGAAATTTCTTTTCAATTGGCTTTCTACCAAATCTCCTAATGGAGCAAAGGCAGCAACCAAAAATCCTACAATCATCCAATTTCCTCTTAACTCTGGCTGATAATGTTCAATGAAGTACGATAAAACCAGGGTTAAGACAACACCGCCTGCATATCCTTCCCATGTTTTTTTAGGAGAGATTTTAGGGGCCATTTTATGTTTACCAAAGAACTTTCCTACCAAATAAGCAAAAGTATCACTGCTCCAAATCAGGATAAACAGGAAAAGAACCTCTAATGAGAAGTTTTCATTATAGCTGGAGAACTTTGGCAGCCCTAGTGCAAAACTGAATGGGAGCGCTACGTAAATAACGGTAAAAATCAGTTTTCCGCTATCGAAGTATAATTCGTTGGGATATTTGAATAAAGTAACCACAGCAATTCCAATAAGGGCCAGGGCTAATATTTCGCTAAGTCTGAAATCAAAAAAGAAATCATGATTAAAATATCTTTTGGAAAAAATATAGAATATAAAAATGACCAATGGGAATACAACCCATTTTTCATAGCCATTCCCAAACTTCATGATCTTGACACATTCCCAGGTTCCAACGACCAGCAACAAGCTCATTAATCCATAATAAAGATACTGTTGTTTGATAAGCCCGGGTGCAATGCTGTTCAGCAGTTCTGCTCCCAGCGGCGTTGAGCAAAGAATAATGACGGCTATATAGACGATACCTGATACGGTCCTTTGAATGAGATTTTTATCCAAAATTTAAAATTTAGAAGTGGTTGCTTAATCTTCAAGCAGCAATAAAAACAGTTTTGTATTGGAGTTGGAAGAACTATCCATTTTTGACTGGCTTCCGCTGATAGAAGTAAGGTTCTTGATATTTCCGTTTCTTTTTATTTTTCCCATGGCATCGTTCAGATTGTTTACAATCTGAGAAACATTGGCCATGATAATAATCTTATCCGGCAGCCTTGAAGAATGATAATGAAGGATATTATTATGCGAAAGCATGATTCTGCCATCATAGGCAATCAGGTATTCACAGGTGATGAATGCAGCATCATTAGATTGCTGCAGCTCTGGAGTATAAGAAGTCTTCACAACGTTCAAAAAGTTCTGAAGTTCTTTGTCCCAGCAGAAAAGGTTGTGAGCACCTTCTATTTTGATAATTTGATTTAAAGTTTGTAGAGCCTCCGCTTCATCTGCACAATAATTAAAAAATCCCCCCGAATGCGTAAATAATTGCGCAAACTTATAGTCAAGATCCGCATTTTTCAGCGAATCCCCAAGCTTCTCCAGGCTCTGTTTATCCTCTTCTTCAGGCTGGTTGGTAAGTTTGCTTACAATCCTCTTGAATAAATTCAACTTAATCTATTTTTAGTCAACTTTATACAAAAATAGAAAATAAATTACAATAGTGTCCTAAATATCTCTTTAAATATGAAAAAACCTGACAATTTTGAAGTTGTCAGGTTTTTTAATTCTATTTTTTAAGAGTCTTAAAGCTGTGTCGGACTTTCTGGAGCCTGTATTTCGCTTTCTTCTTCTTTAATCTGAGGGGTCTCCATTACTACCTCTTTTTCAGGGATAGTATTGGTAACAGGCTTCTCTGTCAATTCAGGATCCCAAGCTCTCTTTCCGAATATGTCTTCCAAGTCTTCACGGAAGATCACTTCTTTTTCTAGCAATTTATTCGCTAAAGCATCAAGCTTATCTTTATTTTCTTCAAGAATTCTTACTGCTCTTTCATACTGATTTTCGATAATCGATTTGATCTCTACATCAATTTTTGTAGCAGTTTCTTCAGAATAAGGTTTTCCGAAAGAATATTCAGACTGTCCTGAACTGTCATAGTAAGAGATATTCCCAATATTCGGGCTCAATCCGTAGATTGTAACCATTGCCTGAGCTCTCTTCGTTACTGTTTCAAGATCAGAAAGTGCTCCTGTAGAAATATTGTTGAAAATCACTTGCTCTGCTGCTCTACCACCTAATGTTGCACACATCTCATCAAGCATCTGCTCAGTCGTTGTAAGCTGTCTTTCTTCTGGAAGATACCATGCTGCCCCTAGAGAACGTCCTCTTGGAACAATGGTTACCTTTAAAAGCGGTGACGCATGTTCTACCAACCAAGAGATCGTAGCGTGACCTGCCTCATGATAAGCCACTCTTTTCTTTTCAGATGGTTTGATAGCCATATTTTTCTTTTCAAGACCTCCAATGATTCTGTCTACTGCATCCAGGAAATCTTGTTTTGTCACAGAATTATGGTTATATCTGGCTGCAATCAGTGCTGCTTCATTACAAACATTAGCAATATCTGCTCCACTGAATCCAGGAGTTTGTTTTGCTAAGAAATCTCTATCTACATTATCATCAAGCTTGATTTTCTTCAAATGAACATCAAAGATATCTCTTCTTTCATGCAATTCCGGAAGATCTACATAGATTGAACGGTCGAAACGCCCTGCTCTCATTAATGCTTTATCAAGAATATCTGCTCTGTTGGTAGCCGCCATTACAATTACATTGACGTCTGTTCCAAAACCATCCATCTCAGTAAGAAGCTGGTTCAAGGTATTTTCTCTTTCATCGTTCCCGCCAGAGAAATTATTTTTTCCTCTTGCACGTCCGATAGCATCAATCTCATCGATAAAAATGATCGCCGGAGATTTTGCTTTAGCCTGAGCAAAAAGGTCTCTTACTCTTGAAGCTCCAACCCCAACAAACATTTCAACGAAATCAGAACCTGAAAGGGAGAAGAACGGAACTTTGGCTTCACCTGCAACAGCTTTTGCCAACAACGTCTTACCTGTTCCTGGAGGGCCTACTAAAAGAACTCCTTTAGGAATTTTACCTCCCAGTTTGGTGTACTTTTCAGAGTTTTTCAAGAAATCTACTACTTCCTGAACTTCTTCTTTAGCACCTTCCAAACCAGCAACATCTTTGAATGTTACCTGAATTCTTTCTTTTTCGTCAAAAAGCTTAGCCTTTGATTTCCCAATAGAGAAGATTTGTCCACCAGGACCTCCGCCTCCGCCCATCTTTCTGAAAAGCAGGAAGTAGAATAATCCCAAAATCGTAATCCAAACTAACGCAGGCACTAAGATGTCCATCAACGCGCTTTTGCCCGTTCCGTAGTCTTTGCTTGTTTTAATCGCAGGATTTGTGACTTTAATCTGTTCAAATTTCTGAAGGAAAAGTTGAAGGTCTCCATATTTCACAGAAAAATCTGCTTTAGGAGCCATTTCAAAGGCAGAAAGAGGGTTATTTTCTTTCCCGGTTTTGGAAACCATTGCCGATTTTGCTTCTTTTGTTAGGAAAACATCAGCTTTCTCTATGTCTTTGTATATAATTACATTCTGGACTTTCCCCGCCTGCATTTCTCTAAAAAAACCATCCTCATCAATAGATTTTGCACTATCACCTCCAAGGAAATTGGAGCCAAAAAATAGCAAAAGAGCTATGATTGCAATTGGAAAGAACCAGTTGAACCCTTTATTATTCATTTAGACTTTTTAAATTTTTATTATTCATTTTCAATTTTGGTAATGACTGCGTCACCCCAAAGCTCTTCTATATCATAGTACTCTCGTACTTCTTTTTGAAATATATGAACTACCACTGAGACGTAATCTACCAATACCCACATTGCATTTTCAGTACCTTCTACGTGCCAAGGTCTGTCTTGCAGTTCGTTTCTTACTTTCTTCTCAACACTTCCTGCTAGTGCAGATACCTGTGTATTCGAGTTTCCACTACATATCACGAACGTTTCTGCCACGGAGTTTTCGATGTTTGAAAGATCGAAGATCATAATGTCTTCTCCTTTTACATCCTGGATAGCTTCAACGATTTTATCTATTAACGCTTGTTTTTCTGCTGTCTTATTCATTAAAAAAATACTATAATCTGCAAATTTATTGTTTTTTCTTTACTTTAACCTTACTTTTACCCTCTTAATGTCTTAAAGTTTTCTTAAATGAGTCAACTCTTCTACCTGAAAGAATGTTCTTCTACTAATGACGAAATATCAAAGTTTTTACTTTATGAAAATTCAAATTTTTTAGGATTGCATACTTTTAATCAAACTAAAGGCCGTGGTCAGTATGGAAATGTCTGGACTCCGACTGCCGGAAAAAACCTGGCTTATACGCTGGCAGTGAATACTCAGGACATCTTATGCTCTGATTTTATGCTCAATTATTATACCGCAATGGTTGTCCGGGATTTCCTTGCCAAATTGTCTGACTCAGAGGTAAAGATCAAGTGGCCGAATGATATTATCCTTAAAGGTAAAAAAATCGTTGGGATTTTAATAGAAAAGAAAAAAATTAATCAAAATAATTATTTCATCATAGGGACCGGAATTAATATTCTTCAGGAAAATTTTGATGAAATATCCAATGCAGGCTCACTTTTCACCCAAACAGGTATCTTATTCGACCTTGAAGATGTTGCATTAAATCTTCATGAGTTTTTGTCTGAAAAACTAAAAAACATTCCTTCCGACAAGGAAATTCTGAATGGATTCAATGAAAATCTTTTCAGAAAGGATCTGATCTCTGTCTTTGAAATTGAAAAAGCACGACAAAATGGCATCATCCGAAATGTAGATGAGCAAGGTAAGCTTTGGATCGAACTGGAAGACGGGATGCATTCCTTTTATCACAAGGAAGTAAAATTGCTCTACTAATTTTATTGATTGGCTCTTTTGATATAAAGATACAGGGTAAGCGGCAAGAACACCATATTTGGCAGCCACATTGCCACCGCTGGAGACAAACTTTTATTTTCCGAAACCACTTTTAGGGCTTCAAATGAAAAGACGAAAATAAAGGCTAATGAGATCCCTATCGCAAGATTGACTCCTAGTCCTCCTCTTTTCTTTTGTGATGACAGGGAAAGCGCTAGAAATGTCAGAATAATGATGGAGGCAGGCATGGATGTTCTTTGGTGAAGCTCATTCAGATAAGAGTTCAGGTTACTGTTTCCTCTTGCCTTTTCTCTTTCAATAAATTTCAGAAGTTCGGGTGTGGTTTTATTTTGTCCCAAAAGCTCATTAGGAAAAAGCTCTTCGGGTGAATGCCCGTAATTTTTCCTTAATTCTATTCCGTTATTTAGCTTTTCGGTATTGTCTTTATTGATGGTTTTTTCTAAATAGTTATTTAAAACAAACTGCTTTTTGAGCTTATCCCAATATACTTCACTTGCTTTCAGCTCGTAAACCATTTTTCTGTCTTTATCAAACTTCTGATAGACAAAGCTTGAACCTCTTTTTTCTCGTTTATTCCAGGAATCAACAAAGATATATTCTGTTTTACTCAGCTGTGAAGAGGCTGGTGCTGTTCCTAAAATCTTTTCTTTATTGGCAGCGTTATAAGTATAGGCTTCCAATTCATTTTTCTTGATATTCGCCCATGGCAGCACCATATGATATACCACAAGGGCAATCAAACCAATAAAAATGGATGTAAACAGATAAGGTTTGGAAAACCTGTGAAAACTAGCTCCACTACTGATAATGGCAACAATTTCAGTATTATTTGCCATCCTGGAGGTAAAATAAATCACAGAAATAAATACCAGGATGGAAAGGAAGGTCACCACAAGATTAATAATCCAGAAAGGATAAAAATGAACCAGGAAATACATCAGATCCAGCTTCGGATCTATGGCTTTGGCATTTTCTATCCTTGGAATCTTCTGCTGAACATCGATTACCAATACGACTATAGACAATAGCACCAACATGAAACTGAAAGTTCCAAGGTATTTTTTAATGATATATCTGTCTACAATTTTAAGCATAGTCTATTATAGTCTTTGTCTAAGAACCGGTACTACAGATTTTTTCCATTCGTAGAAATCTCCTGCAATGATATGTTCTCTGGCTACTTTTACTAAATCAAGATAGAATGCAAGATTATGAATCGAAGCAATCTGTTTTGCCAGATATTCTTTAGATACAAACAGGTGACGAAGATACGCTTTTGAATATTCACGGTCTACAAAACTGGTCCCAAATTCATCCAAAGGCGAAAAGTCGCGCTTCCATTTTTCATTTTTAAGATTCATCACTCCCTGCCATGTGAAAAGCATTGCATTTCTTGCATTTCTTGTTGGCATTACGCAATCCATCATATCAATTCCCAGTCCGATAGTTTCAAGGATATTCCATGGTGTTCCTACTCCCATCAGATATCTTGGTTTATCTTTCGGAAGGATATCAGTAACTTCATCAGTGATTCTGTACATTTCTTCTTCAGGCTCTCCAACGGAAAGTCCTCCAATAGCATTTCCTTCTGCTCCTGCTTCAGAAATTACTTGTGCAGAAATTTTTCTAAGGTCAGAATAGGTTGATCCCTGAACAATTGGGAAAAGTCTTTGCTTATATCCATATAATTCAGGATTATTATTTGTCCATTCAATACATCTTTTCAGCCAACGGTGCGTAAGCTCCATAGATGATTTTGCCTGGTTATATTCACAAGGATAAGGAGTACACTCGTCAAAAGCCATGAAAATATCAGCTCCGATCTGTCTTTGAATCTCCATTGATCTTTCTGGAGAGAACATGTGATAACTTCCGTCAATATGAGATTTGAATCTCGCACCTTCTTCCGTCATTTTTCTGCTGCTGGCTAGTGAAAACACCTGAAAACCTCCTGAATCGGTAAGGATAGGAAGATCCCAGTTCATGAATTTATGTAAACCACCTGCATCCTGCATCGTCTCCATTCCCGGACGAAGGTAAAGGTGATAAGTATTTCCCAGAATAATCTGAGCTTTAATGTCTTCTTTTAATTCTCTCTGATGAACTGTTTTTACACTTGCTACAGTTCCCACAGGCATAAAAATAGGAGTTTGAATCTTCCCGTGATCTGTGGTAATTTCCCCTGCTCTTGCTTTCCCTTCAGAGGTCTTTTCTATATTAAAAAATTTCATCTCTATACTTTTTTAGTTCACCGTTTTTATCAGTGATTTCTTTTCGGATAACAGCTCCATATCGTTTTTACCTCACTAAAGGTATTGCAACGCCATTCTGTTTCAGTTTATCCTTTATATATTTATCTGCTTTAGGATCTTTTTTCACCAATATTTCCTGTGCATCGTTGGCGATCCCGTCCATTTCTTCTTTAATTACGTAGTATTTGAAACTTCCAACGAAGTCATCAGGTTTTACTTTATGTGATTTCAGAACAGCTCTTGTTCCTGCTTCCATATTTTTTTCAGGATACACGAATATAGCCTGATCGTTGATCGCAAGATCTGCAATAATTTCTGCCATCACGTTTTTATCGATTAGATTTTTAGGCTTATCAATATAATCGCCGCACGAAAACAGACTTATCAAAACGAAAATAAAGATCAGCTTTTTCATAGTCTATTGATGATTGATTTCCATTTTAGGTTTAATACTCCAAAAACTGCTTCATGGATAATTCCACCGTTCATTTTGCTTTCTCCTAAAATCCTATTGGTAAATATAATAGGAACTTCTACAATTCTGAACCCTTTTTTAAAAGTTCTGAATTTCATTTCTATCTGGAATCCGTAGCCTTTAAGTTTTACATTATCCAGTCCTATCTCTTCCAACACTTTTCTTGAAAAGCAGACAAATCCTGCAGTGGTATCATGAATAGGAAGACCTAGAACAAATCTTACATATTTTGATGCAAAATAAGACAGCAATACTCTTCCCATAGGCCAGTTGACTACATTTACTCCTTTTGAGTAACGAGAACCGATGGCCATGTCAGCATTGATGCATGCTTCAAACAATTTTGGGAGATCAGTTGGATTATGGGAAAAATCTGCATCCATCTCAAAAATATAATCGTATTTATTTTCAAGTGCCCATTTAAATCCATGGATATATGCCTTTCCCAATCCATCTTTTACATGTCTTATCGACAGGTGCAGATAATGTGGATGTTTCTTCTGCAGTTCTTTTACAATCTCTGCTGTTCCATCCGGAGAAGTATCGTCCACTACCAAGACATGAAAGTCGTCGTCCATTGCAAAAACCGCGGAAATAATATTTTTAATATTTTCCTTTTCGTTATATGTTGGGATAATGACGAGCTTTTTCATTTCAGTTTGCAAAGATAGTTTATTTAACCTTTTTATTTTATACAAAATAATCTATAATTTTGCAAAAATACTTATCACGGATTCAGCGGATGGACCAGAAACTTATATTCAACAGATCTGGACACTACGTAAAATCGATAAGAGTAAGTATTTTAGCTGCAAATTCATAGATCAGGTGATAGGAAAATCTATGCCGGGTTGTGTTATCTGAAGTTAAATAATAAATAAAAAAGCTTAAATTTTGCCATCATCACAACACTTCATCAATCATGTAAGAATACCTGAGAATAATGACTGGGTAATTTTCATCCTCGTGGGCTGTATATTTTTATATGTTTTTATGATGAACATCATAGAAAGGGATGCCAGTCTCAAAGATTTTCTGCTTCAGAAATATTTTGATGCAAGCAACAACCTTCCCAGCTGGATTATCACTTCATGTGTGACTACGCTTACGCTGTCTATATTAATTTCACAGTATATTCCTATTGTTCCGAAGTATATTGCCGATCTTCAGCTTTTCGGGTATCAGCTTAATAAATTTGGGTATACTTTGCTGGCTGTGTTGTTTTTTTATTTAATAAAATCAACATTAGGGTTTTTATTTTATCAAAGTATAGGGGATGGAAAAAAATGGACTATTTTTTATTTTACCTCCACAAAATTTTATTTCATTCTTTCTTTTTTGCTAATAATTCTTTGTGTAGCCCACTATTACTTCCCCATAGACAGAAATAAAATGTTTTTTTATTATTTATGCTTCTTTTCCTTTGTATTCATTTTCAAAGTTTTTTTCTACTTATTTCACAAGAACAAGATTCTTCCCGAGAAATGGTATTATAAATTTTTGTATATTTGCACCCTCCAAATCACACCATTATTATTGCTTTGGAAGTTGTTATTTTTTTAATAAATGTCAATGATGAGAATAAAGTCTATATTGGTTTCTCAACCAGCGCCTAGTGAGTCTTCTCCATACTTGGATATAGCGAAGAAGGAAAAAATAAAGATTGATTTCCGTCCTTTTATCCACGTCGAAGGGGTTGACAATAAAGAGCTCAGAACACAGAAAATAGATCTGACGCAGTATACCGGTATTATTTTTACCAGTAAAAATGCGATTGACCATTACTTCAGACTAGCAGAAGAACTGCGTTTTGCCGTTCCGGATACAATGAGATATATCTGCCAGTCGGAAGCAATTGCCAACTACCTTCAAAAACATATTGTTTACAGAAAAAGAAAAATCAGCTTTGGGGAGAAAAATTTCTCAGACCTGCTTCCTCTTTTCAAAAAATTCCCAACTGAAAAATATCTGTTACCATCTTCAGATGTTCTAAGCGCGGATACTGTAAAAACCATGGATGCATCTAATGTAGACTGGACAAGAGCAATTATGTACCGTACTGTATGCAGCGACCTTACTGATATCAACGCCAAAGATTATGACATGTTGATCTTCTTCAGTCCACAAGGAATCAAATCGCTACAACAAAACTTCCCTGACTTCAAGCAAGAGGAAACAAAGATTGGTGTTTTTGGAAACACGACTTTGGCCGCTGCAGAAGAAGCAGGATTAAAAGTAGACTTAATGGCGCCTACGAAGGAAACTCCTTCCATGACAATGGCCCTTGAAAAGTATATTAAAGCACTTCACAAATAGTTTTTACTATAAAAATACTATCAACCGTCTTTTCAATAAAGGAAAGATGGTTTTTTTTTACCTAAATTTGAACGAAAATTAACATTGAATGGGATCTCTGTGTAAATCACTTACTTTCAGAAGAAAAGTATAAAGACAGATCTTCCTCAATAAAAAATTAAAATATACGGATGAAAGCTCCACAGGCAAAAAAAATAGAACAAATATTAGAAATACACGGCGATAAAAGAGTTGATAATTACTTTTGGCTGAATGAAAGGGAAAACCCTGAAGTCATCAAATATATTGAAGAAGAAAATGCCTACGAAGAATTCATCATGAAAGATACGGAAACTCTTCAGGAAGAACTTTTCGAAGAGATGAAAGCCCGTTATAAAAAGGATGATGAATCTCTTCCCTATTTCTTTAATGGTTACTGGTATATTGTACGCTATGAAGAAGGGAAAGAATATCCTATTTTCTGCAGAAAACATAAAAGTCTAGATAACGAAGAGGAAATTGTACTTGACGTTAATATTTTAGCAGACGGTCAAGATTTCTTTGAAGTGGGAAGTCTAGCCGTAAGTCCTAATAATGAACTTGCCTCTTTTTCTTCAGATAATGTAGGAAGAAGAATTTATACACTCAACTTTAAAAGCTTAAAGACAGGAGAAATACTTCAGGATACAATTCCTAATACAACAGGAAAAGCCGTCTGGGCCAATGATAATCAACACGTTTTTTATATCAGAAAAGATAAAAGTCTTCGTGCATTTCAGGTATACAGACATCAGCTGGGAACAGACTCTTCAGAAGATGTTCTGATCTTTCATGAAAAGGATGATACTTTTGACGTCAATGTATTCAAAACAAAATCAATGCAATATATTTTTATTGCAAGTTCAAGTACTATTTCTGATGAGCATCACTTCATCCCTTCTGACAATGTATTTGCAGAATGGAAAGTGATCCAGCCAAGAATAGACGACCTTGAATATTCTGTAGAGCATTACGAAGATGAATTTTACATTATCACCAATGCTGATGATGCTATCAATTTCAAGATCGTAAAAACCAAGATCAACAACTGTGGTATGGAAAACTGGGTAGATGTTATCCCCCACCGTGCAGAAGTTTTATTGGAAGGTTTTGAAATTTTCAAAGATTACCTCGTACTAGAGGAAAGAGAAAGAGGGCTGCTTCAGATCAAAATCATTGATGAAAAGACTCAGGAATCTTATTATTTACCTTTCTCTGATCCCACTTATACTTCGTATATAGGAATCAACCTGGAATTTGATACTGAAATTCTACGTTACGGTTATACCTCTCTTACACAGCCCAGCTCCACTTATGAGTACGACATGAAAGAAAAGACCACCAAACTTCTAAAACAACAGGAAGTACTGGGTGGGCAATTTTTCCCGGAAAATTATATTTCAGAAAGAATATGGGCAGACTCGAGAGATGGAGAAACAAAAATTCCAATCTCATTAGTCTATCACAAAGACACCAAAAAATCTGCTGACACTCCACTTCTTCTATATGGATATGGAAGTTATGGACATACTGTAGATGCTAGTTTTTCAAATGTAAGGTTATCTATCCTGGACAGAGGATTTATTTATGCTATCGCTCACATCCGTGGTGGAGAATATTTGGGAAGAGAATGGTATGAGGATGGAAAAATGTTGTTCAAGAAAAATACGTTCTTCGACTTCATAGATGCAGGAAGATATTTAATCAAAGAAAATTATACTTCATCAAGGCATCTATATGCGATGGGAGGAAGTGCCGGAGGATTGTTGGTAGGAGCTGTAGTTAATTATGAGCCTCAGTTATTCAACGGAATTGTAGCACAGGTTCCTTTCGTGGATGTTGTGAGTACGATGCTGGATGATACTATTCCTTTGACCACCGGGGAATATGACGAATGGGGAAATCCAAATGATAAAGAATATTATCATTATATGAAAGACTACTCTCCTTATGATAATGTAGAGGCAAAAGATTATCCACATATGCTGATCACGACAGGATTCCATGATTCTCAGGTACAGTATTGGGAGCCTGCCAAATGGACTGCAAAACTGAGAGAATTAAAAACAAATGATAATATCTTAGTTTTTAAAACTGACATGAGCTCCGGACATGGAGGTGCCAGCGGAAGATTTGAATCATTGAAAGAAGATGCTTTAGAGTACGCATTCCTTTTAAAGATAAATGATAATTCATAAATGATAAATGATGGATAGTCCGGATTATAATGCAATTTTTGCTTCTAAAACAAAGCAGCTAGCCATCATAATTATTAAGGAATTATCAAAACTACCCTATAATGAAGCCTTTGCAGTTATCAGAAAGCAGATATTTCGGTCTTCAACTTCAATGGCTGCTAATTATAGAGCAATGTGCAGAGCAAGATCAAAAGCTGAAAGATTTTCAAAAATATCGATTGTAATAGAGGAAACTGACGAAACTTTATTTTGGATAGAAATGCTGGAAGAACTGGAATATGCTCAAAAAGAAATTTTAACAGATATAAAAATCAAAACTGAAGAAATACTAAAAGTAACTTCTTCATATAGAAAAATGCTAAAGTAGTTGCTTTATCATTTATCAATAATCATTTACTATTCATAAAATTATGATTAACGAGTCCGAATATTGGAAAAAAATAGAACAGTTTTTCGAAGACAACTTCCAGACTGAAAAGAACCCTCCCATTGAAACCCTTTTATTTCTGATTGGTTTACAGGAACTGGGAAGCGGTCAGCAGAAATATACAAAAGAAGACAAAGTGAACCTGATTCATATTGCAGTCTGCAGATTACTTGAACCTTTTGGATATTATAAATTCACACACTATGAAGACGGATGGCCTCAGTTTGAGAAACTGGAAGGACTTCCGGAATTGAAGCCCAATGAGCAGTCATTGCTTATGAAAAAGGCAATTATTCAGTATTTTCAGGAAGAAGAATTGATATAAAAATAAAGCTTGGATATTTTCCAAGCTTTTATATTTTAGACTATTGAGATTAGATTTACTACTCTTAACTTCATCATCTTATGATTGTAAGATTTCCTCCAGCTGATTCAAGCCCATACTAAAACCACCTTCAAATCCCATTTCCAGTATCTTTTTCATAACTTCCTGAGAATGGTAACGGATATTAATGGTCACTTTGGTTCCCTCTTCCACTCCCGTAAAGCTGATCAGCCATTTTGACCTCGGAAAATCTTCATTGACATTTCCTTTTTCATCGCAGAAAGCACTCATCCAGTCAAGACTTCTGTGTTCTCTAATTTCTCCGTACTCAGATTGAGAATACATGGGTCCTTTTTCTCCGTTTGGACCTATCATTGTATACATCCAGACTCCTCCTTCTCTGAAATCCTGATGTATCGTTTCACATTTCCAGGGTTTGGGTCCCCACCATTGATCCAATAATTCAGCTTTGGTAAAATAATTCCATACCGTTGAAGGATCAGCTTTATAAATCTTCATGACATAAATACTGTGCTCTTCAAAATCTTTGTTGAAAATGATGTTAGATTCCATAAATAATTATTTTTAATAAAGTTAGCATTTTATTTACTGGGTGGGACTTTTCATATGACAAGTAAAAGATAATTCATAAATAATTGTTAAAAAACACTCTTTTAAGAAAAATAAAACAATTTTTTGGCTCGTTTTTTGTTTATGTAGTCTTAAAACAATTAATTTTAACATTCATCTTTCGAAAACATATATAATTAAATAATGAATAACAAATTCATCCCAATAATTTCAGTGTTTATGACAATCTCACTGATTGTCTTTGTGACGCTCCAATTTTATTGGTTGAAAGGCTATTACGGCGTATTGGAACAGGATTTTTCAAATAAAGTGTATGCGGTTTTGGAAAGTACTTCAAAAAGTATTGAAGAAATTGAAGCAGACAAATACCTGAATCAGGATTATAAAGATTTCAGGAAAAATATTCTTGCAAACAGCAAACAGCCGTCTTTAACTACAATTCAGCAGGTAGCAGACTCTGGTACTCAGAGACAGATTATTTATTCCAAAAATATTATTGAAAACACTCAGCTTCCGATTTCTCAAAAAGGAGATTCTATCAAGCTGACTACTTTATATACAGACGAAGCGGCCTACAAAATAAAAAGAGACACTACCAATCGTGAGCTTCTTACCACAGACATCAATCAGGAGATTGAAACTGGAGACTACTCCATGAAAGAGTTTGTGAAAGTATATGGGAACAACCTTCCTATCACCAAAAGAGTAGATCCCAAAACACTTGATTCCGTCATTGCTAAAGAACTTAAAATAAGAGGCATCACTGCCAAGTTCGGATATGGAGTTCTAGACCGCAGCAATAAACTGACAAGTATTGTAAATAAGGCATACAAAGAGAAAAAAGACAGTAATATCTATAGTTTTCCTCTTTTTGCTGATAAAAAAAATACGCTATACAGTCTCGCACTTGTTTTCCCTAAAAAAGAATATTCCCTGGCGATGAACAACTGGCCGATGCTGCTGGGAACATTTCTTTCTCTTCTTACTATTCTTGGGATTTATATTATTTCCATCAATTATATGATGAGGCAGAAAAAGCTTGCTGAAGTAAAAACAGACTTCATCAACAATATGTCCCACGAGTTTAAAACACCATTAGCAACTATTTCTGTAGCAACAGATTCTTTGGCTAATGATAAGATTGCAACCAACCCGGATAAGGTAAAGTATTACTCGGAGCTGATCAAGCAGGAAAACTTAAGGATGAAAAAGCAGGTGGAAAACATTCTGAATATGTCTAAGCTTGAAAGAAATGAAGTAGAATTGTTTTTAAAAGAAGCCAATGTAAGAGAACTGATTAAAAAAACTACGGAATCCTTCAATCTGATTGTACAGCAAAGAAACGGAGCCCTTACACAGAAGTTCAATGCAACTCATTATATTTTTAAAATAGACGAATTCCATATCTCAAATATGCTGGTCAACCTGCTGGATAATGCCAATAAGTATTCTCCTGAAGCACCGGAAATACATGTAGAAACCAAAAATGAAGGCCACTGGTATGTCATTCAGATTTCCGATAAAGGAATGGGAATGGATACGCAGAATAAAACCAAAATTTTCGAAAAATTCTTCAGAGAAGAAACCGGAAATATTCACAATGTAAAAGGACAGGGATTAGGACTTTCCTACGTCAAGAAAATTGTAGAACTGCACAAAGGAGAGATTATCGTAGAATCTTATAAAGGAAAAGGAAGTACGTTCACGATAAAACTACCGATGAGCTAGAAAAGAATATCAATGATCGATGATAAACCATATATGATAAAAGGCCGATTTCAAAATCGATTATCATTTATTATTCATCAATTATGAAAAATTAAACCAAATATCAAAATATAGAAGATAGAGTGAGAAAGTTCATTCTTAATTGTTAATTATTAATTATTAAAAGTTATGAGCAACAGAATATTATTAGTAGAGGACGATCAGAGTTTCGGGGCGGTGCTTAAAGATTATTTGACAATCAATAATTTTGAAGTAACACTTGCCATTGATGGAGAGCAGGGACTTAAAGAATTCACGGAAAATGAATTCGACATCTGCATATTCGACGTAATGATGCCAAAAAAAGACGGATTTTCATTAGCTGAAGATGTAAAAAAGATTGATAAAAATACCCCAATCATATTCCTTACCGCAAGAAATATGAGAGAAGATATTTTGAAAGGCTATCAGTTGGGCGCTGATGATTATATCACCAAACCTTTTGATACAGAGCTTCTTTTATACAAAATAAAGGCTATTCTTCAGAGAAGTTCTACATTGGAAAATGAAGAGCAGGAGCAGTTCAAGATCAGCAATATTTTCTTCGACTCTATGTTGAGACAATTGAAAGTAGGTGATAAAGAATACAAGCTTTCTCCTAAAGAAAATGAATTATTGAAGCTTCTTTGCATCCATAGAAATGATTTCATGCCTAGAGATCTTGCTTTAAGAAAGATCTGGAAAAAGGAAAATTACTTTACAGCAAGAAGTATGGACGTGTATATTGCAAAGCTTCGTAAATTATTAAAAGATGACGAAGGATTGGAAATTATCAACGTTCACGGAGAAGGATTCAGACTTTTGGTGAAAAATTAATCCGAAAATCGAATTATAAATATAAAATTAGCAAAACAATTGAAAATGTTTTGCTAATTTTGTTTCATACCCATGGATATGAAGAATACATTTATAGGTTTGATCACCGTATCACTATTAGCTGCATCTTGTAAAAAGGATGAAAAAGCAACTTATTTAAAAGAAGAAGCCAACGCTGGACAGCCCAACGTAGCCCTTAATACCACCTCAAAAACAGCCCTGATGGACCAGGCAGGTATTCAATCTACCTCCGCTCCGGCTCCAATGGCTGCTGCACCCGGTATGAATCCTCCACACGGACAACCCGGACACCGATGCGATATCCAGGTGGGACAGCCCTTGAATAGTGCTCCTGCAGCCACTCCTACGCCACAAAATATAAACACAGGCGGAAATAAGGTCATCCAGATTGATCCTAATGCAATGTCACCAGGAAAAGTCGCAATTGACAACTCCGGAAAACAAGTAAAGACTGCTCCGGGAATGAACCCTCCACACGGGCAGCCAGGACACCGATGTGATATTGCGGTAGGACAGCCATTAAGCAGTAAACCCGCTTTAGCCGCTCAGCCAGCTCAAAATGTAATACAGACAACTCCAGCTCCTGCACCCGCTGCACAGAACCTGGCTATGGGCGAAAAACCCAAATTAAACCCAGCACATGGAGCACCATGGCACAGCTGTTCTCTAAAAGTTGGTGATCCTTTGCCATAAATTTTGTATTTTTGCAGAAATGAAGCTGTTTCACATACTTGCAATCGTGTTTTGCTTGGGAGTTTTTTTAATTCCCAAGGATAACTTCTATGCGCAAGGGATGCAGGAAACATGCTGTAAAGCAGAATCTTCGAAAAAAAGTGACTGCTGCAAAAACCATTCTTCAAAAGAAGGAAGCAAAGATGACAAAACAAAATCATGCAATGACGACTGCTGTTCATCATGTATTGCTTGCTATACCTTTATTGAAACTCCTTTCTCAAAAAACTTACGTCTGGAACTGTCTTATTACAAAGCGAATAAGAATCCTCAGTTTCAATATTCAGATCCTTATCTTTCAGATAGTTTAAAGGAAATCTGGCAGCCGCCCAAGATAGGTTAATTAAAATATAACGCGTTCATTATACTACTTAATGGACTGTTTTTTAATTAATTTAAACTTTAAACAAAATGAAATTACATATTTCCAGGTTTATACTTGGTGCATTATTCCTATTTACACAATTTATATCTGCTCAAACACTTTCAAAAAACCAGTTCAAGGTAAAAGGGAACTGCGAAATGTGCAAAACAAGAATTGAAAGTGCAGCTAAAAAAGCAGGTGCAAAAACAGCAGTATATTCTGTTGATCTTCAGACATTAACTTTAGAAACAGACAAGGTATCTACCGATGACATTCTAAAGAAAGTAGCTGATGCAGGTCATGATAATGAAAAATTCAAAGCTTCTGACAGCACCTATGAAGGACTTCCGGGATGTTGTCATTACGACAGAGAGGCACAGCTTTCACAGGCAGAACCTCATCATGAGCACCATGCAGATGCTAATGTTTCCGCTAAAAAAGAAAACGAGTTCTACGTAAGAGGAAACTGTGCTTCATGTAAAGCCAGAATTGAAAAAGCATCAAAAGATGCCGGTGCCAACACTGCAGAATGGAATGCAGAGAAACAAACCGTTACTTTAAATTTTGATCCATCAAAAACCTCATCGGATAAGATTTTAAAAGCAATTGCTGATGCGGGTCATGATAATGAAAAGTATAAGGCTTCAGATGCTGTATACAATGGGCTTCCGGGGTGTTGTCTGTATGACAGAGACTTTACTTTTGGTGAGGCTAATCCCAAAGTACATTATGAAGAAGGAGTAAAACATGAAGATCATAAAGACCATGAAACTTCACCCGCTAAAGAGGATCATTCTCAACATGAAAAAAACATTGACGGTGTTGTCGTAACGGGCTCTAAGGCTGCAACAGCTTTGAGTAAGAAAGAAGCCGGACTTGTTTTTAATATTGATAAAAAAGAGCTGTTAAAGGCAGCTTGTTGTAATTTGTCTGAAAGTTTCGAAACCAATGCAACCGTTGACGTTTCTTTCAGCAATGCCGTTACAGGAACAAAACAGCTGAAAATGCTTGGTCTGGATCAAAAATATACAAGCTTAACGAAGGAACAACTACCCGAAATCAGAGGATTGGCTTCTGCGTACGGACTAAACTTTATTCCGGGAAGATGGATTGAAAGCATTCAGCTGACTAAAGGTGGAAGTACCGTAACCAACGGGTATGAAAGTATCACAGGACAGATCAATACAGAACTTTTGAAGAATGCAAAGACTCCTGAAACGTCACTGAATCTTTTT
Source organism: Chryseobacterium sp. MEBOG07 (assembly GCF_021869745.1). Classification (NCBI taxonomy): domain Bacteria; kingdom Pseudomonadati; phylum Bacteroidota; class Flavobacteriia; order Flavobacteriales; family Weeksellaceae; genus Chryseobacterium; species Chryseobacterium sp. MEBOG07. The sequence goes on from NZ_CP084579.1 coordinate 5,168,013, forward strand.
TCTGACTTCAATGGAAGAGCAGAGATAAATATTACCAATGTTTCTCCCATCAACGATAAATGGTCACAAACTTTTCTTCTTCACGGAAACGGAACATTCGGAAACACGGATATGAATGATGACGGTTTTCTTGACAGACCGAAAGGAACACAGATCAATGCCGCTTATTTGCTGAATTATAATGATCTTGAAAAGTCTGGATTCGGATCTCACTTCGGTATTAATTTTATCCGAGATGAAAGAACTGCGGGACAGGTTGGTTTCGATAAAAAACTGGCTCAGGATAAGCAGTCTCCTTACGGTGTAGGAATTGATATTTCAAGATTCCAGGTTTGGAATAAAACGGGGTATGTTTTTAAAGGAAAACCTTACCAAAGTATCGGTTGGATGAACCAATATGTGTATCACCAGCAGGATAGTTTCTTTGGATTGAGAAATTATGCAGGACAGCAGCAAACCTATTATTCCAATTTAATTTTTGAAAGCATCATCGGAAATACCAATCATAAGTATAAAGCTGGTGCAAGTTTCTTATATGATGGGTATAAAGAAACGTATTTAACGAACGACCTGAGAAGGAATGAAATTGTACCGGGAATTTTTGCCGAATATACTTTAACAGGTTTAAAATATACATTGGTAGCAGGAACGAGAGTAGATTTTCATAATCTGGCAGGAACTCAGTTTACGCCAAGACTAAATTTCAAGTATGATTTTACGCCCCAGACTATTTTAAGACTTTCTGCGGGAAGAGGATTCAGAACAGCGAATGTATTTGCGGAAAGCCAACAGTATTTTGCATCGAACAGAGCGATTAATATTTTATCAAACGGAGGAAATATTTATGGGTTAAGACCTGAAATCGCGTGGAACTATGGTGCCAGCTTACAACAGGAATTTAAGTTATTCGGAAGAAAATCCAGTATTATTGCCGATTTCTTCAGAACAGATTTCCAGGATCAGGTATTGGTAGATTTGGACAAGTCTCCTCAACAGTTGACATTCTATAATCTGGAAGGAAAATCATTTGCGAATTCATTCCAAACGCAGTGGGATTTTACTCCTTTCAAAAATTTTGATGTAAGGCTTGCCTATAAGTATTATGATGTACAGGCTGATTATATCGGAGGAAGAAGAGAAGTTCCTTTTATGGCTAAGCACAGAGGATTTGTAAACCTAGCATATTCAACCAACAAGAATAATAATGGAGGATTCTGGAGTTTTGATACGACTTTAAACTGGGTCGGAAAGCAGAGACTTCCTGATACGTCAACGAATCCGGCAGAGTTTCAGTTACCGACTTATTCTGAATCTTATGCGGTTCTTAATGCTCAGATCTCAAGAAATTTCAATAAAAAAATCAGAGCTTATGTAGGTGGAGAAAACCTGACTTCTTATTATCAGAAAAATGCGATTGTAGATTTTAAAAATCCTTTCGGAAATTATTTTGATGGAGGAATGGTGTATGCACCTATTATGAAGGCTAACTTCTATGTGGGATTGGATGTGACATTTTAAAGGCGGGAAGCTGGAAGTGCCTACAAGCATGTAAAGTTTTTATCTTATTGAGGATAAAACCTGAATAAACAAAACCTTATAGGTCTCGGAGATCTATAAGGTTTATTTTTTGGCATCAGCCTGTAAATTCAGCATGAGTAATGGAAGAAAACAATGAGTTTTAACAACTTCCAGTAACTCCCATCTTCCAGCCTCAAGCTTCCTAACCAATAAAAAAATCCGCTTCAATGAAGCGGATTTTTTTATTTATCTTCCAAAGTCGTCCTGTACTCTTACGATATCATCTTCATCCGAAGGATTGGATGTATCGGTATGCTGCCAGATTTCGGCTACAATTCCCCAGCCTGCAAGACCTATCAATCTGTGTCTTTCGCCCTGCTGAAGTTTCACCTGATCTTTTGGACCATATTCTCCTAATTCTCCTTCTTCATCTGTTGCACTTCTTTTGATGCCTACAGTTCCTTCTACCACCTGCCAGATTTCGGCTCTTCTGTGGTGATACTGCCAGCTTAATCTTGCTTCAGGAGCAACGATAAGAATCTTTGGGCTAAGCTTCCCTCCTATTCTCAGGTTTTCAACATCGATACCATCAAAATACTGGTTGGCAAAATCCTGTGCCTGTGTTTCATCAATCACAAAGAATCCTCCCCATGGTCTTGTATCATCTTTTGCTGCGATGTTAAAACCCTGTGTCTGCAGCATGCTCTCTACTCTGTCGAATATTTCTTTTTTTTCTGTACTCATACAGTTTGTATTTCTAAATTAAAAATTATTTATTTGATTCTTCTTTTGACATTGAATATGGAAAATCTTTTTCCTGTGCCCCTCTTTCTTTATTAGGCTTGTTGTCCATTTTAAAGTCTAAAACAGCTCCTTTCATCAGTTCTTTATGGCTCAGCCAGTTTTTGGAATAAGGCTGTTGGTTTACGTTCAATGATTTTACGTATAGATTTTCGGCATTGTTTTCCGGAGCTTTTATTTCAATTTTCTTACCATTTTCAAGGTGAATGGTAGCTTCTTTAAACAATGGTGCTCCTAATACGTACTGATCTGTTGCCGGCGTCACCGGATAAAACCCAAGGGCTGAGAAAATATACCATGCAGAAGTCTGTCCGTTATCTTCGTCACCACAATATCCATCAGGAGTCGCGTGATACAGTTTATTCATCACCTGTCTTGCCCAATATTGAGTTTTGTAAGGTGATCCTGCATAGTTATACAGGTAGATCATGTGCTGGATAGGCTGATTTCCGTGAGCATACTGTCCCATATTCATGATCTGCATTTCTCTGATCTCGTGGATAACGCCTCCATAATAACTGTCATCAAAAACCGGTGGCAATGAGAATATCTCATCTAATTTGGCTTCAAATTTCTTCTTTCCTCCCATCAATTCTGACAGACCGTCAATATCCTGAAAAACAGACCATGTATAATGCCAGCTGTTCCCTTCTGTAAAGGCATCTCCCCATTTGAAAGGATTGAAAGGGTTCTGGAAATTACCGTCTTTATTTTTACCACGCATTAAGCCTGTTTCCTTGTCAAAGACATTTTTGTAATTGTAGGCTCTTTTCTTATAAATATCAATTTCAGAAGCGGGTTTTCCTAATGCTTTTCCTAACTGATAAATTGAAAAGTCATCATATGCATACTCTAATGTTCTTGCTGCATTTTCATTGATTTTCACATCGTAAGGTACATAGCCTAATGTATTATAATATTCTACTCCCGCACGGCCTACAGCTTCTATAGGGCCTGCATTATTCGCTCCGTGTTTTACGGCCTGCCAAAGAGCTTCCGTATCATATCCACGAAGTCCTTTGATATAAGCATCTGCCACTACGGATGCAGAATTATTTCCAATCATAATATCAGAATATCCTGGGCTGCTCCATTCTGGTAAGAATCCTCCTTCTTTGTAAGCATTCGCCAATCCTTCCTGCATTTCTACATTGATGCTTGGATACACCAGGTTCAGGAAAGGGTACAAAGCACGGAAGGTATCCCAGAAACCGGTTCCTGCAAACATTTTTCCATCTGCAATTTTACCGTTGTAAGGGCTCCAGTGTTTTATTTTGTTCTGGGCATCAATCTCATATAATTTTTGCGGGAAGAACAAAGTTCTGTATAAAGAGGAATAAAAGGTTCTCATCTGCTGATCTGTTCCTCCTTTTACCTCTATTTTTCCTAATGTTTGGTTCCAGATGTTTTTCGCATCGGTTTTTACCTGTTCAAAATTTTTGGTTCCGATTTCTCTTTTAAGATTCAGTTCTGCCTGTTCAAAGCTGATGAATGAAGAGGCAACTTTTGCATACACCGTTTCTTTATTTTTAAGCTTAAAGCCTACTACAGCACCTGTATGATCGCTGGTAATTTCTAACTGATCATTAACCAGTTTATCATCTTTCCAGGTTTTTGTCAGTTCAAAATCTTTATCAAACTGAACGACGAAGTAGTTTTTAAAATTATCATATTTCCCGGTAGAATATTTTGTGGTATAGCCCAGGATTTTTCTTTCTTTCGGTAAAATCTTGATGTAAGAACCTTTGTTCAATGCATCCACAACGATGTAAGCACTGTCTGTTTTTGGAAAATCAAATTTAAAATAAGAAGCTCTTTCCGTAGGGGTAAATTCTGTGGTTACATTGATATCCGCAAGATAAACACTATAAAAGTAAGGCGTAGTAACCTCAGCTTTATGGCTGAACCAGCTCGCTCTGTCTTCTTCTTTAAATTTTACTTTCCCTACTCCCGGCATGATGGCAAATGCGCCATAATCATTCATCCATGGAGAAGGCTGGTGGGTTTGTTTAAATCCTTTTATTTTATCTGCATCGTAACTATACGCCCATCCGTCACCCATCTTACCGGTCTGTGGGGTCCAGATATTCATTCCCCATGGAAGTCCGACTGCCGGATAGGTATTTCCGTTGGATAAGGAAGGTTTTGACTGAGTTCCCATCAAAGGATTCACATAATCTACGGGAGATATGTTCTGACCAAAGGCCCAGGCCTGTAATAGCAGTAAGCAAGTAGAAAATATAAACTTCATTGTATCGTTTCGTTTGTTAATTTATATACGCTTTTTTAATGCATAGCTGGCAGCTCCAAGAATGGCTGCATCTTCAAATATGGCAGAAATTTTAACCTGCAAGTTAATATTATTCTTTGTTAAATTCTGAATAAATCTTTGCTCAAAGTGAGGATATGCTTTCGCAATATTACCTCCTATAACTAAAACTTCCGGTTTGTAATGATTTACATATTTCACGATAAATTCTGAGAAAGAATCTGCATATTCATCAAATATTTTGGTCTGTATTTCAGTAGATTTATCCAACAAATCTTTGGTTCCTGAAATTTCTTCTCCGGTCAAATCTTTGTAGCGATTTACAAACCAGCGTGTTGCCAGATAATCTTCACTGATAGAATCTTTAAAAGGAGAATCCCATAAGTCTTCATCGGTAGCAAATTCTCCGTTGAAGAAAGTCGTTCCCAATCCTGTACCGAGAGTCACTCCAAAAGCACTGTTGAATCCCTGAGCACATCCTCCGAATACTTCTCCTTCCATGAAGGCTGCGGCATCATTTACAAAATGAATCTGCTCCTGAGAAACAGACAATCTTTTTGCCAGTTCTTCTTTGATATTCACCTGATAGATATCAATGAATTTTCCCTGCTGCATTAATGATATTCCTTTTTCATAATCGAAAGGTCCCGGCATTGCAATACCGATTAAAAGATCTTCTTTTACCAGATCATGAGCCACTTTATCAATGGCTGAAACCCAAGCCGCGAAAATAACCTCTTTATTTTCAAAAGCATCTACATGTTCTCTTACATAGGTTGAAGAAATGATTTTACGTTTTTCCGGATCTACCTGAGCCAGCGTGATGTGTGACCCTCCAATATCGATTCCTACTATATTCTGCATTATTTTTTATTTTAAATTCAAGACATCCCTGTGACTGAAAAAACAGACAAACAGGAGTACATATCCTGTCTGTCTGCTTTGTATTTCAGACTTTATATTATTAATTCTGATAACGATCTTATTATCTGAATCTTACTTTACAATAATTTTACCCGTCGATATTAGTTTACTATTTGTGGATGTAATCTTGTAAATATAAGTACCACTGATTAAATCCTGTGTATTGACTGCATTATTATTTTGATTAATGTTCTGTTTTTTGAATAGTTTTCCTGATGCATCATACAATGCGACTTCACTTGCAGAGTTGTCACTGATGGCAAAATGAATATCATTTCCTCGTTTCACAGGATTCGGGTAAACGGAACTGCTCTCTTTTACGGATTCAATATCTTTCACTGCAAGAGATGACGCACAGGCAACATCTGTTCTCCAGTTGGTATCTGTCATATTGACAAGGGTAGCAAAATGAGTGTTTGCCGTAGCATCTAATGCTCCTAAACCACTTCCCTCATCCATTTTCCAGTTGGCTTCAAGGCCCGTAGAGTTGGCAGGAACATTACAGCTATTGCTCAATATTTCCTGTGGTGTCAATGCTTTTTTCCAAACTCTGAACTCATCCAGGAAACCATTGATTGTACGGGAATTATCATAATTTCTACCCAGATAAAGAATACCGTTTGCTGCAAAGTTACCTGTTACCGCAAAGCTTGCATCAAGAGTTCCATTGACATAAATTTTCATTGCTGCACCATCATAAGTAGCCGCAATATGATACCATGTATTGGTATTAAATGCTGTATTCGTATTCAATTTTACCTGTGATGAACCGAAACTCAAGATAAACTGAAGTTTGTTGTTCGCCAGGTTCCCGTCCCCGAATCTAAGCATTGCTGAGTTATTATCTCCTACTTCAACACCCATTACTGATGAGATGTAAGGGAAGCCTGTTTTGAAAGCATTTACTTTTACCCATCCTTCGAATGTCATAGCATTTCCGCTTAAGTTAAATTGCCCTGCATTAAGGTAGTGGGTACTTCCGTTAAAAGAAAGTGATCTTGCACCAGGACTTGTAACAGGGGTAAAACCGCTGTTGAATGCCCCTTCTCCTGAATAGGTACTTGTAGCTCCTCCCGCACATGAAGCCTGTACTTTCCACACATAGCCTGTATTAGGCGTAAGGTTTTGTAATGAATAAGAGTTGGTTGTAATATTCGGAATTTCAGACCATGTCGTTGCTGCTGTCGTTTTATATTGCAGCGTATATGAAGTTGCATTTCCTGCATCCCATGATAATTGAGCTGTATTACCAAGGAAACTTCCGGAAGTTAATCCTGATGGCGTAGTGCAGCCACTTCCGGAGTTAAACCTTGGTGCAAAAATATAAGTACTTGTTAATGTAGGAGAGCAGTTAGACTGTATTCTCCAATCATAGTCTGTATTCAGAGTAAGGTTGTTGATGACAATATTATTTCCTGAATAATTATTGGCTGCGTTTGTCCATACTGTTGAATTCGCAGGTTTGTAATCAATATTATAAGACTGGGAAGCATTGGACGTCCAGTTCAGTTTTGCTGAAGTTCCCGTTACATTGGAAATATCCAGTCCCAATGGAGGATCGCAGCTTTGTCCCTGAGACCATGAATATAATTGTCCGCTTAAGAGTGTATTTTCGTTGTAAAGAATATTGGAACCTGTACTCAGATAATTGGCAACATCAGTTCCACCCAAATCATACCACATAAACACTCCATATTGATCATTTTTTGTGCTGGTTGCTAAACTAGCAAGCGTTGTAGCAGATGTAGATCCTGAATTAGAATTAAGAATCCAGGTTGCAGCAGCAGAAATTTTACTTTTATCAAGAGGAGGAACAACAGGTGCATTGTAGGTACTATACATGGCATTCCAGGTGTAGTTGATATAATTTCCTGCCAAATCTCCATTATAAGTTTGTCTTGTCGTAGCTGGGCCATAATAATAGAACGTAATCAGTTTATCTGGCATTGCTGCTTTCAATTCCTGTAATAACATTACAAAAGAACTGTTATTAGGCTGTCCGGTTCCGTTATTTCCGTATCCTGCATATTCATCATCCAGGTCTACTCCATCCAAACCATAGGTATAAACGGTATGAGCCACCTGCAGAGCAAAATCTTTTGCTGCTTCACGGTTTGGAAAATTAGAAATTCCGGCTCCCTGGTGATTTCCTAAAAGATCCAGCAATACTTTAATTCCTTTTTGCTGTAAAGGTTTTACATAAGTATTGACATCATTCAGGACTTTGGTAACGTTGTTATTATTTGAAATATAAGCACGGTTTTTGGAAACATCATAGTTGATATTCGCTGCAAAAATAATGGCAACATCAAAAAGCTGTCTGTTGGTATTATGTAATGTATAAGAACCTGCATTCAGCATATTGTTGTTGTTCACTTCCACATAGCAGACTCCCAAAGGGTTTAGCTGCTGTGCTTTGAGCAACGGGGCTGCCTGAAGCATCAGGGCCATAAGGGGAATAAAAAAGGATTTTTTTCTCATAGTATATCAATTTTGTAGTAGAAAAATCATTGGGCCGAAGCCCAATGACAGGGGTTGTTATTTTACAATTAGTTTTTCGGATTGTTTTAGGCTTCCATCATGAGATTCAAACTGAACGATATAGTTTCCTGCTGAAAGTTTGGTCAATTCATATTGATTATCTCCGGAATTCAGTGATTTTGTGTCTATAATTCTTCCATTAAAATCATAAACCGTTAATTTTCCTTTGCTGTATTCATCCGGAACAGAAACTGTCAATGATGAAGATTTGCTTGCCGGATTAGGGTATAATTTTATTTGATTTTTAACGCTTACTTGTCCTCCGCTTACAGCTTTTTGACTTCCCCCGGTTCTTGCCGATGCTGAACTTCCTGTTGTACATGGTACATCTGTTCCCCAATTGGAAGCATCAACACCCGTTAACGTTAAAGTCACTCCGTTTCCTGAGGTATCCTGAACGGAAGAACCACTTCCTTCATTAAACTTCCAATACGCAGCCAGTGAAGTAGCCGGAACGGATACATTACACATATTCTGACTGATTTCTGTCTGACTCAAAGCCCGTTTCCAAACTCTTACCTCATCTACTTTCCCATTGAAGTTTCTTGACGTGTTATATAAATATCCTACATTGAATGCGCCTGTTGAATTCACACTTCCGGTCTGCGCTTTGGTTGCATCCAGAGCTCCGTTGATATACAACTTCATATTGGTTCCATCATAGGTAGCCGCCACATGATACCATGTATTGGCATTCAAGGCAGTTGCAGAAGCCAGTTTTTGCTGTACATTATTAATACTTACTACAAACTGTAATTTATTATTGGCCAGGCCGGCATCTCCTAATCGTAAGAATGCAGAATTGCTGTCGCTTACTTCTGTTCCCATGATAGAAGAAATATAAGGAGACGCTGATTTGAATGACGAAGGTTTGATCCATCCTTCAAAAGACAATGCAGATCCGCTCAGTGTAAGATTTCCGGCAGCTCCAGATTCACTGGTTCCATCCAGAGATAATGCGTAAGATCCTGTAGGTGTTGTTCCTGAAGTGCTTTTAAATCTTGGGGCAAACATGTAGGCACTTTTCACGCTGCAATTAGTTCTGATTCTCCAGTCGTATTCGGTATTGGCTGTTAAGCCGGAAACCGTTAAAGAAGTAGAACTCGTTGCTGACACGGCATTTGTCCATGTTGTTGAAGAAGCTGATTTATAATCAATATCATAAGTATTGGTTCCTACGGCTGACCAGTTCAGTTTTGCACTTGTTCCTGTAAGATTGCTAGTGTATAATCCGATAGGAGCATCACAATTGGTCCCTTGTGTCCACGATTGTAGAGTTCCGCTTAAAACAGTCTGCTCTCCGTACAATGTCTGAGTTCCTGCAGAAAGTTGTGACGTTTCATTAGTTCCATGCAAATCATACCACATGAACACGCCATAGCCTCCATTTTTAGTCTGAGTTGCCAGACTGGTGGTTGTAGAATTGGAAGTATTTCCCATCCATACGGCTGCCGGAGAGATTTGTGCTTTGGTAAGAGGGGGAACATTTGGAGCAGAGAATGTTCCGTACATCGCATTCCAGCTATAGTTAACATTATCTCCTACTCTGGCTCCGTTCCAGGAAAGTCTTGAAGCGGCATCTCCGTAATAATAGAATGAAATAATTTTATTCGGTAATAATGCTCTTAGCTCCTGAACAAGCATGACAAAAGAACTGTCATTAGGCTGTCCCGTTCCGTTCTTTCCATATTCTGAATATTCATCATCAAAATCAATTCCATCAAGACCATAGGTATTCACTGTATTGGCAAGCTGTAATGCAAAGTCTTTTGCGGCTTCACGGGTAGGAAAATTACAGATTCCTGCTCCCTGGTGATTCCCCAAAATAGTCAGTACTACTTTCATTCCTTTTTGCTGAAGCGGTTTTATGTAGGTATCTGCATTGGTAAGAACCTTGGTAACGTTGTTATTGGAATACAGATACGCTCTTCCACGGCTGGTATCATAATTAATATTAGCCGCAAAAATATTCACCACATTGAACAGATAGCTGTTCGATGTCTGCAGTTTGTACGCTCCTGCATTCAGGAGGTTGTTGTTGTTCACTTCCACATAGCATATTCCTGTAGGATTAAGCTGTTGTGCATTAATCAGAGAACCTGACTGAAGCATCACTGCCATCAGCGCGGTAAAGATGGATTTTTTTTCATTGTATAATTTTTTAAGGTGTTTTTGGTGTTTGATTTTGATATAGCATTCCCCTGATACTTTCTTTTTAGAGAAAGCACCTCAGATGAATAAACCATATAAAAGGGAGGGCTATGTCAGTAGCTCAGGGTTTTCGTTAAAGGTTTTCCATAACAATTCGCCAAATAAGGTATTCGACCATGCAAACCATTCTCTGGTAAATTTCTTGTCATTGTCTTTATGGAAGGATTCATGCATAAAGCCTGTCCCGCCGTGCGTTTTCTGTAAGGTATCTATGCTCCATTTGATCTCACTTTTGTCTTTTGTAGTGAGAGCCTTCATAATGATACTCATTGGCCAGATCATGTCCAGTCCGATATGCGGACCACCTATCCCTTCTGCCAGCTTACCTTTGAAGAAGAACGGGTTGTTTTCTGACCACACAAATTTTCTTGTATTCAAGTAAACAGGGTCATCAGCTTTCACCGCATCCAGATAAGGTAATCCCAGTAAACTAGGACAGTTTGCATCATCCATCAGATTATAACTTCCGAAGCCATTTACTTCAAAAGCATATATTTTTCCGAACTCAGGATGATTGTAAATTCCGTATTTTTTAATGGCTGCCTCTACCTCATCAGCAAGGCTGTTCAGTTGTTGAGCCAATGTTTTTTCATTTTTTATCTGAGCAACCATTTCTGCAGCCTGACGTAAGCTTACTACCGCAAATAAGTTGGAAGGGATCAGGAATCCGTAGATGGTAGCATCATCACTTGGGCGGAACATAGAGCTGATAAGCCCTACAGGTTTCGTCGGGTAGCCATATCCTCCCATAGGAACTCCGTCTGTGGCCCAAGCCGTGGTACGCTCAAATTTGTAAGGTCCAAGATCATGTTTTCTCTGCTGTTCTGTAAAGGTCTGCAGGGTAAGTTTAATCCCTTTCAACCAGTTGGCATCGAAAGGTTTTGTATCTCCTGTTATTTTCCAGAAGTGGTATGCCAGACGAATAGGATAGCAAAGAGAGTCAATTTCCCACTTTCTTTCATGGGTTCCCGGTTTCATATCGGTATGGTCGTATTCTTTCCATTTACTGATCTTCTGATCATCGTTGTAGAAAGCATTAGCATATGGATCTTTTAGAATGAAAGTGGTCTGTTTATGGATCACTCCTGAGATCAGTTTATGCAGTTTTTCATCTTTTTTCGAGAACTGCAGATAAGGAAAAACCTGTGCGGAACTGTCACGAAGCCACATCGCATCAATATCCCCAGTGATCACATATGTATCCGGTGTTCCGCCGGTTTCTGTATAGTAAACAGTAGTATCTAATGTATTCGGGAAGCAGTTTTCAAAGAGCCAGCTTAGTTCTTTGTTTTTTACTTTCTTTTTAAACGCTGCAATAGCACTTTCTACGGATTCGCTGGTAAAATGTCTTTTATCTTTAGGAACACGGACAACAGGAAAATCGTCCAGCACTAAATTTTTAGCAAAAACATTCTGAGTAAACAGCAATCCGGCTCCTGCCAGTGCACTTGTTTTAATAAAATTTCTCCTTTCCATTGATACTTTTGTTTCGTTTATTTTTATGAGTCTTATTTTACCGGTTTGCTTCCCATTACAAATCTCAGTTCGCCACCGTTCATGATATCGCTGTGGTTCAGTTCCCAGCTTTTGTATTCTTTCCCGTTCAGGAACATTTTCTGTACGTAGATATTCTTATCGGATATTTTATCTGCGATCACCGTAAAAGTTTTTCCGTTTTCCAGTTGCAAAGAAGCTTTCGGGAATTGTGGAGCTCCGATGGCATAAACAGGTTTCCCCGGTGTCACAGGATAGAATCCTAATGAAGAGAAAATATACCATGCTGACATTTGCCCGCAGTCTTCGTTATTAACGATTCCATCAGGTTTGGCTGCGTACATATTGTCGCGGATATATTTTACCATTTTTTGAGTCTTGTATGGGCTTCCTGCATAATTGTACAGGTATGGAACATGATGTCCAGGTTCATCTCCAAATCCTAAAGATCCGATGAATCCTGAGATGTCTACATGCTGTTCCCCTTCCATATGCAGAGCCTCTGTAAAGGTTTTATCCAGTTTTTCTTCAAATCCTTTTTTCCCACCGTAGAGATTCATCATTTCGTCGATCTGATGTGGCACAAAGAAATCATAGGCCCAGATATTTCCTGAAACCCAGTGTGGCTGCAATTTCTTCCAGTCGTTAAGGGTGAAATCTGCTAAGAATTTTCCGTCTTTCTGTCTTGGCCAGAAATGGTTATTTTCTTTGTTGAAGGTATTCAGGAAGTTCATAGAACGTTTTTTATACACTTCTGCTTCGTCTTTCTTCCCTAGTTTTTCTGCAAGCTGCTGAATACACCAGTCATCATATGAATATTCCAGTGTTGCAGAAACTGAAGCTCCGTTTTCTGATGGGGTGTAGCCTAATTTGATATAATCATTAAGACCTCCGCCTCCATCGCTGCTGCTCATTTTATCTGTTAAAGAAGCATCTTTCATTGCAGCAAATGCTTTTTCTCCATCAATACCCGGAACTCCTTTTGAAATGGCATCCCAGATTACCGATGCACTGTGATATCCCAGCATACAGAAATTATCATATCCACACAGTTCCCAGATTGGCATGTGGTCTTTACGATCTGTATATCTGCTGATCAGAGAGTTCGCAAATTCTTTAGTATGTTTCTGATCCATTATAGTCAGCAACGGGTGAGTCGCTCTGAATCCGTCCCAGTAAGAATAAGTACTGTAGTTCGTAAACCATTTGGTATTCATGTTTTCCTGAGCAGCAACATAATCTCCATTGACGTCCATATAAAGGTTAGGCGCAATAAAAGTATGGTAAACCCCGGTATAGAAGATTTTTCTCTGGCTGTTGGTTCCTCCTGTCACCTGGAATCTGCCGATCAGATCTCTCCATGTCTTTTGGGCAGTTTCTTTCGCTTTTGCAAAGTCTATATTTTTTGCTTCGGCATCGAAGTTTTCCTGTGCATTTTCTGTGCTCACCGGAGATAAAGACACCTTTACTTCAATGCTTTCCTGGTCTTCTGTTGAGAATCTTACAAAGGCTTTCGCATCCTTAGCAAGAGCAATTTTTTCATCGTTTTTAATTTTCCCGTCAGCATAAACACCGTAAGATTTAAACGGCTTGGAGAACTCCATCACGAAGTAAGCAAACCGTTTACCTCCCCAGCCATTGCTGTAGCAGTACCCTTTGATTTTATTATTGCCTTCTACACTCACCAAAGTGTGGTAGATATTTCCGAAGATTTTATTAGTTGGGTCAATGATGATATTGGCCTCTTCACTTTTTGGGAAAGTATATTTATGAAATCCGACTCTTGGAGAAGTGGTAAGCTCTGCTTTGATTCCATAGCTGTCCAGCATTACGGAATAATATCCGGGAGACGCAACTTCTTTATCATGTGTAAATCTTGAACGGTAACCAGTTTCAGGGGCTTCTTCTGATCCGGGAACCATTTTTACCTGTCCCACGGTAGGCATTACCAGAATATCTCCAAGATCTGCCCAACCTGTTCCGCTAAGGTGATTATGACTGAATCCCATGATCGTCTTACTGCTGTAATGATATCCGGAACACCAGTCCCAGTCGCCACTTTTTGTATTCTGATCCGGACTCAGCTGTATCATCCCGAATGGCGTAGTTGCCCCCGGAAATGTATGCCCATGCCCTCCTGTGCCTATGAAAGGATCTACCCAGGATAAGACATCATTTTTATTTTGCTGTGCATTGGCTACAGAAATCAGGGTTGTAAAAAGGCAGATAAGCAGTTCTTTTTTCATGATAAGAGAGGTATCGGAGATTTTTTTGTTTAAAAGCTGGTTTAAAAATAGGAAAACCATTATAAAATTCCCAGAAAACGGGAAAAAATTAAGATGGTTAACCTATTTTCCTAAACTTTATATTACTGTATTAAATTGAATTCTTTTTCATAAAATCAATAATTTCTGAGATATATCCAAAGGCAATAGCAACCACGGTATCAGCAGCACCGTAATATACTGTTACTTTATCTCCTTCAGTCAATGCTGCACAAGGGAAAACCACATTCGGCACATCTCCTGTCAGTTCATATGATTCGGCCGGAGCCAACAGATAAGGCTTCGTTCTGTACAATACTTTGGTAGGATCTTCAAGATCAAGCAAAGCTGCTCCCATTGAATATCTGAATCCTCTGCAGGTATTGATCACTCCATGATAGAAAAGCAGCCATCCTTCTTCTGTTTTGATAGGAACGGGGCCTCCTCCGATCTTTGTACACTGCCATGCACTATCTTCGAAAGGAGTCACTTTCATTACACAACGGTGTTCTCCCCAATACTTCATATCAGGGCTGTAGCTGATATAAATATCTCCGAAAGGCGTATGCCCGTTATCACTCGGACGGCTCAACATGGCATATTTACCATTGATTTTTTCAGGGAACAAAACTCCGTTTCTATTGAAGGGAAGAAAAGCATTTTCACACTGAAAAAATTCTTTAAAATCAAATGTATACCCAATTCCGATGGTAGGTCCGTTATATCCGTTACACCAGGTGATCCAGTAGCGGTCTTCTATAAAAGTAACACGTGGGTCATATTTGTAATCGGATTCAATCATATCGGTATTTCCTGCCTGCATTTCAATAGGATCATGATTGATGTCCCAATTGATTCCATCTTTACTGAAACCAGCAAAAATATTCATCTGTACCGCTTTATTATCACAACGGAACACTCCGGCAAAACCATCTTCAAAAGGGATCACCGCACTGTTGAATATACTGTTGGATGTTGGTATCGCGTATCTGTTAATGATCGGGTTTTCGGAAAACCTCCACATGATATCATTGCAACCTTCCGGGCGATCCTGCCAAGGGATCATTACTGATTGAGCTGTCATAAAGTATTTTTTACTTTTTATTTTAAATTATTACTAACTGATCTGTTGTTCTTTTTGATTTTCTGAATAAGGGAAAGGGACGAATAAAGTCACCAAAAATGCCGGAATTGTAGCAACCAGGACCCAGATAAAGAACATTTTGTATCCGATCCAGTCACTGATCATTCCACTGAACATTCCGGGAATCATCACTCCAAGGTTCATAATGCCTGTGGCAAATGCGTAATGGGCCGTTTTGTGCTTTCCGGGAGCAATCTGCTGCATCATGTAGAGCATTAATCCTACAAAGCCAAAGCCATAACCGAAATATTCTATTACAACGGCAATTCCTACCGGTAAAAGGTCAGCTGGTTGATAGTGAGCCAATAATGCATAGACCACAAACGGAATATTGAATGCACAGCACAGCCATATCAATGATCTTTTTAATCCACGGGCTGAGATAAAATATCCTGCCAGCACAGAGCCTAAGATGAATGCCGCAGAACCATACGTTCCATAGACAAGTCCGATATCCGATGTGGAAAGTCCTAATCCTCCCGAAGTTCTGGGCGCTTTAAAAAACAAGGGCGCTATTTTGATTGCAAATCCTTCTGCAAAGCGATACAGAATAATGAAAAGTATAGACCATAAAATATTCTTTTTGGTAAAGAAAGAAGTAATAACTTCCAGTAGTTCTTTACGAATATTTCCTGCTGTTTTTTCTTTTTTCTGTTCTTCTTTGTTTTCTTTAGGCAGAATCAGATAATGATAAATACCCAGCACAAAAAATAATAATGCATAGATGATCATGATAATCATCCACGCATGGGTAACTCCTTTTGTTTTTTCTAAAAATCCCGCAAAATAAACCAATGCTCCACTGCTGATAATCTTGGCCAGGTTGTAAAAAGCACCTTGCCAGCCAATATATTGTGCCTGCTCTTTATTGGTAAGAAAGCCAATATAGGTTCCGTCTGCTACTACATCATGCGTTGCACCACAAAATGCAACAACTGCAAAAAGAGCGATACTGTATTTGAAAAAGTCATTCAATGGTAGACTTAGTGC